>NZ_VTRT01000009.1 GCF_008274585.1 Pedobacter sp. BS3 | reverse complement strand
CAGTTCATCAATAAACAGAATAACAGACCGCTAAATCATTTAAAATATGCTTTGGCTTTTTAATCGCACAACACGTTAAAAACTAAATCAAAGATTTAATAATTTATGAAGATGAATCGGGAACGATTAATTCATCCTACTATCTCTGAAATATACTTTGCACGAGACATAAATCCTAATTTTCTCTGACAAATTTAGCCCTATAATTTAACCTATAGGGCTTTTTTGTTGCCCGTTGCTGGGAAAAAATGATAAAAACGTAGCCCTAAGAGGAGTTTATGATTGGAAGTGAAATTGCAGAAATGAACAGCAATTCCGGAGGAGACTAGACACGGCATAAATAGTATTATCGTATCAAAAGGCTTATTTAAATGTAATAAAAATCATTCATTCATTATGCGCAATTCAAAAAACTTACCCATGTATTATTTTACTTGGCAACAAATAATAATTGTGGCATTGAAAAATTGCATGATGTAATAAAGCCCTATGTACAGATAAAAATTATTGTAACTGTGGGAGTTCCCTGTAAATTACTCCATCAAGCTCACATCCCCCCTTGGCATGATTAGGATGTAACTTGTCTATTGTGGGGTCGTTCGGGTTAATATTAAATTTATATTTACCCCATTGTTTGAAGAAGAAAGGGACATTATAGTATTGGCATTGTAGCCTTATAGCTTCTATCCATTCATATTTAATTGGTCTTGCCCCATGTCCAGATTCTCCACCTACAATAACCCAATTTATATTATGTAATGGTAACTCTTCAATATAGCCTAAAAGCGGTTCAACGGAAAGAAACTTAACTACAGCAGGTGTTAAGCTGAGGTCTATAGCTCTAAAAGCATAATTTTCATTTTCTACCGAGACACCCATCCAGATATTAGGCGTCCAATTTAATTGGTTACATATCTGTAGCAACCTATCAGACCGTTTAGTAAGAACTTGATAGGTATGTTGAGGAGTAGCATTCATAACAGCAAAGACCGCTTTGATAAAGCTTAATGGGACTTCATCATGGAATAAATCACTCATAGAATTCACGAAAACTACTTTTGGCCTTTTCCAAGTAAATGGGGTATTTAATGCTTCAGGATGAAGCGTTATCTTAAAACCATTTCTATACTTATCAATTCCCATAGCTTTTAAACGTCTGGACATAACCTCTGCATAGCAGAATTTACAGCCAGGGCTAATTTTTTTACAGCCAGTAACAGGGTTCCATGTTAATTCCGTCCACTCAATTGATGATTCTGCCATGGTACAATATTGCTAATATTTTTAGTTAAAACAAAGTCATTTGTTCGTTGCCATAGTTTTTAACTATATTCCAAAACTTGTTGCCTTGCTTGTTTTTTGAAAAAAAAGCAAGATGATATAATATTACGGATTTCCCATTTAATCTATATCGAACGGGATGGAAATCTTCTATTTGACTATAGCCCAAAGATTGAAACCCATTTTTTAGTTTTTTGGTTAAAAACTGTGTAAAAGATGTATCAGAGGTATCAATACTACCATGATATTCGCTCCTCCAATTTGGATTATCTAAGAATCGCTCTATAGTAGAATTTGTTGTTTTTGTATAATTGAGTTCATTTCTTTTAGCAGCCATACCTGTAGCAATTAAAATTAAGAAATCCATTTTTAAACGACCCAACTGCCTCAAGGTATTAAAATTTATTTCTAATGCGAAAGGATCAACAAAACAAAAACTTAAGACTCCTTTACCGGCTGTATACTGAGGAATTTCATTTATGATTTCAGATATTTTTTCATTGCAATTGCCGTGTATAAATTTAGCTTGCAAGTGGGGGAAATCCCTTTTGGAACGAGTTTGTAGCGCATTTATTAATTCAATATTTTCATCACAACAGATATATTTAGTAAATGGAGTAGGTAGAGACATTGCTATCATTGAAGAGGACTTGATAATTTTATTTGTCTTTTCAATTTTAGCATACCCAGCAGAAGAGAATAAATCAATGTATACGAGACTGTGCCATTTGTCCCTCATTGTTGTAGTGAAAATATTGGCATACCTGCCCACTAAATTATACTTTTCAATCCCCCAAGGACCAATTTCTGGAATTGCTAATCCATCATCATCTACTTCAATAATAGGGTTATAAGAGGTTTGCATTAATTAGATGTTTTTGATTAACAATAAAGTTAGCGATAGGACATTCGAAAAACAAAATAAATCTGAGGTAAAATTATTAAATCTAGTGTTTATATTTTGTGATCGCGGATATAAAAAAATTCGCCCTATTTTTAGCCCTAAAAAGAAAAAACCCAGCTAACATAATGGTTAACTGGGTTTTTCGTAGCCCGTAGGGGAATCGAACCCCTGTTTCAAGAATGAAAATCTTGCGTCCTAACCCCTAGACGAACGGGCCATTTGATTTGCGATTTCTGATCTCAGATTTACGGTTAGCCTGCTAAACCGTAAATCGTAATTCCTTAAATCGTACATCCCGGTAGCGGGGGCCAGACTCGAACTGACGACCTTCGGGTTATGAGCCCGACGAGCTACCAACTGCTCCACCCCGCACTGTATCATTATTTCAAAAGTGCTTCGGGTATGACCCGATGAGCCTACTCCCGAGCATTCGGGACTTCACCCCGCACACTATTTTCTTTACTTTCCAACTCTCAGAGGCCTTTATTGTTCTCCCCGAATTGGACTGCAAAGATATATTTCGTTTCTTTGCAGTCCAAATATTTTTTAAAAAAAATTTATGCCTCATAAAGCCGGCTTTGTAAGCCTTGTCGGAAAGCCTAACGCGGGGAAATCAACCCTGATGAATGCCCTTGTAGGTGAGAATATGTCTATTGTTACGCCCAAGGCGCAAACTACCCGGCATCGCATATTAGGCATTGTAAACAGCGATGATTACCAGATCGTATTTTCGGATACGCCGGGAATAATCACACCGAAATATGGCTTGCAGGAATCTATGATGAGCTTTGTGAAAGATTCTCTGATAGATTCGGACATCATTTTGCTGGTAACCGATGTGAATGAACGTTTTGACGAAAGTGATGTAATAGAAAAGCTACAGCATATTACGGCCCCGGTAGTAGTGCTTATCAATAAAATTGATAAGTCAACCGAAGATGCCGTTAAAGATAAGATCGCTTACTGGCAGCAAACATTAAACCCGAAGGCTGTTTTGGCCGTATCGGCCTTACATGGATACAATATAAGTAGTGTGCTTGATATCATTATTGAAAACCTGCCGGAACATGCACCGTTTTATGATAAGGATGCGCTTACCGACAGGTCAGAGCGTTTTTTTACGACTGAAATTATCCGCGAAAAGATATTCAGGCTGTATGAAAAAGAGATTCCGTATAGTACCGAGGTAATTATTACCGACTTTAAGGAAGAAGAGCATATCAATCGCATCAGCGCCGAGATCATTGTTGAACGCGATTCGCAAAAAAATATCCTGATAGGCAAGGGAGGTGAGATGTTAAAAAAGGTAGGAACGTATGCCCGTAAGGATATTGAGGAATTTCTGCAAAAAAAGGCATTTTTGCAGCTGTTTGTCCGGGTAATTCCCGATTGGCGCAACCGGAAAAACTACCTGAAACGTTTTGGGTACGAGAGTTAGACACAAGATTAAAGAAGCAAGAAATAAGATTATTTACGAAGTACGATTTTAGATATACGAATGTGTGTGGCGAGTGAAGAAATGACAAAAATGTGCATTAACATAATACGCAAACAATCGTAAATCGTAATTCTAACATCTAAAATCAAATGAGCAATATAGTAGCTATAGTAGGGCGTCCCAACGTTGGGAAATCAACATTATATAACCGTTTAACAGAATCCCGTAAGGCTATTGTTGACGATATGAGCGGCGTAACCCGCGACAGGCATTATGGGATGGCCGAATGGACGGATAAAACATTTACCGTGATAGATACCGGGGGTTATGTAGCCCATTCGGATGATATTTTTGAGGCTGCTATACGCGAACAAGTGCTTATCGCCATAGAAGAAGCTTCGGTAATTCTGTTTATGGTGGATGTTACTACCGGTATTACCGATCTGGATGATGAGATTGCCGATATTCTTCGCCGGAGTAAGAAACCCGTATTTGTGGTAGCCAATAAGGTAGACAATAATAACCTGCGTAATGATGCTGCTATTTTCTACAGCTTCGGGTTGGGGGAGATCTATCTCATTTCATCTATGACCGGTTCCGGAACAGGTGAATTACTGGATGATGTAATAAAACATTTCACCCATGAGCCTGAAGCGGAGAATAACCTGCCCAAATATGCCATAGTCGGACGGCCGAACGTAGGAAAATCATCCTTAATAAATGCCTTAATTGGTAAAGAGCGCAATATTGTTACACCTATTGCCGGTACTACCCGCGATTCCATACACATATATTACAACCAGTTCGGGCATGAGTTTATGCTGATTGATACTGCCGGGTTGCGCAAAAAGACCAAGGTTAAAGAAAATATCGAGTTCTACTCGGTAATGCGCACCATTAAAGCGCTGGAAGAAGCCGATGTAGTTATCCTGATGATCGATGCGCAGGACGGTATAGAATCGCAGGATATTAATATTTTTCACCTTGCCGAGAAAAATAAAAAAGGTGTTGTACTGTTGGTCAACAAATGGGACTTAATTGAAAAGAACAATAAAACGGCAAAGGTTTTTGAAGACCAGATCAAAGAAAAGCTGGCTCCGTTTACCGATATACCCATTGTTTTTACATCGGTAACCGAAAAGCAGCGGATATTCAAGGCCCTGGAAGCAGCATCGCACGTATATGCCAACAAGCTTAAAAAGATCCCTACATCAAAACTTAATGAAGTGCTGCTGCCGCTTATTGAAAGCTTTCCGCCGCCATCCATAAAAGGTAAGTATGTAAAGATCAAGTACATTACGCAGATAAACGGAGCATCGCCCATGTTCGCCTTTTTCTGCAATCTGCCCCAGTATATCAGGGAACCGTATAAGCGTTTCCTGGAAAATAAGCTGCGGGAGCATTTTGATTTTACAGGCGTGCCTGTGCAGATTTTTTTCAGGCAAAAATAAAGTCCGATTTATCGGGCAGATGTGCCGATATAAACCACAGGATTACTATCTTTGCGCCCGAAAAAAGGTTGCAGGAGTGAACAGGAGCTTTTTCACTTATTGGCAGAATCTTTAGTCGTAAACTAAATCCGGGTGTCCGTTGCCCATTTCTTGTAAAACCATGTGATCGATAAACTTCAGGTAAAAGGTAACCGTTTAAATTTTTAGCTATGGAGCAATTGGTAGAAGATATCGAATTATTAATAGAAAATGGTAACGATAGAAAGCTAAAAAAACTGTTAGACGGTTTGCACATCTCTGAGGTTGAGCAACTGGTTGACGAAATGCCTGAACATGCCGCCTTGTTCATAGAAACATTATCCATTAACCGGGCTGTTAATGTATTCCGTATCCTCGATTTTCCTACACAGGAGCGTATATTCAAAAAACTTTCGGCAAAAAAAATAAAGGAGCTCATTACGGCGCTACCCCCGGATGACCGTACCGCTTTTTTCAGCGACCTGCATGGCGATGTGGTAAAGAAGCTCATCATTCTCTTATCGCCCGAAGACCGTAAAGAAACCCTTTCGTTAATGGGCTATGAGGAAGACAGCGTTGGCCGGCTCATGACGCCCGATTATGTGGCTGTTAATAAGGATTGGGATGTAAGCAAGGTGCTTTCGCACATCAGGAGATACGGTAAAAACTCCGAAACCATCGATGTTATTTATATCATTGACGAAAGTGGTGTGCTGCTCGATGATGTTCGTATTCGCGAAATATTGCTGGTAAAACCCGAGACCAAGATGAGTGAGCTGATGGATAACCGGCTGATTGCCCTTCATGCCAACGATCCGCAGGAACATGCCATCAATATCTTTAAAATGAACAACCGGGTAGCTTTACCGGTGGTAGATAGTGCCAATATCTTGCTGGGTATTGTTACGGTAGATGACATTTTATGGATAGCGCAGGAAGAATTTTCGGAAGATATCCAGAAGATCGGTGGTACCGAAGCGCTGGATGAACCCTATCTGGATATGCCGCTGCTCAAGCTGGTAAAAAAACGGGTAGGATGGCTGGTCATATTATTTATCGGCGAGATGCTAACAGCAACGGCTATGGGTTTTTTTGAGAACCAGATTGCCAAAGCTGTTGTGCTGGCGCTTTTTGTTCCATTAATTATTTCAAGTGGTGGAAACAGCGGATCGCAGGCATCAACTCTTATTATCCAGGCAATGGCTTTGGGCGAAGTAACTATTGCCGACTGGTGGCGGGTAATGCGCCGGGAATTGTTATCGGGGTTATTGTTAGGACTTACATTAGGTATCATCGGTTTTTTAAGAATATACGCCTGGACATTTTTTACCAATATTTACGGCCCGCATTGGTTTTTGGTGGGTTTGACTGTTAGCCTTGCGCTAATTGGCGTGGTGTTGTGGGGTTCGCTTTCCGGTTCTATGCTGCCCATTCTGCTTAAAAAATTAGGTGCCGACCCTGCCACCTCATCAGCGCCTTTTGTAGCTACATTGGTGGATGTAACCGGTTTGGTGATCTATTTTTCCATTGCCGTACTGGTAATGCGGGGTGTTCTATTGTAGTTACTAGTATCCATTCGGGTGAGATGGCTCTCCCCGGTTTCGAAGCTTTCAATAAATTCCCTTTTCGGGGCTATTGGCCCTTGTATTTCAAATATATATCGGTTTATTTTACGTATACAGGCTTATGCCGGCCAATTAACAGAAGACAGTAATAGCTTTTTGAAAAATATTCCTATAACAAAAAATCCTGACCGGAGGTGGCCAGGATCTTATATCACAACGAGGAGAATTAGAAATTATTTTTTTCCTTCCAGCTGAGCTAAAACAGCATTATTTTTAGCTATCTGGCTTTTGGCAGATTCTTTAGACCGGCTGCCGTTCTCAAGATTACGGCCAAGTTTCAGGAACTGAACTTCAAGGCGTGAAACTGTTTTATTTCTTCTGTCTTTTCTTTTTAAGCGTGTAACACCCATAACTGTAATTTTAATAAGTTTAACCCGAGGTCGGAAGCGGATTCGAACCGCTGTAAAAGGTTTTGCAGACCTCTGCCTAGCCACTCGGCCATCCGACCCTTTTTTAAGGATTGCAAAAATAGCAATTATTCTGGGTAAGGCAATTATTTTAAATATTTTCTTTTCAGCTCCGAACAAATGATCCCTGCCGAAACCGATACATTAAGCGATTCGGCCTTACCAATACCGGGAATGGTGAACGGATGGGTAATATAACGGGCTGTTTCAGCGCTTATTCCGTTGCCTTCGTTGCCCAGGATCACGAAGCCGGCGTCACTAAAATTAGTGTTATATATATTTTCGCCTTCCAGTAGAGCGCCGTAAACAGGCAGATGAGTAGTTTTGAGCAATGTTGTTAGATCAAGATAATGGACATTGATCCGCGAAAGCGAGCCCATGGTGGCCTGTACTACTTTGGGATTATAACAATCAACCGTATCGGTAGAGCAGAGTAGTTCATCAAAGCCGAACCAGTTGGCTGTGCGGATGATCGTTCCCAGGTTTCCCGGATCCTGTACGCCATCCAGCATCAGCGACAGTTTATTGCTGAAATGTTGACTTTGAACGGCTTGTACCGGAGGGATATGAACAAGCGCCAGCACCTGCTGGGGATTGGTTAAAGCGCTTATTTTATGTAATTCGTTGTCGGAAATGAGCTGGCTATTTATTTTCTTTGATAAATTAAGCATTTTTGACCCTGCGGGTTCAGTAAAAAAAACGGAGTGCACGTTGTACGCTGAGCGTATAAATTCCGTTACAGATTTCAGGCCTTCAACAATGAACAGGCCATGTTCTTTTCTGAACTTTTTTTGGTGTAGTGATTTTATAAAACTGATTTGAGATTTTGAAAGCATACCTTACCCCGACATATTTAACAACTGCAAGTATACTTCTTTTGCTGCTTATTCTTTCGGGTTGTTCGGCAACACGGTACTTAAATGACGACCAGGCACTGGTTAAAAAAGTGAACCTGGTGGGCATTAATAAGGAATACGAGGAAAAAGTGTACTCGTATGTACAGAAAGATGTGCGGCCAAACTCACGTTTTAACCTGGCGCTGTATAACCTGGTTAATACCAGGCACGGTAAATATCGTACAGATAAGATCCGCAAAATAGGCGAGGCTCCTAACATATTGGATAGCTCGCTGGTAGAGATTTCGCGGGTGCAGATAGAGAAGTACCTGCAAACCAAGGGCTTTTTTAAGGCTAAGGTTACCAGCGATATCGAAGTGAAAGATAAAAAAGCGTATCTGACATTTACAGCCGATAAAGGCCCGTTGTTCAGGGTACGGAACTTTACGTATGTAATACCCGATAGTGCCGTGAAAAAACTGTATGAAGCTAACCGGCAATCGTTTACCCATATCAGGGAGAACAAACGCTACGATGCCGATACGCTGGCGTATGAGCGGGAGCAGATCTACCAGATGATGAAGGATCATGGCTACTACGATTATTTACGGCAATATGTCCGTTTTTCGGTAGACAGCAACCTGAACTCAAGCCAGGCCGATTTGAAATTATTTATTGATAATCCCCCGGGTAAGGAACATCATCAGGTGTATACTATCAATAATACCTATTTTATGATTCACGATACGGATGGAAAGAATCATCGCCACAGCGATTCTACGGTTGTGGATTCGCAATA
Organism: Pedobacter sp. BS3; assembly: GCF_008274585.1. Taxonomy (GTDB): domain Bacteria; phylum Bacteroidota; class Bacteroidia; order Sphingobacteriales; family Sphingobacteriaceae; genus Hufsiella_A. Next base: position 114,297 of record NZ_VTRT01000009.1, on the reverse strand, counting down.
TCACTTTGTAGATTATTCCACCCGGTTTAGCTCGCGAAAGCTGTCTAAATACATTTTCCTGAAAAAAGGTGATCTGTATAACACAACAAATGAATCGCTTACTTACAATCGTTTGTACGAATTAAATGTATTTAAGAACCTGGCAATCACGTACAATAAGTCTGCCGATAGCACGCTTCATGAGCTTGATCCGTCAATTGAAGCTACGCCTTTAAAAAGAATGAGTAACCGGATTGAAGGCGAATACACATTCAATTCCGGTCGCAGCGGGTTTAATATCGGCGATACCTATACCAACAGGAACCTGTTCAGGGGGGCAGAGCAGCTTGAGATCAAGTTCAAATACGGAATTTTGTTTGATAACCTGGCCGGAAAGGCTTTCAGCAGCGTATATAACCGCGATTTGGAACTGGGCGCTAAGCTTACCTTTCCGCGGCTGATAATCCCGTTCTTTAACCTGGATATGAACCGGAATGGCGTACCGCATACCACCATATCCAGCAGCGTGCAATTGTTTGACCAGCGCAGCGCCTTTAAGAACCGGATATTTATTAATTCGATATCGTACGATTGGGTAGAAACGCAGTATAAGCTGCACAGCCTTACACCGATATCGCTGGAATATCGTAACGGTAGCTTCGATCCGGCTTTCAGAGATTCGTTACAGAAACAGGGATATGAGCTGTATATACGTACTAATGACAGGCGTTATTTCAGTGTCGGATCGCAATACACCTTTACTTACAATGCGATACGCTTACTAACGTACGATAACTTTTTGTATGCCAAGGTGAATATTGATGCTGCCGGTAATCTTATCGGTTTGTTAAGCCGGGGCCTGGGACTGAAACGGGATGCTAACGGTGACCGCACCATATTCGGCCTGCCATACCTGCAATATGTAAAGACCGAACTCGATTTACGTTATTATTTATCGCTTGGCGGAGAAAAACAGCTGGTAATGCGTTTAAATCCGGGCGTAGGTTATCCTTATGGCAACAGTGAAATATTGCCCTTTGAAAAGAACTTTTATGCTGGCGGATCGAGCGGAGTACGAGCCTGGCAGGCACGTACGCTGGGACCGGGTAATTATAACCGCTCGGTTATTGCCGATGAAGATACTCGTCGTAACTTGAGAGGGCTTGACCAGTTGGGAGAAATTAAGCTGGAAGGTAACCTGGAGTACCGCTTTAAGATTTTAAATAACCTGCTGGGAGCTAAATTGAAAGGTGCAACATTTACCGATTTTGGTAACCTGTGGCGGGTTCGTGAAACAGCCGATAACCCGGGTGGTGAGTTTAAATTCAATAAGTTTCTTGGTCAGTTAGCCATAGGAGCGGGGGCTGGTTTACGCTTTGACCTGGAATATTTTGTGCTTCGCTTTGATGCCGGTATCAAGGTGAAAGACCCACAATTTACCGGTAAAGACCAGTATGTGCTGAAATATTTCTTTAACAGCAAGGAGTTTAAAGAGCGGTATGCCCAAACTAATGCTCCCGACAGATATAATTTTATCCAGTATAACTTTGGTATCGGTATGCCGTTCTAGAAGTAAAGCTTATGGTTGCTGGATAATGATACACGTTCCTTCTTTATCCAGTAATGCAAATTCTTTCAAACCCCAGGGCTGTTGCTTTATTTTTAAGAGATTTGGGTGCAGCAGTTGCGCTTGTTTTGCCGAAATTTCCTGGTATAAACCTTCAATATCGTCTGTTGCAATGCGCATTTCAGGGCGGTCTTTCAGGGCAAATTCTTCATCTTCTATCAGGTGTACCTGCAGGTCATCTCTTTTAACAATATAAAAGGGACATTGATTTTCCGGTTCGCTATACACTACTGTAAATCCAAGACAATCCACAAACAGGTTTAGTCCGGTATGAATATCGGTATAAAAAACATTGGGAATGAGCTTTAATAATTTTGCCATCATATCTTTTTTGCAAACATCTGGTTTATACTTTAAAAAGCACTTCACAATTGTAAAGAAATCAAAGACAAACTCTTCATCTTTGCCAACTTTTATGTTAATTGCGCAACCTTTGAAAACCTGCAAATACACTACATGGAAAAATTAAACGCTGATCTGCTTAAAACCAAACCGCATTTTCATATTCTCGACGGCATGCGTGGAGTGGCCGCGTTAGCTATTGTTGTTTTCCATTTCATGGAATGGATATATACGGATAGCAGTAAGAACTTTATCGGGCATGGCTTTTTAGCGGTGGATTTCTTTTTCTGCCTTTCGGGGTTTGTCATTGCTTATGCTTACGATAACCGTATGGAGAAAATGGGCATTGCCGAGTTTTTTAAGTCCCGGCTGATCAGGCTTCATCCGTTGGTTATTTTTGGTTCGGTGATTGGTTTGCTTGGGTTTCTGTTCGATCCTATTGTAAACTATTCTGCCATATATAGCACGGGCAAGCTGGTGCTGCTGTTTTTGTGCTCTGTTCTCCTTATCCCTTATCCGGTTATGCAGGAGCGAGGGTTTAACCTGTTCAGCTTTAATGCACCGTCGTGGTCGTTGTTCTGGGAGTATGTTGCCAATATTGTTTATGCTTTTATTCTTTGCAGAATTGGCCGTAAGTATTTGTATGTGCTCATTATGCTGGCTGCTATTGCACTTGCCTGGGTTAGTTACCGTTCGGGGAATTTGCTGGGCGGCTGGGCGGGAGATAACTTCTGGGACGGGTGCGCCCGCATCAGCTATTCGTTTTTGGCCGGGCTTTTAATTTATCGCTCTAACTGGATCATTAAATCGCGACTGGGATTTGGTGTGATGAGCCTTTTATTAGTGCTGGCTTTTGTGATGCCTCATTTTAAATGGAACTGGCTGGCCGAACTGCTGGTGGTATTATTCTATTTTCCGCTGCTGGTTTCGCTGGGTGCAGGCGCCGTGTTATCTCAACGATGGGAGAGTGTTTGCAGGTTTTCGGGGGCGATATCTTACCCCTTGTATATGACGCACTATGCTGCGATCTGGATTTTTGGCAATTATTTTACAACGTATAAACCTGCTATGGCTCAGCTTTATGTGATTGTTCCGGTTGGAACGCTGCTGCTGATTGGATTTGCTTACCTGGTGATGGTACTGTATGATATTCCGGTAAGGCGATATCTTTCCAGTAAGCGAAAAGGAAGCTGATAGTAGTGCTGTCCCGTGTGAGCTAAACCGGATAGGAGCGAATACCGGCCCGGCGGCTAAGGCTTGTGCAGTATAAGCGTATAGCCGGGCTACCGGAACCGATGTAATGCTTTTATTGCTTTTCAAAAAATAGCTTCTTGCGGCTAACTTCTGGGATGGTATTGTGTGATGACATCACGCAGGTAATCGCGGTCAAGGTGGGTATAAATCTCGGTAGTAGTAATACTTTCGTGGCCCAGCATTTCCTGTACGGCCCGTAGATCAGCGCCTCCCTCGATGAGGTGTGTGGCAAACGAATGCCGGAAAGTGTGCGGACTGATGCGCTTTTTTATCCCGGCGGCCAGGGCGAGATCCTTGATGATCATGAACACCATGACACGCGAAAGCGGGGAGCCACGCCGGTTTAAAAATACGAAATCTTCGGCGCCTTTTTTCACTGGAACATGAACGCGAACTTCGCTGATATAAATGTTGAGGTATTTAATGGCCTGGCTGCCAATGGGAACCAGCCGCTCTTTGTTGCCTTTGCCAATGACCTTGATGAATTCGATATCGAGATACAGGGTTGAAAGTTTAAGGTTGACCAGTTCGGAGACCCGCAGCCCGCAGCCGTACAGCACTTCGAGCATGGCTTTGTTGCGCATACCTTCGGGTTTGGAGAGGTCTATGGCGGCAATCAGGAGTTCAATGTCGTGTATGTTGAGCGTATCGGGCAGCTTCCGGCTCAGCCTGGGGCTTTCGAGCAGGGCAGCGGGATCGGTGCTGACCATTTCATCCTGCACCAGGTATTTGTAAAACGATTTAATTCCCGATAATATCCGGGCTTGCGATGGCGGGAGCATACCCAGCTCATTGATCCAGACCAGGAAATTCCGTAAGTCCTCCTTACTGAGCTCTGCCGGGGTTTTGTTGCCGGCGATACTGGCATATTGCTCCAATTTATCTACATCACGCAGGTAAGCGTCTACCGTGTTGGGCGAGAACGAGCGCTCTAACCGTAAATAGGTTTTATATCCTGTTTTTGCCGCCTGCCAGCTCATGATGCAAGTTTACGGGTTTTAGGTTATAAGTGATAAGGTTTTATGAGGCTGATGGCTGATGGTTCATAGTCCGGAAAGTCGGGAAAGTCCGGAAGACCGGAAGCTTACTCGCCGATGGCTCATAGTTGATGGTTTATAGTTGATGGTTCATAGTCCGGAAGTCCGGAAAGTCAGAAAAGACCGGAAGCGGGAAAGGTGGAAGGCGGAAGGTTTAAGGCATAGGGTAGCTAATAGCTTATGGTTCATAGTTGATAGTTCATAGTTGATAGTTCATAGTTGATAGTTCATGGTTCATAGTTCATGGTTCATGGTTCATAGTCCGGAAGTCGGGAAAGTCCGGAAGACCGGAAGCTTGCTCCTTTCCTTGCGCCACCGCTAAGGCGGCACGCGGTTGGAGAGAGGTTGGGGGAGAGGCCATAGTCTGGCGCAAGGTTAAGCGGCTGCCGGTGTGTGGCCTGCCTTGTGTCTCCGTAAGAACAGCACAAGCAGATGCTTAGGCTATAAAGGGGCACTTACCTTAAATCCCCGCAGTTTGCTTTTTATGATAAGTAATATACGAAACAATAAGCAGCGCCAGGAAAATAAGCGGCATCAGGCGATAGTTTAGCGGGTCGCCGGAAGCAGAATGTGCAATGAACGCCGAAATAAAAGTTATTGCAAAGCCTGCGTAAGTCCACTCTTTTACCCGTGATATAACCGGAACCAGGAGCAGGATAGCGCCAATAAGCTTAGCTAAAGCCAATTCTACACGAAAATAGTCCGGGTAGCCCAGGTGATGAAAAGCTCCTTTTAGTGCTGGCTGCGTTAAATAGGCATAAGCAGAATAGATCATCATTAAAGCAACAATAGCTGTTGGAATCCAGTAAAATATTTTAATTTTCATAGTACATTATTTTTCTGCAAACATATTTATATTCGCTATTAAAAGGATACTACTATCCCAAAGGATACCGGTATCCTTCAGGATAGTTAATAAAAAAAAGAGATGGAACTTCAGGAAAAGAAAGTTATTCACGACAAGGAAACCTGTACGGCAAGCGTTACAGCGGTAAGAGATGCACTTTATGTATTAAACGGCAAATGGAAGCTTCCGTTAATTGTTGCTTTGTCCGAAGGCCCCAGACGCTTCAAAGAGATCCAACGGGAGCTTGGTGAGATTACACCCAAGATATTATCCAGGGAGTTGCGGGAACTGGAACTGAACGAATTTGTGGAACGCAAAGTGTTTTCTACCACTCCGGTTACAATAACCTATGAACTTACGCCTTACAGCAGATCGTTAGATAAGGTATTGGAAGAGTTGAAAAACTGGGGCTTACAGCATCGGCAGCGAATAATTGCCAGCAGACGAAGACCTTCCGGTGAATGACACTGCTAAAAACAACCAGATGTTTAAGTAACCCTGTCAGGCAATAGATAACATTCTTTTTCAATAAGGAATGATAGTATTATTTTATTGCCAGCCCACTTATTTCATTACCCTGAAGTATATAAAAAGTTTAATTATATTATTAAATCGATATAATTTTATTATTTTTTATTTAATTTGCTTTTATTGTGTTTGTTTGTATATCTTTGAATATATAAACTAAATTAAACGCTAACCAAGTTTAACCAGTTTGGACTAATATTCTGAAGTATAAGTTTTGTTGTGTGAGGAAGGGGGACAGGATCAGCCAATAATTAAGGTTAATAGTGGCGTAATGATAAGTTAACAGCTACCGGGGAACTTTGAGCAGAAAAGTATCATGGCATTATATAGTGAATATACAGACCAGGAACTGGTAACGCTGCTGACAGCAGATGATGAGAAAGCATTCCGTACGCTTTACAACAGGTATTGGCAGCGGTTGCTTTTAAAAGCATATATGCAGTTGGGTACCTATACTGAGGCCGAGGAAGTAGTTCAGGATACTTTTATAAACCTGTGGAAGCGGCGCCACCGCATACAATTGCATTACAGTTTTCATACCTATATAGCAGCAGTTGTACGGTATGAGATCATGGCAAAGCTGGCCGGCAGGAAAGTATGCGAGCATATCCCGGTAGATGATGCCAGGGTATTGTCACTTGCGGATCATTCAACACAGCAGTGGCTCGACTTTGAAGAACTTTCGAAGCAAATAGAGCTGGAGGTACAGCAATTACCCGAAAAATGTCAGCTGGTATTCCGGTTAAGCCGGGAAAAAGGCCTTACCGAAAAACAGGTTGCCGAGAACCTGGATATATCAGTAAAAACAGTAGAAGCGCACATTAGTAAAGCCCTTAAAACACTCCGGGTTGGGTTAAGCCATATATTACTATTTGTTATAATTATCGGGGCATTACCTGGTATTGGGTGTTGATATAAGCCCATCCCGACCCATCCTGAGCGTGTTAGAGTACTGTTATTTTCAGCCTTACTGTCACCACCTTTCTAAATTGCTTTTTGCTTAGACTTGTGCTGCCTGGTGTTATGTTAATGATAAACAGGCTTGGAAAGGTGTTTTTATATTGCTGATTATAAGCGGATTGCCGGTTTTTGACTTTTGGCCCCGAATTACTCGGAGGGATTTCCCCGTACAGCCTGTCCCGAGAGGAATGATTCGGGGATACGGGATTCATCCCTGAATAGCCGGGATTTCACTACGTTCAACTTTTAACTTAATTATACCCATTGCTTCCGGACTTTTGACTTTCCGGCTTCCGGACTATGAACCATGAACCATAGGTTACCTTCTACCTTCCCGCCCTCTACCTTCTTTAAAAAAAATTTTACTCCCCACTAAGGGAACACTATAACTTTTATACGCTATATAAGCAATGAACCGATTAAATGCCGACAGGTTGAAAGAACTGGCCGAAAAATGGCTGAATGGCACTATTCTTCCGGAAGAACGTGAGCTACTGAACGAGTGGTACAATCATGAACAGGGAGAGCCTGTGGAGTGGAACCTGGAAGATGCCGGAGAGCAGCAACTCGAAGAACGCTTATTTACGACTATCAGCAAAGAAATACATTTAAAGAAACAGCCTTCTGTACTACGAAGGCGGATCACCTTATTGGCTTCAGCGGCGGTGGTGATCTTTTGTTCGGTAGGTGTATTTCTTAGCCTGAATAAACCAGAAAAAGGAAGAAAAATTGTCTATAAGCCTTACAAGGGCGAAGTGCTGCCGGGTAGCAATAAAGCTGTTCTGACATTGGCTAACGGATTAAAAATAGCGTTAAACGATGTGTCTGAAGGTGAGGTAGCCTACCAGGAAGGTATTAAGATCACCAAGGCTACCGAAGGACAGATTGTTTATAGTAAGACGACTCCTTCCGGAAATATTCCATCAGCAGAAGGCATAGAAAGAGAGGCATTTAATACGATAGAAGTACCTAAGGGCGGCCAATATAGCCTGATCCTTCCTGACGGAACCCGTGTATGGCTGAATTCCGCGTCCTCCTTACGATATCCTGCCTTATTTGCCGGTAAAGAGCGGAATGTGGAATTAACCGGCGAGGCTTATTTTGAAGTGGCCAAAGATCCGGCCAGACCGTTTAAAGTATCTGCAGGCGGTACAATGGTGCAGGTACTGGGAACACATTTTAACATCAGTGCCTACCCTGATGATGAATATGTAGCAACAACATTACTGGAAGGCAGCGTAAAGATGTCACATCTCTTAAAAGGAGCCCTTTCGGACAATGCTTCTGAGATAAAGCTAAAACCTGGTCAGCAGGCTATTGCCTTACATACCGGCGGGCAAATTAATGTGCGTGCTGTGAAGAATGCTGACGACGCCATAGCCTGGAAAAGTGGTTATTTTAAATTTAATAATGAAGATATCCGCAGCATCATGAAGCGGGTATCACGCTGGTACAATGTAAATGTGGTGTACCAGGGCGATATGAATGATAAAATATATGGCGGAACATTTTCCCGCTCAAAAAGTATAGCTGATCTGTTGTATAACCTGCAATTAACAGGCACTATTCATTTTAAGATCGAGGATGCCTATATCAGTGAAAGTAACGGTTATAAACGCAGTGAAAGGAGGATAGTGGTCATGCCGTAATATGGGTAAGGATCTGTTATAAAATCCAGAGGTGTTGCCGCACCCCCGGATTTACAGGCTACAGTAGCCGCTCAGGTCGATAAGAATTGAATATGAATACAAATTATCCTATAACCTAATACTCAAATGTATAAAAAATTTACTGCATTTATGTGCAGGAACTGTCCCTGCATGTCATCAAAACTATTCCTTGCGATGAAACTGACTGTTGTTTTATTGGTTGTAGTCCTGGTAAATGTTAAAGCTGCCAGCTATGCCCAAAATGTGAGTCTTCAGGTCAAAAATGGAACCATAGAAGAGGTTTTCAATAAGCTGAGACAAGAAACAGGCTATGATTTCCTTTATGATGCCGGGATGCTGAAAGATATAAAACGGGTGAGTGTATCTGCTAAAAACAGCTCTCTTAGCAGTGTGCTCGACCAATGTCTTGCAGGAGAATCCTTAACGTATACGATCAATAAAAACACGGTAGTAATTAAACGGGCTGAGGCGACCGAAAGACAGCTGACAGTGTCGGGAAAGGTAACAGATACTAAAAATAACCCTTTACCCGGCGTAAGTATCCTGATCAAAGGAACCCAAACCTCAACCATATCAGATTATAACGGTAATTACAAAATTGCTGTACCAAACGCTAACGCGGTGCTGGTATTTACTTACCTGGGGTTTGAGCGAAAAGAAGTTCCGGTTAGCGGAAAAGCCATGCTCAATGTGAGCCTGATAGAAAAAGTAACCGACCTGAACGAGGTGGTAGTAACCGCGTTGGGTATTACCCGCGAGGAAAAAGCCCTGGGATATGCCGCCACCGTGGTAAAAGGTGAAGATCTGACCGAAGCCTTATCAAATAACTGGACAGATGCTTTATCCGGTAAGGTTGCCGGTTTAAACCTGATACGCTCCAACAGCGGCCCAACAGGCTCAAATAAAATTATCCTTCGGGGAGAAAATAACCTTTCTGGAGGCAATGATGCATTGATTGTGGTAGATGGCGTAGTGATCAATAACGGAAGCGGCAGGATGACCGGTTATTCAGGAGCTTATCTGGACGAAACGGTAGTGGATTACGGTTCGGGTTTGGATGATATTAATCCTGAAGATATTGAAAATGTTACGGTGCTTAAGGGGCCGGGAGCCGCGGCATTATATGGCCAACGTGGAGCCAATGGAGCCATTATTATTACCACTAAATCGGGTAAACCCAACCAGAAAGGCCTTGGCATTACCCTGAATTCGAATACTTCATTTGCTACGATCAATCGTATACCAAATTTACAATATGAGTATGGGCAGGGTGATGATGGGGCGAACTATTATTCGTATGGTACTTCTGAAGATGGAGTAAACACCAGCAGCACTACCAAAGCATTTGGGCCTAAATTTAACGGGCAGCTATTTTATCAATACGATCCAACTACACACACCCGCGGGGCAACCCGCACACCGTGGGTTCCCTATAAAAATGGCGGATTTAACGATTTTTTTGTAACCGGCAAAACCTTTACCAACAGCCTGAGTTTAGATGGTGGTACCGATAAAACCTCAGCCCGGTTTTCTCTTACTAATGTCAATAATTCCTGGATTGTACCTAATACAGGGTATGAACGTAATACAGTTGCCCTTTCGGTAAACTCAAAGCCAACTAAAAAGCTGCAGATCGCTTCAAAAATTAACTATACCAACAAGTATAGCAACAACCTGCCTGCCGGCGGATACAATAACCAGTCTATTATGTATGGCTATATCTTCTGGCAACCCAGCGCCCCGATCTCCTGGTTGCGTGATTACTGGCTGCCGGGCAAAGAAGATATCACGCAAAATACGCCTTTAACCGGTACGCCGGATAATCCGTATCTAATCTCGTACGAGATGCTGAATAAGCAAAGCCGCAATTCGGTAACCGGTAGTATATCGGCAACGTATGATATTACCAAAGAGCTGAACCTGATGGTGCGTACATCCATAGATTTCGCCAGCGATTCACGTTCGCAGCAACGGCCTTTTGATACCGAGAAATTTCGCAAAGGTTTTTATCGTACACAGGATATTTATTCGCAGGAACTGAACAGTGACTTTTTGTTTAAATACAAAAAAAATATTAACAAAGATGTTGATATTTCGGCATCTGTGGGAGGAAGTATGCTGAGAAATACTTACGGCATGAACCAGGTAAGAGCCGATTCACTGTTATATCCCGGCATATTTACCATGGCCAACAGCGCCGGGCCGTTATGGACTCAGCCCTTCCGGAGTAAGTATGCTATTAACAGTCTCTATGGTTTAGTGACCGGTGCTTATAAAAACTTTTTGTTCCTGGATTTTACCTTGCGTAACGACTGGAACAGTGTGCTGGCTACGCCAACCAGTAAGGGTAATGTATCGTTTATTTACCCTTCGGTAAATGCAAGCCTGATCCTATCCGAAATATTTAAGCTTCCCAATGCTATCAGTTATACTAAATTGCGGGGCTCTTATGCCGGCGTGGGTAGTGGTGAAACAAACCCATATAGAACAAACCTGACTTTTAGCGCTGATCCGCTCTATCCCGGCGGGGCATTGTATAACCCCTCTACACTTAACAACCCTTACCTGAAACCTTTGTACACTACCAGCTATGAAGCGGGGCTTGAAATGAAATTCTTCCGGAGCCGGGTAGGATTTGACCTTACGCTGTATACCGGTAACACTAAAGACCAGATATTAAAATCATCACTTGGCCCTTCTTCCGGATCAGGTTATCTTATTGTAAATGCCGGTTCTGTACGCAACCGGGGAATTGAGCTGGCTCTGAACGGTTCGCCGTTTAAATCTAAAAAAGGGCTCACCTGGACAGTTAATGCTACTTTTTCAGCCAACCAGAATACCATTATGGCTTTAACCGATAGCTTGCAGGAGCTTGTGTTACAAAACGGCCCGGGCAGTAACGGCTTTATCATCGCCCGGCCGGGCGGCAGCATGGGCGATCTGTATGGTCGTGGCTATGAACGCTCTCCCGACGGGCAAATTGTCTATAACAACGGCTCGCCGGTAATTGGTACAGAGCTGCTGTATTTAGGTAATACCATGCCCAAATGGAAGGCCAGCTTACAGAACCAGTTCAGGTACAAAAACTTTTCAGCAAGCTTTATGTTCGATGCCCAATACGGCTCGGTAGCCTATTCATTAACGCAGGGAAAAATGGCCGTACAAGGTAAAACAACCGCAACGCTGCCCGGAAGGTATAATGGTATTGTAGGCGATGGGGTGGTTTTAAACCCGGATGGATCCTATAGCCCGAATACCGTAGTGAACGAAGACCTCTCAACCTATTATGATGCTCATTTTGGAACCAGTAATGTGGAGGGATCTACATTTTCTACCGATTTTATCAAATTACGTGAGGCCCGACTGGATTATACCTTTAAAGCCAAAACCCTCAAACGGATCGGGCTTCAAAAGGCAACGGTAGGTTTATATGGCCGCGATCTGTTTATCTTTTCCAAATGGCCGGGCTTCGATCCCGAATTCGGTACCCTTAGCGGGTCTGACATTAACCGTGGCTTTGAGATCGGGCAGTTTCCCTCTACCCGCACGTATGGTTTAAACTTAACAGTAGGATTTTAATGATAAACAGCATGAGAAAGATAATAATATTCAGTTGCATAGTAGTGATACTGATGGGTTCCGTCAGTTCATGCACCAAAAACTTTGAGCAACTTAATACAGACCCCAATTCATCGCCTAAAGCGCTACCCGAAACACTGCTGCCACGTGCACTGGTTGAGCTGGTGAGTAGCAATATGAGCCGTAGCCACAGCATTACCAATGAGCTGATGCAGGTAACGGTAAATACCCTGGTAGAAACCAATAGGATATTCCGTTACGATATTCCGCTTACTGCCTCCTCGGCTCCCTGGAGCGGCTGGTATTTGCAGCTTACTAATATGAAAGATATGTACCAGTTTGCGGCCGAAAATACGACTGATGAAAATGCAAGTAAGATCTACCGGGCAATTTCGCTTATCTGCCAGACATGGATATATTCTATTATCACCGATACTTTTGGCGATGTCCCTTATTTTCAGGCCAACCAATCAAAACAGGGTATTTATACCCCTGCTTACGACCGCCAGAAAGATATTTACTTAGACATGTTCAAGCAGCTTGAAGATGCCAATAACCTGTTGCGGGGGCTTAGCAAAAGTGTATCAGCTAACAGCGATCCGGTTTATCACGGAAACCCCATTTTATGGCGTAAGTTTGGTAATTCATTGTATTTGAGGCTATTGCTTCGCGTATCGGGCAAGGCCGAAGTTGCTGATGAGGCTATTGCCAAGATCAAACAGATCGTGGATACAGATCCCGGCAGCTATCCTGTTATTAACTCTAATGATGAATCGGCCATATTGCGATGGACCGGTATAGCACCGTATAATTCACCTTTTGCTAATACTAAGCCATCAGACTGGCATTACCCCAAAATATGCAGCTTTATTGCCGAAAAGCTGGATGCAACCAACGATCCGTGTATCAGCAAATGGCTAACGGCTCCCGGTGGCATTTATGCCGGTATTCCAAGTGGTTATGCGTATGGCGAAACTCCGGAGACCAAATCCCTGCTGCCCGATGCTTTAATGACCGAGCCATTGCTGGGTAATATGTTAAATTATGCAGAGGTACAGTTTATGCTGGCCGAAGCCGCTGCAAAAGGCTGGATCACGGCAAATACGGCACAAGCTTACTATGAGAATGGCGTTACCAGCCGGGTTGCTTTATGGGGCAAAACGGCCAGCACTACCTTTTTAAATGGCGCTGGTGTAAAATGGAATGAGGCAGCTTCGCTGGACGATAAGATGGAGCTGATCATGATGCAAAAGTATTATGCCTTATTCTGGACAGATATGCAGCAATGGATCGAGTACCGGCGTACCGGTCATCCGGTATTACCTAAAGGGCCGGGTTTAAGGAACGATGGCATTATGCCAACCCGCTTACCTTATCCAACGGTAGAACAGGCAGCTAATGGCACCAATTATCGTGCAGCTGTAGCTATACAGGGCCCTGATGATCTAAAAACGCTGATGTGGTGGCAAAAACCATAAATCATAGATCAACATGACGTTTTATATATAAAACCTATTGCAATGAAAACGAAGAAGATTGTTTTAATTCCTGTACTTCTGTACATTCTGGTTGTGATTCTTGCATCCTGCGAAAAGGAAGTGAAAGTTACAGGTAAGCCCAGTCCGCTGGTTTCGGTGGAAGATGTAAGAGCGCTTTATAAGGATTCTCCGCATACCATTACCACCGAGGATCTGACCGGGGCTAATTATATTTCTGGTATTGTGATATCAGACCCGGCTAATGGCAATGCGCCCGACGGTCTGGTGATTATGCAGAGCTACCGTCGTAAACAGTTACGGGGTATTGCGCTCGCTTTAGGTGCAGATGCTGCACAATATAATGCCGGAGATTCCATCGTGGTAAAAATTACCGGCGGTACCCTGGATCGGGTAAATGGCACATTACAGATCTCAGGTATTTCAGAAGTTACCAAGGTATCATCAAATAACCCGCAAAAGGTTAATCTTGCCACCACCACATTTACCGGGCTGATAAATAACATGAAAACCTACGAAAGTACGCTGGTACAGCTAAAGTCGGCGATAGTAGCAAATCCGGAAACAGGTCTGACTTATGCTGGTGATGTGGATATCAGCGATTGGTCAAATATAGTAACGTTGCATACGGCAGCTTCTGCCAGTTTTGCCTCAGAGGTTTTGCCGGATATGGGCGATTATACCGGTATTCCAATATTCCAGACTGTAGGCTCGGAAACCAAGCTGGTTCTTTTATTACGGAGTATAGATGATGTGGTGGGACAAACCCTTGAGCCACACCATCCCGATCAGTTATACGCCAACTTCCCCGAAACCTGGGAAAATGGCATACCTCCTCTCAAAACCGGAAATGCCGGAACTTCGGCTTTATTTCCAACAGGTGAATGGCTGATGACCAATATGTATCCTATCAAATCTAATAATATCACTGTTTCAAAGCATGGTACTTATACTGTAATGATAGCCGCTAACCAGGAAACATCACTAACCATGAATTTTAACCTGCCTTATGGAGCCTCGAAATTCTCATTCTATTACGGTGCGCCGGTACCAGGATCAGATAATAAAGACCTGCCTAATCGGTTAATAGCTGAATACTCCCAGGATTCCGGAACAACCTGGACCGCCTTAGGGCCTGAACTTCAGGTAACAGATGTGAATACATTTTATTACCAGGAATATATCCTGGATATTAAAGGCCCGGTACGGTTCAGAATCCATAAGCTCAAAACCGGTGACCGGTTGAGCATAGATGATATCGCAGTTTATCAGAATTAATACATGTTAATATAGGTTCCATCTGAAAGAGCATCGTGGGTATTTACTGCCCACGGTGTTTTTACTAACCTGATTTAAAAATGAAAAAAGTTAAATACGGCAGACTTGCTGTGGCTGGTCTCGCTATTGTCTGTGTTTTTTTGGTAAATAGTTGTAGTTATGCCCAAACTGCTACCCTAAAGGTGCTGGATTATAATACCATGCACGGGTTTGATGGTAATAATGCCATTAAAGATAAATACGTTAACTGGGTGGAGAATATCAACCCGGATATTGTGAACTATCAGGAAATGATAGGGTTTTCGCAGGATGACCTAAAACGCTTTGCGGCCAGGTACGGGCATAACTATACGGTAATTATGAATAAAGAAGCGGGATATGACGTAACGCATCCGCTTGCTATTACCTCCCGTTATCCTATTGAAGTTATTGAGCGAAGAATAGACGGTATGTGGCATGGATATGTGCTTACGCGGATAAAAGGTATCTACGTAATGGTTACGCATTTGGCTCCGTTTACTCTGAAAGACCGGCAAAAAGACATTTCGATAATCATAAACCGGTTACAACAGTTACCTAAAGGCGCTAAAGTTCTTATTTCGGGCGATTTTAATTCATTTTCGCGT
This sequence comes from Pedobacter sp. BS3, assembly GCF_008274585.1. Taxonomy (GTDB): domain Bacteria; phylum Bacteroidota; class Bacteroidia; order Sphingobacteriales; family Sphingobacteriaceae; genus Hufsiella_A. Next base: position 99,074 of record NZ_VTRT01000009.1, on the reverse strand, counting down.
GCTGATAAAGCTGCTTATGGCGATAAGCTGCTGCAATCCATGCAGCGGTTAGAAGGACGTTTAGAGCCTAAAAGCGGTACGCCTATAGTGAAAAACCGCACGATTTATCGCAATAATCTTAATAACGGCGCTTTAGATTATTCGGTTACCGATAGTATGGTTAAGGCCGGGTTTGTGGATGCTTTCCGGCAAACCAACAAAACGTTTAAAAACAGTGTGCCGGTCAAAAGTCAGCTAAAGAAAAATTCCGTATTAAGACGTGTGGATTATATCTGGGTTAATGCGCTGTTGTCAAAGGATATTATCAGTACGGATATTATCCATGATGAAGTAACTGATGTGATATCAGACCATTATCCGGTACTGGCAGAATTTAATATAAAGTAAATGCCTGATGAAATTTAATCGGCCTTAAAAGCTAACAATTAACTAAATCTAAAATAATATGAAAACAAAAATTACTCAATGGATCAACACCGGTATTGCCAGGATGGTGATACTTTGCTTGGTATTTAGTTTGTATACCAACCACAGTACCGGCCGCAAACCCTGGATGAGATTATAAAATGGGCCAAAGGAAAAACCATACTGATGCTGGATAAGAAAGACGTACCCTTTGATAAAATCCTCCAGTTAATAGAAGATAACCACGCCGAATCTTATGTGTTGGTATCATCTTATGCGCCCGAAGAAGCCAAATGGTATTATGACCGTAACCCGGATATTATGTTTGAGGCCTTCATCCTCAATAATGATGATTATCTGGCTTATCAAACATCGGGCGTACCCTGGCAAAATATGGTGGCATACCTAAGCCAGTCTACCAGTTCACCGCAATATTCTGCAAATAAACAATACAACAGAATTAAAGGAGTTTTTTCATTATAGCGATAACCGGGTCCCGCTCATTTGCGCCCATCGTGGGGGAGCCCGTGCAGGCTACCCGGAAAACGCTATCGCTACATTTGAACATACGCTGACCCGCATGCACGCTTTTTTTGAAGTAGACCCGCGATTAACGAAGGATGGAGAAATTGTAGCTTTTCATGATGAAACGTTAGACAGGACAACAAATGGTACCGGTAAGCTAACGGATTATACCTGGGATGAAGTGAAACAGTTAAAACTTAGAGATGAAAAAGGTAATATTACACCTTATGGCATCCCTAAGCTGGAGGATGTATTGCAGTGGGCTAAAGGAAAAACGATATTAATATTGGATAAAAAGAATGTTCCATATAGCAGATTGCTGAAATTAATTGAAGCTAACCACGCCGAAGCCTGTGTTTTAGTTTCTGCTTACCATTTAAAAGAAGCCCAATACTATTATAAGCGTAACCCGAATATTATATTTGAGGCGATGATAAAGGATAAGAAGACGATGAAAGCGTATGAAGAAGCAGGTATTCCCTGGGAAAATATTATAGCTTTCACCGGGCAGCCCTTAGATGCCTCGTTAAATGCAAGGCTTCATAAAAAAGGTGTGATGTGTATGGCCTCAACAATGAAGTTCCAGGATAAGGAAAAGGGCAGGGCATCCCGTATAGCCGGCTACAAGGATATCGTAACTAATGGAGGGATAGATATTCTATTGTCGAATGAGCCGGCAGATTTGTCAATGGCATTGCAATCATTACTGCCAGAATCAAGCTCAAAAGTTAAATTTTTCAAAAAAGAACCCATCTAATGATCCTTTTTAATACAATTATTATGTTCAAGTTAAATAGAAAATTAAACCAGCTATGTATATTTCTGTTACTCCTATCTGTAAAAACGTCAAATGCCCAAAACACGAATCTGAATACGTTTAAGATAAAGAATGTAAGTGAACTGAAAGAATTTTTCCGGTACACGCCCGATAGGATACCGCTGGTATGCGGTCATCGGGGTGGAGCAGAGCCGGGTTATCCGGAAAACTGTATTGCAACCTTTGAACATACGTTAAGCCAGGTACATGCCTTTTTTGAGCTCGATCCCCGTCTAACTAAAGATAGTGTAGTGGTGGTGCTGCACGATGCCACCCTGGATCGTACCACCAACGGAACGGGTAATTTGATAGATTATACCTGGGAGGAGTTGCAGAAGTTTCGGCTTAAAGATCCGAAAGGGAAAGTAACCGATTACCGTATCCAGACACTGGATGAGATCATAGAATGGGCTAAGGGAAAAACTGTTTTAATGCTTGATAAGAAAAATGTGCCTTTACCGATGTTGCTGTCTATTATTAATAGACACCACGCAGAAAGCTGGGTGCTGGTATCGTCCTACAAGCCGGAAGAAGCCGTGTTTTACCACCAGCATAATAAGAACATCATGTTCGAAGCCTTTATCAAAACCGAAGAACAGCTAAAAGCTTATGAAGCTACCGGTATTCCGTGGAGTAATATAGTAGCGTATTTAAGCCAGCCTAAGAAAAAGGCCTTGTACGATGCTTTGCATGAACGAGGCGTAATGTGCATTATCTATACAGCGCCCGTGTATGAAAAAAATAAGAATGAACAATTACGTATAAAATCTTATCAGGATATTATCAATAGCGGTACAGACATCATCCTGGCTAATAAAGTTGTAGAAGCCGCTAATGCCTTGAAACCACTAATCCCGGTAAAGAGCAGTAAAAAGAAGTTTTTTCGAAAGTAAGTAAACCCTTATAAGAGACCTTTGACTCTATAGCCATAACCATTATTTCCCGCCTTTCTCTTTTCCTGAGATATTCTTCAATAAATGTTCGTTTGAAAGAAATGGATATTTAATTTTATTATTTTTTATTTAATTTACTTTTATTGTCTTTGTTTGTATCTTTGGTCGGATACTAAATAAGGCTAACCAGTTTTTTTAGAAAGCTCTGAATAAGTATATTTTGACTGAACGGGAAGGATTACTTGCACTTTTTAATATGTGGGTAACACCTTGATGATATAAAGTATATAGCTTGCGCCTGTTTGTACCTGTATGGTAGGATAAGATCGCCTGTTGGATACCAAGTTCGATAGTAAATAGCTTCTTGTAGTGAGAATAAAATATAGAATAAAATATAACAAGCATATCATTGACGATGTATATAACACTTATTGGAAAGAGTTATATATCGTTACTTACCGCCGGCTTAAGTCAGAAGAAGATGTAGAAGATATATTGCAGGATATTTTTGTATCAATTATCCAGAATCCTGCAATTTTAGAGCGGGAAGGCTCGATAAGAGCCTATCTGCACCAAGCTCTTCAATAGGATTGCTGGTTTAACTTTCAACTTTTAATCCCGAAGGTGCGGGATTTTACTTCGTTTAACTTTCAACTTTTTACAGTTTCATCTCCACAACTACATATTTATTGCCATCCTTAATAAATGTTTGCTCGGTTTCGGTAAAACCCATCGCGTGATAAAAATCAGCAGAGCCCTCAATCGCGTTGAACCAGAGTCGTTTAGCACCACTATTTCGGCCATGTTCAATAACGTGTTGCAATAGCTTACGACCGTAGCCTTTATTTCGTTTTTCCTCAATGGTAGCAAATTTCCTGAATTGCATATCGTCACCTTCACGGTGAACAGAAGCCACACTGACCAGCTCATCGTTTTCGAACAGTCCAAAATGCTCACCATTTTTGTCTTTATCCACGTTAGTGCCGGTGGGTGTTACATTATGATCGTTGTTCATTACTTTGTGACGAATAGGCCAGGCCTGCTTCACGTCTATAGGGGCAATAAATATCATATCATCAGGATAATTTTTGTATTAAACTCAAAACCTGCCGGGAAGTTTTATCAGGAGCCGGTATTTTGATATTTTATCTCACAAAAATACTTCCTTATAAAGAGATATTGATTAATAAAAGTGCTGATTTTTTGTAATATTTTTAAAATAATGCCGTTTGTAAAAATCAGGCGTTATATATTTGGCCTATCTGTTAAAACAGTGCTATGAAGCAAAAGCAACACGGAATACTATATGCAAAATTATTTTTGCTGGTCTTCTTTCTGAAGATGCTTGCTTCGGCTACGCCATTAATTGTTGCAACTTTTGACAAAGTGGCAGCAAATTCAGCCATCATGCAGTTAGAGTTAGAGCATGATATCAAAGATAACAAGGCTGAAAAAGAGCTATCAGCAAAAGACATAAAAGAGTACAATCGCGTATCGGGTAACTTTACTTTTGAGTTGCCTTTACGATATATAAACGCTCAGGATATATATTATAAAGATAGCAAACATATCAGGATATATTATCCCGCAGTGCCAACGCCGCCTCCAAACGCGTAATCCGGCATTAAGGGCGCACAATGGAACTACATTGTGCAGTCTGTATTATTTCTTTTTACATACATTAATATATCCAAAGTTTATGGCAGCTAAACGTATGTCTGCATTTAACGTAGGGAACTACGTTTCAATGAATAATTTAAAACGCGATTTTCCGTCCAGTATTGTAGTATTTCTGGTAGCCTTGCCGCTTTGTTTGGGCATTGCGCTGGCATCGGGAGCACCGCTGTTCTCCGGAATCTTAACCGGTATTATCGGTGGTATTGTGGTGGCATCACTAAGCGGATCACAGCTCAGCGTAAGCGGACCGGCGGCCGGTTTAACGGTTATCGTATTAGGAGCAATAACCCAGCTGGGTAGTTTTCAAACATTTCTGCTGGCAATTGTTATTGCCGGAGTATTACAAGTTATCCTTGGTTTGGTTAAAGCCGGTACCATTGCCAACTATTTCCCGTCTGCAGTTATTGAGGGAATGCTGGCCGCGATAGGTATCATCTTAATACTGAAACAGTTTCCGCATGCTGTTGGCTACGATGCCGATTATGAGGGCAGTGAAAGTTTTGTATCTACAGACGGAAATACCTTTTCGGCTATAACCGCGGCTTTGTCAAAAATTAACTTTGGTGCAGTGATCATCAGCGCTTTATCGTTAATTATCATGATCTACTGGTCCAGGTTTAAAAAGCTGAAAAGTATTCCGGCTCCACTTATTGTAGTGGTTGCAGGAGTTGTGTTGGGTATCCTGTTCCAGTCAACAGAACTGGCACTAAAACCCTCACAACTGGTTAGCATTCCGGTAGTGAACTCATTTTCAGAGCTTACCGGCTTGTTCAGTATGCCCGATTTTTCGCAGATAACCAATAAAGATGTCTGGGTAATCGGTGTGACCATTGCGATAGTGGCCAGCCTGGAAACATTACTGAGTCTGGAAGCCGTGGATAAGATTGATCCGTATAAACGGGTATCGCCAGCTAACCGTGAGCTTGTTGCGCAGGGCATCGGGAATATGACCAGCGGTATGCTGGGCGGTTTGCCCATGACGGCGGTAATTGTGCGGTCGTCTGCCAATGTAAATGCCGGCGGAAAGACAAAAATGAGCGCCATTATGCACGGCGGCTGGTTGTTGCTGGCTTTATTACTTATTCCCGGGGTAATTAACATGATACCCTTATCGTGCCTCGCGGCGATACTGCTATTAACAGGTTATAAGCTGGCAAAGATTGACTTGTTTAAGAAGATGTGGCATGCCGGCAAAGACCAGTTTATACCGTTCATCATCACCATATTAGCCGTAGTGTTTACCGATTTGTTAACAGGAGTTGCCATCGGGATGGTTGTAGGAATTTTTTATATTTTGCGAAACAATCTCCGGAATCCTTACTTTTACAAAATCGAGAACGATGGAAATATTCATATCAGGCTTTCGGAAGAAGTGTCTTTTCTGAATAAAGCCGCCATTCAGTTTACACTGACGCATTTACCCAAAGAATCGAATGTTATTATCGACGGAACCAATTCGCGTTATATTGATAAAGACGTTCTTGAGATCATCCATAACTTTAAGCATAGCGCTTATAGTAAAGGTATTATTGTACAAATGATAAATGTTCGCGACAAGTATGATCTGCCGCCATTAAAAGAAATGGTATATAACGCCGCGAGTCATAGCGAAATAAAAAATTAAAAACTAAAAATATGCCAGAAAAAATAAAACAGCAGCAGGCTGCAAGTTACAGCCTGCTTATACAAGGTAACCGTGATTATGTTAAATCTGTAACCGATGTAGATCCTGATTTCTTTACTAATCTTGCCAAAGGGCAGCATCCGGAGGTATTATGGATTGGTTGTGCCGACAGCCGGGTTCCGGCCAACAGTTTAACCGGTACCCGTCCGGGCGATGTTTTCGTGCACCGTAACATTGCTAATATGTGCATCCATAGCGACATGAGTATGCTCAGCGTGCTTGACTATGCTGTGAATATACTTAAAGTAAAGCATATTATTGTTGCGGGCCATTATGGCTGTGGTGGTGTACTTGCTGCTATGGGTAATAATCAGTTCGGTTTAATTGATAACTGGCTACGGCACATTAAGGATGTGTACCGGCTTTATGCCCGGGAGCTTGACCAGATAAAAGACGAAAAACAGCGGGGAGACCGCTTTGTAGAGCTGAATGTGATAGAGCAGGTGCATAACCTGAGCACAACCAGCATTATTCAAAATGCCTGGAAAGAGCGTTTTGATCTACATATACACGGTTGGGTAATTGACATCAGCACCGGTTTAATAAAAGACCTTAACGTTTCATGCAGCAATACCGATAACCTGGGACAGGTTTTTGCATTACAATAAAACCTGTGTATCTAATCCATAAAAAAGGCTGAAACTTAGCTAAGTTTCAGCCTTTTTTATGGATAACGTAACTTATTTACTGGTAAGTAGTTGCTACGTTGGTTATTTTCCAACCGGCTTTGGTTTGCAGCATAGTAACAATGTCTACCCGTGTAAAAGCATCGTATTTCATATTGATCTTCATAATTACCTGGTCGGGTAATGCCTCAAGCACAGAGCTGGTAACAGCGCAGTTTTGCTCAATGCCTTTGTTGCTTCTTAGCGATGCCAGAATATCACTTTTAGTGAAATTAGTAATGTTCTGGCCGCGTGTGCTGGTGAATTTTGCATCGTTGTCAAAAATTGTGGCAATGTCTTTCACCTGCCCATGACAAAGCGCATTAACGTACGTGTCGGCAGCATATTTCATGCTGAGCTTTTCATTAACCTGGTTGGCCTTACCGGCTACAGCTGTTGCCATAATGGCAAACAACAGAATAGAAGTTTTTAGAGTTTTCATGGTTTATTAAATTGTTTGAAGTTTACTTTAGTATGTTTTCTTCATAAGACGTCAGTTGTTTTTAAACGTTACACGCTGGTTAAATTTTTTTGGTGAGTTAGTTGTTCGTTCTTCGTTGTTAGGCCTCACCCCCAGCTCCGCCAACTGGCGGAAGAGGGGAGCTGGACCATGCACACATTGTCAGTTGCCAACTATCCATTGTCCATTATTAAAGATTGCTTCCGGTCTTTCCTGACTTTCCGACTTCCGGACTATGAACTATGAGCCATGACCATAAGCTACTTTTTTCGATGTTTATAACTCATTCTGGCGATTTTTAACCGGATGCCTTATATTTACCATCATTAGAAAATTTTATAGATGAGCGAAGACCTGAGTTCTGAAAACGATGCATTACAGCCTGAGGAAGGCACCCTTCATAACGTTATTCCCATTACCGGATTATACGAAAACTGGTTCCTGGATTATGCTTCGTATGTTATCCTTGACCGGGCAGTGCCGCATATTAACGATGGGCTAAAGCCGGTACAGCGACGCATTCTGCACTCTCTCAAAGAGATGGATGACGGACGCTACAACAAAGCGGCCAACGTGATCGGGAATACCATGAAGTATCACCCGCATGGTGACGCTTCTATTGGTGATGCTATGGTGCAGCTGGGCCAGAAAAACCTGCTGATCGATACACAGGGAAACTGGGGCGATCCGATTACAGGAGATTCTGCCGCTGCCCCGCGTTACATCGAAGGCCGTCTTTCAAAATTTGCTAACGAGGTAGTTTTCAATCCGGATACCACCGAATGGCAGGTCAGTTATGACGGTCGTAATGCCGAGCCGGTCACGCTTCCTGTAAAATTTCCTTTGCTGCTGGCCCAGGGAGCCGAAGGTATAGCCGTTGGTTTGGCCACTAAAATTATGCCGCATAACTTCGTGGAGCTTATAGATGCTTCTATCGAGGTATTAAGAGGAAACCGCCCGGATATCTTACCCGATTTCCCAACCGGTGGTATGGCCGATTGCTCGGCTTACAATGAAGGCCAGCGTGGCGGGAAAATCCGTATACGGGCAAAAATTGAAGAACGCGACAAAAAAACGCTGGCGATAACAGAAATACCTTACTCCACAACTACGGGCAGTCTCATAGACAGCGTAATTTCGGCCAACGACAAGGGAAAGATCAAGATCAAAAAAATTGAGGATAATACCGCGAAAGATGTCGAAATTATCATTCACCTGGCGCCGGGTATTTCGCCCGATGTAACCATTGATGCGCTTTATGCCTTTACCGATTGTGAAGTATCCATATCGCCAAACACCTGCGTAATTAAGGATAACAAGCCGCATTTCATGAGTGTAAACGATATACTCACTGAAAATACGGAACATACCAAAGAGCTGCTAAAGCAGGAGCTTGAGATCCGGCTTAATGAGCTGAAAGAGAAGATATTTTTCAGCTCGCTGCTGAAAATATTCATCCAGGAAGGGATGTATAAAAACCCGGAGTACGAGAACTCAGGTAATTTTGATGTTGTAATAGAAGTATTAAACAAGCTGTTTGAACCTTTCTTCCCGCAGTTTTATCGTGAGATACTTCCCGAAGACTATAAAAAGCTGATTGAAAAGCCGATGAGCAGCATCACCCGCTTTGATGTTAAAAAGGCTGATGAGCAGATGAAGGCGCTTGAGAATGAAATCAAGCAGGTGAAGCACGATTTAAAACATCTCACCGAATATGCCATAGCCTGGTTTGAGCGGCTTAAAGAAAAATATGGTAAAGACCGTGCCCGCAAAACCGAGTTGCGTACCTTTGATAAGGTAGAAGCGGCACAGGTAGCTTTGGCCAACGTCAAGTTATATGTTAACCGTGAAGATGGATTTATCGGTACGGGTCTTAAAAAAGATGAGTTTGTATGCGACTGCTCGGATCTGGATGAGATCATTGTTTTCCGTGCCGATGGACGTTGCCTGGTTACCAAAGTGCAGGACAAAGTTTTTGTAGGCAAGGAAATTCTGCATGTGGGCGTATTTAAAAAGAACGACGAGCGTACCATCTACAATATGATCTATAAGGATGGCCAGAGCGGCACCTCCTATATAAAACGTTTCGCCGTGCTGGGCGTAACCCGCGATAAAGAGTATGACCTTACTAAAGGAACAAAAGGCTCTAAAGTGTTGTATTTCAGCGCTAACCCGAATGGCGAAGCCGAGGTAGTTAATATTGCTCTAAAGCCGCATTCAAAGCTGCGTAAGTTGCAGTTCGATGTTGACTTTGCCGAAATTGCTATTAAGGGACGGAGTTCGCAGGGTAATATTGTAACCAAATACCCGGTCAAGAAAATTATCCTGAAATCGAAAGGTATTTCAACATTGGCCGGAAGAAAGATCTGGTATGATGATGTGCTGAAACGTCTTAATGCCGATGGCCGGGGTAAGTTCCTTGGCGAGTTTGATGGCGAAGACAAAATATTGACCGTGCTCAGCAACGGGGTATATGAGTTGACCAGCTTTGATCTGAGCAATCACTTTGATGATAAAATGATCCGTATTGAAAAATACGATCCCGATAAGGTGTATTCGGTAATTCATTACGAAGGAAAATCAAAGAATTATTACGTTAAGCGGTTCACCTTTGAGAATATCGCTATAGGTAAGCAGAGCAGCATCATCAGCGATGAGAGCGGCTCAAGACTGGTCATCATATCATCGGCGGCGCAGCCTTTGGTACAGGTAGATGTACTGAAAGGTAAGAGCCAGATCCCCGAAAGTACAGAGATAAACCTGGCAGATGCTATTGATGTGAAGGGAATGAAAGCAATGGGAAATCGCCTGTCTCCGCATGATGTACAGAAAATTACCCTGCTTACCGAGCATGATGATGAGGCAGATGTGCCGGATCCGGTTCCCGAAACGCCGCTGGAAGAAGTTGTAGCCGAAGAAAAGCAGGAGGAAGCCGCCGAACAGGAAGTGCCGCATAAAGAAGAACCCGAGGTTGAAAGTAAGCCTGAAAAGGTGGAACAAGCTGAACCGGAAAGGCCGGTTAAAACGGAAAATCAAAAACCGGAAGAGCCTAAACCGGAAAAGAAAGTGGATTTTGAGATCACCAATCCGGATGATGTGGAAATTGATGATAAAGGGCAATTAGGCTTGTTTTGATGATAGGTGAACTGCTCATCGGGATTTACAAATCCCGATGGTTTTAATGCTGGGTTTTAAATTCGGAGTTGCAAATCCTGAACAACGATAGATAGGATTAGTTGTTAGTATATAGAAGCTTTTCCCTCTGCTATAGCCAGAAAGGTTCCTGACGGCTGTCTACAATATAATGTAACATAATGTGCTTACTGGTTACCTCGTAGAAAAGCAAACTTAATCTATTGATTGGGGCTATTCTTACATTCTTGTCAAAAGTACCTGATTTATACATGTGGGGGAAATTAGCTATCATCTGTATAATTTTCTCAGTTTCCCTAACAAACTCTCTTGCCACTTTTTCACCCCAATTTTCCCGGATAAACTCTATCAACATTTTAAATGTAACCTCAAAAGTTTCCGTATAGTAAATGGGTAATCCCATTATTACCGGTTGAGTATGGCATTAAGTCCCTTGTACTCTTTCACACGCCCATTTTTTACATCTTCCTTCGACTTGCGAACACCGGCAATAACGTGTTCAGGAAAAGTGATGGCTTCTTCTGCTTCATCATATTTTACACCGAGTACATCCAAAACAGCTTTAATGGCCTTTTCAGATTTTTCGTCTTCCAGATGTATCGTTAATGTCGTCATCACTTGAATGGCTTAGTTAAACAAACTTAAAAAAATTGCTTCTGATAAACAAATTTCAGAGGCTCCACGCTCATCGGGATTTGTAATCCCGATGGTTTTAATCCCGGATTTTAAATCCGATATGATTGCCGCCCCCGTGGAGGAGCAAACTCTAACCAGCATTTCAGAACAGGACATCCGCTTTTCACTTTCAACCTTTCACTTTCAACTTCATACAAACTTGATACCTTTGCATCATGACATCAAAATGGGTTATCTCGCTGCTCCCATCAGCTACCGAAATAGTTTGTGCTTTAGGCCTGGAACATACGCTGGTTGGGCGCTCACATGAATGTGATTATCCCGAATCGGTTCAGTCGTTGCCGGTATGTACGTCATCGCAAATCGATTCATCCCAATCGTCAGATAAGATACACAGCCAGGTGCAGCATATTGTATCGCAGGCATTGTCTCTATACCAGGTTGATGCGGAAAAAATCCGGGAGCTGGCGCCCGATGTGATTATCACTCAAACCCAATGCGACGTATGTGCCGTAAGTTTTGAGGACGTGGAAAAAGCCGTTCGCGATATAACGGATAAACCCATCGATATTATTTCGCTCAACCCGCACCGGTTAGATGATATACTGGAAGACATTAAAACAGTGGGTGAACGTTTGAACGCTCCAGATAAAACGGCTCACCTGTTAGATGAGCTGTATGAGCGCATTGAACTGGTAAAGCACAAGCTGAAGTTCATTGAAAAAAAGCCCGCTGTAGCCTGTATCGAATGGTTATCGCCGTTAATGATCTCCGGTAACTGGGTTCCCGGACTGGTAGAAATAGCAGGAGGTATTCCCGTACTGGCCCAAAAAGGAACGTACTCGCCCGTTATCCAGTTTAAGCAGCTTCTGGAAGCCAATCCGGATATCATTGTACTCATGGCTTGTGGGTTTTCTGTTTCAAGAACTTTGCAGGAAATCGGTATCTTGCTGGGCCAACCCGGCTGGAGCGAATTAAAAGCCGTTCAGAATAACCAGGTGTATGTGGCCGATGGTAATCGCTATTTTAATCGTCCCGGACCTTCGGCTATCGATAGCATGGAAATTCTTGCCGAAATCATTAACCCTAAGCAATTCATCTTTGGCTATGAAGGCAACGGCTGGGTAAAGTTTGCCACCAGTTGATGGAGTGTTTTTCTTTTTCATCCCTTTAATTACCGCTCATCCTAATTTGTAATCCGGATGGTTATAACTGCGGATTTGTAATCCGCTTTAGTACTTTGTAATGCTTTGACCCCGAACCGTCGTGTTTCGCTTTACCCAACTTTTGATTTTATAAAGACCAATCTTTCAGCATAAACTACAAATGTTATAATAAATTAGCTGCACAGCCTGTATTTTAGCAGATATTATAAACCATCAGCTTACAATGATCGTCAAGCTAAAAAGCAATCGCCTGCCAGGCATATTATCTCTTTTGTTATTCATCACCCTGAAGGCATATCCGGCAAATGGTGTTCCATCGTCCCGGCCCAATGTGCTGTTTATTGTTACCGATGATATGAACGACTGGAGCCTGCTGAAAAATTATCCGGTGCTTAAAACGCCGGCCATAGACAAATTAGCTTCGCAGTCGTACTATTTTTACAATGCCAGTTGTGCAGCGCCGGTGTGCATCCCTTCGCGGGCATCGTTTTTCAGTGGTATGTACCCGTATCATACCGGAGCCTATTTAAATAATAAGCAAACCTGGTTTAAAGGCATATTGCAGCAAACAGAAACCCTTCCCGAAACCTTTAAAAAGAGTGGTTACACTACCTGGGCTGCCGGTAAAACCTTTCATGTGGAGGTAAATAATGATCGCGAAAAGCAGATGTTTGATAATACGGCGCCCAAGGGTGGTTTCGGTCCTTATGCGGCAGCACCATTTTGGTACGGAAAGTCGCATTGGTTTAGCATTAAACCCTGGACTGGGCCTGATAGTGATTTTCCGGATGTTCGGAATGCCGATTCGGCCATTACCTTCCTGAAGCAAAAGCATGCGAAACCATTCTTTATGTATTATGGCTTATGGCGTCCGCATACACCTTATACAGCACCTAAACGTTTTTATGATCTGTACAAAGATGAAGATATTACCCTGCCTCCCGGTTATTTGGAAAATGATCTGGATGATGTGCCGCAGTTAGGACGTGATCTGGTAGACTCTATGAGCACTAATAAATATTTTAAACAGGGCCTTACTAAAAAGGAAGTATGGTTAAAAATGCTGAAAGCCTATTGTGCCAATACTTCTTTTGCCGACTGGAATATTGGCCGGGTGATGGCGGCTCTGGATAATAGTCCGTATGCCGAAAATACCATTGTAATATTCTGCTCGGATAATGGATTTCATAATGGCGTTAAAGATCATTGGGTAAAAGCCACCTTGTGGGAGCAGGCCGATGTTATTCCGTTTTTGGTACGTCTACCGGGTGGCAAGGCATATCGCTGCCCGCAAACAGTTAGCCTGGTAGATATTTATCCTACCTTAGTGGAATACTGTAATTTAACGCCACCGGATCATAAGCTTGATGGCATTAGCCTGGTGCCGGTGCTCAAAAATCCGAAAGCGAAATGGGAGCGTCCCGGCGTTACCGTTTACGGCCCTGATTATTCGTCGGTGCGAACCGAGCGTTACCGTTATATCCGGTATGCTGATGGTTCGGAGGAGCTTTATGATCATGAATCAGACCCGTATGAGCATACCAATCTTGCCCGGCGTGCCGATATGAAGCCTGTGATACAGCAATTAGCTAAATATGTGCCTCAGAAATTTGCCAAATCCTGGGGCGGCAGGCATGAAAAAGAAATAAAAGAATAAACATTCAGCCAATTATAAAAAAACGTATGATGACCACCAGTTATTTTCGATCAGTTTGCATGCTGCTGTTAGCAGTGGCATGGAGTGCCATAACCTTCGCCCAGCCGGTTAAAAATAAACCGAATATCATTATCATTCTTGCTGATGATTTGGGCTGGGGTGATGTAGGCTTTCATGGAAGTGATATTAAAACTCCAAATATCGACCGTTTGGCAAAAGAAGGCGTGATATTAAACCGTTATTATACAGCGCCGATTTGTTCCCCGACACGGGCAGGATTAATGACAGGACGTTATCCTAACCGTGTCGGGATACGCCAGACGACCATACCACCCTGGAGCGATTTTGGACTGGACACTTCCGAGGTGCTGCTTCCGCAGGTGCTGGCCGAGGCCGGTTACAAAGACCGGGCGTTGATCGGTAAGTGGCATTTGGGACATGCAACGCTAAAATATCACCCCATGCGACGTGGCTTTACCCATTTTTACGGTCATTTAAACGGGGCCCTGGATTATTTTACGCATAAACGCGAAGGTGAGGTAGACTGGCAAAACGATTACGAGCCTTCAAAAGATAAGGGTTATACTACCGATTTGCTTACGGATGAAGCGGTGCGTTGTATAAAAAATTACGCTAAGGATTCGCCGTTCTTTATGTATGTGGCGTACAATGCGCCGCATGGCCCGCTGGAAGCGAAAGATGAGGATCTGAAACTGTACGGATTTGATCCTTCAAAACCACGATATGGCAAAGGAGGGCCGGATACCGATGGGTTAAGAGGACATGGAAATACCATGAAGCAAACCTATGCGGCAATGGTAACCTGTATGGACAGAGGAATAGGTAAAATATTACAAGCGCTTAAAGAACAGCATATTGATGAAAATACATTAGTGCTTTTTCATAGTGATAATGGTGCTGCCGGACCAAATTCCGGCTCACATGGTGAGCTTCGCGGATATAAATTTGACGAGTGGGAGGGAGGAGTTCGTGCTCCGGCTGTAATTAAATGGCCTGCCGGCGGATTGGTTGGCGGTAAGCAAATAGAGCAGGTAATGGGATATGTCGATGTATTACCGACTTTAAAAGAGATTGCCGGTGTGAAAACCCCATCCAAAAAACCATTGGATGGCATCAGCATGTGGCCGGTGCTTAGCGGGAAGAAACAATCCATTGACCGGGATTTTTACCTCGGGAACGGAGCGATCATTAGCGGCAACTGGAAGCTGATACTGGATCAGGGAAGAAAGAAAATGCAAATGAACGGCGATGTGCTGTTTAACATTCCGCCGGATTATTCCGAGCAGCATAACCTGAAAGATGCTCATCCGGATATTTACAACCGGCTTAAAACGGCTGTTGCTCCTTACGATGCTATTAAAGCGCCCCGTGAGATACTGACAAAAGGCCCTAAAAATGGCTTTATAGCTCCTAAGGACTGGAAAATTACAAAAGAGTAAGACAATATTAAAGAGGGTGTCTAAAAAATCTGCGACGGTCATCCTGAGCCTGTCGAAGGATTGGTTTATTGTGGCTACAGACACTTCCCCCGAGACTTCGGGGGCAGCGTGACTGCTCATTGATTGGCTTTGTTGACTTTTTATACACCCTCTTTAAACGTTACTTAACCGAGATTTCCCGGCTGGCCATTTTGGCTTCCTCTTTTTTAGCTACGTTGATGCGTAATATACCATCGGTGTATTCTGCTTCAATATTTGCATCGTCGGCAGAGTCGGGCAATGCAAACGAGCGTACAAACGAAGAATAGCTATATTCCCTGCGGTTATATTTTTTGTTATTTTCAGCATTCTCCGTTTTCTTTTCCGCCGAGATATTCAGCACATTTCTGTCCAGGTTAATTTTGAAATCTTCTTTTTTTAATCCCGGTGCAGCCAGTTCAATATGATATTCACCATCTGTTTCGCAGATGTTCACAGCCGGCACACGCGAGATCATCCGGTCAGAAAAAAAGGAATCATTAAAAAATGATTCAAAAATGTCGCCAAAGCCTGGGTTTAATACGCCACGGCCATTTCCATCATTAAACTTTACTAATGCCATTTTACATTACCTCCTTATCTTTTTCATAAATAACATCGTATCTAAAACAAACAAAGGCAGGCAACGGTTCGGAAAAAATAAATTTTCAGCACCGGTTTCCGGCGCCCCGGAAGATTTTAATTTTTGAGAACTTATCCGGAGACCATCTGTTTTTTAGACAGGTAATAACGATTGCCATTAAATATGCGGCTATGGAAAATGTGTGGGATGCCTTATATTTTAAAAACAGGGAACATGCCGGTAAAGAACTGGGTTTGTATCTTGAACCAAAATACAAACGTTCCAATCCGTTGATATTAGGAATTCCCCGTGGCGGGGTAGAAGTAGCCTGGTATGTCTCTCAGCAATTGCAGGCCGATCTTTCGCTGGCTATATCCAAAAAGCTTCCTGTTCCGGGTAATGAGGAATATGGATTTGGCGCTGTAGCCGAAGAATATTCCGTATATGTTTCGCCGGAAGGCAAAGAAATGCTGTCACCCAAAGTAATTAACCAGATCATCGAAGAAAAAATACAGGAAATTAATCGCCGGGTAGCCATTTACAGGCAAGGTAAACCCTTGCCGGATATGAAAAAACGTACGGTTATACTGGTTGACGATGGGATAGCCACCGGTGTAACCCTGGTCCCGCTTATCCGGCTTTGCCGTAAAAAGCAGGCCGCTAAAGTGATTGTTGCGGCGCCGGTTTCAGGTAAGCGTTATGATACTCATTTAAATGAGGCCGACGCCATTGAAGTGATGGTGCAGCCGCATGATTTTTATGCTGTGGGTCAGGTGTATGAAACATTTGGGGATTTTACCGATAGTCAGTTACTTAATTTGCTGAAAAAAGCAGGCGCAACAGAAAGAAACCGAACCTGATAAGGCGATTGTACTTTTAATATTAAATTTTATTATGGCCAACAGACAATATACAGACCCCTGGGCGTTTACAGTTGACGAAGACAAGGAAAAAACATACCCGCTGAAGAATCCGCGTGACCTTGATCCGCTGATGGAAAGGATTGGCGATGCACATTGTGTGCTACTGGGCGAGGCATCGCATGGTACGCATGAATATTATACCTGGCGTACCGAAATATCCAAACGGCTTATCCGCGAAAAAGGATTTAACTTCATTGCCGTAGAAGGCGACTGGCCCGATTGTTACCGCCTGAACCGGTATATTAAAGGATATGATGAACAGTCTAAAAGTCCGGCCGATTTGCTGCATGCCTTTAAACGCTGGCCAACATGGATGTGGGCCAACTGGGAGGTCGCAGCGCTCATTACCTGGCTCAGGGAATACAATGATTCGCTTTACGCGGATAAACGGGTAGGCTTTTATGGACTGGATGTATACAGCTTGTGGGAGTCGATGGCCGCTATTGTAAATTATCTCGAAAAAACCGATCCGGTTACAGCGCAATTGGCCCGTAAAGCTATCCGTTGTTTTGAGCCTTACGGCGAAGATGAGCACCGTTATACCCGTGAGCAATATTCACTGGCCGATTCGTGCCGTGAGCCGCTGGCACAACTGCTTACAGAGATCAGGAAGAAAGCACCCGTTTACGATCATGATCCGGAAGCTGCCCTGAATGCCGAGCAAAACGCTTATATCGCGGTAAACGCCGAAGAATATTATACCTGCATGATGAGCTTTAACGATAATACCTGGAATTTACGCGACTCGCACATGATGGACACCTTGAAACGTTTGTTACAGTTTCATGGCCCGGAGGCCAAAGCTATTGTGTGGGAACATAACACCCATATCGGCGATGCCCGGTTTACCGATATGAAAAAGGCCGGTATGCACAATGTGGGCCAACTGGTACGTGAAGAACGGGGAGATAAGGATACCGTTTTAGTTGGATTCGGCTCGTATATGGGGACAGTAATCGCCGGTAAACGCTGGGATGCACCCATAGAAGTTATGCCGGTTCCCGCCGCCAGGGACGGAAGCATAGAAGATGTGCTGCATCATGAATCGGCAGAGAACAAGCTCCTGATCTTTAACCGGCATAATAAAAAAGAGCGGTTCGGTAAAATTATGCCGCATCGTGCCATTGGAGTGGTTTACAATCCCGAATACGAAAAGTACAGCAACTATGTGCCCACCATTTTGAATGCCCGGTATGATGCCTTTCTGTATATCGATACCACGATGGCGCTTCATCCGCTGCACCTGGAACCCGACGGACATAAAATGCCCGAGACTTATCCGTTTATGTTCTAATTAAATTCGATAAATAATTCGATAGTTCGATAGCGCTAAGCTCCGGCTTAGTGCTGTTACTTAAAAGCCTCCGGGCTTTATTATTCCCTTGCTGGTG
This sequence comes from Pedobacter sp. BS3, assembly GCF_008274585.1. Taxonomy (GTDB): domain Bacteria; phylum Bacteroidota; class Bacteroidia; order Sphingobacteriales; family Sphingobacteriaceae; genus Hufsiella_A. The sequence continues at coordinate 80,961 of NZ_VTRT01000009.1, read as the reverse complement.
CGAGCCTTTCTGGCTCGTACGTGTCCGATTAATGTTAAAAAAATCGCTCCCAAAGACGGTTTAATATCGCTTATAAATCGATAAATCGGCTCATTTATCTTTTATCAGCCTTGTTTCAGTCCCGATAGCGCTAAGCTCCGGCTTCGTGCTACTACTTAAAAGCCTCCGGGCTTTATTATTACCTCTTGCAGGTGCGAGCCTTTGTGGCTTGTACCTGAGCGTGTCCGATTTATAATGTTAAAAAATCACTCCCGAAGACAGTTTCATGCCGCTTATAAATCGATAAATCGGCTCATTTATCTTTTATCAGCCTTGTTTCAGCTACATAATATTCCGGTTAGTCGCATTTAACATTTGTTAACTGATTAAATGATGAACTTGCTCATGGATTTATTGACGAAATATGAAGCAAGGTTTACTGGTTCTTACCGTTTTTTTATGCATTATCCAGGCCGCTTATGCCCAGAAAAAAAATAGTCTTACTTCGGTTAAGATCAATCATTTTTTTACCAATACCCTGGATGAGGTGCTGGACACGCTAAACATCAAATACAAGCAGCATATTGTGTTTGATAAGGAGCAGCTTAAGGATTACCACATTAATGAGCATTATTTTGAAGAAAGCGTACGCGATATGCTGTGGAGCATCTGTAAACAAAACGGTTTGTTTTTTTATGAGGAGTCCGGCGGTACCATATACGTAATGCAGAAGCTCAGTGATTTGTCGCGGTTAAAGAAGATGCATACCGGAGGAAAAGTTGTCCAAGAGGAGCTGCGTGCGGTTATCCAGGCACCGCCGGAGCAAATTGGCCCTAAAGCATCGTCATTCACGGTTTCGGGAAAGGTGATAGACCAGGTTACCGGTGAAACATTGCCCGGAGCTTCGGTACGGATTGCTAACAGTAATTTAAGCACAACCACCAATACCGATGGTTATTTCAGCCTGTTCAATGTGCCTTCGGATACGGCTACCCTGGTTGCATCGTACACCGGTTATCAGCCGCAGCATTTACGACTTAGCAGCCGGCAAATTAACAGTCAGCTTACGCTGGGTCTGCTACCTGCTATCAATGCGCTGAACGAGGTGGTGGTAAATGGTAAAAAGGACGGGGTGATGAATACCGACCGCAAGCAGGTAAGTATTTTGCAGTTAAATCCAACCAAACTGGCCGATCTGCCTAACATTGGTGAGCGGGATATCATGCGTTCGTTTCAGTTAATGCCGGGTATCAGCGCCAGCAACGAATCGTCTTCGGGCGCTTATGTGCGTGGCGGCACACCAGACCAGAACCTGGTACTTTTTGATGGCTTTACCGTTTACCAGGTCGACCATTTATACGGCTTTTTCAGTGCCTTTAATGTAAATGCCGTAAAAGATGTGCAGTTGTATAAAGGCGGTTTCTCTGCCAAATACGGAGGCCGTTTGTCCAGCGTTACGGATATTTCGGGCAAAGAAGGCAATAAAAAAGAGGCCAACATTGGCGGCGATTTGAGCTTGCTGAGCGTTAACCTGTTTGCCGAAACACCTGTTAACGATAAATCATCGGTATTGCTTACCTATCGCCGTTCATACCAGGGGCCGCTTTATAATAAAATCTTCGGAAAATTTAACGGCTCAACAACCAGCGTTTCATCGCCACAGCGGGGCTTTGGCGGACGCGGCGGTTTTGGTGGCCCGGGTATGGCCAACGCAGCCAGCGCCGTAACATCTTATTTTTATGATTTAAACGGAAAATACACATATAAGCCCGGTCAGAAAGATTTGCTTTCGCTGAGCTTTTACAGCGGCAGCGATAAGCTGGATAATGGCCGCGACATCGGCGGCAGCTTTACCGGACTAAATAACTTTGATATTACAGATTTGACCGAATACGGCAATATTGGTTCCAGCGTGAAATGGTCGCGGCAATGGAACAGCAGATTGTATTCGAATACCCTGGTGAGTTTTTCCAATTATTTCAGCAACCGTGACCGCAGTACTTCCTCCAGCTCAACCAACGTAGAAGGCGACCGGACTTTCGTTAACAACGGCACTTTTGAAAATAATAACCTGGACGATTACAGTGCCAAAACAGACTGGGAGCTGAAATTGAACGATGATATCAAGCTGCTTTACGGCGGATTTGCTACATCGCAGCACATTACATACAACTATGCGCAAAACGATACCAGCAAGCTCATTGACCAGAATAATAAGGAAATTACGTTGGGAGGATATGCGGAACTTGAAGGCGATGCCGGTAAGCTGCATTACCAGCCGGGTTTGCGGGTAAGCTATTACGGCGGAACGGGTGAGCCGTATCTTGAACCGCGTTTTTCGGCTTCATATTCGTTAACCGACAGGGTTACGTTGAAAGGTGCGACCGGTCGTTTTTACCAGTTCGCAAACCGTGTTATCCGCGAAGACATCTTATCCGGTAGCCGCGATTTCTGGGTGCTAGCCAATAATTCAGGCATCCCGGTAGGCAAGGCCCTGCATTATATTGGCGGGGCTCAATACGAAACAGACCGCTTTTTATTCAGCGCCGAAGTGTACTACAAAGCCTTATCCGGTTTAACCGAATATTCCTTACGCATCAAGCGGAGTAACATGGGCCCCGGAGGCACATCAACCTTACAGGAAAATTTCTATAACGGAAGCGGCTACGCGAAAGGTATTGAACTGCTGGCCCAGAAAAAAGCGGGGAAATATACCGGCTGGATAAGTTATACGCTTGGCCAGGCCAGGAACAAATTCAGCGTGTACGGCGATGATTATTACCCGGCAAACCAGGATGTAACACATGAGTTTAAATCCATCAATATGTATCATACAGGGCGCTGGGCGCTGTCGGCTACGTGGATTTACGCCACCGGCAAGCCTTATACAGCGCCTATCGGCAGCTACACCATTAACAGCGTAAACGGAACTACGCACAGCTATCTCACCATCAGCGCTAAAAACGCGGAACGGTTGCCTGCTTATCATAGACTGGATGCATCAGTTACCTACGATCTCATTCGTACCGATAGTCGCAAGATCGGTACCATAGGCCTTTCGCTGTTCAATATTTATAATCGTAAAAACACCTGGTACAAAGAATACGAAACACAGAATAACCAGGTGGTGATCTCTGATATCAATTATCTCGGTTTTACGCCAAACATCACATTAAGTTTAAGATGGAAATAAAATTATCATTCAGAATACTATATATACTGGTGCTGGCTTTGCTCTCGTTGTCAGCCTGCAAAAAAACAGATACGGTTGATATGGATAACTACAACAAACCGGCGGTAGAAGCCTATCTGGTACCGGGAAAGGCTGTAGAAGTAAAGGTTTATGAGCAAAAGGCTTTACAGGATACCAGTGCGTATGGTCAGCCCATCAGCGGATTACAGCTTACTGTTTCGGACGGCACGCAAAATTATACGTTAACAGAAACCACCGCCGGGGTATATACTATTGATGATGCACAATTTGTAAAAGAAGGCACCACCTATACACTGGCGTTTATCTATCTCGGTAAAGAAATATCGGCGCAAACCACGGTGCCGGGCAAACCGCAGGGGTTTACACTTTCTGCCGATACCTTCGAAATACCCAGCTTTGGCTGGAGTACGGTCGATACATTTAAAACGATACAGGTAACCTGGAATAATCCGGATGCGGCATATCATGTGCTGGTTTTCAGGAACCAGGATGCTTACCCAACGCCAGTAGGTTTCGGCTCAATAGAAAATGGCAATTACCACGTGGAGATTAATGCCGAGCAAACCTCATCTTATGAAATACAGCCAATGACATTCCGCTATCTTGGTCATTACAAGGCCATTCTCTATCGTGTAAACAAAGAATATATCGATATGCTGGATAATAACGGCACATCATCGCAAAACCTTACCAACCCGCCAACCAACGTAAAAAACGGCCTGGGAATTTTTACCGCCATGCAGGCCGATACCTTAGATTTGAATGTGGTGAAGGCAGAATGATAGCGAGTGTGCTTCGCTCACCTTGCTCATCGGATTTATAATCCCGATGGCTATAATGTCGGATCTTAAATCCGGGTGTTAACCTACCAAGCCAAGCTTCGTGTCTTCACGAAGCTTCTCTTTTACCTCCGCTCATCGGGATTTGCTCCTCCAAAAGAGTCCTTCGGACATTGGAGTCACTGTGTGACAATCCCGATGGCAATAGTGCCGGATTTCAAATCCGATATTAGCTGAAAGTATTGATACACCAATAACTAAAATCGTAGATACACGAGTGCGAGTGTATTAAAATTGTGAATTTTTAAAAACTTTTACTTATGTAAATTTATTTACATGCTATATATTTGAGTTAACCGATTATAAGTATAACTTACTCAATACAATTATAAACCAATTTAATCCGGGAAAAATGAAAAGAACAAGTAAACTTTGGCTTGCTTTTGCATTAGTCATGGGCATATCATTTGCCGTTCTGCTGTATTTTGGTGTTAAGATTTATCAGCAGGCGCCTCCAATTCCTCAAACGGTTAAAACTGAAGATTCGTCCATTTTATTTACGGGGAAGGATATACAGGACGGGCAAAACGTATGGCAAAGCATAGGCGGCCAGGAAGTAGGCTCGATATGGGGACATGGTGCGTATGTAGCTCCGGACTGGACGGCCGACTGGCTGCACAGGGAAGCTGTGTTTATACTGAACTATTGGTCTGCACAGGAAAACGGAACTGACTACGACAAACTGAATGCTGAAAAGCAGGCGGCTCTTAAAGTTCGCTTACAGAAGGAACTGCGAAAGAACAGGTTTGACCCGGAAACAAAGGTGCTAACCCTTACGCCGGCACAGGCGCTTGCTTTTAAACACTTGCAAGCCTATTATTCAGGTTTATTTAGCGATAATCCGGATTTTGATAAGTTAAGAGATAATTATGCTATCCCCGCACAAACCATAAAAGATCCTGAGCGCTTACGTCAGATTACTACCTTTTTCTTCTGGGCCAGCTGGGCCTGCGTAACAGAACGGCCGGGGGAAACCGTTTCATATACGCATAACTGGCCTTCGGACGCGTTAATAGGAAATGTGGCTACCGGCGATTTAATGCTTTGGACCGGCTTCAGTGTAATTATGCTGCTGTTAGGCGTAGGTATCCTGGTATTCTATAATGCCCGGCATCAGGAAGATGAAACCTCAGATGAAATTCCTGTCGATGACCCTTTGCTGTCAACCGCTTCAACCCCTTCTATGCGGGCCACATTAAAGTATTTCTGGATTGTAACGGCTCTGATTTTAGTGCAGGTTATTATGGGTGTAATTACGGCACATTTCGGGGTAGAGGGAAGCGCCTTTTATGGTATTCCTCTCGATAAGGTTTTACCATATTCGTTAAGCAGAACCTGGCATGTGCAAATGGCTATTTTCTGGATTGCAACCTCATGGCTCGCTACCGGTTTATATATAGCTCCAGCCGTTTCCGGTTATGAGCCTAAATATCAAAAGCTGGGCGTTAACTTTCTGTTCATCGCCCTGCTCATTATTGTAGGCGGTTCCATGGTCGGACAGTGGATGGCGATTATGCAGAAGCTGGGATTTGTAGATAATTTCTGGTTCGGTCACCAGGGATATGAATATGTAGACCTGGGCCGTTTCTGGCAGGCTTTTTTACTCATCGGTTTGTTTTTATGGTTGTGGCTGATGGTACGGGCGCTTTGGCCTGCTTTGAAGCAGAAAGCCACCAGTCGCCATCTGCTTACCATGTTCATTATATCTTCTGTAGCCATTGCTTTGTTTTATGGCGCCGGTTTGATGTGGGGACGCCGGACTAATCTCGCCATAGCCGAATACTGGCGCTGGTGGGTGGTACACCTGTGGGTAGAAGGCTTTTTTGAAGTATTTGCTACAGTAGTTGCAGCCTTCCTGTTTGTAAGGATGAAACTGCTCAACGAAAAATCAGCTACACTCAATGTGCTCTTTTCAACCATTATTTTCCTGTCGGGAGGTATTATCGGTACATTTCACCATCTTTATTTTTCGGGTACTCCAACCGGTGTGCTGGCTTTAGGCTCTACCTTCAGCGCATTAGAAGTGGTTCCGCTGGTTATCATCGGTACCGAAGCCTGGCACAATTACCGTATAAGTCGCGTTAAGCCTTGGGTAAGTGCCTATAAATGGCCTATTTACTGTTTAATCGCCGTCGCTTTCTGGAATTTTTTGGGAGCAGGGATATTCGGTTTTGTCATCAATCCGCCCATTGCCTTATATTACATGCAGGGATTAAACACCACGCCTTTGCATGGACACACGGCCTTATTTGGCGTTTATGGAATATTGGGGATCGGGCTGATGTTGTTTGTACTAAAAGGCCTTTACCGGCAAAATGTCTGGAAAGATAGCCTGATAAGCTTCTCATTTTGGGCAATTAACATCGGATTATTGCTGATGGCCTTGTTAAGTCTGTTGCCTATCGGATTGCTTCAAACTATAGCCAGTGTGAATGAAGGTATGTGGTATGCCCGTTCGGCGGAGTTTATGCAGCAGCCGCTGATGAATACCCTGCGCTGGATGCGTGTTATTGGCGATACCATTTTTGCCTTTGGAACGCTTGGTCTGGCCTTATTTGTTATCGGCTTAAAAACCGGGTGGAGTTACGAGAAAGGCGAGTTTGATATTCACCGGCCGAAAAAACCTGCCGACTTGAATGATAATGAGTTTAGCCAAAATACTGAGTAACCGGTTCACATAAACTTGCATATATCGTATACTACCCGTAGAGTTCCGTAGGGCCTACGGATGAGCGGATAAAAGAGAGGCTGTCTCAAAAGTCAGTAAAACCATCTATCCTTCGACAGGCTCAGGATGACCATAGGAGATTTTTGAGACAGCCTCTCTTGCTTTTAATCCTTACTCTTAATCAGACGAGGCATTAGCTCCATGATGTAACCTTATTGTTATCATAATTATGGATCATAGCGGAAGTAATTGTAACAAACAACCTACTTTTGCGCCTAATTTTCCAAAAAGGATACATTCATGAAGTTTATTTATTTGCTGATCAGCGCCCTGTTTTTATGCAATATTGCCAATGCCCAGATCCCGGGGATGGGAGGCTCAACCATAACGGGCCGTATTTCCGGTTCCGTAACCGATTCTTTAACCCGTAAACCGCTGGATTACGCTACCGTAACCTTATATCGCAGCAAAGGCAAGGTGCCGCTAAACGGAACTCTGACCGACGAAAAAGGAAATTTTAAATTCGATAATGTAAGCCCCGGGAATTATAAAGTAACCATTACGTTTATCGGCTATTCGGTGAAGACATTCGACCCGGTTACAACTACTGCCAAACGTCCTGATAAAAGTTTAGGTACGGTTATTCTTGCGCCGGGGGCAAACCTGCTCAATGCCGTTTCAGTTACCGGCGAAGCGCCCGTGATTGAAAACCGGGTAGATAAAACCGTGTACAATGCCGAGAAAGATGCTACCGTTGCCGGAGGCAATGCGGGCGATGTGCTGCGTAAAGTACCTATGGTTTCTGTTGACCAGGATGGAAATGTATCGCTGCGGGGAAGCCAGAGCGTGAAGATACTGATCAACGGAAAGCCGTCGGGCGCTGTGGCTGCCAGTGCTGCTGATGCCATGAAAATGCTTCCGGCAGACCAGATCAAAAGTGTGGAAGTGATAACCAGTCCATCGGCCAAGTATGACGCAGAAGGCTCGGCAGGAATTATCAATATCATCACTAAAAAGAAAGAGATGTCGGGCGTGAGCGGCTCTGTAAGCGGTGGTATGGGAACCCGGCAGAACAATGGCAATGCCAACCTGAACGTAAATCATAACCGGCTGAGCGTAAGCGGAAACTTTGGCGGGAACCTCACCTGGCCGCAAACCAGTTTGGTGAGCAATTCCATTTCGGATGCCGCTGGTAATGTACAAACCTACCAGGATGGAACCAGCAGGGTAAAACGTTATGCCTATGTAGGTTCGGGTAACGTAGCGTATGATTTTAATAAGTTTAACAGTGTATCTACCGGTATCCGGTTTAACCAGACGCAATTTTCTACCGATGGTAATACGTATAACCAGAACTATGGCGATGCCTATAACCAGAGCAATGATAATACCACGCATTTCGGTGGTTTTGACTGGAATGCCGATTATACCCGGAAATTTAAAAAGGATGGCCATGAGGTAACGCTTGCCGGACAGTGGAGCTATGGCAATATGTCAACCGATTTTTCTACGTTGTATGACCGTTTGTATGCTAACCAGAAAGGAAACAATGATGCGATAAATGATGAATATACCATCCAACTGGACTATTCGCTGCCCATTACTGATAAATTCAAATTAGAAGCCGGCGGTAAAACCATTTTACGGGATATTAACAGCGACAACGATTTCTATAAACAGATTTCGGGAGAATATACTTTTAACAATGTTCTTTCTAATAATTACGATTACAGCCAGGATGTATATGCTGGCTATACGGTGCTGACCTACCAGTTAAAAAACGGACTGGGATTGCAGGGAGGAGCCCGTGTGGAGAATACCCGGATTGAAGGTAGTGCAGGTAATCCACAAAGCGGATTATCGCCATTTTCAAACAGCTATACCACGTTTATACCCAGCGTTTCCATATCCAAAACCTTTAAGAAGATGAATACCTTCCGGTTAAGTTATTCAAAAAGGATACAGCGTCCGGGCCTGCAATATCTTAACCCGTTCAGGAATGTAAGTAATATACAGTATCAGACCATGGGTAATCCTTATTTGTCGCCAGAGATAACCCAGAATGTTGAACTGAATTATTCCACATTTATTAAAACCACGGTGATCAATGCATCGGTATATTATAAGCATACCAGCAATATCATTGAGAGTTTTTTACAGCGTGAAACATATACCACCACCGATGCTGACGGTAATGAAATTACCATCCCCGTATCACTTACCACGTTTAATAATACCGGGAGTAATAACTCTTTCGGTGGCAGCTTTTTCGGGCAGATCAAGCCGGTTAAAAATGTAACTCTTCGCACAAACATTAATCTGTACAGCTATAAGCCGGCAGCCAGCGGAGCGTTCCAGGGCGTAACCAATCCGGATAATAAAACTTACCTGCTGTATAACATGTTTGCCAGCGGTTCGTACGAGCTGCCGAAAAGCTTTGTTGCCGAAACGTTCGTGATTTTGAATGCGCCACGCCGTACCATGCAGGGTAAATATCCCTCGTTCAGTATGTGGGTTTTATCGTTCAACAAGCAGATATTAAACAAAAAGGGTAAGATCGGCATTAACGTTATCGATCCGTTTAATGAACGTAAACATTTTGCTTCAAGGGTGAATAACGGCCAGGTTATCCAGCAGTCAGATTTTGCCATGCCGTTCCGTTCGGTAGGGGTAAACTTTAGCTGGAGCTTTGGTAAAATGAACTTTAACCCGCAACAGAAAAAGAAACGCGGCGTAAATAACGATGACCTGAAACAAGGCGATAGCCAGGGCGGTCAGGGCGGTGCGATGGGAAATTAAAAGGTGAAGGTGTGAGGAAGAGGGGGTAAGGGAAGGTTATAAGTTTTACGTTTTACGTAGCAGGGTTGTTGTTAGTTTTTCGTTTTTCGTTGTTGGGTGGTTAGGCCTCTCTCCTCTTGGTAGTGCGATGATGTAATTGCTAAATTGTTATATTGTTATATTGTTGTTCGTTATTCGCCTTACGCCTTAAACCCTCTGCCTTCTACCTTTTCCCGTCTTCCCTGACTATGAACTATAAACCATACAGACATTGTCAACTCTCCATTGTCCACTGTCAATTATTAAAACTTGCTTCCGGTCTTTCCCGACTTCCGGACTACTATCAGCCATGAACTATGAACCATAAGCCATAAACTACCTTCTGCCTTCCACCTTTCCCGCTTCCGGTCTTTCCTGACTTCCGGACTATGTAACCATCAGCCATAAAACGTACCACCTAAAACTTATAACCTTACGCCTTTCTTAGCCGTTTAATAATCCTCATCCTGCCCATAATCCTCACCATTATCAAAATGGTCGTTATCGGCAAATTCATCCTCCTCATTATCATCTTCCTCTTTATGTGGAGTAGTGTCATCCATTTCATCGATATCGTCCAGGTGCTCTTCAGCATCATCAATACCGTACTCGGTTTCATTCAGGAAATCAAAATCTTCCTCAGATGATGCGGCTGCGGCGGGAGTAGCAGAAAATGGTGTGAGGGGTTTAGGAGCATCGCCAATGCTTTTTGATATGCACGGATAGGTTTTTCCTTTTTCTTCTTCGAGCTGTATTTTAATTAGCTCCACATGGAAGTCATAAGGCCGGTCAAAGTTGTAGGTGTAGTAAAATTTCTGATGAGGATCGTCAATAAAGGCGCTCAGCTTAGAGTTTTCCATTAGCGCAACACCACGGTCAGCTTTACGTTGGGTAGGTAAAAATGCAATTTCATCATTTTTTATCCATTGGTCGTTGCTCACGTAAAACGATGAGGATTTTTCCGGGTCATATCCTGTTGACTGATGGATAGTCCGGTGAAAATCTAAAAAGGTGTGATTGGAACGCAGTTCAATCTCTCTGATAATATCGTCGTAATCCTCAAAAGAAACCCGGAACTTATAAATGGCCATGTGTGTAATTTTTTAAAACGCGAAATAATAAAAAATCGAGTAAAAATAACGCTCTTTTTAGCGATTAGTTTTAAGAAATTATTTTGATAAGTCTGCCGCGGGTTGTAAGCCGATCTCTTTACCCAGGCGCAACATGAGTTGTAAAGCTTCCTCTCTGGAATTGCCGATATCGCCATCCAGTATCGCTTCTCTGATCTGGTTTTTGATCATACCCACTTCACGTCCGGCTTTAATGCCGAAGGTCTGCATAATATCTTCTCCGCTTACCGGCGGTTGCCAGTTACGGAGCTTGTCGCGTTCTTCCACATCTTTGAGCTTTTGTTTCACCAGCTCAAAATTATCGCGGTAACGCTTCTTTTTGTATTCGTTTTTAGTGGTTACGTCGGCATGGCACAGTTGCATCAGGCTGTCTATATCTTCGCCTGCTTCAAACAGCAGCCGCCGTACGGCAGAATCGGTAATAATATCCTGGGCAAGCACAATAGGACGCAGGTGCAGCAAAACCAGCTTCTGCACAAATTTCATCTTATCGTTAAGGGGCAGCTTAAGCTGTGCGAATATCTTGGGAACCATGCGGGCGCCACGGTCTTCGTGACCGTGAAATGTCCATCCCTGCTTTTTGTCAAAACGTTTGGTTGCGGGCTTGGCAATATCGTGCAGGATGGCAGCCCAGCGTAGCCATAGATCGTCAGAAACAGAAGCGATATTATCCAGCACTTCGAGCGTGTGATAGAAATTATCCTTGTGGCCCTTTCCTTCAATGATCTCTACGCCTTGCAATGCGGCCATCTGTGGGAAAACCAGGTGCAGCAGGCCCGTATCAAACAGGTAATTAAAACCCACAGAAGGTTTGGGCGATGCAATGATCTTGTTAAGTTCTGTGGATATGCGTTCTTTCGATACAATTTTTATGCGCTCCTTTTGCTGCTCAATTGCTCTTAGAGCGTCGGGATGGATGCGGAAACCTAATTGTGTTGCAAAGCGGACGGCCCGCATCATGCGTAGCGGATCGTCAGAAAAAGTAACGGCCGGATCGAGCGGTGTTCGTATTATTTTAGCCTCGATGTCGGTTAATCCGCCAAAAGGGTCGATCAGCTCGCCAAAGCTATACTGGTTCAGGCTGATGGCCATCGCGTTGATATTAAAATCACGACGTTGCTGATCGTCTTCTAATGTGCCGTTCTCAACAATGGGTTTCCGTGAATCGGTACGGTATGATTCTTTACGGGCTCCTACAAATTCTACTTCCATGTCCTTATAGCGCAGCATAGCTGTTCCAAAGCTCCGGAACACGGAAACTTTGGTATTCAGGATTTTCCCGGCCTGCTCGGCAAAGCTTACACCATTGCCAACTACTAAGATGTCAATGTCTTTTGACGGGCGTTTCAGGATAAGATCTCTTACAAAACCTCCAATTACAAATACCGGGGTCTCAGTTTCGTCGGCGAGTTTACCTAATAATTTAAACAGTGGTAATTGCAAATGTTGTTTCATGCGCAGTAAAGATACAAAGATTCGCTTAACGTCTGATGAACGCGAAACGACCGTTGGGCTCTAAACGCATAATGGTTGACGGCTGCCTGTTTGTGGCGGGCTCATCCTGCTCAAGATTCACCACATAATCAACACCGGCTTTGATCTGCTCGTCTATATTGCTGAAAGATGTTGGCGAAGGTTGTCCGCTGATGTTGGCTGAAGTGGAAACAATAGGTTTTTTAAAACGCTGTATCAATTGCTGGCAAAATGCATGCTTTACAATACGTATGCCAATGGTTCCGTCCTGGTGAATAACATTCCCGGCAAGGTTTTTGGCGCCTGAAAATATCAGTGTGAGCGGACGTTCTGCATATTCAATCAGATCATAAGCAATGTCCGGAACCTCGTTTACGTATCCGGGAAGCTTAGCATCGGTATCCAGTAAAATGATCATGCTTTTACCTGCATCACGGCCTTTAAGCTTGTAGATACGTTCTACAGCTTCCGGATTGGTGGCATCGCAGCCAATGCCCCAGATGGTATCGGTAGGGTAAAGAATAATACCGCCGTTTTTCAGTATTTTAAGAGCGTTATCAATTTCAATTTTCATACAGGATATCGGTTAAGCGATGATGTGGAATATCATGAGCGCACTTAAAGTGTTTTTGCGGGCAGGTTTTATACCCGTGAAGCCCGCACGGACGGCAGTACAGCTCATAATCAATTTGTACGATGTACCTTTTGTCAGACAATGGCCCGAAGCCAAAATTAGTAACTGTTGAACAGAATATGGCGGTAACCGGGGCATTTACCGACGATGCAAAATGCAGGGGTGCAGAATCGTTAACGTAGTTCATTTTGGCATTTTCCATCAGGGCGGCAGATTCAAGGAATGAAAGCGAGCCGCAGAGATTCACTGCATCCCTATTGCCGGAACTGTGGATAATCCGTTCGCATAATGCCTTGTCTCCGGGGCTGCCCAGCAGGTATATTTTTAATCCTGATGGCAGCTGCTGAAGAAAGGATATCCAGTATTCTTCCGGATATCGTTTAGTAAACCAGATGGATGCCGGGGCGCAGCAGATATAAGGCATGGCCTGTAGACCGGCTATACGTTTTCTGTCTGCCGCCGATGGATAAAGCCGCGGCATGGCAGCCGAATTATCCGTTATGTCGGCAATCAGTTGTTGATTGCGTTCGGTTTCATGAAGAGTGCCATCTTTCGTCATCGCATGCTTTTTGGTGATTGTAAAAAAAGCAGAAAGAGGGTTTTTGTTGAACCCTCTTGTTGTGTTTGCTCCTGAAAGAATGGTTAATAAACCCGACGAAAAATAACGTTGCAGGTTGATCACCTCATCGTATTTTTCTGAACGTACCTGCGCTGCCAGTTTAAGCAGGTTGCGTAATTTGTTTTTCTTTTTATCCCATATCCAGACTTTTCTAATGAAAGGATGCCCTGTGAGTAGTCCTTCGTTCCCCTTCCTGACCAGTATATCGATTGGATGATGCGGATAATACTGATGCAGCTTTTCGGCAATGGCAGTAGCCAGTACTACATCGCCGATGAAGGCAGTCTGGATAATGAGAAATTTTGGCATTACACGGCTACCTGATGATCCCGTAGGGCATCATTTAACGATGTTTTTTTATCGGTGGATTCCTTACGTTTACCAATGATCAGTGCACATGGAACCTGGTATTCGCCGGCAGGGAACTTTTTGGTATACGAACCGGGAATAACTACCGAACGGGAAGGCACAAAACCTTTATGCTCTATAGGCATATCGCCGGTAACATCAATAATTTTAGTTGAAGCCGTTAAACATACATTGGCGCCCAGAACAGCTTCGCGTTCAACGCGTACGCCTTCAACAACGATAGCCCGTGAGCCTATGAAGCAGTCATCTTCAATAATTACGGGCGATGCCTGCACCGGTTCAAGTACGCCTCCGATACCAACGCCTCCGCTAAGGTGAACGTTTTTGCCAATTTGTGCGCATGAACCAACGGTAGCCCAGGTATCAACCATGGTACCTTCATCCACGTAAGCGCCAATATTTACATAAGAAGGCATCAGGATAACGCCTTTAGCCAGGTAAGCGCCATAACGTGCCGATGCCTGAGGCACAACCCGTACGCCTAATTCCTTATAGTTGGTTTTAAGCTTCATTTTATCGTAAAAAACAAAGGGGCCAACTTCGGTTACCTTCATTTCACGTATCGGAAAATATAGAATTACGGCCTTTTTGATCCAGTCGTTAACGTGCCACCTGTTACCAACAGGCTCAGCTACGCGAAGCTCGCCCTTGTTAAGATTATCTATAACCAGTTCAATGGCGTCACGGTATTCTTTAAAGGTAATCAGGGTACGATCTTCCCAGGCATCTTCTATTAATTTTTTCAGCTCGTTAATCATGTGTTTTCAAATTTTGTGGCAAATTAAAGATTTTTTTAAGGAATTTTGGATGTTATCACGATACGTTTTAGGCTTACATTGAATTATGGCCGATAAAGAAAAGCTGCGCATTGATAAATATTTATGGGCAATACGGGCCTTTAAAACCCGTAGTCTTGCTACAGATGCCTGTAAAGCAGGGCGTGTTAAACTTGATGGACAAACCATTAAACCATCGCATATAGTAAAAATCGGCGAAGTGTATACTGTGCAAAAAGGCATAGAACGTAAAGTGATACGTGTTACAGCCCTGTTGGAAAAACGGGTTGATGCCAAAACGGCTGTTAATTTTTATGAAGATATTACGCCTGTAGAAGATACCTACAGCTATAAGTCTATGTTCCATGCACCGGTACTTAAACGTGACCGCGGAACCGGACGACCTACTAAAAAAGATCGTCGTGAAATAGATGATTTGTTGGATGGCGATGCGGATAGCTGGTTTGATGAGGAATGACTTTTTAGATTTGAGATAACAGACGTGAGATTTGAGATGTTGACTATTACAAATCAGGGTTCATATATAAATTTTAGAGTGTGATCAACAATGAAATTAACTCATACTACCGTTAAATTGTGATTGAGCGAAGCTCCGGCTTCGTTCAGTTACTTTTAAGCCTCCGGCTTTTTACTTTAATGATTTGAGTATAAGTTTTATAAATATTATTACCAAAGGGACGTCCCAGCGTGGAATTTTTCTCCAGTTTTTCCAAAAAGCGCTGCGAGGCGTATTTTTTAAGAAAGTTTCTTAGCTTCTTTCTTAAAATTGTCAGTAAGGGCATGCTATAACTCATTGAGTTACCTTTAATTTCCCTTCTTCTATTCAGCTTTTTGCTTTTCGCCTTCCACGTAAAACGTACTACGTATAACTTACAATCCTGAATACTCGGGATTTCGCTTCGCTCACCTTCCGCCTTCTACCTTCCACCTTCTTTTCGCTTTTAGGGTCTCCGGTGGGAATTTTTTACCTGTTGAAAACTTTTTGTGGGGGAAAGTGGTATTATGTGGAGAAAATATCTTTAATTTTACTTTCGATTTTAATTGGTATAACTATACATGTCTCATTTCTTAGGAGAGTTTGATTGTAAGCTGGATGCCAAAGGCAGGATGATGATCCCGTCGAACCTCAAGAAGCAGCTTCCTGAGGCCGAAAAAGACGGTTTGGTGATCAATCGTGGCTTTGAGAAGCATCTGGTTATCTACACCCGTAAGGAGTGGGACAAGATCATGGAAGACCTGGGTCGGTTAAATCAATACGAGAAGAAAACACGTGAATTTATACGCTATTTTACCCGCGGTGCATCAGAATTGATGCTCGATTCATCAAACCGGGTGCTGTTACCCAAGGCTCTGCTGGATTATGCAGGCATTGGTAACGAGGTGGTGTTATCCTGCCAGTTTAATAAAATAGAAGTTTGGGCTAAAGATGCGTACGATGCGCAACTGGATAATGAGCCCGAAAACTTTGCTAACCTGGCAGAAGAAGTAATGGGTAATGCAGGAAGGAGGGAAGATGAGTAATTATCATACTCCCGTAATGCTTCGTGAATGTATGGATGCGCTGGCCATTAAGCCGGATGGCGTTTATGTGGATGTAACCTTTGGTGGTGGCGGACATTCCCGTGAAATACTCAAGCATTTAAATAAAAGCGGTCGCTTGCTGGCCTTTGACCAGGATGCAGATGCGCAAAAAAATATTCCAAATGATGATCGGTTAACCTTTATAGATCAGAACTTCCGCTATCTGAAAAATAACTGCCGTTTACACGGGGCTCCAACCGTTAATGGTATTCTGGCTGATCTGGGTGTGTCGTCGCACCAGTTTGATCAGCCAGAGCGGGGGTTTTCTATCCGGTTTGATGCCGGTTTGGATATGCGCATGGATCAGTCGGCTACGCTAACCGCTGCCGGTATTGTAAATACCTATCCCGAAAAGGAGCTGCACCGCTTGTTTGGTGAATACGGCGAAATTCAGAATGCCCGGTCGCTGGCTAAAACGGTGGTTACAGCCCGGTTGAATAAACCGATCGATACGGTAGCTGATTTAAAATCGGCCATAGCCGGACTGATCCCGAAAGGAAAAGAGAATAAATACCTGGCACAGGTATTTCAGGCTTTACGCATTGAGGTAAACCAGGAGCTGGCTGCTTTGCAGGAGTTTTTGCAACAGTCGGTAGAGATATTAAAGCAGGGCGGAAGGCTGGTGGTTATGTCGTACCATTCGCTGGAAGACCGGCTGGTGAAGAATTTTATGGCAAAAGGCAAATTCAGGGGAGAGGTGGAGAAAGATTTTTATGGTAATGAAATTAAGCCGTTAAAGGTTGTATCGCGTAAAGCCATTACAGCATCGGCAGAAGAAATAAAACAGAATAACAGGGCCCGTAGCGCAAAGCTGCGCATAGCGGAAAAGATTTAATGGTAAGGTAGAAGGCTGAAGGGGGGAAGGTTTAAGGTAGATGGTTTAAGAGGCTAAGAGAGACAAGAACACAGATGCAAAAGACAAGATGAATAGCACAGTTTACTCCCTCCCTTGCGCCACCGCTAAAACTAAGGCGACACGCGGTTGGGAGGGTTGAGGTGAGCTATCTCAATGCGAAATAAAGAAATGGATAATCGTTTTAAAGACGAATTATTAAAAGGGGAAGTGGAGCAGGAAGCTCAGCCGGAGGTAAAACCGAAAGCTGAGCTTCCGCGAAACTTTGTAACCGGGCTGTTTACCGATGGGGTGATATCCAAAGAAACGGCTACAGAAATGCTGCCCTTTATCATATTTCTGGCCTTTTTGGGGATGATCTATATCGGCAACCGGCATTTTGCCGAAAACAATATCAGGGATATTGGTAAGCTGAGCAAAGAAGTGAAAGAGTTGAGCTGGGATTTTAAAACGTTAAAAGCCGATCTGATGCTGAAAAGTACGCAAACGGAAGTTGCCAGGCGGGTAGATACCCTGGGCTTAAAAGAATCTGTTGAGCCGCCTAAAAAAATTATAATACCCGGAAACGGAAAATAGGAATAGAGAATGAATATCAGGACAGACATATTGCTTCGCGTGTACATCGCCTTCGGGCTGATTGTGCTGTTTGCGCTTGCTGTTTTGATAAAGCTGCTTAACGTTCAGTTTGTGCAAGGGCCCAGGTGGAAGGCTATGGCCGATAGCCTGTCGACAAAGTACGTAAACATTGAGGCTGTACGTGGCAACATTTATTCGGTGGATGGAAGTTTACTGGCTACCTCTGTTCCGGAATATGAGCTGCGGATGGATTTGCTGGCCGGCGGCATTGAAAAAGACGATGTTTTTTACGAAAAGGTAGATTCGCTGGCCGCTAAGATGTCAGCCTATTTTGGCGATAAAAGCACGGCACAATATTCACGTATGCTACGTAAAGCACGCAAAGATCATGAACGTTATTTCCTGATCCGCAGAAAGGTGTCGCACAGTGAGCTGGCCGTCATTAAGAAATTTCCCATATTTAACCTGGGCCGGTATAAGGGCGGCTTGATAACGGTGCAGCTAAATAAGCGCATTCTGCCTTTTAAAACCCTTGCATCGCGTACCATTGGCTATAAAAATCCCAATGTGCAGCCGGTAGGTCTGGAAGGTGCATACAGTAATTATATTGATGGCGAAACCGGCAAACAACTGATGCAGCGTATTGCAGGCGGCGCCTGGATGCCCGTTAACCGTGATGCCGAAATCGCACCCAAAGATGGCGCCGATATTATATCGACCATTGATATTAATATGCAGGATCTGGCGCAAAACGCCTTACGTAAACAACTGATTAAAAGCGATGCCGACCACGGTTGTGTAGTACTCATGGAAGTAGCGACCGGCGAGATCAGGGCCATTGCCAACTTTACCAAGGTAGGCGAGGGACAATATGAAGAGAAATTTAATTATGCCATAGCCGAGAGCGCCGAGCCCGGTTCTACCTTTAAGCTGGCATCGTACCTGACGATGTTAGACCAGCATAAGCTGGATACTGCCACCAAAGTTGACTGTGAGGGCGGAACGTTCCGTGTGTATAATCATACCATTCGCGATTCGCATTTGGGTAACCAGATCATCAGCGTAAAACGGGCTTTTGAGGTGTCATCGAACGTGGCCGTGGCTAAGCTGGTTTATCAGCATTATAAAGATAATCCACAGGAGTTTACCGATAAACTATATGACCTGCATCTGAATGAGAAGCTGGGTTTGCAGATTCCCGGTGAAGGCAGGCCGTTGATTAAAAATCCTAAAATCAGTAAATCATGGAGCGGGCTTACGCTGCCGCAGATGGCTTACGGTTACGAAAGTAAAATAACGCCTCTGCAAATGCTTACCTTATATAACGCTGTGGCTAATAATGGTAAGATGATTTCGCCGGTATTTGTTCGCGAGATACGCCGTTTGGGTAACACCATAGAAACTTTTAAGGCTCGGGTTATCAATGAGAAAATATGCTCGGATGAAACACTTGGAAAACTGAAAGGAATGCTGGAAGGCGTTGTGCTGGAAGGTTCGGGAAAAGAAGTGATAAAGAATCCCTTGTACAGTGTTGCCGGAAAAACAGGTACGGCCCAGGTTGCCGATGGTCGTGCCGGTTACCGGGTAAGAAGATACCAGGCATCGTTTTGCGGATATTTCCCGGCCAACAATCCCAAATACAGTATGATCGTGGTGATCAATAATCCTAAAGGCGCCTATTATGGAGCGCTGGTTTCCGGGCCGGTTTTCCGCGAAGTTGCCGATAAGGTTTACGCCAATGATATCGAGATGTACGATAATGTGAGTAAAGAGCAGTTTGTAGGCAACACCAAAATGCCTGTATCGAAGTCGGGAAATAAGCAGGCCACGCAATATGTATACAAGTCATTTGGCATTAAAGCCTTGCTGGCCTCAAACAGCGAATATATTCACGCCATTGATACCAATAACGGGATCAGCTTCCAGGATATTGATTATAAAGAGGGTATGGTTCCGGATGTTACAGGCATGGGCTTAAAAGACGCCTTATACTTATTAGGTAATGCAGGTTTACGGCCTGTGGTTAAAGGAAGCGGTAAAGTTGTTAAACAATCGGTTGAGCCGGGAGCCAAAGCGGCTAAGGGAGCCATCGTCATGCTGGAATTACAATGAAGATACTAAGCGACATATTACATCATGTACCGGTTAAGCAACTTTATGGGCCGGATGCGGTGTCCGTTTCTGAAATTGTATTCGATTCGCGTAAAGCACATGCCGATGCCTTGTTTGTTGCTGTACGCGGAACTGTTACCGATGGACATGCTTACATTGACCAGGTAATTCAGCAGGGCGTTAAAGTCATTGTTTGCGAGGAGTTGCCGGCTGATCTCCTTGCCGGTGTCTGTTACGTTCAGGTAGAAAATTCGGCAGAGGCATTGGGGATGCTGGCATCAAGCTTTTATGATCATCCATCGCGGCAACTTGCGTTGGTGGGTGTTACCGGAACCAATGGCAAAACCACGGTAGCCACCCTGCTGTATAAGTTGTTCAGGGAATTGGGATACAAAGCCGGTTTGATATCTACGGTAGAAAACCAGGTAAACGGTCAGGTAATTCCATCTACACACACCACTCCCGACCAGGTTGTGCTGAACCGCTTACTGCGGCAAATGGTTGATGCCGGTTGTGATTACTGCTTTATGGAAGTAAGCTCGCATGCCGTAGCACAGTCGCGTATAGCCGGTTTACACTTTACAGGTGGAATATTTACCAATCTTACACATGACCACCTGGACTTTCACGGTACGTTCGACGCATATCTGAAAGCGAAGAAATCATTTTTTGATAAGCTGGATAGATCGGCATTTGCCCTCACCAATATTGATGACAAGCACGGCCGGGTAATGCTGCAAAATACACAGGCTCACATCAAAACCTACGGCCTTAAAAATATTGCAGATTTCAAAGGTCGCATACTGGAAGACCATTTTAACGGCCTGCTGATGAATATAGATGGCGAGGATGTGTGGTTTAAGCTGGTTGGCAGCTTCAATGCCTATAACCTGCTGGCCGTATATGGTGCGGCCATGCTGCTGGAGCAGGACAGGGCCAGGATATTGACCGTCATGAGCCGTTTAAGCGGGGCTGAAGGTCGCTTTGATTATGTCAATTCTGCAGGCGGCATTATCGGTATTGTAGATTATGCCCATACGCCCGATGCCGTGCAAAATGTGCTGAGCACCATACACGACATCCGCAAAGGGAATGAGCAGGTAATTACAGTTATTGGCTGTGGTGGCGACCGCGATAAAGCAAAACGACCGGTGATGGCAAAAACGGCCTGCAACTGGAGCGATAAAGTGATACTTACCTCAGATAATCCACGCAGCGAAGACCCGGAGCAAATATTAAAAGATATGGAATCCGGCCTCAATGCCGAAGATAAACGGAAGGTGCTGCACATTACCAATCGTAAGGAGGCCATCCGTACAGCCTGTCACCTGGCAAAAGCCGGTGACATTATTCTGCTGGCTGGCAAAGGTCACGAAAAGTACCAGGAAGTTAACGGCGTGAAGCATGATTTTGACGACAAAAAGATCCTGGAAGAAGAGTTAATGAATATAAACTGAATATAGAAACTATGGTTGTGAATTTATTTTATGTCAGTGATTTTAAGCAGGTTGCCTGTTTTACCTTTTGATTTTTGACTTGATATTATGTTATACTATCTGTTCATCTGGCTGCATAAAGAATTTAACATACCCGGTACAGGCGTGTTCCAGTACATATCGTTCCGTACCAGTATGTCGGTTATTCTGTCGCTGATCATTACAACCGTATATGGCAGCCGGCTTATCCGTTTTTTGCGGGCCAAACAGGTAGGCGAAACCGTACGTAACCTGGGTTTGGAAGGGCAAATGCAAAAGCAGGGAACGCCAACCATGGGCGGAATTATTATCCTGTTGGGGATATTGGTTCCTACCTTGCTGTTCGCCAGGTTAGAGAATATTTATATCATTTTAATGCTCATTACCACGGTTTGGATGGGCGTTATCGGTTTTGTAGATGATTATATCAAAGTATTTAAAAAGGATAAGGAGGGCCTTGCCGGAAGATTTAAAATTATGGGACAGGTGGGCCTGGCACTTATCATTGGCTGGACAATGTATTTTCACCCGGCCATTGTGGTGCGTCAGCAGGTTGCGCTGCCTACCACAAACACAGCCCCGTTGGAAGTGCACCAACGTGGCAACCAGTATTATTTTACCCAGAATGTAAAATCAACAAAAACCAATATTCCATTTTATAAAAACAACGAGTTCGATTACGCCAAAGTGCTTAAATTTTTGGGTAAGGGATATGAGAAATATGCCCTGCTGGTATTCCTGGTTTTTGTTATCGTCATTATAACGGCGGTATCAAACGGCGCAAACATCACCGATGGTATAGACGGGCTGGCAACGGGAACATCGGCCATTATGGGCATTACGCTTGCCATCCTGGCGTATGTATCAGGTAACACCGTAATAGCCGATTACCTGAATATCATGTACATCCCGAACTCCGGCGAGCTGGTAATTTTTGCCGGAGCCTTTGTAGGAGCCTGCGTGGGTTTCTTATGGTACAATTCGTTCCCGGCACAGGTGTTTATGGGCGATACCGGCAGCCTGGCTATCGGCGGAATTATCGCCGCGTTTGCCATCATGATACGCAAAGAATTGTTAGTGCCCATCCTATGCGGCATCTTCCTGGTAGAAAATCTGTCGGTAATCATACAGGTATCGTACTTCAAGTACACCAAAAAGAAATACGGCGAAGGCAGGCGGGTGTTTTTAATGTCGCCATTACATCACCATTACCAGAAAAAAGGTTACCACGAATCAAAGATCGTGACACGTTTCTGGATAGTGGGAATTATACTGGCGGTAATAACTATTGTAACGCTGAAACTGCGATAAATTAAATGAACAAGGATAACAACATACAGGCTTTACCTGCTTCCGCTCCGGGAAAAACCGGGGAAGGACGGCTTGTGGTGCTTGGTGCCGGCGAGAGCGGCACAGGTGCGGCTATCCTTGCCAAACAAAAAGGCTTTGATGTATTTGTATCCGATTTCGGTGAGATAGCTGCCGGTTACAAAGCTGAGCTGGATAAGCATGCCATCCCGTACGAAGAAAAGCAGCATACCGAGAGCCTGCTGTTAACTGCTGATGAGGTAGTCAAAAGCCCCGGCATACCAGACAAGGCGCCCATCATCAAAAAAATAAAAGAAAAGCAAATACCGGTTATCTCTGAAATAGAGTTTGCCGGACGCTATACCCAGGCTAAAACCATTTGCATTACCGGCGCTAACGGTAAGTCGACCACAACCATGCTGACCTATCATATCCTGAAGAATGCAGGCATAAACGTGGGACTTGCAGGCAACATCGGGCGCAGTTTTGCCAGGCAGGTAGCCGAAGAGAATTTTGATTGCTATGTGCTGGAAATAAGCAGCTTTATGCTGGATGATATGTATAATTTCCGGGCCGATGTGGCTGTGCTGCTCAACATTACACCCGACCATCTGGACCGGTACGATTATAAAATGGAGAATTATGTGGCATCCAAATTCCGTATCATTCAAAATCAAACGCCCAATGATGTTTTCATTTATTGTGCCGATGATGAGGAAACACTGAAGGGGCTGGAGCGCTATCATCCGGTAGCGAAAACCTATTCATTCTCCATAAAAAAACCGGTTTACCCGGGGGCATATCTCGATAACGAAAATAACATACATATAAACCTTAACGATAAAGACCAGTTAACCATGTCAATTACAGAATTAGCATTACAGGGCAAGCACAACATCTACAATTCCATGGCATCGGGAATTGTTTCCAAAGTGTGGCAGTTGCGCAATGAATCCATCCGCGAAAGCATGGGTACCTATAAAAACATTGAGCACCGCATGGAGCATGTTGCCCGCATATCGGGGATAGACTTTATCAACGATTCTAAAGCTACCAACGTTAATTCTACCTGGTATGCCCTGGAAAGCATGACAACCGATGTTGTGCTGATACTGGGCGGCGTAGATAAAGGTAATGATTACAGCATGCTGAAAGACCTGGTGCGCAGCAAGGTAAGAGCTATTGTATGTTTAGGTAAAGACAATAAAAATATACACGATGCTTTTGAAGATGATGTAGAAGTTATTGTAAATACATTTTCAGCTCACGATGCCGTGAATATGGCTTATCACCTGGCTCATAAAGGCGATACCGTTTTACTGTCGCCGGCCTGTGCAAGTTTTGACCTGTTCAGGAATTACGAGGATAGAGGAAACCAGTTCAAGGAAGCGGTGAGGGAGCTGTAAGGCGGAGAGGAAGAAGGCGTAAGGTTTAAGGTGTTAAGAGAGACAAGAACATAGATGCAAGAAACAAGATAAACGCAGAAATTACTCCCTCTCCTTTGGAGAGGGTTGGGGAGAGGCTATTATGATAAACAGGATACTCAATAAAACCAAAGGCGACCGCTGGATATGGCTTATCGTTATTTTACTATCGATATGGTCATTGCTGGCTGTTTACAGCGCTACCGGAACGCTGGCGTACAAACGTGGTGTGGGCACAGAAACCATCCTGATGAAACATCTGATGTTTATAGTTGGTGGTCTGGCGCTGATGTATTTTTCGCATCTGCTGGATTACCGGTATTACGCCGGAATTTCCAAGCTGCTGATGGTAATAACCATACCGTTGCTATTATACACCCTGATTTTCGGAGCCAATGTGAACGATGCCAGCCGTTGGGTAACCATTCCCATTATTAACCAGACGTTCCAGACCTCAGATATGGCCAAGCTGGCACTGATAACCTTTCTTGCCCGCACCTTGACCCGTAAGCAGGAAAATATCAAGGACGTAAAAAAGGCGTTTATTCCCATCATGGGGTCGGTTTGTGTGGTGTTCATATTAATTGCGTTGGCAAACCTGTCAACCGCGTTAATGCTGTTTGGCGTGAGCATATTACTGCTTATTATTGGCCGTATCAGCATCAAGCAGATATCTATTGTTTGCCTGGCAGGATTGGTACTCTTAGCAGGCGTTGTGTTGTTTGGCCCGCGGCGTGAAACATACAAATCACGTATTCAGACATTTCTACATCCCGAAAAACAGGATCCCGATAAATCGTTTCAGTCAAACCAGTCCAAAATCGCGATAGCTACCGGCGGTATTTTTGGTAAAGGACCAGGGAACAGCACACAGCGTAATTTCCTGCCGCATCCCTATTCAGACTTTGTTTTTGCATTAATTATAGAAGAATATGGCCTGATTGGCGGCTTAGTGCTCATTGTACTTTACCTGATGTTTTTATGGCGATGCATATTGATTGTAACACAAAGTCCTAAAGCCTTTGGCGCCTTGCTGGCGGCGGGGTTAAGCTTTACGCTCACCATCCAGGCATTTGCCAATATGGCCGTTGCGGTTGGCTTGGGGCCGGTTACCGGTGTGCCGTTGCCTTTGGTAAGTATGGGCGGAACATCCATTTTATTTACCAGCATAGCGTTTGGTATTATTCTGAGCGTTAGCCGCGATATCGATGAAAAGAAAAAAGGCAATACGGGTGATGATAAATCAAACGAACAAAAAATTATAGTAGGCGAAATTCCCGCGGTTTAATGCAGGGAAATAAATAAACAGGTTATGGCAAAACGGGTAATTATAAGCGGAGGAGGAACGGGAGGACATATATTTCCTGCCGTAGCGATTGCTAATGCCTTAAAAACCCTTGACCCTGCAACCGAAATACTTTTCGTGGGAGCTAACGGGCGCATGGAAATGGAAAAAGTACCGGCAGCAGGTTACCGGATCATCGGTTTGGACATCCAGGGCTTTCAGCGGAAATCCCTGTTGAAAAACCTGTTATTGCCTGTTAAGTTGGTTAAAAGCATTTTAAAAGCCCGGTCAATTATTTCAGAATTTAAACCCGATGTTGCCGTAGGCGTAGGCGGGTATGCTTCAGGGCCTTTGTTGTACGCTGCTGGCCAAATGGATATACCATACTTGATACAGGAGCAAAATTCTTACGCCGGTATTACCAACAAGCGTTTAGGCGATAGAGCCGAAAAGATTTGCGTAGCCTTTGATGGTATGGAGAAATTTTTTCCAGCCAATAAGCTGTTGCTCACCGGCAATCCCATCCGTAAAGAATCGGTAACAATTGCTGGCAAACGCGATGAGGCGTTGGCCGAATTTGAGCTCTCGGGCGATAAGAAAACAATACTGGTTATGGGCGGAAGTCTGGGCGCTGGCACACTAAATAGCTGCATGCTGGCCGGAATACAGAAGTTTATCCGGGCCGATGTGCAGCTTATCTGGCAAACCGGTAAATATTATTATAAAGGCATTGTTGAACAATTTGGTAACCAGCCAAAAGATACAGGCATACGTATCACCGAATTTCTAAATCGCATGGATTTGGCCTACGCTGCCGCGGATGTAATTATTTCGCGGGCCGGAGCCGGCAGCATCGCTGAATTTTGTATGGTAAAGAAACCGGTTATCCTGGTTCCGTCGCCCAATGTGGCCGAAGACCACCAGACCAAAAACGCGATGGCGCTGGTAAGAAAAGATGCGGCGGTATTAATTACCGATTCGGAGGCCGGCGATATATTGGTTGATGCGGCGTTGGCGCTGGTTAAAGATGAAAAACGGTGTGCACAGCTTGGCGAACAGATAGGCACTTTGGCGTTGCCAAATGCCGATGAAGTGATAGCCCGGCAGGTACTGGAAATAGCAGATAATAAAAAATGGAGTTAAACGCAATCAGGCAGGTTTATCTGGTAGGTATAGGCGGTATCGGAATGAGCGGCCTGGCACGGTATTTCCACCGTCGTGGATGTACCGTATCCGGCTACGACCGTACCTCAACCACGCTTACCGATAGCCTGATTGCCGAAGGCATTTCTGTAACCTTTACCGATGCCGAAGCTGAGTTGCCCGCCGCGTTTGCATCGCCCGGCGACGATAAGCTGGTAATTTATACACCGGCTATTCCAAAAGATTCCGCTATCCTGAATACATTGATCAACCGCGGGTTTCAGTTATATAAGCGTTCGCAGGTGCTGGGTATCATCAGTAAATCTATGTTTACTATTGCGGTGGCCGGTACGCATGGCAAAACCACAACATCCAGCATGGTGGCGCATATTCTGAAAGATACCGGTTATGATTGCTCTGCTTTCCTGGGCGGTATTACCGGGAATTACAATACCAACGTATTGTTCGGCAATAATAATACCCTGGTGGTTGAAGCCGATGAATATGACCGTTCATTCCTGACACTATACCCGGATATAGCCATCATCACCTCGATGGATGCCGACCACCTGGATATTTATGGTGATAAAGACCATCTGACAGAATCGTTCAGGATGTTTGCCGCTCAGCTGAAAAGCGGCGGTACGCTGATTCACCGGAAAGGATTACCGCTTAACGAAGGTCTGGCCTATTCGGCCACAGAGCCGGCCGACGCTTTTGCAGAGCATATCCGTATAGCCGGCGGCGATTTTTATTTCGACTTTGTAAACAGCAAAACCCGTATTCCGGATATCCGTTTAGGCATTCCAGGCAAACATAACGTGGAAAATGCCGTGGCGGCCATTCAGGCAGCATTGCTGCTGGATATCGACCCGCAAAAAATAAAAGCGGCATTAGGCAGCTTTAAGGGAGTAAAAAGGCGGTTTGAATATATCGTGAAAACAGATGAGCATATTTATATCGACGATTATGCCCATCATCCTGAAGAATTACGGGCCTGCATCACAGCCGTAAAAAGCTTATATCCCGGTAAAAAGCTGACGGTCATCTTTCAGCCGCATTTGTTTACCCGTACACGCGATTTTGCGGCGGGTTTTTCAGAAGTATTGAGTCTGGCCGATAAGCTGATACTGCTGCCCATCTATCCCGCAAGGGAATTGCCGATACCGGGCGTAACATCGGCAATGCTGTTAGATGGGGTCACCATACCCGATAAAAAAGAATTGAATAAAAATGAGGTTGAAGCATATATTAAGCAAACAAGCCCTGAGCTGCTGCTGACAGTAGGAGCAGGGGATATTGATACATTGGTTGAACCTTTAAAGCACCTGTTGAACCATGTGGAAGCGCATTAACTGGAGAGCGGTTTTATATACGTTTATCTGGCTGGTCTGCCTGAGCGGGCTTGTTGTGCTTATGAGTTTTATTAACGTGAAAAAAGACGGTGTACGGTGTAAAGATATCAAAGTGCTTATTCCCGGAAGCGATAACCTGATAGAGCGAAGCGAGGTAGACCGTATCCTGACCCGAAGCCAGGGGCAGCTATTGGGACGCATGGTTAACCGCATCAATATACACCGGCTCGAAAACGATCTGAGGAACAATCCTTTTATAGAAGATGCCCGTGTGTATATGGATATGGATGGAACCATTCAGGTAAAAGTACGGCAGCGGATTCCCGTACTGCGGGTGCTGAATGTCACCAACCAGGATTTTTATATCGATAAAAACGGGTTGAAGATCCCGATGTCGCAGAATTTTACGGCACGGGTATTGGCCGCAAACGGGTTTATATTAGAAGATTTTACCAACCGGGTAGATACCCTGAAAACCCGTGTAGCCCGTGATCTATTTACAACGGCATCCTTTATAGAAAAAGACAGCCTGTGGAGCAACCAGATCGAGCAATTGTTTGTGAACGAAAAAAGCGAGATAGAAATGATACCACGGGTAGGTAATCAGCGCATTGTTCTGGGCAATGCCGATTCGCTGGAAAATAAATTCAGGAATTTGCTGGCTTTCTATAAACAAGCCATGCCTAAAGTGGGTTGGGATACCTATAAGATCATTAATATAAAATATGCTCACCAGGTGGTAGGAGTTAAAAATACGGCAGCCGATAGTCTGGCGCTTAAAAAGGCCGCTATTGCTCATGCAGCCAGGGTTGATAGCATGCAACAGGATAAACAGGATACAGTAAAAATATTAACGCAATAAGTTATGGATAAAAGTTCGACAGCGCAATCAAAAAGCTCGCCAATAGTAGTAGGATTGGATATTGGTACCACCAAGATCTGTGTTACTGTTGGAAGGCGCAGTAATCATGGTAAAATAGAGATCTTAGGCATTGGCAAAGCCGAATCTTCGGGTGTAACGCGGGGTGTGGTTTCAAATATCCAGAAAACCGTGCAGAGCATTGTACAGGCGGTGGAGCAGGCCAGCGCACAATCAAACGTTGATATTAAAATTGTGAACGTGGGTATAGCCGGCCAGCACATTAAAAGCTTGCAGCATCGCGGTATCTTCACCCGTAAAGATCTGAATAACGAGATCCAGCGTAAGGATATCGATAAGCTCATTGAAGATATGTACAAGCTGGTAATGCCTCCCGGCGAGGAGATCATCCACGTACTGCCCCAGGAGTTTACCATTGATAATGAGCCGGGTATTAAGGATCCTATCGGGATGGCCGGTGTAAGGCTTGAGGCAAATTTTCATATCATTTCGGGGCATGTTAGCGCCATAAAAAACATTCTGAAATGCGTAAATAATGCCAGCCTGGAAACCCAGGAGCTTATCCTGGAACCTCTGGCCTCGTCAGAAGCTGTATTGAGCGAAGACGAGAAAGAGGCCGGTGTAGTACTGGTTGATATTGGCGGCGGCACTACAGATTTGGCTATTTTCCACGAAGGGATCATCCGGCATACAGCCGTAATACCCTTTGGCGGCAACATTGTAACCGAGGATATCCGTGAAGGTTGCTCGGTAATGCGTAACCAGGCCGAGCTGCTGAAGATCCGTTTCGGTTCTGCCCTGGCTGCAGAAAATAAAGATAACGAGATCATCTGCGTTCCGGGGTTGCGTGGTCGCGAGCCAAAGGAAATTTCGGTAAAAAACCTGGCCCATATTATACAGGCCCGCATGGAAGAGATCATCGACTATGTATATCATGAGATCAAGGCATCCGGTTACGAAAAGAAACTTATTGCGGGTATTGTTGTAACCGGTGGAGGCGCACAGCTGAAGCACTTGTCGCAGTTGGTGGAGTATAATACGGGACTTGATTGCCGCGTGGGATATCCTAATGAGCACCTGGCAAAAAATGAAGTATTGCCAAAGAATGTATACGAAGAGCTGAAAAGTCCGTTATATGCTACAGGTATAGGCTTATTAATAAAAGGAATTCAGAAGACTGAAGAATTGCAGGAATGGCGTAATCAGAAACCCCGTTCAGGCGAATCTGAAGGCGAAAAACCAAAGAAGCCGGGTTCTATACTTGACATTATTTTGAAAAAAGCAGGCGGTTGGATCAAAGACGACATTAAGGATGAAGATTACATTAAATAAAAAATTATCAACAAACGGCGATTTTTCCACATTTTTAACACTTGTGGAAAACGTGTGTGGAAAAAGTTTTAATATTACAGTTAGAACTGGTGGTGTAAAAATAAAATCTACTTAACTCAATATCAGCGATATGCAGTTTGAAATGCTCAAAGAAAGATCATCCATCATCAAGGTAATAGGTGTTGGAGGAGGCGGTGGAAATGCCGTAAATCACATGTACAGGCAAGGGATTACGGGTGTTGATTTCATTATCTGTAATACGGATGCACAGGCTTTGGAATTAAGCCCCATACCCAATAAAGTTCAGTTAGGTGCAAGCCTTACCGAAGGTATGGGTGCAGGATCTATTCCTGAGGTTGGTAAAAATTCGGCTATTGAGAATATCGAAGAGATAAAACGCATGCTGGGAACCAATACCAAAATGCTGTTTATTACTGCCGGTATGGGTGGCGGTACAGGCACAGGAGCCAGCCCCATCATTGCCAAAGCTGCCAAAGAGTTAGATATTTTAACCGTAGGTATTGTAACAACACCATTTTCTTTTGAAGGAAAACGCCGTAAACTGCAGGCGGAAGAAGGGCTGGAAGAGTTTAAAAAATATGTAGATTCTTACCTGGTCATTTCAAACGACCGCTTACGCGAGATATTCGGAAACCTGACACTCAGCGCTGCTTTTGCACAGGCAGATAATATTTTAACAACGGCTGCCAAAGGTATTGCCGAGATCATTACCA
The DNA here is from genome assembly GCF_008274585.1 of Pedobacter sp. BS3. Lineage (GTDB taxonomy): Bacteria > Bacteroidota > Bacteroidia > Sphingobacteriales > Sphingobacteriaceae > Hufsiella_A. The sequence goes on along the minus strand of NZ_VTRT01000009.1, from coordinate 50,364 downwards.
TTCCCGGATACATCAACGTAGACTTTAAAGATGTACGTACGGTAATGCAGGATAGCGGTGTGGCCATCATGGGAAGCTATGCTGCAGAAGGAGAGAACCGGGCATTACGGGCCGTAGAGGGGGCGCTGGCCTCGCCATTGCTGAAAGATAATGAAATTGAAGGAGCCCGCTATATCCTGCTGAACATCAGTTCAGGATCAAAAGAAGTTTCTATGGATGAGGTAAGCATCATTACCGATTATATCCAGGAAGAAGCTGGTCTGGCCGCCGATCTGATATGGGGTAACTGCGTGGATGAAACACTGGAAGAAAAACTATCTGTGACCATTATCGCCACCGGTTTCCAAACCATGGAAGAACGGGCTGTTGAGCGTCAGCAACAAAAGAAAATATCGGTGCTTACCCCCGATAATGCCCCGATGATCAAGCCGGTTAACGCTTTCATTGAAGAAACCAAACCGCTTGCAGAGAAAGAAGAACGGGCAGTTCCCGTAATGAAAGTGCGTGAACCTGAAAAAGAAACTCAACCCGATCTGTTCGGTAACATATATAGTAATACCGTTAAAGAGCCTGAATTGCCGCAGGTTATAAAACATACGCTAACCGAAGAGGATGAGAAAGAATCGGCGAATGCGGAAGAAGAATCTCCGGTGGCTTTCAGCATAAAAAGTACAGACAGTATATTCCAGTTTGGTGAGCCTGTAAGCGAACCAGAGCCAGTTCAGCCTGTGGCAGCAGAAACTCCGGTTGCTACGCCGGCATATAACCCTGATGAGAATAAAACCGATGAATCGATAGAAGAGCAGCTCCGCAAATCGAGAGAACGTATTTTACGTTTAAAAGACCTGAGCATGAAGCTTCGTACGGCAAATGGCCTGCAGGAGCTTGAAAATGAGCCGGCCTATAAACGTAGGCAAATGCCTTTGCAACAAGTGCCCCATTCATCAGAATCACAGGTTTCAAGGTTTACACTGTCTAATGAAGATGGTATAACCGAAATAAGGCCTAACAATTCTTTTCTGCACGATAATGTAGATTAAGCTACAACATGCGGGCTGCCTCTAAAAGGCAGCCTTTTTTGTTTGGTTGGCATAAGTTATTGAACTATAGTTCAATTTCTGTTGCCTGTAGCCTGTATAAATCATAAATTTGCGATGTTTTTGAATTTATTTATTCAATAACGTTGATAAGTAAATGAATATGTGGCTTCATCTTTCTGATATTGAGCTACTTAGGTTCTTAATTTTGAATTTTTACTTTTAACTTAATTAATATATCACTTGGATTTATTTGATAAAATATCGAAAAACATGGGGCCCATAGGTCAGCATCTGAAATGGTCTCATGGTTATTTTTCTTTCCCCAAGCTGGAAGGAGAGCTTGGCCCCCACATGAAATTCAGGGGTAAAGAACATTTGGTTTGGAGCCTGAATAATTACCTGGGTCTGGCGAATGATCCCGAAGTTCGCGAGGCAGATGCCAAAGCGGCTCAGGAGTACGGTTTAGCTTACCCGATGGGCGCCCGTATGATGTCTGGTAATTCAACCAATCATGAGTCGCTGGAAAAAGACCTGGCAGCGTTTGTGGGTAAGGAAGATGCATTTCTGCTGAACTATGGTTACCAGGGAATGGTATCTATTATAGATGCCCTGGTAGACCGTAACGATGTGATCGTTTACGATGCAGAATCTCATGCCTGTATTATTGACGGCGTGCGGCTGCACATGGGTAAACGTTTTGTATACCAGCATAACGATATAGAAAGCTGCCGTAAGCAGTTAGAGCGGGCTTCTAAATTAGCCGAGCAGAATGGCGGCGGCATTTTACTGATAACCGAAGGTGTGTTTGGCATGTCGGGCGCACAAGGTAAGCTAAAGGAAATCGCTGAGCTTAAAAAAGAATTCAGCTTCCGCATGCTGGTTGACGATGCGCATGGCTTTGGAACCATGGGTAAAACAGGAGCCGGAACACATCAGGCACAGAATTGCATGGACGATGTGGATGTTTATTTCGGCACTTTTGCCAAATCAATGGCCGGAATAGGCGCCTTTGTAGCTTCCACAACAGATATTGTAAATTACCTGCGGTATAATATGCGCTCGCAGACTTTTGCCAAGTCGTTGCCCATGCCTATGGTTATGGGATTGAAAAAACGGTTGGAGCTGCTTAAAAGCCGTCCTGAATTGCGTGAGAAACTTTGGACTATAGCAACAGCCCTGCAAAATGGTCTGAAAGAAAAAGGGTTTGATATTGGCGCCACCAATACCATGGTTACCCCGGTTTTCTTAAAAGGCGACTTGAATGAGGCTACCGCGATAACGATGGATCTCAGGGAAAATTACGGCATATTCTGCTCTATCGTAGTTTACCCGGTTATCCCTAAAGGGTTAATTGAGCTGCGTATTATACCAACAGCAGCACATTCGCTGGATGATGTTAAACGTACGGTAGACGCTTTCTCTGAGGTACAACAAAAGTTAGAGCAAGGCTATTATAAAACGAAGAAAGTAGCGTTAAGCTAAGATCGCAGATACTAATGTCAGCCCCTAATTAAACCTGTAAAACCTTTCTATAAAATTTAGACAGCTTCTTAGCTAACAGTTGTCTTTTTATCCACATTAGGGCCGGAGTCTGCCATAAAAATCGTATCTTTGAAGGATATAGTTTAAACCATATATGAGCGAAGAAAAGCCAGACAGATCTAATTATTCAGCAGATAATATACAGGTTTTAGAAGGTTTGGAAGCGGTTAGAAAACGCCCTTCCATGTACATTGGTGATACCGGATTCAAGGGACTTCACCATTTGGTATACGAGGTTGTAGATAACTCCATTGACGAGGCGCTTGCCGGTTATTGTACCGATATTAAAGTTACCATTCACAAAGGCAATTCCATTACAGTTGAAGATAACGGGCGTGGTATCCCTACCGGGATAAACACCAAAGAGAAGAAATCGGCCCTGGAAATTGTGATGACGGTTTTACATGCCGGCGGTAAGTTCGATAAGGATACGTATAAGGTTTCGGGTGGATTGCACGGCGTGGGTGTATCGTGCGTAAATGCGCTTTCAACCCATGTTAAAACGGTTGTTCACCGCGAGGGTAAGATCTTTACGCAAGAGTACGAGCGTGGAAAACCGCTGTTTGATGTAAAGGTTATCGGCGAAAGTGACCGTACGGGAACTATCCAGACTTTTCAGCCCGACCCGGAAATATTTACACTGACTACAGAATATAAGTTTGATACGCTGGCCGCACGTTTACGTGAACTGGCTTACCTGAATAAGGGCATCCGGCTATCGTTAACAGATGAGCGTGTGGTTCAGGAAGATGGCAGCTTTTTAAGCGAAACCTACTTCTCTGAAGGTGGACTGCAGGAGTTTGTAAAATTCCTTGACGGAACGCGTACGCCGCTTATTCCAGAGCCAATTTACCTGGAAGGTATTAAGCAAGGCATCCCCGTAGAGCTTGCGTTTCAGTATAACGATACTTTTTCGGAGAATGTGCACTCTTACGTAAACAATATCAATACCATTGAAGGCGGAACACACGTGGCCGGTTTCAGAAGTGGATTGACCCGCACCTTAAAGGCTTATGCCGATAAATCGGGATTGCTGAAAAACTCTAAGGTAGAAATTACTGGTGATGACTTTCGTGAAGGTTTAACCGCCGTTATTTCGGTAAAGGTACAGGAACCCCAATTTGAAGGGCAAACCAAAACCAAGCTGGGAAATAACGAGGTTAGCGGTGCGGTAAATATTGCCGTTGGCGAAATTCTGGGTAACTACCTGGAAGAAAATCCCCGCGAGGCGAAAGCCATTGTTAATAAAGTGATTCTTGCTGCTACCGCACGTATTGCTGCCCGTAAGGCCCGCGAAATGGTGGTTCAGCGTAAAAGTGTGATGGGTGGCTCCGGCTTGCCCGGTAAGCTGGCCGACTGTTCGAATAATGATCCGGCTCAATGCGAGCTTTACCTGGTAGAGGGAGATTCTGCGGGTGGTACTGCTAAACAGGGACGTGACCGTAATTTCCAGGCTATTTTGCCGCTGCGGGGAAAAATTCTCAACGTAGAGAAAGCTATGGAGCATAAGATCTACGAGAACGAGGAGATCAAGAACATGTTTACGGCTCTTGGCGTAAGCATTGGTACTGCCGAAGATCATAAGGCGCTGAACCTTGAAAAGCTGCGTTACCACCGCATTATTGTGATGACGGATGCCGACGTGGACGGTTCGCATATTACCACGCTGATACTGACCTTCTTCTTCCGGTACATGAAAGAGCTGATTGAGAATGGCTATGTGTACATTGCAGCTCCGCCGCTTTACTTAATTAAAAAAGGTAAAGAGCAGGAGTACGCCTGGAATGACGAACAACGTGATGCGGCTATTCAGCGGTTAAAAGGAGCAGGCAAGGAAGACAGTGTGCACGTACAGCGTTATAAAGGTTTGGGCGAAATGAACGCCGAGCAGTTGTGGGATACCACCATGAACCCTGATACCCGTACATTGCGCCAGGTTTCTATTGAGAATGCCGCCGATTGCGATCATATTTTCTCGATGCTGATGGGCGATGAGGTTGCTCCGCGTCGTGAATTTATTGAGAAAAATGCACGTTATGCACGAATAGACGTTTAACTTCTAAAGTTGAAAGTCAAACGTTAAGCGAAATTATAACTGGCGCAAGCTTAAGGGGGTGCTGTGAGCAGGCTTGGCTTGTGCCATCGCGGCCGGTTAAAGTATAGGCGCCTGTTTGCGCTCGTTTGCAAAACGAGTGCATAAATCTCCGGCGTTTATAACGCCGGTAATAGCGGCCTTTGTTTGTTTTAAGCAGCATCGCGGCGTTGCAAACGCCGTTTTATGGCATCCCGATTGCAAACCGGGACGAGCCTGCGCCTTAACCCGAACTCACGTGAAATTAAGATCAGTAAATTCGGATATCCAGTTTTGAGCCTAAAGTCTAATATCTCAAATCTAACATCTAACATCTAACATCTAACATCTAACATCTAACATCTAACATCTAACATCTAACATCTAACATCTAACATCTCATACCCCTAAAACGCTATAAAACGTTCTATCTGCTGGTTGGTAAACTTCACGGTATCTTCCTTGAACAGATCGCCGTTCTCGTCAAATTCCTTATTAATGTGCGGAATATGCAGTCGAAGCGGCATCACGTGCAGGTTAATGTAATGGCAAATACCGGTAAAGTGCTCAATGCCGCGGATGTTTCCGTATTTGCCGGATGATAAGCCCAGTAAAGCCGCTTTTTTGCCATAAAAGCTGTCCGGAAACTGGCAGGCATCAATAAATACTTTTAATACGCCGGGAAAGCTTCCGTTGTATTCAGGCACAACGAACAGGAATTTCTCTGTAGCCGTTACCACATTCTGTATAGGCATAAATTCGGCGCTGCGTTTTCCGTATAGATCCGTATGTAATAAGTTGTCGGGAAGTTCCAGCAGATTCAATATACCGGCATCAACGCCCTGCTCTTTTAATTTTTTCTGATAATAAATAGCCAGTTTAAGCGTATAACTTCCTGTACGGTTTGTAGCTGCAACAATAGTGGTCATGTTGTGGATAATATGTGTAAAACGAGCGTGAACACCCGGAGTTAAATAAGTTAAAGTTCGTATCTTAGCGGGTTGTTGAGACACCCGTAAAATGCGGTAAAATTAGTGTTTTAATCATTAATTGCTGCTATCAAAAGGGCCGCTCTCATCATTATATTGTAATTATATTCAATAGTTAAATGAGTAAAATCATCGCGTTAGCTAATCAAAAAGGAGGCGTAGGTAAAACCACCTCATCCATAAACCTGGCAGCCAGTCTGGCGGTTTTAGAGTACAGAACCTTACTGGTAGATGCCGATCCGCAGGCCAATTCAACATCAGGTATCGGGTTTGATCCCAGAACCATCAAAGCCAGTATTTATGAATGTATTATTAATGAGGTAGACCCCAGAGAAGCTATCCAGAAAACAGATACACCATTTCTGGATCTGTTGCCGGCGCATATAGACCTGGTTGGCGCTGAAATAGAAATGATCAACCTGCCCGACCGTGAATACAAAATGAAGGCGGTGCTGGACAGCGTACGTGACGATTATGATTTCATTATTATAGATTGCTCACCGTCGCTGGGATTAATTACCATTAACTCGCTTACAGCGGCAAATTCAGTGATCATACCGGTACAATGCGAATATTTTGCGCTGGAAGGTTTAGGCAAGCTGCTTAATACCATAAAAATTGTTCAGAACAGGCTCAACACCAGTCTGGAGATAGAAGGCATTTTATTAACCATGTATGATGTACGTCTGCGGCTTTCAAACCAGGTAGTTGAGGAGGTGAAAACACATTTTCAGGAGCTGGTATTTGATACCATCATTCAGCGTAATACACGTTTAAGCGAGGCGCCAAGTTTCGGTGTGTCGGTTATTATGCACGATGCCAGCTGCAAGGGAGCCATTAATTACCTGAACCTGGCCCGTGAGATCATTCGCAAAAACGGCCTTTCTAAAGAAGCAGGTGTTGAAGTTAAACAGGAAACCGCATAACAGTAAATGACGTACCAAAAGAAAACAGGTTTAGGCAAGGGCTTAAGTGCGTTATTGAACGATTCTGAGTCTATTCAGAGCACCCATCCGGAAACACCCGTTGCAGGAGCAGTATCGCCGGGAAATATTAGTCATATAAAGATAAGCCAGGTAGAAGTTAATCCGTTCCAGCCGCGTACAGAATTTGATGAGCAGGCTTTACAGGAGCTTTCAGAGTCCATAAAACTACAGGGGCTGATACAACCTATCACCGTACGTAAAGCCGGGTCGAGCTATCAGCTTATCTCCGGCGAACGCCGTCTACGGGCATCAAAGCTGGCCGGGCTGACCGAAATTCCGGCATATATCCGTACTGCTAACGATCAGCAGATGCTGGAGATGGCGCTGATTGAAAATATCCAGCGTGAAAACCTGAACCCCATAGAGGTTGCTCTGAGCTTTCAGCGGATGATAGAAGAATGCAACTTAAAGCAGGAAGAATTAGGCGAACGGGTAAGCAAGAACCGGTCGACAGTGACCAACTTTTTGCGGTTGCTGAAACTACCACCCGATATACAGGTTGCTATACGCGATGAAACTATCTCCATGGGCCATGCAAAGGCTATTTTAGGTTTGGATGATGTAGACAAGCAGCTGTTTGTGCTCAAAGAGATCATTGCTAAATCATTATCCGTCCGTAAGGCCGAAGAGCTGGTTCGCGATATGCAGAATCGGACCTTAAAGAAAAAAGCTCAGAATACCGGTAGTTTTTCTTTTCAATATCAAAAGATACAAGATGATCTGGCCTCTAAATTTTCTTCGCGGGTAAAACTGAAAGTGCAGGGACAGGGCAAAGGAGCTATAGAGATTCCATTTACTTCGGAAGATGATCTGAGCCGGATACTTGAATTATTAGACTGGTAATGCGTTTTGGGGTTCTGATAGCATTAGTTAGCCTGTTTTATGGGTTAAACGCATTTTCGCAAACCGATACTGCTTTTATAAAAGTGGACAGTGCTATGGCTAACCCCGATGCAAAAACTAAAAAGTCGGATACGCTCCGCAAAGCATCGCCGGTACAGGCGCAACCCAAAAAGAATGAGGTAGTTAAAGATTCTGCCCGTTTGGCGCTTGAGGCAATGCCGCGTCGTGCGGCTACACGCTCTGCCATTATCCCCGGCTGGGGGCAGATCACCAATAAACGCTGGTGGAAATTGCCCATTGTGTATGGGGGATACGTTTCTATCGGTCTGGCACTGGAATTTAACCAGCGGTATTATCATAGCATATTAAAAGAAGTGCAATACCGGTACTTGCATGATGATCAACCGCCTGAAGGTTCAAAATATGCGATATACAGCACAACGGGACTAATAAGCGCCAAGGATTTTTATCGCCGGAACCGTGATCTGAGCATACTGGGAATGCTGGCTATGCACACCATACAGGTAATAGATGCGTATGTGGATGCCAAAATGTTCAGGTATGATATTGGCAGTGATCTGTCGTTCAATGTGTCGCCAACCATACAAATGCAGCCATCGTTATACAGTTACCAGGCGGCAGTGCCGTCGTTGCAATTTACGTTATCTTTCTGACGCGTTTGGGTAAAACAAAAATATTATGCATCTTCCGCACAATTATAAAATGATGAGTTTATGAATATTGCCTTATTAGGATATGGTAAAATGGGCCGTATTATTGAGCAGTTTGCTATAGACAGGGGTCACGCCATTGCACTTAAAATTGACGAGCACAATTTACACGATTTAACTACAGAGAACCTGCAAAAAGCCGATGTTGCTATTGATTTCAGTACACCGGCATCAGCGCTGGCGAATATCGATGCCTGTTTTAATGCGGATGTACCCCTGGTAATTGGTACAACCGGCTGGTATGGCAGCCTGCAAACGGTGAAAGATAAATGCGAGGCCGGTAACAAATCGCTGCTGTATGCATCAAACTTTAGTGTGGGCGTTAATGTGTTTTTCTTTGTGAACAAGGTATTGGCCAAAATCATGAACCGCTACCCGCAGTATGAGGTGCAGGTAGAAGAAATACATCATACCCAAAAGCTGGATGCACCGAGCGGGACAGCTATGACCATTGCCGAAGGTATTGTAGAAAACCTGGATCGTAAAAACGAATGGGTTAATGAAGTGGTGGGGCAGGAGCAAATTGTAACCAAACCCGGCCAACTGCTTATTGAATCGCACCGCATTGAAGATGTGCCCGGTACGCACACGGTAATATACAGCTCTGAGGTAGACGAGATCGAATTTAAGCACACCGCACACAGCCGTGCCGGCTTTGCTCTGGGAGCCGTGCTGGCTGCCGAATGGCTGCAGGGCAAAACCGGGTTCTATTCGGTTAAAGACATGTTTGATTTTAACATATAACATAATGAATTGGAAATTCTGGAAAAAGAATCCTGAAAAACAGCAAAAAAAGAAAAGTAAAAGCCGTGAATGGGTAGATGCCATTATTTTCGCGGTTATTGCGGCTACGCTGATCCGGGGATTGTTCATTGAGGCCTACACCATCCCTACCGGCTCGATGGAAAAATCCTTGTTGGTTGGCGATTTCTTGTTTGTCAGCAAGCTAAACTATGGCGCCCGCACACCGATGACTCCAATTGCCTTCCCGTTTGCGCATCATACCATGCCTATTATAGGCACAAAAGCCTATTGGGATGGCATTGAGCTAAAATATCACCGTTTGCCGGGATTACAGAAAATAAAGCGGCAGGATGTAGTAGTGTTTAATTACCCGATGGAAGCCGATCCACCGCTAAGCCGGCCGGTTGATAAGCGGGAAAATTATATCAAACGCTGCCAGGGTATCCCCGGCGATACGCTGAAAATTATCAATACCCAGGTGTATGTTAACGGCAAACCGGCCGAAACCCCGCATTTCGGACAAACATCCTATTATGTAAAATCAGACGGCAGCGATTTTAATCCTGAAACATTGCAGGATATGGATATCGATGTGCAGCGTGCAACAGCAGATGATTATATCTTTTATATGACGGGAGACCAGGCCGAGGAGATCAGGAAATGGGCAAACGTAAGATCGGTGCAGCCGGTCATTCGTCCGGCAGGTGATTACGAGCCGCAGGTATTTCCGCATAACCCGCGTTACAAATGGAATGAGGATAACTATGGCCCCATTATTATCCCTAAAAAAGGCTGGACAGTAACATTGGATAGCACAACCATTCCGTTTTATAAACGGGCCATTGAGGTTTACGAGGGCAATCAGGTAGCCCAGCCGGACAGCAACAGCCTGGTTATTAACGGCAAGCCGGCTACTTCATATACTTTTAAAATGGATTATTACTGGATGATGGGCGATAACCGCCACAACTCACTCGATTCACGCTTCTGGGGGTTTGTGCCCGAAGACCACATTGTTGGTAAAGCGTTATTTGTGTGGATGAGTTGGGATGCTAACGGCTCGTTCCTGAATAAAATACGCTGGAAACGCCTGTTTATGGGAATACATTAAGAGAATGAAATAACTTGAACCTCCGGATATGCCCGGAGGTTTTTTTATGCCATATTTGTTTTTAAATTCATCACGATGAAGAAATTGATACAAGGTTTGTGCCTGTCACTAATCAGCATATCGGCATACGCCCAAATTACAAACGACAGCCTGGAATATCGTATCCGTCCCGACAGTGTCCGCACGGGCAGTCTGTATTTAAGCGTTAATAACTTTAATTACCTGCGTAATTACGAATTTTATAATCATTTCCAGGATGGTTATACTTTGTACGGGCTTCAGTTGGAACCACAATTGGTTTATTACGTTCATCCGCAGTTAGCGATAATGGGTGGCATCCATGTGCGCAAAGATTTTGGCGGAGAGGGTATCTACAAAACGTATCCCCTCTTTAGCATCAAATATCAAAAAGACAATTTTGCTTTTATTAACGGTGTGCTTGAAGGAAACGTACATCATCGTTTTATAGAACCATTATTTGATGTAGAAAACCGCATTAATAACCCGGTAGAATACGGTACGCAGTTCCTGTTCAACAAACCCTCCTTGTTTTTAGATGCCTTTATTAACTGGCGCCGGATGATCTATAAGCCATCGCCGCAGCAGGAGCAGATACTAGCCGGTGTGTCTTCTGATATCAGGCTTCTTGCCGACGATAACGTCCGGCTATCGTTACCGCTGCAATTAACTATTTTTCACCAGGGTGGACAGATTGATACGCTTGATAAACCTATCCAGACCTTACTGAACACGGCTACCGGATTTCGTTTTGAATATAAAACGAATGGTTTTGTGCAAAAGATACGCACCGAAAATTATTTTGTTTATTTTAATGAGCTGTCTAATACCCCTTTGCTTCCATATCCCTCCGGCAAGGGCGTATATCTGAACGGGGGCATCGATACCCGGTACGGTTCTTTAACCGGAAGCTACTGGAATGCCAATGGTTATTTCTCGCCGTTAGGCATGCCCTTGTTTCAGTCAGTCTCACAAAAAATATACGAGGAAGGGCAAAGCCGGAAACACCGGCAACTGTTATTTATCCGGTATGCTTTTCAGCAACAATTAATACCACATTTTTATATCGATGTAAGGTTAGAGCCGGTAATGGATCTGGATTTGCCAACCAAAAAGTTTGAGCTGTACCATTCGCTTTTCCTGGTTTATAAGCAGGATTTTAAACTTTTCGGGAAAAAATCAGAAAAATAACATCCTTCATGCAACTATTTGGCATTGGCCGGCATCTATAAGCAAACAGGACATGAATTTGGAACATTCGTTTACGATTGACGATTTGCTGGAAGGATGCAGGCAGGGTAACCGGAAAAGCCAGGAACTGCTCTACAAAAAGCTGGCGTCTAAAATGCTGGGCGTATGTATGCGGTATGCCAAAGACAGCAGCGAAGCGGAAGATATGTTGCAAATGGGTTTTGTTAAAGTATTCAAAAAGCTGGATGATTTTAAGGGCGATGGCTCTTTTGAAGGCTGGATAAGACGGATTATGGTGAACACTGCCATTGAGGTTTACCGTAAAAATCAGCGCATGCTGAATGTGATACCTATTGATGAGGTGTATAACGAGCCGCAGCATGTATTTGATATGAATGGTCTTGAGGTAAAAGATCTGTTAAAATGTATCCAGGAGCTGGCCGGAGGTTATCGTTTGGTATTTAATATGTATGTGATGGAGGGCTTTTCGCATAAGGAAATAGCCGAAAGGCTGGGAATATCCGAAGGAGCGTCTAAATCGCAATTATCTCGTGCAAGGGCAATGTTGAGGGAAAAGATCATAAAAATGGAGGGAAATAATTATGCCAACTATACAGGATAAGGAATTTGATACCTTTTTTCGGCAAAAGTTTGAAGGATTTGAAGTTGAGCCGGCCGTAAATCTCTGGGCAAAAATAGCTGATGAACTGGATGGCAGGCCTGTTCGGAAAAAGAGATATTCTTTTTTGTGGATGGCGGCAAGTATTATAGTAGTGATAAGCGTTGCCTGGTTCTGGTTCCGGCCGCAGTCGCAGGTAATTATACAGGCTCGTAAGGTCAAAAAACCGGAAGCAACGGTATCTCCTGTAAAGCAGGAGGAGAAAATTCCCGTATACACCGCTGTGAAACCGGATATTTCAACTTCACATGAAAAAAAGGTCGTAAAAATTCCGGGCAGAATAAACAACGTGGATAGCAATACATCGGGTAATAAGGGAATCGTGTTGAATGGCGCAGATTCGGCAGCAACAGTTCAACCTTCAGAAAAGCTTGCTGAAATAAAGGAAACCATACCCGCCGTTAACGTCGAACAAGTGACAGTACCGGTAGCCGCGTTACGGCAAAAACAAGCGCTGGCGGCCGTAAACTTAGAGCAGGGGTTATCCACAGATTCCGTATCGCAAACCCGGCCCAGAATAAAATCGGTTGGCGATATTATCAATTTCGTGGTAAGCAAAGTTGACAAACGGCCCGAAAAGCTGCTGCAATTCCAGGATAGTGATGAAGGTGCCGAAGTAACCGGTATAAATTTGGGTCTGGTAAAATACAGGAGCAGGAATAAATAATTAAAAGTTGAGTGAAACGAAATCCCGACCATTCGGGATCAAAAATCTTTTAAAGCTTCATTAATAGCCGTTTAGAAATAAAAAATAAACCAATGAAATATCTTTTACTTACAACGTTTGTAGTTTTGGCTGGCACTACAGTCTTTGCTGGTCAGCAAGATACTTTGCGGCAGGATACCGTTAAAAAGAAGAAGCAGGTTTCGATTGTGATCAACAGCGAAAGCAGCATCGGGCTCGGTAAAAGCGATTCTACAAAACATAGCAAGGCGCCGGGGGTAATATATTCCATTACGTTTACACGTTTTGACCTGGGCTTTACCAAGCTGGTGGATAATGGCAGCTTTACGTTATCGCCGCAAAACCAGTTTCTGGCTTACAAACCCTGGAAAACCAGCACGGTAGGTTTTGATGTGCTGCAATTTGGTTACCGGTTTAACAGCAGCTTTAAAGTGTACCTGGCCGCCGGGTTCGACTGGACACTGATACGGCTGAAAAATAACATCACTATATTGCCTAACCAGCCTGTTTTGAGTTATCGCGAAGACGCTATTGATTACAGTAAGAACCGTTTTTCGGCAAGCTATCTGCGTTTGCCTCTGGGATTTGAGTTCCGGACCAAAGACGATAACCGGGGTAAAAAATTCCGGTTAGTGGTTGGCCCGGAAGGTGGCTTTCTGCTGAATGGGAAAGTGAAGCAAATAAGTGATGAAAAAGGCAAGCAAAAGGTAAAAGACGATTACCATTTCAGCAGTTTCCGTTACGGAGCCTATGCCCGTATGGGTTATGGCGGAGCCGGTTTGTTTGCTAAATATTATTTTAACGATATGTTTGAAAACAGCCCGGCGCAAAGCGGCCTCAGAAATATGTCGTTCGGTATCATGTTTGGCTTTTAATGATCTGGTATTGAATTTTATTTATCCCAGACCGGTTAAATTAATTCAACTATTGTACGATTAAGAGCGCCCGTACGAAAGGCCGGCGCCCCAATCCCTGCAGCTAATTGATAATCTGTTGTTTACATACTGTCGCTCCCGTTCTCTTAAAGAATGGTCGGTTTTAATTTGGTGCTTCTTTTTCTTTTCGGCCAGTTTTAACCAGTTAATAGCGGAGATCGTATTTCCTGAATGGAGTTCCAGCCGGATAAAAATAGACTCGGTAGGCTCCCGGCGGTCGTTTAATATCTGGCTTAACAGTGTTTCATGAATCTGGATATCATGGGCAAATTCTTTCTTCTTCCGCTGAGTTAGCTGCAGGTATTGTTCCAGGAAATATCCGAAAGTATATGCGGGATCATAGCCGTCAGTACGTATATAATCCTCTATCCTGAATTTGAGACGCAACAGTTGATCACGGAGTTGTTGCTCCGTGGTCAGTGCAGCATGTGATACTTATCAATATAATGTTGTTTCAGCTCAGTTTTAGGTGTTAGGGAGATGCAGGGCTAATCCCGTCAGCCCCAGGATGTCATGGTTGCCTGTTAAGGTTAGCTTATAAATCATACATTCGGTTCGCAGTGTCTTCCAGTTAAAGAAATAACGTCTCTTCGTGATGCGTTTAAAGTCAGCATCCGCTGCAAGCTGTACCTGGGCAGGCAGACTTTTATGACTAACCGCGTCAACGATCGCTTAAAGCCCCTCATAAAGGCCGGATTTAAAATCCGGGACTACCGGCGATGGAATTATAAATTCCGTCTGGCGAGGCAAAATCAAGGACACCGCTCTACAACGGTATTGCTGTAACAAAAACAGTACAAGCTGCAACAAAAAAGCCCTGCTTTTCAGCAAGGCTTTATATTTTATAATTTGAGTATCTTATCCATTAGATAATGCTGCCGCACCACTCACAATCTCGGTAAGCTCGGTTGTAATGGCGGCCTGACGTGCCTGGTTGTAAGATAGCTTCAGGTTGCGTAATAATTCGCCGGCGTTGTCGGTGGCTTTATCCATCGCTGTCATGCGTGCCCCGTGTTCTGAGGCATGTGAATCAAGCACAGCCTTGTACAGCTGAACTTTGATAGATTTCGGAATCAGCTGTTCTACAATTTCTTCCTGTGATGGTTCCAGGATGTAATCTACCTTATGCAGATTGCTTTCTTTCGAAACTTCCGGACGCGGCAACGGCAATAATTGTTCTGTGAAAACAAACTGCATCGCAGCATTTTTGAAGTGGTTATAAACCACTTCCACGCGGTCGTAATCACCATCAACAAAGCCTTTCATAATGGCCTCGGTGATTTTCGATGTGTTCTCGAAGCTCAGGTCGTTATACAGCTCGTTATTATTACCAATTACGTTATATTTACGTTTCTCGTAATAATCCTGCGCTTTTTTACCAATCGCTGCAATAGAAACATTTCCCTGGCGATATTGCGCCTCGTATTTTGTAGCGATCAGTTGATTAACGGCTTTCAGGATGTTGGCGTTAAATGCACCTGCCAGTCCCCGGTTAGAGGTTACGGCCACAATAAGCACACGCTTTGGCTCACGCTCCTGGATGTACGGAGAATGTGACGCTTCGAGACTGGCCGAGAGGTTGGATAAAATATCTCTCAGCTTGTTGGCATAAGGCCGCAACTGAACGATAGCATTGGTAGCCCGTTTCAGCTTGGCAGCCGAAACCATTTTCATGGCTTTGGTAATCTGCTGCGTTGAGCTTACAGATGCTATACGGTTTCTTACTTCTTTTAAATTAGCCATTCTGCTTTAGATGTGAGATTTGAGCTATTAGATTTCAGACTTTCTTTGGTCTAATAGCTCAAATCTGATGTCTCAAATCTTAATACTTCGCTGATAACTCTTTCGCTACGGTTTCTAATACGCTGGTCAGGCTGTCATCAAATTTACCGGCCTTTAATGCCTGTAATACTTCCGGATGACGCACTTCCAGTTGCTGGGTAAATTCGCTTTCAAACTCTTTTACCTTATTAACCGGTACATTGCGCAGCAAGCCTTTTGTTCCGATATAGATAATGGCTACCTGCTTTTCTACCGGAACCGGAGAAAACTGCCCTTGCTTCAGGATCTCTACGTTACGCACACCTTTATCCAGTACAGATTTGGTAGCGGCATCGAGGTCTGAACCGAATTTCGCGAAAGCCTCAAGCTCACGGAACTGTGCCTGGTCAAGCTTTAACGTACCGGCAACCTTTTTCATGGATTTTATCTGGGCATTACCACCTACACGTGATACCGAGATACCTACGTTAATAGCCGGACGCACACCGGCGTTGAACAAGTTTGATTCCAGGAATATCTGTCCGTCTGTAATAGAAATTACGTTAGTTGGGATATATGCAGAAACGTCGCCTGCCTGTGTTTCGATAATAGGTAACGCTGTTAATGAGCCGCCTCCTTTTACAATTCCTTTGATTGAATCGGGAAGATCGTTCATATTTTTAGCGATCTCGTCAGACGCGTTGATCTTCGCGGCACGCTCTAACAAACGGCTGTGCAGGTAGAACACGTCTCCGGGATATGCTTCGCGGCCGGGAGGACGACGCAGCAACAGGGAAACTTCGCGGTAAGCAACAGCTTGTTTTGAAAGGTCATCGTAAATGATCAGTGCCGGACGACCGGTATCGCGGAAGAACTCGCCAATAGCAGCACCTGCGAACGGAGCGTAGAACTGCATTGGCGCAGGATCTGATGCTGACGCAGCTACTACTACTGTGTAGGCCATAGCACCGTTTTCTTCAAGAGTGCGCACAATGTTAGCCACGGTAGAGTTTTTCTGACCGATAGCTACATAGATACAGAAAACAGGTTGTCCTGCTTCGTAAAACTCTTTTTGATTGATAATGGTATCGATACAAACGGCGGTTTTACCGGTCTGACGATCGCCGATTACCAGCTCACGCTGTCCGCGACCGATAGGGATCATGGCATCGATAGCTTTGATACCGGTTTGAAGCGGCTCTGTAACCGGCTGACGAAAGATAACACCGGGAGCTTTACGCTCTAACGGCATTTCGTAAGTTTCACCGGCGATAGGTCCTTTTCCATCAATAGGCTGACCTAATGTATTAACCACACGGCCTAACATGCCATCGCCTACTTTTATAGATGCAATGCGGTTTGTCCGTCTAACGGTATCGCCCTCTTTCACTTCATCGAACGCACCTAACAATACCACACCGACGTTATCTTCTTCCAGGTTCAATACAATACCCTGTAAGCCTCCGTCGAACTCAACAAGCTCGCCCGATTGAACCTTTGTTAAGCCGTAAACCCGGGCAATACCGTCGCCTATCTGCAATACGGTACCTACTTCTTCCAGTTCGGCTTCTGATTGAAAGCCCGACAATTGCTGTCTTAAAATTGCCGATACCTCATCTGGTCTTACCTCTACCATAATTGTATAAAAAGTTTTTTATGTGTTACCTTATATTAAACTATTGTTTTTTGTGCAAACTGCCTTTTCAGGTTCTTCAGCTTATTGGCAATGGTTGCGTCGAATTGTTTATCGCCAACGGTCAATACAAAACCACCTATCAGGCTTTCGTCTGTTTTAGTTTCCAGAATCACCTGCCCGCCTGTTGCATGCTGCACTACTTCTGTGATCTGCTTTTTATTTTCGTCGCTTAGCGGAGCTGCTGAAACTACCGTAGCCTTGATGATACCCTTACGCTTGTTATATTCATTGATAAATTCTTTGGCTGTAGCGTACAATATTTCAGAGCGGCCTTTGCTGGTCACTATCCTGAAAAAGGATATCACAATCTTATGAACGCTGCTGCCAAAAATATCGGTAAGGATGGCAATCTTTTTAGACGGGCTGATCACCGGATTTCTAAGTATTGCCAGTAGTTGCGGGTTTTCCCGGCAAACCTGTATAAACTTTTCAACATCACCTTTAACGGGCTCCAGAGCGTTTTGCTCGGTTGCCAGATCGATCAGTGATTTTGCGTACCTGGATGCTACTTGTATTTCAGACATAACGATGATTTACGATTTACGATTTACGACTTTCAGGCCGCAATACGCAAATCTCTGTACTAATCACTAATTCAATTTAACTTCTTTCAACAGATCGCCTACCAAAGCCTGTTGCTTATCTTTATCTTCAAATTGCTTGCGCAGTATTTTCTCTGCAATTTCCAGCGAAAGCGTAGCCACCTGGTTTTTCACTTCATCAAGCGCTGCTGCCTTTTGCGTTTCAATTTCATGCCGGGCAGTTTCAATCAGCTTAGCGCCTTCTGTCTGGGCCTGCTTTTTGGCGTCGTTTACAATCTGATCTTTCAGCTCTTTAGCTTCTTTTAATATTTTATCACGCTCGGCACGTGCTTCTTTTAAAAGCTGCTCATTTTCATTGGTCAGGCGCTGCATTTCATCCTTTGCATGTTCGGCCGAAGCAAGCGCTGTTTCTATAGAGCGTTCGCGATCATGTATAGCACCTAAGATCGGTTTCCACGCAAATTTCCTTAACAATAACAGTAAGAAAAGAAACGTCACCAATGTCCAGAAAACCAAACCTATACTTGGAGATACTAATTCCATGTGTATTTTAAATTAATTATTTTTTCAGATCAGTTAAGAACAGGGAACCGTTTGCAGCCAACCGCTTACAATAAGGGTTCCCTGTACTGTTAATTACTTATGCAGGATTATTACCCAGCAATGAAACTACCACACCGAACAGCGCAACACCTTCTACAAGGGCTGCAGCGATGATCATAGCAGTTTGAATTTTCGAAGCAGCTTCTGGCTGACGGGCTATACCTTCTACAGCCTTACCACCAATCTGTCCGATACCGATACCAGCGCCTATCGCTGATAAACCTGCACCTAATGCAGCAATTGAACCTACCATAATTGTTTTTATTTATTTATTGAACTGATTTTATGAATGATTAATGATGATGTTCTTCTATAGCCGTACCGATAAACAGTGCGGTAAGCATGGTGAAAATAAAGGCTTGCAGAAACCCTACCAGCAGCTCCAGTATATCCATAAACAAAACAAATGCTATAGATACAGGTGCCATAGCCAGCGTTTTAAATATAAATATTAAAGAGATAAGGCTTAATACAATAATGTGACCGGCAGTTATATTGGCAAACAAACGGATCATTAAGGCAAAAGGCTTTGAGAGCACACTGGTAATTTCAACAACCCACATAATAGGTAACAACCACCAGGGCACGTCGGGCTTAAAAATATGTCCCCAGTAATACTTATTACCGTTAATATTTACAATGATCAATACTATGACCGAGAGAACAAATGTTACCGCGATGTTACCGGTTACATTGGCGCTACCCGGGAATATCGGGATAAGTCCCATCAGGTTATTTACCCAGATAAAGAAAAATACGGTTAGCAGATAGGGCATGAAACGCTCATATTTATAACCGATGTTCGGCTTGGCAATATCATCACGCACAAAGATCACGATAGGTTCAACCCATGATTGCAAGCCCTTGGGCGCCTTATTAGCACGCTTTTTGTAAGTACCTGCAACGCTGATGAAGATTAATAGTATGACCGCTACGCTAATTAGCATGGCTGCCACATTCTTGGTGATAGACAAGTCGATGATTTGAGCACTGGCTGCCTCATCAATGTTACCATCTGTACCTACAATTTTTATATGCTCGGCTACATTACGGTAAGTATGATATTTTCCGGTGTAATCACGCGATTCATGATGCTCATTCAGAAACTCGCCTGAGCAGAAAATCTCGATACCGGCCGGGGTGTACAAAATAACCGGTAAATGAAGAGAAGTATGTCCCCACAAATGCCAGCTGTGAGCATCACCAATATGTTCTAATATGGTTACTGCCGGGTCAAACTTTTCTTCTGCATGTTCGGGATTAACCTCCTTCACCACCATTTCGGGAACGGCATTAGCCGAATCCTGGGCGCTTACCTCAGAGGTCACAAAAGCGAAAAAAAGAGCGAAAATCGCACCCAGGGCGATTTTTTTTGAATTTAAAATGTAGCTTAAATACATTTAATGCGTGATTTTTACGTTTTATTTTGGTGGCGCAAGTTATGCAATATAGTATAAACTTCAAAGGCTGTAAATAATAAATAAACAGAAAAAAAATCAGCGGCAAAAATCATCCCTTTTACCTTAAAATTCAGCAGGTAAAATACAGCCAGCCCCATACATAACAACAGCTTAATTGTAGTTGCTCCCAGTATGATATATACCGACAAATCGCCGCTGCGTTTTATACCTTGTAATGCACCTAAACTGGCAATAAGCGTAGTTACAGCAATAAATCCAAAAACCACCCAGAATTTAGGTATGAAAAAAGCCTCTCCAACGATGTGTTGGACTAATAATATACCACCAATAAGCAGTATAGTAAAACCGGCAAAGCCGGCAACATATTTTTTCAGGTTCAAGGTTTATTGGTTTTAATAGACCGTATTACTATGTACAGCGATATGATCACACCTACCAGGCTTAGAACTGCGGTAAAAATTGGCTCCTCAGACTTCCGGTATTCATCCAGCTTATATCCGGCAAAAGCAAACAGGCAAATGATGGCCACCATCTGGAAAGCCATTCCGCTATAACGTGCATAACTATTTAAAGCACGCCTATCCCGCTCAAAATCACCTTTGTTCATATTCATAACTGACAGCAAAGCTATTAACTTTTTTAATACGGTTTAAACAATATACAGCTAAATAGTATATTTACCACCTGTTGTTAAGTCAGAAGGGGAAGGTTCAAGAGTCAAAAAGCCTGAAAGCAGGTTGGTTTTAGTGTACTTGAACCAGGCATTATTCCGTTGACATGACACTGTATATCTATTGTTGAATTGATTATCTGGCGTGGCTATTAAAAATTATTACGGGTACAGATCCCTGAAAACTATTATTTACGGCTTGGTTTTGCTCCTGGTATCGGCATGTGCAAGTAATAAAGATACGGTAACAAGTCGCGGCATGCAAAATCTTACAGCCCGCTACAATATTTTATTTAACGCCAAAGAGCTGCTCAGGCAAAGCCGTGAGAACATTGAACAGAATCAACCGGTAGATTACGACCATTTACTGAGCGTTTACGTTGAGCCGAATGAAACTTCGGCACAGGCAGAAAGCACCAATCTCGATTCGGTAATTATAAAAGCCAACGCCATTATTAATGATAAAGCGCACAGCAATTACGTTGACGATGCTTACCTGCTGATCGGTAAAGCGAATTATTATAAGGCCAATTATTTTAATGCGGCCGAATTCTTTAAATATGTAAGTGTTACCTATCCCCAAAACAAGCCGTTATGTGCAGAAGCCTGGGGCTGGGAGGCCCGTTCATTGCTACAGCTTAAAAAGCCGGACGAAGCCTCGGCTTACCTGGACAGCGCACTAAACTATGTTCAAACTGCCAAAAAGTTAAAAAAGAGCATTGCCGTTGCTATTTATGCCACCCAGGCACAGTTTGACATTCGCACCGGCAACCAGGAACATGCCATAACCATGCTCGAAAAAGCTCTGAAAGCCGGAACCAGTAAATATTACCGTATCCGGTGGCATTACCTGCTGGCACAATTGCAGGAAAATAATGGTATGAATGAGCAGGCTTATGCCAATTACGGCAAGGTAGTAAAAAGCAATGCATCATTCGAGATGGCATTCAACGCTATGCTTAACCAGATAAACCTGGAAAATGATGGAACCGGCAATGACGAAAATCGCATTAAACGGTTACGCTCACTGTTAAAAGAAGATAAAAATGCCGATTTTAAAGATCAGATCTATTTTCGCATAGCGGATACTTACCTAAAGGGCAAAAGCACGGATGATGCGATAGAGAACTTCAATCTTGCGATCCGCAATAGCACCAAAAACCAGAACCAGAAAGGGCTGGCCTACTACCGCCTGGCCGAGATCTATTTTAAAAACGGCGTTTATACCAAGGCAAAGGCTTACTACGACAGTACATTAACCAGCCTCAAACCCACATATCCCGGCTACGATCTTATCAAACTGAAAAGTAAAAACCTGGATTTGCTGGCCAAACGGTTTGAAATTATCGCCGAGGAAGATTCCTTACAAAGCATTGCCCGGCTGCCCGAAGCACAGCGGGACCTTCGTATAGGCCAGCTGGTACGCGAACAGCTTGACAAAGCCACCGGCGAAACGCCCGAAACTCCGGGCCCTTTTCTTGCGGGCATCGATGCTCCGGACAACAATAAAACCATTACCGAAGGTAAGTTCTATTTCAACAATACCGGGGCCATCAGCCAGGGCTTTTCGGATTTTAAACGGCGATGGGGTAACCGCAAGCTGGAAGATAACTGGCGTCGCAGCGAGAAAACGGCTCCCGAGATCCCTTTAAACGAAAAAACCTTATCGGATGTGAATGAAGCACGGGCCAACTCAACACCTCAGCCCGATGAAGCCTCGCTTCGTAAAAAATACCTGGATGCGCTTCCGCTTACCGATGAGCAGATGCAAAAATCCAATCAGAAGATCATTGATGCTTATTATGATGTGGCAAATTTTTATAAGGATGAGCTGAAAGACAAACAAGAGGCTATTGAAACATACCTTATATTGCTCAAACGATTCCCTGACAATACGTACAAGCCCGCCATTTATTATAACCTGTACCGGCTTTACAGCGATACCGATCCGGCAAAAGCCGATGAATACAAAAATCTGCTGCTAAAACAATTCCCCGAATCGGTATATGCCAAAGTTATTGCCGACCCCGATTACCTGCAAAAAAGGGATGAAAAGGCTATGGCACTGTTAGGTGCATATAACACCATTTACGATTTATACCTGCAAAAGCAATACGGAAACGTGCTGGCCTCCATAGCGCAAACCGAACAGCAGTTCGGTCAAAACCAATTTTCGGCGCAACTAGATTACCTTAAGGCCCTAGCAATAGGTCATACCAGCAAGCTGCCTGCCTTTGAAGAGAGCATGAAAAAGATTGTTTTCACCTATCCTGCCGATAAACTGGTAACACCTTTAGTGAAAGAGAACCTGACCTACATCAATAAAAACCGTGAAGCCATGAGCAAACGGGTTACGGCACTGGTAGATTTTGACCCGAACGAGCCGCCTTATATTGAAGAACCACGTCCGCTGAACAAGCCAACACCACCTGTTCTTGCAGCTAATCCGCCGGCCAAACAAGCAGAAGCCAAACCAGCTGTGCAGGAAAAGCCGAAAACCGCCGAGCCCAAAGCAACAGAGCCGGATAAAAAGCCCGTTGCCGAAGAGCCTGAAAAAGCTGCAGAGCCCGTAACCAAGCCTGCCGGGAAAGAACCTGTTGCAGAAAAAGCTCCGGTTACCGCAACAGAACCCGTCATTGCAAAAGAGTCTGCAACTACCCAGCCCCAGACTATGCCTAAAAAAGTGGATTATCCGTTTCATTTAACTAATGAAGCTGAATATTACTTTGTAATAAACATTGCCGATGCTACGCTGAACCTCAGTCCTTCCCGTTTCGGGATCGGGCAGTTTAACCGCTCAAACTATGCAGGTATGGGCATTAGCCACCAGTTAAAAAGCGCCACAGAAAATCAATTGATTTATGTAGGCCCTTTCCGGAACCTGGAAGCAGTTAAAGATTACGAACATAAAATTCTGCCGCTAATACCCGAGATTATGAAGGTTCCCGCCGAAAAATATAATACCTTTGTGGTCAGCAAAACCGATCTGGATAAACTTGCAGACCGGAAAATGATCGACTTATACATTGACTTTTACAAGCAGCAATAATATGCAGCAAAAAAATAATCAGTTAACAGCTCAGGAAACAGCACGATACACCATTAACTTCTGGAAAATTGTCATCGGCATAGTTGCTTTCGGGGTTATACTGATATTCAGTATCGGGTTAGGGTTGTTTGGCAAGCTGCCATCTTTCCGCGACCTGGAAAATCCAAAAAGCAACTTATCATCTGAAGTTATTGCAGACGACGGTGTGGTATTGGGCACCTATTTTATACAAAACCGCTCCAACGTTCGGTATGACCAGATCTCTCCTAACGTGATCAATGCCCTGGTTGCCACCGAAGACATCCGCTTCTACGAACATTCGGGAATTGACTTTAAACGGACGTTCACCATTATTTTTTACAACCTGATCGGTAAAAAGCAGGGAGCCAGCACCATTACGCAACAGCTTGCCCTAAACCTGTTCTCCAAAGAAGGTCGCTCAAAAAACGTTCTAAAACGGGTGATCCAAAAATTACAGGAATGGATCATCGCTGTAAAGCTGGAACGTAATTATACCAAACAGGAAATTATCACCATGTATCTCAACACGGTGGACTTTGGTGCGTACAACAGTTTCGGTATTAAATCTGCGGCCCGTACCTACTTTAATACTACTCCTGATAAATTAAAGCCCGAACAGGCTGCCGTACTTATCGGTATGCTGAAAGGGCCATCGTTATATTCCCCTATCCGTCATCCGGACAATGCACTGGCACGTCGCAATACAGTGCTGGAAAATATGGATAAAGCCGGTTTCTTAACCGATGATGAGACCGAACAACTGAAGAAAAAGCCGTTGGGCCTGTCATTTAATCCCATCGATCATAACATGGGTTCGGCAACCTATTTCAGGGCGGTTCTGAAAAAAGATATCCAGAAAATATTTGATGAGCAATCTATTACCAAAGCCGATGGCACACCGTACGACCTGGATCGTGACGGGTTAAAAATATATACTACCATCAATTCAAAAATGCAGCGCTACGCCGAGCAGGCGCAAAAAGAATACATGCAGGATTTGCAGAAGCAGTTTAACCAGCAGTGGGGCGGCCGCGATCCGTTTAAAACGGATAAAACCCTGCAAATGCTGTTAGAGCAGGGCATGAAACGTTCTGACCGTTACAAGCAGCTTAAACTGGATGGAAAATCGGACGAGGAGATCAGGAATGATTTTAATAAAAAGACCAGTATGACCATCTTCACCTGGAAAGGTGATATAGATACGCTGATGCGTCCTGTTGATTCCATAAAATATTACAAGCTGATGCTTCGCAATGCCCTAATGTCTATGGAGCCTCAAACCGGTTACGTACGGGCGTGGGTTGGCGGTAATAATTTTGAATTCTTTAAGTACGACCAGGTGAAAATGGGCGCCCGGCAGGTAGGATCAACAGCTAAGCCGTTTACCTATGCCGTTGCGATAAATGATGGTTATTCGCCCTGCTACCAGGTTCCCAATGAGCCGGTAACTATTGACGGCTGGACACCCAAAGCGTATAACCCCATTCCCGGATATTTGACCTTGCGGAAAGCACTGGCCAATTCGCAAAACTTTGTTACGGCCTATATGATGAAGCAGGTAGGCGCTACAGCCGTTGCTACTCAGATCAAACGCATGGGTATCACTACGGATGTTCCGGCATACCCGTCTATTTGCCTGGGAACATTTGATGCCAGCGTTTACGATATGGTAGGAGCCTATTCAACCTTTGTCAATCATGGTGTATGGACGGAGCCTATTTACCTGTTGCGCATCGAAGATAAAAACGGTAACGTGCTCTACGAGCGCAAGCCTAAAGTGGTGGTAGCGCTGAATCCGCAAACCGCTTACGTAATGACCGATATGCTTAAAAGCGTAGTTAACGAGGGAACAGGTGTGCGCCTGCGTTACCGGTACAAGTTTACCAATCCAATTGGCGGTAAAACCGGCACTACGCAGAACAACTCCGACGGTTGGTTCATCGGCATTACGCCGCAACTGGTTACCGGCGTATGGACCGGCTGCGAAGACCGGGCTATTCACTTTTTCTCTACCAATAAAGGTGAAGGCGCCAACTCGGCATTGCCCATATTTGCCCTGTACATGAAAAAAGTATACGCCGATCCATCATTAAAATATACAAAAGGCGATTTCGAACCTCCTAAGGGCGGTGTAAGCATTGTGCTGGACTGCAACGCTTATAATAACCCGGCAACTACCGACTCCACCAAAATGGATTCGAATATCAAATTTTAAGGCACGGGAAGGATGAATGGCGTATGGAAGATTTTGATTATCGTCCGGTATTAAAAACAATTCCGCAACGGCCCGGCGTTTACCAGTTCTGGGATCGTAACAACGAGTTGATCTATATCGGTAAGGCTAAAAACCTGAAAAACCGGGTTAGCAGCTATTTTATCAAAGATACTTACCGTATCAATGCCAAAACACGGGTGCTGGTCAGCAAGATCAACCGCATTACCTTCACCATAGTTGATACCGAGATTGATGCCTGGCTGCTGGAAAACAGCCTGATAAAGAAACATCAGCCACGGTATAATGTGCTGCTGAAAGATGATAAGACCTATCCCTGGCTGGTGATCAAAAATGAACGTTTCCCACGGATCTACTGGACGCGTAAGATCATTAAAGACGGCTCGAAATACCTGGGGCCGTACGCTTCGGTAAGCATGATGCACACCATACTGGATATGGTGAAGGAGATTTACCCGCTGCGTACCTGTAACCTGCCGCTAACGCCTCAGAATATTGCTGCCGGTAAGTTCCGCGTATGCCTGGAATACCAGATCGGCAACTGCAAAGGCCCCTGCCAGAACTTCCAGACTGAGGAAGATTACAATGCCAATATCGAAGATATTAAAGACATACTCAGCGGCAGGATAAACGGTGTATTGCGGAAACTTCGTACAGACCTGGAAGCCGCCTCGGCAGCGCTGAACTTTGAGCTGGCGCATCAGCTGAAAAGAAAACTGGATCTGCTGGAACGCTATCAAAGCAAATCGACCATTGTTAATTCGTCCATTACCGATGTGGATGTATTTTCTATTGCTTCGGATGAGAAATATGCGTTTGTGAACTTCCTGAAAGTGATGAACGGAACCGTGATCCAGACACAAACCATCGAGATCAAAAAGCGGCTGGATGAGACTGACGAAGAACTGCTGAGCATTGCCATATCCGAATTCAGGGAACGTTTTAACAGTCACTCAAAAGAGATACTGGTTCCGTTCCAGATCGATCTCGATGACCCCGGCATCCGGTTTACCGTGCCCAAACAAGGCGAAAAGAAAAAGCTGCTGGAGCTTTCGCAGAAAAATGTGGCTTTCTTTAAACGCGAAAAGCTTGACCAATACGAAAAGCTGAACCCGGGCGTAAAAACCGATCGTATCCTGGAGCAGATGAAAAAAGATTTGCGCCTGACGGAAAAACCCCGCCACATCGAATGCTTTGATAACTCCAACTTCCAGGGGAAATACCCGGTTTCGGCCATTGTGGTGTTTAAGGATGCCAAACCTTCCAAAAAGGATTACCGGCATTTTAATGTGAAAACCGTTGAAGGTCCCAACGATTTTGCTACCATGGAAGAAGCCGTTTACCGCCGGTACAGGCGTATGCTGGAAGAAGAAATGCCGCTGCCGCAGCTCATCATCATCGATGGTGGTAAAGGTCAGCTTTCATCGGCCATGAAAAGCCTGAAACTGCTGGGCATTGATAAGCAGGTTACTGTTATCGGTATTGCCAAGCGGCTGGAAGAGCTGTTCTACCCCGGCGACCAGTATCCTATTTACCTGGATAAGAAATCGGAAACGCTGAAGGTGATCCAGCATCTGCGTGACGAGGCGCACCGCTTCGGTATTACCTTTCACCGTAACAAGCGCAGCAAAGGCACGTTTGTTACCGAACTGGAGCGTATTCCCGGCATTGGTAAAACTACCGCCGAGAAACTGTTAAAACAGTTTAAATCGGTTAAAAAGATCCGCGAAGCTACCCTGGAAGAGTTGTTACAGGTTGTTAACCAGAAGCAGGCATCGGCCGTCAGGGAGTTTTTGAGTGGTAAGCAATGATTGTCCGCATTTGTAACCAACTGAATGTTTAGGGAACAGTGACCAGATTGCTTTAAAGCAATAATACGCTAAGGTTGGTAAAAGTTGTAAGCAATAGGAATTTCGAGTTAATTACGGTCATTATAAAAAATACTAACACAACTTGCCTTTTCGAAAGTATTTTTTATATTTGAGTTAATTCTGTCCCAGGCGAATAAATAACGCTAATCAACAGATAACTAATTTACCTAACTTATCCGCTTATGCGCTTTAAAATTGTGCTCTCTGCGCTCCGTCCTGGGGTTGTTATCCCAATTAATTATCAGTATATCCTTAGCTCGGCCATTTATCGGATCATCACTAAAGGAGATTCGGCTTATGCCGGTTTTCTCCATACAAGTGGCTATGGCAAAGGCTTTAAGCTGTTTACTTTTTCTCAGATTAGCTGCCCTTTTAAAATAGCGGGCGACCGACTACAACTGCTGGGTGACGAGCTGAGTTTCCAGGTGGCTTTTCACTTGCCACCCGCAGCGGAAAATTTTGTGAAAGGATTATTCCAAAGCGAGCATATAGATATTGCAGATAAAAGATCGAAAGCCACATTCTCTGTAAGGTCGGTAGAAAGCCTGCCCGATCCTTTGCAGGGATATAAAGACAATGTGGTGATCAACATTCAGTTGAAGCCACTCTCTCCTGTGGTAGCCGGCCTGCAGAATGAAAAAGGGAATTATGTTTTTTTATCACCGGATGATGCCCGCTTTGCAGACAGCCTTATATATAATTGGCGGAACAAAATAGCTACCTGCTATGATGAAGCAACAGCGGCGGCCGCCTTGCTGATGATGGAAGTAACACCGCTGAAGCAACCCTTTAAATCGCGGTTAATTGCCATTAAAGCAGGCACGCCGCAGGAAACGAAGATAAGAGGATGGATGAATTTTGGATTGAAGGTAACCGGAGAGAAAAGATTTGTGGAAATTTTAATGAATGCGGGGTGTGGAGTGTATAATTCGCAGGGGATGGGGTTTGTGGAATTATTAAAGTAAAAATGTCAGTATTTCAAACAATTAGTTAAACTAATTTCAATTCTATTTAGTACGATTTGAAACTCTTGAGAAATACTGACACACAAAAATAGTAACAAAAATGGGAAAAATAGAATTTAATATTAACAATTAGATTAACTATGATAAAAATTATACCTTTGCCAAAATATTTGGTATATGGAAGGTATGTATTACATAGGAAGTGACGGAAGTCTTATAGATATGGAAAGTTTTATTTCTTATGTCCTTGATTTGGAAAGAATGAATGAGCATTTTGTTTTTATTGAATGGTTTTGCGAGGATGATTTTTCGGATATTGAAATATATAATTATTTAGAAAATTTATTTTAAAAATGATAAAAGAACTTATAAATTTTACGGAAAATCTGGAAGAAGAATTTAAAAATTTGGGCTCTTTACCTAAAGAAGGTCTGCATATATTGCTTCAATTGAAAAAAGATGAAAATGGAGAAGTTTCTATTGATAAAGAGAGCTTTCAATTTGAGCAATTCTCTAAAAAACAAAAAGAAAAAGTATCAGATTTTTTGAACACTTGCAAATTGCTGCATCAAAATGCCTGGTGTATTGATACAAACAAATGTTTTGATTTACCCACTAAAGCTATCCACACTTGCTCCCCGTTTGCTGTGGCCTTCAAAAGAGAGCATTTAGAAGGCGGTGCAAAATATAAAAGCAATCAGGCAGAAAAGAAAAAGCAGATTTATGAACGTTTTGAAGGTTATTTTAATAAAGCATTTGCACTATTTGAGGATGAGGCAGAGAAAGAAAAGTATATTGTTTTTAGAAACTTTTTTACGCACAATGAACTCTCTAAACTAATTGAAAAAATTGAAAGGGAGAATGCCGATAAGTATCAGAAGCTGGAAGAAAAAAGTGAGTTATTAAAAGTGCAATTCAAAGAAAGTAAAGACAAATCAGAAAAGGAGGCTATTAAAAATGCTATTGCAGAGATTGACCAACAGTTGCTAAAAGTGAAACCTTTAGAGGACAGCAGTTACATCATTTTCTATTTAGATATACCGCTTAAACAATACAAAGAAGTACACAAAAGATATTTGGATGATAAACTTTTCAATACGGATAAATATAACACGGCTCCGGATGAACAGGGGCTGATCTATGGAACGAATAACTTTATGAATGGCTTCAACAGCAATATGCCATTCCTGATGCACCAAACAGCAAGTTTTGATATTTCAGGCAGAATCTCAAATACAGATGCGAAGTTGCTGAACGATTTGAAAAATATGTTTCCCAACAAAACCTTGCCCAATCCGCTGCCAATTTTTATTTACAAAGAGGAACTGCTGCAAAGTAAGGTAATTAGTATTTTCAGAGAAAGCGGATTTAAATTCGGTTACAAAGAAATTATTCAAAAACTGATAGAAACAAATGAGGAGGATATTTCAAATTATTATCTCCTCTTCTGGCAAAATACAATGGATGGAATTGTATTTAGAGATTTTGATTACGTGGCAAAATTTGAATATAAAATCAAAGATTTAATCATTCAAAACCTTTTTGAAATAAAAGAAAAAGGTGGAAAGGCAGATAAACATTATCTACTCATCAAAACTATTTTTGATTTTGAGCAACAGGTTTTGAAGCCTTTAATTCAAAATAAATATCATCGTGTAGATTATTTCGGAGACCTTAATAAAGAAGACTATGCCAAGCTGGATAGAACATTTGGCTCCTTTTCCAAATACCGGAAAGCGGTATATGACTTTGTCTATAAATCACAGCGAAATACTATTGACGGAAATGTTTTTTATGAAATGGTGTTTAACAGCATTTCAGATGACATTAAAAATGGGAACGAATACGGTATAAAAGAAAAATTGAACATTTGGTACAGTTTATTTGAATATTTTAATCCTAAACAAAAAATAAATATGGTGAACAAGTTAAAAGAATATCAGGATTTCGTCGCAGCCATTATTTCCGGCGAAGAATTAACTGATATTACAGACGAAAAGTTTGCATTTGCAGCCGGTCAGGTTATCGAATACATTTTAAGTAAAAGCAAATCGGCAGACAATAGTTACAATCTGTTAGAGCCTTATTTGCAGCAATCAAAATGTGCAGAGTTCAAAAAAGCAATTACAAACGATTTTGGAAGGTATAAGCATGAGAATTTCTCTAAGAATTTTGAGAAAGTAGCTGCGTTTGTTTTAAGCTATGAAACCGATGTCAACTTAAAACATTTATTACCTCAAATACTGTCAGGTGTATTTGCAAAAAATCAATTATTCAGTTCAAACAATCCAAAATAAAATAATATGACAACATTTAATAACAGAGTTTACGGTGCAGCCATCATCAAATCAATCAATTCAAACTATAACGCCGATTTTTCTGGACAACCCCGAAAACTGCCGAATGGAACCGTTTATGCTACCGATAAAGCCTTGAAATATTCCATCAGGAATTACTGGAAAGATGCATTGGGAGAAAAGGTATTTTACTTTAAATCTTTGAGTGAGGAGATGTCCCCACGTACATTGGATGAAACCTATAATCTTCATTTTGGCGATTCTAAAGAGAAAGACAAAACAAAACTCAGATTGGAAGTTTTAGGTAATATTTTGAAATGTCTGGATGTCAAATTATTCGGGGGTACGTATGCAGGCAAGACAAATATTTCTATTCACGGTACGTGCCAGATTACACACGGATTAAACAAATTTGCTGAGAATGTTATCTATTCAGAACAAATAATGTCGCCATTTCGTAACTCGAACGAAGCAAGTGCTGAAAGCACAATGACTACATTAGGGTCTCAATCCCGTTTGCAGGAAGGGCATTATGTTCATCATTTTTCTGTAAACCCCAAAAACATTGAAGACGATGTAACCCGTGTAAAAGGAGAAGGATTAACAGATAGTGATATTTCAAAGCTCAAAGAAGGGTTGAGAAAAGGGGCTACTTATTACGATTCGGCAGCTAAAGCCGGAACAGAAAACGAATTGTTGCTGTGGATACAGCTAAAACCCGAATCGAAAGTAGTATTACCCTCATTTGTAAGCCTGATAGACATTAATGAAGAAAAGGAAATTGACTTTTCAAAGGCAAGTGCTTTGCTATCAGAGGAACATATAAAAAGTGAAATTGAGAAAATAGAAATTTACTACAATAAATCCAACACAAAAGTATTGAATGAGCCTGCCGGAGCCGTATTCTCTGAACTATAAACATATCAGCTAATGAAATTAATATCATTTGACTTACAGGCTGATTTTGCTTTTTTCAGAAAGCCCGAGACCAACAATACGATAAACCTGTCGTACAATATCATTCACAAACCTGCTTTGTTAGGAATACTAGGGGCGGTACTTGGATTGAGTGGTTATCAGGAAAAAGGCAAACTGCCGGAATATTACGAGAAGCTCAAAGATTTAAAGATTGGCGTAGAGCCGTTGGAGCACGATAAAGGAAATTTTACGAAGACCAATATCAAATATACAAATACGGTTGGCTATGCGAATAAAGGCACAAATTTCCTGACCGAAGAGCTTACTTTGGTAAATCCGGTTTACAGGATATATCTTTTATTGGATAGCGATAATGAATTGTATTCTGCACTTTACGATTCTTTAAAAAAAGGAGAATCCGTATATATTCCTTATCTGGGAAAGAATGAATTCTCGGCTTGGTGGAATCCCTCAACATTTACTGAATATAGTTTTTCAAACAAGGAAATTAAAAAGGAGGAAAGTGTAAAAATTAAATCTGTTTTCCAAAAGGCAATTGTTCTAAAAGGGAATACAGAAGCTCCGTTCCCGGACTTGCTGAATATCGACTTTGAAGAAATGAATTTTCTGTATTTCGAAAGATTACCCAAAGGTTTTGACCTGGAGTTGATGCAATATGACATTACAGAATTTGCATTCTCAAATTATCAGATAAAAAATGCACACCTTATTGAAAATTTGGTATTTGTTGAAGAATTAGAGGCCTATGTCCAGCTGTTTTAAATCGGTTGCTGAAATCTTAAACGGACTCCCTGCATTGCATACGTTTTTAAGCAATGCCGGAAGTTATTTTGCTCATTTACCAAAGCTGAATGTTGATATTCCAAATGAAACACTGGAAGAACATATCACATTGGTAAACCAATATTTTGTCCAATTGGTAAATGAACATAGGCTTGAACCTGTTATTGATAAACTAATACAAAGCATTAATACGAGCGGCAACCCCAAAACCGCCAACTATTTGAAAAAGTTGTTTGTAAATACTATTGTTTTCCACGATTATGGCAAGATAAATGAACGATTTCAGTCTGATAAGATGCGGAATGAGCTACATAGGAAGTTGATTGATTCTGATAGTCCTATTGGTTCTACACATTCAGCTCTTAGTGCATACATCTATCTAAGCAAACATCTGAATGAGATTGCATTTGAACATAAATTTGACCCAGCTTTAATCACTGCCTGCATTTATTTATCCTATTCTATTTTTAAACATCATAGTCGGCAGTTTGATGATGATAGCATTTATACTACGGGATTTGCAGAATTAAAAGCCAAATTTATTTTCGATGATGTTAAATTGTTTTTATCCAAATATTTAAACGCTTTTGGCTTTGACATAAACCAGAATATCATTCAAATGATTGGTAAAAATGATTGGTTGGAGAATCAGCAAAAGCTAAAAAGAGACAACTCATTCTCGCTCTATGCACTATGCCGTTTGAACTTTTCGCTACTTACGGCTTCCGATTATTTGGCAACAAATGAGTATATGAATAGCGATAAGGAGTACTCAGCAAAAATTACTGACTTCGGCACACTTTCAAAGGAAAGAATTGAGGAGATATATCAATTTGTTACGAATGCGGATTGGTTAAATGAAGCAGAGGGGAAAAAGAATTACAACAAAGCTGTTTTTGGAAAAACTGAAAGCTACGAGTTTCAAAATCCGCAGATTGCTACGGGAGATAATCTGAATATTTTACGAACAGAAATGGCGATAGAAGTTATTCGTAGTATTCGCTCAAATGCCGATAGCAACTTATTTTATATAGAAGCACCAACCGGAGGCGGAAAAACAAATCTGTCTGCATTGGCAGTAATAGAGCTACTGAAAATGCATCAGGGAAAGTACAACAAGGTATTTTATGTATTTCCATTTACAACGCTCATTACCCAAACCTATAAATCGCTTAAAGAAACTTTAGGCTTGCAGGAAAATGAAATGGTGGAATTGCATTCCAATGCAGGAATGAAAGTAAACAGTGAAGATGACGATAATTACGGAAATGAAAAGCTTAATTATATCAATCATCTCTTTGTCAATTATCCGTTTACCTTTTTATCTCACATTCGCTTTTTTGATATTCTAAAGACAAATGAAAAGGAAGCGAACTATTTACTACATCGTTTGGCTAACTCTATTGTGGTGATAGACGAATTGCAATCCTATAATCCCCAACATTGGGATAAGGTCATTTACTTCATAAAACAATACGCTGACAAATTCAATATCAAGTTTATACTGATGTCGGCGACATTACCAAAATTAGATAAGCTGAATGTAATAAAAGAGCAAGCTCAGGACTTCGTTTATCTGTTGCCTGAAGCCAGGAAAAAGTATTTCACTAATCCTAATTTCTCGGGGAGAGTTACTTTTAATTTTGATTATTTTGACAGGACAGATTTAGAGCTTAGTGAAATTGCAGAAAGACTGTTAGCAGAGTCTAAAGCCTATTCAGAAAAGGATTTTGGAAACGCGAAGCCTTTAGGTAGCGTTTACACAATTATTGAATTTATCTTTAAAAAAACGGCATCTGAATTTTATAATCTCATCAAACGAATCGATTTTTTTGATGAGATATTTGTGTTGTCAGGGACTATTCTTCCGCATAGAAGAAAGTACATCATCAACTTTCTCAAAAACAAAAACAATAGAAAAAAGAAAGTCTTATTGATTACTACACAAGTGGTAGAAGCCGGCGTGGATATAGATATGGATTTGGGCTTTAAGGACCGTTCGCTGATAGATAGCGACGAACAACTGGCAGGCAGAATTAACCGAAATGTCAATAAACGGGATTGTGTTTTATTCCTCTTCAACTATAATAAAGAAGCGATTATCTATGGAAAAGATAAACGTTTAGAATTGACAGGAAAGCATATTAAACATGAGCAATACATTGACATTTTAAACAATAAAGATTTTGATAAGCTGTATGACATTGTTTTGAATAACAGAAATGAATGGAATGATAAAACAATGGTTGAAAACTTTAGAGATTATGAGAACAAAATCAAGTCGCTAAAGTTCAAATCTGTACACGAAGACTTTAAACTGATTGAACAAAATAATATTTCTTGCTTTGTACCCTTATCAGTCCCAATACAAGTTGACGGAATTTTCGAAGGACAGAAAGACTCTGTATTCTCACAATCTGAACTGGATTTTTTGAAATTATATCAGGTATTTGCAAATGATGAAAATGAGATTGAGGGTAAAAAAGTGTTTGATGTTTATTTAAACCTTATTCACAATAAGCAAGAGTTTATTAAGCAAAAGACTGAAGAAAAGATATTGCAGGGAATAATGTCCAAATATGTTTTTTCTTTGTTTGCAAGTGATAAAATTGAAAAGCAGATTACGCATTATTCCGATGAAGATAAAACTGAATATGGATATAAGTATATTGAACATTGGAGAGAATTCTACGACATAGAATCAGGGATGCGGGATAATGATTTTAATAGTAATGAAACCCAATTCTTATGACCATCAACGCCACACTCATCAATCTTTATCATGTTTGCAAACGGGAATGCTGGCTACATGCTAACGGCATCAACATGGAGCATACCAGCGATACGGTATACGATGGCAAGCTGTTGCACGAGACCAGCTACCCGCAGCGTAATGAAAAACATACTGAGTTGAACATAGAGGCAGCTTACAATAATATTAGTCTGTTTGGTAAAATAGACTTTTATGATGCGGGGCAAAAAATAATTCATGAAACCAAGCGCAGCGATAAAGTAGAAAAGGCGCACGAATGGCAGGTAAAATTTTATTTATGGCTGCTAAAGCTGAATGGAATTGAAGAAGCAAGCGCTATATTGGAATATCCGTTATTGAGGCAAACCGATCAGTTAAGACTTTCTGCGGAGGATATTGAGCATTTGGAAAAAACGATACAATCTATAGCACAGCTAAAAGAATCGGAAGAATGTCCTCCGGTTATCAATGCAAAGGTCTGCAAAAGCTGCTCCTATTATGAACTCTGTTACATCAATGAATAATGAAAAAAACCTACTACCTGTTTAATCCTGGCCGCATGAGCCGCAAGGACAATACCCTCAAGTTCACACCAGTGGATGAAAACGGTACGGAAGGGCAGCCCAAATATATCCCGGTAGAAGGTGTAAGCGACCTGTATTGTTTTGGAGCATTAGATGCTAACAGTGCATTGTATAATTTCTTGGGAAAAGAGCAGATAGCAGTTCACTTCTTCGATTATTATGAGCATTATACTGGTAGCTTTATGCCTAAGGATTATTTATTAGCGGGCAAAATGCAAATAGCACAAACCAAATACCACAGCAGTAAAACAAAGCGTTTGATCATAGCACAAAAGTTTGTTCAGGGAGCTGTATTCAACATACTTAAAAATTTACGGTATTATCATTCCCGGGGTAAGGAATTAGGCGATATCATTGCCACTATTGAACGATATAGCACTTTGCTTAGCAATACTACCGATATTGATATGCTAATGGGCTTCGAAGGCAATATCCGCCAGACATATTATGATGCCTTTGATATTATTTTGAACGATTTTGCTATGAATGGTCGCAGTAAACGGCCTCCTAGAAACGAAGTTAATGCTTTGGTGTCTTTCGGAAATATGATGTGTTATACAGTATGTCTGGGTCAAATTTATCATACACAATTAAATCCCACTATCAGTTTTTTGCATGATCCCGGATACCGTAGATATTCATTGGCATTAGATCTTGCAGAGGTTTTTAAACCGATCTTAGTGGACAGGGTTATTTTTAAAGTATTAAATAAAAAGGAAATTCAGGCTAAAGATTTTGACGTACAGGTTAATAGTGTAGTATTGAAAGATACTGCCCGAAAAACATTTGTAAGGGCCTTTGAAGAACGGCTCAATGAAACCATTAAGCATCGTTCGCTGAACAGAAGTGTAAGTTACAAACACCTGGTGAAATTGGAATGCTATAAGCTTACCAAACATTTGTTGGGTATGGAAGAGTATAAACCTTTTAAAAGCTGGTGGTAATATGTATGTAATTGTGGTATATGATATAGGCGAAAAAAGAGTGGGAAAAATGCTTAAATTGTGTAGGCAATACCTTAACTGGATACAGAACAGTGTGTTTGAAGGAGAAATAACCGAAGTAAAGTTAAAAGAACTATTACATCGGGCCAGAGAGGTTATGGATGAAGCATGTGACAGTATTATTGTTTTTAAGAACAGGAATGAGAAATGGTTGGAAAAACAGCTTGTAGGTAAAGAGAAAAATGAACTGGATACTTTTATTTAGTTGTCGATGCTGAAACAATGAAGCCAAGGAAAGTTCTTTGACATACTGGTAAAATAAAAAAATCTTTGCAGGCAAGCAATATAATCGGTTGTCGATGTCCGGGGTAAATCATATTATCGGATATCGACAACTTTTTCTGGTAAAAATGTTTAATTTTGAAACTCTAAAGCCTTGAAAATAGGCTTTTTATCGTTGTCAATATGACGGCTCTTAATCGCACAATAGTTGAATTGAAATTTGTCAGATAGCTTATTACCGTTAATACGGTACACTCTCTTAATCGCACAATAGTTGAATTGAAATAATGGCAGTTATATCGAGTTTTTTTCAGCAGACCACTCTTAATCGCACAATAGTTGAATTGAAATATTCCGACTGCTGTTTCTTTCTTAATTGGCTTTTGTTCTCTTAATCGCACAATAGTTGAATTGAAATTTTTTAAACTGATTGGTATATTTCCAAACCCTGTCTGCTCTTAATCGCACAATAGTTGAATTGAAATCCAGTTAAAGCACATTTGTAATTTTGTTTTTCTATCTCTTAATCGCACAATAGTTGAATTGAAATTAGGACATGTTAAGTTTTAAGTGCAAATCCCTTACGGCTCTTAATCGCACAATAGTTGAATTGAAATGACTATAGATGGGTATGTACTAAAAGTTCAATACGGCTCTTAATCGCACAATAGTTGAATTGAAATGGTTATGGCTTATATGCGTGTAAATAGCCGTTGTTCTCTTAATCGCACAATAGTTGAATTGAAATTTTGGTGTTGCTGTGTATCTTAAAAAGAATTTCACTCTTAATCGCACAATAGTTGAATTGAAATGAGCTTAAATCGGTACTATATCCCCGTGAAATAGTCCTCTTAATCGCACAATAGTTGAATTGAAATTCGGAGGTGTTACCGGTTAAATCGGAGGGTTTTGAACTCTTAATCGCACAATAGTTGAATTGAAATTTTGTACCGGATTTGGTCTAATACCCCGGCGCAGGACTCTTAATCGCACAATAGTTGAATTGAAATTTAATTGTTTCATGATGTAAATATACACATTGTCTCTCTTAATCGCACAATAGTTGAATTGAAATTGAGTTTGAAGCCAATAAAGATAAATTGATGTATGCTCTTAATCGCACAATAGTTGAATTGAAATTTGTACAATTGGAGTACATCATTGCCTGTAGATGTTTTCTCTTAATCGCACAATAGTTGAATTGAAATGGGCGTTGCAGACAGGCAACTTGTAACAACATGCGTCTCTTAATCGCACAATAGTTGAATTGAAATTGAGATGATGACGGTAGGGCTTAAAAAAACATTTTTCTCTTAATCGCACAATAGTTGAATTGAAATATAAATCGGGCATGCTTGAACAAATGGACTATCCCGGCTCTTAATCGCACAATAGTTGAATTGAAATTCTTCAGGATAGACAACTATCTGATGTTCTGTTGAATCTCTTAATCGCACAATAGTTGAATTGAAATTAGCCCGTGACTTAGGTCTGCAAGATAACAAGAACTCTTAATCGCACAATAGTTGAATTGAAATTGTATAGCGTTTTTTCAAACCCGTTAAGCAATTGACTCTTAATCGCACAATAGTTGAATTGAAATATTTTGAGGGCAGCGTTAGCCTTTCCCCCTGTTTCTCTCTTAATCGCACAATAGTTGAATTGAAATAAATAATATGGCAGCAAAAAGAAAGTATGCAAGACTCTTAATCGCACAATAGTTGAATTGAAATAATTGAACATCGAGCCGCATAGCATTGTCGGGTTTCTCTTAATCGCACAATAGTTGAATTGAAATGCAACTGGCAGGTAATTAATGAATTGCCTAAGGATGCTCTTAATCGCACAATAGTTGAATTGAAATTAGCGTTAATAATATCTTTTCGGCATTGGTCTGCATCTCTTAATCGCACAATAGTTGAATTGAAATGTGTAGTTTCTGAAAGCGTGCCACACCTTCGCAAAGGCGCTCTTAATCGCACAATAGTTGAATTGAAATTAGGGATATAGGGTCGCAAGATTGGCGGCGTTTACTCTTAATCGCACAATAGTTGAATTGAAATAACAAAAACCGATTAAGAAAGAAACAGCAGTCGGACTCTTAATCGCACAATAGTTGAATTGAAATTCGTCCACCTGCATAGCGAAACCAAGACTAAAAGCCCTCTTAATCGCACAATAGTTGAATTGAAATTAAATATCTGCCTGATTATGATTATACCATATACATCTCTTAATCGCACAATAGTTGAATTGAAATTTATATGCCTGCTGGATGAACTTCGTAAATGCATCACTCTTAATCGCACAATAGTTGAATTGAAATGGGAATGGCAATCCCAATTCTTTTTTTATCTGCCTTGTCTCTTAATCGCACAATAGTTGAATTGAAATAGACTTATCATTTAGTAGCTTTTAAAAGCTCTTTACTCTTAATCGCACAATAGTTGAATTGAAATTTGTTACCACATTTAGGACAAATATGTTCGGTCATACTCTTAATCGCACAATAGTTGAATTGAAATTAGTTATAGTCGTTTTCTTCCGGTTCAGGTAAATGAGCTCTTAATCGCACAATAGTTGAATTGAAATGCGCATCAATGCGTGCCAGGTATGTTTGATTGCCACTCTTAATCGCACAATAGTTGAATTGAAATTTTGACAAAGTCGCTAAAATGTTTGAACATTTTGCTCTTAATCGCACAATAGTTGAATTGAAATTAACTATTTTATATACTTGCTGTGTATCGTTGTTGTTACTCTTAATCGCACAATAGTTGAATTGAAATATGAAAGACTTTATCTGTCTGTTGGCGTAAATGGCTCTTAATCGCACAATAGTTGAATTGAAATTTGTTGAAATAGTTTTTAATTGCGTTTTGTGGCTTTCTCTTAATCGCACAATAGTTGAATTGAAATCAAACATTCCCCGCCATTAACGCATAACCGATATGAGCTCTTAATCGCACAATAGTTGAATTGAAATTATTTAGGGTGATTTGCAGATAACTTCACCTCATACTCTTAATCGCACAATAGTTGAATTGAAATTTTGTCACATCTCTGGTTAACCTAAGTGCGTTTTCTCTTAATCGCACAATAGTTGAATTGAAATAACTTACCGTGAAGCATCAAACATACCGATATACGCTCTTAATCGCACAATAGTTGAATTGAAATTCAACTGGCTTATGGATATTAGACAGGCTGATGTACTCTTAATCGCACAATAGTTGAATTGAAATCGAGTTCTACCGTACAGGTTTGGCACAGGTATTTATCTCTTAATCGCACAATAGTTGAATTGAAATTGGAAGATAAAGATGATATAAAGGAGCGATTGAAGCTCTTAATCGCACAATAGTTGAATTGAAATTTGTTATCAGCTCTTGTACTGGTCAGCCATTCTCTACTCTTAATCGCACAATAGTTGAATTGAAATCGGCCTTTAATTGCAATGCGGGGTGTAGCAGTGGCTCTTAATCGCACAATAGTTGAATTGAAATTTTCCTCTTGCATATTGAAATACCCTTGCACTACCATCTCTTAATCGCACAATAGTTGAATTGAAATGCTAAAATTGAAATGTTAGCAACAATCCTTTTCGGACTCTTAATCGCACAATAGTTGAATTGAAATTCTTTTCGTATTTCCGTTGTCCATTCCTGAACTTTACTCTTAATCGCACAATAGTTGAATTGAAATGTATGCGGGAATTTCCCTGCAGGTTACCCTCAATACTCTTAATCGCACAATAGTTGAATTGAAATTCAGGTATTGGGTAAGAAACGACTGAACGCAGGGCTCTCTTAATCGCACAATAGTTGAATTGAAATTTTAATAGGGTGATTAAATCTTTTTGTTCGATTATCTCTTAATCGCACAATAGTTGAATTGAAATTCCTTTGATTGCGGTGGTGTAGGTGGAGTTGGCGCCCTCTTAATCGCACAATAGTTGAATTGAAATGGGTCTGTTTTATTTCTGCGAAAATAGCAAGTTGTACTCTTAATCGCACAATAGTTGAATTGAAATATGTGATAATTGAGTACAAAGCCAAGTGGCACGGCTCTTAATCGCACAATAGTTGAATTGAAATTAAAATGGGAGCAGGAAACCAACCCATCGCTTGCGTCTCTTAATCGCACAATAGTTGAATTGAAATAAGCCGACAAAATTTAATTGATACTTGTTTGCACTTACTCTTAATCGCACAATAGTTGAATTGAAATTGTGCTCCCGGGATTCAGTCGGTTGAGCTGGGGGAATCTCTTAATCGCACAATAGTTGAATTGAAATGCTTTAAAGCCAGTCAAAAACCACTCTTTGTTATCTCTTAATCGCACAATAGTTGAATTGAAATATAATCTACCAACACTTAATAGCTATAAAGCGCATGGCTCTTAATCGCACAATAGTTGAATTGAAATAAGCATGCAGCATCTGCCTTTTTAGACCGGTGAACTCTTAATCGCACAATAGTTGAATTGAAATGTATAAAAAAACACGGAATGTTTTACTTAAACGCCTCTTAATCGCACAATAGTTGAATTGAAATGAGGTTTACCTTATGGACTGCGTTCAAGGTATGAAACCTCTTAATCGCACAATAGTTGAATTGAAATACTATTCCATTCTGTGGAACAGAAAAAGACTGCCTACTCTTAATCGCACAATAGTTGAATTGAAATATTTGTAATCCATAGATGCGGGGGGATGAATCGACTCTTAATCGCACAATAGTTGAATTGAAATTTATGCCACCCGTTTAATACATATTCCCGGCTGTGGCTCTTAATCGCACAATAGTTGAATTGAAATAGGTATGAAACACTACCCTGATAAATGGTTTGATTTCTCTTAATCGCACAATAGTTGAATTGAAATGCTGTATAGTTTCATTAGAATTTAAGTTATCGGGACTCTTAATCGCACAATAGTTGAATTGAAATTAGCCTACCACATACCACTCTACATACTCCGCATGGCCTCTTAATCGCACAATAGTTGAATTGAAATACGAGAAAGGCGGCTATAAACCCAGGTTAGAAAGCCCTCTTAATCGCACAATAGTTGAATTGAAATGGGAGAAACCAAAATCATTAAAAGCTTTATCCCCTGCTCTTAATCGCACAATAGTTGAATTGAAATGGAAAACGATAAAGCCCCTTATTTGAGGGGCTTTAGCTCTTAATCGCACAATAGTTGAATTGAAATTTTCTTCCCAATAAGAAGTATGATTTCCTTACGCTTCTCTTAATCGCACAATAGTTGAATTGAAATAGGTTTGATACGGAGTTGTTCAATTTATTTCCATCCTCTTAATCGCACAATAGTTGAATTGAAATTCTTGCAGGAATGTTGGCGGCCTCCACAGGTTTACTCTTAATCGCACAATAGTTGAATTGAAATGTTCCTGTATTTTCGGATGTAGTTTCATTGGTATTACTCTTAATCGCACAATAGTTGAATTGAAATGCAAGTATGTATTACATCCGGCGAAGCCATCAGGCTCTTAATCGCACAATAGTTGAATTGAAATATACTTAGTGCCCCTTCTTCGCCTTCTTCATAAATCTCTTAATCGCACAATAGTTGAATTGAAATGGACTTGTTAAATGATAAAGTCCTGCGTGATTATCTCTTAATCGCACAATAGTTGAATTGAAATGCGTTTTTATACCAGTCTATATGTTGCTTCATGCACTCTTAATCGCACAATAGTTGAATTGAAATATAAGCGGTATGTCAGGAAGCTGACCAAGACCAAATTCTCTTAATCGCACAATAGTTGAATTGAAATTCGTATTCTTCCTGTAAAACAAGCCTTATCGGGTTACTCTTAATCGCACAATAGTTGAATTGAAATGCAGACAGATGAGGAAATAATTAAGCTCAATCAAAACTCTTAATCGCACAATAGTTGAATTGAAATAGCTCTGCCCGTATGTCTTTTGACTTTTTAATCACTCTTAATCGCACAATAGTTGAATTGAAATTGCATCAGCTTGACGGCCGGTATATCAACTTTGACTCTTAATCGCACAATAGTTGAATTGAAATTAAAGCACAGCGA
Organism: Pedobacter sp. BS3; assembly: GCF_008274585.1. Lineage (GTDB taxonomy): Bacteria > Bacteroidota > Bacteroidia > Sphingobacteriales > Sphingobacteriaceae > Hufsiella_A. The sequence goes on along the minus strand of NZ_VTRT01000009.1, from coordinate 7,312 downwards.
CGACAGAACAGAGGTTGTTAAACTCTTAATCGCACAATAGTTGAATTGAAATGAATATATAGGTTCGACAAGAGATAGTTCTGATGGGCTCTTAATCGCACAATAGTTGAATTGAAATGACCAGACCACAGATGCAGCTAAATAGTAGTAAACAGCTCTTAATCGCACAATAGTTGAATTGAAATGCTAGTTTTTTGTCCAATCCATCCAGGGAATTAATCTCTTAATCGCACAATAGTTGAATTGAAATATAGCATAAGTAAAGCCGCCTAACCGCTCTATACGCTCTTAATCGCACAATAGTTGAATTGAAATGGTGAAAAAAATGCAGCGGTAATTAGTAAAAGTTTGCTCTTAATCGCACAATAGTTGAATTGAAATGGAGTTAGTTTTGACGGGACTGCTAATATTACATTAACTCTTAATCGCACAATAGTTGAATTGAAATAATCTTCCAATCTCAATGTAGTTGCCGCCTTTCTCACTCTTAATCGCACAATAGTTGAATTGAAATTCAATTGTTGTAGATTCGTTAATAGCGTTTATGGTACTCTTAATCGCACAATAGTTGAATTGAAATGGAGTTAGTTTTGACGGGACTGCTAATATTACATTAACTCTTAATCGCACAATAGTTGAATTGAAATAATCTTCCAATCTCAATGTAGTTGCCGCCTTTCTCACTCTTAATCGCACAATAGTTGAATTGAAATTCAATTGTTGTAGATTCGTTAATAGCGTTTATGGTACTCTTAATCGCACAATAGTTGAATTGAAATGGAGTTAGTTTTGACGGGACTGCTAATATTACATTAACTCTTAATCGCACAATAGTTGAATTGAAATAATCTTCCAATCTCAATGTAGTTGCCGCCTTTCTCACTCTTAATCGCACAATAGTTGAATTGAAATTCAATTGTTGTAGATTCGTTAATAGCGTTTATGGTACTCTTAATCGCACAATAGTTGAATTGAAATTGTACCTCGCCTTTTACTTTGGCGATGCCATCATTTCTCTTAATCGCACAATAGTTGAATTGAAATACAGTTATAATCGCCCATAACCATCCATCTGGCACTCTTAATCGCACAATAGTTGAATTGAAATATTACCAGGATTTGTTGATGATGTCTTGGAAGGCACCTCTTAATCGCACAATAGTTGAATTGAAATTTGTGTATCTGCGCATAGGGCACGTCTGTACCTACCTCTTAATCGCACAATAGTTGAATTGAAATTGATGAATTTACCCACAAATGGCACATCGTGCCGCTCTTAATCGCACAATAGTTGAATTGAAATGCCCAGGACGTGTTACAACTGGATGATAAAGATTTACTCTTAATCGCACAATAGTTGAATTGAAATACCGATGTGCGGAAACTTTCTTTTTTCTCGTTATCCTCTTAATCGCACAATAGTTGAATTGAAATTTACAATTTCGGGGCTGGCCCCGGCTGCAAATGCCCTCTTAATCGCACAATAGTTGAATTGAAATTGGGGGCGGTCATAGAGTTGTCTACAGCTTCGTAACTCTTAATCGCACAATAGTTGAATTGAAATCTACAAAAGTACAACAAAACCAGCGAAATGTTTACTCTTAATCGCACAATAGTTGAATTGAAATTTGGGGTCTCCATCATTACCCCAATCCCATTTTTTCTCTTAATCGCACAATAGTTGAATTGAAATACGTTAATAATGAGGTGCTGGCAGGTACGCAGGCAGCTCTTAATCGCACAATAGTTGAATTGAAATTTTCGTTTACATCGGCAATGTTGTTAATGGTGCGTACTCTTAATCGCACAATAGTTGAATTGAAATAACTGCATGTGCATGTGTTTGAAGTATATCAGGCATCTCTTAATCGCACAATAGTTGAATTGAAATTCGTGTTTATCCAGAAATTCGGCGGTTTCCCGCATATCTCTTAATCGCACAATAGTTGAATTGAAATTAAATAGGCAGGCCGTCTATCACAGAACCGCCCCCCTCTTAATCGCACAATAGTTGAATTGAAATTTAACACAACTCAAACAATCATTATCATGGAATTGAACTCTTAATCGCACAATAGTTGAATTGAAATTTTCGACCTAAAAGGAAATAGGACTTTTGTACGTTACTCTTAATCGTAATAGCATTGGCATTTATGCTTTAACTTGCGGTGGTTTTAATCCCGGATGGTTGGTCTGTCGCTTTGCTCAACTTTTGATTTTTTAATTTTTAATTTTGACTTTTTAAGATGAAGAAGCTTCTTTTATTCTTTCTATTATCTGTTGTTACAGGAAGCATTTATGCACAGACAGACTCATTGGCGTTTACACAGGCAAAGTGGAACACCAGCCGCATTAAGCACGGTGTAAAACTAAAGCAATGTCAATTTGAAAATAACCTGTTTGGTAGTAACCAGTTCATCAGCATTCTCGAAATAAAAAATAAGAATAAGCAGTTTTCAATAGGCTTTGAGCATAAAGCATTACGACGTACCAGTGATTTTGCGGCATCGGCCAATGCCCTGGCTGCCATAAATGGAACATTTTTTGATGTGAAGAATGGCGGTTCGGCCGATTTCATTAAAGTAAACGGACAGATTATCAATGAGAATAAGCCGTACCCCTTGGGACAACGTGCCCGGCATCAGCAGGCTGCCCTGCTGATCTCAAATGGAAAGATGAGTATGGCTAAGTGGGACGGCTCTGCCAACTGGGAGCATAATCTTCCGGCCGAAAATGTGATGCTGACCGGGCCATTACTGATTTATCGCGATAGCGCTGTTTTGACAGACACGGCCGCATTTGCCCGTTACCGAAACCCGCGTACGGCAATTGCCTTAGCTAAAAATAAGGTGTTACTGATAACGGTTGATGGGCGTAATGAACATGCTGCCGGCATGAGCTTATATGAGCTTGAGAAGCTTTCACGTTGGTTGCACGCTTCGTTTGCCATTAATCTGGATGGAGGCGGTTCCACAACCATGTGGGTGAAAGGAAGGGGCGTGGTTAATCATCCTTCGGATAATAAAAAATGGGATAATCAGGGCGAGCGTAAAGTTGCTAATGTTATCTTGTTAACGCCGGAAAAAACAACGAAATAACATGATGAAAAAGTATGTAGGGTTAGCAGTAACGCTTTTTGCTTTTGCCGGAGCATTTGCACAAACAGCTTCGCCGGCCCGTGATTACAGCGTAGCGGTTTTATGGCAGCAGCATGCCGGTGAGTATCGTGCTTTGTGCTTTCAGGCCTATAGTTTTGCCAGGATCTCATTAGATGGGGCGTTAAAAGCATCAGACAGTACAAAGAAAAATTGTGTGGTAGTAGATATTGATGAAACCGTGCTGGATAATTCTGCTTTCCAGGGGCACGAAATTAAAAAAGGCATCAGCTTTTCGCAGAAAGACTGGACGGAATGGACTAACCTGGCGGCAGCCGATACCGTCCCGGGAGCTTTGAGCTTTTTGAACTATGCGGCATCCAGACAGGTGGAAACGTTTTATATCTCCAACCGTGAATCTGCCGATTCTTTAGGAACGCTGAAAAATTTACAGCAGTTTGGTTTTCCGTTTGCTGATGGCAGGCATTTGTTGCTGAAGCATGGCACGTCTGATAAAGAACCACGGCGGCAGGCACTTGCGGCAGCATACAACATCCTGTTATTATGTGGCGACAACCTGAGCGATTTTTCTAATGAATTTTATCGCCAGGGAAAAGATACAAAAGCCTGCACCGATAAAAGCAGCACCTGGTTCGGTACAAAATATATTGTATTGCCCAATCCGATGTATGGCGATTGGGAACAGACTATTTACGAGCACAAACATGGGATCTCAGAACAACAACGTTCAGAAATACGTTTGCAAAAGTTAAAAGATTACAGCAGGTAAAGCAGCACACCGGCGCAGGTTCAATTGCAGTTTTGCCACCAACAAAAAAATAGTAAATCTGTTCATAATACGTAAATTGCATGTGTAACAGCTATAACCAAGTTATTATTTATTGGTTTGATATATCAGCCTGATTTATGAAAAATAATCCGATACTACAGGATACTTCCGAGTTTATTTTCGGCCTTTTTAAAGATAAACTACCTGAGAAATGCGTATATCACAGTTTTAAACACACCGAACAAACCGTTAAAGTATGTAAAGAACTGGCCGAAGCCTATAATCTTACCAGCCGTGACCTGGAAGTATTGCTGTTAGCCGCATGGTTTCACGATAGCGGATATATCGAAACGTATGAAGGCCATGAGGAAAAGAGTGTGGAGATCATGAAAAATCGCCTTACGGGACATTATAAAGATGATGACATCCGCGAAATTGAGCAATTGATCTTATCTACACGATTTAATGTCACCCCCGATGGTACATTACAGGAGATTCTTCACGATGCCGATCTGATTAATATCGGCAAAAAGAAGATGAATGAAAAAGCTGAATTATTGCGTATTGAGTGGGAGAATTGCCTGAATAAAAAATATACCGATCTGGAGTGGGCCGAATTACAATTATGCTTTTTGCTGACAGTTAATTTTAAAACAGAAGAAGCCCAAAACAAATACGGCAGTCAGCGTGAAGCCAATATCCGCAAACAGCACGACGTTATTGCCCGCTTAAAAGCCGATAAGGAAAAAGCCCTGAGCAAAGCCGAAAAAAGTACAGAAAAACAGGCTAAGCTGGGACGCGGAATAGAAACACTGTACCGTTCGGTATATTCCTATCACATTAATCTGAGCTCTATTGCCGACAATAAAGCGCATATCATGATTAATATCAATACCATTATTATCTCCTTAATTATTACATTGTTCGGCTCAGGCTATACATTTGCCAGTTCAGAGCCCGAAATACTTTCCAGTGTCCGTTTTGTATTCCCAATGGCAGCTTTACTGCTTACGAGCCTGTTATCGGTGATTTTTGCCATTCTATCGGCACGACCTACTATAAACGCCCATGAGAAATACGAAGTGAGTAATAAGAAGGCCAGCGTTCTGTTTTTTGGTAATTTTGCCCAACTGCAGCTTGATGAGTTTGTACGGCGGATAGATGAGTTAAAGGAACAGCAGGGAGAGCTTTACAACAGCATGTCGGTAGACTTATACCATTTGGGAGCAGTGCTGGTAAAAAAATACCGTTTGCTAAACTGGGCGTATAACATTTTCATGATAGGACTGAGTGTATGTGCTGTCGGCTTTATTGTTATTGTGATTTTCTCAATGTAAAGAAGCAGGTGATAGCGGCGGAGGAGAACAATATCGATAAGAAATCTCACCAATAAAATCGAAGTTTTCGCTGCCATACTTCAGCTCATCCCAGGTAATCAGTTTGTGTAAAGCCGTTTCCTTAATATGTTGCAGGTAGTGGTTTGTAAACAGGATATATTCATTTTGGATAATGCTGTTTTTAAGCAATCGATGAGCAATAATCACATCCTCACCGATAAGCTTTACCCGGCCTTTAATGTTTGATGTGCTGATATTGCCATAATGGATAATGATTTTGAGACCCAATTGTCCGTTAGCCAGATGTGCCTTATAATTCTCCGGGTCAGATTGTTCGATACTTTTGATATAGCGGTGAAAGCACTGGTAGAATAAAGTACATTGTTTAATGACACTATTAACAGAAGGCAGCTTCCCGGTACGATAAAAAAATACAGCATCGCCTTCAACCTCTCCTACATTCATATCCAGGTAATTGCAATCTATCATTTTTCGCAGCAGGGAAGGAATTACCTCGTTACTGAACGCAACATCTGCGGTCGTAATCAACCTGGTAAACCCCGTAATATCCGGAATGCAAAAAAAAGTGGGCAGCAAGTCTGAGTGTTGTTGCATGGACAATCCTGATAATTAAGGTGCAAAACTACTAAATACCTAAGCATTTCATAATAAACTGGGAAGATGCATGTAATAGGAGTGAGTTATGTCTAATAAATTTTGAGCCTTCAAATACAGTTCCCTGAAAATACTTTTATTTTTGATAGATAACAGCAAATGTCTATTGCAAAATCACAGTTATAGTTTCAATAAATATGAGCAACGAAATCCTGGCAGATAAAGAGTATAGGAATTGGATTATTGCAATAAAAAGTAAAATCCGTTCTGCTCAAATTAAAGCAGCTCTTGCTGTAAACAGCGCTTTAATAACTTTTTATTGGGAGTTGGGTAAAATGATTGCCGAAAAAATGAATCAGAGTAACTGGGGAGATAAGGTTTTGGAACGTGTTTCAAAAGATCTGAAAGATGAGTTTCCAGAGATGAGTGGATTCTCTGTTACTAATTTGAAATATTGTAAGTTGTTTTATACTTATTTTTCAATTAGTCCCCAAGCTGGGGATAGTCGCTTAATTAGTCCCCAAACTGGGGACGAAATATATTTAAAGGTTGAACAACTGGCAAAGCAAATCCCGTGGGGACATATAAAGTTGATAATTGATAAAGTTAAAACAGTGCAGGACGCTTATTTCTATATCCGGAAAACTATTGAAAATAACTGGAGCCGGGATAACCTGGCATTGCAAATTAAAGCCGGATTGCATAAACGGCAGGGAAATGCTGTTACCAATTTTAAAGCTACCTTGCCTGAACCATTTTCTGATCTGGCACAGCAAACGCTCAAAGACCCGTACATTTTTGATTTCCTTTCTCTCGCTGAATCTGCCAGGGAGAGGGATATTGAAAACCAATTAGTGCATCATATCCGGAAATTCCTTTTAGAATTAGGTAAAGGCTTTGCGTTTGTCGGCCCAGCAATATCACCTGGAAATTGCAGGGAACGATTATTATATTGATCTGCTTTTTTACCACATCAGGCTGAAATGTTATGTAGTTATCGAGCTTAAAAACACAAAATTTATTCCGGAGTATGCCGGCAAGCTCAACTTCTATTTATCGGCAATAGATTCCCTGCTGAAAGAAAAAGAGGATAAGCCAACTATCGGGATTCTGCTTTGCAGGGATAAGAATAACCTTGAAGCCGAATTTGCCTTGCGGGATATTAACAAACCAATGGGTGTAAGCGAGTTTGAATTGACCGATATTCTGCCGGAGAACCTTAAAACATCATTGCCTACTATTGAAGAAATGGAGCAAAACCTGTTGAATAAAGATTAAACCTAAACTCGTCATTTACATCGATTTAGTCTTGTTTGTAAAACGGAACCATCATTACCCGGTGTTTGTAACGGCGCAAGCACAATGCAGGGTTCTATAAACTTACAACCCTTCTTGTCTGGTAGTGTCTTGAATTTTGTGTAAGTAAAAAAAGATGTAGGTCATTCCTATTGTGATTAAAGAAATTCAGAACTTTA
>NZ_VTRT01000008.1 GCF_008274585.1 Pedobacter sp. BS3 | reverse complement strand
ACCATTCCGTTGCAGCTGATCTCCTACCATATTGCCGTGCTGCGTGGCTGCAATGTGGACCAGCCCCGTAACCTGGCTAAATCCGTCACCGTGGAGTAAGAGATACTAAAATGGCTCATCATAGTGCGCAACCGGGTTTGAAGTTAAAAAGACCGGCAATATGGTATACATTAAATCTTGTTAAAAATAAGTTTTTAGTGTTCAGCATTTTGTCTTCAGACTTTGAAAATATAGAGAAACTTAAGAAATCAATACATGATTTTGTTTCAGTCATAACGGATATTCCGATAATTTTTCCGGTAACCAACGACGTTTTACAACTTCTGAGTGCACAACAGATTAATGCCGGAAATCTGCATACAGTGGTGGCTTTGGATAGAAAAGAAGTTAATTTCCTGCTGATTCACGCATTAGGATTAGTGGTAGTGCAATCATATACTGAAGCCGATGCATCAGCGGTTGGATTAAGTTGTTACACCATACCATCCCTGAATCGCGGTATGTAAATCCGTTATTCTCAAACGGTAGTGTCTCTCTGAATATCTCTTTAAATAAATTATCAAGAACTAAACTAAAATGGAAACATGAAAACAATGACAAAATTCATCCCGTTATGTATTGGAGTGTGCATAACGATGTTGGCAAAGGCAAACATTCGGCCAAATGCCTCCCATCCGTCGAAAGCCCAGGCTATTATTGATCCATCTGACGTTACCGGGTTACGCCCGGCTACCTTAGGTCTATCTTTAGGCTTTCAGGGAATTGGTATTGAAAGCTATGCGTTTTTAGGATCACGCTGGCAATTGCATGCAGGAGCTTCTTATCTTCCGTTTCAGGGTTCAAAAAACTACCTGGCATTTCCTTCCAGAGCAGTAAGCATGAATTTAAATGCTAATATTGCTCAGGCTCATTTGTTATTGGATTTTGACCTTTTTCCTAATGCATACGCTGAAACAGTACAGAATATAGCGTTAAGTGCCGGCATTTCCTACTTTGTTTCTGCTAAAGGTACAGCAAAAATGAAACTGAAAGACCCTTACTACTACGGGGATATTCAGTTAAGTCCGGATGAAGTAGGTGAACTGACTGCTGAATCAAACTGGAAAGGATTTGCCCCATATGTAGGCTTAGCTTTGAACAACTTGCGAATTTCTAACCGTGTTGGATTAAATATTGGCGTTGGTACGTTTTACCTGGCTTCTCCTTCGGTAAAATTAAATGGAACGAATTATTTAGCTGATAATTATCAAAATCAACAGCAATTAAAGCATAACCTTGATAAATATTATCGATGGATGCCTTCATTCCAGGTCACCTTTAATTATTCTTTAATTAATAATATTTTTTAGATATGAGAACTAAGTTGTATGTACTTTCTGTAACGGTATTAATGGTTTTGTTGTCTTTAAGTTGTAACAAAGCTAAAGAGAATATCGATATTTTAATAAACGCTGATATTATTCATTATTCGGTATTGTTTGATGTCCGGGAAGCCACCACAGGTAATGTTCCGGAAGGATTGAGTGTCAGTGCAATTGGACAAGATGCAGGTGTGGTGTACGATATCAGCGGAAATAAAAATCTGTCAATGGACGGCGGCTTGCTTACATTAGGTATAGATCCCCATTATGATCCTCAGGGAGGAAATCCATTGAAGTTTAGTTTAAAAATAACAGGTGAAGGCTATGCTACCATGATTGTACCTGTAACTATTAATGAGGAGCAGTTTCACCAGGTAAAGAATGTTAAACTGTTAAAGCTTAGTAATCCTCCGGCATCGGTTACCGTTGTGAATACAAATGAAGCACTTGCTACTAACAGTACACCTGCGCAACCTATCGTGGTAAGCTCTCCGGCTACAACCGATGTGCCTGAAATTGTTACGGTTACGGTACCTGCCGGCACTAAATTTTTAGACAATTCAGGAACCCAGATTAACGGTAATTTACTGAACCTATCGGTAGTTAATTATAATGCACAAAATTCAGATAATAACGATCTGTTTCCAGGAGGCACTTTTGCAGCCGAAGATGTAAACGGGCCTAATGGTCAAACCATATCAACCTATTTTACTACAGCAGCGGTTGCAAAAGTTACGTTCACGATTAATGGACAGGAAGTCAAAAAATTTGATCAGCCTATTTCCCTATTATTAGAAGTTAACCCTTCATATAAAATGGCTGGAACCAATGATGCGGTAAAGGTTGGAGATAAATTATCTATTTGGAGCTATTCGGAGGATACAGGTAAATGGAGTTACGAAAAAGAGGGAACGGTTACTCTGGTAAACGGCAAGTTTGTAGTTGAATTTACTACTAATCACCTTACGTATTACAGTTTAAATGAGTATGTCGAAACTACTTCATGCAGTAGTCCAAATTTGGTATTTAACGCAAGTTGGCTTAATGTTAATACGCAACCTATGGTGTTGCAAATCTGGAATAGCGATGGTAGTAAACTTCTGGAAACCAATACTGTAATTGTTAGTAATGGTTTAGAATATGCGCTTAATAATTTACCCTCATACGCAGTAAGTTACAAAGTGCTGACCACTTCGGGCGAACAACTGGCCGTGGGCACTATTGCTAATCCATGCTCTGGAGGACGATTAAATGTACAGGTTGCCGCTCCTGCTGTTCCTGTTGTAGGAGTAACCTTATCTTTAACAGTAAAATGTCCTAATAAAGGAATAGTAACACCACCCGATTTTTATTTGTATTACAAAACAGCAGGTGCCGCAGATGCAACCTATAAACTGCTTGGCGTAGTTAAAAAGGGAAAACTTACAACTACGCTCTTGCAACTTGGCCAACGCTATGATTTTAAAGCGCAATGGGGAGATCATGTAAAGATTATTAAAAACTATCTGATTGATAAGAATAATTTAAGTACTACAGTTGGACTTGATGATCATATCGGCGATATATCACCTGAAAAAAACCGGGCGATATTGATTGAGGAATGTAGTAAAATATAAGTTGTTTACAGTATAAGATCATGTAGTACGGGGGTGTCTAAAAAGCCTGATTTTCCGTCATCCTGTTTAAGGAGCTATTCACCCCCGTACGTTCACAGAAAAGCTGAGCAATAATAAATTAACGATGACATTTTTCTTACTCTATAAGGCAGCTCGCGATAGCTGGGCGGAAAAATATATATGGCAGTCTTTACCGGCAACGCTGCTTATGGATTATGTATTTTTTGTTTTACTGCTTCTCAGGACGTAAACCGCATCCACTATAGCCGATGGTTATAGAAACTATTGTCCTTAAGTATGGCCCGAACTTATAAGGCTATTTTTTACTAACGATATGCATTAAATGAAGTTTCATGCTTTAAGAGCGTGAAATTGTATTGAAAAATATCCATGATACCACAGCTTGCCAATTTAAAGACAGTAAATTATCGGGAGCTTTTTAATCATTGTCCGCTACCCCAGTTAGTATTCAATGCAGATACTTTTCAGGTTCTGGATGCAAATTTAATGGCCGTTAAAGCGTATGGTTACACATACGATGAGTTTCTGGGTATGGATATTAGGAATTTATGGCCTGGTAAAATCTCCGGTTTTAATCATGCCATAACCGGGATAAAAACAGGTGATCCCGCTACTGCAATATGGAACAAGCATGTAAAAAAGAACGGCCAGGCATTTTGTGTGAAATTAACAGGCCGGCCGGTTGCCTTTTCAGATAACAAGGTCATACTTCTTACCATATCGGTTCTTACACCGGTTACACAAAACACGCCGGTTCTGGCAGAAAAAAGGCTTCAGGCTTTGCTACAGCATAGCACAGACCTGATGGCTGTTATTAATTCAGAAGGCCTGTATACCTACATAAGTCCTGCTGTAGAAAAGTACTGGGGTGTAAAAAGCCGGGATGTACTGGGTTATAACAGCTTTTCTTTCATCCACCGCGAAGATCGCGTTCGCGTTTTAAAAGAATTCAGCAAAATAGGTAAAGAGCCGGAGGTTAAGATATTGCCGTTCAGGTATGTTTACAGTAAAAGGCATTACCGGTGGGTAGAGGTTACGCTGGTAAATGCATTTAATGATCCTGCGGTAAACGGAACCATCATTACCTCGCGGGATGTAACGGCCTGTTTGGAAGCTAACAGGAAGCTGATTGAGCATGTAAAACGTTATAATATTTTATCAAAAGCAACAAGCGATGCTATCTGGGAGTGGGATCTCATTTCCGGTAAAATTACCTGGAACAGGGGATTAAAGGGAATTTTTGGACATGAACCAATCCAGGCAGGTTCTGTAAAGTGGTGGTATGATCATATCCACCCGGATGATATAGAGCGTATCAAAAAGAAGGTACAGGCCGGTATTGCCGGTAAAATTGAAAAAAGAAAAGAAGAGTACCGTTTTCGCTGCGCCGATGGTAGCTACAGGCACGTTCTTGAACGCAGCTTTCTTGATATATCCGGTGCGGGTATCCCGTTAAGGCTTATTGGCGCCATGCAGGATATTACAGAAAAAAAGCAGAAAGAAGAAGAGCTTCGCGAGAACCTGAAGCGTTATCAGCTGATCTTTAATGTCACGCATGATGCTATTTATGAATGGGATATTATGGATAATTCCATTATATGGAACCGCTCTATAGCATCTGTTTTCGGATATAATTTAACCACTGTAAATGTTACTAAAGAATGGTGGATCGGTAAAATTCATCCGGATGATGCCAATAAGGCTAACGGGCAGCTTGACCATGCTACCCGGAATAACTACCTGAGCTTAACCCGGCATTATCGTTTCCGGTGTGCCGATGGGGCATACAAGTTTATAGTAGACCATTGTAAAATAATTTACAGCGGCGGCACAGCCGTTAAGGTAATAGGCGCCCTGAAGGATATCGATGAGTTAGAGAAGATCTATATTGAAAACAAAAGACTGATCAGCCTGATAGAGAAAATTGATAATGTGATCATTATTACAGATCCGGAAGGTAAAATAACCTGGGTTAATACGGCCTTTACATCACTCACCGGGTTCTCATTCCGGGAAGCCCTGGGAAGATCTCCGGGGCTGCTTTTGCAGGGCAGCGAGACAGATGAAAATACCAGGAACAAAATGCGCTATGCACTTTTAAACCGGCAGTCTTTTTCTGTTGAGATAGTAAATTACACCAAAACCGGCAGAAAATACTGGGTAAGAATTACATGCACAGCAGTATTTGATGATAAGGGCAATCTGTCGGGGTTTGTGGCTATAGAGCAGGAGATCACAGAAAAAAAAGAACGCGAAGCCCGGTTAAGCAGGCAAACAGAAATATTAAAAAGGGTAGCCTGGATGAGCTCGCATGAAATACGAAGGCCGGTAGCAAATATTCTGGGCATAATAGATATAGCAGGTGTATGTAATGATGAACCTGAACGTAACGAATACTGGATATTATTAAAGCGTTCGGCGCTTGAGTTAGATCATATCATCAAAAATATTTCTGATACCATTCATCATCATGACCTGTAAGGATATAAGAACACCCTTTTTCAAATGTCTTAAAAATCTGAAAAAGGGTGCTGAGAAAATCCGGATAAGGCCGGGGTATGCATTAATGTCTCCAGCATTCCATCATAGAATACTTTGAAACAAGCTCGGCCCGTGATTTAACATTAAGTTTTAAATAAATATTCTGCAAATGAAAGCTAACGGTAGACAAGCTTACGCACTGCTCATTTGCAATTTCTTTATAAGTTAAGCCTTTGAAAACCTCTCTCGCAAATTCCTGTTCGCGTTTAGTTAAAACCTGCCATTCCGGGTGCGATTCGTTTTTAATCGAATCAACAATGATCTTAGCTATTTGGGGCCCCAATGCGCATCCCCCGGTGTGCACTATAGAAATAGCGTTAAAGATCTCGTAAAAATTTCCTGTCTTTAAAATGTAACCCGATGCACCGTGCTTAATTACAGAAATAAGCTCCCTGGGATGAACCTCGTCGGTTAAAAAGATCTGCTTTGCCGTGGTGTACTGGTTCAGGTGTTTAATATCACTAAGACGTATTGTTTTTTGGTCGAGCAATAAAATATCTAATTTCTCTAACGTTTTGGGCTCCTTTTTACATTCATTTAAATCATGGTACTGGCATTCTACATTAAAATTAACAAACCTCTTTAAATAGTTACTGAGACTGGATAGAAAGTAGGTGTCTTTGTCAATTATTCCTATTGATATCATATTGTGAGAGAATTAAGTTTCGGCTAACATCGAGAGCATTCATCTTATACAAAGAAAAATATATATGGCCTAATGAAGGCTGTTGTAAACTATAGTTGTCAAAAAAAAACCTGTAAAAACATATAGGTTCCGGCTACTACAAAGCAGGCTGATTATGTGTTTGGGTGAGTAACTCAAATAGGTCATAATTCTGTTTAGCGTGCTGAGGTCTGAATGTTTCTTGCATTTCTTCAATCTGAATATTTGTTCAGGCAAAAATAAGCGTCAAAAAGATCAGTCACGGTAAAAAGAAGCCGTGTTTATGTCCGGATTACGGTAGTTTGGACATATCAGCACACTCCGGTAACCTGCTATATACGCCGGCAAATACCGGGTTTATGGTATCTTCAGCTCTTTGCTGGCGGTATCCGGCAGTTTGGCAATATACTCAGCGGGCGACATACCCGTTTTTCGCTTAAAAACAGTATAGAATGTACTCCTGGATGAAAAACCGGCATCTTCGGCTAAAGCCTCTATGGTAAGATTGCTTAAAAAGCCTTCTTTTATTTTCTGTTTTACGTACCGGATACGGTAAATGTTTATAAAATCATTAAATCTAAGCTTATAATGCTGGTTTAACAGGTATGATAAATTCCTGGTAGATACATTTAACTGGGTGGCGAGCATATATATGGTAAGTCCTTTTTGGCGATATAATTGATGCTTTTCCAGCTTTTCTTCAAGTTTTATAATGATATCAGCTAATACTTTACCGGTTATAATTAATTCTTTACTTTTCTTGTCCTCCTGTGGTAATTTGTTTTCGTAAACCTCATCAGAAGCCGCCAGGATGGGTAAAGGGCTGGTTAAAGATGGTCCATCCGGCAGATGTATATTATCCGCAGTAAATGCCGCTTTCATATCATAAAGCAGATGAGGGAAGAAGAACAGTCCGATACCCAAGCTGAACATACCTATGCTGATGCATACAGAAAGCGATTCTCTGCCCAGGTAACCGTCTTTGATAAAAAAAACTTTTATAACCATTATCCCAATGGCTATGGTTAGGAAAGAAACCAATATATTAAAATAATATATCCAACGCTTAGTGGGCCGGGGCATATTCTCTTTATTAAAAGAAAGCGTGAATTTCCATTGAAAAAATAAATAGATAACAGCCTGGATCTTTCGGATCAGAAAATGGATCTTTTGAGGGATAATGAAATAAGAAGATGTAAAAAAATAGCCGGGATCATGGACGATCATATTTATAGTACGTTGTTTATCGGCAGAACCTTTAAAGATAAACGGCAAAATGCCAATAAGCGCCAGTATGGAGGGCATTAAATGGAGCCAGTCGTATTTTTTTAACCTTTTTTGAGACGACAATAGTAACCGTACGTACAGGTAAGCCGCCGGAGCAAAAAGATAGTAGAGAGGAATACCTGTATTAAATAAGTTTGGATAATGTTTTATTTCTCCGCTAACAAATAACAGGCACATTAACGTACACCATATAATAGAAACAAAGGCTGAGCACAGTATTATATTAGCTAAGCGATGCTCATAACTAAAACGGATTAGTAATGCAATAACAAGCAGGTAACCAGCAACCCCTGTTATTAAGAAAATAAAACAAATATGATTCAAGCTATATAGACAGATACCGAAACCGAAATTAATAATATTACAGTACTTCGAAGAAAATTAGAAACAATGTTATCTTAATTAAGAATTATAAATGATTTTTAATTGATGAGGTTGGTTACTTATAGAAAAACATAAATTAACGTGAGTCCGGGTTAAGGCGCAGGCTCGTCCCGATTTGCAACCGGGATGCCAGAAAACGGCGTTTGCAACGCTGCAATATTGCTTAAGATAATCAAAGGCAGCTGTTACCGGCATTACAAACGCCGGAGATTTATGCACTCGTTTTGCAAACGAGCGCAAACAGGATGCAGGCTCGTCCCGATTTGCAACCGGGATGCCATAAAACGGCGTTTGCAACGCTGCAATATTGCTTAAGACAATCAAAGCAATCTTTTCTGTAACGTCATTCCTATTGATCTCAGCCGCTGCCGGTGTCTCCACCAACAGCAATAAAAACATGATTTCATGAAATTTAAAAAGACCGGTCTCTGGTAAAGTTTTCCGATCAGAAGCAGCCCGGTAATATGAGCTTCTGATCATCAACAACTAAAAAACTTACTGCTCTACCCGTTTCAGGCCGTATTTCTCTATTTTGCTGTATAAGTGGCTACGTTGAATATCAATATCATCGGCAGTTTTTGATACATTCCAGTTGTTTTTCTCCAGCTTATACTTGATAAATTCGCGTTCGGCATGGTCTTTATATTCCTGGAAGTTGGCAAACTGGTCATAATCCATTGTGGATGATGTGCCTCCGCCGGTACTGCCTCCCGGCACGGAGGGGTTAGCAAAATTCCGTACATCGGCATCGGTAATACTCTTATCGCTCAGGATGATCAGGCGCTCTACCATATTACGCAGTTCGCGGATATTTCCCGTCCAGGGAAGTGTTTTTAATGCTGCGATAGCCCCTTCGGTAAATTTTTTGGTTGGCATGCCGTAGTCGCTGCAAATTTCCTCGCAAAAGCTTTGGGCAAGCACCGGTATATCGTCTTTGCGTTCGGTGAGCGGCGGTACATGAATGATGATCACACTCAGGCGATGGTACAGGTCCATCCGGAAATTGCCGTTTTCAATTTCTTTAAGCAAATCCTTATTGGTTGCCGCTATCACACGTACGTTTACATCAATCTCCTTCTCGCCGCCAACCCGGGTGATCTTATTTTCCTGCAAGGCCCGCAGCACTTTGGCTTGTGCCGAAAGACTCATGTCGCCAATTTCATCCAGGAAAAGCGTGCCGCCATCGGCCGACTCGAACTTACCGATGCGCTGTTTAACGGCCGAGGTAAACGAGCCTTTTTCATGCCCGAATAACTCGCTTTCTATCAGCTCTGAAGGAATGGCAGCACAATTCACTTCGATAAGCGGTGCACCAGAACGGTTTGATTTTTCGTGTAGCCATCGTGCAACCAGCTCTTTACCGCTGCCGTTTGCGCCGGTAATCAATACGCGGGCATCGGTAGGGGCAACGCGATCTATGGTTTCCTTGATACGTGATATCGCCGGAGATTCGCCCAGTATTTCGCGGGTTTTGCTCACCTTGCGTTTTAATACACGGGTCTCGGTAACCAGGTTCCCTTTTTCGAGCGCATTGCGAACGGTGATTAGTAGCCGGTTTAAATCGGGCGGTTTGGAAATAAAATCGAACGCACCTTTTTTGCTGGCCTCAACGGCTGTTTCTATGGTTCCGTGGCCGGATATCATGATAAATGGCAGGTCCGGTTTTAAGGCCAGCCCTTCGGTAAGCACTTCCATGCCATCCATACGACTCATTTTTATGTCGCACAGAACCAGGTTATAATCATTTTTTTTGATCAGCTCCAGGCCTTCAATGCCATTGTCAATATCGTCAACAATATAATCTTCGTACTCTAAAATTTCCCGTAAGGTGTTGCGGATAGCCCGCTCATCATCAATAATTAAAATTTTTGTCATAAGAGCTTAAGCCGGGTTTACCCCTGAATTCTAAACATGTTGTTAAAACACAATTGTATATGGTTTGTTTTGGGTCTGTAAAAAAAGCAAGCCTGTAAGCCGGGTTCTGTATCCGGCCTGAGCCGGATTTCTATCATTTATCTGGGCCGGCCATCACTAACCGGCTCTAACGACCTACCCTTCCCGAAAGCAGCAGAACCGCGTTGGAACGAGCCATTCCAGGTTCGGGATTTATTTGGTCTTTCAACTCCTGGGGTTTACCGCAATCCCGGTCGCCCGGAAAAGCTGTGAGCTCTTACCTCACAATTTCACCCTTACCATGCCGAAGCAGGCGGTATATTTTCTGTGGCACTTTCCGTCACCGTATAACCGGCGCCTTCCCGTTAGGAAGCAGGATGCTCTGTGTTGCCCGGACTTTCCTCTCCATCCCGCATTTACGGGGACTGAGCGATAGAACGGCTTGCAGGTGCAAATATAGTGATAAAAGCGTCAGTTTTTCTGTTTTGAATTTGTGCAAAGAGTTTTAATTCATTGATCACCACTTTTCTTTTTTGGTGGATAGTTTGGCATTGCCATGATCAAATTTCAATACCTTAAGGGGAAGTACCGGATGGTGAAAGCGATACGATGATGTTTTCGGGTGTAAATAATCATTTCAGGGACGGTAGTAGAAGTTTGGTTGTAAGCCCGCGTTTTGGCGTTACAACGAGCTTCCAATTTTTGAATTTTGAATTTTAATCCCGAATAGTCGGGGTTTCACTACGTTCAACTTTTGAATTTTGAATTAATGCAATACCCCAAACATCAGCCGGAAGGCGAAAATAATGATCAATATTCCTGCAATGCGGTTAAACCAGGCCAGCGTGTTTTCTTTAATGCGGTAGCGCAGCTTATTGGCATAGTAGGCTTTCAGGCTGTCCATGCTGAATTGGGTGATCAGTATACAGCCAAAGAACGGCAGTATTTGCTGTGGCTTCAGGTTCCCTCCACTGATAGACATTACCCCTCCCGTTACGGTAACCCAATACAATAACATCCCCGGGTTGAAGATGCACATCAAAAATCCCTTGAAGAAATAACCGGTATTGTGCTTTTTGGAGGTAGTTTTCTGGTAGTTGATCTTAACCTTTTTGAACAGGTAATAAGCCCCGATGCTTAGCATGATGATGCTGCCGACCAATCCGATAGGGGTGCGGTATTGGCGCTCAATGGCCAGGAAAGAGGAGCCGTAAATACTAAGCGATACGTAGATGATATCGCTCATCAATACACCGCCGGCCAGGGAGAGACCGGCATGAAAACCTTTCTCGATACTGGTTTTTATGAGTGCAAAAAATACGGGGCCTGTTACAAACGATAGCACAATTCCCAGCCCAATGCCTGATATAATTGACTCGATCATTAAGCGCTGTTAGTTCTTAATAGCTGCGATTTTAAGCAAAATAAATTAAGATAGACAGTTTAAAGCAGAAAAATGTTTCTTTTTTTCATGCGGAAAAAGTATGGAGCCCGGTAAAATATTTAGAGTCAGTTGCTTACTGTATATCAGTTGAATATTGCTTAGTTGAGTTTTTGCTTTATTCCCTAACCTTGATATTGAGCTTTAAAAATTATAATTTGGGGATTATGTTCGCTAAATGTTGGTATATTTGGAGAATATAATCGCCAAAATATGATAAACAGAACTTTAAAAGATGTACTTGTTCATAAAATTGATTATAAAAAAGCGATCATTTTGTTAGGGCCCCGACAGGTTGGTAAAACTACCCTGATCACTGAAATAGCAGCATCATTAGGCAATTATTTGCTCATTAATGGTGATGATCCTGAAACCCGTTTATTATGGAGCAATCCAACCCAGGCATTTATTAACCGCTATATTGGTAATTACAAAGTAATTGTAATAGACGAGGCGCAGCGGATGGAAAATATAGGGCTGAGCGCTAAAATGATCATTGATGCAAAAAAAGATATTCAATTATTTATTTCAGGATCTTCGGCCCTGGAATTGGCCGGTAAGATCAATGAGCCCCTTACCGGACGCAAGTGGGAGTACCGTTTGTATCCTTTATCGTGGCTGGAGATCAGGGAGCATGAATCGTTTGCCAAAACATTACCTCTGTTAGAAAATTTTTTGATCACGGGCATGTATCCGGAGGTCATTACCCATCCGCATAATGCAAAGGAAATTCTGAGCAATCTGGCCGGAAGCTATTTGTACAAAGACATATTGGAATCAGGCGGTATCAGAAGACCGGAATTATTGTTGAAACTCTTACAGGCTTTGGCCTGGCAGGTAGGTAGCGAGGTTTCTTACAATGAGCTTGCACAGGCTGTTGGCGCCGATAAGGCAACAGTGAGCGCTTACATAGACCTGCTGGAAAAAACGTTTGTAATCTTTCGGCTTCCTCCTTTTTCCAGGAACCTGCGTAATGAAATAAACAGCACCCGGAAAATATATTTTTATGATAATGGCGTAAGAAATACCATAATTAATAACTTTTCTCCGTTAAGCCAGCGTAATGATACAGGCGCATTGTGGGAGAACTTTATTATCAGTGAACGGAAAAAGCAACTGGCTTATAGCGGTTTCTCCGGGAATACATATTTTTGGAGAAACAGGAGCCAGGCTGAAGTGGATTATCTTGAAGAACAGGATGGAATACTCAGGGCTTTTGAACTGAAATGGAAGCCTGATATAAAAGTTCGTTTCCCGAAAGTGTTTATAGAAACCTATAAACCGGCTATAACACAAGTTATCCACCGGGAAAATTATTGGGAATGGCTGGATGAAGCTTCCGGTAATCTATAAAAATAGTTATGTTAGCGCCATTACATTGATCAGCATTTTATTAATGATACAGAAGCCGGCATTTGAAACTATTTTTATGGATCTGGCAGCTAACCTGGCCCGGCGGTCGCATTGTGTGAAAGCCCAGGTGGGAGCAGTGCTGACCAAAGATACCCGCATTATATCTATCGGGTATAATGGTCCGCCGGCAGGGACGCACAATTGCGATGAGGAGTGGCCGGAAACCGGTTGTCCGCGGGATGCCCGTGGCAGTTGCTCGCTGGCGCTTCATGCCGAGGAAAACGCTATTCTATATGCGGTAAAGAACGGTGCTGAGTTAGCCGGATCAACCTTGTATGTCACCTTATCGCCCTGTTTGCCATGTGCCCGGCTGATATTCTCATCGGGTATCAAAAAAGTGATTTACAAGGAATCCTATGCAGCTTATAAAGGCTTGTCCAGCGATGAAGGCGTAGATTTTTTAAACCGTTTTGGGGTGGAGGCCGTTAAATCTCAGTGAAAAAGTGGAAAGTTAAAAGTTGAACGTAGTGAAACTCCCCCGGGTAATTCGGGGTTTGGGATTGAAAGTTAAAACGGGGTAATCTGCTCATATTAGCAGCATAAAATAGTATGATGGATAACATTGGTGTCAAGTCTGGTTTTTGTGAATAGATGAAATGGTTATTTAAAATCCTTGTCAAAGTGAATAATGTTGTTCTTCCACGGTATTCAGGGAAGGATCCTGCCAGGCTGACCAAGCTACAGCAAGCCATTACCGGGTACAGGTATTGGGTATTGACCCGCTCGCTGGAGTGAATTGGTGTAACTATAGCTGGAAGTAAAATAAAGTGATTGAGTAAAGCTTTAGCTCGGTGAGATTTGTTCCGAAGGAATCACTATGTGATTTAGCTCGCCGGGATTTGTAATCCCGGCGGTAATAACCCCGGATTTGTAATCCGGATAGTCACCCTTGTTGCTGATTGGTTTTGCAGCTTAACCTGATTTATAACTAAAGCCAGAGGCTTTAAGGTAATTGAACGAAGCCGGAGCTTCGCCTTTAGCTCGCCGGGATTTGTAATCCCGGCGGTAATAACCCCGGATTTGTAATCCGGGTAGTTACCCTTGTTGCTGATTGGTTTTGTAGCCGAACCTGATTTATAACTAAAGCCAGAGGCTTTAAGGTAATTGAACGAAGCCGGAGCTTCGCCTTTAGCTCGCCGGGATTTGTAATCCCGGCGGTAATAACCCCGGATTTGTAATCCGGGTAGTTACCCTTGTTGCTGATTGGTTTTGTAGCCGAACCTGATTTATAACTAAAGCCAGAGGCTTTAAGGTAATTGAACGAAGCCGGAGCTTCGCCTTTAGCTCGCCGGGATTTGTAATCCCGGCGGTAATAACCCCGGATTTGTAATCCGGATAGTCACCCTTGTTGCTGATTGGCTTTGCAGCCTAACCTGATTTATAACTAAAGCCAGAGGCTTTAAAGTGGTTGAACGAAGCTGGAGCTTCGCTCAATCAAATATGCTATATTTCGGCTCTCTCCCTCAGGGGAGTAGGGGCTACAACTTCCCCAACAGCTCCTGCGCCTTATCATAGTTAGCTGCATCGGTTGGGATTTTAATTAACCATTCCTTGCAATGAGACTTGTCGTGTTGCTTTAGATAACTTAGTGCGATATAGAAAGCCGCTTCGTATTTGAATACGGACGCACCCTGGTAAACATCAGCTAACGTTTTCCTGGACTGGGCAATATCGCCGGTTTCCAGTAAGGAAACACCATAATAAAACCGGGCCATGCTGTTATCCGGCTCAGCCTGAACCACTTGTGCCAGTAATGTTTTGGCCTTTTCAAAATCCTTGTTATTAAAGGCATCGGCAGCAGTTTGCATGTTATTGGTGGTAGCATCGCCACGCTCGGCGGTAGTCAGCATTTCGGTGGTGTTGTATTGCTGGTAAAGGTCTTTCTTCCAGGGCATCCAAACCATGAAAATTACAAAGACGGCGGCTACGGCCGAAGCCCAGGCCGCGTACCGGCGCATAGGCACAATCTTCGCGGTACGGCTGCTATGCTCTTTCGAAAGTCTGTGCAGGGTATCTTCAAGAGCTTTGTCCTGGTCATCCTTTACCAGTTTCATCCGCAACGACGATTGTACATTACGGTAAAAAGCCACCTCGTTTCGCAGGTTCTCGTCCTGTTGCAGGCGCTCCTCAAAACGGGTTAATTCTTCTCCCGTCATCTCGCCGTCGGCAAAGCGTGAAATATCTTCAAAGCTGTAGGTTTCCATGATTTTATGGTATTTCTTTTAACTTTTAACTTTTAACTTTTGACTTTTGACTTTTGACTTTTGAATTAACTGAATCAGTGTCGCCATACATTCCGATTTCTTTTTGCGCAGGTAGCCGTATGTTACGCCCAGCGTTTCCGCGATTTTTTCCTGTGCTTCGCCGGTAAGGCTGTGCCTGATAATCTCCTGGCACCGTTCACCCAACTTTTTAAACATATCCGCAAAGTGGCGGGCTTCTTCATCCTGCCTCAGCAGCTCTTCTGCCTGGGCAAAAACATCCTCACCAATAGATAATAAATCGTCGGACTGATTTGTTACCGGTATAACCGCTCTTTTTTTCAGTTCATTAAGCCATTTGCGTTTGCATACCATCAGTAAAAAGGGTTCCAGCGGACACGTAAGCACAAACGCCTTATGCTTTGCCTGCTGGTAAATGTCAATAAGCGCTTCCTGGAAAATATCGGCGGCATCATCTTCCGAGCCGTTATTGTTAACGATATACCGTTTTATCTTACCAAAGAACTTACTGTAGATCTGCCCAATCAATACCTGGTTATTGGTAAGCAGCGCCGTAATGTATTGCTGGTCGGGATGTGTTTTGCCCATTTTATTTGTGTTAATCAAAGGTTTATTCAGCCGGTTCAACCTGTTTTACAGCCTCTAAGTTAAACATCTGAAATTTTTTTCAGGTAACAGGGGTAACAAAAATCAAACGGGCCTGATATATCATCAAAAAACAAATGGCGAATGCTGAAAGGCCATAAACGAGTAGGCACTACTAAATTGAACATAACATGAAAAAGTCAACATTAACCCCCGTATTAGTAGCAGTTTTATTAGCTGCATTTACCGCATGTAAAAAAGATAAAACAGACCGTACCGGTTCTGTACGCAGTGCGAAGGAATTTACTGAGCAATTAGGCTCGAAAAAACAAACCGTAAGCATCAATGCTTCGGCCTTACCGCAAACCGTTACACTGGCCGGCGGAACTAAAATTACATTTCCGGCCGGTTCGCTTACCAAAAACGGAAGCCCGGTAAGCGGTACAGTAACCGTAGAGGCTTACGAAATGCTGAAACGCAGCCAGGTATTGTTGAGCGGAACCAACACCAATCACATTTCAGGCGCCCCGCTCGAATCGCATGGTTTTATCTACATTGATGTAAAAGCTAATGGCAGCAGCGTGGATAACGAGCTGGCCGTGCCCGTAAAGATTTCTATCCCGGCTAACGGAAAACCCTATACCAACATCTGGCAGGGCGTACAAAACGATGCCCAGCAGATGGTATGGCAAAATCCGCCGCAAAATGCTAACGGACAAGGCGGACAACGCGACGTGAAAGGCGATGTAACAACCGACAGCTTTATTTTTGATTTCGGTAACCTGGGCTGGATTAATACCGATGTGTTCTACAGCTACAGCAATCCTAAAACTACCGTGCGGGTAGAGCTGCAAAATAACCCCGGTGCATTAGCTACCTTCCGTGGATTCAGCGGTGAAACGTTCGTGTACTTCTGTGCTAAGGGAAGCAATGTTGCCGCCCAGCTGTACACTCCCGACGGACCCAATAAAGTAAAGAGCTACGACGATGTCATGCCTGTTGGCGTTGAAGGTAAATTCATATCGTTCGCTATCAAGGATGGTCATTATTACCTGGCTCAGAAAGAGGCCACCATTACCGCCAACATGAGCGAAACCCTGAGCTTAAGCGAAACTACACAAGATGCTATTCAGACCGCTATCAATGCCTTAGATGGTTATTAACAGGAACTCCGGATGTTTTGGGACAGATAAGTGGTTAAGCGATGGGCCGTCAGGCTCATCGCTGTTTGTTTCGTAAAACGGAATATGTATAATTGCTAAACTTTCCTTATCAACCATGGAAATGAAACGCCTCTATCTTACGTTAACTATCTGCCTGATAGGTTTGTGTGCCGGTGCACAAACGCCTGCTACAGATACCGTTCCCGCTGTCATTCATCCGCTGGTAACCGGCAACCAGGTTAGATTCAGTTCCGCTTTACGCGATTTACGACCCGTTGCAGGAGCACCTGCGCCGTTCTATTCCTATTTCTGGGAGTTTGGCGACGGACAGTTTTCGTTCGAGAAAGAGCCGTTACACACGTATCCCGATACGGGAAAATATAATGTACGCCTGTATGCCACCAATAATTACGATGATGGGAAACCACCTCCAAGCCGTCCCCAGCGTATCCTGATAACCAGTAGAACAACAGCCATTGCCGCGGTCAACGCACCGGCGTTTTTCAAATCCGGCGGAAGCCTTGAAATGAAAACCAACCGGATGCCGCGTCCCGGCGAAGAAATGATTTTGCTGATAGGTTACCGGAATAAACCCGAATGGGGCGCTTTGGAGATGAAAGGCAAGGTCGCCTTATGGTATAACGAAAAGGAGTTTAAGCAAAATAACTTTGTATTACAGGATGTGCGTGCCTATCATGGCGAAAAACGTTCGGCATCGCCCTTGAATATGCAGTTAGCTTATGTGGATGTTCCGGGTAAAACAGTCGAAGACTGGAAGCAGAAAGGCGCTGCCGCTAAGGCGGAAGAGCAGAAAAAGGCAAGCGGAAGCAGTGCGAAAGAAAAGCATGAAGCATACCGGGCAAATGTCGTATGGGATTTTAACGGGCTGAAATCCGGCGAAGAACGCTACCTTTTTGTATCGCTCAAAACTACGCCCGAAATGGTGCAGGACACCAACGCGGTAGTTACCCTGTCGGGGATGTTTGTTCCCGACGACCCCATATTGAAACCCGAAACCTTTGATTTGCAGCTACAGATTGTCGCCTCACACGACCCGAATAAAATGATGCTCAAAAACCGGCGGATGAATTACCGGTTTACCGGCAAAAAAAGAGAGTTGAAATACAAGGTACGTTTCCAGAATACCGGCGAAGGGCCTGCTAAAAGAGTAGCCATCGGTGTTAAAATGCCCGGTGTAGTAGATGTCAGCAGCCTGAAAATAGGCGATATGCAGCCGCGTTGTTTACCCTGCGATTCGGCCTACGCCGGTCAGAGCTGTATAGATACCCTGCGGTTTAAAGATAGCGTACAGTTTGTGTTCAAAAACATTTACCTGCCCGGCGTGAAGCAGAAAGGGGTAAACGATGTGGATTCTACCAAGGGATACATTGAGTATAGCGTACGCTTCACTAAGAAACCTAAAAAGCTGCCGTTTGCCAGTCAGGCAGCCATCGTATTCGATAAAAATGAGCCTATTTATACCAATCGCTCCCGCGGAGTCTTTAAACCGGGATTATCACCCGGCATTATAGCAGTTTACGGCACACGGCCCGGGCATGCTTCCAAACAGCTTACCGGGAATAATAATTTCAGCTTCGGGTTGAGTATCTCGCCTTATGCGCCGTATCGTAAATATTTACAGGCCGAAATATATGTAAGCCGGTACGATGAATCGGAAACATTGGTTAGCCATACCGGCGAAGGCTATATTGTTTATAACGGGCGTGATTATAAAATAGACCATACCGATGAATACCTGAGAAGCAAGGTGGTAACCATTGATATTGTCCCGGTACAATTACGTTACAACCTGAATCGCTGGGTAGGAGTAGGAGCCGGAACACTGGTAAATGCCAACCTGAGCACCACCAAACAAACCACTAAAAATATATATGTTGCTAATGCACAAGGCACAACAGAGATGTTCCAGGAGAAATCCGCTGTGGATAAAAGCAGCTTTAATACCTGGAAAGTGGCCCTGTTCGGCGATGTGCAGGCTGGTTTGGTTCGTACGGGGCCGACTTTGGGTATGCGCTACCTTTATTATCCCGGTAAAGAGGGGCAACGGCTGTACTTTTACCTGAGCTGGAAAATTTAATTAAATTAGCCGGTAAACACGGCTTCAATGAACAGCAGGAAATATGTACACCATTTCATTGTACTGGTACTGGTATGCTGCCCTGCTCTTGCTTTCGCGATACCCGGAAATGTGGTACAGAACCGCCTGGACAGCCTCAGGAAAGCCGATAACCTGTCCGAGTGGATATACAGCCGCATTGATTACAGTCATACAAACCCGGATAAACGGCTTGCCGTACTGATGCAGACCGGCACAGGCATTTGGCGAAAGCCGGCTACCGCCGCCGAACATGAAGCCTTTCTGAACCTGCTGATTAACCAGGGATATTACCAGCTTTACGATGGCAATGTGTTACGCTCCATTGATTGTTATGAGCAGGCTTACGCCTATTTTCAGAAGCATCCCTCCAATCAAATCGACATAGCCGAATACCTGCTGAAACCCCTGGGAAACAATTATACCCGCCTGGGCGATTATTCGCGGGCTTTATTTATACAGGATAAAAACCTGGCGATGGCCTTTGCCCGTAAAGACAGTGTGCTGATAGCATCGGTGTACAGCAATATGGCTATTTCCTATAAATCAACAGGCAATTTGGCTATGGCGTTAAACTGTTGTAAAAAAGGATTTCTGTATCTCAAAAAAGACGTATCCGAAAAAGGCCTGTTATACAATACACTGGCCGATGTATGGTATGATGATAGCGACTATCAGCAAGCGACCATCGCGGTTGAGCAGGCCCTGGCCATTTTAACGAAAACCAATGTATCGGCCAATACGGCTTATTGGTTGCTAAGCGCCTATACACTGGCCGGTAACCTGGCCCGTAAGCATAATCAGCCGGGTGTTGCCCGAAGTTATTACAACCAGGGATTGAATGTAATCAACCGGTACTTTAAGGGTAGCCGCAGGCGTGAAATGGCCGGTCTGATGATACAAACCGCCAATACCTGGCTTGACGATAAACATCCCGAAAAGGCATTGGATGATGCGAACAAGGCATTAGATGTTTTGCTCCCCACATACAAGTTTACACGGACAACCTTGCCGGATAAGCAGGTATTATACGGCGAGAATCGTTTATACGACGCCTTTATTGTTCGTGCCAGGTGCCTGCTTGCCCTTGGCAACGACCGGGCTGCACTGGATAATATCCTGCTGGCGCTGGAAACCGGTGAACGTTCCAGAAATGAATACGCTACGGTTAGTGATAAGCTGCATTACCAGGGCGATGCGAAACATGTTGCCGGAATGGCTATGGATATCGCTTACCGCATCTGGCAAAAAAGTCATGACGCTGTTTATGCGCAAATCCTGCTGGATATCGCGGAGCGTACTAAAGCACGGGTGTTGTCAGAGCAGGTGAACCGCAACAGGCAGCACGCGTCTTTAGCCCAAACCGATACGCTTTTCAAGCGGCGGGTTGCATTGGAACGGGCTATTGTGTATTATGAGCGTGAAGCGCTGGTTAATCATCGCGATAAGCAGAAACTTCAGCAAAATAAACAGGAGGCGCAGTATGAGCTGGCCTCGGTCAATAAACAAATCCGGTTAAAATACCCGGCTTCGGCATTTGCACAGCATACGGTGCTGACCGGCAATGCACTTTTGCAGCGTATCCCTGCCGGGTACAGGCTGATTGAGTATTTTGCCGATACGAGCGCCGTTTATATCATCGCGGCAGAAAAAGGTAAGGTGCTCGACATCCGCAGAATTAATAATGCCACCACGGAGCTGGCTGCTGTTAAAGATTACCTGCAAATCTGGTATCATCAGGGTGCAGCAGCCATGATGAATAATCCGCAGGCTTTTTATGAGCAATCGTTCGCTATTTACCGGAAATACCTGACCGGTTTAACCGGAACCGAGCATGAAAAGGTGTTGATAGTTGCCGATGATGTACTTGGCCTTGTTCCGTTTGATGCATTAGTTACCCGACCTGATTATGTAGCAGATATCCGAAAATGGCCGTTTCTGTTGCATCGTACTGACATTCAATATAGCTACTCGCTGAATACCTGGTTAAACGAGGCGCCGAGGAAACAATCCGGGCAAACAACCTTTGCCGGTTTTTTTATTACCCAGACACCCAATACCGCCGTTACCATCCCTGCTGTCGCGGCCGAGGCAAAAGCCATCAGCGGGAAGTTTCGCGGTAGCTTTTATACAGACCGAAAGGCAACGCTGGAAACGTTTAAGGCCGTTTTACCACAAACCGATATCCTGCACATCAGTACTCATTCTTATCCGTTTAAAAATGAGCCGGTATTACAATTCATCGATAAACGCTTTTTCCTGTTCGAGCTGACGGCCCAGCAGCAGGTTCCGTCGCTGGTGGTATTAAGCTCATGTCGTACCGCCGATGGAGAAGTTGCGAAAGGCGAGGGGGTGCTTAGTTTGTCGTATGGATTTATTGCTGCCGGAACCCGGGGAGTGCTGGCCGGTTTATGGAATGTAAATGATAAAGCCGCTTCCGGGCTGGTTACCGCATTTTATGAACATCTTCAAAAAGGAGAATCGACGGCTAATGCGCTGCGTCAGGCTAAATTGCAATGGCTTGGTACAAAACACGCCAATACCGCCATGTTATTACCCTATTACTGGGCCGACCTGGTTTATATCGGTAAGCCGCAAACCTTAAAACCGGAACCTGCTTTAACACATTGGTATTGGTATGTGGGAGCAGTGTTGTTTTTGCTGGTTATGGGTATAGTATTTTGGCGCTCAGGAAAATATAAGAAATATTGGATATAGTATTTGCAGGATAAATTGTATATTTAATGTCAATGCTAACTAAACAAACCTTATTCCTTTTCTTGATTGCTTTAGCAGGGTGGTTCGCCATTTTGCTTCAGTTATATCTTATACTTGTTAACCGTACATCGCCGGTGTTCCAAACCGTGATGACATTCTTTAGCTTTTTTACCATATTAACCAATATATTGGTTGCAATATGTTGCACTGCACTAATAACGAATAAAGATTATGGTGCATGTTTCTTTACCCGTCCTACCGTGTTGGGCGGCACTGTTGTGTATATTGTAATAGTAGGGATAATATACAATGTTATCCTTCGCGGGTTATGGCATCCCGCAGGTCTTCAGCGTCTGGCTGATGAGTTGTTGCATGTGGTTATCCCGTTAAGTTTTAGCTTATACTGGTTTATATACGTACCTAAAAAGGAATTAAACTGGCAAACGTCGTTTCGCTGGTTGATTTATCCTTTGTGCTATTTTGTATACATTCTGCTGTTGGGACTTTATCTAAAAACTTACCCGTACCCTTTTATTGATGTCAATAAAATTGGATACCCATTTGTGCTGAGAAACAGCCTGATAGTAGGTCTGGCCTTTCTGTTAGTATCGTTTGCTGTAGTTTTAATAGCAAAAATGCAGGTCGGAAGGAGACCGGTATGAATGCTGGCATAGTTTTTTCTTTGATAAAGCTGGTATATGCTTTTCTGCTAACTTTATCAGGATTAGCATATCGAAGTCAAAATAAAACTTAAACAGATGAAAACAATATTATCTCTTGTCGCGATAGCCGCTATAGTAGCAGCGTGCAACAGTGATGCTAAAATGAACGGGGCAAACGGTACAGATGTAGTGGCCCAGAAATATAAAGACTCTTTAAAAATGGTGCGTGACAGCCTGAAGCTGGATAGTTTTAAAAAGGCCGAAGCGCAGAAAAAAGAGCAGGAGCAGGCAGCTCTTGCTGCTCAGGCTCGCCGGGAAAATAGTGTTCGGCATACTTCCTATTCAAGTACAACAACACAGTCGCAAGCCACTCAAACCAAGAAAAAAGGCTGGAGCTCGGCAGCTAAAGGCGCTGTAATTGGCGCCGGAGCCGGCGCTGTGGGTGGTGCAATTATCGATAAGAAAAATGGCCGGGGTGCTATTATCGGAGGTTTGATAGGTGCAGGAACAGGTTATGCCATTGGCCGGGGTGAAGATAAAAAATCCGGCAGAGCTAAATAAACGCGAACTTCAAATCAACATATATTAAAAGGCCGTCTGTTAATCGCAGCGGTCTTTTTGTATATAAACAGGATTTTTGGGCTTGTTTCATAAAATGTGAAATAATGCTATTTGTTTCACATTATTTGAAATTAATATAATTATTTCAATATTTGTGCAACATTATGAATGCACTGTCTTATGTACTAATGGCTGATATTATAAAAAGCCGCGATTTAAACCAGGAGCGATTAATAAATAGCTTTAAACAATCGGTTGATCGTATTAATACCAGTTGTAAAAAGAATATTCAGTCCCCCTTAACCATTACCCTGGGAGATGAATTCCAAGGTGTAATGACGGATTTATCAGGTGCGGTTAATACTATATTAGCCTTGGAAGAAGATATGGTTGTTACCGCAGTTCCCTTTAAGCTCAGGTATGTGCTGATGGAGGGTAAAATAGAAACTCCTATTAACAGTAAAATAGCTTATGGGATGTTGGGACCGGGGTTAACGCAAGCCCGGGAAACCCTGAATAATTTAAAGGAAACCCCCCAAAGATTCAACTTTGTGCTCACAAATCAGGAGCTTTCCGGGATATTAAATGAAGCATTTATCGTATATCAACAGGTTGTAGATGATTGGAATATCGAAAAAGATGGAGAATTGATAAAGAACTTCCTATTATTGAAAGATTATAAACTTGTTGCCGAAAAACTTCATAAAAATCGTTCGTTAATGTGGAAGCGGGAAAAATCACTCAAGGTTGAGGAATATGAAGCCATGAAAAAAATTATAAACTATATTGCCAAAACATCGTATGGGTAAATTTTCTATATTATTCAGTATAATGCTTGTAAGTGAGATTATTCTGGCATTTGTATTTAGCGCAATTGCACAAATATGGTATAAAAAGAACGGTATTGATTGGCGATCGGTTATAAAGGGAGTATTGGAAAGGACATTTCTTATGGTTGCCCTGATCAACTCTCAAACCAGTGCGTTAACATTCTTTAGTGCTTTAAAGCTTGCTACACGATTAAAGCATAGTGAAACAACAGACAACAAAGAAAATAAAAGAGAATTGGATAATAAGTTTAATGACTATTATTTAATAGGGAATTTATTATCGGTTTGCGTTGCAATAGGCTATACCCATCTGTATACAGAATTTGACAAAATAGAATTGTTCGCTCGCTTATTGGGTAAGTAAAGTGCCGTTTTATATCCTGATAAGATAGCAATCGCTCAACAAATCCAATAGAGTATTCAGTCATGCGTGCAAGTGTCTCCAAATAAAAAAGCGAAAAAATCATATACTGACTTTTTCGCCTGGCTTGTGCACCCGAAGAGATTCGAACTCCTATCATCAGAACCGGAATCTGACATTCTATCCATTGAACTACGGGTGCAGTGGCGCAAAGATATAAATACATTATTAAATTTCATTGTGTAAATGCACAAAGCAGGTCGATTTTTTAAAGCAAAATATAAGGCCGTGTGATTTTAATGGAATAATATGTCTTATTTAAGCATTTAGAATACAGGTATTTTATGCATGGCTTTTAACTCGAACTCTGAGTTATCGAGACAAGTGGCAGGAGCGCTGCGCTCAGCTTTTCACTTTCAACTTTTTTGCATTTGTAGCAGATTTTCATAAGTTTGAGCTAATTGCTGGTCATCCCAAAAATTAACGCTTTAGGTAAACTGTCCAATTATGTCGCATGAGCCGATGATTAATTCAGATGATGTTGGTCGCTTACGTAAAGGCGATCAGGATGCTTTTCGGCTTGTTTACGATCGTTTCTATCGTAAAGTTTACCAGTTTGCTTATGCTTTTCTTAAAAATAAGGAGCAAAGCGAAGAAATTGTACAGGAAACGTTTTTAAGTTTATGGACCAGTAGGGATAAGCTGGATGAAACACTACCCATACATCCCTATTTATTTACTATAGCCCGCCGGCTGGTTTTAGATACTTTTCGTAAGGGTACAAGTACACAACAGCTTCGCGATCAATTGTTTGCTTTGCTTACAGAATATGATAATCATACAGAAGAAATCGTGTTTCTGTCTGATTTAATGCGTTTTACCGAGAATGCTATATCCGAACTTCCCAAGCAACAGCAATTGATCTTCCGGTTAAGCAGGTTTGACGGGTTATCGCATGAGGAGATCGCAGAGCGGTTAAATATCTCAAAAAATACTGTTAAAAACCATTTGGTTGCTGCTTTAAAAACGTTACGCCGGCACTTCGATTACCACGGAATTACTTACCTGTTTTTTGTTTTCTTTCTTCATTTATAGTTTTCTTGAATTAAGTTTCTGAAAGGCTGAAAATTTAAATATCCAAGTTTGTTGAGAACGGTTAACCAACTCACCTGTCCGGAGTGTTCAGCGCAAGTGTCACTCCGGATTGGTGAAATAATAATGAGTTTTTGAACTCATTTGAAACAGGGTACGTATGGTATGCCGACATGGAATTTTATATTTGTTTACAAGAGTCTGTAGACTCTTTTCTATATGTTAATCCGTAGAGCCCTTCGGAAACTGTACAACAGCTTTTTAAGTTATTGATAGTGCGCTCTGTCTTCAAATCTGAAAGATGACGAAAACTATCAATTTTCTGTTGTAATCTTAATTCAATTTTTTTAAATCGGTGGAAACTCTACGGATAGGGGGAAGCGTCGGCAAAGGGGTTTTTAAGAAGTGGTTTGAATATTAATTTTTATAATCAATATGAGCTATTACTATAGGAGATTGAAAACTTTTATATATATGATGTTAGCTACTTTATTAGGATGGCTTTGTGCTTATTTAGTTGAAGTTGGTATTTTTTATGCTTATTTTTAGCTGTAGAAAAATAGATACTTGGTGAAATAAAAGAATTAAGAAATGCACTTATTATCCTTGTTGACACTTCTGACATTCCCAAAATCAACAGCTTTCCAAAGTTGAGGTATCATCAACTAAAGCCAATAATGGAAATAGGCGCAGCTCACCTCATATTAATATTAATAAACTACAACATTAACTTTTTCACCTTTAATACCTTTGGCGGTTAATTCCACTTTAATATCGCCCAAACTTCCTGTAGCCCTAATATATGCCGTAAGCATTCCTTTGTAAGCCTTTTGCTTATTATCTGTATAATCGCCCATATCAACATTGTTTCCTGCTTCGAGGCCCAACAGTTCGCCAGGCCCGGTTACGTTGCATAAAATTTCGTTGTTTGCGTGGGCCACCCTAACGCCATTTTTATCCACTATTTGCAGGCGAATTTGGGCTACACCGCCATTTTTTTCAATCTTGCTATCGGCTTCTGTAATCTTTATGGCATAAGCCTGTTGAGGGGTGTTTATGGCATATCTGGCAGTTTCTTTGTTGTTTTTGTCTAGCCCTACAACTTCCAGCTTACCCGCTTCAAAAGGAATATCCCAATGTATAATGCCCGTGTTGGTATTGTAAGGTTTTGCTTTGCCAATTTTTTTACCGTTGAGCACGAGCTGCGCTTTTGCGGCGTTGGTATAGCACACCACTCTAATTTTCGAACCTTGCTGATAGTTCCATTTAGCCCATGCGTCCATTGATAGTTTGCCGGTCTGGTTTTCGGCCTGTTCAATTTGCGAAAGCACATCATCTTCCAAATATTTATTTTGGTCGACCCCTATGGGATAAGTGCCCAAATATGCCATTGGCTTACTACTCCATAAAGATTGGCGGAAATATCCACGGGGTTTAATGGCGCCTGAAAAATCCAATCGAGCATAATGAGCTTATTTATGCATTGAGAGATAAGAAAATAAGCGAATTGTCCGGCGGGGAGCTTAGAATTATCGAATGCGTTTGGATCCTTTCCTTAAAATCAGGTTATACCTTATTGGATGAGCCTTTCAAAGCGCTATCACCGATAGCGATCAGAGAACTCCAGAAAATGATCCGGCAGCAAAAAATTAACAAGGGTATAGTTATTACAGACCACAGTTATCGGTCGTTGCTGGAAATTCAGACCGGGTTTTGCTTATGCATAATAATTCTATTTATACTATACAATCTGAAGGGGACCTTATTTTTTATCGTTATTTGCCGTAATAGGAATATTTTACAAATCAAAGTCTTATTTTCTACTTTGTTCGCAAATCTCCGAATGAAAATCCGCCTAAAGTAAAGTACCTATAATATCAGTTAAAGTATTGATATGTAACGGCATAATTAAGCATGGAAAAAAGACTGACTTTTGTAAACTTGGCTCATACCAATATTGTTTTCTTTTAAAATTTATGCATAGTATATTATTGGTAAAGTTTTTTAGATTTGTGTATTGACCGCATGCTTGCAGGTAAGAAACATAGCGAAGAAGACAGTAAATTACTTAGTGAACTGAGTGATGGAAGCGCTTTAGCTTTTCAGACATTATATAACAGGTATTGGTCTGATGTTATAGACGAAGCATTTAAACGTCTTGATGACATCGATCATGCTAAGGATGTTGTTCAGGATGTTTTTGCCTGCCTGTGGAGCAAAGCTGGAAGCGCAGAAATTAAGAACTTGCCGGCGTGGTTGACCACAGTAACCAAGAACCAGGTTTTTAGCCATCTTAAAAAGCGGCAACGTTTCGTTCCCCTGACAGAGATTTATAATGAACTTGAACAATACGGCGGCAATACGGACGCAGTTGTGCTTAGAAAAGAACTGGTAGCCGCGTATGAAGCATTAATAAATGCCTTGCCAGAACAACAACGTATTATCTTTAATATGCGTTATAAGGAAGGATTTACTCCCGATCAAATTGCAGAAAAACTCAACATCTCGCCCAAAACTGTAAGAAATCATTTAGGTCGGGCGCTTGCAAAACTTAAAACGGCAATATTCATTGTTAATATTTTCCTGTTATTGACCCAAAAATAGTTTTTTAATTTTTTTCATCAGCAACTGGGCAAAAGCATGCTGCTGGCATACGTGTATAAAAGATATACATGCAACAGCTAAAAAAAGAGCAATTTTTCGAAATACTTGATAAATTTCAGGCGGGAAATGCAACGGAGGAGGAAAAAAGATTCCTGAATGCGTATTATAATGCCTTTGACCAAAAGGATAGCTACACATCTAAATTAGACAGCACTGAAAAAAGCCGGCTTCAAAACGAACTATATCAATTGATAGAAGACAGGATTGCTTTAAATACCAAAGCACAAACAAAAGTAATAAGGGTGCTCCCCAACTGGGCCCGTGTAGCTGCTGCTATATTGGTAGTATCGTTAATTGGGGTTGTATATTATATAACCCGGCAGGATAATACAGAAAAATATACCCGGCTTCAAATTAAGCCAGGTGGCAATAAGGCTATTTTAACATTAAGCAATGGTAAAAAGATATCGTTAACCGATGCCGCTAACGGTCAGCTTGCCGAACAAACCGGTGTGAAAATCTCCAAGGCGGCCGATGGACAACTGGTTTATACAGCCAATAGAGAAGCCCCCGTTCCTTTATCCGAAAGGATTCCTTTGGAGGAGAAGGCAGGAGGAGAGGTTGCCTTTAACACCATTGAAACTCCCCGTGGCGGGCAATACCAGGTTGTTTTGCCTGATGGAACCAAAGTGTGGCTCAATGCGGCTTCATCATTAATCTACCCAACTACATTTACCGGCAATGAGCGTCGGGTAACGTTAACAGGCGAAGGTTATTTTGAAGTAGCTAAAGTTCTCCTTAATTCCCAGAAATCCGGCGCTGCAAACGCTCTCTCCAAAGGAAAGAGCCGGGGTGAGGGCAGATTACCCTTTATAGTAATTACTAAAGGCCAACAGGTAGAAGTATTGGGTACGCACTTTAACATTAATGCCTATGGAGACAAACAAGCAATCAAAACCACATTACTTGAGGGCAGTGTGAGGATATTGGCACTACAAACAGGTTATTCACGCATAATAAGACCCAACCAGGAGGCTGTTTTTACCGGAGGAAATATTAAAGTAGCAGATGTTGACGCAGAAGATGCTATTGCCTGGAAAAATGGTTATTTCCAATTTTCAGGAAAAACCCTGGACGAAGCGATGCAGGAAGTGGCCAGATGGTATGACGTAGAAGTAGTGTATAAAAATGAACATTTAAGGGAGAGACCATTGGCAGGAACTATTTCCAAATACAGGAATATTTCGACAGTGCTGAAAACTATGGAACTCGCGGGTGCGCTGCACTTCAGTATAGAAAATGGAAAAGTTATTCTGAAATAGATTTCATGTAAACACGAAGACAAGCGAAAATCAATATATAAGATAATCCCAATTAAAACTAACCAGATATGAGAAGAAAACAAAGAGGACCCTAACCGGATATGATGAAAAACCGGGGTGCTTGGAACCACCACCGGTCAATTTTCTGTCCCGACAAAAAAGTAGTATAACCATTTTTGAACTTAAACAGATTGTCAAACTTAGACAATATTGTTGGTTGAAACAATATTGGCGATTTCTTCATCATCGCTAAAGACGACAATTACAAATTGATGAAAATGTACAATTTTTACATGCAAAGTGTATGCTGGCTTAAGTGCCACATATCAAAAATTCACCTTCCGCTAAAGATCAGCAAGGGGTTGCGCCGGGTGAATAAAACTAACTGGATATTAAGAATGAAACTCGTCGCCATTTTATTGTGTGCAACTATAGTACAAGTAAGTGCCGTAAGCTATGGGCAACGAATTACCATGAGCCAGAGTCAGGTAAGCATCAAACAGGTGTTTAAAACAATTAAAAGACAAACAGGATACGATGTTTTTTATTTGCCCGAAACGCTGAATGATAAAAAGACCATCAAAGCTGATTTTATCAATACGCCTGTAGAAGAGGTAATACAGTACTGTATTTCTGGCGCTTCCCTAACTTACAGTATTAATGAAAAATCTATAGTAATTAAAGAGGACGCGTTGTCTTCAGTACAAATTAAAACAATAGACCTTACAGGTAAGGTAACCGATGAAAAGAACGTTGCTTTGCCAGGGGTTACGGTTACCAATATTAACAAAAGCAAATCGGTATCAACTGATGAGGAAGGACGCTTCACCATTCAGGCAGATAAAGGCGATATTATCAGGTTTAGGATCATTGGTTTTGCAGATTATTCAATAATTGCTGATGATACTAAAACAACGGTAATCGTTAATCTGAAGCCGGAAGAAATCAAATTATCACAAGTAGTGGTAACAGCTTTAGGCATACAGCGGAAAGAGCGGGCTTTAGGTTATGCGGTATCAGAAGTTGATGGAGAAACATTTAATAAAGCCAGGGAAACCAATGTAATTAACTCACTTGCCGGTACGGTGCCCGGGTTGATAATTAGCGGTACAGCCGGTGGGCCTACGGCTGCTTCTAAGGTTACTCTGCGAGGAAACACAACATTAACCGGAAATAACCAGCCGTTATACGTTGTTGACGGTATACCTATTGACAATTCCAATTACGGAGGAACAGGATCTGGCCAATACGCTTCGGGAGTAGATTTAGGAGACGCTATTTCTGCGATTAACCCGGATGATATCGATAAAATAAGCGTGTTAAAAGGAGCCTCGGCTTCGGCTTTATATGGCTCCAGAGCAGGTAACGGGGTGATTTTAATTACCACAAAAAAAGGCGGGGGCAAAAAAGGTTTAGGCATAGAGTTTAACAGTACTACATCCATCGAGTCGCAACTAACCAGCTATGACGGGTATCAATCCTTGTATGGACAAGGAACAAACGAGTTAGTCAACACACTGCAGGTTCAGGACTATAATACATTAACAAGGAGTTTCGGCGCTCGTATCGATCCTAACCTGACCGTGATTACAGGTACCGGTGCAAGAGTTCCTTACGCCTATGTCAGGAATAATATAGATGGCTTTTTCAGAACAGGTTCTACATTTGTAAACACGCTGTCGTTTTCTAATGCCATAGATAACAATGATTTTCGTTTTTCATATTCAAACCTCACTAATAACGATATCATTCCTAAAAGTGGCCTTAACAGAAACTCGTTTACGTTTAGTGGAAGTTCAAAGTTTGGCTCAAAGGTCACCCTGACTGCCAGAGCCTTTTATATGACGGAAGATGTAAACAATCGACCTTCATTGGCAGATGACCCGGCGAATATCGGAAACGCGTTTTTATCCCTGGCTAATACAGTAGATCAGGCCCGTTTTGCCCATGAATATAAAAATGCGGACGGAAGTTACCTGGATTGGAACAATGGTAACCAGTATCGTTTAAATCCTTATTGGGTAATTAACGAGATGTGGAACAATACCAGAAAGAACAGGTTGCTGGCTTCAGCGCAGTTCAATTATAATATCCTAAGCTGGTTAAGTTTTCAGGCGAGGGCGGCGTCAGATCAAACCAATGTTGATTTTGAGTCCTTTAGCCCCAGAACAACGCCTGGTGCTTTAACAGGTACTTTAAATCAGAACAATGTAAAATACAACACTATAGAAGCGGACGCGTTAGTTTCAATGCAGCGTCAGGTTACCCCGTCATTGTACCTGTCTGCCCGGTTAGGCGTTAGTATAACCAGAAATAACAGGGCTGGTACGGTTAATCAATTTACAGATCAGGCAATCACAGATGTGATTATTCCCACAAGCTATACAACCCAGTCCGTATCTCCAATTGGGAGTAAAAGAAGCTTTAATTCGGCCTATGGACTGCTTTCTGCAGGATATAAAGGGTATCTGTATATTGACGCAACGCTTAGACAGGATGCTTTTTCAACCTTGCCGGTTAATAACAATAGTAAATTATTCCCATCGTTAAGCAGCAGTTTTATCTTTTCTGATGCTTTTAAAATGGGTACAGAGATTTTGTCGTTCGGAAAATTAAGAGCTTCGGTAGCTCAGGTTGCTTCAGATACAGATCCCTATCTAACCTCTCAATACTACCGGAGCAACGCCTTATCTTTTAATGGCATGCCTACAGGGGGACTTTCTACAGAGGTGAGATATAGCGATAATTTAAAGCCGACAACAACCTTTAATTATGAGTTTGGTACTGAACTGAAGTTCTTTAAAAACAGGTTAGGGCTTGATGTTACCTACTACAACTCAAAATCAAAAGATCAGCTGAACATTGTGCCCAGTTCTCCTTCTTCAGGTTACAGCTCTCAAATTGTTAATGCGGGCACTATTACCAACAAAGGTATAGAAGTAGCTGTAAATGGAAATGCTCTTAAAGGAAAGAACTTTAGCTGGGACCTGAACATAGTGTTTGCAAGAAATATAAATAAAGTTGAATCACTTGCTGAAGGAACACCTTTTATCAGCCTGTCTGACGCGAGGTGGGCAGGTGTTTCTATTGTAGCAATGCCCGGGCAGGCATACGGTTCAATATTGGGCTATAATTATCAAAGAACCTCACAAGGCGATATAATCCTTGATCCGGTTACCCTTCAACCTTTATTAAGCGCTAACCGTGAGGTTTTAGGTAAAGGTATTTACGATTGGACCGGCGGGTTGACCAGTAATGTGCGATATAAGAACTTTAGCTTATCTGCCATAATAGATGTAAAGTACGGAGCTGATTTATTATCACTGACCAATTATTTTGCCGCGGCAAACGGTTCATTGCTCACTACGTTAGAGGGTAGGGCAGAATGGATTCAATCGGAAGAAGAAAGGCAAGCCGCGGGTTTAACCATTCAACAATGGAGAGACCAGGGCAAGGTAAGAGGACTGGTTCCAAAAGGAGTTGTTCAGACAGGTGTTGATACAGATGGAAATCCTGTTTATGTACAAAATACCACTGCGGTAGAACCATCTAATTATTGGACCACCTTAGGGGATATTTCAAACGCAGTAGCTGTACCGTATATCTATGATGCTTCGTATGTAAAAATGCGACAATTGACCCTAAGTTATAATTTACCTGTTTCGCTGACCCGAAAATGGAAACTAAAAGATGTACAGGTGGGCCTGGTTGCCAGAAACCCATTTATCATCTATAAAAATGTTCCTAATGTAGATCCGGACTCTAATTACAATAACGGAAATGGTCAGGGAATTGAATATGGCTCATTACCCGGAAGACGTAGCTACGGCTTCAACTTGAATTTTAAGTTTTAATTGGGACGGGCATTAATAATGAAAAAGCAATGAAAAAGAATATAAATCAATTCACATCGATAGCTTTATGCTTTGTATTGATGTGTGTCTCTTGCAAAAAGTTTGGCGATACCAATATCGATCCAACGAAATCCGCTAATATGGATCCTTCTGTTCAGCTTACAACAGTTCAATTGAGATATTCGGGGGATTTAAACAGTAATGAAAGAACCAGTTTCATGATGACCATGCCATTGGTGCAACAAATTGCCGGATCGTACAGTAACCGTTGGGGAGGAATTTACTTTAACAGCCCCAATGTAATGGGGGTACTGTGGGAAGAAACGTATCCCAAAGATTTGGTAAATATTATTGATGCTGTTAAAAGGACAACGGGAGTAGCCGATAAAACTAACCTAAATGCCGTGTGCCGTATTATGAAAGTGTACTCATTTGCCAGGATAACAGATCTTTATGGTGATATACCCTATTTTCAGGCCGGTTTAGGTATTAAAGCCAAATTTGATAAACAATCAGAAATCTACGATGACTTTTTTAAGGAATTAACCGAAGCTTCGGCGCAATTAGATCCTGGCAAAGATGCCGTTAAAGGCGACTTGTTCTACAACGGAGATATTGCCCTGTGGAAGAAATTTGCAAATTCGCTGCATTTGCGCTTAGCCATGCGTTTAGTTAAAGTTGACGCGGCCAAGGCAAAATCAGAAGCGCAGGCCGCATACAATGCCGGGGTTTTTACCTCTAACGACGACATTTGTATGTTAAAGCATGAAGACATACAAAATCCGTACGAAGAAGTAGGAAAGGGTAATGTCAGGGGCAATGCCGTATCAGCATCGTTTTTTAATGGTGGTGCTGTTCCCGGGCGTTTTACAACAGTTTTTTTAGATCAATTAAGAAATACCAATGATCCCCGGCTCAAGTATATTGTCCGTTATTATATAGACGCCAGCAGCAGTACCCCTAAAAACCGTA
The DNA here is from genome assembly GCF_008274585.1 of Pedobacter sp. BS3. GTDB lineage: Bacteria > Bacteroidota > Bacteroidia > Sphingobacteriales > Sphingobacteriaceae > Hufsiella_A. The sequence continues at coordinate 157,093 of NZ_VTRT01000008.1, read as the reverse complement.
CAGATATTACAGATCAGCTGGTTCCGCTGACGGGTTATGTCGGTGTAAGGCCCGGAGCTTATATATGGGATGATTTCCTTCCCGAGATAAGTATAAACGTGCCCGGTAAGGGAACAATAGCAGCCACAAATAACGATCAAAAATGCCAACTGGCCAATTTCTTATTAAGATTCAATGCGCCATATTTACACCTCACTTATGCAGAAGTGGAGTTTTTACTGGCCGAAGCCACAATAAGATTCGGCGCTACGTTTGGAGCTACCGCTAATGAGCATTATGCAAAAGGATTGGAAGCCGCATGCAGGCAACTAAGCCTGTTCCCCGATGGGCCTGACATTCCACAATCAGAAATCGATACATTTATTCAGGGTAATGGTTTGGTGGCAGGCCGGGAAATAGAATACATTAACAACCAATTATGGGTGGCCTTATTACTTAACGGGCCGGAATCTTATGCCAACTGGAGGCGATCCGGTTTCCCTGCGCTGGCTCCCGCGACTGGTATCTCCGAGACTGGTCAGAGTTTAACCATTCCCAGAAGGTTTGAATATCCTTACTCTGAAGAAGAACAGAATAAAGCCAATTTTAACGAAGCCTTAGCGGCGCTTGGAGGCGTGGATAGTTGGAACGGGCGAGTTTGGTGGGATAAATAACTTATACAGGATCATGAAACAAGTGAAAATATTGATAGCTTTCTTGTGCGCTGTATTTATCTGTTTTACCAGTTGTAGTAAGGCAATGAATGGGGTAGGAAAATATACTGCCGGCCCATCATCCGAAACGTTTAAGATAGTTGGCTATATGTTTAATCAGGGCAATCTGGATTCAGTATCGGCAGGGTTTGATTTTAGAAGAATAACCCACCTTAACATTGCCTTTATTAATCCCGATGTGAATGGGATGTTTTCTGTGCCACAAGGAGTAGCGGCCGTAGTTGAAAAAGCTCATACGAAAAAAATCAAGGTACTTTATTCAATAGGTGGCGGAAATGCTTCTGCTTACTTAAAAGATTTAATAAAGCCTGATAAAGTACAAAGCCTGGTTAACAATATGGTAGCCTTTGCACAGACTAATAATTTTGATGGAATTGATGTCGATCTGGAAGGTGATTTTATTGATGCCAATTACGAGCCCCTTATTGCTGCCCTGTCGCAAAGATTGGCCCCGCAAAAAAAGCTGCTTACTTCGGCACAGGCAACCTGGCAGGGAGATGCAGTTTCTGACAAAACCTTGGCGCTTTTTGATTTTATTAATATTATGGCCTATGATCATACCGGGCCATGGGCCAAAGATAAGCCAGGTCCGCATTCAACCTACGAAAGCGCAGTAGCCGATTTTAACTACTGGAGCATAAAACGGGCAATACCCGTAGCTAAACTGGTTTTAGGCTTGCCTTTTTATGGTTATGGTTTCGGCCCCGATATCCAGGAAAGCTATACTTATAAAGAAATCATTACACAATATCCGGGCTCAGAAAACCTGGATACGGTTAACGTGCCCAATAAAGGCATCATTTACTATAACGGTATGCCGACTATTAAAAAGAAGGTAGATTTTGTTACCGATAAAAATGCCGGGGGCGTAATGATATGGCACATTTTTGCCGATACCAATGATGCAAAATCCCTGTTGTCGGTTATTAACCAGAATAAAAAATAAAGTTATTTATTGATAAAATAATATAATCATGAAAAAATTAGCCTGCTTAATACTTACCATCGTTTCGCTATTCGCGTTCAACGGATGTAAGAACGGAGAAGAAATGCAGATAGATGATAATTTTCATCCCCGTATTTTTGATAATAACGGTGTTTTTATTGCACGCACTAGGGTAATTAATCAAGGTCAGTCGGCAGTTTATAATGGGTTAACTTTCTCGCCAAAACCATTTGAGAAAACAAAGATTGTCTGGAAAGTTGATGGACAGCAAGTGTCAACCGATACAGCTTATACTTTTACACCAACAGCAGGTGGCGAGTATGAGCTTCGTGTAGAAGCAACCTATAACGGGCAAACCTCTACCAGGATTTCCAACATACTGGTAAGCCCTGATACCTATACACCGAAAGATTATACCCATGTAATAATGGCATACCTGTCAGAAAATGGTAAGGCAACAGATATTGACTGGTCAAAAGTAACTCACGTAGCTTTTAACGGGGCAAGGGTAATATCATCAACTGCAATTGATTATTCCAAGGGTAACACGAATCAAAATATTGATGAAATTGTAGCTCGTGGTCATATTAACGGGGTTCCCGTTTTACTGGGAATAACAGGCAGGCTGTCGGGTATTGATGGCTGGTCATTATACAATAGTACCGATTTCGGCCTTTCAATAAACACTGCCGACAAAAGGGCGACACTGATAGAGAATATTAAAACGTATGTAGCAAACAGGAAGTTAGACGGTGTTGATATCATGATGACCGATCTGGGTAATGATTCTTATGATGTTTCTGCAGAGATGACCAGATCGGTAGCTCCATTTCTAAACGAACTGAAAGCAGCATTGCCTGCCGGTGCTATTGTAACCGCAACAGTAACTGTAAATTATCTGCACTGGGAGTATCTGAGCCTTATGGCGGCAGACTGGATAAACGTACATGCTTTTGAAGATGGTTTAACCGTTGGACCCGGTGCGCCAAGAGGTCAGCCGTCCAGCCTTCAGTTTATGATTGATGCTGCCAACATTTGGGTAAATACAAAAGGCTATCCTAAAGATAAACTTGTTATTGGTATACCTGCATTCGGCTTAAGATACGATGCGATTGATGCGAATGGAAACAATCTGAGCTGGGGATCTTACGGCTATATGATGTATAAAGATATTGTTGCGGCCGATGCAAGTGCGCCACAGAATGAGCATACCGATAAAATTGCTCAGGGGGCTTATTATAACGGTTTGCCATTGGTAACTCAGAAAGCCGATTACATAAAGACGAATGGATTTAAAGGCGCATACCTGTGGGCTGAAGATTATGATGTTGCAGGAACAAGTTCTTTACTAAATGTAGTTTCAAATAAACTTAAATAGCAGATATGAACCCGGCGATCCTTTTTCTTGTGGTGCAATTCAGTTCGGGTTTGTTTATATACGTATAAGCCTTAGCAACTACACATAGCAATAAGGGATAATAACTAAAACCCAGGCTTGGGCCTGGGTTTTCAACGCAAAAAATAATGCGTTAATGGTAGGGGACTGCATTATCTTATAAAAAATAAAAATATAAACAGATGAAAAAAATAGCAATTACACTTATAGCGTTTTTCATTTTTCATTCGGCGGTAAATGCTCAGGGAAAATGGAATGGAGCAGAAGTAACAATCAAGTATAATTTATCAGGCAAAGCCGGTAAAGCAAAATTCTCCGGTAGCGCCCAAATGGTACAGTCTGTATCAATAAACGGCGAAGAACAAGGCATTTTGCCGGCTCCTGAAAAGGGCGCAGCTAAACTTTCTATAGATGCAAACACCGGCGCATCCTTTGCTTTGCAGGGCAAAGGAAGTGCGGTTAACCTTAAAATGGTCGCATCTTCAGGAAAGCCTACTGAAACATCAGTGGCAAAAATAAGCAAGTTCGCTTTGTATAGGCTCCCTACATCCGCTGTTACCGCTTTTAGTTTTACCCTGACAGTGAACAGTTATGCAACCAGCGGAGAAATCATGATACCATTTGGTAACACAGCTACAGACGCACCGGACAATACAAATACATTTAATAATGGCATACAAATGTCTGAATGGTGGGATACTAAAGATTTATTTGGAGCAATAAAGCTGGAGGTGTTTGAAGGTGAATTTATAGCTTACAGTTACAGACAACCACGAATGGGCACAAAAGATACCGAGGCACCCAGGTTTATTGAAATTAAAGAACCAACCCCATTTAATAAAGGTAAAGCCCATGCCATAGAAATTTATTGCAATAATTCTGATAAGGCGCAAACCTATACCAGAGATGGGGTAAGCTTTGAGGTTGCGCCGCAAACGTATCAATGGTGGGTAAATGGAAAGCACATCAAAATTAATGTGGGTCTGGGCGAATATAATTTTCCGTCGAGCAAAGAAACAGCTTTAGGCTCTGCCATAAACAGTATCTCGTTTAATACCTCTGGCAGCATCACCCCCAGACCCAATGCATTGGAGTTTTTACTCGGCAATATCTCTGTACAATCTATCAAATAGTTTACTAAATCATTTAAAAATATAAGATTATGAAAAAATTACTATTACCAGCGTTATGCGCCCTGAGCAGCTTTGTGTCTGCCCAGGGAGTTTGGGTAAACCAGGCTTCAACAATATATAGCTATGATTTTTCTGCATCTGCGGGAACCCCGGGTTATTCCAGCGGATCAACCGCCTCATCTGCGTTTTTACCGGTGCCACCTTCTGGCTTGGCTAAAGTAATGTTGCCGGCAAACAGTAATTCGCAATTTACCTTTTCGGGTACCGGTACAGCTACAAAAATGATAGCAAAAGCAAGTACTACTGCAGATTATAGCAAGTTTTCTCTTTACAAAAACACCACCACATCGGCAGTTACCAGCATTATAGTTACCTTAAAATTAAATGCCGGTACAAATACGGGCAACGTATTTTTTGTGTTCGGCAATACCTCGGATGATGCAGCCGATGAAACCAACATTTATAATGATCCAACTCTTTTTAGCACTTATTATGATAATGGCCAAAGTATTTTTGGAGGTTTGAGCTTTGACATTTATGGGGGAGACTCTCCTGCCTGGGCTTACAGAAGGGGTAGGACAGGTCCTGATGGTTCAGGATCTGATGTTACGCCCCGATTTATAGAGGTAGCGTATGATGGTAGTTTTAACTCGCAAACAGGGACACCCTTAACTAAGGATATAGATAATACGTTCGAATTTTACTGTAATAATTCCCCATCACCTGCAGATTATGTGAGAAACTCAGTTACTTACACAGTACTGCCAGGCGCTTATCATTTATGGGTTAATAATAATCAAAAATCGTATCAAATAAGCGCAGGAGTGCCACAATATAATTTCCCGGCAAGTACCGAGAATACAACCAATACTTCAATCAATAGTGTGGGCATATTTACAGCAAACAGCTCCTCAGACCTTCAACTGTCGGTAGGGAAAATTGAAATGGCGTATGTTCCTGCCAGTACATTGCCTGTAAAATTGCTGTCTTTTGACGCGGTTACGCTCAAAAATAAGGTACAGCTAAACTGGGCAACAGCTTCTGAAAAAGATAATTCTTATTTCGAGGTTTTGAGATCAGCTAACCCAACAGATTTTAAAGTGATTGATAAAGTGGCTGGGAATAACACCACGAATACTCCCCAAAACTATCAGTATATAGATAAAAACCCTTTAGCAGGTACGAGTTATTATCAATTACGCCAAATTGATTTAGACGGTACTATTCATCAGTATTCTAAAACAGTTGTCGTTAAAACATTGGATAACCCCACAGAAATCACCGTGCTGGGTTCGTCTTCCGGCATAATAAAAATGAGTATTTACACTGCCGTTGTAAAAAACTCAACCGTTACAATTACAGATATGAACGGAAGGAAACTTAGCCAGGGTAATTTTGAGTTAAAGGAGGGATATAACGATATTGAGCTTCCCGTAAACGGAATAAGCAAAGGAGTTTATGTAGCCACACTCATTACAGGTAACCAAAGACAAAGTGTGAAATTTCTAAAATAATACCTCAAAAAAAGCAAACCCGGTTTTGAATATGCCTAAAACAAGCAGATTAGTTTCTATTGATGCATTCAGAGCAATAATTATGCTTCTGATGATTTTTGTGAATGACCTATGGACCCTGGTTGATATTCCCGGCTGGCTGGGCCATGCATCTGCACACGTGGATGATATGGGTCTGGCCGATTTTATTTTTCCTGCATTTTTGTTCATAGTAGGTCTTTCTATTCCATACGCTATTGATGGGCGAAGAAAAAAAGGAGAAAATAATGTCGGCATCGTAACTCATATTTTATGGAGAACGCTGGCATTGCTTACAATGGGCCTGTTCCTGGTGAACGCGGAGGTTTACGGCGGCGATACAATTTTGCCCAAACCAGTCTGGATGCTGTTATTAATAAGTGCATTGTTCCTGATTTGGTTAGATTACCGGTATCCCACGTCAAAACGAGCTATCGCGTTGAAATTAACAGGCATAACCTTACTGTTTACCCTGGCATTATTATATCGTACCGAAACGGGGAACGGCTTAGGAGCCATGCAAACTTATTGGTGGGGTATTTTAGGATTAATAGGCTGGTGTTATCTCATCTCCAGCCTATGTTTTTTACTTACTAAAGGTAAACTGGCTGCCCAGATAATAATTTTAGCACTTTTTATTTTCCTGAATGCAGCACCTTATTTTAACTGGCTTAGCTTTCTGGATGTTGTAAAAAATAGAGTTTGGGTTATACAGGACGGTGCATTACCAACACTTACCACCGTAGGTGCAATTACTGCTATTCTATACAGAACCATGGGCATTAAAAATCGGTTCTGGTTTAGTCTTTTAATAATGGCCATAATACTGTTGAGCTTTGGCATTGCAACACGCTCTGTCTGGGGTATATCAAAAATCAGGGCAACCCCATCGTGGGCAACCATTTGTGCCGCGTTAAGTATTATTTGTTTTGCTTTTTTTGTTTTCCTTACCGATGTAAAGAAAAAGATAAACTGGTATAAGCTGGTTAAGCCAGCGGGCACCAGCACCTTAACGTGTTATTTATTGCCATACATCCATTACTCTCTGTTAGGTTTTGTGACTTTTCGTTTACCTGTATTTTGGCGCTCCGCGGAAATAGGGTTGCTAAAATCACTGCTTTATGCATTATTAATAGTAACTGTTACATGCTTGCTCGAAAAGAAAAACATACGGCTCAGAATTTAAAATCGGTAATTAACAGTTATAAATGAAGAATTTAATTTTGCTAATTACAGTTTTGGTAATGGCAACCCTTGTAAAACCGCGACAAAACCCTAACCTGGAAATTTCATTTCAGGTAACAGCGGTATCTTACCAAAATACCGGGGAAACTTTATCATCTTTAACGTTAAAAAACCCGGGCAACACCGAATTAAGATCCTCAGGGTGGACAATTTATTTCAACTTCTCTAATCCCAGAGTTTTAGATTCAACAACAGCACCGGTAACAATAACGCACATTAATGGCGATTTCTTTAAACTCTCTCCAAAGCCAGGTTTCAGGACATTAAAAACAGGTGAGACTTTTAAAATTGACATCCTTACCAGGACAATTAAAAACTTTACAGATTATCCCAAGGGGTTTTACCTGGTCCTTGATAACGATACGACAGCTTATCCGATAAAGTTTGAAACCCATACAATTGAAAATGTTAAGGCCAGTGAATTGGAGTTAGCTAAGTTAGTGTACGAGAAAAATGCTAAAACCACGTTACTGAAAGCCGGTAGCTTTTCTCCAATATTACCAACACCTTATTTTTACGAGCGCCAAAAGGGGGAATTTGTTGTGTCGCCAAAACTGAATATTATAACTCCCCCCAAGTTCATAGCAGAAGTAACCGGTTTTGTAAAAGATTTTAATACTCTGGCAGGTTTTACTCCCACTATCAATGGTTCGTTAAAAACTAATATCATTGTAATAAATTATATCAAAAATCTCAAAGACGAAGCTTACCAGTTAAAAGTAAATCCGGATAAAATTCAAATTAATGCCACAACGAATGCCGGAGTCTTTTATGCTTTGCAGTCATTAAAGCTCCTGTTGCCAAACCGTGTTTGGGCAGGCGACAGGAGTAAAATAACCATTAAATCTTTTCAGATTAATGACGAACCCCGGTTTAAACACCGGGCCTTTATGATGGATATTGCAAGAAATTTCCAGTCGGCCGAACAAATTAAAAAAGTAATTGAGGTGATTGCTTTATATAAGCTTAATGTGCTTCACCTGCATTTCAGTGATGACGAAGGTTGGCGGCTGGAAATCCCAGGTCTACCCGAGCTAACGGAAGTTGGAGGGCATCGGGGACATACAGTGACAGAGTTTAATCAAATTGTTCCCTCGTATGGGTCGGGCCCTTATAGAAATAATAAAACCGGTAGCGGATATCTAAAAAGGCGTGATTTTGTAGCGTTATTAAAATTTGCCAAATCAAGGCATGTAAAAATTATCCCGGAAATAGAAACACCTGGCCATGCCCGTGCTGCCATTAAATCAATGGATTCCCGGTATCAAAAATTCATCAGGCTAAACAACAGGCAGGAAGCAGAACGCTACCTGCTTTGCGATTTAAACGATCAATCCCGGTACCGTTCAATACAGGGGTTTAACGATAATGTAATTAATGTGGCAATGCCATCAGCCTATACATTTCTGCAAAAAGTAAGTGATGAACTTATTTCCATGTACAAAGACGCAGGTGCAGAATTGAGCACTATACATTTCGGAGGTGACGAAGTACCTGTAGGCGTATGGGAAAAATCGCCGGCCGTTGCCGCTTTAATACAATCAGGTACAGTTAAAAAGCCAGAAGGCCTTTGGAGTTATTATTTTTATAAAATTAATAAAATGTTGAAGCAAAGGGGCCTTTACTTATCAGGTTGGGAAGAAATAGGATTACAAAAGGTAAAAGGGAAAATGGTTTTGAACCCACTTTTTTCAACAGAAAATTTCCACGCCGATGTATGGAACAATCTTTCAGGCAATGAAGATTTAGCTTATAGGTTAGCCAATGCAGGTTATAAAGTGGTGCTTACAAACGTAACCAACATGTATTTAGATCTGTCTTATAACAAAAGCTATTTCGAACCCGGTCAATATTGGGGCGGTTATGTTGATGTAGATAAGCCATTTGCTTTTATACCATATAACTATTATAAAAGCCCAATAGAGGATGCAGAAGGAAAGCCTTTAAGGGCAGGTTACGGTGACAATAAAGTTCAGCTAACAGAGAAAGGGAAAGAAAACATAGTTGGAATACAAGCCCCATTGTGGAGCGAGATAATTTTCTCTGAAAATACGTTTGAGTACCTTCTTTTTCCAAAGCTTTTTGGAGTAATAGAACGGGCCTGGGCAAAAAATCCAGGCTGGGCAACCGAACCAGGTTCCGCAAAATCGAAACAGATGTATGATGCGGCATATAACTCATTTGTAAATGCCGTAGGACAGACCGAGCTTAACCGGTTAGATTATTTTCTTAGTGGGTTTAATTACAGGATACCAACGCCCGGCATAAAAATAGAGAACGGAAAAGTATATGCAAATTCGCAGTATCCAAATTTAGCAATCAGGTATACAACAGACGGCACAGAACCAACATTGTACAGCCCGAAGTATAGCCATCCTTTACCTGCTGGTCAACGCTTAACTTTCAGGATATTTAACCAGAATGGGCGGGGAGGAAGATCAATTGATATGGGCGAATAAAGCAGAATCGTATGTAAATCGCTCAGTAGTGAATTTTTACGATCTGGAGCGCAAGGTTTGTGCCGGGACTGATGCTCTGATTGAAATACTCTAAAAGAGAAGATTTGTTCTTTTAAACTATAAACCCTATATTTGCGCCTCATTTAAAAATTAAAAAATAATTAATTAACAAACATGTACGCAATAGTAGATATAGCCGGACAGCAATTTAAGGTTGCCAAAGACCAGCAGATCTTTGTACACAGGTTACAGGGAGATGAAGGCGCTAGTATTGAATTTGACAGTGTATTGTTAGCTGCAAACGGAAGTGATGTTAAAGTAGGTGCAGATGCATTGAAAGGCGCTAAAGTTTCGGCTAAGATCGTGTCGCATTTAAAAGGTGATAAAGTAATCGTTTTCAAAAAGAAACGCAGAAAAGGTTATAAAAAGAAAAACGGTCACCGTCAGCAATTTACTAAAATAGAAATTACTGGTATTTCGTTATAATTTAAGGTTGCACTGGCTGAGATTCAGCCCTAAAAAATAAATCCATGGCACATAAGAAAGGGGCCGGTAGTTCCAAGAACGGTCGCGAATCGCATAGCAAACGTTTAGGTATCAAAATTTTCGGCGGACAAACCGCTATTGCAGGTAACATCATTGTTCGTCAGCGTGGTACACAACATCATCCTGATAAGAACGTGGGTATAGGTAAAGATCATACCTTGTTCGCCCTGGCAGATGGTACTGTTATTTTCAAGAAAAAAGCGAATAACAAATCATACGTATCTGTTATACCCGCACAGCCTGTTGCTGTTGAAGCTCCGGTAAAAGCTGCTCCTAAAAAAGCTACAGAACCTAAGGCTGAGAAAGTAGAAGAGGCTGCTCCTAAAAAAGCTCCGGCTAAAAAGGCTGCTGCAAAGAAAGAAGCAACTGAAGAAACAGAAGCTGTCGCTGAAAGCGCAGAATAACTCCTCGGTTTAAATACATTAAAAGAGCCGTATATCTGGATATGCGGCTCTTTTTTTATTATTTATTAACGCAGGCAGCGTTCAAAACGATGTATGCGTTGTTATCTATGAAGCCTGCGGCGTTACAAACGCCGGATAATGAGGCACTCGTTATTGTAAAACGAGCGCAATCAGAGGCTTTGAATTCCTCAGCATTGGATGCGAGCTTTTTAGCTCGTATCATTAAGAACTTAAAAAAGCGTTTGATTACCCCCGGTTTTTAATCTTCCCAGGTGCCTGTAAGCAATTTCGGTACATTCACGCCCACGTGAGGTACGCATCAGGTAGCCTTCCTGTATCAGGAATGGCTCGTACACTTCCTCAATAGTTCCTTCATCTTCACCCACTGCCGTAGCAATGGTTTTTAAACCTACAGGGCCGCCTTTAAACTTGTCAATAATGGTAATCAGTATCTTATTGTCCATTTCATCCAGGCCATGCTCATCAACATTTAACGCGTTAAGAGCATATTGTGCAATGGCGGTATCAATATTTCCGTTGCCTTTTATCTGTGCAAAATCGCGGGTACGACGTAATAATGCGTTGGCAATACGTGGTGTTCCCCGGCTGCGGCGGGCAATTTCGTAAGCGCCTTCATCCGTTATTGGTGTTTTTAATATGGATGCCGACCGCAGCACAATGGTCGTAAGCAGCTTGGCATCATAATATTCCAGTCGCGAATTAATACCAAAACGAGCCCGCAGGGGCGCAGTAAGTAAACCGGATCGGGTGGTAGCACCTACCAATGTAAATGGGTTCAGCGATATTTGCACCGAACGGGCGTTAGGGCCGGTTTCAAGCATAATATCAATCTTGAAATCTTCCATCGCCGAGTATAAATATTCTTCTACCAGCGGACTAAGCCGGTGTATCTCATCAATAAACAGGATATCGCCGGATTCCAGGTTGGTCAGCAAACCGGCCAGATCGCCAGGCTTATCCAGCACCGGCCCGGAAGTGATTTTTATGCCTACACCCATTTCGTTGGCAATAATATGAGAAAGGGTGGTTTTTCCTAATCCGGGAGGGCCATGCAGCAACACATGATCCAGCGCCTCACCACGCAGTCTGGCCGCCTGAACAAAGATGCGCAGGTTCTCCAGTATTTTAGCCTGACCGGTAAAATCTTCAAACGCCTGTGGCCGCAATACTTTTTCAATCTCACGTTCCGCCGGACCAAGGTTTTCGGAGGAAGGATCAAGGTTTTCGTTCATAGACCAAATATAGCAGATTGGCCCCTAAATCCTTTAAAGGGAGACTTGATTTTATGGACTTTCAGGATTTTAATGGTTTTTTGTACTTTTGTACTATAGAAATAGCGTTATGGAACTTACACTTAAACTCAATCAAAGAAAGAAGTAAAGGCGCTTATAGACTATCTGTCTAACTTGCCTTATGTTGAGATTTCAGAAAAAAGCTCAGATAAGCCGAATGCCCAATCGTTAAAAAAGCCTAATAAGCAAACTATAAAAGCTATTAAAGAAGTTGAAAGTGGGAAAACAACAAAAACCACACTTGAAGATTTTAGAAAACAGCTTTATAGCTAATTTATGTATAAATTAGAAGAAAGCAGCAGGTTTAAAAGGATTTAAAATTAGCTAAAAAACGTGGATTGAAAGTTTCTCTTTTAGACGATGTAGTTACGCTATTGGTAGAGAGGGTAAGCTTCCGAAAAAATATAGACCACATATCTTGTCTGGAAATTGGGATGGTTATTGGGAGTGCCATATAAAACCCGATTGGCTTTTAATTTGGAAGCAAGACGAAACCATAAAACTCATAACATTAACGCGAACCGGAACACACAGTGATTTATTTTAATAGTTTTTTCCTATGACAGACACTATTATCGCACCTAATTAACAGGACGAAAATTGGCGCTTCTGGTAACTTTAATAACATGGTTCCAATGCTATTAAAAGTTGTTCATTTTGCCCACTGTCATTCAATTCTCAATTGTCCATTATCCATTGTCAACTGTCCACTAAGCCGAGTCCTTATCCGTTTATTTTCGGGTACTTCCTGAACCAACTGGAGGTTTTCATCTGTATAACACCTAAAAAGGCTTCACGGAAAATGCGGGTGCTCATTTTAGAGGTTCCTTCGGTTCTGTCGGTGAAAATAATGGGAACTTCCACCACCTTAAATCCGTGCATAATGGCTGTAAACTTCATCTCAATCTGGAAGGCGTAGCCCACAAACTTAATTTTATCCAGGTTAATGGTTTCGAGCACAATACGGCGATAGCATTTAAAACCGGCGGTAGCATCCTGGATGTCGATTCCAGTTATCAGGCGTACATACACTGATGCGAAATACGACATCAGTACCCGGCTCATGGGCCAATTTACTACATTAACGCCCTTTACATAACGCGACCCAATGGCCATATCGGCGCCATCAAGACAGGCTTGCCGTAAGCGTATTAAATCTTCGGGATTGTGCGAAAAATCGGCATCCATCTCGAAAATAAATTCATAGCTGCGCTTTAACGCCCATTTAAACCCATGAATATAAGCTGTGCCCAAGCCTTGTTTACCGGCCCGTTCCTCAATGTGTAAACGGCCATGAAATTCGGTTTCCTGCAGGTGTTTTACAATTTGTGGCGTGCCATCCGGGGAACCGTCATCGATAATTAAAACCTCGAAATTATGCGGAAGCGAAAACACTTTCCGGATGATCTTTTCAATGTTTTCTTTCTCGTTGTATGTAGGAATTATAACTAAACTATCAGACACTGTATGAACGTATTGAAGCCTCACCCCCAACCCCTCTCCGAGGGAGAGGGGAGCCGGACTGCGCTTTTAGTTAACTTTTAACTTTCAACCTTTAACTTTCGACTTTTTATATTGCCTTACACCTTTTGCCGTTTCACCGTCCACCTTTTATTAATGCACCCCGTGCATCAGTTTCTTCATTACTGGCGTTAACAGCATGATCAATATGCCTAAACCGACAGGTACGAAGGTAAAAATTAAAAAGAAGGTAGACATGGAATATTGCAAAGTTATTTCATCGATCATGCCCCCCATAGTACCGGCTATTTTATTACCAATTGCACTAGCCAGGTACCACATGCCAAACATAATGGCGATCATGCGTCCCGGAACCAGTTTACTGACATACGACAGTCCTACCGGCGAGATACACAATTCGCCCATAGTATGGAAGAAATAGGCCAATATCAGCCAGATCATACTTACCGAGGCTACTTTTGCCCCCTGCGGAATAGTACTGGCACCGAATGCCAAAGCCGCGAAACCAACGCCTAGTAAGATCATACCAAAACCGTTTTTAAATGTGGCAAACGGATTAAATTTACTTTCCCATATTTTAGAGATCAGCGGAGCAAATGATATAATAAATAAGGAATTTAATATACCAAACCAGGTTGCAGGCACTTCTGCTTTTTCGTCATAGTATTGATTTTTAAGCATGTAAATCACTAAAATCCATATAATCAGGAAGCCTGAGGCCAGAATAATATTACCCAATGCGAACCGGCCGAATGTTTGGCCAAATAGCTTGAGCAATACATACGTAATGATGATAAGCGGCACCACGGTTATGGCGGTATTCACCACATTGAAAACAATTTTGGCATTACCCTGCAACACCCTGGCTGTATAATCGTTGGCAAATATGGTCATCGAACCACCGGCCTGTTCAAAGGCGGCCCAGAAAAATATGGAGATACATGACAATACAACAACGGCTATCATCTTATCTCGTAATATGGGTGCATATTGTGATATACGTTTTACAATTAAAAAAAGGAACAAAATAAATGCTGTTAGAATGGCAAAACTACTACCGTCAAGGTTACCGACCTGGAATTTAAACAGGTTTAATGTACTGGTTTTTGATATTGGATCATTAATAATCCAAATAAGACCGATTAAAGAAATAGCGGTAATAATAATAAGATCAAATCGTGAAAATGGATTGCGTTTTTCCATTTCGGCATTTTCCTCTGTTTGCAGGGGCTTAGCTTTATCGGTTACCGGTTTTAGGCCTATAGAACCCAATATATTCTGAGTGAAATAAAACTGCAAGGCGCCTACAAGCATAAAAATACCTGCCAGGCCAAAACCATAGCTCCATCCCCAATTAGGGTTTTCGCCAATATAGCCGCATAGCAACATCCCCAGAAAAGCTCCTGCATTTACGCCCATATAAAATATGGTATAGGCGCCATCTTTTTTCTCGGGATGATTTTTATACATTTCGGACAAGACAGAAGTGATATTGGGTTTAAATAAGCCGTTACCAATAACCAGCAAACAGAGACCGATATACATAAAAGCATGGTGAAATTCCATCGCCATTGATAAATGACCCAAGGTCATAATTGAGGCGCCCAAAATCACTGCCCAGCGATAACCAATAACACGATCTGCTATGTAGCCCCCTAAAATGGGTGTAAGATACACCAGTGAGGTATAAGAGCCATATATTGCTAACGCACTTTCTCTGGACCATCCCCAGCCGGGATTATTGCCCATGATAGACGAAGTAAGAAACAGTACCAGCAATGCCCGCATACCATAGTAGGAGAAACGCTCCCACATCTCGGTAAAAAACAGGACAAATAATCCTTCCGGATGGCCTATAACTTTATGTTTAAATAGATCGTTGTTCATGTGTTAAAGTCAAAAGTTTAAAGTTAAAATTCAAAACAGGTAACCGGTGTTAAAACAGTCAATAAATAATATACTATTACTTTACTTCCTGCATGAGCTTTCTGATAGCCGGCGACAATATAATCAATACAACTCCTGATATGAACGCATATATGGCGAGCTGTTTGTAGCCGCTGGTATAGTCTATCAGTTGCTGAAATACGGTATAATGTTCATTGCTTTGCGCCATGCCTGCGCCAATAATTCCGGCAACATATTGCCCGTAAGCGCTGGCCAGGAACCATGTTCCCATCATCACGCCCTGTAACCGGTGTGGCGATAATTTGGTCATGATGGATAAGCCGATGGGAGAGAGGCACAACTCGCCAAGGGTTACAAAAAAATAGGCGAAGGTGAATACATCGAGGTTGGCGATGCCCTGCGCATTTGCAAAAAAGCGGGTAGCGAAAAACACCCAATAGCCTATAGCCAGGAAAATAAAACCAAGGCCAAATTTAACTACAGTATTAGGCTCTTTCCGTTTTTTCGATAGCGATAACCAGATCAATCCTATAATGGGTGCAAAAATGATAACAAATAATGAGTTTGCTGAGTTGTTCACCCCGTTGGGGTCAACCGGGATAAGGCCTAAGAGCTTATTATCCAGGTTACGAGCCGCAAACAGGCTTAATGAACCGCCGGCCTGCTCAAAAAATGCCCAGAAAATGATGGAGAAAATAATAAATATCAGTGCTGCCCATAATTTCCTGACCTCTGCTTTTGAAAACTGTGTCATTTCATAAAACAGGTAAAGCAGCGTTAAAGGGCCGATGGTGTACATGAAATAATCGGTGTACTCGGTTTTGGAAACCATTTTCATGATAACCGGGATAACTGCTAATGAGCCTATAAAAACCAGCAGTGGTTTCCACTTCTGTTCGGATGAAGTATCCCGATTGTCGGTTTCCAACTGTCTGCTTTCAAAGGGCGAAAGTCCGATAGGGCCTAATGATCTTTTAGTAAAAACAAAGGTTATCAAGCTAATGGTCATTACAACAGCGGCCAGGCCGAACGCTAAATTCCACGACCAGGGATGGTTACTTTTACCAATGGCAATGCATAAATATCCTCCTAACAGGGCGCCAAGGTTAATGCCTGAATAAAACAAAGAGAAACCGGCATCACGGCGATAATCGCCGCTTTTATATAGCTGGCCAACCATGGTGGATATGTTGGGCTTAAAAAAACCTGTACCTACTACCGTAAAGCTTATCCCCAGGAAGAAATAGGCTTTAGGATCGTATGCTAAAATGCAGCTGCCCACAATCATGAGCAAACCTCCCCAGAATAACGAGCGCCGGAATCCTAAAATTTTATCGGCAAATAAGCCGCCTACAAAAGTAAAGGCATACACAAACGCTTGTATAGCACCGTATTGCAGTTGCGCCGCATCGTCCTTAAAAAACAGCTGTGTAACCATAAAATAGGTAAGCATACCCCGCATTCCGTAAAAGCAAAAGCGCTCCCACATTTCAGAAAAAAACAGGTACCAGAGCTGTTTGGGATATTTACCCCCAAAGTTTTGTATTTCTTCGAGCGTTGCCGGTTGTGATGCTGTGTCTGTCATTATAAATTCTTTAAAATAAAGTCGCTCATCTTACTGTATAAGTGCAAGGTGGTGTTTCCGCCGGAAATACTGTGTGTTTTGTTCGGATAATAAGCCTGTTCAAACGGTTTGTTGGCCTGTATCAGCGCTTCTGAAAACATGACGCTGTTTTGAAAATGTACGTTATCATCGCCGGTTCCGTGTATCAGCAAAAATTTGCCTTTTAGTTTGGATGCAAAGTTTATAGGAGAATTGTTGTCGTATCCGTCCGGGTTTTCCTGCGGTGTTTGCAGGTAGCGCTCGGTATAAATGCTGTCATAATATCGCCAGGTAGTTACAGGAGCAACCGCGATAGCCATTTTAAATACGTCGGCGCCTTTGGTAATACATAGAGACGACATATATCCGCCGAAGCTCCAGCCCCAGATACCGATGCGTGACGCATCTACATAAGATTGCTGCCCTAACCACTTCGCTGCTTCTATCTGGTCAATCGTCTCATAATGTCCAAGGTTTTTATAAGTGACTTTTTTAAATACGGCGCCGCGAAACCCGGTTCCCCGGCCATCTACACAAGCGATGATATAACCTTTTTGTGCCATATAATTTAACCAGATGTTCCTCACTCCACCCCAGCTATCGGCTACAAGCTGGCTTCCGGGACCGCCATAAACATACAGCAGCACCGGGTATTTCTTGCCGGGCGAAAAATCAGCCGGTTTGATCACATAGCCGTTCAATGTTACATTCTCTGAATTTTTAAATGTAAAGAAATCAATGCTGCTGAAATTATAGTGTTTCAGCTTTTTACGTAATTCGGCATTATCTTCGAGCATGCGCACCTGCTGCCCGGTATTGGTGTTAATGGTAATAGTAGCCGGTGAATTGGCTGTTGAATGTTTTAGAATAAAATAACTGAAATCGGCGCTGAACGTGGCATCATTGGTTCCGGCGGTGTTACTTAAGCGCTTTTTGGTCTTACCGTCAAAGCTGATAGCATATATATCGCGTTGCAGTGGAGAGTTTTCTGCGGACTGATAATAAATGAGCTTCCTCTTTTCGTCAACGCCATATACATCGGTTACATCCCAGTTGCCTTTAGTGATCTGCCTGACGATTTTTCCGTTCATATCATAAAGATAGATATGATTGTAACCGTCGCGTTCACTCACGTTGATAAATTCTTTCCCGTTATTCAGGAAGGTTAATTTCTCATCGTTGATATCGATATAGGATCTGTCTTCTTCGGTCATAATGACTTTTGAAGTACCTGTTGCCACATTCGCCAGCAGGTAATCCAGCTTTGACTGGTGACGGTTCATCCGTAAAATGCACAGTGTATTCACATCGGCTGTCCAGCGAATGCGGGGAATATACTGGTCGGTTTCGGGCCCGACATCCATGATTTTAGTCGACTGGTCATCCAGGTTATACACATGAATGCTTACGGTGGCATTCCGTTCGCCTGCTTTTGGATATTTATAGCGATATTCGGTAGGATAGAGACCATCGTACATCGTCATGCTGTATTCGGGAACCAGCGATTCATCAAATTTATAATAGGCTATTTTTTTACTATCGGCGCTCCAGTAAAAGGCCTGTGCGAAGGAAAATTCTTCTTCGTAAACCCAGTCTGAGCCGCCGTTGATGATCTTATTTATTTTCCCATCAGTTGTGATCTTTTGCTCATTGCCGGTAACTAAATCTTTGATAAACAGGTTATTGTTACGAACAAATGCCACTTTGTTGCCATCGGGCGAAAAGGTGGCATATTGCTGCTTGCCTTTATCGGATATCTGGGTGATCTTCTTTGCCGTAATATCGTAAACAAAATAATTGGCTTTGGTAGAACGCCGGTAAACAGGTTCCTCGCCGGCTGAGATCAGTACTTTGCTTTCACCGGCATTAAAATCGGTGCTTATCGGTAGCTGCTCGCCTTTATACATCAGCTCGTTTTCACGATATAAAATGCTTGCCTGCTTTCCGTCGCTGTACTTATTGCGGGCTACATAACGCAGGTTGGTAAGCGGATCGGTTTCGATAGATACATAAGTTTTACCATCATGTAGCGATTGTAATCCATAAACTTTGCGGGCAACAAATGTTCCTTTCTTAAAAATATCCTCCAGCGTAAAATCTTTCTTAACCTGTGCGAACGCACCATTGCAAAGCAGGAGCAGAATCAGTACTTTTTTCATTAACGTTGTAATAATCTTCTAAAAATGCACATCAGCAAGCTGATTTTAAAATTTTCTGCTGATTTTTCTTTGCGGATTTTTGGGGTCGTTAAAATCTTTATCTGTATCTGTGGGCTCGTTCTTTAACGGTAAATCGGATAAGTGCTTCCACCGGCCGTTAAAAAGCTTGTAACCATCATACGTAAAATCAGGGCCATACATTGCAAAATTGTCTTTCTGCTTCGGGTCTGGCGGGGCCAGATGATCAAAAACGATCATGTTGGTCTTTGCATCGTATTTAAGCAGCATGGATGCCTGGCGTGTGTATTCAAAAATAATACGCTTAGCTGTTGTTTTTTCAAATACGGGCATCCCGAAAACAGGCTTTCCGTTTTTAAAATACAACACATCAATAACCTTTTTGGTGCTTTTAGCAGTATTGCCCTTCCAGCCTAATAAAACATAATATTGTATGGGAGTATTGTACAACACCGGTACAATGCTGTAATATTGGGCGCCGTACCAGCGATCGTTGCTGGTTACGGTATCGGCCGGATCTTTGATTTTCGGGGTATAATCAACCATACCGAACATATCCAGCTTTCCGTCGGGATTATTCTTTTGTATGCATCCGTAATAACGGTAGCTACCATCATCGTACATTACGTGCCAGGTTAAAATGCGGAAACGGCGGTCGGGAGGTGTTACAATGCTGATGGTCTTCAGCGAATCAAAATTATAATTGAAGGAATGCGGTGTTTTCAACGCTTTTACAAGCATCCTGGTAAAGGCATAATTGGCATTAAAGCGTTGCGGATCAATGGGATCATTGATCATTTTATAGCTTAATGCATTCAGGCTGTCCTGGTACAGATCAAGCTGCCGGATGTATTTTTCGCCTTCTGCATGTTGTTGCGCAAAAGCGGAAACCGAACACATAGTAAACAGGATGGCAAGCAATAAGTATGTTCTCATGTTGAAAGTTAAAAGTAAAAAGTTAAAAGTAAAAACAAGGCACAGGTTTTAAATTAATAATTCGTTGTTAGTTTTTGGTTAGCCTCACCCCAACCCTCTCCAAGGGAGAGGGAGTAGTTTCTGTTTAATATCTGGCCTCTTGCTTCTATGTTCTTGTTTCTAATTATAGCCTTAAACCTTCCACCTTTTACCTCTCTATGTCTTTGTCTTGTCTCTTGCTTCTTTGCTCTTGTTTCTAATTATAGCCTTAAACCTTCTGCCTTCCACCTTTTCTTGCTTCCGGTCTTTTCTGACTTTCGGTCTTCCGGACTATAAGCTATGAACCATGAACTATAAACCTACCTAAAACCTACAACTTACAACCTTCCACCTTTTTTGGCATAAATATTAGTAATTTTGGAAATTAACCGCAAATAGTAATAGTAACGTGACAAAAGGGAACAAAAACCGTCCTATAGGCTTGTACCAGCAATATTCGGCGAATATCAAATTTGTAATGATGGTGTTGAGCGTGGCCGTGATTACGCTGTCATTACCCAAGCAGGCACGGTTTAAATACGAATATGAAAAGGGTAAGGTCTGGATGCAGAAAGACCTGATCTCACCTTATAATTTTCCAATCAATAAAACCAATGCTGAGATTGAGAAAAGCCAGGCTGAGATTTTGAAATCGGTTTTACCGGTATATCAAAACGATTTGCGTGTTGCCAGCCGGCAGCTGGAAACGTTTACTTCTGATTTCAACCTGCGTTGGGATAATGCCGCTGTTGATGATAAGCTAAAGCCTGAATACCTCGCCATAGGAACGCGTATTCTCAAAGAAATTTACCAGCGGGGTATATCCACGTTATCGAAGAAATATCAGCAGAATAATGCTAATTATAATTTTACGCTGCTAACCAATAATGTGGCTAAGCAGCTTAATACAGCCGATATCTTCACTATTGAACAAGCATCACGGTTTGCCGAGGATGAGGTGAACAAAACCGGCTTAAAAAATAAAGCCTGGCTGATAGACCTTTTGCAAGATCATTTGCAATCGAATTACATTTATGATGACCGTTTAACGGATAAGCTGGAAACCGAAGCGTTGAGCAATATATCTACCACGCGGGGAATGGTGCAAAAAGGAGAACTCATTGTGGCAAACGGATCGGTTATAACGGGCGAGATTTACCAGAAACTGGAATCGTTACGCGAGACTTATGAGCAGGATGCAAAGATCATAGGCGATAAGCGGATGATCTTGTTAGGGCAGTTCCTGTTAGTTGGACTGGTAGTAACATTACTCATGGTGTTCCTGTACCTTTTCAGGAAGGATATTTTTGGCGATAACCGTCTCATCTCGCTGATATTGCTGGTAATAACCATTATGCTGGTTGCGCTGTCGTGGGCTATTAAGCTGAAAATCCCTAACCTGTATTACATTCCGTATTGCATTGTGCCCATTATTATCAGGATATTATTTGATACCCGTTTGGCGCTGAATATTCACCTGCTGGTAGTATTGATCGCCGGTTTTTTTGTGCCTAACAGCTTTGAATTTGCGGTTATCCAGATCACAGCCGGTATGGTAGCCATTTACAGCATCAAAAACCTGGTGAAACGTGAACAGTTTCTTACATCAGCTTTACTGATATTGCTGAATTATTTTGTGGCTTATCTGGGAATTTCGCTCATTAGGGTAGGCACATTAACGGATATTGAATGGTTAAACTTTGTGCCTTTTATATTCAGTGTGTTGCTGTCCTTGCTGGCTTATCCGCTTATTTACGCATTTGAGCGTATGTTTGGCGTGGTTTCTGATATCACGATGATTGAGCTTACCAATACCAATTCAAAACTGTTGCGGGAGCTGTCGTACAAAGCGCCGGGCACATTTCAGCATTCGCTGCAGGTAGCTAACCTGGCCGAAGCGGCTATCTTTAAAATTGGCGGCAATGCCTTGCTGGTGCGGGCCGGAGCATTGTATCATGATATCGGCAAGATGGAAAATCCGCAGTATTTCATCGAAAATCAGAACAAAGGCAGCAATCCGCACGACAAACTGTCGTACGAACAAAGCGCACAGATCATTATCAGGCACGTGCATAAGGGCATAGAGATGGCACGCCGCAATCACCTGCCCGAAGTGATCGTCGATTTTATCCGCACCCATCATGGAAATACCCGCGTAGATTATTTTTATCAATCGTTCCTGAAAAATTTTCCTGAAAAGTTAGTGGACGAGAATATTTTCCGGTATCCGGGGCCCATACCTTTTTCTAAGGAAACGGCTGTGCTTATGCTGGCTGATTCTGTTGAGGCCGCATCAAGAAGTATAAAAGAACCTACGGCTCAAAGCCTTAGCGATCTGGTAGATCGCATTGTGGATTACAAGCTGGAGCAGGGACAGCTTAACGACAGCGATATCACACTGAAAGATATAGAAACCATTAAAGTGATATTTAAAAATATGCTGATTGGCATCTACCACGTGCGCATTGATTACGCTGCAGCAGAGAAATAAAAATATTTTTTGAAGGCTTTATTGATTTGCTATATTTGCAGCCCGGTTGCACAAATTAAGTATGTAAGCAACGGAAAAGGAGAGGTGCCTGAGAGGCCGAAAGGAACAGTTTGCTAAACTGTCGTACTGGAAACGGTACCGCGGGTTCGAATCCCGCTCTCTCCGCTAAGAACGCAAGTGAATGCCCGCAATAGCGGGTATTTTTGTTTGCGGTAATTTGTTTTGCTCCATGACCTTCGCCGAAACCATCAGCCTGTTTAAAACTACGTTATCCGGATTGTACGACGTTTCTGAGGCCCGGGAACTGGCTTATTATACCCTGTCGCATTTTTGCGGTTTAAGCAGGCCGCAACTGGTGTTAAAAGGGAATGAACCGTTGGATAGCAGGGCAGAGCAAGAGGTGATCCGGGTGCTGGAAGCGTTAAGATCGGGCAAACCGGTACAGTATATTTTAGGCGAAGCAACATTTTTCGGCTTAACATTCAAGGTAAATCCGGCGGTACTGATCCCACGACCGGAAACCGAAGAGCTGGTAAGCTGGATCATCGAAGAGATGAACATTCCGGAACAGCCTGCTACAATATTAGATATAGGTACCGGCAGTGGCTGTATTCCCATCAGCCTGAAAACAAAGTTCCCCCGGGCGCAGGTTAGTGCTATGGATATTTCGGCTGCTGCGCTGGATGTTGCCCGGCAAAATGCCGCTTTAAACCAGGTGTCTGTAGGTTTTCACCAGGATGACATCTTAAACCCGGCCGGTTTTTTACTGGGGCCAAATACGTATTCCGTTATTGTCAGCAATCCGCCATACATTGCAGAAACTGAAAAAAGTATGCTGTCTGCCAACGTATTACACCACGAACCGGCTACCGCTTTGTTTGTTCCTGATGCAGAGCCATTATTGTTCTACAGGGCTATCGCCGGTTTTGCGCTGCAAAAGCTTAACCGGGATGGCATGTTGTTCTTCGAGATCAATGAACGTTTCGGGAACGAAACGATTAGTTTATTGAAAGATAAAGGATTCACTGTGGTAGAGCTACGTAAAGACCTTAACGGGAAAGACCGGATGGTGAAAGCGATGCGATGATGTTTTCGGGTTAAATGATCTATTCGCTAATTGTGATGATAGATATAAAATGATGCCCTTTTCCTAAAGCTAACATTATTCGCGATAAGAGGAAATTAAACCTGGCGGAAATGCTCTGTACTTTACCAATATTCTTCCCGGATATACAAGAATAATGCTGAAAATTACTTATCACAGTTTTTTATGTCGGCAGCGGCGGCATTGACATCATACAGTCCATTTTTATTGCCAAAGGAGTTGGTGATGTAGGTTACCAGCTGGGCAATTTCCATGTTGGTCATCTGGGTTTCGGCAGGCATCTGGCCATCAAATTCCTGTCCGTTGATCTCAATTTTGCCCGATAAGCCGTTTTTAATAATGCAGCCGAGCTTGGTGCGGTTTCGCTTTAGAAACAGGCTGTCGGTTAGTGGAGGATACAATTGACCTAAGCCTTTACCATCCTCTCCGTGACAGTTCTGGCAATGTGCTTCGTACAAGCCTTTTCCATTCACGTAGTACCGGGCATAATCCAGTTCGGCCTGGCTTTGGCAGGCGTTAAAAATAATGGTGATACAAACCAGCAGTAAGAGACTTAGGGTGATGATGCGTTTCATTAGTGCTTATATTCGTTAAGCAATACCTGTATATCTTTTATAAGCTGGTTAACCTGCTGGGGATTAGTTCCGTCATAGGCTCCGCGTAAGCGTTTTTGTTTATCAATGAGCACAAACCAACCCTGGTGGATGTAATTTTGCGGGTCGTTACCGTCTTCTTCTACCGATACCAGATAATTTTTTGCGGCAATGTTGTAGATTTCATCGTGTGGCCCGTTAACAAATTGCCATTGATTACCTGTTACGCCTAGCTTTTTAGCATATTTTTTCATCACGGACGGCGTATCGTATTTGGAATCAATGCTATGTGATAGAATTTTAACTCCGGGATTGTTCTTATAAGCATGGTATACTTTCAGCATGTTGCGGTGCATAACCGGGCAGATGCTGGTACAACTGGTAAAGAAAAAATCGGCAACATAAACCACATTATCAAAGTCTTTCTCGGTTACCGTTACACTATCCTGGTTGATGAATTTGAAGGACGGAATGGTTTGATAAACCGTATCTACCACGGTTTTACCATCCACTGTCTTTTCAACCGGTTCGCGACTGCCCAGTATAGGCAGTTTCTGTTCTTTTTGTGCGCAGGAAGACAGGAGGCCGGTTAAAAGCAGGAAATAGCTGATTCTTTTCATCACGATGGTGTTTATGCCAACAAAGATAGCGCTGCCAAAGGTGGATTGCAAGATAGAAGGTTATAAGTTGCAGGTTTTAGGTAGGCTTATAGTTCATGGTTCATAGCTTATAGTCCGGAAGACCGAAAGTCAGAAAAGACCGGAAGCAATTTTTAATAATGGACAGTTGATAATTGACAATGTCTGTATAGTTCATGATGGATAGCATTTAGAGACAAGAACATAGATGCAAGAAACAAGATAAGGAGCACAGACCGGTTCCCTTCTTCCGCCAGTTGGCGGAGTTAGGGATGAGGCTTTTTAAAACTCCACAGTCCTTCTCTCGGCCTGGCTTTGCAGGGCCAGCTCAATGATGCGGATGTTGGTTTTTGCCTGCTGCGGGGTAACAATGAGCGACTCACCATTGTTTATTACCCCGGCTATATTTTTATATAGATCGATGTAGGAACCAATTTCGCTGGTGATTTTTCCATTGATTTCAAGGCCTTCGTATTCAGTGCTGATGGTTCCCCACAGTTCTTCCGGCTCTTTGCCAAAGCCCGGCTCTAAAGGCGTCATACCATTATTTAGCTGCTCTTCCTGTACATCCATGCCCTGTTTTACAAATGAGCCTTTATCGCCCAGGAGAATAAAATGAGGCCCCGGTTGTTTCACCAGGTAGCCGGATTTTAAGGTAACTTTTAGCTGGGGATAATGCAGGATCATCTCAAAATTATCGATCACCCGGCTTTGTGGTCGCTGGGCACGGATATCGGCAGTTACTGCCTGCGGATTACCAAAAAGTGTTACCGCCTGGTCAACCAGGTGCACGCCTAAATCGTATAAGGTACCGGCGCCATCCACATCCTCCTCTTTCCAGGTACCTCCCTTAATATAATTGCGAAAGCGGTCGAAATGAACTTCCAGTTCAACCAGTTGCCCCAGCAATCCGCTTTCAATAACCTTTTTAACCGTCTTAAAATCGCTGTCCCACCGCCGGTTTTGAAATACCGTGAGCAATTTGTCTTGAGCCTGGGCAAGTTGTATCAACTCTTCGGCCTGCTGTGATGTAACGGTGAACGGTTTATCAACCAGCACATGTTTTCCGGCAGCTAAGGCCTTCTGAGCCAGCTCAAAATGCGAATGTGTTGGCGTAGCAATCACAACCAGGTCAATGGCAGCATCGGCAAATACCTCTTCGGCCCGGGTTTTAATTGTTGCCTGCGGGTATTTCTGCCGGATAATTTCTGCACTTTCCGGTTTGCTTGTTGTGACGCTATGCAGGTTAAAGCCGGGAACACTGCTGATTATGGGCGCATGAAAAACCCGGCCTGCCATGCCAAAACCGATCAATCCTACCTGTATTTTTTTCATCCTGTTGCCTGCTTGTTTTACCGGTGTGAATTTACAATAAACTATTTGTTTGTTTCAACGTATTATGAGTATGGCCGATTTCTTTACACTTTTGATAGACAATCAACTGGTTACATTCGAAAAGAAGCGGGTAATTACCATAGAGCCCACCTTTAACGGAACACGGATTATCCTGGAAGCGTCGCATGAGGACGAAGAACCGTTTATTTACCTGGTTAAAGAGCCCTACGAAGCGGTTATAAAGGCGTACCTGGGCTGAAATTTTGTTTGTTGTTTTCCGATACGACAACCGGGTTAGTCTACTTTTTATTCATATTCTAAACCAAATAAGGATACATTTGTAGAATAATCAATTCAAATTTTCAATGGATTACGTTATTCCTGAAACCATTATCAGGCTTTGCATTGCCGTTGTTCTGGGTATGCTGGTTGGCCTGGAGCGACAGCGATTGGAGTGGGCTGCCGGTCTGCGTACCCACATGCTGGTCTGTACAGGCTCGTGTCTGTTCATGATCGTTTCTATTCATGGATTTTCTGATGTAGTTGGTAAACCCGGCGTTGAATTAGACCCTTCACGTGTAGCGGCGCAGGTAGTTAGCGGTATCGGTTTTATCGGTGCAGGCACTATCCTGTTCCTTCGCGGTCAGGTTGTTCGCGGACTGACCACCGCTGCGGGACTATGGTCTGTAGCTGCCGTTGGTTTGGCCGTTGGAGGTGGCTTATATGTTGCGGCCACATTTACAACCGTATTGATACTTATCATCCTGGCTGTAATAAAACCTATCGAAAAACGAATTTTTAATAGTTCACGTATACATGCCCTGAAGGTTATTGCCCAGGAAGGCAAGGTTGTATTGCAGGATATTGAGAAGCTGGCCGTTGCCAATCAGGTAGTATTTACAGAGATCCGCTTATATGCCGATTCTGAAGATAAAAAACAGGAATTTGATTTTGAGATGGATAAGCTGACCCCACGAAACAATATGATAGCATTTATAGAGCAGCTGCGGGGCTTAAACGGGATCGTTTCGGTAAATTTAACCACATGAAAAGATGCACGGTTTTAGAGTTATGAAAGGCATAAGGCATAAGATTTAAGGCTAAATAGAAACAAGAGCAAAGAAGTAAGAGACAAGTCAAGAAGCACAGACCGGTTCCCTTCTTCCGCCAGTTGGCGGAGTTAGGGATGAGGCTAACTAAACAACTAACCACTATGAAAGAAATTATTTTACCCTTTTATGCACGTATCGCATTTATCCTGGTCATGATCATTGCCATGGGATATTTGGCCATTCTCGGCAAGGAGATACTTGCACCCTTACTGTTTGCCTTTTTATTCGCTATTCTGCTGATGCCGGCAGCTTCATTTTTAGAACGCCGGTGCAGGATGAAACGCGGATTGGCAGCGTTGTTTTCGGTATTGCTGCTGGTAATTATTGTCAGCCTGGTATTATTTCTGTTAGGTAACCAGTTAAGTAACCTGATCAGCGACTGGCCCATGTTGAAAGCACAGATCACCAATGCTTTCCACGATCTGCAGCTATGGATATATCACCGGTTTAACATTAACGCCAACAAACAAATTACATATATCAATGACAGCGCCACCAAAATGCTGGCATCAACCGCTTCGGTAATTGGCATAACGCTGCTCACATTATCATCCACTTTATTATTTTATCTCTTTACCTTATTATTCACCTTTTTCATCCTGCTGAACAGGAGACTGCTTTTCCAGTTTTTACTGGCCCTGTTTAATAAGCAGCATGCCGATACCATATTTGAGATAACCCGGCAGATACAGCGTATCATCAAGCAATATATTACCGGGTTATTCCTGCAAATGTGTATCCTCACCGTAATTACCTGTATTGTACTGTCTGTTATGGGCGTGAAGTATGCCATATTATTGGGTATGCTGACCGGCATTTTTAATGTAGTACCTTATATCGGCATTTTTACGGCATTGCTCATCAGTGTGCTTATCACCTTTGCAACGGCATCCGCTGCAAAAGCGCTGTTTGTAGCCATTGCATTTTTGCTCATTCACTCGCTCGACGGCAATATTATTATGCCCGTAGTGGTAGGAGGTAAGGTGAAGCTGAATGCGTTGATAGTTATGCTGGGCATTATTATCGGCGAAATGATCTGGGGAATACCGGGCATGTTTTTGTGCGTGCCTTATATCGCCATGCTGAAAATAGTGTTTGATCGTATTGACGACCTGCGTCCATGGGGCATTCTGCTCGGCGATGAGATCTCCATGCAGAAACAAGTAAAGCTGATTAAAAACATTTTCCGGATATAATGATCCGTCACGTAAAGCATGTATACAATCGTACGGTGGCGGCACTGTTGCTGTTTACCACCGAAACACTGATCGCCTTGACACTGGTCATACTGGCATTGGTGGCATTTTTAGCCATTGTTCAGTATGTTTTTGTAGATCAAGCCCAATATTTTGATGATGCGGCATTCGGTTATGTACGCTCGTTGGTGAGTAACCGGAACACCAGCCTGATGCTGTTCCTTTCGTTTTTAGGCAATTACCAGTTCCTGATAACCGCTAATATCCTGCTCACCCTGTATTATTTGTTTATTAAAAAACATCGCTGGTATTCTATAAAAGTTCCGGTAATTGCACTAACCAGTGTGATACTGATGTTTTTACTCAAATTTATGTTCAGCCGGCAACGCCCACTGATACCCTTGCTGGAGCCTGCACACGGCCTGAGCTTCCCGAGCGGACACGCCATGAGTAGCGTGACGTTTTACGGGTTATTGATACACATCTGCTGGCATACGGTTTCATCAGGATATAAGCGCACACTCATTATCATTGCTTTGCTGCTGCTGATTTTAAGCATCGGCTTTAGCCGGATTTACCTGCGGGTGCATTATGCCAGCGATGTACTGGCCGGTTTCTGTACCGGCACATTATGGCTTGTCATTTCGCTGGCTATCCTGCAAAAGCTGGAAAAATACAGTAAACGCAATATTGAAACTATCCCGGAACAAAAA
The DNA here is from genome assembly GCF_008274585.1 of Pedobacter sp. BS3. GTDB lineage: Bacteria > Bacteroidota > Bacteroidia > Sphingobacteriales > Sphingobacteriaceae > Hufsiella_A. The sequence continues at coordinate 128,099 of NZ_VTRT01000008.1, read as the reverse complement.
ACATAATGGCAGAAGACCTGAATATCATCAGCGGAAGCAGGGAAGATCAATATCGATCGCTCTACCCGCAAGTTACAGCATTGTTGAACGGCGAAACCAGCCGGATTGCCAACATGGCCAATGTATGCGCCGCTTTAAAAGAACAGTTCGGTTTTTTCTGGGTAGGATTTTATCTCGTTGAAGGTGATGAGCTGGTGTTAGGCCCTTTTCAGGGAACGGTAGCCTGTACCCGCATTGCCAGAGGAAAAGGCGTTTGCGGTACGGCATGGCAGCAACGGCAAAATATTATTGTGCCCGATGTTGATCAGTTTCCCGGGCACATTGCCTGCAGCTCGCTTTCGCGATCAGAAATTGTAATTCCGGTATTCAACCCGGCAGGAGAAGTTATAGCCATATTGGATGTGGACAGCGAGTTTCCGGATTTTTTTGATGAAACCGACCGCACCTGGCTCGAAAAATTCGCTTCATTAATTTTATAATTGTTTTGACTTTTAACTTTCTACTTTCCACTTTTAACTTATTGCATGAAGCTTGGCGTTGATTTTTACCGGAGAGATGATGTGGTAGCCTTATCCCGCGAATTATTAGGTAAATACTTATTCACCTGTGTGGATGGACAGCTAACCGGCGGCATTATTGTAGAAACCGAGGCGTATCGGGGGCCGGAGGATTCTGGTTCGCATGCTTATAACCATAAACGTACACCGCGAAACGAAATGATGTACAGTGCCGGCGGGGTAGTGTACATGTACATCTGTTACGGCATTCATCACATGCTCAATATTGTTACGGGTAATCCTGACGAATCTCACGCTATCCTCATCCGGGCTATAGAACCTACCGTAGGATTGGAGACGATACGTTTGCGCCGGAATATCTTTAACCAGGATACCCGTCTTTGTCGCGGGCCGGGAGCTTTGGCCCAGGCACTTGGATTAACCAAATTGCATAACGGAGTTCCGCTTACCGGCAATGAAGTGTGGATTGAGGATCAAGGTCTGCATTATCCCGACGAACAAATTGCCGCGTCGGCACGCATCGGACTGAACGTATCAGAACCTTACCAAAGTATTCCCTGGCGTTTCTACCTGCGGGGAAGCAAATATGTTAGCGCTAAAAATAACTAATGTTAAGTCTGAAGTTTAAGGTGGAAAGTTTAAAGTTGAACAGGGCTAAATCCCGGAAATTTGAGATAGTTGCTTTGATGCCAAATTTGTTGTAAGCAAGTTGATTTTATGCGATTTACCTGGTTTAAACGTTAGCCCTGAATTGTAAAATTATGTTAAAGTTTAAAAAAATACATACAATACAGCGCCAGAATAAATAAATTTAGCCGAAATTCATACGCCTTAAATTGTCCTGATGAGTTATTTAAAAAGTTTAGCCCTTTTCTTAGCGTTTAGTATAGCCCTTACTGTTCCGGCATTTTCACAGCAGGATAGCATCCGTTTAGATTCCATTATCAGCAAAACCGTAAAGTACGCTGCCAGCTTTCCGCAGGAAAAGGTATATATACAATTTGATAAACCTTATTATGCCGTTGGCGACACCGTTTGGTACAAAGCCTATTTAACCGCCAACTATCAGCCATCGCTGTTAAGCAAAGTTTTGTATATCGATGTGGTTAACGATGCCGATTCGCTGGTGCAAACCATTAAGCTGCTGGTTACCAACGGAACAGCATCCGGCGGATTACCTTTGCCGTCGCTCACCTATAAACAAGGCAATTACCACATCAGGGCCTATACCAACTGGATGCTCAATTTCCAGGATCCACGGATTTTTACCAAGACCATCCCGGTAGGTAACGCCATCAACAAAGAGCTGGTAACCCATATTTCGTATACAAGCATCCCGGTTACGGGCGGAAGTCCGAAAGTAAATGCCCGCATACAGTTCAAAGATCAAACCGGTAAGCCCTATATCAACAAGCGGGTAAGCTGGAAAGTATTGGACGGATTTGATGAAATAAGCAAGGGCAGGGGCACTACCGACGGCGCCGGTTATCTTACTATTCCCGTAACCGATGGCAAAAAAGTGCCGAAGGCCGGTGTTTTACAAACGGCGTTAAGTGTAGATGTTCAGCGGTCGTTAAGTAGCTCATTCCAGCTAAAAGGAATAATTACACAGCAGGCCGCCGATGTACAGTTTTTCCCCGAGGGCGGCGCCCTGAACGCAGGCATTCCCTTACAGGTAGCGTTTAAAGCCATCAAACCCAATGGACTGGGCGTAGATGTTAAAGGTGTGATACTGGATAAAGACAATGTAGAAGTTGCCAAATTTCAGTCGCAGCACTTAGGCATGGGAACATTTATTCTGGTTCCGCAAAGCGGGCAAACGTACAAGGCCAACGTTACCTTTCCCGATGGAACACACCACATCTACAATCTTCCGCAGGTGCAGGACGAAGGTATCAGCATCAGTGTAAACAATAAAGACGCGGAAAGTCTGAGTGTGAAAGTTATTGCTAACGACCCTTTCTTTGCCAAATATCGCGGAAAGAGCTTTTACATTATCGCCCAAAGCGGAGGTATTGTATGTTATGCGGCCCAGGCCGCGTTGCGCAGCCAGGTGTTTACAGCCAGCATCCCCAAATCAAAGTTTCCTTCAGGTGTGGCCCAGGTTACCCTGTTAACCTCCGGCGGTCAGCCCCTGAGCGAGCGGCTGGCATTTATCCGGCATGCCGGCGATCTGAGCCTGAATGTTACTACCGAGAAACCGGCCTATACCATTCGCCAGCGGGTTAAAATGACGGTGGCTGCCCGCAGAGATAAACAGCCCGTGGAAGGCAATTTCTCGGTAGCTGTGGTTGACGAAACCAAGGTGCCATATAATGAAAACGCTGAAACATCCATTCTGAGCGCCATGCTGCTGTCGTCAGATCTGAAAGGCTATATCGAACAACCGAATTATTATTTCAATCATATCGATGCAAAGCGGCTGGCAGATCTGGATGTGCTGATGCTTACGCAGGGCTATCGTTATTTTTCATACCCCGATATTATCGCGGGCAAATATCCCAAGCTGTATTTTATGCCCGAGCAGGGTATAGAGATCAGCGGAACGTTGCGTACCCTTAACGGGATGCCGGTATTTAAAGGTAAAGTACGTCTCCAGGTTCCCGATAAACATTTCTCTGCCGAAGCCACAACCGACGCCTACGGGAAGTTCAAGTTCTCTAACCTGGTTTTTCCCGATTCATCGAAGGTAATAGTGAGCGCCAAATACAATGTGAACGGTAAAAACATGATGATCATGCTGGATAATACCTACGCTCCGGCAGCATCGGTTAAAACCGAACCTTATGAGGAAGTTATCAATATCGACAGCACCCTTGCACCGTATCTGAAAAACAGTGAACGCCAGCATCGCAGCATGAATGTGCTGAAAGAGGTGGTAATTACCGAGAAAGTAAGCAAGAAACCCAGCCACGAAGATTATCCCGCTTTAACCGGGTTAAGCATGCTCGCCGACCGAACTCTGTCCGGCGACCAGTTTACTGCCTGCGGCATGATATTGAATTGCCTGATGACGGCCGGTCTTACCTATGCGGATGATAATCTATACCTCACCCGCGATTACAATGCCGGCGGCCGTACACCCGTGCAGGTATTTGTAAAAGGTATGCCCGCCGACATTCCATACGTCAGCAGCCTTAATCCAGCCGAGATAGAATCTGTAGAAGTGTTTTTCCAGGACGGCGTGAGCGGTATCAACAGGCTGTATAGCACCAATGGTGTGGTAGTCATTAACATGAAGGAAGCGCCCAAAGGCACGCCAATGAAAATTGACGATCTGAAAAGAATGCTGCCGCAGAGTAACCAGCTCACCATTTCGCCGAAAGGCTACGATAAAGCCCGGCAATTTTATTCGCCCAAATATGATGTGCCCAGTAAAAGCGTTCCCGGCAACGACCTGCGCACAACCATATACTGGAATCCTAATGTGCTGATCGATAAAAGCGGGAATGCCTCGTTTGAGTACTACAATGCCGATGGCAGAGGCACCTATCGTGCTATTGTAGAAGGTTTTGACGCTGAAGGAAACGTAGCCCGCGGAACATACCGTTATACTGTAAAATAATGTGACAAGCTTGCGCCCGTTTATAACGGGTGCATCGTTATCCGGCGTTTGTAACGCCGTAGGTTCATAGCGCACTTTTCAAGAGCACCCATAGTTTAATTTTGACACGTTTGCCCTGGTAAAACACGAATAAATTTTTGAGGATCGTTAATTATTTATTAAACCAGCCAAATAGTTTCCGGATAAGGAAGTAGTTGAGCAGCAGAGAGGTCAATTTATGATTTGAAAGCAGCTTCATCACGTATCACCAATTTAATATATGATTATAACTGTGCTCTGATAAAAATATTGTTACATGGGTGTGTTTTTGTTATTGATAATTGCTTCGGGGATATTCTTCAGGTTGTTCTTCAAATTCTGCGGGCGTTAGAATCTGTGTTGTATTTTCTAAAAGATCAAGCAATTCTTTTACGCTTTCTTTGGAGGAAGTACTTTTTGAGTTTTTCTCTGCTCGTTACAATTTTTATTTCGGTGAGAAGTTGCTCTGTAGTTATGCTACCATTCGAGATAGGGTGCCTTATTTTTGCAAGGCGTTTGCCGATAAGAAAGCTAATCCAAACGTTGGTATCAAAAATTACTTTGACGCTTGTCATAGATTTCCTGTCTTACATTTTCTACTCCTTTGGTTATCGTGTGCAGGTCCAGGTCTTTTGCCCTGAATGTTTTTAATAAACGGGATAACTTCGAGTCGATAATTTCTTTTTCCAGTTCCTTGGTCAGTTTTAACTTTTGCTGTTGTGGCAGCTGCTTTACTATAGATAAAATTTGGTCAAATGTTATATCTATTTGCAATGCTGTTTTCATGTGCTTAAATGCTTACTATTTCAAATTTACGAAAAATCATTATACAAAATTTCTGCTGATGTGACAACTTACCCAATTTTCTTTGGTACGCAGGTAACTGCATCAACCTTCGTGCTTAAATATTGCTTTAAAACGCTATTTTTGCACTTTATTTTCAAACTGCTACTGTTAAGTTAACGTATCGCAATTTACAAATAACGATGCCACTAACATTAAACAGGTTGCTTGTTTTGACTTTTAACTTTTGAATTGAACCAACATACATGAGCATATCTAAAACCTATAGCCCTAAAGAAGCAGAAGATAAATGGTATACGTATTGGCTTGAACATAAATTCTTCCGTTCGGTGCCCGACGACCGGGAACCCTATACGATTGTAATGCCTCCGCCCAATGTGACCGGCGTTTTGCACATGGGGCACATGCTCAATAATACCATACAGGATGTGCTGATCCGTCGTGCCCGGATGATGGGCAAAAATGCCTGCTGGGTTCCGGGAACAGACCATGCATCCATTGCTACCGAAGCCAAGGTGGTAAATATGCTGAAAGAAAAGGGTATAGAAAAAAAGGATATTAGTCGCGAAGAGTTTCTGACCCATGCCTGGGAGTGGAAAGAGAAGTACGGCGGCATCATTCTGGAGCAGCTCAAAAAACTGGGCGCCAGCTGCGATTGGGATCGTACGTGTTTTACCATGGATGAAGCGCTTTCCGAAGCGGTAACCGATACCTTTATCCACCTGTACAAAAAGGGCTGGATATATCGCGGTATACGCATGGTAAACTGGGATCCGAAAGGGAAAACCGCCGTTTCTGACGAGGAAGTTATCCGTAAGGAGGTAAACCAGAAGCTGTACTATATAAGGTATAAGGTAAAAGGCGAAGAGTATAAGGCGGATGAAGAGAACCCTTCAACTTACATAACTATTGCTACCACACGGCCCGAAACCATTATGGCCGATACGGCGGTGTGTATCAACCCGAACGATGAACGTTTCAGATTCCTGAAAGGCAAACAGGTGATCATTCCCCTGGTTAACCGTGAAATACCTATCATAGAAGATGAGTACGTGGACATGGAATTTGGTACCGGTTGCCTGAAAGTTACACCGGCCCACGACCTGAACGATTATGAGCTGGGATTAAAGCATAAGCTGGAAGTTATTGATATTCTGAATGACGATGGTACGTTAAACAATTATGCCGAAATCCCCGAATTGATTGGAATAGATCGTTTTGTCGCCCGGAAGAAGATTGCCGTAATGCTTGAGGAAGCCGGCTTGCTTGAAAAAGTAGAAGAATATAAATCGCAGGTTGGATTTTCTGAGCGTACCGATGCGGTGATAGAGCCTAAACTGTCGTTGCAGTGGTTTTGCAAAATGAGCGAAATGGCCAAACCGGCCCTGGATTATGTGTTAAATGGCGGGGTAAAGCTGATTCCCGATAAATACATCAATACCTACCGTCACTGGATGGAAAATGTAAAGGACTGGAACATCAGCAGGCAGTTGTGGTGGGGGCAGCGTATTCCGGCCTGGTATCTGCCTGACGGCGATTACGTTATTGCCAAAAGCAGGAGCGAGGCGGCTGAGGAATTTCGTAAAAAACAAGTATCAGTTAACGAAGCGGATTTGCAGCAGGATGAAGATGTGGTAGATACCTGGTTTTCATCGTGGCTGTGGCCAGTTTCGGTATTTGATACCACCGTATTTGCTGATCCGGAAAGCAAAGGAAATGCCGATGTACAGTATTATTATCCAACCAATGATTTAGTAACCGCTCCTGAAATTTTATTTTTCTGGGTAGCCCGGATGATCATGGCCGGTCATGAATTCAGGGGTGAAGCACCGTTCAAAAACGTTTATCTTACCGGTATTGTACGCGATAAGCTGGGTCGTAAGATGTCTAAATCGTTGGGTAATTCACCCGATCCGCTGGGACTGATAGAAAAATATGGCGCCGACGGCGTTCGGGTGGGGATGTTGCTGTGCTCGCCTGCGGGTAACGATTTGATGTTTGATGAAAGCTATTGTGAGCAGGGGCGCAACTTCGCCAACAAAATATGGAATGCGTTCAGGCTGGTAAAAGGCTGGGAAATTTCGGAAGAAGCCGGGGACAATCAGAAAGCAGTTAGCTGGTTTGAAAGCCGTTTCAACGAAGCATTGACAGAAATTGAGGAATGTTTTAACCAGTATCGTTTGTCTGAGGCGCTGATGGCCATTTACAAGCTGGTATGGGATGATTTCTGCTCCTGGTACCTGGAAATGATCAAGCCTGCCTACCAACAACCCATCGATAAGGGAACATTTACAGCTACCTTGCAGTTTTTTGAGAACATTTTGAAGTTGCTTCATCCATTTATGCCGTTTATCACCGAAGAGCTGTGGCATGATGAGCTTTTTGGGGAACGCACTGCAACTGATTGCTGCATTGTGGCTGCTTATCCGGTGGCAAGATCCGTAGATAAGACCCTGTTAAAAGATGTAGAGCAGGTAAAACAGGCGATATCAGAAATACGTAATATTCGTAATGCCAAACAGCTATCGCCAAAAGAACCGCTAAAATTAGTTGTGCGGGCGAATTCGGGAATTGATTATTCGCAGTATTTATCGCTTATTATCAAATTGGCCAATATCAGCGAGGTTGATTTTGCCGCCGAAAAACCTGCTGGTTCTGTGAGCTTTATGGCCGGTACCGATGAGTTTTTTGTGCCCCTGGCAGATAACGTCGATAAGGAAGCCGAGATTGAACGTATTGAAAAGGAAATCATCTATTTGCAGGGCTTTCTGAAATCAGTAAACGCCAAACTTTCTAATGAACGTTTCGTACAAAATGCAAAACCCGAAATAGTAGCTAATGAGCGTAAGAAACAAGCAGACGCGGAAGCGAAATTGATTATCCTGCAGGAATCATTAACTGAGCTAAATGCTTAAATGATATCAATTTTGTGACAAAGGCTTTATTTGGGCTTTTTACTTTTTACTTTTAAACCGAGCTTTAGCGAGCTCATCGAAGATAATTTTTACTTATTAAACATCTTTTTATGAAAAAAATGAATGTAAGCCATGTACTGATAGCGGTATCGGTATGCATGGCGGCTTGTCAATCGCCGCAAGGCAAAAAAGGGGCATCTGCCGAAGTAGACAAAAACCTGATCACCTGCGAGGGGATCGGGGAAGTAAAGATAAGTGATACGTATGCCGACCTGGAGAAGCGTTTTGGTGCAAAGGCGTTATCTGAGCACGAAAATACTATTTCGGGTGTTTATACATCGGTATGGGATGGCACATCTAAACAGGTCAATGTATTCTGGAAAGAGAAAAGCGCTCCGTTTACGCACATTAAATATCTGGAAGTGAGTGCTGATGATTCGCCGTACCATACCAAGGATGGATTTCAGATTGGGCTAAATACCGAAGAAATACAAAAGCTAAATGGCTTAATGCCGCTTACATTCAATAACTTCTATGAGAATGTTGACCCGGGTCAAATCGTTAGTTTTAACGGCGGAACCATAGAAAAGGAACAGCCTTGCATTGGCGGTCATTTGGATATGATAGATAAAAAGAATATCGATATTAATGAAATCAGGGATTTTCAGAAAGAAAAAACGGTAGAAACTACTAACAGGCTGCTATACCGAATGGATGTACGGTTAACCAGCATCCGGGTTAATAACCAGTAATTGTCTATCGAAGAGGTGTGAAAAAATCTGCTACTGCTTGCAGAGCAAATCTTTGCGTTCTGAAGGCATTCACGAAAAGATCATTACAACGCTTCGCTTGGCGCAAGGAATACAAAGAATCATGCTATGCGCTCTCTGTGTGAAATGCCTGGTGTTCTTTGTGTGAAAAATAGAAATTTATGCGTCCGGGAAGAAGCTGTTTGCTGTTTTACCCAGTCAAAGGAGACACCCCTTACCGTGAATATTCAGGCAGATCCGGGAGAAACTGATAGGTCTGCTTTTCAAAATCAATGCGACAGTAAATGTGCTGTATGCCGTTAGTTACGGCCAATAAACTGATTTTATGCACCATGTTGTACCGGGCAATCTGGTCGAAAGTTTTCTGTGTTATTTTTACGGAAGGAGCTTTGCATTCTACCAGCAGTATCTTCTGACCATGCGGGTTAAAAACTACTACATCGGTGCGTTTTTGCAGCTGATTGAGCTTTAGCCCGGCTTCGAGCTGAACCAGTGTTTTGGGATATTTTTTCTCCAGCACCAGATAATTAATAAAGTGCTGCCTGACCCACTCTTCGGGCGTTAATACGAGATATTTCTTCCGCAATTCATCAAAAATGAAAACTTTATCGTTCTCAGTTTTCATCCTGAACGGATAAGCCGGAAGGTTTAAAGCGATGGGTTCAAACATGCCATAAAGTTAGGGTTTTGGCTCTTTAGTTGGTTAGTTGTTCGTGATTAGTTGTTACCTGTATCTATCAATTCAACAATAGAAGCAATTTAACACTTTTCATTGTCCATTGTCCCTTGTCCACTTTTAACTTTCCACTGTCAACTTCTTAAGTCTGGCTAAATAGTGGTCGTTTTCGTTATAATCCAGTATCTGGCATTGCCAGCCTTTCCTTTTGCTTATTGCAGCCAGGGTTTCAGGATCAATATATAACCAGTTAAACCAGTCGCCCATCTGGCCTTTATATTCATAACAATAGGATAATTCACCGTAGTACCTGTCTTTCGGTTTGGCAATATCCTCATACAGGTAACTGATGTCTGAAGAATCAAAGATCAACTGCCCGTCGTGGAGGAGCAAATTACTGGCATGGTCTAAAAATAATTCAAGTCCCGAAAGCGTCCCGCAAAGGCCAATACCATTCATAAGTAACAGCAACGTATTAAAACGCTTATCCCCGTAATTGAAAATATCCTGTTCAATAATAGTTTTCACGCCCCGTTCACGCATAATTGTACAGGCCAGCGCAGAATGCTCCAAGGCGGTTACCGCTATACCCCGCTGCTGCAAAATCAGGCTGTGACTGCCTGCCCCGGCGCCAATGTCCAGTACCTGGCCGGTGCAACAGGTCAGCGCAGCAAGCTCAATATCAGGCATATCCGCTTCGTTCCTGAAAAATTCTTCAACCGGCATCTCCTCTGGCTCACCGTACGAGTTATGCAGCCAAAGTATCTCAGAAAGTTTATTTTTATAAAAATCGCGTAAAGCGCTGCCGTAAACGTCCATGAATAGCCCAAAGGTATAAAAAAGTAAAAGCTCCTGATGGGCAGGAGCTTTCAAACTAACCAATTATAAACCTAAATATTAAAGGGGGAATCCTTTAACGATACAAATATACAACCCTTTATTGGATAGAAATGTTAATGAAATGTTAAATAATAAAAAATTTTAAGAAGTGATGTATTACCCCCTACAGCGCAACGCCGGAAGATTATCTATCTTTTCCGGCGAATAGCACATTTCATGTTTTGCCCTTAGCTCCTATGTTTGAGTAGCCATTCCTAAGTTATCAATTGTCTAATGTAAAGATAACATTGCTATTGCAATTTAGCTTGCGAATATTTCAATGAACATGGAGAAGGTATTTGAAACCAATGAACTGTTACAGCGGATAAAGGAAAATGATCCGGTAGGATTCAAAATAATTTATCAGTTGTACTGGCGGAAATTGTATAATATAGCTTACTATATTGTACGGTCTGAATCTGAAGCCGAAGATATAGTTCAGGATGTGTTTAGCTCGTTATGGTATCGCAGGCAGCATTTAAATATTAAAGTTTCTATAGAGGCTTATCTGGTTAAGGCCGTTAAATACACATCGTTTTTCTACCTCAAACTTCAAAACAGGCAGCAAAGCTATCATTATGAGGCCCATGCTCCGGCAAATAGTCCCGAAGATTATCTTACCTGTAAAGAGCTGGAGCGCCTGATTGAAAGATTGCTGGAATCATTACCGCTCAAAACCCGGCAAATGTTCTCCCTTAGCCGCTTTGAAGGTCTTACTTATCCCCAGATTGCAGAGGCCATGAACGTTTCTGTTAAAACGGTTGAATATCATATTTCAATTGCTTTAAAGAAATTTTCCAAAGAGCTTGCCGTATGTGTTTTGCTGGTGCTATCACAGTTATAACGCACTTCCCGGATTTTTTTAAATTTTTCTTAGGGTATCTGGCCGTTTTATACACTGTATATATAAAACTCCCCAAAGGAGTGCTATATATAATTTATGCAACCAGTTGACCGTGCCCTTATTGAAAAATATATCAAAGGCCAATGTACGCCCGAAGAGGAGGAACAGATCCACTTATGGATTGATGCCAACGATGCTGATGAGTATCCGTTTTTTCTGAGTGAGAAACGATACAGGCGCAGGGAGCAAAAAAACTGGAAACGGTTAATTTCGGTATTGGAGGGATTAAAGCCGCTTCCGAAGTACAGAAGCTGGGAAGCTAAGCATTTATTGCGATACGCTGCCGTGCTGGCGTTTATTGCCGGGGTGTGGTTGTTTAATCATTATACCGGGGGAGTATTATGGTGGACCGGCGAAAAGTTTAAAACGGGTTATGGCGAAACCAGGCAGGTTAATCTTCCGGATGGATCCGTGGTGATGCTTAATGTGATGTCAGAATTAAAAATTCCGGAAGATTACGGAAAAAGCCGGCGTGAGCTTTACCTCACCGGCGAGGGGTATTTTAAAGTTCAGAAAGATAAAAGCCGGCCGTTTATTGTCTACTCAAATCATATTTCTACCACCGCACTGGGTACAGTTTTTAATGTTTCGGCTTATCCCGGCGAAGAAACGTTCGTATCGCTGGAGAGAGGCATGGTTAAAATACAGGATGAGAAAAAATCGCAAGGCTCAAACGTAATTATCCTGAAACCGGGAGAAGAGGTTACCTGGCACGAAAATAAAAAGCTGCATAAAAACCATTTCTCAGCAAAAGAACGGCTTAGCTGGACTGAGCACGTACTGTATTTTAAAGATGCCGGTATTGAAAAGGTTATTAGCGATCTGGAGCGGTACTATGGAGTAACGTTTGATTATTCGGCCCTTACAGATAGAGATTGGAAGCTGAACGGAGAATATAAAAACCTTTCATTAAAGGAGATACTGGAAAGCCTTTCATTCAACTATAATATTCATTATCGCATAGAGAAGGACAAAGTAATTCTTTCACAATAAAAATTAAATAATGTATACAGACAGCAGTTAAAAAGGCCGGAAGCTATGACGGGCCTCCGGCTCAATTTATGGTAAAATTTTAACACGTCAGTGCGGTATAAGTTTGGTCGCTCATGCTGCTGACGTATCACTCTAACCAATTCATAAAATTATGAAAAAAAGTTTATTAAAACTTCTCATTATGTCATCGCGACTAATGTTAATCGTTTTGCTGATCCAGTTATTTACCTATAATGTGTTACTTGGATACAGCGCCAGCGCCCAGATGAACGCTGTTATTCATCAAAACCTGGAGACAAAATCTGTACGGCAGGTTTTTAAGATCATTGAAAAAGAAACCACTTTTAGATTTGTTTACGATGCCCGGAAAGTAGACACCGACCGGAATATACGCATTGCCGGACAAGACAATACGGTGGAGAGTATTTTAAAAAAGCTGGTTTCAGAAATGAACCTGGCATTTAAAATTCTAAATAATACAATAACAGTAACACAGGCCCCGGGCAGGCAGGAACTGCTTAAAACTTCAGGATTTGATTTTAATACGCCCGATATTCAGCTTCGTACCGATCTCAATTTAAGGCAGTTGCAAATCAGTGGAACGGTAACCGATAACAAAACAGGAGAGCCGTTGCCCGGTGTAAGCGTCACCATAAAAGGAACCAATACAGGCACTTCTACCGATAAAGATGGGCGCTATTCGCTAACCATAACCAATGTTTCAGACGATGCCGTGCTTATTTTCTCGTATATCGGATATAAAATTCTTGAAGTGCCCGTTAATAACCGCGGCCAGATCAACGTAATGCTGGAAGCCGATCAGAAGGCGCTGAACGAGGTTGTTGTGGTAGGATATGGTACACAGAAAAAAGTGAACCTGACGGGAGCTGTATCAACCATAAATTCTGAAGCGTTAGACTCACGCCCGGTATCTAACGTTGCACAGGCGCTGCAAGGTATGGCTCCGGGGTTGAACATTACCCAGAGCGGCGCATTGGCCGGCAGTTTAGAGAACAGGCCCAGTATTAATATTCGCGGCGTTGGAACAATCGGAGCAGGATCTCAAGGTGGCCCGCTTATTTTAATAGACGGTATGGAAGGCGATATTAATGCTGTCAGCCCGCAGGATATTGATAATATTTCTGTGCTCAAAGATGCGTCAGCTTCGTCTATATACGGTTCTCGGGCGCCGTTTGGCGTTATCCTGGTTACCACGAAAAGGGGGAAACCCGGCAAACCGTTGATCGGTGCAAATGCTAATTTTCGTTCAAACAGTCCCGTTTTGCTCCCCAGAATGATGGATTCATACACCTTTGCCACCTATTTTAATGATGCAAGGCTCAATTCAGGGCAGGGGGTATATTTTACCGACGTGCGGATGCAGCGTATTAAAGATTATATGGATGGTAAAATAACTACTACCATTATTCCGCGTGCCGGCCAGGAAAATATTTGGGCCGATGGCTATTTTGAAGGTAATGATAATATAGACTGGTACAGGGCCATATACAAAACAAAGACACCTTCGCAGGAATATTCGGTGAACGCCAGTGGTGGAAATGAAAATGTTACCTATTATGTAGCAGGCAGTTACCTGGGCCAGACCGGTTTAATGCGGTTTGGCGGCGACAATTTTAAACGGTATAATACATCAGCTAACATTGACGGTAAATTATCAAAGAAAGCATCGTTAACCTATATCGGCAGGTTTAGCCGCGAAGAATTTGCCCGGCCCAGCCGGATGACGAATACGCTTAATCAAAACATTGCCCGGCAGGGATGGCCCGTATTGCCGCTGTATGATAATAACGGCTATTTATATGATGAGCCATCCCCGGCCCTCGGTCTCAGAGAGATGGCGGGCGGGGTAACAGGCAAACCGATGGAATTTCCCAGCAGCTTAAACTAACTGTTGAGCCTGTAAAAGGGTGGAAACTGATGGGAGATGTTAACTACAGCATTACCGATATATTTTACCACTGGGATCTTCAGCGAACCTATAATCATGATGTAAATGGCAATCCGTACCCGGCAAGCACCGCATCTGAAGTGCATGAAGAAGGTAGCCGTGATAATTACCTAAATGCCAACCTGTATACGGAATACGCCCGGTCATTGAGGAATCATAATTTCAAAGTGTTGCTTGGTATGCAGTCCGAATTAATGAAAACCCATTATATGATGGCCGAGCGCCAGGGTGTTATTGTTCCCTCGCTTACGGTAATTGATGTAACATCGGGTAATGACCCTAACGGTAAGGCGGTGCCTCCCAGCGTTGCCGGATCCAATCAGCATTGGTCTACCGCAGGCTATTTCGGTCGGATTAATTACAATTATAAAGAGCGTTATTTAGTTGAAGGCAATCTTCGTTACGACGGTTCATCACGTTTTCGTCGTGAAAAGCGTTGGATCTATTCGTCGTCAGCATCTGCGGGATGGAATATTGATAAAGAATCTTTCTGGGAACCTTTACAAAAGTATGTAAACACCTTTAAAATACGTGGTTCTTATGGGGAGTTGAGCAACCAGAATACAAATAACTGGTATCCCACATACAGTACTATGCCTACCGGAACCGCTAATGGTAGTTGGCTGGTCAACGGTGCAAAACCCAATACGGCATCGGCTCCGGGTCTGGTTACTTCCGATTTATCCTGGGAACAGGCAAGAACCTGGAACATCGGTGTAGATGCCAGCTTCCTGCGAGGCAGACTTATCGCTACCTTTGAGCGCTTTACCCGTTATACCGACAATATGACCGGCCCGGCGCCAGAGCTACCGATTATTTTAGGCACACCTGTACCTAAAGCGAATAATACAAGCCTTAAAACCTCGGGATTTGAGCTGGATGTAGCATGGCAAGACCGTTTACATAATGGTTTAGGGTACAATGTGCGGTTCTTATTATCCGATTCTAAAACCGAGATCACAAAATATCCTAACCCAACGGGAAGCCTTAGCACTTACCTGGCCGGGCACATGATGAACGAAATATGGGGATATCAAACCATTGGTATAGCTAAAACCCAGGCCGAAATGGATGCGCATTTAGCTTCGTTGCCCAACGGTGGTCAGAATGCTTTGGGCAGCAACTGGAAAGCCGGCGATTTAATGTATGTGGATGTAAATGGCGATGGCAAGATCAATGCCGGTGCCAATACCATTACTGATCATGGCGATTTAGTTCTTATCGGCAACAGCACGCCACGGTACCTGGCTTCATTAGACCTGGGAGCCAATTATAAAGGATTTGACTTTCGGGCATTTTTTCAGGGAGTGCTGAAACGCGATTATTTTAATAACAGCTTTTACTTCTGGGGAGCTTCTACCACCATATACAGCTCGGCAGGCTTAAAAGAACATGCCGATTATTTCCGGGACGACCCCAACCATCCGCTTGGTCAAAACCTGGATGCCTATTATCCACGCCCTTTATTAAGTGCTAAAAATCAGCTGGTTCAAACCAAATATTTACAGGATGCATCGTATATCAGGTTGAAAAACCTCCAGGTAGGGTATACCATACCACAATCCATCACCAAAAAATTAGGAGTTAACAAGTTCAGGGCTTATGTATCCGGCGAAAATGTCTGGACCATATCCAATATCGCAACCATGTTCGACCCCGAAACCATTGACGGCGGCTGGAACGGGAGCGTTTATCCCTTATCTAAAGTCTATTCTTTTGGTGTAAGTATAACCTTATAAAATTTAAAAAGATGAAAACAAAAGAAATATTAATGCTGGCAGGCGTGGTTGTACTGGCATTGTTTAATGCATGCAAGAAAGATTTCCTGGAACGGGAGCCGCTTTCTGACATTACACCGGAAAATTACCTGGTAGAAGAATCGCAGCTGGCGGCTTACGCAATAGCACGATACGACAATTTACCTATATTCGGGTACTTTGATGGCGACAGTCATACCGATATTGAGGCACGGAGAACTTACGATAACAAATACGTTCCCGGCCAATGGAAAGTAGGGCAGAGCGGTGGCCAGTGGTCATTTACCGATATTTTTCAGTGCAATTACTTCCTGCAAACCGTGATGCCCCGGTATAATGCAGGTACCATTACCGGCAACAGCACAAATATCAAACACTACATCGGCGAAATGTATTTTATGCGGGCCTGGGCCTATTTCCAGAAACTTCAGTCCCTGGGCGATTTCCCCATCATTAAAACAACGCTTCCCGATAATATGGAAGTGCTGACAGCGGCCAGCAAACGTGCCCCGCAAACAGAAGTGGCCCGCTTTATTCTCTCAGATTTAGATTCGGCCATTTTGCTGATGAGCCCCGTTGCGCCGGATGGTAAGAAAAACCGCTTGTCAAAAGCCTGTGCACAATTAGTTAAATCGCGTGTAGCCCTTTACGAAGGAACCTTTTTAAAATATTTCAAGGGAACAGCCTTTGTGCCAAATGGCCCTGGCTGGCCGGGCAAAAGCAAGGATTACAATGCGTCTTACAACTTCCCTTCAGGAAGCATAGACGGCGAGATCGATTTCTTTTTGTCGCAGGCTATGGATGCCGCTAAAGCTGTAGCCGATGCTGTCCCGTTGGTAAATAACACCATGACGGCAGAATCACAAAACACAAATGAGGCATTTGCCTTAGCCAGCGAAGCCAACCCGTTTTGCAGAATGTTTAGCGAAACAGATCTGTCCGGCTTTAGCGAGGTACTTTTATGGCGTGATTATGATCTGGGACTTGGTATTGCCAATGCCATTCCCAATGTTATCCAGTCGCACCGCGACTGGGGCTATACGCGGGGATACGTTGACCGCTTTGTAATGGCCAATGGCTTACCCATTTATGCGCCGGGATCAGGTTATGCCGGCGATGATTCAGTACACCTGGTACGGATAAACCGCGATGGCCGTTTATGGCTGTTCCTGGCCCAGCCCGGCCAGATCAATATCCTGCATCCATCGCCATTGGGTACTCATGCTACGCCGGTTGTTCCTTACCCGGATATCTTGAACCTGTTAGGAAATCACGACCATCCCACCGGGTACATAGGTCGTAAAGGGAATGTGTACGATGGCGCACAATTAGGTAACGGCAAAGGCGATGTAGGAAGCATTGTATTCCGGGCAGTAGAGGCTTACCTGAATTATATGGAGGCTTGCTATGAGAAGAACGGAACCCTGGATGGAACGGCAGAATCTTACTGGCGGAAGATCAGGATACGGGGTGGCGTAGATCCTGATTTCCAGAAAACCATTAATGCCACCGATCTGACAATAGAAGCAAAAAATGACTGGGGAGTTTATTCCGCCGGGCAGATGGTAGATAAAGTGCTGTACAATATACGTCGCGAACGCAGTTGCGAGCTAATGGGCGAGGGACTGCGTTACATGGATCTGCGCAGGTGGAGAGCCATGGATCAAATGATAAACACACCCTATCATATTGAAGGATTTAAGCTCTGGGGGCCCATGCAATATTGGTACAAGGCCTCAAATCTTACTTATGGCATAGGCGATAAGAGTACTGTTTCTGCGCCATCGTTAAGTCCTTACCTGCGTGTGTATCAAAAAACGCCAACCTCGTTAGTGTATAACGGTTACAGGTGGACCATGGCACATTATTTTAACCCGATTGCCATTCAGCATTTTCTTATTACATCAAAAAATAATGACGTCAGCACGTCTCCGATTTATCAAAACCCCGGCTGGCCGCTTGATGCCAACGAGGGGCCAATAGGTTTTTAATATGAAGCATGACCAAAAAGCCATGAACAAACGTCGTTTGTCCCGGTAATTCCGGGACAGACCTCAACAACCTATACGCTGCCTGTGAAAGAGATTCTGCAACACTCGGACAGAATGACGTAATGGCTTTTTGGTCATGCTTTAATAAGTGTACTGTTTAACAATATAACTATTTTACCCAATAGTTGATCCGGACCGGTAGCGCCAATTATTGATCTGAACATATTGCTGAGCCAGAAATGGCTTTAGTAAAACAGATGATAAGAGGCCTGCCGGTACTCCGGGTAAAAGGTAGAAAGCAGGGAATGTAACTGCTTCTCCAGCTTTTGAATACCTTTATTAAAATTCAAAAGCTTATGAGCCGGCAGTTATTAACTAAATAACCTGATCATCTTTACTTTACTATACTTTAATTCTTAATTATCCATAATGACAACCAGGCGAAATTTTATAAAGAACACCACATTGGGCAGCGCATGGCTAATGCTTCCGGCCTGCCGGCTGTTTCGTAATTTTACTTCCGGCACCACTACGACAACATCCCAGCTGTTAGCCGGAGATTGGTATTTTCGTTTAGATCCTGAAAATAAAGGCATTGAACAAGAATGGTATAAAACCAGGTTTGCCGGAACCGCAAAATTACCTGGTTCTATACAGGCGCAGGGATATGGAAATGAAGTGACAGCCGAAACAGAGTGGTGGGATGGTAAGCTAAAAGGCGTTTGGAAGACCAGTCCGGTTTACGAGAAATACCGTCAGCCGGGAAATGTTAAAAATTATGAATTTCTTCAGCCTGAAAAGCATTACCTGGGGGCCGTTTGGTATTCAAAGGAATTTATTATCCCCGAGAACTGGAAAAATAAGCGTGTCACACTTCTGCTTGAGCGGGTACACTGGGAAAGTACTGTGTACATAAATGGAAAAAGGGCCGGTTCGCAAAACTATCTGGGAACAGCCCATCACTATGATATTACCGGTTTTCTTTCGGAGGGAAAAAATACCATTGCTATCCGGGTTGATAATTCCAGGAAAATAGACGTCGGCGATATGCCACACAGCATTTCAGAACAAACACAGGGAACCTGGAATGGTATTGTGGGAAGGATAGCGCTCAGTATCACGGATAAGGTGTGGATTGATGACATGCAGGTTTACCCCGATATTGAAAACCGGAAAATAAGTGTAGCGCTTACTATGGGCAGTTTATTGAAAAATGATGCCACCGGTATTTTAGAATTAACTGTGACCGGTGCAGGAGAAAAACTGCCCGCTGTCAGTAAGGCAATTACAGTATCGGCCAATGGATATTATTTGCAGGTAGATTACCCTTTAGAAGATAACATTTCTCTGTGGGATGAGCATCATCCCGTATTGTATACGCTTAATGCCAGATTCAAGGGCAAAAGTGGGTCGGATAACTATTCAGATACAGAAACGGTACAATTTGGTATGCGGAAAGTTACCGTAAAAGGAACACAGGTTTCCGTGAATAATAAAGTAGTTCATTTCAGGGGCAATGTGGATTGTGCAATTTTTCCGGTAAATGGTTATCCTGAAATGGACGCAACCTGGTGGAAGAACTTGTGGAAACGGTATAAAGACTGGGGAATGAACCTGGTGCGATTTCATTCCTGGTGTCCGCCTGAGGCTGCTTTTGCCGCAGCAGATGAAGTGGGAATTTATCTTCAGCCTGAATGCAGCGAATGGGCCAGCGATAATACTGCTGTTCAGCTTAATTTTTTAATAGAAGAAAGTAAAGCCATTCTGAAACGCTACGGCAATCATCCCAGTTTCATCATGATGGCATTGGGAAACGAGAAGAGCATTAAGAAAGAATACCTGGAAAGCCTGTTTACCATCTGGAAAAAAGACAAAAGAAGGCTGTATACCGGCAAAACCGGGGGAAAACCTTTATTGGATGCTGCCGATTACTATGTTGGCGGCGCTTCAAAAAAAGGAACACGGGCAAGATATTATCTGGGTTGGCCACCCAGGCCCGAGCCCTCTTACTTTTACCAGTTTCAGCCTGCTACTACCAGAGATTATATACAGGCGGTTAAAGACGATTCCCGGCCGTTCATATCCCACGAAATTGCGCAACGCTGCGCTTATCCCGATGTAATTAACCTGCCCAAAAAGTTTACCGGCAGTTTGCAGCCTACGTACTTGGATATTGCCCGTGACCAACTGGAAGAACGCGGAATGTTGCATCAGGTACCCGATTTTGTAAACGCTTCGGGAAAATGGCAGGTAGAACTATACAAAGAAGAAATTGAAGCAAATCTGAGAACGTCAGGAATCGGTGGCTTTCATTTGCTGTCCTTGCAGGATTTTCCTGGTCAGGGGACAGCTCCCGTAGGCTTTATGGATTTCTTTTATGACGCCAAACCATACGTCACATCAGGCCGTGTAATTAAGTTTTGTAATTCGCTGGTTATCCTGGCCCGGATAAAAAAACGAACCTGGTTTACAAACGAACATTTCGAAGCTGATGTTGATCTGTATAATTTTTCAGGGAAACCGTTTAAACCCGCTAAAACTACCTGTATCATTAAATCTGCCGATGGAAAAACCGTTTATCAAAAAGAATTTGATCCTGAAATATACGCAGATGAAGGTATCCGGCCGGTTGGAAACATCACTGCCAGTTTAGCTTCTTTTTCCGTTCCTGCGAAATATACACTCGAAATTTCTATGGATGCGGTGGTAAATGACTGGGATTTCTGGGTTTATCCTCAATATTTGCCATCTATTGACACTCCGGATATTCTGATTGCGAAAACGTTTGATGAAGAAGTGAAAACGGCATTAGATAAGGGTAAAACCGTTCTATTACTGCCGGAACGTGAACATTTAAAAGGTAAGCTGGTACAGTGTTTCGGTACATTTTACTGGACGGCTTTTGATTTTCACGGTGGAGAAACTTCCGCATGTGGTTTGTTAACCAATCCGGAGCATCCGGTTTTTAAGTATTTTCCCACAGACTTTCACGGAAACTGGCAGTGGTGGGAACTGTTGGTAAAAGCTTCGCCAATGATTTTGGATGATTTTGAAGCGAAAAATCCTTTCCCTAAAGATTTTAAGCCCTTAATCCAGATGATCCCATCCTGGAAAGTCAACAGAAAGCTATCCGTATTAACAGAAGTAAAAGCCGGCAACGGAAAACTAATGTTATGCAGCATGGATATTACTACAGATTTAGATAACCGGAAAGTGGCTGCACAATTCCGGTACAGTTTGCTGAATTATTTATTATCAGAAGATTTTGATCCGGGTACAATGGTGAGTTACGATATTATCCGGGAGATATTCATATAATTACAGTTATTACATCGAAGTGCTAAAAGTAATTTCACATTTTTAATGGTAACCCGGATAATTATATATCTTTATTGAATTATTAAAAATTCAGCTTATGGTAACGGGATATATTCTCTTGTTCATTGTAATCGTTATACTGGCATCGTCATTTACTACGGTAAAGCAGGGCCGTATTGCTGTGATCACCATTTTTGGTAAGTACAGGCGTATTTTATTGCCGGGACTGAATTTTAAAATCCCGCTCATAGAGAGTGTGTATTCGGTAATTTCAGTGCAAAACCGCTCGGTAGAGCTGGAGTTTCAGGCCGTTACGGTAGACCAGGCAAACGTTTATTTTAAGGCGATGCTGCTCTACTCGGTGCTTGACCAGAAAGAGGAAACGATAAAGAACGTGGCTTTCAAATTTGTGGACGAACGTAACCTGATGCAGGCATTGATTCGTACAGTGGAAGGATCAATACGGGCATTTGTAGCTACCAAAAGGCAGGCCGATGTGCTGATTTTGCGTAAAGACATTGTAGAGCATGTTAAAGAGCAGATTGACCAGACGCTGGAAGGCTGGGGATATCACTTACAGGATTTACAGCTGAATGATATTACGTTTGATGATATTATCATGAAATCCATGAGCCAGGTGGTGGCATCCAATAACCTGAAAGCCGCGGCCGAAAACGAAGGTCAGGCGCTGCTGATCACCAAAACAAAAGCCGCCGAGGCTGAGGGAAATGCCATTAAGATAGCTGCCGAAGCCGAACGCGAAGCCGCTCAGCTGCGTGGACAGGGTATTGCCTTATTTCGCGAAGAAGTGGCCAAAGGGATGTCTGTTGCCGCGTTGGAAATGCAGCGTGCCGATATGGATACCTCGGTAATTCTGTTTACCATGTGGACGGAGGCTATCAAGCATTTTTCGGAAAACTCTAAAGGGAATGTGATATTTTTAGATGGTTCCGGCGAAGGCATGAAACGCACCATGCAGGAAATGATGAGTATGACCATGTTGAAACAGCAACCCGGTAATGATGCCGATGACACAGGATTACAGCAATAAAACCAGCCACATCTTAAACGCGTCGTCAAACCTGCTGGGGTTTTGTTTCCTGGTATTAACCTCGCTTAAATTCCTGAAATTAAGCGACCAAACCCTGGTTGATGAGCTGACTGCCACCGCCTTATTGATCTTTATGGTAAGCTGTCTGTTCGCATTTCTAAGTATACGAGGAAAAAGCATCAGGCTGCATGTTGTGTTTGAGAATATTGCTGAATATGCGTTCATGGCAGGATTGCTCCTGATATTTGTTATTACAATACTGATTACCTTTAAGATAATTGCCTGAGAAATTCCTGGAAACTAAAAACGCAGACAGGTTTGCAACCCGTCTGCGTTGATATATCTTACAGAGCCTTTATTAAAAGCTGCGTACAATGTTATTATGCAATGTTTTCGGGCTCCAATAGCCGCTGGCAATAATGCGCCGGATGGTATACAACGGATATTCCGGATCGCGTTTATCAGCCAGTTGGAAAGCAGCTTTGAAACCGCGGTTTTTAATCTCCGGCAGGATTTCATGGCTCCATAACCCGAAGGGATAAGCAAAGTACTCGATTTTCTTACCCGTAATTTCCTCCAGCGTTTTGGTAGGTTTGTCAATCTGGATCTCCCAATCCTTACCCTGGTATTTTTTAACATTATGATGATCCCAGGTATGGCTGCCAATAACGTTGCCTGCATCCGATAGCTCCTTAACCTGCTGTTTGTTCATGTAATGAGGGCGCCCCAGCGATACGGTCATTACAAAATATACGGCCTTATAGCCATATTTCTTTAGCTCAGGAGCAACAATGGTGTATTGATCCAGGTCGGTATCATCAAACGTAAGCATAATGGGTTTTGAAGGCAGCGGAGTGCCTTTGGTCAGGTAATCATACAGCTGATCGGGCAAAATGCTGTGATAACCGCTATCGGCCAGCATTTTCATGTGCGCTTTGAACACGTCAATAGGTGCGATATAGTCCTTCGCCACTTTAGAGTCGGTAGGCTTCCAGTCGCGTACCTGGTGATAGCATAATACCGGCACCTGTTTGCGGGCAATAATTTCGGCAGCGGTGGCCGGTTTAGCAGTTGAGGCTTGAGATGCAGCTGCACCGGGTTTCTGTTCCGGTGAGGTTTCGGTTGTTGTTTGCGGCAGCTTGGAGGCCGATTTAGATTGACAGGAGAGCAGGAATACACTTCCACTAATCAGTATTCCACAGGTAATTCTTAAAATCATATAAAATCTGTATTAACGGTGCGAAAATAGTTAATAATACTGGGATAAAAGGTGGTTTTTTTAGCAGGTTCTTAATAAAAAATTCAAAATAAATTTATGGAAGTTATACAATGATATGCGTTATTAGTATAAATTTGATTTGAATATTAATCAATTTACTGCTTTGATTTTTTGGACTGCGGAATAGTTCGGTGGCACTATGTTAAAGCGGTTGTAGCCTATGGTAAATGCTGTAAACGATTCAGAGCTGATACAACTTCTTGCCTCGGGCAATGATGCTGCATTAACAGCAATTTTCCGGAGGTATTGGAGCCCCTTGTTTACAGCGGCATACAATGTGCTCAAAGATAAACAAGCTTGTGAGGATATTATCCAGGAGCTTTTTATCAGGATCTGGGATAAGCGGGATAAGCTACACATTAATATATCTCTGAAAGCCTACCTGTTTGCCGCGGTCAGGTATGAAGTGTACAGGCAAATTAAAAGTGGTAAAGTACGGGACGAAATTTTTGACCGTTTAACAGAGCAACTGATCACCCAACCTGATTATGGAAATATTGAACACCGGGAGTTAGTGCATCAGATCAACATGGTGATTGAAAAATTACCGCCCAAATGCCGGGAAGTGTACCTGCTAAGCCGTGAGGAACATTTATCACATAAAGAAATTGCCGCCCGGCTAAATATTTCAACAAAAACAGTAGAAAATCATCTCACAAAAGCCCTGCAGCAGGTTCGGCTATCCTTAAATAATCTACCAACCCTTATTGTAATGCTTAACCTGCTTTTTCAAAGTAAAAAATAATTTTTAATCACGTAGGGGATAACCTGTCTTTTTTACTCTTATTATCAAAAAGCAGGTAATTGGAAAAGCAGGAATTTTTAAAATTAGTCGATAAATATCTTAATAAACAAGCTACTCCGCAGGAAGAACAATGGCTTGCAGACTATTTCAACTCATTTCAGCATACGCAGGATTGGGATGAGCTGGAACTTGGTACAAAAGAAGAGCTCGAGGCGAAGATGCTTAATCGCTTGCAGGCAGTTATTGCGGCACCAGCGAAAACAGCCCCTGTGTTTAGTATAAGCAGGTTCTGGAAATATGCAGCAGCAGTTATTCTTGTTTGCGCTATTGGTTTATATTTCTGGAAATATCCGGGCAGTAAACAGCCGTTAGTGGTAAACCAGAAAAATGATATTGCTCCCGGAGGTAATAAAGCGATACTGACCCTTGCCGATGGTCGCAAAATAAGCCTCACTGATGTAAAAGATGGGGAGCTTGCACAGCAATCAGGTATCCGGGTTACCAAAACAGCAGATGGACAACTGGTATATCATGTGGCAGATGCATCGTCTGCCGTACCACTGGCATATAATACATTAAGCACACCACAAGGCGGGCAATACCAGGTTGTATTACCCGATGGCACCAGGGTATGGTTAAATGCGGCATCTTCGTTAACATATCCTACCACATTTTCAGGTAATGAGAGACTGGTAACATTAACGGGCGAAGGTTATTTTGAAGTGGCAAAGGCCCCCTTGATCCCTCAAAGGGGGAAACAACACGCTCTCTCCAGCCGGCTGGCGGGGCGGGGAGAGGCTTGGGTGCCGTTTATTGTGATGGCCGAAGGACAACGGGTAGAAGTATTAGGCACACACTTTAACATTAATGCCTATCCCGATGAGGAAGTTATAAAAACCACCCTTTTAGAAGGTAGTGTAAAGGTATCTAAACCTAATTCCGCTGCTCTTCTGGATGCCGGAGTAAAACTTCATCCCGGGCAGCAGGCTGTACTATCGCAGGTTAGCCCAACGGCAATAACAGTAAATAACGATATCAATATAGAAGAGGCTGTGGCCTGGAAGAATGGCTACTTTATGTTTATTAATGAGCCTGTACAAAGCATCATGAGGAAAATATCGCGTTGGTATAATGTAGAAATTGTGTATCAGGATAATTTGAAAGACAAAGCTTTATGGGGAACCGTATCGCGGTTTAAAAATGTATCGGAAGTATTGAAAATGCTTGAGCTTACAGGAGTTGTTCATTTTAAAATAGAAACACAATATAACGGGGAAAGGAGGATAATCGTTATGAAATAAAATATTACGTTCTAATGATTACCTAAAAATCAGGAGCGGTTGGAACGCCCCTGATTGCCGCACTGTATGCGGTTAGGTGGTCTTGTCTTTTAACAGACACAATAATGAGTGACAACAAATTATTAAACCAATCCTAATATTCAAAGATATGGAATTTTATTCTTATGAGCTTTGTAATAGAAAATATTACAGGGGTTATAAACTATTGTTAATCATGAAACTTGTTGTATTTTTTCTGCTTGCCGGCTTAATGCAGGTTAATGCTACGGGATATGCCCAGCAGGTTACCTTATCAGAAAAGAATGCAAAAATTGCAAAAATATTTACAGCGATACGTAAGCAAACAGGTTTTGATATCTTGTGCGATGCTGATATTATAAAAAATGCCCATCCCGTTACGCTCAATGTCAAAAACAGTAACTTAAAAAACGTGCTCGAAAAATGTTTCGAGGGGCAGCAGGTAACATACAGCATAGTGCAAAATATTATTGTTGTGCGTAAGGCTGCGGATGCGCTGATAAAGCCGGCTATAAGTAAGATAACGGTAAAGGGTAAAGTAACAGATACCAAGGGCCAGCCTCTTGCGGGCGTTACTGTTAGATTAAAAGGCACAGCTACTGCTGTTAATACCGACAATGATGGTAATTATGCCATCACCATACCCGATGCGTCAGGAGTGCTGGTATTTGCTTATATCGGTTTTACTACGCAGGAAATAGCCGTAAATGGCCAGACCTCTATTGATGTGCAACTAAAAGAAACTGTAACGGCATTAAATGAGGTAGTTGTAATGGCTTATGGCACACAATCAGCAAAAGAGGTGGTAGGTGCTGTAGCCACCTTAAAAGCTTTAGATATAGCAGATCAGCCTACCGGGACTTTTGCAGAACGTCTGGAAGGAAAGCTTCCCGGCGTGCAGTTGGCCCAGGCTACCGGCCGCCCGGGGCAGGGTATGGATCTTCGCATCCGCGGAGCCGCTTCATTTACATCAAGTGTACAACCCTTATTTGTGGTTGACGGTATACCTATGATTGGTGCTGTTGACAACATCAATAACATTAATCCCGATGAAATTGAAAATTTCTCGGTGTTGAAAGATGCATCGGCAACGGCATTGTATGGCTCGCGGGCAGCAAATGGTGTTGTTATAATTACTACCAAACGTGGCAAGGCAGGTGTGCACAAAGTTGACTTTAGCTCGTATTACGGTATGGCCTCGCTCATGAAAGAGCTTACGCCGCCGGTAATGAATGCCACTCAGTTGGCCACTTATATGAAAGGTTTTTACGAGGATAAGGCCTTATATGAAGGGTATACCGGAGGTATTCCTGACGTATACCAGAATCCGGAGCAGTATGGTACAGGTACAGACTGGTTCGATGTGCTAACCCGTACAGGGGCTACCCGGAATTATAGTTTATCATTCTCAACAGCTACTGATAAATCAGCGCTAAGTGTAATAGGCGGTTATTTTGACCAGGATGGCATCGTGCTCAATACGGGTTATAAGCGATTTTCATTACGTGTTAATGGTGATTTTACCCTCAATAAAAATATTAAAGTAGGCGTGAACGTAGCGCCCTCCATGCAACTGGAGCATAATAACAGGCAGGGTTCAAGTTTTAACGTAGATGGTCAACGGGCCATTTTTGCATCAGCATCCATGATACCAACTATGGGCTCGCCCTATAACCCTGACGGTTCCCTGGCTTTGGGCATTAAGGGATTTACCAACCTGTTTGCCTGGGCCAATCCCTTGCGGCAGTTGTTAGAAGTAAGCGATGATGCCAACCGGCTGCGTTTATTGGCAAGCGCATTTTCTGAAATTAAGTTCCTGAAAGATTTTACCTTTAAAACTTCGGGTAGTGTTGATCTTGCCCAGCTACAGCGTAAACGGTTTATTCCCTCTACTGCCCTGGGCGGTTTTAACGATGTTCCGGTAGAATTTCCAGGCCCCGGTAATGATTCGGCCCTGGGCGAATCGGTAGTTGACAATGGTAATACCTGGTTAAACGAAAACCTGCTAAGCTTTAAAAAAAGTTTTGCTAACCATTCGCTGGAAGTTCTTGCCGGTTTTACCGCTCAGCGTTATACGCGATATTGGAGCACACTCGTAGGACGTGATTTTCCGGACAATAATGTCCATTATTTAAACGCGGCTACACGTTTTACAACCTCTAACAGCTATGCCGAGGCATGGTCTATGTTGTCTGTGTTAGGGCGGGTAAGCTACAGTTATAAAGATAAATATTTCGTTCAAGGTTCATTGCGCCGTGATGGTTCATCACGTTTTGGCGCAAATAACCGCTGGGGAACATTTCCTTCTATAGGTGCCAGTTGGATTGCCAGTGACGAACCTTTTATGAAAAATATCCGGCAGGTAAGTCTTTTAAAACTGAGGGCCAGCTACGGACTGACCGGGCAGAATGAAATTGGCAATTATACGCAAACACCCGTTATTGCCAATAGCAACTACGTATTCAGCAACGGTCTGGCTTCCGGAAAAGTACAGAGCAGCCTGGGAAATGCAGATTTGGCCTGGGAGCGCAACAAACAGTTTGATGCCGGTATAGATATCGGTTTGTTAAAAAACAGAATTAACGTTACGTACGATTATTATAATAAGTTTACCGATGGGCTGTTGTTTACAGTTCCGGTTCCACAGTCATCCGGCTATTCAAGCGTTCAGGATAATCTGGGCGATATCAGGCAATGGGGACATGAGTTTACTATAAGCACTAAGAATTTAGTACATGATTTTAAATGGAACACCGGCTTTAACATTTCATTTAACAGGAATATTGTGAAGCGGATAGGACTGAATAACGTTTCGTTTGCTGATAGGCCCGGTACAACCTTAAGTGAATTTACCGACTGGCGTACATTGGTAGGTCAGCCTATTGGCCAGTTCTATGGTTATGTATTTGATGGCGTATTTATGACACAGGCCGAAGCAGATAAAGGCCCGAAGTATTATGGGGCATCGTCAACAACATTATCGCGGGCAGGTACGGTACGTTATAAAGACCTGAACGGTGATAATAAAATTACTTTTCCCGAAGATATGACTGTTATCGGCGATCCTAATCCGGATTTTATTTTTGGTCTCAGCAATGATTTCCGTTATAAAAGCTTTGATTTAAATATTACGCTGTCGGGTACTTACGGCAACGATCTGTATAACGGTATGGAAGAAAGTACCTATAACCTGGATGGGGTGTTTAACGGGCCACCCGAATTGTTACAACGCTGGCGCTCGGAATCAAATCCCGGTAACGGACGGGTTCCGCGGACGCTTGCAAATACAACAGCGGCATACCGTGCCAATCAAACCTTATGGGTACACGATGCATCGCACCTTACTATAAATAATATTGCTTTGGGCTATACCTTTAATAAGTTCCGTAGTATGCCATACATCAAAAATCTGCGCTTGTATGCTACTGTACAAAACGCATTTATTTTTACCAGTTATCCGGGAAATCCGGAGGTGAGTTCCTCCGGGCTGAATTCAGTAAGCCAGGGGCAGGATTTTGGAGCTTATCCGTTGGCCCGCACATTTACGTTCGGACTTAACCTGGGATTATAATGGAACGGCTAAAATATAGTAAGAACAAGCCGGATGTATCTGCCGGTGTATTACCGTTTATAAACAAATTAATACAGATGAAAAGATTTGGAATATATAGTTTATTGATGCTGGCACTTTGTCTGGCATCCTGTAAAGATTTTCTCGAAGAAAATAATCCCACTACCATTAACCTGGGTAATTATTTTAAGACCGAGAATGATTTTAACCTGGCGCTAAATGGTGCGTATGCACAGGTAAGAAGCATTTATAATAATAAAAGTGCCTGGCTGATGGGCGAAATGCGGTCAGATAATGCACACTATGATTATAAATCATCAGATCAGGGCGTAGCTACAGTTAACAAATATGCCGTGGCAGATTTCCTGGATGATAAGCTGAACACACAAACACCTGCCAAGTGGAATGCTGCTTACAACGCCATATCGGCAGCCAATACCATATTAGATCATATCGATGATATTACACTTCCGGCAGAGAGTAAAGATAAAATAATTGGCGAAACCAGGTTTCTGCGGGCACTTTCTTACCTGGAACTGGTACGTTATTATGGTGGAGTTCCCATCTATCCGCATGCACCACTAAGCCGTGCCGAAACCTACATACCGCGGTCAACAGTACAGCAGGTATATGATTTTATAATAGCTGATGCTACGGATGCTGCGCAAAAGCTATCACCTCCGGCATTTCCACAAACAGGTCGGGCAACTAAGGGTTCGGCGCTCACCTTACTGGGCGATGTATACGTTACATTGAAAAAATATGATCTGGCTGAATCAGCATTGCGCCAGGTACTGTTAATGGGATATGATTTGTTGCCAAATTATACCGATGTGTATCAGTTAGCCAACAAAAACAGCAAAGAATCTATATTTGAGATACAATTCAATACCGCATTGGCTACTCCGCAACCTAATACGGCTGCATCAGTTTATAACTACATTCCGCGGATGGCAAGCTCAACAATCATAACCGGCGTAAATCAAAACACTATTCAGGATATGGGTGGCTATAATACACCTACAGATAACCTGATAAATGATTATGAGCCGGGCGATAAACGTTTAGATGCTACTATTGCCGTTGCCGAAGGAACATTCAATGCTAATGATGATTTTACAGCAACAGCGGTTAAGCCTATTGCAGGTTATACGGCGCCGGCAGGTAAAGTAGGAAGACCATTTGCCAGGAAATTTCTGCATGCACATACTATCGGAAATCAAACAAACGATAACTGGCCGGTATACCGTTATGCAGAAGTGCTATTGCTGTTGGCCGAGAGTTTAAATGAGCAGCCAGGTAAATCGCCGCAGGCATTAACTTACCTGAATATGGTGCGGGACCGGGCCTTTGGCGCTGGCGTAAGCCCTGTTATCACAACAGATCCTGGAGCGCTTAGATCCATTATCCTTCATGAAAGAAGAGTGGAGCTTGCCTTTGAAAATAAACGGTGGATAGACCTAGTACGTACAGGGAATGCCATTACTGTGATGAATGCTTTTGGGGTAAGTCAGAAACAAAAATACAGCTATTTGCAGCCAGGTAGCTATAATGTTACCCAGGATCGGTTGTTATTTCCTATACCCAACGCCGAAATTTTGCTTAATGAAAAATTAGAACAAAATCCCGGTTATTGATTAATGGTGTTAGTATGAGCCTGTCCGTATCCGGTATATTGTTGCTGGTGTAAAAAAGACAATAACCGGAGGACGGGCTCATTGATCAGATAACTAAATTCCGCTTACAATGAAAAGTATTGTATTGATGAAAAACATTGTATTACTTATATATGTTGCCTGGTTTTTCTGCGGATGCGGCAAGACAGACCCCGCACCGCCCGGTACTTCTGGGCCGGAACCACCTGCAGCTTTACCACCGCCTCCTGCATCTGTTGCTCAATGCGAGAAATGCGTGATACTAAGCGAGCAGTCTCAAAACAGGATAGCGATAGTGGATCTGCCATCTAAAACCATGATATGGGAGTGGTCTGCTGCAATGAACACCACTATTCCGGCAGCTCATATACAATGGCTTTCTTCTCCAACAGAAGCCAAGCCGGTCTATAATAACAAATACATCTTATTAACAGGCGAAGCTGTAGCGCTGGTACGCATAGCAGATAAAAAACTGATGTTTTATGCGTATGTAGGCGGTAATGTGCATTCTGCAGAATTATTGCCCGATGGGAATATTGTAGCTGCTTCGTCTGCTGGTAATAAGCTTACCCTGGTTAAGGTAGACACCCTGCATTATCCGGATAATGTGTATACTAAAACGTATCCCATCAACGATGGGCATAACGTGGTATGGGACAAAAAACGACAAGTTTTATGGGCTGGTTCGGCTTTGGATTTACAGGCGTATACGTATAATTTTGATTGTGCAGCTCCCGGATTAACTTTTTCCTATTCGCTGACGCTTCCCGAAGGCTTGCATGACCTGTTCCCGGTATATGGCGAAGATGCCTTATGGTTATCGGGAGGAAGTAAGGTGTACCAATACAAGTTCGATACAAAACAATTCGAGGTTATTCCTATCGCACAATCTTCCGTGGGTGTAAAAAGCGTTTCATCAGGGCCGGCCGGCTTCCCGACAATTATTATACGGAGCAAAATATCCTGGTGGACAGATGAAATTTTGAGCATGAATGGTGAATCGCTTTATATGCAAAACAATCTTAGAATTTATAAAGCACGCTGGTTGTTAGAAAATATATTTAGTTATTCTGCTGATGGTCAGTTTAAGCAGTGTAATTAAGTTTGATTTATATTCGTCATTCATATATAGAAAATTGTAATTTAAGACAGTAATTCTGATAATGTCCCTGATAAAAATGAAATTAAAAACAATCCTGTTCAGTATTTTAACCGCTACATTACTTCTTACGCTCGGTTTTCAAAACCGGGATGATAATAAAGAGAACCCGGATAGCTTTGAAGCATTAAAAACCGCTTTTCGCGATCCCCGTGCAGGATATGGCACTACACCATTCTGGGTTTGGAATGCTAAAGTGACCAAACCGGTCATCGATTCCATGCTGCTGGATTACAGGAAAAATGATTTTGGCGGCGTAATTGTCCATGCCCGGCCCGGCCTGATCACAGAATATCTTTCTGATGAATGGTATAACCTGTTTCAATATGCCGAACAGAAAGGCAAAGAGCTGGGATTAAAAGTGTGGATATACGATGAAAACTCATATCCTACCGGTTTCGGCGGTGGTCTTGTAGGAGAGCAGATGCCCGAGGCGTATAACCAGGGCCAGATGCTGTATATGGATGAGGTAAGCAGTATTCCGGCCGATACAAAAGATGTGTTTGTTTGCCTGAAAGAAGAAAACGGCCAATACAGAGACATTACCAATAATTTGCCGGCCGAAAAAGGGAAAACCGGGAACTACCGGCTTTTCCGGAAGGTAAATTACCAGAAGTCAAACCGGGGAACCGTGGCGGGGCCTATTGGCGTATCGTATGTTGACCTCATGGCAAAAGGAGTGACCCAAAAATTCATTGATGTTACGTTTAAAGGCTACGAAAGGGTGGCCGGCGCCGAATTTGGTAAAACGGTTCCCGGTGTATTCTCAGACGAGCCGACCATTGTTAATGAAGGCAAGGATTGCATACGCTGGACACCTGATCTGTTCAGCACCTTTAAGCAAAAGTGGGGCTATGATCTGCAACCCAACCTGCCGTCACTATTCGAGGAAACCGGCGACTGGAAACGGGTAAGGCACAACTATTTTCAAACGCTGCTGCAACTGTTTATAGACCGGTGGTCAAAGCCGATGCATCAGTACATGGAACAGCACAACCTCACCTGGACGGGGCATTACTGGGAGCACGGCTGGCCAAGCCCGTACCACGGACCGGACAACATGGCCATGTACGCCTGGCACCAGATGCCGGGAATAGATATGCTGTTCAACCAGTTTAACGAGGAAAAGCCGGTTCAGTTTGGCAATATCAGGGCTGTTAAAGAGCTGGGTAGCGTGGCCAACCAGCTCGGTAAAAAAAGAACGCTTTCAGAAACCTATGGTGGTTCGGGCTGGGAGCTGACATTTAAGGATATGAAACGCCTGGCCGACTGGGAATTTGTGCTCGGTGTTAACTTCCTGAATCAGCATTTATCATTCATGACGCTTACCGGGGCACGTAAATACGATTATCCGCCAAGTTTTTCATACCACGAGCCCTGGTGGCCGTATTATAAAGCGCTGAATCACTATTATGCCCGTTTATCGCTTTGCCTTGCTTCCGGTCAGCAAAAAAATGATATCCTGGTTATCGAGCCAACAACCTCTGCCTGGATGTATTACTTCAGGGGTAAGGAAAACAAGCGTTTTTTTGAGATCGGTAAGAGCTTCAATGATTTTGTGACCCTGCTGCAAAAAACACATGCCGAATTTGATTTAGGCTCCGAAAATATCATCAAAGATCACGGGAAAATCGAGAACGGAAAATTTGTGATCGGGCAGCGGGCATACAGTACGGTAGTAATTCCTCCCGGGATGGAAAATATCGATAATGCTACATTCCGCTTGTTAAAGCAGTATGTACGGGAGGGAGGCAAGGTGCTGTTTTTTGAAAAGCTCACATACCTGGATGGTGCAGAAAACAAGCAGTTGGATGATTTTAACACGGCTAAAGCCAACATGCTGCATGTCGATACACCGAATGAAGGTATTGTTCGTACGCATCTGTTACCAAAAGATTTTACCTTGTCAGGCATATGGGCAAACCCGGTAGGAGGTAACCTGTACTACCAGCGCCGGCAATTTTCGGATGGGCAGCTGCTGTTTCTTTCCAATGCCAGCATGACCGAAGCCTCGGTGGGAACGCTTACCATTCAGGGAAAAGATGCCTTGTACATGAACCTCTTTACCGGCGAAATACAGGACTATCCTGAACAGGAATATGCCGGGAAAATATCCGTTTCGTTTGATATACCGGCTGCCGGCAGCATGATGCTGTTTATCAGCAATAAAAAGCAGACGGGATATAAATCCTATACCATACCCGGCAATAGAACCCTTGTTAAAACTGGCCCGTTACAAATAGCAAGACCGGCAGAAAATACCCTGACCATTGATTTCTGCGATTTGCAATTACATAAACCGGATACCAGCTACAAGGATATGCATGTCGGTTTAGCATCGAATACCGCCTTTAAGCATTTCGGTTTTACCGACGGCGTTGGCAACCCGTGGAATAACCGGACACAGTTTAAAGATAAAATTGTGGCCCGCGATACCTTCTCCGTGGGTACAGGATACACGGCAACCTATTATTTCGATATTGCCGGCGATGTAACGACAGAACATTTCAGGGCTGTTGTTGAACAACCCAAACTATGGCAGAGCATAGCCGTTAATGGAATAAAAGTGCAGCCTGTAAAAGGTAAATGGTGGCTCGACCGTTCATTTGGTGTTATTGAAATTGGCAAATATCTCAAACCCGGCAAAAACAGTATTTCATTAACGGTTTCGCCAATGAGTGTATACGCCGAGATAGAACCGGTATATATTTTGGGCGATTTTAACCTCGTTCCGGCAGCTAAAGGCTGGAAAATTATCCGGCCCGGCACGTTGGCTTTAGGCGATTGGAATAAGCAAGGGCTGCCGATGTATGGTCAGTCGGTAACCTACAGTAAAAATGTAACGGTTTCGGATGTAAAGAAAGAATACGAGGTGCAGTTAGGTAAATGGAATGGAACTGTTGCCGCCGTAAAAGTAAATAATGTATTTGCCGGCATCATCACGTCCGAACCCAATACGCTGAACATAACGCCATTCATTAAAAAAGGGACCAATAAGATTGAGGTAGCGGTTATCGGAAGTTTAAAGAACCTGCTGGGGCCGCATCATAAAAATCCTGCACCGGGATTGGTTGACCCCGGCAAATGGTATAATATAAAATCCTATCCGCCGGGTAATCAGTATCAGACATACGGTTATGGCCTGCAGGAAGATTTTACGGTTTTTTCATACTAACCGGTAAAACCGGGCGAAAATACGAATCCCGTTTCCCTGGCTTGTCAAGCAGGGGCTCGTCCCGATTTGTAATCGGGATGCCGAAAACGGCGTTTGCAACGCCGCACTATTGCTTAAAATATTCAAATATCGCTATTATTAGTGTTATAAATGCTGATAACAGATTGTGCGTTTCCTATCCCGAACTCACATTAACTTATGATAAAAATGGAAATTCTTAATCGTTCTTCCAAAGAGTTCTTTGGTAAGGAGATGCCTTGAGCATAAAATCGTAAATCAAAAATCGTAAATCGTAAATCAAATGTGCAGTAATGCTTCGTACCCAGTCTTAAATCAAAAAATCTCCTAAAGGAATACCTTTTGCCTAAATCGTAAATCAAAAATCGTAAATCGTAAATCAAATGTGCAGTAATGCTTCGTACCCAGTCTTAAATCAAAAAATCTCCTAAAGGAATACCTTTTGCCTAAATCGTAAATCAAAAATCGTAAATCGTAAATCAAATGTGCAGTAATGCTTCGTACCCAGTCTTAAATCAAAAAATCTCCTAAAGGAATACCTTTTGCCTAAATCGTAAATCAAAAATCGTAAATCGTAAATCAAATGTCCTTACCTTTGCGGCATGTACGCTTTACTAAAACCATTGCTGTTTCGTTTTGAACCCGAAAATGCCCACCATCTGGTAACTTCTGCCTTAAAGCGGGCAAACCGGGTACGGGTGATCAAAAAGCTCGTAAACTCGGTTTACAATGTTGAGCATCCGTCGTTAGAACGTCAGGTATTCGGCCTCACGTTTAAAAACCCTGTAGGATTGGCCGCAGGTTTCGATAAAAATGCGGAATGGGTGGACGCCCTGTCGGCTTTTGGTTTTGGTTTTATTGAGATTGGAACCGTTACGCCACTGCCCCAGCCGGGAAACGAGAAACCACGCATGTTTCGCCTGGTAGCCGACGAAGCCCTGATAAACCGCATGGGATTCAACAACCAGGGTGTGGAAGTAGCAGCAGAGCGGCTGCGGCGTTTAAAGCGGAACGGCCTGATCATCGGGGGAAATATTGGTAAAAATAAAATTACACCTAACGAGGACGCGGTTAGCGATTACATCAAATGTTTTGAGCAATTGTTTGATGTGGTTGATTATTTTGTGGTAAACGTAAGCTCGCCGAATACGCCCGGCTTGCGTGATTTGCAGGAGAAAGAACCGTTAAAGCAAATTCTGAATACGTTACAGCAGCGAAATTCAAAGAATGGTATATCTCGACCTATCTTGTTAAAAATTGCTCCCGACCTGACCGATGCCCAACTGGATGATATTATCGAAATAGTGAAAGAAACAGGTATAGCCGGAGTTATTGCCACAAATACCACCATATCCCGCGAAGGTTTATCATCAGAACCACGGCTTGTTAAAGAAACCGGAGGATTAAGCGGCAAGCCCTTAACGCGGCGTTCAACCGAAGTGATCCGTTACCTGTCCGAAAAATCAGGAAAAGCCTTTCCAATTATCGGGGTAGGAGGTATTCATTCACCCCGCGACGCACAGGAAAAGCTGGACGCTGGCGCCAGCCTGGTGCAGGTGTACACGGGCTTTATTTACGAAGGCCCGGCACTGATCAGCCGGATAAAACGGAGCCTGATCAGGCAATAAACCAACTTAAAAGCATTTCCGATCCCATAGGGAGTACAAGCCTTTTAGCTTCTCAGGGGCCCTGGATCTATTTCTACGCAGCAATAGGCACTTTATTTTATTCCCCGGGGGGAATAAAGCGTCAATGTGTCGCCGGCATGGCATCGATCCGGGTAATATTGGCTCCAAGCGCCCGTAAGCGGATGTCGATATCCTGGTAACCGCGTTCAATCTGCTCAATATTGTGGATAATAGAACGTCCGTTGGCTGATAAGGCGGCAATAAGCAGCGAAACCCCCGCACGGATATCCGGCGAGGTCATCTGGATACCACGAAGCTTTACCTGTTTGTTCAGGCCCATAACCACTGCCCGGTGCGGGTCGCACAGAATGATCTGGGCGCCCATATCGATCAGCTTATCAACAAAGAACAGGCGGCTTTCAAACATTTTCTGGTGAATAAGCACGTTGCCTTTGGCTTGTGTGGCAACCACCAGGATGATGCTCAGCAGGTCGGGAGTGAAGCCCGGCCAGGGCGCATCGGCAATGGTCATGATCGATCCGTCAATAAAAGTGTCGATCTCGTAATGCGCTTGCTGCGGAATATAAATATCATCGCCACGAAGCTCGAATTGTATGCCTAAGCGTTTAAATACATCGGGGATGATGCCCAGCTCCTGGAATTGTACATCTTTAATGGTAATTTCAGATTCGGTCATTGCCGCAAGGCCAATAAATGAACCGATCTCTATCATATCCGGCAGCAGGCGATGTTCCGTTCCTGAAAGCTCGTCAACACCTTCTATGGTTAGCAGGTTTGAACCGATACCGGAGATATTGGCTCCCATACGGTTCAGCATTTTACAAAGCTGCTGCAAATAGGGCTCACAGGCGGCATTGTAGATCGTGGTTTTACCTTTTGCAAGCACTGCCGCCATTACAATATTGGCTGTTCCGGTTACCGATGCTTCGTCCAGCAGGATATATGTTCCTTTGAGGTTGCTGGCATCGATGTTAAAAAAGCCTGACTCAGTATTGTAGTTGAACTTGGCGCCCAGTTTTTCAAATCCCAGGAAATGAGTATCCAAACGCCGGCGACCGATTTTATCGCCACCCGGCTTAGGGATGGCGGCTTTACCGAAACGGGCAAGCAGCGGGCCAACGATCATGATGGAGCCTCGCAGGCTTCCGCCTTTGGCTTTAAAAATATCCGACTGAAAAAAATCGAGGTTAATGTTATCGGCCTGGAAAGTATAAGTGTCTTTGCTGATGCGCTCAATGCGTACGCCCAGATCGCCTAACAGCTCGATCAGCTTATTTACGTCTTTAATATCGGGTATATTGCTGATGGTAACTTTATCTTTGGTAAGCAGCACCGCCGAAATAACCTGCAGCGCTTCGTTTTTTGCACCCTGCGGAATTATCTCGCCACGTAACGGTTTACCGCCGTATATTTCGAAAGCATTCATCTGATGGTAAAGTAAAAAGCCCCCCCCAACCCTCCCAACCGCGTGCCGCCTTAGCTTTAGCGGTGGCGCAAGGGAGGGAATAAGCAGACTATGTTATCGTCTTGTTTCTTGTCTATTAGCCCACCCCGGCCCTCCCTGAGGGAGGGAGTAGGAGTATGCTCTTTGTTTTGTTTCTATGTTTTTGTCTCTCAATCATAACCTATAAATCATACAGGCATTGTCAACTGTCAGTTGTCAACTGTTAATTATTAAAGGTTGCTTCCTGTCTTTTCTGACTTTCGGTCTTCCGGACTATAAGCTATGAACCATTGGCCACGTAAAACTTATAACTTATAACTTATAACTTATAACTTATAACTTATAACTTATAACTCATAACTCATAACCTGCAACCCTTAATAACGTTGTTGTTTCCGTTTACCCTGGTTGCGGTTGTTATTCTGCTTGCCTTTGTTTGAGCTCTGGTTCTGATTGCTGTTACGCTGACGGTTGCCCGGGGGCGGTACGCGGAACTCTACCTTATTCAGGTTTACGTTGTCCTGTAAAACCAATTCACCGTTCGACATCTCTTTCAGATCGCTGATAATAGTTTCGTCGGCTACGGTATCTTTATTCCAGGTAACGTAAGATATCTTCATGAAATTGGCAATGGCCTGTACCATATTTTGCTTCCGGTCAGGGTCTTCAATTTGCTTGGCCTTTTCGATCATATATTCTACCGTTTTGCCGTAATGTTTGTAACGAATACGGTTCTGCGGATATTTAAGCGGTTCAGGCTTAATGTGTATATTTTCTTCGGAAGGTTTGGGATACGGCGAATCCACATCGATCTTAAATCCGGATATAATATATAAATGATCCCACAATTTGTGTTTAAAATCGGCCACATCACGTAAGTGGGGATTTAAAAATCCCATAAGGTCTATCACCACCTGTGCATGGCGGTTGCGCTCTTCTTTTGTAGGAAGGGTACAGATATAGGCCACCATGTTTTGCACATTACGGCCATATTCGGCAAGAATTAATTTCTCCCTGGTGCTGTTATAATCAAAATTCATTTTTCCTGTTTAGCAATTTTTGGGAATTGTCCCCGTCACTGTGTTAGTGCTTATGTTACAATGCGTAGTTTGGCAAATTTAAGTAAAAGTTGCTTTTGTCCTAATTCTTTAAAAAATATTGTTGCCTTGATGTCGGGTTTGTTGCCTTCCAGGCTAACTACCTTGCCATAGCCAAACCGTTCGTGCTCTACTTCCATACCTACCTGTAATCCCGATGTATCGGATGGTTTGAAACCCTGGCTGGGTACATGCGCTTTAGGAAGAACAGACGTGGTTTTAACGCCCGTTGCTGCTTTTGGTTTTGAAAAAGTATCGGCTGTTGATGTTGACCATGCCTTGCGCTCGTTTTCGAATGACATACCGCCAACACTTTTTTGCGGAGCCTTGAAATCAAGTTCCAGGTATTTGGCATCGATCTCGTCGATAAAACGGCTTGGCTCGCAACTGGTTAATGTGCCCCAGCGATAGCGGGAAGTAGCATAACTTAAGGTAAGTTTTTTCTCGGCACGGGTAATGGCTACATAAAATAGCCGGCGTTCTTCTTCCAGGTCGGCCCGCGAATTGAGTGACATTTGCGAAGGAAACAGGTTTTCTTCGAGGCCAACAACAAACACATGCGGAAATTCAAGCCCTTTTGCCGAATGGATGGTCATCAGCGAAACCGTATCGGCATTGGGATTTTTATCGTTGTCATCGTTGGTCAGCAGGGCCACATCCTGCATAAAGATATCCAAACCACGTTCTTCAATATCTTCACGTTCGCTAAATTCCTTGATCCCGTTAAGGAGCTCCTGGATGTTTTCATAGCGGTTTAAGCCCTCAACCGATTTATCGTCGTACAAATCTTTCAGCAAACCCGAATGCTGGGCGATGTGCAGGGCGGTATCATAAGCATTGTTGCCTTTACCCATTACCTGGAAGCTTTGGATAAGTGTCGCGAAGTTGGCTACGGCGCCGGCGCTCCGGGCTTCTATGTAGCTGTGGGCGTTAACAATTACATCCCACAAGCTGAGGTCATGCTTATCGGCGGCAATGATAATGCGTTCTACCGTAGTATCGCCAATGCCCCGCCGGGGATAATTGATCACCCGTTTTAATGCTTCCTCATCGTTAGGATTGTACGTGAGCCTGAAATAGGCGATCAGATCCTTGATCTCCTTACGTTGATAGAAGGATAATCCACCATAAATTTTATACGGGATGTTCAGCTTGCGCAGGGCTTCTTCCATTGCCCGCGACTGGGCGTTGGTGCGGTACAGGATGGCAAAATCCTGGTAGTTTAATCCTTTCAGCGCCCGTTCCTGCATAATAGCTTCGGCCACGTTTTTCCCTTCCTCGTTATCGCTGAACGCCCTGACCACCTTTATTTTATCGCCTTCCTCATTCTCTGAATACACATGCTTTTTTAGCTGGTTCTTATTATTGGCGATGATGCTGTTGGCAATGTTTACAATATTCTGTGTGGAACGATAGTTCTGCTCCAGCTTGAATACATGCAGATCGGGATAGTCTTTCTCAAAGTTGAGGATGTTCTGGATATTAGCTCCGCGGAAAGCGTAAATGCTCTGGGCATCATCACCAACCACACAGATATTCTCATTAATAGCTGCCAGGCGCTTCACAATCAGGTATTGCGAAAAGTTAGTATCCTGGTACTCATCAACCATCAGGTATTTAAACTTGTTCTGGTACTTGTAAAGTACATCGGGATGCTCACGC
The DNA here is from genome assembly GCF_008274585.1 of Pedobacter sp. BS3. Classification (GTDB taxonomy): domain Bacteria; phylum Bacteroidota; class Bacteroidia; order Sphingobacteriales; family Sphingobacteriaceae; genus Hufsiella_A. Next base: position 87,198 of record NZ_VTRT01000008.1, on the reverse strand, counting down.
AGCAGCACGTTGGTTTTAAACAGCAGGTCGTCAAAATCCATAGCGCCGGCCTTGAAGCAACGCTGCGTGTAGATCTGGTAAATTTCACCCAGCTTACCACGTCCGGTAGAAAAATCTTCGGCCTGTATCTGTTCATTCTGCAGGTACTCGGCAGGGGAAATGAGGTTGTTTTTTGCAGACGAAATGCGGTTATACACAAAGTTGGCATTATACAGCTTATCATCCAGCTGTTGTTCTTTCAGTATAGCACGCAGCAGACTTTTGCTGTCGTCGGTATCGTAAATGGTAAAGTTATGTGGGTATCCGATCTTATCGGCCTCAACACGCAGGATTTTTGCAAATACCGAGTGGAATGTGCCCATCCAGATGTTTTTGGCTTCGGCTCCCACTACGTTGCTGATACGTTCACGCATTTCTTTGGCCGCCTTGTTGGTAAAGGTAAGCACCAGGATGTTGAACGGATCAACTCCCTGGTCGATGAGGTAGGCCACACGATATGTAATAACCCGTGTTTTACCCGAACCGGCTCCGGCCACGATCATTACCGGGCCGCTGGTTTGTTCAACTGCTGCTCTTTGCGAAGGGTTTAAGCCCTTTAAATATTCCAATAGTAACTCCTGTTTTTCTCATGCGAAATTAAGAAATTGCATTCAAGCTGAAAGTCAAAAGTTAAAATGAGCGGATAATTGATAATTGATAATTGATAATTGACAATTGACAATTGACAATGATAAGGCTTAATGGTATAGGGCTCAATACGCAGTACCCGTTACTCAATACTCACTCAACGCTTCCATAAAAATAAATTGCAGGCAATTAAACCCGGAAACACAAGTTTACTCTTATATTTAATTTCTGAAAGATTAGGCTAACCGCTGATGATATAGCTCTTATTCATGCAAAAATATTTTACGGCACTTATAAAGTGTTTGCTGCTTGTGGTCGGCTTGTGCAATTGGGCGATGGCTCAAAATTCTTCAAACAAAGGGAAGGATTTCTGGGTGGTCTATATGGGGCACGTCAATGGGCCGTCTTCAAAAATGACGCTTTTTCTATCTGCCGATCAGGCGACCAATTACCAGGTTTTTATCGGGACATCAGCAGCACCATTGTTTTCGGGAACTATTCCTGCTAACTCGGCAACGCCGGTTACCATTGATCCATCCAGTGCATACGTCAGTACATCAGAAACTATAGAAAGCGGAAAAGGTGTACATGTTGTGACCAATGTCCCTATTTCCCTATACAGTGTAATATCATATCAGGCTCAAACCGGCGGTACTATGGTGTTACCCACCAGCGCTTTGGGTAAGTTATATTATGCTTTTTCATACCAAAGTAAAAGTTTAACAACAGGTAATAATAATAATCCGGTATATTCTGAATTTGCTATTGTGGCTACAGAGGACGGCACTGTAATACAAATAACGCCTACAAAAGCCTCGCGAAATAACCAGGCTGCCAATCAATCATATACAGTTACATTAGATAAAGGTGATGTATACCAATATCAGTCTGCTGATGACCTGTCCGGTAGCTATATCGAGGTGCTTAACTGTAAGCCGATTGCTGTGTTTTCAGGGAGTAGCTGGATTAATTTCTGTGAGCCCGGTAATAATAAAAGCGCAGGGAGTGGTGATAATCTATATCAGCAGGTATTCCCGGTGGAAGCCTGGGGGAAAAACTTTGTAACCGCACCATTCTATAATGCTACCAGGGGAAGTCAGGATATTTTTCGAATTATTGTATCGGAAGATAATACTAATATTACCATAAAGGGAAATATAAACATATCCTTGTCTAATCCCTATAATAAAGGAAGCATCATTACTTTTTATTCTGCTGCACCGGTACAAATTTCGGCTACCAAACCTATTGGCGTAGCCCAGTACCAAACCTCGCAAGGCTGCAATGTTAACAATAGTTCCAATAGTAACGTATATACCTATCCTGGTGATCCCGAAATTACCATGCTCAACCCGGTGGAGCAAACGTTGGACGATATTACCGTTTACTCAAAGCTCGGCAGTGTTGGGGAAGTCTCGACAAATATTAACGTTTATTACCTGAATATCATTATTAAAACCGCCGATGCCTCTTCTTTCCAGATAGACGGGGTATCGTATTCGGCATCGTTTACGGCCATACCTAATTCCGATTACAGCTATGCCATTATCAATGTAACCAACTTGCAGGAACAGCACCATTTAACGGCCAATGGTGGTTTTTCGGCTATTGCGTACGGATATGGCAAGATTGAGTCGTATGCGTACCTGGCCGGGGCTAATGTGCAAAATTTCACCTTCGAGGTTGATAAAAAGTCAACGCCAGCGCAGGTAATTACATCGGGCTGCGTGGGCGAACCGATGGCCATAAAGATCAACCTGCTGTACCCGGCTTTGAAGCTGGAATGGAATATCGGCGATGGTAAAGGTACGGTTACCGATAACAATCCTTCGCCGGCCATATTCCAGAAAGACGGGAAAACGTATTATTCATACACTTATCCCGGAGATGCGGTTTATACCGCTGCCGGCGATTATAGCTGGAAGGTAACCGTGACCCGCACTACTGCTTCCAGTTGCGGGGCTACCGAAGATATTACCTCAGATTTTACCATTAACCCGCCGCCAGTTGCCGGTTTTACTGCGCCGGCAGAAGCCTGCATTGGCGATCCTGTGAAGTTTATAGATAAGAGCGATGGCAAAGGCTCTGACATTATAGGCTGGCATTGGGATTTTGGCGATGGTACAACATCGGATGTGCAGAACCCGGAACATATTTTTACAGCCGCCCAAACGTACCAGGTAAAACTTGCGGTAAGCACCAAAACAAGTTGCGATCCGGCAATTATTACACAATCTGTTATAATAAATAAGGCTGCTGCTAAATTCAGCCCGCAGGCAATTATTTGCGAACAGAAAGAAGCCGTATTCACAGATATATCCCAGGCTACCGGTGGGGCCATCACCTCCTGGATGTGGGATTTTGGTGATGGTACAAAAGAAACTTTGTCATCAGACCAGGCCAGGCATACGTATGCAGCGGCAGGTAGATATACCGTCTCATTACAGGTAAAAACCGATAAAGGTTGTATCAGCGAACCGTATGCTTTGCCAATTACAGTGTACCCAACCCCTGTGCCTGATTTTGAAATGCCCGATGTTTGTTTGAGCGATGCAAAGGCCACCTTTACCAATAAAAGTACAATTTCAGATCATACCGGGGCTGATTTTACGTATTTATGGAACTTTGGCGATAGCCATGCCACTGCCGTAAACCCGAACAGCTCTACAGAAAAAGATCCATCGCACCGTTATGGCGAGGCAGGTAATTACACCGTAACGCTCACTGTAACTTCTAAATACGGTTGTTCTGAAACTACCGTAAAGACCTTTACCGTGAACGGCGCCCAGCCTCATGCTGATTTTACCATTCAAAATGCAGCGCCTCTGTGCAGCAACCAGCCGGTAATTTTTACAGATAACTCTACTGTAGATTTTGGTAAAATAACCCGTGTAGAATGGTATTTCGATGCGGATAATGATCCAACAGGTAAAGAAGCCGGGCAGCCCGGCCAACCTCATCCGCATACTTATCCGGCCTTCACCTCGCCGGCAACAAAAACATATACAGTAAAGCTGGTGGCCTATTCAGGTATATCCTGTGCTAACACTGTTTCCCGTGAAATTACGCTGTACGCTTCCCCGGCTATACAATTTAACGATCTGCAGTCGGTATGCCAGAATGCAGAGCCCTTTATGGTTACGCAGGCAAAGGAAACCGGCAATGTTCCCGGAGCCGGAACCTATTCCGGCGATGGTATAACTGCGAGCGGCTTATTCGACCCGGCCAAAGCAGGCCCGGGAACACACACCATAACTTATACGTTCAACGCGGCCAACGGATGCCAGGATATAGCCTCAAAAGATATTACCGTATGGCCTGTGCCAACCGTTAATGCAGGCAATGATACCGTGATGCTGTATGGCGGCAGTATTCGGCTGCATGGCCGTGCTACGGGATATACATCCGTAAAATGGGAGCCGGCAGCCGGGCTAAGTAATCCGAATATTCTGGATCCGGTGCTAACATCGCCTGAAAAGGATACTCAGTACACGCTTACCGCTATTTCGGCTAATAACTGTTCTGTTTCGGATGAGGTGAATATTACGATCCTTAAAGCGCCCAAAGTTCCCAACACGTTTACCCCTAATGGCGATGGGCGTAACGACACCTGGGCCATTGAGTACCTGGGAAGCTATCCGGGGTGTACAGTTGATGTATTTAATCGCTATGGCGTTAGGGTATATCATTCTGTCGGTTACACCGTTCCCTGGGATGGCAGAGCAAACGGTCAGGATCTGCCCACAGGCACGTATTATTACATCATTAATCCCAGGAACGGCCGGAATCAGATGACAGGATATATAACTATTGTGCGATAAGCCGTTAGCCAATAGCTATCAGCTAATAGCCATCAGCCGTTAGCCATTAATTAAAACTTTTCTTGGATATATCCTTACTTAGCCACAATTTCGCCAGCTGATAATTTTTATGGATAAACACATCGCACAGATTGCCGGCGAACTTTCGCTGGCTGGAAAACAGGTGTTAAACACCATTACACTTTTGGATGAGGGAGCAACGGTTCCGTTTATTTCACGTTACCGTAAAGAGCTGACCGGTTCGCTGGACGAGGTGCAGGTAACCGCCATACGCGATCGTATGCAGCAATTACGTGAGCTGGATAAACGCCGCGAAGCAATATTAAAATCATTAACCGAAAGTGGTAAGCTCACGCCCGAATTGCAGCAGCAGGTAGAGGCAGCCGAAACCATGGCTGTGCTGGAAGACATTTACCTGCCATACAAACCCAAACGAAAAACCCGTGCTTCTGTGGCCCGTGAGAAAGGGCTGCAACCCTTGGCTGACCTTATCCTGGAGCAGCAATCCATTGATTTACAGGCCGAAGCCGCTACCTATATCCATGAAGAATCGGGCGTAAACAGCGAGGAAGATGCTTTGGCCGGAGCACGCGATATTATTGCCGAATACATTGCCGAGCATACCGAAGCCCGTGCCGCATTGCGTAACCTGTTTATGGAGAAAGGGACTATCCAGAGCCGTGTTGCGCCGGGAAAGGAAGAAACCGGTATTAAATACAAGGATTATTTTGAGTGGAGCGAACCGGTAAAAACGGCGCCTTCGCACCGGGTGCTGGCTATGCGTCGCGGGGAGAAAGAGGAAGTCCTGTGGCTCGATATTCAGCCGCCGGAAGATGAAGCGATCGCTATCCTCGACCGCATGTTTGTAAAAGGCTTCAACACGGTTTCAGACCAGGTAAGGCTGGCTGTGGCCGATAGTTATAAGCGTTTGCTCAAACCATCGATGGAAACGGAGATCAGGCTGGTTACCAAAAAAGCAGCCGACGAAGAAGCTATCCGGGTATTTGCAGAAAATGCCCGCCAGTTGCTGCTTGCTGCGCCTTTGGGCCAAAAACGCGTGATGGCTATTGATCCCGGTTTCCGTACAGGCTGTAAAGTGGTTTGCCTGGATGAGCAGGGTCAGCTGCTGGAATATACGGCCATCTTTCCGCATACCGGCGGAAGAGGTGAGCAGGAAGCCGCTAAAACCGTGGCTTTCCTGGTTGAAAAATATGCCATACAGGCCATTGCCATTGGTAACGGAACTGCCGGACGAGAAACGGAAACGTTTATCCGTAAGCAGAATCTGCCGGGAGTAATTGTGGTGATGGTAAGCGAAAGCGGCGCATCCATCTATTCAGCTTCCGAAGTGGCCCGGCAGGAATTCCCGGATAAAGATGTGACCGTCAGGGGAGCCGTTTCTATCGGTCGCCGCCTGATGGATCCTTTGGCCGAGCTGGTAAAGATCGATCCGAAATCTATAGGAGTGGGGCAGTACCAGCATGATGTGGATCAGAATAAATTGCAGACCTCGCTGGATGATGTGGTTATCAGCTGTGTAAATGCCGTAGGCGTGGAGCTGAATACGGCGTCGAGCCAGATCCTGTCTTACGTATCGGGATTAGGGCCGCAGCTGGCACAGAATATTGTAGAACATCGTAATAAAAACGGTGCCTTTAAACGCCGCGAGGAGTTGCTTTCCGTACCGCGTTTAGGTGGCAAGGCGTACGAGCAGGCAGCCGGATTTTTACGTATCCGCCATGCGGATAACCCATTGGATAGCAGTGCAGTGCACCCCGAGCGTTATGCATTGGTTGAGCAAATGGCTAAAGATGCCGGTTGCGGCGTAGCTGATCTGATGAAAGACGAAAAGCTGCGCAAGAGCATCAACCTGAAAAATTACATTTCAGATACGGTGGGCTTGCCAACGTTGAATGATATTTTGCAGGAACTTGCCAAGCCCGGCCGCGATCCGCGTGAGCAGTTTGAGCAATTCAGCTTTACCGAAGGCGTTAATACCATTGACGATCTAAAGATCGGCATGAAGCTGCCGGGAATTGTAACCAATATTACCAATTTCGGCGCCTTTGTAGATATTGGCGTGCACCAGGACGGTTTGGTGCATCTCAGCCAACTGGCAAACCGTTTTGTAAAAGACCCCAATGAGGTAGTAAAAGTACATCAGAAGGTGATGGTAACTGTAACTGAAGTAGATGCCGCCCGTAAGCGGATTTCGTTATCAATGAAAGATACTGAAAGCCAGCCATCTCCTAAAAAACCGGCTGGTAAACCGCAGCGAAGACCGGAAAATGATATGCAAAGCAAGCTGGCAGCCCTGAAAAGTAAATTTGGATAGGATTTTTAAGTACGACAAATTTTCCATACATTTGGTAAAAATGTCTGTTATGGAAGTTCTGCAAAAACGAAAAGACCCTGTTGCCAATCTGGTGTACCTGTTAGGTGGCGCCGGGTTGATACATAAAAAAATCAAATCGGCGTTTGATTTGATCTCGCTGAGTAACGAGGGTATCAAAAAAGCTTCTTTAGATGCCTTGGTTAGTCACATGGGTATGACCAAAAAAAGCTTTGCCGAAGATATATTACACCTTTCAGTCAAAACGCTTGAACGAAAAAAGGGTGATGATGTGCTTGATAAGTATACGTCTTCACATATCATAGAAGTGGCAAAAGTAGTGAGTCACGCCTTTGAGGTTTTTGAAGATCAGAAAGCAGTACAGCAATGGCTTAATACACCTAACCGGGCCTTAAATCAGCTGAAACCCATTGATTTATTTTATATGCCTACAGGATTAACTATGGTTGATAATGTTTTGGGACGGATTGAAGAAGGCGTTTACTCCTGATGCTGGTTTATCGCATAGCCAAATCTGAGAAACGGGCAAGGGATATTTCCGGTATGGGGGCGTTTAAAGAAGGGGGCCGCTGGAATAATCCCGGAACGTATATGCTTTATACCAGCGAAAACAGTTCACTTGCGTATCTTGAAAACCTGGTTTATTTTGAGGCTGGAAATATTCCCCCGGATTTATACCTGACAGGTTTACATATCAGGGAAGACAGTTCGCTAATTTATACGCTTCCTGATAAGGATTATCCAAAACATTGGCAGGAAATCGGTAATCTTGAAAATAAAAGCCTGGGCGATTCTCTGATGGAGAAACAGCAGTTTATAGCCATTAAAGTCAGGTCGGCCGTTAATAAATTTGAATACAATTATTTGCTTAATCCCCTGTTCCCGGGATATCATCATCTGGTTAAAATTGAATCAGTAGAGAAATTGGCTGTTGACGCCAGGCTGGTAAAATAGTATGAATAACCGGATAATTACAGCTTTTTAAGCATAATGCTTTGCGAACAACGTAATACTTTTATTTTTGCACCGGATTCATAAACTTTATTAGTTTATAGCCGGTACAGACAAATTGCTCCTGGTGGGCAGTAAGTTTTATCAATTTCATCTAACACCCTGTTCTTATAATGAAACTCAGTCAGAAAGAAGCCACATTTAACAACGAAGTAGTTACGCGGTTCGAGCTGTACAACAGCTTGTTTTTAACCTTGCCCTTTTACAAGGTGAAGCATACCGGTATCCTGTTGCCATTTTTTACCTCTCATTGCGAACAGGGCGTCAAGCAGCAATTGTCGCCGGTAAATATTATCGAGAGCTTTTTCGGACAGTATGAGCAATATGTGCAGGAAGCCGACCGCATTGACCTGCTGTTTCGTATTATACGTTACATTGAGCGGCAGGTGGTGCTTTTTGATGCCATAGAAGATTCTGCTTTCAATAAAACTTCCCGTTCCGAAGATTCGGCCTCGCTGGAAGGGCTATTGCGGCAGGCGGCCAATACGCCGGGATTAAAAGAAAAAATGCGGGAAAAGCTGCAGGAGTTTTCATTACGCATAGTGCTGACCGCTCACCCTACGCAGTTTTATCCGGGTACGGTGCTGGCCATTATCAACGATCTGACCGAAGCGGTTAAGCAAAATGATATCAGCAACGTCAACCTGCTGCTGCAACAATTAGGTAAAACGCCCTTCTTTAATAAAAATAAGCCTACACCGGTTGATGAAGCCGTAAGCCTGGCCTGGTTCCTTGAAAATGTATTCTATCCGGTTAGCGCTGCCATACAATCACAAATCGAGGATGAGTTTGATGATGCACCATTACTGGAATCGCATCAGCTTATTGAGCTGGGTTTCTGGCCCGGGGGCGATCGCGATGGCAATCCTAATGTAACAACACAAGGCACACGCGAAGTTTCCGAGCTGCTCCGTAAAATATTATTCCGTTGCTACTACCGCGATTTCAGGGTGCTTAAGCGTCGCATAACCTTCAGAGGTGTAGAGACTTATATGAGTAAACTTTATGATTTACTTTATGTTAACAGTTTTAGCGATCAGGAAAACCTGGCCAATCAGCAGGACGAAATTATTGAAAACCTGCAAAAGATCAAGGAAGTACTTATAAGTGATCACGATAGTTTATTCATCAATGTAGTGGAAGATCTTATCCGTAAGGTGCGACTTTTCGGATGTTATTTTGCCTCGCTGGATATCCGGCAGGATAGCCGTGTACTGCGTAATACACATAAACATTGTCGCGAAAGTATTGGGATAACCTCTTTTACTTCAGAAGATTACGATTCTTTACCGGAAGAACAGAAACTCAAGCATATTACATTTGAAGAGCACGATTTTCAGTGCACCGATGGAGATGATCCTCTGGTTAAAGATACCTTGCAAACTATCCGCCTGATCAAAGATATACAACAGGCAAACGGCGAGAAAGGATGTCACCGTTTCATTATCAGTAACTGTCAGCAGGCATCAGATATTCTGCAACTCATGAACCTGTTTTTATGGAGCGGGTGGAAAGCCGAAGAGCTGAGCATTGATTTTGTGCCGCTATTTGAAACAGTGCCCGATCTAACTATCGCGGCCAGCGTAATGGATAAGCTGTATTCACATCCGTTCTACAAAGAGCATCTTAAACGCCGTGGTAATAAGCAAATTGTGATGCTGGGCTTTTCTGACAGCACCAAAGACGGTGGTTACCTGATGGCCAACTGGTCTATTTACAAGGCCAAGATAGAGCTTACAACCATTGCCCGTACACACAATATTCAGCTGGCGTTTTTTGATGGTCGTGGCGGCCCACCAGCACGTGGCGGCGGTAAAACACAGAAATTTTACGCTACAATGGGTCGCGAAATTGCCAACGATCATATTCAGCTGACCATACAGGGGCAAACCATCAGCAGCCAGTACGGTTCGTGGGATACGGCTCATTACAATATTTCACAGCTGATTAATGCCGGTTTGGTTTCTGCTCTGAATTCTGCCGACAAGGAAACTATGAGCAATTCGCAAAAGTCATTATTTGCTAAAATGGCCGAAGACAGCTATAGAAACTTTGTTGCTTTACGCGAAGATCCGCTGTTTATCAAATATCTGGAGAAACTCAGTCCGTTAACATTGCTGTCACAGATAAACATCAGCAGCCGGCCGGTAAAACGTAATTCGGGAGCCGAGCTGAGACTGGAAGATTTACGTGCCATTAGCTTTGTAACATCGTGGAGCCAGCTGAAACAGAATATTCCGGGTTTCTATGGCGTTGGTACGGCATTGCAGGATATTAAAGATGCCGGTTTGTGGGATAATGTGGTACAGTTATATCAAACATCCGGACAGTTTAAAACCATCATCGACAACTGTATGATGTCAATGTCCAAATCTGATTTCCGGATAACATCCTATCTGAAAGAAGATAAAGAATTTGGCGCTTTTTGGGAGAAGTTGCGTATTGAGTTTGAACTGACCAAAAAACTGATCCTGGAGCTTACCAATACTTCGGTATTGATGGAGAATTACCCGATAGAACGTCGTTCTATTGCTATCCGGGAACGGATTGTATTGCCCTTGGTCATTATCCAGCATTATGCCTTGCAGCAACTGAAAACAGGCAAATTAAGCGAAGAGCAAACCGATATATACAATAAGTTGATCATTCGTACGGTATACGGCATTGTAAATGCCGGTAGAAACCTGGCTTAATGAAAAAGGCAATTTTAAGTTGTATCCTGTTTATTGGTTTGTATCTGGTTGCAGTGCCGGGAGCATATAGTAAATCAAAGTTCAGGGTGCTGGTATTTTCGCTGACCAAAGGGTATCACCATAAAAGTATTGCCAACGGAATTGTGGCTTTGCAGAAAATGGGCGAGGAGAAGGGCTTTAGCGTAGATACCACAACTAACCCGGCTTTATTTACCGATAAGCAGCTTAAGAAATACAAGGTTATTGTTTTTTTGAGCCCTACGGGTAATAGCTTGTTTAACGAAGCTCAGAAAGCCGCTTTTCAGAATTACATTCATAAGGGCGGCGGATTGGTAGGTATACATGCCGCTACCGATTGCTTGTACGACTGGCCCTGGTACGGGAAGCTGATCGGCGCATACTTCCTGAAACATCCCAAACAGCAGCAGGCTGTGCTTACCATTACAGATAGCACGCATATTTCAACACGGGACCTGAAATCGCCGTGGGTACATACCGACGAATGGTATAATTTTAAGGATGTAAACCCGGATATTCATACCCTCATCACGTTGGATGAGAAAACATACAAAGGTGGAACAATGGGCGATTTTCATCCGGCATCATGGTACCATGAATTTGAAGGTGGACGGGTTTTCTATACCGTTTTAGGGCATCGTGAAGAAAATTATACCGACGAAGCCTTTTTAAAGCATATCTGGGGCGGGATTCAATATGCTGCCGGGAAGGATTAGTGTCTGATCCAGATAGCTTTATTAAACAGAATTTCTCTAAGCTTGGCCTGTCTTCCGACAGGCCAAATATGTTTTATAATATGTTCCAGCCTGTCAGGAGACAGGCTGGGGAAGATACTATCGTAGAAGAGAAAATTATTCCTATTAGGAATAAGATTTCTATTTTTGCCGCATGAATTTCATTATTAACGGCGTAACCAACGCCCTCCAGAATCTTTACCAGGTAAATATCAGTCCGTCGGATGTTACTTTGCAGCAAACCCGTAAAGAATTTGAAGGACAGATCACCGTGGTTACTTTCCCGTTTACACGATATACGAAGAAATCGCCGGAGCAAACCGGACAGGAAATAGGCACCTTTCTGAAGGAGCATGTGAGCGAAATAGCCGGTTTCAACGTTATTAAGGGATTTTTAAATATCTCCTTATCTGATAATTACTGGATAAATTTATTTACGCATACCGTTTTACAACCGCAGTTTGGTGTATTCCAGTCTAATGGCAAAAAGGTGATGGTAGAGTATTCATCGCCTAACACCAATAAACCGCTGCACTTAGGTCATATCCGCAATAATTTACTGGGATTTTCAGTCGCTGAAATTCTTTCAGCCTATGGATACGAAGTGATCAAGGCCAACCTGGTGAATGACCGGGGTATACATATCTGTAAATCCATGCTGGCCTGGCAGAAATTCGGTAACGGTGAAACTCCCGAAAGCAGCGGCTTGAAAGGCGATCACCTGGTAGGTAAGTACTACGTTATTTTCGATAAAGAATATAAAAAGCAGATTGATGACCTGAAAGCTTCCGGTCAAAGCGAAGAAGACGCTAAAAAGAATGCGCCTTTAATAAAAGAAGCGCAGGTGATGCTGCAAAAATGGGAAGCCGGCGATGAGCAAATCATACAGCTTTGGAAAACCATGAACGGCTGGGTTTATGCCGGTTTTGACGTAACCTATAAAAACTTGGGAGTATCGTTCGATAAATATTATTACGAATCTGATACGTACCTGCTGGGCAAGGATATTATCCAGGAAGGCCTGGATAAAGGTGTTTTCTTTAAAAAGGCAGATAATTCGGTTTGGATTGACCTTACAGCCGATGGACTGGATGAAAAGCTGGTGTTGCGTGGCGATGGAACATCGGTTTACATTACGCAGGATATGGGAACAGCCCAGTTGAAATACGATGATTTCGAGATGGATGAATCCATTTATGTAGTGGGTAATGAGCAGGATTATCACTTCAAAGTGCTTTTCCTTATCCTCGAAAAGCTGGGTAAGTCGTGGGCAAAGGGGCTGTTTCATTTATCGTATGGAATGGTTGATCTGCCATCCGGTAAAATGAAATCCCGTGAAGGAACCGTGGTTGATGCCGATGACCTGATAGCTGAAATGGTTGAAACGGCCCGTCAGCGCACCGAAGAGCTGGGTAAAGTAGAAGGATTTTCTGAAGACGAGAAAGCAAGCCTGTATCGTATGATCGGTATGGGCGCTTTAAAATACTTCCTGTTAAAAGTTGAGCCTAAAAAACGCCTGTTGTTTGACCCGAACGAGTCCATTGACTTTCAGGGGCATACCGGTCCATTTATACAGTACACGCATGCCCGCATTCGTTCGGTACTGGCTAAGGCAGAATTTACTAAACAAAACCAGGAAGGAACATACAACAGGGCCTTAACACCTACAGAACGCGATCTGATCATTGAATTAAGCCGTTATCCTGAGCAGGTAGAAGCTGCTGCACAGGGCTTTAGTCCGGCATTGATTGCCAATTATGCCTACGATTTGGCTAAGCTGTACAACAAATTTTACCACGAAGAATCCATCTTAAAGGCCGGGCATGAAGATGTAAAGCAGTTCCGGTTGCGGCTATCAGACGCTACGGCGGCTGTGCTGAAAAAAGCCATGCGCTTATTGGGTATTGATGTGCCGGAGCGGATGTAGAGAAAGTTAAAAGTGGAAAGTAAAAAGCAAGGAGAATGTTTACTTAACTGACCTAAGGTATTTTATTTTTTACTTTTGAATTTTGACTTTATTAATCCTGCTTGCGCTCGTTTACAATAACGAGTGTATTGATATTCAACGTTTGTAACGCTGTTGGGCAATAAAAATTCAAAAATATTCCTGCTTGCGCTCGTTTACAATAACGAGTGCATTATTATCCAGCGTTTGTAACGCTGTTCGGGGAGCAAAAATCAAAATATTTTCTTCAATCTTGGTCTTGTCCCTTGACCGGCCAACTTTTAATTGTTTTTTCGAACTATCGGAGACAAGTTGCGAATTAAGATTAGTTCAGGTGTTTACTTTTGAATTTTTCAATTCATATTCATTCTAAAATACTTCATGGTGATATAAATTTCTCTTTTTTAAGCTATAGCATGTATTTTTACCTTCATCAACAGTCTGGTTATGGATGTAGAAATATTAGCCCGCATACAATTCGCATTTACCATCTCCTTTCATTACATCTATCCGCCGTTAAGCATCGGCCTTGGCTTGGTTATGGTGGCAATGGAAGGCATGTATCCTGCTTGCGCTCGTTTACAATAACGAGTGCATTATTATCCAGCGTTTGTAACGCTGTTCGGGGAGCAAAAATCAAAATATTTTCTTCAATCTTGGTCTTGTCCCTTGACCGGCCAACTTTTAATTGTTTTTTCGAACTATCGGAGACAAGTTGCGAATTAAGATTAGTTCAGGTGTTTACTTTTGAATTTTTCAATTCATATTCATTCTAAAATACTTCATGGTGATATAAATTTCTCTTTTTTAAGCTATAGCATGTATTTTTACCTTCATCAACAGTCTGGTTATGGATGTAGAAATATTAGCCCGCATACAATTCGCATTTACCATCTCCTTTCATTACATCTATCCGCCGTTAAGCATCGGCCTTGGCTTGGTTATGGTGGCAATGGAAGGCATGTACCTTAAAACCGGCAATAAGCTATACGAGGATATGGCCCGTTTTTATACCAAAATCTTTGCCCTGATTTTCGGTATAGGTGTGGCAACCGGTATCGTGATGGAATTTGAGTTCGGAACGAACTGGGCAACCTATTCCAAATATGTAGGCGATGTTTTTGGTTCAGCGCTGGCAGCCGAAGGGATTTTCGCTTTTGCGCTTGAATCTGGCTTCCTGGGCGTTTTACTGTTCGGCTGGAACAGGGTAAGCTCTAAGGTGCATTTTTTCGCTACCGTAATGGTTACGTTGGGCTCTATGTTTTCGGCGATATGGATTGTGGTGGCCAATTCCTGGCAGCAAACGCCTGCCGGTTATCACATTGTGGGTTCCGGCCTGGAAGCCCGGGCCGAAATAACCGATTTCTGGGCTATGGTTTTTAATCCATCATCCATACAGCGGGTATGCCATGTCTGGATTGGCGCTTTCCTGGCCGGTTCATTCCTGGTGCTAAGCATCAGCGCCTGGTACCTGATAAAAAATAAGCATATTACTTTCGCCCGCTCGTCGTTTAAAATAGCGCTGGTCATCGCAACCATTTCCGGACTGGCACAATTGTTTGCCGGACATAAATCAGCGGAAGTGGTAGCCAAGTATCAACCTGCGAAGCTGGCTGCCCTCGAAGGGCATTTTGACAGCCTGGCTGTCGCCGATATGTATATTGCCGGCTATATTGATACAAAAAATCAGAAAACCGTCGGACTGAGAATACCGAAAGGGTTGACCTTTTTGACACATAATGATTTTACAACGCCTATCAGGGGATTGAAAAGCTTTAAGCCCGAAGACCGGCCATCGGCATTAAATATTGTGTTTCAAAGTTATCACCTGATGATTGCCGTGGGAATGCTGATGATTTTACTCACGTTATATGCATGCTGGCTCTGGTATAAAGGTAAATTGTTCGAAAAACGCTGGCTGATGATGGTATTTGTGTGGGCTGTTTTGCTTCCGCAGATAGGCAACCAGGTAGGCTGGTACGCAGCCGAAACAGGCCGGCAGCCCTGGGTAGTTTATGGATTGTTGCGAACTTCCGATGCCTTGTCTAAAGCCGTTACAGCCAACCAGGTACTGTTTTCGCTGATCTTGTTTATGCTGGTTTATACTTTGCTTTTTGCATTGTTTATTTACCTGCTTAATAAAAAAATTACGCATGGGCCATATTCAAAAGGCGATATCGATCATAGTCCGCAACATAAAATTATGGCCGAAGAAATTGGAACACTGTAATGCTAAGTCAGAAGTCAAAATTAGAAATTAAAAAAGCCCATGGCATAGGCCATTCTGCATATTTTGTAACATATAAGTCAGATATTATTAATTGATATGGTTATAATTAACAAGAAATATTCCTTAAGTAACCGTTGTTTCTTTTTTGACTTTTGACTTTTTAATTTGAATTACCATGTTTTTAGGTATCGATTACGCCACCTGGTGGTTTATGATTATCGGAGCGGTTTTTACCGGGTACGCCATTTTAGATGGCTTTGATTTAGGCGCAGGAGCATTGCACCTGTTTTTCAATAAAGAAGCGAGCCGCAGGATTGCGCTAAATGCCATTGGTCCCGTATGGGATGGAAACGAAGTGTGGCTGGTAATAGGTGGCGGGGCTTTATTTGCCGGATTTCCAAAAGTGTATGCTTCGGTTTTCTCCGCGTTTTATATCCCGTTTATGCTGTTCCTTACCGTGTTGATATTCCGGGCTATATCCATTGAGTTCAGAAGCAAGGAACCCATGTTGTGGTGGCGTAAAATGTGGGATTATGCATACTGTTTTTCAAGCGCTACCATTGCCATTTTGTTGGGAATAGTGTTAGGAAACATGTTATTAGGTATTCCCATTGATCAGGACGGGAATTTTACCGGCGATCTGTTTTATTTTCTCAATCCGTATGCTATTATGGTAGGGGTTACCACGCTGGCTTTATTTATGATGCACGGCGCCATTTACCTGGTGATGAAAACCGAAAACCGTTTGTACACCAAGCTGACCATTATGGTGCGCAATACCACCATCTTTTTTTCAATATGTATTTTATTGCTTAGTTTTTATACGTTGCTGTATATTCCGCATTTAACCAATACCATCCGGCATCATACCTGGATGTTCCTGATACCGGTAGCGATGGTATTCAGTATAGCCAATATCACGCGAAGCGTGGCTAAGCATCGTTTTATCTATGCCTTTGTATCGTCAAGCATAACGGTAAGCCTGCTGCTAATTATTGTAGCTATTGAACTTTATCCCAATATGGTGTTGTCAACGTTGAGTCCGGCATATAATCTAACCGTACAAAATGCGTCATCATCAGAGAAATCGTTAACTATCATGCTTATTGTTGCCGCTATCGGCGTTCCATTGGTGGTTGCTTACACCAGCTTTGTATTCTGGACGTTTAAAGGAAAAGTTAAGCTCGATGAAACCAGTTATTAGTTGTGTTGTTAAGTCTGCTTCAACAATAGCGTTTTCTGATTGTTGTACATCAAAATAAAATGGCCATGAGTTATACTGCTATTACAGAACTGTTAGGTTCGCAGGCCGAAGACCTGCTCAATCATCAATGTAAAACCATTAGTAAAGACCTGTTGCATACGCCTTCTCCGGATTTTGTAGATAAGATTTTTGTGCAATCTAACCGCAATGCGCAGGTTTTACGAAATCTTTCGGCCATGTATAACCACGGGCGACTTGCCGGAACGGGTTATTTATCGATACTGCCGGTAGACCAGGGTATTGAGCATACCGCAGGTGCCTCGTTTGCGCCCAATCCCATGTATTTCGATCCTGAAAATATTATTAAGCTGGCTATTGAAGGAGGCAGCAGCGCCGTAGCCACTACTTTTGGAAACCTGGCAATGTTGTCCCGGAAATATGCGCATAAAATTCCATTCCTGGTAAAACTGAATCATAATGAGCTGTTAACGTATCCCACAAAATACAACCAGGTGATGTTCGGTTCGGTTGAAGATGCCTGGAACCTGGGTGCGGCAGCGGTAGGAGCTACCATTTATTTCGGTTCCGAAGAGTCGAACCGGCAACTGGTTGAAGTAGCCGAAGCCTTTGAACGGGCACATGAGCTGGGAATGGCCTGTGTGTTATGGTGCTATACCCGTAATAATGCCTTTAAAAAGGACGGTGTGAATTATGAAACGGCAGCCGATATCACCGGTCAGGCCAATCATCTCGGCGTAACCATACAGGCCGATATTATTAAACAGAAATTGCCTGATGTAAATGGTGGATTTACGGCTATCAACTTCTCTAAAAGCGATAAGCGGATGTATACCGAATTATCGTCCGATCATCCTATAGACATGTGCCGCTACCAGTTAGCCAATTGCTACATGGGACGTGCCGGCTTGATTAATTCCGGTGGCGAAGCCAAAGGACAAGCTGACCTGGCCGAAGCTGTAAGGAGCGCCGTTATCAATAAGCGGGCAGGAGGAACAGGCCTGATATTAGGCCGGAAAGCTTTTCAGCGGCCATTTGACGAAGGCGTTAAACTATTACACACTTTACAGGATGTTTATCTGACCAAAGAAATAGATTTGGCGTAGGGTGTTAAATTAAACTATCGTTCGCAGTTGTAACGCGGATACCCGAGGTTTGCGATTCTATCGCGAAATAAGTTATCTTTATTAAAAACTAACTAACGTTATGGCAGGAGATCGTTATTATACGATTCCGATAGTTTACTATTCATTCTCGTCAATCTTATATGCTTAAAAAAATATCATTTGCAGGATTATTAGTATTGATAATTTCTCACTTCACTTATGCCCAGGACAATTTATGGAGAGAATATAAGATCTCCATGATTGGAACCTCGCAAACCATTTACCTGATTGAGCAAAAAGACAATAGCTATACTGGCTATATTACGAGTGATTTTTTTAGACCCCTAAAAAAGATCCTTTTCATTACCGTAAGAAAAGTTAAGAACTTTCAGATCAGGGAAGATTTACCTCGGCAGGTTGTAAAAACAACGATGCAGGCGTTGAAATCACAGGGAATTGAAGCCCTTAAAAAGTGTGAAGATGATGAACAATGCAGTAAAATAAATTTTTTGGATCCCGATCATTTAGCTTTTGAAATCACTGTAGGCAGCAAAAGAATTAAAGCTGGTTTCCAGGCGGTTTATCCGGAGAGAAAATCAAACACACCTATTGAATCTACAACATTGAGAAGGCAAGCCCAGGTACTAATTACTATCGTAGACAAAAGTATCGATCTGGAAAATGAGTTCAGGAAATCCCGAAGTAAGATCAAACCTCCGTATTGCTACGGCTGTGGTGGAATTTCTTATTGTTGCGTACGTTAGCCTGCTTCGGAATAAGTATCATTTGTCGCGACAAACTTGGCGCTCTTGGCGTAGTACAACAATTCAACAATTGAACAATTCAACGATTCAACGATTCAACGATTGTCAACCTAACAAATCCAACAATTTAGCAATCCAACCATTCAAAACAATTTTAACTCCTCGGCAAATTATACGCACAACGTAATAAAGCACAATAATCCAACCGGAGCGACAGAATTTTAAAATTTTACGCTACCTTTGTATTTCTAAAATATGAGCATGATTCACCTCTTTTCAGGTCAATCCGACACTATTTTCGCTTTACAGACCAACCGCGAACTTTCTTCAGAAGACGTTAAAAAACTTGAGTGGCTTTTTGGTAACGCCAAATTACAATCCGGGCCGACTATGGAAGGCTTTTTTGTGGGCCCGCGTGCCGCTATGGTAACCCCCTGGAGTACCAATGCTGTTGAAATTACCCAGAACATGGGTATTGAAGGCATCATCCGGATAGAAGAATTTAAGCGGGTGAGTAACGATTTTTCGGATTACGACCCTATGTTGTCGCAAAAATACAATGGCCTTCACCAGGATATTTATACCATCCATATTCAGCCGGAGCCGGTTCTTGAAATAACCGATATTGCTGCTTATAACAAACAGGAGGGCCTTTCTTTAAGCGATGAAGAGGTTGAATATCTTGAAAACCTGTCTAAACGCTTAGGTCGTCCGCTTACCGATTCGGAGGTTTTCGGCTTCTCCCAGGTAAATTCAGAGCATTGCCGCCATAAAATATTTAATGGTAAGTTTATCATCGACGGCGAAGAAAAACCAACTTCGCTGTTTAAGCTTATCCGGAAAACATCCGAAGAAAACCCTAACGATATTGTTTCGGCATATAAAGACAATGTGGCTTTTATTAAGGGGCCGGTTGTTCAGCAGTTTGCGCCCAAACGTGCCGATGTGCCCGATTTTTACGAGGTAAAAGAATTTGAATCGGTAATTTCGCTTAAAGCGGAAACGCATAATTTTCCCACTACGGTGGAGCCGTTTAACGGTGCAGCGACCGGTTCGGGCGGAGAGATCAGGGACAGGCTTGCCGGTGGACAAGGGGCTTTGCCGCTTGCCGGAACAGCCGTTTACATGACGGCGCTGTCGCGGTTGGAAGAAAACCGCCCCTGGGAAAAAGCCGTTAAAGAACGCGAATGGCTGTACCAAACGCCTATGGATATCCTGATCAAGGCGTCTAACGGAGCGACAGATTTCGGAAACAAATTCGGCCAGCCCTTAATTACGGGTTCTGTGTTAACTTTTGAGCACGAGGAAGATAACCGTAAGCTGGGCTATGATAAGGTGATTATGCTTGCCGGAGGTGTAGGTTACGGAAAGGCCAGCCAGGCACAGAAACATCATCCAAAGGCCGGCGATAAAATTGTCATTCTCGGCGGCGAAAACTACCGGATAGGCATGGGTGGAGCCGCCGTTTCATCCGCTGATACCGGCGAACATGGCAGCGGTATTGAGCTGAACGCCATCCAGCGTTCTAACCCCGAAATGCAGAAACGGGCAGCCAACGCGGTTCGCGGCATGGTAGAGAGCGACCATAATGCCATCATTTCCATACATGACCATGGCGCCGGCGGCCACCTGAATTGCCTTTCGGAACTGGTAGAAGAAACCGGTGGTAAAATCGATCTGGATAAGCTGCCTGTGGGCGATCCGACCTTGTCTGCCAAGGAAATTATCGGTAATGAATCGCAGGAGCGTATGGGTTTGGTCATCGGAACAGGCGATATCGCGACCTTACAGAAAATTGCCGACCGGGAGCGTTCGCCGATGTATACGGTTGGCGATGTTACCGGCGATCACCGTTTTACCTTCGAATCTGCTTCTACCGGTGTTAAGCCAATGGATCTGGAGCTGAAAGATATGTTCGGAAGCTCGCCGAAAATGGTAATGGAAGATAAAAGTGTGCAACGTGCTTACCAGCCTGTTACATACGATAAGGCTAACCTGCATACCTATCTGGAGCAGGTGCTGCAACTGGAGGCTGTAGCCTGTAAAGACTGGCTTACCAACAAGGTTGACCGTTGTGTGGGTGGCCGTGTTGCCAAACAGCAATGTGCCGGTCCGCTGCAATTGCCGCTTAATAACTGCGGTGTTATGGCATTGGATTTCCAGGGTAAGGAAGGTATTGCCACATCCATCGGGCATGCGCCACTGTCGGCGCTTATTGACCCGGCTGCGGGAAGTCGTAATGCAGTTGCCGAGGCATTGACCAATATCGTGTGGGCGCCGCTGAAAGACGGTTTGAAAAGCGTTTCGCTTTCTGCAAACTGGATGTGGGCCTGTAAGAACGAGGGTGAAGATGCCCGTTTATACGAAGCGGTAAAAGCCTGTTCTGATTTCGCTATCAGCCTGGGAATTAATATTCCTACCGGGAAGGACTCGCTTTCCATGAAGCAGAAGTACAAAAACGATGAGGTTATTGCTCCCGGAACGGTCATTATTTCGGCTGCGGGCAACTGCAGCGATGTGAGGAAAGTGGTAGAACCTGTGCTGCAAAAAGACGGCGGCAATATTTACTATATCAACTTTTCTAACGATACGTATAAGCTGGGCGGCTCGTCATTTGCGCAGGTTGTCAATAAAATTGGAAACGAAACGCCGGATATTACCGATGCAGAAGCGTTTAAAAATGCGTTCAATATACTGCAACAGCTTATTAAAGCCGGTAAAATTGCCGCCGGACACGATATCGGCAGCGGCGGTTTAATTACCACTTTGCTGGAAATGTGCTTTGCCGACCGTGATCTGGGTGCAACCATCGATTTATCGGCACTGGGTGAAGCGGATAGCATCAAAGTACTATTTGCCGAAAATATGGGTGTGGTGTTCCAGGCTTCGGCAGAGGTAGAACCGGTGTTAACGGCCGCTAAGGTGCATTTTTATAATATTGGTCAGGTTACGTCATCCGCTAAGCTGGACGTGAAAAATGGCGCTGAGCGCTTCAGCTTTGATATTGATCATTTACGTGATGTCTGGTTCAAAACATCGTATTTGCTGGACATTAAACAAAGCGGCGCCGAAAAAGCAAAGGAGCGCTTTGATAACTATAAATACCAGGTATTGCGGTATGCATTCCCGGCACATTTTGATGGTAAAAAGCCGGTTTGGGATGCGTCAAAACCCCGTATCAAGGCTGCCATTATCCGCGAAAAGGGCAGCAACTCTGAACGTGAGCTGGCTAACGCCATGTACCTGGCAGGTTTTGATGTAAAAGATGTGCACATGACCGACCTGATAGCAGGCCGTGAGACGCTGGAAGATATTCAGTTTATTGGTGCGGTAGGAGGGTTTTCCAACTCGGACGTTCTGGGTTCCGCAAAGGGCTGGGCCGGTGCGTTTCTATACAATGAGAAAGCCCGTGTTGCCTTGGAGAACTTCTTTAACCGGGAAGATACCTTATCGGTTGGTATTTGTAACGGCTGCCAGCTGTTCATTGAGCTGGGGCTTATTAATAAAGATCATGCCGAGAAGCCAAAGATGCTGCACAACCGCAGCAATAAGCACGAGAGTATCTTTACTTCGTTGACGATACAGGAAAATAATTCGGTGATGCTTTCCTCATTGGCCGGTAGTACGCTGGGTGTGTGGGTGTCGCATGGTGAGGGACGTTTTAAAATGCCGTATACCGAAGATAAATACCGCATAGTTGCCAAATACGCTTATGAGAATTATCCGGCCAGTCCAAATGATTCAGATTTTAATACGGCGATGCTGTGTGACGATACCGGCAGGCATTTGGTAATGATGCCGCATATTGAGCGTTCATTGTTTCAATGGCATTGGGCGAATTATCCTAAAGGCAGAAATGATGAGGTATCGCCCTGGATGGAGGCCTTTGTGAATGCCCGGAAGTGGCTGGAACAGCGGTAAATTGCAGGGGAAGTTTCGTGTAAAGTTTCTAAAAGCGGTTGTTAGAAAAAATCAGAAAGTACCGTCAATTTCGACGATCCTTCCCGTGCGTACGTATTAGCGTCAGGTTAAGAGCTTTCCCCGGCCTGTCCCCCGACAGGCCGGAACGAATAATGTTGGTCTGTCGGGGGACAGACCAAGCGGTGGGGATTATTATCGAACTCACGTGTAGGTTTCAAAACTGAAATTACCTATAATTGTTATTCGTTAAAACGTTAAACATGAAATATATTTTGTCCGCTATAGCTTTGCTGCTTAGTGTATCAGCCTGTAAAACCTTGACACAGAGTTCAGATCAGCCGGCGTTGGAGAATACGCATTGGAAGCTGATCGCCCTGGATCAAAAGCCGGTCGATTTTGGAGATAATGCTTTCCTGGAGCTCAAAGACGGCGATAAGATCTCAGGGAAGGCTGCCTGTAACAGCTTTTTTGGAGAATATGAAGCCCGGTCTAAATCCATTAAATTCAGTAAAATTGGTTCAACAAAAATGTTTTGCAACAACCTGATGGATCAGGAGAACCTGATTCTTACCAATCTGCAAAAAGCTAACCGGTACGAGATCCGTTACGGTATGCTTTACCTGTACGATTCGAATATGCTGCTGATGACCTTTAAAAAATAAGCGCTTAATGGCTGATGAGCAGAACGGAAGGTTTGACCTGTTTTTGATCGGCGATACCGGCAGTGTGGCAACCGGCAAACCGGACGCGGTGCTGGAAATGCTTCACAGCCATATTCAGCCAAATCATTTATCAGCTATTATTTTCCTGGGAGATAATATTTATCCCCGTGGTCTTCCCCCAAAAGGGCATCTGCTTAGAAAAGCTGCCGAAGCGATCCTGAAAGCGCATCACGAAGCATTAAAGGATTATCCGGGTAAAGTGCTGTTTATCCCGGGTAATCACGATTGGAATAAAGGGCGTAAAGACGGCTATGATTATATCCTGCGGCAGGAAAAATACCTGGAGAAACTCTTTGACGGTAAAAATATCTTCCTGCCGAGTAAGGGATGCCCCGGCCCAACCGAAGTTTCTATAAATGATAAACTGAGCATTGTGCTCATTAACACCCAGTGGTGGATGCAAAAAGGTGTTCGCCCGATAGGACAGCGGTACGGTTGCCGGGCCGCGTCTGAAGATGATTTCTTTACTATTCTGGAGCAGATACTTGAAAAGAACAGGAATAAGCGTGTTGTTATAGCCGGGCATCACCCGGTGTACAGCTACGCCATTCACGGCGGGCGATTTAAACTAAAACATCATTTATTCCCTTTAACCATCTATGATAAAGATGCTTATATTCCATTGCCGATTATCGGTTCATTGCTACCGCTTTACCGTAAGTTTATTGGTGCAGAGGAAGATATGGCGCATCCGCGATACCGTAATCTGCGTAAGCAGATGAAAGCTATTTTTTCACGGTACAGCAACCTGATCTATGCTTCGGGGCATGAACATAACCTGCAATATATCTGCAAAAACAATAATCACTTCATCATTAGCGGGGCAGGGTCAAAGCTGAAATATGTGATCCAGGAAGGTAAATATCTCGAATTTGGCAGAAAGGCAAAGGGTTTTTTTAAGCTGGTATTTCAGCCGGATGGTTCGGTTTATTTATCATCGTGGGTAGTGAACCATATCCGTAAAGAAGGGGAGCTGGCGTATGAGAAGCAGATACTTTAGAAGTCAAAAGTCAAAACTACCGTCGATGAATCCGAAAGCTTGGTTAACAGGTTGGGCATACAACTTGTCACAACGATTCCGGTGGAACGATTACCTGTAATGCCTGGGGCAATATTTCAACAGATATCCGTTTAACCTTGCCAATTACCTCACCGTCAATTTGTAAGGTGGTTTTCCGTGACGAGATGATATGCGCTTCGGAGCAACTGATCACTTTCACATAATCGGATGTTTGCAGGGTTCCCCTGAACATTTTCCAGGCGATGGCAAACAAGTAGATCTTCGGGAAGGGTTTTACAATTACCAATTCGAACTTACCATCGTTGATTCGGCCAATAGGATTGATCACGGCGCCAGTCCCATACCTGGAAGCATTGGCAAAAGTTAGCGATACAGCTTTGTGCAGGCTTTCCAGGTCATTGCTGCGGATAATAAATTTGTAGGTTTTGAGTAAGAACACTTCCCTGAACAGATGCCGGGCATAAGTTAGCAATCCGCGGCGGGTGTCCAGTTCAAAGCGTTTAACAATGCGGGCATTCAGGCCAACATCTGCCAGATGTATGCAGATATGACCGTTTACCTGTAGCAGGTCAATAGCAATGGTCTTCCCGGAAGAGATCAGCTGCAGCAAGGCATCAATATGATTGCCAAGCTGCAGCTCACGGGCCATTCCGTTAGCCGACCCAATAGGAAGAATTAATAATTTAACGGGCGTGTGTTTTAAAATGCGGGCCAGCAGGTTAATGGTGCCGTCTCCGCCGGCGCCGGCTACAATTTCAGGGCGGTACGTTTTTATCAGCCGGGAAATTCGTTGCTCCTCATTGGATGCTTCCATCAGGTGCACCTGGTATTCAAATCCACTCTGTGCCGCCGCATCAGCAATCTGGCTTTCCAGGTTTGCTACAGGTTGGCGTCCTGATTTTGGATTAATGACAAAAAGGACTTTCACACACTCTGCCGTTTACAACTGCTCTTTTACATTAAGCAAAAATTGCTTTATACGCTCTAACGAATTGATGATCTTTTGATTATCCTTAGCCGTATCTTTATTGGATTTCAGGTGTTCCTTTGCACCCTGTAACGTGTATCCTTTTTCTTTTACCAGATGAAAAATAATTTTCAGGTTATCAACATCTTCAGGAGAGAATAACCGGTTGCCTTTTTTGTTTTTCTTAGGCTGTAAGATATCAAACTCACGTTCATAAAACCTTATCTGAGAGGCGTTTACTTCAAACATCTCGGTCACTTCGCCCATGGTATAGTATAACTTATTGATATCGCGTTCTTTATAAGGCATGATCGTGTCAAGTCAAAATTCAAAAGTAGAAATTCAAAATTCAAAAATAAAAATTCAGAAATAAAAAGTTGAATCCGCGAATCGTTCCTCTGGGGACAGGCAGTGTGGGAAAACCCCGACCTTTCGGGGTAAAAAGGTGAAAGGTTCTTTCGTTGTTTAGCCTGATGCTTAAAAAACGGAAACTTTTATACCTTTAATCCATTACTGCTAACTTAACGCCATGTATATCTCAAATACGCTCATCTTACAATTGAACCTACTGGCAACCATCGTGTTGCTAACCGTTTCATGCGGCTTATTCTTCAGAAAGAATAACATAAAAGCTAATATTTTTCTTGGTTTTTTACTGCTATACCCGGCTATTACCATCATGATCAATGCAATCTTTATTATTTTCCGCAAGCATAACCTGTTATTTCTGGCTCCGGTAAACATCGGTATAAACCTTACTTTTGGGCCTGTGCTGTTGTCGTACCTGCACTTTATACAGGGAAAAGGCGGCAATGCGGCGGCCGGTAAAATACTGCACTTTGTACCTGCCTTAATAGTTTTTACAAGCTCCGTATATTATCTATTCATTCCCGGTAACGAGTTAATTAGGGTTTTTAACGATGTGCTTGCAGGTAACAATACTTATATTAATTGCATCAACCTGTTCCTGCTTATCCACATTGGTATTTACCTGTACATAGCCTGGCGAAGAACGAAGGTGTACGAAGCACGGGCGCTTGATTTAGGTATATCCGAAACAGAAACTTCTGTAAAGTGGCAGAAAGCATTTTTGATCTGTATCATATCAGTAAATATTTTGTTATTGCTGGCCTATTCATTACCTGTGGTCATAACAGGCAAAGCCCATATTTACTCCGATTTAATTGCAACCCCCGTTACAGCCCTTATCATGTACGGTTTCATGATATACAAGGGGCTTTCTTACCACGTAATATATAGCAAGCCGGAATATCAGGCATATACGGCCGCAGCGGCGCCGCTTAATAGCTTTATTGAAGAAGTTGAAGCCTCAAATAAACAGCGCCGGCAGTCGCCGGTATACGAAGATGAATTTATCAATGAGGTAAACGCCAGGCTGAATGAGCTGTTTCAGTGCCAGAAGATACATGTGAGGCCCGGGCTAAAGCTGCACGATGTAGCTGCAATACTGTCTGTTAGCCCGGCAGTATTATCCGGCTTTATCAATAGCCGGCTAAAAATGACCTTTTTTGAAATGGTAAACCATTACCGTGTTGAAGAAGCAAAACAACTATTGGTTCACCCGGATTACCGGCACTATAAAATAGAATATATTGGCGAAGCATCCGGCTTCAATTCGCGGGCTTCGTTTTTTTCAGTGTTCAAAAAGCAGGTGGGCAAAACCCCGCAGGCTTTTAAAGATGAGCACTCATTGCCCCTCAATTAGTACAAACTTACCAAGATTAGACTTCTTTACGCCTCCCGATGCTAACCCTTATGGGCAGCTATATGGATATTTAGTCCATAAATAAAATGCGATTTTCCTGTTACGTAATATCCGTATTTCTGGGTATAGACGAGAGGAAATGTGTTTTTGAATTTTATATCGTCAAATTTTAATGGAAAAACAATTACATTATGAAAAGACCCGTTACACTCACAGCATTCGTTGCTTTATTAGCTATAACACAGGCGTATGTGGCTAATGGCCAACGTTTTTCTGATATACAGAATAAAAGCGGCAAAAAACTTTTTACCGAAAGCCGGTTCAGGCTTTACGGCAGGTTTACCGATGTGGCTTCGAAATATACGGTTTCGTACTCGGCATATTCCCTGAATATCGGCATATTCAAAAACGAGCTCGGTAAGGGCGGCTTCAGGTTAAGATACGTAAATCCTACGCTGGGCGACCTGTTATGGATATTTCCTGAAACCTACGAAACCGCACAAGCCGTTAAGAATGGTGTAGTGCCCACTACACGCAAACACGCCTGGAAAGACCATGCCCATGGCGGCGGTTATTTTGGCTGGGCGCAATATTGTAAAAACATCGTAACCAAAGACAGGTTTTTGTTCTCGGCCGGCATTTCGGGCGGCGATTATATTTACGGGTCAAGGGTTAACGGCGTAAAGGAGGATCCCTGGGGCTATTACCTTGCTGCCGGCCCTGCCGTTATGGTATCGTACGTCCCTGCCAAATGGTGCTGGATTGACGCTTATACTAACTACGACATCAGCCTGGTAAACGGCATAAAGAGCAAAGAAACCGACCCTAAATATCCCAAACCACATTTCTTTACCCTCGGTGCAGATTTTAATACCAATAAACAAATGTTTGCCGGAGTACGCTACAATGCTTTAGTTGACAGAGGGATTAGAAACGATGCCTCGAACAGGTTAGACATCATGGTAGGATTTATACTTTGACCCGAAAACCACA
This sequence comes from Pedobacter sp. BS3, assembly GCF_008274585.1. GTDB lineage: Bacteria > Bacteroidota > Bacteroidia > Sphingobacteriales > Sphingobacteriaceae > Hufsiella_A. The sequence continues at coordinate 59,324 of NZ_VTRT01000008.1, read as the reverse complement.
CTATCTGCGATATATGACTTTATTCAACATTAAAAACAAAAAAACAGTGAAACATCTAACAAAAACCCTGGTGGCAACAGCCATTTTGCTATTTGCCATTACGTATAGCAGCAACGCCCAACTTGCACCTTTAAACATGCCGCAAAGCGATACCTCGTGGAGCGCACCGCAAACTATGGTGCTAAAATCGCATTGGGGAGGTACACAAGAGGTAGAGATTACCTGTAAATTAATAAAACACTACGGCACTACCGGGAAATTTGAGGTACAGATCACCAACAAAGGGCCTAAAAAATTAACGGGTTATGTTGGTTTGGTAATGGGCGGCGGATGGAAAGACCTGAACTACAACAATCTGGCTCATTTTAACCGGCTGGGCGCCAACTATTGGATAAGGTTCAATCTCGAACTGAGGGGATGTTTGCCAAAAGGCCGCAGCAAAATGACCGATTTGGAAAAATGTAAGGCCTGTATGCCCCACATCGGCTTTGCCGAAGTAAATTTTGACTAACTCAACAACTAAATACCATGAAAACAAGATTATTTTTATTGGCTACCGGCCTTGCAGCGTTAACCTTTGTTGGCGGATGTAAAAAAAAAAAGAAAAAACAGACCCCGATCCGAATAACAATCCCGCTTCGGTAACCGTGCCCTACGCATCTATTACGAAAATTAGCGGTACTACCCCGCAATTTCGCTGGACGTACACCTCTGCCGATGAGAAACTAAAAACCATAAAGTGGGAGCAGTTGAACACCAGTCCGGTAAAAGTAACCAATATCAGCACCATAACTTACGATGCCGGCAAGCTTAGCAAGATAGAGATAGACATGGACGGCGGAATTAAACGTACTTTCACCGTAACCTATAACAGTCAGGGGCGCTACCAAAAGTCAACTGATGTATACAGCAGTAACCCTAACCAAATATGGAATGTGGAGGCAGAGTACGATGCCAGCGGACGTATTGAACAATGGAACCGCTACCGTACAACCACTGGCAGTATCAGCAATGCTTCTACCCGCGAGTTTACCTACGATGCTGCCGGCAATGTAACCAAAGTAAAGCAGACAGACGGCTCGCTTGTTACCAACATGACCGTAACCTACGACAACAAGACGAATAAAGCCTATCTGCAACCTGAGCTTCTGGCGCTGCTGTTTGGCGATTTCTCAGATGCCTTGCCAATGATTTGGGCAGGCACGGTCCCTCAGTTGATACCTTTGTCGAAAAACCACCCCGTTGAAATTGTTCGTCAGAATGCCAGTCAAAACATGAAAATAACACTCGCCTACACCTTTGATGCTAATGGCAACATCACCAAGGTAGTGGAACAATGGTTCGACATGTTAAATGGAGGAAGCAAGATTAATGAAGTTACTTTTGAGGTTACTATACCTTAGAACAGGTTTAAATTTCATAGATGTGATCATTGTAAATGGATGGTGAAGACACCGTCCATGATTTAGCTGCTGCTGGTGGCGCCAGCAGTAAAACGCAGCAAATTGTCTGCTATTTCAGAAATATGCATATTGCAATACGCAAATCCAAAAAATGAAAAAGATACTGTTTATACTCGTCATTATGGTAAATAGCCTAATGCTGTATGCACAATCGGGAGCGCACACACCATCATCTGCAGTATGGGAAGTCTTTTTCAGCAGCGACGGTAAACGCTGTTTGACGATGTCACTTGATGAAGCCGTTTTGTGGGATTACCCTCAGAAAAAAACAATATGGATAAAGAAAGCCGCTGACTTGGGCGGATTTAGGGATCTCGGTCTTTTCGAAGGCGCCAATACTGATCCAGGATTAAATTACCTGATAAAAAAGAACCCTTCAGATGTCAGGCCCTGGGCCGCATTAATCGACCTGAACACCTTTAGGTATATTGGCTGGGGATGGGGGCAGCTCCAATTTGCATCGGACGGACGCATACCCGTGATACAGCCCAATCAGGGCAGAAACCAGAATATTTTATACATCATAGACCCTAAAACCCTCGAAAAAGAGAAAATAGCGGATAAGATGTACCGTATTCACCTGGCGGAAAAGGGAGAGCTGATTGTAATTACCCAACAGGACAAAAATTTCCATGAGAACCGTAAAGACAACCGATACTATAGCATTAAAGAAAAGAAATTTGTAGATGGAGATGTTGTCGACCCTAAAAGTTACTACAACACCCAGTTGGGAAGATACGTGGTAAAGGGCGAGGAAAATCTGAAATACCATAAGGTAGAACTGGTTAGCATAACGGGAAATGAAGGAGTTACTACTAATTTTATTAAATGCAGGGATCAGGATGATAAAGAGATAAAATCGTTCCCTATTGCCAACCCCCAAAGTATTCATTGGGCGAAAACAAAAATTTGCTTTATCTCGCCCGAAAATACTATTGTTAAGGTGCTGGAGCATAAGCGGATGGTTGATAACAGCGATATGAGTCTGTCTTTCGTAAATACTTACAACTACCTGACCGGGCAGCTTTTAGACAGCTTTGAATTGACAAACAGTTCTGCGAATGTCATTGCCAGCGCACAGGCCATTCTTGACCAGGGCAAGGCGAAAGCGCAACAGCAGGCGCAAATAAATAATTTACCAGAAAACCAGCTAAAGCAAAGGGTTAACATGCTATCGTTTAACGGCAGCTACGTTATCAACCAAAAAACACTGCGTATATACAAGCTACAGCCCGAAAAAGCTGCTTATAAAGGCGGCATGGTAAGTTTAGAAGCTATTACAAGTGCAGGTAATTTACAGGCTTTCGAGAAAATAGACAATCTGGAAAACAAAGCAATGTACAAAAGCATTAAAGGTTACAAGGTATGCCCGTACTGCCAGGGCAAGGGAGCAACTCAAACGTATAAAGAACACGAAATTGACCAAACATTGAGCAAAGGAAGAATAATAACCGAAACCACCACCTATACGCACGGTTGCCAAAGCTGTGGTGGCGGTGGCATAATACCGTTATAAACGGGTAATGGCAGGGTAGTAAAGACTTGCAGGCACTACATTTTGCCAGGTTTCAATTATTAGTATGTTTTTTTAAAGTATTAATAAGCCCTTCGGTTTTTTCTTAGCCACTTATTATTTGTTATAAGCAAAAACTTTTTTTGCTGCATTTGTTTTATTAGGCATAGCCTGAATAAAATGAAGCATTGCATGGTATTGTTTTTTCTGTTGGGTGTGCTTGGTTGTCACCGTAATGATAAAGTGAAGTTACAAGGCGATACCGATCCCTCGCTTGCTGATTCGTTAAGTGAGAAACCGGTGACAAATTCGTTTGCGGGCGTTCTTCCGTGTGCTGATTGTGCGGGTATTGATACCAGACTGGTTCTGTTTGCCGACAGTACCTATTCTTTAAGCGAGAAATACCTGAAAAAGGATAATGGAACTCCTTTTATGACACGTGGCAGTTACACGGTGCGAAATGGTTTTCAAAAAGATAAGCGTGCGCTTGTAGTGATACTCGATGAAAGCAATCCGCAGAATAAGCGTTATTATGTACAATATTCGGCTAAGCCGAAATACCTTTATATGCTTGACAAGGATGGCCGTCCCATTACCTCAAAACTGAGTTATATGCTGAAGAAGGTGAAGTAGCGAGTGGCTAACATACAGTTGTGCAGTTGATAATTGACAGTGGATAGTGGACAGAAGACTAACAGCTATTAGCTAACAGCCAATGATAATTAGCTTTCTGCTTTTAGCTTTTTGGGCTGACAACAAATTTGCTATCTTTGCCCATGCAAGAAAAAATTATCATTCTTGACTTCGGGTCGCAATACACACAACTGATAGCCCGCAGAGTCAGAGAGCTCAACGTTTACTGCGAAATACATCCTTTCAATCACCTGCCGCAATTTGATGAAGCTGTAAAAGGCGTAATTCTTTCGGGAAGTCCCTGTTCGGTACGCCAGGCCGATGCGCCGCAGGTTGATTTTAAATCACTTGAATCACGGTTTCCGGTGTTAGGTGTTTGTTATGGGGCACAGTACATTGCCCAGCATTCAGGTGGCGAAGTAGTTCCGTCAACCATACGCGAATATGGCCGGGCAAATCTGCAATATATTGAACCTGGAAACTTATTATTAAGTGGTATAGAAAAGGAATCGCAGGTGTGGATGTCGCATGGTGATACTATTGCACAGGTTCCTGACGATTTTGAAATTATTGCCAGTACCGATACGGTAAAAGTTGCCGCTTATCATGTAAAAGGCACTAAAACGTATGGTATCCAGTTTCACCCCGAAGTAACGCACAGTATTGACGGGAAGCAACTGCTTGAAAACTTCCTGGTGAAAATCTGTGGCTGCAAGCAGGACTGGACCGCCGATTCGTTTATTGAAACTACTATTGCATCATTACAGGAGAAATTGGGTAATGATAAAGTTGTATTGGGTTTATCCGGTGGTGTAGATTCTTCGGTTGCAGCGGTATTGCTGCACAGAGCCATCGGGAAGAACCTGCATTGTATTTTTGTGGATAATGGTTTGTTGCGCAAAAATGAATATCAGCAGGTGCTGGATTCATACCGTCACATGGGGCTCAATGTACGTGGCATCGATGCCAAAGAGCGTTTCCTGAGCCAGCTTGCAGGAATAAGTGATCCTGAAAAGAAGCGCAAAACCATTGGCCGGGTATTTATCGAGGTTTTTGACGATGCGGCCCACGAGGTTCAGGATGTAAAATGGCTTGGACAAGGCACTATTTACCCGGATGTAATTGAATCGGTTTCGGTGAAAGGGCCTTCGGCTACTATCAAGTCGCATCATAATGTAGGTGGTTTACCCGATTACATGAAACTGAAAGTGGTAGAGCCATTAAATACCTTATTTAAAGATGAAGTGAGGAGGGTAGGTAAGGCTTTAGATATAGATGATACGATATTGGGGCGCCATCCGTTCCCTGGCCCTGGCCTTGCTATCCGTATTTTAGGTGATATTACGCCTGAAAAAGTTGCCATTTTGCAGGAAGCGGATGCGATTTACATTAATAATTTAAAGGAAAGCGGCTGGTATGATAAGGTTTGGCAGGCCGGCGCTATTTACCTGCCCGTACAATCGGTTGGTGTGATGGGTGATGAGCGTACGTATGAAAATGTGATTTGTCTGCGTGCCGTTGGCTCTGTTGATGGCATGACTGCCGACTGGAGTCATTTGCCTTATGGTTTGCTGGCCAAAATATCCAACGATATCATTAATAATGTAAAAGGGATAAACCGGGTTGTGTATGATATCAGTTCAAAACCACCTGCCACCATTGAGTGGGAATAACAATGAAGTTAAAAGTGGGAAGTCAAAAGTAAAAAGTTGAGTCCTGTATCCCGAATGGTCGTATATGCGTCAAGTTAAGGAGCTAAAAAGCTCCTGCCGTCATTCCGCCCCGAGTACTCGGGGGACCCGGAATCTCCTAAATAGTAGTATAAGCGCCGCTTTCATCCCGAAGTTTCGGGATGAAATAAATTCAGGGTGACGGGGTTCCGAGCTTTTTAGTTCTGTCTGTGATTTTGAATAATTGATTAATTTTCAGTTGATTGTTATTTTAATTTTTCCTTTTGAAATATTCTGAGCAGCATTTACGTACATTTTTAAAAATACTAGAGGTTTATCCGCAGGATGAACCTCTGGCAAAATTCCTGCCGGGCTATTTCCGGCAGCACAAGCAAATGGGCTCATCTGACCGGCGCACGGCCTCCCGGTTGCTGTATAATTATTTCAGGTTAGGAAAGGCTTGTACTGATTTGTCTGTTCAGGAACGCTTATTTATTGCCGAATTTCTATGTCATACTGCCCCGCAGGATTTTCTTGCACACTTTTCTCCGGAGCTTAACCAAAACATAGCATTGCCCCTGGCAGAAAAAATTACCTGGCTTGAAAATCAGACAACTTTCCGTTTAGACCAGGTTTTTCCTTTTACCGGCTATTTATCTGCCGGCATCGATAAAGAATGTTTTCTTCGTTCGTTTTTTATTCAACCCGACCTGTTTATTCGCCTGCGTCGGGGTAAAGAAGGTATTGTTAAATCGAGGTTAGATGAAGCTGGTGTCCTTTACCACGAAGAAGGAGAGAGTGCGTTGCGGCTGGCTAATGGTACAAAGCTCGATCAGCTTTTTCCTTCCGGACATGCCTTATTCGAGGTTCAGGATCTTTCATCGCAGCAGACCGGGAATTATTTTAAACCGTCTGCGTCTGAATACTGGTGGGATGCCTGTGCGGCTTCTGGTGGAAAATCATTATTGTTGTTTGATCAACAGCCCGATATTCAGTTACTGGTGTCCGATATCCGCGAAAGCGTTCTGAATAATTTAGAACAGCGCTTTTTTAATGCGGGGTTACGCCGCTTTCAGCGTAAGCAGCTTGATCTGACACAAAACCAAGCGCAAATTCTGCATCATTATGCTTTTCACGGTATCATCCTCGATGCACCGTGTTCCGGCTCGGGTACCTGGGGACGTACGCCGGAAATGATCAGTCAGTTTAACGAATCGCGTATCGATTTTTTTCAGAACCTCCAAAAAACTATTGCCGGCAATGTGCTGCCTTATCTTAAGCCCGGTAAGCCTTTAATTTATATTACCTGTTCTGCTTTTAGGGCTGAAAATGAAGATGTAGTAGCCTACCTCGAAGAGCAGTTTAACCTTATCGCAGAAGAACAGCAATTGATAGCAGGCTACGAAACCAAGGCGGACACCATGTTTGTGGCGAGGTTGGTGGGACGGTAATAAATTTGTTGCAGAATAAAATATTTCCAATTAAAATTTGCTTTTAATAAAAATACCTGTAATTTCGGGTACGTACACAATATTGATTTAATGCTATTTTAACCTTTAAATATGACAGATAATAATATTTCACGCAGAAAATTTATAACTACAGGTACTTTAGCTATAGCAGGATTGACTACTCTGGGCATTCCCGCGTTAGGTAAAAACAATAATGACAATACCGTACGGATTGGTTTAATTGGTATTGGGCAAAGAGGTACAGGTCATGCACAACTGCTTAAAGGTTTACCGGGTATATCATTGATAGCCTGTTGTGATATTGTAGATGAGAATCTGAAACGTGGGTTAACCTTAAGTGCCCCGGGTGCAAAATCCTATACAGATTATCATAGGTTGCTTGAAAATAAAGATATTGATGCTGTGATTATTGCTACGCCGCTTTATCTGCATTATCAGATGGTTGTAGATGCGCTTGATGCCGGTAAGCATGTGTATGTAGAGAAAACAATGACATATTCTATTGACCAGGCACTTTCTCTGGTTAAAAAGATGAAGAACTCCAAACTGGCATTACAGGTTGGACATCAATATCGTTATTTTGGTTTGTATCATAAAATTAAAGAAATATTAGATCAAAACTGGCTCGGAACGGTCATGCACTTTGAATGTCAATATCATCGTAATTCAGATTGGAGGAGGCCCGTGAAGGATCTAAAAACAGAACGACAGGTTAACTGGCGTATGTATCGGGAATATTCGGGCGGTTTACTTGCAGAATTAAGCGCACACCAGATCGATATTGTAAACTGGATGCTGAACAGTCATCCGTTGAAAGTTACCGGCTTTGGAGGAATTGATTACTGGAAAGACGGCCGGGAAACCAATGATAATGTACGTATGATATATGAATACCCCGGGGGAATAAAATCTAGTGTATCATCCATATTAACCAATGAATTTAGAGGCTATTCTATCCGGATATTGGGCACAAAAGGTACCATTGAGATACAACGTGATCAGGCATTTTTATACCCGGAAGCTAAGAAAAAACAATTGGGTACAGTTGACGGTGTTACAGGGGCAACTATAGAGGCGTGGACACAAGGAGAGGGGGTGCCTGTTAAGTTTGAGAATACTGATGGCCTCAAGCGTGATCCTACAGTGTATGCATTACTTGATTTTGCCGAATGCATTCGTAACGGTAAAAAGCCAGTATCAAATGAATACACAGGTAAGAATGCAGCTATAGCTGTACATATGGGAAATAATGCGGCAGATACTGGTAATGTACAAGTTTGGAAACCTGAATATTCAATATAAAAACAGTTTTATCATATTCTCAAAAACTTTGGCAAATGCTTAAAAAGTAGGTCATGAGATATTATATATGCTTAGTAGTGCTGGCTCTTTGTACACCTGTTTCTTCTGCCCATCCGGGCATACAATCTTTAAAGGTAGCAGTAAAAAACAGGAGAGAAGTAAATATTTACCGAAATATACGATATGCTGTCCGGCCAGATTCTATAGGTAGTGATACCTCATCTGACAGGACACTTGATTTGTATATGCCTGTTATTGTTAAAGGAACATTACCCGTATACCTGTTTATTCATGGCGGTGGTTTTAGCGGTGGCGATAAAAAGGGGACAGAGGCGTTCTGTTCTAAACTGGCTTCTTTCGGCTATGCAGTAGTTTCAATTAATTACCGGTTGTATTTAAAGCATCATAAAATACCTGGAGCCAGTTGTAGTGCAAATATGTCAAAAGGCCTTCCGTCGGATGGGAAATTTAACCCTGCGCTTGAAAAGGCTATTAAAATCGCTTCTGAGGATGCTCAAATGGCATTAGCGTGGATAAAACAACATACTAAAGCCCATAATTTAAATTCATCTTCAATAGTAATTTCCGGTGGTTCTGCCGGAGCTATAACTGCATTGTATACAGCTTATGCCTCGAACCAAAATATACTGAAGATTAAGGCGGTTGTTGACTTGTGGGGAGGGTTGGAAACTTCAGATGTAATAAAAAAAGGTGCTCCTCCATTGTTGATATTTCATGGCGATGAGGATAAACTCATCCACATTGACTATGCGTATGCATTAAAAAAGCGTATGGATGAAATAGGAAATTCTAAAACGGAAATACATATAATGAAAGGGAAAGGGCATGCCAGATATGACCTGATAACCAATGAGAGAATGGGGGAATTAGTTTCATTCTTACAAAAACTTTAATAGTTTGTTGAGCCGTGATATAGTATAGAAACAGAATCAGTATGGAACAAAATAACAAGACTGGCAATTTTTTCAACCGGCGTAAAGCACTCAAAGTACTTGGTATTACTTCTTTATCCGTTACACCGGCGGCGGCTTTTTCAGAGAGAACTAATGTTTTGGTTCATACCGATAAGGTGGTATATAAATTATATCATACTGTTAATGAGTTAAAACAAGATATTTCATTACGGGAGGGTACTTTGGTACGTACTTTAGGTTATTATACCGTTGGCGATGGTGGTGCAACTGAATATGTTGTTCGGAAACAAAAAGAATCTGACGGTGCAGAACTAAGTTTGGATAACAATCTAAGTGCAGTATTGATCAATGTAAGCAGTGTAAACTATAAAATGTTCGGGGCTGTTGGTGATGGAAAAAACGATGATGGTGTCCAGATAAAGCAGGCTCATACCTACGCTAATACAAAAAATATCCCTGTAATAAATCTTAGTGGTGAATACTGGATTGAAAAAACCGGTAATATTCCAATATTGAATAATGTGCAATGGGGAAGTACTATCTTTCATATAAATGAGGCCTTTAATAGTAAATTACCACGGTTTCAGATAAACAGTAAAAAAACACCAGTTACCATACAGCTTAACGATACGGACAGAAAGAATTTTCTGGCAGTGTTAAAGCCCGGTACTAAGCGTATCCCGGAGCTTGCACCATACAAAAATTCACTGATTATTGTTGCTGATAATAATGATCGTATAGGATTCCGGTCAGGAGCAAAGTTTACAGGGCAATCCTGGGCCAGGGAAGAACTGTTTTATGTAGCCGAACATGGTGAAATAATAGGCGATATTGCCTGGGAGTTTAAGAATTACACCAGCTTAACAGCTTATCCGGCAGACGATAATTATCTTATAATTGATGGTGGAACGTTTTATCTATCAGGAAACAGTCCGGGCAAAACCTATCTCAAGTGCGGATTTGGTATTAACCGTAGTCGTACAATTATTCGTAACCAGTATATTGGTTTAGAGCAAGGTAAAGCCGATGTGGCATCAAGTCCGCGTGGCGGTTTTTATGCCATCTCTAAAGTATTTGATTTTACCCTGGAAAATGTACATCTCATTCCGTTTGAGCAGGACAGGGAAGGGACAGTGCACGATGTACCCGCCGGTACGTATGGCATAAGTGCAGCCCGGATGCTGAACGGTCTTTTTCGCAATGTTACCGCCGAAGGTGGACCGGTACATTGGGGGGTATTTGGAACAAATCTGAACAAAAACTTTAAAGTACAGAATTGCCGTTTAAATCGTGTGGATGTACATTTTCATTGCTGGAACTTACATATTAAAGATTCTGAAATAGGATATAGGGGGATTTCAGTAACCGGTGGTGGCGAATTGTTACTCGAAAATACGTCCTGCTACAGCAGAAGCTTTATAAATTTCCGTCGGGATTTTGGTTCAAAATGGGATGGACCTATCCGGATTTATAATTGCCGGTTTATTCCGGCTACTGCCGCAGAAACCGCTTTTCTGGATTTTAATCCAATGGATTTTAACTATAAATATCCAATAGGGTTTGGACGTTCTATTACGGTAGAAAACCTGATTATTGATTATAATGCTGTAACTGATGCTAACAAATCGTTGTGGCTAATGCACATTCCTGATTTCTCCAGGATGAAGCAGGGACAACGTCTTTTTTTTCCACGTGATATAGTATTTAGAAATGTGTTAGTCGAAGGAAGAACAAGGGGAGTCCGGCTATTAACAATACCAGATCCGCAGGGCTATGATATTGGTCGCAAAGGGCATTATGATGGCGTGAGGTTTGAATCCAACGTTCGTATGGTATTTGATAATGTACAATTGGAAGAACCGGATGAAAATGAAAGGCTGCATATCAGTATCCGCAATAAAAAGGGTGAAAAGTATAAAGATGAATATGCCTTATATCCGGAAATCTATATAAGAGATTGTAAGGGCCTGAATGCCGATTTTGGTGGCAATATCGCAGCTATTTCTATAGAACATTGCAGTGTATCACGGCTAACTGGCAGTTTAAAAAATGAAATGCCTGGTCGGCTTACATTCGCTAGTTGTTTATTTCAGCCCGTAATTAAAGATGCTAATACAATTTTTTATAGCTTATCTGCAAGTTTAGGAACATTCTTTACGAATTGTACATTGCATGCTCCGGTTGTGAGCGGTGTGTTGAAACCTGAATTAGCCGATCACATAGGTTTTGTCCAGGTTAACAAAAAAGTACGTTTTAATCACTTAAATACAATTTTAGGCCGTGATCTGCTAAACTATTACAAGAGCAAGCATATTGCGCTTAAGCAACAATTTATTGTTATGTTGAAATGTCATCATGAGCTTGAACCTGAAGTTGTTTTATAATTGATAGTCATGCATAAATCTATTTAGATTTTAACCGGGTACGTAAACAATATTGTAAATTTTTGATAATCACTAATGAAAACGGAATCAGTTCAGGTAAAAAGCATGGGCCATCATAAGGGTAATCTAAAATCAGATATATTTCATAAAATCAGAAAGTGGTTTCTTTCTTTAGGTCCTGGAATTATAACTGCAGCTCTGGTTTTCGGCCCAAGTAAAATAACCATAGCTTCCAAGTTGGGGGCCGAATATGGGTATACCTTGTTATGGGTTATTGTGGTAGCTATATTTTTTATGGCGGTTTTTACCTCTATGTCGGCAAGAATTGGCATTGCAACTAATCAGTCATTATTAACCACCATCCGGCAAAAATGGGGAAAGCGGGTTTCGGTTGCTATCGGCATAGGGATTTTTATGGTAGCAGCCTCATTTCAGGCAGGCAATTCAATCGGCATCGGTATTGCTATCGGAGAATTAACGCAAACATCGCCTGTACAATGGATCGTGATTTTCAACATCGTCGCAATTGGGTTATTGTTTTTTAAAGGATTTTATAAAACCCTCGAGAAAATAATGATGCTTCTTGTAGGGCTGATGCTTATAGCGTTTACTACCACTGTAGTACGGGTAGAACCGGTTCTATATACCGTTCTGCCGGGCTTTGTTCCCCTGATTCCCGACCATTCTTTGGAACTTATCATTGCTTTTATTGCCTCGAGCTTTTCAGTAGTAGGGGCATTTTATCAATCCTATCTTGTTCAGGAGAGAAAACGCATTAACCCCAAAGTAAAGCAATCAAGCACAGACAGCCTTACCGGGATTATCATATTGGGGATAATGGCTACCATTGTTTTGCTTTGTGCGGCTACAGTTTTATTTCCTAAGGGTATAAAATTGAACAGCGCCACAGACATGGCCAAAGCATTAGAGCCACTTTTCGGTAAAAATGCAGCTAAACTCTTTTTATGTGGTTTATTTGGGGCTTCCTTTTCTGCACTTGTTGGCAACGCTTCATTAGGTGGTACATTATTAGGCGACGCCGTTGGTTTTGGGAACCAGCTTAATTCAAAAAAGGTTAAGTATCTTATTGCGGCGGTTATGTGTATTGGTGCGGCTATAGCTATTATCTTTGGTAAACTTCCGCTTGAGCTTATTATTCTGGCTCAAAGTATTACCATTCTTATTGTACCATTTATTGGAATAACCATGTTTGCCATTGCTAATGATACCGCAATTATGGGAAAACACACGAGCACTGTTACCGTAAAAATATTTGGTTTCCTGGGGCTTATCATCCTCATATTATTGGCCGCTATTAATGTTAAGGAACTATTTTTTTAATAATAAATTTAAGATGACTGAATTAGAAGTATTAGAACAGGAACTGTTAAAACCATCAGATGCGCTTGTTGCCGATATTTGCGATATTGAGGGCGATATTATTATTCTGGGTGTAGGTGGAAAAATGGGGCCTGCTATGGCTAAGCTGGCCCGTCAGGCTACAGCTAAGGCTGGTACAAGTAAACGTATTATCGGTGTATCCCGCTTTTCAGATGCAGAGACAAAGGCTGAATTAGAAGCTAACGGGATTGAAACCATTGTTGCCGATCTGCTTAATGAAAAACACCTTGCCGCCTTACCTGATGCATCAAATGTGCTTTATCTGGCAGGTAATAAGTTTGGAACGACCGGTAAAGAAGCTTTTACCTGGGCCATGAACGCCTATTTACCTGGCCGGGTGGCAGAACGGTATAAAAACTCCAGAATTGTGGCTTTTTCAACCGGAAATGTATATCCTTTTGTCTCTGTTACATCAGGCGGGCCATCAGAAGATTACCCGGTATCGCCGATAGGTGAATATGGCCAATCTTGCCTGGGCAGAGAACGGATTTTTCAATACTTCTCTCAAACTTACAATATTCCTACGTTGATTTACCGGCTCAATTATGCCATTGATTTGCGCTATGGTGTATTACTTGAAATTGCAAAATCTGTATTAGAAGGTAAGCCAATTGATTTAACAACAGGTAATGTCAATGTAATCTGGCAGGGTGATGCCAATGAAATAGCTATCAGGGCTTTAAAACATTGCGATGTGCCGGCTAAAATACTAAATGTAACCGGTCCTGAAACACTATCGGTAAAGTGGCTTGCGGAGCAATTTGGGTTAATATTTGAAAAAGAGCCCGTATTTGAAAACGAGGTACAACCAACAGCGCTACTAAATAATGCTTCAGAGGCGCATCGTTTATTTGGATACCCAAGGGTAAGCGTTCGGCAAATGATAGAATTGATAGCTGCATGGTTGCAACAAGGGGGTGAAATTCTAAATAAGCCGACACATTTTCAGGAAAGAAAGGGTAAGTTTTAATATGATAATGCAAGCATTAAGAAAGAACAAAAGAGATCTACTGCACGCCGGTACAGTGATACCTGCTCATCCGTTGGCACTGAATGAAAAGCGCAGGCTTGATGAAGCCCACCAGCGTAGATTAACCCGTTATTACATAGCCGCAGAAGCGGGTGGAATAGCAGTAGGTGTACATAGTACACAGTTTGAAATCAGGGACCCTAAAGTGAATCTGTATGAAACCGTATTAATGCTGGCTGCTGAAGAAGTAGAGAAAGCACAATTGTTATATCCTTTTATTAAGGTTGCCGGTATTTGTGGACCAACAGAACAGGCTGTTAAGGAAGCTGAACTTGCAATTAAATATAATTACGATCTGGGTTTGCTTAGCATGGGTGGCCTACAAAATTGGACAGAACAACAAATACTTGACCGGGTGCGTGCCGTTGCAGCTGTAATTCCGGTATTTGGCTTTTATCTGCAACCCAGTGTCGGGGGGAGAATTTTTAGCTATGACTTCTGGCTTGAATTTGCCGAAATTGCCAATATTGAGGCCATAAAGGTAGCCGCCTTTAACCGTTATCAAACCCTGGACGTAGTAAGGGCCGTGTGTCATTCAAGTCGTAGCAACGAAATTGCGTTGTATACCGGTAATGATGATAATATTATTGCTGATTTGTTAACAACCTATCGTTTTACAATAAATGGTAAAACGGTAGAAAAAGAATTTGTTGGCGGTTTATTAGGTCATTGGGCGGTATGGACCCATGCCGCTGTACAGCTATTAAAAGAAATTAAGAACTGCAAAGCCTCTGGCAGGGGCGATATGGCAGATCTGCTTACCAAAGGAATTCAGGTTACAGATATGAACGCGGCCATATTTGATTCGGCGCACAGTTTTCATGGCTGCATCCCGGGTATTCATGAGGTACTACGCAGGCAGGGGCTATTAGACGGGCGCTGGTGTTTAAATCCGCAGGAAGAGCTTTCTGCAGGGCAGATGGAAGAAATAGATCGTGTATGCTCAGCTTATCCACATCTTACAGATGATGCTTTTGTAGCAGAATGGCTTCGCAGTGAAAATCCGGTCAAGGTTTAAAATACGAAGCAATACTATCAATGAGTATTAAAAAGATACAGATTCTTCGCACTGATTCAAATTTTGAACGGGAGAAACTGGTGCGACCTTTTGGCTTTAAAGGTAATTATCTTACAGAATTATGGCAGATTGTGTCAAAACTGGAGTCAGACTCAGGTATCAATAAAATAGGTCTGGCCACGCAAAGCGTTCTGTATGGAGATGCTAAACTATTTACAACTTACTCTGAGGCCGGGGGTAATGCATTAATGTATGCGCTGGTTAGTGAGGTATTGAAATTGGTTGGGAAGAGCACATTTACTAATCCTGTTGAGCTATTGGACAACCTGCTGCCCGAAACTATAAATTCAGCTAAAAGGATAACCGGTAAACCAGATTTACATGTAAATTTTATTTACAATGCGTTGGTAAGCATTGATAATGCCGCCTGGATGTTATATGCTGCCGAAAATAATTACTCAGATTTTCACTCGATGCTCCCGGAACCTTATGGCTATACGTTATCTCATCGCAATAACAAAATAGGAGTAATCTATCAGGTCTCTTATGATATGCCTGTTGCTGAGATACAACGGGCAGCGCAGCAAGGTTATTTTATTTTTAAAATTAAAACCGGATACCCGGGATCACCGAATGAAATGCTGGAGAGAGATAAGGATAGACTTACGCAGATACATTGCGCATTAAAGGATATGCGTACTCACCAGACATCCAACGGCAGATTACTTTACACGATGGATGCCAATGGCAGATATAAGACTAAGGAGAGTATACTCAGCTATTTGGAGCATGCTAAAAAAATAGAAGCGTTTGACCAGATTTTGTTATATGAGGAACCGTTTGAAGAAGATTACGATGAAGATGTATCTGACATTGAAGTGAGAATAGCAGGCGATGAAAGCATTCATGATGAAGCCAGTGCATTAAAACGATTGCAACAGGGTTATAGTGCTTTAGTATTAAAAAGTATTGCTAAAACATTAAGTTTATCATTAAAGCTGGCCCAGTTGGCACATAAACATAATGTACCATGTTTATGCGCCGATTTAACGGTTAACCCTATATTAATAGACTGGAATAAAAATATGGCCTCCCGTTTAGCCCCTTTTCCGGGTATTGAAATGGGATTGATGGAAATAAATGGTGATATGAATTACAGTAACTGGCAAACTATGATGAATTATCACCCTTGCGCAAATGCTTCGTGGACAAAAGTAAAGAACGGCATATTTGAATTGGATGAAAGTTTTTATTTAGACAACGGAGGAATATTTAAGCAGTCATCACATTACCAGGGAATGTTTACTACTAAGTTTTAAAATATGAAATTGATGGTATATTGGCAGCGTCAGATGTGCAATCTCTTAAATAAGGGTTTGATTTCTTTTATAGTGTTATCAGGCCTGGTTCTGCAGGTCAGTGCTCAAGATACAACCATTGTATCCATTCATGTATTAACAGGATTGCAATTTAGCTTACCAAGATTTAAAGTTAATCCCGGCGCTAAAGTCAAAATAGTTTTTTCTAATACGGATGATATGGATCATAATCTGGTAATAACCCAACCTGATGCACGTGAAGATGTGGTTAATGCTGCGCTGCAATTAGGCGATAAAGGGCCGGAGATGAATTATATTCCCAAATCATCAAAAGTAATGTGGGCTATTCCGGTTACAGCGCCGGAGCAAACTAAGGTATTAGACATTACAGCGCCAGAGAAAGGTGGTATTTATCCTTATGTGTGTACGTACCCGGGACATGGCTATATCATGTATGGTGCTATGTATGTAACTACTAATGCCAATTTGCCGGATATTAGAAATGATACGCATATACCACCCGGTAGACGACAGGCAGAGCCTGTTGCAGCGAACAAGCCTGTACAGAATATGCATCAGGACCACCATGAAATGAATAAGCCTTTGCATCCATATACACCGTTAGCGCCATACCTATATCGCGTGTTTATTAACGGAGCAAGCCCGGCTGCTATAGCAGTTAGCCTGCCAAGAGACTTATCTTACTGTTGGGATGCAGGCACCTGCCGTTTGAGATTTGCCTGGAAAGGTGGTTTTCTGGATAATTCAGATTTATGGAAAGGGAAAGGCGATGCTCTTGCCAATGTTGTTGGCAGTATCTTCTTTAAAGATACAACAGCTTATCCGTTGCGGGTAAAATATGCTGATGCTATTCCAAAAGTAGATTATAAAGGATACAGGCTAATTAACAGGTATCCGGAATTTCATTATACCCTAAATGGTTTGGATGTGTATGAATTGATAGCTCCAAAGATGGATGGGAGTGGCTTAGTACGCACGTTTAAAATTCCCAAAGTGCATCAGGCAGTTTGGTTTGTCTCAGGCTCTGAGCAAGAAGTGATCTATCATTCATCTGTCGGCGAATGGGAAAATGGTAAACTAAAGCTAACAGCCAAACAGGCCAGAGAATTTACTATTGTGATGATAATTCCAAAGAAAAAATAATAACACGATGATAAATAAGCAAATTTTGGGTGCATTATTATGTTTTTGTCTGTTTGTTGAGGCGGTACCCTATAAACAGGTTCCTGTAAGCTCATATATTGTAGAGAATATTGAGATGCCGGCCGGGTTAACCAGTGAAGTAGGAGGGTTAGCTTTTTTACCTAACGGGAATCTGGTTGCCTGTTTTACAAGGGGTGAAGTGATGATTTATAATCCGCAAATCAGGGAATGGAAACTGTTTGCGGAAGGTTTGCACGACCCTTTGGGGATACTGGTAATTAGTAACTCCGAATTGTTGATTATGCAAAGGCCTGAATTAACCAGGATTAAAGATACCAATGGCGATGGAGAGGCTGACCTATACGAGAAAGTTACCGACGATTTTGGTATATCAGGAAATTACCACGAGTTTAATTATGGGCCTGTAAGTGATAAAAAAGGTAATTTATATATTGCCTTGAATGCGTCATCTTCTGCAGGAAGAATACGAAAAGAGGTGCGTGGAAAAATTAACCTGTTGGGTCGTGATGGTGATGACGGACGTAAGCAAATGTTTTCTGCGGTACCTTACCGTGGCTGGATTATGAAGTTAACTCCCGACGGAAAATTGCATCCTTTTGCTTCAGGATTTCGTTCTCCTAATGGAATAGGGTTTGACCTTCAAGGTAATTTATTTGCTACAGATAACCAGGGAGATTGGCTGGGGACCAGTACATTTTATCACGTTCAGGAAGGTAAGTTTTACGGGCATCCCGCCAGCCTGGTTTGGCAAAAAGACTGGAATAAAGGATCGCCGTTTGCTGTCCCGGTTGCAGAGCTGGATAACATGCGTACTAAAGCTTCCGTATTATTTCCACATGGCATTATAGCAAACTCGCCTACACAGCCAGTAATCGATGATACTAAGGGAAAGTTCGGGCCATTTTCAGGGCAATTCTTAGTAGGCGAAATGAACCGGGAACGCATTGTAAGAGTAATGCTGGAGAAAGTTGGAGGGGAATTGCAGGGAGCCTGCATTCCGTTTATAGATAATCAGGGATTGCGCAAAGGGAATAACCGTTTGGCCTTTGCACCGGATGGAAGCCTATGGGTAGGTCAGAACTCGCATGGATGGCTTGGGGATGAAGGTATTCAGCATATAACGTACACCGGTGTGCTGCCAATGGATATTTATTCAATGAATCTTACGGCAGATGGTTTTAATCTCACGTTTACTCAGCCTGTAGATTCAACAGAGGCTCTTAAACCTGAAAATTATACGTTTCGTCATTATTATTACGAGTATCGTAAAGAATATGGTTCTAAGCAATTTGGATTGGCAAACATTCCTGTAAAGCGTGTAAAATTATCTGCCGACCATAAAAAAGTATCATTAGAATTAGAGACCCTGGAACCCGGGTTCATTTATGAATTAAATCTTGATAAAATTAAAAGCAATAGTGGCATGCCATTGGCCAATACCCTGATTTGTTATACACTTAATAAGCTGCTGCCATCAAAATAACTTTAATGTTAACCAATTAGTAACACATTATTTATAAAATGATTACCAGAAAAATTCTTGCATGCTTAATTGTTTTTGTGAGCCACAACCTGTACGCTCAGAAAGGAGAACCTAAAACTACTAAAGTAAATCCTATACAAAGCACTTCAACCATCGGAATTGAAGAAGGAAAAGCACTGATTGCAAAAGCAGATTGTTTTGCATGTCATAAAATCCAGGAGAAATTAGTAGGCCCGGCTTATGTAGATATTGCAAAAAAATATACTGCAACAAATTCCAATATTACTATGTTGGCCGATAAAATTATTAAAGGTGGAAGCGGTGTATGGGGAAGTATCCCAATGGCTCCTCATGCCTCAATTTCCGTTATTGATGCCAAGAAAATAGTAAGGTATATCCTTTCTTTAGATAAGAAATAAAGCAACTGGAATGAAGAAAGTAGTATACCTGTTTGTTTTATTATTTACCAGGTGCTTCTCCATAAATGCACAACAGGTTGTTGTTAAGGGACTGGTTTTGAATGATAAATCTCTGCCGATCTCCGGCGCTGCTTTATATATTCTCAATACAACGATAAATATCATAACAGATAGCTTAGGCAATTTCAACATAAAAGATATTGTTAAAGGCAGTTACATATTTCAGGTAAGTGCTGTAGGATATACAACAGTGTACCGATCAGTAAAAGTGCAAGATAAGAATGAGCCATTGACAATTGTTTTAAAGGATGCAAATGTGGCATTAAGCGAAGTATTGGTAACGGCGCAAAAAAGAGATGAAGAAATGCAGCGATTACCTGTTAGTATTACTACGCTTACTTCAGAGCAAATTAATAATTATAAGTTATGGGATATCAAAGATATCACTGCAATAGTTCCCAATCTGTATTCATCAAGCTCCGGCGATTACAGAAATGTTACTTCTATACGTGGTATAGCCACCACTTCGTATGATCAGGCGGTTGCTACTTATATTGACGGAGTAAACCAGTTTGGATTAGATACTTATATTGCACAATTACAAGACGTAGAACGTATTGAAGTTTTAAGAGGGCCACAAGGTACATTGTACGGCAGAAATGCAATGGGCGGAGTAATTAATATAATCACCAAACAACCAGGAGACAGGACAGAAGGATATGTTGGACTTGACCTGGGGAATTACGGTTTACAACGTTATAGTTTTAGCTTTCGATCTCCACTCATAAAAAATAAACTTTTTTGGGGTGTGGCCGGACTCTACGATAAACAAGGCGGATTCTATACTAATCAATATAATAACTCGAGATTTGACAGGCAGAGTAGCTATTCGGGGAATTATTACCTTAAGTTATTGGCCGGTCCGCAATGGTCTTACACCTTAAACATAAAACATGTAATCAATCGTAATCATGGAGCATTTCCACTGGTTAGTGGAATGATAACTGCTCTTAACAGTCCTTTTCAATTAAATCAGAATGCTTTAACGTTGCTCAAAGACAACGTATTTAATTCATCATTAACCGTTCGTTATGTTGGAGCCGGGGTTATATTTAATTCACAAACCGCCTATCAATACAATTATCGCTATTATACCAAACCTATAGACGGTGACTTTTCTTCGATTGATGGAATTACCATTGTGAACAACTATGGCAGAAAATGGAATAAAGCACAGGTGTTAACTCAGGAAGTCAGCTTTACTTCGCCGGCATCATCTTCTGTTAAGTGGACATTAGGCGCTTATTCTTTTTATCAGTATAGTCCCGTAAAGCAAGGTACACATTTTGGGGATGATGCAGCGTTGGTTGGTGCTCCATATCCGGGTTATACAAGTATTAATACCAACAAATCAAATAGTTTTGGACTGGCGTTTTTTGGCGACCTTACCTATAGTATTATACCAAAGCTTGATTGTAGTTTAGGATTAAGGTATGATAATGAATATAAAACACAGTATGTCCGGGGCGAAGCCCGGATGGAAGGAGAGGAGACAATGCTTACACAGGCAGATACTTCATCGGGTGTCAGTTTTAATGCATTATTGCCCAAAGCCAGTGTCATATATCATATCAATCATAATCATCACATTTATGCAGCTTATAATCGTGGCTTTCGTGCTGGTGGTATATCGCAGTTAACCTCAGATCCTGCACAATTACCGTTACATACTTATAAACCAGAACATAGTAATAATTTTGAAATAGGTTCAAAACATGTCTTTTTGAACAACCGGTTAAAACTAAATACTGCATTTTTTTTCACCAGTGTAGTCGATGCACAACTGCCGGTATTAGTTTTACCTGATGCTGTTGTAATTACCCAGAACGTAGGAAAGCTAAACAGTAAAGGAGTTGAGGTAGAGTTGTCTTCAACTCCGTTCAAAAATGTTGAATTGCTATATAATTTCGGCTATACACATGCACGCTATAAAAACTCAGCCATCCCGATGGGCAGCTCAATATCTACACGAAAGGGCAAACGACAATTATTTACACCGATCATAACATCGGTACTGGCATTGAAAGATACCTATGGGCTTTCTGATAAAATGAAACTAATAATACATGGCGAATGGAAATATTTGGGGAAGCAGTTTTTTGATATGGCTAATACGATAGCGCAAAAAGGTTATGGTTTAATTAATGTCAGAACAGGTATTACGATATCAAAGACTGAAGTGTTTTTTTGGGGAAGTAATATTCTGAATAAAAAATATGCTGATTATGCTTATGATTTCGGGGCTGTGCATTTAGGTAACCCCCGTACGTATGGTATTTCGGTAAAATTATTTTTTAATTATTAAACAGCTGTTAATAATAAATTTAGTTAACAATGACACAAATATCTGTATTTGATATTTTTAAAATAGGTATAGGTCCTTCCAGTTCTCATACTCTTGGCCCATGGCGGGCTGCACAACAATTTGTTGTATGGCTTGGACAAAAACGGGCATTAGAAAGTGTTGAGCAGGTTAAGATTTTACTATACGGTTCATTAGCCAAAACCGGTAGGGGGCACGGAACAGATATAGCCGTGCTATTGGGCTTGAGCGGTTATGATCCAGTTACCTTTGATACATCCGGGATTAATTCAAAGGTACAGCAGATTTATACCTCACATCAATTACTTCTTGGAGGACTTAAAGAAATTACGTTTGCGTCAGATGATATTTGCTTTCTATTTGAAGAGGAGTTGTCGTTTCATCCTAATGCTGTTACCTTTCAGGCTTTTCTTCAGAACGGAAAAGCCCTGTCACAAACATATTATTCAATTGGCGGTGGTTTTGTGATAAATCCTGATGAGAAAACCTCTCTAAATACTGAAGTTACATTGCCATTTCCTATTCATACCGCCGATGATCTGTTAAATTGGTGTTTGCAGTCGGGTTTAAAAGTTTCTGATATTATTATGCGTAATGAGTTGGCCTGGCGTTCTGAAACAGATATTCGTGAAGGAGTCTTAAACATATTCCGGGTAATGAATGAATGTGTATACAGGGGCTGTCATACAGAGGGTATATTACCCGGTGGTTTAAATGTAATACGCCGTGCTGCTTCCATTAATAAAGACCTTATTAATACCACTCAGTATACGGATTTTAATAGCTGGTTAACCGCAATCAGAAAGGCGGGTAATAAGTTTCAATATATCCTGGATTGGGTGAGCTGCTTTGCTCTGGCGGTTAATGAAGAGAACGCCGCTTTTGGGCGTGTAGTTACTGCACCAACAAATGGAGCTGCTGGCGTTATACCGGCAGTATTATTCTATGATATAATTTTTTGCAATAAAGGCATTCATATTGATCGTATAATACGATTTATGCTAACTGCGTCTGAAATTGGCAGTCTCTTTAAAAAAGGAGCGACGATCTCGGCTGCTATGGGCGGGTGTCAGGCAGAAATTGGAGTGTCATCGGCAATGGCTGCAGCTGCGTTGACCGAATGCTTAGGAGGCTCGCAGCAGCAGGTATTAATGGCAGCGGAAATTGCTATGGAGCATCATCTGGGGCTAACTTGCGATCCGATAGCGGGTCTGGTACAGATTCCCTGTATTGAGCGTAATGCAATGGGAGCTATTAAAGCTATTACTGCCTCTCAGCTTGCTTTACAAACTAATTCTCAAAATGCAAGAGTTACGTTAGATGGCGTAATAAAAGCCATGTGGGAAACTGCAAAAGATATGAGCATTAAATATAAGGAAACATCCGATGGAGGTTTGGCGGTTACCATACCGGTAAGTTTGCCGGAATGCTGATAAATGCGGTGCGTATTGGTAAATTAATTTATCCGCGTACAGGCAAAAAAAGAAGTATATGACACATAGTGTTTTTTAATAAATTATTTCCCCAACTAAATATAAATTCTTGTTTATAGGTTTTTTTTGTTTATTTTCGGGTACGTTACCGATGCGTAATTAAATGGGATTTTAGCAGATAAATGCAAAAGGATTATGAAAGAATACAACAAGGTGTTTGGCTTTGCAATAATTGGTACCGGGGCAATAGCGAGTATTCATGCACAGGCTATTCAAGCTGTTACTAGTGCAAAACTGTTAGGTGTATATAATATAACTCCGGCTAAAGCCGAGGTATTTGCTTTGCAATACCATTGTAAAGCTTGTTCTTCAATAGATGATTTGCTTAAAATAGAAGAATTAGATATTGTATGCATATGTACGCCTTCGGGAGCGCATTTAGAATCAGCTTTAAAGGCAATTACAGCTGGAAAACATTGCTTGATTGAAAAACCTCTGGAGGTAACGTTAGATAAAATTGATAAGCTAATCCATGCCGCACAATTAAATCATGTTATTATATCAGCTGTTTTTCCAAGCCGTTTTTATCCGGGTAACAATCATTTAAAAAAAGCTATTGATGCTGGTCGCTTTGGAAAAATGGTTATGGGTAGCGCTTATGTAAAATGGAACCGGAGTGCTGAATATTACCGTTCAGGAAAATGGCGGGGAACATGGGGCCTGGATGGCGGTGGTGCTTTAATGAATCAGGCCATTCATGTAGTAGATATATTACAATGGTGTATGGGGCCGGTAGAATCAGTATTTGCTTATACAGGCAATATTAAGCATACATCCATTGAGGTGGAAGATACAGCCATAGCATTACTTAGATTTACTAATGGAGCTTTAGGCACTATTGAATGTTCAACAGCGGTATATCCCGGTACACTTAAGAGATTGGAGATCATGGGAACTGAGGGAACAGCCATTGTAGAAAACGATAATATCATTCAGTGGCAATTTGAATATCCGGCCAATGACGATGAAGAAATCAGGGCAGCCTCATTGTCAAATGCTTCAGAAGGTGGCGTCTCCAATCCGTTATCAATTAGTTATATGGGACATCTGGAACAAATAGAAGATATGATTCAGGCTATTCGTACAGGTAGAAAACCTTTAGTCGATGAATTCGATGGGCGTAAATCTGTAGAAATTATCCTTGCCATATATAAAAGTGCACAAATCGGGCAACCAATTCGGTTACCACTATAAATAATAAAATCATTAATTAACATAAATTATTATCAGTAAACTTAATGGAAAGAATAGATTACATTGTATTAGCCGTATACTTTTTTATCCTCATAGCTATGGGCTTGTGGGGATACAGCCGTATTAAATCGTCAGCCGACTTTTATACCGCAGGTGGTAAATTACCCTGGTGGCTGTCAGGAGTTTCACATCATGTTTCGGGGTATAGCGGAGCTGTATTTGTAGCTTATGCAGCAATAGCTTATACTCATGGTTTTGCATTGTATATCTGGTGGGCATTAAGTATTGCTTTAGCCATGATTGGCACTACATTTATTATCGCTCCCCGCTGGGCCCGGCTTCGTTCCAAGGCAGGCATTCAATCGCCAACAGAATATCTATCATTACGTTATAACCTGCCAACCCAGCAAGTTATGGCCTGGAGCGGAGTATTAATAAAAATATTTGATGTAGGCGCAAAGTGGGCAGCAATAGGTATTTTAATTAATGCATTTACTGGTCTGCCTATTATCACAGGTATTTTAATTGTGGGTGCCGTAAGCATGGTTTATATAACGATGGGCGGCCTATGGGCTGATGTGGTTAATGATTTAGCCTCTTTCCTCATTCAGTTTGTTGCCGGAATATTAATGTTGATAATGGTTTTATTGGAGTTAGGTGACGGGGCGAATGGTATCTTTACCATGTGGGATAAACTGCCGTCATCACATTCAGCGTTATTCAATTCACCTTATACATTTGGATTTGCCGTTTCATATATGATTGTAAGCTTCTTCAGTTATAGTGGCGGCACATGGCATCTGGCAACGCGGTTTATATCATCCTCGTCGGGCTCCGAAGCCCGTAAAGCAGCCATGTTATCCATGCTGTTGTACCTGATATGGCCACTTGTATTATTCTTCCCGATGTTTGCTGCACCAATTTTTTTAGAAAACCTATCAGACCCTACTAAATCCTATCCCTTGCTGGCCATGCGGTTTCTACCCCACGGCCTTATTGGCTTATTATTGGCCTCCATGTTTGGTAATACATTGGCAATGACTGCAGCTGATGCCAATACTATATCAGCAGTTATAACCCGCGATATTTTACCTATAGTATATAAAAAAGTGAAATTCTATAGCAGCAGGAAAATGTTGCTGATAGCTCGTGTAACCACTTTTCTTTTTATCCTCGTAACCATCATTATTGCGCTGCAATCAAAATCATTTGGTGGTGTATTCGGACTGATTATTTCCTGGTTTGCAGCTTTGGTTGGTCCAACAGCAGTTCCAATGATATTCGGTTTGTTACCAACTTTTAAGCATTGTGATAGTCGGGCAGCCTTGCTGTCTATTTTCGGAGGCTTATTAACCTTTGTTATAACTAAATTCCTGAATACCGAAAGCCTTGCTCTGGATATATCGGCACCCATTATAACATCTATGATTATTTATATTGGTTGGGGCATGCTTTCTAAAGCCACACTTAAGCCTGAGGCAGATAAGTTACTGATGTCATTAAACAGCGATAAATAGAACAGAATATGCAGCTGCTACCCAAATTAGCGGGTTTAACTCCCGGCGAATTATTAGAGCAATACAAAAAATATCTATTTGATGATTTTTTGCCATTTATGGATCAATATATTATCGATCATGAATATGGTGGATTTATGTGTAATACCGATAGGGCAGGGAACAACATAACAACCAATAAACGTACCTGGTTTGACGGTCGGGGAATCTGGGTTTATTCATTTCTATATAACCATATCGACAAAAATATCAAGTACTTAGATATCGTTCAGAAAACAGTAGAGCTAGTAATGAAAATTAAATTACCTGATGAGCCGTTCTGGCCCTGGTCGTACACCCGCACGGGGGAATTGCTTGATGAGCATACTCCCGATATATATGGAAATCTGTTTATTGCCGGGGGATTCATAGAATATGCCCAGGCAACAGGAAAAGAAGAGTATACAGATAAAGCCAAAGAAATTATACTTCGATGTGTTGAGATATATGACAGTGAGAATTATGTGTATGATTTTGACTATCGATCAGATGTGCCAACTATCAAAGCAGCCCGGGTTTTAGGGCATTGGATGATACTGTTAAATTTATCTACCAGTTTGTTAAAACAGCAGCCGGATGAGCAGATCAAAACTTTGACCGACAGGTGTATTGAAGCCTTGTTGAATAAGCATCTCAATAAAGAGTTTAACTTGATGATCGAATTTCTGAACCATGACTTGAGTATTCCGGACGGCTCTTTATCACAATTTGTTTATATCGGTCACGCTATTGAAGCGCTGTGGATGATAATGGACGAAGCTATCAGACGTAAAGATTGTACGCTTTTCGACCAATCATCGGCTTTGTTTAAACGTCACGTAGAAGTTGCATGGGATGATGTTTATGGTGGTGTTTTTCATTGTTTAGAGAGTGTTGAACAAAATAAATGGCTGTTAGAGAAAGTGTTATGGGCGCAACATGAAGTGCTGGTTGGTCTTTTGCTTTTGATATCTCACAGTAGCGATGCATGGGCTTACCGGTGGTTTGATAAAGTATATACTTATGTTATAAATAATTATCCGCTTAAAAAGTATGGATATGCGCTCTGGAATATTGGTGGCGATAGAAAAATGACTTTTCAGGAAGAAGGGACACGCATTGAAAATTATCATCACCCACGGTTTTTAATGCTTGGAATTACGCAGCTTGAGCGCATGATAAGAGAAGTGTGATGGTTAAATAATTGCGGGTAATACATATCGTTTTACATCAGGACAAACAGTCTTTAACCTAAAATACAATACAATGAAAAGATTATGCTTATGGCTGAGTTTGCTGATCCCGTACATGGGTTATGGGCAGCTTGTGCGGTATGTTGCGCCCGCCACTCTGGGTAGCGGTAACGGACTATCGGCAATAAATGCGGCAGATTTTCTGAATGCAGCTTTTTGGTCGGATGTGCAATTATTGTTACGGCACGATGATGTAACAGTTAATTTCCTGGCCGGAGATTACAGGCGTGCATATACCGAGACCCCTTTGGTATTGGAAAGCATGGGGAACGGTCAACATGCCTTATTGCTTCAGGGTGATGGAACAAATACCATATTTACAATTCCAACTGGTTATGCAACACAACCGGTAATGGTAGATATCCGTAATTCAAGGAATATCACTGTTAGAAACTTTAACTTTACCGGTAATGGAGGCATTAATTATGTGCTACGTATAACAACATCGGGCAGCACCGGAAATTTCACTAAAAATATATTAATAGAAGCTTGTACCTGGACAGATGTGCGTGGCATTGTTTATGGTGCAACAGGTTGCTCATACGGAGGCACGAGCTACGTTACCTATAAAAACTGTACGTTTAAGCGAATTGGTTTAAATAGTGGTTCGCACATGATTTATAATGCTTACGATTGTCACCATATCAGCATTATAGATTGCCATTTTGAGGATTGCACAGGCGATTATGTGCGGTTTAGAGATAATTGCGATTATGGCGTCGTAAAAGGAAGCACATTTATTCGCAACAGCGGTTTCCCTGATTATTACTTTATTAATATGCCGCTTTTTAATGATGTTGATCCGGGTGATGAAACCTTTGCAACACATTATGCCTTTACAGGAAATAGCTTCGGCAATATTTCATATCCTATTGGATTTTTAAGTCAGGGCTTTGATCCCGTAGGATGCAACTACCTGTTAACGGCGGCAGAAGGCGCTGTTCTAACATCAGGAACAACTGTACAAAAGAAAAGCTTGTTGCTTGGTAATTTTAAGATTAATACCGATGAGGTCAGGATTTATAATAACACATTCGGCTCATTAACCTATAAAGTGACCATGAGTAGTAAAACAGCCTATGGGGCAGTATCAAAAGGTTGGACCGGTATTGGCGACATAACAGCTACGGTAAATACCAGCGCAACTCCATTATCTTGGGAGCTTACATCCAACACTACCCCGGGTACATGGAAAAACGAAAATACAAGCCTGGCATACAACTTAGGGGCAGGCACAGGCAATATGGGTAAAGTGTTTACAGGCACACCGCCGTTAACAGTTGGCATTAATTCAACATCTACTCAAAGTTCACCCGGTTTTTTGCCCTATATTCCAACAGTTGACGGCGGAGGTGTAACCAGGGTCGGTTATCCCAGTTCAAACGCCATTTTTACGTTACAAGATGCAGATCCCGGTTATTCAACGTTGAAGATCAATGCTTCCGGCTCAGGCAACCCGGCAAAATTTTCCATGTATGATATTAATGGAACATCGGCCGTTGCCAGTCTGTTTTTTACTATTGAGTTTAATGATAGTACAAGTACACGTGCTATTTGGACAGCGATATTAGGCAATAACAGTACCCCTGGCAGTGCCGGCATGTTTAGCAATGCCAGTACCCTGACGGCTACCGGCAACACTTCAAATCCGGAAATCTTTAACGCCTTCCGTTGGGAGATAAAAACAAGTAATCCGTCCCGCATTAGTTTTCAGTACAGAAAAAAAACGGAAGAAACAGGTAATGCTTCATACACTGAAATAAATAATACTTTTTTCAAACGTGGGCAACTGTATAATATAGAGATTTACTGTAATAATTCAGCGGTTGATCATATCTATGTTCGAGACGGTATAGAATATATAGTAACTCCACGAACTTATGATATATGGGCAGATGGAGTAAAGTTAAACACAACGGGCTTACCTGCAAACCAGCTTACAACGGGTACTGTAATAAATAGTTTCATGCTACATGGTACAAATAGCGAAACAAACGTAATTCAGGATAACTCGGCTACAGCCACCTTGGGTAGTATCCGGATGGGTTTTGCCAGTGCAGCTCTTCCGGTAAGCCTGGTTTCTTTTGAAGGAATTTTATCTGACAAAGGCATCAGGTTAAACTGGGTAACGGTTTCTGAACAGAATAATTTACGTTTTAACATACTGCAATCAACTGACGGCGCAGTTTTTAACAAGATAGGCAACGTAACAGGGGCCGGAAATTCTGACAAGAGGCATAACTATTCATTTATAGATGATAATTACGTTCAGGGAGTTAATTATTACCGGTTACAGCAGGTTGATATGGATGGAACAACTACATTCACCGGTAAAATAATAGCTATTAATGCAGGTTTAAAACATAATGGGTTCAATATATATGCTACCGTAGATAACCATCTTATAGCAACAATTTATGCTGATGGAATAATGTCCGGACAAATTTTTATATACGATATTATGGGTTGCAAATTAGCTGAAGCTAACATAAGTTTAAACCGGGGCCAAACAACTGTAACCTTGCCGGCTAACCTAAATAGCGGAATTTATATAGCTTCTTTAATAGCCGGTAACCGGAAACAAAGTGTAAGATTTTTTAAATAATATAAAATGAAAGTTAGATTATTTCTTTTCTGGATACTATTTGCCTCATTAAATAGTATGGCAATGATCCGGTACGCAGCTCCTGTTAAACAAGGTAACGGTAATGGAATGTCTGTTGAGAATGCAGCAGACTTTCTAAACGCAGGGTTTTGGATAGAAGTTCAAAAAACACTGCGAAAAGAACCTGTAATAGTAAAGTTTATGAGCGGGGATTATGCAAGAGCCTATACTGAAAAACCGTTTATACTGGAAGAAATGGGCAATAAAAAAAACGCTTTAACACTGGAAGGTGATGGCCAGAATACCTTGTTCACCGTACCTGTTGGCTATAAACAACAATCAGTATTGATGGCTGTTAAAAATTCACAAAATATTATTATCAGGAACTTCAATTTTACAGGCAGTGGAAAGCTGGGTTATGCACTTCAGATAACATCAGGTAAAGACAACACGACAGAAAATATATTGGTAGATAACTGCACCTGGACTGATATGAGAGGAATTATCTATGGTGCAACAGGTGTACATCAGCAGGGCACATCAAGTGTTACCTACAAAGATTGTTCATTTAAGCGGGTAGGTATTGATAGTCATTCTCATTTCATGTATCATGCTCATTACGCTTCTAATATTCATGTGGTTGGCTGTTATTTTGAAGATTGTACAGGTGATTATGTGCGTTTTAGAGACCATTGTGATTACGGAGATGTGGAGAACTCAACATTTGTGCGCACTGAAAAATTCCCGGTATATCCATTTATTTCGGTTCCGCTTTTCAATAATATTGACCCTGGGGATGAGACGTTTGCCACTCATTATACCTTTACAGGCAATCACTTTAAAAATACCAAAAATGCTATAGCTTTTCATCATTATGGCTTTGACCCTGTTGGCAAACACTATCTTTTAACAGCCGCCGAAGGTGAAATCCTGGTAAACGGTACTCCTGAAGAAAAGAAAAGATTACTCAGGCAAAATTTTGATGTAAACACAGACGATATAAAAATCAGTAACAACACAAATGTTGATATAACCCATACAGTTGTAATGGGTAGTTTCCCTAAATATGGTGCTCAATTTAAAGGATGGAGTGGTTGGGGCGATATTAGCATATTTTTTAATTAAGTAAGAATGTTTGTTGTACCCGGTTTTTTGTCTGCGGCGCTTAAAGGCAGAACAACCCGGTCACAACGATCAATATAAACTGATGGGCTGAAATTTAAGTGTATACACAATAAACATTTTGTTATTATTTAAAATTAACCTATTTTCGTGTACGTACACGAGTTATTTAGAATAAAGCCACACTAATTAAAATGAGATTTTATTACGGATACCTATTATGAAGGGAATAGCTAACAGGAGATTAAAAATATATAACGGTCAAATTATAACACCACACCGTATTATAAATGGAGGTACAGTTCTTGTTGATCGGGGTAAAATTATAGAAGTAAGCAAGGATAATATTGATGTTAATGATGCAATAGAAATTAATGCGCACGGTAAGTTTATTTCACCCGGATTTATTGATATACATGTGCATGGTGGCGGCGGGCATGATTTTATGGATAACAATCTTGATGCGTTTTTGGAAATAGCCGATACACATGCCCGTTACGGAACAACGGCACTTACCCCAACTACATTAAGTTGCGAACATGATGATCTATTAAAGACACTGGAATTGTATGAGCTGGCAGATGCCAAAAACGAATCGGGAGCGCAATTTATCGGGATGCATATTGAAGGGCCTTATTTTTCAATGAAACAGCGGGGTGCCCAGGACGCACGTTATATCCGTAATCCTGATCCCAATGAATATAAGCAAATTTTGGCAAATACATCTGTTGTTAAACGTTGGAGTGCTGCACCGGAACTGAAAGGCGCTTTGGAGCTGGGGGCATATCTAAAATCCCAGGATATTCTGGCCGCTATAGCACATACAGATGCTATCTACGAAGAGGTGTTAGAGGCTTATGAAAAAGGATATACTCATGCTACCCATTTTTATTCATGTATGTCGGGAGTTTCCCGGAGAAATGCTTTCAGATATGCCGGAGTAATTGAGAGCGCATACCTGATTGATGCTATGACTGTAGAGCTCATAGCTGATGGTGTGCACTTGCCGCCGCCTTTGCTGAAATTAGTATACAAGATAAAAGGTGCCGACAGAATTGCCCTGGTAACAGATGCAATGCGGGGCGCCGGTATGCCACCCGGTGAAAGCATTTTGGGAAGCCTGCATAATGGTATGCGTGTTATTGTAGAAGATGGTGTAGCCAAGCTACCAGATAGAAGCGCTTTTGCCGGGAGTGTAGCTACCTGCGATAGTTTAGTAAAAAACATGATACAGCTTGCCGATGTACCACTGTTGGATGCCATAAAAATGATGACGATTACACCCGCAGTGATCATGAAAGTTGATACCAATAAAGGGTCGTTGGTTAAAGGAAAAGATGCAGATATTGTGTTATTTGATAAAGATATAATGATTGATACAACAATAATTAATGGTAAAGTAATCTACTCAAAAAGCAGTGAATATAGTCCGGTGGTTTAAGTAATTATATTAAAATATAAATCATAACGATGATAAAAATAGAAAATCTGGATATACGTATATACGAAGATAGAAAACAGCTGGGTGAAAGTGCAGCTACCCTGGTAGCAGACAAGCTAAACGAACTATTAACAAGCAAACCGTTTATAAATGTAATTTTTGCGGCCGCCCCCTCACAAAACGAGTTCCTTAGTGCCTTAATACAAAAAGATATTGATTGGTCCAAGATAAATGCTTTCCACATGGATGAGTACATTGGTCTCAGTCCGGATGCACCGCAAGGCTTTGGTAATTTTTTAAAAGAACGGATTTTTGATAAAGTTGCATTCAATGCAGTGTATTACCTGAATGGAAATGCTACGGATATTGCTGCAGAATGTAACAGGTATGCCGACCTGTTAATGAAACATCCGGTTGACATTACCTGCATGGGGATAGGGGAGAATGGGCATTTGGCCTTTAATGATCCGCCAGTAGCAAATTTTTACGATACCGAACTGGTAAAAGTTGTGGAGCTTGATCAGGAATGTCGCCAGCAGCAGGTAAACGATGGTTGCTTTAAAAATCTGGATTTAGTGCCAGTTAAAGCCTTAACATTAACCATTCCGGCATTGCTAAACGCTGATTATATTTATTGTATGGTGCCTGGAAGCACAAAATCTAAAGCAGTTTATAATACACTGAATAAAGATATCCAGGAAAAATATCCTTCCACAATTTTAAGAAAACATCCGGCAGCTATCTTATTTCTGGATAAGCAAAGCAGTGCGCTTATATAGACCATATTTATTTGATACGGTTATCCGCATATTAATATAAAATACAAGTCTATTTCGACAGAAAGTGATACTAAATGATACATGAAAAAATAATTCTCTATATCTTCGTTGTGAGACAAACCGTTTCGTTAATTGAAAATTACATAAGTTATAATTGTGGTTAACTGTAACATTAATGAAATAATAGGTTAACTGAGAAATTATGAAAAAAAATAAGGACAAAGAGCTTGTTGGAGTTAAAGAAATTGCACGGAGAGCTAATGTATCAATTGCAACAGTAGATAGGGTGATACATAACCGTACAGGAGTTTCGGTAAAAACCAAAGATAAAATCAACGCCATTATTGAAGAGCTTAACTATCAGCCTAATATTTTAGCCCGAAGATTAGCATCCAAAAAAATATTACAATTTGCCGCTTTGATTCCCGCTGTTTCTGAAGAAACAGACTATTGGGAAGCTCCACTTAATGGCATTATACAGGCCGAAGCAGAAATAAAGCCTTATGGAATTAATATTGAGAAGTACTTTTTTGACCAGAATGACAGAAGTTCTTTTGTAAAACAGGCCGAAACAGTGTTAGAAAATAATGTACAAGGCGTATTACTGGCGCCGATGTTTATTGAAGAATCAAAAGCATTTGTAGAAGCCTGTCAGCAACGGCAAATACCTTACGTTTTCATCAACTCAGATATCCCCAACCAAAATAGCCTATGCTATATTGGACCTCATTTATACCGAAGCGGTTATCTCGGGGCTCATCTGGTTAGCTTTCTGGTAAATAGTAATGATAAAGTATTGGTAGTAAACATATCTAAAGAAATTGATACTGAGCACCACGTATTACGGAAGGAAGAAGGCTTCAGAGCATATTTTGCCGACAATAAAAAAAATAACGAGATCATAAAAACGGATATTCGGGAAACAGACTATTTGTCGGTAAAAAGAAACCTGATAGCTGTTTTAAAAGATCACCATATTAAGGCAATTTTTGTTACCAACTCACGGGTTTCTTTCGTAGCTCATTATCTGCAGGAGGCAAACATAAAGGATATTCCCTTGGTAGGTTTTGATTTCCTTAAAGAGAATATCGGATATCTGAAATCAGGTGTTATTGATTTCTTAATATGTCAGAAACCCCAGGAGCAGGGTTACAGGGGAATAATGGCTTTATACAACTTCTTAGTGCACGATTCTGTCGTTGATAAGATTTACTTCATGCCAATTGATATTATCACTAAAGAAAATTATGAGTTCTACCGGAATTAGCTTTATAACCAGATGAAGCTAAACTGGCGATATTTGAATAGCAGCCGTTATAAAAGATAATGTGTGTTTGTTGTTAGAAGCAACAAAGGCTAACATACTGTTTCTAGCTATAAAATAGGAGTATGAAAATGATAATCCGATATTCAACTATACATTATTTTAAAATAATATCATCCAATGCATTAAGATCTCAAAGAATTGTAAAGAACCAAATGTTAAAGTTGTAATCTGGGAAAATCATAAAAAATAGGTTATTTCTAAAAAAAATCGGTGAATCCTGAAACTTTATTAGAAACGATGTAAGGCAGTGATTGCTTATCAGAAAATCAAAATATAATCAGTCCTGGCTTTCTCTACCGAAAAGAATGATGACTTTTATAGTTGCACATAAAAAATGTTGTTGAAAAAATATATGATGTTAGTAACAAAAAATTAACATTTTTCTTGCATAAATTTTTTTTAGTTCATATATTCGGTTACGTAAACGATTGGTGAATTTGCTTATTTACAGAAGCATATTGGACAGAAGATAAATTACAACTCTTATTTCTTTATATTTAATTGTTTTATTTATTATGGAGCCAGTAAAAGTAATAACTAATTTGATAATATCTATTTCGGGTACGTAACCGTTATTTAATATAAACTGCAATTGGTTTATTTCTGAAATTAACGGGTACGTACACATAAAATATTGAATATATATTAATCCCTAAACTAAATTTAATATGACAAAAAACAGCACAATTTATTCATTAATGATGCTTTGTAGTAGTTTATTACTGCTCTTTTTATCAATCAGTCCCCATCAAAGTAGAGCACAAACTTTAAGAACAATTAAAGGAATTGTGGTAGATGAAGAAACAAAGCAACCATTGCCCGGGGCCACTATTAAGGTTAGAGGTACAAACCGGGTAGTTAGCACAAACGCCAATGGCGCTTATTCCATTCAGGCGGTATCGCATGATATTCTCGAGGTGAGATATTTGGGTTACCAGGCTAAAACAATTAGTGTAGCTGGGTCTAACACATTAAATATTTCTTTAACCCCGGATGCCCAGGCATTAAAAGAAGTAATTGTAGTTGGCTATGGTACAACAACGCGTGCAGATCTTACAGGATCTGTTGCACAGGTTAAGGTAGAAGATATGAATAAGGCACCCGTTGGTTCCTTTGAGGAATCTTTGGCTGGTAGGGTAGCGGGTATCAACGTATCAGCTACAGACGGGCAGCCCGGGCAGGCACTGAATATCGTCATCAGGGGTAATAACTCTTTAACTCAAAGTAACTCGCCCTTGTACGTTATTGATGGGTTTCCGGTAGAAGATCCGGACAATGCTGCCATTAACCCTGATGATATTGAATCGATGAATATTCTGAAAGATGCTTCAGCAACAGCTATATACGGGGCACGTGGAGCTAATGGCGTGGTAATTATCGAAACTAAAAAAGGAAAAGTCGGAGCTCCGGTAGTAACTTTTAATAACTCTTTTGGCTTTCAGCAGGTGCAAAAAACCATACCGGTAATGAGCCCATACGATTTTGTTAAATATGAGATAGAGCTGTCATCAACATATAAAGCAATTTATACCCCGGCAGATATTTCACCTACTGATTCGAGATACGATCCCAATGGCCGTACACTTGATGATTATAAGAATATTGCGGCTATAAACTGGCAGGATCAGATTTTTCGTAACAGCCTGAACCGGATTCATAACCTGGCTATTCGCGGTGGAACCGCACAAACAAAATATGCAATCTCGGCCTCTGCATATAGCCAGGATGGGATCATTATAAATACGGGATATGATAAATATCAGGGGCGGGTAAATGTTGACCAGGTCATCAGCAAAAAACTGAAAGCAGGTATTAATGCTAATATGACCAAGCAAACCTCTTTTGGTTCTGTTGTGGCCGAAGGTGAAGGTAGCTCGTATACAACTTATCTGCTTAGTAGGGCCTGGGGGTTCAGACCTGTTACCAGTAGCGATAGCGTAAACCTGCTGGATGAGGATATGGATGAAGAATCATTGACTCAATATTATGCTGCATTTAACCCTGTAGTAACCAGTAATAATGCTTATAATAAAAAATTTACAACTAATTTTTTAACCAACGCATATATTCAATACGATATAAACAGAAATTTACAATTAAAGATGTCAGGTACGGTTAGTACCTATAACCGTCGGTCAGAAAACTTTTATAACTCAAAAACCCCCCAGGGAAGCTTAATAAGTTATTTTAATAGTCGTGGAATAAATGCAAGTGTAGGGTATAATGAACGTACTATTTTGTCAAATGAAAATATCCTAACCTATACCAAGACCTTTAATAAGGTACATAAATTAACGGCGATGGGTGGCGTATCCTTTCAAGGGTCTAAATACAACGCGTATGGATACGCTAATCAGCAAATTCCGAACGAGAATCTGGGTATGAGTGGCATTGACCAGGGAACGACCTACAGCTCATCAGCACTGTTATCAGAGTATTCTTTATTTTCAGGTTATACCAGGATAAATTATGGTTATAAGTCAAAATACTTGCTCACAGCCACTATGCGAGCAGACGCTTCTTCTAAATTTAGTAAGGAGAACAGATGGGGCTATTTCCCTTCTATATCTGCTGCCTGGAATATGCAGGAAGAGCCTTGGTTAAAAAATCTTGATTTTATCTCAGAATCTAAATTAAGGCTCAGCTATGGTTTAACAGGCAATAATCGTGTGGGTGAATATGACCGTTTTCCCAGTTTAACACTTCCTTTCTCTGCTTCTTATTCATGGAATAATTCAACTCCTGTACTGGGAGCAATTGTATCTGATCTGGGTAATGCAGATTTAAAATGGGAAACAACTGAGCAAATAGATCTTGGATGGGATTTTGGTTTATTTAAAGATAGAATTGGTTTGACTGTTGACCTGTACCGGAAGAATACACGCGACCTGTTATTGAGAGCCCAATTACCAAACTCGACAGGATTTACCTCGGCAATTAAAAATATAGGAAGTGTAAGAAATGATGGATTGGAGCTGACGCTGAATACCGTTAATATTAAGAGTAAAAACTTCTCATGGTTATCTAACTTTAATATCAGCTTTAATCGTAATAAGGTATTAGCATTAACAGATGGCCAGGATAAACTCTTTGTAACACCTTCCTTCGAGTCTCAGTATAATGCCAACCCCTTGTATATATCCGAGATTGGCAGACCTATGGGAATGATTTATGGATATATCTGGGATGGGGTGTATACTTATGATGATTTTGACAATCCAAGTCCGGGCGTATATAATTTGAAAAAGAATGTTTCTGACAATGGTACAGGTAATGTTCAGCCGGGAGATATCAAATACCGAGACCTGAACAATGATGGTACAATTGACCCGCATGATTTAACCATTATCGGCCGGGGACTACCTGTTCACAGCGGAGGGTTTAATAATAACTTGAACTATAAAGCCTTTTCGCTGAACATATTCTTCCAGTGGTCATACGGTAATGATATATATAATGCTAACCGGCTGATGTTTGATGGAAATGGCAACCCCAGAGGGGGGCTGAACCAGTACGCTACTTATGCCAACAGATGGTCTCCTGATAACCCCAATAGTACATTATTCAGAACCGGCGGACAAGGCGTAGTTGGCTATCATTCATCACGTGTATTAGAAGATGGCTCATACCTCAGGTTAAAAACAGTTTCACTGGGTTATGACCTTCCTCAAAAGTACATTAAGCATTTATCTCTTAATAAATTGAATTTAAGTGTTGCGGCACAAAACTTGGTTACCTGGACAAATTACTCAGGTATGGATCCTGAGGTTTCGGTACGAAACACAAACTTAACACCAGGGTTTGATTTTTCCGCGTATCCAATTCCCAGAACCGTAGTTGTAGCACTTAAAGCAACATTTTAAATCCGTTAAATTGAACGTGTCATGAAATACATAACTTATTTTGTTTTGATTACGGTGGTTTTAACCACTGCTTCCTGTGAGAAGTTCTTTGATAAGGAGCCAAAAGATTTTCTTGCGCCCACAAATTATTATGAGACAGAGGCTCAACTGACATCCGCATTGGCTGGGGTA
The DNA here is from genome assembly GCF_008274585.1 of Pedobacter sp. BS3. Classification (GTDB taxonomy): domain Bacteria; phylum Bacteroidota; class Bacteroidia; order Sphingobacteriales; family Sphingobacteriaceae; genus Hufsiella_A. The sequence goes on along the minus strand of NZ_VTRT01000008.1, from coordinate 20,931 downwards.
TACGATATGTTAGGATCTGTATATGGTACGGTTTGGCTATACCGTATGGGCATAGAGTCAGACGAAGGCTATTTTGCAAGAAACACTCCTATCAATGGGCCGCAATATTTTAATTACTCATCGAGTCATGCCGATGTTGCAGCCAACTGGCGATCTTTGTTTCAGGGTATTAACCGGGCAAATGTTTTTATCGCTAATGTAGATAAGAACCAGTCTCTTGATGTCAGTTTGAGAGACCGGATGAGAGGGGAGGCGCTGTTTTTAAGAGGTTATTATTACTTTGTTCTGGTTCAATTATATGGCGGTGTGCCTATTTTTACAACACCAATAGCTTCAGCTAAGAATACCGATGCAGCCCGGAATACTATAGCGGAAGTATACGCACAGATCTTATCCGATATGAAAGCTGCCGAAGCCTTGGTTCCGTCAATTACCGAAATTGGATTTGGCGGACGGGTAAGCAAATCGGCAGTGCGGGGTATTTTGGCAAGGGTATGTTTATACATGGCAGGAGAGCCATTAAAGGATACCTCTAAATATAAGGAGGCCAGGGAATGGGCACGGAAAGTAATAGAAGATACGCAGGCGGCACATGCCCTTAACCCAGATTACTCTGACATTTTTATAAAAATTGCGCAGGATCAGTACGACATCAAAGAGAGTATTTTTGAGGTAGAGTTTTGGGGAAACAGAACAGACAGCTACACAGAAACAGGATACGTGGGTTTTGCAAATGGACCTCTCACATCTAATACAGCAACAGGAAATGGTTTCGGAGGAGTGAAGGCTACGGCCAAACTGTATTATAAATATGCGGTTGGTGATTTGCGAAGGGACTGGTGTATTGCAAATTTTACGTATAACAATACCGGTGCAAATGGGGCAAAAACAATGATTACAGCTACTACAGAAAGTAGTTTATATGATAGGCAAGCAGCTAAATTTCGAAGAGAATATGAAGTTGTAACCCCTAAAGCGACAGGACAAACCCCCGAAAATTTTCCCTTATTACGTTACTCTGACGTCCTGTTAATGTTTGCTGAGGCAGAAAATGAAGTAAGCGGGCATCCAACAGACTCTGCTTATAACGCAATTAACCTTGTTCGTCGTCGTGCATTTGGAAAATTAATGCCCGGAGCTACTGATATAAACCAATATGATTTATCCAACATGGATTATCAAAGTTTTAAGAGTGAATTACAAGATGAGCGTATGAGAGAACTTGCCTTTGAGCAGTTACGCAGGTTTGACCTGATCCGTTGGGGAGTATTTGCTTTTGAGATGCAGAGTGTACTACAGGATATAGACCGTGTGTTTGGTGCGGCGCCATATTATAGAAGCCGTTTTGCAGATGCGCTTGCACCAAAGCAGCTAACCTGGCCTATACCTGCTGCCGAGGTTACACTAAACAGGTTAATGACACAAAATCCGGGATGGTAATCTAATAACATTTAAATAATTATGATCATGAAATCAAAATATTATCTGGTACTGTTACTTGGCGTCTTTAGTATGGCGTCTTGTGATACATCGTTAAATCTGGAGGCTGATCCGGACTTAACTATTACTACCGAGAAGAAAGAATACAAAGTAGGTGAGGAAGTTAACTTTCAGCTTACTGGCAATCCAGGCATTATTACTTTTTATTCAGGCGAAATCGGTAATGATTATGATTACCGGGATGGAAGAACTCTTCCGGCAGGAGATATTACGGTGACTATGTCAACAAGCGTGAATTATGGTGTACAGCCTGATCAGTTCTCTATTTTAGTATCAACAGATTTTAATGGGAAATATACCATTGATGATATTAAGGCGGCTACCTGGACAGATATTACCAATAGGTTTACCTTAGCAACAAATGCAACCTATATAAGTGGCGGACAGGTTAATGTCAGTGACCTGGTGGTGGATGGAAAGCCTATGTACTTTTGTTTAAGGTATATTTACGATCCAACAAAGGGTACAGGCCGTACATGGGCCATAAGAGATTTTGCAGTTAAAAGCAATACTGTGTTAGGTCTAACCACTTTAGCTACTCAAACAACAGCAGGCTTCGGGTTATATTATTACGGTCCTAAAGAAACTACCGGCCGGTCTGGCATTACTTCAACTACTATCACGCTTCGTTCTAACGCAGCTGGCAATACGGCAGATTATACCGAAGACTGGTGTGTAAGCAGTGGCATGGAAGTTGGGAGCAAAGATATGGGTCCTGACAGGCCATTGAATGTCAAAGGATATTCAGATGCCCACCAGGATTCTTATTCCTATACATATACAACGGCCGGCAGCTATAAGGCTCGGTTTGTAGCGACAAACGCTACAATAAAAGAGGCCAGAACGGTAGTAAAGGAAGTTGACTTAGAGATTGTTCCTTAAATATCTGGTTAATATTGGTTGTAACGTAAAAAGGGGGATATTGCTCTGTTATCCCTCTTTTAATTAAACGTATGGAATTCTGGCAAGTGCTGTATCTTAACCCGATCCGGATACTTCACAGAGCTTCGATCAATGGGTTATTTATACCATGATGGCCTAAGGTGGAATGACAAGACTTGTATTGTTGATGATATCCAAATAACTAAACAGCATAAATCATCATGAAAAAAATCGTATTAATTATTTCCGTGCTTTTTATTGCATTGACAGGCTGTAAAAAAGGAACCGCTTTAGGGCAAGGTCAGAATGAAACACTTGCTCCGGATGTGAAAACGGATGTTTTTGAAATCAGGAGAGGGGTAAATGTGGCTTCGTGGCTTTCAACACCGAAATACAATAGTGCGCTTCGGAGCGCCTTTTTTCAGGAACGCGACGTAAAATTACTCTCAGACTTAGGTTTTGATCATGTACGGCTCTGTATAGACGAAGTGGTTTTGTGGGATGCTCAAGGTACAAAAATACGTCAATATGGATTTGATCTGTTGCATCAGGCAATACAATGGTGTATCAAATATAATATGCGGGCTTTGATCGATCTGCATATTACCCGTAATCACCGGTTTACAAATACAGAGAACACTTTGTTCACCGATCCGAATGAGCCAGGGAAGTTTGTAAAGTTGTGGGAAGATTTGTCGGGCGAATTGGCTCAGTATCCCGACTCGATGGTTGCTTATGAGTTGCTGAACGAGCCGGTATCGGCTAACCCGGAAAACTGGAACAGGGTGGCCGCTATGGCAATCGGTGCTATCCGGGCGCTTGAACCAGACCGAACAATCGTAGTAGGCGTATGTACATCGGCTGGGGATGTTAAATACGATGCACTTAAATTACCTGATAATCATAATATCTTATTAACCTTTCATTATTACGGCCCTTATTTGTTAACGGCTTACGGTTTGCAAGCTACTACCGGCGGACGTCAGGATATCCCCATTAACTATCCCGGACAGTTGGTACCATCGGAATGGATTGATCAGTTACCAGTAAACTGGCAGTCTACCGGGCAGCGGTATTATGACAGGACGGTGCTAAAGACGGCGATAATGAAAGGTATTAATATGGCTAAGCGATTGAAGGCACCTGTATTTGTCGGTGAGTTTGGTACATTAAAAAATACGCCAGAGCCTAGTCGCACAAACTGGTATCGTGATGTTGTTGGAATTTTGCAGGAAGAAAAGACTCCTTGTACATCGTTTGACTATAAAGGTGCCGGCTACAGTATTGTTGATGAGAATTTAAATGTTCTATATCCTAATCTGGTAGATATATTGGTAAATCGGCAGTGAGCTTAAAATAGTATGAAGGGCACCAAATAAAGAATAGAATTCTTAGCTTCTGGATTCAGCATAAAGAGAGCCAATATTGTAGATGAAAACAGATCACAACTGAATGAATGGTTTTATATTGTTTACCAGCCTGTTATCCTTGGCATGCGGAGAAGAAAGAAATCAGCCGGATCATTTCTATAAAATGAATCCGGTTAAAACAGCCATTGCATTTAATGAAAAGGTAAAGGTGATCGATGAAATCCCAGCGAAAATAGATCTCATACCCAATCGCGATACAGTGCTGCAATCCGATAAGATAAAACTGACAAACCTGGGACCCCAGGTAAAAGATGCGGTAATACAAGGTAGCATTTTTGCCAAAGATGATAGCGGAAAGAAGCTGGTATATACGGTAGTTAGAGGAGTTCCTGCACATTTATTAGGTTTCGATACCAATGATTATAAATTGGTGGTTGATCTACCGGTAAATAAAACCGACGGCTCCTGGGATCTGACCGTTTCTTCTGACGGTTGGCTGTATCTGGCGGGTGGTTACGGTGGGTATCTATACAAGCATAAACCCGGAAGTGATAAAATAGAGAATGTAGGTAGGGCTTTAGGTACTGAAAGTTATCTCTGGGATTTAACACCCGGCAAGAATGGTGAAATATTCGGTGCTTCTTATCCCAGTTGCAGGGTATTCCGTTATCATCCAAAAGATGGTTTTAGTGATGTTGGTAAAGGCCCTTTGGTTCAAGGAGAAAACTATGTAAGAAGTCTGGTCTATCATAAGGCTAGTGACAAAATTTATGCTGGTATAGGTTCACATGCTCATCTTATTGAACTTGATGTAAAAACTGGTATTAAAAGAGACATATTACCAGAAGAGTATAAGCGTAACGAGTTTGTTTACAATATGGGGTTGGTAAACAACCTGAAAGGTGGAGATTGTATTTTTTTTACTGTAGAGAATGTGAAAAAAAGCCTGATATATAACCTCAGTACCAGAAACTTTACATCCATGCCTGACAATATGTATGTTAAAACGGTTACTAAAGCTCCCCAAAAACAACAGATATATTATTCAGGAGGAGCAAAACTTTATTCATATAATCTTTCAGATGCTACCGGACAACCCAGAGAAATAATGCCAATCGGCAGCAATGCGCTTGCTGCAACATGGGATTCTGAAAATGTATTAGTATTGTTGAATACCTACGGAAATTTAATAAAATTCGACCCAAAAACGGGTCAAAAAACTATGGTCAGATTAAATATTCCAGCACAACCTATAGGTATAAATGTAACAGCTACCGGTCCTGACGGCAGGATATGGACAGGCGGATACTTAGCAGGTTCTAATGCAGCATATGATCCCGCAACAGGCAAAACCGAGGTTTATAGAGGATTAGCTCAATCGGAAAGTATAAATAGGTTAGGTAAAAACCTGTATTTCGGCATTTATCCTCATGGAAGATTCTATGTTTATAATACCGAAAAACCGTGGGACATTGAAAAAGGCAATCCATATAAAATAGGGCAGGTTCAGGGACAAGACAGGCCATTTGCCGCACTGGGGATTCCGGATTTAAATAAGGTTTTTTGGGGAACCGTTCCTAACTATGGTAAGAACGGCGGGGTATTAGTTGAGTATGATATAAAATCCAAACAATTAAATAGTTATAAAGATATTGTAGCCGGTCAATCTGTTATTACGCTGGTATATGCAAACAAATTGGTGATTGGTGGTACCTCTGTCTGGGGTGGATTAGGAATTCTGCCTGAGGCATTGGAAGCCAAATTGTTTATTTGGAATCCCTTAACCAATACAAAAGAAACCGAATTGATACCAGTGCCAGGTGCAAAAGCAATTACCTGTTTAATTAACGGCCCAGATGGAAATATCTGGGGAATTGCTGCCGGAACGCTATTCGTTTTTGATCCGGTTGAACTTAAGGTTATTTCACTACATAAAATATGTCATGATACCCGCAATGGAGTACTGTGGCGTCCGGATGCTTTATTGGTACACCCCAATGGTAAGCTTTACGGTAGCATAGGCGGACAAATTTTTAGCCTAGATCCGGTGTCGATGAAACCAACAATGCTCAATATAACCGGAACAAGCCTGGCATTAGGTAACAACGGAGCGATATATTTTCAGCGTTCTTTAGACTTATGGAAAATCGAGCCATAATAATCACTTGTTGATTCAATACGGCAGGTAGAGTTAGATAGAGATATTAATACTTAAAAGTCAACTAAACAAAATAAATCATTATGAAAAAGATCGTATTAATTATTATCACACTTCCCATTGGATTGGTAAGTTGTAAAAGAGAAGCACTTTTAAAGCAGAATGAGACATTTTCCCAAAATAAGAAAAAAGAGACATCTCAGACGCTTGCCACTACTACTTACAATGTTACTACCTCAACCACATTAAATGCCGCTTTCTGGACAAATGTCCAAAGTTCACTACAAACCGGACCAGTTGATGTAGTATTTGCTAACGGCACATATACCAGAACTTCTACAGTGAGCCTGGGCTCAATTGGTCATAACACCAATTTACTGACACTAAAAGCAGCAGGAACAGCCGGTGGAGCTGTATTTAATGGTTCTGTTGCTAAGATTTTTGCGTTTACCAACTGTAAAAATATACTCATGCACGGTCTGAAATTTACCGGAGACGTTACAGATTATGCAGTAACATTTTCAAATAGTCCGAATATTACTATTGATAGCTGTTATTTTGTTGATTTACAAAGCGCATATTATGGCGCTTTAGGTGTACATTATTCAGGTTCAGACAATGTAATTGTTAAACATTGTACATTTACCAGGGTAGGGGTAGACTCTCATTCGCACATGGTTTATGGAGCTTACGGCGTAACACGTTTAAAACTGGTTAAAAATACATTTACCGATTGTTCAGGTTCCTTTGTTCGTTTTCGTGGAGATATAAGTACTGAGGGAGTTGTATATGAGAATACGTTTAAATCTAACGGAACCTATGCAGGTGGCGTAAACCCTATATTCATAGAAATTCCGGTATTTAATGATGTAAATCCGGGAGATGAACGATTTGGTACCAGCTTTATGATTACAAAAAATATTTTTAATTTCAGTACTTCGGGCGATCAGAGCACACGATATAACGTAGTATTTCACCATAGTGGGTATAACCCAACAGGGCGTACACATTTGATATCTGCAACTGATGCAGCCACATTAAATAGTGGTACGGTTACGCAAAAAAGAGCAATTATGTCCAGTGACCTTGGCCTTGATGGCGATGAGATACGGTTTTCAGGAAATACCAATACCAATGTTCAGTATAATGTGCTTTATCGTTGTCAGGGTGGGTACGGTGCTGTTGCTCCGTGGACGGGTATTGCCAGTATCGGTACAGCGGTAACTACTGCGGGCGTAGCTACAACAGAAGCAGCAGCACTGGCATATTACGATGATCGTCATTAGTTGCAACACTGTGATGTATGGTATGAATATCCTAACGAAATGAACATAATGCTTATAAGATACTATAATATGCGAAATAATTTGGAATTTCATTTTTTATTGATCAAATTCGGGTACGTAAACGATTTTATTCAAGGCAACTTCTGCCTGGTTTAGAATTTATTTATAAGTAGATATAAATTCAGACTTGGTCGCAATATAATTGATTAGTATTCATGCCAAAATCATTGCTAAAATTAATCCTGGTTGGTCTTCTTTCAGCTGTACAACCCAGTGGGGTCTCTGCTCAATCTGTAATAGTTAGAGTTATAGCAGATCATACGGACTGGGTGTATAAAATCGGAGAGAAGGCAATATTTTCGGTTGAAGTATTGAAGGATAATACACCTTTAAAGGACGTTCATATTAAGTATGAGATAGGCCTGGAACGTATGGCTCCTGTTACAACAGGTGATCTAATATTAGGAGACGCAAAACAGATCATAAATGGAGGCTCCTTAAAGGAGCCCGGTTTTCTTCGTTGTATCGTTACAACCAATATTGAAGGCAAAAATTACCGTGGATTAGCAACCGCGGCCTTTGAACCAGAACATATTAGACCTACAACAGAAATGCCGGAAGACTTCCTGGCTTTCTGGAACAAGGCTAAAGCGGAAGCTGCTAAAATCCCAATGGATGCACACATGACCTTATTGTCTGATAAATGTACTGAAACTGTAAATGTTTATGAGGTTGGTATTCAAAATTACAGGCTTGGGTCACGTATTTACGGTATATTGAGTATACCTAAAAAAGAAGGTAAATATCCGGCTATTTTAAAGGTTCCTGGAGCAGGTGTAGGGCGTTATAGCGCAGATATTTCTATGTCAGAAAAAGGATTTATAGTACTTCGTATAGAGATTCATGGCCTACCCCTAACACTTCCGGATAGCATTTATAAAAAACTTGCGGCCGGGCGGCTCAAGGGCTATCCGTTGTTTAATTATGATAACAGGGATGAATACTATTTTAAACGTGTATTTATGGGATGTATCCGGGCAGTTGATTATCTCTGCAGCTTACCGCAATTTGATGGGAAAGATCTGGCTGTGGCAGGTGGGAGCCAGGGTGGAGCACTTACCATTGCAACAACTGCATTAGATAACCGGGTCAAATATATGGTTGCTTATTTCCCCGGGCTTTCTGATTTGACTGGATATTTACATGGCAGAGCCGGTGGCTGGCCCCATATGCTTAAGGATGCCAGCCGTGTAACCCAGAAAGAAATACAAACCTCTAAGTATTACGATATGGCAAATTTTGCCCGGTTAATTAAAGTACCAGGTTTTTACAGCTGGGGGTTTAATGACGAGACATGTCCCCCAACAACCTCATATGCTGTTTATAATACTATTAAAGCGCCTAAAGAGCTTTTAATCATTAAGGAATCAGGACATCAGTATAATCCCGAACAGCGGGTGCGAATGGATAGCTGGCTACAGGAAAAATTAACTGGTAAAAAATAAAGAGAAGTTACCTTATGAAGATTTTACTTTTTGTCTTAACGCTGTGGATGGCTTGGATACTCACTACTAACTGCACTAATAATAAGCTAAGTAACAGGAATAATATTCCAGTTCCGGAACTGACTGTAACTCTTGATTCAACGGTAATTGGTACACAAACCATTCTCGCAAATCTCAATGTGCCATGGGAAATTACCTGGGGACCGGATAATTGGATATGGTTTACCGAACAGAGCGGCACGGTAAGTAAAGTAAACCCGGTTACCGGGCAAAAAAAATTATTACTAAAAATTCCCGAAGTCTACCGGATTCGTTCCCTGGGTTTATTGGGTATGGCTATCCATCCCGATAAAAAACTACCTTATATATTTTTCGATTATACATATAAGGAAAGAACCGCCATACTGTCAAAATTAGTACGGTACACGTATACTGCCGATACGTTGATTAATCCTATCGTACTCTTAAAAGACATTCCTGGACATACCGGGCATAATGGTTCACGGGTTGTTATTGCGCCCGATGGCAAAATTATGATGTCTACCGGGTATGCTGCTCTGACAAAAAATTCGCAGGATAGCAGTTCCCTTAACGGAAAAATATTGCGTATCAATATTGATGGTACCATTCCCTCCGATAACCCTATTCCCGGAAGCCCCATCTGGACTTCCGGACATCGTAATCCCCAGGGGTTAGTTTATACTTCCAAAGGCATTCTATTTAGCTCTGAGCATGGTGATGCTATAGAAGACGAGCTTAATATTATTAAGAAAGGCGGTAACTATGGCTGGCCTTATGTTGAAGGGTACTGCGATCAGCCCGATGAGAAAACATATTGTAATATACATCCTATTACCGAACCTATAAAAGCATGGACACCTGTTATTGCGCCGGCCGGTATTGATTATTATAAGTCATCAGCCATTCCCGAATGGCAAAATTCCATCTTGCTGGTTACCTTGAAAACACAAACGTTCAGAATTCTGAAACTAAATACGGCAGGCAATAAGTTGGTGGATGAAAAAATATACTTCGACCATAAATTCGGGCGTTTACGCGATGTTTGTATATCACCTTCCGGTGATGTTTATATGTCAACCAGTAACAGAGACTGGAATCCTGGCGAAGGTTACCCCAAAGCAGGGGATGACAAAATTATCAGGATATATAAGATAAAGACGGATAAAAAACTTGCAAAGGCTCCATCAACAAAAAAATCACTACCTGAAAAAGCAGAAAATAAGCAGGTTGCCACAACCGGAGCGGTAATCTATAGTAATTATTGCGCTTCATGCCATAAAAGCGACGGGAGTGGTATACCCGGCACTTTCCCTCCGCTTAAAGGAACAGCCCAGGTACTGGACGATAAGAATAAACTATTAAGAATATTACTGAAAGGTATATCTGGTACAATCACTGTAAAAGGTGTTCAGTATAATCAGGAAATGCCCTCGTTTAAATTTCTTAGCGATCAGGATATTGCCCAGGTGGCAACTTATATCCGGTCTCATTTTGGTAATAAGGCTGGGGCAGTAACAAACGCAGATGTAGCTAAAGCAAGATCGGAAAAGCAATGAAATACCTTGTTTGGGTCTAGTTTTATAGCAATTGATTTATAACCGTGTACGTAACCGGTAATATGCTAAATTAATCACTCTTAAATAATTACAAATATGAAAAAGCAATTACTAAATCTCAAAAAGGCTCTGTTTGGAACCTTTTTGCTTGTTCTGAGTATCACTCAGGGACAAGCTCAAACCCCTACAGAAGTATGGGTAAGCCAGATTGGGAATGCCAAGTCCGAATATGGCAGTCAGTATAATGGTAAGCGTATAGCTACAGATGCCGACGGCAATGTATATACTACAGCTTCCTATTATGGCACTACAACACCGGCAGGTTATTTCGGCGGAACCCCCGAAATCACTTTTACACCCGGAACAAGCTCCTCAATAAATGCATTTTATATCTCTAAGTCAGAATCCGATGGCCATTTTACGTGGATAAAAGGTTTTGCAGGTTCAGGCCATGCCTATTCCAGGGCGATAGCTGTTGATGCCGATAAGAATGTATATGTTACGGGTTCTTTTGCTGGTACAATAAATTTTGGTGGTGGTAGTGTAACCGCAGGCTCTACCGGCTCAGATATTTTTATACTGAAGTTAGCTGCAGATGGTAGTTTTGTGTGGGTAAAAGTATTTTCAAATACGGGTACGTTAACTACCGAAACAGGGACAGGTATTGCCGTGGATAAAAGTGGTAATATACTCGTAAGTGGTGATTTTGAAAGTACCATAGATTTTGATCCAAGCAATGATGGAGTTGCATCTCTTACGTCGTCAGGCGATCGGGATGTGTTTATACTTAAATTAACGGCAGCCGGTGATTTTGTATGGGTAAAACAAGTAGGAGGTACATCTGCAGACGCCAGCTATGCTATTACTCCTGATGTAGATAATAATATATATGTTGCCGGTAACTTTACGGGTTCTAACGTTGATTTCGATCCGGGTGTAGGTTCTGCAACGCTTAGTGCACCAAGTACTTCTGTTTATTCAGGTTACATTTTAAAGTTAAATAGTACTGGTGATTTTGTGTGGGTAAAACAAATAATAAATACAGCAAGTACGGTGAACGTATTGAGCATAGCTGTAGACGCTGCCTCAGCACCTGATAGGAAAGTTGCTGTTGCCGGTTATTCTACCGGTACGGTAAACTTTGGCAATGGCAATGTTTCAGCTTCTGGTGGTGGTGCTGATGCTTTTGTTGTAAAACTGGCGGCATCAGACGGTGCATATCAATGGGCCCGTTATTTTGGCAGCGCTGCGAGTGATGCAGGTTATAATGTTGCTATGGATGCTGCAGGCAATGCGTATGTTGCCGGTTATTTCCGTAATTCAATGAGTGTGAATGATATTACGCTAACAGCACCCGTTGCAGATAAGGATAATAGTTTCGTAATAAAATTCTCCGGGACAGATGGCTCAGCTATATGGGGTAAAGATTATGGAAGTTCTGGCACAAACCGGGCCGTAGGCATAGAGGTAGATGGTGATGATAATGTGTACATAACAGGTATTGGCCATACAACTGCGTATGGAGATGCCGGTAGCTTAACACTTGTTGATGGAAGCTGGGATATCTTTATCTTAAAAATAAATCAAACCACAACTACGCCTGTTACATTAGAAAGTTTTAATGGACATGCAACAAATGATGGCAATGTATTAACCTGGATTACACTTTCAGAATTAAACAATAGCTATTTTGAGCTTGAACGCAGTACTGATAATGTTAACTTCATCGTGTTAAAGAAACTCGACGGATGGGGAAGCTCAACAACCAGGAGAGTCTATAGTTATACAGATAGCCATCCATTACCTGGGGTTAACTATTACAGGCTCAAACAGGTTGATTTTGATGGTAATTTTGCCTATGCTGCTAATATAGTGCCCCTTACTAATAGAATACAGCAAAGAAATAATGCAGTTTACCCTAATCCAAGCAAGGGTAAAGTAACCATAGCAGCTAAGGGAGGATTCTCTAATGCCTCCATAAGAATAGTCAATGTATCCGGGCAGACCGTGTTGCTGAAAGATAATGTTAGCGGAAGTTTTCTTAATGCCGACTTGACTAATCAGGTTGATGGCATATACATTATAGAAATTCAGCAAGATGGTACAGTACAAAAAATCAAAGTGATGAAAAACTAAGAATATATTTGAATTTCATGTATGTGGTAATTGTAAATGGGCTGATAAGACACCGTTCATGGCCTCAGTCGCTGTTGGTGCCTTCACCAGCAGCTATAAAAACATGATCTCGTGAAATTTAAACATGTTTTAATAATTATCGGGCCCATATTTCCTGATATCGGTGGTGAATGGTTATTCAGGATGTTGGGCCCTTTCAGGTAATTATATTGTTACTTAGCCAGTAATACACGATGCAAAACCAGGTAAAAAACAATTGTTAAATTATATCAAAGTCCGTTTTAACATATATATCACATAACATTTTATTAAGATGAATTTGTTTTTTTATTTACTATTTAATATTTTCGGGTACGTAAACGTTTGCAAGAATCTGAAAAATTTGCCTTTATAAGGCTCTGTTTTAAGTATTGATGTTTATCCCATATTAATTATCCTTTGAGTTTAATCAGGCAGTTAGTGATTATAAAAAATATTTCAGTAAAAATTACCTTGTTCAGCATGTTATATATGCCGCTTTTGCTGTTTGCACAATCGGATGTAGACAAGCGTAAAGCCTATTTGAAAGATATATTAACTATTAATGTTTCGAAGGATCATCGTGTGTCTATCAGCCGACGGGTGACATTGAAAGACAGCACCTGGTTAGAATGGCTGCATCGTTCAGGGGAGTTGCCTCCCGATTTCTCCAAAATGCCATCCATCCCTATGTTGCCCGATCCATTAGTGTTAAATCAAAACGGCAGAAACCAGCCTGTTCAAACCTTACAGCAATGGGAAGCAAAGCGACAGTGGATAAAGGAACAGTTTCAATATTGGATTTCCGGTAAAATTCCACCACCACCTAAAGATTTTAAAGTTACAGTTTTGTCTGATGGGTATGAGGAAAGAACACATATTCAACTGATAACGCTTCATTTTGGCCCTGGTTATAAGGCTAAAATGACTTTTGAATTGATGCTCCCGGAAGAGAAAGGACCTTTACCGGTATATATGACACAATGGACTCATCGTGATTGGGCCCAATTGGCCGTGAGGCGGGGATATATCGGTTGTGTGTATGCTGGTGCAGACAGTAAGGATGATACACAGGCATACCAGGCACTTTACCCTGATTATGATTTTACCTGTTTAATGCGTCGGGCCTGGGGGGCATCGCGGGTAATAGATTATCTGGTTACCCGTAAAGAAGTCAATAAAAATCAAATTGCAATTACCGGGCATTCCCGTAACGGGAAACAATCATTATGGGCTGCAGCGTTTGATGATCGTATAGCTGCCGTAGTGTCAAGCAGTAGCGGAACTGGTGGCGTTACCCCCTGGCGTTATAGTGATCCGCAGTATTGTGACCAAACATTAGATGATATTTGTGCCAATGCAGCACACTGGTTTCACCCACGTTTACGATTTTTCTTTGGACGTGAAGACAAACTGCCCATTGACCAGAATTTATTGTTGTCTCTTATTGCTCCCCGCATATTATTACTGCATTATTCCATTGTAGAAAGGCAGCTAAATCCCTGGTCAACAGAGCAGAATTACCAATCAGTAAAAAAAGTATATAGTTTTCTCGGTGTACCTGATAATATTGGTGTATTGTCACGTATGGGTGAGCATGCGGTAGCAGCCAGGGATGTGGAACGAAGCATTGATTTTTTAGATATTAAGTTCAATCGGAAGCAGTTTCCCTGGGAAAACGTTCTGTATTATAATTATTCTTTCACCGTTTGGGAGAACGAACATACAGCCGATAAGCTTGCTTCACAAAAAATCACTCCTGTACATTTAAAAGAAAGCTACCCTGATACAACAATTTTTGCTGCACATAAAAAACAATTCCTGAATAATTTGCAGTGGTTACTGGGAAATGAGCCTCCGGGGATAAAACCTGGTGAAATAGCACCAACTATACCGGCACGGGTTGACTGGATTGACGGTATTATAGGTCGCCCGAAAATAGCCGGAGCAAAAGCGGTTTATATAGGGCCCTATACAGCAATTGGCGATCATATTAGCGGCATGTTATATTACCCAGTGGATAAATCAGGCAATAAAAAAGTTCAGGCCAATGGCAAGATACCTGTTGTTATATTTCTGCATCAGTATGCGTATGCGCATGGCTATGCGTATGGTTATGATAAAGATAGCGGCAATGGTAACAGTAAGTTATTCCAGGAGCTTGTTAATCATGGATTTGCCGTGATGGCCATTGATATGTTTGGTTTCGGCACCCGCAATCAGGAAGCTCCCTATTTTTATCAGCGTTATCCGGAATGGTCTAAAATGGGAAAAATGGTAAGTGATGTCCGGGCTTGTGTAGATGCTTTAGAAACATTTAATGATATTGACCGCAGGCATATTTTTTTGCTCGGCAATACTATTGGCGGCAGTGTAGGGCTTATGGCTGCGGCGCAGGATAATCGTATAGCCGGTCTGGCTGTTGTGGCAGCATTCTCGCCCTGGCGCACAAGTAACGGTCGATATGAAAGTATACGTACTTATTCTCATTTACACGGATTTATCCCACGGTTGGGCTTTTATGCAGGAGATCCACAGCAAGTTCCAGTCGATTTTCCGGAGATCATATCCTGTATTGCTCCACGACCATTACTGATCATTTCGCCGGTGTTAGATCGATATACAGATATGGAAGCTGTTAGGAAAGTCATGCCATCTGTAAAATCAGTGTATAAATTATATCAGCAGCCGGAACAGTTACAATTTGATACGCCCAGGGAGATTAACCGGATGACGGTGCCGATGTATAGTCAGGTTGCTACCTTTTATAGTAATTTAATCAATCAGGAACCATAAATTAATATCTTAAATAACAAAATATGAAAGAGAACTGTAATCGCAGGGATTTTATTAAAATGGCAGCAATAGCCGGCGCTGGTATCGGTGTATCGGGTATAATTGATCCGTTGTATGCAAAAAACAACAGACAGGAAGCCGGTAAAAGAATTGGTATTATTGGCCTGGATACCTCGCATGCCGTAGCGTTTACCAGAACATTAAATGATCTTAATGCCGGACCTCAGTATGGAGGATACAAAATAGTAGCGGCATATCCTAAGGGCAGCAACGATATACTCAAAAGTGTTGAACGAATACCGGGCTACACAGAAGAAGTAAAAAAAATGGGGGTAGAAATAGTTAGCTCTATTTCTGAGTTATTGAAAAAAGTAGATGTTGTGCTGTTGGAAACCAATGACGGACGCTTACATCTGGAACAAGCTATGCCGGTAATTAAAGCAGGTAAACGTTTGTTTATTGATAAGCCCATAGCAGCTTCATTAAAAGATGCAAAAGCCATATTTGATGCAGCACAGCGATATAATGTTCCGGTATTTTCATCTTCGTCACTTCGTTATATAACCGGTATAGACGATGTTAAGGCTGGTAAACTCGGTAAGATTATAGGAGCAGAGACCTACAGTCCGGCAACACTGGAAAAAACACACCCTGATTTTTTCTGGTACGGTATACATGGTGTAGAGATATTGTTTACTTTAATGGGTACCGGATGTAAACAAGTAAGCCGGGTACATACAGACGATACCGATGTAACAATAGGTGTTTGGGAGGATGATCGTATTGGTACATTTCGTGGTACACGTTCGGGAAAGAGTGCCTACGGCGGAACTGTATTTGCTGAAAAGGCTACTGTATCCCTGGGAGATTTTAAAGGTTATAATCCATTGTTAGAGCAAATTATTCAATTCTTCCAGACAGGTATTGTTCCGGTAAAACCGGAAGAAACGCTGGAGATATGTGCATTTATGGAAGCTGCTGATGAAAGCAAGGTCAAAGGGGGAGCTTCTGTAAGTATAGACTCAATATTTAAAAAAGCTGGAATTACTAAGTAAGAAATAATCAATTATGAAAGAAATAAGCGAAAACACACGGAGAGATTTTATTAAAAAAGCAATAATTGGCGGCGCTGCCGTTTCTTTTGGTGGTGTTCTACCCGGTTTTAGTGCTAAAAGTTATGCTGGAATATTAGGAGCCAATGATCGGATTAAAGTGGCTATGATGGGGGTAAATGCCCGTGGATTAGCATTAGCTAACAATTTCTCAAGTCAGCCAAATTGTGAAATAGTTTACGTTTGTGATGTGGATAGTCGGGCAGCCGACAGATGTATTGGTCAGGTAGAGAAAAGACAGAATAAGCGCCCCAAGGCCCAGCCCGATTTCAGGAAAGCCCTGGAATATAAAGATGTAGATGCTCTGGTGGTTGCAGCTCCCGATCACTGGCATGCCCCGGCAGCTATTTTAGCTTCGAAAGCTGGAAAACACGTATATCTTGAAAAGCCATGCAGCCACAACCCTAACGAAGGTGAAATTCTTATTGCAGCCACAAAAAAATATAAAAATGTTATCCAAATGGGTAACCAGCGTCGTTCATGGCCCAATGTTCAGGCAGCCATAAAAGAATTACATGATGGCATAATCGGGCGACCTTATTTTGCAAAAACATGGTATACCAACAATCGTCCGTCTATTGGTATTGGGAAAGCTGTTCCTGTTCCCGAATGGCTCAACTTTGATTTGTGGCAGGGGCCGGCGCCTCGTCGGCAGTATAAAGATAACCTGCTGCATTATAACTGGCACTGGTTTTGGCACTGGGGAACTGGCGAAGCGTTGAATAATGGTACTCACATGGTTGACCTTGCCAGGTGGGGGCTAAAAGTGGATTATCCTACAAAAGTAACTTCGGCAGGTGGACGTTATCGTTATAAGGACGATTGGGAAACTCCTGATACTCAGGTAATCGCTATGGAGTTTGATAATAATACTGCCATTACCTGGGAAGGAAGGAGTTGTAACGGACGGACAGTAGAGGGTTCAAGTGTGGGTGTTATTTTCTATGGGGATAATGGCTCTATGCAGATAAATGGCACTAATGGTTATACTATTTATGACCTGAAAAATAACGTAGTTAAAGAAGTAAAGAATGATGTGAAAGTGGATACCGGTAGTCTGACCAATCCATCACAGGCTTTGGATGCATTACACATACAAAACTTTTTTGAAGGGATTCGTAAAGGCACTTCATTAAATGCTGATATTATTAGTGGGCATCAAAGTACCTTATTAGTGCAATTAGGTAATATTGCACAACGTTCTGGCGGATTGTTACATATTGATCCTAAAAATGGGCATATTCTGAATAATAAAGAAGCTTTAAAATATTGGAGTCGTGAATATCAGCCTGGCTGGGAGCCTAAAGTGTAATGAGTAAAGGGTTATTATTCCAAGTGGATGGCAAGAGGTGTAAGATAGCCTATAGTCTGCGATCAGAAAAGATTGGAAGTGATAATGGAAATATGGCGGAGACTATCGCAATACGGTACTTGATACCAGTATAAAACATGTTTAAATTTCATGAAGCAATGGTTTTATTGCTGCTGGTGAGGACACTAGCAGCGGCTGAAGCCATGGACGGTGGAGACACCGTCCATCTACATTACCACAGCTATGGAATTTAAACATGTTCTTAGTAATAGTAGCACTGACTTGTGTTAGCTAAACCAGATTGGAGCGGATACCTGCTTAGTGGCTAAGGCTTGCCCGGGCATGTGAGAGGGGCCGTGTAGTATGAGCGTAAAGCGGGGCTATCTGTTCCCACGTATTTCTGGCCATGCTTTACAAAATACTTTGATTGAAGTACCCGCATTATAAGGCTCTGATTAGTATTTACAGCTTATATATGTTTAACTAAACCCATATTATCGGTTTTAACTTTTAACTTAATATGAAATTTCCCAACGTAATACAAAAAACACTATTCATTTGCATGGTAATTGCTATAAACACCGGGTGTCAGAACAATAAGCAAGGCTCCGGAGCCACTTCAGAAGTAGATTCTATCCGGTTAATTACATTAGCTCCGGGACATTTTCATGCTGCATTGGTACAAAAAAGTATGTACAATAATGTTAGCCCGGTAGTGCATGTATATGCACCCGAAGGATTGGAAGTTAAAGCTCATTTGAAGCTTATCGAATCGTATAATAATCGTGCTGAAGACCCTACGCATTGGGTAGAGAAGGTGTATACCGGTAGTAATTATTTTGAAAAGATGCTTGTTGAAAAAGCCGGTAATGTGGTTGTAATAGCTGGTAATAATCAGGAGAAAACAGCGTACATTAAGAAATCTGTAGATGCTGGACTGAACGTATTGGCCGATAAGCCAATGGCTATTAATTCTGCCGGTTTTGAGCTGTTGAAAAAAGCGTTTGAATCTGCAAAGAAGAATAATGTGCTATTATATGATATCATGACGGAACGGTATGAGATTACAAGTATCCTGCAAAAAGAATTTTCATTACGTTCTGAAATATTCGGGCAGTTAGAGAAAGGTACGGTTGAGTATCCAGCCGTAACCAAAGAAAGTGTGCATCATTTTTTCAAGACTGTTTCCGGTGTCCCACTTACCCGTCCGGCCTGGTATTATGATGTAAGCCAGGAAGGAGATGGATTGGTAGATGTTACCACGCACCTGGTAGACCTGATACAGTGGGAGTGTTTTCCTGACATAAGTCTTGACTATCGTAAGGATATACAAATGTTGTCGGCAAAGCGCTGGGTAACACCCATAAATCTTTCCCAGTTCCGGCAATCTACCCAGTTAGATACTTTTCCGGATTTTCTGCGCAAAGATATTCGTGATAGTGTTTTGAATGTATATGCTAACGGGGAAATGAATTATACGATAAAAGGAGTGCATGCTAAGGTATCTGTTACCTGGAATTTTGAAGCTCCTGAAAATGCCGGAGATTTGCACTATTCTATTATGCGGGGCAGTAAAGCTAATCTAATTATCCGTCAGGGAAAAGAGCAACAATATAAACCAGTATTGTACATAGAACCCATAAATGGAATAAACAGCAATTACGAACAGGTTCTGCAAAATAATTTTCAGGAAATGCAGAAAACATATCCCGGTATCGCATATAAAAAGTCGGCTAAAGGTTGGGAAGTAGTTATTCCGGATAGCTATAAAGTAGGACATGAAGCTCATTTTGCTGAAGTAACTAAGCGATTTTTACAGTATCTTAGAGAAAGTAAACTGCCGGAATGGGAGGTGCCCAACATGCTCGCTAAATATTATACAACTACGCAGGCTCTTGAAAAGGCAATGGCAAAATAATTATAATAATTGCTTGTTATCAAAGATATAAAATTAAGTTTATAGTCCAAAAGCGATAATATAAGGCAAGAATAAAGCTAAAGGAACATGAAAAAGTTTAAGGCAGGAGATTTAGGGCGAAAGGCTCAAGTGAGAAGCAAGAACATGGAAGCAAGAAACAAGACAGGGCGCACTAATAGCTCTCTCCTTTGGAGAGGGGTAGGCTAATTAAACTCCTCTCACATCTAAAATCTCATGTCTCATATCTCAATACGGAATGTTGCTTTATGTCTGGCCTGTTTACTGGCGCTTTATGGCGCAACACCGGGATTAGGTATAAAACCTTACCATATCAGCGGTTATGCCCAGGGAACAACCTACCATGTTACTTATTATGCTACAGATAGTATCATCACTAAAGCGGCCATTGAAAATCTGCTGGCAGAAATAGACAGCTCACTTTCTATCTATAAGCCCTATTCGCTCATCAGCCGGTTCAACGAATCGCAGTCCGGACTGATAGCCGATAAGTATTTGCAGGCAGTAACAAAGAAATCATTAGAGGTGTACAAAGAGACTGGCGGAATTTTTGATATTACCGTATATCCGTTGGTACGGGCATGGGGATTTGGTACGAAGAAGGTAACGGGTTTGCCTGATTCAACAACCATATCAGCTTTAATGCAGTGTATCGGTTCCGGTAAGATTCATTTAAATGCCAACCACTTAATAAAGGATGACCCCTGTGTAAAACTGGATGTGAACGGCATTGCTCAGGGCTATAGCGTGGATGTGCTGGCTTTATTCCTGGAAAAAAAAGGAATCCGGTGTTATATGGCTGAAATAGGAGGAGAACTCCGGGTAAAAGGGAAAAAGCCTGACGGCACTTACATGAAAGTAGGTATTGAAGGTCCGGCTGATAACAGTTTTGATGCACCTGTTATAGAGCGGATTATGACGCTGAAAAAAGGTGCCATTACCACTGCAGGAAATTACCGCAAATATTATCAAAACGGGAATAAGCGGATATCGCATTTACTGGATGCCCGTACAGGTTATCCCATACAAAATGAAATGATCAGCGTGACCATTGTAGCTAAGGATGCTATCACCGCCGATGGTTACGATAGCCCGTTAATGGGTATGCACATAAATGAAGCGTTAGCCTTCATGAAAAGGCACAAAGATATGCAAGCCTATTTTATTTATCACCGGCCGGATGGCTCTGTGGCAGATACAGCGACAAAGGGATTTTATAAACTACTGCAATAAAAACAACAAAGGCCGGTTTCAATAGCCGGCCTTGAGCCTGTGAAGAATTTTGTGTAAATGGTCAAACCTACTGCCATTAAATCCTACATCTGTTTTCAAATATAATACTA
>NZ_VTRT01000007.1 GCF_008274585.1 Pedobacter sp. BS3 | reverse complement strand
CTTATACCCCTATAAACCCCTTCTTCCCTATACGCCCTCATCGCGAAAGCGAGCGCAAAAGTATGACGTTTTTATGTGAAGCGCAAGAGAATTTTCAAAATATTTTTTGAAGGATTTCAAATAGTCCGAAACTCGCTTTCGGGGCAACAAAGATACATATTGTATGGATAAGTAAAAAGGGAAAAGTTAAAAATTGTACGGGAAATGGCTTATGGTTTATGGTTCATAGCTTATAGTGGGAAAGCCTGGGCTTTAAAAAAATCTGTTGGACAAGGAATTACGCATTGCTCAATTGTTAGATCGTTATCCCGAAGCTTCAGGTCTTCGCTTAATATTATTGTATTGGTGTTAAATTGTTCTATTGCTGAATTGTGGAATTGCTACCCACAGTACGACTTATAGAACAAATAAAACTCCAACAAACTAAACTACCAATATTCTAACCGACGAAGGATTGCCCTGGCTTATTTAAACCTGATTGAAATGGATACCGGCCTGTGGCTAAGGCCGTGCGAAAGGAACAAGCGGGTCTGCCGTGTAGTATGAATGTAAAGCAGGGCTACCGGGAACGAAGCAATACGGGCCTCCCTTTTCAAAAAGTTAAAAGTCAAAATTAAAAGGGCCTGACCCGGGCTAACCGGTACTATCCATTCATGATTAAATGTTAAACTTTGTTAAACCAATGTTAATTTACCTATTATGCTATACTTTCGTGCACGATTGATTTACATTGACATATTACTTATTTACCTTATCTTTGCAAAATGTTTAAAAACAGGCGGATCATTTTATGGACACTGGTTGCTTTGTCAACGGTTGTTATTATCAGTTGTAAAAGCAAGTTCGAGAAGCTTCGTGCGAGCAACGATACTGCCAAAAAATACCAGGAAGCTATACGTTTATATAATAAGAAAGATTACAGCAAGGCCTTGTTATTATTTGACGACTTAATGCAACGCTACCGGGGCCGGGCCGAAGCGGAAGACCTGACTTATTATAACGCTTATACCAACTATTACCTGAAAGATTATATTACGGCACGGTACCAGTTTAAGGTTTTTGCTGATACGTATCCAAATAGTCCGAGGGCCGAGGAATGCCGCTATATGTATGGCTATTGCTATTACCTGGATTCGCCTAATTATTCGCTTGACCAGGAGAATACGGTAAAGGCTATTGATGCTTTACAGCTGTTTATTAACTTCTATCCGCAAAGTCAGCGTGCTGCCGAGGCCAGCAAATTGATTGATAATCTGCGTAATAAGCTTGAAACCAAGGCATACGCTAATGCCAAGCTGTACTATGATACCGGCGATTATGATCCGCAAAATTACCGTTCGGCTGTAATTGCTTTTAAAAATGTGATGCGTGATTACCCGGACACCAAGTATGCGGAGGAAATGACGTACCTGATGATCAAAGCGCAATACCTGTATGCTTCTAATAGTATTGAAAGCAAGCAGGAGGAGCGATTTAACGAATGCATTGATATGTACAATGAGTTTGTTGAGGATTATCCCAAAAGTAAATACCTGAAAGAGGCTACCGAGGTAAAGCAAAATGCCGAGGAAAAAATTAAACGGGTTAAAAGTCTGCTGGCCGCTCAAAACCAGAATGCCAAGGCTGATACTGTTGAAAAATCAAAATTGAAAAGTCAAAATTAAAAATCCGGAAGCCGAAATTAAACTATCTGTTTAGGATTAAAAGAAGTAAATATTAAAGATCAATCATATTAACATGAGCACTACAAAAAACGTTATACCAACATCAACCGTTACCCGTGATGTACGTCAGCTTGACCAGGAAACGGGCAACATCTACGAGTCGCTTGTAATTATTGCAAAAAGAGCTAACCAGATTGCTGCTAATATGAAAGAGGAATTGCACAGCAAACTGTCTGAATTTGCTTCGTCTAATGACAACCTGGAAGAAATATTTGAAAACAGGGAGCAAATAGAAATCTCTAAGCATTACGAGCGGATGCCTAAACCAACGTTAATTGCTATTGATGAATTTTTAAATCATAAGGTGTACTACCGTAACCCGTCAAAGCAAGAGGGTTGAAAGTGGAGCGCTGAAAGTTAAAAGTAGTTTCATTATACCTGAGACTTTTGTATAAAATATAATGAGGCTGAAAAATCAGGCTTTTTGGATACCCTCCTATAAGGGCCATGCTTACTAACAAAAATATATTACTTGGCGTTTGCGGCAGTATAGCAAGTTATAAATCTGCCCATTTAATACGCTTGCTGGTTAAAGCTGGCGCAAATGTCAAAGTAATCATGACTGCTGATGCCACGCAGTTCATTACTCCCCTTACGTTAGCTACACTGTCTAAAAATCCGGTACTTACGGCTTATTACAACCCGGAAAGTGGCGAATGGCATAGCCACGTGGAATTAGGCTTATGGGCTGACCTGATACTTATTGCACCGGCAAGCGCCAATACAATTGCAAAAATGGCATCGGGTATATGCGATAACCTTTTGCTGGCGGCTTATTTATCGGCAAAGAACACGGTATATTTTGCTCCGGCCATGGATTTGGACATGTGGCATCATCCTGCAACCCAGCAGAACATCGCCAAATTACAATCGTACGGAAACATACTGATCAAGCCTGCTTACGGCGAACTGGCCAGCGGATTGACCGGCGAAGGTCGCATGGCTGAACCGGAAGACATTATTTCGTTTCTTACCGGAGAACTAAAAAAAAAACTCCCGTTAACAGGTAAAAAGGCACTGGTAACCGCCGGCCCCACGTACGAGGCTATTGACCCGGTACGCTTTATTGGTAATCATTCTTCGGGCAAGATGGGCTATGCCATAGCCGAACGGCTTGAACAGCTCGGCGCCGATGTTACGCTGATTAGCGGCCCTACATCCTTACGATCATCCGCAAATATTAAGAAGATAGCCGTTACCTCGGCTGATGAAATGTTAATTGCCGCAACCGATAATTTTGGTGATGCTGATATTACCGTGATGAGTGCCGCTGTTGCTGATTATAAGCCTGATACCGTTGCTCCGCAAAAAATCAAAAAGGATTCGGGCTCACTTAATATAGCTCTGACTAAAACAACCGATATCCTGGCTCAGTTGGGTAAAAGAAAAAAGCCGGGGCAACTTTTAATTGGCTTTGCCTTAGAAACTGAACACGAGGAGGCTAATGCCATAGCCAAAATCAAAAAGAAAAACCTGGATTTTATTGTGCTTAACTCGTTAAACGACAAAAATGCCGGTTTTAAAGGCGATTATAATAAGGTTACCATTATTGACCGGCAACTAAACAAGGAGTATTTTGAGCTAAAATCCAAAGTTGAAGTAGCCGATGATATTTGTAAAAAAATTGTAGCTTTAATGGCTCATGATTAAACGTTGTTTCATAATAGTTTGCTTTATGCTGGCCATCCGGCAAGTACATAGCCAGGACTTGAATGCCCGTGTGCAGATTCTTTCGCCGCAGGTTCAGAATACCAATAAACAGCCTTTAAAAACCCTGGAAACGGTTATACGCGATTTTCTGAACAACCGTAAATGGAGTACCGATAAGTTTCAGCCACAGGAACGCATTGATTGCAACTTTGTAATTAACATTACCGAATGGGATGGTTCGGCTACGTTTAAGGCCGAAGCACAGATACAGTCCAGTCGCCCGGTATACGGCACAACGTACAATTCCACTTTGTTAAATATCAGCGATAAGGACTTTAATTTCAGCTATTCTGAAGGGCAGCCGCTTGATTACAGCGACCAAACTTATGGTAATAATTTAAGCTCA
This sequence comes from Pedobacter sp. BS3, assembly GCF_008274585.1. Classification (GTDB taxonomy): domain Bacteria; phylum Bacteroidota; class Bacteroidia; order Sphingobacteriales; family Sphingobacteriaceae; genus Hufsiella_A. The sequence goes on along the minus strand of NZ_VTRT01000007.1, from coordinate 248,644 downwards.
TTGCTGGCCTTTTACGCTTATGTTATAGTTGGTCTTGATTATGACAGCTTTGCGAAATATGGCGGAACGCCTTATTATAACAAGGCTCAAGCCGTAGTTACCAATGCCCAAAATGCTTCGTTTAGCGGCTGGAAAGCCTTTGAAAGCCTTAAAAATCGCTATTGGCTAGCCGAAAATCTTAACAACAAAATATTCAATCCCTTACGGGAAATGCTATATACCTATCACCGGAACGGATTGGATATCATGTACGATAACCAGACCAAAGGTCGCCAGCAAATTATCGCGGCACTACCCGGGCTCCAGAAAATAGACAAGATGAAACAGGGTTCTATGCTTACGCAACTCTTCTTTACGGCTAAGGCCGACGAGTTGGTCAACGTGGTTGGCCAGGCGTCGCCTCAGGATAAAATTAAAACATACAACCTGCTTACTTCGCTTGACCCGGCAAACATTAACAAGTATAACTTGCTAAAAAAATAGCTTAGTGGCCTCTATCCTGCTGAAGGGAAAAAACTAATTTGCATATTTGCAGATACGTTAATTGTACTGTTTATACTATGCTTAGCCGGTTATTCATTCAGAATTATGCCCTTATAGATACCTTGGATATTTCGTTTTCCAACCAGTTGAATATTCTTACCGGCGAAACCGGAGCCGGAAAATCCATTATCCTGGGTGCTTTATCGCTGATATTGGGACAGCGTACCGAAAGCCGTTACCTCGTCAATCAGCAACAGAAATGTATTATCGAAGGTACTTTTAGCATTGGCAATTATCAGCTTAATGGTTTCTTTGAAGATAATGACCTGGATTACCAGAATGAAACGCTTTTGCGGCGTGAAATTGCCGCCGATGGCCGCTCCCGGGCTTTTATTAACGATACTCCGGTAACACTTTCAGTATTAAAGCAACTGGGCGAACAACTGATTGATATTCACTCGCAACATGCTACGCTCGAAATAAACGACGATGCCTTTCAACTGCTGGTAGTTGATGTTATGGCAGGTAACAAAGCGCTGCTAAGCCGCTACCGCGATACATTTAGCGCTTACCGCAAAAAACAGGCTGAACTGGAAGTGCTCATCCGCGAAAGCGAACAGGCTAAGGCAGATGCCGATTATCTGCAATTCCAGTTTGACGAATTGGAAAAAGCGGCTCTGAATGATGATGAAGAGCAACAACAATTAGAGCTGGAACTAGGTGCTTTAAGTCATGCCGAAGAAATCAAGCGAAATCTGCTGGCAGCTTTAATCCTGATAAGCGAGGGCGAAAACCCGGCAGGGGTTCAGTTAAAAGAAAGCCTGGCAATGGTTCGGCAATCCGAAAAGTTTAATCCGCGGTTATCAGACCTGAGCACACGCCTGGAAAGCCTGTTAATTGAATTAAAAGATATCCAGGCCGAAATTGAGCAGGTAGAACAACATACTCTCATTGACGAAGAACGGTTATTGACTGTCAATGAGCGCCTGGATAGTATTTACTCCCTGCAAAAAAAGCACCGGGTAAGCACCATAGCCGAACTTAAAGCCATACGCGATACGGTTTCAGATAAGCTCAATTCCATGCTATTCACTGATGAAGCCATTGAAACTCTAAAAGCGGATTTAAAACTGTTATTCGCCGAACTGGTTGACCTGGCAGACAACCTGTCGGCAAGCCGTAATGAAATCATCCCTCAACTGGAGCAGAAAATATCCACTCTACTTGCCGATGTGGGTATGCCCGACGCTGTGCTCAAAATTGAAAATACTACGTTTAGTGATGATAATCTAAATATCAACGGAAGAAACGCTATTCGCTTCCTGTTTTCGGCAAATAAGGGGCAAGCGCCAGCACCAATGAACAAAGTCGCTTCAGGCGGCGAGCTTTCGCGGTTAATGCTCTGTATAAAATCGCTGATCTCGAGGCATATCGCTTTGCCTACCATCATATTTGATGAAATAGATACCGGAATTTCGGGAGAAATAGCCTTAAAGGTTGGCAATATGATGGAGAAGCTGGCAGAAGACATGCAGGTTATCGCTATTACCCACCTGCCCCAGATAGCCAGCAAAGGCAATGCCCATTACCGGGTATACAAATACGAAGAATCCGGCATAACATTGAGCAATATCACACGGCTTTCGCCTGATGAACGTGTGGAAGAAATAGCTAAAATGCTGGGCGGCGCTAATCCCGGCGAACATGCCGTCAGCCATGCCAGGGAATTGATACAGAAAGGTTAATCAATCAATACGACTTTGTTAACCGGGCTACGTATTTGCCTATAATATCAAATTCCAGGTTGACTAATGTCCCCTCTTTCACATGCTGCATTGTGGTATGTTCATACGTGTACGGGATAATCGCAACCGAAAAGCTGTTCTCCCGTGAATTAACCACAGTCAGGCTGATGCCATTGACGCAAACAGAACCTTTTTCAACCGTTACATTTCCCGGTAACGCGTCATACTCAAAGGTATACTGCCAGCTTCCATCAAATGCCATTACCTCGGTACAAATGGCTGTTTGGTCTACATGCCCTTGTACAATATGGCCATCCAGCCGACCATTCATAGGCATGCAACGCTCCAGGTTTACAGAATCGCCTACTTGCAGGCAGGATAAATTAGATTTTATCAGCGTTTCCTGGATAGCCGTTACCACATGACTATCACCGGATTGCCTGACCACCGTTAAACATACACCGTTATGCGCAACCGATTGGTCTATTTTGAGTTCCGATGATATATCGGAGTTTACCGTAATATGCAGGTTGGTTCCCTCCTGCTCCAGACCAGTTACCCGGCCTAAGGTTTCTATGATTCCTGTAAACACGTTATCTTATTACTATACAAATTAAAAGTAATTAAAATATGGATAAATTCTGAATATTTTGGTTTTGATTATTACCTGATAGTCAACTCAACCCAACCATTTACCAATTGAGGGAACAGACCAAACACAACAAGCAACAATGCAAGGCCAGCCGAAATATATAAGCCGAAAGCGGCGTTCTTCGGCAAAGAGAAAATTACAGGTTCCGCATCCGGCTTTTTGAGATAGGCAAAAAGCGGTATTTTGAAATAGTAGAACAAAGATACTACCGTTGTAAGAGCGCCCATAGCCATTAGTATCAGCAATAAAACCGAGCCTGAAAAGTTATACAACTCCAGCGCCGAAGAGAATACCAGAACCTTGGCAATAAACCCGGCAGTAGCTGGAAAACCAATTAACGACAGCAATACAATGACCAGCGCACAAAAAGCTAAGGGAAGTTTTTTACCGAATCCCTTGTATTCCGAAATTTTTAATGTTCCGGTTTTCTGTTCAATGTAATCTGCCAGCATGAACGCGGCCATATTCATCAGGGTATAAACAAACAGGTAGAAAATCATCGCTTTTGCCGACGCATCGCTAAAAGCAATTAAGGCCATCATGATAAAACCGGTGTGCCCGATTGAAGAGTAGGCCAGCATACGCTTGATATTATCCTGCCATATCGCCGCAAAATTGCCTATAATCATGGTGATGATAGCAATTATACTGAGCAGTTGCTGGAAATCAACAATCAAAAAACCATGTCGCGGACTAAATGCCAGCAGGAAACGAATGACAACACCAAAAGCTGCGACTTTTCCCGCGGTAGATAAAAAAGCGGTTACCGGTGTTGAAGCTCCTTCATAAATATCGGGTGTCCAGAAATGCAACGGAACAAAAGATAATTTAAACCCGATGCCTGCCAAAACCAGTAAAACTGCCAGCGAGGCGCCCAATTGTGGTGTGACACGTAAATTGGCAATAAACTCATTATCCAATACCAGCGTACCGGTAAAACTATACAATAATGAGATGCCATAGAGCATCACAGCCGAACATACGGCTCCGAACAGAGCATATTTTATAGCTGCTTCCGATTGCCGGGTATTGCTGCTTACGTAGCCCACCATGAGGTATGAACCTACCGAAACCATTTCTACCGAAAGATACAACATGAGCAGATTGGCTGTCATGGCCATAAAGTTCATTCCCAACAGGGTTGCTATGACGATAGCATACAAATCTGAAAGTCCCTTTTTATGTTGTTGCAGTTCGGCGTTTATTTGTGTAAAAAGCAGGAATAGCATGCCGCACAACAGCAAAATCAGCTTCAGGTAAACAGCCAGGCGACTAAGCGCTATCATACCGCCAAACAACGAAACCGTACTTTCGGTTGTTAGTTGTCCGGCAGTAAAATATCCTGCAATAAGCAGTCCTGTAAAACTTACTATACCGGTTACTTTATCAGCCCTTTTACCGGTAAATAAACCCGTAATAATTACAATAATAAACAACGCGGTAAGCGCAAGTTCAGGCAGCAAATAGCCTAAGCCGTAAAGAATTTCGTTTATTGACTGCGATATTGATTGCTGCATTGTTAACGCTACTTATTCAATACATGGTTAACAAACTCAAGCACGGAGGTATTGATTTTATCAAATACCAGCGATGGAAATACACCCAGCACCAAAGCCAGGGCGGCCATAGGAACCAGGGCTAGTTTCTCTCTTACAGATACATCAGTAAGCTGTGTACGCCATTCTTCGCCACCCCAAAGCCGGGTTTGCCCGAAAAACATACGTTGCAGTGTCCACAGAAAATAAGCGGCTCCCAATAAAATACCTACCGAGCCACCAACAGCCATCCAACGTGGTAACAGTCCGTTTATGCTTTGTGAATTAAATGCCCCAATCAGGCTGAACACTTCGGCGATAAAGGCGGAAAATCCGGGTAAACCGAGCGAAGCAAAGAAGGCAATCATAATAAACACGGTATACTGGGGCATAATGAGCGCCAGTCCCCTGAAATTAGCAATTTCGCGGTTGTGAACACGGTTGTACAGTACGCCAACCAGGAAGAACAGCATCGCTGACAGAAAACCGTGGCTCACCATCTGCATCATGGCTCCGCTGGCGCCTTCGGCAGTTACCGAAGCAACACCCAACAATACAAAACCCATGTGCGATACGGATGAATAAGCAATCAGGCGTTTCAAATCGGTTTGAGCCAGAGCATTTAAAGCACCGTATAAAATGGAAACTACCCCAATTAATCCCAGCCACCAGGCCGAATGGATAGCCGCATCGGGGAAAATACCGAAACAGATACGCATAATTCCATATCCGCCAACTTTTAGTAATATACCCGCCAGGATAATGGAAACCGGCGTTGGAGCTTCTACGTGCGCATCGGGCAGCCAGGTATGCAGGGGCACTATCGGAACCTTTATCGCGAAAGCAATGAACAAAATAATAAATGCCAATAACCTTGCCGGGATACCAAATAATTGCTGGTTAGCAATTTGTGAGAACAGCGCTCCATCCGTATAATTATTGGGGTTCATCATTTGCAGGATGTTAAAGGTATGGTTTCCGGTAACCGGGTCGTTTACCGAGAAATACAGCCCAATCATCACCAGCAACATAAATACAGAGCCGAACAAGGTATATAAAAAGAATTTGATGGCGGCATATTCACGTCGCACACCGCCCCACATCCCGATAAGGAAATACAATGGCAACAACATCAATTCGTAGAAAATATAGAATAAAAAGAAGTCCAGCGCACCAAATACACCGATCACGGCAGTATCCAGCAGCAGGAATAATGCAAAATAACCTTTCAGGTTACGTGTTATTTCCCAAGACGATAAGGCGGCCACGAACATGATAACCGATGTTAGCAGCATAAACGGCATGGATAAACCGTCTAATCCCATAAAATAATCTATCTGCAACCGCCCCAGCGAGCCTAAGTCTAACCCTATCCACGAACGGTGCTCTACAAACTGAAAACCCTGTTCCCGGGTTACACCGGCCTGATTATCCGCAAAATTAAGGTATATATATATGCTGATAATAACCTGTACCAGCGTTGTTAGCAGCGTAATGTATTTATATCGCTGCTGCCAGGCCGTGGGCAGAAGTACTATCAATAAAGCCGACAATAAGGGGAGAAATGTGAGTACAGACAGAATCATATCGCCAGGCTAAAATAGGTTACAATAAAAAATGTTATCACAATAAATAAGGTAATCAGTAAATAATGCTGCAATTTTCCGGTTTGCATATTCCGGGCAAAGTTACCGATGCTTTTTGATAAAATGCCCACGCCATTCACCAGTCCATCTACAATATAGGTATCAAGCCAGGCTGAAAGCGTGGCAAGCGCCTGGCCCACTTTAGCCAGCAAATGTACCATACCGTCAACTATTACCCGGTCAAATCCCCTGACAAAAGCGGCGAGGTTAAGTACCCGCTTAATTATCGCTGCCTGGTATAAATTATCGATATACCACTTATTAAAGGCAAAATCATAGAAAAAGCCGCGATTGGTAAATATGGTCTTATCCCGCCGGGCATATTGCTGCCAGGCAAAATAGATAATGAGAATGGCCAGCAAATTAACCAATGCCGGGATAACGGTATGAATGATATTGATACGCTCAAGGCTTTCTACCGCGGGGAAGCCACGCAGCAACCAAGCATCTTCGTACAATAAGGGGTTTACCGAAAAGATAAGAAAAGTACTGCACAATGCTAATATGACCAGCGGGTAACGCATGGCTGGAGGAGCTTCGTGAATATGTCCTTCGGGAGATAAAATGCGCCAGCGGTTTTTACCCAAAAATACCTTGAAAAATAAGCGGGCGGTATAGAACGCGGTCAGCCAGCTGGTGATAAGCGCCGTAACAGGAATGATTTTACTCCATGACCCGCGTAAAGCAGCCCATTCAAATGAGGATATCAGGATGGCATCTTTGGACAAATATCCTGATGTAAGCGGAATACCTATCAATGCCAATGAGGCAACAAGCATTGCGATGAAAGTAACCGGCATGTGCTTGCGTAAACCACCCATATTGCGAATATCCTGGTGATCGAAATCTACGGGAGCAACCTGTTTTACATGATGCATTTCGTGAATAACCGCCCCTGCTGATAAGAACAGCAAACATTTAAAAAAGGCATGCGTGGTGAGGTGGAAAATGGCTGCGCTGTATTGTCCGATGCCAATAGCGAGCATCATAAAACCCAACTGCGAGATGGTTGAATAGGCCAATACTTTTTTAATATCGTTTTGTACCAATGCAATGGTGGCAGCCATCAGTGCTGTCAGCGTTCCGGTTATAGCGATGACTAACAGTACGGTATCATTGAACAACGGAAACAGACGGGCAAGCAGGAAAATTCCCGCGGCAACCATAGTAGCGGCGTGAATCAGCGACGAAACTGCCGTTGGCCCTTCCATCGCATCGGGCAGCCATACATGCAGTGGAAACTGCGCTGATTTGGCGATAGCTCCCAATACAAATCCCAGGCCCGCGACCGTAAGCCAGACAGCGGGCATGGTATGTACTCCGTTAATCCATTCGCCATTCTGCACAAAGGCATTGATGATAAGGCCATTTTCTCCTAAAAGCTGCTGCAAATCAAATGTACCGAACTGGGTAAATACAATCATGAGGCCCGACAGAATACCTAAATCGCCAATCCGGTTAACAATGAACGCTTTTTTATTGGCCTGAACGGCCGCATCGCGGGTAAACCAAAAGCCAATCAGCAGGTAAGATGAAAAGCCAACCAGCTCCCAGAATATGTAAATCAATAACAGGTTGTCGGCAATAACCATGCTTAGCATTGAAAAGCAAAACAAGCTCAGATGCGCCCAATAACGGTGCAGGTAAGCATCGCCTTTCATGTACGCGGTAGAGTAAATATGCACCAATAAGGCTATACCCGATACCAGCAACAGCATCAACGAACCGAGGTTATTCAGCAATATACCGGCATAAAATGACGTGTTACCGATAGTAAACCAGACATATTGCTGATGAATATCTAAACGGTTCCAGGTTTGGCTGAATACAATTGCGGATAATATGAAGCTAATAGCAATGGTAAGGATAGCCAGAAAAGCGCCCTTGCCGGGTTTCGCGAACAAACCAGTAACTAGAAAAGAAAGCAGGGGCAATATTGCCGCCGCAATGGCTAAATCCGTTAAAACTACTGGCGTATCTAATGTCAAAAGTTTAAAGTTTAAAGTTGAGCGCAGCGAAATCCCAATTATTCGGGGTTACAACTGCTAATTTCTTAACTGGTCTATCTTGTCGGGATCTATTGTTTTATAATGCTGATATACTTTTAAAATAATCGCCAGCGCTACAGCTACGGCTGCGGCAGCCATCACAATAGCAAACAGGGCAAATAATTGTCCACCCATCCGGTCTTTATCGTATTGCCCGGCGGCCACAAAATTAATAATAGCCGCATTAATCATGAATTCTATCCCGATAAGGATTTGTATGGCATTTCGTTTGGTTAAAACGGCATATAAACCGATACAAAACAGTATGGCGCCTACCAACATAAAATGGGTGAACGGGATCATGACCGGGGCTCCTTTCTGGCAATATGGGCTGCACCAACCAGCGCCATCATTAAAAATACCGATACCAGCTCAAACGGCAATAGGTACCGTGTCATCACCTGCACTCCGATTAAGTTTGCGGTATTATCTTCCGGCTGAACAAATTTTTCGGGCGATACCTGCATCCACCCGGGGATTTCAGCATCTGTTTTTGTAATAACCGTCACCAGTACAACTAAAAAGGCAACAGCTACCAGCAAAGCCGCAATGTGCTGCATTCCAAAAACTTTTTGCTGCATTTTTTGCAGGGTGTTCAGCACATCTTTATCTGACAGCATGAAGGCAAACAGCATCAATACCAATACACCTCCTACGTACACAATTACCTGTGTTATAGCAATAAAATCGGCCAGAGCGAACACGTACAGGCCCGCAGCAGAAAACAAGGTGGCAAAAAACAGGAATATAGAACGCACCAGTCCGCTCACGGTAACCGCAAGTAAGGCGGATAATAGCACCAAAAACGCAAATATGTAAAAAACAAGCTCCGTCATTATTCCTGCTGTTTTTGTGCCCGTAATGCTGCTTCTTTGGCAGCTTGCTTTTCGGCCTGCTGTTTTTCAAATGCTGCCCGCTTTTCGGCTATTTCTTCGGGCGTCATTTCCGCAAAAGGATATATCAGGTCTGTCATCTTAGGTACGCTGACATCGTATTGACTGGTCATGGTAATACATTCTGTAGGACAAACCACCGTACATAACCCGCAATACATACATTTGGCCATATCGATATCAAACTTTGCCGCGTACAAGCGTTTAACTGTACCGTCGGACGTTTGACCAATAGCCTCGGTAGCCTTTATACTTTCTATTTCAATACAATCTACCGGACAGATTTTTGCGCAGAGGTCGCACACAATGCAATCGTCAATCTCAACGTCAAGCTGATAGCGACCTACCTCGGGTACCGGCAATTGCTGGTGCGGATACTGAACCGTAACAACACCTTCCTGCTGCTCAAAGTAATTGCTGCTTTTAATGTTTTTCACATCACGGCTGTGCCGGGCGGCAAACAGGTGCTTCAGGGTAAGGCATAGACCTTTCCATGATGTTTTTACCGCCGATGTAAATTTATTTAACAGCATTTTTATCTATCAGATGTGAGATATAAGATGTCAGACACGAGACACCGCCTAACCCATAACCCACAACAACTAATTAATCACAAACAACTAACCAACCAACAACTACATTACCGCCAGCTTCCACACGCCTGATATAACCATACAAATAAACGCCAGTGGTGTTAAAATTTTCCAGCAGAGGCTCATGAGCTGGTCTACCCGTAAACGGGGAAGTGTCCAGCGTATCCACATTTGTGCCCCCACAATAAGCAGCGTTTTTAACATGATCCAGAATAATCCCCAGGCCACTCCCGTTGTCCACGCAGCTAACTTTAACGCACCGATATTCGGCAATGGTGTATTCCAGCCGCCTAAAAATAATATCACCCCGATTATCCCTACCAAAAACATCATGGAATACTCGGCCAAAAATATAAAAGCAAAACGCAGCGATGAATATTCGGTATGGAAACCCGCAACTAACTCTGATTCAGCTTCGGGAATATCAAACGGAGCACGGTTACATTCGGCCAGCGAGGCGATGAAATAAATGATATAGGCAACAAGCAGGTGCGGAGCCTGAAAAATATTCCATGCCAGTATGCCGCCTATATCCTGCACCTGTACAATACCCAGGAACTTTATCACTTCGCTATCAGTTAAAATGCCCTGCCGCAACGTGATTTCCTGCAAATCAAGAGATTGTGAAATCATCAATGCCGAGATTAGCGCAAAACCTGCTGGTATTTCATACGACACGATCTGCGCTACGGAACGCATAGCTCCCAGTAACGCATATTTATTATTAGAACCCCAGCCGGCCATTAAAATACCTACTGTTTCTACCGACAAAATGGCGAAGAGGTAAAAAATCCCCAGGTTCAGCGAAGCCGGAGATACACCCGGCGCCCAGGGCAGGGCGACAAAGCCCATATAAACTGCCAGGAAAATAATAACAGGCGCTATTAAAAAGAGCGCTTTATCTGCAACAGTGGGAATAATAAATTCTTTCTGGAAGAGTTTCAGGATGTCTGCAAAGGTTTGTAAACTCCCATATTTCCCGGTTTCCATAGGGCCCAGCCTGTCCTGGATGAAGGCCGAAATCTTCCGCTCGGCATATACGGCCATTAAAGCAAATACTGCCGTAAAGGAGAACAGCAAAACCGCGACAAGAATATATGCGAGATAAAAATTCAAACCAGGTTATTTAACAAACGCAAACTTACACATTCGCCGGGATATTTTATAAGTTAGTCTATATAAATCATAGATTTTTTAAAATTTATCAATTCAACAGGCACTCTATTGAAAATCTGTTCTAATGTGGAAGACGTCTAAATAAGGCAGGAAGGTGGAAGGTGGAAGGCGAACAACGAGAGAACAAAAGAAAAGCAACCTCAAAACGTAATCTGATTTATACCTGATACTCGAAACTAACTACTCGATACTAACAACGACAACAATACGCAATACCCGGTACGCAATACGCAATACAATATATACACTACTCCGCCAAAACTGTTACCTTTGCATTAATGAATAGTTCAGATTTGTTGCAGCGGGCGCTCCGGTTCAGATTTCTCAGCAAAGAAGAGGGAGTTTACCTGTTTAATCATGCCGCTACGGCCGAATTGGCATACGTAGCCAATGAATTACGCAAAAAGCAGGTGCCGCATGGAAAGGTAACCTGGCAAATTGACCGGAATGTAAATACAACCAACGTTTGTATTGCCAATTGTAAGTTTTGCAACTTCTTCAGACGTCCCGGGCATCCCGACAGCTACATTACCGATATAGAAACCTATAAACGTAAAATTGAAGAAACCTTTCGCTTTGGCGGCGACCAGTTGCTGCTGCAAGGCGGCCATCATCCCGACCTGGGTCTGCAATTTTATGTGAACCTGTTCAAACAACTCAAAGAGCTCTACCCTACCCTGAAACTACATTCGTTAGGGCCGCCGGAAATTGCCCATGTTTCCAAGCTGGAAAACATGTCGCATTATGATGTGTTAAAAGCGTTAAAGGAAGCCGGACTGGATTCCTTACCGGGCGCCGGAGCCGAGATATTAAACGACCGCGTCCGCAGGCTGATCTCCAAAGGTAAATGCGGCGGACAGGAATGGCTGGATGTGATGCGGGCTGCACATAAGCTGGATCTGCCAACATCGGCAACCATGATGTTCGGCCATGTGGAAACCATAGATGAACGGTTTGAACACCTGGTATGGATACGTGAAGTGCAATCAGAGAAACCGGAACATGCCAAAGGCTTTACGGCTTTTATTCCGTGGCCTTTCCAGGACGACGGTACGCTGCTAAGAAAAATACGCGGCATCCGCAATAACGTTACCGGCGATGAGTATATCCGTATGATCGCCCTGAGCCGTATCATGCTTCCTAACATTAAAAATATCCAGGCATCGTGGTTAACGGTGGGTAAGCAGGTTGCTCAATTGTGCCTGCACAGCGGAGCTAACGATTTCGGCTCTATTATGATCGAAGAAAATGTGGTTTCGGCTGCCGGAGCTCCGCACCGTTTCACGGCAAAGGGAATTCAGCAATCCATACGCGAGGCCGGTTTTGAGCCGCAGCTACGCGACCAGCAGTACCGTTTCAGGGAAATGCCCCCGCAAATAGAGGAGCAGGTAATAGATTATTAGAGCATATTTAACAGCTCAAAATAGTTATTGATCGCAAATTTTCAGAAATACGCGTTTATTTCCTTTAGCTATAGTGGAAACCGCCTTGCCGCTCACAATGCTATGATCATGTAAATATCTCAGCTGTTTCTTCAAAAAGGCCACTGCCGTACTATCGGCTTCGCTATTATTACAGCGAAAATATCGTTGAATAATCTTCTTCCTGATCAGTATCAGAAGACAGATCTTTAACAAATGCGTTGATTACATGGAGATCATTATCAACCTTAGCCTGACATGAGAAAAATATAGCGAAAAAAGTATCCAAAGTTTATTCTTCATCATCCCTTATTTTGATCTGTAACGGCGAGGTTGCGTACAAACACCTCTTTTATAGTATTTTATTTGCAGCCACTTCCAAAAGTATGTATTATCAGAAATAACACGAAATTGCCGGGATTGGGTGGTGTATCTGTTAAGTTTGGAAAGCCTGAAAGTACCGAACGGAATCGCAGGCACTTCCGGCTAAGCCTGTCGCAAACACCCCGCTATTTGACGTTTTTACACTTCTTAGGTTTTGAAATGCTTATGCACCTTTGTACTGTTAACTGGTTATTACATATAAAACATAAAAAAATGGAACCTACAAGCAAAACAAACATTACAGTTGAAACTACAATAAATGCCCCCGTAGAAAAGGTATGGGAATATTTTAATGCTCCTGAACACATTACGCAATGGTGCGCTGTATCTGATGACTGGCATGCGCCTTTTGCTGAAACGGATCTCAGGGTAGGCGGTAAAAGTAAAACCACTATGGCTGCTAAAGACGGTAGCTTTAGCTTTGATTTTGAATACGTGTACGATTCGATCAAAGAGCACGAAAGCATTGGCTACACCATTAATGACGGCAGGAAGGTCAAAGTCCAGTTTCGTAAAACTGATGCCGGCACACAAATAACAGAAACTTTTGAGCCTGAAAATACCAATCCGCTTGAAATGCAGCGGGCCGGCTGGCAAACCATTTTAGATAATTTTAAAAAATATACTGAAACTCATTAATACGAATCACCATGAAAACCAATCAAATTACACCTTGTCTTTGGTTCGATAAGCAGGCGGAGGAGGCAGCAAACTTTTATGTATCTGTCTTTAAAAATTCGTCTATTGGTGCGATAAGCCGTTATGGTAAAGCCGGCTTTGAAACTCACGGCATGCCGGAAGGTACCGTAATGACCGTTGCCTTTACCTTAAACGGACAAAGTTTTACTGCATTGAACGGAGGCCCCTTGTTTAAATTCAGTGAAGCTATTTCATTCCAGGTAAGCTGCGAAAACCAGGAAGCAATAGATTATTACTGGGGTAAGCTTAGCGAGGGCGGCGAAGAAGGCCCCTGCGGCTGGCTGAAAGACAAATTCGGCTTATCCTGGCAGATTGTTCCCGCCATATTACCGGAACTAATGAGTGATCCTGACAGGGCTCAACGTGTTACCCAGGCTTTCATGCAAATGAAGAAACTGGATATTGAGACGCTGGCAAACGCTTAAACGTTTTTAGCACAAGCGGCTATAGTAAACTTACGGCGTTACAAACGCCGGATAATGATGCACTCGTTTTGTAACCGAGCACTATCAGATAAAGCACAGATAGTTTCCTTTTGCCGGAGCTTCGACAACTTTTAAAAAGTTGTCGAAGCTGTTCTTTGCCTGACCTAACCTATTTAAACCTGATTGACGTGGATACCGGCCTGTGGCTAACGCCGCGAAAGAATAAGCGGGCCGGGTGCGCAGTATGAACAGAAAGCAGGGCTACCGGAACCGAAGCATTGCCGGCCTTGCTTTTCTTATTAAAATGCGAAGTAAGTGCCTCGGCGTCAAAGAAGAATTTGGTTTTTCGGGCACGAGAGCTTCTTGCCGGAGATTTAGGCTTGTGGTCTGCTTTATGAATAAAACCCTGAATTTTTAACCGGATTTTCGCTTATCCGCTTCGCTGTTCTGTATCTTTATCATCTCGCTACCCCAATATCCCCACCACGGTAAACCGTTCAAAAACCGATTCGGTGTGCGGGGCATCCTGCAGCTCATGGGTTAAATCCTGTCCGGCCCAATGCTCGTAGTGCATACCGCGTTTCCATAACCGGCTGGCAGAAACATCGTATATCCGACCGCGGTACGCAATCCAAATTTCAGCACGATCCTGACCATTGCGTAAGGCCAGCTGCGACTTGGTGTAAACCGGTAGTGCAACCTCACTCATGTACTTGTTTCTTTTTAAAATACTCAAAAAACATACAGTTGAGCAGGAGCATCGCCATAGCGTAAAAATGATCTTCAAAAGGAATGGAACCTATACGGATCCCCATATTTTCCTGGTCGTTATAAATTACCACCGGGATAGCCGTCAGCAATCCGTTTACAATATAAAACGGAATAAGCGAAACGGCAAATGCCAGGTAAAACCGGCTCAGGTAAGCTACCCGGCGGATAAAAGCGGCGTACACGATCAATACCAGCAATAGCCCAAACGTAATACAGGTATATACCCTGTCGGGATAACGGATCAATGCAAATACACACAGCAGCGCCAATGTACTGCTAATGACAGTTTTCCAGCCGGCCAGCATATCGGTTTTAACATAATGATTTAAACATTCATAAATAAACAGGCAGGCAAACGGAACGGTAATAAAAAAGAGAAGCTCCTCAACCGGAAGATTGAAAAAATAAATTTCAGTAATGTATGCCGGGTTAAACCACCATACATCATAAATAGTAAAAAGATAATCCCACAGCAAAAACAGCACACCTGTGCATAATAAACCCGGGAAAATAAACTTCCAACGCTTATAAAACTGCACCCGTTTATCAAACGAAAGCGCAACCGGAAAGAAAACGGTAAGAAAATTAATGAGCAGGTACGTATACTGTTTATTCATAACTTACCGAGTTTAGTACTTTCAGTTCTGCCGGAGTACATTTACCGTTATCTTTCATAAACTGCACGATATTCATTACAAGCGGTTTATCCAATTTCCCGAAGCGTTTTTTACCGAGTAATTCCACAATTTTCACACGATCTGTGGTCAGCTCATTACTATATCCTAAAAATGCCGGAATATAATATTCCAGCGTAAAACGTAAAAAACGTATTTCCAGGTTTCCGGCGTCCCGGTTAACAGCCAGCTGCAAGGTTTGTAAGCCCTGTTTCAGGTATTTGATCTTGTTATACGGATTCCAGGAATAACGGGCCTTCAACGCCTGTACAGAGCCCCAGTAAGCCATCACCAAGGGGTCGCTAATGGTCTTTCCCTTCATCTCGTCATATAGCTTATCCGCCGAAGTGGCATGTTGTAAAGCCTCATAATAACGGTTTCGCAGCGTTTTCATATCCTGGGTAAACGCGGTATGATAGCATAATACCAGCACAAATAACAGTCGCATCATATCAGATAACATTCAGCTGGTTCTTCACCAACGCCTGCACCATCAGCCAGGCTTTACGTCTATCCGAAATACGCACCCTCTTGGTCACAATAGTCTGCGGTGGCATACGCCTGATCTTACGAAACAGATCCAGGTAATATACATAGGCAATATAAACGCCGCGACGGGCACCGGCAGGCAACAGCTTAATGCCCGACACCGCTTTTTTAAAATCCTGCTCAATATCCGCTTCAATAATTTCCTTCTCGGTGGCGCTAAACGCGTCAAAGCCAATGCCCGGAAAATAAACCCTGCCCCGCTCCTCGTAATCGGCAAGTATATCCCGCAAAAAATTAACCTTCTGAAAGGCAGCGCCAAGCCGCTTGGCATAGCTCTCCAGGCGCAGGTATAAAACCTCATTATCTCCGCAAAAAACCTTGAGGCACATCAAACCCACCACTTCGGCCGAACCATAAATGTAATTTGAATACTCCCTCCTGGAATAGCAGGTATGGTACAGATCCATCTCCATAGAGGTAAAAAAAGTTTCGATGTGCTGCAGGCTGATCTGGTACTGGTTAACCACTAACTGAAATGCCTGCAACACCGGGTTCAGGCTGATACCGGACTCTATCGCCTCGAACGTATCCAGCTTAAACTCTTCAATAAGCTCGGATTTATCGTGCTCATGAAAGGTATCCACAATCTCGTCAGCATACCGCACAAAACTGTAGATAGCATAGATAGGATTACGAAATTTTTTACCGAACGCTTTAATACCCAAACTAAACGAAGTGCTGTACTGCTGCGTTATCAGCTTGCTGCACTTAAAGCAGGTATCGTTATACAAGTTCATCATCGGTATTTCAAACCTAAGATAAATTTTTTTCTAATTACTGCTAACTAATTGAAAAAAATTATTGCATTTCGTACATTTTCAAGCGACACACCCACGCTACTGAATATCATGCCACCTTACTTAGAACGTTAAAAAATACAGGTTAGCCTGCGTGGCCTTTGAATTATTGATAAGTTTTTTATTGCTTTTAAGATATCAATGAGCCCGCAAAGTGGCGGTTGACTTAGTATATTTTATTTGAAAAGCAGGGCCCGGTATCATTTCGGCACAGATAGTCCCGTTTTTCGCTTATACTACACAACCCTGCCCCGAAACCTCGCAAGGCATTAGCCACAAGGCCGGTATTCGCTTCAACCGGGTTTAATTTAGTCAGGTCTGTGCTAATAGTTTTGACAACTTACAAATTGGGGCTGATCAAAAAGTAAAAAAGCACCGTCATTTCGATCCCTCCCGTACATACGGGATCGTATAGGCGTCAAGTTAAGGGCTAATATGCACGTGCGTCCCGAGTCCTCGGGATAACCGGCTGAGCTAAATTTCCAGTTAATCCATCTCCTTCGATCAACTTCTCTATTAAACGGCGGCTTTTCTGTTTCTTAATAAAACGTTCCAGTGCCATAGCTACTTTTCTGTCATTTCCACATTCAAAAACAACTGTTAATAGCCAGGGGCGATGTTTCGATGTATAAGTAGAATGTTCAGAATGATTATGTTCCTAAAAGCGGCGCATATAGTCATCCGTATAGCCTACATAGTAATTGTCAGAAACCTCCGAATACAAGATGTAGATATGAAACATAACAAAATTTTAGGTTATTGAAGCGAAGAATAAAAAAGCCCCACCATATCTGGCGGGGCTTCGCTCCTCAGGCTGGGCTCGAACCAGCGACCCTCTGATTAACAGTCAGATGCTCTAACCGGCTGAGCTACTGAGGATTCTATCCGGTTATTTTTCCATATTAATCCGGTTTAATATACCTGCCGGATTTGGGACTGCAATATTCGGGATTTTAAATTATTAATGCAATATTTGCGTGCATTTTTTATTCAATATCGCATGAGCTTAGTAATTATCGGAACCGTTGCCTTCGACGCTATAGAGACCCCGTTCGGAAAAACTGATAAAATTGTTGGCGGTGCAGCTACCTATGCCGGTCTGGCTGCTTCATATTTCTATAATAACGTAAAAATAGTAAGCGTGGTCGGCGACGACTTTCGCCGGGAAGATATTGATACGTTTAAAGATCACGGTATTAATGTAGAAGGATTGCAGATCAGACAGGGCGAAAAATCGTTTTTCTGGGCAGGCCGGTACCATAACGATATGAATAGCCGCGACACATTGGTGACCGAGCTGAATGTGCTGGCTGATTTTGATCCTATCATCCCCGAAAGCTACCAGGATTGCGAATACCTGCTTTTGGGCAATTTAACCCCGCAGATACAACAAACCGTTATTAAACGATTGAAAAAACGTCCAAAGCTGATTGTGCTCGACACCATGAACTTTTGGATGGACGTTGCCTGGAACGACCTGATCGACACGCTGAAGCTGGTAGATGTATTGACCATTAACGATGCCGAGGCCCGACAGTTATCCGGCGAGTATTCTTTAGTGAAAGCCGCAGCTAAAATTCTGCAGATGGGCCCTAAATACCTGATCATCAAAAAGGGCGAACATGGCGCTTTGCTGTTCAACGAAGATAAAATATTTTCTGCCCCTGCCCTGCCCTTAGCCGAGGTGTTCGATCCGACCGGCGCCGGCGATACTTTTGCAGGCGGTTTTATTGGCTACCTGGCAAAGGTTGGCACGGTGAATTTCAATAATATGAAAAACGCCATTATTTATGGCTCGGCACTGGCTTCGTTCTGTGTAGAGAAATTTGGAACAGAGAAAATTATTGCACTCAGTAATGACGAAGTTGCCGCCCGCATCAAACAGTTTATAGCATTAAGCTCATTTACTATTGAGACGTAGGGGGAGATAGCAGCAAGGCAGATCTACGGGATCAGATATCAGAATCTGTCTAAAAATGAAAAAGGTAAGTTATACAGAGAGAACTGCTGGTGGTGACACCAGCAGCGGCAGGAGCCATGGACGGTGTCTTCACCGTCCATTAATTAAACCTGTAAAACCTTTTAGACAGCTTCTCAGATCAGCCGAAAACCGTATGCTGCTGAAAGAGGTTACCATGAAGATCGGGTATCAAAACCCATCTTATTCCGCTGCTGCTTTTAAAGCGTTCTACGGTTTTCATCCCAGCCGGATCACTTATTCAAAAGAGACCGCTGATGCTGAAAAATATTGAGTAAATAATGCGGTCAGGCTATTTCTCCCGGCAGGGAAATCATATTAAGCCTTAAAAAGGTTCAGGCAACTTCTTTATATACCTTCAGTCTTTTTAAGCCTGGCAGCTAAAAGCAGCCAGGTGGCCAGTAACATTAACACCGCAGCAGCCTGGTATATGATCGCCAAGCCTATTTGCGCATCCTGTAAAGCGCCCCCGATATAGACCATCAGTCCGCCGATAATGGTGCTTAAAAAATTCAGGAAACCGTAGCCGGTAGCAATGTACCGTTCATCTACCATCTGGCGTAGCACAGGCATCAGGTTGGCGTCATTAAACCCACGGGCCAACCCAAAGATCAGCATCGCGATAATGGCAATGATAAATACCTGGGTAGAAGCCATCAGAAATAAAAATGGGGCGCCGAGCGTAAAACCGATAATCAATACGTATAAACGGCCGCGGATATTACTGCGGGCCCAGCGATCGGCAATAATACCGCCTGCAATTACCCCAATAAACGATCCTACCTGGATGTAACTTGTGGCAGTAATACCGGCTTCGCCGAGGCCTAAATGAAAGTGTTCTCTGAAAAAAGTAGGCAGCCAGCCGTACACCAGCCAGTTTACCATGCCTAATACACTGAAATAAATCAACAGAATATAAAATGACCGTTCTGAAAAGAATACTTTAAACGATTGAGGGAGACTAATTGCAGGTAAAGCAGTTTCGGCCCGGGTTACATTTTCTTTTGAATGCGATGGATCATAATCCTTTAGCAGGAATAATAAAACAAACGAATAGAATATCCCCACAATACCGAAAACATGGAATCCGTACCGCCAGCCCCATAGTTCGGCGATATAGCCGCCAATGCCACCTACCGCTAACCCGGTATATAAACCGCTCATGTGCAGGCCTGTTGCCAGCGACCGGGTTCGCCCCCGGTGATAATCGGTTATCAGCGCCAGGGCAGCCGGGATATAACATGCCTCGCTCACACCCATTAACACACGGGTTATCAGCATCTGCTGAAAAGTATGCGTAAAACCGGTACAAAGCGTTACCAGCGACCACACAAACACGCTAAAAATAATTACGTTTTTCCGGCTGAATTTATCGGCTAAAAAGCCTCCAAAAGGGCTTAATATACCATACGACCACAAAAACACGGAAGTTAGTAAGCCAAATTGCGCATCTGTCAATGAAAAATCGGCCACAATGGGATCCCGCATAGAGGTGATCAGGATCCGGTCAAGGTAATTCAGAAAGGCTATTACCCATAAGGCGCCAACAATAACCCAGGGATAAGCAACGGCTTTATTCATTGCTTACTTTGTATGCTGACCATTAAGTGACTATCAATTATCTTCAACATTATGCTACCGGGAAGTGATATCAGTTGTTTCAGTCTTATTTTGTTGTAACAGATCAAAAAAACCAACATCTTCCAAACAAGCCTTCAACGCTTCATAATCAATGTTTGATAACTCTGTTAACGGCAGACGGCAGGAACCCATATCAAAACCCAGCATGTGCATAATGGCCCGCTGTGCCGGAATAGGTGAGAACCTGATCAGGCAACGCACCATTTCTATTAACTGCATTTGCATGTCACGAGCCTTCTGGTGATTGTTATCCTGGTAATATTTTATAATTTTCAGATACAGGGGTGCTGCGTAGGTATAGGTACTTCCAATGGCGCCCTTTGCGCCTACTGCCAGGGCAGGCAGCAACATTTCGTCAAAACCGAACAGGATATCGTATTTACCATTTTTGTAATTCAGGCAAGACTGATACTCGAACAGCGTAGATGCCGTATATTTTATCCCGGCCAGGTTAGGGATTTTATCTTCGCTTAGGCGAAGAAAGTTAACCATATCCATGCCTACACCCGTTAGTGTTGGTATGTGATAGTAGTAAAAAGGCAGTTCAGGCGCTGCTGAAGCAATTTCAGCCATACTGTCTACCAGGTTTTGAACCGAAGACGGTTTAAAGTAAAAAGCCGCAACTGAAGAGATCGCATCAGCGCCAATCTGCGCCGCATGTTCAGCAAGCTTCCGTGATTCGGCAATAGAAGTATGCCCTACATGCACCAGCACCAGAATCCGTTTATTAACCGCTTTTACATAAGCTTCGGCTACGGCCATTCTTTCCTCCATTGTCATGTTTGGGCCTTCTCCGTTTGTGCCGCATATAAACACCCCGGAAATTCCGTCATCAATCAATTTTTCTACCAGCACGGGAATCATATCCAGGTTGAGTAGTCCATTTTTATGATAGGCAGAAAAGGTAGCAGCTATCAGTCCTTCAATCTTCATCATTTATCTGTTTATTTATGTCTATGGTACTTTATTTTTTTAATAACTCGCTTAATGTGATTTTTTGAAATACCATATCGGCCTGACTGCTTTCGTACAAAATGCCAACATGTTTTTCATCTGTGGATGTTATACAGGAATATCCCCTGCTTTTCAGCTCATCTAAAAGAATTTGTTTAGGCCAGGTCATACCCTCATCAAAACTTGGCTTGATGGAAAGGTGGTCTCTGCTGCTTTTAGAATCGGGATTAGAAAATAGCAGCATGCTGCGTATTTTTCCGGCTTCTGTAAATGTATGCTTGTATAAACTGCCCATACACACCGGTTCTGGTAATGCCTTGAACGAGGTTGGATGCGGCTGCCAGGTTTGTCCCAGGTCATGGGTCACGCACACGGCCCTGCCATTGTCAGCACCCAGGTTGCCTTTATTTTTATTGGCACGCATATTCAGCATCAACGAACTGTCTGAAAGTTGTACTACGGCACATTCGGTTGTTTGTGTTTCTTTCAATGCACGGTTTGCCGTTTTCCATGTGTGTCCCTGGTCTTTGCTGTAAACTATGGTCGAGAACGGCTTTCCCGATTCATCCCGGCCCTGGGCAGGGAAAACCAATGTACCGTCAAAAAGTGTGATGCCATTTCCGGGAGCGGGCGCTAACAACCACCATTGCTCCTGTTTACACATTTTTGTGATGTTTACGGGTTTACTCCAGGTTTTGCCATCATCGGTACTTTTAACCAGCATGAATTGTGCTGATTGCCTGACATCATAACCCGGTTGTGAGCCCCTGTCCTTCCACTGATGGTTCCAATCGGTACTGTTTTCAGTTAATCCTTCTATCCAATGTCCCTGTTTATCAAGAACACCATGCATCCATAAGGCGGCAATGTAAATGGCATCCGAATTCTTATCTACCAGTATGCAGGCATCCGAAACGCCATTAAATTTTTCGGGCAATCCTCCCCATTGCCCCATATCCATTGCTATCTGCAACGGCTGCCAGGTTTGTCCGCCATCTGTGCTCCGGTGCAACCCGATATCAATATCGCCCTGCAGATCGCGGGCACTTTGCCGACGGGCATCAAAAATAGCCAGCAGCGTACCTTTGTTGGTTACTGCCAGACCGGGTATGCGGGATGTGTGGATACCATCGGCCATATGCTGCCTGACGGCTACACCTATGCGTTGGCTCAACACACGAGATTTGCCAGCTAACGAAATCGTTTCATCAGCAAATTGCGCCTCAATCAACTGACAGCTTACCTTATCCAGCAGATCTGCCTGGTTAGAAAGTGCACAGGTTACCCAGAAATAATGTACGCCCGGACTTAATTCAACAGATCCTTTAATGATAACTTTTGATCCTGGATTCGCCGCTTCGCCAAACAGTTTTTTTTCTGATTGTTGCCCGCTATTAAATAGCGTATCATCCCCGCAATAATATACCTGAATAGCAGTAATATCTTTAACTGATGTAGTACCCTGGGTTGATAAAACAAGCTGCTTTAACCGGTGGTTCTCATTTCCATTTACGGTGACTTTAATGCGCACCAGCGGATTATCATTCCTATCGATCAATACTGGTATCTGGA
Source organism: Pedobacter sp. BS3 (assembly GCF_008274585.1). Classification (GTDB taxonomy): domain Bacteria; phylum Bacteroidota; class Bacteroidia; order Sphingobacteriales; family Sphingobacteriaceae; genus Hufsiella_A. Next base: position 226,008 of record NZ_VTRT01000007.1, on the reverse strand, counting down.
ATTGTGCCTGGTCTACATTAACAGAAGAAACCAGCGATTGGGCGTTGCCAGTAAATGGCAAAAAACCAACGCCTGCAACAAGCACTGACTGAACGGGCTTTCTTATGTATTTCTTTAGTATCTGCATTATAGTTACTTCACTGTACTCTTATATCATACAAATGCACCTTGCCGTTTTAGTTCATCCCGCAGCTCATTTCCTGACAGTTTATATACTGGTAAATCCTGTTTAGCACACATCGCCGCTGCAAGTCCGGCTGCCTGGCCCAAAGCCATGCATTGCGCCTGCACCCTGACGGAGGCAAAGGCTTCATGTGTGGCTGAGAGGCAACTACCGGCTACTAACACATTATCTGACTCCTGAGGTATTAATGCCCGATAAGGAATTGGGTAAGGTTTCTGCAAAAAACTGACATCCTGCTTTGAGGTATCCGACCGGTGAATATCAATGGGATGTGCACCGTAGGCAACTGTATCTTCAAAATTGCCAGGTGTCAGTATATCCTCTGCTTTCATTGTATAAAGCCCAATGATTCCCCTGGTTTCGCGTATTCCCACCTGTGTAGCAGTATCTATCAGGTAAGCGTTGCGGAAGGCCGGTACGTTCTTTTTAAAAACAGCCACAATTTTAAATACATCCTGTCTGAGCTGCTTTTCTGCAGTGGATAACTCTATCCCATCGGCCGCATTTCCTTTGTAACGTGTGGCATTTACCGACACTTCTCCCCGCCGGATGGTACTTCCGTGCACCGCCCAGGGGCCACCAAAATTCGCCAGACGACCGGCAACCATTTCTTCCTGTAATAACTTATTTAATTGCACATTGGCATATTTCACACCATCATGCGACATCAGTGTATTAAGGACATCTGTATCTACACCGCCCAACCTGAAGAACAAGCTCATGGGCTGCAATTCACCGTTCTTAATATTCCTCATCTCCCAGGGCAACCGGCTCCTGCTAATGAGATCGCCTGTGCCTGTGCAATCAATAAAATACCGAGATCTTATCGCCTGTCTTCCTGATTTATTCTCGATAAGCACGTGAGTCAACTTACCTTCATTATGTTCGTCATACATACAACCTGCCACGCTGGTATGCAGTAAAATAGTTACTCCGGCTTCTTCCACCATTTTTAACGATACATATTTGTATATTTCCGGATCATATGGGATGTTACCACTCGGCAGATCGATTATAGCTCCGTTCATTTGCTGCATCCTTTTAAGGAACTCATCAGGAATGCCCAGAACAATACGTTCATCCTGGAAATTAAATTTACTTATTGGCCCTACCATTCCTGCGGTGGCCATACCTCCCAGGAAACCATAATGCTCTATCAGGATGGTTTTTGCCCCATTCCGGGCAGCGGAAATGGCCGCTATAAATCCAGACGGGCCACCGCCGCAAACTACCACGTCTGCATCGGTCAACACCGGTATTGTTTTGGCCGGTTCATTTATATAGTCTTTATGCTGATTCATTAACATGATCTTTATTGTTTCGTTCCGGGATAAGCAAGCTGAAAAGATACCCGGCTATAAAGCAGGAAAGCATACCTGACAGACTGTACACCATAAAATGAGTGGCAGTGTACAGGCTGATATAATACTGTACAAGGGCACTTACCACAAAACCAGCGATAACCCCGAAAGCATTTGCCTTTTTTGTGAAAATACCCAACAGGAAAATACCGGCTAAGCCCCCCATAAATAATCCTGTAAGCCTTCTGATCATATCCCACAGCGATCCTACCTCATATATGAACATCAGCACAGCCAGCAGGGTACCTACAATGCCAAATGCAAAGGAAATATTCCTGGCCAGGCGTAAACGTTTTTTAGCGGTAACCTCCCTGAAACGGGTAATATCCGTAATGACGGCAGCAGACATACTGTTCATGGTGCTGCTCACCGTAGACATGGCCACGGCAAAAATAGCCGCCACTACTATTCCTTTAATGCCAACCGGCAATTCGTTGACAATAAACCACGGATAAATCGATTCGGGAGCCGGTAAAGTGATATCCAGCTTTTGCGGAAAGACCTTATAATAGGCAAAAAGCGCACTGCCGATAGAAAAAAACAGTACGGAGGACAACACAATGAGGATACCATTAACCCATACTCCCCGGGAAGCACTGGCCTTGTCTTTTGTAACCAGATATTTCTGAATAACAGTCTGGTCTGAAATATAAGGAACCATACCACCGCCTATCCAGTAAGAAATGGCTACGAACACAGTCAGCTCCGAGAAATTAAAATGCCAGTTAACAAAATGAAATTTTCCAAAATCCCTGTTAAGGGCTATAACTTCTGCCAGACCACCGTCGAGCCTCCATACCACCACGATAATGCTCAGCAAGGCTCCCAACAGGAAAACAAATACCTGCAACACTTCTGTCCATATCACTGCCTCTATGCCTCCCAATGCACCGTAAACTGTGGAGAATAAACCTATGATCAGGATACAGGTTAGCGGATCACCGCCTGTAATAGCTGCAATAGCAAGCGAGGGCAGCAATAACATGATACCGAACTTGGCCGACTGGAAAGTAAGAAAACTAAGGCTTCCCAATAACCGTACAACTACATTGAACCTTTTTTCGAGATATTCATAGGCAGTAGTAACATTCAGCTTGAAATAGACGGGTATTATAAAGAAAACAATTAATGGCGCTACAACCAGACTGCTGATGGTTGGTAGAAAATATATCCAGCTTTCATGATATGTTTTAGCCGGCGTGGTAAGGAAAGTGATAGCGCTAAGCAGCGTACCGAAGATGGCCACACCCGATGCCCATCCAGGCACCCTGCCACCCGCTTTGTAATAATCGTTGGTGGTTTTCACCCGTTTTTTATACCGGTAACCAATAAATAGGATCACCAGGAAGTATATGCTTATTAACAGGTAGTCTATCCAACCCAGGGCAGAAGCCTGCCGCGGGCTGACGATTATTTTCCAGATATTGGCCGATCGTACGGCCGGCTTAATTTCCCCGCCGGCTATCACGATAGCATTATTCCATTGTACAACAGGAGCTACAACCGGCGCCATACCCGGAAACTCGCTTACCTTAAGCCATTGATCGGTTATGGTATGATATGCCAGCACGTCTTTTGAGTACCCGGGATGTGCAGCCTGTATTTCATTGAGTTGCTTGCGCAAACTGTCTTTTATAGTACCGTTTGCCTGACTATAAGCAGCCAGTACATCCCGAAAATGGCGGTGCGCTGTATTATCAGCCCCCGAAAACACTAAAATATGATCAAGGCCTATTTTAACTGCCCCTGCTCCTGAAATACAACGCTTATCTTCATTTCCCAGCTTAATATCTCCTAGCTCACGCCAACTGTTCGTCTTGGGATCATAACAATAGCTGTCGGATAAAAGACCGGCCTTTTTCTCTGACATCTGCAACCCGCTGAACAGATAAATGCAATTTCTTACACCATTGCTCTGTTCACACATTACGGGCATGCTTCTGGGCGGACCAGGCCAGGAAGATAATTCCTTCCATTTTCGATGCGAAAGATCAGTTCCTGATATGTCCAGTGCAAGGAAGTGATTAGTGGATATATTATTAGCTCCGGTCTCGCATCCTCCTGCAACATAAACAGTTCCATTCAGAAATACTGCTGCCGAATAAGCCAGCGGAACGGGTAAAGATGGAAAATACTCCGTCTCCACCGTTTTTGCGTCAGGATTCCATTTCAGGAGAAAAACCTTGCTTGAATTATTTGTTCCGTCTGTCCCGCCGATACATAGTAAGCCGTCAGGCACTGTAACAGAAGCACCGTACGATAATGCTGCCGGCATGTGATAAGACGAATCTGCCCATTCATAATCAGTATTGCCTTTCTGCTGCAGCACATAGATTTTGTCGCTCCATATTTTAGCAGCTCCGTTCCAGGGAGTTTGACCGTCAGCAAACCGTGTACCTCCTGCAATTAATAGCACATTATTGCTTATGCCCGAGAAATGACCTGCGAGGCCGGGAATGCTCTGTCCTGGATCCCATGTTTTAGCCTTTAACTCCTGCCATTTAAAACTATGCGGATCATACTGCGCTGAAACACCACAGGTATAACCTATCAAAAGACATATAAGCGGCAGAGCCTTACGGAAAAGTGGCGTTATAATTTTTTTAGCAGAATTGTCCATTTTCTATTATAATATCAATATACCGTTGGCCAGGAAGTATAGGGTCGCAACTTTGCTTTGTCAATACGATATACCCGCAGCCGCTGTTCATTGTGTCCCTTCTTTGCCCCTTTTTCAGAACGACCGATCGTAATCAGTAAATAGTCTTTTGTTGCTGTTAAGCTTGGATCCAAAATCTGCACAATAGAGCGGTTGCTACCCTCTACATTGGGACTGATCCATCGCTCTACATCCATCAGGTATTCCCAGGTTTTTCCGTCATAGCTCCTGGCCAACGCCAGCCGGTCACGCGGCAGGTAATTTATCAGGGAGGCATACAGATCGTCATATACCCAAGTCATATAAAAAGTAGGCTTATCTGCATAAGGATCCTCGATCAAGGCAAAAGAAGATCGCGAATTTTTCAGCGAATCACTGGGATGATCGCCTTTCCAGGTCACTCCATTATCATCTGATTCTGCATAATGAATGCTGGGCGCTTCAGACCAGGGCGTATATAAACGTAGCTTTCCATCAGTGGTATAGATAACCTTGCTTTCGCAATAATGATCCAGTTTGGTAAGGGGTTTAGTATCGTTGCCGGATTCATGCCAGGTCTTTCCCTCATCATCACTGTAATAAATAACCGATTTATGTCCTCTCGTAGGTTGTTCAACATGAGTGCGCCGGGTAATCACAAAGAAGATCCTACCGTCGGGCATCTGCGTGATCTTATCATTCATCGTTAAGGCATCGGGTACAAAATCGTCCCAGGTAGTTCCCCCATCTGACCAGGTTTTTCCATCATCGTCCGATATTTTGGCCCGAAACCGAAGCGGTGCGTCAGCAGCATGCTTCCCAATGATGTTATATTCGGCTACCATCTTCAAAATACGGCCTGATTTCAGGCGCAGAACACTATGATGGGCATCATTATTATACGGCCATGTAATAGGAAAAGGGCCTTTGAAGGTGGCGCCGCTATCGGTTGAATGATATTCTTCCGACCGTTGTAACAACACCAGTTCGCCATTCTTCTTTTCAATTATTGATGCACCTTCCCGGAATTTTCCATCTTCCGGATTGAGATTATACTCCAGCACCCCATCATTTACCCTTCCCTGTCTGCTGACAAGGTTGAGGTCTATATCGTCAAAATAAACCTCGGCCTTCTCTGCAAAAAGAGCCACCCGCCCCGGTGAAAGGTGTCTGAGCGAATCTGATCTCAGCAACGGACGGTTCATATCATTGCAATAAAATATAACCCTGTTATTGTCAGAAACAATCTTAACCTGGTTCCATACGCCTGTATTCAGCTTTTGCTGAGTGCTTTTGGCGAGTACAACAGGCTTGAAGTCATAACCTTGTCTTTCCATCAGATACCAGCAACCTTCACTTACATCATACCGGAGAAATACCTGTGCTTCTGCTGAATTGAACCTGACAGAACATCCTATGGAAGCTCCGGCGCTCTTCCTGCCAACGACTTTAAACCGGGCTTGAAAAACCACGTTCTTTTCAAAAACATGTAGCCAGGAATAAGAAAGATCGCCACTGTTTTTTACACGGTACACTTTATTACCGTTGTCATCTATAACTTTCCAGTTGTCTGCCCGGTTATTCTCAATCCAGTGGCTGGGATCAGTATTTTTTAATTCGTTCTCAAAATTGTCCCTGTACACATACCGGGATGAGTCGGCACTACAATAGCCCTGCTGATAAAAGCAGACCAGAGAAAACCCGCACAGCCATAAAATATATTTTTTCACGTGTAATGGATATGTGTTAATACCTTATTTTTCATTTCCCCAAAGCGTGGAATCTGCACCCATTTTTTCGTTCCAGCTCTGCCGCCACCTGTTCACATCCGCGGGGCCTATTAGCGGCTTTGGCTTCCGCATTTCCTTTGTTGGAGCCGGCGGCAATTTGACGGCTTTATCCTGGTACCAATACGCCACAGTAGCCAGATCCAGTGTCAGGTTATTAGCCGTACCATGTTCTATAGTTGCCTTGAGGCCTTTTTCGAAATAAATCGGATCGGTGATAAAGAAACGATAGGCATGCGCCCTTCCCAGCCACCCAAATTCATTGCTTACCCGGGCGTAACCATAGTAGGGATGCATATATACTTCTTTGGGACACCAGGAGGTATTGAAAAAATCCTCCGTGCCAGTGCCCAGTAAGGAGGGCTTTTCTTCTCCGTCAACAAAAAACATATCATCTCCTTCTCCATACCAGTTTGAAGAAGGATTCTGTACATAGTAATTAACGCCTACAAACTGCCCTTTTCCCTGAACATCTGCAAAAACATAGTTATCTGCCCCGGTTGTATTTTTGCCTTTTTGTGTAGCATTTTGGGGTTCCGGTGCTGGTTTTGTCAACGAATGATTGTACCAGGCATGAAAACGACCCATACCCTGAGGAAGTTCTTTCATTTCTACATAATCCACATAAAAATAGAACGCCCGTAGCTCAACTCCTGTCTGGTTCTCTATCTCTATTTTTGCTCCTTTGGCAAAGGGCATGGTAAAATAAGATACCAGCGCAGAGCCCTTATCCGGACCGGCTGCCAGCGGCAGTGAGGAAAAGATATACTGCTCCTGCCACCCCTGCCCGAAGAACGGACCAATAGGCGATTCTACCGAAGGATACGGGTTGCCGTCCCAGTACATCCGCAAAATGATATCATTCCTGCTGGCCTTGTCAAAACGCGGGGCTATGGTTATCCAGATGTGATTGATAATGCCAGCGCCCGATATTTCAGCAATGGTTCGTTTCTCTCCCGGCTTGATATTAACCAATCTGTCATTATTACCTCCTTCCGGATCAGAGCTACTGATACGACGATTGTGCATCCCGCTTTTGATTTTAGACAGGTTATACAAATCTGTTGCAACCGGTTCCTGGCCGAGGGCTTTACCCACCAGTATCAGAAGTAAGAGACTTGGCAACCCTATAATTTTTTTAATCTTATTTTTCATCTGTATGTCTTTAGTTTTTAATTAATGTTCGCTAAACCTGGTCTCAAAAACATATTCTACTAAAGTTAATCCCATTATGTTCAATGCCTGATTGTACCTCAGATAGGAATAACAACTTTTGTTATTGAACCTGAATGATATTTTAATTTTCCATTGACATATACCGAAAAGCCTTTTCCCAGCTTGTATTTAGAGCCATCTTTATCCCAAACTATAGAAATCGTCTTATTATGATAATTAACCCGGTCGAGGCAAAACCAGTTCCAGTAGTTATTGGGAACTAAAGGATCGATAATTATTTCATTGTTCATAGATGGCTGGATACCCATCAGGTCACTGATAATAATGTCACAGAACTCCGAATGATTATAATCCTTGCCATAATGTATTCCCCTTTTTGCTGTACTGATTTCCTTTGACAGCCATTCTCCTGTAAACGGATTCAGATTTTCGTCGATCCAGAAAACCCGTTTGCCTTTTTCATTGATAAGCCGGTGACTGTTTGAATAGGTTTCCAGAACCTGAATAAAATCATTCCGGGTAACAAAGGACTGACTATAGTTACGTAATAAGTTTCCCATGGCCTTTAACGTTATCGCGGTAGCATAAGGCCAACTGGGTCCGTTCCACTGGCATATATATGGCTCGCTTTCATAGGATATTCTGAAATCGGGGTGAGCCCGCTCGGCAGTTGTTGGTCCGAAAGGGGCTTTAAAACCGTTTGTATCTACCAGAAATTTCCATGCTACGGATTGTTGCTTGTCAGGAATATTAAAATACCAGGGTGTATATCCATGCAGTTCTCTTACATCCACCAGTTTAACGGAGTCGGCAGGAAAAACATGAAACGATTTTTTATATCTTTCGGGAATAGATATTTTAGAGAATTCCTCATTGCTTAAAGGTAATGTCTTAAAGAACCCGGCTTGTGGATCCCATAGTTTTGTAAGCAGCAATTGCTTCAGGCGGGAAGCCTTATTGGAAAACTCCTCTTCTATAGTCTTATTCGCCGCTAATTTCGCAATCGCCGCAATTGCTGTTGCTTCACCAATCATATAGGAGTTAATCGTAGCCCGCTTGCCAGAACCTCCTATTGATGCTTCCATGCCATCCCGAAGATCGCCCTGCCAAAATAATCCGTCCGGACATAAATTAGTTTTTTCCCATGCCCGGTAATTATCAACCAGGTAAGGCAACAACTCTGTCACCAGGTTTTTATCCTGAAACACTTTTGCATACGCCAGTATAGCGTTTGCCGGCCAGAAACTATAAGAACGTGGCGAGCCGCCACCTTTAAACCAGAAGTTGGCATAATCCTGTAAATACGTTGGATTGCGTAACCATCGCCCTTCATAAAAATGATGAGATGCCGGGCAACTGATTGTATTATATTTCCCGGCCTGCGGAACTTTAGGAAGAAACTCTGTTATCACGAATCCTTCCGGCGTTTTTTGTATATGTTTCCGGTATATCCACCATCTGAAGTAATACGTTTTTTCCAGTGCTTTATCGGGACAATTAAAATAAGGTATATTATTTTTGAGAAACTCATCAGCGCCTTGATTAGGTATAAACTGGACTACCGATTCATCATCGTTTGCATTAAACTCCCGGATATAAGGGCTGAAACTATTCCATTTTAAAATACTGTCTTGAGGAAAGAACCGGTAATTTCCACTACTACGCCCCGGCCCGGCAAAAAATGCTATGCTTATCAAAATCAGGAGGCGTGCCGTATGCATCGTTCTTGGGTTCATTTTATCATTATTAATATTCGTTAAGAAGAATACTCGTTTGAAATTCGTTCCAAAGGTTCGCTTTGCTGCTTTGAAGGATTTTCTTTCCAAATAATGGAAATACCCCATCCTACCAGCATAGTTGTTACGCCTCCGAATGCACTATACCACATAAAAGAAATATCTGTAAAACCGGCTATGCAGACCACCGTAATAAACCCCACTATAAACCCAATTAATGCACCTTTTGGATTCGCCCGTTTGCTGAGCATGCCTAATAAAAAAATACCTACCAGGGCTCCTCCAAAAAAATTATTGATCGTTGTAGCCGTTTCCAGCAGATTACCTAACACGCCACCTAAACAGGCCAGCAGTGTCGAAAACACGCCAAAACACAAGGTAATTATCCTCGCCCGGCGAACCGATGCTTCTTTTTTGTTAAAACGATTGTAAAAATCGGACAGGGTTACCGTTGTCAGTGAATTCAAGACGCCACTAATAGTAGACATGGCGGCAGCAAAAAGCGCAGCTATCAGGAAACCCCGGAAACCGATGGGCAAATCTTCAATCACAAACCTGATAAAAACCTGGTTTGTAGGGATGTTGGATTCTCCCTTATTTTGAAAAAAAGCAAATAGAACTGCTCCTTCAAAAAAGATCAGGAACCCTATCAAAGTAGCTACCAGCAAGGATACAATAAAAGCATAGTTAGCTTTGCGAAGCGAATTGACTGTTAAAAACCGTTGCATTTCGGCCTGGTCTGTTCCAAATTGCGAAACCATCAGAAAAGTTCCCCCGATGATTCCGCTCCAGACCGTATATGGTTTTGAGAGTTCGGTTGAAAAATTAAAGAATTCAAATTTTCCATGTTCATGAGCCAGTTGCCATACTGTACTAAATCCGCCGTCAGTTCCCGCCACTGCTACGCCGATAATGACAAATATGCTCCCAAACTTGATGATCAACTGGGGGATATCTGTCCAGATCACGGCTTTCATCCCACCCGCCATGGTGTATAAAGTAGTTACTATACCGGTTATCAGCACCACCCAGAATATATTTAAACCCGTAAGCGTACTTAATATAATAGCGGGTGCATAGATCCCAACGGCTAAAAAGCAGCTTTTAAACAGGATAAATAATCCACTGCCCACCAGTCTCACGGTAAGGTTAAAGCGCTTTTCCAGGTACTCATAAATAGAGTAAAGCTTGAGTTTAAAAAAGAACGGTAAGATAATTATGCAAATAATATAAGCGGCAATGGGTATGGCCAGGCGGTATTGCAGGAAAGAAAAGTTGGTGCTGTACCCCAAACCCACAGCACCAATGTAAGAAATGGCGCTGGTTACTGTTGCAATTCCCGCCAGTGCAGCTGCCCACCACGGGATGGTCCGGCCTCCCATCAGATAGTCTTTCAGGGAGCGTTGCGATCTGCTGAAGAAACCAGCCAACACCACAACGCCAACAAAGTATACAATCAGGATTATATAATCAATCTGATGCATGCCTTAACCCTTAAGATGAAGATGAACGGAAAGCTTGAACGCAGGATTTGTTCCGGTAATTTTACCATGAACCCGTAACCAGTTACCGAAATGGGATACTTTCGCAGCGTAATGTCCCGGCGAATGAATTGCGGCGAACGATGTTCCTTCATCAATCCAGTTAATACCATCCGCGGATATTTCCACCGAGGTTTCCAGCGTGGCTTGTGCTCCTGACACTTCTTCAACGATTATAAAGAATATAGCTTCTGAAGCCCAGCCCGCTTCCATCGGATGAGATGCAAAATCATGCGTTACTGTTATGCGGCGTTCCACCGCCGATGCCTGAAAGTTTTTCATTATTCATCTCCTCCTGAAATAACTATTGAATCGATGTAAAAAAATACGCGTCGGTCGGTGTCATTCTCAACCCAAACTCCGGGGTTAAAAAGTCCTTTTATCCGTGCATAGGGGGCTGTAAGTGTAGGTTTCATCCCCCGCAGATCAAAAACAGTGCTACCAGATTGCAGTTCCACATACTCCCTTTTTTCCGTATCAATAAGCAGACGGAAATAGCTCCAGTTAATTTTATCATCGCTTTCGTTATAACATAGATCCTGGTAACCCTCCGGAATCCATTCAAAACCATCCGTAGATCCATCCTGCCGACGCTTACCATACCACATGGCATCAATACCGCGTTTGCACCAATCGTTTTCAACACCGTATGCCCATTCTAAGTCACTTACGTCCTTTGCCTGAAAGACCTGCCATTTTCTCACCATTTGTCCATCTACAGCATTCAAATATCGTGCACCAATGAAATAGCGGTAATCATCGTCCTGGATATCGAAAAACATTCCGAACGCCCTCATTGCCTGTTCGCTTAATCCCTGCCGGTCCTGCTCTGGGGTATACGCATACCACATTTCGAATTGCCGGAGGCCTTTGGGAAGATGTGTTGTCAGCCGTTTAATGCCATGCGATAAACTTCCCGGTACCGGAGCTTTCGTATACTTACCGGCAACAGGCCGCGTTGATAGTTTCATGGAGTAGGTACCATCCATAGAACCATGCGTTCCTGCAAAGCGGAAACTAGCTGAGCTCAGCATGATTGGGCCCCATTGCGTTTTATCCACATGACTGTAACGCAGTGTATTAAAATTTTCGCCTACATAGTTCGGGTGCAGATCTATCCAGCCACAGAGTCCCCTGTCGAAGTCATCATAACTTATAATTGTTTGGAGAGGTTTAAATTTGCTTAAAGCGCCGTCTAAAGCGAGCACATGTTTCATAAATTATTTGTTTAAAATCGTCATCATTCTTCTGATCTGCCACATCCGGTAAACCTACTGTTATTTAAATCCATCATTTTGGTCAGCAAGTTTGTTATACAACCACTCCTGAAGCGGAATAGGCAGATACATATCTTTTTCTGATATATTATCTCCAGGCAGTACAAAATGTGCCTGGGCTGGTACACCACTTCCAGATTTCCAGGCAGCGATTCCCATAGCCGGATCGCCGGATCGGGCAACCTCAGCCATCCTTTTTACTGTTGGTATCAGAATGCCCCAGCGTTTCAAGTCTTGTCTTCTCAAAAATTCGCCGTTAAATTCCATTAACCGTTCATCCTGTATAGCCTTCCGAAACGCATCATAGTTTTCATACTGTTCCGGCTTCAGGTGGTAATCCGTTAAAGCAACTGCTTTGGCGGTTGCACCTGACCCTGCGCCGGAGACGGTCACGGTAGGTAATGAGGTATAGCCGGCTCCGGCTCCCGAGAGTAATATGCGATCCAGGCTTGTGCCATTCAGGAAAGCCCTTGCTGTAGCATTTGTTGTAGCACCTCCGCCGGAAATAGTAATTGTGGGTATAGCCGTATAGCCCGAACCTCCGTTAGTAACAACGATATTATTAATCAGCATTTTCCCCTGAGTGCTTTCCATATATGCCCTATCTCTTATCTGGTTTACATAACCCACTGCTTCATCGGTAGGCCCGTGGTTCTGTTCGTTCTCTGCTTCGGCCAGCATTAATAAAACATCAGCATAGCGTATGATCGGAATATTAGCCGGACTTTTTGTGGGATCATGAGGAGCAATTTCTTCTTCTCTTCTCCATTTGCCCGGGAACCGCCCCCAAATGTTAGTTGCGGAAAGTGCCGTCTTAGTGGGAGGAGCAGTGGTTGAGCCTCCGGAATATTTAAAGGGCGCAATGTTCCAGTCTCTCCTTGTATCCGGACTTACATCGTTTGTAATGGTTTGGGTAGTGCCGGTAAGAGCAACCAGGCCTATTCCTTCATACGTTTTATAAGCCAACGGATGGTTAACTATCCATCCATCACATCGTCCCACAAGGTCATTGGAAGACTGTATACCTACACGTACCCATTTACCGGAATTCGTTTCGGGCGCTGCTGTATTGACATAAAAACCAACTTCCCAAATACTTTCTCTGTATGTATTATCATACTGATCAGTAAGCTGAAGTTTGAACACCTGCCTATAATCAGGATTCAGCCGATGCAACCCGGAACTAATCACTTTATTACACCATTTAATAACATCCTGATATTTTGATTTGTCATTAATGGGCTCACCCGCAGCATATAAGCAAACCCGTGCTAACATTGCTTCAACTGCAGTTTGTGTAACCCTTTCATTATTAGTGATCTTATCGGCAGTCTGCCCCGCCAGGAGGGCATCTGCCTGCTCCATTTCAGCAATCACAAAATCATAAATCTCCTTTGAAGAGGTAAATGCCTTATTAGCCTGATCTGGAGATGTTGACGACTCAAGACGAAGCGGCACATTGCCGAACCATTGTGTTAACAAAAAATAATAATACGCTCTTAAAAACCGGGTTTCACCTTCTACTATTTTCTTCTCATCATCTGAAATGTCTTTCGGTATATTAATATTTTCCAGCACATCATTAGCCCTGTTAATTCCTGCATAGAGGTTTGCCCACATGCGTGTGGACTCATTATAAGAAGCAGTTTCATTATAGTAACCAATTTTAGGGTTACCAATAGAGCCCTGAAAGACCAGATTATCCTCCGCACCTGAGGTAATATAGCACTGGTATGTTTCTCCATATAAAGAGCTGCTCCCTAAAGTAGCGTAAACTCCCGCCAGAGCCGCATTTAAATTGGCTTTTTTCTGATAAAATGTATTGGCATCTAAAAAATCAGTGGGCGATGGATTCAATATTTTTTTACATGAGCTTGAACTAAAGCCTATTATTAACAGTGTTAATATAAAAATGGCAAATCGTGTCATTGTAGTATTATTTAATGTTTAAAAATTCAAGTTTAATCCGAGTACATAGGTACTGGAAATGGGATACGCCGAGAAATCAAATCCGGAAGTAAGGCCAAATCCTTTCGTCGAAACCTCCGGGTCCGGCCCGGAATATTTAGTCCATGTATATAAGTTTTGCGCCCGGGCAAATACCTGTGCCGATTTAATCGGTTTTATCCGTTTTACATTAATATTATAGGCAAGAGATATTGTTTTTAAGCGTAAAAAGGATCCATCTTCAATATAACGGCTCGACCAGATACCGGTTACCCCTTGCGCATTAGGTTTAGGAATATCGGTTTGAGTATTGTCCGGTGTCCAGTGGTTGGCATAACTGGCTAATAAGTTCCGGCCAAGAGCAATAGCGTTATAACTCTCCAGGAAAGCCTTATTGGCATTCAGTATGTCATTACCGTAAGACCACTGAAAGAACACATCCAATTGTAATCCTTTATAGGTAAAACTATTGTTCAAGCCTCCCACATGTTTGGGATAGGGGCTTCCTAAAATAACCCGATCGTCATCGTCTACTACCCCATTTCCTGTAATATCCTTGTACTTTGCATCTCCGGGTTTCCAGGCAGGCGTACCCAAAGTACCGCCAGTAGTTGGCGTTTTTGAATCCGGTTCAAAATCACTTGCCTGATAAACACCGTCATATACAAAACCATAGAACTGTGTAATAGGAGCACCTACCCGACTGATCCAGGCGGGGTTTCCAAAGGCGGTGCTAAGACTGGGCACGGTTGTATAACGGGTATCTTCGCCTCCCACTAATCCTAATAACTTATTCCGGTTAAAGGAGATATTAAAATCTGTAGTCCAGCTAAATGTTTTTGAACGAATATTTGTAGAGCTTAAGGTAAATTCCCATCCACTGTTCTGCGTACGGCCTATATTTACAAGAGCGCTGGAATAACCTGTGCTGGTAGCTACCGTAGCATTAAGCAGCAGATCATATGTTTGCTTCTTGTAATAATCTACCTCCAGGTTCAACCGGTTCTTCAAGAAAGCAAGTTCCAGCCCGGCATCCAGTTGTTTGGTGGTTTCCCACTTCAGATTTTCATTCGCGAAATTATTGGAATAATATGCATTAACCGGAGAATTGTCAAATGAGTAATAGGTTCCTAATACATATTGCTGCTGATATCCGAAATCAGATACACGGTTATTTCCTGTTAAACCGTAACTGGCCCGAAGCTTGGCATCACTAATAAATGTCAGGTGCTTCATAAATTCTTCATCGCCTAACCGCCAGGCAAAAGCCCCGGAAGGAAAATACCCCCATTTACTATTTGGCGGGAACTTAGAAGAGCCGTCTGCCCGCATTGTTACAGTAAATAAATATTTTTTGTACCAATTATAATTCACCCTTCCTGTGAAAGATACCAATCCCCAGCGGGTAGAAGATGAGGACTTATCATATACGATCCCATCATCCAAACCACTTACGCCTAACTCTTCATTAGGTACTTTATTGGCTTTATAGCCAAATGCGTCCTGCTTTCGGGTCTGGATGGAAACTACACCGGTTGCTGTCAGGCGATTGTTCCTGTTAAACTGTTTATCATAAGTAAGGCTGTTTTCATTGCTGAGATTGACCACATTGCTTTGTGAAATTGAACCATTAGGGCCATTGGATTGGCCAATAGCTGTAGCGGGACTTCCACCGCGTGTACGTGAATTATTAAAGATCTCATCCTTGTTGTTAAGGAGATTTGCCCCTCCCGTTACCCGTAATTTTAATGATTTCATGATATCATACTCAATATATCCATTTAGGGTAAGTGTATTTATTTTATTGATATCACTTTGATTTTGGGCCGATAACAAAGGGTTAAAAACAAAATCTCCTATTTCCGGATCAATATCGCTGTCGATAAGATCTATGTTACCCACGCCCGTAATAGGACGGTAGGTCCAGGCTTGATATAAAAGATTGAGTACCTGCGAAGTACCGGAACCCTGTGCCTTACCTTCCTGATTCCTGGGACGGATACCTTTCCTGTTTTCATTCGCGTAGTTAAAGTTCATTCCGAACCGTGCACGTTTGCTGATATTTTGGTCCAGCTTTAGTCTTGCCTGGTAACGTGAATAATCACTGTTTATAATAAGTCCGTCCTGACCTGTATACGACCCCGAAGCCAGATATTTGGTATTGGCATTACCACCGGTCACATTAATACTATGTGATTGAAAACCGGCCGGCCTTACAATTTTGTCATACCAGTCAATCCCTTTTACATTCCGGTAATCTTCCAGGCTTTGCCGATCGCCCCTGAAATATAAGGGCGCAGATCTAGCTGAATCTATTTCCAACTGTAGTTTTACAAATTCGTAAGGTGAGAGCAATTCATATTTGTGACCACCATCAACTGATTGCCCCATTGATCCCTGATAACTGATCTTGGCATTTCCTGCCTTACCTCTTTTCGTCGTAATGATCACTACTCCATTAGCACCCCTGGCTCCATAAATAGCCGTGGCGGAAGCATCCTTGAGGACATCTATAGACTCAATATCATTCATATTGAGCGTAGATGTATTAAAATCCTCCATGGGGAAGCCATCGATAACATACAATGGATTATTACTGTAGGTTACAGAGTTATTACCTCTGATCACAATATTCAAACCGTCGCCGGGCTGTCCATCCGTAGATGTAACATTTACGCCCGCTACCCTTCCGGCCAGTGCCTGATCTAAAGAAGCAACCGGAGCCTTAGTCATCTGGTCTATATTTACTTTCCCTACCGAACCTGTAAGGTCTTTTTTCTGCACCGTTCCATAACCAATCACCACAACTTCATCCAGAGCCTGGGCACTCTTTGTCAGAACAACATCCAGTACAGACTTCCCTTTTAAGGCAATGGTTTGGGGCAGGTACGAGGTATGTGTGAAGCGGAGCGTACCGTTGGCATTGGGCACGTTTATTACGAATTGCCCGGCTTCATTTGTCTTTATTATGATGTTAGTGCCGACAACAGCTACGGTAACATCAGCAACTTTCTCTCCGGAAGAAGCATCGGTAACAGTACCTCTTACGGTTCGCTGTTGGGCGTATAACATGGTTATACCCCAAAATAGCAGCATACAAGTTAAAAACAGTTTTTTTGGATTCATAACAAAAGGTTTATAGTTAGTTAGTTTTAAGATCTAATTCTGTAACATTTGATTTAAGGTGGTATTTTCTTGTTTTTCGATATCGCTGATTTTAAACCGGGCGCTGACAATAGAATTTTTTTCAGGTCCCGGCCTGTATTTGATATACGTGGTGGCAACAAATGTATCGTCGGGAAGTAATTCAAGTCCGGAATAACCACAATCAGATCCCTTGTAACTGTGAAGCAGTTTTACACGAAATTGCCCGGAACTTCCTTTTACGATGTCTTCATATTTTCCAATCCATGCCACAAAATGTGTCCGAGTGGGGCTATCTTTTCCTGTATCCCGAAATACAATTACCAATCGGCCATCACGGCTATACTTGGCCTGATGCCTGTCACCAAATAAAGTTTTAGGTAGTGTCTGCGGCTTAGACCAGGTTTTGCCTTCATTTCTACTTACCATATACCATGATTCACGTTTTTGATTTTCCCTGATGAGGCATAATAGTTCTTTACCGTCAGGTGAGCGAATGATCTCGGGTTCACATGGTTTAAACCCAGGAGTATCCAATACGATCTTCCAGGGAGTCCACGTAAATCCTCCATCTGATGAATAACTCTGTACCACCACATTAGATTTTTTATCTTCTACTTCTCCGGGCCTCCTGATATTAGACATTGCTAGTAAACGTTTTCCGCTATCGATAGGCTCAACCGTACAGAAGGGCATTACGTTTGGTCCTGTATGATTTGAAACCATAGGCGACCAGGTTTTCCCCCCATCTTCAGAAACTGACTGATACATTCCGCCATCCGGCCCTCTACCGGCAAAAACGAATAACCTATAATTGCCTTTAGGGTCTGGTAACCGATAGATAGCAGGACAATTTTTTACATTTTTCCAATTAGCAGGAACCTTCAGCAGATCTGTCCAGGTCAGCCCGCCATCATCACTGCGTTTCATCGGGCCACAATATCCGCCATGTCCGATTGTCCATACGCAATACATCGTTTTGCCATCCGGTAACAAAACTGTCGTGGTATGGCCCTGATATACTTCATCGGTACCCCGTGCAACCACAACTTGTCTTGAAGTGTCAGCAGAGAGGTCAACCCATCTGACTTTCCCGGTTCCATTCACCTGGCCTGATGCAACCAAAGAAAACATACAGCTTACGCTCAGCATGAACAGCCCAAAAGAAATTCTTCTTTTCATAACTTTTGTATTAATTAAAAATGAGAGCATTTTATTATTTTATATCTTTTACCTGAATCCGAGATATGACAAGCACCAGGTTTCAGTAGCTTTATCAAGGCCAAGACTTTTTAACGTTTCCGGGATCTTCGGAAAATCAGCATTGAATTGACGGATAATCTGCTTAAATTGTTCAGGATTATATTCCAGGCGCCGGTTAGTTTCTTCTAAATTCCCTATCGTTACCGGAATAACAATATTGGCATCCTTGTTCTTAAGCTCGGTAGTAACCCTGCTCAGCCGTTTGAATTTCTCTTTGAGCCCATTGTTAACAGAGAGACCTGTATTTAATCCGAAATTCAATTTAATGATGGTCTTCTTATTTATAGCAACACCTGGAATACTAATATTAGCGCTCATTTCTGTGCTATTATAATGCCATCCTTTTGCAGCAGTATCCTGATAGGTAAATTCTTCTCCGTTTACGGTAACCCGTTCCGGAACAGCATAACCATAAAACGACAGAAGATAGTTCCGTTTAGGTTTCATACCTGCATAAGTTCCCTTGACAGGCTCAATAACAACCTGTAACGAACCATCCGGCAAAACAGTTGATGTAAAATTTGTATAAGCATATTGCGATGCATAATCCTTGTTGTTTCCTGCATCTTCATACATTCTTGCTGAACCTGCTGAACCCGGAAATATACCCAGCTTTATCCTGTCGGGATTAGAAGACAGATTTTTCACTTCATCGCCATACATGGGAATCAGCGCCCCAGCCTTTATATAAATAGGATATTCGTCAATGCTGAATTCACGTTGCACTATCTGTCCGCCCTTCAATAAAGTACCTGTAGGCCATTCATACCAATCGTTTCCTTCGGGCAACCATACGTTTACCGTTGAAAAGCCGTTGACCATAGGACTGCCAATAGGTGCAACCAGTATATCATTACCGAACATGTACTGCCGGTCAAACTGATATGCCTCCTCTTTTTTAGGGTAATCATAATACATTGGCCGGCATAATGATATACCGGTATCATAGGCATACCGGGCCATGGTATAGATATAAGGCAGCAGCATATATCTTAACTTAATCGCATCATACTGGGCATCAAAAAAAGCGCCTTTAAAGCTCCAGGGTTCTTTCGTTAACAAAGGATTTTTGGAAGAGTGAGTTCTGAATATTGGGTTTAAAGCACCGTATTGCACCCACCGGGTCTGCAACTCCGGATCGATCCCTATTCCTTGTTTCCCGTATGTATGACCGCCTATATCATGGCTCCAGTAACCGTATAATACGTTTGAAGCCGTATTTGTAAAATATGGCTGGTATTCCAGGGATTTCCAGGATATGATCACATCCCCGGAAAGCCCTACCTGGTAACGATGATTACCTAATCCACCCCATCTGTGGTACAAAATCGGTCTTGTATCCCTGTTCTTTTCCATATCAGTGAAGAAGGCATAATTAAGCCACCATGTATTTTGCAGCCCTTTTATTTTCTTATCCTCCAGCCATTGCTGCCAATCCAGCCACCAGAAATCTACTCCCTGTTTTTCCATAGGTCTGAGTACTACGTCAAACAGGGTTTGCATAAATTTTTTGTTTGACCCTTCAAAAGGAATGTTCCGCCTGCTTGTTGTATCAAAATTCATTCTGCGGGCAAAAGCGCTGTATTGTGACTCAAAAGGGGCAATCCCGGATGCAGGATGAAGATTCAGCGTGGTTTTGATCTTCTTACCATGCGCCCATTGCAAAAACTTTTCGGGATCAGGAAACAAACGCTTATTCCAGGTCCATCCTGTCCACCATTTCCGCTGCCCAAATTCATCCGGACGGGCATGGATACTGTCTGTATTATGCCAATCCATATCGAGCACAAGCACATCCAGCGGAATATCATAACGCTCAAAGTGATTTACTACATCCCGCAGTTCATTGTCAGAATAGCTCCAGTAGCGAGACCACCAGTATCCAAAAGCATACCGGGGCGGTAGCGGTTCTTTCCCAGCTATCTGCGTATAATCATAAAGTGCCTGTTTATAATCACTTTTGTAACCCAAAAAATACCAATCTAACCCGTTTTTATCTTTACGCTCCATTACCCACGGCCAGTCACTTTCATCTAATAAAAAATTTTTAGAATCGTCAAATAGCGTCCAGCCATCCCTGGCTAAAACTCCGTCTTCGAGTTTTAATCTTTGTTTTTTGACAACATTTGAATCTCCGTCAAACCGGTCAAGTGTTCTGGCTGTACCTTTAAGGTTTTGTTGTTGAACCATGCCGGGAACCCACTTAATCTTCCTCCCCGGTTTCAAGGAAATACTAAGATTTGATGAATCAAATTTCCCGGAGTTCAGCTTGTACCGGAGTTCCAGGCCCGATGTCTCTAATATAAACCAATGCGATTCAGTACGGGTATGATAAGCCGGCACCGGCAGTTTCCTGTTAACTACAAGAAAAGATGCATGGTCATTAAAAATCCCTTTCTCGTTCCATTCCATCCTGATCAGCTGCGGAGTTAACACGGTAAACCGTACGTTAGCTGAGGCCTTCACTATTGCAGCAGGGTCTGCAACGGGGTTATATTGATTTGCTAAAGCCTGCATTACACAGCAAACAGCAGAAAGCAGCAGCAGGATTCTTGTCATGATATTAGGTTTATTAGTTATTATGTAGTACATTTCAAATGTAAGGTATATCTTATTAAAATTCAAAATTTTTTTGCCTGTTAATAAGGCTGATCCGGAAAACAATAGTACGCTACTCTTTTAAGTGTAACTGAATGGATAACTCTGCATTTTGTCCATTAACCTTTCGGCTTCCGAAATGCATTACCCTTGCAGAACTGAGGGATAATACTAATTCAACAACTCCCAATATGATCAGTACTTGTATGTCCATCGAATACCTCACTTATCTGTTTTTATATCACTTGTTAACCACTTCCAGTCAAATCGCACTGCAGCCGCATAGCGGGGTTTTCCCCGGCCATAGAGTACTAAAAAGGAATGGTCTTTAAGCTCAATGATATCTGAATAATTAGAAGGCCCTTTAAACAATAACTTCGGTTTTGACCAGCTTTTTGCCCCGTCGGTACTATAACTGATTGCCAGATCGTTTCTTCCTGGCCCCAAGGGACGTGTGCATAACACGTAAGTGTGTCCTTTATGTGTTAGGGAAGTAAGGCCTGCATCTACTGAGGGAAATGGTTCTATCGTGCTATATTGCGGCCATGACCAGTTTAGACCACCATCGTCACTAAAGGATTGCACACGATGGACAAAAGAAGCGGTATCGGCTAACCTTGCATCTACCATAACCTTATTACCAATAGTTACTATCCTGGATTCATTTGCTGAAAAATTATCCACTCCCGGGACATACCCTCCCGCCTTCCAGGTTTTACCATGATCATCACTATAGATTATTGAAACACCATATTTCCTGTCAGCAATAGGATTTTTAACAGAATACCGGTGCCAAACCTGTACCAGCATATGTCCATTGCTCAAGGTAATGCCGTGGCCAGGGCCCGGTAAATGAAAGGGTCTTTTAAGTGAATCACCATCAAACAGACGGGTAACTTCGGTGGCTGAAGACCATGTAGAACCATGATCTCTGCTGGTTATATAATATACTTTGCTGGAATCATTGCTAAAATTACGGGCATAAAAAAGAAATATACTTCCACTTTTTTTATCTACTACCGGTGTGGGATTAGTAAATGATTCGCCGTTAGTGCTTCGCACTATTATCTGCGAGGGTGACCAATCTTTTCCATTGTTTTTACTCCTTTTTAAAACAATATGGTGCGGGCGATCATCACCTAATTGAATACGTCCTTCAGCAAATGCGAGCACATCTCCGTTATTGGCCTGGGCAAGTCCATATACGAAGTGCTCTTTTACCAAATCAGCCGAATCAATCCCCTGAGGCCACAATACAGATTGCACAAATGTTTGAGCAAAAGACGGGATCTGTAAACAGAAGAAAAAAACAGCAAACAATAACTTCATTTTTAACACTTTATTTTATTTACTATTTAACACACTATTCATGGGCTGATGCATCATAGCATGTTCTAATATATCGCCAACTTTTCTGTAGTCCATGCTTTCGATAAGATATGCCTGCTTGCCGTTTTCATCATCCTTCCACTCATTGCTGCCATCTTTATGGATAATAATATTTCCCCGTTGCAAAGAATAGTATGGAACATAACCTTTAATTCCTGCAAGAACGGCTGTAAGATCCCAGCTCATCCTTCCTACGCTGTCAACCTTATCCTTTAACATGCAAATCCGGTACACATCTTTAACAGGGCTTGACCGGATACTATTGTCAGAAATTAACTTTAATCCAACTTTGATTTTCTTCCCTACCTCAAAACCTGAAAACAGCAAGGGTTTCCTCCAGTTGCTTAGTACATAATATGCAGAAGAGGAATCCCTGATCAAATTAAATTCCTTGCCCTTAGGAAACTTACCCGCCATACTAATCATTACCTTAACCTTCTTGTCGATCAGACTGGCGCCGTCCAAAGCGGAGTATTGATCAGGTCCGGATCGCATCAGATGGGCAATATTCGTGAGAAAACCCACAGTGATGAGTGTAACACTATGATCTGGTTGTGCTGCTAATATCTTCCGGTACAATGCCACAGACTCATAAGCCTGGTTGTTACTGGTAATGCGATGTGGGTATTTTGCGATTAAAGAATCACTCCAGGATTGCGGATCCCGCAGAATCAACCCTGTAACAGGCACTCCTACCGGGATATCCGGTCTTTTAAAATAGGTATTAAAAATATTCAATACACTGGCAACACCTCCATATTTTGTGCTGGCTATAGTTGCCAGAATATCCACATAGCCACTATCGGCATAAGTATGTAATAGTGCAATAGCACCAACATCATCATAATCGGGTCCCATATCACTATCAAAGATCACGCGGACCTTCTGATGCTTCGATGGTATAAACTGGGCTTCTGATTGCAACACAGGTAACAGTATCCAAAGCAAGACGATTACGGCTACAGAATATTTAGTCTTCATATATAAACCTGCTATTCTCACAATACACACTATCAGAATGATCCTGCGAAATTGATAGCGATTACCTTTCTACCACCTAACATTTCTCCTGCTAAACAGCTTAACCAGCTTCTATTAGTTTGTATAAAAACAGGTTTAATTAATCCCTTAAATGTATCTCTCATGCGTATGAATTGATTGTTATAATTGGCTATTTCCACAAGGCCTATAATTAGTTATGTAGAACATATTTACAAATATACAATAGATATGATTAAATCAAAATAAAATTTACTTTTGACCTCTATATCTATTTTATTCTGTTATCAAGATGATGAATAACATATCTTACAAAAAAAATATTCTACTTTTTGAAGTCTCTTTAAAAAGCTGGGGGAATAATGTTTATCCTGTCTTGAAATGTAGTATAAAAAGAAAGAGCCTGTATTAAGGTTCTTTAGATATTGGATAATATCTTGCATTTATTTTTATAGTCACAAACTACAGAAATCTATATTAATCAGTTAAAGTATCTGTAGTTTCTGTCTTCTCTAGTTTATCAAAATGCGGTTTCAGATGTTCCAGCATACCTTGCCGGAAATCTTCTTTGTTTCCTTTCTTAAGAATTTCTACCAGGTCTGAGTGGGTAACTTTTCCCGACCTGAATTCTTTCTCAGAAGCAACTACATAACCAAAAATAGGAAGCAGCATATTCTGAAAGCGTTTTAGCGTATCGTTACCGCTTATCTCATATAATTTACCATGAAAGGCTATTTCGTTTTTAATACGGAAACTTGATTCAGTGCGTACTTCATTTTTTGCAATATGCTCAAGCTCTTCAATATCCTTATCCGTTTTCCGGATATAAAGCAGATCGGCCAGGCCAATTTCCAGCACCAAACGAAGCTCAAAAATATCCTGCAAGGTATCTTTATCAATGATCAGCGGATCAAGCACCCGTTCAAAAGCCCCTAAAATATCCGGCCGGGCCAGGATCATTCCGCGTTTTTTCTTCGACTCGATCATTCCCAGCATTCGCAAACGGCTAAGCGCTTCGCGAACTACATTACGACTAACGCCCAAAGCCTCGGCTAATTCTAATTCCTTGGGGAGCGGATCGCCAGGCTTAAACGATTTCTTTTTCAGGTATTCCCGTAAACGCAATTCCACGATATCGGCCATGGTAGTAGATGTAATGCGCTTTAGATCCTGGCTCAAGTCGTATTTTGACATATATTTATTTTTAGTGCTACAAAAATGATAAATTTTGTTTATATGTAGAACAAGTTAATTAAAGAAAGAACTTCCGGCTTTCACACATTCATGAGACCGCTTGTCGAAAATAAGAAAGTCCGGCAAAAAACCAGACCCTTGGCATCAATAACTACTTATTAATTAATATAAATAACTCTTTCAGTTTGCGTTTAATCTGATACTTTCACAAACGTTTTAACTATACGTCCCAAAACTCCGTCCAAATAAATGATATAATACCCTGGCGGATAGTTGTATGTATCTATTTTAAACTCCTTAACATTCGCAGGTAGATTCACAGTCTTCATTTGTTTACCGTTTACATCTGACATGGATAACCGGGTATAATCTCCATCATCCATATTAATATGTAATGCCTCTTTAGCCGGATTAGGATATACCAATACCGATGACTTAGCAGCAGTAAAATCTACAGCCTACACACCAAGTTCATGGTTTTTACCATCTTTATCTATCTGAATGAGCCGATAGTAGATGATTCCTTTAGCCGGATTCATATCCCTGTAATTATATTCTTTACGACCTGCACTCTCATCAGCTGATACCTCACCTAACAACTCAAAATTTCTGCCATCGGTACTACGCTGCAATAAGAAATAATCATTATTATCTTCCATTGCCGTTACCCAGTTCAGTAATACACTACCATAGTTTATCCGAGTAGTAAAACTAATAAGATCTACAGGAAGCGTCAAGACCAGATGTATTGTACTCTCTTTTTGTATATTATAATCCGCTAATGTTCTGTCGTCTTCTAACTGATTACCGGCAAAAATAAGCTGTTGCTGTTCTGGTGGGATACCTTCCTTATCCTGTATCTTTTGCTTTAATTGCTCAATGGTATCGTTTGGTTCTACTTCCAGGGTAATGGTTTTGCCCTCCATGGTTTTAATAAAAATCTGCATAGCCAACGCACCAAACGGCAATATCATGAGTAACAAATACACAAAACTTTAAAACAGGTATTTCTTCATTATCCGAACCTTTAACTTTACACAAAAAAGGCCTGTAATAACAGGCCTCTATATCAATTTATATATGTCCAATCAATCCCTAAACGCCCAGCAACAAGCGTGTCGGGTCTTCAAGCAATTGCTTTACACGTACCAGGAAGCTTACCGATTCACGACCATCAATAATGCGGTGGTCATACGATAAGGCAATATACATCATTGGACGGATAACGACCTGCCCATTCAGCGCCACCGGCCGCTCTACAATATTGTGCATACCCAAAATAGCCGATTGCGGCGCATTGATGATCGGCGTAGACATCATTGAGCCAAATACACCACCATTGGTAATGGTAAATGTACCTCCGGTCATTTCTTCTATCGTCAGCTTATTATCCCGGGCTTTACCGGCAAGCTCAACTACCGCTTTTTCAATTTCGGCCAGGCTTTTTGAATCTGCGTTGCGTATAACGGGCACAACAAGTCCTTTTGGTGCAGAAACAGCAATAGATACGTCCGCGAAATCGCTGTACACGATCTCATCACCTTCAATACGGGCATTTACTGCCGGAAACTCTTTCAGCGCTTCGCAAACCGCTTTGGTAAAGAACGACATGAAGCCAAGGCCTACCTGGTATTTATCTTTAAATTTCTCTTTATACTTCGCCCTGATATCCATGATGGGCTGCATATCTACCTCGTTGAAAGTAGTCAGCATAGCCGTTTCATTTTTAACCGTTACCAAACGTTTGGCAATGGTTTTACGCAGCGAGGACAACTTCTCACGGCGCTCATTACGAGCCCCGGCAACTGGTGGTGGGGGCGTTAGAACAACTTGGGTAACTTTTTCTGAGGCTTTCTTAGCTCCTGCCTGTGCATTGTTTGCGTCTTCTTTGGTAATTCTGCCATCAATACCTGTACCTTTTACAGCAGCAGGGTCAACACCTTTTTCCGCCAATATTTTAGCCGCAGCCGGCGATGGTGTACCTTTTGCATAACTATCAGCCGTTTTTTCTGCTGCAGGAGCTGCCGGCTTGCTGTCGGCACTTTCAGCTTTCGGCTTTTCGCTTTCAGCTTTTGGCTTAGCAGCGCCGCCCTCTTCAATCGTGCAAACCACCGCCCCGATAGGCAGCACATCGCCTTCTTTAGCTATTGTTTTTAAAGTCCCGGCCTGCTCTGCAGTAAGCTCAAAGGTAGCTTTGTCTGATTCCAGCTCGGCGATTATCTCATCCATCTCTACATAATCACCATCTTTTTTAATCCAGTTAGATAATGTTACTTCTGATATTGATTCGCCTACGGGCGGAACTTTGATCTCTAAACTCATAATATGTTTGGGCTTTAATCGATGTTAACGACTTTTTTAGTGGTTTTTTCTACGGCTTTTTTTACTTCAGACCCGGCTTTATCCTCAAACGCTTTTCCTACGATATATAATTGCTGATTAACGTGTTGTTTTGAATACCCGGTAGCGGTACTGCTGCTTTCCTTGCGGGATATGACGTCAAAATTAAAGGCAGAATTACGGAATTTCCGGCATATAAACGGCCACGCACCCATATTTTCCGGCTCTTCCTGCACCCAGATAAATTCTGCGTTTTTATATTTGATCCTTACCTGCTCCAGCTCATCGTGAGGTATCGGATAATACTGCTCCAAACGCACAATAGCTACATCTTTACGCTGATCTGTTTGCTGTTTTTCCAGCAGATCATAATATACTTTACCGCTGCACAGTAATACCCGTTTAACCTGGGCTGCTTTTACATAGCTATCGTCAATAACCGGTTTAAAGCTGCCTTCTGTAAAATCTTCCAGCTTGCTTACTACCAACGGATGACGCAGTAAGCTCTTTGGTGTAAACACGATCAATGGTTTACGGAAATCGCGTTTCAGCTGACGGCGTAAAATGTGGAAGAAATTGGCCGGTGTGGTACAATTGGCTACCTGGATGTTATAATCGGCACAAGCCGCCAGGAAACGCCCGATACGGGCGGAAGAGTGCTCAGGCCCCTGACCTTCGTATCCATGAGGCAGCAGCATTACCAACCCGTTAGAGCGTTGCCACTTGGTTTCGGCACTTACTACAAACTGATCAACGATAATCTGGGCGCCATTAAAGAAATCGCCAAACTGCGCTTCCCAGATAATCAGCGATTGCGGATTAGCCAGCGCATAACCATATTCAAAACCTAACACGCCGTATTCTGACAACAACGAGTTATAGATATTGAATGGCGCCTGAGGATTCACTTCGTTTAACGGTGTATATTCTTCTTCCGAATCTTCGAGTGTAAGCACAGCATGGCGGTGAGAGAATGTTCCGCGTTTAACATCCTGACCGCTCAAGCGCACCCTGTGGCCTTCGCTCAAAAGTGTTCCGTAGGCCATCAGCTCACCCATTGCCCAATCAAATGTTCCGGTTTCAACCATCTTTGCCCGTTCTTCAAACAGCTTTTCGATTTTTTTAAAGAATTTTTTGTCTTTCGGCAACGTGGTGATCTTTTTCGCGATACCGAGAAAAGTTTTTTCTGCAACTTTAGTTACGGCAGGCTTATAAATTTCTTCGGGTGTAGCCAGATGCAATCCCAACCAGGCTCCGGAGAACATCGGATTGGTGTTTGAGTAAGGCTCTTCTTTCGACTCATTTAAACGTTCCTGCAACATGGCCCTGAAACTCTTTTCCATTTCTTTGGCCAGGTTGGCATCTACACTACCCTGCTCTAACAGCTTTTTATTATAAACCTCGCGGGGATTAGGGTGCTTCTCAATAATTTTATACAGCAAAGGCTGTGTGAATTTAGGTTCGTCAGATTCGTTATGGCCGTAACGGCGATAGCATAAAATATCGATGAATACATCGTTATGATATTTCTGACGGTATTCTACTGCCATATTAATAGCATAAACCAGCGCCTCTACATCGTCGCCATTTACGTGGAATACAGGCGACAGGGTTACTTTAGCAATGTCTGTACAATAGGTTGATGAACGGGCATCTTTATAGTTGGTGGTAAATCCAACCTGGTTATTGATCACCAGGTGAATGGTTCCGCCGGTACGATAACCATCCAATTTGGCCATCTGCAGCACCTCATACACAATACCCTGGCCGGCAATAGATGCATCGCCATGAATCAGGATAGGTGCAATCCGGTTAAAATCACCATTATATTTAAAGTCTGCCTTAGAGCGGGTCATTCCCTCAACCACCGGGTCAACAGTTTCCAGATGCGAAGGGTTAGGACATAAACTCAGATGCACTTTTTTGCCATTGGCAGTTTCTACATCGGTAGAATATCCCAAATGGTATTTTACGTCTCCGCCAAAAGGTTTGGTTTCATCGTAACTTTTACCTTCAAACTCTGAAAATATCTCTTTATAGGTTTTGTGCATGATATTGGCCAGCACATTCAACCGACCGCGGTGCGCCATACCAATTAAAAATTCCTCGATACCCAGCTCGGCGCCTTTTTCAATCACCGAATCCAGTGCCGGAATTACACCTTCTGCCCCTTCAAGCGAAAAGCGCTTTTGTCCCAGGAACTTTGTTCCCAAAAAGTTTTCAAATACTACGGCCTCATTGAGCTTTTGCAGGATCCGCTTTTTGGTTTCTACCGAGAAGTTAGGCGTATTGCGTTCGCGTTCCATACGCTCCTCAAACCATTTCATTTTTTGAGGACTGCGGATAAACTTATACTCTGCCCCGATAGACTGGCAATAGGTTTGCTCAAGCAGTTCGCGTATATCACGTAAAGTAGCCGGCCCTAAACCTACCTCAACACCGGCATTAAACACGGTATCTAAATCGGCTTCGGTAAAACCAAAGGTTTCCAGTTCCTTACCGGGATAATATTTTCTGCGTTCCCGTACGGGATTGGTTTTGGTGAATAAATGACCACGGTCGCGATAACCGTTGATCATATTGAGCACTTTGATTTCTTTTAAAAAATGTTCTGATGTACCTGCATTTTCTGCCGAAGGCTGTGCCTGTCCGAAATCAAATCCTTCAAAAAACTTCTGCCAGCCAAATTCTACCGATTCGGGGTTCTGTTTATATGCCTGGTAAAGTGAATCTATGTATGCCGCGTTTGCACTGTTAATATACGACGGGTTGCTCATGAGGATATAATTGTTTATTTATAGTAGCGGTTGCAAAATTATAACTTTGGGTGCACAAAGCTGCACAAAATAATGAATAAATCTACGCAATCGATGTAGGGCTAAGCCAACTCTGAATCTGCATATCAATTTAACGATATTGCTCATGTTAAGCCGGTTGCCGGTTTTGAATTTTGACTTAACATTACGTGGCTGTTTGTAAGTTTGATATCACTGCATCGTATATGGTATTTCCAATTCCGTAGTTTTCTGTTTCTGTTTCGCTTAGCAGCCAGGGCTGATGTACCTGGGCACCGGGAATACAGGCAAGCTCCGGGACCCACTTACGCACATAATCTCCTTTGGGATCATAATTCAGGGCTTCTTTCTGAAGATTTATGTCGCGGTTTTCTTTGGGATTATTGCCCACGCCTGCAATTGCAGCCCAGTTGCCCCAGTTGCTTGCCGGCGAATAATCAATTAACTTCTCTTCGAAATAAGCAGCGCCCCACGTCCAGTTTACCGCCAGGTTCTTAATCAGGTAGCTGGCAACAGCGGTACGCCCGGTAAAC
Source organism: Pedobacter sp. BS3 (assembly GCF_008274585.1). Taxonomy (GTDB): domain Bacteria; phylum Bacteroidota; class Bacteroidia; order Sphingobacteriales; family Sphingobacteriaceae; genus Hufsiella_A. The sequence continues at coordinate 196,106 of NZ_VTRT01000007.1, read as the reverse complement.
GAAACATAGCCGGTAGCATTCAATTCACGCATCACTGCATCAATAAACGGCATTCCGGTATGACCGGTTTTCCATTTTTCAAATTGAAGCTCCTGGTTTTCGGCAAAGGTGAGCGGTTTACCGGTAAAGCCGGTTTCTCTGAAAAATTTATTGCCATGTTTTTTAAACATAAAGCGGTAGTAATCACGCCATAAAAGCTCTAATATTACCTGGCTGGCAAAACCGCCATAATCAGGATTGCTGATATACTCTTTCATTACCCAGTATACCTGGCGTATGGATAAACAACCCAAAGCCAGCCAGGGCGACAGGTTTGAAGTAACTTTTTTTGAGAGCTGAGGTTGGATAAACAGCTCGTGAAGATGTTTCAGACCTTCGTGCTCTCCGCCTATAAACAATGCGGCATTATCGTCAGCAGTTTCCGGATAACCTAAATCACTTAATGACGGTAAAGCACTTTCCTCCACATTATCCGGCAAAGGAATATGTTGCGGAGTAGCAAAACAGGGCCGGATCTCGCTATCGCGTTCTACCTTTTTTTTGAAGGTGGCAAAAACATCCGGGATATCCTTTATCGGGAAAGGAAGGTCTTCTTTATGATACATGGTATGCCCGATAAAGTGCTTGAGATTAATGTGCAGCTTCCAGAGCGCATCCTCTACCAGCGTAGATATATGTGTTTCCTCGTGTGCTACCTCACGGTGATGATACACTTCGGCTATCTCATACTTACGGGCAATTTCGGGTAATACTATTTCGGGATGTCCTTGAACAACCAGCAGATCTCCCCCCGCTTTTTGAAGTGTTTGTTTCAGGTCAGCTACACTTTCAAGCAGGAAACGGGCACGTTTTACGCCGGTTTTCCTGGAACCGGTAGCCGTTTCACGGAATTGCCGGTCGTCAAAGCAATACACAGGCAATACCCTTTCGGCCTTATTTATCGCTTCTAAAAGGATTTCATTATCGTGGATCCGGAGATCATTTCTAAACCATACCAAAATGGTTTTAGGAGACATCATGCTTTCTTTCCAGATTACAAAGGTACAAACTCTGTAGATTTACCTACCATCATTTATATGTAAGATTTTGCGCTTGATAGTTGGCTTAGTTGATGAGTGTTAAGATTGAGACCTATCTATTCGGGAATGAGCGCATCACATATTTTGACTTTTAATTTAACTTTTCAAACTACCTCAAGCCTTCGATTGTTGCTATGATAACTGACATGGTATGAAAATTTTACTGGCTGGCGCAAGCGGATTTATCGGCAGGGCACTGCTACATGAGCTTCAACGACAGGGATATGAGCTGATATACCTCTGCCGCGATAAAAGATTCATGCCTCCGGCACCTGACAATGTACAGTATATTGAAGCGGATCTATTACGGACAACAACTTTAAGATTGCCCGTTGATGTTGATGTTGCTTATTATTTGCGTCCGTACATTGCACCTGATTCTATGGTGTTTAACCGGTTACAATTTATTCTTGCAGAAAATTTTATTAAAGCGCTGGAAGAAACATCATGCAGGCAACTCATCAGCCTGACTGGTATTACTACCGACCGGCAAAACGAAAGTTCCCGTATCAATCACCTGTTGCTGCAAGGTAATATTCCATGTACCATAGTAAAAACAGCGCCCATCTTGGCGGCTGAGAGTGTATTTTTTACCAGCATCCACACGCTGGTGAAAAAACTGCCCATTATTATCCTGCCCGGATGGTTAAAAAACAGCCTGCAACAACCCATCGCATTACAAGACCTTGTTGCCTGCCTAACGGGTATATTATTAAACACCTCGTCCTTTAACAGGGACTTTGATGTTTGCGGCCCTGATGTGATGACTTACAAGGACTTACTGCTAACTTATGCCAGGCTATTGAAACTGTCGCGAACAACACTATCTATTCCTGTACCGGGGATATTGTGGACCCGCTTTTTAGGTATGCTAATGGAGTTGCCTGTAGAGCAGGTACGTTCATTAAACAGGCATTTACGCCATACGCTAACCTGCGATACAACCAGTCTGCAACAGCTTGCAGGCATTACGCCAACCGGTTTTGAGCAAGCCTTACAAAACCTGGCTGTTCCACCGGCACCAGTCCGTACCGCAGAAAGGCTTTATACAGCTTAACCTTTTTTCCAGGGAAGTTTACTAAAATCGGCATCGGTGAGACGTAACCGTTCCACCACCCGGTTATTTTGTAAGTGCTCGGTAACTATTTCGTCAACATCAGATAATTGTACGTGCCCATAGAAAACACCTTCGGGATACACTACCACACTTGGGCCAAGCTCGCAGGTTTCCATACATCCGGCCCGTTGCGCTCTTATTTCCGATTGCAGGCCCCTGGCTTTTACCTGTTTTTTAAACGCAGCCACCAACTCCATTCCATGAGCTTCGCCGCAGCATACCCTGCCTCCCGCCGGACGCTGATTGGTACAAATAAATACGTGCTTCTTATATAACATAAACTTTATTGGAAGCCAAAAATAAAAAGTTAAAAGTTATACCGGTTTCAGGTTTCAATATCCTGAGCTACAGCCTGCCTTGCAGCATCTGCTACAAACCATATAAAGATTTGATCACTCGCTGGCTACATCCGTAACCTTTACATCAAAGTAAAGCGGGGAGAACGCCGGAACGGCTCCGGAGCCGGTTAAGCCATAACCATATTTTGACGGACTTATAAAACGTACCGTACTGCCTTCTTTTACTAAAGGCAATATGTTTACCCAGCAATCGGCCAGCGTATTTAAGGTATAGGATGTTAATGTGCTTGAGGCTGTCGCACTGCCGTCAAAGTAGGTTCCGTTAAGTAGTTTTCCTACGTAAGTGGCTGTTATCACCGAATCTGCCGTAATCGGACTGCCCGAACCCATTTCTACTACCCGGTAGTAAATGCCATCAGCCGTTTTGGTATAGGATGAGGTTAAGCCATTGGCATCCATATATTTTTTAATCATCTGGTCTTCGTACTCATCCAGACCGGCTATATCCAGCGCTTTAACGGTAACATCCAACGACGCGTTGCCGGGTATGCTTCCTGAACCGTTGCGACCGTAAGCCAGCCTCGATGGGATCAGCAAGCGTATCTCCCCTCCCCGGTTCTTCAAAACTTCCTTCACTCCTTCACGCAAACCGGTTATGCCAAAATAACCCAGGTAATTACCATAATGGTTCACAATGGTATCGGTAGACGAATAGGAGCCATCCAACGTTTTCATGGTATATACCAATGGCACTTGCTCCGTATAATCCATTTCACTTCCGGTTCCCGGTGTAATGATTTTAGAATAAATACCGGTGTCGTTATACGGTGTCATGCCGGTTAAGTTATTGGCCTTAATATAGCTTTGAATCTGGCGTTCATCGTACTGCTCAATGCTTTCGTATTCTTTTTTACAGGATGAAAATGCCAGCAAACCTAAACCCAGCAATAAAAACAAGTGATGTAATTTCATTTAATTATACGTTTTAACATTCAGCAGTTCAATCTCAAAATCAAGCACTGAATTAGCGGGAATTCCGTTTTGAGTGTAAGGACCATAGGCGTATACCGATGGCGTAATTATACGGATTTTACCCCCGTTCTGTAGTCCTCCGTCAACAATACCATTCATGCTTGCGGGGGCAAGCGCAATTTGCCAGGCCGGAATAAGGCCGGCCAAACCGTTTGGTATTTGCTGTGGGCCCAAAGTCACGCCCGTTGTATTGGAATCAAACACGGTACCGTTTAATAGCTTGCCGGTATATTTAACCGTAATTTCTGTTGTGCTGAGGTCGCCGTAATCATAATCACCGCTACCCGGATCTTCCAGCACATAATAAATACCGCTTTTATGCTTTACTGCTTCGATATGGTTTTGCGCCAGATAGTTTTTTATCACTATGGTGTCCTGGCCTAATTGCTTGTTCGCATCATAAACCGGCGTATCATCTGCTTTTCTACAGGAAGCAAAAGCCATGCAGGCAATGAGAAAAACGGCTGTTATATATTTTATCATATTATTTCAAGGATGCAAATTTATCTTTTTAAACGGCAAATGCGAAGCGTTAACATATTTTAACAGTTAACCCTAAAGCCATCCGATAAAACTACTGGAAAAAAGGCGCTTATTTCAATTTCACTTCGTAGGTAATTTCTACGCCTCCGGCAGCCAGCATATCGTGTACCGAGCAATATTTTTTCACAGCAAGCTCCGCGGTTTTTTCGGCTTTCGCCAGGTCAATATTCCCCGTCAAGGTAAAAACCATGTGAATTTTGGTGAATACAGCAGGAATCGCATCAGCACGCTCGCCGGTTACAGAAACCGAAAAATCGCGAATAACCTGCTTTTGCTTTTTCAGGATATTAATTAAATCCAGCGAACTGCAGGAACCCAATGCCATCAGCACCAGTTCCATCGGGCGAACGCCTAATCCTTCTCCACCTATTTCCGGCGAACCGTCAATATGCACTTGTATATTGGGAGTGCTGCCTTCAGCCTGAAAGTGGACAGCGTCGTTCAATCGTTTTAATTCTACCTGCATGATGATTTTATTTTGAATTAGCCAGGGCTGTTTCCAGGTCGGCCAGAATATCGTTAATATCCTCCAAGCCCACAGATATACGTATAGAACCGGGATAAATTCCCACACGGGCACGCTCCTCATCGGTGAGCTTGGAATGCGTAGTCGACGCCGGATGTGTTACAATACTGCGTGAATCGGCCAGGTTGGAGGTAATTAGTATCATGTTCAAGGCATCCAGGAAACGTTTTGCCCGGTCAAAGCCTCCTTTTACAATAAAGGAAACCACACCGCCGCCCTGCTTCATCTGGCGTCTGGCAAGCTCATATTGCGGATGCGAAGGCAGAAACGGGTAACGTACCTGCTCAATTTCAGGATGCGCCTCCAGCATTTCAGCTACCTTTAATGCGTTACTGCAATGCCTGTCCATACGCAGGGGAAGGGTTTCCAGACTTTTTGACAACAACCAGGCATTAAACGCCGACATTGCCGGGCCGGTATGCCGGATAAAGAACATCATATCCTTGATAAGTTCTCTACGGCCTACCACTACACCACCCAGAACGCGTCCCTGTCCGTCCATGTATTTGGTTGCCGAATGGCTTACCAAATCAGCGCCAAACTGAATCGGCTTTTGAAGATACGGCGTAGCAAAACAGTTATCTACATTGATAATGATGTGCGGATATTTTTCTTTAAGCTTAGCCAGCAATTCCAAATCTACCAGCTCCAAACCGGGATTTGACGGCGTTTCCAGGAAAATCATCTTTGTTTCCGGCCGGATAGCCGCTTCCCAAAGTTCGGGCTGCGAGGCATCGATGTACGTTGAAGTAATTCCCCAACGCGGAAAAAATTGTGTAAGCAACTGATGTGTTGACCCGAATATCGAACGAAAAGAAACAATATGGTCGCCACTTTTTAATAAAGCGGCAAACGAGGCAAATACAGCAGCCATACCCGAAGCAAAGGCTAATCCATCCTCGGCTCCCTCCATATCACAAACTTTTTCAATAAATTCCGTGGTATTGGGATTGGAATAGCGTGAATAAACGTTACCCTGCATCTCTTCGGCAAATATCGCCCTGCTTTGCTCAGCATCGTCAAAAATAAAACTCGATGTAAGATATAAAGGCACAGAATGTTCGCGGTAAGGCGTCCGTTCTGCCTGAGTACGTATCAGTTTGGTTTGTTCTTTCATTACGTGGCAAACTTACACAATGATGTATTATTTTTTTGTAAAAAAATGCGGCGTTAAAAACGCCGGAGAAGGAGAATACAACATCTGGCCTGCGCTCGTTTGTAACGAGTGCATACCTCTATTGCGATTGCATCGCAAATCCATTTATAACAAATATATTGTACAACGTTGCAATCAGCTTGCGCTCGTTTGTAACGAGTGCATACTTCTATTGCGATTGCATCGCAAATCCATTTATAACAAATATATTGTACAACGTTGCAAACGTTGGAGATAAAGACACTCGTTGCAAACGAGCGTCAGCAACAAGTAGAAACTCAGCCTGCGCTCGTTTGTAACGAGTGCATACTTCTATTGCGATTGCATCGCAAACCTAAAACACTTATTTTAGTTGCATGTCCCATCAATACAAAGTCCGTAATGCCGAGGGCATTTATTTCATGACGCTGACCATTGTTGGCTGGATTGATATTTTTACACGTATTGAGTATAAATCTATTATTGCCGATTCGCTAAACTACTGCCAGCAGGAAAAAGGATTAATTGTTTATGCCTATTGCTTAATGACCAACCATATCCACTTAATAGCGGCTGCTGAACCAGGTTATAAACTATCGGAAATAATACGCGACTTTAAAAAATTCACCAATAAACAAATTATACAGCAAATTAAAACAAATAATGAAAGCCGTGCCGAATGGTTACTAAATAAGTTTGAGTATGCCGGTAAATACCTGCAACGGGTAAAAGATTATAAAGTATGGCAAGATGGATATCATGGTGTTGAACTGGTCAGCAATTATTTTATCGACCAAAAACTTGATTACATCCATCAAAATCCTGTAAAAGCCGGTATTGTAGCCGAATCACATCATTATCTTTATAGCTCGGCCATAGATTATGCCGACGGTAAAGGTTTGGTTAATGTAGTATTGCTTCAATAAGACTTAGCTTATGCTCATTTGCAATGGACGTTCATTAGCTTGCGCTCGTTTACAACGAGTGCATACTTCTATTGCGATTGCATCGCTAAAATATATGTACAACGTTGCAAACGTTGGAGAAAAAGGCACTTTGGCTTGCGCTCGTTTGCAACGAGTGCATACCTCTATTGCGATTGCATCGCAAATTCTCCTTACATATATACACGGCGTAAAAACGCCAAATAATACGAGCGTCAGCAATACATCATCCACCCCATACCTTTTTCCACCAGCTTTCTTTCATACCGATGTATAAGCCATCGTCACGCAATTCCAAAGGATACACGTCCGCGTAATCATACTGACCGGGAGCGCCTTTACCGGTTTCCAGGTCGTATTCATAGCGATGTATCGGACAAACAATATGGCCATTTTTGCACCAACCGCCGCTTAATATGCCGCCCGCATGCGGACAAGTATTCTGCAACGCATAAAACCGTCCATCGTTTCTAACCAGGCAGATTTTCTGTCCGTCAATCTTTACCATGCGCACAAAATCACCGGATTCCTCGCTTTCGTGTTTTGACAATATCCTTACCCAATGCATCGGCCAAACCTGTTTGAATGCGTATATTTGCAGCCTAAATTACTAAATGGCACACATAATACCAGAAGACGGCTCGCTTTTACCTTTAATGGAAGAGTTTTACACCATACAAGGCGAAGGCTTTAACACCGGCAAAGCCGCCTATTTTATCCGGTTGGGAGGTTGTGATGTTGGCTGTCACTGGTGCGATGTAAAAGAAAGCTGGGACGCAGAACTACATCCTCTAACCTCTGCCGACCGCATTATTGAACATGCCTCGCAATATCCCGGCAAGGCTGTTGTGGTTACCGGCGGCGAACCCCTGATTTATAACCTGGATTATCTGACTGCCGAACTGCAAAAAAAAGGTATCAAAACCTTTATCGAAACTTCCGGAGCCTATCCTTTAAGCGGCTCATGGGACTGGATTTGCCTGTCGCCAAAAAAATTCAAAGCTCCTCTACCTTCCGTAGCGCCCAAAGCGGATGAGCTGAAAGTCATTGTTTTTAACAAAAGCGATTTTGAGTGGGCCGAACAGCATGCGGAACTGGTTTCACCACAATGTAAGCTGTACCTGCAGCCCGAATGGTCTAAAGCGACAACCGTAACACCACTTATCATTGATTATGTAAAGGAAAACCCAAAATGGGAAATTTCCTTACAGACACATAAATACCTCAATATTCCTTAATTAATTCACAATTATTTCATAATTTACTTATATTAGACTTCGTTAAGGCTAAACGCTCTCTTAATAGCCGCCTAATGAAAAAGAAGGTAGTAACTATATTATTATCGCTATGCATGGGTTACACTTATGCCCAGAGCGGTTTTGAATCAAAAAACAGGAATGCCCAGCAGGCCTACCAGAACGCGGGAAAAAGCATTACCTACAAACTATATGATAAGGCCATTGAACAGCTAAAGCAGGCCGTAATCTACGACGAAAAGTTTACAGCAGCTTACCAGCAAATGGGCGATGTTTACCGCCGTCAGCAAAAATATGCCGAAGCGGTCGAGGCCTATAATCACGTATTGCGCCTAAACCCTGATTTCTATCCCGGCACGTATTTCGGGTTGGGCGAAAGCGAGGTTAATACCGGGAAATACAACACAGCGCTTGACCATTTAAAGAAATACCTTTCCTATCCAACAGTCTCCGAAAGCGGCAAAAAGCAGGCCGAAAAGCTCATAGCCGATTGCGAGTTCAGTATTCCTGCCATACAGCACCCGGTAAACTTTAACCCGGTAAACCTGGGCGAGGGCGTAAACACCAAAGACTGGGAATACCTGCCCGTAGTTACTGCCGATGATGAAACCCTGATTTTTACCCGGCAGACTAACCAGAATGAGGATTTTTATACCAGCGTTAAACGCGATGGCAAATGGACAAAAGCTACATTTCTGAGTCCGAATATTAATACCAGCGAATTTAACGAGGGCGCACAGTGTATTTCGCCCGATGGCATGTACCTGTTCTTTACAGGATGCAACCGCCCGGACGGCATGGGACGTTGCGATATCTATATCTCTAAGCGTGAGGGCAAAAGTTGGAGCAAACCCTTTAATATTGGCAACCCGGTCAATTCCCCCGGCTGGGAGTCGCAACCGTCGTTATCTGCCGATGGAAAAACGTTGTATTTTGTAAGTACCCGTCCCGGCGGATATGGTGGCTACGACATCTGGAAAAGTACCTTGAAACCCGGCGGTGGCTGGAGTGACCCGGAAAATCTTGGCCCCAATATCAATACGGCCTACGATGAATATTCGCCGTTCATCCACGCTGATGACCAGACGCTGTATTTCTCATCAAACGGCTGGCCGGGATTTGGGCATAAAGACCTTTTTTTAAGTCGTAAAGACAGCGCAGGCAACTGGCAAAAACCTGAGAACCTGGGCTATCCCATTAATTCATACGGTGAAGAAAGCGGCTTATTTATCAGCAGTGATGGTCGCACGGCCTATTTTTCAGCTGAAAAACCCGATGGTTACGGCGGCATGGACATTTATTCGTTCGACCTGCCGGCAGCCCTGCGTCCTAAACCGGTTACGTATGTTAAAGGTATTGTATTCGACAAAAAAACCGGTGAACCACTGGAAGCAGCTATCAAAATCATTAATATAGCCGATAATACGCTGGCTTACGATGATTCGTCCGAGCCGGGCAGCGGCGAATTTCTGGCTACCATGCCTATCGGCAAAAAATTCGCCCTGAATATTGAAAAAGAAGGCTACCTGTTCTATTCCGCCAATTATTCGCTGGACAAACCCTCATCGGCTATCAAACCGTTTTTAGTAAAAGTACCGCTTGAAAAGATTGAGCCGGGCGCACTGGTAGTACTTAGCAATATCTTCTTCGACACCAACAAATACAATCTCCTGCCGGAATCTAAGGCCGAGCTGCAACAGGTAATTCATTTCCTGCAAAAGAACCCAAAAGTGGTTATCGAAATCTCCGGGCATACCGATAATGTAGGCGATATGCAGAAGAATATGGTATTATCAGAAAATCGAGCAAAAGCAGTCTATAATTACCTGCTCGAAAACCAAATTGCAGCCTCACGGCTTACCTATAAAGGATATGGCGAAACCAAGCCGGTAGCAGAAAACGCATCGGAAGAAGGACGACAGCAAAACCGACGCACCGAATTCCGGGTAATCAAAACCGATTAAAATCCTGTTCGATTATCTTTCACAGCGCCGAAACTAAACTTTTGGTGTTTCGGCTTTATCCATTAACTTAGCCCTCACCAAATTTGAATACATGGCTTATAATTTATTAAAAGGCAAACGCGGTATTATTACCGGTGCATTAGATGCTAATTCTATAGCCTGGAAAGTGGCTGAAAAAGCGCACGAAGAAGGGGCTACCTTTGTATTAACCAACGCTCCTATTGCCATGCGCATGGGTGAAATTAACGTGCTGGCAGAAAAAACAGGCTCAAAAATTATCCCGGCCGATGCCACCAACATAGACGACCTAACCAACCTGTTCACCCAATCGCAGGAGATACTTGGCGGAAAAATCGACTTCATGCTGCATTCCATCGGCATGAGCGTTAACATCCGTAAAAACATACCCTACACCGAATCCAACTACGATTATTTCATGAAAGGAATAGATGTTTCGGCATTGTCTTTTCATAAAATGCTGAGCGTAGCCAAAAAACTGGATGTCATTAACGAATGGGGCAGCGTGGTTGCATTAACCTATATGGCCGCACAACGTACTTATCCGTTTTACACCGATATGGCCGATATCAAAGCCATGCTTGAATCCATTGCCCGCAGCTTTGGCTATCATTATGGCGTTGATAAAAAGGTACGTATCAATACCGTATCGCAATCGCCTACCAAAACAACCGCAGGTACCGGCATAAAAGGCTTTGGCGATTTTTACGACTATGCCAATGCCATTGCACCGTTAGGTAATGCCGATGCTGAGGCTTGCGCCGACTACTGCATCACTTTATTCTCTGATTTAACCCGTATGGTCACCATGCAGAACTTATTCCACGATGGCGGATACTCATCCACCGGAGTAAGCAGCGAGGTTATGGCCAAACTGGGTGTAGAGTAACTGAGAAATCTTTAAGATTGCTTCGTCGTACCTCCTCGCAATGACGAAAATAGAACGTCACTGCGAGGAATCGAAGCAGTCTTCATGCTATCACAATCCACATCATATACTGGCTTAAGTTTCCGTGAGGCGTTAAGTGCCCGACTAACTTAAGCCTTCATATTACAGGAAAGTTTAACTTTCTATAAAGTTTACGGCGTTACAAACGCCGGATAATGATGCACTCGTTAATATAAACGAGCGCAAGCCTACCCTTAAGATTGCTTCGAGAACTTCAACAGACAACGCCTTTTTGTCCATAGGGACAACCGCTTTGTAAACAGTAGAACATGTGGATATGCGTGCCGTAGGTACGCCACCTTTTATTATGGACTGCTCCTACGGAGCAAAATATTAGTTTGCAGGTATTTTTACAAAGCGGTTGTGCCTATGGCACATTTCATTATCCCTAACGAGTGAAAAATTTACCTTAAATCTCCTTTGCATCATTCTTGTTTATCTCCTGTACTGGCTTAAGTTTCCGTGAGGCGTTGAGCGTCCGACTAACTAAGCCTTCGTATTACAGGAAAGTTTAACTTTTTATAAAGTTTACGGCGTTATAAACGCCGGGTAATGATGCACTCGTTAATATAAACGAGCACAAGCCTACCCTTTTAAGATTGCTTCGAGAACTTCAACAGACAACGCCTTTTTGTCCCATAGGGACAACCGCTTTGTAAACAGTAGAACATGTGGATATGCGTGCCGTAGGTACGCCACCTTTTAGTTATCAGAGGATTGCCCCTAAGTTTGCAGGCACTTTTACAAAGCGGTTGTGCTTACGGCACATTTTATTATCCATAACGAGCGAAAAATTCACCTTAAATCTCTTTCGCATCATTCCTGCTTATCCACCCCTCGTTGCCATTAGCCAGCCTGATTCTCATCCAATCGCCGAAATTTTCCAGCAACTGTACTTTGGTTCCTTCGTGCAACACAAACAGGTTACCAGAATCAGCATTGGGGGAGCTTTTTACCGTAACGGAAGGCGTAAAAACAATCGCTTCGCGATGCGTTTCGAAATAGTGAGCCTGCCGGTTAGTAATTATAATGACCAGGCAACCCAATATGAGTAAGGTCAATCCGGCATAAAACGACGTTCTTTTAACGCTTACCATAGCTGCAAACAGGTATACTATGAATAATGCCGATGCCGCAAGCACCAGTAGCACGCTAAGCCCCGCCCAGGTATTTGCCGTAAAGCTGAACAACAGTCCTTTCCACCACTGTTGTATAAATAATTCGGGCGCTTCAATCACCTTATCGGTGATTTTGGAGTTTGCAAAGCGGATGTTAAACCGGATATCCTCATCGCCGGGCGACAGCCTGTAGGCTTTTTCATAATTCAGGATGGCCGGGGCAATTCGTCCGTTTTTATAATACGCATTACCCAGGTTATAATATAATGCGGCAGACTGATAACCGGCATCCAATATTTGCTGGTAAGAAGTAATGGCATCGTTATATTTCGATTTGGCATACTGCTCATTTCCCTTTTCAAAAACCGGCTGTAAATCATTACCGGCTGCAAAAAGCGGCAGCACCATACTAATAACAAGATATGTGATATACTTCGGCATCGCTACAGTTTATTTTCAATTTCACTGATAATATCTTTGGCTTTCTCATACACTTCCTGTGGAGCAGTGTGCGTAACTGGTGCATAACGGGCCATCTCACACAAATCAAGCGTATCCAGTAATTGCCTGATAAGTTGCTCATCCACCTGCCGCGATTGCAGTTGCCGCATAATTTCCTCCCGGTTCAAAGCTGCGTAACTGATATTCAGCTTATCGCTCAGGTAGCCATACAATCCTTTAAAAACGTGTTCGTAAAAGGCCTGTGTATTGTTCGTATCCAACTGCTGACGGGCGCTTTCCAAATGTTTGGCAGCCATTTTAGCAGCCCGCCTGCGCTTCACGCCAACTACATCGGCATTATCCTGCCGCTGTTTGCGACGATATACCAACGCGGCAATAAATGCCGCCGGCCCCAATAAAAGTAACAGGTAATACCCTGCAGAATTATAAAATCCACTACCGGGCTTACGCAAAGCCGCATCACCGGTTTTAATATAACGGATATCGTTGCCGAGTACCTTAATATCCTGCTGGTCTGTTGAAGATAAAGCGGTTACATTGGTGTTGGCAGCTCCCTTGTTTACCTTGATGGAGAATGTTTCGGATGATAAGGTAACATACTTCCCGGTTGATGGATTAAAGTAGGAAAACTTAACGGGGTTGATAGTAAAATCACCCTCATGGCGGGGTATAACCAGGTAATTGTAGGTACGGCTGCCTGACAATCCGTTGGCTGTGGCCGAAATGTTATCGGTTACTTTCGGGTCATATACCTCAAAGTCAGCCGGAAAATCTACTTTAGGAGCTTTCAGCAGTTTCAGATTTCCGCTTCCCGAAACCTTAAAGGTAAAGTTCAGCGCTTCGTTGGCTTTCAGCTCTTTCTTATCGATAGCGGACGTTAAGGAGAAATTGCCCACGGCTCCGGCAAAGCTTTCCGGCTGACCGCTGTCCGGAAGCGGCTTTACATGAATGGTAACCGGTTTACTTTTTACCGAATATTTTACATCCTTATAGGTTCCGCCAAAAAACTGCTCCATGATATTGCGTGCAGGCATGGCCTTACGCACAATGAACGACATCCCCAAAGGGTCGATGGTCAGGTTCCCACTACGTTCAGGGAATAAAATGGTTTGTTTGATATCGGCTACATTATAGCTTTGCCCTTTGTACACTTCTGTACGCCATTGCACCTGCTGCGGCTGAATAATATCCTGGCTCCAGAATCCGTTAAGCTGAGGTAGCTGGTCAACGCCGCTGTCTGAAATAGCCAGCCGCGTGTATAGCTTATAGCTTACAATGATTTGCTGTCCCTGGTATACATTGCTTTTATCAGTAACCGCCCGTATAAACAGGGCATCGGCTACCGATGCGGCGCTTCCGGTTTCCGTTTCATCGGCCTGGTTTCCTCCCGATGCTGTAGTATTCTGCTGCTGTACCGGCTGACCTTTTATCACCGTAATTTTAAGCGTATTGCTGTTCAGCTTATGGCCATTTACAACGACTGAGGCCGGCCCAATGGTATATGTTCCCTGCTTAACGGCTACTAAATCATAGCTGTATGAATTGCTGACGGTGGTATTCCCATTAATGGAGGTCATGCTGGTAGACACGTTGGGCCCCGATACCACTTCAAAACCACTGAATGAAGGAGCTGTAAAACGGTCGCCATTGGTGTTTACCGAGAAGGTAACTTCAAACTGTTCGCCGGTAGCTACCTGGGTTTTGCTTGCCGAGGCAGTTAAACGGGCATCCTGCGCCAGCAGCAAACCCGACCATAATAGTAAAAGTGTAGCGATATAATAGATTCTGCTCATGATATTATCGCAATATTACCAATCTTTGGTTATTTGAACTTTCGCTCCCTTTAATTTCTTATTTTTCAGCTTATCCTGCGTTTGCTTTTCATCGTTATTCAGGGCATCGAGCATCCGTTCGGCATCTTCTCTTGATAAGCTGCCGGGCTGCTGTTGCTGCTTTCCGTTTTGCTGCTGCTTATCCTGGTTATCCCCGTTCTTATCTTTATCCTGGTTGTCCTTTCCGTCTTGTTTGTCCTTATCGCCGTTCTGCTGGTCTTTATTCTTATCGTTTTTGTCCTGATTATCTTTTTTATCCTTATCCTGGTTATTCTTCTTGTCCTTATCCTGCTTTTTCTTGTCTTTGTCCTGTTGCTGCTGCTTTTTAAGCAGTTGCTGGGCATAAGCGAGATTATAACGCGTTTCATCATCCTTAGGATTTTCCATCAGTGCTTTCTGATAGGCATCAATGCTTTCCTGTATCTTTTTTGATTCGAGCAAAGCGTTGCCCAAATTATGATAGGCTTGTGCCCGTACCTGCTTGTCGGTAGCTGTTCCGGCAATCTTACCGAATTGCTCCGCGGCATCGGCATACTTTTTTTGTTTATACAAAGCATCGCCCAGGTTCAAGTTACCGGCTACCGATTGCCCGTTTTTTGCTACCGATTTACGATAACTGGCTTCGGCTTCGGTATATTTCTTTTGCTTGTATAGTTCATTTCCTTTGTGGATATCACGTTTTTCCTGCTGCGCCATAAGAGCTGTTGCAGGAAGCAGGAATAGGAAAACCGCAATTAAGTTTTGACGTATGATTTCCATACTGGTAACGTTCGTTATTTTAACTTTCAACCTTCAACTTTTAACTTTCTTCTACTTCAAATAATTTCAGCCTGCTTAATTTCAGGTTCTTACGATTCGATATAAAAAACTCAACAACCAGGAACAGCAAGGCCAATGCCAGGAAAATCTGGAACCGGTCTTCGTAATCTTTAAACGATTTGCTGTCGTAGGTTTTTCGCTGAATTTTACCAATCTGGTCCATGACAATATTTAAACCACTGCTGGCATTGGTTGCCCGCACATAGGCTCCGCCACCTGCGGCAGCTATTTCCTTGGCCATATCTTCATTAAGCTTGCTGACTACGGTTTGCCCGGAATTATCGGTATGGAAACCGGCACGTTGTCCGTTGCGATATAATGGAATAGGAGCGCCATCAGGCGAACCAACACCTATTACATGCACCGAAACATCTTTTTCGCGGGCATTTTTTGCGGCAGCTACAGCGTCGTCTTCGTGATTTTCGCCATCGGTAAGGATGATAATGGCTTTTCCGGTGCCATTCTTAAAATCGAACGAGCGCATGCCTAAATCAATGGCTGCGCCGATAGCCGTTCCCTGCGTTGGAACCATATTGGTATTGATGGTATTCAGAAACAGCTTGGCGGCCGAATAATCGGTTGTTATGGGCAATTGCACATACGCCTGACCAGCAAAAACGATAATACCAATACGGTCATCGTGTAAATTATCTATCAACTGGCTGATAGCTCTTTTGGCGTTTTCCAGGCGATTTGGCGCTAAATCTTCTGCCAGCATACTGTTTGATACATCAAGCAGCAGCATGAGGTCGGCGCCTTTACGCTTTACCTCTTCCATTTTTGAGCCTATCTGCGGATTGGCCATGCCGATAACAAGCATCGCGTAAGCGAGCAGGAAAAAAATAAATTTAACCCGGGGCCGCGAAAACGACACCTCGGGTATCATCTGTTTCACGACATGCGCATCGCCCAAAGCTGCTATGGCTCTCTTCCTCCAGCGATTATATACGATAAAAAGCAGGATAAACACCGGGATAGCGGCCAATGCCCACAATAGAGTTATATGTTCAAAGCGTAACATCCTGTTAAGTTAAAGCTCCTTTCAGCAAGGTATTTTTTAAGATAAAATCAAGCACAATGAAGAACAGGGCGAGTATGGCAAAAGGCAAAAAACATTCTGTTTTTTTGCGGTATTGCGTCACTTCTATTTTGGCTTTTTCCAGCTTATCAATGCGCTCGTAAATATTCTTTAAGGCCTGGTTATTGGTCGCCCTGAAATATTTCCCGCCAGTTGTAGTGGCTATTTTGGTCAGCGTAGCTTCATCAATCTGCACCGGCATACGCTGGTATTGTATGCCGAAAGGCGTTTGCACGGGATATGGCGCATACCCATTGGTTCCTACGCCAATGGTGTACACCCGGATGTTAAACTGCCTGGCAATTTCGGCAGCGGTTAACGGTGGTATAGCACCCATATTATTGGAACCGTCGGTGAGCAGGATAATGACCTTGCTTTTGGCTTCACTGTCCTTTAAACGGTTTACCGCTGTCGCCAGCCCCATACCGATTGCCGTACCATCTTCAATCATTCCGTTTTTTATATCCTGGTAGAGATTGATGAGCACATCGTGGTCGATGGTAAGCGGACATTGCGTGAAGCTTTCGCCGCTGAACACCACTAAACCGATGCGGTCGTCGGGGCGGTTCTTAATAAAATCAATGGCAATATTTTTACCGGCTTCCAGGCGGTTAGGTTTAAAATCTTCGGCAAGCATACTGCCCGAAATATCAGACGCGATGATGATATCGATACCTTCGGTGGTAGTATTTTGCCAGCTTAACGACGATTGTGGCCGGGCAAGCGCTATCACCAGGAAGATAACAGCCAGGCAACGCCACACGATACTCAAATGCCGTCCTATCGCTTTGTTGCTTTTAACACCCGAAAAGGCTTTGGTGGCCGACATCCGCAGGTTTCCGTAAAGCCGGTTTTCGCGATAGATATACCAGGCCAGCATAAGCGGTATGATGAGCAGCAACCAGAAAAAGCCGGGATTAGCAAACTCAATCGCTTTAAGCCACGCCATCTGCCTCGCCTCCTTTCTGTGGAATTGCTGCTTCCCGCATCTTCGTGCTTTCCACAAATCCAACGGACATTTCCATACTCAGCTCGTTCTCTGCGGGTAAGGGTTGCTCCTTGGCGAATTTAACCAGGTCGGCCAGTGTTAATACCTGCCGCAGCCTGTCACTATCGCTGCCGCTGATGTCCCGGTGCTTTAAGCTGCGTAATATTTCATCGGTGGTTTGCTCCTGCGCCGGGATGGTGTACCGCCTTTCCAGGTATTCACGCAGCACATCGCTCAGCTCGCTGTAGTATTGTTTTATCAGCCCTTGCTGCCACAACTTTTTCTCTCCGAGTTCCCGGAGCTTATTCAGGGCAACTACATGGGCTGGCAAAGCCGGTTCCGCTTTCACCGGAGCTGTTTGTTTAACAGGCTTCTTCCTGAAATAATAAATCGCGGCAGCAATAACTCCCAGCACGAACAGCGGAAGTACAATCCATAGCCAATGGTCTTTCAGCCAGTCTATCCACGTGTACGAAACGGCCAGAGGTTGCTTAATATCATAAATAGCTTTGCTAGTGTCTACCGTTACGGACTGTACATACAGCGTTAACGGATTTGTTTTCACAGCGCCTCGCGGCGATTGAATTTCAAGGGCGGGAATGGTATGCGCACCGGCATCAAAAGCAGTTATCACATAATTCTGTGTAATGGTTTTAGCGCCACTGTTTTTATTGTTCAGCGTATCCGGCTTGCTGCTGCTTACAATATGGATTTTACCGGTAATGGTATCGGCTAAAGCCGGAAAAGCGACCTGTGCTTTTGCGGGCAGGTGCACACGCAGATGCAGGGTAGTTTGGTCGCCCATCACGATAGAGGATGTATCCAGGCTGGCCTCGGCGGTAATTTGCTGTGCGAATGCGGGTTTAGCTAAAACAGCAAAAGCTATTAAGAATACGAAAAGACTATATTTTAAGAAAGATTTCATCGTTTGCTTTCCCGTTTTTTAAATAAGGCCATCAGCGGCTGCACATACGATTGATGCGTACCTATCGACGTAAAATCAACTCCTGATTTGCGAAACGCTTCGTTAAGGCGGTCGACCCGTTCCAAAGCTTCGGCTTTAAAAGCTGTGCGTACGGCCTTGCTGCTGCTGTTTACCCAGGTAATATTCCCGGTTTCGGCATCCCTTACGGGGATGAGGCCCAAATCCGGGAACTCTTCTTCGTGCTTATCGTACAGCCTGAGGCCAATAATATCGTGCTTTTTATTGGCGATTTTAAGCTCATCCCCAAAGGCCGGACTTATAAAATCGGAAATAATAAAGGCTGTACAGCGCTTTTTAATGGCACGGGTAAAATGCCGGAGCGCTTCGGCTACATCGGTACCGGTGTTTTGCGGCTTAAAGTCTATCAGTTCCCGGATAATCATCAGGATATGACTGCGTCCTTTTTTGGGTGGGATAAACTTCTCTATCTTATCGGTAAAGAATAGTACGCCCACCTTATCGTTGTTCTGTATGGCCGAGAACGCCAGCACAGCGCACAGTTCGGCGGCAAGCTCCTGCTTCTGCTGTTTGAACGTGCCAAACTCGCCGGATGCGCTGACATCGATTAGCAGCATCACGGTAAGCTCCCGTTCTTCTTCAAAAACCTTGACGTAGGGATGGTTGAAACGGGCGGTCACATTCCAGTCGATGGTACGTATTTCATCACCCACCTGGTACTCACGCACTTCGCTGAAAGCCATTCCCCGGCCTTTAAAGGCAGAATGATACTCACCCGAAAACAAGTGATTACTCAATCCCCGGGTCCTGATTTCTATTTTCCGTACTTTTTTAAGCAGCTCTTTCGTGTCCTTAGCCATCGCTTAACCTGTTAAGGAACTTCTACCGCGTTCAGAATACCTGTAATAATGTCTTCCGGCGTCATGTTTTCGGCTTCGGCCTCGTAGCTAAGACCTACACGATGCCGCAGCACATCCTGGCAAACTGCCCGCACATCTTCGGGTATCACGTAACCGCGACGTTTGATAAAGGCGTAGGCTTTGGATGCCAGGGCCAGGCTGATGCTGGCACGCGGCGAAGCGCCAAAGCTAATCAGGTTTTTATAATTATCCAGCTTGTACTGTTCGGGATAACGGGTGGCAAAAATCAGGTCGATGATATATTGCTCTATTTTTTCGTCCATATACACTTCACGCACCACTTTACGGGCTTTCAGGATATCTTCGGGACGTATGATAGCATTAGGCTGTAACATTCCCTGCGGGGCGATGTTAGCCCGCATAATCCGCTTTTCATCTTCCTTATCGGGATAACCGATAACGATTTTCAGCATAAAACGGTCGACCTGGGCCTCGGGTAACGGATATGTTCCTTCCTGCTCAATCGGGTTCTGTGTTGCCAGCACCAGGAAAGGCTCGGGCAGTGCAAAGGTCTGGTCGCCGATGGTGACCTGACGTTCCTGCATGGCTTCCAGCAGGGCACTTTGTACTTTCGCAGGAGCACGGTTAATCTCATCGGCTAAGATGAAGTTGGAAAATACCGGCCCTTTCCGTACAATAAACTCTTCCTTTTTCTGATTATAAATCATGGTTCCCACCAGGTCGGCAGGAAGCAGGTCGGGCGTAAACTGTATGCGGCTGAAACCGGCCTGAACTGTTTTGGCCAGCGTGTTAATGGCCAGCGTTTTGGCCAGTCCGGGAACACCTTCCAGCAGGATATGTCCGTTGGTAAGCAGTCCGATAAGCAATCGGTCTACCATGTATTTCTGCCCGACAATCACCTTATCCATTTCTATTTTCAGCAAATCGATAAAGGCGCTTTCTTTTTGTATCATTTCGTGCAGGGCACGGATGTCGGTTGTTGGAGATGAAGCCGTAGCCACCGGGGTTGGTACTGCTTCTTCGCTATGATTTGTAAGTTCGTCCATGAAATTTACTGTTTGGCAGACAAACTTAAACAGATACGCCTTGTTTCGCCAACTCAAACCCGGCGCTTATTTGTTAAAAAGTGTTAAATGGAGCCTGAAGGTAGGAAGGGGGAAGGATGAAAGGGCACTAACCGCTGCTCTTGCTTTCGCTCATCGGGATTACAAATCCTGACCAACTATAAATTCTTAAAACAAATCACTGTGGGAACCTATCCTTAAAAGAATAATCTCCTGCCGGGAATTTATTTCAAACCATATTATAAGTAAATCGGGTTTTATATGCGCCTCCCAATCATCTTTATAATTACCGGTAAGTTTATGAGGGCGATGCTTTTTAGCAATTCCGGCGGCACCTGAAATTTGCAATTTCTCCAGAAAATCAATGACCAAATCTGCATTTTTTGCTGAACGCTTCTTTACAATTTTCAGGTCTTTTTCAAATTGATTTGTAGGTATAAGCGTAAACATGCTTATGCAGAGGTTACAAAAGATTTAATGTCTTTTATTGGCTGCCCCAAGCTCATTCCTTTATGAGCATCTTCGATAGTTTTTTTCGTAAGCTCATTGGGAATATATTCGGCAAAACCGGCCTTTGTCGCTTTAACGATTTTGACATTAAATCTCTTTAGTACCTCTTTAATCACTCCTGCATCTTTGTCAGGTATCTGAATAGTCAGTGTTTCCATATCGCTTAAGCAATTATACAAATTTAATAAAAAACACTAATACACTACGGGGGTATTTGCTCACTGGGATTTGTTCCTCTACAAGAGTCCTTCGGATATAGGAATCCCTATGTGATAATTCGAATGAATACAATATCCAGATTTAAATTGGGGGAAGGTACCCAAAATGAATATCTCAACGCCCTGGTTCGTGTCTTCACGAACCGGTATAAGAGAAGCTAAGAAGAAGCTTCGTGTCTTCACGAAGCTTGGCTATAGCGATGACACGAAGCTTGGCTCTATCCAATCTACCGCTTCATGATCACATATCCCTTATTCATCCGGGTTCCTTTATCGGTTTTGGTGTAAATAATGAAATAATACACCCCGTCTACCAGGCCGCTGCTTTTGTTGGCAAAGAGACCGGTATTGGCAATGCCATTAAAGGATTTATCCTTATTGTTATATCCCTTGATAGTATATACCTCGTTGCCCCAGCGGTTGTACAGGTGTACTTCGTTGTCCGGATACCGTTCTATATTATAAATTACAAACACCTCGTTGCCTAACCCGTCACCATTGGGCGACATCATCGGGTCAGGGTGAATATCCGGGTTGGTATTATCGTCTACCGGTTTTTCTTCGGGGTAGAAATCTTTAATAGTGATATCCGAGCC
Source organism: Pedobacter sp. BS3 (assembly GCF_008274585.1). GTDB lineage: Bacteria > Bacteroidota > Bacteroidia > Sphingobacteriales > Sphingobacteriaceae > Hufsiella_A. The sequence goes on along the minus strand of NZ_VTRT01000007.1, from coordinate 174,735 downwards.
ACTGCCAATAATAACAAAGTTTGCCGGTGTAACCGCGGCGATACGTATTTCGGCCACTTCATCGCCCTCACGCAGGTAATCTTTAATACTGTTCAGAGTTACCCGTTGTGAGGTTAACGTTTCGCCTGCAGGAATCACAATGGTGGTGTAATTACCGGTAAGCATGTAATCCTTATCCCGCTCGGCAGTACCGCCATAGCTTAGTGTAACGGTTACATCTTCCAGCAAAGGCTCTGTTAAACGGGCGGTAACATTGATGGAATCGCCTTCGGTAATGATGCCGTCGGGCGGAATAAGGTCGACCCGCACCCGCGGCTGCACACTCAATATAACGGTAGCATCATCACACAAACCCGATGGGTCGCAAGCAGTGTAAGTAAATATATCTACCCCGCTAAAGCCGGCATCAGGCACATAAATGAATGTTCCATCGCTTGAATCAAACTGGGCAAGCGTTCCATGCTTAGGATAATCTTTCACTGTAAACCGCAGCACATCATGGTCCACATCCGAATCATTCGTGGCTACATTTGCCCGGATGGTGCTGTCTTTGAGCACGTAGAATGTATCATCGTTAGCTACCGGCGGGTCATTAACCGGGATAATAGTAACCGTTACTTCCGCCTCGTTCGATACCAACCCGGTATTATCCTTTACGGTATAGGTAAAGGTGTCTTGTCCGTTTTCATTCAGGTTCGGGATATAGGTTACCGTACCATCCGGATTGGCTTTTACATCGCCCTTAACGGGATAGCGAATGATAGTAACCGTGCCCACATTGATGCTGCCATCATCATCGTGGTCATTACCTGTTACCTGGAAAATAGCCTGGGTATCTTCATTGGTAGACATAAAGTCATTTACCGCTACCGGCGGAATATCATCGTTTAAAATGGTAGCTGTACCCGGGTCGTTAATTATTAAATTACCAGCAAAATCCGGGATTGGGTTCAGCAGCTTCAGCGTGAATGTTTCATCATTTTCGATATTCAGGTCGCCGTTTATCTGTACCGATACCGGGTAACTTTCACCGGCGTACCCGGCAAAGGTCAGCCTGCCGCTTTTTGCTTCATAATCTTTATCGGCTACGGTAGCTGTTCCGTCCTCAGTAGAGTAATTTATGGTAAATGTTTTATCGGTAGGCTTATTCAGCGAAACGTAAAAGGTTACGGTCTGGCTGCCCTGGTTACGCTCTTTTACCGGGGCAGGACTGCTGACGCTTAGCTGCACCTGGTCATTATCGTAAATATTGAGCACCGGAACCGGGGCGGTAGCCGTAATTTTATTGTACGGGTTATCCACCTTCGTGATGGTCAGTACTACGGTTTCGGTTTCCTCTAATATGTCATCGTCGGTTACATTGATATGCAATGTAACACTGTTCTCTTCGGCCGGAATGGTTATGGTTGATGCCGACGGCGAAGCGGTATAATCGCTGGCGGTTGCCGTTCCGGTTAGCCGGTAGCTGATTACGGTTGGCTGGTCTGAGGTTACCCCGGAAGGCAGGCTAAAGATAAAGCTTCCGTTCTGGCCGCCTTCTGTTCCATCAACCTTGGTCACTGTAATTTCGGCGGCATCATCGTTAATAATCGTACCGGTAGTCGTTTTCACCGGGATGGTGAGCCGGTTATTAAAGGGTTTGCTTAAATTACTCAGTGTGATATTGAATACTTCATCGCCTTCAATTTTCAGGTCGCCGTTAACCAAAACGGTAATGGGCAGCATTTCGCCTTTGGTTCCTGAAAAACTTAACGTACCGGAAGCGGGCCGGTAATCTTCATCGGCTTTTGCCGTACCGTCTGAGGTAGCGTAATCAACCGTAAAACCGGTATTTGTCGGACTATCCAACGTAAGCGTGTACTGGAACGCGGTTGTGCCGTTATCACCCTCGCTCAGCTTAACAGGAGCGCTTAGCGTCAGCTTCGCGTTATCATTATCTGTAATCTTAATTTCGGGCAAGGGTTGATTTACCTGCATATTGTCGCTATGCGGGCTTACAATACCTCCTGCCGGGATGTCGATAGTGATGCGTTCATCGTCTTCGACAATATCATCGTCAATTACGGGCAGCGTCAATACAACCTTTTCATCGCCCGCGGGAATGATTACCGTGCCGGAAACCGGGGCGTTATAATCTGTTCCTCCGCCCGTTGCCGTACCACCCAGGGTGTATTTTATCTGTGTGGGCGCATCCGAGGTCATGCCTGTTGGAAAACTGAATGTAAACGTTCCGGGAACAGTTCCGGCTTCGGCGCCATTGGTTCCGGTTACGGTGATGGCAAGGTTATCATCGTTAATAACGGTTCCAGTCGCTGCCGGCTGCGAAACGGTCAAACGACCATCAAAGTTCACTGATAAGGCGCCCAGAATAACCTGCAGAGTTTCATCGGCCTCTATTTTCTTATCACCGTTAATGGTGACGTTAATGGTCTGCACTTCGTTCGCTTTCCCGCTAAAATCGAGCTTGCCGTCGCTTATCGCGATATAATCTTTATCGGCAACGGTTGCTGTACCATCTGCCGTAGCATAGTTGACCGTGAACGGAAGCCCGGTTTCCTTGCTCAGCGTTACGTTAAATGACAGCGTACGTGTACCGGTATCACCTTCATTGATTTGAGCGGGGCTGATGGTCAAGGTACCGGTATCGTTATCCTTAATGCTAAGCGTTACCGTTGGATTGGTTATGGTGATACCGTTGTAGCTGCTGTTGCTTACCTGGCCTGCTGCCAGCACCACGGTTTCATCGCCTTCCACAATTGCATCATCCTTAACGGGAAGAATGAGCTGCTGGCTGTTGTTACCGGCAGGAATGGTCACCACACCCGAAATTTCGCCATTGTAATCTGTTCCCCTGCCGGTTGCCGTTCCGCCCAGCGAATAGGTGATATCGGTTTGCGCATCGCTGGTAACTCCCGGCGGGAAGCTAAAGGTAAACACGGCATTAGCGCCGTCTTCCGAGCCGTCTGTTTTGGTGATAGTTATCTGCTTATTGGCCGCGATATTATCATCGTCCTCAATAATGCCCCGTGCCGGTGAACCGACGATGGATAAGCGGCCGTTAAAGTTATCGGATAACGCGGTCAGCAATACTTCAAAAAACTCTTCGGATTCTATTTTGGTATCTCCTTTTATATCGACAAAGATTTTGTGGCTTTCGCCTGCGTTCCCGGCAAAGGTCAGCTTATCGGCAACTGCTGTATAATCGTTATCGGCAACGGTTGCCGTACCGTCTTTGGTGGTATAGCTCACCGTGAAACTTTTGCCGGTATTTTTATCCAGGCTAACTGTAAATTCCGCCGTCCGCGTACCGGTATTTCCTTCTGTTACGCGTACCGGCCCGTCTATGGTTAAGGTCGCGTAATCGTTATCGGCAATGGTCGCTACCGTCTGGTCAGGACTAAGCGTAATATTGCTATAGGTATTGTTCAGCGTAGCAGCTATTGTAATGGTTTCATCGTTCTCAATCAGCTCATCATCAATTACAGACAATACCATGCTTGCACTTTCAGCGCCTGCCGGGATAGTAACTACTCCCGATACCGAACCGGTATAATCTGCGCCGGCGGTAGCTGTTCCACCCAACGTGTAACTGATGGTTGTTTCGGTATCAGCGCTATATCCGGCAGGGAAACTGAATATGAAGCTTGCCGGACCTCCTCCTTCGGCGCCATCGGTTTTGGTAATGGTAATAACGGCGTTATCGTCATTTCTAATTGTTCCGATGGCAGGTGTAACGGGAATATTCAAGCGACCTTCAAAATCAGGGTTGAGGTTATCCAACTGCACATTAAAGGTTTCATCGGGCTCTATTTTCCTGTCGCCAATAATGCTGACTTCAATAGTTCTGGTTTCTCCGGCTACCCCGTTAAAGCTCAATTTTCCCGATGCCGGCAGGTAATCGTTATCCTCTGTCGCGGCCGTACCGTTAAACGTATGGTAATCAATGGTAAACGGCTTACCAGTCTCTTTATCCAGCTTCACGTTAAAGGTCATGGTGCTGGTTCCGCTATTACCCTCGTCCTGGTCTGCCGGCGTTATGGTGAGTGAACCGGAATCGTTATCCGCAATAGCGGCAGTTTGCGGCGAATTGCTTACGGTAATGTCGCCGTAACGGGTATTACTTACCACACCGGTGGTTAAGATGATAGTTTCCGTTCCTTCGATAATCTGGTCGTCAACAATTGGGACCTTTAAGGTTTTACTGTTTTCTCCTGCCGGAATAATGACCGATTGCTGTCCGGGCGGCAGTGTGTAATCTGCCGATGAGGCCGTGCCTGTCAGACTGAAAAACAGCTCCGTATCGGTATCAACGCTTATGCCCGGCGGGAAACTGAACGTAAACGATGCCTCGCTGCCACCTTCCGCACCATCCGTTTTGACGATGGTAATTTTCTTATTGTCCGCATTGGTATCGTCATCCTGGATGATGCCTGTTGCCGGAGAACCGCTAAGTATTAAACGGTTTTCTGCAATTACCTGGCTGTTGAATGAGGTTTGCAGGTTGCTCAGCACTACCGTAAACTGTTCATCATTTTCAATTTTTAAATCGCCGTTTACCGTTACGGATATGTATTTGTGCTCATTCGCCTTACCTTCAAACTGCAAAACGCCTGTGCTTGGTGCGTAATCGCCGTCCGCTACGGTTGCCGTACCGTCTTTGGTGGTATAGCTTACCGATGGGCTGCCGACAACGGCCTTATCCAGCGTTACGGTAAATGTTGCTACCGTAGTTCCCGCGTTACCTTCGGCTACCGAGATGGGGCCATCAATTCGCAGGGTGGCCACATCGTTATCAGTAATGGTAACCGATGGAATAAGCGGATTAACGGTTATGCCTGTGTTGGCGCTGCTGATGCCGGTTACCCGCAGGGTTATGGTTTCACTGCCTTCTACCAGCTCGTCGTCAATCACCGGGAGGTCAAGCTGAACGCTGCTTTGCCCGGCAGGCAGCACCAGCGTTCCGGCATGGGCATCGGTATAATCGTCATTAATGACTGCTGTACCGCCCAACTGGTAGGTAATGGTTATGGGCTTGTCTGAGGTTTTTCCTTCAGGAAGACTGAATACAAAAGCTGCCTGTGTTGGCCCGGTTTCAGAACCATCTGTTTTGGTTACCGTAATCTCTCCACTATCATCATTCTGAATGGTACCTTTTACAGTAGCGGTGTTCAGCGTAAGCCGCCCGTTAAAATCCGGGAACGGCCCGGTCAGGTTTACCGAAAATCCTTCATCGGCTTCTATTTTAGTATCGCCGTTTACCGGGATGCGAATCAGGCGTAATTCATCCGCATTTCCATCAAAACTTAATGTACCGGATGTGACAGGCTGATAATCGTTATCTGCCGTGGTTGCCGTACCATCTGCCGTGGCATATTGTATGGTAAACGGAACGCCCGTAGCCTTATTCAGCTTCACCTCGAACCCGGCATACGTTACACCCGCGTTTGTTTCGGGTATGCTTGCCGGTGTGATGGTCAGGATGCCCCGGTCATTATCCAGGATATTGAGCGTTTGCGATGGGGTGGAAACGGTTATCCCGTAAGGGCTTTCTACCAGCCCGGTGGTCAGAATGATGGTTTCGGTATCTTCTATGATGTCATCATCAATAACCGGAAGCGTTAAGGTGGCGTAAGATGCACCTGCCGGGATGCTGATGCTGCCCGATAAAGCGCCTGTATAATCTATATCTGTACCCTTTGCCGTTCCGCCAAGCGTATAGTGAATGATGGTTTCAGCATCGGAAACAATGCCCGGCGGCATATTGAATGTAAAAGACGCATCACGAACGCCTTCTTCGCCTTCCTGTTTGGTTATGCTGATGGCGGCCGCATCATCATTCAGTATTTGGTAAGTAACGGCGGTATTATCCACCATGAGGTGACCATTAAAGGTGTTATCCGGACTGCCTAATATCAGCTTAAAGGTTTCGTTGCTTTCTACTTTGGTATCGCCGTTTATAAATACGGATATTTCCTTCACCTCATTGGCGGCGCCGGAAAAGGTCAGTGTGCCTGCTGCCGCCTGGTAATCATTATCGGCGGTGGTTGCTGTTTCATCTTCCGTATGGTACGGGATGGTAAAATTACCGTCTATCGCCTTATCCAGCGTTACGGTAAATACCAGCTTTGTAGTACCTGAATTTTTTTCATTTGCAGGCGGCGGGCCGATAAGCACCAGGTGCGCTTCATCGTTATCTTCAATAATCACATTCGGGCGGGCTGCACCCAATGTTACATCGTGGTCAGGACTACTGATGCTCACACTGGTAAGCGTGATGGTTTCGTTGCTTTCTACAACCTGGTCGTCAATTACGGGTAAGGTAAGGGTAACCGAAGATTGCCCCGCCGGAATGGTAACGCTGCCGGCTGTTGTGCCGGTATAGTCAGTGCCATTGGCTTTTGCCGTTCCGCCAAGCGTATAGTTTATGATAACCGGTTCATCGCTGGTAATCCCTGACGGTAAACTGAACGTGAAGCTGCCGGCAACAGCGCCTTCCTCTTTTCCATTAGCGGCTGTAATGCTTATCTCGCCGTTATCGTCATTCTCAATGGTTCCGGTAGCGCTGCTGTTTGTCCGTGTTAAACGGTTACCAAAGGTATTGGATATGGCTCCCAGCACAATGCGAAAGGTTTCATCCGGCTCTATGCGGGTATCACCGTTAATAATAATGCTGATTTCACGGATTTCACCGGCTTCGCCGTTAAAGCTTACCACCGCGTTGTCTGCCGCAGTTACCGCGACATAATCGCTGCCAGCTGTGGCCGTCATATCGGCTGTGGTATAGCCTACCGTGAACGGCTGCCCGGTGGCTTTATCCAGCTTGAGCTGAAACTTCATGACCGATGTACCACTCTGTCCCTCTGCCTGGCTCACATCGGCAATGGTTATCTTCGCGTAATCGTTATCACGGATGTTCAATGTCTCTGAAGGATTGAGCAGGCCGATATTGTACGGATTTCCGCTAACGGTTGCCAATATGCTGACCGTTTCGGTATCTTCTACCCGGTTGTCATCAATTACCGGGAGGTCGAGCCTTACGCTGTTCTGCCCTGCTTCCAGCTTTAGCGTTCCGGTAGTTGCGCCGGTATAATCATCGTTAACAGCTGCTGTTCCGCCAAGCGTATAGTTAATCAAAATATCCTGGTCTGTAGTAATGTCATCAGGCAGGCTGAATATAAAGGCGGCATCCTGCACACCTTCTTCACCATCTACTTTAGTGAGGGTTAGCTGCCCAAAATCATCATTCCGAATAGTGGTAACAGCGTGTTTTACCGGGATGCTTAACCGGCCGCCATAGGTATCTGTGCCTGCTGCAAAATCCAGGTCGAGGTTAATCAGCTCATCGGCCTCTATTTTGGTATCGCCTTTTATGGTTATTGGTATGGTCTGGGGTATGTTGGCCTGCCCGTTGAAGCTCAGCGTTCCGCTTGCCGTCACATAATCTTCATTGGCTGTGGCCGTATTATCCGAAGTGGCATAGCTCACCGAAAAGCTGCCGTCTACCGGCTTATCCAGCATCAGGTTATAGGTAATGGTTTTCTGTCCGGAGTTTTCCTCATCGGTTATAACCGGATTGCTTAATACCAGCCTGGCCTCGTCGTTATCGGTTATGGCGACTTGCGGTAGTGCCGCGTTGCTCAGGCTGATGCCGGGATAGATTGCCGCTAACTGCGGATTGACCAGCGTAACCGTTTCAGTCTGCTCAACGAGGTTATCGTCGTTTACGGCGAGAATAAGGTCTGCGCTGTTCGCGTTTGCCGGAATAGTGATGCTGGTTGCGCCGGACGGCGTATAATCGACCCCGTTCCCCTGGGCTGTTCCGCCAAGCGCATAGGTGATGGTGACGGGCTTATCTGACGTTACGCCCGGCGGGAAGCTGAACGTAAACTTACCGTTAACAGGCCCGGCCTCAGCGCCATCAGTTTTAGCAATACTGATACTGCCTAAATCATCATTTGTGATAGTCCCAATAGCGATAGCATTATCGATGGTCAAACGTCCGCCAAAGGCATTGCTCAGCGCACCGAGGATAACGTTGAAGGTCTCGCTATCTTCAATTTTATTATCGCCGTTCACGGTTATGCTGATGTGCCGGGTTTCGTTGGCGTTACCCGAAAAAGACAATATGCCATTAACGGCAACATAATCGTTATCTGCCGTAGTTGCTGTACCGTCGCTGGTAGAATAAGGAACAGTAAAGGGTTTCTCCGTGGCCTTATCGAGGGTCACATCAAACGTAAAGGTTTTAGTATTGCCGCCTGGCCCCTCATTGTCTGTTACGGATGAGATGGCCAGCTTACCTTCATCGTTATCTAAAACTTCCAGCGCTTCTATGGGATTAATGATGGTAATGCTATGTGGATTGGGCCGGGTATTGGCCTCGATGTTTACCGTTTCCGTTCCTTCTATGCGCTGGTCATCGTTTACGTTCAGGGTAAGGGTTACGCTGTTCTGCCCTGCCGGAAGTGTTACAGGCGTTGGCAGTGAAACTGTATAATCATTCGCAGCTCCGGGCGTGGCGGTTCCGCTAAGCGTGTAGTCAATCTGGATGTCACTATCGCTGGTTACACCGGTCGGCAGACTGAAGGTAAATGATGCGTTAGTGCCATCTTCGGAACCGTTAACTTTCGTTATGGTGATATTCTGCGAATCGTCATTACTGATAATTCCTCTTGTCTGGCTGGAAGGAATAAGCAGCCGTCCGTTGAAGTCAGAGCTCAGGTCGGTTAATATCAGGTAAAAATCCTCGTTGTCCTCAATTTGCGTATCACCGTTTATAATAATCTTAATCTCTTTCTCTTCACCCGCATGCCCTGCGAAATCAAGCTGTACGGTTCCTGAAGCGATATAATCGTTATCGGCAATGGTGGCCGTACCATCCCCGGTATGGTACTTGATGCTGAACTGACCGGAGGTTTCCTTATCCAGGCGGAGCTTAAAGGTAATGAACTTCGTGCCGCTGTTGCCTTCAGACTCTGTTACCGGGTCGCTCAATATCAGGTGTGCCGCGTCGTTATCGGAAATATTGACCGAAGTTTTAACCGGGTTTAAGGCATTGCCGTAATCGCTGCTGATAGCGAGGTCATTTAATATAACGGTTTCGGTATCTTCAATAATATCGTCGTCGTTAACGGCCAGTGTCAGCGTAGCTGAGTTTTGACCCGGGGCAATGGTAATGCTTGCAGGGTCAGATGCCGTATAGTCAAGCCCGCCCCCGGTTGCTGTTCCACCCAGCGTATAGGTAATGGTAATGGGCTTATCAGCGGTTATGCCGCCCGGCAGCTTAAACGTAAATACCGGGTTAGCCCCGCCCTCGGCGCCATCAGTTCCGTTAATGGTTACCTGACCGGAATCATCATTTTCTATGGTACCTGTGGCCGGGCTGCCAACAATACTCAGACGGTTGTTAAAGGTATAATCTGTAACGCCATCGTTCAGCAGGCTAAGCACCACACTAAAGTCTTCGTCGGCTTCAATTTTGCGGTCGCCGGTAATGGGCACCTGAATGGTGCGGGTCAGGCTGCCCGGCGCACCGCTAAAATCAAGGTCGTTCTCGACAGACTCGTAATCATTATCGGCAGTAGTTGCCGTGCCGTCAACCGTTTTATAATGTACCTTGAAGGCTGCTGTGGTCGGGTTGCTCAGGGTTACGGTAAATGTCGCGTTTTTTGTACCGGCATTATCTTCGGGAATACTTACGGGGGTAATGGTTATGGTTCCGGTATCGTCGTCAAAAATATGGAGCAATTGCTGTGAATTACCGGTATCTATATCAATTCCGTAGATATTATTCACTACCGAAGCCGAGAGATTTACCGTTTCGGTATCTTCAATAACGTTGTCATTATTCACCGCCAGAGTCAGCGTTACACCGTTAGCACCGGCAGGTAATACCAACGGACTTGGCGCCGATACGTTATAGTCTGTGCCCGAAAGCGCCGTACCGGTTAAAGCATAATTGATGGTAATATCGCGGTCGAGCGTGGTACCGGGCGGCAGGCTGAATTTAAACGAGGCGTCCGAAGCGCCCTCGGTTCCGTCTGTTTTGGTAATGGTGATTTTCCCATCATCATCGTTCATAATAGTAGTTGTCAACGCTGTTACGGGAACAGTTAAACGGCCATTGGCTGACGGAGAATTGATTGATAAATTGCTTAAAAGAAGCTTAAAGGTTTCGTTAGGTTCTATTTTGGCATCGCCATTAATGGTAATGCTGATGGTTTGTGTTTCGCCGGCTGTACCTGAGAATCCCAATGTTTGGGTCGCTGCTACATAATCGTTATCAGCAACGGTCGCTGTACCGTCTGCTGTAGCATACTGAATGCTGAAGCCTCCGGGAACGGCTTTATCCAGCTTGAGCGTGTAGGTTGCCGTGGTAGTGCCGCTATTGGTTTCGGTAATGGTTGCCGGCCCGGTAAAGGTTAAGGTCGCTACGTCGTTATCGGCAATGGTTACTACGGGCGGAACAGCCGGATTTAATGAAATGCCACTGCGGGCGCTGCCCAACGATACACTGTTCAGGGTAACGGTCTCATCGCCTTCAACCAGCGCATCGTCAATTATAGTAAGAATAAGGTCTGCGCTGTTGGCATTTGCAGGAATGGTAATACTGCCGGTATATTGCGGGGTGTAATCTATTCCGCCCCCTGTTGCCGTGCCATCAAGCGTATAGTTAATAGTTGTAGGCTGGTCGGAGGTTACTCCCGGAGGAAAGCTGAACGTAAATTTGCCGTTCACCGGGCCTTCTTCCGCCCCATCGGTTCTGGTAATGGTAATTACACCGGAATCATCGTTTTGGATAATACCGGTTGCTGTATTTTGCGGGATGGTGAGTAATCCGCCAAAGGTATCATCGGTAGTGCCATCGTTGGTTAATGGGCCGATAATGACCTTAAAATCTTCATCGGCTTCAATTTTACGGTCGCCGTTAACGGAAATACTGATAGTATGCGTTTCTGTGCCGGGATTTGTGCCGGTAAAATCGATGTAAGCACCGCTGGGCGCTTCCTGGTAATCGCCATCTGCTACGGTGGCTGTACCATCTGCCGTTTGGTAGTACAACCTGAACGGATGATTGACCGGCTTGCTCAGCGTTACGTTAAATACCATCGCGGAAGTAACGGTATGACCTTCGAAACCTGATGCCGGACTGATGGTTATTATGGCTTCGTCGTTATCAAAGATAAAAAGGCTGGTTTGCGAGTTGGCGACATCTATGGCAAGTCCATACGGACTGCTCACCGCGTTAACCGTAAGGTTAATGGTTTCGGTATTTTCTACTTTATTGTCGTCTGTTATGGGCAGGGAAAGCGTAGCGTTGTTCTGCCCGGCAGGTATGGTTATGGTTCCCGATGGGCTGCCGGTGTAATCATCGCTGGTGGCGGTTCCCGTTAAGGTATAGCTGATGGTAGTATTGGCATCGACGGTCATACCATTTTTCAGGGTAAAGATAAACTGTGCCGGTTGTCCGTCTTCGGTTCCATCCTGTTTGGTAATGATAATATCTGCCGAATCATCGTTTTGGATGGTTCCGGTGGTTGCCGGGTTCACTACGGTTAAACGCCCGTTAAAGTTATCGCTCGGGTTACCCAGAATGAGGTTAAACAGCTCATCGGGCTCTATTTGGGTATCGCCATTGACATATACGGTAATGGGCTTGCTTTCGGCTGCGCTGAATGTTAAGGTACCGTGGGTATCCTGGTAATCGTTATCAGCGATGGTGGCTGTACCGTCTGAAGTGGCATAAGGAATACTAATGGCATACTGAAGCGTTTTATCCAGCGTTAGGTTAAACGTAAACAACGTATTCCCTGAATTTCCTTCGGACATAGCCATAGGGCCGGTAAGGGTCAGGGTCGCGGTATCGTTATCGGTAATATTGGCTACCGGGCGGGCGGTATTCAGCGTAATAGCGGATGGGTATGCGCTTGAAATAAAGGTAGCATCAGTTAATGTGATAGTTTCGGTATCTTCTACTATATCATCATCAATAACCGGCAGGGTAAGCGTAGCGCTACCCGCCCCGGCAGGGATAGTAAGCGTACCTGCATTCGCGTCGGTGTAGTCTGTTCCGGGTGTCGCGGCGTTGGCAGCCGACAAATCAAAATCATAATGAATGGTAACCGGCTGGTCGGATGAAATGCCGGCAGGGAAACTAAATAAAAATTTCGCGGCTGCGGGGCCGGTCTCGGAGCCGTCTACTTTGGTAATGGTTATAGCGCCCGAGTCATCGTCAAGAATGGTTCCTGTTGCCGGAGGAGGTAAGGTTAAACGGTTGCCAAATGTATTGCTTGGGCTGCTCAATGTAACGTAGAACAGCTCATCTGTCTCTATTTTCTTATCGCCTTTTATGGTTATAGTAATGTATTTTATTTCGTTGGCAGTACCATTGAAATGAAGCAGACCGTGGTTTTCTTCGTAATCGCCATCGGCTACGGTTGCCGTACCATCGCTGGTAGCATATTGTACATCAAAAGCTCCCCCTGTAGGCTTATCGAGCGTTACGGCAAAGATGGCCGTGGTATTGGCTTCGGTTTCGGTAACGGTGGGCGATGAAATAGTTAACGCGGCATAGTCGTTATCTTTAATTATTGCCGTTTGCGGCGAGTTACTTACCTGGATGCCAGGTAATGCGCTGCTAACCGCGGCAGTTAGCTTCACGTTTTCGTCGCCCTCAATAACATTATCATCCACTACAGGCAGGGTAAGCGTGACGCTATTTTGTCCGGCCGGTATGGTAACGCTTCCGCTTGGTGAAGCGTTATAATCTACGTTATTTCCCAACGCAGCACCCGCGGAAATATCATCAATGGTATAGCTAATAACCGTAGGTGTGCCCGATGACATACCCGGAGGAAAGCTGAATGTAAATTTCACATCGCTGACACCTTCTTCGCCATCGCTTGCCGTAATACTGACCTGACCCGAATCATCGTTGTGAATGGTTGCGGAGCTTGCCGGGTTCACCACCGTTAAACGTCCGCCAAAATTCTTGGTAAGTCCGCTGATAGCCAGGTTAAACAGCTCATCCGGTTCAATTTTGTCATCGCCGTTTATGGTGATGTGAATAGTGTATGATTCATTGGCAGCACCGGTAAAATTTAAAATATTGCCTTTAGCGACATAATCCAGGTCAGAGGTTTTCGCGGTACCATCGCTGGTGGCATAGCTGATGGTAAAGCCATCGCCGGTAGCTTTATCCAATGTTACCTTAAAATCGGCGGTTACCGTGGTTCCTGCCCCACCCTCTGTTACGGTTACCGGGTCGCTAAGCGTCAGTGTACCGGTATCGTCGTCAGTGATGGTCAGTTCGGGTGCTATAGGTGTATCGTACGTAATATTGGTTGGATAATAAGGACTACGTACTTGCGTGATGCTCATGCTGACAGTTTCGTTACCCTCAACAATATCATCATTAATAATTCCCAAAGGCAGAGTTACCATATTTGTGCCCGCGGGGATAACCACAGTGCCCGTAACAGGAATGGTATAATCCGTACCAATGGCTGTGCCGTTCAATACGTAATCGAGTTCAATGTCTTTATCGGCTGTAACACCCGAAGGAAGACTGAACTTGAAATAAGCATCCGTTCCGCCTTCAGCCCCGCCGGAAGGTGTAATGGTAATACCACCAGAATCGTCATTATTAATAAGACCATCGGCTGAAGGTGCTACAATCTGGTTACCCCCCGAAGCGTTGGAAAGCGCAATGGTAAATGTCTCATTGGCCTCCACTACCTGGTCTGTAGTAATGGGGATAACAATATTTGCAGAGGTTGCACCGGCAGGAATTGTTAAGGTTCCGCTGGTTGCACCGGCAAAATCGGCTGCATTGGTTGTGCCGTGAGTAATAGCATAATCTACCGTAATATCACAGTTGGAAGCACCCGATAAGGTGACCGGGAATGTAATATTCGATGTTCCTCCTGTGCCTTCAGTAGCTGAAGCAGCAAAAATGCTCAGATTAACTGAACTGATGTTGATGGAGTTACTTTTTATATTATTACAGCCAGCACCGCTGGGATTTGAATCACATTCAAGCTGTGGGTCGGTTGGCGGGGCGGCATCGGGATTGGTGGCGTCCGGGTCGGTTACATCGGCCGGGCGCATAATGCTGGCGGTTGTCGCCAGCGTTGCCGTTCCAGGATAAGCAGTAATGGTACCAGTAAGCGTTAAGGTAAGTTCGGCGCCATTGGTCATGCTTAATAACGCGGTGAACTGTGAGCCTGAATTTGCCGTACTACTGATACTTGTTGTACCCGAATTGGTGGTATGGTTCAGCGTTGTTACCGTGAGCTGAGCAGGATAGTCAAAAATAAATTTGGCCCCGGTAACATCGTCCGGCCCATTATTCTTCACTTTTACGGTATAGGTTACCTGCTCGCCTACGCAATAGGTTGTTTTATCTGGGTCAACGCTTTGAATTTCAAGGTCGGCCTTTTTAAGCTGGATATTCATTAAGGGGCTTAAGGGCGAACTCATGACATACGTCCAGGTATCTAAACCCACTTCATTGCCAAAAGCATCATCCTCATACGCTGTAGAGCCCCATTTATGTCCATTTAACGAACTGCTTAACCCATTAACCGAAGTCTTACGAGGATTTGAGGGGCTGACCGTGGCCGAGATATCGCTATCATCCCAATAAACCATATCACTGGGTGAACCATCGCCATTCGTACGTGTAATAACAATACCATTCACGTTATTCTCCACATCCATGAACGGAAAATGCACCTCACCGCCAACCAACGTTACCTTAATTTGTCCCGGAGAGAAGGTAAATGCACCATGTAAAATAGTTCCTTGTCCATTTTTGCCATCCCAGTAAACAGAATTAAGCCCGGATGTGGCAGTTCCGGTCAACCTTACATCTACATTATCATCAAATGAACCATTTTGGTTAATATCCAAGTTAATAATGTACGCCCCCGGCTGGCTCATTTCAAAATTGATATAGCCTCCTAATGGATAAACGCCAGCCTGATTTAACGTACCCTCAATCCCATGAAAAGCAAGATTCTCAACCTTTAAATCCGGCGGAGTGGTTAACAACCAGGTATTTCCACCCGGCATAGGTGCGGATGCAGGCAGGTCTGAACTTGGTGTATTAAAGAAAATCTTATGGGTAATGTCTGTCGGTGTATCCGCGGCACGAGGGTCATGAATATTCGGAGAACTTGTGGTATTTATGCTTTTATAAAGCGCATTGGCACTAACATCCCTAAAACCTTTATTATTAACAAAAAAAGCGAACTGATAACCGGCCTGCCCATTGTTATCCACATCATAGAGATAACCATCTTTTGTTAAAATCTTAAACTTTGCTTTAAACAGGGATGAATAATCGCCCAAATTACCTCCAAAAATATTCATATATGCCCGGCCAGAAATAAAAGCGGTATTCGCTGCGTTTCTTACTGAAACGTCAAATGCGGTTACGAACTCGGTATCGCTTATTTGCGTCCAGTTATTGTTTGCCAGAATAGAATTGGGTTGAGTAAACTTCGAGTCCCCATCACTCGGGTCTTCTCCTGGTGATACAAACTCTATTTGCCAGATACCTTCCTGGCCTGCACCTACTGTAATCTGATAGGCAGAATACCCTCCTACATTAGGTAAAGGACCATTTACTTCCTCTGTTCTGTCATTAATTTTACCTAAGGTACTTGTTGTATAAAAAGCGTTATTGGGTGCTGTAACATTAATTTTTCCTTGACCTATACCTACAGCGCTTGAGCCCAAATACAAGGTTTCGCCAACTTTGGCATACACGTATACCCGCCCCCAGGTAGGAAATGGGTTATATATGGTCGTTGTTGCAGAGCTTAGAAAATGCGCCCTGTGCCCGCCATTTGCAGCCATTTCTTTACTGCCCTCTGCCAAAGCAATATTTGAGGCACAAAGTAACACCCAAACAACCAGGCAATGGCCGGCGCATAACGCCCCTGTAAAGAAAGCCTTTAAACTTTTCTTACGTAAAATACCTAACAAAACGGACAATTTGTAGAATTAAAAAACCATCAATATTCACAGGTTTACGGAAAACCTGCCTTAATGTTCCAATTTTGTTAGAACTCTCCGTCATTATCAAAACAGCAACACTTTTACCGGCGTGCAAACACCGGTTATATAGCTTAAAATGCAATTGGGATTTATGTAACATTTTTACAACAATAACGCTCTTGCTGGTATAAACTATCTCTAAAAAACATTTTGGAATACTTTACCCGCCGGTGTATTGCCCGGCAGATAGCGGGCTACACTTTTCCCGGTAGAAACGTCCGGGTGCTGCTATACGCCGTATAACTTCATCAAAACTTATACTGTAAAATGGCACAGATATGTCTATCCAATATTTAACCATTGATTAAACGGAATGGATTTTATTACAATGCTTATAGTTAATTAATACGTATCTCATCCATAATTTATTCGTATCTTATTCGACTGTTTACGTACAATATAGCTATTAATTATAAATTATAATATTTTCAAAAATAGATTAGTTCCAGATAAAGATTTAAGGGATCAATAATGGGTAGTGAAGACACCGGCCCATGACTTCCTGCGCCGCTGATGTCATCACCAGAGGAGTTCGGAAGAATTAACAAAGATTGATCTTGCTGTCATAAATTAGAAAATAAAGGTTTTAAACCGTCATAACTTTTGTGTCCTTTGTGCTTAATTTTAATCTTCCGAACACTTGTAATATCCTCACCATCAGCTCCACATAACTTAACTTTTTCATTTTAAACAGGCTCTAATATCTTGTGATACTTTGCTTTTTGTGTATGTTTTATAAGCTTGTGCTGTATTTCTTATAACTGATTCCGGATTATCTCAACAATTTGGTAACTATTTACCGCTTAAGCCGTATGTAGTAACCCGTGAGTACTTTTGGTAAACATTTAAGTCCTGTAACTCTGAAGATATATCTTGTATTGCTTTTCTGCCTTTTATCCGGGTTAATATCCGCTTCTGCCCAGCAAAAGGCTATTTACACGCAATATATGTTTAACGGGCTCACCATTAACCCGGCATATTCGGCAATGGATGAGGCATTCACTGTTACGGCGCTTTCGCGACATCAATGGGTCGGTTTTAAAGGAGCTCCTAATACGCAAACGCTTTCGGCCTACTCGCATATTGGTGAGTCTAACACTTCGGTGGGCGGCTTTCTGATACGCGACCAGATCGGCGAGGTGCTCAATGAAAAAGGTGCTTATCTAACCCTGGCTCAACAGGTTGAAATTGGCGACGGCACATATCTTGCCGTAGGTTTTAACGGGGGCATTAGCAGCTACCAGGCAAATTTCTCGGATGATTACCCGTACAGTCCCGAATCGGTTAACGACCCGGTATTTAACAATGAGCACAACACGCGTGGTAATTTTGGATTTGGGGTAATGCTGTTCTCTGGTAGCTATTACGCGGGATTTTCGTCCCCTCATTTTTATTACCGCGATCTCAATTCGTTTGGCGGAGCCGCTGCAACCAAATATCGCCCTTATTATATGCTGCAGGGCGGCTACCTGTACACTATTTCTGATGGACTTAAGCTCAGGCCAAGCGTTTTATTCAAGTATGTGAATGGCTCTCCGCTGCAATTTGACCTGAACGCAAACCTGCTGATCAGTGAGCGATTATGGTTAGGCGCTTCATACCGATCTCTTGATTCTTTTGACGCCATTGCACAACTATACATCACCGATAATATTGCCCTGGGGTACTCATTCGACTTTGTAACCACTAAACTTGTTAAAGCCCAGCGTGGTACGCATGAAATAAGCCTGCAATTCCGTTTCCCGGTTCTGGGCCGGGATTTTCCAAGATGCTATTTTTAGAGAGAGACTTAAGGTGGAAGGTTGTACGTTGTAAGTTTTACGTTATAAGTTGTAAGTTTTACGTTATAGAAGCGAAAAAGAAACAAGAAAGGTGGAGGGCGGGAAGGTGGAAGGCTTAAGGTAATTACGAATTATGATTTTAGATTGAAGAATGAATATATGAGAAATTATATAACCGGCTTCGGGGATATCAATTAAACAAATGACCAAATCAACGTTTAAACAACTACGCCAAATTGTAAATTCTAATACCAGATAACACTAACTACTCGCGACCTGATACTAATCTAAACCAACAACCTTACTTTTGCATCCATGAAAGAAGAGCAAAAAAGCGGTTTCCCTTTATTTATCAATACCATTTGTTACCTGCTGATTATTTACAGCTTATGGACAATTGCCCTCAAATGTTCACAACTGGGTATTTTATATAAACAATATGCCGGTTTGCCGGCAATGTCAGCAAAAAACGGTCAACTATTGCTGGATAAAAATTTATTATACCAGTTTCTGTTGGCCGGGCTTCATGTACTACTGATGCTTATAACCTTATTATCCGGCTGGGCTGGATTAAAAAGAAAGCGAATTGCTTACATGGGGATTATTTGGTCGTTATACCTGAACATATTGGTATTTGCCGTATCACTGGGACTGGAATTTCTGGGAATATTCCAAACTGCTTTTCGCCGATACTCCACCGAAGCTACGCTGTTTTTCAGTTTCATCACGTTATTTGATGTTCTTGCCAAAGTCGGGATTATTGCACTGATGATTTGGATTATCCGGCAGCTTTACACAGAGTCTGTCAAAAAGGCATTCTTTATAAGGTAGAAGGCTTAAAGGTAAAAGACAGAAGATTAGTTATAAGTTTTAGGGTTTACGTAGTACGTTTATGGCTGATGGTTACATAGTCCGGAAGTCGGGAAAGTCAGAAAAAGACCGAAAGTAGAAACGAGTTACGGGTTATGAGTTACGGGTTATGAGGCTCGTAACACGTAACCCATAACAGGCAACAATAGAACAATTCAGAATACAACAATTAAACAATTTCACTAAGCTGGAAGCAGGAGGTTAATGGTAAGGTTAAGGTTAAAGCAGATGTTAGAAATGATAAAAAAAAGCTCCGCAGAAATCTGCGGAGCTTTTGACACTAACAATGTAAAACTTATGCTATTTGCTTGCTCAGTTTATCTGCCAGTACAGATTTAGGAACTGCGCCAATTTGTTTATCTACAATTTCACCATTTTTAAAGAACAATAAGGCGGGGATATTACGGATACCAAATTTCATGGAAATATTGGGGTTATGATCCACATTTACCTTACCTACTACGGCTTTACCACTGTATTCTTTAGACAGTTCTTCAACCACCGGACCTACCATGCGGCAAGGCCCGCACCACTCAGCCCAAAAGTCAACTAAAACCGGTTTATCTGATTTCAACACTACTTCATCGAAGTTTGCATCTGTTATTTCTAAAGCCATGATATTTTATTTATGGTTACAAATTCAAAGGTACGTATTCAATAATCCTGCCACAAGCTTCTGTTGACAAAATGACATTTGTATTAAGGTAAGCAGATGGTTCATGGTTCATAGCTTATGGAGTCCGGAAGTCGGGAAAGTCAGAAAAGACCGAAAGTAGAAACGAGTTATGAGTTATGAGTTATGAGTTATGAGTTATGAAGCTCATAACACGTAACCCATAACAGGCAACAATTAAACAATCCCAAATCTCAATATACCACTACTTCTGTGCAGCCGGTTTGGGTTTAGCCTGTTCTTGCTGTTGCCGGCGTTCTTCCCTTCGTTTTTGTCCGACAAGCTGTCTCAGAAATTCACGGAAATTATTAAAATCCTGACGGTAAACCAGACCAATAGCGCTTACATATTCTTCGTTAGGATTCAGGAAGTTACGGTTATTCAGACGGTTCGATGCTCTTAATGCCAGGCTTCCATCCTTTCTAAGCAGGTACGATGCCTCTACATCGTGCTGTACTGAATTACCAATTACGTTAAAGTCGTTAAGCTCGCCACGGGTATCGGTAACACCGCCGGTTAGCACCAGCCTGTCGTTCAGTAGCCGGATGGATGCGCTGGCTTCGTTAAATGAACGAATATTAAAATCTACAAAGTTGAGGTTCAGCGACTGTGCCAGCACGTTATTAAACTGGTTAAAAAACAGTTCGGTTGCCGCATTTTGTACTGTTGAGTTAAGCTGCTGGGTTAGGTCTGTTCCGGTTCCGGGCGCAAAGCTACGACGCACAATCAGGCTCAGCGCCTGCTGATTGACGTTACTTACATCGCTGAAATAACTTTGCAGCTCATCTTTTACATAAGCATCAGCCGGAAAGTCAACGCCAAATGTAATATCCGGGTGCAGTAATGCTCCGCTTAAATTCATCACCGCTTCGGTCATTACGCGTTGGTCTACCGGCGGCCTGCCGGCAGCAATATATAAGGGACGTAAACTGGTACGAACGCTGTATGTGGCTTTGAGGTTTATCTGCGCTTCGGTAGGATTTCCTGTCCATCGGATGGAACCACCGCGGGAAATATCAAACACTTTATTGATAAAATCCTGTGCCGTGGTAAATTCAAATTTACCTTTGGATAACAGGTAATCGCCAAACATGTTAAAATCACCATAGCTGGTAATATTCAGGTTCAATACCGCGTTTCCACGACCGCTGAGCTTGCCCATATCGGTAAACAGGTTTACCTCCGAATTATCGTCTACATTCAGCACAAAATTCATAGTCAGACCGTTAAAGGCGTTCTTTTTAGGCGCAGTCAGGCTGGAATCCTTGGCAACAAAGGTGATAAATTCATTATCGCTTACGGTTTCGGCAGAGTTAAGCGGAATATTAAATACAGTACCTTCTTCGGTTTTAGCATCGATATTGATTTTCATATTATCGGTTGGGCCGTTAAAACTAAAAACACCTGTTGCATAAGCCGTTCCGTAATACAATGAGTTGTCTTTAGAGGTAGTATTGAGCGCCAGGAATTTGCGGGCAGTAATCTGGACATTAATATCCGGATTATCGATATTGTGCATATTCACCGTACCGTTGGCAATGGCCTCATGATTATCCGGATCTTTAATAATGAGATTATCCAAATGGATAACACTATTTTCTACCGTAACCTTATCGTTAATATGATAAGGAGTTTTAAGGTAATTTACCGTCATGCCGGCGTTGTTCATCAGCAGCACACCATCCACTTTCGGGTCGGTGACGTTGCCCTGCAAAGTTAAATCGGCAGAAACTGTGCCTTTCAGGTTAGATACCAGGTTTTTCAATAAAGGCTCAAACAGAATCAGGTCGCTATTATCCAGTTTAACCTGCATATCCAGGCTGTTATCTTCATCTTTGGCATTGTATGTGCCTGAAATATTTAAGGTTTCAATGCCCTGCTTTTTAATGTTGATATTGGCGTTAACCAGCTTTTTTTCGTTATCAAACCCGGCTTTTACAGACATATCGCCAATAAAGGTATCGTTAAACACGATAGAATCGGCCTGCATATCTGATGTTATCTGCGGCGTTTTGGTGAGCGCCGCCACATCAACATCGCCATTCAGCGTTCCTTTCAGCTCAACACCCCATCCCCGCGTTAGCGAGTTAAATGTGGCCAGCTTAAATTTATCGAACGTTAGTTTGAGATGGTCTTCCGATGCGTCAGAAATTATCCCGTTAATGGACAGTACCTGGTTATCCCTGAAAAGTTCAAATCCATCCACAAAAATCTTATCGCCTTTAATGCCGATGTTTGCCTTTTCCTGAATACGCCAGTCTTCATGGTTAATCGTTACGTCCGAAGGCAGAATACTCATCCGCGTAAGCGTATCCACACCAAATTCCAATATACCGTTCAAGTCCAGTTGGTTTGTGGCATCCAGGTCTGATAATTTCACGTTAAATTGCAGACTATCGCGTTGCAGGATGTTCGCGATGTTCACATTTTTAATGTACAGGCTGTCGGTAAAATCAACACGGTCTGAGGTAACAAAAATATTCATTGCCTTATCGGTGTTGTTTTCGTCAACAATCAGGTTGTTTACCTTGATGTTATCGTATTGGATGAGCTTGAAATAGGCGTTGAACGTTGCGATATTCTGCGCCGAAACAAATTTACCATTCATTACAGCCCCTTCGGGTACTTTAACGTGCGGAGCAAACAGAATGGATACCGGCTCGAAATATTTAAGATTGAGGTTAAAATCAAAGTTCTGGGTTCCGCCGGAAACAATGGTTGTTTTAAGCGAAGGGATGTAACGTTTTACAACCGACTTAAAGTACGATGGCAGGGTATTCAAATCGTATTCGCCGTGAATACTGGCATCCAGTATGTCGGAATTAACCGTTAAGGTACGGTCTGCGCCGATGTTGTTAGCGGTGAGGCTAACAGAATCTACCACCAGCGAGGTTTGGGTATTGGTAAGCCTGACCTGGCTAAGCAGCAGGTTACCCTGGATGTTGTTGAGGTCATCGCCGGTAAAGTTGGTGGTAAAATCGGCATCTACCTGTAAGGTATCATTCGTAAAGTTGAGCTTATGCAAATTGGCATTCCGCAAACTTGCCTTGAAGTCAAATGCCGGTAATTTAGGATTAAGATTTACGCTTCCGGCAAAATCAAGCTTCATGTTAGCATCGTTGATTTTGATTTTACCATCAAACAGGTTTTTATTGAATGTACCGTTAAGTGCAATGTTGTTATAACGGTATCCGTTGAAATCGAGATATTTAACCTGACCATCAATATCTTCCTTTAGTTGTTTCACCGAAAAACCCGAGCCTTTAACGCTGGCCGTTAAAGTGGTGCGCCCCAGCATGTTTTCATCAACCAGCATTCCGAGGTCAAAATCGTATGCTTTAATTACTCCCAAATACACCGGAACTTTACCAATCTTCATATTCACGTCAGAAACAACGCGTCCGAGGGCAGTTTTAAACTCACCGTAGGCAATGAAATCTTTCGGGAAACCGGTAAAACGTCCGTTGAAATTAACTGTACCAAATTTATTAATGATATCGGGAATTACCTGCTCCTGCTCTCCCGTTAAACGGGATACAATAAAACCGGCATCTTTTTTATTGGTTTGTATCTGCTCAAACTGCAAATCCATAAACGTTTCGCTGATGCGGGGCAATCCGGTAATGTCAAAATTGCCTTTCAGGTAGGTTGCCTGTCCGGCCCTTACCGAAAAATTACGGGCTTTAAGCTTATTAACATACCCGGTAACATTACCGTTTATGCTCATATCCAGCGTCAAATCGGCTACTTCGGGTGTAAAGAAGGTAATATCCTGCGGATGCAGAAAGGCATCGTTAAAATGCACCTTCATGTAGATATTATCTACAAAATGATTAAAATCTTTATAGCTGTTAAACTTAAATTTCACGTAATCGGCCAGACGGGTTTGCGGCGTTTCAAGCAGCAAATTTTTAAATTCCATGCCGTTGCTGTCTAACGTGGTTTGTGCCGTGAGGTTTTTAAGATAGAACCCGCTTTTCTCTTTAAACGTCATGTGCCGCACCTGGAACTGGGCCAAATGGTCTTTGGTATTCAAATCCAGGATAGTGGCATTGAGTTGCCTTAAATCAATATCATCAAAGTTTATCAGGTGCCTAAATACGGTATCGCGGGCTTTGAAATTGCGGTACCTGAACCGGAAATTATTCAGCACAATTTTATCGAATGTAATATCGTACGGCTTTGTTTTCTTTTTCACTACCGGCTTGGCCTGCGGATTACTGAAGTAATCAATAATAAAATCCAGGTTGGTGGAATTGTCTTTATAATCTTTCAGGTAAAATTCGGTGCTGTCTAACTGGATGGTATTGACCGATATTTTCCGCAGCCGCAGCGAAAGCAGGTTTAAATCAACAGTGAGCCTCGGCGCCCGCAACAACGTATCTTTTTGCTGGTCTTCGATAAAAACATCCTCAAGCACCAGCGATTTAAAGGGTTTGAGATACAGACTTTTGATATCAATGCGGGTATGAAGTTCCTTAGACAGGTAATTTGCCGCTTTTTGGGCAATATACGTTTGTACCGGCTTAAACTGGAGGGAAAATACCAAAGCTGCCACTAATACGAGTATTATGGCAACTATCCAGAGAAATATTTTCAGTACTTTTTTAATAACTTTGCGAAGTTAAATATCCGTATTAAATCAACCAACAAAATTGGCTATAATCCTTGGCATTGAGTCATCCTGCGACGAAACTTCGGCCGCTGTTTGTATAGACGGCAAAATAGGGTCTAATATTATTGCAAACCAAACTATTCATGAAAAATATGGCGGCGTAGTGCCTGAACTGGCTTCGCGGGCGCACCAGCAGAATATTATTCCGGTTGTTGAAACGGCCATAGCTACCGCCGGTATTCACAAAAAAGACATTGATGCCGTGGCATTTACCCGTGGTCCGGGATTACTGGGCTCGCTCATTGTAGGTACTGCTTTTGCCAAATCGTTCGCTTTAGCCCGCAATTTACCGCTCATTGATATAAACCACATGCAGGCGCATATCCTGGCTCATTTTATTGACGATAATAAACCTGAGTTCCCGTTTTTATGCCTGACGGTTTCTGGCGGACATACCCAGATTGTGCTGGTAAAAGATTATTTCGATATGGAAGTTGTGGGACAAACCAACGATGATGCCGCAGGCGAAGCCTTCGATAAAACAGCCAAAATCCTGGAGCTGCCCTATCCCGGAGGTCCGCTCATTGACAAATACGCCCGCGAAGGCAATCCAACGTTCGCATTTCCCGAACCACAGATACCGGGTTACGATTTCAGCTTTAGCGGCTTAAAAACGGCTATCCTGTATTTTATCCGTGATAAACGCAAAGTGGACGAGGACTTTGTGAAAAATAATATGGCTGATATCTGTGCATCGGTACAGCACCGTATTGTTACTATTCTGCTCAACAAAGTAATTAAAGCTGCCCGCGATCATAACATTGACCAGGTAGCCATTGCCGGTGGTGTTTCTGCCAATTCAGGTTTGCGTACTGCTCTTACCGAAACTGCTGCACAACGGGGCTGGAAAGTATTCATTCCTAAATTTGAGTATTGTACTGATAACGCGGCCATGATTGCTATTGCCGGTTATTACAAATACCTCGCGGGAGATTTTACCGGGCAGGATGCAGCGCCGCTTGCCAGGATGAGGATGTGAGTACCCGAAAAATCAGCTCTGGGTATCGTCCGCGTTTATAACGCGGATGCATGAATACTGCGATTGTATCGCATAAAGCGTAAGCTGAGAAAACCGATTACTCCTTTGTTCTGGATTATAAATCCCGTCGAGTTAGATATTTTGGATTAACCTGTTTACAACAATTTCCCATCAGACAGTTTTGTGGTGATTGACTCTCTGAGACTAATTAATTATTTCTCCTTTGTTGTTCGCTAATTTTTCACGGAATTTTTGAAGCTCTTCTGGAGCGGGTCTAACCCAATCTGTTACTTCTCCAACGATTTTCAATGGTGCCTGGGAGCGATAGGAACGAGTTGGGTTGCCGGGAAATTTTTTGTCTGTAACGTTTGGGTCATTTTCATAATTTCCAGTCGGCTCAACAATATATACACGTTCAGGTCCGTCACCCTTCGCTAATGCAGCAGCAAGCCCTGCTCCACGAACCAGAGCTGTGAAATAAATATGATTCATTTTCAATCCAGATTTATAATTGGAGTTACCCCCTGCTGTCAGTAAATCGCCAACCTGCAAATCTGCTTTCGTGCCATGGTAAAAAGGGCCTTTGTCGGAAGGGTTATCCTTAAACAAAATTGCTAATTCAGCATTCTCTTTTGATTTTTCTGTATCACATAAATCTTCATAGCATTTGGCAATGTTTAAATAAAGCGAAGGGAAAGCGCTCTTAACAGTATCATCATTTATTTTTAAAGCATACTCCAAAGCCGTTTCGAGCCATTTTAATTTATCGGAGACTGTTTTTTGATGTCGGGCCACATAATAAGCTGTAAGGAATTTTTCAAAGTCGTTTGTCGCTTCGTTCCAACCTTGCAGAAATAGTCTGCTTGCTTCTTCAGGCTTGCCTTTTTCTTCCATGTCCATACCCTGAAGACAGCGCTTAACAACATTGTTGAATGGTGAAAATTCCATTTATGATTACTTTGTCTATCTATTTAAAACCTGTCTGTTATTTGATGGTCATTGCAAGCTTAATCCTCACAACCCCGCAAGGGATAACACAGCAGATAAAATACTGATACTGATTTTCACGTTGTATATTTGTTAGTTCCTGATAGATATATTGGTTGTCGATACTGTAAAGCTGTATATTCTTGCAGAAAAGGCTTGTAAACTTAGGCCTTATTTTTGACAATTTTGTTTTGGCGATGGTAAAACTTGTATGTTTTAAAAATATTTACAAAAGCTGCTTACACGATTAGAACCAGCATCATGCCAACTATAAACCGACACATAAATATATTTTACATTATTGATTATAAGGCTATTACAGGTTTTTAATTTTGAATTTTTACTTTTGACTTAGCACCAGCATGAGTTATAAAAAACCGCTTGTACGTTTGGCAAAAGGCAAAGTTATTATTGCCTTTGTAGTGAGTGTTACGGCTTTGGTGCTGGCTGTAGTGATAAGCCGGCGAACATTTCAAAAAGTGCTGAGTACGGTTGAAAATATCTCTACGCCTAACGAAAAACTGCGTTTAGTTAACAAGATATCAAGTGACCTTACCCGGCTTGACCAATTGCAACGGGCACAGGTACTGAATAAAAAAGGCTCCTATAAAGCTTTTATCAAGGAGTCGGAATCGTTGCAGCTTACGTTGGATTCGCTCAGCGATTTATATAAAAACAACACACAGCAGGCCGGGCGCATTGATTCCATGAAGATCATTTTGACCGAACGCGACCGCCTTTTCACGAATTATCTCAAGGTGCGCCAAGGTCTGGTAAACAGTCAGGTGTTTTCAGACCAGGTTAAATCGCTTTCGGGATTAATAGCGCAAGGCTCGGCCCAAATTGACAGCACCGTCTCTACCGTTGAGCATAAAACATCAACCACTACCATTATTCCAACCAGAGAAACAGATACCCGGAGCCTGTTTGAGAAAATATTCGGTAAGAAGAAAACCGCTGTTCCCGATTCACTAAAAAAGCAGATTGTACGCGAAGAAATAAACCTGACGGTTGATACACTGACCCGTGCCCAGCAGGATAGTTTTACCCATAAGATTGAACAGTTGGTCAATCAGCTTCAGCATGACCAGAATTTAAGGCGAAACCAGTTTATTAACCGCGAAATCGCTTTAGCTAATGTCAGCAATGAGCTTACCGGACAAATGCTCACATTATTGCAGGAAGTGCAGAAGGAAGTGGTTTACCAGATGGAACGCAATAACGCCCAGGCTAAATCTGTGGTGAACGACAGTGTTGAGCGCATCAGTTTTATTGCCATCCTGTTCCTGGTTATGATGGCTGCATTGATTTATTTTATCCTTACGGATATTTCGCGGAGCAACCTCTACCGCAAACAGTTAGAACAGGCAAAGGAAGAAGCAGAGTATCACGCGGCCGCCAAACAGCGTTTCCTCTCCAACATGAGCCATGAAATTCGCACTCCGCTGCAATCCATCATCGGCTATGCCGAGCTTATCCACAACCAGAAGCACCCGCAGCGGGATAACATTGATGCCATTTACCAATCGTCAAACCACTTGCTGCACATTGCTAACGAGGTGCTCGATTACAGCCGCATTATTTCCGGTAAGTTTACGTTCACTCCCAAAGCCTTTGATATTAACCTGCTTTTACAGGAAATTGTAGCCGTGCTGCGTCCGCAGGCAGAAAAAAAATCGCTGGCATTTACGCTAAAAACAACTATTCCTGCCGCATGCTCCGTTCTCTACGGCGATGCCTTCCGGCTGAAACAGGTTTTATTTAACCTGACCGGAAATGCTATAAAATTTACAGAGAAAGGCCAGGTTACGCTGTCTGCCATGGCTAAACAAACAGGAGATTCGGCCGACTTTTCTTTCAGGGTTACCGATACCGGCCCCGGTATTGAAGAAAAAGACCTGAAGCGTATTTTCCACCCGTTTGAGCGTGTCGATACCACTACAACCAGCGGCACCGGACTTGGACTGGCTATAGTGCAATCGCTGGTTGAAGGTCAGCAGGGAACAATACAGGTTAACAGCCGCCCTAAGCATGGCTCGGTTTTTACCGTACACCTGGCATTCCCCATATCACACGAGCCTGTGGCAGATACAAGCAGTTCAGTGCAGCAAAACCAGTTTCAACATAAAGTTTGGGTGGTAGATGACGACCGTTTTATCTTACAGTTATGCGCCTCTATACTGGAAAAATACCAGGTTAACTTTGAAGCTTTCGCTGATGGAAATGCACTATTGGCCGCCCCCTGGGACAATGCTGTTAAACTGGTATTAATGGATATGCGCATGCCGGGAATAAGCGGAACAGAATTGAATAAAGCGCTCCGGGCCCAAATTCCTGCTGATGTAAAAATTGTAGCGCTCACCGCCCAGGCTTTGCCAGATGAACGCGAAGCTATTTTACAGCAAGGTTTTGACGGACTTCTACTCAAACCGTTCAAAGAAGCGGACCTTATTCAATTGCTTAACAATTATGCCCAGACAGACAACCCCGATGAGCTGTTCAGCATACAGGCTTTTGAAAAGATGACGATGGGCGACAATGAGCAACTGCTTATTATTTTACAATCGTTCATTGAAGATTGTTATGCTGATATTGCCTCCCTGCAAAAAGCACTTGCTGATAAAAATGCCCCGGAATGTTCCTTATTAATGCACCGTCTTGCCGGACGTATTGCCCAGGCCGGATACAAGGATTTGGCAGCCGGTTTCCGGGAGCTTGAAATTAAGCTGGAGCATCAGCCTGTACTATCACAAACTATAGCAGATGGCACCCAGCAACTTACTCATGAACTGGAAGAACTGCTTGCCGTGGCAGAAAAACAGCTTACACTATTGCATGTTTAGTTATTTGGCAGCAGGTAAGTATAGTTAGGGCCTTGAAATTTCATAAACAGGCTCTTACACCTAAATCCGCAGAGTCCTTTGGAACTCTACGGATAATATAATGTTCTAAGCTGCAATTAAACCGCCTGAACATTATTCAACGGCACAGCTTTGTTTTCCAGCGTTTTCCATACCTGGTACAAGGCCCGTGGAACATGGAAACATCCCTTCCACTTACCACCTTTCAATGTTAGCAAAGGCTGCCCCTGCCGGTTCAGGTAACCAAACCATTCGCCAAACTGCTCATCCCTGAAATGATTCCAGGTATATTCGTGTAGTTTCTCAAACCATTGATAACACTGCATATTCCCGGTTAACTGCCAGGCTTTAGCCATACAAACCAATGCTTCGGCATGTACCCACCAGAGTTTCTGATCCCATTCCAGCTGCAGGGGTGGTTTATCCTTAATATCCAGGAAATAAAGAATGCCACCATGTATTTTATCCCAGCCTTTTTCCAGGGCATTTAATGCAATTTGTATGGTTTTATCTAGAAGTGCTTTATCGTTGATGCGTACAGCCAAGTCCATGATAAACCACATGGCCTCGATAGTGTGGCCCGGGTTGAGCAAACGCCCATCGAAGGTATCGGAAAAACTTCCGTCAAGGTTTACATTTTCCAGTATCAAACCGCTCTCGGGATGATAAAACACATCCATCACTTCGTGGATAACATTGTGCAGCAGATCATCAACCAGCTGCTTATCCAGAATATGCTCAATTTCGAGCGAAAGATTACTCAAGATCATAGGCAGCGCAAAATTCTTCAGCGAACGTGTACCGGGATATGCCTTGTTGTATTTTCCTTTGGGGTTATCGCGGCGGGCGAGGATACGCTCAAATGTTGTACGGGCAATATCAGCATATTCATCTTTGGGGTTTGCCTTGTACAAAGCGCCAAAGCCCATCGCGGCAAAGCAATCTGAGAAGATATTGTAGGGTTGTACCAACGGGCTACCATCCCGCGTAAGCGAAAAATACCAGTCGCCATACTCATCGCGACCGTATTCTTTCATAAAAGTTGCTCCATGCTCCGCGATATTAAGCCATTGCTCGCGGGCCTCCACCTGGTTGTACAGCATAGCGAATGTCCACACCTGGCGTCCTTGCAGCCACATGAATTTATCGGTATCAAACACATTTCCTTCGCGGTCAAGGCAGGTAACAAAACCACCCTTTTCTTTATCAATGCTATTTTTCTCCCAAAAGGGGATCACACTTTCCAGTAACTCTTTTTTGTATATCTCGTCGTATTTCATCTCCGGTTTTAATGTTCTTATAAGGTATCTATGTATTCGCGGTAGCGATTGTACAGGTGGCCGGCCTGCAGGTAAGCAGACTGTGGACTCATGAAGTGCGAAAATTCAAAGGTTATCGCTTTATCGTACCCCGCACGGCGGGCTGCTTCGAGCTTGAGCCGTAGTTTTTCAAATTTGATGGGCAGGAATTTAATGGGCATATCCCGGTCGAAGGATTCGGCGTTGGTCCAGCATTGAAGACCATAGCGATCGGCCATTTGCTTGTTCACGGCAAAAAAATCATCCAGTTCATGGTAATCGATATGACCATCCTGGAAGGCAACGGCGTCTACAGCACCCTGAATGCCGCTGAATATTTCGCTCCACTCCTTTTCATGCTCCTGTATGGAAACCGCGTCCTCTTTGGTAAGCTGACCCGAGGCTGCCATCACGGCCTTTTTACCATCTATCCAGGGCGATATTAAGGTGGGCAACCCTCCGCTTACTCCTTTACACTGCTCGCCCAGCGTCCTGAAAGCTTCGGTTGCTCCTTTTGTACGCCTGCTAATCTCCATGCTGAGGTACCAGCCGCCAAAGCTTTTGTAATGTCCGTATTGCTTCCATACTTCATCGATAACATAGCGATTGGAATCAATTTCATTTTGCAGATTCCCGGTATCCCAGTAATGGCCGCTGTCGTACAAGCCGAAATAGAATTTCATACCGTATTTATCTGCCAGTTGTAGAAAAAGCGCTACCAGATCAACGGGCGGCTCGTAACAGCCAAATTGTTTTTGCAGGTAGGCCGACGGATAGGTAATAAACCGGCGATAGCCGCTGCGGATGAGAATAACGGTATCGATGCCGATTGCCTGCATGTGCGCAAAATCCCGGTCCCACTCTTTTGCACCCCAATTTTGGTGCGGTATATCGTGTGAAATCTCGTCTATAAATGTTCCGGTTATCTTCATCAGTTTCTATAAATAATGTTTGTTTTTCAGGAATTCAACCCAGGTAATGTATGCCGAAGGAACCAGGTGAACGCCATCAGGCGTCACTTCTTTTTTAAGCTTTCCCTGCTCATCCTGGAACAAGGGGCAGATGTCAATAAAAGTGATATGTTCCTGCTCTGCCAATTGCCTGATACGTTCGTTTAAGCCGGGAACCAGCACATTACGGCCTTTAGTGTATGGCTCTTTAGTCATATCCTCGTTGATGGGTAATGCGCTTTCGATATAAATTTTAGTCTCAGGCGACTGGCGTTTTATTTTTTCAATGATCCGTTTATAGTTGTTGATACTAACGTCGTAGGGCAATTTTCTGAACTGATCGTTAATACCATCCATCAGGAATATTGCCCTCGGTTTGGCTGCCAGAATCTCGTCCATACGGGCCAGTATGCCAAAGGAGTTATCGCCACCAACGCCACGATTTACTATAGGATATTTATATCCCGAAAGGATCTCCTGCCATTCGCCACGCTCAGTAATGCTGTTGCCGAGAAAAACAACTTCGTTTTTTTGGTGAGGCATCTTGTTAAAATACTCTACCCGTTGTTGATAATAATAGTTGGCGTAATTACTATCTATTTTAGTGACGGTTTGTGCGTCAAGCTGCGTCAGGCTACCTGCCAGAAGAAAAACAAGGATGGATCTGTTTGCTGCTTTCATTTTAAATAGCATGAATTTTCCGGAGATAATCGGCCCAAAGGATATAGGATGCGGAACGAAGATGCAAGCCATCGAGCGTTAGCTCTTTCCGCATTTCGCCCTGAGCGTTCTCAAAAGCCGGGTGTAAATCAATATACTTAAGCTTGTAGGTATCGCAAAGCAGTTTTAACCGGTTATTCAGATCGTTGATCTTCTCATTGGTTACCTGGGCATACGATGCCGGAAGCATGGCCTGATTTACCGGAAGTACGCTTTGCATAAAGAGCTTAGTACGGGGCGATTGCGACTGAACGATCTTGATGATACGCAAATAATTGGCTGCTATAATTTCGTTCGGGATACCCCGTTTCATATCATTAACACCGATTAACAGGAATATTTTAGCAGGCTTTGAAGCCAGCACCTCATCCAGGCGAGCTATTACGCCATACGTAACGTCGCCGCTGATTCCGCGGTTTATTACATGCTTAAGCGGCACCAGTTCCTGCCATTTACCGCCTTCGGTAATGCTGTTACCCAGAAAAACGATCTCTTTTTTCTGATTGGGCATTTGCCGGAAAAAATCAAGCCGTTGCTTATAATGGCTGTTAGCGTAACTGCTGTCGATGGCTACATTTTGTCCGTAAGCCGATGAAAGACCCAGGAACAACAATAACAGGTTAATTTTATAGTACTTCATCTACTTTCAACTTTTAAGCGTCCGCTTCCTTCAGCTTGTCCCACCAGAATTTTTTAAGCCAGGCACTGGTCAGCACCAACACAATTGCCCAGATCATCAGCTGTGCATTCTCACGGATCATGAAATAGATCGGAATGACTACTTGCGCCATTTGCCAGATAATACCGGCAATGATATTGCTCATATCCCGCTTAAAATCTTTATTGGGGATAAATGACGGATCTTCGGCCATTACTTCGGCCTTAATTGGCCCCCAGAATCCCCATGGACGGGTTTTCCGGTAAAAATCTTTTACGGCTTCGCGGTTAGGCAAGGGTTCCACATACGTACCGATGATACAGCCGGCAAGGGAAATCAGGAGGATAACAGGGAATACATAAATATCTACAATACCGGGGAAGAAAAACAGCTTGGCGGTTGATGCAATCAATCCAAACAGCATCCCCCAGAAGTATCCGTTACCGGTAAAGCGCCACCATACCCATTTCAGCACGTTGGCTGCTACATATCCGCCGTAGAGCGCCGATGTTAGCCACAAGGTGAGCTTGTTTAACGAAGCCGCATTGAACCCGAACACAATACCTACCAGTACCAGTAAAACGGATGAGATAACGCTTAACCGGATATATTTTTTGTTCGGAGCATGCGGGTTAATGTATTTTTTATAAATATCGTTTACAATGTAAGCGGGCGCCGCATTTACAAAGGCAGAAAATGTGCCCATAAATGCCGAGAGGAATCCGGCGAGCACCAGGCCTTTTAACCCTACGGGTATGAAGCGATTGATGGATAATGGCAATACTTTTTCAAAGTCGATATTGCTGCCCATTTTACCCATTTCAGGCCCCAGGTATACCAGGCCAAGCACCGCGAACGAAGCTACCATCAGGTAACGGGGAATGTACATCACAAAGATGGTACTGAAACTCATTTTTGCCGCTTCGGAAGGCGTACGGGCCGATAACACCCGCTGCATATCGTAACTGGGAACCGGACCGGCAATGGATGCAAAGATTCCCTTAAACAGCATCATCATAAACAAAGCTCCAAAAAGACCAAACCCGTCCGCAGCAATTTTATCATTCACATTGGGAAGCGAGGTTGTACTCCAGTCGAGGTTGAGCTTCCAGTTGAACAACAGCTCGCTCCATCCTGCCGGAACTGCAGCATGTATCTGCTCGGCGGTAACCGATGTATAGGCAATGTACCCGATGGCAAAGCAGGAAATGGTCATGATGATGAACTGCAGCACTTCGGTAGCTACCACACTGTACATGCCGCCTTTTACGGTATAAAGCGTAGTAAGCAGGCAAACGATCAGGGCATACACCTTTTCGGATGACAGCTGCCAGCCTGCAATATTGAGCGATAGATCCCACGGGAGAATGGAGGTGCAATACTTACCAATTCCTTCAAAGAAATACGCAATAAAACCGATCACACTGATTACCGCGAAAATCACGATAATGATATGCGACAGCTTGGCGCCCCGGCCATCGCCAAAGCGGAAGGTTATCCACTGCGCCCCGGTCATCACACCGGAACGGCGCATCCAGATAGCCAGATATACGAAAATAAATACCTGGTTCCACACCGGCCAAAGCCAGGGTATCCAGGCACTTTTCAAACCATAAATAAACAGGATGCTTACCGTCCACATGGTGCCGGAGGTATCAAACATGCCTGAGGCGTTGCTTAGCCCCAGGTAGTACCATTTCATCTTATTTCCGCCAAGGAAATAAGACTGCAGGTCTTTTGAGGCTTTACGCGAAATGTAAAATCCCAATAACAGAATGCCAATGATGTAGGCGAAAATGATAGCAATATCAATATAACTCAGGGTCATGTAATGTGTGGTTTCTAAAAATATATCAGGTTTTCCAGAACAGTTTCTTTTTGGTACAGGCAAGGGTTATCAGCGACACGATACAGGTGAATACAATGCCTCTTAAAAATCCGCTTACCGGCGATGAACTCATGGCGTCGAGCCATTGCTCTGTGTGACTTAATTTCATGAGCGGAATAAGCAATAGGTTACCGGCAGTATAAGCAATCATCGGGTTACGGCCATTACCGGCCAGGAATCTAAAAAAATGTTTTAAATACCCCGCCTGCTCTGCAAGTATAAAAGACAGCAGCACTAAGAACGCTAATCCACTGGTAACAAAGTAATAACTATAGGTGGAATAGTCTTTTTTAATCCCGCCTTCGTACGCTTCAAAGAATAAACCCAACAGCAGCAGGTAAATTCCTGCATGCACAAACCGTTGCAGGTAAATAGCTGTTCTACCCAACTTTCTGCCCTGAATATATAATACACCGCATAATACGAGGGATAAAAATAAGTTGACCAATAGCCAGCGCTCAAACAGGTATACCAGGTTTGAAATAAGCAGCGCCCAGCTTAACAGGATGATGGGAAAACCTTTTGTACTCGGTTGATTGTCTGCATGCAGCCTGGTTTCTGATGCATGGGCATACAGCCATTCGCCAGCCAGCGTACCGGGTAATACAATAAATAAATATTTGAGGTAATAAAATTTATACATAAATGGCACCGGCGACCAATTGAATAGAGCGGCATTCCAGCTTCCGGCTTCTTTTCCGGCAAGAAAAATAGCCATAATAAAGGGTAGTATCGCTATACGCCAAAGTGGTTTATTTTTTGTTGCCCACCAGATGAGCGAGCCAAACAAGGCCATGTTAGCCAATACGATGATAATGATATCCGACCGGTTAATGTTAAATCCGCCATCCTTAAACGGGTAAACCGTTAAAAACAGTCCGGCCAGCAGAAATCCCAACACTCTCAGAAACAATGCCAGCTTGTTACCCAGCAAAGGTTTCCATGCAGTAAAAACAAGGAACAGCATAATAAAACCACTCGCCGACAACCACTGGTCTTCGGGCCCGGGTTTATCGGCCATTACCCAGGCACGTGCATGCATGGTAAATATGGCAAAAAATACCAGCAACAAATATCGCTGAACAATATGCCATAATACCTGCCCCGCCGGTTGTGTTTCTGTTTTCTTTTTCAGCGCCAGCGGAAAAGCAGCTCCCATAGTGAACAAAAAGAATGGGAATACTAAATCTACCCAGGTTATGCCGGGTAAATCGGGCTTAAACACGTGGTAAGGCGGCGGAACCTGTGCATGGTACATCCAGGCAGGCAAAATGCCAAAGGCAACACTTCCTGAAAGTACCATGAGCAGGATGGCTATTCCGCGTAATGCATCAAGACTGTCTGAACGCTTAAGCATCAAATTATTGTATAGTTAGCGTAAGCTGTTTTACTACTGTTTTCTGGCCGTTGTTATTGGCATTGTTAGCCACAAACGTTACGGTATAGGTACCAGCCTGGTTAAACGCATACTTATAATCTTTCATGGTATCCAGGTAAGTTTTTATTCCTGCACCAACGTCGGGTGTAACCTTATTAGGGAAGAACATACCTGTTATTACCCAATCTTCGGAAGCATTGAGTGTACCTGCCGGGGCAAAATACAAATACGGCGTTGTAGACTGTATAGTCCATTTATTGGCGGTGTTCAATACGTCAATTGCAATCCACCCGGCTGTGGTAACGGTAGCCAGCGTAGCTGTTGAACCGCCGGCGGTTTTACTGGTCAGGTTAAATACCGGAATGCGCCAGGTACGGCCGCCTAATGCTGCGGTGGCACTTGCCTGAGCGGTGTATTTCCAGGCGAAATATATCGGTTTGCCCGATACCGGCAGATCCGAGAGGTCTACATCGCCCGAAGGCGTTACCGTACCTACACCATTGGCCGCAGCAGTAGATAAGGTGAACCGGTCTGTGATCTCTGTCCAGGTAGCAGTCTGCAAGCCATCAACGGTATATTTCCCGTTAAAATCGGTCGAATACATGAGATGAAGGTTATTAGCCTGCGAAGCATATAACACCTGTGTTGAGATATTCAGCAATAACTTACTATCTGTAACTTCAGTGCGATCTTTATAACGGTATTCTTTACCGGTCTCGCCGGAGTAAAAGCCGATTACATCGGCATAACCTGAAAATTTAAACGTTACCGAATCGCCAACATGATATTCTGTTTTATCTGTTGTTACGTTAAACGATGGTTCCTCAACCACATCTTTCCGGCAATAGGAAAACGAGAGTATGGCTGCTATACCAATGATATATTTTAATGAGTTCATAATAACAAAGTTTAGTTTTTACCACCCTGGATTTTGTACCATTTCTTTATTAAGTGCCATTTCTGACGAAGGTATGGCAAACAAGGTATCCTTAGCCGTTACATTCTGACCTGACCTGGCTCCATACGTATAGCCGGTTGCGTTAACCATTTCGTTAGCAACGGCTTTCATTGCCGGCACAAACTGTCCCCAGCGTACCAGGTCAAAACGGCGTAAACCTTCATATCCCAGCTCTTTGGAACGTTCGGCCCTTACCGCATTGCGGAAACCATCCTGATCCAAGCCTTGCAGATCCACTGCCGATGTTGCATCTACTGGTAAGCCAAAGGCTCTTCTGCGCACCTGGTTTATTGCGTTATATGCATTGGCCGGGCCATTCACTTCGTTTTCGGCTTCGGCGTACATCAATAACACATCAGCGTAACGCAATAACGGGAAATCAATAGCGGTTGTATTGGTAAACTTTCCGCTACTGGCAAGCTCATACTCCCGCCTGAATTTGGCATCGCAGCGATTATAAATAGCGGTTGGAGAATAGGCTATTTTTGTTGCATCGGTAGCGCTGGTATAATAATACGTATTGATATTCCAGTCACGGCGTAAATCGCCGGTTTCAAAGGAATCATAATAGCTTTTAACCGTATGCTTAGCTCCATAACTATATCCTATCGTCAGGTTTGATGTTCCGATACCATTAATTCCTCCTACAGCACCTTCCTCTACCTGTGAACTATTATAATTTCCAAATGATACTTCCCACAATACCTCCTTAGGTTCAAATACATCCCTGCATAGATTTTTAAATACTTCAGTATAATCAGCATTTAATTTGCTTCCGCTTTCATCCATTACCTTCTTTGCCCATTTGGCAGCTTCTGCATAACGCGATTTATCCCGTAATGGAGCTCCGGCCATTTTCAGATTAACACGGGCCAGCATTCCCCACACTACGGGTTGTGTTACACGACTTCCATCAGCAGTTTTATCTACCAGATCAGCCGCTTTTTCCATATCACTTATAATTTGCTGGTAAACGGTTTTGTATGGGGTACGCGGAAAGTTAACCTCGCTGGTTGATGCGGTTGCTGTTAACCGCAAAGGAACATTGCCCCAGTTGTTTACCAATATAAAGTAATAATAAGCTCTAAGGAAAAGTGCCTGCCCTTCCGCTACCTTTTTTGTAGCTTCCGGCAGGGATGAATCATTTAAGCTTTCAAGCAATACATTAGCACGGTTAATACCATTGTAAAGTGTAGACCAGGTTGCTTCAATTTTTACGTCTCCAGGGCTATAATTATATAAACCAACGTCCTGTGTCCAGGTTGATAAGGCAATAAAACTATCATCGGCTACATCCATTTCAAAAAACAGGTAGCGGCCGTACGTTTCAGATTTACCCAGCACATCATATACTCCTGCAAGCGCAACCTTTACTTCCGCTTCGGTTTTATAATAATTCTTAGGCGATAAAAAATCGGTAGGTGTTGTATCCAGGAATTTTTTACACGAGGCAAAAAACAAGCTGGAAATGAGAATGCTATAAACTATCTTTTTCATCTTGAGTAATTTTTTGTATTAGAAAGAAGCATTTAACCCAAATACCAGTGTACGGGCCCGGGGGTATGCAGAATAATCAAATCCGGGTGTTAAGGCACTGTTCCTCACCGAAACTTCCGGGTCATAACCCGAGTAGTTGGTCCAGGTATACAGGTTTTGTGCCGTTACATACACACGCACAGCTTTTACCTTTACATTGTCTAATAATGTTTTGGGTAAATTATATCCCAATGATACTGTTTTCAGACGAAGGAATGAGCCGTCTTCGATAAAGCGTGTTGAATAGGCTTTATAGATTGAACCCTTTGCCGCCGGTATGGTCGAATTTTGATTAGTTGGCGACCAACGGTTAGCATAGCTGGCAAACTGGTTGGTATTATAGGTTGAACCTGTTTCGAGCATAATACGGTTGGCATTGATAATATCGTTGCCATACGACCATTGCAGAAATACACCCAGATCAAAGCCTTTATAGCTGAAGTTATTTGACCAGCCGCCCACATATTTTGGATAAGGCTGCCCGATAATTACTTTATCAGCCTCATTGATCTGTCTGTCGCCATTCAGATCCTTGTATTTAACATCGCCGGGTTTCGGGTTTGTAGTACCGTTGGTAGTTACATTAGCTTTAAGCTGATAGGTATTACCAATCTTATCAAAATCATCATACGTATAAACGCCATCCCATATCAGGCCATAGAACTGGGCTATCGGTTGATTCAGCTCTGCGATATACGGATAAATGGTCTTCCAGTCATCACCCCAGTATTGCGACGATAACATATACCTTTGATTTTCGGCCAGCTCCAGTACTTTATTCCGGTTAAACGAGATATTAAAATCTGAGGTCCATCTAAATTTACCATTTACGGGTACGGTTGATAAGGTAAACTCGAGACCCTGGTTTTGTACCTTCCCGATATTTTTGGTAGCATTCGGATAACCGGTACTTGGCGATAGCTGGGCGTTTAGCAACAGATCATACGTTTTCTTCCGGTAAGCATCCACCTCCAGCGAAATACGATCTTTCAGGAAACCTAAGTTTAAACCTATATCAGCCTGGCCGGTGCTCTCCCATTTCAGGCCTGCATTACCCAATGAGCTCAG
Organism: Pedobacter sp. BS3; assembly: GCF_008274585.1. Taxonomy (GTDB): domain Bacteria; phylum Bacteroidota; class Bacteroidia; order Sphingobacteriales; family Sphingobacteriaceae; genus Hufsiella_A. Next base: position 135,390 of record NZ_VTRT01000007.1, on the reverse strand, counting down.
GTAAGCGCCACTCACATAGCCATCGCTAAAAATATACCCTGAACTTCCTGATATACCAATACCGGGATAAGTGGCATAATTACCAATCTGGTTATTGCCGGTAACACCATACGATAACCGTAGTTTGGCGTTAGATATAAAGGCCAGGTTCTTCATAAAATCTTCCTTTCCAAGTTGCCATGCAAATGCTCCGGATGGAAAATATCCCCATTGATTATCGTCCCGGAAACGAGAGGATCCATCGGCACGCATACTCACAGTAAACAGGTATTTATCATCCAATGTATAATTTACACGGCCTAAGAAAGATACCATAGTAGACTCTGAAGAGTAAGAAGTAATACTAAATGGTGTGCCCTCGTCTGCACCGTCCAACCCTAACCCTTCATTAGGTAAACCGGTAGAATAACCTCCGTAAACCGAGCTCTTGCCCGACTCTAATGTTAAACCACCTAAGGCAGTAATTTTATGCCGCTTGTTAATGGTTTTAGTATATGTCAGGGTATTGGTATTTTGCCAGTTAGTAGAATTATAAAATGTTTTTCCGCCGGCTACGCCATAGTTGCCGGAAATCGCAGATCTGGATTGCGAACCATTAAATACATCGTATTCACGCAACCCACGGTTCACGCCACCCTGAATTTTCAGGCTCAGATCATTGGTAATATCATATACCGCATAACCATTAGCATTAAAGCTATTGGTATAAGTTTCACGGAGTTCATTTTGGGTAGTCAGTATGGGGTTGTAGCGATAATCTGTTGCTTCCGGATCAAGACCTTCATTTAATAAATTATCGGACGATGATACCGCCACCGGACGATATGCCCAGGCTGAATATAATAAGTTAATGGTATTACTAAAGTTAGAGGTGGACGTTGGCTGACCGTACATCTTCATTGCAGAATATGCTGTATTGAAACCCACCTTTAACCTTTTGGACACTTCCTGGTCTAAACTGGCCCGGCCTTGCGTACGGTTATAGCCCGAACTCATGATGATACCATCCTGCCCAAGGTGCGAAAGGGATACGCTGTATTTTGTTTTAGTGGTACCGCCCGCAAGCGAAAGGTAATGGTTCTGCATCGGAGCAGTACGTGTTATCTCATCTTCCCAATTAATGCCGTCGACATTTTTATAGGAATCCAGTGACAACTGTCCATTTTGCAGATAAAAACTTTTGGTTTTGGTTGAATCTATCTCATATTGCAGTTTTACATATTCATACGGACTAAGCACATCCATACGCTTATTGCTGTTCTGGAACCCGTAATAACCGTTATAAGTAATAACCGGGGCACCCAATTTTCCTTTTTTAGTAGTGATCATTACTACCCCATTTGCTCCGCGTGCACCGTATATGGCTGTTGCCGATGCATCTTTTAATATATCGATGGATTCAATGTCATTCGGGTCAATGGTATTCAGCGGATTTACCACACTGTTATTGGGATCTTCCATAGGGAAACCATCAATAACATACAATGGTGCATTATTCTGCGTCACCGAGTTATAACCTCTTACAACCACGTCGATAGATGCTCCGGGCTGACCTTCGGATGAAGTTACCTGTACACCGGCTACACGCCCGGCCAACGCTTCATCAAATGATTTTACCGGCGCCTTCTGCAGATCCGTCATCTTTACACTACCTACAGAACCGGTAAGATCGCTACGTTTGGCTGTACCGTAACCGATAACAACAACCTCATTCAGGTTTGAAACCGTTTCTTTCAGCACAACATTTACATCTGCTCCGGTACCGGCATTCACTTCTTTGGTTTCATAGCCAAGTAATGAAAATACCAGGGTTTGCTGCGAAGATGTCAGGTTGATCTGGAAGCGCCCGGATGCACCGGTACTTACTCCCTGCGATGTTCCTTTTATCAATACAGTTACACCAATCAAGGGTTCTCCCTGTGCATCTGTAACAGAACCTTTTACTACCCGGCTTTGTGCCGATACCTGTAAACACTGGCACATGGCCAGCAGCCAGACAAGCGCTAAACCTGCCAACTTTTTCCTGTTTGTAATTACTTTTCGCATAACATACGATTAATGATTAAGTGATTTGAGTTGATTATTTGGTTGATGATTTATTAAGCCATTAAAATCTATAGATACGGTAAACGGGTTCAGAAACCGATCAATAAGTACTGCTACGGTTCTGCGGGTCAATACATCGGCCTGTCCCGGCGTTGTACCTTGTCCGGCTGCTGCAACTACCTGTTCTTCTGAAATGCGCTTATCTATACTGCTGATTATTTTCGCAAGAAAGGCAGCAGAAACCGGTTTCCCGGAAGGAAAAATAGTATCCGGTAAGGTATAGAACAGCTTTAATCCGTTTACGAGATCATACTCATTTACCGGGTTTTCCGGATAGAACCACGTTTGATTAGCCCATTTATATGGAATACCTGTTCCCTTTAAAATACCGGTTGCACCAATACGCTGTATAGCCTCAAAGTCTTTATCTGTAGGTTTTACGTCTATGTACGGCATTAAATACGCGTTAGCATCCAGCAAAGCCTGCTGAACTTCGCGGATGTTTACTTTAGCGGGTTCTGTATTGTTTTTTAATGCTACCGCAGCTAAGGCACCTGCCGCCTGACCGATACCAAGCACAACAGGCTGTAACCGGCTGGTGCCGTTTACTATATTGGTTACACTGATACTTTTTTCGGCAACAATAAGGCCATCAGTGTGTGCCGGAATTAAAGCGCCCAGTGGTACATTGTACGATGGCACCTTAATTTTTACAAAGTCTATAGCTGGTGCATCCGGGCGTTTGAGATGGTGGTGGTCTATAGGGTAATCGCCAACAGCTATCCCGGTACGGTACAATGCCGTTTTCTGATCAAATGGCTGAGCCAGATCATTCAGTGTTAAGGTTACCAGGCCTTCCATTCGCCGCGATTCGCGATGATACGGCAGCATGGGTAACTTATCTTTTGTCGGGTATTCATCATCCGGTAACCCGAGATTTTTATAGCCCAGTTCTGTTTGCAGGTAATACACAAATTTCAAGGCATGTTGTTTGGCTTCTTCCAGCAATGCCTTGCGCTCGGCCGGTGTTTTCTCAATAATATCCAGGTAGATATCATTGCCGCATTTAGGCCAGTTGATCATATACTTGTTATTCGGTAAACGACCATACGTGATCATCCGGTCACAGTCGTTTTGCGCTCCGCCATCTAACGATGGGTCAGAAACATCGCAGGCACATTTAAACTCCGAAGCATCATATCCTTTAGGTTTCCGGATGGTCTTATTCGCACCCTTTCCATAATCTTTCAGGGTAACCACATAGGTCATATCCTGGATAATATTATTCGCCTTTTCGGGAGCAAAGGATTCGCCGGTATCGTAACGGCTATCCATACCGATCTTATATTTTACTCCGGCGGCGGCCATTACATCGCCAAGCTCGGTAGCATCTATCAGCATGCGTGCCTGAATGGTTGCAGTTTTACCGTTTTTGTTCACCGTAACTGTCCAGAAATTTCCGTTACGTTTCACAGTATTCCAGACAGTGTGATACCAGATGGTAAGTTTATCGTTTTTAGCAAGCTCTTTTAATGCCTTATCTCCGTAAGAAGGCTCAAACAGCGTATTACTCACCCACCCTGTTTCCACAGCCTTAGGGCCACCATAGTGATCGTATAATTTTTGCCGGAACTCTGCCCATAATCCCGAAGGCAGCTGGTGGTCGCCGTCAATGGCCGAAACACCGGCAGAGGTTAGCATTCCGCCCAACCAGCCCGTTTCTTCAATAATGAGCGTATTAACTCCCATCCTGGATGCCTGGATACCGGCCGTTGTTCCACTTGCTCCGCCACCAATAATCAACAGATCAGTTTTAGTAGTTTGAGCCTGCAACGATAACCCGGCTGCTAAAAGAATGGGAACAATAAAAGCTTTCGCTTTTAAATACATCATAATGATACGTTGTTATTAAACCTTAATATCCGGCGCCATTAATATCAATGGACTCGCCACCTACTTTTTTGTCCTGATTACTTGCCGTTATACTGAAATTATCCGCCGAAGGGCATCGCATATCGGTAAACCGTTTATCGTGCAACGGCACAGTGAGCACTTTACCCTGCTCCCGGCGAAACAGATTTGTTGCTTTCCAAACCGCGTGTTCCACACGGGTTTTTGTTGGCTGTGCAGGTTTACCCTCATTAGCAACCTGGTCAATAGCGTTTACCCGCTTAAATTCGCCCATGCTGTTTAACCGGAACCCGGCACAATCAAAATCTGTTTCAAAGTGCTTACCTGCCCCATCAATCGTAAACCTGATCTTTCCATCAGCAACTACCCGTACAGACAGGGTCACTTCATCGCCGGGATACCAGTAATAATCACTTTGGGCAGGCGCATTCTGGTAAGCTGCATCCTGACCGGAATAAGCAGTTCGCCTTAAAAATGGCCGGAATGCCCGCCTGTCGGCCGATACATTTCCCTGCTCATCTTTAATCACTTCCCAGGTTAAACCGATATCGGTTTCCTGTCCGTTCATATTTCCACCCAGGTATACCGACGGGTTATCTAAATACTGACCCAGTTTGGCCGGATTTTTACGTGACTGATCAAAGACCATATCGGGTAAGCGTACTGTACCGCCTATTCCCAGCCACTTATCTTTGCTGGAAACTATTTTTCTGTAAAAAGCACCACTGAAACAGGGTTGAGACGCTGCAGGTCGGACTTCATCGTCAAAAAATGTGGCATAATTATCTTCCGCAGCACTATTTCCATCAACGGCCCCTTTTTCTTTAGTACAGGCTAACGAACTGGCCAGCAGCAACAGCATTAAGCACGTTAGTTTAAGCGATTTCGCCTTCGTCATATCACAATCCTTATTTACTTTTTAGTATTACTGCACTCATTACTGCCCGCTCTGATCCATCAGACGGACGTACCGTTTGTTTACCATTAATAATTAAATCAGTTGAGCCACCGCCATCTAAGTTTAAAGCGCCTACACATCCCATATCTTTCATCAACTGGGCAAGCTCTGAAAGGTTTAAACCTGTTCCTCCTGCCGGATTATTTCCTTCTACAGCTACAATGAGCATCTTACCGTTTGCCGTATATCCTATTGCCGAACGGGCCCTTGACGAGGTATTATCGATCACTATTAATTCCTCGGTATCGGTAATAGTTACAGTACCGTTCTTTATCAATACCGGCGAACCTCCAACAGCGTTTACTGCATCCCAAATTTTACCACCTGACGGAAAAGTAGCCGTTGGCACAGCCTGTGGTGCCTTAGTTACATCATTAGGACTTGGCGCAGGGTAAGCATAAATTGTACCGTTGCCTGATCCGACGTGATAAATCCAGCTTATATCCGGTACTCCATCAGTAGTAATACCTAATGCTCCACGAGTTGGATAATACGTAGCATTAGCTCCGTTGTATGTCCGGGTTAAGGACTTTATGTTAACCGAGCCGACAACATTATTATAAAGCACCAGGCTATAGGATGCATTGGTTCCAAAAAACCCGGCATTTATGCATGCAAAAGCGCCCGGCTCCGCCGAATAGAAAGTGCTTGGTTTTTTATTCTCCTGAGCAACAACCGGCTTAAACTCAACACGCAGCGGATCAAACACTATAGCATAAGCTACCAGACTTTTACTACTATATAATGTATTAGCCTGATATACCTGAATACCATTGGGAAAACCAGCCATCCGGCTAACATCCTTTTTCCAGTAAGCCGGCAGATCAATTAACGGTGTTGAATCTATTTTTATTACCGGAATTTCAGGGCGATAGTTCCCCGTGCGGCTTTTTTTACATCCAAGCGATGCAGAGATAACCAACATGCCTATGAGCATATAAGGATAGCGTTTCTTCATGAGCGCTTAATATTTTGCATACCGTAAATATAAATACTTTTTTAAAAAAATTAATAATTATCAAATATTTTTTAAATAATAAATTTATATGGAATTTTATAAGGATGAAAAATTACTAATAACCGTATTTAAGGCATGATAAAATCAAAAGATTAGTTGTTAAAATTTTTTTAAATCGATTTGCTTACCGATATTTAGAGGTAGAAATTGATACCTAATGACCTTTTTTGAAGAACTGAATAATGAAAACATCTCGGGTGTTGCGTATAAAAATGCGGCCCTAAAGAAAAACATCATTGCTTATTTTGCCAATTCGGGCAGTTGCACCATAGCCGATCTGTGTAAAGAGCTTAACCTGAGCGCCCCCAAGGTAAACAACTTATTAAATGACCTGATGGCCGACGGCCTGGTTAAGGATTACGGTAAAATAGAATCAACCGGAGGACGAAAACCCAATTTATACGGACTTGTACCCGAGTCGGGCTTTTTCCTGGGTGTTGATGTAAAGCAGAACCATATTAATATCGGTCTTATCGATTTGCAAAAAAACCTGGTTCAGCTGGCAAATAATATCCCATATACACTTAGTAATAATAAGGAATCGTTGGAGGAGTTATGCCAGCTCATCAGTAATTTCATATCCGGAGCCCCGATTCCGAAGGATAAAATATTGGGTGTCGGTTTAAACCTGTCAGGCCGGATAAATTATGCAACCGGCTACAGCTACAGCTTTTTCCATTTTGATGAGGAACCGCTTAGCCGCGTTATTGAAACGAATCTTGGTTTACGGGTTTATCTTGAAAATGACTCCAGGGCAATGGCCTATGGTGAGTTTATGGCCGGCATTGTTAACGAAGAAAAGAATGTACTTTTCCTGAACCTGGACTATGGTTTGGGAATGGGCATTATGATCAACAGCCAGGTTTATTATGGCAAATCGGGTTTTGCCGGTGAGTTTGGGCATATTCCGTTATTTAATAACGAGATATTATGTCATTGCGGCAAAAAAGGATGCCTGGAAACCGAAGCTTCGGGAAGAGCACTGATACGTAAGCTCAAAGAAAAGCTTCTTGATGGTTCAACCTCTTTACTATCACAGAAAAGCCCGGAGACCATTTCGCTGGAAGATATTATCGATGCTGCCAAGAACGATGATGTTTTGGCAATTGAGCTGATTGCCGAAGTAGGCGAAAAGCTGGGCCGTGGTATCGCTTTGCTTATTAATATCTTTAATCCCGAACTGGTGATTCTGGGCGGCAGCCTGGCTACCACCGGCGAATACATCCGTTTGCCGATCAAGAGTGCTATTAATAAATATTCACTCAGCCTGGTCAATAACGATACGCAGTTAAAAACATCAAAACTTGGAGAGAAAGCCGGAGTGATCGGTGGCTGCCTGCTGGTACGAAACCGCCTGCTGATACAGGCTTAAATTGCCCGTTACCTGCGAGTTACTTCGGCAGCCCGTTCGGCAAAAAATTCAAAATGCCTTAGAATTGATTTGCTCCAGTAACCGCCGGTGTGGCCACCGGGCTGCGCAATGTAGGTTGCCTTGATTTTCAGGGCATCGCATTTTTCCCTGAATTTCCGGCTGGTGATGTACAGATAATCTTCAGTGCCCGTATCAAAGATGATCCACTTATTCATTCCGGCAATATTTTTCAGCAGGTTTACCGGCGAATACTCTTCAAACGCTTTATTACTTTCTGAATATGCCCCTAAAAGCCATGCAATGGTGGTTTTTCTGAATGCCGAATAATGCAGATCCAGCACGCCCGAAGTGCTTCCTGCACTTAAAAAAACACCCGGATGACGCAAAAACAGCCACATAGCTCCATATCCACCCATACTGGCTCCCGTAATAAACAATCTGGTAGTGTCCAGACTGTATGTGGATTTTACTTTTGGAAGCAGCTCTTTCATGAAAAAAGATTCATACTGGGTGCTGTCAGGGTTAGGAGAATTGATATACCAGCTTTTCTTTAACCCGTCCGGGCAGATAATTACAAACTGGTATTTATCAGCCAACTGCTGCAGGTTTGCCAGTTTGTTCCATGATTTATAATTAGCCGAATGCCCATGAAGCAGAAAAACAGCAGGATATTTTTTATCTGGACGATATATCGATGGCTTAAAAACCCAGATACTATCCGTTGTTTTCAGATTTGGGGATGCAATCAGTAAGGTTTGCTGGGCAACAGTTAAACGGGTTACCAGTAATAAAGCACAAGAAGTAAGCAGCTTTTTCATTAACGGATAGTAACTCCCGGATTATTTAAGGTCAACCGGGATAAATATTAACGGTGTAGGCAAACATGAAGCTCCAGGCGGGGAATACGTTATATGAATAGTCTGTTCTTCACCACCAGCCGGTTTAAACACTTGCACCACAACCGCTTCGGGAGCACCTTTGGTTGTTAAACGATCTGAGGGTAGCTTTACAATACCACCATTATAAATCCCTTTATCAATTACCATCGTTGCAGCCATACCGTTACACCACTGGCTATTCGCAGAACGTGCATTCCAGGTTACCAATGCCAGGCCTTTGCCATCGCTGCTCTTCCATTTCAGCTCAATGTTGTACATTACTCCGTAATTGCCCACAAGTTTCGATTGCTGACCAGTAGTGCCTTCGAAGCCGGTTACCCAGTTATCGGTTTTACCATCCGCCAATACAAGCGCAGTGATTCCGTTTTTAGTATCCAGGATATTGTCTGTTAAAACCTTATAATTACTTATCCCATACAACCCACGACCGGCGCCGCTTTTACTTTTGGGCGGCAAAACCGAAATATTCTTTTTAAGCGCATCCGGCCCGTATGTTTTCGGGTCGGTTTGCAGCACATAAATTTCTGCCGGCTGGTCAATAACAAACTCATAAAATCCATGTACCAGCTCATCATATTTTACAATGTTCTTTTCCAGTTTTTCATCCAGCGGAACAGCTTCTCCCGCTTTAACAGTTCGGATTTTTTTATCACCCTGCGATGCGAAATAATCAGCGAGTCCCTGCTTGCCTATCTGAAAATAATTAGCGCTGGGTTTTTGCGAAGCATATTTCAGCATACGGATATGCAGATCGCCGGAACCAAGATTTTTTATAACCGTGGTTATTTTACGATCCATCTTTTCTGGCTCTTTGACTCCGTTCACATTATAAGTATACAGTCTTACACGACCGGGTTGCACTACTTCTTTTAACGCTATACCTTCCGGAACCCGGATATACTCCGGATCATCGGATATAATATATTGCGGACCGGGTAATACTATTTTATGATAGGGAATTGAAGGTAAGTCTTCGGATAACAGTCCGGGAAGCTCTACAATACTTCCCTGTTTGGTTTTTATTAAAGCCTGATTTTGTTCGGGAGAAAGATTTTGTGCCTGTACAAAAGCACAAGCAGCTATAGTAAACACACAACATACGGCAAGTTTCTTCATATAGTTTTTTATTATCAACTAAACACTGACCGTAAAGTTATTTAAAAAATATTATAAATAAATAATCTTTTTAAATTTTTTAAGTAATTAAAATCTCCATAATAATTCCTGTTCTGATGGGTGAAACAGCTTAAAATCGGCAAAACTACATGTGCCAAAAATTTAACAAAATATCAAAACCGAATGTACCAATTTTAAACGGTTTTAATACCCTTTTCAAATGGCTTTAAAAGTACTTTAATTAAAGTGCGAACTATCCCAAATAGCAAATAAAAAAGGGTTTAAAAATGGCAGATGCTGAAAATTTGAACACCTAAGCACATTTTTAAGCCCTGTAAGCAACTATCTTTTTTCTGACCTATTCAAATAAGCATTTCCGGGGATTACTTATAAGGTACTTTATCCAACAGCGCTATAATATTTTGTTTTACTTTAACTATGTCCCTATTCCATTCTGTCGGGTGCATACCCTTTTCATATTGCGGGTAAGGTTGCGGCTTTTTGCTGAACTTAAACCGTTTACATAGTGGGTAAATATATCGGTATGTTTTAACTTGAAACGTTTTTAAGTCGCCTATTATATAGGCTATGTTTGAACGCAGGTAACCAGTAGCCGAGGTTGTATTGGTTAATATTTGCTCGGTGCGCTGATTGACAACAAACTTTGTCCAGTGGTAGCCGTAATACTGAAAGTTTGCCGCCTTGTAGATTGTTCCGGCGCCTAACCGGCCATCGGCGAAGCTCTGTACCGCAACTATATTTTTATTTATCCGGCGCAATAGCTTAATAGATGCCGATATTAAAACAGTTTCGGCATTTTTGCCCAATACATCGGCTATCCACATTCTGTTTAACTCACACATCCACGCCGCCGGGTTTGGGTGTTCAAATATCCGGGCTTTGACGTTTTTCATATAACCATAAACGGCAACGCCTAAGCAGTCATCCGGTTGGTCGGCTTTAAATATCCCGAAATTATAGACCCCAAAGCTGCCGTCATTCCATTTATGACTGTAATGATTTTTTATTGTCAATTCTTTTGCTAACTGTTTAGCAACTGGCTTTATAAGCAATTCGCCCAAACCAGACGTACTTTTCTTTATTATTAAATCTTCCATAGGTATTTTATATTTGTGGCTCTGACGCAATAAAAAAGGTACGGACATACCTAACACAAAGGCCTTAGCCCTTGGCTTGGTATGTCCGTACCTTTATTGTTTGCCTACTGCGTCAGAAACATAGGCAAACAAAGTCAGGGGCTTTTTTTATTCCCCCTCTACCGGTTCGGGTGCGAATTGTGCGGCAATGGCTGTAAACTCGGCTGCAACGGCGGCCACTAAATCGGCATCGTATTCTCCGTTTGAAAAGATTACTTGCACCTGGTTGTTTGCCTTATTGATAAATACCGTTTGTTGCTGCTTGGCGCCCTGTGCCTTAATTGCCGAGGGCGGGTTGCCGTTTTCGCTTTCGTACTCAAAACCTAAATTCCAGCTATCTTGCTGCATGTTATCGTAATATTTGCTTACGATTTTAGTGTTTGTCCTTGCCATTTTTTGTTTCCTCCTGTTTTTTGATTTGTTGATATTTTTTTGATAAATATTCTGTGATTTGGGTTTGCACCCACGGCTTGTAATAGGCCGCTAACTGCACAATCGTTAAAATTTCTTCTAACTCCTGCTCGGTTACGTTGGCGGTTTCACCTTTGTGCAACGTGCGGGCAATGTCGCTTACCTCTATGGTAGAAGCTGCCATAAATATTTTATTGGCTGTATTTTTAGCTAAATCTTCTATTTTGAAAAGCTGCCCGTTTAGGTCTTTAACCTCAACCTCGTTGAGGTTAATTGCTATTTTTTTTGTTTCCATTATGAACGTCTATAAAGTTTTCCTGTAGTGTTATGGCGGCAAACGTATTGTACGTCGCTTGTACTTACCCCGGCATCGTTTATGTGTTGTATAGCAGCGGCATTCCATATAATGCCGCCGCTTTCGATATATAAAGACACATTACCGTTTGACTTAGTACTGTTAGCAGCCTTTAGGTATAGCGCTATATTTTGTCCGGCAAATATTCCGGTGTTTTCTGTTGTGTTTTCAATCCGGAACGTGATTGTATCGCTGCTACCGCCGTAGTTGCTATACAAATCAAATGCTATTTCGCGTTTGTTGGGTGCTGTTTCACCGTTAACTCTGTATAGAAAATAGCTTTCGGCCAGTGTTATGTAATTTGTGCCAGCAGTCCAGGCACTATCATCGCCCATGTGCAAATCATTCGTGCCAATTTCTAAAACGCCTATATGTCCCGTGGTTGCCGCTACCGTGGTAGCGACTATATCGAGCGCCTGAATGTAGGCTGCGTTAATGATGTTGGATTTGATATAATCGGCATCTAACAGACTGCTTTTAATGTATCCGCCGTCTATTATGGTAGTTCCTAACTTGCCAAGCTCTACAACGTCCTCGTAAGCCAAACTTTTTAAGCTGGCCACTAAAGCCGTATTTGCGGCGGCGGCGGCATCGGCGGCAGCTTGTGCGCTGGTTATATCTGCCGCTACATCTTCGGGGGCTGGTGTCCAGTCGGTTGCTTTGTTGCCACTTTCCGCTTTTGTCCATTCTATTTCGAAATAATCACCGGCATCACCTTGCGCCAGAACAAGGAATAAAGAGCTCCCATCGTTGATAAACGGTAAACTAATTATTCCGGAATCACCCACTAAGTCAGCACTACTAAGCGTGACATTGTTGTAAAGAAACACCCGGCTACAGCCGTAATTAACAACCTTAGCCGAAAACACTGTCTGACCTGCTGGCATTGTCAAAACAGTGTTGTATATTCCGCCACCATTAACGGTATCTGTTAATGTAACTCGCACTCCGCCAGGTATTATTTCCAACATTTCTTTTCCAGAGTTACTATTCCACCCTGTAAACCCACTTAGAAAACGGCTGTTTTTAAGGTAATTCCTACCCCCAACCTGCACATTATCTACCGCCGTATCTACATAACCCGTTGTAGCCCCGCCGCCATCTGAAACTATTTGCGAAGCGTTGAGCCGGGCGGCGTCTATCGTGCCGGACTTGATTGCGGTTGCATCCAGTGCAAGGGCGTTGATGTAAGTAGATGTTACTACGCTGGCTTGTATCCAGTCGACGTCTAAAAGCGTGGTTTTTACCTTGCCGCCGTCTATGACCGTATTGCCCAATTTTGCCACTTCTACAACGTCCTCGTAAGCCAAACTTCTAAGGCTGGCCACTAAAGCCGTATTTGCGGCGGCAGCAGCATCGGCGGCGGCTTGTGCGTTTGTTATACCGGCATCTATATCTTCGGGGGCGGGCGTCCAGTCGGTAGCTTTGTTACCTTTTTCAAACTTAACCCAATCAATATCTATATAATCGCCTATATCCGGGGTAGTAAAAAGAACATATACCCATGTATCGGCATTGGTAGGTACAATTTGTGTAGTTACTATGCTGTATTCGGTAGATACGTTTAGCTGACATATCGGCGCCGACGGTGAGAATGCTAACAAAATAGACACCGTTGATTTTATTTTTAGACTTAGCGTGTAGGTTTGTCCTGGTATTAACGGCGTTGTAAAATACATGTAAAAGCCGGGCGTTGAACTATTTTGATTACTAATCACATGAAGCACCCCGTCAATATTGCTTATTGTTACGTCTTTGTTTGGGAATACATTTTCTATACCGTTTGCAAAAATCGAATTGCGAATTAAATTCCTACCGCCAACCTGCACGGCATCGACGCGGCTTTGCGCATCAGCCGCGGCGGCCAGAATGGCGGCGGTTTGTGCGGCGCTGGCTTTACTGGTGGCATCACTTGCGGCGGCATCTATGGCGTTACTTTGCGCCGCGTTGGCCTTGCCGGTAGCATCGGCAGCAGCGGTTGAAATAGCTGCGCTTTGGGCGGCATCGGCTTTACTTTGCGCCCCGGCAGTAGTTTCCGCATTCCCGCCCGTAACTTCCACCACGCCTTTAAAATGCCCGTCTTTCAGGTAGACATTTTCGCCGTACAATCCATAACCGCTAAGGGCGCCAAAGTCGGCGTCGGTAATGCCATCTAAGCGCCCTAAGCGTACCTTTGTTTTACCGGTTAGGTTGCTACTGGTAACACCGTCTAACACATCTAAGTAAGGCGCATTGGTATCGCTGGCAGTAAGATACAATAAGCCTTGCCGGTCGGTATCATAACTATTTCCGAAGCGTACCAGTTCATCACCAACCGCCGGGGTGTCGCCCTCATTTAATTCCAACCAATAATACCCGGCTTCTAAATCGACAATTCTACCCCAATAATATTTTTGCGAAGTGCCGTTAAACACCTGACATCTTACAACATCGTCAAATGAGAGTGTAAAACCATCATCAAATTTTAGGGCATAATAGTTACTAAACAGATAATTGCACTCGATTATTTTACCGGTATCTGTTACGGCAATAGCCCCGTTTGTGCTGCGTATCTTATTAACTACTAATTCGTAAACATTGAACTGTTTACGAACCGTAAGGCTGTCGAATGTAGCGTTACCGGCTTCGTCTACTTTAAACCCGCTACCGGCTAAGCCGCTTACAAATTCGGTTGAGGTAAGCGATTTTACACGCACGTCGCTATCGGTTTTAACCGGCTGGTTTAGGTAGTCGGCAAATTGGTTGCCGTCCCATTTGTCACTGTCGGCGGCGTAATCGCTTAATAAGCTATGCCCAGCTTCGGGGGCATAATCGGCAATGCCCGCCTTTACCTTTGTGCCGGAAAGTAACAAATACCCGTCCTGTTCGCTCAGGCGGTTAAGGAATAAGTTTTTACGAAGCTGATTTATATCCAGCAGGCCGCTACTTTCAAGCAGTTGCAGCGTTTTTTGTTGCTGCTGGTATTGGCGAACAATTTCGTTTGCGCCTATGGTATCGCTCCAAACTACCTCGGTGTAATTATTTTCGTCTTGCAGGTCGCGGGTGTACTTCGCTATACGAAGCTCCACGTTTAGCCCCATATCGCCATCATACAGCGTTGCCGTATTGCCTAATTGAACATCAACAGCATTTTGTTTGATAAACAGACGATCGCAAGTGGCGGCATATTCGAGTAAAAACGCCGGTTCGCTGTTTTGATTATAGTAGGCATTACCGGCGGCAGCTAACTTGTTTTGCGCCTCTATTACGTAGCTTTCGGGCATAATAATATCGACAATAATATACTTATCGCCAACCGCCGGACGTAACAGGTCTGACGGCACGTCGATTGCCGTTTCGTCCGTGTTTTTGTTTATGGTAAACTGCTTTGTAGCGGCGTTGTAGTTAGATATAGTAAAGGTATAACCGGCTAATTGCCCGGTTTGAAAAGTCACTTTAGCGTCAAGCCCCGGCGCAAGCTGGGCGTTAATATCGAAATCCATTTCGCTATCGCTAAAATACTTCCAGTTGCCAGCCCCGGCCACAACGCCGGTAATAGTTCCAACACGTTGCGGGAATATGTCGGGAAATATTTGCGTAGCTTCAATAAGACCGTAAAGGGCTACTTTGCCGTTATCTTGTATATAGGTAGCACCGTCCGGCAGCAATAAGCTGTTAGCGCCGTAATTGGGCGGCAAATTGGTACTACCGCCACGCACGTAAAGCCGGGTAACAATATTAGCATTGGTTTTATTCTGCCGCTTGATATTGTACAGGCCGTTGCCTTTGCCGTATTCAAATGTTAATTCGCTGGCCTGTTCACGGCGTTGCAAATGGATAGTTTTGTTCTCTATCCAAAATTCTGTACTAAACGTGCTGGCTAAATCGTGCAGCGCCTGCAAGCAGTTTTGCGCCGAATAGGTAAAGTTTTGATAATCGGTTTCGTCTACTACGCCAACCGTCCAATTTGCGCCGGGGTAAGCCCGGTTTATATTTTCAACTATCAGACCGACAATGGTAGCGGCATTGCCCATTAAGCTAAACACCGGCTCTAACAAGTCGTTGTCCGGGTTAAGGAACTGCAATTGCACTTTAGCCAAATCGTAAAATTCGGCCTCAAACTGCAAGGTATATTCAAACCGTCGGTTGCCTTTTTTCTCTACGCTTGGCGATAGGTTTAATTTGTATGTACGCCCATAAACGGTAACATAATCGTTTATGCGAAAGTCTACATATTCGGATAACGTAAACTGCATGTCGACTATGTCAACGCCCATTGCTTCGCGTTGCTGCTGGCCGGTTGGCTTTACAGCTTTAACGAGTGTGGCGGGCGCACCGGGACGATATATGTTATAGGTAGTTGCCATTAGTCAATAGGTGTTATGGTGGCGGGGTAATCGTCGATTAGTACCAGGTTAAAGGATGCTATACTTCCGTAATCCTGCCAGTTGCTTACATCGCTGTACAGTAGCGTATATTGCCTGTTGATGCCGTAAGCCTTAAAGTTGAAGTATCCGGCGGTTTCTATCAATTCCTTAAAGGCTTGCAGCTTTGCTATATAGTCGGCCGTGTCGTTGCCTTTTAAAAGTACCGGGATGTTTAAAATCCGGCTTTCAAACACGGTTTGCTCATCGTCACGTTCTGTACCGTTTTCGTCGTTCCAATTGGTTTCTACGCCGGGTTTACGTTTAGCCAGTTTTAAAAGCTCCTTATATGTACCCTGCAAAAACATCAGGCCATAGGTAGCCGCATCAACGTTGTTTATTTTAAATAGATGTGCCATTTATTAACCTCCCATTGCCCGGCTTACGTTGCCGGAATTGTTAATTTTTTTATCGATGCTGGACAGCGAAATCTCAATAGCGTATAGCCTATCGGTATTATTTGCGGTACGTAAGGTATTGGCCGCTATTTCCTGCTGTGTGGCGTATTGCATACGCATTACCGCCAGTTGCTCGCCGCCGGTTTGGCTCATGGCTGCGAAGCCATTACGGGCAATTTCGTTACCCTCTAATGTGGCGATACGCTGGCCGCCAAACTGCCCGGCAAGTAAATCGGCTTGCTCGGCGGTAATACCTTTAATAGCGCCGGAAAGCGTGTTATCTGTTGCCGTGCTGGTACTGGTAAAACTTACGCCTGTTACCTGTTGCAGTTGGTTAAACTTGGCCGTGCCGTCTGCTATAATTTTATCGTATTGCGTTTTTAAAGCAGCTATTTCCTGCTCAGTTAGCTGGCTATCACTGTCAGCAAAGGCAGAAAATTGATTGTAAAAATCCTGTAGTTGGGCTTTAATAGCTGTTGTTTTAAAGCTGTTAATAATGGACTTTTTAATAAGCTCCTCGAAATTACCGGCAAAGTCCTCGGCGGCTATTGTGCCTTTTGCGAACATGTCGATAATGCTATCGGCCAGTTCATCAAAGCCTACGCCTGTTAGTTGTTCTTTGATAGCATTGTTAGCCTCGCTGATCTGCTTTTGCATGTTGATGTACGACTGTGCAATTTTGGCCGTCTTTTCGTCGAGCTTGCCAGTATCGATTAGCTTTTGCAGGGCTTCCAAGTCGTCCGTCCATGCCGTAGTACCGGAGTTAATTATATCAAATGCTTTTTTCCAGTCACCACCAACCACCCCGGCCTGATTCTTAATCACTTTTAGAGACCATTCACCGCTGTTATATTTTGCAATAATATTATCAACAACTTTATCTTCGCCGGTAATCCGGTATAAGCCCTGCAATTGCTTTTTTGCCTTATCGCTTTCGTCTTGCAGGCTTTGTAAAGCGCTTGCGTACTTTTCCAGCTTTTCGGTTCCGTACGCCTCGTTTGCCGCGTCGATTTGCCTTTGCAGGGCTTTGGTTACAGCCTCGACCTGCTTTAATTGCATTTCCCGCTCATAAGATTCCTGGGCTGCCCGTGCTTCTGACCGGTCGAATAAACCGACAATACCCTTAATAATACCCACGCCAGCACCCAGCACACCCAAACCGGCAGAAATTTTGCCCACGGTATCGGTACTGCTATCATTCAGTTTGTCTATATTTTTCTGAACGTCAACGTAGCTTTTAACTGCATTAGCCAGCGTTTCGGCAATGTGCCCGGTGCGTTCGTCTATGCTACCAAAGGTTGAGGCAAGGGCCTGAAAATCGTTTACCAGACCGTCTAAACCCTTACCGCTTTTTTTGCTTAAGCCCTCGGTCAAGCCGTCAAGCTTTTTAAGCATATCGGTACGGGCTTTGCCGGTTATATCGGCGGCTTGTAATTCCTTTTTAAAGCCGTCTATTGCGTCTAAGGTCTGTTTTTTAGATAGCTTAGCAACGTTATCAAACAGGCGTTTGTAGCTTGCCCATTTGGCTATGTTTTCCTCGTCTAACTTCGTTACAGCTTCGTCGCCTTTGTTTATTGCATTGTCTGCCTCCTCATCCTTGCCGGACGCCCGCAGTTCGGCAGCTTTGCGTAAATACTCCTGCTGTAAAAGCAAGCGTTTTTCGGCGTAAGTCTGAAACTCTTTAACAAGGGCGTCGTGTTCTTTTTGCTCGTCCTTTAAGGCGCTGGTTACACCGGCTCCTAACAGGTTGAGGCGCTCGGTCTGGGCGCCGGACGGCAGGCCGATAATGCCGCCCATAGTCAAAGCCAGCTTACTTTTTAAATAATCGCTGTATTTATCAAACTGCGCCTTTTCACTGCCGTACCGCTCTTTTGCTTTTTCTTCGCCAAAGTCCGCCCGGTACTTCTCAAAGTCGGCAAATAATTGTTTTTGCCGTTCAAGCTCGGTTTTTAGTTTTTCGGTATCTTGGCGGTAAAGTAAATCGCCGGTAGCGCTTTGCTCTACGGGGTCTAATACGCTGGCATCGATTAACGCTGCCTTGTTTTTGTTCTTTGGGTCGGCGTTGTATTTTTTTAGCTTTTCGTTTTCGTCGGCTATAATCTGCCTTACGCGGGCAAACTTCTCTTTAAGCGCTTGTAACTCCTCCTCGTCTTTTGTGTAGCTTTTACGGGCGTATTCGGCATCTAAAGCGGCAATTTTATCCAGCACACTTTTACGGCCAGAAAGCAGGGTATCTAATTGCTGTTGCTGTATGCCGGTATTTTTATTGTCACCGAATGGATTAATGTTAAAAGCCTTAGCAATTTCAGAAGCGCCTTTTTCATATTCTTCCGAAATTGATTTGTAAAAATCGGCGACTTTGTTTTTTTCAGTTTCTTCATCTTTTCGCCGTTTATCTGCCTGTTTCTTTCGTATTATATCGGCTTGTTTATTAATATTGTCAACATCCACGGGGGCGATAGACCCGGGGCCACCAACAGCCCCGGCATTTCTATTAAGAACATCCATAACTTTATCCCAAGTTGTTAGGGCATCGCTATCGCTTTTATTCTTTGCCATACGGGCTTCTATCAAGGCATCTGCATATTTAGCCGCCGCCTTTTCGGCAATAGCCTTTTTTAAAGTCATTTCAATAAATGCAGGCGCTTTATCCGCTATGTTCTTTTCAGCTTTCGAAAGGTTATCAACCAAGCCCAGCGATTTGCCAAGTGTGTTATTATACTCCTCTAACACTTTCTTTTTATCTAAAAATCCCTGCTTAGCCAAATCTATATTAGTTTTCATGGCCTGCACATCAGTTATAGCGCTTTTAAACTTGGTATTCTTCATACTATCGCTAAGAGCCTCAAAACTAAGTTTTGCCTTGTCTATAGCCTCCTTGCCCTTAAACAGCGATACAAAGAAATCCCCTATCTCTTTGCCGTAAACCGTCATTAGGGTAATACCCAACGATAAGGCCGTGCCCCAACTAAACAGGCCGCTTGCCAGTTGCTTCCATACCGGTATACCCTTTTGCCCATTGGCGGCAAGGTCGGCGTTTTCTTTACGCAGGCGGCTTATCTGGTCAATTAAAATCGGGATGTTGTTAGCGATTGCCATAAACCTGGTTTGCGCCGAATAGGTAAAGGCGGGTAATTCCCGGGTAATTTGGTTAATTGAATTTTGCAGGCCATTAAAACCAGACACAGCCTTCCGGGCGGCCGCCTCGGCATCAAAACCCACGCCCTTAATCTGGTCGCGTATTTTGGCAGCCTCGGCGGTTGCTTCCGGGGTGTTTAGTTTAAAGTCTACACCTAATTCTAAATCGGCACTCATAAACCTAATATTTTGGCAAGCTCATCACCTTGCACGGTTTGCGGTTCTTTTTTTACCCACTTCATGCCGGGGGCGTCGGCCAGCATCATGCGCAAGGTTACCCAGGGCATACGCCACAAAATTTTTTCGTAATCCCAGCCGGTTTTCTCGGCTATCAGGTAAATAAGTCCAAAGAGGCTATGTAAGCCTACGGCTTTTAACTCCTCTTTTGCGTCTGTTGGCTCATGGTCGGTTCGGTCAATCTCATTGTCCGTGTCAACCTGATAAAATCGATAAAATCCGCTATACCGCCGCCAAGTACCACAACCTGCATAATGTGCAGCATAGCGTTAAAGGGCATGGCTTCCTGTAGGTATTTAGCCAGCAGGCGGCCAAACAGCCAGCCCCGTTTTTTGCCGCCAAGCAAAAGCAAAGCGGTCATTTTGCTAACCGTACCGGTATGCTTTACCTGTAGCTTTAAGGCGTCATCAACGGTTATATTGGCTAAAAAATCGTCCGTTACCCCCATGCTTAAACGTAGGCGGGTTACGCGTAACATCGTTCCGGCGCTGGGCTGCTTTACGCGTACAATCAGGTGCTTTTTACCGAATAGCCTAAATAACCAAGGGGCGCCGATGGGTATCGGCTGCCCTTGGTTTAACAGCGTTTCGGCGGCTTTAATTTCCGTCTCCATATTATGCCGCTGGTTTACCGTATGTTAATGGAGCTACGCCCGCTTTGGTTGGCAGTAACACTTTACCGTTAATACGTACAATGTTCACATCAGTAGTGGTAAACGTACCTACTAATGACGCGGTAATTTTTACCCGTGGAAACAGCCAAACATTGTCTTGCAAGTCTGTAATCTCTATGGTACGCTCAACGGTTACAACACCTGCCGCCTCGTGGTATAGTATGTTTGGCGCTTCGCCGGTAGTTGTACCGCCGGTTAGGTCGGCAATAATTTCCGGGTCAAACGTTAACAGGTCAAAGTCAAGGGCGGTAATACCCTTTTTAGTTTGTACAATGGCCGGGGTACTTTCGCCCTCGGCATAAAATTCCGTATCGGTTGGAGCGGCGGGCGTTACCTTAATGGTATTTTCCCTAACCTGACCCGGTACGGTTAATACAGTAGCGGCTCCGCCATCTACTGCAATTTCGCCGATTTTAATCGACTTCATTCCGAATGAATACATTTTAAATTGCTTTTAAATGGTTTTAAAATCTGTTAAAACCCCACTTTCGCGGGGTTTTTGTTAATTACTTGCTTGCCTTTTCGGCTGCCTTTAACTCGGCTTCCTTTTCGGCAATTTTGGCGGCGATGTTTTCCGTTTTCATAAAATTGCTTGGCTTGCTGTCGTACAATTCAATGTAGCGTTTCACCAGTGCCGCCCGCTCGTCGTCGGCTGATTTTTCGGATTTGTCTTTGTCGCCGTCGGCTTCGCCGGTATTATCGGCAGGTTTGGACTTGTCTGCGTTTTCGGTAGATGCAGGGTCGGTATTATCAGCCGGTTTTTTGTCACCATTGGCCGGGTCGGCTTCGCCGGGTGTGTCGGCGAGCTTATCGCCGAATTTTTCTACAATTGCCTTATAGTAGGTGGTAACCGCCTTATCTTTCAGACCAGACGCCCAACTTTCGGCGTAATGTTTTGCACGGAATAAATTACCGTCGCTGGTGGCGTAGACCTTGTCTTCGCCCTCGTTTTTGGCAAAAAAATCTTTTAGCCGTTCTAAGAACTCGTTTTTCATAGTAGTTTTTCAATTACCCACCAGATTAGCAGGGCGGCAGCCACTACGGCGGCCAGCCACACCCATACCGGCGGGCGTTTTACAGATAGTTGTTTTTCGGTGGTTTGGCTTACGCTTTGCGCACGCCGCACCTGGGTATTTTCTTCGCTGCTAACCGTGAGCTTTGACCGGGCAACCGGCACGGCCTCGGCGGTATAGTTAACCTTAGTACCCGGCTTACCGCCAGTAACCTTTAGCTTTACCTTAATACCGTTGCTGGTAAACTCCCCGCTGTCGGTTCCGGTACTGTCGGCAACGGCAAACACACCGGTAAGGCTGTCGCCGTAGTAGTCGGTTTGCAGGCTGCTAACGGTATGTCGGTTGCTTAAGCTATCGTTCAGCGTTACGGTCTGCAACACGGTTTTAACCGCCTTTTTGCGTACGCCGCAACCGGCTAAGGCCAGTATTAACATAGCCGCAAAAACCAACAGCTTTATTAATTGCACTTGTATCGGTCTCATGGCTTAAAGAATAGGTTTGCTTCACGCTTACGGCGCTCCACAAGGGTTTTACTTACTTGGCCTCCGGCGGTAATCCAGCGGTTAAATTGCTGCCGTATTTGCTCCTCATTTGCCCGGCTGTTAATTCGCTGCAATAGCGTTGAATTGCTAAAGCCAGCCACACCAACGTTATAGCAAAAACTTACCAGTGCATTAAACTGGTTTTGTGTTAAAGGCAATCTTACACCGTTGTTAACGGCAGCCTCGTAATTTCTTACCACATTATCAAACAAGTTATAAGCTTGTTCTTTACTTATGGTATCGCCCTCTTTTACCTTTCGGCCATCAGGGTAATAAGTGCAGCCTATGCCTATAGTCCACACTCCTGCACTATCTTTATAGGCTTTTAAACGTAACCCCTCCTCGTTAAACAGAAAGGTTTTACCTGCAATGTCTATTTTCATAGCGTTAGTTTAATAGGGAGTTAATTTTGTCCTGTATCTTGCTTATCCAGTGCGTTTTGTCTTTACCGCTTATTACGCTTAGGTTTTCGAGTATCGAAACCATGTTTTCGAGTGTTATTTGCGCCACAAAAAATATGTGCAGCCAGTCAAACAATGCCGCCGCTACGTCTTTACCGTGTGCGGTAAAGCTGGTGCTTAGCAGGTAAGGCACGGCAATCAATATCAGGTAATAGGCACATTTAAACGTAAAGCGGCTTAGCTTCATACTGCTTAACACCTCCCCACGTATATGCGAAGCCCAAATACCACTTACAAGCTCGGCCAGAAATACCACAATTAAGGCGCAAAAAGCGTAGGTGTCTAACCCAAATAAGCGGTCTATTACCGGCGCTGTTGTGCTTATAAACAGGCTGGCCGTTGTTAGCTTATACTTGCTGCTTGGTGCAAGGCTTTGTACAAATTCCAATATGCTGGAATAGTCAAACGTTTGAAGCAAGCGGACAAAATAATTTTTCACGTTGTTTAAAGGTTAAGCGGGTGGCACTCGGCCTCCCCGCTATTGTTAATTAACCTGTTTATTGTTAGGCGGTGGCAGCTTGTTTAATCACCATCACCCCGTCGAAATTTTCACGCCTTGCACGTGCGCCGCAACGCACTAAGAAGCTATACACGTCGCCGTAATAGGTTGGGTCATCGGTTTTTTCAAAAAACTTAACATCGCCCATAGCAAACTCCATGCAATTGCCATTGTAGAACACAATACCCTCATTGTCAGTTGCAGCACCCTCGGCGCTAAGCGGTTTAAACGCTCCGGTATTATCCAACACAAATACGGTACTGCGCACCATAATCTTAAACCCGTAAGCGCTGTACATAATACCACCCCTGCGCTCGGCCTCGCTAACAGCAGCCATATAAGTGGCAGTTACCTGGCTTTCTGCCGGGAACATTTGGGCAGCAGCTTCGCCGGTAATAATAGCGTACATGCGCCCCTCTGTCCAAAGTTTCTTGCGGATAAAGAAACTTTGTGCCCGTTGCAAATCGCCCAGCTTATAGGCCTTACGGTTGCCGGTAGCACCGGGGGCGGTTGCTGCTACAGCATCGCCGGTAGTGCTTAAAATATTACCGGCAGGCAAAGCAGTAGTAGTACCAATAGCCGCTTTAACCATACTTAACAAAACGTCCTCGGCTACTTCCTCGGCCAGCTTTGCGCTATCTTCACGCAATACGCTGTTACGCTTGTCATAGCTAAGCTCGTGCGTATCGGCGTTGGGAATTAAAATCGGGTCGCTGGTAAACTCGTTAATCTGGTAGCTGGTTGGCGTGTCGGTACGCTGTTTAACCTCTGCCGGTAAGGTGGTACGGTTTTTCTTGACAGCGCTGGCCGCACCCGCTTGCGGTATGTGTACATTTCGACCGTCAATGTAGCTTTTATCGACTTGTACAAACGTGCTTAAAAAAGCATTGTCTTTATAGAGGTTTTCCTCTATATGGTTTTGCCAAATGTCCTTTTGGATGGCCGCCCAAAGTACAACCTGAGGCGAAGTGATAAAACCCAGCGCTACGCCAGTTGCAAGGCCAGCCGGTACAGAATAGGCGATATTTACGCCCAGAAAGGCAAACACAAGCATAAACACGAAGATGTTATACAACAGGTTTGCCGGTTTTAACTTAATAGTTTTCATAGGTAGATGATCTAAAAGGTGTTTTTTAAGATGTTTTTAATAAGTGTTTTGGTAGGGTCAGTTAACCGGCGTAATCTTTGCCGTACTTGTCTTTAAAGAGCTGCTTAAACAGGTTAATGTCCGCCGACTTCAACTGGATAAGCTGGCCGGATTTATCAAGGTCGTCCCAAGTTTTGCCGGTGTATTTTCCAGCAGTCTGTGCACTGCCTGCTGACAGCTGGGTCTGCACGGTCGGCGTGCCTGCTTTTACACTCAGCAGTTTTTCAACACTGTCGTAATTAGCTTTAGCAAGCTCCACGTACATCGGCTTTTCGTCGGCCGTAATTTTGCGGGCATCTACAGCACCCTGTACCAAACTTTCCACTTTAGCAGTCAGCTGGATTTGTTCAGCTTCGGCAAGCTTGTCTAAAGCTTCCTGCTTTTCGCGGCTAAGGGTTTCAATTTGGGTTTTCTGCCGGGCTGACAACTGCACCACCTCGGCAATCTTTGTTTCAAATTCGTCGGCCGTGGTTAACTCCTTCACGCCCAACAGCGCCGCGGCTTTGGCGGCGGTTAGTTCGATTTTGTTCATTTCTGTTTCTATTAAAGGGTGTTTAATAAGCGGGATTGCGGCGTTTTCGCCGGACAGCGAAAGCTGAATTAATTCGCGGTTGTCGTTGTAAAGAGCAACCTGCAGGGCATCGTCATTACCGCCGATGTCGCACAGGCTTATTTCTTCAAGGATAGATTTTACAAGGGTTGCGCCCCGCTGGCCGGGAACAAGGTATTCGGGTTCCTCACTCCAATCTACAGGACGAAGCCCGGACGAAGCCATACGAATAGTGCCGTTTTCGTACTTTTTGTAAATACGCATGGCAAATGCATCAGTGTCGTCAAACACAGGCAGGCCGGTTATAACCTTTCCATATTCGGGATGCGTTTCCCGTTTTAGCTCAATCACATTACCAAGGGGAAGTATGCCGTTTTCGCTTGGAGAAAATGCACGGGTGTGCATCCACAGCATAACCGGGTTTTTTTTATACTGACTTAATTCTATGCCATCTGTAAGCACCCGGAAACCGTAATAATTAACCTGTTCCGATGTGATAATAATACGCTTGCTTGCCCTTTTCATTTGTCGCTTTTTCGCTGATTGCTGGCACAAACGTAAAGCGGTTAAAACGGCTTAAAAAATGCGCTATTTGTATCATAGCACTGGTTTTTAGTTATCATAGCAATTATTGCTATGATATAATTTCTGCGTTTTTACCCCCCTCTTTATAAGTGCAATTTTGGGCTACATCTACCAAAAAAAACATGAAAAAACGGCTCACAAAAGAGGAATTGGAGCGGGTTAAAAGCCATGCTAAAATTTTGTATACCCGCGAGGGTTTGACGCTGCAAAAAGAACTTGCCCAGCGTGTCGGGGTAAGCGAAAACACCATAAGCAAATGGGTTATCGAGGGTAAGTGGGAAAGCCTGAAAAAAAACTTTCTGCTAACCCGTGAGGAACGTATGAGCGACCTACTGGACGAGCTTACCGAAATACAAGAGTTTATTAAAAACCAGCCGGAAGGGCGGCGCTTTGCCGATAGCAAATTAGGCGATGTACGGCGCAAGCTGATTAAGGATATAAAGGAGCTTGAAACCAACGCCAGCCGCGAGGAAATAATACACGCCCTTACCAAGCTAATACAATTTGTACGCCCCGAAAACCTGAACGATGCCCGGATAATAACCCAATGGGCGGACGTATTTATCAAAACCTTATTGCGATGAAAACGGGCTTAACACACGCGGAACGGCAAGCCCTGTTTGATTGGGATAAATTCGTTATGGATATGAACCGGGATAACCCGGTAGACCGTGACGAAAGCGAATTAGCCAAGCGAAAGCGTATTGAACGGCTTGAAGCCGACGACGAGACTTGGTTTAAATACTATTTTGCCAATTTCTATACCGCCGAACCGGCAGACTTTCACAAGGCCAGCACCCGGCGCATAATGAAAAACCCGGAATGGTTTGAGGCCAGACCGTGGAGCCGGGAGCTTTCCAAATCTGGTCGTACCATGATGGAAGCGTTAAAACTTTCGCTTACCGGTAAAAAACGTAATTGGTTTTTAGCGTCAAACAGCTATGATAATGCCGTAAGGCTGTTACGCCCGTACAAAGCCATTTTAGAGAAAAACGAGCGTATAATTAACGACTATGGTATACAACGCAGTTACGGCAGTTGGAGCGATGGCGAATTTATCACGCTTAAAGGAGTAGCATTTAGGGCAATTGGTGCAGGCCAGTCGCCACGCGGTAGCCGTAACGACGAGGTTAGGCCGGACGGTATTATAGTAGACGACTTCGATACCGACGAGGATTGTCGTAACCCCGAAACGGTCGCACAAAAATATGATTGGTTAGAGCGTGCTTTAATTCCTACCCGGTCTATATCAGTGCCTTTACTGGTAATTTTCAACGGCAACATTATCGCCGAGGATTGCTGCATGAGCCGGGCAATGGCTGCCGCCGACTATTACAAAATAGTCAACATCCGCGACAAAAACGGCAAATCCACATGGCCGCAAAAAAACACCGAGGAGATGATAGACATTGCCTTACGTAACCTTAGCTATAAGGCTATACAGGGCGAATACTATAACAATCCGATAACCGAGGGTCGCGTATTTAAAAAGCTCAATTATGGCAAAATCCGGCCTTTACGCGAATACCGGTTTTTAGTTGCCTATACAGACCCCAGCTACAAAAAGAAAGGCGACTTTAAGGCAACCGTTTTGGTAGGACGCTGGAAAAACGAGTACCACGTTATTAAGGTTTTTTGCGCCCAAACCACAACCAGCGAGATGCTGGACTGGAACTACGAAATTTTAAAGTTTGTTAACGGACTTGTTCCCGTCTATTTCGACATCGAGTGGCCGTGGATAGACGAACCTATAAAGCAGGAAATTGCGGCAGCCAACAAACGCCATAACCTTAGCTTACACCCCAAGCCAGACGACCGGGACAAGCCCGACAAATACCATCGGATTGAAAGCCGGTTAGAACCCCTTAACCGAAACGGTGAACTTGTATTCAACATCGACGAAAAGGACACCGAGCACATGAAAAACATGCAGGGGCAATTTTTAGCCCTTAGCCCAACCAGCCGGGCGCATGACGACGGACCCGATGCCGTAGAGGGTGCAATCTATAAGCTCGACGAACGCACCGCAAATAACATCGATAACATTCAAACCATAAACACCGCAAAACGCGGTTCTAAACGCATATAACCATGTTTCTAACCAAAGAAGATTTATTTACGCACATCTACGAAGGGGCAATAGATGCTATTAGCGATAATGATGTCCAGCTACTTAACTCGGCCATTGCGGCCGCCGTTAGCGAAGCAACCGGCTACCTTAGTCGCTTCGATACTAACGCCCTGTTTGCTGCCGAAGGCGGCGACCGGGACGCCTCACTGTTGCTTTTTATGAAAGACGTCGCCAAGTGGCATTTTATTAACGTTGCCAATCCCGGCGTGGAATACGAAGCTGCTAAAGAACGCTACCAACTGGCCATTAAATGGCTGGAAAAAATACAGGCGGGTAAAATCAGCCCGGCGGGCTGGCCGCTGCCGGAAAGCGAGCAAGATTTACCGCCGTTCATTATCACCAGCCGTCCAAAACGCGGGAACTATTTCTAAAGACTTTCAGTTATGAGCTACACAGAAACAACCATTGGCTTTAAGCCCCAAAAAACAGCAGACGGCAACGCCCAGCCTGCCGTTGTGCAGAAAATTACGGTAATGCCGTACACCCGCAGAAGCGTTGACCTCGACGACTGGCGGAACGCATCCAAGGCAGCAGAAAGTTTAATCCCTCGCCGGGTTGCACTCTACAACCTATATCACGACATAAGCACTACCGACGGGCAGGTAATTGCCGTTTGGCAGAAACGCATAGATGCGGTTACCTCGGCCGAATGGCAGTTTACCGACAAAGACGGCAACCCGGTTGAGGAAATAAACCAGCTGATTGACTGCATCGGTTTTGACGACTTGCTTACTGAAATTATGAACAGTAAGGCTTGGGGTTACAGCATGGTTGAACCGACGTTTTTTAAAAACGACAATGAGCAAAACGAATTTGCCGTTTATTCCATCCCGAAAAAACACATGCGCCCGGAACGGGGCGTTATTGCGTTTGACCAGCACGGCGACGAGGGAATAAACATCCGTGAGGGTATTTATGCAAAAACCATTATGGAATTTGGTAAGCCGGACGATTTGGGGCTGTTCCTTTCCGCCAGCATGTACGCCATTTTAAAGCGGGGCGACATAAGCGATTGGGCGGAGTTTATAGAAATATTCGGCCGGGGAATTATCGACGCGGAATGGGACGGCTTCGATGAAGGCCAGCGCCAAAAGCTTTCTAAAGCTATTTTAGACATGGGCGGGGGCGGTGTAATTATCCGCCCTGCTGGCACTAAAGTCGATATTAAAAACAATACCGGAAATGCCAACGGCGACCTGCAGGCAAAGTTTGCCGATAAAATGGACGCCTACATAAGCAAGGTACTTTTAGGCTCTACCGAAACAACCGACAGCAGTAAGTCGTCCGGTTATGCGCAGGCGGAAATTCATCAGGAACAGGACGAGAAGAAAAACGAAACGGATTTAACTTTTGTCCGCCGTTACCTGAACAGCCGTTTTATAAAAGTTCTGAAAGCGCACGGGTTCGACACAAAGGGCGGAACCTTTGTACTTAAGAAAACAAAGAAGCTAAACAAAGAGGCTTACGAGGTACATAAATCAATGCGTAACGATTTAAAAGTGCCGATAGACGACGACTTTTTTTACGAGGAATACGGCGTAAGAAAGCCCGATAACTACGACGAGCTAAAAAAAGCCCTTGACGATAGCGAAAACGAAGATTTGCCCGAAAATACCCCCGAAGAAATTGCACGTACCCCCCGGCGTTCGGGCAAAAAAACTGCACAAAAGCCCGGCGACGACAAAGAGGAACTAAGCATAAAGCCGGGTATCTGGCGGCGTCTGTTACGGCTTTTTCAACCAGCCCCGGTATTAGCAGCAATGCCGATAGCCGGGGCGTGCCAGTGTGGCGAAGCCCACACGATTAAGTTAGCCAGCATACCCGATATGGATATAAAGGCTTTTGCCCTAACCGTATGGCAGGCTAAAGGCAAAAATTTCATGTACCCCGATTTATTTTTTCGTAATGCAGAGGCATTATTAGGGGCATTCGTTAAAGGCTGGCAGGAAAAGCCCAAACAAGTTAAGCTAACGGACTTGGGCTTTGAATACGGCTATACCGACCCCAAAATACAAACAGCATGGGAGCTAAATTTATTTCAGTTTAGCGCTATAAAAGCAGCCGCACAAAGCGCCGAGGTAAACGCGTTATACCGTAAAACGTCCAATTTTGACGAGTTCTACCGGCTGGTAAAAAAGCTGTACGGTGTAAAGGATAAACAGCACTTACTAACCGAATGGCAAACGGCCAATGCTGTTGGCGAAAGTGCTGCCACATATTACCGGCTATTGGGGCAAACCAAAGTATTTAAGTACTGGCGGTACATGACCCAGCTTGATAACAAAGTACGGGTTGAACACCAGGAATTACACGGCATTACGCTGCCGTGGGATGACCCTATTTGGAATAAGCTATTTCCGCCGAATGGTTGGGGGTGCAGGTGTTACATTGTCCCGGTATTGGAAAGCGAAGTAACCGAAGCTGAAATAAAAACCAGCCGCAAGCGTGCATCTGATTTTTTTGATACAAAAGAATGGGAGCGGTCTGTAAATAGTGGCTTTGGCATTAACAGGGCGAACGCTAAAGAGGTATTTTTAGAAAGCCAGCAGTATAGCAGCACACCGGATAAGGTGTTAAATAATGTTGGGCAAATGTACTACGACGATTGGGGTATGCAGCCAATTTTAGACCGGCAGGCTAAGGCTACCGAAACATATACCGGGGCGGATAGTCGGGATATTATTACCCAATTTTACGAAAAATACAAAATTAGCAGCCGCAAAATGGTTTTAACAGACTATAACAACAGGGACGTTGTAATAGAAAAGAACCGGCTTTACGGACACACAAACCCCAACAATGAAAACTATAAAGACAGGTATAAATACCTGCCGGGATTAGAAGATGCCATAAAGAACCCCGACGAGGTTTGGATTAATAACGATAGCAGCAGCCAGTTTGATAGCTACGTGTATATAAAATACTACAAAAACACAATTGTAAAAGTTATCTGCAACATAGACCAGGAGGGGAATTTAAGTATAAACACATGGTATAATGTAGTAATAAAAGATACGTCAAGCTTAAACAAGGAAAACGAAAACGATTTATACAGGCATAGGCGGGGATTGCCTGTAAAAAAATAAGGCAACGTTAAATTTAACATTGCCTTATTGCGCCTCCCTGCAATTTTTCAGCAGCGGTATTAAGTACTCCTTTGTACGGCTAACGGTACAAAGGTATAGTTTTATTTAAAAAACTAAAAATGAACGATTTTGATAGTAAGCTAAATAGCTTCTTTAACAACCTTAATGACAAGCTGCAACAGCAGTTCCCTAACATTTTAGCCGAAACCGCTACCGAATATTTTAAAGAGCGGTTCATCTATAAAGATTGGGACGGCGTACCCTGGCAGCCGTACGGTAACCCCAAACGTGAGCCTAAGCGGGGCAGCTTATTGAACCGTTCGCCGGGCGGCCTGATGAGTACTATTAGGCCGTCTGTTATATCGCCAACGTTAGTACGTATAAACGCCGGTAGCGCTAAAGTACCGTACGCCCGTGTGCATAACGAGGGTTTACGCGTACGGGCGGTGCAATACGTACGCCCGCACCACAATAATAATTTTATGGGCAAAGGGCAGCGGGTACAGATACAAGGCCATAGCCGCCGGATAGATTTTACCATGCCCCGGCGGCAGTTTATGGGCAAAAGCCATCCGCTTTTAAATGCCGTTAAAAACCGTTTTAAAACACTTATAAAACCCTAAAATCCGTGCAATCCATTATATCAGTGTAATCCTATCAATCCGTGTAATCACATAAAACAATGAAAACAATTTATTTAAACACGCTCGATAAGCTGGGCGAATTACCAACTATCCAATACGCCGACCGTGACCGGGGGCAAATTGACAAATACGAGGGTAAACCGGCTGTAAAATTCCCGTGCTGCCTTATTTCTGTTAGCCTGCCAAAGCGTAAGAATTTAGACACCCATACACAGCTATGCAATGTAACGGTAACGCTTCGTTTTGCCTTTGAGCGCCTAAACGATGCCAGCAACATAGCCAGCGAAACCCGCCGGGCGCAAGCGGTAAAATATTACGATACGGTAGAAGCTGCCGAAACGCTATTTCAGGGCTGGAATTGTGGCGGGAAAACTTCGCCGTTAGAATGTACCGCAACGGTAGACGAGCAACGCCCGGATATGGATATTGTGCGCTTTACCTTTACCGGTACGTATGTAAAGGATATTTAACCCTCCCCTTTGGGGAGGCCGGGAGGGGCTACCAATTAAAATGCGGGTAACGTTTACGGAGCGCCGCCCGGTCTGGGTTGTTTTGCTTTATGTCTTTTAACAAGGCATCGTTTTCGGTAAGCCGGGCTATGATGGTTGTACCGGCAATAAAAAACTCTTTCTCCATTATGGCAATGGCATCATCAAAGCGTTTGCGGGCAATGTGGTAGTAATAGTAAAAACGATAAGCAAGGCAGGTATCACGCTCGGCAGTAAACACGCTCTTTTTACCCTTGCGGCTGCTGTCGGGGGTAAATGCGGCGGGAAAGATTGCGGTAAGGGTTTGGCTGCCTCGTATCATAGTACTGTCGTACAAAAATAGCAGCCAAACCCTTGCTAATAAAATTGAATTTTGAAACGTTTTTTTACCAGCTTTCGCCGTTATCGTCAAACTCATGCAGGTAACCAAAGTTTTTTACAAAATTTTGGCTTACGCTGTTTACTTCTATGGGTTTAACAGAATACACAAACCGGCCTTTACTTGCTGCAACTAACAGGTATTTACCATAAGGCACATTATCAATTTTAGCCGTACCGGTTACATCGGCCTCAGCCCTGTAATCATAATATACAATTTCATCACTTCCAGAAACCTGTAGTGCGCCTATTGAGTAGTTTACATAGCTTTTATCATAACTTTTGCCAGTTTGCTTAAACAGGTAAATACGGGCGCCAACATCGGCCTTGTAACCCTGAAAGTCGTTGTAAAAATACGATAACTTAACCTCTATACTTCCGGTTTTAGGTTTATCGTCGCTCTTTTTGCAGGCACTTAACAGGATAGCAGCGGTTAAAATAAGTAGTGTTTTTTTCATGGTTTATAAATAAAAAAGCCCCGGCGGTATTGCCGGGGCGTAAAGTTAATTATTTAAAAAACATCGTCAATATGTATATCCATATGCACGCAGCGCAGCGGCCCTGCCTCAAATGTACGGCCGATGCTTTCCACCAGTTCAAACTGATACTCCTGGTATGCCTGCCGACTGGCAAACTTATTATTGGTAATTATGCGATGCATCAACAGTTCGTTGTGTTTCCTGGGCATCAGGTTCCAGCCATTAAGGCTCATCATGACTACTACAAGGGTATGCAGGTCAAGTTTTTTATGCTGTTTCATTCCGCACCCCCTTTCAGTTTATTAGCTATACGCAAACGCAACCCGGTATCCTCTATCAAACACACGTCGGCCATAATATCTAACAACCGTTCGGGGCTTAACCGATTATGGTTACGCCTTTTTACTGGCGGTAGCTGTACCTGCGGGGCGCTTACCTGCAATATCAGGTTTTCAGCCCAGTTCCTAAACTGCTTTGCCCGCTCGCTCTTAATAAAAAAGCCCAAACGCACTATGCCCGCTTTTGTCCAGTACACAGCGTGGGGCTGGGCGTTTTTACCAAGGGTGTCGAAAATATCGACACCCTTTACATAGTGCTTTCCATAAACAAACTCATTGAGGTTTTTAGATAAATGGTCTCTAACCGTACCGGCAGAAACGCCGTAACCGGTAGCCACATCTTTAACGGGCATTAAAAATTCATGGCTTGGGTTTTGAATAACCGCTACCGCCAAACCATCGGTAACTTGCAGGTTAAGCACCTGCTGATTTTCTTTGTAAGTCATGAAAAGAAAATTACACGCAGAAGCCCTGTTACTTAGGTGTGACTTACAATTAGCACGCAGGGCGTGTAACCAGTGCATTGTTTCCTTTGCACCACCATATAACAGGGCTTCTGTTATTGTTAAAAAATATGTCAAGTGTTATAGCCCTTGACTGCTAATTGTAAGTCAAAGGCAAAGTAGGCTATTTTATTTTACAGTTGCAAATTTTTGGTACATCTGGTTTTTACATTGCGTTTAAATGTTTCCTGTACATATTTTCAAACTGGGTAACAAGCCGGGGCAACTCGTCGGCGGTGTATTCGTCTAATGGTTTATGCAAATAGCCGTATTGCTTACACCAGTTGTTTACCCGCTTTATGTCTACCTTATACTTTCCTGCGGCATTTTTCTCGGTAGTTTTCCAGCCCAGCTCGTGGGCAAGGCTTAGTATTTTGCGGCGCATTCTGCTGGCAGCCGTTTCAGGCAGTTTTGCGCCGTTTACAAGCATTTGTATAACGGCGGCGGCCTCGGTGCCGGTTAACTGGCTTATGTGCGTTGTACGCCCGTCAGAATAGGTGTAAATCAATTCTTCTTTCGTTTCGCTATCTACCTTTAACCGGTTAAGCAAATAGCCTATCATGGCATTTTGCTTTTTAGTGCTGTGTATCATTTTTTCGTTTTTTTTAATTAAACCCCTTATAACGGTCAATTTGCGCCATTAAAACGGGCGCAAATCTTTGCGTTATATGCAATGGCTATTCGAGTAGTCCATGAAATTCATTGTTTCCACATTTAGGGCATACGTGGTCGGTTTGATACTCATTAATACGTTTATGAGCTTTTTCCTCATCTCTTCCCTGCCATTTACACTTTTTCTTCGTGCATTCATATCTTTTTGCTTCTTCACCCCATCGGGTATATTTTCTTTTTGCCATATTTCTTTAAGTTTTGTAACCGCCACTGCATATAACAAGCAGTTTTACGCTATGCCAGTGGACGGCTGTTAATAATAATTTTAGTTTACAAAGTTGGCACAGCGTAAAGCTGCTCCAACGTTAGCGGTCATTTTAAAGCGACATCCGTAACTGATGTTCACCCTTCCAATTACGACCGTATTTTCTATTATCAACATGCTGCTTTAAATCATGCGATAAATGACACTTTTGACACAAAGCAGCAAGGTTATTAAATCGGTTATTGGTCTTATCATGGTCAATATGAGCAACAGTTAAAACAATCTTTGAAAATCCATGATACTTTAGGCTTTCAGTCATGTTACTATGACTATGCTTAATTCGGCTGTGTATCATATCCCAATCTGTTTGACAAGGCTCTCTAAATGTGCCATCAGCGTTACGTTTGACAACTGAACCGTTTTTTATTCCACACCATTCGCATTTACCTTTTGCACGGTTTACACGAATGAGTTTGCTTATCAACTTCCACTTTGGATGATACTCTTTATAGTTTATCGGCATAGCGGTTGTTTTTGTCCGGTGGACGAAAAACGAACCGCTAACATTGCATTGCAGCAATAGGGGCTGGACGTTCTTAATCTCACCATTTTGTTATTAATTTAGCTTTATTAATAGTTTCAGCAGACGGAACGCTATTGCCCCTACTGCTTCAATGCTTCAACGTTATTTCTCCCTATTCCAATCAGTTTCGTAATACTGTTTTTTTAGATAGTTTTCGGGGTTGGCTTTAGCGATGCCGGTACGGGCGCAATAGGCGTCGTAGGGTTTTATTTGCATTATTGCCCGCATTTTATCGGTATCTTTTAATTTATTCCAAAGGGGTTTACAGCGTATGGCATGTATTTTTTTGTCGTACGCCGTCCAAAAGGTATCAAAACTCAAATCGGGCGGTACTTCTTTTAGTTCGCCGCTTATCTTAACTTTTAGCTGGTTTAGGTAGACTTCATTAGGCGGCAGGTGTGCTAACAGCCAGTCCGTTTGTTTGTCGCTCATGTCGGCGGCATTGTTGTAAAATACAAGGGTTCCGGTACTGTTAAATCCAAATTCAACAGCGCCGGTAAAACTTTTCGAGGTTAAAATGTACTTTTTCATTGCTCTACGGGGGTTTTAGGTGCTTTTTTAGCCTTTGGTTTAGGCGTGTTTTCTGCACGTACCCCCATAGTTTCAGGGGGGGGTACGTGCATTTTTTCGGGGGTTTCGGCGGTGTTTTTATCGAATAAATCCCCTTGTTTGGGCTTGTTTTGGCCTTTTAACCTGGCTAAGAAGTAGGCAGGGTTAACTTCGCGGGCTTTAGCTTCCCACACTAAAAAGTCCTCAAAGCCGCCAAAACGGTTTTTTATCACAAAGCCTATATATTTATCAATAAATACGCCTATACCGCCGTCGTATAAAATACGTTCGCCAATACTGCTTTTAGGGCGCTTACCAGCTGCATGACTGATAAAAATAAAGGTCTTACGCTTAAAGGTGTTTTTTAACAAAATATAATCATCCCACGTAAACCGGGTATAGTCCACACTGTCTACAAATATAAAGTCGGGACTATTACGCTTATCGAGGTACTCGTAAAGTTCCTCGATATAGGTTTTGCTATGGTCTCGGCTTTCGTTTGGGTCTATTACGTAAAACTGGCCGTTAACCTCGTCCATACGGTTGCGGTTAATGGCTTGCTGTAGGTCAAAACCGTGTCCCTGCTCGTAGCTTATCCAAGCTACTTTACCGTAACTGGCAAGTGTTTTAGCCAGCCTGATACAATACTCTGTTTTGCCGTTGCCGCTATTGCCAAACACAATCATTTGAAAGGCAAAAGGAATATTGCCCAAATGCGGCGCAAACTCGCCGGTTAAGCCCATTAGCTTAAACTTTTTTTGCTGGAATTGATATGTTCCTAATACTTTCATTGGCTTAATTCTATTGTGTTAGTACCGGCTAAAATGCCGGTACGGGTTCGTCGTTGGTGCTACGCAGATACACCACCTGCGTATCTTTTACTAATGCGCTGTATTGGCGGCGTTTAAGGGCTTCGGACATGTATTTATTATCTAGAATATCACAAGCGCAACAAAACAGCTTATACGTACGAAAATGCGTTACTTTAGTGTCGCCCTGTACTATTTCAAAAGGCTTTTTCTTTTTGTCGCTTAGCTTATAAAACCGGTCGCCAACTTTCAGCGCCCCGGCGGTGGTAATAGTGTTGCGTTGCATGTTATTTCAGGTTAAGGGCTAAAGTGGTGTCGTACGGGTAAAGCCCGGTAAGCTCAAAGCCCAGGTAATTATTAAACTCGGCTCGGCGGTTATCGCTGGTTGTAATACTGGCTTTAACCGGTTGGGCGTATTGCAGGGCGCTAACAGATATATCCATTTTAACGCTATCCAGCCCTTTGTTTTCAAAACTGTAATGCCATTTACCACTAACCACAAAGTGCTGGTTTTTACCCCGCTCGGTTTCGCTGGTGTGGTTCCAATAGTTATCTTCTACATACACAAGGCAGTAGGTGCATTCTACCGCATAGGTTACGGTTTGTGCCGGGCTTGGTTCCGGTGTTGGTTCGTTGTCTTTTTTGCAGGCTGTAGCCGCCGCAATGGCGGCTAATAAAAATAGTTTTTTCATGGTGTTTATTAGTTTTTAAAGCGGTTTAAAAGGGTTTTAAATGCGTACTTCGGAGTATAAAAAAAGAACTCCCAGCCGAACGCCCGGCAGATAATCAGGCGGATTTTAAGGCGATGTTTAAAGCTGCCTTGTTTAAAGGCTTTATGTTCCAGTTCGAGCGCCTGCCGGTCGTATTTTTTTATGCGGTCTAACCAGTGTGAATACAGGCCGTATTTGTCAATTATAACCCACTCAAAATTCCCCTCAACAGTTTCGTACTTTTCACCAAGAATATTTTTAAGGGGTTTAATTACATCGCTACAATAGGTTTCGGGAGCATCGTGCAACAGGGCTTCAAAGCGCATCATATACGGCGCTAATGCCGCTACGAGTATGCTATGCCAAGCAACGGATAGACGTTTTTTACAATGCCCGCCGAAACGCGGTATTTGGCTTAATGCGTGGATTATGTCCTTATCGCAAATCATGTCGGGCGTCGGATTGTTTAAATCAACCTGAATGCCGGTATAAGTCTCAAACTGGCCAAGATGGTAGTCGTGTACGTTTAGTGGTTTTGTGTTCATAATTTATTGTTTTAATGTTCTGAACCCGGCCGGGGAAGCGAACCCCGGCCAATGCTCCAAGCCGGGTTATAATTTTGCAAAGTCCAATACTATTGGCATCCAGTTTTCGCCGTCTTGGCTCTTTACAAAAAATTGCGCATAATACCGGGTTTCACCGGGTACAATACTTTCCTGCAAAAGCTCGATACCTTTGCGCCAGTTTTCGTTATCAAACTCGTCTTTCATGCTAATCAGGTGCAACACCTGGTCTTTATCCAACTGGCCTTTTTTTCGCTCCAACAGCTTTCTAACCAGTTTAGAAGTAGCGCTATCGTCGCCAAATTGCGATGTTAGAAAATCAAGGATATGCCGCTCCGCCTGGGTCGCACGCTCGTCAAATCGTGTGTTATCTTGCCGCTTGTATTGTACCTTAAAGTTGCTGCACGAGGTCTCTAATGTAAATGAACCTTTACCATCGGCATGGCGCTGGCTATGTTCCTGTAAAAGTTTATACAAGGTTTCTAAGTCGCTCCAAACCGCCGCTTTAAAGTCTTTTAAAGCATCTTTTAAAGCGGCTGCCTTATTTACTATGTTGGTTACAGTTTCGTCGCGTAACACCTCGTATTGTTCGCGTTTCTGTTTTCGTTCGGCAGCCTCGTCAGCTTCTTTTTTAGCTAATAGCGCTTTTAATTCAGCGCTGGTAAGTTCACTTAGTTGTTTTGCTTGTGTTTCCATTTTCTTCTATTTGTTTAGTTAAAATCTGTAGTCGTTCCATTATTTCGTGCCGGGTAACGTGATGGGCGTCCGGGTGGTCTCTAAGCCAGTCCTCGTATTCACGAGCTTGCTGTTCTGGTGTCTTTGGTCTTTCTTCCATTGGTCTATTTGTGCTATAATTGCGTTTGCTGTATTTATTTCGTACTGCCATAAGCCGGGGAGGTAGGTTAGGTTGTCCCATTTCAAAAACAGGTATAAGGCCAGCGCCTCAAAGGGCTTTAGCGTGATGTTGCCGGTTTTACCGCCTATGCGCCTAATCATTTTTTGCAGGATTATGGCTATAATTTGCCTTATCATTTCTTCGCCGTCGTTTTTAGGGTAAAAGCCATCGTAGTACAGGTGGCCTAAAAAATCGCATATAGCGCCAAGCTGATAAGGTGTTAGTTTCAGTTTCATACGCCTAATGCCTCCCTGCATTGCCGGTACAAGCGCTTAAAAACGCGGTTGGTAAATAGTAAGTCCTCGGCATCTCGTAACGTGTGGTAGGCGTTAGTACGATGCCGGTTTAGCTGCCGCGATATGTCTTTAGGCTCCATATCCAAAAACCGGCTCATTAGCAGTGCTGCCGCCTTGCGGGCATAGTTTATCGTGCCGTAACTTCTCTTGTTTCCCTGTATGTCGGCAACGGTTACCCCGCTTAACCGGGCGGCAGTTTCTAAAATGGTTTGACAGGTCATAGTTTGCCCCCTTTCCGTATGTACTCTTTAAATAGGTAAGCACAATAGATAGAGCCTGCACAAAACAGGACAAATGCACCGGCGCAAATCTGGCCTATCAGTTCCCATGTAAGTGTTTTCATGCGCTTAGTTTTAAATGGTTATCTAACTCGTTTTTAGCCTCGGTATAGCAGGCTTTGTAACGCTTATCGTAGCTAAGCATATCGGTTGCTATACCGCAACCGTAATGAACATTAGCCCGGCTTTTTCGGAAGTATGAAGCGACCACACTTGGCCGTATGCCGTACTGTACCGCTATGTAGTAGCATAGATACCGATGCTCGGTTTTAAAGCGTTTTAAAGGCAGTTTAAAAGCGTTAGAAACGGCCTTTTCAATATGAATCAGATTTATCATACGCCTGCCTCCACTGCCTGCCGGTTTAAGTCGCCTATCATGTAGGCGTATGATTGTTCCATAATTACCCGGTGCGGCCAGAACTCGAAACCGTCCACGTCGTTAAGGCTCTCGTATTGGCGAAGCAAAAACGGGCGGTTTTTGTAGCCGGTAGCCCAGCCGATAAATTCAGTGTCGCGGGCGTTCCAGTGGTTTACCCACCAGCGCCAGAATAGCGGCGCTTTGGCTACATTGTTCACGCTCCAATCGTCGGCAGCTATCAGCTTGCGGATGTATTCCAAGCCTTTGCTTTCTTGATATTCGGCGTACTGGTCTATTGTCCAGCCCAGCAGGCGCATTACCTGCTGTTTATTGGCCTCTGTGAGAAACTTTTGGACTTTCATTGGTTAGTTGCTTTATGCTTAGATATTTCAAACTCAAAAGCCTCAGCCGTGTCGAGGTTATAGACGTGAACTATAAAGTTCTTGCCATACTTTTTGTCGATATCCGGCATAATACTTTCAACTGCTGATTCAGGTGTTTGGGCTCCTATTTCGTTATAAAATAAAGAGCAATTAAAGGGGCTGGATTTGTGTACCCTGCAAACTTCAACTTCAAAACGTGCCATTACACCGCCTCCTTTCTACGCCTTAATTCAACCTTTACGGATGATTTTAAGCGCCTTAATGAGTAATCGGAATCGTTAACTAAATAGGTGCATCGCTCTGGGTCATTTATACCGTTTATCAGGGCAATGCCAGCCAAGTCAGCGGCAGTATTATCGCCAAGGTCTATTATTTTGCCATTTAGGCGGTCTATTATCTCTTTAGCGCCCTGTTTATCCTTTTTAGCTAAAGTATCAAGGCTTTTTTTAAGATAGGGAGCGCCTTGTATAAAGAATGACACACAGCCCTCGGTACGGTTATAAATGCTGATAAACAGAAACTTTACAATGTCTTTTAGCTTATCAAATTCATCAATAATAAAGAATGGATTTTTAAGTCCTAAAAGCTCCTCGCAAAGAAAATTTAGCGCTTCGTAATTACTTAACCCGGCTTTTTGTTTGCCTATTGCCCGTAACATTTCGGCCAGAAAATCGCCGATTTTCATAGTCTGGTCGCAGCTTACCAAAAAGCTGTTATCATTTTCCGAAACAAATAGTTTCGCAGTATGCGTTTTGCCACGTCCGGCATTGGCTGTCGCACCTCTTACCTCGGCGTTCTCTTTAGCATCAGCATAAAGGCGCATTAGCTTTTTACTTACCGAGGTATCGCTGTGTATCCAGTCACTTTGCAGCACCTGTTTATGAATACCCAGCCAAAGACTATCGGCCATGTTTTCCCATTTGCCGTTTAGTATGTTACTAATGGTAGCCCCGCTTACACCGAGGCGTACTCTGGCCTTGTTTGCACTGCCGATTTTTGAAACATAGTTGGCTAAATCGGCTTTAATTTGTTGTTTTGTTTCAGTGTTCATAATGCACTACTTTTTAATGTTCGCCGTCCCGTTCGCACCGGGGCGGCTTTTTGTTAGTATAAATCGTATATATCTATTTCGTCAGTTGTGGTTTCCGGCTTGGTTTCCGCTATTTGTTTAGGCGCTGCCGGTATAGCTTTAGCCGGTTGGGTGTAAAGGCTTTCGAGGTATTCTGCCTCGGCGCCGTTCTTTACGTCTTTAAGCAATACCCCGGCTTGTAACAGGCTTTGCGGGTTAACATCGCCAAGCGCTTTCATACGCTCGTGTATGGTGTTACTCATTAGCTCGGTAATGCGTTTTTTACCCTCAAATAGCTGGTGTAAGCGTTCGCCGTCGCCCTGCTCATAGTTGGCTAAGGCGGCAGGGACTTTGCGGTATTGCCCGGCCACAAAGCGGAAGCCGTCGCCGGTTACCAATACCTCGTTAAGGTTTTCCGGGTCGTAATAGATGTCGGCTTTTTTACCGTTATGCTCGTATATTACCATATCCGGCACGTCGAGGCTGATTTTTTGCCCGTTTAGTACGGGTTTCAGCCCGGCAGAAGTGATTTTAAGACCGTCACCCAGGCGTTTAACGCCGGTTAGTTGTAGTTTTACCCCCGCATCTATCTGCCGCTTTTGGCTCTTTTCGCTGGCCTTAAACGCTTCTAACCATTCTACTTGACGGCTTACGCCCGTTTTCGGGTTAGCCTTTTTGCGCATCACGTTAATAAAGCCCTCAACAATGGCAGGCATTTGCTCGATATTGGGGTAGTTTTTGCTGGCTTCTACAATATACTCGGCGCTTAGCGTCTCTTTGGCCTTGAAGTTCTTACCGGCATAGTTATTACTTGGCAGAACCTTTAAAACCTGATGCCATTCTACGCCAAAACTGCGCTCTATGTACTTACCTTGCGGCACGCCGTGCGCTTGCGGGGTAAACTTGGCAATGCGCTTGTAAAATTCGCCAAGCTCGTTTTTCATTTTAACATCCAGTCCCCAGCGGTCAGTTTGTAGCTGGTGCGGCAGGTAGTAACTGCCGGTTAGTTCGGCTATGTGGTTTAAAGCATTGCGGAAGGCTGAATAAATAAGCTCATGGGTTACTTTGTCGCCGATGGCATAGCCTAAAATATAGTCGTTGTATGTGTCAATAATGACGTACAGCATCGGCCGATAATACTTGCTAACCGAGCGTTTACCGTCGTTCCAGCGTTCAACCTCAAAAAACAGGTCTAAACAATTGTCGTCGGCGTTTATTTGTAATAATGGAGCGTCTGCCCGCTTGCGTTGTATTTCTTTGGTATACTTAGTATAAGTAGCTTTTTTGCCATCACGTACAGGCGCTATAATATGCTCGTTTTTCCGGCGGAAATAGCCTATGGTTCCGGGGGTAACGGTTGGTTTTCCGTGCTGTTTTGCCCAAAAATTGTACCCGGCAGCTATTACAGTGTCGTCGTGCTGGCGGGGGTCGCTCAACAGCTTGAATAATACAGCCTCGCTTTCCTCGTCGGCTATCTTGGCGGCTCGTTGGTTCCCGAAGCGGTTAACCTCTACCAACATGCCGTATTTCTCGGTTAAATCGGCGGCAGATGCGTATTTCTTTACCTTTTCCTTTAGGCGTTTTGCGTTTGCCGGTATGGCAACATCCTGCTTAACAATAAGGTCGCAAACAGTGTCCCAAAAGTCCATAACCGACAGGTTTAAGGCACGTTTTAACGCCCGTTTGTCGGTTGTAAGGTGACTAATCATGTTCAGCCAGCTTGCCGCTTTGGTGTATCGTTCAACGTAGTTTATTTGAGGCTTACCCTTAGCGTCGGTAGCGGTAGCCGGTAACGGCTGGCCGTTCGGTAATACGTAATCGGTGTAGAATTTTTGGGCTTCTAAATCCCAATCTATCAAGTCTAAGATTGGCTGTTTTGCGAGGTATTCGTACGGGTTCCCGTATTTCTTTTTAACGGCATCTTTGTATTTATCAGGCAGGCTTTCGTACTCAATAAACACCTTGCGCCCGTTGCCGCCAAAGCCATGAACAACTATATTACCCCGCTTTTTATTCTTTTTGTAGGTGTCAGGCAGCATAATACCCGGCACAAGCTCGGCGTACGTAAGACAAAGTATAGTATCGTTGAGGTATTCCATTTTCGTTTTAAGTTCCCGCCCTGCGGCGATGGCAGGGTAACGCTTTCGGGAATTTTGCTACATTTATAATCTCACTTAAAAAAATGCAGTATGTCAGAAATTAATAAATTTGAGGTCTTAGGGGAACATCTGAACCGAAGGTTCGACCGTCTGGAAGCGATGTTTGTCCTTTTAAACGCTCGGGTAGAATTGTTACAAAGGGTTCTTGTGGACGATATAAATCAAGTCCTTGAAAATAGAAGCGTACTCCTTGAGGGCGACATAGTTCGTCTAAATCAAGACCTTCAGGAAGTATTAGACGTTTTTCAGCAATTAGATAATCGCGATAAGCAGGGGTAATAAAATTCCGTTGAATTACCCGGTAAGCTGATTTTTTCATAATGTTATTTTAAAGGGATTAATTTCTCTATTGCTTCTATTAAAGTGGTCTTAGCTATACTTGCGGCCTGTACGTTCAGTTCGTCCGCTATTTTTATTAGCTTTCCCTTGCCTTTGTTGGTATTTCTTACGCCGGTTCTAACCTGTCTAATCAGGGTTTCGCTGCAATCAATTATCCCGGCAAGTTCCCCGGTAGATAAAAGCCTGTCGTATTCTTTTTGGCACATCTGGTTTTTATTTTTCATATCTTCGTGCTAATTGTGTTGCTTTGCGACACAAATATTATACAAAAAAAGTATAAAGCCAAATAAAATATACAAAAAAAGTATAAATGCTTATTTACGAGAAACTAAAGGCTATCCGGATGCTGTTGGGTTTATCCCAAAGCGAGGCGTCTGCATTAAGCGGAATACAGCAAAAGGATATTAGTCTACTTGAAAAGGGAAATAAAAAATTTATACCAAACGAGTATATACTTTTTTTGT
Source organism: Pedobacter sp. BS3 (assembly GCF_008274585.1). Lineage (GTDB taxonomy): Bacteria > Bacteroidota > Bacteroidia > Sphingobacteriales > Sphingobacteriaceae > Hufsiella_A. The sequence goes on along the minus strand of NZ_VTRT01000007.1, from coordinate 92,122 downwards.
ATAAACAGGGGGTTGATATTAATTCCTTATTCGATGACAATAGAGAGATAGAAGTATATAGCACTAATACAACTCCTATAAAAAGTTACGATACCCCTACGCTATCAGACGAGTTAAGTATAGTTTCAGAGCCGGAAATTGCATTTAATGTCCCCCCAACTTTGGGTAAAACTGTCCCCCCAACTGTCCCCCCAACTCATAATTTTGGCGCTCCAAAGGTTATCACTGTAAACGAAAACCAGGACGATGTTATATCGCTTGTTCCCTTTAAAGCAGCAGCCGGTTATTTAAACGGGTACGCAGACCCGGAATATATCGAGGAACTGCCTACAATACGTATGCCGGGGCTAAAAGGCGGCTTACACAGGGCGTTCGAGATAAAGGGACATAGCATGGCGCCAACGCTGCATAATAGTAGTATTGCCGTTGGTAGATGGGTAGAAACGTTAGAGGATATAAGGGATAGACGTATTTATATCATAGTCACAAAGACGGACGGAATAGTAGCAAAACGGGTTTTAAACCGCATTGCCGATACTGGAAAGCTCATTTTATTATCAGACAACCAAAATAAGCGAGATTATCCAAACATCATTTTAGACCCGTCAGATGTAACAGAGTTATGGTACCTTCGCGGCTCCTTTATATTCGAGTTCCCGGAACCGGGTGAACTACACCAGCGTTTTAACGACTTAGAGGCTAAAGTAACCGTCTTAATGGAGCAAATGCGCCATTTACAGCGCTAAAAACGTACATTTTTTAAAAGTAATCCAACATACTTTTAAAAACATTTTAAAAGAGCTTTAACAAATCCAACCGAAATCCAACAAATACCAACACGTTGGCACATGCGGTTTTTTTAGGTTGTACGTCAAAAAGTGGCTTAGCAGTATCAAAATCGTACAATTTTCGGACTTTTCTATATTGCTGTTTTGGTACATTTAGTTTTTACCCCCTTAAGCTTCGATTTATTACTAAAAAGACTTCACTTTGCCGAGAACTGATATATGGTTGTACTTTTATAAGTCCCACCTGGTTTTAGTTCTGTTGAAGGGAATTGTGGTTTATTAGGCGAATCGGGAAAATGCTGCGTTTCAAGACAGAAACCGGAACGTATAGGATAGTTTACACCTCCTTTTCCATTATAAGCCCTGCCATTTAAGAAATTGCCGCTATAAAATTGCACGCCAGGCTCGGTAGTATATACATTCATTGTAATTCCCGTTTTATCACCTTCGGCTACAGCAGCCAGCTCTGGTTTTTTACCGGTTTTACGCAGTATAAAATTATGGTCATAACCTTTACCGTTCTTTAACTGCTCATCATCGCCTTTTATACGTGCACCTATGCGGAAACTTTTCCTGAAATCGAAAGGTGTTCCGGATACACCGGCTAACTGGCCGGTTGGTATCAATGTATTATCTACCGGTGCAAATTTATCGGCATTCAGCATAAGTGTATGCCCTAAAATATTCCCGTTACCCTCACCATTCAGGTTAAAATAGGTGTGGTTGGTTAGGTTTACCACCGTGGTTTTATCGGTTGTTGCCTGGTAATCTATCCGAAGAGCATTATCATCCGTTAACGTGTAGGTAACTTTCACATCCAGGTTTCCCGGATAACCTTCTTCGCCATCTACAGAACGATAGGATAATTGCAGGGTGGTTTTGTTAACCTGACGTGCATCCCATACCTGGGCATGAAAACCCGCGGGACCACCATGCAGGGCATTAACCCCATTATTAATTGCCAGATTATACCCCTTACCATCAATGGTAAATTTCCCCTTAGCAATGCGGTTACCATACCGGCCGATAAGCGCTCCAAAATAAGGCTCGCCTTTTTTGCGGTATGTTGCCAGTTTATCGTACCCAAGCACTACGTCAACCGGCTTTCCATCTTTACCAGAAACAAGTATGCTCACCACGCGTCCGCCATAGTTTGTAATGGCCACCTGCATGTGCTTCTTATTTTCCAGCGTAAATAAATGAACGGCTTTTCCGTTGAGTGTAGTATCAAAATTGGCTTTGTCAGGAATCATGTATGTTTTAGTTTTTAACGTGTCTGTTCCTGCTGCCAGGCTGGCTTTAGCACTGATCCATAAACTAAGGAAAACCGGCAGAAGCAGGAATGATCTCATTTGATTTAAGGTTTTAATTGCAGGAATATTGCAACAATATTCAGAACCAAATATTGTAATTTATTTTTATATCTGCATGAATAGAAATATACAACTAAATACCCAATTTTTATTTTTCATTAGGAATAATGGGTGTATTAATGATTATTTTGTTGCTACTATTAGCTGCCGATGCTGCCCATATTATACAAATAAGCCAGTAAAAAATTAGAAATATAATCAAGCTGAGAATGAGTGCTGCTCCCATTAATTTAAAATTTAATGAAAAGAATATCACACTCACTAAAAATAAAACAAGAGGCAATAATATCATTATAATGGCTCCTCTAACAGTTGAGTAAAGCATACCTATTGGGCCAAAAAGTAACGTGAGCACTATGGCCAATCCGACACTCTTTTGCTTTATTACAATTTGTTGGTGATGTAAACCCTGGTCGTGAATAATTTCTGTTCTATTTTTTGAACTAAATAGCTTAACAATAATAAAAGTCAATATTATTATTAAAGATGCACCGGCTATCACCTTATAGTTATGAATTGTGATTTCTTCTTCATTTGAATTATCAATATTGGGCGATTTAATTAAATAATGCATATCAACATATCCAATCTCCTTCCCAACTTGAATTTTATACCAAAATCCAGATTTTCCTAATACCTCTACCATCTGTCCTTTGGAAATATATCCAAAAACTTTACTATTTGGATTTGGAAGCTTTCTTACGTTTAACCTTTCTGTATTAATACGATATAACTCTTTTGCATACATGTTAGAACAACTTATTGATAACAAAAAACTACAATAAATAAAACAGAGAGCTTTTTTGACTAAATTTTTCTTCATAAAATTTCAAATTACTTTTGTATTAGCCACCAAATACAAAGACAAAAAATAAGCGTGGGACTATAGCTGTTGTCTGCTCTGGAGGTACTAGGATACCCGAAATACAAGACAAAGTTAAGCCCACGCTTTACCGTGAGCATCAACTTTTTATCCCTTGCATTTCTTGAAGATTCCTAGTTTTCCAGAGCAAGAATAAAAGCTAACGCTTTATATTAATTATGTTTATCTATTCTATATCACTATCTTTTCATAAAAGCTTTTTAATAAATACTTAGATACCTAATGCCTCAAATTTAGAATGTTTATTGAAAAAGTAATAATAGGATGTGAATAGATCTCGTAGTTATTATTTGTTTCTAATATCCTACATCGTTTCTAATCCAAAATCTGGCACAAGATTACTTTTCAACCTTGCGCCAGATTGCAGGTAAATGAATCAGCCAGAGGCTATATGGTTTCCGGACGAAGCCGGAGCTTCGCCCGATCGGGAAAACTTCGGGTAAACTCATTGCGGGCTTTGCGTGAAAAGTGCCGCTATAGCGCATACGGCACAAGGTAACCCCTTGCACAGTCAGCCGCTTAACCTTGCGCCAGTCCCGGGATCTGCGTGAAAAGCGCCTGTGTGTTGCTTTAATTTTGCTGTAACAGGCTGTTCAGAAACGGATCGGTATAATCCGTAATAAAAGCCAGGATATTGGTTAGACCTTCAAACTCATGCGGCTGGTGCATGGTAGTGATAACAACGGCTTTCATGCCTCCGCGTAAAGCAGCTTCTACTCCTTTAGGGTTATCTTCAAACACCACACAATCCGCGGGATTTACTCCTAATAAATTGGCAGCTTTCACAAAGGTTTCGGGATCAGGCTTACTGTTGGTTACATTATCGGCACTAACTACTACAGGAAAATACTGATGTAAGTTCAACCCGTTTATAACAAAATTGATATTAAAGGTTATGGCCGCCGAACCGATTGCCATTTTGATGTGATGCCGATGTGCCGCGGCAAGAAATTCATCTAAACCGTTTATCAATTTCAAATGCGGGCCATAAACGGACTGGTAACGTTTCTCTTTTTCATGAGAGATTTGCTTCATTTCCTCTTCGGTAAAATGGCCTTCACCGAATATCCGGATCAGCAAATCGCGATTTTTACCATACATCTGCAATTTGGTTTCTTCGGGAGTGATGGATGCGCCCAAATCCCGGGTCAGTATATCGTGCCATACTTCGCCGTGATAGGCCATATCATCGATCACCGTACCATTTAAATCAAATAAAAATGCTTGCATGCGGCAAAAATCGCGATTTTGATGCGATACTATTTCAACTGAATGTAAAAGCCGGAATTATTCATTAATAGCTTTTACACCCGGCAATTCTTTACCTTCCATGTATTCCAGCAAAGCGCCGCCACCGGTTGATACATAGCTTACCTCATCTTCCAGTCCGAATTTTGCAACCGCAGCCGCCGAATCTCCACCACCTATCAGTGAAAATGCTCCGTTTTTAGTAGCTTCTACCACAGCTTCGGCAACAGCCTTGGTACCCGCTTCAAATTTTTCCATCTCGAAAACACCCATTGGGCCATTCCAGAGAATGGTTTTTGAACCGGCAATAACGTCTTTATATTTTTTAATGGCATCGGGACCGATATCCAGTCCCATCCAGCCGTCTTTAATAGCATCATTATTAGCAATAGCCGTATCAGCATCGGCAGCAAACTTATCCGCAATTACAGAATCCTGGGGAAGAACCAGGTTTACACCTTTATCTTTTGCTTTTTGAATCAGGTTAAGCGCCAAGTCCAGCTTATCAGCTTCTACCAGCGAATTACCAATGCTACCGCCCTGCGCCTTGGCAAAGGTATAGGCCATACCGCCGCCAATGAGCAGGTTATCTACTTTTTCCAGCAAACGCTCTATCAGCAATATTTTGTCCGACACTTTAGCGCCTCCCATAATGGCGGAAAACGGACGTTCGGCATTGTTCAGTACTTTTTCAGCGTTATTCAGTTCGGCTGCCATCAGGTAACCGAAATATTTTGCGCCGGGAAAGAATTTAGCGATTACCGCCGTTGAAGCATGGGCACGGTGAGCGGTGCCGAAAGCATCGTTCACATAAACATCACCCAGTTTGGAAAGTTTTTCAGCGAAAGCCTCGTCACCTTTTTCTTCTTCTTTATAAAAGCGCAGGTTTTCAAGCAGCAGCACCTGTCCGGGTTTTAAAGCGGCCGCCTTTTCTTTTGCCTGTTCACCAATGCAATCGTCGGCAAACTGCACATCGGTTTGCAGCACATCTGATAAATGTTTTACCAGGTGCTTTAACGAATATTTTTCCGTAGGGCCATCTTTAGGACGTCCAAGGTGCGACATCAGGATAACGGAACCGCCGTCTTTTAATATCTTTTTTATGGTTGGCAAAGCGCCCTGAATACGGTTATCATCGGTTATATTATAATTTTCATCCAATGGAACGTTAAAATCTACCCGTATTAAGGCTTTTTTACCGGAAAAATTCAAATCATCAATTGTTTTCATATTGTGGGGTTTTGTTTATCTATTTTTCTAAGCATTTTTCTGTGCAGGCCGATACCTTTTATTTCGAATTCGCCGGAGATAAAGCTGAATTGCAGTGCGAGATAAAAGTTATAAGCCACCTTGCGGGCATTGCACCAAACATAGGCTGCACCTTGCTGCTGCAAATATATCATTGCAAACTGAATTATCTGCTTTCCGATACCTTTTCCCTGAAATTCAGTCAGTGTAGCCATGCCCCGTAGCTGGAAACCGTCAGGCCCATAATCTGGATGAGGCTGGTTATGAAAGCTGGCAATACTTACTAAAAGGCCACTCTGGAAATAACCGAGGTGAAAAGCGCCGGGCTCATCATCTCCCTCAAAACGGCATTGTTCAGGCAGCAGCTCACCATTACGAAGTATTTCGCTGCGAATGGCCAGTGTTTCTGCGGTGGTAATAAACCTTATCATGCCGGTCAGGCAGTAGCATGCTGCAAAACAATGCGTTCGGCCAGATCGGCCAGGCGGTTTGAATAACCGAATTCATTATCGTACCAGCCTACCACTTTAACCAAATCGCCCACTACCGAGGTCAGTAACGCATCGAATGTGCAGGAGTACGGGCTGTTGATGATATCAACCGATACAATTGGATCTTCGGTGTATTTCAATATCCCTTTAAGGGATGTTTCTGATGCCTGTTTAAACGCCGCATTAATTTCAGCTACCGTGGGCTGCTTTTTCAGGATGCAGGTAAAGTCGGTCAGCGAGCCGTTAAGCACCGGAACGCGGATCCCGGCTCCGCCCAGCTTGCCATCCAGATGCGGAAAAATGCTGGTTATGGCCTTCGCAGCACCGGTGGTTGTTGGGATAATGGAAGCTGATGCGGCACGGGCACGCCTTAAATCGCGGTGCGGTGCGTCGTGCAGGCTCTGATCGCCCGTCATGGAATGTACCGTAGTGATGTATCCGTCAACAATTCCCCAGTTATCGTCCAGCACTTTTACCAGCGGCGCCACATTGTTTGTTGTGCACGATGCGTTGGATAGCACCGGGGCGCTGAAGTCGAATGTATCATCATTTACGCCCAGCACCAAAGCGGGCACGTCTTTATCTGTAGCCGGAGCCGAAATGATCACCTGCCGGGCTCCTGCCTGGATATGCTTCATCGCTCCTGCCCTGCTGGTAAACTTACCTGTCGATTCAATCACCAGGTCAATATCCAACGCTTTCCAGGGTAACAGCGACGGATCTTTTTCTGAAAGGATACGAATAGTCTTTCCATTAATACATAAGGCATCGTCCGAAGCGCTAACCTGGCCGTCAAAGGGGCCATGCACCGAATCGTATTTAAACAAATGCGCCAGCGTACGGGCATCGGTCAGGTCATTGATTGCCACTACCTGGAGATTTGCCTTTTGAAGCAGCATCCGCAGGCAAATCCGACCGATCCGGCCAAAACCATTTATTGCTATATTCATTGAAAAAGGAGTAATGATGAACACAAAATTAAGAAAATACGCAGGCCAACGTCAGAAATTTAACAGCAAACTTTTGATTATTTACATGGTTTAAACAAAAGAAACAAGTACATAACCATGATAAACAACCAGAGTAAAAAACCGGAAAACCGTATTCCACAGGATTCGGAACAGAAAAATATCAAACATCCGCAGAATGATGATGAAGCTGTAAAAAAGGCTAAGGATGAAGCCTATCGGGGGAAAGAACCTCATTTTAAAGATCCTGCAAAGCAACGTGAACAAAGCGAGCAACCTGTGCATCCGGGCGGAAAGAAAGGTGGCTCATAGTTCATGGCTGGTAGCTAATAGTCCGAAGTCGGTAAAGTTGAGCGCAGCGAAATCCCGATTATTCGGGGTCAGAAAAGACCGGAAGCGGGAAAAGGTAGAAGGCAGAAGGTTTAAGGCGTAAGGCGAACAACGAAGGACAAATAACAAACAACAATATAACAATTTAGCAATTACGCCGTCTCAATACCCAACGCCAACCAACTATTAAGATAATTTTGGATATTTGCCTTTTGCAGATTGTGTATCATGGAAAAGGTTAATATCAAGCAGCTGGCTAAACAGCTTAATCTTTCTATTTCTACCGTGTCGCGGGCGTTGCAGGATAGTTATGAGATCAGCGCTAAAACCAAAGCAAAGGTTTTTGAGCTGGCCCAGAAGCTAAATTACCAGCCAAACCCGAATGCACGCAGCCTGCGTGAACAAAAAACCAAGACCATAGCCGTTATTATCCCCGAAATTGCCAACAACTTTTTTTCGCTGGCTATTAACGGCATTGAACAGGTAGCCGCCGAAAAGGGGTATCATGTATTGATTTATCTCACCCACGAAAACCAGGCGAAGGAAATAGCTTTCGCCAGGCATGTATCCAACGGCCGGGCCGATGGTATCCTGATGTCGGTATCCTGCCAGAGCGATGACAAAAGTCATCTGCTTGATCTGAACAAACGCAACATTCCGCTGGTTTTCTTTGACCGGGTGGAGGAAACGTTAAACAATGTACAGGTAACCACCAACGATGCCGAAAGCAGCTTTAAGGCTACAGAAAACCTGATAAAAAGCGGATGCCGGCGTATCGCTTATATTATGATCTCCAAAAACGCGACTATCAGTTCCAGGCGTAAACAGGGTTATACCAGTGCGATACAACGATATGGTCTGCCTGAATTAATCCTGGATTGTACCGATGACACGGACAAAGACCAGCAATTGATCAGGGAATTTATCCGTAAAGAGAAACCTGACGCTGTTCTTGCTTCGGTAGAAAAATTGGCTACAGCCTGCTATTATGCCTGCCATGACCTGAATATCCGTATACCGGAGGATATGAAAGTGATTGGTTATTCTACATTGCAGATTGCCTCCCTGCTTAATCCTTCGCTCACTACCATTACTCCGCCTGCTTTTGAGATGGGGAAAAAAGCAGCTACCATCCTGTTTAATATCATTGCCAACAAATTTGAGGGCTCGCTGGCCGGAAGTCGTATTGTGATGGAATCTGAAATTATTGAACGGCAATCGACAAGGTGAACTGCTTTCAATAAAAATCCGGACTATTGGAACTTATTTCATGCAGGGTAATTCCGAAGAACTGTAAATACACCGGTTATATGTATGTTGCCGCATACTATCAATTAAACGAACCTTTGTTCATCCGCTCTAAAGCTCCTGGTTTTTGCCTAAAGACTTCCCAAAACAACAAAGCCCATAACAGGAAAATCCTGCATGGGCTTTATTGTTACACCTTTTAAAAATCACACTTTAATTTCTACTTCTACTCCGCTTGGCAGTTCAAGTTTCATTAAGGCATCAACTGTTTTAGAGTTAGAGCTATAGATATCTAACAGACGTTTATATGAGCATAGTTGAAATTGCTCACGTGCCTTTTTGTTTACGTGTGGTGAACGTAATACGGTAAACACTTTTTTCTCTGTTGGCAGCGGGATAGGTCCGCTAACTACTGCACCTGTAGGCTTTACAGTTTTTACGATCTTCTCGGCAGATTTATCTACCAGGTTGTAATCGTACGATTTTAATTTGATTCTGATTCTTTGGCTCATTGTTTTTGTTTATTTAAACCTGCAATAAGAGCTATTAGTTATTACAGGTGGATTACACAGATTTTATGGATTACACGTATAAAGAGGATTATACTTACAATTAATTAATATAATATCTGTGTAATCCCCTTAATCCGTGTAATCTACGCTGCTACGCGTTTACTTTACCTTTAGCTTTCGCAATTACTTCGTCCTGTATGTTACGTGGCGCTTCGGCATAGTGGTCAAACTCCATGGTTGAAGTAGCACGCCCTGAAGTGATAGTACGTAACTGGGTTACATAGCCAAACATTTCAGAAAGTGGAACAAGAGCCTTGATCACCTGCGAACCGGCACGGGTATCCATACCTTGTAATTGTCCGCGGCGACGGTTCAGGTCACCCATTACATCACCCATGTTTTCTTCGGGAGTAAGCACCTCAATTTTCATGATAGGCTCCATCAGCACCGGCTTACATTTTGGCAATGCTTCGCGGAAAGCGGTACGGGCTGCAATCTCGAAAGAAAGCGAATCCGAGTCTACCGGGTGGAAAGAACCGTCAATTAAACGCACTTTCATATCGGTAACAGGATATCCGGCAAGCACACCGTTAGACATGGCAGCTTCAAAACCTTTTTGTACCGAAGGAATATATTCACGCGGAATAGCACCACCCACAATTTCGTTTTCAAATTGCAAGCCATGCTTTCCTTCGTCGATAGGCGAAATAATTACCTGTATATCGGCAAACTTACCACGACCACCGGTTTGTTTCTTGTACACCTCACGGTGCTGAACAGTACCGGTAATAGCTTCTTTATAAGCTACCTGAGGTGCTCCCTGGTTCACTTCAACTTTAAACTCACGTTTCAGGCGATCCATAATGATATCCAGGTGAAGCTCGCCCATTCCTGAAATTACAGTCTGGCCGGTATCTTCGTCAGTTTGTACTTTGAAGGTAGGATCTTCTTCGGCAAGTTTACCTAAGGCAACACCTAATTTATCCATATCGGCCTGTGTTTTAGGCTCAATAGCCAAACCGATAACCGGCTCGGGGAAGTTCATGGATTCCAGTACGATAGGGTTTTTCTCATCGCACAGGGTATCGCCTGTTTTAATATCCTTAAAGCCTACTACCGCCGCAATATCACCCGCACCTACGTTAGGGATAGGGTTTTGCTTGTTAGCGTGCATCTGGAATATACGGGAGATACGCTCTTTACTGTCTGAACGGGTATTATATACATACGAACCGGCTTCCAGGTTACCTGAATAAACGCGGATAAAGCACAAACGGCCAACAAACGGGTCGGTTGCAATTTTAAACGCCAGGGCAGAAAAAGGTTCATTTACATCCGGTTTACGGGAAACTTCCTCACCGGTATTCGGATTAGTACCTTTAACAGCTTCCTGGTCTACCGGCGAAGGCAGTAGCTCCATCACCAGGTCGAGCATGGTTTGCACACCTTTGTTTTTGAAAGATGAACCGCAAACCATCGGTACGATCTTGGCATCAAGTGTAGCTTTACGTAAAGCATCTAAAATTTCACGCTCGGTAATTGAAGCCGGATCGTCAAAGAATTTCTCCATTAACGATTCATCATACTCGGCCACAGCTTCCAGCAGTTTTTCACGCCATTCGGTTACCTCATCAGCCATATCAGCCGGAATCGGCACCTCGGTAAAGGTCATTCCTTTATCGTGCTCATTCCAAACAATACCACGGTTGTTGATCAGGTCAACTACTCCTTTAAAGTTATCTTCTGATCCGATTGGTAATTGCAGCGGTACAGCATGACTGCCCAGCATATCTTTTACCTGTTTTACAACTTTCAGGAAATCTGCACCAGAGCGGTCCATTTTATTAACAAAACCGATACGGGGCACTGAATAGTTGTTCGCTAAACGCCAGTTTGTTTCAGACTGGGGCTCAACACCATCAACCGCAGAAAACAGGAACACCAACCCATCCAATACACGTAGCGAACGGTTTACCTCAACGGTAAAGTCCACGTGTCCGGGAGTATCAATAATATTGATATGATAGGTGTGACCACGATATTTCCAGTTTACGGTAGTAGCAGCCGAAGTAATTGTAATACCACGTTCTGCCTCCTGCACCATCCAGTCCATGGTAGAAGCACCTTCGTGCACCTCACCAATTTTGTGGTTTACACCGGCATAATACAAAATACGCTCGGTTGTAGTAGTTTTACCGGCATCAATGTGGGCTGCAATACCGATATTTCTTGTATATTTTAAGTCTCTTGCCATTATCTTTATATGATTACACTGATTTAGGGGATTACACGGATTATATGATTACATTGATTTTTGAGGATTACACAGATTATTTAATGAGTTAATCTGTGTAATCTTCGAAATCCGTGTAATCCTCTTTATCTTTATTAGAATCTGAAGTGCGAGAATGCTTTGTTCGCTTCGGCCATTTTATGGGTATCTTCTTTCTTCTTTACCGCAGCACCCTCACCCTTGGCAGCCGAAATAATTTCGCCGGCCAGCTTTTCCATCATGGTTTTCTCTCCGCGACGGCGGGCGTACAGGATCAACCATTTCATTCCCAAAGCAATTTTACGCTCAGGACGAACTTCTGTAGGCACCTGGAAGTTAGCACCGCCTACGCGACGTGATTTTACCTCAACCGATGGCATGATGTTGTTCAATGCTTTTCTCCATGATTCCAGGCCGCTTTCGCTGGTTTTTTTCTCTACCAGATCAACCGCATCATAGAATATAGAGTAGGCAATACTTTTTTTGCCATCGTACATCATATTGTTCACAAAACGTGTTACCATCACGTCATTGAACTTAGGGTCAGGAAGAATAATCCTCTTTTTTGGTTTTGACTTTCTCATTGTATGTTCCCTCCCTTATTATTTCTTTTTACCTGTTGGTGCCGCAGCCTGACCCGGTTTAGGACGCTTGGTACCATATTTTGAACGACGCTGGTTACGGCCATTAACACCCGAAGTATCTAATGCACCGCGAATGATGTGGTAACGCACACCCGGTAAATCTTTCACACGACCACCACGAATCAACACAATAGAGTGTTCCTGCAGGTTGTGCCCTTCGCCAGGGATATACGCGTTTACTTCTTTGCCATTTGTTAAACGCACACGGGCAACTTTACGCATAGCTGAGTTTGGTTTCTTAGGGGTAGTGGTGTATACACGGGTACACACTCCTCTTCGCTGTGGACAGCTGTCCAACGCTGGCGACTTACTCTTGTCTTCCAGAGCTACTCTACCTTTCCTAACTAATTGCTGAATAGTAGGCATTTACTGTTTTTTGTCTTTTTAATTATTTGCTTTTATTCTATTTAAGGGCGCAAAGATAAGAAGTTTAATTTTGATATTCAAACAGTTGAAGGAAAAAGTTTAATGGCAAATGGTTCATAGTTCTTTTAGTAATGGACAGTTGATAAGGGACAGTTGATAATGGATAGTTGATAATGGATAGTTGATAATGGACAGTTGATAATGGACAGTTGACAAGGGACAGTTGATAATGGACAGTTGATAATGGACAGTTGATAATGGACAGTTGACAAGGGACAGTTGATAATGGACAATGGACAATGGATATAGCAATTATAGCAGTAAGTGCATAGAGCCAGGGAGCGCCTCCCTCCCTTGCGCCACTGCTAAAGCTAAGGCGGCACGTGGTTGGGAGGGCTGGGGTGGGCTTAGAAAAGCAAAGTTACTGCAACTATGTACCTATAGTCCCGCTTTCTGTTCATACTGCACTCCAGCCCGCTTACCTGCCGCACGGCATTAGCCACAGGCCGGTATACACGTCAATCGGGTTTAATTTAGCCAGGCCTGTGTTAATAGCTTTGACAACTTTTAAAAAGTTATCAAAGCTGCTAACCCATACATGAAGCCACTCAACCTTGCACCAGAGTGAAACAACTGTCAGTTGTTCTTTGTCAGTTGCTAACTGTTATATGCTAAAATCTGAATAACTTTGCCGTATGAAAATCATTGCTATTGGCAGAAATTACGCGGAGCACGCCCATGAGCTTAATAATCCTGTTCCAACAGTTCCCGTAATTTTTTTAAAGCCGGATACCGCCCTGCTACGCGACAACAAGCCGTTCTATCACCCGGATTTCTCAGAAAACATCCACCACGAGGTAGAAATTGTTATCAAAATCTGCAAAGAAGGAAAGCACATTTCGGAAAAATTTGCCGGGAACTACTTTGATGAAATCGGCCTGGGCATTGATTTTACAGCCCGCGACATTCAGCAAAAGCATAAAGAAAAAGGATTACCCTGGGAACTGGCCAAAGCATTTGATAATTCAGCCCCCGTGAGCAGGTTTCTGCCTAAGAACAATTTCAGCAACCTGTATAATCTTAACTTTGGCCTCTCAATAAACAATATTTCTGTCCAGCAAGGCAATACCAAAGACCTTATCTTCTCGTTCGAGAAAATAATAGCTTTTGTATCGCAATATATCACCTTAAAAAAAGGCGACCTCATTTTTACCGGCACACCAAAAGGTGTTGGTAAAATTCACATCGGCGATCACCTGGAGGCTTATCTTGAAACTGAAAAACTACTTGACTTCTATATTAAATAACAATGAATATCACTGATGAATAAATCCCGAAGGGTCGTGATGTCGCTACACTCAACTTTTGACTTTTTACTTTCAACTTTATACTTCCTACCATAAATGAAGCTATTTAACCTTTTATTATTTCTTTCAATCACTCTCCGGCTTACAGCACAAGATGTATATACTTCACGAAATTATCCCCATGATTATTTCACCAAACCATTAGACCTACCGCCATCACTGGCAGGTTCATTCGGCGAGATCCGTGGTGGACATTTTCATTCCGGGCTGGATTACCGCACTAACCAGCGTGAAGGTTACCCCGTTTATGCCCGCGAAGACGGCTATATTTCCCGCCTACGCGTACAAATTGGCGGCGGAGGCAACATCGTCTATATCAATCACCCCAATGGCTATACCACGGTATATATGCATTTACAACGTTTTAACGCCCGCATTAGTCAGGCAGTAAAAGCGTATCAGTACCGACAGCAACGGTTTGATGTTGATTTTCCGTTAATGCCCATAGAGATTCCCGTAAAAAAAGGTGAGATTATTGCCTGGTCGGGGCGTACCGGTGCTGTTGCCGGGCCACATCTTCATTTCGAGATACGCGATACTAAAACTGAAGAAACCATTAACCCCCAATTATTTGGCCTGGAAGTACCCGACAATGTAAAACCGGTTATTAATGGTTTATATATGTATCGCCTCAACGGACTGCCCTTTAGCCAGAATACGCCAAAACAATATTTCCAGATAGTAGGCGCAAATGGTAATTATCATATCAACCAATCTCCGGTTATACAGGCAGGTAATGAAGTTGGTTTCGGTATAATGACATACGATCAGAATGTCCCCGGAGGCAATAAGAACGGCGTATATTCTATCGAGTTGCAATTAGACGGTCAGCCCATTTACCTGTCGGCATTAGAAGGATTCTTTTTCCAGAACAGCCGGGCCGTCAACTCGCACATCGATTATCCGGCATTACTCACTATGGGCCGAACCATACAAAAGAGCTTTGTGGAACCCGGAAATCCACTAACCATTTATAAAATTGTTCAAAATCGTGGCATTATCCGGCTTAGCGACGATTCGGTGCACAACCTGCAATATATCGTTAAAGATGCCCGGGGAAATACCAGCACACTAAGTTTTAAATTAAAATATAACCCCAAAGCTATTTTAGAAGCCAAAGAAACGCCCGGTGTAAAAACATTTTTGTACAACCAGGATAACGAGTTCAGCAATGAAAATGTACGCGTATTCATCCCAAAAGGGAACCTGTACAGTGATATCAGCTTTCAATATTCGGAAAGTGCCAAGCCGATCCGTGGATATTCAAAAACAGAACATATCCATACCCGGCTTATCCCGGTACATCAGGGATACGAGCTATGGATAAAGCCCGACTCAACCCTTCGTCCCGAGCTTCAGCCTAAGGCCATTATTATGGATACGCGTGGCATACCACAGGGCGGAAAGTTTGACAACGGCTATGTAAAAACTACCACACGAAATTTTGGTAATTTTTATGTCGGTGTAGATACCATTGCACCGGTAATACGTCCGCTCAATATCAGCGACGGAAAATCACTTGCAGGCATAGAGCGGATATCTTTCCGTATTTCCGACAACCTTACCGGTATAGGCACATTCAACGGTTATATTGACGGCAACTGGGTATTGATGGAATTTAATCCGTCTACAGCAACTCTATGGCACACTTTTGAGGATAATCTTAAACCCGGGAAACATACATTCCAATTAGTTGTTACCGATTTAAAGCAAAACAGCACAACCTACACGGCAACATTTTATAAATAGTGTGAAAGTGAAAAGTCGAAAGTGAAAAGTTGAGTCCCGTATGTTCGCATACGCGTCAAGTTAATTTTATGAGATTACACATAATTGATTGATAATTAAATAGTTGAATAAAAAAGAAAAAGTACAGGCAGAGCTAAAAAGCCCAGAACCCTCGTCACCCTGAACTTGATTCAGGGTCTTAATGCTGGGTTTATGCTACTATTAAGGAGATTCCGGATCAAGTCCGGAAGGACGGCAGGGGGCTTTTTAGCTTCTTAACTTGACGCTAATGCGTATGTTCGGGAAAATCCCGACTATTCAGACAAAAAACAAGTAACACATTTGTAAGCTATATAATGGCCTGTGTGTACGGCCTTTTGAATTTTCACTTTTTACTTTTGAATTTACAAACAGCTTGTACGCATGCACTTTAGAGTTTTCACTTTCAACTTTTTACTTTTAACTTAGCACCATGGCACAATTAAAAGAAGGCGATAAAGCCCCTAATTTCACCGCCAACAACCAGGATGGCAAACCCGTATCGCTTGGCGATTTTAAAGGCAAGGATATAATATTATATTTTTATCCTAAAGATGATACGCCGGGCTGTACCAGCGAAGCATGTAACTTCAGGGATAATTACCAGCAATTGCAACACCAGGGCTTTGAGGTAATCGGCGTAAGTACCGACGATGAGAAATCGCATACCAAATTTATTGGCAAGCACCAGCTACCATTTACTCTTATTGCCGATACCGACAAAAATATTGTTGAACAATATGGCGTTTGGGTAGAAAAGAACATGTATGGTAAAAAATATATGGGTACTGCCCGAAAAACTTTTATCATTGACAAAAACGGCATTATCAAAAAAATTATCGATAAGGTAGACACTACCAATTCATCACAACAGGTGCTGGATTTATTGAAAGCATAATATTCAAATTAGTTCAAAACAAAAAAGCTACCCATTTCTGAGTAGCTTTTTTGTTTATTTAAGCCAAACGGACTTTAGCTCTTATCGTCTTTCACTTCTTCGAAGTCAACATCGGTTACATCATCGGCACCGTTGTTTGCAGAAGCATTACCGGCATCAGATGCGGCGCTTTGCTGACCACCCGCTGCACTTTCCTGAGTAGCTTTGTACATCTCTTCAGAAGCGGCAGCCCAGGCGTTATTAAGCTCAGTTTGTGAAGCATCAATATCAGCGAAGTTTTTAGCTGCATGTGCATCTTTCAGCTTCTTAAGCGCAGCCTCAATCGGAGCTTTCTTATCGGCTGAAATTTTATCGCCATATTCCTTCAGCTGTTTTTCAGTTGAGAATATCAGCGCATCGGCACTGTTCAGCTTATCTACCTCTTCTTTAGCTTTTCTGTCGGCCTCGGCATTGGCTTCCGCTTCATCTTTCATCTTCTTGATTTCATCATCAGTCAATCCGGAAGACGCTTCGATACGGATTTTTTGTTCCTTACCGGTCGCTTTATCTTTGGCAGATACGTGCAGGATACCGTTTGCGTCAATATCAAAAGTCACTTCAATTTGAGGCACACCACGAGGTGCAGGCGGTATTCCGTCTAAGTGGAAACGGCCAATAGTACGGTTCTGATTAGCCATCGGACGCTCACCCTGCAGAATATGAATCTCAACCGAAGGCTGATTATCAGATGCGGTGGAGAATACTTCCGATTTTTTGGTCGGGATGGTTGTGTTAGCCTCGATGAGCTTGGTCATTACACCGCCCATGGTTTCAATACCTAACGACAGCGGGGTAACGTCTAATAATAACACATCTTTTACCTCACCGGTTAATACGCCACCTTGTATAGCCGCACCAATAGCAACCACTTCGTCGGGGTTTACACCTTTTGACGGTTCTTTACCAAAGAAGCTCTTAACGGCTTCCTGGATAGCCGGAATACGGGTAGAACCACCCACCAGAATCACTTCATCAATATCAGAAGCCTTCAATCCTGCATTTTTCAAGGCAGAACGGCAGGGTTCAATAGTACGCTTAATTAAGCTGTCTGCTAATTGCTCAAATTTGGCACGTGACAGATTGCGTACAAGGTGTTTAGGACCGCTTTGGTCGGCGGTTATATATGGCAGGTTAATTTCTGTAGCAGTAGAGCTTGACAGCTCGATTTTAGCTTTTTCGGCAGCTTCTTTTAAGCGTTGTAAAGCCATCGGATCCTTGGTGAGGTCCATGCCGTTTTCATTCTTAAATTCTTCGGCTAACCAGTCAATGATCACCTGGTCAAAGTCATCACCACCAAGGTGGGTATCACCGTCAGTAGACTTCACTTCAAAAACGCCATCACCCAACTCAAGCACAGAAACGTCGTGGGTACCACCACCGCAGTCGAACACTACGATCTTCATATCCTTGTGGGCCTTGTCAAGTCCGTAAGCCAAAGCTGCTGCTGTAGGTTCGTTGATGATACGTTTTACACTCAATCCTGCAATTTCACCGGCTTCCTTGGTCGCCTGACGCTGCGCATCGTTAAAATAGGCAGGTACAGTAATCACCGCCTCCGAAACTTCCTGTCCCAAAAAATCTTCAGCTGTTTTCTTCATCTTCTGAAGAATCATGGCCGAAATCTCCTGGGGAGTATATTTACGGTCATCTATTTCTACACGAGGCGTATTGTTGTCACCTTTAACCACTTTATAAGGCACACGGTCGATTTCCCTTTTACATTCGTCATAGCTGTTTCCCATAAAGCGTTTGATAGAGTAGATGGTTTTTTTAGGGTTAGTAATTGCCTGACGTTTGGCAGGATCACCAACCTTACGTTCACCACCTTCTACAAACGCTACAATAGAGGGGGTTGTACGCTTACCCTCGCTGTTGGCGATAACTACCGGCTCATTACCTTCCATTACCGCTACGCAAGAGTTTGTTGTTCCTAAGTCTATACCAATAATTTTTGACATGCTGTATATTCCTTTCTTATAGTTCGCTTATTAATTATTATTCTTTTGATGTTGCATCAACCCTTGTGCCAATACTGTAATTATGTTAAAATTTGACAGTTTTTGAGCCTCTTTTACCTTTCAGGCAATTCTAATTAAGTGACAGGATGACATATTGCAGAGGCGGGAGGGGAGAAGGTAGAAGGCGAAAAGTTGAGCAAGGCGAAAAGCCGGCCATTCGGAATTAAAAGCTGAAATCTTGAAAAGGTTACTAATCCTCTCCTTTTAAAAAGAAATTTTCAGAGCGACATTCTTTGGCGCTTCATGCTGCTACTTTTGAATGGAAATTAGAGACATGAAGTATGCAAACAACTAACCTTACATTGAACGATGAAGCCTACAAGGCCTTTGATCTTAGCGAAACAACTTCTAAAATGAGGATTTCGGAGGTTTTCTCAGAAAAACACAGGTATCTCAATGGTTTCACTCTGTTTATAGCACATTTTAATAATATTCCTAATTCTATTTACGAAGAAGATATTGATTATAAAAAGGCCAATGGCTGGCTTATTGACAACTATTCATCAGAGATAAAAAGACATTATTATAATAAGGAGTTTGACAATCAGCATAAGAAAGGAGACCCCGATGAGGTTTTTTATTTTTTATATGAAGACTTGATTATCTGTTTTTATGTTAACACCTCAATAATTCGCTTTCTATTTCAAAGAACACCTGACTAAAATCGAGAGGATTATTAACGACCTTCGCAAATTTAAAAAGCGAAAACCAAAGTGTAACCCCGAAATTGCATTACTCATAAATGGTCCAGAAGGCATTGAAACCAGATACCTACCAATCACTAAACCCAAACTAAGCATTGAAGATAATTATAATGATGATTTCATAGACATTCATAAAACCATACTCAAGCGTTTATCAAAGAAGAATGACAAAGGACTTGTACTACTGCATGGTAAACCGGGCACCGGAAAAACTTCATATATACGTTATTTAATTACTGCACTAAAAAAAACTGTAATCTTTTTGCCACCCAATATGGCAAGTGCTCTTGCAAGCCCAAATCTTATTTCCATTCTTATATACCATACCAATGCGGTTCTTGTAATTGAAGATGCGGAAAATATTGTTGTCGACCGGGAGCAGAATGGGGCTTCGCCCGTTTCTGCTTTGTTGAATATTTCAGACGGGCTATTGGCAGACTGTTTAAATATTCAGGTAATCTGCTCTTTTAATACCGACATTTCAAAAATTGATAACGCGTTATTGCGCAAAGGCAGGTTAATTGCTAAATACGAGTTTAAGGAACTTGAAATTAAAAAAGCCAGGCAACTTTCAGCCAAATTGGGCTTTAGCTCAGATATCTATCAGCCTATGACACTAACATCCATTTATAATCAGGATGAAAAGGCTTTTCTACAATTAGCGAAAGCTAACCAAATTGGATTTAAAATACCGAACGAAAATTAAATAAACCTGTAATATTAATAAAAATGGCAAATTATTATTGTGAGTATTGTGGACAAAAGTACACTAACGTATCCAGCTTAACCAATTCAAGTTGTTCCAAGCATCCCAATGGGGCGCATAAAGGGAAACATGCACCAGCATTGTAAATTATGAAAAGCTTTACCGCTATTGATTTCGAAACCGCACATGGTAAACGTTGGAGTATCTGCCAGATTGGGTTAGTCCGGGTGAAGAATGGAATTATAACCCAAAAGCTATCTGGTTTAATTCAGCCTCCTGACAATTACTACCGCGATAAGTTTTCAAATATCCACGGAATTACTTCCGAGCAAACAGCAGATGCGCAGGCGTTCGATGAAATTTGGGAACAAATTGGAGTTTTTATTCGATTCCAGCATATAGTTGCTCATAACGGCTTCGCCTTTAATTTTCCTTGTTTAAGGCAAACTCTGAAATATTATAATTTAGCATTCTTTCCTTTTGTCGGACACTGTACCCATAGAATTTTCGGAAATGACCTGGCTTCGTTATGCAAACAATATAATATACCATTTAACCACCACGACGCATTGAGCAATGCAATGGCTTGTGCTGAATTATTTTTAATACATTTAAAGAATAAAGAAAGATTATGAATAATAAACATTTTATCCCAAAAAGAGACTTGTGGCTTGAAGAAGTAAATAGCCAATGTCATGAATATGCCAAAGAAATTGATTTAGATTTTTATGTTTTTCAAACCCCGATAAATAAATATAACCCTGATTTATTGATAATTGGTATTAATCCCGGTGGAGAGGGAAAATACTCTAAGTGGCTTGAAAGGAACAAAAAAGATAAAAGAACAAATGAAAGTCTTTATTATGGCGTAAATACATTGGTAGAAAAACCTTATTGGGAAATAGAAGATAAGAATAAAGGCGCTGATACAATGCGTGCGGCGTTTAGTAAGGTTTTTACTGAAGAAAACGGACTTAAATCTGTACTAAAAAATGCGGTAATGATGAATATGATTTATTTTAATACAAAAACCGAAAAAGATTTAAACTCAATACCAATAGAAATGCGTAATTTCTGTATCAGTAAAACTTTGGAGTTCATAGATATCCTTAAGCCCAAAAACATACTTTTTTTGACTAATGAAAAAATGCTTAAAAAATATGGTGTAAAGAATATTTTACAAGTTAGCGACACAGTAAAAAAGGGAAACCTAAATGATCTAGATATTTTTTGTATTCCTCATTATGGTGCATACGCTTATTATTCCGATAAAAGAGGGAGGAAAATGGGAGATACATTAGCTCAATTATTTAATAAATAGTTAGCAAACTTTGCTTTTTATCACTCCATTTGAAAAGTCAGACATTAAATAATACCCGGCTTTATTTAGATGACCTTCGGCCCATTCCTCAAGGTTTTATTGAGCTTAGGTCGTATAAGGCTTTTGTTAAATTCATTTCAGAAAACGGTTTACCACAATTTATATCATTCGATCATGATTTAGGTGAAGAAAAATCAGGTTATGATTGTGCCAAATGGCTAGTTGAGTATTGCCTGAACACGAACCTTCCCCTACCAAAATTTGAGGTACACAGCCAGAATCCTGTAGGCAGGGAAAATATCGAAAAGTTATTATACAACTTCCGGCGCAGTCAACAGAGGAACCAGGAAGCTAATATAGCTTTGAAATAAGTTTACAGCTGACAAAGAAGGAGAGCCTTATTCATTACCAACTATCCGCCAACAGAAAATCTGAAATGTAAAAATGTCGGACACCCTCTATAGCATCTTTCCAAAATTCATCCATGGTTACCACATATTTGGGGTATTGGTCATGAATAGATAAAAGATTGCCAAACTCACGATTTACAGCGACCTCACTTTCTAATTTGTATGCAACCTGCACATATATTTTTTGTCCCCGCTTTTCTGCAATAAAATCAATTTCCGCATTGTCCAGTTTTCCTACATACACGCTATAAGCCCTCCTTTTCAATTCCAGAAAAACAATATTCTCCAATATTCCCGCTATCATTCTATCCCGGTTTCCCATAGTGGCATAAATAATAGAAATGTCGCTTGCATAGAATTTTTCCTGCGTTTTCAGGATTTCTTTCCCCTTTAAATCGTACCGGGGCACACGGTACAATATAAATGCACCTTCCAAGGCATTCAGATAATTATAAACGGTGTTAATGTCAATTTTTCTGTGCTGACTTTTAAAATAATCGGCCACATTTTTTCCGGAAAAAGTATTGCCTACATTATCAAAGGCATATTTTATAACCCGTTCCAGCAATTCTATATCCCTGATTTTATACCGTTGCACCGTATCTCTTAAAATCACAGATGAATAAATATCATACACCACCTTATAAGCCGATTCCTCCGTATAATCTGCCGTATGAATAACCGGAAAACCGCCTTTTCGCAAATATTCCAGAAAGAGGTTTTTGTTGTTCTGTTCTGCCGAAAAATAAAAATTTCTAAAGTCCAGTAATTCTTTATAGGATAAGGTAAAGACCGGAATTTCTACGTATCTTCCCGCAAGGTAGGTAGCCAGCTCAGAAGATAATAAATGCGAATTTGAGCCTGTTAAATAAATATCGACATCAAAATCTACCAAAAAAGAATTGATTGCTTTTTCCCAGCTTTCTACCTCCTGTATCTCGTCCAGAAGCAAATAATATTTATCCTTTGTTTTGATTTTGCTTTTTACATATTGATACAAAGCAGAAGCATTCAATATATCAGCGTACTCCAGACTCTCTAAATTGATAGTAATTATTTGCCCTTGCTTTATTTTCTTCGCCAGAAGCTCTCCTTTCAGCAGTTGCAATACGGTAGATTTGCCCGAACGCCTAATTCCTGTCAGAATTTTGATCTGCGGCTTATCTGTAAAAGGTCTTACAGCCTCTAAATATACTTCTCGTAAAATCATTTTTTATGGTTATATCCTCAAAGATACTATTTTTTATAATAATTTTTATGGATATAACCATAAACATCTATTCAATTTAAAAAGTTTTTTAGGATATAACCCAAAAAACACAACATTACCTTCAATTAAAATAAAACTTATAGCGACACATCTTGTCGCCACCAGATTTTATATTTGACAAAAAAGATTCAAACATTATGTCAAAAAGAGGCTATATATCCCGTTACCTGCTTATCCTTAAAAAGCTGAAAGCAAAGCCTTATTCAACCTATGAGGAATTGCAGCGTTATATTGATAACCAGGTTGATTACCTGCAAATGCAGGATGATATGCTGACTATTGGCTTTTCTAAGCGGACGTTACAGCGGGATATAAAAGAGATCAGAACTATTTGGGGTATTGATATTGAATATTCAAAATCGCATAAAGGTTATTCAATTAGTCAAAGCGAGACGGAAAACATGAACTTTCAGCGCATGATAGAAGCTTTTGATATGTTTAACTCCCTAAATCTCGCACAGGACCTGTCATCCTTTATACACCTGGAACAACGCAGACCGCAGGGAACAGAGAATCTGTATGGGCTGCTTCACGCCATAAAAAGCAGGTTAAAGATACAATTTGAGTACCAGAAGTTTTGGGAAGATGTAACCAGCCAACGATTTGTTGAGCCGTATGCCTTAAAAGAATTTAAAAACCGCTGGTATTTAATAGCAAAGGACGGTAAGGATAATCACATTAAAAGTTTCGCACTTGACCGTTTAGCCAATTTTGAAATTACCAAACAAACCTATCGCTATCCCGATAATTTCAATATAGAACAGCATTACCGTTATTGCTTCGGAATCATTAGTCCAAATGACAGTTCACCGCACAATATTATTCTTTCGTTCAACCCGCTTCAAGGTAAATACATTAAAACATTGCCGTTGCATCACACTCAGCAGGTTTTGTCCGACAATGACAACGAATTGAAAGTGAAGCTAACACTGTGCCTGACACATGACTTTTTAATGGAACTGCTTTCATTCGGGAACAACGTAAAAGTAATAGAACCTCAATTACTTGCTATCCAGCTCAAAGAAGCGCATGAAAAAGCATACCAGCAATATTGACGGTTACAGCTATTCTATTCACCTGAAACCAAAAAATCCCGGCCTTATTCAGACCGGGATTTTTATCTATGTTTATTAAAACGTTATTCGCCTTTCTCTGCGTTCTCTTCGTTTACATCGTCAGCAACGGGCTGATTGTCTTCAGCTTCGGTAGTTGCATCAGCTTCAGGAGCTGCCTCTACGGCTTCAGCTGTTTCTACCGCCTCGGTAACTTCTTCTGCTTCGGCAGCAGGAACTACCGTTTCCGGAGCGTCAGCTTTCTTAGATTTTCCCGAACCACGACGACGGGTTGATTTTTTCTCTGGTTTAGCACTTCCACCAGCATAAGTTTCATTGAAATCAACCAGCTCAATTAGCGCCATTTCAGCGTTATCGCCCAAACGGTTTTGTAACTTCAGGATACGGGTATAACCGCCCGGGCGTGTAGCTACTTTCTCAGCCACTTCACGGAACAGGATAGATACCGTTTCTTTATCTTTTACATAGCTGAAAACGGTACGGCGTGAGTGAGTGGTATCGTTCTTTGATTTTGTAATTAAAGGCTCTACATACGTACGCAACGCTTTAGCTTTTGCTAAAGTAGTGGTAATGCGTTTATGTTTAATAAGTGATGATGCCATGTTTGCCAGCATCGCCTTACGATGACTGTCGGTTCTGCCTAAGTGGTTTACTTTTTTACCGTGTCTCATTGTTGTTTAGTTAAGTGTATACCGTCTCTTTGAACTTAATCTGAGGGATTTATACACTGTGAAAAATTAATTTACTTTTCTCTGCGACGCTGAGCTTACTCTTCGTCTAATTTGTATTTAGAAAGGTTCATACCAAACGATAAACCTTTAGATTTTACCAGATCCTGGATTTCTGTCAGCGATTTTTTACCAAAGTTTCTGAATTTCAGCATATCGGCCACATCATAAGAAACCAGTTCGGCCAACGTACGGATATCAGCTGCTTTTAAGCAGTTTAATGCACGTACAGACAGGTCAAGGTCAACCAGCTCTGTTTTCAGGATTTTGCGCATGTGCAGAATTTCCTCGTCAACTTCCTTGGTTTCTTCTTTTGCCTGTGCCTCTAACATGATATTCTCATCAGAGAACAGCATGAAGTGATGGATCAGTATCTTGGCAGCTTCTTTTAACGCGTCTTCCGGATGGATAGAACCATCGGTTGAAATATCAAGCACCAACTTTTCGTAGTCGGTTTTCTGCTCAACCCGGTAGTTCTCGATAGTATACTTAACGTTCTTTATGGGCGTGTAAATAGAATCTATCGCGATAACGCCAACCACGCTATCGGCAGATTTATTTTCTTCTGCCTGAATATATCCGCGACCCTTATTTACGGTTAATTCGATTTCAAGGGTTACAGAAGGTTCCATATTGCAGATCACCAGATCCGGATTCAATACGGTAAAGTTATTTGAGAATTTGGTAATGTCGCCGGCATTAAACTGCTCTTGCCCGTTAATGATAACGAATATTTTTTCAGAATCTCCCGACTCACCGGTTTTCTTAAAGCGAACCTGTTTTAAATTCAGGATAATCTCTGTTACGTCTTCAACAACACCAGTGATGGTTGAAAATTCATGAGAAACACCCGATATACGAACCGAAGTTATTGCGTAGCCTTCTAACGAAGACAGTAAGATACGGCGCAAAGCGTTACCGATGGTAACACCAAAACCTGGCTCCAAAGGACGGAATTCAAATGTACCATCAAAATCCGTAGATTTTTGCATGATAACTTTATCAGGCTTCTGAAATGCTAAAATTGCCATTTATTTTCTATTAAATGTTTAAAAGGTAAAAGCTGTCTGCCCCGAGGCAAACAGCTATTGTCTTTATTATTTAGAGTATAACTCGACGATGAGGTTCTCCTTAATGTTTTCAGGAATCTCATCACGGTTAGGATAATTCAGGAATTTGCCGGTTAAGTTAGCGGCATCCCATTCTAACCAACTGTGCTTGTTCACTTTTCTCCCTGCTACTGAATTTGTTACAGCTTCAAGAGTTTTTGAACGCTCACGCACTGCGATCACATCCCCGGCACGTAATGAATATGATGGAATATTAACGACTTCGCCGTTAACGGTAATGTGTTTGTGGCTTACTAACTGACGTGCTGCAGAACGGGTAGGAGCAATTCCTAAACGGTATACGGCATTGTCTAAACGAGCTTCCAACAGTTTCAATAAGTTCTCTCCGGTAATACCTTCTTTAGATGAAGCCCGGTGGAACAGGTTTTGGAACTGACGCTCTAATACACCATAGGTGTATTTAACTTTTTGCTTCTCCTGCAACTGTATAGCATACTCAGATTGTTTACCTCTGCGTTTGCCGGTACCGTGCATGCCCGGAGGATAATTTTTTCTTTCTAACGCCTTATCAGGGCCAAAGATAGGCTCTCTGAATTTACGTGCAATTTTGGATTTTGGACCAGTATATCTTGCCATTTTTGTGTGCTTTTAAAGTATCTGATAGCCCGCAGCTATAGAATCTTATCTTTAAAAATTTAATTAATTAAACTCTTCTCCGTTTTGCCGGACGACAACCATTATGTGGCAATGGTGTGATATCTTTAATTGTTGTTACCTCGATTCCTGCAGTTTGTAAGGTACGGATAGCCGACTCACGTCCGGCACCAGGGCCTTTTACAAATACTTCAACCTTACGTAAGCCTAAATCGTAGGCCACTTTACCGCAATCAGAAGCAGCCTGGCTTGCGGCATAAGGAGTATTCTTTTTAGAGCCCTTAAAACCCATTTTACCGGCAGATGACCAGGAGATGGTCTGTCCCTGAGAATTGGTAAGGGTAACAATGATATTATTAAACGTAGCATTAATGTGTGCCTGACCAACAGGTTCAATAACAACGATACGTTTTTTAGTTACTTTTTTAGTTTTAGCCATTTTTCTTATATCCAGATTTTGGTATTGAATATACCTTATTTACTATTTAGTAGCTTTTTTCTTGTTAGCAACTGTCTTACGTTTACCTTTCCGGGTACGGGTATTATTTTTGGTGCGCTGACCACGTACAGGTAATCCTTTACGATGACGCAAGCCGCGGTAACATCCGATATCCATCAAACGTTTAATATTTAACTGAACTTCAGAACGCAAAGCTCCTTCTACCTTGATCTGGTCGTTAATAATACTACGGATTGATGCTAATTGCTCATCGGTCCAGTCTTGTACCTTTACATCATAGCTAATACCAGCCTGATCTAAAATGCTTTGAGCCGTAGATCTGCCGATACCATAAATGTAGGTAAGCCCGATTTCTCCTCTTTTGTTTCTTGGTAAATCAATACCTGATATCCTTGCCATATTCTTTTTTAGCGATTTATATTCACGATCTCAGATCTTAGGAATTATAATTCGTAGATCTGAAATCAAAAATGATGTTATCCCTGACGTTGCTTGTATTTAGGGTTTTTCTTGTTGATTACATACAACTTCCCTTTGCGGCGAATAATTTTGCAATCAGCGCTACGTTTTTTGATGGATGCTCTAACTTTCATCTTATTTATATCTATACGTTATCCTACCTTTAGTTAAATCATAAGGAGACATTTCTAATTTTACTTTATCGCCAGGCAGAATTTTGATGTAGTGCATGCGCATTTTGCCCGAAATATGTGCAATAATTTCGTGCCCGTTTTCCAGCTCTACACGAAACATCGCATTAGATAATGCTTCTTTAATGACTCCGTCTTGTTCAATAGAGGCTTGTTTAGCCATATATTTTACTGATTTTTACTTAATTAACCCGCCATGAACGGGGATGCAAAATTAAATAAAAATATTTTAATTTCTACTTTTTTGTTTTTAAAACTTCTTCAATGCACGAAAAGGTCGACAAAATGTCCGGAGCTCCTTTCCTGATGGCCACCGTATGCTCATAATGTGCCGATGGCAATCCGTCTACTGTGCTCACCGTCCAGCCGTCTTTCCAGAACTTAACCCCTGCCCGCTTCATGTTGATCATCGGTTCTATGGCCAGCACCATGCCTTCTTCCAGCTTGGTACCGGAACCGCGTTTACCGTAATTGGGAACCTCGGGGCGTTCATGTAGCTGAAATCCAACGCCATGACCCACAAGCTCCCGTACTACGCCGTACCCGTTCTTCTCGGCATGTTCCTGCACGGCATATCCGATATCACCCAAACGCATCCCCACAACAGCTTTATTAACACCAAGCGTTAAACACTCTTTGGTTACTTCCATCAGCCGCAGTGTTTCAGGTGCTACTTCGCCTATGGCAAATGTATAAGCAGAATCACCCACAAACTTGTTGAGTATTACGCCGCAATCCACCGATACAATATCGCCGTCTTTCAGTTCGTAATCTCCCGGAAAGCCGTGTACTACCTGATCGTTTAACGAAATGCACAGTGAATACGGAAATCCGTTATAGTTTAAAAATGCCGGAATACCACCGTGATCACGGATATACGTTTCGGCCAGATTGTTTAGTGTTATCGTTTTAACACCTGCGTCAATAACTTTAGCTATTTCAGCAAGTGTTTCAGATACCAGCAAAGAACTCTGTCTTATAAGCTCTATCTCTTCGGCAGACTTATAAAGAATTTTACCCATTATATCTTTAGATTCCCGGACCGGCAGTGTTGGCAGCCATAGGCGTACTACGACCTTTCACCCTGCCCGATTTCATTAACCCGTCGTAATGGCGCATCAGTAAATGGCTTTCTATCTGCTGAAGCGTATCTAACACCACACCAACCAGGATCAGCAATGAAGTGCCGCCGTAGAAATGTGCGAATTGGCTGTTTACACCTAACTTGCTTGCAAACGAAGGCAGTATGGCGATAATAGCCAGAAATATAGATCCTGGTAATGTTATTTTTGAGATAACAGCATCAATGAAATCGCCGGTGGTTTTACCTGGTTTAATACCCGGAATGAAACCACCATTCTTTTTCATGTCATCAGACATCTGAACCGGGTTTACCGTAATAGCTGTATAAAAGAACGTGAACGCTATGATCATGATAGCAAACGTAACATTATACGCTACCGAAGTGTAATTGCTGAGCTGGGTTAAGAATGATCCCTGCATAGACGGGAAAAATTGCGCCAGTGTAGCCGGGATAAACATGATGGCCTGTGCAAAGATGATAGGCATTACACCGGCAGCATTTACTTTTAAAGGTATATACTGACGTACGCCACCATACTGTTTGTTACCAACAATTTTTTTGGCATACTGTACCGGTATCTTACGTGTTCCCTGTACAATTAAAATGGTAAATATTACCACAAAGAATAAGGCGATCAATTCTACCAGGAATGGGATCAATCCTCCGTTGCCTTCCATACGCGAAGCAAATTCCTGGATCAAACCACTGGGCAATGAAGCAATAATACCAACCATGATGATCAGTGAGATACCATTGCCAATACCTTTATCAGTGATCTTCTCACCCAGCCACATTACAAACAATGTACCCGCTGTTAAGATCAACGTTGATGATATAGTAAACAATGGCTCGCCCATTATTTTAGCATCAGGTGTAATTTGAGAGCGTACGTAGGCTACTGCCTGTAAAGCTGTAATAATTACAGTCAGATAACGCGTAATCTGGTTGAGCTTCTTTTGGCCGCTCTCACCTTCTTTCTGCATTTTCTGGAACTGTGGAACGGCTATTCCCAATAGCTGCACTACGATAGATGCCGAAATGTAAGGCATTACTCCCAGTGCAAAAATAGATGCACGGGAGAATGATCCACCCGCAAACATATTCAACAACCCGAGTAAGCCTTCTTTGGCTTTCTGATTGTGTAACACATTAGCATCTACACCAGGCAGCACTACGAATGAGCCTATCCTGTAAATTAAAAGAAATAAGAGTGTGTTTAAAATACGCACTCTTAAATCCTCGATTTTCCAAATATTGGATAACGTTGTGAACAGCTTCTTCATTAATTACAATTTAACAATTGCACCACCGGCCGCTTCGATTGATTTTTGTGCGGCAGCTGAAAATGCATGGGCTTTAACTTCCAGTTTGCTTTTAAGTTCGCCTCTTCCCAGTATCTTCACCAAATCATTTTTCGAAACCAATCCGTGAGATTTTAAGATATCGAAATCAATGGCCTGTAAGTTAAATTTTTCTGACAAGCTTTGCAACACATCCAGGTTAATTCCTACGTATTCAACACGGTTAATGTTTTTGAAACCAACCTTAGGAATACGTCTTTGAAGCGGCATCTGCCCTCCTTCAAAACCAACCTTGGTTGTTGTACCTGAACGGGAACCAGCACCTTTATGTCCGCGTGTTGAAGTACCACCCCGACCAGAACCGGTACCACGACCAATGCGTTTGCTATTTTTAGTTGAACCTGCTGCAGGTTTTAAGTTACTTAAGTTCATGATTAAATGCTTTCTACTGCTACTAAATGATTAACTTTTCTTACCATCCCGATAATAGCCGGGGTAGCTTCTACTTCTACAGACTGGTTTATTTTTCTTAAACCCAGAGCCTGCATGGTTTTCTTCTGGCGTTCGCTTCTGTCGATAACGCTTTTAGTTTGTGTTATTCTGATCTTAGCCATGATATTATCCGTTAAAAACTTTACCTAAATCCACACCACGGTGTTGAGCTACAGTGTAGGCATCACGTAATTGTGATAAGGCGGCAACCGTAGCTTTTACCACGTTATGCGGGTTTGACGAACCTTTTGATTTAGCCAATACGTTGTGAATACCTGCGCTTTCAAGCACAGCACGCATGGCACCGCCGGCAATAACACCGGTACCGTTAGCAGCAGGTTTTACAAATACGAAACCTCCTGAAAATTTACCATATTGCTCATGAGGCACTGTACCATTAATGATCGGAACCTTTACCAGGTTCTTTTTGGCATCATCAACACCTTTTGCAATGGCTTCGGTTACCTCTTTTGCTTTACCAAGACCATAACCTACCACACCATTTTCATCGCCTACCACTACGATGGCAGAAAAGCTGAATGTACGGCCCCCTTTAGTAACTTTGGCAACACGCTGAATACTTACCAGGCGATCTTTCAATTCAATTTCGCTGGACTTTACTCTCTTTATATTAATTGTTGACATTTTCTTTAGTGTATGTGTGATTGCACCGATGTAATCTGTGAATCGTTAAAAATTTAAACCAGCTTCACGTGCACCTTCAGCCAGTGACTTTACACGTCCGTGATACAAATAACCGTTTCTATCAAAAACAACGTCTTTTATACCAGCAGCAAGGGCCTTGGCAGCAACAAGCTTTCCAACTTCTTTAGATTGCTCGATCTTTGTGCCTTTGCCGGCAAAATCTTTCGATGCAGACGATGCTGATACTAAGGTTTTGCCTTGAACATCATCTATAATCTGGGCATATATTCCTTTATTGCTTCTGAAAACTGATAACCGTGGACGCTCAGCAGATCCGGCTAATCTCTTTCTGATACCTTTTTTAATTCGCTCTCTGCGAGATAATTTACTTGCCATGATGATTATTTTTTAGATGCTGATTTACCTGCTTTTCTTCTTAACTCTTCACCAACAAATTTAACACCTTTACCCTTATACGGCTCAGGAGCACGTAAAGAACGTATTTTGGCAGCAACCTGACCAAGCAATTGCTTGTCAATACTTTCTAAAATAATTGTTGGGTTTTTACCTTTTTCGGCAGTAGTGGTTACCTTAATTTCTTTGGGTAACTCAAACACGTAGTGGTGAGAATATCCTAAAACCAAATCCAGCGTATTTCCCTGGTTGGTGGCACGGTAACCCACACCCACTAACTCCTGCTCGGTTTTATATCCTTCGGTAACACCTTTTACCATGTTAAATAATAAGGCACGGTAAAGGCCATGAAGGGCCTTATGACGTTTCTGATCTGACGGACGGCTTACCAGCAATTGTCCGTCTTGCTGGCTAACGGTGATATCGCCGTCTATACGCTGTGACAATTCGCCTTTAGGGCCTTTCACAGTAACCAGATTATCGTTAGATATGTTGATAGTTACTCCACCTGGTATAGCTATCGGCGCTTTTCCTACTCTTGACATTACTAAGTTCTCCTGTTATTAATATACGTAACACAAAACTTCGCCGCCGATATTCAGGTTTCTGGCTTCTTTATCGGTCATAACACCTTTAGAAGTAGACAGGATAGCGATCCCTAAACCGTTTAATACTCGTGGCATTTTCTCAACACCTGCATACTTTCTCAAACCTGGTTTACTCACACGGGTTAATGTGCGAATAGCAGGAACTTTTGTTATCGGATGATATTTCAAAGCGATCTTAATTACGCCTTGTACGTTCACACCATCTTCAAACTTGTAGTTCGTGATGTAACCTTTGTCAAAAAGTACTTTGGTAATTTCCTTTTTGAGGTTTGATGCAGGAATTTCTACAACCCTGTGGTTGGCCTTAATGGCATTCCTTACTCTTGTAAGATAATCTGCTATTGGATCTGTATTCATTTTATTGTTTTATGATGGTGGTTTCCTTTTGCAGGACCTGCCATCGGTTAATATTAGCCTCTCCTAAATCCTCTCCAAAGGAGAGGACTTTTTTTATATTCTGTTTCAAATCGGGACTACACAACTCCCTCTTCCGCCAACTGGCGGAGCCGAAGTGAGGTCTACCAGCTTGCTTTCTTTACTCCGGGGATTTTGCCGGCAAGGGCCATTTCACGAAAAGTTACACGTGAAATACCGAACTGGCGCATATATCCGCGTGGACGACCGGTTAATTTACAACGGTTGTGCAAACGTACCGGAGAAGCGTTTTTAGGCAATTTGTCTAATGCTTCATATTCACCTGCAGCCTTTAAAGCTTCTCTTTTTTGTGCGTATTTGGCAACTAATTTCGCACGCTTTACTTCACGTGCCTTGATACCTTCTTTAGCCATTATTCTGATTTTTAAATGGTAAACCAAATTGCTTCAGTAACTCTAATGCTTCAACATCTGTTTTGGCAGAAGTTACAAATGTAATATCCATACCCATGATCTTATTGATCTTGTCAATATTGATCTCGGGGAAGATGATCTGCTCGGAAATTCCTAATGTATAGTTTCCGTGTCCGTCAAAGCCTTTATCGTTAATGCCTTTGAAATCGCGGATACGCGGTAAAGCCACAGCAATTAACCGATCCAGGAACTCGTACATATTGTTATCACGCAACGTTACACGCACACCAATAGGCATACCTTTACGTAATTTGAAGTTCGAGATATCCTTTTTAGATTTAGCTGCAACAGCCTGCTGACCGGTAATGGTAGTGAGCTCGTTAATAGCGTTCTCAATTAACTTTTTATCGGTCGAAGCTGCACCAACGCCCTGGTTAATAGCTATTTTTTGCAGCTTTGGAACCTGCATTACGCTTTTATACTGAAACTTATCTTTCAGCGCAGCACGTATATCGCTTTGATATTTTGTTTTTAATCTTGGTACGTAAGTCATTACTTAATTTCCTCCCCTGATTTTTTAGCTACCCGAACCAGTTTGCCATCAGCATTCAGCTTTCTGCCTACACGTGTGGGCTTGCCTGATTTTGCATCAATAAGCATTAAGTTTGATATATGGATAGGAGCTTCTTTTTTAATGATACCTCCGTTTGGATTGGCAGCATTTGGCTTAGTATGCCGGGAAACAATATTAGCACCTTCTACAAGGGCACGGTTATCTTTAATGATAACTTCCAATACTTTTCCCTGCTTACCTTTAGAGTCGCCTGATATGATTTGTACTAAATCGCCTTTACGGATCTTCAATTTAGCAGGTTTTGCTTGTTTACTATTTGCCATTTTACAATACCTCCGGTGCTAATGATACAATTTTCATGAACTGCTTTTCACGCAACTCTCTCGCTACAGGCCCGAAAATACGGGTACCACGTGGCTCATCCTGGTTGTTCAGCAACACGGCCGCGTTATCGTCAAAACGGATATATGAGCCGTCTTTACGTCTAACTTCTTTTTTGGTGCGTACTACAACTGCCTTAGATACAGTTCCTTTTTTGATGTTACCAGATGGAAGCGCACTTTTAACGGTTACAACGATCTTATCGCCCAGGGAAGCATAACGCTTTCCGGTACCGCCTAACACACGGATCACTAAAACCTCTTTAGCGCCGCTGTTATCAGCTACATTCAGTCTTGATTCCTGTTGTACCATGTTACTTAGCCCTTTCTAAAATTTCAACCAACCTCCAGTTTTTTGTCTTACTCAGCGGACGAGTTTCCATGATTTGTACAGTATCACCGATACCACACTCGTTTTTCTCGTCATGAGCCATAAATTTGGTAGTTTTCTTTACGAACTTACCATAGATCGGGTGTTTCACTTTACGCTCTACAGCAACTACAATGGATTTATCCATCTTATTGCTTACAACCAGCCCGATACGTGTTTTTCTTAATTGTCTTTCCATTTCGACTGTTATTATTCTGTTTCAGAAGCGGACTCTGACTCGGCAGAAGCCTTAGCTTCCGCTTTGCGCTTAGTCAATTCTGTATTTAAACGTGCGATGTCTTTTCTAACCTTGCTAATGCGGGAAGGATTCTCGATAGCAGATACGGCATGCGCAAATTTTAATCTGGTGAGATTGGCTTTTTCTTCGCTGATGCGGGATACAATCTCGTCTGTTGATAGCTCTAAAATTTCTGAGGTCTTCATCTTTTCTAAGTTTTAAGTTGTAGGTTTTAAGTTTTAAGTTTAAGTTGTGCACCTATAACATATCACCTAACACCTATCACTCCTCTTTATGCTTCTACGTAATCTCTACGTACTACAAATTTTGTTTGTACCGGTAATTTCTGAGCTGCCAGGCGCAATGCTTCCTTAGCTACTTCTAAAGGCACACCTTCGGCCTCAAAAATCATTCTTCCGGGACGCACTACCGCTACCCAATACTCGGGAGCACCTTTACCTTTACCCATCCGTACTTCGGCAGGTTTTTTGGTAACCGGTTTGTCCGGGAAAATGCGGATCCACACCTGGCCTTCACGTTTCATGAAACGTGTTACGGCAATACGTGCAGCTTCTATCTGACGGCTGGTGATCCAGGCCGGTTCTAATGATTTTATTCCGAAAGAACCAAATGCAAGGTCAGCACCGCGGGTGGCCAGGCCCTTCATGCGGCCTTTCTGCATTTTTCTGAACTTCGTTCTCTTTGGCTGTAACATGTTCGTATCTATTAATCGTTAAAACGATATCCTTAACTTAAATTATTTCTTTCCTTTGAAACCGCCACGACCGCCACCACGACGTTCGCCACGACCTTCTCCGCCTCTTCTGTCTCCGCCACGACGCTCGCCGCCACCAAATGAGGCAGCACCTTCACCACGACCTTTTACATTAGATGTCTGGCCAATGTTCGGAGAAAGATCACGTTTGCCATAAACTTCGCCTTTGCAGATCCACACCTTGATACCAATTTTACCATAGGTAGTGTATGCTTCTGACAATGCGTAATCAATATCGGCACGGAAGGTGTGTAACGGAATGCGTCCTTCTTTATATTGCTCGGTACGGGCCATTTCAGCGCCGCCCAAACGTCCGGAACACATTACTTTAATTCCTTCTGCACCCATACGCATGGTTGATGCAATGGCTGTTTTCATCGCACGACGGAAAGAAATACGGGCCTCTAATTGCTTGGCAATACCTTCGCCAACCAATTGAGCGTCAAGCTCAGGACGTTTGATTTCGAAGATATTGATCTGAACGTCTTTCCTGGTCAGTTTCTTTAACTCTTCTTTTACCTTGTCTACTTCCTGACCGCCTTTACCAATTACAATACCCGGACGGGCAGTGTGAATGGTAACGGTTATACGTTTTAATGTACGCTCGATAACTACTTTAGAGATACCGCCTTTGGTTATACGTGCAGCTAAGTATTTCCTTATTTTTTCATCTTCAACTAATTTATCGGAGTAGTTGTTGCCACCGAACCAGTTAGAATCCCAACCTTTGATGATTCCTAATCTGTTACCTATTGGATGTGCTTTTTGTCCCATTTCTCCTTAATTAGCTTGAGATTCTACATTTTTACTATCAACTACCAAAGTTACGTGGTTAGAACGCTTGCGGATTCTGTAACCACGACCTTGCGGAGCTGGTCTTAAGCGCTTTAACTGGCGACCGCCATCAACAAAAACGGTTTTTACAAATAAGCCACTGTCTTCAGGACGTTGTCCTTCATTTTTGGCTTCCCAGTTTTTGATGGCAGACAACAGGAGTTTCTCAACTCGTTGTGCCGCTTCTTTATTGGTATACTTTAAAATGTATAGCGCTTTTTCTACACGCTCTCCACGGATAAGGTCAACAACTAACCTCATTTTACGCGGAGATGTAGGGCAATTATTTAATTTTGCTATTGCTTCCATTGCTTATTTTTTCTTTTCAGCGTGACCTCTAAATGTCCTGGTTGGAGCAAATTCTCCCAACTTGTGACCAACCATATTTTCAGTTACATATACCGGGATAAACTTGTTACCGTTATGTACTGCAAATGTATGACCAACGAAATCCGGAGAGATCATTGATCTGCGTGACCAGGTTTTAATGACAGACTTTTTGTTGCCTTCATTCATTGTATCAACCTTTTTAAGCAGGTTGTGGTCAATATAAGGTCCTTTTTTAATTGAACGAGCCATTATTTTTTCCTTCTCTCAATGATGTAACGATCAGATGTTTTCTTCTTGTCGCGGGTTTTGTAACCTTTGGCCAGTAATCCCTTACGTGAACGTGGGTGACCTCCTGAAGCGCGGCCTTCGCCACCACCCATCGGGTGATCTACCGGGTTCATGGCAACACCACGCACTCTTGGACGAACGCCTAACCAGCGTTTTCTACCGGCTTTACCTAATACTTCGTTTGCTTTCTCAGAATTAGATACTGTTCCGATGGTAGCCATGCAGCTTGCCAGGATCATCCGGGTTTCACCGGAAGGCATCTTAATAATGGCATACTTACCGTCGCGGGCAGAAAGCTGGGCATAAGTACCGGCGCTGCGTGCAATAGAAGCACCCTGACCGGGGTTCAGCTCAATGTTATGAATAACAGATCCAAGAGGGATATTTCTCAACGGCAGGGCATTTCCAACTTCGGGAGCTACCAGGTCGCCGGAAACAATGGTTTGGCCAACCTTTAATCCTTCCGGAGCGATAATGTACCGCTTTTCACCGTCGGCATAATGCACCAGTGCAATACGGGCTGTACGGTTCGGATCGTATTCAATTGTGGCAACAGTTGCGGGGATATCTTTTTTATCGCGTTTAAAATCTATCAATCGGTATGATTTTTTGTGTCCCCCACCGATGTAACGCATAGTCATTTTACCGGTATTATTTCTACCGCCTGACTTCTTGATAGATACTACCAATGATTTTTCGGGAACATTGGTTGTAACATCCGAATAATCGCCTCCTACGCGGAAACGAGTACCAGGGGTAACCGGTTTAAATCTTTTAACTGCCATTTCTAATTATATATTGCTGTAAAAGTCAATAGTTTCACCATCTTTCAACGTTACAATGGCTTTCTTGTATTTAGGGGTTTGACCCGATACAAATCCTGCTTTTGTATAACGTGATTTTGCTTTACCAGATACCACGATGGTGTTTATTGCCTGAATGTTTACACCATACATTTTTTCAATTGCAGATTTGATCTGCAGTTTGTTGGCTCTGTGATCTACTTTAAAAGCATAGCGGTTTAACTTTTCTGTTAAAATCGATGCTTTTTCTGTTAAAATAGGTTTCTTTAAAATTTCCATCTTAGCCGGCAAATGCCTCCTCCAAAGTTTTAACAGTTTCTGTAGTCAGCAAAAGTTTACCGGCATTCAGCACATCGTATGTATTTAACTGCGATGCTGTTACCACTTTCGCTTTCTTAATATTTCTGCTTGATAAATAGATATTATTATTTGCAGCGGGTAATACCAACAATGTTTTTTCGCCAGCCACCTTTAAATCGGCAATTAGCTTGGCGTAGTTTTTGGTTTTAACAGAATCAAAGCTGAAATCTTCTAAAACTACAATGTTGTTATCTTTTGCTTTGTAAGATAAGGCTGATTTACGAGCTAAAGACTTTAACTTTTTGTTCAGTTTAAAGCTGTAATCGCGGGGTTGAGGACCGAAAACACGGCCACCACCATTAAATAATGGCGATTTGATGTTACCGGCACGTGCACCGCCTGTACCTTTTTGCTTATGTAATTTGCGGGTTGAACCGGCAATCTCGTTACGCTGCTTAGCTTTGTGAGTACCCTGACGCTGATTGGCCAGATATTGTTTCACATCTAAATAGATCGCATGATCGTTGGGCTCTACACCGAAGATCGCATCAGGAAGCTGCACCTTGGCACCTGTTTCTTTACCTGAAATGTTTACTACGTTAACTTCCATCTTCTTACTTATCAACGATTACGAACGAACCCTTGGCTCCTGGAATCGAGCCGCTAACTACTAATAAATTTTGCTCGGGATAAACTTTCAGAACTTCCAGATTCTGAACTTTAACGCGGTCGCCACCGGTACGGCCTGCCATACGCATGCCTTTAAATACGCGTGAAGGCCATGACGATGCACCCAGTGAACCGGGAGCCCGCAGCCTGTTGTGCTGACCGTGGGTTTGCATACCAACACCGCCAAAACCATGACGTTTTACAACGCCCTGAAAGCCTTTACCTTTTGATGTACCTACTACATCTACAAAGTCGCCTTCGGCAAAGATCTCAACCGTAACGGTATCACCCAGTTGTTTTTTATCCTCAAAAGTTTTAAACTCCACCAGCTTGCGCTTTGGCGTTGTATTGGCTTTTGAGAAATGTCCCTTTAATGCAGCAGTGGTGTTTTTCTCTTTTTTCTCATCAAAACCCAGCTGAACTGCCTCGTAACCGTCTTTCTCGACGGTACGAACATGCGTAACTACGCATGGGCCAGCCTCGATCACCGTGCAGGGAATATTCTTTCCCTCCGCGTTGAAGATGCTGGTCATTCCTACTTTTTTTCCAATAATTCCTGACATTTTCTTTAATTCATTTTTGTCCATCGAAGCAGTAGGGCTTCGCTCAAGACATAGTAAACCCCTCGAAAGGGACGGCAAAGATAGGAATGTTTGATTAATTATCAAACACTTAGCGAGTTATTTTTTGAAGAAATATTATAGAGCCTTTTTGATGCGGCAATGAAGGTAAAAAGTAGAAGCGAATGAGGTAAAAGGAAAAGCCTTAAAACGCAAAACAATCAAGACTTCCGAAGTTCTCTTGTCTGTTGCAGATTAAACTTCAGAAGGTTCGTATTTATTCATAACGCTGGTACGAAGGGGTAGTTTTAGGACTTAACTTTGTCAACTTTCTGGCAAGCTGTACAGAAAGTTGACAAAGTTTTACCCCCTACCCGCCTTACAACTTCACTATTTTTCTGATTTCTACATCCATATTACCTTCAATACGTAACACATAAGTTCCGGCAGGGTAGTTTGCCAATGATATGGTTATAGATGTAGCCGATAAGTGTGGCTGTATAACCTGCAATATTTTACCGCTTACATCCACCAGTTTGATTGAGCTAACCGAAGCATCGTCCCAGTTAACCGTAACTTGGTTTGTGGTGGGGTTGGGGTGGAGGTTTAAGGTAGAAGGCGTAAGGTTTAAGGTTACCTGCCGAATGCCCAATTCCGTTGTCTTACCATTGTTGTCTATTTGCACTAATTTGTAATAGTTTGTGCCGTTTAGGGGATTTTTGTCTGTAAAGGTGTAAAAGGCGGAGGGTTGGAGGGCGGAAGGTGTTTGACTGCCTACTTCGCCTATCTTTACAAAAGTATCATCATCGCCACTACGATAAACCTCAAAGCCTTTGTTGTTCTGCTCTGATGCAGTTTGCCATTGCAGTTTGGCGTGGTTACCATCGGTTTTGGCTGTAAAGTTTACAAGGGTTACGGGCAACGTAACGTAGCAATCTGTGTTATAGTCTCCCGTTCCTTTTTGCCAATTGTATATTCTTGAGCCTGAATTTGCATAGGCAACATCATCTACCTGTATGCAGCTTAGGTTTGGATTGTTTTGTGCCTGCATGTGTTGCAATATTGTATTGTTCCCGTTTTTAACATTCAGCTTTGTTAATTCGTTATTGTAACAAAGTAAAATTTGTAATGCCGTATTTTGGCTTACATCCAGATTTATCAGTTGGTTACTGCTACATCTTAATTCTGTCAAAGCGGTATTCTGGCTTACATTCAGGTTTGTCAACTGGTTACCATCACAAAGTAAAACTTGTAATGCCGTATTTTGGGTTATATCCAGATTTGTCAGCTGGTTATTGACACAATTTAAATTTTCCAAAGCCTTATTCTGGGTTACATTCAGATTTGTCAGCTGATTTATAGAACAATTTAATTGTGTAATATTCACAAACGCTTCTATACCGGTAAGGTCGGCAATACCTTTACCGGAACAATCAATTGTTCCGGTAAATGCTTCCGCTTCAGAAACCTGTATTTCTTCATCTTCATTTTTATTGATGTCGGTATTGGCTACCAGATAGTTTTTGAAATTCTCATCGGGTATGGTCACGGTCTCCTGAGCATTCGCAAAACCCGGTGCCAATAAAAATAATAGACAGAAAAAGTAAAGTTTTGGGGGCATAAATTTTATTTTTCTTCCTGATACTGCTGTGATGCCCGGTTCGGTTGTTGTACTATGTAGCGAGGCATAAATTTTTTTCATTGTATTTAGAACTTTGATTAATTATTAAAGACTTAAGCCCAAAAGTAAACAGCCCCAAAATGCAATGCTAAGGTATTCAATGGTTTTGTATGTGAATACACGGTATTTGTATGTGAAAAGGACTTCGACAAGCTCAGTCTGACAAACGAACAATGATAAGCGAAGAACGATAGACGAAAAGCAAAACTCACATACATTTTTGCCCTGTTAACATACAATTTGGTACATCAACCATACAGGCCACAAAAAAATGTATAACTTGTAAAGGTCAAGCCTGCAAATATTTATGCTGAAATGGATTAAAAAGATACTGGATTTGGGAACGGATGCTGCCGCCCTCGCCCCGTACGAAAAACATTCGGTACGCTTGGTAAACACCATTTGTTTTTTCTCGGTACTATCCCAAATACTTGAGCATATTTTCACTTTCCAATTAAGAAGTACATGGTTAATTGTACATGGTGTTGTGTCCGATTTACTGGTAATTTTGGTGCTTTACCTCAACTACTGGCACAAAATACAGCTTGCCAAAGCACTTTTCAGCGGCCTGCTCATTGCCATTATGTTAACGGGGCCGTTTACCATTCCGCATTCCCTCAATGCTGAAGGGCTATACCTGGTGTTTTTGGTGTTTTTCTTTGCCATTTATACCGATGGCCGCCTGCTTGCCCTCTTTACGTTCATCACGGTATCCATCCTCTTGTTTTGGCATATTGCCGACAGCCATTCGCTGTTGCATCCGATCGTCCCTGTTGACAAAAACGAAGCTTTGCGTCTGGAAATTACCTATACGCTCATGATGGTGCTACTCATCATCATTGGTCTGCTTTCCTTTAAACAAAGTGCGTTGGATTATCAACGTGAGCTCACGCATAATATCGAACAAAAAGACATCCTTATTAAAGAAATCCACCACCGTGTTAAAAACAACCTGCAAGTGATAGTAAGTATGTTGGGCATTCAGGAAAACGACAAGCAACTGCCCGAAACCATTGCCATTATCAGGGATATAAAAGCTCGTGTGGTGGCCATGTCAACCGTACATAATAAGCTGTATGCCAAAAACGATTTCGAGTATATCGATTTGGATAGCTATGTGGATGAACTGGTGGAGCTTTTGCTGAATATGCACCAAAACAAGCAGACAGCGTTAGTTAAAAAAATAGCGATAGCA
This sequence comes from Pedobacter sp. BS3, assembly GCF_008274585.1. GTDB lineage: Bacteria > Bacteroidota > Bacteroidia > Sphingobacteriales > Sphingobacteriaceae > Hufsiella_A. The sequence goes on along the minus strand of NZ_VTRT01000007.1, from coordinate 50,287 downwards.
CCACATAAAGCCGATTTAACCTACGCTATTCCATTAGGATTGATTATAGCCGAAGTTATTTCAAACGCTGTTAAATATGCCTTTAAACCCAACCAACCGGCCCTGTTGGAAATTATCGGGAAAAAATCGGGAAAGGCATATATACTCTCCATTAAAGATAACGGCGATGGGCTGAACATAGACACGCTTGAGCATAGCGGGCTCGGTTTTTTGCTGATTGATGTACTGTGCAAACAGATTGATGCCAAATTGGAACGCAAATCTGAAAATGGACTTGAAACCATTATTACTTTTACCGTATGAACAGTGAGGTAAGGATATTAATTGTAGAAGATGAATCCATTATTGCCGAAGAATTAAGGCGGATGATTATACGCTTGGGCTATCAGGTGGCAGGGGTCGCACATCGTTATCAGGAAGCGATTGCGCTCATGGAAAAACATTTGCCCAACCTCGTGCTATTGGACATTGGCCTAAATTACTCCCAAAACGATGGTATAGACTTAGCCTCTCACATTAACCATCTTTATAAGATACCGTTTATTTACATTACCGCCAATGCCGATATGGCCACTGTAAACCGGGCCAAAACCACCGAACCTGCCGCCTATATCACCAAACCTTTTAATGAGAGCGCCATATACAGCAATATAGAAGTAGTGCTGCATAAATATTTCTCGGGGAGTCCGTCAGAAACCATTATGGTAAAACAGGGCACTAAAAAGACAGTTATAAACTACCACCAGATTGTTTATTTAAAGGCGGATAATATGTATACTGAAATACATACCCTCGATAAAAAAACATATATCGTCCGGGAGTTTCTGAAATCGTTTTTAACCAAATTGGACAAGCCGTTTATGGTACAGGTACACCGTTCATACGCCATAAACAAAGCTTTTATGCAATCCTATACCGTCGACCATGTTTTTATAGCCGATATCAAACTTCCACTGGGCCATTTATACAAAAGCAATTTGGATTCGCCGGAAAACAGCTAAGGCTGAAGACTCAAAGCAGAAAGTAAATAAGCAATAACAGATTTTTGTTGTGTACCCCGGATTGTTTGTTTGATAAAAAAGAATCATATTGCGCCACATTTAAACAGCAGGATACTTGCATGAAGGCAGGAGAATTATTGGCTATACTTTTTTTCATACTGCTGCCATTTCTTAGTTTTTCACAACCTGCAGGAGGAAGCTTTGGCGATCCGGTAGTTAATATCGATTTCGGTTCGGCAGCCACCGGCCCAAACTTTACCGCCAGCACAGGCTATCAGCGGATTTATACCGATTGTCCTAACGATGGAAATTATATTATCGCAACACGATCGCCAAACTGCTTTAGCAGCGCCTGGCATATTTTACCCGAAGATCATACTCCCGGAGATACCAACGGATATATGATGGTTGTAAACTCCGATCCTGTGGCCGGCAAAGATTTTTACCGGCAAACCGTGACCGGCCTCTGCCCCAATACTACTTACGAATTTGCCGCCTGGATAATTAATATCAACAAAAAAGACAACTTATACCCCAATGTTACTTTTACCATTGAAACACCCAATGGCACTGTTTTAAAGAATATAAACACAGGTGATATTGAGAAAACGGCAACTCCCGAATGGAAAAAATACAGTGTTACCTTTACAACACAGCCGGGACAGCCTGATATTGTGCTGGCTATAAAAAACAATGCACCCGGGGGCTCCATTCCGGGCAATGACCTGGCGCTTGACGATATTACCTTCCGGCCGGCCGGCCCCACATTAAATCCTGTTATTACCGGTACCGGTTCAAACAGCACACACCTGTGCGAAGGAGATACAAGATCCCTTGAATTTACTACAGCAGATGTTTCTACCTTTTATACCTCACCCCGCTACCAATGGCAGCAAAGTGATGACGGAATAAACTGGATGGATATTCCCGGAAACAGTGCCACTCATCCTGCTTATACCGCTTCATTTGTCAACGTTCCGGCAGGCGCCTACTATTACCGCATGCTGGTTGCAGAAACCGCTAATTTCAACTCGCCCTCCTGCCGCGTAGCTTCCGATCCGATAAGCGTAACTGTAGATCCGCCCCCTGTTATTGCAGCAGAAACACTTCCCGTTTGTGAAGGAAGCACCTTGCAGCTTAACCTCGAAGCCACCGGTTTTTTTAAGTGGACCGGCCCCAATGGCTGGACTTCAACTGAGCAAAAACCTGCTATTCCCCATATTCAATTAAACCAGGCCGGAACTTATTCCGTTACTATCAATAACGGCCTCTGTACCTATAACAGGACGACCAAGGTAACCGTAAATCCATTGCCTCATGCCGATGCCGGCCAGGATATCATGCTATGCGAGGGCGAAAGCACCACGCTCAATGCAAGCGGTGGAATAATGTACCAGTGGTCGCCGGCTACGGGGCTTTCAGATCCCAACACTCAGAACCCTGTAGCCAAGCCTCTAACCACAACTACATATACCGTGCTGGTAACCAGTGCCAGCGGCTGCCAGGCTTCAGCCAAGGTAACCCTCAAGGTATCTCCAAAAATAGAGGTTAATGCCGGCGATGACCAAATAACAGTGCAAAAGCACCCGGTCTATTTAAAAGGTACCGTTAACCGGAACTCCGATTACTATATTGTATGGGAACCGTCCGACTTCCTGGACAACCCGCACAGTCTCACTCCCATTGCCACACCTCTACACGATATCACCTATACATTAAAAGCCTTTACCAGCGATGGTTGCCCGATGAATGAAGACCAGGTTTTTATACGGGTGTACCAGTCGCTTGAAATTCCGAATACGTTTTCTCCCAATGGAGATGGTATCAACGATACCTGGAATATCGCCGCGTTAAACACTTATCCCCATTCAGTATTAACAGTTTATAACCGTTATGGTAATGTTGCCTTTAGAAGTGTTGGATACCCGGATGCCTGGGATGGTAAAAACGGAGGTAAAGATCTGCCGGCAGGAATATATTACTACACCATTGACCTTAAAGAAAGAAATGAAAAGACCATTTCCGGATGGGTCGTAATTCTGCGCTAATGCTTTTGTCTATCCTATTACACCGCCGCTCCTTTGCCTTTGTACTTCCGGATGATAAACCATACCAGTATGCCGGTTATAATGAATAACCACAGGTGCACACAGGCTACAATAAAGGTTTCGAACAAATTCAGGCCGCTTACAAAAGCCTGCCCTACGCGACTGAGAAACGGCAGGTTATAATCAGAAAGGTCGGTGTTGGCTATGGTTTCCTTATGAACAAGCGCATTTTCAGAGAAATTGAGCTGAAGCGTACTGTACTGCACCGCGGCATCGATACGTTTGTTGGCTATTAACAAGTCTACATTTTCGTTCTGTTTATCAATAGCTGTTACCGCATCGCTGGCTTTATTTACTGCTCCGGGTTTTAAAGGTAAAGCCGAATAATTCTTTTGTTTTAGTTTTGACGACAGGTAATCCAGGCCTTTATCGTCTACATCCAGGTTACTCGACCATATTACCTTAGCCAGCGAACCAACCCGGTACATAAAATCTTCCAACTGCTCTGACGGAATCCGAACGGTCATTTCCGCCCGTTTAAACGATGAACTGATTACCAATAACGAATCTGCTGACAAGCGGATATGTTTACTGCCATTCTCTACCGTTTCTATCCGCTTATGCGTTACCAGCCCCCCGTTCTGACGAACAATACCCGACAGCTCCATACTGGTTTTATTAACATCGGATACCTTAAAATCCATACCGGCCGTTTTAACCAGCTTTACCGAATCATCGCCGGGCATAGCCATCGTATCTAAAGCCATATTAATACTCTCGGCCGATTTATTGCCATTACTGCATGCATAGAGCAGCATGCCCATACATCCCCATAAAATTACCTTACGTTTTTTCATCACTAATTGGTTATTTCCAGTTAATACACCTCGAGCACAGAATGTAACCTTGCAATTAAAAATACCGGCACAGTTTGTTCGGGTGCAATTCAAATTGTCGCCGGTTGGTGGGGACACCAACCGGGGCGGAAGCCGTGGGCGGTGTCCCCACCAACCACACGAAGCAAGTAATGCGACAATTTGAAATGCACCCGTTTGTTCCTGTTATCCAATTAAAAAGATTTATATTTAAAGCAAAATCTTTAAACCTAACATCTTATCAAACCATGAAAAGGATCTTCTTTTCGCTTGTAGCGACAGCGCTTACTTTATCAGGATATTTATACGCACAAGTTCCGGCTAATAACGCACTCCTTGCTTCGTTATTAAATAAGGCCAGACAAGAACATAAGCCGGTACTGCTAATGTTTGATGTACCGGTAATGGCAAGCAATGAACAAAGCAGGAAGATATTGTCTGTTTTTCACGATAAATCCGTTCAGCAGGTTTTAATCAGCGAGTTTATTTACCAGCGGCTGACCTGGAACAATGCAGAAACCTCTAAGCTGGCTGCACATTATAAAATTTACACATTGCCTTGCTTCCTTTACCTGGATACTAACGGCACACCTATTTATCGTACAACAGGCTATTCTTCGTCTGCGCAACGATATGTAGCAGCTGCAAATTATGCGCTCAATATATGGGAAAGCGGTAAAAATCTTTCTGCTTACGACAGCCTGTACCGTAAAGGTGACCGGTCGCGAACTTTCCTTAAAACCTATATCACTGAAAGGAAGCGCCTGGGATATTTAGATAATGCCAATTTGATTGAAGAATATGTAAAGCAATTAAAAATTGATGATCTCAACTCATTTGATGAAGTGGTATTTATCCTGGAGGCCGGGCCAGCTATTGATAGCAGTGCTTATAAACTGGCTACCTTGAACCGTAAACTAAAAGACAGCATTTATAAATCATTGCCTTCAGTCAGTCGCACCAATATCAACTCCCGGATTATCACAAACTCTATGGCCAAAGCTATAGCTACCTGCAATATTCGCCTGGCCTATCAAATTGCAAGCTTCGCGAAAGGCGCTTATGGAAAAAACCTGGAAGCCGGCAGAGGCGCAGGTCAAAGCCAGCTACTTGCCTACTTTAAAGGCACTAAAGACACCGCCAACTTTTTGGCCCGGGGCGTGGATTTTGTCAGTCGTTATTATCTCAACATCAGCTTAGACTCAGCAAAACGTTTTCACCAACGGGAATTGGATTCGGCAAAGGCAGCACGAAAGAAAATTCAGGCATCCGTTAGCGATACCGCCAACCGAACTTTAGTTTACAGCCCGTCAAGAATTACTACTCCAACCGGCTATGCCTCAAAACTAAATAACATAGCCTGGGACTTTTACCAGACCGGTACCACAAATCCCGTTTATCTAAATAAAGCCTTATCCTGGGTTGAACGGGCAATAGCTATCAACCCGAGTCCGGCTTATTACGATACCCAGGCGCATTTATATTATCGCCTGCAACTTTATACAAAAGCCGAAGTTGCACAAAAAATCGCTATCAGAACCGCTAAGAAGAAGTTATTACCCAAAGAATATGTTACACGTTTTAGCAATGAACTGGCTAAGATGAAAAGCAGAACCTTATAATTTAGCCGGAATAGAACCGCTATCCCAGCCGCTTGATCAGTTCGGCACTTTGCTTCAGTCCGTCCTGCAATTTATCTTCAAAGAAAGCCTTGGTATCTTCAAAATGGGCTTTGTAACCAACCAGGTCGCCGTAGCCGATAATGGAAGCCCATTCCCGTACCGCCGAGTGAAATTCCAGGTCATCGCCCCGGATCGTTTTATCAAACAAAGCGGTTTCCAGCGATTCTTCCAGCAAGTCCTCGTTTTTAAACAGGTACTCGGCAATACCCAACCGCAGCCGGAAAGGTGGTGTTTGCCCCACCAGGTTATCGTAAGGGTTAACACCTAAATGGTACCAGGCATCAACCATCGCCAGCAAACTTAAATGCGAATTGGGTTTGCGTACGCCGGAACCTTCCGACAGCTTATAGGTTTTCATAATACTGTCGTCCAACATCAGCAGCTCACAGCTCTCATGAAAAACAAACTCTTTTGCCCGGTAAATACGTTCGCGAAAGGCTTTGGCGTTTTCCTGTATCATCAGCTTAAATAACTCCGACTCAGATTCGGCATAACGCTTAACCTGCTTACGGGCATACGGATTGAGGATAGCAAGCCCGGCATATACGTGTGCCTTATAGGCAAATATCCGTAAGGTAGTCAGAATTTTCACGTTATCAATACCGCCATTATTGTACGAATCGTTATCCCAGGGAAAAAATTTAGCGTTTTTCCAGGCCGTACCCATACTTTCAAAACCCATGTGTGTAAGAGCCTGCGTATCGGCAACAATTTTATCGTGCACATGGTAATCCGGTATCTCGGCAATGTTTGAGCCAAGCGCTTCATATATGTTAAGCGCTTTTTTATAGGCGTCGTCTGTAGCTCGATGCCGGATAACAATAAGCTGCTGCCCCGCTGTTGAGAAACCAGGCCCATGTAATGAATGACAGGTTACAATATTGACATCTTTTGGCAAATAGGTTTCGAAAGCCTCGATTTCGGGATGTTTGACCGAGGTCTGTCCGCCAACAATAGCGCCATATTTGGTAGCATGACCATAAGCTGCCACTACATCTTTTATCTTCTCGGCTTCTACCGAATAAATGATAAAATCTGACGACCGGGAAACCTGGATACCGTCTTCGGCCACTTCTATCCCGAAAGGAGATAGCTCGGCAGAAAGGCTTTCACGCAGCTGCGGAACATCGCAACCCATTACCCTGTAACCGGCTTTGGCAAAAGCTTTGGCATAAAGCTTCCCCATATCGCCTAAACCAATGATACCTATGTTCATGCTGTAAAGATAGCTATGCAATTAATATCCCACGGTAAAACACAATAAATTTATACGTATGCTGTTTAGATAAGTGGAACCAGAATACTAAACTATGAGCCCGACATGATTAAAATAAATATTAGACGTCAAGATAAATATTTATTTTAATCATCAAAGGTTCCATCTAACCATTAAAAATATAAAATAACAGATGAAACTATTATTTATTTCGTGCATGTTTTTGGGATGGCTGTCTGCCGTTTCGGTGGCAATGGCGCAGGACACCACAGCTGTGAAAGACAATACCTTGCGGGGCCAGTACCTGTACATGCTATCCAAATCGAACAATTACCAGGGTTACAAGGTCATTAATCAATCGCGGTTAGCCGCTCTCTGGAAAAACTTTTCAGACACCTTAAGTAAAGCAAGAGCCCATGCTGCCCAGTTACAAAATAAGCTGAACGAACAGCAACAGGTGATAGCCGATTTGAAAAACAACATGGCCAATAAGGATAAAACGCTTGCCGAATCAAACGCGATGGTAAACGAAATTAAATTCCTGGGCATACCTATTAATAAAGGCACTTATAGCACCATTATGTGGCTACTGGTTTTTGCCCTGGCAGCTGTGCTGGCTTTTTTTGTTTTCCAGGGGGCACGTCATAGAAAAGAAGCCCGTTACCGGATCAAACTTTTTGAGGAGCTATCGGAAGAATACCAAAACCATAAGATCCGGGCCAACGAAAAGGAGAAAAAACTTGCCCGTGAACTGCAGGACGAACGCAATAAGCTGGATGAATACATGAGCCGGGGAATAAGATAGTTGAAAGGTGGAAGGTTATAAGTTGTAGGTTTTACGTGGTACGTTTTTTAGGTTAAAGGGCGGAAGGCGGAGGGTTTAGTCCGAAAGCTGGAAAAGTTCGGAAGCGATTTGATAGTTGACAATGGACAGTTGATAATGGACGAATCACTAACCATCGGGGCTTTAAAATCTAAATCCAATTATCGTACAGAATCATAACCTACTTTTCGAACCGGTTTGGTAAGTACGATTTGCCACAGGTTATTTCTTCGCGACCGGAACGCGGAAGCGCTGACACATAAATAATATTTCCACATCCGGTAAAATGTATCGCCGTAATGACTGCTCAGTTCCGGCCAGTGTTGTTCGAAATTTTTCAACCAGGCCATACAGGTACGATCGTAATATGTACCGAAATTATGCCAGTCTTCCATGATGAATAGCCCCTCAATTGCCCCGGCAACTTGTGCTATAGAGGGTAGCATGCCATTTGGAAATATGTATTTGTTTATCCACGGATCGGTTGCGTTTACCGATTCATTACCACCGATGCTATGCAGTAGAAAAATTCCATCATCGCTAAGATTTTCAGACACTGTTTTCATCAACGTGCGGTAGTTTTTATAGCCAACATGCTCAAACATGCCTACCGAAACAATCCGGTCAAACTTTTCATGCAAATCCCGGTAATCCTGTATATGTATATCAACGGGTAAACTGCTGTTGACCTGCCGGGCAATAATGGCCTGTTGTTCAGATAGTGTTATCCCTACCGCCGAAACGCCGTAATGAGTAACCGCAAAATTAACGAGTCCGCCCCAGCCGCAACCAATATCTAACAAACGCATACCGGGCTCAAGTTTTAGTTTCCGGCAAATCAAATCCAGCTTTGCTTCCTGGGCTTCGTCTAAGGTTTGTGCATTTTTCCAGTAACCGCACGAATAAACCATTCGCTTATCCAGCATTTTCCGGTACAGGTCATTACCAATATCGTAATGTTTCAGGGCCACTTCTTTTGACCGGGAACGGGTTTGCCGGTTGATGAATTTCGCCTTTAGAGCATACCAGAAAGCTGACCAGTTAAACGGCACGTTCTTGTCTAACTGGTGATACAATATACGTGTAAAAAACTCATCCAGGGCATTACAATCCCACCATCCGTCCATATATGCTTCGCCCAGGCCCAGGGAACCTTTACTAAAAATACGATCATAAAATCCGGGATGATGCACCTGCGGATCCCAGGGATGGTCTCCATTAATGACAATACCTGTTTTTTCCAGTAACTTCTCTGTGATTTGCTGGGGTGAGCTCATTTTTTGTAAAACATTACTATGCCGGATCGGCTAAATAACAGTTGTTTCTTCAACATCACAAACGACATAAAGTTTCATAATAATTAAGCTATATAACAATAGTTGTCACAAGGCAAATCAGCTGCTTTTTAAAGATTACTTTTATAAATCGCATAGTAAATCGCAATGGTTAGCACAAAAAAGAAAATAAATGCAACAACAGCGCTCTTAACGGATTCTGTGAACACACGCCTGCCTTTAAAATGATGCTGGAGCTCGTTATACGCAATAAGATATGCCATTATTCCGGCAACTATACCCAGGCCTGTTCCCAGCAGAATGAAGAACCTGATTTGCACAATTGTTAATGTTCTTTATCAATCGGGACGATAAACACCGGCACATGCGAATCCCGCAAAATACCTTCGGCCATACTACCCATTAGCAGGCGGTTAAGCCCTTTTCGCCCGTGTGTGCCTGCCACAATAAGCTGTGCGTCCCAAACTTTGGCCATTTGCAGAACGGTGGCTTTCACCTCGCCTTCCGGTGCAAAAATCTCGGTTTCAACACCATTGGAGTAATCCCTGACAACCTGGTGCAGAAACTCTTCCATGTGCTTTTTCAGAAGATGAGCCGCCTGGTCGGGAAATACCCCCGCATCTACATTTCCTTCGGCCAAAGCCTGGTCGGTAACTCCTATTAATCCTACTTTCGCATGCAACTGCGCTGCCAAATCATAGCCGTACTGAACAGCTTTTAGTGATGGCGGACTGTCATCGGCAACTATTAAAATCCTGTCGTACTTCATACGTTCTATTTTTAAATGTTACGTGCAACCAATATGCCCATATAGGTTGCTAAAAATCCCAGTGCAATACTGCTCACGGTGTACAGCAACATGGTAAACAGCTGATGGTCGCTTATTAACTGTACGTTTTCGAATGTAAAGGATGAAAATGTGCTGTAACCGCCGCAAAGTCCTGTTATCAGGAATAAGCGCCAGTTTAGCGAACCTGCCCCCAGCCGGTCGCTAAAAAAAACTAAAAAGCCAATAAGAAAACAGGCGGTAATGTTTACCAGAAACGTTCCGTAGGGAAAAACAGAGGCTATTAAACCGGTTACCCACCGGTTTACCAGGTACCGTAAAACGGAGCCTAAACCACCACCTAAAAATATAATGAGTAAGGGTCGCATGAAAGTTAAAAGTATAAAGTTAAAGGTTTAAAGTACCCACCTGGTTTAGAATCATCACGATAAAGATAAATTACATGTATCATAACTTACAGTTAATCGGCTCTACAGTTTAGTTAAACTTAACCTCCCAAAACTCTACCGGTTTGAATACCAGCATTCTTCCTTTCAGGAGGCCTGCATGTTTCTGACAAAATGCTTCCAGTTTTTGTTTTTCGTCAATAAGCTCTACACACACAAATAAATCCTGGTTAGCCAATTCTACATTTCCAGTGTTGATTTTGCCATGCATGGAATAACCGTGATGGGTTTGATAAACCGAAGCATTCATCAGGTGGTCATGTTTGGCATATTTAACCAGCTCACGGTACAATTGTCTTGATTTAAGCCGGTGAATAAATCCCGTAGCCTGTATCTTTTCCATAGGCTTAACATAAATCTGGAGCTTACCCAATGTTTTCTCAATAATTACCGGCTTATCCATTTTCCTTTTTCTTAAATGGTAATTTGTATTTTCTTAACTTCTGATGGATGTATCCACGACGCTTCATCGCTTCGGAGAGGGATGCATCATCGGCAACATGGTCATCAAATATTTTAGGGATTGCTATTCGCTGAGCGCTGTAAATACCAGAATGTCCGCTAAAAAAATAGGCAGTAAAGCAGGCTATAGCAAACAACAGAGTATGTTCACCGCCAAACAGCTCAATGCCCATCACGGTACAGGCTAGCGGTGTGTTGGTTGCCCCGGCAAATACGGCTATAAAACCTAACGCGGCAAACAAGCTTACCGGGGCGTTTAATATACCTGACAGGGTATTACCCAAGGTAGCACCAATGTAAAACAGTGGGGTAACCTCGCCACCCTTAAAACCGGTTCCCAGTGTAATGGTGGTATAAATGGTTTTCCAGAGCCAGCTCCAGGTATCTGCACCTCCTGTATGAAATGCCGAGGGTACGGTTATCGCTCCCGGGTATTCGGCATCTACGCCCAGGCTGAGATAATCGGGTTTACCCTGCAGGAAAAACAGGCCGATAATCACCAAACCGCCAAACACCGGTATCATCCACGAGTGTTTAAAGATGCTAATACAGATGGTTTTGATTTCATGCACCATACCGGCGAAAAGAAAACTGGCCAGTCCGAAAGCGGCTGATGCGATAATCACTTTGCCGAGCAGCAGTACATCGGTATGAAATAAATCCGACATCACAAACGGTACATGCACCAGGTTATCGATATGGTAATGCGTATGCTGAACATTCCATGCTGCTACGGTCATGTCGCCAATAACCGCGGCTATCAAGGCCGGCAACAAGGCATCGTATTGTATACGCCCGATAGTTAGCACCTCCATGGCAAAAATGGCGCCTGTTAGCGGCGTTCCGAACACTGCGCCGAACCCGGCTGCTACACCGGCTGTCAGCAACATGCGCATATCCAGTCCTTTCAGTTTAAACCAATCGCCAAACATGGCGGCAATACTGCCTCCAATTTGTACGGCTGTACCTTCACGACCGGCAGAACCGCCAAACAAATGCGTCATCACGGTAGTGAGCAGGATAATGGGCGCCATGCGTTTAGGCACGCCGCCGCCTTCCTGATGTATCTGCTCCATTATCAGATTGTTGCCCTTTTCTGCCGATTTTCCTATCCACTGGTAAATAAAATGAATGAGCAATCCGGCCAGGGGCAGCAAAAATAACAGCCAGTTATGATTGAAACGGAAATGGATAGCTGTGTTAAGCAACCACAGGAAAAAGGCAATCATGCTGCCAATGACCAGCGAAACGGGAACAACGAGTATCGTCCAGCGTAACAGGTGCTTAATAATAATGTGGTGTTCTTTAAATGTTATTTTACTATGCGAGCTCATTATTTGTTTTTGTGCAATTTAATGTAAGTTTGACTGTAATTTATTGATTTTTAACATTCTATATTAAGATTGCTTCACTCCGCCCACCATTGCAACCTCTTCAGTTCGCAATGACGAAAACAGGGTCATCATTATTTTTTCTGCGCTATTCGGAAGAGGCAATCTTTTAGGTATTCCATCGAACTACATTAACTATATTTTAAACGTATTTAATCCGGCAAAGAATGCCTTGCCGCCCAGCTCTTCTTCAATACGGATTAGCTGGTTAAATTTAGCTACCCGCTCAGACCGGCATCCGCTACCGGTTTTAATATGCCCGGCATTGGTTGCCACTACCAGGTCGGCAATGATGGTGTCCTCAGTTTCACCGCTGCGATGCGAGATAAAACAATTATAATTATTTTCCTGTGCCAGCTTAACGGCGTCGAGCGTTTCGGTAATAGTTCCAATCTGGTTCAGCTTTATCAGCACGCTGTTGCCGATACCCTGCCTGATACCTTCGGCAATGATTTTCGGATTGGTACAGAAAATATCATCGCCCACCAGTTCTACTTTGCTGCCTAAAGCAATGGTCATTTCCTTCCAGCCATGCCAGTCGTTCTCACCCAAGCCGTCTTCCAGCAGTACGATAGGATATTGTTTAATCCATTTATCCCACAGCATAATCAATTCTTCGGAACTTACCTGTTTCTGGCTGCTCTTATAGAAAACGTATCTGCCATTTTGCCACATTTCGCTGGTTGCGGGGTCAATGCATATAGAAATGTGTGTGCCCGGTGTATAACCTGCCTGATGAATGGCTTCCAGGATAACTTCTATAGCTTCTTCGTTAGAATTAAGATTGGGCGCAAAACCGCCTTCATCGCCTACACCGGTGAAATAGCCTTTACTTTTCAGCAGGTTTTTCAGGGTGTGAAACACCTCTTCGCCCATGCGGATACTTTCCTTAAAGGACGGCGCATGATGCGGGGCTATCATAAATTCCTGGAAATCCAGGTTATTATCGGCATGCCGGCCACCATTGATTACGTTCATACAGGGTACGGGTATGATATACTGTTCCCGCTCTACCAGTTGCCGGTAGAGGGGTATTTTCTTAGCATCGGCCGTTGCCCTTGCAAAAGCAATGGATGCCGCCAGGATAGCGTTTGCCCCTAAACGCTCTTTATTCGTAGTGCCGTCTAAATCAATTAAAAAATGGTCAAATGCGGCCTGTGAATCAAAGTCTGCATTGCCGATACTACGGGCTACTTCGTTGTTGAGCTGCGAAACGGCTTTCTCCACTCCCTTGCCTCCGTAGCGTTTGGCATCGTTATCTCTCAGTTCAACGGCTTCCTTCTCGCCGGTACTGGCGCCCGATGGCGAAATTCCTCTGCCTTTTGAGCCATCTGCCAGCTCGATTTCTGCTTCTACCGTTGGATTACCGCGTGAATCCAGGACTTCTCTTGCTTTTAATTCTTTTATTTTCATAGTTTACTGCAATTATATCTTAAAATGTTTCGGTTATTAATCATATAGCACTACTACCAATCAGTAATTCGGCATATAAATCCGGGATTTCACTTTCTATTATCGCTTGTATGGTTCTGTACCAATCATAATTTACCCGGTGGATATGCGCTTGTATGCTGTCCGCATCATATAGGGAGCTGTTTTCTGTTATTTCCAGCAAGCACCAGGCGGCACGCATGTCGCCGTCTTTCGGCTTTCCAACGGAACCTGCATTAATGGCATGCTTGTATATTTTTTCATTGTTCTGTTCGGTAAACAACAGGCGATGATAAGGACGGTGGGTGTGCCCCATCAACATGATATCCGCATTGTAGCTGTCCATCATGGCCAGCAGCTCCGGCTCATTAAAATCCTCCTGGATATACTGGTTAATGCTTTCGGGACTGGCGTGTGTCATCAGCATGCGGATATAAGGGATTGAATCGCCCGTTTCCAATCGCATATTACGGGGTAAAGTTCTCAGGTATTCCCTGTTTTCCGCACTTATCTGCTTATTGGTAACGGCAATGGCCTGCAAGCCGGCCTGCCGTTCTTCTTCGGACCTGAAAGAAAATGCAAAGGACGTTTTGTTATGGCCTATGCCCTCATCGTGGTTGCCCATAATTACCGGGATATTGCGTTCCCGCAGTACATTGATAACCTCGTTTGTCCAGGGAGCAAAGTTCACCAGGTCACCCAAACAATATATATCATCGGGGTGATGTGCCTCAATATCTGCCAATACGGCTTCCAGTGCCGGCAGGTTTCCATGGATATCGCTAAAAAGAGCTAATTTCATGTCAATACCATTTAAATCATGTGTTTATTTGCAATTGACAGAAAAAGGCAGTAAGAAAACCGGACACAGCTAAAAGCCGCACGGCAAAATCTACACTGAAGTTTGATTCTTTCTGATTCACCTGCAAATAATTTTCAGAACAAGCAACATTGCTCATTCTGTTTGCAGGCGCCATCAGCTTTTTAGGGCGGTTAAATCGGAAGACACCATTTCCGTAGGGCTAAGATAAGGAATAAATGTAATAAACAAAATTTCGGCGGTCGGACATAATGTCCATATTTTTCGCAAATTTGAGTCATGCCCGAACGTCTTGAAGAAGGTAATTTATCTGATGACAACGGGCATTTATGTAGAATCATGGGGGCGGGGTATCAGTAAAATGACTGAATTGTGCGTAGCTGAAGGACTTCCAAAACCAACTTACCTTGTTGAGGGTTCAGACTTTTGGGTAGAGTTCAGGAAAGACATTTATCATAGGGAATACTTACAATCGCTTGGACTGAATGAAAGACAAGTGAAAGCGGTATTGTATGCAAAAAAGAAAGGTAAGATTACGAATAAGGAGTATCAGGAGCTGAATCAAATATCTAAACGGACAGCTACCACTGAGCTGACCGAATTGGCAGAGAGATATGCTTTATTTAAAAGAGAGGGAACTTCATCCGCTTCTCAATATCCAATACCATTGAAAAACAAGATTTACCTCCCGTGAACTTTACATAAAAACCATTTCACCGTTTTTGTACCTTTGCCGCATGGCGAGCATTAAGACTTCTGTTCCAAAAGGCACACGCGATTTTTCACCGGTTGAGATGGTAAAACGCAATTATATTTTTGACACCATTAAAACAGTGTTCAGGAAATACGGCTACCAGGAGATACAGACGCCAAGCATGGAAAACCTGGATACCCTGACCGGCAAATACGGTGATGAAGGCGATAAGCTGATTTTTAAGATACTGAACTCAGGGAATTTTCTGAATGCTGCCCGGAAAAAGGATGTTGATTTTACTGATGAAAACGGCAGTGCAAAACTAACCTCCTATATTTCAGAAAAGGCGCTTCGCTATGACCTCACCGTACCTTTTGCCCGTTATGTAGTGATGCACCAGAACGATATCGCGTTTCCGTTCAAACGTTTCCAGGTACAGCCGGTTTGGCGGGCCGACCGTCCGCAAAAAGGACGTTACCGCGAATTTTACCAGTGCGATGCCGACGTGGTTGGTTCAGACAGCCTGCTGAACGAAGCGGAGTTCATTTTGATTTACGATGAGGCCCTGTGCAACCTGGGATTGACCGATGTTACCATCAAGATCAATAACCGCAAAATATTATCGGGTATAGCAGAAATTATCGGCAAGCCGGAACTCATTGTGGATATGACCGTGGCCATTGACAAGCTGGATAAAATCGGGCTGGATGGCGTAATTAATGAGCTGCTTGAACGTGGCTTTACTGCTTCTGACATCGAAAAGCTGAAACCGGTTATCCTGCTGGAAGGCACAAACGAAGAAAAAATAGCTTCGTTAAAAGCAGTACTGGCCGTATCAGCAACCGGGCTGAAAGGCATCGCAGAAATTGAAACTATTTTTAAATACCTGAAAGACCTCACATCTCAAATCTCAAATCTCAAATCTCAAATCCAATTAGATATTACCCTTGCCCGCGGACTGAACTATTATACCGGGGCCATCTTCGAGGTAAAAGCTAATGGTGTTTCTATTGGCAGCATTGGCGGTGGTGGCCGTTATGATGACCTTACGGGGATGTTCGGGCTCAAAGGGCTGACAGGCGTGGGTATTTCATTTGGCGCCGATCGTATCTATGATGTAATGGAAGAGCTCCAACTGTTCCCTGAATCGGCTAACGAAACCACTAAGGTATTGATCACCAATTTTGATGCGGAAAGCGAGCGCTATGCCCTGCCTTTGCTTACACAGTTACGCTCGCTGCAAATAGCAACAGAATTGTACCCGGCGTCAGCGAAGTTGAAAAAGCAAATGAGCTATGCCGATGCCAAGCAAATTCCGTTTGTTATCCTGATAGGCAGCGAAGAAATTCAGTCGGGTAAGCTGACGCTGAAAAATATGAAAACCGGCGAGCAGCAGCAACTGGACAGGGAGCAATTGATCCAAAAACTAACGGATTAAATATTCACGTAACGGTCGTATTACGGCATCGATGCCGGGAACGATTGCATCAAATTTTCCGGTATATTGCTTGGCTTTTTTAGTAAACTGTTGTATTGTTGTTTGTTAACGATATAGCTAACCACCATAAACATGACGATGTCAGGTATAACCGGAAAAGCAATTCTGCTGCTTGCTATGATTTTATTGGGCATATTGCGCTTGCAGGCAGATACCCAACCGCACTTTACAGTTGCCCAAGATGGCAGCGGCGATTTTAAAACGGTACAGGAAGCCATTAATGCCGTGCCCGATTTCAGGCATGAGACTACCGTTATCTTTATAAAGAACGGCGTTTATAAGGAAAAGCTGATCCTCCCCGGCTCTAAAAAATTGGTGCAGTTTATTGGCGAAAGTGCCGATAAAACCATTCTGACCTATGACGATTATGCCACCCGGAAGAATGTTTTTAGCGAGACCATTGGCACTTCCGGATCTTCCAGCTTTTTCATTTATGGCGATGACTTCTCTGCAGAAAATATCACGTTCGAAAATTCGTCCGGCCCGGTGGGACAGGCCGTAGCCGTTTGGGTTGCCGCTGACCGCTGCTATTTTAAGAACTGCCGTTTTCTGGGTTTCCAGGATACGCTTTATACTTACAGCGCACGTCAGCTATATGAAGATTGTTATATTGAAGGCACCACCGATTTTATTTTTGGTTCGGCTACTGCTGTGTTTAACCGCTGTACCATTTATTGTAAAAAAGGCGGACAATATATTACCGCAGCTTCTACGCCCGAAAACACACCTTTTGGCTATGTATTTTTACACTGCAATATCAGGGGTGAAAGTGGGGCCTCGTATTTTCTCGGTCGTCCATGGCGACCGTATGCCCGTGTGGTTTATTTATACTGCAGCCTGGAGGATTTTATTAAACCCGGAGGCTGGGATCCCTGGGGAAAGGAATCAAATAAAAGCACGGCTTTTTATGCCGAGTATAAAAATTCAGGGCCGGGTTTTAAACCCGGGAGCCGGGTGAACTGGTCGCATCAATTGACAGACGAGGAAGCTAAAATTTATACGATACAACATATTCTGGGTGATTGGGCGGCTAATGTTAGAAAGTAAGCTTGAAGCGGAAAGCCAAAGGCTTAAAGCCCAAGCAGGTTTGATAACAATAAACCTTGCATTATGCAATCTGTTAATAATTAGCTTAAAGCGATGGTAAAGAAACGATAATAGCAGAACGATTTAAAAGATGATCTGATTATTATATATATTCCCATGAAATTATTCAAATAAACAGCGATATTGATGCCCGCAACATACAGCCATAAAAACACTTATCCTTAACTAACCGATAGTTTGAGTAAATAATTGTTTCATCCGACAGCATTGGTTTTTATTCAAAAACAGCATGACAGATGATATTTTATACAAAACAGACAAAGAATGTAAGGATATGCTGCAATATATCTTCCGGGATGCTTTGCAGCTAAACAATAAAATTGCCCCCGACGGGTGGAAACATTCAGAATTTGTATTATTGCTGCATCCTACACCTGAACAACAATACGAGGAGTATATCCGCATAAGCGAAAATATAAACAGGCTTACAAAGAAAACCGGAATTGAGAAGAAAGATATACATGAGTTTCAGCAGGATGATTTAGGAGATATACCCGAATGCAAAGAGTTTCTGTACGTGTTGGGTTTAACGGTATATGATATTTTTTCTAATAATCATGAAGTAATTGGGGCAGATAACAAAGTGTATGATTTAGGCTCGTTCAGAGGAAGCGGCGGGTTTATAGCTGATTTTTTAAACGAATATTTTCCTGAACATGCAGGCGATTACGACTATTTGGATTTTTATATGGGAACTTACGTAATAGGCGAAAGAGGAAACCTGCTGCCGTTTTATGAATATATTTTTCAAAAGATCAAAGATTTGAAAGGCGATTGGAGGTATCATTTCCCAAGAATGTATGTGATAGACCCGAAACAGCTTTCGGATAATACTGATAGCACCAAACCCGAAGATTACAGCCCCGAACAGTCAATGCGAAAGCAGCTCGAAACTATCGAAAGAGATAAGGAAATTAAAAACCTCCGGGATGATCTGGACAAGATACACAGAGAAGAATATGAAAATGCCAGGTATCAGCCTTTGATCCCGTTGGTACAGGCCTACAAAAATGTGTATGGAAAATTGCCTGATGGATACCCTTCCGTCTGATTACAACGCAGACAGCGTTTTGAACGCTGTCTGCGTTAACGTCTCAGAAAAGTAATAGCAGCACTGGCCTAATCAAGCTAAACCCGACAGCAGCGGCAGCCCCGAATGCAATGAGGGCTATAGCGGATGGCGGGACTATCGGTACCGACATACTACAGCAACTGCTTTTCAAAAAGATTTTTCGACAGTAATTACTGCTTTTGTGCTTTGGCAGCCCGCATCATTTCGGGGAAACTCCAGCCTTTTGCTAAGGCATTAACCGCTTTTGCGATGCGGTTTGCCCTGGTGGCTTCGGTTTTGGCGCTTTCTATCCATTTGCTGAAATAATTGCGATGTCCTTTGGTCAGGGAATTAAAAAAATCCAGCGCTTCGGGCTCATATTTCAGGCATTCCAACAGTTCCGGAGATATTTCAATTTCGGAAGTATCCACTTCCAGGGAAACCGCTAAGGTGGCGCCTTTACCTTTTCTAATGCCCTTGCGCATGGTGGCATTAATAGCCATAATAAAATTTCCCTCGCCCATAGGCATTAAAGCCACCTGCCTGATCGGATGATTATCCAGCGTACCTTTTACCCGGAATGATTTTTTATTTCCCGGCAGAAGTTCGGCAGCGATATGTGCCGGAATTTCAATATACGTCCAGCCGGTTTTTTCGCCCTGTTCGGCAAATTGTAAAATCAACGCAGTGAAGCTAACCATGTTGCGATAAGAATACCTGAAAAAATTACAATAAAATCAAAAATAACTATTGTAATAAACAAATTTTATTCGAACTTTTGCAGCCTGATATCAAATTTAATTCACTGTAAGTCAAAAGACATAGCGATGAATATAGGTGTTTACATAGCTGCAAATGCAACCAAAGGCGCAAACGGATGTTTGTTCAGCGTTGCGTATGCCCTGTTTAACAGTGAAAAGCTTGTTTTTAAACACCGACGATCTTTTAGGCCAAGAGCTTGATTCTTTGGCTTTCTCTCCAAACAAACCGTTTAATACGGTGTCTCTTTTAGTAGTTTTAACATAGATTTTAACCCGAAGGCGCATTGAAAAAGAAGCTTTCCAGTCCGATTAAAACCCGGGTATTTTACTAAAATGCAAGAATCAGATTTTGTTGTTATTCCCGCAACAGAAAAACATATCGTATATGCCGAGCAGATCTGTAAGGAGATGGAAGAGTCGGCTAAAGCACGGGGTACAGGTATAGCCAGGCGTTCGCCCGAATATGTAGCGCAGAAAATGCTGGAAGGCAAGGCTGTAATAGCCCTGCATAAAGACGGCCGGTGGGCCGGGTTTTGTTACATAGAAACCTGGAGCCACGGTGAGTTTGTAGCTAATTCAGGTTTGATTGTAAGTCCTGAATTCCGCAAGGCCGGTTTGGCTAAAGCCATTAAAAAAAGGATATTTGCCTTATCGAGAGAAAAATATCCCAAAGCCAAGATATTCGGTCTGACTACGGGCCTGGCGGTGATGAAAATCAATTCCGAACTGGGGTATGAGCCCGTAACTTATTCAGAGCTGACACAGGATGAAAATTTCTGGAAAGGCTGCCAGAGTTGCGTAAACTACGATATCCTGACCATGAAAGAGCGTAAAAACTGCTTGTGCACAGCCATGCTCTGGGATCCTGAAGAAAAACAAAAGCAGGCTGAAGACCAGATGAGCAAGGTAACGCGTAAAGCGTCGCTGCTTGAACGTATCGAGGCGAAATTGAGGCGTACCACAAAAATGATTGTTGTTTTTACATCGGTTTTACCCGGATTTTTACATAAATTATAATGAAGAAAAAAGTTGTTTTAGCATTTAGCGGAGGTTTGGATACCTCGTTTTGTTGCATTTATCTGGCGCAGGATCGCGGGCTGGAAGTGCATACAGTTATTGTGAATACCGGTGGCTTTTCTGATGAAGAGCTAAATGAGATTGAGAAACGTGCCTATGTCCTGGGCGTAGCTTCGCATGCTGTAGTAGACGAAACTGAAAATTATTACAACAGCTGCATTAAATATCTGGTATTTGGCAATGTGCTTAAAAACGCCACTTATCCGCTATCGGTAAGCGCCGAGCGGGTGAGCCAGGCAACGGCTATTGCCAATTATGTAAAAAAGATCGGTGCCGATTACGTGGCACATGGCAGCACCGGCGCCGGTAATGACCAGGTGCGTTTTGATATGATCTTTAATATCCTTATTCCGAATGTTGAGATCATCACACCTATCCGCGATTTGAAGTTATCGCGAGAAGCGGAGATAGAATACCTGCACAAGCACGGCGTAAACTATAATGCTGAAAAAGCGAAGTATTCTATCAATAAAGGTTTATGGGGAACGTCCGTTGGCGGTAAAGAAACGCTGACCAGTCATGATACCCTTCCGGAAGAAGCATGGCCAACACAGGTAACCGAAACAGCGCCACGCAGGCTGGAATTATCATTTGAAAAAGGCGAGCTGACAGGTATTAATAGTGAGAAACTTTCTCCTGTTAAAGCGATACAGAAGCTACAGGCTATTGCACAAGCGTATGGCATTGGTCGCGATATTCATGTAGGCGATACCATTATCGGTATCAAAGGCCGGGTTGGTTTT
Source organism: Pedobacter sp. BS3 (assembly GCF_008274585.1). Taxonomy (GTDB): domain Bacteria; phylum Bacteroidota; class Bacteroidia; order Sphingobacteriales; family Sphingobacteriaceae; genus Hufsiella_A. The sequence continues at coordinate 29,079 of NZ_VTRT01000007.1, read as the reverse complement.
GAGGCAGCTGCACCGATGATCATCATCAAAGCGCACCATACGCTCGAAAAACATACTTTAACCAAATGGCAGCTGAGTTGGAAAGAGCAACTGGCATCGTTTTACGGTAACTGGCTGCACGAGGGGCAGTTTCACGACCCCATTATGAGAGATATTGAGGCCTTCTTAACCTCTACCCAGCGTACGGTGACCGGAAATGTATTTGTAGAATTGTTGCCTTATCGCTTCCAGGTTATCGGTATTGAATCGCCGCACGATTTAATGAGTAGCAAATTTGGCAGCTATGGCGAAATGAACAATGCCTGGACCGGCGAAGATGTGAAAGGATTTTCAAAAATCTTTGGCAACCAGGTAATGATTTGGCATAAGGTAAACAGCGAGCAGAGTTGAAGGTTAAAAGTGGAAAGTTAAAAGTACCGTGCAAAATTACAAAGAACTGTTGGTATGGCAGAAAGCACATCATTTTACATTGAAAATGTATGCTGTTGTTACGTCTTTCCCTAAAGAAGAAACCTACAATTTAACAAGTCAAATTAAGCGGTCTGCTTCATCCATAGGAACTAATATTGCCGAAGGATGCGGTAGATACACACAAAAAGACCTGGCGAATTTTCTACAAACAGCTTTGGGTTCAGTTCATGAGTTAGAATATCAATTATTATTGTCGAAAGATTTAAAATTTATTGATAACGAATTGTTTGTGGAATTAGAAAAAGAAGCGGGAGAAATTAAGGCAATGTTAATTTCACTAATTAAGAAAGTCAGATTTGAGCCCTGAACTTTAAACTTTGAACATTCAACTTTAAACTTATGATAAAGGCGGGAATTATAGGCGGAGCAGGTTATACAGGCGGCGAAATGCTGCGTATCCTGGTCAATCATCCGGATGTTGAAATAGCATTTGTGCACAGTAAAAGTAATGCCGGCAATTTCATATCGGATGTGCATACCGATTTGTTTGGCGATACTGATTTGAAATTTTGTGGCAACGAGGTGCTCGAAGCCCTCTCCCTTGGAGAGGGTTTGGGAGAGGCCGATATACTATTTTTATGTGTTGGGCACGGCGATGCCCGGAAGTTCCTCGAAGCAAACCCGGTTGCTGAACGTATTAAAATTATCGACTTATCGCAAGATTTTAGATTGAAGGCCAACTCCTCCCTTTCGGGGAGGCTGGGAGGGGCTTTTGTTTATGGTTTACCTGAGCTTAATCGCGACAGCATAAAAACCGCTAAGAACATTGCTAATCCCGGCTGTTTTGCAACCGGTATACAGTTAGGTTTATTGCCATTGGCGGCAAAAGGTTTGCTGAAAAGCGAGGTTCATATCAACGCCACCACTGGTTCTACCGGAGCGGGACAAAGTCTGTCGGCAACCTCACATTTTAGCTGGAGGAATAATAACCTATCGGTTTACAAGGTATTTACGCATCAGCATTTGCAGGAAATCAGCGAATCGTTAAATCAATTACAACCAGGATTTCTGCCGGTGTCTGAACTTTCCTTACTGGAACGGGCGGCACAGAAGCTTACCATTATTCCGCAACGCGGCGATTTTACACGCGGTATTCTGGCCGCCATGTACACCGACTGCGACCTGTCATTAGAAGAAGTCCAAAACCTGTACGAAGATTATTACGCTAATGAACCGTTTACACACGTAAGTCGTAAGAATATCGATTTAAAGCAGGTGGTGAACACCAATAAATGCCTGATATATTTAGAAAAGCACGGTAACCGGTTATTTATTGTAAGCATCACCGATAACCTGCTAAAGGGCGCCAGCGGACAGGCCGTTCAGAATATGAATCTGCTCTTTGGACTGGATGAGCGGGCTGGACTGAGGCTGAAGGCTGTCGGGTTTTAGGTTGAAGGTGGAGGGTAGAAAGGCAGAAGGTCAAATGAACGATAAGCAATGAGAGATTATCAGAAGTTAGATATTTGGAAAAAAGCGCATTCTTTTACCTTGCAGGTATATCAAAAGATATTGCCTTTAATGCCTTCGGAAGAAAAATTTGCATTGACTCAGCAAATTCGACGAGCGGCGTATTCTATTCCACTAAACATTGTAGAGGGTTCTAGAAAAAACACAGACAAAGATTTTACCCACTATCTTGATAATGCACTTGGTTCGACAAAAGAAGTGGAATATGCGTTTATACTGATTAAGGACTTAGGATATATAAGTGAAGAAGACTATTTGATTGTTTATAAAGACATTAATGAGATTAAAGCAATGTTAATTGCGTTTATTAAATTTTTAAGGAAAGGGCAGGATAGTCAGGCTGTGCCTTCAAACCTTCCGCCTTCAACCTTTAAACCTTAACAAAATGAATCTATTCGACGTTTACCCACTTAACAACATAGAAATTGTAAAAGCAGCAGGCAGTAATGTCTGGGATGCTGAGGGACAACAATATTTAGACCTTTACGGCGGTCATGCTGTAATTTCCATCGGGCACACCCACCCGCATTATGTAAAACGCATTACTGAGCAGTTAAATAAAGTTGGTTTTTATTCCAACTCAGTGAAAATTCCGTTACAGCAGCAACTGGCCGAAAAGCTCGGTCAGGTTTCGGGAAAAACGGATTATCAGCTGTTCTTGTGTAATTCAGGGGCAGAAGCTAATGAGAACGCGTTAAAGCTGGCATCGTTTTATAACGGAAGAAAGAAAGTTGTAGCTTTTTCCGGCGCTTTCCACGGACGGACGTCGTTAGCTGTTGCTGTAACCGATAACCCTAAAATTGTAGCGCCGGTAAACCAAACCGGCAATGTGATTTTTTTGCCGCACAATGATGAAGCTGCTCTGGAAGAGCTTTTTCAAAAACAAGGCGACGAAATCGCGGCGATTATTATTGAAGGTATCCAGGGCGTAGGCGGTATTAAAGAAGCGTCAAAAAGTTTCCTGCAAAAAATACGGTCGCTTTGCGATGCATATAATGCTGTTTACATTGCCGATAGCGTGCAGTGCGGCTACGGACGAACCGGTTCATTTTATTCGCATGATTATGCCGGCGTTGAGGCCGATATCTATACCATGGCAAAGGGAATGGGCAACGGTTTCCCGATTGGCGGAATATCTATTGCGCCTAAATTTAAACCCTGGCATGGTATGCTGGGTACCACATTCGGAGGCAACCATCTGGCCTGTGCAGCAGCGTTGGCTGTGCTTGAAATTATGGAGCACGATAACCTGATGCAAAATGCCGCCGAAGTTGGCAACTACCTGATTAGCGAGTTGAAAAAACTGGATGGCATTCATGAAGTTCGTGGACGGGGACTGATGATCGGCATTGATTTGCCCGCAGAAAAATCGGCGGTAAGAAAGAACCTGTTATTCAAACATCATATCTTTACCGGCGAAGCCAAGCCAAACGTTATCCGGCTGCTACCCGCATTAAACCTGACAAAGGAACATGCAGATGAGTTTTTGGAGGCATTTAAAGAGGTTATAAGTGATACGTTATAAGTGATACGTTTTTAAGCTATGTAAGAAATTATGCAGAACTACAAGGAGCTAAAAGTTTGGGAGAAATCGCACTTGCTTGTTCTTGATATTTATCGGATAACTGCCAAATTCCCTAAAGAAGAGATTTTCGGAATTACAAGTCAGATTAGAAGATCAGCGGCTTCAATTCCTGCAAATATTGCTGAGGGATGTGGGAAGAACTCTCAGCTCGATATGGCTAATTTCCTAAACATTTCGCTTGGTTCTGCAAATGAAACAGATTACTTTTTACTATTATGTAAAGATTTGCAATACATTTCCGAAACCGATTTTTTTGAATTGGAGAACACAATAAATACTATTAAGGCAATGCTCATTAATTTGATTACTAAAGTTAGAAATAAGTAGTGCAAACTACGTATTACGTATAACTTAAAACTTACAACTTAAAATGAGACTCTTCTCTTCCGTACACGATGTAACAGACATCAAAAAGTTAGTTCAGGATGCGTTGGATTTAAAAGCCAATCCGTATGCGCATCAGCATTTGGGGAAAAATAAAACCTTAGGGCTGGTATTCTTAAACCCCAGTTTGCGCACACGGTTAAGTACCCAAAAAGCTGCTATAAACCTGGGCATGAGTGTGATGGTAATGAACATGGATAAAGAAGGCTGGGCGCTTGAAACACAGGATGGCGTAGTAATGAACGGAACTACTGTAGAGCATATCCGCGAAGCGGCGGCTGTAATGGGACAGTATTGTGATATTCTCGGCCTGCGCTCATTCCCCAAGCTGCATAACCGCGAAGAAGATTACAACGAAGACTTCTTCAATAAATTTGTGAAATATTGCGGCGTTCCGGTAGTAAGTTTAGAGAGCGCTACCCGGCATCCGCTGCAAAGCCTTGCCGACCTGGTGACCATTACCGAAACATGGAAAGCTCACTCTCCTTCGGAGAAGGTTGGGGTGAGGCTTCCTAAAGTTGTACTTGCCTGGGCGCCGCATGTAAAAGCCCTGCCGCAGGCCGTACCTAACTCATTTGCCGAGTGGATGTGTCGTGCCCAACAGGAAAGCATGCTCGATTTTACCATTGCCCAACCTGAGGGATACGAATTAAATCCTGACTTTACACCCGGAGCAACCATTACCCACAGTTTAGAAGAAGCCCTGAGCGGAGCCGATTATATTTACGTAAAAAACTGGTCGAGCTATAAAGAATATGGTAGAGTATTAACTTATCCCGATGGCTGGATGATGAACAATGAAAAGCTGAAACTGACCAACAACGGGAAAGTAATGCATTGCCTGCCGGTACGCCGGGATTTGGAATTATCCTCTGAAATATTAGATGGCCCGAACTCGCTGGTTATTCACGAAGCCGGTAACAGGCTTTGGGCAGCACAGGCCGTATTGAAACAAATATTATCGGATTTACAATAAAACATGCAAAAGCCTTCACTCTACGTTATAAAAATCGGCGGCAATGTTATCGATAACTCCGAAAACCTGCACCAGTTCCTGCTGGATTTTACTGCTCTGAAAGGAAATAAAATCCTGGTACATGGTGGCGGTAAAATCGCTACCGAATTAAGCAAAACGCTGGGAATAGAAGCAAAAATGGTGGATGGTCGCCGGATAACCGATATTGAGACGTTGCGGGTAGTCACTATGGTTTACGCCGGACTCATCAATAAAAATATGGTAGCACAGCTACAGGCTAAAGGCTGCGATGCTATCGGGCTAACCGGAGCCGACGGGAATATTATCCGGGCAAAAAAACGTCCAATCCAAAAAGTCTCTCCCTTAGGGGGAGATTTAGAGGGGGCTTCCATTGATTACGGTTTTGTAGGTGATTTGGATGAACATTCGGTACGCACAGACGCTCTGGACAAATTATTGCAAAGCAATTTCGTTCCCGTGTTTTCGGCCATTACACACGATGGCGAAAGCCAGTTGCTCAATACCAATGCCGATACCATTGCATCGGCGCTGGCAGTAGCCATGTCATCAATATATGAAACCAATTTGGTATATTGCTTTGAAAAGAAAGGGGTTTTGCGGGATGTTAACGATGAGGCATCGGTTGTGCATGAAATCAAAGCTGACCAGTTTGAGCAATTAAAAGCCGATGGTATAGTTGCCGGTGGAATGATTCCCAAATTGCAAAACGCGTTTGATGCTATCCGAAAAGGGGTTAATGCGGTATATATCGGCAAATCCGATGAGCTTGACCAGTTGGATAACAATACTTTTGGCACCAAAATGCTGAAATAACGGCTAAAAATTAATAACATGAAGAAAATAGCTATTCTGGGTAGTGGAAATATGGGTTTGGCGCTTGCCAGCGGATTGGTAAAGGCCAATTATGTTAACGCCGGTGATATTACGCTAACCCGCAGAAATTTAAGTGCGCTAAACACGTATGCGGAGCAGGGCTATCAGGTAACCAGCGATAACCGGCAGGCTGTCACAGAATCATCTGTTGTGATACTGGCTGTATTGCCACAACAGCTGAATACTTTATTTGAGCAAATTAAACCAGCTATAAATCCGCAAAAGCATTTGGTTATTTCCATCATTTCCGGAGTAAGCTGCCAGGATATACGTGCCAAGCTGGGTAACGATGTACGCGTGGTACGTGTTATGCCGAACACCGCTATTTCCATTGGCCAGTCCATGACGTGCATGGCTACCGACAATGCCGGCAAAGACGATATGGACGAAGTTACCCGCATGTTTGAAACTGTAGGCGCTGTAGTTACCATTAATGAAAGCCTGATGACATCGGCCACAGCCTTATGTGCCTGCGGCATCGCGTTTTTCCTGCGTGCCATCCGGGCGGCATCGCAGGGCGGCGTTGAAATCGGGTTTCATGCCGATGAAGCATTGAAAATGGCGGTACAAACCGCAAAGGGCGCTGCCGACCTGCTATTATTAAATCAAAGTCACCCGGAATCTGAAATTGATAAAGTGACTTCGCCTAAAGGATGTACCATTGCCGGTTTAAACGAAATGGAACACCAGGGGTTCAGTTCGGCCTTAATTAAAGGCATCCGGTTATCGGCACAAAAAGCAGGCGGATTGTATAATGATTAACAGGTTTTACAACCAATTTAATAAGCTGGGTCCGTTCATCATACGTCATTCCTGCGTAGGCAGGAATCTTAAAGCAAGGGATAAAGAATTTGTACAAATGGTCTAATTACACATACTAATCGCATTAAGATGCCAAATCAAATCCGGCATGACGAAAATGAATGGATGTGCATAAAATATAAAAAGTGAACCGGATTTATGAAGAGTGATAGTATCACTCGTAAATCTAAATCATATATCTAAATCGAATAATGGAATTAAACAAACTGGCGGATGAAAGTATCGGCTTGCTAAAAAAGCTGATAGCAACACCTTCGTTCAGCAAAGAAGAGCGGCAAACCGCACAGATTATCGAGCTGTTTTTAAAGCAGCACGGTGTCAGGACATATACCAAACTGAATAATATCTGGGCGTATAACAAATATTTCGATGCATCGAAACCAACCATTCTGTTAAACTCGCATCACGATACGGTAAAACCTAATTCGGGTTATACCCGCGACCCGTTTTCACCTGATGTTGAGGATGGAATTTTGTACGGCCTCGGCAGTAACGATGCCGGCGGATGCCTCGTTTCGCTTATCGCCACCTTTTTGTATTTCTATCCGCAGGAAAATTTAAACTATAATTTCTGCCTGGCCACAACCGCCGAAGAAGAAATATCCGGAAACAATGGTTTGGAGCTCGTAATTCCCGATTTAGGCCCCCTGGAGTTTGCCATTGTGGGCGAACCAACCCAGATGAATCTGGCCATTGCCGAACGCGGATTGATGGTTCTGGACTGTACCGTACATGGAAAAGCCGGTCATGCGGCCCGAGAAGAAGGAGAAAACGCCATTTATAAAGCATTGAACGATATCGAATGGTTCAGGACGTTCCAGTTTCCGAAAGTTTCTGAGGTTTTTGGCCCGCTGAAGATGACCGTAACCATTATCAACGCCGGTTCGCAGCATAATGTGGTTCCGGCAACCTGTACCTTTACTGTCGACGTTCGTGTAACCGACGCTTACCGCAACGAAGAAGTGCTCGATATTATCCGGCAGCATGTTTCGTGCGAAGTGAAACCGCGTTCCATCCGGTTAAAGCCTTCATCCATCGATAAAAATCACCCGATTGTTCAGGCCGGCCTGTCTTTGGGCAGAACAACGTACGGTTCGCCAACAACATCAGACCAGGCATTGCTGGATATTCCGTCGCTAAAGCTTGGTCCCGGCGATTCGGGACGTTCGCATATAGCCGATGAATTTATCTACGTGGATGAAATCCGCGAGGGCATAACGCTCTACGTGCAGATGTTGGAAAAAATCGTAAAGAATGCCTGAGCTGCCAATGTATAAACAAGGCTGCGGGAATTAATTTATTAACGTATTTTTGGCATCGTTGCAACAATTTGGCTTTTTAGCCTATAACTCATGAAGATCTGGCAAAAAAATACAGACGTTAACAAACAGGTAGAAGCCTTTACCGTTGGGCAGGATCGTGAATTGGACCGTGAGATGGCCGCCTTTGATGTATTGGGTTCGCTGGCGCATACGCGGATGCTTGAAAGTATTGGCCTGATGACCCAAAGCGACCTGGAGCTGGTACAACAGGAGTTGAAAAATATCTATCGCGAGATTGAATCCGGTCAATTCACCATTGAAGATAGCGTGGAAGACGTTCACTCGCAGGTAGAATGGCTGCTTACCCAGCGTATCGGCGAAGCCGGTAAAAAGATTCACAGCGGCCGCTCACGCAATGACCAGGTTTTGGTTGACCTGAAATTGTTTTTCCGCAGCCGTATTGAAGAGATGGTGCAAAATGTTGAGGCATTGTTTGAGCAGCTTATCGCGTTAAGCGAAGAACATAAAGATAAGCTGTTGCCCGGCTATACCCATTTGCAGATAGCCATGCCGTCGTCGTTCGGCTTATGGTTCGGCGCTTATGCTGAAAGCCTGGTGGATGATATGGAGCTGATGCTGGCTGCCTGGAAGGTATGTAACAAAAATCCATTGGGTTCCGCTGCCGGTTATGGTTCATCGTTCCCCTTAAACCGTACCATGACCACTGAATTGCTGGGATTTGATGCCTTGAATTATAACGTGGTTTATGCACAGATGGGCCGGGGAAAAACTGAGCGTATCCTGGCGCAAGCCATGTCATCAGTTGCGGCTACGCTGGCCAAATTTTCAATGGATGTTTGCCTGTTCATTAACCAGAATTTCGGGTTCATCAGTTTCCCGGACGAGCTGACAACCGGTTCGAGCATTATGCCGCATAAAAAAAACCCGGACGTTTTTGAGCTGATACGGTCGCGGTGCAACAAGATACAGGCGTTGCCCAATGAAATTGCGCTGATGACCACCAACCTGCCATCGGGCTATCATCGCGATTTGCAATTGCTGAAAGAAAACCTGTTCCCGGCGTTTACTTCGCTAAACGAATGCCTTGAAATAGCAACCTTCATGCTGCAAAACATCAGCGTAAAAAATAATATCCTGGATGATGAAAAGTACACTTACTTGTTCAGCGTGGAAGTAGTAAACAACGAGGTATTGAAAGGCGTACCTTTCCGCGAGGCCTATAAAAATGTTGGTGCAAACATCGAAAAAGGAACTTTTAAACCATTAAAAACCGTAAATCATACACACGAAGGAAGTATCGGCAATTTATGCAACCCCGAAATTAAAACTGCGTTCCAGACGGTTATCAGCCAGTTCGGGTTTGAAAAAGTGCATAACGCCGTACAACAATTATTAGCATAACAGATACAATGAGTATATCCAGATTAGCGCAGAATCTTACCGGTTCTGAAATTATAAAGATTGCAGGCGAAATTAACGAGCTGAAAAAACAAGGACAAAACATTGCCAACCTGACCATTGGCGATTTCGATTCCAATATTTACCCTATTCCGGCAGAGCTGAAACAGGCTATTGTGCAATCGTACGATAACAACCAGACCAATTATCCGCCGGCAGACGGTGTGCTGGATCTGCGCCAGAGCGTTTCTGAATTTCTGAAAACACGTTACGGCCTGGAATATGCCGCTAACCAGATTCTGATATCCGGTGGCTCGAGGCCGTTAATTTATGGTACTTACCTCACGCTGGTTGACCCGGGCGACAAGGTGATCTTTCCGGCGCCATCCTGGAACAATAACCATTACTGCGATTTGACCTCCGCTAGTGGTGTGATGGTGCAAACCCATGCGGATAATAATTTTATGCCTACGGCTGATGATATCCGGCCGCATGTTAAGGGGGCAACCATGCTGGCTTTGTGCTCTCCATTGAACCCAACGGGAACCATGTTCCGGAAGTCTGACCTGGAAGCTATCTGTGATGTGGTGATTGAAGAAAACAAATCGCGTAAAGCAGGAGAAAAACCGCTTTATATTTTATACGACCAGATTTATTCGCAATTAACCTTTGGCGATTTTGAACATTACGACCCGGTAAGCTTGCGTCCGGAGCTGAAGGACTATGTCGTGTTTATCGACGGAAGCTCCAAATGTTTCGCGGCTACGGGCGTACGTGTGGGCTGGGGATTTGGTCCGGCACATATTATTGATAACATGAAAGCCATTGTAGGGCACATGGGCGCCTGGGCACCAAAAGCCGAACAGGTAGCCATGGCCGGTTTTTTGCGTAATGCTGCTGCCGTGGATAATTTCCTGGACAATTTTAAACAGCGTATCCGTAAAAGTCTGGACGCGTTATATACCGGATTTCAGCAACTGAAATCGGAAGGTTTCCCGGTTAACGCTATTGAGCCAATGGGCGCTATTTACCTGACGGTTCAAATCGATATCAAAGGCAAAACCACACCGGATGGTAAAGTGCTGAACGATTCGGCTGATATTAATTCATACCTGATCAAGGAGGCTAAAGGCGCTTTGGTACCTTTCTCAGCCTTCGGCACCGGCCATGATCTGACCTGGTTCCGGGCATCGGTTGGCGCATGCTCGCTGGCGGATATTGAAGCCATGATACCACGGGTTCGGGAAGCGTTGGCGAAGCTGAAATAGTTATTGCGTAGACAATTCCTGTATCAAGGTCTTTGTCAGATCTTTGTATAAGGCCGTCCTTTCTTTCGTAAAATGGCCTTAAGCTGCTCGTGCCAGCTGATGATGTTTCCGATCAGGAAATATTCCTTCAGGTTACTGCGGATACTGGTGCGCATGATCCGCTTCACAATATCTTTATCCACCTCGCCCACTTCCTTTACACGTGTCAGCAGTTCCAGCGAGAACAGTGCGAGCAACGCACCAATCAGGAACAGAAAATTCCATTCGTGCAGCTCAACCAAACGAAATACTTTATTAATATGCGGACTAATCCATTGAGCCGAAATATGCAGGCTCCGGTTGGTAAAATAATCGGCCAGAACGCCGCCCAATAACGGGCCCAGCGAAGAGAATATCGCTGTAACGATATTTTTTACCGAAAGATACACAATAGCATCCTCTTTTGGCGCCAGCTTCAGGCCAATATTGGTTAGCGAAAGATTGACGCCCGCAGTAGCGATACCCGTAAACATATAAATGATAGCCAGTAAAATAAGGTTTGCATACCGTTGCGAGTAAATGCCCACAAAGCACCAGGCTATAATACATACAATATACAGCGGTGCGCTTAACGCGATAATACTTTTATTGCTGTAACGGTCGGAGAAAATGCCCCACATCCGTAAGGTCAGAATACTAAACAACTGACTAACAATAGTAAGAATAATTATATACGAAAGCGGTAATCCCAGGCCCTTCAGCAGGAAAACCGTAAAAAACGGCGTAGCGATATTCAGGGCAAATACCCAGGCCGAATTAAATACCAGCAAACGCCGGAAATTAGCATTTTTAAGCGGCTGTCTGAATAAGGTAAACATATTGGCATTCGATACGTGAGCCATCGGTTCAGGAGCCTTTGACAGGATGTACCCGCCGGTAACGCCAATTACACCGGCTATTATAAAGAAAATGGCATAGGTGGTAAGCTCGTATTGCTTATAACGTTCTTTTATGAAGTCTAATACCAACGCCAGTATGATACTAAGCACCACATTAAGAGTTTGAGTGTACCTGCTGCGACGTGAAAAATAACTACCCAGCATATTTTCAGGAACCATATCCTTCATCCACGAATTCCAGCTTGGTCCGGCAATAGAACCGAAGAAATAGTAAAAAAACAGGAAGAAGATAAGCAGGTTAAGCGTGCCATTCGAAAACCATAACACGCTAACGCCAATAATAATAAGCGGTATCCGTGCCAGAAAAGCACAATACACTGCAATAGCCCGCCGGTTATTAAATCTGCGAACCAGCCAGATCGAAAGCATTTGCGAAATATTGGTAACCAGCGATAACGTTGCCAGCAAACCAATCTGTACGTTATTAGCTCCCAGCAGCAAAGCCATGGCTACCAGGAACGCCCCGCCGGTAAAAACGGTCATCACCTCGACAGACAGGCCGTCCCAGATAACTATCCGCAATCCTTTCTGTATCTCCTCATCCGTTAAAACTTCTTTAGGCTTTAAGTTCATAAGATATTCTTCAACGGTACTGCAGAACTTCTTATGCAATTATCATTCCTGTAATATTTCTATAAGAAATTTCTCTTGACCCTTTTAAAAGAATGAACATTCATTTATATTTATCGGCGAATGAGGAACCGTGACAGTAATAAAGAGATAAAGCTCAGGCAAACTGCCCTGGATATGATTGTAAAAAAGGGCCTGGACGAATTCAGCATACAAAAGCTGGCCAGGGCTGCAGGAGTATCGCCGGCCACCATTTACATTTATTACAAAGATAAAGAGGACCTGATTTTGAGCTTATACAAAGAAGAAAGTCAGCGAATGTCCGAAGAAACCATGAAAAATTTCGACCCGGCTATGCCTTTCAGCGAAGGGCTGCGCATCCAATGGATGAATCGCTCAAGATACATTATGGAGCATAAAGACAAAGCAATTTTCATAGAGCAAATCCGGCATTCATCACTTCACGAAAAAGTAATTGGTATGGTAAATGAAACGTTTAAAGATAAAATGGATCGGTTTGTGCACCATGCCATTGAGCGAAAAGAATTGGTCAAAGTCCCGGTGGAAGTGTACTGGTCAGTGGCATTTGCGCCATTGTACAGCCTGGTACAGTTTCACCAGTTAGGCGTAAATATGGCCGGAAATAAATTCACCCTTTCGGAAGATATTATGAACCAAACCCTGGAAATTGTATTAAAAGGCCTGAAACCGGATGAAAGTTGAAAGTGAAAAGTTGAAAGTGAAAAGCGATAAAAGAGATACAAGAACATAGAATCAAGAAACAAGATAAAGAGCATAAACTACCTCCCTCTCCTTTGGAGAGAGGGGTGAGGCCACAAAGCAAACACATGAACAAACCAACAAATAACAATAAACCGGGAGTTTTTAGTCTCCTGAAACCCTACAGCGGGTTGCTGGCATTGCTTATTCTACTGGCCTTGCTGGGTAACGGCTTAAACCTATGGCTACCTAAAATTATCGGGAACGGCATTGATGCATTCAATCACGATAATTTTTCGTTTAACCGCATCATTATACAATTTGCTGCCATTGCCGTGGTGGTATTTGTGTTCACTTACCTGCAAAGCATTATCCAAACCTATGCTTCAGAACGGGTAGCCCGCGACCTCCGGACACAGCTCTCAGATAAAATATCGGCACAAAGCTTTGCCTTCATCGAAGAAGCTAACCCGGCCAAGCTGTTAACCAATCTTACCGCCGATGTAGACTCCATCAAGCAGTTTGTGGCACAAGCCATTGTTTCCATTGCCTCATCGCTGTTCATCATTATCGGGGCAAGCATCCTGCTCATCAGCATTAACTGGAAACTGGCTTTGGCAGTTATTGCCATTATCCCAATTATCGGGGGAACATTCTTCCTGGTTTTGCGCAAGGTACGACCGCTATTTATCCAAAGCCGCGGCGTAATAGACTGGCTTAACAAGGTCATTAACGAAAGTATTTTAGGTTCAGCGCTCATCCGCGTCATTAACTCACAACAACTGGAGTACAATAAATTCCTCGAAGCCAATACCAAAGCCAAAAGCTTCGGTTTAGCCATCTTACGACTATTTGCCGGGCTAATACCGGTCATTGTTTTTACAGCCAACATGGCCGCTTTGGCTATCCTGTTGCTGGGCGGACATTTTGTAATAAACGGCAACATGAGCCTGGGCGATTTTGCGGCATTTAACAGTTACCTGGCCATGCTGATTTTCCCGATATTGGTTATTGGTTTTATGAGCAATGTGATTGCCCAGGCCACAGCTTCGTATAATCGGATAAGCCATGTGATAGAAGCGCCGGTAACAGCAAGCACCGGAACATTGAACACACCGTTAAGCGGCGCAATCAGCCTGGAAGACGTGACATTAACTTACCACCAGAAACCGGCATTAAAACATATTTCCTTCTCGGTCGAACCTGGTTCCCGGACAGCCATTATCGGACCTACAGCGGCCGGAAAAACGCAATTGCTGTACCTGCTCACCGGGTTGGTTCAGCCTGATTCCGGTACCATTCTGTATGATGGTCATGCCATTAGCGAGTACCACGCCGAAACCTTTTATAAACAGGTTGGTTTTGTATTCCAGGATAGCATTATTTTCAACATGAGCATCCGCGAGAATATCGCCTTTAGCGATACTGTGACGGATGCCTCGCTGGAAAAAGCCATAGCTACCGCCGAGCTCGGCGGATTCATTGAAAGCCTGCCCGAAAAATTAGATACCCTGGTTTCAGAACGTGGTTCCAGCCTTTCTGGCGGACAGAAACAACGCATCATGCTGGCCAGGGCACTGGCTGTTAATCCTACAATCCTGCTGTTGGATGATTTTACCGCCCGTGTAGATACACATACCGAACAACAAATATTAGCCAATATCCGGAAGAATTATCCTGACCTGACCCTGTTATCGGTTACACAAAAAATTGCTTCGGTTGAGCATTACGACCAGATTATCCTGCTAATGGAAGGCGAAATGATTGCCAGAGGCACACATCAGCAACTGCTGACCAACAGTCCGGAATATATCCAGATACTTGAATCACAACAAAGCACCAGCAACTATGAATTATAACCTCAATCAACTTTTTGAGCAGCAAAAAAACGTTTCAACTTACGCCGCACTCAAAAAGCTGTTCCAGCTTATCCAGCACGAAAAAAGAAACCTGACGCTGGCCTTTATAGCGATACTCCTGAATGCCGCATTAAACCTGCTGGGGCCTTTCCTGATTGGTCATACCATTGATACGTATGTGGTCACCAAACAATATCATGGCGTGCTGGTTTTTTCGGGCATACTGTTCACCATGTACCTTATGGCGCTGGTAACCGGCTACCTGCAAACCAAGCTGATGGGCAGCGTGGGACAACGCATGCTGTTTACCCTGCGTAATGCTATCTTTAATAAGCTGCAACAATTGCCGGTTGCATTTTTTAACCAGAATAAGGCCGGCGACCTCATTTCACGGGTCAATAACGATACCGATAAAATCAACCAGTTCTTTTCGCAATCGCTGATGCAGTTTATCGGCAGCATCTTTACCATGCTCGGCGCCGGGATTTTCCTGCTGGTCATTAACGTTGAGCTTGGTGCCGCTGCGCTGGTTCCCGCCGTATTTATCTTACTGTTTACCAGAATTGTATCACCCTGGGTGAAGAAAAAGAATGCCGTTAACCTGAAAAGCGTGGGCGGCATGAGCGCCGAAATCCAGGAAAGCCTGGATAACTTTAAAGTTATTATCGCGTTTAACCGCCGTGATTATTTCCGCAAACGGTTTAACGATGCTAACCGGCAGAATTACCGCACGGCTATTAGCGCCGGTCTGGCCAATAATATCTTCATGCCCGTTTATGGATTATTCGCCAGCATCGCCCAGCTCATTGTGCTCGCATTTGGTATCTACCTGATTGCCGCCGGACAGTTCAGCATCGGTTTACTGGTGAGTTACCTCTCTTATACCACCAATTTTTATAATCCGCTGAGGCAGTTGGCCGCCCTGTGGTCAAACTTCCAGGTGGCTATGGCCGGATGGGACCGCATTTCGCTCATACTGGCGCTTGATACCAATTTAACTGTTGTAGATAACCCGGAAGCCGGTTCGGCTGATGCCCTGCTTGAATTTAAGGACGTTCATTTCAGCTATCCGGGAGGCAAAGAAATATTACACCACATCAACCTCAGGCTGGAACGCGGGAAAACTTACGCCCTGGTTGGCCCTACCGGAGGCGGGAAAACTACAACCGCTTCGTTAATGGCCCGCCTGTACGACCCTACCCAGGGAACCGTTTTCCTGGACGGTAAGGATATCCGTTCATATAGCGATACTGAACGTACCCGGAAAATTGGCTTTATCTTACAGGAACCTTTCTTATTTACCGGCACGATTAAGGATAATATCCTTTACGGGAACGAGTTTTACCGCGATTACAGCAATGAACAATTGTACGAGCTTATCCGGGCAACCGGACTGGAAGAATTGCTGGCGCTTTTTGAAAACGGACTGGAAACACAGGTGCTGCCCGGAGCGAACAGCATCAGCCTTGGTCAGAAACAGGTTATTGCCTTTATACGGGCCGTACTTCGTAATCCGGAGGTGCTGATTTTAGACGAAGCAACAGCCAATATTGATACGGTGACCGAAAAGCTGCTGGATAAAATATTGAACAAGCTACCAAAAGATACCACATTGGTGATTATTGCACATCGCTTAAATACCATTGAAAATGCCGACGAAATTTATTTTGTCAATTCA
This sequence comes from Pedobacter sp. BS3, assembly GCF_008274585.1. GTDB lineage: Bacteria > Bacteroidota > Bacteroidia > Sphingobacteriales > Sphingobacteriaceae > Hufsiella_A. Next base: position 12,763 of record NZ_VTRT01000007.1, on the reverse strand, counting down.
GGCGAAGTGGTTCGTGCCGGTTCATTACAGGATGCGGTGGATAAGCTGCTGCATGGACGAAGGGCGAGTTAGCCGGAAGTAAAAGGCAATACCGTCGATGTTGTAACCGACACAATTTGAATACATTCCACAGCTTCCTTTACATCGTGCACCCGTAAAATTGAAGCGCCTTTCAGCAAAGCGATGGTATTTGCTGCCGTTGTTGCGTTCAATGCTTCCTGCGGTGTTATGTTGAGCAGCTTATACAACATCGATTTTCGGGATAGCCCCGCCAGTACCGGCAGTTCCAGCACCTTAAGCTGCTCCATCGCGTTAAGCAACCTGTAATTATCTTTCAGGGTCTTGGCAAATCCAAAGCCCGGATCAATGATCACATCGGGTACACCCAGCTCTTTTAACCGCTGAACTTTAGCGCTAAAATAGGCGATCATCTCGCCCACCAGATCGTCATAATCCGTTAATGTTTGCATGGTTTTGGGCGTTCCCCGCATGTGCATCATGATGTACGGAACATTCAGGTTCGCCATCGTATCAAACATATCCTTATCCAGCTCACCAGCCGAAATATCATTGATAATATGCGCTCCTTCTCCGATAGCAGCACGGGCAACCGCCGACCTGAAGGTATCTACCGAAATAATGGCTTCAGGAAATTCCCTCACGATAGCTTGTATTACCGGTAGCAATCGCTGCAATTCCTCACTCTCCGGAATATCGGCCGCATCCGGTCGCGATGAATAAGCGCCAATATCAATAAAGGTAGCCCCCTCTTCCAGCATCCGGCCCACCTGTTGCAGGGCCTTATCGGGAACATCATGCCTGCCGCCATCAAAAAAAGAATCGGGCGTAATGTTCAATATTCCCATTACCCTGGGCAGGGAAAGATCAATCAGCTTTCCCGCTGCATTTAACGTTGTCTTTGAATTAAAAAATGTATTTTTATCGCACATAAATTAGTACAGCAAAGTACTAACAATTTGATTGTTTCACCAAAAAAACACAGAAAGCTTGTCAGCCAGAACATCAGCAGAATACGATTCGGTTATTAAAACCTGTAAGGACTTATTTTTAAAGAAAACCACCGATTACGGCACGGCATGGCGCATACTTCGCCTCAGCTCTATTACCGACCAGATATTTATCAAGGCCCAGCGTATTCGCACACTCGAAGAGAAAAAAATATCTAAAGTTGGCGAGGGTATTGTATCTGAATACATAGGCATTGTGAATTATTGTGCTATTGCCATGATGCAACTGGAACTGAGCGACAACGATAAGATGGAACTGAGCGCTGAAGAAGTTGAACCTTTGTTCGATAAAAAAGTAGCCGAAACCAGGGAACTGATGTTCGCTAAAAATCACGATTATGGTGAAGCCTGGCGTGATATGCGTATCAGCTCATTAACGGATCTGATACTGATGAAGCTGCTGCGGGTGAAGCAGATTGAAGATAACCAGGGGCAAACCCTGGCATCCGAAGGCGTAAAAGCAAACTACCAGGATATGCTGAATTATGCCGTTTTTGCCCTGATTAAACTAAGCTGATATGGAAAAACGTACCGTTTCTGCAAACAAGTTTGTGGTTGAAGCCGCTAAATGGCTGGTTGGATTATTGTTTATCTTTTCAGGATTGATCAAAGCCAACGATCCGCTGGGGTTCAGCTATAAATTGCAGGAATATTTCGAAGTTTTTCACCTGCTGTTTCTCAATGATTTTGCTACTGCAATTGCTATCAGCCTGTGCGCCCTCGAAATTATTTTAGGAGCCGCCCTGATACTGGGCATTAAGGGTATTAAAGTAGCCTGGGGCTTACTGCTGCTCATTATATTCTTCACATTTCTTACCTTTTATTCGGCAGCCTTTGATGTGGTGCGTACCTGTGGTTGCTTTGGCGATGCCATTCCGTTAACGCCCTGGCAATCGTTCAGCAAAGACCTGGTATTGCTGGTATTGATTATTGTCCTGTTTGTTAACCGAAAACGGATACAACCGGTTATTACATCCGCGAAAGCACAGCAAATTGTGCTGCTGCTCATTATCATGATCGGCTTTGGAGTGGGTATTTACACCTACAATTACCTGCCGGTGATGGATTTTCTTCCCTATAAGATCGGCGCTAATTTACCCGAGGAAATGAAAATACCTCCGGGAGCACCGCTGGATGAATATGAGATCACCTATAACCTCGTCAACAAAAAAACCGGTGAAAAGAAAATCATGACCGATAAAGAATACCTGAAAACGGAAATATGGAAGGACGAGAACTGGCTAATTACCGGCGAACCGAAAAGCCGGCTGGTAAAAGAAGGTTATCACGCGAAGATCAGCGATCTGAAAATTACCGATGCACAAGGCACCGATTATACCAGCGAACTGCTTGAAAATCCTTACTATAACCTGGTTATTGTTGCATACGATCTGAAGGCAACCGACATTCATGCCATTGGCGATATGAATGCGCTGGCAATTAATGCCGCCGAAAATTATAATATTCGTACCGTGCTGCTCACATCGGCATCGGCGCAGGACGCACAGGCTTTTGCCAGACAAAATAAGTTGATGATGGAAATATTCTATGCCGATGCCGTTCCGCTAAAAAGTATGGTAAGGGCTAATCCCGGGTTGTTGCTATTAAAAAATGGCGTGGTGATTAATAAGTGGCATTATCACACCTTACCGGGTTACCAGGAGCTTGAGAATAAGTATTTTCAGCATTATTAAGTGAGGGTAATGCTCATCGGGATTTGTAATCCCGATGGCTATAACTCCGGATTTAAAATCCGGGATCAGGCCAATATAAGCCAGTTATAAGATTTTTAATTTTGACTTTAATAATCATGCAAAGCTTTCGCGATAAACTTGATGATCTACTAAACTATACCTTTATAGCCGATAAACGTATTATCTCGGTATTTGAAAGCATGACCTCACCTATTCCCCAGGCCGAAGCCCTGTTCAGCCATGTATTAAACTCACAACACATTTGGGTTAAGCGTATGCAATACGAACCGCAGGAATACGAACGGTTTCAGCATCATTCTGTCAGCAATTTCCGGCAAATTCAGGCCGAAAATGCCAGCTTATTGCGATATTGCCTGGATACCTACCCGCTGGAAACCAGGGTAAGCTATGCCAATTCACAAGGTGAAGAATTTACGGATGCTGTAGGCGATATTTTATTTCACGTTATCAATCATTCAACCTATCACCGGGCACAAATTGCTTCTATTTTCCGCAAAGGCGGATATCAGCCACCGGTTACCGACTATATCTTTATGAAACGGGAGGGTTTGCTATGAGAATTTTCCTGGTAGGATTTATGGGTTGCGGAAAAACTACGCATGGCCGCAAACTGGCCAATAAATTGAATTATGAATTTATCGACCTGGATAAACTGTTTGAAGATCGCACCGGAATGTCAATACCCGAATATTTCAACCGGTTTGGCGAACAGGCATTCCGTGAGTATGAACGGGATATGCTGCAATCCTATCCTTTTAGCGAAAACGTAGTGATAGCAACCGGTGGCGGATTACCCTGCTTTTTTGATAACATGACCTGGATGAATGAACATGGCACCACGGTTTATATCTCCATGTCCCCCGAAGCATTGGCAGCACGTCTCGATACACCGAATGTACATGAACGGCCGGCTTTACAAAACCTGCGTGGCGAAGCGCTGGTTAACCTGATACGCGAACGGCTGGCCACCCGCGGACAATTTTATTCACAAGCGCAGCATATCCTGGATGGCATGAGCCTCACTGCTGAGAGGATTGCAGGTCATTTGGGAGCTTCTCCCCAGCCTTTGGGTTAGTATTGGGTAGTGCGTATTGAGACTATCCCGGTTAGCGCTCGTTTGCAACGAGTGCAGCCTTATCCGACGTTTATAACGTCACAAAAAAATGCTTGTTTGTGATACAATCACAACAAAATAAAGCACTCGTTACAAACGAGCGCTATCACCTGGCTTACACAAGACTATGATGTGAGAACATACGCCATACACATCGCAACACACAATTTGTTTAATGTACAAACTTCAAACAAACCGCTTGCGCTCGTTTGCAACGAGTGCAGCCTTATCCGACGTTTATAACGTCACAAAAAAATGCTTGTTTGTGATACAATCACAACAAAATAAAGCACTCGTTACAAACGAGCGCTATCACCTGGCTTACACAAGACTATGATGTGAGAACATACGCCATACACATCGCAACACACAATTTGTTTAATGTACAAACTTCAAACAAACCGCTTGCGCTCGTTTGCAACGAGTGCAGCCTTATCCGACGTTTATAACGTCACAAAAAAATGCTTGTTTGTGATACAATCACAACAAAATAAAGCACTCGTTACAAACGAGCGCTATCACCTGGCTTACACAAGATTATGATGTGAGAACATACGCCATACACATCGCGACAAGCAATTGTTTAATGTACAAACTTCAAACAAACCGCTTGCGCTCGCTTGTAACGAGTGCAGCCTTATCAGGTGTTTATAACGCCACAAAAAAATGCTTGTTTGTGATACAATCACAACAAAATAAAGCACTCGTTACAAACGAGCGCTATCACCTGGCTTACACAAGATTATGATGTGAGAACATACGCCATACACATCGCGACAAGCAATTGTTTAATGTACAAACTTCAAACAAACCGGTTGGCCAACTTCCAGCTTATTACCGTTATAGGTTAACAGTCCGGTGGTTTTATTGCGTTTGAATACATAGATGTCATTGGTATCCTGGTTGGCAACCAGCAAAAAATTGCCGGTTGGGTCGATGGCAAAATCACGCGGGTGCGTACCTTTTGACGATTCCCGGCCAACGTATGTTAATTTACCGGTGTGGGTATTGATTTTATAGATCACAATTTCATTCAAATCAAGCCGGTTTGATGCATATAAAAACTTGCCATCAGGTGAGATATGAATGGCTGCCGCTCCTGCTTTCCCTGTAAAACCTTCGGGCAGCATACTTGTACTTTGCAATTGTTTTAACATACCATCTTTATAACGGAAGGCGATCACGTTGCTTCCCATTTCGGTTATCAGGTAGGCAAATTTACCATTGTTGCTAAACACCAAATGCCGCGGACCGTTCCCGGCCTTAACCTGCACATACGGAGGATTCGCGGCAGCTAACGGCTTTGACTTATTATCCGCCGAAAGGCGATAACTATAAATCTTATCAGTCCCTAAATCAGACACAAAAACAAACTTATTATCCGGCGACAATACCGTACTATGCACATGCGGTTCCTGCTGCCGGGTGGGATTGATACTTTTGCCGGTATGCTGAATAAGCTGCACACTGTCGCTTAATGAACCATCGTTGTTAAGCGGAATAGCGGTTAAGCTGCCTCCGGCATAATTAGCGGTAAATACATACTTAGCATGGGCATCAACAGCAATATAGCATGGGCCTGCACCAATCGAGGGTTTTTTAATAAGAAATTTAAGCCCACCTGTGGCCGCATCAAAATCATAGGCGTATACGCTTCCGTTGCGTTCTTTACCGAACTCCGAAACAGAATACACTTTGGTAAGGTCTGGTGAAAGCGCCAGGTACGATGGATTTTCGATACCTGTAGCCTTATTTTTAGGATTCAGGAATCCGGTTTCGGCATTGAACGTATATACGTAAATACCTTCGCTTTTGCCCGATTTGGTATAAGTGCCAATGAGCAGATTATAGGTTTGCGCTTCTGTTATTCCCATTGTGCTGATAAATGCGAAAAGCAATATAATCTTCTTGCCGAAAAAGTTTCTGTTCATTCCGTTGTTCGTCTTTCGTTGTTCGTTATCAGTATCAGGTCGCAGTAATTAGTATTAAGATAAACCATGTGATTAATTGTTTGCTTTATGCCTTAAACCGTCTACCTTCTTCCCGTCTTTTACCTTCTTGTCCCTTTCCAACTATCCGCCATGAACTATGAACCATAGACACTGTCAGCTGTCAATTATCATCTGTCAATTGTCATCTGTCAACTGTCATCATTTACCCTCTTACGCCTTCAACCTTCTAATGTATCAAATGTTTTAGCTGGATGATCTCTTTTTCGTTAAGATAACGCCATTTACCGCGTGGCAGATCCTTCTTGGTCAAATTAGCATATACCGCCCGATCCAGCTTAACCACTTCGTAACCTAAATGTTCAAATATACGACGTACAATACGATTTTTACCACTATGTATCTGTATGCCTACTTCGCGTTTGCTGCCGCCTTGCACATAAGCTATACTGTCGGGTTTAATTGGCCCGTCTTCCAGCTCCAGGCCAAATGCTATTTTATTCAGATCGCCTTGCGAAAGGCTTTTATTCAGCTCTACGTGATACAGCTTGGTGATATTATTTTTAGGATGCGACAACTTCTCGGCCAGGTCACCGTCGTTGGTAAACAATAAGAGGCCTGTAGTATTCCGGTCTAAACGGCCGACGGGATAAATACGCTCCCGCGATGCTTTTTCTATCAGTTGCATAACGGTTCGACGCTCCTGCGGATCATCGGTAGTGGTGATATAATCTTTGGGTTTATTCAGCAGCACATACACCATTTTTTCACGTTTCAGCAGCTCGCCATTATAGCGGATAGCATCTTTTGCCGGATTAACCTTATGCCCCAGCTCCGATACCACCTCACCATTTACGGTGATCACACCGGCTGCGATCAGTTCGTCGGCTTTGCGGCGTGAACAGATACCTGCATTGGAAATATACCGGTTCAGGCGGATCAGCTCATCACTTTCTTTCGCTTTCTTACTGCGGGTAGGCACATGAAATTTTTCCTCGCTGGTCCAGCCTGGCTCCTCGTTTCGGTTGGAGTGTGTATTGGCCGTACGCTTACCAAATGGCTTTCTATCGCCGAAAGGCTTTTTACCGGCATACGGCTTATCGCCAGTGCGGGATTTCCGGTCGTCAGAAAACCGCTTTTCGCCGAAAGGCTTGCTCCTGTCGGATGTTCCTCTTTCGCCGTAAGGCTTTTTGAACGTTTTTTTATCACTCCACTCTGTAGAATCGCCTGAATATGGCTTACGCCTGCCCGGTTTGTTATCAGACGGACGGTCTCCGCTCCGGGCTGATCTTTCGCCACTAAAATTTCTTTTTGAGGTAGATTTTTGCGACCGGCCTGATGTTGACCTGCCTGAATTTCCGGACTTGTCGTCACGACTTTTCCTGTTAGACTGTTGTGGCATACGATGCTTTTTTGCCTTTGCTTGTAAAGGGGCACAAAGGTACAAAAATTAACAAACAATTGGCCCTTCAGTTTGCTTATTATCAGGTTGTAAGCCGCCATTCAAAAAACCGTTTTAACGGGTTGAAAAACGGCCATTTTTGTAACTATTTGGCAATTAAGCACATATTATATATCTTTGCTAACTTTTTTATTAAAAACAAGAAAGGATCACATGATTAAGAAACACCTGGTAGCGTGTTCTGTGATGCTGATCGTAACGCTCTCGGCCCGTATAGCGGCCAGCATACATACACCCAAAAAGGTAGCGATACCTCAACAGCGCACAGCAATACCTAACGCTGAATCTTTTCAGAATGATCTGGAAAGTTCTTTAAACTTCGCGAACGAAGACATACCTGTTGGTGATGCAAAAATAGATTACCGGATGACAAAAATCCTCAACGCTCACCGGTATTCTAACCTGCAAACAATGGTTTTACACCGCAAGGCGGCAAAATGGTTTCCGGTAATAGAGCCAATCCTGGAAATGTATGGCATTCCCAATGATTTTAAATACATCCCGCTGGTTGAAAGCGGATTACGCTCCGGAACATCGCCCAAAGGCGCCTCTGGTTATTGGCAGTTTATGCCAGGCACGGCACGTATTTTCGGGTTAAAGGTCAATAAACAAACAGACGAACGGCAGGACATACATAAATCGACCGTTGCGGCTTGTAAATATCTGCGCTCTATGTTCAACGATCTGAAAAGCTGGACACTGGTTGCCGCGGCCTATAACCTTGGCGATGTGAAGCTGAAAAAGCAGATCAACCGCCAGAACCAGGATAATTACTTCAAGCTCAGGCTTAACCCGGAAACGGGCACATACGTGTATAAGCTTATCTGCATGAAGATGATCATTGAGCATCCGGCCCGGTATGGATATGTTGAACGCCCGGCCTTGCTGGCCAGTGTGCAAAAGCGTTTTGACGGCAATTACACCGATCCGTTAACCGCACCGAATCTGGCTGATAAGCTACGTATTTTATATAATTAGCGTCACCCCGAAAACAAATCTACCAAAATATCCTTTATTCATTCAATATATGTATTTTGGCGGATAACTAATTATTAACCTGCGTACCATGATAAGACTTATTATTGAAATTATATTAATGGGCATTGCCGTTTCGGTAGCTGCATTCTTGATTCCGGGTGTACATGTTGACGGCTTTGGCAGCGCCATTATTGCCGGTATTTTAATTGCACTGGCTAATGCTACCATTGGCACCATATTACGGATACTTACCTTCCCGATCAATTTTCTGACGCTGGGGCTAATGTCGTTCATCATTACTGTTTTAATGGTGCTGTTAGTTGACAGGTTCATGGACAGCTTTAACACCAATGGTTTTTTATCGGCTATGCTGTTTGCCATTGTACTGGCTATTATAAAAATGATCTTCGGCAGCCTTGACCGGGAAACGGATTAAGTTATATAAGTTTTACGGTATAAGATGGCTTATAGTTCATGGTTCATAGCATATTGTCTGAGATCCGTAATGAGAAGCAAGACACAATGTAAAAGTTACTCCCTCTTCCGCCAACTGGCGGAGTTGGGGTGAGGCTATAAAAATATTTCCAGTAGCTCTTCCAGCTCTCTCACCTGCTCTTGGGAGCCTGATTTTTCATACGCACTGATCAGGTTGCGGATAATACGCTGAACAATGGCCGAATTGCTGCAAGGTTCATAAAACTGCCTGTCAGGTGCTATATTTAGCTGCTTCAGGAACGAATCAACATCCCGCCGTCCAAAGATAAATCCCCGGTTAAAGGCATTAATATAGAATATAACGCCATTTTCGAAATTGTCCTTCTGGCTTTCGTCAACATAAGCTAAAATAAAATGCTGGGGCAGGTTAACACCATAAACCGGTATATCCAGCTTTTGCGCAATAACAGAGTAAATGGTGGCCAGCAATATCTGGTTACCCTTCCGGGTTTCGAGCACCTGGCTCAGGTAAGAATTTTTAGCATCCTGGTGATTGGTAGTATTGCCCGAAAAGCCGTAAATATTGTACAAAACATGATTGATCAGCTTCACCTTCTCAATAGCGCTCATATCATACACCAGTTGCAGCCATATCTCACGCTTCATATCTTCGATCTGGTTGATCAGCTTCTGCTCATCCAGGTCGGGATAGTGATATTTATTAACCAGGATAACGCCCTGTAGCAGGTCAAAAGCGCCGCTTAGCTGCCACAGCTGCAAATCGTTCTTAACGTTCTGAAACTGGATGCGATGAATAAGGTTCTCAATACGCTGCTGTAAAACGCTGTCAAAAGATTGTTCCCAGGCATTTTCAAGATGCGAGATCACCTCGTTGCCATGTGTAAAAAGCCGGTCTTCCACATGGCTGGCAATTTCGGTATCCGGGTCATCCAGTAATTTAATCAGTGCTTCTATTTCTTTTACATCCATAACATCGTCCACATTTTTCAAGCATTGCAATTTACCAATAATCTGTTTAATTTTTATTAAGGCAGAAAGTAGAAGTCGAAGAACGAGTAATGAAAGACGGACACCTAACAAACTAAAAATCTAAAGCCGTAACTTCGCCGCATGGTTAACCTGCAATTTGTAAGAAATTATTTACAACATTATTTCCCGGCCAAAACCCGTCATGGCGTACATTCGCCGTTTGTATACCGATTGGTGGATGAGGTTATATACGATACCGGTGCGAAGCCCGTTTACCACGAAATTGAAGCGTTACGACGCCAGCTTTTGCATGATGAGCGCAGCATTACCGTTACCGATCTGGGCGCCGGTTCGCATGTGAATAAAAACCGTACCAGACAGGTAAAACAGATCGCCAGACATGCCTTAAAACCGCCTAAGCTGGCCCAGTTGATTTACCGGCTTGCCGCAAGATCTGATCCTTCAACCATCATCGAGCTTGGTACCTGCCTGGGCATTACCACCTCGTATCTTTCCAAAGCTGCCCCCAAAGCCCGGATCATTTCTATAGAAGGATGTCCGCAAACTTCGGCCATTGCCGGCGAAACCCTCAAACAGGCATCAGCGGCAAATGTTGAGCTGCTTACAGGCAACTTCGATACCATCCTTCCCGGTATTATTCATGATCTTGACCGGATAGACTTCATGTTCATCGATGGTAATCACCGTAAGGATGCCACACTGAGCTATTTTAACTGGAGCTTACCCAAAGTGCACGAAGATACCATACTGATATTTGATGATATTTACTGGAGCGCCGGTATGATGGAAGCCTGGCAACGCATCAAAGATCATCCGCAGGTAACCGTAACCGTAGACCTGTTCTGGATCGGCCTGGTATTCTTTAAAACAGGACAGGCAAAAGAGCATTTTAAAATCAGGTACTGATTTTTTGATTCTGGCAAGGTAATTGGTTGTATGTATACAAACCAACATAATTACTTTATGGACACGTTAAAAAAATTTGAACTGATGCAAAAAATTGTCCGCGAACTGGAAGATCTGCAGCATTCACAACAGGCAATCATTCAGAAGATCGGGAAAATTGAAGTTGATAACATTGAACTGGGCGATAAACGTCTGGAAAAAGACCTGACCGATATGCATCAACGCGTTTCTGACAACCTTGATACCATAAGTGCTATCCAGGCTTACTTTGCCGATAAAACCGAAAATTTCGGCAATAAAAATAATGTGGAAGGGCTGAAAGAGCAGCAAGCCATCAACCAGGCTTCCGGGCATTAATGGGATTATATAACGCTGTCAGGGTTTAAAACCCTGACAGCGTTGCAAATCTTTTTATTTCTTTATCACTTTTTCAGTTACCTTAACGCCATTCCCCACAAACATCAGGAAATAATTACCTGCCGGGTAACCCGAAAGGTTAAAAGCAGCGCTTTGAGCCTCGTGGTCCATCGCCTGTTCGGTTAATATCCTTCCCGTCATATCCGTAAGTATTACATTATTGTACTTACCCTTTTCGAAGTTAGCATGGATACTACCCGTAGTTGGATTGGGAAAAATGTTATAGGTTATACGTTGTAAGTTATACGTTAATAGTTTTACACCCAGCTCGGTGGTCTTACCATCCAAATCTACTTGTACCAGCTTGTAGTAGTTGTTACCATATAATGGCGCAGCATCATAGAAAATATAATTACTGGTTATTGTTGTAGTTCCTGCACCCTCTTTCTCTCCTATCCGAATAAATTTCCCGTCATCGCCGCTGCGGTAAACAATAAATTTGCGGTTGTTCTGCTCCGAAGCTGTTTGCCATTGCAGCAAAGCCCGGTTACCATCGGCTTTCGCAGTAAACGTGAGCAGAGAAACAGGCAACGGAGTATCATCCTGATATTCGTAAGCGCCTATATCTATTACCCCTGCCGATGCATAATTATATACCCGCGGATTACCTGCCAGATCAGTGGTGCTGGCATCCAAACCGGCATATAAGCCATTATTCCCGGCATTGATGGCCGGACTACCTGCCTGTAAGGTATAATTATCAGAAGATATATCGGCAAATAACGGATTCTGGTTTATCACATTGGTTGTAAACATATTGGGAGCCGAATAGGTACTGTTTATCAGGCAATTGGTCACCTCGCCATTGGCATCGGCCGCTGTTACTACATTTGTTCCGCTGGCATCTGTCCATAGAATAGAATTGCTTAAATCAAAGGCAGTAGTTCCGTCTACCTGCAAAACGCCGCCATACTGACTATACAGCGTTGAATTAAGCAGTTGCAGATTTGACTGGTTGTTATATACCAGCACAAAAGCGCCATTTTCGGTAGTATAAAACAAGCTGTTGTTTACTGATACCGTAGCATTTTTCCGTAGCGCTATAGCGGAACCATAATTGGTACTTTGGTTATTATCAAATACGCAGCCTGTAATTGTGGTACTCCCCTGTCCAAAGGCCATGATTGCAGCGCCCATACCTCCATTTACTCCACCCTGCGAAGCATTATTGACACTGTTATTTACAAAAGTACATCCGCTAATTTCAGCTGAATACGAACCGCTTACGCCTTCATAACCCGCATCAGCCAGATTGAATAGATTGATAGCCGCTCCCTCGTATTCCGCATAATTATTCTCAAATCGGCACCCGCTTATTTTTAACCGGTTTGAAGATGTAGCGGCAGCATCACAATATATTGCCCCGCTTTGAAACGCTCTGTTATTAATAAAGGTACAATTACTAATGGTTGGCGTAATATTAACTTCTTCTCCCCACGAGGTTATAAATACTGCACTGCCCGAAAACCGCGGATATAGACCATCATTGGTAACAGAACCTGAATTAGCATTTCCCGATGTAAACTCAAAACCGTCAATAACCGTAGAATTATCTATGGGATTGTGAACGCTGGAATTTTCATCATACGCAATAGCCATGATATGGTAACTGTTGTCTGTAACATTATTCGCGGTTCCTATATCACCGCTCAATATGGTTTTATTGTTTACAACGTGTTGTGCGATTAAAAAGCCAAAGCATATTTTAAATGATTTAGCGGTCTGTTATTCTGTTTATTGATGAACTG
>NZ_VTRT01000006.1 GCF_008274585.1 Pedobacter sp. BS3 | reverse complement strand
TCTTTAATATACTGTTTCTCAGTAAAATGCGCAACCTTTTCTTTCATTTCTATCTTTTTTTTAATCGCACAACACGTTGTTTACAATATCTCTCTGGCTGATAGAGGTCTCCGTGGTTCCTTCAAATCCGCCGTAGAGTTTTATATTGTTAGCTTTTATTCGAAAGAAATCATCCCTGTTGTTGGTTTTTGAAGGGTAATAGGTACCCTGAGCTACCCATACTTCGCCGCCATTGGGATCCGCGGATACTGCATCAATCATTGCCTGTAAGTCATTGCTGGCATTATTCCAACTGGAACCATCCCCGGAACCGGTTTCTTTTACATAACGAATGGTTTGAGCCATAAGGCCTTGCATTGCAATCAGAGCTAATGCGAGGAGTACTGTTTTTTTCATAAGCTATTTTTTAAGGATTAAATGAATAATATAATCTGTTTTAATTGCATAAATTCTGGTGTGGGGAATAACATAAGCTACACACAATTATTGCCTGTATACTATAATTACCACTCAAAGTTTTTCTATCGTGTATAAATCAAAAGGCCAATTCTCCGGTAGAAATCTGCTGTCTGTCGACCACCTTTAAGTGATAACCAGCTGCAATAATATAGCAATTTTTATGGGTAATCAATAGTACAACGTACCATTAATTGCTATAGTTATAAAGTTTGTTATGCTGTCCATAAGACTCCAATGGATAGCACTTGATGTTTAGAGAGAGCTTCACTGCGTTCGTTCAGACAAAAACCAAAGATTTGCTATGATCGATTATATCAACCAATGAGCTGATGAGTGTTTGCATTTAAGACACCTGTCATCATGCAAAGTTGAAGCAAGGCTGTGGTATCACGGGCGAAGAACCGCTTACGCATAGCGTTAAACTGATTTTTCACCGTTTGTATGCTTACCTGTTGAAGGATTGCGATCTGGGGTATCGAATGCCCTCCATACCATAAAAGCAGTAGTTCTTTTTCACGGGATGACAGTAAGTCTTTTTCTTTCAGTCTTCCGTCCATCGAATGCCAGTGGAAAACCCGGTCGCCTGTTGCTACTCTTATCCAGTACCCCGGCTGATCTGTCATCAGGAACTGAATATCACTTAACGCATCAAAATTTATATCTGCGTTTCCGTCAGCGTCAAAAAGCACAGGTTTGCTTTGGAATAAGGTACGTTTTAATTTATTATCCGTCATCTTCAGAAAAGCACCGCATACAACGGCAATTTGGCCTAAGCGCTCTTCATACGATAACATGGTTCTTATTTGTTGTCTTACCCGTGCATAATTCTCAAACAGCTTTATATCTTCCAGCCTGGTCATGTAGTTACTTTCCCAGCGTTCATCTCCATGGGGATTTTCAACTCCTAAAAATTTAAACAGATTTTTTGTATAGAAAAGATATTTTATCTTTTTTATATCAAATACGCTGAATACACGGCTGTTCATAACGGCCATTTCCTCTAACAAGGCCATCTGTTGCTGTAAAACCAGGCTGTAGGGCCCTGTTCCATAAGCATCCCACTCTAATTTTAGCTGACGCGTAAAATTGCCCAGAAATTCAGGTTCAGCAAATAAAAACCGGGTATGCATTGATACAGGCAATATAATGTTACTTTTATTTCGCAGCGGGTATAAACTTCATTGAAATGGAGTTCACACAATAACGGGTATTTTTAGGCGTAAAACGTTCGCCTTCAAACACGTGCCCCAGATGTGCACCGCAATTGGCACAGATAATCTCGGTTCGCCTTCCGTCCCTGTCCAGAACACGCTTTACCGCTCCGGGTATCTCATCATCAAAACTGGGCCAGCCGCAATGTGACTCAAACTTATCTTCCGACCGATATAATGGCGCATCGCAACGCCTGCAAACGTAAGTACCAGGTTCTTTCAGGTTAGTATATTCTCCTGTGAAAGGCATTTCAGTACCTTTATGCAAAATCACGTATTCTTCTTCGGGGGTCAGCTTATTGTATTCCATCTTGAACGACTTTGATAGTAAAACGCTGTAAGTTAGTAAGTAGTTTTGAGAAAGGGGCGGAAAAAGTAGCTTATAGTTCATGGTTCATAGCTTATAGCCCCCAAGTCAGAAAAGACCGGAAGCAGAAATATGTTATGAGTTATGGGCCCCGTAACACGTAACCCATAACAGGTAACAATATAACAATCTGGCAATTCATCAATCTGAAATCGTAAATTCTGCCACTAACTGATGCTGATATTCTTCCTTTAATTCAAGCAGGCATTTTGCACACATGCAACCATCGTATTGCTCACTGATATATTGTACTTCATTCAGGTTAAGGTGTACCCTGCTGCACTGACATTTGGTGTACGAATTGGCTTTGCACTCGATGGCTGTGCCGCAACGTTCGCAGGGGATGATCTCGTGCTTTGCCATTTGATTCAATAAATTAAATGTTTAGCTCAAAAAACCGTTTAGAAACAGCGGAAACTGTTTTTGCTTTATACCTGTTCAAGCAATTTAAGAAGTTCTTTATCACTTATATTTTCCTTTTCGGATTTGTCATAAATAGAAAGCAGAAAAACACTACTTTCCTTAATGGCAACATACGTGATGATTCTTGCTCCTCCTGATTTTCCCTTCCCTTTGGAAGATATGGCTAAACGAATTTTATAACAGTCATTACCAATGGGTGATCCTAATACAGGAGTTTCCCTTAACGAATTTAATAGCTCCACAAATTCGCCCTTTAATGAAGGATATTTTTTAACAAGTCGTTTTAACTGCTTATCAAAATAAGCAATTGTGGAAACATTAAAGCTCATTTAAAAGATCTTCGACAGGCCTGGTTTTCAATTTTCCTTCCTTAATACGTTTTACGTGCTTAAAGGCCGTCTTTATTTCTTTTATCTCCGCTAATAACTCCATATCAGGCGCTGTAATATGCTCAGCTTTTACATAAGGATTATCCTCGATTAGTTTTAAAAAAGCAGTAGCCTCGCTATCCTGAATATTTAATAATAATTTCATCATTCAGCCCTCAATTACAAAATTAACATTATTCTTTTATAAGTCTTACAGGGTGCATTTCAAATTGTCGCATTACTTGCTTCGTGTGGGATTTAAAATCCTGACCTTAAGCATGCCGGATTTAAGATCCGGTGTTACCAACGACGGAATTGCAAATTCCGCCGAGCGGGTAGACAATTTTTCTGTCTTGCTTCTTGTCTCTTTACTCTTTATTTATCTTATGCTGAGCACGACACACAACCTTCTTCCATGGTGCAAACGGCACCGGTAATTTCTTCCTCGGCTTCAACTACGGTTGTTTGCTGGATGACAGGCTCTACCTGCCGATCGGCCTGGCTTTGTACCACCGTAAATTTCACAGCCTGTGAAGCTGCTTGTGTACGCAGGTAATACATGCCGGTTTTCAGCCCTTTCTTCCAGGCATAGAAATGCATGGAGGTTAGCTTTGACGCTGTTGGCGCATTGACAAACAGGTTAAGCGACTGCGACTGGCAAATATAGGCTCCACGATCGGCCGCCATATCAATTACCGTACGCATTTTTATTTCCCAAACGGTTTTATACAATTCCTTTACATCCTGCGGAATTTCATCTATTTGCTGAATGGAACCGTTTGCCAGTACAATTTTATCCTTTAACTCATTGTTCCAGATACCACGTTCAACCAGGTCGCGGAGCAGGTGCTTGTTTACCACAACAAACTCGCCGCTCAATACCCTGCGGGTATAAATATTGGATGTGTATGGTTCAAAACATTCGTTATTGCCCAAAATCTGCGAGGTTGAAGCCGTAGGCATCGGTGCCACCAGCAGGGAATTTCGCACACCGTCTTTCATCACCCGCATGCGCAGGCTTTCCCAATCCCAACGACCGCTATCAGGCTGTACGCCCCACAAATCGAACTGGAATTTTCCTTGCGAAAGCGGCGAGCCTTTAAAGGTTTCGTACGCACCTTCTTTCGCGGCTAAATCGGCCGAAGCCGTCATAGCGGCAAAATAAATGGTTTCAAATATCTCGCGGTTTAACCGGGCGGCTTCTTCACTCTCAAACGGCATCTTTAACAGGATGAACACATCAGCCAGTCCCTGAACGCCAAGGCCGATAGGCCGGTGACGTAAATTGGACCGCCGGGCTTCTTCTACCGGGTAATAGTTGTTATCAATAATCCGGTTCAGGTTTATGGTAGCCTGGTAGGTAACCTCGTATAATTTTTCGTGATCAAACTCACCATCGGTAATATATCGCGGCAGCGACAGTGATGCCAGGTTACATACCGCCACTTCATCGCCCGATGTATATTCGAGGATCTCGGTACACAGGTTAGAACTTTTTATGGTTCCCAGGTTCTGCTGGTTGGATTTAGCGTTGGCAGCATCCTTATATAACAGGTAAGGTGTTCCGGTTTCGGTCTGCGCATCCAGAATGGCGAACCAGAGTTCCTGCGCTTTCACCGTTTTGCGGGCACGCCCCTCCTGCTCATAACGTTCATAAAGCGCTTCAAATTCATCGCCATAGCAATCTGATAGTCCGGGCGCTTCGTGCGGACAAAACAGGCTCCAGTTGCCATCGGCTTCCACCCGTTTCATAAACAGGTCTGACACCCAAAGCGCATAGAATAAATCGCGGGCACGCAATTCTTCCTTACCGTGGTTCTTCTTTAAATCGAGGAACTCGAAGATATCGGCATGCCAGGGTTCCAGGTAAATCGCGAAAGCGCCTTTACGCTTGCCCCCGCCCTGGTCTACATAACGGGCGGTATCGTTAAATACCCGCAGCATGGGCACAATGCCGTTGCTGGTTCCATTGGTGCCGCTGATATACGAACCGGTTGCCCGCACATTGTGTATGCTCAGGCCAATGCCGCCGGCGCTCTGCGAAATTTTAGCGGTTTGCTTCAGGGTTTCGTAAATACCCTCAATGCTGTCGTCTTTCATGGCTACCAGGAAGCAGCTCGACATCTGCGGTTTGGGCGTACCGGCATTAAACAGCGTTGGCGTAGCGTGGATAAACCAGCGCTCGCTCATTAAGTTGTAGGTTTTAATGGCGCTTTCCACGTCTGATTTATGAATACCGATGGCTACCCGCATAAACAGGTGCTGCGGCCGCTCGGCAATCTTACCATCCAGCTTAAGCAGGTATGATTTTTCGAGAGTTTTAAAGCCGAAATAGTCAAAGCTGAAATCACGGTCGTAAATAATGGTGCTGTCCAGCAATTCGGCATTGCCTTTAATAACCTCCCAGACATCATCGGCTATCAGGGCCGCATCTTTCCCAGTCTTGGGGTCTTTGTAGCTGTACAGCCGGTACATGGTTTCCGAAAAAGATTTAACGGTGTTTTTATGCAGATTCGACACGGCTATCCGCGAAGCCAGCAAGGCATAATCGGGGTGTCGAGTAGTTAACGATGCTGCAGTTTCCGCCGCCAGGCTGTCCAGCTCTGAAGTGGTTACCCCATCGTACAAACCATCGATCACTTTTTTTGCCACCTCTATGGGGTCTACATACTGCCGGTGCAGCCCATAGCTTAATTTATCTATCCGGGCGGTAATTTTATCAAATTTTACGGTTTCTTTTCTTCCGTCTCTTTTTATTACAAACATGCCTTATTAAGTTAAAAGTTAAAAGTTGAACATAGTGAAATCCCGACTATTCGGGGTTGAGTAAAACGAAGTTTATTGTCCATTCTCTCAATACTCAATACGCTATACTCACTACTCATTAAAAATCCTCATCCAGCGAGAAGCCCTGCTCTTCTTTAGAGGCTAGTACGCCGCTTTTCTGGTAATCGCCTACCCGTTTTTCAAAGAAATTGGTTTTGCCTTGCAACGATATCATTTCCATAAAATCGAACGGATTAGTTGCATGGTACAGTTTCGGATAACCAAGCTCCACCAACCAGCGATCGGCAACAAATTCAATATACTGCTGCATCAGGCGGGCATTCATCCCGATAAGGTCTACGGGCAACGCATCGGTAACAAACTCTTTTTCAATGGTCACCGCATCGCTGATAATTTCATATACCTCGCTCTTGCTGAGCTTGTTGTTAAGCATGCTGTACAACAGGCAGGCAAATTCGCAATGCAAGCCCTCATCCCGCGAGATCAGTTCATTGCTGAATGTCAGTCCGGGCATCAGACCGCGTTTTTTGAACCAGAAAATAGAGCAAAAGCTCCCGCTAAAAAAGATACCTTCTACCGCAGCAAAGGCCACCAGCCGCTGAGCAAATGTGCCTTTTTCTATCCACCGCAATGCCCATTCGGCTTTTCGCTTTACACAGGGAACGGTTTCAATGGCGTGAAAATAGCGGTCTTTTTCAACCGGGTCTTTCACATAGGTATCAATCAGTAAGGCATAAGTTTCAGAGTGGATGTTCTCCATCATGATCTGGAACCCGTAAAAACAGCGGGCTTCGGGCACCTGCACCTCGCTCATAAAATTCACGGCCAGGTTTTCATTCACAATACCATCGCTGGCTGCAAAAAACGCCAGCACATGGCTGATAAAATGCCGTTCGCCCTGACTTAATGCTTCCCAGTCTTTCAGATCGGGCGACAGGTCTATTTCTTCGGCAGTCCAGAAGCTGGCCTCGTGACGTTTGTACATCTCCCAAATGGCGGGATAATTGATCGGCAGGATAACGAAACGATCCTTGTTTTCCTGCAATAACACTTCTTCCTGTTGCATATTTTAATACATTAAAATTTAAAAACAGGAATTGACAAAAGACGGAAAGGCAGGCCGGTAAAGGCCATACATCGTTGAGACTTTTATCAAAACCTTTTACGTGAAAGCTTTGACAATCCTTATCCGGCAGGTGTCTGGCTCTTCTGCATGAGATACAGAATTACAGTTGCACGACAGCCCATGATTTGCACATGGTTCCCTTTTAATTTCTAATAATGCTATTAAAAAACCAGGACAGGTGATGTTAAAGAACTGCTGTAAAGTTAGGTGATAATTTATCCCGGCGCATGAGGAAGTTTTAAACATGCGGTGAGTTTTGCACAGGACAGTGGACAACGGACAGTTGATAATGGATAATGGATAATGGATAATGGACAGTTGATAATTGACAATTGACAATGTCTGTATCGTTCATAGCATATATGACAATCTAACAATTGATCAATCTCTGACAATTAAACAATATCAGCTATCGCTATGCTCAATACCAGATTGAGAGAGTTGGCTACTTTAAATTATTTCTATCGTTTTTCGGATAACCTTCTTCGTCCAGGTCATCCCGGTAATCTTCGGGTGTTTCAGCTAACTTTTCATCTACCGGGTCAACTTCTACAATTGAACCGTCATCAATATGCATACCCAGTTGGTCGGCGTCATGCTCCAGCGAAGCATCTTTATCGTATTCCTGGGTACCTACATAAGGATTGGCTTCATCCCAATCCGAGTTATCATCTTCGCCATTCGGTGCATCGGTATCATACGGGTCAGGATGATCATAATCCGGGTCACCGTCATCATCCACATCTATCTCGTAGCTGTTTTTATCGGGATTAAATTTCAGATCATCAATATCCCTGGTTTCATCCAGCTCATCTTTCAATTCTTTATCTCTGTCCTGGTTTTCATCATCAAAACCGGGGTAAAATTTAGTGCGCTTACTCATAGTGTTTAAGTTAAAAGTAGAAGGTCAAAAGTTAAAAGTCAAAGCACATAACCAGGTTAACAATATCAGGTATAAAAACCATGTACCTTTTATAGTTAATCTGGCAATAGTTATTTTATGATATAAACATTATACCGCGACAAAAGTTCACACAAACATCATCATTTACCAGAATATCATTTAGTTACTTGTTAAGTAAACCGATCTTCTTATTTTTGCCACCTGAATCAAAACGCGTATAAATAGATTATCATGGAAAAAATTAAAGTAGCCAATCCGGTAGTAGAGCTTGACGGCGATGAAATGACCCGTATCATCTGGAAATTCATCAAAGATAAACTGATTACGCCCTACCTGGATGTGGACATTAAATATTTCGACTTAGGTATTGAACACCGCGATGCAACCAATGACCAGGTCACCATTGATGCCGCTAACGCCATTAAGCAATACGGCGTAGGGATAAAATGTGCTACCATCACTCCCGATGAGGCTCGTGTAAAAGAGTTTAACCTGAAACAGATGTGGAAATCGCCTAACGGTACTATCCGTAACATCCTGGATGGAACTGTTTTCCGTGAACCTATCGTGATGAGCAACGTTCCCCGTTTGGTACCTAACTGGACTGCCCCGATCTGCATCGGTCGTCATGCTTTTGGCGATCAGTACCGTGCTACCGATTTTGTTACCAAAGGAAAAGGCAAGCTGACCATTACCTTTACCCCCGAAGATGGCGGCGAAGCGCAATCATACGAGGTATATAACTTTAAAGGCGATGGCGTGGCATTGGCGATGTATAATACCGATGAGTCTATCAAAGGATTTGCCCGTGCTTGCTTTAACCAGGCCTTAATGAAAAAATGGCCGTTGTACCTGTCAACCAAAAATACCATCCTGAAAAAATATGATGGTCGCTTTAAGGATATTTTCCAGGAGATTTACGAAAATGAGTTTAAAGCTGAATTTGATAAAAATGGTCTGACTTACGAGCACCGTTTAATTGACGATATGGTTGCTTCTGCCCTGAAATGGCACGGTAACTTTGTATGGGCCTGCAAAAACTACGATGGCGACGTACAGTCTGATACTGTTGCACAAGGTTTTGGTTCATTAGGACTGATGACTTCTACACTGGTTACTCCTGATGGAAAAACCATGGAAGCTGAGGCTGCTCACGGAACGGTAACCCGCCATTATCGCGAACATCAGAAAGGTAACCCGACTTCAACCAACCCGATAGCTTCCATTTTTGCATGGACCCGCGGACTGGAATTCCGTGGCAAGCTGGATAACAACCAGGCGCTGGTTGATTTCTGTCATACGCTTGAGCAGGTTTGTGTTGAAACTGTTGAAAGTGGAAAAATGACCAAAGACCTGGCCATTACCATTAAACCCAAAGTTGAGCATGGTACCGATTACCTGTACACCGAAGAGTTCCTGGACGCTATTGACCAGAACCTGAAGGCAAAACTGGGATAAGTATTCCAAAACAACTCTTTTATAAAGAAAGCCGCTTTGAGATGTTCAATACGGCTTTCTTTATTATTTACCTGTTAATGATTACAATCAATCTTGCTTGGTCTTACCCGGCAATACTCTTGGTGGGTCGTAAAACCGCTACTTTTTTCACGGCTTCGGCGATGGCTTTAGCGTCATAGCCACATTCGGCCCAGAGTTCGGGCTGCTCACCATGCTCTATCACTTTATCAGGAATACCGAGGCGGATAACCTGTGCCGCATAGTTATGATCAACCATAAACTCCAGTATGGCACTTCCCATGCCTCCCTGCAAACAGCCATCTTCTACGGTAACTACATGCTTAAATTTTCCGAATACTTCGTGCAATAATTCTTCATCCAGCGGCTTTGCAAAGCGCATATCGTAATGTGCGGGATGAATGCCTTCGGCATTTAATTCAACACAAGCCTTTACAGCTTCATTTCCGACATGACCAATAGTTAAAATAGCCACATCTTCACCATCGGCAACTTTACGCCCTTTACCCACAGGAATGGCCCTCATGGGTCTTTGCCAGTCGGGCATTACGCCCTGACCACGCGGATAACGGATGGAAAAAGGTCCCATATTCTCCTGCTGGGCGGTAAACATCAGATTGCGCAGCTCTTCCTCGTTCATAGGTGCAGCAACCGTCATATTCGGAATGCAGCGCATATACGCCAAATCATAAGCGCCATGATGCGTAGCGCCATCGGCTCCGGCCATGCCCGCCCTGTCCAGGCAGAACACCACGTTCAGGTTTTGTATCGCCACATCGTGGATAACCTGGTCATAAGCCCGCTGCATAAAGCTGGAATAAATGTTGCAGAAGGGTATCAATCCCTGGGTAGCCAGTCCGGCAGAAAATGTTACGGCATGTTGTTCTGCTATACCCACATCGAACGCCCGTTTGGGCATGGCTTTCATCATGATGTTTAATGAACTTCCTGATGGCATGGCCGGGGTTATACCCATGATTTTAGGATTTTTCTCGGCGAGCTCTACAATGGTATGTCCAAAAACATCCTGGTATTTTGGCGGCTGGGGTTTATCAGAAACCGTTTTTTTAATCTCACCGGTAATTTTATCAAACAAACCGGGAGCATGCCACACGGTCTGATCTTTTTCTGCCAGTGCAAAACCTTTACCTTTTACGGTTACACAGTGTAGCAGCTTAGGCCCGGGAATATCACGTAGATCACGCAGTACTTTAACCAGGTGCTTCACATCGTGACCGTCTATCGGGCCGAAATACCGGAACTTCAAGGCTTCGAAGAAATTACTTCGTTTAAGCAAGGTTCCCTTGATGCTTTTTTCCAGCTTTTTGGCTATCTGGAGCGCATTGGGGCCTAATTCCGAAATTTTAGTGAGTACATGCGATATATCATCGCGAAAGCGGTTATAGGGTTTTGAGGTAGTAATGTCGGTAAGGTATTCTTTTAAGGCCCCTACGTTGGGGTCTATCGACATGCAGTTATCGTTCAGGATAACCAGCAGGTTCGAGTTTTCTATTCCTGCATGGTTCAGGGCCTCGAAAGCCAGTCCGGCGGTCATCGCCCCATCGCCAATAACGGCCACATGCTGACGGTCGGTTTCTCCTTTGTATTGGGAAGCCACTGCCATACCCAAAGCGGCGGATATGGACGTTGATGAATGCCCTACCCCAAAGGTATCATACTCGCTTTCTCCCCGTTTCGGGAACCCGCTAATTCCTTTATATAAACGGTTGGTATGAAAAACATTGCGTCTGCCGGTAAGGATTTTGTGCCCGTATGCCTGGTGCCCCACATCCCAGACCAACTGGTCGTAAGGCGTATTTAGCACGTAATGTAAAGCCACCGTAAGCTCAACCACTCCCAGGCTGGCGCCGAAATGGCCGCCGTTTACAGCAACCACATCAATAATATACTGGCGCAACTCCTGGCACACTTTTAACAAATCAGCCTCCTTAAGCTTCTTTAAATCAGAGGGATAATTAATTTGTTCTAAAAGTTCGCCTGCCTTAACTTCCATATACCGGCTTGTGATGTAAATAGCTTACAAATTAAGCTAAATTGTTTAATAGATGCTAATGATAAAGTTAAATTGTGATTGAGGATTGCGATAGCTGATATTGTTTAATTGTTAGAGATTGTTCAATTGTTGCATGTTAGATTGCCGGGCTATACGCTATGACTCCATACAGACATTGTCCATTGTCAACTGTCAATTGTCCACTGTCAACTGTCCATTGTCAACTGTCCACTGTCAGTTGTCAACTATTAAAAATCGCCTCTCTAACCAGCACGCTCTCAAACCACTTGGCCCATTAACGGGTCGGTAAAGCTTTCTTTGCCTGTTTCTACGTGACCTGCATAATGTTTCTGAAATTGCGGGTAGCCCTGCACCTGTACGCTTACATCATACCATCCAAAGCTTTTCTGAAGGTTAACCGGTATCTGCAGTTTCCCGTTTTGTTTTAACGGCATTTGCTGTACCTTATTTTTCTGGTAGGCATCTGTAAGCCTGATGGTGTAGTCGCGGTCCGGATCCAGGTTTTTCAGAAGCAATACAATGTTTCCGCTCAATTTTTGGGCATTGCCTTTTTCTCTTTCATAATCACAATAAACCTGGATATTAGGGCCGGCAGCGTCTCCTGCATATTCCCGGCAGAAACCATTCGGGCCATATACACGCAAATGGTACAGCCCATTTTCAAATGCATCGGTAGCCCATGTATCCGTCAGGCTGTCGCCTGCGGCAACGGCGTATTGCCAGTTACGCATCTTATCAAAACCGTTTTTTTGATCTTCGGCCCTGAAATTTCCCGGCGCATATACCGTAAATGGCGATCCGGCTGCTCTTTTGCCAAAGATATCTTTTGCGGCTTTTAGCTGCAGCTCAAAACGTTTGCCATCAGCGCTTAAATTTCCATCGGCGTATAGCTGGTAAGGTAAAGCACAGGCCGGCCGTATCCCTTTTTCCTGCTCCGGCATCACCGGCAGGGTGAACAGATCCTCTCTCAATTGCGTTATTTCAGCAGTTGAAAGCGCTTTATAAGCCGACGGTTCCTGCTTGTAGCGGGCATTGTAAATCTTTTCAATGAACGGATCTCTTTTGAGTACAAAGTCTTTTTCCTTTCCCTGGAGCTGATAAGCTGTAAATACGGAGGTGAGGTCGCCACAAACGGTACGCCGCCATGCACTTATATTGTCTTCGGTAATTGCGGAGCCTGTTTTTTTGCTCAGAAAGTTTTCTAAAAACTGCAGCATGGAAGTGTGGTCAAACACCTGGGAATTTACGCGTCCACCACGACTCCAGGGCGAGGCAATGATCATAGGAACGCGGTACCCCAGACCAATATGCGCACCCCGGGCAGATTTTTCGGGAACGCCAAATTTCAGCTCCTGCTCCAGAGGGATATATTCTATTGCCGTATCTATGCCGGCAGAGCATTTTCCGGTATTGGGCCGGGTAGGATGCGGCGGCATAAAAGGCGGTACATGGTCAAAGTAGCCGTCATTTTCATCATAGGTAAGAATAAAAATGGTTTTCTTCCATACTTCGGGATTTTCGGTAAGGATATCCAGCACCTCTGAAACATACCAGGAACCGTACCAGGGTGCGGAAGGATGGTCTGAGAACCGTTGCGGCGCTACTAACCACGATACTGCAGGCAGCTTACCGGTATTCACATCTTTTCTGAACTGATGGAAGATATCGCCTTTAGGAATAGTAACCGTCCGCTCTGTACCATTGTCTGAATAGGTTAACGGGGCCAGCGTATGGTAATCGGGATCTTCTTTGTTGGTGGTAAACGCTTTTTCAAACAGGTTTTTCTGGCTCTGCGGCAGCTTATCATAATTGGCTTTTGTCCATACCCTGAGTTCTGCCTGAGCATTAGCCAATACTTCACGTTTTTTTTCTATTGCCTTTTGTGTTTTTTCAAATGCACTATCTGTTGAAGCCATTGCCTCAAGCTTTTTTTCAAGTACACTTATTTCGGCTGGCAGCTTTGCCAGTTGTTCCTGAAGCCCCTGGGTATACCGTTCAGCAAACTTGATATTATATTGCGAAAAATATTCGAGCGTATTACAAATAAAATTAGATAGCCACGCTCTCTCCTCGCCTTCAAAACCGCCGCCGCAGGTTAGATCATTCTGGTATATCTTCCAGGAGATACCATTCTTTTCAAGCAATTCGGGAAAGGTTCTCCATTTAGCCTCGGCATAATCCAGGTCATTACGGATGTGCGCCCGGGAATCTGCCGAATGAGGTTGCTCCCGTATCGCACCGGTCCACATGTAATGCCGGTTAGGCCAGGTGCTGGTCATGGCCGATGAGAAATTCTGATCGCAGACGGTAAACGCATCCGCTAAAGCGTAATTGAACGGCAGATCTTCACGGTTATAATACCCCAGTGTTAAAGGCATATCGGCATATTTTTTATTGGAAGGCCGTTTGGCAAGCAGCCATTTATCATGCAGCCCGTTATTATATGCGTCAACCTGGGAAGACCTGTCGTGCGGCAGACTACCCATCCAGGTTGCCTTGGTATTACGGATATCGAGCCGGAACGGGACATACGTATCACCAACGGCGTTGGTTTGCAGCCAGACCGGGTTTCCGTTTGCCAGCCTGAATGCACGGGGATCGTTGAAGCCCCGTACGCCCTGCAATGAACCGAAACAGTGATCGAACGAGCGGTTTTCCTGCATTAAGATAACGACGTGCTCCGCATCTAAATAGGTACTGCCCGGTTCGGGGTTAATGGCCAGCGCCCGCTGAATTGACGGCGGAATAACGGTTGAAAGCCCTGCTGCTCCTGATAATAAAAGTGATTTCCTGATAAATTCTCTTCTGGTATCCATTTAAATATGCTGATTGGTTAGCCGCAGGTAATATACAAAAGTTAATGAAAGAACTTTCCACGCTTACCAGGATACCCATCAAAACATCACAACAAATTTACAATTCCAGCCTGGGAACAGGTTGACTGATAAATGATCCGAGCCGGAACATGCAACAGATCAGGGTTGGGTTATTTCTGATAGAAAGATCAATATTGCCCTGTAGAAAGCAATACCAGTGTGCACGCTTCAACAGGTTCAATGCCATTGATTCTGGCCAATTTCTCTAATTCCGGGTTTTCCGTGCCGGGATTAAAAATGATACGTTTTGGCTTGGTTTGCAAAATATAATCGTACAGCGGCGGCTGGCTATGCGGGCCAATATATAGCGTTATTGTATCGATATCTGTATGTATCGTTTCAGGCTTTTCAATCGGGATACCGGCAACTACCCCTTGTTTAATTCCCACGTTCACAATATCATGTCCGTAGGCAACCAATTTATTAGCTGCCAGATAGGCATACCGGCCGGTGTTTGGTGTTGCTCCTATAATTAGTGTCTTCTTGTTCATAGCGCTAACTCAATCTTTATGATACCACTTACTTATTGCCTCCGCACAATTCATGCCATCTATAGCTGCCGAAACAATTCCACCGGCATAACCGGCTCCCTCGCCGCAAGGAAATAGTCCTTTTAATTGTGGATGTTGCAATGTTTCTTTATCGCGGGGAATGCGTATAGGCGAGGATGTACGGGATTCAACACCAACCAGGATAGCTTCGTTTGTATAATAACCGGGCATTTTCTTCCCAAAAACCGGCAGGGCTTTTCTTAAACGGTGATAAACCATTGGAGGTAAAACTTCATGCAAAGCAACGCTTTTTGTTCCGGGCAGATAAGAGTTTTCCGGCAGGTTGACAGATATTCTACCTTCAACAAAGTCTACCATACGCTGAGCCGGCGCCACCAGGTTTCCGCCGCCGTACAAAAAAGCCTTCTGCTCAGCCGCGGCCTGAAAATCCAGCATCCTGAACGGATCATTGGCTGCCCCGGGCACATCGTCCAGGTTTACCTGCACTACGGTACCTGAATTGGCATACGGGTTATTTCGCTTTGAGGGCGACCAGCCATTTACTACAATTTCATTGTGATCTGTTGCACAAGGTGCAATAATTCCGCCGGGGCACATGCAGAATGAGAATACGCCGCGACCGTCTACCTGCTCTACCAGGCTGTAATACGATGGCGGCAAGTGTTCATCGCGTACAGCGCAATGATATTGAGCCTGGTCTATGAGCGCCTGCGGATGCTCGATGCGGACGCCCATTGCAAAAGGTTTCGGTTCAAGCAGCAGGCCTTCTTTTTTGAATATATGGAAAATATCGCGGGCTGAATGACCGGTTGCCAGAATTACCGCATTTGCGGCATAAGTATCGCCTGAGGCTGTTTTAACGCCTTTCACAACGCCGCCGGATTGCAGGAAACCGGTCACTTTACAGTTAAAATGCACTTCGCCACCCGCATTCAGAATACTTTGGCGGATGGCTGTTATAATGCCGGGGAGCTTATTGGTACCGATATGCGGGCGGGCATCGACCAGGATATCTTCTGCAGCACCGTGAGCTACCAATGTCCGGAGTACAGTATTCACATTGCCCCGTTTATCAGACCGGGTGTAGAGCTTGCCGTCCGAATAGGTACCGGCCCCGCCTTCGCCAAAACAATAATTGGATTCGGGATTGATCATCCCTTCCTTATTAATAGCGGCCAGATCGCGGCGACGCTGTTTAACATCTTTTCCGCGTTCCAGGATGATCGGTTTCAGCCCCAGCTCTATGCAACGTAATGCCGCAAACAGTCCGGCGGGGCCTGCTCCTACTATAATAACCGGTCTTTTATCGCCTACAGGCGGATAATTTACATGGAATACTTCCGGAACGGACTGTTCATCGATATATACCAGC
Organism: Pedobacter sp. BS3; assembly: GCF_008274585.1. Classification (GTDB taxonomy): domain Bacteria; phylum Bacteroidota; class Bacteroidia; order Sphingobacteriales; family Sphingobacteriaceae; genus Hufsiella_A. Next base: position 366,728 of record NZ_VTRT01000006.1, on the reverse strand, counting down.
GCCTTAACGCGATAAATTACCTGCCTGCTGCGGGCATCAATAGAGCGCCTGGCAATTTTTACATGCGTAATGCGCTTAAGGGGAATATGCAGTTGGGCTGATGCTTTGGTTTTGTATGCCTGCTCATCTGACACCTCGTGCGGCAGGAGCACCAATTCTGTTTCTTTGATCATATCTTGCCGGATAGTTATTCCGGAACAGGACAAAGATAATGATTAGAAAATGGTTAGTTATCCAATTGCTGAATTGTTCAATCGCTATATTGCTGAATTGCATTATCCCTTGGCGTTCGCCTCAAAATATCGTGCAAAAAACTGGGTCTGGTAATAAATAGCATTGCTCCAGTAGTTCCAGTTATGTGCACCGGGACGGGTTGTAAAATCATGCGGGATATTACGCTCAAGCAATAAATTATGCAGGTTCAGGTTTACCTGGTAAAAGAAATCCTCGGTTCCGCATTCAATGGCTAAGGCCAGCGAATTGGGTGTAAGCAGGTTCACTAAATTGATAACCGTGTTCTTTTCCCAGTTTTCGGGATGTTCTGCATACGAGCCAAGGCGTTTAGCTAAATCCCACTTCAGTGGAAACGGGCGTATATCTACTCCACCACTCATGCTGCCGGCCGCCCCGAACAGATCCTGGTGCCTGAAAGCCAGGTAAAGCGCTCCGTGACCGCCCATGCTTAAGCCGGTGATAGCCCGGCCGGTACGGTTTTTAATGGTATGATACGTTTTATCTACCCAACCGATAAGCTCTTTGGTTACATAGGTTTCATATTTCCAGCTTTTGTCTACCGGGCTGTCCAGGTACCAGCTGCCAAAACCGCCGTCAGGGCAAACCACCATCATCTGATACCGGTCTGCTAACTGGCTTATGGCGGTTTTTTGCGGCCAGTTGGAATAATTACCGCTATACCCATGCAGCAGGTACAGCACCGGGAAATCTTTTCCCGACGTATAATCATCAGGTGTAATAATAACGGCCTTTATCTTTTTATTCATAGAGGCGCTGACAGTTTCTACCGTATCAACCTTTGCAGCAAAGGCGTTGTTGATCCCCAGGAAAAAAAGTATGTAAATGAGGTAACGCATAGTATTAATTTTTATCATTGGTCTGCAAGTTTACTATTATTTACAAAAAATCAAAAACCACCCGGCCAGCAACTAACCACCAACAGAAAAGTTACTGTTAAATTTCTGTTAACCCACCCTGCTGTTGTTTAATAATTATTTAAAAACCGCTTAACACACAGGTTAACAGTTGTTTCTTCCTTTGTATGAGAAAAATTAAAAACTAAAAAAGTATGAAAAAACACGTATTATTTTTCGCTTTAACAATTGGCATTCTTGCCGGTGGTTGCAAAAAGAGCTCTGATTCAGATAACGGGGGAGACGACAACGGCATGGTTGTGATCAGCAGTGATATTACGGCAAGCACTACCTGGACTGCCGATAAGATCTACTTACTGAAAGGCAATGTGTTTGTTACCGGAAATGCTACCTTAACTATAGAGCCGGGCACTATCATAAAAGGCGATAAAGCAACCAAAGGTGCATTAATTATATCCCGCGGCTCAAAAATCACTGCCGAAGGTACCGTTGATAAACCGATTGTATTCACCTCATCACAACCGGCCGGCGCACGTGCACAAGGCGACTGGGGTGGCGTAATTCTGCTGGGTAAAGCTAATGTGAATTCAGGTACCAACGTGGCTATAGAAGGTATTCCGGCCAGCATTGGTGAAAAAGCACAGTTCGGCGGCACAGACGATGCAGATAATTCTGGTATTTTAAAATATGTACGGATTGAGTTTGCCGGTATTCCCTTACTACCGGACGCTGAGATCAACGGATTAACCTTTGGCGGCGTAGGCTCTGGTACTACCATAGAATATGTAGAAGTTTACCGCTCTGGCGACGATTCTTTTGAATGGTTTGGCGGTACTGTAAATTGTAAGCACTTATTATCTATCGGCGCATGGGATGATGACTTTGATACCGATAACGGCTTTTCCGGTAAAATTCAGTTCGGGCTGGCACAGCGGGCACAGGTAGTAGCCGATGTTTCCGGCTCAAACGGTTTTGAATCAGATAACGATGCCAATGGCACGGCAAATTCACCTAAAACGTCTGCCGTTTTCAGCAACATGACCATTGTTGGCCCGATGACGTCCGGAACTTCTACCAGTGGCATCAACGCTAACTTCCAGCATGCCGCACAAATACGCCGTAATTCATCGATCAGCTTGTTCAACTCTGTTTTCGCTAATTACCCCGAAGGTATTTTTATTGACGATGCTTTGCCAACCAGCGGCTCTAACTCATCAGCAAACTTCGTTGCCGGCACATTGGTTATTAAAAACAACCTGGTATACGGCTGTAATGCAAAATCTAATGAAGTGAAAGGTATTAACACTACGTCAAAAGCCTTGTTCGAAACCGCATTAAGAGCTGATAACTCCTTTGTTTCCGGCGGTTCTATAACAGACCTGCTGACCGATCCATTAAGATACGGTTCAGATTTCAAAGCCAGCACAAATACTACTTATTACGGCAAACCGAACTTCACCGTTAAATCAGGTTCTGCCGCTGCGTCGGGAGCTGCTTTTACACATGCGAAGGTAGCCGATGCATTTTTTGAGAAAGTTGCTTATAAAGGCGCCTTCGGCACCACCGACTGGACAGCAGGATGGGCCAGCTTTGATCCTCAGGTATTACCTTACACTACACCTGGACAAGTTAAATAAGTACAGGAGAATTTGAAAACGAAAAGCGGAAAGAGTTAAGTCTTTCTGCTTTTTTGTTTTACCAGGGCAGGTAAATCTGCAATCCGAAGCCCAAACCTATACCCGACGAGTTCCCTCCGGCATCAACATCAGCTTTACTGTAATTATAGCCTAATTTGCCTTCAAGTGCTATATTTTTGGCTACAAAATGTGCATAGCCCACGTAGGCTCCTGTAACCAGCGAAGCCGGTGTATTGGTTCCCTCGCTGTTTGAGCTATCTGAAAGCCCGGCAGCGCCCTCAATAAACCAACGGCTGCCGCTGTTAGCGCCTTCAGGGAAATAATAACGGACAAACGGGGTAATTCCATAGCTAAACGTGTGGCCATCACCGTAATCTGTTAATGCCAATGGCAAAATAGCGCCAACAACCAGGTTATCGGTAAAAAAATAACCTCCGCTTGGCGAAATACTGATCTGGAAAACCTTTGACGTAAAGTTATAACTGGTAGAGCCGATATCGCCCCCGGCAATCCAATTACCTCTTTTCAGTGCCGATGCAGCGGCATCTGCAGCAATCTGGCGGGCTGTTACCTGCGCCTCTGCTGCAAGTACAAGCAATATACCGGCTAAAAATAAGCACACATGCTTCATAGGTAAACAAGTAGATAATGTTTACGCAACGTGCAGGGTTAACAGATTGTTTGCCGGTTTATTTACCCCGTATCAGGCAATTACAGGTTTTTGCCCAGTTTTTCAATCATTTCGTGCGGAACTTTTTCCAGATCTACAATCAAAAAGCCATCCAGTGAATCAGAGAACTTAGGATCTATATTAAAGCAGATAATTTTAGCATTCAGCGCTGTCATATACTGCCTGAGCAATACCGGCACTTTCATGTGCGAAATTTCGATATCAGATATCAGGCTATCCAGGCTCTTTAACGAATTGCTGCCATCCAGCAACAGTTCTGCATCAAATTTGGAAAAATCTACCTTAAACTTTTTGCGGGGCTTCACATATTGCGCCAGTTCATGGTCAAAATGGTATTTGCTGATAAAATCGACTATCAGCGACTTGGATACTTTAGAAAAGCTGTTGCTGATGCTCACCGGCCCTATCATGTAGCGGTACTGCGGATTATCGATCATGTACTTTAAGATACTTTTCCACAGTAAAAACAGCGGTAAGGGCTTTTGCTGGTATTCTTTCCGTATCCATGAACGGCCCAGCTCCAGGCTTCTGCGCAATACCGGCTGAAACTGCTCTTTGATCTTAAACAGCTCAGCCGTATAAAAGCCACGTTTGCCCATGCTGTAAAAAATCTCATCGCCTTTACCAATGCGATAGGCTCCTACAACCATTTTGGCATCTACATCCCAGATAAATAGCTGGTTGTAATAAATATCGTAGCCATCCAGGTCAATAGCCTTATTGGTTCCCTCGCCTACTTCGCGGAAAGTTATCTCGCGTAAGCGACCGATCTCCCGGATAATACCCGGGATATTTGATGTCGGGGTTATAAATACCTCGTAATTTTTTTCTGACCATACCTGGTAATTTTTCCGGAGCTTTTCTACTTCGGCTTCCATTACCCATGTTTCAACAGGCGGAACAACGGGTTCCGGGTATTTTTTTATTTTGAACAGGTTTCTGGGATGCAGCAGTTTTTTCTCATTCTCAAGTCCGGCACCCAGCACATACGTTTTTGCCCGCAGGTAGCCAAGCAGCCTGGTGGCATTATTTTCATAAGGTATATCCTCCACATCAATGGGCTTGCCAATGCGTACCTTAATGGTATGCCCATGCTTATTAAACAGCTCTGACGGCAATTTGGCCGTACGTAAGGTGGGGTGAATGAGCGCCAGCAAGTTGAACAACAATCCGTTATTGCCGTGGAAATAGACAGGCAAAACCGGCACTTTTGCTTTCATTATAATTTTTCCAACTACGGGGTGCCACAGCTTATCTGTTATTTGCTGAGTATCTATTTTAAAGGTTGAAACCTCACCTGCCGGGAAAATACCGATCGGCGTACCCTGCCTGAGCAGTTCAAGCGTATTCTTAATTCCGCTGATGCTTGATGAATGGTCAATATTTTCAAACGGATTAACCGCGATGAAATAATCGCTCAGGTTGGGGATCTTTTTCAGGATAAAATTAGCCATCAGCTTGGCATCAGGCCGCACCGTGCACAATATTTTAAGTAGTACCAGGCCTTCTATGCCACCGTAGGGATGATTGGCAATAGCGATAAAAGCGCCTTCCTTAGGGATATTTCGCAGGGCAGTTTCGCTGATCTCTACCTTAACCCCCAAAACTTCCAGTATTTTGTCAATAAAATCTACGCCTTGCAGGTGCTGTGCTTTGGCAAATGCCTCATTAACGTCATTGATCTTCATCAGCTCCATCATCAGCGAAGCCAACCCCGGCATACGCAGCTTATTGAGCTTGATTGCTTTGGCAAACTCCTCTTTGGTTATTATCGACATACGGTTTTATTTTAAAAATTCCCCCCCAGGCTTCAAATTTCTGAAATATCTGTTAAATTTAGGCTAAAATAGCCAATATTGACCTAAAAGATACATGAAACCGGTTTGGGACTTTACCAAAAAAGAACTTAACGGGCTGCTGGTATTTTGCATCATTATCGTTGCGGTAGCGCTGTTTCCAATCCTGTTGGAATCTATTGAACCGGCAGGGAAAGCTTACCAATTTGAGCCCTTTATTAAAGAAACCGAGGCATTTCTGGCTTCGGCACAACCTGCCCATGTATACAGTTACCGGCAGGTAAATATGGATGCCGTAAAAGCCAAACCTCAGTATTTTGTGTTTGATCCTAATAATTTACAGGAAGATGGCTGGCTGAAACTGGGCTTAAGCCGGCGGCAGGCGCATATCATTCGTAATTATGTTTCGAAGGGCGGGCGTTTTTACAAAAAGGAAGACCTGAAAAAGATCTATTCCATTACCCCTGATGACTACAACCGGCTGGAACCGTATATCGATATTCCGTCAAGTTACCAACGACAGCCGTACGAAAAGAAAACGTATGCAGCCCGTCCGGCAGTTAACGTAGAGCTGAACAGCGCCGATTCGCTTAGCTTATTGGAAGTGAGAGGGATTGGGGCATCATTTGCCCGCCGTATTATTAAATACAGGGATCGTCTGGGCGGATTTCATTCCAAAGAACAATTAATGGAAGTGTGGGGAATGGATTCTTTGAGGTATCAGCAAATTGAAAACCAGGTGAGTATCAACGCTACATTAATTAAACCGTTGCCAGTTAACACAGCTACGCTTGATGATCTGAAACGGTTCCCTTATCTCACTTATAAGCAGATGAATGCTATTATCCAATACCGTAAACAACATGGCAACTACCATTCGGTTGATGATCTGCGGAAAATTGTGCTGCTGGACGAAGCAACCCTGAATAAGATAAGGCCTTACCTGGTGTTTGAGTGAGCAACTACAATAATTCCGCTTAGTACCTAACGCCTTTGTTCGTGTCATCATGAATCGGTATAAGAGAAGCTTCGTGAAGACACGAAACTTGGCCGGAAGGGGCTACTTAACAATATGGTTAACGAATTCTAAATAATTATCAAAAAGAAAGGAGTAGATTGGAAAAGTGATTTTGTCAAGATGCTGTAAACCATGCGGAACACCACCTGTAATTTTGATGTTCATCAGTAATCGATGATCAAGGTATTCATAGCCTGAAAAAAAATTATTTATTGTATCACAAATCCCGGCCAACTCCATATCATCAACCTTGTTAATTATTACATACATGGCAAGGCGCTCTGATGTTTGGCCTAAAGGGGCCACTCTGTCAAATATGGTAATCTCTTTAAAAATAGTATAGTATGAAGCAAGATTTGATATTTTAATTTTAATATCGGTTATTATTCTGAAATTTTCAATTTGTATTTCACTAATATTTATTCTATACGAATAGGCCGGAAATTGCAAATAGTTTTCATCAAACACCGTAAATTTCTGATTACTAAATTGTTCTTTTAGCTGAATGAATAATTTATAACAATGCTCTGGTAAATTATTATTAATTATATCATTAATCTTTCTTTCCAACAATAAACACAATTCCTGGTAACCGGGATAATGTGCTGTAGCTTCTTCGTTTAAAAGTCCTATTGGGTAATAATGATGAATAGTTTTTATTAAATCAACAATTGGCAGCCCATTTTCCTTTAACATAGATAAAATTTACTTATAGCTGGAGGCTTAAGTGTAAACAGACGAAGCCGGAGCTTCGCCCGATCGCTAACTCCGCCCGCCTATAGGATTTCAGATTAATATCGATAGGTCTTGTTTAGAATTTTGTCAAAAGAAATTGTCTGTGATATAGGCCACATTAAGTCTTTATTATCTTCATCCTTTACGAAAGTAACAGAGACATTTTTCTTAAGTGCATCTTCAAGCTTTTCAAGTTCAACCGGCGTTATCTGAGAATTAGCGTTTATAAAATACTTAATCGCAATTATTTTCCCTTTATCATTTATGTACATATTAACCAATAATGGTTTTTCCTGCATTAATTCAGAGAGCCTACCGCGACTAAACACTTCCATGACAGATTGTGTTATAGGCTTTTGAGTGGCATATGCAACATTTGAAAGTCGACTTAAATTAAGAGCCTTATCATAGGCCATCGGTATAGAATTTTTTCTGTAGACAGAAATCAACTTATTAGGCCCTGTACTTTTATATCTACCATCCTCCGGGCTATTATAGATATATACATTACGTTCTGCCTTTATCTCAGTTTTTTTGTTTTGAGCCCACAGATTATTAGCTATCAATAATGCTAAAATTATATTCAAGAGTTTCATATAAAGAAAATTAATGAGTGCATGAAGAATTATTAATTAATTGAAACATAGCTTGTGGCGGCATCTGATAATTTATCGATGTGCTTGAATACCCAGGATTGTTCTGAACAAATGTCTCCATAAAGATATAATATCCTGAACCCATTGTTGTAGAATAACTACTCGGGAATTGGGTAAAACCATTTGTTATATCAGAAAGCCAATCAGTATAACCACTTCCTAGAACTGCAAGTCCTCCTATATAACCATTCATCAATAGGTTAATATCCCTTATTACTTTTGATTCAAATTCAATATTTGCTGAACCTGCTTGATTCTGATATTGTGCTATACCACCTGAAATTGTCTTGTTCTGATATGCATGAAAAAGTTCTTCTTCTAATGCTTGCCATGATGTAGTTTGAGGATCTTGCATTGTAATTGCATCACTAGATGGATTGTACGCTGCCGGATATGACATTGTTGAATTTACAGAGAAATTAAATGTATAGGAATTATTTGTCATATAATTATATATTGCTTCTCCTACACAATTATCTTTCATTTCACTTAAAAGACTTTCGATTTTAGCTTTTTGTGCGGCGGTCAGGCTTGATGTACTCTTTAAAATAGCATCTAATAAAGGCGTACTTACACATTCTTCGCAATCATCTCCCCCACAAGAATCATCCTCATAACATTCCGGGTCGCCGGGATTTTCATTTACACCATCATCATGACAGGACTCTTCATCCCATTCATAACCGGTAGGTACCCAAAAGCAAACTTCTTCATCCCCTTCTTCCGCACTAACTGTAAAACAGGTAATTTCATACTCTATCCAATGGTATGTTACGCATACCCAGTTTTTAACTTGGTTTTTGGTTGGTTTAGTATTCTTTTTAACGCGTTTAAATGTTAGCCGGCCGGCTGGTTTGCCGTTCTTGATTTTTATGGCAAACAGCTTAGTCCCGTCCCACTTTTGATAAACCAGCCAACCGCTAAAATTTTTATCTAATTTGCCGGTACGGTTGCTTTTTACATTTTTTGAGAATTTGCCAATACAAGCCGCATCGGGCACAAAGGTAATAATGCGCTGGTTTACAACACCGGTTTGCTTGTCCTTATAAATTACCAGCCGGTCAAAGCTGGCCCTTAAAACTTTTTGGTTAACGTCATTGGCAGATGATGCATCATTTTCATTAACAATTAAAGAATGCCGCTGGTTATACACTATAGGCATTTCCAGATAATAATACCTAGATGATTCCAGTTGCATTGCTTTACTAAAGAGCGAATATTTTTTATTGACCCGTTTTTCAGACGAAACAGAATTCCCGGTTTTGGGTACTATTTTTCCCTCCCGTTTAATCAGTGAGCGGTAATAGAATTTACCGGTTGCTATGGTTAGAGGTTTACTTGGGTCCGCCAGGTCTCTTGCAAGCGTGGCGGCATCCGGTTTAGAAAATTCCTTGCGGCAGGCATAAAATATCCCTGTTATCAGCAATAAAAGGAATAAAGTGTAAGTAAATTTTGATTTCATTTAGGTATAATTGGTTTTAATTAGTTATACCTAAGTTAGCTATAGTTTTAAAAAAACAAAAAATATTTTTATTTTTTTAGATAAATCATACGCTCTGCGGTTTGTTTTTTAATAAACGCGGTAATTGAAGATGGTACTTTTACCGGCAGTTGCATAATGGCATTGCCCGTGCTATAGGCTTTATTATATTGCTTTTGCCCAATATACAGGTTAAACAGATCAAATCTTGGCGAAAAACGGTTGGGAACCATGTTGATGGCTTTTATTAAGGCGACTTCCGCTTGATTATATCGCTTTTGTTCTATGTAGCATTGCCCCAGCCACCTTTGATAAATGTAATTATTCCTTATAGCAATTAGTTCAGCCAATACACGTTCACAACGTTCAAAATTACCATTATAAAGTAATGCTTCTGAGTACAAACTGAGGAATTTCTCATCATGTCTAAGCCTGGTGTAATTCTCGGAGCACAGCTTGACAGCCTCGTCATAAAATCCCTGTTTAAATAATAGCCGGGCTTCCGAAGTTTGTTGGTAAGCCTGGTAATGCAGGATGTATTTGCCATAATGGTGTGCCATCAAAGCCCCTGTTATAAAAATAGCAACCAGCCAAACCCGGCCTGATTTAAGACTTAGCTTCTGCTGCCATATATAAACTACAGATAAAATAAGAACAAGCTGAAACCAGAGAACTTCAAAAACATACGTAAAAATTGCTGCAACCGAAAGTGCAATGAGGTTAAAAATAGCAACCTGATATAACGAAACTCCAATATTCTTACCAGGATTAGATATTGTGAAGTAAATAAGAAAACCATAGCCAATAACAATTGCTACCCCAATAATTCCCAGTTCAAGGATAACCTGGTAATAATCGTTATAAACATAATGTATATTTCCGGCTAAAAGTAATTCTGATATTGTATACTTTCCTGATTCAAAATACTTTTCCTGGTAATGCATGTAACTATTAGGAAACTTCCCCCAACCAACCCCATTAATGAAGTGCTCATTCAACATGGGTAGAGATATTTTATAGATTAGCAGCCTACCGGACGTTGAATGTGATTTAAAGAAGAAAGCAAGCAACCCGGTAAGTACAACAAGGCAGAGCATTATTATAAATTTCAGGAATGGTCGAATTAGAATACCGGAGGACTTTATTATTAAATAAACTGCCGCAATTAAACACCCGATAATAAATGAACGGCTATGAAAACACATTGACGCCGATAAGGCCACCAACATATAACAATATACAATTAGCTTTTCGAAGTGAGCCATTCAAAAGTGATTTATATTCAGGTTATAGTACAGATGAAGTATGTAAATATAGGGTAATTGTTATTTTATTATTAAATTCAACCAAACTTCAAATAACAACCAATGCCTGCTAAACAACATTTTTTATTGTTTATAATTTCTTTATACCTTATTTCATGTGCTAAAACACCAGCGAATGTAGAAACGGTTTTATCAATGTCATCAAACAGGACTGAACTTGAAAAGGTAATAAACCATTATAAGTATAGCGGTGAAAAGCAAAAATTAAAGGCAGCTTATTTTTTAATCAGTAATATGCCGGATAAGTATTATGTTGATGGTGATGAGATACATAATTACGACAGCATTTTTACCATTTTTAACAGCTATCATAAAAGAAAGAAATTTATCTATAAAAATTCGCCGGTTATCAGGGCAAAATGGGATTCTATTCTAAATAAATTTGGTAATCCGGCAGTAGATGAGTTGGATATAGTCAGGGATTATGATACGCTTAAGGCCAACTTCCTGATTGATAATATCGACCAGGCCTTCCGCTGGTACCAAACGGACAAAAACAAAAATATATCTTTCGATAATTTTTGCGAATATCTTTTACCGTACAGAATTTTAAGAGAAAAGCCCGAAGATTGGCGTAATATCTTTTTTTATGCCTATAAACCACTTTTTGATACGATTAAAGGCAGAAGCACTATTGAGACCGTTAAAAGTGTTAACATCTCTCTCGAAAAAATTCTTGATACTAATTACATTCTTTGGGAATATCCTTTTGATATTTCTGCAAGTAATATGTTGCTGGCCAAGCGAGGATCCTGCCTGCAAATTATAGCGCATACAGCTCTGATTTTTAGAGCTCATGGCATACCTGTGGGCATTGATTACACACCACTATGGGGAGATCGTCCTAACGGACATTATTGGAATACACTATTATTAGAAAATGGTGAGAACTTTCCTTTTGAGGGAGCTACCATCCCATTTAAACGAAAAAATAAATTTACCTACAGGATATCCAAAGCTTACAGAATGACCTTTGCGCTTCAGGATATACCTCAACCCGATAACAAAGAAGAAGTACCTGAATATTTGTTAAACAGAAGGCGGATTGATGTTACCCATGAGTACAACAAATGCTACAATATTAAAGTCAAAGTTAAAAAGCCTGCTACCGGGCACAGCTTCCATAATGCAGTTATTTGTACTTACGCTAAAACGGATTGGAAAGCACAAAGCTGGGGCTCAATTAAGGGTGATTATGCTTATTTTAAAAATATGGGTTCTGATTTGGCATATATCATTATGTATTATTATGGCAATCAATACATTCCTGCCAGTAATCCGTTTATACTTCAAAAAGATGGAAATTTAAGGGAAATTATCCCTGATTATCAACACCGGATCAATTTAACACTAACACGAAAAAATCCGAACTGGACAACCAATATTAAAAATATAAAAGCATCCGTTGGCTCTAAAATCCAGGGAGCAAACCGATCTGATTTTAAAGATTCCGTCACCTTATTCAAAATTACTCATCCGTCAGACAGATATGAAAAGTTGGTTATTAATTCCCCTCAAAAATTCAAATACGTAAGATTTCTGGGACCGGAAAAAAAGAACGCCAGTGTGGCAGAAGTTGAGTTTTATGGCAAAAACCAGGCGGGGGTATTATCTAAACTGAAAGGGGTCAAAGTTATGGGTTACCCCGAAGTGTCTGCCGACGCAGGAACTCCATATAAGAATGCATTTGATAATGATCCTGGCACCTATTTCATGGGCGGAAAATCATCGTACGGATGGGCAGGCTTAGAGTTGCCCCATGCCACCCGGATAAGCTATGTACGCTATTGCCCCAGAAACGATACCAATTTTATAATAATAGGAGATAAATATGAATTAAAAATGTGGAACGGCAATAATTGGATTTCGTTAGGAACTCAGATTGCTCATGACCAGCAACTGAAATATTTCAACATTCCATCAAATACATTGCTATTGCTTCACGATATGGATCGCGGGCATGAAGAGCGTATATTTACATACGAAAATGGTAAGCAAGTATGGTGGTAAAGTGACTTAGTTAACGAGGCCAACTTTCACGTTTTTTTAAAATGCAATAATGGTATCTGGCGAAATAGTATGATCATTATCAAATAAAAAATTATAAAGTGGATATTGGATAGTTAAATTATTATCCTCCATACCATGTGGGGTTCCGTACCTAACTCTTCTATTGAATAATAAACGATGATTTACAAACGTGTAATTGGGGAAACACTCTTTTACTATAGCAGCTAATATGTTTAAATACTTCTGCTCTTGATCAACAAGCATAATGTTTGATGAAATGACAGATGTTCTTAAAGGTACAAAACGTCCTGGCCAGGCCGGTATATTTTTATGATGAATGAGTTCATTATAAAATATGGTAAAGTAATTGGTTAAAAGCGAGATCTTTAATTTCAGATAATAATAAATGCTTATTTCATCCAGATCTTTATGCAGTAGTTTTATAGTTAAACAATAATTGGGAAACTGCCTTTCAAATTCGGTAATTATAGCATAGTCGCCAAAGGATTCTCTTACACTTTTAACCAGCGCCTCACATTCGTCAGGTAGCTTTTGGTCTATCAGCAGGTCAATTTTTTGCTCAATTATTTTCAACAGGTTCTGATAACCACTATACTGCGTATTGGGTATATCAAATCCAACAGGGTAATATTTCAACGTGGCCGCTATCAAATCCTGTAATGAATCAGGAAACTCGGTGGTAATTTTAATTTCGGGTATCATTGTTAAAGATACAAAAAGGCGACGGAATATATTACTTATAGCCGGAGGCTTAAGTGTAAACCGGACGAAGCTGGAGCTTCGCCCGATCGGACGGTGTTATTTACTTTTGAGCTACCTTCTTTTTCCTGGTACTACCAACGCCCCGGTTTGTGTCTCCATGAGCCGGTATCAGAGAAGTTTCGTGAAGACACGAAACTCGGCCGGAGAATATTATTACTTATAGCCGGAGACTTAAGTATAAAACGGACGAAGCTGGAGCTTCGCCCGATCGCTAACCTGCCAATAACTTAATATCCTACTGTAAACCGCTGACGGATAAACTGCGGGTTTTCTGTTTCATTAAGCAAAGCTACAGCGAGGTCTTCAACAGAAATTTTGCTCTCTCCGTTCGCATCAACCACCGGGTTATCTTTACCCAGGCGAAATTTGCCGGTACGCTGACCAGGCTCCAGGTGAAATGCGGGGCTTAAAAAAGTCCAGTCCAGTTGTTCTTCTTTTTTAAGAATATTCAGGTAATCGCGTGCCGCGGTCGCACCTGTTTTCCAGGCTGCCGGAAATTCCGGTGTATCTACAGCCTGCACACCCGGAGCTACTTCCAGGCTTCCGGCTCCGCCTATTACCAGCAGTCGTTTTACGCCTGATTTTTTCGCAGCGGCTTGTAGGTTCTCCGAACCTTTTATAAAATCGTTATACAGGTTTTCATTGTCCCAACCTGCATTATAGGTACTGATAACCGCATCATGCCCGGCCAGTAAACCGCTGATGTCTTCATGCAATACATCTGCTTTAACTACATGCAGATTATTACTTTTAACGGTTACCTTTTCGGGATGCCGGACAATTACGGTCACTTCCATTCCCCTGCTTAATGCTTCATTTAAAACTGCCGAGCCTGTAAATCCGGCTCCGATAAGTGCTATTTTCATCTTGTTTATTATTTTATACATACCAGTTTGTATGTTGTTATTAAAAAAATTTATTCCCTTAAACGGTTAACATAACCCACTAATTCATCAAAGCTATTGCAAAACAGCTCATAACTCTGGAACAATTTGGCTATAGAATAACATCCTTCTAACGATGAAATGATGTATACGGCGATATGCTCAGGATTAAAGTTGTTACGAACCTGTTTTTGTTGCTGGGCATGAGCTAATGCCCGGGCAATAAGCTGAGTTTCTGTATCCACAATGTTCAGTAGGGCATCTCTAAAACCTTCATCCAAAGGTGCCATTTCCTGTATCAGGTTATTTAAAGGACATCCCAGATGGATGTTTTCCGGATTGGAATAGCCTTTTATCCGGTTTAACGCCTCAATAATAGCGTCAATTACCGGAAGATCTTCCCGCACCAGATTGGCCCAGTCACTGATATACTGAGGTGCAATAATTTCGTTCACAATGGCATAGCCGACATCCATTTTAGTGGGGAAATAGTGATAAAATGCGCCCTTGGTAATACCTAATCCGGCTATTACCTTATCGGTGCGTAAACCCTGAAAACCGTGTTTACGCATTGCCTCAAAGTTTTTATTCAGTATCTGAGTACGGGTATCCTGCATAACGAAACAAAAATATACATACCAGTTGGTATGTTAATGAGGTTGCCTTAGTTTTTACGTTCAGCTAACAATCAGCGCTGGTATTTCCAGTTCCGGGATTTGTCTTCCGACAGCCATTCAATAGTGGTGGCTATGCGTTTTGAGCGGGTTGCTTCTGTTTTAGCCTCGGTGATCCATTCTACGTACTCTTTTTTATGCGAGTAGCTGAATGCATAGAAAACAGATGAAGCCTTGGGATTTTTGTCCAGTTCGGCAAGTAAACCGGCAGGAACTTCTAATGGTAACTTTTCTTTAACAGGCTTTTCCCGCTTTAATTTTACACCGGCTTCGTTCAGCCGGACGGCTGCCTGGAGATATTCGGTCAGGATGGATCCGGACGGGAGATCTTCCAGCTTGGTAATATGTCCCAACTGTCCCATATCGCCATCTTCGGATTTTTTTAGAATATGATGCGGGTCAGGCAACTGGCTGCCGTGCCACAGCACAAACGCACAATGCTGCTTGAATGCGGCCATACCACAAACATTGCCCTTATATTCAAAAAAAGGCATGCCCCATTTTATCGTTTCGATAACCTGGGGCACGGCTTTATGTACAACCTGACGGATGTAATTCAACACGGGTTTTGCAAAATCAGGCGATTTGGCAATATAGTTGTCAACCCGCTGGTCGAATTTTTCCATCTACTTTCCTTTTAAAACATCGAACAATAGTTCGGGCTCGTTAGTGGTGATGAAGTCTACCTTTTGACTGATGAACTTCTGCATGTCTTCTTTTGTATTAACTGTCCAGACGTTAATGCTTACGCCTTCTTTTTTGGCTTCTGCAATCCAATCGGGATGTTTATCGAAAACACTGAAATGATAATCGATACCGTTGTAGCCTACTGCTTTTACTTCCGCCGGGCTACGATCGCCGTTAAGGTAAGCGATATTAGCATGAGGCACCAGCTCGGCTACACGTTTACCGGCATCAAAATCAAACATGATATAATCTACCAGCTTGTCTGCTTTAAGCTTTTGTACGGCAGCCACGCACATTTCGGCATTTTTAATGGTACGCTCTTTACTGGTTGAGCTCTTGATCTCTAATATCAGGCGGGTCTTTTTCTGTTTCAGGCCTTCTGTCAGGTATTCTTCCAGGGTTGGAATTGACTCGCCGTTGGGATGCTTTTTGGCCAGCAGATCCTGGTAGGTGGCCGTAGCTATTTTGATACCATAAAAATCGGGATCATGGTTCACTACCAGCACATCATCTTTGGTGATATGCACATCAAATTCAGAGCCGTAACATCCCAGCTTAATAGCTGCATCTAATGAGGCAATTGAATTTTGCGGCAGGTTGGTAGATTTCCAGACACCACGATGGGCAATAACTTTTGTTTTAGGCTTCTTCGCCATAGCGGCAAATGTAACAGTTAATAAAAGAAGCACGCTGATTGTTGACTTAAATTTCATTGGTTTACTTTTTATGTTTATTAGTTAGATGGAACCTGCTGATAGTTAAAGATACCTCTTCCTGATTTTATTTTAACCATCCTGATTTCATATTATTTTGTTTTGTTCCGGCTAATATATACAATTTACATAAACAATTCTGTTTCTATTTTTTAAAGTTTTGTAAGCTTATACAACTGAACACCATGCCGGTTTAATTTTACGTCAAATGTTCCGGTTGTTTTCCCTGCATCCTGCTGCCGCCACAGGTCCCGTACCTGATACGTACCATGCAGGTTCAGATCAGAAAGCTTTAAGGTATAATCCGTCGGTTTGTCGCCGGTGTTGAAAACGCCTGCTGCAACAGTGCCATCTGCCAGTTGCTTAACCCACACCTGTACATCGCCGGCATTGACCATACGTGCAGCCTGCTTACCCAACGCATCCTGGTTAACTGAAATTACCTCGGCATTGGTCAGCAGTCCGCGGGTAAAATCATCCAGCCGGGTCAGATCGCACCCTATCAGCAATGGCGAGGCCAGCAGGCTCCATAAGGTGATGTGCGTATATTGTTCATTCGGCGACAGGTAAGTTGGCCGCAGGTTCTTGCTCCAGCCCACATAGCCCACAACCAGCATATCGGGGTCGTTCCAATGTCCCGGCCCGGCAAAGCTTTCCAGCCCGGCTTGTCCGAAGCCTATTTTGAGTACACTGGCCCAGGTATCACGGATATCGCCAGTTGTACGCCAGCAATTGCCACCCACATCAGGCCCCCACTTCCACACATCCTGCCGTCCATATTGACACAAACTGTATACGATATCCCGCTCGGCCTTCTTCAATGCATCGCCCATGAGTTTATAAGGCGCTATAGCCTGCTCCAGGGTTGGTTTCTCAACCACATTACCATAGCTGCACCAGTCGTATTTCAGGTAGTCAAAACCCCAATCGGCAAACTGGCGGGCATCCTGGGTTTCGTGCCCGTAACTGCCTTCATAGCACTGGCAGGTTAACGGGCCGGGCGAAATATATAAACCGGCTTTTAAGCCATAACGGTGAATATAATCGGTCAGACCTTTCATATCCTTAAAATCGGCATTGGAGATAATATTACCGTTTGCATCGCGGGTATTGCCAGTAACTTCCGGTTCGTTAAACCGGATGCGATTTCCTTTTTTACGGCCGGGCATCTTGCGGCTCATAAATTCTTCCGCGGCTGTTTTTACAGCGCTTTTATCCATATCGGTTTGACCGGGCAGCTTCATCCAGCAATCGTCAATATTTACGTACGACCAGCCATAATCGGCCAGCCCGGTTTTTATCAGCTCATCGGCTGTATTGATGATATCTTTCGCCGTTACATCGCAGGCAAAGGAATTCCAGCTGTTCCAGCCCATAGGCGGCGTGAGCGCAATGGCATCGCCAACTTTCAGGGTAACTGTCTTTTCGGCAAATCCATATTGATTTTCCGCATGCAGGGTCAGGGTATAATTGCCTGCTTTATTCACCACGCCGTGTATCACACCGCTGGCTTTATCAAATGTACAACCGGCGGGCAGCCCTTTTACCGAATATGTAAGCGGACGTTTTCCTGTTGCCGCTACACGATAAATCAGCTCATGTCCCGGGCGTACGCCATATACGGCCGCGTTATTAATGGCAGGTTTACTGCCTGGTTTGGGCGTAAGAATAACGTATTCTGCTTTTCGCGATTGCAGGTAAACGGCCCGAACTTTTTTTAATCCATCCAGGTTAACAACGTTAGTGTCAAGCGATTGAGGAGCAACACCACGTTCGTTACAGGACGTACGGTATGCCCGCTGATAGCGAGCGGCCAGCACCGGGTAGATATTTTCCGGCGGAACATTTGCGTTCCAGATATTGTCACGCTCCTCCCAGCTCATTTCAAGCATGGCCGTAGTGTTGCTGTTATATTTGGCACGTAAGGCCGCCCAGGTTTCTTTGGCGTTTTTTTGCCACTCTGTTTTTGCCGATGTGCAGGTCTGTAACATTTCATCAAACCAGGAGCTTGCCGGCTTTACCGGTGCAGCGGTTAATGTATTGTTTAGCAACAGTAAACCGGGTATCAGCAGCAACATGCTGCGCTTTAATCCGGAATTGGGAAATAATTTGGTTAGAAATTGCATATTAGAAATTCAAAAGTTTTACGTCAAGTATACAAAAACCACCGGTACGATTCAAAACAATTTGTTCTGAAACGAAAGATAATCGTACCAATAAAACGTCTATGGGTAAAGCCTTATAACCCAAAGAATCTGGTTGCTCCAACTATAATTCGTCGTATTCGGGAATATACGTATCAGTTATTAGCCGCATATTCTCTCTTATAGGCCAATGGCGTTTTATGATAGATCTTCTTGAATATCCGGCTGAAATAGTTAGGGTCGCCGTAGCCACAATAATACGCTACTTCATTAACAGGCATATCGTTTTCAAGCATTATTGCTGCCTTTTTCAGCCGGTATTCATTTAACAGCTCTGTCCCGCTTTTATTTAATATCCTTTTCAGGTTCAGATGAAGCGTGGTTCTGCTCATGTGCAGCTGCTCCGCAATATCCTCGATAGTGATCGAAGTATCTGAAAAACTTTTCTCCAGCACATCGTTCAGGTTGGTCAGAAACTCCTGGTCTTTATTATTATTCGGCAGATTTTCTGCGACCAGCTTCCCAATACCTATTACATATTCTCTAAGCTTAACCCTGGATTTAATGGTATTGGTAATTAACAGTTCAAGCTCTTTCAGGTTAAACGGCTTACCTAAATAGGCATCGGCCCCGGTATCGAGGCCATCGATCTTAATATTTTCTGTGGTACTATCCGACAGTAGTATTACGGGTATATAGCTATATTTTTTGTCGTTCTTAATTCTCCGGCAAAGCTCAAAACCATCCATACGGGGCATCTTTACATCGCTAATGATAATATCCGGCGGATTTTTTGTTATTTTCTTTAGTGCTAACAGGCCGTTGGTGGCCGTAATTACATGATATGCTGCCGAAAAATGTTTATACAGAAACGTGAGCAGCTCCTTATTATCTTCTACAACCAGCAGAGTGTATTTCACTTGCATTGCCTGATTGTTATCTGTTGCTGTTGATATTATTTCGTTATCATTAACCGTGTTTTGCCTTTCCGGCTCCGGCGATTGCTCCGGGACAGTAACCACCGATAGTTTTTTATTATGAAGATCAGCATCATTAAGATGCATCATTACCGGCACGGTAATTTGTATGGTAGTACCACGGTCTACCTCGCTGTCTATAGTTATCTCTCCGCCAAGGTATTTAACCAGGCTATTTACCAATGCCAAGCCAATGCCGCTGCCTTCCCGGTTAATTGCCTGGTTTTCCTGGGATTTATAAAATGGATTGAATACATTTTTCAGTTCTTTTGCCGACATTCCTCTTCCGGTATCTTTCACCATAACGGTCAGCCATTTGGCATTGATATCCTTATCCCGTATATCCAGGCTTACGGATATCTTTCCCGAAGAAGTATTTTTTATGGCATTTGATATGATATTAAAGCAGATCTTCTCCATTTTATCTGCATCAAAATAACACTCAAATAGCTCAACGGCAGGGTGAAATTCAAGCTCAATTCCTTTTTTCGCCGCAATGGTTATAAACGAATCTGAAAGCTCGCGAATAAACCCTACAATATCTTTTTTTGAAAGATTAATAGCAGCGTGATCGGTTTCTATTTTTCTGAATTCCATTAACTGTTGTATCAGCTTAAACAGGATGGAGGCATTATTCTTAATACTGGATAATTCAACACTTTTTCTGAACTGACTTCCATGCTCTTCTATAAACTTATCGATTGAAGCCAGGATGAGCGTCAGCGGCGTTTTAAACTCGTGAGAAATAAACGTAAAAAAGTTTAACCGGTGCTGCGTTACTTCAGTGATCTTTTGCTTTTCAAGCCGTTCTAACTTTACTTCCAGCTGCTTTTTATGCACAAACTTTATAAATCTTGCATAAGCCCATACCAACGCAAGCAGCAAAAGAACATACAGCAAATAAGCGACCCGGCTTAAATAAAACGGCGGTGATACCCGTATTTTCAATATACGTTCAGCACTATTGGCTGTTCTGTCGGCATTTACCGCTTTTACATGAAAAACGTATTTGCCGGGCGAAAGGTTGGTATAGGTAACACTGGTTTTATTACCCACATAATTCCATTTATTCTCAAATCCCTCCAGGTAATAGGCATAATTCGTACTACCCGGATTTGCATAGTTTATTGCAGCATAAGCTATGGTGAATACGTTCTGGCTATAGGTTAAACTTACTTCAGCACTATAATCTATCTGATTTTCAAGTATACCTGAGGGTTGAGGTTCTACGCTTTGATTAAAAAGCTGAAAGTCGGTAAACCGCAACGGGAGAACGGTACGCCTTGAGGCTATAATAGCCGGATTAAAGAAACAAACTCCATTGATACTACCAAAATACAATAGCCCTTCGCTGGTTTTCAGGTAGGATTTGAAATTGAACTGGTTAGAGGGCAACCCGTATTTCGTATCAAAACTGGTAAACTTGCCTGTTTGCACGTTAAGCCTTGAAATACCGCGGTTGGTTGTGAACCATATATCTTTATTATCATCTTCCAGTATTCCGTAAACATTATTATTGGGCAGCCCATCTGCCATGGTATAGGTTTTAAAAACATTGCGATCAATGTCATACCTGGTAGCGCCGCCATCAAGCGTACCAAACCACAGGTGTTGTTTGCTGTCTTTATACACACTGATAACCTGGTTACTTTTTAATACCGGATATTTATTCCCGGCAGCATAATGCGTTAGCTGGCTATTGATGGGATTGAACCGGAAGATACCATCATAACGGGTACAAAACCACAAATCACCGTTTTTATCTTCGGCGATATCATAAATAAATTTATTCCCAAAAACTGAGGGTCTGAACAGACTGAAAGTCCGGGTTTGATAATTAAAAATATTCAGCCCGTTCTGGGTTGCAACCCATAGCACGCCCCTGCTGTCGCGATAAACAGCGTATACCATATCATTAGACAGGGATTTTGCATTGCCCGGCTGATGGGTATAAACAATGGTTTTATTGCTGCGGATATCAAACTGATGCAGACCTCCCAGGAAGGTACCTACCCAAATATTTCCGTAGCCATCATCGTGTATGGCATGCACATTATTTACCGTCAAATAAAAGGGCGAGCTGGTTTTGTTAACATGCATATAGGCATCTGTAGCCGGATTATAGATGGCAATGCCTCCGTCTTCTGTTCCTATCCAGATATGGTGTTGGCTATCTTCCATCATCTGGCTGATGGCTTTTCCGCTTAAGCCGTTTATTTTATCGTTGGGCATCAGGGTTCTGAACCCAAAGTCGCTCGGCGGAATATAGTTTACTCCTCCAAAATATGTTCCAAGCCATACAGAACCATCTTTGGCTATATAGGTTGAATAAATGGCCTTATCGTTTAACTTCCGTGGATTACTGTTAAATGCCTGCAAATAATTTCCGGAGTGTCCGGTTTTCAGGTTATACAGGTAAAGACCGTCTTCAGTACCAATAAATAGGGTATTCTGCTTTCTCGAAACAGACCTGACGGTGTTGGTTTCACGGGTTTCGGTTGTTGCAAACTGAATGCGGTTGAACCGTTGATTTTCCGGATTATAATTGTAAAGACCATAATTAGTTGAAAGCCATATCCGTCCTTTAGCATCTTTATAGATATTAAATACATTGAAATCATTACGAGATAAGGCTTCCAAAGCCGATGCATTGAATACGCGTTGCACCTGCCCTTTGCTGTTAATCAGCTCCAGGTTATTATTTGCAGCTAACAAAAAATAGTCATCGGCCACCAAACACATGGCTTTTGCAGCACTATTCTTTCTGCTTATCAGCTCAAACCGGTTATTCCATAACTTATATAATCCTGTAGTTGTACCCACGTAGATAGCCTGCTGCCATTCAAAGAGAAACAATACAGTTAATTTATTGGGCGAAACCCTGCTATCCTGCAAACGGTTAGTTTTAGCATCATATACATATAATCCATTGTCTGTGCCTACGTATATCAGCGAGTTATGGCATAGTAATGAACTTATTTTATTTGCAGATTCGCCTAACCCGGCATTTTTGATATAATAATTTTTAATCTCATAACTGTCATACCGGTTCAGACCTTCCCGCGTACCAAACCACATAAACCCTTCCGCATCCTGAGTAATGGCATACACCGTATTATGCGATAGTCCCTGGTTAGAAGTAATTTTTCTGAATCGTATATCCTGAGCCTGTCCGTAACAATTCAGGCAACAAAACAGGTAAACAATAATACTGATATACCGCATAAATAACTGGCTTAGTGGTGTATTATACGAATATGGAAATAAAATTCTTTACCTGTTCAATCAAACAGCCCGGCATCCTGCATTCTAAACAATAGTGCTTAATATTTAAACATTTGTACTAATGGACATGGAACATTTTGACCTAAAATTGCTTATCAAAAACCAATTAACCTGTTATGAAATTTTTATTGTACCTGAGAACAATTCTGGTTGTTTTATTCACTTGTACCCAGCTACATGTTTTCGCTTTTACCGCCAATACCAAGCCTAATATTATTATTATTCTGGCTGATGACATGGGCTATTCTGACATTGGATGCTACGGCGGCGAAATTCATACCCCTAACCTCGACTGGCTGGCCAAACAGGGTATACGGTTAAGCAGCTTTTATAACGACAGCCGCTGCTGTCCTTCACGAGCTTCATTGTTAACCGGGTTATACCAGCATACCGCCGGTATCGGCAATATGACAACAGATCAGCATACACCCGGTTACCGGGGATTTCTGCAACCCAATGCGGTTACTATTGCCCAGGTTTTAAAACAAGCCGGTTATCAAACCGGAATGGTGGGTAAATGGCATGTATCAGAAACGGAGGCTTTTCCAGACAAGGAAACCCAACTGAAATGGCTGAACCATGAAATAACTGACAGAGATTTTTCTGATACGCTATCTTATCCTACACATAAAGGTTTTCAGAAATATTATGGAAATATATGGGGCGTGGTAGATTATTTCGATCCGTTTGCCCTTGTAAACGGTACGAAGCCAGTGCCAGCGGTTCCGAAAGATTTTTATTATACCAATGTTATTGGCGATTCTACGGCAGCTTATATCAACCAGTTTTCGGCAAAGAAAGATCCGTTTTTTATTTATATGGCTTTTACAGCCCCTCACTGGCCGTTACAGGCATTAGAGCAGGATATTAAAAAGTATGAGAATACCTATAAAAAAGGCTGGAAATATATCCGCGAACAGCGCTACCAACGCATGGTAAAGCTTGGATTACTTGATCCGAAAACCGTAAAACTATCTGATTTTATGTACCCGGATAAACAATGGGAAACTAATGTGGATTCTGCATGGGATGCCCGGGCCATGGCGGTACATGCGGCCATGATCGATCGTTTAGACCAGAATGTTGGTAAAGTAATTGCCCAGCTAAAAAAGAACGGGCAGTTAGATAACACACTGATCATGTTCATGTCTGATAACGGAGCAAGCCCGGAAAATCCATCTGTTTTCGGACCGGGATTTGACCGGCCCAGCGCCACCAGAGACGGCCAAACAATAGCCTACCCGGTTAACAAAGAGGTATTGCCCGGCCCACAAACCACTTACGCCGGTATAGGCCCTCAATGGGCCAATGTATCGTGCACACCATTTAGGTACTGGAAATCAAAAGAACATGAAGGGGGAATTTCCACGCCATTTATCGCCTTCTGGCCACGGGCAATAAAGAACAAAAACAGCATCAATCATACGCCCGCACATCTCATAGACCTGATGTCGACCTGTATTGAGGTAGCAGGAGCATCTTACCCGACAACATTTGAGGGCAATGACATATCCCCGACTCCCGGCAAAAGCCTGTTTCCTGTTTTCACCGGAAAAATAAACGGGCAGTTGCATGATGAACTATTCTGGGAACATAATGGCGCTGCTGCATTAAGGCAGGGTAATTGGAAAATCGTACGCGTTGATGCTAAATCAGGATGGGAGCTTTATGATCTATCTCAGGATCGTTCAGAGACCAGCAACCTGGCAGCAAAATATCCCGAAAAGGTAGCCGACATGCAAAAAAAATGGGCACAACTGGCGCTGCAATACCATGCGCTACCCAAACCTATAGTCAAACACAATAACTAAATTATAATTAACCAGAGAAATGAAAAATGTTTCAAAATTATTTGCTGCACTGATCCTGCTGGGACTAACAACCGGCAGTTGCAAGAAAGAGAAAAGTAAGGCAACCGTAGCACAGCCGGAACCACCAGCTACCAGTGATTACAGCTATAAAATGGGCGTAAACCTGAATGAGCAGGTTGACGTTGCCGACATGCAGGATCTGGCCGATACTAAAACAAAATGGGTAAGATGTTTTGTTGAATTCATAGATGTTTATAAAGCCGGAACCATCAATACCGATGCAAAAATAGCCGCTTTTAACAGCTTAAAATCCAGGGGTTATAATACCGTTCTGAACCTGAAGTTTAATTTTTTAGCAAACGGATTTCCGGCGGTCAATAGCACTGACTGGAACAATTACCTCAATTTCATCAATACGCTGCTCGCTAAAGTAATGCCTTATACGGATGTAATTGTTGTAGGTAACGAACCGTTTATTGAAGCAGCGCAATCTACCTGGAATGAGCCTTTAAACAGTTTTTATAAAGCGGCCTGTGACAAAGTGCACACCTACTTTGTGCAGAATAATATAAACAAACCTATTTTTTTAGGATCATTTGACAACCTGTACTTAACAGACAGGCAAAGCAATGCAGGCTATACCAATCTGCTTGCGTTTGCCAAGGCCACCTCTTACCTGGCCGGGGTTGATCTGCACATTCACCACAGTACAGATGCCGAGATGACCACCGCATTAAATTTTGCAAAGGACAAAATCCGGGAAGATCAGAAGATGCTGGTCACCGAATTCTCGCTGATGAAATACTGGAAATCGTACAATAATACGGCTATTGCCCCGGCCTTTATCACTGCAGCCAACGCCAGCTCAACTGATAAGATCTATGCTCCGTCTGCCAGCATTACTAAGAATTATCAATATATTGATTATGCCTTAAAAAATCCGCGGCCTGCGGAAGAATGGTACGCGTTCTGGAGCAACTCGCCCTATCTTGAAGCTAAAAAGAATTATTTATGCACAGCATATAAGGCTTTTAAAGCCACGGGCAATGTTTACCTTACATTTTACGCGTTACGGCAAGCTTATCCGCTTAATACAGATTTTACAGCCGATACAGACCCTTGGGTGTTAAACGGCTTATTCCTGAACAGATCTGTAGAACAACTGAACGGGCGTAACCAGAAATCATACAGCTTCTTAGATCAGTTTCAACAAATTATTAATAACCAAAGCCCTTGCGATTAACTATCTAAATTAAAATAAACCAATATGAACCGATTAATTACTACATTGTCCGGGAACAGGCTGATATATCTGTTTACCGTTTTTACAATGGTTTTGTGCGGCAAACTACAAGCCCAGCAAACCAATGTTACAGGTACCGTAACCAGCACAGACGGCCAACCGCTTATTGGCGCAAGTATTGCTGTAAAAGGCGCATCCGGTAGCGCCACCTCTGATGCAAACGGGAAGTTTACCATTCGTGTAAATTCAACTAATGCCACGCTGATCTTCAGGTACATTGGCTATGCAACCAAAGAAATAGCCTTAAATGGTAAAACCATCGCTAATGTAAGTTTAGAGCCCGAAAGCACAGCTTTAGACGAAATTGTTGTTATCGGTTACGGAACTGTTAAAAAAAGTGACTTAACAGGCTCTGTAGCCTCTATCAAAGCAGATGATCTTACCAAAGGAACTAATATCAACGTACAACAGGCCTTACAGGGAAGAACGCCGGGCGTACAGATCTACCAGAAAAGCGGTGAGCCCGGAGCCGCCATGAGCCTCCAGGTACGGGGTATTACCTCTATAACCGGGAATAATGCACCACTGTATGTCATTGACGGAATGCCCATTAATGACGCAGTAGCTGTCGGTTCGGCAAGCCCCGGTGGAACCACCAATAACCCGAATAACAGGACACCTTTAAACACCTTAAATCCATCTGACATTGCTTCCATAGAGATATTAAAAGATGCATCGGCGACAGCTATTTACGGTTCACGCGGCGCTAACGGCGTAGTGATGATCACCACTAAAAAAGGGAAAGCCGGCAAACTTACCGTAAACTACAATGCAACATACGGTAGGCAGGAAGTGAGTAATACTCAACGTTACATGACAGGCGACGAATATACAGCTGCCATTAACGGTATTATAGCCGATGGCAATTTAAATACCAACACGTATATACCTGTAACGGGTACCAATTATAATACCGACTGGCAGGAATTACTTTTCAGGAAAGCGGCCATACAATCGCACGATGTTTCATTTAGCGGAGGTAACCAGAACACCAAATATTATATCTCGGCCGGCTATTTCGATCAGGATGGTGTAATGTTAAATTCTTCTACCAAACGGTATAATGCCAAGGTAAACCTTGAAACAAGCGTTCCATCAAAATACAATGTAGGTATCAGTCTGGCTACCGCGTACATACGCGATCATTACAATGCTAACGGAACCGGCTTAAACGATAATGCCAGTGCATTATACATGGCTCAAAACTATGACCCTACAGCACCGGCCTATAACACTGATGGTTCCTACTATCGCTCTCCACTAATGGCTCCTATGGATAACCCATTGGCTGTAATTAATGGACAATATTCGGTTGGAGACACTTATCGTACATTTGGCAACATTTATGCAGAATATTTCTTCATCCCTTCATTATCCGCTAAAGTACGCGTAGGAGCCGATATAAACGATGCACAACGCTATTTCTGGATAGACCCTTCTACCTTAACCGGTGCATCCTACAACGGCTATGCCGATGTGCGTGATGGTAAAAGGGGATATTACCTGGCAGAAGGAACCTTAAATTTTAACAAAACCTTTGGGAAGCATAAATTATCGGGAGTGGCCGGAGCTACCTATGAACGTTATACGTCCAGCTCATTAGTAGCTAACGCCCGATCTTTTGCACTACCCGATCTCACCTATAATGCATTAGGTACAGGCGATCAAACGCTTAATGGCGTAAGTAATGGCCGTCAGGAAAATATCCTGGTATCATACTTAGGCCGCGTAAACTATACATTATCAGACAAGTACTTGTTTACAGCATCTATCAGAGCCGACGGTTCAGCCCGGTTTGGCCCGGAAAACAAGTTCGGATATTTCCCTTCTGCGGCAGTATCCTGGAAAATTAAACAGGAAAATTTCCTGAAAAATGTAACGCTTGTTGATGATCTTAAACTTAGGGCAAGTTATGGTGCCATCGGTAACCAGCCCAACGATAACTACCTGTATTTGTCTACTTATGCCGCCGGCAGAGACGCTGTTTTTAACGGTCAGCGGGTAACATCGTTACAACCTTCCAGAAGTCCCAATCCATCTTTGCAATGGGAATCGGCCAGGCAAACCGATATCGGGCTGGATTTTGGACTGCTTCACTCTAGGCTTACCGGAAGCATTGATTATTACAATCGCAAAACATTCAACCTGCTGTACAGTGTGCCGCAGCCATTAAGTTCCGGCTTTGGCGCACGGACAGAAAACGTAGGAAGTATGCGGAATGCCGGTTTCGAGTTTGCCCTGAATGGAGTAATTATTGAGGATAAAGATTTTAAACTGGATGCCAATTTTAACATCACTACACTGAAAAATAAAATATTAAGCTTAGGTGGTGTTTCTCAGGTTATTGGCAGCGGCCCCGGCAATATTGGCGAATACAGCATATTAAAACCCGGCGAATCTATAGGTTCATATTACGGCTATGTTGTTATAGGCGTATGGCAAACTGGCGATGATTTTTCTAAAGCGCCGGCCGGTGTACGTCCCGGTGATCTGAAATATTTAGACAAAGACGACAACAAGATAATTGATGCCAGCGATAGAGAAATTCTCGGCAATGCACTTCCGGATTTTTATTATGGCTTTAACACTAACGTTAGTTATAAACGACTCTCGCTGGCCATTTTCTTTGAAGGTTCGCATGGCGCAAAAATGCTGAACAGCAGCCTTGTTGATTCATACTATCCCGTAGATTTTAGAAGGAACAAGCTTGCCGAATTATACCTTAACAGGTGGACCCCAACTAATCCAACCAACGAATATCCATCATTTATACCGGGCGATGTACAAGGTTCTAAAAACGTGACCAACAAAACAGTAGAGGACGCTTCTTATTTACGATTACAATCTGTGCGTTTATCGTATAGACTACCTCTTCCAAAAAATAAATTCATCAGTAATGCAACCATCTTTATAAACGGGCAGAACCTGTACACGTTCACTAAATATTCAGGTGCCGATCCGGCTGTTAACGCTATTGGCGATAACATATTAAGAGTTGATTATAACTCGTACCCATTAACCAGAACATTTACAGGTGGCCTTAATGTGCAGTTTTAACCTAATTCCAAAAATGATGAAAAATATAATTAAATATATCTTGCTGCTGGCTGTAGCCGCAGGTTTCGCTTCTTGCGAAAAAGCGCTGGAAGTTACTCCTAACTCCGAATTTGCTCCGGGAAACGTACTCACTTCAGAGAATGGTATAAAAGCCTTGTTGTACTCGGCTTATGCACAACAGCAAACCCAGCAAAACTCACGGTTTGTTATCAATAATTCGGAAATGTGCACCGATATGGCTTTCAATTCGGGAGGTGCAGAAAACGCCCAGCTGATCAACATTATTAATTTCACCTGGGATGCTAATCTCGGCACATTCCAGGCCGATATATGGGCTCCTGCCTACCGCTGCATACGTGATGCCAATGGCGTTATCGAGAATATTGATAATGTAAATACATCTGATGCCAATAAAAAACTGTTCAAAGCCGAAGCAAGAGCATTAAGGGCATACTCATATGCCACCTTATATAGTTTCTTCGGTCCTGTACCTTTGAGAACATCTACTTCGCAACCAGGCGATCTGGCCAGGGCGACAGATGATGAAATGAAGGATTTTATCGCTACCGAGATGACAGAATCTGTAGCAGACCTGCCAAACCCGGGACAGGAAGAAGCCTATGGCCGTTTCAATAAAGGGGTAGCTTACGCTGTATTGGCTAAATTTTACCTTAACACTAAACAATGGCAAAAAGCTGCCGATGCCTGTCAGTCTGTAATAAGCCTTAATTATTACACAACCACTCAATATGCCTTTAAAGACTTATTCCGGGTAGAAAATGAAGGGATGACCAATAAAGAAATGATATTGGTTCTACAGTGCAGAAACGAAACAGATTTCGGCAACTGGTTTATGGCCGGGGCTCTGCCTGCCGGCTTCAAAAGCACACCACAATTACCCGAATATGTGTACCAGTCAACCATGGCCAATTTCGCTACACAATATCGTTTACGGACCGACTTTGTTAACAGCATGGCCTCTAATGATCAACGTCGTTCGCTGATCTGTACCAGTTACATCAACAACTCTAATGCAACCGTTAATATTTTAGCCGGTGATAATGCCCGGAGCTTTAAATACTGGGATAACAATACCATAGGCAATAACAGCGGTAACGATGTTCCCATATTGCGCTATGCCGATATTCTGCTAAGCCGTGCAGAGGCGTTAAATGAATTAAACGCAATTCCTCCTACCGAATGTTTTACCCTGATCAACCAGGTAAGAGCACGTGCCGGTCTGGCAGCCCTTACCCTGGTCAATACTCCCGATCAGGCCAGTTTCAGGGAAGCCATATTTAAAGAACGGGGCTGGGAATTTATTTCAGAAGGCAAACGCAGGGAGGATCTGATCCGCCAGGGAACATTCATATCATCGGCCCTCGCCCGCGGAGTTCCGGCTACACAGGCTACCCCCGAAAAAGTATTATTCCCGATCCCTCAGTCAGAGATAAGCGCTAACAAGCTTTGTGTCCAAAATCCCGGCTACGGTAATAATTAATGCTAACAGAAGAGTGTCTAAAAAGCCAATCAATGAACAATCACGCTGACCGTAGCAGACTTTTTAGACACTCTCTTTTAACTTGGGATGAACAAAATCCAACTAAAATAATTCGAGATGAGATGTGTATTTGCGCTTACGTTACTGATAGCCATTTTCAGCCTGAACGTTCAGGCCCAGAGATGGAGCGAAGAAAAGGCAAACAACTGGTATAAAACACAACCCTGGCCCAGAGGCTGTAATTTTCAGCCAAGCACTGCCATCAACCAGTTAGAAATGTTTCAGAAAGACACCTACGACCCTGAAACTATTGACAGGGAATTAGGATGGGCTGAGCAACTGGGCTTCAACGCCATGCGGGTGTACCTGCACCATATATTGTGGACATCGGATAAAACAGGCTTTAAAAACCGCCTGGATAACTACCTGGGCATCGCTCACAAACACGGTATAAAAACCATACTGGTATTTTTTGACGATTGCTGGAACGATACGTATGCCCCCGGTAAACAACCTGAACCTAAAACCGGGATACATAATAGCGGTTGGGTAAGAGATCCCGGCACCATGATCTATACCCACCCGGATACCCTGAACGTATTGGAAGCCTATGTAAAGGATGTAATGACCACCTTTAAAAACGACAACCGCATATTAGCCTGGGATCTGTACAATGAACCCGGTAACAATAAAAACGTTAATAAAAGCCTGCCCCTGCTAAAGGCTGTATTCAGCTGGGCAAGAGCTGTAAACCCTTCGCAGCCTGTTACCGCCGCTATCTGGAACAAGAATGAAAAATTCAGCGACCTGAATAAGTTCCAGCTTGAAAATTCAGACATCATTACCTACCATAACTATTCATATACCGATAATCACCTGGAAGAAATAAAAGAACTGAAAAAATACAATCGCCCGATAATCTGCAGCGAATACATGGCCCGCAGAAACGGCAGTCTTTTTTGCAATATCATGCCTTTATTAAAAAAGGATAATATCGGAGCCATTAACTGGGGGCTTGTTTCGGGTAAAACCAATACCATCTATGCATGGGACACGCCAATGCCCAGTGGGAAAGAACCGGAATTATGGTTTCACGATATTTTCAGAAAAGATGGTACGCCTTTCAGTCTCACAGAAATACAGACCATAAAACAACTAACAGGTAAACAATGACCATCATAACCGTTTACATTCTCCTATTAAAACCCCTATAGTATGTTACTTAAAAAACTAAAATATACAATCATCATCAGCCAGGTATTCCTTGTTTTTCTTACGCAGGCATGTGCGCAGCATAAAACAACAAGTAACCAAACCTCGCAAACGGCATTCAGTAACCCGGTAGCACCCGTTGGCAGCATGCAGCTAACTGTACCCTCATCGGTCAAACCAATCCTGGATGTATGGATGCGGGATGCTTATGTGATGTATGGCCCTGATGGATATTTCTATTTAACAGGAACCACAGCTACACCTGGAAGAGTTTTTCCCAATGGTAACATCCACTGCTGGGACTATAATGATGGCTTGTACCTGTGGCGTTCCAAAGACATGAAACACTGGAGCAGTCTTGGCAGAATATGGTCTTTTGATAAAGACGCGGCAGCGTGGCAGCGCAAAGGCAAACCCATACCAGCCGGGGCTAAATCCGTTAACGGCGATCCGCTTGACTCATTGTACAGAGCAGTTTGGGCGCCCGAGCTGCACTATGTTAAAAGCAGCAAAAAATGGTTAATGATAGCCTGTCTGAATGGAGGAAACGGCTCTTTTGTACTTGAAAGCATATCCGGAAAACCGGAAGGCCCATATAAAAACATTAAAGGCAACGAAGATAAGGCCATATTTAACAATATCGATCTCAGCCTGTTTGAAGACACGAATGGTGAAGTCTACCTGATTGGACATAACCACTATATTGCCCGCATGAACAAAGACCTGAGCGATATTGCCGAACCGTTCAGAACCTTTAAAGAAACGCCATACCAGCCGGAACCCTACATTGAAGGTGTTTGGCTGGATAAGCATCATGGTAAATACCAGTTGTTGCAAACCGTATGGTCGGTTCCGCTACCTGATGGCACGTATACCTTTTTAAAAGATGAGAAAAAAACCAAAACGGTATACAGCTACGATGTGGTGGTAGCCGAAGCCGATAATATTTACGGCCCTTACGGCCCACGTTACCCGGCTATTCTTGCAGGCGGGCACAACAATCTTTTCCAGGATAAAGCAGGCAACTGGTGGTCAACAACCTTTTTCAATCCACGTGGACTGATGGCCGATAAGTTCCCTGTAACCTGCCGCCCCGCAGTGGTACCTGTAAAATGGGAAAACAACAAATTAATGCCCGATATCAGGAGGGCGAACAGCTTTTATGCTCATTAATGAAACTATGAAGTATTTAACCTGTATTTTGATAAGCGTTTGTTGCACAGCAACCACATTCGCACAGCAATTGGGATTGAATTTCAATCACAATCCCGAAAACATTAATTTCAAATACATTGCTAAAACACAGGTGCAATGGCTCAGAACAACGCCACGTATTTTAGATTATGTCGACGGCAAACTAAATCTTGAAACCGATACGGCAATACAAAAAGTTACAGAAGCCGGCAAAAAAGGATATAAAATTGTATTCGGGCTCAGGTGGGACTTTGCGCAAAGAAAGCTGGCCATGCCGGAGCCCGGGTCTGAAAGAGAAAAAACCTATTTCGCTGCTGTTGATAACATCCTGAACCGCGTTGGCCCGTACGTAAATATTTTTACGTTAGGCAACGAGCCCAACCTGGAAACTATTGAAAGCGATCTGCAATACAACCAGGAACATCAGGTACCCTTGGTAATTTTTACCCGGCGCTTAATGCACCATGTGATCAGCTTCTATAAAAATCATCCCGGATGGAAACAACCCCAGCTTTATGCAGGCTCTCTTCCGGCACTTTTTGAAAAAAAGCAGCAGCAAAAACCGGGCGTTTCAGAATTAATAAAGTTTGCCCAAAACAATAAGGAGATCACCGGCTTAGCCATCCACCTGCACATTGCAGATACCCTGCAAATAGCAGAGGCATTCCGTTACGTACGCACGCTAATGCCGGACAAACCCATTATTGTTCCCGAATTCTCCTTATTCCGCTTATACAATAAGCACTTTAACGATGTTATAGCTGCAAGTGCCAAAGGACAGGCATTCATAAAAAAATATAACCTGCCGCAAAATCTTAAAGTTTATGAATGGCTAAGCTTAGTGAATACTGGAAAAATACCATACCAGCAATGGGAAGAGATGTTCCTCTCTCAATCCTGGTATATTCCGCATTACCTGAATACCTATTATCGTTATTTTAAGCAGAATAATGTAGTTCTGGCAACGTATCCGTTATTACAGCAAGGCTATGTAAAACGTGTTACTCCGGCATCCGATTCCTGGTTTTTAAACCCGTTATTTCTGCAAAAATCATTTGGATTGAATAGCAACGGAGAGTTTTACACCAATCCACTGGTTTACACAGATTATATCAACCTGCTTCAGAAAACTAAACAATAAATTATAAAACCGGCTGTAATCAGCCATAAACTTAAACATCATGAAGAAAAAACTTACACTTTGTATGGCATTGCTATCCGCTGTTTCAGCGTATTCGCAATCATTTTCACCAGGTAATTTACTAATAGTTCGCTCCGGCGATAACAGTACCGCCCCCGTTTCAGGCACTTATTCTACCATTTACCTGGATGAATATACTACCGGTGGTGTATTAGTCAATACACATACCGTTAGTGGCCTTGTGGGCGATGGAGGTAGTACAAATGAAGGCTATTACCAGCTATCACCTAATGGCATGTACCTGGCCGTTGGCGGTTATGCAAAAAACGCCGGCGACAGCAGAACCATTGCAACCAACGGCACAGGCGATCTGGCTAAAATACAGCTATACGGCAGCAGTGGCACATCAAGTATCCTGAAATCGTATACATTGCCGGCCGGCGTGTTTTCAACCGGAGATGGTAGTGTTGCCGGCAATGTCACCAACGCCAGGCTAACCGGAACGGTCGCATTAAACGACGGCACGGGATTATATGCCGGCGGCGGATCCGCAAACCTTACTACCGGGGGTGTTTTTTACATCAATAATAATGCAGGCACCGGAAATGTTGATGTGTTTAACCAGGTACAAACCACGCAAAGCAATTTACGGGTTCCCGGTATTTTTTCAGG
Source organism: Pedobacter sp. BS3 (assembly GCF_008274585.1). Classification (GTDB taxonomy): domain Bacteria; phylum Bacteroidota; class Bacteroidia; order Sphingobacteriales; family Sphingobacteriaceae; genus Hufsiella_A. The sequence continues at coordinate 332,233 of NZ_VTRT01000006.1, read as the reverse complement.
ACAGCTATATACTTCGGGCAACGCCGCTGCCCTGGGCAATGCCGCAGCTATTCGCTTAGGCGAGTTTTCTACCGCGATACCAACCACTGCATCGGGAGCTACAGTCACTAACCTTCTGGGAGCCGATTTTTCTGTAGCCACAGGCTCGGGAGGCGTACCCGTTAATATTTGCCAATATGTAATTTACGATGCCAATGCTTCAATTGTAGGTAACGATGTATTATTTGCCACCGATGACGGTACAACAGCCGGGCACAAGGGAAGTATTAAAAAATACGTCAAAAATGTATCCGGGTACTGGGATTTAAAATACGAGATCTATACCGGGACCGATGCTAACGATGCAAACAATTTAAAATTCAGAGGTTTGGTAGGACAACTAAATGCTACAGGTAACGCCACTTTGTATGCCACAGCATACGACCCGGTTAACTCCGTTTACAAAGTGCTGAAGTTTACCGATCCCGATATATACAACTCAACAGCCGCTCCGGGCCTTACCACACTGATCACCGCTCCGTCTGCAAACTATATTTTCAAAGGCATTTCTTTCACACCAGGCTCAACCCTGCCACTGAAGCTAACTTCTTTTAATGCAGTTAAAAAGCTGAATACTGTTGCTTTAAGCTGGACTACAGAATCAGAGCTTAACACCGATAAATTCATCATTGAACGCAGCTTAGACGGTCAAAGCTTCACACCTGTAAATACAGTACCTGCTAAAAACACTTCGGGCACACATACGTATTCAGGCAGCGATGCAATTAACTTTTCAGGAGTTGCCTACTATCGTTTAAAAATGCTCGATCTGGATGGAAGCTATACTTATAGTGAAGTAAAATCTGTGAAAAATGCTGATTCGTACAGATTTTCTGTTTACCCTAACCCGGCCACAGATAAATTAACCATCCGGCACGAAAACATTACAAATAAGGCTGCTATCAGCATTATACAGGCAGACGGTAAAGTTGTATTAAAAACCATTGCACAACCCAATACAACAGAAACCACACTATATATTAATAAACTGCCCCAAGGCGCCTATATTTTAAAATTAGAAATTAACGGGCAACCGCTTTCACAAACTTTTATAAAAGAATGATATAAAACTCCCAGGGGGGCATTCTATACAGGATAGTTCCCCCCTTGTATTTTGTTAAAATTTCAATTTTACAGTATAAATTTTGGCTGCCTGTCAAAAGGCAGCCAAACTTAAAGTCTTACCGCAACAACCTACTAAACATTGGCGGCATTTATGAAAATCTGTTAATGCCCGATAGTATGCTCTAACTGCTCAAGTGTCTGCCCTTTGGTTTCCTTGATTTTGAATTTCACGAACAAAAATCCTGCAAAGCAAATAACTGCATACAGGTAAAACGGCCCGTATGTACCCAGGTAATGGGCAAGAATCGGGAATGTAAATACCAGGATAAAATAAGCGCCCCATAAACTGACAACTGCTACCGAAGATGCGGTACCGCGTATATTATTAGGGAATATCTCAGATATCAATATCCATGTAACCGGTGCCAGTGTTGTAGCATAGAGGGCAATGGCGATCAGTACAGATACAGACACAATACCGGCAGTTGCCTGCTCCCGCAGCAGAAAAGCTATTATCAGGTAGAGTATCGCCAACCCTATTGTTCCTATAAGCATTAAGGGTCGCCGGCCTAACTTATCTACCTGCCACATTGCCAATAACGTAAAGGGAATATTCACCATACCGATAGCTACGGTTTCAAACAGCTGCCGGTTAAGATCTGCACCAACAGATTCAAAGATGGTTGAGGTATAATTAAAGATCACATTGATACCGCAAAACTGTGAAAAGGCGGCCAGTATCATGCCTGTAATAACAATAGGCCTTACCGCTTTTGCAAAAACTGCCTTATATGAAACATTCATCCGGTGATCCATACTCTGCTCAATATCTTTCAGCGTTGAGCTGGCAAATTCTCCGGCACTGATCTTTTGCAGGATGTGAAACGCCTGCTCCGTTCGCCCGGCCTTAACTAACCATCGCGGACTTTCCGGTAAAAATATCACCCCGATCAGAAACAGGGTAGCAGGAATTGTTCCCAGGCCAAACATCCATCGCCACGCAGCCGGGCCTATACCTGCAAGCCAATAGTTAGCCAGATTGGTTATAAATATTCCAATAACAATAGTTAGCTGATTAATGGCCACATTTCGTCCACGCATGTGCGCCGGCGATATTTCGGCAATGTATAAAGGGCTTAATATAGACGCCATGCCCACACCTGCGCCGGCCATAAAGCGCATACTGATAAATTGAGTAAGGCTGTGTGAAAAGGCCATCCCGAGCGAAGATATCGCAAAAATCCCGGCCGAGGTGATCAAACCCGGCTTTCTCCCATAACGATCGGCCAGCTTGCCCGCCAATAAACAGCCTGCTATGCAACCCAAGGCGAGAGAGCCGGTAACAAAGCCTTCCCATGCTGCTGATAAGACAAATGTTGCTCTTAAAAATGGTAAGGCTCCGGATATTACTGCAAAATCAAAGCCGAAAAGATACCCTCCTAATGCCGAAATAAACGATATAGAGAGTATGTACGCCTGGTTAAATTTCATTGAAACTTTAGATTTAATGGTTTGGTTATTCTTTATTATAAATTACTGCCTGATTCTCACCACAGCACAACGGCTCTGCAATGGAACCGTCAACAGAATTGTATTTTTAATCATTTCAGATTTAACCGGAACAGCACTCTCACCCCCTGGCAGCAGCGCATCAATACTGTACTTACCAGATAAGCCTAATTCCTTCGCATTTAAAGCTATGTTTGTGCTGGTTTTATTACTATCGGCCAATACAATAGCTAAGGCATACCCACCGGGAACTTCAAACAGGTTCGCTTTGGCATCATTTTTAACCACCGCCGCGGCATGAGGTTTTAAGCACCACTTTCTGCCATTTAATGCTTTAAATAAAGGGCCGTATTTCAAATACCATGTATCTGCAAATTTACCTGGGCGAATTTCATGATTATTGTCCGGTACAGGTGCAGAAGGAAATACACCCAGGTACAAAAAGCGCTGCATGTAATAATCGGGATCGGGCATCAGCGAGCTCTCGCTCCAGGTCCAGGCACAAACCGGCATGCATAATCCAAGAAATACGCTGGAGTTAAGTCCGGGGCCGTGTTCATTATGCTCACTGTAAATTCCATCTACCTGTTTCATCATGTCTAAACGCATAGAAACCATCGGGTTGACAAAAATGACCTTATCGTTATCATGCATCATCGGTCCTATTTTATCCATCAGGTTTTTCCAGGAATTGAACAGTGATCGGGCGGGTCGGCCTTCATACCATGAGATACCATCGTCAGCACGGGTATTAAAGTAACGCAGCCAATCCATGCGATCGATGCAAATACCAGATGAGGATGGCAGATAATCGATATGCCGTTTTGCCTGCTCCAGCAAAAAGTTTTGGTAATTTTTTGCCCCCGCATCCATCACCACAGCTTGTCCCCAGGTTCTATAGTAGCTCCCATTGTCATTGTAAAGAATACCATCGGCTATTTTTGCGTAAAGAAAATCGGTGCAGTTTTTCCATAGATCTTCTTCCTTGATATTCTTATTAACGGCTTCGGGGCCCTTAACACGCGTGCCAAATTCGGTGACGTTAAAGTAGTTAAGCACATGAAAACCGTAACCACGCATCAGTTTTGAATAGGCTTCTAATTGCTTACGCGATGTTGGCGCTCCCTTGTAAGGGCTTCGTACCCACGGATCCTTTGCTGCTTCGGCAGAAGTAGCAAAGGTTTGCCATTGTTCTACCGGAGGCAGGAACATACCCATATAAGGAAAATCAAAGCTTGCTTTCCAGTTGAATCTGAAATTCATTTTTTTTAGCCTGGCAGTATCCAGCTCACCCTCCCAACTGGAATAAGCCCCACAGCCCAACATCCAGCGCTTTCGCATTTACAGGTTCAAAATATTGAGGATAACGGTTAACCATCCAGGCTAAACCGCTGTGCCAGTCATCAACATGAGGAACCAGGTCTATCGCAAATCTGACGTGCTTTTCAGCTCCTAAACGATGATAGCGTCGCTGGTACTCTACGGTTCCATCGGCTGTTGTGATGAGCTTCATGTAAAGCAAACTATCTTCCGGCGATTGTATAAAGCTTAAACCTGTCGCGGTTTTAGAGTCAATAATAGTACTGATCGGGATTGAAAATATATCGCCCGAAGTGGGTACACTCATTATCGGGTTGCCACCAAACCACCGGGAACTGTTTGTAAATTTTCTGGTTTGCAGCGGATCGCTCCATTCGGTCTTCAAATCAGTATTGTTCCATCCACCCTGTCCTTCCAGGTCCGGGTGCGACCATGATGTCCAAAACCGGGTACCGGCAGTAACAGGATAGCTTAATGAAGTGATAATAGCTGTTGACCAGGGTTTTCCGCTGCTATAAATATCCGTTTCCCATCGTATAGAATTAACCGTTGGCCTGAACCTGTCGGTTATCGTACAGCGGTTACCCGATTTATCTTCTACGAGCCGCGTAAACTGGATACCTCCATCGGGCAGCTTTTTAACTTCTGCCGGTTTTAGCTGGCGACATTGGGCCAACCGTGTGCTTCCGCGTAAGGCAACCCGGTTTTTATCCATGATCAACCCCATTATTTCACCATTTTTATTCAGGCTTAACGTGGCATTATTTCCTTTAACCTGGTATGCAGTTTCCGTTGAGGTCATCTGGGAAGCAGCTATTTTTGCAATGGTTAAAACAGGCTCAGCCCAGTTTACACCCTTTATATCCTTTGAACGGTTAGAGCCACCGGCGATTCCGGCATCACGCACAATCAGCTCAAGCTCTTTAACGTGCGAAACATCTACCTGTACTTTTTTGGCCGGGGTTTCCCAATCCATCATACCGCTGTCAAACACCTGATTTCCATCGGCAAAGATCTTAAAAACCACTCTCCGCTTAGGTTTTGATCTTTCTGCAGCATCCTCTTTCTGGTCAGCAGATGATATTGTCTTGTCGTCTTCCAGTTTATGTTCAACACCTACCCACACTTCAAAACGGCTGTATTTACCGTTCAATAGATAGGTTATTTCACTGTTGAGATACGTATTAATTCCATCAGTAAATTGTCTGCCGGCAATCTGCGGCAGCCAGCCTTCCTTATCATTACTTGTAATAAACTTCTTTCCATTTTGTGTATAAAACACCGGTTTCATTGCTGTGAGCCGGATAGTTTGCGCAAGTGCAGTCACATTATACAGGCTCAGAGATATATAGCTTAGCAGTGCAATAAACAAGAGTGCCGCTCTATTTTTCATATAAACCATTTAGCGCAAGATTCCAGATTTAGAACCAATATAAAAAGCGGCTTTATTATTGGCAGACTATTTGGATAATAATATCACAATTTTGTAATAACATATTATTGACGAAAAGGAGGGATAAATTCTTACCGGGATGCAGCTATTACGACTTACCCGCCGGGCCTTATATGCACCGCTGTATCAGAATTACTACTGCAGCATAAACCGTAACGTCACACCAAAATTGCTGTACGAGGTGTTAAACGTTTGCGAGGTATAAGGCTTGGTAATGGTGCCATCGTAATACAACCGAAGGTTAAAACGCTGATTGATGACATAATCTATGGATGGCCGGTAGCTGATGTTCTTAGCTCCCGAGGATACTTCCGGATCTTCCACATCGGCACGGTAAATGATGGTTTTCAGGTCGCTTAACGAGAAATCCAGTTTGAAGTTCAGGTCATTGTTCAGCTTAGCGCCGCCAAACAACCCAAACGGGAAACGGAAGCCAGTAGTACGGTAACCTAAGCCAAACACAATATTATTTTCGTTCTGCTGCGCCAGCTGACTGTTGGATAAGCTCAGGCTCAACGACCGTGATTTGCGATACTCAAAATTGGCCGTCATGTTATTTTTCATGCGCACGTCAATACCGATCAGCGGAACGAACTGCTCAAACAAGGTCACCTGCGAGAACTGATAATAAGGCAAAAAGTCGTTATTAACATCGCGGGCACTCGAATGACCATTCGTTTCCTGGTAACGTATCAGCGTGGTAAAGCCGTTTACGTTATACGTAGAATTATAACCATGCGTTAAATCAACAGAGGCAAACAAGTTACTAAAGAACTCATTTTTAGTAAGACCATTATACGTAATACGCCAGTTGGGAACAGGTATTCTCGGGAATTTATCCAGGCTGGAACTATTAGCATCCTTACCGGTATAAGCAGCCATAAACGCCGCTACAATCACATCCTGCGAGTTTTTGCTGTAACCATCGGCGTAACCGTCGGTCTGGCCGGATGAGTTGGGGTTCATCGCTCCTAAGCGTTGTGAAATAACCGCCCGGTAGTTCTCAAACTGCGTGAATAAATTTGACTTACCGTTATCCTTGGTTTTGCTGAATGCCGTACGCAATGAAAAATACGATATGCTGTAATCGCCGGTAGTTACGGGGCTTAAATTGGCAAAATCGTTTATGGTATTATCAAACCGGAAATTGGTGGAGTAATTAAAGCTGCGGCTGCGTAATGCTGTAAGCTCAATACGTAGATCACGCACCGGCTCCAGCGTACTTCTCAGGTTAATTTCTTCCTTGTAACTGGTTAAATAATATTGATTTTGCAGGGTATCTGATGTGATCCATCCATTGGTAAGCGCCCGTCCACGGATGTCACGCTGGCTGCCCAGCACAAATCCCCAGCCCGGGGCATTGGCGTCAAAATCGTATCCCAGGATATTTGTTTTAGGTAAATATCCCGGCAGGAAAGTACCTTCGGTACGGGTATAAGCCCCGCTGATATTTTTTATGCTGGTCAGTAAACCGAGCATTACTCCTGCAAAATCTTTCTCCTTAGCATTATTGCTGCGACGGATAACACCAAATTTATTATATAATCCTATCAGATTAAGCGTTGGATTTACCTGTATAGTGCGTGAATTCTGGATAGTATTTCCGTAATCAATATTGGGGTCACGCAGAGTTAATAACGGTTCAGACTGCCAATCGAACGTTGTACCGTAGCGGGCCACCACGTTTACCCAATCCAGTCCGGGGATTTTATTAACAGGCAGGTTATAATTAATATTCAGCGTATGCGTATAGTCGGTGGTACGACCCAGTTTTTTAAGATTTTGCCAGATGGTATTGCGTTTTAACCCGTTAATGCGTCCCTCAGGTTCATCAATAACCGAGTAGTTGGTTGCATTAAAGTCAAGCTGAAGCGATTTGCTCAGGTTCCAGCTAATGCCGTATACCCGCGTCATGTTGAACGTTTTGTTAAACGTGGTAGCTATCGGGATGGTATTGTTCGGGTCGTTATCCCGCAAGGTATTTTCAGAGTACAAACGGTCTACATCAATCCGGAAATTAAGCACCGATGGCAGCAGGCTGAAATTAAAATCACGCAGCAGGTTTAGCTGCTTGGATTTTATCAGCTTGGCAAACGGCGTGTACACTTTGGGCTGTCCGTTATACGTGTAGGCCAATCCCGCCCTGTAGGTGCGCTGCAACGTCAGGGAATTGATATAATCGTGGTGATAATATTCGGTAAAGGCATACGTAGCGCTCAGGTTCTCAATATCCCACAAATGCGATTTTGCATTGGGATTTGTTTTTACCTTGCGCACGTTGGTAAAGTTAATGCCCCGCCGGGTGGTATAATCACGTGAGACAAACAAAATGGAATCTGCCAGTGAACGCGGCAGTGTTTTAATTACATTCTTAAGCTCGATATCCTGGTTCGCCGGGTCGTATTGCGGCGTAATAACCTGCGATGAGTAATTAATATACATCGGTATTTTGATGCCGGTTTTGGCCGGGAAAAATTTGCCCAGTTCCATGGACGATGAAATATCGAACAGGCGGTTATCGCTTCGGCTACGCTCGCTCACCCGCTGGTCTATCGAACCGAAACCGATGGTGCTCATGCTTCCCGAAACGGTTACATCGGCAAAATCGGCCAGCTTGGCATTTACACGGGCTGTCGCGGCCCAACCGCCACGCTCGTCAAAATCGGTTAAGCGGAGCTCGTTAAACCATACCTGCCCGGTTTTATCCAGGCCGTCATCGGTTCCAACCGCACCTTTTAACGGGTTTAAAATACCCAGCATGTACACCTTGACCTTACTCAAATCCGGCTGACCTTTTACCACAATGACGTTGCTGCCGTCGCTGTAGTAAAACGGCACATTTACCGCTGCCGTTCCGTTAAGGATGGCTGCATTCCGGGCAGTCTTGGCCTGCTGCAGCTTACTTAATTCCAGGTCGAGATTATTGTCTTCCGGCCATATAGCATACGGATCGCGTGAGCCCGGAAGTGTTACTTTTAACGGCACCTGATATTCATAATAGTTATCCTGGTTATCGGTACCAATGCGGATGAATGCCGAAAGGTCCTTATCACGCAATTGGTCGCCCTCGGCATGGATGAACATCTGGATGCGTTTATATGAACGGAAATCGTTATACGTGGTACGGAAAGCCGCCCGGCCGTAACCATCGCGAAGATTTTTTACGGTTAGTGATAAGGACTGCTCGTTTTGCTGTGTTTCGCCCCTGAAATTACTGTAATCACGCTGCCGCTCAATGCCCGGCGGAACGACATAAGGTATCGGCGTACGTTTACCGTTTTCTTCAATGTTAATGGTTCCTACTTCTAACGTAGAATTATCCAGGCCGGGGCTCAAACCTAAACCCGGATCCGCAATCACCTTATCCAAAGCCTTTTCAGTATTATATCCACGCCAGTCGCCTCTAACCAACTGTAATTTGGCAAAGCGCATCACGGTTGTATCGGCAAAATTGGTCATGAACATCCGCACAAAGCGAATGGACTTAAAGTCTTCAATATTGCCCACTTTTTCCTGGAATTGCGAAATGGGAATACGGATCTGGTACCAGGTTGCCTGCTGCGTGCTTCCGTTAGCCAGCTTTACATTGGCAACAACCTTATCGGTAACAAAGTTCTGTCCCACAATCAGATCCTGCGGGCGGATAGAAACTTTATACTGGAAATATTCATCCGTCAGCGACATGTTATTGTCGCGGTTAATGTCTTCGCCATCAGGCAAAGAAGTTGATGCCGTATTTTCTATGCCGGTTTCGCTTTTTGATTGTTCGGTGGTTTTACTGTTGCCTTCCGTTCCGTTATACAGTTCATAGCGCTTTAAAATGCCGGCGCTGATGTTATCCTGGGCGCTTCCGCGATAGTATTGGTAATTATCGGATGAGGGGTCATTCTCCAGTTCAGCCATAGCCTGGGCATTGAGCTGGCCACGAACCTGGTTCAGAAAGTCGGCAAAAAAGCTGCGCTCTTCGGTGCTTGATAAACCATCCAGACCCACATCCTGGAAAGCCCTGGACGATGGATTGTTATCAAATGCCTGGATGACCGGCTGCAATTTCGGAACCCGGCCCCAAATGGTTACATCAGACTTTGACGGGTCGCCATCAGGGGCCAGGCCGTTTTCCAACGATTTCCGCCCATCTTTCAGAATGTCTTCGCTGATGCTTCCGAGGTTAAAATACAAATCCCCGCCCTGCGCCGACGGCTTGTACAAGAACGGATCCAGCAGCCACATTTCAATGTATTCAATATTCAACGCTTCAAAATCGGTTGACTCCAGCTTACGGAAAATACCGCCCCAGCGATTTTTCGGGTTGGTCAGGGTTCCATTGGCATTTAAACCGGTGGTAGTATAGTTGTACGGCCCGCGGATGGTGGGGTAAAATGCCAAATCGAACGTTGGCAGGGTTAACGGCTGCCCCGTTGTAGATTGCTTATACGGAAATACCTCCTGCTCCATCACTTCGCGAACGTAGTGGTTTGACAGCTCGTTCCGGTTATTCTTTATATTACCGGGGTTCAGTGAGCTGCTCCGGTTAAAGAAAATAGGGTCTATCGTGTAAAACGCCAGCCGGGCACGGTTAAATCCGTACGATAGATCCTGCGCATTGGCCTCGGCAAACAGCTGTGGTGTACCGGCTATCTGCCAGTTCACCGGGCTTTTAATATCAATTACAGAGCGTGACGATTCAAAATCATCCAGGTAGCTGCTGCCGCCCTTGCTGCCTGCAAAATTAAGTGCGGCCGGATGTCCCGGGATCAGGTTGGCAAACTCACCGCTAAAGGTAATGGTTGATTTCTCTTTGGTATCGATAAACGGCAGCTTGTCTATCATCCGCGTAAGCCAGCGTGAATCAGAGCTGTAATTCAGATCCATTCCCCAAATGGTATTAGAGATAGGCTCCTCGCCGATATTTACTTTCTGGGTAAGCGGCTTCTCGGTAAGGTTCATGATGGTAGCGCCCAGGTTCAGCTTATTGTTCACCCGGTAATCAAACCGCGAACCAAACAACGAACGCTGCTGCAGCCCGAACAACTCGTTGTTCTCCATTTTAATGCGTATGGGCTGCCCTGAATTTAACAGCGCCTGATTCAGGATTCGCACCCGCCCGATATTGTAATCGACTGTAAAATCGGCGCCTTCCTGCAATGGCAGCGTACCGGCGTAAACCTGCACCGAACCGGGAGGAATATTAATAGCGTTTAGCTGGAACTCTGAGCTTACCTCAGACTGGTACGTACCTTTGATGATGTACCGGTTTTGCCGGGTAAACAATTGCTGCGCAATCACCTTGGTAGAGTCATACAAAGCCTGGTACACATATTTATCGATCAGGTTCTGCTCCCCGGCAAATTTAGCGGCCAGGTCTGAGCCAAAGGGTTCAATGGTTGGGAACGTAACACGCCCGTTAAGCGCATCGATGGTTACGCCATCAATAAAGTCAAAATAACCGTCGGGCTTTCTGTCCTGCTGCTGGTTCAGGTTATCCAGACCCAACACCTGCAACCAGAGCTTACCGGTTGTTTGAGCACCTTCGTTCAATACCGGTTGTTCTACACCTGTATTCTCATCCAGCCGGACAATGTTCAGGTTAAAATTACTGCTACTTACCTGGTAAGCTCCTAATGAATAAATGTTTTTCATCATCAGGTCCCACGTAGGGAGCCTGGTTTTCAGGGTTTCGTTCTTTAATAATTTTACGAAAAGCACTTTAGGCGTTGCCGGGTCAACAGCCACATCGGTGCTGAACTCGCCCACCTGGTATTCCACACCGTTTACGGTATACCGGTAAGCCACAGCCAGCACTTCATCGGCATTCAGCGCCGCGTTTAACGAGATGTAGCCCAGCTTGGTATTCAGCGTAAATTCCTTATCGGTAAGCTTGCGGGCATAAGTTAGCTTGACATAGTTATCGGTAGCGCCGTTAGCCTGGAAATAGGCATTAATGGCATTGGAGTTGGTTAGCCGTGCATCGGGCGGAAGATTAGCAAGCAGGTCGTTAGACTGCTGGGTAAAGCCCGGGCCCTGGAAACCGGCCGGGTAAACCGACGTTCCGCCGTGCACCATGGCCGTGTTGTAAGGAGCATTTTCGCCCAAATCCAGAAACGCCAGCACGTCACGCGAATCGGTAGTGCTGTTATTCCGGTTGGTTACCCAAACCTCAATTTTAGTGATATTAATATTCGAGGTAATGAGTGGCGCATTTTGCAGGGCTTTGTTATAATTATTCCTGAAATATTGAGCCAGGAAATAGTGCTTATTGGCCTCGTAATTATCGGCCGTTATACGAAAATCGTTTTGCTGAGAACCGTTGGTTATGGTTATTTCCTTGGATTGCGATTTTTGCTGAGTAAATATGCTGGTTACATTTAAGCGGCCAAACTTCAATTGTGTTTTCAACCCAAATAATGCCTGGCTACCGGTAATAAGCGTCGAGCTGAGCGGCAGGCTTACGTTACCGGCTTCTATTTTCTGCACGATCTCATCCGGCTTACCGGTATAATCAAGCTTCACCTGATTCTCAAAATCAAACTGTGCTTCGGTGTTGTAATTGGTAGTTATACGCAATTTATCGCCAATCTGGCCTACCACGTTCATCTGTATACGCTGGTCGAAATCAAAATTGGCCTGCGTACGCTGGCGCTCGTTAAATAACGGATTTTCGTTTTTATTGATCTTTCCCGCCAGGGTCATTTCTGCCGAACCCTGCGGACGGATATCAATAACCGAGCTGCCAAATAATTTCTCGAACGCTTTGTTGTTAACCTGGATAGGTGGAATGAAACCGGGCGCACGGGCCTCGGCTATCGGCGAATCTGAAAGCTCACGCCAGTAGCTCTGTTTAACCAGCTCATCCTCGTATTTCTGGTATTCTTCAATGGTAAGGTATTGCGGCGGACGGTATAGATGCTCACCGATCTTCTCACGAATAACGTATAATTTTAAAACCGGGTCAAACTCTACCGTACGTTGAATGTTAGAAGGATTAGGCAGCTTAAAGCCCGGCGTTGGATTAAGCTCCAGCTGCCGGGAGTCTTTAAAAGGATATTTCAGGTCCAGGCTATCGGCTTTTCCCGATGGCACAGTTTGCCCATTTGCCTTACCCAGCCAGAGCAAACCGACAAAACCTAAAGCTCCTAAAAGTTTATAGGGTATTATCCTTTTCAAACCCACTAATCGAAATTGAGGCGTAATTATAATATTTTAAGCGCAATTTTTATCAATTGCTCAACCGATAATTTTTCATTATTTTGTTGAATGGCCTTATCGAGCGCTTTTTCGGCCATATTTTTTGCAAAGCCCAGCATCACTAATGCCGAGAGGGCTTCATCGCGTGCCGAATTATTCTGCGGAACAGCGATCAATGTATCCGGCCCTTCCTTTTTCAGCTTATCCTGCAATTCAAGCACCATGCGCTGCGCCGATTTTGGCCCGATGCCCTTGATACGTTGTATCAGCGGCACATCACCTTTTACAATGGCAGTTTGTATCTCCGCCGGCGTTATGGACGAAAGTATCATGCGCCCGGTATTCGGCCCGATACCCGAAACGGAGATCAGGTGAAGAAACAAACGACGCTCCCCCTCATCGGCAAAACCGTACAGCGTATGCCCGTCTTCCTTTACATGCAGCCAGGTGTACAGCTTACAATGTTCGTGATCGGGCAAATTAGAATAGGTATTGAGCGAAATATTGATATGATAACCAACGCCACCGGCATCTATTACCACATACGTGGGACATTTAAACACCAAACGCCCGTTGATATATGCGTACATGCCGTTAAGGTAATGGTAAAAAATAAAATTTCAAAAATATTGTTTTGAAAAGCACCGACAGCATAATATCGATGAAAGCAGTCCCGCCATCCGCTATAGCCCTCATTGCAATCGGGGCTGCCGCTCCTGTCGGGTTTAGTTTGGTTAAAGTAGTACTGCTATTACTTTTCTAAGACTTTAACTTTGACAACTTTTAGAAAGTTGTCAAAGTTACCACAGACAGTATTTCAAACGAGCGCTAACAAGATGCAACCTTCGCAACAAATACTACTCTTCCGAATGTCTCAGCTTATCTAATAGCGTATTCATATCAACGGTAGCAAACGATGACGAATAATCCGACAGGCCATACGGAATAACCAGCTGACCGTTATTAATGTAAGAACCACAGGAGTAAACCACGTTTGGCACATAACCCTCACGCTCGTCGCTGTTTGGTACTAACAAAGGCTCAGAAAGTCGACCGATCTCTTTTGTAGGATCTTCTAAATCCAGCAGACTCGCCCCTAAACAATACTTACGCATCGGGCCAACGCCATGAGTGATCATTAGCCAGCCGTATTCGGTTTCTATCGGCGAACCGCAATTTCCTATCTGAACAAATTCCCAGGTAAACCTTGGCGATTGCAATTTGATAGGCTTTTCCCACACATTAATGTTGTTAGAATACATAATGTAGTTGTTAATGCCGTCAATACGCGACATCATGGCGTATTGCCCGTTAATACGCCGCGGAAACAGGGCCAGGTTTTTATTCTGCGCTCCGGCGCCAAATAAGGGGCGGATCTTAAAATCATAAAAATCGTTAGTTTGAAGCAGCTTAGGCATGATCAGGGAGCCGTCATAAGCTGTATAGGTAGCGTAATACATCACCTGGCCATCATCTTCAACAAATTTTACAAAACGGGCATCTTCAATACCTTTCCGTTCAAACTCAGATATGGGAAATATCACCCGGTCTGAAATATCCGTATCTAATGAAAAAATGATCTCGTAATATGAATCAGAAAGCCATAATATTTTTTCATATTCCATTCGTTTAAGCTGGTCGGTTTCGCCGTTTTGCGAATCGATGATGATCTTTCGCAGCGTGGTATATTCAAAATGCTCATCCAGCTTGGCTTCCAGCTCTTTCAGCACATTCACATCGATCATCGATGCCAGCGCCTTTTCAAAGAACAGCTTCTTATGATAACGGGCATTACGCACAATCTCGGCTTCGTCAACATAATCGCCTACAGGCATAACCGTAATATTCTGATGCCGGTCTATCAATGCATGCCTGAATACAATGGATGAAATATGCCCCTCGCCTACGGCCCGGTAACTGATGATCAGCCGTTTTTCACCATCTTCCAAACCCGATTGGTTAGGGTCTTCAATAATGGATGGGTTAAAAAATGCCGCCGATTCAATAGAATATTCATGAGTGAAATAAGAACCGATAAGTAATTTACGGTAAAGCGTCAGATTTTGATAATCGATATCCAAATCTTCGAAAAGGTGCTTTAATTTATCGCAGTGGCGCTGCAAAATGCGGGTAATGTTGCGGTGGCGCTTGGAGTACTCCTGCAGTATGGGTGAAATAAAGGTAAAAACGGCACTTTCTTCGATGTCCATTACACGGGCTATAACTTCTTTTGCCCGGTCTTCGCCATTATAAAAGAACCGGGCTATTACACGTTTTGAATCCGGATAAACTTTAACAGGTTTACGCTCTATTGGTAATCTCATGAAAAATGATGCTTGTTGTTTTAACTACATAGTAAAACTACAAATACTTATTATCGTTTTAAAAACTAATGAATTTGTTTGTAATTTTATTCAGAAATGAACGTACTTATTATTGAAGATGAAAAAAGCCTGGGCCTTGAGATTGCGGAATACCTGGCTAAAGAAGGCTTTATCATCGATATGGCCCGAAGAAAAAAATCGGCCGAAGAAAAATTATTTATTAATAATTACGACTTCATTTTGCTCGATTTAGGCTTACCTGATGGCGATGGGCTTGACCTGCTTAAACAACTGAAAGAGCTGCCAAACCGCGATGATGCAGTTATTGTATTAACTGCCCGCGGCGCCCTCGACGACCGCATTAACGGGCTTGAAGCCGGCGCCGACGATTACCTGCCCAAGCCATTTGCGCTTAGCGAACTACTTGCCCGCATGCACGCTATTACCCGCCGTAAGCATAAGCTGGAAAAGAACGAGTTTAAAGTGCACGATTTCACATTGAACATACAGAACCGTACCGTAAGCTTTGGCAGAGAGCGCATTAATCTCACCAAAAAAGAGTTTGAGATTTTCAACTACCTGGTATTAAATAAGAACCGGGTAATTCCGCGACTAAATATTACAGAACACGTGTGGGGTGATATCCTGGAAGTTAATTCCGATTCTAATTTTGTGGATGTTCATGTAAAAAATCTTCGTAAAAAGCTTGCACAGCACGCACCTATCGATTGGTTTGAAACCGTACGCAGTATCGGATACCGCATTAATATCTGATAGTTAAGTAAAAATTCAGAAGTAAAAAGTAAAAAATTAAGCCATATTTGCTCATCGGGATTTGCAATCCCGGTGGTTATAAACACCGGATTTGTAATCCGGAATATAGCTACGTTTAATATTTTATATTGTGAAACTGCAACATAAGCTGGCGCTTTACAATACCTTCACCAAAATTGCTGTAATTGCTATTTTAGGTGTCCTGATCATTGCTTTTATTGATCGTATTTCTACCAGTAACCTGCAACAACGCTTAATTGATAAACGTAATAAGCTGGTATCACACCTTTCTGACGAGGAAATTGAGGAGTTGCTGAACAAACAATCTACCTTTACCGATTACAACATTTTAAAAGAAGAATATATTGAGCTGAACGAGGTAAGCGACAACGCCTCGGTGAACACCGCCCCGGTTTTCACTAAAGAAAAACGAAAGATAGAAGACGAAACCCAGGATTACCTGGTGCTGGCAAACTACTTTAGCTATGGCGGAAAAACATACCGGCTGGAAATTGGCGAAACCATGCTTGCGCTTGACCGGCTGGAAAATACCATCATGTTTTATACACTGATCATTTTACTGGCATCGGTAATATTAACCCTGGCGGCCGATCTGGCCTTTACCCGTTTTCTGCTGGCGCCATTTTACCGCATTATCGACCAGAAGTTAAATAAGGTGGATGATCCTATTCATTTTAATTACGATTATGCTCATACCACTACCGACGATTTCAGGTTGCTTGATAGCAGCATCAACAAACTGATGCAACGCATATCAGACCAGTTGCTTAACCAAAAACAATTCATCACCAATGTATCACATGAATTGCTAACGCCCATCTCGATATTGCGTACCCGCCTTGAAAATCTGCTTAATCAGCCGGATATTTCGGAAGAGAACCTTAATAAGATCTCCGCTTCGCTGCGCACACTCAACCGGCTTAAAGCCATTACAAACAGCCTGCTGCTGATATCTAAAATAGAGAATCAGCAATTCAATAAAACAGACCGGGTTTCTATGCCGGCATTGATAGCCGATATTTACGAGGAACTGGAAGACCGCATAGCAAGCCGCAACATTACATTCGAAAACCGGCTGCAGCATAATTTCGGCCTTACCGGCAACCAGGCTTTACTGCATACGCTGTGCATTAATCTGATTAACAATGCCATTAAATACAATAAAGATAATGGCAAAATTATCATCAGCGATAACCTCACCAACCACAGCTATCAGCTTTACATTACCGATAAAGGCATTGGCATGGATAACCGGCAAATTGAACAGGCATTTAACCGCTTTGCTAAATTCAACGCTACCGATACCGAAAGTTATGGCCTGGGTCTGGCTATTGTACAAAGCATTGCCGCATTCCATGATATTAGTATCAGCATAAGCTCCGAAATTGGACAGGGAACACGCATCGGTCTGGAATTTAAAACCCACTAACACCAGCGTATTTTTTTGTAATGAATTTGTTCACGTTTCTTCACCAAATCTTCATATTACTAATGCAGATTTGAGGAAACAAAAAGATCAAATTATATAATTATGAAAAAAACAATTTTAGCAGTAGCATTAGCAGCCCTTACTTGCGGCGCTTTCGCTCAAACCGCTCCAGCAGCAAAACCTAAAGCTGTAAAACATGCAAAACATGATGCAACAGCAAAAGCAGACACTGCAAAAAAAGAGGCTCCGGCAAAAAAAGTACACAAAAAGAAGAAATAAAAAGCCTTACTAAGTTATCACCATAATTTAGTTTTTCCGGTTACCCTAATCTGGCCGTCCGCAGAGCGATTCTTCGGGCGGCTTTTTTATTATCAGCTGTAAGATTTGAGAGATGAGATTTGAGATAAGTCGTTCGTTGTCCGTCCTCACCTCCGTTAGTTGTAACTTTTCATATCATTTGCGGCGTTACAAACGCCGGATATTAATGCGCTCGTTTTACAAACGAGCGCAAACAGAACAATTTAACAATACAATTCAGCAATCTTTAACGCACTTGGCGTGAGCTGGAAGCGACCGGTTACACTACAAACTTATAGCCTATACCGCGTACGGTTTGCAAATAGCGGGGCGTATCGGGGTTATCTTCTATCTTTTTGCGTAAACGTACCACATGCATATCCAGCGTGCGGGTGTTTACATCAGAGTTGTAGCCCCACACTTCCATCATCAGATCATCGCGGTTAATAACCTGGTTTTTATTTTTCATGAAATAAAGCAAAATCCGGTTTTCCAGGATGGTCAATTCTATCCGTTTACCGTTACGCATCAGCGAGTGCGTGTTGGGATGATGCTCCATATCGCCAAAGCGATAAGTTTCTGCCTTTTCGTTATTAATGAGATACTTTATCTTATTATCTATCAGCGCTACCAGCACATCCATGCTGAAAGGCTTGGTGACATAGTCAGACACGCCGAGCCCGTACGCTTCTATTTTATCTACGTCCTGTGCCTTGGCAGTCATCATAATGATCAGTCCGCCATATCCCTGCTCACGTAAAATCTGGCATATTTCATCGCCTTGTTTTCCCGGCAGCATCCAGTCTAACAGCACAATATCCGGGTTTTCGCTCATAATGAGCGATGCAGCAGCATTACCATCTCCCGATTCAACTACCTCGAATCCTTCTTCGTTTAAACGATGCGCTACCAGGAACCGCAGGTTTTCATCGTCTTCAATAAGTGCTATCTTTATTTTACTGCTCATAATTGCTAAGTAAAAAGTTAAAAATCAAAAGTCAAAACTTCCCCGGGTAAAAGTAACTGAAAAATCACGATATTACAGCGAGTAATCATCCGGTAAGCTGATGATAAATTCAGAGCCTTTACCGGGTTTGCTGCTCACGGTAATTTCGCCGTTCATAAAATTAATCAGCTCTTTACAAAACGCCAGTCCCAGGCCTACACTACCCTGCTGATTGTACTGGCTTTGTATACGGTAAAACTTCTTAAAAATATGCTTTAATTCACTTTCTTCCATGCCAATGCCTTCATCTGTAAACTTAAACAGGATATTTTTTTTGATCCTGTGTATCGATATATGTAACATCTTTCTGTCGGGCGGCGAATACTTATACGCATTATCAATCAAATTAGTGAATACACTGCTCAACAATACCGGGTCTGACTTAAAATAGGTAATATCCTCATCAATATCGAAACTGATATCAAACTGCGGATGCTTGATCTGGTAGGCATCAATGATATTCTGTGTAAACACTTCCAGGTTAATTTCTTCTTCCTTTAACTTGATCGACCGGTTTTCTATCTGTGTAAACGACAACAGCTTATTCATCAAATCGTTTAGCTTATCGGCTTCTTCATCTAAAATCTTTCCGTAATGCGCCCGTTCTTTATCAGATAACTGTTTGCTGCTACGAATATTATTGCCGGCGATTTTTATCACGCTAACCGGTGTTTTAAACTCGTGCGTAAGGTTATTGATAAAATCATATTGCAACTTAAACAGTTTGCTGTTAATGTTCAGGTTGCGATAAATGAGGTAAGCTATCCCCAGCAAAAAGCTGTAAATTAACAATATCATAAAAGCCACAGGCAAAAAACGCCGGTTGATTTCTTTGTTAAGGTAGCTGTGCAGCGAGCTGAAATACAATTTATAATCGGCCAATGCTCCCGGTAATGGAATATCGGTTGAAATAAATTCAGGATTATTGTTCAGCTCCTCATACACCAAAGGCCTGATGCTGATATTCTGGTATAGTTCAGGGTGCGGATTTTTAATGCGTAACTTCAGCGGGTCGATATAAAATGTCAGCACATCCTGCTCATATACCGCAGAAAACGGCATTTCTTTCAGCATCAAATCCTTATATATCCTGATCTCCTCCCTTCGCGGGATGTTCATATAGGTAATACGGTTAGGCGTAATAGCATAAAACGTATTGAAAATATCATCGTTACTCAAAACTTTAGTGGTATCGGCAGATTCAATATAGGCGGAAAACTTGATGGCTATTTTATTGAACTCATCAGCCAGCTTGAGCGAAAGCGTATGCGGATGGGTGCTGGTGAAAAGCACTACCGGTTTAGTATTTCGCTTAAACTGCATCACCACCTTGGGGCCGATGGCAAATTTATTTACCCGGAGACCGTCTTTTATTTTATGATTGCTAACCTGGGTATCGTAAAATATCACCTTGCTCACAAAGGCATATCTGGTAAATGCGGTATCGATGTATTTAGCAACCGATGAGGAATCCAGGTAGCCCTGGTAAAAGGATATTTCGGGAATACGGTTCTGGAAAAAATCATTGTATGGCTGTACCACTTCTTCCTGAACATCTATTTTAGCCGAAGAAAAATCGTTTTCAACGTTCCGTTTTATAAGCGAATAGGCCAGCAGCCAGGCAATTACCAGCGATACCGTCACCAGCAGCAAAAAGATAACGATAAGCGCAAAGTTTTTACGGTAAAAGGATTTCTCGGCGGCCATACGCTTAACTATTTGCCCAGGTTATCGGCCAGGAACTTCTCCAGGTTACGATAAAATTCCTCCCGGTTCTCCGGTTTAACAAAATAGATGCCTTCTTCGTCTTTTACCAGGTAGATTACAGGTATATCGCGTTTTTTTGCCTCTTTAACAAACTGGTTGGCCTCGCTAATGTTAACCCGCGGATCTTTGCCCCCCTGGGCAATAAGCAAAGGTACCCTTATTTTATCAGTATGAAATACCGGGGATACAGCCCTGAAATAATCCATATCCTTTTCGGGATTTCCCACTATTTCGTAATACATTTTTAACGATGTCCGGTAATACGGGGGAATGGATTTAATGAACGTAAATAAGTTTAAAATGCCCGAATAGGAGGCCGCACAACGGTATAAACCAGGCTCAAAAGTGGCACCCCACAGCGCAGAATATCCGCCGAAACCGGCGCCATAGATGGCTATCCGCTTGGGGTTGGCAATTTTGTTTTCAATCAACCAGTTAACACCATCGGTAATATCAGTCTGCATTTTGCTGCCCCATTGCTTAAAGCCGGCCGCCCAGAATTGCTTTCCATAACCTTTCGATCCTCTGTAATTTACCTGAAAAACGGCGTATCCGCGATTAGCCAGGAACTGCACTTCGGCATTGTATTCCCATGAATTTCGGTTATGCGGCCAGCTATGCGGAATAACAACGACGGGGAAGTTTTTTGTTTTTGAGCCTTTGGGCAGGGTTAAATAGCCGTTAATGGTAATACCATCGCGGCTTTTGTACGAAACGGGTTTCATGGCGCACATTTCTTCGGCCGGAAGGTTGGGATTAATATCGCCAAGCTTGACCAGCTTTTTGTTAGCCGGTGTGTAGCAATAATAAGCGCCCGGGGTTTTATCGGTAAACGTACGTACAATCAGCTGCTTTTGTGCGGAATCTGTGCTCACAATGCTAACCTCGTTACCCGGAAGCAGTTTTTCAATGTCCTGGTAAAGATGCTTTAACGTATCGTCCAGGTAAAACCGTTGTTTTTTCCAGGTTTCGTACGTAGCGTAAACCAGTTTCCCGTTTTTCTGCGAATAGCTGGCTCCGGTAACATCCACATCCTGATGCTTAAAAATCACTTTCTCCTCTTTGCCGGTAGAACAATTCAGCTCGACCAGCGCCGCCTTATCGCGGTTTTTACTGGATAGCGCAAAAATGCAGTCAGCCCGTTTTTCGCAAAAGCCGATAGGCTCTATACGGGTCTGAAAATTATTGGATAGTACCGGCCTGAACGCTTCGTTCTCGCTATTGCGAAACAGTAAAGTTTCATTCACACCATCGCTGGCCCGGGCCACCCGGATCTGGCCTTTACTATCGGCAAGCCAGTCAACAATATTGCCGGGATTTTCGGCTGCTAAACGCAGGCTGCATGTATTTACATTAAGCCGGTACACATCAAAAACCGATGAATCACGCATATTGATAGCCAGCAGCAGCTCATTATTTATTACCCGCGACTGGTTTAAAAAAAGTACCTTAAAATTGCCCGCAGGCAGCAGATCTGTTACGTTGCCATTAGCACGCTCAACCGAAAAAAGCTGCGTAACCCGCTTATCTACACTGTTCTTGGTATAAAACAGCTTATCGTTATTCACCCAGAAATACGATGCAACGTTAAACTCCTTTTCGTGGGTTAGCCGAACCGGTTTGCCGTTACGGGCCTGCACGTAAATATTCAGCCGGTTAGCGTAAGGCTGCAGAAACGAAATATAATTACCGTCGGGAGAAATCCGGAAACTGGTTTTAACCGGGTTCTGGAAAAACACTTCCAGGGGAATAGTTTTTGCTTTCTTCTGGTAACCGCATTGCACTAACAACACACTCAAACACATTAGGCAATATCGTCCTATCCTTTTAATCATATCCGTTCACCTGCTTATTTGCTTCGATAGTAATTATAACTGGTTATTTTTTAAAACGCTGCTATGCAACTATAATTTTACATCGTCCACGTAGCATCCGGGTATATAAAAGCTCAATAAACATGCCCATAAATCGTTACTTTTAAACGCTATAATTATGAGATTACTCCTGGCAATACTAATATGCATCAGCATCGCCATATCGGCTTCGGCACAATATAGTGCAGACGATGCTCTTGCCGCACAATATTACCGCAATGGCGATTTTGAGAAAGCGTTAACCCTATATCAGAAATTATACAATAATAATGCTTCACTTTACTACGAGCCGTACCTTAACAGCCTGCTGCAACTGAAGCAGTATGCCGAAGCCGAAAAGCTCACGCGAAAATTAAGTAAAACCTATCCCGATAATTACACTTACGCGATAGATTATGGCCGTGTTTTGCAGCAAAAAGGTGAGCAAAAACAGGCCGAGGACTGGCTGAACGGGCTGATCAGGACAATGCCGGCCAGCGAAGAAGACATACGCAACCTGGCAACTGCATTTTACCGGACAGAAAATTTTGAATATGTTGTAAAAACGTTGCTAAATGGTCGTGAGCGCCTTCATAACAACGACGCCTTTGCCTTTGAGCTGGTATCGGTTTACCGGTTTACCAAAAATAAGCCCATGCTGGTTGAAGAGTACCTGAACATTATGAGTAAAAACCAGGCTTTGCTGCCGCAGGCCGAAAAAGTAATGGCATCGGTATTTGACGATAATAAGGATTACGATCTTTTAAAAACAGCTTTATTAAAACGTATTCAGAAAGAGCCGCAGAATACCGCTTACGCAGAATTGCTCACCTGGCAATATTTACAGCAGCAACAGTTCGACATGGCCCTGAAACAGGCTATTGCCCTGGATAAACGTCTTAACGAAAATGGCGAGCGGATATATGATATGGCAGGCATATTTATGGCGAATAATAAATACCAGGAAGCCACCCAGGCACTGCAATATGTTATTGGCAAAGGCGAAGGTAATCCAAACTATATCCCGGCAAAAGTGCAATTATTAAACTGCCAGTACCAATTGCTTACCACAGGCAGCACATTTTCGGCAGCACAACTGCAACAATTGGAAGCCGGTTACCTGGAGCTGTTAAGCAAATACGGTCGATCGGTCAGCACAGCCTTTGCTATGAAACAGCTGGCACATTTGCAGGCTTATCACTTAAATAAATCCGCCGAAGCAGAAACTTTATTAAAAGAGCTGATCGCACTGCCCCGTTTGCCGGCTTCCATGCTGGCTCAGGCAAAGCTGGATCTTGCCGATATATACATCCGGGATAATAGCCCCTGGGAGGCAAGCTTATTATACGGGCAGGTTGAAAAGCAGTTTCCCGGCGATCCACTGGCTCAGGAGGCAAAATTCAGAAACGCCCGTTTATCCTATTTTATGGGCGATTTTACCTGGGCAAAGGCGCAAACGGATGTACTGAAAGGCTCCACATCGCAGCTTATTGCCAACGATGCGCTGAACCTGAGCCTGCTTATTGCCGAGCATAGCGACAATCCAGCCGATAGCATGGCTTTAAAACATTACGCTTACGCGGATCTGCTGATTTATAAAGGCAGGCTTGATGAAGCCATTGCCAGCTTAGACAGCATTACCAAAGAACAAACCGGAACTTCGCTTGCCGATGATATTTTGATGGCTAAGGCGAAAATATACCAGCAGCAACATAACTGGCAGCAAATGGTTAACGCGTTACAGGAAGTAACCAGCAATTACAGCACCGGCATCTGGGCAGATGATGCCTGGTTCATGCTCGGCGATATTTACCAGCATCAGCTTAACGATACCAAAAAAGCGGCAGATTGCTACCAGAAAATACTTACGGATTATCCAGGCAGCCTGTTACTGGCCGAAGCCCGGCAACGCTACAGGTTATTGCGTGGCGATAAGGTGACGGAGTAATATTATTTAATTACAATCTGGATCTCATCCTCAGGTTTTTCCGGCATATAAGCCAGCCTTAGCCGGTACAGCACATTTCCCCAACCACCAATTTTGATCTTATCATCTATCGCCTCTTTTGGCAATATCATGGTATCGGTTCCAACCGAAAATTTTTTCGGATCATAAAATATCCGGTGTGTTTTCCCGCTCAGGGTATCGGTTAAGCTGATCACACCGGGCTTACCTGTATCTGGCGGCA
This sequence comes from Pedobacter sp. BS3, assembly GCF_008274585.1. GTDB lineage: Bacteria > Bacteroidota > Bacteroidia > Sphingobacteriales > Sphingobacteriaceae > Hufsiella_A. The sequence continues at coordinate 308,002 of NZ_VTRT01000006.1, read as the reverse complement.
ACAGCGTCAGAAAGTTTTCTATAACAGGCTGGCTCACCTCTTTTAACCGGAACTTTTCGTTAAGCGTTACCTCTTTACCCCGGTGCAGCGTAATGGTTCTTATCCACGATGTTACTTTTGCCCCTTCGGGATATGCCGGCGCTATATTTAAAGCCAGCTGTGCTTTACGCGAATCTGCCGAATATGATACGTTTTCTGCTTTGAAGCTGGCCCCGGCCTGCTGCATCACGCCATTAATAGTCGGAAGATTATGATAAGCCGATTGATTATTCCACAGCTCGTAGCGTTTGCTGCTGAACGTTTGCGCCGTATACGCCTGCGGTCCGAAATCAATAAGCACCGGATTGCCGTCTGCATAAACAATAAAGTTGCCTACGTCATTATGATTGTGGCTTTCATCATTATTGCCGCCTTTAGCCGAAAGATAAAGCCCTTCAGCGCTTCCCGCACGACTTCGTGCCGCCATTACCTGGATACCGGGAAACCATACATCCCTGAGCAATGGTTCTTTAGCTTCTGTTTTCAACAGATCATTCAAAACAAATAAAGCGGGCAGTACCCGGTTCAGCACGCCAAAATAACTGGTCAATGTGGATTGTCCGTAACCGGATTTTCCGGCGATATATGCTGCAAAATGAGTCAGCGTATCATTTTTGGTTTGCAGGCCAAAACGGTAAAGCAAAGCAGGGTCAGGATCTGTACGCGGAGTGGCATCGCTGTAATTAATAAAATACCGGTCTTTGATGTATACTTTGTAGATATAAGCACCCATCTTTTTAATGAGGCTGTTCCCAAATACGTCAATTTTACCGCCGGAGCCGCTTTTGAGCAGCTGCAGGTAATCCAGTAAGGCACCTGCCGCCCTGTCCCAATAACCCGGCCCTTCATCGCTTCCGCCATCAGCAGGGAACGGAGCTATATAATTACTGATGCTTTGCATGGTTTTATAGATCACCTGGTTGCGCTGCTCTCCTTCCGACAGGATCAGTGCGGCAGCTAACACATTCGAATTGATCCAGGGGTTCCAGTTGTTTACCCGCCGTAGCGAACCCGGATTTTTTTGCCATTGGAAGCCCAGGTAGGCCCAGTCAGTATGGTTTAGATAGGGAATTAAAATACGTTTGTTGACCTCATCGTGAATACGTTCCGCGATCAATGGATTAACTTTATCCAACTCTGGCTTAAACAGGTAATATACCCAGGCCATCTCGGCAGCTGTTTCGGCGGCAAATAAATCCACCACCGGGTCATTCACATCCGGCAAACCAGAGCCTGCCTTTTGAAGCGATAAATGTGCCGGTACCCCCCAGAAAGATTCTTCGCAAATTGCCCATGTTCCATTGATAATTTCATCGGTAAACCGTCCTTTATGTTCAAATAATTCAGCCAGTACGAATGTCGCCAGGCGATGTCTTCGCTCAAACGACAAATCCTCGTAATTGCTCCGGTTGCCACTGCGTACATATTCCAGGAAAACGCTGGCCGGCAAAGGTTCCCATTTTTTTGACAATAGCTGCTCCGCTTCATGAATATAAGCCTGCCTCACCGCTAAGGGAACAGCCTCGAATTTCTCCGCACGGGTAATATCCGGGTAAGGTTTCCAGCTGCTAACGGGCAGAATAAGCTTATCTAACTGCTGCTTGTCCAGGTGAAGCTGGGGTAAGCTATTTAGTCGTGCTTTTTGTGCGGATGCCGGTATACTCATTGCTGCGAACAAGAACGCTGCCACCGGTATTGCCTTTCTAACGATATGCCAGACTGATTTATTCATATCATTAATAGGTAACTAATTATTACTGGTCAGGATTTGAAATCCTGACCTTATTAGTGCCGGATTTGAAATCCGGAATTATGGCCACCTGGATTATAAATCCCGATGAGCAAAGTAAGTAAAGATAAGAGAATTAAATCTTACTTATACCTGTTGTAATATCGCGTTAAGCTTTTAACATTATCCTCTTTGTTGACGATCACTATACCTTTATCGCCATTATTCTTAAAAAACGTTAACACTTCCTGTACGCGGTCTGAAAGTACTTCCGGTGAAGCATTGATAGCCAGTGCTTCCCGTACCCGTATATCAAGAATGGCATATTGCAGCATCAGTTGAAGCCTGCCGAAATTAGCCTGTATTTCTGCCGGAGCCGAAGCCGCGGCCTCTTTAACAGCCTGTTGCCGGTCGCGTAACAGGGTTACTGCCTTGCTGATAGCTTCGGGCGATTTCAGGCTTGAAAACCGGATGCTTCCGTAAATGCGTACCGTATTTTCAAGGGCAGCATACGCCTTTTCGGCTACAGCTGAAGCCGCACCATAGCGGGTTTTGCAATATAGCTGTATCAATGAATCTACCTTAACATCCGGGTTCCAGGCTAAATAACCCAATATGTAATGGTTAAGCTCATACGTGTACCAGTCGCCGGGTTCGGCATACGTTGTAATCCCCTGTAAAGGCACTTTGGCGTACCATTGCATATCCCGCTGTATGAAGTGCGGTATTACGTTGGGCAGGGATTTCCAGGCATATTTCCTGAAATAGGAATACAGGCCGATATCTCCGTCAAACTTCTTACGCCAGTCCAGTAAGGCGGTTACGTACTCTTGATTAGCCGCAGAGCGGCTATCGTTGATCTGGTATTCAAAATTCTGGTCTATGGGACAAAAGTCTACCATCACCTGCTTACTGATCGTTTCATGCTGAGGCGGTAATAATGCTTTAGCGTAGGCAATGATTTGCAGCTTTAAATGAGGATATACCGCCTTAACAGCCGAGTCAACCTTGCTGATGAGCTTGGCCTGCCTGTCTTCGGGCGTACCTCGTTTCAGCCAGTCGGGACATTCGGCCCAACGGGCGCCGTCCGGAGGCCATAAATCAAAAATGTCAATTTCCGGATGCTGCCGCAGGTATTCCAATACACTTTTGATGAAATAATTTACGGCATCCTGATTCTCGGTATTGAAAACCAGGTAATCATCTGTTGCAGGCTTACAGTCTTTATCCAGCCCAAACCAGTCAGGATGCTGCTTGAACAGGTTACCGTTCTCCATACCCGGATTAATGTAATTCTGGTAGCCGTGCCCACCCACTTCAATAAGGATGCCTCTTTTCCGTAATTCGGGGGTTAATGCTTCACGCCATTTATCCCACTTTACCCGGCCTTTGCCCTGGTAATTCAATGGAACCATCAGGGTGTTGTACCGCAATTTGGGCATCCAGTCAACCAACTGTTTCAGGTTCTCAATGGTATGCGATTTTCCCTCTTCAATATCCAGCTTACGATAGGCGAACGCCGGATGCTCATTTATTTCATGGTTAACCTTGTAATATAAGGTGGGCTGATGTGGAATGTACTCTGATAAACCGTTATACAAAGCAAGTTGCGGAGCGATCCAGCGGCATCCTAAACGCTCCAGAAAATCATAAACAGCATACAACACCGCACGGTCTGAACCGGCGGCCAGCACAATGTTACCATCGCGAACGGATATGCGGTAATCTTCGTAGGCCATTTCTTTACGCTGCTCTATCCGGATCACCTTGCGGGATTTTGCCGGAGAACCTGCAACCTGGAACGTGGCCCCGCTGATCTTTTGCAGATATTTTGCCAGCTCCGCCGCCGCGAACTGACGGGTAGGAGAAGGCTCACCGGGCAAAACAATAGCCAGTTGCGCTACTTTGCTTTTAGCCAGCAAAATGCCGGCCGAGGCTTCGCCATAGCATAAGGTGCTAAACAAAAGCGGTACAATTAATAAATAACGTTGAATGAATTGTTTAATTGGTAATTTACTGAGGTGCTTCATTGCTATATTATTTGTCATTAGGTTGGTCAGCCTCATCCCAAATCCCTTCTACAAAGAAATTTTAGAGGAGGAAAGTGCTCTGTTATTATCTCATAACATTCTACCCTTTTTCTGTCATTAGCTACTGTATAGCTGTTAATTCCTCAATTATTTTTACAAAATAGTTATTGTCGTCATACTTTTTAATTCCTTTTTCCAGATCAAATGCCGTATAAGGAAAATTTCCTTGTATATACCTAACATACCCTTCTTTATCTATGAATAAATTACGAGGTATAGCAGATATCTTTAAAGTTTTCTTATAATTCTCTGCATTTTGTAATATATAATAATTAAAGGGGTGTTTTTCAAGAAATTTAATCAAATCATCATCCTTGCAAGTGTTCTCTGTAAAGGCTACAAAGTTCATTTTGTCTCCATATTTTTCTTTTAATTTATTCAGCTCCGGCATTTCTGCAACACATGGAACACAGTATATCGCCCAATAATTAAGCAGCGCTGATTTACCAATTAATTGAGAAGAAGAGAACTCATCTCCCCTTAAATCAGTTAATTTAAATTCAGGCAATTTTTTCCCAAGCAATAAAAAAAACCGAATCCTGCTTAAATGTAAATTTGAATGTCTTATCAGTGCAGGAATCACATCTTTGCGCCACAAAGGATACATAATTTAGGATAGAGTCTTTCTTAGTTATTCTATGATAGATTGTTGGCACAATTATAAAATTGGCCGGCATATTTTTCATAGCTACATTAAAGCTTGAGCGAACACCCTCCTCGGTCAAGATTGAATCAGAATTAAACGTATAATAATTTACCTGCCCATAGCTCAATTCAGCAAGAAATATCGATAATAGAAAAACAGCGTTTTCATATTCATTATTTTTGTCATCGTGGCAAAAGTTTTTTTGAAACAGTGGCAGGTCTCCGCGTATCCGACATATTTAGCTCCATTACACCGCCATTTTCAATATCCCGGTAGGTAATATACGGTTTTTCATACAGTCGGCCATTTAATTTTTGTGACGTAATATACTTATTCTGCTCAGAAGTACGGGCTGCATTGATTACAAAGGTTCTGCCTTTATAATAGTTTTGATTGAGGTGTATAGTGACCTTACTAAAAACCGGGCTTCCCAGCCTGAATTCGCCACTGACCGGGTTGGCCGGATAAAAGCCCATAGCGCTGAATACGTACCACGCCGATAACGCCCCGCAATCGTCATTGCCGGGCAGACCGCCGGGTGTGGTATTGTAATTCATTTTCATGCCTTCCCGTACAGCTTTCTGGGTACGCCATGCCTCGTTTTTAAAATGCGTAAAAAAATAGGGATATGCAATATCCGGCTCATTGTACAGCACAAATTTACGTTCGTCAAAAGTCTGCTGAAGGCGTTTTATGTACACGCTATCACCACCCATTACTTGTGACAGGCCGGGTATATCGTAAGGCACACAAAATAAATAGTTCCAGGCCGAGCCTTCTATAAATCCGTTCCCCTTAAATTCATCGGGGTTGAACGGCTCAACCCAGCTTCCGTCTGCTTTTTTAGGCCGCAGGAATCCCGTTTGGGGATCGTATAAGTTTTTGTAGTACTGCGACCGCTCCATAAATTGCCGGTAGTCTTTTTCATTACCGGCTACTTTGGCCATTTGGGCGATGGCATAATCGGATATGCCATATTCTAATGTTTCTGATACCGAGCCGCGGGTGGTTACCGGCACATAACGATGCTCAAGATAGATTTTTAGATCCTTCCGGATGGGATTATTGGCCGTATCTGTAGCATTGTGTTTCATAGCTTGATAAGCCAGCTTAATATCAAAATCCCGGAGGCCATTGAAATACGTTCCGGCCAGCACAACGGGCGCCGGATCGCCGACCATTACCAGGGCGTCATTTCCGGCAAGCTCCCATTTGGGCAGCCAGCCGCTTTCTTTATACATCTCCAGCAGCGTTTTAACCATATCGTGCTGCCTTTCGGGATAAAAGAGTGTTAAAAATACATGCAGGTTGCGATAGGTATCCCAAAGCGAAAAAACGTTATAACGGGTATAGCCTCTGGCTTTCGCGATGCCGGTATGTCCCATTTTCTGGTAATCGCCGTTCACATCGTTAAATACACTGGGATGTAGCAGTATATGATACAGGCCGGTATAAAATATCGTTTTTTGTGCCTGTGTTCCGCCTTCAACTTCAATCCGCGAAAGCGTAGTATTCCAAAGTTCGCGGGCCTTATGATGAATGGCATCGAAGCTGAAACCGGTTTGCTCGGCAGCTAAGTTTAAGCGTGCATTTGCTATGCTGACGTAAGATATACCGACTTTTACCTCAACCACTTTATTGCGACTGGTATTAAAACGCAGGAAAGCTCCCACGCCACGACCTGATTGCTCTGCTGCGGCAGCGATACCAGTAGCTGTCCAGGTTCCGCTGCTAACTGCCGTCTGACTGAAACGGGCTACGAAATAAACTTTTTGCACCTGGTTTGGCGCTCCGCAAAAGTGCCCGCTTTCTGTCCAGCCTTCTACCTCGGTGCCCGATACAATTTTGACATAACCGGGAGCCGGCATCATGCGTTTATTCTGCGTTGCAGAAACGTCTATCAGGATATTACCGGTATCTGCCGGAAAGGTATATTTACTGATACCTGTACGGGTTGTTGCCGTCATTTCGGCTATAATACCGCTTTGCAGCACGGTTTTATAGTAACCGGGCGACGCTTTTTCATCGTGATAAGCTGATCTCCAGCCTTCGGGAGTTGCGGCAACACTGCCTGAAGTCGGCATTAGCACAATGTTGCCTAAATCGCCGCAGCCAACGCCACTGAGCTGTACGTGTCCAAAACCATACAGATACGGTTCGCCGTACCGGTAACCGCTTTTAGAATCGGGCGCCGTGTGCGGACTTACAGAAACCATTCCCCAGGGCACCATTGCCCCGGGAAATGTTTCGCCATTCTTCCAGTTTGGTTTCGCACTTTTCTGGTTCGCGGTTCCTATAAAGGGGTTTACATCATCTATTGGGAGCGTTTGCGCAATGAGCAACTGTGAGCCTGTAATGTACATCAATACAGTAGCTAACAAGCCTGTACGCTTACTTTGAAAAAAGCTTTTAATATGGAACATCTCAACTGTCTAATTTCCCAGCCGTGTTACACGCACATAATAGGCGCCGCACACATCCTGCCCGTTTTTGTCTTTAAACCAGGCTTGTAAGGTATTCTCGCCCGCCTTGATATTGATTTCTACCGGGATAGCTGTAGCGTTTGGCTTGCTATTAACTGTAACCGCGGCGCCGTTATTCAACGAAACACAACCCGAAGCAATATCCAGGGGTTTGCCGGTTCGCAGCTTTGTTCCGCCAACGGCTTTAGCCGGCCCGGCAAGGGTTAAAGCACGGTTCAGATGAAACGGCCAGCGGCTTAATTCCAGGCGGTATTTTCCGCTTTTTTCGGCATAGATATGCCAGGGGCCGCCGTTTGGCTCACCTTTGCCCTGCGCCACAGCCCACTGCGTGTTCACATAACCCTCGGCCCAATCGTTAGAGAGCAGTGTTACCGGGTTTTCTTTATCAGAGCCTATTACTACAGGAACCAGTTCGCGGGTATCGGGCTCAACCTTTTTCCACCAGTTTTCATAAAAAGCCTGCATTTTGTGCAGTATATCGGGATTGCTGCCGGATACATCATGCTCCTGGCCGGGGTCTTTGCTAATGTCATACAACTCACTTTTACCAACCAGCCTCCAGTTGTTCCAAACCACGCAGCCGAAATATTTGTCGGGTTGTTTGTTTCCGCCAAACTGCACCACAAACATGCGGTCGGCCATGGGCTTCTGATCACGAAGAACCGGGCGCAGGCTTACCCCGTCAAACTGCTGCTCTTTCTTCAGCTTAAAATCCAGCAGGTCGATAAACGATGGCAGCAGATCCTGAATTTCGGCAGCATCGGTTACAACACGGGGCTTACCAAAGCCCTGGGGCCAGCGGATAAAACAAATTGCACGATGCCCGCCATCATAGTTGCTTTCTTTTCGTCCTTTCATGCCCGCGTTATAAACTGTTATGCCTCCTGTACCGCCGTTATCATTCATGAAAATTAAAATGGTGTTGTCTTTCAGGTGTTTTGCCTCCAGCCATTTATCCAACCTGGCCATATTGTTGTCCATGTTCCGGATCATCCCGAAAAAGGAGGCTACCGATCTTTCCTGACCCTTATTGCTGTAATAGTCGAAATCTTCCTGAGGCGAATAAAAAGGCCCATGTGTTACGTTGAGTGATAAATAGGTAAAGAACGGCTGTTTTTTATCCGCCATTTCGCCCATCCATTTCATAGCCTGGTCAAACCACAGATCGGTGCAGTATTTCTCTGATTGCACCGGTTTTAAACCATCCAGGTAACGTGTACGGTAATAATCGTTGTCAAATTCGGCCTCCGAAAGCAAACCCCAACCCTGGAACCAGACACATTTTTCAAAGCCGCGATCCATAGGCCTGTCGGGATAACCATCGCCCAGGTGCCATTTTCCGAATATCCCGGTGCGGTAACCGTTTTCTTTAAATACTTCGGGCATGGTAATCACATCCCGGCGTATAATGCCACGTCCGGCTCCAACCGAAGAGGCTTTATTATGCAGCGCATCCAAACCCGACATCAGCTCGCCACGTGAGGGCGTACATTGCGGTGATACGTGAAAGTTGCTGAAGCTCACACTTTCGTTATGCAGCTTATCCAGCGCAGGCGTTTCTAAAACCGGGTTGCCATAGCAGGACAAATCGCCATAACCCTGGTCATCAGATAATACGATGATCACATTAGGACGTTGAGTTGGCGGCTCTGTAGCTTTAACCGTAGTAAATACAACAGCTAAGATCAGTAACGAAAATATCTTTCTCATATCATTTTGTGATTAGTTGATTTTAATACTCTTCCAATAGGCATTTCCGGCTTCCCTGCCTTTAACCAGCACTCGCTGATACAGGCGCAGCACAATGGTCTGTCCTTCAAACTGGCTGAGGCCAATGCTGATATGCTGCCACTGGCGTTCCTTCTCATTTTCCGTTATCAGCTTGTTCAGCAGTTTTTCGTTATCCGCATATACTTCCAACCTCCACACTCTTCCCGGGTCAGCGGCCACATCAAGAGCCAGTGCTTTTTCACCATTCACTTTTAGCGTCCGGCGCAATAGCAGGCCTTTCACTTCATCGCGGGGATAGGTTGCCAGCACTTCGCCGTCTAAATAGGTGTTGCCACGGATGCCGCCCATACCACCGCCCGCACCGCCAAATCCGGCACGTTCCAATGTCCAGTCCGGGTTCCAGTATTGCATCAGATCGGCCAGCTTGAACAGCTCTGCCGGCTGCGTTACAGGCTCCTGAACCGGGATGCTTAGCTGCTTGCCGGAAAACTTTGCTCCATGCTGCTGCAGGATTTTTATCCCGATAGCGGCGGTACGTTCTGCCAGGCCGGAAATAGATTCATCAACAGCCGGCGTTAATACCAGGCTACCCATCTTCTCGCCTTTTACCCGGTCATGAAGGCCGTCAACCAGGTTGGCAGGAATACCTTTCATGCCCTGCATAGCCCCAATTACGGCGGCGGCGTTTGCCGCATTGCAGTCGGCGTCTGTAAAATCGGCAGCGCCAAAGGCAAGGTTTACCGTTTTCAGGAAATCGCCTTTGCCGAACCACAGGCTGGCAGCTACAATACCGCCATTGGCAACGGCGTTGTTGGTTGCCGGGTATTCGATATGCCAGCGATCTTCAACCGCATTGAAAATTTCTGCAGCCGGCTTACCTGCATCGGCCAGCCGGATAACCAGGTCAATACATTTCCGGTATGGTGATGAGGGATGAATAAGCCGGGCTGCTTTGCGAACAATGGTTTGCGGATCTTTCTCCGAGAAACCCAGGCTCACCATACCCGCGATAAAAACAGCGCCGTCGGCACCCTCGGCATAACCGTTAATGTGGCCATACTTGCGGGCCATGACAGCGGCAACATTGGGCATGGCGGGAGCCAGCGCTCCGTAAACATCGGCGCTAAATTGCGGCCCGATAGAAAACCATAATTTGTTATACCGGGGATGCCCCGTCTCTGCCGGATCAACGCCACGCTGCATCAGCAACCGGGCCTGCTCACTTGATCCCCAGGTTCCGCATGAATTTTCCAGCCATTGTTTGCCCAACTGCTGAACGCTCATATTGATGCCGTATTTCTCAAATGCCCGTATGGCTACCATTTCATAATACCAGTCGTCGTCGACCATCGCGGCAGCAAGTGGCTTTGTATAGTCACCTATCCACTTTACCGATGCGGTTTTATGCTCGAACGGGAAACCCATTATAGCCGCGGCCATCTGGGCAATCCATACTGCCTGAACACGATCCCGGTATTGGGCCCCGGAAACGGTCAGCTCTTTGACCGTAGAGCTTCTTCCCGATTTCAGCGTTGCCTGAGGAAAAACTGCCTGCAACGGGAACACCAGGAGAGCCCAAAGACAAAATGACCTGATCATGCTATAGCCCTTTTTGCCGACCAACTTATGGCGTACGAACGTAATCGGGGTTAGGGGGCATCATTTTAGCGCCTACCTTTTTACGCCAATTGTGCAACATGGTGGTTAGCTCTTTTACTTTGGCCGGCTCTGACTTTGAAAGGTCATGCTGCTCTCCGGGATCATTTTTAAGATTGAACAGCTGCACTGTATTGTTTTCAAAATATTCCAGCAGCTTGTAATCGCCATAGCGTATTGCCCCACCGGGACTTTGCAAACCGTGATTGCTGTAATGCGGGAAATGCCAGTATAGAGCTCTTTTTTCAATATTCTGACCTGTTAGCAGCGGTGATATATCAACTCCATCCACATTCTGGCTGGCGGGGACTTTAAGACCGAGCATATTCATGATGGTAGGATAAAAATCTACACCGTCAACCGGCACATCGCATACTGCTCCTTTTTTGCTGTGGTTAGGCCATTTCATGATCATAGGTTCACGGATGCCGCCCTCATACATCCAGCCTTTACCGCCCCGTAACGGCAGGTTGGCCGTTGAAAATTCTTTATCAACCCGGTCCGGCGATATTTTACGTTTAGGGTTTCCCATGTTCATGGCCGACATTCCGCCGTTGTCTGACATAAATATCACGATAGTATTGTCGTCAATGCCCAGTGCCTTTAGCTTTGCCAGTACTTTCCCGAGGCTTTCGTCGACACTTTCAACCATCGCGGCAAAATTCACATTGTCCTGGAACTGCTTGATCTTAACAATACGGTTGGGCAAATTGCCATAGCCTTTATAACGCGGATCTTTCAGCAGGGCATCCAGCTCACTTCGCGTATAGGCGTGGCTGGTATCGGGATTTCCTTCCAGGATATAGGGATTACCCTCGTAATGCATGGATCTCAGCTTTTCCTGATATTTTTTTACCAGGTCCGGACGTCCCTGGATAGGATCATGAACGGCAAAATGCGACAGGAAAAGGAAAAAGGGATTGTCTTTATTTTGCTCGATATATTTCAGCGCTTCGTTGGTAATACGGTCGGTCAGATATTCACCGTCAGGGCCACCCTCAAGGCCTTCCATCCCGTAAGGCGAGAAATAGGTTTTGTTGGGCCATCCGCGGTTATAACCGTACGGGATGTGGATATCGAATCCCTGGCGGGCAGTGGAAGCTGAATCATCGCCCAAATGCCACTTGCCGATAATAGCGGTACGGTAGCCATTGGCTTTCAGCGCTTCGGGCAAGGTAATTTCCTCATAAGGAATATGCTGATTAACTACTACGTTCTGCAGCTTCTGGAACGGGAAATTTTTACGCCCGGGCAGCCAGTCGGTCAGGTTAATATGAGCCGGATATTTACCGGTTAACATGCTGGCACGGGAAGGCGAGCAAACATGGCACGCCGCATAAGCCTGCGTAAAACGTACATTTTCTTTGGCAAAGCGGTCGATGTTAGGGGTTTCGTAAAACTTACTGCCGTTTATGGCAATATCAGTCCAACCCATATCATCTACCAGGAAGAATACCACATTCATCCGCTTATTAACGACAGGTTTTGTACGGGTATTTTTTTTAACGGAGGTTTGAGCATGAAGGCCTAAACCCAGGCCAAAGGCAAGAAAATATACAATTAGCTTCTTCATTATTTAGTGCTTATAATTTTAACGGTTAGACAAATTAATCGGGCTAATGATTAACCGGCCTTTGCTTATCTTATCAAAGATAACCGGGTATGGCTGTTAAAACCGCACCATTTTAAAATAAAATATACAATCCTAAATCATATATTAGGTTAGAATAAATATTACAATTTACTAATTATCAAAAGGATGATGAATTGCATCCTGATAAGACAGGTGTATGAATATAATTCCTCGTAAGCACTACGCAGAAAGAACCTGGCCACTTAGCGTGGCATGTTTCACACACAGTTTGCAGAGGTTTTTACATACAGTGCTCAAAGATAACTTTTTGCGTTCCCGGCGTGAGAGCTCCTCATGCTTTAATTCCGTTCCGCACATCATATTATTAAATGATTACCATCATTTTTAAATCACGCTGCCTTACAGAATTTTACGCCGGTAATCTTAATTTTTTCATCATGTCAACATTAGTAAAAAACAAGGCCGTTCCGTCAATATGGTCGTTGATGGAAGATTTTACAAACACCGAAAGTTTGTTTGACAAAAAGTGGCTAAAAAAGATCCCGGCGGTAAATATCTGTGACCGGGGGAAGAATTATGACATTGAAGTAGTTGCACCTGGCTTTGAGAAAGATGACTTTAAAGTAGCCATTGAAAATGGTGTGCTGAGCATCAGCGCAGAAACCCATACGGAGAAACAGCAGGATGATGAAGTATATACCCGCAAAGAATTTACGCAAACATCATTTACCCGTTCTTTCAGCTTGCCCGAAAATGTTAGCGAAGACGGCATAACCGCAAGGTACGCCAATGGTATTTTGAAGCTGCACCTTGGAAAAACAGCTTCCGAAAAATCGGTAAAAAAAGAAATAACCGTGTTGTAATTAATAAGTCCCTTGTCCGGAAGTCAGGTGAAAGGCTTCCGGATATTTTTTTCACCTAACATTTAGTGTCAAATCAATTATAGAGTCTGTTTAAAAATAAAAAAGTGAAGTTATGCAGAACTGCTGGTGGGGACATCAGCAGCGGCGGGAAGCCAGAGGGTGTCTCAAAAGTCAGTAAAACCATCTATTCACAGTCACGCTGACCCCAAAGTCTCGGGGGAAGCGCCTGTAGCCATAATGAGCCAATCCTTCGACAGGCTCAGAATGACCATAGGGGGCTTTTGAGACACCCTCTTAATTAAGCCTGTAAAACCCTTATATAAAATTTAAACAGGGCTTATAAACTAACGCGTAAATATATTTTTATACTGTTGCCTATAAAACTATTATGGGTTTTTATCCCGAATGCCCGGGATTTTCCCGTACTGCCTGTCCCGAGAGGAACGATTCGGGATACGGGACTTGAATTTTGAATTTTTACTTAGCAATTATAACCATGAATAATAAACCTATCACTTTACAGGAAAAATATAACCTTACCCGGCAATGGATGTCTGACAACAGGTACTTTGGCAACGAAATAAGCTTCTTTAAAAAACTGTTAGAGAGCAATGTAGTGAGTCCGGGCGGAAACCGTTCTGTGAAGATAGAACATTTGAGAGGTAAGCTACGCGTTCTGGATGCCAACCGCGAGCTGATGTGTGCATACCTGCAGAACTATATTGAGAACCTGGAGCTTGTTTTCAGGAACATACTCCCCGAAGAAGGGCTGGAGATAAATGAAAAATGGGAAGTGCTCAAGAGCCGGGTAACCAAATTTGTCAGCGATTATCATTCATACAAAGATGAGCTGTTTACCGCGGCCGAAGAAACCATGAGAGCTGTGGCTCAGCCGGTTTAAAATTACAACAGGGAGAAAAGCCACCGTACCAGCCACCAGGCAATAAAAGCAAGTGCGAATACAAAAACCAGGAACAGTATCAGTAAAAGCAGCAGAATACCGTTGCCGCTACCCTGGTGCTTACCTTCCTCGTAATGCGCTTTAAGCAGCCTGATGTTGCGGTCGTTAGCCTTGTACACAAAATCAAAAACCTGCCCTATAAACGGGATAACACCTATCAGCGCATCTGCCAGCACGTTAATAACCATGAGGATAAGCACTTTCCTGCTGACGCCGTATTTGGCCATAGTTATCACCAGCGCTGCCGAAACGGCAAAACCCGACAGATCGCCTATAACCGGTATCAGGTTTAATAAAGGATCCAGCCCGAACCTGAAATGAGTGCCGGGTAACCTGAACTGGCTATCCATTAAACGGGATACCCGTTCTACCCACCTTAATTTAACATGCTGAGGATGCTCCGGCATAACAGCTCTAATAACAGGCTTACAGGCAAAATGTTGTGTGCCGTGATCTGAAATGGCTGAGCTTTAAGCGTAAAAATCACTCAGGACGAACCAGGAATACAATATGTAAGCAATTGATATACAAGCGCATTAGCATCATGTTCTTTGTTCCCGGAAAATTTCTTTATAAATTTCTTATTGCACAGGCAACCCGCATATCAGGTATTGCGTACCTGTCAGTAAAGCAATTAGAATTTGCACGTGAACATTTTGCCAATTCAGGATATCATCAGCGGTTGTAGAAAAAACAACAGGAAAAGCCAGAAAGCGCTATACCAGCTCTTTTATAGCTTTTCGATGAAAATTTGTCTCCGGTATGCCAAAGACAAAGAAGAGGCAATTGAAATTGTGAACGATGGTTTTATGCGGGTTTTTACACATATCGGCCGTTATGATTCGGCAAAAAGCTTTAAAAGCTGGCTGAGCACCATCATGATAAACACGGCAATAGATTATTACAGGAGAAGAATTAAAAGTATTGAAATGGAAGAATTAAATGATAAACATGATGTGGAAGACGCAGAAAGCATTTTATCGCGGATGCATTACGAAGATCTGATCAGCCTGGTGCAAAAGCTCTCGCTGGCATATCGTACTGTTTTTAATCTTTTTGTGATAGACGGTTATTCGCATGAGGAAATATCAAAAATGCTGTCTATATCCACAGGAGCTTCCAAGTCTAATTTATTTAAGGCAAGGGAGCAGCTAAAAAGAATGTTGAGGGAAGCCGGTAGTCCTGTTTCTCATTCATTAAACATAAACGTCAATGACTGAGCTGAACGATAACAGGTTTGATGATGCTTTCAGGAAGAAGGTTACAGAGGCCGATCTGGACTTTGATGCCGAAGCCTGGGCGAAAATGGAGAAAATGCTCCGTAAACGGGATCGTTTTATCCTGTTCAGAAATGCGGCAATCCTGCTGCTGTTCCTGGCGGCGGGCCTGGTTCTGTACAATCAATTCCCGGCACAGCATGAAATATATTCGTCTCACAATAAGAAATTAGATAAACCCGAAAAGAACAAGCAGATACAGCAAGCACCTGCTAAAACAGAAAAAATAGCGGCATTACCTGGACGCAATATTCAGCATCAGAAACTATATCACGAAAAGGGAATAAATCCGTCCGTGAAACAGGTTCGCAAACCAATCAATGTTCCGGACGGATTTGATCATCATCCTGCCGATGATCAATCAGCTCCATTGGCCAATGTACCTGCAATACAAAACGTTGAGCCAGCGCTGAATTCGGATATCCAGCCAGGCAGAATAGATAATAATCCACAAATTCCAGGTGCCAGGACAGATTCAGCGGCACAAATTGCGTCTACCGGTAAAAAAACAACCCGTCAAAAGCCGGCATTAAGCCTTGTATTTAATGTAGGCCCCGACTTTAATTCCGCCAGCACCGTTATTGGCGGTAAAGGTAGCCTGGGCGTTGGCGTGATGGCCAACCTGATGATAACCAAAAAGCTGGGCATTCAGACCGGGTTACGGTACAGCGAAAAACGATATTCGGCCTCTGCGTATAATTACACATTTAATAATCCGTCACGCAGAAGCGCTATTGCAGGCATCGATGCATCCTGCAATGTGCTTGAAGTACCGGTGTTAGGCTCATATACCGTTGCCGGTAACAGCCGGCGAAGCATCGCCATCAATGCCGGGCTGTCGAGCTATTTCATGCTCAGAGAGAATTACGTGTTCAACTACACGCCCCAATCCGGCCGGGATAGTTATACACTGACCAGGATCAATCAGAATCAGCACTATTTCAGCGTAAGCAGTATTTCGGCAACGTACTATACGAAGCTTAAAAAAGGCTTCCAGTTGGGCATCGAACCTTATGTCAAAATCCCGTTAACGGGCGTTGGGGAAGGTAAAGTAAATCTAAACTCCAGTGGAATTTCATTAAACCTGCGTTATGATATCCCTAAAAAAAACAGGTAGCATTTTTATCATGCTGTGCGGCATGGCGCCTTTATTTCTTAAAGCGCAGAACTATGCCGGCAAAGCGTTAAAGATCAGCTTTTTCTCTTCAACGCCTATTGAAGATATTAAGGCCGCCAGCAATAAAGGCAGCGGCGTGCTGGTTGCTTCCGGCGGGAAATTCGCCTTTCAGGTGCCTGTTAAAAGCTTTGAATTTGATAAAGGGCTGATGCAGGAACATTTTAATGAAAATTATATGGAAAGCGATAAATACCCGCAGGCCAGGTTTACAGGAAGCTTTAATAAGCCTGTTGACCTGAGTAAAGATGGCGAATATCACGTAACGGCCAACGGGACACTTTTAATTCACGGTATCGGCAAACAGCGCAGTATTCCCGGAACGCTGACGGTAAAAAACGGTGTTGTAACGTTGAACGCTAATTTCGATGTTGCCTGTGCCGATCACCAGATCAAAATCCCGACGCTTATTATCACCAAAATAGCAGAGGTTATCCAGGTGCATGTAAACGGAACACTGAGCCCGGTTAAATAGATAAATAAGTCAGAATTAAAAAATCAAAAGGCGAAGCCCGTGCTAACCAGTTTAAGCTGTGAAGTAATTGCAGCTCAGAGTCTTAAAGGGAGCAATGTGGTTCAACATAATGGTTAGTTCCTTATCAGATCTATATAAAAATACAATGATCATAAATAATATTAATATGAAATTAGGATGGATGCTACCGTTGTTTCTGGCTGTTACGGCACAGGCACAGCAGGCAGATTCTTTACTGGCAAAGTTAGACAGCAGTAACGCATACAATACTGTTGAGGCTACTTTTAAATCAACGCGGGTTGTCTTATCCCATTCATCGGAAACCCAGAAAAAACACGACCTGGATCTTCGTATTCGTCATCATTTTGGCGATATCGGCGGACAGTTTGGCGGTTCGCACACCTTGTTCGGGCTTGATGTGGCTTCAGATCTGTTCATCGGGCTGGATTACGGTATTACAGACCGGTTAACCATAGGGATAGGCCGCAGCAGGCAGAACGAAACCTACAATGCCTTTTTAAAATACAAAGTGTTGCAGCAGAAAAACGATGGCTCTATGCCGGTTACCGTCACAGCGCTGGTGCAAACGGGATGGATCATGCGTGAGCCACGCAGCAGCAGCGAGTTTAGCCCGTATTCAAACCGGCTCTCATATCTTGTTGAACCAATTATAGCCCGCAAATTCTCCTCTCACTTATCCGTTGAGCTTTTGCCAGCATGGCTTCACCGGAATATAACCACCGACCCGGACGATCCTGAAAACCTGTTCAGCATAGGTATTGCCGGACGGCTGAAGCTGACCAGGCGGATCTCTTTTGTTGCCGATTATACCTGGGTTAACGGTTTATCACGCCCCCCGATAGTATCGCAAACCTATTATAATCCGCTTGGCGTAGGTATTGAAATAGAAACGGGCGGCCATGTATTTTCCCTGGATTTCATGAACTCAGAATCTATCCTGGAAAATAATTTTATTCCGAACACTAAAAAATCATGGACCAATGGTGGCGTACGCTTCGGGTTTACCATTTCCCGGAATTTCACCCTGTTTAAATCAAAAAATGCCGATACCCGGTCAAAAATTTATTAAACCAATTAAAACGATAAAAATATGGAACGCAATGAATTTATTAAATCTCTCGGATTAGGAGTTGTCCTGGTTTGCAGCGGGGCCTGCATGCAAGGGTGCGGAAAGAAAAATGATGCCTCCCCTTCAAATAATGGCGGAAACGGCGGCAATGGCAATAATGGCGGTGGCAATAATGGTAGTACGGTAAGCGTAGACCTAAGCAGCAAGTTACAGAATGTTGGCGACCAGACCGCCACCAATGGCGTGTTGTTTTTCAGGGTTGCCGCCGGAAATACTACGTCATCCTTTGTAGCCACCGAATCCATTTGTCCGCATGAAGGAGGCGAACTGGTTTGGTTACAGTCACAAAACCTGATCCAGTGCCAGACGCATTACTCCGAATACTCGACCAGCGGAAGCGTTATACAGGGGCCGCAGGGAGCTGCCGGCAGTACACGTACGTTGAAAATTTATCCGCTTACCATAAGCGGCAATACCCTTACCGCAAAAGTATCATAAACTCCCAGCCTTAATTCATGTTTGAGGGCATCCGGAAGGTTTCGTTCTGAAGCTTTTCCGGGTGCTTTTTAATACTTGCTTTACACATCACAAACAGAAAGGGTTACCAAGCCTTAACTTCGTAACCCTTAGCTTACAGAGCAGTGCGCTTTATTAATCAACCACGGTAACGCGGATCATGTTGGTTTTGCCCTTTTTCTCAATCGGCATAGCCGCAGTGTTAATCACCACCTCGCCAGCAGCAATCATATTTTCGGCTTTTAATATCCGGTTAACGTCGCTTATGCTGTTATCGGTACTTTCAAATTTATCATAATAAAAACCCCGGACTCCCCATAGCAGGCTTAATGAGTTGAGCAGCGCCTGGTTGCTGGTAAAGATGAATGTGCTTGCTTTTGGGCGATGGCTTGAGATCTCGAAAGCAGTATAGCCTGAAGAAGTCATCGACACAATACCTACGGCACCGGTTTTTTCAGAAAGGTAAACGGCAGAGCCGCATACCGCATCAGACATATAGGTTGGAGAATCAGGATTAAGATGTTTTGGTGTATGATACGGATAAGCTGTTTCCTCGATATTGCGAATGATCTTGCTCATGGTTTCAATCACAATTACGGGGAACTCGCCTACCGATGTTTCACCGCTCAGCATCACGGCGTCTGCACCATCCAGTACCGAGTTGGCCACATCGTTAACCTCGGCACGTGTTGGCCGCGGCGTGGTGATCATGCTTTCGAGCATTTGTGTTGCTACAATTACCGGCTTTGAGGCTTCACGGCATTTGCTTGCAATCATTTTTTGCAGTACCGGAACCTGTTCCATCGGCATTTCAACACCCAGGTCTCCACGGGCAACCATAACGCCATCGGTAGCTTCAATAATAGCGTCGATGTTATCAATGGCTTCGGGTTTTTCAATTTTAGCTATCACACGGGCAGTTTTTCCGCTACGCGAAATAATGCGCTTAAGCTCTATAATATCATCGGCAGTTCGTACAAACGATAAGCCGATCCACTCCACATCATTCTGAAGCGCAAACTCCAGGTTTGCCAGGTCTTCTTCGGTTAACGAAGGAATAGA
This sequence comes from Pedobacter sp. BS3, assembly GCF_008274585.1. Classification (GTDB taxonomy): domain Bacteria; phylum Bacteroidota; class Bacteroidia; order Sphingobacteriales; family Sphingobacteriaceae; genus Hufsiella_A. The sequence continues at coordinate 288,616 of NZ_VTRT01000006.1, read as the reverse complement.
AACCTTGGTGTTAGGCAGGTTTACCCCTTTACGGGATGTCAGCACGCCGCCATGAATAATTTCGCACAATACCGTATCCTTATTATTGCTACTTATCACACGCATCTGGATCTTACCGTCGTCGAGCAAAATCACCTCACCGGCACGAACATCTTTAGGGAAACTTTCATACGTAATATATATCTGCTTATCATTACCGATCAGTTCATTGGTGGTAATTTCTATCTGGTTACCGTTTATCAGGTGTATTCCGCCATCCTGAACCATACCAATGCGAATTTTAGGCCCCTGCAAATCGGCAAGAATACCCACATGGGTTTTATATTTGCTATTGATCTCGCGAATGGTTTCAATGGTTTTCAGGTGATCTTCCTGCTTGCCATGCGAAAAATTTAACCGGCATACATCTACGCCGGCTTTGATCATGCTTAATAAAATCTCTTTTTTTGATGATGCGGGACCAAGTGTGGCAACAATTTTGGTACGCTTATGCTCTTGTCTCATTTATGTCTGCTATTTTTTAATTTGAACGGTAAAGGTTGATACTCCGTACTAAGTGTAAAAATTACACACTTAATTTCGACGCTAAAATATGAGATTTTCTTTAGATTTCAATTTCTTTGGATCAACTTCTACAGCAGCCACAACTTCGGGTATAGCTGCAAGCCCGTTCATGAACGTATCAAAATCCTCATCATCAATATAATTCAATATCAGAATAAAAAAGTCGGCAGTCTTCATTTCAGGTATCAGATAGCCTTCTGTGCCTTTATTATTGAGCAGATAAAATTCGGTTTCAGATTGCTCCGGCTGGTAATAATATCGCGTAAAGTATACCGGCTCTGCACCTTTTGCAAATTGCAGCGATAATTCATCAATGCGGTGAAACTTAATGTTAAGCTGCTTGTTAATTTTGAAACATAACCTGTAATCTTTTAACGAAGAGGTTACCGCAATCAGGATGAAATCAAAATCAGGTTCGTATTTTAGTATTAATTTATTCAAAGCAGTTCGAAATAATGCGAAGGTACAAAACACGGCAATGAAGTTCCAATTTGGGGCAAAAACAAAAAGGTTTGATATTTGCCAGAATTTATTTTTCTTTGCACAGAATTATTTAACCACTAAACTATAAAAGTATGTCTGATATCGCTTCAAGAGTAAAAGCAATTATCGTTGAGAAATTAGGTGTTGATGAAAGTGAAGTAACCCCCGAGGCATCATTCACTAATGATCTTGGCGCCGACTCTTTAGACACTGTTGAGTTAATCATGGAGTTTGAAAAAGAGTTCAACGTTGCTATCCCTGATGACCAGGCTGAGACCATCGGTACAGTTGGCCAGGCAATCGCCTATTTAGAAAAGAACGTAAAATAATCACGCTGCCTCAGTTATAAATGGAGCAAAGAAGAGTTGTTGTTACCGGGCTTGGTGCGCTTACTCCAATAGGAAATACCCTTCCAGAGTATTGGAATGGGCTGATTAATGGGGTAAGCGGCGCCGCTCCTATTACACGGTTTGACGCATCAAACTTTAAAACCAGGTTTGCCTGCGAGGTAAAAAACTTCAATCCCGAAGATTTTTTGGACAGGAAGGAAGCCAGGAAGCTTGACCCGTTTGTTCAATACGCGTTAGTTTCAACAGACGAAGCCGTAAAGGACGCCGGTCTTGATTTCACCAAGTTTGATACTACTCGTATCGGTGTAATATGGGGCTCGGGCATTGGCGGACTAAAAACCTTCCTGGAAGAAGTAATTAATTTCGCCAAAGGCGATGGCACACCGCGATTTAATCCGTTCTTCATTCCTAAGATGATCGCGGATATTGCTCCCGGTCATATTTCTATTAAATATGGCTTGCGTGGGCCGAATTTTACAACTGTATCGGCATGCGCATCGTCAACCAACGCCCTGATAGACTCATTTAATTACCTGCGTTTGGGCATTGCCGACATTATTATATCCGGCGGCTCTGAAGCAATAATTAACGAGGCCGGTATTGGTGGCTTTAACGCCATGCATGCTTTATCTACCCGGAACGATAACCCTACTACCGCATCGCGACCTTTTGACAAAGACCGTGACGGTTTTGTTGCCGGCGAAGGTTCGGGAACCATTATCCTGGAGGAGCTGGAACATGCCAAAGCCCGGGGCGCAAAAATTTATGCCGAGATTGTAGGTGGCGGCATGAGCGCAGACGCTAATCACATTACAGCACCTCATCCCGAAGGGTTGGGAGCACGTTTGGTAATGTCTAACGCTTTACGCGATGCCCGTATGTCTACACAGGACATTGATTATATCAATGTGCACGGTACTTCTACCCCATTGGGCGATGTGCAGGAAGCCAAAGCCATTATCGATCTATTTGGCGATAACGCATACAAGCTGAACATCAGTTCAACCAAATCAATGACAGGACACTTGTTAGGGGCTGCCGGAGCTATAGAATCCATAGCATCCATACTGGCAGTTAAGAATGATATCATTCCGCCTACCATCAACCATTTTACAGACGATCCTGAGATTGACCCGAAGCTGAATCTTACATTTAATAAAGCGCAAAAACGCGTTGTGCGTGCAGCCCAAAGCAATACATTCGGATTTGGCGGTCACAATGCTTCGGTGATATTTAAAAAATATGAGGAGTAGTCCCCAACAAAGGTTTTGTTAAATAACTAAAGCTGCCTACCTTATACGCGTCATGTAGTTTTAAGTATTTATAATGCCTTTAATTAAGTTCTATAAGCTAAATTTTTCATCGCAGCGCAAATACCTTAAAGCCCTGAACAACCTTTTAGGATTTGTTCCGGGCAATCTTAATTTGTATAAGATGGCATTCAGGCATAAGTCTGTAGCCATCACCTTAAAGAACGGTAGTAAATCCAGCAATGAGCGCCTGGAATTTTTAGGCGATGCCGTGCTGGGCTCTGTTGTTGCCGAAGTATTATTTAAACGCTATCCTTACAAAGACGAGGGCTTTTTAACCGAGATGCGCTCAAAAATTGTAAGCCGGCTTAACCTGAACCAGCTTGCAAAAAAGATGGGTTTTGGCGAGCTGATAGAGTTTGACAACCGTACCATCAATTATCCCAACAAGCAAGGTTCATTGTTAGGCGATGCCTTCGAAGCGCTTATCGGCGCCGTTTACCTGGATAAGGGATATAATTTTACCCGCGATTTTATTATCACCCGCATTATTAAGCCTCACGTTGACATTCACAAGCTTGAGCTTACCGAAACCAATTTTAAGAGTAAGCTGATTGAGTGGTGCCAGCGTCACGGCAAGGATATTTCATTTGATCTCACCCCGAACGAAGAAGGCGAAAGCGCTAAACTATTTACCGTTCAGGCAAGTATTGATGGCGAACCGGTTTCTACCGGACGCGATTACAGCAAGAAGAACGCCGAAAAGCTGGCTGCCGAAAAGGCCTGCGAAATACTGGCTATTTAGTCCTGTTCTCAAAACTGGTTAGCGAGCGTTTAATATAGCTCATCATATCATAATCATTCCAACGCGAAGCCTGCTCGTATGTTGGCCGGTAAGCATTCATAAATTCAACCAATTCCGGTTCAGGCATAGTTGTAAACTGCCTGATGAGCGTTTTATTGAACCGCCTGTCCACCTCCGACTGTTCCATCTCATTATGATAATAGTTATTGAATTTACGGGCCTGTCCCGGAGTTTTTCCAACCAGTTCATATAAAGCCGTGACCGGCGAAAACAGGTACGATAATAACGGGGGCTTACCATTGTAGAATGTACCTTTTTTACGGTAATCATTCAGCACATCTTCCATTTCCTGCTTTTTGGTCTGCCCTTTAACAGTGACCTGGTTCAGCACAATACTTTGCTGAAGCTGTACAATAACATCAATTCTGTACTGAACCACTGCTTTAGCTTCCAGGAAATTGTCTTTGTAGACCCGCAATGTATCGCCAACAATGGCAGGTATTTTAAAAACACCTAAATCGTTGCTCAGCACTTTCTGCCCGGTGCGAAGATTTTTTATTTCGGCCATTGATATGCGCAATCCGGAGCCTTTACCCATTACAGCACCATGCACCAGGCTATCCTGCGCAAGCCCCATTTTAGTGAAAATACTCAACAGAAAAAATACTGAAACTATGCGCACAGTGCTAAAGCTAAAAATCAAAACACACTATTATTGTTGGGGTTATTTAATAACCAAAATATGTAAATGTAACAATATCAATTAATAATATATGTTAAATTTGGTTAAATACAACGCTAAAAAGGTAATATCACCTTGGGTTTATACTCTCAGTAGCTTATGAATGTTATATTTGTGTAAGCTTTAGTAAGTGTTGTAATAAAATCCGGGGTTTAACGTCTATATTTACAATCATACTTTAATTATGGGTTTATTACGATTTTTATTTATATGTATCTGCCTGCTTTGGATCATCCGCATGGTAGCCCGTTTTGTTTTACCGCTTATTTTCCAGAATCTGGTAAACAAAGCACAGCAGCCTAATCAATCATACAACAAAAAGTCATATCGCCAACCGGACGGAAAGGTCCGCATTGATTATATTCCACCTAAAGATAAGGAAGCCCGTGCCGCCGATAAGGCCGGAGAATTTATAGATTACGAGGAAATTAAGTAGCGGGTCTGAGAGACGATAGCTTATAGTTCATAGCGTATGGTCTGCCATTAAACCAACTAAACAACCTATTGCAGTTTCCCTTCAATATTATCAGGCGACCATTTACATGTTTTAGTTCCAAAAAGAAAGCCTTATTAAGTTTTTGCTGCTCTTCGAACTGTTTTACCGAAATATCTACAAAATCTTTCAGGGTATCATTAATTTTTTCCATTCCTTTCTCAAGGTTTTCCAGTCTGTTATTGATATTCATAAGCGATTTACTGTGTACTTCAAGTATTGCAGTTTGCCTGTCCTGCTTTTACAGCATTTCAGAAATTACCACTAAAAGGCTTTTAGCAGTCATAACATTCTTATTGCGATAGCTAAAGATAAGAATAAATATAGTATCCTTACACTTCAAATTTCTACTTAAACTATTAATCCCTCAGGCTGTCTCAACCAGATGCAGACAACCTCTTTTATTATTATCTCTTCCGGGAAAATATCTTTTACTTTAAAACCCTTTTAAAACTTTAAAAAAACTTAACATTGAACTTCTGTAATTCTAACGGCTAATTTCTATCTTTAGATTTTAATCTGAATAAAAAGGTCATTCTTGCCGGCAGAGATAGTTGATATTGAAAAAGAGCTGCTTTCACGCATTGCCGAAGGCGATGAGCAGGCATTTAGTTGCCTGTTTTACAAATTTCTACCTGTATTACAGCCCTTTATTACCCGATTTACAAAATCAGATTACGCTACCGAGGAAGTAATACAAAATATATTTATCCGGGTATGGCTTAACCGCGATAAGCTGGAAGAAGTAAACAATGTGCGTGCATGGCTATATAAATATGCTTCTAACGAGTGTCTGAACTACCTGCGGGCAAAGCAGCAAAAGGAAAAAGTGATGGACACGATTGCTGCCAATACGGTAACATACAGCAACGCTACCTTAGACAGCGTGCGACTGAATGAAATTAACACGCTCATATCTAAAGCTGTAGACAACCTCTCCGCACAACGCCGCCGCATATACCTGCTAAGCCGTAACGAAGGCCTCACCATTCCGCAGATTGCAGCAGAACTGCAGCTTTCGCCCAATACGGTAAAAAATGCCCTGGTTACATCGCTCGGCATTATACGCCGGTACCTGGCAGACCGGGGCTATACCTTCTCGTTATTTTTCGTCCTGTTCCTTATAAAATAAAAAAATTCACCATCCCGATAGTCCTTGATCCGTACTTACGTTTCTTACTATCAGAAATGGGATAAAAAAGTGCGCTTTCAGCACTCCAGCTTAAAAACTATTAATGAATAAAGAACGAACCAATTATCTGTTACAACAATTTGCAGATAATCAGCTTACTGATGCAGAAGCGCAGGAACTTTTATTGTTGTTTCATGAGGATAACAACTCACTTTTCAGCGAAAAGATCGACACGATATTAAATACCCGGGATAAAGCCCCTGTTGCCCAATCGGCACATTGGCAGAATATGCTGACAACCATTACGGCTATCGACAAGCCTAAACAAATACGGCCTGTTATAAGATACTCCATATTTCGCTGGGTTGCCGCCGCAGCCATACTCATACTTATCTCTGTAGGTACATGGCTGTATTTTAACCAGCAACATCCGGTAATAGCCAATAAAAACACCATAATGCACGATATTTTACCCGGCGGCAATAAAGCAACCCTTACACTGGCCAACGGCGAAAAAATTATCCTGAACGACCGGCAAAACGGTACGCTGGCCAGCCAGGGCAGCACTACCATTACCAAGGTACAGGACGGAAAATTACAGGTAGCAAGCTATACAAAACAACGGGCTACTGTTCAAAACAGCCATATACTGATGGTACAAACCCCGGTTGGCGGCACTTACCAGGTTACCCTTCCCGATGGAACAAGGGTATGGCTAAATGCAGCATCGTCTATTCGCTTTCCATCGGTTTTTGCCGCCAGCGAGCGACGGGTAGAAATAACCGGCGAAGCGTATTTTGAGGTAGCGAAAAAGATAGAAGGTAGTAAGGCTGAAGGTAAAAGGATACCGTTTATAGTAACAACTAACAACCAGCAGGTAGAAGTATTAGGTACACACTTTAACATCAACGCATATACCGATGAAAAAGCCATAAAAACAACACTGCTGGAAGGAAGCGTAAAAGTTTCACAGCCTAATGCTTCCTCTCCTTTGGAGAGGGCCGGGGTGAGGCTTCAACCCGGCCAGCAATCCATTATTACAGGTAATACCATCAAAGTAGAAAATGCCGATACCGAAGCAGCCATTGCCTGGAAAAACAACCTGTTCAGGTTTAAGGATGCCGAGCTGAAAACCATTATGCGGCAGCTTTCGCGTTGGTACGATATAGAAGTAGCTTATAGCGACATAAACGCTGACGGACACCTGACAGGCTATATATCGCGTGATGTTCCACTCTCACGGGTATTGAAGATGCTCCAGGAAACCAGCGATCTGAATTTTTCTGTAACCGGCAGACAGGTTACCGTAACACATAACTAATTAACCAGATTGTAAGATTAAATTTTTGATTATGAAAGAAAGAATTACCTAATGACCCTGCATCGGTAACCTTGAAAAAGATTCGCTCCGGATGACGGCCGGAGCGAACAAGACCGGCTGTTCTATGATCAGTAAAGCAGCTGGCATTCAGGTTAATCCCGATTAACTGATTGAGACCATTAATCCTTGTTTATTAACCCAAACACACAAATGTATGAAACATCTATTGCTTTTTTGTCCGAAAGGGCAGGAATCAATTTTTGGCTATGATTGGCCGCGTATCCGACGATTTATTTGTATCATGAAAATCACAGGTATCCTTCTTTTAGTTGCATGTTTGCAAGTTAGCGCTACAGCTTATTCGCAACAGGTAAGTTTAGACGTTCACAATGCAAAACTTGAGAACGTTTTTGATGCCATACGGCAACAAACAGGCTACAATTTCCTGTACAAAAATGAATTTCTTAACAAGGCAAAACCCGTAACCATTACCCGCAGCGCTTCCCTGCCAGACATTCTCGGGGAATTATTCCGCGACCAGCCCTTAACCTACAGCATTATGGATAAAACGATACTGGTTAAGCGAAAGCCACTATCTGCTGCATCCACAGAAGATGTTCCGGCGCCGGTGCGTGACATCCGGGGTAAAGTTACCGATAGCAAAGGCGAGCCGTTACCCGGCGCCTCGGTACGCCTGAAAGGCACGTCGGTAGCTACTCAAACTAACAGCAATGGTGAATTTATACTTAAAACTGCTGTTGATAAGCCCATACTGGTTATTACCTATACCGGATTCATCTCACGCGAAGTGGCAGTAACACCAGGCCAGACCATGCTGAACATTACATTGACCGAAGACCTGAAAAACCTGCAGGAAGTAGTGGTTATCGGCTATGGAACCGTAAAGAAAAGCGATCTGACAGGCGCTGTATCGGTGGTAAAAACCGAGGATATTGAAAATATTCCCGTTCCTCGTGTTGACCAGATGTTGCAAGGCCGCATCGCAGGAGCCGAAATTGTATCTACAACCGGCGAACCTGGCGCAGGAACTTCCATCCGCATACGCGGAACCCGCTCTATTACCGCCACTAACGAGCCCTTGTTTGTAGTAGACGGGGTAATGGATGCCATAAATGATTTGAATGACCTGAACCCAAGCGATATTGAATCTATCCAGGTATTGAAAGATGCATCATCAACGGCTATTTACGGCTCACGCGGAAGCAATGGAGTAATTGTTATCACCACAAAAAGTGGCAGAAGCGACGGGAAAACCAATTTTTCGTTTCGTACGGATGTGGGCGCATCGCAGTTGCCCCGCTATCTTGACCTGATGAATGCCACAGAATTTGCCGAGCTGCAAAACGACCGGTATTACTTTGCCAGCACAGCCAACCAGATAAAACCATTGGAACAGTATCCTTACCCAGATCCTGCTTCATTAGGCGAAGGCACCAATTGGACCAAAGAAATTACCCATACCGCACCTTACCAGAACTATACCCTTTCGGCTTCGGGCGGTAATAAATCCACCAAATACTACTTCTCTGGTAACTTTAATAATAACCAGGGTATTGTGATCAACAGCGGCATGCAGCGTTACCAGGTGCGCCTCAACCTCGACCAAACCTTCAGCAAATACGTAAAGGCAGGGTTGCGGCTCAACTACTCGTACATTAACCAGGCGCTTAATAAAGCTGACATCGGCACGCAAACCTTATGGTACCGGTCAACCATTTTCCTGGCGCCTACCATTGCAGCCTACAAACCCGACGGCAGCTTTAACGATTGGAATACGCAATGGTACAGTGGCACCCTGTTCGATTCGCCCTTAGCCAATTCCAAGCTACAGCGCAAAGACCAGATCAGGAAAAGCCTCTCGCCCATGCTTTTTGTAGAAGTAAATCCTATCAAAGAGCTTACCATCCGGAGCTCGGTCTCATTATTTGATTATAACCGTTTTGACGATAACTTTTATCCCGGAACCCTGCCTACCCGGGCCAGTAAAAATACCGGCGCCTATGCCTACAAAAGCGGCTACCGGGCTAATAATATCCTGAACGAAAACACCGTCAGCTACAAAAAGACCTGGGATAAGGTTCACCACTTTGATGCCCTTTACGGGTTTACATATCAATCGTCATGGAATGCCAATCTGTACGCCAGCGGCGACGGTTATTTTGTAGATGATATCAATACAAACGACCTGGCAGCCATACCATCAAAGGAAACATTAAACGCCGGTTCGGGTTACAGCGACCAGCGGAAAATATCTAACCTGGCCCGCATTAATTATAACTATGCCAGCAAATACTACCTCACCTTAACCGGGCGTGTGGATGCGGCTTCTAACTTTGCAGCCGACCATAAATGGGCGTTCTTCCCTTCGGCCGCGGTAAAATGGAATCTTAAAAAAGAGAATTTCCTGAAAAATGTAAAAGCAATAGATGAGCTGGCCATCCGCCTGAGTGGCGGCGTTTCTGGTAACGATGCCATTTCTAACTATCAATCCTTATCCCAGCTTGCTTCATCGTCATCCGGATACCTATTTGATGGTGCAATTCCCGTATCCTACTATCCATCGCGTATAGCAAACGAAGGATTAACCTGGGAAAAAACAGCATCGTATAACGCCGGATTAGACCTTTCTATCCTGAACAACCGGTTTGATTTTACGCTGGATGTTTACCAGTCAAAAACCAGCGATCTGCTGCTTACCGTACAGTTGCCTACCCAAACCGGGTACAACAGCCGTATTGCCAACATTGGTAAAACATCAAACAAAGGTGTGGAGCTGACCATTAACTCCAACAATATCCGCAAACCGAAATTCTCCTGGTCAACATCGCTCACTTTAGCCCATAATGACCAAATGGTTAACGACATTGGCGGCTTAGACCGTATACCAACCTACATTAACCCTTACGGCGCCCAGTACATGATGTACGGTTACGTGCAGGGGCGCCCGTTAAACGCCTTGTGGGGAATGCAATATGCAGGCGTTTGGAAAACGCAGGCAGAGATAGACCAGAACGCTATCGATAAAAAATACGCCTCGGCCTCTACAGCATATTATACACCCGGCCGGCAACGTTATATTGACCAAAACCACGACGGTGTGCTTAACAACGACGACCTGGTTTACCTGGGCAATGCCGATCCGTACCTGTATGGTGGTTTGCAGAATACCTTTAAGATCAAACGTTTTTACGTTAGCTTTTACTTTAACTATTCGCTGGGTGGAAAAATTTATAATCCTACCGAACTGTTTATGGGTACAGGAACTTACCTGAGCAACCAGTACCGGTACATGGTCAATGCCTGGCATCCGGTGCGTAACCCCAACTCAGATTATCCGCGGGCCGATTCAAAAGACGATATCCCCAACGACAGGTTTGTGCACAGCGCCACCTTCCTGCGCCTGAAAAATGCGTCGGTAAGCTATTCGTTCGATCTGGCAAAGGCCACCAAAAACAAGCTGAACTCGCTTACGCTTACCGCCAGCGGCAATAACCTGTACTTATGGAAGTACTACAACGGCTATGACCCGGAAGTATCTACCGAAGCCAGCGGCTCAACCATTCGCCGTATGGATAACGGCGCCTATCCTAACAGCCGTACGGTAACCTTTAGCGCTGAACTTAAATTCTGACCATCAAAAAAGAAAGGAAAAATCCAATGAAACGGAATAGCTTATATTTATTATACCTGTTTTTTGCAGTGTTTGCTTTGAGCTCCTGCAAAGATACCCTCAACGAAGAAGCGAAGAGCTTCGTCTCGCCCGACCAGTTTTATAAAAATGAAGGTCAGTGTATAGCCGCCCTTAACGGATGTTACAACCCGCTAACCAGCATTTTTAACCAGGGTTTAATGATCGCCAACGAGGCTGTAACCGACCTGGCTTTTCTCAACTCATCGTCTGTTGATGCCAAGCTTGAGATCTCACCGGCAAATCCCGGTATGGGCGACGATGTGTGGGCACAATGCTACAAAGGCGTTATGTACTGTAATGCTGCCATTGCCGGCATACGGGGCGCCACTATTGATGAGGCCAAAAAGCCCGGCCTTATCGGCGAAGCGGTAACCCTGCGGGCATTATACTATTATGTACTTACATGCACCTTTGGCGATGTACCTTTCTATACGCAGGATGTAGCTAATCTGAAAACCCTTGAGGATGTTTCAAAGCTGGGCCGGATGAGTGCAACAGCTACCCGCGATTCTATGATTGCCGAACTGCAACAATATGCCCCCAGCCTGCCTAAACAACGCACTTCGGATGTACCGCAAAACCGCATATCAGGCTCAATGGCTTATATGCTCATTGCTAAAATGGCCATGTGGAACAAGGATTATCAAACCGCGTTGACCGCCCTGAAAGAAATACAAAAGGTTTACGGACAGCTTGACCAATACCCTTTACAGGATACCTGGTTCAGGAATAAAAATACACCCGAATCTATCTTTGAAGTGCAGTTTACATGGTCTGCCACAGGATTGAAAAAAACAACTCAGGTGGCCTGCTTCTTTACGCCCAGCAAAACATCGGGAACCAGTACTTATAACGGCGTTAATATTCCGGAATTAGGTTCTAAAGCCAATCCGTACACATCAGTAACACCATCCGAATATTTCATGTCGCTTTACAACGTGTACGATCCGCGGCGCAATATGATCCTGGGATATTCGTACAACGGAACCTGGTTTAGCCGCCCGATGTCAAACAACGGAACCGGCAAACCCTGGTTCGGGCCTAAATTCTGGTGCCCCGGTATGGATAACATTTCTGACGGCAACAACCAGAAAGTATTCCGCTTTGCTGATGCGCTGCTGATGATGGCCGAATGCGCCAATGAGTTAGGCGATGAAGATCTGGCAATGTCGGCTATTAACGAAATAAAAAAGAGAGCCCAGGATGAAGCTGCCAAAGAAGGTAACAGCATTACATTAATATTATCCGCCTATCCGGGCAAAGAGGCTTTCTTTAAAGAGGTAAAAGAAGAGCGGGCCCGTGAACTGATGGGCGAATATGGCCGCAAATGGGATCTGGTAAGATGGGGTACTTATTATGATGACCTCAGGTCTACTATCGCTTTAGAGTTTAACGATATTCTGTTGAACCTGCGCCCATTTCACCAGTACTACCCCATCCCGGACAGCGAAGTACTGCGGTCTGGCGGCGTTTTGGATAACCCGGCGTATACCGGCCAGTAATCATTCAATCATGAGTATAATGAGATCATTAAGCTATATCATCCTGGTAATTAGCATTATTACCGGTGGCAGTTCCAGAATATTCGCCCAGCAATCGCTTAAAGTGATCAGCTATAACATCCTGGAAGGTATGGTACGCGATACCACGGCCGGGAAGAAAGATTTTGTAGCTTGGTTAAAGCAACAAAACCCGGATATCCTGGCGCTGGAAGAATGCAATAAATTCACCCAGAAATCGCTGGAGGAAATGGCGCATCAGTATGGGCATCCGTATGCTGTTTTGCTAAAGGAAACCGGCTACCCGGTGGCGCTTACCTCGAAATATCCTATTGTAAACGTGCACCGTGTGCTGGATAACATGCATCACGGATTTATTTTGGCACGCATTAAGGATTACCATGTGATCGTACTGCATCTTTCGCCGCATAAGTATCGCAAACGCCGTGAGGAAATAGATGTCATACTGCAAACCATTGCCGCACAGCCTTCGCAAAAGCGGTGGATGATCATGGGCGATTTTAACTCGTATTCGCCGCTGGACAAGGCAAACTATGCCGATGGCAAAACGGTAAAATGGCTGCAGGATCTTGCCAAGAAATATCCCTTCCACGATAACCTGATCGATGGGCAGTATCTCGATTTCGAGGTGCAGCAGAAAATACTTGATTTCGGGCTGATCGATGTGCTGAAAAGGCAGGCTGAAAAACATCCGGCCGATGCAAAAAATATCATCCCGGGCAAAAACCGGATAGATTATATCTACGTCAGCAAAGATCTTGGCAATAAGGTGACCGATGCCCGTTTTCTGCGGGATGATTTCACCAAAACCCATTCAGATCATATACCCATTATTATCGAACTCAAAAACTAATCAATATGAAAAGGTTAAATATATTGACAAATAAATGGAGAAATATAACCCTGGTTATTTTTTCTTTCATTACCATACTGGGATGTCAAAAAGACAACCTGGTACAATTCAGAACAGATTTGGCATTAAATGCCCGGATCATCAGGCTACCCGACTCGGCTACATCCACTAAAATACAGGTATATTCAGATAACAACTGGAAAGTAGCTGTAAAACCGGGAGACGACTGGGTTACACTTGATAGAACAGAAGGCAGTGGTAAATCGTATATCACCGCAACCGTTACGTCGAATAAGGATAATCCGGCACGGGCCACAGAAATTTATATTACGGCAAAAGGCCTTACAGATACTGTATTTCTGCAGCAAAAAGGCATTGCCCAGCATTTAAAGTTTGCAGACAGAACCCTTAACGCTACAGCGCCTGCCGGCGATATTAAAACCGGGCTGTCAACAAATATTGATTTTGATAAAATAGAGCAAAAAATAAAATACACCTCTCCCGGGCAGGAGAACTGGATATCAAACCTGACCTATGATGGCACTAATCTTACCTTTAAGGTTACCCAGAATAGCAGTAATGATGACGCCAGGACAGCAACCATAAAACTATTGTACATCGATATGCTGGGCGCAACCATAACAGATTCCATCCTGGTAACCCAAAACCCTAAAGCGGCGTATGATAATGCCGTATTAAAAGACTTTAACTATGTTAAAAATGCTCTGGGCTCCGGAACAATTACCGAAGACATCTACATTGAAGGTATTGTGCTGGCCGATAAAGGAAACCCTAACCTGGCATTAAACCCCAATAAAGGCACTCCGGCGCACACGGTTGATCACACAGAAAACGCCATTACGGTGTATGTACAAAGCTTAGACGGAACATCTGGATTAAAGATCAGGACGAAAACCCCGGGTGATAACCTGTTCAGTAAAAATGAAAAAGTTAAGCTCTGGCTAAAGGGAGCAACCTTATCTAAAACAACAAATCCTAATACAGCAACAATTTCAGACTTTCCGTCTAACAACATTATTGACAAAGTTGCCAGCTCTACACCGCTCATTCCAAGGGAGAAATACATGAGAGACCTGACAGACAATGACATGTACACCTACATAACACTAAAAGATGTAGAAATATCCGTACCCTTCGGCACTTATTACAATACCAATTATGGGTACTACGCCCGGGTTGACTGTTATCCTACAAATATCAGGGATATTAACGGCGATAGCATGTACCTGTTAACCAATGATGAAAAAGCCGCAGACGGTCTTACCAGCCTGATAAGAAATGGTGTACCCGTTCCCCAGGGTTCCGGAAAGATTTCGGGGGTTATTGTATCTGAAAATTATCCAAGATACGGCGGGAATATCGGTAAATATTCCATCAGACCGCTGGACAGATCAGAGATCGTTTTAAATAAAAACAGGGACGACGGCTTTTCTAAAGTATTGGTAGAATGGAGCACTTTTTCTACAACCGATCCATCGGCATCTACCATTGGAACGGGACGGCTGGAGCACAGCGCTATACCTGAAAACACATCTACCGGAATTACAAAAACTACAAACTATTTAGGTTTGACCGGGCTGGGGAACGGCACCAATGCACAAAAAGGAATGGTAGGTGATGCCTGGCAATTTGCTACTTCCTGGTGGAACACTGCTCACAATAGGGGTGAGGCATGGATCATTAAATTTTCAACTAAAAACATCAGTAAACAGCTATCCATGCAGATAGAGGGTAACTCTGATACTGGCGGCCCCAGAAATTTTATCGCAGAATGGTCTACAAGCAGGGATATGGACAGCGGGAACTGGAATTATATTACCGAATATACCATGGAAGATGTTGTAAACTGGAACAACACCTTAATTACCCAGGTTCCCGGGTTTAAGGTGGTCAATTTCAACCTTCCTATCGCCCTGCTTAACCAGGATGTGGTTTATATCCGGCTACGGGTGAAAAATAAAATGGCCGGAAGCAGTACCGGCGGCGATTCTGAAGCAAACTTTACAAGCAACAAAGCATCCAGGTTAGGACATGTATCTGTTAAGTATAATAAATAACAACCTGAAATGAATGCGATCAGAAAATTTATACAATACCCTATGGTGATAGGGTATTGTATCATAGTGTGCATATCCCTGTTAGTTACTTCCTGCGGCAAAAAGACAGAAGTAAAAGACCAGGAGCCCGTTTCTAAAAAAGAAGATACCGGTAACAGCGATAGCATTGCCGTTACTATTCTGGTTAAAGATAACCAGGGGCAGAAGATCGGAAATGTGGATCTGACGGTTTCCGGCGTAAACAACCTGAACAGAATATTCAGAATAAGGGAAGCTACCATTGACGGATCGGGAGAAATATCACTAAAAATAGCTAAAGATCTAACCGCCAATGGCGCTAAATTCGATTTTATAGAGAAAGACCATGAGCCCATCTCTTACCAGTTAACCAACATACCGGCCAAATTAGAGGTATATATGAACCCTGTTAGCACCTTATCCATTTTCTCGTATAATACGCTGGAAGGCTTTCAAAACAATGCGGACAGAAAAAAAGCGTTTGCAGAATGGATTAAAAAATATAACCCGGATATTATTTTTTTCCAGGAGCTGAACAAGTTTACCGAAAACACACTGAATACTTTTGCCAAAACTTACGGGCATAATAACAGTGTACTCTTAAAAACAACCGGCTATCCAACCGGTATCACCTCTAAATACGCTATAGAGAATGCCGACAGGGTAACGAGCGCCCCCTTTGTTCACGGCTACATTTACGCTAAGGTAAAAGGCATCAATTTATTTGCCATACATCTTTCCCCAAAAACGCTTGATGAAAGAAAGGCGGAGATAGCGGCGCTTATTACCCGTATTAAAACTATTCCCGCCAATGAGAAGATCATTGTTGCCGGCGATTTTAATTCATATAATGAGCTGGACAAAAATTTATATGGAAAAGACATAACCCTGAACTATAAAAAATATAACCCCAACACCATCATAGATTATACGGTTACAAATTCAATGCTGAACAATAGTTTCCTGGATGTTTACGGAATAAAGCATCATGAATTTAAAGCAACCCTGCCGGTTATGAACAATAAATATGATGATGAAAATTACAACCAGGGCTGGCGGTACGATTATATTTTTACCAGGGGCTGGACCAGTTTCGATATAAAATACTCAGACATCTTACAAAAAGCCTTTACAGACGAAGCGTCAGATCATTATCCCGTTTACGTCAGATTGGCTAATTAAAAATACAAAATGCATCCGGGAAACTAAGTTTCTGCCATTTAACGCAGAGATTGGGAACTGACCAAAAAGTCAAAAAGCATTGTTATTTCAATGATCTCGTACATACGGGATCGTAAAAGGAAACCGCGAAGCAGTTGCGAAGTAAAGTATTCTAAGCATCTCTGGCGGATTTTCCTCCTGTATGTACAGGATCAGAATGAGAGCTTCTTGGCCAGCTCCAAATGATGACAACTACTTTCAGGCAGTTTCTAAGAAAAATACCAGGGGAACAAACAGGCAACATCGGTCTTTTGCCATTCCAATAATTAAAACTTAAAAAAGTAACGCTATGAAAATGAAAAAATTACTTCTCTGTACAATGACGGCTTGTTTTACAAGCTCATTGTTGTTTGCCCAGGATTTCCAGGAAGGAAATCTGGTGTTATTAAGGATCCCCAACTATGGCACTGAAAGCGGAGGAACCGCTGCAAACAACGGCAATAAAGCGGTGCCCATGTATTTAGATGCCTATGACCCGGATGATATTGCTGCCGGCATAACAAAAACAGTTCCGCTGCCAACAACGTCAGACGGTACAAACTATGCTTTAACCGCTAATGGCTCATCGTCTGCAACTCCCTACATCTCCCGGTCTGTTGATGGCCGGTACCTTGTGGTACAAGGCTTTGATGTTGCTGTTGGAACCGATGTCACCACTAGCGGTATTTCTTATAGCACAACCAATCCCTCTTTTGCTTTGGTAAATTATCAGGGAAATGTAAGCAGTACAACCAAAGTAACAAATAATATTCCAGGCGCATCCTGGATGAAAACCACCGTGTCTTATGACGGAACAGGCATCTGGTTCGGAAACGGATCAAATACAGACGGTGTTCATTATATCCCGGTAGGAGGAACAACAAGTACCAAAATTGGAGGAACCTATGCCAGATCCCTAATGCTTAATGATAAAAAACTTATTATGGGCTATGGCACTACACTATATAGCATAGGTACGGCAGATCTACCTACGACATTGCAAACAGCATCTACTCTCACTATCGATACCAAACCATTATCTTGTTATGGTTTTGTTATTCTTAAAAATAAGACAGGCGATAAAGTACTGTATCTGTGCGATTACGGAACAACGGCAAACCATGGAATAAAAAAATATCTCCTGGAAGGTAATACTCTCACTTATAAAGGGGTGGTTGCCTATCAGAACTTAACAAATGTAGAAGGCAGGGTGGTATACAATGGAGACGGAACATTTAATAAAGTGCAGCTGTATGCCATTAACGCGTCGGGGAAATTGGTCAAAATAGAAGATACGGCAGATTTTAACGAGGATATGGACGGCACAGCTACCCTGTTAAAAGATTTTGCCGGTGTAACAGCGCCGGATGATGGCAAAACGTTCTTTATCAGAAGCCTTGCCTGGGCGCCGGTGCAAAATTCCCTGCTTCCTGTTAAGCTAAGCGCCTTTAATGCCCGGCAAACAGCAGAAGGTATAAAACTAACATGGACAACCGCATCAGAACAGAACAACTCACATTTTGATATATTACGATCCGTTGACGGGCAAAACTTCGAGGTGGTAGGCACCGTAAAAGGCAATGGTACAACTTCAACGCAACAATCTTACAGCTTTACAGATGTTAATGTAAGTAACGGTTTATATTACTACCAGCTACGGCAGGTAGATTTTGATAATAAGAGTGAAACCAACAGCCCCATACCTGTAAAATTCTCTCTGCAGGCAAAAACCTTTAAAGCATGGTTAACCGCAAACAATCAGGTAAAAATTAAGCTGAACGCAGATAAAGCACAAAAAACACAAGTAGTTGCAAGCGATATCTCAGGAAAAATATTGGTTAACAAAGACTTGTATGTAAACACCGGAGCAAATGAGTTTAGCTTAGATCTGGCCAAATATAAATCGCCGTTTGTGATCAGCATCGCTTTAGATGGCCGGACTTATACCGAAAAATTAATAAATTAAGTCAATTCATTAAAAAGAGGCTGTCTCAAAAGTCAGTAAAACCATCTATTTGCAGTCACGCTGACCCCGAAGTCTCGGGGGAAGCGCCTGTAGCCATAGTGAACCAATCCTTCGACAGGCTCAGGATGACTTTAGAAGACTTTTGAGACAGCCTCGGTAGAACCCGGGGCTCCTATACGTACGGAAGCTCTACTTTTAACTTTTAACTTTCAACTTTTAACTTTCAACTTTTAACTTAACATAGTATATTTATGCCATTACTACCGGACAGGATACCCCAGCTATTCTGCCCGGTAGTTTTTTATTAGCTAATTATTCATCATGAAGAAAATCTCGTTACTACTTATCCTGTCAGTTGCCGTGTGTAGCACATGGGCACAAAATGGCACGGGAAGCGTAAACATTATTCCCCTGCCTGTAAAAGTTTCGGTAAACAATGGCACCTATCCGTTTGCCAATACCGGCGTCAAATCATCGGGGTTCACTAATACGCCGCTTAACCTGGTATCTTTTGCCGAACAGATGTTACAGAATAACACCGCTGCCAATGCGCAAAACGCGTCGTTTAATACCAGCGGACAACTGCTGCTCCAGTTAGACAAAAATTTCAACCTTCCTGCAGAAGGATATCGCCTGAGCGTGAATGGCTCCGGCATACACATTACCGGCAAAACCGAGCGGGGCATTTTTTACGGCTTGCAAACCCTGGCCCAGTTGCTGGCCGAAAATGCCGGCAACCAGGCATTGCCTTTTGTAGAGATTGAAGATTATCCCCGTTTCGCTTACCGCGGATTACATTTAGATGTGGGACGCCATTATTTCCCCGTTTCATTCCTGAAAACCTATATTGATCTGCTGGCCCAATACAAGCTCAATACTTTTCACTGGCACTTAACCGAAGACCAGGGATGGCGCATTGAGATCAAGAAATATCCTAAATTAACGAGTGTGGGCGCATACAGGGCACAAACCCTGATCGGAAGCAACCGCGACAAGCAGCCAAAATACGATGGCACACGCTATGGTGGATTTTATACCCAGGACGAAGTAAAGGAAGTGGTTGCCTATGCGGCCTCAAAATATGTTACTGTTATCCCCGAAATTGAAATGCCGGGCCATTCCATGGCAGCGCTTTCGGCCTACCCGGAACTGGCCTGCGGCGATAATCCCGGACCATTTAAAGCAGCCGAACGCTGGGGTGTTTTCCCGGACGTGTATTGTGCCGGCAAAGAAAGCACCTTCAAATTCCTGGAAGATGTATTGGATGAAGTGCTTCCGCTTTTCCCATCAGAATACATCCATATTGGCGGCGATGAATGCCCCAAAACACGCTGGAAAACCTGCCCCTATTGCCAGAAGCGCATCAAAAAACTACACCTCAAAGATGAGCACGAGCTGCAATCGTATTTTATCCAGCGCATTGAAAAATACCTGAACAAAAAAGGTAAACACATTATCGGCTGGGATGAGATCCTGGAAGGTGGCCTGGCTCCTAACGCTACGGTAATGAGCTGGCGTGGTATTAAAGGCGGTATTGCGGCAGCGCAACAGAACCATAATGTAATTATGACACCGGGATCACACCTGTACATTGACCATCCCGAAAGCAGCTCTCCCGAAGAACCGTTAACCATTGGCGGCCGTTTGGTATCTTTAGAAACATTGTATTCTTACAACCCCGTACCAGCCGAGCTTACTCCTGACCAGCAAAAATACATTCTGGGTGTACAGGCTAATTTATGGACAGAATACGTAGAAACTCCCGAAAAAGCATTATACCTGTTGTTACCACGGCTTTATGCCTTATCAGAAGTAGCATGGACGCCGTTACAAAGCAAAAACTGGACGGATTTCTCGCAAAAGCGCTTACCTGAATTTTTGGCTAAACTTGACCGTACCGATCTGCTTTATCGCGTGCCAACGCCAATCGGGGCAAAAGATACCACGATAACCGGCAGCAGCTTCACGCTGGACTATAAAGCACCGGTAAAGGGCGCTAAAATATATTATACCATTAACGGGTACATTCCTTACAGCATGGATTACCTGTACGAAAAACCGGTAACTATCAACGTGCCTGCCGGCGAAGAACGTGTTATTAAAAGTGTAGTCATTACACCTTCAGGCAAACGTAGCGTAGTAACTACTACGGTTGTTAGAAATGGCACAGTAACATCGGCGAGGTAAAAGCCAGATAGTAAGTTAAGACTTGCGAGGTCTTCTGTACATGCTTACAGTTAAACCTCACAAGTCTTTCTTTTGTTAAATTATAAACTAACGCTGGTCGAAAAAAGAGAAATTACTTAGCAGTCTTTTAGAGTTATTATTTTAATCTGGAACGAATCCAACCCCGTATTTCTTCGAATCTCATTTCACCTTTGCTGGCTAAAAGCACCATCTGATATTTTTCATCATGAGATGCAGCAATATCATTGCCTTCCTGCATTATAATCAGACGCATTAATACGTATGCCACTCTTTTATTCCCATCAATAAATGGATGGTTAATAATCATACTTTCGAAAACTGCGGCTGCTTTATCTTCTATTGTCGGATATAAATCAATGGCATCAAAAGTTGCATAAGGCCGGGCTAAAGCTGCTTTCAGGCCGGCTAAATCCCTGATACCCTTGCTGCCGCCAAATTTTTCAATAAGAATATTGTGAATATTTATTACCGTTCCAGCGTCAATCATTGAGCAAGCTTTTGCAGGAGTTCCTTATCTTCTGCCAGAATTTGCCGCAAATTGTTCGCTAATTTGGTATGTTCAACAGATGAAAGCTGAAGTTCTTTTAAAAAATCAAGAACATCTTGCAAAGCATTCTCAGGAACGTTATCCAGAATTTTTTGTATTTCGATTTTTATCTGAGTTGCGGTCATAATCAAATTTAAGAAAATTTGTAAAAACTTGCTGTGATACTTAAAGTATTGTTTCAATCCCTTCACTTTACCTATCCTTACCAAAACGTTACGCCCACATTCCAGCCAAGCCATCGCCGTATAGAGGAATTTTGATGAGGATATTTTAGGAATCATCAACTTTTACAATCGATGCCAGGTTACGATGGAGTATTTACTTAGGTTATCCATTCACCCTGCAATAGTTCAGCATCATAGGCCGGAATCATGTGATGCTGCCGCAAAAGCCTTACCAGCGCATCAAAGGAAAACCGCATGGTCATGTCTGCACAAAAACTGAATTGCCCACAGCTTACTGTGCACCGGTTATCCCGGTGAAATATCAGCGAAATGCCTTTATACTTACCGGATGTAATGGTTATGGCATTCCGTGTTGCGGTGAACGTGTGGTTGGCGCTTTTTAAAGCCCGGTATAACTGCTTTAAAAACGTATATCTAATCAGTGAGATAATAACGGCCATCAGTGCAAGCTTTAAAACCGGTTCAGGTTCCGTTTAACAATTTATTCACGCAAAAATACAGGTAAAAAACGGTTAATTGGAAATAGTTCGCTTCCTGATAACTATGCATAATATAAAGCATGAAAAGGCTATTTTTTGATCCCCTGAATTTTAAACCCAATTTCTCTATGCCTGACGATAACAGGCAATTATTCAGATTAAAAGCAAATTTTTCACTTTTGTTGGCATGACAAAAAGGAGGTTTGTCGTACACCACACAAAGCATTTCCCATTTTGGGAATTTATTTATCTTTGTACTACAAGAAAATTGATTTGAGAATTATTGCAAAAAAGATATTGCGTGAATTTTGGGAGGTTCATTCAGATTGTGAGCAACAATTAAAATCCTGGTACCAGGAAGCCGGCAAAGCAGCCTGGAAAAACTTGAACGAATTAAAAGAAACTTATCCGGGCGCAAGCATTTTAAACAACAACCGGGTTTGTTTCAACATCAAGGGAAACAATTATAGACTGGTAGTACAGGTTAATTTTGATTATCAGATGATGTGGATCAGGTTTATTGGCACACACGCTGAATACGATAAAATTGGCGCAGGCAAGATTTAGTAATTATGAAATTAAAACCAATAAAAACTCAACGTGATTATACTCAATCACTGGAGAGACTCGAAAAACTCTTTGATGCTAAAACAGGAACAAAAGAGGGAGATGAATTGGAAATTTTAGGAATTTTGATTGAAAAATATGAAGACGAACATTTTCCAATGGAACTGCCTGACCCAATTGAAGCGATAAAATTCAGGATGGAGCAATTAGGCTATAGCCAGAATGATCTGGCACACCTGATCGGCTTAAAAAGCAGGGCAAGTGAAATTCTAAACCGTAAGCGAAAACTCTCCCTTGAAATGATCAGGAAAATAAGCTCAAAATTGCGCATACCATCAGAAGTATTAATTCAGGCATACTAATGCTAACAAACCATTCCAAAGCTGGAAACCAGGTCAACAAAGCTAAATAACAGAATATAATGTCGAATATTTGTCTTTGCCGGGCTGCCGGATCATATTCGCTCCACTTTTAACCTTCTACTTTTAACTTTTAACCTCCTTATTGCGTATTTTTGTACGGCAATTTGAGGCATGAACGCAGAACTAATTAAAAAGCTACCCGGTATTTATTGCAATTCGTTGTTTAGCTATTCGCGATGGCTGACCCGTGAAGTGGCTATTGGCGATGTGCCGATGGGTGGCTCAAACCCTATCCGTATCCAGAGTATGACAACCACTGATACGATGGATACCATAGGAACCGTAGAGCAAACGCTCCGGATGGTAGCCGCCGGATGCGAGTATGTGCGCATTACAGCGCCCAGCATTAAGGAAGCGGAAAACCTGGCCAATATCAAACGCGAACTGCAGAAACGGGGATGCAACGTTCCGCTGGTGGCCGATATTCACTTCACGCCCAACGCCGCCGAAATTGCTGCCCGGCTGGTAGAAAAAGTACGGGTTAACCCCGGAAACTATGCCGATAAGAAGAAATTTGATCACCTGGAATATACCGATGCCGAATACCAGGGTGAGCTGGAACGCATTTTCCAGAAATTCTCGCCCTTGGTAAAGATCTGTAAAGAATATGGCACGGCCATGCGTATCGGCACCAACCACGGTTCGCTGTCAGACCGCATTATGAGCCGTTACGGCGATACGCCGCAGGGCATGGTTGAATCGGCTATGGAATTTATCCGCATGTGCGAAACGCTGGGCTATTACAACCTGGTTATTTCCATGAAATCAAGCAACGCCCAGGTGATGGTGCAGGCCTATCGCCTGCTGGTAGAGCAGATGGTCGCCGAAGGCATGAACTACCCCTTGCATCTCGGCGTAACCGAAGCCGGCGACGGCGAAGATGGTCGCATCAAATCTGCGGTAGGTATTGGTACCTTGCTGGAAGATGGGTTGGGCGATACCATCCGTGTTTCGCTGACCGAAGAACCGGAAGCCGAAGCTCCTGTGGCTATCCTGCTGGCTGATCGATACAAACATCGCGATACACAACCGGTAAAACACAGCTCAAAACCCGTAACCCATAACCCGTACGCTTACCAGAAACGCCAAACCGGCGAGGTGAACGCTTTTATTGGCGGACACATGGTTCCGCGGGTGGTGCTTGATATTTCGCAGGGAAACCTGAAAGACCCGGCTGTATTAGCTGCCGCCGGTTACCTGTATTCGCCCTTGCTGGATAAGTATAATATGGCCGATCAATCGGTGGATTTTGTCTATCTCGCCGACCAATTGCCCTCGTTTACCTTGCCGGGAAACCTGAAACAATTATACAACTACGCTACCTGGCAAAAGCTGACCAACAAAAAAAATTGCCACCCGGTTTATACACTCAATGAGTATCTGCATGCACCAAGCCGCTGCCCGGCACTAAACCTGGTACGCATACAAAATAACGATCTTTACAACGGTTTAGCTGAGCAGCTACCTGTGGATGATACCGTGGTTTTTATTTTAGAAACCAGCGAAGCACACGGACTGGCTGACCAGCGGGCTTTCTTTTTTGAATTAGAGAAGCGGGAATCTCGTGTCCCGGCTATTGTAAAACGTAGCTATCATTTTTCGGAGCAACTTACTTCCGGCGAATTAACTACCCGGCTGCAATTGTATGCGGCAACAGATCTGGGTGGCTTGCTGGTAGATGGATTTGGCGACGGTATCTGGATCGATGCGCCGCAATTACCGGCACAAACCATCACTTCGGTAGCATTCGGTATTCTACAGGCCACACGTTCACGCATCTCAAAAACAGAATACATTTCGTGCCCAAGCTGTGGCCGTACACTATTCGATTTACAGGAAACCACGCAGATGATACGCAGCCGTACATCGCACCTTAAAGGATTAAAGATCGGCATTATGGGCTGCATTGTAAATGGCCCCGGCGAAATGGCCGACGCTGATTACGGTTATGTAGGAGCCGGCCCCGGAAAAATTACCCTATACCGCGGCAAGGAAGTGGTGAAGAAAAACGTGAATACAGCACAGGCGCTCGATGAACTCATCGGTATCATCCGCGAAGACGGCAACTGGATAGAACCGGCTTAATAAGCTCATCGGGATCGATGCCAATAACTAACGCCCGTCGGGATTTGTAATCCCGATGCCAATAATCCAGGATTTGTAATCCTGATCACTCTCCACAATTCCCATCCCGCCTGAACAAAACCGGCAGCTTATTGTTGACACTAATGTTAATCAAAAAATTATGGCAAAAGTTGCAGACCAACTGGTAAATATGCTGGTTAAAGCCGGCGTTAAACACATTTATGCCGTTACCGGCGACAGCTTAAACGAGGTGAACGATGCGGTGAGACGCAACGGAAATATACAATGGATACACGTCAGGCACGAAGAAGCGGGGGCTTATGCTGCAAGCGCCGAGGCACAACTCAGCGGAATTGCCTGTTGTGCCGGTAGCAGTGGCCCCGGTCATGTACACCTCATCAACGGGTTGTACGATGCCCATAAATCCGGCGCACCGGTAATCGCCATTGCCTCAACCATTATGACCGAAGAATTCGGCACCGAATCATTCCAGGAAACCAATACCATTAAGCTGTTTGCCGATTGCAGCAGCTATAACCAGATAGCAAATACGCCCAAACAGTTCTCACGCATGTTTCAGGCCGGCATACAGCATGCCATTAGCAAGCGGGCGGTGGCTGTTGTAGGTTTGCCCGGAGATGTGGCTGCAATGGATGCCGATGAAAGCGCTACAGCAGAACAGGTATTTTTTACACAACAGGTAATAAAACCTTCGGACGGGGAATTACAAAAGCTGGCGGAACTGATCAACACGCATAAGCGGATCACGCTTTTTTGCGGCATCGGGGCAGAAAATGCACATGCCGAACTGCTGCAGCTGGCAAGTCTCATTCAATCGCCGGTAGGATATTCGTTCAAGGCAAAAATGAGCATCCAGCACAATAATCCCTACGAAGTAGGTATGACGGGTTTGCTCGGATTACCTTCTGCATACCATAGCATGCACGAATCAGATTTGCTCATCCTGTTAGGAACCGATTTTCCTTATGTGGCCTTTATGCCTACAGATTGCAAAATTGCACAGATCGACAGCCGCCCCGAACGCATTGGACGCCGGACAAAAGTAGATTTGGGTCTGTGCGGCAACATCAAAGATACCTTACAAGCGCTTATTCCCTTAATCCAGCAAAAAACAGACGACAGCTTTTTACAGGCACAGCTTAAATTGTACGAGAAAGTAAAGGAACAACAACAAACTTATGTGGATGACCGCGGTACAGAAGCTAATATTCATCCCGAATTTGTAGCTGCGCTGCTGAACAAACATGCTGCCGGTGATGCTATTTTTACGGTAGATACCGGCATGTGCTGCGTGTGGGGAGCACGTTATATCCATGCAACCGGCAAGCGGATCATGCTGGGTTCGTTTAATCATGGCTCTATGGCCAATGCCATGCCCCAGGCCATAGGCGCTGCGTTAGCCCGTCCCGGACAACAGGTAGTAGCCTTGTGTGGCGATGGCGGCATTTCCATGCTGCTTGGCGATCTGGCAACCATCAGGCAATATAACCTGCCCATTAAGCTCATCGTATTCAACAATCGTTCGCTGGGTATGGTAAAGCTCGAAATGGAAGTAGCGGGCCTGCCCGACTGGCAAACCGATATGGTGAATCCTGATTTTTCGCTGATCGCTCAGGCAATGGGCATGAAAGGCATCACCGTTGCCGACCCGGAAAAAGTAGAAGAAGCCCTTACAGAAATACTTCGCCACGATGGCCCTGCACTTTTAAATGTACTTACCGACCCGAATGCCCTTGCAATGCCGCCTAAATTAGAATTTAACCAGGTTAAAGGAATGGCGCTTTCTATGGGCAAGCTCATTTTGAATGGCCGTATGGATGAAGTGCTGGATACCGTAAAAGCAAATTACAAGCATTTGAAGGAAGTGATCTAATATTAGTATTGAGATGTGAGATTTTAGATATGAGACATTAGATTTAATCTGCTTGCGCTCGTTTGCAAAACGGGTGCATAGATCTCCGGCGTTTGTAACGCCGTAAGCGCCATAAAAGTTCCCAACCAACAAGGTTGAAAGACTTCATAAAGCGAAAGGTTTTACGTCTTTCATCCGCTTCTGCCCGGATGCTTTGAGAGCCATTTGTAAATCTGCATTAAATTTATCTATATTCGTTTAACCAATTATATAGTCATGTTGTCAACATCTGATGATGATGTTCTTATTGATCGGTTAAACACTGATGAAATAAATGCTTTTCGTGAGATATATGATCGTTACTGGGATAAATTATATGTAGTTGCCCGTAACCGGATAAACGATCGTGAAGAAGCCGAAGAAATTGTCCAGGATATTTTTTGTAATTTTTGGCGAAGAAGAAAAAGTCTGGTTCTTACAAAAGGGCTTAACAATTATTTTTCCATTGCGGTAAAATATGAGGTCATCAATCGCCTGGCCAGACAAGCCAGGGCAAATACCTACCTTAAACAAGCAGCAAAAGAACTTTCTGAAGTTGATGAAAGTACATTGATGCAATTAGATCTGAATGAACTGCAAAACCAATTGCAAAGCACCATTAATACCCTCCCCGAAAAATGCCAGCTGGTTTTTAGGTTACAGCATGAACAAGGGTATTCCCAGCGTCGTATAGCAGAAGAGCTGGATATCTCTGAAAAAACC
This sequence comes from Pedobacter sp. BS3, assembly GCF_008274585.1. Lineage (GTDB taxonomy): Bacteria > Bacteroidota > Bacteroidia > Sphingobacteriales > Sphingobacteriaceae > Hufsiella_A. The sequence continues at coordinate 261,001 of NZ_VTRT01000006.1, read as the reverse complement.
GTAGAAGCACACCTCTCTAAAGCACGCAAAGTTCTGCGTAACTCGTTTAGCAATTTTTTCTACCTGATTTTCTTATAGACAGCAGCAATAAGAAGCCTTACCAGGATTTATTGATAAAATTAAGCAGGTGTTAAGAAGCTGTTTAAATTTTATATAAAGGTTTTGCAGGTTTAATTAATGGACGGTGAAGACACCGTCCATGGCTTTCTGCCACTGCAGGGGTCCTCACCAGCAGCAATAAAACCATTGTTTCATGAAATTTAAACATGTTCTTACACCCCATAACCAAATAGTTCAGGCTGTTGCCAACAAATAAAAAACGCAGACAGGGTTTGGAGTTCTGTCTGCGTCGTAAATCACAGATAGTTCTTACAGAAATTATTTTATCTCTGTAGACTTTTCGTTCTCTATCTCTGCAATGGTTGATGTTTTGCTTAAATCAACTAGTGTTTGAGACCTTGCCTTTGTCCATTTGCCGAGTACAGTATCAAATACTCCGCCTAAGATGTAAAAATCGCCAGCATTGGTTGCTGCCCCTGGAGCATAAGTAAAAGCAAAGGTATTAGTTCCAGAACGATAATAATATTGAGGATTGCCCGTAATGGGATCTATTCTATCATAAACATCTGTATTTCCGATACGATAACCTACCCCATAGGTGGGAGCCGGCCCCGCTTGATACACAGATCCGACAGACCCTGTAATAAATACAACATCTATTGGAAATGCGTCTGGAGTAACATCCAGCCCTCTAAAAACAGCTATACCAAAAGTATTACCGCTATTGGCCAACAAGTTGCCTGTTTTAGTGCCAAACGTGCTACCTCCAGTATAAAATTTGGGACTATCATTGCTATTATAATTAAATGATTTAATCCATTTAGAGGTGGCTATAGAGGTAGAGCTAGAGCCATTGATGAATTTGTTTGTACCACCCACATAAAAGAATTCTCCTTTGCTAACGGTACCGGAGGTTAACTCTAATTTATATGTTCTAAGGTCTCCGGTTGCCCATCCTAACGTCGGGAAACCGGTAGGAGTAGAAGCTCCTGCATTATTAGTTGTAACCACAGAAAAAGGAGTAACTGCAAAATTAATATCCTTCGTCGCCCTAAATTGCATATATTCGTAATTAGCGTCTGTACCTTCTACGTCATTTACCCAACCTGTTATGACAATTTCGGGTATATCTACGGTAGAGCTTAGGGTAACAATATCATTTGCGGTTCGTATGCGATGTTGAGGAGCAGACACTCCATTATTTACAATATTGAATACAATCCCTGTATAATTACCCGAATATGGCGGAACTAAATTTGCAAAAGTAGCGTTGGCCTCAGTATGCAAATTAAGATCAGATGTACCATCGTTCAACTTTTTATCGCCCGCCATAACATCGGTAGGTTCTAGCGTTGGATTATAAGTAGCTTTTACAATTGTGATAAGCGTACATTCAAACCTGTCCGGCATTGCCAAAATTTGGTTTGCAAATCCCCTATTGGCTTTTACGGTTACACCAGATGCAACTTTAGTAACATTGGCACCAGGTATACCGGTAATTTGCAATATGCCATCCACCCTCTTCAGTACTCCTCCTTCTATTTTAATATGCACCGAATCTCCAGGGACATATTTTGCTGCATCTGAGCCTAAATTAATAGCCATACCTCTAAGCGAATCGATTCCATTCCCAACCCTTCTAATATTTTGTACCACCAACAACCCAGCGGGCAAATTATTGCCAGAGTGGTCAGATATCACTACCCCTTTTAGGTAGGTAGCCTCCCTCATTGTTTCTTTGGTTAAGGTTACATCGCTGCCCTTGTAGAGTTTACGTATATCAAAGTTAGAAATATAAGGACTAACGGTATTCTTAATATAATCACTATCTCTTTTACATCCTATTGCTATTGAAATAAAAGCTGCGATAACGACCACAGGTTTTTTAAATATCTTTTTCATAATAATATTATATTAATTATTAACAAATCAAGGTCTTTGCCACCATACCAGTGTACTAATTTCATCAGGCCCTTGTGATGCAATAGCATTTTTATAGTTGGTTGGATTGGTTGATTGCGTAATAATAGGATAGAATAAGCGTGCCGGCATTACCTTACCATTTAACAGACCAGGGCCTTTTGGTAAAATAGGATGCCCGGTACGCCTGTACTCAAACCACTGCTGAAAATCAACCAGGAACATAGCGTAATATTTCTGTACGTGTATCATCTCTAACTGACTATTGCTATCAGGTGTTAAATTATCTAAAGGCTGAGTATTATCCCATAACAAATCAGCTTCTGTTACATATTGTATAAAGGCGGGATCGGTTGGACTGGAAATATAGGTAGGTAGCCAGTAATTAATGGCATCAGCCATCCCTTTATAGTAATAGTTTTCTACCGGTCCGTTTATCCATCCTCTTGCAGCTGCTTCGGCTTTGATAAAACTCACTTCAGCAGCATTCATAATAATACCTGTGTAAGGATCTGTTTGAAGTGTTAAAGGATTGTTAGTTTGGCCATCGGAGTAAAAGTATGCTTGTTTTGGCACACCTGTACCAGGTGCGTATCCGCTTGGAACTCCTATATAACCACTCGGCCCCTGTGCTATACCTAAACGCGGAACGTTATTTTTGCCCAATGATGGCCTAATTCTGGGATCATTCCAACCCGCCAACCTGTTTAAGAAGAATTCGCAAATAGCAGATCCCCTAAAATCAACTGGCCTTACGTTGATCATGAATGGAGAAGAATATACGTCAGATGTACTATTAGTGCCATTCCATAATATCTTAGCTGTTTGATCATTATTTTCAATGACAGGATAATTAGCAGGGTTAGTATCTACTATTTCCTTGATTTTAGCAATTACGGTAGCCGCTACTTCTGATTTTCCAGAGATACGAAGCAATAACCTTAGATAAAGTGAATTGCCCAGTCTGCGCCATTTAGATACATCGCCATTATAAACGGGGTCACTTGTAGCTACAATAGCCGTTCCATCTTTAAGTAGTTCGTTGGCTTGTTCCAGTTTATTAAGCAGATCCAGATAAATATCTTTCTGCTTATCAAATTGGGGTTCGTAAACCCCCTCTTTACCTTTATTAGCCTCTGTATATGGAATATCCCCATAGGTATCGGTAAGCAACGAGTACACCCAAGCCTGTGCAATAAGGGATATCCCCTGATAGGATTTGTTCAAGGTTTCGGGTTGGCTGGCAATGGTATAGATATCATTTAAATCGGTAAGACCAACATACCAGTTATTCCAGGTATAATCAGCCAATGTACGCCTTACATCGTACCTGAATACCTTGCCCTCCGCATCGCTGATATCAACTGTAACCTGCATCAGCTCATTATTAAAGCTACGGTTGCGCACCATGTTAGTAGTAAGTATGTTTACCAAAGATGAAGCCATCAACTGGTGGGCTGCTACAGTGCGTTGACCTAGAGGATCGGTATTTACTTTTATAAAATCCTTTTTACATGAAAAGGTAGAAAGCCCCAATACGAGCAATAATATGTATGATTGTATCTTGCTATTTGTTTTCATCACTATTTATTTTTAAATACCTACAACCAAACGTACGCCAAATGTCCTGGTAGATGGCAATTGGCCAGTTTCAAACCCTTGGACAATATCTGAGCCTGCTAAAGTTCCAAATTCAGGATCGAATGCCGGCCATGGCGACCAGATAAACAAGTCGCGTCCGTATACGCCCAGAGTCATTTTGTTAAGCCCCATTCTTTTGAGGAACTGTTTTTTAAAGGTATAGGTGAGGTTGGCTTCTCTGAATTTCAGGAAATCTGTTCTGAATACACTTCCTTCGGCCTGATCAGAGCCATATAGAGAGGTGTAATAGCTCTCAAAGTCCGTAGCTGTTACATCATTTTTACGATAGCTACCATCTGGATTTTGTACTACACCATCGCCTATTATACCGTTATACCTACCAGGCAATGTAATTTTAAGTTTTCCTAATGCGGCCATCCTGGAAAAAGTAAGCGAATGGCCAACGGCTCCTAGTTGCGCATCAAACAGGACGTTCATACTAAGCTCTTTATAGGAAAGCCCCGTACCAAAACTAAACTTAAATTTTGGCATCGTATTTCCTAAATAGACAAGCTCCGAAGCCGTTTTGGCATTTCCTGTTGTTTCATCGAATACGATCTGCCCATCGGGTGAACGTAAAAAGCCTCGACCATACATATCACCCATGCTGCCACCAACCATTGCTACTACCTGTCCTCCCCCTAAAGCACCTGTACGCAATACAACAGAAGTATCAGCCAATTCCTTTATTTTGTTTCTGTTGGCTGTAAAAGTTCCATTAAGTGTCCATTTAAATTTCTTAGTTTGATAGGGTGTACCGTTTACCGCTAATTCTATCCCTTTATTATCAACCCTACCCACGTTAAATACACCTACATTATAACCCGTAGCTCTATCTACTATCCTGTTAAGTATCTGATTTTTAGTATTGCCGGAATAAACAGCCAAATCGAAATTCAATCTGTTTTTAAACAATCTCAAATCTAGCCCCAACTCTGTGGTAGTGGTAATAAGGGGCTTTAAGTTGGGATTTGGCAATATTGTTGGGTTGGTCATGGCATTATCCGGATAAATACCGTTTGCAGCTATTAAATAGTTATAAGCCGTTCGATATGGAGTTGTACTGCCGCTACCTACCTGCGCAAGTGATGCCCTAAGCTTAGCAAAGCTGACAGCTTTCGGAAGCTTCCAATAGTCTGAGGCTATGAAAGACAAACTGGCTGACGGATAAAAAAATCCTACATTATCTGTTCGAGTTAAAGTTGCCAGTGTACTGTTCCAGTCCTGGCGACCTGTTAAATCCAGATACAGGTAGTTCTTATATGCGAATGATATAGCCGTATATAGACTATTGATCCTGTATCTTGAAGTATCGGGCACATAAATTAAAGGACTAACGTTATTATCCAAACTATAAATATTTGGAATTACAAGCCCATCGGCTCTCACTTCGGATTTGTCATATTCATTTCTCATTTGGCTGCCACCAAACGAAGCCGTCATCTGCAAGTCTTTGTTGAATTTCTTGTCGTATTTCAGCATGAAATCGGCGTTGATCTCATATGACCTTATATTGGTTACACGATATAAACCCTGAACATATTTACCCCCAGCAGCATCCCAGGGGCGGCGGGTATCACGAAAATCTTTGTTAAGGTCTGCAGATGCACGTACCATTAAACTCAGCTCCTTAGTAAATTTATATGTGGCCTGGATATTGCCCAACCATCCGTTGCGACGTTGTCCGTTAAGGTATTCATAAGAAACCGCGTAAGGGCTTTCGGGGTTTGTAGTAGTAATATTTACCAATTTTTTATATTCCGACCCATGTACCCAATAATCCCTGTACCAATCGGTATTTACATTTGGCTGTGCAAACATAAACCAGTACATAAGTGATTGATTGCCATAACCTGTTGCCGGCAAATTGTCGCTATGCCTGTTGCTATATTGTACTTTTAAATTTAAGTTTAACTTCTTAGTAACATTAGCATTCGCGGTTAGTGTAAGATTAGTCCTATCCAAACCCGTATTGGGTACTATCCATTCATTATCCCCATGACTTGCAGAAAAACGCAGCCCTACCTTTTTATAAGTACCGTCTAAACTTACCGAGCTGGTTGTATTGTGTCCGGTAACAAAAAATGACTCGATTGGATCTTCGTAGGCTACCCACGGTGTTCTTGTACTCCCAACTTTTTGTGTTGCCGGATCATACTGAAAGAACATACCTCCGGCAGAGAATGGAGCACCCCACGAAGCACTTGTTCCATTTGTACTGGCTCCATCGACAGTTGCGCCATAAGAAAAATAGGAAACGCCAAATTGTCCCTGTCCATATTCCATTTGCCTGTCAACATTGCGGTTAATCTCTTCCCAGGTACTGTTATGCGTAAACGTAACGCCCATGGTCTTTCTGCCTTTTGTAGCAGATTTGGTTGTAATAATGATTGCTCCATTTGCACCACGTTGCCCATAAAGCGCTGATGCGGCAGGACCTTTTAAAACCGTAACACTCTCTATATCCTCTGGATTCAGATCGCTCAACCCACTTCCAAAATCAGGAGGCATAACATCCCCCGAAGTACCATATACACCGCCACCTGTTGCTGCCGTACGTCTTGACGAACTTGAGGCTACGACCCCGTCAATCACAATCAATGCTTCATTATCGCCGGTCAGGTTATTTTCTCCACGCAAAATGATCTTATTGGAACCAGCGGGGCCGCTATTTCTCACCAGGTTTAAGCCTGCAACTTTGCCGGATAGCGCATCCGTCCAGTTGGTAGAAACCGCATCTGTTAATTGTGTGCTATCAATTTTGGTAATAGCATAACCTAACGCTTTTTCGTCCCGCTTAATACCCAAGGCCGTCACCACTACATCTTTCAGTTCAACAGCATCGCCGGCTAAGCGTACGGTAAGGTTTGATTGATTTTTCACCGCAACGTCCACTGCCTTATAGCCAATGGCGGTGATAGTTAAGGTTTCATTACCAGTTAGCTGCAATGTAAAATTACCACTAGCGTTCGTGGTTGTACCTTTAGTTGTGCCTTTTACTCTTACCGAAGCGCCAATTACCGGCATTCCGTCATCGGCACTTAGCACTGTTCCGGTTACTTGTTTTTGTTGTGCAAAACCATCCATTGGGATGACGGCAAGCACACAGTATAACATCAGCAGCTTTAGTACCGATGTTATTACTTTACTCATGTTAATTGGTTTACCCATAGTTGATTAAATTGTATTAGTTTATCATAATTTGTTGATTAATGTGTTTTTATCCAGAATGGATGCAGGCTTCAGGCCATACCACTCCTATTTTATCAATCGATATACAACATATTGATCCTCCTCATTAATTTATTTGGCTGAATCAAATAAAGAAACTGATAATACCAGATACTATCTCTTTCTTTACTTGTTCTTTAAATTGTCTATGTGTTTAAAATTAGTTTAGGTTTTACTAACTATCGATTTTACTTATCCTTTGTTGATTTTGGTTAGTTAATTAGTTTGTTTATCAAAGTCTAAATTAATAAAATCAAATCGTTTAAAACAAAAAAAAACTAAAAAAAATTATTAAAAACTAACCGAATCTTACAATCAGGCTCATGTACCCAAAGCAACCAATTGATTATCAATAAGTTGAATTTAAATTTTCTTTTACTTTAACAAATATCTCTAATATTTCTTTTCTGCATTCCATGTCAGGGCTACAAATGCGATAGATAACACACAGGCCGCCACAAGCATCATAAAGCCTCCATCCCATCCCCATTTGTCAACTACATGCCCTACAGCGATATTGGCAAATACAGCGCCGCCTAAATAGCCAAACAAACCGGTAAAGCCGGCTGATGTTCCTGCTGCCTGCTTAGGCACCAGGTCTAAAGCCTGCACACCAATAAGCATTACCGGGCCGTAGATCAAAAAGCCGATGGCCACCAGCGAAAGCATATCCACAATTGGATGACCGGCAGGATTTTTCCAGTATACCAGCACAGCAATCAATACCAATAACATATAAATAACTGTTGCAGGGGCACGCCGACCTTTAAATATCTTATCGCTGATCCATCCGCAAAGCAATGTTCCGGGAATACCGGCATATTCATAAGAAAAGTAAGCCCAACCCGACTCATCCATAGAGAACCCTTTAGCTTCTTTCAGGTACGTGGGCGCCCAATCTAATACGCCATAACGCACCAGGTATATGAAAACATTTGCAAAGGATATATACCACAGCACTTTATTGAAGAGAATATACTTCAAAAACAATTCCTTAGCGCCGGGCTTGCTTTCCTCAGTTTTGGTCTCATGTATTGCTTTTTCCCCCGAATAGTCTTCGATAGATGGCAACCCGCACGATTGCGGGGTATCCCGAACCAATAAAAATGCAATAAAAGCTATCAGAATGGCTACTAATGCAGGGAAATAGAAATTACTCTTCCAGGAGCTGAATATCATTACACCTAATATGGATAAAGGTCCTACCAACCCCCCCCCCACGTTATGAGCAACATTCCATATCGACATTTTTACGCCGCGTTCTTTTTTTGAGAACCAGTGTACCACAACCCGGCCGCATGGAGGCCAGCCCATCCCCTGAAACCATCCGTTAAGGAACAGCAATATGAACATGATGGTAATTGAACTGGTTGCAAAAGGAAAAACTCCCATAATGATCATACACAAGGCCGATAGCACTAAACCGGTAGGTAAAAAATACCGGGCATTACTTCTGTCGGAAACATTGCCCATCAGGAACTTGCTGATCCCGTAAGCTATTGAAACGCCCGACAGTGCAAATCCTAAATCTCCTTTACTAAAGCCCTGCGCAACCAGATCGGGCATAGCCATTGAGAAATTTTTGCGCACCAGGTAGTAGCCTGCATACCCGATAAATATTCCCAGGAAAACCTGCAAACGCAGCCTTTTGTACGTAGGATCGATCTTTGATTCCGGCAGAAGAGGCTTTGGTTCGGGTTGTTTGAATAGTGTAAGTTTCATAAATTGTAATTCTGATCCTTATCAGGCATTACGGCACAAAGGTACCGCCCTGATGTTAGGTATATATTAACTTAAAATGATTAAAGGTTTAATTGGTTATAACGAATTAATTTTATACAAATTTATTCCGTTTTGATTACTTTTTAATTATTGACGCTGTTTAATAACTAAACGTATTGGGCAACATCCACCTGGCTTTATACGCTTTTAAACCAGACTGCTGATATATCGTTTTACCCGACAGATCAATAATATGATCATTCCACCATTTTTGATCTGTATCAATCGATTGCATTAAAATTACCGGGAAAGACGACGGCCCCGAAGACACACTTTTTACACGGGCTATCGAACTTGCAGACGCAAATTGTTCGGTCTGTAGATCAACACTCCACACCTGCTTGCTGGTGGATAGCCACAACGCATCTTTATCGTATACCGGGAATAAATCATGAGCCCCGGTAGCGGGCAACGTAATTTCTTTCTTTAATGTAAGTTTCGGATTGTTTTTATCAAAATTGTACTCGTAAGCTCTTAACACACTACCTCCGGCAGCCCAAAGTACCTGCCGTTTTTTGTCCCATACCAAACTATGTGCATCAGCGAGATTGGTTGAGCTATAAGCTGTTACGGGAGCGCTAAAATGTGCCGTATCTACTTTAAATATTCCCACGTATCCACCGGTACTGGCCGAAAAAACAATGTTTCCATCAGGCAACAGTTCTGCCGAGTGTACATTGCCGGTACCGCCTTTCCCGTAAAACACGGTTTTTTTATCTGCTATGCGGATCAACGCTACTCCGCCAACCGAAGCCGTTGCCAGGATGTATTGGTTGTTGAGCACAGGTTTTGCATCGCTGATATTTCCAAACCAACCGGCATCTCCTGCAACCACATTGGTAGCGGGCCCGGGCAACCATTCAAAAATCTGCTTCTTGGTATCTATATCTACCATTAACACCCGGTTGGTTGACTGATCTGCAAACACAACAACTTTTGCCGGCTGCTCAACAGGGTCTGTTATAATAACCGGAGCATCGGCAGACCGGCTCTTTTTACAAGCTAATGCTGATAATGTTAATAATGCGAATAGTAGTATTCTCATAGATTTAATTAGTCGTGATTATTTTTTGCTTCGGCATAAACCGGGTCAGAGACCTGGGGATAATACGGGCTCAATAAATAACCATTGGCCAGCTTGGTAAAACGTTCAACCTCAGCTTTCTGCCAGCTGTCATCTTTACCAAGCTCAGCCGCCATAAGCTCTGCTACACGCGGGGCCATATCGATTGCCACACGGGCATCAAGAAACAACGCTCTTATACGCCGTGCCAAAAAATCCTCAACCGTACGGGCCATCTCATTCCGAACAGCCCATATTACCTGGGCACAGATATAAGGTGCTTTCGGGTTTATTTTTTGCGCCCATTCTTTATTTTCATCGATAAGTTTTAACAGAGCCTCCTGATCGCTTCCGTAAAAGAAAAATGGATTACTCTGATCTGCAATTTCCTGGTAACCGTGTATGCGCAGGTTCCTGGTAGCGCAAGCAACAGGTTTTAAACCGCCTATTTCGATGGCTTTATCTACAATATCCTCAGACATTTTACGGTAAGTGGTCCATTTGCCGCCCGTCATCGTAAGCAATCCCGATGCAGATACGATCAGCTTATGACTGCGTGAAATTTCTTTCGTTTTGGTAGAATCGCCACTTGGAGCTGCCAGTGGCCGTAACCCGGCAAACACGCTCAGCACATCTTTACGCTGCGGCTGACGTTCAAGATATTTGGACGCGGTACGGATAATAAACTCTATTTCTTCCTCCAAAGCAACCGGCTCTATGCTATGTTCATTTAACGGCGTATCGGTTGTACCAACTACCAGCTTATCGTGCCACGGCACGGCAAAAAGCACACGGCCGTCTTCTGTTTTAGGTATCATCAATGCGTCCTCTCCCGGCATAAAAGACCGGTCGAGCACAATATGCACTCCCTGGCTGGGTCGCACCATCGGCTTATGTTCCGGTGCATCCATTGCCAGCAGGTCATCAACAAAAACACCCGTTGCATTTACTACCACTTTGGCAGCTATCCGGTACTCTTTATTGGTTTCCTGATCGGTTGCTGTTACACCTTTAATTTTGCCATTCTCTTTGATCAGTCCGTTTACACGAAAATAATTCAGCAGCACGCCGCCCTGCTCCACGCAGGTCTGCGCCAGGTTTACGGCCAGCCGGGAGTCGTCAAACTGTCCGTCATGATAAACTACGCCATTATAAAGCCCTTTAGATTTAATGCCCGGTATACGGCGCAGCGTTTCTTTTTTAGATATCAGCTTTGAACGGCCCAGGCTAAGTCTGCCTGCCAACAGATCATATATGGTTAACCCGATAGTATAGAACGGGCCACCCCACCACTCGTAGTTAGGAATCACAAACGATTCATCGTGGGCAAGATGCGGGGCGTTCTTTAACAGTAAGCCCCGCTCATATAATGCCTCACGAACCAAACCAATATCACCCTGCGCTAAGTAACGAACGCCTCCATGCACTAACTTCGTACTACGGCTGGATGTACCTTTAGCAAAATCAAGCTGCTCTAACAATAACGTTTTGTAACCTCTGGACGCTGCATCTACAGCCGCACCTAAACCTGTTGCGCCACCTCCTACAATAAGTATATCCCAGGGCCCACCAGCATCAGAAATTTTCTGTAATAAAGTATCTCTTCTAAACTGCATCATATTATTTATGGCAAAAAGCCTGAATCAAAAATAACCAATCGTAACTATAAAAAACAAATATGAAATATAAAAATCACTATTCAAAAGATAACGAAGATAAAAAAGTGGGCTTTTTATTACATATTTCAAAACAGGAACTAATAATAACTGATAATAAAACAACAATAAGCGTTATTTTTTATTAAAAAAATAAAAGCCAATTTTGGCAAATCAATAAATTTGCAGAACATTATAAACTGTTAACGCTATATTTTATACATTTAACCATGCTAAATCTCATTGACAGGCACAAATACATTCTGAAACAGCTTCGGGAAACCGGGCATGTTAATGTGCAAAACCTAAGCGCAGAGCTTGAAGTTTCTGACGTTACCATACGGAAGGATCTTAAGTTACTTGAAGACAAAAACCTGCTTTACAGAACGCATGGCGGAGGATATATGAAAAGTCCTTACACCAGTGATAAACCCGTTGATGAAAAGGAACATCAGGCCAAAACCGAAAAGGAAAAGATAGCTAAAGAAGCGGCAAAGCTGATTGATCAGAACGATTCGATCATTATTGCTTCGGGCACTACCGTTCTGGCCCTGGCACGGATGATCAAACCACAACAGCATCTTACCGTGATCACATCAGCATTGAATGTAGCGCTTGAGTTATCCCACCATCAGAATGTTGAAGTATTACAGTTAGGCGGCCAGCTGCGTCAAAATTCATCTTCGGTAGCCGGCATGTATGCTGAGCTGATCCTTCAGGATGTTTCATGCAGTATCCTGTTTTTAGGCGTTGATGGTATAGATGCCGCCGGGTTGACCACTACCAGCCTTGCCGAAGCACATTTAAACCAAAAAATGATGCAGGCGGCTCAAACCACTGTTGTTCTGGCCGATAGCTCTAAGTTTGGCCGGCGTGGCATGGGAAAGATCTGCGCTCTTGACCAGGTGCAGCATATTATTACCGACGAAGGTATTTCTGCCAACACCATTAAACTGCTGGAAAGCAACGGAATTAAGGTTACCATTGCGCAATAAGTGACGGATAGTTCATGGTTGATAGTTCATGGTTCATAGTTCATGGTTCATAGTTCATGGTTCATAGCTTATAGTTTATGGTTTATAGTCGGGAAGACCGGAAGTCGGGAAAGACCGGAAGCAACCTTTGATCATTGACAGTTGAATAATGGCTAATTGACAATGGACAGTTGACAATGCTTGTATGATTCATTTATCGTAAGTTTATGGTTTATAGTCCGGAAGTCGGGAAGGCCGAAAGTCGGGAAAGACCGGAAGCAATCTCTAATAGTTGACAATTGACAGTGGATAATGGACAATGTCTGCATGGTTCGGTTCAGCTCCCCTCTTCTGCCAACTGGCGGAGGGTTGGGGGTGAGGCTCGCAATAAACCATTTCGCATTATTATAAATTATTCTAATTTAGCTTCCTCATTTGGCTATTCTAAAATAAATCATCAGGAATCAAGTAACCCGTTTATGATCTTATCCAGAAAAATTACGCTAACCATCAGCCTATTTATTGCAGGTGTTTGCGCACACGCTCAAACCGATACACAACGAACTGAAATTTACAATCTTATCAAGCGGATAATTCCCGCACATGCCAACGCCTTCGAAATAGCATTTATTCCCAAAAACGGCGACAAAGATGTTTTTGAGCTTGAGAGCAAAAATAATAAGATCATACTCCGCGGGAACAATGGCGTGACCATTGCCAGTGCCCTGAACTACTATCTCAAGAATTACACACACTGCGACATTAGCTGGAATGGCAGCAACTTAAATTTACCGGCAAAATTACCTGCTGTAAAAGGCAAGGTACGCATCAGCACACCTTATAAATACCGTTATTACCTGAACTACTGCACATTTAACTATACCATGAGCTGGTGGGATTGGGATCGCTGGCAATGGGAAATAGATTGGATGGCATTAAACGGCATTAATATGCCTTTAGCGCTAACCGGCCAAAACATTATCTGGGACAGGGTTTATAAAAGCCTGGGCTTTACCGATGCAGATCTGAAAACGTTTTACAGCGGCCCTGCCTATTTCAACTGGTTCTGGATGGGTAACCTGGATGGCTGGGGCGGGCCGCTGCCACAAAGCTGGATGATCAACCACGAGGCGCTTCAGAAGAAAATTCTTGCCCGCGAGCGTGCCTTGGGAATGACTCCTATCCTGCCTGCATTTACCGGTCACGTACCGCCTTCATTCGAGAAAAAATTTCCAAAAGCCAGTATCAAAAAAACACTCTGGTCTGGTTTTCCGGATAGCGTATCCATTCTTGATCCCAACGATCCGATGTTTACCACTATAGGTAAAAAATTCATCGAGGAAGAAGTAAAAACCTTTGGAACAAACCACCTTTATTCAGCCGACACTTTCAACGAAAATACTCCGCCTACAAGTGATTCCACATTTTTAAATGATGTGAGCAAAAAAGTATACCAATCTATGGCAGGCGCCGATCCAAAAGCTATCTGGATCATGCAGGGATGGATGTTCTCATTCTCGGCTAAGTTCTGGCAACCAACACAGATCAAAGCGCTTCTGAATGCCGTCCCTAACGATAAAATGATCATTCTTGATCTATACAGCGAAAGCAAACCGGTATGGAACAGAACCGATGCATACTATGGCAAGCCCTGGATATGGTGTATGCTGCATAATTTTGGCGGTAATATCAGCATGTATGGCCGGATGAATAATGTTGCCAACGATCCGGCTAACGCATTAAACAGTCCCCAATCAGGACACATGCAAGGCATCGGTTTAACGCCCGAGGCTATTGAGCAAAACCCGGTAATGTATGCGCTTATGCTTGAAAATGTCTGGCGTGATAAACCCATCGACCTGGACAGCTGGCTAAAAGATTATGCTTACAGGCGTTATGGAAAACAGAACAGCACGATCAATGAAGCCTGGAATATTTTACGGCAAACGGTTTACAACGGGGCAGTCACATCGGGCGGACCTGAATCGATCATTACCGGGCGGCCTACCTTTAAAAGAAGCAACCGCTGGGCGTCAACTAAAAAGGCATACCATCCCAAAGATATCATTCCCGCATGGGAGAAATTGATCAGTGTAGCCGATGAGCTTAAAAACAGCCAGGGATATCAATACGATCTGGTTGACCTTACCCGTCAGGTTATGGCCAACTATGCTGATACATTGCAACACGCTTTCGCTTATGATTATAAGGTTAAAGATATGGATGCTTTTAACCAGCATGCCAAACAGTTTCTTGCTGTGATCAGCGATATGGATAAGTTGCTGGCCACACGTAAAGACTTTTTATTAGGTGTATGGCTAAATACTGCCAGACAAAACGGAACCACAGCGGCTGAAAAGGCGCTTTACGAAAAAAACGCCCGAAACCAGATCACACTATGGGGCGATAAAAACAGTGTGCTGCACGATTATGCCTGCAAACAATGGTCCGGATTATTGAACAACTTCTATAAACCCCGGTGGGAGCACTTTTTTACCTACGTAAATAATAGCGTTCAACAGGGCAAACCCGCCGACGAAAAGGTATTTGATAAACAAATCAGAGACTGGGAATGGCAATGGGTTGAAGGCTCGGAACAGTATCCGGATAAGCCTTCCGGCGATGCCATTACTATAGCAAAAGAAATGTATGCGAAATATCATCCGCTAATTACTAAACTGAATTTGAAAGAATAAGCTTGTGTTATAAGTTACGGGTTGTGAGTTACGAGAAACAGATAACTCGTAACCCACAACACATAACCTTCCGCTAAAACACCTGGAAATAAATAATTGCGCCGGCCAGCACCGCATACAGCAATTCATAAAACCAGCTTTTTTGTGCGTTCAGAAAATAATAGGCTGTGAGCACCGAAACCGGGGGAACGGCCAGCAAGAAGTGGGTTATACGGTATTGCGGACTCAGGTAAAAGGATAATACAACCAGCAGAAATATAACAAAGAGCAGCTGAAATGATTTCCGGATATGGACATAGCTTCTAAAAAAGTTTTGCCGTAGAAAGATGCTTCCGATAGCGCAAATAATGATTACCGGGATAAGCACGATGTAATCGTAATAATCAATTACAAACCGTGTTGGAAACGGCTTGGTTAACGGGAGCCATATCTTGTAAAACAATCCGATAGAATCATTCCAATAATAATAAACCGCTAAAAAGAAATATACCGTAGCAAACCCGATCAAAGCCGCTATCCATTCACGCCAGTTAAACGGCCTGAATATCAACAGGCATATCCAGATAAGCAGCATCATGGCAATAAAAGGGAAATATATGAGCGTTCCGACACCGGCTAACATACCCAGGTCAAACATAGATGAAATGGCTTCCTCCCGCCTGTAGATACCCAGCATTTTGCTCATCATCCACAGCAAAACGAAATTACACATCAAGGGACTGCTGATAGCCAGGAAAGGCGGCAACAAACTGGATAATGTAACGTACATTAAAGCCGGCAAAAACGTAGGCCGGTTTATCAGGTTATAATTATTAATGATCCGGTTAAAAATTACTGCCTGCACCAATACAAATATCAGCGCAAGCATAACATTAGCCTCCGAACTCAGGCTATCGGTTATATTAAGCCAGGGAATAAGCCTGGCTATCAGATCAGAAATGCTGTTATTTAATGTCTCAGGTAACCTGAAAAACATTCCCGCACGAAGCACTAAACCGATAAAAACAAGGAATACAATATTTACCGGATTAAGTCTGCGAAAAATGTTAATCATAATGTTGTATAAAAAGACAAAAGTAGAAATTATCTTCGACGCGTTTGCTAAGGCCCAGCTAAATCTCTCTACCTCCCCGGGCCCGGCAGACCGGGACATTCCATGTATTATTGGTTAGCCTGTCGGGGGGACAGGCCAAGGGTTAGAATATACATTCTGGAAAGCCGGAATTTCAGTCAGCTTTTCACTTTCAACTCTCCACTTTTAGCTTTATGTATTATCCTCAACCAGGTTCCGGATGATCTGCGCTGTTTCATCCGGGAAATGCACTGCAACCCGGTGCGGCGAATCAATCCACTGCTTGAGCTTCGGGACAAACTCATCGTCTATCTGGTAAATAACCGGAACACCAAGCCGGCTTATCGCTTCGGCATTACATAACTGCTCGTACTGAAACCGCATCGGGAAAACCAGCACTTTCTTTTTCAGGTACAATGCCTCTGCCGGGCCTTCAAAACCGCCGCCGGTAAATAGTCCGTAACAACTGGCCAGGCTGGCATTAAATTCCATGTTATTAACCGGCCTTACCCACACATTGGCATCGGTATATGCCGTACGCGAATGTTTTGAAAAAACGTGCCACTGCACACCGGGGATCTGCCTGAAATATTTTACCAGCAATTTATCGTCAAAAGCGGGCAGGTAAACGGTAATATGCCCCTTATCTTCCGGTTCGGTATTGCGTATCTCGCTGCGTATTACCGGCGTATGTATAAAATCATCGTAACGCTCAAAATGGAACCCGATACGCTGTGTAGTTGGTGCATAATATTTGAACAGCAGCTCAGTTACAGGCGATGATTTTTGGGGTCTTGGTGTTTTAGGTGACAAAAAAGAGGACTGGTGACTTAAAGCTACACTATGCCGCCCCTGTAAACGGCACGCCCATGCAGTTACCGGCTCGTAATCATTGATGATTAACTGATATTTTTTGAGTGGTAATGACCGCACATCCCGTAACAAACGGGATAGCCGCATATTTTTATACGTTTGCCAGTGGTCTACACCACCTTTCTTGCCAAAAATGAAACTGAATCCATGAAACCGGTAATTTACCGGCTGATCTAACTGTACATCGGCTTGTGTACCGCTTATCAGCAAATCAACATCGCCATACTGCTGTAAAAGCGGCACAATTTCGCGTGCCCTGCTGATGTGTCCATTACCAGTTCCCTGTATAGCAAAAAGGATATTCATTGCGCACTGCAATATCTGCATTTTTACGATGAATACTAAACAGGGTTGGTCTTAAAATGTTCAAAAAGCGCTTTAACATCCAACTTCGCCTTAAGGTCTTCCTGATCGATCAGGTCATTATCATCGGTCAATGTATCCGCAGCAAACAGCAAGGGGTCATATTCAAAAATTCGCCAGGAGCCATTATGATATTCCAGCGAAGTAAGGCTTTCAACCCAGTCGCCCGAGTTAAGGTACATTACCCCCTCAATGTCGCGTATCTCAGGCTGATGGATATGGCCGCATATCACATAATCGTAGCCCTTTTCTTTTGCCAGTCCGGCGGCGGTGAGTTCAAAATCGTTGATAAACCTAACCGCATCTTTAAACCGGGCTTTGATGCGTTGCGAGAAGCTCATTTTTTGTCGCCCTAAAACAGTCAGCCCCCAATTCACCATGCTGTTTAGCAGGATAAGGCTGTCATAGCCGATAGCACCCAGCCGGGCCAGCCATTTGGAATACTGCATGGTTACATCAAATACATCGCCATGAAAAATCCAGGCTTTACGTCCCTGCAAATTCAGCACCAGCTTATTGGCAAGCTGAAAGCTACCCATACGCAAATCGGCAAATTTACGAAGCATTTCATCGTGGTTACCGGTAAGATAATACACCGGTACACCATCGGTAATAAATTTCATGATACGCCTCAGCACCTTCGTATGCGTTTCAGGCCAGTACGATTTACTAAACTGCCAGATATCAATAATATCACCGTTTAACACCAGCGTTTTGGGCTTAATACTTTTCAGGTAATTCAACAATTCTTTGGCCCGGCATCCGTAAGTACCCAAATGAACATCAGAAATAATGACCATATCCACTTCACGTTTAGGCATAGCGTTGGTTACAACTTTGTTTACCAAAGCTATTCTAACTATATAAATTAACCGTTAAATTACGGTTAACAAAAGCATTGCTTAACCTAAAGCAGATTCATCAATTCGCATAAGCTGTGAATTTGTTGGTTTACGTAGTCTGGCTTTTCCTTTTGCAGCGGATTAAAATAAATAGCGTCCATACCGAAGTTCAAAGCGCCCTGAATGTCCGCCTCCAGGCTATCGCCCACCATTAAGCTCTCGGTTTTGTGCGCCTTTGCGCCCGAAGTTGCAAATTCAAAAATAGCTTTATCGGGTTTGTTTACGCCTACTACTTCGGATATAACAATGGTATCAAAATATTTTGCCAGCAGCGAGCCTTCTATTTTACATTCTGTAGATTCTTTAAATCCGTTTGAGATGAGATGCAGACAGTATTTCTCCTGCAAATAGGCTAATGTTTCGTGAGCCTGGGGAAACAGGTTGCATTTGGTCGGGCAAATGCGTACATAATCATCTTCAAAATTTTCCGGGATCATTTCAGGAGCCACACCTAAATCGGCAAATGTTTTACTGAACCTGGTTTCACGCAAATGCTGCTTGGTAATGGCTCCCGAATGATATTGCTGCCATAACTGGTGGTTGTTGCGGGTATAGGTTTCGATAAACAGCTCTGCCGAATGTAAGCCTTTTTCTTTAAGGGAATAAGCGTTATATAATTCGAATAGCGTCTCCTCGGCATTTTTATCGAAATCCCAAATGGTATGGTCGAGGTCAAAAAAGATGTGCTTGTATTTTTTCATGTGTAAACTTCCCGGCAAACAGCACAAAGTTAAGCATTATAGGGTAGCTTAATAGATCTGATATATATATTTCTTTACAAATATGGAATTTAATTCCATATTTGTAAAGAAATATTTTATAAATTTGGATAATGATAGCACGCAAATTAACGAAGCAGATTACATTAATGGCTACCAAGATGCCTGTTATATCTATCACGGGCCCCAGGCAATCGGGCAAGACCACGCTGGCAAAGCAATGTTTTCCACAATACACTTATGTAAACCTGGAAAATCCGGATACGTTTGATGAAGCTAAATCCGATCCCCGCCTGTTTCTGACGCAACACAAGGAAGGATTAATTATTGACGAGGTTCAACTTATCCCGGAACTGTTTTCATACATACAGACTTTAAGCGACGAAAGAAATAAGCCCGGCGAATATATTTTAACCGGATCACAGAATTTCCTGTTATCCGCAAAAATATCGCAAAGCCTTGCCGGAAGGGTATTTATCACCCACCTGCTGCCATTTAGTTTGTCTGAATTAAAAAACACGGAATATTGGATAGAAAATCCTGATTACTTTATTCTGAAAGGCTTCTATCCACGAATTTATGATAAAGATATTCCTGTTGACCTATATTATCCTTCTTATATACAAACTTATGCCGAGCGTGATGTAAGGCAACTGGTAAATGTTTCTAACCTGCACCTGTTCCAAAAATTTATGCGTCTTGCTGCCGGACGTATTGGCCAACTGCTTAATTACAATAGTATGGCCAACGAATTAGGTGTTGATCTAAAGACTGTAAAATCATGGTTTTCTATCCTCGAAACCAGTTTTATAGCTTTTTTTCTTCAACCGCATTTCAGAAACTTTTCAAAAAGGCTGGTCAAAACACCTAAACTATATTTTTACGATACCGGCCTTGCCTGCAGTTTGTTAGGCATAAAAAAAGAAGATGATTTAAATAGTCACTGGGCAAAGGGCGCCTTGTTTGAGAACCTGGTTATTGTTGATATTGCAAAAAACTATCTGAATAATGCACAAAATCCGCCATTATTTTTCTGGCGTGACAACACGGGAAATGAGCTGGATTGCCTGATAGATGAAGGATTAACCGTTAAAAGCATCGAAATAAAATCGGCAACCACGCTAAATAACGAATTTTTCAAAAACCTGAATTATTATAACAAGCTAAGCGGCAACGATAGCGAAAATACCTTCTTGTTGTATGGCGGAAATAAAAATGGAACACGCAAAGAAGCAAAGGTACTAAGCTGGAAAAATACGAATGAGATCGGTGCAGATTAAGTATATACTTATCTTGTAAATATGGAATTGAATTCCACATCTGTAAAAAAACTATTTAAGCACCTGATATACAATCAGGCTGGCAATATATGCCATAACTCCCATATAAATAAACTGGATGACCGGCCATTTCAGACTTTTGGTTTCCCGGTAAACAATAGCCAGAGTGCTCATGCACTGCATCGCGAAAGCGTAAAACACCATCAATGAAAAAGCCGTAGCCAACGTAAATACCGGCCGGCCTGTATCCGGTTCTGTGGCCGCACGCATCTTTTCACGTACAGATACCACGTCGTCACCCGATGAATCTACACTGTAAATGGTTGCCATTGTACCTACAAAAACTTCGCGGGCGGCAAAGGAGGTGATCAGCGCAATACCGATTTTCCAGTCGTAACCCAGGGGCTTAATGGCCGGTTCTATCGCCCTGCCCAGCAAGCCGGCGTAAGAATTTTCAAGCTTATCTGAAGCTTTCATGCGCTGCAGCTCTTCCTGAGGATATTGATTGGTCTGCTGTAATGCGGTGTATTTCTGTTCAATTTCCTGCTGCTTTTTCGCCGGGCCGTATGTGGCTAATACCCACAATACCACTGAAATAGCAATGATCACTTTACCAGCCTGCACCACAAAGGTTTTCACCTTTTCATACATGGTTAATCCCACGTTGCTCCATCGCGGCATCCGGTAAACGGGCAATTCCATGATGAAATAACCACGTTCGCGGGCTTTGATCAGCTTTTTCATTACCCAGGCAACCAGGATAGCGCTCACAATGCCCAGCACATACATGGCCATAAGCGCCAGACCCTGCATATTCACAAATCCCCATAAGCGGGTATCGGGAACAACCAGCGATATTAACAACGTATAAATGGGTAAACGTGCCGAGCAGCTTACCAGCGGTGTTACCATGATGGTTATGATACGGTCTTTCCAGTTCTCAATATTCCGCGTACCCATAATTGAGGGTACGGCACAAGCCAGTCCACCGATAAGCGGAACGACCGATTTTCCGCTAAGGCCAACCTTCCGCATGATCTTATCCATCATGAACGTAACGCGGGCCATGTAGCCGGTATCTTCTAAAATGGAGATGAACGCAAACAGGATGGCAATTTGTGGAATAAATACCAGCACACCGCTTAATCCGGCCAGCACACCATCTACCAGCATGTCGGTAAATACACCCGGCGGCAGAACCGCGTGTGCCGTACTGCCAAGCCACACGAAAAGGTCTTCAATAAGACTCATGGGATATTCAGACCACGAAAAGATAGCCTGGAAAATGAGAAACAGGATGCCGAAAAAGATAATGAAACCCCATACTTTATGAGTAAGTACCTTATCTATCCGGTTGCTGATGGTTTCTTCAATAACGGAAGTGCGTTGCTTTACCGTATCAAATAAAACATCGTTAATAAAGTTATAACGGGCGATGGTTTCTGCAGCTTGCGCTTTCTGCGAATGGAATGAGAATTCCTGCTCCAATTCTTCAATCCTATCGCTTTGCCGGGCACTTAAATAATGCATGTTCTCATGCTGATGCGCCAGTTGCAGGGCAGCGTACGGACTTTCAACCTGTAATTCGTTTTGTATTTTGGCGATGAGTCCCGGCGCTATGGCCTCAACTTCTATGGTTTCCCGCTGCAAGGGGATTGCAGACATTTGCTGGATGGCTTCCTTTAATCCGCTGATATTTTCTTTTGTACGGGCACATATTGGTACAATACGCACTCCCAGCCTTGCCGAAAGCTCGTCAACATTAATTTCGGTTCCGGCCTTGCGGGCAAGGTCCATCATGTTTAACGCGATAATAACGGGAATTTTCAGATCGGCAACCTGGGTATATAATAGCAGGTTACGCTTAAGGTTTGACGCATCGGCCAGCACCACAACCAGATCAGGGTACAAGCGGCTTGTTTTATCGGTCAAAACCTCAAGTACAATGCTTTCGTCCTTACTTTTGGGATAGAGGCTATAGGTACCGGGCAGGTCGATAATTTCTGCCGTACGCCCGTCAGAAAGGCGACAGAATCCTGTCTTTTTATCAACAGTTATCCCGGGAAAATTTCCTACTTTTTGATTGAGACCGGTTAGTGCATTAAACAGTGTAGATTTCCCGGTGTTGGGATTACCAACCAGCGCAACTTTTAACCCGCTACTCACTTATACATGAAGAATAATGGTAGAAGCTTCGCTTTTACGCAGGCTTAGCTGATAGCCCGAAACAGTAATAGCCATCGGATCGCCAAGCGGAGCAAAACGTTCAACCACGACAGGCTCACCAGGCAAACATCCCATCTCCATCAGTTTTACAGACATTTCTAAATCAGTAAACTCTTTGATAATGCCTTTTTGTCCCGGCACAAGTTGCGAAAGCTTCATGCTGTTATCATTTCTAAACTGCATCAAAAGTAACCCTTATTTAAAACAAATCCAAATAAAAGTACGATGGTTTCAGGGGACAATCGCATCAAAAAAATGTGGCGTTATTGCAGATAGAAGGGTTGATGGTCTGAAGGGCTCCTGTGGAGAAGCGATCTTATTAGATTGCTTCGGCTCTCACGACCCCACACGGCCTCGCAATAACGAAAAATTTAGTGTGTTGCCTTGATAATAGCTTTATTATCTTTTATCGCCGGCGATGAGGCACCAGCCGGCAGCATACCCACTATGGGCGGTAGAGGCATCAGCCAAGGCAAATCAGCTACGGTTTTACCGCCTTTGATTTGGAACTGACTGATAAAAGTGCGGACAATTGCATTTTTTGCGAAATATGCCACAGCTACTCGCCAGGCTCACCAATATTAAAAATGCCAGTACTTTAATGTGTCTTCTCATAAATCGTTTTCCGATGCAATAGCACATAGCTGAATACACCCATCGCTATGCCTACCATATCACAGAAAAAATCCCACCATTCGGCAGAGCGATAAGTAAATACTTTCCATTGTAACAGCTCTATTCCACCACCTAATATCGCCCCAAGCAATGTTATTTTTATAATGGTTAACGGACGATACTGATAGCTGTTTTGCTGCCGTATTTTTCCGTACAGCAATAAAACCGTAAATACAAAGAAAAAACCGGTATGCGTAAGCTTATCAAATCCTTCAAACCACTTTATACCGCCTTCATCCGGCGATAAAGGCATATCGCAGAGTATCAATACAAAAATAGCCCATATAAGGGCTAAGTATTGATATCTTAATGCTCTAATCATTATAAACCGATCTGGACTTTATATTCATCGGCCGATAACAGCGAGGCAGAATTGGCATCGCCCTCAAGGCTAACTTTTACCAGCCATCCGTCACCATACGGATCGGTATTAACAAGTTCAGGGCTTTGATCTAATTTTGGATTTACCTCCAGGATTTTGCCTGCTACAGGCATAAACAGATCAGAAACCGTTTTTACCGCTTCTACCGTACCGAATACCTCGCCTTCGGCAACTGAGCTGTTAACGGTTGTTACATCTACGTAAACAATATCGCCCAGCTCACGCTGCGCAAAATCGGTTATGCCTACGTGGGCTTCGCTGCCTTCTACCCTGATCCATTCGTGATCTTTGGTGTACTTTAATTCGGCTGGAAAATTCATAATTTAAAAAGTCAAAATTAAAAAGTCAAAAAACTGCAAGAACTCATTATAAACTGATAGCCAAAAATAGGCTTTCACCATGTAAAATAAAAGGTGAAAGTTGCAGATAAAATCAGATCACTTTTTATTTTATTCACAGCTTTTATATTTTGAGCCTGAAATTAAAATCGGTTTAAAAATTCAGCATCAGGAAGTTTATTGCTGGAAATTTTTGTAATGAAATACATATCGTCTTTGATGAAAAAATAAGCGTGACAGGTAAACCGCCTGTGCATTCTTATCACAATATAGTACGTTCCATAATGTTGGTTTTCGACGGTTGTGGGGTAATGTTTGAGCGTATGAATTTTGTGAACTATGGTGTCGTGAATTTTGTCGGTAAATTTCTCAGCATTTTCTATAAAACTGAAATACCCTCTTTTCAAGAGTACAAACGCCAACTCAGACAGATAATATGCAACTTCGGTACTTAAATTAACCCTTCTTTCCTGCACTTTTCGCGAAGTAGTCTTTTAGTGAGTTGCTTTGATTCTTCAACGGAAACAAAAGTCTGTTTAGCTAAAATTTCATCAATCACCGCTTCATTCTGGCCGGTATAGCCAATCTCATCAAAAAACGGTTTTAGCTGCTCACCATATTTTTTAGCGTCAATGATGTACGCCTTAACACTTCCGTTTGCATGCAATTCCGTTCTTATGCCTGTTACCTGCGCCATAATATCCTCGTTTAGTTCTGTATCCAAAATAACAGCTAATTCAGCCAAAGGCTGAATTAGCTGTCCTCTTTTTTCTCTTCACGTTTCTTTTTGCCTTTGGCTTTTCCTGAAATCTGGATCTCATCCTTTTCCTTGTTGTAATCCACTTCCATTATGTCGCCTTCGGCCAGATCGCCTTTTAATATTTCTTCGGCAATCGGGTCTTCCAGGTATTTCTGGATGGCTCGTTTCAGCGGTCGTGCGCCAAAGTTTGAATCGTAACCTTTGTCGGCTATGAATTCTTTGGCAGCATCGGTAAGCACTACATCGTATCCTAAGCCATGTACCCGGCCAAACAGCGCCTGCAGCTCAATATCGATAATTTTAAAGATATCTTCTTTGCTCAGCGAGTTGAACACGATCACGTCATCAATACGGTTCAGGAATTCGGGAGCAAAAGCCCGTTTTAAGGCGTTCTCAATCACACTGCGTGAATGGGTTTCAGCTTGCAACGCTTTTGCTGATGTAGTAAAACCTACGCCCTGGCCAAAATCTTTTAGCTGCCGTGCCCCGATATTGGATGTCATGATCACAATGGTATTCCTGAAATCAACCTTGCGTCCTAAACTATCAGTTAACTGGCCTTCGTCAAGCACCTGCAACAGGATGTTGAACACATCCGGGTGAGCTTTCTCAATTTCGTCCAGTAGCACTACCGAATACGGTTTACGACGCACTTTTTCAGTTAACTGTCCGCCTTCTTCGTAACCTACGTATCCGGGAGGCGCACCAACCAGTCTTGATACGGCAAATTTCTCCATGTATTCGCTCATATCAATTTGTATCAGGGCGTCTTCGCTATCGAACATAAAGCGGGCAAGCTCTTTGGCAAGCTCGGTCTTACCAACACCGGTCGGGCCGAGGAAAATAAATGAACCGATTGGCTTTTTGGGATCTTTTAATCCGGCACGTGTACGCTGAATGGCTTTGGTAAGCTTTTTCACCGCTTCGTCCTGACCTATGATCTTGCTTTGTATGGTTTCGTTCATAGCCAGCAGCTTCTGACTGTCGGTCTGACCCACACGCTGCACCGGAATACCGGTCATCATAGAAACCACTTCGGCTACGTTATCTTCGGTTACGGTATAACGCCTGGTTCTGGTTTCGGCCTCCCATTCTGCTTTTGCACGGTCAAGCTCTTCCAGCAGGTGCTTTTCGGTATCACGAAGCTTGGCCGCTTCCTCGTACTTCTGGCTACGAACAACCTTGTTTTTCTCTACCTTGATCTCCTCGATCTTCTGCTCAATATCAATAATGTTCTGCGGAACATGAATATTGGTCAGGTGCACACGGGAACCGGCCTCGTCCAAAGCGTCGATGGCCTTATCCGGTAAAAACCGGTCTGTAATATACCGTGCAGTAAGGCTGACACAGGCGTTAATAGCCTCTTCAGTATAGGTTACACCATGGTGCTCTTCGTATTTTTCTTTGATACGATTAAGAATTTCAATGGTCTCATCCGGTGTAGCCGGCTCTACCATCACCTTCTGGAAACGGCGATCTAATGCACCGTCTTTTTCAATATACTGACGATATTCATCTAAGGTTGTAGCGCCAATGCATTGAATTTCGCCTCTTGCCAGCGCAGGTTTGAACATATTCGATGCATCCAGTGAACCGGAAGCGCCGCCTGCACCAACTATGGTGTGAATTTCGTCGATAAACAATATCACATCGGGCGACTTTTCAAGCTCGTTCATTACGGCTTTCATACGCTCCTCGAACTGTCCCCGGTATTTTGTCCCGGCAACCAGCGAAGCCAGATCCAGCGTAACCACCCGCTTGTTGAACAGCACCCGCGAAACTTTGCGCTGTACAATGCGCAAGGCCAATCCTTCGGCTATAGCCGATTTACCTACACCGGGCTCGCCAATCAATATCGGGTTATTCTTTTTACGGCGTGACAGGATCTGCGAAACACGTTCTATTTC
Organism: Pedobacter sp. BS3; assembly: GCF_008274585.1. GTDB lineage: Bacteria > Bacteroidota > Bacteroidia > Sphingobacteriales > Sphingobacteriaceae > Hufsiella_A. The sequence continues at coordinate 234,482 of NZ_VTRT01000006.1, read as the reverse complement.
CTTTTCACGACCAACGATCGGGTCTAAGCGTCCTTCTTCAGCGGCTTTGGTTAAGTCGCGTCCGAAGTTATCCAGCACCGGTGTTTTTGATTTGATATCAGAAACCTTTTTAGGCTGACTGAACGATTCTTCTTCACGGAAATCGTCATCGCCGGCTGTAGAACCGGTAGCTTCATCCCTGAAACCGTCACGATTCTGCTCTACTTCGGCTTTAAAAATATCGTAATTCACATTAAACTGGAGCAGTATCTGCGATGCAATGTTATCGTCATCCCGTAAGATAGATAACAGCAGGTGCTCTGTACCTATTACATCGCTTTTAAATATTTTAGCTTCCAGATAAGTTATTTTAAGAACTTTTTCTGCCTGTTTAGTTAATGGAATATTGCCCAGATTGGCTGTGGTGCCCGAAGTTCCTCTTACGGCATCTTCTACAGCACGGCGCAGTTTGGCTGTGTCAACGTCCAATGCTTTTAAAATTTTGATAGCCATGCCATCGCCCTCACGTATCAATCCCAGCAGCAAATGCTCTGTGCCAATATAGTCATGACCAAGGCGCAGCGCTTCCTCTCGGCTGTATGAGATCACGTCTTTAACGCGGGGTGAAAATTTTGCTTCCATTTATAAACCTTTCTTCTACGTCTTGAACGCCCTAAAGTATCAATTTGTTTCCTCAAAAAAAGAGCGTTGTTTGTAACAAGTTATCAACAATTACGCCATTTCGGTTGAAAATACTTTTGCCACCATGAAGATAAGAAAATTTACGGCAAATTGACCAAAATAGCGATATTTGTTACCTTATTTTTTTTGAAAACATGTCAGACGAAAAAATCATATTCTCTATGGCTGGTGTAAACAAAATTTACCCGCCGCAGAAACACGTTCTTAAAAACATCTATCTTTCCTTTTTCTACGGAGCAAAGATCGGCGTTATCGGTCTCAACGGCTCCGGTAAATCTTCTTTACTTAAAATTATAGCCGGTTTAGATAAATCATACCAGGGCGAAGTGGTATTCTCGCCGGGTTATACGGTGGGTTATCTGGCCCAGGAGCCTGAACTTGACCCGGCAAAAACCGTTAAGGAAGTTGTTGAGGAGGGCGTTTCTGAGATCACCGCCGTTCTGAAAGAATATGAGGAAATAAACGAAAAATTTGGCCTGCCCGAAGTTTATGAGAATCCGGATGAGATGGACAAATTACTGGCAAGGCAAGGCGAATTGCAGGATAAAATTGATGCGACCAATGCCTGGGAACTGGATAGCCGCTTAGAACGGGCAATGGATGCCTTACGTTGCCCGGATGCCGATACAAAGATTGCCACTTTGTCAGGAGGCGAACGCCGGCGGGTGGCATTGTGTCGTTTGCTTTTGAGCGAGCCCGATGTGCTTTTACTGGATGAGCCTACCAACCACCTGGATGCCGAGAGCATTGACTGGCTGGAACAGCATTTAAAGCAATATAAAGGAACCGTTATTGCCGTAACCCACGACCGCTATTTCCTGGATAACGTTGCCGGATGGATCCTGGAGCTCGACCGTGGCGAAGGTATTCCGTGGAAAGGCAACTACTCATCATGGTTAGACCAAAAAGCAAAACGTTTGGCCCAGGAGGAGAAAACCGAAAGCAAACGCCAGAAAACATTGGAACGGGAACTGGAATGGGTACGCATGGCTCCTAAAGCCCGCCATGCCAAATCAAAGGCACGTTTGTCCAACTACGAGAAACTGGCTTCGGAAGAAACCCGTGAACGCGAAGAAAAACTGGAATTATTCATTCCACCGGGGCCAAGGCTGGGCAATATTGTGATCGAAGCCCAAAACGTCACCAAGGCTTATGGCGATAAGGTGCTGTTTGAAAACTTGAGCTTCTCCTTACCTCCCGCCGGAATTGTAGGTATTATTGGCCCTAATGGTGCGGGTAAAACTACCTTGTTCCGTTTAATTACCGGACAGGAAAAACCGGATGCCGGTAGTTTCCGCGTAGGCGAAACCGTTGCATTGGGTTACGTGGATCAGCTGCATGATGATCTGGATCCTGAAAAGTCTGTTTGGGAAAATATTACCGGCGGCCAGGAAAATATCCTGCTGGGAAACCGGCCGGTAAATTCGCGGGCTTATGTTTCTAAGTTTAATTTTAATGGCGCTGATCAGCAGAAAAAGGTTGGTGTTTTATCGGGCGGAGAACGTAACCGTGTGCACCTTGCCATCACCTTAAAGAAAAGCTCTAACGTGTTGCTGCTGGATGAGCCGACCAATGATATTGACGTGAATACACTGCGGGCCCTGGAAGAAGGTTTGGAGAATTTTGGCGGTTGCGCCGTTATCATTTCCCACGACCGTTGGTTTCTCGACCGCATCTGTACACATATTCTTGCCTTTGAAGGCGATTCACAGGTTTACTTCTTCGAAGGCAATTATTCTGAATACGAAGAAAATCATAAGAAACGTGTAGGCGATATTACGCCGCACAGGATACGGTATAAGAAGTTAGTGTAAAAGGCTGGCATGCGGCTTATAGTTCATGGTTCATAGCGGATAGTCAGGAAAGACCGAAAGTGAAAAGTAAAAGTTGGCATAATTCAACTCCCTCCCTTTGGGAGGGCCGGGGTGGGCTTCCAGCTTGCGCTCGTTTGCAAAACGAGTGCATAAATACCCGGCGTTTGTAACGCCGTAAACGCAATAAAAAGTTTTAAAACTGTTTCCATCATTATATGGCTTAAGTTGATCTAATCACTCAATTGCCCGGCTGGAGCTTAAGCCAGACGCAGGTTAATAAATTAGAAAGAGCCCGGTGGGCGGGCTCTTTTCAAACTAACCAATTATAAACCTGAAAAAGCACATGACTGCTTTGATGAGAAGGAATTTTTAAGTAATGTCATTGAGGTGTATCAACAAAACCATTAATCAACAGTCACGCAACTCCAAATCCCCGAGAAACGTCTGTAGTCATAATGGAACCAATCCTTCGACAAGCTCAGGATGACCATAATTGGCTTTAAAACACTCTCATATCGTTTATGATCTATTGTACAAGCTGGCTCCGTGCACCGCTGTCAGCAGATCAGTTGATGAAAAATCATCGGACGCACCTTCTACATAATCATATACTACCTGCCGCGATGGTGCGATAACATACACCGATAACAACGGAATATTTACATCAATACCTGAAAAACGATTCCAGATAGGATCATCCTCTGTATAAAGACCGAATTTTCCGGCCAAGGCATTATTCTCGTCATAATATACATTCAGACCGTTAAACCGGTCGGTATATTTTATATTTTCAGCGCTTACAATTAAGAGGTTACCGCCAAAAAGTTTAATATTATCCTGTAAAGAGCTGATAGTTTTCAAAAGCTCATTACCATATTTATTCCAATAAGCCGAATAGAATACCACTACCAGCGGTTTGTTCAGCAAATTCTTCAGGGTAATAAAACCATTATGGCTGCGAAACTGCGTTGCCTCCCATTTTCCTTTTTCGCGTTGTAAATTAAAGTCGGGAATAAACTCGCCCGCACGTACCGGCTCTATTCTTTTTACTTCTTCGTAAATGCGGGTGTCTGTAATATCAGAAAAAATATAATCTGTGAATTTATGAATGAATGATAACATGTTGTATTTTCTTTAATTATTATAACTAAATTTTGATCGTCCTTTTACTTCTAAATCCTAAACAATCAACACCGGTATAATCCATACATTACTTTGTAAAAGCCGCGTTCGCTTATATGCTTCTTGTTAATCATGCCACAAATATATAAATAATCTATAAAAACTATAGAGTAAATATTATTTTTTTATTTTTTTCTATATTTGTCCGCATCAATAACTGTTAAATACCATGATTAATATACAGAGCAGTGTAACCGCACCTCCACAACAAACTGACAGACAGCATCTTGTTTTATTACATGACCTGTTTGGAAACCTGAGTAACTGGCAGCAGGTTAGCGATGAATTTTCATCCGGGCATACGGTACAGATACCCAAATTACCGCTATATGAATTTTCGCTTACCGAGCGCCGCCTGGATCACCTGGCCCATTACCTGGATAGGTATATTGAAAATAATAAGCTAAAAAAAGTAGTGCTGGTGGGAAACTCTATCGGCGGTCATATTGCCTTATTATATACGTTAAAATATCCTCATAAAGTAAGCAAGCTGGTACTTACCGGCAGCTCGGGGTTGTATGAAAATTCATTTAACCGGACCTTTCCGCGGGTCAAGGACTTTGCTTACATCCGCGAAAAAGTGAGTTATACCTTTTACCAGAAAGATGTGGTAACCGAAACACTGGTCAATGAAGTGTATGATACCGTTCAGGATACCGGCAATGTATTATCAATTATTACATTGGCCAGGGCTGCCCAGAAGCAAAATCTAAGCAACTGCCTGGGTCGCATTAAAGTACCGGTTTTACTGATCTGGGGTTTACAGGATAACATCACACCTCCCGAAGTAGCGCTGAAATTTAAGGAGCTGTTACCCGATGCCCGCCTGCGGTTCATCGATAAATGCGGCCACGTGCCCATGATGGAACAACCCGCATTGTTTAACCAATATCTGAAAGAATTTCTGGAGGAATAACATGAACGAGCTTAATTATCTTGCATTTGGCATCCCGGCCTTCTTCCTGTTTGTTATTCTTGAATTTATTGCAGCACAGCAGAAAGGAAAGAAACACATTTTTAAATACGATAGCTCTGTGGCTAATATCAGTATCGGACTGGCAGAACGTTTACTGAACCTGTTCATCTCTGCAAGCTTTTACCGACTATTCTACTATGTGTACACCCATTTCGCCTTGTTTAACATTTCCAACACCTGGCCTGTATGGATAGCGCTATTGTTAGCTACAGACCTGGTTTGGTATTGGTATCATCGTTTGGGACACGAAATTAATATCTTGTGGGGCGCTCATATTGTTCATCATCAAAGCGATGAATTTAACTATACGGTCTCTGCCCGCATTACCACGTTCCAGGCGCTTATACGCAACCTGTTCTGGTGTATTCTACCCTTTATCGGATTCCATCCTGCGTTGGTTATTACCATACTTCTTATTCATGGGGCATATTCTTTCTTTACCCACACACAACTGATCGGTAAGTTGGGCTGGCTGGAATATATTTTCATTACGCCTTCGCTGCACCGGGTGCATCATGCCTCTAATGAGCATTACCTGAACAAGAATTATGGCGATCTTTTTGTATTCTGGGACAAATTGTTTGGCACTTATGCCAAAGAAGAAGAGGAACCTAAGTACGGGTTGACCCATCCGCTGAACAGCTATAGCTTTATGTGGCAGCATTTTCATTATTTTCTTGAAATTGCCGAAGCCTGTACCCGGGTAAATGGCCTTGCCGGCAAACTCAGAATAATTTTCGGCCGGCCGGAAGATATGGATCAGGATATCCGCCCTGAGCTTGAAAAAAAATATCTCCCCTATAAACGTAAAGATCAAACCAGCCAGAAGTTCAGGGTTTATCTCAATATCCAGATCGGTGTTTGTGTTACTTTGCTTTTCATTTTCACCTTAGTTTACAACTACCTAAGCATCCCAGACAAAGTATTTGGCGCTTTATTTATTATCATTACCTTAATAAATTGCGGAGCACTGCTGGAACAACGCCGGTGGATCTACTACCTGGAATTTGCACGCCTGCTCATCGTTGCCGGTTATTTAAGCATTTTGTGGGATACTTATAGCCTTTTAATTACAGCATTGCTGCTGCTTTTTGTACTTGACGCCACTACGCCTGCCCAACGATGGTATATCCGGTTATTGTATGATCCTGATAACTAATAAAGTAATCGATGCCGGATTAATACGATAGATCCCTGGGCATATCAGGAGATATATCCCTTTACATATTCGCGGGTAAGCTCTTCCTTTGGATTCAGCAATACATCTTCCGTAGGAGCCGGATTCGATAATGCGTCCCCTATACAAAAAATGATATAGCCGGATATACGCCAGGCTTGCCTTAGTATGTGGGAAACCAGTACGGTGTGTATTTCTCTTTTAGTTACAAAATCTACAGACATATTTTTAATGATTTTTAGTTATTGATAATCAGAACTTTACAATATAATATATTAATTATATATAATCTATATATTTTATATATTATTGAAATCAATTTATATTTGCCAGCACTTACTGCAAATTTTTCAGACAGATGCTACAACGATTTATCAGTTTACTTACCGGAAGAAGATGCGTTTATCTCATTGATTTTGAAGGTGATCGCTACATATCTATTATTGAAAAAAGCACTATTGGCCGTACGGGGTGTTACGTTTACTGGATAGCCCGCCTGTTTTGGGTCTACCTTAATGAAGATGGTACCTGTTCTGATCAATCGGGATATATTATTGGCTGGCGATACGTGGACTAAGTGCCAGCCCAAACCTTTTGATCTGAAAATTATGTTAAGGTTCCATTTATGGGGCGCTTACTGAACTAATTGGAATAAAAAAGGCAAAACGGCTATTTGTTGTGAGTCCAATATGCCTTCCCGTTTCGGGGTAACCAAGGTGAAACTAATAGCACTAACATTATTGCAGATCTTGATACCAGTTATGTCAATATGGAGTATATGTGATATTTCCATAAACATCTTAACAATAATCTATAAAATCTATAGATTTTATTTGTTTTTAAAATTTAAAGTTTTACATTTGCCCTCATAAAATACAACTGTTGTAAAATGAGTTCAGCTAACAACGTTCCACAACAACAACCGTGCAACCGGCCTTATTTCTCACCAGGCTGTTGTTGTTAGTTTTCTATTGCACAAGGTTAATCCGCATATAGCCGTGTGTCCGAGTGGTTAGGATCAGGTCTGCAAAACCTGCTACGGTAGTTCGAATCTACCCACGGCGTCTAAATTATTAAAGTTAAAAATCCAGAAATAAAGAAAGGAGTAGAATATTACAATGATCTGTACCTAAAATTAACGCTTATATAAAACAAAGGAGCCGCTTGGAGCGGCTCCCGGGATTAAAATTCATGAAACAGGCTTTCAATTGGCGTTGGCACCTGTCTCAATCTGTTTAATTAAACCCATGCTAAGTTATGCAATTTAATGAAAAAGCCAGACGGGCTTTTATACGTTTTTCCCAGTTCATTCAAAAGTCATACCCCGGGTATGTACAGCTGGCAGGAATATTTGTCCTTATGTTTTCCTGCATATCCGTTAACGCACAGAATCAGCCGGTAATTAACTCCGTATTAAAAGGTAAAGTTATTGATGCTACAACCCATGAGCCGCTTATTGGCGTTTCGGTTCAGATCAAAGGTATTACAAATGGCACTTCTACGAATGCGAGGGGCGAGTTTAGTTTATATACTGCACAAAAGCTGCCCTTTACTATCGTTATTAGCTATATCGGCTATGAAAAGCAGGAAGCAGTTGCCACCGGAAGCCCAATTACAATCCAGCTAAAGGAGGCTGTTAACCAGCTGAACGATGTTGTTGTGGTAGGTTACGCTACACAGGAACGCAAAAACCTGGTAGGCTCTGTAACCAAAATAGACCCTACCGATACCAAGACCATTCCAACAGGCAGTTTTGATATTCAGCTGCAGGGTAAAGCCGCAGGTGTGCAGATCAATGCGAACTCCGGAGTTCCGGGGGCCGATGTTTTTATCCGGGTAAGGGGAGCAACTTCTATAAATGCTTCTAATGACCCCTTGTATGTGATAGATGGCGTATTTGTAAATAATTCAAGCCTTCAGAATATTGATCAGGACAGGGGCATTTCGCCTTTGGCCGATATTAATCCGGCCGATATTGAAAGTATAGAGATATTGAAAGATGCTTCGGCCGTAGCCATTTATGGCTCAAGGGGTGCAAACGGCGTAATCCTGGTAACCACCAAGAGGGGCAATTATGGCCAGCAAACCAAGATAGATTTTAATGCTTCTGAAGGACTGGGCTGGGCTCCCAGCGATAGGATCTGGAAAACAACTACTGGGCCGGAGCATGCTATGCTGGTAAACGAGTATAACAGAAATATGGGTAAACCGGAACCCTTTAGAGATAAAAGCATTATAATTAACGGTGTTGCAGGCAGGGGATTGCCGTCTGAACAGCCAACTTATGACAGGTTGAGCTATTTATTCCGTAATGCAAACCTGCGCAATTATGACCTGGCACTGCAAGGAGGTTCAGAGAAAACCAAGTTTTATTTCGGTGGCGGTTACACCGGACAGGAATCAATATGGCGCCCCATGGGTTTAGAGCGAGGGGCCATTAAAATCAATTTAGACCATAAAATTTCCGATAAAATAAGTATCTCAACCAGCAATAGCATTAGCAAAACCCACCGCGACCAGGCAAGACCAGCCAATGGCGCCAACGGAACCCTGTTGCAGGCATCACTAAATATCCCTACTTACCTGCCCATTTTTGATGCCGCAGGCACGCCGCTTAAATGGGTAAACTTTGATAACATTTGGGTGCTCACCAGCACACAAAACCTGTGGTCTAACAGCTACCACTATGTTGGTAATGTAAGCCTCGATTATAAAATAACCCCCAAATTAAACTTCAGGTCTACGTTTGGAGTAGATTATGATAATTATGAAGAAAATGAATATTGGGATACCAGAACTATTTTAGGTAATAATGGAGGGCGAGGAACACAAAGTATAACACAGTCTTCAACAGCTATTAATGAACAAACTTTAACCTATAATGATAAAATAGGTAAACATGCATTTGGGGTATTGCTAGGAAATACCCTGCAGGGTGTTGAGGTCAAAAACGTTTCGGCCACGGGCACTAACTTTCCCAATAACTCATACACCCAAATTTCATCGGCTGCCACCCAAACGGCATCACAATATAAAAACAATAGCACATTAGCTTCTTTTTTCTCACGGGTAGATTATAACTACAACTCAAAATACTATGCCGAGTTTATCATCAGGGCCGATGGTTCCTCTAAATTCGGGAAAAACCACCGGTGGGGGTATTTCCCGGCAGTAGGTGGTGCATGGCGCATTAGCGAAGAGAATTTCATTAAGAATATACCACAAATATCTAACTTAAAATTAAGGCTTAGCTATGGTATAACCGGTAATCAGGGAGGGGTAAGCGATTTTGCATCGAGAGGTTTATGGACAGGGGGCTTTGGCTATGCCGATGCGGCAGGAGGCGCCGAGTTGCCCGGTACAGGCCCTCTCCAGATAGCCAACCCTAATTTGAAATGGGAAAGCACAGCGCAATTTAGCTCGGGATTAGATATTGGTTTGTTTAAAGACCGTTTAAGCATAGAGCTGAACTATTACCGTAAATATACCAGCGATGTACTTTTGCAGGTGGCTACACCCGGTATAACAGGTTTTACCTCGTACCTGACCAATTATGGCGAAATCAGCAATAACGGTTATGAGCTATCCATTAGTTCGGTTAATATCCGCAACCGGTCATTTACATGGAAAACAGATTTTAATATTGCCGGTAATAAAAACACCATCGAAAAAATACCTGCCGATCTCCCATTTGCCGGGCGGGATCTGATACGTTTAAAGCAAGGTAGTCCATTGTATTCCTATTGGCTATATAAACAATTGGGGGTTGACCCCAATACCGGCGATGCCATTTTTGATGATTATAGCCATGACGGACAAATTACTGTAGACGACAGGCAAATTCTTGGCAGTACATGGCCTAAGTTTTTTGGAGGTATAAGCAATAGCTTTTCTTACAAAGGTTTTGATTTATCGGCATTTTTTGTGTTCTCTTATGGTAATTATATCTGGAACCACAACCGTATGCTGGGCGAAACCGGCGGTACGCTCGATGCCGGACGTGTGTTGCTGGCCAGCCAGTTAAACAGGTGGACCACGCCGGGGCAAATTACTGAAACCCCAAGGCTTACGGCAGCCAACTACTCCCGGCAGGAAAACAGCCGTTTTTTTGAGGACGCGTCATTTTTGCGTTTGCGTTCGCTAACGTTTGGTTACACCCTGCCCAAGCCGTTAACACAACGTGCAAAAATCAACAAAGTCCGCTTGTACGTAACCGGTAATAACCTGTTGCTATTCACTAAGTACACCGGCGCCGATCCGGAGTCGAATTTAGGTACACAAAACATACAAGGTTACGATTACGATACCCCGCCACAGCCCCGCACTGTGCAGTTGGGCCTAAATGTTACACTATAAATTATTTAGCTGTCATGAAAATATTACGATATATCCTCTTCTCCATCAGCATGTTCACTTTTACCGGCTGCGAGAAATTTTTAACAACAGAGCCTGTAAACGCGGTTTCAGACGAAACCACCATTGTTGATAAAGTTTCTGCCGAAACAGCCCTTAGGGCAGTTTACCGACAATTTGGGAGCCAGGGCTATTATGGCGAAAACTACGTTACTTTTGGTTATTTCCCCAGTGGCGATATAAAAAACCTTACAACGGGCGGCTCGGCCAACTTTATAAATGTAAACTTCCGGGCAGATGACGTGCTTTTCAATACCACATGGGTGGCCATATATTCCGCTATCAATAGGGCAAACCATGTGATAGCGAAGGTGCCTTCTGTAAATGATCCATTGCTAACTACCGAATTGAAGAACCAATATGTAGGCGAAGCAAAATTTTTAAGGGCCTTAGCCTATTTTGACCTGGCACGTGCCTGGGGTGGAGTACAGCTAATTCTTGAACCTACTACCTCGCTCCAAAATACGCCACAAGTAAAAAGAAGCACCTTAGAGCAAACCTATGCGCAGGTATTAAAAGACCTGGAAGACGCAGAAACCCTGCTGCCTGATGTGGTGAATAGGATCAGGGCTACCAGGCGCACAGTTTGGGCCTTACGGGCAAGGTTGCACCTTTACAAAAAAGAATGGGCTTTGGCCGAAGAATATGCCACCAAGCTAATTGAAAAAACCGCAGATTACACCCTGATCAAACCTTATGGCGCCTGGTTTCAGAACGATGCCAAAGCCACCCGGGAATCAATATTTGAGTTAGAGTTTAGCGCTATTAACCCCAATGCAACCCGCATACAAATGGCGCACTCTACCAACGGAGGTCAATACCGGTATGCGCCAAATGACAGGTTTATACAATTACTGAACGATCCTGCCATAGGTGGTGGACGTAGCGCATTAATAGGCAGCGTTACACAAAGCGGCATTGTTAATTGGTACGGTAATTTATACTACCGTAAAGATGCTTCAGATCCGGCTTACATTTTCAGGATAGCCGAAATGTACCTCATACGTGCCGAAGCCAGGGCGCATCTAAATAACCTTTCGGCTACCACAGGCGCATTGTATGATCTTAACCAGATACGTGATAGAGCAGGGCTTGCGCCATCGGCAGCGGTAACGCAGCAAGACATTTTGCTGGCCATAGAGGAAGAAAGAAGGTATGAATTTGCTTTTGAAGCACACCGTTGGTATGATCTGGCCAGAACAGGCCGGGCAAAGGTTGTTTTGGAAGCCTTAGATGCTAATACCAAGGTAGAAGATTATGAATATTTGTTCCCCATACCTGCAACACAGCTCCTGCTTGACCCCAATAATTTAGAGAAAAATCCAGGCTATTAACCTATAAAATATAAGTCCATGAGTTTTTTTAATAATGATAAACCAGTGCAATGGAGTGCAACCAGCAAGTTGGTTTTACGCTTCTTCTTTGTCTATTTCTTTATTCAGGCCGTTCCGCTCGACTGGAAGTTCTACAAAGAGATTTTTACTACCAATTGGTTGCATGCCTCGTTCTTCGATTGGTTTAAACTTACTACCTACTCACCCCGGTTTTTCGGGCTGAGCGGGTATGCCAATTGGCTGGTTGCGGCAATATTAGCGGTGGCGGGCGCATTCATTTGGAAAAATGTAGAGAAAAATAAAAGCGTTGACGATGATAGGATCTATTACTGGCTAAGGGTAATTTTGCGTTACCGTTTGGCTATCGGCGTTATTGCCTTTGGTCTTATCAAACTGTTCCCGTTGCAGATGCCTTACCCTTCATTAAGTAATCTGCATACCAATTATGGCGATTTCCTCCCCTGGAAAATCTATTTCCATACCCTGGGCATTGCACAGCCCTACGAAGTATTTTTGGGAACAGTAGAGGTGGTTGCAGGGTTGTTGTTGCTCAACAGGAAAACAGCCACTTTTGGGGCGGGTATTGTTATCGGTTTTACGGGAAATATTTTTGTCGCAAATTTGGCCTATGATATTGGCCAGGATGTGTACAGCCTATATCTTACCTTGTTGGCCATAGCACTTTTTGCTTATGATGCCCCCCGCTTATATAGCTTGCTTATAGTGCAGAAACAAACTATAGCCAATAAATATCAGCCTGCTTTTACAGCCATCCAATCCGGGGCAAGGGTAGCGCTAAAGGTATTGGCCGCAATTTTTATCGTAGTACTAAGTGTATCAACTTATGCCAATTATAGCAAACATCCTTATAAATTGCCGCAAACGGCTGGGTTAAAAGGCAGTTATGGCTATTACAATGTACGCACCTTTAAGCTCAATAATGTCGAGATCCCCTATTCGGTTACAGATAGTAACAGGTGGCAAAATGTAGTATTCGAAAAATGGGCAACCATTAGCATTAAAACAGCAAGGCCCATTGTTATTGATAATTCCATAGGCGATGAATACCGGGAGAAAGATATAGACAGAAACTACGAATCGGCAGGAGTAGGTGGCCGCAGGTATTTTGCCTACGGGGCAGATACCGTTAACCACGTACTGGAACTGGCTAATAAAAACAAACACCACAAAGCGGAAAAATTTACCTTTCACTATCAGTTTGTTAACGATTCTACCATTGTGCTGAATGGGGTGAATGAAAAACGGGATTCCATTTATGCCGTATTGGAAAAGATCAACAGAAAATACATGTTGTACGAAGGCCGCAGAAAGCCTGTAAAACTATAGGGAAATGAGCGAAGTAATTGACACATCCACACCCCAAACGGCTATAAAAGCATGGACAGGCTTCCAAAAGTTTGTTTTCAGAACATTCTTTGTGTTTTTTGTCATACTGATAGTGCCGTTCAATTCGGGCTATTACAAAAACTGGTTTACTACCGATTGGAAGAACCTGCACATCAGGGATATCGGAAAATTGAGCGGATCGTCGTTTAGCCCCGTTAAGGTAGCCACTAAAAGAGATGGAGGTAATGATACCGGCGGCATACCCAATTCAAAGCAATATCTGTACACCATATATCCCCAAAGTGGCGAATTTGGATTGGAGAGCTACATTAACTGGGGCATAGCTTTCGTACTTGGCCTTATTGGTGCCGCAATATGGACATTGGCCGATAGAAAGCCGCGGAACTACGATATACTTTACTACTTTTTAGGGGTTTTAGTGAGCTATGCTATGCTCATACAGCTAAATGGGCTAACTTTTTCCAAAATGTTCCCCACCCAAATGCCCGATCTGGCATTAACCCAGTTGAATACGCCGTTTGGCGATTTTGTAGCCCAAAAGCTATACTGGATACAATTCAGCTTTGTGCACAACTACGAACGTTTTGCAGGTTGGGCCGAATTGACAATTATGCTCTTGCTGTTTTTCAGACAAACCCGGGCTTTTGGAGCGGCTTTAGCATTGGCCATGATAGGCAACATCGCCTTTGCCAACCATGCCTACGATGGCGGTATCCACCTGGCGGCCTCGTTTTATGCTTTGGGTGGAGCATTTGTACTTTGGCGCTACATTCCCTCATTATGGCGTTTGCTGGTAAAAGAACAGGATACACAGTTAGGCATTACCTATTATCCGTTTAAAAAAACCCGGGAAAAGTACTTCAGGATAGCATTTAAAGCTTTTGTTTTTCTGTTCTTTTTTGTTCTTGCAGGCTATCTGCATTGGGACAATTACAAGCACGATTCCTACAAAGTACCTTCGCGGCCGGGCCTGGCCAATGCCCGTGGCTTGTATAGTGTAGATGAATTTAAACTCAATAATAAGGTACTTCCTTATTCCCCCGTCGATTCGTTACGCTGGCAGAATGTGACTCTCGAAAAATGGTCAACCCTGTCATTTACGGTATTTAACACCTTTATGATACACGGCGAGGCTGGCCGGGGCAAACAAATTAAAGACATAGACAGAACTTACGAATCGGCAGGAACCGGGGGTGGCCGCAGGCATTTTTATTACGAAATAGATTCGGCAAACCAAATACTGCATTTACAGAACAAGAACAAGGTATATAAAGATCAAAAACTCGATTTGCATTACCAACGGCCAACACCCGGCCAATTGGTACTATGGGGTAAGAACGAATATCAGGATTCCATATACCTGGTGCTCAACCGAAGGGACAAAACTTATCCCATATTTGGAAAACGGGAAGACCACATCATCTGGAAGCCTTAAAAACATATTATCATGGCAACAAGTAATACAGCTTTTTCCGCCACTTATCCGGGCGGTTTATATTCAAACGAAAGATGGACAGAAACCCAAAAGATCTGGTTCCGTATAGCGTTTATCTTTTTTACGCTATGTTCCATTCCGCTCGATTTTGGGTTTTACCGCATGATCTTCCATTTCGATTATGCTCATCTCAATTACAGGCACTTGACCGAGGTGGTAGCCTTTTTCAACCCACAGTTCATCAACATTTTTTCCGAGAGCGGATTTTTTGGGCTGGCCAGCTATGTCAATTTGCCTTTTGTGCTGCTCATTGCCATTATTGGCGCCCTGATATGGGGAAAGTTAGATAAAGCCAGTGTGAACTACAACAAACTGTACTACTGGGTAAGGGTATTTGCCCGGTACCGTGTAGCTTATGCAGGTATAGGCTGGGGCTATAAAAAATTGTTTATTATGCAAATGCCCCGCCAATATGAAGGATTGTGGAATACCGAAATTATTGATTTTTTTGCCAAAAGACTATATTGGGAAGCGTTGAGTGTAGCGCCCCGTTACGAAGTATTTTTAGGCTTTGCCGAGTTTATTGGCGGCTTCCTGCTATTGTTTAGAAAAACAACCACGCTGGGGGCAGCCATCGCCTTTGTGGTATTTGGCAATATCGCCATTTCCAACCACGCTTACGATATCGGCGAACAGGTTCCCAGTGCCCTTATGGCCATATTAGCCGCATTTGTTTTGTGGAAAGATATTCCGGCCATCTACCAGTTGCTGGTAAAAGAAAAAGACAGTAAGATAAGCCATTACTATCCGCAGTTTAAGAAAGCCTGGCAAAAATATACCCGTTGGTCGATAAAATTTGCGTTCAATTTTGTGTTTGTGGTATTGTTTTTCATCTTCGAGGTGTACGCCTACACACACAATGATTTCTATAAAATCCCGAATACACCGGGATTGAAAAACACCACAGGATTTTACGAAGTTTCAGAATTCAGGGTCAACAATAAGCTTATCCCTTATAACCCTTTGGATACTGTTCGCTGGCAAAATGTAACTTTCGAAGATTGGTCGTCTATAAGTGTAAAATTTGCCAACAGGCCGCAGCAGATCGAAATGTTTGCAGCGGGAAGTTACCCGGGAAACAACGAGGTGTACGACGGGAAATGGTATTTTCATATTCAGGGAGATATCAGAAGATATGGAAGTGCAGGAAAGCGTAAGAAAAAACGTGACCCTTCTCAACGGGATTTAAATATCACGTGGGAATCTTCCGGCATGTCGGGCAGGCACTGGTATTATTATAAAGCCGATACTGTTAAGCAGATTTTGTATCTTCAAAACAAGAATCGTTCTAATCGTAATGAAACAATGAAACTGCATTACGAAAGGCCGGCCCCGAACAGGATTATTTTAAAAGGGATAGATGACAGGGACAATCTGATTGAAGTGGTGTTGGACAGGTCAGCGTACAAGTACCCCCTGTTAGAAGGCCGAAAAGCCCGGTAAAACAATAGTAAACAATTATGGAAGGTAAAATAATAATAGCAGGCGGAACAGGCGCTTTAGGCCAGTGCTTAACGGCTTATTTATCAACCTATGAACTGGTTATACTAAGCCGAAAGCCACCGGATGCCCGGGGGAACGTTAGATATATTTACTGGGACGGTATTACCACAGGAGATTGGGTGAATGAGCTTGTTAATGCCACTGCTATTATTAACCTAACAGGAAAATCGGTAAATTGCAGGTACACCAAAGCCAATAAAAACGCTATCATTACATCGCGGGTAAATAGTACCCTGGCCATAGGAAAGGCCATAAGTGAATTGCAAAACCCGCCAAAGGTATGGATAAATGCAGGTTCGGCGGCCATATATGGCAACCGTGGTGATACATTGTTAGATGAACAGGCATCCTTTGGCGATGATTTTTCGGCAGAAGTTTGCAAACAGTGGGAAAAAGCATTCCACACTTATTCAAACCCGGAAACAAGAAAGGTCTTGTTAAGAATTGGTCTTGTACTACAAAAAGACAAGGGAATATTAAAGCCATTTTTAAATCTGGCTAAATTTGGTTTCGGAGGGAAAATAGGTAGTGGCAGGCAATACATTACCTGGATACATGAAACAGATTTTGCAGCGCTGGTTAGCTGGATAATTAACGACGGTAGCATAAATGGAGTAATAAATGCTGCCAGCCCACAGCCTGTTGAAAATAAAATATTTATGAAAAGCATCAGGCAGGCCATCAATTTTCCTTTCGGTATTCCCAATCCTGCAATTTTTACAATATTGGGCGGCTGGCTAATCGGTACTGAGCCTGTATTGATACTGTCGGGGAGAAGGGTAATTTCCACTGTACTAAAGCAAGCAGGATATACTTTTGCATTTCCATACCTTGACAAGGCGTTAAATAACTTATTAAAGCAATAAAGTTGGGCAGCACCACAACATACGATGCCATTGTAATTGGCTCAGGGCCGAATGGACTGGCGGCAGCCATTGCTATACAACAGCAGGGCCTGTCTGTTTTACTTATTGAGGGCAAAGAAGAAATAGGAGGAGGTTTAAGGTCGGCAGAGCTTACCTTGCCCGGCTACGTATCTGATATATGCTCGGCCATACATCCGTTGGCCATAGCCTCTCCATTCTTCCAAACGTTACCTTTGCAGGAACACGGTTTGCAATATGTTTTTCCTATCCATGCGGCGGCACATCCGTTTGATAATGGCCAAGCGGCATACCTTACCCATAGTTTGACACAGACGGCCCAGGCCCTGGAAACAGATAAGGAGAACTACCTGGATCTGATAGCGCCAATTGTGGCCGGTTGGCCAAAAATTGCCAATGATGTTTTAGCTCCGCTCCATTTTCCAAAACATCCCATAGCTATGACAAAATTTGGCTTAAAAGCCATCACCTCAGCCACATTTTTAGCCAGGACATTTAAAAGCGAGAAAGCGAAAGGGTTGTGGGCCGGTATGGCGGCACACGCCATACAACCATTAACAAACCTCAGCACCTCGGCCATTGGATTGGTACTTATAGCAGCAGCTCATCTTAAAGGCTGGCCCATTCCTGTAGGTGGTTCTAAAAGTATTGCCCATGCTTTGGTAGCTTATTTTAAGAAGATAGGCGGAACGGTGCAAACGGGAACCTTTATCAGCTCTTTGTCTCAGTTGCCGT
Organism: Pedobacter sp. BS3; assembly: GCF_008274585.1. Classification (GTDB taxonomy): domain Bacteria; phylum Bacteroidota; class Bacteroidia; order Sphingobacteriales; family Sphingobacteriaceae; genus Hufsiella_A. Next base: position 216,920 of record NZ_VTRT01000006.1, on the reverse strand, counting down.
CCAGCAGAACCCTACTCTTTGATATTGGCCCGCAACAATTGCTCAAAATTGCCGGACACCGGTTTTCAAATATCTATCGGTGGCAGTTAGAGAAATACCGTTATGGTATGGGGGTTTACAAGGTAGATTGGGCATTAGATGGTCAGGTGCCATTTAAAGACGAAAATGCCAGGCTTGCGGGTACCGTACATTTGGGTGGTACATTAAAAGAAATAGCATGGTCTGAACAACAAAGTGCCAAAGGCAATTATGTAGAAAAGCCTTTTGTGCTGCTGGCACAGCAAAGTTTATTCGACCACACCCGTGCGCCACAAGGTAAACACGTAGCATGGGCTTACTGCCATGTACCAAATGGTTCGGTAAGGAATATGACCGCCGAAATAGAAAATCAGGTAGAACGTTTCGCCCCTGGCTTTAAAGAAAGGATATTGGCCCGGCACACCATGAACACCCGGGAATTAGAGCAGTATAACCCAAACTACATTGGTGGCGATATTAATGGTGGTATCATTGACCTTGCCCAGTTGTTTACCCGCCCAGCCTTGCGCAGTTCGCCGTATCGTACGTCGACCAAGGGCCTGTATATTTGTTCATCATCAACTCCACCGGGCGGAGGAGTACATGGTATGTGTGGTTATCATGCTGCAAAAACGGCGCTGAAAGATATATTTAATATAGAATAGTTCAGGGTGATGAAATAATAACAGCAGATATGAAGATATAACGCATGATTCACACACACAGAATTGAAATCGCACAAGAGAAAAACAATTCCTTGTATGAAGAAAGAATTATTGCGCTTTCGGTTTTTCATTCCACCGAATTACAGTTATTACTAATTAAACAATAATAAATTTTTACTATGATAGCTTTACAAAAGAAAGTAATCCTGCCCGAAGACTGGGCCGTAGTTGTGCTCGGTTTTCTGGCTATTATTCTCTCATTAGGAGGTATAATACTGGCATCGCCAATTTATGACTGGACTTATCTGTCTGAACTTACCGGCTCAGTATTAGGTGCAGAAAACCTGCTAAAGATTGCCCTGCAATTTATTTATGTATTCATCATTGCCTTGTTAGGCACATTTATTACCGGCGGCTCCGTAAAAAATACAGCGAAAGGTTTTCCGGTAATATACCTGCTAACGGTATTGGCCCTGATTATTTCGGGCAACGGACGTTTAAAGGTGCTCAATCTTGAAGCTGTTATTTTCAGCCTGGCCATTGGTTTGCTTATCGGTAATTTATTCAAACTACCTGCCTGGCTCAGGCAATCATTGGCTTCAGAATTCTTTGTAAAGATCGGTTTGGTTTTACTGGGAACAAGCGTTATTTTCTCAGATATTCTAAAGGCGGGTTCCCTGGGATTGATCCAGGCACTGGTGGTGGTTTTATCCGTATGGTATTTCTCTTTCTGGGTGTGCAAAAAGCTAAAAGTAGATAGCGAACTTTCCATGATGCTTTCAAGCGCCGTATCCATTTGCGGTGTTTCTGCAGCCATTGCTACCTCCGGGGCCATTAAAGGCGATTCTAAAAAACTTTCGCTGGTTATCTCGTTGGTATTAATTACGGCTGTTCCTATGATGGTTTTTATGCCCTATATCGCCAGCTATTTCGGTTTTAAGCAGGAGGTTACCGGCGCCTGGCTGGGCGGAACTATTGATACTACCGGTGCCGTGGTAGCCTCGGGAAGCCTGGTTGGAGATATTGCACTAAAGTACAGCACCATTGTAAAATTCTCACAAAACGTGCTCCTGGGAATAGCCGCCTTTGCCATTTCTGTTTACTGGACTTACACGAAGAATCCTGCCGGACAGGATAAAGAAACGAACCCTACGTTAAAAGTGATCTGGGAACGGTTCCCTAAGTTTGTTATCGGTTTTATTGCCGCATCGCTTATATTTTCCTTTCTCCTGTCTCCAGAGCTTACTGCCGGCGTTAAAAATCCAATTAAGAGTTTACAGGGATTATGGTTTGCGCTGGCCTTTACCAGCATTGGCCTGGAAACTAATTTCAGGGATTTAGTTGGCGTACAGAACAGGAAACCGGTTTATGCATTCCTCATCGCTCAAACCTTTAACATTTTTATCACTCTCATTATTGCTTATATTTTGTTCGGGTAATATTATTTTCCAATCTTTTACTTATGCAATAAAAAAAGCCATCCTTTGAGATGGCTTTTCTGTGTTTGTTGTTATTTAGGCTTGGAGATAATATTAATTCTCGGTATTTAGCTTTTCGCGTAGCGATTCTATTAAACGACCGCCTTTATAGTAATAGCGTTTCCAGTAAGGCTCGTCCAGGTTACTGATCATAACCCCCCGGCTGCTGGATGCATGAGCAAACTTATTGTCGCCGATATAAACACCGATATGCGATATCGACCGGCTTTTGATCTTAAAGAAAACCAGGTCGCCTTCTTTCAGCTCGTCCTTATCAATCGGGTTTACCATGCTGAAAATGTTGCGGGAATTATTACCGATAACCGTATTGAACACTTTATCATACAGTTGGTAGGCAAAACCCGAACAATCTATACCGCGTTTGGTATCGCCACCAAGACGGTATGGCGTACCGATCCAGTCGTAAATAAACTGGTATAATTTTAGATTAGATGTTGCCGAAATAGCTACACCCATAATCTGTGAAAAATAATCTTTTGCTAAATTATCCGGATCCTGAACCTCGGTTTTTGAACCTTTTGCCGGTGTTGTTTGCGCCTGGGCAGACACAAAAGTGCATACAAGCAGTAATGCTACAATTAGTTTTTTCCCCATTCTTTTTTAAACTCGTTTAATAGTTAAACAACAAGACTATAAACGCCTCATCACTCATCATGCTCAACAAAAACGTTACAAACGTAAAATAAATAGTTGAGCTATACAACCCCAAATTATTGTTTTTTCAACAACGTTCTTTTCGTAAAGATGTTATCTGTAAGCAACAAAACATTTTGATTTTCTTTTTTTTAGTAATCTATGATTAGATTTGCCTTCCCAAAATAAGTATATCGAATGAGTTCAGTAGAAATTACTAAAGACACCTATTTACAGTGGTATGAGTCTATGCTGCTAATGCGCAAATTTGAGGAAAAAGCCGGCCAGCTGTATGGTCAGCAAAAGATCCGTGGATTCTGCCATTTATATATAGGTCAGGAAGCCGTAGTAGCCGGCGCCATTTCAGCGATGAAAAAAGGCGACTCTATGATTACTACCTATCGTGACCACGCACATGCCATAGCACTGGGTTTAGAGCCTAAAAAAGTAATGGCAGAGCTATACGGTAAAGTTACCGGCTGTTCAAAAGGTAAAGGTGGTTCTATGCACATGTTCAGCAAAGAGCATCATTTTTATGGCGGCCATGCCATTGTAGGCGGTCAGATACCCTTAGGTGCTGGTATAGCCTTTGCCGAAAAATATAAAGGAACCGACCACGTAAATATTTGCTACATGGGCGATGGCGCTGTACGGCAGGGTGCGCTGAATGAAACATTCAATATGGCCATGCTTTGGAAATTACCGGTGATTTTTGTTTGCGAAAATAACGGTTATGCCATGGGAACATCGGTGGCACGTACCACCAACATGGTTGATATCTATAAAATCGGTTTAGGATTCGATATGCCTTGTGCTCCGGTTAACGGAATGGATCCGGCAGAGGTGCATACAGCAATGGATGAAGCCATTCAGCGGGCACGTAACGGCGAAGGGCCAACTTTCCTTGAGATACGTACCTATCGCTATAAAGGGCACTCGATGTCAGACCCGGCGAAATACCGTACCAAAGAAGAGCTGGAATCCTATAAAGCCAAAGACCCGATCGAACTGGTGAAACATACCATTCTGGAGAAAAAATATGCTGATGAAGCCTGGATCGAAGAAATAGGGCAAAAAGTAAAGGATATTGTTGATGATGCGGTAAAATTTGCCGAAGAATCTCCGTTCCCGGAATCGCATGAATTATATGAGGATGTATACGTAGATGCAGATTATCCTTTTATCCGCAGCTAAGATAAATTTAATATAAAAAGCGTATCTGTTCTATATTGCCAGTATTGAGCCGATTACGATGCTTTATTTTGATATTTTGAATTATTGATATTTTTTTATTGTTTTATAAGGTATCAATGAGCCCGCCAGTTGGCAGGGTTTTTACTTTTGAACCGAGCTTTAGCGAGCTCATTGAAAATAATTTTTACTTTGACACTGATATAAACGCAAATCTATAGAACAACATGGCAGAAGTAGTCCGCATGCCCAAAATGAGCGATACCATGACCGAAGGGGTGATCGCCAAATGGCACAAAAAAGTTGGAGATAAAGTAAGTTCAGGCGATTTGGTTGCCGAAATAGAAACCGATAAGGCTACCATGGATTTCGAATCTTTCCAGGAAGGTACCTTATTATATATTGGTGCACAGGAAGGCGATGCCGTTCCGGTAGATGCTGTGATAGCCGTGTTAGGCGAAGAAGGCGAAGATTATAAAGCTGCCCTGGATGCAGCCGGCGGCGAAAGCCCTAAAAAAGAGGAAAAACCAGCCCAGCCCGAATCTGAATCTGGCACTAAGGAAGAAAAACAACCGGAAGAAAAACCTGCTGCGGAGGAATCGAAAGGCGAAACCGTTACGCCCGAATCGCTGGGAGCAACCGTTATCCGGATGCCTTTATTAAGCGATACTATGACCGAAGGCGTTATTGCCGAATGGAATAAAAAAGTGGGTGATACGGTGAAAAGCGATGATGTTCTGGCTGAGGTTGAAACCGACAAAGCCACCATGGAAGTTACCGCTTACGCCGAAGGTACACTGTTATATATTGGCGTTGAAAAAGGACAAGCCGCCAAGGTAAACGATATTATTGCCATTGTTGGTAAAGAAGGCACCGATATTACACCGCTTTTAAAGCAATCTGCTGCACCTAAAGGAGGAGAAAGCAAGGCTGCTGAATCTTCTAAACCCGAAACGGTTACACCTGAAAAACCAGAGGAACAAGCGGCCAGCACTTCATCATCAGCAGATGATTCACGCGTAAAAGCCTCGCCTTTGGCACGTAAAATAGCTAAAGATAAAGGCATTGACCTGAGCCAGGTAAAAGGTTCGGCAGAAGGCGGCCGTATTGTTAAAAAAGATATCGAAGGCTTTACACCTTCAACACAACAAATTGCAGAAGCCGCCCCGAAAGCCGCTGCTTCTGCCGGTGCACAGGCTGTTACTATTCCGCAATACGTTGGCGAAGAAAAATACACCGAAAAGCCTGTTTCGCAAATGCGTAAGGTTATTGCCAAGCGCTTATCAGAAAGCCTGTTTACCGCCCCTCATTTCTACCTGACCATTAGTGTAGATATGGATAACGCTATAGCTGCCCGCACACGGATCAATGACGTGGCTCCGGTAAAAGTATCTTTCAATGATATTGTAATTAAAGCAGTAGCCGTAGCCTTAAAGAAACACCCGGCCGTTAATTCTTCGTGGGAAGGTGATAAGATCCGCTTTAACGAGCATACCAACATTGGCGTGGCCATGGCTGTTGAAGACGGCTTGCTGGTTCCTGTAGTTCGTTTTGCAGACGGTAAATCCTTATCACATATCTCTGCCGAAGTGAAAGATTTCGGTGCGAAAGCAAAAGCCAAGAAACTACAACCGTCAGATTGGGAAGGCTCAACGTTCACCGTATCTAACTTAGGCATGTTCGGTATTGATGAGTTTACATCGATCATTAACTCGCCGGACGGAGCCATTTTATCTGTAGGAGCCATCCAGGCTGTACCGGTAGTTAAAAATGGTGCTGTAGTACCTGGCAATATCATGAAGCTGACCTTAGGCTGCGACCACCGTGTAGTAGACGGCGCAACCGGTGCTGCTTTCTTACAAACCTTAAAACAGTTGTTAGAAGAGCCCATCCGGTTATTAGCATAAAAAATCTTTCTTATTAGAGGATAAATAAAAAATCCGGAAGCTGATCAGCTTCCGGATTTTTTGTGCTTATTGAAATTAACTTTAAACGGATATCTGCTTACAATTTGGCTGGGGATCGTTCATAACGAGTGTCTCATTATATGGCGTTTATAACACCAAAGACTATAATTGCTGATGATGCCAACTGACCGTAGTTTGTGCGCTGGGCAATAAGGTTTGGAGAACTACGGATTGTTTAATAAAAAAGAGTTTAAAACTCAGGCGTGTTTCTGGAAGTGTTGCTAACGCAGGTAACTCTCGCTGGTCCCTCGCTGGCGCACGTCTGTGGCGTGTGCCTGAGAAGTACCGGCACAAAAGCCAGAGGCTTTAAAGTAGCCGGACGAAGCAGGAGCTTCGCCCTATCGGAGCTTTTTAGACATCTCCTATTAATTGTTGTAGCACCTGCCTCTGCCAGCTAAACCCAATTGCAGCGGATACCGGCCTGTGGCTAATGCTTGCAGGCGTATGAGCGAAAAGTGGGACTACAGCGGCCGAAGCCTCCCAGCCTTTGCTTTTCTGATAAACCGGTTTGAATTTTATAAAAAAGTTCCTACATTTGCGTCCCCGTTTAGTGCGGGATAATGTATTAAAAATCAAGTAATAAATGCAACAGTACGAAACAGTAGTAGTTCTTACCCCGTTGTTATCAGAAGATTCTGCGAAAGAGGCCATTGCCAAATTCAGCAAAATTTTAACCGATAACGGAGCCGAAATTATCCATGAGGATAATTGGGGTTTGAAAAAATTAGCGTACCCTATTCAGAAAAAAACTACAGGGTATTATCACCTAACAGAATTCAAGGCTCCGGGTGAATTAATTGGTAAACTGGAGGTTGAATACAAGCGTGATGAGCGTGTAATGCGTTTTCTGACTATTGCTTTAGACAAGCATGCCATTGCGTACAATGAGAAAAAACGCAGCGGCGCTTTCAACCAGAAAAAAACAAAAACTGAGGAGGTAGCAGGATAATGGCAAAAGAGCAAATTCAGTACGTTACTGCTCCCAAGGTGGAGGATAACCGCAAAAAATACTGCCGCTTTAAGAAAAACGGCATCAAGTACATTGACTATAAGGATGCCAACTTCCTGCTGAAATTTGTAAACGACCAGGGAAAAGTATTACCCCGCCGTTTAACCGGAACTTCGCTGAAATTTCAGCGTAAGGTAGCCCAGGCAGTAAAACGTGCCCGTCACATTGGTTTATTACCTTATGTTACAGACTCATTAAAATAGGGGGATAAGCGACATGGAAATTATATTAAAACAGGATATTAAAAACCTTGGCGAAAAAGACGACATTGTAGTTGTTAAGCCGGGCTATGGACGCAATTACCTGATTCCGAAAGGCTATGCCGTTTTGGCTACTTCTTCTGCAAAGAAAGTGCTGGCCGAAAACATTAAGCAAGCCCAGTTTAAACAGGAAAAAATTAAAAACGATGCGCTGGCTATTGCCTCTAAGCTGGAAGGTGTTAAATTATCTATTGGCGCTAAAGCTGGCGAAAGCGGCAAGATTTTCGGTTCTGTAAATACCATACAGGTTGCCGATGCCCTGAAGAAGGAAGGATTTGAGGTTGACCGCCGTCGTATTACGTTTGAAGTTGAGCCTAAATTTGTTGGCGAATATGTAGCCAACCTTAACCTGCATAAAGAGGTTAAAGTTCAGGTTCCGTTTGAAGTAGTTGCCGAATAAGTATTATTCACAATAACACAAAAGGTGTTCCGTTTCCGGAGCACCTTTTTTATTTTTAGCCAATGGCTAAACGCAAATCCCAACGTCGCCGGTTCAGTGCTTCCGGCATATTAACCGTTATACGGAAAGCTGTATTACTTTTCATCGCTGTAACGGTATGCTGGGTGCTGTTGTACCGGTTTGTAAATCCGCCGGTAACCTGGTTAATGCTACAGCGGGGACTTGAACGTAAGTTTGATGGAAAAGACTGGAAGCTGGAAAAACAATGGCGTGATTTTGACGAGCTTTCGGCTAACCTGAAGCTTGCCGCTGTGGCTGGCGAAGATGCCCGTTTTCTGCAGCACTGGGGCTTCGACATGAACGCCATACAGAAAGCCTACCAGAAAAATGAGAAAGGTCTGCCACTTCGCGGAGGAAGCACCATTAGTCAGCAAACAGCAAAAAATGTTTTCCTGTGGCCGGGCCGCTCGTGGATTCGCAAAGGATTTGAAGCGTATTTTACGGCTTTAATAGAATTGCTATGGAGCAAAAAACGCATCCTGGAAGTGTACCTGAATGTAATAGAAACCGGCGACGGCATTTACGGCGCTGAAGCTGCTACACAAGCTTATTTTCACAAACCGGCTATCCGCTTATCGCGAAGCGAGGCAGCACTGCTGGTGGCAGTATTTCCCAATCCACGCCGGTGGTCGCCGGCAAAGCCAACGGCCTATATTTACCATAAGCAGCAACTGATTTTAAGAAATATGCGAAGGATTAGAAAGCTGGAATTTTAAGCCTCACTATTGTTTAGTTTTTTGGTTATTTAGTTAGTTGGTTAATTGTTATGGGTTACGTGCCTCGCAACCCACAACACAGTAACTCGTAATTCTTTTTATTTCTAAAATTACTTTCGAACTATACTAAAACGTACCACGTAAAACTTTTATGTTCTTGCTTCTTTTTACTTTCTGACTTTCCCGACTTTCGGACTATACACCACCTTACACCTTCTGCCTTAAGCCTCAAACCTCTACTTCAAACTAAACACCTGTGCGTGCCAACTGTCTTTTAATGGAATTTCCCAGTTTGTTTCCAGCTCGCCTACGGTTTGTACCAGGTTATTAAATACAATGGTTTCATCAGAGATAATTCCATCAGAGAGTAAGCGTTCAAATTCTGCCCTGTCGCAGGAAACAACTTCATCGGCCTCGTGGTAAGCAATGTTAAACCGGTCGAATAAATTCACACTAAAGCGGGCTTCAATTGCTTTCATTAAGGCTACAGACTTATCAATAGAACAGCCGGTAGCTTCGGCAACTGACTCATCGACCATTAAAATAATAAAACGGTTATACCGTATTTCGGCCTTAGCATACAGGTCTTTTCCATGGGCCAGCCACTGCGAAGTAAAATCAGTCAGCATATTCTGGATTTCGGCTACCTGCTCATCGCTAAAACGCTTATCCGACTGGTAAATCCATACGCGGGAATTTTTAGAAATTTCCATACTACAAAGTTACCAAATTCTTTAATTTGTATTTGTAATAAGCAACGAATGTCATGTCAATAACGAACGTCTTATTCAAACGCTCAAAAATACAGGTTGGCAGGCCTTTTTATCCCGAATGCTCGAGATTTTCCCGTACTGCCTGTCCCGAGAGGAACGATTCGGGATACGGGACTCAACTTTTGACTTATACCCGGATATGGCATCTCAGAAACCAATAAAAATGAGCCGGTTAGTGGGTTTATGGTTTAGCGCCGGCCTTATAATATGGTGTACAGCTTTCCGTGCCGACCCTGAATTTAACGCCGTACAATGGTCGCAGACATGGCTTTCACGCTGCTTTGACCCTTTTTCTGATAATATTAAACTAAAAAAATGGGAACTAAGCATCAGTAATGAGGGCTTCTTCAGGCTTCGGAAATATTTCCCTAACGGCAAGCAGGAATATTTCTCGTTTTATCTGAAACGCTTTGACGATATGAATTACATCGGCACAACTGAAGCGGGAACCATTTTGCTTAAAACCAAAAACCAGGATATCATCGTGCAAACCTATAATGACCCGAAGGGCAATATCGATTCCATGACGAATATATTACCTTTACCGGTGAAGAATATAGAGCCCGAACAACTGGATAGTTTACAACATACGCTTGCTTCTTTGAAACAAGGTTACAATTAAAGCATCATGCAAAAAAACAGGATTCAAACATTTTGTAAATCAGGCTCAAAAAGCCTTTTGTGGCTTACATTAACCGGCATCCTGCTTGTTTGCAGCTCGTGGGGTTTCTTTGCGCACAAGCAAATCAATCACCTGGCCATATTTACACTTCCGTCGGATATGGCTGGATTTTATAAAAACAATATCGTTTACATTACCGAGCACGCGGTCGACCCGGATAAACGCCGATACGCGGATTCATTAGAGGGCGCCCGCCATTACCTGGATGCCGACCATTACGGCAAATCGCCGTTCGACAGTATTCCGCAAAAATGGAATGACGCTGTTGCCAAATACACCGAAGATACGCTGAAAGCCTATGGCATTGTCCCCTGGCAAATACAACGCAGCTATTATGCCCTGGTTAAGGCTTTTTCGCAAAAGGATTCCATGCGTATTTTGAAAATCTCTACAGAGCTTGGACATTACATTGCCGATGCGCATGTACCGCTGCATACTACCGAGAACTATAACGGTCAGATAACCGGACAAACCGGGATTCACGGCTTCTGGGAAAGCCGTCTGCCGGAATTATTTGCCGGAAACTATGATTTCCTGGTAGGCCGTGCCCGGTATATTGAAAATCCGCTGGCCGAAGCCTGGAAAATTGTTGCTCATACGTATTCCTATAAAGATTCCGTTCTATCCATCGAGGCCCGGTTAAGCAAAACATTTCCCAGCGACCGCAAGTACGCCTTCAGCCAACGCAACGGGAAAGTAATCAAGCAATATTCCGAGGATTACTCAAAAGCGTACCACGATGCCATGAAAGGCATGGTTGAACAGCAAATGCGCCTTTCTATCATTGATGTAGGCAGCTACTGGTATTCGGCCTGGGTAGATGCCGGGCAACCCAACTTACGGAAGTTAACCGGCTCTGCTGAAACTATGGACGAGCAAAAGCAGGAAGAAAAAACGGAACAGCGTTACCAGCAAGGTAAAATTATCGGCCGGCCGGAGGAATAAGTGTTATTGAGAGTTACAGATTGCATCATCGTGCCTCCTCGCAAAGACGAAAATAAGAGCGTTTCCGAAGCCTCGTATTAGCGTCAAGCTAAAGGTAAATCCTCCCATTGTCCCTTCAGCAGCGGATATATAAACGCCCATCACTACCTAACTTTTGTAAAATAGCGTCCAACTGTGCCTGTCCCCCTCTTTGAGCTATCGTGTGGACACATCTTTAACAATAAGCCGATTGACCTTTATAGCCTTTATCTGCACTGTACGCTGCCTGAGCATTGACTTTGTCGATTACTGTCCCCCTCATTTGGAGGGGGTAGGGGGGAGGAAAAGAGAAATTGTAATATTTGGGAAGCCCTCCCGCAAAAAGATTTACAGACGATGGGCTTTGGGGTTATGCTTTGATGATGAAGTATCGCATGAGAAATTATTTGTTTATTTCGTAGATTTTTGAAAATCAGGCAAATAAAAAACAACCTCCCCTGGGCCCTCCAGCGGCTATCGTGTGTACACAAATATTATTTCGCTCTATGCCGCAGGGCATCCTACTTTTGAGGCATCAAAAGTAGGCAAAAATGCTTGTCAATCCCACTAGGAGCCTTTATCCACATAGCCTACGCTCATCAAAAAAACAGCGGCGCTTCGTTTTGTTCGTTAGTACAGATCGAACGCTTTATGCAAACTTGTTCACAAAACCACTACGTTTAAGGCTTGGCTGTGCTAAAGATACTATTCTGCAACTGTTTTTTTGATTTGTCCGGCTCTTGGGGATTGACGGCATACTTCGGAAAATCTCTTACTTTTATCAAAGTAACCTGACGATTTGCTTAGTAGGCATACCGCATACATAACAACGGCTTCATAGCTAAGAGTGATAGGATGTGTACGCACGATAGCTTCTTTGAGGGGGGGAGTGTTAGCAATGTGCGTAGGAAGGGGGAGGTGCTTTTGTCATTATTGAATGTATTCCTTTGTTAACTTGACGCCTATGCGAAGTCTCGGGACGAGCGAAGCAATCTTATATATTAATAATCATAGTACAGCACAGACTTTCATACCGCAGTGCAAAACGAGATGCTTCACGTTGTTCAGCATGACAAACTGCATTTTATCGTTATACTAAATACTAAGCCTTTTTCAACCGCGATTGTATGGCAGCGTAAAAAGCCGGAAAAACGGACACGACAATAATCAGCAGCACCACAATGGTAAAATTCTCTTTTACAACGGGCAGGTTCCCGAAAAGATAGCCCAACAATAAAAAGCTGACTACCCAGCTAACGCCTCCGATAATATTATAGGTAGTGTACCGGCCAATTTCCATCCGGCCAACACCGGCAACAAAAGGCGCCACCGTTCTGATGATAGGTAAAAAACGACTGAATATGACCGCCTTGCCGCCGTGCTTATCAAAAAACTCACGGGTTTTTGTATAGTACTCCAATTTGAGCACCTTATTTTCCGGTTTGAAAACCTTAACACCTAAGTACCTGCCGAGGTAATAATTCACAGTATTTCCGGCTATTGCCGCAATACACAGTAATAAGGCCATCAGGTATATATCCAAGCCGGTATTTCCTTTGGCTATCAATGCCGCAACAGCAAACAGCAACGAATCTCCCGGAAGGAAGGGTGTAACCACAAAACCGGTTTCGGCAAAAATAATCAGGAACAAAATCAGGTAAGTCCAGGTTTGATACTGGCTTACAATTTCTACCAGGTGACGGTCAATGTGTAATATGAAATCGATTAAGGTGCGTATCAGTTCCAAGGCCGTAAATTTTGGCCAAAAATAGTAATATCATGCATAGGTTTCATGATACTACCATTTATATAGCAAATATTATTAGTTGTTGATGGATGACACGTTAAAAGCGGTATCGCCTGAGCTTACATTCCACAAGCCATGGCTATAAACCGTATAAATTTTATCGGCACGCACGGTAAATGATGCTGTAGTCAGTTTAACATTCGAATTACCCGCTTCATGCAGCTCCAGCACAAACGCATCTTTAGGAGAAACGGTTATAAAATCGGACATCTTACCAAATGCCTGACCGGTTAATACCGTTGTACTGTCTTTTACAGCTACATCTATTGCCGGAGCATCAGGAGTTAAATTGATAAATCTGATTTTCGCCTTTCCGCTTGGCGGAGCTGTTAAATCATCAGTAGAAGCAAATAAAGCCACAGAGTCTGTACTGGTTGCCGATTTTCTGGCAGCAAAAACGGTGTAATATTTTCCGCCAACAAAAACAGCTGTTCCGGCGCTTAACGCGATATTACCCCCGTATTTGACTACGGCTACTTCCCAGTTACCCTGATACAACTGAAAATAATTGGTTGCCGAAGGATATTCAATTGGCCCGCTGTTATTAACCAAACTACGGTTCAGGTAAAAATCCATATCAGGAACCCCGGATGAGGCGTTGACCAGCATAAGCGAAGCGGCAGGCGGTTCGGTATAATTATCCTTGTTTTTTAAACAGGATGATAGTGTAATTACCACTAAAAGCATCGGCAGAAAAAACCTTTTTCCCTGCACTATGTATTTTATTGTTCCCATAATCTTATCTCCTTATCCCTTTAATCTTTTGTCTTACCATTTAGTAAAAGACATTAACTGTAAACAACGTAACCACAACATTGTTTATTGTTTTTACAAGTTTATTTATCCCTGCAAAATACTGATTATTTGTTAGTTATAACATTTAAACCCAGCGCTGTGGTACCGGTGGTGCTGCTCCACAATCCCCTGCTCCAAAGCGTATAGATTTTATCAGGCTGTATTACCAGCGCAGGAAGTGTGAGCTTTATATCGGTTTTCCCGGTTTCGTGCAGCTCTAATATCAGCGAGGTTTTAGGCGACAGGGTTATAAACGATGACATGTTACCAAATGTCTGGTTTCTGAACAGTGTCGAGCTGTCTCTTGCCACAACATCTATGCCCGGCGCATCCGGCGTAAGGTTAATAAAGCGCAGCTTTGCCTTACCTGTTACGGGCGCCGATAAATCATCGGCTGTAATAATTACCCTGATAGAATCAGCGCTGCTTGCCGCTGCTGACCTGCGAACGGCGAAAATGGTATAATATTTACCTCCGGCAAACCCTAATGTATCTGTTCGCTGCCCGGTTGTATCCAGCACATGGAAATCAGATTCGCCGGGAATCTGAATCCCGAAACGGAAATTATCCTGATAAGGTGTGATGTATTCGGAGTTACCGGGATATTGCACCGCTCCATCCGGGTTAATCTGCTGACCTTGCAAATCAGCAAGATAAAAGTTCATATCAGGGAAGTTCGAGGCCGCATTCACCGTCATGATAGCCGTAGTGATTTTAGCCCCGGATAACTCATCTTTTGAGCAGCCCGTACCAAATATCGCGATAAGCAACAGCCCATACAGCACCCGGCCTGTTTTTAAAACCGGCTTAGCTCCCCAAAAAATACCGTGCAAATCAGCGACTTTCATTTTAATATGACTACAAATATAAAAAGCCCGGACGATACCGGGCTTTCTTTTATTCAATAAAACCAATTATTTATTGATTAACTATAACGTGATAAGAAATGGTTGCCGAAGTTGCTCCGGAAACATATACCGTATAAATCTTTCCGGCCTGGAAAGTTATATTCGGGATACTCAGGGCAACATTTGCAGTTCCGGCGGCAAGCAGTTGCAGGTTGTAAGTACCGGCCTCTATCTCAGAAAAGGCTGTAGCCGATTTATAGGCCAGGTTGGAAATAAGTTTTGCTCCGCCCTGCACTGCCACATCTACATTAGAAGCTGCCGCAGTGCTTAAGTGAACATAACGCACTTTAGCCTTTCCGGATGACGGCGAAGATAAATCGTCCTCGGTCATTACCGCATCTGAAGCACTTGCGTTACCGGTGTAATAAAAGGTGTAGTGACGGTCTTTCTGGATGGTGTACGTAGCGGAAGTATTGACCTGTCCGGTTACAGACGAACGGAATTCACCTTTACGGTTACCCGACCGGGTCTTTACATACGATGTAGCTTCGGTGTACGCTACGGCGCTTCCGTTAATTTTAGCGTCATCCAGATAAAAGTTTTGCGGTGCAGAGGCTTCATTGCCGTTCACCACCATCACATCTACAGAACCGCTGGCATATACATCGTCATCATCATGTTTAGAGCAGGAAGACAGTACTCCTGTTAAACCCAGGGCGACCACTGCCAGACAGAGCGTTTTTTTGTTTACTGTTTTAATCGTTTTCATGGTAATATGCATTTTATATAACATAAAAGCCTGGACAATATCCAGGCCATTACCATAAATCCTATAAAACAAGAAGGAATTTATATCTTAAAACTCGTCTAAAAAGCTAACAAAACCGTTAAAATTATAGTCACGTTGAGCTTGTCGAAGCGTTTTTAGCCATGATGAACCAATCCTTCGACAAGCTCAGGATGACTCCAGCAAGCTTTTTAGACAGCCTCTAAGTGTGTATATTTTTAGGCATTACTGTTTAACATAACAGGCATCACCAGCATCAGCACATCTTCATTCTCATCATTGGTTTGCGGTATCAGTAAACCTGCACGGTTTGGTGTGCTCATTTCCAGCACCACTTCCTCGCCGCCCAGGTTGCTCAGCATCTCTATCAGAAAACGGGCGTTAAAGCCTATTTCCATATCATCACCTTCATATTGACAGCCTAAACGCTCATGTGCTTCATTAGCAAAATCAAGGTCTTCTGATGAGATATTTAATTCGCTTCCGCTGATTTTTAAGCGCACCTGATGCGTGGTTTTATTGGCGAAGATAACCACACGACGCAGCGAGTTTAGGAACAAGGCACGGTCAAGTGTCAGTTTGTTGGGATTGTTTTGCGGTATAACAGCTTCGTAATCCGGGTAACGTTCATCAATAAGCCGGCAAATTAAATTGATGTTACCAAAACGGAAAAACGCACTGGTACTGTTATATTCTACCGAAACATTAACATCATCTGACGGCAACGAGGATTTCAATAAATTAAGGGCCTTCTTAGGGATAATGAACGATGCTGCCGCGTCAGACCGGACATCTTTGCGGCGATAACGCACCAGTTTATGCGCATCGGTAGCAACAAACGTAACATGTTGCGGGCTTAGCTGGCAATACACACCGGTCATAGCCGGACGTAATTCATCGTTACTTACCGCAAAAATAGTTTTGTTTATGGCTTCTGAAAGTACAGAAGCGGGAAGATTTACCGCCGAAGCATTTTCAACCGTTGGTATTTTCGGAAAGTCTTCGCCGTTTTCGCCGCTCAGCTTATATTTTCCATCGCCGGCACTGATTTCAACGGCAAAGGTCTGGTCATCAACCGTAAAGGCAATAGGCTGGTCGGGTAACGTTTTCAGTGTTTCCAGCAAAATTTTAGCGGGTATCGCTATTTTCCCTTCCTCCTTTGATTCTACGGTCAGAGATGTGGTCATGCTGGTCTGCAAATCGGTAGCAGAAATGGTCAGGATGCCATCGCGTATCTCAAAAAGAAAATTTTCTAAAATAGGCAATACGGTACTGCTGCTTGAGGCACCATTTACTGCCTGAAGCTGTTTTAACAGCGTGGATGTGGAAACAATAAATCTCATGTATACGACAAAATGTTATAAAACTCTCTTAAAAGCATCCAAAGTCCCAGGAATATTTCGGACGATGTGCACCGCTAAAATACAAATTAAAGCATGTAACAGCTAAAAATTTTATCCATATTTTCTGCGGCGGTAATATTGCTGCAGCACGCCGCACAAAACCACCAGCAATAAGGGGAATAACACATTTATTAACTGCCATTTCAGCTTTTCGGCACGTACTTTTGCCCGGTCAAGCAAACGCAGTTTCACTTCTTTGTTGCGCAGGCTGATAATTCCCGAGTCATCGGTAAGATAATCGACAATGTTGAGCAAAAGCGCCTTGTTTCCATACTGCTGCTGCGTGTACCGGTCATACCCCAGCGGGAACGGCGAATTGTCTTTAGCATTGACCTGGTTTTTCAGGATATCACCATCCGAAAGCACAATCATGCGGGTAAATTTGCTGGTATCCGGCAGGCTGACCTGCTGCGGAATACCATCGGGAACGGGCCTGTTTTTAAAATCGGAAGGAAAATTTCCCTCAAGCAATACCCCGGTTGGCAATGGAACACTTTTAAAATCATTGGGGTCGGGCTCCTGCTCAATCATTTTCAGCGAAATCATTCCCGGAGCATTTAATATCCGCGAATATGGAGATGATGAAAGAATAACCTGCTTACGGATACCTTTAACCGCAATGGTATCAATAGTGCTGGCAAACTCGCTGCGGATACCGTCAAGATTGCGCACCAGTGGATGCTGTGCCGTTGGCATAAATATGGGATAAAACAACCAGGGAACCAATTGGATTTGCGGTTGTCCGCCAACGCTGCCCACGTTTACCGGTATTTGGGCGCAATTCATATCGGCAATCAGGTTGTAACTAATGCGCACTCCGTACTTAAACAGGATATCGTCTAAATTCAGTTTTTTAGGAAAGGTGAGCTGCTGTGCTCCATGTCCCTGTAAGCTATCCATTTCGGCATTTACCTGGTCAATAGCCCACAGCACACGCCCGCCACGCATTACAAAATAATTCAGCTTATATTTTTCGGCTTCAGAAAACTCCCGGTCGGGTTTGGGAATAATCAATAATTTAAGCTTATCCAAGCCTTCAAACGTAATTTGCCGAAGGTCTACCCTACCCACCTCGTAACCGTCTTCCAGTGTCCGCATGGCATCAGATAGTTGCAAATCGGTTAGCTCGCCGTTGCCCTCGGTAAAGCCAACCCGCGGTTTACCTCCCGACGAAACTTTTACAATGGCGCTGGCAAACGCGTATTCCAGATTTTCTATCGAGTTATTCAGCACCTCGTCCGGTGTTGCTCCCATACGATTTTGTAGCAGCTTTACCGGTATCTGCCGGCCATTATACGTAACCAGCGCCGCGGGGAAAATGATTTTCTGGGAAAGCCCGTTTTCGGTTTTTACACTCAGGTTAGTAGGCTCTAATCCCTTAGATATAAGCTCTTCGTAAGTGGCCTGTTGTGTAGCCTCATCACCTTGCGAGGGATTAACAAACGCATAGCGAAAATTCCCACCGGCATACGCTTTGAAATCAGACAGTACATCGCGGGTAGCATTGCGCAGATGCTTAAAGCCAGC
Organism: Pedobacter sp. BS3; assembly: GCF_008274585.1. Lineage (GTDB taxonomy): Bacteria > Bacteroidota > Bacteroidia > Sphingobacteriales > Sphingobacteriaceae > Hufsiella_A. The sequence goes on along the minus strand of NZ_VTRT01000006.1, from coordinate 198,917 downwards.
CGGGAAATCGCCATCCAGATATACGGTAACCTGTATATTTCCCTTTAACTTTTGCAGGATATTTTTTGTAACCGGCGATAGGGTATATCGTTTCTCGGCGGTAAAGTCTATACGTCCATAATACGATGAACTCAACACATTTACTGCCAGGATAACAGCAATGCAGATAAGCAGAAAACTAATATCGGTTCTTTTTCGATTTACCATTTTCTGCCAGCTAAAACTGTTTTAGTTAACACAAGAAATAATGCTGAAAAGCTCAGGAAATAGACCAAATCCCGTGTATCGAGCACTCCGCGGCTCACCGCCTCGTAATGCTGGCTGATTCCCAGCGAAGCAATCATTGTATCTACCGATTGTAAGGCAATCAGGTTGCTTAACGAGGCAAATCCGCTGAACGCGAAGAAGCTTAAAAATACCGCTATCGCGAAAGCGATAATCTGGTTTTTGGTAAGCGAGGACGCAAAAATACCTATCGCCGTAAAACCTGCCCCCAATAATAGCAACCCAATATATGAGCCAATTACAGCGCCTGTATCAATATTGCCTGTTACCGCTCCCAGGTGATAAACGGTATAGTAATATATGAGCGTAGGCAGCAATGCCAGCAACACAATAGCCAGGCTGCCTAAATATTTACCCATAATTATCTGCCAGTCGGTTAGCGGCCAGGTAGCCAGCAGCTCAAATGTTCCTTCCTTCCGCTCTTCGGCAAACGAACGCATGGTGATTGCCGGGATAAGGAACATGAACAGGTAAGGCGCAATATTAAAGAAGCTGTCAAGCCCGGCATAGCCGTAATCGGGAATGGCTGTATCGGGAAAAACCCACAGGAACAGGCCGGCAACCAGCAAAAAAATGCCAATAATGATATAGGCTACCAGGGAACCTAAATAAGCGGCTATTTCTTTGCGGAATACTGTTAGCATGACGAGGTCGAAATTAGCTAATATCCGCTCAAAAGAAAAGGACTCTGTTAGAGACTGTCAAAAATAGTTATCGTCATTCTACTCGTCCGCGTTTGCAACCTACTATGTACCCACAATTATTCCAGTACTTCCAGTTATTACTTGTACTGTTTTTGTTGTTGCAAATACCGTTGTAGAACGGTGTCCCCCGCTGGAGGGGGCAGGGGGAGGGTATTTCTTATTTACCTGATTTGTAAATCTCTATATAGTGCATTAATGTCCTCTCTACATTTGCCATCTCATGCAACACTTCATCATCATCAAAGCGTATAATCGTGAAGCCCATCGCCTGTAAGTCTTTTTGACGGTTCTGGTCTTTTAAGTTAACTTCTTCAAATTGATGTGTAATGCCGTCCACCTCAATAATTAACATCAGCTCTTTACATAGAAAATCAGCAATATAATTTCCCGCGGGTCTTTGTCTGTTGAACCGGTATCCCATCAGTTTTCTTCCACTTAACAGGTATTTCCATAGACATGCCTCAGCCTTAGTCATGTTTTTCCGGTTACTTGTAGCAAATGACTTTAATTTAGGATTATAGTTCCAATAGTTGGATTTACTGGCCTTTTCCATTCTACTATATTTTCACTAAATATAAATAATTGTCTTTTCCTCCCCCTACCCCCTCCAGTGGGGGACAGTGATTAACAAAGGTAGTGAGAGGACAAGGTAGAGTGCAGGCGAGGGCTGTAAATATTGTTAAAGATGTGGGTACACAGTAGGTTTGCAACTCGGTAGAAAACAGCGATTGTATCGCGTAGGGTATTCAAGCCGAGGCTTAGCGCTATAGATATTTTGCTTCGCAGCTACTCCGTGGTCTCCTCTTACCTCGTCGAAATGACGTGAAGTTTTTATTTTTAGGCAGCTTCTTAGAATTTGTATGCAACCCGAAGGGCAAACTGGTCAAGGTTGCCTCCGTTACGCTCCCAGCCTTCATACCGGATACCGGCATCCAGGTAACCATCTTTGGCAATGCTGAATGATGTACCCACACCTGGTGCCCAAACAAAGGCTGAACCGGCTTTGCGCTGCATGCCAATACTTATTCCCAATTCTCCTTCGGCATATATCATCGGATTAAAATAATATTTACCTCCGGCTTTTAACGGAATATAACTTCTGTTGTAAGTGGGCGAAACGCCTTCTTTAAGATAGTATGTAATAAAACCGGCTGTAGCAGTAGCGTAAAAAGTTTTGGTAACCGGAACTTCCAGCTTTCCGGAACCGCCAAACCCAATGGTGAATAGTTCTGCATAGCTGCCTGTGGTTGGCAGGCCAAATTCAGCGCCGATATTAAAACGGGGTTTGGCAATATATTCAGGCTGTTTTTGCGCCCAAACTGCTGTACTGAAAAACAACGCCATTATTCCCCAAACTACTTTCTTCATACTTTTTTGATTAAAACCACATCCGTTCTAACTACCTAACAGCAATGGGATAAATCTGTTTACTTTTTAACCTTTGTTTATCATTTCTGCCCGGCTGTAGTGAGCGTGATAAAAATCTCTTCAAGCCCCTTACCGGGATACGTGACCTGCAGGTTATCCAGTGCATCGTTAGCAACAATGCGTCCCCGGTTAATAATCACCACATCATTGCACACAGCTTCTGCTTCCTGCATAATGTGCGTAGACAGGATGACTGTTTTGTCTTTACCCAGCTCACGAATCAAACCGCGAATGCCAATTAGCTGATTCGGGTCAAGGCCCGATGTTGGCTCATCTAAAATCAGCACCTGCGGGTCATGAATCAGCGCCTGGGCCAAACCCACCCGCTGCCGGTAACCTTTTGATAAGGCTCCTATTTTCTTATGCTGCTCATCGCCCAGGGAAACATGCTCAATAACACGGGCAACATGCCTGGTTTTATCAGGTAGTTTGTGCATCCCTGCTGCAAAAGTCAGAAACTCTTTGACATACATATCCAGGTACAGGGGATTATGTTCGGGCAAATATCCTACACAACGCCGTACATCTATGGGATTGAGATTCACATCATAACCGTTTACGGTTGCCTTGCCTGATGTTTGCGGAATAAAGCAGGTGAGGATTTTCATCACGGTGGATTTACCGGCGCCGTTTGGCCCCAGAAACCCTAATACGCGACCTTTTTGTGCTGTAAAAGATACTTTATCAACCGCTTTTTGCGATTCGTACACTTTAGTAAGCTCTTCTACGCAAATGCTCATACATCAAAATTATAACGAAATTATCAACCATACCGGTTTTGCCCGAATTATTTATTGTAACATTTCTGCTCGCATTAAGCCGTATAGGCACGAAGCTTCTCAATGCCAAAGCGTTCGGCAAGTATATTCATATCATCAACAACGGCGTCAACCAGGGGAATACCGTTTACCCTACGTTCCTGCTCTGCTTCGTATTCCGGTTCGCCGGGGATAATTACAGGCTGTTCTGCATGGACCGGTTTTGCCGATTTAAACCGACTTATCCAGTTATCCAGGTGCTGCTTAAATTCATCAACCGGGCGGAAACCGTCAACCCGCATAGCACCCAGGAAATGCCCGATACCCTGTCCCGGTAAATCGGACAACGGGTCAATAAAAGCTACAAACGGCGGAACCCAGGGCCCGTAGTTGGCTCCGGAAAGTACCGACGAAAGAATATCTACCGTTGCGCTTAACCCAAAACCTTTATGGCTTCCATGCTCGCGGTCGCTGCCCAGGGGAAGCAACGAACCTCCCTGCTTTAAGGCATGCGGGTCGGTACTGACAGCTCCGGCACTGGTTTGCACCCAACCTTCCGGGATTTCTTTTCCCGAACGCTGTGCAATTTCCAGCTTGCCATTGGCTGCCGCCGATGTAGCCATATCGACAATTAAAGGCGGATATTTGCCCGCCGGAAAAGCGTAACACATGGGATTGGTTCCCAGCAAACGCTCCGTGGTAAAGGTGGGCGCAACCAGCGGACTGGCATTGGTCATGGCAAAACCAATCATGTCTTTCGCTACCGCCTTTAACGCATGATAACCGGCGATACCAAAATGGTTTGAGTTACGCACAGATACCCAACCTGAGCCATATTTTTCCGCTTTCGCGATGGCAACATCCATAGCGAAGGGGGCAACCACAAGGCCTAAACCACTGTCGCCATCTACTGTTGCCGTGGTAGCGGTTTCATGAACAATTTTTATCTCCGGTTTAGGATTAATCCGTTTCTTTTCCCATAATCGCACATATCCGCTTAGACGGGCTACACCATGCGAATCAATTCCCCGCAAATCAGAACGCAATAACACATCCGCAGCTAAAACGGCATCCTGCGAGGGACAGCCCATTTGCTTAAAAACCTGTTCGGTAAAATTTCGTAGTTCAGATTCTGATACAATCATTGAGGAAAGTCAAAAGTAAAAATTCAAAAATAAAAAACCTGACAAGTGTACATTGAAGCTGTCTAAATAAACCACATAGGGACATAGTTTCTTTATATAGTTATAGTTAACAGAAAGAGGCTCAAAGATTTTCATCTTCGATGAAAATACTATGATTGGCTCAATATTTCAACGCCTAATGCAACGCAATTTCTATGCTTCTATCCGCCAATAGTCGGACAAGTTGTGGTTTGGCAAAAGCTTAAATAAGTTCATTAATAAAGAATAGTAAACTTAAAATCCAGTGGCTTGAAATACCGTACTAATGTGCGGATAAATTCATCTCCGTACTGCACATAGAACATCCCAAAGTTCTCCTTCCTTTCCTGAAGACCACCACCAGGAAACAGTTTTTCCCGTAGTCGCTCTATTTGCCCCAGTGCCGTTGCATAATTGCGTTTCTCGGCTTTCAGCAGCTTTTTTTCCAGGCTTTGAAGCTGGTGATGCAACCGCTCCCTCACAGCTTCTGTACTGGGAGCCAGCGTAGTATCTATTTTAAAGGCCCGAAGCTTGATTTTCTCGAAGATACATCGCATTTCCTGCCACTCATCGGCAAGGGACAAATCTTTATCCGTATGCTGTTTCACCCACTCTTGCCGGATAAGCTCGACAGGCTTAAATAAATCCGGAAAGTTCAAATCAAGCCGGCGCAGTTTTCCAGCTATGACATCGTCGGCAATCATAGCCGAATTACGCAATATCAATATGGGAAAATCGACCTCGTAAAAACCAAAATTCTTTTTGAGCTGCAGCCAGTAAACAATCTCAGCGCCACCACCAATATAAGCCAGGTTCGGCAAAATAACTTCCTGGTAAAGCGGGCGAAGTATCACGTTAGGACTAAACCGCTCGGGATGCTGCCGGATTTCCTGCCTCAGCTCCTTAGCGGTAAAGCTGATATCACTGTTTAATACAAAATATTGCCCATCTTTTTCCGTCAGGCGTTCCCGCAGCTCGCCGTTCAGGTAGAAGAAATTGATTTCGCGGGCATTGACCTGCGTTTTAAAACCAGCTTCCTGTAATGCTTCGCTGCTTTCCGCTATCAGCCTGTAGCTGTTTTGTTCTATGATGTCCTGCTCAATAATACCTGCAAATTGGGCTTTGAGGTTCTTGTTGTCCGCGTCAATAATTACCAGACCGTATTCAGAAAATAAGGCATTTACCAGGTAACGTGTGGCATCGGCAAGTGTATGATGATTCAGGTAAGCATGTTCAATCAGTCGCGACAATTTGACCGCGTTGGCTGATATTCCCAAAATACCCTGGTACTGTTTTATGGCTTCGGCAATGGTTTTGGTGGCCATACGTCCTGTCGCTCCACTCGCGGTGACGTTCCAGCTTATTTTTTTATTGAGCAGATAGGTGTGGTTAATCTCGGCAAAATCATGGTCTTCGGTAGCCATCCAGTACACCGGCACAAAATGCTTATCCGGGAAATTTTCCTTTAGTTCTTTTGCCAGGTTGATGGCGGTAACTATTTTATAAATAAAATATAAAGGACCGGTAAAAATGTTAAGCTGATGACCGGTAGTTACCGTATAGGTATTCTCCTGCTTCAGCGATTCAATATTGCTGAAAACGACCGGGTTCTCGTCCGCTTTTATACCGGTATCACGATATTGATTAGTAAGCGTTTCGGCCAGTAGCTGCCTATTTCCGTTAAAATGTTTTTCCTGAAGCAACCGGCTGAAACCCGTTATATCCGCTTGTTGAACAATGAATGGCTTCAATCGTGTATCGTTACACAGATAACTTATTACGGTATCTGAAAAGGCATGGGTTTCCTCGTAATCGATGTATGTGGCATTCATCGGGGGACGAAGTTAAGCAAAAGCCGCAATCTTGTAACAGGTATCCCGTTATTTGACAATGTGTCGATATTGGATAACGTATTCTGTCCAGGAATATGCAACGCATACTCTTATTTTATTTTGTAACTTTATAAGATGTATACAGCACGTACTCAACACTCCTTTTAAAGAATTGTTGGTATTGAATACATATCTCATATTAGAAACGGATGCAAACAGTAGATTTAATACAAGAAATTCAGCGCCTGCCACTTGCCAAACGGTTTTATGTGGTAGAAGAAACTCTTAAATCCATTAAAAAGGATGAGCTAAATCAGCAAATGGAATTGGCTGCCGAAGAATTATACAGTGACTATCTGAATGACAAGGAATTAACCGCTTTTAGTTCATTAGATCTTTAAACTTTGTCAACCTTGTGAAGGTTGACAAAGTTCTCTCTTGCTGAGAAAACAGCTTTACTTCACTATCCGCCCATATAAATCAAAATCCTCCGCCCGGTCTATGATTACATTAACAAAGCTGCCTACAGCGGCGTAGTTCTCTTTTGCCGGGATAAGCACTTCGTTGTCAACTTCGGGAGAATCAAATTCGGTGCGGCCAACCAGGTACTCGCCCTCAGTTTTATCAATAAGCACGTTAAAGGTCTTGCCAATTTTCTGCTGGTTTATCTCGTAAGAAATAACCTGCTGCACGTCCATAATATCTTCCACACGCTGTTCCTTAACTTCCTGCGGAATATTATCTTCCAGCGAATAGGCGTGTGTTTTTTCTTCGTGCGAATAGGTGAAACATCCCAAACGGTCAAAACGGGTTTGCTCTACCCAGGCTTTCATTTCTTCGTGGTCTTGCCCGGTTTCGCCGGGGTAACCGCATATTAACGTGGTACGCAAAGCGATACCCGGAACTTTATCACGGATGGCATTTACCAGGTCGATGGTTTTTTGCTTATCAATACCACGCCGCATAGAACGCAACATGTTATCGGTAATATGCTGTAGCGGCATGTCGAGGTAATTGCAGATATTTTCACGCTCATTCATCACATCCAGGATTTCCATCGGGAAACCGGAAGGATAAGCATACTGCAAACGTATCCATTCTATACCATCTACATCCGACAGGTTGCGCAGCAAATCGGCCAGGTTGCGCTTGCCATATAAATCCAGTCCGTAATAGGTTAAATCCTGGGCAATCAGAATCAGCTCTTTAGTGCCATTCCGGGCCAGGCTTTTGGCTTCCTTTACCAGTTCATCAATGGGCTTTGACACATGCTTGCCACGCATCAGCGGAATAGCGCAGAATGAACAGGGACGATTACAGCCTTCGGCAATTTTAAAATAGGCAAAATGCGATGGCGTAGTGAGCAGGCGTTCGCCGATAAGCTCATACTTGTAATCAGCGCCCAGCGTATGCAAAATGTGCTGCAAATCGTTCGTACCGAAATAAGCATCCACATTGGTTATTTCGGTTTCCAGTTCGGGTTTATAGCGTTCGGATAAACATCCTGTCACAATAAGTTTGCCCAGCTTCCCCTCTTCCTTTAGCTGACTGTACTGCAAAATGGTATCAATAGATTCCTGTTTGGCATTGTCGATAAAGCCGCAGGTGTTGATTACCACAATATCATCGCTGCCTACGTTTTCCGCCTCATGTACTACATCAACCTGGTTACCGCGAAGCTGTCCCATCAGCACTTCAGAATCGTACACATTCTTGGAACAGCCGAGCGTGATAACATTTACACGGGGTTTATTTATTGTTTTGGATTTCATTAGTGAGATTTCACAGATTTAAGGGATTACACGGATTGGGGAGATTACGCAGATGGTATGATTGCACAGATGATTTAAGGGAAATACTTATAGACTTCTTTCGATGCAATACTCTTTCAAATACCAATTCTTCATCAATTAATTTCACACCCACCCTGTAATTACCAAAGCGTATTTTATAGTAATGTGAATAACCGCTTAATTTTTCAAGTTTTTCAATGTCTGATGAAGCATTGTACTTCCCGGCTTCACCGAACACAAACTCTTCAATTTTAATTCTGTCTTTTTGAGGGAGTCTGACCAAATCTTTAAGAAACCTGCGATTATAGCTTATTTTCATTCTTTAAAGCCTGATAATAAGATACGGCCTCTTCCCTGGTCAGGTTATCAGCAGAATCATTTTCTTCTATAGCCAAAGCCAAACCAATGTCCTCTTTCTCACTTCCAGATACAACATGAGACGACAATCCCATTTTTTTAGCCAGTTGCTTTAGCAGAGATAAATCGCTATCACTATCTGTATGTATGATTATGCTGTTCATATATTAGGATTACACAAATTTAAGGGATTACACTGATAATTTAAGGGATTACACTGATTTAGACGATTACACGGATTGTTTTGATTACGCAGATTAGTAGATTACACCGATAAACGTTTTACTTCACAGCTGGCGTTGCCAAAATTTATGAGTAGTCCGGTTTTTACTTTGCCGGCTTTTAGATATGATATTAGCTGGTTTTGAAATAGCTTGGGCTGAATTCCTGTTACTGACTTTAGTTCCACAATCACTTTATCTTCTATAAATAAATCACACCTGAATTTTCCAACTTGCTTGCCATCAAACATTACTACAAACTCCTTTTCTGCCGTAAAACGGATTCCTTCTTTTAAAAATAGTATCTGAAGCGCTCTTGAATAAATCTTCTCATTAAAACCCGGCCCTAATTCCCGGTGAACGGCGAAACAGCATCCAATAATTTTCTCAGTTAACTGAGCATGCAGTAATTCAGGTTCCATATTAATGGGGGATTACGCGGATTAATGAGATTACACCGATTTGGGGATTTCACGGATGCTTGATTGTGAATATTCTATCTATTTATAAATTTCTCTTTGTAATCTGTGAAATCCAGGCAATCTGTGTAACCCTCTTTAATCATCTAAACAAACTATCCACAAACGCTTTCCGGTCAAACAGTTGCAGGTGATCCATGCCCTCGCCCACGCCAATGTACTTTACCGGTATTTTAAACTGGTCGGATATGCCGATAACCACGCCGCCTTTAGCCGTACCATCCAGCTTGGTTAGAGCCAGCGCATTCACGTCTGTTGCCTGGGTAAACTGCCGGCATTGCTCAATGGCATTTTGCCCGGTAGAAGCATCCAACACCAGCAGAATCTCGTGCGGAGCGCCGGGTACAACCTTTTGCATTACGTTTTTAATCTTGCTCAGCTCGTTCATCAGGGCTACCTTATTATGCAAACGACCAGCCGTATCAATAATTGCCACATCGTCATTATTAGCAACAGCCGATTGCAGCGTATCAAACGCTACCGAAGCCGGGTCAGAACCCATAGGCTGAGCCACCACACGAACATCCACACGTTCGCCCCATAATTTTAACTGGTCAACAGCCGCGGCTCTGAACGTATCGGCAGCGCCCAGCACCACCTGGTTTCCGGCAGCTTTCAGCTTATGAGCCAGCTTACCAATAGTAGTAGTTTTGCCTACGCCATTCACTCCCACCACCATAATCACGTAAGGCTTATGACTGCCGTATTCAAAGTTCTGAAAATCGTTGCTGTTGTTTTCTGCCAGCAACTGCTGAATTTCATCACGCAGAATGCCGTTCAGCTCCGATGTGCTTACATATTTATCGCGGGCAACACGCTCTTCAATACGCTTAACAATTTTCAGCGTAGTATTTACACCCACATCCGATGTTACCAGCACTTCTTCCAGGTCGTCGAGCACATCATCATCAACGGTAGATTTACCAACTACCGCCTTGGTGATTTTCGAAAACAGACCTTCCTTTGTTTTTTCAAGCCCCTTGTCCAAGGCTTCCTGCTCCTGTACCGAAGTATCTTTTTTCTTAAAAAAATCAAATAATCCCATAAGACATTTATTTGATGAAACTACAGATAACAAAAAAAGCCCTCCGGAATCAAATCTGGACGGCTCTTATATTTTGTTAGAACAATTTATTATTGTGCAGATGCTTTTGCTGCTGCAATAGCGTCTTTAACGTGATCGTTATGTGCAATAATCTCTTTAAAAGAATAAGCGCCGGTTTTAGGTGATTTCACCATGGTAATAACTTTCGAATATTCTTTACCTTTACCTGTTTTAAGGGTTGCAACTACTTTCTTTGCCATGTTTTATAAATTTAACTGATTGAATGAAAATCAGGCTTTCGCCTTCTAACCATTAACCTTATTTTATCTCTTTATGAACAGTTACGCGTTTCAGCACCGGATTGTATTTTTTCAACTCCAGGCGCTCGGTAGTATTCTTTTTGTTCTTTTTGGTAATGTAACGAGACATACCCGGTAAACCGCTCTCTTTGTGTTCGGTACACTCTAATATCACCTGAACTCTGTTGCCTTTCTTAGCCATTTTCTTATCGTGTTATGCGTACAGCAAAGCCGTATGCTTATATTATACGTATCCTTTTTTCAAAAATTTATCAATAACAGCCGAAATGCCGTTTTTGTTAATGGTTTTAATAGCCGATGTAGATACTTTCAGCGTAATCCATTTCCCTTCTTCAGGGATATAAAATTTCTTTATTTTCAGGTTAGGATAAAATTTACGCTTGGTTTTCACGTTCGAGTTCGATACGTGGTGACCATTTAAAGGCGCTTTCCCTGTTAAATCACAAATTCTCGACATAACTATGTGTGTATTTCGTTCGTTATAAACTACAGCCTCTTAAAGAGTTTGCAAATATCCGAATAATAAATAACAATCACAATACAGTTTGCGATTTATTTTACAATGTCTTTTTACTGATTGTTTTTTAGTTTGAAAAGCAAAGACAGTATTGCATCAGCACAGGATAGTCCCGTCTTCCGCTTATACTGCACAGGCCCGCCCCGATACCTCGCAGGGCATTAGCCACAAGGCCGGTATTCGCTGCAACCGGGTTTAGCTAAGTCAGGACAGTGCTGTTAAACTTGCAAGCCTGACAAGTTTCAGAAACCCCGTGAGGTTTAGCTACCAGCAAAGTGAAAATCCACTCTTTTCTCATTCAGGGCAGTAAAGCTGATTTCATCTAATATCTTTTATCTAAATACATCATCTACGTATTTCCCGGTATTGCAGACGCCTGATCTATCAGAATATCTTTACCTCTGTTAACACACGTCTCTCAATACGATGGTAAAAAAACGCATCTTCATACTGCTGCTTGTTGCAATACTTGCGCCATTAGCAGGTTACTCGCAGGATTTTAATGCCCGGTTTCAGGAGGCCTGGCAACTGAGCAATGCCGGTAAACCAGACGAGGCGCTTCCCAAATTTCAGGCCTTGCTGAAAGAGGCGCCCGGATATAGCGGTGTGCACGTTCAAATTTCCTGGATCTACCTGCTGAAAAACGATTTAACGCAGGCATCGGCCTATGCTGATAACGCTTACCAGTTATACCAGATGGATATAGGTGCTACCATTATAAAAGCGTATGTGCTGTATGCCCAGAACAGAAAAAGCGAAGGGCTTGGGTTCCTGAATCTGGCTTTATGGCTCGACCCGGATGGCAACAACCTGCCGGCTGTTGAGAAAGACCTGAATGATATTATAGCGCATCATGTAAACCCGGCGGTTTTCAACGAAGTGCTTACGTATGTTAAAACGGCGCATCCGGCAAGAAACAAAACATTCATACAAATCAACGCTCTTATTAACGAGGCTGTACAGCAAATCAACGCGAAAAAATATACGCCGGCCAAATCCGCTTTTGACAAGGCGCTCGGTTTATTTGCCCAGGTTCCTGCCGAATTTCAGTTTCTGAGATCGACAGTGGCCTTTGTGGCAGCGCAAAACTTTTTTAATGCAGCCAACGATTACGATTTTCCTTACGCCATGCAGTCGCTGGATATGGCTAAAAGCTACCCCGGCAAAATTATGGCTACTGCCCAGCTATCTGCGGCAGCTATTGTGCTTTCGCACTATCAGCGGGTTAACGACTATGAAAAAGGCGTTTCTTTTGGCAATGCTTATTGGAAGCTGGTTCCCGCAGCCATTAATTATGGTAATGAGAAAGCGAATTTTTTGTACTACTACGCCACACTCATGAACGGGGTGCAGCAGTCTGACCCCACCGCCCTGCAAAGCCTTAAAGTTATTGCCGAAACGCTTAGCAAGGTTCAGAATACTACAAGCGATGCCTGGTACCAGGCAAATGCCAGCAATTTTCTGGGTATAGCGTATGTGGCATCGCCCATTCCCGTCGACCGTAAAAAAGCGGCTTTTTATTTTCAGCAGGCATTAAACACGGCCAAACTGAATAACCTGGATGCTTTATACGATGAGTTTACCCCCAATACAGCTATTTCATTATGGCAACAGGGCGACAAAGAGAAAGCCAAACAATTGTACGTTGAAGCGGCAGAAAAAGCGAGGGCCAAAGGAGATCTGGGCCTGGCAGAAAGCTCGTACAATAATGCCGGAGCTTTGTATTATCAAGATAAAAATTTCGCGGCAGCAATTCCCTTATTACAAAAGGCGGCAGATATTACCGAGCAGTTGCGCAGCACGCTCAAGGGTCGTGAAAAAATTCTTTACTTCCAGCAGCACGTAAGCGCTTTTGAGCTGCTGGTAGCCTCGTATGCCCGGCTGGGCAATGGCAAAGCGGTTTTTGATATTCAGAATAAAGACCGGGCACGGGTGCTGGGCGAAACCCTGAAGAAAAGACTGTCATCGCCGGTAACGCTTGAAAAGTTTCAGGCAAAGCTTAAAGCGGATGAAGCCGCCTTGTTTTACAGCCAGATGGAGGCCGGAGCCTTCATTATTAACGTAGTAACCAAAGAGAGCGCAACGCCGGTGTATATAGAAGATTTTCAGCACTGGGTTGATGTAAAGAAAAAATATTTAGACCGCATACACCAGGCAGATGGCAAGGCCTCAGGCTATAAACCGGCTACGGGTATTATTGAGCAGAGTGGCATAAAATACCAGACGAAGGATGTTTCCCAGATGATTTCGCGAAACGACATGGATGAGATCATGCAGCTCACCCGCGAATGTTTACAGGATGTTCAGGGCCAGATACCAGCTTCGGTTACTGCCGATTTACTGGCCAGCTATTATAGAACGCTGATTTCGCCGGTGTTATCCAGAATAACCGGGAAAAGCAAGCTCATTATTTCGCCCAGCGGCATTTTAAATTTTCTTCCTTACGAAGCGCTTCTGGCGCCCGATAACCACTTCCTGATTGAGAATTTTGATATCAGGTATTGCCAGTCGGCCGATGTGTTTAATACTGTTCATGAACGCGTTTACCCCGCTTCACGCAAATCATTTTTAGGCATGGGCGGCGCCATATACCAGGATATGTCTGAGCAGGCCCAGCCGCTTCGCGGCCAGGAGCAACTGGTGAACCTGCAGGAAATTGCCGAGCAGAACCTGTTCAACAACAAACCGCAACGGGAAATCTACGCGGCGCTTTTCGGCTCTAAAAAGATGAATTACCTGGCCGGAACGCTACAGGAAGTAAAAAATCTGAGCAATATTTTCCAGGACAGGGATGTGTTCTTCGGGGCCGACATGACCGAGAATCGCATTAAGCAGATGTCGGCAACGGGACAGCTAAAAAACTACAAGGTCATCCACCTGGCAACACATGGTTTTGCCGTTCCCGAAATCCCGGAATTATCCGGCGTTGCCATGTGTATTTTCAACCAGATGCAGGGCAATGAAGACGGCTATCTTACCGCACCTGAAATTTCCGGGTTGCACATGCAGGCCGATATCGCGGTGCTTTCTGCCTGCGAAACAGCCCTGGGTAAGATTTATGGCGGTGAAGGTGTATCCGGTTTAACCGGCTCGCTGCTTACTGCGGGTGCTAACCGGGCGCTGGTATCGTTATGGCCCGTGTCCGACGAGGGAACGATGTACTATATGACCGGGCTTTACACCATGACAACCAAAGAGGGGAAAAGCTACGAAGAAGCAGCCTCGATCATGAAGCGCAGGTTTATCCGCGGCGATTTCGGGCAACAATTCAGGCACTTTAATTTCTGGGCGCCATACGTGCTTTACGGAATGTGATGAAAAGGTGGAAGGCTGGAAGGTAGAAGGTAGAAGGTTATACGTTTTAGGTTTTAGAGGCTTATGGTTCATAGTTTATGGCATATAGTCCGGAAGTCGGGAAAGTCCGAGAGTCGGGAAGAGAGGAAAGAACAAAGAAACAAAAAAGATGGAAGGCAGAAGGTTTAAGGCGCAAGGCTCAATACGCACTACTCAATACCCAATACCAGATCAAGAGGGTTGGGATGAGGCCAACAAGAACATAAATGCAAGAAGCAAAATAAGGAGTAGAAACCAAGCTCCCTCCCTTAGGGAGGGCTGGGGTGGGCTAAACTTAGTAATCATGAAAAAATTAATTTACTTATTCATTCCGGCGTTGCTGCTTTTCGGCAAAGCTCATGCCCAGGCAGTTTATAGTCCGCCGCTTTCCGAGGGGCATATCATAAGCCCCCAGTACAGCTTTTTTAACGAAAACTGTACCCAGGTGTTAACCGTTGGGCTGGCCGACGCTATTTTATGGGATATTGCCACAGAGAAGCCTGTACAGCGAATAAACTTTGCGGCCTTTATAAAACAATATGACCCTACGGATGAGCGCTGGTCGCTAAAAGCCGTGCCATCGCCGGATTTGACCAAGCTCATTGTATTGCTTACGCCTAAAGGCGGAAATGAGCAGGCATTTCTTTTTGATATCCGGGCCGGAAAGCTCAGCCCCGACGATGCCGTGTTCAATGATAAGATCTATGGCTTTTCTGCCAAAGGCGATTATGTGGCTATGGCGCACATGCGTGAAGCCGGAAAATCGCCCAGCTGGTACGTGCAAACCTGTCCGCCACCTGAGGGGAGTAAGGTAATTATTACGGTTCAGGGCATAAAAAACTTTGCACCCGTAGGCTTCAGCCTTGATGGGAAAACGTATTACGGGAAAAATACGGAGAACAAGCGCTTTATCTTATATGACCCGCTGACCGGGAAATCTGAAAATACCGGCTTGAAATACAACGATAAGACCAAGTATTATTTCTACTATACAGATTACCTTTTCTATACATCCAAATGGATAAAGCGTCCGCCAACCGGGGATGACTGGCGAAACGCCTATTATAATACCGAAACCAAAGATATTGTGAAATGGACGGATAAAGACGGTATTACCGGCCCTTACACCTTTTCTGACGATGGGAAATACGGAATGTACTTTGAAACAAACAAGCTGTACCAGTTTGTAATAAGGGATATGAAAACCGGTAAAGATTTCGCCCGTATGAATCAGACGGATCAATCTTCAAGGTATACTTATGCCAGGATGCCCCAGGGTAACACGAAATTCTTTGTAATGAGCAACGATCCGGGCAAAATTTTGGTGTACGATATTAATAAACCAGACCCGGTAAAATCATTCAGTATCATGGCCGGCGAAAGTACCGTTGCGATGGCCAAAAATGCTCTTAACTCAGAATTTGGGATAAGAAAGATCGAAGAGGATGCAAAAGCTGACTATGATTTTAAAAATTTCATGATCAACTTTGCCGATATCGATCATTTTTATTTTAATCTTACCAACGCACAGTCCCTAAAAGGCCGTGACATTATCAGCCTGCCCTTTACCAAAAACCATTATCTTAATTCGTTAAGCGCCGACACGAAGGTAAAAGATATCCTGGCGCTGGGTAAAATTGGTAATTGCGGCGCAGGTTCGCTGATACTTTTTGTGGTGCGCACCATCCGGAATGGTGAAGACCGTACCATTTTTTTCGTCGACCACCTGGACGAAAAGGGTAACAGCATTAAGCTGCAGGATGTGGGTATTATGGCCAAAAAAACAGCCGGAGGGCCGTTTCTGGCAACCATTGATCTGGGCGTTTATGTGGCCAACAACAAAACGGCCATTGTTATCGACCAGCGTTATCCGAAAGCTCCGAAATCAAATTTCAAAAAAACCTTAATGTTCGACCATGGCGTTTGCCAGGTTTACGAGAAGAAATAACTAATAAATTAATAAATACACACAATCATGAAAAAGTTCTCCATTCTACTTTTTGCTGTAACGGTGATTTCAGCAAACGCTTTTGCCCAAAACTGGACAAGCTACAAAGACAAATCGGCCAATTTTAGTATCTCCGTGCCAACCACGCCAACCATAACCGAGGATACGCAGAATGGCTTACGACGTGTAAAAGCTGAATATGGCGATTATTCGGTTTATATTAATGTTTACGATTTACCCAACGGCATCAAAGGTGATCCTTTTATGGCAGCAGCAAATATGATCGTAAGCGGCAATTCGCAACAGGCAAAGCTTATCAGAAAATCAGACCTGATCATCAATGGACAAAAAGGCTTAAGGGCATTATTTTATGAGCCTGAAAGGAAGTTCTATGTAGATAAAGGCGTAGTGGTAGAAGGCAAAAACGCTTACTCCATCACCCTGATCAGAAGCAACCAGGATGATACAGCCGTGGCCGATAAAATGTTCGACAGTATCAATAAGTAAACAAATGACCAGGTAAAAATTGACCTGAAAAATTAAAGGAGGGGACCTAAAAGCCGGCAACCATCAATACCATCGAGCTGTTCCGCAAATCCGTGAACAGCATTTCTGTCCTGTTAACATTCCTTCGGACATCACGCTGCTTGTAGTCATCCCCTTCTTTTTCTGTGCATAAATTCCAGGGATCTTTTCAAGCCAGCAGCGGGTTTAGCAACTGGTAATCGGTTGCAAGCCGGTGCACATAAGGCAATGTGAGCGCCTTCTGCAACAGCTGTGCATGGCCGGGATGATGCATGTCTGTGCCGATAAAATCAACCAGGTAATGATCCACCAGGTCTTCGGCGGTTTTCTGCACGTTTTTGCCATAATGTCCCGTAAGGGAAATGGTATTGAGTTGCAATAAACATCCCGCATTTTTTATACGGGAGTAATTTTCCATCTCGCCGGCAAAATAGGGATACCGTTCGGGATGGGCCAGCACCGGCTTATACCCTTTTGCCTGTATCTCGAAAATCACATCGAACAGGTTTTGCGGGTAATTCACAAAGGATAGCTCGAACAACAGGTAATCCTGCCCCAGTGTTAACAGCTTTTGCTTTTGCAACTTTGAAACAAAGGTTTCATCCAGGTAATATTCTGCGGCAGCGTCAATTTTTATAGTAAGCTGCTGTTTGATGGCTTCTTCCCGCAATTTATCCAGGCCAGACAATATAATTTCCGGCGTATTGCGATAGTAATCGGCCATAATATGCGGCGTGGTAATTACTTTTTCAAAAGCCAGCGCCTGCATTTTTTGCAATAGCAAGATGGAAGCCTCCAGGTTCGGGGCCCCATCGTCAATGCCGGGAATAAGGTGTGAATGCATATCGGCCTTTACAGCCGAAAAATCGGTTTGCGGAAGCTGTTCTTTCTTTTTAAACAGGTTAAACATTACCGGTTTGCATATTGTTCCTCGTAGTACGACTGGTAATGACCGGAGGTCACATCGCTTAGCCAGTCTTCGTTAGCCAGGTACCAATCTACAGTCTTTTCAAGCCCTTCCTCAAATTGCAGGCTCGGAACCCAGCCCAGCTCTTTTTGCAATTTGGTTGAGTCAATGGCATAGCGCAGGTCATGTCCGGCACGGTCGGTTACAAAAGTGATCAGCTTTTCAGATTCACCGCTTTCTCGCCCCAACTTTTTATCCATAATACGGCAAAGCAAACGTATCAGATCGATATTTTTCCACTCGTTATGCCCGCCAATATTGTAAGTATCGCCGGCTTTCGCCTGGTGGAAGATCACATCGATGGCACGGGCATGATCTTCAACCCAAAGCCAGTCGCGTATATTTTCGCCCTTGCCGTAAACCGGAACAGGCTTATTGTTTTTAATATTGTTGATAGCCAGTGGGATCAGCTTTTCAGGAAAATGGTGCGAGCCATAATTGTTTGAGCAGTTCGAAATAACGGTATTTAAACCATAAGTATCCTGGTAAGCCCGCACAAAATGGTCTGAGCTGGCTTTAGATGCCGAATATGGGCTGTGCGGGTCGTAAGGTGTTTCCTCGGTAAACATGCCATCCTCGCCAAGCGTACCGTAAACCTCGTCGGTAGATACATGATAAAATCGCCGGGATGGATAGTCATCCTTCCAGTATTTGCGTGCCGCGTTGAGCAGGTTTACCGTACCTACCACATTGGTCATTACAAAATCCAGCGGACTGGAAATAGAACGGTCTACATGCGATTCTGCCGCAAGATGTATCACGGCATCAAACTGCTCATCGGCAAACAACTGGTCAATAAATGCTGCGTCAACAATATCGCCTTTTACAAAACGGTAGTTGTCTTTTTGCTCAATATCTTTCAGGTTTGCCAGATTACCGGCATACGTCAGCTTATCCAGATTAATGATCTGGTATTGCGGGTATGTATTCACAAACCGGCGCACTACATGCGAACCGATAAATCCTGCACCGCCGGTAATAACTATTTTTTTCATGGGTATCTCCTCTGTCTGCAACTATTCAAACGGATTTTCCGCGATATATTGTTCCCAGGCCCATGCCGAGCGCATCATTTCATCAAGGCCTAACTCCGCTTTCCAATGTAATTCTTTTGCTGATTTGGTAACATCGCCCCAAACCTGCTCAATATCTCCGGCCCGACGTGGCCCGATCTTATAGTTCAGCTTAACGCCGGTAGCGCTCTCAAACGCCTTAATGGTTTCCAGCACCGAGCTGCCTTTACCGGTCCCTACGTTAAACACATCGTATTTAATGGTACGATTGTCTTCAAGCAGCTTAATAGCGGCTACGTGTGCTTTCGCCAGGTCAACTACATGAATATAATCGCGGATGCAGCTGCCATCGGGTGTATTATAATCATCGCCGAAAACGGTAATGGGGCCACGTTTGCCAATAGCGCTTTGGGTAATGAACGGAACCAGGTTTTGCGGAACGCCGATAGGAAGCTCGCCGATCAACGCCGACGCATGTGCCCCAACGGGATTAAAATAGCGCAGGGATATCACGTGGTAATTGGTGTTTGCTTCGGCTGTTTCCTGGAGTATTTCCTCGGCAACCTGCTTGGTGTTTCCGTAAGGCGATTCGGCTTTTTTTACCGGTGCGCTCTCGGTTACCGGAAGCTGATCGGGCTGCCCGTAAACGGTACAGGACGAAGAGAAAACGAAATCAACTTCCCTTCCGGCAAAAGCGGTAAGCAGGTTTATCAGCGAAAAGAAATTATTGCGGTAATATTTCAGCGGAAGCTGCACCGATTCACCAACGGCCTTATGAGCGGCAAAATGGATAACTCCCGAAATCTCAGGGTGCGCTTTCGCCAGCTCAATTACCTTATTTTCTTCGCTTAGATCTAATTGGTAGAACTGTGGCTTAATGCCCGATATTTTAGTTATCTGGTCCAATATCCGGATGTTTGAATTATCCAGGTTATCCACAATGATCACTTCATAACCGGCATTTTGCAGCTCCACTACGGTGTGCGAGCCAATGTAACCGGTGCCGCCTGTTACCAGGATTTTCTTACTCATAATTATTTGTTATAGCTTTTAAAATCTTTGTGTTCAATCTTGTCAATTAAATCCTTCGGAAGGGATTTAAAATATTCATACGTTATTTTCAGCCCTTCGGCACGTGATACCTTGGGCTCCCAGCCTAAAATGGATCTGGCTTTCGTGATATCCGGCCTGCGTTGCTTTGGGTCGTCGGTTGGCAGCTCTTTGTACACTATTTTCTGTGTAGTGCCTGTTAGCTTAATAATTTCCTCGGCAAATTCCCTGATGGTAATTTCGCTTGGGTTGCCAATATTTACCGGGTAAACGTAATCGGAAAACAGCAGGCGGTAAATCCCTTCCACCAGGTCGTCCACATAGCAGAACGAACGGGTTTGTGAGCCATCGCCGAAAACGGTAAGGTCTTCGCCGCGGATAGCCTGCCCGATAAATGCGGGCAGCACCCGGCCATCGTTCAGGCGCATACGGGGGCCATAGGTGTTGAATATCCGTACAATACGGGTTTCCAGTCCGTGAAAGGTATGATAAGCCATGGTGATGGCTTCCTGGAAACGCTTGGCTTCATCGTAAACGCCCCTCGGCCCTACGGGGTTTACGTTTCCCCAATATTCTTCAGGTTGCGGGTTAACGCTGGGATCGCCATAAACTTCGGAGGTGGACGCAATGAGCATACGTGCTTTTTTAGCACGGGCAAGTCCCAGCAGGTTATGGGTTCCTAACGAGCCTACTTTGAGCGTCTGTATCGGTATCTTGAGATAGTCTATCGGGCTGGCCGGTGATGCAAAATGCAGGATGTAATCCAGCTGGCCGGGCACATGCACAAACTTTGAAACATCGTGATTATAAAACTCAAAATTTTCGAGTTTGAACAAATGCTCAATGTTGCGGATATCGCCGGTAATCAGGTTATCCATACCAATAACATGGAAATCTTCGCTGATAAACCTGTCGCAAAGGTGCGAACCGAGAAACCCGGCTGCCCCGGTAATTAAAATGCGTTTACGTGCCATTATGCTTCTACTATTTTACGGCCAATGCTGTTGTAATAATATCCTTTATCAATCATGCGCTGGATGTCGTACAGGTTGCGTCCGTCGAATATCACTTTTGCTTTCAGCAGCTGGTCTATCCGGTCAAAGTCAGGGTTCCTGAACAATTGCCATTCGGTAACAATGATCAGCGCATCGGCGCCTTCTAACGCCTGGTAAGGGTCTGTAGCGTAAGCAATGGCATCGCCTTTCAACTTTTTCACATTTTCCATCGCTTCCGGGTCGTAAGCCGTTACCCGGGCGCCTGCTTTTACCAGGGCGTCAATAATATATAAGGCCGGCGCTTCGCGGATATCATCAGTTTCGGGCTTAAATGCCAGGCCCCAAAGCGCAAATTTCTTACCTTTTAAATCGCCGTTGTAATAGCGGTTCATTTTATCTACAATGATGGTTTTTTGCCGCTCATTAACATCGATAACCGAGTTTAATATCTTAAACTCATACTGATACTCATTAGCCGATTTTACCAGCGCCTGCACGTCCTTAGGGAAACAGCTTCCGCCATAGCCCACGCCGGGAAACAGGAAGCGCTTGCCGATACGCTCATCGGAACCTATGCCGCGGCGAACCATGTCTACATCAGCGCCTACCCGTTCGCACAGGTTGGCAACTTCGTTCATAAAGGTAATTTTTGTAGCCAGGAACGAGTTTGCCGCATATTTGGTAAGTTCTGATGAACGCTCGTCCATAAAGATGATCGGGTTTCCGGAACGTACATACGGTGCATACAATTCAGACATCAGGTTGCGGGCCCTTTCGCTGCTGGTTCCCACCACTACGCGGTCGGGTTTCATAAAGTCCTCAACGGCAACGCCTTCGCGTAAAAATTCGGGGTTTGATACAATGTCAACTTCAACCGTGGTATGTTCTTTAAATACGGCTTTTACCTTATCTGCCGTACCAACCGGAACGGTTGATTTGGTAACTACCACCTTATAATCGGTTATCAGCCTGGCGATATCTTTGGCGGCCCCCAGCACAAAGCTCAGATCGGCGGAGCCATCGCCTCCGGGCGGCGTTGGCAATGCCAGGAAAATGATCTGGGCGTCTTTAATCGCATCAGCCAGGCTGGTGGTAAACAATAAGCGCTTTTGTTCTATGTTACGGTGAAAAAGTAAGTCGAGGCCGGGCTCGTAAATGGGAATTTGCCCTTGTTTCATCTGGGCAACTTTTTCCTCATTAATATCCACACAGGTTACATCATTTCCCGTTTCGGCCAAACAGGTTCCGGTTACCAATCCAACGTACCCGGTTCCAACTACAGCAATTTTCATTCAGATTATTCTAATTTTTTTGATAAAAGGGTAAAATACAATATTACTTTCTTTTGTTTTGAGCGAAAGATGAAGCCTCAAACCTGTTTCACTTTACTTTTTAAACTTTGCAGTTTTTAGTATTAACTTCGGCGAATATAATAATTAAGCAATAAATATGCTGTTTCTTTACGATGCCGGAATTTACCTTTATTTTCTTGTAGCCCGAATTTTAGCGCTCTTTAATAAAAAGATAAAATTGTGGGTAAACGGGCGCCGGCATTTGCTTGAGCACATTGCTGATGTACTGGATACCGGCGACTCCCGTATCTGGTTTCATTTTCCCTCGTTGGGGGAATTTGAACAAGGCCGGCCGGTGCTGGAAGCGCTGCGAAAAAATTATCCGGGGAAGAAGATCGTGATCACCTTTTTTTCGCCGTCGGGATATGAGATACGTAAAAATACGCCGCTGGCCGATCACGTTTTTTACCTTCCGGTTGATACGCGGCGCAATGCCCGTGAATTTATCCGGCTCGTCCAGCCTGAAATGGCTATTTTCACCAAGTACGATTACTGGTATCACTATTTCAACGAATTACATGAAAAACAGGTTCCCCTGTATGTCATTTCGGCGATATTCCGTAAACAGCAGCCTTTTTTTAAATGGTACGGCACGCTAAACAGGAAGATGCTGGACTTCATCAGTCATATTTTTGTGCAGGATGAAGCCAGCAAGGAGCTCCTGCAAACCATCGGCATAAGGCATGTTACCGTTAGCGGCGATACCCGTTTTGACCGTGTGGCAGAAAACGCGGTACATCCTAAAGCTATTGCCGTAGCGGAACAATTTTCAAACAATCACCAGGTTTTTATTGCCGGCAGTACCTGGCCTGAGGATGAAAAGCTGCTCGCTGAACTGGTTGTTGAATACCCGGACTGGAAATTTATTATCGTTCCGCATGAAATCGGCGAAAGCCGGATCACTGCCCTTTGCAAGTTATTGCCCGAAAACAGCTTTGTCCGCTATTCAGCTATAGCAACATCTCAAATCTCAAATCTCAAATCTCAAATCTTAATCATCGATAACATCGGCATGCTCTCATCACTGTATCAATATGGAAACATCGCGTACATTGGTGGCGGATTCGGCGTAGGCATCCACAATACGCTCGAAGCGGCAGCTTTTGGTTTGCCGGTCATCTTCGGCCCTAATTACCAGCGTTTCCGCGAAGCCAGGGAACTGATAACGCTACAGGCCGCCTTTAGTATTGACACGTTTAACGGATTAAAAGCGGTGATGCAACGTTTACAGGATGATTCGCTAAGAGTACAAGCCAGTGAAACTGCCAAAAATTATGTGCAGCGAAATACCGGCGCAACAAGTGCGATTGTAGGATACATTTGTAAGAATCTGAGTTCGGTTAAAAACCACATAGATACATAGAAGTAACCATTTGCATATTAATAAAATATAGTAACAATAAGTTCTATCCCGAAGATTGCTTCGTCCTATCGTCCTCGCAATGACGAAAATAGGTGCGTCATTGTCCCGAGATTTCGGGAAAGCGTTGGCAGTGAGCATTAGCGTGAAGCAATCTCTAATAATCAACTAAATCAAACAAATAATAATCGAACTCAGATTACATTAACAATCGAATTGAGATTAAAAGATAAAAAGATCCTGGCATCGCTTTGAAAATGCGCCTGTGCCAATATTCATCAATCTTTTTTATATCCACCTGGATCTTTCGTTTCAGCCCACAGCTACCGTGAAAGCTGGAAACAGGCATTAAACTATACCGATGGAAACAGCAACAAAGGTGCCCGGGTATAGACGGCTCGCCTTAAATCGCTATTCATGAACAGTTTATCAAACAAACTGTGTCGTTTCCAGAACAGCGAAATAATGTCAGGATCAATGATGTCCATACTCATAGCCAGGTCGTTCAACAGATCTTTTTTGCGAAGATTGATCAGCACCACGTTCTCATAATACATCCGGGGAAGTATCTCAGACTTAAGAAAATCTTCGGCGTAATTATTTTCCATATCCGGAAGGCCATCAACCGAAATGTGCACAATAAAAATATCAGCGCCCAACGATTTTGCCAAATTTGTCATCGGCTGTAAGATCCCCGTATCACAATACCGCAGGTCGGTAAGATGCACCAGGCGTTTCACCTCTTTTAGTGGTTTTTGGGGATGCACTACCAGCAGCGGATCTGTATGTTGTTTAAAATACCGGGTAAGCATGGCCTGATAATTTTCATGGTCAGGTTCACTACCGGCAAGCGGCCAATTATCGGCCACCCGGATATTGCGTTGTTTAAATTCGGCGTAAATAGTATTGCTTTGCTGCTGTGCCTGGATTTTCGGAACAAACGTATTTTTGAGCCTAACGGGCTCGAAATCAGCCAAATGGATCAGCATGCCGGGATGGGAAGGTCTTAAATTTTTGTCTGGATTCTTTGCTATTTTTTTCATGGATGTTTGCGCTGTACCCGTGTGATCCTGAATCAGAAGGTGCGGCACATCTATACTACAGTTGAAGCGGTACTTTGTGTGTCAAAATTGAAAATAGGAGAATATCACCGTCTGGTGCCTGTTAACGCCGGATATTACCAATCAATCCATCTACAATTCCGGCCGAAAGCAGTGCCAACGGAATACCGCCGCCGGGATGTACGCTTCCGCCGGTAAAATATAAGCCCTTGTATTTCGAAGAAAAATTAGCATGCCTGAAAAAAGCCGCGAACCGGTTGTTGGATGCCGTGCCATACAGCGATCCCTGGTAGGAAGAGGTTTGTTGTTCTATTTTTCGCGGGTCGAGAGTATCTTCGCATACAATCAGCTTGCTGATATCTTCGTCCAGCATCCGCGATAATTTCTTTAGGATATGCTGCCTGGCTTCCGCGATAAGTATATTCCAGTTTTGACCGCTGTTTGCCGGCACATTGATCATCACGAACCAGTTCTCGGAGCCTTCGGGAGCATCACCGGGTTGACGTTTGGAGCTGATATTGATATAAATGGTAGGATCATCACTGATGGTTTGATGTTGCCAGATATGCCTGAATTCATCCTCATAATCATCGCTGAAAAAGATATTATGTAAATCCAGTTGCTCAAAACGCTTGCCGATGCCCCAGTAAAATATCAGGGCCGAGCTGCTTCTTTGCTGGCGCAGTACGCGTTTAGGGAAATTCCTTTCGTTAAGCAACTGCCTGTACGTAAACCAGACATCCATGTTTGAAATAATGATATCCGCGTTTACCTGCTTCCCGTTCACCTCGATACCGGTTACCCTGTTTTTGCCGGTAAGAATCCTGGTAACCTGTGAGCGATAGCTGAACTTCACACCGGTTTCCGACGCCAGCTTCAGCAGGCTTCGTACAATGCTTTGCATGCCGCCATCGGGGAAATATGCCCCGAAATGCTGCTCGAAATGCGGAATAATGTTTAAGGTTGCCGGAGCCTGGTAAGGGTTAGAGCCGTTATAGGTGGCATAACGGTTAAAAAAACGGATGGTTTTGCTATCGTTAAAAAAACGACTGTTGGCCTTGTTCATGGTGCGTAGGGCATCTATGGCCGGTAACCGGAGAGCGGAATATACCGTTGACCATCGTAAATAGGTGGACAAGCGATGCAGCGAACGTTCAAGAAATACGTTATGGGTAATGTCGTATATACGAGCACTGTTTTCCAGGAATTTTAACACGGAAGCCGCATCATCGGTGGTTTTGGCAGCGATTTCACCAGCCAGTTGCCGTGCATCCGCGAAAGCGGAAATTTCAGTGCCGTCTTCATAAAAATACCGGCAGATAACATCCAGCTTGCTGTAATTAAAATATGCCCGCGGATTTTTGCCGGCCAGTTGGAATAGCTCATCTACATAATGCGGCATGGTAAACAGGCTGGGCCCGGCATCGAACCGGAAACCGTTCATCCGTATTTCAGACAGCTTTCCCCCGGCCGATTCATTTGCTTCGAATACGGTAACGTCATATCCTTTAACAGCCAGGCGGATAGCCGTAGCAATTCCGCCAATACCTGCGCCAATCACAACAGCTTTGGGCATCAGGTCAGGCGATTGGCGTTTGTAACGTTATTCTCGATATCGCTCAGGTTTTGTAGAGTAACATGGGCAATTTCCATCAGGGCTTCGGCGGTAAAAAAGCCCTGGTGCGAGGTTATCAGCACATTGGGGAAGCTCATCAGCCGCAGCAGCAAATCATCCTGAATAACACTTTCGGATAAATCCCTGAAAAACAGCTTTTCTTCCTGCTCATATACATCCAGGCCCAGGTAACCCAGCTTGCCGCTTTTCAGCGCCCTGATGGCGGCATCTGTATCCACAACAGCGCCCCGGCTGGTATTGATCAGCATGGCCGACTGTTTCATTTTCGCAAAGCTGTCATCGTTAAACAGGTGGTGCGTTTCGGGGGTAAGCGGGCAGTGTACCGAAATAATGTCACTTTGTGCAAGCAATTCGTCAAAGCTCACCAGCAAAACCCGTCCAGGTGCTGTTGTAGCCACCGGGTCGTAAGCGATAAGCTTACATCCGAAACCCGACATCACTTCGGCAAAAGCATGGCCTATTTTACCCAAACCTACAATGCCAAGGGTTTTACCATAAATATCGAAACCGGTAAGTCGTTCCAGCGAAAAATTACCTTCGCGTACACGGTTATAGGCCTTGTGCGTTTTGCGGTTCAGCGTCATAATTAACGCCAGGGCATGCTCGGCGATGGCATGCGGCGAATAGGCCGGTACACGCACAACCGCGATATTCAGCTTTTTAGCTTCATCGAGGTTTACCTGGTTGAAGCCGGCACAACGCAGGGCTATGACTTTTATACCGGCTTTCTTTAAGGCATGTAATACGGCTTCGTCAATGGCGTCATTAACAAAAGTGCAAACCGCATCGTAACCGTTGGCAAGTACGGCTGTAGTGGCATCGAGCGCCGTTTCGGTGTAGTCAAGAACCTGGTTGTAATGAACGTTAACCCGGTCGAAATAAAGCTTATCGTATGATTTTGTACTGAAAAACAAGGTTTTCATTGTTATGCTATTGGTTTAGTTCACCGATTTTTTTCGGCAATTTACCGATAAAATCCCTTTTTCGACCAGTTTAATATTGCCTGACAGCTAATATCGCTATACATTTGAGGCAGATTAAATTTCGGATCAAAGAATATGAGAACCAGAAGACCAAGACCACGAAAATATAACCGTTACGCCCGTCCCAGAAAAGCATTGGCCGGATTGCTGCTGCTTGTTATCGGGCTTATTTTACTGCTCAAGCAACTGGGCTTTTTCTTCCCCGGATGGCTGTTTAGCTGGCCGATGCTACTGATTGTTTTCGGGATATTTTCCGGTGTACGTCATCAATTCAGGAACCCGGGATCGTTTATTATGATATTTATTGGCGGAGCGTTTCTTGCCGACAGGGTAGTCCCCGATTTTAACTTTACATCATTTATCTGGCCCATGCTGATTATCATGCTGGGCTTGCTGATGATTTTTAAACGCGATTACGGCAGACGTATGCGTAATCAATGGGGTGATAGAGCCAACTGGGACAAACGCAATTTTGACTGGAATAATGCTGATGAACCCGAGTCCGCTCCAAGAGTTGAGGAAGATGAACAACAGCCGGAAGAACCGATACATGAGCCTGAAGCACAGCCGGAACCTGAACAAACCGAAAATAACGATACCCGTAATAATTATTACGCGAACGAGGATTATCTGGACACCACCACTGTTTTTGGCGGCATAAAAAAGAATGTAATCTCTAAAAATTTCAAGGGCGGTGAAGTGGTAAATTTTATGGGCGGTACGGAAATCAACCTTACACAAGCCGATTTTACGGGTCGTATCATCCTGGATGTGGTACAGGTTTGCGGCGGCACAAAAATTATCGTTCCGCCACACTGGCATATCCATTCGGAGATGTCGGCGGTGTTTGGCGGCATAGAAGACCGCAGGCCGTTGCATGTACCGGATCAGCAAACCGATAAAGTACTCATCATTAAAGGAACATCCATTTTTGGAGGCATTGATATACGGAGTTATTAAAGAGGTAGAAGGTTTTAAGGCGTAAGGTAGAAGGCAATTTAGAAACAAGAACGTAGAAGCAAGAGACAAGATAGGAGCATAGGCTTCTCGCAATACTCAATACCCAGTACTCAATACCAGAATTATAAACATTGGCACAGTCATTACTATCATCAAATCGCGTAAAGCTTATTTATTTAAGCTGCTGGATATGCTGGGCGGTATTGCAGGCCGGTATTTTGTGGTGGATTGGCCTGGACTGGCGAATGTCTTTCATTGATTCTGCTATAACCAACGTACTCCTCATGGCGGCCAGCGCCATGATTAGCAACAATCTTCAATACTATCAGCCGCAAAAAGGCCGCTTTTTGTACGTTGCCGTTTGGTGTATGCTGCTTACGCTGATATGGATTCTCGCCAGTCAGTGGATTATTAAAAGCACGTTTACCGTCACGCCGGATTACCCGTCCTTATTCTATAAATCGTTGCCGGTGCGTTTTAGTGTGGGTTTTTTGATTATCGGGTGGGTGGCCTTGTTAAGTATTATCTGGTACACCCGGCAGGATCAGCAGGAAGCTGAGCGCCGGAAGAACGATGCCGAACGTCTTTCCCGCGAAGCGGAATTATATAAATTACGGCAGCAGTTGCAACCGCATTTTCTGTTTAACAGTCTCAATTCTATCAGTGCGTTGGTTGGCCGCAAACCCGACGAAGCCCGGAAAATGGTGCACCAGTTGTCGGATTTTCTGCGGGGAACGCTAAAGAAAGAAGAGAATGAATGGGTGTCGCTGGCCGAAGAATTACAGCATCTGCAATTGTACCTCGATATTGAAAAAGTGCGTTTCGGACATCGCCTGACTACTGAAATAGAACAGGATGATAATTGTCCCGATATGAAACTGCCCAGCATGTTATTACAGCCCTTGGTTGAAAATGCCATAAAATTCGGCTTATACGATACTACCGGGCAGGTGAACATCACCATAAAGGCTATTTGCGAGGATGGATACCTGGTTATCCGCATTCAAAACCCATACGATCCCGATACCTCGCAACCCCGACGCGGAACCGGTTTCGGCCTGGCCGGAGTAAAAAGGCGGCTTTATTTGTTATTTGCCCGGCATGATTTAGTTCAAACCTCAGGAGAAAAAAATATCTTTACCACATTGGTAAAAATTCCGCAGGCATGATCAAAGCGATACTCATTGACGATGAACCGTTGGCCAGGGAGGTGGTAAAAGAATACCTGGAAGATTTTAAGCAGATTGAGGTGGTGGCCGAGTGTAACGATGGTTTTGAAGGCATGAAAGCTATTATGCAGCACCAGCCCGACCTGATATTCCTGGATGTGCAGATGCCTAAAATAAATGGCTTCGAAATGCTTGAGCTGATTGACCATCCGCCTGCGGTGATATTTGCTACCGCTTTTGATGAATACGCCATTAAAGCTTTTGAAGCTCATGCGGTTGATTACCTGCTAAAGCCGTTCGGCAAAGAGCGTTTCGATAAAGCCGTAACCAAATGGCTGGCGCAACACCAGGCTACTGAAAGCAGCCGGCAGACACAGCATCTGCTCGAAACAGTAAGTCGTGAAGAAGCGCATAACCGCGTGGTGGTAAAAAGCGGAAGTAACATCATCATCATCCCGGTAAATGAGATTGAATACCTGGAAGCCAGCGACGATTATGTGAAGATACATACCGCAGGCGGCACTTACCTGAAGAATAAAACCATGCAGTTTTTTGAGCAAACCCTGCCGCCCGGCCAGTTTGCCCGCATTCACCGCTCATATATGGTGCAGGTACAACAAATTACCCGCCTTGACCCCTACGAAAAGGAAACCTATACCGCCATCCTGAAAAATGGTAAAAAGCTGCCCGTAAGCAAAACCGGCTACGGTAAATTGAAGCAGTTGCTGGGGATATAGTTTTTTTAGATGTTAGATGTTAGATATGAGATGTTAGATTGATAGCCGGCTCTATCATATCTTTTTATACCGGTATATGGTATCAATTGGCCGTTTTCGGCCTGATGTAGTGACTCTTTTACATCTTGTTCCACATATTCAGGATTTTGTTCAAAAGTAATATTCACGGCTTTCATTACAGCCTTTATTGCTTTCAATTGGGTTTTGTTTTCCGGGTAAACAATCAGAAAGTCCACACAAATAAAATAAATTTCACTAAGAGCCTGTTTGAATTTCATATAAAGATTTCACAGGCTTTAATTAATGGACGGTGAAGACACCGTCCATGGCTTCCTGCCGGGGTGTCTAAAAAGCCCCTGCCGTCCACCCCGAGTGCTCGGGGGATCCGGAATCTCCTAAATAGCAGCATAAGCGCCGTTTTAATCCCGAAGTTTCGGGGTGAAATCAGGTTCAGGGTGACGGGGTTCCGGGCTTTTTAGCTCTGTCTGTGCTTTTTGAACAATTGATTGATTTACAGCCAATTATTAACATTTCATAAAATTAACTTGACGCCTATGCGGCATGTACGGGAGGGATCGAAATGGCGCTGCTTTTTGACTTTTTGGTCAACCCCGGCTTCCTGCCGCTGCTGGTGTCCCCACCAACAGCTCCATATAACTTAAATTTTCATTTTTAAACAGGCTCTAAATACCGGCAGAATAAAAACAAGAAATAGCGTATCTTTTCTTAACCTGACACCAATACGAATGACCGGGATTTCGTTTTACTCAGCCTCCTACCTTACGCCTTAAACCTTCTACCATCTATTACTTCAACCCTTGTCAACTGTCATCTCTCCATTGTCAACTGTCATCTCTCCATTGTCAACTGTCATCTCTCCATTGTCAACTGTCATCTCTCCATTGTCAACTGTCATCTCTCCATTGTCAATTATTAATTAAACCTTCTACCATCTGTTACTTCAACCTGTACGATAGTTTAAAGCCATGGTAAACTTTCACACCGTAGCTGAATGCAACGGCATAGTCAACCCGGAATATCAAACGTTGCAAGCCGAAGAAAACTTCCGCATAATTTTTTTGCGATGACTGGTCAAGGTAGGCCCCACCCACAATCTCCTCCAGCTTCAACCTGCGTATCAGGGGTAATTTATTTGTGATAAAGCCGCCGAAATTTTGCTCGTAGTGAGCCTCAAAAAACTGTCCCCTGGTACTAAAACGATAAATATCCAGGTAATGGAAATTACGCAGGCTGCTTTCAAAGATCAGCGAGTTATTACCGCGATAATGGTAATAATCCGGGTAATAAATGCTTGCCGCATTAAAAAATTTACCGGTCTTAAACGTGTATGAGGCCCGGCCCAATAAACCCAGCTTTAAATCATTCTGGTAAACTTCCAGCGAGGCAAAATCAAAACCCACATCAGAGTTAAACAAATCGTTGATGCCTTTTTTATAGTTTACCAGGAACCGGGGATATTTAAACGGCTCATAAAAGCGCCCTTCGGGGCGGGTAATATATCGGGCTGCCGGGGCATAATCCAGCTCGGCCGAAAAGATGAAAGCCGTATGATTGGCAAACAACGGAATAGTATTATCGTCGGGATAAAACGGGTTGTTTGATGTAAAAGATTTACCGGGATGGTCAATAAGCCGGAAATTGGAGGTATTATTCAGCCACCGGCGACGGCTATATTCAAGGCCACCCATTAAGAAAAGGCCGGGATTGGTTTCATAGCTGGCACTAAAGCTAAGCAACGACTGCTCGTAGAATTTGCGCCAGTTGGTTTCATATATCAGCGTATTCAGCGAGTTGGTTACGCTGGTTGATGAGCGGAGATTAGTGAGATCAAGCACTTCGGAACCCGCCCGCAGACTTAAAAAACCTTTGTTAACGGGATCGTAATAATACCTTCCCTCAACCAGCGGATTGAGGTGCTTGTTTGAGAAGCCATACCGCAATTGTGGTGTAACTTCTATGGAATTTTTCAGGTTGTATTCTTTTTTAAACCGTACATCGTACTGGAAGCCGAAACCTTCAACCGTATTGTAAAATAGCGAAGGTAATACCGGCGCAAACCTCAACGAGCGACCTGTTAATGTATTTTTCCAGGTA
Organism: Pedobacter sp. BS3; assembly: GCF_008274585.1. GTDB lineage: Bacteria > Bacteroidota > Bacteroidia > Sphingobacteriales > Sphingobacteriaceae > Hufsiella_A. Next base: position 166,811 of record NZ_VTRT01000006.1, on the reverse strand, counting down.
TAGCCAAACAATGCGGCCTTGGCCAGGGTCAGACGGTTTTCAACGTCCATAATAGAATCGCGATAACGCGGCAGCGTACGTATATGCTCAATGCTGTCTTTTTGGCGATAATCGCGGATCTCTTCTTTTGTTAAGGGTATGGGGCGTTTGTCTTCCCAGTACGATTCGCTTTTCTTAATGGCATTTTTACTTATCTTTAAAATTTCGCCGCTGAATTTTGTTCCGGGCTGTGGCTCGTTTATTTTATAATTGTTAAATATTCCTACAAAATAACCTTCGTATGAAAAGCCTAAAACTTTTCCCTTAAAACTCAATTGCAGCGAGGATGGCATCCAAATATTATCGCTCGCGGGTAAATATTGCTGACTGAACCGTATGGTATCTGCCAGGTTAATGTTATTTTTTTTTGTAAGGTACAGGTTAACGGCATATAAACGCCAGTCATGTTCGGCAATATAAATTTCTCCTCTGAAAACCGGGTCATGCGCCCTGCGGGGAATAACCGCAATTTTGCTGATAGTTTCGCCGTTTTCGGTAATTTGCCCCAGGAGCTTATACCGGTAATAAGCAAACGCATAATCAGCCAGCGGCGAAATAAATCCCCGTATGGCCAGACTGTCAAACTGTATCAGGTTCTGGTAAAAATTAACCATCAGGTCTTCGGCCTTATGAAAGCTGAACGATGAATTTTTGCCTGAAACCCGGCTGGCCAGCATTACTTCGCGATAATTATTGGGCGCCTGGAAATGGAGCTTTGATTCTGATTCTGAAAGATAAATGATACCGTGCCCGTTAGAATCCAGCTGAAGCACGTGGGTAACATCCTGCCCGAGAAACCTTTTGGGCGCCCGGGTTAATTTTTGCATACCCTTAATATATACGTCGGCTACATAGTTCCTAATCTCTTCTAAATGCCTGATACGGTTATCGATAACCATACGCATGATCCGGTTGGCGGTATTTGATTTTTTACCTGTAACGGTTACATGATCAAGCTGGTAAACCGTCTGGCTAAGTTGTACATGAACGCTGGTATCGGCTTTACCGGGAGGAATGGTAACCAGAACCGGGTTATATCCTATAAACTTAAACACAACCTGGTTAGCCGATGTATTGAGCTTAAGCTGGTAAAAACCTTTTTCGTTGGCCGATGTGCCACGACTGGTATTATTGATGTAAATGGAACCAAACGGTAACGGATTGCCCAGGCTATCGGTAACCGTACCGCGAAGCCAGCGATCCTGTGCAGGTGCAGTAACGGCTACAAAGATCAGCGCAAAGAGCGTAATAACATTTTTCATCGGCACTAATAGCCTTTAAATAAAATAACCTTCAAATTGTTTGTCATCCTTAACCGTAGTTGTTAAGAGCCTGTTTAAATTTCATATAAAGATCTCACAGGCTCTAAGATTTAAACGAGATAATAAACGTTGTTCCGGCATTGACATTGCTTTCTACGCTTATATGACCGCCCAAACCAACAACATGGTTGTAAACCAGGTATAGCCCTATGCCTTTACTATCGGCATGGCCATGGAAGGTTTGGTTTAGTCCGAAGATTTTATCGCCTACTTTATTCATGTCAAACCCCTGCCCATTATCAGAAAACACCAGCTGTTTTACTCCGTTAGTTTCCCTGGAGTAAATTGAAATAAGCGGCAGACAATCGGCACGTGCGTATTTAATGGCGTTTGTTATCAGGTTCAGGAAAATACTTTCCAGGTAAGCCTTGTTAAATATAATGGTATCAAATGCAGAAAAATCAATAGTAAACGTTGCCTTTGAATCATGTATAAGCTTGTTTATAGATTGTAGCACCACGTTTAATGATGTGTTTAAATTCAGTGCCTCTGTATTCACAACCAGGTCTTCCCGTTGGTTTAAAACTTCAATCTGCTTATTCAGCGTTTCCTTTAAATTATCAACGGTAAGTTTTAGTATGTTAATTAAATTATGAATTTCAATATCGTTAATTTTAGAAACATCCAGCATATCAAACGTTGAAAGCAGGTTGTTTACCGGCGATCGCAAATCGTGCGAGGTGGTGTAATTAATCTGTTTTAAGTCAGTATTAATACGGGTAAGATTAGCCAGTAAAGCGTTACGCTCTTCTTCCATCCGTTTTTTAGCGGTAATATCTTTGGCAATAGCATAAACAAGTTGCTCATCTTTTGCCGGAATAGAAGTCCACGACAGCCATACAATTTCACCGGTTTTAGTTACGTAACGGTTTTCAAAATTAAGCAGCGGAGTATTTTTCCGGAGATTATTGCGATGCTGTTCTGTAATGTGCTGGTCTGCACTATAAACAAATTGATTGATAGGTTTTGCCATTAACTCATCTGCGGTATATCCCAAAACCCGGCAAACCGCCGGATTAACTTTTTTAAAATAACCGTCAAACCCGGCAATGCACAATAAATCATGCGACAACTCAAAAAAGGGTTCTATCTTAAAATCATACTGCAATGGCAGCTTATCCACTCTGATGGTCATTTAATCCTATTAATTTCCGGGCATTTGCGGTATACAGTACAGTGAGCGTTAAAACCGTCAGGCAGAATGTCCGTGCCAAATAAAAGTACAGATGATTAAGATAAATACAAAATGCACATCATCACATGCTGTGCAAAAATAGTACAGCGAGTTCATTTTCTTACGTAAAAGCTACATTAGCATGATATTTGAACCCGGCAGCCTGTAAATTTTACATAAAATCGCCGTATATTTGGCGGTATGTTACAGGATAAAATAGCGCAGTACTCGGATGAGATACATGCGTTTTCTGCCGGTACTGCCGATGAGTTAGAGCAGTTCCGGATCAGATTTTTAGGAACAAAGGGCATTATCAAAGATCTCTTTGAAGAATTTAAAACAGTATCTGCCGAAGAAAAACGGGTTTTAGGCAAGGTGCTGAATGAGTTTAAAAAACTTGCTGAAGAAAAATATAACCAGCTCAAAGATTCGTTAAGCAACACCGGTAGTAGCCGTCAGACTCATGGCGATTTGACACTTCCCGGAAATGGCCTAGAACTGGGTGCACGCCATCCGCTGGTGATGGTACGCACAGAAATTATCGAGATATTTAAAAAATTGGGTTTCAATGTTGCCGAAGGCCCTGAAATTGAGGACGACTGGCATAACTTTTCGGCACTTAACTTCCCTGAAGAACACCCTGCCCGCGATATGCAGGATACGTTTTTTATTAGCCTCTCCAAAGGAGAGGGAGATCAGGGCAGTGAATCTGTAGCCCTTCGCACACACACCTCGTCGGTACAGGTGCGCATGATGGAGCAGGGAAAGCCGCCTTTCAGGGCTATTATGCCGGGCCGGGTTTACCGTAATGAGGCCATTTCGGCACGGGCGCATTGCTTTTTCCACCAGGTAGAAGGCTTGTATGTGGATGAAAACGTATCGTTTGCCGACCTTAAACAAACTTTATTCTACTTTGTACAGGAGCTTTTTGGCGAAGATACCAAAGTGCGTTTCCGCCCCTCGTATTTTCCGTTTACAGAACCCTCTGCCGAAATGGATATATCCTGTACCATTTGCAAGGGCGCCGGCTGCCAGATGTGCAAGCATTCCGGCTGGGTAGAAATTCTGGGCTGCGGTATGGTAGACCCCAACGTGCTTGAAAATTGTGGCATAGATAGTAAGAAATACACCGGTTTCGCGTTTGGTATGGGAATAGAGCGCATTACGAACCTGAAATACGAGATCAGGGATTTGCGCATGTTCTCAGAAAACGATATCCGTTTTCTGAAACAATTTAAAACAGAATTGATCTGATGAAGAATTTTTCCTGCCTGCTTGTTGGATGTTTTTTGCTGCTGGTTAGCTGCGGAAAAGATGATGGGAACTATGTGCCTGATGTAGTTGTCAATTTTCATGCACCATTAACAGACCCACGTCTTCAACGCCTGAACAGCGCAGGTGGCGCCGTTACTATTGATGGCTATGGCGTAGCCGGGCTGGTGCTGTATCGTAAGCCGGATGGCTCGTATGTGGCTTATGACCGGTGCAGCACCGTAAACGTGCAAAGCCGCTGTGCCGTAACGCTTGATGATCCGACCATAACCGTTACCGACCCGTGCAGTGGGGCAAAGTTTTCGTTATACGATGGTTCGCCGGTTAAGGCACCGGCAAAACGGGCGCTGAAGCAATACGCGGTTTACATTTCGGGATACCAACTTTCTGTAATCAATTAGATCAATGGAAGCAGACAAAATCAAGGATACCATAAAGCGGGCCGCCCGTGACCTTTTCAGAAAATACGGTTACCATAAAACCAGCGTTAACGAGATCGCTAAAAAGGCGCATATTGCCAAGGCAACCATTTATAAGTATTTTGAAAGCAAAGAGCTGGTGCTGCACAGTATCCTGATGGATTATATCCGCCACAGCGTAAGCCTGCTTATTAACAGCGAAAGCAAATTTTCAACCCACGAGGATTATCTGAGCGACCTGATCCTGAAAACCAGCCGCCTCTCTTATGCCATCTGCAATGAGTTTATCGGCTGGGATTTTATACGCGAATCAACCAATGCGCAAGACTTTTTAAAATCCCTTTCCGATGACCTGGAAACGTTGCTTATCAGCTCATTTAACGACATTAAGCTCTTTAGGCAGGACAGTGGCTTCCAGGAACGGTTGCGGTTTCTCATCAAAGCCAGCAAAAGTATCGTGTTCTCATTTGCCTTTACTTCAGTAAGCGATTCGGACGTGCGCAAAAACTTCGTTTCTTTCCAGAAAGAAATGCTGCCCTTTTTGGTAAGAGCAGCGGTGCTGTAAAATTTTTCCAGATAATTTTATGTAGTTGTTATTCCTGTCGAAATAACCGGAAGGTTAAATAAAGGGCTCTCTAACAAGCTAATAAAAACTTCTCAAAAAGAGAAGTTTTTATTAGCTTTGTGTTCAGGCCTATAAGATGAGAATAATCAATAAGGGCGTATTAGATATCTTCATGCATAAACATGCTGATACGAGAAGCCCGATAAACAAATGGGTTGCAATAGTCGAAAATAACAGCTTTACCAATCATAACGAATTGAAAAGCGTTTTTCCGTCTGCGGATTATGTAGGAAACAGTCGGTATGTGTTTAACATTAAAGGTAACAAATACAGGTTTATAGTTTTGGTTATTTTTATTAATGGCATTATAGAAGTTAAATTTTGCGGTACGCACGCAGAGTATGATAAAATAAAGGATATTCAAAACATCTGAGATATGAAAAAGAAGTTAGAGCATCTGGAAAGTATTATAGACCAGCCTACCTATGATGAGGCAATGGCATACATGCATGAATTGATTGATTATGCCACACAACATGGATATTTAAGCAATCCTGAAAATGATAACGAATATACGCGTGAAATAGGCCGTATAGGTATCATGTGCGCCGATTATGAAAGTATCTTTATGACATTTAAGCACCTGAAAGTAAAGAACCCACTCATCATATCCATAGAAAACGAGATGAAAAAAAATAAGCTGAACCAACGTCAGGCAGCTGAATTACTGGAAGTTAAAGAAAATACATTCAGCCAGATAATGACAGGTAAGCGTAACGTATCCATGAAACTGGCTAAAAGACTATACCAGAAACTAAGAATAGATCCTAAAACTATTTTAGAGTTCTCATGAGAGAAAGCATAGATTTTGCAACAAGTACTTTGTTCACTCATACCTGCGTGATTTAAATTTTAGTGCAGATTCCACTTGTTTTAATCTTTAATACGAATATCTAAATTCGATGCAATTTAATATCTGGCAGGCTTATTGTTTAGTTGTATAAAATTTACATACAGCTATGAACTTAAAACGAATTTTCGGTACTATACTCACCATTTTGGGTATTATCGGATTGATTTATGCGGCTATAAATTTCGCACAGGGAAGCGGAGCCAGCAGAACACTTATTGTGTATTCTATTTTAGGCGTAATATTCTTCTTTACGGGCATTGGCCTGATAAGAACCACCAAAGATGTAAGCAATACGTAAAAAAAAGTACGGGCAAAGTATTCTTAAACGGCAGGGAAATGCTGTTCAAAAGCCCCGGAATTTCGTCATATTATTAAGCAGATCCGTCTTTCAGAATCTTTACGAGGATCCGGGTTCCTGATATGAAAGGGGTCTATCCTGGCTTTTGGACAGCTTGTTTCTTTATTGACCAGAGATCAATACGACCACAGATCGTGCTCATAATCTAACAGCTCTTTTTTGATCCGTTCAGATTCATACAGCTTATCAATACCCTGTGCATAATCTTTGATACGCAGATCATCAGGGTTAGATTCTTTGACGATATAGCTATCAAAGATACGTTTCACAAAAATATCGTCATAGCTCAAACCGGTAGCATCGTTTGCACGGTTAACCACTTCTTTGGTGGCAAATATTTTGCGGGCTTCGGGAAAATATATCCAGAAAGCGGGCTGCTCACCCAGATCCTGGCCCGCTGCTTTTATTTTAACCAGCGGAGCTATTCCTACAATACGTGGCTCAAATACAGATCGTTGTTTATCAAATATCCAATCTTCTTTAATGCGGAATTTGAGCACGCTATCCGGGTTAAATTCATTAACAACCGGTTTGGTTCCGGTCTGGTTACCATTTTTATCAAAAACCGGGGCATAAGTTGTATCGCCGCCGAATTTTGCCTTCGCCTCTTCAGGTTTCAGCACGGTAGAGAATTCATCGCCGTTAGGATCTTCTTTCCTGCTGGTAGCATCATAAGCGGTAAGCTCGCCGGCAGTAACAGCATCCATGATCACATCGATCAACCGGCTTTTAGGCGATGCATAAGGCCGGTTCATCTTTGCACGCAGATCTATTTCACGCCACACCCGCTTGGCATACATCACATCGGCTTCACGCAGATTAGGATAAGGCGTTACCTTGGCATCAAGAATATTGTTCTTCTTGTAATAGCCGTCTGTAGGTTTTACGCCGTCTACCGGTCTGTTCCCGCCTGCCGGGGTTTGTGCAAACCCCGACATACTCATCAACAAAGCTACCGCTGTTACTACTCTTTTCATATCAATTAGCCGTAAACGCAATCGGGTTCAATTGTCTTTGGCTGCCATCTGGCCCAACTGCAACAATATTATCAAAAATAACCCGGCTTCCGGGGGTTATGCCTGAAATAGCCGAACGTACAGGCCCGGTAAATTCGTTACCGTTTGCTGATAAAACAACGGCGTCGGCCCTGGGCTTGGCTATGATCAGGGTGTATCTTGTTATCCTGAACCGGGCATCAAAATCAAAATTCTCCAGCATGGCAAATATAGCATCCTGCGATTTAATTACTGCAGCGCCTAAGGTTCCGCCAGATTTACCGGCTACTTTAGCTACCGGGTCGGGAATACGTTTTACCCGGAATGGCGTTGCACCGAAATTTACAGGTTTGCCGCCAATATCGGCCGATACCGAGATGCTGGCATCACCAACTTCATGCACCTTAACAATATACTTGCCGTTAGATCCGGAGATGCTTCCCCCCTTCATGCTTACTTTCAGGTTTTCTTTAGGTATGCCCGGGGCTGAAATGGATACCGGGTTATCAACGCCGATATAAAATACATTCATCTTATCGGGCGATACCACTGCCGACGGACGTGCCACCTGGTATTTTTGAGGAGGCGTAGTATAGGTTTTTACTGTACCATCCGTTTGCTTTACATTGATGGTTCCTACCCAGGTAAAGCTGCCTTCGCTATTGGTATTCACCGTATAAAGCCCTTTGCCATCTTTTACCGGTAAACGCGAACCATTTACAGCTATATCAGGACTCGATTTGGAGTCTGAGGCTGTTAAAAATACCTCTGCGGTATAAGGTTGTCCTTGTATTACATACGATGTGGGCGCCACAGCAACGGCAGCAAATGCATCCAGGTTAACCAGGGCCTCATCCATTTTAGATAAAAATTTCTTTACCACTGCCGATTCTGCATTCTTGGCATCAGCCTGGATCTTAGACAGAATGGTAATGGTTGCCGTTAACGGAATGCCCTCGCCAAAGTTAGATTCTTCCCAGTTTTTACGTGTTCCGTCGGTTGTACGCTTGGTAGGATCTTTGGCTTCGAGCGAGAAGTTAACGGATGCACGATCGCGGGGATCTAACAAATTCAGCAGCTTTTCGCGGGTCTCGTTAATTTTTGCTTTCAGCTTTGCACCTTTACCCTGCTGCACCATGATGCGTGGCGAAACATCCAGGTTATCACGGCCTTTCAGCTCGCCGGTTTGGGGATCGCGACCGCCACCGGCTGTTTCAAGCTCCTTTTTTAGCTGGTCAACCATCGTGTTCAGCTCTCCGGCTATGCGTTGCGTTTCGCGAATTTTATCTAAAATAGGCTTAGCCCGCTGGGGGTTATCTTTCATCTTGGTTGCCTCAAACGCCTGGATGGATTGTTGTAACCCGGTATTTACATTTGAGGTTGAGGTTTGTAAACTATCGTTTAATGTTGAAAAGGCATTTAATATGGTATCAGATACGTTAAGGGCCAGCATAGCCATTAACACCAGGTACATGATACCGATCATCTTCTGCCTTGGGGTTTCTTTACCGCCTGCCATTAGTCATCTAATTTTTAAAATGTAAAAACAATTAATGAATTATTAAACACGTGGCTGGTTCATTGCAGATAGCATGTTACCATATATGGCGTTAAGCGAAGATAGATTTTTAGCCAACCTGCCAACTTCTTCTTTAAACTGCTTGGAATCTTCCATTGACTCATTAAAGTTCTGCATTGTTAACGACAAATTCTGGTAGAATTTATTCATTGATTTCAGGTGGGCGCTTGAATCCTGTAATTCTAATTCGTACACGGCATTTAAGGCCGATAAATTTTTAGCCAGCAAATTAACCTGATCATGATACGCCTTAGAATCAATATTGGTATTACCCATTTCGGCTAATCCGTTGGTTGCTTTTTCAAAGGCAGCGCTCAGGTTATCAAAATTGGTGCTGGCAACCTTAACCTTTTCGGTAAACTCATTTGTAGCAACCGAAGCATCGGCTACATTGGATATGGCAGCTACTTTATCGCCAAAGGTACGCAAACCATTACCTAAGCTTTCGATAAGCTCGGGGCCAATTTTGGCTTCTGCCAACATATTGTCTAACGCAGCTGTTGATGACGGAGCAGCATAAGCGTTACGTGAAGATGCTGTCGGTAATTCGCCGGTGTAATCATCGGCCAATTCAGGGTACACACGGGTCCAGTCGGGTTCTTTGTGCTGTACCACAAATCCCATCAGAAAGAAAAGAAATGCTTCTACAGCCAAACCCAAACCGATGATGATAGAACCGCCAGGTAAGTGCAGGATTTTAAACATCGCACCGATAATAACTACTGTTGCACCCCAGGAAATAATTGTGTCAAGAGTGAATTTGAACTTTTTTTTGCCGGCCATAATTAATGTTGCTTACTAAATGATAATTTTTGTGTAGTGTAGTTTATTGCTTTATTTTTTGTCTCTGATATCGCGTCCGGGGAATTTGGTAACACACCTGAAGCCAATATACGACTTGGCCGTATCCTGGTACTCAAATGTACGGGTAGAATTTTGGAGGAAATACCCGATATCTTTCCATGAGCCTCCGCGTACTACTTTACGTTTCAGCACCTCCGGATCGCCGGCCTTTGCCTCATAATTGAATGTGGGGTTCAAATCATTTACAAAAGTTGATGCCGATTCGTCAAACGCAGAAGCTGTCCACTCGGCAACATTACCGGCCATGTTATACAGGCCAAAATCATTAGGGAAGTATGATTTAGCGCTTACTGTAAAAGCGCCGCCATCGTCAATATAATTTCCACGCCCGGGTTTAAAGTTAGCCATCAGGCATCCTTTGGCATTGCGGATAAAGGGCCCGCCCCAGGGATAATCGTTCCCGATCCTTCCGCCACGTGCGGCATACTCAAATTCTGCTTCTGTAGGCAATTCATAAGGTAAGCGGCTTAAACGCGGCATTTTATGGGCCTGGGCATATCCTTCGTATAAACGGGTACGCCATACGGTAAATGCCCGTGCCTGACGCCAGGTTACACCTACAACCGGGTAATCGTCAAACGCCGGATGTGAAAAATAACCTTCTGTCATCGGTTCGTTTTGCGCATAGGCGAAATCGGCCAGCCATACCAATGTATCCGGGTAAACGGCAACGGTATCGCGTAAAATAAAGTCAGAACGTTTCTTGGTTTTATCACCCCGGTAGTTGGCTGCCTCACGCTGCTTCATAATGGCAAAATTGTATTTCAGCAGCCTGACATCAATTTCATTACGATCAAATATCCTGTCTTCGCCCTGGTAATACATGCCCTGCAATTTATTTGCATTGGCGTCATTTCCTTTTTTATTTCCCCAGATAGAAGATCCATTACCTACTTTTTTCCAGTCGATGTACTTAGGCCCGGTATTGTTGGTGTTACCTTTCGGCTTGATGTAGTACTTGTCATCCTGCAGATAGTTGGTAATGGCAATGGAATCGCGGACCCAATTTACAAACTGGCGGTATTCGCTGTTGGTGATCTCTGTTTGATCCATATAGAACGCCTGCACGGTTACCTGCTTATTTTGGGCAATTTGTGCAAACGTAATGTCCTGATCGGTTTGTCCCATAATAAAGGTTCCGGCGGGAATATAAACCATACCCAGAGGGATATGCCTATTGTTAAGCTTTTTATTTTTAACACCAATTAACTCGCCTCCAGCTCCTCTGCCACAACTGCTCCAGCCTATCGAGAGGATTATAAGAGCGATAAAGTATAATTTCTTCATGTCCATAAAAGGCATAAATCGCCAATTGTTCTGTTTCCGAATATAAAAAGATGTTCTTTAAATATTAAAAATATTTTCTTTAAAAATTCATTAAGCCAGCACATACACTCATCATATTGCCGACGTTGTAACATCCATGTATACTACAAATGCATCAAAAATGTTATAAAAATTTTATAAAAGTATGTGATTTCTATCATACTTTGCAATAGACAGCCACATTTTTTTAAAATTTATACCGGTTAACTACTTGTTTACCTGCTTGATATACTGCTCTATAGCCATTGTCATACTGGGGGCGTTTGGCGTTGGCGCTGGTATATCAAGTATCAGATCATGCTCGTGCACTGCCTTGTGCGTACTGGCACCAAAGGCAGCTATACGGGTATAATTCTGCTTAAAATCGGGGAAATTTTTATATAAGGACTGGATACTTGACGGGCTGAAAAAGGCAATAATATCGTAATAAACTTCGGCCAGATCTGAAAGATCGCTGCATACGGTACGAAATAATACTGCCGGTGTAAAATCATAACCTTCTTCCTGCAAAAAGCGCTGGGTCTCTTCGGCAGCAACATCCGAACAGGGATATAAAAACTTTTCTGATGAATGTTTCTTCAGCACTTCGGCCAGATCTGCGGCAGTTTGCTTTCCAAAAAATATTTTGCGTTTACGATATTGAATATACTTTTGAAGATACAGGGCAATGGTTTCTGATAAACAGAAATACTTCAGATCTGCCGGAACATCGTAACGCATCTCTTCACATATCCTGAAAAAATGGTCTGCCGCATTGCGGCTGGTAAAGATCACGGCAGTAAAATCGGCCAGGTTTATTTTTTCTTTTCTGAAATCTTTTGCAGGAACGCCTTCTACATGAATAAAAGAACGAAAATCTATTTTTAGGTTGTATTTTTTAGCCAGGTCGAAATATGGCGATTTATCACTTTCGGGCTTGGGCAACGTAACTAAAATACTTTTAACTTTTCTATTTCTTTCTTCCGGTGTAACTTGCATAGTTCTATTTAGGCGCTAATATCTAAGTGCTTTGATCAGAAGCAAAAAAGGACAAAATTCGAGGGCACAAAGATATAGAAATAAATAAACTTTTGAAAATTTGTATCCGGATAATATTGTGGCCCCCGCCCTGAAGAACTGAAAGGCAAACATGGCAGCCACAATAATTAATGATAAATAGATGTAGATCTGGGCATACCGGGATGGCGTTAAGGCAAAGGCCACTATCACCGGAAGGAACAGAATTGCTACATTAAAATAGGCCAGGTACAGCACAGAAACGTATTCGCGAACCATTTTTTGTATCCCGAAAACAAAGCCCAGTAATCGCAAAGCAATGATCTTCAGCGTGAACAGGCTGATCACTAAAACCGACAATACAAACAGCCACTGTATACCATCATACTCATAGGTTAGCTGGTAAAATTTGCCGCATAGATACAGAAATACCCCTATGGTAAAGCCAAAAAGTATGTATAAAAACAAAAATGGCCATGAATTGAACAGGTTATCTTCTTTATTAACCTGTGTAAGTACGCGTTTGCTGTAAAATGCCTCGATAATTATTTCTAATTCTTTAGAAAAGTATTTTTTAATGAGCGCAAACAACAACAATAGCAAGATGATAAAGCCCAGTATCCAGGTTTCGCCTTTGCGGCGAACTTTCCCTTCGTTATCGTGGTTTACTTTTTTGGTAAATTTATGTGCCCAGGCATTGAAATCAAGATCTTTAACCAGGTATAGGTTGATCAGGCTGTCTATAAACTGGTCGGGACGGTTGGGATTTAGCGGCTTTATCCACACCATGGACAGCGAATCGCCAATGGCTTTCAGCGAGTCCCGCCTGAATTTCCACCGGGCCAAAGCAGCAGAATCGGGCCTGGGAGCAACCGTTACCGTACTGTCCGGCTTGGTTACCGCAGCAGGCAGTGTTGCCGAATCGGTTTGAGCCGATACCCCCAGAACAGTTAGGCATAAGAACCCGATAAGCACAAAAATCTTTCTATACATCAAAACAATGCAATTAAGCCAAAATGGATTTTACCCCGCTGCAAATTTACCGGAATATTCCGTTGTTTTCCTAAGGCATAGCTTAAAGAAACTATTCCGGCTTTGGTTTCTACGTTGATACCGGCGCCAAAACCAAGCGGTTTATCAAAGGTGTTGGTATTTACTGTTTCATACCAGGTAAAGGCCTGGTTAACAAATGCAAATAAAAATGAGTTACGTTCAAGCAGGTACCGGTATTCGGCATTAACATAGGTATAGCGGGTTGCCAGTATGGACTGCTCATTAAATCCACGCAGATTATTAAATCCGCCAAGGCGGTAAATCTCATTATCGAACAGATCTTTACCCAGCATGATGCCGGTTTGATCCATCAGCCTGATCACGCTGCGCTGTCCTGCCGGGATATAGTAATCCAGTTGCCCCTGTATCTCATACTGGCTTGAGTTGGTTTTGAGATGAGCGTAAAGCGCTGAATCTAATGCTGCACTGTTTTTCAGATGTCGTTTACCAGCCGCCATATTCACCGAAAACAGGTACCCTTTTGTAGGATTCAGGGGATAATCTAATGTTTCCGATTGCAATCCTAACCCGTACAAGGTTGTATTCACATCCGCATAAGCGGTCAGGCTGGTTGTTGACATAGAATCCTGTGCCGATAGGTTATTACCGGCCCGCTGGTCGATATAAAATCTTAGCCGGCTATGCCTGCCGATCTTATACGATAAAGCCGCATTGAAATTGATATTCTGGAAACTGGAATCCTGCTTATACAGGTTCATACCCGCTTCTAATCCCAGCGGACTTGAAAAGATACCCGGAAAAGCGGCAGCCAGGTTCAGCTCACGGCTTTGGGCAGGCAAGCCTTTATAGTTAAGGCCAATTGTTTCGGCACGCCTGAACGTATTCTGAAGCTTTAGCTTAATATCCCCGGTAAGCTGCACCTTGCCATTCTGACCGGGAGCAATACCCAAAATACCATCAAACTGGTTGGCATTCTTTTTATTCAGAAATACTGTAATTGCCGCTTTTTCGCCATAGAATCGTACCTCCAGCGGCTTAACCGGTGTCAGGAAAGATAGTTGAGCCAGCTTCCGATCAATGGCTTGAACATCCTGCTCTGAATAGGGCATTCCGGATCTTATGTTAAGAAATGATTCCAGGTACGGTCTCGAAACCTTTGCTGTCCCCGCTATCTGGAGTGTATCATAAGTGATATATTTTCCCTTGCTTACCGCGATACCGGCGCTTATACCCGACTGGTGAAACTCAACGCTGTCTAAATTTACCGCCGCAAACGGGTACCCGTTATTTTCATAAAAAGCCAGCATGTTGTGAAACAGGCTGCTTAGCTGCTGCATATTAAACGGAGTATTGCTAAACAGCTTTTCGCGATACCCGGACTGCTGCATTACCGTTTGAGGCACATTTCCGGGCCGAAGCCGCACCAGTGTAAACACCTGGTTTAAACGAATGGTTACCCGGGTATTGCCATCTGTTTTTTGTTTTTCAGCTATCTCGGCAAGCAGGTAGCCCTGAAAGCGAATATCCGACAGCATGTTTGCTAATGCACGGGTTACGGTTGCCGTATCGGGATAGGCTTTATCAATATGGAGCTTTTTAACTATATCCGGGTTTAAGGGAATAGTGCTTACCGTAAGCGTATACTTTTTTTCCTGGGCATAACCCGCTGCACTGCATAACACCAGGGTACCCAGTACAACAGAAAAAAGCAGGTTCATTCCCTTCATAACCAATTAAACGCTAAAAATAATAAAGTATAGCATAAGTCGGCATCCCTGTTTCGGGCATAATGAACAGATGCGTATATTTAGCGCATGGATGCTACTCAAACTTTACCCGTATTAACTGCCGAAGAACAACGTGTGCTGGGCGCTCTGATGGAAAAATGCAAAACTACGCCCGATTATTACCCGATGACCTTAAATGGCCTTACAGCCGCCTGTAACCAGAAAACATCGCGTAAGCCTGTTGTAGAATACGATGAAGCTACCGTAGTAATGGCCCTGGATTCGCTTAAAAAACGGGGACTGATCTCCACGGCTACCGGGGGTTCAAGCCGTGTGGTGAAATACAAGCATAATTTTGCCATTGTTTACCCGGTTATTCCGGCCGAGGTAGCTGTTATTTGCCTGCTGCTGTTACGCGGCCCGCAAACGCCCGGCGAGATCAATACCAACTCCGGCCGGCTGTATGAATTTGAGTCGCTGGATGAAGTGCAGGCCGTGCTGGAAAAACTTGCCGACCCGGCAATGCCTTATATTATGCAGCTACCGCGAAAACCCGGACAAAAAGAAGTGCGTTATATGCACCTGTTAGGCGGCACTCCGGAAATTGAAGATGACGTACTGCCCGAAGAACCTGCCCGGAAATCGGTTAACGAGTTGGAAAACCGCCTGTCAAAAGTAGAACAGGAACTGGCCGAACTGAAAGCGGCTTTTGATAAGCTGATGAAGGAGTTGTACTGAAACTGAAAATGGGCATTGAAATTTATGGTGCATGAACAAGAACGATAATTTACATACTACAAATTACTTCGATACCTTTATAGAAGTTTCTGATGATTGCCCCGCAAACTTTGGTGAAGTTCCCAAATCAAAAGGCGACAAAAAAACTGTTGCAGAAATGCAGTATGAATTGATCGCAAAAAATCCTTACAAATTTACTTCCGATGACGTTCTTTTTCAGGTTTTTGCCGGACGAAACGATTTAACAAAAGAAGAATATCATGCAGCCCGGGAGGCATTTTTCTCGAAGGGACAACCTTGCTTCAGAGCTTCGCCTTTAACCAAAAGGTATGGATTCGGAATCCATGCCGACAAAAATGGAAAAGTGGCGCTTTATGGGGTGGAGACAGATGCCTATAAGGAATTTGTGAGTGACCCCGGAATAAAAAAGGTAAAAGCAATGCGAAACTCAAAGAAATAGCGCACAGCAGTTATTTTTCTATTCACAAGAAATTCTAAGTATGAAGCGTCTAACTAACGTGAGTTCGGGATAGGAAACGCACAACCTGTTTGCGCTCGTTTGCAAAACGAGTGCATAAATCTCCGGCGTTTGTAACGCCGGTAATAGCGGCATTTGATTGTTTAAGCAACATTCGGCGTTGCAAACGTCGTTTTCCGGCATCCCGATTGCAAATCGGGACAAGCTACGTCTTAACCCAAACTTACGTTAACTACACATACGCTTCTATCGGCGGACATGAGCAAACCAGCGTTCTGTCGCCATACGTGTCATTTACCCGTCCTACACTTGGCCAGAATTTATGCACCGTTACATAAGGCAGCGGATATGCAGCTTGTTGCCTGCTGTAAGGTTTATCCCAGCTATCGGCTGTAACCGCCTGTGCCGTATGCGGCGCATTTTTTAACGGGTTATTTACCTTATCAGCCGAACCATTTTCTACCGCTTCAATTTCCTTCCGGATAGCAATCAGCGCATCGCAAAAGCGATCCAGTTCTTGTTTGGGTTCTGACTCGGTAGGCTCTACCATCAGCGTACCAGCCACAGGGAACGAAACCGTTGGCGCATGGAAGCCGTAATCCATTAAACGTTTGGCAATATCGGTAACCTCGATACCGGCATTTTTAAAGGCACGACAATCCAGTATCATTTCGTGGGCACACCGGTTATTTTTACCGGTATATAATACAGGATAGTATTTTTCGAGACGTGCTTTGATATAATTGGCATTCAGAATAGCGTAGCGGGTGGCATTGGTCAGGCCTTCTGCACCCATCATGGCAATATAGGCATGCGAAATAAGCAGGATAGAAGCCGAACCCCATGGAGCCGCTGCTACAGCGTGAATAGATTTGCCCGACTCAATATCCACAACCGGATGCCCGGGAAGAAACGGAACCAGATGCTTGGCAACGCCAATCGGGCCTACTCCAGGGCCGCCTCCGCCATGCGGAATACAGAACGTTTTATGCAGGTTAAGATGGCATACATCGGCGCCGATAGCTGCCGGACTGGTTAGCCCGACCTGGGCGTTCATATTAGCGCCATCCATATACACCTGTCCGCCATGCTCATGGATGGTCTGGCATATTTCGATGATGGATTCTTCAAATACACCGTGTGTTGACGGATAGGTAACCATCAGGCATGACAAATTATCATGATGCTCGGCAGCTTTGGCTTTCAGGTCGGCCACATCAATATTGCCATGCTCATCACACTGCACTACCACGATCTTCATTCCGGCCATGGCCGCAGATGCCGGGTTTGTGCCGTGTGCCGACGATGGGATCAGCACAATGTTCCGGTGGCCTTCTCCCCTATCCTGATGATAAGCCCTTATAACCATTAAGCCGGCATATTCGCCCTGCGCTCCTGAATTAGGCTGAAAGCTCATCGCGGCAAAGCCGGTGATCTCGCAAAGCCAGCGGTTCAGCTCATCAAACACCTGCATGTAGCCGCCAACCTGGTCGGTTGGAGCAAACGGGTGCAGCTTGCCGAAGTGATTCCAGGTAACAGGTATCATTTCGGCAGTAGCGTTCAGCTTCATGGTACATGATCCGAGCGGGATCATGGAATGACAGAGTGAAAGATCTTTAACTTCCAGCGATTTGATATAGCGCAGCATCTCATGCTCCGCATGGTGCGTATTAAAAACGGCATGGGTCAACGGTTCTGATTGCCGTTGTAATGCAGCCGGAATAGTAGCTTGTATAGTACTTTGTAAGGCTTCAAAATTAATCTCGCCCTGGGCTTTACCTTTAACTTTGGCAAAGATCCGGATCAAAGTCTGGATATCTTCCGGTGTGGTAGTTTCGTCAATAGATAACAGGATAGACGAATCCCGGTAGGTAAAATTCACCTCGTTATTTAAGGCCTCGCCGTGTATCGGATCAGTTAAATTACCGGTATCAATGTGCAGCGTATCAAAAAACGCCTGATTGAGTTGTTTATACCCTAACTGCTGCAATGCGTCTGAAAGTAGCACTGTCAACCCGTGTACACGCGACGCGATGGCTTTAATGCCTTTTGGCCCATGATAAACGGCATACATACCGGCCATAATGGCCAGCAACGCCTGCGCCGTGCAGATATTTGACGTGGCTTTATCCCTGCGGATGTGTTGTTCGCGGGTTTGAAGCGCCATGCGTAACGCATAGTTGCCGGCATTATCTACACTAACGCCGATAATACGTCCGGGAATAGAGCGTTTATAGGCTTCCTTGGTGGCAAAAAATGCCGCATGCGGGCCGCCGAATCCCATAGGGACACCGAACCGTTGCGCTGAACCCACTACCACATCGGCTCCCCATTCGCCGGGAGGCGTAAGCAACGCCAGGCTGAGGATATCGGCAATAACGGTGAGTTTAATATCTTTTGCATGTGCCTGTGCCGCGAAACCGGAATAATCATATATCGCTCCGTCGCCGGCAGGATATTGTACAATGGCCCCGAACATCTCATCCGTAAGTTCAACGTTTTGATGATCGCCAATGCGTAGCTGTATCCCGTAAGGGGCCGAACGTGTTTTTAAGATATCGATGGTTTGCGGGAACAGCTTATCGGATACAAAATAAACGTTGGCCGATGGATTTTTACGCAGGCTGTACTGCATGAACATAGCTTCGGCAGCAGCCGTACCTTCGTCAAGTAACGAAGCATTGGCTATTTCCATACCCGTCAGCTCGATGATCATGGTCTGGAAATTGAGCAGCGCCTGTAAACGTCCCTGCGAAATTTCTGCCTGGTAAGGTGTGTACTGTGTGTACCAACCCGGATTTTCGAAGATGTTACGAAGAATTACACCGGGTGTTACGGTATCGTAATAGCCTTGTCCGATAAACGATTTGAACAGCTTATTCTTTAACGAAACCCGCTTCATATTAGCCAGGTACCCCGCTTCGCTTTGTGCCGGCGGCAAATTAAGCGGCCGGTTTAAGCGTATAGCCGGCGGCACGGTCTGGTCAATCAGTTCATCAATAGAAGCGGCTCCGGTAAGACGAAGCATTTCGGTAGTATCCTGAGAATTAGGGGCAATATGCCGGTGTTCAAACTTCTCCTGATAGTCAATAGCGAGTTTCATTAAGCGCAGCGAAATAAGTGTCGCAAAGGTAATAAAAAGCCTGCTGAAACAGTATGGTTAATAACAATTGATTATTAGTTGTTTAGTAGTTAGCAGTTTTGGCAGAAAGGTGGAAGGCTATCATAGAAACAAGAGCATAGATGCAAGAGACAAGAAAGGTAGAAAGGTGGAAGGTAGAAGGTTTAAGGTAGAAGGTTTAAGGCGAATGACGAGAGACGAACAACTAACAAACTAACATACTCATTAAACAATTTCGGCAATCTGCACCATTGCACAGGTAATATTCAAAAAATCATAAAATAAACGAAGCATTGCTGCAAATAAATTGCTAATTTTGTTAGCATGAAACGTGCGGGTTCGGCAGATCTACCTTTACATTACGGATATGTGCCTAAATGGCTGGCAGAACGTATGGCCAAATTAGGCCTGGCTATTACAGAGTCCATTATTATGGAATTTGGCCAGGATGGTTTTTTATCGCGGATCAGCGATCCGTTCTGGTTTCAGAGCTTTGGGGCGGTTATGGGTATGGACTGGCATTCTTCGGGCATTACCACTTCTGTTATGGGCGCTCTTAAACGGGCGGTGAACCCATATTCTAAAGATTTAGGACTTTACATTTGCGGGGGTAAGGGGAAATTTTCGCGACAAGCGCCCCATGAGCTGCTTTCGGTTGCAAACCGCACCGGCCTTGACGGAAATTACCTGGTAAGATGCAGCAAGCTAAGCGCAAAGGTTGATAATACGGCGGTACAGGATGGTTTCCAGCTTTATACGCATAATTTTATTGTGAGCCACAGCGGACAATGGGCTGTTGTGCAGCAGGGCATGCGCACGGGTAACTCTACTGCAAGGCGTTATCACTGGCATTCGCCGGGAATAAGCTCATTTGTTAATAATCCGCATAGCTTTATTTACGGACAGAACCAGGGCAATATCCTGAATATGGCTTCTGATAAAGCGCTGCAGGCCCGCGATGCCGTAATGAGCATCTCGCGTGAAGCGCCTCAGCAAATGTTAGCCGAAGTGCAAAAAATGGTTTTGCCGGCGCATCATGATGTACGTGCCAAGGATGTTGATTTAAAACGATTGGGTTCTGTATTGTGGTTAGCGCACGAGAGATCGCCAAAGGATTTTGAAGACTTGCTTTTACTTGAAGGGTTGGGGCCGCGAACCATGCAATCGCTGGCACTGGTAAGCGAGGTAATTTATGGCGCTCCCAGCCGGTTTAAAGATCCGGCCCGGTTTTCGTTTGCACATGGCGGTAAGGATGGCCATCCTTTTCCGGTTCCCGTTAAAACATACGATGAAACGATATCTGTGCTGCAAAAGGCAGTTTACCAGGCAAAGATCGGGCAGGGTGAAAAACAGCAGGCCATTAAAAAAATATCCGAAATAGCCCGTCAGGCTGAAAAGGATTTTACTCCTAACCAGAATTTTGAGCAGGTAATTGAAAAAGAGCATCGCGAATCATGGCGATATGGCGGTCGTACGGTTTTCGGCCGGGCCAAGCCCCCTGCAGGCGCTCAGCTAAATTTGTTTGCTAAATATTAGCAAGGTAAAAGGCCGAAGGTTTAAGGTGAACGGCTAAAAAGCAAAAGGAAGCTCTGTTTGCACCTGCTTGCAAAACGGAAGCACTACCCGGTGTAAGGTTTTATCAAAAATACAAAGAATAATGTTAAGAATCACGCTCTACGGTTGGGCGGCTTCCATACTCTATTATTCGAAGCTTTTCTCCATGTTGGCAGGGTAACAGGCTCTAAGATTATCGGTTACTGCAGCATGCAGCCGGCCACAGTATTGTACCGGGTTTCGTCGATAAGGATAGCACCGCCGTTGGTACGCAACGCATTATAACTGTCAAACACAATGGGCGATGCCGTTTTCAGGGTAACGTGTACAACATCGTTAAGCGCTGCTTCTTCGATATTTCTGATCTTCTCAAGGGTGTTTACATCAATTTTATGATGTATTTCGCGAACAATGCACCGCACCATTTTACCGTGCAGCTGTATAAGGTATTTACCGCCGGTTTGCAACGGACGGTTATCCATCCAGCAAATGGTAGCCTCAATTTCCTGCTCAACTTTAGGCTGGTTGCTGGTTGCGGTAACGATCACATTTCCGCGGTTTACGTCGATATCGTCTTTTAAGCGGATCACGGCGCTTTGCGGAGCAAATGCTTCGGCAACCTCAACGCCCGAAACCTCAACCGCCTCAATTTCTGACGGGATACCTTCGGGAAGCACGATAACTTTATCACCTTTTTTATAGGTTCCGCTGATGATCTTCCCGGCATAGCCGCGGTAATCATGTAAATCGTCTGACTGCGGCCGGATAACATATTGCACGGGGAAACGTGATGTATTGAAGTCGATATCATTAACCACGTTTACGTTTTCCAGGTGATGCAATAATGTTTCGCCGGTATACCAAGGCGTTCTTGCCGATGGGTTTACAATATTATCGCCTACAAGGGCGCTGATGGGAATAAATACCACATCTTTAATATTAAGCTGGGCTGCAATCTTATTATAATCGGCAACAATGTTATTGTAAACATCTTCCGAATAGTTGACCATATCCATTTTGTTAATGGCAACTAATACATGCGGTATTTGCAGCAACGAGGCAATAATGCTGTGCCGGCGGGTTTGCTCTACCACTCCCTGGCGGGCATCCACCAGGATGATGATCAGGTCTGAATTTGAAGCGCCGGTAACCATGTTACGGGTGTACTGGATATGTCCCGGAGCATCGGCAATAATGAATTTGCGCTTTTCGGTAGCGAAATATTTATAAGCTACATCAATCGTAATTCCCTGTTCGCGTTCTGCACGCAGGCCATCGGTAAACAAGGCGAGGTCAATTTCGCCTTCACCTTTATTTTTGCTTTGCTTTTGTATAGCCTGTAGCTGGTCTACCTTAATCGAATCGGTATCGTATAACAGGCGGCCAATCAGGGTACTTTTACCATCATCAACACTGCCTGCGGTTATAAATCTGAGTAAATCCATGTTCTTTAGATATGAGATATGAGATATGAGATATGAGATATGAGACTTTATCGGTCCCGCTCTCTTCTCAATATCCTGGCTATTATTTTATATTTAACATCAGATGTCTAAAATCTTACATCTAAAATCTCTTGTCTGAAATTAAAAGTATCCATTCTTTTTGCGGTCTTCCATAGCGGCTTCAGAAACCTGGTCGTCTATGCGGGTTTCGCCGCGTTCGCTGATCTGGGTACGGGTAATTTCGGCCACAATATCGTCAATGCTGGCTGCCGATGATTCTACGGCTGCGGTACAGGTCATATCGCCCACGGTGCGGTAGCGTACAGTCCTTTTCTCAATCACGTCGCCTTCATCAATCCGTATAAACGGAGAGGTAGCCACCAGGAAATCACCGTGCACCAGCACTTCCCGCTCATGTGCAAAGTAGATGGATGGCAGCTCAACGCCTTCGCGTTTGATATAGTTCCACACATCCAGCTCTACCCAGTTGCTGATGGGAAAAGCCCGCACGTTTTCGCCTTTATGGATCTTACCGTTGTACAAATTCCATAATTCGGGACGCTGTTTTTTAGGATCCCATTGCCCGAACTCATCCCGAACGGAGAAAATACGCTCTTTGGCCCGTGCTTTCTCCTCATCGCGACGAGCACCGCCTATACAAGCGTCAAAACCGAACTCTTCGATAGTGTCCAGCAGCGTGTAAGCCTGCAAGGCGTTGCGTGAAGCAAATTTGCCTACCGGCTCTTTTAATCCTTTGGCCTTAATGGTATCTTCAACATAACGTACAATAAGCTTGGCGCCGGTTTGTTCGGCTAATTTATCGCGATAAGCGATAGCTTCGGGAAAATTATGACCGGTATCAATGTGCACCAGCGGAAATGGTATTTTTCCGGGACTGAAAGCTTTGATAGCCAGCTGAACCAGTGTAATAGAGTCTTTACCACCCGAAAACAGCAGGGCCGGACGCTCAAACTGGGCAGCAACCTCACGCATGATGTGTATGGATTCTGACTCAAGCTGATCCAGGTAGTCTAATTTATACGAAGACATATATTTTAAGTAAAAAGTAAAAAGTAAAAAGTAAAAAAGAAGAAGCGGATAATCGATTCAATATTAACAACATAGATATAACATTATACACCTCTTTTTATACTAAACTTAATATTAATGAATTATGAATGTGCATGTAATCCGCATTCCTTACTTTCCCTGTTCTCCCACCACCAGCGGCCGGCCCTGAAATCCTCGCCGGGCCGTACGGCACGTGTACATGGCGCACAGCCGATGCTTACAAAACCCTTGTCGTGCAAGGTATTGTACGGAATACCGTTTTCGTAAACAAACTGCTTTAGCTGCTCTGTTGTCCAGTTCAGAATGGGGTGATACTTGATGATCTGGTTGGTTTCATCCCATTCCAGCTGAGGCAAGCCTGTACGTTCCGGAGAATGTTCGGCACGCAGTCCGGTTATCCAAAGCTCATTTCCTTTGAGCGCCCGCTGCAAAGGTTCTACTTTGCGTATGTGGCAGCAGGCCTTACGGTTTTCAATCGATTCATAGAATGAGTTAGGCCCTTTTTGGGCGATAAAACTCTCTAAGGCATCCTTATCAGGATAATAAGGCTTGATATGCGTTTGGTACTGCTCATTGGTACGGCTCCACACATAATAGGTTTCTTCAAATAAGCGACCTGTATCGAGCGTGAATATGGAAATGGGCAGCTGCTGTGTTAAAATCAAATGCGTTATGGCCTGGTCTTCCCAGCTAAAGCTGGTAGAAAACACAATTTTGCCTGGAAATTCCCCGGCAAGACGTTGCAGCGCATCCTGGGGAGGAACGCCCTCAATCGTTTCGGCCAATGCATGATACTTATCTTTCAGCAACTCGGACATGGCCGCAAATTTAGTAAAAGCAATTGAGAATTAGGATGAAATAGTAAAATTATCCTATAGAGGTTATAGATAATGACAATAGTGAGATGATCAGTGCATCAGAACGCCCTGTGACACTTTGTAAAAAAGCAGTTAAAAACTTCTGAAATAATAACCTTACAAGGATGAAATGAGAATATACGTATGAAGCTATGAAAGAATTTTATATCTAAGAGCCTGAGCTCTGTTGTTATTTGTCTGATTATTAGCAGATTGCTTCTCCATAGGAGTCCGCAGCCTTCTCCCGATTTGCAATCGGGATGCCGGAGAACGGCGTTTGCAACGCCGCAATGTTGCTTAAGACAATCAAAGGCCGCTATTATCGGCGTTACAAACGCCGGAGATTTTATGCACTCGTTTTGCAAACGAGCGCAAACAGGTTCTTTCTTAGCTTGACGTTAATACGAAATCTCGGGACAATGACGAAAATAGGGGCGTCATTGCGAGGAGGGACGACGAAGCAATTCCTTTTTTTAATATAATTATTAATCGAACTCAGGTTATAAAATTGAAAATACGATGCTTCGGGCTTACGATATCTTAACCAGCTTATCATCCCGCAGCGCAGGGATAGCCGTGATCAGATCCACGTTCAGGCAAAATTCAATATCTTTTTCAATTCCGAGCTTTTTAAGGCGTTCGCTGTGCGATGTTTTTTTAAGGTATTGATTCAGATCCGATTGCCCGGCCCGGTATAGATCGTTAGCTGCTATCGAGGCATCGTCGGGTTTGTAATTACCTGATTGCAGCTGTTCAACAACGGCCCCGGCAAAAAGCGTATCTTCCAGGTTGAAGTTATTTTTCCAGCCCGCACACACCAGCAATACATTTTCCTGTTGCTGCCTGAGCCAGTTGCAAACGGCTGTCAGGTTAAGAAAAGATCCCAGTATTACCTGTTTGGCATTGCGTGACAGATGCAAGGCATGTGTCCCGTTAGTAGTGGTTAGCACAATCGTTTTTCCGCATACGTGTTCCGCTGTATATGAAAATGGAGAGTTGCCAAAATCGTAGCCGGTCACCACCTCGCCATTGCGTTCGGCAGCCAGCAAATATTGCGGATACTTTTCGCGATAGGCGGCACATTCTTCCACTTCGGCAACGGGAATAATGGCCTCCGCACCGTTGGCAATACCGTAGCAGATGGATGAGCTGGCACGAAAAATATCAATAATAACAGCAATGCTGTTTTTAATGTCGAACAAGGGAAGTAAGGCCGGGCTCAGGCAGGTTTCGAGCTTTAACTGTTTTTGCATCCGGAAACGTTCTATTTGTAGAATGGCAGCTTAACCACTTTGGCCTTAATGTTATTATCGCGGATCCTGATGAAGATCTCCGTGCCTTCGGCAGCCATATCGGTATTAACATATCCCATGCCAATGGCTTTTTGCAGCGATGGCGATTGTGTTCCCGAAGTTACCTTTCCAATAGGGTTTCCGCTGGCGTCAACAATAGCATAATCATGGCGTGGAATGCCCCGCTCAACCATTTCAAATCCTACCAGCTTACGGGCAACGCCCTGCTGCTTTTGCTGTTTCAGGGCTTCGGAATTCACAAAATCTTTGGTGAATTTTGTTACCCAGCCCAGCCCGGCTTCTATAGGAGATGTGGTTTCGTCAATATCGTTACCATACAGGCAAAAGCCCATTTCAAGGCGCAAGGTATCACGTGCACCAAGTCCGATCGGTTTTATCCCATAAGGTTCGCCGGCTTTAAATACTTCGTTCCAGATGTGTATGGCGTGTTGATTATCTACATAAATTTCAAAGCCTCCGGCGCCGGTATAGCCGGTTGCTGATACCAGCACGTTGTTAATTCCGGCGAAAGTTCCTTTTTTAAAGGTATAATATTCCATCGCCGAAAGGTCAATATCGGTAAGGCTTTGTAATGCCTGTGCGGCCAGCGGCCCCTGTACAGCCAGCAAAGCTGTGCGGTCTGAAATATCTTTCATCTCCACGCCAAACGTATTATAGCGACTGATCCAGTTCCAGTCTTTTTCAATGTTCGAAGCATTCACCACCAGCATATAGGTACGCTCGTCAATGCGGTAAACCAGCAGATCGTCTACAATTCCGCCGGTCTCGTTGGGCATATATGCGTACTGAACTTTGCCATCGTATAGCTTTGATGCATCGTTTGAGGTTACTTTCTGGATCAGGTCGAGGGCATTGTCTCCTTTAAGGATAAATTCGCCCATGTGGCTCACATCAAAAACGCCAACAGCTTTTCTAACAGTTTCGTGCTCTGCATTAATGCCCGCATATTGTACCGGCATGTTGTATCCTGCAAAGGGAACCATTTTTGCACCGGCTGCAATGTGAATTTCGGTTAAGGCGGTATTCTTCATTGTGTTAATTTCTCCGAGCCCTCCCCCAGCTCTGCCGGCTGGCGAACGAGGAGGCAAGGCATTGTTATTCGTTTTTATGTTCTTATAGCTTGCATTACGACGTTATAAACGCCGGGTAATTATGCATTCGTTGCAAACGAGCGCAAGCAGAAAGCCCACCCCAACCCTCCCAAAGGGAGGGAGCTTAGTTTCTGCTCCTTGTCTTGTCTCTTGCTTCTATGTTCTTGTTTGTAGATAGCCTTCTACCTATCTTGTCTCT
Organism: Pedobacter sp. BS3; assembly: GCF_008274585.1. Taxonomy (GTDB): domain Bacteria; phylum Bacteroidota; class Bacteroidia; order Sphingobacteriales; family Sphingobacteriaceae; genus Hufsiella_A. The sequence goes on along the minus strand of NZ_VTRT01000006.1, from coordinate 140,381 downwards.
TGCTTCTATGTTCTTGTTTCTTAATAAGGCGCAAAAGTACAAAATATGCGGTTACCGTGTGAGGGGGTTAAAATAATTCGGCATTGTTTACGGCCAGCTTTTTATAAAATGCCATAAGCCTATGGCTGGTGCTGGAAATATCGTACTCACGTTCTACCAGCTTGCGGGCATTTTCGCCAATGGTTTCGCAGAATTTGCGGTCGGTTGTGCACTTCAGAATGTATTTGTAGAACTCATCGGCCGTATCGGCAATCAGGATGTTTTTGCCATGCTGATACCTGATGCCATCGGCGCCAAGAGAGGTGGAAATGATACACTTTTTCATGGCCATGGCTTCGATAATGCGTACCCGCATACCGCTAACTGAACGCAGGGGCACAATCATTATCGCTTTTGAATTCATAAACTGCCGGGCATCGCCTACGTTATGATACAGCTTAATGTTATATTCATCGTCGTCGAGGAAATCAGGAGGCATATCGCGTGCAGCCAGGTGTAACGTCAAACCGATATTTAATGCCTGCAGATCTTTCCATACGGTGTTGATAAACCAATTGAGGCTATCTACGTTTGGGGCAAAATCCATAGAGCCGATGTGGAAAATGCTGGGAAATTCCATCTGGCTAAAATCAGGATGATAGTTTTCCAGGTCGATGGCTACCGGGAAGCTGTGGATATGGACGGTGCAGCCGAGAAATTGCAGATGGCTTTTGTCCGATTCATTCAGCGTCAATATGGCATCGGGCTTGTTCATGTTGGCAATTTCAAATTTATAGAGCCGTTTTGCCGCCATCTGCCGGTATAAGCGCCGCAAAGGTGAGCGCTCGGTCGACGCCAGCAGCTCGCCTACCTGGTGCTCTAAGTTATGTGCCCGGTAAATAATTTTGGCTTTGCTGTATTGCCTGATCACACTAAGGTAAGGCATTACAAACAGGCCCTCCAACTGAATGATATCGAACTTATGATGCTTCAGGAAATTTTTCAGCTTGGCTACCGAGGCTGATTTGTAGAAACGGGAAACATTGGCTGCCCGTCCCTTAAACATATTGATCAGCAGATTCCAGGTGCTGAGATTGGTATTAATAGATGCTGTTGCCAGCGTAATTTGCTTTAGCAAGGGATCATCTATGGTTCGTATATCGATATGATAGGTCTGTGGATTTAAACTAAAAACAGCTACTTCTGCTCCCTGCGCCAACAAACCTTTAATGGTGTTATATACCACTATTGGGTAACCGCTGGTTGATGAAAACGGTACTTGGTTGGTTAACAAAAGAACTCTCATAAACTGTATTTATTCAAAAATAACAAGCTGATGGTCGCAATCAAAGCTCATCTTCAAATAAAATCTCTAATTGCGGGTCGGTAACACGGAATGTTTTGCGGTGAAAAGGCGAAAATCCGTGCTCAATAACGGCTGTCCGGTGCTTAACGGTTGGATAACCTTTATTATTCAGCCAATCATAATGTGGATATTGTCCGGCTATGTTGTGCATAAAATCATCCCGGTAGGTTTTTGCCAATACAGATGCTGCCGCGATAGAAAAGTATTTACCATCGCCCTTGATAATACAACTGTGCGGCACATTGGCATATTTTTTAAACCGGTTTCCGTCCACCAGGATGTATCCGGGCCTGACGGTTAACATATCCAGCGCCTTATGCATTGCCAGGAACGAAGCATTGAGAATATTGATGCGGTCTATTTCGTGATTGTCTACCATTGCTACGGCAAAGGCTACGGCCTCGGTTTCTATCACCGTACGCAAAGCATAGCGCTGTGCCGCATTGAGCTGCTTGGAATCGGTAAGCAGCTCATGGTGAAATGTTGGCGGCAAAATTACCGCAGCGGCAAATACCGGGCCGGCCAGGCATCCGCGACCGGCTTCATCGCAACCTGCTTCAATAAACTCCTGCTGGTAGAATGACAATAGCATGCAACGCTAAGTTAAACTTCAAAAGTAAAAATTCAAAAATTGAACAAAGCAAAATTCCGACTATTCAGGGGTAAAATGCCGAAGCACACGACCTGTAAAAATCAAAACTAATTGATTTTATAACGCCAAAAACCGGCTTTATGCTGTATCTTATAAAATTTTTATAGTTAACAAGGTTACATCATCGTCGTCCATACGCACGTTGTGCTTTTGACGGATGGCCTCAATAACCTGTTTATTCAGTTCGTTTACCGGATAGTTGCTGTACTGCACAAGATGTTCGGCCAGTTCATCGTCGGTAATATAAACGTTCTCATTGGAGCATTCCAGCAGACCGTCGGTATAATTAAAAATTACCGAGTCTGGCGGAACCTGAACAACACCCAGTGTCATGTGCGGCAATTCATCGAAAGCGCCGATCATGGTTGTCCCTAAAGTTAAAAACTGCACCGATCTCCCGGTAACGAGTAAGGGCGGATTGTGACCCGCATTGATGTAACGCAGTTGCCTGGTTTTCAAGTTATATTTGGCAATAAACATGGTGATGAACCGCTCGCCTTTTGTATTCTGGATCAATACATGATTCAGGCGATCTACAATTTTTCGCAGGTCGGTTTCTACCCAGGTCCAGGCCCGCAGGCTGGCCTGCAAATTGGCCATCAGCAGGGCTGCTGACACCCCTTTTCCCGAAACATCGGCAATACACCACAAATATTCTTCTTCGTTGATCTTGATGAAATCAAAATAATCGCCGCCAATATTCTGGTTAGGCAGGTACATGGATGCTACCTGTATCTCATCGCTGTAAGGCAGGTTGCCGGGTATCATCATGCTCTGCACCTCGCTGGCCAGCTCCATATCGCGTTGCAGCCGTTCCCGCTGAACCCGGTCTTTGAACAGCTTTTTGTTTTCTAAAGCCACAATGATCAGGTTGATCAGCGTCTGCACAAAATTCAGGTCGTTACTGATCAATTCGGCTTCGCTTTCAAAATCGCCGATAAGCACAAAAGCCAGCATGGCTTTTTTATGCCGTACCGGAACAAAATACTGGTATGAGTTTAAAGCCGGATGAGGATGCTCTGAAAGTTTTTCGGTTGTTTTACTGGCTTGCAGTACCTGGCAAATTTGCTGAAGCGTTTTAATGTCTTCGGGTTTGCCGCCATATTTGGATGCGCAATAAAAATGCTCTTCTTCTTTAACGAGCAGGCGCATTTTGCCGATCTTTAAATGCACCTTGAAAATTACTTCCAGCATCTGGAACAGCACCGACGAGGAGCTGTTGCGGTTAATGGCCCGGGTGACCTCAAGCAATGAATTTAACTCGGCCTGCCGTTTAAGCAATAGCTGGATCAGTTCATTCTCGTCTGTGCCGGGCTGATTTTTAACCGCAGACAGGTTACTGTCGGCAGCCTGGGGCAATGCCCCCTGTAACGTAGGATGTGCAATTAAGCCGGATTCGCTCAAACGGGTTAACGGTTTCACAGGGTTTGTTAAATGTTAAGTCAAAAGTAATAATCCAAAATTAAAAACAGGTAACAGGCTTAAAATCAACAGTATAAAAATATGCTTACACATCAGTTTATAATAACCTGACATTGGTATAATTGAAAGCCAAAATTCGGAAAAGCCTAAAATTAAAAAATAAAAAATTGAAAAAAGGCAACTTTAACTCATTTTTTGCAGGGGCAATTGGTTTGGGGCAATGAGTATTGCGATTTTAGTTTGCATGTATCAGCCGGAGGCTTAAAAGTAGCTGAATGAAGCCGGAGCTTCGCTCAATCGTACTCCTGTTTCTAAAGATCTATCCTCTCGGCATGCGCATCATACCTCTGCCGCGATAACCTCCGGAATCTTGCTGTGGCGGCATTTCGCCATTTTTACCGTTAAATTTCTGGAATCTCAAAGCCCCGGCTCGTGTCCTCACGAACCGGCATAAGAGAAGCTTCGTGAAGACACGAAGCTTGGCTGAGAAGGCTTAAAAGTAGCTGAATGAAGCCGGATCTTCGCTCAATCGTACTCCTGTTACTAAAGATCTATCCTCTCGGCATGCGCATCATACCTCTGCCGCGATAACCTCCGGGATCTTGCTGTGGCGGCATTTCGCCATTTTTACCGTTAAATTTCTGGAATCTGTACGTAAAGCTCAGCATAAAATATCGGCCTAAGCGGTTGCTTTGTGTATCGGTAGTGATATTTCCGTCAACCGTACGTGATATATTGGTATTTTCGTTAAACAAGTCAAATCCCTGCAGTCGCAAAGCACCGGTTTTTCCTTTAAAGAACTGCTTTTCAAGGTAAGCGTTCATGATAAACGGATTGGCAGATAGTGAGCTGTAACCGCGGTTAATGGATTTGCTCATATCCAAACCTACCAGCCAGCTTTTCAGGAAATAGGTTTTACTGCTGTAATTTAATGCCCAGGTGCTCACACGGGTATCTGTAGAATTAGCATCGGTATAGGTATTACTGTTGTAGGTGTACGATGCGCCGGGATAAACTTCCAGCCAATCGGTAGGATTAATTTGCAGGCGTACGCCCTGCATCAATATCCAGTTATGTCCAATGTTCTTTAAATTATCGCTATATGCGATGTTGTTGTTATAGTTGGCATTTCCGTTAAAGGTAAGCACGTATTTTTTCTCCTGGAAAGGCATAGACCATACATAAAAGCCGTTAACGGTGTAATATCCGTCGGCATTGAGGTAATGGGTTTCCTGGATAAGCGTATTGGTGTTCGGGTCTTTGCTGTGCACAATGTTCTGCACTATTTTATCGGATGTGGTTGATACAGACAGGTTGGTAAACAGCACATTCCCCGCTTTGACATCGAAATTATTATAACGGATGTTCAGCGTTTGGTTAAATTCTGCGTTCAGGTCCGGATTACCGTATATCGGGGCATTGGGATTGGTAAAATCAGGCGTAGGTTGAAGCTGGATATAGGTTGGTTCGGTATTCCGGCCATAATAGCTGACGTTGAATGAGCGTGTACGCGAAAAATTATACGAGAACCGTGCCACCGGGATATAATTAAATCCCGTATTACGATAGGTTGTTGTTCCGTTTGATGTTACGGAGTGTGCCGATAATACCGTTGGCTGTACGCTTAAACCAATTGAATAATTATAACGGCGCTCGTTAAAACGATAATTTAGCCCGATACGGTGCGTGGTGAACGAGTAATCGTAATCGTTGCTCAGGCTGTCTATGCGTGAGGCAGCGCCAATAGGGTCAAGACCGGTAGTTTCCCTGTCGTTATTATACTTGGTATAGTTGTAATTGTAATTAAACTCCAGGTTGCCGCTTTTGCCCAGCGGTTCGCTGTACGACAGGTTTGCCCCACCGTTAAAACTGTTGTTGGTAATATCCTGCAACTGATGCTGTATAGAATCTTTAGGAACTGGTGTTTGTAGGTTGAGGATGTTCAGTACATTATCGTTTTCATCGTTATTATTGGTATTGGCATTTAACATCAGCGAGATGTTGCGGCGTGGTTTTTTAAACCGGTGGTTCAGCAACAGGTTTGCACCGAAGTTGGGGTTTTTAACCAGGCTTTTGCTGGTATTATCATTACTATAATTTGATTGTGGGTCGTAACTGTTTATCCGCGAATTGGATATCACGTTATTGTTGGTTCCTGAATAACTGAATGATGGAGAGAACTTAATGTAATTCACGCTGTCGGGTTTATATTCTAAGTTCCAGCTAAAGCGGTGATTGGTGGTGAAACCACGGGTGTTGTTGGCCGAGTTAGTAGTGTCAATACCGCTGGCCGAGGTATAGCGTTGTATCTGGTTTTCGAGCAGACTGTTGTCTTTGTATGAATAACTGTAGCTTCCGTATGAGGATAGTTTCTTTCCCCATTCATCGCGGTAGTTTAAACCAACAGATGCCAGCGAGGTCAGCCCGTCCCCGGTAGACGTTTGTGCCAGTCCGTTGCCTAAGCTGGATGAGCTGCCAAAAGAACGGAGCCCCCCGCTGCGTCGTGACCCTCCGCTGCTTCCACCGCTAAAGCCGCCACTACTTCGTCCTCCTCCTCTTGAACTGCCTCCGCCAAAGTTAAAAAGCGATATATTGGTATTGTTCACATTGCCCAGGAATGAAATCTGCTGTTCATTATTAAATATATTAGCGCTCAGCGAAGCCTGATACCGGTCGTTATCGCCAACCCCGGCATTAGCACGGCCAAAGGTTCCTTTGTTTTTATCTCTTCGTATCTGGATGTTCAGCACTTTGTCCGGGTCGCCGTTTTTAATACCGGTAATGTTAGCCTGGTCACCGTAGTCATCAATGATCTGGATTTTATCGATAATATCGGCAGGTAATTGCTGTGTCGCGGTGCGCACATCTCCGCCAAAAAAATCTTTGCCGTTTACCCGTACCTTGGTAACCGATTTTCCCTGAGCCGTCACGTTACCGTCTTTGTCTACATCAACTCCCGGGAGTTTTTTAAGCAGGTCTTCGGTAACGGCATCCTCCCGCAGCTTGTAATCGCTTGCCCGGTATTCAACGGTATCTTCTTTAATGGTGACCGGCGTATTACCCGATACGACTACGGTTTGCAGCATGTTTGATTGCATTTGCATCACAAACGGGTCTAACACCAGGCGGTCTGTACCTTCGTTGTACAGAAAACGTTTATTAATGGTACGGTAGCCCAGGCTGGTAATGGTTATCACAAATTGTGATGACTGTACATTTCGGAAAACAAAAACGCCATCGGCATTGGTGCGGGCAAACAGCGAATCTTTAGCCGAAACCAGTTTTACACTTGCCGAGATAACGCTGTTTCCGGCAGTATCGCGTACAACGCCGCTCACTTCGCGGCCTGTCTGTGCTTTAACAGATTCTGTTTTTACCAGTGCTGCTAACAGGAATAATGTTGCTGCAAGTAATGGAGATTTTAGATATGAGATATGAGACGTGAGTCCTGCACTTTTAATTATTGCCTTGATATTTTTCATATAGGGAATTATGTGCCCTGGGGCTTTTGACTTTTAACTTTCTACTTTTGACCGTTAACTTTTCACTTCTTCACCAGTGTTGCCTTTATCCAAAAATCTGTGGACTGGAACATCGGGTTGCGGTCCATAGCGCTGCCGTTATATCGCCCCATACCGCCGCCACCATACATGCCACCGCCATACATTCCGCCACCCATTGGATAGCCGCCGCTTTCGCGGTTACCTTCAGAGGGCATCTGCGGAAGCTGAAGTCCGTTTATTTTGATATTATAGGCCAGCACCTTATTATCAGTAGCTGAAAGGTCTAACTGTTGTAAAGGAATGGCCAGCTCATAAACCAGGCCTCCGGATGCATCGTAGGCCACGGCTGCGCTGATGCCATAATCGTTGTAAATGGAAATACTGCCATCAACGATACTTTTAAAGTGGTTTACCTTGATCTCTTTTATCTGCGAAAGCATTTTCTGGCGCATTTCGGTTGTATCAAACTGCTGTCTGTTGGGTTTGCCACCCTGCTGCCGCATACCTTGCCGGTTAATTACCGGAAAGGTAACGGTTGGCCCTTCCTTTTTCTTGCCGGATGTGTTTACGGTAAAATCAATGCCGCCAACCATTATTTTTGAGATGGTTTGTTTGTCTGACGAGCGTACGGCAAGGTATAGTTTGTTATCGTCGTTGGCAATTACGTACGAAAGCTTGGCTGTCGCATTGTAATTTTTCAGCGAGTCGCCCCACTCGTTCAGCTTGCCGTCAATTTTTACCTGCTGCGGCGCTACGCTGTTTTCTATCACCTCATTCTTTTTCTGGGCCTGTGTAACCAGATGAACACTTATCAGCGAAAGCGTAAACAAAATATTTTTTAATCTCATCATATCGAATTATGTTGACTAATATACGTTAGTAATTCATCTTTATAATTATCGCTAACCGGAATTTCTGCATTGGGCAGCGTAACCCGGTTCCGCTTAAACGCGATGAGCTTATCCAGCGCAATAATATAGGATTTATGGGTGCGCAAAAACCGGGCCGGAGGCAGCTTTTCTTCCATATAGCGCATACTCAGCCGGGTAATAACCGGTTTGGGCTGGTTAAGCAGGTATATTTTAATATAATCTTTCAAACCTTCGATATAAACAACATCCGACAGGTTAATGCGTACAATGGAATAATCGGCATTAACAAAAATATGGTCCTGGGCGGCCAGGCTGGTGCTAATGCCTTTTTGCCGCAGGGTAAAGAGCTCGTACGCTTTGTCTATAGCCTTTAAAAAGCGGGCAAAAGGTACGGGTTTTACCAGGTAATCAACCACATCGAGATTAAAGCCGTCTAAAGCGTATTTATCATAAGCGGTTACCATAATAACCAACGGAGGATTGGACAGGGCGCTTAGAAATTGTAAACCTGATAAGCCAGGCATTTGTATATCCAGGAATAACAGATCTATGGAATGCTGGCGCAGAAACTCCATCGCTTCCATCGCGTTTTTGCATTTGCCTTTCAGGGTAAGAAACGGCACCTGACTGATGTTATCTTCCATCAGGTCTAAAGCAAGCTTTTCATCGTCAACCAGCAGGCAGTTCATCATAACAATTTAATTTTAAGGTTAACCCTGAACTTGCTTTCCGTTTCGGTAATATTCAGCTCGTAACTATCGTGATATAACAATTCCAGGCGACGTTTCACATTATTCAGGCCAATGCCGGAGCTTTTGTCTTTTGCGCTTTGTTGCGAGGGTATAGAGTTTTCAACGTCAAAATTCAGCCAGCCGGTTTTATCGTCAATGGTGGCATTGATTGAGATAACCGGGTTATCAACCAGCCCGATGCCGTGCTTAAACGCATTTTCTACAAACGGAACAAGCAGCATGGGCTCTATCATATAAGCTTCGGTATAACGGGGCTTTTTAAAATGGATGGTGATATCATCGCCAAAGCGGAGATATTGCAAATCAATATAATCCTGTAAGTAATCTATCTCGCGAGATAGCGAGACCTTTTCGTCATCGTTTTCATACAGCATATACCTGATGAGGTTTGACAGCCGGATAAGTGCCGGCTCTAGCTGGTCTGATTTTTTACGGGCCAGCGATACCAGGTTGTTCAGGGTATTAAAAATAAAATGCGGACTTACCTGCGAGCGAAGAAAGCCAAGCTCGGTTTTAAGGTTTTCGTTTTCTTTTTCCTTCCGGATTTTTTCTTTTTTGGCGGTGTCTACAATAATGGCATAGCTAAAGCTGATACCGGTTACAAAGAGATACGACATCATTTGCGGGAAGAACCACCACTTAAACTTCACTATCCGCTTATGCGGGAATGAATTTTCTGTATGTTTAAAATACAGGTTTTCTGAAAAAAAATGTCGGTCTATATACGATGACAGATAAACAAAAAGAACAATCAGAGCACAAACGCTGATGATATAGATCAGCAGCTTTTTGCGCTTGTAAAATAAGGGGAACAGCAGATATGTATTTACATAAAACAGTACTACCAATAGCAGGTTGCTTGCTATAAACCGGTATTGAAACATACTGTTTACGGCCCCGAAGCGATGCTCAGGGGCAGATGGCCTGAAGAAATAGGGTAACATAATGAACAGGCCCCAAAACAACACGTGTATGGCAATGAGCAGGTACTTATTCAAATAAAGCTTTTTCAGCATAATGAGAATAAAGTTACAGCTAAACTTTCATCCCGTTATAAATTAGCGCCTGTTCAACGTTTTTTTTAGACCAATCGTGTTTTTTAAGCGACAAGATCAGCAACCTGTTGAAATCATGCTTATCCGCCTGGTGTAAATGCCTGATTTTATTAAAATTACAGCGATATGGCAGGTATAGCATATCAGTTAAAGCATATCATTAAACTAAAAGTCAGGCTTTTTTCTTTATTTAGTATTTTTATTTGATAAACACATATATAAGAGAGATAGAATGAGCGATTACTCTTCCGGCAACCTTGAAGATAATACACCAGCTGAAAATGATCTTGAAAAGCGCATTTTTTATTCTTTCTCACTTATTGCTGTGTGCGCAGCGCTGCTGGCTTCATTAATCAACGTCTACATCCAATCATGGGGCCTTTTAGGTATCTCGGGCGGTGTATTTATTTTACAGAGCATTATCTACTATATCGGCAGAAATAATAAATATTTTAAGATTGCCGTTTTTGCCTCCATATTTGTGACCAGTGTTTTGCTTGCTGCTAATTATTTCTATAACGCAGGTATAAAGGGGCCGAGCATACTTTACCTGGCCATTACATTATATTTTGCTATTACGGTAGTACCATTAAGGCAAACCTCGGTTTGGTTAATTTTAAATGTTGTTTTAGTAGCAGGCTTAGCTTGTGTGGAATATTATTTCCCGCACCTGGTAGTTTTTAATTACACAAATCGCAGCGATTATTTTGTTGATATGTTGTTCTCTTATATGGTAGTTGTGTTTATCATTTTTTGGGGAACACTTACTATCAGAAAGAGCAATATCAGGCAGAGGAAAGAGATAGAGCAGAAAGCCGTCATATTAGAAGCTATTAATAAAGAAAAAGACAAACTTTTTTCCATTATCTCTCACGATCTGCGTTCGCCGCTGGCCAATATACAACAGTACCTGGAGGCGTTATCACTGGTAGAGCTTAGTACAGAAGAAAGGGCTGCTATTCAGCATGATCTGCTGGAATCGACCAAAAGTACACATGAGCTGCTGAACAATTTGCTGGCCTGGTCGCAAAACCAGCTGGGAAGAACGGCGCCGCAGCTTGGCTATTTCAATTTAAAGGATAAGATCTCGGCAACGTTAGGGCACATGGCACTGATAGCTGCAAAAAAAGAAATTGCTTTTCAAATTGCGATCCCGGATGATCTGTCGGTCTACGCGGATGAAAACATGCTCAACCTGGTTATCCGCAACCTGATTTATAATGCTCTTAAATTTACGCCGCCACATGGTACAGTAAAAATTACGGCTCAGCCTGAAAAAGATAGCCAGAATTGCCTGATCAGTATTGAAGATAATGGCAGCGGTATAACCGAAGAAGATCAGAAAGACATATTCTCGCTAAATATTGTCAGCAAACCCGGCACGAATAAGGAGCAGGGAACCGGCCTGGGATTGATGCTATGCCGGGAATATATGGAACGGCAAAACGGGAAAATATGGTTCACTTCACAGCCAAACGTTGGCACTACGTTCTATATTTCTTTGCCTGGAAAGGAGTAATAAGATATGCCACAAAGTTTCAAAGGCACAAGGTTATAGCCTTTTTTACTGCTTTATCTTTTCGTGCCTTAACACCTTAATGGCAAAACATTACTTTTTGAGGCGACTCCGGCTAATACAATATCCTGAATTTAATGGTATGCTCAATTTGCTTAAGCTCTTTCAGGATCTTTTTATCGTATTCAGAATTAATATCGGTAATGGCATAACCAATATCCGGGTTGGTCATTAAAAACTGGCCTACTATATTAATGTGATTCTGCGCAAAAACCTGGTTAATTTTAGCCATAATGCCCGGAACATTTTTATGGATGTGTATGAGCCGGTGCGCTTTTGCGATTTTGGGTAGCTGCAAATTCGGGAAGTTTGCGCTCATGTACGTATCGCCCTTGTTGATAAAATCGGCTACACGTTTAGGTATGAACTGCCGGTTGCGGGGATTTTCTTTCGGATCGTCAAACAGCACAATACCCATTTCAACACATAGCTGCCTGGATAGATTGGGCTTACTGTTACCCAGGTAACCGATGGTTTTCAGCTTTACGGCACGCCGTAACTTTTCATCTTCCAGCTTTTCGCCATTAGCCAGCAACATCATACCAACATCGGGCACATACTTTTCTTCAAAAGTGGCTTTATGGCGGATAGAAAAGCCGTCTTTTTTCAGCAGCTGGATACTTTCTTCGGGCACATCGCCAATAACAAGGCAAAGAATGCGGTTTTTAGGATATGAAATTGCCCGTGGAAGGTTATTGACATATAAGAACTCGTCGAAGCTTGGAGCCACGTGATCGGCCTTAGCCGCAACCGTTTTACGCTCTATATTTTCGGTATAAGCAAAAAACTTTTTGATCAATCCCGATTCCTTCAGCTGGAAATCAGAATGACCGTCGCCAATGCCGTAGATATTACCGGTCAGGTTCATCTGCTGCAGCAATTTTACTTTTCCACCCTCGTCAGAAAGCGGATTGCTATCATCGTAACCTATAATCTTACCTTCATCGTTAAACACAAACGTATTGGCGTAGATATTTTCTTTTTTGATGCCGTAAGCGGTAACAACAGGCGTTATAAATTCTTTAAATCCACCCGAAACAATCAGCACCTCATCGGCATATTTCCTGAAAAATGTGCGGTTGCGTGAGAACGAAGCGGATACTTTTTTCTTCAGCCGGCTAACCAGCTGTTTCAGGTGATCGCGGTTAGCTTCGAGCAACAATACGCGACCGGTAAGGCTTTCGCGAAACGACAGGCGGCCTTCCATCGCGGCATTGGTTAAATCTTCAATTTTCTGGTAAATGGCTTCCCGTTCAGGGTGATTTTTTAATGATATCCGGGCCAGCTCATCTAAAGCCTCTACCTGGGTAAAGGTGCTGTCGAAATCAATGATATAATAGTTCTTCAATGTATGGATTATAGATTTAGTAAATCGTCTGCAAATTTGAACAAATTTCTTGTATCGAAACATTAACCGGCTTAAATTCTATTCCGATAGCCTGCCGGATCTTTTCGTTGGAATAGTAGTGTTTTACCAGGGCGCTGGCAGCCGTATATTTGGTTAAGCCGGGCGCTTTCCTGTTAAACAGGGATACTAATTTTGCGGCACGCCAGGCCAGCGACAGCATCCATTTACGTAGCTTAATGGTTGGTGGCTGCAAGCCGAAATGCGATGCGGTTAATGAAAAAATATCGCGATAGCTTCTGTTTTCGGCATTGACCAGGAATCGTTCCTGTCGTATGTCGCTTTCCATCAGCTGTATCATGGCACGGGCAACGTCGGTAACATCTACAAAGCCGGTTCCGCCTTCGGTATAAAATTTTAACCCCTTACGCACCATGTCAAATAGCTGTCCGCTACCGGATATTCCCGCATTAGCGCCAATAATAAGCGATGGATTAATGATGACCGCATTTAATCCTTCGGCCACGCCACGCCATACCTCCATCTCGCTTTCGTATTTTGAAATGGCATAATCGTGCTGTTTGCCATCGTATTCCCAGTGGTTTTTTTCGGTGGTCAGGTTACCGGGCTTTGCATTGCCAACCGCTGCTACCGAGCTCACATGAACCAGCTTTTCAACGTTTTTCTGCAAGCACAGGTTTACTACATTTGCCGTCCCCTCAATATTGATATGGTGTAACTTGCGCTTATCTGCCGGGTTAAACGAGATAAAAGCAGCGCAATGATACACGTACGAGATGCCTTCAAACGCATCTTCCAACGCAAAATAGTCCAGTATATCAGCTTCGGCCCATGTTATAGCCGGGTTATTTTGTAAAAAAACAGGAATAACAGAGTCCTGGCGTTTCAATGCCCGAACCGCTTTACCTTGATCTGTAAGCTGTTTAACAAGCTCTGAACCTAAAAAGCCCGTAGCACCGGTAACTAATATCATCAGGGATTTTTAAATTGCTTTCAAAAGTAAAAATTAAAGGTGGATATTCTGTGACGCTAACGGAGTTTTTTAACACATAGGTACATAGCTTTTTTCCTCTTTAAAGTCTTTAATAGTTTTGTTTAAACTTCATATCTCTGCTAATTGTGAACGGCAGGCCGAAGGCCCCGTCCATGGCCCCGGGCCGGGGCTGACCAAAAAGTCAAAAAACATTATTCATAAAATTTAACCGGGGACTAAGGGATTTTATAAGAACAATTGGCTTATAGTTAAAGGCCAATTATTCTTTATGACCAACAAGGATATCCATCAAAAAATATATAACCTTGCCCGTAAATGGCAGGAAGGCACTATAACAAATAGTGAAAAAGAAGAATTTAACACCTGGTATCACTCTTTTGATGATACCAGGCTTGAGGAGATTTCTGACGAAACGCCCGATGAACTCAAAGAACGGTTGTTTGAAGCCATCCTAACCAAAGAAGGCATTCAATCCAAAACCATTATAAAACGCATGATTTTCTGGCGGGTAGCTGTTGCCGCCATGCTGATAATAGCGCTTTCGTTTGCAGGTTATTTTATCATAAATCATAACCCACAACAACAGTTTGCCAAAACAAAAAGTACAAACGATGTAGCGCCGGGCGGAAATAAAGCGATCCTGATCCTGGCTAACGGACGCAAAATCAATCTGTCCGATGGCCCCGATAATGAACTTGTTAATCAAAACGGGATAAAAATATATAAAAAAGCCGGGGGGCAGCTGGTTTACGATCTGACATCCTCTGCTAAGGAACCCCAGAATCTGCACGGCTACAATACCATCCAGACCCCGGCGGGAGGCCAGTACCAGGTTAATCTTTCTGATGGAACAAGGGTTTGGTTAAATGCCGAATCGTCAATTCATTTCCCCATTGCGTTTACTGGTAAGGAACGCAAAGTAAGCATCACAGGCGAGGCTTATTTTGAAGTGGCCCATAATGCATCAAAGCCATTTAAGGTAGTTAGCAGAGATCAGGAAATTAAAGTATTGGGTACACAGTTTAACGTCATGGCATACAATAACGAGGCCACCGTAAAAACCACCTTGCTTAAAGGGTCGGTAGCTATAAAAAATGCAGCTAATTCCATCGTTCTTAAACCAGGCGAGCAGGCAGAAACCACATTATCAGCCATCAGACTTGTTAACGACCCTGATATTGACAATGCTATAGCATGGAAGAACGGCAAAATACAATTCTTTGATGCGGATATCCAAAGCATTATGCGTATGCTCTCACGCTGGTATAATGTTGAAATCGAATACCAGGGCATTCCCGCTTCACGATTCGGAGGCTCCGTTTCACGCTCTAAGAACCTTTCTGAGGTACTCAATATTTTAGAAGCAACAGGATATGTTCACTTTAAAATTCAGGGAAGGAGGGTAATTGTTATGACATAAGCTTTAAAGTGGCCAAAAAGCCAGAAGTGGTGGTACACCTCTGGCCAATCAGGGCCGGTAAAATAGTTATTTGGCAATAATCTAATTCAAATATTAACCCTAATAAACAAATATATGAAATTCTTATACAATCGCCATTCGTGTGCGATAAGGAAATATATTAACCGGCTTTTTGCCGGAATGGATTCCGAATTAAAACGAAAAATAGTCATGAGGGCCAATCTTACACTGATGATGATAATAGGCGCTCTTTTACAAGTAAGTGCTGTTACCTATGCTCAAAAAGTTACTTTATCAAAAAATAACACCAGCTTAAAAAACGTATTAAAGAATATCCAGCTACAAACCGGTTATGATTTTGTTTATCCTATAGATCTTGTAAAGAATGCTAAAATCGTTACTATCTCCGTTAACAATGCCAGCATCGAAGACGTGCTGGAACAATGTTTTAAAGACCAGCCGTTTACCTATAAAATAACAAACAAAACCATTATTATAAAAGCGGCTGATATATTTTCTAACACCGTAGAGGATAATGTATGGATAGACATTTCCGGCCAGGTTACCGATGAAAAAGGGCAACCGCTGGCTGGCGCTACTATACGTATAAAAGGTAGCCAGACGGGCACTGTTGCCAATGCGGATGGAAAATTCAGCATAAAAAATATACATCAGTCGGATGTTCTGCAGGTATCGTACACGGGCTTTATTACCCGCGAAATCACTATAGATAATGTATCAGGCAGCCTGCAAATAGTTCTAAAAGAAGATAAGCAGGCGCTCACCGAAGTGGTGGTGTTAGGTTACGGCACTACTAAAAAAGAAACCTTAACAGGCTCGGTGTCTACCCTAAAAATGAGCAGCAAGGAAAATATGCCCATTACCAACGCCAGTCAGGCGTTGCATGGAGTTTCGGGCATGTGGATCAATCAGGCCGGTAGCCAGCCAGGACAAGATGTAGCATCCATCCGCATAAGAGGTATAGGCTCCATCGGCGAGGCCGGTAAAAACAACCCATTGGTATTGGTAGATGGTATTGAATATGATCTGAATGCTATAAACCCAGCCTTTATTGAAAACATCACCGTATTAAAAGATGCCTCTGCGGCAATATACGGGTCGAGGGCTGCTAACGGGGTAATTCTGATAACCACCAAAAAAGGCCGTAAAGGCAAAACCGATATCAACTACAGTTATTCGTATGGCAGGCAAAGCCCAACCATGTTACCCGATGTGGTTTGGGATCCGATACTTTATATGCAAATGAAAGATCAGGCGCTGATCAACGAAGGAAGATCGCCCGCCGCGGTAGATTATTCTCCGGCCCAGATAGAAGAATATCGTAACGGAATGGCCACCGATCCGCTCACCTATCCACAGAACAATTGGTTTGATATTATTTTAAAAACCGGCTACATTCAGCAACATAATGTACGATTTTCGGGCGGAAGCGATGCTGTGCTTTACAATATTGGTCTGGGATACATGGACCAGGACGGTATATTGATCCAGGCTAACCACGCCAACCGGTACACCTTGAATGCCAATATCTCGGCAAATGTAACCCCGAAGCTAAAAATTGGAACCAGCATTATTGGCAATTACAAAACATTCAGCCAACCGGCTTTCGGCGGAGCCAATGCCACCAATTATTATTTTAACCGTCTTACCCGTGCACTGCCGATCTTCGGCACATATACGGCCGATGGTAAATATGCTAACGTTGTATTTGTAACTCCCAAAAGAAATACCATTGAAAACCCTTTAATGCTCATAAAAGAAGGCAGTAATACCTATGCCGGACAAAGTATACTGGCAAAAATAGAAGCAACTTATGAGCTGCCGTTTAACCTGAAATATAACCTGAACTATGGTGTGGACAAGGAAGATGCTTTCAGAAAGAGCTTTGAACCATACCTGGTTTCCTACCACCCTATAACCGGAGCACCCAATAATTACAATACACACCCTGCATCAAATAATGCCGATGAGAATTATTTAAACCAATCATTCTACCAAACATTAACCTGGGATAAAACTTTTGCAAAAAAGCATAGCCTCAGTGCAATGGTTGGTACAAGCTATAACAATTTTAACACGATTAATTTCTCCGGCCACATTGAAGGATATTTCGATAACGAGCTTACCGACTTAAATGCCGGTTCCACGCTGCCTTCGGTAACGGGCCAGATCACCAAAAATATCATTATGTCTTACCTGGGCAGGCTGAATTATGGGTTTGCAGATAAATATCTGTTAGAAGGAACGTTCAGATACGACGGATCATCACGTTTTGCCAGGAACAAAAGATGGGGCTTTTTCCCCGCCGTATCTGCAGCCTGGAGGCTCGATAAGGAAAACTTCCTGAAGGATCTGACATTTATCGATCTCTTAAAGCTCCGTGGCTCATGGGGCAAAATGGGAAACCAGGACGCAGTAAACCTGTATAGTTACTTAAACACCGTTAATCTCGGTTACGACTATACGTTTGCCAATAACATATCGTCCGGTGCAGCAATTGCGGCCTATAACGATCCGAACATTACCTGGGAAACCACCACCACGTATAATGCCGGTCTGGATATAGATGTGTTTAAAAACAGGTTGGGTGTGGTATTTGATGTTTTCAAGAGACGGACATCCGACATTATACGAACCGTTAAAATACCCAACCAGGTAGGCGGACTTGCAGGCCCAACCAAAAATATCGGTACAGTAGATAACACAGGTTATGAAATAAGCCTGATCTATCGTAATAAAATAAACCAGTTCAGCTATGAGCTTGCAGGAAATATCAGCCACGTTAATAATAAGGTAATTGATCTGCATGGAGAAAAAATAATATCTACACGCAGAATCACACAGGAAGGCTACCCGATAGATTCATATTATTTGTATAAGGCCATCGGAATATATCAAAACCAGGAAGAAATAAATTCAAGTCCCAACCTTGGGGCCGGTGTAAGACCAGGCTATCTTAAGTATGCGGATCTAAGCGGCCCGGATGGTGTCCCCGATGGAAAAATTGATGCGAATGACAGGATAATTACCGGCATATCAAGCCCTAAATACAATTACTCATTTAACCTTAATGTGGGTTATAAACGTTTCAGCCTGTCCACATTCTTTCAGGGAGTGCAGGGTATAGATCTATATCCAACATTAAACTGGGCTGTGCCGTTTAATAACGGGGCGGGTGTTACAAAAGAATGGGCTACCGATGCCTGGACTCCCCAAAACCCCAACGCCAGGTTACCTATACTCACCGTTGCTACAGATGCCACAGAGAATTTTCAGCCTTCTACCTTCTGGTTAAAGAAGGGCTCATACCTGAGGCTTAAAAATATCCAGCTTAAATATGATCTTCCCACAAAATGGCTGTCTAAAATATCGATGAAAAATATATCGCTTTTTGTTAACGGTGAAAACCTGGTAACCTTCAGTAAATACAAAGATTTTGACCCCGAAAAGGATGTTACAGGCGACAGCTTTTATGAATACCCTACACTAAAAACATACAGTTTCGGGATAAATGCAACTTTCTAAAAGATAAGAACAATGAAAAAGTTATCAATATTATATATCATAGGCACGCTGCTGATTGTTGGCTGCTCTGAATCTGAATTAGATACACAACCCAACGACAGGTATACAGAAGCAACCTACTGGACAACAGAAAAAAATGCGATGGCCGCATTATCAGGATGTTATAACGCACTGATGGCCGAAGGACTGTTTGGGGCTGCAACACCTCTGCTCGAAGAAACAGTTACTCCAAACGCTTACAATTCAGGTAATCGCGGTGGCTTCAATGTAATTGCTTTAGGCACACACAATGCTTCATCGGGCGGAATTATTGTTTTACGCTGGCAGGATTGCTATAAAGGTATAGGACGCTGTAACACGCTGTTACAACGCATAGATGCCGCACCTATATCAACAGACGCTTTAAAGGACAGGATGAAAGCCGAAGCTAAATTTTTACGGGCCCTGTATTATACCATGCTGGAGATGTATTATGGCGGCGTCCCCTTAATTTTAGATGCCCCCAATTTTGATGCACAAGCTGATCTGCCACGTAATACCCGCGAAGAAGTCGTTACCCAGATACTGAAGGATCTTGACGAGGCTGCTGCTGTATTGCCCTTAAAGTATTCGGGAGCCGATGTTGGCCGGGCAACCAAGGGCGCCGCATTGGCACTAAAAGCAAGGGTACTGCTTTTTGAAGCCAGTCCATTAAACAATCCTTCAAATGACGTAAGCAAATGGAGTGCTGCTGCAAACGCAGCCAGGGCTGTAATAGAGCTGCCCGGCACCGGCTACGCTTTATTTCCTAATTACAGAAGCCTGTTTTTGCCCGCTAATGAGAATAGCTCTGAATCGATATTTGATGTACAGTTTTCGGTAGTTGCAAACGGATTAGGAAATTCGTTTGACGTTGTAGTAGGTTCATTTAACAGCAATGCGCCCCTGCACGCTATGATTGATGCTTATGATATGAAAGATGGCTTGCCGACTTCGCAATCGCCCTTATATAATGCGTCAAAACCCTACGATAACCGCGACCCACGGATGTACCAGACGATTGTTTATCCCGGAGATACATATCTGGGAGCCGTAACCACCACCACAGACCCGTTTAAGATCACCGGCTACGGTGTAAAAAAATACACACTGAATGATAAAGAGCCTAATCCCAATCCCATTATTGTTGAAGGCAAATCTGAAACCAACTTCATGGTTATACGGTATGCCGATGTGCTGTTAATGTACGCTGAAGCACAAAACGAGGTGTTAGCTGCGCCACAGGCTGATGTAAACGCGGTAACCATCTATAGTGCGGTTAATAAGGTGCGGCAGCGTGCAGGATTAAATCCCTACGAAATTCCACCCGGAAAAACCAAAGCAGAAATGCGTGAAATTATCCGGCATGAAAGGCGCATTGAATTTGCTATGGAAGGATTTTATTACAATGATATCCGTCGGTGGAAAATTGCGGAGACCGTATTACCCGGGTACATCTACAATTCGCAAAACCTGCCTATTGTAACCCGTACATTTAATCCTGCACGGGATTACTGGTGGCCGGTGCCCCAGACACAGCGGGATGTAAATCCAAACCTGTCGCAAAACCTTAACTATTGACAATTTTAGCTTAATATAAAAACACTGTCCCAACTAAATCTATACCCATAGTTGATTTGGAGACATAATGACCGGGGAGAAAAAACACTCTCCGGTTTTTTAGATCCTGAAGTTAAGAGAGGAATAAGAACAAAGATGCAAGATACAAGAAGTTTTACGTTTTTAGAGCTAAAAGCACTAATGTAACGTAAGTTAGGGTTAAGGCGCAGGCTCGTCCTGATTTGCAATCGGGATACTATAAAACAGCGTTTGCAACGCCGTAATGTCGCTTAAAGCAATCAAAAGTCGCTATTATCGGCGTTGCAAACGCCGGAGATTTATGCACTCGTTTTGCAAACGAGCGCAAACAGGTCTGTATCCATAGTTCACGGCAGATAGTATTTTTAGAGATAAGAACACAGAGACAAGACGAATAGTACAGTCTTCCTCCTTCCCCTTTGGGGAGGGCCGGAGTGAGGCTTTACTACAGCTTCAGAAACGCAATCGTTTTGTCGCAAACATTTTTCAGGAGGGTAGGCAAAGTGGCTTCTGTATAAGGATGCGATGCACCAAACGTATGATTTCCCCTGGGGATGATAACAAGATTATTTTTTCTATCCAGATGCAGGTCGAAGGCAGCGGCCAGCGGCACGGTTTCGTCGGCATCACCATGAATAATAAGCCAGGGACACTTAACGGCCGCCGCGGCCCGGCTAATAGATAGTCTGTCTTCATTAGCTTCCAGATCTTCCAATAAGTCAATACCAAGCGGCATTTGTTGTCCCGTGCGACTATTTTCTACATATACAACTCCATTGCTGCGCCATAAATGCGCATTGATATTTTTCAGGATAGTATTAAAATTATTTACCGAAGCCCAGGTAACCAGCTTGCTGATTCGCTTATCCTCCGCGGCCTGGATAATACTGATGCCTCCGCCCACACTATGCCCTATCAGGAAAAGCTGCTCCGGCCGGGCAAACTCTTCGCCGCTAAGGCAGAAATCAATCACACAATTGATATCATATAGTTCCTTGCTAAAAGTATTTTCACCAAAGGCCTCGAGGTCTGCAAAGTCACACAATTGTTGCGGCGTAGTACCGTTGTGCGAGAAATTGAACTTCAGAAACGGCAGCTCCCTGGACGCGAAATAACGGGCAACCATGTTATGCGTTCCCCAATCTTTAAAACCTTTAAACCCATGCGCAAACAAAACCAGGTTTTTAACATTGGTCTCAGCCGGTATGGTAATATCCATACTAACAGGCCGGTTATTGGCGCCACTAATAACAAAATCACGAGTAACAATCGAAGACATAAAGCGCAATAAAAATCTCTCAGGCCTTAATACGTAAAGCCCGGATATAAGTTAGCATTCGGGCAATAATGTCTGCATATAATTCACAAAATCCTTTCCTATTGCAGTTGTTGGCTTAAAAAAGTCTTGTTCCATTTCATGATTAATCCGCATGGCCTGCGTAAGTGCTTCCGAGCCGGTTTCCGTAACAAATACCTGGTTCGTGCGGGCATCGTTTGATTGCTTTACACGTTTAATGTATTTTTTTTGCTCCAGGCTATTCATTATCCGTGAAGTCATCATACGATCTATACGGGCTGTTTTTGCTACATGATGCTGATACGTTTTTTCGTTATGGTGATTTAACCAGGACGTTACAAGCAGCACAACAAATTGAGTATAAGTTAGTTGTTGTTTTTGTAGTGCCTGGTTAATTATTCGTAACCAGCACATGGAACTTTGCCAAACCAAAAAACCCGGTACCTCGTCAATGGTGGCAAACGGGAAACGCTGTTTAATCTGCTCTTTACTGTTCATTATTGTGAAATGGGGCTTAAAGATGCTTAAAATTATTCATAAAAAGAATATAGTGATAATTTTATAGGATAAATAATAAATTAATTGTTTGAATTTTAATTTAGTATTTAATAACTTTTCTGGCGGTTGATTATTTATATGCATTCTAAATTGTTGTGTTTTACAAAGAGGTGACAGTGCCCCTATGGCATATTAGCTACATTTGTTCGGTTTTTTAGAAACAGTAATAAGCGTTGAAATCTTTAAAAGTTATAGCCTTTACGCACAAGAAAATCGAGTTAAAAGATTTGGGGAAGTTTGTGATTTGCAACGAAACTCTTGAAGACAGGTTAAGAAGACTTAAAGATACGTTCCATATCCCTGAGATTTTTTATGTAGGTACGTGCAACCGCGTAGAATTTGTTTTCTGTTATGACGGAGACATTTCTCCCGCTTTTGTAAAGGATTTCATTCGTACGCTTAATTTCTGTGTGCCCGAAGATCAGTTAGACAGCTTTTCTGAACAGGTATCGCTGTACCAGGATTTGGAGGCGCTTAATCATTTGCTGCGTATATCCTGCTCGCTCGAAAGCCTGATCGTAGGCGAAAAAGAAATACTGGCACAGGTACGTAAAGCCTATGAATGCTGCAAAGAAGTTGGCTTTACCGGCGATTACCTGCGTATGGTAATGAACAGGGTGGTCAAAACCGCCAAAGAGGTATATACCAACACGAACATCTCAAAAAAGCCCATTTCTATCGTTTCGTTAGCATACCGTAAGCTACGCGATCTAAAAATGTGCGCCAATGCCCGCATCCTGATCATCGGCGCAGGCGAAACCAACCGTAACCTCTCAAAATACCTCCAGAAACATAAATATTCCAATTTTTCGATATTTAACAGAACGCTCGACCGTGCCCGTGAAATGGCTGCCGACCTGAACGGTGAAGCTCACAGCCTGGATCAGCTTTCGGAATACAAAAAGGGCTTTGATATATTGATAACCTGTACCGGTGCTACCGAGCCCATTGTTACCAATGACATTTACCAATCATTGCTTAACGGCGAAACCGGTACCAAAGTGATTGTAGATCTGGCCGTGCCTGGCGATATCAGCGAAGACGTTATAGTAAACAATCCTGTCCACTATATCGAAATAAATAGCCTGCAGGACATTGCCAACCAAAACCTGCAAGACCGTTACCAGGAGCTTGTTCATGCCGAGCGCATTATTGAGCGTAATATTGCCGAATTTATGCCCGAATTAAGGCAGCGTCGCGTTGAGCTTGCCATGCGTGAAGTACCGTTAAAGATCAAAGAGATCCGCAATACGGCGCTTACGGCAGTTTTTGCCAATGAGGTAAGCGGACTTGACCCCAACTCACGCGAAGTGCTTGAAAAAGTATTAGCCTACATGGAGAAAAAATACATCAGTGTACCCATGGTTATGGCTAAAGATATCCTGGTAAATAATTGCTGATTTTATAGTAGTGAGAAAGCCCACCCCGACCCTCCCAAAGGGAGGGAGTAATTTCTGTTCCTTGTCATATTCCGTATGCTCTTGTCTCTAAAAATATTATCCACATTGTCACCTGTCCATTGTCATCTGTCCATTATTAAGGCTTACATTCGGTCTTTCGGTCTTCCCAACTTTCGGACTATAAGCTATATAAACCATGAACTATATGCCAACACTTATAAATCCATAATGAATTCTCAAAAAGTCTTACTAAATTCGGGCTTTTCAGTATCAGTATTGCAAATCTATCTATAGTGAGCACAGATAACCACAAAAAAGCTATTGTTACCATTGGTACACGAGGGAGTGAGCTGGCGTTATGGCAAGCCAATTATGTAAAAGACAGGTTAGCGGAGGCTGGCATTGAATCTACCTTAAAAATTATTAAAACGCAGGGCGATAACATCCTCAACCTGCGTTTAGACAAGCTGGAAGGCAAAGGTTTTTTCACGAAGGAGTTAGAGGAAGAGCTGCTTGCCGGCAGCATCGATATGGCGGTACACTCACACAAAGATTTGCCAACCGAAAATCCTCCGGGATTAATTATCGCGGCCGTCCCCCAACGCGAAGAACCATCAGAGCTTTTACTGATATTAAAAGATTGCGTAGACATTCAGCAAAAGCTTTCGCTGAAATATGGCGCTATGGTGGGCACATCGTCCAATCGCCGTAAGTCACAATTGCTGGCGGTTCGCCCCGATCTGGAAGTGGATGACTTACGTGGAAATGTCCCGACACGCATTCAGAAATTACGGAATGAAGATTTTGATGCCATCATCCTGGCAAAAGCCGGGGTACACCGCCTGGGAATAGATCTATCCGAATTTCATGTGGAAGAACTGGAGCCGATGGAGTTTATTCCGGCCCCGGCACAAGGAGCGTTGGCGATACAAATCCGCGAAAGCGATAAAGAACTTTACCAGGCCCTGCAAAGCATACATAATCCGGACGTGGCCGAACAGATTGCCGTTGAACGTAAAGTGCTGGAACTTTTTGAAGGCGGTTGCCACATGCCATTAGGATGCTATTGCCGAAAAGATGAAGGGAAATTCCAGGTTTGGACAGCCAAAGCCGAAGATGATGAAGATTTTCCCGACCGTCTTTTTATCGAATCCGAAACTACTGATGGACTTGCAGAGGCCATTGTTGCCAGGTTTTCGCCCGAACGCAGACTGCCGGCCAGCGTATTTATCACCCGCGATCTTTCTGAAAACAGCTACTTGCGTAAAGCCCTGCAAAAGCACCAGGTTGAAATTGATGCCCGGTCGCTGATACGTACCCTACCCATGATACACAAGCTCGATCCTTACATCTTACGCAGTGTAGATTGGATATTCTTCAGCAGTAAAAATGCTATAGAATATTTCATGGCTTTAAAACCCGAGCTTTCAAAACGTACCAAATATGGCGTATTAGGTCGGGGCTCTGAAGATATGCTGCGTAGTTTTGGTATTGTTCCTGATTTTAACGGTGAGGAAGAAGGTATTGATACAGCCGATATAGCCATTGAATTTAACAAAATAGCAGGTGGCAGTACCGTGCTGTTTCCAGGCGCAAAAGATTCATTGCGTACAGTGCAGAAAGCCATGTCTGCCGATACTAAAATTATAGATTTACCGGTTTACGAAACAGTAACCGAACCGGTAGTAGAAAAATCGTTTGCCGAAGTACTTATTTTCACCAGTCCCTCTAACGTTGACGCTTACTTTGCAGATAACCTGTTAGAGCCTGAGCAAAAAGTAATTTGCATAGGCAAATCAACCGCCGGTAAATTTGAAGAAATGGGCGTGCCTTACAAATTACCGTACTCGCCCGACGAAATTGGTTTGGCAGAAGCTGTATTTGGATTGTAAAATTAACCTAACTGACAACAACCTGACCTGAATAATACGCTCATTGGGTACTTTTGTCACGGGTATAGGCCCCGAGGCTTTATCCAAAATTCAGCTTAGAGAAATAACCATGTTAGCAAGACCCCGAAGATTAAGAAAAACGCCGCTGGTGCGTGAGATGGTGGCCGAAACCCGCCTGACTAAAGATATGTTCGTTTATCCCTATTTTGTAGTGCCGGGAAAAAACGTGGTGCATGCTATAGACGCTATGCCCGGCGTTAATCATTTTTCTACCGATACCTTACTTAAGGATATAGAAAAAGGATTAAAAACAGGGTTGAATAAAATTATGCTGTTTGGCGTTGGCGATGAAAAAAGCGATGATGCGCACTCGGCTTATAACGATGCTTCGCTGGTTCCGGTAACGGTTCGGGAGTTGAAAAAGCAGTTTGGTGATGACTTATACATTGTAACCGATGTATGCGTATGCTCATACACCACCCACGGACATTGCGGCATTTTACATGATGATTACGTGCAGAATGACGCTACGGTTGAACTGATTGCTAAAATGGCGCTTACCCATGCGCAAGCTGGCGCTGATATGCTGGCCCCGTCAGATATGATGGATGGTCGTATACTGGCCATACGCAATACGCTTGAGGCGAACGGATTTACCAATACAGCTATCATGTCGCACGCTACCAAATTCGCGTCTTCGTATTACGGCCCGTTCAGGGAAGCGGCGGATTGTGCACCGAATAAAGGCGACCGTAAGGCTTACCAGATGGATTTCAGGAACAGCCGCGAAGCGTTACGCGAGGCCCTGCTTGATGAGCAGGAAGGCGCCGACGTGCTGATGGTAAAACCGGGATTGGCTTACCTGGATATTATCCGCGACCTGAAACAACATACCAGCCTGCCTGTTGCATGTTATAACGTATCGGGCGAGTATTCTATGATTAAAGCCGCCGCACAAAAAGGCTGGATTGACGAGCAAAAAGTAGTAATGGAAACCATGTACGCCTTTGCCCGTGCCGGAGCAAGTATTATCACAACCTATCATATTAAAGATATTTTAGAAAATAAATGGCTTTAAGAGAGGTGTAAGGTGTAAGGTAAAAGGTGTAAGGCTTTAGACAGTACACACCTTAAACCCTACACCTTTTACCTTTTACCTTTCAAAACATGTTAGACTCAATCAAAAAAATCTTTTCAGGATCCGATGAAGAAATGCCGGTTTCAACTACCTCAAAACCGGATATCAGCAGGGAGAAATCAGCAGAATTGTATGAGAAAGCCAAACGCTATTTCCCGGGCGGTGTAAATTCGCCGGTAAGGGCATTTAAATCCGTTTACGGCACGCCGCTGTTTATCAAAAAAGGCGACGGCTGCTTTATCTGGGATGCCGACGATAACCAGTTTATTGATTTTTGTTGCTCCTGGGGCCCACTGATCTTAGGTCATAACCATCCAAAAATACGCGAAAAAGTTACCGAGGTAATGCAAAACGGCATGAGCTTCGGCGCTCCTACAGCGTTGGAAAATGAGCTTGCCGAGCTTATCCTTCAGCACAACAAGCTGATTGAAAAAATACGTTTTGTAAGTTCGGGAACTGAGGCCGTAATGTCGGCCATACGGT
Organism: Pedobacter sp. BS3; assembly: GCF_008274585.1. Classification (GTDB taxonomy): domain Bacteria; phylum Bacteroidota; class Bacteroidia; order Sphingobacteriales; family Sphingobacteriaceae; genus Hufsiella_A. The sequence continues at coordinate 113,493 of NZ_VTRT01000006.1, read as the reverse complement.
TGGCACGCGGCTATACCAAACGCGATAAGATCCTGAAATTTGAAGGCTGCTATCACGGGCATGTTGATTCATTATTGGTAAAAGCCGGTTCGGGTCTGGTAACCTTTGGCGAAACATCTTCGGCAGGTGTACCGCAATCTTTTGCCGCCGAAACTATTGTAGTTCCGTTAAACAATCGCGAAGCCGTAGAAGAAGCTTTCAGCCAGTTTAAAGACCAGATAGCGGCCGTCATTATAGAAGGTGTTCCCGCAAATAACGGTTTGCTGGTACAGGATAAGGAATTTATCCAATTCCTGCGTGATATTACTACGCAACATGGTTCGTTGCTGATTTTTGATGAAGTTATCACCGGCTTCCGCCTGGGCTTTGAAGGTGCGGCAAAACACTATGAAATTCAGCCCGATATTATTACCTACGGTAAAATCATCGGGGGGGGCCTTCCGGTTGGCGCTTATGGCGCTTCCGCAGAAATTATGGGTCATATTTCACCCGACGGCTCTGTTTACCAGGCTGGTACGTTATCCGGAAACCCGGTAGCCATGGCTGCCGGAATTGCCCAGCTAACCGAGCTGGCGAAATCAGGCTTCTACAAAGATTTAAATAAAAAAACCGAAGAATTTGTAGAAGCCTTGCAGCGTTTTGCCAGTGCCCGCAATTATAAGTTCAGGGTATTTTCTGTAGGTTCTGTTTTCTGGTTCGCCTTTACCGATAAAGATATTCGTGCTGCCGCCGATATCGACCCGCAAAGCATGGAGAAATTCAAAATACTGCATCGTGAATTGCTGAACCGCGGTATTTACATGGGACCTTCGGGTTATGAAGTAGGTTTTGTTTCAGCCGCTCACACAAAAGTAGAGCTTGAAAAGGCAAAACGTGCTATCTTTGATAGTCTGGATATTGTTTTCAGAACAAAATAACCGGCCATGACGCGTAAACCATTGCTTATATTTTACTTCCTGATATGCTATGCGCTTGCCGAGCTTGTTTGGTGGGGTTACCTGATCATTAAAGTACGTCCCGACAGAACGGGAATGATATTGGGCGAAGGAGCGGTCTTTTTATTCCTGTTTTTTATAGGTGCCTATCAACTGCAAAAAGCCCTGCGTAAAGAGCGTAAACTGCATCAGCAGCAGCGCAATTTTTTATTATCAGTAACACACGAACTGAAATCGCCGCTGGCATCCATTAAATTATACCTTCAAACCATCCTGAAACGTGATCTGGACGAATCGCAACGCAAAGGTTTTTTAACCAATTCATTAAAGGATATTGAACGACTGGACGATTTGGTGGAAAATATGCTGATCGCGTCAAAAATTGAAAACAAATCATACACCTTTCCCAAAGAAAATTTTAATTTTTCGGAGATGGTTGAACGGGTTTCCGAACGCTTGCAGGTGCATACCTGCAATACCCAAACCATTAAATCTAAGGTAGAACCTGGCATTATGCTCTGCGGCGATAAGTTCGCGTTAACGTCGGTGGTGACCAACCTGATCGAAAATGCGGTAAAATATTCGCCGCCATGTGCGCAAATTGAAGTAAAGCTCTATAAAAGTAATGACAACGTCATATTAGAAGTGGCAGACCAGGGTATTGGGATAAATGATGACGAAAAACTTCGCATATTTGATAAGTTTTACCGGGTTGGTAGTGAAAATACCCGTAAAACAAAAGGCACAGGTCTGGGCTTATTCATTGTAAAGCAGGTGCTTAATAATCATCAGGCACAAATTAAAGTGAAAAATAACCGTCCTACCGGGACTATTTTTGAAGTAATTTTTAATACCAATGTCAGCAAAACAACGCATACTACTGGTTGAAGATGAAGAGCATTTGCTCGAAGCCATAAAGCTTAACCTCGAGCTCGAGGGTTACAAGGTATCAACCGCCACCGATGGTAAAAAAGCATTACGGATTTTCAAGGAAGAACGTTTTAACCTTGTTATCCTGGATGTAATGTTGCCCGAAATTGATGGCTTCCAGGTAGCCGAAACTATCAGGCTTGAAAATTCTGAAGTACCCATTATGTTCCTCACGGCCAAAAATACCAGTGAAGACCGGGTTACCGGCCTGAAAAAAGGGGCCGACGATTACCTCACCAAACCGTTTAACCTCGAAGAGCTCATTTTGCGGGTAAACAACCTGGTGAAACGCAGCCTGAAAGGCGATGAATTGAAAGAGCTTAACTCATACCGTATCGGTGATAAGACCATTTATTTCAACTCGTTCGAGCTTAAAAACGATGATGGAACCATTACTCCGCTCACTAAAAAGGAAACCATGCTGCTAAAGCTGCTTATTGAGCGTAGAAATGAAGCCGTATCGCGGGAGCAGATTTTGGAAACGGTATGGAATTATGATGTTTATCCGTCAACACGTACTATTGATAACTTTATACTTACTTTCCGGAAGTATTTTGAGCCCGATCAGAAAAACCCGGTCTATTTCCATTCTATCCGGGGTGTAGGGTATAAGTTCACCGATAATCACTAACTGCAACATTAAATGACCCGGAAGATCCGGTATATCGTTTTCGCCGTAGCGATACTCGTTCTTTTACTTACGCTATACCAGCAGGCTTACGAGCTTTCGGCGGTAGTAGCGCTCGCCATGTTATTTCTGGCGTGGAGCCATTACAGGCAGGGAACCGTGGCGCTTGCGGCAAGAGCTTATCATCAGCAGGATTTCGATAAGGCGGAAAGCTTGTTAAAAGAAATTCAAAATCCCGACCGCCTAAGTCGTAACCGGCGTGGTTTTTATGAGTTTATGCTGGGCGGTATCGCATTAAAACGGGATGAATACGACACCGCCGAACGTCATTTCCAGATTGCAAGCCGGTTCCCATTACGTAACCAGAACGATAAAGCGTTAATATTGGTTCAGTTAGCTAACCTGGCCTTACGGCGAAAAGAATACGAGCGGGTAAGAGCCTATATTCAGAAAGCCGGCGAACTAAAAATCAGTGCCCGGGTACAACATATCATTCAAAAAATAGAAAAAGAAATACCAGCATCGTGACCGAACAACAAACTTATGCGGCTTCCGGCCAATTAACCTCAACAGCAAACTCATTGTTTATCCAGGCGGCATTTTCAAAGCCAACAGAACGGCCTCCGGTATGGATGATGCGTCAGGCGGGACGTTTTATGAAGGAGTATTGGGATATTAAAAACCGGTATTCGTTCCTTGAAATGTGTAAAACACCCGAAATAGCTGCCGATGTAACCATGCTGCCGGTTGATTTACTGGGTATTGACGCAGCTATATTATTTTCTGATATACTGGTTACCGCCGAGGCGATGGGCGAAGAATTAAGCTTTACGCAAGGTGTAGGGCCCAGATTCGCTAATCCAATTCGCACACAGGCTGATGTTGACCGTTTAGATACCGAAGTAATCTGGAAGTTACAGTATGTAGCCGATGCTATTAAGGTGATACAACAGCGTTTAAATGGCTCCATTCCGCTTATCGGTTTTGCCGGAGCACCGTTTACCGTGATGAGCTATCTGGTAGAAGGTGGCTCATCGCGTGACTTTAAACTCACCAAGCTCATGCTGCATAATGAGCCGGAATTGGCACATAACCTGCTGGCAAAAATCGCGAAAGTCACAGCCGGCTATTTGAACATGCAGATTGAAGCCGGTGTAAATGCCATACAGATCTTCGATAGCTGGGCGCAGGCGCTAAGCTGGGACGATTACGCGGAATTTTCGCACCGTTATATTACCGGAATCATCGCTAACCTGAACCGGAAGGATATCCCTGTAATTTCTTTTTGTAAAGGCAGCTCCGTGTTCGCTCCGCTAATGGCGCAAGCTAAGCCCGATGTAATCTCCATTGACTGGAACCCCGATTTGCTGAACATTAAAAAACAGCTACCTGCGACTATTGCCGTGCAGGGAAATCTTGATCCGCACATTTTATACGCTGATAAGAAGGTAATTAAAGAACGTATTCACCGTTTATTTGAGCGCATGCGTGGACAAAATGGCTTCATCTTTAACCTGGGACATGGAATCATGCCTGATATCCCGTTCGATAACGTGAAATATGCGGTTGAAGTGGTGAAAGAGTTCAGGTATTGATTATAGTCCGAAAGTCGGGAAAGTCCGGAAGTAGAAGTGTGTTACCTATTGTGGGTTATGAAGCCCGTAACACGTAACTCATAACAGGTAACAATACAACAATTTTGAGCGAAGCGAAATCCTGAGACTTCGGGGAAAATAATCTCACGTCTCATATCTCAATGCACTCTTTATAAAGCTTGAATAAATTTTGTATATTTAATCATTCGATATAAGCGTATGAAAAAGTCACAGGTTTTAGAAACGATACAGGATCTTCCGGATGAGTTCTCAATTGAAGATCTGATCGAACGATTTATCGTCCTGCAAAAAATAGATGTGGGTATTCAGCAAGCAGACGATAATAAAATTTATACAGAAGAGAAGGCTAAAAAGAAGCTGGAAATCTTTATAGTTGAATAAATGCCTATAAATCCGAATTTGATTAATATCTTACTAAAAAAGCAGGTTCAAAGAAGATTGCTTCGTCGTTCCGCCTCGCAATGGCGCCTTATTTTCGTCATTGTCCCGAGACTTTGGGAAAGGGCTGAAAACGTGAGTTAGAATGAGCAATCTATTAATAATCAACCCAATAATAATTAAAATAGATTATAAACTATCTTCGGGAGATTGCAGTTGTAGTGTGCCGTTCCTTTTTTTACTTTTAACTTTTGACTTTTAACTTAGCATGCTGTATCTCTATCTCAAATCCATACATATTATTTTTGTAGTAAGCTGGATGGCCGGGCTGTTTTATATTGTGCGCCTGTTCATTTACCATACCGAAGCCAATGAGCGGCCAGAACAGGAACGGCTAATCTTACAACGCCAGTTCGGGATAATGGAGAAAAAGTTGTGGAACATTATTACCACACCGGCCATGATATTAACCGTTTTGGCCGGTATTAGCATGTTGTACGTTAACCCAGCATTGTTAAAGATGCCCTGGATGCACGTAAAGCTTTGCTTTGTAGTCGGATTACTGGCTTATCATTTTAAATGTCAGCAGATCATTAAGCAGCTTTCGCAGGGGATTTTTAAATGGAGTTCTACCCGGCTTAGGGTATGGAATGAAGTTGCTACTATATTCCTGGTCGCAATTGTATTTGTGGTTATCCTGAAAAACGCGGTGGACTGGATATATGGCCTTATTGGTTTAATTCTGTTCAGCGTTATCATTATGTCGGCAGTAAAAATTTATAAATATTATCGCCTGAAAGATAAAAACTAAGCAGTTTATATCTTTGTAGTCCCATGTCGCGATTTTATCAGCTTATAGCCCGGCATCCCAAAAAGGGATCTTACCTGATGCAGCGTATCTTACCTGTCTTTTTTATTATCTTAATCATCGTTTAATGGACAGGCAGAAACTCTGGAGCATTCTTAAAGTAGTACTCAAAATATTATTCACAGGCGTACTGCTATACCTGGTATCCCTAAAAATAGATTTTAAAGAAGTAAAAGAACGGTTTATTAAAAGCGATCCGTTCTATATTTTCCTGGCCTTTGTTTTCTACTATATTTCACAAATTCTGGCCTCATGGCGATGTCTCAGCCTGTTAAAAGCAATCGGACTCGATTTACCGTTCGGCTTTAATTTCAGGCTGTACCTGCTGGGCATGTTTTATAACATTACGTTGCCCGGCGGCGTGGGCGGCGATGGCTATAAAATTTATATCCTTCGCAAGAAATACAAGCTTCCTACTAAACGTATTTTTCTGGCCATGTTGTTCGACCGCTTAAGCGGCTTATGGGCTATCGGCCTGTTGGCTGTCTCGCTCATCATCCTGATCCCGAAAATCGACATTCCGCAAACATGGCCTATTATTGCGCTGATAGCAGGAACAGGCATCTATTACCTGGTGATGAAAAAGTTTTTTCCCGATTATTCCCGGAAATTTATCCAGGTGCATGTCAAAGCAGGAGCAGTGCAACTGCTTCAATTGTTTAGTGTGATTGCGATACTACTTTCACAGGATTTTTCGGGCAAGTTCTCTCCTTATTTGTTCAGTTTCCTGGTGTCTACATTGGCGGCCAATGTTCCGGTGAGCTTTGCCGGTGTTGGCGCCCGGGAATATGTAATGACCCATGCCTCCAGTTACTTCGGCATGAATCAGGATCTGGCCGTCTTTCTTTCCATGGCATTTTTCCTGGTCTCAACGTTCGCGGCACTAACGGGAATCTGGTTTGTTTACCGCTCTAAAGAATTTGAACCGGCCCCATCGCAGCACGAGGCAGAAGTGTTTGAAAAGGAAGCGGACGAACGTATTGAGTAAGGTTTGCAGGTGTCAGACATTCGGTTAATACGGCTTCAACAAAGCTGCCTGAGTTGAATCTCTTACAGAGGCCAACCTTACTGAATGAGGTATAACAAATGCTAAAACTCCCGAATCGCCAGGTATTCATCTTCCTTTTGGGTCATCAATAATTTATCGGGTTTGGATTTATCTTTATACCCCAGCAGGTGCAGCACACCATGAATGATAACCCGGTGCAGCTCATCGGTTTCGGATACTTTAAAGTTCTGGGCATTCTCGCGGATGCGGTCTATACTGATAAAAATATCACCTGTAATTTTGCCCGGTTCAGCGCTGTTATCAAAGGTTACAATATCGGTGTAAGTGTCGTGATCGAGGTATTGTTTGTTGATCTCCAGCAGGTAACCATCGCTGCAAAAAATAAAGTTAAGCTCGCCTAAACGTTTACCTTCAGAAAGTATGGTTTTCCTGATCCACTGGCGTACCTGTAGCTTTTTACGTAAAGTAAAATCAATATCCTCGGAAAAAAAATGAATGGCAGGCTGGCTCATCAGATCTTAAAATGCAACTCAATTTCGTTGCCTTTTGAGTTAAAGATACACTGATCTGCCAGGTGCTTCATAATAAATACGCCTCTTCCGGTTAAGGCTTCAATATTTTCGGGCGATGTAGGATCGGCCAGATCGCTGTAAGCAAAGCCTTCACCTTCATCGGCCACTGTAAATATAAATTTACGACCATCCACAACCTCCAGGTTGATGTACACTTTTTTGTGCTCGCTTTCGCGATTACCATGTACAATGGCATTGATAGTTGCTTCGTTTAAGCAGGTTAACATATTGGCATACGTATCTTCTGCTATCGGATATTTTTGCGCAAGCTCATCCACCAGGTTTTCAACCCGGGTTATGCTCTCCAGCTTCGAAGGCAGTTGGAGTGTATACAAATCGGTACGGGGCAGGTCCTCTGTTTTAATTTCAGCCATAATCATTTCACCGAATTTAATAATCTAAAGTAGTCATCTACTTTAACTTTATAAAATGTATTTAGCGCAGGCGGTACCGTTTTAATTAATTCTGTTTGGTGCTGCTGCATTTTTTTATATTCATCAAGCACGAGGTTATAATTTGGCGCCTTGTCTTTTCCCTGCTTGCTCTCCCGTTTATTATCCTGTTCACGCTCCCTCTCGGCTTTCTCTGCATCCAGTAATTTGGATAATATTTCCTGCTGCCGCAATAACGTCTGCTGCTGAATTTTTTTGTTTACGAGATCTGTTTCCGTTTGTTCCATTTCTTTTGCCAATTTATCCAGGTTTCCTAAGCTTCCCCGTCCGTCTTTGTTCAAATCCTGGTTAAGCTGTTGTAATGCCTGCCTGATCAACTGCTGCTCACGGGCCATTTTGGCAAACTGCTCGCTCATAGACCGGCCGTTCTGTCCCGGCTTTTGCGGCTGCCCCTGTTGCCCCTGCATTTGCTGTCGGGCTTTTTGCATATTTTTATTCAGCTCGTCCTGCATTTTACTAAGCTGCGAAAGGCTTTTCTGTTTCCCCTGGCCACCGCCTTTGGCATTTTTCATGGCTTGCTGCAGCTTCTGCTCTACCTCGCTCAACATCAATGCCAGGTTGTTAATAGCCGTCATGGCGTACTGCTGGTTGTTATTAGCAGCAAACGTATTGCGATTAGCCATAAAATCTACCGCCAGATCAATGTTTGAATTGATGTCGCGTATTTCCTTATTTACAACCGATGCTATTTGCGGTACACGCTTGCTCAACGCGTACAAACTATCCTGAACGGTTTTCAGGTTATCTTTTATATCCTTTTGCCGGACGGTAAGCTGCCTGTACTGCGGATCGTTCGGATTGGTGTTTCGCAGCTGCTGCATCAGCTTTTCCTGTTCAAAAGAGGCGCTGACCAGGCGGTGCAGTATGCGGCGCAGATCCTGTAAGTTCAGACTATTCTCTTCCTCCTCCCCGCTTTGCTGCATGTCCTCAAGCTGGCTGCTCAGCTGCTGCATCTGCTCGGCAGCGTTTTGCTGTGATTGCGCTGCCTTTTTCATATCGCGGTTATTCAGACTTTTGAGGCTCTGTTGCTGCTGCTGCCGGATTTGCTGTTGCTGCTGTTCGGGATTTTTGTAGTTCGTTTTTTCGGCAAGCTCTTCATTTTTTTTGCCAAGCTCATCCAGCTTTTCAGCAACGCGGTTAAAATCCTCATTCAGGTTTTTCTGCTGCTGTTGCAGATCATCAGCTTTGCTGCTTTTCTGTTCAGACTGTTTGCTTAGCTGCTGCTGCTTACCAGCCAGGTCTTTCAGCTTATCAATGGCTTCTGTTAATTTCTGGTCAAACTCCAGCTTTTTGTATAGGTCGAGAATGCGATCCAGCTCTTTCTGGAGGGTTTTGCTTTCCATCTGCATGTTCTGCAATTCATCGCGGGTTTGCTCCTTGTTGTTCTGGTCTATCAGCTCCTGTAATTTTTTGAGCAAGGCTTTGGTTTTATCATCCAGCACATTATTAAACAGGTCTTCAATCTGCTTTTGCTTTTCCAGTATCTCTTTACGCTGTTCCTGGCTTTGCTGCTTATCCAGCAGGTTTTGTTTATTATCCTTGCGGATATCGTTAACCAGCTGCTCCAATTCCTTTTGCTTGTTTAAAAGCTGCTCAACCTGCTTTTTATCCTCGTACGACAGCTCTTTTTTATTCAGCAGATCCTGGTTAAGCCGTTTGCCCTGGTTTTCAATTTGTGCCGCCAGGCTGATGGCTTTACCCATTTTCTGCTTTACCGCCTGCGAAGTCGCCTCAATCTTCTTTTCGGTTTCCTGCCCGGTTAGCAGCTTATAGGTTTTTGCTTCCGAACGACTGGCTTTAGGCCCGTTAACGGCATCGTTATCATATACTTCAAAAAAGTACTCAATCACGTCGCCAGGTTTAGCCTGTATCTGCTGCACATCCCAACTGTACAGGAACGTGCCCTGGTTATTTGTCCGGTCGAAGGGGATAACCTTTACCACATCCGGATTACCGGATACCTTATAATGAAAAACCAGTTTGGAAAGACCGTGGTCATCGCCCAGCCGGCCCATGAAATAAAGCATTTTACGGTTCACGGAATCGGCACGTTCATCTACGGTAATGGTTGGATAAGCATCGGGAATAACCGTTAATTTGTAGCTTAAGGAATCGTGCGGGGTTACATTGCCGTTTACCGGCAGCAAAGTGTAGCTTATATCCTGCATGGCCCGGTACGTATAGTGAAATACGTTATCCACGGCCTGTAAATTTACCGGTGTTTTTCCCAGGGTCAGTCTGAGCACATCGGTATGTTGAGCTTTAAATTGCCATAAGACATGTGTCCCTGCCGGAACGGTCAGGTCGGTTACATTTTCAATACGCTCATTTTTCCTGCCGAGATACCCGGGATATTGCAAATAGGCGTTCATGCTCAGCAGGGTTGGCTTTTGCCTTACGGTAAGCCGGTAAGGCCCGAAAGAGTAATCGCCCGCCTGCAAATAAAAATCTTTGCTTTGCTGTACATTCCTGAAGGTATAATTAAAGCGGATGATATTTTCCTGTTCCAGCTTAAAGCTGTTGTCTCCATCAATAAGGTAAACTTCCTGTGGGATTTCATTCCCTTTCAGCTTGATCTTAACGGTAAGGTCATCGCCTTGTATGGCTTTGAGGCTGGCCGTTAAAACTTCTATTTCAAAGGGCGCCCGTTTCACAAAAACCTGGTCGTGCTTGAGCAGGCGTTTGGTTCCCTCGCTGAAAATGGCCGGAGCTGTAAAAGCAATAAGCAGCAGCACCAGCAACGGAGCCAGCGCATATTTGAGGTAGGGCTTATTATATGCCTGTATATTAATGGCCGAAGTAAACGGAATAGGACGCAGCTGTGCCGTTTTCTGGCTGATGGATGCTTCAATGAGCTCCCGCTGCTGCGGATTTTCGGTTGCCAGCTTTTTGAGCTGTATGGTATTCAGCAGCTTATCCTGCACATTGCTGAAATGCTGCCCGATAATAGCGGATGCCTGCTCATGGCTGATGATTTTTCCCAGTTTAAAATAAGATGAAAGCGGCAAAGCGACATACCGCACCAGGATAAACAGGTTAAGCAATATAAAACTGTAGAACAGCACCGTGCGTATGGTGATGCTGAAATTACCGTAAAACTCGGCCAGGGTTACCAGCACATAGCTGGCAAACAGGGTAGCAGCTAGGTACAAACATCCCCTGACCACTTTATTGAGATAATATTTACGGATAAATGCATCGACCTTTTGCAGTAAAAGATCGTACTCCGTTCCCTGAACCATATCCTGCATAAATGAACTGTGAAATTAACGAATTTTAGCAGAATGTTAGTGTGCACTTTACCAAATTCATCCGGGGCAGTACTATTCCGGGCACTTAATATCATACCACTTTTATACGGTTTTACACCAGTTTAAACAAGTATGATAGAAACCGGATCATACAACACCCTCAAAGAACAAACAAACTAAAAAACTAAAAAACCAAACATCCAACAAACCAACAAACCAACAAACCAACCAACTAATCACCAAGCAGCTAACAACTAAAAAACTAATTGCTTAGCTTTGCAGTATGACGAAGTTTGCCGAGGATTTTTTGCTGGCTTCCGACACCAAGGCTTTCGACCCGGATCATCGCCGGATCATCAACTTTAATATCGGACGCTATAATGCAGCTGTAGAGAGAGGATTATCCCGTTTAACAAATCTTGAACACGCTAAACGCAAGGCCCACACCATAAAATGGCGGGTAATGGAGAACCTGGATAAGCTGCTGCCGGAATTTGAGTCAAACTTTCAGCGTAAAGGCGGTAAGGTAATTTGGGCAAACGATGCGGAAGAAGCACAGCGGGAAATTTTAAATATTATCCAACGTACGGGTGCTAAAACCGTCATTAAATCCAAATCAATGACCACCGAGGAAATTCATTTAAATGAATTTCTCGAAGAAAATCACATTGAAGCGATAGAAAGCGATCTGGGCGAATACATTGTGCAGTTGCTGGGACAAAAACCCTATCACATTGTTACACCCGCCATGCACCTGAGCAAGGAAGATATTGCCCGCCTGTTTCATGAGAAATTTGGCACAGATATTAATGCCACGCCTGAACAACTAACGCTCAAAGCCCGCGAGTTGCTTCGTGAAAAATATACTACCGCCGATGTGGGTATTACCGGAGCAAACTTTTTGCTGGCCGACACCGGCAGTATCGCTTTAACCGAAAACGAAGGCAATGCCCGGCTAAGTGTTACCTTTCCGAAAATTCACATCGCTATAGCGGGAATAGAAAAAATTATCCCCTCGATAGCTGATCTGGACTTGTTCTGGCCTTTGCTGGCAACGCATGGCACGGGACAAAACCTGACCGTTTATAATTCCATTATCGGAGGCCCGCGGCAGGAGCATGAGACTGATGGCCCCGAAGAAATGTATGTGATCCTGCTGGACAATGGCCGCACCAATCTGCTGGCTCAGAAAGAACAGCGGCAGGGTTTGTACTGCATCCGCTGCGGCGCCTGCCTTAACGCCTGTCCCATTTATAAAAATATTGGTGGCCACAGTTACGATACCACGTACAGCGGCCCCATTGGCTCTATTATCACACCACACCTGCGTGGGATGGAAGATTTCAAGCACCTGAGCTATGCGTCAAGCCTGTGCGGAAAATGTTCGGAAGTATGTCCCGTAAAGATTGATATTCATAAAATGTTGCTGCTTAACCGTCGCGATGCGGTAAAAGAAGGCCTAAGCACAGCTACCGAAAATATGGGCTGGCGTTTATGGCGCAAAGCGATGTTAAAACGCGGCCTGATGGATTTCGTAAGCGGCAAATGGAAGAACCGCTTGATGAGAACGTTCTTCAAAAAAAGCTGGGGCAAACACCGGGATCTGCCCGAAGTAGCCAGCCAGTCGTTCAGTAAACAATGGCAAAATCAACAACAAACTAATAATCTTTAAAAAAGGAGGCAGATATGAAAATAATGGCTTTGTTTTTAGCAATGATGCTAATGCCCGCAGCGGCAATTTATCATTTTAAAGTTACCTCAATTGATGGCGACAAAATTAACCTGTCAAAGTACAAGGGCAAAAAGATATTGATTGTAAACACGGCATCGAAATGCGGGTTTACCAAGCAGTATGCCGAATTGGAGAAGCTGGCCCAGCAGTACAAGGATAAGGTGGTAGTTATTGGTTTCCCCGCTAACAACTTTGGCGGACAGGAACCGGGTGAAAATTTAACTATTAAGGAGTTCTGTCAGAAAAACTATGGTGTAACCTTTCCGCTTAGCCAGAAGATCAGCGTAAAAGGCGATGATATTGATCCTTTATTCAAATACCTGACCACGGCTGATAATCCTGATTTCACCGGCGAGATCAAGTGGAATTTTGAGAAATTCCTGATAGATGAGAACGGCAAGCTGATCCACCGCTTCCGCTCGAAGGTTACGCCACTTTCGGAAGAAATAACAAAGTATTTGTAAGCAAGCCAGACTTCCGAAGTTTTGAAAACTTCGGAAGTCTTTATACCATTACCTTACAAACTTCCCGGTAATAACCTGACCGGTGCCATTATAGGCAATCACGTATATGCCCGGCTGCAAACCTGAGGCATCTACTGTTAACATATTAGCACCTTTATTGAGCAGGGCGGTCTGCTCAACGAGCTTTTTTCCTTGTACGCTGTAAACATACAGCTTACCCGAAGATGCTTTTTCTGCGCTGATGCTAACCTGTAATTCGGATGAGCCCGGACTTGAAAGTACTTTTAGCGAAGATCCGCCGATACCAAAATCAACCGCTTTAGGGTCAAACACGGTCGCCTTGCCGTTATAATCGTATTGCACTAAGCGATAATAGTTCACACCTTGCTCAGGCTGATAATCGGTATAAGCATAATGCTGATCAACCGTACTGTTTCCGGCTCCATCTCTGCTGCCTATCACGGTAAAAATCTTTCCGTCTGTTGAACGTTCAATATCAAAACGTAAATTATTTTGCTCAGATGCTGTTGTCCAGCTTAATTGTGCTGCCGGGCCTTGTTTTTGTGCGGTGAAAGAAACGAGGGTTACGGGTAATAAGTTTGGTTCAATATAATTAGCGTAATTAAAATCATCTACGTAAGCTTGAGGAAATATGGTGGAAGCCGAAGAACTATAAACGCCATAAAAGAGAAAATCTGTTAATAGGGTATTTCCGGCCAAACCTCCATGAGCAAAATCATAATTGCCGGTTGACGCTTCTACCTGTGTGCCGTTTACCCAAACATGATAAGCATTAGCTGCAATAGTGTAAGATGTGCTGTTTTTAGTGTAATTTACTGAAGATGATGAGTTATTACATAAAACTTCTATGGCATAGTCAACATCCGCTTCAAAAGTAAATTTGTTATTAGTCGACCATGTTGAACCATCAGCACGGGTATAGAATTTGATACTTCCATCAGATTGAGGAACCCACCTTAGACCGGCAAATACTTCATTCTCTGTCGTTGGCAGAGCCGCATTTCCGGAATAAGTATTATTAACGCCATTATTTTTTCCATAAGCAAATATCCATTGTCCCGATGTTGTCGGTTTAAATCTAACTTTAAAGCTCACACTGCCGGATAGTGTGCCTTCTATATTATAAATGGAAAACTTACTGGTAGAAGTACCACCCGTAATTAATAATCTCGAACCTGACCCTAAAGTGACTCCTGAATTAACAAATTCAAACTTGCTGGTTCCATCGCTGGCAAGCCGGACCCTTGCCGTTTGTGGTGTAGAGGAAGTTGGATTAGCTCCGGGAGCGGGTAAAAAAGCCGGAGAGGCATCGCCGGAATTTGTGGTGCTGCTGCCGGTTGTTAAGGAACCACTTGCATTCGCAAAGTCATAGTTCCAAGCGGTTTGAGCCTGAATATATACCGATAAGCAGGCGAACCCTAATGTTAAAAGTAACTTTTTCATCATGTTTAATTAGTTATTGGTTTTGTACTATGTATAGTTTATAAAAGCGTTGTTAAAGAAAATAAAATTGGTTCACCTAAAATTGGTTAACCAAATATAGGCAAAATATTGAACTATCCAAATAATTTTGTGGAGATATTGATTTGCTTGTCAGGGCTTTACATATTTCACAGTTGGATTAGCTAAAACTCCTCAAAAACACACACCTTTGCAGTATGCCGAAAGGAGTATTATATCTTATCCCCGTTCCTTTAGCCGAACAAGCCGTCGGCCGTTCGGTAACGCCGTTGCATCACCAGCTTATCAATACCTTGAAAACGTACATCGTTGAAAATGAGAAGACCGCCCGGCATTGGCTCAAAGCCATGGACTTTATTGTTCCACAAAGCGATTTAACACTTTATTCTTACGGGAAACACGCTGATAAAACCGAACTGTCCGGTTATTTTAAAGAGCTTGAACGAGGCGAAGATGTCGGCCTGATGAGCGAAGCGGGGTGTCCGGCTATTGCCGATCCCGGCTCTGAAATTGTTGCCGAGGCCCATCGCAGGGGAATAAAAGTGGTGCCTTTGGTGGGGCCGAGCTCTATTTTGCTGGCTTTAATGGCTTCGGGATTCAACGGACAATCATTCACCTTTCACGGTTATTTGCCTATTGACAAAGCGCAGCGGACAAAAGTTATCCGCGATCTGGAAAGTAATTCGGTTCGCCTGAACCAAACCCAGATTTTTATTGAAACGCCGTTCCGCAATAACCAGATGCTTGATGAACTGTTACGTACCTGTAAGCCTCAAACCCGTTTATGTGTGGCCTGGAACCTGACGGGAGAAGATGAGCACATTCTATCAGACACCATTGCCGGATGGAAGCATAAAAAAGCCGATTTACATAAACAAGCGGCTATTTTTCTACTATATCGCTAAGGTTAACAGTGGACAGTGGATAATGGACAATGGACAATGGATAGAGGACAGTTGAAAGTGGAGAATGGACAGTTGAAAGTGGACAGTGGAGAATGGCAATGATCAAATTTCCAAATGGCTTCTGAGCATAAATCCTGCCGAACTAAAGAGTTAATTGACAGTTGACAACGGACAATGGATAATGATCAATTGTCAAAAACAGTAAATTCTGCGGGGTTAAAGTCAAGCAAATTATAGTCATCGCGTTAATTTGTTTTTTACAGTATTAATTTTAACGTGCTAACCGTTTGGCCTTTTTGATTTTTAATTTTGACTTTTGCCTTAGTTCTACCCGTGTATGGTTTCTTTTTTGCCGTAACGTTGTATCACTCCGGCCTCGTAAGCTAAAAACTCCTGCCAGCGTTTATCTACATCAATGCCTTCGGCATACTGGCGGGCTAACCGCAGAAATAAAGTGTAATGGGTAGCTTCGCTAATCATCAGCTCATGATAAAAGGCGGCAAGCTGCTCATCGTTAATATGTTCGGATAATACCTTAAACCGTTCGCAGCTGCGGGCCTCTATCATAGCGGCAAAAAGCAACCGGTCTATCAGTTGCTGATTACGGGTTCCTCCCTTAATGATAAATTTTGCCAGTTCGTTCACATAATCATCCTTACGCTCCCGGCCTAATGTATAGCCGCGTTCCAGGATAATATCATGCACCCGTTTAAAATGATCCATTTCCTCCTGAACCAGCTGGGCCATTTCCTGCACCAGGTCAGAAAGATTAGGATTTTGTACAATGAGGGTAATAGCATTGCTGGCCGCCTTCTGTTCGCAGAAAGCGTGGTCGGTTAAAATTTCTTCGATATTGCTTTCCACCACATTTTTTACCCACAAAGGGTCTGTAGGGAGCTGAAGTTTCAGGATAGTTCGCTCGTTCACAGCACAAATCTATTGAAATTAACGGTATAAACTCTTGCTCTCTATAAACTCGAGCACCTTATCGGGGACAAAAAAGCGGACACTTTTACCTTCGTGTATGGCGTTGCGTATGAAGGTTGCCGATAGCTCCATGAGTGGAGTTTGTGTAAATGTTACCGAAGGATGTTCCGCAAATTCGGCAGCTGAATAACCCGGCCGCGGATAAACCATCAGTTTATAGTCACGTAAGATCAGCTCGGCGTTTTTCCATTTTTTGAGCGAAGCCAGGTTATCCGAACCCATGATCAGGTGAAACTCATGTTCCGGGTATTTCTCACGTAAGTGAGTAAGTGTGTCAATAGTATACGAGGGCTGCGGTAACCGAAATTCAATATCGCTTACGCGGATGTTGGTACTTTCTTCGGTTGCAAGCCGCACCATTTCGAGGCGGTCGTACATATTGGCCAGGCCGCTTTTGGTTTTCAGGGGATTGTGGGGCGAAACCACAAACCATACCTGATCCAGCAGGGTGAAGTTGGCCATGTACCCGGCTATGATTAAATGCCCGGAATGAACAGGATTAAACGAACCGAAAAACAGGCCTACTTTCATTGCAGCAGCTTCACATAGCTTGAAATCAATACACTAAGCCAGCAGGTTTTTCCAGCTAACCAGGTCGCTGATCATGCGGTCGAGGTTATCAACCGGAACGCGTTCCTGCTGCATGCTATCGCGGTAGCGGATGGTAACGGTGTTGTCTTCCAGTGTCTGGTGGTCTACCGTAATGCAGAACGGCGTTCCAATAGCATCCTGCCGGCGATAACGTTTGCCGATAGCATCTTTTTCCTCATAAGCCACGTTATGATCTAATTGTAAGCGACTTACAATTTCACGGGCTTTTTCCGGAAGGCCGTCTTTCTTCAGAAGCGGGAACACAGCGGCTTTTACAGGCGCCAGGCAAGGATGCAATTTCAGCACCACACGGCTGTCTTTTTTATCGCCTTCGCTCAGATCCTGCTCCTCGTAAGCATTAACCAGCGTAAGCAGGAACATGCGGTCTAAGCCGATGGACGTTTCAATAACGTAAGGCACGTAATTACCGTAAGGCTTACCTTCTTCGTTCAGATCGTTATCAAAATACTGCATTTTTTTTCCTGAGTATTTCTGATGCTGGCTCAGGTCAAAATCAGTACGGCTGTGTATGCCTTCTACCTCTTTAAAGCCGAACGGAAATTCAAACTCAATATCCACGGCGGCATTGGCGTAATGCGCCAGCTTGGTATGATCGTGAAAACGGTATTTTTCGGGGTTTGTGCCTAACGCTTTGTGCCATTTCAGGCGGGTTTGCTTCCAGTAGTTGTACCATTCCATCTCTGTACCGGGACGTACAAAAAACTGCATTTCCATTTGCTCAAACTCACGCATCCGCATAATAAACTGGCGGGCTATTACCTCGTTACGGAAGGCTTTCCCGATTTGCGCAATACCAAACGGAATTTTCATCCGGCCGGTTTTCTGCACATTCAAAAAGTTGACGAAGATACCCTGTGCGGTCTCGGGACGCAGGTAAATCACCTCGGCATCGTCGGCCATGGCGCCAAACTGGGTAGAGAACATCAGGTTAAACTGCCGTACATCCGTCCAGTTGCGGGTTCCTGAAATGGGGCATGCAATTTCGTGCCCGATGATCAGATCGCGTAAAGCGGTAAGGTTATCCGTTTTTAACGCGGCATCCATTGCCGCTTGTAGCTGTTCTGCTTTATCCGTTTTACCCTGGTTCTGGTATTTGGCAATCCGGTCTTCCAGCAGCTGGTCTGCCCGGTAACGTTTTTTTGAATCCTTATTATCAATCATCGGGTCGTTAAACCCGTCAACGTGTCCCGATGCTTTCCAGGTGGTTGGGTGCATAAATATAGCGGCATCAATGCCAACAATATTCTGATGCATTTGCACCATGCTTTTCCACCAATAGGTTTTTATGTTATTTTTTAGCTCTGAGCCGTTCTGTCCGTAATCGTAAACGGCGCTCAGGCCGTCGTAAATTTCGCTTGACTGAAATACAAAGCCGTATTCTTTGGCGTGTGAAATGACGTTTTTAAATAGTTCGTCGGTGTTTTTACTCATAACGGGGCAAATATAATATAAAATTCAATGCCGTTTAGTTCCAGAGATACAGCCCCGGATTAGGACAGCATGCAGCACCGTCGTTTAGTTTTGCAGTACTCTGCTTAAAGTACGTACTTTGCAGGAAACAATTCGGCAAACGATGACAAAACTTTCTGTAAATATTAATAAAATAGCCACTTTGCGCAACAGCCGTGGTGGTAATAATCCTGATCTGTTAAAAACAGCCTTAGATTGCGAGCGCTTCGGTGCGCAAGGCATAACGGTGCATCCGCGGCCAGACGAGCGCCATATCCGTTACCGGGATGTGTATGATCTGAAAGCAAATATCAGCACCGAGCTTAATATTGAAGGCAATTGCCGTGAGCAAAAATTTGTAGACCTGGTTTTGGCTAATACGCCGGCCCAGGTTACGCTTGTTCCGGATGCCGAAGGCCAGATAACCTCTAATCATGGCTGGGATACGGTTAAGCATAAAGATTACCTGAAAGAAATGGTTGCCGTTTTCCGGGGTGCCGGTATCCGCGTCTCCATTTTTGTTGATCCGGTACCGGAAATGGTAGAGGGCGCTGCCGAAACGGGTACAGACCGTATTGAGCTTTATACCGAAGCCTATGCTTCAGGCTATCATCAAAACAGGGAACAAGCTATTGCGCCTTATATCGCGGCAGCAAAACGGGCAAATAACTTAGGCCTGGAACTAAATGCCGGTCACGATCTCGACCTGCATAACCTGAACTATTTTGCAGAAAATATTCCCGGTTTGCTTGAGGTAAGTATTGGCCATGCGTTGATCTGCGACGCACTTTACCTGGGCCTTGAAAATACCATCCAGATGTATTTACGGCAGCTGGCTGCTACGAAGTAAAGCCCTCATTCCTTTCTTTCGCCGGCTGGCAGAAGAAAGGAACTGACCCGTTCTATGCTTTGTTGGTTCTTTGTTGCTTCATGCCTGCCCGCAACATAAACTTGCAACGTAAAACCTGTCCTGCTTCCCTATCGCTTTCAGCCTAAAATATACGATATTTACACCTCGGGTTTTGAGCCTCTGCTGTTTTATTGATATTTTTACAAAAGCGCTTGTGAGTACACCCTTTAAAATACGGTTATTGTTATTTCTGCTTACGCTGAGTTTTGCAGCAACGGCTATTACTATCAGCTTAACGTTTCACAAGGAAGAAATTCTTGAACGCGATGCCCGCATTATTGAGAAAAGGCTTCAGCAGAAAGAGAATTACGTCAAGTCGTTGCTTACAGATCCGCAGTATTTTCAAAGCCTGAAATCGCTGGATAGAAATGGCGAAGCTGCTATTCATAATATCAACAAATTATGCAAAGAGCAATCCATTTTTTTATACACCTACCGTAATGGCCGGCTGGAATTTTGGGGCGAAACCCGCATTGTGCCCGAAACCGACGCCGGCCTGAAAGAAGGCGTAAGCCTGACCAAATGGCAAAACGGCTGGTATGAGGCCATTAAGCGTTCCGACGGTGCTTTTTCGGCAGTGTGTTATATCCCTATTAAATCCAGCTACCCGTTTCAGAACCAGTATGGTTTGGTCAATAAGTTCTCATCCCGGCTCATTTCTACCAGCAACCTCGACATTGCCAATCTTACCGATAAGCAGGTGTATAATATCCGGAATGCAGAGGGCAAGTACCTGTTTTCCGTAAAGCTGAAATCGGCCATTACCACTACGTTCTACTCCAAGCTGGAACTCTGGATGTGGTGCATGGCCGTGTTGTTCGCATGCATATTTATGAATTATTTATGCACGTGGATTGTGTCAAAAGGCCATCCGAAGACGGCAATACTCATATTGTTTGCATATTTCTTAACGCTGCGACTGGTGAGCCTGCAGTTTAACTGGTTCAGTACATACTTTGATATTACCATTTTTGACCCCAGGTATTTTGCAGATAACTTCTTCTTTCCGTCCATTGGCGATTTCCTGCTCAACCTGATTGCCTCCACCTGGTTTTTATCGTTTGTTTACACCTACCGGTTCCAGATCAAATTATCTAAATGGCCGCTGAACACCTGGGTAAGTGCCGCCATATTTTTACTGATGGGCATATTTATCTCGCTGGTGGCGGTACAGGTAAACGACATCTTTTACGGGCTTATTACCAATTCAAACATCAACTTTGATTTAAGCAATATTCTAAATCTCAACTGGTTCAGCTGGCTTGGCGTGGTGCTGCTATGTATCACTGTGCTTAATTTATACCTCATTGTAGAAATTGTGCTGGTAATAAGCCGCCGGCTCAACCTGACCAATAAACAACGGGTTATTATTTTCCTGTCGGGCATTTTACTTATCACCATTGTTCGTATCGGCTTACGCGATTTTAACTTCTTTTACCTGCTGTTTTTCCTTATCATTTTTATCAGGGGATGGTACATGTTCAAAACCACACCCTCATTTAATTTAGGGATATTTGTTTTTACCGTACTGATATTCGCCATTATATCGTCGCTGAAGCTATCGGTATTTCAATACCAGAAAGAACGCGAATCGCGGAAAATAATCGCCCAGAAGCTGGAATCGTCTGATGACCCGAATACCGTATTGCTGTTTTTCAACCTGGAAAAAGAGATCCTGAAAGACGACCTGATCATTGATTTTTTCAACCAGCACTCGCAGGATAACGGCCTGTTAAGCAATAAGCTGCAACGCTTTTACTTCGACGGCTACCTGTCGCGGTATGATTTTAAAACCTTTGAATACGATGCCGACGGCAACAGCCTCAATAACGGCTCAACACTGTTATCACACTTTAAAAATCTGGTATTTACGGGTTCAATAAAAGTTTCCGAATATTTTTATCGTGTAAACAACACTTTCGGCATCCAGAACTACTTCGCCTTGTTACCCATCCAGCAGGGCGGACGGTCGTTAGGAACCCTGGTTATTGAGCTCAAATCAAAAGCCTTTGACGACCCGAACTCATTTCCGAAAGTATTGATAGACGGCAAAATTGATGATAACGACATCATGCGAAATTATTCGTATGCCTTTTATGATGACGGCAAGCTGGTTAATCAGTATGGGAAATACGTGTACAGCCTGGTCAATACCGATTTTCCGGGCAAGCTGAAAGAATTTGTTTTTACAGACAGCAATGGCTACAGCCACCTGCTGTACCAAACCAGCGGCCGCAAGCTGATTGTGGTTAGCCATGCCAACATTAACTGGCTGATGCAGATTGCATCGGTATCGTTCTTCTTCCTGGTGCTGCTGTTTTTCGCAGGCATCATCGTCAGCATCACCTGGCTGTGGAACCATTTGCGGGATTTTAATTTCATCAGGCACACCTTTACCTGGAAAGATCTTCTCTCGCAAACCCGCATCCTGTACAAAACCCGCATACAGGCATCTATGGTTATGGTCGTGGTGGCTACACTGCTGCTGGTTGGCGTCATCACCTACGTCAGCATCAGCATTCAGTACCGCGACCAGCAGGAAGAAGCATTGCTGGGCAGCATCAATAAAATAGTGGCCGGCTTTGAAAAGCAATTGTTCAGCAATGGCGAGCTGGCCATTAACGAGCAGATCTTTAACGCTTTCGCAGATGGCAATGCCGTAGACCTGGAATATTACGATACCGAGGGGCGGCTGCTGTACACCACACAACCCAAAATTTACGAGTACAGCCTGATATCGCCACGCATGGACGCGTTAACTTATATTCACCTGGCCAAATTCCAGCAATCTGAGTACGTCAATTACCAGCATATCGGCAGCATGTATTACCTGGCGGCATACAAACCCATCCGGAATAAGTTCAACGAAACCGTGGCATACCTCGGCCTGCCTTATTACTCTAATATTGACGAATACGAAAGCCGTATCGGGCAGTTTCTGAACACCATTATTAACGTATATGCGCTGGTATTTGTAGCCATTGGCTTTTTCGCGGTGTTTATGGCCAACCAGATCACCTATCCGCTAACGCTGATAGAGCAAAGCCTTAACCGTACCCGGATAGGCCGCAAAAACGAACCGCTTACCTGGCACCGGAACGACGAGATCGGCAGCCTGATACAGGAATACAACAACATGATAGAGGCGCTGGAAGAAAGCGCTCAAAAGCTGGCCCGGTCTGAACGGGAAATTGCCTGGAAAGAGATGGCCAAGCAGGTAGCACACGAAATTAAAAATCCGTTAACGCCCTTAAAATTAGGTGTGCAGCTGCTCGAAAAATCCTATAAAGAGAATGACCCTAACTTCAATAAGAAATTCGAGAAGTTCAGCAAATCATTTATTGAGCAGATAGAAAGCCTGTCGCATATTGCCTCCGAGTTCTCAAATTTTGCCAAGATGCCCGAAACATCGCTTGAGGAAGTTGACCTGAACGCCATCATAGAAAAATCGCTGGCCGTTTACCAGCAGGTTGAGCATGTTAACATTACGCTTAACGCCCATAAAAAGCAGGATTTAATGGTTAAGGGCGATAAAGACCAGCTTTTACGGTGCTTTAACAACCTGATAAAAAACGGTATAGAAGCCATACCCGAAGGTCGCGAAGGCAGCATCCGTATTGATATTGTTGAAGACAAAAACCTGGCAAAAATAGCCATCCACGATAACGGAAACGGCATACCCGAAGGATTGCGTGAGCGGATATTCACGCCTAACTTTACTACCAAAACTTCGGGCACAGGCCTCGGACTGGCATTTGTAAAACAAGCTATAGAAAACATGCAGGGCAGTGTGCACTTTAAAACCGAAGCGGGTAAAGGCACTACATTTTTTATTACTCTTGTTCTGGCTTCCTGATGTATGTACGCTTTATTTTGTTGGTGCTTGCCTTGTGGATGTTCAGTGCGCCGGCACGGGGGCAAACATCGTGGCGTAAAAAACGGATTACGGTACAAACCGATTCTATTGTAATTGATACGCTGAGCCTCGTTCCAGGCTCGGTTACCGTAAAAAGTGCAGACAGCGTACAAATTGATACGGCAATCTACCGGCTTGTGCCCGAAAAGGCCCTGCTCATCTGGAAGGTAAAGCCCCAGCTTCAAAGCGTATGGATTGAATACCGTACGTTCCCTTTCCTTTTTTCGCGGAAGTATTTTAATAAAGACCCGGCCATCATCAGCGAAAGTGTTATTGATAACCGCGACCAATACGTGTATAAGGTTAGTAAACCGGAAAACACCTTGTTCAATCTTGGGAATTTGTCTAAGAGCGGCAGCTTATCGCGAAGCATTGGCTTTGGCAATAACCAGGACCTTTCGGTTAACTCGAACATGGTGCTGCAATTATCGGGCAAGCTGTCTAACGATATCGAGATACTGGCAGCCATTTCGGATGATAATATCCCGATACAGCCCGAAGGCAATACCCAGCAAATCAATGATTTTGATAAGGTTTTTATCCAGCTTAAGCGACGCTCCACCTCGTTAATAGCCGGCGATTATGAGCTGCGGCGACCGGACAGTTATTTCATGAATTTCTTTAAACGTACCCAGGGCGGCGAAATAAGCACAGCATATAAAGTGAAAGGCTGGGATTTTAAAACCACGCTGGCCGCCGCAGTCGCCAAGGGTCGATGGGCTCGAAATTCGATTAACGGCGTCGAAAGCAACCAGGGGCCGTATCGCTTAAGCGGAAATAATGGCGAGCAGTACATCATTATTCTTTCCGGTTCGGAGCGTGTGTATTTAGACGGACAACTGCTTGTTCGCGGTCAGGAGAATGATTACGTGATTGACTACAATACTTCGGAATTAACGTTTACACCCAAACGCATTATTACGCAAAACAGCCGCATTATTGTTGAATTTGAGTATTCGGATAAGAATTATGCCCGCACGCTGACCTATTTTAACCAGGAAGCCAAAGGCCGAAAGCTGGCATTCAGACTCAATTATTACAACGAGCAGGATAACCCTAATCAGCCATTTCTGCAAACACTTTCTGACAATGAAAAGCAGTTTTTAAAAGGCATCGGCAATAACATCAGCCAGGCGTATTATCTCAATGCCGATAGCGTGCCCTTTAATACCAATGAAATTCTGTACAAAAAAATTGATACGCTGGGCAACCAGAATGTGTATGTCTATTCCACCGACCCGCAACTGGCAAAATACCGCCTGGGGTTCTCGTACGTAGGTTCCGGCAACGGAAATTACCGTTTAAATACGTCGTCGGCAGCCAATGGACGGGTATTTGAATTTGTAGCGCCTGTGGGTGGCGTAAAACAAGGCGATTATGAGCCGGTGACTTTGCTGGTTACTCCTAAAAAACAGCAATTAATAACACTGGCTAACGATTACCGGCCAAACAAACATACCTTGTTAAGTCATGAAATTGCATTCAGCAATAACGATGTAAACCTGTTTTCAACCACCGGCAATCAGCAAAACCACGGTATAGCTTACCGGGTATATGGCGAGAATGAAAGCCGGCTTTCCGGTTCTGACAGCACCGGGCTAAAGCTGAAAACCAAGCTGAATATAGAGCTTACCGGTGCGAATTTTAAAGCGATAGAGCGTTACCGTCCGGTAGAGTTTGAGCGTGATTTTAACTTATATGGCTTGGATACCAGCGCCGTTGCCGAACGTTTGGGAAGTTTCAGCGTGGGTTTGGTTAAAAGCGAGACCCGGCAAATCAACTACCAGCTTACCTCATTTAACCGCAGCGAGGTTTATTCGGGTTTGCAGCATGCGGTTACCGGGATGTACAGCGTGGGGAATTATCGCGTAAGCTATACCGGGAACCTGCTCCATTCATCATCAATTTTAAATAATGCCCGGTTTTTCAGGCAAACTGCCGATGTAAGCCGTAAATTAGATAGCTGGGTCATCGGCGTTAACCTGCAGCAGGAAAATAACCGCAGCGAGAGTAAAACAACTAACCTGCTGGATTTAAGCAGCTTCGCCTTTACACAATATAAGCTTTATACCAACAACAGTATTGGTAAGGGCGCTAAATTCCGGTTGGAATATAGCCGGCGTTATGATAAATTGCCTTCCGACGATGCCTTGCTGCGTTCATCGGTAGCCGATGTGATAGAAAGCGGACTGGAGCTGAATAAAAATCCCAACTCTATATTATCGGTCTCGGCTACGTACCGCAATGTAGATTACCGGCAGTTTGTTGCCAAACAGAACGAAAGTACCCTGCTGGGCCGGGCTGAATATACCCTCAATGCCTTTAAGGGATTGATAAACAGCTACACGTTTTATGAGCTGGGAACCGGCCAGGAGCCGAAACGCGAATTTACTTACCTGGAAGTTCAGGCAGGCCAGGGTGTGTATGCCTGGGTAGATTATAACCAGAATGGTATTAAGGAGCTGAACGAGTTTGAAATTGCCCGCTATCCTGACCAGGCCCGGTACATCCGCATTTACCAGGTAACCAACGAGTTTATCAGCACCCGATACACATCGGTTAACCAGACGTTGCGCTTACAGCCTTCGGCTGTTATTAAAAGCAAGCAGGGAATGGGCAAGCTGGTGGCAAAATTCTCCAGCCAGACCGAGCTTAAAATAGACCGTAAGTTTACCGGCGAAAACGGTTTTGCCGCTTATAATCCGATAGATACGCATATTGACGCTGCTGATTTAATCTCACTGAATTCTTATTTCAGAAATACGTTGTTCTTTAACCGGAATGACCCGGTGTATGGTATTGATATCAATGTGCAGCAAAATGGCAGTAAGGCGCTGTTAACCAATGGTTTTGATACCCGTAAACGTACCGAAGCCGGCCTGCGCTTACGCTGGAACCTGGTGCAAAAAACCAGCCTGACCGTGAGCTTTAATCGCGGCAATAAACGCTATGATTCTGAATTATTTACTCAAAACAATTATGCCATCCGGTTTAATGAGCTAAAGCCGGAATTAAGCTACCTGTTTAATACCAACTTCCGGCTAACCTTTTCGGGAACATACGGACGGCAGCAAAACAGCGCACTGCTTGGAGGAGAAAAGAATAACAACCTGCGTATCGGTGCTGAAACGCGATATAATATTCTTAAAAAAGGTGTGCTGACCGCCCAGCTCAACATGGTCAAAAACAGATATACGGGCACTACCAACTCGCCGGTATCGTATGAATTATTAGATGGCTTACAGCCGGGCAATAATATGGTTTGGAATGCCGGCTTGCAACGTTCGGTAGCTAATGGCATCCAGCTGAGCGTTACTTATGAGGGAAGGAAATCGCCGGGTGTGAATGTTATTCATACCGGTGGCGTGCAGGTCAGAGCGTTCTTTTGAGTGGAAATTGAGCGAAGCGAAACCCCGAAGTTCGCTCATCGGGATTTGCAATCCCGATGCCTATCACCCCGGATCTGCAATCCGCAGCTCAATTAAAAAAACCGATACCACGTGCTATGCTCATACGTCTGACCGGGTACGAGCAATGTGGAAGGAAATAACGGATGATTGGGGGAATCGGGATAGAATTGCGGTTCCAGGCAAATTCCAGCAAACGGAGTAAATGGTTTATCCAGGTAGTTTGCAAAATACAATTGCAGGCCGGGTTTGGTAGTGCGCACCTCCAACCGGCATCCGCTTTCCGAATCAATTAATATGGCAGCCGGACTATCGTTATGTGATAAACAATAGTTTATGGTCGGCATACGATGCATTATCTCACTCACTTTTACCGGTGTACGTAAATCAAACCCGGAATGCTCTACACCTTCAATATTTCCGGTCGGGATGTATTGATCATTTGCCGGAGTGTAGGCATCGGCATTTACACTTAGCGTATTATTAGAAATATCCCGTTCACCTCCCGATAAATTAAAATAGGTATGGTTGGTGAGGTTGACAATGGTAGGTTTATCGGTAACAGCCCGGTAGTGAATTTGCAGTTCGTTGCTGCGGGTAAGCGTATACGTGATTTCAACGGTTAAATATCCGGGATAACCTTCTTCTAAATGCGGACTTGTGGCTGTTAAGGTTACAGATGCGCTATCATTATCTGTAAATGTACCGGCAATGTGCCATACCTTTTTGTTAAACCCCGTGAAACCGCCATGCAAATGACTATTTCCATTCTCATTCAGGCTTAACTGGTACATTTCATCTCCTAATATAAGCTTGCCACCTGCTATGCGATTAGCATAACGGCCAACCACACAGCCTATATAATGCGGGTCAGTATAATACTGCCGGTCGTCAGGATAGGATAAAACCATATTCCGGCGGGAGCCGTTTCCGTATGGAAAAAGAATTTCTTTGATAATAGCCCCAAAGTTTAAAATGGTTACTATCATACCCGCATCGTTATGCAGCGATATGTTAAAAATATCTTCTCCTTTGTAATGGTCTGTCTGCTCGGTTTTAGTGTACATAGTTATTTTTAATGTCAGGTTTGTAAGCATATCCGTACAAAACCGACCGCTACAATATACAGTGACAAGTTAAAATTAAAAAGGAAAAAGGAAAAAGGCCATCCACCGTCCAACTTGCATTTTTGAGCGCCAGAACAGGGAATTAATCCATTTAACATTGCATTGGTTCTACTTTTAACCAGGCATTATCTGCCCATTCTGGCACGGAATTTCTAAGAGTATGGGCAAACTAATTTTTATTTTATGAAAAAGTTAATGATGTTAAGTGCAGGTTTATTATTTGCCGGCTTAACCACAAAAGCACAAATGAATACATCAACAAACCCTGTTCGTTTTGGTATACGTGCAGGAGCTAACCTTACCACACTTGGAAAATTGTACGATGGCAGCAATTACCATGATTATGACTATAAAGCCGGCTTTACCGGCGGTGTATATGCTATACTACCCTTAGGAGGTCAGTTTGAATTTGTTCCCGAAGTATTATTCAGCCAAAAGGGTGGTAAAATAACCGAAACAATTGGCGGGGCCACCGGTAAGCTTGAATCCCGGATAAACTACCTGGATGTTCCGCTGACTTTCGCTTACAGACCATCTCCGGTATTTAGCATTTTCCTTGGCCCACAGGTAGCGTTTTTATTATCACAAAAAACTACGCTTTCCGCTTCCGGTGACGATGGCAGCGCCGAAACTTCCAATACTGATACCGATAACATGCGGAAAGCACTGGCCGGTGGTACTGTAGGTTTAGGTTACGACATTAATCCTAACCTGAATATTAAGGCCCGCTATATGATGGATTTCCAGGGCGGCATGAACGATGACCAAAACCAGGATAAAGCAAAAAGCAGCGGCTTTGCGCTTACCTTAGGTTATACTTTTTAATCTCCACACCACTATCCCTTTTAAGTTAAGGCGGATGCACGAAAGTCAACTTTCGTGCATCCGCCTTTGTATTTTAACATCGGCTCCTAATTGCTCATTTTTAAAACATTCACAGCCGGTACAGCTTATTTATTATAGCACCATTTACATCTATCTGTATGAAAAAATCATCGCATCGCGGCAGACGCACCGGAAGCAAAAAGAAATGGTCGGCTAAGGTAACCAGCACCAGCAATGCCATGGATTTGGAAAAAGATATTTTTAAATCCGGTAATCCTGAAAAAATTGCCAGATCCGTAAAGCATTCGGCAGAAACCAGCAAACGCCGGAAAGCAGGCCCGTTTCAGTCGGCTATGTCTATGCTGAATTTTTACCTGAACCGTGCCGGGAAAAACCTGTCCCGCAAGGAAAAAGAACCGATAGAAAAAGCGAAAAACAAGCCGCGAAAACTATATGGCAGGGAAGAAAAGTGATAAGAAGTATGACTATCTGAAAAGCAGCAGTTATGCGTGCTTTTCAGATATCATATCATGGCCAAATAGAGTTTATCGGGGCATAGCTAAGCGTTTCCATATTCAGGTTACCGGCCAAAAGGGTTAACGCTGTATATGGTTTACCCGGAAAGAACACAGCGGTCTGGTTTGTCAGGCCATCATCGGCAAAAAGCTCGGCAGAAGCGGCATCGATTACCAGCTTACCCGTTATATTTCCTGATTGGGAGATACGTGGAGCAACAATTTTTTTAGCAAAACCGGTTTCGAAGCTGGTTTCACCTGATTTGGTACGGTCAATATAATAACTGTTAGTTTGTTTATCGTACCCAACTATTAATTGTTCCCCAGTTGTATTAGAAAGCTTTATCGCAAAGTCTGCCAGCGTAGTGGTTTTAAACTGAAGTACAAATTTATCCTTAAAGTTTTTCACTTTGGCAGAAATATCAAGGCTGTCGTTTACCCGGATGTTCTGCCAGCGGACCTCTTTTTGCCTGAGCGTGTTGAATGTATTAACCGGCATCGCACTGAGAAAATACGCTCCGTCAACTTCCCTAAGCTCTAATGTACGCGGAAGCGTTGTTGCGCCACGCCAAACCTGTGTAGGCACGCGGTTGGCATATTGCCAGTTATTCATCCAGCCAATAAATATCCGGTTATCGCCGGTATTTGACCACGTAACACCGGCATAATTATCTGTTCCGTAATCCAGCCATTTTGTTGTTGCGGATGTGCTGGTAAATGTATGACCATCAAAATTGCCTATAAAATATTGTGTACCCGAGCCTCCATTAGGCGCCCCTGGATTAACGCTTACCAGTAGCACCCAGTGCTCTTTTCCACCGGCTTTTATGCTAAACAAATCCGGGCATTCCCATACCCCGCCATGGGCACCCGATTGCTGCCCAAACTCGCTTTCTTTTGTCCAGTTTTTTAAATCGGGCGATGAATAAAACGTGACATGGTCTTTTGTAGCCAGGGTCATTACCCATTTTTTCCCGGGTGCATACCATATCACTTTAGGGTCACGAAAATCGGTAATGCCGGGATTTTTCAGCACCGGGTTTCCGGCATATTTTGTCCAGGTTGTACCTTCATCCAGACTGTAAGCTATACTTTGATACTGGAAATCTTTTCGTCCGGCTTTCTCCAGCTTAGGGTTATGGTGCGTAAAGATTGCCACTAACGGCATTTTACCATCTTTGGCGAAACCGGATGTATTATCTTTATCGTAAACAGCGCTTCCCGAAAATATCCAGCCCAGGCTATCGGGATATAAGGCAATGGGTAATTGCTCCCAGTGCATCAGGTCTTTGCTTACCGCATGTGCCCAATGCATAGGCCCCCATACTGTACTATCAGGATAATACTGAAAGAATAAATGATACTTCCCGTTAAGGTAAACCATCCCGTTAGGGTCGTTCACCCATTTTGCTTTGGGCGAAAAGTGGAATTGCAGACGATATGGTTCCTTATACTCCTGCCTGTTGTTTTTCAAGCTGCTGCATGCCGCCATTACGGCTACAATAAATGTTAAACCTGCTGCCTTTATCATATATTTCAAAGTTAAAAGTTGAACGTTGAGCGTAGCGAAAGCCACCGGGTAGCTTAACCATCATACGCTTAAAGGTCAGGGGCTGACCAAAAAGTAAAAAAGTAGCGTCATTTCGATCCCGAAGTCTCGGGAGAGGAGACCACGAAGTAGCTGCGAAGCAATATCTCTTTCCTAAGCACTTCTGGCGGAGATCCCTCTCCCGATCCTGTATGTACGGGAGGGGATCGGGATGACGAGAACTTTTTGGTCAGCCCCTACAATACTTCCTTGCCAGCACCATCAGGCTACTTTACCAGCAGCTTTAGTTGCTGATTCAATCCTTCGCCGGTTAGCTGAAGCAGGTATAAACCGGGAGCCGGCTGATAATTCACAGCAAAATCAATTACTCCGCTATTAACTGCCTGACGGTAGATTACCTTACCGCTGATATCTATCAGGTTAACAGCAAGTGCTGAACCTGTATAGCGGCTCAGTTTTACCCGGATATCCTGTACTGCCGGGTTAGGATAAACCGTTGCTGTTACAGCTACGGCTATACCAAAATCTACTGCCTTCACACCTAACACGGTTTCTTTACCATCTGTATCAACTTGTTTTAACCGGTAATAGTTTACACCGTTGTACGGCTGTTCATCGTAAACCGTATACGTGTTTGCCTGGTGCTGTGCCGCTACGCTTTGCAGGTATGCAAAGTTTTTGCCATCTGCCGATTTTTCCACCTCAAAATGCGAGTTATTGCTTTCGGCAGCGGTAACCCATTGCAATTTAACCCTGTTATTTTCTTTACCGGTGCTGAATTGCTGCAAGGTAACAGGCAAAACGCCACCATTAATGGTAAATGTACCGGTAGCAAATGTTGATGCCGCAAAACTGTTGTCTACTGCCTGTACGCCCCAGGTATAAGCTCCATCGGGCAGGTTTTTAATCGTCCAGCTTTTATTGAACTGAACATTCCCCATTCTTGGTAAAAGCAAACGGCCCGTGCTTTCATCAGCTAAGGGATAGTAATAATATACGCCATTGGCATCTTTAACAAAGATATTGTAGCTGAGCGAGTTTGCCGGGGTGGAATCATCTGTAGCAGCGTTCCAGCTTAAAGTAATTTCTGATGGATTATTGCTGGCTACGCTAAGCCCGGCCGGCGCAGTTGGAGCAGCATTTGCAGTAGTTGTGGGGTTAAGCACTACTGCCGATGCTTTACCGCCAAGGTCGCCGGGGCCATAGTTGTTATATGAAGTACCGGTAACTACCAAATCTATTTTGCCATCGTTATTAATATCACCGACTTCTATAGAGCTTTCGCCAACGCCGGGAATGTTATTATTGTAGGCGTATGGCGTAAAGGTGAGGTCGCCATTATTGAGGTAAATATCTGCTGCCTGACGGTTTTGATTAGCACTCCAACCGCTCACGATGACATCTAATTTGCCATCGTTATTCCAATCGGCAAAACGGAGGCCGTCGCCGGTGCTTCCTTGCCCGTATTGTTGAAATGTGGCTACTTTGGTAAATGTGCCTGCATTGTTGCGATACAAACGAACAACATCGCCGGTGGTTTCTGTTCCGTCCCAATCTCCATTGCCATTAATCAGCAAATCGAGCCGGCCATCGCCGTCAACATCGCCCCAAACTGCCGAGCCATCGCCTCTTGGGGTGATGCCCAGGCTCTGCGCTGCGAATACTCCATTGGTGTTAACCAGCATTACCGATACATACGTTGAGGTGGTATTATCTTTACCCATCAGGAAGAGGTCTAAATCGCCATCGTTATCAAAGTCAACGGGAGTAACATCAGGGTCAACCAAATCATAATCGGTAAATTCTGTCTTGGTAAAACCGCCGGCCTTGTTGTTGATATAAAATCCAGATTCGCCCTGGAATATGTTACCGAAAACGTAAAAGTCAACATATCCATCGTTATTTAAATCGGCAAAGCCACAGCCCGGGGCTACTGCCGTAAGTCCGGAAATGGCTTTTGACGAGAAATTACCTGCACCGTCTGAAGTATAGATCTCGACGCTTTTATCGGTTGTACCGTTGTAGTCTATAGACCCCGAAAGTATTACATCGGGTTTTCCATCCTGGTCAATATCGTTCCAGTCGATAGATGCCCGTGTAACCGGGGCAAAAGGTACCGAAACGGTGGTAAACGTACCGTCGCCATTATTTTTAAACGCTTGCAGGGCTTTGCCCGAATCATTCTCGCCACTGATAAGAATGTCTAACTTGCCGTCGTTATCGAAATCAATTACCGAAGCATCGGCATGCTGAATCGGAAAATTCAGGTTAATGACTGTGGGCTGCTGAGCCCGTAACGCTATCGGACATACTATGCCTGAGAGCATTAACATGTAGATTTTGTTCATATTGTTAAAGTTTTATGGTTAATCAATTATTTTATCTGTCAGATTATTCACCCCGTCAGGGACTAAGCAATTCCATATCGCTGAATGTGGCGTTTGTACCATCAGCTATAATCCCCCACTGTTTGTCCTGTAAACCGTAAATGCGGTTGCTTAATGCCACTTTCCCGTCAACATACACTACGCATACCGAGCCATCTGCAACAATATCATTCAGCGTAGACGACATTTGTAAAAGTATCGGCATTTCACGTGTACAGCTTTATCGCAAGGTTAAGGCCCTGTTAGATTGCAGCATTACCGATTATATCCTTAACCGCCGGCTGCAAAAGGCAAAGTATTTACTATTGAACGAAGACCTTTCCATAGCAGAAGTCACTTACCAGGTAGGATTTTCCTCGCCTACTTATTTTGCTACCGTTTTTAAAGCCCGTTATGACTGCACTCCTACTGCATATAAAAAGAACGCGACGAAAGATTCGGTTTGATTGCTAAAGGCAAGATAAAAACATTCATTATTTGTATTTTTTATAAAACAACAAATATTTATTGTTTCTCAATAAATATTTATTATAATTGTGGAGTAATATAACATTCATAATCATTATGAAAAGAATTTCAATAGTATTCCTTCAGGCAGTCATTGTGCTTATCGGCATTGTAGCACTTGCCATTCTGATTTGGTTTCCCTTAACTGAAGGACGAGCCACAAACCTGGACTTGTTTAGCATTTACTTTGACCCGTTCATTTTATATGGATACGCGGCATCAATCGCTTTTTTTGTTGCACTGTATAAGGCATTCAGATTACTTGGGTACATCGGACAGAATAACGTATTCTCATCAAACGCTGTTAAGGCTTTAAGGAGTATAAAGTATTGTGCAATTGTGCTAAGTGTTTTAATTATGTTGGCCGGATTATACATCAGGATGTCCCATAATAAAGAGGATGACCCTGCGGGTTTTCTTGCCATTTGTATGGTAACTACTTTTGTTTCTATCGTAGTTGCAACTGCTGCGGCCATATTTGAAAAAATATTACAAAATGCCGTAGATATGAAATCTGAAAATGACTTAACAATTTAAGCTATGCCAATTATTGTAAACTTAGACGTGATGATGGCAAAGCGAAAAATTTCTCTGAACGAACTTTCTGAAAGAGTTGATTTGACATTATCTAACCTTTCTATCTTAAAGACAGGAAAGGCGAAAGCAATTCGTTTTAGCACCTTAGACGCCATTTGTAAAGCATTAGACTGCCAACCGGGTGATATTTTAGAATATGTAAATGACAAAAAAGAGTAACGGACTGTTAACAAACGATTTGGCGGCAGTACTCTCCGGCCTGTCTTCCAACAGCCTGGAATTATAGAAGAGCTATTAGTCTGTCAAGGGGACAAATCAGGGAATCCTTTTCGTCCCAGGGGACAACCGCTTTGTAAACAATATGAGCATGTGGCAAGTGTGCCGTAGGTACACTACCTTTAAATGGCAATCAGGTAAACCGCTTAAACCCCATTCATATAAAGCAAATTTTATTATCAATGGGTTGCCCTTACAAGGCAAATATATTTGCTGATATTTTTTGCAAAGCGGTTGGGGCTACGGCACATGCGTTCTCCTGATGTTAAGTCAACATGCAGTGCAGATAAAGGCTTTAAAAGTTAACAGGCCTATTGTTAAGTGTGGGTACATATAGGTCTCAACCGGGTTTAGTTCGATCAAAACAGTGCTCTTTCCCAATCACTCTTCATCCACAATTTCACAAACCCTGCCTATTTGTCCATCTTCTAAACGCACTTTGATCCCTCTGGAATGGAAAGCCGCCGAAGTCAACAAATTCTTTACTACACCGTAGGTAACCTTTCCGGTTCTTTGGTCTTTTTTAAGGATAATTCCTACTTGTAAGCCTGGATAGATATCTTTTCTGTTTTGTCCGTCCATATTGAAAATTTATCACAATCGTTAAAAACAACAACTTTCTTTTTTCACATATCCTGATTGAACACTGCCTCTATTTCGTTTTGCTACTTTTAACCCGCACTTACCTACAAATTATCTTCTTCCACCAATCTAAGCAATTGGGCTTCATTAAGAAGCACTATCTTTTTCCCGGTTATGCCGATTATACCCGAAGCGGTAAGCTCGTTAATCACTTTAAACAGTGTTTCGTACGATGCCCCGGCAAAAGAGGCAATATCCTGCCGGGTTAGTTCAATACGGATGTAACCGTCTTCATCCAGTCCGAACTGATTCTTTAAAGTTATGAACGATTGCGCTATACGTGCTTTAACCGACATGTGGGCCAGGTTGCGCATCCGTTTTTCGGATTTTTGCAGCTCGCTGGCAAAAAAACGCATCAGCCTGTAGGTAAGCTCCGTATTTACCCGCAAGGTCGACTCGAAAAAATCCATCCCGATAAAACACACTACCGATGGTTCTAAAGCCGTTGCTGACACCGGATAAAAGGCTTCATCGCCCAAACCCATGTGTCCCAGAATATCGCCTTCCTTAGCGAAACGGGTGATCAGCTCTTTTTCTTTATCCCAACGCTTGTGCACTTTAAGGCTTCCCGAATACACAAAGTAGATCCCTGTTACCGGGTCGCCTTCCTTAAATAACTGCTGCCCCTTTTTGATATCAAAGCTTTTTTTATGCGCCCCTATGGCCGGAAGCCAATCCGGCAAAGCATGCTTACATAAAAAGCAACGCTTCAGGTCACATTCAGCAAGGTGTTCTTTCATAATATCGCTAAAGCCCTGCAATATTACCCATAATCTTTAACAAGTCACCAATTCTGCAAAAGCATATCAGTTAAAATATTGTATAAGCAATATAATAGCATTAATATTCAGCATCTGTTTAAAATAAAATATTGCACATTACATATTTATAATTTTATAAAACAAAGACTTTATGTACCTTTGCAAAAATTTTCAGAAGCTCTTCAGATAAGCAAAATGTGTTATTCAGCAGTGAATACTTACACCCTACAACAAATAGCCCGCTGCATGTAACAGTTTAGCAACAACAATGAGTAACGACGACCCACAAGCAGATATGAAAAAAGAGTTATATACCAATGGTATTCCCATTTCGCCTACATTAAATGCTATGCCGGATACCCCGGACGATTCCAGGAAAAGCTTTTTCCTGAAAAAAAGACTTGTACAGATTTCATTTATGTGCGTGGTTGTGGCCGCAGCTATCAGCCTCATTGCCAAATTCCTGGTTAGCCTGATTAACCTGATCACCAATATCTCTTTTTACGGCTCGTTTGATTTAGCATTCCATAGCCCGGCAGATAACCACCTGGGAGCCTGGGTAATTATTATACCCGCAATTGGCGGAATCCTGGTAGGCCTGATGGCGCTGTATGGCTCTAAAGCCATACGCGGACATGGCATTCCCGAAGCCATGGAACAAATACTGGTGAACCAGAGCCGCATAAAACCATCCATTACATTCTTAAAACCCATTTCATCGGCCATAGCCATTGGAACGGGCGGCCCTTTTGGCGCCGAAGGCCCCATTATCGCCACAGGCGGGGCGTTAGGCTCTACGCTGGGCCAACTGTTCAAAATTACCTCTAACGAACGTAAGATCATCCTGGCAGCCGGCGCTACGGCAGGTATGTCGGCCATATTCGGTACGCCCATAGCCGCTGTATTTTTAGCCGTCGAGCTGCTTTTATTCGAATTTTCGCCGAAAGCTATTCTCCCGGTTGCACTTGCCTGCATTACCGGTGCAGCAGGCCATCACCTGCTGTTTGAATCGGGCCCGGTTTTCCCCATGCCTGATATCGCCGTACCTTCCAATCTGGCCTTGGGAGTTTACAGCTTTATCGGCATTATCAGTGGTATTTTATCCTTAGGTATTACCAAAATTGTTTACTTTATTGAAGATGCTTTTGAAAAGCTGCCCATACACTGGATGTGGTGGCCGGCCATTGGTGGCCTGGTTGTAGGCATTATCGGCTACTTTGCCCCACATACATTGGGCGTGGGATACGATAATATCATCGGTTTATTATCCGGAAAGCTGCCTTTTGCTTTAGTGTTGAGCCTGTGCTTTTATAAGTTTCTTTCATGGGCTGTCGCCTTAGGCAGCGGAACATCCGGCGGAACACTGGCACCGGTAATGACCATTGGCGGTGCAACCGGCGCTATTTTAGGTACTGTTATTCTTCAGCTGTTCCCCCAATCGGGGATAAACCTGCCGCTTGCTGCATTAATTGGCATGTCGTCTATGTTTGCCGGCGCCTCACGGGCATACCTTACCAGCATTACCTTCGCGTTGGAAGCAACCATGCAGTCGCATGCGTTATTGCCTTTGCTGGGCGCCTGTACGGCATCGTATCTCATCTCGTTCTTCTTCATGGAAAACACCATCATGACCGAGAAGATCGCCCGTCGCGGGATCTATACGCCTGATTCATATCAACCTGATTTCCTGAGAAAGCTCCGCGTATCGCAGATACTGAAAAATGACCTTCTGGTTATCAATGCCGATAATACCATTCAGCAGGTGAAGGATTTCTTTGCAGCTACGCCCCCATCCGAAAATTATTTTGTAATAACCGATGCTAAAGGTGCTTTTAACGGTATCTTAAATCTACGGGATGTTTACACCAGCCGGCAGGACAGCGAAAAACCTGTTTCTGTTCTTGCCCGGCAAAGCACGTTTTCGGTAAAAACCGAAGATAACCTGGGCGATGTGGTAGAGCTCATGTCAGAACAGAACGAGGACACTGTTCCCGTAATTTCACCTGATGGGAAAACGGTTGTGGGAGTCCTTACCTCACGGGATATTGTAAACGCCTATAAATACCGCTTGCTGGAAGAAAACGCTGCTACAGCTAATTTTTCACTGAAAAGACAGCGCATTAAAATGCTGATCAAAGGGCGCAGGCTGATCAAGATGTAAGATCCGTAACCAGCGGGATTTAAACCTGCAGAGAGGATGATCAATCATAACCCTGCGATTCCTCCTTTTGCACAAGCTTTTCCAGCAGTTGCAGCACTTCGCGTTCTGAATATTCTTTAAGCCATATATTTTGTGGCTGGAAACAAAGCACCGGTGCAAATTTACAGCGGTCTGTACAGTCGGTGCGGATAACTTCAATCGTTTTAGCATGCTTCAGATAGGATCTGAGCAGTTTATACATAGCTTTACCACCCTTTTTACCGCATTTGCTCCCGGTACAAACATAAATAATTTCTTCAGGTGTGCTGAATTTACCCATTATGCTGCTTTTATGTAAAGTCAGATCAGTAGCTCAAACCAGGAAGATAAACAAACCCACTTAAGCAAACCCGATACTAAGTTACTATTAAAATAGCATTTACGGTTAAATGGTTTTATTGTAAGCATACCTGTACTGCAATAAAAAAGCGCTGTTGCCTATTGTGCAGCAGCGCCAGATATATTTGGCAAGAAAACCGTTTTTACCGGCTGATCTCCAGTATTTCAAATTCCAGCTTACCGGCGGGAACCTCAATTTCTGCCAGTTCGCCTACCGATTTGCCTAATAAGCCTTTGGCAATAGGCGATTTTACTGAAATTTTACCGGCCTTTAGATCGGCTTCAGTTTCAGAAACCAGCTGATAGCTCATTGTGGCCCCATTCTTAACATTCCTGATCTTCACAATAGACAGTGCAAGTACTTTAGACGTATCCAGCTTCGATTCATCAATTAAGCGGGCATTAGCCAGTGTTTCTTCCAGCTTGGCAATTTTCGATTCATGCAGCCCCTGCGCCTCTTTAGCAGCATCGTATTCCGCATTTTCAGATAAGTCGCCTTTATCGCGGGCTTCGGCTATAGCTTTTGCTATGTTAGCCCGCCCCTGAGTTTTCAGGTAATGCAATTCTTCTTTTAACTTTTCTAATCCTTCTTTGGTGTAATAGGTTACATCTGCCATAACTCACTTTTTTGTATATCTATAAAAAACAAGCAAGACTATGCCTGCATGTACAGATATAGTCTTGCCTTAAAACACGAAGATATAAGCCTGTTTTGTGATTTGCAAATTTTTTGGATTAAAGTTCAGGGCAAACGCATCTAAAAAAATGTGGCGTCATTGTCCCGAGACGTCGTATTAGCGTTTGGATTGCGGGCAGAGAAAGATATTAAGAAAACAAGGATAAACTGAAGAAAAACATTCCGGCCCCCGGGTACTTAAAAGGGGCCGGAATAATGAAATAAGCTTTGAGCCTTATTTGCTCAGATACATGGATTTTTCTTTATAAAGCTTCACGAAATAAGGATCGTTCAGGTCTTTGATAAAGCGGATAGCTTCGCCGGTCGATTTCATCTCGGGGCCAAGCTCCTTATCAATTTCCGGGAATTTATCATAAGAAAATACCGGCTCTTTAATAGCATATCCTTTAAGCTTACGCTCGATGGTAAAGTCTTTTAATTTATTTACACCCAGCATAATTTTAGTTGCTATGTTAATATAAGGCACATCATACGCCTTGGCAATGAACGGAACCGTACGCGATGCCCGTGGATTGGCCTCAATAACATATACTTTTCCGTCTTTTATAGCAAACTGGATATTTAGCAGGCCACGAACATTAAGCGCCTTAGCCAGTTTGATGGTATATGCTTCCATTTGGTCGGTTACGCTTTTGGGCAGGTTAAATGGCGGCAATACCGCACTCGAATCGCCCGAGTGGATACCGGCAGGCTCAATATGTTCCATCATACCGATAATATGAACATCCTCGCCATCGCAGATAGAATCTGATTCGGCTTCTTCGGCACGGTCAAGGAAGTGGTCGATCAATACACGGTTGCCCGGAAGATCGCCCAGCAGCTTTACCACCGCTTTTTCCAGGTCTTCATCGTTGATCACAATGCTCATTCCCTGGCCACCCAATACATAGCTCGGGCGAACCAGCACCGGGTAACCTACCTCATGGGCAACCTCAAGCGCTTCTTCGGCTGTTTCGGCTACACCATATTTCGGATACGGAATATCCAGCTCTTTCAGCAGGTCTGAAAAACGGCCGCGGTCTTCGGCAATATCCATGTTTTCGAAAGAAGTACCGATGATCTTAATGCCGTTCTGGCTCAATTTCTCAGCCATCTTCAGGGCTGTCTGCCCACCCAGCTGCACAATAACACCTTCCGGCTTTTCCAAATCGATAATTTCACGCACATGCTCCCAGAAAACGGGTTCAAAGTACAGCTTATCGGCCATGTTAAAGTCGGTAGACACTGTTTCAGGATTACAGTTTATCATGATGGCTTCAAAGCCGGTCTCTTTAGCGGCAAGCAATCCGTGTACGCATGAATAGTCGAACTCTATTCCCTGCCCGATACGGTTTGGCCCTGAACCCAGTACAATGATCTTTTTCCGGTCGCTTACAATCGATTCGTTCTCATCTTCAAAGGTAGAGTAATAATACGGCGTTTGTGCAGGGAACTCGGCGGCACAGGTATCTACCATTTTGTACACCCGTTTTATGCCAAGCTCTTTGCGGCGGTTATAAACATCATCTTCGGTAACGTTGCCTAACAGCCAGGCGATCTGCGCATCCGAAAATCCCTTTTGCTTCAGCGTAACAAAGAAATCATGCGGTATGTTGTTAAGCGAGTAGCGTTTCAGCTCAACTTCCAGGTTAACCAGCTCCTGTATCTGCAATAAGAACCACTTATCAATTTTGGTTGCCTTGCGAATGGATTCTATGGGCACGCCCAGGCTCATGGCATCTTTAATATGGAATAACCTGTCCCAGCTTGGATGCTCCAGGCTGTGCATAATAGCTTCGAGATTACGGCTCTGGCGACCATCAGCGCCCAGACCCAGCCGCCCGATCTCAAGGCTCTGACAGGCTTTTTGCAATGCTTCGATAAAGGTACGGCCGATAGCCATCACCTCTCCTACCGATTTCATCTGCAAACCAAGCTCGCGGTTAGCGCCTTTAAATTTGTCAAAATTCCAGCGGGGCACTTTTACGATCACATAATCCAGCGTGGGCTCAAAATATGCCGATGTGGTTTTGGTGATCTGGTTCTCAATTTCATCCAGGTTATAGCCTATGGCCAGCTTGGCGGCAATTTTAGCAATGGGATACCCGGTTGCTTTTGAGGCCAGGGCCGATGAACGCGAAACCCGCGGATTGATTTCTATGGCGATGATATTTTCTGTTGCCGGGTCTACCGAGAACTGCACGTTACAGCCTCCGGCAAAATTACCGATGGCACGCATCATGCGGATGGCCTGGTTACGCATTTCCTGGTAACAGCGGTCGCTCAGGGTCATAGCCGGCGCTACGGTAATAGAATCGCCCGTGTGAATGCCCATTGGATCAAAGTTCTCAATGGAGCAGATGATGATCACGTTATCTTTATTATCGCGAAGCAGCTCCAGCTCATATTCCTTCCAGCCCAAAACGGCCTGCTCAACCAGCACCTCGTGGGTAGGCGATGCCTGCAAGCCACGGCTTAGCGCTGCATCAAAATCTTCTTTTTTATGCACAAAACCACCTCCGGTACCGCCAAGCGTGTACGATGGCCGGATAACCAGCGGAAAGCCGATCTCCTGTGCAGCCTCTTTGCCTTCCAGGAAGGAGTTGGCAATTTTCGAAGGCGCCACGCCCACGCCAATATCCACCATCAGTTTCCTGAATTCCTCCCGGTTCTCTGTTTTTTCAATGGCAGCAACGTCAACGCCAATTACCTTTACATTATATTTTTCCCAGATACCACGCTCTTCGGCCTCTTTACAGAGATTCAGAGCGGTTTGGCCGCCCATGGTTGGCAGCACCGCGTCAATTTTTTGTTCCTGTAGTATCTGCTCAATGCTGTCGCAGGTTAAGGGTAACAGGTAAACATGATCGGCAATAACCTTATCGGTCATGATGGTTGCCGGATTAGAGTTGATGATCGATACTTCAATGCCTTCATCTTTCAATGAAAGGGCTGCCTGTGAGCCTGAGTAATCAAATTCGCAGGCCTGACCAATGATAATGGGACCTGAACCAATAATTAATACGGAGTGAATGGAAGTGTTTTTAGGCATATTTGACTGCGTCAAAAAAGTTAAAAGTCAAGAATTTAGTGACTTCACAACTGCCGGGAGTAAAATCCCCGATTTGTTTGTCGGGATGCAAAGATAGTAATTAAAAAAGCATTTTGCGAATAACTTTAACTGAAATTCTTAAGGGTTTCCCCACCAAGCCCGCAGAGAAGTTCCTGGCGCTCTTAGCGTGAATGTTCACGCTAAGTTCACGAAATTCCACGCAAAGCCCGCAGAGAACAATTTAACAATTCAGCAATACAACAATTCAGCGGTTCTTAATGCCCTTAGCATGGACTCATCTTGCGCTTATTTCTATAAAAATATACCTTTATAAAAAATATATCGCTTTGAGAAATACCGTTTTACTTATTTGCCTGCTTTTTGTATTGACCGGCTGCAAAAAAGACAACGATAAAAATCTTTCAGGACTTAATGGAACCTGGCAACTGGATTCATACCAGGTAGCATATTTTGATGCTTCGGGGAAGAAGCTGTACAGCGATAAACCCTTGGTTTACAATAATTACCAATACCTAAAACTACAGGATGATTCCTTAACGATTTCGATGGACAACATCAAACCGGGTAAAACGCTTGCCGGTGTTTCCGGTGAAGATACACATACACTTCCTGTAAACCTGACAGCTTTTACAGCGGTAATAAAAAATTCAAGAGTTGAAATAAACTGGGCTACGTCATCCGAGGCTGTTAATTCTCATTTTACAATAGAACGCTCCAGTGATGGAAAAGACTTTGTTACCATAGGCGAAATTATGGGTAATGGAAATTCTGATGTAATACATGCTTACACTTTTTATGATTCTTACCCTTGTTTGGGTGGCAATTATTATCGGCTATCGCAAACAGATTTTAATGGAGTAACTACTAACCTGGGGATTAGAGCAATAGTCATAGGGGGAATAAGGATGCCTATTAATAGAGATGCGGATAAGGATTATTTCAATTATACTATCGGAGATTTTTTTAATATAGAAATAAACACGAAAAGCGGCACTATTTTATCAATTTACGCTAAAGCAAACGGTGTAAAATACAATGACGGCTCCGGCGACAAAACGGCAGCGTATGCCGAGCTGCACATGAGCTATAAACCCTTGTAACACTTCCATTTGTAAATGCTGTACCACCTTAGTATTTTTATGCTATGCTGGTAAAAACGTATAGCAGCGCCGTTTACGGCATCGAAGCTACAACCATAACCGTAGAAGTTAACATTAGCGGCGGCACAAAATATTACATTGTCGGCCTGCCCGATAACGCCGTAAAAGAAAGTTTACAGCGGGTAGAAAGTGCCATACATGCCGCAGGCTACCGTATGCCCCGGCAAAAA
Source organism: Pedobacter sp. BS3 (assembly GCF_008274585.1). Classification (GTDB taxonomy): domain Bacteria; phylum Bacteroidota; class Bacteroidia; order Sphingobacteriales; family Sphingobacteriaceae; genus Hufsiella_A. The sequence continues at coordinate 70,246 of NZ_VTRT01000006.1, read as the reverse complement.
ATTGTGGTCAACATGGCTCCAGCCGATATCCGCAAAGAAGGCTCGGCATACGATCTGGCCATTGCCATCGGTATTCTGGCAGCCTCCGGCCAGATCAGCGACGGGAAATTAGACCAATACCTGATCATGGGCGAGCTTTCGCTGGATGGCGGACTGCAACCCATAAAAGGCGCCCTGCCCATAGCCATTCAGGCACGAAAAGAAAAATTTCAGGGAGTTATTTTGCCAAAAGCCAATGCCCGCGAAGCTGCCATTGTAAGCGATCTGGAAGTGTACGGCATTGATAATATTGCCGATGTTATCCATTTTCTGAACGGCACACGCACCCTTGAAACAACCATCGTAGATACCCGGCAGGAATTTTTAAATAACATCAACAATTACGAGAGCGATTTCTCGGATGTAAAAGGCCAGGAAAATATCAAACGGGCCCTTGAAATTGCCGCGGCCGGCGGGCATAACGTTATCCTGATCGGGCCGCCCGGCGCCGGTAAAACCATGCTTGCCCGTCGGTTGCCCACCATTCTGCCGCCGCTAAACCTGCACGAAGCCTTAGAAACCACTAAAATACATTCTGTTGCCGGTAAGCTTGCTGCCAGCGATTCGCTGATGACTGTACGGCCTTTCCGTTCGCCGCACCATACTGTAAGCGACGTGGCTTTGGTTGGCGGTGGCGCCAATCCGCAGCCCGGTGAAATTTCGTTATCACACAACGGCGTATTGTTTTTGGATGAGCTGCCCGAATTTAAACGGACGGTGCTTGAAGTAATGCGCCAGCCGCTCGAAGAGCGGCGTATCACCATTTCACGGGCACGCTTTACGGTAGATTATCCCGCCAGCTTTATGCTGGTGGCTTCCATGAACCCCTGTCCCTGCGGCTTTTACAACCATCCCGAAAAGGAATGCATCTGTCCACCCGGCGCAGTACAAAAATACCTGGGCAAAATATCCGGCCCGTTGTTAGATCGTATTGACCTGCATGTGGAGGTAACACCGGTAGATTTTAACGAGCTGGCCTCAGACCGCGTGGCCGAAAAAAGCGCCGACATCCGGCAACGGGTAACACGTGCCCGCGAAATACAAGACAAGCGTTTTGAGCATAAACCCGATCTATACTGTAATGCGCAAATGAGTGTAAAAATGGTACGCGAAGTTTGCCAGATCAATGAGGCCGGGCAGGCATTATTGAAAAAAGCAATGGAAAAATTGGGGTTATCGGCCCGTGCTTACGACCGTATCCTGAAAGTTGCCCGTACCATTGCCGATCTGGCCGGAAGCGAAAACATCCAGACCGAACACCTGGCCGAAGCCATACATTACCGCAGCTTGGATAGAGAAGGCTGGGCGGGATAGACTTAGCTAAGCACTATTGGCACTAAGTATTGTGGGTGACATTTAGTATATTTGTGAATATGACAACATTAACAATTGATGTGTTAAATGACAAGGCGTTGGCTCTTTTAAAAGATCTGGAGTCGCTTAAAACTACGCAATAAAAATCCATGAAACCAATCTTCGACTCAACCTTACATGATATTTTAAACGAAAGGTTAGACAAACTGGAAAAACATTTTAATGCCGATGTAATTTTTTATTATGGCCCAATAGCAGACTCGTTAGAGAAGCCTTTTCGTGACTTTATAGAAGATCTGAAATCGGATGCTTTAAAAAATGAAACTCTTTGCATCTTTCTAAATACTCCTGGTGGAAGTGCAGAGACTGTAGAGAAACTGGTCAAAATTACCAGGCATCATTATAAGGAGGTATATTTCATTGTTCCTGATTCTGCATATTCTGCTGGAACAATATTTTGCATGTCCGGAGACAAAATTTTCATGGATTATTCATCGTCGCTTGGGCCCATTGACCCCCAGGTTTATAATGGCAGTAATTGGGTTCCTGCATTAGGTTATCTTGATAAAGTAGAAGAACTTATTGATAAGTCACTGAAAGGAAGTTTATCGCAAGCAGAACTAGTTATGCTAACCCAACAAGACCTGGCAATGTTAAGGCGACATGAGCAGGCAAGAGATCTAACAATTGCTTTATTAAAAGAATGGTTGGTAAAATATAAGTTCAAAAATTGGGATAGACATCGTACAAACCCAACTAAAATTGGGCAACCTGTTACCCAACAAGAAAAGGAAGATAGAGCAACTGAAATTGCAAGAGATTTAGGAAATAATAAGATATGGCATTCTCATGGTCGTTCAATAGGCATCTTTGCATTAACAAATATCTTAAAACTGGAAATAGAAGACTACTCTAATGACGCTGTATTAAAGCCTTTAATAAGACAATACAATGACCTGATTTGTCAATATATCCTCAGAAGTGGTTCAGAAGTTTTTTTACATTCTAGAAAATTTATCTAATATTGTTGTATGAAATTATTAGCCAAAAAACTTACCCAGGTAATTTCAAAAGAATTGTCTAAGCCTTCTACTGCACAACAACAGAAAGAATTTGACAAACTCTTAAATGATATGAAAAAGGCTGGTTTAATTAAAGATCCTGTTTACAATCTCCCCCAGGTTGATACCATAGGAAAGACTTATTATTCTTCGATTAATAAACGCAAATAACAGATCGTCATACTACACTAAAGTATGTGTTTCGAAATCCTATTTCCTCAATAGGGAATAGAAACGAGAACTTTAAGCTGTATCAACAGCGGCTACAAAGCCACCAAATGAAACCGAAACCCTGCCCAACCTTTTTTGCTCAACAATTTTAAACAGGATTATTCACCTTACCCATAAAAAGTATCAACCCGGTATTATTTTCTTTTATAACAAAGAGAAAAGGGCGGTTGATAGTTATTGTTGGGTCTGATGGCATCGATGTAGGTACTATCTCAACAGATGTAGCGGCAGCAGCTTCAGTACCCTCTTCATTTACTTCTACAAATGCCTTTTGTTTCACTACACTGATCTTTAGCTGAATAACCGGGTTTATCCGGGCAAAATCAGCACCATCATTAAACGCTATTCCCATTCCCAATTGTGCCAGCTCAGGATTCAGCACTTTTTCATAATCAAATTTAAACTTAGGCAATATTACGGTAGTTTTGGTTTCGTGTGCATTCATAACAGCTTCATCCCACACTGATGAGCTTAAATCCGAGGCAAAGTTAGCCAGGTTAATGTTGCCCGATGACTGCAGGATCACCATACTGAATTTGCCATTACCATAAGGGATTTCCACAGTACGGATATTGCCGATAGTGCTGGTTTTCACAACCGCATCAGTGGTCATAAAATCGGCCTGAACCGGATGATCTTCATCGACATAAAAGGGTGCTTTTTTAGTTTTGCTTTTATCAAACTGATACTTCCATTGTCCCTTAAAATAAATGGCATTGATCAGGTACATCACAACATCACCCGGGATAGGGCTGTCAATAATAGATGGTATCTTATTCTTAGTTTTTTCTTTAACCCAGGAGTTAATGGTTTCTCTTGCTGACGGGCTGCTAAAATCCAATGCCTCAATAGCAGCCTGATAATAGGTAGCGTTTGTATTCTTAAATTCGGGTAAAACCTCAAATCCCTTACGGTACCAGACAGAATTAGCAATATCTAATGATACTTTGGGATCTACCAGCGGAAGGCCGGCAGACAGCTTTTTGTAATAACTGTTCATATCAGGCTCTGCCACATCGGTAAAGCCTAAAGTGGAACGCATGGCGTTTAACGTAGTGCCATTACTCCCGTTACTTGTCATTCCGAGAACAATACCTGCACTTAATGGCGAAGTAAAGAGATTTTTATCTCCCGGTTCGTTTTTTAGAATATCAGCGAATAACTTAAATGTAAATTCGTTATTAATTTTCACATTTTGCTTTTCGGCGGCTGTCAGCTCCAGATCCTTGCCCTCTGGCGACGGTTCTTTGCTCTTTTTGCACGAAACAAAAACAACACAAACAGCAAGAGCAACTAAAAACGTTTTCATACTTCAAAATAATTGGTTTAATAAAGTAACGAATTATATGGGCAATACGCTACACTAAATATCACTATTGCAGGTCTCAATTAAAAGCCAGCGCTTCGCTTAATCCATATTCGCAATACCCACACAAATCATCCCACAAACCCCATACGGTTAGCATCCAGGCGTAGCAGGATAAACAGTAAGATGGTAAAGCTCCACAGCGAGGAACCGCCATAGCTGATAAACGGCAATGGAATACCAATAACCGGAACCAGGCCGATGGTCATGCCGATATTGATCATGAAGTGAAAGAAGATAATGGACGCCACACCATACCCATAAATACGGGTAAACGACGATCGCTGCCGCTCGGCCAGGAAGATGATACGCAGCAGCAGGAAAACATATAAACCAACCACCACAAAGCTACCGGCAAAGCCCCACTCCTCGCCAACGGTGCAGAAAATAAAATCGGTGCTTTGTTCGGGCACAAAATTGTACTTGGTTTGCGTTCCCTGCAGATAGCCCTTTCCCCACAATCTCCCGGAACCTATAGCTATTTTGGACTGATTTACGTTGTATCCCTGTCCGCGTGGGTCGTGTACCTTGCCCAGTAACACATCGATACGATTACGCTGGTGCAATTTCAGTACATGGTTATACGCAAAATCAACAGAAAATACAAAAACCACCGAAATGACCAATCCGCTTAAAAATGTAGCAATAAGCGACTTGTTTCGCTTGAACAGGTAAATTAACAGGCCGCAGATCGCTACCAATCCTACAATAAGCAGGTATTTATTAACCAATAACGACAGTACGAACAGGGTGATCAAAATAGCACCGATAATCAGGAAATAACCGGATAATCCCTCGCGGTACAGCACAAATACCAGCGAGACAAACGTCATCGCCGAGCCGGTATCAGGCTGCAGCATAATGAGGGCTACGGGTATCAGTATAATAACGGCACAGGCAAGCTGAGTTCGCAGCTCATGCAGCTTGGTAGTTGTTGCGCTCAGGTAGCGTGCCAGCAGCAAACAGGTAGAAAATTTGGCAAATTCTGACGGCTGAAGCCTGAAGCTGCCAATAGGAATCCAGGCCTGGTTTCCGCCTACATTACGACCAATAAGCAGCACCAGCACCAGCAGTAAAACGGTTATTCCATAAAATACAGGCGAAAAAGCGCTGAAGAACTTGGAATCCAGCAGCAAAATAACAATGCCCAGAATAACACCCGAGACAATAAATACGAATTGCTTTCCGTAGTTAGTGCTCATATCCAGGATACTCTCGTGGTTAACATCAAACACAGCGGCGTGAATGTTAAACCAACCAATGATACACAGCGCCAGGTAAATAAAAATGGTCACCCAGTCCACATTGAAAAACAGGCTTCTCTGGTTCATCGTTCTGCCAATTTATTAGCGTTCAACTGTTCTTTTCTTATCGCGGCACGCTTCAATACGGCCGAATCCTTTTTCACCGAATCCGTTTTGGGCACCACCTTTTTGGCGGGCTTATTAAGTTCCGGCAGCAAGTTGGCGTTCATGATATAATCAACCTGGGCCTTAGGCCGGCTGATAGAATCGGTAAGATATTTTTCTACCATGTAGCTGGCTATCGGCGCAGCCCACGATGAACCGTAGCCTGCATTTTCCACCACTACCGCTATGGCGATCTTGGGATTTTCGCGGGGCGCAAAAGCTACAAATACCGAGTGGTTTTTACCATGCGGATTTTGTACCGTTCCGGTTTTTCCGCACATTACAATACCCGGAATGCGGGCTCCGGCGGCCGTACCATATTCAACAACCTGCTGCATGCCGTCTATAACGGGCTCAAAATATTTCGGGTCAACGCCAACCCGGTGCTGCACCTTAAACTCGGGCTTAACCACCTGCTTTTCACCCACAGCCTTGATGAGATGCGGTGTATAATAATAGCCCCGGTTTGCTATGATACATTCGATATTAGCCAGTTGCAGAGGCGTTGCCAGCAGTTCACCCTGCCCAATGGCCAGCGAGATAATGGTGCTGCTGCGCCAGCGATTTTTACCAAAGATCTTATCGTAATGTGTTTGCGTAGGCACATTTCCGGGACGCTCGTTAGGTAAATCGATATGCAGCCGGTTTCCAAAGCCAAACAAGCCGATATGCTGCCGCCAATCATTGAATGACACCGTAGTATATTTGGGCCCGCTTTTGCTGATCAGCTTATCGAACGTGTAACAAAAATACGTATTGCACGACATGCGTATCGCTTTCGTGAGATCGGTAGGGCCATCTACGTGCTCACAACGCACCCAATGATTACCGGCCTGGTATCCGCCGGGACAGTAAAATATGGTATTGGGGGCAATTAAATTTTCCTGCAAGGCCACCAAAGCATCAACCGGCTTGAACGATGAGCCCGGCGAATAATAGGCTTGTATCGGCCTGATCAGGAATGGTTTGTACGGATCTTTGTACATGGCGGCCACGTTATTACCGCGTTGCCGGCCAACCATCAGGTTAGGGTCATAAGTAGGACTGCTTACAAATGCCAGTATTTCTCCGCTGGACGGCTCAATAGCCACAATACTGCCCACTTTATTTTTCATCAGCTTTTCGCCCAGCTTCTGTATGCGCATGTCTAACGATGAAACGAGCTTTTCGCCGGCTATGGCCAGGGTATCGTATTTACCATCGGCAAAATGCCCTTTCGGGCGATTGAATGCATCTACCATCAGGTTCTGAACGCCACGACGTCCCCGCAATACTTCTTCGTACGATTTTTCCACACCCGAAATCCCGATGTAATCGCCGGCTTTGTAATACCCGTCCGATTCTTCTATCATTTTATCGTTAACCTCGCCGATATAACCTAAGAACTGGGCGGCTGTAGAATCGGGATAGGAACGTACGGTACGGTTCTGCACGAAAAAACCGGGAAACTCAAACAGCTTTTCCTGTAAACGGGCATACATCCGTGCCGAAAGCTGCTTTTCAAAAATAGATGCCCGGTAGGGCGAATATACCATCGCCTTATGGAAACGCTTATCAAAGCCGGCTTTATCTATCCCTAACAGGTTGCAAAATTCCAGCGTATCAAAGGGTTTTACTTCACGCGGAATTACCATAATATCGTAAACCGGCTCGTTCTGTACCAGTATTTTACCGTGACGGTCAACAATTGGCCCGCGGGCAGGGTAAATTATTAAGCGGCGAAGTACGTTATTTTCGGCAGAAAGATAGTAGCGGTCGTCAACTACCTGGATATAGAATAAACGGGCCAGCAAAACCAACGCAACAGCTATGAAAATTCCCTGGATAACGTATCTTCTGGCAAAAAAACTATTCATATCCGGTTAACGCTCTTTCTTTTTATAAAATATAAATTCATACACCATTATTAAAAACACGGTTAGCAACCAGCTAAACAGAATACGCATGAGTGTGTATTGTATTTCATCAACATGAAATGTTTCTAATAAAAATAAGGTTATATGATGAAAAAGCGCTAATATGATGGTGTAAAGAAAAAACCAGCGGAAACCCATAATGCCCAGGCTGGGCTCCGGCTCATTGTCAAAGCCGTCACGCTGAACGGTTACGCTGATAAACATTACCCTTACCCAGGCCAGCACAGAGCAGGCTGCCGCATTAATACCGGTTGTATCGTAAAAAGCGTCGACGGTAAGCCCGGTACAAAAGGCCAGCAAAAACAGCAGCCAGTTCGGCGTATCAAACGGCAGCCGCATAATAAACAAGATGTATATAAACGGAGTAGCAAGGTTGTAATACCCGATATTTTTGAGCAGGAAAACCTGTATGAACACCAACAGGAAGAATCGTACCAGGTTAGCTAAAATAACTCTACTCATCTTTTTTATTGCTTTCTTCTAACTGAGCCTGTTCAGTAGAAAATAAATTATTAACCACATACACGTACTCCAGCGTAGCAAAATCGGTACTGAGCTTTACTTCGATATTCAGGAAATTATTACCGCCAATTACACCGGTTTTTATCACTTTACCAATGGGCAATCCCGCCGGGAAGAGCGAATATCCTGACGTTACTATCTGAGCGCCGGGCTTTACCGTAATATGATTGGGGATATCTTCTAAAACGGCTTTTTGCGGGTCATAATTATTATCGCCCCACACCAGGGAACCAAAAGCTCCCGTACCGGCAATGCTGGCGCTGATCTTTGTTTCGCTGTGCAAAATGGTACGCACCGACGCGAAATTATCGGATACATTCAGCACAATTCCAACCACGCCCGTGCCACAGATCACACCCATCCCTTTTTGTACGCCCTGCCGCTTGCCCCGGTTAATAGTAATGTAATTATTTTTCTGGTGAATGGAATTGTTAACCACACGGGCAACAATGTAGGTGTATTGCTGCTTGTATAAGGTGTCTTTTACGCTGTTACCGGCAATGCTATCGTTATAAAACGAGCTTTTTAGCTGGTTGCGCAGCCGGGCATTTTCGCGTGCCAGGCTATCGTTAACAGCACCAAGCCTCAAATAGCTTTTAAAGGCATTCACATTCCGGTATGCTTCGCCGATAACCTGGTTGGATGAGTTTAAAACACTTGCCCGCTGGTATGAATTATTTTTTATGGTGAGGATGAGCGCCGTGACAAAGAATATCACAAAAAGAAAAAATGCGTTGTACTTACTGATGAATATCCATAGGTTGCGCATATTTCTTGAGAGATATGAGATGTAAGATGTAAGATATGAGACTTCATAAGTATTATCTCATGTCTGATATCTAATATCTAACACCTGAATTACTGCATTAAAAATTTATAATTCCCTATATTTTTAAGGGCTATACCAGTTCCGCGTACCACGGCCCGCAACGGGTCTTCGGCTACGTGTACCGGCAGTTTTGTTTTAGCTGCCACCCGTTTATCCAGTCCGCGTAACAGGGCGCCGCCGCCGGTTAAATAAATACCGGTTTGATAAATATCTGCCGAAAGCTCCGGAGGCGTAATTTCCAGCGCCTTTAAAATAGCTTCTTCAATTTTTGAGATGGATTTATCCAGGCAATGGGCAATTTCTGTGTACGATACGGTAATTTGTTTAGGCACACCGGTCATTAAATCCCGTCCCTGAACCGCAAAATCTGCCGGAGGATCGGTAAGTTCGGGCAGGGCCGCACCTACTTCAATTTTGATCTTTTCGGCGGTACGCTCACCGATCATGATGTTGTGCTGACGGCGGATATATTGTACAATATCGCTGTCAAAGTTATCGCCGGCAACCCGGATAGACTGATCACACACGATACCGGACAAGGCGATAACCGCAATTTCGGTGGTACCGCCACCGATATCGATGATCATGTTACCCATCGGTTCTTCCACATCTATACCGATACCTACAGCGGCGGCCATCGGCTCATGGATCAGGTAAACTTCTTTGGCTCCGGCAATTTCGGCCGAATCGCGTACGGCACGTTTTTCAACCTCGGTAATGCCCGACGGTATGCAGATCACCATCCGCAACGATGGGAAAAACCAGCCTTTACCGTTATTGATCATTTTGATCATGCCGCGTATCATGTGCTCGGCAGCATTAAAATCGGCAATTACGCCGTCTTTCAGCGGACGTACGGTACGAATGTTCTCGTGTGTTTTGCCTTCCATCTGCATGGCTTGCCGGCCAATAGCAATTACTTTGTTGGTGGTACGGTCAAAGGCTACTATCGAAGGTTCGTCAACTACTACTTTATCGTTATGTATAATGAGGGTGTTTGCGGTACCCAAATCTATTGCTATTTCCTGTGTAAACCAGTTAAATAAACCCATTAAAATGTGATTAAGTGTTTTAAAAAGTATGCAAAGTTAACGCCTTTTTTTCAATAGTATTACTGCCTGAAAAACTTTAATGTATTTATTTTTTGACGCTATCTGTTAATGTTTAAAATGCCTCACGCCCGTCATTACCATGCTGATGCCCTTTTCATTGGCCTTATCAATTGAAAGCTGGTCTTTGATAGAGCCACCCGGCTGCAATACGGCTGTAATACCGGCCCCGGCTGCAATCTCAACACAATCGGGGAACGGGAAAAAGGCATCGGAAGCCATGACCGAACCGTGCAGGCTGAAACCAAATTCTTTGGCCTTGATAATGGCTTGCTTCAACGCGTCAACACGCGAGGTTTGCCCTACTCCGCTGGCCAGCAGCTGACCGCCTTTTACCAGCACGATGGTGTTTGATTTGGTATGCTTTACAATTTTATTGGCAAAGTATAAATCGGCCAGTTCCTGCTCATCGGGCTTGCGGTTGGTAACTGCCGACATTTGTTCCGGACCTTCGATAGTATGGTCTTTATCCTGCTCAATAACGCCGTTTAACAGGGTTTTGAATTGCTTTTTAGGCAGCTCTACGTCTTTGCGAACCAGGATAATACGGTTTTTCTTTTCGGTAAGTATGCTGAGCGCTTCCTGCGAGTATGATGGTGCAATCAGCACTTCAAAAAACAGCTTGTTGATCTCGGCTGCTGTAGCGGCGTCAATTTCGCCGTTGCAGATAATTACACCGCCAAAAGCCGAAACCGGGTCGCAGGACAGGGCATCTGTCCATGCCTGCAATAAATTTGTACGTGATGCCACACCACAGGCATTGGTATGTTTCAGTATAGCAAACGTTGGTTCGGTAAACTCATCGATCAGCGCCACGGCGGCATCAACATCTACCAGGTTATTGTAAGAGAGCTCTTTACCGTTCAGCTTGGTAAACATATTATCCAGATCGCCGTAGAAAAAGCCTTTCTGGTGTGGATTTTCGCCATAACGTAAAGGCTGCACCTGTTGCTGGCTTTGTTTGAACACCGGCAGGGCATCGTCCTGGTTAAAGTAATTAAAGATGGCCGTATCGTAATGTGATGAAATGTTGAAAGCTTTGCGGGCAAAATCCCTGCGCTGATCCAGCGTTGTATAGCCTGAATTTTCTTTCAGGATATCCAGCAGCGTGGTATAATCATCTTTGGATGCGACAATGACCACATCGTTAAAGTTTTTGGCTGCGGCACGAATCAGGGAGATACCGCCAATATCTATTTTCTCAATAATGTCGGCTTCGCCGGCTCCAGATTTTACGGTTTCCTCAAACGGGTATAGATCCACAATAACCAAATCGATTTCGGGAATTTCGTACTGTTCGGTCTGCTCTTTATCGCCTGCCAGTTCCCGGCGTGACAGAATACCGCCGAATACTTTGGGATGCAATGTTTTTACCCTGCCGCCCAAAATAGAGGGATATCCCGTAAGGTCTTCTACGGCCACAACTTCATAACCTAATTCGCGGATAAACTTTTCTGTTCCTCCGGTAGAGTAAAAAGTAACTCCGAGGCTGTTCAACTGATGAATTAGTGGTTCCAGGTTGTCTTTATAATAGACTGAAATTAAGGCGTTTTTTATCTTTACGGGATGGCTCATGGATTTTATTTTTGAAGCCGCAAAGATAGCAGTTTTTTGGAAAAGTTTGTTAGCTTATAGTTGATAGTTCACAGGTATAGTCCGGAAGCGGGGAAAGACCGGAAGTAGAAACAAGAGCAACGGATCAGGAACCAAGACAAGAGCAAAATCCTACCCTTTGCCTTTGGGTGAGGGACGCTTTTGGAGGGTGGCCAAGCAGGAACACAGATGCTGGAAACAGGAAAGGCGGAAAGTAGAAGGTTTAAAGCAAATAACAAAGACGGAAGCAAATTGAGTAATTCAGATTTTAATATCGAGGTTTCACCAGGTCGGCTTTTTTGAGCCTGTAAAAAATCACGCAATCGTTCCCGGCATCGATTGCGTAAATGCCTGGTAAGTTTATTATTCAGTCGCCAATGACGGTAAAATGAGCGTGGGTAAAAACTTTATTCCCGTAATAGTTTCTATGCAATCGTTCCCGGCATCGATTGCACAAAAAAATATGGGCAAATGCTGGAATTTTAATAAAAAACTATATAACATTGGTTAAAGATTAGACTAACCATACGGATAAAACCTGCTTGTTGCATAGACGATTTCCCCACATGTCTTTGTGCTGGCAGGAAAAAAAATAATTATAAACCTGGGTCAGGTATAATATACCTATATCCGAAATAGATCACAATCGTATGATTGGAAATTATACGCTTTATATTAGGAGAAGTCTTTCCCTGTTCTTACTCTTAATTCCGGGTCTGAACGGCAAAGCTCAGCAGCTTGCCTTTCCCGGAGCTGAAGGGTTCGGAAAGAACACCACCGGAGGCCGGGGTGGAACAGTAATTAAAGTAACTAACCTGAACGATTCGGGCGATGGCAGCTTACGTAAAGCTATAGAGGCTACCGGGACACGCACCATTGTTTTCGAGGTTTCAGGTAATATAAAATTAACCAAAAAGCTTCAGATTAAGAATGGAAACGTGACCATAGCAGGTCAGACAGCGCCCGGCGATGGCATCTGTATCCAGGATTATGAAATGAATATAGCCGCCGATAATGTCATTATCCGGTACATGCGTTTTCGCCTTGGAGACAAATATGATGACCAATCAGATGCATTATGGGGCAGGGATCATCAGAATATCATTATTGATCATTGCTCTATGAGCTGGTCTATAGATGAAACATCATCATTTTACAATAACAAGAATTTTACCATGCAGTGGTGCATACTTGCCGAAAGCCTGAACGATTCCGGCCACGATAAAGGCATTCATGGTTACGGAGCTATCTGGGGCGGTACTAATGCAACATTTCACCATAATCTGTTAGCCTGTCACCTAAGCAGGTCGCCCCGGTTTAATGGCGGCCCGCGGGCTGGTATAGAAGCCAGTGGTTTTGGAGCCGATTTGCTTAATTACAGCAACAATGTAGTGTACAATTGGGGCGATAACAGTAGCTATGGCGGCGAAAACGGGCACTACGATATGGTGAATAACTATTACAAGGCCGGCCCGGGAACAGCCTCCAGTAAAAGATCACGTCTGCTGGAAGTTTATTTTGATAATAGCCTGGCAGCGCCAGGGTATGGGCAGTTTTATATTGCCGGCAATTATATCGATGGAAGCACAACCGTAACAGCTAATAACTGGGCAGGCGTAAGCTATAAAACCGGTGCAACCGAAGCCCAGGTAAAAGTTAACACCGCCTTTACCAATGATGGCATAACTCTTCAGACAGCACAGGACGCTTATGCCTCGGTATTGGCCAATGCCGGAGCCATTTATCCGAAACGGGATGCCGTGGATACCCGTATCATGAACGAAGTAGAAACGGGAACAGTAACCGTTAATGGATCTCTTACCGGTAGACCCGGCCTTATAGACAGTCAGACCGATGTGGGCGGCTGGCCGGTTTTAAACAGTACTGCGGCGCCGGCCGATACCGATAATGACGGTATGCCCGATGACTGGGAGATCAGCCACGGTTTAAACCCCAATGATGCCGCCGACCGGAATACCATTAATGTCGACGGCTATACCATGCTGGAAGTTTACCTGAATGCCATTGGTCCCAATAATACTATTCTTCCGTTAAACCTGGTTTCGTTTACTGCTGCGGTAAACAACGGTTTGCAGGATGCCGTTACGTTGAAATGGATCACCGCCGCCGAACGTAACACACAACGTTTTACTGTTGAACGCAGTGCCGATGGAAAGGAATTTACTTCTATAGGACAAATCCAGGCTCAAAATACAGCAGGAACAAACCATTACCAGTTTACCGATAGTCACCCGGTGGCAGGAACAGCCTATTACCGCCTGAAAATAACCGATACCGATGGCAGCTTTATTTACGGTAAAGTGATCGAGGCAAACGTTAAAAATAAAGCACTGCTGTTGGTTTATCCAAATCCTGTAAACGGGCAGCTAACCATAAACTACCCAATTGCAGGTAAAAATGCCATTGTAAAAATAAGGACGGTAAACGGTAGCGTGCAACGGGTACAACCGCTTGCAGCGGGTACTCATCAAACCAGTATAGATGTTTCTGCCCTGGCGGCCGGAACCTATATCCTACAGGTGTACACCGGAACAGAAAAACAAACCATACAATTTATAAAACAACAAATTAATTAACCCCCTAAAATTAAATGTTATGAAAACTAAATTACTTTTTTGTGCAGCCCTTGTAATAGGTCTTATTACGGAACTAAAAGCACAGGACACTTATTTTACAGAAGATTTTGGCACTAGCGATGTTAGTAGTTCTACTTATACAAGTGCGACGCCGGTGAATATAACAAGCTCTGGAACATGGATAGTTTATCAATTGTCCCGGCAAGGGGCTACGTGTCCGGATGCAGCAACTAACCCTAAAGCTTTGAAGATGTTGCAAGGAGTAGGTAGTTATGTTATTTTGCCCTATTTTTCAAACGGAGTTGCATCGGTTACCTTTACTGAAGGTAAGGGGCAAACTAGGAAGTTTACAGTATATTACTCCACATCGGATGTTACCGATGCCAGCGACGCAAGTTGGGTGGCTACTCCTCAGGTATCAACCGGAGCTTGTGGAACATCAGGTAATACAGTAACTGTTGCTATTAACAACGCCAGCGTAAAGCGTATAAAAATAACCATGGATCATACTTCGGATGGTTATCTTGATAATGTGAGCGTTACCAGTATGACGCCGCTTCCCCTCGACTTCCTGTCATTCAATGCTGCTTTAACCGCCGGTTTTGCCAAACAGGTAAAATTGAGCTGGTCTACCACCAACGAGGTAAATACCAAAGACTTTACCATAGAACGCAGCCTGGATGGTAAAAGCTTTGCTGCTACAGGTAGTGTACCTGCGCAAAATACAAGTGGTATACATACATATAGCTATACCGATAATAATCCGGCTGCGGGGGTTAATTATTACCGGTTGAAACAAACCGATAAAGACGGGGCCTATATCTACTATAAGGAGATAAGGTCGGTAAATAATGTGGCGGATGCCAGCCTGGCCGTATATCCTAACCCTGCCGGCGAAAATATCACCGTAAACTATCCAACAGCTAACGCCGGTGCCGAACTGAAAGTACTTACCTTAAACGGTAAAACAGTATCAACGCTGAATGTAGCGCAAGGCTCGGCCCAGGCAACCACAAGTACCGCGGGACTGACGCCGGGATATTACCTGCTGGTATTTGATAATGGCAACGGAAAATCTTCTGTTAAATTCCTCAAACAGTAGTTCCTGAGCGGGCGCTGTGGTGCGGCGCCCCTCTTATTCGTCTGCCTGTTAACCCAATTGTGTAACCTAAAACGAATAAATTATGAAAAGAATGTTACTCGATGTTGGTGCTTTTGAAGCAAAAGTGTACCTGCACAAACAGTTATTGACCTACATGTGCATTGGAAAAAAGATGTTATGCTTTCTGTTTTATTGTTGTGGATTACTTATGTGTATGCTCTCGGCTTATGCACAGGATGCTTTTATGGGGTATAATTATGAAACTGATACTTATCCTCTTGCATGGGCCACAACAGCTACAACTTTTAATTCCGGAACAACAAAAGAAGTAATATTTCTAAATAATGGAGATGCTGCTAAGCAAGCGCAGATTTGTAGCCCTTCTAACAACAAAATATCACATTATGAATTAGGTGGTACGGGTAAATATATTGAAATTGATTTAACAAATAATAGTGTAGGCGGCACACTTGAAATTGAGTTTACCGGTAGCTCAAATAGTACGACTGCTAATGCCGCAAAAGGGGGAGTGGTATATTCAGATAAGCTTCCGTTTGATCTAAACAGCGTAATAGGTGGAGAAGAAACAGATTTTTTTCCTGCAACTAATGGCAACTGGACAAAACTTCATCTTACGCCTCCTTCCGGAACAAAGTCCCTCAGAATGTACAGAAGGATTTATTATTGGGCGGCTAATAATAAAGCAGATGAAGCTAGTGGATCATCAACTGGCAGGGTTCAATTGGGGCTTGGCCAGACATTAAGGGTAGCATCTATGGCCGCCTGGATCACACCGCCACCTGATGATGGTGATCCCCTTCCCATCAAGCTCCTCTCCTTTACCGGTTCAGCACAGGCGCAAGGTGTTCGTTTGGCCTGGTCAACGGCATCAGAAGTAAATACCGACAGGTTTGAGATAGAACGCCGGGAAGAGAACAGTGCATTTGTTAAAATAAGCGAAGTAAAAGCTGCCGGCAATAGCAGCAAAACTCTAAACTATATGGCTACAGATAACGGCGTAACCGCAAACGGTACCTATTACTACCGTTTAAAAATGGTTGATGCCGATGGTAGCGTGGAGTACAGTAACGCAGTGCCGGTAAAATACAATCTATCGGCTGCGGCACAACTAACAGTCTATCCTAATCCAGCTTCGGGTAAATTAACGGTAAGCCATGCTGCAGCAACGGCCGGGTCGGTGTTAAAGGTTATCAGCCTGAAAGGGGCAACGGTTTTAAAAGCAGCAGTTGAGTCCGGAACCAGCGAATCAGCTTTGGATATTACAGCCTTAAACCCCGGTATGTACCTGGTACGGTTTGAAAATAACGGGGAAAAGTCATCAGTTAAGTTTTATAAAAAATAATATGCCGCAATAAACAGAACGGAATAATTGCTGCACTAAGTTGAGCGAATGCAGCAATACAGGGACGGGCATGTTGCCTGCTCTCAACTATTGAAACTTCCATCCCGTAAACCGGGAGCTTTTGGCTGTCGCAGAACAAATGATGATTCTTTAGAAATTGGTTAGTCTTCATCATGGTTTCTGAAACAAGGGGAAATGTATCAGGACTGAATGCGCCGGCCTGTGGGGGAGCTTTCGGCCGGGATGGAATTTCAATGGGTCAATTGAACAATGTTTTTATACCAGTTACGACAAGCAGAATAACGTATCCGTTAAGGGATACATAAAAAAATGAGAATGAAACGTTTAAGCTGTTTTTTCAAATCTTTTTCCGGAAGGTTTGCCATTTACAAAGCGCCAACAAAGCGTCCATACCGGTTCGTATTAAGTATAGTTGCCTGTATGGTTATCCAACCGGTATGGGCACAGGTCACCTTTGATTTTTCCGGGGTCAGTGCAGTACCGGCAACCCCTTCAGGTACAGGATATACTAAAACAGGTATTGGAACATATTACCGGAGTACAAGCGGTTCTACTATGACGTTTGATACCGGGAGTGCCAATTGTGACGGATTTAATGTATCGGCAGGTACGGGCAGCAGCCTTTTTATTTTTAAGGCCGACATGGATATTGCAACCATTACCGTACGGGGTAATGGTACAGGCAGTAACCGGACATTCTCGGCATTTGCTATTAACACCTCTGCTAATCTTAACGGAAGTTATGCCAGTGCGGCTTACACAGCTACCGGAGGTATAGGTACAGGTGGCGCTGCCAATTGTGGAGCAATAGTTGTAACTCCGGCCGCTATTGTATCGGCCGGAACATATATGCGGTTAACGTTTTCGGGAAATATTAATGTTACCTCTATTGTATTAACTCCGGCAGTATATCCGGTACCAACGATACAAGCCAGCAACGTCAGCTTTACCAATGTGGGCCGGTATGGCTTAACGGTAAACTGGGTGAACGGTAATGGCAGTAACCGGGCGGTGTTTGTTAAACAGGGTACAGGCACAACTACCGGGCCTGCAGATAATGAAATGTATACCGCCAGTGCCGATTGGAATAATGGTAATCCTGCAGGAACCCAACTGGGTACATCCGGTTATTATTGTGTGTATAAAGGTTCCGGCAATTCAGTAACACTTACTAATCTAAATCCATCTGCCACCTATACTGTGCAGGTTTTTGAATACAATGGCCCTGATAATCAATCCTCGTTTTTGACATCAACAGCTGCAAATAATCCCAATACACAAACCACACAGGCGCTTGCCGAACCAACCATTACTACACAGGCAATAAGCAACATCCGTTCGACCAAAGCTACCGGTGGCGGTACCGTAACAGATGATGGCGGTTTACCGATAACTGAAAAGGGCCTGGTGTGGAATACGGTTGGAAGTCCCAGCCTGGGTTCTAATACCGGTAAGCTCATTATAAATGATGATTTACTATCCTTTAGCGGTTTAATGAACGGTCTAAGTCCCGATACCAGATATTATGTTAGGGCCTACGCCATTAACTCAACCGGTACGAGCTATGGAAATGAGGTAGAATTTACTACGGCAATCCCTGCTCCGATCTTGCTTGTAAGCAAAGATACCCTTGATTTTGGCGAAAATTATTACAATGCTGAACCGGCCGTAATGAGCTATACGTTGTCATCTGCAGGATTGAACCTTTCGCCGGCTGCGGGTACGATTACAGTGAATGCATCAGGCGGCTTTTTAGTATCAACTGATCCTAATAGCGGTTTTGCGCCGTCTGTAACTCTTTCCTACACCAACGGTAAGGTGGAGGATGTACCCGTTTATGTACAGTTACCCACCGGCAGGTATGGTGCGTTTTCAGGTGAAATAACATACACAGGCGGAGGCGTTGCCGCTGATGATGCAGATAAGATAAAGCTATTGGGGCGTGTGGTGCAGAGTGAGCTTTCAAACAAAGGAACTGATTTCTGGCTGGGCTTTGGTTACCAGGAAAAAATGAATGAGAAGGCAGGTGCTTCCGGCGAGGCAAAAATGTCGGTTTATGTAACTACAGGCGCCCAGGAAGCAACCGTTCATGTCGAGCTGCCCAATGGAGGATATTCACAAACGGTGACCATTCCGGCAAACAGTGTACATGAATTTACCGATTTCCCAACAGGCGATCCTTCCAATAACACCAATCCTTCCAATATGCCCGACTCACGGCTGTTCTCTACAGGAGTAAGTAAAAAAGCTGTTCATGTATACAGCGATAATGAGGTCCCGGTAAGTGTTTTCCTGCATACCTATACCAACTCCAACTCAGCTGCCGGAGCCATGATCTTTCCAACCAATACCTGGAGTTCCAGCTATACCGTGCAGGCTTATGGCGGTACAAGTAATAACAGTAATCCCAATTCATTTTTCTTTGTTATTGCCAATGAAGATAATACGCTGGTAACCTTTACACCCACCCAGCCTATCCTGGATGCCAGCAGCGCTTCGTTGTTTAATTCAAATACAACCACTTCAACCAATACGGCTTATACTGCCGGCGGAACCTACAGTGTTATGCTGAATAAAGGTGAGGTATTCAATGCAATGGGAGGATATGGGCCGGGTAAGTTTGGGCTTGATCTGAGCGGCACAGTGGTAAAAACCACCTGCGATAAAAAAATAGCCGTATTTGGCGGTAACGGGCGTGTGTTGGTCAACTCTGAAGGGTGCAGCGCCTCCTCCGGTTCAGACCACCTGATTCAGCAGATGTTCCCGTCGGTGGCCTGGGGCACAAAATACCTTACTGCGCCCACCCGCACCATGGAGTATAATTATTTCCGCATTTACATACAGGATGCTGCTACCCAGGTAAAAGTAAACGGAACCGTATTGGATGCCGGTACGCTGGTAAATAACCTGTACTACGAATACTCATCAAAAGATCCCTTGCTGATTGAAAGTGACCGCCCGATCAATGTGAGCCAGTTTATCACGGCGGCAAGCTGTGCTACAGCCCAGGGCAGTGTAGGCAACGGCGATCCTGAAATGATCATCCTGAGCCCGGTACAGCAATCCATTACCGATGCTACCGTTTATTCGGCCAGTTTTAGAGGTACCAGCGCTTCGCCAAAAGTAAAACCTGCCCTGCCTGACGGAACTATAGGCAATTGTGCCAGTTTTATTAATGTAGTTATTCCCAAGGAGGGAGTCGCCAGCTTTAAATTAGACGGTAAGGATGTGGCCGATATTGGTATTATAAGCACCGATATCTGTCCCCAGGATGGTAGTAACCGCGATTGTATCGCATTTTCTGCCAGCACTACCCTAATACCCATGAGCGAGGCGTTCAAGCCGCATCCGCAGGATGCCAGTTACGCAGTTGCCACCTTTTGGGTAGAAACCGGGGCACAGCACACCCTGTCATCAACAGTTGGATTTAATGCCATCGCATATGGCGTAGGCGATGGTGAAAGCTATGGTTACAATGCTGGTACAACCATTAAAAACCTGTCGTCGGTAAAAATGGCGGTTAACGCTGCCGCGTCCGATACCTCGAGCGCATCAGTAAAAGCGGCCAAGGGTACGCCGACCACCTTACGGATAGCACTTCCGTATAACCCGTTTTTAGTAGATAATATTGTTTGGGATACCGGTAACGATGCCCGAATCAGTCCCGCAGGCGCTCAGAACGGTGCTATAGACAACGGCACCGGTAAAGCCAAATACGAGGGAACTGTTGTTATTGACGGCCGTACATTTTACGTATACAATTCGCCGGTGAAATATACTTTTAGCGAAGATGGTAACTATACCATCAATGCCAAGGCGGTAGGAACCTTTGCCGGGGACTGTACCGGTGAAGACCTGCAAAAAATAACCATTGTAGCCGGACATGACGATATCAAGTTAGATTATGCCACCAACTGCGGCAACCCTGTTGTAAACTTTGCCAACACCACGCAGGCTATGGCAGGCACCTCCATTGTAAAGTGGGCATGGGATTTTGGCGATAACAGCACATCCGATCTGCAGAATCCGCCCGCACATACCTACAACAAAAGCAACGGGTCTGTATATACCGTTAAGTTAACTACCACCAACAGTGCGGGTATCGTTTCTTCAAAAAGTATACAGGTAGATTTCTCCGGCGAGGTTACGGCAGAATATGCCGTTGATGCTCCGGGTAAGGCTATCTGCTTTGGCGGAACGGTTAACTTCAATGCATCACCGTCAAGAGTAACCAACGTTACTGCAGGCGCACCGGTTAAATGGACCTGGAATTTTGGCGAAGGCGACGATGTAATAATTACCGGCAGTAGCAGTCCGGTACAATCGCATATTTACAATACGCCCGGTAATTATGAAGTTAAACTCACGCTCGAAACCGCATCCGGCTGCCAGAGCACGTTTACCGATCATATTCTTGTTTCTGTGTTGCCAACCCCGGTAGTTACATCAGAAGCTACCATCAACAGTATCACCTTTAAGTGGGACGCTGTGCCAGGAGCAAACAGCTACCAGGTATCAACCGATAATGGAGTAACCTTTACAGACCCAAGCTCAGGGCCGGCATCAACCACCCATACCATAACCGGACTGAATACCAACCAGGTAGTAACGCTGATCGTGAAGGCTACAGGCGAAGGCGTGTGTCAAAGCTTGTCAGAACCGCTGACGGCTAAAACCGACCTGCCCGAACTGGATGTCTATGTGCCTAACACCTTTACTCCCAATGGCGATGGTAAAAACGATGAGCTAAAAGTTTACAGCAATTACATACAAAGCATCAGCATGAAAGTATTTAACCAGTGGGGACAAATGATATTCAGCACTACCGAAAAAGATAAAGGATGGGATGGAACCTACAAGGGCGAGCAACAGCCTGTGGGAGTATATATCTACGTAGTGTCGGTAACCCTGCAGGATGGAAAAACAATCACTAAAAAAGGCGCAGTCAACCTAATCCGTTAAATCATGAAGAAGATCACTTATATTATTGTTTTTCTTGTAGCCGGCATTTTTTCTGCAACGGCACAGATAGACCCGCACCTGTCGCAATATTACATTTATCCCTCGTGGCTTAACCCGGCACTCACGGGTGCTTTCGATGGCGATTTCCGTATTTCAGGCGTGTACCGTAACCAGTGGAACAACATTGCCGACGGTTTTTCAACAGCAGGCCTTTCGGCCGATATGGTAACCAGCAAAAACCTGAATTTTGGCGTAGGTGTGATGCAGCAGACCTCCGGTACAGGTTACCGTTACTTAACCGCCAACGCATCGGCATCCTATTCCGGTTTAAAATTTGATGCCGAAGGGTATAAACGGCTGGTTTTCGGAATCCAGGCCGGCGTGATCAGCCGTAAATTCGATTCATCCAAATTCCAGTTCGGCGATCAGTGGAATTCAGCCGTTGGTTATGATCCGACTACAGGCTCGCTGGATGGTTTTCAGGATCTGTCATCGTCTATGCTGGATATTGGTGCAGGCGCCGTGTATTACGATGCTGATCCCGGTAAAAAAGCCAATGTGTTCCTGGGCTTTTCAGCATCGCACTTAACCCGCCCCGAAGACAGCTTTACAAGCGGTTCATCGAAACAGAAGCTTCCCATACGATACACGTTGCATGGCGGGGTAAAGCTGAATCTGTCCGGATTTATAAGCATAGTTCCCAATGCGCTCTACCTGCGCCAGGGCAATGCCGAAGAAAAGATGGTGGGAGGCTATGTGGAAATGAACGGACCAGCCAACACCGACATATTGTTAGGAGCGAACTACCGTTTCCAGGACGCTATTGTGCCATTTGCCGGACTGAACATCAAAAACCTGGTTATTGGTGTAAGCTATGATGTCAATAACTCAGATCTGAGAAAATACATTTCGAATGCCAACAGCATGGAAGTGTCATTATCGTACATCATCAGGCGGTCAAAAACACTTGGCGAGAAGCATTTTATATGTCCGAGACTTTAACAGGATGAGCGCACACATTAACGAATTTAACATGAGAAACTTATCTTTTAATCACATTAGCTTATTAACCGTCCTGATTTGTATGATAAGCGCTACAGCATCATACGGACAGTATGTGTATGATTATAAAAAGAGCGCCGATAATTATTTTACCAAAGGCGATTATTATTCTGCGGCGGCATATTATGAGAAATATCTCGGAAAAGATCAGCCTTTGCAGGGACGCACAGCGAAGCCCTACGTGGTGCAGAAAGAAACCGGAAAAAAAGCGCAGCAATCATCGTTGGCAATTACGTATCGCCTGGCAGAATGCTACCGTTTGCTCAATGATTATCCGAATGCAGAGAAATGGTATGCCGAAGTATTGAAAACAGGGGCAGACGAGTATCCCGATGCACTTTACTGGTATGGTGTATCACTACGTGCTAATGGCAAATATGCCGTAGCACAGCAGCAGTTTGAAAAATACCTGAAATCCGGTAAAAGCCAGTATGCGGCCCAGGCAGAAAAAGAGTTGAATAACTGCCGGTTCATTATGCAGCAGTTAAAGCGTAGTGATGCCCGCCTGTACACGGTAAGCCGTATGCCTGCGCCGGTAAATGCTGAGGGGGCAAGCTATGCTGCCTCATGGAATAATAATGCCTGGCTATTTACATCAACACGTCCCGATAGCTTATCCGGTAAGAACTCGAACCCTTTTCGCAATGCACTGTATACGGCACAAACCGGTGAAATGCCCGGTAAGCCTGAAAAACTGGATATCCCGGCAGCTGCCGGGGCAGAACAGGGCGTAGCCTGTATCAGTGCCGATGGCAACAGGCTATACCTGACCCGCTGGGTAAAAAAAGAAGGACATAATCTGGCGGCAATCTACGTCAGCGAAAAGAAAGAAAGTAGCTGGACAGAACCTGTGAAATTGAACGAACAGGTAAATGTTGAGGGCTACAGCTCGCAGCAGCCTTTTATCACAAATGACGGAAAGTACCTGCTGTTTTCGTCTGACAGGCCCGGAGGGAAGGGAAAGCTTGATCTGTGGTATGTGCCGTTAACGGCCGGTGGCGAACCAGGAGAAGCTGTAAATTTTGGCGGTTATGTCAACAGCTCAGAAGATGAGCAATCGCCGTTTTATCAGCAGAAAACCGGCACGCTGGTTTTTGCCTCGAACGGCCGGGTAGGCATGGGCGGCTTCGATCTTTACAGCAGCAAAGGCGCTTTTGATTCAGGCTGGCAGGAACCTCAGAACCTGGGTTACCCCGTTAACTCCAGTAAGGACGATCTGTACTTTTTCAACAGTGAAGACAGGGCGTTGCTGAAGGATGCGGTGATCAGTTCAGACCGGTCATCAGCCTGCTGCCTGGAGCTGTTCTCTGTGAGCAAACAGGAGAAAAAATACATAACCGGCATTATCGCCGATAGCCGGACACAGCAGCCCCTGGAGGGCGTATCGATTCAATTAACCGGAAACGGCAATCCCGGCACCGCGAAGCGGACCGGTGCTGACGGCAAATACCTGTTTGAATTGGAGGAGTTCATACCGTTGCAGTTAAGCGCTTCCAAAGATGCGTACCGTACAGGCACATTAAGCATCAACAAACCATTAGATACAGAGGCTGATACGCTTTATGCCGGTACGTTGAGCCTGGTATTAGCCGAACCGTCCGCAGGTAACCCGGAAGAGCTGAAAGTGTACTTTGATTTTAATAAATACCAATTGCTTCCTGAAACGGTTGATGCGTTGGATTCTATTGCGGCATTGTTAAACCGTGAACGTATGCTGGGACTGGAAATAACCGGATATACCGATAAAACAGGAAGCGTAAAATATAACCTGAAGCTAAGTGGAGAGCGTGCAGAAGCCTGTAAGGACTATCTCCTTCAAAAAGGAATATCCGCGGCACGGCTTCAGGCAACAGGGAAAGGTAAATGTTGTACCACGGGTGATGATGCGAAAGACAGAAGGGTCGAGTTCAGGATATTGTTATTGAAAAATAAATAGGATACAGGTCAGCCTATTCAGCTCCGCTCACCGGGATTACAAATCCCGGTGGCTATCACTCCGGATTTAAAATCCGGCATCAGTTACAAAAGGATAACATGCGATAATAAGCTGTGATTATTTATGAAAAGAAGGGATATACAGCAATGCCCTGTATTTAAGAAGGGAATCGTATTAATTTTACTATTGGCCAGCGCTATACAGGTTACATTCAGCCAAACGCTGGCAACCTATCCGTTGCGCACAGGCAGCGGTAATCCTCCTGCCGGAACAGCACAACCAGCAGCTACAAGTCCGAATGTTAATGCAGGTACGATGGGATACGGGATAAATGTACAAACAGGCTCTGGCGCACACAACAGTTCAGGTTACCGGGTAAAAACGCAAAGTGTTACCTGGCCAACACAGCCAACCGATGACTATTCATTTGATATTCCGCTATCGCCCAAAAATGGGTTTGATTTGAAATTAACCAAAATACAGGTAGATGTTAACAGTCTGTCTTATAAAGATAATTCGACAATTATTTATATAGCGCCTTATATCCAGATCGATAATAATGGACAATGGATCCCTTTAACCCCGGCTCAGCCTGTTTCCAGCACCACTACTACGGTACAGTTTAACGGTATTGACGAATCATTTTTTAGCGGGCATACGTATATCATACGGTTTTACCTGTATGGTTCGGTAAATAACGATAAAAATGATAACTTCCGGATTATCAACCTGGTATTCTCCGGTACAACATCTTCACCTCCTACTGTTGCACCGGGAGTGAAAACGCTCTCGGCAACTAAATCGCCCATGACTCCAAAATACGCCGGCATTGTAACAGGATCCTATGACTTTGGTTCGGGTTATCAGCAGGTAAAACAGAGCGGCGTGGTGTGGAGTAAGTCGCCTGACCCATTCATCAGATCAGCATTATATACTACCGATGGAACTAACGGAACCATCAGCAGTACGCTTACCGGCCTGACAGTAAACACAACCTATTATGCAAAAGCATACATCATTACCCAGTTAGATACCCTTTACGGCGCCGAGATGAGTTTTACTACTGATCCGGCTTCACTTGCTGAAGTCACCACTAACCCCGTTACCAACATACTTTCAAATAAAGCTACAGGAGGGGGAATAGTTACAGATAGCGGCGGCGTGGCCATTACCGAAAAAGGCCTGGTATGGAACACCACCGGGAATCCTAACACCAGCTCAAATACCGGTAAATGGGTAGCAGGCAGCGGTGCACAGTCTTTCAGCGATTTTATAAAAGGCTTAACACCCAATACCAAATATTATGTAAAAGCTTATGCCATTAATTCCCTGGGCACCGCCTATGGAGATCAGGTAGAATTTACCACGGCTGCACCTGCGCCGGTACTGGTGGCTGTACCCGGCAGCATTGATTTTGGCGAAAATTATTATAACACTACTCCCTTAACCATTAGCTATACGCTCTCCGGCGAAAATCTTTCACCGGCGGCAGGTACTATAACCGTTACTGCTCCGGCCGGTTTCCTGGTATCCCTGAATGGTAACAATGGCTTTGCATCCTCGATAACAGTTCCCTATACAGGTGGCGCCATAAGTGGCACGCCGGTATATGTGCAGTTACCCGTTACTACGTATGGGTCGTTTTCAGGCAATGTTATCCAGAGTGGCGGCGGGGTAGCTGCCGCTGATGCCGATGTGGTGAAAGTTTCCGGAACGATTGTTTCATCTCCGGACGAAGTAACCAACCGTGGTACAGATTTCTGGCTGGGCTTTGGCTATCAGGAAAAAATGAAGACCAAGGCAGGAGATTCCGGGGAAGCTAAATTGTCTGTTTACATTTCGGCTACAGACCAGCCTGCACAGGTAATAGTAGATCTGCCCGGTATTCCCGGAGCATCCGGTTTTCCAAAAACCATTAATGTAGCAGCTAATAGTGTAGTGGAAGTAACCGGTTTCCCTACCGGCGATCCCAATAATTCTACCAATTATAATACAGCGGGCTACCCTGATACACGTTTGTATTCAACCGGTATCAGTAATAAGGGCATACATGTATATAGTACAAACGGAACTCCAATTGCAGTCTGGATGCATACGTATGCCGATAACAATTCTGCTGCCGGCGCTATGTTGTTTCCAACCAATACCTGGAGCTCTCAATACGTGGTACAGTCTTATGGAGGTAAAACCAATACCGGTATTCCCAATTCATTCTTTTTTGTAATTGCCGGTGAAGATAATACCGAAGTGGAATTTACGCCAACCAATGATATTGTAAATGCCGATCAAAGCTCCATTTTTTCAGACGGTCACACAGCTGCAAATGTGCTGTACAAAAAAGGGGTTACCTATAAAATTACGCTAAACAAGGGACAGGTATTTAACGCGATGGGTTTTATCAGTGGTTCAGGAAAGAATTCAGCTAACGGGTTGGATCTCACAGGAACGGTAGTAAAAACCACCTGCGACAAAAAAATAGCCGTATTTGGCGGTAACGGTCGTGTGCTGGTCAATACATTAAGCTGTTCAGATACCGAAGGTTCAGATCACCTGATCCAGCAGATGTTTCCCATCGTAGCATGGGGCACCCGTTATTTAACGGCTCCAACTAAAAATATGCCCAATAACCTGTTTCGTATAGTTGTTGAAGATCCAACTACTGTTGTAAAAAAGAATGGAACGGTACTGAATCCCTCAACGCTGGTAAATAACCTGTATTACGAAGTAGAATCTAATCAGCCAATGGTTATTGAGAGCGATAAGCCTATCAATGTTATTCAGTTTATAGTGGTAGGCAAATGCGGTGGCGGCGGCGATGGCGATCCGGAAATGATCATTTTAAGCCCCGTACAGCAAGCCATTAATAAAGCAACGGTATATTCAGCAACCATTAAAAAATCAGGTGGCGGTGCAAATGGCCATTATATAAATGTAATTATTGAAAAAGGGGCGATAGACAAGCAAAGCTTTAAGCTGGATAATATTGATTTTAACAGCACAACAAAAGTAGATGTGGGTGGTACC
Organism: Pedobacter sp. BS3; assembly: GCF_008274585.1. Lineage (GTDB taxonomy): Bacteria > Bacteroidota > Bacteroidia > Sphingobacteriales > Sphingobacteriaceae > Hufsiella_A. Next base: position 42,790 of record NZ_VTRT01000006.1, on the reverse strand, counting down.
GCTGCTTATAGTTCCTCTCTGGTATTAATGAAGGATGCCTTTAAGGTACATCCTCTGGACCCTAACTATTATTATGCTGTTTTTAAGGTTGCCCCCGGAATGGCGCATACGATTTCATCAGACTATGCCTTTAATGCCATTGCTTATGGGATGGGCGACGGTGAAAGCTACGGCTATAATGCCGGTACGGCCATTAAAAACCTGTCATCCATAAAAATGACCGTTAATCCGGCGGGATCAGATACATCCAGTACATCGGTAAAAGGTGGTAAAAATAACCCGGTTACCCTGAAAATAGCGTTGCCTTACAATCCGTTCCAGGTAGATAATATTGCCTGGGATCCCGGCACAGATACCAGGGTAAGCCCGGCCGGTATAAAAAATGGTGAAATAGATACCACAACAGGTAAGGCAAAGTACGATGGCACGATAGAGGTAGAGGGACGCACTTTTTATATCTATACATCGCCGGTTCAATATACTTTTAGCCAGGATGGTATTTACCGGATCTCGGCCAAGGCAACCGGTACGTTTTCAAGCGAGTGTGGCGGTGAAGACATTGAAAAGATATTGGTGCTTATCGGGCGTGACAATGTCAACTTCGATTTTACCACCAGTTGCGGCAATCCAACCGTAAGCTTTGACAACCATACCACGGCCATGCCAGGCACTACCATAACCAAATGGGCCTGGGATTTTGGCGACGGCACGAGCACCGAGGTACAAGATCCGCCTCCTCATACGTATGATGTAAGCGGAGGTTCCGTGTACATGGTGAAGCTGACAACCACCAATAGTGTGGGTGTAATAACCACAGATAGTGTAAAAGTTGATTTTTCGGGTGGAATAGATGCCCGGTTCAGCATAGCGCCGAAAGATACTATTTGTGCCGGCGAAACACTCAGCTTTGACCCTTCGGCCTCCTCGGTAACCGGAACCACATCCGGCACACCGGCTAAATGGATATGGAATTTTGGCGAAGGCGATAACGTAGTGATAGATGGCAGCACCTGTCCGCCGCAATCGCACACCTATACCAAACCGGGCAAATATGCGGTAAAGCTTATCCTGGAAACTACGTCAGGCTGCCAGAATCCTTACACAGATACCGTTGTGGTAGACGCTGCACCGGTATCGGCTATTGATGCCCCTGCACGGGTATGTTTTGACGGCGATAGCATAACGTATAAAGATGCCAGCACCATTAGTGTCGGAACTATCAGCCAGTGGCTTTGGACGTTTGACGACGGTACGACCAGTAACCTGCAAAACCCCAAACATAAATGGCTCACGCCGGGTAAACACACGGTCACACTGTTAGCTACATCAGCGGGTGGTTGCAGCGCTACCAATACGGCAACACACGATATTATCCTTGACCCCTTGCCAACGGCAGATTTTAGCCTTCCTGCCACTACCTGCCAGAACAACAGCATTACGTTTACAGATGCATCGGCTATTAATGCGCCCGACGCCAGCCTGGTGGAGTGGAACTGGGATTTCGGTGATGGTTCGGCCCCACTGGTTCAAACCACCGGCGACCCGGTAAACCATACTTACACATCCGGCGGGACATACACGATCAGGCTTTGGGTTAAAAGCAGCACCGGTTGTATAAGCAATACGGCATCGAAGGATATCACCATTAATCCGCTTCCCAAACCCGGTTTTACCGTGCCGGATGTGTGTATCCCGGATGGAAAAGCGCAGTTTACAGCCAGCAGCACGGCGGCTACAGTTTCGCAATGGTTATGGGATTTTGGTGATGGCAGCCAGGGTACAGGCCAGCAGCCCGTTCACCAGTACACCACCGGGGGAACTTACACAGTAAAACTAATTGCTGTTACCGATAAGGGTTGTATGGATTCGGTGAGTAAGCCGGTAACTATTTACAATACGCCTTCAGCATCATTCAGTATTGCCAATGAAAACAAGCTATGCAGCAGCGATCCGGTTTCACTTACTGACCAGTCTGTAGTGAACGGCTTTGGCTCGGTAAAAAAAGTAGCGGTTTATTGGGATTATGTGAACAATCCGACTGAGGCTGAAACGTATGATTCTCCTGTCCCAGGCGGTACATATCCCCATTCGTATCCGGCGTTTGAAAGTCCGGCGACCCGCACTTATACCATTATGCTGCGGGCGTATAATGAGAACGGCTGCTATACTGATTTTTCCAAAGTAATTACCCTGAATGCCATGCCGGTAGCTCACCTGGCTCCATTGCCGGCTGTCTGCCAGGAAGCAGATCCTTTTAATTTAACACAAGGTGGTATTATCTTATCGCTTCCCGGAAATGGCGTTTATAGCGGTACTGGTATTACAGTAAGTCCACAATTTTCGCCGCAGTTGGCCGGTCCGGGTACACACCGCATCCGGTACACGTACACCACGGCAAGCGGTTGCCAGAGTTATGAAGAACAGGATATTGTGGTTTATCCCACTCCTTCCGTAACATTTGCGCAAAGCACCATTTATATCGCGGAAGGAAAATCAGCCCAATTGAAAGCCTCTGCCGTTACCGGCGATGATCTGAGCTATTCCTGGTCGCCGGCAACATACCTGGATAACCCGGATTCGCCAAACCCCGTATGCCGGCTGGGTAATGATATGACGTACACCTTAACCGTAAAAACAAAAAATGGGTGCAACGCAAGCAGTACGCTTAATGTCAATATTTTACGTGAGCTGGTAGTGCCTAATACGTTTACTCCGAACGGCGACGGTATCAACGATCTATGGGAGATAAAATACCTGGATACTTATCCCGGCGCAACGGTAGAAATATTTAACCGGTATGGGAAAAAAGTGCTCAGTTCCTCAGGCGTTGTAAAGTGGGATGGCAAATATAATGGTGAGGATCTGCCTGCCGGCACGTATTACTATATGATCGACCCTAAAAACGGCCATGCCATTATTTCAGGGTCTGTTACGATATTACGATAAGTGTATGAGGAAGTGTGTGTTTTTAATGATCCTGGTGGGGTGTGTGACCGGAGTTTTTGCCCAGCAGAAGCCTCAATATACACAGTATATTTTTAATAATTACCTGTTAAATCCGGCTATATCGGGTATAGAAAATTACATTGATGTCAAAGCCGGCTACCGTAAGCAGTGGCAGGGCCTGGAGGGAGCCCCTGTAACCTCGTTTATTTCCTTGCATGCGCCTATCGGGAAAAATTACCTGTACAGTAATGCCAATTCGTTTTCTGAAGCAGGAGATAACCCGATGAACCGCAGCTATGTGCAAACATACCAGGCGTCAGAGCCTCATCATGGCATTGGCTTTCATGCTGTTATGGATAAAACGGGACCCATATCTACCAGCGATGTGGATGTTACGTATGCTTATCACTTAGGAATTACTGAGCGGCTGAATCTGAGCCTGGGTGTTGCGGCCGGTTTTTCGAGAACAAGCGTTGATCTTTCAAAAGTAACGGTGCAGAATAGCAACGACCCCGTTATAGCCAGCCAGAAGAGCCAGTTTCAGCCTGACCTGGGAGCCGGTGTCTGGCTTTACGGGCCAACCTATTTTGCAGGTATTTCTGCCCAGTCTTTAATGGGCGATCAGCAGGTGGCACACTTGTTTGCTACAGCAGGGTATAAAGTATTTCTCGCCGAAAATGTTGCGGCAATTCCGTCGTTTATGGTTAAATACCTGATTTCTTTGCCTACATCTGTTGATGTAAACCTGAAGCTGGCATTTAAGGATAAATTCTGGATAGGTGGAAGCTACCGGCAGGATGATGCCATTGCCGCCATGGCGGGGTTTAACATCAGCTCCTTATTTAACCTGAGCTATTCGTACGATTTTACAACTTCTGCTCTGCGTTCGGTAAGCAATGGAACGCATGAAATTGTGCTAGGCTTGTTGCTGAACAATCGTTACCGGGTTACCTGCCCGCAAAAAAACTGGTGATTGGATGTTTAGCATATAGTCCGGAAGTAGGGAAAGATCGGAGGTAGAAACAAGAGCAACGGATCAGGAACCAAGACAAGAGCAAAATCCTTTTCTTTGCTTTATTCCGGCCCAGGTAAAAGCTGCCGGGATATCGCTAAGCGAAGTATATACCGCCCTGATAGAATCAGCCTTAGCGCAGAAACAATATTGTTAAGTTGACTATAGATCAAATCTGTGAGTATGTAATTATAAGAATTGATTTTTAGCAAGTTATATATTTTTACTTTTGAATTTTTACTTTTTACTTAACCATAGATGAAGATTACACATACCGATGTTTACCGGCTCAGCATTAAAATGGAGCCCTTTACCATTGCTACCGGGACCATGCATTATGCACAGAATGTATTTATCCGGATACATACCGACGCCGGTATTTATGGCGTGGGAGAATGTTCTGCATTCCCGGTCATTGTTGGCGAAACCCAGGAAACCTGCCTCAGCGTAGGTCGTGATTTTGCAGCGTTAATTAAAAGGAAAGATGCCCTGGATACAGCAGGACGCTTGCAGGATATCAATACATCCATTGCCGGTAATACCACCATAAAAAGCGCTTTTGATATGGCGCTTTATGATATTGCTGCTAAACATGCCGGGCTTCCCTTATACCAGTATCTCGGCGGAGAAAAAAGAACGGTAGAAACTGATATTACGATCGGCATAGATACGGTTGAGAAGATGGCCGAAAAAGCACAGCAATATAAAAGCAGCGGAGCAAGAATGCTGAAGGTGAAGCTCGGTAAAAATGCCCCTGAGGATGTAAAACGGATAGAAAAAATACGCGAAGTAGCTGGTGAAGACATGCTGATACGTATTGATGCCAACCAGGGCTGGAGCTTTGATGATGCCTTGCTGGCCCTGAACGGCATGAAGGATTTGAACATACAGTTTTGCGAACAGCCCATGCGTTCCTGGTATGATGATCTGCTTCCCGCATTATGCCTGCAATCACCCGTAAAGATCATGGCCGACGAAAGCTGTTACAGTCATCACGATGCACGGAAGCTCATTAATGCCAGAGCCTGCGATTATATTAATATTAAGCTGGTAAAATCCGGCGGAATAGCCGAAGCCATACAAATACATGACCTTGCCCGGTCTAAAAATATACCCTGCATGATAGGCGGTATGCTTGAAAGTCGTCTCGCATTAAGCGCCAAGCTGCATTTTGCGTATGCCTCGCCCAACGTTCAATTTTATGATCTGGATACCTGCCTGCTTGGTCACCTCGAAGACCCGGTTATAAATGGAGCAGCCTATAAGGGATATCTTCTGGATATTGCCGATTTACCGGGTATCGGGGCCGATATAGACGAGGATTTTTTAGCAAAATGCGATAAATGGACTATTTAGCGGTTTCGTCTTTTTGATACTGGATAATTTTTGATAAGAATGCGTCAATTTCTATAATCCGTTTCAAAACCGCAGGCTGCTAATTTTGTGATGTAGTGGAAATACCGTGTATGGATAGGAGACATATTTCCCCCGGCCTGTCCCCTGACAGGCCGGCATACCATCTTTACACCAGCTTCAATGCCCCGCTTTGGGCATAAAACAAATATGCTTTAGCTTGAGTATATCCCATATCGAGCAGCAGGCTTTTATAACGTCTTACCTGCTGAACATGCTGTTCTTCCTCGCTGTGCGTAAATTTGTAATCCAGCACAATGGCTTCCTGGTTCTTTACCAGCACTTTATCCGGCCGGTAGCTTTTCCCGTCGGCGGCAATGATGCTTCTCTCGTTTAAAATCTCATAATTGCCGCTTAACAGGTTTTGCAATTGCGGATGCCGCAATACCTGGCTTATCTGTAATTTGATGGCCTCCAGTTCGTCATTTTTGAAATATCCCTGTAAAAGCATCTCGTTTAACACCTTGTCAACCGCAGCGATTTCACTTATTTTTGCCAGCGCCGCATGCAGGATAGCGCCTTCCCTTCCGGCTTCTCCACCGGCAAAAAGCTCAAATTCAGGATGCAGAAGCGCCCTGTCAAAAACAGCCGACAAGCGTTCTGACAAAGGATATTTTGTTAGCTCCAGCTTTTCGGGTAGGATTTCTTCTGTGATTTCTTTCTGCGTTTTTATTACAGGCTCATCGATATACAATCCGTTTCTGCCTGTATCAAAACCTTCAAATTTGTCGATAACATTCGCCATCAGGTCGCCGGTGTGCGTAATTTTATCGGTTGGGTTATTTTTACCCAGAACGGTTATGGAAAGGTACTCGCGGCTACGGGTAGTGGCAACATATAACATGTTCAGCGCATCCATATTATTATTCAGCAGCTCCTCGTAATACGCGGGCGCTATAGCCGATTTACCGAGACTTTTTTTGTATTTCACGGGAATGCTTTGCAGGCTTTTATAGGCCGTTTCATTGCTCGACACCCAGAAAATACTGTTCGGCATACCACCTACATCCCAATTACAGAAAGGTATCAGCACCGCTTTAAAGGCTAATCCTTTGGATTTATGGATGGTAATTACCTGAACGGCTTCCACGCCTTCGGCCGATGGCAGGGCTTTCGTGTTTCCCTCCTCATCCCACCATTGCAAAAAGGCATGAATCCCTTTATCGCCATGGGCAGAAAAGCTGCCCACCATATCCCTGAAAGCCAGTAAAAAGGGTAAATGTCCGCTGCCGTCATTTTCGTGGTTAAGCCCATAAGCGCCAATCAGCTCTTCTATCAATCCGGTAAGCGGCAATTGCATCCAGGTACGCCAGTTGTTACAAAGACTTTCGGGCAATACCTGCTTTAATCGACTCAGGTCTTTGCCTTGCAGGTAAAACCATTCCTGCGGCAGAACCGTTTTGTGTCGCAGGCTTGCGTACAGGCTGATGCAGTTCGCTTTGTACAGCGCTGTCTGGTTGGCCGGGCCGGCAAGCACCCTGAGGGTATTGACCAGCAGCTTTACAGCATTGTTATTGGCAATCATCAGGGCTTCGCCGGAAATTACCGGAATATGCCGCTCCATGAGCGCTTCCACAACCGTTACAGCTTCTTTATTAGAGCGTACCAGCACACAGATATCGCCGGGCTTGTACCCCTTTTCGCCGGTAATCAGCTGTATTTCGGCTATCATTTTCTGAACGGATACCCGCCGGAACGATTCATTTCGCAGGCTTTTACCGGTCTCATCCTCGGTTAAAACCGAAATATGAACGTGTCCGCCTTTAGCGGTTTGCGGATGCGTGAGCTGCGGGGCATGCCGGTAAACATTGGTAATGATCTCGTGATAACCTTTTTCATACCACCATTTTGCCGCCGCTTCGCCAGCCTCAGACGCAATAATAGCGTTCAGCTGATCTTGCAATGCCTGCGGCGCATATTGAAATAACAGGTTATTAAAGTTGATGATATTTTCGGCGCTACGATAATTGGCTTCCAGGTTTTCTTCAACAATGTACTCCTCGCCCACATCGGCCTTTATTTTCTGGTGCAGGATATTCCAGTCGCCATTGCGCCAGCGATATATCGATTGCTTCACATCGCCTACCACCAGGTGGTCGGTGAGCTTGCCATTTGCCGATGCAATGGCATTTTGCAGCAGCGGCCTGAAGTTTCCCCACTGACTGGTAGAGGTATCCTGAAACTCATCGAATAAAAAATGCTGGTAGCGGCTCCCGGTTTTTTCCCACACAAACGAGGGGTTTCCACTACCTTCTTCCGAAGCGGTGATTTCCTGCAGCATGCGTTGCGCATCGCTGATAAGCAGGGTTCCGCTTTCTTTACGGTAACTTTCCAGTAGGTGCGCCATTTCCTGCATCAGCCGTAAAAAATACAGGTTTTCGTTAACCGATACGGCCAGCAGGTAATCGGCAAGATTTTGGGTGTAATATTCATACAGCTGCTTTAGCTGCGGGTTCAGCGTATCGTATACCGATGTATCGCTTCCAGGCTTAAACCATTCGTCGGGCTGGTCAATTAAGCGGCTGAGACTTTCTGTTTTGGCTAAATCGCCATCGGCAATTTTCTGCAGGTTAAACAATGGCGACCGGGATTTGCCTTTCAGTGAATCGATGTTAGCGGTTGCCAGCTCAGCGGTTTTAGCGGCGTCTACAGCCAGACGATGTACCTGCTCTTCGAACTCCCGGATAGCCTGACGGGTCAGATCGCTGTACGTGGTGAACAGCTCATCCATTTTCCCGGCTTTCATCAGGGGTTCCATGGCCTTTTCAAAAGGCTGATAACGCTCCTTAAAGATCTCGCCGGCAAGATCTGTAAGCTCTCTGCGATAATTCCAGCTTTTATCATTTTGTATGCGATCCTGTGCCAGATTAATGATCCATTGCAATAAACCGGGATTAGTGTCCAGTTGCTTGTCCAGCCGGTCGGCCAACTCGTTTTTTACTTTGTCGAAGTTCATTTCGAGCGCATAACCGGTATCCAAACCCAGCTCAAACGCGAAGCTCCGTATTACTTTCTGTACAAAACCGTCGATGGTGCTTACCGAAAAACGACCATAATCGTGCAGAATACGACGATAGATCCTGTCGGCCTGTAATTGCAGTGTTTGCGGGTTTAATTCGGGATGCGCTTCCAGGATAATCCTTCGCATTTCGTTGATTAGTCCATCGGTGGCATTACCTTTGGCCAGCTCTTTCAGTACTTCCAGGATGCGGGTTTTCATTTCCTCGGTAGCCTTGTTGGTAAAGGTTACCGCCAGAATTTCGCGGTATTTGGTCTCGCCCGAAAACAGCAACGTAAGGTAATGTGCCGTAAGACTAAACGTTTTACCGGAACCCGCCGATGCCTGAAGCAATTTGAGTGGTTTGTTTGGCATGTTAACCATGATTTGAGTGGTATCAAAGTTACATTAAACCCAACGCAAAAACATAGCGAACTTAGAAATAACACCTCAATTCGCCCCGCTTATCTTTGTGAAGATAGAAACCTAAAGAGAACTCATGCGAACCGTAATTATAATCGCGGAGCTTGTTTAAGGAGTAATCGAAAGCATAGCCGATACGGATGGAGGGAGTGGCAAAGATCTCAGCGATAATGCCGGCAGCGCTGGGTTGGTGCAGATCCGGCTGGAGGTTATTTTTAGGGTACAGTTTAACGGCTGTGCGATAAAAGCCACCGATCCATAAGCGTTCATTTAACAGTACAAAGCCGTTGATGTCGAGATTGGTTGGGCCGGCCAGGTCATCTTTGAGCAGAAAAGTCGGTTTTAGCTTTACGCCGTCGCTTACCGGAAATACGGCGCCGCCCGCCAGGTAAAAATGAGGTTTGGGGATAGCCGTGATCAACGTATGGTCTTTATTTTTTGCCATGTAACCGGTAAGCAGGTTATCGGCAGAGAAACCGGCAAAAGCATGTTCATCCGAGTAAAAAATTCCGGCACGGGCATCGGGCAACAGTGTACTTTGTTTGCCTGCCGGGACATAGGCATCGCCGGCATCAACAGCATTCAGCTTATCGCCATCTATACCCAACTGTACGCATCCAACACCTAAACCAAATGCCAGCCGTGAGCTTTCAGAGTCGCCGGTTTGTATTCTATAGGCATAATTGACATAACCTGCCAGGTTACTTTGCGCACCGATCTTATCATGGCTCAGCAATAAGGCTAAGCCGACATTATCATGATTCACCGTGCCATCTGCCGCGGCCGAAAAGCTTTGCGGCGCTCCCGGAACAGCGCTCCACTGCGACCGGTAAAAGCTTTGTAAATACCACTCTTCCTTGTATCCGGCATAGGCCGGGTTTACATAGATCAGGTTAAATATGTACTGGCTGAAATGCGCATCCTGCTGTGCCGCTAACCTGAATGAGCCTATCAGCAAACCGGTTATCAAAATTATCTTCTTCATAATCCGCTCCATTATTTTGATCGCAGCAACGTGACATAACCTTTGTATGCCTGCCAGTTATCCGATGTATCTTTTACCCGCAACACATAGAAATATGTCCCTTCGTTTAACCCTTCGCCTGTCCACCTATTCTGATAATTCTTCTGCTCGTAAACGTGATTCCCCCAACGGTTAATAATGGTAAGCTCATTTTCAGGATAATTCTCCAGCCCGGGAATGACAAAAGCATCGTTTTTACCATCGCCATTAGGCGTAAACACATTGGGGATCTGCAAATTGCCTATCTCTTTTTTATCTACCGAAATATTATTGCCGGGCTCAGGGTCGGTTTCAAATGCAGTAGCCGTTGCCGAATTTGTAATCACACCTGCTGATGTAGCTTTTACCTTAACACGCAGACCGGCCTGCTGCCCGTTATCCAGCGTGGGTAATTGCCATATAACCATACGTGTAGCAGCATTGTAGACGGCGCTACCCTGTACCGGGTTAACCACCTCAATGAGCTCAAGACTGGCGGGCAGGCTATCGGTTACTACGACCGAAGTAGCATTATCAGCACCTTTATTACGCACGGTTAGCAGGTATTCAAAGGTTTCAAACAGGCCTACCGGACGTGTTTCTGATCGTTTCTGAACCTCAATATCTGCACTTGCTGATAATACGGGTTCAACCACAACAGTCACGCCATCGGATATCTCCGAATCGCATCCTTCATCATTGAATGATATTACCTGGTAAACTCCGGCTGCACGAGCAGTATATTTCAGCCCGGTAGCCTGGTCAATAGGTTTCCCATCCCTGAACCATTGAAAAGCAACTGCATTACCTGATTTTGCAGTAAGCACTACCGAAGTGCCCTGCCGGATCGTTACCTGCGGCATTGTTTGAGTCTGAGAAGATCCCCTTATCATTAAAAACAATAAGGGGCTTAGCACGATGAGCCATTTAGCCTTCATCCACCGAAAAAGAGCCGGCTTTTTTACTCAATTGCAATGGTCGGTTTGCCTGGCTTAGGTGTAACTTCTACCGTTTTTGAGCCGGATATTGCCTCGCATCCTGAGCCGGAAGCCGATTTAAGCACCGATCCTGAAGGAACTGAATATTTTGCGCTCGCGGTAAATGCATACACGCCTTTAGCGGTTGCATTCATGGTGAATACATTGGTAGTGCCTGTACCGCTATCGTCAGCGCCTACGCCCGCTATCGCAGCAGCAGATCCGTCTTTCGTAACTGCCCAGGTATAGATATAACCTACGCCTTCGGGCAGTGCCTGGGCCGGTGTAGCTGTTGCCGTAATAACCGAACTGGTTACGGGTGCAGACCCGCTGCCGGAATTTTCCTCGCAATATTTTGCATTGGAGGGATTTGATAATGCCAACGTTGTTTCCGGCAGTTTGTATATTTCATATACGTCTGAAACATCGCCCTTACATTCGGCGGGACTGGCTGAAATAACGTGCACGGTATATTGATGAACCCCGGCGCTCAGGTTATCCGGTGTGGTAAAGTTCGGGTCGGCGCTTGTTTTTTCAACAGCCGAGCCACCAACCTCAGACCAGATCACTTTATCGCCTGGCGCCAGCGTTTCGGCAAATGCAGGTTTTAAGGTTACTGTTGCATCGCCACATACGTAAACCGGGTAGATAGCGGCGGAAACAAAATTTGTAAAATAAAGCATAATAGCTATTACGCCTAATACCGATGTTGTAATTGTTCTTTTCATGATTTTTATTTAGGATTTTAATTTGTTGCTAAACTGATGTGAGGCGATGTAGGCCTGGGATTTACGGTTATTGTAAAAGGCTGTCCCGGGCTTGTGCAGCCAGCCGCATTTTTTACAGTTAATATTCCGCTATAGCTGCCGGATGGTGTTTCGGGAGGAATAATTATATCGATGTCCCCGGCAGTCAGAACCGCTTCATTCACCGCGTTAAGCCCTGCCGCTTGCGCTGCCGGATCCCAGCTAATGGAGTATGTAACAGGTGATCCGCTCTCACCTGTATAGGAAATTGTGGCTGCTGTAGCTCCGCTGCAAACTTCCGGATTGGCAGCTAATGCTACTGCCGGCAATGGGTCTACCGTGATAGTCACCGGTGTGCGAACCGAGACAGCATCTGTACAGTTCTGCCGCTGAGCCTGAACATAGAAAATATGAGTGCCGGAAGTTAGTATGCCGGGATTGTATGTGGTTGTAGTAGCCAGCAGATTTCCGCCCGTCTCCGCATCGTACCAGCTGTAAGTGGTACAGCTTTGAGTACCTGTTACTGATAATGCTACAGAAGCGCCCTCGCAGATAGCTTTAGCAGTAGCGACAACACCATTTATACCGGTAACCGGATCGGGAATTACCCGTTTTACATTGTAGATGCGCAACCCGGATAATGCGTTGGTGATCCCACCCATAGCTATTTCAACCCGGTCAAAAGCCCCCGTAACCGGCGCTGCAAGCACATACTTATTCCCGGCGCCGGCCAGCAAACGCAGGTTCAGGCCAATACTGTTCTTGTCTAAAGGCGGGCCCACGGCTGTGTTCCCGAGATACGGTTGTATGGTGAAACCTGTTAAAAGCGACAGATCAAGCAATGACGCTCCCGGATCCTGCAATACAATACGCACCGAATCGCCGGGTTGGGATGAATTACTGAACAACACCGTTTCATATACTTTGCTGAGCACCTGTGCCCCGGTACTTAACAGTGCAAACGTAGTATTTGACGGATCTGCATCTACAGCATTCCACGGATTGGTGACCGAACCGGTTGCATTTGCAATGGCAACAGCTCCCGCCTTTACTCCGCTCAAAACATCGATTGCTTCGCCGCAGCTTACCGGATCAGGGTTATCTTCCAGGATATACGCATGAAAAATACTGGCAGACAATGCTACACTTAATGCATTGCCCGATAGTTTTATATAAACCCCGTTGTAAGCCTGTGCCGGGGTAAAGGTGATCTCCGCTTCGCCGGCGCCATTTAATACACTGGCCAGGCTGGTTCCGGTATAGGCTACCGTTTTATTGCCCGAATTATAGCCTGAATAATTTCCGCTGCCCGGAAGCCAGGGCCAGCTTTCAGATACGGATGTTAGGTTAGTGAATGTACCAATCTCTATTCCACCTAATAGATCTAACGCACTAACCGGAAGCGACATTTTCACGGTAACCGGTGTGTTAGCCGCAATAAGCCGTTTGTTAGCATGCGTACCATCGGTGGTAAATTCAAGGAATTGGGTTACGGAAGCCAAACCTGCCAGGCCTAAATTAACAGTCAATGTTGATGCGTTCTCCGGATCTTTATTAACCGCATTTTCAGCATGGGTTATTGAACCACCAAATACCGGTTTCCCTAATGCACCAAGTCCTGTACGATATACTCCCTGAAAGCTGGCATAGGTACGTGACCGGCTAATGCACTGTGCGTACATCCCTTCCGGGATAACCAGCATAATTATCCCAATTACATAATACCCAAAACGAAACATCTGCATTTCCCTTAAGCGCTTCAAACGTTCATCCTGCAATAGAATAACTGAAAAAACAGCCTTTAACCGGCCTCCTGAATAGCCAATATAGTTACATCCATGCTCCATTAATGCTGGCAAAAAAGCAACAGGGAAGGTTTATGTTTATTAAACAGCTCTGCCCACCAGAACCGGTATTGCCGCGGGTAAATAATACGTTGCTGGTATTGGCGCACCGGTAAGTTTTCAAGGTACAACAGCTTACGCATTACCTTACGGGAATGGCTGATAATAGCATCGGATTTTTCACTGTACCCAAATGCTGCACTTATTTCGCGATTGGTTTTGGCCGATTGGATGATCTCCTGGAATATATCGATATACAAACCTGAAAACCGGCGTGACCGACATACCTGCTGAACAGTTGTATTCTCCATCATCGCATTATTCCTGATCATTTATTGAACAAGCTGAAAAATGCCTAACCTGGATGCAATGACAATAAGCACCAGGCCATCTATCAGCAGGTTAATGTACACTGATTCCCAGATGACCTTTTGTTGCCAGCGATGACTTACCGCATATTTCCAGAACAGCCAGGTTATCATTCGTTATTTTTTAGTCACTTTAAATTCTGTACGCCTGTTCTTCTGCCTGCCTTCGGGATTATCTTTACCGTTCGGCAGGGTATTCGGGGCAATGGGGCGGCTTTCGCCATATCCTTTGCTGGTTAACCGTGCCGGCGAAATACCTTTTGAAACCAGGTAATCTACACAGGCTTGCGCCCGCCGCTGCGACAGATCAAGATTATACGCCTCCGTTCCTTTACTGTCTGTGTGTGCGCCAAGCTCAATTTCTATAGCCGGGTTGTCATTCATCAGGGTAACCAGACCGTCCAGAACGAGCTTCGATGAATCTCTCAGGTTTGCGCTGTCGTAATCGTAAAAAATGTCTTCAATTACTATCGGCTTATCAATTTTAAAGGCTACCAGGCACAGGTTAGGGTTTAACAGGGTATCGCTTTTGGTAAGCTGCTCTGTAGTGTAGCGAACAACTTTTGTAAAATAGTTATCTTTCTCTGCCGTGATGGTTACCGGCCGCCGTGATGTTAATTTGAAATGATATTCTCCGCTGGCATCAATTACCTGCTTTTCGGTATGCAATGAATCGCTCAGGGTTATCGTAGCGCCATTCAGCGGCTCGTGCGTATTGCAATCTATCAATGTGCCTTTAATGTGGATATATTCCTTTTTAAGATAGAACAGCTCCAGGCAGCATGCCGATTCGCGGTCTGAACTGATGTAACCTTCCGAAGCGGCATTGTTTAACGGCGAAAAATACAGATCGTCACGTGATGAATTGAACGGATATCCTAAATTTTGCGGCTCGCTCCATTCGGCCATATCGCCTTCGCTTTCAAAGAAATCAAATCCGCCAAGGCCAACCCTACCGTTACTACTAAACAACAGCTTTTTGGTCGTGCTGTTGTAAAATGCGGCTTCCTCATCGGCAGGTGTATTAATTACCGAACCCATGTTTACCGCCTGTCCTACGGTTCCGTCGCTGCGTATGGGGCAATACCAGAGATCAAATTTACCTAAACCGCCCGGCCTGTCGGATGAAAATATGAGGTACCGGCCATCGGTGGAAACACTGGGCTGCATGGCGTTAAACCCTTTAATATTTACCTGCATACCCAGCATTTGGGGCTCAGACCAGCCATCCTGCGTTTTTGATGCCGAGTAGATAGCGTAGTTCTTTTCATCGCCTTTGCCTGTCCATCCTGTAAAGTAAATGGTGTTTCCGGATGCCGATATGGCCGGAGCAGCCGTTTGCATATTCTTATCAAAGCTGATGCGTTTCAACTCATGCTTTTCAGAAAGCGGATCGCCTGTTATGGAGTAAATAGAGTTGACGTACGGCGTTTCTTTCTGAGCTACCTTGTAATTGGTGTTCTTGCCTTCTAACACATATTTCTTACCGCTAACCGGAACCGGCCTTGACGATGTAAAGTAAAAGGCATCGTTGCTTTGCACCGACGCATAGTTTGAGCCTGCCAGGTTAACATCCTTTGGCAGCTTGCTTAACAAAACCAAACGCGGATACCGCATTTCTCTCAACGCAAAACGGCATGATTCCCTATCCTGTCTGGCTTGTTTCATGTATTCATCCTGTTCCCGATATTTTTCAATAAAAGCAGTAAAAGCCGTTATAGCTTCTTCAAATTTCTGGTTTGCACGCAGGCTTTCTGCATACCAGAAAGGCGCCAGCGCATATTCCTTTTCAGGGAAATCCTTTGCTATGGCATACCATTTTTCGGCATCGGGGAAATCGCGGTATAAACGCAGCGATTCAGCCAGCCGGAACACGAGGTACTTGCGGTCTTCGCTGTTTTTTTTATCCTCACCGAGCCTCTTTTCAAAGCCATAAGGCACAACAAAGCCCACGCTGTCCGGGGAGATTTGCAATGCCTTTTTATAGTAATCTGCGGCAGCATAATATTCCTTATTCTGAAAATACACATCGGCCGCACGTTTATAATTGGGCACATATTGCGCCTTGGCCATTACCGCGGTACATATTAAAATACTGAAGATATTAAGTGCTTTCATGCTGTTTATGTCGTCTGTAAAACTGTTCTTGTGAATAATCTCCGTAAGCAAGGCTAATCCTGCCAGCATTTACAACCTGGGGCAGAAAAAGTTAGGGCCAATAAGTCCGCGACGGCTGGTAAATGTTAACGATAATTCAAACCCGCCCTTATTATTGGAGATACGTTGTATGGATGATGTGTTTACATCGTAGCTTAAACCAATTACCAGGCTTTTGATATGTACGCCCAGAAACGCGATGGCTGCATCGTCAAAACGGTAATTCGAGCCAAACAGCAAGTCTGATTCTGTATTAAGCATCAGTTGTGCGTACACGCCCGCAGCTACTTCATGGGCATTGCCCTGGCGCAGGTACAAGGCGTTGGGTGTAAGATCAAGCACATCCGAAACACGTACGCGGGCGCCGCCGTGTGCCGCGTAGCGTATGGGCGTATGCTGGTTATTACCTAAAAATTTATCAACCGGCCGCGTAAGGTGCGATGCGCTGACACCGGCAAAGGCGTTAACCCGCTGGTCGGGATTTCCGTCAAAGTACATGATACCGGCTCCGACATCGGGCATTAGTGCGGATGTCGATTCAAACGTTTCATCCATAGGCAATCCTGAATTAATGCCCGAAACGGGATCATACTGGCTGCCCAGGGTGATTTTAGAGGCATCAAAACTTTTATTCAGTATGCCGGCCTGCACACCGAAGTTGATCATATTCAATCCCTGCTTACCAAAACGTATGCGGTAGGCTCCCGACAATAAAGCGTTCAGGTAATTGTAATCCACATCGCCGGCGGTTTGGTCAAGCACGGTAACACCAAATGCAAATTGCTTTACGGGCGCCATATCAAATGATGCACCTCCGGTTAAATATGAATTATTTACCGTTCCCCATTGCTGCTTGGCATTCACGGCAATGCGGTAATCGCCATCGATAACGCCGGTAAGGGCAGGGTTTAACCACATCGGGTAAGCATAATATTGTGAGAAATGCGGATCAACCTGCGCCTTAACCTGAACGGCTATGCACTGAACAACAATCGCCGCAATAAGTATCCTGACTATTTTCATTGGTATAATTTTTTTGTTTTTTTATATGAGGGTATCTAAAAAGTCTACTATAGTCATCCTGAGCCTGTCGAAGGATTAGTTCATTGTGGCTACAACGCTTCCCCCGGGAATTCGGGGTCAGCGTGACTATAAATTGCTAGTGCTGCTGACTTTTTAGACACCTTCTCCTGAGCCATTTTTGTTTATTCCTTCGCTTTAGCGGATCAATGTAACTGTACCTTTTTTCAGTCCGCTGGTTCCATCCTTAAAGGTTACCTCAACATAGTACACATACACGCCGGTGGGTTGTACCTGACCTTTGAAAGTACCATCCCAGCCATCGGCTTGTGACAGCGATTCGTAGATCAATTGTCCCCACTGGTTATAGATCCTGAACCGTTGCTTTGCAATGGTATTGCCATACACATACAGGATATCGTTCTTTCCATCGTTATTCGGCGTAAACGTGTTCGGAACAAATATTTGGTTACCTAACGGATTTGCCGATGTACCTTTTACAGGTGCAGAAGCCGGGCTGGTTTGGCAGGCAAGCTGTCCCTTGGCCCGTACCAGTATGGTCACATCAACATCGGGCTTTAAGCCACTCACCGTGTGAGATAAACCGGCCGGCCCGCTATCCGGCTGCTGCCAGGTTGTGCCGTTATCGATGGAGATCTCATAAGCTGTTGCACCGGCAATGGCATTCCATGCAAAGGTTACACTGCCTGCCGTTACGCTTTGTACAGTAACTACCGGTGCAGCAAGTTCCGGCAATACGGTAACTGTTGCGGCTGTACGTGCAACGCTGATGCAGCCCCCGGTTTTCGATACACTTTCTACGTAGAAGGTAGTGGTTGCCTGCAATGCTTCCGAAGTAAATACAGGGCCTTCGCCAAGTGCCGTACCGCCCGAAGAAACATCATACCAGCGGTAGGTTAGCGATGCACCGGGATTATCTACCGATAAGGTTGCTTTGCTTCCCCCGCATAACGGAATGTCTGCAACGGTAACGGAAGCGGGCGCAACCGGCGGAGCCAATACATTAACTTTTACTTCTGTTCTGCCGCTCACGCATGATGATGCAGAAACAGCTTCTACAAAGAAGGAGGTATTGGCCGTAACCGGCGTGGTTGTAAAGCTTGCCCCTGCACCTGCCGGTGTGCCACCCGAAGCAACGGTGTACCATTTGTAGGTAACATCGCTTTGCGGATTTGCCACAGACAATGTTGCCTGCGACCCGGAACACACGTCTACAGATGCTGCGGTAACTGCCGGCGTACCAGGTATCGTGTTTACTTTAAATGTGATGGTTTTCCGGTTTGCTTCGGGAGTTTCGCAGTAACCATCGGCGCTTACACCTACGGAATAGGTGTAGGTGTTACCCGCAATGGTAGCCACCGTAAATACGCCTGTTGTATTGCTTGAAACCAGGTTGGTTCCGTTATACAGGTAAAATATCGGGTTAGTTAACCCGGCTGCTGATGTGCTGATCTGTACGCTGGTTGACGATACGCAAATATCTCCGCCAGGGCCACCGTTCACCATCAGATCGGCTACTGTGGTTACATCGCAGCCTACGGCAATATCGGCCTGGGTGGTTTTTTGAATGGTATTATAGGTAATTGTTGCCGTGTTGGAAATAACCGACGTACCGCCCAGGTTATGCTGAACAGTAACTTTAAAACTTACCGTTGCGGAAGCTCCCACCGCCAACGATGGAATGGTAAAGTTCACCGTATTGGTTCCGGCATCAAGCGAGCCGCCATTTTCTGCCGACGCAAAGGTGGTTTTGGCAGGAACAGGATCGGTTACACTGATGTTGCTAAGCTGCATATTTCCTGCATTGGTTACCGTAATAGTGTAGGTTAATACATCATCCGGGTGTGCTTTACCATCGGGGTTGGTTGATGCAACCGAACTGGTTACCGTAAAATCAGATCTCTGATCGGTTGGCGTTGGCGGCACTTCCGGATTCTGCGGATGGCCCGGATCGTCCGGATCGGTTACGGTAGCTTTATTGCCAATGGAAGCAAAATTAGTCAGGTCATCAGCTACTTTAACCCGGAAGCTTACCGGCAGACTTTGCCCTACCGGAACATCTACCGTCCAGTTCAATACTCCGGCAGTTAATGTCCCGCCGTTATTGGCGCTGGCATCTATATATGTAGTTCCGGCCGGTATCTGATCGCTGATAGCGATACCGGTAAGCGCAACATTACCCGTATTTTGTATTGTAATGGTGTAGGTTAGTTCGGATCCGGCCTCAATCTTACCATCGGTATTCAAACCACTTACGGTTTTGGTACTGGTAAATTTCCGTTGCTGATCGGTTGGTGTTGGCGGAACTTCCGGATTCTGTGGATTGCCCGGATCAGCCGGATCGGTTATAGTAGCTTTATTGCCAATGGATGGGATGCCCGTTAAATCATCCGGCACGGTTACCCGGAAACTTACCGATTTGCTTTGTCCTACCGGAACATCCACTGTCCAGGAAAGAACTCCGGCTGTAAGCACACCGCCATTATCGGCCGATCCGTCCACATAAATGGTGTTGGCCGGGATCGGGTCGGTTACCGACAGACCTGCTAAGGAAACATTTCCGGTATTTTGAATGGTGATGGTATAGGTCAGCTCAGAACCGGCATCGATCTTACCATCGGTATTCAAACCGCTTACGGTTTTGGTGCTGGTAAATGTCCGCTGCTGATCGGTAGGTGTTGGCGGTACTTCCGGGTTTTGCGGATTGCCCGGATCAGCCGGATCGGTTATCGTTGCTTTATTCCCGATAGACGGAATACCTGTTAAATCGCCGGGAACCGTAACCCGGAAGCTTACCGATCTGCTCTGCCCTACGGGAACATCTACTGTCCAGTTCAGCACACCGGCCGTTAATGTGCCGCCATTATCGGCCGATGCATCTACATACGTAGTATTCGCCGGGATCGGGTCGGCTACGGTTATCCCCGTAAGGGCAACGTTACCGGTATTTTGTATGGTGATGGTATAGGTTAATTCGGATCCGGCCGTGATCTTACCGTTTGCATCTAAACCGCTTACGGTTTTGGTGCTGGTAAATGTCCGCTGCTGATCGGTCGGCGTTGGCGGAACTTCCGGGTTTTGCGGATTGCCGGGATCGGCCGGATTAGTTACGGTAGCTGTATTGCCAATGGCAGCCAGCCCGGTCAGATCATCGGTTACTTTTACCTGGAAGCTTACGGCCTTGTTATCTCCGGCAGGGACATCAATCGTCCAGTTCAATGTACTGCCGGTTAAAGCGCCGCCGTTATCGGCCGAGGCAGCTACATACGTGGTTCCGGCCGGGATCTGGTCGCTGATGGTAATGCCCGTTAACGTTGTTGAACCGGTATTGCTTACCGTTATGGTGTACGTCAGCGTTGAGCCGGCCTCGATCTTGCCATCGGCATTTAAGCCGCTAACGGTTTTGGTGCTGCCAAAGCCTGCCACCTGTATGGTAACCGGCACACTGACAACAGAAGCACATCCGCCGGCACCAAAAGCAATTACCGTATATACGCCGGCGTCGGCGCTTGTTACATTACTCCTGGTTAACGTTGCTGCTGTTTCGCCCGAAAGCGGATTGCCATCTTTATACCATTGGAAGGCTGTTGCTCCGGCCGAGGTTGCCTCTAACTGCAAGGTTCCGCCGGTGCCGATGATCTGTGTTCCCGAAAGGTTTAGTGCAGGCTGCGGTGTAGTATTTACCGTTACGGTCACTTCTTTCAGATCGCCGGCAACATTCTCGCAAACACCTGTGCCCTGTACGCTCACATAGTAGCTTTTGGTGGCGGTTAAGCCGGATATATTCAGCGAGCCGTCGGCATTTAAGGTATAGGTTACCCCGTCTGTAGTGCCGCTGGTTACCGGCAAGGTTTTAGCCTGGTCAAAATACCAGGTGAATACTGGATTACTGATGCTTCCGGCTGTTGTTAGCGAAGGCGCTGCCAGCGTGGCGGTCTGTCCCGGGCAAACGCTTGTTCCCGGAGCGGTTATTTGTGCTGCTGTAGCTGCCGGGGTAACGATGATGGTTACCTTTGTACGGCCCGATGCGGGATCGGTACATCCGTTTCTGTATACGGCAACATAAAAATCATGACTTCCTGCCGCCAGCCCGGTGGGAGAAAACAATGTGCCATTTGCCGAAACGCCGTTGGTTACTTCACTGCCACCGGTTTCGGCATCAAACCACTTATAGACAGCGTCGGTCTCCGGGTTGGTTATGGATATATCGAGCGCTATACCCTGGCATACGGTCAAGGTATTACCTGATAGGCCCGGCGCCTGTATAACGGGACTGGGTGCAATCCGGCCCATCTCGTACACGTATAACCCGCTCAATGCATTGACCAGGCCTTCGCCCAACGATAGTTGTATCCTGTTAAAGGCTTTATTTACCGGATAGGTCAATACATATTTATTGCCCGAACCGCCTAACAGGCTTAAATGGAGAAATGAGGATTGCAATGCAAGGGCGCCGTTATCGGTATTGTCTTTATAGGTACGTACGGTAAAATTAGAGGCTAATAAGGTAGCATCTAATAAACCGGTGCCTTGCGGCTGAATAACCAACCGTATAGAATCGCCGGCTTTTGATAATGAGGGATATACGGCTGTAAGAAAGGTTTTATTTAAAGCGCTGACATTGGCACGAAGCAATGCCGAAGAATTTTCATTTCCATCAATGGCATTACCCGGATTTTCTACCGGGTTAAGGCTGCCGGCAAGGTTACCGGTAGAGCCATACAACAGGTCAATGGGGGCATTACATACCACGCCGGTAGCGGGTTTGGTAAAATAAGCATGGTATACTTTTGCTGATGCTAATACTCCCGCGGATAAAATATCCCCGGTTCCACCGAGCTTTATTTTTACACCATCGTAAGCAACAGTTGGCGTAATGGTAAACTCTACCTGGTTTTCACCGCCCAGCAGGTTTACCAGGCTGGATGCTTTGTAAACCGGCCCAACCTCATTACCATTGCCATTATTGCTGGTAGCGGCGCCGTTCACGGCCTGCACCGTTAAACCGTCTAATGCTGACAGCACGTTGCCGCCTATACCCAGCTTTATGGTAAGTGGAACACCTGCCGAAGGTTTATCGGCACCGGTAAAGCGTAAACGTAGGGCTGCCTGACCTCCAATATTTGCACCGAGCACATTTACAACCGTTGAATTAAGCGTAGCGGCATTTTGGGGATTACCATCCACGGCCTGTCCTTCATTTTCAACATACCCGGCTTTAATGATCAGAAGATAATCGTCTGCGCTTTTTTGGGCAGAATTGGCATAAACGCGTTGCACAGGTTGCTGCGCATACGATGTTAAACACAAAAACGTTAATGCTAATAGTAATAAGTTAAAACTAAAAATGGGGCATCGTTTTTGTTTTTCCGCAGGAGTATAGGTTAATGTCATATTAAATAAATTGAGCTTAAAAGACAATTATTGCTCAATATTATTAATATGTATTTCTTCAAACGTTATTCAACTTATTCAGTTGCACGTGTCCGTCCAACTTTTCATTCATTTTATTCAAAAATTAATTTAAAGAGTTTATCATAAAACCTATTATGTGAACAACCGATATAAATAAAACCCTAACAACCAATTAGTCAATCCATCTATTATTTCATGTTCAGTTTATTCATTTTGTTCATTGCATAACCTTTCATTGCCATTACCGTATTATTAATTCGTATTTTCCTTAAAAAATAAACCGAGTGACCTAATAGTTAATTACCATGCCGAAACTTAGCCCTTCACACTTAGATCAATTAAAGAAATTAGTACAATTTAAAGCCGGAATTAAGATAGTCACACCTGCCGACTGCAAAACCATCGCCATGGAAATAAGCAGAAAGGTTCATAAGAGCATCAGCGAAACCACTATAAAACGCCTGTATGGTTTTGCCGATGCAAAGCATCAGTTCTCGGTTTTTACCATATCCGTGCTATGTGAATTTATAGATGTGGAAAGCTGGGAAGAATTTTGTACAACAGAAACTTTAGCATCGGTAAGCATACAGCCTGGCAAATGGGAGGCGGTACAGCAACGGGCGCAATCTATTACTGATTTTACCCTGAAAACTATTCAGAACCGTTCGGGAATTCCTTACAATTTAACGGTTAGCAGGCAGTTTGCCGAACGTGATATCGATTATTTTTTAAAGAGTAACTATAGTTTTACCTGCTTTATATCACAACCGGGCTATGGAAAAACCATCCTGTTAAGCCATTTGGTAGAAAACCTGTTTCGGGGCAACGATGCTCCCCATGCAAATTCCATTATCCTGTTTGTAAATGCCAATATGCTTTCAAATGCCGATAATGTAACCCTGGATATTGAAAGCTGGATTAATGAACAGCTCGGGTTCAGCATAAACCAAAGCTTTATCGATTATTTCAATCAGCATCCTGATGAATGTCGCGGAAAAATTGTACTTATTATGGATGGGTTTGATGAGATTTTGTTCAGGAAAGACCAGATCAGCCATCTTTTTGATAGCTTAACCAATTTTATCTGCGCTAACGATAGTAACAAATGGTTAAAAATAATACTGAGCATGCGGTCTATTACCTGGATAACGTTTTACGACCGTATACGGCATTCGGCCTACCTAAAATCGCAGTGGTTTTGCGGTAATTACTTCCAGCTGGATGATTTTTCAAACGTTCCGCCTCTTACAGATAAAGAGATCACCCAGATCGTTACCAAAATTGACCATGTGGAATTGGATAAGATCAATCCCAAGCTTTGGTCGCAGTTTAAATATCCTTTTTATATCCAGCTTTATTACCAGCTAAAAGAAGAGAACCGCGATTTTGATTACCACGCAAATCTGAGCTATTATGAGCTCATATCACGGTTTGTGCGACAGAAAATCTACCTGTCTAAAAATTATACTGAAAAGCTCATCCTGCTAAAGCGGATCATCCAGATCACAGACTATGCTAAAAAAGGTAACCTGATATACAAGGAATCTATTTTGCAGGAAATAACCATGCTGAAAAATGCTTATGAGCAGTTGCTGGTAGATGGCATCCTGCTGGAAGAAAAGCATTTTGAAAGCACGCACCCACGGGAGATCATCCGCTTTATTCATCCCAATATATTCGAGTATTTTTTGTTCATAGAAATATTAGAAAAATTCGACCGCAGGGTTAATGCGCAATTATTTAACTATATCAATATGGAATATGAGATGGCGCAGGTACGGCTCCATCTGCTGCAATGGGCCATCAGGTACACGGTAATGAATAATGATTTAAAACCGCTTACCGGGATCTTAAATCTTCATATTACCCTGAACGAAAAAAATTACATCATACTTTTTATTGCAGAAACCCTGAAAAGCAATAAAATAAAGCAAAAGCCGGAAATGGTAGCAACCATACGGCAGTTACATCAGGCTTTTATCAATGAGCTGGTGCACTTTGATTTTATGGATCCCTGTTATAAAGAGGCCATTTACTCGCTGCTCAGCCTTACAGAACATGAGGATGAAGCCATCATTTACCATTTTATTTTGGTGATCATTGCCACTCTGGAATGCGATAAAAAGCAAATTGAAACAGAATTTGAGTATTTAAGCAAGGTTAAACCTCCTCAGGATAGCTGGCTGGCTTATCCGCTTAAAGCACTTTGTTTGATCTATCGCAAGATTTCTGATATACCTGTTTCTAATAGGGAATTAACGGATAGCATCAAAACATTAAAAGAATTTTCCGGATTATTTACATCCCGGACAACCGATAATATTGCGCCTGAACAGATTATTACTTATGTATTCATAACACTTGTGAATATATTTTATGGAGACAAAGCATCAGCATTAAATATTATCATGGCGATACGTGAGATTCACCCGCAGCTTTTTTATAAGCGTTCAAGCTTTTCTATTTATATGCTTACCCTGCTGGGGATAGCATGCGCCCGTCTTAACCAGAATGAATCTGCCGAAAAAATTGCAAAAACGCTTACAGCCATCAGAACCAACTACGAAGGGTACACATTTACCAATTATGCCAAAGCCATGTTACTGATACTAAAGGCCGAACTGAATAAGAACAAGGAAAACTTTACCCAAAGCATTCAGGATGCGCTGGAGGGTATTAAAATTTTTAAGGAAAACGGGATTGTTCTCAACCAGATCATACTCTATTACCTGCTAATTGATATTTATACCATGCTGGGCGATAATGATAAACTGGCTGAAAGCCGGTATCAGCTACAGCTTCTGGCAGAAGAAGAAAATATCTCGCTGGACTATCTTATTTCGCCTGCATACCGGGGAACAAAGAAAGAAATATATACCAATTTGTGACTGTACGGAAGATTAACGGGTCTACCGCAGCGAAACAAAGTCCTTACCTGTTTTTGTTCCTAACGAAACATCCACGTGCTCTTTTAAAACGGTAGCCAGCGCAATACCAGTAAAATCGGTGGTTACCGGGAAAACACGGTGGCTACGGTCTACCATAACCATAGTGCGCAGCTTTTTAAGTGGTATATCCAGGAAAACGCCCAATCCGTAAGCCAGCGTACGACCGCTGTTCAGCACATCATCAGCCAGCACCACTACCTTATTGGCGCATTGCTCAATATCAATATCTGTTTTAGCCTTTAGATGAGTACTGTCTTTATCAAGCTCTATTTTCATCAGGATAACCCTGATACCCGAAATTTTTTCGAGCACCTGCGTTACCCGCTGTGCCAGCACATAACCGCAATCGGCAATGCCGGCCATGACCAGCTCTTTTTCAGTAAGATTATCTTCCCAAATCTGGTAGGCCATGCGGTCTATACGCTGCTGCACCTGCTTGTTATTGAGTATGAGTACGTTTTTATCGGCCATGTTACTAAATTACTGTTAATTCAAAGTCAGCCTTAAAAGGTGAGCGCTTTGCAGCTTTTTAATTTTTAATTTTGACTTTTTACTTTAACCTGTATACGGGTAAAACACAAAATTAGCGCCTTCGGGTACAATTACAAATAGGCACATGTATTTGTGGGCGCTTTTGTAATGTTTAATAAAGAGCTCTTTTTTATCCTCGTGTATAATATTGCGCTCTACAAATTCCTCCAGGGTTGAAACCTGGATGGTCCACTCGGTGTTCAGTTCGTTTCTGTCCAGAATAACTTCACCGATATTTACTTCATGCTGGTGAGCAATGAAAATGGGATATGCCGAAATGCCTTCGACCATAATTTCTACGGCCACTTCTTTCATAGAGTCGCTGTAAAATTTCAGGTCTGTTTCAAGGCTTTTTAACGGACTTGCTTTCTGTTGTCCGTCACCGCTGTTTTCCTGGTTTAATAAATCCTGTAAGTCCATTTCAATTCTGTTCAACCATCCGCAAAGTTAACAATACTACATTTTCTACGTGCTGGGTATGCGGAAACATATCTACAGGGCGAATGCGTTTTACGTCGTATTTTTCTTTCAGCAACGCAATATCGCGGGCCTGCGTAGCAGCATTGCAACTTACGTAAACTATCTTTGGCGCTTCCATTTCCAGCAAACGGCTAACCACATCGGCATGCATACCGGCCCGCGGCGGGTCGGTAATAACTACGTCGGGTTTACCGTGCTGATTCATAAACCCGGCGGTAAGCACATCTTTCATATCCCCGGCATAAAATTCGGTATTGTCGATATGATTAATAGTCGAGTTGATTTTGGCGTCTTCGATAGCGCTTGGAACGTACTCTACCCCAATTACTTTCTTTACCGACCGGGCTACAAAGTTGGCAATGGTTCCGGCTCCGGTGTACAAATCATAGACCAGTTCGTTACCGGTAAAGCCGGCAAAATCATGGGCTATTTTGTACAGCTCATGCGCCTGCCGGGAATTGGTTTGATAAAATGACTTAGGCCCGATCTTAAACCGCAGCCCCTGCATTTCTTCAAAAATATGATCGCGACCGGCATATACATGAATTTCCTGGTCAAAAATGGTGTCGTTCTTTTTCTGGTTGCAGATGTAGAGCAACGAGGTAATTTGCGGAAACTCCTGTTTTACATACTCCATCAAGTCGTTGATCAGTTCATCATCCGCATAAGCGAAAACCACGATCACCATAAGCTCACCGGTTGAGCTGGTGCGGATGATCAGGTTGCGAAGCGCACCTTCGTGATTACGCAAATCGTAAAACGAAAGTTGATTAACCAACGCATATTGCCTTATTTTATTACGGATTTCGTTTGAAGGGTCAGCCTGCAGCCAGCATTTCTCAATATCGAGTATTTTATCGAACCGCAGCGGCACATGAAAACCGAGCGCATTCATATCGATACTATCCGGAGTTATATCATCGGCACCGGTTAGCCAGCGCTTATTCGAGAATGTAAATTCGAGCTTATTACGATAGAATTGCGTTTCGGCAGACGGCAGAATCGGTTCAAGCCCGGTAAGGTCTGTTTTGGCTAAACGGGTCAAGGCATCGGTTACGCTTTTCTGCTTGTACTGTAACTGTGCACCGTAAGTCATGTGCTGCCATTTGCAGCCACCGCATACGCCAAAATGCTGGCAAAAGGGCTCTGTACGGTGTGACGATAATCGTTTGAAGCCTGTAATTTTTGCTTCCGCGAAGTTCTTCTTCTTGCGATATACCGATACATCAACCATATCGCCGGGAACACCCTTATCAATAAACAGCACCAGGTCGCTGGCTTTACCTACGCCCTTACCTTCTTCGGCAATATCAATAATCTCTACGTCAGGAATAAGCGTTTCGGAACCGCAGTTTCTTCTCATGGATGGCAAAAATACGCCAATTTTAGGGAATTTATAAACTGGCTTTAAAGGCTTGCCTTTTTACAGCAGTTCAACCAATTGCTCAAGCTTCATACTTCGCGAACCTTTTAAGAGAATGGTGTAATTTTCCAGTGGATGTTGCTTCAGGGCTGCATAAGCATCGGCCGTGGTCAGGTAAAAATCTCCTGCAAAGCGATGGCGTAGCTCATAAAACTCCTTACCAACAAAAATGCGCTTATCTAAGTCCAGGCTTGCCGCACGTTGCACTACAGCCTGGTGCTCCTGCGCTGCCTCAGCGCCCAGCTCAAACATATCGCCTAAAATTACGGCCTTATGTTCTGCCTTCAAGGCAGCCAGGTTTTCCAGAGCTACAGCCATGCTGCTGGGATTGGCGTTGTAATAGTCGCAAACCAACACATTATGCCCGGTTTGGGTAATCTGCGAGCGATTATTGGTTGGCCGGTAGGCCGCTACTCCCCGGTTAACCTGCTCAGGTGGAAGCTCAAAAAAACTGCCGATGCAAATGGCGGCAAGCACATTTTCAAAATTATAGGTTCCCGTAAGGTTTGACTGCGCTTCATGCAACGTACCATCTGGATGCTTCCAATGTACCCGTAGAAAATTATCAATAATATCAAAACTGCCACTTACAACATTATCCGTACCCGTGCCGTAGTAAATCCTGTTCTGCAATGCCGCAAGGTTACTCATGGCTATCAGCTCCGTATTATCGTGATTAATAAAGGCAATGCCGCGGGTTTGGGCAAGATGCCTGTATAATTCGCCTTTGGTGCGTTTCACGCCTTCATATCCGCCAAAACCTTCCAGGTGCGCCTTGCCAACATTGGTAATAATGCCATGTGTTGGCCGGGCAATGTTGCAAAGAAATTCAATTTCACCGGGATGATTGGCCCCCATCTCGATAACAGCTATTTCAATATCCCGGCCAACAGCTAACAAGGTAAGCGGAACACCAATATGGTTATTCAGGTTGCCCTGTGTAGCATAGGTGGTATATTTCTGGCTTAAAACTGCGTTGATCAGCTCTTTGGTTGTGGTTTTCCCATTTGTGCCGGTGATACCGATTACCGGGATATTCAGCCTGTCGCGGTGGTATCGTGCTAATTGCTGTAAAGTAGTCAGCACATCATCTGCTAAGATAAAACGTTCGCCGGCCTGGCACTCAGCACGGTCAATGATCGCGTAAGCTGCCCCCAACGCTATGGCCTGACCGGCAAACTGGTTGGCATCAAAATTTTCGCCTTTTAAGGCAAAAAACAGGCATCCTTCAGTAATTTTCCGGGTGTCGGTGCAAATTACCGGGTATTGAGTGTACAGGCCGTAAAGCTGTTCGATTGTCATACTGCGAAAATAAAAGATATCAGGTTGAAAGTAGAAAGTTAACGGCAGAAAGTTACAAGTAGGATGACGTCATTTATCATACTGCTCCAGGAAACGATCTATGGTTTGCACAGCCGCCTGAAAACGTTGCTCTTCAAGTCCGGATATGAGCTGGTAGGAAGCATTGAGTTGCCTGAGCTCGCTTTCCCAAACGTTCATAAAGTGCGCCCTCAGGCCGGGGAAATTTCGTAAAGGGTCATCCTGCCAGGGCAGATCGATATCCATAAGCAGGTACAGATCGTAAAGGTGACGGGGCAGCTCATCCAGCACCTGTTGCGGAGCCCGCCCGAATACATGCTCGCTCCAGACTTTAACGGTTATAAACGTAGTGTCGCATATCAGTAACTTATTGGCCCGGGGTAGCCATCGCTTTTCTAATTCCAGCTGCCCGTAAAAGATATTGATCTCATCTTCCCAGGTGCAATCGCCCGTTAAACGACTGCAATATTCGCGGGAATATTCGGGCACCCAAACGGTACGATAATGTGCTGCCAGCTGCTCCGAAAGCGTTGATTTACCGGTTGATTCAGGGCCTACAACGGCTATTTTAATGACCTCCTGGCTATCCATTTTTGAGGCTAAGATAGTTAAAACTATTGCTTATAGTCTTAAAATGAGCGCAAGTTACACAGGGCAAACACCTCTGAACAGGTAAAAAGCAATTTACAGGATAAAATCAGAAGATATACGATCCTTTGATTTATTCCGGCAATATTTTCTTCCGTGGGTATTTATCCAACCCTTAACCTTTCTCCTTTCAGGCATTTTACTTAAGTTTGAAGTCAAACTATCAGATAATTTTGAAACCAATGATCCTGTCAAAGAAAATATCCCGGTTATTTTTCATTCTATTATTGATTACATCACCAGCTGTGATGTTTGGCCAACCGGCTAATAACGATACACTCCGGGTATTGGCTATCGGCAACAGTTTTTCTCAGGATGCTGTAGAACAGTACCTGCATGAATTGGCAGATGCGGCAGGCAAACATATCGTTATCGGGAACCTGTATATTGGCGGCGCACCGCTATCGCTTCACTGGCAAAACATTCAGGGTAATAAAAGTGCCTACAGCTACCGGAAAATTTTCGCAGACGGACATAAAACAACAACCGCCGATGTGAGCATTCTCACCGCCCTGAAGAACGAGCCGTGGGATTATGTTTCCATCCAGCAGGCCAGCGTATTATCAGGCAAGTTTGAAACGTATATTGAACCGCTCATAGGGATAAAACATTTTTTAGACAGTGTGAATGACCCTCATGTGAAATATATCTGGCACCAAACCTGGGCTTACGCACCCAACTCTACCCATGCAGGTTATGCTGATTACGGAAGTAACCAATTACAGATGTACAGTAAAATTATGGAAGCGTCTGCCAAGGCCAGGAAAAAATTCCATTTTGACCTGATCGTACCATCGGGCACCGCCATTCAGAATGCCCGCAACACCTTTTTGGGTAATAACCTCACCCGTGACGGTCATCATTTAGATTTATATATTGGCCGGTTTATCGCGGCCTGCACCTGGTTTGAGGCCTTGTTTGGTGAAGAAGCCCCCACCGAACGTTATCGTCCTGAAAAAGTAAGCCCGGAAGCTGCCGAAGTAGCCAAACAAGCCGCACACGCCGCTATACGGCATCCGTTTAAAGTAACTAAAATCAATACCGGCAAGAAACCATAGTCATAGGTAATTATAAGAGCCCAACAACTAAACAACTCAGGGCAAATACATCAAGACGTTCACGTCATTGCGAGGCTGCGTGGGGCCGTGTGAGCCGAAGCAATCTTGCAATTAACAACGAGATTGCTTCACTCTACCCGCAATCCCGCCCTTTCCCGAAACCTGGGGACAATGACGCCACCATTTTTTTAGATGCGTTTGTCCTACCAAACCAAACAATTTTTATACCTTTGCCTCATTAATAGGGGTGCCTTGTTTGTGATGATGTGGCAACATGCTAGCTAAACCACGCTCAAACACAAAAACAGGCTGAGATTATACCCATTGAAAAAGCTGAAGGTTAACGCTGAAATGTGTCAGCGCCATAGCCTCACTTTTTCAAGCACCTGATCCGGGTAATGCCGGCGTAGGGAGGTAAGTTAACGTATCTGCACGTTCCCCTGCATGCAGCATTGTTTAACTAAAAATTATTCAGAAACGTGAAAAAACATTTTTTAACTGCCCTGGCAGTTATCCTGTTGCCTGCGTTAGCTATGGCGCAGTTTGTGGTAAACGGAAAAATCAGCAATTCTACCGGCGAATCTTTGCCGGGAGCCAGTGTTTACCTGGGCAACCGGGTTACTCAGTCCGGTTCAGACGGAACGTATCAATTTAACGATGTAACAGCTGGAGAACACCTAATCCGGGTTTCTTTTCTGGGTTATCAAACCCAAAGCCGCACCATCCGGGTTACCGGCAACCAAACGTACAATATTACTTTGGCTCCGGTCAGCCAGCTTGTTGACGAGGTATTGGTAAGCGCTACCCGTGCCACCAGCAATACCGGCGCTACGTACCGCAATATCAGTAAAGCCGAAATCGAGAAAAACAATTTAGGCCAGGATTTGCCTTACCTGCTTAATCAAACGCCTTCGGTAGTGGTTTCCTCCGATGCCGGGGCAGGAATTGGTTACACCGGAATCCGCATCCGCGGCAGCGACCCGACCCGGACCAACGTAACCATTAACGGAATCCCGCTGAACGACGCGGAAAGCCAGGGCAGCTTTTTCATCGACCTTCCTGATTTCGCCTCATCGGTAGACAATATCCAGGTACAGCGTGGCGTGGGCACTTCAACCAACGGCGCCGGGGCGTTTGGCGCCAGCCTGAACATCCAGACCAATACCCGCCGTGATTCCGCTTATGCCGAGCTGAACAATACATTCGGTTCGTACAATACCTGGAAAAACACCGTAAACGTTGGCACAGGTCTCATTAACGGTAAATTTACTTTTGATGGCCGCTTATCGCGGATTAAATCCAACGGTTATGTGGATAGAGGCTCATCCGATTTAAAATCGTTCTTCCTGAGCGGCGCATATTACGGCAAAAAAGATTTGCTTCGTGTAAATGTGCTGTCCGGCAAGGAAACCACGTTCCAGGTGTGGAATGGTGTGCCCGAAGCTAAGCTTACCGGAAATATGGACAGCCTGTACCGCCATTATTACGATAACGTAGGTTACCTGTACAATACCACCGCCGATTCGCTCAATTTGTTTAATGCAGACAACCGCAAATACAGCCAGTTCCTGTATCCTGACCAGACGGATAATTATACACAAGACCATTACCAACTGCTGTATTCGCACCATTTTTCAAACCAGCTGACATTTAACGGCGCCTTGCATTATACGTATGGCCGTGGGTATTACGAGGAGTACAAATACAGCCAGAAGCTGGCCAATTACGGGTTAGATAATGTCCTGATTGGTTCAGAAACCATAAGCAAAACCGACCTTGTTCGCCGCCGCTGGCTGGATAATGATTTCTACGGCCTCACCTATTCGCTGGACTATAAACCATCGCTAAAGTTCAATCTTACCTGGGGCGGCGCTTATAACGAATACGATGGACGTCATTTTGGCGAGGTAATCTGGGCGCAGTATGCATCGGATGGCGATATTCATCAGCATTATTACGATGGCAAAGGCGTTAAAAAAGATTTTAACACGTATCTAAAAGCCACTTATCAGTTGGGTAAAACCAGTTTGTATGGCGATTTACAATACCGTAATATTGATTACACCATCAGCGGAACAGACAAAAACCGCAGTCCGCTGGACCAGCATGATAGGCTCAACTTTTTTAACCCGAAAGTGGGCATCATGCATCAGCTTACAGACAACAGCAATATTTATATTTCGTATGCTGTGGCTAACAAAGAGCCTAACCGCGACGATTATGTAAACTCCACACCGGCAACCCGTCCGAAATCAGAAAACCTGCAGGATGTGGAAGCCGGCTACCGTATCGCCACTTCCGGGTTTAATATCGGGCTGAACGCCTACGGCATGTTTTATAAAGACCAGCTGATTTTAACCGGCGCTGTAAATGATGTCGGCGAATCCATCCGGCAAAATGTGCCGATAAGTTCACGTATGGGCCTGGAGCTGGATGCCCGGACAAAGCTGGTGCCCTCATTAACCTGGGGATTAACGGCAACATTAAGCCGCAACAAAATCAAACAGTTTGACGAAGTGATTTATGAGTACGATGCCAATTATGACCTGGTCAATACCATCGTTAACAGTTACGACAAACCGGATATTGCCTTTTCACCAAACTTTATCGCATCCAGCGAGCTGAGCTGGCAGCCGGTAAAAAATGCTGAAATTGCCTTGTTATCTAAGTATGTGGGACGGCAATACCTGGATAACACATCCAACGGCAAACGGCAGCTCGACCCGTTTTTTGTAAATGACTTACGCCTGCATTATCAAACCGCTTTCACGGGGATTAAAAATATCGGGCTAACCCTGATGGTAAATAACCTGTTCAGCGAGCGGTATGAAAGCAATGGTTATACCTACAGCTCGGTTGTAGACCATCGCATGATTACCGAGAACTTCTACTTCCCGCAGGCAACACGCAATTTCCTGCTGGCGCTGAACGTAAAATTTTAAGTATGGAGTGGCAAAACTGGTATCATTTGCTGGCCGAACAGCTTAAAGAAACAACTATCCTGCAATGGATAGCTGTTTCTTTAGGCGTGGCCGAAGTACTGCTGGCCCGGGTGAATAATGTTTGGCTATACCCTACCGGGATAGCCGGCATCCTGCTTTCTATGGTTTTGCTGGTTGAGGCCCGCCTGTACGCCGAATGCCTGCTGAATGTGTACTATGTGGTGATGAGCGTTTACGGCTGGATATACTGGTATCGCAAAAAAAATGAGCCGCCGGTAAAAATAAGTTACTCCACCCGGCAGGAATGGTTAATTACGCTGGCTATTGTTTTTGGCGGATGGGTCATCTTGTACCTGGCATTGAAACATTTTACCGATTCTGATGTGCCGCTGATAGATGCCTGGGTATCATCAGCCGCATGGGCAGGTATGTGGCTGCTGGCCCGGCGTAAAATGGAAAACTGGATTTTACTGAATATATCCAACTTTTTTGCCGTGCCGCTGCTGTTTCATAAAAAGTTGCCGCTTTTCGCTTTATTAACTATTTTCCTGTTCATTATAGCTATTTTAGGATATCGTGAATGGAAGAAATTATACCGGCAGGAACGCACAATATGAGTTACGTGTTGTGGGTTACCTGTTACGGAGAAAATTTTGTACAGCTCATAAGGTAACGGTAACACACAACTCATAACAGGTAACCCGCAACACTATGCATCAAACACCGCACCCTTCATCTTTTCTGAATACTGAATGGACAGCAATTATCCGTCAGTATGCGGCTCAGGCCGAGCAACGCGGAAGTCTGCATTCTAAACAATTGGAATTGATTTACCGGCAGCAATGGTTTAAATTGTTTGTACCCAACGTATATGGTGGGCTGCAATTTAATTTACCCGATGCCATTAAACTGGAAGAAGGTATGAGCTGGGCCGATGGTAGCTTTGGCTGGACGGTAACCTTATGCTGCGGGGCCGGCTGGTTCGGAGGTTTCTTATCGCCGGATATCGCCGAAAAGATTTTTGCCGACCGCGATGTATGCCTGGGAGGCAGCGGAGCGCCCACCGGCACGGCTAACATTACCTCCACTGGATATGAGATTAACGGACAATGGAAATATGCCACCGGAGCCCCACACACCACATGGTTTACGGCAAACTGTGTAATTACCGAAGAGAATACGCCCGTGCTCAATGCCGATGGCAGCCCGCTGATTTTATCATTCATTTTTAAAAAAGATGAAGTAGAATTAGTGCCTGCTTGGAGCAGCATCGGGATGGTAGCAACCGGCAGTCATTCATTTGCTATAAAAAAACTGCATGTACCCACAAGCAGGTGCTTTAAAATTGATGCGGAGAATACAGTAATAGACAATCCTGTTCATCGTTACCCGTTTTTGCAGCTGGCTGAAACTACGCTGGCTGCAAACATTAGCGGTATGGCCATCCATTTTATGGATTTGTGCGAACAGTTTTTTGAACAACGTATGCACAGCAAAAAACTCACCGACAAGCAAAAACAACTGCTGAACGGCAAACTTCGCCAGGTTAAAGACCATATCAGCGAATTACGTGTTTCCTTTTACCAGTATATTGAGCGTTCCTGGCAGTTTTGCAACAAAAACGAGTCTATCCCTCAGCAAATACTACAGGCAACCAGTGTGAGCAGTCGTGCTTTGGCAAGATATGCCATCACCTGTACCGACGAGCTTTATCCCTTTTGCGGACTGATAGCTGCTAACCCGGCATCCGAAATAAACCGGGTATGGCGGGATATTCATACAGCCAGCCAGCATAGCCTGCTCACTTTTTCAGAGTGAAGCCTCACCCCCAACCCCTCTCCAAGGGAAAGGGGAGCAAGACTGTGCTTCTTGTCTTTATTATAGCTTAAAACGTACTACGTATAACCTAAAACTTATCACTAATTGCCTTCCGCCTTCCAACCTTTTACCTAAAACCTATAACTTACAACCTATAACGTTTAACTTTGGCATCGCATGTCGTCACATCACATTGTACGCGAAAAGCAGGAACCAGCCTTGCTGATTATTGACCTGGAGGATTTTAACCACGAGCATCTGGGTCAGCTACTGGAATGGAGCCCAACCGTTATGGTATCTTATCAGGCGTATGAACATGCCGATTCGCTGGGTGTTAAAATCGATGCTGTACTTACGCCTGATGAGCACTTTCCTGCACAGGCGCATACCCTCGTTTTGCCAACCGAAGACGACCCGCTATCGGACGGGTTGAAATATTTTGTTGGCGAACAATATCCCTCGGTTAATATTATTACAAATACATTCGCTGTAAAGGATTACGCTTTATTTGTTCACGATATCGATCTGGTGGTTTATACACCGCATAAAAAGATATTCCCGGTACGCTCCGGTTTCAGTAAATGGAAAACAGCCGGCGAGTCGATTGAAATTATCATCGAACCGGCACATTTACAAACTTCAGGATTAGAACATATTGACGGACATTGCTATAAAACTGTTAAGGACGGATTTTACAGCCTGTGCTTCTCGCAGGAATTTATCTTTATCGCCGAAAGCATTTAATCATGCCGATACGCATAGCTACCTTAAACGACGTTGACGTTATCAGTAGCCTGGCCGAAGCCATTTGGTGGCCTTCCTACCGGGATATTATTCCCGATGAACAGATAGCGCTTATGCTGCAAAATATGTATACGGTTGAAGCGTTGAAAGAACAATTGCTTGAAGGCATTACCTTCTTATTAGCCGAAGAAAATAATAGCGCTGTAGGGTTCGCCGGATTTTCATTAATAGATCCCAAACGCAAGCTGTACAAAATCCATAAATTATATGTACTTCCCTCGCAGCAGGGCAAGGGTACGGGTAAAGCATTGATTACTTACATTGCAGAACATTGTAAGCAACAGGATGGACTTGCGCTTCAACTAAATGTAAACCGCAATAATCCGGCGCTAAGCTTTTATCAAAAGCAAGGCTTTAACATAGTTGCTGAAGTTGATATTCCTTATTACCGGTTTTTTATGAACGATTATGTGATGGAAATGAGCCTTTTGAAATAGAAATCCACTAAGCTCCCTGACCCAGGTTAATAGACAGTCCTCCATCAATAAAATAGGTAGAACCCGTTATATAACCAGATTGTGGCGAAGCCAGGAATACAGCAACTCTGGCAACTTCTTCTGCATTTCCGGGCCGGTGTAACGGAATATGACTGCTGGCCTCATCTCTTACCGATTTGTTATCAATAGCCTGCTGGTTCATTGGTGTAAGAATCATTCCCGGGGCAATGTTATTTACCGTTATTCCACGGTTAGCCACCTCGAGAGCCAGCGTGCGGGTTAAATTTTTAATAGCTCCCTTCGAAGCATTATAACCAGCCCCGCCCGGCGCAACAACATCTTCGTGAATAGAGCTGATATTGATGATTCTGGCATTAGAAACCTTTTCTTCTTTCAGCAGATTAAGAAATTCGCGGCAACAGAAAAACACACTGTACAGGTTTGTACGCATTGTGCGGTCAAAAACTGCTGTTGGCATATCTTCCAGGTTTATGTGTGCGGTATTTACCGCCGCACTATTAACCAGTATATCTATCTTTTTAAAAGCGCCAATTGCACGCTCGAACAATTGCTTCACATCGTTTTCAGAACTTACATCAACTTGTACGGTTAATACATGTTGCCCGGCGGACTTAATTTCAGCGGCAGTTTCTTCGGCTTTTTGCTTATTACTATGATAACAAACAACAATATTGGCGCCTTCTTTTGCAAATGCTATCGCAATTGCGTGACCAATGCCGGAATCAGAACCGGTAATGAGCGCTGTTTTTCCTTTTAATACATGCACGGTTTTAGAACAGCCTCTGCATATAAATGTTTGCAGGCTTGTTCTACTTTAGCAACTTTAAGATTTTATTTTTGACAACTTTTAAAAAGTTGTCAAAAATAACTTTCTCATCATTGCCGGCTAAAATCGATATATTTGATTATGGCTCACACAGCACATTATTATACTAAGTTTGAGGAAGGCCAATATTATCATGTATATAATCGTACTGTCAATCAAGAGCTCTTATTCCGCACTGATAATAATTATTCGTTCTTTTTGAAAAAATACGATAAATACCTTTCACCCGTTATTAACACCTATACATATTGCTTATTGAATAATCATTTTCATTTATTGATTCGGGTAAAATCAGATTTAGACTTAAAAGCATTTAGAAGGTCAACCAATCCGCAATCAACCCATGAAATCATCAGTCGCCAGTTTCGCAAATTTTTTCAATCGTATGCAATGGCTTTCAATAAGCAGCAAAATCGTGTTGGAACACTATTCCAAACACCGTTTAAACGAGCTTTAATAAGCGATGAATATTATTTCACTCAACTGGTTTATTATATACATGCTAATCCACAGAAACACGGCTTAATAGGTAATTTTAGAGAATGGCACTGGAGTTCAACCGTATTCTTTATAATCCAGCTAGTAAGCTAATGAGAGAAGAAGTAATAAACTGGTTTGGTAATACTGAAGCCTATATCCATTTTCATGATCAAATGAATAATAAATATTACTTCAACAATAAGCTTTTAATTGAGGATGATTAATTCTTTCTAAAATTTGACAACTTTTAGAAAGTTGTCAAATTTGATCGGACTTCCTGATTTTTGCTTCGATGGCAGAGGTAGAATACCCGTCAATATACTGAATGGTTTGTACAGAACCACCGTTGGCCTGCACGATATCCGCACCTACAATCTGGTCAATGGTGTAATCGGCGCCTTTAACCAGCACATCCGGCTTAACGGCCTTAATCAATTCATAAGGAGTACTTTCATCGAACAAAACAACAGCGCTTACAAAAAACAGTGAAGCCAGTATATGCGATCGCGATTTTTGATCGGTTATGGGCCGGTTGGGGCCTTTAAGAG
Organism: Pedobacter sp. BS3; assembly: GCF_008274585.1. Classification (GTDB taxonomy): domain Bacteria; phylum Bacteroidota; class Bacteroidia; order Sphingobacteriales; family Sphingobacteriaceae; genus Hufsiella_A. The sequence continues at coordinate 4,163 of NZ_VTRT01000006.1, read as the reverse complement.
CAGATGTGGAACTATCGGAATTTAACCCGACAACCAGGCAATCGCCCATATCTGCCGCCTTAGCCAGGTAATCGATATGCCCCAGATGCAGCAGGTCAAAACAACCGTTGGTAAACACAATTTTTTTGCCCAGAAATCGCCAGATATTAAGCTGCGGAACCAGTTGTTCCACCGTCATAATTTTCTTTTCTATAACTTCCAGCTTGTGCATTACTCCGTTTGCTTTTTTGGGTTTTGACTTATTTCATTATTTCAGCAACCGGTTATTATCATCCGGGAAAACCAATATAGGTTCATAAGCCCGTGCTTCATCCATAGGCATGTGCGCATACGACATGATAATAAGAATATCACCTACCTGGGCTAACCTGGCACACGAACCGTTAAGACAAATCATACCTGAGCCACGCTCGCCTTTAATAATATAAGTTTCAAAACGGGCGCCATTATTGTTATTCACTACCTGAACCTTCTCGTTCGGTATCATGTTGGCAGCGTCTATCAGATCTTCATCTATCGTGATACTGCCCACATAATTCAGCTCCGCCTGCGTTACCCTAACACGATGGATTTTTGATTTGAGAACCTCAATAATCATAGTGCAAAGTTAGTTAAAACTTTAAAAACGCAAGTTCCGGTTAAACAATATTACTTCAGAATTATATTATCAATCAGGCGGGTAGAGCCCACAAAAGCAGCGGTAAGAGCTACAATACGCTCATGGTTTTCAGTTTTTACCGGCTTTAGTGTCGTGCCATCGCATATCTCAAAATACTCAAGATTTACGCCCGTTGTATGGTTAATGGTAGCTACCGCACGTTGTTTAAGCCACTCCAGCGGTTTATGGCCAAAATCCTTCCTTAGTTCAAACAAGGCTCTTGACAATACCAGGGCGTGTTGCTTTTCTTCATCCGACAGGCGGGCATTTCGCGAACTCATAGCCAGGCCGTTGTCTTCCCGCACAGTCGGACAGGTAACAATGGTTACGGGAATACCGAACTGTTTAACCATTTCAGCTACAACCAGTATCTGCTGATAATCTTTTTGCCCGAAAAAAGCCATATCCGGCTGTACTACATCAAACAACTTCTTTACAATCTGGGTAACTCCCTGGTAATGCCCGGGTCTGAAAGCGCCCTCCAAACGGGTTTCCAGATCGCCCAGATCAATATGCCAGTCCGGTTCGCCCGGCGGGTACATCTCTTCTACCGAGGGTAAAAAAAGCACATCGCAACCGGCCTGCTCTAATTTGTGAATATCCTGCGCTACCGGTTTCGGGTATTTTTTCAAATCTTCCGGATCATTAAACTGGGTAGGATTTACAAAAATGCTGCATACAGTTACATCGGCCTGCTCCTGTGATCTTTCAATCAGGGCGATATGCCCCTGGTGCAAAGCACCCATCGTAGGAACAAAACCAATGCTTTTATGCTGTTGTCTCAGCGGCTCCAGATGATCCCGCAAGGCCGCCTTAGTAGTAGCTATATTCAAGTTCCGGTTGGATTTTAACCGGCAAAGGTTGGCATTTGTTTAAGAAATAGCAAGCCTTATTTGCATAATTGGTTGATATATCCTAAGATAATGCTTATATTTGCATTCCGAATTTCTATTCTTAAATCAAAAAATTTAAAAGTTGGAGATGGCAAAAACGAAGCTATTGTATATTACCCACGAGATGTCGCCTTTCCTCGAGTTAACAAAAATTTCTGAAATAACCCGTCAACTTCCCCAGGCCATGCAGGATAAGGGCTTTGAAATTCGTATTCTGATGCCCAGGTTTGGCAATATCAATGAACGGCGTAATCGCTTACACGAAGTGATACGGCTCTCGGGAATGAATATTATTATTGATGATAATGATAATCCGTTGATCATTAAGGTTGCATCTATCCCCGCAGCACGTATGCAGGTATATTTTCTGGATAACGACGAATATTTTCATCGCAAGCACGTATTCAGGGATGCTAATGACAAGTTTTACGAAGACAACGATGAACGCATGATCTTTTTCTGCAAAGGTGCGTTAGAGACCGTAAAAAAATTAGGATGGGCGCCCGATGTGGTACACTGCCACGGATGGATGAGCGCATTGGTACCGGCTTATTTAAAAACCATATATAAGGATGACCCGACCTTTAAAAATTCCAAGGTTGTATATTCTTTGTACGAAGATGGATTCAGCGAAACACTTAATGATGATTTTGCCCGCAAAGCCACTTTAAATGGTATTAACAAAGAGCACACCGAAGTATTTACGCCCGGAACATGCGATGCGCTGCATTTCGGAGCTATTAATTTTTCGGATGCAGTTGTTTATTCAGCCGAAGATAACGTTAGCGCTGATGTGTTAAATTATGTTAAAAACGCCAATAAACACATATTGGAATTAGATTCCGCTTCAGATTTCGAAAATTATTATAACCTTTACGAAGAAATTGCAAACGAAGAAATCGTTTCTTTAGCTTAATAAGGAATTATCAGAATGAGATACATAAAATTAGACTTATTAACCCTGTTGATAAGTCTTTTTCTTTTAAATGCCTGTAAAAAACCAGATGGTATTGGCTTAGAAATATCGCCGGATAAACAAATTGATGCAAGTGCCACGGATACGGTAACCGTACGAGCCTATACCGTAAAAGAAGATTCGGTAATCACCCGTGGACAAAGCCAGTCGCCCCTGGGTTACCTGCAGGACGAATTCGGCACCACCGAAGCCAATCTCGCAATGGCACTCACCCTGCCTCAAACCGGATTAACCTTCGGCACTTCACCGGTTTTAGACTCGGCGGTGCTGGTGCTAAAATATGGTGATACATTTTACGGCGATGCGGATAATTCCACCTATGCCGTTAATGTCCATCAGCTAAACGAAACGTTTAACCTAACCGCCAATTATTACAATACCAAACAATGGAATTATAATTCTACCGTTATTGGCAGCAAAACGGTAAATAACTTCGCATTGCAGGACAGCGTGCTGATTACCGATATCGTATCCGGTAAGCCTGATACTGCCCGTGTGCGGTACCCGCAACTGCGTATTCCTATCAGCAGCAGCTTTATCAATAACAATTTCCTGAATGCCGGTTCAGATAAATTTGCTACAACTACCGCTTTCAATAATTTTATTAAAGGACTGTACCTGACCATCAATAAATCACAGTCTTCGGGTAAGGGAGGTGTTGTATTTTTTGACCTGGCCACTGCCGACAGCAGCCGTTTAGAGATCTATTACCGTACAGATGATGGTACCACAAAAGATACCATCATGACCACATTTAGCCTGAGCAGCTCAAATGCAGCGGCCAGCATTAAACATGATTATTCGACACAGTTAGGCCCCAAAATCCAAGAGCAGGTTCAAGCGAATAAGAGTATTAAGAACGGTGTTTTTCCAACGAATCCACCTTTGCCATTGCACGATACTTTATATGTACAGCCTCTGGGTGGTTTGCGGACCTTGGTAAACTTCCCATACATTAAGAAATTAAAAGAACTTGGAAATTTCACCATCAATAAAGCCGAGCTGGTAGTAGAAATAAACCAGGATATCCCTACATCGCTTAAACCGGCGCCACGACTCGGTTTTTATTGTACCGATATTGCCGGACAGCGTCAACCCATACCTGACAACAACGGCGGTCAGACCAATTCTTATGGCGATATACGAGCGTTGCCGGATGGCTCTTACGGCGGATTGTTGCAATCGTATAAAAAAGATGCGGGCGATTTTACGCATCAGCGCTATGTATTTATCATTACATCTTATCTGCAGGATCTGCTTGACGGAAGATCAACGCAGTATAACGCGTACATAGCCCCTGTAAAAAGCGGACTTTTGCGTTCTGCCGGCTCCAAAACAGATATACTTCCATCAGTAACAACAGCAGCTCCTGCTATACTGGGTGGCAACAGCGGTAATTATAAAATACGGCTTAATATTATCTATACCAAGTTGAATTAACCGTAGCTTTTGCTAATTTAGCCTGCAAAAACCAACCAAACTACTGTCAGGTCAATTATAGATTGTCTTTATAATATGTTTTTATGTTGGTGGTTTTTAGTACGTTAGTCGTTTTGAATTTTTAATTTTGACTTAACACTATGTGTGGAATAGTAGGCTATATAGGAAACCGTAATGCCTGGGAAGTAGTTATCAA
>NZ_VTRT01000005.1 GCF_008274585.1 Pedobacter sp. BS3 | reverse complement strand
TCTGAAGGGGAAACTTCCTTTTTATCGGGGAAGGCTACGGTGGTAATATCGCTGGTGTAATAGTCATACCCGGGACGGAGCAGTTCGTATTGACCGGGTGTTGCTGAATACATCGTGGTCATGCTGAAGCCGTCGTTTAACGCTGCTGCTGTATAGCCGAAATCTTCGATGGAGCCGGATGTGGTTACGGTGGCCTGGGGGGCTACGTTTCTGCCTCCGGCAATGACTTCAATTTCATCCAGCGATAGCAGGTATTGTTTTTTACCTCCACGCGAAATGGAATAGTTCTTCTGTGTAGTTAACCGGATGTAACGGGCTTTTACCTTTTTTTGCTTTAAGGAGACTACCTGGTTACCGGGATCGGGCTGACCGCCGGATTGTGAATAATAGCTGCGCTTACCGGAGAAATCGGAACGATTGGCGACTTCGATCTTAAATTGTTTTGGAAAGCCGAAGCTTTTCTTTCCCTGGTTATCGAAGGGGTGCAGGCGTATTTCGGTTATTTCCTGTACTGCTCCTAAATCGAGCTGTATCCACTTTGGCTCATCGGTATCTGAAAGGGTGGAATGCCAGGCTTTGGCTTTGCCTGCGGGTTGGTTATCCATCAGCAGCACAATGGGTTTGCCTGTTCCCTGTACCTGGATCTCGCTGTAGGCGATGTGCTGAACGGCCTGATCGGGCTTGACCCAGGGCCCGCCGCTGTGGCACCAGCCGGGGCCTAACTGGGTGGAAATGGTCAGGCCTAAGCGGGCGGATTCTTCGGCGGCAAACTGCCAGGTCTTGAAAAATTCGGGGGTTTGGGATATGATGGGGTTGGGCATGTGATGATCGCTCCACATCTGGCGGTCTTTGGTCTCGCTGCCGACCAGCATGATCAGGGTTCCGCTCAAGCCGAACTTTTTGAATTGTTCCAGGTCGGAGGTTATGCCTTTTCTGGTTACCATATCGTTCACCCAGTCCCAGAATATCCAGGGCCGGTACGTATCTGACGGGTTTTGGAATTGCCGCACATCCTGGCTGTAGCCAAAAAAGGGTAATAAAAGAAAGAGAACGACTATTAACTTCAGGATTATTTTAGTGAACATATATCGGATATTATTGAGTTAACTTATCTGCTTAAACATGAGGACGGCATCGGCTAATCCGTATCTTAAAAAATTATTCATAGCCATACACTGAAAATTCCGCCAAGTGTGCATAATAGTTTGGCCCTTTGGTCATATACAACCTGATATATCTCATAGCCGGCGCATTAGGAATGTTAAAGGACTGTGGCCCGGCCGTATTTGGCATAATGAACGAGCTGATATCCGTCCATGTTGAGCCATCCATGCTTCCCTGCACAATATAATCGGTAGCATCGGCTGTGATTGCATTAGGCCTGGAGGTTAGCTCTACCCGGGCTACGTGAAATACCTTCTTCATATCAGCAGCCAGCCAATGCGGATACGGCGGCTTTGTTGTGGTGTGATCGGTATGCCAGAAGGTATTTATATTATCGTCAATGGCAAACTGCGGAGGCCCTCCCCCATTTGCCAGCTGCGATGTTGCAGCATAAGAATCTGCTGAGGCAACCCAACCGGACTTATCCAGCTTCATCATCACGTTTTCTGTAACTGCAGGCGTATAGAAGGTGTCTATGCTCAGCGTATCGGGAAGAAATAAGGTGCTGTATTGAAACGTAGTGCCTTTTTTTACTCCTGTTACTGTAGACAAAGAATCGCTTATGGGAAATCGTTTCATCAACGCTTTACCAGTATTGTCTGTATAGGTAACTTCTGTTGCGTAAGCGCCACCCGATATATCGGCATTGCCCCATACAATAGTTAATTTTCCGGCTTCATCAATTTCTGCCAGGTTAACCGGACGTATTAATAACCCATCCTGGTACTTTTCGCCATACGTAGCGCTCAATAGTTCTACAGGTACTGAAACGTTACCTTTTGCATCGTAGGTTTTAATGTTAAACACGTACGATTGCTCTGGCAGGTTATCAATAATGGTGCTGATGGTATCTGCACCTGGCGGAATAGGTACTTCTAACGAATCTGTATAATTATTCCAGAATATCTTTGCCCGGATCACACTCTGGTCTGTACCTTTTAACCATACGATCTTAACCCGGTTACGGCCGGTATAAATTACCGGCTTCACGGCTCTCTGCGGATAAATTATTTTCCCGGATTCCGTAAATTGCCTGTAAGTGCTGTCCATTTTTTTACAGGATAAAAATGCTCCGGAAAAAGCTACCCATACAACTATTTTAATTATCAGTGATCTCATATTACACTCATTATTATTTTATTTTCAATTACCGCTACGGCTGTATCTGACCGTATATATCCAGCTCTGTTATAACTATCTGGCCGGCACTGGCGTATGTTTGCAGTGATTTCCACCGGATATACCGGTATGCGGGCTTAAGTTCTGTGAAGGCAAACTCTTCGCCCAGGAACCAGGCATAGTTTTTATCTTCATCGTTAGTTTGCCCCAGCGGAAGACCGGATGGTTTGAATGAATCAAATGTGCCCAGCCGCTCCCAATTATTCCATCCGCCGTCTGCATCGGGATTATTGGAGCCCCACAATTCAAATTTCTTTACCGCAGAACCGTTATACATGTGCGAACCATAGGCCTGATGTTCGCGTATGCGACTGATAATGACTTTTTTACCTAAGTCTATGGTAAACCATTGTGGTAAAACAGAATTATTGGGCGAGCCAAAAGTGCCGGCATATACCTCAAGGCTTCCGTCAAACACGTGTTCAAATACCAATCCACTTGATGCTCCCTGCCAGGTATCGTTGGGCAGGTGTACCGCCTTCCAGGTATTTTTAGGAATAAGCTCCTCGAAAAGTGGCGTGAGTGTCATTTGCAGTGTATCTGATTTATTACTCCAGCGGTCACGTACTACAACGCCGAATTTCTTTTCTACCGAAGGTAATCCTCTTACCGAGAATTGTCCCTGCGGAGCAGCAGTATAAAACGTGTAGAGATTTGACCAGGTATTAAGCCCTGTACTATCTGTAAGCACTTCGATAGCGAGATCTGCCCGGGCTGCATTTTCAAATGAAACCTGTACTCCTCCAAATGTGGCCGCCATGCCTACTGTTTCAAAAGCGGAATACACCGGCGGCTTTAATGGCTTTACGGATACGGTAAGCGGCTCTGACTGCTTCCTGTTTTTCCCGATACTGTACAGCTTCACCTCATGGGTCAGGGTATCGCCATAACCAACCAGCGCCAGCGTATCATTGTACAGCGTAGCTTTAGCCTCACGGTATACACCGGGACGTATCTCATATACCGCTTTGGCATAATAAAAATTAGGATCGTCGGGTACTTTGTAAGTAAGTATAGCGCCTCCGGGTTTTGCCTCAACTTTTACATTGCTGATTAATGCCGGCGCCGGTGCATTATCATCTACTACATCATCCAGCCTTCCTTCTTTTGTACAGCCATAAGCTATCACGATAAGTACAATAAGAATTAAATATTTTTTCATCTTAAATATATTTTAATGTTTACCATCCAATGTTTTGAACCAGATTGCCGTTCATAGACAGCGCACTGGTCCTTATTGGCCAGAAATAGTCTTTAAGTCCGAATGTTTGATTGTACAGCACACTTGGGCGGTAATAATAGGCGGCATCTTCCTGTTGTAAATCCCAGCCTTTTACCGGCATATTAAGCTGTGTAGCCGCCTCTTTCCACCGGCGTAAATCCCAGAATCGTTTTCCTTCAAATGCCAGCTCTATGAGCCGTTCCTGGTGAATAATGTCACGCATGCCATTTGGGGTGGTGTATTTGGAACCGTTGATGGAATACAGATCCCAGGAGGTTTGAACGGTTGGCAAGCCCGCACGCTGGCGCACTTTGTTCACGTAATCATACACTTCATTCCCGGGTCCTTCAGATTCGTTCAACGCTTCTGCATACAACAGGTATAAGTCTGCCAGGCGCATAATGATAAACGGGTATGCTGTTACTGAATAACCGTTTCCTTTTTTATCGATCACGTTTTCGTAGTGTATCAGCTTTTTTATAAAATAGCCGGTTACTGTACCAAAACCGGGCTTTCCGTACCCGTTCCTTTGCCGGTATTTGGCCATCAGGTAAAATAAGTCAAGCGGCTTTTTATCATCGTACATTCCCTGTCCATACCAAACGCTGCCGTCAAAACCCAAATCGGCATAAAACCGGGGTTCCCTGTCCAGGTTTAGCTGTGCCGTGGTATATCCCTGCCTTACATATAGCTTATCATTGCTGCCCGCTGTTTTTAATGAATAGCGCTTATTGTAATTCCACGTTTTGTCTTCAGATATGGGGACACCATTGCTGGTATAAAATAATTCGGCAATTTTTAGCGGTGGCGATAGCTCGCCATGGATTGTTGTTATATCCAGGTTATCCGGATCCCAGAACGGCGTCATCAGCTTTTGCAGCGAGGTTGAGTTGGTTTGCGTATTTGCCCAGATAACTTCACTGTTCCAGCGTTCGCAAACACTGTTTCTTATACTGAGTTGTGTTTTGATGGTATCGGAAAGCGAGTATTGCTGAAAATCAGGATTATACTTATAAAGCTCCATTCCAACCTGATGGCATAAATCTATTGCCTGCTTACAGGCTACTGCGGCAGAGTCCCATTTCGCTTTAGAATAAACAGCATTAAACAGAGGTGTCCCATCGTGATTTTTGAGGGTACTCATATCGGCATTACCATTGAACAATGGGCTGGCCTCGTATACCAGAACTTCGGCTTTAATAGCCAGCGCAATAGGCTGTGTAAGGCGTCCGAGCTCTTTTGTAGGATTATCAATAGTTAACGGAAGGTCTCCCGCAGCTTCGTTGATCAACTGTACCACGTAATTGAAACATGAATCCATTGGCGCCCGCGATACTTCCACCTGGTTCTCACCGGCATCTATAGCCAGGTTCTGTTTCATCAGCGGAACAGGGCCATACATTTTCATTAAATAGAAATGATAATAGGCCTTTAAAAATTTAGTTTCAGCAATCCAGCGTCTTTTCTCAGTTTCATCTATGTCCGGCACTTTATCAATATTTTCAAGAAAAATATTGCAATTGCGTATTCCCTGGTAGTAATACTGCCAGCGATCTCCTAAGGGAGTAACCGAATTCTGGAATCCCCGGGCTACTTCCATAAATCCCTTTGCAGATTCAAAGCGCCATATCTCATCACCTGCAAGCATACCCGGATCGTCGGCCAGATCGCCGTTTTTTGGCATATATGAATAGCAGGTAAAGAGAAATTTCTCTGCCTCATGCCGGTTTTTAAAGGCGTTATCAAGCGTTGCAACGTTATCGGGCACTACATCTAAAAACTTTTTGCACGAATTGAGCAGGAAAGGTACCAACAGGATGAAACAAGCCAGTAATTTATATTTTTTCATAACCATTTGCTGTAAGATTTAATACTATGAAGGCTTAGTTAACTGCTATATTCAAGCCGATGTTAAATACTTTTTGTATGGGATAACCTAATCCTTTACCGCCCATTTCCACATCCCAAAGGCCAAATTTGCTAAACGTGAGCAGGTTGCTTGCATTTACATAGATCCTGAATGTTGATGTATTGATCCGTTTTTGCAGCTTCTTTGGAAGGGTGTATCCAAACTCTACCTGCTTTAAGCGCAAAAATGAACCGTTACGCATGAACCAGGTGCTGGGCTGACTGTTATTGGCGCTTACCGTTGTGCTTAACCGGGGCCACAGGGCGTATTCATCACGTACATCTTCAGACCAATGGCTATCGGCATAGGCCTTTAGCAGCTGGTTATCACCGGCAAAAGGCGATGTTGCTTCTGCATCTATCCAGAATGATTCATTGGCCAGCCCCTGAAAAAACACTGAAAAATCAAATCCTTTATATCCGGATGATATACCAAAGCCATACACTATTTCGGGCATGGTAGGATTACCGATAGGTACCTGATCGGCATCTGTAATTTGCCCGTCGCGGTTAACGTCACGATATTTAATATCGCCGGCTCCGTAAGGGCCGAAATTCTGCCGGGGCGAGTTGAGCACTTCGTCATCGTCTACAAACAACTGTTCGGCGATGTATCCATAATTTTGATAAATGGCATTGCCTACATGATAGCGGTACGCTTCTGCATACCGGGGCTCTTCGTATACTTTATACTTGCTGGTAGCGTAAGTAAAATTACCTAAGGCCGACAGCCACAGGCTATTCTGAAAGTATTCCTTATAATCTAAGGAGATATCGACGCCTTTACCGGTGGCCTGGCCTACGTTGGCCATGATCGGCGCCGTAAATCCGGCCTCAAGAGGAATGGATCCCCGGGTCATCAGGATATTTTTACGGTTTTGATAGAAATATTCTGCATTAATGTTCAGCTTATCAAACAAACCTACTTCGAGCGCCAGGTTTTTTTGTGCAGATGTTTCCCAGGTTATATTTGAGTTGGCATACCTGGAAATAGCTACCCCGTTCTGCGTGTACATTGCACCGGGATCGCGACCAAACGAAGCGCCACGATCGCCACTGTTCATGTTCACATTAGAAAGATAGAAAAAGCGGTCGTCGTCAGAGCCGATAGCATCGTTACCAATAATACCGTAAGTTGCCCGCAGCCGCAGATTGGATATGGTTGGTTTAAGCTCTTTAAAGAATTTCTCATTGGATATGGTCCATGCGGCTCCTACAGATGGGAAAAAGCCAAAGCGATGGTTTTTATCGAAACGCTCGGAACCATTATATCCAAAATTAAACTCGCCATAATACCGCTTATCATAATCGTATGTTGCCCGGCCTGATATGCCCAGGTTTCTGTGCGGAAGCGACTTTTGCAGATTGCCGGCATTGGCATTCAGCTGGGTCTGGCCCATAAAAACCAGCATACCGCTTAATCCATGCTTACCAAACTCACGGTTATAATTAAGCCTTGATTCCAGGTAAAACGCTGAGCTTACCGTAGTGGGGCCTTCGCTATAACCCAGGTACTCTGTTCCGCTATCGGGGTTAATGTTTGAAATGCTGTACATATCTGTAAACACATCGTATCCCGCTAAGGTGTACCAAAAGGGTTTATAATTTCTCACTACATCAAAATACGACCGCCTGTTTGTATTTACCATTGCACTGAAAGCCAGCCCTTTAGTAATAAATTTTAAATCCTGGTTCAGCTCAAGCTGTGCCAGCATTAAGGAACGTGAGTACTCTTTGTAGCCTTTGGTCATATCGGCATACGGATTTATATATGAGCCATCGTCGTAATTGCCAAACATGATATGGCTTACCGTGGCATGCTGCGCATCTACCGGGTAGTAAGCCGGAAACAATACCGGGTTTGAGCGCATTACTTTTTTATACATGGCTTCCCCGCCATCAATAGGGCCCTGGTAATCATCAAAATTGCCGCTTAACCGCACGGTCATTTGGGTTAATTTTGACAGGTTTATGTTAACGTTTGAGCGTAACGTGTAACTTTTCAGATCAATATTGTTATTAAAATTATTCCGGTGATCTACCTTCATCAATCCATTATCCTTGTTAAATGATCCCGAAACATAATACCGGGCAACATTTCCTCCGCCGCTGACACTCAGGTTTGCCCGCTGGTTCATGGTACGGTCTTTAAACATGAGTTTACGCCAATCGTTAGCCGGATAAACAACAGGGTTGTTACCGGCCATGGTGTTTTCTATTTTCCTGTCGGAATATACCAATGGGGCCAGCGGATCGCGGGTTAGGGTGGCCTCATTATAGAGCTTCATATACGTTACCGGATCGGCAAGCTCTACATTGGTTACCGGTTGGGATATGGAGTTTTCTATACGGAAAGCGATATGCGGCTTCCCAACAGTTCCTTCTTTGGTTGTAACCAGTATAACGCCATTTGCGGCTCTTGAACCATATAAAGCCGTGGCTGTGGCATCCTTAAGAATAGAGAAATTCGTAATATCATCCACCTGGATACGGGCTAAGTCTGTGGTAGTAACCTCTATACCGTCAATCAGGATGAGCGGATCTTTTTTATAGCCAAAGGTGGTTACTCCCCGGATAAAAAAATCGGCATTATCCTGTCCCGGCTCGCCACTACGCTGAAAGGCTATTACCCCGGCGGCACGTCCGGCCAACGCCGTAGTCAGATTGCTGGAAGGTACTTTGAGATCTGACGGGTTTACGGATGTAACCGATCCTACCATATCGCTTCTCTTCTGCTTGCCAAAGGCCACTACCACTACCTCTTCGAGGTTTTTGCCTACCGCCTTTAGCAGTACATCTATGACCGTTTTGCCTGCAACCGGAATTTCCTGCGTTGCATAACCTACCATAGAGAATACCAGCGTTGCATCATCGGGCACAGCCAGCTTATACTTACCGTTGGCATCTGTCATTGTACCCAGGTTCGTTCCCTTCACCTTGACCGAAACTCCCGGCAGCACATCGATTGAATCACGTACCGTTCCTGTAATTTCTTTTCTTACCTCTTTTTCTATCTCTTTAGCAAGAGGCGTTACCACGATAGTTTTTTCTACCAGGTTATACGTAAATGGCTGCCCGACAAAGCAGGCTTTCAGCGCTTCGTCTAAAGACACTTGCTTAACACTGATGGATACCGGTTTAGCATGTTCCAGAAGTTCATCATTATAGAGGAATAAATAACCGCTTTGCTTCCTGATATCTTTGAAAACACTTTCTAAAGACGCATTATTTTTTGTGATAGATATTTTTTGTGAAACCGCAACGGCACTAACCTGCATACAGGCTATGGTTAGTAAAACAGTGGTAAGTTTCATGGTTAAAATGGTTGTTTTGGAAAAAGCACGGCCGTACCGGGCTCTACCTTTGCACAGTAAATTAAAAATCATATTTTTAAACTGGGTTTAGTTGATATTCTGAGTAAATAGCGCTTTGCCCTTTAAACCGGTAGCGTTGCCCCGCTGCCGGTTATATTTTAATTATAAATCGGATAATTATTTCTCCATACTCATGCTGTTTTAAGGTGATACCATAATTTTTGTTCCGTCAACTTTAAAATGTATGCCACCTGCCAGTTCAAGCATGGCAAGCACTTTTGACAAGCTGGTATTGCGTGATATCAAACCGGTAAAACGCCTGGATGCCAGGTCACTTTTATAATCTGTTTCTACATTATACCACCGCTCTACCTGGTGCATAATGGTTTTCAGGTCTGTTTTATTAAATTGAAATAGCCCGTTTTTCCAGGCTACAGCTTCTTCGGTGTCTGCATTGTACAGCTTAATGCTATTGTTATCTACCCTGGCTTGTTGTCCAGGAACTATAATCCTGGCATCCCTTCCGTTACCTACCTTTACCGAGCCTTCCAGCAGCGTGGTGTTTACCGAGCTTTCATTTTCATAGGCCATCACGTTAAAATGTGTGCCTAATACTTCTATGGTGGTCGTATTGGTCTGCACTTTAAATGGCCGGAGCCTGTTCTTAGTTACTTCAAAATAGGCTTCGCCGCTTAGCGCTACATTTCTTTCATTACCCGCAAATGTATTTGGGAAACGTAATGAGGATGCGGCATTGAGCCACACCCGGGTACCATCAGGTAATACTACCTGGTACTGACCGCCTCTCGGTGTTACTATGCGGTTATATCCCGTATCGGCTGATAACGATTGTGGCTTTGTAAAGAAAACCAACTGCCCGTTTTGCTTTACTACTTTCAGGTGCTTATTTTCCCTGACCTGCCCATCTTTTACCTGATCTAAGATGATCACAGAGCCATCTGCCAGTTCCAGGCGAGCCTTGTTTCCGCCTGGTGCAACATCACCAGATTTTGCTTTTTTTACAACGGAAGCTAATTGCGAAGGCTTGGTCAGCTGATAGATATATGCACCCAAACCTATCGTGAGAAACAGGATCACGGCGGCGGCAATACGCAACCAGGATTTCCGGTGACGTTTTGTATACTGTGCCTTTCCAATGATATCCTGATAAATAACATCCGCCTTATTACCCGGAATATCTTTCAGGTCACTTTTATCCAGCTCATCCCATACGTTATCCAGCAATTTAGCAATGTCATGCTGGTATTCCGGTCGCTTTAGCAGTGACTGTAATTCCCGTAATTCTTCACCGGTACATTTATCATCTAAGTATTGTTGGTACAGATATTTTAATCTTTTGTTCATAATTGACCTGGGCGCTGGCAAAAGAAACTGCGCACATCACCCCCTTTTCTTATAGAGACCCGGGGGAAGTAACATCGGAGTAATGGAGGGTAAAAAAAATTAAAAATTAAGGTAGAAGGTTGGAAGGTAGCTCATGGCTTATGGTTCATGGCTTATAGTCCGGAAGTCGGAGAAAAGTTGAGCGCAGCGAAATCCCGATTATTCGGGGTCAGAAAAGACCGGAAGCGGAAAAAGGCAGAAGGCAGAGGGTTGGGGGTAAGGACGAACAACCAACCAACTAAACAACCAACCATCTAACAACTAACAACTAACAACAATATAACAATTAAACAATCTTTAACTTTTACTTAACCTTACCTGTTTTTCAGAAAAATCTGCAATAAAGTGATAAAGAGTACAACATCACTATGCTTTGTTACGTAGCTACGGAGAAACCGCAGCGCATGCTGCATGTGGGTTTTTACCGTGAGCGGAGAAAGGGATAAACGTTCTGCTGCCTGTGCATATTTCAGGCCTTCGATGCGGCACAATTTGTACACCTGCTTTTGTTGGGGTGGTAATAACTCAATAGCCTGGTTAAGAATAAAAGCGGAGTCATGAAGAAAAATAATGTCCTCGGTTTGATTATGGGATTCTTCCCAATGATAGGCTAATACATCATCTGCTTTCATTTCCAGGCGGTTCCGGCGCAGCACCTTTAATGTGGTATTCCGTACAACTACTCTTAACCAGGCCTCCAGGTTTTCAATTCCGGCAGGATTCTCATGTTGCCATAATTTCAAAAACACGTCATGTAAAATCTCTTCGGCCTGCTCGCCTGACTTAATAATTTTAAGGGCATAACTGTAAACTCTTGTGCGGTATTTATCAAAAATAACACGGAATGCATACTCATCTCCCAATGAGATATTGTTCAGAAGTATAGTCTCGTTCATTTAAAACACCATTGAGCGTACATTATCTCAAATTTTTATTCAAAAATGAGATTTCCGAATAAAGCGAATATTATGATTATATTAAGTGTGTTATTGGTTTAGACCAATGTAGGTACAAAAAATGGCTTAGCTATCCTGTGCTGTCCTGCTTAGGCTAAACGAATCAAAAAGGCCCTGATTTACTGTAGCATAAATCAAGGCCTTTTGTACTTTTGGCAAAAATCTTCATTACTTAAACAACGGCTCGGTAAACTGGCTGTCCCCGTCTTCTTCTTTTATGACCATGCCGTTGGCTCGCGGGATAAATGTGGTTACGCTTAAAGTTTGTTTGGTTTTATTGATCTTCATCAGCCGCATGGTTCCGTTACCACCGTTACGGTCTTTTTCGCCGCTGTAAGGCGGGTTTTGCCGCGACTGATAATCTGTTAAATAGGATTTTATCACATGCCCGTTGTAATCATCTCTTCTAAAGCCTTCGCCGGAAATATGACCTCCCAGCATCAGGAAAACATTATTGTGATATTTAGCCATATTATAGATCACCTTGCCTTGTGCCGTAAACTCGGAAGGAACACTGTTATCTCCTTCGCCCGGCTTAATATTGCTTGTTGAACCTTTAGGCCGCTTTAATAAACCATGCGTTACCAATATGGCTTTGCGACTGTCATATACCGTTAAGATACTATCGGCCCAGTGCATAACCTGCTTTTCATAAGTGGCATTGTAAGTATCTTTCTTTGCCGGATCATTGTATGCGAAATAAACGGCAATGTAGTTATCGCCATTGGCAGAGAACAGGTCAAAATGATTATCGCTGTTGTCGTTATTACCCATAGCCCCGCCATACCAGGGCTTATCTTTAAAATGGCTTTTGCCGAAATATTTTGTATAGCTGGTATTAGGGCTGCCGTTGGCAGGCTTGCTGTTAGGCGTTTCATCGTGATTGCCTACAGCTAAACCGTACGGGATATTATCTTTCTCCAGCTTATATAATACGCTACTGGCATTCACCCATTCCTGCGGTTTGGCCTCGCCGTGGTCAGAAATATCGCCCAAATGAATAACATAAGCTATATTTTGCGCTTTCCGGTTATCACGTATCCATTGTATCTGCTGCTCGAACATTTCCATGGTTCCGCCATGTTTGGTAGCGGTGTAGTACTGCGTGTCCGGCAATACCGCAATGGAAAAATATTCATCGCCGGGCGATACGCCATACGTTGAAGTGGTAGTGTACGATTTGGTTTTACAGCCAAAGGATATCAATAACAGGCAAACGGTTACTGTCCATTTACCCAGCATAACGGATTTGTTGAAGTTCATTAGTTTCTCCCTAAATCCCTCTACCAGGGAGAGGGTTTTTTTTAATATTAATAAGCTCATTTTCTTAAATACTTACAATTTATCAATATAACTGGGTACAACCCTTATTATTTTCATATAAAGATTTCACAGGCTTAATTAATGGACGGTGAAGACACCGTCCAGGGCTTCCTGCCGCTGCTGGTGTCCCCACCAACCCTTCAGTACAACTTAAATTTTCATTTTTTAACAGACTCTAAACCCTGTATAGTTACCGGCCCGAGCAAGCCCGAAGGTAGTAATTTATCTTCTTTTTTAAATACGATATTGGTATTGGTCAAGCGCTTTTCTTTAGGCAGAGCGGCATCGCCAATCAGGCGGTTAGGCCAGAGATTGATCACCTCAATTTTCAGCTGATTGCCTTTTTCTTTCACTACATCCGAAATGTCTACCCGCCAGGGGGCTGTCCACACAATCCCCAGGTCTTTACCGTTTAACCATACCTGGCAAATGTCTTTAACCACACCTAAATCCAGCAGTAACGATTCATCCTGCGTTTTTTTCCGGTTTAAATCAAACGTGTTGTGATAAACAGCCTTGCCGGAATAATATTTAACCCGTTTATCCGGATGTTTGCTCCAATCCTGTAAGGTATTGAAGGTAATTGCTTCGGGGCCGCCCCATGCCGGATCAAACTTTACATTCCATGAGCCATCTATTTGCTGCCTGGCTGCAAGCTTCGAGGTATCCTGCCAAAGCCAGGCTTTACCCGTTTGCGCAGCGGCAACCTTTGGAAACACGATAAATAGGGACTGAAATTCGTGAAATTCTAATAGAATGCTTGTCTTGCCCCCGGCTACACGGAATTCCGGGTGAGCTACCTGCCCGGAAACGGCATCCCATAGCTCAGGTTTACGGTCTTTTACCCGGAACAGGCATTCGGTTTTAACGTACTGCTTATTCCGGTTGGTCAGGAAATAGATCTCCGCTTCGTCGGTTGTACGATGGATGTAATCGATCCAAATATCTTCGCCGGTATATTCAAAATCGGGCGATATGCCATCGCTTAACAATACGTTGCGAATACTCTCGCCGTTAACAATACGTCCCTTACCATAACTGCGGCGGGTTACTTTTTTATCGGCAACATCCCCCCATATTTCGGTGGCAAGCGTTTTAATTTCTTTATCGCATTGCGGATAATTTTTCAATCCGGAATCTGTTTTTGGCGCCGGCCCGATAACCGTGGCGCCGCTTTTTGCCAGTTGCCCGATTTTACGAACCACAGCAAGCGGCATTCGCTCCGTATCCGGAAGCACCAGTACCCGGTAACTCATCCCGTCGGGTAAACTAATACGGCCATTCTTTACATTCAGCCGGGTTAGCAGCACTTCTTCATTACATACATCATAATCGTAACCTTTGCCCAACGCCGGATCGGCATGTTTTTGTGTCACCAGGTTAGGCGCTGTATCGCCATTATAGTATAATACATCAGCTACAAATTTGCCGGCCCGAAGCAGGTATTGGCAGCGTGCCACATAGGTGAAAAACGCACCCGATTTCTCCCACCAGGTAACATTCGGGTTGAAATGTGTGCCTGCTCCATACTCATAGCCCGGCTTACCGTCCTTTGGCCGGGTGGCGGTTGACGTATGGATAACAATGCGGTTTATCCCTTCGCAATAAGCCCTGTCTAAAGCCTGTTTTAAGGAGCCGGGATAATCCAGCCAATGCCTGTAGGTTGTAAACGCTTCCGCAGATGCTGTTTGACGGCCATAGATATGGGCTGCCGACGCGACCATTTTGGTGACTTTGTTCTGCCCGGCATCCAGCCGCGATACACCGTAAGGCTGGTCAGGGGTTAGCGTGGAAGGATCGTCATGTTTGGTTCCTAACCAGAACTCTCCCATCGGGAAATCGCTGCGCCCCAGGTTTTTCAATCCGTCCATGCACATGGTTCCTGAACGACTGGGGCCTGCTGCCTCGTTCTGTACCTGTATGCCGTGCCTGTGACATAAATCTGCAAAGTGCTTATAATGTTCATCGGCCATACAATCGGCCAGCGTTTTGCGATAATCGTTCAGGAAGCGATCTGAAATTTCGGCGCTGCCAATTATATATCCCGAAAGTACGGGCAGATACGGTTTAGCATCATATCCCCGGTATTTCCTGAATTTTTCCAGGATTCCGGCCGTCCAGTTCGGAAAACCATCTTCAAAGCTGTCATCACAGAAATACGCCGGCTTAGCGCCTGCTTTGGCTGCTTCGTCCAGCAAGAGTTTACCGAGATTATCAAATTGCAGGTCAACGCCCTTATGATCAAACCAGTCGACAGATAAGCCATCGGCTTCGGGCTGGGCAATCATTAACCGCGAACCCGTCATGCGGTGGCCGGTACGGATAATCGTCCAGTTACCCGGCGGAACCTGCCAGTTCAAATGCCCGTCTTTCGACATGCGGGAGGTCAGATCAATTACGTTTGATAAGGGCACCGGCTTATCGCCCGGAGTATTTTTCCACGGGAACAGCGTAGGGCCCATAATATCGGTAGCCCGGGCAAAGTTGCTGGCATCTTTGCGATTCGCCTTAGCGGCCAGCACGTATTGCCGCTCGCCATTGATTCGATTTCTGGGTTTATCGGGCGTTAAGATGGCAACCACTGCCGTATCGTGATAATCCAGCTCGGCCAAGGGCAGATCAAGGTAACTTTTGTAACCGGGAGGATTAAATACATGGTTGTAACCATCATGACTGCCGGGCAGCGGTAGCTTGCCCGAAAACTTTTGCGGCCCTTTTACTGTAAGCTCCGATTGCAAATACCAGCGACCGGAATTTTCGGGTTTGATCCAGGGCCCGCCCATGCACCAGCCTGAGCTTAAATTAATACCCACCTCAATATTTAACCGTTTTGCTTCCTTCATGGCATGACGGTACAGCTCTTTCCATTCATCCGAAAGAAATTTTGCGCCTTGCGGAAACGGAACTCCGCCCAGTCCGCCGGAGGAGTTAACAAGCAGTACACCGCCCATTCCTTTGGCCCGGAACTCTTCCATATCGCGGGTTATGCCTTCTTTATCTACCAGTCCGTTAAACCACCACCAGTAGCACGACGATTTGCTGGTATCCGGCGGAGATATAAAATGTTTCAACAACTCGTCCTGCGAAATTGCTGAAACAGGCTCATCGGCCGGATTAAATAGTGCAGCATGCCCTGCCGCCGACAATAATGCCAGGTTAGCCGCTGTTACGGAACTGATCTGTATAAATTTTCGTCGATCCATTATGCTGTTATGTGTTGTCGGTTACAGGTTATGAGCATGATGATGTATCCTCTCAGAACACACAACTCATAACACGTAACTACTAAATATCTTACTTAAATTTAACCACACTCACCGCAAAAGGCTTCAAGGTAATGGTATTTCCGTTTAAACGACTTTCTGCAGCAGGGTTTTCGCCGGTAGATACATCTACGGTTTGCACTACGGCCCCTTCAGAACCGGCAGGAAGCTGGAGCTGTATCTCTTTATTGCGTTTGTTGATCAGCAGCAGCTTCTTACCGGATTTGGTAACAAATGCCTGTGCTGATACTTCGGGTGCTGCCGAACGGGTATTGACCAGCTTATCGCCGGGGCCGAAATTATCTTTGATCACTTTCAGCACCCAGAAACGGGCATTGGGCTTACCGTTTTTCCAGTTCATCATACTTACATCCGGGAACTGGGTGGGATAGCCTACCAATTGCGATTCGCCAGCGACATCAATACCCAATTTATTCAGCTCCAGGTAAATGTAGGCATACATAGCGCCCGACAGGTTCCAGTACTCGTTGGGAATAATGCCCTTATGGTCGTGGTTGGTTAAAATATTGCCAATTTCATTGATCATGGTAAACGTATGCGGGGCCAAACGTTTACGGATATTTTCAATATACCGAACGCGGTCTAAAAAGCCATCTGCCTGATCAAAAAAACCGTACTGATAGTAATCCAGCGGTTGCTCGCTAAATGCCGGGTGTCCGTAAAAATGATAGGAAATACCTTCTAAAGGCACACCGGGCTTATGGTTGGCCGGGTTTAAGAAATATTCAAACCATTCGGGATTGGTTTCGTGAGCGACCGAGATACCTACAAATCTGGTTTGTGGCGAGATCTTTTTCAGCGCCGTAACAATCGCGTCATACAATTTGGTGTACAACTGTGGCGACATCCTGTGCTCCAGATCGGGTTCATTCAGCACTTCCCAATAGGGGAATTTATAATGATAATTGGATTTATGGAATTTGCCCAGCTCATCGGTAAAACCGCCTTTGGTGTACCAGCTGAATAAGCGCACAAAATAATCGGCCACTTCCTTGCCTGTCGGGTCGCGAAGCTCAGTTCCCTGATTATACTTCCAGAAAGGTTCGTTCGGATCATCCGGGTATACCACAGGCTTGCTTGTTTTAAACATCCACACAGGGATGGTGCTGAAATTCATTACCGGCTTATGATCGCCGGCCGCATTCATAAAATCTTCTACAAGCGGGTCGGCATAGCTGAAATCCCAAAAGGTTTGATCTTTGGTTGGCGGCTTCAACTCGGCCACGGCCATTTTTACATACGGAAACCAGGGCACAAAACGTACATATTTTGCCTGCAGCTCCTTAAGCGCCCCGAAACTACCTTTATGAATAGGCGAATTCCGCAGCAGCATGGGATTTACCACGACCTGCAAGGTAGGCGTAGTTTTTGAAACGATACTGGTCTCATCCCATTTAATGGTAACCGGTTTTTCCTGCGCCCGAAGATCAGGCTGTGCAAATAACACCGATAATCCGGTGATGATTGCGAATACGTTGCGATAATTCATAGTTGGATTGTTTTATGGGTTACGTGTTGTGTGTTACGGGTTATGAGTACTGGTTACGGGTAACACGTAACTCATAACAGGCAACTGTCTATTTATTCCAGATAAAAAATTTCTGTCAGCGGCACTTGTACGGGCGAATTATCCGGGTTGGTTTCCATAATATCTACCAGATGATCCCACCATTTCTGCATCAGCGGATGCGTGCTTAAGTTTTTCAGTTTCTGCTTGTCTGCCGCTTGCAAAACGGCAAATACGCAATCTGTAGCTGCATCGAAAAAAATAGAATAATTACTCACCCTGGCATCCTTTAACAAATCCCGCAGTTCGGGCCATAAAGCGTTATGCCGTTTCCGGTATTCTGCTTCGCAATTTTTAAATAATTGCATTTTAAACGCTATACGATACACTTTTTATAAGTTAAAAGTTAAAAGTCAAAAGTTAAAAGTCAAAAACCTACTAAGCTCCCTTGGCGCCATATTTAAAAGTCAAAAGATTTGCAAGACTCATCATCGATCCTATTTCCCTGATAAAGTATATTCAAAATGATACGTTCCTGAACCTGCTGTAAGCGCTAAATCATTACCGCTCTTAATTACATCTTTTACCGATTTTACTTTGCTGATTGCCACTGACGATTCGGTAACGGCAGCACTTGCAGCGCCGGGCAGTACAATCTTCGCCGTGGTGTTGGCCGGAACAGTAATGTCGAGCGTGATTTTGCTGCCTTCTGTTTTCCAGGCTGATGCAACCTTTCCGTACATTGTTTCCAGTCCGGCTGCTGCTGTTGTAAAATTACCTCCCAGCTGAGGGGCAATGCGTATGGTTTTATACCCTGGTTCTGCGGCATTAATACCGGTAATTACTTTGTACATCCAATCGCCAATTGCGCCATACGAATAATGATTAAAGGAATTCATACTTTCGGCCTCGAACGTTCCATCGGTTTTAATGCCATCCCAGCGTTCCCAAATGGTGGTTGCACCCATTTTTACGGGGTACAACCATGAAGGGTAAGTTTCCTGTAATAGCAATTTGTAAGCAACATCGGTATAGCCGAAACGTGTTAATACATGGCAGATGTAGGGTGTTCCAAGAAAACCGGTAGTTATATGATTTTTATATGTCTTGATGTTATCCACCAATCGTTGTGCCGCCTGCTGACGCAGATTTTCGGGTAACATATCAAAATTCAGCGCCAGCACGTACGCGGTCTGTGAACCGGACACTAACCTACCCGACGGCGTAACATATTCGCGGTTAAATGCATCTTTAATATTTTTTAATAAAGCGGTGTATGTTGCCACGTCATCATTTTTCCCCAACACACTGGCTGCGTTGATCAGGTTCTGTGTTGATGCGGCATAAAATGTTTGTGCAATAAGGTATTTATCGGTTATCGCGGCTTTTCCGTCACGATCATCAGCCATGGTATAAAACAACCAATCGCCGTAATGCCCACCGCTGTTCCACAGATTATTTTTACTTATGCTGCGCACATATTCAACCCAGGCCTTCATGCTGGAGTACTGATGTTCAAGCAGTTGCTTATCGCCATACACGGTGTAAAAATTCCAGGGAATAATGGTAGATACGTCGGCCCATCCGGCAGAACCGTCATTGCCCCGCTTTTGCGTAGCCGGAATTACGACAGGAACTCTTCCGTTGGCATATTGATCGGCTTTAACATCCTGTAACCATTTGGTAAAAAACGACGCCACATTCATATTATAAGCCGCCGTATTGAAAAATACCTGGGCATCGCCGGTCCAGCCTAAGCGCTCGTCGCGTTGCGGACAATCGGTTGGAATATCCACAAAATTGCCTTTCTGTCCCCACTGGATATTGTGCTGCAACTGGTTCACCAGGCTGTTTGAGCTGGTGAATGTACCGGTTGGCTGCATATCCGAGTAAATGGCCACCGCGGTAAAATTGTCCTTATCGGGTTCGCCGTGTAAACCGGTAATTTTAATAAACCTGAACCCGTGAAAGGTAAAGTGCGGTTCCAGGAACTGGTCTGTACCATCCAGGATATAGCTATCTTCCTGTTGCGCTGTGCGTAAATTCCCGGTATAGAAATTACCTTCCTTATCCAGCACTTCGGCATGTTTAATTTTCAGGGTATCGCCCGCACGGCCTTTTATTTTTACCTGCACCCAGCCCACCAGGTTTTGACCAAAATCGATAACGGTTTCGCCTTTCGGCGTTTTAATAACTTTTAACGCCTTGAACTGCTCATGCCGGACTACCGGTGGCCCCTGCTGTGCTACCAGGTTATCTAACGAAGTATGAACTACCCGTACGCCTTTCCAGTTTTTTGCTACCGCTGCCGTAACCGGCTTATCTAAACGGGAATCGAATGTTTCGCCCATGTAGATATCGGATGTTTTGATCGGGCCGTCAAAAGATGATTTCCAGCCTTCATCGGATACTATAACCTGCTTTTTTCCATCTGCAAAAGTGATTTCCAATTGATATAACAATCCTGCTTCTTTGCCATACCAGTTACGTTTCCTTTGCCATTCCAGGAATCCGCGGTACCAGCCATCGCCCAACGTTACCGCAGCGACATTTCCACCCGATTTTAAGAACGAGGTTACATCATAGGTTTGATATTGCAGTCGTTTGTGATAGCTTGTCCAGCCCGGGGCCAGTAAATGATTGCTGATATTTTTACCGTTCAGCTTCGCTTCGTAAAGCCCGTGTGCAGTGATATATAACCGTGCTGATTTTACAGGAGCGCTTACATTGAATGACCTGAAAAATACCGGTGCCGGGCTTACCGCACCATTCGTTATTTCTGCCGCTTCTATCCACTTTGCCGACCAATCGGATGGATTTAATAAGCCGGTTTCCCAATATTTTATCCCGCTCCAGGGTGATGCGTTGCCGTGATTATCCCAAACCCGTACCCGCCAGTAATACCGTTGCCGGGATTTCAATTCAGGTCCGTTGTATAATACGTGTACAGATTGACCGGAATTAACCCGGCCAGTGTTCCAGCTTAGGTTTTTGCCGCTGCTGATGTCCGGCATAGTAGCTGCCACCTGTAATTCATAAGCGGTTTGCAGGGTGTTCCGTTCGGATGAAGACAACTTCCAGGCGAAGGCTGGTTTAACATTTCCTGTACCAACAGGATTATTATTGTAATCTGTTGTCAGGGCCGATACCGTTAATTTTTGTGCGTGTACTAAAAGTACCTGTACCAGGAATAAAATCAATAGTGAAGCTTTTTTCATGTAATATTGGTTTATATAAACGCTGTAATGTCGCCAATTGCCGGCAACCAATACATTGGTTTGCCTAAAATAAACGTTAGGGTTTAACCATCTGTCATGGACTATCCTGCCTGCGGAAATAAGGCAACTATTACTCAGACCGATATTTTTCATTACTGATATTTTGAGCCATTTCGTCAGCGGTACGAGCTACAATCTCGCACCAGCGAAGGCAGACAAATCCGATAAGATGTCGCACCGCCCACAGAAATAACCGTTATTTTGAATACTATTTTTACATCATAATACTATCAACAATATACTTTATCTTTGTGATGAAGTGAATTAATTATGTTTACCATACAGCCTCAATATATTACTGATAACACAGGCAAAAAAATATCTGTGGTGCTTCCTATAAAGGATTTTAAGGCCATTATAGCAGAATTGGAAGAACTGGAAGATATTCGCCTATATGATGAAGCTAAAAAATCCAATGAGCCTTCAATTCCAATTGATGAAGCGTTCAAAATGATTGAAGCAGAACGTAAATCAAAATAGATGACCTACCAGATTACCTTAAACAAAAAGGTCGTTCAGTCTCTTGGTAAAATCAATGAACCGTACTATTCTAAAATCAAAAAGGCTATTTATGACCTCGGTAATAATCCCCGCCCTCAAGGTTATAGAAAATTGAAAGGCAGAGATGGTTATCGTATCCGCGTAGCACATTATCGTATTATTTACGATATCTATGATAAGATCCTTGTAGTTGATGTTATCAACTTGGGACATAGAAAAGATATTTATGAGTAGTCTGTCATTGACCGGAAAATTGAATTTCATCATTATGATATTCTTCTCTATTTTGTCATAATCCAGCTAAAACGTCGTAAATAGCAAATCCATTATTTTTCAGCAAACAAGATATTTACAGGCCCAATCAATCCCGAAGGTTCTAAAGGCGAATCTTTCTCCACATATTTCCAGGTACTGAACGTTACCCGGTCTTTGCTTGGGCGTTGTTCGCCGTTCCATACCCACTTCGGTATCTCTATTAAATGGTAGCCTTTGTAATCATTACCGGCATACAGTGTTTTCTTTCCCCATTTCAAATCTTCGGGCAGTTGTTCATCGCCTACCATACGGTTCCACCAGGTATTGGTTACCTTAACGGTAAGCGTATTTTTACCGGGTTTTAGCAACGATGTAATATCAGCTTTAAAGGGCGGTTTCCACAACACACCGGCCGAAACATTGTTTACCAGCACCTCAGCCAGGTTCCTGACTTTACCCAGGTCAAGTATAACGTTTGATTGCAATTGCTTTTTGGCAAGCGTTATATCGGTTTGGTAAGCAGCCGTTCCCGAAAAATATTTGATGCCCGGATCTGCGTTTTCAGTAAGCGAGCCAGCGGCCAACCGGGCGGTTGCCGGGGCACCGTAACCAGCCGGAAAGCTTACATTCCATATACCGTTTAATGCCATTTGCGATTTTACTTTTTGCTCAGCATTGTACACCGGCAACGTTGCAGTTGCTTCTGATGCCGGCTTAAATACTACAAATACAGAGCCCATTGGCGGGAACGTGATGGAAACCTTTGTACGCCCGCCTTCTTCCGCCCATGTTTCCGGTTTATAGCGCTTACCGGTTTCAGCGTCCCAGAGTTCCGGAACTTTACCCTGCACCCGGAATACCATTTCGCTCTGGTTAGGTGTTGCTACCTGGCTGGATACAAAATAAACTTCGTTATTACCTATGCGGCGATGTATCCAGGCAATGGCATCTTCGCCCTGACGTGTACCGCGGGTAGTTTCTTCAAAACCACCCCAGGCCATTGCTTTTCCTCCGGCTTTTACTACTTCCACATCCGGCAGGCTTGTTGTTCTGAGCAGCTTCAAAAAATCTGCCGACCATTGGCTGGTAAAGGCGGGACGACCGTAAAACGCCTTATTCTCGGCACGTGTGTCACGGAAATACTGGCTCTCCGGCTCATCTGTATCGGTATAAATGGTATTTATCCAAACCAGCTTCCCTTTTCCTACCCGGTTTTCAAAAACGGTTTTTCCATCGGCTTTTCCCCACAGGGCGGCTGCCGCATGTTGTACGTCCTCATCGCATTTAGGATAACCGGACAATCCCGGCGCTCGCAAAGGCTTATCCTGGCACACAATGATACCGCCTTTCTGAGCCAGAACGGTTAGTTTCCTGATCAGGGCGACATCCATCATGCCATTGGTTTTTGGCAGGAAAAGCACACGGTATCTTGCCCCGGACGGAAGCACAAAATACCCGTCTTTCCAATCCATATCGTTCAGCAGACTTTCTTCGGCGAGCAGGTCATAGTCATATTTTTTATGTAAACCGCCCGGCATGGCATTTTCCCAGTTTAAGGTTGGCATTACACCGGCAACATCGGCAACATGAAGCCCCTGGCTTAACAGGTACTGACACCGCGAAAGATAATCGACCCAGGCCTTACCGGGTTCCAGCCATGTCTGGCCGGGAGCGAACATGGTTCCCCAGAACATCATGGGCATGCCGGGTTTTACGTCTGTACCCCAGGGTTGCAGCGCTGTACCGTGCAAATACATTTTATTCACTCCCTGGCAGAAAGCCAGGTCACCAACCCGCTTTATCCCATAAGGATCCATTTTCCAGTTTCCATCGTTCCACCTGCCGGTGAACGATTCTGCCGCTACGGTTTTACGCCCATACGTGTGCGCCGAGCTGCTGGCCCATTTCAACGTATTCATACAGTCGCCACTGGCCCAAAACTCGCCGGTAGGCACTTGTACTCTTCCGGCCATGCGGATAGGATCAAACGGCGCCATATAAGGTTCTGTCATAAAATCCATACCGTTGGCCGCAGCTTTATCGGCCAGGTGAGTAAAGAAATTTGCCGCAAACAAATCGGTTTGGGTAAGGTACATATCGTTTAAAAACCGTTTGGTTAATTCTTCACTACCTACTACCTGTTCAGTTTTAAACGCTAAAAGCCAGGGAATGGGATCATATCCACGCCGTTTGATAAACTCCTGCCTGAATTTCCAGGTCCACTCCGGGTTACCTACTTCCCAGCTATCAGCTTCGAAGCCTTTAATGGTTTTGCCTGCCAATTGCGGCGAGTCTTTTAAATAGCGGCCCACCATGCTTGAGAACATGGCGTCAACGGCATCCCCATCAAGCTTATCACATTCCAGACCTTTGCCCCCAATGGGCGCCGGACGGTTAAACGCCTGGGCATTGCGCATGGCATAACGCCGTATTTTCCAGCTCCCCGGAGGAACGTTCCAGGTAAGTTTACCATTATTGACCTTAGAAGTTAGTTCTATTATTTCACCGGGCTGCACTACCGCTTTATCCGGAAAGGCAACCAGGGCAATATCTGTGGTATAATATTGTCCGCCCGGCTGATTCAACACATACGTATTGTTGGCCTGCCTGCTGGCTGTACCGTTATAATTGTCTGTTATCGACTTTAGCGAATAACCATAATTTTCAATAGAGGACGAAGCCGTTACTTCGGCATTTTTAGCGATATTTTTACCGTTATCCAGCACCTCGATCTCTTTTAGCGACAGCGGATATAAGATACGTCCATCGCGTTTAAGCAGGTAATTTTTAAGGGTAGTTAAACGGATATACTGCCCGTTTGCTTTGCCTTTAAGCACAACCGGTTCTGAATTGGGTTGCGGATAATCTCCCGCGGTTTTGTAAAATACTTTCTTATCTGAAAAATCGGGCTTATTGGCTACTTCTACTATAAATTGCTTGGGAAACCCAAAATCGACGAGGGTTCCATTTAAGAACGGATACAGGATGATCTTGTCTATGTTTGCAGGCTTATCAAGTTTTATCTGTACCCAATGCGGTTTATCTTCTGTTATGAGGTTGGAATGATAGGCTTTCCCCAGATCCAGGCCATCTTTACCCAAAATAAATGTACCGTTTTTCAGCGGCCCCTGTATCGTTTCTGTTTCTGTAAATTCCAGGTGCTGTACCGCCTGATCCGGTTTTACCCAGGGGCCACCGCTATGACACCAGCCGGGTCCCAATTGTGTCACCATGGTTAAACCGAGACGGGCGGATTCTCCGGCAGCAAATTTCCACATTTCAAAAAACTCCGGTGTTTGCGAAATTACCGGGTTTGGCATATTATGTTTCTGCCAAAAAGGATAATTACCGGTTTCGCTGCCCACAAGCATGATCAGCGTACCCCGAAGCCCGAATTTCTTAAAGTGCTCCAGGTCTGAAGTAATTCCCTTTTTGGTTACCAAGTCATCCATCCAGTCCCAGAAAATTCCGGGCCTGTATTCATCGTCAGGTTCGGCAAATTTGCGGAGATCCTGGCCGTAGCCGGATATAACTGAGCTAATGAGCAGTGGTAGTAGTAATCTAAGTTTCATTATATCTGTGCTGTTTTTAATTGGCTGATCGCATGTATTTAATAACAACATGCAACAGGAAAGCCGAAATTAGCGGATATCCCTTGCACTGTAGCTATGCATTCTGATAGATTACGTGTGTATTCTGATATTATCTTCTTGTGAAAAATAATTATTCAGTGAATACCAGTTTTACAGGGCCGATTAAACCGGAAGGCACAAGCGGCGAATCTTTCTTCACATATTTCCAGGTGGTAAAGGTGATCCTGTCTTTTGACGGCCGTTGTTCGCCGGTCCAGACCCATTTGGGAATTTCCTTTAACTGGCTTCCTCTTGCATTTGCGCTGTACCACTTTAAATCTTCGGGTAGCTGTTCATCGCCTACCATCCGGTTCCACCAGGTATTGGTCACTTTAACTGTCAGTGTATTTTTACCGGGCTTTAACAACGATGTGATCTCAGTTTTGAACGGTGGTTTCCATAACACTCCTGCCTGGATATTATTAACCAGTACTTCGGCTAGGTTGCGTACCATACCCAGATCTAAAACGATAGTTGATCTCAACTGCTTTTTGGTAACGGATACCGTAGTAGTGTAGCTTGCCGTACCGGAAAAATATTTGATACCCGGATCCGCATTTTCTGTCCACGAACCGGCCGTTAATGTCGCTGTGGCAGGAGCGTCATAACCTTCCGGGAAACTCACCTGCCAGTTACCGGTTACAGGAATTTCAGAGCTGATTTTTTGTACTGCATGATATACCGGCAGGCCGGCAGATGCAGCATGTACCGGCTTAAATACCACAAATACAGCGCCCATTGGTGTAAAGGGAATGGTTAGCTTTATCCTGTCGCCCTGCATGCTCCACTGCGCCGGCCGGTAAACTTTCCCGGTTTCTGCATCCCACAATTCGGGAGTTTTATCTTTCACCCTGAACAGCAGCTCGCTTTCATTATCGGTAGCAACCTGGCTGGATACAAAATAAATATCGGTATCCCCCGCCCTGCGATGCGTCCAGGCAATGGCTTCTTCGCCGTTCCGGCTGCCTGTTGTTGTTTCATCAAAACCTCCCCAAACCATCGCTTTGCCCCCGGCTTTCACTACTTCCACATCGGGCGTTGCAAAAGAATGTAATAGTTCCAGGAACTCCGGAGACCAGTGGTTGGTCAGGGCGCCACTGTAACCACCTCGTGTTTTTACCAGGTATGTATTTTCAATATCGGGAACATCTTCCCATATTTTGTTCATCCAGATCAACCTGCCTTTGCCCAGCTCATGCCTGAATACGGTTTTTCCGTCGCATGCACCCCACAATTCAGCGGCGAGCTGCTCTACTTCTTTATCGCATTCCGGATAATTGGTCAGGCCCGGTGCGGTCTTTGGCCTGTCCTGGCACACTACTGTACCGCCTTTTTTTACCAGCCCGGTCAGTTTCCGGATAATGTTTGCATCCATTGCACCGTTGGTTTCAGGCAGGAACAATACCCGGTACCTGGCTCCCGAAGGGAGTGTAAAGTATCCATCTTTCCAATCCATATCCCGCAGCAGCGTTTCTTCTGATACCAGGTCATAATTGTACTGCTTATGCAAGCCTTTGGGCATCACGTTCAGCCAATTCAGGGTAGGCATTAACCCAACTACATCGGCTACATTCACGCCCTGGCTCAGCATGTACTGGCACCGGGATAAATAATCGATCCAAACTTTTCCAGGCTCCATCCACGTCTGCCCGGGAGCGAACATGGTTCCCCAGAAAAACATCGGCATACCGGGCTTAACATCTGTTCCCCACGGCTGTAACGCGGTTCCGTGTAAGATCATTTTGTTGGTACCGTTACACAAAGCCAGATCGCCTTCACGCTTTAAACCATAGGGATCCATTTTCCAGTTCCCATCATCCCAGCGACCGGTAAAGGCTTCGGTTGCTACCCTGGTTTTTCCGTAGGTATGCGCAGAGCTGGCCGCCCACCTAACCGAATGCTGGTAATGCCCTGCTGCCCAGAACTCGCCTGTTGGCACCTGTACTCTTCCGCCCATCCTTATCGGATCAAAAGGCCCAAGATAGGGTTCGGTGTAAAAATCCATATTTAATGACGCGGCTTTATTGCTTAAATGTGAGAAAAAATTTTCTGCAAAAAGATCGGTCTGGGTGAGGTACATATCGTTCAGAAAACGGCGGGTAAGGGCTGCATCGCCTACCACCTGGGACGTATGATAAGTAATCAGCCAGGGCGTAGGGTCGTATCCACGGCGCTGAATAAATTCCTGTTTGAACTTTGCCGACCATTCGGGATTGCCTACTTCCCAGCTATCAGCCTCAAACGCCTTGATGGTTGTGCCAACCAGTTGCGGAGAATCTTTTAAATACCGGCCTACCATGCCTTCAAACATTGCATCCACCGCATCCTTATCTAATTTATCGCACTCCAAACCTTTACCACCAACGGGTGCCGGATGGTTAAAGGCCAGGGCATTGCGCATGGCATAACGCCGTATTTTCCAGGTTCCGGCAGGCACAGTCCAGTCTAACCGGCCATTCTTAAACAGGGAAGTAAGATCAATGATCTCCCCGGGTTTTATTACTGCTTTATCCGGGTAAGCCAGCACGGCAATATCAGCTGTAAAATACTGGTCGCCGGGCTGCTCTAAGGCGAAACTGTTATCTGCATCGGCAAAAATAGTTTTACTGCAATTATCGGTTAAGGCTTTGGCCGAATATTCATTTCGCTCAAGCGATGTGGAGGCTGTTACCTCTGCATTTGAAGCTATATTCCGGTAGCCTTCCATCACTTCTATTTCTGCCAGCGACAGCAGGTATTGCTTTGAACTGCTACGATAGTTTTTGAGCGTGGTAAGTCGGATATACCGGCCGTGTCCTTTCCCCTTTATAACCAGAGCCGTTGTCCGTGGAGCCGGAATGTCGGATGTAGTTTTGTAAAATGTACGACAATCGGAAAAATCAGCCTTATCGGCTGTTTCTATCATGAATTGTACCGGGAAGCCATAGCCCAGGATATCGCCATTATTAAACGGATGAAGAATAACCCGGTCAATACTGCTGTTTTCAGGCAGTGTTAGTTGTACCCATTGCGGTTTATCCTGCGAGCCGGGACTTGAATGATAGGCCATACCTAAATTAACCGGGCCTTCGGTGAGCAGAAGTTTAATACGCTTACCCGGACCGGTAATTACTTCGGTTTCGGTATAGGCAATATGCTGCACCGACTGCTCTGGTTTAACCCACGGCCCTGCACTGTGACACCAGCCCGGACCAAGCTGTGTACACATGCTTAAACCCAGACGACTGGCCTCCCCGGCAGCGAATTTCCACATGCTAAAAAATTCCGGTGTTTGTGAAACAACCGGATTGGGCATGTTGTGCTTCTCCCATAACAGGTAAGCGCCGCCTCCGTTTGAGAAACGTGATTCATCACCAATCAGCATGATCAGCGTTCCGCGGATGCCGTATCTTTTAAAATGTTCCAGGTCTGATGTAATTCCTTTTTTGGTTATCAGGTCGTTCATCCAATCCCAGAATATCCAGGGACGATACTCATCTGCGGGATTGGAAAACTTTTGCAACTCCTGGCTATAACCGGAAAAACGCAAACAGGTAAGAAAAAGCAGGGCAATTATATAGTTTGACTTCATGGCTAATGTTGTTTGTTATAAATCAAGGATACTACAATAGGTTGGGATAATCGGAAATGATACCGTCAACTCCGAGCTTTTTTAACTGGTCAATTTCCTCTTTGGTATTCACTGTCCAGGGAATTACTTTTATTTTCTTTTCATGACAGGCTTCCACCAATTGCCGATTGACAAGCTTATAGTATGGGCTATAGATCTCCGGTTTAAACGAAAGCCTTTTCAGGGCTGCTTCCAGGTTCTTACGCGAAGCGCCAACCAGGTACGAAATTTTTATCTTACCGGGATAATCGCGATGTACGGTTTCGAGCATCCCCAGATCAAACGCCTGGAACATCGACCGTTTTTCAATTTTCCTGGAAAGAATGATATCCATCATCCGTTTTACAAAATCTGTCCTAAAGGAATCGGAAATAGTATAAGCCGGGCCAGGCTGTATATTGTAACGGGCTTTAACATGCTTTGATTTTGCATAGGCCTCTACCGAATCTACCAGTTCTGAAAATAAGGGAATGACTGCCTTCATCTTTTTCTGTTCCGGAAATTCCGGATGCAGCTTCGTACCAATATCATATTTCCTGATCTGGCTATAGGTAAGATCTTTCAGCATCAGGCGCTTTTCATCGGCTTTTGTCAATATCTTTCCATTGGTATCCAGTCCGAAAACAGATGAGATGTTGGGCTCATGCGACACGACCAACTGGCTGTCTTTCGTTATGTAAAGATCCATTTCTAAGGTACAGCCCCAGTCGATGGCATTTTTCATGGCTGCTATGGTATTTTCCGGCATCAATCCGCGGCCTCCGCGATGCGCCTGTTTGTCAAATTTATGCTGTGCATGAGCAGCTACCGGAAGCAAAAGCACCCATAGCCGGAAAATTGTATGATATGTTATATACTTCATTTTTATCAGGGATATTATTGACTTTTTAAGCTTCGGGAAGATACATCCAGGTTAAGGTTCAAACAAAGGTTAAGAGTCTATTTACAGGTTTAATAAGAACATGCTTAAATTTTATAGGTTCTAAATGGACGGTGAAGACACCGGTCCATGGCTTCAGAGTTAAGAGTCTATTTATAGGTTATAAGATGCACTTATAAACTTATAAACCCTATAAACCTATAAACCTATAAACCTATAAACCTATAAACCTATAAACTTTAGCAACATATTCCTTCATTAATAACTAAGCTGCACTATATTAACCGGCCCCAATAAACCTGCCGGCAATAATGGCCTGCCTTTCATCTCTACCGGCGATTTAACCGTCCAGGTTATACGCTTATTTTCCGGCAATTCCGCATCTCCGGTTAAGCGGTTGGCCCAGGTATTGGTTACTTCTATTTTTATTTCATTCGTACCCGGTTTTAATGCTTTACTGATATTTACCCGGTAAGGAGCCGTCCAGGCAACGCCGCAGTTGATGCCATTCACATATACTTCGGCCAGGTTGGCCACTTTGCCAACGTCCAGCCATATATTATCAGATCCCTTGCTATTTTTCCAGTTAAATTGCTGCGTATACGTGGCTGTACCGGAATAATATTTCACCGCGGTGTCCGTACTGTTACGCCAGTCATCAAGCGTATTAAAGGTTTGCTGCTTTGACGGGCCACCGTATTCAGGATTAAACATCACCTTCCAGGGTTTATCTAATTTCATTACCGAAGTTATTTCAGGCCAGTTTGCACTTTTACCCGCAACACCGTTATCGCCATGCTTCATTACGATAAATATGGAACCGTTGGCTTCCAGCTTTAACGGCAGCACCGTTCTCCCTGCTTCCTGCTTCCAGCTCGAAGCATATCGTGTTTCCGCGGTCAGCGGATCCCATAACTGCGGCGCTCCGCCCGATGCCCGCGTAGAAACGGTCAGCATACGGGATCCGTTCCGTTGGTTAGCTATAAAATAGATATCGAAACCGGCACCTGCCCGGTGTGTCCATACCATATCCGGGGCTATATGACCATGCTCATCCGTACAAATAAAATCTCTTGGAATGTTCAGCCTGTCAAATGTGCTATCCCGGTATACTCCCGGATATACGTTCAGTCCAGACATGGCATTTAACTGCGAGAGTGCCTGGTTCAATTGCTCTGCATTATCATTCATACCGGCCAATTTTGCGGAAGGCTGATTGATGATAATGGAGGCTCCTGCCCTGGCCAGTTCAAGCAGCTTCCGGGCAACGTTTACAGACATCACGCCATCAGGCGATAGGGATTGTATGCCAGGTATTACCAGGGCGCCATAGCTCATGCCATTTGCAAATTCTACCCTGCCATTTTTTACTTTGGCTAACCGCAGCAACGCATCGGGATTGAACGAATCATACGCGTATCCCCGCAAGGGATCTATCCATTTTTCTGGATACGGCAGATTGGCTGACGCAGGTACGCCTTCGGTAACGATACGCATGGGAATTCCTTTATTTTCAAGACGCTGCTTTTCCTGGTTAACCCGTTCCTGCCCTACAACACCGGGAAGTATATCTACCAGCTTTTCCGGCAATACGGCCCGTCTTGGGATCTCCTCGCCGGTAAATACGGCAATATCAGCGACAGGTTTGCCTTGCTGCAACATATACTGGCAGCGCTTTATGTAGTCAATCCAGGCTCTTCCCGGCTTCCACCAGGTTTGATCCCGCTGGAAATACAGGCCAATGCCATCCAGCGTCATACCGGGCTTACGGTCTATCCAGGGATTATGGGCATTCACATGCAGCGCATACCGGTTAATACCGATGGCAAAGCTTCGGTCTGTTAATGTTTTCAGCATAGCGGGATGCTCATCCCACATCAGCCGAAGCTCAGTAAAGGCTTCAGACTGAATAATATTTTTCCCGTAAATGTGCCCGCCGGAAACGGCATCCAGAACATCGTTAGGCTTATCATGTGTGGGACTGCGATACCAGAATTCACCCATCGGGATATCTACCTTACTAAAATGCAGCATGCCATCGCCGGTCATGGTTGGGGCTGTCGCCTCGGCGCTGAAGCTGCAACCTTTTTCATGCGCCAGCTTGCTTAACGTACCAAAGAAATTGTCTGTTGTCAGTTCGGCTATGGTCTGGCGCAGATCATTCAATACCCGTTCTGATACGTCTGCACTCTGCACCGGCACTCCGGCAACGACCGGTAAATAATCCAGGATGTCATATCCCCGCCGTTTTTTGAACCCGGCAGCAAATACCGGCGACCAGTTCTGGCTGCCGCACTCCCAGCTATCTACATGGAACATGCTGATGATCTGCTTTACCTGGGCCAGGCTGTTTTGCTTTAAGGCTTCGGCAAACCAGCCGTTGAATTGTGCCCTGGCCGCTTCAGGATTAAATTTATCACATTCAAGCCCACGAGCTCCACCCGCCGCCGCATTCTGATGTCCGGTTGAGGTGTAGCCCATACGCAATATGTTCCATTTTCCGGGAGGAACTTTCCAGCGAAGACGCCCGTCGGCAGTTACATATTTTGAAATGTTGATTATACGGTTTAGCGGTATACAAACGCTATCGGGCAATTGCTGTGCTGTTGAACGCTTACTTACACGCCAGGTTGCGGCACTTTTCCCTTCGAACTGATGGATCTTCGGTTCGGCAGAAAAGACAATTTCCTGCACGCTTAGTTCCGGCGCCCATTTAGCGTAGTCAAGCTCTTCTGAACCCGGTTCTGAGCCCGTTGCATCATAAACCAGGCGAAAATAACGGGCCTTTACCTCACCAAGGCTATGGGTTACCGGCTCATCCATATCCTGCCACCCGTGACGCGGGGCCTCCAGCCTGCCTATTGATCTAAAGTTCTGACCATCATCGCTTACTTCCAGCATCAGCCGCATGGCCTGGTAATTCTTATTGGCCCTGATCACCAATGACCGGGCACAGAATGGCCGCTCAAATTCAAACCGGAGCCAGCAGTTATTTTTACTGGTAAAACTTTTTTTGTTTCCAGCCTTCGCCAGGTACTGCACATTCCCGCCTGTGCTGCTTGTAACTTTAGGGATTGCTGCGATTTCTTTTACCGGTACAGGATAGGCGTATACGGCAATATCCTGGTAATAGTTTTTGTATGCCCGGGGCCTGGACAGAACGGTATCTATTTCCCCCTGCCCGACCTTGGTTTTTGTCCATACCACGTGCTGCATAGATAACTCGGGAGTGATCCACGGCCCCCCGGCAAGCGCCCAGCCATCGCAGGGTGTCATGGCGATCTTAATGCCATTTCTACCGGCTTCGGCAAGAGCAAAGCGTACCATCTCCCACCATTCCGGCGAAAGCGGTACAACCGGCGGATCAATATAGGGCGGATCGTTTGTACCCCGCACTGTCATTAAATAGGCTCCGCCAATGCCTGCTTCTTTCATGGCTTCCAGATCTGCTGTAATGCCTGCACGGGTTACGGCAGAACGCATCCAATACCAGTATACCCAGGGCCTGGCCTCTTCCGGCGGATGCATGAATCCACCTTTCAAATCGGGGAAAGAGCTGGTTTGCGCATGAACAGGTAACAGGCTGGCCAAGCAGCTTACTAATAAGCTAAAAATTATTGCATGTAGTTTAATCATCTCTCCTGATTCCGGATTATGCTATTTAGCCGGCAACCTAATAAGGTTGACCGGCTAAATAGTTTTTTAAATTAACCGGAGGTTTTACCCACCATTATTCCTCATAGCCGTATACCGTAAACTCGGCTAAATTAGCATAAGCATTCGGCCCTTTGGTTGCATATATCCTGATATGCCGCATCAGGGGAATGTCTGAAAGCGTAAAGCTTTGAGTAGGATCTTTCTGAATTAAGGTAAACGAATTATAACCTGACCAATTGGTACCATCCATACTACCCTGTATGGTAAACTCTGTAAAGGTGTTGGTTACACCGGGCCTGCACGTTAGCTCTACCCGTGTTATCCGGTAGGTTTTGGCCAGATCTACTGCCAGCCAGTGAGGAAATCCGGGAACGGGGGCCGGTGTGTGATGGGTATGCCAGAACGTACTGATATCATCATCAAAGGCAAACTGAGGCGGGCCACCCTTGGGGAGCTGCGAAGTTTTAGCATACGAGTCTGTAGTAACAGCCAGGCCAGCCTTGGGTATCTTAAATGCCACATGCTCTGTCCTGTAGGCTGTATAGAACGTATCTAAACTAATGCCGGTGGGCACATATAACGTTCTGTGCTCATAGGTTGTACCGGGCTTATAATCATTGATGGCCGATAGCGTTTCGGTTGCCAGGATCCTTTTAACCTTAACCTGGCCGTCAGTAGCAGTATAACGCATCTCTGTGGCATACGCCCCGCCGCTGACATTGGCATTAGCCCACGTAATATTCAGTATGCCATCCTGATCTGTCTCGCTTCTTGACGGAGGCCGTGTAACCAGCAACGATTCATACTTCGTGCCGAAACTTTCTCCCAGAAGCTCAACAGGAACTGATGAATGGCCCTTATCATCGTAAGTAGTGGCAATAAATGAATAGCGTTTCTCATCCAGGTTATTGATAATGACGCTAATGGTATCGCCTGTAGCCGGTATGGATACGATAACAGAATCCTGGTTATTATTCCAGGTTATCTTTGCCCGGGTTACATTTGGATCTGTTCCTCTCAGCCAGGCGATCTTGATCCGGTTACGTCCGGCATATACAACCGGTGAGGTAACTTTACCAGTATAGGTTATCCCTCCGGGGATAACGAACTGCTTATAAGTGCTGTCCATTTTTTTACAGGAGATGGATCCGCCTGTTACTATAAGCAGCAATGACACATATATAATTACTCTTTTCATGCCTTTATTCTAATTATTCATCGAAATTTAATCCTGTATCTCACCAAATAAAGTAAGCTCACCAATCACCACCTGGCCGGTACTACTATAGGTTTCTAAGGTTTTAAACCGGATAAACCGATAAGCAGCGGGCTGGTCGGTAAATTCAAAATCCTCGCCCAGGAAATTGCCATAGTTTTTATCTTCTGCCGTGGTTTGTCCTAATGGTAAACCCGATGGCTTATACGATTCAAATGTTCCCAGAAGCACCCAATTATCAAAACTTCCGTCTGATGCGGGATTATTTGATCCCCACAGCTCAAAGCGCTTCACCGCCGAGCCGATATACAAATGCGAGGTAGGGGCCTGGTGCTCTTTAAAGCGGCTTATCTGGACTTTATGTCCCAGGTCAATGGTAAACCATTGAGGGATAGGCGAGCCATTAGGTGACGCAAAGCAGTTAGATCCAAGCACATCCCATTTTCCATCCCATAATTTTGTTTTGTAATAAGTGGTCAGGTTAGGGATATCGGTTTTCAGATTGGCATCTTTCCAATCATTCTTAGGAATTTCTATTTCAAACTTAGGCGTCAGATTTTTAATCAACGTGTCTGATTTATTATTCCACCGGTCGCGAACCAATACGGCAAACCGCTTTTCTACAGACTGCATTCCTCTTACCGAAAATTTTCCGTTTGGCGCTGCCGTATAATATGTGTTTAATGACGACCAGGTATTTTTACCGGTAGTATCAACCATTAATTCAACGGCGATATTCGCCCTGGTTGTATTGGTAAAAGACACCGTTACTCCGCCAAAGGCGGATATTATTTCCACTGTTTTAAATATCGATACCACGGGTGGCGTTAACGGCTTTACCGTAATACTAACCGGGTCTGAGGCTTTTTCATTTTTACCTACGCTGAATAATTTTACCTCATGTGTCAGCGTGTCTCCAAAGCCAACCAGCGCTAAGGTATCTGAATAAACAGATGACCGTGCCTCGCGGGTAACTCCCGGCTGGATATCATAAATTGCTTTTACATAAGCCAGGTTAGGATCTTTTGGAATTTTATAGGTTATTATAGCCCCTCCTTCAGTGCCTTTGGTCTGTATATCTGTAATTTGTGCCGGTGCCGGTGCATTTTCGTCAATATGATCTAACCGGCCTTCTTTTGAACAGCTATATCCCATGATCATAATGGCGAATAGCGTAACGATAAGATAGCTTTTCATGTTCGTTTATTTTTTAGGTTACCATCCCAGGTTTTGAACCAGGTTTCTGTTAACTTCAATATTTGAATCTTTAATTGGCCAGAAATAATCCTTTGTGCCAAAGGTTTGATTAAATATGGTAACCGGCCGGTAATAATCGGGAGCAGTTGTTTGCTGCAGATCCCAGCCGGTAATTGGATTATTTAATTCTTTTTCGGCTTCTTTCCAGCGACGCAGATCCCAGAAGCGCTGCGATTCGAAAGCTAATTCTATGAGCCGTTCCCGGTGGATAATTTCACGCATACCGTCCCGGGTGGTGTATTTTGCGGGGTTAGTAGAGAAATTGCTCCAGGACGATTCTACTGATTCAAGCCCTGCCCGTTCGCGTACCTTGTTAATATAC
This sequence comes from Pedobacter sp. BS3, assembly GCF_008274585.1. Classification (GTDB taxonomy): domain Bacteria; phylum Bacteroidota; class Bacteroidia; order Sphingobacteriales; family Sphingobacteriaceae; genus Hufsiella_A. The sequence goes on along the minus strand of NZ_VTRT01000005.1, from coordinate 377,482 downwards.
TCATACACTTCGGTTCCCGGGCCTTCAGACTCATTTAAGGCCTCTGAATAAAGCAGGTACAGATCGGCCAGACGGATCAATGACCACGGATAATTGGTTATCGAGTAATTGGTTCCTGTTCCGATAACGTTTTGAAAATGCACGTATTTTTTAATGTAATATCCCGTAACCGTACCAAAATTTAGTTTTCCGTAGCCGTTACGCTCCTTATATTTCGCTTCCAGGTAAAACAGATCTTGCGAATCATCGTATCTGCCCTGCCCGTAATAGATTCCTTCATCAAAACCCAGATCGGCATAAAACCGGGGTTCACGGTCAAAATTCAGTACGGCAGAAAGGGAATCCTCTTTTATTAATAGTTTTTCTGCACTGGTAGACCGGCGCAGACCATATCGGCCATTATAATCGTATGTTTTGTCTTCAGTAATTGGAACACCATTTTTTGAATAAAACATCTCTACGATTTTCAATGGCGGAGAGAATTCACCTCTAACAACAGTTCCATCCAATAAGGTCGGATCCCACCAGGTAGCAGCGAGCTTTTGCAGATTCGTAGTGGCAGCAATGGTTTGCGTATTTGCCCAGATAATTTCACTGTTCCACTTTTCGGTAAAACTGTTACGAATGCTCAGCTGCGTGGTAATGGTTTGAGATAAATTATACTGCGAATAACTGGGATTATACTTGTATAATTTCATACCTACCTGGTGACACAAGTCGATGGCTTTTTTGCAGGCTGCAGCGGCCGAATCCCATTTTACTTTTGAATACGTTTGATTAAACAGCTGCGTTCCGTCAGGATTTTTAAGGGTCGACTGATCTGTATTTCCGTTAAATAACGGGCTGGCAGCCGTTACCAATACCTTCGCTTTAAATGCCAGTGCAATGGCTTGGGTGATCCTGCCGGATTCACTCCCCGGATCGGTAATTGTTGGAGGCAAATTAGGTGTAGCTTCATTAACCAGCTGAACGATATAATTGAAACAACTGTCTACCGGGTCACGAAACACCTTTACTTCTTCTTTATCAGCATCAACAGGCAGGTTCTCCCTGATCAGCGGGATCGGGCCGTACATTCTGACCAGATAGAAATGATAGTACGCTTTCAGAAACTTCACTTCAGCGATCCAGCGCTCTCTTTCTGCTGGATCCAGGTCGGGAACCCGGCCGATATTTTCTAGGAAGATATTGCAATCGCGTAGCGCCCGGTAGTATTTTGTCCAACGGTCTCCCAACGGAGAGATTTTATTTTGCGTACCTTTTGCAATGCCAAAATAGGCTCCCTTGGTGGCTACGTCCCAAATTTCATCGCCTCCTAAAATACCCGGATCATCCGACAGATCTGATTCTACAGGCATATAGGAATAGCAGGTGAATAAATATTTCTGGGCCTGCGAACGCATGGTAAATGCATTATCGATGGTGGCTACGTTATCCGGCACTACATCCAGAAATTTCTTACAGGCGCCCAGGGCCAATACTGTAACGAGTATGATGGCTAATCTGATTCGATATAGAGTTTTCATGTTTTGCACTGTTTTAGTTAAAGGTTACATTCAAACCAAGGTTAAATACTCGTTGCAGCGGGTAGCCGAGTCCGTTACCGCCCATCTCTACATCCCACAGCTTGAATTTGCTGAAATTCAACAGGTTAGAAGCATTGACGTACACCCTGAACACCGAAGTGCTGATACGTTTCTGTAATTTTTTAGGTAAGGTATAACCCAGCTCTACACTTTTTAAGCGAAGAAAAGATCCGTCACGCATAAACCAGGTGCTTACCTGTGTATTATTGGCATTGTTTTGCGGGCTGAGCCGTGGCCATAAGGCATATACATCGCGTGAGTCTTCAGACCAGTGACTATCGGCGTAAGCTTTTAATAATTGATTATTCAATGTTCTTCCGGCCAGTATACCATCTTCAATTTCGCTGTCACTACGGTAGGATACAAACGGCGCTGTAGCCTCAGCATCTATCCAAAACGACTCGTTAGCCAATCCCTGGAAAAATCCGCTGAAATCAAAGTTTTTATATCCTACAGAAAAACCAAATCCGTAAACTATCTCTGGCAAGGTTGGATTCCCAATGGGCACCATATCGGCCTGCGTAATCTGTCCATCTCCATTTACATCGGTATACTTAATATCACCGCCCCTAACCGGGAAATTTCCTCCAAAGTTTTGCAGGGGCGAATTTGCCGCTTCGGCATCATCAACAAACAGTCGCTCTGCAACATAGCCGTAGCGCTGGTTAATGGAATATCCTACACGACTGCGATACCATTCGGCATATTCAGGTTCCTCATAAACCCGGTATTTACTGGTAGCGTATGTAAAGTTGCCTCTTGCTGAAAACCAGAAGTCTTTATTTAGTGATTGCTGATAATCAAGCGATATATCTGTTCCACGACCGGTTGCCTCACCAATGTTTGCACTAACCGTAGAAGAAAGGCCCATGGTTACCGGAATAGAGGCCCGGTCCATGAATATATTCTTACGCACTTCTGAATAGTACTCTGCATTGATGTTCAGCTTATTGAATAAGCCCAATTCCAGGGCAATATTCTTTTTATAAGCCCGTTCCCAGGTTATTTCGGGGTTTGAGTATCTTCTAACCGTTACCCCATTCACAGTGTACATGGCGCCAAGACCATTTCCAAAGGTGGCTGATTTGGCAGCATCGTTCATGTTCACATCCGACAGGTACAGAAAACGGTCTTCCGGATCAGCGATAGCTTCATTTCCGATTACCCCATAAGTAGCCCGCAGCCGTAAATTGTTTACAACGTGCTTCCATTTTTCAAAGAATTTTTCGTTGGATATGGACCAGGCTACACCGGCAGCCGGGAAAAAGCCGTAACGTTTATCTTCAGAAAAACGCTCTGAGCCGTTATAACCAAAGTTAAATTCGGCATAGTAACGGTTATCGTAGGAGTATGTTGCCCTTCCTGATAAGCCAACGTTTCTTACCGGAAGCGACAATTGCAGGCTGCCTGCGTTTGCAGCTACGTTATTACGCATCATATACACTAATAGCCCGCTTAATCCATGTTTGCCGAACTCACGGTTATAATTAAACATAGATTCGAGGTAAAACGTAGAATTGATCAGCTTATCACCTTCGCTATAGCCCAGGTATTCTGTACCTGTGGTTTCGTTCAGGTTGGTTATGGCATAGGTATTATTTAGCTGATCATAACCGGCAAGCGCATATAAGTAAGGATTATAGCTGCGGCTTACATCAAAATATGAATTCCGGTTGGTATTCACCATAGTTCTGAATGATAAACCTTTAGTGATTTTTGACAGATCCTGCTTCAACTCTACCTGGGCCAGCATCAATGACCGGGAATAATCTTTATATCCTTTGGTCATATCGGCATACGGATTCAGGTAGCTTCCATCTCCGTAATTACCATACATAATGTGCTTTACAAACTGATGCTGATCATCTATAGGGTAATAAGCCGGGAACAATGTAGGATTAGCCCGCATAATTTTGCGGTACATGCCTGAACCGCCGTCAATGGGTCCGGTATAATCATCAAAATTACCACTTAACCTGACAATCATATTAGTGGTTTTAGTTACGTCGATGGTAACGTTACTACGCAGGGTATAGCTTTTCAGGTCAATATTATTGTTGAAGTTATTGCGTGGGTCTACCCTAAGGATACCGTTATCTTTATTAGCAGAGCCGGACACGAAATATTTGGCTACACCGCCGCCGCCACTTATGTTCAGGTTTGCCCGCTGCGTGCTGGTATGTTTTTTAACCAGCATGTCCAACCAGTTATTGGCAGGATAAATAATTGAATTTTTGCCGCTGGCAGTATTCGCTATCTTATCATCCGAATAAATGGTACCCAGCAGCGGGTCTCGTGTCAGATTGGCTTCGTTAGCCAGTTTCATATACGTTATCGGGTCGGCAAATTCAATGTTTTGCGTGGGCGATGAAATGGAGTTCTCCAGGCGAAACGCCAGCTTGGCTTTGCCCACAGCACCCTGCTTGGTGGTTACCAGGATAACACCATTAGCGCCACGGGCGCCATATACCGCTGTCGATGTGGCGTCTTTTAATATCGAAAAGCTGGCGATATCATCCGGCTGCAACCTGGCCAGGTCGGTTGTGGTTAATTCCATACCATCAATCAGGATCAACGGTGATGTTTTATAACCAAACGTAGTAACGCCACGCACAAAGAAATCTGCATTATCCTGGCCCGGCTCGCCGCTGCGCTGGTATGCAATAATACCTGCTGCCTTGCCGGCTAAGGCCGTAGTAAGGTTGCTCGATGGAACTTTCAGATCCTTCACGCTCACCGATGTTACCGAGCCCACCATGTCGGTACGCTTTTGCTGGCCGAAAGCTACCACAACTACCTCTTCCAGATTATTGCCTACCGCTTTTAAGGTAACATTGATCACTTCCTTACCTTTAACCGGAATCTCCTGCGGGGTATATCCCACCATTGAAAATACCAGCACGGCATTATCATCCGGAACATCCAGGATGTATTTCCCGTTTAAATCTGTAGTGGTACCGTTGGTAGTGCCTTTTACCTTAACCGATACCCCCGGCAGCACATCTAATGAATCCCGCACTGTACCGCGGATTTCTTTTTTTAGCATTCCATCATTGGATTCTTTTTTATGCGATATGCCTGTTTCAGTGCTATTACTACTCAAAAACACTATTGTACTGTGCTTCTGAGCAGGGTAAGCAGTACCGCAAAAAAGAAATACCCACAAAAAAATGAATGGTAGTACCCTTTTTCTCATAATAAAAAAGTTTATAGATTATAGATTTATAAATAAATGATAGATGAACTCTCCCGTTTCTGTGAGTGTGATCTTCTGAAGCAGAGATGAAGGCTAAATAAAGCCTGTATTATTTTTATTTGGTATGTGACTGTTCAGAGCGAATACAAGATGCCGCAGAGGCCGGATGTTGTGATAACATCCTGTTCTCAAGTAAAATTTCCGGTTCATAACTTATGGTTTAAATAGTTAGTTAATAAACTGCGTAAGCAGTTTCGTGCTGTTAGTGTCATAAAATTAGATGAAGTGTGATCGGTATCTGTTATGTACTATCCTGCCTGCTAATTACCGGAGAGGCTATTAAATAAGCATTAAGTAACCATTATATTATTTCCACCAGGTTTATCATGAAATACAATACCGTGAGAGAAAATAAAAAGGCTCTCCCGATAGGCGGGAGAGCCCGATAAACTAATTATAACCAGGGTAGATGTTAAGAGAGAAAAACTTAAACCAGTCAGACAAAGCAATTTATTCTTTAAAAATATCCCGGATTTTGGGGGAGCAATTTAGGATTCACACCTATTTCAGCGTCTGGTACAGGGAACAGCAGATTGTGATTATCAATGGTTATTCCAAAAGCATTCATCACGCTGATTGCCCGGCCTGTTCTGAGCAGATCTTCCCACCGGTGATTTTCAAAGGCTAATTCAACCCTGCGCTCGTGGTAAATAATTTCGCGTAAAGCATTCGGGTCTGTTGTAGTGATGGGGCTCACTCCTGCTCCAAAGGCCCTGTCACGCACCATGTTTAAATACGTTAACGCTTGCGATGATTTGCCGGGCTGCTCATTCAGCGCTTCGGCCAAAAGCAGCAGTGCATCAGCATAACGGTAAATCGGAAAATCATCACTTGACCCGGTTGCGTTGGGCAATGGTGAATGTAAATACTTTTTAATGTAAGGCACACCGACCTTGCCGGGAGCCGGGGTATAATTAATAATACTTTTAACTGCCGAATAAGTAAAATAATCGCTGGCATTATATGTTCCCTCGGCTATACCGATAGAAGCATCCAAACGCTTGTCATTCGGTTCAAAATCATTGATCAGATTTTGAGTGGGGGTATTCCAGCCACCGGTGCTGGTGTTATTTACAGTAATACCGGTCAATAATTTGGTATCTGTACTTCTTGGAATAAAATGAAACGATAGCGGGTTTGGTGTTGAACCGGTTACCGTACCGCCCAAAAACTGGATCTCGAAAATGGATTCTTTACTGTTCTTATTGGCAGGATTAAATACATCGGCATAATTAGCATTTAAAGCATAGCCCATTGTCAGCAAATTCCTCAACAGTTGTTCTGCATCAGTCCATTTTTTTTGTGTAGCATACACTTCGGCCAGCAACATGGTTGCAGCGCCTTTGGTTGCAACGCCGGTTTGCGGGAACGCAGGTGCAGGCAGCTCATTAATTGCATCTTTCGCATCCGCAATGATCTGGGCATATACCTCGTCTACCGACGAACGGGGTATGAACGCATCATCGGCCCTGGTTACTTCGGTGGTGAATAACGGCAGGGGGCCAAACAAACGCACCAGCTTGAAATAATTTAATGCCCGTAAAAATTTAGCCTGTCCGTCAAGATTGGTCTTTGTGGCTTCGGGAATATCGGCCGCAGACAATTTACCGATTATAATATTACACCTGGAAATGCCCTTATAGCTATGCTCCCAGGTTGCTGCCGCATAAGCATTGGTGGACGTGTTAGTAAAATCAGAAATATTTTCCCGCTCAATGTAAGCGGTACCCCGGTTAGAAGGTATAGGCTGATAACCGGTATTATCCGAGTGCATTTCTGAAGTAAAATAATCATTTACCAGCACATCCCTGAGCGGTGCATACGCTGCAACAACAGCAGACTTGAACTGCTCTTCGGTTTTGTAAAATACCTCATCGGTATAAGAGTCCTTAGGTTTTAAATCAATAAAATCTTTATTACAGGATGTTGCCGCTGTTAGTGCCAACAAGGCAAACGCTATAACTGTCTTTTTCATAACTTTGATCATATAATTACTGTATATGCTTATTTAAGAGTTGTTGTAATACCCAGCGAGAATGTTCGCGGAATGGGATACGCATTTTCATCTACTCCCCAGCCAGATGTTGGGTCGGCTCCACCCACGTTAACTTCCGGGTTCATACCGCTATAACCGGTTATTACAAAGGCCTGCTGCACAGAGGCATATACTCTTATATTTTTAAACATCACGTTCTTTTTCAATGGTACGGTATATCCCAGCGAGATATTTTTAGCGGCAAGGTAAGAACCGTTCTCTATCCACTGAGAGTTAACTTCCCGGCCAAGGGCTGTTGTCCCGGTTTTGGTACGCGGATAAGCACCGGAGCCCGGATTTTCAGGCGAGCGCCAGTAATTATCCAGCACATCGGCCAGCAGCACGCGGGAGCCATCCATATTGGTTTGGTAGGCCCATTTTGCAGCATTTAACAGCTTGCCTCCTACCGAGAAGGTCATATCAATATTCAGGTCAAAATTTTTGTACCTGAAATTGTTAATCATCCCACCGGTAAAAGTTGGCGTTGGATCGCCAATAAACGTACGGTCGTTCACATCGTCAATTACACCATCACCATTAATATCCTTAACCTTGATCGTACCCACATCAGAGCTTCCGTTCGGGTTAGTTGCAGTAGGCAAATATTTGGCAGAATTAGCCAGATCTGCCGCATCTTTGTATAATCCTAAGAATACAAACCCGTAAAACTCTCCGAGGTGATGCCCTTCCTGCTGCCGATAGTAATCGGATGTTACCGTATTGTTGCGCCGGATATAGCCCGGAGAAACCAATGTTTTAATCAAATTCCTGTCGAAAGAAAGATTTAAGCTGGTATTCCATGTCAGCTTACCGGTTAAATTCCGGGATGATACCGTAAACTCATGCCCCCACATTTCCAGCTTGCCTACATTATCAAGTATGTCCGCAAATCCTGAAGATTTAGGCATCGGCCTGCTCATAATCAGGTCATCGGTAATTTTATGATAATAGTCGTATGTAAAGCTGATCCGGTTGCTCAATACCGCTATGTCCAGACCTATGTCAAACTGCTTATTACGCTCCCACCGCAAATCCTTATTAGGCAACCGGTTATTGATCGATCCCTGGGTAATCGTATTATTAAAATTGTAATAATAATTACCAATAGTTGCCTGGGCCTCATAATTTCTGGGGAAAGAATTATTACCGGTCAGACCATAGCCCGCCCGTATTTTTAACAGGTCGATCTGCCTGAATTTTGCCATGAACGGCTCATCGCTCACTATCCAGCCGGCAGATATAGAGGGAAAAACTCCATACTGTGAGTTTTCACCAAAACGGGAGGAGCCATCACGCCTGAAAGCGCCGGATAACAGGTATTTACCTTTGTAATTATAGTTTAAACGGGCAATGGTAGAGAGCATGGAATATGCCGTATAGCTACTGTTCCCGGTAACACTGGTAGCCGCTGTGAGGTATTCAATATCATCGCTGGCAAAGCCCAGCCCCGTCAGGGTATTACCGTTTTGAGAAAACTTTTGTGCCGAGTAGCCTACCAGGGCTTCTATGTGATGATCTTCAAAAAACGTCTTTTTGTACTCCAGGTTTGTTTCTACTGTCCATGAGCCGTTATCAACCGAAGAGCTGGTTCCGGTGGTCTGTCCCGGCGTAGAGGTTACCTGCCCCGACTGGAAATATTTACGGGTTTCGGCTCCTTTATCTACCGATACATTGGTTTTAATGCTTAGGCCCGGCAAAAATTCGTAATTAAGGTAGGTACTTGCTAAAATGCGGGTAGTATAATAATCATCGTTGGTAAGATTATAAATGGCCAGGGGGTTAATATAGCTTACCATACCCGGTGAATTTACAGCACGAATGTAGCTTCCGTCTTCATTGTATGGGCTGATCAACGGGCTGGCCTCAAAGAAACGTTCAAAAAGACCGCTAACCCCGTCTGTTCCCAAACGGTTATTATGATCTATACGATAGCTTGGCGCTATACTAAACCCTAATTTCAGCTTATTATTGCTTAATGTCAGATCCTGGTTGGCACGAAGCGAGAAAAGCTTTGTTCCATTATTGATAATTACTCCCTGCTGCTCCTGGTAGCCGGCAATAACGGTAGATGAGGAATGCTCGCGAGCCGATTGTATGCTCAGATCATAATTTTGAATAGGCGCCGTACGGGTTAGCAGTTTGTACCAGTTAGTACCTTCGCCATACCTTGATACATCGCCCTGGTACTCAGCAGGTATATTGGCCGGGTTAAAATTCTCATATTTTACTTTGTCTTCATAGCGTTCCTGCATAAACCGGGCAAACTGTTCTGCGTTCATCGGTTTAGGGACTCTTTCGGTTGGTATCTTCTGGGTACCGTAGTTACCGGAGAACTCTATTTTTGATTCGCCTGCCTTTGCATGCTTTGTGGTAATCAGCACTACACCGTTGGCTGCTCTTGAACCATATAACGACGTAGCCGAAGCATCTTTTAAGATACTGAAACTTTCTATTTCGCTTGGATTGATATTATTGATGCTACCTGTGATCGGGATACCATCGATCACAAAAAGCGGCTGGTTATCGGCATAGAACGAAGCGGCCCCCCGGATGCGAAAACTAACACCCTGCCCGGGTTTCCCACTCTGCTGTGAAACCTGCACACCGGCAACTTTGCCCTGTAACTGCTGTGCAAACTGGTTTACCGGCATATCCTGCATTCCTTTGGCTTCAACCACACCAATAGAACCGGTAACTTCACGTGCTCTCTGCTTACCATAGCTTACAACTACTTCCTGTAGCTGGTTATTGGTTACCAGGCTAAAATTGGTACTTGTTTCTGCACCGGCGGTCACTTTAACATCTTTAGCTATTGCCTTAGTGTAACCAATAAAAGATGCCACAACGGTATAAGTACCTTCGGGAACCCTGATCATATAATTTCCTTCTACATCGGCTACAGCACCGTACGATGTACCCGAAACCGATACAGAGGCGCCTGCCAGCGGCCCCGACTGATCGCTGACCTTTCCTTTTATTATACCATTTTGAGCCTGCGGGAACGCCTGAATACTGCTAAACAGAATAAGTAATAGCAGGTAACAGTACCGGCATCTGATTTCGAAATGTTGACTTTTTTCCATAATAATTTAGATTTAAATAGTTATTGCATGATGAGAGTAAATTGGTTTACATAAAGTTAGACCGGACAGCTACCATATCTGTTATGTACCATCCTGCTGTTTGAAATTATTTTTAACAGTTTTAAATACTATTAAATAAATAATAAACTATTTTAAAGAACAAAAAGAAAGATAAGATGCTGCTTTTGTAAACATTATGACAGCGTGTATCCGGCATCATGCTTATAACCACATGAAACATTTATGCCCTTTAATAAACTTTAGTTTAACCTGAGCCCGATTAATAATCCTGCTCAAAACGGGTTTAACAGAGGTTATTCATTAGTCTTTATGTTTCTCAATGGTATTCATGAGCTCGCCTTGCTCGGTTGCTTTCCCGAAATCTTTAGACGAAGATCCCGGCCTTCGCATTAGCGTTAAATTTTTGATTATTAATTAATTTATTTATTTTATATAGTTATGAGCAAAAAAACAACAAGCGAAATGGCGGCACAGACAGAGCTAAAAGGCCCTGAACCCCGTCACCCTGAGCTTGATTCTTAACTTGACGCCTATGCGAAGTCTCGGTAGAGGAGACCACGAAGTAGCTGCGAAGCAAAATCCCCGCGTTAATTATGGATGTTTTGGTATCATGAAAAGCCTGAATAGGCTGCAACCGGCTTTCTTAGGTGAATAGCTGGAAATATTCTGAATGGAATAAATGCGTGTATGGCCTGAAATGGTTAAATCAGATCAGGTCAGATCGTAATTCGCCAATCTAAAATTGTTTAACCGAATTATTTCTGCCGTGTATCTTCCGTCATTGACTGGCGGTTAAAAGGGCGAATGATCAGGCGGATACCACGGTCGTAGCTGAAATAGCTCCACACCCAGTTTACAAACGTAACCACCTTGTTCCTGAAACCTACTAAGGTCATCAGGTGAACGAACATCCACACAAACCAGGCAAAAAATCCACTGAAATGCAGCTTACCAATATCTACCACAGCTTTATTGCGCCCTACGGTAGCCATCGAACCTTTATCAAAGTACTTAAACGGCTCGGTAGGTTCTTTATTGATCAGGTGAATGATGTTTTTAGCCAGGTGTCTTCCCTGCTGCTGCGCTACTGGGGCAACACCGGGATGCCCGTTGGGATACTCATCGGTGCTCATAGAAGCTACATCGCCAATAGCGAAAATATTATCGAAACCGATCACACGGTTTATCTCATCTACCCGGATACGGTTTCCCCGCACCACGCTATCCTTCGGGATACCCGGAATAACTTCGCCTAATACTCCGGCAGACCAGATCACATTTTCTGAAATAATGCTTTGCCCGGATGATAAATTGAGATGGAGACCATCGTAATTTAAAACACGTACGCCGGTAAGCACATTCACTCCCATATCCAGCAAGAATTGATACGCGTTGCGATGCGACTTCTCTGACATTGGGCCCAATACCACGTCAGAACCTTCTACCAGGTACACGTGCATATTGTTGGGGTCTAACTCCGGGTAATCTTTATGCAGGATGTGCCGTTTCAGCTCGGAAATCGCCCCGGCCAGCTCCACACCGGTGGGCCCCGCTCCAACTATCACAAAATTGAGCAGTCCGGCTTTCTTTTCGGGGTCGGTTTCAATTAATGCTTCTTCGAGGTTTTGCAAAATCATGCTCCGCAGGTTAAGCGCCTCGGGTATGGTTTTCATGGGCATGGTATAATGCTCAAGCTCTTTGGAGCCAAAGAAATTGGTATCTGAACCGGTGGCAAGCACCAGGTAATCATAACCGATCTCTCCGATACTGGTATCTACCACGTTACGCTCGGGGAAGATCTGTTTTACTTCGGTATTTCTGAATGTAAAATTTTTCTGGCCTTTAAATATCTTTCGCAACGGAAATGCAATAGAATCGGGTTCAAGCCCACCGGTTGCAACCTGGTATAATAAGGGCTGAAATGTATGATAATTATGCCTGTCGAGCATTAATACGTGTACTTCCCTGCCCCGTAGTTTCTTGGCTAATTCTATCCCTCCAAATCCGCCGCCAACAATAACAACTTTAGGAAATTTGTGATCCATGTTAAAAAGTCAAAAGTTAAAACTCAAAAATAAAAAACTGCAAAATCAAAAGCCCTGCGATGTTAAAAGTCAAAATCAACCTTTGTATCATAACATCTACGGCTTATGAATGTTCATCGCCTTTAAGGCGAATTGTCAATCCATCCGGGATTTGATTATTCCAAAGCTGGCACGATAAGCGATCGCCGGATGCGGTATGCGGCAGTATATCCAGCATGTCCAGTTCTGCACCCGTGGGGCCGGGAAGCTGTTCTGCACCCTGCAGCACCTCTATCAAACAGGTGGCACATAGCGCTATTCCGCCACAGGTTGCCAGTATCCGATACCCGGCCTCCTTTAACGATTCCATTAAATTTTGCTTCGAATTTGCGGGAATTGTTAACGTTTTCCGCTCGCCATTGCGATCTTCTACAGTGATTGTTGCCATATTAAAAAGAATTTACACCGTATACGGTAGTATATTTAAACGTAAGCTTCTCATCGGGATAAACGTATTTGAATGCACTTTGAGCCATCAGGGCCGCTTCGTGAAAGCCACACAATATCAGCTTCAGCTTGCCCGGATAGGTATTGATATCGCCAATGGCATAAATGCCTGCTACATTGGTGCCAAAATCGGCTGTGTTTACGGTTATTGCCGATTTGTCGATATTCAATCCCCAGTTTGCTATCGGCCCCAATTTAGGGCTTAATCCAAACAACGGGATGAGATGGTCGGCAGCGATGACATTGCTTTCACCTTTGCGATTTTGTATAGTTACCTGCTGCAAATGCCCGGTTCCCTGTATGGTTGTGACATTGGATTGCAGTATCAACCGGATCCTGCCTGTTTCGGCCATGCTGAAAACTTTTTCAGCCGAATCGGGCGCCCCTCTGAATGTATCGCCGCGATGCACCAGTGTTACCTCCGAAGCAACATCCGACAGGAAAATTGTCCAGTCTAAAGCGGAATCGCCGCCCCCGGCAATAACAATTTTTTTATCCCTGAACAGCTCGGGATTCTTCACCATATAGGCTACACCTTTACCTTCAAATAATTCCAGGTTTCCAATATCCGGTTTGCGTGGCTCAAAGCATCCCAGCCCACCTGCTATAACTATTACTTTGCACTGCACGGTAGTATTTTCGTTGGTTGTTACTATAAACGAACCGTCGGGTTGCTTATCAATTATCTCAACACGTTCGCCCAGTGTGAATTGCGGATCAAAAGGGCTGATTTGCTCCAATAACCGGTCAACCAGATCCTGTGCTTTAATTTCCGGGTAACCGGGAATATCGTATATCGGCTTTTGCGGATAAATTTCTGAAAGCTGACCGCCCACCTGTGGCAGAGCATCAATTACATGACAACGCATTTTGAGCAGCCCGGCTTCAAATACTGCAAAAAGCCCGACCGGGCCGGCGCCTATAATACCTATATCCGTTTTAATAGCATTCATTCGTTCAGTTCGAGATTGTTGTAAATAGTATTCAATATTCGTTTCAGGGTTTCATAATCCCGTTCGGTAAGGTTTTTCCAGGCTTTCATTCGTATCCGGTTAACCCTGGGAGTCCATTGCGTAACAACGGCCATACCGGCTGCCGTAAGGTGAACCACAAAACACCGCCGGTCTGAAGCATGCTGCCTTCTTTCGGCATAACCTTTTTTGCACAGCAGATCTACTATTCGGGTCAAGGTAGGCTGATCTTTACCGGTAAGCTCTGCCAATTCGCTCTGGTTCAGATCATTGTGATTATTCAACGTTTTAAGCACCAGCCATTGGTCTACCGTGATATTAAACTGCTGCTCGGCAAAACACCGCTGGGCATATTGCTTTACACGCCGGGCCGTTCTGTCAAGCAGCAGGGAATATTGATGATACAATTCGTTTGCCATACAAATAATTAGTACAACAAATATCTGAAAAGTAATTGACTCAATTTTAATGTTGATTGAAATTTAACAATACGATTACAAGATGATTTTTCCCTAAGAATATGCTTAAATTTCATGGATATGGTCATTGTGGCTGGACGGTGAAGACACCGTCCATGACTTCAGCTGCTGCTAGTGTCTCCACCAGCCCCAATAAAAACATAATTCCATGAAATTTAAACATGTTCTAAATTCCGCCCTGCCGGAGAACCTCAGGGCTTTCAGGGGGCTTTTTTATTTATCGTCATAGTACCCCCAGGCAGACAATACCAGTACGGTAACAATCGATTCCTAAACCTGGTAGACCAACCTGTGTTTATCCAATATTCTTCTTGACCAGGTTTAATGTTTTAGCAGTTCCGGTTTACCTGTGCCGGAGGCAGGATGTATCGTCAGTTCTTCGAGTAAGTTATTCAACTTTTTAAAAAGTATTTTATTACCCGATTTCTTTATTTTCTGTATGTCATTTTTAGACTCTTCCGTAAAATCAAGAAAATAACTCATAAGTTATCTAAAAAAGACTTAAGTTCTGATTTATTTCGGATTGTAGTAACCCTGCCTTCCGCCGCCTGTTTGATAGACCTGTCAATTTTTGCGTAAAACTCCTCTTTAGTCATTTTGGTCTCGTCCTCTTTTATTTTAAGCTTTTTAGCCCCTAAAACTTTGAGGATGGTCCGGATCTTTGAAACCTCAGATTCTTCTATTTCAAATGAAAGCACTGCCATGTTTCTTAAATTTAGTATTCTTATATTTTACGGTTTACTTTCTTCAACCAAAATTTTTGCACCCCTGTACCGGCTTTATTTCTTCACTTATCGTCATAGTGCCCCCCAGGCAGACAATACCAGTACGGTAACGATCGATTCCTGAACCTGGTAAACCAGCCGGTGTTTATCCGATATTCTTCTTGACCAGGTTGGCAACGCGTAATGTTTTAGACGTTCCGGTTTACCTGTGCCGGAGGTAGGATGCTCTTCCAGTTCACCCAAAAGTGAAAGGAATTTTTTTAATGATTTTTTGTCGCCTGATTTCTCTAACTTTTTAATATCGTTTTCGGCATTATCCGTCAAAACTATTTCGTATCTCATAAAATACTTTTAAAAAGTTCCTTTTTCAGCTCAGGGGTGAGTTTCTGAACTTTTCCTTCCGCAGCTTGCTTGATAGATTCATCAATTTTTGCGTAAAACTCCTCTTTAGTCATTTTAGTCTCGTCCTCTTTTACTTTAAGCTTTTTAGCTCCTAATGCTTTGAGGATGGTCCGGATCTTTGAAACCTCAGATTCTTCTATTTCAAATGAAAGTACTGCCATGATTACCCAAATTTAATGTTTTACATTTTACGATTTACTTCTTCAACAAAATCTTTCAATACTAATCTTGCTTTTTCGATCATATTACAAAAATACATAAAAGCAATAAGCATACTACACTTCCTTGCAGTATAATAACTTCATAATTGACCCAGCTATTTACAGTTGAGAGAACATAACCGGTAATACCAATTTTATCATTTATATTATTGATTGACTATAATTATCAGTAACTTTAAAACAATCAATTAACCCTAATATTACCCCGTGCTGAATCTCGCAAAAAGCAGACCATCGATAAGTTTACGCAGGTATTTCATACTTTGCTGCAGTTGTTTCATGTTCCTTCCCGGAGCAAACGTTCATGCCCAGAATCATATTACATTTAAACGGCTTACCATTAACGAAGGCCTTTCTCAAAACACCGTTTTTACCATTATGCAGGATAAAACCGGCTTTATCTGGATAGGTACCGAAGACGGCCTGAATAAATACGACGGCTATGAGTTTACGATCTACAAGCATGACAACAATAATCCGCACAGCTTGAGCCACAGCCAGGTAAATGCCCTGTATGAAGATCCTAAAGGAAATTTCTGGGTAGGAACTTCCGACGGGCTTAACCTGTTTGACAGGAATACCGAAACGTTTACCCGTGTAAGCACCGGCATGAATAAAGACAGCGAGTCTAATGATTTTATTACTTCCTTTTTATACGACAGCTACGGAAACCTGTGGATTGGAACCTATAACGGGTTAAAACGATTTGATTATCCGTCTAAGAAAATAATCGCGTATGACCTAGGAGGCAATACAGGAAATACCGGTGGTGTACGGGTTCAGACCATATTTCAGGATACGCATAAACTACTCTGGATCGGGACCGGTAAAGATCTGAAATGTTTTGATCCTGCAAAAGGAAAGATCATCCCCTTGCCTGCCATACTTCAAAACAACCTGGAGCTGCGAAGAAGTAATGTACGAACAATAAAACAGCTTAAAAACGGCGAATACTGGTTTGGTACAGAAACTTCCGGGTTGTACCGTTATAACCCGCAAACCAATACCTGCGTGAATTACAAAAACAATCCGCAGGATAAAAACAGTCTGCCGGTGAGCATCGTCCGCACTATTTTCCCTTATTCTGATAACGAGTTATGGATTGGAACCCGTGATGGTCTCAGCATTTTGAATCTCACCAACAATCATTTTTACAACTATAAATACAATCACTACGACCCGACAACATTAAGCCACAATTCCATCCGGTACATTATGAAAGACCGTGCCGGTAACATGTGGATTGGCACTTATGCCGGCGGTTTAAATGTTTTTTCGCTGAGCAGCACCAACTTCTCTTACCTGGGCGAGCAGTTTGGTAAAGAACCAGGTCTTACGCATCGGGTTGTAAGCTCTATTCTTAAAGCAGACAACGGCGCTTTTTGGATAGGAACCGAAGGCGGCGGTTTAAATTATATCGACCGTAAAAATGCTGTTTTTAAAAGCTACGTGATAAACAGCAAGCAGCAAAATATTGTCAAATGCCTGGCTAAAGATGCCAAAGGTAACCTGTGGATTGGCACTTATGATGGCGTTAGTTATATGGATACCCAAACCGGCGCTATTACCAGCTATGAGATAAGTGAGCACGATGCCAAACCGGAGAATAAACAGGTATATGCACTGGCTATTGATAAAGACGGTATCTGGCTGGGAACCGACGGCCGGGGATTGAAATTCATGGACCGGCAGGGACATATAACCACCTATACACATAATATTAAAGATAAGAAAAGCATCAGCGGCAATATTATCCTGGCATTGCTAAAGGACAACAGCAATAACTTGTGGATCGGGACAGAAAGAGGTTTGAGCTATTACGATAAAAGCACTAATTCTTTCACAGAATACACCAATAACATCCGCAATCCGCACAGTATCAGCCGCAATACCATTTTATCACTATTTTTTGATTCAAAGCAACGGTTGTGGATTGGTACCGAAGGCGGCGGACTAAATATGTTTGACAAAGGCGCCGGCAGATTTTATACCATAACGGATAAAAACGGGCTGGCCAATACGGTTATTCATAACATCCGCGAAGACAGAATGCATAATTTATGGGTAAGTACCAATAAAGGCTTATCAAGAATAACGTTTAAAAACTTTAACCAGCCCTTTCTTAAAAATGCAGTTAGCATAATGAATTATACTGTCGCGGATGGTTTGCAAAGTAACCAGTTCGCATCGGGAGCGGCGGAAACCGGCGAAGATGGTGAATTACTTTTTGGCGGAATCAATGGAATTACCACATTTTTCCCCGAAAAAATTATCCGCAACACCTTTAAGCCCAAAGTAGTTATTACCGATTTCCTGATCAAAAACACCCCGGTAACTATCAATACCCAAAATTCGCCATTGAAAAAGGCCATTGAACAAACGAGAAAAGTTACGTTAACACATGATCAAGCCTTTTTTACATTCAAATTTGCAGCCCTGAATTATGTAAATCCCGACAAAAATCAATACGCTTACCGGTTGGAAGGATTTTATGATGATGACTGGCATTATGTAGGCAACCAGCGTATGGCTACGTATACTAATCTGGATGCCGGAAAATATACGTTCCAGGTAAAAGCCGCCAACAACGATGGCGTATGGAATGACGAAATAAAAAGCATTCGTATTACCGTTTTACCGCCCTGGTGGAAAACCTGGTGGGCATACCTGCTTTACGCAGCAATTATGAGCTCTTTGCTTTACCTGTTTTACTACTATTCTTTAAAAACGGTACGGTTAAAAAATGACCTGGAATTTGAGCACAGAAGCCATGAAAAGGATCAGGAACTGGCCCAGCGCAAGCTCAGCTTCTTTACCAACATCTCTCACGAGATTAAAACGCCGCTCACCCTGATACTGGCGCCTATTGATAAGCTGCTCAGTATGAACGAAGGCAACAATAAAATACAGAACCAGCTGATGCTGATGCAGCGTAACGGCGAGCGCCTGATACGCCTGATAAACCAGTTGCTTGATTTCAGAAAGTTTGAGTCGGGCAGCATGAAGCTACAGGCTGCCGAGGGTAATATCGTGCGGTTCATTAAAGAAATTGTCATGGCGTTTGAATCTTATGCCGCCCACCGTAAAATCAAAATCAAGCTTATTCCCGAAAATCCGCGGATCAGGCTCTGGTTTGACCGGGATAAACTGGAAAAAGTAATCTACAACCTGCTTTCCAACGCATTAAAGTTCACGCCAGAAGGTGGTCAGGTGACTATCCGCATCAAAACGTCATTGCCCGAGTCTGAGAAAGAATTGTTACTCATTGAAGTAGAAGACAACGGTATTGGCATTCCACCGCAGCATATCAGCAAAATATTTGAGCAGTTTAATCATTATGATGATAACGGAACCAATAGTAATGGCACAGGTATCGGGCTGGCCTTTTCAAAGGGGCTGATAGCCCTTCATCATGGCGATGTAACCGTAGAAAGCCGGGTAGCTACGCCGGAACATCATGGATACACCTGCTTCAAAATCACGCTTCCGTTAGGCAATGAACACCTGTCTGAAAATGAGATCATCTCCAACTACAAAGACAGCGAAAACATTGAAAGCTACCGCGAATCTGAGATAACAGGCACTGCCAAACAAGCCATAGAGAAAAGAAAGCAGCACGTATTAAGCACTGCCGGTAAAGATAAAATGATTATGCTGGTGGTTGAAGACAATGTTGAGGTGCAGCAGTTTGTCTCCTCGCATTTTGAGCAGGAGTTTGAGATACATACGGCATCAAACGGTTTACAGGGATTTGAAATTGCGCTGAATATCATTCCCGATATCATCATCAGCGATGTGATGATGCCTGAAATGAACGGTATCGCTTTATGTAGTAAACTGAAAGCAGATACACGTACCAGCCACGTTCCGGTTATTTTACTCACTGCCCGCACACCGCTCATCTTTAAAATCGAGGGGCTGGAAACCGGTGCTGATGATTATATTACCAAGCCGTTTAACCTAACCATGCTGGAAGCACGGGTATGGAACCTGCTGGATTCCAGACAGAAACTGCGTGAACGTTATCGTAAGGAAATCAGCCTGCAACCTACCAATATTGCCATTACTTCTCCCGATGAGAAATTTCTGGAAAAGGTGATGAATTTTATTGAAAAGAATATTACCGAGCCCACACTGAGCGTGGAAGAGCTGGGTAAAGAAGTAGGCATGAGCCGGGTTACGCTGTACCGTAAAATCAAAGCCTTAACCAACCAGACAGCCATTGAGTTTATCAGGAGTGTACGGCTTAAACGTGCGGCGCAACTGCTTGAACAAAATAAGCTGAATGTAAATGAAGTTGCTTATATGGTCGGGTTCCTGGATATTGATTATTTCCGTAGATGTTTTAAAGACCAGTTTGGACATACACCAAAAGAATACGCCAGTTTCAGTAATGAGAAACGGGATGTGTGAGGATATTTCGTTTTATATACACTATATTTGTATATTTAAGTCATGGATAACCTTTTGTCTCGTATAACCATTAACCCTGAGGTTGGACACGGAAAGCCAACTATCAGAAACACCAGGTATCTTGTGGAGTCAATGTTGGAATATCTCGCGGGTGGCGATAGTATCGATGAGCTTTTAAGCGAGTTCAAAGACTTACAACGTGAGGATATTCTTGCCTGTATTGCTTACGCATCGGCATCCATGAAACTTAAAGATATCGAAGTGCCGGCGGCATGAAATTTCTCATTGATGCACATTTACCAGCTTCGTTAGCATCTTTCTTTAACGGACATGAGTTGTTCACACATCGATGCTTGAAGCAGGAAATACTACCACTGATAGTAATACTAATATGCTATCTATTTTAGAGGAATATATATTAATCACTAAGGATTCTGACTTTTATTATTCTTACATAAGCTCAAGAAAACCACATAAGCTTGTTTTCGTAAAGTTGGGCAATATGCGATTAAAGGAACTAAAATCATATTTTGAACGTAACGCCTCGGCGATAATAAAATTATTAGAAGAATATTCCTTTTTAATTCTCGAGCCAGAGAGGATTAGGATATTGGAGTAATATCTACCAAAACTCTGGCTTAAGTTTCAGCTGGGTATTGAGCACTGGATAACTTAAGCCTTAGAATAGCAGAAAAGTTTTAAAACTTTCCTGAAAATACGGCGTTACAAACGCCAGATAAATATGCACCCGTTAGGAAACGGGCGCAAGCAAAAAGTATGCACCCGTTAATAACGAATGCATACAATTATTAATCAAACTTAGATTTATTTGTTCGCTATGGCATCAAATAACGCCCGTTGCACGCCATAATATGCCGGTTTTTTGTGGTAATTTTCATCATACAATAACGGCGCCTGTCCGTACATCCAGTTGGGGTCATTATTATCCCTTAATCCCCAAAGGGAGATTAAATTAACACCGCTTTTAAGCGCTGCCGTTACAACATCATAATAGTCTTTGCGTTGCTGATCTGCAAGCGCTTTAGTCCAGGGCTGCGGCTGCGAATTAACCTTGGCAGAAACGATGTCTAGTTCTGTAATATGAACATCAACTCCGGCGTCTTTAAATTTCTTTACGGTTTTCATGAAAGTATCATAACCGTTCGGGTATGACGCCCCAATGGTCATGTGGCCCTGAATACCTACAACATCTATCGGACGATTTGTCGCTTTTAAATGCTTTATTAATTGATAAAAGGCTTTGTACTTCGTATAATACCGGTCGCTCGGATCGCCGTTTTCCATACCGTAATCCCGAAGCTCTAACAGGGCATTTGTTTTTTCGCGGCAATATTGAAACGCTTTTCCGATAAACACCGGATGTTTCAGGTTAACCTGGTCGGTACCTTTTAATCCTGACGCATCATCTTCCCAGCCCATATCGTCCCACTTCATATCCCGGTAGGTGCCGTCGTTGTTAAACAATTCGTTTGCCACGTTCCACACATCAACCTTGGATTTATTATCATTGCTGTCCATGATCTCATTCACCAGCTTTTTCAGCATAGCATCCATCTCGGTTGGCGTAAACGTACCACCGGTAAACCATGCCGGCATATAATTATCCGGACCTGTGATCAACATGGCCGTTACCTTATCGTATTGTCCGCGGCTCCAGTTAATTACTGCGTTTACATCGTTAAAATCGGAAGGAGTATCTTTATTCCAGCGACCGGGGCCCCAGGTAGCTTGCCCGATATTGAATTCTTTTTTACATAGCTCAGTATAAATATGGTTAGGTGAACCGTCGTTGATCACACCATGTGACGCACCTCCCCCATAACTAATCAGGCTGCCAAAGAAAATACCTTTTGCCTTGGCCAGATCCTTCAGACTGCCGGTTATCACCGTATCGGTTTTGAACGCGGCGGCAATGGTATCGATAGCTGATAGCGGGCGGAAAAATGTGTGATGGGTAATGGTGGTGTACAGCGTTCCGGGTTTGATGTTTTCCAGCAGCGTAGAGTCTGCCGATGATGGAACATTCACCTTTTGCGCTGCACCGGAAGCATCTGTATAATTGACCTCCGTTAACACGGATTCTTCGTCTGCCGCTCCCCAGTACACAATGGCGGTTCCATTATCGTATAAAATATCCTTTACCGGACGGCTTTGCAGGGTTTGGGCGTACTGGCTCCCAAAGACCGTTCCGGTAATCTTTACAGGGATAGAGCTATTGCCTTTGGCATCGTAAGTGATGATCTCAAAGGTATATTCGCCTTCTTCCAGCGGTTCAATGATCGCTTTTATGGAATCCTGCTCAATGGGAACTTCCATCACATTTGCCCGGTTATTCCAATATATTTTGGCGGTTACCGCATCGGTTCCGGGTACGGCAAACTTTATTTCCACGCGGTTCTTTCCCGAAAGGGATTGTACGGAATCTGCTTTTTCGATATACAAACGGCTGCCGTCTTTAAACAGTTCCGTATCGTCTTTACAGCCTGTAATAGCGAAGAAGAGCAGGATAAATCCTGAAAGATAACAGAAGCAGTTAGCCTGAATGGTTTTCATGTACATCAGTTTATCAGGGGTTGATTTTCGCATCGAAAAATGCCCGTTGTACGCCGTAATATGCCGGCTTCTTGTTATAATTTTCATCAAACAGCAACGGACTCTGCCCTACCCGCCAACCCGGATCGTTATTATCCCGTAATCCCCAAAGGGAAATTAAGTTAACGCCAGCCTCAACAGCTGTTTTAACCACATTGTAATAATCTTTACGCTGCTGTTCGGCCAGCGTTTTTGTCCAGGGTTGCAGCTGTGAGCCTGGCATTAGTGATACAATATCCAACTCGGTTAAATAAACATCCAGTCCGGCATCTTTATATCTCTTTATCGCTTTTTTAAAGGTATCATAGCTGCCCGCCGGCACATCCGCTTTCATATTGGCAGCCGTACCCACAGCCGTACCTTTGCCGATCATCATGTGCGCCTGTATGCCCACCACATTAACCGGTCGGTTAGTAGCTTTCAGGTGTTTTACCAGCTGATAAAACGCTTTGTATTTATAATATGACGGCGATTTGGGATCATCATTCTCAATACCGTAATCCCGAAGCTCTAACAGGGCATTGGTTCTTTCTCGGCAGTATTGAAACGCCTTGCCAATAAATGCCGGGTGTTTCAGGTTAACCTGGTCGGTACCTTTTAATCCTGATGCATCATCTTCCCAGCCCATGTCGTTCCATTTCATATTACGATAGGTACCGTCTTCGTTAAACAGCTCATTGGCTACGCACCACACATCAACCTTGGATTTATTGTCATTGCTGTCCATAATTTCGTTCACCAGGTTTTTGAGCAGCACGTCCATTTCCTGCGGCGTGAACGTACCGTTATCAAACCAGTCGGGCATATAATTATTCGGGCCGGTGATCAGCATGGTTTCTACTTTATCATACTGGTTCCGGCTCCAGTTAATTACTGCATTTACATCGTTAAAATTAGATGGCGGAGTCATGCTCCAGCGGGTTGGCCCCCAGGTAGCTTGCCCAAGATTGAACTCGCTCCTGCACAATTTGGTGTAAATGCCATTGGGCGAGCCATCGTAAATAACGCCATGCGTTGTGCCTCCCCCATAGCTGATCAGGCTGCCAAACAAGATACCCTTTGCCTTGGCCAGATCCTTCAGACTGCCGGTTACCACCGTATCGGTTTTGAACGCGGCGGCAATGGTATCGATAGCTGATACCGGGCGGAAAAACGTGTGATGGGTAATGGTGGTGTACAGCGTTCCGGGTTTGATGTTTTCCAGCAGCGTAGAGTCTGCCGATGATGGAACGCTCACCTTTTTTGCCGTACCGGAAGCATCCGTATAACTGACTTCTGTTACTACCGATTCTGCGTCTGCCGCTCCCCAGTATACAATGGCGGTTCCGTTATCATACAGAATATCTTTCACAGCTCTGCTTTGCAGGGTTTGGGCGTACTGGCTGCCATAAGCTGTTCCTACAATCTTTACCGGAATGGAGCTGTTGCCTTTGGCATCGTAGGTGATGATCTCAAAGGTATATTCGCCTTCTTCCAGCGGTTCAATGATCGCTTTGATGGAATCTCCCTGTACCGGGACTTCAATAGCATTTGCCCGGTTGTTCCAGTATATTTTAGCGCTCACTGCATCGGTGCCGGGTACGGCAAACTTTATTTCCACGCGGTTCTTCCCCGAAAGGGATTGTACGGAATCTGCTTTTTCGATGTATAAGCGGCTGCCGTCCTGGAACAGGTCGGTATCATCTTTACAGCCTGATATTGCGAAGAAGAGCAGCAGGATGAATCCTGGAAGATAATAGAAACAATTGGTTTGAATAGTTTTCATAACATTGATCTGATTATAGGCCTACTGCACCTCTCCAGGTGGTGGCAATCCTGATACCGTCTATAGTAGCGCTTAAAACTCCGGTGTTCTGCCTGATGGCTACATCATTAAGCGTTGTCGGATTCGTTCCGGTTGATGATACGACAGTCGGCGTAGCCGGTTCGGTCACCGTAGGAACGCCGTCAACAATATACAGGCTGGACGCCTTGGCTGTAAAATCGTATTTAATAACCACCAGGTACGTGGTGTTATAGTTGTAAGTAGCTGTAGGATACTGTGCGGAAGAATTTTTGCCCACCCCGAACACCAGCTTACCGTTGCCGTCGTCTTTGGCATACAAACGGTTAAAGAAGCCGCCGGAATTATCCCGCAGGGAGAAGAAGAAATCACCGGTACCTGCAGCCGATAGCTTCATTAACGAAGCGACATACACCGTGCCTGTAGTTTGAGGCGTAAAGACACGGGCAATATCTTCACGTGAAAAATCGCCATGCTCAATGGTTACCGCCCCTCCGATACCTGAGCTGCCGTATAACGGGAAGGTCAGGCCCTGTGTAATATAAGTCACTGGTATCGATCCCGGAGCAGAATAAGCCACCCAGTCCGGCGAAAGCCGGGTCAGGAAATTTGACTCATTGCCGTACTCGAAGTTCTCGTTCAAAAGCGGAACTTCGGGCACATAAGGAACGTTGCCGCTTTCTGTTCCGCTTACCGAAATGATCACATTTTGCGCATCAGGCGTTGTATTGCTTATGGAACCTGTTATCGCCTGATTCTGGCCGGTTGACGGTGCAAATTTTACATATACCTTTGCCGGTGCGCTCAGCACATCGGTAGGAATAGTTAATGTTTTACTGTATTGTGTATCGTTTAACGATACCAGGAAATTGTCTGACGCCGTTACGGCAACCGGCCCCCTGAGATGAGTTCCTGAAATGGTGTAGAATTTTGACGCTGACTGGGCGCCTTTATTTACACTTCCAAAATCGTCCAGCGTGGTAACCGATGCCGTGATTTCGGGAATAAACCAATCGTTACCCCGCATGGTTACGGTGGCAGTACGGCTGTTCAGATCTCCCAGTATAGCGCCACCGGTTGTAGCTATAATTTTGAATACTACGGTTGGATTGCCATCAAAATTGTGGGCCGAAGTAATTGTAAAAGAAGCTGTATCTGCACCTTTATCCAGGTTCAGCACGATATCGCCCGATGTAGCTTCGGGGCTGGTAGTATATTGCGTACCGTCCGCCGAGCTGCTTTCGTCAATATGAATAGTTACCGTGCCGGCTTTCTCTAAAGGATGATCCAGGGTCAGGGTAATGGGTAAGCCTTCTGCCCTGTCTTTTTCCACAATAAATGTTTTGCTGCTGAAGGTAACCCGTGTCGGTATGATCAGTTCCATTTCCTCGATCTTATCATTACAGGAGCTGAAACTTATTCCAGCAAATAAAACGATCGCTGACAACGCCACAGCGTTAAAGCCTGATATTAAATTTTTTCTAAGATTCATCGTTCTTTTTATTTTAACGTATCTGTTGCCAATTATAACCCGATGACTTCTGACCACGAGGTAGCAACCCGGATTCCATCCAGTGTTACAGACAGGGGCACTGTTGTATTTTGCCTGATGATCACATCACCAACCTGAGCAGGGCCACTTCCCACATCTGTTGTAGCCGCAGGTTCCGGCTCTGTTTCCGGTGGGGCATCGGCAAAGACAAACAGGGATGATACCCCGGATGTAAAATCATATTTGGTGACAACCAGATAAGTAGTGCCATAGCTGCAGGCTACAGGCGCATAAGCGGTGGTTGCTGAACTTTTACCGAGCCCGAACGCTGCGCTGCCGCCATTATCCTTAACATATAAGCGGTTAATATATGCCGTACCATCCCGTAGTGAGGTAAAGAAATCGCCGCTTCCGGCAGCCGCAACATTGATCAGCTGGGCCACATAAATGGTTCCCGAATTTTGCGAAGCAAATGTTCTGAACATGTCCTCTCTGGACTCTTTTCCATTTTCGGAAGAAGCAGCACCGCCTGTACCTGAACCGGCATAGCCGCTAAAGGTCAGGCCGGTTGTAACATATTTTACAGGAACAGTAGATCCGGAGAATACGGCCCAGTTGCTGCCGGCCACATCTTTAAGATTGCCTGCCGATGCGCCATAATCAAAATCTTCATTCAAAAGAAGCGAGCCTCCCGCAACCACGTTACCGGTCTCACGGCCGCTTACCACTACATTCTTCTCAATAACGCCGGTCGAATAGTTAACAATAGTACCATTCAGCACCTTATTTTGCCCGCTGGCCGGTGCAAAGCGCACAAATACGGCCACAGGTGTGGTGCTTGCCGTATGGTAATCAATAGTTACCGTTTTACTGAATGTGGTATTATTTAATGATACCTCAAAGTTATCGGAAGCAACTACCAGGATATTTGAACTCAATGCCGACCCTCGTACCGTATATGATTTTGAGGCGGAAACTTCACCGTTTCTTACGCTGCCAAAATCTGCCAGGCTGTTAGCAGAGATAATTATTTCCGGGATGGTTGGGTTGTTACCCATCATGTTAATGGTGGCTACGGTACCGGCATTAGCCAGCTTGATACCGCCGGTAGCAGAGGCTATTTTAAAGATGAGGGTCTTATTCTCATCAAAATTACCCGATGAGGTAACCGTAAAGGATGCTTCTAAAGCTCCTTTTTCAAGATTCAGCGTGATAGCGCCCGAAGATATACCGGGATCTGTGGTAAAGTCTGCGCCGGTTGCCGTACTGGCATTATCTACATTAATAACCACGCTGCCGGCTTCTTCCAGGGGTAATGATAAAGGCAATGTAACTTTCAACGCCTCAACAGACCCTTTCTCAATGGTATACGATGCCTTATCGAATTTGACCGATGCAATATTAAGCGGTATTCCCGGATAATCTTTTTCGCAGGCATTAAACAATGCTCCGCAAAGCATTGCAATCAATAGCAGTGTAAATTTTTTTAATTTCATAACTCAGATTTTAAAAACCAGGTATTAAGCTGTTTCATTCCGTTATATGTTTATGGTGGTTAAATCCGGATGGGCCCTTTTTACAGCAGCCCATCCGGCAATGATCACCAACCAGGATTTTGCTGTAAGTCGGGCGATTTATTGATCTCATCCTGCGGTATTGGCCACAAATACCATTTTGGCGCTTCAAATACCGGCGTTCTTACATTCACCAGCTCATACGTATAGGTACTGCCGGTTTTAGTTATTTTCATTCCGTGCAAGGGTTTATTCGATACATTCTCGGCAATTTTCCAGCGACGAACATCCCAATAACGGTGCTCCTCGTAAGCCAGCTCCACACGGCGCTCATTCTGAATAACGGTACGCATAGCCTCCTGGCTCATTCCGGCTGTCAGGCCGTACAGGTTATCCGTTCCCGGGTTTATACCGGCACGTTTCCTGATCTGAACCAGCAGATCATACACTTCCTGCGGCGGAACATCGTTAGCTTCATTCAGCGCTTCGGCTTTGTTAAGTAAGATCTCCGCATACCGGATCAGAGGCAAGCAACGTTGTGTAGTAGGTGATGCACTACTGCTTTTGATGGTATTTTCATCCAGCATTTTGCGGATGTAATAACCGGTTTTGGTTTGCGAACCGTTTTGTGTGGTATATGCATCAACTCCCGAGCCCACATAGGTATACACCGGCGTAATGGTTTTGCTGGTGTTTAACCGAAGCCCTTCGTTATATAAAATGGAATAGGATAACCGCGGATCACGGTTGACATACGGATTGGCTGCATCATACCCGGTGGGATTGCTGCCTGATTTTACATCTTCGGTAATGGGCTTACCATTAATTGTACCAAAGGCATCTACCATTTCCTGGTACGGAAAAGCGCCGTTGGTACCGGTGCGTGAAGGCGGATCCCAGATGGATTCTAAGGTTCTGTTCGAGCCTTCCATAGCCTGTAGTATGTACTCTGAATTTACCCGCAGTGTAAATACTTTTTGAAAGCCGTGCCCGGCCGGGCTGGTTTCCTCATACAGGCTATATTGGCCTAAGCTGATCACATCCTGTGCCGCATCTGCCGCCTTTACCCAACGCTGCCTGTCGTATGTGGGATACCCCAATACACCGGCCAGGTTTTCGGGCTGGTTTGTACGCCCGTTGAATAAGGGACTTGCAGCATACAGTAACAGCCGTGAACGCAAAGCCAGGCAAGCGCCTTTGGTTATACGGCCGTAATCCAATCCGATACGTACCGGCGGAAGCAGGTCTGCCGCAGCCCGGCACTCGGATTCAATATAGTTTACACATTCCTCAAACGTGTTCCGTTTACCGGGGATCTCATCTGTTGGCCCGTACACATTATCGCCAACCAGGGGTATACCGCCGTAATGCTTTAACATAATAAAATAGTACCAGGCACGCAGAAACCGGGCTTCGCCTTCAACACGGGCTTTTAAAGCGGATGAAAGCGGCGTTGACGGCAGATGTAATAATAGCACATTGGCCCGGCGGATATCCGCATACGTGGTTGACCATGCGTCATCCGGTATCTGCAAGGCGCTGATGTTACCGGTCTGAAAACGGATGTTCCACTGATCGCCGCCCACGGCTGCCATTTCGGCTTCATCGCAGATGGAGTAAACACCGTTACTACTGCCAAAACGTTTGGGATTCACGCTAAAGCCTATATCCGAATAGATCCGTGTGAGGAACTGCATGGTGCGGGCACTATCGGCAAATACCGATTCCTCGTTCAGGTTTGTTGTTTCTGTTTTATCTAAAAAGTCTTCACCGCTCTTACAGGCGGCTATCATGCCAACAACCACTACCGTAAAGAATAAATATCGTTTCATCATCATGAGTTATATTATGATTAAAAGCCAACCTGTAAGCCCAGGTTATATACCTTTTGCACCGGGTAAGTTCCGGCGCTACCGCTCGATGTTATTTCAGGATCCTGCTGGTACAGGCTAAAGTTTGACCAGGTTGCCAGGTCATAACCGCTGAGATATAAGCGGGCGCTGCTGATACCTAAATGGTTAACCCATTTTTTAGGCAGCATATAACCGATATCTACCGATTTGAGCCGCAGGTATTTTGCATCGATCAGCCAGAAATTTGACGAGGTATTCGGGCTGCTTGGGCCTGAAAGTACAGCGCTTAACCGCGGATAAGTGGCTGTTGCTGCTGTTTCGGGCGTCCAGCGGCCTAAATGTACCGGCTGCAGGTTACCCTGAAACGGTATGATACCAGCCGACGCAATACGGAAACTGTAGTTAAAGCTGCCCTGCAACAGCACATTAATGCTGAATCCTTTATAACCTGCACCCAGCGAAGTACCCAATACCGTTTGGGGCAGGTTGGGTTTACCGATAGGAACCTGGTCTAACTGGTCTATCACCCCATCGCCATTTTTGTCTTCGTATTTCAAATCGCCGGGTTTGGCATTAGCCACATGGGCATAATTGTCAACTTCATCCTGGCTCTGGAAAAAGCCCAGCACATTGTAGCCCGTTGCCTGCCCGATGGGGCGTCCTGTTTCAGCTAACCAGGGATAACGGGCAGCGGCCTCATCAATATACAGGATCTTATTCTTCGCGAACGAGAATGTAAAGGCCGCGGAATATGTAAAATCGCCTTTGTTTTTATTATAGGCTATCTGTCCGTCCCAGCCTTTATTTTCTGTACGGCCCAGGTTAACCAATGGTAAGCCGATACCGATAATGTCTAAAACAGACCTGCGGGAAATTAACTGGTCATAGCGCAGGTCGTAGAAATAATCAATGCCAAATGATAGCTGCCCGTTAAATAACTGGGCATCCAGTCCGATGTCTGTTTTACGTGATTTTTCCCAGGTAATATCTAAGTTTCCTAAATCGCCTTCCTGTATGGTCGGGGCGTTATTATGACTTTCGCCAAATGAATAGTCAGTTGTTGATGAGCCTGTTTCGTAAACCTGCTCATACTTATAGGTATCGTTTGCAACCACGTCTGAACCAACCAGGCCAAATGAGCCTCTTAGCTTCAGCAGATCAACAAATTTAACTGCCTTTTTAAAGAAGGGCTCTTCGGAAATGTTCCAGCCTGCAGATACGGCCGGGAACCAACCGTAGCGGTTCTTGGAAACAAAACGGTCTGAGCCGTTATAGGCTCCGTCAAACTCTATTAAATAGCGTCGTTTATAATCATATCCAAAGCGGAAGGAGTATCCCCGAAAACTATTAGGAGCAACTTCTAATGATTTTTGCCCGGTGGTGTACTGGTTCCTGTTATACAAAACCAAGCCGTATACATGATGCGTATTATCAAACGTACGGTCATAATCCAGAATAGCCTGGGTATTTATCGTTTTAAGAGAAACGTTGTCTGCTGCTCCTCCTGATAAAGTAAGGGGCTCCAGCGTATACAGCTGGTTAGAGTGTTGTGTGTAAGTATTATTTACCGGGTCATAATAAAAGGCCGGTATATGCCCTTCTGCCCGCGATAAGCTGCGAACATAACGTACATCGCTGGCAAAAGCTACCCGTCCTTTTATTGACAGACCTTTGGTGATAAAATCAAGCTTGTGCGTACCACCTAACAGGATATTAAATTCATTGCGATAGGTACGGTCATATCCCTGCAGGGCCAGACGGCCAACCAGGCTGGGCTCCAGGTAGCGTGAACGGAACGCATACGGATAGCTGCCGTCGGGATTTATTAAGGGCATGGCGTACGGCGGTAAACGTTGATAACTGTTCACCGTACTTAACGGCGCAGTGGTAATATGGGGTTCTGTAGTTGTTCCCAGCCTTCCGGTTACATCCAGGCGCAGGCTCAGATCTTTGGTAGCCTGCATATCCAGATTTGAGCGGAAGTTGTAACGCTGGTAGGCATAGTTATTATCGGGCTGACCGGTACCTTTGCTAAAGTTATGCAGCATACCGTTCTGGAACACATAACCTGCCGATACAAAATATTTTACCCGCTCGCTTCCGCCGGAAAGGTCAATGTTATTGCGGGTTTGGTAGGCCCGGTTTTTAAAGATCACGTTGTACCAGTCTACATCCGGGTGCCCATACGGGTCGTCGCCTTTGCGCCAGTGTTCCAGATCTTCGTATGTAAAAGGTAGGGCCGCATCCGGATTATCATTATAGTTGGCTTCATTGTACAGAGAAGCTACCTGGAAGGCGTTCAGATAATGGTATTTCTTGAACGGCTCCTGTAAACCGGATTCGGTAACAAAATTGATCTTGGGCTTACCCAGCTTACCCCGCCGGGTAGTAATGATGAGTACGCCATTTGCGCCTTTTACCCCATAAACCGCTGTAGATGAGGCGTCTTTTAATACGGTAAAGGTCTCTATCTCATTTACATCTAACTGGGCAACCTGATCATACGTGTATTCCACATCATCTACAATGATCAATGGCTTTTGGGCGGCACTGTTCAGGCTATTAACACCGCGGATATAAAAATCGGCGCCTGACTGGCCGGGTTGGCCGGAGCGCTGCTGTGAAATAAACCCGGGTACACGGCCGGCCAGTGTATTCTGAACGTTAGGCGTTGGTGTAGTGCGGATCTCTGCTGCAGAGATAGAGCTTGTAGCCCCGGTATTGGTAATTTTTTTGGTCGTTCCATAGCCTACTACCACTACCTCATCCAACCCTTTGGCATCGGTTTTCAGGTTTACGGTAATAACGGTTTTCCCGGTTACGTTAACCTCCTGGGTAATATAACCAATGCTGGATATCACCAGCGTGTGCGAGCTTCCTTTCAACTGCAGCTGAAATTCGCCACGCTCGTTGGTCACGGTGCCGTTCCCTTTCATTCCTTTCTCTATGATGCTGACTCCCGGCAGAGCGCCCTGCTCATCTTTAACGGTACCACGAATGCTGTTCTGCGCATATATAACATACGGCAGCATACTATATATCAGGATAAACTGTATTATTTTCTTCATAACATCTGTGATTTAATGGTTAACTGTTTCTGCCAATCATTATTCATATCCGGGATTTTGTGTCAGGTTAGGATTCTTGATGATCTCACTGTATGGTATAGCATACCGGTACATACGCGGGGCAATAAACTGAAACGGGATATTCAGGGTTTCTACACGATAATCCAGAAGAGGGCCTGTTTTAGTGATGCGTATACCATGCAAGGGTTTGTTGTATACGTTTTCAGCGATCTTCCAGCGCCGCAGATCCCAGAAGCGTTGCTCTTCAAAAGCCATCTCAATGCGCCGCTCATTGCGTATCAGGTTGCGCATATCGGCTTTAGACAGCAGCGTGCTGCCCAGGCCGTACATTTCATCGTCACCGGCATTGATACCGGCACGTTTACGAATGGCTTTGAGATACGTATAAATAGAATCGCTTACCGATACCGGGCCATCGACCTCATTTTTAGCTTCGGCAAAGCTTAACAGCACATCTGCATACCTGAAGATGATGAAATTGTGATTCTGGGCCGAATAAGCTGTGTTGTTAGCAAAATCGCCCAAAAACTTACGCATATAATACCCGGTTTTGGTTTGTATTGCCGAACCGCCCGGACGGTCACGTCCTCCGTCAAACGTTTCTACGGGACGGCTTAACCAGTTCATCCCGTTATAGAATACGGTCAGCGATAAACGCGGATCGCGGTTTGCGTAAGGGTTTGAGGCATCGTAACCGGTTGGATTTACCGGCGATTTAATGTCGGTTGTAATGGGAAGCCCTTTAATGGTAGGGAAAGCGTCTACCAGTTCCTGCGTAGGGCTGGTACGCCCCTGGCTGGTGGTGCTACCACTAATATAACCTACGGGTGCATTGTTGTTTTCCAGGTCTGTTGAGGTTGAGCGCTGGTAAGCCAGGATAACCTCGCTGTTTGAACGGGAGGTGAATACATTGGCAAATGACGGCTCTAAAGAGAACACATTAAGCCTGATCACATCCGCGGCAGCATTTTTAGCCCGGATCCAACGGTTTATATCATTTGAGGGATTGTTTAACGGACTGGCGGCAAGTAACAATACCTTAGCTTTTAAGGTCAGAGCTACGGCTTGTGTAATTCTGCCATAATCGCCTACTGTTGCCGGGTCGGGCCGTAAGCTGTCTTTAACAGCATCGCATTCAGAAGCGATATAGCTCACACACTCGTCGAATGTATTTCGCGGCAGCTTCAGGTCATCATCTAATGTCAGCACCTTATCGCCTATAATAGGCACACCACCGTAACGCTTTACCAGCTCATAATAAAATATAGCACGCAAGGCACGGGCTTCGGCTTTCCAGTACTGCCCTTCCAGGCGTAATGATTGTTTGAGATGTACTTTATAGAAGTTTTGCAAAAACATATTCGACATCCGGATGGCAGCGTAGTTTTTGCTCCATACGTTATCAGCGCCGGTTAATGCGTTATACCCGCCGTTGGTAAAAGTGGATATGGTTGATCCGTCTTCGCTGGCCACGGCATCATCGGTAGCGGCATCCAGCACATTGCCGCCAATACGGTTAAAGCCGGTGGGCAGGTTAGAATAAATATTATTCAGGAAATAGCTGGCATTGGTACCGGCCGAGTCTTTTGAATCCCACAAATAATCTTCTGTAATAAGCTCCAGCGGCCTGTCTTCCAGGCTTTTAACACAGCTTGCCAGTAAAAGCGCACCGAAGAGGCCATATAAAATTGAATAACGATAATTCATCATGTTAGGATTTTATAGTTAAACTATAGTTTGATATTGATACCTGCGTTAAAGGTTCGCCGGAGGGGATACACTGAATTATAATTTTCAGGGTCTTTATCATCATCCAGTGAATCAAAAGAATACAGGTTAAATCCGTTAACAAATACACGGATACCATTCAGCTTAAGCCTGCGGGTAACCGATAGTGGCAGTGTATACCCGATATCTACATTTTGCAGCCGCAGATAATCGCTGTGACGTATCCAGAAAGTTGAATTGTGCTGGTTGTTTGGATTACCACCTATACTGAGCCGCGGATATAAGGCATTTTCTGTATTGGTTGGTGTCCAGCGGTACAGATGCTGCCGGAATACGTTTCCGGTATTATCCTGGAATTCATATTCCTGGCTGGCCGCTATGGATTGTGCCGACATCAGCACATCGTAATTAGCTACTCCCTGCAAAGAAATGCTCAGATCAAAACCTTTCACCGTAAAGCCTGCGGTAAGGCCGTAGTAGATCATAGGTTTTTGTGTTCCTATGGCCGTTTCGTCAAACTGGTTGATCACGCCGTCATCGTTCAGATCGCGGTATTTCAGATCGCCGGGGCGGGAAGCCTTACCTTCAATTACAGGGCTGTTGTTTATTTCCTGCTGCGACTGGAAAAAACCGTCGGCGATATAGCCAAAGGCCTGTCCTACCGGCAGTCCGGTATGACGCTGATAAGCATATTGCCGGTACACCTCATCCTGGTACAACACTTTTGTTTTCAGCACAGAAGCATTACCGGAAACAAAATAATTGAAGTTACCTGCGTAACTGTTCCAGGTGATACTGTTTTCAACACCCGAATAACGGTTTTTGCCGATATTTTCTGTCGGATACGCCTGCCCGATAAGGGATGAGGAAGTTCCCCGGGTTTGCATCAGGTCAAAATAGGTATCGTTAAAGTATTCAGAGGTTACTTTCAGCCGGTTGTTTAATATGGCCAGATCCAGCCCAATGTTCAGCTTATCGGCTTTTTCCCAGGTTGCATTTGGGTTAGCCAAAGCCAGCTCCTCGTAACCTTTTGCAGCAGTTCCGGAACCATTGCTACCGAAATAATAAACTGTACCGGTAGCATCGTAATACTGATCATAGATGTAATAACCTACATTGGCATTCCCGGTACGGCCATACGTTATACGGGGCTTTAATGTATTCAGCCATTTAGCTTGCGCCAGGAAATCCTCCTTAGCCAGGTTCCACCCCAAACCTCCGGCATAAAACATCCCGAAACGATGGCCCGGCCGGTAACGGTTAAAGCCACCATAGCTGGCAGCGCCTTCGGCAAAATATTTTTCTTTGTAATTGTACGTTACGTTGGCGGCATAATTGGTATAGATAGCCGGTAGCGCAATATCTATTGTAGTAGACTGCCTGTCGGCCAGTACTACCGCGTTCAGGTTATTATCACCAAAATGTTTATTATATCCCAGAGATAATTTACCGTAAGTATAGGTTCTGCGGGTATTTAAGGCAAACGAGGTGCCTTGCGTTGAATTAGAACCTATTATCTGGTAATTTGCCGAACCGGCCGGATTATTATAGAATACCGCGGTCGATTTTGAACGATTAACCGTCTGGTCTACCGTATTGTTGTATGAGATATTACCTTTAATATATAAGCCCGGCAGGAAATTAAGCTTTTGAGTGATCTCCATATCGGTAGCAAGATCTCTTGTTGTTCCTAATGTATAACCGCTGCTATTTACCAAGCCGTATATATTTTTACTATAAGTTGGATTACCGCCTAACGAGCCATCGGGGTTAAAGATGGGATATGCATTAGCCGGCGTTGTTGCTATAGCGGTATATATGCCGGAAGCTCCTCCACCCGGCTGATTGGTATTCTGAATGCGTCCGAAAATATTTAATCCCACATTCAGGCTCTTATTGATATCCACGCTTACGTTAGAGCGCACAATGTAACGGTCTACGCTGCTGTTGGTGTTATAGGTATTGATACCTGCCGTTTTAAAGAAACCGCCTTCATTTTCATAATCCAGCGCTACATAGAAACGGGCCATTTGGTTACCGCTTTGGATGTTCAGGTTGTAGCGGTCAAGATTGGTAGTTTTATTCAGAAACTCTTTCTGCCAGTTGTTATTAGGATGTCCGTAAGGGTCAGAACCATCGCGGTATGCCGCAATATCCGCTGCCGTATAAGCGGCCGGCATACCGTCGTTTTCGCGGGCTTCATTGTATAATATGGCATAATCTGCCGCCGATAAAGGTTTCGGCATGTTTAACATGCTCTGCACGCCATGCTGTACCGTGGCTGATAGTTTAAACGGACTAACAACGGGACGCCTGGTGGTTACCAGTATCATATTATCAGATGAACGCTGCCCGTACATCACGGTAGAAAGCGCATCCTTCAGCACGGTTATAGATTCTATAGATTCGGGCTCTATGGATGAGAAATCGCGGGGAACGCCATCAACCAATATCAATGGGTTTTGTCCCCTGATCCTGAAATCCATTACCGATACCGGATCATCGCTATCCTGTACGCCACTGCGCTGCCGGGTATACAAACCGGATAACCTTCCGGGCAGAGCCTGTAAAAATGAGGGCGCCGGAGTTGTGGTTAATTGTGGCGTGGTAACGGTAGCTGTGGCCTGCAGCAATTCTGAGGCGGGCTGCTTTTTATCCAATAAGGTAATTACTTCCGGCTGCTGTAAATAGTTCGGGGTGAGCTGAACAGTTATGCTCTTGCCCGACTGAACCTGCACCTCGGATATGCCGAAACCGGCATGGCTAATGATCAGTTTGTCATTTGCTGAAGCCTGTATGGTGAAGGTGCCTGTATCATCTGTCTGGCTGTTTACAGCACTGCCTTTTACCCTGACACTGACCCCGGGCAAGGGGTTGCCATAATCATCTTTAATGATGCCCTTTACTGTAATGGCAGTTTGTGCAAAACCGATGTCGCTAAACGCCGACAGGAACAGGAAGATATAAAACAATCGTACTATTTTTCCCTTCAGGTAATAGTTATGCATAATAAAATTTTAAATAGTTTAACGGTTCATTCATTACCTATTATGCTTTATTATCAAAACATAATATTGCTGGAAGAAATTCACTATCCATAACACCAATAGCAGCGCAATGAATCGGATAACTGGTTTGTGAGCATCATGATATAGACTAAAATTTGGTTACTGTTGATTAGTTCTGTAAGCCGGAAAAATTTCACACTGTTAGTTTTTCCGAAATCACATGGACAATATTAGTTAAAGCTCCAGGCAAGCGCACCTGTCAAATCGTTCAGATGTACATGACTTACGATAAACGACAGGCAAAACATTAGTTTCTGCTATTTCAGGGCGCTTTTTTCATATCAAAACCTATTTGAAAGCAGATATGCGGGATTTTTTTGAAGAATGTCCTTCAACTCAAAGTTACCGCTCGTACCATTTTCTCTGTGAAGCATCTAAAAGGCATAATTGCAGCAAATGTCTGGTATCACGCCTTTTTGACAGCACTATATTAGCTATTGATTTACAGCCGGTTAAACAACACCTCCGGTTGCAGATCCTGATCGGTCAGATGTAACAAACGTTTGCATTGGAAACATCCGGGGCAAACACAGTATAAACCTAAAAAATAATGTAACATGAAAAAACTTCTACTTTCTGCATGCTTTGTTTCATGCAGCTATTTTGCGTTTTCGCAAAGCGCATTTACACCGGGAAATTTATTAGTTGTTCGTGTGGGTGATGGCACAAGTACGTTATCCGCAGCCGGCAGTCCGGTATTTCTTGATGAATATAAAAGGGATGGAACTTTAATTCAATCTATACCTATGCCTACTACTGCAGACGGCAGTAATGCTCGCTTTGTTATTAGCGGTACAGGCTCAACCGAAGGATTCGGATCACTATCTCCAGACAGAAAATATTTAGTAATTGCCGGTTATGACGTGGCAGTAGGAACCGGCTCCTTATCTACAGCTAACCCTCCAGGACCTTATCCACGTGTTACAGCTATTATCAGCAACGATGAAGTAACCGGACTTCCTCATATTAATACATCAACTTCAGTAACGGTAAGTTCGGGCAATGCCAGAGGGGCCGCCACTAATAATGGGACCGATATATGGTTTGGAGGAGGATCTGGCGGTATATATTATACAACCAATGGAAATACTACTTACTCAAACATTTCATCTGTTCCTGGTAATTTCAGGTATATGGCAGTTTTTAACGGCCAGCTTTATGTTGCCACCACAAGTTCAGGCTACAGAATGTGCCAAATCGGTACAGGTCTTCCTACCAGTTCCGCAACTATTACTAATTTGCCAGGCATTCCTACCAGCACTATTACTCCTAATGGTTTTGTTATGTTCGATACTAATAATGACGAGATTCCGGACTTACTATATTTTGCAGATGATGCGGTGGGTTCCTTAGTAAAATATTATTTTAATGGATCTACATGGACTGCAGCTGGGTCTGCTTCGCAAACCGGAGTAACTGATGGCTTGAAAGGTTTAACAGGCGCAATGATTGGAGGACATCCTACACTTTATGCCACCTCTTCAGCTTCCAATGCAACAAGTCCATCAAACATCATAGAATTTGTTGACCAAGCAGGTACAACCGAAACTATAAATGCAACTATTACACCATTGGTTCAACAAACAGGGAGCACTAAAATGTTCAGGAATATTTCATTTACTCCCGGAACAACAGACGAATCGTTGCCCGTAAAACTCACCTCATTTACCGGCAAACAACAAAACAAAACCGTTAAACTGAGCTGGGCTACAGCTTCCGAGCAAAATAACTCACACTTTGATGTATTACGTTCGGCCAGCCGGGAAGATTTTAAATCAATCGGACAGGTTACCGGTCACGGAACAACCAGCAGCCCGGTAAATTATTCTTTTATTGATGAGCATCCTTTATCCGGAACCAGCTATTACCAGCTTAACCAGGTTGATTTTGACGGCAGATCAGAAAAATCACCGGTTGTTGCTGTAAAAACCGATTTAAACCAGCCGGTATTTACCGCTTCCTTAACTGATAATGATCAACTGGATCTGCAAATATATGCTACCAACAAGACACTGGCTCATGTTATCGTATCGGATATTTCCGGCAGAAAGCTTGCCGATACCCGGCTTAACCTGGAACAGGGTTATACGAAATCCAGCATCAGCTTAAGCGGTATTCAGCCTGGTATTTATGTAGCCAGCGTTGCTATTGGCAAGCAGGTACAAAGCCTGAAGTTCACCAAGTAAGGACTTTAGATTCACAGAAAGAGTTAAACAGTACATCTTATATATGAAATTATTTATTAAGCGGCCGGCATTCCCGGCCGCAACAGTGCAGGCAGTTGCCTGCCAATATATTAAACGAACTGCCTTTATAATGGCCTTCCTGGCGTTGGGCGGTCAGGTTTTTGCGCAGAGCCAGACTTTTGTACCTGTTGCCGATGCCCAGGTATATCAGGGCAGCGGCGGTAGTAACAATTATGGCACTACCGGCACATTACAGATCAAAAAAACGCCGGGCAGCAATAATACCCGTATTACATATTTGAAATTTGATCTGTCTGCTTTCAGCCTGGCACAAGCGGGAAAAGCTGTATTGCGTATTTACCTGCAAGATAATAACAATATGGCCGTTCCTTCTATCATCGAAGCACTGGCCGTTGCCGATAACTCCTGGCAGGAAACTACCCTTAACTGGAATAATAGACCGGCATTACTGGCTACAAGTCTGGCCACTACCATACTCTCGGCAAAAAACACTTATTACGAGTGGGATGTTACTGATTATGTCCGCTCATTAAATCCATCACCGGCTAACCCGGTTACACTTTCCGTAGCGTTGAAAGATGCAGCCGAATCTGATGCACTGTTAACATTCAGTTCCAGAGAAGCCTTGTCAAACCAGCCTCAACTGGTTATTACCGAAGCCGGAAACAGCAATTCGCTAAGCGGTAATTTTTACATAGATGCTGCTAACGGTAACGATAACAACGATGGCACATCTCCTGCCACAGCCTGGAAAACAGTGAATGCGCCCAGCAGCAAACGTTTTATGCCGGGCAGCCACATCAGCTTTAAATCGGGACAGACATTTCCGGGAACGCTGATCATTACCGGCAGCGGAACGGATGCCAACCCCGTAATTTATGATACCTATGGCGGCGATGAAAAGGCTATTATCGATGGCGGTGGCGTAAAAACAGCAGTTTACGCCTATAACCGTTCGTATCTTGAACTACGAAATCTGGCTATAACCAACTATCGCAATTCAACCATCACTGTTACCGATCTGTTTCATGCACTGTTAGTTATTAATGAGGACGCTGGTACATTGAATCATATTTACCTGGATGGATTAAAAGTATACCATGTAAACAGTTCGGATGACGAAGATGCAGCCGGAACAAAGAATCACGGCGGTGTATTTTTTACCGTTTTGGGCAGCACCGTTCAAAGTAAGTGGAACAACCTGCTGATACAAAACTGTAATTTTGAGGACTTGAGCCGTACAGGTGTTAACTTTGAATCTGACTGGGAGCTGCGCAACTCAAACACCATTTTTGGCAATAACCTGGGCGATGGTCGTACCGATAACTGGATTCCCAGCACTGACATCATTATTCGCGACAATACGTTTAAAAACATTGCCGGAAATGGCCTGGTCGTTCGCGTAGCGGTTAACCCACTCATTGAAAGTAACCTGTTTGATTACTGCGGCACTACCATCTCGGGAAATGCGGCCTTTAATTTCAATACCGACGGCGCTGTTTTCCAGTTTAACGAAGCCATGCATACCGTTTACAATACCGGTGATACGGATGCACGTGGTATTGACAGCGATTTCAGGACAAAAAATACGTATATCCAATACAATTACCTGCACGATAACGGGTTTGGAGGCGTAGTGGCAACCGGCGGGAACCAGGAAAGTGGCAGTATTCCCGAACGCTTTAATATCAATACTGTTATCCGGTATAATCTCATTGAAAATAACGACCAGCAGGCTATTGCCTTTTCGGGAGCTATGAAAAGCGCCGAAGTGTATAATAATACAGTGTATGCTGATGAAACACATAATTCAGTTTCTATTGTACGGTTGGCGCAGTGGTCGGCTAAGCCTCAGAACATCAATTTCAAGAACAATATTTTTTACCTGAAAGGTACCGGTAACAACTATGATTTCGTATCGGGATCAAGCTATTCATTCAACAATAACCTGTTTTACGGCACGGCTACCTCAGAACCTGCTGATGCAAATAAGATCAAGGCTGATCCCTTATTCCTTTCGCCCGGTAATGGCGTGAACGGCTATAAGCTGAAGCCCGGCTCCCCTGCCCTGAATGCCGGTGTAGTAATCAGCAATAACGGCTTACGCGATTACTACAATAATCCCGTATCGACTACAGATCGACCTAACATCGGGGCATATAATGGCCCTGGTACAACATCGCTTCCCATTCAATTGGTTAGCTTTAACGGTCGGAAAACAACTTCAGGCAATTACCTGAGCTGGCAAACGCTGAGCGAGATCAATAATGATCATTTCGAGGTGGAACGTTCTCCGGACGGGCAAACCTTTATTCCATTGACTACCATTAAAGGAGCCGGCAACTCGAATCAGCTGATCAGCTATAATTACACCGATCTATATCCTTTACAAGGCACTAACTATTACCGGTTGAAACAGGTAGATACCGACGGAAGGTACACGTTGAGTGGTATTGTCAGCATTAATGCAGGCCTGAAAAATGCTGCAGAGGCTCTTACGGTCTATCCTAATCCGGCTAATGATATTGTTCATATCAGCTACGGTCGCAGCGAACCACTGGCTTTCCGTATTTATAATATTCAGGGTAAGCTCATATCAACAGGTACTGCTTCCGGCACAGACCGGCAGGTAGATATCAGCCATCTAAACCGCGGTATTTATACGTTAGAAGTGCAAAACCAACAGGATGAGCACGCGGTGAAAGCCAAATTTCTAAAATTATAGTTTGTATAATAAGCTTAGCTCCCATTTTCGCCCCTCCATCAGGTTCAGAGCAGCGAAATGGGGGCTTTTTTTTGCCGCTACTCCTGACCTAAGCGTTCTACACTAAATTCTGAGGGTGCCTTTCCAAATTGCTTCCGGAACTCTTTACTGAAATACTTCCTGTCATTAAAGCCAACGGCATAGGCAACTTCCGATATATTCAATTTATGCTGTGATAATAACTGTGCCGCCTGCTTTAACCGCACCGATTTGATAAAATCGGTAATTGGCAAGCCGGTAAGCGCTTTAATTTTACGATACAATACGGTTTGGCTCATCCCTATCTTCGATACCAGCGCCGCCACATTAAATTCCGGATCGGCCATGTGGGTTTCGATGATATTCATCAGCTTCTCCAGGAACTTCTCGTCCGGCGATTCAAGCACAATATTTTTAGGCTGCAAGGTAACCTGCTGGCTGAATTTATCCCGCATGATCTCACGGTAGCGAATAAGATTACGGATATTCAGCTCCAGCAATTTAATGCTGAACGGCTTGGTGATGTACACATCGGCACCGGTTTCCAGGCCGCTCACCTGGTGCGTATGAGCGGCTTTCGCAGTCAGCAGAATAATGGGGATATGACTGGTTCGCTCATCCGTTTTCAGCTTAGATGATAACGCAATACCGTCCATTTCGGGCATCATTACATCGCTGATGATCAGATCCGGGATCAGCTCAACAGCGGTTTGCCAGCCTTGCAACCCGTTTACACACTCGTGAATAATATAGTTCTCCGATAAAGATTCGCGAATAAATTGCCGTACTTCTTCGTTATCCTCTACCAGCAAAATATGATGCGTTGCTACAGCAGGGTCTGTTGCTGTTAGTTGCTGACTTGCCGGATACGCTTCATCGACGGTATTTGTTACCGGGAATCCATCATCAGAATAATCATCGCGGATATTTATTTCCTGTAAAGGTAAACAAACGGTAAAACAGGTTCTACCGGGCGAATGCGGCTGCGCTGGGATGCTTTCAAAGGTGATAGTACCTTCATGCAGCTGCACAATGGTGCGGGTTAGCGCCAAACCGATACCGGTACCGATAGTCATATTCTGATTACCGGCTTGGTAATAGCTCGTAAATATCTTATCCTGGTCGGCATAAGGGATCCCCCGGCCATTATCGCTTACTTTAAGCTCCACCTGGTTATTATTTACCCGTATCAAACAGGTGATATGCTCGTTATCCGGCGTAAATTTAAAGGCGTTTGACAACAGGTTAAATACCACCTTTTCCATTTGCAGCCTGTCTATGGCAACATCGATCCTATCGGTATCGCATACAAATTCATACCGGATGTTCCGGCTTTGTGCCATAGGCTCGAAGGAAACAAAAATATCCCTTGAAAAGGCGATCAGGTTGGTCGGACTTTTGCTCAATTTAAGGTTCCCGGTATCTGCTTTTCTGAAATCCAGCAATTCGTTGATCAGGCGCATCAGCCGGTCGGCATTGTTTTTAACCAGCTTAACCTGGGTGTACAGGCTCAGATGATTTACGGTATCGGATAGCAGCTTTTCCAGCGGGCCTAAGATCAGCGTAAGCGGCGTTCTGATCTCATGCGAAATATTGGTAAAAAAGTCCAGCTTCATCTGGTGCATTTCTTTCTGACGCACATTTTCCAAATGCTCATAATACAATTCGCGTTCAAGCCGGGCCTGCCCTCTCAAAAAGCGGATCACGAAATACAAAATTGTTCCAATGGTCATGGCATATAATACATACGCCCACCAGGTTTTCCAGGGAGCGGGCAATACTTCTATGGCTATACTGTTGTACCGACCATTATCAAGCCCGTTGGTGCTGTTTTTTATTTTAAACTGGTAACGGCCGGCAGGTAAATTGGTATACGTAACCTCGGGATTGGTGGTATAATTCCAGTCTTTATCAAACCCTTCGAGCTTATAGGCGTACTGGTTCTTGGCCGACCGGATGTAATTTAATGTGGCAAAGTTTAAGGTAAATACATTCTGGTTATGCGTAAACGTTAATTTTTGAGTGTATGAAATATCCTGCCTGAGCAAATTGCTGTTATCGCCGATAGTTACCGGCCTGTTAAACAGCTTAAGCCCTGTAAATACCAATGGCGACGACAGGTTATATTCTTTGATCTGAGCCGGTATAAATGACACCAACCCGTTATAATTGCCCAGATATAACCGGCCTGAACTGGTTTTCAGGGCCGCATTATAGTGAAATTCCATACCGGGCAGGCCGTCGCGAACGTTATAGGTTCTTACCGTTTTCTTTACCGGATCAAACCGCGATAAACCTTTATCGGTACCTATCCACAGCAAACCGGCGTCATCTTCAACAATTCCGAGAATGTTATCACTCGGTAATCCATTCTGAGGTGTAAACGTAGTAAAATCACGCTGCCGCGGATGATACAGGCTCAATCCACCGCGATAGGTTCCAATCCAGATACGTCCTTTTGAGTCTTCGGTAATACAATTAATATAATCGGCATACAATTGTGTTGCTGCTTTTGCATCTGCCATATATTGCACAAACCCGTTAGCACCGGCGGGCAATAAGTTCAGGCCTGAACTGGTTCCCAGCCAGATATTATGCTTTGAATCTTCAAAAATCACCCGCGTATAATCATCGCTGATGCGATCGGCTTTTTCAGGCGCATTAGCCGAAAAATGCCGGATAACCTGCATGGTGTTACGATCTACAAGATATAAGCCTTCTGTTCCTGTTCCTATCCAAAGCTGTCCCTGATGATCTTCCAGGATGCAATAAATATTCTGGCTGATCTTATCAGCGCCGGCCGATGACAGTACGACCCTGCTAAACGCATTTGCTGGTTTATTGTAGCGAAACAATCCGCCCTCGTGCAAACCTACCCAGACATCCCCCCTCCTGTCCATATACACCGTTTTTACCAAACCCGAGCCCAGTCCCAGGGCATCCTGGTTATAGCTGAAATGGGTAAACTTACCGGTTTTGATGTTGTAATAATTCAGGCCGTCGCCCTCTGTACCTATCCACAGATTATGCTGATCATCTTCTATGATACAGCTAATGACATTGCCACTGATGCTATTCTTGTAGGTGCTGTGCTGAAAGTACTCAAATGGCGTAGCATCCGGGTAAGCAATATCAA
The DNA here is from genome assembly GCF_008274585.1 of Pedobacter sp. BS3. Taxonomy (GTDB): domain Bacteria; phylum Bacteroidota; class Bacteroidia; order Sphingobacteriales; family Sphingobacteriaceae; genus Hufsiella_A. Next base: position 332,533 of record NZ_VTRT01000005.1, on the reverse strand, counting down.
CGCCGGCATACATGGTTCCGATCCAAAGCACCCCGTTTTTATCCTGGTAAATATCGTGGATAGAATTATTGCTCAGGCTGTTGGGATTTTCGGAATCGTTTTTATAACATACCACCGATTTATTCACCGGATCGAGGTAGTTTAAGCCGTTGATAGTGGCAACCCACAGATGCCCGGTATTTTTATCAACCACTATTTTCCGGATAACATCGCTCGAAAGGCTTTTGGTATTGCCGGGCTGATACTTAACATGAAGAAAATTGCCGGTTTTACGGTCAAAAATGTTCAGGCCGGCATTTTTAGTCCCTACCCAGAGGTTTCCCTGCCGGTCTTCGGCAATGGTAGTGATCTCGTTACCGCTTATGCTGCCCGGATCAGCAGCCGAATGTAAAAACGACCGGAATGAATAACCTTTCGGGGTTCTTTCCAGTATTTTTAATCCTTTGGATGTACCGATCCATAAAACGCCGCTTTTATCCTGGTATATGGTATTAATAAAATTTTCGGGAGCGGCTATTTTGCCTCCTCCTGCCGGATAATATTCTTCCAGCTTATTGTTTGCCGTTAAACGGTTTAAACCGTTTCCCGTACCTACCCAAATGTTTTTATCGCTATCCTCATAGATACAGGTAATTTTATCCTTGGGGTTGTGCGTATTCACCGAATCTTTAAGGATAGGCTCAAAGGAATCGCTTTCGGGGATATAGCGGTTCAACCCGTGATTGGTACCGATCCATAAACGCTTGCGGCTATCTTCCAGCAACGCAATAATGTAATAGCTTGAGCTGATGGAAGCTTTATCGCCAGGTTTATTGCGATAAACCCTGAACTCCCGGGTATCATACCGGTTCAAGCCGTCGCGGGTGCCAAACCAGATAAAGCCCCGGCTATCCTGCGTAATGGCAAGCACGGTACTTTGCGACAGTCCGTTTTCTACATTGAGATGCGAAAACGTTAAGAACTGCGCATAAAGCGCTGCCGGAGCTATCATAAAACATAGCATCAGTACAGTTATCCGGATGTATCTTAAAAAGAATATCATTATACGATGAGGCGGCTTTACGCGAAAAATTAAAAGTTAAATATAATCATTGTCAAACCAAAAGGGGAAAGCTGACGGTCAAAAAATCCGAGTCTTTGCAAGCGGTTTCGGGTCTCGTCCGATAAACAAAAACGAAGAATTCTTCTGTATTTGCCTTCCAACTTTATACTTTTGACTTTTAACTTTATACTTAAACAATGCCCTTTAATACCCCTCCCATCACAGCATCAACTCCGGCCACCGCTTTTGAGCGCCTGCTTACCATTATGAATACCCTGCGTGAACAATGTCCCTGGGATAAAAAACAAACGCTGGAAAGCCTGCGCCATTTAACCATTGAGGAAACTTACGAGTTATCTGACGCTATTTTGGATGGCGACATCCAGGAAATAAAAAAAGAACTGGGCGATATCATGCTTCACCTGGTGTTTTATGCCCGCATTGCTTCAGAAACCGGCAGCTTTACCATTACAGATGTGCTCAACGGCATTTGCGACAAGCTGATAAACCGGCATCCGCATATTTATGGCGATACGGAAGTTGCCGACGAACAAGACGTGAAACGCAACTGGGAGCAAATCAAGTTAAAAGAGGGCAACCGCTCGGTGCTGGCCGGCGTTCCGGCTTCGCTTCCGGCACTGGTTAAGGCGTCACGCATACAGGAAAAAGCCCGCGGCGTAGGTTTCGATTGGGAAGAAAAAGGACAGGTTTGGGAAAAGGTTGAGGAAGAAATGCGGGAGTTTAAGCAGGAATTTAATGTGAGCGACAATACCGTAATTGACACCGCTAAAGCCGAAGATGAATTTGGCGACCTGCTGTTCTCGCTGATCAATTACGCCCGTTTCATTAACATCAATCCCGAGGACGCCCTGGAAAAAACCAACCGTAAATTCATTAAGCGTTTTCAATACCTGGAACAAAAAGCCCTTGAGCTCGGCAAAAACCTCAAAGACATGACCCTGGCAGAAATGGATATTTTCTGGAATGAGGCGAAGAGGTTATAAGTTGTACGTGCTTATGGCTTATGGCTTATAGTTCATAGTTCATAGTTCATAGCTTATAGTCGGGAAGTTAGTAAAGTCAGAAAAGACCGGAAGCAATCTTTGATAATTGACAGTTGATAATTGACAGTTGATAATTGATAATTGACAGTTGACAATACCTGTATGGTTCATCAGATAACGATATAGCAATTCAGCAATTAAACAATTTCAACGATCCCCACCATTGCACTACGCAATATCCGCTATCCGATACCGCTTCAAAATCCGTATGTTTGTGGTCATGTTGCCGCTTATACAGCAAACGCTAAAACAAACCTTCAGCAGCCTGATCTGGAAACTGGAAATTGATGAGCAGCATCAGCATATCGCTATTGAAACCCGCGATACCGGAATACATACTGCACAGTTTTCATTGCTCAATTACAGCACGGGCAAGGTATTGTTTAAAGACCTTGCTTTAGAAAACAACTGGTGGTTAGGGCTTGATAAAGCTCATCACGGATTGGTTTTCCTGCATGGCTATATCAGCCAGGATAGTCCGCAGCACAGGGGTATTATCTGTTTAAACGCTCAGGGACAGATACAATGGCAGCAATTCAATATCGCTTTATACGATGTTTACGATAAAGGTCTGTTAGTTTATGATACGGCGATACAACCCCGAAAGCTCTATACCATTTCTGCCGACGCGGGTCAGCGGAACCAGGATACCGCACCTGCCGCTACACCAACAGGGCTGGTATTTCCGCAAATTCATCAGGGCGAATTGCCCGGCTATATCCCGGGAACGGTCAGCGGGCCTGTATTAACTGCCATGTATAATGAAAAAAGCATCTGGGCATATCATACCCGGCAGAACGGCCGTTTAAGCCAGGAATTGATCATATACGGCGATGGAAAAATTTTACTTCATGATAAATTAGGTTCTGATATACAGAAACCAAATCCGGAAGCGTTCTTTTTACAAAAAAATCATTTATTCTGTATCCGCAACAAAAATGAAATTGTGTCGTATTTAGTATAATTGCAAACCGTAAACAGAAATTCTGATTCATGCACATTAAAACTCTGATAACCGTTTTCTGCCTTTTTTATTCATTTAACAGCTTTGCCGCCAACTATATCGACTCTATCGGCGTAGAAAACAATAACGGGAAAAAAGTAATTATCCATAAAATAGAGCCCAAAGAAACGTATTATTCGTTGGGCAGAAAATACAACGTACCGCCAAAAACAATCATTGAATTTAATGATAATAAGCCCCTGCAGATCGGCACGATCATCAAAGTGCCTACCAGCAACGATTTCAGTCAGCCAGCCAGGGTTGTTGCACGGCCCGAAAGCCCGGTCAATACTCAGCCCGGCGGCGATATCCTGGATTATAAGGTAGGGCCTAAAGAGACCTTATTTTCTATTGCCCGGCGGTTTAACACCACGGTAGACGACATTAAAGCGCTAAACAATCTTAAATCTAACGAGCTACGCATAGGCCAGGTAATTAAAGTACGCCAGAATGCAAATCCCCAGCCCGAACCGAACCATGTAACCATTAAGCCCTCGCCTGCAATTGTACAGCCCCCGGCAGATACCAACAGCTTAGACAGCAATTTACGTGAGATACCGGCTAACCGGTATGGCCTGCATGAGCAAAGCGAACGCGGCGTTGCCGTATGGATTGATGAACCCGGATTAGATGCAGCCAAAATGTATGCCCTGCACCGCACCGCTCCCGTTGGCACGGTAGTAAAAATCACCAATCCAATGAACGGCAAAAGTACCTTTGCCAAGGTTGTTGGAAAATTTACTGAAAACGAAACCACAAAAGATGCTATTATTGTGGTTACTAAAGCTACAGCCGATGTACTGGGCGCTTTAGATAAACGTTTCCAGGTAAACATTAACTTTTAAAGTCTGCATGAATGCTAAGCCATACGTTGTTGGCATAACCGGAAGCAGCGGTTCAGGTAAAACCTTTTTTCTGAACAGCTTCCTGAACCATTTCCAGCAGCATGAGGTTTCATTATTATCGCAGGATGATTATTATATCCCGGTAGGCGATTTAACGCCCGAAGAAAACAAGCTGTACAACTTTGATGTTCCCTCAACCATAGATCATGAGTTGTTTACCACTCACATTGATGCTCTATTAACCGGTCAAACCGTTTATAAACAAGAATACACGTTTAACAATCCCAACATCAGGCCTAAAATACTGGAGATAAAACCGGCCCCCATCCTGGTTATTGAAGGCCTGTTTATCCTGCACTTTAAGGCTATAGCCGATGTTATTAACCTTAAATTATTTATTGATGCGGATGAGCATGTGGCATTGAAGCGCCGTTTAAAACGCGATAACGATGAACGGGGTTATTCTGAGGATGATGTGATGTACAAATGGCATAACCATGTTGTGCCCGCCTACCAGCAATACCTGCTGCCTTACAAAAACTCATGCCATCAGATCATTGCCAATAATCAGCATGCTGCCGAAGAACTGATCGCCATTGCCGGCAACATCTCTGCCGAATTGAGAAAACTGATCTTATGCAAATAATCGATATCACTCTCCTATCGCTTACTATTTTTAATTTAAACTTTAACCTAAAGAACTTATTTTAATTAATATATTTACGCCATAAATTAACCTCAATAACTTATACAACATGAAAACAACCATTAAAACTGTTGCTGTAATGCTCGTATTTGCAGCATTCACACAGTACTCTTACGCCCAGTCTGCTGCAAAAGCTGATTCAGTGAAATCCAAACAGAACCTGGTTAAAATGAATGTGCTGGCGCTGCCTCTGAAAACATTTTCTGTACAGTATGAGCGCCTGCTTACCCGCAAGATCTCTGTAGGCTTAGGGTTCAGCACCATGCCCAAGAGCGGTATCCCGTTTAAAGGTACTTTCAAGAGCCTGATAGATGATGAAGACACCAAAGAGCAGATCGAGAACCTGAAAACCAGCAATCTCACCATTACTCCCGAAGTACGGTTCTATTTAGGCAAGGGAAATTACCAGGGATTTTATATTGCACCTTACGCCCGGTACACCCATTTTACAGCTGCTGTGCCTTATAATTATGATGATGAAAATGGCGACAAACAAACTATTAACCTGGATGGTAAAATAAATGCCTTCTCCGGCGGTATTTTATTTGGCGCACAATGGAAACTTTCAAAAATAGTTTATTTAGATTGGTGGATACTTGGAGGCGCTTATGGTACTTCAAAAGGAGACCTGGTTGGTAATAAATCATTAACCCCACAAGAACAACAATATCTGAAAGAATCATTAGATGACATTGATCTCCCTTTGGTAAAAACCAGTTACGAGGTTAACGACAATGGTGCAAAGCTGCATATAGACGGCCCCTGGGCCAACCTGCGTGCCGGATTATCGGTGGGTATCCGGTTTTAAGCTTATGGGCATTCAGAGGCCTGCTCTAATGGCAAGCCTCTGAATTTATCCTGGTATCTGCCAATTATAAAATAAGAATCAATACCAGGATAATGATAATAATGGCTCCTACAGATAAATAAACACCGCCCGAACCTAACGCTCTGGCTTCTTTATCCATCGAGCGTAATTCTTTACGTAACGCTTTACGCTGAGTGGTTGTCAGTTCAGATCTATCCATAGCCTTTATCTCTTCCACACGTTGTTTAATCTGCTGAATACGGACTTCTTTTTGCTCGGTTGTCATATCGGCAACAGAAACAGGTTTTTCGCTGGCAAATGCAGTTAGAGAAGATAATCCCATAACGCATAAAATACATAGTAAGCCAATTTTCTTTTTCATAACAGTGTGCTTTATTTTAATTTATCAATTACAAAACAATAAATGTTTTTTCAGGCAATATTGTTTTAATTTTTGCATACCGGCTCAGAACAAATGCATCATAGTTAAATCACACCACTGATGAAGAACCTGATCTGTTCCAAAACTTCGGGATGAAAGCGGCGCCTTATGCCACTATGCAGACTATTCCTGATTCCCCGGGTACCGGGGACGGAATGACAGCAGGGAACATGAAGAGCCTGTTTAAATTTCATATAAAGATTTCACAGGCTTTAATTAATGGACGGTGGGGACACCGCCCCCGGCTTCCTGCTGGGGCTGGTGTCCCCACCAGTTCCCTCCGTATATCTTAAATTTTCATTTTTAAACAGGCGCTAAATGTGCCTGCCCCTGATATTAATAATTTGTTTTTTACGTTTATAAAGTGAAATCTTTATTTTCGCAAATCAATCTGAGCAAGCATGGAAGAATTTGAGCTAAGCACATCGTCCAAAAAGACCAAAACGGTATACATTTCAACCGTTATCAGCATCGCCCTGGTGTTATTAATGGTTGGATTACTGGGACTGATACTGGTTCATGCCCGTAATCTTTCTAACTATGTAAAGGAAAACATCGTGCTAAACATCATTGTGAACGATGGCGCCAAAGAGGTAGATGTGCTTGCCCTGCAAAAGCAGATCGATGCTAACCCTTACGTGCTTAAAACGCAATACGTTAGTAAAGAGCTGGCAGCCCGAAACCTTACCAAAGACCTCGGTGAAGACTTTGTGGAGTTCCTGGGCTATAACCCGCTGCTGTCGTCCATTGATGTTTATCTCAAAGCCGACTATGCCAACAATACCAGCATAGAAACACTAAGCCGGCAGCTCTCTAAAAACCCTATGGTTAAGGAAGTGATTTACCAGAAATCGCTGATTGACATGGTTAACCAGAACATAAAAATTATCGGACTGGTTATTCTGGCCTTTGCCGCCATCCTGCTTATTATTGCCATTGCCCTCATAAATAATACCATCCGTCTGGCTATCTACTCGCAACGCTTTTTAATAAAAAGTATGCAGCTGGTGGGCGCCACCAAAGCATTTATCCGTAAGCCCTTTATCGGTTACGGCATTTTACATGGCTTACTGGGCGGCCTGATCGCTATCATCCTGCTGCTGCTAACCCTGTATTTTGCCCAGCAACAAGTACCCGAATTGCTCATTCTGCGCAACTGGTATGAGTTTATCCTGGTGTTTATTGTAGTTATTGGCATTGGCATATTAATTTCGGGATTAAGTACTTACTTTGCAGTGAGCAAATACCTGCGTTTAAAAATTTACGATCTATACAGATAACATGGCACAAAAAAAATATACTTCGCCAAGCGAAACTAAAGAAGTCCAGTTTATTTTTGGCAAAGCCAATTACCGGCTGATGCTTACTTGCATCGGCGTTGTTTTGCTGGGTTTTATTCTTATGATCGGCGAAACCGACATTTACAGCTTCCGCAAAATTGTACTGGCCCCGCTGGTTGTTCTTATTGGTTTTGCCATTGGATTCTTTGCCATTCTCAAAAAAGATACTGAGAAAAAATAAGCATGAATCTTATTGAAGCTATTGTTCTGGCCATTATTGAGGGCCTGACAGAATTTTTACCGGTATCATCTACCGGGCACATGATCATTGCCTCATCGCTGATGGGCATACAAAGCAATGAATTTGTAAAGCTGTTTACCGTGGCTATCCAGTTAGGCGCTATTCTATCGGTTATTGTACTGTATTTTAAGCGGTTCTTTCAATCGATTGATTTTTATATCAAGCTGCTCATTGCCTTTATACCCGCCGTTATATTCGGCCTGCTTTTCAGTAAAAAAATCGACGCCCTGCTCGAAAGTCCGCTGGGCGTTGCCCTGGCCCTGGTTATCGGCGGTATTGTATTATTGTTCGTAGATAAATGGTTTAACAAACCCGTATCCGATTCTACCAGCCAGATCAGCCACCGGCAGGCTTTCATCATCGGATTATTCCAGTGCCTGTCCATGATTCCCGGCACGTCCCGTTCGGCCGCCACTATTGTAGGCGGTATGGCGCAAAAGCTATCGCGTAAAGCTGCAGCCGAATTCTCGTTTTTTTTAGCCGTACCCACCATGTTTGGCGCTACCGTAAAAAAACTCTACGACTTTTATAAAGACGGCTATACCATCAACAGCCAGGATATGCATCTGCTGATCATCGGTAACCTGGTAGCTTTTATTGTAGCCCTTATCGCCATACGCTCATTCATCACCTTTTTACAAAACCGCGGATTCAGGTTATTCGGCTGGTATCGCATTATAATCGGTGGTATAATCCTGGTATTTTTGCTGTCGGGATATAATTTGCAGGTGATTTAGAGGCAGAAGGCTAAAGGTAGAAGGTTTAAGGCATAAGGTGATAGCCAAAAGCAGAAAGCATAAGGCTAAACCAATGAAATAGCAACAACAAAAAGAGGAATTATGTAGTTGGATTATGGGAACTGTACTATTGTACTCACAATCTATGATCATTTAGAAATTCATCGCAATACGCAATGCTCATTACCCAATACCAGATTGAGAGAGGTGGGCTTAACTAAAAACTAACATTGAAACTACCGGAAAGAAGCTTCCATTTTGCCGAGGGCGAATTATTACTGGTGAACAAACCCTATCGCTGGACCAGCTTTGATGTGGTGGGTAAAATACGCAACTCGTTTAAGCCGCTTAAGCTGAAAGTTGGTCATGCCGGTACCTTAGATCCGCTGGCAACCGGGCTGCTGGTTATCTGTACCGGGAAATTTACCAAAAAAATTGACGAGTACCAGGCGCAGGAAAAAGAATATACCGGCACGATGATTCTGGGCGCCACTACCCCATCGTACGACATGGAGACCGAAATAGATGCCCGTTTTGACCTTTCTCCACTTAGCGAAGAAGCCATACGGCAAAATACAGCCAACTTCATCGGTGAATTAGAACAATACCCACCGGCACATTCGGCAGTAAAAATAGATGGCGAACGCCTGTACGAAAAAGCACGCCGTGGTGAGACTGTGGAGTTGAAAACCCGGCCGGTTACTGTAACTATATTCGAGCTTACCCGCATTGAGCTGCCGGAAGTCGATTTCCGCGTGGTATGCAGCAAAGGCACTTACATCCGCTCATTGGTGCACGATTTCGGCAAAGCCCTGCACAATGGCGCTTACCTTGCTAAATTACGTCGCACCCGCAGCGGCGATTTTCATATTGACGATGCCTTCGAGGTGATGGAGCTGGTTAATCATATCCGCCAGTTGAAAGAAAACGGACAATTACATTAATTTTGCAGCCGCAAAGCGATGAGGATCTATAACGATATCAGTGAGTTTGGCCCGGTTAAAAATGCAGTGGTCACCATCGGGACATTTGACGGCGTACACATCGGGCACCAGAAAATTATTTCACGGTTACAGGAAGTAGCCCGTCAGACCGGCGGCGAAAGCGTCATACTCACTTTTTTCCCACATCCCCGGATGATCATCGACCCGCAAAATGCCGATCTGAAAATGCTGACAACCATCGCTGAAAAATCAGAATTACTGGAGCAGGCCGGTATCGATCATCTCATTGTTACACCTTTTACCCGCGATTTCTCCAATATGCTGCCGGGAGAATATGTAAAAAATATCCTGATAGATAAAATTGGCGTCAAACACCTGGTTATCGGCTACGATCATCGTTTCGGCAAAGATCGCAAAGGCAGCATTACCGACTTGCTGGAATACGGAAAAACGTATGGTTTTGACGTAGAGCAGATCCCTGAACAGGATATTCACGACATTGCCGTAAGCTCTACCAAAATACGCAACGCCCTGCTCAACGCCGATGTAAAAACGGCCGCCGAATTTCTGGGATATCCTTATCATCTAACCGGAAAAGTGATCAAAGGCGACCAGATTGGCCGTAAGCTGGGCTTCCCTACAGCCAACCTGCATGTTCCCGAAACCTATAAGCTCATACCCGCCGATGGCATTTATGCCGTTACTGTAAAGATCAAGGCCCCTGGTGCTGCCGGCTTTGACAATGAGGATATTAAAGGCATGGGTTATATCGGTCACCGGCCAACCATTAACGGCATGACCCGCAACATCGAGGTAAACCTGTTTGAATTTAACCGCGATATTTATGGCCATGATATCCGTATTTATTTTCACCAGTTTATCCGCAGCGACATGCGTTTCAACAACCTGGATGAATTGCGGGAACAATTGAAACGCGATATGGATGTTTCGCTCAAGCTGCTGGCTCACGTATAATTCATAATTATTAAGAAATTTAGAAAACCTCACCCGGCAGGTTAGTTGGTCTGTCAGGGGCTCACCGGGAATAAAATTGCTAAAAAAGCAATAAGTTCAGCTCACAACACCAAACGCTATGCGTATATTTGTGTAAATACACGCATACATGAAAACAACCATCAATCTCAGGTTTGATAAAAATACCATTGAGGCCGCCAAAGCCTATGCTTCAAAAAAGCAGACAAGCGTGTCTGCAATTATAGAAGCCTATTTAAAAAAACTTATCGCACAAGATAGAAAAGAAGATTTTGCTTCAGACAATCTTATCGGCATTCTTAAACAATATAAAGACTTGTCGGATGAAGAACTAAAAGCAATATACCTGAAAGATAAGCACAATGCGTAAAATATACCTGGACACCAATGTTATTTTAGAGCATGCCATGCAGCGCAGCAATTATCGACAGGTTGTTGAGCTATTTCATCTTGCAGAATCCGGGGCTATTGAGTGTTACACATCTGCAGCTACGTTCTTCACCCTTGCCTTTTTCCTCAGGAAAGATAAAAACAGTAAACAGATCTTTAAGATATACCTCTCCTTTATCAAAACATTAACAACCCGCGATGAAGACTTGCATGCTGCTGTTAACTCCTCTTTTACCGATATTGAAGACGGATTTCAATATTATTCTGCCCTGGGAAAATGCGATGCCTTTATCACCTTCAATAAAAAGGATTTCATCAGGCATCAAAACAAGCGTCTGCCTTGTCTTACACCATCCGAGTTTTTAAACGATTTAATATAAACACACTACCAGGTGGAAGTGATAATCGGTAATGATTCACCCTACTTTTTGCTTTCTTTCTGCTAAAAACCTATTTTCACCATAAACACAAACCGGTGAAAAAACTTAATCTGGATAAACAGGAAGCTGAATTTTTAGCAAAAACCATTGACCATTGGCTGGAACAAGGGCAAATAACCAAAGAAACAGCCGAAACCCTGCAAAACAGTTACGAGGTCAAAGGCTTCGACTGGCGGCGTTTAGCACAATATTCCTTCTGGATAGCATTAGTTTGCGGTGTTATTGCCATTGCCTCATTAATTATCGACGATGCTGTTATCCGGTGGCTCAAAAAGCTGTATAATACTCCCGATATTGTCATCAGCATTATTTCCGGTCTGCTGGCGGCCTGGCTATTTTACCGCGGGCAGCACCTGAAAAAGCACCATCCGCAAAAAATATTCAGCAATGAGGCCGTTATATTCCTGGGCGTATTATTTACAGCCAGTTGTATTGCCTACCTCGGCAAAGCGCTGGATAACGGTTCCGGGCATTTCTCGATACTGTTTTTGCTATCAGTTTTTGTTTACGGCTTTCTGGCCATACAATTCAATTCCAAACTGATATGGGCGTTTGCGCTCATCTCGTTGGGTAGCTGGTTTGGCACAGAAACCGGTTATCAGACAGATTGGAGCCATTATTTCCTTGGCATGAATTACCCGCTGCGCTTTACCTGTTTTGGCGCACTGCTGGTAGTATCCAGTTTTCTTATCCGTAAAGTAAACCGTTTAGAGCCCTTTAAAACACTCACCTACGTTATGGGCATGCTCTACCTGCTTCTTTCACTATGGCTGCTGTCCATCTTCGGAAACTTTGGCAGCATTGAAGACTGGCTCAAGATCAAACAATCACATTTGTTTTACTGGGGCATCTTATCGGCGCTTATTGCCATAGCCTGTACGTTGTACGGACTGAAATATAAAGATACCATAGCCCGCGAATTTGGCATTACCTTTTTACTCATTAACCTGTACACTCGTTATTTTGAATATTTCTGGGATAACACCAACAAAACGCTCTTCTTTGCCATATTAGCTATATCATTCTGGCTTATAGGCCGCAAAGCTGAAAAGATCTGGAGCCTGGATTCGCTGAAAAAATTATAAGATCCAAGCGTCGAATACTTATTTTTGAGCTTTCGCTTATCAATGAATCAGCCGCCTGAAGGTACATCGCCCAAAACACTGATAGTCATCGCCGGCCCCACAGCGATCGGCAAAACCGAGCTTGCCATTAAAGTAGCGCAGCACTTCCGTACCGAGATCATATCGGCAGATTCCAGGCAGTTTTACCGCGAAATGTCCATCGGCACGGCCAAACCATCGCCCGAAGAATTAAAGCAGGTAAAGCATCATTTCATTAACTCACACAGCATTTACCATGCGTTTACCGCCGGCGATTTTGAACAGCAGGCACTTGAAACATTGGCAAACCTGTTCATCAGCAATAACACGGTAGTTTTGGCCGGAGGCTCCGGCTTGTTCATTGATGCTGTATGTTACGGCTTTGATGCGTTACCCAAAGCTCCCGAAGCTATCCGCAAAGAACTTAACAGCATTTACACCCAGCATGGCTTAACCCCCTTACAGGAAGAGCTAAAAACAAACGATCCGGAATACTACGCCCAGGTCGATCTGAACAATCCGCAACGCATTATCCGGGCGCTTGAAGTTTACCGCACCAGCGGACGGCCTTTCTCATCGTACAGAAACAAACAAACCTCAAAACGCCCTTTTAACACCATTAAGATCGCATTAAACACCGACCGGCATTTACTTTATGAACGCATCAACCAACGCGTAGACCTCATGATGCAGCACGGACTGCTGAACGAAGTAAAAAACCTGCTTCCCAATCAATCGCTCAATGCCCTGCAAACGGTAGGATACACCGAGTTGTTCCGCTTCCTGAATAACGAAATATCCTTAGATACCGCCATCAGCCAGATCAAGCAAAATACCCGCCGTTACGCCAAGCGCCAGCTTACCTGGTTCAAACGCGATCCGTCATACCACTGGTTTGCACCCGGCGAAACAGAACACATTATCACCTTCATTGAAAGTAGATTATAACTTTTTGAAAAGCACTTGCAGCATTGCATCGGGTAACCATAGCCCCGTCATCCGCTGTAGCCCTCATTGCAATCGGGGCTGCCGCTGCTGCCGGGTTTATTTTGGTTAAGGCAATGCTGCTATCACCTGTTGGGAACGTTGACAACTTTTAAAAAGTTGTCAACGTTAAAGCTATTGAAAGTTGTCAACATTATTAACGGAGGAAAAAAACAGCTATTCCCGAATGGTCGGGACAAGTGTATCGCCTGAATTACGCCTGCGCTGTCGGGCCACCGAAATTCATCGGAAAAGGAGGCTCCTCATGCGTATTGATATGCCCGTTAGCCGCTTCAAACTTGGCAATATTATCCTCCAAAGCCCCTAACAATCTTTTGGCATGTTCGGGGGTTAATACAATCCGCGATTTCACTTTTGCTTTTGGAACACCCGGCATTACACGAATAAAATCCAATACAAACTCCGTATTAGAATGTGTAATAATGGCCAGGTTAGAATAAATACCTTCAGCAGTTTGCTCGTCTAACTCTATATTTAACTGGTTATTGTTTTGCTCTTCCATAAAACAAAAATAGAAAATTATCATTGTTGTCCGGCAAAATCTGCATATATATAACCTATATTTAGAATTAGCTAACATATTAAACTACATGAACCGGCTCAACTTTTTAACTGGACTTTTACTCTTATTAACATTAAACACTTTTGGACAAACAAATCCATACTCTGAAAATGTTAAGCAAGCCGAACAATATTATCAAAATAAAGAGTACTTAAAAGCAGCTGAATCTTATTCAAAGGCCTTTGCTTCAAACAAAAACCTGGGGCGCATCGACCATCGCTATAGTGCTGCCCGTTGCTGGGCCATGGCGAACAAACCAGATTCTGCATATTATAACCTTGAAAGGATTGCAAAAAGTGGTTATTATATCAACTATTATGTAACTACCCAGGATACCGCGTTAAAAATACTACACGCTGATAAGAGATGGAAAAAACTCCTCAAGTTAATAAAAGCCAACAAGGAGAAAACAGCACCAAGCTTAAATGAAGTTTTAACCGCAACACTTGATACTGTATATTATAGAGACCAAGCCTATAGAAAACAGATTGACGAAATAGCACAGAAATATGGCTGGGAGTCAAAAGAAATGAAAGCCCACTGGCAATTGATTACTCACAATGACTCCATAAATTTGATAAAAGTGAAGGCTATTCTGGACAAATATGGCTGGCTTGGTAAAGATAGAGTGGGAACAGAAGGCAACAATACGTTGTTTCTTGTCATTCAGCACTCGAATCAGGCAACACAAGAGAAATATCTGCCTATGATGAGAGATGCCGTAAAAAACGGAAGAGCACATGCCTCAAGCTTAGCATTACTTGAAGATAGGGTTGCACTGAGGCAAGGTAAGAAGCAAATTTACGGAAGCCAAATTGGGCAAAACCCAAAAACCAGAGCTTATTATGTACGTCCTTTGGAAGACCCGGCAAATGTAGACAAGCGACGTGCCGAAGTTAACTTACCTCCTCTGAAAGAGTACGTTAAGCATTGGGGCATTAATTGGAGTATTCAACAATACCTACAGGATCTGGCAGAAAATGGAGAACGAAGTGTAGAATAACACACTATCTCACACCGTTATTGTTTATAACGATAATGATTGAGAACCGAATAATTGAAGCTCCTGTTACCGAACTTACGTTCACCTGATTTGCATCTAACCAAAATTGTACATATTTTTGTACAAAAATACATTATGCTGATTACATCCGCCTCAGATTTTAGGAAAGATATTAAATCCTATTTCGACAAAGTAGTCTCAAATTTTGAGACCCTGATTATTAACCGGGGCAAAGATTCAGGTGTAGTGATCATGTCGTTAGAAGAATACAATTCCCTTATGGCCACTAATCATGAGTTATCCTCCCGGAAAAATGAACTTAGATTAGATGCAGCCATTGAAAAACTCAAAAGCAAAGAATCCTTCACAAAGGAACTTTCAGAAAACTGATGAAGTATGTATTTGTAGATGAATCGTGGGAAGATTATCTGTACTGGCAGCAGGCTGATAAAAAGAAGCTTAAAAAAATCAATGATCTGCTAAAGGATATTGCCCGTAATCCATTTGATGATATTGGGAAACCGGAACCATTAAAACATAAATATTCAGGATTCTGGTCCAGAAGGATAGATGACGAGCATCGTTTAATCTACCGGGTTTTAGATGATGAAATACAAATTGCCAAATGCAGATACCATTATGACTGATAGCAGTAGTTATAATGAAATTAAATAAAAAGTGATATTTATCCAAGTCTTTACGGAGCAAACATACCTCTCATTGCACAAACTCAATAAACAGCGAAAGTTGGAAAAAACTCTCGTTTGTTGAACAACAACTCGCTTAACACGAGCGCAGCTGCTAATTGATTCTGCATATTTATATGGCTAAAACAATTCAGAAATGTTTCAACAATATTACCAGCGATATCAGAATATTATAGCGATTATATTTATATGCTACAGCATAATAATGCATATTAGTGCCAACCACATTACTTAATCTTAACAATAGATTTAGTTTAGCTTTTACATTTTAACAGGCGCTTAGCTTATATTGTATTCTGGCTTCCAGTACTGAATGGTATCTGTATAGGAAGATTGATTGATCATATCCACACAAAAGGCGGTTTTTGCACCTGTGATTACATTAGAGTCCGGTAATTTGTTTTCAATTACACTACGATGAAAATTCTTTAAAGCGTACCATGTGCCGTCTTTAGTGCGTTCATTGAGTATCGGAATTCCTCCATCTTTGTTCCATGTAATTTTCGTCGCTCCTGTAACTCCATCAACGGTTTGTAAAGCTTCCATGGTGTCTTTTTCAGGATAAAAAATGCCTTCATTAACAAGCAGGGATATCGTTCCTTTAGAGCCTTTTATCTTAAAGAGATAACCGTCCTTTTTATTGGCACAAGTGGCTCCGAAGGTTCCAATCATTTCGGCGTCTTTATAGCGTAGAACTGCCTGAAGATTATCAAAAGTTTCCCTGCCGTCTTTATAAAAGTCTATCCCCCCGGTTGCAAATATTTCCTGCGGATTGGTATTGAAAGCCCAGTTGATATAGTCTATTTGATGAGAAAGCAGCTCTGCGGCCAAGCCTCCGGAGTACTCTTTATACATTCGCCAATTCACTTTTCTTTCCAGGGATTTATCCGGAACTGCTCTTCTCCAGTTCCAGTTTCTATCCCAACGACAATCTACGTGCGTTACTTTTCCGATATAGCCACTTTCAATCATCTCCTTTACCTTGTAATATAAAGGAGAGTACCTGTATTGATGTCCTATTTGAAGTATTTGTTTAGCATGCTTTTTGGACAATTCTACCAGGTCTAAGGCCTGCCGGGCAGAGTAAGTCATTGTTTTTTCCAGATAAACATGCTTACCTGCAAGCAACGCATCCTTGGCTATATGATAATGTTCACTTAAAGGTGTCGCTATAACAATCACATCTATGTTCCTATCATCCAAAAGCTTTCTGTAATCATGTGCTTTATAAGTATAAGGTTTTAACTTTTTGGCATTGTCCAATCTAAACTGTAATATATCGCAAACCGCCACCACATCAAACATTTCCGGAAGGCTGTCCATTACCGATTTTATCCCGGTTCCCCTGTCGCCATACCCTATAATACCAACCTTTAATACTTTTTCTATGGATTGATATGGTACAGCAAAAGCCGTATTGTGTAATAAAAGACCACCTGCTAAAAGCCCGGACTGAGTCAAAAATTTCCGTCTACTCATATTATAAAAGATACTAAATATAAAAAAATGGGCCAGCAAATATAGGGTGCATTTCAAATTGTCGTGTTCCGTTGCTTTTTGGTCAGCTCCGGTGGATTACCCCGGTTGGTGTCTTCACCTGCCGGTGACAATTTCAAACGCACCCGCAAACACGCTATACTACCATTTAAAAACCTTTCCGCCAACCATTACTTCCTGGGTCTTGCTGTCAAATGTAGCTTTAGAGCCGGACCTGGAAGCTGCCGTAGTCATGATATTGGCTACAGAATGATTATACCCTGCCTCTACCGGTGCATTAGGCTGCTTTCTGCTTCTGACACATTCCATCCAATTTCTCACATGAGCAGAGGTTAACGCATCGGCGCCCGTATTGGCTGACGCGGCTACTCTTTCTACCTTTTCTGTCAGATTGACTTCCGGCAGCAGATTCGCTTTCATGCCCATTGCTGCTGCCGCTTTTTCGGTAAGGCCTCCTTTCGGAGAAACCTTATTGGTAATCAGGTTGAGTTCTCCACCATTGGAATAATAGATTTCCGATGGTTTTTCATCTCCGTTATGCATCCGGGAATTGAACGTTACCTGGAAACCTGTGCTCATATCGTTTTCCGGGCCATAATCAAAAACAGCGGTCATTGTGTCCCAATTACGCCGGCCATCCTTCCACTGGTAAACACCTCCGTTTGCTACCACACTTCTCGGGTGCTTCAAATCTGTAAACCAGTGTACTGTATCTATCTGGTGCGACATCCATTGCCCGGGCAAACCCGAAGAATATGGCCAGAACAATCTGTATTCCAGGTATTTTCTTGGATCCCACGCCTCGAAAGGCCTGTTCAGCAAAAAGCGTTTCCAATCCGTATCTTCTTCCCTGCATTTAGCTACCAGCTCCGGTCTTCTCCATCTTCCCGGCTGATTGACATTCCAGGTCAGCTCTACCATGGTGATATTCCCGAACCTGCCTTCTTTGATGAATCGTTCCGCAGCCTTGTAATTTAATCCGCTTCTTCTCTGCGAGCCAATTTGCACAATCCGGTCTGTAGCTCTAACAGCTTTTAAGGCTGCCCTGTTATCCTCCATAGTTTCTGCAAAAGGCTTTTCCACGTAGGCGTCACACCCCGCCTTAACAGCTTCTATGGTAAGTAGCGCATGCTGAAAATCAGCTGTACTGATGAATACGCCATTGAGATCTTTCATGGTGTACAGTTCGTCGTTGTTTCTAAATGCCTGAACTTTATTACCCAGTTTTTGCTCCAAAAAACCCTGACCTTGTTCCCTTCTCAGCTTCCATAGATCAGAAACGGCTACTATTTCGAAATTCAGTTCTTTATGATGATTGAGAAACGACGGGAACAACGAGTTTCTGAACCTGTCTGAAAAACCGACTACGCCGATTCTTACCCTATCGTTTGCCCCGATAATTTTGCTATAGCTTTTTGCACTCATACCCATTGTTCCTAAATAAACTCCGGCAGAGGCAATAGCAGATTGTTTGATGAATTTCCTTCTTGAATTATCCATGATATAAATTTAGCGGTTTACAATTCTCTTATTTTTATGCTTCTGAACGATACGTTGTCGCCATGATCCTGCAACAGGATTCTTCCTTTAGGAGCCATTCCATAATTCTCCCATCTTTTATGCTTGCTCATAGCTACTAAATCGTTGAATTCTTTAGATCCTCTTACATATTCCAGCACTTTAACGCCATTCAGCCAGTATTCTACTTTATTATCTGGAGAAACTTTGATGATTCCCTGGTTCCATTCTCCTATTTTCCGGATAAATCGGGGTTGTTTATGAGATGTTTTCAGATCGTACAATGAGGCCAACGTACGGTTTCCATCCCGGCCCAGTTTCGCATCAGGGTGTCTTTCATCATCCAGTATCTGATACTCCAGGCCAATTGCAGAGCCTTTATTGCCTTCTTTTTCTGTAACGAAGTATTTTACGCCACTGTTGGCTCCTTCGGTCAGCTTAAAGTCGAACTTTAACTCAAACGCACTAAATTCTTTTTCGGTAACGATATCTCCTCCATTGACAGATTCTCCCCCATTAGATTTCAATACGCTTAACACACCGTTTTCAATCTTCCAGCCTTTAACAGGGAATGCAGATTTGTAAGCACCTCTCCATCCTTTGGTAGAAACTCCGTCCCAAAGCATATAGAAACCTTCTTTCTTTTCCTGTGCAGACAGGTTATTAGGGATGAGGTTGACCACATAAATATCATCTAAAGGAGATGGCTTCAGGTTCGTTGTTTTGATACGGATATTTCTCCAGCGGATTTGTTTTCCGGCGACCTTGCCCTTTGATATTGCATGCACTTGGAAGGCGATGAAACCCTCTGCCGTCATATCATCTACCAGGTTCGCGGTGGGTATCCCGTTCACCCAGGTCCTGATGGTGTTACCGATACACTCAATCCGATATTTGTTCCATTGATTGTTCTTAAAGGCCGTTTTGCCTTTTGGGTTGACATCCATCGTATATAGCCATCCTCTTCTGGCCTCATCGTATATTTCCCCGCTCCATGCCCTTTCTGATGGGTCGATCTCTACCTGATAGCCATGTACGCGTCCGTTTTGATATCCGGGAGTGCTTAAGCTCCTGATCTGGATGCCTGAATTCATGGACGGGTCAACGAAAACTTCCGCTTCCAGGATAAAGTCTTTGTACGTTTTCTCTGTCGCAAGAAATGAGTTGGGCTCGTTGCTGACGGTAGTGCCCACTATTTCTCCGTTCTTGACCTCGTATTTGGCCTTGCCATTCAGCTGCTTAAATCCCTGTAAATCTTTTCCGTTAAAAAGGTTCTGCCACCCATCTTTGTTTGATTGTGCAACCACGGTTGCCGCACTCATCATTAAAATGCTAAAAATTGATCTGACTTTCATATATTTATTATTATTGATTTGTTTTTTCTAATCTTGTCAAAACTCCTTACAACAGGATTGACCATTCAGGTACTGTCTAAATTTATTACATGGGTATAGATTGCTTCGTCGTACCTCCTCGCAATGACGAAAATAGGAGCGTCACTGCAATCTGCCAGTTGGCGGAGAAGCAGTCTTACTATACTATATTTCAATATTTTCATTTTTTTAGACAACTTCTTAGGTAACTGGTAATTTTATTTTCAAAACTTGCTAACCACATATATGTAATAATGTCAACTCTTTCCCTATCCGAAAATCATCAGAATACCCCAGATAAACGTTTGAGTAACAAGGCCCATCAACAACGTTGCTACTGAATATACTTTTAAAGTTGCCGCTGTGCCTAAATTGGAGAAACGGTTTATCACCCAGAAATAGGCGTCGTTGGTATGGCTTACACACATACTTCCTGCGCCAAGACTTAATATAGCCAGAGACAATTCTAATGGTGTATTTAAGCCTAAATCTTTTAACAGCGGCGTAATCAAAGAAGCTGCCGTTATTACCGCTACGGTAGATGATCCCTGGGCTGTTTTCAGGAATGCTGTGATCAGGAAAGGAAAGAAAATACCCAAAGACGCCCCGGTTAACAGGTTTCCTAAATCGCTCCCTATACCAGAGCGTTGAAGTATCTCACCAAACATACCTCCTGCTCCTATAATCGCAAGAATTCCCCCGGCCTTTTCTACGCCATCTGTTATCCAATGTGACAGATGGGGTTTATCGGCTCTTTTCAACAGGAACAAAGAAACTATGATGCCAATTCCCAACGCGATGATGGGGTCTCCCAAAAACAAAATAATACGACCTGTAAAACCGGAGCTCCCTGTAAGTTCAGAAAATAGTTTTACAAAGGCTCCTGAGCCAATTAATAAAACAGGTAATATAACCGGTAAAAAAGATAGTCCGACAGGAGGTAATTTTCGTTCTGTTGCTGCTGCTTCGGTATCTTCTGCCGGAGTGTAATCGTCTGCTACTCTTTTACCTCTCCATAACGCATACAATAATCCTACAGTTGCTGCCGGAATAGCCAGCAATGCACCCATCAGGATAATTAAGCCGAAATTCCCACCTGCTGTTTCAATAGCAACTGTAATTCCGGGGTGTGGAGGAACCAGGCAATGCACTGCATATAAGGAAGTTCCCAAAGATGTTGCCATGATTATCATTTTCCAATGAGTTCTTTTGACTATGGAATGGTTAAGCCCATTCAATACAATAAAGCCACTGTCACAAAATATGGGAAAGCCTATGATATATCCTGTTATGGCAATACCTAAAGGCGCATTTTTTTCGGATACTTTTTTCAGGATGTATGTTGCCATACTAACCGTTGCGCCTGTTTTCTCCAGCAGCATACCTAAAGTGGTTCCGAATATAATGAGTACGCCTACTTTTTCCATCGTGTGCCCAAAGCCGGCTTTCATTTGCCCGGCAACATCTTCGGGAGAGATACCACTTAGCAGTCCAACTCCTAACGCGGCTATGGATAAAGCAAAAAACGGGTTCAGATAAATATCAAAACCACCTGGTTAATCACAGTCCTCAACATTCTGAAACCATAGATAATTGGTTACTCCACAAAGAGCTTAGTCAATTAGTAGCTTCAAGTATAAATCAGTTGCCAGAACGCTGCAAGATGGTTTTTATGCTTAAAAGAGAAGAAAATCTTAGCAATAAAGAAATCTCGGAAAGGCTGAATATTTCTGCCAATACCGTAGAACAACATATGCGAAAAGCATTAAGCAGGTTAAAAACGTCACTTGCCCATTACCTTTCGTTGATAGTTGCATGTATGTTTTTAAATTGTAATTGCGGATTTGATGAAGGTTCACCCGCTTGCACAAATTATTTATCTCGAATAAGGCTTTAAATGAAATAAAGCTAATAAGCCTCTCACCTATTGGATTTCTGATTTCACTCATCAATATAATTTAACGTGAGTTTGGGTCTTAAATTAACGTGAATTCGATTAATAATCCTGCTCAAAACAGGTTTAACAGAGATTATTCATTGTTTTTTTTATGTTTTTAGTGGTATTCATGAGCTCACTTCGTTCGGTTGCTTTCCCGAGGCCTCGGGATCCTCGTCCCGAGACTTCGCATAGGCGTCAAGTTAATTTTAGGTTTTGCTATCAATTTGTTGATTATTAGATAGTTATTGACAAAAAAAATGGCAAGTGAAGTGGGAGCACAGACAGAGCTAAAAAGCCCGGAACCCCGTCACCCTGAACCTGATTCATCCCGAGACATCGGGAGTAAAGCGGCGCTTATGCTGCTATTTAGGAGATTCCGGATCCCCCGAGTACTCGGGGCGGAATGACGGCAGGGGCTTTTAGCTCTTATCTTGACGCCTATACGAGACTTCGGGAACGAAAACAGGTGCATCATTGTCCTGTTTGCGCTCGTTTGCAAAACGAGCGCATAAATCTCCGGCGTTTGTAACGCCGATAATAGCTGCCTTTGATTGTCTTAAGCAACAGTGCGGCGTTGCAAACGCCGTTTTATGGCATCCCGATTGCAAATCGGGACGAGCCTGCGCCTTAACCCGAACTCACGTTAATTTAGCTGCACTGTCTCGCGTAAGCTAAAAACTCCTTAGATTCCTTCTTTCACCACTGCCCTACTCTTCTTTAGCACGTGTAATGTACACGCTATTGACGAGGCCTGTTGTTGCCAGCGCCTTATCTGGAAATCGCTGTTAGTGCCGTCAACAAACAACTCGTCAAAACTAACCTGTTTTTTCAGTTCCGGCAGGTTAACCCGTGCTTTTGCCCGCAACAATACCGCGTTTACCTGTAAATGCTTGTTAAAGCGGATTTTATTGAAGGTGCTATCCCACAGCAGAAGTTTATAATCTCTAAACTGCACCACGTGCAAAGCACTGTAAAAGTCCGGTTTGCGCAGGTTATCACCAGGCCTGATCAGCTTCATTTGCTTAATGCCACAGGAATCCAGCGCCGGTTGCATAGAGAACCGGAAGGTTTTGTCAGCGCTATCCAGATCAGTTAACAGATACGCATTTTTGCCGGACATAAACGCGATACCGGTATTTTTTCGCAGGCTGTAAAAAATGATCCGGTTATTGTGGCGATGATAAAATCCTGTAAAGGATGTATGGAGAACCAATAATGCAACCAGCACAACACTGGTGTAGGCCATCCGCTTTTTGTGATACAGCAGCATCGCCGTCAGCGTTCCCATCAACACATACAACAGCACATACGTCCAGGTGCTTATCCAGATGGCGCTGACACTGGCAAAAGGCAGATCGCGGATATATACCAGGCCGTTATTTACAAAAACAATGCATTGCTCAAAAAACCATCCCAGGTATTTGAGCACTATCTCGGGGCCGGGAATCAGTAAAAAGGCGATGCCTGCGTACATGATCACCGCAACCGGCAGCACAATAAAGAGGTTGCTGATGAGAAAATAAACCGGGAACTGGTGAAAATAATACATGCTTAACGGAAAGGTTGCCGCCTGCGCAGCCAGCGACAGGCTGATATATCCCCAGATTTTATCGCCAAGCCAGTTTTTAATGTACCATGAACCGTAAATTTTTGGATATAAGTACACCAATCCCGATACAGCCAGGTATGATAACTGGAAACCCACATCCGCCAGGAAATACAGGTTATACACCAGCAGCCAGGCGGCAGATAATGCCAGCATATTGTAGGTATTGGTTCGCCGGTTAAGGGCCTTCCCTAATACAAAACAGCTTAACATCAGAGCGGCCCGGCACACGGCCGGCGAAAATCCGGTAAGCAGCGAATAAAGCCAGATCAGGCTGATGATAATCAGGGCCCGTAATATCCTGAGCAGCCGGTTCCGGTTCATAAAACCAAATACAAATTGCAATACAATAAATACAATCCCCACATGCATACCCGATACCGAAAGCACATGAGTGGTTCCTGTTTTGGCGTAAGCGCTTAAAATTTCCTTGCTTAAATCGGCCCGGTAGCCTAAAATCAGGGTAGATGCCACGGCAAGCGCATCGTTATTATGAATATAGCGGGCATATTTTGCTACCAGCTGCTTACGTAAATTGAGAGCATATTCAATTACCGGGTTAGCTGCGTGATGCTGTAACAGCTTCACCTGGTTTGTGTTAATAAAGGCCTGGTCATAAAGCTGGTGATTAGCCAGGTATTGCTTAAAATTAAATTCGGCGGGATTATATGGCGGTTCTACTTCGTTGTAGATAGCGGGAATAAGTAATTTATCACCATAATTATACGATACGTTTTGCGTAGTATCGAGCTTAAGCGCCAGCAATAATTTCCCGGTTGTTGGGTAAAAACGCTTTTTGGCGAAACCCTGCTTTACGTCACACTCAAACCGCAGGATATCATTATTTTGCTGCGGCTCTGATACAATGGTAACTATAAATGCTTCAAAAGTGGCCCGACGAAAATGGTGCTTGTTCAGCAACAAACTGTTATTAACCGTAATGCAGTAAGCCGCAATGATTGTGATGATATAAAACAGCAATCCGGCAAACCAGCGCTTCTTGTAAATGGCCAACTGCCTGTAAAGCAGCACAACAAACAGAAATACCGTTATCAATCCACAAAGAGCATACAAAATCAGGGTGAACACCACTTCGGAAGGTAGGTATACGAACGCAAGCACAATTCCGCATACCAGTGCTGCAAGTATACGGACAAAAGGTATTTCGCCAAGTATAACCGGAGCATTCATTAAAAATGTTTTTTAAACCTTATATGAGATTTAGAATAACGCTTCTAAAACTGATACCGTAACTGCAGCTTAATATCAGACCGGGTATTACCGTTAATCACATCCAGTCCCGAACCAATATCATCCCGGTTAGTATATTGCGTTACGGCATATTTAACCCAGAAATCCAGTCCGCGGCGAACACGGTAACGTCCGTTGATATAAAAACGCACTCCCCTGTCCTGCAACCCCGGAACCGAAAAGCCATACAGCACATCGTTCTCGTAAGTATATATCCGCGAATTATATCCCTGGGTATCAAACACCGCGAAACGCAGGTTACCTGAAAATTTAGAGAACATTGGATTGTAGCTCAAATCCTGGTAAGCTACGTAACCCCATTCGGCGGCATGGTCTTCCTTATGATAGCGCATCAGCTCTACACGATTGCCTAACTGGAATGCCTTGCTGATGCTATACCGCAAATCAAACCGGTAATTTTGCCGCTGCACCTGCTGCAAAAAGTTTATCGCATTGGCAATATCATCGTTTTCCTGTTTATTTTCCAGCTTGTAACGCAGATAAGCTTTCACCTGCTTATTGGGCATATAGGTAAATTGGGTCAACACTTCATAACCCGATGACGGCGCATCAACCTTATATTTAAGCCAGGGGAACCTGAAAAAATCCACATAACCGGTAAACTCATATTTGGAACCGGGCGAAATGATAAATCCCGAATAAAATCCGCGTTCATTGTAAGCTACCGACGATTCGGCAAGCGCCTGGTTAAAAAACGACTGGTAATTTTTCTGGTAGTCGCGATACATCAATACCAGCGATACCTGGGGCGACAAGCTGGCCAAAACGCCCTGCAACCAGGCAGAACCATAATCGACGCTTTTAGCGACCTCACCATAAAAATACAGGTTGCGCCAGCTGTAATTATAATACAATCCGGCATTTGACAGGGATTTTCCCGTAAAGTCATATTGATTGTACAGGTATTTCCCGGGGGCAAAATCACGATTATAATCGGTATGATATACAACCGAGCCCACGTTCAGACGACCAATAGTGTACCCGGCATTGATACCGTACACTAACTGCGAAGTGTTATTCCGGTTATCTGCCTCGGTTGGTGTACGGTGTAAACCCATCTGGTTTAACGAACCCGTTTGCCCGTCAGGGTTAATGGTATCGCGATTCACGGTAGACGCGTCTAATTTTCGGTACGACACAAACGGCGTCACGCTCAAAGCTTTCAGGTTCAGCGTAACGGCCGCACCACGTAAAAATAGCATTTCGTTGGTTGATGTGTAAGGCTTTAAGCCGATATCCTGCTTAGGGACCGTAGCAACGGATGCGCCCTTTCCGAAACTCAAGCCCGACCACATGGTTAATCCCTGCCCGAATTGCAGCGAATAATCGCCCAAAACAGCTTTACCAATAACACCATCGCCACGATAAGCCACATTGCCCGAATAAAAATCAAAGCCCGAGGATTGCACCCCGGCAAAAAACTGTTCACCGGCATCCTTTTCCATATTCAGCGATGCAGAAAAATGCTCTCCGTAATGGTACCTGTATCGCACCAGGTAACGCTCCGGCGAACCGAGATAACGCGACTTATTGGTATCGGTTATGGTATATCCTTTTTGCTTTTGCAGCACCTGGCCATATAAAAATGTCAGCTCATTACTCGACTTATGTAGCGCATCGGCAACAGACAGCCCGTTTAGCGATGTTTTGTTCACCGTAACAAAGGGCAGCAACATACGCACCGTTTCCAAATCAAGCCCGTCAACACTTTGCAGCTCCAGCGCACTTAGGTAAGGGCCGGTTTTTCGCCTGCGGTCTATAATAGCGCTGATTTGCAATGGCGACAAAAATACCAGTTCCCTGAACTGCTGCTCGCTGGCCTTATTCAGATTAATAGGGTTACGAAAGTAAAAATTCAGGCGTTCGGTAAGCTCCGAATAGTCAAAATCTTCACCCGCATTTTCGGCCACAGATTCAATAATAGGTTCTATAACGGCATTGGCATCGTCCACCTGGGCCATCAGCCTGGTAGTACCGACGCAAAAAAACAGGATACACAATAAACAATAACGGTTAAAACTCATAGCTGAGAGATACCTGTGGTGAATAGCCCAGATCCGGATGTGATGACGCCGCCGCATCAATCCTGAACTTATTATAATTTACGCCAAATCCTGCATATTGACGGAACGGGTTAACCGAAACTCCCCCACGCAACGATAGCCAATTCACAACACCGTATTCCAGGCCGGCCTTGACATCGGTATTAGCATTCAGCGTTTTGGTAACTTCACCGGCCATTACCAGGTTTTCATTGAAATGGTACGAAGCGCCAAAATCAATATGCACTGGTATGATAGTGCCTACGTCTACAAACTTTGCCTGTCCCGGGTTACCAACATGCGCTCCCAGCAGCACCTTTTCGCCCACCCAGTACTGCAATCCCGCATCAACCGAAAAAGCGCTGGTACTGCCATATTGCGGTATTTTAACCTGGTGATAGTTGAAGCTCAACGCCGCGTTCAGCTTATTGCCAAACGTACGGGCGTAAGTCAGGCCGGCCCGCTGTTCGCTGTAAGCAGAAAAGCCATAATTCTGGAAGCTCAGCCCGAAAGCATTGTCCTTGTACGGCAGTACAAACACAGCCGATTGTGTGCTCAGGTCGGTATTGGTGTACTGGCCCTGATAAGCGGCAGATAACGCCGCGTGTTTCAGTCCTGCGACACCCGCAGCATTGGCCTGTAAGCTCCACACATCCTGTAAAGCCACCGCAGCACCGCCCATACCCGTTAAACGCGGCCCTGTATTAACCTGCGCCTTAACCAACTGAAAAAGAAAAAAGAAGGATAGTAAAAGTTTAAATCTCATTCATTATCAATTACTTAAAAACTAAATTTCCCGTTAACCATAACAAATCGCATCTTCAACCGTCTATACAGATATAAAAGTATAAATATTATCAGCATGAGAAAAATTGTTTTAAGTTTAATTTATACCTGCTTCGCCTGTGGCACCTTTGCGCAAACCGCTCTTAACGAGGGCCTTATTACCTACCAGGTTGAATGGCAGCTGCCCACGCAGATGCAGCAAATGGCCGGCATGTTTCCAACCGAAATGCAGGTATATTTTAAAGGCGATTCTGCCAGCACCGTTGCAAAATCACAAATGTCGTCGTCTGTTACCCTAATGAATGCCAAAACCGGCTATCAGCATTTATTATTGGATATACCCATGATGAGTAAAAAATATTCAGTAAATATTACTCCCGCAGACCGTGAACAGATGCAGGATAAATGGCCTGAGATGAATGTTAAGCCAACCACCGAAACCCAGACTATTGCCGGATACAAAGCGCAGAAATACCAGGTAACTGAGAAAAAATCCGGGCAAACGTTCGATGCCTGGTTCACCAAGGACATCAGTACGCCGCAAAATTCACTCACACAGTTTTTTGATGCTTCGCTCGGCGTACCGTTAAAATTCAACTCCTTTCAGAATGGGTTGGGCATTCAGGCCACAGTAAAGGAAATCAAAAGCCAGAAAGTACCGGCAGGTACATTCTCTGTACCGGGCGGCTACGAAGACATGAGCCTGGAACAATTACGTGGCCTTATGGGACGCCATTAATTTATTTTTTGAAAAGCAGGGCCTGCAAATTATTGGTTCCGGTAGCCCGGCTGTACGCTCATACGCCTGCAAGCATTACGCACAAGGCCGGTATCCGCTCCCATCCCGGTTTAGATAGGTCGGGCCAATGCTATAACTATAACGCAGACAGCGTTCAGAACGCTGTCTGCGTTTGTAAATACGCCCATGCAGCACTGACGACGATGTCTTGTTTAGCTATGCGGAGTAGCACTGCTATTTATGGTTTCTTTTATCCGTGAATAAACCTCGCTCGACGGGATTTATAATCACATGTGTTCGAAACCTTATACAGAAAGCATTATTCATCTAACAAAAGCCAATGAAAAGCCGTCTGTTTCGAGCATTTTTGCAGATAAGCTCGCCTTACTTTTAGTGATTTTTAAGGTTTCGAACACTCCTAATTTATAATCCCGTCGCTAATAACCAGGAATTTGCAATTCCTCGTTACCCCCATTCCCCCACTCGCTTAAGTTTAAGCCTGAACCTTTACCCAAAAGATTTTTAGAAAAATTTGCGAAACCAAATAGTTGCACATATATTTGCAACCAATTGGTTTCTTTTTAACATGAGAAGAGATATTTTTCAGGCTATAGCCGACCCGACAAGGCGGGCAATCATTACACTTATTGCCATGCAGGCGATGACACCCAACGCCATTGCCGAACACTTTGACACAACGCGGCAGGCGGTTTCAAAGCATCTTCGCATTTTAACAGAATGCGAATTAATTGCCCCAAAACAACAAGGCAGGGAAATTTACTACCAGCTTCAAGTCCGGAAAATGAAAGAGATTGACCAATGGCTGGAGCAATTCCGGAAAATCTGGGAAGACCGCTTTGATAACCTGGACAAATATTTAGCGAAAATTCAAAACAATAAATAAAATAACATGAGCGAAACAGAAAACAGGGAAATGCGAATCACCAAAACCGTTAAAGCTCCGGTAGCTTTGGTTTGGGATGTCTGGACCCGGCCTGAATATATTATACATTGGTGGGGACCAAAAGGCTTTACCTCTACCATTCATACCCTGGATTTTAAAGAAGGAGGAGAATGGAAATTAACCCTACACGGGCCGGATGGCACAGACTATCCCAACCGCAGTATTTTCAAGGAAATTATCCCGTTTAAGAAAATCGTGTTTGAGCACTTCAACCCGCATTTCATTACCGCGGTTCTTTTTGAAGCTGTGGGCGAAGAAACCCAGATAGACTGGACCATGTTATTTGATACCGCGGAAATGCGTGAAATTATAATTAAAACGCACAAAGCGGACGAAGGTCAAAAACAAAACATTGAAAGGCTTGAGGAATATTTATTGCAAAAAAAGCAACATGGGCCAATTGTTATAGAAAGAACGTTCGATGCGCCTTTACAAACCGTTTGGGAAGCGCTCACCAATGCAGAGGCTTTGCGTGAATGGTCTTTTGATATCAAAAATTTTGAAGCAAAAGTCGGCTTCGAATTTGAGTTTTGGGGCAAGGGAAAAGAAGGCGAAGATTACCTTCATAAATGTGTGGTCACCGAAGTACAGGAACCTGTCAAATTAGCATATAGCTGGCGATACGAAGGTTTTGAAGGAATTTCATACGTAACGTACAAGCTACAAGCCGATGGCGATAAAACGCATATCAAGCTCATGCATGCCGGTTTGGAAACATTCCCTGCGGTAAGCGCTTTTGCCAAAGAAAGTTTTATGGAAGGCTGGACAGCGCTTATCGGTACCTTGTTGCGGGATTATGTTGAAAAGAATTGAGCTAAATTATTGATCACTAAGAAATTAAATGAAAATGAATCCGAATCTTAAATTTGATTTTTCTGTAAACCAGGAAAACAACACCATTAACGCAACGCGTGAATTTGCAGCTAATCTTACATTGGTCTGGGATGCCTGGACAAAGCCCGAAATCCTTGACCAATGGTGGGCGCCAAAACCCTATCGCACCGAAACCAAATCGATGGATTTCCGCGTAGGCGGCACGTGGCTATACGCCATGATTAGTCCTGAAAATGAAAAACATTGGTGTAAAGCCGATTATAAAAAGATTGAACCCCAAAAACAGTTATCCTGGCTGGATGCATTTTGCGATGAAAACGGGAACGAAAACACGGGAAAACCACGCTCTTTCTGGACAAACATCTTTACCGAAGATAACGGCATTACAACTGTAAACGTCACGTTACAGCACGACAGTTTCGAGGACATTGAACTGATAATAAAAATGGGCTTTAAGGAAGGTTTCACCATGGCTTTGGGAAACCTGGACGAGTTACTGTTATCATTGAAATAAATAAGGCGGCTAACAACCCGCAAAATCATTAAAGTTGTTTAAACTTCGCTCGGCGGGATTTGTAATCCCGCCGCTAATAACCAGGGATTTGCAATCCCTGATTAACCATTAAGCTTTTCCATAATCTTACGGCTCCGGCTTTGAATGGCCGGACCGCCATCGCGTTGTAAGAATAGCAGTTGCTGATGTAATTCTTCGGTAATCCAGTCGGCAGTATGCCTTAAATTGTATAACACCTCCATACAATTGGCTTTAACTGCAATGGCTGTATCAACAGCTATCAGCCAGTTAAACGTGGTTTCTACAATAGGCAGCATATCATACCCGGTAAGCCGGATACCTTTCTTTTCAGCCCGGTTGCCCGTCAGGAAAATTAGGATATTGGTAAAATGTCGCTGGCAGCTTGGGTTTTGCTGCTTCGGATACCGGCTCAGAAAATCAGCAAGATAAGGTACAAAACGTTCCGGGTAATGCGTTGTAACATGTTCCAGTATCCAGGCTGCCCTGAACGCAATTTCAGTGCGGTGATAAAAGCACATATCCAGCAATTCCGGCAAACTCAGGCTATCATTACCCGCTATAGCAGCCAGTTTGACCATTTTGCTTTTTGTTAAGGTATGTTCAAGTTGTTGCAGAAGCACGATGGACGAGTTAAAAGTTGAAAGTCAAAAGTAGAAAGTTAGAAGTAGAAAGCAGAAATACAGTACATATAAGTTGAGTCCACCTGCTATGGCAATGGCTTTTGCGTGAGGGATGGAAGCGGCTACCCCACAGCGACGAAGGAGCGAGGAGTAATAGCGGACAGCCCGGCCCGCTTGCATTTTGTGGGATGGGAAAAGAGGGAGACGCAAAAATGCAAAGGGACACGCCCATCGCTAAATTCAAAAGTTAAAAGTTAAAAGTTGAGCGAAGCGAAATCCCGATTATTCGGGATCAAAATAAGCTACCACAACTCATGTCTCTATAAAAGCGTATCTTTGCGGGATATGATTACGGTATCGAATCTCTCATTACGCTACGGCAAACGGACACTTTTTGAAGAAGTTAACCTGAAATTTACGCAGGGCAACTGTTATGGTATTATTGGCGCTAACGGTGCCGGGAAATCTACGTTCCTGAAAATCCTTTCGGGAGAGGTTGACCCGACAACCGGCTCGGTAAGCTTTACGCCGGGCGAGCGCATGGCTGTTTTAAAGCAGAATCACTACGAATTTGACGAATCTCCGGTTATTGAAGCCGTTTTGATCGGGCATAAGGAGTTGTATGATGTGATGAAAGAAAAAGATGCGCTGTATGCCAAAGCCGACTTTACTGAAAAGGATGGTGAGCGGGCCGGCGAACTGGAAACCATTTTTGCCGAAATGGACGGCTGGAATGCCGAAAGCGATGCGGCGACCCTATTGAGTAACCTGGGCATTAAAGAGGATGCGCATTACAAGCTGCTGAAAGAGCTGGATGGAAATGAAAAGGTGCGGGTTTTACTGGCTCAGGCATTATTTGGCAAACCTGACATCCTGCTGCTGGATGAGCCAACCAATGACCTGGATATTCATACCATCGCCTGGCTGGAAGATTTTCTGGCAGGATACGAGGGAATTATCCTGGTGGTATCGCACGACAGGCACTTTTTAGACACGGTCTGTACGCATGTGGTGGATATTGACTTTGGCAAGATGACTATTTACACCGGTAACTATACGTTCTGGTACGAGTCGAGCCAGCTTGCACTGCGGCAACGTGCTGACCAGAATAAAAAGCTGGAAGATAAGGTGAAAGAGCTACAGGAATTTATCAGGCGGTTTAGCGCCAATGCCTCCAAATCGCGACAGGCAACCAGTCGTAAAAAGGCTTTGGATAAAATCAACCTGGAGGAGATTAAACCTTCTAACCGCAAATACCCGGCTATTTTATTTAACAACCAGGGTCGTGAGGCCGGCGACCAGATATTGCAGATAGAAAACCTGCGTAAAGAGGTTAACGGTGAGCTGTTGTTCTCTGATATCAGCCTGATGGTGAACAAAGGTGATAAGATTGCCGTACTTTCTGAAAACAGCTTAGCCACATCGGCATTTTACGATATTTTAACCGGCAGAGATAAGGATTATTCAGGCGAGTTTAAATGGGGCGTCACTATCAATATCGCTGATATTCCAAATGATACTTCATCTTATTTTGAAGGTAAAAACGATAACCTGATTGACTGGCTGCGTGAGTATTCGGCTGCTGAAAAGGATGAACAATTTATCCGTGGCTTCCTGGGCCGCATGCTGTTCTCTGGTGAAGAGGTATTGAAAAAATGCTCGGTTTTATCCGGAGGTGAAAAAATGCGCTGCATGTTTTCGCGGATGATGCTGCAACAGGCCAATGTGCTTTTGTTTGATGAACCTACCAACCACCTCGACCTGGAATCTATTACGGCATTGAATAACGGCATGAACGATTTCCGCGGAACTATTCTGTTTACCTCACGTGACCACGAGCTTACCCAAACGGTTGCCAATCGTATTATTGAGCTTACACCGGGTGGCATTATAGATAAGCTAATGAGCTACGATGAATACATCGATAGCGAAGTGGTGCAAAAACAACGCGAAGAACTTTACGCATTATCATAATGAAAACTATTGTATTGTATTTGCTGTTATTTACAGCATCCTTACCGGTATTCGCCCAGAAAACATATACCAATCCATTGCCTGTAAAATTCGGCGATCCTTATATTTTACATGATAAAAACAGCGGAATTTATTACATGTATGGAACCGGCGGTGGCGCTGTCGACGGATTTTCTGCCTACTCGTCTACCGATATGGTGACCTGGGAATACAAAGGACAGGTATATAATGGCAAAAACGGCTGGGGCGTTCATTCGTTCTGGGCCCCTGAAGTGTACCAGGTTAAAAACAAATACTATTTATTTTTCAGCGCACAATGGAAGGTAAATCCCACACAGGAAGAAGAGAACTTTAAAATTGGCGTGGCTGTAGCCGATAGTCCTACAGGGCCGTTTAAGGATATTTCGGATAAACCGCTTTTTGATCCCGGTTATCCCGTAATTGACGCCAATGTTTTTTTCGATACCAATGGCAAAATGTACCTGTACTATTCCCGCTGCTGCTACAAGCACCCGGTTAAAAGTGAAGTTGCCGATTGGGCCAAGAAAAAAGGCTGGTATGATGAGATTGAGGAAAGCTGGGTTTATGGCGTTGAGCTTAAAGCTGATTTCAGCGGCATTATTGGCGAGCCGGTATTGCTATTGCGTCCGCCGGTTAGCATGAATGATAAACAAGCTGAATGGGAAAGCCGCTCAGTTACTTCGCACGAAGTAAACCGCCGCTGGACAGAAGGATCAGTGACGTTTAAGCACGATAACACCTATTATATCATGTATTCCGCCAACCATTTTGGCGGCGAAAATTATGCTGTGGGCTACGCCACATCGAAAAACCCGTTAGGGCCTTTTACCAAAGCCGCCAACAACCCGGTTTTACAGAAAAATACAAACAATGGCGGCACAGTTAGCGGAACCGGCCATAACAGCATTACCTTCTCGCCCGATGGCAAAGAAATGTTCTGCGTATATCATGGTCGCACTACACAAACCGGTAACAAGCGTGTGGTTTTCATAGATCGCATGTATATTGATAAAAATGGTGTGCTTACCGTTAACGGCCCAACCACTACACCGCAACCGTTACCATCAGGCGTAAAACCATAACTCTTTGTAAATAAAAAACACTTACAATCTGGCGTTGTAAGTGTTTGATTTTTTGTGACCCCGGAGAGGCTCGAACTCTCGACCCACTGATTAAGAGTCAGTTGCTCTACCAACTGAGCTACGGAGTCATTTTTTAGCTGCACAAAGAAACAAAATTCTTTGAAATTGCAGCTTGTTTAATTTAAAAACCTTTATAATCGATTACGATTTTATTCTTTTATCAAACGTAAAAGGTTCTGTGTTGATGAGTTTTATTGAAGCAAAATCCTGATGATTAGGATTGATAAGATAATTTGCTTCCTCTTCAATAATGGATGAAGGAACCTTTAACACAGCCGTTTTGCCCGCTCTGATCCATTTTTCACCGAGTTGCTGCGTTAAAGACATGTGATAAAATTCTCTCCAATCTTTGGGCAGATCAGTTAAACTAATGGTTTCCTGCTTCAGCTTATCATTAATTTCAATAGTCATGACGCTAAACAATTGGTTTAATCCGAGCTGAGTACGATGCACCACATTCTCCAGACAGGCCAATGACCGGGATGAGGCTGCGTAAATCATCTCTATATCGTTGGGATTCCAACGGGCTGCCCTTCCCGAGGCTTTTAGGCTACCCGAAAATTTTTCCAGTACAATACGGTATACAAACATACTTACTTATGCCAGATCACCGTGCTCAATGCGGATCAATTCTTCTTCTATCAATGTTAAACCTGTAACGGTATCCATTAAATGATAAGGAATTTGATTGCCCAAACCGTAAGCTGGTACATTTAACCAATGATAGAACGTTTGTGCAGCCCCAAACACTTCTATACCTTTTGCGAATAAGGCGAAAGATTTTAGGAGCTTCTCACTTAAAGCGGCATCAAGCTTTAAATCCTGAACTACATAATTTTGAATGGTTTTTACTGTAGTTTTAAACGTTTCCTGGAATTCTTCGGGCGAAAACCCGGATAAATGAAGAAAATCAAGAGCTGCTTTTGCCTTGAGGCCCTCTTTTGAGCGGGTTAACATTTCTATTGGATTAGATGACAGCCCCTGGTAGGCTTCTAAATTAATGTGGGCAATTTTGAGCTTTGCCCTGGCAGACGATGGAAATGCGTTATAAGCCACAGCGCTTTCTGCTACCATGGGGAGCTTTGGATTTGCATCTGCATCGATGTATTTGCGGCCTGTTTTACGAGTATGACTTATTTTCTTTCCCATACCCAAATATAGAAATTTTTCTTTAAATTCAGCGAAAAATTTCTATATTTTTTATTTCAACCGCCTGAATCATGCATCAACAAGCTTCTCTAATATTGTAGACATTAATCTGTTGGATTGCTCGAAATTGTCAGAAGCATCGGCGATAGTCGCAGGAGACTGAATGTACATTCCGCTTTTCGATAATTCGCCAGCGCAATGAGTTAGCATAGCCTGCATGGTTTGTGGAGTAACTTCCAGGTGAAACTGGATTCCGGCAATATTTTCGCCAATAGTGAACAACTGGTTTTTGCATACCACTGATGAGATATGATTCACTGCTCCGTCCGGCAGGTCAAAAGTATCACCATGCCAATGGAAAACCTTATCCGGTAACAGGATATCTTTACCTAACCAAGCAGAGAATGTTGAGCTGGTGTTAACCGGCCACCACCCTATCTCTTTTTCAGGATTTGGGTATACCGGTGCCCCTAAAGCCGCCGCTATGAGTTGAGCGCCCAAACATATCCCTAAAACTTTTTTATTGCTATTTATGGCATCACGTATAAACTGTTTTTCAGGTTTCAGCCAGGAGTACAGGTTTTCTTCATACACTCCCATAGGGCCGCCCATTATAATTAAAACGTCAACATCATCCAGCGATGGAAAAGAAAAACGCTCTTCCCATAATGGGGTTACTGAAACCTTATGCCAATGGGCATTCAGCCATCCGGTAATGTAACCTAAACCTTCAAATGGAACATGCTGAAGTACATGTACATGCATAACTTTTTATTTAAGAAGACTTTCTAAAGCCAGACGATAGCCATCCAGACCAAAACCTGTTAACACGCCTTTACAGTTTTTTCCTGTAAGAGATATATGCCGGTATTCTTCACGGGCATAAATATTTGAAATATGCACTTCAACTACCGGAGTTTTAATAGCGGCAATGGCATCTGCAATAGCCACCGAGGTATGTGTATAGCCACCGGCATTAATAATAATACCATCAAAGCTGAATCCTGTTTCATGCAGCTTATTAATAATTTCGCCCTCTACATTGCTTTGAAAGTAGGCAAAATTAACCTGCGGATATTGTTCCTGTAACTGTGCATAATAGCTTTCAAAATCGCCGTCGCCATATATGGATTTTTCGCGGATGCCGAGAAGATTTAAGTTAGGCCCGTTAATTATTTGTATTTTCATTTCAGTAATTTATTGCAACCAAACTTACTAATGTTAAGCCAAAAGGAAAAAAGCAAAATCAGCAAATTTCAATAGTGTATATTCGCATTATGAGTTTTAGCAAGTTTAAAAGTGAATTCAGGGTGCGTCCTGACGATATTGACATGTTTCAGCACGTACATAACAGCAAATATTTTGATTACGTATTAGCTGCCCGTTATGAACAGATGGAGCGCTTTTACGGTATGCCCATGGAAGAGTTTATGAAACAGGGCTATGGCTGGGTTGTAAAAACCGCGTATGTTGATTACAAACGACCGCTAACTATGGGCGACGAGTTTATTGTGGAAACAGGTGTTGAAACCCTGAATGAAAAAGGATGCCGGGTAAAATTCAGCATAACTATCAAGAAAACGGGTAAAACTGCCTGCGATGGCTGGTTTGATTATGCTTTAATCAGCCTTGAAACCGGAAGAAGCATGCTTGTTACTGCTGAAATGATTGCAAAATATTCTATTTAATCATCGCTAAAATAAAAAACGCACAGACCGTAATCTGTGCGTCCGAAAGAAAATTTGATAATTATTAATGCCCGCCGTGGCCATCAATACCGTGAGCATGTCCATGAGAAAGCTCATCGGCAGTGGCTTCACGCACATTTAATATCTCTCCTTTAAAGTGCAAATCCTGACCAGCCATCGGATGATTGAGGTCAACCACTACTACGTTGCTATCAACTGATACAACACGGGCTCTGAACTGGTTTCCCTGGTTATCCTGTAAAGGTAAAATAGAATCAACAGCAGGAAGCTCTGTTCCTTTGAACATATCTACGGGAAGCTCTGCAATAGCATTTTCGTCCTTCTCGCCATAAGCATCGGCGGCAGCAAGTTCAAAATCATAGGTATCGCCCGATGTTAAACCGCTTAAATTTTCTTCAAACCGGGGCAGCATCATACCTACACCGTATAAAAACACCAACGGATTTTCTTTGGTAGCCTGTTCAACAAACACTTTTTCGCCATCTTTTGTGGTGTACAAATCGTACGTAAGCGCCACTACGCTTTGAGGTTTAATTGTCATTATATAGTTGGATTATAAGGATAATGCACTTATCCTTCGTTCAAAATTTGTTTTATCGCATCCTCTGTATTAGTAACGGGCAATTTACAGGTTCTGTTTTTACAGATATATATTTTAGATTCAGAACCGGATTTATCACTTAACAAAGGTAATGTTCCTGCGTTACCTCCCAATAAAATTTTGTTAGGAATAAAGTTTTTTTCTATTTCCTTGTGAAATTGCGACCATTGTTCTCCTGTGATAGCTATTTCATACACTCCAAAAACTTCATACAACAATAAAGTTGCCCAGTTAGAGTAAGATGAGCCATAACTTTTTATCTGGGGTTTCACGTTAGCCAGCATTTGACGGGCCATAGACAAATAGGACTCATCGTCATAAAAATGACCCAGCTTATATAAATTGATGGCCATTACCGAATTAGACGAGGGAATTACATTGTCGAGGATTTCATATTTACGTGCAACAAGAGCCTCATCGGTTGAAGCCGTATAAAAGAACATGCCGCTTCCAGCATCAAAGAAAAGTTCTTTAGCTCTAATGGTATATTTTTGGGCCTGTTCCAGCCAGCATTCGTCAAATGTGGCTTCGTACAGACCTATTAGTGCATCAATTACAAAGGCATAATCATCCAGAAAAGCTATAGGCGAACCGGATTGCAGGAGCTTAAATGTACGCTGTAAAGTGTAATTATCATACGTAAGTTTTTGAGTGATAAAACGGGCATTTGTCAAAGCCATATCCAGAAAATCCGGCTCGCCAAATACACGGTAAGCATCTGTAAAAGCTTTAAGCATCATTCCGTTCCACGATGCCAGTATTTTATTATCCAATCCGGGGTGTACCCGCCTATCGCGATAAGCGAAAACCTGCTTTTTAGACTGGCCTATTTTTTCCTGTAATTCGGGCAGGGATATTCCCAACTTCTCCGATAATTCCTCATCGGTAAAGCTGCGATAAAGCACATTAGTATGTTCTTCAGGCCAGTTTCCTTTCTCGGTTATGTGGTAATAAATACAGAACAGTTCGGAATCGTCTTTTAAAATAGCTGCTATCTCAGCCTTAGTAAATGTATAAAACTTACCTTCAACACCTTCGCTATCAGCATCAAGAGCCGAATAAAAACCACCTTCGGGCGATAGCATTTCACGTTTTACCCAATCCAGGGTTTGATATACTATCTGCTTATACTCATCCTCTTTATAAAGCTGCCAGCCTTCGGTGTATAAGCTGACCAATTGGGCATTATCGTACAGCATTTTTTCGAAATGCGGCACATGCCAGCGATCATCTACCGAATAGCGGGCGAAGCCACCTCCAATATGATCGTAGATGCCTCCATAAGCCATTTTGTTGAGTGTAATGCGTGTAACAGTGGCTGCTGATTCATCTTTGAGCAGATGAGCATAACGCAGCATAAATTGCCAGTTATTAGGCAATGGGAATTTAGGAGCCCGGTTATAACCTCCTTCAATCGGGTCAAAATGCCGTTTCCAAGGCTCATAAATCGCTGTTAAATCATTTATCGAATATTTTTCCTGCTGCTGAATAAATGAGATAACTTCACTCTTATTGATGCCTTCTGTTAATCTTTCGGCATATTCTCTGGCCTCGTCCGGACGTTCACGCCAAAATGCCGCCAGACTTAGCAGGAGATTTTGCCAGTCTTCTGTCCGGAAATATGTTCCGCCATAAACCGGCCGCTGGTCTGGCAAACAAAAACAGTTTAACGGCCAACCGCCACTACCCGTCATTAGCTGAACGGCATTCATGTAGATCTGATCAATATCCGGCCGCTCTTCCCTATCCACCTTGATACAAATAAAATGCTCATTCATGATGCGGGCAACCTGCTCATTTTCGAAGCTCTCTCGCTCCATCACATGGCACCAATGGCAAGCCGAATATCCTATGCTTACCAGGATCAACTTATTTGCGTCCTTTGCTTTTGTCAAGGCTTCATTACCCCAGGGATACCAATTTACCGGGTTATGTGCGTGTTGCAACAGATAGGGCGAAGTTTCGTTAATGAGCTTATTGGGCATGCTTATTTTTAGATTAGATATGAGATTTGAGACGTGAGATTTGAGATTGTTGAATTGCCAAATTGTTTGTTGTTTGCTATTCGTCCTTCGTTGTTCGCCTTACGCCTTAAACCTTCTACCTCTTTCCGCTTCCGGTCTTTTCTAACCCCGAATAATCGGGATTTCGCTGCGCTCAACTTTTCCAACTTCCGGACTATAAGCTATGAACCATGAAATATGCAGGCACTTAAAACGTAAAACCTACAACGTATAACCTCACCGGCTTAATTCGGCATAATATTTATAAAATAACGGAATGGTTTCGATACCTTTAAAGTAATTGGCAATGTCAAACTTTTCATTTGGCGAATGTAGGTTATCACTATCTAAACCAAAGCCCATCAATACGGTTTTAATACCCAAAACTTCTTCAAAAAGGGACACAATCGGAATGCTGCCTCCTCCCCTTGTTGGTATGGGTTTCTTTCCAAACGATTCTTCGATAGCTTTTTCCGCGGCCCGGTAAGCAACACTGTCTGTTGGTGTTACAACCGGTTCGCCACCATGGTGTATTGTAACTTTTACCTGCACATACGGCGGAGCAATTTTTTCGATATGTGATTTAAATAGTTGCTCAATTTTTTTTGATTTCTGGTTCGGCACTAAACGCATGGATATTTTTGCGCTGGCTTTTGACGGTAATACGGTTTTTGCACCTTCGCCGATATAGCCGCCCCAAATACCATTTACTTCCAACGTTGGCCGGATACCGGTACGCTCGATGGTTGTATATCCTTTTTCGCCCCACACTTCTTTAATGCCCAAATCTTCTTTATATTCTTTTTCATCAAACGGAGCCTGATTCAACGCCTTCCGTTCTTCGCTGCTTAACTCCACCACGTCGTCATAAAAGCCGGGAATAGCAACACGATTATTTTCGTCGTGCAGCGACGCGATTATTTTTGCCAGTATAGTAGCCGGGTTGGCAACAGCTCCACCATAAACGCCGGAATGTAAATCCCGGTTCGGGCCCGTCACTTCTACTTCGAGATAGGCCAATCCCCGTAAACCGGTTTCAAGCGAAGGATGCTCCAAACTAATCATAGCCGTATCAGATATCAGCACGACATTGGCCTTAAGCCGTTCTTTATTTTCCCTGACAAAAGTTTCCAGGTTGGATGAACCTACTTCCTCTTCGCCCTCGATAATGAATTTGATATTACTATTCAATGTATTGGTTCTCATCATCAGCTCAAATGCTTTTACATGCATATAGAACTGACCTTTGTCATCGCATGCGCCACGGGCAAATATTTTGCCATCGCGAACTGTGGGCTCAAACGGAGGGGTCTCCCATAATTCGAGTGGGTCAGCGGGCTGCACATCGTAATGCCCGTAAACTAATACCGTGGGTTTATTTTTATCGATAATTTTTTCGCCGTAAACAATAGGATGCCCTGCTGTTTTACATACTTCAACATT
The DNA here is from genome assembly GCF_008274585.1 of Pedobacter sp. BS3. Lineage (GTDB taxonomy): Bacteria > Bacteroidota > Bacteroidia > Sphingobacteriales > Sphingobacteriaceae > Hufsiella_A. Next base: position 291,391 of record NZ_VTRT01000005.1, on the reverse strand, counting down.
TTCTGCTCCGGCCTCCGTAAGACGCTGTGCCACTAAACCGGCTGTTTTTAACACATCATCTTTATACTTTGAATCGGCACTTACAGAGGGACAGCGTAAAAGGGAGAACAATTCTTCTAAAAAGCGGTCGCGATTATCATTAACATATTTCTTTATCTGTTCCATATCGGGTATGTTTCTTACAAAGATAGCGTTTTATGACAACTGGCAACGGATATGCTACTGTTGCAAAGATTCAGTGAGAAATTACAGTTAAATCATTTTATAAAGGAATTATTCAATAAATTTCAATAATTCCTTTAGTTCTTTATCTGATATATTTTCCTGTTCACTCTTATCAAAAATGGTTAATAAGAAGACAGTATCAAGTGTTATTTTAAAGCAGGTAATTATCCTGGCGCCCCCCGACTTTCCCTTCCCTTTGCTGGAAATAGCCATACGAATCTTATAACATCCATTTCCCAACGAGGTTCCCTGAGTTGGTTCTTGTTTAAGTGATTGCAGAAGCTCTGAAAAATCAGATTTTATTGAAGGGTACTTTTTGACGAGCCGCTTCAGCTCTTTTTCAAATTTCGGTATAAACTTAACCCTATAGCTCATTTAATAATTCATCAGCGTCCCGGGCTTCCAGTTTACCAGCTAACACCATGTTCAATTCATCAACAGCTTCTTTTACATCTTCAAGGACTTTGGCTTTATATGGTGTAAGAGGCTTAGTTTTCACGTAAGGCAAGTCATTTAACAATGCTATCAACATCTCAACTTTACTCTCTTTAACCTCTAATACAAACTTCATATCCTAAAATTTAAAAACACTATTAATGATCATTTCTATGTATATACAAAAATAAATCTTTATTCAGGCATTACCAAAAGTTTCAGCTTGATGGTCTTATTGCCAAAAAATCATGACTTACATTATCTTGTCAACCAGAATTTCAAAATCTGATACCGGATAACCGGAAATTTATTATGATTTCACATGAAGGAAACCCATCACACCTTTTATCAGGCCATTACTACCGTTGTTGCTTGTTCCTGACGATATTCGGTTGGCGATATACCCACATACTTTTTAAATGCCCGATGAAAAGCTGCTTTAGAATTAAAGCCACATATATAGGCAATCTCCTCAATTTTGATGGGATGGTATGCAGGGTCAAGCAGCTTTGCTTTTAATTCTTCAACCCGGTGCGAGTTTACGTAATCGAAAAAGTTTTTTCCAAACCGCTCGTTAATTATTCGCGAAATGCAATGCGCAGGAATACCGCTTTTCTCCGATAGCGTTTTCAGGTTCAGCTCCGGGTCAGTATACCATTTTTCATTTTCAAAACCTTGCTGCAATTGGGAAAGATATTCTATCGCTTTGTTCTCCGGTAAAACCCAACCGGTCTGTTTCCTACTTTTATCAGTTATGTAATCATTAAGCGGCTGGTAAAACCGGAGATATGCTTTATAATCATCTTCAGAAAAAATAACTGAATAATTATAGCTTTTATAAATTACATAGAAATAAAAAACATTGCCTAATAATGGCAGCCAAATCATTTCTACCATGTAAATTGGTACAATTGTATAAAGAATAAATAAGACACCTAATTCGACCAGCATCAAAGTGACAAATTCTTTAATATATTTAATTTTAAGGTTTGAGGTACTGGCAAACACATCCTTTACGGCAAAGGAATATTTATAAACGGCCAGACTGGCACTAAGAAAATAGGGCAATGCAAATAAGGCAGGTGTAAGGGAAGCCACTAATGTTCGCCAATCGGAATTGGATGAATGAAGATAGTTTTGTGCAAACGCTACCTGATCTGTATCATTAAGCATTAAAAAATCAATCCAAAAAATTACCGGAAATAAAGACGGCAGCAGGTGTAATAATTTACTTTTATTAAACACAAACGGCTTGCCCAACATTTCCATACAATAAAAAAAGAATACCGGGCCTACCAGGTTACCGAACATCTGGTATATAAAAATGGTATGAGGAAATTTCAGTAAGCCTCCTGTATAAATAATATAATTACTTAAAACAGGTATAGCTGACAACAGAACAAGTAACGCCAACAACTTATTGGCTGTAGAATTATTTCTTTTAAACCAAAACAGTGGAAAGAGCAAACATTTATTAGCAACTGTAAAAACAATTAAAAAGAGCACCCAGTCCATAAATTTATCAGGCTACTTCTGCCGTTGTTGTTTGTTCCTGGCGATATTCGGTTGGCGACATGCCTACGTATTTTTTAAATGCCCGGTGAAAAGCCGCTTTAGAATTAAATCCGCACATATAAGCAATTTCCTCAATTTTGATAGGGCTGCAGGCCGGATCAAGCAGCTTTGCTTTTAATTCTTCAACCCGGTACGAGTTTACGTAATCGAAAAAGTTTTTTCCGAAACGCTCGTTAATTATTCGCGAAATGCAATGCGCAGGAATACCGCTTTTCTCCGATAGCGTTTTCAGGTTCAGCTCCGCGTCTGTATACCATTTCTGAATTTCAAAGCCGTGCGTAAGCTGCCCTGCATATTCTTCGGCTTTTTGTTTGGAAAGTACGAAGCCCGCATATTTTTCGGTATGGCTTGCCGACACATACTCATTTAACGGGGCGATTAACTGCTGCCAGGTTTCATAATCTTTTTCAGAAAAAACTACTCCGTAGTTATAGCTTTTATAAACCACATAAAAATATAACACATTGCCTAATATAGGTACCCATATTACTTCAATAAGCTTAAGCGGCATAAAAGCATGCAATAATATCAGCACCAGAATCTCACCCATTGTTAACGTTACAAACTCTTTGATGTAGGATATTTTAAGCGTTTCTACACTTGTAAACACATGTTTTACTGATGCCGCATACCGGTACACCTTTATTGTGGCAACAAGCATATAAGGTAATGAGATTAAAACCGGACCCATAGACGCTATCTGCATTTTCCAGGTTAGATGCGACGGATTTAAAAAATTATTGATAAACTCTGTCTGCTCGGCGGGGCTGGAGAAGATATAATCTACCCAAAAGATTACCGGGAAAACCGAAGGAAGCAAATGAAGTAATTTAAACTTATCAAACTTAAACGGCTGCCCGATCATCACCATGCAGTAGAAATAAAAAACAGGGCCAAACTGGTTAATAAATATCTGGTAAATGAAAATTATATGCGGATAATCGTGCAATTTTCCGGTATGGATAAAATAATTAGATAACACGGGAACTGCCGGGAGCAGGATCAGCAACGCCAGCAAACGATTGGCAACAGAATTATTCCGCTTAAACCAGAATAACGGAAAAAGCAGGCACTTGTTGGCGATAGTAAATACATGGAGAATAACTATCCAGTCCATAATTGTAAGAGCGATAAGATTGAGAGCGTATAAAGTTGATCATTTCTTTTCAAAAAAAAGAAAACAAACAACCGCTAACGGTAAAAAAATTTATACGATTGTTCAAAACGATCCATGCCGCCAAATGTGCTGGCAATGGCGAAATCGGCCCTATACCTTTTTTCCCGCATGAGCGAAATAATTTTATTCATAGCATCGGGGTTAGATTTAATGATATAATGAATGATACTATAAGAAGTACTATACAAATAGTCGAAATTTTTTTTATCACTCCAAAGCGCCTGATCATTTGTAAAAAAACGCTGTAAATCAATCTTACCTGCCCTAACTTGCTCTTTAATATAACGGATACGACCACTTTGCGGTACTATATAGATTTGATTCCCATCTATCGTTAAAGTTTCAAAAAATTCAGCAATTCCTTCATTCATCCAGTGGGGAACCGTCAACAAATTATTATGCAGTAGGCAATGACTAGCTTCATGAATAACAGTTTGCATAAAATTATTACCTGCAAATACATATGATTGTTTAGTGAAAGGCTGATAGAACCCTAAATCTGATGGGACATAATTACCAATAGTTTTACGTACCTGATTAAAATCTTTGTATTTGAAGTAGATATTAATGGTAATTGGCAGGCTGTCGTTCTTCCAGGTGTTGAACATACCGTTGTACACCTTAATTTCGTAATCAATAAGCCTGTTTAAAGTTTGCCGCTCCTTGGCCGAAAGCTTAAAGCCAACCTCAACAAAATTTATTTGCTGGGCTGATAACTTAGTGATAAACATAACACAGACAATTGCCAGAACAACACCTGATCTGAGCAACACATTTGTATGTAATTTCATAGTACCTGAGATAAGATTATGGTTAGCGGCAACAAGTTAGTAAATGTTAGCCAGATTGCCGAAAGCTATTTTACTGATAAGCAAGAAAGTTGGATCTAAAATTTACCCGGTCTATAACGAAGGCCGGAGCGTGAGGTAGAACGGTACTTCAACCTGCTGCCGCGAGTTGTCTATAATTAGCCGGGCTGCTGTCTGACCCATTAGTTTAAAATCTGTTGATATTGTTGTAATACCATTCAGAATAATGGACTTTAGCGGAGTTTCATTGTATGAAATAACACCAACCTGCTTACCAATTTCTAATCCCGAGGCAATAATTCGTTCCAGGATGGCTACCAGGTCATCTTCCTGCAAACTGATAAATACTTCGCCGCTATTAACCTGTTCATCTTTAATATCATGTACTAAAGTTCCTGTAAAAGCATATTCCTGGCAAAAATGAAAGAAGCCCCGCATAATAGCTTTCGGAAAGTATCCGTGTAACGGAAAAATCAGCTTTAGCGTGTGGTATTTTGCCAATTGCTGTTTTGCCTGCTCAAGAGCATGAAAAATATCTTTTTCAAAATTCTCGTATACAGCTGCATAATTGCCCGGTATTCCGGGGATAATCTTATCAATCAGCACCAGCTTTTCGGCAGGAATAGCGCTAATTAGCTGATGGGCAAGCTCCTCGCCATCGTAAAAATGCGGTATAATAACATAATGAGAGTAGTTTCTTTCAATTTTATTAATGATCTTATTAAAAAAGTTGAAGTCGTTATTATAAATGTAAAAATCTATCGGTATATAATCGCCAATGGTGCTTACAAATGAATCGTAAATAACCTTTTTGTGATTACTTAACTTATTAAAAAGCAGGCATATTTTCAGTGTCTGCCTGAAATCAACATTCGAAATAAAATAGCCCTTACGCGAAACTGAATGAATTATACCCAGGTTTTTCAGATACTGATAGCCTTTATTTATCGAATCCCGCGACAATTCACAACTGCAATTCAGCTCATTGATGGAGGGTAGCGTATCGTTCTTCTTGATCCAGCCGGCTTCTATCCCGTTCAAAATGGAGTTGGCAAACTGGATATACTTAGGCATAATAGATCCCTCATCGATAATGATCTGGTTAAAAAAACTCCTTGATTCCATAACGGTACATATAAATCAGTTAAGCCAGTCAGATTGATAAATCGCACTCTGATATTTATAATTGGTATTATCCGGTTTATAACGGATGGTTGTATAAGTAAAGCTATAAAAGGGTTTCGCCAAATGCGATGAGCGGAATGATACAAATGATGCCCATTCTGATATATTTCAAAAACAAAAGAAAAAGCAGATCAATAAGGCAATATTTTACCAAACCCATTATGCAGGTTATTGCATAACCTTTTTAAATAAAATATAACAAAAAAGCTTTTTTTTAACGTTTCTGTTTAAAAGTCAAATAATTAGTATATTTAACCCATTGATAAAAAAATCAATCTGCAAGATCAATATGCTTAAGGGAAAGATATGAAAGGCTTTTCGCCGGGCCGATCAAAATATCTCAGTCATAGTAAGAAACTAAGCTTATTGAACAAAGGAGTTTGTAAAAGGGAATATTACATCGAACTATAATAAACCAGGAAAACCAGCATGAAGAATATCACAGACAGGCATCAGCTTATTTTAAAAAAACTACAGCAGGAAGGACGGGTCAATATCCAGGAATTAAGCGAATCTATGAAGGTTTCGGGTGTTACCATCCGCAAGGATCTTAAAGTGCTTGAAGATAAAAACCTGCTGTTCCGTACCCGTGGAGGTGGTTCTATCAATAATCCGTATGCTATAGAGCGGACTATTAATGAAAAGGAACTGATCAATGCCGAGGAAAAACAAAAAATTGCCCGTGCTGCTGTATCTGTTATCGGAGAAAACGATTCTATCATTATCGGCTCGGGTACAACCGTGTTTGAGCTGGCCCGCTGCCTGCACCCTACCAAACATTTAACGGTAATTACACCGGCAGTTAAGGTAACCCTGGAGCTGTCTAACCGCCCGAATGTTGAAGTATTACAGTTAGGCGGACTGATCCGTGCCAATTCATCGTCTGTTGCCGGTTCGTATGCCGAACAAATTCTGGGAGAGATATCATGCGGAATGCTGTTTTTAGGTGTCGACGGTATCGATTTTGATTTTGGATTTTCAATTACCAACCTGGCAGAAGCTACACTGAATCATAAAATGATTGAATCTGCGCAAACCGTAGTGATACTGGCCGACAGTTCAAAATTTGGTCGCCGTGGCTTAGGCAGGGTTTGTGGGTTCGAACAGGTACAATACGTTATTACCGATAATAAAGTATCTCCTTCGGCCGTTGCCCAGCTTGAGGAAAAGGGTATTAAGGTTATTGTGGCGAGATAAAAGTTGACAATTGACAATTGTCAACTTTTGTCTCAATACTCAATACGCTCTACTCAGTACACTATACATAAGCCCGCTGGTTTTTACCTTCCATCCAGTTCATAAAGGCACGGTTTACCACCTTATTTCCGCCGGGGGTGGGATAATTCCCCGAGAAATACCAATCTCCTGAGTGGCCCGGACATGCCTTGTGCAGGTTATTCAATGTCTGGTAAATCACTTTCACTTCGGCAGTAATATCTTTAGGCGTAATGATCTGGGTTATCCGGTCAGAAATTTCCTCATCTGTAAAAGGCTCATAAATAGCCTGCACATAATTGGCTATCAACTCTTTGTCGAGATCCTGGGTACGCTTGCAATTATCATAAGCTTCAAAAATAACGTTTTCCATTTCGCGTTCTTTCAGCAGCGAAATAGCGGCTTCAAAGGCCACAAACTCACCCATTCTCGACATATCAATACCATAGCAATCGGGGTAGCGGATCTGTGGTGCAGACGATACGATCACGATTTTTTTAGGCCCCAGCCTGTCCAGTATGCGCAAAATACTTTGCTTTAAAGTAGTTCCCCGCACAATAGAATCATCCAGTACCACCAGCGTATCCATACCGCGACGTATTAAGCCATACGTTGTATCGTACACATGCGATACCATATCCTGCCTGTCGGCATCCTGCGTAATAAACGTGCGTAGCTTCACATCTTTAATAGCGATCTTCTCCACACGCGGGGCCAGGCTCAGCACACGCTCCAATTCCTCATCCGATATTTTATCGGCACGCTTTAAAAGCGTTTCTTTCTGGTAATTTTTAATATACTTATGAAGCCCTTCTACCATACCGTAAAAGGCAACTTCGGCCGTATTCGGAATATATGAAAATACGGTATTCTGTAAGTCGTAATTAACCTCTTCCAGTATCTGGCGGCATACCAGTCGTCCCAATTGCTTACGTTCCCTGTAAATAGCAGCGTCACTGCCCCGTGAAAAATAAATACGCTCAAAAGAGCATGATTTCTGTGCTAACGGCTCACAAAACTGCTCCTCGCTAATGGTTCCGTTCTTTTTAACAATCAGGGCATGGCCGGGCTTAATTTCGCTAACCAGCTCAAACGGTATGTTAAAGGCCGTTTGTATAGCCGGCCGCTCTGAGGTCACTACAACAATCTCATCGTCGTAATAATAATATGCCGGCCGGATGCCCGCCGGATCACGCATCACAAACGCATCGCCATGACCCAAAATACCGGCAATAGTATAACCGCCATCCCATGTTTTGGCCGAACGGCGCAGGATATTCGCTACGTCCATGTGCTCGGCTATTTTGTGGGTTATCTCCACGTTGGAATATCCTTCAGCTTTAAAACGGTCAAATTGCTCCTGGTTCTCGGTATCCAGGAAATGACCGATCTTTTCAAGCACAGTAACTGTATCGGCCTTCTCTTTAGGATGCTGACCCAACTCGTATAACTGTTCCAGCAATTCATCCACATTGGTCATGTTAAAATTACCGGCAATAACCAGGTTCCGGGTCATCCAGTTATTCTGACGTAAAAACGGATGGCAATTTTCTATGCTGTTCTTACCGTGTGTACCATAACGCAAATGCCCCAAAAGAACTTCGCCGGTAAAGCTGATATTCTCTTTCAGCCAATCGGCATCATTTAACAATTCGGGCGTGCGGGCTTGTACATCGGCAAACTTGCGCTGCACATATTCAAAAATTTCGGCTACGGCCCCCGATCCCATGGCACGATAGCGGCTAATGTACCGGTTTCCCGGCTTAACATCCAGTTTAATGGTTGCAATACCGGCGCCATCCTGGCCACGGTTATGCTGTTTTTCCATCAGCAGGTACAATTTATTCAGTCCATAAAGGGCCGTACCATACTTTTTCTGATAAAATGAAAGGGGCTTTAACAGTCGGATGAATGCAATACCGCACTCATGTTTTATTGAATCGCTCATAGCTCGAAATGAGTAAGCAAAAATACTAATTATTTACATAACCCTAACAACAAAGTAACAGGGGAAGGTAAAAAAATCAGCCTCTTAATTGGTATTGAGATATGAGACACGAGATATGAGATTTTAGATTATCTTAATTGCTGAATTGTTAAATTGTTACTGGGCCTCACTCCAACTCCATCGGCTAGCCTCACTGCCAGGTATCTTTTAGATTGTTATATTGCTTTATTGTTGAATTGTCATATAGTTGTTCGTGATTCGTCCTTCGTTTCTCGTTGTTCACCTTACGCCTTCTGCCTTCTACCTTTTTCCGCTCCCGGTCTTTTCTGACCCCGAATAATCGGGATTTCGCTGCGCTCAACTTTTCCGACTTTCGGACTATAAGCCATGAACCATAAGCCATTAGCTACCTTTTACCTTATGCCTTCTCACCCGCTACCCGGCTTCCAGCTTACCAATCTGGGATTTTCTTCAACAACTTCCGGATAATACTGTTAAAAAAATAACATTCGTTAAAAGATAACATTCCGCTCATGAGTAAAACTATTATTGTTTCAAACCGATTACCCGTTAAAATTTATAGAGAAGATACCCAATTTAGCTTAACTCCAAGCGAAGGCGGCCTCGCTACCGGACTCGGGTCTGTGTACAGAACAGGAGCCAATATCTGGATAGGATGGCCGGGAATGGAAATAGAAGAAGCTGCACAGACACAGATCCGGCAGCAGCTTTCCGGACTGAATTTAAAACCTGTTTTTCTTACCCAGGAAGAGATCAATCAGTACTACGAAGGCTTTTCCAACGAAATTCTATGGCCTGTTTTTCATTATGCGTCAACCTATGCCCGGTATGAGCAATCGTACTGGGATTATTATATACAGGTTAATCGTAAATTCTGCCAGGCAGTGCTCGAAGCAGCCGAACCGGGCGATATGATCTGGATACACGATTACCAGCTGTTATTGCTGGCCGGCATGCTTCGCGAACAATTACCCGATATTTCAATCGGATTTTTTCAGCATATCCCCTTTCCGGAATTTGAGATTTTCAGGCTCATTCCCTGGCGCAACGAGTTGCTGGAAGGCATTCTTGGCGCCGATCTCATTGGTTTTCACACGTACGATGATGTGCAGCACTTTGTCGGTTCCGTTTCGCGGTTGCTGCCTGTACATGCATCGGCAAACACCATAACCTATAACGACCGGCAAATTATTGCAGAACCCTTCCCGATGGGTATCGACAATGAAAAATTCATGCAACTCACCCGAAATGCTAAAGTTCGCCGGCAGCTACGGGCGCTGAAAAGCAGCTTTAGGGAATGCAAAATAATTTTGTCCATAGACCGTCTCGATTACAGCAAGGGCATCCTGCAACGCCTGCACGCCTTTGATCTGTTCCTGGAATTAAACCCGCAATATCTTGAAAAGGTAATATTGTACATGGTTGTAGTTCCGTCAAGGGACACTGTACCTCAATACCAGGAACTGCACGATGAAATTGACAAACTGGTTGGTAATATTAATGCCCGCCGCCGAACGTTGCACTGGCACCCGGTACAATACTTTTACCAGTCATTCCCGGTAGAAATGCTTTCGGCATTGTATCAGCAGGCCGATGTTTGCCTGGTTACACCTATGCGTGACGGTATGAACCTGGTAAGTAAAGAATACATTGCCAGCCGCATTAAAAACATCGGCGTACTTATACTAAGCGAGATGGCCGGCGCTTCTAAAGAATTGATCGATGCCATTATTGTAAACCCCAATAACATTGGTGAAATTACCCGGGCCATTGAAACTGCGCTGAACATGCCCACTGCCGAACAGAAAAAGCGAATGGTTTTAATGCGGCAGATCATCGCCAAATTCAATATCCATCATTGGGTAAAGCTATTTACCGAACGCCTGGCAGAAGTTAAACAACTGCAGCAATCTATGCTGGCCCGGCTGGTAAACTTTAATACACACAGCGATATTGTACGGGCTTATCAATCGGCATCAGAACGCCTGATTTTCCTGGATTACGATGGTACGCTGGTGGGTTTTCAGAATAATATAGAACAGGCTTCGCCTGATAAGGAATTAATTAACCTGCTGCAATTGTTGTGTAATGATCTCCGGAACCAGGTAGTTATCATTAGCGGACGCCGTTATCAAACCCTTGAAAGCTGGTTTGGACAATTACGTGTGGATATGATTGCTGAACACGGCGCCTGGCAAAAACGGTTCGGGCGTAAATGGAGCCGGCTGCCAACCTTAAATAACCAATGGAAACAGGATCTGTTCCCTGTGCTGGAAACCTACACCGACCGTACGCCAGGATCATTCATTGAGGAAAAAAGTTATTCGCTGGTGTGGCATTACCGGAAGGTAGAAACCGGCCTGGGCGATCTGCGGGCTGGTGAGCTGATCAATAATCTGCGTTATTTAACAGAAGATAAGGGCTTGCAGGTTATGCCGGGCAATAAAGTGGTTGAAATTAAAAACATGGATGTTAACAAGGGGAAAGCCGCTTTAAACTGGCTGTACAACAAAAACTACGATTTTATTCTGGCCTTAGGCGATGACCATACCGACGAGGATATTTTCAAGGCCCTGCCCAACGATGCTTATACCATCAAAATAGGCAGCAATATTTCCGCAGCCCGCTTCTATATGCGGGACTTCCGTGAAGCACGAAATCTATTAAGTCAGTTAATTATGGGGTAAAGGTGGAAGGCAGGAGGGTTTGAGGTAAAAGGTTTAAGGCGTAAGGCTCAATACTCAATACGCTCTACTCAATACCAGGTTAAGAAGATTAGGAGGCCAAACTTCAGTTTCTTACTGCCTGAACTAATAACACGGCGCCGATACCGATCAACCCGACGTAAACATAATGGAAAAACTTTTCGCCTTTTAACCGGTGATTAATGACCCGGCCTAAAAAGATGGCCGGGATCATTACCGGCAGACTCAATAAATAATAATGCGTTATTTCGGAGGTCCAAAGCCCTTTTAACCAATACCCGAGCATACCAATAAAACTGGCGGGTAAAAAATATCCTTGTAGCGTGGCCCGGAAATGTTGTGCCGACCAGCGACGCATAGAGCCGTATAGAGCCAGAGGCGGGCCGTTTAAACCGTATGCTCCGCCAAAAATTCCGGCCAGCAAGCCACATCCGAAAAGCCATATCCCATTATCTGAGGTTAGCTCCTTAATCCTTCTCCCGGTTAATGAATATACGGAAAAAGCAATAATGATTGTCCCTAAACCGGCTTTTACAATACTATCATTACCAGAGGTTAGCAGCAAAAGCCCAAGAGGTATTCCTAAAAGAGTAAAAAGCACCAGCCAGCCGGCGCTCTGAACATGAATTTTCTTCCAGTCCTGTACTACAACAATGCCCGCTACCGTTACTGACAAAAGAACCGAGAACGGGACTGCTATTTCGAGCGGAAGGCGTAGCGCAAGTAAAGGGACTGCTACAAGCGATTCACCGAACCCGATTGTTGAACGGATTAATGTTGCTATAAAAACAACAGCTAATATATAGATCGTAATAAAATCTGCAATCATTTTAACCTGTATGCACAGGTTAGCTCATCATACCTGCTTACTAACATTAGCCTTAAAGATACCAAAACAGCCCGTTATATCCAGAGCGATTTATAAAAAAATCGGGCGATCCAGCTTCATAGCAATGCGATAGGCGGCGTTCATTAAACCCACATGACTGTATGCCTGCGGGAAATTTCCCCACTGGCTGCCCGTGCTTTCGTCCACATCTTCGCTGAAAAGCAATAAATGATTGGAATATTTTATAATACTCTCAAACTCCCGCATAGCATCGTCCAAACGTCCAACGCATGCCAATGCTTCCACATACCAGAAAGCACAAATGAGAAATGTAGTTTTGGGTCTGCCAAAATCATCGGGATGGAGATAACGGTAAAACAATCCATTTTCACCTTTCAACCCCTTCTCCACAGCCGCCAGGTGATCTTTTGCTCTTTGCGATGCCGGGTCGAGGTAATTCATCATGATCAATTGCAGCGTACTGGCATCCAGGTGCGGACTGTCTGCCGCATTGGTATACACTTTTCGCTCAGGATCATAGCAGTTTTCAATATGTGCAGCAGCCTTATCTATTAATATTCTGGCCCGTTCCTGTAAATCAGGATTTTTTATGGTTTGAGCCAGTTTCAGCGCTGCATTGGCCCCGGCCCACTGAAACAGGTTAGAATAACAATGCACGTTGGCAAAATTCCTGAACTCCCAGATACCGGCATCTTTCTCGTCGATAGTACGTTCTATTTTATGCAGCAAAAAATCCACCCAACGGTCTGAGTCCTTGCGTTCTACAAAAACAAAACGATGGTCGTTATACAACGGCAGCAGCGAGATCATTACCTGTCCGTATATATCATTTTGTATGTGCTCATAAGCCTGGTTGCCAATACGTACCGGCTGATTGCCCATGTATCCATGAAGGTGCGACAGTATCTGTTCAACCAGGTCATGTTTGCCGGTTATGCTATATAACGGCTGATACCTGAAATTCTCGGAAAATGAAATATCGGTTACATAGTTAAAATAATGCTCCATTTCCTCGAAATGGCCGATGTGATTAAGTGCGCTTATCACGTAATAGGTGTCGCGTAGCCAGCAGTAACGGTAATCCCAGTTACGGCCGCTCCCCGGCGATTCGGGCAGACTGGTGGTGCTGGCGGCAATAATGGCCCCGGTATCTTCGTACTGGTGTATTTTCAGCACCAAAGCCGAGCGGATAACATACGGCTGATGATAGCCGGCAATGGACGAATGCTTGATCCACAAACGCCAGTAAGCAATGGTTTCCCGTAAAAAATGTTCGGCTGTGCTGATCAAAGGGGCTTCGAGCGGCTGGCCGTAGGTTAATACCAGGTATTTCGGTTCGTTGAGCGCAAAGAAATGCTCATCGAGAATATAATTTATCGGAATATTTGTGGTAAGACGCATATTTTCATCACAACCGGTATACTCAATATGGTTGCTACCACGGTTAACAGACTGTTTTTTAATGCCATAATCGCAAACCGGTTTGCACGTTACCTTTACCCGTGGATTTCCTTCAAGCGGTTCTATCTTGCGTATCAGCATTAACGGTTTAAAATACCGGTCGTATTGCCTGAAACGCGGTGCAAAATCCGTGATCCGGTATTTACCTTCGTTACAACTGATCTCTGTGCAAAGCACATTGGTATTTTCCAGGTAATACTGATGTGAATCCCGCTCATGCTGTGGCCGGATAGAAAATTCTCCGCCTTTTTCATTGTCCAGCAAGCTGCCGAAAACAAAAGAGCTGTCAAAACGAGGCCAGCAAAGCCATACAATATTGGTATTTTTATGTACATGGGCCAGATAAGCGCAATTGCCTATCAGCCCGGTTTGATAAATGTGTTTATCCATTGTAAGTTGAAACAACAAACTGCCCTGAATGTTGGCCTGGATGAAATATTAACCCGATATCCGAGCAGGCGAACTATAAGAACACGTTTAAATTTCATAGATGTGATAATTGTAAATGGACGGTGAAGACACCGTCCATGGCCTCAGCCGAGGCTGACTAAAAAGTTCTCGTCATCCCGAAACGTAGTCGAGGAATCTCCGTCAGAAGTGCTTAGGAAGAAGATTTTGCTTCGCAGCTACTTCGTAGTCTCCTCTCCCGATCCCGTACGTACGGGAGGGATCGAAATGACGCTGCTTTTTGACTTTTTAGACACCCTCAATAAAAAACATGATTTTATAAATTTCTAATTGAACTTTTCAATCATCAATTTTATATTCCATGCTTATTGTCACATTACAATATGGTTTTATGCCAGTTTCTTTATCCCAATACCCGGCCATTGAGTTAGCGTAACCTTGCCATTAATAACCTGCATACCTTTATATATATCATTACTGATAAGTAATGCACCGTCCAGGTCTGCCCAGTCAACCATAGGTGTTAACTGTGCGGCGGCCGATATGGCGCAGGAAGTTTCTGTCATGCAGCCCATCATTACCTTCATTCCCAGGGCACGTGCTAATGTGAGCATTTTATGCGCTTCACGCATACCGGTACATTTCATCAGCTTGATATTAATACCGCTATAAACTTTATGCGCTTTCATCACATCGTCAAGCCGTTGTACCGCTTCATCGCCCATCGTGGGTATCGGGCTGTGTTCGGTGAGCCAGGCGTTATCATCAACTTGTTCTTTAGGCATACCCTGCTCAATAAAAACCACACCTTTTTCGTGCAGCCAGTGCGCCATGTCAACGGCATACTGCCGGTCTGTCCAGCCCTGGTTTACATCCACACAAATAGGCTTATCAGTAACCTGGCGTATAGTTTCAATCATCATTTTGTCGCTATCGCGACCTATTTTCACCTTCAATATTTTGTAAGGTTCGGCTTCTTTTACTTTTTGCCGTACTACATCGGGTTTATCAATGCCAATGGTGTACGAGGTATTGGGTGTTTTTAAAGGGTCATATCCCCAGATCTTATACCAGGGCTGACCGATGATCTTACCAACCAGGTCGTGCAGGGCTATATCTACCGAAGCCTTTGCCGCCCGGTTCCCCGGCATAATGCCATCAACATAGGTCAGAATATTTTCCATTTCGAAGGGGTCGTCAAATACAGACAGATCTACCTTCGACAAAAATTTCAGTACCGTTTCATGCGATTCTCCGAGGTACGGAGGCATAGATGCTTCGCCATATCCGGTCATCCCGTTATATTCAAGTTCTGTTAATACAACCGGCGTTGTTGAACGCGAATTGCTTGATATTGTAAAAACATGCCTGAGCTGAAGCGTGTAGGGCCGGTATCGCAAGATCAGTTTTCCTTTAACAGGATGAGCTCTGCCATAATCTGCCAGTACAGTGTATGGATTGATAATGGCCGTTGTACCGGCAACAGCAGCGGTAGATTTAATAAAACTTCGTCTGTTTATCATTTCGTTACAGATAGATTAGTATAAAACGGATGTCCGAAAACCCGGCTGATACCGGGCGCCCCGATTGAGCTTAATATGCGCCGGGCGCTAACCAGCGTTCGCGACCTATAATCGCCATAGTTAGGCGCTGTTGGGATCATACTGTTTATCCGTACTCTGCCGGCGGCTTGTATAAACTGGCCATCTCCCATATAAATGGCAGTATGTGTAATGCGTTTTGTCTTTTTGGCATCCTGCGAGAAGAACAGCAGATCACCGGGCCGGAGATTTTTCAGGCATTTGTCCAGGGTTACAGTATCTGCCTCATAAATATCGACCCTTTGCCCAACCAAGGCCTGCTGTGAGGCATCCCGCGGCAAAATGATACCGTTTAAAAAATAACTGATCTTTGTGAAGCCGCTGCAATCAACGCCTTTAATAGAAGTACCGCCCCACAGGTACGGAATGCCGTTTAATGATTTCGCGATAGCCAGTATTTGTTCAGCGGTTGGATCGGGCCGTGAAACCCATGCTTTAAAATCCATTATTTCGCTTTCGCGGATATAAGCAATCCGTTTGTCGGGAAATTGCACTTTAACATAGCCCTTAGCACGTGCAAGCAACTGCAATATATCTCCCGCAACCAGGTCAGAAACCGGCAGCGAGTCTGCCGATGGCTGGCGATAGGCATGCCCATACCAATGGGTATAAACTACTTTCGGCGCATCCTGCCAAAGCTGCATCGCCTGCTTATCCATGAGCGTGACACCGGAATTATCTACCCATGATATATAGCGGTCTGGTGTGCGCACCAGGTAATAACCCTGCTGCTTTTTCAGTACTTCGACCGGCGTTCCCAGTAGCGCCTGGGTAACAAGCTCAGCAGCGTTATCCGGATTTTTGCGGTTGTTGCTTACCGAAAGATTAACAAGACCATAAATAGTATTTCCCAGCTCATCGGCCGGCAGGTTCTTCTCCCTGATCTGTATATGAAAATTTTTTTGCTGCAATGCTGTAACCAGGGCATTATATGCCTCATGCACAGTGGTTTCAACGGTAATGGTAACAGGATTTGATGATGTAACTTCCCAATTAAAAATATCGGTGCGTTTGTCGGGAACATATTTCCTGGCGATGGCATCCGCAATAGCATTTAATTGCTGCGGAACGCTGTCTGTAAGTGGCCTGGCAAAACCCGGCAGGATGGTCAGGAAAGACAAGACAGTGCTTAATACGATCTTCGCCAGGGCTTGAGAATAGAAATCCTTAAATGATCTTATCCGGGAAGGAGCAACCACTTTATCCCATACATGGGAAATAAAAACCCTGTTAACTGATATCATATAAGCTCCTGAATCAAAAATCCTTCATTATTGCAAGGTAAAAATATTTCCTTTATTAAGAAAGATAACGGCGATCTCAAGCCAATGTTTGTGCTCAGATTAACGCCGTTTCAGGAGGATAAATTCAGCAGATCCAGGTTAGAAATCCCCTTTGGGTTGCTCCGCAACTCTCATCATATAGCTCGACACAGACTAAATGAGAGTGCGGAGCAATTTTTTAATTCGCCCTCAACATGAAGGCTTATTGAACTTTCAATCGAAACTTACCTTCTGTAAAATGCTTAGTAGTGTGGTCGGCATTATTATAACCGTCAAATGAGAAAGTGCCTTCTACCACCCCATTCTTATCGGAAGAAACAACAATGG
The DNA here is from genome assembly GCF_008274585.1 of Pedobacter sp. BS3. Taxonomy (GTDB): domain Bacteria; phylum Bacteroidota; class Bacteroidia; order Sphingobacteriales; family Sphingobacteriaceae; genus Hufsiella_A. Next base: position 274,166 of record NZ_VTRT01000005.1, on the reverse strand, counting down.
TTCCTGTGCCAATATTATTTGCAGTTGAGCCGGATCCCGTTTCGGCAGTCCAGAAAGAAACCGTTCCGCCGCCCACCATAGAGCCCGTGGTATAGCGTGCATAGTTAGTTCCGCCGCCGACTCCTACTTTATAGCTTCCGGCTCCGTTATAACCGCTTAGTATGTTCATCAGGAATGTGCCGGTTGCCGGGTTGGCAACATCTTTAGCAATACTGAAAGATAACGTTCCCTCGTGATATTTAAAAAGGCCAAACCCCTCTGCTTTGCTCATATCTCCCGAAAAGCTGTTGCCATCTACTTTTACCGTGAAGTAAAAATCGCCGCCACTGCCGTCGTTATCATTATCTTTATCTTTCTTGCATGAACTTAGCCCGGCGAAAACCGTCAGGATCAACACTATAAATTTTAAGGGCTTAATATTCATAATTCATTTTTTTATTGGAATCAAAACTACCGTTCATCAAGGCGCAGCACTATCAGCAAAAACCACGATTTTGTACTACGTGGAAATACGGATATGCATTTGAAATGTGAGATACGAGATGTAAGATCATGACAGCCTGCTACATTACTAATTATACACTATCGAACCATAACCTTCTATCCCGAACAGTCGGGATTTCGCTTCGCTCAACCTTCCACCTTAAACCCAAAACCCTCCCTGTAAGAAATATTATGACACATTAAGTATAAAAATGTGGCTAAATTTGTTCCGATTATGGCTAAAGTATCTATCAACCTGGCAACAGGCTCCATACAGAAAGAAGAAATTATTGTGGGTATTGACCTGGGCACTACCAACTCGCTGGTGGCATTTATTACGCCCGAACAGGAACCTTTGATCATTAACGATTCGGGCAAGGGTTTGCTGGTTCCATCGGTTATCCATTTCTCACCTTCGGGCGAGATCAGTGTAGGTAATGAGGCAAAAGAGTTCCTGATCACCGACCCGGAAAACACTATTTTTTCCGTAAAACGCCTGCTGGGACGTTCGTATAAAGATATTGAAAGTCATAAAGATTTCTTTTCGTACAAGGTAATTGATGATGACACCGAAAGCCTGGTAAAAGTTAAGGTTGGCGATACATTTTATACGCCTATCGAACTGTCATCGCTCATCTTAAAAGAATTAAAAGAGCGGGCCGAACATGCCCTGAAAACACCGGTAAACCGGGCGGTGATCACCGTTCCGGCCTATTTTAACGATAGCCAGCGGCAGGCCACCCGCGATGCTGGGAAACTTGCCGGTATTGATGTGCTCCGCATTGTCAATGAGCCAACAGCCGCAAGCCTGGCCTACGGTATCGGCCTTTCGGCAAACGAAAGCAAAACCATCGCTGTTTACGATCTTGGCGGCGGCACGTTCGATGTGTCTATCCTCCAGATACAAAATGGCATTTTCGAGGTTCTGGCTACCAATGGCAATACTTACCTTGGCGGCGATGATTTTGACCGGGCCATATTAAACTACTGGATCGAGCAAAATAAATTAGACGCTGCCGCTGTATCCGCTAATAAAGAGCTGGCCCAGGCATTACGCCTCAAGGCCGAAGAAGCCAAAATAGCCCTCACCACACAAAACCTGTTCAACGATACCGTAAACGGGATCCCGTGTGCCATAACCCGGCAGGTATTTGAGAGCCTGATCGCTGATAAAGTGCAGGAAACCATTACGTGCTGCAAGAATGCCCTGGCCGATGCCGGTTTAACTACGGCCGACATCCAGGAAGTAATTATGGTTGGCGGATCTACCCGTACGCCTTTTGTCAAACAATCGGTTTCTGAATTCTTTAAACGGCCGGTTCATGATCAGATCAATCCCGACCAGGTAGTAGCGCTGGGTGCTGCCATACAGGCCGATATCCTGGCCGGTAACCGTAAAGATATTTTACTACTGGATGTCACGCCCCTATCGCTGGGAATTGAAACCATGGGCGGACTAATGGATGTGATCATTCCACGCAACGCCAAAGTGCCTACCAAAGCGGGACGGCAATATACAACCTCCGTAGACGGACAGGTGAACCTAAAGGTAGCCGTGTACCAGGGCGAACGCGACCTGGTTAAAGAAAACCGTAAGCTGGCCGAATTTGAGCTCAAAGGCATTCCAGCCATGCCGGCTGGCTTGCCTAAAGTGGATATTAACTTCCTCCTCAATGCGGATGGCATCCTTACTGTTGAAGCCCTTGAATTACGTTCGGGTGTCAAACAACAGGTTGAAGTAAAGCCGACGTACGGTTTAACTGATAACCAGGTAGAGCAAATGCTGATGGACTCCATTACGCATGCTAAAGATGACGTGAGCCAACGCATGATTATCGAGGCGCAAACCGAAGCCAGCCAGATGGTTTATACCGTACAGCGTTTCCTCGAAAAAAATGCTTCCTATCTTTCAGAACAAGAAATAAGTCATACCCGCAAGCTCACCGATGAGCTTAAAAGTCTGTTACAATCTACCGATAAAGATGCCATTCTGAAAAAAACCGATGAGCTGAATGATTTTACCCGCCCGTTTGCTGAACGGTTGATGGATGAGGCCATTGGCAAAGCCATGAAGGGCAAAAGTATTTGAGGTGCAGATAGGAGCAAGAATATAGCGGTAGGGAACAAGAACCCACTACCTTAAATCTTACCTTACTAAAGCGTAAACGTCTGACTTTCTATCGCCAGTTGGGTATTGGTAAATATCGAGCGGCTTTCTTCCAGCAAGGGCATCAAATCGCGGTAGCGGGCAGAGAAATGCCCGATCAATAATTGCTGAACACCGGCCTTGAGCGCTATTTCACCGGCTTGCAAGGCTGTGGTATGATAAGTTTCTTCGGCCCGTTGCAACATATCGTGCATAAAGGTTGCCTCGTGGTACAACGTTTCTACGCCCTTTATCTGGTCGAGATAAGTCCAGCTGCAGATGGTATCTGAGCAATAGGCATAGCTACGCGGTTTATCCGGGTCTGACGTTAAATCTGCGGCCAGGTGCACATTACCCTGCGCATCGGTATAATCTATTCCTCTTTTTAATAGCGGGATGTAATCTATTGGAATACCCAGCTCCTCAACCTTTTGCCGGTTAATTTTGCGGAGCCGTTCCTTTTGGGTGAATTTATATCCGGTACACGGTATGCGATGCTGTAAAATAATGGTCTCTACGGTGATGTCCTTATTCTCAAAGATCAGGGCCGGATTCTCAGGATCCACGGCAAAAAAGTTTATAGGGTAGCGTAAATCGGTTTGCGAATATTTGAACTGAATCTCGAGAATTTCGAGCAGGGGCGCCGGCCCGAATATAGACATCGGCTTGGTTCTTCCGTTGAGGTGAAGCGACGAAAGCAACCCGATAAGCCCCAGATAGTGGTCGCCGTGGAGGTGGCTGATAAAAATATGCTCGATGCGTTGCGCCTTAAAGCCGTAGCGAATTAGCTGTAATTGCGTTCCTTCGCCGCAATCAATCAAATAATAGCGATCATTTACATTCAGCAACTGGGCGCTTGGGTTGCGGTTAAAAATGGGTGTAGCAGAACTGCTTCCTAAAATGGTAACCTCAAACCGCATAGCTACCCTCCTGTTACTTGGTTTCGCGGCGAAGCTCTTTTTCTATCTCTTCCATAAAAATAAGATCGATTGCTTCGTTGACGGTTGGTACAATAGTGAAAATATTCTCTAATTGTGAGATGGTAATTAAACGCTCAATATTGCCATTGGCGCCCACAATTATAAACGAACCATCGGCATTTTTACAAAGCCTGTGCCCTACCAACAAGCTGCTCAATCCGGAAGAATCTGAATATTTTACGGCAGAAAGATCCAGGATAATGTTTCGCTGCCCCTCGGTATTGATCAGGATCAGCTCTGACTTGAGCTGGGGCGACATGATGCTGTTGAGTTTTGCTTCGTTAAGCTTTAACACTACATATTTCTCATGTTTATCTACCGAAAATTTCATAGTTATAGTTTATATCTGTGTGACAGATTACAATATTATACAATTACGCGGTTAATTCAAACGTTTCAGGCTATCTAAAATGTTTGTTTCTACCCGCTGCAGCACGTTCTCGCCAATGGCTTTATGGAATTTTTCGCCGGTAATGTGTTCGTACAGCTCTATATAACGTTCTGATATTGAATTAACTATATCGGGTGTCATTTCAGGTATCACCTGATCTTCCTTACCCTGAAAACCGTTTTCTATTAACCATTTACGCACAAATTCTTTTGATAACTGGCGTTGCGGCTGACCCTCTGCCTGTAATTCTTCGTAACCGTCCTGGTAGAAATAACGTGATGAATCGGGCGTGTGAATTTCGTCAATTAAGGTTATGCGACCACCGGCTTTGCCAAACTCGTATTTGGTATCTACCAGTATCAGGCCACGCTGAGCTGCCATTTCTGTACCGCGTTGAAAAAGCTGCCGCGTGTATTGCTCAAGCTGTACGTAATCTTCTTCCGAAACGATGTTGCGTTTCAGAATTTCCTCACGGGATATATCCTCATCGTGTCCTACAGCAGCTTTTGTAGTGGGTGTGATAATGGGTTCGGGAAGCTTATCGTTCTCTTTCAGACCTTCAGGAAGCGGCACTCCGCACAACAAACGCTTACCGGCGTTATATTCACGCCAGGCATGCCCGGCAAGATAACCGCGAATAACCATCTCAACCTTGAACGGCTCACATATTTTCCCGATGGTTACACTTGGATCAGGAACGTCCAGCACCCAGTTTGGTACAATATCCTGCGTAGCATTCAGGAATTTAGCGGCGATCTGATTCAACACCTGCCCTTTAAACGGGATGGGTTCGGGCAGAACCACATCAAATGCCGAAATGCGATCGGTAACCACCATGACCAGTGTTTTATCGTTAATAGTGTAAACATCCCTCACTTTCCCCTTATAGAAATGGGTTTGTCCGGGTAAATTAAAATGTGTTTCTTTTATTGCTGACATATTCGTTGTTCAAAGCCTCACCCCAGCCCCTCAACTGGTATTGGGTAATGAGTATTGTGTATTGCGATGAATTTCTAACTTGTTGCGGTTGTGAGTTATGTGTTACGGCCTCCATAACACACACTCAGAACTCTCTTTTGTTGTTCTATTTAATTACTTTCAGCCTTATGCTTCCGGCTTTTTGCTTTCAGCTACCTTCTGCCTTCAAACCTTCTACCTATAAGCCCTATTCCTGTATATCGCCATAAGCGGACAGGATACGTTTAACCAGCCTGTGCCGTACCACATCCTCGCCGCTCAGGTAAATGATATCAATACCAGATATATTGTCCAATATCCGTAAGGCGGTTTGCAAGCCCGACTGCTGCTTTTTAGGCAGGTCTACCTGCGTAACATCGCCGGTAACAATGAACTTTGCCGACGGCCCCATCCGTGTCAGGAACATTTTAAGCTGCATATCGGTAGCATTCTGGGCTTCGTCGAGTATCACAAAGCAGTTATCCAGTGTTCGTCCACGCATAAACGCCAGTGGCGCAATTTCAATAGTACGGTTTTCCAAATAAACTTTCAGCTTTTCGGCCGGTATCATGTCGTCGAGCGCATCGTACAACGGGCGAAGGTACGGATCGATTTTCTCCTTCATATCGCCGGGTAGAAAACCCAGGTTCTCGCCTGCTTCAACTGCCGGACGGGTTAAAATGATACGCTTGATCTCCTTATTTTTCAGCGCCCGAACGGCAAGGGCTACCGCGGTGTAGGTTTTCCCGGTTCCGGCAGGGCCAATGGCAAACAGGATGTCGTTTTTGTTCATACTGTCAACCATACGGCGCTGGTTGGCAGTACGGGCTTTCACTACTATCCCGTTAGGGCCAAACACAATGGCCTCGCCGCTGCTGGTTTTCTCAGCTGTTGCGCTGGTTTCACCATTGATAACATCGGTTACTTTGGCGCCCAGCAGATGTTCCAGGTCGTTATTGCTCAGGCTCTGGAATTTTTCAATGTGATTAATAATACCCGAGATCTTCCGGTTAAAATTGTTAAGCTCTGTTTCATCGCCCAGGGCCTTTAGCTCATTGCCACGGGCTACGATTTTTATTTTAGGAAATTGTTTTTTTATAACTTCAAAGTATTCATTACCCGGCCCCCACAGTACCAACGGGTTTATATTATCGAGGGTGAATTTCAGTTCGTTCAAGATGATGTATTTTTAGTTTCCTGTATTTTTTGCGATTAAAATTTGAATATTTGCAACAGCAAAAACCTATCGCAAGATTAGTAATAAATATTCACATTTTAATGGCAATAATAACCCTTACAACTGACCTTGGTGATAAAGATTTTTACCAGGCCGCCCTCAAAGGGAGCATCCTCAGCCTGTTGCCAGCTGTATCTTTGATAGACATTACGCATAACATTTCTGCTTTCAATATTTCTGAAGCTGCTTTTGTTTTAAAAAACGCTTTCCCCTATTTCCCCAAAAACAGTGTTCACCTCATCGGTATCGATTCTGTATATAATCAAAATACACGTTACCTGGCCATACGCTACCGCGATCATTTTTTTGTTGGGTCTGATAACGGCATATTCTCGCTGCTTTTTGAAGAAGATCCCCAGGAAATTGTAGAGCTGCACATTATGCAGGATCTGAAGTTTTTGCATTTCCCCTTAACGGATATTTTTGCTAAGGCAGCTACGCATCTCGCCAAAGGTGGCAAAATAAGCGAGATCGGTCTGCCGGTTAGTCATGTGGAAGAAAAAATGAGCCTTCAACCGGTTATCGAGCGTGATATTATCCGCGGAAGCGTAATTTACATTGATTCATTCCAGAACGTGATTACCAACATTACCAAAGATCTGTTTACCCGGGTACAGCGCAACCGGAATTTCGCCCTGTTCTTCCGCCGCAATGAATCGATTACACAACTTAGCTGGCACTATAATGAGGTTCCCGAGGGCGAAAAGCTCTGTTTGTTCGGCATTAGCAATTATCTTGAAATAGCCATTAATAAAGGTAACGCCAGCGGTTTGCTGGGTCTGAATTTAGGCGATATTGTGCGGATAGAATTTTATTCGGAAAAGAACGTTTAGCTTATAAGGATGAAGGTGGGAAGGTAGAAGGCGTAAGGTGGCTGAAAGCGGAAAGCATAAGGCTAAAGCTAATGGCACTGCCAGGCTCTAACAAACCAAACAACCAAAAAGCTGAAAAACTATATCATGAATCGTCCATGATTAAATAATTATTAAACACACAAGGGCAATGATTATTTAATCATGGTAAGAACCATCTGACAAATGAAAAACAATGAAAATAAACAGATGAAACTCATACTTTTATCCATCTTCTTCCTCTTTTCGGGAATGTTCTGTTACGGTCAGGCCGATACGTCTGCCTACCAGTTGCAGCGTACCAAGGTAAACCGCCTGCTTGATGAACGAAGCATGAAATTCGGGCAGTACGACCAGAGCCTTACCATGCACACAGGTATATTTGGGTTGAAGACCAAGAAGGATATGCAGCGATCTATTGATATTTTAACGGAGATTGTGCAAACTGATAACCATATTTTCCGTGAGCTGAAAATCCTGCTTGATTATAAGGATCTGGAAAAGACACAAGCTGCCACCAAAGCCAGTGATGTGGAGGGCCGGATAAACGCCTATATGCAAACCATTGCCAAGCTACAGCAGCAAAACGATCGCCTGAATGCTCAGATCAATACCCTGGAAAAACAAAAAGACATCCGTTCTGTCATCAGCATGGTGTTAGGTCTTGCCCTCGTTGCTCTTTTGTATTGGATATCCCGGAAGAAACCGGCATTTTTTACCGGTAAAACCCGTTAGTTTACCGTCATTATTCTGTAACATACCCAATAAAGCTTCCGGCAGCCGGCCTGTACACGTACATTTGCCACTTTACATTCACTATGGCCAGAGGACGATTTAACAGCAGCAATAAACCATCGGAAGAATTACCCAAAGCAAAGCTTAACAGGGAGAATCTCCGGAAAATACGCGGATTACTCAAATACCTGAGTCCGTACAAAGCGAAATTTATTACCGGCATGCTCTTCCTGTTTCTATCCAGCCTGGTTGGATTGGCTATGCCAGCGCTCCTGGGCGCAATGATCGACGCTGCCGAGGGAAAACATAAGTTTAACTTCATTCCGTCAAACCTTACCATTATCGGCACAACAGCATTCATAATCTTGTTTGTGCAGGCATTCATATCCTTTGGTCGTATCCGCCTGTTTGTTGAGGTAGCGGAGAAATCGTTGGCCGATATCCGGCGAAATACGTATTTCAAACTGATCTCGCTGCCTATGAACTTCTTTTCTAACCGGCGTGTCGGTGAGCTGAACAGTCGCCTTTCGGCGGATCTATCACAAATACAGGATACCTTAACCACCACACTTGCGGAAGCAACCCGGCAACTGGTACTGCTAACCGGCGGAATTGTGCTGTTATTCGTACTATCGGTAAAACTCACACTGCTCTTGCTGACTTTGCTACCAGTAATGATTGTTATTGCGTTACTTTTTGGCAAATTCATTCGCAAACTTTCGCGACAAGCGCAGGATAAGCTGGCTGAATCGAACACCGTAGTTGAAGAAACACTCCAGGGAATAAGCAACGTAAAAGCGTTTGTTAACGAGGCCTACGAAGCCAGCCGCTACGATAAAAACCTGCGGGAAGTGGTCACTATCGCTTTGCGGGGAGCTACCTACCGGGGCGTTTTTGTATCGTTTATTATATTTTGTCTTTTTGGGGCTATTGTAGGCGTTATCTGGTACGGTTCATCGCTGGTTATGCATCACGAGCTTAGCGCCGGTGTGCTCACCACCTATATTTTATACGCCGTATTTGTGGGCGGCGCTATGGGCAGCTTCCCCGATTTGTACGCCAATATCCAGAAAGCAGTGGGCGCCAGCGAGCGGGTACTGGAAATACTGGATGAAGTGGGCGAGCCTGTTTCTATGGTACGGGAAGAGAACGCCATCCGGAATAAACTGCAGGGTAACCTCAGCTTCAGCGATGTTATGTTCGCCTATCCATCCCGAAAAGAAATAACGGTTTTGAACGGCGTTTCATTTACGGCAAACGCTGGTGAAAAAGTTGCCATCGTAGGGCCCAGCGGAGCCGGAAAATCAACTATTGCCTCGCTGATCCTTCGTTTTTACGAACCGCAGCAGGGAAGCCTGATTTTTGACGGTAAACCTTCTGCTGAATTTCCTCTGACCGACATCCGCAACCAGATTGCCATTGTGCCGCAGGATGTGCTGCTTTTCGGCGGAACCATCCGTGAGAATATCGCTTATGGCAAATTAAGTGCATCTGAGGAGGAAATTATCCAGGCGGCAAAACGGGCCAATGCGCATAACTTCATTGCCGGTTTCCCCGAGGGATACGACACTGTCGTAGGTGAGCGTGGTGTAAAACTTTCGGGCGGACAACGCCAGCGCATCGCTATTGCCCGGGCCCTGTTGAAAGACCCCGCCATTTTGATACTGGATGAAGCCACCTCTTCGCTTGATTCTGAATCGGAACGCCTTGTACAGGAAGCGCTGGAGGAGCTGATGAAAAACCGCACTTCCATCATTATTGCGCACCGGCTTTCAACCATTCGCGAGGCTAACCGGATTGTGGTATTGGAGAAAGGCCGGGTAGTAGAAAGTGGCTCGCACCAGGAGCTCTTACAAAACGAGGAAGGCTTATACCGTTACCTGAGCCAGTTGCAGTTTGATGTGTCGTGAAAGTAGTATTGCGTACAGCGTATTGCACACTAAGACCATAACGCTGCACTTGATCCAAAGAGCTCCGGAAAGCAACAGAATATTGCAGTATAACGCTCACCATTAGTAATAATCTTTGGCTTTATAACATAAAGATTTCAGAGGCAAAAGAAACTTTTCATTTGCCAGAAAACAACCACTTCGTTTGATACCATCAAACAATATTATATTTTTGTATCAAACAAAACAGCAATGATAGCGCAAAGCCTGATAGCGGAAGTAATAGATTCTCAAAACGAAGCCTGGCTAAAAAAAGACAGCAGCGTAAAACGTGAAAAACTTACTGCAATAAAGCTCCACGAGAGTTTCGCGAGCATTGTAACTGGCATACGGCGTTGTGGCAAAAGCACGTTGCTGCGTCAGCTATTACCTTCGGTTTCGGGAAAATCATTGTTTTAAACTTTGAAGACCCTCGTTTGGCAGGCTTTGAAAAAGATGATTTCCGGAGATTAGACAGCGAGTTGAAAGCCCGAAAAGTGAAAAGGAAAATAGCAGGTTTGGTTGAAGCGATGATTTTTTTCGGTTTGGAAAAAGGGAATATCATAACGCTGCACCAGGAAGATGTATATCATGTTGAAGGCAAAGAAATAACCCTTCTTCCTGCACGGAAATTGTTATTATAAGTCATTTTCGGGTTTCACCCAAAATTCTGGCAGGGTTTTTATACTATATCCGGTAAAACAACTAATATTATGAGTAACAAATCTAAAATAGCAACAGTAATGCTGGCGGGGCTGGCTGCTGGAGCAGCGGTGTATTACTTACTGGCAACAGATAACGGAAAAGAAACCTGCGATAAACTAAGCAGCTCGTTAAAAAACCTGGGCGGTTTAATATCCGACCTGAAAGATAAGGCTGCTGACAGCATTGACCAGATTTCCGGACAGGCAGATAAGCTGGCCGGCAGTGTTAAATTGCGTGTACAAAGCGCTGTTTAACGGCTAATTGATTTCGTTACAAACAGCATATAAAGGTTACTCTCAACTAAAGAGTGACCTTTTTATCTATTTTTCGCTTTTTTAAGCGGGGCAAGCAGGTAATCCAGGCCGTTCAGCTTAATTTCATACATGGTTGCTAACTGCATACCCAATTTCCCTGGCGGAAACCCTTTGGTGTAAAGCCAGTTTAAATAATATTCAGGCAGGTTACAAAGCAACGTACCTTTATATTTTCCAAAAGGCATGGATGTGGTTACCAGTTCATTCAGAATTTCGCTGTTCATTATAAATTTTTTACTTCCTGCAACGCTAATTGCGCATCAAATATATACAAACGCGGCACACCGGTAAGTATGTTTATCTCAGCAATTGCTTCTTCACTGATATGCTCAAGATACATCATTAATGCCCGCAGGCTATTGCCATGCGCCACAATAAGTACGTTATTCCCTTGTTCTAAATAGGGCACAATATGTGAGTGATAATAGGCTAAAACCCGCACCTGCGTATCTTTCAGGCTCTCTCCGCCGGGCGGAGCAACGGAAAAGCTTCTTCGCCACAAGGCAACTTGTACAGCACCGAACTTCTCGGCTGTTTCGGCTTTATTCAATCCCTGTAAATCGCCATACATACGTTCATTCAGTGCGGCATCCTTAAAAACCGGTAAGTCTGTTTGTCCTGTAACATGCAGGATAATATCCAGCGTTTCAATGGCACGCTTCAGTTCGGATGCAAAACAAACATCAAACGGTATATCTTTTAGCTTCTCGCCCGAAAGCCTGGCCTCTTCCCTGCCCTGGTCAGTTAAATCAACGTCAACCCAGCCGGTAAAACGGTTCTCCAGGTTCCATGCAGATTGTCCGTGCCGTACAATAACTAATTTCATAGTTTATTTTTATATTGGATAGCTATATACAGCGTTTAAATAAATCATTCACTGATTGGCTATTTTGACTTAACACTATACCAGCAACAATGATTGATCAAATTTAATAAATCATCCATCTCATACTATTGTAACATCTTTGTACACTTAAGTAATCGCAGTAAACGTTTTAAGATGTTGTATCGTCTATACCATATAACAAGGCGAAAGCCATTAATACAGGAAAGACTATGAAACGATGGATCAAACTCTGGATGTTAGCTGCTCTAACCCTCACCGGTTTAAGCGCAGTAACTCCGCAAAAAACGCAGGCGAGGCCTGTAAATATATCCTTTCAGCTATTTTACGATCAGTTAGCTCCGTATGGCCGGTGGATCAATACCCCCGAATATGGCTATGTGTGGGCGCCAGATGTAGAGCCGGATTTTGCACCTTATGCTACCCGCGGGCACTGGGTAGTTACCGCTTATGGTAACACCTGGGTTTCTGATTATGACTGGGGATGGGCGCCATTTCATTACGGGCGTTGGTTTTATGATGATTTTAACGGCTGGGTATGGGTTCCCGACAGCGAATGGGGCCCGGCATGGGTTGACTGGCGCACCGGGGGCGGATATTATGGATGGGCCCCCTTAGGTCCGGGAATGACCATTGGTGTCTCGGTAAATATCCCCTTAAATTTCTGGGTATTTGTGCCGCAACAATACATTTGCAGTCCGCGTATTTACGACTACTATGCTCCGCGTCCGCGAAACGTGAATATTTTCAGTCGTACAACCATTATCAATAACGTATATGTGTATAACAACAGGCGTTACTACAGTGGCCCCCGGGTGAGCGAACTTGAACGGGTAACCCGCAACCGGGTAAACGTTTACCGGATCAACGATGAGCATCGTCCCGACCGCTCAAGAATTTCGGGAAATAACGTGAACTTATACCGGCCGGTAGTAGTAAAAGGTCGCAATGATGCACCTTCTAAAGTGTACGACAGATCTAACAGGCAGCCTGTTAACGTTGATAATAACAGACCCCGTCCAAGCCGTTCTGAAGGAAATGCTAACACGCCCAATAACCGTAATAATCAGGGTGTAAGTTCAGAACATCAGCGGAACAGGAATAACGATGTCCAACGGGCAGATCGTTCTGCCGAATGGCGGCAAAGAAGGCAGCAGGAAGATCGTGGTGAAAGTCGTTCTGCAGAGCAGATGCAACAACGCAGGCAATTGTATGAACAGCAACGACAACAGCGTGAGCAACAGCGGCAACAACAGGATCAGGCTACCCAACAACGCCAGCAGGCTGAACGCACACGTCAGCAGGAACAACAACGAACTGAACGGATGCAGCAATATCAGCAACAGCGGGCACAACGCGAACAACAGGCTGCAGAGCAACAACGTCAGCAAGCCGAGCGTACACGCCAGTATGAGCAGCAACGGGCTGAACGACAACAACAGCAACAACGCCAGCAAGCTGAACAGGCAAGGCAACAGCAACGGACGCAACGTGAGCAACAAAACGTTGAACGTTCACGGTCAAGCCAGCCTTCCCACAACGAGGGTTCTAATCAGCGTAACGGTGGCAGACCGTCAAGAAGGTAACCGGATTGAGTCATTTTAAAAAACAAGGCATCTGATAGCATCGGATGCCTTGTTTTTTGAACAGTAAATCATACCGATCGTTATCTTTAAATCTTAACCTGTTTTCAGGCACTCATAGTTCAGGAAAAAATAATAAATTTGAAATATGAAAGTCGCACTACAATATGTAAACGATATACATGGTAAGGTACAAGCTGTACAGCTACCTTTAAACGAATGGAGAAAATTACTTGACAAGCTGAAAAAGTATGAGCAGGCTTTAAAGCTACGTTCTGACCTTAAAGAAGCATATGAGCAAGTTGCTACTCTTAAACAAACAAAAGGACATAAGCAAACACTTGATGAGTTTTTGAATGAGCTTTAGCGTCATCCCAAGTGACAAGTTTAAGAGAGAAGCAAAACGACTTATCAAAAAATTCCCCTCTCTTAAACAAGAATTGGTCGTTTTGAATACTACTCTTACGGTTAAGCCAGAAACCGGAACTCCCTTAGGTAACAATACATACAAAATCAGGCTTGCAATTAAGAGTAAAGGAAAAGGGAAAAGCGGCGGTGGGCGAGTTATCACCTACACAATAAGCGATAACAAAGAAGTATACCTGCTAACTATCTATGATAAGTCTGAGTTTGATAGCATAGATGACAAAATGATAAAAGCCATTATAGAAAGTTTGTCCTAAAACAAATGTGCGAAAGGTGTATATAAGCTGTTATATAAATCAATCAACAATAAAAATTATAAATATATGCGGCCTGGGCTTCGTAAACTTGATTGGGATGCTGATATACTCATTATGACCGTTATTGACCCGTTTTATAATCGTATTGAACTTTTCGTACGCATCGGTAACAACCGAAATAACTGAAAAAATGGATAAAGAAACCGGAAGCGCTACAGCTATAGGAGCCGCCATGTTACGGGCCGCACACCAGCTTATTGATGGCCACAATAAATTACTGGATGATCCTGTTATTCTACGGTTAATAAACCCGGAAGCCCCTGAATACATCCGTCAGCATAGCGAATATTTTTATCATCCTAAGATGATGGCATTACGAACCCACATCGTTTTACGAAGCCGCTATGCCGAAGATTGTTTAAAACAGGCGGTTGACCGGGGTATCCGGCAGTATTTGATATTGGGCGCCGGTTTAGACACATTCGCTTACAGGCAACCTGGTTGGGCTGATGAACTTATGATTACTGAAGCGGATCATCCGGCCAGCCAGGCAGAAAAACTACTTAAGCTACGGCAAGCCCACGTATCTTTACCAGAAAATCTCAATTTTATTACTATCGATTTGGAATCGGACGAATGGACAACCGCATTAGACAGTTGTATAGACTTCACCAAACCGCTCTTTATTGCCTGCCTGGGTGTAATGGTTTATCTTAGCCGCAAGGCGGTGGATCGTATTTTCCGGTTTGTGGCTGCGTTGCCACAACAAAGCGAGATTGTTTTTACGATGTCGCAACACCGGGATCAGGCTCCGGAAAGTATAACCGCAGCACGGGCAGCCGCATTAGGCGAACCCTGGATTACACATATCAATCACGATGAACTTAGCCGTCAACTGTACCGGGAAGGTTTTAGCAGCGTTACATTTCTGAGTCCCAATGACGCTTATAAAATGTATTTTATGGATAACCACGTACAAATCCCGGTGCCGCAAAGAAGCAGTATCGGCCGGGCCGTGGTTTAACCAAACGTGGGTTAATCCTTTTTAAAAGCCTCTTCAGCGCTAATTACCCCGGTTTTTCCATGCGGGGCAGGAACTCCATTCTCATCCACATGCACAAAAACCATTTTATCAATGGTGAGAATGCTTTGCTTGGTTACCTTGTTACGAACTTCGCAACATAGGGTGATGGATGTCCGGCCAAAAGCGGTTGCCGCGATACCCATTTCTATCACATCGCCCTGGCGTGCCGAACTTACAAAGTTAATTTCTGATATAAACTTGGTGACAATGCGGCTACGGCCCAACTGGCACATGGTATAAATAGCAGCTTCTTCATCGATCCACCGTAACAAGCTACCGCCAAATAAGGTACCGTTAGGGTTCAGGTCTTCCGGTTTGATCCATTTACGTGAGTAAAAATTCATTGAACTATCTCCTTTTTACAAAAGAAACAAACTGCCGGCAAAATAACAGGACAGGTACCGGCATTTTACGCCGTGTTGACTTTGCGCTTGCAATTCCTGCACGATAAATTGTACATTCGGGCCGTTAAATTTTACACCAGGCTACAGATTACCATGCTAATTATCAGCTAAAACGGATAACCACTCCCATGATAATGATAATTCTATTCATCATCCTGTTAATATGGATAATAATACTTCTTTATACCCGACTTCCTAAATTCGGAAAGGCTCCAAACGGCGAACGCTTAAAACGAATAACCCTATCTCGTAATTACGCTGACGGCAAATTTCAGAACACGCATTATACGCCGACATTAACTAAGGGATATTCCATGATGGGCTTACTCTATAAACAATTCTTTAAAGCCCTGCCACGAAGAAAACCAACCGGTTTAATCCCTTCCGTTAAAACAGATTTAAAGGCGCTTTCCACAAAAAGCGATGTGTTAGTGTGGTTCGGACATTCGTCTTACTTTCTGCAATTAGAAGGCATACGTTTTTTAGTCGACCCGGTTTTTAGCGGTAACGCCTCTCCTATTCCAGGAACAAATTTAGCTTTTAAGGGCAGCGATATTTACACGCCAAACGATATGCCTGAGATTGATTACCTGCTTATTACGCATGATCATTACGACCATTTGGATTACGAAACCATTATAGCGCTAAAAAGCAAGGTAAAACACATTGTATGCGGACTTGGCGTAGGCGGACATTTTGAACGCTGGGGATTTGATACTGAAAAAATCATTGAGCAGGACTGGGACGAAACTCTTGCGCTTGCTAATAATCTCACCTTACACACTACTCCGGCAAGGCATTTTTCCGGCAGGGGATTTAACCGAAATAATACCTTATGGCTATCGTATATTCTGCAAACGCCTAAGCTTAACCTTTACCTGGGCGGCGACAGTGGTTACGATACACATTTTGCTGAAATCGGCGAAAAATTCGGGCCGTTTGATTTGGCCGTACTGGATAACGGACAGTACAATGTTGCCTGGCAGGCTATTCACATGTTACCCAACGAAGTTTTGCAGGCTGCCCGCGATTTAAAAGCGAAACGCTTGTTCCCGGCACATTCATCTAAATTCGCCCTGGCCCAACATGCCTGGGATGAGCCACTGAAAACAATCACCGAGCTTAACAAAACATATCATCTTCCCCTAATAACACCCAAAATTGGTGAAATGGTTGACCTCAACAACACTAACCAGACATTTACGACCTGGTGGGAAGAAGTAGAATAACGGATAAAGCTCAGCTACGGGCATTTAACTTAAGCCTGTAAACAATTAAATTTCGGCTACTTTTATAAAAAAGAAGAACCAATGTGGACTTGCCCGTTTTGTCATCAGGATTTTGCCCAACAGAACCAGACTCATTCCTGCAATGAGAATACTATAGAAGCCTTTCTAACCGGAAAAAGCGACTATACCGTTGCGTTATATCATCATTTTACGGCGGCCTGTAAACAGCTTGGCGAAGTCAGCATACGCCCCACAAAAAGTATGATTGCCATTGCTGCCCGTATTCGCTTCGCGTATATTAACCAGCTTGGTAAAAATTTCATCAACGTGGTTATACCGTTTACAGAACCGCATCCCGATAATTTATGCTTTCATAAAATCGCACAGGTTCCCGGAGATGATAAGCAGTTCAACCATCATTTGCGCCTATATTCCCCCGACGACTTGAATGAAGAAGTTCTACGGTTTTTAAAAATGGCTTATATCCGGGCCCTGTGAGAAGCTGTTTAAATTTTATTTTACAGGGTTAAACAATGGACGGTGAAGACACCGTACATGGCTCCCTGCCGCTGCTGGTGTCACCACCAGCAGCCTCTGTATAACTTCACTTTTTCATTTTTAAACAGCTTCTAAGATTTAAACGATATGGTCGGATTACGCTATTTTTTAATCCGGCTGTAGCGTTACGACTAAAATAGTCGTACTATAATTAAAAACCGATTAACCAGTTATGAAGAAAATTTACTTTCCGGCATTTCTTGTTGTTTTGCTTTCCGGATGTGATTCCATAAGATATTATATGCCGGTAATGCTCAAAGCCGATTTAACCTACATGCCCAAGCCAATGTCTTTCGACAGCATTAAAACATCAAATTACGTTACCGCCACCTACGGTGGTAAATCAATGGCAAACCTTGATGAAGAAAGTACCTTTGGACAGTTCAGTTTTTCCCGAAGTCATTATTTAAAAAACATCAATGTTTCTTATGGAGGCGGGGGATATTTTGGAACGGTAGAAAATAATTCCATAGATACTACTGTAGTTAATGTTCTCGACAGAAAAAATTTCTCGGGTTTTAATTTAAATACGTCTGCAAACCTGGTAACCAGTTCAGGCAGAACAGATTTCAGGGTTATCGGGTTGGAACTTGCCTACAACAAAGAGTTTGGTGATTACTACCACTACCGCAAATCGGTTATTGGTATTCCCGATGCTTACAGTATCACACGCAGTGATCTTTTTTCCGCGGGACTGAGCAGTGAAGTTATCTGGCACACTAAAAATTCCATACATACGCAATTCGGGTTCAAACTAACTATAGGCAAAACTTTTGGCAACTTAAAATACAAAGGAGTTGGTTCTCATAACAACAACGATGATATTATCTGGGGTAACGGCAGGGGATCGTCGGCATTCGCTTTTTTCTTTCAGCTAAAGCAATTTCATTTTATTTTTGATCAATCTACGGCAAGCCGGTTTAGCGTAGGATACAGGTTTTAAATTGCACTATTATCTTCAATATTAGCGACCGGACTTTTCAAGAAATCAATTGAAAAGCTATCAGCATATAAGTAAAGCCAGAGGCTTAAAAGTACCCGAACGAAGCCGGAGCTTCGCTCTATCGGGCGCATCGCGTGCCGCGTGTGCCTTTAAGCTGTAAAAGCCTGTACCTGTTAATAGTTTATAATGGCATAAGTTAGTCCTTGCATAATCCAAGCTTAAACTTAAGCCAGCGTAAGAGAGCTTCGCTTTATCGGACTTTCTCTAAATATTCAACGTCGTATTCAATTTTGCAAAAATATCATCCGCTACGATTCTACTCTGTTTTATAGTAAGGTTATTGGTAATGTCAACAAAACCTAGTTTACATTTTTTGCCTAAATTATCATAGTGGAATGTTCCGAAATGGCTGTCACTTTGATTGATTTTAGGATAAAGCAATAATGTCTTTTCGGCTTTCCAATGCAGATTATAAACAAACATTTGCTTTATGTCATCGTCTGATGGATTGGTAGAATCTACTATTTTCCATTTGGTGTCAATTACAAATGTTTCGTCTTTCATTTTCAAAACGATGTCAGGACGAATCTTTTTATTTTCCCAAAATTTATCTGAGTTCTGAAATAAAACCTCTATCTCATTGGTTTTATGTTTTTGAAGAATTCTGAAAATATATTCTTCCCACAAAACATTCATATCAAACAAAAGCGTGAGTAAGTTTTCGTTTCCGTAATTCAAACTTGGCGAATAATTCAGAATGATGATTTTTGCAATATCTATAGCCTTTTGATAATCATGACTTTTTCGGTCAATGATAATCTTATCAAAATGTTTTTTCTGAATATTTATGTTTTTAAAATCTTGAAATTCAAACAGTAATCGGTTTAATTTATCTTTTAAAGAATCGCTCACAAAGGTTTTCAAAACTAACAGACCTTTAAATAAAATCTGATGTAACAAATGGTTTTTGTCGTAAACCTGATGTTCACAGTAAAAACGTTCTTTGTGAACCAAATTTTGCTGAATGTTTTGAGCAAAAAGCAATTTGCCTTTTAAAGCGTTTTGGTTGGATTGATTTTTTCGGTATTTTTTTATCAATCCTTTTTTTACCAATCGCTCAACTTCGTTTAAATACAACTCAAAATAAACGTCTAAAATGGAATGGTAGCGTTTTTTTAGTTGCGTTTCTGAAATAGATTCAACTTGAATGTGTTTGCAGACTTTCAGCATATTCAGCAACACATTTTGCCAAAGATTTTTGTCTGCATTTTCGTTATTGTCTGCTTTTGGAAGAATTTCAATCGTTAAACCACCAATTTGAATCACACCAACATAACTACCAAATCGGATTCCTTTATGAATAATTGTAAAGTATTTGTTTTGGTGCAATTCATTGAATTTTACCATTGCATCAAAATGATGTTTTCGGAAAATTCCCGAATCATCATATCGTAATTTTTGATACTCGAATACTTGTATGAATTTTTTGTTATTCATTCGTTAATCTTCGTAAACAGAAATAAAAGTTTGTTCATTCCAATTGTCAAACGAAGTAAAACGAAATACTTTTTTATCTTCTAAAAAGTCATTTTCATACGTGAAGTTTTTCGGGAATTTTGCTGTGTTTTCTTCTTGAAAAATGAAATTACCACCTAAAACCAAACCGATTTTCCCGAAATCTCCATAAAAATATTCTTCCAAAAGCGGAATAATTTTGTCTTTAAAAACCAACTTCAAATCGTCTAAATTTTGAATCCCGATAAAGTATGAATGACCAATTTGATGGTCTTTGTCAATCAATACTTCAATGCGTTGGTTTATTGTTTCCAACAATTTTTTCAAATCGACATCTCGATATTCCGAATCCAACAAAATTTCGGGATTGGGTTGCATTTCCGTAAACGAAAAACGCCTTCTCAAAGCGGTGTCCAATGCTTCTACACTTCGGTCGGCTGTGTTCATTGTTCCAATGACATAAACATTATTGGGAACAGAAAATTTATCATTGGAATAGGGAAGTGTTACTTCGGTTTGTTCCTTATTTCCTTTTCGTTTGTCTTCTTCCAAAAGTGTTATGAGTTCTCCGAAAATTGCGGAAACATTTCCACGGTTGATTTCGTCAATGATGAGGACGTAATTTTTAGTGTTTTCAGTTGTTTCAGGATTGAAGTTAAATTCGGACTTCAAATGATTGATAACACCTTTAAAATATCCCTCCCAACCAATAAAAACCTCTTTTCCGTTTAGTTGTTGTAATAATTTTTCTTTGGTTAAAACGCCTTGTTTTTCTCTCTTGCTTCCTGTCATCAAACTTAAATTTCCGTTTTTATTAAGAGTAATTGAAAAAGTTTTGTCTGTCGGAGTTTTAAGCTCAATTATTTCATTTTCAGCTAATTTTTGTTGAAGTTTCTCATAAGCATTTTCAAAACTTACGGTGTTTTTAGGGTTGGCATTTTGGCACAAACTTTTAAAAATTCCGTCTTTTACTTCGTAAGTTACATTACCGTCCGATGTTTCAGGTTTTATTCCCTCGATAAAATCCTCGTAGCTCAAACTTTGATGAAACGTAGTAAATACAATTTGTTTAGCATTAACCAAATTTTCATATTCCGCATTTATTTCTTCACGAGTTCTTGCTTTTTTTCCGTTGATGATTTCAACAGCTATTCTTTTTGTGTTGTACGTTTTTCCTGTTCCCGGAGCACCAAACAAAATTTGATTGAGAGGCGTTTTTTTATCGAATTTTGTAATTTCCATTGGCTTTTCGGTTGTTGTTTGATTATCCAATTGGTTCAAAATTTCATTTCTAAAATCTACATCAAAAGCCATTTGTTCTAATTCTTTTTTGTTGTACTTGGAATATCCTGAAATTTGAGTGCGATTGAGTACTTGCTCAACTGCATCAAAAACCTTAATTTGATGATTGTTTATTTCTGAAATAGTATTTGTGCCATTCCAATATGCTTTTGGATTTCCGTCAAAATTAGAATACCTTTCTGTAAATCCTTCGGTAGAAATCGCTCCAAATGTTAATTCAGTACTTTTAGAATTATTAACTCGAAGAATATATCTTTGACCTATCGTGAACACGATAAATTTTTTGTTTCGAAAATTGAAAACCAATCTTTGGTCATTTTGTTGTAAGCCGAACTTTTCTATGATTTTATCTAAAAACTCATAGTATTCCTCCAAATCTTTTCGGTCAAAATCTTTCAATAGATTGACTAAATCAGTTTCTTTAAAATCTCTAAAAACGACATACAAAATATTCTGAATCATCAGATATTTATCTTCCCAATCTGGTTTTTGATAAAATTTGCGATATGTATTGATGAAATTTTCATCATCCAATAAACTTTCTTCAATAATTTGATTGGCTAATTCTTGCAAATGCAAAAATCGTTCTCCAGATTTTTTCGCTTTTATATTGAGTTGGTCACAGAAATTCTTGTAATAATCTGCTTTGTACAACATATATTTTTCAGGAAAACGAAAAGCCAAATAAACCGAAATTGTTCGCTCATCTTGTTGAGCGTTAATATTGGTTCGGTTTAATGTTTGTCTGACTTTGGGTAATAATTTCTCTGATTCGACTTGAAAGGTTTTTATCCTTTGTGCAATTTCTACTGATTCGTCATATAAATTACGAAACATTTCTCTTGTTTCTTCGGGAAAATTTTGAGCTGATTTTTCGATAAATCCCCAAGAATTCTGATATAGTAGATTTGAAACTTTGCTAAAAGAAGTCCGAAACATTTGATAAAAATCGTCTGCTTCTAAATTCCAATTTTTCTGAAAGGTGCTTATCGCCAGATATTTGTAAACCTCATCAGGTTCTCCGTTTTTGGCTAAAATGTCAATGTATTTCTCAATCAACTGAGAAGTCGTATTTTTTAGGTTTTCAATCATTTCTGTTTCAGTTCGATTATTATAGCTACTATATACTATAACCGTTTCGTTAGCATCGCTCAAAACGCTTGACCGCCAATACCCAAATATAAGCACTTAGTCGTATATAAACATTTCTATCCGTTTATACAGCTAAATAACCCCACTGCCCCACCCAGGCTAAACCGGATTGAGCGGATACCGGCCTTGCGGCTAATGCTCGTGCAGTATAAGCGTAAAGCCGGGCTACCCGAACCCAAATGGCACAAGCATTGCTTTTCTAAAAATCAATCAACCTGTATTGTCATTCAACTGAACCAGTTCTGCGATTTCCCACTTTTGAATTTTGACTTTTATTACTGCTTCCTGCAACAAAAATCTTACATCAGCCAATTGTCATAAACGGAATATGTTTAATAAACAATTAAACCTTTTTATCTTACTTTGCCACCCGAATGGGCGTTCGATTAGATGATACTACCTGCAAACGAAGCGCTATTGTAAACAGCGCTATTGAACTGATTAAAGACCATGGTTTCCATGGTACGCCCATCAGTCAGATAGCCCGTAATGCCGGCGTAGCGCCCGCCACCATTTATCATTATTTTCCCTGTAAGGATGAGCTGATCTCAGATATTTATGTACAGGTAAAAAACGACATGGCACTGGGTTTAATGACTGATGATGACCCCGGAAAACCGTTCAAGGCCCGTTTTCTAGCCTTGTGGATACGGAATTGCCGGTATTACATTCATCACGAAAGTGTGCTTAACTTTTTAGAACAATATGTCAATTCGCCTTACCTGAAGCTGTACCCGGAAAAAGAAAGCGCCATCTGGCAGGAAAAAGTAATCGGGTTTTACCGCTGGGGAATTGATAACGGACATTTAAAACCGATAGAATTTGAATTGCTGGCTCCCATTATACGGGGCAGCATTGTAGCTACCGCGAAACTGCATCACGCAAAAAGGCGGGAATTTACTTACGAAGAACTTGAAAACATGGCTTTAATTATCTGGGATGGTATTAAAGCCCATTAACTTGTACCTTAAATATATGAAGCTCAATAAATCTGTATGTTACCTGCTGTTGTTTCTGCTGTGCAGACAACACGGTTTTGCCCAGGAAGCAAAAACCGATTCACTACTGCAAAACCCTACGCTGGAGGACTGTGTAAATTACGCCCTGAAAAATCGTCCGGCGGTAAACCAATCCATTATTGACGAGGAAATCGGCGAGCGGGATATTAAAGCGGCCCTGGCGGGATGGCTGCCCCAAATACGCGGCGAGGCCAACGCGTCGCATTATCTGAAACCTCCGGTGACCATATTCAATGGCCAAAAGCTGCAACAAATAGGCAACACGTCCAACTTCCTGCTTCAGGCAGACCAGAACATCTTTACCAACGATTTATTACTGGCTGCCAAAGGAGCCAAATATACCCGCACCGGTAATAGGCAAGCTACCGAACTGACCAAAATCAGCACGGTAGTAACGGTAAGCAAAGCATTTTACGCCATTCTGACCAGCAATGAGCAGCAGGGAATCCTGAACGAAGAAATCGCCCGGCTGGATAAGCAGCTTAAAGATTCGTATGCGCAATACCAGGCAGGTTTGGTAGATAAAACCGATTATAAGCGGGCAACCATCTCGCTAAGTAATGCGAAGGCCGACTTAAAGCGCACCAACGAAACCCTGAAATACCAGTACGCTTACCTGAAACAATTAATGGGTTACCCGGTAAATGCCGACCTGAAGCTGAATTACAGCAACCAGCGCATGGAGCAGCAAATCCTGCTGGACACTACCCAACAGGTAAACTACGCCAACCGGGTAGAGTATAAGCAATTGCAAACCGAGAAACAGATACAAAGCCTGAACATCAACTATTATAAGTACGGCTTTTTACCCAGCCTCTCCGCGTTTATAAACTATAACTGGGTGTATCAGAATAACAGCTTCGGCAATCTGTACAACCAGGTTTACCCGAACTCGCAGGTAGGCTTAAAGCTGGCAATGCCCATATTTACCGGAACCCGCCGCTACCAGAACATGCGTAAAGCACAGTTACAGGATTTGCGCTTAGACCTGGACATTACCGAAACTAAAAAAGCCATTAACACGCAATATGAACAGGCAATGGCTGCCTATAAAAGCAACCTGAACGAATGGAAAACCCAACGTGAGAACGTTGAGCTTTCTAAAGACGTATACAACACCATTAAGCTGCAATACAACGAAGGTATAAAAAGCTACCTGGAAGTTACCACGGCAGAAACCGACCTTCGCAGCGCAGAAATCAACTACTTAAACGCACTATACAGTTTATTATCAAGCAAGCTGGATGTACAGCAGGCATTAGGAAACATAACCGTCAACCCATAATATCGACAACAATGAACAAGCATTTATTTTGGACCGCATCATTCATTACCGCATCAGTGGTATTAGCCTCATGTGGCAATTCGGCAAAACAGGCCCAACAGAATCCGGCAGATATGGCGGTTCCGGTGGTTACAACTCAGGTAAGCAAAGAACACATTACCGGTATTGACACTTATCCCGCAACCATAGTACCTATCAATGAAGTAGAATTGCGTGGTGAAGTTGGCGGATATATCACAGCAATATTTATTAAAGACGGACAGCAGGTAAACAAAGGTCAGAAGCTGTACGAAATAGACCGCAGCAAATACCAGGCGGCATATAACCAGGCATCAGCCAACGTAGCTATCGCGAAAGCTAATCTGGATAAAGCCCAGAAAGATGCAGACCGCTATAACAAGCTGGCGCAACAGGACGCTATTGCCAAACAACGGGTAGATTATGCGCTCACCGACTTGAACAATGCCAAATCGCAGCTGGCAGCGGCACAAGCCCAGGCCGATAATGCCCGTGTAGACCTGAATAAATCCATTATTGTAGCGCCGTTTGCCGGAACTATCGGTATCTCGCAGGTAAAGCTCGGCGCCCTGATTACTCCCGGCTCTACCCTGCTAAATACCATTTCAAGCGATAATCCCATTGCCGCGGATATAGCCATCGGGCAGGATGAAATTCCACGGTTTAACCGGTTAAGAACGGCCAAAACCGATTCGTTGTTTACACTGGCATTTTCAGACCAAAGCATTTATCGCTATAGCGGAAGCATTTACACCATAGACCGAGCCGTTGACCCGCAAACCGGAACCATCAAGATACGGCTTAGCTTTCCGAACCCGCAGCATGCCTTGCGTGCCGGCATGACCGCTAACGTACGCGTATTAAATAATGATACCGGCGAGCAGGTAGTTATTCCGTACAAGGCGGTTACGGAGCAAATGGGCGAATATTATGTATTTGTGGTAAACAACAACGTGGTTAGCCAGCGGAACGTTAAGCTGGGCAGCCGTTCGGCTGATAAGATTGTAGTACGTGAGGGGTTGAAAGAAGGCGAAACCATTGTTGTTGACGGCATCCAAAACCTGCGTGACGGCAGCAAGATAACAGAAGGCGACGCCAACAAGCAAAGTCAAAAATAAAAAGTTAAAAGTCAAAACCCACCATTTGGCGGGCTCATTGATGCCTTAGTTAAAACGAAAATACATCAATAATTAAAAGCTTAATATCAGCAGCATTCCTGTTTTTGTTAAGTCATAACTGATTCAACATGATATCTGAAGTATTTATAAGAAGACCGGTAACCTCCATTGTAATATCTATTGTAATTGTTTTAGTAGGTATTCTGGCCATACGGTCGCTGCCCATAAGCCAGTACCCGGATATAACCCCGCCAACCGTTCAGGTTTCGGGCGTTTACACCGGCGCTGATGCACAAACCGTAGAACAAACGGTAATAACACCGGTAGAGACACAGATTAACGGTACACCCGGCATGGCCTACCTGCAATCTAACGCAACCAGTGATGGCCGTATGTCAACCAACGTGGTGTTTGACATTGGAACCAACATTGATATTGCCACACTGGACGTACAAAACCGTGTAAGCGTAGCCGAGCCTACCCTGCCGGATGAAGTAAAACGCCTCGGGCTTACCGTAAAAAAGCGGAATCCGACCATCATGATGGTTTTGGCCATGTATTCGCCTAACAGAACGCATGACATTAAGTTCATTGATAATTATACCAATATTTACGTACGTGATGCCTTATTGCGTGTAAAAGGTGTTGGTGATGTGACCGCCATCGGTCAGGATTTTAGTATGCGGGTATGGCTGAAGCCGGATAAGCTTACTCAACTGGGGCTGACTCCCAACGATGTAATGAACGCCCTGAAAGAACAGAATATGCAGGTTGCAGCCGGTTCTGTGGGTTCTACCCCGCAATATTCGTCACAGGCATTTGAATACTCTATTTATGTAAACGGGCGCCTGACTACCGAAGACCAGTTCAACGACATCATTATCCGGACTAAGCCCGAAGATGGCTCGGTTGTTTACCTGAAGGATGTTGCCCGCGTAGAGCTGGGACAGTTCAGCTACGGGCGTTCATCGACCATAAACGGTAATCCAACCACCATTTTGCTGGTAAACCAGTCGCCGGGAAGTAATGCCATTGAAACTGCCGACGGCGTGTACAAAACCATGAGCGACCTCAGGAAAAGTTTCCCTAAGGATATCGATTATAAGGTAGCCTTCGAAACCGTATCGGTGGTTCAGGTATCCATCAAAGAGGTAATCCATACCCTGGTAGAAGCGCTTATCCTGGTAACTATCGTGGTATTTTTATTCCTGCAAAGCTGGCGTGCAACACTTATCCCCATACTGGCTATTCCGGTGTCCATTATCGGAACATTCATCCTGTTCATCCCATTAGGATTTACCATTAATACATTAACCTTATTTGGATTTGTATTGGCCATCGGTATTGTGGTAGACGATGCCATTGTGGTGGTCGAAGCCGTACAGCATTATATCGACCACGAAAAGCTGTCGGCAAAAGAAGCCACCCGCCGGGCTATGAAAGATATTACCGCCCCGGTTATTGCCATTGCGCTTATTCTTGCAGCGGTGTTTATCCCGGTAGGCTTTATCCCCGGTATCGTAGGCCGCTTGTACCAGCAGTTCGCCATCACCATTGCTATATCAGTAATTCTTTCGGCGTTTGTAGCCCTGTCGCTAACACCGGCCTTATGCTCGCTGCTGCTAAAACCCATGAACCTGAACAAGGATTCGCACGGGTTGAATAAATTCTTCTTCAAGTTCAACGTTTGGTTTCACCGCACCACAAACCGGTACACGGAAGGTGTACGAAAAACCATCAAAGCGGCGCCGTTAATGTTCATCATCCTGATTTGTATTTATGTGGGAACATTCGGATTGTTTAAAGCCAAACCAACGGGCTTTATCCCTACCGAAGATGAAGGACGGTTATTTATTTCGGTGGAGCTTCCGCAGGGCGCATCAAGTCAGCGGACAAAAGCCATCTTAGACCAGATGTCGGATATTATCAGTAAAAAAGTACCGGCCATTAACAATGCCACAGCCATTTCCGGTCTTAACGCGTTAAACTTTTCGTTCAAACCCAGCAGCGGTACGTTCTTTATCCAGCTTAAATCCTGGGAAGACCGTAAAGACGCCTCGCAGCAGCTTTATGCCATTATTGCCCAGTTGCAGAAAGAGTTTTCGGGCATTAAGGGTGCTAATATCGTGGTGGTACCACCGCCGGCCATACCCGGTCTGGGTAATACCGGCGGATTCAGCTTTATGCTGGAACAACGTCAGGCGGGCGATATCAAGGAGTTTGAACAGGTTTGCATGAAATTTATGATGGCCGCCAATCAGCGCCCCGAAATAGGCAAAGCCTATACGTTCTTTACGGCCAAAACTCCGGGTTACCAGATTACAGTTGACCGCGAAAAAGCCAAGAAACTGGGCGTATCGCTCACTTCGGTGTTCAGCACCATATCAACTTATATGGGTAGCTCATACATTAACGATTTTACACGCTACGGGCGTAATTTCAGGGTGGTTGCCCAGGCCGACACCATGTACCGGCAGGATATTAAGGATATCGGCAATTACTATGTCACTAACCAGCAGGGCGTACAAATTCCGTTGAGTACACTAATCAGCTACAAGGTAGTAGAAAGCGCTCCGTTGATTTCGCATTATAACCTGTTCAGGTCGGCGGAATTTAACGGCAATGCGGCGCCAGGCTACAGCAGCGGACAAGCCATTGAAGCCTTAAAAGAAGTTGCCGCACAGGTGCTTCCTGCCGGATACGGATATGACTTTTCGGGCCTAAGCCGTGAGGAAATCAATTCGGGAAACAGCACGGTAGTTATTTTCAGTTTGTCCATTGTTTTCGTGTTCCTGTTGCTGGCAGCATTGTACGAAAGCTGGTCGGTTCCGTTCTCTATTTTAATGGCGGTACCATTAGGCGCCTTCGGGGCGATACTGGCCCTTACCCTGCTGCCCAGTCTCACCAACAACGTGTATGCGCAAATCGGTTTAATCACGCTCATTGGGTTATCGGCTAAAAACGCTATCCTGATTGTGGAGTTCGCCAAAGAGCGTGTAGACTGGGGAATGGAGCTGATAGCGGCAACCATAGAAGCTGTAAAGCTACGTTTACGCCCCATTATAATGACCTCCTTCGCATTTATATTAGGCGTACTTCCGCTGGCATTCGCGACAGGTGCAGGCGCTGTAGCCCGTACAACCATCGGCTGGACCGTTATTGGCGGTATGCTGGCGGCTACCTTGCTGGCCATATTCATTGTGCCGATATTGTTCGTACTCATCACCCGACTGGCTTACGGTAAAGCCAAGCTGGCTGAATTGCAGGCAAACTATCATCCCGAAGAGCATGCGGATACGCTCCATGCGGATGATGATGGCGATGAAGGTAATTATTAAGTGAGGATGAGATATCCTACAGAAAAACACCTGCTTAAAAAAATATAAAACTTAGCAGGCGTTTTCCTGTTTTCTGGAAAAAATAAATAACATTTACCGAGTTATCCTTATCTTCACCTTGTTTTTAAGTACGCTCGTTAATGCAGAAGCATCACGATAATAGTAATTGATGAACGCTGGAAAAAGTCCCGTTGATAACGAAGAAGCAGACAAACCCGTACTTACCAGGCGGTTAGACAATATGTTCTTTACATTGTATGATGTATCGAACTTTGTGGTACGTTTTTTCAAAGAAGCATTTTCACCTCCCATTGAATTTAAGGAAACGGTCAGGCAGTGTTACCAGGTTGGCTACCGGTCATTAGGTCTGATTACCCTTACAGGATTCATTACCGGTATGGTGTTTACCAAACAGTCGCGGCCTTCATTGGAAGATTTCGGCGCTACTTCCTGGTTACCCAGCCTGATTTCGATAGCTATTGTACGTGCGCTGGCTCCACTGGTAACAGCGCTGATAGCTGCCGGAAAAGTAGGTTCGAACATTGGCGCTGAGTTAGGCTCCATGCGGGTTACCGAACAGATTGACGCCATGGAAGTATCGGCTACCAACCCGTTTAAATTCCTGGTAGTTACCCGTGTGCTGGCAACCACGTTCACCATACCTATTTTAGCCATGTACACCGGCTTTGTGGGCTTGATGGGCTCTTATTTAAATGTTCACCAGAACGAAGAAACCAGCCTGGCAACATTTTTTGAAGGCGCATTTGAAAGCATCAGCTTTTTAGACCTGTTTTCATCCCTCATCAAAGCTATCTTATTCGGCTTCACCATCGGCATGGTAGGCTGTTACCAGGGATACAACTCATCCAAAGGAACAGAAGGCGTTGGCCGGGCAGCCAATGCCGCGGTAGTTATCGCCATGTTCCTGATTTTTATTGAAGAAACCATTGTTGTTCAAATTGTCGCGGCACTCAGGTAATGCAAAAACCGAAAGTACATATTGATAAAGACAAGGTGGTGATACACATTCGCAATCTCGTTAAATCCTTTGGCGACCTGCATGTATTGAGAGGCATTGACCTTGACCTGTATAATCGGGAAAACCTGGTTGTATTAGGCCGGTCGGGAACCGGAAAATCTGTGCTCATCAAAATCATATCGGGTTTATTAAAGCCCGACAGTGGCCTGGTTAACGTATTGGGCGAGGAAGTGCCCCTGCTAAATACCCGCGATTTGGATAAATTACGGTTAAAAATCGGGTTTTCATTTCAGAACAGTGCCCTATACGATAGTATGACCATTCGCAAAAACCTGGAATTTCCATTGGTAAGAAACCTGCGGAACCTGACCCGG
Organism: Pedobacter sp. BS3; assembly: GCF_008274585.1. Taxonomy (GTDB): domain Bacteria; phylum Bacteroidota; class Bacteroidia; order Sphingobacteriales; family Sphingobacteriaceae; genus Hufsiella_A. The sequence goes on along the minus strand of NZ_VTRT01000005.1, from coordinate 244,011 downwards.
AAGGAAATAAACCGCTCGGTAGAGCAGGTTCTGGATGCGGTTGGCCTGCTGCATACCATTAACCAGATGCCGGCAGAGCTCTCGGGCGGACAGCGCAAACGTGTAGGCATTGCCCGCACCCTGATCCTGCGTCCCGAAATTATGCTGTACGATGAACCTACAGCCGGCCTCGACCCTATCACCTGTATTGACATCAACAACCTGATCAACGAAGTTCAGCAGCGCTATAATACATCGTCTATCATCATCACCCACGATCTTGCTTGTGCCAAACAAACCGGCGACAGGATCGTCATGTTACTTGACGGACAATTTAAACGCCAGGGATCATTTGAGGAGGTTTTTGATACGGATGATGAACGGGTAAAAACATTTTATGATTATAACTTTTTAAACCAATGAGCAAGCAGGAAAATAAGCGTTCAGTTATAGTTGGCATTTTTATAGCCATTGGCATTGTTATTTTTATTGTTGCCGTGCTTACGCTCGGTTCAAAACAAAAAACCTTTGTAAGCAGCATCACGCTTAAAGCTGTTTTTGACGATGTTTCGGGATTAAAGCCTGGTAACAACATTTGGTTTTCGGGCGTAAAGGTTGGAACTGTAAAAGCCATTAACCTGAGAGGTAATTCGGTAGTAGAAGTTATCATGAAAGTGGAAGAGCAGTCGCAGAAATACATTCATAAAGATGCGTTTGTAAAAATTGGCTCTGAAGGAATGATAGGCAATAAAATTGTGGTGATTTACGGCGGCACATCAAACGCTCCTTCCGTAGATGACGGCAGTACGTTGCAGGTTGCTAAAACCACCAGTACCGATGACATCATGAATACGTTCCAGGAAAACAACAAGAACCTGGTAGAAATAACCAATAATTTCAAAGTATTATCGGCTAAATTAGCGAAAGGCGAAGGCACTATCGGTTCCCTGTTAACCGATAAACAGATGGCTGATAATTTTAAGGCTGTAATGGCCAACCTGCAAAAAGCATCGGCCAATACTAACGAGATTACACAATCGCTATCCGTTTTTACAAACAAACTGAACAATAAATCCGGCCTGGCGAACCAGTTGTTAACCGATACGGTTGTGTTTGCCCGGTTGAAAACTTCTGTAGCGGAGCTTCAAAAAACTACCGAATCTGCTTCACAGATTACGCAAAACCTCGATAAAGCTACCGCGAAATTCAACAGTAATGATAATGCCGTTGGCACGCTGCTTAATGACAAGCAGGTATCGGACGAATTAAAAAACACTATCAAAAACCTGGAGTCGAGCACAAAAAAGCTCGATGAAAATATGGAGGCCTTAAAACATAATTTTCTATTCAGGGGTTATTTCAGAAAACAGGAAAAGGCAGCGAAATAAGTAAGAAACAAGAATATAGAGACAAGAAACAAGACGAATAGTATTAGTCCCAACTTCTCCCTTTGGGAGACCGGGGTGGGCTTCATAATTCACAATACCAATGATAAAACGTACTCTCGGAAACTCGGATATTACCGTAGCGCCGCTGGCATTTGGCGGCAATGTTTTTGGATGGACGGTAGATGAACAGCAATCATTTACCTTATTGGATGCATTTGTTGAACAGGGCTTCAACTTCATTGATACTGCTAACTCTTATTCCCGCTGGGTTCCCGGAAATAAAGGCGGCGAATCTGAAACCATTATTGGCAACTGGGTAAAATCACGCAACAATCGTGATAAGGTAATTATTGCTACCAAAGTTGGCTCGGCCATGAACAGTACCAGCGACATCAAAGACATTTCCCGAGCTGCCATTTTAAGGGAAGTTGAAGGTTCGCTAAAACGTCTTCAAACCGACTATATCGACTTATACCAAACGCATTGGGATGATAACATTACCCCGGTTGAAGAAACACTCGAAGCCTATGCCCAATTGATACAGCAAGGCAAAGTCCGGATTATCGGGGCATCTAATTTATCGCCTAAGAGACTCCAGGATTCACTTGATGCAAGCGAGCGATCCGAGTTACCCCGTTACCAGACATTCCAGCCGGGCTATAACCTATATAGCCGTAAAGAGTTTGAAACCGGTACGCAGCGTATCTGTGTGGAGAATAATATCAGCGTAATTACCTATTATTCGCTGGCAAGCGGTTTCTTAACCGGGAAATACCGTTCAGAAGCTGATTTAAATAAAAGTCAGCGTGGCGGAGGTATTAAACAATATCTAAATGAACGTGGCTTCCGGATATTAAAAGCATTGGACGAAGTTGCTGCTCAAACCAATAGCAAGCCGGCACAAGTTTCTTTAGCATGGTTGTTAGCGCAACCCGGCATCTGCGCTCCCATTGCCAGCGCAACTACATTGGAACAACTCAACGATCTAACCGCGTCTGTGGACTTACAACTAAGCTCGCAACAGCTTAATTTGCTTAACCAGGCAAGCGTTTATTGAGGTTAAGATTAAGATTGAGGGGAGTGTGAGATACCATGAAATTATCCCACGCTAAGAGCACTAAACTAAATCATGCCGCATGTGCAAAACTTGCCCCTGTGAGAGCTTTGCTTAAACTTTTGCGAACTTCTCGTGAAACAACCATCGAAAAGAAACCTGATACTACGAATAATGTCCTTTAACTGACTGAATGTACACGATATCTTCTTCGACCCGGTAAATAAGCCTGTGTTTTTGATTGATGCGCCTTGACCACAAACCTGAAAGATTATGCCTTAATGGCTCTGGTTTTCCTGTTCCTGTAAAAGGGTGTTTTGTTAGCTCATCAACAAGTATAGCAATCTTTTTTAAAGCAACCTTCTCTCCCGCTTTTTTCAAAGCCTGAATGTGTTCCAGCGCTAAGGGCCAAGCGAGATTTTAAAATTCATTCTCCGAAAAGTTCTTTCTTTAAGGCGTCATCCAAAATGACACAAGGTCCGGTTTTAGCTTTTGCCACGCCTTCTTCAACAATTTGGATATTCTTAGGGTCTGAGAACCAGGCATCTCCACTTGGCGAAGGATTGATTGAACTTTCGCCTTCTTTTCTGAAACTGACATTTAAAGCCCTTAGGACAGCTTTAATGGCAATCAGTTGCTTTTTATTTTGAGGTTCAACAATCAATGTCTCCGTAATTACAAAATTATACAATATTCCTTACAATAACCATACATAAGCTTCGGCTTATATTTATACAGGTCAGGGAAATTCTAAAGTATATTATCCATTGATTTCCTTTGGCGAACTTCGCAAGAACAATCAGTCTTAAAAATCCCAAATCCGGGTACGGATACGTTTAACGTAATTGCGGATATCTAAGAAAAAGGCGGCCAGCAGGTAAACAATGATCGGGAAACCGGCAGCCAGAAAAGAAGTATAAATAAAAAACAAACGTATTTTGGATATGGAAATATTTAACCGCTCGCCCAAGTACGTACAAACGCCAAACGATTGCTTTTCAAAATAAGTTAATATACGCCGAAACATCAGTTTGTATGGATTAACTTAACACCAACCCCGCAAGTTAAGCATTTTTTTTGATCGCAATACTGTTTTTTTAATTGCAATAAGGCCTGCGACCGGTCGGCCCTGCCCTGCTTAACTCCTATAGCATAAAAACGATTAACTATATGATTTATTTCAGAAGGCAGATCTTCAAGCAAGGCAATTGCCCGGTTCACAAAACGCTCCTTACCGATATACCGTCCATAGCTGAATAAAAACAAGGCTACCGTATTTAACAGAATATTATCAATAGAATCTGCTCCTAATTGTATATGATGTGTTTTGCTCTCCTTATCAAAACGATAATGCGTTTCCCAATAGGCGTTAACCGGCAAATCAGTAAATAAGCTACGGATGGTTTTAACGTCAGTAATCTCAATAATCTTTGAAAACAGGTGATTAGATTTTAGCACCAACGCCGCAAACTGTGCCAGGCGGATAGTCGGAAAATTCTGCGGGCGTAAGCGCATAAACTTCCATAAGTAGCCATCTATGGGCGAAAGCTGGTGTTTTGCAGCCAGAAAACGGTATTCTGTTTTCAATAAATTACCATATCCGTCTGCAAAATCATTTTCCAGTAAGCCCGCCTGACCAAAAACCAGAGCTTCTATCTGCAGATCACTGTTTTTATACCGGGCAAGTATTTGTTGTGGTAACGACCGTGCCAGAAGCTCAAAAGGCAACGCATTGGTTTTAAAGCCAAAGTTACGGGCCAGTGTGATATAAAAAGCATCGTCCCAACTGCCCTTATATTCATTTACAAGATTTAGAACCTGTTCAGAGCGATGCTCAAACCGCTCGATCAGCACCCGCGAAAGCCAGGTGCTGATGTAAAAATCGTCTACCTGCCGAATGCTGTGCTCACAAGGTATCCAGTTCATATTCTGCATTAACCCGGAATAACGGCTAATTACATCCGGTGAGATACGATGCTGTAAAACCAGTGTTGCAATAGCTGTCCCGTCACTGCGTACCGCCGGCATGTCATCAACAAACACTACATGCAGAATTACGTTGTCGTAAGCTTTATCCTGCTGATGGGAATGTTTAAACCAATCGGATGATCGAAGATGCATTTCAACATTTCCGGCCCATAAGGTATCGTTAATACGAATTTTCGCCTGCTCAAAGTCCGGCCCCGAATTGGTATTATGTATACCCGGCGATATGATCTCCATCCTATCGCCCTGCGTTGTTTCCAGGCCGGCAGTATCAAACAACCTGAATTTCCAGACAAAATGGAGCAAATCTTCAGAGAAATCCATTTCATAAAATTAGAAAAACGGCTTATAGTCCGCAAGTGGGAAGTCAGAAAAGTGCAGAAGCCACAGATAGAAGCAAGAACATAGAGGCAAGAAACAAGATAAGGAGCACAATCCTGCTCCCTCCCTTTGGGAGGGTCGGGGTGGGCCTTAAATCCCCAGCTTATCTAATTCCAAGGCCATTTGCTGCTGTATTTTCAACGCTTCTTCGCGGGCTTTCTCGGCAAAATCTTCGCCATTAGAAGCATAAAGTATGGAACGGGAAGCATTAACCAGTAAGCCGCAATCGGCATTCATACCATAACGGCATACATCTTCCAGGCTGCCACCTTGTGCGCCAACGCCGGGAACCAGTAAAAAATGATCAGGTGCATGCTTGCGGATGGTCAGAAAATTTTCGCCGCGGGTAGCACCTACTACAAACATCAGATTATCCCCGCTGCCCCACGTAACCGCCTTTTTGAGCACTTCTTCGAATAAGGCTTCTTCAGAATTATTAACAGGAAGAAACTGGAAATCCTTACTTCCGTCATTGGATGTTAGCGCCAGCAGAATTACCCATTTATCCTGAAACTGGAGAAAAGGCGTTACCGAATCAGCGCCCATATATGGTGCAATGGTAATGGCATCAAAGCTCATTCCCGATGCTTCCTTATCAAAAAAGGCTTTGGCGTACATGGTCGAAGTGTTACCAATATCGCCACGCTTGGCATCAATTATACTTAAGCAGTGGGAAGGTATATGCTGCCAGGTTTTAACTAAACTTTGCCAGCCTTGTATTCCCCGCGATTCATAAAATGCAGCGTTCGGTTTATAAGCCACACAGATATCCTGCGTGGCCGCGATGATCTGTTTATTAAATTCAAAAACAGGATCACTTTTTTCAAGCAAAAACGACGGAATTTTGTTGATATCGGTATCTAAGCCTACACATAAAAATGAACGTTTTAGCTTTATCTGCTCAATTAGCTGGTTGCGGGTCATGTACGGAAGAAAAATTTGACGCGAAAATAACCAAAATTGGGCCCGACCCGAAAAAATATTTTTCCAAACTTTTTGTTATTTGAAATTAATGCATTAACATTGCGCAGTTATCTCGAAAAATTTATCCTGCGTATCAGGAAATCATTAAACTTCTTGAAACAATAAAGTTTATACTGACAGTGTTGATGTTGTACCCGATGGATAAATTCTGTTAACGCAACAAAGTATCCAAAAAAATTTATAATAAAATCTTAATGTTAAATACCACCGATTTGAGCGACAAGCTCGTATCTGAGCTTCGTGAAATTGCAAAAACCTATGGGTTAGCCAATGTAGAAGGCTTACGGAAACAAGAACTTATTAACCAGATCAGAGAACAGGAGCAGTTGATACAAGCTGCTAAAGAAAGCGCTGCACAGGCTGCCGATCATTCAAATGAAAGCCCTATAGCTGAACCTGATCAGGAAGTAAAACCGCGTGCCAAACGTACCCGTACCGTAACAAAACAGGCAGTTCCTGTTACCAAGATGCGCAAAAGCGATCAACCGGCAGCAGACCAAACCTTATTTGACCAGGCGGATACTGCTTCGGCAGCAACTGCACCTTCAAAAATTTCGGAGCCTGCACAGGAAGAAGAAAAAGCAATTAACAATCAGCCTAAAAAAGCTGACAAACAAAATAAAGATAACCAGGCGCCACAAGCTAAAGCTCAGGATAAGATCAACGAGCACTTAGCTACTAACCTGGATTTTGATAATGTAATTGTAAACGAAGGTGTGCTGGAAATCATGCCCGACGGTTACGGCTTTTTGCGGTCTTCAGATTACAACTACCTCACCTCGCCTGACGATATCTATGTTTCGCAATCACAAATAAAATTATTCGGCTTAAAAACCGGCGATACCGTTCGTGGAAGTATTCGTCCGCCTAAAGAAGGCGAAAAATATTTCCCGCTGGTACGTGTAGAGGCTATCAATGGCCGCATTCCTGCCGAGGTTCGCGACCGTGTTCCGTTTGATTACCTTACGCCCCTGTTCCCGTCAGAACGGCTTAACCTGTTTACCGATGCCGGAAATTACTCAACCCGCATCATGGATTTGTTTACGCCAATTGGTAAAGGTCAGCGGGGGTTGATTGTGGCCCAACCAAAAACCGGTAAAACCATCCTGTTAAAGGATGTTGCCAATGCCATCGCAAAAAATCATCCGGAGGTTTACCTGATCATCTTACTGATTGATGAACGCCCCGAAGAAGTAACCGATATGGCCCGTAGCGTACGTGCCGAAGTGGTATCGTCTACCTTCGACGAGCCGGCAGACCGCCATGTTAAAATAGCTAATATCGTACTCGAAAAGGCCAAACGTATGGTTGAATGTGGTCATGATGTGGTTATCCTGCTTGACTCTATTACCCGCCTGGCACGGGCATACAACACTGTTGCACCGGCATCGGGTAAAATACTTTCGGGTGGTGTTGATGCCAACGCGTTACACAAACCTAAACGTTTCTTTGGTGCTGCCCGTAACATTGAAGATGGCGGCTCACTTACCATATTGGCCACAGCGCTGATCGATACTGGTTCAAAAATGGATGAAGTAATTTTTGAAGAGTTTAAAGGAACCGGAAATATGGAATTGCAGTTGGATCGCAAGCTTTCCAACAAACGTATTTTCCCGGCTATCGACCTTACAGCATCCAGCACACGCCGCGACGATTTGCTGCATGACCGCGAAACCCTGCAACGTGTATGGATATTGCGGAATCACCTGGCTGATATGAACTCACAGGAAGCTATGGAGTTCTTACAAACACAGATCAGAGGAACTAAAACCAACGAAGAGTTTTTAGTATCTATGAACGGATAACTAAAGGTTGAAGGCATGAGGTTTAAGGTATAAGGTTTTACCTTACACCTTAAACCCTCCACTTAAGTCTTGCGCAGCTATGAAAAAGCATATTCCAAACACGGTAACTTGCTTAAACCTGTTTAGCGGATGCGTAGGTATTGTATTTGCCTTTAACGGCGATTTAAAGAGCGCCGGATATGCCATCTTTATTGCCGCCATCTTTGATTTCCTGGACGGGATGCTCGCCCGTTTACTGAAAGCTTATTCAGAAATTGGCAAGCAACTGGATTCGCTGGCGGATGTGATCAGTTTTGGATTGTTGCCGGCAATAATTATTTACCAGTTGTTTTTAGAAGCACCGCAACTGGCAGACGTAAGTCCGTATCTTAATTATTCGGCTTTTCTGATTGCTATATTTTCAGCACTGCGATTGGCCAAATTCAATATCGATGAACGCCAAACCGAAAATTTTATTGGTTTGCCCACACCGGCAAACGCCATGCTGATTGCTTCGCTCCCGTTTATTGTAGCGGGCGATAATACCTTTTTAGCCGACTTTATCCACAATCCTTATTTCCTGCTCATCTTCAGCCTGGGAATGAGCCTGTTGCTGGTAGCTGAAATTCCGTTGTTCTCGCTCAAATTTAAATCACTGGGAATCAAAGAGAATCTTTTCCGGTACATTTTGGTTGCGGCAAGCCTGGCATTGATCATTATCGCTCAATTCGCCGCTATTCCCGTCATTATTTTTGGATATATTATCCTGTCGGTTATACAAGCAAGGGTGTGAGATTTTACTCTGCTTCAAGCTGCGCCTTATACTCCTTTAACTGTGCAAACAGCAATGTACAGATTTCATGAAGGGCATTAACTTTTGACGGCAAGCCATCCAGGTTCTCCAGATTGCGGGCATTCCGCTCCACGGTTTGCATATCTTCCCTGGCCTGATCTGCACCCATAAATGCCAGCGTAGGTTTTATTTTATGGGCTACATCTCCTACCGTTTTCCAATCGGCATTCTGAACAGCCTCAAGCAATTCCTCAAAATAACCGGGTGTTTGCATTAAAAACACATCAATCATTTCAATAATAAATTCTTTGCTGCCACCGGTAATCTCGTTGAGATAGGACATATTCCACAGTTGCGTATTTTCTGACATAATAAATAGTTTAGGTTTTAAATTTACAGGTTAAAATTAAAAATTCTGCCGATTAATCATCCACACCATTCTGTTTAAACAGCAGCAGGCTATCCAATAACTTTTCGCACTTCAAGGTTATCTGTTAATGCTTCGAGCAACTCTTTGAGCGGTTGTTTCAGCTTCGGGTGCATAAAGTCAGGCGCCAACTCTACCAAAGGTACCAGCGTAAAACGTCGCTGGTGCAAGTACGGGTGCGGGATAATAAGATCGCTCTCATCAACTATCCGGTTATCATAAAATAAAATATCAATATCAATAATACGTGCCCCCCACTTTTCATGGCGGATACGGCCCATCGTTTTCTCTATCTTCAGCACTTGGCTTAGTAAATCTTCCGGCGATAATTTAGTTTCAATCTCCAGCACCTGGTTCAGGTAATCGGGCTGCTGCTCATTACCCCACGAGGCTGTTTCGTACACGGCCGACTGACGCACTACCTGACCGATATGTCTGCTAATCAACGTTATAGCTTGCTTCAGATAGCTGAACCTGTCGCCCAGATTACTACCCAGCAGCAAAAAAACTCTGTTCATCCAACAAAAGTAAATTTTCCGGCGTTAGATTGTAACATATAAGCGGTCAACCACTCTATTTTTGTATACTTGTGGTGCTAAGTAAAAAGTTAAAAGTCAAAATTAAAAAGTCAAAAAATTGCAAAGAACCATTGAATGTTTTATAAACATTCAAATAATTCCAGCAGTTATAATAGAAATCTGATATGAAACAGTTCTTCAAATTTGTACTTGCCTCAGTCGTAGGATTTATCCTCTCTGCCTTTATACTGTTCGTTATTGCGCTTATTGCCATAAGCGTAGTCATTAGTTCCGCAGAAAAAAATACCGACGTGGCCAACAACTCTGTTTTGCATATCGACCTGGCTTATCCTATAAAGGAACGTACCGTTAAAAATCCGCTCACCTATATGGGGATAAACGAAGATAAGAGCCTGGGATTGAATGACATCCTGTCCAGCATTAAAAAAGCAGCTTCCGATTCCCGGATAAAAGGTATTTATCTCGATTTATCCAGCGTTCAGGCAGGAATGGCTACTGTAGAGGAAATCCGTAATGCTTTGCTTGAGTTTAAAAAGTCAAAAAAATTCATTGTCGCTTACAGCGAAGTCTATACCCAGGGCGCCTATTACCTGGCTTCTGTTGCCGATAAAGTTTATCTTAACCCCGAAGGGCTGCTTGAATTTAAGGGATTTGGCGCTGAGCTTACCTTCTTTAAAGGCACGCTTGATAAGTTAGAAATTGAACCACAGGTAATTCGTGTAGGGACATTTAAGAGTGCGGTTGAGCCCTTTATTTTAGATAAGATGAGCGACGCGAACCGCTTGCAGGTTACTTCGTTTGTTGGTTCCATGTACGACCATTTCCTTACCCAGATAGCTTCAAGCCGCGGCATTGTGAAAGATTCGCTTTTCGCGATAGCCAACGACCTGAAAGTACAGAATGCATCTGAAGCAGTGCAATATAAATTAGCCGATGCCTTAGCCTATAAAGATGAGGTTCTGGCAGACCTGAGAAAGCGACTGGATATTGATAAGGATGCCGACATTAAATCGGTTTCTCTTACCGATTATAATGACGCGAAAGATTCCGGTTCAGGCGGCGATAATGACAAGCGTATTGCCGTAGTCTACGCTTCCGGCGAGATTACCGGCGGCGAAGGTAACGATGAAACAATGGGTTCAGAACGTATTTCAAGGGCAATTCGTAAGGCACGTACCGACAAAAAGGTAAAAGCTGTGGTTTTGCGGGTGAATTCGCCGGGAGGCAGCGCACTGGCTTCGGATGTGATTTGGCGTGAAGTAGTGCTAACCAAAAAGGTAAAACCGGTTATCGTATCTATGGGCGATTTGGCGGCTTCCGGCGGCTACTATATCTCCTGTGCAGCCGATTCCATTTTTGCCGAACCGAATACCATAACCGGCTCCATTGGCGTATTCGGTATCATTCCGAATATGCAGAAATTCTTTAACCATAAGCTGGGGATTACCTTTGATGGTGTAAAAACCGGCAAATTTTCAGATTTAGGCAATATCACCCGTCCGCTTACCGATGCCGAAAAAGTTATTATACAGAACGAAGTTAACCGCATTTATAATGGCTTTACCAAACACGTAGCCGAAGGACGTAAAAAAGAGCAGGCTTATATTAACAGTATTGGCCAGGGACGTGTCTGGACCGGCGCCCAGGCGGTAAAAAACGGCCTGGTTGACCGCTTAGGCAATATTGATGACGCTGTAAAATCGGCCGCTAAAATGGCTAAAATATCAGATTATAAAATTGTAAGCTATCCGGCCATTAAAAGTCCGCTGCAATCACTGCTAGATAATTCCGGCGATAAGCTCAAAGATTATTTTACCAAGTTACAGCTCGGCGACCAGTATAAATATTATGGACAAGTGCAGGAAGCTTTACGTTCTACCGGTATACAGGCTCGCTTGCCGTATTATATTACTATTAATTAGAGAAATTATTCCCGGTTTTTATTGATGCGTTCCAGCTCGGCAATGTCAAGCTGGTCTTTTAACCGGTTAGTTGCTTTTTTATTAGCTATCAGGTGATTGTAATGCAAAAAATGCAGCTCAATATCGCCAACAAGGGTTATGGTTGCCATTTCGTCGTATTCATCGAACCTGGCTTTATCCAGCCCCGGAATATCGGTCATTAAATCTACATACAGGCCATCATCCATCAGTACCTCACAGTAACCGGCAATAATAGGCACTTCCATCAACATATCGTACTGACCGTAGCCCATATCGCTTAACGCGTTAATTAAGTTTTTCCTGTTTTCCGGTGTATCCTTCAGGTAAATATCCAAATCACCTGTTGTGCGATTATAGCCATATTGGTTTACCGCAAAGCCACCCACAATTAAATACCTTACCTAATGCCGGAAGGTGCTAACCAGTTGCAGCATTTCGGAATTTTCACTATCAAAAGACACGATGGTGGAGTTGAAAGTTTAAAGTCGAAAGTTTAAAATTAAGGTTTACGAATAATGATGCCCCTGCCCTGCGGATATTTAAGCGGCTTACCACCGTTCAATTGTACGGCAACGTGATTAAGATGAAGCAGGGCTTTCAGTTTACCCTCGCCGGAACGACTGAGATACTGACCCTCACGCTCATTGACAATATGTTCAAGCGGGATGGATGTATCGTATATTTTTAACCTGCCCATTATTCAAATATACACAAAATAGTACAAAGAATAACTGCTATCCCACTTTTACCGAGGTCATGGTTAAGGAGCCTCCCACTGCTTTATCGTTAAAAAACGAAACCGGTTCCCGCTCTCCTTTTACTCCTAAGGTATATAACAACGGCAAATAATGCTCCGGTGTAGGTATGGCAAGCGATGCCTCTCTGCCCAGGGACTCATAATTAACCAGCTTCTGATGCTCATTATTCGCAATAAGGTTTTTGAATACAGTATTCATTTCCAGCGCCCAGTCATAGCCACCGCCATGAATCATTTTCCAGTCCATGATACGTAAATTATGCACCATGTTCCCGCTGCCTAAAATCAGCACGCCTTTTTTACGTAAAGCATAAATTTCCTTTGCCAGTTCGTAATGAAACTTCGGTGGTTTAGTATAATCTATACTGAGCTGTAATACCGGGATATTCGCTTCCGGGTACATGTGCTTTACTACTGTCCAGGCGCCGTGGTCAAGTCCCCAATCGTGGTCTAAGCCGACAGGAGTGCTATGAATTAACCCTGCTGTTTTTTTTGCAAGCTCAGCATCGCCGGGAGCCGGATAGGTTACATTAAACAATGCCAGCGGAAACCCATAAAAATCATGGATAGTTGGCGGAAAATCCATAGCAGTTATGTGCGTTCCACGGGTAAACCAGTGTGCCGAAATAACCAGCACAGCCTGAGGAACCAGTATTTGTTTTGCCATAGCCGACCAGGTTCGGCTGAATTCATTATCTTCTATCCCATTCATGGGCGAACCATGGCCGATAAATAACACCGGCATCAATTGCTCCTGAACGGGCAAATCGCGGGTTAGTTTTTTGAAATCATTCCATTGAGACATTTACTTTTCTCCTTTAAATAGCATCACGCAGCAGATTTTACTACTTTTGATTCCTGAATGGAAAACAAAACTATTGCCAGAACCTTCCGCTTGTTTAGCCAACTAATGGAACTATACGACGAAAACCCGTTCAAAGTACGTTCTATGGCTAACGCGGCCTTCAAAATCGACAAATTACCTTTTGCCATCGCCCAAAAATCTCCCGACGAAATGGCAGTGATTGACGGTATCGGCAAAAGCACGGCCGGGAAAATACAGGAGCTACTCAGTGATGGAACAATTGCCGAGTTACAATTCCTGCTCGACCAAACCCCCGAAGGTGTGCTGGAGATTATGTCTGTAAAAGGCTTAGGCCCCAAAAAGGTAAAAATTATCTGGAAAGAGCTGGGCATTGAATCGCTGGGCGAACTGCTGTACGCCTGTAACGAGAACCGGCTTATTGAAGCTAAAGGCTTTGGACTGAAAACCCAGCTCGAGATAAAAAACGCCATCGAATTTAAAATTGCCAGCAACGGCTGCTTTTTATATGCACAAATTGAAGCTTACGCAACCGATTTACTGCAAGCACTGAAAGCCAGGCTAAATACCGAACAGGTTGCATTCACCGGGCAGTTCAGGCGTTGTTGTGAGGTAATCACCTCGCTGGATATACTTATTGCCGGTACAGAAATGCCTGCTATTGATGACCTGTTTCCCGATGCTGAAATTAGTCTGAAAGGCGATACCGAATTGCAGATAACAACTATTTCAGGGCTAAATACCTGTATCAGAACCTGTCCGGCCAACGAGTTCAAATACCAGCTTTTTGTACAAACGGGCAGTGAAGAGCATGTACAGGAAGTTTTAAAACGCATCAGTACGCCTGTACAGTTGTTGAGCGAAGCTGAAATCTATAAAGCCGGGGGGCTGGCATATATTGAGCCTGAGCTACGCGAAGGACTAACCGAAATCCGCGAAGCCGAAAACGGCACGTTACCGCAGCTAATTACATTTGCCGATTTGCAGGGAACCTTGCACAATCACAGTACCTGGAGTGATGGTGTGAATACCATTAAAGAAATGGCGCTGTTCTGTCGTGATGAATTAAAATTACATTACCTGGGCATATCAGACCACTCCAAATCGGCGTTTTACGCAAACGGCTTAACCGAAGAACGCGTACTGGCCCAGCAGAAAGAAATTGACGAACTAAACCGTGAACTTGCCCCGTTCAGGATATTTAAGGGTATAGAATCTGATATTTTATTTGACGGTTCGCTGGATTACCCGGATGAAATCCTGGCTACCTTTGATTTTGTGGTGGCATCAGTACATTCTGTATTGAAAATGAACGAGGAAAAAGCTACCAGTCGCCTGATTAAAGCTATTGAGAACCCATTTATTACCATTTTAGGGCATCCTACCGGAAGACTTTTATTGAGCCGTAGCGGATACAGCATTGATTACAAAAAGGTAATAGACGCTTGTGCCGCTAATGGCGTAGTTATGGAGATTAACGCGAATCCGCTTCGCCTTGACCTGGACTGGCGCTGGCATCGCTACGCGACAGAAAAAGGTGTATTATTATCGATAAATCCTGATGCTCACCGTACCAGCGGATTTTATGACATGCACTATGGTATTCTGGCTGCCCGAAAGGGTGGTGTTAGTGCATCAAACTGTTTAAACGCATTTTCGTTGGATAAGATAACGGCGTTTTTCAATCGTTAGAAGTGATGAAGATATTGGTGATACGTCTAAGTTCTATGGGAGATATTATTTACACCACCCCCATAGTGCGTTGCCTTAAAAAGCAGCTACCCAATGCCGAAGTTCACTTTCTTACCAAGCCTGCTTTCAGTTACCTGTACGATAACAATCCTTATGTTGATAAGCTGCTTCTGCTGAAACCATCCCTAAAGGAAACGATTGAAGAAATTAAAAGCGAGCATTATGATTACCTGGTCGATTTGCACCGGAACCTCCGGACAAGTATCATTAAACTGCAAACACGTATTCCTTCAAGCACGTATAATAAACAATCACTGCTAAAGTGGCTTAGCCTGAAATTCAAAAAAAACCTGGTTCCACCGGTGCATTTAGTTGACAGGTATTTTAAGGCTGTAGCTCCCTTAGGCATTATAAACGACAATAAACCGATTGATTATTTTTTCAAACAGGAGCATAACCTTTCAACACTGCTTCCCCCGGCTTTTTCAAACGGTTATATAGCTTTTATCATTGGGGCAACTCATTTCACCAAAAGGATGCCTAACGAAAAAGTGATTTCAATTTGTAACCGGCTAAATTATCCTATTGTGCTGTTGGGAGGAAAAGATGTTGTGCATAATGCCCGTGAAATCGAAGAAAAGAGTACTGCTTCCATTTTTAACGCATGCGGCACACTAACATTGGATGAATCTGTATTCCTCGTTTCCCAAGCAAGCACTGTTATTGGTTTTGATACCGGGTTAACGCACATAGCCGAAGCTTTTAATAAGCCCATTGTTTCCATCTGGGGCAGTACCGTACCCGAATTATTGGGCGTACAACCCTATAAAGTTGATCGTGTTTTGGAAGCTGGTGTTACATTGCCCTGTCGCCCCTGTTCTAAATTTGGCTTAGCGAAATGCCCCAAAGGACATTTTAAGTGCATGTGGCAGATAGACGAAAAAAACATCATAAATTTTGTAACCACTACAGTTAATCCTGCTTCTTTATAACTCTGATTATGAAAAAACTTCTCATTATACGTCATGCTAAATCCGACTGGGATAACATGGAATTATCTGACTTTGACCGTCCGCTCAATCATCGTGGTGAGAAAAACGCTCCCGAAATGGCTCAACGGTTACTCAAAAAGCATATTATTCCGCAGCACCTGGTGAGTAGTCCGGCGCTACGGGCCATTAGTACCGCCCGCTACTTTGCGGATATTTTGGGTATCAACCCGGAAGAAATTCAGCAGGAAAAGGCCATTTATGAGGCTTCATTCACAATCTTGCTTAACCTGATTAACACGTTTGATAACCGGTTTGATTTTATCGCGTTGTTTGGTCATAACCCCGCGGTAACCAACCTGGTTTACCATTTATCGGGCAAGCAGGTATACAATATGCCTACATGTAGCATGGCGCTCATTGAATTTCCTTTTGATGAATGGGAATACATCAGCGGCAATACGGGCGACTTGCTTTGGTTTGATTTTCCGAAGAGTAATGGGTAAAGGCCTGATTGAGTCGTTTTTTAAAAGGTAAAATTGAGGGCTTCGCCGTTAAAAATCTCATAGTCTCTTATTAAACAGAATAGTTTTTAAATTTGAGAATGAGCTTATTACCGAATTACGAATTAGCCGAAATACCTGATGAAAAAATTTATGATCATTGTTTAAACCCTTACCACGAAAGAGGGCAACATAAAGCAAAAATATTTAGGCAGGTTTTCGGCATTACCATTGAACATGGCGAACTTTTAAAAATGGCAATATTCGCTCAATTGGGTAAGTTTGAAGTAACAGCTATTCGAAAAAACAGCTTTGGCGTAATATACACTGTACCGTTAAAAATTTCTATATTTGATAAAGAAGCCGAAATAATAACAGCACGGATTGTTGAAAACAATAGCTTAATACCACGATTCTTAACCTGTTATGCAGATAAAAAATGAAAGACGAGACAATAAAAATATTGGATATAGTCGCCCTATTAAAAGATTTGCCCAATGAAAAATTATTGCGTGGGCAAATAGGTACTGTAGTAGAACGCTACAGCGATACAGATTTTGAAGTGGAATTTTCTGACAACAACGGCAAAACCATTTTTATGCTCACTCTTAACACAGGCGATATTATGCTGCTGCATAATGAGCTTGTGAGCGCATAATAATTTTGGTTGGTTTCTTTTTTAAAGGTAAATCGTTTAAAAACCTCATAGTCTCCACAAAATCTAATTATAGCACTGCCACTGCCATTTAAACCGAATGGTAGCGGATACCGGCCTTGTGACCAATGCCCCGGTTCGTGTCTTCACGAACCGGAAAGAAAGCTCCGTGAAGACACGAAGCTTGGCTTGGCGATACAGACTTTGAAGTAGAGTTTTCTGATAACAATGGTAAAACTATTTCTATGCTCACTCTTCACACAGGCGATATTATGCTGCTGCATAATGAGCTTGTGAGCGCATAATAATTTTGGTTGGTTTCTTTTTTTTAAAAGGTAAAATTGAGGGGCCTTGCCGTTAAAAACCTTATAGATACCTGCTTACCCAATGCCCCGGTTCGTGTCTTCACGAACCGGAAAGAAAGCTCCGTGAAGACACGAAGCTTGGCCTGGCGATACAGATTTTGAAGTGGAATTTTCTGACAACAACGGCAAAACCATTTCTATGCTCACTCTTCACACAGGCGATATTATGCTGCTGCATAATGAACTTGTGAGCGCATAATAATTTTGGTTGGTTTCTTTTTTTTACAAGGTAAAATTGAGGGGCCTTGCCGTTAAAAACCTTATAGATACCTGCTTACCTAAGGATTATCAAGGCTCTTTATTTATACTTCGAGGAAATTCTTAAAGACTGCTATTTCTTATTTTCCTGAAAGAAAAATTGTATATTTACGAGACAGGAACAAATTTTCTGTTCACAGATTTATCGGGTGTAAAAAAAATAACAGCCGTATTATGACAACAATAACCATTACAAAAGGCACAAAACAAGGTGTTGATGCCTTGCTGAACGAAGCCCGGAGATTAGGGTTAGAAGTTTCTGTTTCAGAGGAAAACAAGGAAAAAACGCCTAAAAAACTAACCTATTATCAAAAACAAAAGCTGATAAAACAACTTTCGCAAGAAACCAACCGCAACTTAACAAAGCGCCTTTACGCCGAACACGGAATGCCCTATCCTGATGATAGTAATAACGGACAGTAATATTTTTACAGTGCGTTAATCACACCCAAAGGCGCAGTAGCAGAAGTATTGTTGGAAGGACGCACCATACAGTTTATTGCACCGAGTCACCTTATCGACGAAATTAAAGAACATACAGAAAGACTTACAAGCGCTATCGGCAAAACGCCAAAAGAAGTTTCAGCGATGTTTAAAAAACTTTTGAATGGAGTTAAAATAATTGAAATATCAGCAATTCCCAATGAATACATCAGATTAGCCGAAGACATTGTAAAAGATATTGACCCTGATGACGTTTTCTTCGTAGCATTCCATTTCTACAAAAAACACAAAATATGGATAGGAGACACAAAACTTGTCCTCGGCCTTAAAGCCAAAGGATATAACATCTGCGTAACCACTGCACAACTGAAGCGTAGGCTTTACAAAAAACAAAGAAGTAAGTTCCTGCTTCCGGTAAAACTATGCTATCCCGCCCGGTAGCGCTAAGCTCCGGCTTAGGTTTATAGGTCATTACCGCACAGACAGCGTTCTGAACGCTGTCTGTGTTGTACCGACAGTTTACAGCACTGTCCCTGCCATTTAAACCGGATGGAGCGGATACCGGCCTGCGACTAAGGCCTTGCAGGCGTATGAGCGTACAGCCGGACTACCGGTATCAACAATTACAGAACCCTGCTTTTCTAAAGAAATAATAGCATAGGAACCAGCGCCACTCCTCTCCTCCACAGGAGTCTTTTGGATAAAGGGAGAGAGTTAGTACCTATACTATCGTCTTGTTTCTTGTCTCTTTGTTCCTGCTTCTATCTCCCGTCAGTTCGCCAGGCGATAAATTTTACCGGGCATGGCAATGATAATTTCCTGCATTTCAAGTTCCAGGATAAGCATGGCCAGCTTGTTTTGAGGGATATTGGTTTTTAGCGCCAAATCATCAATACCGATCAACCCACTGGCTTCGATACAATCGACAATGGTTTGCTCGTCGCCTGACAGGTTTAGATTCAGTACTGGTTTCGGCTCAGGTTTTTGTTCCGGCAGTGTCCAACCTAAAATATATTCCAGGTCTTTTATCCCCGAAATGAGCGCAGCCCGGTTGGTTTTAATCAGGTAATTGCACCCGGCAGAATATTCATGATAGACATCGCCGGGAAACGCGAATACATCGCGATTGTACGAATTAGCCAATTCGGCGGTAATCAACGCTCCGCCTTTCAAAGCGGCTTCCACCACGATGGTGGCATCGGCCAGACCGGCAATAATCCGGTTTCGCTTGGGGAAATTTTCCCTGTCGGGATTTGTACCCGACATAAATTCGGTAAGCAATGCGCCATTTTCAAGCATTTTTACAGCTAAATCACGATTTACTGCCGGGTAAATGCGGTCGAGCCCATGACCTAAAACCGCTGCCGTTTGTACATGATGTTTGATGCAGGCCCGGTGTGCCAGGCTGTCAATTCCATGCGCTAATCCACTAATTATCAAAACATTAAATCGCTGTAAATCTTCAATCAGCTTATCACAGATTTCGCGACCGTAAGCCGTGGCATTACGGGTTCCGACTACGCTTATAATGTGCTTGGCATTAAAATCCACATCGCCCTTGTAATAAAGCAAAACGGGCGTATCATAACACATCCGCAAACGCTGCGGAAATGCTTTATCAGCATAAAAAAGGGTCTTGATACCGTTCTTCTCGACAAAAGCTACCTCTTCTTCGGCACGGGAAAAACCTTCTTTTTGCACAATGGCCTCGGCCAGTGGTTTCCGTATTCCGGCATCCAGCAAATCTGCCTTTGGCGTATTAAAAATCGCTTCGGCATTACCAAATCGCTCCACGAGCAGCCTTGCGGTAACAGCGCCACAGCCCGGCAAACCGGTTAATGCTATTTGGTGAAGCAACGACATCAGTAACGGGGGATGTAAACAATATATTTGGTATCAAAAAAATCTTCGCTAAAATAATCAGAAAGTGGAATCAGCTGTGCTTTCAGCCCACTCTCGGCGATTTCTTCCTGCAAGTCTCCCCCTTTCAGGTATAATATCCCGTTAGGAATAGCATTTTTAGATTCTTTGCTGAATTTATGCTGAATCCAGG
Organism: Pedobacter sp. BS3; assembly: GCF_008274585.1. Lineage (GTDB taxonomy): Bacteria > Bacteroidota > Bacteroidia > Sphingobacteriales > Sphingobacteriaceae > Hufsiella_A. The sequence goes on along the minus strand of NZ_VTRT01000005.1, from coordinate 224,214 downwards.
GGTAAAAATCGTTAAGTCGCGTTACCGCCCGCGATACAATGAAGTTGAATTTATCGTTTACCTGTTCGGCCCGGGAATGGGAGGCTTCGACATTTTTAATTCCGGCCCCAGAGATTACTTCCTGCACTACCTTAATTTTTTTCCCGATAGAATCTACCAGATGAAAACGGGTTTCGGGGAAAAGAATGGCCAGCGGAATACCGGGAAAACCGCCGCCTGTACCTACATCCAGTACTTTTTCACCGGGAAAAAACGATACGAATTTTGCAATGGCCAGCGAGTGCAGAATATGATGCAGGTATAAGCTGTCCATATCTTTGCGGGATATGACATTAATACGGGCATTCCAGAAACGGTATAATTCATCCAGTTGTGCAAACTGTGCTTTTTGGGTTTCTGTGAGATGCGGAAAATAATGAGCTATCAGTTCAGAAGTCACTTCGCGGGTTCTTCTTTTTACGGTTCAATATATTAAATAACAGGTCTCTGGCTCTGAAAAGTTGCGCCTTGACGGTCCCTAAAGGCAAATCTAATTCCTTTGCTATAGCCTCATACGATAATTCATCGTAATAACGCAATGTAATAAGCAGCCGGTAACGGGTAGGCAATTTATCAATAATCAGCTTTAACTGCTCAGCCTGCTGCTTCCGGATAGAATGTTCTTCCGGATTCAGGTCATTGGTTTTAATTTGTACCGGAACAAAATCAGAGTCATCGGTTTGTGCATCAATCGATACCAGATGAAGCTTTTTCTTCCGTAAAAAATCGATACAATTATTGGTAGCTACTTTAAAGAGCCAGGTGCTGAATGCAAAATCAGGTTTATATTTATCAATATTTTCAAAGGCTTTGCCAAACGTTTCAACGGTAAGGTCCATAGCATCATCGCGATTGTTAACCATTTTAAGCGCCATAAAATAAATAGCGTCTTTGTAGCGCTGCATAAGCTCTGCATACGCTTTCTGGTCTCCTTCCCGGGCCTTTTGTACCAAATTAAAATCATTTTTCGCGTTAGACGAAAAACCGGGGTTTACTTCCATTGAACTTTCTTCTTAAATACCGAAACAATACCGAGAGTAAGGACATAAAAATAGTAAATGATGTCTAAAAACAACAATCCATAAACTAAATCTTTATAATGCAGCTGTTTCAGCGCCTTCCCGTAAATAACAAGCTGGCTGATAAACCGGATGAGGAATATGCCCAGCAGAACCCACCATTGAGCTCTTAAAATAATTAAAATGACCAGGAATATATAGAAAAATACTGCTGATAATACCTGGAGTGTCAAAATGCGTTTATGTTCGGTACGATAGGCTTTGCCAGCTCCCTGGTGTCTGATTTTTTGTTTAAAGTAAGCCGAATATAATGTCTTGGCATCGCTGTAAACAAAGGCTTCTTCTTCGGTTTCAACCGCGGTATTGCCGGCATTGGCATTCTGATTGACAAACAAATCATCATCGCCCGAAGGGATATGCATGTGTGCAGCAAAGCCTTTATTTCTGAAAAATAAGGATTTGCGGTAAGCCATATTCCGCCCAACTCCCATGTACGGGTTTCCGGACAGGGCAAATGATAAATAGTTTAGTGCCGTAATAAATGTCTCGTAACGGATGATGGCATTTAGTAAGCCCTTGGCTCTACGATATGGCGAATAGCCGAGCACAATTTCCGTGTTGTCTCTAAAATTGCGCTGCATTTTGGCAATCCAGTTGGGCGATACGGGTTCGCAATCGGCATCAGTAAACAATAGTATCTCGTTTTTAGCGGCTTTAATGCCCAGTGTAACCGCGAATTTTTTACCATGCTTAAACCGGGCATGCTCCGTGATAGTGACGGTTTTAAGATGCGGATAGCATTGTGATAACTTGCGAAGAGTCTCATCAGAACTATCTGACGAACAATCATTTACTACAATAACTTCAAAATCAGGATAATTTTGTTCCAATACCGACGGCAAATAGCGTTGCAGGTTATGCTCCTCGTTACGGGCACAGATAATAACCGACACGGGATTAAACACCGTAACCGCTTGCTCCGCCGGTTTGTACGCCGCCAGTTTTGACTGCACAACCACAATAAAATACAATTGAATCAGGAAACAAAGCTGGAATAAAATGAAAACAACAATATAGCTATACTCTGTCAAAGCGTTGTGAGATTAAGACGGCAAATTTCTGATTTTTAACGAAACATTCAGCGATGTTGAAAAAATATAAACATGCCCGCCGCCCATATTTTTCATATTTTTGCAGGCCGCTATCGCGGTTAGCGTTTATACATGAAGTTTACACTACAGGCCACAGATAAATTCAGTAAAGCCCGTGCCGGCGAAATCATTACCGGGCATGGCACCATTAATACCCCTATTTTTATGCCTGTAGGCACAGCCGGGTCAGTCAAAGCGGTTCATCAGCGTGAATTAAGGGATGATATCAAGGCGCAGATTATCCTGGGTAATACCTATCACTTGTATCTCAGGCCCGGGCTGGATGTTTTGGAACAGGCCGGTGGATTACACCGTTTTAATGGCTGGAATAAACCTATTCTTACCGATAGCGGCGGCTACCAGGTGTATTCATTAACCGAGGTACGCAAAATTCGCGAAGAAGGTGTCACATTTCGCTCACATATTGACGGCTCAAAGCACTTATTCACGCCCGAAAACGCCATGGATATTCAGCGCACTATTGGAGCCGATATCATTATGGCTTTTGATGAATGTACACCTTACCCCTGCGATTATCAATACGCCCGCCGCTCAGTTGATATGACGCACCGTTGGTTAAAACGCTGTTGCGAACGCTTTGATACCACGGCACCGAAATATGGTTATGAGCAAAGCCTCTTCCCTATTGTACAAGGTTCGGTTTACAAAGACCTGCGAATAAAGTCTGCCGAGACCATTGCCTCGTTTGAACGTGATGGAAATGCAATTGGCGGCCTGTCTGTCGGCGAACCTGCCGAAGAAATGTATGCCATGACCGAAGTAGTTTGCTCGATACTACCCGAAAATAAACCGCGTTATCTGATGGGTGTAGGCACACCGGTAAACATTCTCGAAAATATCGCCTTGGGTATTGATATGTTCGATTGTGTAATGCCCACCCGGAATGCCCGGAACGGCATGTTGTTTACCAAAAATGGCATTATCAATATCCGCAACGAAAAATGGAAAAATGATTTTTCGCCCATAGAGAAAGACAGCGATTTGTTTGCTGACCGCGAATATAGTAAGGCATATTTACGTCACCTGGTACACGCTAAAGAAATTCTGGGGGCGCAGATTGCAACGCTTCACAACCTGCACTTTTACCTGTGGCTGGTTACCGAAGCCCGTAGCCAGATTATTGCCGGCGATTTTTATGAATGGAAAAATAAAATGGTAAGACAATTGGCGCAACGGTTGTAGCGTGAAAATTTCAAAATTAAAAGTCAAAAATCAAAAACTGCACAACCGAATGAATGATTGCCAAAGAGTAATAACATGAACCAGTCTTGCATAAACTTTTTACTTTTGACTTTTAACTTAACGCAGGGATGAGCAATTTTGACTGGCATATAAAAACTATCGACTGGTATATTATCAAAAAATACCTGGGCACGTTCATATTTACCATGGCCGTGTTTACGGTGGTAATCGTCATCTTTGATATATCAGAAAAATTGGACGACTTTTTAAAGCACAATGCCCCACTTTCCAAAATTGTTTTTGAGTATTATGCCGGTTTTATTCCATTCTATCTCAACTTTTTATCACCGCTTATCAATTTTATTGCGGTTATATTTTTTACGGCAAAAATGGCCGACCAAACTGAAATTGTACCTATCCTGAGCGGTGGCGTTAGCTTTACGCGATTTTTATATCCTTACTTTATATCGTCATTCATTATTTTCATTGTCACGCTGGTATTTAATATTTTCATTATCCCCGAAACCAACCAGCTAAAAATCAATTTCGAGAATACATACATTGACCCGAAATCGGATAACTCCAAACAGGAAACGCACATGCAGCTGGATAAAAACACCTATGTGTATGTGCAGAATTTTGACAACAACCTGAAAACAGGCTATAAATTCTATCTGGAAAAATTCAATGGCGATGTATTGAAATCACGTCTCATTGCCGACCAGATTGCCTGGGATTCGGTTAAACATCAATGGAAAATCAGGAATTATTCTATACGCACAGTAAACGGACTCAAAGAAAAAATGGCGTCGGGCACTGAAAAAGATACTATTTTAGATATGCGTCCCCAGGATTTTGAGGTGTACGACAACATTTATACGGCAATGAACATGCATGAGTTGAACACCCATATTGAGAAGGAAAAAATACGCGGAACGGGTGTTATGGTCAATCTGCTATTAGAAAAATATAAGCGCTTTGTCTACCCGCTTTCCACCTTTGTGCTTACCTTGATGGGTGTAGCCCTCTCGTCAAAAAAGGTACGCGGAGGCGTGGGATTATCATTAGGGGCCGGTATTTTTTTGAGCTTTACCTATATCCTGTTCATCCAGTTCTCTACCATGTTCTCGTTAAAGGGTGGACTCCCGCCGCTCATTGCCGTATTTATTCCGAATGTCGCCTTTGGGATATTGAGCATTTACCTCACACGTAAAGCACCTAAATAAGGCTGATTATAAGCCCGGTGTAAAATGATTTGCAACGCCAACCGGCGAGGCTTAAATCCTTGTATTTTTGTGCTTTACTTCTCTTCATGACACAACATCATTCGCTGAAACGCAACTTATTTATCCTGCATTTTACGGTATTTATCTGGGGATTTACCGGCATCCTAGGCGCATTAATATCGATATCTGCGGTTCACCTGGTCTGGTACAGGGTGCTCATCGCTTTTACTACCCTGTTTATTTATTTTAAGATAGTAAAAACACCCATACGCATGTCGTGGCAGGATTTCGCGAAATTATTCTTTACAGGCGCTATTGTCGGGCTTCACTGGATACTATTCTTCCAATCCATAAAGCTTTCCACCGTTTCGGTAACACTGGTTTGCCTCTCGTCCATGACACTGTTTACGGCCTTCTTAGAACCGCTTATCAAACGCCAGAAAATAGCCCTTATTGAGATATTGGTAGGGCTGATTATTGTTTTTGGCATTTATCTCATCTTTAAATTTGAAACAAAATACACATTGGGCATTATATCCGGTCTGGTAAGCGCTTTATGCGCCAGTCTCTTTTCAATCATTAATTCCAGGCAAATAAAACGTCACGCCGCCCCCATAATAAGCTTTTACGAGCTATTGGGAGCCTGGGTCTGGATAAGCCTGTATATGGCTTTCACCAACGGTTTTAATCAAGGCCTGAACCTGCAATTTACAGACACGTTATATCTGCTGCTTTTGGGCGTTATTTGTACGGCTGTAGCATACGTTGCAGGGGTATCTGTAATGAAAGAAATATCAGCGTTCCGGGTAGCATTGATAACCAACCTTGAACCCGTTTACGGGATACTTTTAGCCTTCTTGTTTTTTGGCGAACAGAAGCAGCTGACATCCGGGTTTTACGCCGGGGCCGTCATTGTGTTATCGGCAATTTTCATGTACCCGGTTATCAGGAATAAAGTAGAAAAAAGAAAAATACAAAAGCGAATCCCTTTAGGATAAATCGAGTAATAAATACACTAAGTTTATCTAAAAATCTACATCTTCAAATCATTCTACAAAATAGCCGGATACCATTTCTCTGCGCTCATTCTCATACTCACGTTCTATTACGAAGGCAAACCGGATTCAGATTTCCCAACCGAAGCATTGTTTTTTGAGAGCTGCTTAAAATCTAAATACTGCAAAAATGACAGTATAAATTGAGAGCTGGTTTTCCCCAAAGAAAATTGCCAAACATCCAGAACCAGAATCCTACTATCGGCAACAGCCAGTCAAAATCAAAACCCGAAAAAGAAGTGTTGTCAAACACTTAGCTCCTGTAAAAAATTGGCAGCAGTACATCCTGAGTCAGCAGGAGCGGAGCGCCGAATTCTATATACAGCCCTTAGAATTTTCATCAACTTTTTTCAGGCTTCCTAAGAGCCATAGTCAGATTAAAAGTGATGCCGGTATAATTAGTAAAAAATCACAACGCAGAAATCTTCGCCATACTGAATTATATCATATTTTTTACGTATTTTCACCATATTATATAAACATTTCGGTCAATAATATTTTAACATAAAAAACTTAAAGCCAATTTTTTACAAAATTTAATTGACACATATATTTAAATAAAATAAAAATCCGGCAATTCAAAATACCAACATTTTTAGCAAATGCTTTACAGAGAACAAAAAATATACAACAAGATTCTAAAAATCAGTTTTTTAATAGCACTTATATCAACTGTAAATGCACAATTGATTTTTGCTCAGATTTTTGATGCTGCACAGAACCCTCCATCACTAAAATGGCGGCAAATTAGCACCGAAAATTTCCAGGTGCTCTACCCTTCCGGCTTTGAAAACGAAGCGCAGCGAATGGCAAACACGTTAAGCTCCATCATCAGTCGTGTAAGTTTTTCGTATAAAATCAAGCCTCGTAAAATCACTGTTATCCTGCAAAACCAGGGCACCTCCTCTAACGGTTTTGTGCAGTTGGCCCCACGCCGGGTCGAGTTCTTTTCTACCCCACCCCAGGATTTTGATTACCAGGATTGGTTAAATAGTCTGGCGGTACATGAGCTGCGACATGTAGTCCAGTTTGACAAATTGACAGGCTATCTTCGACAGCCGGTATTCGAAGAATTGGCCCTGGCAATTTTCGGCATCACCCTTCCGCCCTGGTTTTATGAAGGCGATGCCGTTACCATAGAAACCGCCTTATCTCCGGCAGGCCGGGGCAGGCTGCCGGAATGGGATGTTACATTAAGGACAAATACACTAAGTCATTCCACATTCAGCTATTCAAAAGACATCATGGGTTCGGTAAAGAACATCACACCCGGCTATTACCAGATGGGATTTTACATGACCTCGAAACTTCGCCGCGATTATGGAAGTGGCATCATGGATAGCCTGCTGACACGTATTTCGCATAACCCGGTGAGACCGTATAATCTTAGCAATTCCTTAAAGAAATTCACCGGTTTAAGTACCCGCAAACTGCACGATTCTACCGTTGCAGAATTACGCACAAAATGGAGCAAACAACTGGCCGATGCGGGGGCAAAAGATTACCCGTTATTACCGCATCAAAACAATAAAGGTCCGGCAGATTATTTGTATCCCGCAGCCATCTCACCTACCGAAATCCTGGCCTTGAAAACCGGGAAAACATCCGTTCCTAAAATTGTCCGGATAGATTCCTCCGGAAACGAAAAAACGGTGCTCAAAATCGGTTTACAGGAAGACCCTTCTTTCAATTACGCGGCTGGCAAAATCACCTGGGATGAGTTCAGGTATGACAAACGCTATCAAAAACGCTCATTCAATGTCATCAACGTTTATGAGCTATCCACCGGGAATTACAGGCAACTTACCCATAAAACCCGCCTCTTTGCTCCTGCCCTTTCTCCCGATGGCACTAAAATCATCGCCGTACAGATTTCATACACCAACCAGATTTCGCTCCTGGAGCTTGACGCGACAAACGGTAAAACCATCCGGGAGTTTGCTTCGCCGGACAATATCATGTTACAAAAACCACGTTATAATCCCCGTGCAGATAAAATTATTGTAACCGGTGTAAGTCAGCAGGGAACAACACTGCTTGAACTGAACATAACAACCGGGCAATTTACCCGGCTTCTGCCGTATCAGCCGCAGCTGATTGCCAACCCGGTTTACACCAGCGAAAACCAGGTAGTGTTCAAGGCCCACTTTAACGGTATCGATAATTTATACCGGCTTAACACACAAACCCGGCAAACCGAACAAATCACATCTGTTAAATTCGGCGCTTATAACCCTTCGTACGATGAATCATCGCACCGCATGCTGTTTAACAATTACCAGTTTAACGGCAATGAAATCACATCGCTAACCATGCCCCGAACAGCAATACCCATACAACAGGTAAAAAATACGTCCATCCATTATATTGCTCCCATAACCCGGCAGGAAGGTAATTCCAGCGTTTTCGACAGCATCAGCAACCGGCATTACGCCTCAAAACCCTACCGGGAACTGGAACATCTCTTTTACTTTCACAGCGTTTACCCGGTAATTGAAGAGAACGAATTTTACGACGATTACAATTACGGCTTACAGCTCCAATCAGACAATAAGCTGAACACCATGAGCTTTTACGCGGGCTACCGGTTTAACAATGCCCTGAGAAAGAGCGAATATTTCGGCGGTATAACCTACAGCCGTTTTTATCCCGTTTTAAGCCTTAACTATCAAAACCAGGCCCGGCTGTATTACCAGAAAACCATGACGGGCTATCAGCCGGTTTCATGGCGTGAAAACGTGTGGGAAGCCAAAGCCGAAATTCCCTTTACCTTCAATCGCTTAAATTATACGTACAGCACCGGTACGCGAATCAGCACCAGCTATGTTTCACGGTACAATTCCAATATGAGCAACCTGGTATCGCACCTTGATTTTCCGATGCTTTACGAAGTGTATTTCAGCCGGAATAGCTCACGAAGCCCCCGCCAGCTGGCGCCCAGATGGGGGCAAAACCTGCTGCTGTCTTACCAGGATGTACCTTTTGAGAAAAACCTTGACGGAAATATACTGGTATTAAAATCCACATTTTATTTCCCGGGCTTCGCCTTGAACCATTCGTTCAGGGCATCGTTCAATTACCAGGACGCGGCCGGCGATTTTATCGGGACGGTGGATATTCCCAAAGTGAGTGGCTACTCCAACCTCAGTATGCCCACGGTTAATTTGAAAAACACGCTGCTCACCGCCTACAGTTTCCCGCTTTTTTATCCCGACTGGGAATTAGGTCCGCTGGCTTATATCAAGCGGTTTAAAGGCAGCTTATTCGCCGATTTCGAGAACATTGGCTATGGTAATGCCTTTGCCCCTAAAACCTACGGATTGCAGCTCTCTGCCGACATGAACCTGCTCCGGTTTTACCTGCCCAACTTTGATGTGGGCGGAAAATTAATTTTCGTTAATGATAAATCGCACCAAAACCCGATATTAGAGGCCAATGTAACCTATAGTTTTTAATTTACCATGAGCGCAAAAAGCATTTTCATCATCGTAGTGAGTGTGTTGGTGACCATTATTTTAATGAAAAACACCGACGAGGTACAGTTCTGGATTTTCGGCGAAGCCAATATCCCCAAGCTGGCCATATTAGGCGTAATGTTTGCCTTAGGATTTATTGTAGGCGCACTGGCGGTACGTCCACGCAAGAAAGTACAGATTGTAAAACATTACGATGAGGAAGATGAAACTGCTGTTCAAAACCCTCCTAAACCAACATTAAGCGACGAAGACCGGGATTATATTAACTAATTGGTGTCATCCGCTTCGTTAATTTATTTTAGGTTACTTTAACCGTCTAATACTTCATCCCGAATTACCCGGAAAGGGACTTCCGCAGGCACAAGACTCAATCCCGAATAGTCGGAATTTCGCTGTGCTCAACTTTTTACTTTCAACTTTTCACTTTGAACTTATAAGCATTTGGGCGTTCCCCTGCGGGTCGGGCTTTCCGTTTCAATCTTTTGCTCGTACCTCGCAAAAGGATTTTCACTGCAATCCCTAACGCAAACAACGGCACTGCAAAAATGAACCCGGTCTCTGCTAATTTTAACGATACCTCTTAATTTTCTTACAGAACGTTTGTTGTCCGGGGGACAAGCGCTTATCCAGTGCTGGTAACACACCGTCCACGGCCATAGAGCAATAAAAAATTTTATTGGTAAAAATTAAACAGGTTTCTAAATAAAAAAGGCCCTCTTTTCAGAAGGCCCTTTTTATCAAAAGAAAACCGATCTATTTTAATACTTTAGATACCAGGTCGGCGGCTTCTTTAAGCAGAATGGCTGAATATACCTGTAAGCCTGATTCATCTATCAGTTTTTTAGCTTCTTCGGCATTGGTACCTTGTAAACGTACAATGATAGGAACAGGAATATTGCCGATTTCTTTATACGCGTCAATAACGCCCTGCGCCACCCTGTCGCAACGTACAATACCGCCAAAAATGTTAATGAGGATTGCTTTTACGTTCGGGTCTTTAAGGATGATATTAAACGCGGCTTTTACGGTTTGTGCGTTGGCTGTACCTCCTACATCCAGGAAGTTAGCGGGCTCACCACCGGCAAGTTTGATGATATCCATTGTTGCCATGGCCAGACCTGCACCATTAACCATACAGCCTACGTTTCCGTCGAGCTTTACGTAGTTCAGGTTTGATTCGCTGGCTTCTACTTCGGTAGGGTCTTCTTCGGAAGTATCGCGTAAGGCGGCATAATCCGGGTGACGGAATAAACCGTTATCATCCAGGTTTACCTTGGCATCGACTGCCAGTATTTTATTGTCGGATGTTTTTAAAACAGGGTTAATTTCAAACATCGACGAGTCTGTACCTTCGTAAGCTTTGTATAAAGCGGCAACGAACTTGGTCATTTCTTTGAGCGCCGGACCGCTTAAACCTAAGTTAAAGGCTATTTTATTTGCCTGGAAAGGGCGCAGGCCAACTTTGGGATCGATCTCTTCTTTAAATATGAGGTGCGGTGTATGTGCCGCTACTTCTTCAATGTCCATACCGCCCTCGGTAGAGTACATTACAATATTGCGACCTCTTGCACGGTCTAACAGCACGCTCATGTAGAACTCTTTGGTTTCGCTTTCGCCGGGATAATACACGTCCTGGGCAATAAGCACTTTATTTACTTTTTTACCTTCAGGGCCGGTTTGCGGCGTTATCAGCTGCATGCCAAGTATCTGGCTTGCTTTCTCTTTCACTTCACCCAGGTTTTTTGCCAGTTTAACACCACCGCCTTTTCCGCGGCCGCCGGCATGGATCTGTGCTTTCACCACAACCCAGTCGGAATTAAACTCTTCTTTCATTTTTTTTGCGGCTTCTACTGCCTGTTCAGGCGTATCGGCAACAATGCCCTCCTGAACGCGTACGCCGTAACTTTTTAGAATGGCTTTACCTTGATATTCGTGAATGTTCATTGCTTTTTTTATTTGGCCGTAAAACTACCAATTTGCTTCTATTTCTGAAACATTTTGTGGATTTAAGACAAAAACAATACAGAGGGATAAAAATTACTTTAAAGCAGGCACCGGCCCTGAAACATAAACCCGGTAGCAGCGGCAGCCCCGAATGCAATGAGGGCTATAGCGGATGACGGGACTACACCGGCATTGAAACCACGGCCATTGCTTTACAATTATCTATAATAGATTTTTTTACGATACAAATTAGTAACAAAACAAATATTTATGCTGATTTTAGCCTCTATGTATTCAAAGGATTTTTTATTTTTATATCCTGATGGACAATATTACAACCGAACGCAAAAAAATAAAGGAAGGTTTTGTAGGGCAGCAGATGATTGTGCTGCCGCCGGATATTAAAAAGCATGTGGTTAGAAACCCACTTACCCAGGGTCTGTATCTTACCGCCATTGGGTATTACCCGAAAGCCAGTTTACATGATCGTGAGCGTAAATCGGGAAGTCCGCAATACATTCTTTTATATTGTATTGAGGGAAAGGGCGAGGTTGAGGTTTCAAAACAACGTTATACGCTGACACCCAATACCTGGTTTATTATTCCTAAAAATGTGGCTCACCATTATAACAGTGACGTTGCCGAGCCCTGGAGCATTTACTGGGTACATTTTACCGGCGATCTGGCCGATGTTCTTTATTCGCGATACACCCGGGAGGTTGGCCCTGCAGTATATGCCGTACCGTACGATGAGCAGCGTATTGTGCTGTTCAACCTGATATTTTCTGCGCTTGAAAGCAGCTTCAGCACACGGAATATGGAACTGGCCAATATAAAGCTGCTGCAGTTTTTATCGTCTTTTATTTATCATGAAGAGATGTACCCTTCATACTATGCGGTTAACCAGATAAGCCAGTCGATTGAGTTCATGAAGAAAAACATGGACCGCTGTTATACTATCGGCGAGCTGGCGGCCCGGCTTAATTATTCGGTTTCGCATTATTCCGACCTGTTTAAGAAGAAAACGGGCTTCTCTCCTATTCATTATTTCAACCAGCTTAAAATCCGTCAATCGTGCCAGTACCTGTATTTTACGGATATGAATATTAAGGAAATATGCAGCCGCGTTGGTTTTGACGATCCGTATTATTTTTCGCGGATGTTTAAGAAGGTCATGGGCATGTCGCCGGCTAAATACAGAAATGTTTATAAGATGCGGTGATTTTAAAACCGGGGGCATTCATATTATAGTTTACAACTATGAGGCTTTTTGATTAAATTTGCTTTATCAGCTAAGTAAGCCGGCATTAATATGAAATTACAAATCATACAGGATAGTAAAGGTAAAGCTACAGGTGTTTATATCCCTATCAATGAATGGAAGGAGTTGAAAAGGCAATATAAGGTTCTCGGGGATCTTGAGGCAGAGGTACCAATTGAGAAAGATCAGTTATTACAAGAACTTAAGGAAGCTATCAGGGAACTCAAATTAATTGAACAGGGTAAACTAAAGGCCCGGCCAATACAAGCGTTGCTGGATGAATTATAATATCTCCTCTATCCCACTTTTTGATAAACAAGCCAAAAGACTGGTCAGAAAATATCCATCTCTAAAAAAAGAGTTAGGGGAGCTCGCAAAAAGCCTTTCTCATAGCCCGGAAACAAGGTAAAGCCCTCGGTAATGGGTTTTATAAAATCCGCGTGGCTATTGCATCCAAAGGGAAAGGAAAATCAGAGGTGCACGAGTAATCACCTATGTAAAAGTTACAGCTACTACCGTTTTTTTAGCTTCTATTTACGATAAATCAGAAAAAAGTACTATTACAGACAAAGAGTTGGAGTCCCTTTTTCAGGTAATGTTTTAATTTACTCATAGTGATGTAAATCGTCTATCCTAACTTTTAACAACCCATTCTCATATTGTGCATCTTTTTCGTAAAAATGTTCATTCAAAAAATGAATATTATGCCACACTTTTGAGGCAATCAAGTTTGTAAACCAATTATTGTCCTTATAGTATGAAAAGCCGTATCCTGTTAACAGCGCTCATTGTTTTATTGTTACATACCGCTTATGCCCAGCTTACCAAAAACCGGCCTGCCGGAAACCAGATAGACCTTTCGGGAAAGTGGTCATTTCAAATCGATTCGCTGGATAAGGGTGTTTCTGAGCAGTGGTTCAGCAAAACATTACCGGATAACATACAGCTTCCGGGCTCAATGACCACCAACGGAAAGGGCAATGACATTACATTACATACACCGTGGACGGGTGGAATTGTCGATTCGTCCTGGTTTTATAAACCGGAATATGCCAAATACCGTCAGCCCGGTAACATTAAAGTTCCGTTCTGGCTGCAACCGGTAAAATATTATAAGGGAGCGGCCTGGTACCAGAAAACAGTAACTATTCCGGCCGACTGGAAAGGTAAATACATAGAATTGTTTATTGAACGCAGTCATTGGGAAACCAGCGTGTGGATAGATAATAAACCGGTTGGCATGCGAAACAGCCTCGGTACGCCGCATATTTTCAGCTTACCGGAAACCCTGAGCCCAGGTACCCACCGGCTAACCATACGGGTTGACAACCGTGTTAAAGATATTAACGTAGGGCAAAACTCGCACAGCATTTCAGACCATACGCAAAGTAACTGGAACGGCATGATCGGTAAACTGTTCATTACCGCTCGTCCTGCTTTATACGTGGATGATATTCAGGTGTACCCGGATATCAGGAACAAACAGGTTCGGGTGAAACTAAAAATCAATAATCTCACACACCGGGCCACTACGGCAAACCTCCGGCTATTGGCCCTGTCGTCTGATGCTAAGGCTGAAAAACTACAGGCAGTAAACCAACCGGTTAACATCGGCGAAAACGGCCTGGAGACTGAACTGGTTTACCCGATGGGTAAGCAGCCATTATTATGGGATGAATTTCATCCCAACCTGTATACGCTGCAGGTGGAGTTAAACAGCAAACAGGGCAATGAAACACGTGCAACAACGTTCGGTATGCGTGAGTTTTCAACCCGGGGAACGCAATTTACCATTAACGGAAATCTTACTTTTTTGCGGGGCACGTTAGAATGCGCTATTTTTCCTAAAACGGGCTATCCGCCAACTGATGTGGATTCCTGGATGCGTATTTTCAGAATTTGCCGCTCGTACGGATTGAACCACATGCGTTTCCATTCATGGACGCCGCCCGAAGCTGCTTTTGAAGCCGCAGACCGCTCCGGTTTTTACCTGCAGATAGAAAACAGCTCGTGGGCAAACCAGGGCGCTACTATTGGCGATGGAAAACCATTGGATCAATATATTTATGATGAAAGTGAACGGGTAGTTAAAACGTATGGCAATCACCCTTCGTTTTGCATGATGGCTTATGGCAACGAGCCCGCGGGCAAAAACCATAAAAAATATCTGACAGATTTTGTCACCTTTTGGGAGAAGAAAGACTCCAGAAGGTTGTACACTACGGGAGCCGGCTGGCCGATAGTTCCGGAAAGCAACTATAACAGCACACCCAATCCCCGCATACAACGCTGGGGCGAGGAGCTGAAAAGCATTATTAATGCTCAGCCACCCCGCAGCGATTACGACTGGCGTAATATTATTTCAAAATGGCAACATCCTACCGTTAGTCATGAAATTGGTCAATGGTGCGTGTATCCCAACTTTAAAGAAATTACCAGGTATGACGGCGTATTGAAAGCGAAAAACTTTGAGATTTTCCGCGACAAGCTGAATGAGCACGGCATGGCCAGCCTGGCAGACAGCTTCCTGCTGGCATCGGGCAAATTACAGGTTTTATGTTATAAAGCAGACATTGAGGCTGCTTTGCGCACACCGGGCTTCGGCGGTTTTCAGTTGCTTGATTTGCATGATTTCCCCGGACAGGGAACCGCGTTAGTGGGTGTTCTTGATCCGTTTTGGGATGATAAAGGCTATGTTACCGGAGCTGAATACAGCCGTTTCTGCAATTCGACTGTACCGCTGGCCTTGTTCCCGAAAATGATTTATCAAAACAATGAAGAACTGGCTGTTCCGGTAGAAATCGCCCATTTTGGGGTAATGTCATTAAAGGATGTTGTTCCCACATGGACCATAAAAGACGCGTCGGGAAAAGTATTATCTGAAGGCAAATTGCCCAAAACAGATATACCCTTAGGCAATACTATTCCGCTTGGCGAAATCAGGCAATCGCTTAGCGCCATTAAACAGGCGACACAGCTATTGGTTACCGTTTCTGTAGGTAAATATGAAAACAGCTGGGATATTTTCGTGTATCCATCGGCCCTTCCCGAAACCAAAGGCAATATCCTGATTACCCAGCAACTGGATGACAAAGCCATTGCAACACTAAACCGGGGCGGCAATGTGCTGCTCACGCTTAAAAAAGGCTCGGTTAAACCGGATAAAGGCGGCAATGTGAAACTTGGGTTCTCCAGTATCTTCTGGAATACGGCCTGGACACGCGGACAGGGACCTACTACACTCGGAATTTTATGTAATCCAAAACATCCGGCACTCCGCAATTTCCCGACTCAATATCACAGCAACTGGCAATGGTGGGATGCCGTTACCCACGCCAGCACTATAAAGCTCGACGAAGTTTCACCTGATCTGCAACCTATTGTCCGCGTGATAGACGATTGGTTTACCGCCAAACCCCTGGGCTTAATCTTTGAATGCAGGATAGGCAAAGGCAAGCTCCTGGTATCGGGTATCGATCTGCTAACGGATGCGGAAAACCGTCCCGAAGCCCGGCAACTGCTTTACAGCCTGAAAAATTATATGGCAGGCGGGCAATTTAACCCGGCAGCACAAGTAGACTTACAACGGATCAAGGCGCTGGTTGAGTAAAGCAGAATAACGATTAGCGATGTAGCTGGCGTTTCCGGAGATATTCGAGCAGTTCATGGGGCCGGTCGGTTTGGATGATGTTTACACCTTTACTGATAATCCAGTCCCAGCTGTCTTTCAGGTTTCCTTCTCATAACTGGTTAAATTCAAACAATGGCTATTGTATGGAAGTTATCCACCAGATATTTCCGCATGGATCTGCAACACCACCGCTTCTGCCATATTCCTGATTCCGGAGTTCCAGTATCACCTCAGCGCCAGCCTCAATAGCTTTATTAAACGTCTCGTCCGCATTATCCACGTAGATAAACAGCGTAGCCGTATGTTCTTTCCATTGCTCCGTAGCTTCGGCAAGCATCACTGTACTGCCGCTAATTTGCAGTTCGGCATGCATAATGGTTTTACCATTGTCTCTTAAATGTTTTGAATTTAAATTCGCATTAAATACCTGCTGTGCAAAATCAATCAATTTTTCTGCATTCTCTACAATCAGGTAAGGCATAATTGCCTGATGTCCATCCGGAATTTTCATAGTTCTTCAATTTGATATTGTACCGCTAAATATAAGGAGTTTGATATAATTGACATTTACTTTCAATTTATACTATATTAGTTACATGAAACACAGCAGTTTAATTATAGCAATGCTGATAACATTTACCGCTTTTGCTCAAACAAAAACTAACCATCCTGCACAATTAAGTGCTTCAGAAATCATTAGCAAATCTGAGGAGGCATATAAGAATCTTAAATTCTATCTTGATTCGGGGAAAGTAATCTCTGACCATAGTGATTCTAAATTTCCCAACAAATCAGTGATCTATTTTAAAACGGCCTATTCCAACACGGGCAACTTTAACTTCGAGTTTTATGCGCCCGGAAAATCAAATTCATTGTATGTTATTAATCGTACAGGGAATGATATTAAATCCTGGTGGGGAGTTACTAATAAAATCAAATCTCACACTAAAATAACCGAACCTCTCAACGCTGCTGCCGGGGTTTCTCATTTATCCTCCAGAATGATTCCTCTATTACTCTTAAAGGAGCCTTTTACAAGCACAAAAAATATTTACCAATCATTAGATTCTGTCGCTGTAACCACAGAGGCATTAAACGGATTAGCTTGCTACAAGCTTTCAGGAGTGTCAAACGGAGGAAAAGCTACGATATGGATATCTGAAAAAGACTTTCTGATTCGAAAAATTACAATGATTAATGTTATAAGCGAATCTCAGGCTCAAATGTTAAATCAGCTTGCCCTAAGTAAAACGAAAGATAAAAATCCACGGGCATACCAAATACTAAAAAATTATAAAGCTACAGGCCGGACCCTTAAAAAAGCTTACGAGTTTTACCCATACACTCCAAAAACCATTGATAAAGCATTATTTACCTTCCGGCCTAACCGGAAAGTGCCGTTGTAATTCTGTTTAGTTTTAATCATCTACCTTTTTGCCTGTTATACTTTGTAACTTAGGGCGCTGTTACCTATCCAAGTAAATAAAGGGATAAATATGCTCAGTATCCGTCATATCGTAAAGCAATATGCCAATCATACGGCGCTGGATGATGTCAGTCTTGAAATCAGTAAAGGCAGTATTTTTGGCTTGCTGGGGCCTAACGGGGCCGGAAAAACATCCTTGATCCGCATCATTAACCAGATCACCGCTCCCGATTCGGGCGAGATTTATTTTAACAATGAAAAGCTGAACGCTTCGCACATTAACCGGATAGGTTATCTGCCCGAAGAACGCGGTCTGTACAAAAAAATGGAGATTGGCGAACAGATACTCTACCTGGCTCAGCTTAAAGGCCTGTCGCGCCATGAGGCTGTAAAACGGGTAAGGTACTGGTTTGAGCGATTAGGAGTTGAAAGCTGGTGGAAGAAAAAAGTGGAAGACCTGAGCAAAGGGATGCAGCAAAAGATCCAGTTTATTGCAACCGTTGTACATCAGCCTGAATTAATTATCCTGGATGAGCCCTTTTCGGGATTTGACCCGGTTAATGCGGCACTCATTAAAGACGAAATCCTGGAGCTTAACCGACAGGGCGCTACCATTATTTTTTCCACGCATCGTATGGAATCGGTTGAACAACTTTGCGACCACATTGCGCTGATCAACCAATCGCGGAAAATACTGGACGGGCCGCTTAAAGCGATACGCGATTCATACCGCAGTCAAACGTTCAGCCTGGAATATTCCGGAGTGCTCAACGATGTAACCGATACGCCGCTTTTTGAAGTAAAATCACAGCAGGTTGATGATAACGGAGGCAAAATAACCGTTAAGCTGAATGAGGGAGTCACTCCCAACCAGTTGCTTTCTTACTTTATACCACGGGTTACTATTCATGAGCTCCACGAAGTTATTCCAACTATTAACGATATTTTCATCCGGAAAGTAAAAAACCTGGATCCGCAAGCGGAGACTAATAACATAGGCCCCAATTAATGTTTTTGAATTTTAATCCCGAATAGTCGGGATTTCACTATGTTCAACTTTTGACTTTATAAACCATGCGCAAAGTTCTGCTGATTATTAAACGTGAATACCTGAGCCGGGTGCGAAAAAAATCATTCCTGGTAATGACTTTCCTGGTTCCTGCGCTTATTATAGGCATGTATGCGCTCATTATTGCACTATCCATCCGTGGAGGTGATAAACAAACCAGCATCCGGGTGCTGGATGAAAGCGGCATTTTCGCGGGAAAATTCAAAAATACCAAAAGCGTTGAATTCCAAACAGCCGCCTTACCGCTTGCGCAGGAAAAACAGCTGGCCGCTAAAGAGAATGGCGGATTTCTGCTCATTATTCCCAAAAACATTGAACAAGGCGGTAATATCGAGCTGTATTCCCGGAAAAAGGCCGGTATGCTCACTATCAGCGCCATTGAAGATCAGATGAACGATATCCTGCGTACTAAGCAATTAAAAGATGCCGGCATCGACCCCGAAATGCTGAACCAAATTAATCCGAACCTAAGCATAGAATCGAAAGAGCTGACGGCGGAAGGTGAAAAAGACAGTAGCGCCGGGGCCGCGTATGGTGTAAGTTTTGCTGCCGCGATACTGATTTACCTGGCCTTATTTATTTATGGCGCACAGGTGATGCGTGGCGTAATTGAGGAGAAAACCAGTCGCATTATCGAAGTGGTCATCTCGTCGGTAAAGCCATTTCAGCTCATGATGGGGAAAATCATTGGTATTGGTCTGGTCGGACTTACCCAGTTTATGTTGTGGATTGTACTGTCCACCACGCTTTCTACCATCACCAGCCAGACCATGACCGTTGCAGCACCGGAGCAGGTACAGCTAACCCAACAGGATAAAAAAAGCGCCCGGGTTGCTATTCCTCCGGCAGGTGAAAGTCCCGTTGCCACCATTTTTAAAGCAATGGATACCATTGACTTTAAATACATTTTAACTATGTTCCTGGTTTACTTTCTCGGCGGATTTATGCTTTACAGCGCTTTGTTCGCTGCTGTAGGCTCCGCTGTGGATAGCGAAACGGAAACGCAGCAATTTATGCTTCCTATTACATTGCCGCTGCTGTTTACCTACATTATGGCTTTCAGTTTTATTGTGAATAACCCCGATAGTACCTTGTCATTCTGGCTCAGCATCATCCCGTTTACATCGCCGGTTGCCATGATGGTACGGCTGCCATTTGGTGTACCGGCCTGGCAACTCACATTATCCATCGGTTTACTGGTAGCCGGTTTCGTATTCACCACTTGGGTAGCTTCCCGCATATACCGCGTGGGCATACTGATGTATGGGAAACGCTCCAGCTATAAGGAACTGGTTAAATGGTTTATGTATAGGGAGTGAGCTGCGTATTGCAATAATTGTTGTATTGTTTAATTACTGAATTTGTCATGAGGCCTCTGCCTCTCTCTACTATTCCATTTTTTTACGGGGTATTTTAACCGGATATTGAGCCGTGTTAAATACAAACGCTGCCAATACCACAGAGGCTTGCCGCAGATCATCTGCTATCAGCCGGTCATACGTATCCTGGTTTGAATGATGGGTGCGAGGAAAGTATTCCAGCTTATCCTGTACAAACTGAAATCCGGGAATACCTACAGCATCAAATGGAATATGGTCTGTTGATATAGCAATACGGTTAGCAACAGTAACAGCACCCAGATCATGAAATGGCTCAAGCCATTTCTCAAAAATAGGTTTAACTGCAGGGTTCGCCTGCATATATATTCCTCTTATTTTGCCAGCACCATTATCAAGGTTGTAGTAGGCTGAAATAGAATAATATTCTGGCTTTGGATGATCTTTATCTCCAAAATGGTTAGCAACATATCCTTTAGAGCCCCAAAGACCTTCTTCTTCCCCGCTCCACAATGCCAGCCTGATAGTACGTTTCGGAGCAATATCAAGCTTTTTCAAAATGCGCATAGCCTCCATAACTACAGCTACGCCGGCTGCATTATCTGTAGCACCTGTGGCGCCATGCCATGAATCAATATGCGCTCCCAGCATAACAACTTCGTGCTTAAGCTTTGGATCTGTACCTGGTATTTCTGCTATAACATTATACCCGGTGCTTGTTTCTTTATTTAAACTGGTCTGTATGTCCGCCTCTACTGTCACCTTATGACCGGCTTTAAGTAATCTGACCATCCGTAAATAATCCTCTCCGGAAACTTCCATATCAGGTAAAACAGGATGCGCATCAACGGCATAATCTGCACTCCAGCCTGTAAACACGGTTCCATGCTTTCCCCAGGCTTTTCTTAAAACAATACTGGCACCTGTTTCAAATAACAGATCATCGATACGTTTTTTATCCGCCCATGTTATTCGTCCTTTTGAGGTAATATGATGTACAACCAGTGGCGTATCCATTGCCGCTATATCAGCAGCTGTTAAACGATATGCATCCGGTGTAAAACTTGTTGATAAGGTATCATTAGTATCGAAAATAATGGCTTTATCCCGTAGTTTATCTTTATATTTCTTTATTTCCGAGGAATCTGGTGATATCAATACTACATCTGATTGAGTAAGCCCTTCAGTGCTTCCCGACCAGGCTCTTGGCACTCCGATAAGAGCATGATAATATGGTGCAGTCATGGCAATATATGAACGCCTGATCTGCCAACCATATCCATAGTCTCCAAAAGGTTCAAGATTCACATTTTTCAGGCCCCATTGTTTTAGTGTTTGAACGGCCCATTCTTCCGCTTTTTTCAATCCCGGCGAATTAGTGAGCCGGGGCCCGTTAACATCAGTTAAATAAAAAGCATGCTCCATTACCTTAGAATGGAGCATGCCTTCGGCCTTTATTTTTTGAACAATGAGCGAATCTGTTGTCTGAGCACAAAGCCCATGGATTGTTCCGCAACAACCAAGTAATACAAAATATCTGATTATTTTTCTAAACATGCCTATTATTTAACAACTGTAAATGTTTTGGTAACAATGCTTTTATCGCGTTCTATAACTGCCAGGTAAGTTCCAGAATTTAACTGCTGTCCCAACGAAAGCGATACCAACTGATTATTGATCTTATAATTATTATTCAACACTACTTTTCCACTCAGATCCAGAATTTTAATGCTGGCAGTATTATCGCCCTGAGCATTAAATTTTATATTAAGCTGCTCATTAGAAGGAACCGGATAAATTACAACGGCATCGCCTGTATTGAAACTACTTGCCTGTTCGGCAATCGCCAGTATTTCTTTATGGCCATCTTTATCAACCTGGCTTAACCTGTAATAGGTAGTTCCGGCAAAGGGTGTACGGTCTATAAAAGAATATGCACTTTCTTTATCTGTACTGCCTGCGCCATTGGCTTTTGTGAGAAACTGGAAATTATAGCCATCTGATGATTTTTCCAGGATAAAATAATCATTATTTCTCTCTGCTGCAGTTTTCCAGGTCAGCAAAACATAACCTGCTTTATCTGCAGTTGCTTTAAATGAGAGAAAGGTAACCGGAAGCGATGTCTGACCAATAGTAAACGGCTCACCTTCAGTATAAGCTGTTTCATCTGCCATTCCGCTTAATATATCTGTAATGCCAGTGCTGGCTTTTTTATCAAGGCGCAAGGTTCCTGCACCCGAAATGGATGAGACCGTAACATCATATTCATTATCAGCAATTTTTGTTACTCCCGAAATACTTCCTGAGCCCGTCCCTGTAGCAAACACCTCAAAATCGGAGGCATCTACGCCGGTAACATTTTTTGTAAACTTTGCTTTAAATACCACTTCGGTAGAAGAATTAATAGCCGAGGGTGCCGTTTCAACAGTAAGTGGGGTTCGCAGATACGTAATAAAACCTGCATTATTGCCAGGCTCGCCGGTACCGAATGTTGGTGGCACACCCGTTCCTCCCCCTACTCTAACATTCGTTACATACACATCATCTGAGCTATTAAAATCAGATAAACCAGGGTTAGTGCTATTGAAATTAGGTAAAGACGGGTATACGTATCCCCCATTTCCATACAATAATAAAGAGGTACGAATCTTAGGTGATGTAATATTTGTAAATACAGCAGGCGGCGCCGTATTACTCATGCCTACGCCAAAAGCATGGATTGCCTGTGTAGCATAATTAACGTCATCTCCGGAACGGGTTAATACAACTAAATCATTGTTAGTTAAATTTATGGTGGTTGTTCCGGATAATCTTGTTATGTATACCGGGTCATCAAATGAGATAGATAAAATTTTATCTGAGGGATCGATATCTGTAGAAGCAGCGCCGGTTCGCCTAATCTCTATGGTAGTTCCAGAAGCTAAACTACTCCAGAATTCAATATTATTAAACTGAAAAAGGCTGGATGGGGCATGATCAGTATAATTACTTGCGGTATATTCTTTTATATAAAGATTCCGCATATCCATCTTATCTTTTATTACTAATAGTTCAATAGCATCGTTTACGCCATTGCTATTGCTCACATTATGTAGTTTATTGATCACAACATCCTGAGCTCTTAAAAAGGCTGTTATTAACAGCATAACGATAATTAGTAATGTTCTTTTCATCTTTAAATTCAGTTTTAATGTTTAATGTTATAAAAAGCAGTCATGGGTTATTCATACTCATGATCTGCTTTCGTAATCAACTATTAGGGTTTTCTTTAGAGTGCGACCATCGCCACAGTATATTACGCACAATTCCACCCACACGGTAAGCCACATCATTAGATCGTGAATGTTCACGACTGTGATAGTAACCTACTATGTGGCAGTATTCATGTGCCAGATGAATGGCATATTCTTCTGAGAGCGGTTGCCGCCGGTTATTTTTAAGCCACCAGGAATACGAGCTTATTTTATAGATACAGGCATCAGACCAGCCATAGCTTCCGGTTTTTCCTTTGGGATGTTTAATTGCCAGATTAAGTGTAACTACCTTTTCCATTAACAGATCTTTATAAACTGTATTACCATGAACCCGATGATCCGTAGAATCGCATTTATTTATAATTTGATTACCGGGTGTTTTACAGGGTTTATACCAGCCATTAGAACAAGGAAAATCATACTTATCGAGTGAATCTCTGAACTCCTCTGAAGAAAAAACTTTAGACATTAAGTGAAGCGCTTTTATTGCCGTATCACGAAAATTATCAAGCTCGCTGGAATATTCGCCCAATTTAAACTTCACTTTTTTGTGTTTAACAGCACGATCTTTAGTATTTACAGATAGTCCGGGAGCATAATGATAAATGCTTTTACCCCGGATATCTGCAAAACACGTAACAACA
This sequence comes from Pedobacter sp. BS3, assembly GCF_008274585.1. Classification (GTDB taxonomy): domain Bacteria; phylum Bacteroidota; class Bacteroidia; order Sphingobacteriales; family Sphingobacteriaceae; genus Hufsiella_A. The sequence continues at coordinate 200,479 of NZ_VTRT01000005.1, read as the reverse complement.
AGAAGGAAAAAAACAATGAGGATCTTCATTTAATCTGCCATTACACCGTAAACAAACGAGGAAGAGTTGGCTACATCTGTAAAAGAGCCAATAATTGAGCTGGCCGGCGCTGAAACATTCGTCATAAAATCAGCAGTAAAACTTGTACCTGTAAAGTAATTTCTTAGCGCCGTGGTTTTTGTAACATTAGCCGAATTTGCATTCGTGCTGCCAGTATATGTAAACGTTACTACATTATTATTAATTGTCATATTATACTCGAAATTGAGGATATAATAGGCTCCTGATGAGTTTATTACATAAAAGTTGAGCTTAACCTTGTTGCCTGGCTCAAACTTTAAGTAGATATATTTTAATGACTGACCAGAAGCGGTATATTGATTGGCAACCGTATCATACGCCGTCATAAAGGCCGGAGAAAGACCGGCCAGTTGGTTAGGTTTAACATACATATAGTTAAACCCGGTTGTACGTAAACATTGTAAAAATGAGCGACCATTGATCAGTTCTTCATTCTTTCTGCGCTGAAGAATATTTTTTACGATACCGGCAACGGTATATGCCACATCAATTTCACCAGCCGGGCGGGTAGAATCGTGCATATAGCCCAATGTATGGCAAAACTCATGGGATATGTTCAACGCGTATTGATAAACAGCATCAGTACCCTGCAAAAACCAGTCGTACGATACAATATACCCACAAGGCACTGCTGAACCGTAACCGCTGCTTCCGCTGGATGCTAAGATGTGTAGCCGTATATCTGCCACACTATCTGCCATTAAATCCGCGTAAACGGTTGAACCCAGAACCCGTCCGGTTACCGAATCAATTTTATTAAGAATACGGTTTCCATAACCTGAGACCTGGCAAGAGTGTTGCTGCGTATATAAGCTCCAGGCATTCGTGCTATGAAAATCATATTTATAAATAGAATCTTTAAACTCCTGCGAAGAAAAAACATCGGCTACAATATCCAGAGCTTTGTCGGCGCTATCCGCAAAATTTGGAATTACACTTTCAAATTCGATCAGGTTGAAGCGCATGGTTTTGTGATCCAACACCCTGGCCGGCCCAGGCTTTGTGGAGGCACCTGTATCAACCTCGGTGTTTTCAATAAAATGTTTCTGACATGCCCATATCAGGCATACAGACACAATTCCAATTATGGATAAAAACAGCTTCCCATAACTTGTTTTCTTTGGCTTTTTCATCTGTTTAAGTTTAAATATGAATGATTGAATAAATTGACACTACCAATTACTCCACACAGCTTCAAATCTTCCATAAAAGGAAACATCGGGTTCTTCAACACAGGTCATCCCACCCATTATTTTTCCGGTAGGACTTGGCTCATCGCTGTAGTCTATTTTAAATGTATGGCTTTCAAAATAGGCCCGAAGTGTTTTAGAATAACGAAGAGTTGCCGGAATCGATCCATTATTCCCAATAAAGGTAAAACGTACTATCCCTACATCTTCATCAACATACTCCATTTTATAATAATTGTATTCTATCCAATAGGATGAACTCGCGGTTGTAACGCCAAACACTACATTAGCGCCATTTGATAATCCTGGTTGAAAGTTAAAATAGAAATGATTATAGGTCCGCCCTGCATCTGTAGTAGCCTGTATATCTGCCTGTAACAGATCATTAAACTTACCATACTGGGGCATGGTTGGCGGATCCACAGCCAAATATTTGTATTCAGGCTGATCCAGTAATGTATGTAAGGGTGGTGGAGCAACAGCAATAACAGGCACCTTTGCGCCATTTATCATCAGGTAAAATTGCTTATTTGTGCTATCCCAGTATACTTTGCTAAAAGGCGTATTATTATATAACAATGGTGATACCAGATCAAGACCATCGGCAGCAAACGTAAATGCCGAACTTGATATTACCTCATTGTTATTAGCATCTGTACGTGTTAAGCTAAAGGTTTTAAGCGCAAAGCTTAGGTCAACACTAACCTGGCTGCCATTTTCATCTACATATAATCTGGCACGGTTTAAGGCACTTGTCGCTTCGGATATGGTTTTTGATATTCCACCATTTTTATAAAAATCAGCCTCCTCTTCTGTAGCCTTTTTCAGGATCATTACATTTTGATTCTTAACCCCTATAAGCACAATGCTATCTGCAGAAACAGACTTAAAATAAAATTCATAGTCAGATTGTCGTCCCTGGCCACCAGTGCCACCACTTATGGGATTATAAGGATGTGATAGAATATGCAGGTAATTATAGGTATCAAATATCAGCGAAGGCTGACCTGTAGCTCTTAGGACATACGAGCTTGTATCTGGTACAGTGGTATTTGAATTAAGATCTGATACCATTAATACACGATTATCAGCCTGAAACTGCATATAAAATAAATATGTTCCACCTCCTTTAGGAGAGAAGATAGTTTTCCAACCATAAGGCGATGCCAGCAATGCTTTATTACGGATGTTGAGTGTATCTTCAATCCGCTGATTAGGTTCACCGAATATTAAGTCTATATCATGTTTCTGGCACGAAACCAGACCTAACAATATAATCGGGATAATGTAAGAGAGAATCTTTTTCATAATGAGTTAAAGATTATTGAGTAAGTGCGGCTTTTGCTGCCGAGGTTTTTGCCTGAAGCTCACGAAAATCTATGTTCCAAGCCTGCAAAAAATAGGATATAATGATATTCTCTTTCTGCCGGAGACGATCACGACCGATATTCGTACCATCCGGATCATCCGGAATTGAAGCCAGTATAGCATCAAACTCTTCTTTGCTATTACTAAGCATGGTTGAAACCATTGTGGCAAAATCTTCATTAGGGGCTGTCATACCGTATCCTCCCGCGAACCCAAGCTTCCGGGCATCTGCGGTAGATACACTTAATCCGTTAGAATTATACGATCCGGCACATACCTGCTCAAATTCTGCAGGATACATTATATTTTGGTGCAATACGTGGGCCAGCTCATGATGAATAGTACCTAATATCTGGGAGATATCTCCTTTGCCTTTCAGGTTTAACTGGTTAACACCAAAAATATTAACCACTAAACCCTGATCCGCGGAGCCCAATACAATATTACCGCTACTTGTGTAAGCGTAGCTTCCAATCAATACATATTGCTTGGGTATATATCTTTTAACGAAATCTTCGCCTACCACTTCTGAGAAGGGCTCTATCCATCCTTTTTTCAGAATGTTCATTACAGGTAATACTTTTGACTCATCGGCTGGTACCAGTACCGTGGTATATCCCATAGCTCCTGCATCCCAACGATATTTCACATCAATATTATACGGCTTGGTATAGGTTTCATAAATTAGAGAATCAACATGAGTCCGCGGAACACTAACGCCTCCCAAACCATAAATTGGCTTGCTTAAATCTTCTTTATTATCTGAACAACTGTTCAATACGCTTATGGCGAGCGTCCCAATTAATGCATATAAATAAATCTTTTTCATAATTATAATTATCTTGGATTGGGTTCTAAACCTGCAAGTACGGTTAAAGGAGGCAGCTGAATTTGCCTGCGGGGGTCGTCAGGCCCCAGAACGGTATTAAAATTGCCGGTTATACTCATATCGGCAACAGGATGCACAACAGTTATTCCCTTGCGCAAAATATCAAACCACCTAAGCCCCTCATGCATAAACTCAATTCGTTTAAGCTCAAGCACTGCATTTACCATAGCCGTTCTATCATCCTGACCCGGATAATGGCTTCTTACCTTTTGCAGGGTAAGATTATGAGTAGCCGGGTTATATGATTTAATTTTTTTGCTGAGAATAGTATTTAACAGATCAAGGGCTTCGGTGTATTGATCTTGCATAGCATACGCTTCTGCTTCATTAAATACTACTTCATCTGCTGTTAGCAGGGGCAATGACAGGTAATAGTTACCTAAGTTAGAATTGAGCGGACTTATGAAGTTGGCAAAAAACTTTGATACGTATATACTGCCATTACTATTTACCGTAACGTAGGCCAGATCTGTGCCAACCAGGTTATTATACGATTTAAGGGTTAAAGAATACATGGTTTGAGGCAAAACACTAAACCTGTAAGTTGAACCATAATTGAAACTCCAGCTGCTTATTTCTTCAACTAATAAGAGGTTAGTCTTTTCTGATGAGCTATTATACAACCTGGTTCTTACAGAAGTGGTATATGAAGCATACGCAACCCAATCACGCAGATAACTAAGCCGGCTATTGTTGGGAAACACGAACTCTGCATACTGAATAGTTTTTTCATAGTCCTGCTTAAACAAATAAAAGCGGGTAGCAAATGCATAAGCCGCACGTTTATTAAAATGGAACGCAGGCTTTTTGTAAGAAGCATCATTTATCAGCGGCAAACCTTCAAGCAGATCTTTTTCTATATGTTCATATACATACGCTACTGTTTTACGTTCATAGCGTTTCATCACTACCTTTTCGGGCTCCAAAACGTAAGGTATACCAGGATCACTCTCTGATGTAGTTTTATTATATGGCTTACACCAAAGGTTCACCAACATAAAATGTGCATATGCACGTGCGAGTAGGGCCTCTCCCTTTTGTGCCGCGTATGCCTGCGGATCATTTGCCTGCGAAATAGTTTCCAGGGCTTGATTAGCGACCGCAATAGCTTCATAACATGCATTCCAGTAATTAATCTGCCAATCAATGCCTGTAGCTTCTACGGGTTCCCATTTGTAGGCTGTTAGATTAGAAAGTGAAGGTGCTATTTCTGTATTTTCAGATACATTATCTGACATAGCCTCGCAGGTAGGCATGTAATTGGCGTGCGGGTACGCATTTACCAATAGCTCTGAAACAGATTCGGGAGTTGTAAGCGAAGCCCTTTGATCGGGTATCGTTGAAAGGTACTTTTCGCAACCCGTGCTTAATAATACAAACGTACTGGTTGTATAAATAAGTAGTTTTTTCATTATTCCCATATTAGATACCAACTTTTAAAGAGAGTGTAAACTGTTGTGCCAGGGGTGAGGCTACACCGCCCGAGTTGTAAAATTCCGGATCCTGGCCATGTAATCGTTTATCTGCATAAATGAGCCACAGGTTTGTTGCATTTAATGCGACAGCAAAATTTTTCAGTCCAATACGACTTCCCAACTTGGCAGGTGCATATTCAACAGAGACATTTTTTAACCTTACAAAGCCACCATCCACGGTTCTTATATCCGTATAATTATAAGAAGAATAAGGATAGCCGTTTACAGTAGAATACGTGCGATCGTCTACTATAGCGGGTATATTGGTATAAGCCTCATCGCCAGGCATTTGCCAACGGTTCAAAAACTCATTAGGCATTGCGCTGAAATCATTATAGGTTCCACTAAAGGCGTTAGCCAGTCTTATCCTGTTTCCGGCCTGGTAGGAGATCAGAAACGCCAGCGACAATTCTTTATAACGTATGCTGCTTGAGAAACCACCGGTAATGGTAGGATCTGTGGGTCCTTCATATTTAAGATACGTTGTTGTGAGACTTTGCGGATTAATATTCAATGTCGGGTTTCCGTCAGTTCCTATACCCAATGGCAAGCCTGTATCATGATCGAGCCCGGCAAATACAATTGAATATAACCCGCTTACAGGATAACCGTTTTGAGCACCACCTTCTGGTCGTACCAGATCAATGATCCGGGGTTTATCTTGCATATTCTTTATCCGGTTTTCATTATAGGCAAATGTTAAGGTGGCAGACCAGTTTACATCTTTATTTCGAATAAAACTATTGGTTAATGTAGCCGCAATACCATGTGATTTAAGATCGGCATAGTTTGCTGTTTTAACGCTTTCGCCCCCAATTCCGGAGGTTTGTACGGCACTGATCAGGTCAAAGGAGCTTCGATCATAAAGGTCTAATGTAAAGTTTACTTTATTTTTGAATAAGCCAATATCAAACCCCAGGTTCATTTCGTGCTGCTTTTCCCACGTTAGATCTGAATTTTCTAAACCCGCAATATAGATGCTCGACTCAACATCAGCATACGGTCGCGGTGTATTGGAATACCCTAACCTTACCGTAGAATTTCTGGCATTACCAACACTGGCAGTTAAGCCGTAAGTGGCCCTGATTTTTAAATAGCTAATAGATGGTATTCCTTTTATAAATGGCTCTTCGTCCGCGTTCCATGCTGCACCAACTGTCCAGGTGGGTAACCAGCGAGCTGTGCGTGACGCCCCCATACGATTTGACCCATCATACCTTGCCGAACCATTAATAATATATTTACCGTTATATGAATAGGTTGCTTTGGAGAATAGTGCCACATAGCGATCGTAATCCATGCTCATTCCATAATAGTAATCGTTAGATTCCAGGTTCTTTTTAACCAGGCGGTAATCAATAAAGGGAATACCACCTTTATCATATTGATAGCCATAACCATTACTAAATGAATTTTGCCTGTCGGTATATTTGATCTCCTGCCCTGCCAATACATCTATGATGTGCTTATTGGCAAAAGTTTTTCGGTAAGTAAGTAACTGGCGGCCGTAATAATTAATCATATAGTCATCTGTACGATCATAAAATCCCCCTTGTGGCAATACAGTAGTTCGCTCAACTGCTTCAGGGTCATCAGGATCCCGGTACAAATATTTATTGGCACTTCTTATAGCGCCGTTATAGTCTGCCCGATAGGCTTCTGCCGCATTTGCACTTTCTTTAATAATATGCTCATTAGTGGTTTTAACATGCCGTACCGAACCAAGTATCCTGTATTCAAGCCCTTTGATAATTTTATATGAAATTTCTGCCTGAGCACTTACATCCTGCTGGGTCAGGTTCATATAATTGTTATCAAGTTCATACAAGATGTTAAACGGGGCATAATTCTTAGTAAAAAACTCCAGGTTGCCATTCTCATCGTAAGCTGTTAAAGCTCTGCTGGTGCTGAGCGCATAGCTATACGGGTTAATATCAAAATCGCGGGAATATGCTCCTAACACCAGGTTGGTTATCCGGTTTACAGTACCGGGAGACCGTTGCTTCCGTATAGAACCGTTAAGCATCATATCCAGAGAAACCTTTTTTGAGAATTGATAGGTAGATCGGTTCCGTGCGGTATATAACTTTAAATTATTGCCTACTGTCCAACCGTCATCATTGGTCAATGAAACAGAGAGGTAATTGGTTGACTTTTCATTACCGGATTGCACATTAAATGAATGTTTTTGTAACAATGAATTCTTAAACAGAATGTCGAACCAATCAGTATTAGCCTCCGCGTAACGCTGCAGAAATGACGCTCTGCCCTCGGGCGTATTTTCTACAGCAAAATTTCCATTAGCATCTGGCGTACTAATAAGGTTGGCCATTTTGGTAAAGATTCCCCCGGTAGCCTGGTTCTTTGCAGGGCCATATTTCAGGTAATATTTATCCTGCATGCTTTGATAAACTGCCATCTGATCGCGTGAATTCATTATGTTAAGGCTATTGTAAGATGGCTTTAGATAAGTGGAATAACTTCCTGTGTACGATACAGATGGTTTCCCCTGACGGCCTTTTTTAGTGTTTATCACCACTACCCCATTCATAGCCCTTGCGCCGTATAAAGCTGTTGCCGAGGCATCCTGCAATATGTCAAAGCTCTCAATGTCTTCCACATTAATTCCAGCTACCGATGATCCTAATAATGTTAGTGCATTACCACTGGCAAGCTGATCATTGGTTACATTCACCACATCTTCTAAAATCACACCATCAATAACCCATAGTGGCTTATTATCACCCGAAATTGAGGTAACGCCCCTGATCCTGATTTTGGGCGCTGAGCCAAAAGTTCCTGAAACGTTCTGAATATTTAAACCAGCTACCCGTCCCTCAAGCATACGGCTTATGTCTGTAATTCCCTCTTGCTTTACTGTAGAGCCCTTTATAGTGGCAGCCGCCCCGGTATATAATTTTTTATCAATACTTTGATAGCCATCCGATACTACGATCTCATTCAAGCTGATCACATCTGTTTCAAGAACCACAAGGAGATTATCGGTAGCTGGTACCTCTTTAGGTTTGAAGCCAATCATGGTAAAAACCAACACGGCATTGCTACCAACCGATATACGAAACTCCCCGGCAGCGTTAGTTACGGTGGTATTCTTCGTTCCCTTTTCGGTAACAATTACCCCCGCCAGGATTTCCTGCTCACCATTTGTGGAAGTTACCACGCGTCCTTTAATAGTTTTTTGTACCGGTGCCGTACTTTTGGATGCAATTTTCTTTAAGACTATGATGTTATCAAGTATTTCATACCCTATACCGATAGCAGAAAATTGTTTTAATATTTCTTCAAGCGATGTTGCAGTTTCATTAAACCTTACAGTAGTACTTAAATCAATAGTTGAAGCTTCATAAACAAATGTTTTGTGATACTTCTTTTTTAGCATGTCTAACACATTAACAAGCTTCTCTTCTCTTACCCGCCCTGAGCCAGCCTGTGCCAGGCCAGAGTTTAAAGCAAACGACAATGAGAGAAAACACATTAATGCCAGCGCCTTTAGCCTGGTTTTGTTTCCCGAACAGTTTGTAGTCATAGTTTAATCATGTAAGTATTTATTTGTTCCTTATTATTATTTCATCTCCCTGTCTGTTGATATCTACCGGATAAACTTTCCGTAATACCTTCAAAACATTCTCTAAGCTTGTATTTTTAAATTCGGCATTGAACTTGTTAAATGTTCTGATTGAATCTGGTACAACAAACTTTACATTGTATGCATTTTCAAGACTTTTGAACACTTCGGTAAGCGAGGCATTTTCAAAGTTCAGCTCTTTATTCATCCAAAAGGTATTGTTCATATTGACGGATGAAAAATGCCTGACAGCATGAGTTACCCTGTTATAAGCTACTGCCATGCCATGGGTAAGCAATGTTTTACTGTTATCATCATTCAAGAGCTCAAAAAGTACTTTTCCTGTATTTACGCTGAGTTCAACATCCTGCGGCATATTCCTGATATTGAATGATGTACCTAATACCGTAACTTTAGAATCATTAATTTCTACAGAAAAGGGCCGGGTAGTATCTCTGGCTATCTTAAAAAAAGCTTCACCTGCCTCTAAAAATACTTGCCGCTGTTTTCCGGTAATATGTTCCGGATAACGTAATTTACTATGCAATGACAGGTAAATAACTGATCCATCGCTCAAACGCACTGAATCTATCGTTGAGGTTGTTGTCTTGGTAAGATATACAATCCGGTGCCGCTGGTAATAAATAAAACAGGCAATACCTACAACAAGTATTGCAGCCGCAATTTGCCGCGACCATACAACCAATTTTCTGACTGCTGATTTTTTATTCTCACCAATGCGCAACCTCGCCCTAACCTTTTTAAGTGCCTGTTCCGTTTCTTCGGCAGAAACAGGTACACGGCCCTTATTCCAGATGAGGTTTATAGCTTGAAAAGTACGCTTGTTATCTTCGGATTGTTCAATCCATTGTTCTATTACCTTATTTTCTTCATCGCTGGTATGTGAAGCCAGGTAACGTGTAATAAGCAAAAAAATCTCTTTTTCTTCCATTGTCATTTTTACAGTATACAATACTTGTATATTGTAATGACAATTCTTTTGAAGAACCTCGTGACAACTTTTTTATTTTTTTTCTGAATATTTTACCAAAATGCCTGTAAAGCCAATAAAATGGTATAAAAAGCTGATTTTAAAAATCGAAGCGCCCGAAACATGTGGGTTTTTACCGTATTTATCGAGATATTTAATGCAGAGGCTATTTCCTCATAAGTTAAATCTTCATCCCGGTTCATAATAAATACCTGCCGCGTACGCTCAGGCAGTAAATTTATTAATTCAAGGATGCGTTTATCAATTTCTTTATAGGTCATTAAATCATCAGGCAGTTGATAATTTACATCGGCTATTTCATTTACCGAGTCTTCCATTTCAAAAAGTATAAGCTTGGCCTTTTTATGTTTATTAAGAATGTGGTTACGCGTGGCTGTGTACAAATATCCCGCTACTGATGAGTGTATATTTATTTTAGCTCTATTTTCCCACAGATTGCAAAAAACATCCGATATTATGTCTTCAGCTTCATCGCTTGGATGAGGCAGTAGTGTCCTTGCAAAACGCAACAAACCTGGATAAAATTTTTTAAAAAGTAAATCAAAAGCGCCCCCATCGCCATTTATCAGACGTTCAAAAACATTCCAATCCTCTATTTTCTGCTTATTTGCTTTATCACTCACAGAAATCACGGGCGTTGTTCAGTATAATAGACTACTTTTATTAAAACAAAGACCGTTTTTTTATTAAAACATTAAAAAGCCTATTTTAAGCCCTTATTTTTTACCGAACCGTTATTAATTTTATGAGAGCCGCCATATTAGACCTCGGAACCAACACTTTCCATCTGCTGATTGTTGAGATTGACAACGATAACCGCATCCGGGAACTGGTAAAAACTTCCGCGGATTCTCGTCTCGGTGAAGGTGGAATTAATGCAGGAATCATTAACGCTACAGCTTTTGACAGGGCTTTGCGTATCCTCGAAGGCTTTGCCGACAAGATAGCGGAATATAATGTAGACAAGGTTCGGGCTTTTGGAACAGCCGCTTTGCGGACTGCGACCAACGGTGCTGAATTTATAGCCGCCGTTAAACAAAAAACGGGCATCAGCATAGAACTCATCACTGGCGACCAGGAAGCTGAATACATCTGGCATGGAGTGAAACATGCTGTCAACATTACTCAAACATCGCTCATTATGGATATTGGCGGCGGAAGTGTGGAGTTTATTATCTGTAATCCCTATAAGATCTTATGGAAGAAAAGCTATCCTATCGGCGCTGCCAGACTCATGGCGGCATTCCATCATTCAGACCCTATTTCTGAACCGGATATCAGCGCCATTCATCATTTTCTGGATAACACGTTACAGGATCTGCGACAGCAAATCACTTTATACAAACCACAAATCCTTATCGGCTCTGCCGGGACATTCGAGACCTATGCGACATTAGTTATTCGCAAGTTTCAGCACCCGACGCCGGATGTTAAAGCGACTTCTTATTCCTTTAGCATACAGGAATTTGATGCGATAGCAAACTACATCATACGCTCCAATCATCAGCAACGTGCTGCTGACCAGGACATCATCCCCGTAAGGGTTGATATGATCGTTGTAGCAACGGTGTTAACTTCCTATATCCTGAAAACAGGGCATATCAATCACATTGTACTTTCGCTGTTTTCTTTAAAGGAAGGTGTTTTATACAATATGCTGTCCAATAGCCCTAATGTGTAATTTTCAGGCTGTAAACGTTCACTTTAGAGCCTTGTGAGTCCGGAGCATTCGGATCATGATCCTGTAAATAGTTTCCTGCCGAAAACCGCACCTGTACATGTCGCCAGTTTGCAGGCACATCGGTATTCCACTGACCGGTTCCTGTAGCCCCGGGAGCAGAAGCTTTAAAATAAAGTTTGTTATTTGTGCTGTCTGTTATAGAAAAGGTAATTTTAGCTCCTAATGCCACATTTTTCAACAACACATTTTTTACTGTTCCGGCATTTCCTACCGTATCGCCTTTTACGTATACAATAACGGTATCATGCCGTGCATGCAGCATGACAAACGGATAGCTGGAAGCAATTGTCCCGCCTCCATGAATCTGCCCGATAATGATATCGCCGGTTGACGAAAATTGCTTTACGGCTACCTGAGCATCCAGCCGGCCGCCAATAGTTTCACCGCTAATGCCACTCTGATCCTGGGTATACCACAGCAACGGATATTCAATTAATTCTGTACGGGGATGATCTGAACCGGAACCGGGCGACGTTGTCGCTCCGTTTACCGGACACCATAAACGCACCACGTTATTATAAGGGGAATCAATGGTATAAAAATATTCGGAAGTGTACCCATTTTTCAATTTAGTGTTAGAGATAGTAGTTGCCGCTCCTGTATTGCCCCCGTTGGCATCAACCGGAACAGATAATTTCCATATACTGCCCAGGTTTAACACATCATACGGTGACGGATTGGTATTAACCGTTGCCGGAGATGAAGTATTATTAACAGGAATAAGGTTTTCTGCTGATTTTGGTTTAGAACATGCTGCTGCCAGAAAAACAAAGCATACCAGCGGCAGAACTACATGAGTGAGATTATTTTTCATGATTCGCTTAATTTTGGTTATCCAATAATTGGTATACCAAAATTACAAATCGGTTTTTATAAAAACAAGTACATAGCAATGAGGGTGTATAAAAGTCAACTATGGTCATTCTGAGCTTGTCGAAGGATTGGTTCATCATGGCTACAGACGCTTCCCCCGAGAATTCGGGGTTAGCGTGACTGTAAATTGATGGTTTTGTTGACTTTTTAGACACCTATTTGCAGTTCACAAAATTTTAGTGTGATACCAGTTTCAGCCCGGCGATAGAAGCGATAAGTGTAACGATAAAGAACAATCGCCAGAAATCAGCCGGTTCTTTAAAGAAGATAATACCCACCAGTACCGTTCCAACCGCTCCGATACCGGTCCATACGGCATAAGCGGTACCCATGGGCAACGTTTGCGTAGCCTTATACAGAAGAAGCATGCTTATGGTAAGCGAGATAAAAAAGCCGGTTATCCAGAGTCCCATTACGGTACCAGTAGTCTCTTTTGCCTTTCCAAGGCATGTAGTAAAACCAACCTCAAATAAGCCGGCAATAATGAGTAATATCCAGTTCATTGTTTGTGTTTCAGCCTCACCCCAGCCCTCTCCAAAGGAGAGGGAGTTTGGCAATGCTATTTTGTTATATCAGTGTTTTAACTAACTTTCAACTTCTTGTTTCTTGCTTGGCCTCACACCCAACTCATCTCCGAGGGAGAGGGCAGCTGGACCGTGCTACTTTGTTCTATCCATGGTTTTTGCTTTGAGCCTTCTGCTTTCAACTTCTTACTTCCTGTCTTTTCTGACTTTACCGACTTCCGGACTATGCACTATGAACCATAAGCCATTAGCTACCTTACGCCTTAAACCTTCTACCCTCAACCTTCTACCTTCTACCTCCCCTAAACCGTTCTTTCAAAAACTTACCGGTGTACGATGTTTCCTGCCGGATGATATCTTCAGGAACACCTTCAAACACAATATTACCACCCTGATCGCCGCCTTCGGGGCCAATGTCAATAATCCAGTCGGCACATTTAATCACATCCATATTATGCTCTATCACAATAATGGTATTGCCCTGCTCAATTAAGGCATTAAATGATTTCAGCAGCTTTTTAATATCGTGAAAATGCAAACCGGTGGTAGGCTCATCGAAAATAAAAAGCGTTTTGCTGCTGTTATTACCCTTGATCAGGAAAGAGGCCAGCTTAATACGCTGCGCCTCGCCACCCGAAAGCGTGTTGGACGATTGCCCCAAATGCACATATCCCAGGCCAACATCCACCAGGGGCTGTAATTTATTGATGATCTTATGCTCATCCTTAAAAAACTCCAGCGCCTCATCGATGGTCAGGTCAAGCACCTCGGCAACATTTTTATCCTTATAGGTAACATCCAGTACATGCTGCTTAAAGCGTTTGCCGCCACAGGCTTCGCAGGGCAGGTAAATATCGGCCATAAACTGCATCTCAATCTTTACCTCGCCTTCGCCCTGGCACACATCGCACCGGCCGCCTTCTACGTTGAACGAAAAGGCCGCGGGCTTCAGCCCGGCAGATTTGGCCGCAGGCTGCGAAGCGTACAGGTTGCGGATCTCGTCCCAGGCCTTTACATAGGTTACCGGGTTAGAGCGTGATGAACGCCCGATAGGATTCTGATCCACAAGCTCTACCTGCTCCACTAACCGAATATCGCCTTCCAGGCTGTCGTAGGCGCCTGTTTGCTCGCCGGAATAATTGCCCAGCGCCTTCTGTAAAGCGGGCTGCAAAATACGCTTCACCAGGCTGGTTTTCCCGGACCCGGAAACACCGGTAACACAGGTTAGCACATTGAGCGGGAATTTAACATCCATATTCTTCAGGTTATTTTCGCGTGCCCCTTTAATCTCGATAAAATGATTCCACTTGCGACGGGAAGCCGGCACAGCAATCTCATCTTTCCCACTCAGGTAACGGCCAGTGAGACTATCCTCATCAGTGATGATCTGCTGATAGGTTCCGGTAAAGATCAGGTTCCCGCCATGTGTTCCGGCTTCGGGGCCAATATCAATCAGGTGGTCTGCCGCTTCCATAATTTCTTCCTCGTGCTCTACTACCAGCACGGTATTTCCCACATCCCGTAAAGATTTCAGCACACCGATTAACCGTTGTGTATCGCGTGGATGCAGGCCGATGCTGGGCTCATCAAGCACATATACCGACCCTACCAGCGAACTGCCCAGCGACGTAGCCAGGTTAATGCGCTGCGATTCGCCGCCGGAAAGCGTATTGGATAAACGGTTCAGCGTTAAATAGCCCAGGCCAACATCATTTAAAAAACGGATACGGTTGGTAATTTCAAGCAACAGCCGCTTACCTATTTTTTGTTCATTATCAGTTAGTTGCAGGTTGGTAAAAAACTCCAGCGCTTTATCCAAAGGCATAAGCACCAGGTCGGTAATAGATTTGCCGCCAATCTTAACATACGAAGCATCCTGCCGCAAACGGCTTCCCTTACATTCGGGACAATTGGTTTTTCCGCGGTAACGCGATAGCATTACCCGGTATTGTATCTTATAGGTCTGTTCTTCCAGATGCCTGAAAAAATCATCCAGGCCACCGAAATAACGGTTACCTTTCCATAACAGCTCACGCTGCTCTTCGGTAAGCTGGCTGATGGGCCTGTGCACCGGGAAATCAAATTTTGAAGCGTTCTTTATCAGCGTATCAGCCCACTCTTTCATTTTTTCGCCACGCCAGGGCGCAATGGCGCCGTCGTAAACCGAGCGGCTTTTATCCGGTATCACCAGGTCTTCGTCAATGCCGATAACCTTGCCGTAACCTTCGCAGCGCTTACAAGCGCCATACGGGTTATTAAAGCTGAAAAAGTTGGGTGTAGGCTCTTCAAAGCGGATGCCATCCAGTTCAAAACGATCGCAGAAATGATGTGTCAGGCCGTTCTCCTGCACCAGGCAATCGCCTTTACCTTCAAAAAAAGCAGTCTGTACCGAATCGGCGATGCGGCTAAGCGTTTCTTCTTCCTGGTTCACGCTTACACGGTCAATAACAATGCGGGTACGGTCAGGTTCTGACGGTGCGTTGCCCATGGTTTTATCATTCAGCGCATCTTCTATTTTATAAATGGTATCGTCTACCTGGATGCGCAGGAAACCTTTTTGCAGCAACACGGCCATTTCCTCGTTTAACGACCGGTTATTATGCGGGTACAACGGGCAAAGAATGGTTACCGAAGTATCTTCGGGCAAAGCGGTAATAAAATTCACCACATCGGTTACCGTATCTTTTTTTACCTGCCTGCCCGATACCGGCGAAATGGTTTTGCCAATCCGCGAAAACAGCAGCTTCAGGTAATCGTAAATCTCGGTTGATGTGCCTACCGTCGACCGCGGATTGCTGGTAATAACTTTCTGTTCAATGGCAATGGCCGGGGCAATACCTTTAATGTAATCTACATCCGGTTTGTTCATACGGCCTAAAAACTGCCGGGCATACGCCGAAAGACTTTCTACATAACGCCGCTGACCTTCGGCATATAAGGTATCAAACGCCAGCGATGACTTGCCCGAGCCGGACATGCCGGTAACCACAACCAGCTTGTTTTTGGGTATGGCCACATCAATATTTTTGAGATTATGAACACGGGCGCCTTTTATAATAATATTTTTCCGGGGGTCTTTATCGGCTTCTTTAATCATAGTTACAGGTAACAAATCTTCAGCGGTATGCAAATTATATCCTACAAAAATACGGTAAGGTATTTCTTTTACAGATATTTTTAGAACCAATTCTTTGATATTTACTTTTTTTTTACTTGCTTTGATATAGCAAAAAGTAAAACGCTCAGTAAAAACCGGAGGATCAATATAGGATAAAATCTACTTAAATAGTCTTAAAAAACAATTTAGAGGGGAATTTAACTGTAGAAATCCTATGAAGTTTGAACATAAAAGCGACCAGGAATTAATCCATCTGTACGTATCGGGGCATGAAAAGGGACTCGAGGAATTAATTACCCGGCACAAATCCAAAATATTTACATCTATCTATTTACTGGTAAAGGACGAATACCTGGCCGAAGATATTTTCCAGGATACCTTTATCAAAGTTATACACACACTTAAAGCCGGCAAATACAACGAAGAAGGCAAATTTCTGCCCTGGGTATTGCGCATAGCACATAACCTGGTTATCGACCATTTCAGGAAGGATAAGCGTACACCGGTTATTACCAACGGCGATGGCTTCGACATTTTTGATGTGCTTAAATTTTACGACGAAAGCATTGAAGACCGCATGGTGCGTGAGCAAACCCACAGGGAACTGAAAGCCCTGATTCACCTGCTGCCATCGGAACAAAAGGAAGTGCTGATCATGCGCCACTACGGCGACCTGTCGTTCAAAGAAATTGCCGATATTACCAATGTGAGCATCAATACGGCGCTCGGTCGCATGCGTTATGCCTTAAACAATCTGCGTAAAATGATGGAAACCCGGGAACTGAGCCTCAAGCAAGGTTAAGGCCGAGATTGAGGTTGAGATTAAGGCTGAAATTGAGCAAACCTCCGGTTATTCGGAATTCAACGTAAAAGGCCCGACAGTTGCAGGCTTATGCCTTTGAGCGCATTGATATAACATTATTTTCATTAGAAAAGCAAAAGCCCTGTTGCATAGGTTCCGGTAGCCCGGTGCTCTGCTTTAGTCCCGCTCATGCGGGAGCTATCGCTGCCGCCCCGGTTTAGCTTACGCGGGGCAGTGCTGCTATTAAAAGGGTTATTTTCCATATAAAAACGGATAATACTTGGCACGTTACGAATATTTATAAATTGCTGTGCATATTTGGACAGTTCCATTTATTTCCGGTAATCCATAAAAAACAACTTGCAGAGAGTGGCTTTGTTATTTCCCCTGAGATGCTTCATAAGCCGGCCCATAAAGACCCGGCACTTTATTCCCCGTAGCACGGAGATGGGCGACCAGTTCACCACGATGGTGATACAGGTGATTGTAAAGAAATCCGCGGATTGCAGACATTTTCGGCATCGGGCCGATGAAAATCTGACCTCCCGCTTTCAATATCCAATCGTTGAAATAGGTAGATTCGTCGGAATCTTCAATGGCTTTTTGAGCTTTTGCCACATTCTCTTCAAATTTCCTGACGATGTTTGCCGCTTTGGAAAAATCTTCCCTTTCGTAATGATAAGTTGCAAAATCAAATTCATCCACATTGAACGTTCCGCTATACCAACCGTAGATTGCGGCAATGTGCGAAGCCAGCTCCGCAACTGACCAAAGATGCGGCTGAGGACGGTAATCCAGTGCAGAATCGGGAACCATATTCAGTAATTTTCTTGTATTTTCGGCTTCGTGAAGAAATTCGCCGAGGAGACCCTGTTTTATCATCTTGTACAAAATTTATCGGGCCAAATTAGTTAAAATTTTGCTACAATAATTTTTCCTATACGTCCAGAATTAGATCCGCACCTTGCACCTTAGCATCTTTGTGGCATACAGGTCTTTCAAAAAATTTCAGAAATATTTGCGTAGTTAAATAACTTCATATAAATTTGTAGTCAAATAGCTACATATAGATTTAAAACTATCAAATTATACAGATGAATCTAAGACGAGATGTTTTTCAGGCCATTGCCGACCCGACAAGAAGGGCTATACTGCTGCTGCTTGCTTCGCAATCTATGACAGCCGGTACAATAGCGGCAAACTTTAATACCGCCAGACCAACCGTTTCAAAACACCTGCAGATACTTACCGAATGCGAATTGCTGGATCAGGAGCAGAACGGCAGGGAAATTTACTATCATATCAATGCTAAAAAAATGAAAGAAGTAGCCGACTTTATTGAACCCTTCCGTAGTATATGGGACGACCGGTTTAATAAACTGGAAGCCGTTATGAAAAATTACAGATCAAAAAACGCAGAATAATATGGAACAGAAAACAAAGATCCATGCCGAGGACGGTAAACAGGAATTAATGATCATCAGGGAATTTGACCTGCCGTTAGAATTACTTTTTAAAGCATATACAGAAGCTGAAATTGTTGAGCAATGGATGGGAACCAAGGTGCTGAAACTGGAAAACAAAGCGCATGGCAGCTATCAATTTGAAACATCCGATGCCCGGGGAAATGTAGTATTCCGGGCCAACGGGGCAATTCATGGATTTAGCCCGAACCAGAAAATCACCCGGACATTTGAGATGGAGAATGCGTCTTTTGGTGTACAGCTTGAGGTTTTGAAGTTTGAGAAGCTGACCAACGAAACCAGCAAATTAACCATTCATACTATTTTCGAATCAGTTGCACTCAGAGACCAAATGCTGGCTTTGCCCTTTGCCCAGGGCATCAACATGGCGCATAACCGTTTGCAGAATATTGTTATGGATAGATTTGCCACAAAGATACCAGGACGCTAAGTAATAATTAATTATGACTGCGTATCTTAGTGGTATAACCTAAATAAAATGCAGTATAACGAACTTTCACAACAAGAAGAGCGCATAAATATATTCATCACAAAGGCGCAAAGACACTAAGAAATCTTTAAAAGAAAACCCTTCGAGACTTAGTGACCTTGTGGCGAGACCACACTAAGAAATCTTCGAGGCATTGTGCCTTCGTGGCTTAAAAAATTTAAATTATGACAAAGAAAACTAAAATTATTTATTGGGTTTCTACCCTTTGGCTTGCATTAGGCATGCTATCTACCGGAATAGTACAGCTATTCAAAATGAAAGAGGAAGTTCAGATGATGACCCACTTAGGTTATCCGGCCTATTTTCTTACCATTATAGGCGTTTGGAAAGTTTTAGGGGTTACAGCAGTGCTCATTCCTAAATTCCCTTTACTAAAGGAATGGGCTTACGCAGGTTTCTTCTTTACTATGTCGGGAGCTGTTTTTTCTCATTTAGCCAGCGGCGATAGCGCCAAGGACTTTTTTGGGCCCACATTATTGTTAATCCTGACCACAGTATCCTGGTATTCCAGGCCTTCGGACAGAAAAATCAGTTCAGAGAATCAATAAGCATTCATAACTTACTTCATATCCATAAGCTGTTATATGAACCCTAAAGTTGATTTCTACTTCAATGAGGCCCAAAAGTGGCAGAAAGAGATAGCGCAACTGAGAATGATCGTTCTTGATTGCGGGCTCACCGAAGAATTGAAGTGGGGTTGTCCCTGCTACACGTTTCAGAAAAAGAATATTGTCCTGATCCACGTATTCAAGGAATATTGTGCACTTCTGTTTTTCAAGGGAGCTTTGTTGCGTGATGCCAAGGGTATTCTGATCCAGCAAACAATGAATGTACAGGCGGGACGCCAGATCCGGTTTACCGGCGTTCAGGAAATAGTTGAGCTGAAACCCATCCTGAAAACCTATATCTACGAAGCCATTGAGGTAGAAAAAGCAGGCCTGAAGATAGCATTGAAAAAGACCTCGGATTTCCAGGTTCCTGAAGAATTTCAAAGGAAGCTGGATGCAAATCCTGTCCTGAAAACCGCTTTTAACGCATTAACACCGGGACGGCAAAGGGGCTATCTCTTTCATTTTGCGCAACCGAAGCAATCCAAAACCAGGGAATCGAGAATTGAAAAACATATACCACAAATCCTTAATGGAAAAGGCTTAAACGATTAATACCATCGCCATGAACAACCACAAGAAAGAATTATCACCGGAACAACGTGAAGAGCTACTCAGGACATTAAAAAACCGTTTTGAGAAAAACATAAACCGCCATAAAGGTATGGCATGGGCTAACCTACAGGCAAAGCTGGAGGCTAATAAGAACAAGCTGTGGTCGCTCCATGAAATGGAACGGACGGGCGGAGAACCGGACGTGGTTGCTCATGATAAAAAGACCGGCGAATACATTTTTTACGATTGTTCGGCGGAAAGTCCCAAAGGTCGCCGGAGCCTTTGCTATGACCGCAAAGCGCTGGAGTCGAGAAAAGAGCACAAGCCCGAAAATAGCGTTATGGATCTGGCAGCAGCCATGGGAATTGAGCTTTTAACAGAAGAACAATACCGGGAATTGCAGGATCTCGGAAGCTTTGATACCAAAACATCGAGCTGGGTAAAAACACCCGATCCCATCCGGAAACTTGGTGGCGCTCTCTTCTGCGATCGCCGCTACGACACGGTCTTCCTGTATCATAATGGTGCAGACTCTTATTATGCCGCCAGGGGATTCCGTGGCTTGTTGAAGGTCTGAGTTTATCCCGGCACGTTTATTTCCAAAACTTCGCTATCTTGGGTTAAATATCTATTACTATGCACATAACAAGATTGCGGCATACATTCTTTCTTTCTATTATTGGTCTGCTGGCTGTTGGATGCGGTCAAACTGTAAAAAATGCTAAAAGCGCTTTAAAGGATTCCATTAAAACACAGTCTATCAAAGAATGGAATAAAACCATTCCCGGAAATTTCAGCACCCAGACCCAGACCATATTTGACAGCACGGCCATCGATTCATTTTTAAAACAATATCCTGAATTTAATGCCTGCGCCGGCGAGATACACAAATTTTACAACACACGAAAGTTTGCGTACGCATGGTTTGACAGCAAGGGCCTGCTTGAACAGGCAGGCAACCTGGCCGACCGTGTGCTGAACCTGAAAAACGAGGGTGTAAACAAAGATATCCCCTATAAAAGCCGTTTCGATTCGCTGCTTAACGAAGCCAATCATCAACCGTCAAAACATAACATTCAGCTGGAGCTGATGCTTACTGCACAGTATTTCACCTTCGCTCAAATTGCGTGGCAAGGCATGGATACCTCGGTAAGCAAATCTGCAAACTGGTACCTGCCCCGGAAAAAGATCTCATACGACCTGTATCTTGACAGCCTGCTAAAGAAACCATTTAATAAAGATGGCGCCAGCCAGGAACCCGTTTACAGGCAATATGAACTGCTCAGGGGTTTCCTATCCAAATATCGTGCATTAGCAGAAAAAGAGTCCTGGGATAAGATCGTCGCCGATAAAAGATCGTACAAACCCGGCGATTCTTCGGCTGTGATCAGCGCTATTAAGCATCGTTTGCATCTTCTTGGCGACTATAGCGGCAACAGCTTTGACGGGAAATATGATACCCTGACAGAAAAAGCAGTAGCACAGTTTCAGTATCGCCATGGTCTCCCGGCCGACGGCGCCATTGGCAGCGCCACATTAGCACAGTTAAATGTCCCTTTATCAACCAGGATCCGGCAGATCATAGTCAATATGGAACGCAGCCGCTGGTTACCCGTAAGCTTAAATACAAATTATATTGCTATTAATATTCCTGAATTTAAGCTGCATGTTTACCATGCCGACAGCTTGTTATGGAGCTGTAATGTGGTGGTAGGACAATCGGTGCATAAAACGGTAGTTTTTTATGGCGAGCTTCAATATATTGTATTTAGTCCGTACTGGAATGTGCCGGCAAGCATTGTTCGTAATGAGATCTTGCCTGAAATGCGGCGCAATCCAAACTACATCGCCCGGCATCGTATGGAAATAACCGGTTACACTAACGGCCTGCCGGAAGTAAGGCAAAAACCCGGCCCGGCAAATTCACTGGGACTGGTAAAGTTCCTGTTTCCCAACAGCTACAACATTTACTTGCACGATACCCCGGCCAAATCGTTATTTAACGAATCTTCACGGGCATTCAGCCACGGGTGTATACGCGTAAGCGAGCCAGCCCGGCTGGCAGCATTCTTATTAAAAAACGATCCCAATTGGGATGCACAGAAAATCAGTAAAGCGATGAATTCGGGGCGTGAGCAATATGTTACCTTAAAAAATAAAGTCCCGGTTTTTATAGCGTATTTCACCGCCTTCATAGACCGGGCCGGCCTCATGAATTTCAGGAACGATGTTTACGACCGGGATGACCGGCTGGCTGAAATGCTTATTGCCAGGCAGGGAAAATGATTACCGTGAGTATTTCGAACTCACGTTATTTTTTAGTTTATATTTGGCTACCTAAATCTTTATTCATGTCCAATATACGCATACTGTTTTCTCTTTTCTTTACTGTTCTTTCAATTCACCAGGTAGCCGGCCAGCTAAAAGACAACTATATTAAAAGCTCTATTCTTCTAAAAGATAACCGGGTTATTTCCGGTTACATCCGGCAGGACGAATTAGAAAAGATCAGGTTGGGGATATACTATAAAATGTTACCCACTGATAACCAGCGCACATTTTACCATTGCACCGATCTGCAACAGGTCTCTCTGGAGAACGGACGAATTTATGAAACAGTACACTGCATTATTCCTGTACGCACCGACTCGCTTACGAACGATACGGTTTCTATACTGGCTTCATTACTGTTAAAAGGTAAAGCTTCTTTGTACGAAACTTCTTATAAAGGTAAAGATGCTTATATTTTGGTTACTAACGGGCAGTCGCACTGGTTACAGGATGATGAGATCATAGACGGACAGCTTGTGCGATACCATTATCAGAATATCCTGTTTTCGGTTTTACGCCATGAAAGTATTACCGAAAACGATGCAGAGCGTACTTCTTTTAACGATAAGGATCTGCTCAGGCTGGTAACCCGGTATAACGAAGCGTATCATTCACCGGGTAAACTTATACAGGCTGACCATAGATCAATAAACTATATTATTGCAGGACTTGGCGGTATGTACCTGCGTGATACCCGCAACGAATTTTACCTGCAGGCTGTGTATCGCAGCTATTTTCCCGGGAACAGCAAAAGCACCTCGCTCAATATTGGTTTATCCTATTACAGGGATGTTCGTAAAACCGATATCGATGGCTATGCAAATGATGTTATTTTAACCCGGAACCTGCTTACTGTACCGATCTTTGTTCAGCAAAATTTGCTGAACAGGTCAGTTAGACCTAATATTCAGGCTGGTCTTAATCTTAGTCATATCACAGAAAATGATAACAATAATATATCGTTTACCCAGCACGGTCTTCAACGAAACTATGGTGTAGGCTTCCTGTTAGGAGCCGGTATCGAGGTAGATGTTCTGAAACATCTTCTGCTAAAAGCCGATTATAAATACGAGAACTTTGCGCACCTGGCCCTGGCCGGTATAGCCTACAAGTTGCAGTTATAAGGCGTTATACCATCCTTAAATACCCTGAGTTAGATTATGGAAACCATAGATAAGAGATTATACGCTGTATTTACTACGCTGACCAACCGGATAAAAGAAATCCAGAGTCTATCGCTACGTAAGCTATCAAAATGGCGAAAAGAAGAGATATAGTTTGGTAGATTTGTAGGCAACCAGAGAGTAACAGTGGAATTATTAAAAAAACAGCTATATACAGATACGCTCAGGCATTGGGGTTGCCAAAGCATTACACCACATTTTTTAAATATTGTTAAAATTGTATAGCTTTCCACGTAATTTTATAATTCAAATTATAAGCGTCTTTAGCTATGAGTATCAATTCACAAAATGTATTAGACTATCCAAATAATCATACCATTTTTATGGTATGGAATTTTAAAAAAGATGTGAATGTTAAAGATACTTTCAAACGTCTTTGTGCGCTGATGAGCAATCTTAACAATTCCGCCAACGTACGCTTCCCCGGTTCAAAAGCCAGTGTAGTAATGGGAATTGGTTACAACGCCTGGCATGTATTGGAGTTACCCGAACCGCTTCCAAAAGAATTTGAAGAATTTACCCCTATTGCGGGGGCCAAACACACCGCTGTGGCTACCAAAGGGGATTTACATTTTCATATCCGAGCCGATGAAAACAGTTTCTGTATTGATGCGGCATCAGCAATTTCAGAGATCATATCCGATGTTGCCGAAAGTGCTGAAGAAGTTCACGGATTCAGATACTGGGACAGCCGAAGCATCCTGGGTTTCGTGGACGGCACAGAGAATCCTCACGGCCCCGACAGGCAGTATTTTGGAATTATTGGCAATGAAGACCTTTATTATAAAGGCGGCAGCTATCTTTTTGTACAAAAATATATTCACGATTTAAAGGCATGGAGATCTTTACCGGTAAGCGAACAGGAAAAAGTAATGGGCCGCTCAAAAGCTGATGATATTGAGATGCCCGATGATGTGAAACCTTCCAATGCCCATTCGGCACTTGCCAATGTAGGAGACGATTTCAAGATTGTACGTGACAATATGCCTTTTGGAAATATATCCAATAACGAGATGGGAACTTATTTTATCGCGAATGCAAGCTCATTCAACACCGTGAAAAAAATGCTGACCAGTATGTTTATAGGTTCTCCTGAAGGTAATTATGACAGGATACTGGATTTTAGCACTCCTAAAACAGGGACTTTATTTTTTGTGCCAACTTTTGATATGTTGGATAAATTTGCAGGATAAATCACCGCCTGCAGAAATGCTCATTATACCCTCAAGCAAGCGGCTTCATGAGTCGAACAATATGACCATGACCGGCATAGCTTATACATTGCAGTTATAATGGATTGTGCAATGTCTTAAATAGTGATCTTTCTTCCCCGTGCTTCAATTTTCCATTGTGTTTTACACTGCCTGTTTGTAACGATATTGCCATCATCATACATGGCTACGGTTGGACAAATGTGTACGGGTAATGCAAAAAGCTCGTCGCCAATAGAAAATGTATGCTTTTTACCTATATCAATTACCATGTGCTCTTCGCTATGACTATACGGTTTCAGGTATGGGGCGTTGAGAAAATATACCCGGTTTTGCAGATCGTTTTCGGATGCAAGGGCTTTATACCCCAGGTCAATGCAGATCTTTGTTTCATCAGGCAGCGAGATTACCCGTGTAAGCACTACAGCGGCAAATAAAAATTCCTGCTCCGGAATGGTATCGTGATAGCCTTTATCCCAGAAAATAAATGTACCCGGACTGCATTCCACATTTTCCCGTTCGGCATGAATAGCAAACGTTGGCGATCCCCCGGCAATCAGCAAAGGAAACGCATAGCCTTTATCCCTGATCTGTCTGCGTAACGTTTCAACCGGCTCAAAATCACGGTTACAATGAGCCGTACGTTCTGCCAGGCCTTTATCCCTGATATGGCCGTCGTACGCATGAAAACCCTTCACTTCAATTCCCCGCAACTGCATTAACTGTTCAAACAACTCGAATGCCTTACCGGGATGAATACCGGTACGTCCCATACCTGCATTTAAATCGATAAAAACCGGCATCCGGATACTATTTTTCAGGGAAACCTCCGAGATCATACCGGCGGTTTCCACGTTATCTACCAGGCACGAGTAACTTGTTGCGGGATAAGCCTTTACAACATGCAGCAACCGCTCAAATTTTTGCAATGTTGGCTGATAGGCCAGCAAAGCATCCTTTGCTTCACACATTCCCAGCATTTCTGCCTCGGCAATGGTTGCGCATTTAAACTTGTGTATACCCTGCTGAATCATCAGCCTGGTTACCTGCGTACATTTGTTGGTTTTTACATGCGGCCTCAGCAACTGAGGCGACGAAACCATCCGCTTTAGGCGTTCAATATTTTCAATTACCCTGTCGGGATAGATCACTAACGCGGGCGTATCTATTTGCCCGGTATTATTGAACTGATACCATTCCATATCACTTTATTTCGTCAGAGCAAAGGACTGAAAATCCTTGTGTCCCTATATCATTCTTTTCCTATGCTGACTCAAGCGTGTCGCTTGTGCCTATATTTTTGACACACCCGCACCAACGACGATTTTTCAACAGTTTCCTGCCTGTCTCCTACTGGTACGCAACCGCCTTTTGCGTCGACGAGCCTAAACCCTCGATACCCAGTTCAACAACATCGCCGGCCTTAAGATAAACGGGTGGCTTAAAGCCTAATCCAACACCGTGCGGTGTACCTGTTGAAATGATATCGCCGGGATGAAGTGTCATAAACTGGCTCAGGTAATGAACAAGAAAAGGCACTTTGAAGATCATCTGGCCGGTTGAACTATCCTGCATCATTTGTCCGTTTACTTTAAGCCACATATTCAGATTGTTAACGTCTCCGGCTTCATCCGGAGTTACCAGGTATGGGCCCAGGGGCGCAAAGGTATCGCAGCTTTTGCCTTTTACCCATTGCCCGCCCCGTTCTATCTGGAATTCGCGTTCACTGTAATCATTATGCAGCATATACCCTGCAATATATTCGCTGGCCTGGCTTTCTTCTATGTACGATGCCTTTTTGCCGATCACCACGGCAAGTTCTACTTCCCAGTCTGTTTTTACGCTGTTTTTGGGAATAATAACATCGTCGTTAGGGCCGCAGATCGCTGACGTTGCTTTAAAAAATATGATAGGCTCCTGTGGGATCGGGGCTCCGGTTTCTATGGCATGATCCCGGAAATTCAGGCCAATGCAGATTATTTTACCGGGCCTGTACACAGGCGGGCCGAAGCGCACATCTTCGCCAACCTCCGGCAATGAGCTTAGGTTGTCCGATACGAAACCGGCAAGGTTGGCAAGGCCATTACCTGCAAAAGAAAGAGCATTTTGTAGCCATGACAGGCGATGGTGTTAATGATGCCCCCTCGGTTAAAATGGCAAATATCGGCGTTGCTATGGGTATAACCGGCACCGATGTAACCCGGGAGGCCGCTCATATAGTGCTTCTTGACGATAATTATGCCACTATTATTAACGCAATCAGGCAGGGCAGGCGCATTTATACAAACATCCGGAAATTTGTTCAGTACATTATAACGGGAAGCATAGCGGAGCTGTTCACTATCTTTTTAGCGCCTGTTACCGGCATGCCTATGGTATTACTGCCTGTTCACATTTTATGGATAAATCTTGTTACAGACGGACTGCCGGCTTTAGCCCTGGCCACCGAACCGGAAGAAAACAATATCATGAAACAGCCGCCACATCAATATGGCAGCGGCTTTTTTAGCCATAACCTGGGCTTAAAAATAGTATTAACAGGCCTTTTTATTGGCCTGCTTACTTCCGGCAGCCAGTATATGCTGCTAAACAATGGCATTCAACACTGGCAGACCATGGTTTTTAATATATTATGTTTCAGCCAGTTGTGGCAGGTTTTAGCCATACGGAGCGAAAAAGAGCTGCTCATTAAAAAAGGGATACTGACCAATTTATATTTACTTGGAGCCGTTCTGCTCACCGTTTGTTTACAGTTAAGCATTATTTACGTTCCTTTTTTAAGCGCTACATTCCATACCGATGCACTTTCTGCAAAGGAGTTCATCGCAACCGTTATCATTTCAAGCTTCGTTTTTACCGGCCTGGAGCTTATTAAGCTTTTCCGTCATAAACGTTAGCAGTAATTGTGCTATGATCACTGCTGCTGGTCTCTCCACCGGCAGAGGCCACGGGCGGTGTCTTCACCGTCTATTCACAATGACCACATCTATGAGATCTAAACAGGATCATCCTTCATTTTTTCTTCCCTGATCTTCCTGCCGGGAACAGCGCATCCTGCCGGGCCGCAGCATCCGGTGTTGAAATGTGCCGTAAACAGAAAAAATGCAGCGGCAAAGCCGAAAAGCTTATCATGAGTTTTCAATGCCTCCACCGCGAAAAAAATGCCGGCTCCCAGGCGAAGCCAGCGCATAAAATTCCAGCCGGTAAATAAAATTTGTCTGATAGTAGCCATACTTCACTCCTTTTAACCTGAAACTAAAACTGCTATAACTTATTTTGCAGCCTTGTCCAGCTTCCGCCATTATAAACGGCCTTATATCCTTTTGATTCCAGTATCCTTTTAGCTGTGCCGCTTCTCATTCCCGACGCACAGCAACAGATAATACATTTATCCTTATCGTTAAGCTTTGATAAATTAGCGCTCAATTCATCTACCGGGATGTTCATTGCATTTTTAATATGCCCGGCCGAAAATTCCGCCCTGCTGCGAACATCCAGTAAAATTGCTCCCTGTTCTATCAACTGACCGTAGTCTGTTTCAGGGCCTATTCCTAATATTCTCTTTAGTATCTGTATCATTACTCTAAAGTTTCTTTATTTTCTTTTTTAAAAGCGTTGAAAAATAAGGCGCCCAATAAGGCGCCGTATAAAGCGCTGTTTACGGGTCTGGAAGTAATGGCGCAGGTTGCAGAACTGCACCCGATAAAATAATAGTACAGGTAGCCGCCAATGGCCCCGGTAATTACGCCGGCAACCAGCAGCTTATGGGCAGCTATCATTTCCAACAGCCTCCTGACAGGTTTTCTTTTCACGAATTTAATGCTGCAACTTCTGCTTTCCTGTTATTGAAAATCTGCATCCCGTTATAGTTAACCTCCCAGGTAACAGGCAGGGCTTTTTTCAGCATGCTGCTTACGCCGCAATATTTTTCCTGCGAATCGGTGACCGCTTTTAACGCGTACTCTTTATTTTCATCTGCACCAGTAAACTCATAAACCACGTGCACGGCGATGTATTCAATGGGGACCCTGCTGCTGATTTCGCCGGCCACTTTTATATTCAGGTCATTTACTTTTTTACCGGCTTTTCTCAGTATCGCGGCAACATCCATTCCGGTGCAGCCGGCAAGAGCCGTTAATACAAGAGGTTTGGGAATTGGCCCCAGGTCTTCCCCTCCTGCCCTTTCCGGCCCGTCCATTACTACCACATGCCCGTTTACCAACGCGTTAAACTGCATGTTACCCATCCATTGAACATCAACTTCATGTACCATATTTTATCGTATTGAATTTTAAAAATTACAGCTGTTAAACATTAGCAATCACATTCTCAAGCTTTTTCCTGACCTCGTTGGCCACTTCGCCTAACTTTTCATTCTGCACGGCCATCATAGAGGCTACGGGGTCTATGGCAGAAACTTCTACCTGGCCATTTTCATGCTGCTGAACAATGACATTGCAGGGAAGCATGGTGCCGATGAACGGTTCTTCTGATAGCGCCTGATGCGCAAAATGCGGGTTGCAGGCGCCAAGTATTTTATACTTCCTGAACTCAACATCCAATTTCTTCTTTAGGGTTTCCTGAACATCAATCGTTGTCAGTATCCCGAAGCCTTCTTTCTTCAGCTCCTCTGTTACTTTCGCGATGGCGGCATCGAAATCACCGGTAACCATCTTTGAAAAATAATAGCTCATGTCTTTCTGTTTTAAGTGGATAATATCATTACTGCCCAAAGCTCCCTTTATAAAAGCATAGTTTTGGATACAAATGTTACATAAGGAAAAATAACCTGCCGACTATTTTAAAATAGCTCTTTTGCAAGTTCACGCCCCAGGCTGATTTTTGGGATAACCGGGGTCAGGCTTTTAGCTAATACCCGTCAGGATAACGAACCTGCCGGCGAACAGCCCCCGGCAAAAAATTTCAAGTAACATCCGGATGCTATCTGACCTGGATAACCTTTACGGGACACGCTTCTGCCACTTTTATACTATTTTGAAACTGCTCATCGCGGACAGGCAATACAAATAGATCTTTTCTCGCAACAGACTGCAGCAGGGTTGCCTTGCCGTCTTTCTTTGACATGCGCCACAATTCCGGCTGTAATTCTACACAAATACCACAGCCAATACACTTTTTCCGGTAATGGATGATTTTAGGCATCGTTGGTTTGTATGATCTTATACAGCTTATCGCCGGGAGAAATCTTTATCCCTACAGGAAAGGTAATTCTATCGCCCTTTGCCGCTACTTCGCTTTTCAAACCGTTCACTATCAACGCTTCTATCTTTTCTTTAGCCACACCGATCTTAGGACCTGTTATCATTAATGTATCGCCGGGTTTAATGCTTCCCGATTCCAGCAGGAATTCCCCTACCTTAATTTTAGGATAATACCTGCTTCCCCTACCTATATACACTTTTTTTTCCGAAGCAATGGAGCCGGGCGTCCGTGTCCATTCGCCCAGCTTATGACCCAGGTAATATCCTTCCCAGAACCCACGGTTATAAACGGTAGAAAGCCTTTTCATCCAGTCTTCCACTTTTTCGGGGGTATAGGTATTTTCGGCAATGGCATCTATTGCCTCGCGATAGCATTGCGTTACGGTAAACACATAATCAGGCCCTTTACTTCTGCCTTCTATCTTGAAAACATCAGCCCCGCTCTCAACCAACTGATCCAGCACACCAATGGTACACAGGTCTTTTGGCGACATAATGTATTCATTATCAACAATTAACTCCTGGTTGGTCTCCAGGCTGGTAACTTTATAGGGATGACGGCATTCCTGCGCACAGGCGCCCCGGTTGGCCGAAGAATTTTGCGAATGCAGGCTCAGGTAACATTTACCCGAAACAGCCATACACAAAGCGCCATGCACAAACACCTCAATTTTCATCAGCTCGCCAGATACCCCTTTTATTTTCCTTCTTTTAATTTCTTTGCAGATACCGGCTATCTGCCTTAGCGTGAGCTCCCGGGCCAGGACAATCAAATCGGAAGAACCGGAAAAGAACTGAACCGATTCTATATTGCTGACATTGGCCTGCGTAGAAATGTGTAAGGGAATGTTCAGCCGGTTGCAATAGTTGATTACCGCAAAGTCTGCCGCAATAACCGCATCGATCTGCTGTTTCTTCACCTCCTTCAGGATAAGCTGCATAAGCTGCATATCGTGGTCGTACATCACGGTATTTAACGTGATATATGATTTAATTCCGCTGGCTTTGCAGCTGGAGCTGATCTCTTTTATATCCTGTACGGAAAAGGAATTGACCGATTTTGCACGCATATTCAACTGTTCCACACCAAAATAAATGGCATCGGCGCCGGCGTTTATTGCCGCCTGCAAACATTCAAAGGAACCAGCGGGAGATAGCAGCTCTACCTTTCTATTCTTCATGAGTATGGAATCGATATCTTTGCTCAAATAAAAGACAAAAATATCTTTTATTTAAATACCTCGTTGCTCCTATCCGAAAAATCATGAGGTTTACTGCCGGACGGTTTTAACTGCATCTCTAAAAACGCCTAATAGCATTTTCCTTCGCCGGATTCAACCCCGAACTTTTTAAGCCCCCACTCCAAAGGGCAAAACCTGGTTATTGACGATTGCAACAGGTTAAATCCTACAAATGCCGTAAGCCACAGCCAGTTGCTGCTATGAAGCTGCGACATGAGCACACTCAGCAGCACCATGGAACCGGCAACGGTTCGTACAATTCTTTCTCTCATGATAAATTATTTTTTAATGATTAAAATTATGGATTGCGTTTTTTTAATAACCAGATCGTTCTACGGGCAGGATGAACCCTCTCACCGGGAAACCGGTATCCGCACTTTGATTATATGCTATAATTAATTCCAGCGCTTTTTCAGCTTTTTCTTTCTCGGTGAAGCTGAAAAGCATAATGGAATCATACGAATCGCCGCTGCTTCCGAACCAGTTGTGGGTAAGGCTGACAGGCGAGCCTTCCTTAAAGCCGGCTATCTCTGAAACGCTGAACACCTGTATATCTGTTTCTTTGAAAATATCTGCCACCTTATCCCGGCATTCTTTGATGCTGGTAACGATTAATAATTTCATGTCCATAATTTTTACGTGTTAATTAGTTGATTGTATTACGTTTCATCCTGAAATACAGCAGCGGCACCACCAACAGGGTGAGGAAAGTGGAAGTCACCGTTCCTCCTATCAGCGAAATGGCCAGTCCCTGGAAAATCGGGTCGAACAATATGATCACAGCCCCCAAAGCTACTGCACCGGCCGTAAGTAAGATCGGCGTGGTACGCACCGCCCCTGCTTCGATGATAGCCTGTTTCAGCGGGATTTTTTCGTTTAGCCGGATATTTATAAAATCAACCAGCAGTACAGAATTTCGTACCATAACCCCTGCTAAAGCAATAAAACCAATCATCGAAGTAGCACTGAAATAAGCTCCCATTATCCAATGGCCCAGGATAATTCCAATAAGGGATAAGGGAATGGCCGCCAGCATAATAACGGGCGCTTTAAAATCCTGGAACCAGCCTACGATCAGCATATAAATAACCAGGATAACCACCAGGAACGCAATCCCTAAATCCCGGAATACCTCGTAAGTGATCTGCCATTCACCATCCCATTTTAATGAGAAATTATCTTCCAGCTCCGGCTGCCGCACATACTCTTCGTGGAGTGTATAGCCTGCCGGAAGCTGAAGACTGCTTAACCTTTCGGAAATATCGCTCATGGCATACGAAGGGCTTTCCAGCTTTCCTGCCATATCCGCAAGGATATATACCACTCTCTTTTGGTTTTTGCGGTAAATGCTTTTCTCTTTTACCTTTTTAGAGATAGTAACCATATCGCTAACCGGAATTGTTTTTCCCTGCTGGTTCACGATCTTTAAATTTCCCAGGTCAGCTACGCCCGATCTATCTGCATCGCTTAGCTGCAGGTTGATATTTACCGGGCTAAAGCTTGCGGGCTGATATAAGGTTCCGGCATTCATCCCCGAGAGCGCTGCATACAGCGTAGCTGTAATTTGTGCAGGTGCAACGCCGTTACGCATGGCTTTTTCCTTATCAATCTCAAAATGATATTCCGGCTGGTCGTCTTCCACCATCCAGTCTACATCCACCACGTCGGGAGTAGCGGTTATCAGGCTTTTCACCTGCCGTGCCACCGCTATCTGCCGGTCATAATCCGGGCCATATATTTCTGCAACCAGGGTGGAGAGTACCGGAGGCCCGGGCGGAATTTCTACCAGCTTCACATTGGCCTGGTATTTTTTACCAATCTGGTGTATGGCGGCACGCATCTGCTTAACGATATCGTGACTTTGCAGCTTTCTGTCTTTCTTATCCAAAAGATTGACCTGGATATCTGCCGAATTCTCACCACGCCTTAAATCGTAATGCCTCACCAGGCCGTTAAAGCTGATGGGTCCGGCGGTTCCTGCGTATCCCTGGTAGTTTCGCACTACTTCCTGGCGGGAGAGATATTGCCCGATTTCGCTGGTTAATGCCGCCGTACGTTCCAACGTAGTTCCTTCGGGCATATCAATCACTACCTGGAATTCATTCTTATTATCAAACGGAAGCATTTTTACGGCTACCGTTTTGGTGTAGAACAGGGCGACAGAGCCCAGCAGCACTACGGCTAATGAAAGCATGAATGCCCAGCGCTTTTTCCTGGAATTAAGCAAAGGATTAATGAACCGATAGTACAGCTTATAAACACGCATTTGTTCTAACTGCAGCGGTTCCTGCTGTGCCTCATTTCGTTTAGCTTTCTCCCGCAGGAAAATATATCCCAGATAAGGTGTAAGCGTTAAAGCCACAACCAACGAAAGCATCATGGCAATAGAAGCGCCGATGGGCATGGGACTCATATAAGGGCCCATTAAACCGGATACAAACGCCATCGGTAAAACGGCGGCGATAACGGTAAACGTGGCCAGAATGGTGGGATTACCCACTTCGTTAATGGCATAAATAGCAGCCTGCTTAAAGGGCAGCCGCCGCATTTTAAAATGCCGGTGCATGTTTTCTGCGATAATAATGGAATCGTCTACCACAATGCCCGTTATAAATACCAGCGCAAACAACGTAATCCGGTTGAGCGTGTAATCCATTAAATAATAGCTGAGCAGTGTCAGCGCAAAAGTGACCGGCACAGAAAGGAACACGACCAAACCACCACGCCAGCCCATGGCCATCATTACAAACAGCGTAACCACTACTATGGCTACAAATAAATGGAACAGCAATTCCGAAACTTTCTCTGAAGCGGTTTCGCCATAATTCCGTGTGGTGGTAATATGAACATCGGCAGGAATAATTTTATTTTTAAGATGCTCTAC
Source organism: Pedobacter sp. BS3 (assembly GCF_008274585.1). Classification (GTDB taxonomy): domain Bacteria; phylum Bacteroidota; class Bacteroidia; order Sphingobacteriales; family Sphingobacteriaceae; genus Hufsiella_A. The sequence continues at coordinate 166,610 of NZ_VTRT01000005.1, read as the reverse complement.
CTTATGCACTATCTGCATGGAAAGTTTCATCGCATCAGCGCCCGGCTTTTTAGCAACAGATAAGGTAACTGCCGGGTATTGTGACCGGAATTTTCTGGCATTTTCTGGCTCGCCCAGGGCATAGCCAAAGGTTACGTATTGCTTTGCATCTGCTGGCCCGTCGGTTATCCGGGCAACCTGGCGAAGGTAAACCGGCTGCTGTCCGTTGGTACCGATAACTAAACCGGCTATTTCTTCGGCAGAGGATAAAAAGCTTCCCGTTTCTACGGAAAACGTGGTATCATTTTTAAAAAAATTACCCGAGGTCATCTGCGTGCTGCTTCCGCGGATACTGTTCTGAATGGTTAAAAAGTCAACCTGATTGGCCGCCATTTTTTCTTTATTCAAAACCACTTTTACCTCACGGCTTCTCCCGCCCAATACATTTACTTCAGCAACATCCGGAATTTTTTTAATCTCATCCTTTAACTCCTCGCCTAATTGTTTTAAAGTGTAATCATCGTAATGTTCACTCCAAAGGGTTAATCCCAGCACAGGCACATCATCAATAGACCGGGATTTAATGAGCGGCATGGTAACGCCCTGGGGCATTTTATCCATGTTTTTCATTATCTCATTATACAATTTCACCAGGCTCCGTTCTACATCTTCGCCCACATAAAACTGTACAATAAGCATGGCCTGCCCCTTCATAGTGGTAGAATACACATATTCTACACCTTTAATATTAGAAACAATTTTTTCTAAAGGAGCGGTAACTTTTGATTCTACCTCTTTAGGGCCGGCGCCTGGAAAACCTAAAAAGATATCGGCCATGGGCACTTCTATCTGCGGCTCCTCTTCCCGCGGGATAAGCATGGTGGCATATCCGCCGATGAGCAGTAATACCACCATCAATAAAATGGTCAGTTTGGATTGGATAAAACCCTTTGCGATTTTTCCGGCTATTCCTTCTTTCATGTGTTGATTTTTTATTTTAACCTGCCGGGCAGGAGCAATGAAACTCTTTTAGGTCTGCGGCAGCTTTTCAGATGTTATCAAAGTGATGCAGCCTTTACCGGCACGCCATTGTATAATTTTCCTCCGGCTTTTATTATAAAACCCTCATTACTGTTCAGTCCCGAAAGCACTTCAACTTTATCTCCATAGATTTTTCCGAGCCGTACATAACGGAGCAGGGCGGTTCCCTGACTGCTGACGGTGTACAGGGCATCGAGCTGACCGATACGATTGATAGCGCTTAATGGAACCAGAACGGTTTCCTGATCCATAGAAGAAGGTGCGCCATTCGTATTAATCCTGACACGGGCATACATCCCGGCATATAACGAGGCCTGTGCTTCCTGCGGCAGACTGATTTTTACTAAGAACTGCCCGCCCGAGCCGATAGAAGAAGGATTGATCTCAACGACCTCACCGGTAAAGCTTTTATTTAACGATTCAACCCAAGCGGCAGCAGGGGATTTGAGCTTGATTCTGCTGATCTCCGTTTCTGGTACCGACGCATTTACCTGCAGATTTCCCTCTTGCTCTATAATTAAAATCGGCATTCCCGGATTAGCCATGCTTCCGGCATCAGCCAGTTTTTTTGCCACTATACCCGCAAAAGGTGCAGTAATATTTGTATAGGCAAGCATGGCCCTGGCTTCAGCTTTCATTTGCTCTGCAGCCCTGACACCGGCTTTTGCTGCCTGATACTGGAGCGTAACATTATCTAATTCCTTTGCTGATGCACTTTTCTGGTTGTACAGGTTGGTAAACCGCTGATAATCTTTTTCTGCACTTTGATAGGCAGCACTGGCGCTGGAAAGCATGGCATCTGCCTGGGCAAGCTTTGCCAGAATATCTTCATTGCTAATGGTAACCAGCACCTGGCCCTTACTTACGTGGTCGCCTGCATTCACTTTTATGGCGGTAATAAATCCCATTACACGGGTGCTGATGTGGGCGGTATGTACGGGTTCCACCTGACCGGTAACGGTAATGGAATTGTCGCTGCTTAAAGACGGTGTTTCTACCCGAACCTGTACAGGTTGGGCTTTAGGCTGTGGCGCATCCTGGTTAGGAGATGAGGAACAGGAGCTTGCTGAAATGATAACGGCTGCAAGCCATAGTAAGCTGTTGTTGTTTATGATTTTCATTTCTTCGTTTTTATTGTTGATGGTATGCTGTTGTTAAGAACCGGATGTATGCCTGCGTAACCTGATTGCTGAAAATTGCCTGGAGCAGCATCAGCTTTTGCTGTGACAGCTGCGTTTGCGCATGCAGCACATCGGTGGTATTGACCAAGCCTTCTTTATACCGGTTTTGTAAAATGCGTAAGGCTTCCTCTGCCTGAGCAACGGCCGCATGCTGCTGCCTGATCTTAAACCGGGAGCTGGCCAGGTCACGATGATATTTATCCAGTTGCATCTGGTTTTCCTGCTGCATGGAGCGAAGCTGCACCTGAAGTTTCTGCTGCTCCAGCTTCAGGCCGGCTGCCTGCCGTTTATTGTTGTTTCCGTCAAAAATATTCCAGCTAAGCTGTATGCCGGCGAAATAAGATTCAGCACCAAATCCTGAAAATCTTTTATCATTCAGCTGGTAAGAGCCAAAAGCATTGAGCCGGGGTAAAAACTTCATTTTAAACGATTTTTCCATCATGCCTGCCGCGGTTATCGCTTCTTCCATGGCAAGAAAATCACTCCTGTTTTCAGGCAGCACGGGTGAAATATCTTCCTGCGGGTATGCCTGACACATCTCTTCTGTTTGGTACAATACACCTGCCGGTTGGTTCATTAGCACGCTGAGATAATCAGAAGCATTGAGCAGGTTCGCTTTTGCTTCATTCAGGCTGCTTTCAACCCCCAGCACCTGTACTTCTGCATTTAACAGGTCTGATCTCTGGATCAGCCCCTGGAATACACGGTTATTTGTAAATTCATATACTGATTTAGCGGTTGATAATGCTTCTTCTAATACCCAAACTGCCTGATGTGCCATCTGCAATTGATAATAAGCTTTCTGCGTTTCGAGCGTTACATATTCCCGCGTTCTTTGGGTTTTAAGCTGGTAGCTTTCTACCTGGGCCCTGGCGCTTTTTTTCATGTAAATGGCATCCAGATTAAGCAGCGGCTGCTGAGCTTCTAATTTTGTGGTAAAATCAGCAGTTTGGGAAGGATGATTTAACAAGGCCGGATTAAAGTCGGCCGCTGTAACCTCTCTTTGCTGCAGCTTAAAACCAAATGCGTTTAAAGGATTATTGGTAGTCCATGCAGCGTACGAGAAATTAAGCTGCGGCAGAAAACCTGCATCGGCCTGTTTGAATTTTTCCCGGGCTGCAGCCTCATCAAGCTTCCCCGATTGTACGGCGAAATTACCGGATACCGCTGCTTCAATGGCTTCTTTTAAGGAAAGGAAGCGGACTTTTTCCTGCGCCATGGAAGATATAGAAACCAGCCCCAGAAAAAAGGCAGCAATTGCTGTTTTTCCCCGTGCAGTTTTCCCTGTTTTAAAAAAACCGGATCTTATACATGAGTTCTTTTCCCGGGTTGCCTGATCACCGGTCTGTGTCAGTAGCCCTAAGCTTTTTTTCTTTAATTCCCTGGTTACTTTTGGAATGGCCGTACCAGGATCATCCGTAATTGTTTTTGAAAAATAATAGCGCATGTACTTCTGTTCTGAATTGATAACATAATTACTACTCAAAGCTCCCTTTATAAAAGCATAGTTTTGGGTACAAATGTTACATAAGGAAAAATCAGGCCTCGGCTATTCAGAAATAATTCTTTTCTATGACGATATCTGGCGAAAAGATGCCGGCCGTAAAGTGCAGGTTAATAAGAATATCCCACCTCATCGTCCCTGGCTATTAACAGCTGTTTTTGAATATGGAGGCGACAGGAAAGCTGCTATGGCAACAGAGCGTTTTATTAAGAAGCAAAAGAGCCACCGCTTAATATAGGAAGCTGATAAAAGAGGATGAATTGCAGTGGATACCGGCCTGTGGCTAATGCCGTGCGAAAGGGATAAGCAAACCGGGTGTGCAGTATGAACAGAAAGCAGGGTTACCGGTTCCAAAGCACTACCAGCCCTGCTTTTCTGATAACAATGTCGCTACTAATGTTTAACCTTATAAAACCGCGAAGCGAAGAGAAAGATAACGAGGTAGCAAACGATGGGAAGGTAATAGGATTTTGCTACGTCGTGATTGGCTATCTGGCCCATAATGAGCGGAAAAAATGCGCCACCGACGACACCCATGGATATAAACGACGACGCCTGCTGCGTTTGTTTTCCAAGATTTTTTAGTCCCAGGCTGAAAATAGTGGGGAACATGATGCTGAAAAAGAAATTAATGAATAGCAGGGCGATATACGACACCCATCCAAAACTTTGCGCTACAATGAGGCACATGATGATGTTGGCAAAGGCGAATGTCGCAAGCAGGTTGTGAGGAGCAATAAATCGCATAAGGTAGGTTCCGATGAAGCGGCCCAACAGCATCATGATCATAAAAATGGTCATATAACCGGCAGCCACGGCATCGCTAAAGCCCATTTTATCATGTCCGTAATTTATGAAGAAGGCCCAGGTTCCGCTTTGAGCGGCAACGTTGAATAGCTGTGCGATTACAGCCCAAACAAAGTGCCGGTGCTGAAACAGCTTCTTTGAAGGCTCAAGATCGATATTAACGGCTTCGGCGTTTTCCGCGGTTAGTGGCACGTGCGGATCGGTGGTTTGAGGCACTTTGACCATTGCGAAGGAAACGGCGACCAGCAAAACGACTGCCCCGATAATAATATACAGTGTTTTTATTTTATCAAGTCCCATTTCTGTCTCCGCACCGCCAAAGATGAACAGCGAGCCGATGGCCGGCCCAACAATAGTTCCCAGGGCATTGAACGATTGGGCAAAATTAATACGCTGGTCGCTGGTGCGCTGATCGCCCAAAGAGGCTACAAAGGGATGCGATACGGTTTCGAGTGTGGACAAACCACAGCCTAATATGAACAACGCGATACGGAAAAAGTTAAAGGACTCGGCGTTGGCTGCCGGAACAAACAGAAAGGCACCCAGGGCGAAAAGTGATAAGCCCAGGAGCACACCGTTTTTATAGCCGAACCGTTTCATAAACAAACCGGCCGGTATACCCATGATAAAATAGGCTCCGAAAATAGAGAACTGAACCAGTCCGGACTGGGCTTTTGAAACGTGAAGCACTTGCTGAAAATGCCGGTTAAGCACATCGCCAAGTGATATGGCAACGCCCCAGAACATAAACAGCGAGGTTACGAATATGAGTGTTACCAGGTATTTTTTGTCGGTAAAAGCAACATTAGATTTCATTGCGGTGTTTATAAGGTTTAGTTAACTTTATTAATTATTGATGGCATTACTTTATGACTTCGGCCTCAGCAAGTCTCGCATAGACTTCTATCATAGCAGCCTGGTCAATCAGGCGCTTTGCTTTTTTAGTTCCAACCAGGTTATCAGCGGTACGTTCTTTTTCCCATACCTGTTCGGCATCTTCACGGAAAAAGTCTAACCAGGCTTTGTTTTTATCTACTTTATACAACTCTATGTATCCACGTAACATTACAGCATTAAACCAGTATTCGTGCGGCAAACGACCGTTTTTGAAAAAATGTTCTTTTCCTGCACCGGCTACCCGCTGCGCTTCTTTCAGATAATCTTTGTTTTTGGTGATGTTATAAAGCAGCACAGCCGATTGCAGCATGGTACCGGTGTTATAGGTAAACTTAGCTTTATCTACCTGCATGGATGGTATTTTGATATTGTCCCAGTATAAGCCTTCCGGCGATTGCAGATATTTCCTGGTCCAATTGTAAACGGATAACGCAGTTTGCAAATATTCTTTTTTACCGGTTACCTGATATAACTGCAAGGCGACCAGCGCACCGGGACCGTTTGAGCAGGTATTTTTAGTGGTCATATCTTTCTCCCGCCAATAAATACCTCCGCCGGCAGCACTATCAAGACCATTCATCATAAACCTGTAAATCATTTCGGATACTTCGAGGTATTTCTTTTTGTGATTGCGTTTATAAGCATCCAGGTAAGCGATAGCTACCCACTGATTATCGTCATAATATTTGGTTGTGGTTTTCTCCCGTTTTACATAATCCTGGTAGGCCGGCAAAGGCGGGGTATTGCTGTAATACTGGTCAATAGCCTGCTCAACCGGAAGCATATATTGTTTGGCTGGCTCCAATACTTCCATTTCGTTGGCGGCTTGTATGTAGGCACAAAGCGGCCATAGCCAGGAATGCGGATTTTCGTTTTTGGCACTATCGGTAGTTTCGATATACAGACCCGTAGCTGATTCTTTAAAATGTCTATTTAAGGCATAGTTTAACAATTGTACACGTTTTTTATAAACTTCGGCCTTATTGGAGGATGATACCAGCTGCCTGTTCTGCGCACATGCCGGGATTACAAGCAGGAAGCACACACAGGTAACAAAATCTTTCTTTAAATGCATATTGTGACGATTTACGATAACAGTTGTGGTTTTGATTTATAGGTTTTCCATAAAAATTCTCCGAATATAGTATTTGCCCAGGCAAACCAGCTCCGGGTAAATTTCTTTGGGTTATCTTTATGGAAAGATTCGTGCATGAAACCTGTGCCGGCATGTGTTTTCTGCAAGGTTTGAATACAATGCCTAATCTCCCGGTCATCTGTGCTGGTCAGTCCTCTTGCAATAAGACTTAGCGGCCACACCATATCTTTGCCAATATGAGGGCCGCCAATTCCCTCTGCCGCTGTACCTTTATAATAGAATGGATTATATCCTGATAAAACAAATCTGCGTGTATTCTGATACACCGGATCGGTTACCGGAACTGATTCAAGATAAGGCATTGCCAATAAACTGGGGATATTGGCATCGTCCATCAGGTTATAGCTTCCGAAGCCATTGATTTCATAAGCGTATATTTTCCCGAACTGCGGATGGGTAACGATGGCATGTTTCTTTAAAGCCTGCTCCACCTCACCGGCAAGCGCATGCAGCTCTTTCGCGGTGGATGCATCGTTCATAACAGCCTGCATCATCTCCGCGGCCTGCCTCAAACTTACCACAGCAAAGAAATTCGACGGAATTAAAAATGAAAATATCGTGGCATCATCGCTTGGCCGGAAGGTTGAGCAAATAAGTCCGACCGGATTAACCGGGTAACCGTAACCGGCCATTGGCACACCATCGGTTGCCCATGCGGTTTTCCGCTGAAAGTGATACGGGCCATCTCCCGTTTTCCGCTGCTGCTCTTTAAATGTTTTGAGGATGGTTTTCACGGCATCATGCCAATTTGCATCAAAAACCTGTGTATTGCCGGTTTCCTTCCAGTAATGATACGCTAACCGTATGGGATAACATAATGAATCTATCTCCCATTTGCGCTCATGTAAGCCGGGTTTCATGTCTGTCAAATCGTTTTTCCATTCGCCGGTTTTGGTATCATCATCATAAAAAGCATTGGCGTAGGGGTCTTTCAGGATACATTTTACCTGCCTGTTGACTACGCCCTCAATTAATTGCCTCAGTTGCTGATCATGCTTCATGAACGGTAAATAAGGCCATACCTGCGCTGTGCTGTCGCGAAGCCACATGGCATCAATATCTCCGGTTATAACGTACGTATCAGGCTTTCCGTTGTGTACGGAATAGGCAACTGTGGTATCTAATGTATTCGGAAAACAATTGTTGAACAACCAGGCAAGCTCCTTATTCTTTACATTGGCTGTAAACTCGGCAATGGCATTCTCTACGGCTTTACTGGCAAATTTTCGCTTTTCTACTGCTGTCCTGACTACAGGATAATCTAATGCAGCAGCAAAGGCAAGCTGATGACCCAGCAACATCCCTCCTCCCGAAAGTGCTGCGCTTTTTATAAAGGTACGTCGTTTCAATGCAATAAATTTTAGGGTTATACGTATGGGTTAGCTGTGCTATACAACGCCAGAGTAATTTTTCTACTTAACCTGGTTGTCTCAAACATAGATAAACTAAATTGATTTAGCAAATGGGTAAAATTTTTATATTTATATTCAGCATACTTTACTGCCGGAATTAGCTGTTTTGGCTAATTCCTCTGCTTCGTGATAACTGCATGCGGCTCCGATTAAAGCTGCGTTTTCCCATAAAATACTTTGTCTCACCTGAACATCCGGACTGCTAATGTGCCCTAACATTTCTTCTTTGAAATAATCCAGGCACCGGGCAATGTTACCGCCTATAATAATTATATCTGCATTTTCATCAGATACAAAGCTATCAAGAAATAAGCCGAGGTTTTTTCCAAATTCGGCAAAGAGCTGACTTTTAATCAGCTCATCTTCAGACAACAAGGCTTCCACATCAATCAGAAAACGTCCGGTTAATTCTTTAAATCTTTTCTGGAACCAACGGGTTGAAATGTATTCTTCTGCAATGCTCTCATACATCGGCGTGATTGCCCGGAATACATCCCGGGTTATGCTGTTCATACTGACAGCGGAACCTAAACCGGTTCCCAGGGTCACGCCGATTACTTTTACGTTTGACGGTATTTTGCCAAATATAACTTCGCCGTGAAGGAATGCTTCTGCATCATTTCTGAACAGGATGTTTGAAGGCTCTAAACCTGTTGCCGAAGATAAAGCCTCACGAATATCGAGGCTATATAGGGCATCGTATTTATTCAGTCCTTTTATCAGTGAAATACCCTTCTGATAATCAAAAGGGCCGGGCATAGCGATTCCTACTTTCAGCAGATGCTTATTATCATCGGCCCGGATAAAGCTATTCAACACCTCTGCCCATGTCTTTAATATAGATACAGCATCTCCTTTGGCATCAACACGCCGGCGCACTTTACTGCCCGCATCAATGGTACACTGCTCTGGCGAAATAAGGGCCGCGGTGATATGTGAGCCACCAATGTCTACACCGATGAATTTATAATTAAACAGATTTTCGCTCATTTAAGTGTAATAGATATTTATAATTGAATTGGGCAAATATATAAAACGATTTAGCAAAGACAAGAAATAAATTATTTATTTGATTGCTACCGCTAAATCTATCTTATTGAAGAATTTCGAACAATAAATGAGGTAGATAATACGATACGTTCGACTTTTTTAGGAGCGGTATTCTTTTTTAAACGGGTTAGCAGCAGGTTGATCGCATGCTCCGCGATTTGTTCGGCGGGCTGGGCAACGGTGGTAATGGCGGGTGAATACATTTCAAACAGCTCATAATCATCAAAAGACACCACTCCTATTTCCTGGGGAATTTTGGCGCCCATGCCGCTTATAGCTTTCAACCCACTGACGCACAAATAGTTTGTAGCAAAGAAAACAGCATCAATGTTCTTTTTCCGATGCAAAAATGCGGTAATTTGCGGCACCGACTGAGCGCTGTTATACGCAATCTCTTTTACATATTGCGGTAATCTGGCTTCGTTCATGGCTTTTTCATAACCGGATAGACGCTCCTGCATTTGAAGTTGCAGCGAGTCAATGGTTACAAATGCAATGTTTTTATAACCATTATCAATTAAATGCCTGGTAGCATGGTAAGCGCTTTCCAGGTTATCGATTACAATAGTATCTGTTTCAATACCCGGCAAATACCTGTCAAGTAAAACAACCGGCTTTCCGCTTGCTGTAAGTGTTTTTATATCCTCTTCTATCCCCTCCGGCGGTACAATGATATAGCCGTCAACATGCCGTTCACTGTACATTTTAATCAGCTCACGGGTTTTTGCCGTATCGTTTTCGGTGCTGCAATAAATTATTTTATATCCATTCTGATAAGATTTCTCTTCAATTAAACGGGCAATGGTCGAAAAGAACGGGTCGGATATATCTTCAACCATTAAACCTATAATATTGGTTTTCCCGGTACGGAGACTGCGGGCGAGCGAATTAGGCTTGTAATCTACCTCATTGATAAAATCCTGAACCTTTTTAACCAGGTTCTCACTTATCCGTTTTTCCTGGGCTCTCCCGTTAAGGATGAAGGAAACCGTAGTGATGGAAATCCCTAACTCCCTGGCAATATCGTTAATAGAAATTTTTTTTTTCACTTGCAGCTTTGAGCAAAGCTAAAATAAATAATTAAGAAAACCGGCACAAAAGCTTTTTTCAGATGTATTTCCATTAGATTTTCCACCTTGTTCTGCGACGTAGTATTTTTTTTACAAAAAATTTGCTAAATCAATTTAGTTCGTATATTTGTCCATGTTATACGCTTACAACAACAAGCTATATTAAGGCCATTATAACCAATACTGAATAATACAAAATAATGCCGGGCTATTGTAAATTTAACTGATTGCTATTTTATGCAGGTATATGAATTGCTCATAAAGCCACACTGAAATCGTACAGGCTTAACAGGTTTTTCATTGTATCTTAAAATTAACTTAAATTTATACACCATGTCTTTAAATAAATTGAATGATGAAATGCTGCTTCTCTGATAAAAGAGGATGAAAGGGCGGCATTTTCTGAGATTTATCGTAGATATTGGTCTGAACTTTACAATACAGCTTATAAACGTACCCGCGATAAGGCCCAATGCCAGGACATTATACAAAATATTTTTGCTGACCTATGGCTCAGGCGCCGTCAGCTGGCAATCAATAATTTATCCGCGTATCTTCACACGGCCGTCAGATTCCAGCTATATAAACAAATAGCAAGAGCGCCGCAGCATGCCGCTTACCTCGATGAATTTGAAGAAATCATCTGCTCTCCTGTTTATGCCGATGATAAAGTGCGTGAAAAAGAAATATCGGATTTAATTAATTTATGGCTGGCCGCTTTGCCGGAAAAACGGCGTAAGATATTCCTGATGCACTATATGGAAGAGCTTTCCACCCGCGAAATCGCAAGTGAACTGGGGATATCCCAAAATACCGTTCAGGCTCAACTGTATACCGCCAGTCAAAGCCTGCGTACCCGCCTGGCCCATTTTATGACCATTACTCTCGCGTTAGGCTTTCTGCTGAACAAGTAAGGTTTCCCATTACTGTTAAGGACTTTTATTGGAGTTAATATGCCAGTTTGTTATTATTTAATTCAACATTGAAGTTCACCTTAGCACCTAAAGCCTCGAAGACTTTCAGAATAGTTTCAAATCTTGCATTTTTCACACTATTCTCAATCTTCGAAATCTGCGCCTTCTGAACTCCTACCAATTTTCCAAGTTGCTCCTGTGTCAGGTTACGTTCTTGTCTGGCCTGTTTAATAGCTTGCCCTAACAAGTCTATTCTCAACTCGTTTTCAAAAGCGTCCCGTCTTGCTGTTCCCCGTTTACCAATATGCTTATCAATCATGGTATCCAACGAAACAGTTTTGAATTTACTTTCCATTATCATTTACAAACTGGGATTTTTTAATATTATAATAAATCTTCTCCCGTGTTTTATCGTCAAGATTCTAAGAAATCAATGGCTTCAGGTAATAACTCAATGTCAAAATTGGGTTTCATTATATTTTGATCAAAAATAAAAATTTCCCAATCAGGAAACAACTCTTTACAAATTCGGGGCCCCATTATTAAGAGACTTGGTCACTTTCAAAAAATATTAAAGCGCCCCTTAGTACATTTCACTACAACAGGCACATACATGTAATACAGCTATAAACCATAGTTACGTAAACAAAAGCTTATTACTTATACAAACACAAACCGGTTTAATAATCCATTTCAAATGAAGAAATACCAATTATCCGTACTTATTGCTATCGGAGTACTCGGCTTTACCGGCCTTATCGCCTGGAAAAACAAACCCGAAACAGAAACTAAAACAGCGGCCAAACCCAAACGGCCCAACATTATTGTGATACTGGCAGACGATATGGGATTTTCGGATATCGGCTGCTATGGCGGCGAGATCCATACGCCCAACATCGATTACCTGGCCATGAACGGCATCCGTTATACGCAATTTTATAATACATCACGTTGCTGCCCTACCCGGGCCTCGCTGCTTACCGGTTTGTATAATCAGCAGGCTGGTATAGGCAAAATGACAGACGCAGAGAATGAGCCCGGCTACCTGGGACATATTACTGATAATGCCGTAACACTAGCCGAGGTATTAAAAGAGGCTGGTTATCATACCGCAATGTCGGGCAAGTGGCATGTATCTAATACCAAACGGCTACCTACCAAACAAGATCAGCTTGACTGGTTAAATCACCGTAAGGATTTTGGAGATTTTTCGCCCATAAGCCAGTACCCGACCAGCCGGGGTTTTGAAAAATTCTTTGGCACCATCTGGGGAGTGGTAGATTATCACGACCCGTTCAGCTTAGTAAGCGGCACAACGCCCATAAAAAACGTCCCAAAAAATTATTACCATACCGACGCAATTAACGATACTGCCGTAGCATATATTAAAGATTTTGCCAAATCCGATAAACCGTTCTTCCTGTATGTGGCTCAAAATGCTCCTCACTGGCCATTAATGGCTAAGCCGGAAGACATTGCCAAATACAAAGATACCTATAAAGCCGGCTGGGATGCCATCAGGGAAGCCCGCTATAACAGGATGGTAAAAATGGGATTGATAGATCCTGCAAAAACAAAGCTATCCAAACGTTGGCACGATAAGTTAACCTGGGAAAATAATCCCGATAAGGAATGGGATGCCAAAGCCATGTCTGTACACGCGGCCATGATCGACTGCATGGATCAGGGTATCGGGCGTATTATCAACGCCTTAAAACAAACCAATCAGTTGGATAATACATTAATCGTTTTTCTTTCTGACAATGGCGCCAGTGCCGAAAATTGCGCCGCTTATGGTCCCGGTTTTGACCGTCCCAGCGAAACCCGCGACGGTCAGAAAATCAGCTATTCCCAGAAAAAGGACAATGAGCCGGGAGTAGAAACTACGTACTCATCCATCGGGCAACGATGGGCAAACGTAGCCAATACGCCATACCAGTTCTGGAAAGCGGAATCGTACGAAGGCGGAATCCATACTCCCATGATTGCATTCTGGCCGAAAGGCATAACCGCAAAAAAAGGCGGCTTTAACAATCATGTAGGTCATGTAATGGATTTCATGAACACCTTTATTGAAATAGCGGGAGCAAAATATCCCCAAACCTATAAAGGCCGTACCATCCAGGCAAGCAGCGGCATCAGCCTGGTTCCAACCTTCAGCGGCAAGCAGGGCAATGGCCATCAGGCGCTTTTCAATGAGCACTTTGGCGCCCGTTATGCCCGTCTTGATAACTGGAAGCTGGTTTCAAAAAGCGGCAGAGATACTACCTGGCATTTGTTTAACCTGGCAGAAGATCAATCAGAAACTACCGATGTGAGAGACAAATATCCCGAAAAGGTTAAGCTGTTAGACAGCCTGTGGCATAGCTGGGCCAATACCCACAACGTGTTTCCTAAACCTAACCAAAAACATTAATTATTACCAACTAATCATTGAGCCAATTGCAGGTTTTGACCCGAATTACCCGGAAGGATTTTCCCGTACGTATAGGACTCAACTTTTAACTTTCGACTTTTAACTTCAATGCTATGCAGTTTTTAAAAAAAATATATCTTTTCATACCCGGATGCCTGACGGTCGTTTTTGCATCGGCTCAGAGCAAAATGCCTGCTTATCCGCTAATTACCCATAATCCTTATTTCAGTATATGGTCGGTAACGGATAAGCTAAACGAATCCATAACCCAGCACTGGACAGGCAAAGATCAATCGCTGGTTGGCTTGCTTAAAGTAGACGGAGAATATTACCGTTTTATGGGCAAAGGTTCGCCAAAATATAAAACCTGGTTACCTACTGCCGATAAGCAGTCTTACAGATGTCAATATGTTATGGAAACCATGCCCAGAACGGGATGGCAGCAACCCGGCTTCGACGACAGTAGCTGGCAAACGGGGAAAGCTCCTTTCGGCGATGACCGTGCAACCGACGGTACTTCATGGGAAGGAAAAGACATTTGGATACGCCGCAAATTTAACCTCAGCAGCCTGCCCAAAGGACAATTATTCTTAAAGCTGTATCATGATGACGGCGCCGAAGTGTTCCTGAACGGGGAACGCATCATCAGGCAACGTGGCGCTAATGGCGATTATGAAATGTTTCCCCTGAATGACGAGAGCAAGTCAAAGCTAAAAACAGGTGAAAACTTACTGGCTATACATTGCCATAACACAGGCGGAGGCGCTTTCATCGACGCCGGGTTATTCGAGGAAATTGAAAATCATGTGTATGATAACATCAAACCGGCCAGTCAAACTTCGGTGAAGGTGACAGCAACACAGACCATATATACGTTTACCTGCGGAACGGTAGATTTAACAGTAACCTTTGCCTCTCCACTGGTATTAAATAATTTAGATTTACTATCATCGCCCGTATCGTACATCACGTATGAATTAAAGGCCAACGACAGCAAAAAGCATACGGTTGATTTGTTTCAGGGCGCATCAACCAACGTGGCGGTAAACCTGCCCTACCAGGAAGTAACAACCGCTGCCTATAGCAAAAACGGCCTGAATATCTTAAAAGCCGGTACAGTTGAGCAGCCCATCCTCCGGAAAAAAGGCGATAACCTGCGGATAGACTGGGGCTATATGTACGTGGCCGCTCCGGCAGCACCCGGAGTCAGACAATATGTTACCGACGAGGCTAATGCAATCACTTCATTTACCGGGAACACGAATGCTAACGTTCCGGCAAATGGCAAACAGCTGATGCTGAACACAGTAATCTCTTTAGGATTGATAAACGAAAAACCGGTAAGCAAATACCTGATGCTGGCCTATGACGAGCTGTACAGCATACAATATTTCGGCACTAACCTGAAACCCTGGTGGCGCAACACTCCCGGTGCGGATATGGATAGCCAATTAGCCAAAAGCACTAAAGAATATACATCTATATTGCATCAATGCGCTGCTACTGATGCCACTATATATAACGATGCACTAAAAGCCGGTGGCGAGACTTATGCCAAACTCTGCAACATGGCTTACCGCCAAAGCGTTGCTGCACATACCTTGGTAAAAAGCCCGCAAGGCGATATCCTTTGGCTGTCTAAAGAAAATGCCAGTAACGGTTCCATCAATACGGTAGATGTCACCTATCCCTCGTCTCCGTTGTACCTGGTCTATAATCCCGAACTAATGAAAGGCATGCTCAATGGCGTGTTTTATTACAGCGAAAGCGGAAAATGGACAAAACCGTTTCCGGCACACGATATAGGGACTTATCCCCTGGCTAATGGACAGACGTATAAAGAAGATATGCCCGTTGAGGAATGTGGCAACATGATTATCCTGACCAGCGCCATTATTAAAAGGCAGAATAACCCGGATTACGCTAAACGGCATTGGAAAACACTAACCGCCTGGGTAAACTATTTAGCCGAAGCTGGTTTTGACCCTGAAAATCAGTTATGTACCGACGATTTCGCCGGGCATCTGGCGCACAACACCAATCTTTCCATCAAAGCCATTGTTGCCATAGGCGCCTATGCACAAATGGCGCAAATGCTTGGCGAAAAAGACATCGCCCTGAAATACAGCAGCATGGCAAAAGATTATGCCAAAAAATGGATAGCTAAAGCCGATGCCGGAAATCATTATGCACTGGTATTTGATCACAAAGATACCTGGAGCCAGAAATACAACCTGGTATGGGATAAAATTTTACAGCTTAACCTATTCCCGCAAAGCGTGTATAATACAGAAATGGCTTATTACCTGCTGCATCAAAACGAATACGGCTTACCGCTGGACAGCCGGAAAACCTATACCAAATCAGACTGGATAATGTGGACGGCAGCAATGGCCGGCAAAAAATCCGATTTTGATGCACTGCTCAACCCGGTATATAAATTCGCTACAGAAACACCGTCGAGGGTCCCGCTTAGTGACTGGCACGAAACCACTACTGGTAAACCGGTCGCTTTCAAGGCCCGCAGTGTTGTCGGCGGCTATTGGATGAAAGTTTTGAAGGCCACCATAAAGTGAAAAGTTGAGGAACGTTCAATCCCGACCATTCGGGATTAAACGTTGAAAGGTATTAGCCTTAATTAAAATTGTACAATAACTTTTGTAATAATGAATAAATACAAAACAGCGGTTTTCTTTACCGCGATATTATCCGCCGGCCTGCTGGTATCATGGCGTTACGGTTCAGTTAAAGCCAAAATTCAAACGCCATCTTACAAACAGCCGAATGTAATTCTCATCCTTTCGGATGATATGGGTTATTCGGATATTGGCTGCTATGGCGGCGAAGCGGCAACCCATAATCTTGACCAGTTGGCAAGCGAAGGCTTACGTTACACACAGTTTTATAATACGTCGAGGTGCTGCCCGTCCAGGGCTTCCCTGCTCACCGGATTATATCCGCACCAGGCAGGCATGGGCTGGATGACAACACGCGACTTTCACCTGCCGGGCTACCGGGGAGATTTAAGTCACAATGCCGTAACCATTGCCGAAGCGCTTAAAAATGTCGGCTATGCAACTTACATGACGGGAAAATGGCACGTTAATTTTCATCCGACACCTACCAGCTCTAAAGAAAACTGGCCGCTGCAAAGAGGATTTGATCATTATTACGGCACCATATTGGGGGCAGCCAATTATTATGATCCCGGTTACCTGTGCCGTGATAACCAGCTCATTACGCCCTATACAGATTCGCTATATAAACCCCGGGAGTATTATTTTACGGATGCCATATCTGACAACAGTGTCAACTACATCCGGGAACGGGATAAGAACAAGCCCTTTTTCATGTACGTTGCTTACACCGCAGCACATTGGCCCATGCAGGCGCCCGAAAATGTCATTAAGAAATATAAAGGACGCTTTGATAGAGGCTATGAAACCCTGCGTGCCGAGCGGCTGGAAAGAATGAAAAAGCTGGGAGTAATCGATCAACCTGTCGAGCTTTCCCCATTTGATGGCAAGCCCTGGAATGACGAAGAAAACAAGCCAGCCATGTTAAGACGTATGGAAACCTATGCCGCCATGATCGACGTCATGGATCAGGGAATTGGGCGGATCATCAAGCAGCTCAAAACCGACGGTATTTATGAGAACACTCTCATTATTTTTCTACAGGATAACGGCGCCTGTGCCGAAATTCTTGGCGGTGGTAAAACAGTCCCGGTTGCAAAAAATCCGGCCAATGTGCGCAAGCTGTCACCGGAGACACTCATCTATTCAAACAATCCCCCGGTTACCAGGGACGGCAAATTAGTGATGCAGGGCAAAAATGTAATGGCCGGGCCACCTGATACCTATGTATCGTACATGAAAGAATGGGCCAATGTATCTAACACCCCATTGCGCAAGTTCAAGCATTATGTACACGAAGGCGGCATAGCAACACCCTTGATTATACACTGGCCGCAGGTTATCAAACAGGCCGGCGCCATACGCACACAGGTTGGGCATGAAATGGATATTATGCCCACTATACTGGATGCGGCACAGGTTTCTTATCCCAAAATGTATAATAACAACACTATAACACCTTGCGAAGGTATTAGCCTGGTGCCAACATTTACCGGTAAGCCGTTAAACAGAACAGCGCTGTTTTGGGAGCACGAAATGAACCGGGCGGTGCGTATGGGCAAATGGAAGCTGGTAAGCGAAGCCGACCTGAAAAAACAGTTTTTTAAATCTCATCCCTGGGAGCTATATGACCTCTCCGTAGATCGTAGTGAAATGCATAACCTGGCATCCTCGCACCCTGAGCTGGTGAAGCAAATGAGCGCCATGTGGGAAGATTATGCCAAACGCTGCCAGGTATACCCGATGCCCTGGAAGGCAGAAGATGGGAAGTTTTAAGTTTTACGTTTACGAGGCTTATAGTTCATGGCGGATAGCTGATAGTCAGTAAAGTCAGAAAGACCGGAAGTAATTTTTAATAATTGACAATGGAGAGATGACAGTTGACAATGGAGAGATGACAGTTATACCTGTATGATTCATAATCCGAAAGTCGGGAAAGTCCGAAAGCAAAAAAGAAGCAAGAACATAGATGCAAGAAACAAACCGGGTAGCATAGCCTTACTCCCTGCGTAGTCTGGCGCAAGGTTAAGCGGTTGCCGGTGTGCGGCCTACCTTGTGCCTTTGCAGGATAGCAGTTCATGGTTCATGGTTCATAGTTCATGGTTCATAGTTCATAGTTCGGAAAGTCGGAAGTCGGGAAAGACCGGAAGATTGCTCTCCGTCTCCCCTTTCCTTGCGCCACCGCTAAAGCAGCATGCGGTTGGAGAGGGGTTGGGGGGAGGCCGCCTCTTATTTATCTGATTTTCAAATATCTATGAAATTAACAAATAATTTCTCATGCCATGTGATACCTCATCATCAAAGCGTAAACCCCAAAGCCCATCGCCTGTAAATCTTTTTGTGGGAGCTTCCCCAATATTACAAATCTCTTTTCCTCCCCCTACCCCCTCGAAATGAGGGGGTAGTGATTAACAAAGTCAATGCCCAGGCAGTGTGTAGTGCAGATAAAGGCTGTAAGGATTGGTTAATCAACTTATTGTTAAAAAGTGGGTACACCGTAGCTCCAAGGGAGAGGGATTGGGAGTGAGGCTTCAATACCATTTTGAAGCCCCTTAAAAAAAATTTTGCTATCACCTTAGTATATTTCATAACTCAGGGCACATAGTATTAAAACGAGGATCATAATGCCTGACAACCGCATAGAACTGCTGAAAATGATACAAAGGTACCTGGCTGATAAAGCCACACCTGCTGAGAAAAGCTTCCTGAAAGCATACTATTCTTATTTTGATAAGGAACAGGATATCATCAGTCAGTTAAAGATCGAGGAGAAAAAACTGCTGGAAGAGCAACTGGAAACCGGGATATGGAATATTGTTGAAGCAAAAGAGCGGAAACCTGTCCGGTTTTTATGGACCCGAATTGCCGCGGCAGCCATGCTGCTGTTCTCCCTCTCTACCGGGATTTACATGCTGGTAAAACATCCCGGTAAAGCGGAACAAACTGCCCGGAAAGCAAAACCAGGAGATATACTTCCCGGCACAAACAAAGCCGTTCTAACCCTTGCAAATGGCAAAAAAATAGCGCTTGACAATGCCCGTAACGGCGTAATCGCACAACAGGAAGATACCTATATACAGAAAACAGCCGACGGGAAGATCATTTACAGCCTTCAGGCAGATGGGACAACGAATGTATCATCATCGGCCCTTGCATATAATACCATTGAAGTGCCAAAGGCCGGACAGTTTCAGCTCGTTTTGCCGGATGGAACCAGGGTTTGGTTAAACTCGCAATCCACCTTGCGATATCCCACAAAATTTGATAAAAACGAGCGCAATGTTGAATTGTCAGGAGAAGCCTATTTTGAGGTTACTCATAATTCATCCAAGCCTTTTAAAGTGCATACCCGCAACCAGGATCTGACCGTACTGGGCACGCACTTCAATGTTAAAGCATATACCGATGAAACCAGCACCAGCACTACATTACTGCAGGGCAAAGTCAGCATAAACAACCTCAGCTCAGGCAGATCAGCCATACTTCAGCCGGGCAACCAGTCTGTTGCTAAACCAGACGGAAGCATAGCCGTTTCTAACGTAAATGCAGAACAGGCAATAGCCTGGAAAAGCGGCTTCTTTGCCTTTGACAACCAGGACATTGAAACCATAATGACCATAATAAGCCGGTGGTATAATGTGGATGTGGTATATAAAAACATCGACAAAAATCTTCGTTTAGGTGGTACGTTTTCCAAAACATCCAATTTAAGCGAGCTGCTGAAGAACCTGGAATTGATCGGAAATATTCATTTTACAATTGAAGAAAGGAGGGTAATTGTAATGAAATAGCTCTCCCTACCAAATTATAAATTAAACTGATTAAACCAATTATTAAAACTATCGAATTGAAATAAAGAATAGAATTATTGAGGCTTAAGGGCCTTGTGCAGCAATACCTTCTGTGATTAAATAACCAAGAGCAGTGCCGTGCCCTTGGTCATAATCAGCAAAATGCTGAATTGGGTAATCGCAGCTTGCAGTTAACAACAGTTTCAATTAAACCCAACAATCAAATGTATAAAAAATTTACTGAACTGGTCTTCAGAAACAGGTTCTGTGTAAACTCTAATTTGCTCTTAAAGATGAAGCTGAGTTTTGTCTTATCCATCCTGATCGTGTTTCAGCTCAAGGCTGAAAGCTATGCCCAGAAAATTAATCTGACGGTAAAAGACGCACCGTTATCAGAGGTTATCTACCAGCTTAGAAAACAGAGCGGCTATGATTTCCTGTATAACAACTCCTCGCTTAAAGATATAAAGCCCATCACGTTAAACGCTGTTAACGCGGATTTATTAGAAGTGTTGAACAAATGCATTGCAGGTCAGCCGCTTCAATATGCGGTTAACAATAAAACCATTTTTATTACCCGGAAGCCGGTATCTGCTCAGGCAGAGCAAGTTACCACCATTTCGGGTAAAGTAACCGATGATAAAGGTGAACCGCTGGTTGGGGTTTCCGTTAGCGTAAAAAATGGGGGCTCTACTACCGTTACAGATGCCGGTGGAAATTTTAAAGTAAATGTAGCAGATACCAAAAGAATACTGGTGTTCAGCTATGTAGGATTTGAAACCGCAGCTGTACCGCTCAACGGGCGTACTACGGTTAATGTGGTATTAAAGCCCGAAACCCAGGGACTTGACGAAGTAGTGGTTGTGGCCTACGGAACCCAGAAAAAAAGCGATATCACAGGTGCAGTCTCATCCATTAAGGCCGGCGCTATTGAAGATATGCCCGTAGTATCTATTGAACAGCTTTTAAAGGGACAAGCCGCCGGTGTTCAGGCTTCCGTATCCAGCGGTACACCCGGTTCAGCCTCTAACATCAATATCCGGGGCGTCAGCTCTATCGGCGCAAGCACGCAGCCCTTGTATGTTGTAGACGGATTGCCCATAGCCGGACAATCGATAGAAACCGATTTCTCTGAAGCCAGAACTGGTATGGATTTTATTAATCCCGATGATATTGAATCGATTGAGATCTTAAAAGACGCATCGGCCACAGCCATATACGGTGCACGGGGAGCCAACGGCGTTATCCTCATTACCACCAAAAGCGGAAAGATAGGCAGCAGTACTACCACATTCACCGCATCATCCGGGTTTACCACCATGGCCAATAAAATAGACATGCTGACTACCCGGCAAACCCAGGAATACTGGGAGCTGGCAAAAGCCAGGGACGGTCAGGTCATTGCTCCGTTAAATCCCGCAAGGCTGGACGTTAATACCGACTGGCAGGATGTAACCAGCCAAACGGCCCTTACCCAAAAATATAACCTGGGATTTCAGGGCGGTCAGCAGAAATTGCAATATTATCTCTCATTAGATTATCTTGACCAGGATGGTCTTTTAAAATATACCAAGTATAACAGGTACAGTATACGGGGAACGTTAAGCTCGCAGGTTAGCGATAAATTACGGGTAGAAAACCGGGTTACTATTACTCAATCTAAAAACGACGGAGCCTTTACCGGGGGACAGGGCGGAACAGCCAACGCTACCGGTGCAACACAACGGATTTTGCAGGCTCCTACTTACCTGAAAGTAAACTCAAAAGATCCGGGAATAGATCCCGAAACAGGGGAAAAGTATATCGACCCATTGGTCATTCTCAGAGACCTGAGCGATGATATCAAGATTACCAATATTACCGAACAGTTAACACTAAAATATAATATTACTCCCAGCCTGACCTTTCAGTCCATGGCCGGTCTGACCTATCGCTTTTTTGACAATGACCAATACCAGGGCGCCGAGTATGCCGCCACAAAAAGCGATACCAGGATTACCGCCAAAGTGAGAAGTAATACTACAACTAACTATATTAACGAAAACACACTGACCTATAAGAAAAAAACAGGCTCCCATAATTTCACTTTTTTATTAGGTAATACCTTACAGCAGGAGGTCATGTCAGGTACAACCATTACGGCCATTGATTTTCCGAATACTACTACCGGAACCAATGCGCTGCAAAATGCCAAAGAGGCCACCGTTTCCAGCTTTAAGCAGCAATGGCAGCTCGAATCATTTTTCGGACGTGTAAATTACGACCTGAATGGCAAATACCTCCTTACTGCAACGCTGAGGAGAGACGGTTCCTCAAAACTGGCGGCGGGCAATAAATGGGGTACTTTTCCGTCGGTAGCTTTGGGATGGCGGGTTTCGGAAGAGCCTTTCCTCAAAAAAGCCGATTGGCTGTCAAACTTCAAGGTAAGGGCAAGCTGGGGTCAGATCGGTAACTCTGAAATTGGTGTTTACCAGACACTTTCTACCATCAGCTCCGGCACAAACGGGTTTGACAATGAGTTGCTCCCCTACTATACGCTTGACAGGTACGGAGACCCGAACCTGCGATGGGAAATTTCGCAGCAAACCGACCTGGGCGTAGACATGGAATTTCTGAAAGGTAAAATATCGGTAACAGCAGATATTTATGATAAACGCACCAAGGACTTGTTGTTAGCACAGCCTACATCGTTAAGCACCGGTTACGGCAGCTATTTAACCAATGTGGGTTCTATGACCAACCAGGGTTTTGAATTGACCGTTAATTACCAGGTGATGCAGAAAAAGACATTCCAGTGGACAAGCAATGTTAACTTTTCCATCCTGCGAAACCAGGTTACAGACGTGGGTGATGTAGGCATTATCGGTGTAGGCCAAGCCGTTGACGGAAAAAATCCCCGCTACCTTGCCGTTGGCAAATCTATCGGAACATTTTACCTCGTAAAAACAGCCGGTGTCTGGCAATTGGGTGAGGAAGCTGAGGCTGCCGTATATGGCGCAAAACCCGGCGACTGGAAGTTTGTAGACCAGAATAACGATAAAGTGATTGACAACGATGACCGGGTATTTGTGGGCGACGCGGTTCCAAAATACAACATTGGCTTTAGCAATACCTTTAAATACAAAAAGTTCGATTTAACCGTTCTGCTTACCGGCGATTTCGGAGCCCAGGTATTAAATGCCGTTAAGCCCAACTTATGGCTGGCACGGGAGAACGGCGCCGCCGCGTACGATTTAGAAGCATGGTCACCATCTAATCCAACCAACAAGCTGGCTGCGCCAAGCATTCACTATAACTCTGAGTTTCTTCACGACGGCTATCTTGAAAATGCCGATATCGTCAGGATACAGAATGTGCGGCTGGGGTATTCGCTGAATCTCAAAACCCGGAAAAGATCAACTATATACTTCTATTTCAGCGGTAGCAATGTATGGAGCTTTACCGGGTATGACGGATACGACCCCGAAGTGGGCAATGGCATTAACCGGGGCATTGACCGTTTTGCCTACCCACGCGGAAGGATATATAATTTCGGAGGCAAGTTGTCATTTTAATCTATAAAAAATTAAACAGATGAAATCTTTATCTAAATATTGGAGATCCATACCGTTACTGGCTTTGCTGGCATTTTCATCCTGCGACAAATACCTGGATGAAAAGCTGTACAGCCAACAGTTTCCGGGAAACTTTTACACCAACGCGGCAGAAGCCGAAGGCGCTTTGCTCGGTATTATCAGCTCATACAGCGGCAATTTCAATTACCAGCTGCTAAACCTGGAAGAATACACTACCGACAATGTGCTTGTTGATGCCGCCCGTGTGCTGAAAGCGGATAATAATTCCCAGTTTCCTAAAAAGAACGTACGGTCAACCAATCCGCTGGTTGAAAGTGTTTATGCAGGCCTTTATACCAGCATCTACAATTGCAATGCCTTTATTGATAACATGGAACGGACAAAATGGCCTGACAATAAAGATGCCCAGCGCCCACAGTTCATTGCCGAAGCCTATACCCTCAGGGCACTGGCTTATTTTAAGCTGGTACGCCTGTTTGGGCCCGTTCCCCTGGTGATAGATATTAAAGACAATACGCCACAGGGGCCGCTTGCTATCGGAAGAACACCTGTTGAGCAGGTTTATGCCCAAATTGTTAGCGACCTTAAAAAGGCAAAAACACTTTTCACCCAGGAAGGCCCAAGATCGCCGGGTTTTGCCAGTAAAATTATGGCCAGGCTGATGCTGGCCGAGGTTTATCTGACCATGAATGGCGAACCCTTAAAATTAGGACCGCAATACCTGGAAGCGGCACGGGCAGAGGCCGATACATTGATAAACGCAAAGGCTCCCGGTATTGTAGTACCCGAGCTGCAGGACTTTAATTATCTGTTCAGCGTTGCCAATGAAAACCGGGGAGAGATTATCTTTTCTGAGCAGAATTATGGCATATCTACCGGGCAGGTTTGGGCTACGGGAGAGTTCTCTTATGGTGCATTATCTTTTGACCTGATCAGGGAGTTTGATACCAGCGGCCCTATAGACATGAATAACCCGGCAAGGCAGATCCGTGGTGTAAACCCGAATACAACCGCGTATGATATCAACCAGTATACTGATCCCACTAAATTTGTTGATGGCAGGTTTTACCCCACATTCTGGCCCTTTAAAGGCCAGTGGAACGCCACGACAAAAAAGCTGCCTAACTTTTACGATGTGTTCACCTATGCAACAACACCTTCGCTATACACTTCCCAAACCCCGAATAAAACGGTATTCCCCGGCAAATTCCGGTCAGATTACCAGTATAAGGGTGGCGACAATGCAGCTTATCCGCATTATGATAAAAAAGCAAACGTGATCATATACCGCTGGGCCGAGGCTTACCTGATCTACGCGGAAGCCGACAATGAGCTTAACGGCCCCCAGTCAGGCGCTATTGCTGCTGTAAACAAGATCAGGCACCGGGCTGCGCTGGCTAACCTGCCTGCGGAGCAGACAGATAGCAAAGATCATTTCCGCGATGCCATACGGAAAGAGCGGCGCCTGGAGTTTGTTGATGAAGGTAAACGTTTTTACGATCTCAAACGCTGGGGCATATTGATTGATAAGGTAAATGCCTTTGCTAACGAATATAATGCCTATAACCCAACAGACCCTATGTCACTTATGGAAAAAGGCAAACATGAAGTATTCCCCATTCCTTTCTCTGAGATTGACCGGACTCACTTTGACCAGAATTACGGATACTAAAAACCGGTAAGTTTTAATCTATATATCAAATACACCATGAATATAAAATCATTCAGTAAAGTAATAATAGGCGCACTCAGTGTTGCACTGCTTTACACAGGTTGTAATAAAGACGATGTCCCGTCCAAAAAGTCGGACCGGTTAGCGTCGCTGATAAGCGAAGCAACTGAATTGGCAGCTAATGCTACAGAAGGCCCGGATCCCGGTGTTTATCCCGTTGGCTCGATAGGCCAGTTGCAGGCTATGATAGACTCAGCCAAAAC
The DNA here is from genome assembly GCF_008274585.1 of Pedobacter sp. BS3. Taxonomy (GTDB): domain Bacteria; phylum Bacteroidota; class Bacteroidia; order Sphingobacteriales; family Sphingobacteriaceae; genus Hufsiella_A. The sequence continues at coordinate 141,246 of NZ_VTRT01000005.1, read as the reverse complement.
CCTGGAGCAAAAATCGCAAACCCAATACGGGATTGACCTTGCGGAGATTTTACTGCAAAAGGCTATCACCCAGTTTAAAGGTAGCATACAGGTAGAAAAACAGCTTTATTTTGATGGTACAGGTTACCTGGATGGCGGCATTGTCACGCCCTATATCGTACCTAATTTTACGCTGCAAGCCTGGGTATATCCTACCGAATGGAAAAATGCCATGTATGTAATTTCTACCGAAGGTAGCGGCAATGGCTATAAATTACAGGTTCCCAACGGAAAATTAACGTTCCAGATTAACGGAACAGCAAACCAGCTCGCAGCGCCCGACGCCAATAAAATCAGCCTGAACGAATGGGCACACATTGCAGCTTCTTATGATGGCGCCGTAATGAAAATATACGTTAACGGCGTCATGGTCGCACAGAAAAACTATGCCGTCGCACTGGTTGGCAATACGCAGAATTTCAGGATAGGCGAAGGATCTGCCTTTGCAGGCCGAACTTTCAAAGGCAGAATAAAAGGCGTAGGCGTATGGAGCAAAGCATTATCCGATACCGAGGTAGCGGCACAAATGCAAAACGCTCCTACCGGAACAGAAAGCGGGTTAATAGCTTACTGGCCATTCAATCTCAGCTCGGGCACCACCATTTGGGACCGGACAGGAAGCCACGCCCTGAATATAATCAATGTACAATATGTTGACCCTTTGTAAACGGTAATATGATGCTATGGTCATCCTGAGCCTGTCGAAGGATTGGCTCATCATAGCTTCGACGAGCTCAGCGTGACTATAAATGGACGAGGCTGCCAGCTTTCAGACAGCCTCCAAATAAATAAACATCATTCCTTAACAGAACAAAATCAAAATGAGAAAAAAGTATTGCGTATTAGCTATCCTGGGTATCATAAGCTGTACCGTCAACAATACGGCATGTTATGGACAAGTGGAAAAAAAGTCGCCCAATATTGTATTTATACTGGCTGATGATTTAGGGATTGGCGATGTGAAATGTTTTAATCCGGAAGGCAAAATATCCACTCCTAATATTGACAAACTAGCTTCGGAAGGGATGAAATTTACCGATGCCCACGCAAGCTCATCAGTATGCACGCCTTCACGTTACAGCATCCTGACCGGAAGATACCCCTGGCGCTCCCGTTTACAGGATGGCGTGCTGGGCGGTTTTTCAAAACCTTTAATTGACAGCGGACGCCTAACGGTTGCATCTATGCTGAAAGAGCATGGATACCATACGGCAATCATCGGCAAATGGCACCTGGGTATGGACTGGCCGCTTAAAGAAGGCGAAACCGGCATTAAAACAGGGCGGGAAGTTGATTATTCAAAATCTATCGGCAATGGCCCAACGCAACGTGGGTTTGATTATTACTTTGGTATCAGCGCTTCGCTGGATATGGAGCCTTTTGTTTTCATCGAAAATGACCGCACCTTAGGCGTGCCATCTGTTGAGAAAACATTCATGCGTAAAGGATTGGCTGCACCGGATTTTGAGGCCGAAGATGTAGTACCCACACTTACCCGGAAAGCGCAGGAAACGATCAAAAATGCGGCTTCGGCATCCAAACCATTTTTTGTATACGTCACACTGCCCTCTCCACACACACCCGTTGTCCCCAATAAACAATTTCAGGGCAAAAGCGGCGTAACGGCATACGGTGATTATGTGATGGAAACTGATTGGGCAGTTGGGCAGGTAATACAAACGCTGGATTCCCTGGGATTAAGAGATAATACCATTGTATTTTTCTCAAGCGATAACGGCTTTGCCCCTTATGTTTTGAATGAATATAATGTAGAGAAGCTTGGCCATTATCCCAGCTATATTTACCGTGGCTATAAATCTGATATCTGGGACGGAGGGCACCGGATACCGCTGATTGCCCGCTGGCCAAAACAGATACAGGCGAATACAACCTGTACTGACCTGGTATCGCTTACTGATTTTATGGCAACCTGCGCCGATCTGATACAAAAAAAGCTGCCGGACAGCGTTGCGGAAGACAGCTACAGTCTTTTGCCGGATTTAACCGGCAAAGCTAAACAACCGGTCAGACCGGCCATTATGTATCAATCTATTGATGGAAATTTCGCCATTCAGCAGGGTAAATGGAAGCTGGAGCTTTGTCCCGGTTCGGGTGGGTGGGCGGCCCCCAGGAACAAGCAGGCTTATAAAGAAGGCTTACCGGTAATACAGCTTTACGATATGCAGACCGATCCGTCAGAGAAAACAAATGTACAGGCACAGCACCCCGATATCGTTAAAAATTTAACTGAGTTGCTGGAACAATACGTAAGACAAGGACGAAGCACTCCCGGCAGACCTTTAAAAAATACAATGAGGGTAAATATCTTAAAGAAAAATAAGTATATGAACAATTTATAATGAGGATTTAAAGAGAATAAGGAGGATTTATTCTCCGATTATTACAACAAGCTGACTCCATACAATTTACGGAATTTTTGAAATACCGGCAGGTCTTTATTGTGCTCTAAAAATTAAACTAACAGGCCTTTTTGACAAGACCAAAACAGTAATAACCACCGGGTTACAATATAAAAAATAAGCGAATGAGAACAATGAACATCAATTATCCCAAAATACTCCTGTTGTTAAGTATAGGGTTGTTTGGCTGCAAAAAACATAATAGCGACGACTATGTTACTCCCGGGGTCAAAGAATCACCAAACATAGTTTTCATATTAGCCGATGATTTAGGATACGGCGATCTTCAGAGCTTTAATTCCGGCGCCCAGATAAGTACGCCCAATTTGAGCAAATTAGCCAGCCAGGGAACAATATTCATCAACGCTCACTCCGGTTCGTCAATCTGCACGCCGTCCCGGTATGGAATTTTAACCGGCAGGTACGCGTTTCGAAGCTCACTGAAAAGCGGCGTGCTGGACGGATGGTCGCCCGCTCTTATTGAAACAAACCGCTATACCATTGCCAAATTAGCGGGCGAGGCAGGTTATCAGACCGCCATTGTCGGGAAATGGCATCTTGGCATGAACTGGAAACCCATAAATCCCGCATACCCGGCAGTGCAGAACAATGGCGAAAATATAAGCAACGTTGATTTTACGCAGCCGGTGCTTAACGGGCCCAATAAGTTAGGATTTGACTACAGTTATATCTTACCCGCATCTCTGGATATGTCGCCTTATACGTACCTGGAAAATGGAATATCTACCGACGTTCCGCTGGTTCCATTCCAGGGAGGCGACTTTGGTCGCGGCATAACCTGGCGGGAAGGCGTTGCTTCGGGCAGCTTTAAGATCGAAAATACCCTTGACCATTTTACGGATAAGGCCGTTAATTATCTTATCCAAACACATAAGCAAAGTTCCAAACCGTTTTTCCTGTATTTTACACTTACTGCCCCGCATACCCCCTGGCTCCCTGCCGAGCAATTCAAGGGTAAAAACCCTAACGCAGGCGTGTATGGCGACTTTGTAAATCATACCGATTATGCGGTAGGTCGCATTTTAAAATGCCTGGATAGTTTAAATCTTGCGCAAAACACACTGGTAATTTTTGCATCAGACAATGGCGCCGACTGGAGTGCAGATGATAAAGCTCAATTTCCTGGACATAAGGCAAACTATATTTTCCGCGGAAGGAAATCTGATATATGGGATGCAGGCCATCATATTCCCGTGATCATGCGATGGCCGGGAACTATCGCAGCTAAGCGAACGTTTTCACAATCATTCTCGCTCAATGATATGATGGCAACATTTGCCGGTATGTTCGGCAGGCAATTACCTTCCGGGGCCGGACCTGACAGCTACAACCAATGGCCGCTGATCAAAAACGGCAAAGGCGATGAACGGCCAAGCATCATTTATCATTCCAACGAAGGCATGTTTGCCATCCAGCAAGGTAAATGGAAGTTTATTGACGGCGTTGGCAGCGGAGGCTGGTCCCCCAACGGCCAGGACAATGCCCCCGGCCAGTTGTACGATATGGAAAAAGATCCGGGCGAAACAACTAATCTCTACACCAAATATCCTGAAGTAGTGCAGGAGCTTAAACAATTGTTAAACCAGCAAAAAAGCCAGGGCTTTAGCGTAGGTAATCCGTAGTTACAAGCCCATAAACCTAATAAACCATCAAAAACAATAAACAAGATGAAAGCAGTAAAATATAAGCACCTGGTTGTGCTGTTGTGTGCAGGTTTTGCTTTTTACAGCTGTAAAAAACAAAATAGCGCCGAAACTTTGAATCTGAAAAACACCGCGTTTGTAGATTCCATCCGGGTTTTATCCGGAAAGGGAAGAGTAAAGCTTACCGGTTCCCTAAAAGAGTACGCTGAATTAGGCAAGATCAAAATCTCATGGGGCAACGGTAACGAGATCGTTTTCCCGGCTGGCAAAACCACCATTGATACGATCATCCAGGTGGGGGAAGGAATAACTCTGTTTACAGTCACTTCTTATAATAAGCAGGATGAAGCTCTTGATGAATCAGTGATGATCGGCACTTCATACGGAGATAAGTATCGCAGCAAACTGCGCAACAGGGCTATTCTTATGGCAGATTACTCGCCGGTATCGCATACCACCACGATAACATGGGATGAAAATAAATTATTCTACAATCCAGTATCTATTGAAGCAATTTACAACGATACCAAATCAATATCCAGTCCGGCAACTGAACAATCAACTACCCTGCCTGATTATGATGTAGCCAAACCTATTTTCAAGTATCGCACCATCTTTAAGCCTGATAGTACCTGCATTGACACTTTCGCAACCGCATATACTTCATCAGAAATAATGAACTGGAGCAAAGCTGCCGATTCTGTACAGTTAAGTTTGAATGACTTTTACATCCCGTCAAGTAAATCGTACACCCAAACCTATAAATCAACCAATTGGGGAGGATACTGGCCTACCGCCCATGTACTGGATGTATTGATTGATGGCTATGTGCGTACAGGCTCCGCCGCCTATAAAACACTCATGGATGATTTGTTAGTGGGCATGAAGCAGAAAAATGGCAATAAATGGCTTAACAATTACTACGATGACATGGAATGGATGGCCCTGGCAAGCCTGAGGGCATACAAAGTTACAAACGATGCTAAATTCAAAAGCGTTTCGGATGAATTGTGGCTGTATATAAAAGCAGGAATCAGTACCGATATGGGCGGAGGTATATGGGAGAACATGGATAAGAAAACCAAGAATGCCCCATCTAACGGCCCCGCAGCAATTTTTGCAGCCCGCAACTACAGTCTTTTTCAGGTCACAGACGACTTAAACAAGGCTAAAAGCATTTATAGCTGGGAAAAGGCAACGCTGTTTAGTCCAACCGAAGGCTGGGTAAACGATCATATTGATCTGAATAAGGTAATTACAACCTGGAGATTTACCTATAACCAGGGCACTTTCCTGGGCGCCGGATTGGAACTATACAAGCTTACCAATGAATCAAACTACCTTAACGATGCCATCAAGGCAGCAGATTATACCATCAGCTCGTTAACAAACAACGGCATCTTAAAAGTTGAAGGCAGCGGCGGAAGTGACGCAGGCCTGTTCAAGGGTATTTTTATCAGGTATTTAACCCGCTTAATCATAGAAGGTAATCTGCCTGCGGATAAAAAAAGCGACTATCTCAATTTCATAAAAACCAATGCTGAAACATTATGGCTGAAAGGTCGCAACAAAACGTTGGGCACATTCCAAAATGACTGGACACTAAACACAGAAACCCAAACTTTTTTAACCTGCCAGCTGAGTGGCATCATGCTTATCGAGGCTATGGCAGAGCTTAGAAGCAAAGACTTAATCTAACATATCATGAAATTGATCTACCGTATCATTGTCAGCCTGACCGTAGCCTGCGTATCGCTTGCAGCCTACCCTGCCGTAGCACAAACGCATCAAAAGCCCAATATCATCATCATTCTTGCCGATGATCTGGGTTGGGGCGATGTAGGGTATCATGGCAGCGAAATTAAAACGCCTAACATAGACCGGCTGGCCAAAGAAGGCATTGAGCTAAACCGGTTCTACACAGCTGCTGTTTGCTCGCCAAGCCGGGCTGGACTGCTTACAGGGCGTTATCCCGATCGTGTTGGACTAAGAACGGTTATACCGCCCTGGTCTGAATTTGGCATAGACACTGACGAGGTTTTTCTGCCCCAGGCCCTGGCAGAAGCCGGTTATAAAAACAGGGCCATTATCGGAAAATGGCACCTGGGTCACGCTTCTTTAAAGTATCATCCTTTGAACCGGGGCTTTACCCATTTTTATGGCCTTTTAAATGGTAACATCGATTATTTCACCCATGAACGTGAAGGTGAATTAGACTGGCACAATGATTTTAAACCGTGCTATGATAAGGGATATTCCACAGACCTTCTGGCAGACGAGGCAATAAAGGATATCAAAAAGTACTACAAGGAATCGCCGTTCCTGATATACCTGGCGTTCAACGCTCCGCATAGTCCGTTGCAGGCAAAAAAAGAAGATTTGCTGAAATATGGTTATGATGAATCCCAGCCCTCTTTTACAATAAACGGAAAAGAAGGTGTACAGGGCCGCGGGAATACCCGGCGTCAGACTTACTCAGCTATGGTATCCAATATGGATGAGAATATCGGCCGGGTTTTAAAAGCGCTGAAGGAGCTCCATATCGAAGAAAATACACTGGTGCTTTTCCAAAGTGATAACGGCCCGGCATTGAATGAAGGAGGATCAAGCGGCGAGTTAAGAGGTCACAAAGGCTCCGAATGGGAAGGCGGCGTAAGAGCACCGGCAATTATCAAATGGCCTGCGGGGTTTGCAGGCGGCAGAATGAGCAACCAGGTAATGGGGTATATTGATGTTATGCCCACCCTGCTTGATATAGCCGGGGTAACATCAAAACCTAAAAATGCCTTTGACGGCATCAGTATGCTGCCGGTCTTAGCCGGAAAAACGGAATATATCGACAGGGTCATGTACCTTGGTTTTGGAGCCATTGTTAATAATTACTGGAAGCTAATAGATGCATCCAGGGCCGAATCAAACATGAAAATAACGGACGACCAGCTTTTTAATATCGCCGCAGATCCCACAGAAAAAACTAACGTTCGGAGTGCCAACAGTAAGGAATACCACGATTTGAAAGAAGAGCTTCAAAGGTATAACGCCATTAAGTCACCGGTCAAAGCCCCGCCTTTTGGCCAGGGACGGAAAGGCTTTGTGGCTCCCAAAGAATGGACCATTAAGCAATAACACCAGATTTAACAACATCCTATTTTTTAACCTAAATAAATTAACCATGAAAAAAAAGTTACTATTAAGCAACGCTGCCATATTGCTCATTTCGGCAGGCTTACAGGCACAAACTGTACTATTCTCACAGGATTTTAATTCATCGACAACAGTAGATGATTATAAAGGTAGCGGAGATAACCAATTTAATGGCTTTGGCGTTGGAACCGGTAGTGGTACAACAGTTGACATTGTTAATGTCAACCCCAGCCCGGTTGACAACCAGGTGGTTTTTACAAGAACCAACAGCACTCAGCAGGCAGGTTTTAGCCGTTCAACAGCGCTTCCAACAGCAACCCAAACATTTGTGCAGTTCTCTATAGACATGGGTGTAACAAGCGGAGTAAATACCAGCGCTCAAAGCCAGGCAGCTATATTATGCATGGGTGCGGGCCTCAATAATGGGCTTACACTTCCTAATCTTAGCGGTTCTGTTGTAAACCAGTATTTTTACATTAATACCACGGCTAACGGAAACTTTACAATAACGGCCAATGAAAATACCCCGGTAACAAGCAGTGAGTTTTCGGGCATGCAAACCATAAAATGGTTTATAAACAAAAAAGGACAGGCTGTCAACTATCCGGCGCCCGACGGAACACATCCGGTGCTGGCAGATAACCAGGCGGATATTTGGGTTGGAACAAGCAGAATTGCTTCCGGTATTCCAGCCCACGCATCAGGGGCAAACAGCGGCTTAAAGACGTTTCGGTTGGCATTTGATACAAATAATCCATCTACCACCACGTTAAATATAGATAATGTAATTGTCACCGATTTAACAGATATTGTTACCCTACCGGTGTCGTTAACCTCTTTCACAGGTAAAGCCACAAACAACGGCGTACAACTTAGCTGGCAAACCGCTTCAGAACAGAACAATTCTCATTTTAATATTCTGCATTCCACTAATGGAAAAGATTTTATCAAAATCGGGCAAATTGAAGGCGGTAACAACTCGTCAGAAATAAAGAATTATACATTCAATGATGCAAATGCCACACCGGGTTTAAATTACTACCAGCTGCAACAGGTAGATTACAACGGTAACTCTAAAACATACGATGCCATAGCTGTTAACGTTACATTAGCCGAGAATCAATCCGGCTTACGGGTTTACACCTCCGAGACTTCCGTAAAGCTGGACATCTATTCGCTTTCAGCGCAACCTGCCCAGGTTAGAATACTTGACCTGCATGGACGCACCATCATAAAAAAGAGCGTGCAACTGATAACCGGCTCTAATCAGATCAGCTTACCGGTTAGTCTTGCATCCGGCTTGTACGTAGCCAATCTAAGCGTCAATAACCTGAATATTGCCAAGAAATTCGCAAAGTAATTAGGCTCAGATTCCCTTGGTAATAAAAAGCCCCGCTATATCTGGCGGGGCTTCGCTCCTCAGGCTGGGCTCGAACCAGCGACCCTCTGATTAACAGTCAGATGCTCTAACCGGCTGAGCTACTGAGGATTCTATCCGGTTGTTTATTTTATTCCTAAGGTTATGGTCTCTACCAACACCTCCTCTGATTAATCCCGCACCTGCGTCCCGAAACTTCGGGAAACCGGCTGAGCTACTGAGGAATTCTATCCGGTTATTCTTGTCAGAAATTGAACCGTATTATCCCGTTTACGAGTATCTGAGAGCCATTTTAATAGCATCAGATACAATTTTCCGACCACGGTGCAAAGATATACAGATTCTGTTTATTACAAAATCTTTTTAAGCTTAAAAAGCATTTACCACATACAAGCATGCGTATTTATACTACCCCACAGTATAAACCACAATTCTGACAAAACATTAAACTTTTTTAATTATCTGCCAGTTCTTTTTAAGCACAAGAAACAATGCCGGAGCAGATACAAGATTTGCTGACCGGCCTGACTGAAACCATTAATTTTTATACCTATGTCAAAAAGCAAAAACGCAAAGTTTGCTGCCCCAAAGGGGAAGCCTTCCGGTAACGGAAAAGAAGGAGCAGGTTTAAACGATGCTTTTGGCGTAAACAGTCCCGAAAGCTATAACGGGATACGTGAGAAATACACTTCCGGCAACGATGAACCCGCTTCTAATGTGCATACCCGGCACGTAAACAGACCTGATAGTAAACATGAAGATTAATCCAACAGTTAAAACATGATGGACACGATGGAAGAAATATCAGTAGAAACCCTGAAAGAACTGGCCGGTCATGAAACCGGTACGTGTATTTCAATTTTTATCCCGACGCACCGCTCCGGGGTAGAGGTCAATGAGATGCACGATGCTATTTTGCTCAAAAGTAACTTGCAGCAGGCAGCAAAAACACTTACTGCCAGGGGAAAAAGCCAGGCAGAAGTAAATGCCCTGCTGGAAAAAGGATTCGATCTGGTCAATGAACGCAGCTTTTGGAATACCCAGTCAGATGGCCTGGCTGCTTTCGTTTCCGAAAATTTCTTCAGGTATATTCAACTGCCGGTAAGCCCGAAAGAAGAATTATATATCAATAACTCCTTTTATATCATGCCGCTACTGAATATAAAATCCCCGGTAACTTTTTATTTGCTGGTTCTGAGCCGTCACGATGCCACACTTTACAAAGGTGATAACTTCACCATACAAAAAATTGAAGTGGACGAATTGCCCAATGGTATGGATGATGTTATACATTACGAGGAAAAAGGCGGTAAGCAATTAATGCGACGGGCCGGCGCAGGTACCGGAAGAAACGCCGTTTCCGGAACAAGCTTTCATGGGCACGGAGCCGGTGTAGCCGACGACACGATGTACCTGCTTCAGTACCTTAAAGAAGTTGACCAAACACTGTGGACTGAAGTGCTGTCCACCTCGAATATCCCACTTATGCTTGCCGGCGTTGATTATATTATAGCGCATTACAGACAAATATCCCATTACAAGTACATCACCGGCGAAAGCCTGCCGGGAAACTATGAATATGAGCCGGTGGCAACACTTTATAACCTCGCAAAAGAAAAACTGGCTGCCTATTTTTACGAGCCCACCCGCAAGGCATTAAAAAATTTTTACGATCAAACCGCATCCGGGTTATCATCGTATTTACCACAGGATGTTATTCCCGCGGCTTATTATGGCAAAGTTTCAGACCTGTTCGTTCAAAAAGACGAGCACATCTGGGGTCACTTTAACGAGGTAAGCAATACACTCACCATTCACGATCAGAAAGAAGCTAACGATAGCTGCCTGATCAATAAAGCAGCCGTAAAAACCATCATGAATGGCGGCGAAGTACACATTCTCGAAAAAGAAAAAATGCCTTCCGATACCCGGATCGCCGCATTTATGCGCTATTAAACCATTACTACGCTACCCTACATCTACCCTTTTGCCTATGTATACCCTTGGAATTAATGCCGCCTTTCATGATTCTGCTGCCTGTATCTTCAAAGATGGATTATTGCTGGCGGCTGCCGAAGATGAGCGGTTTACACACATCAAGCATGGGAAACGTCCTGTCCCTTTCTCTACGTGGGAGCTACCTTTTCACGCCATCAACTATTGCCTGGAAGTTGCCGGTATCCACTTAAATGATGTAGATCATGTGGCCTATTCGTTTGATCCCTATTTGTTACTGGGCGAAAAATACATGCATCAATCCAGCATTGAAATTCCGCTGGTACAAGGCGCAGAACCCACACCGGGGCAATGGCTCAATCCCTGGGATCCATTGTTTCTGTCATCCATAGTCAATGCACCACGGCAACTGGTCGATGGCTATCCGCATCATTTACAAAAACGGTTTATCGGCGCCGGGCCGCTACGGGCAACCTGGCATTATGTCGAGCATCATCTCTGCCATGCGGCAAGCGCCTTTCACCCATCGCCATTCACGGACGCGGCAGTGCTTACCCTCGACGGACGCGGGGAAAAAGCCACCACCACGTATAATGTGGGTAAAAACACCGACCTGTTTCGCCTTGGCCAGGTAGACATGCCCCATTCGCTCGGTTTACTGTATGAGCGAATCACATCCTATCTCGGCTTTCTGCATTCTTCCGACGAATATAAGGTAATGGCTTTGGCTTCTTATGGCGAGCCGGAATTCGTAAAAGATTTCAGGGAAATGATACATCTCGGCGCAAACGGACAATACACCATTGAAGATGAACGATTCGAAGAACGTTTCGGCCCGGCCCGGCTCCGGCACCAGGAATTTACCAAACATCATTTTAACATAGCCCGTTCGCTGCAGTTTGTACTCGAAGAAACTGTATTGGAGCTGATCGATTGGCTGTACCGCGAAACCAAAGAAGAAAATCTCTGCCTGGCCGGAGGTGTGGCGCTCAACTGTGTATTAAATGCCCGTATCCGCGACAAAGGGCCGTTCAAAAATGTGTGGGTTCAGCCTGCCGCTGGTGATGCCGGAACAGCGCTCGGTGCAGCTATCTGGATAGACGCCAAAGAACACAAAAGCATCACCAAAGATTTTGAAATGCAGCACGCCTACTGGGGCCCGGATTACAGCGACCAGGAAATTGAAAAATTTATCCGCTGGGCAAAAGTTCCTTACAGGAAATTAACCAACGTAGCCGAAGAAACCGCAGAAATACTGGCACAGGATAAAATCATTGGCTGGTTCCAGGGCCGTATGGAATTTGGCCCCCGGGCACTCGGCAGCCGCTCTATACTGGCATCGCCTATCAATCCCGGCATGCAGGCCAGGCTGAACGAAGTAAAAGACCGCGAAGATTTCAGGCCGGTTGCACCTGTTGTGTTAGAAGAAGATGCAACCGAATGGTTTGTGAATGCAAAATATTCGCCCTATATGCTCTTTATTTACGACGTACAGCCCGATAAAGCAGATAAAATCCCAGCCGTACGGCATGTTGACGGAACCGCCCGTATTCAAACGGTAAACCGCAATCAGCACCCGCAGTATTATGATTTGTTGCAGGCATTTAAAAAGCGTACAGGCGTTCCGGTACTGGTAAACACGTCATTCAACACCTTGGGAAAACCCGTAGTATGCTCGCCCCGCGATGCTATTGAATGTTTCTGGACATCACCATTTGACGCACTCATCATTGGTTCTTACTTAATTGAAAAACAATGGAAGTAAAAATATCAGTTGTTATTCCAACCTATCGCAGACCAGGTCTGCTGGTTAATTGTATGGAAGCATTACGTCGCCAGACTTTTCATAAAAACGCGTACGAAGTCATCGTAGTCAGCGATGGGCCGGACGAAACTACCGCCGAGATACTGGCAGAATATCCGGAAGTCAAACTTTTGCCAACCGCCGTAAAAAAAGGGCCCGCAGCCGCCCGGAACCGCGGCTGGCTGGAAGCTAAGGGCCGGCTTATTGCTTTTACAGACGACGATTGCATTCCAGACAGCAACTGGCTGCAAACCCTCTGGCAATACTACCAGGATGAAGACGAAATAGCCTATACCGGGCCGGTTGTAGTACCTTTATCGTCACCCCCAACCGACTATGAACAAAATATAGCCAACCTGGAAACCGCCGAGTTTGTAACCGCAAACTGTGCCTGTACCAAAAAAGCCCTATTAAAGGTAGGCGGATTTGATGAGCGGTTCAGGATGGCCTGGCGTGAAGACAGCGACCTGCATTTTAAATTTCTTGAACATAACATACCCATTCATTCCACACCCGCAACAGTAGTGCACCCCGCCCGTAAAGCGCAATGGGGCGTAAGCATCCGGGAACAGAAAAAAGGCATTTTCAACGCACTGCTGTACAAAAAATATCCGGGCTTATATAAACAACGCATCCGGCCGCGGCCTCTATGGAATTATTATGCTATGGTATTGCTATTCGCAGGCATTATTCCGGCACTCATGTTCAGGCAAACCTGGCTGGCACTGGCATTCGCCGGCGGCTGGCTGGCGCTGGCGCTTATATTCAGTAAAAAACGCCTGAGCGCTACCTCTCATGCAACAAACCATGTAGCCGAAATGATGCTTACATCGCTGGTAATTCCGTTTTTATCGCTTTACTGGCAATTTTACGGCGCCTGCAAATACCGGGTTTTAATCCTCTGATTTTACTGATTATGATCATCAAAAGCGCATTTAAGTCCAACCAAGAGATCCCCTTAGCCTATACCTGCCTGGGGGCAAATGTTAATCCGCCGCTGTATTTCGAAGATATTCCCGAGCAGGCAGAAAGCCTTGTGCTGTTCCTGGAAGATATCGACGCCTCGCCGGCGCCGTGGATACACTGGCATGTATTCAACATTCCGCCCTCAACGCTATATGTTGCCGAGCGGAGCATTCCCCCGGGAGGCACCGAAGGGCTCTGCAATAACCATACATTCGGTTACGAGGGGCCCTGTCCCCGGTATTTTAAAGGCGCTCATCATTATTGGTTCCGCTTGTATGCGCTGGATACTGTGCTGGATCTTGCCCCCGATTCAGAGCCCGGCGAAGTAAAAAAACAGATGGAAGGCCATGTCATTGCCACAGCAGAGCTGCCCGGTTTGTGCACCGCTCCTGTTTAGAAAACCAGGATGCCAGAGATATTAATGCTATAGCGCAATATATGCGCAGGCAAAAGTACACTTGTTTTTGAAAAGCAAAGCCAATGCAGCCTGGGTTCAGACGGTCCCGCTTTTCGTTCATACGCCTGCAACCCTGCCCCGATACCTCGCAGGGCATTACGCACAGGCCGGTATCCACTGCAATCGGGTTTATTTTGGTCAGGGCAGTACTCTGCACGCTGATTTTAATCTTTATGCTTTCAATAGTTTCCCACGAGCTTTACCCATCCGTTTCTCCGGACAGGCAGAAAGATGAATTTTGCCGGGATGACGCTGCCAGGTACTAACCTTAAAATACCCCGGCAACGCTCCATAAGTTCCCGGCTTAATCAAACTTCCACCTAACAAAAGCTTCTATGGCCTCGTACTCGGCAAAACCAAGCTGGTTATATGCCCTGGCGGTTTCGCTGGTACGGTCTTCGGCTCTAACCCAGAATTCGCGGGCATCATCGCCCGGAAATACCGGCCTGTCTTTTTGCGACTGGTGCTTGAAGATAGCCAGTCGTTTGCGTTCCACTTCCTGCGGAGATAGCGGAACTGCCATTTCTATTTCGTATATTTCAAACTCATGCCATGCTCCACGGTACAGCCACAGCCAGCAGTCGGCAACCCAATCTTCAGTTTCCCGTAAACGGGTTAGGGCCTGTAGAATAATATCGAAGCAAACTTTGTGCGTTCCATGCGGATCGGCAAAATCGCCGGCGGCAAAAACCTGGTGCGGCTTCACCTTTTTCAGCAGCTCCATGGTTTGTACAATATCATCCTCGTAATCCACCACTTTCTGTACTTTTCCTTTGTCGTAAAAAGGCAGGTCCATAAAATGAATATGTTCATCAGGTAAGCCGGCAAAACGGGCTCCTGCAATGGCCTCACCTTTACGGATCAATCCTTTTACCGTGCGAATTTCCAAGGTATCGGCCTGGTTCGGTTTTTTATCTTTCAGAAACTCACGCATCGATTGGTACAGGTTTTCCATCTCCTGCACATCCTGGTTTTGCGATTTACCGAAATCAATGGCAAATTCTACAAACCGCAGGGCATCCTCATCCCAAACAGCAGTGTTTCCTGACGTTTGGTAAGCTACATGAACTTCATGACCCTGGTCTGCCAAACGGATAAACGTCCCTCCCATCGAGATCACATCATCATCAGGATGCGGAGAAAATATGATTGACCTTTTCTTAGCGGGCAAAGCACGCTCCGGCCGTTGACTGTCATCGGCATTGGGCTTACCTCCGGGCCAACCGGTTATGGTATGCTGAATTTTATTGAATACATCAATATTAATATCGTAAACCGGTCCGAACTCGGTAGCCAGTTGAGCCATGCCGTTGCTGTTATAATCCTCAAGCGTTAATTTCAGGATCGGCTTATTCAGTTTATTAGCCAGCCAGATTACAGCTTTTTTGGTCATCTGACCATCCCATACACAATCTTTAACCAGCCAGGGTGTATCAAAACGGGTAAGTTCAGACGCCGCTTCTTCGTCCAGAATAAACTCTACCTTATCGGATAATTGCAGGTAAGTGGCCGGAACATCAGATGATATTTCGCCTTCAACGGCCTTTTTAATAATAGAAGCTTTCTTTTTATTCCAGGCCATCAGGATAATATCGCGTGCCTGGAAAATAGTACCGATACCCATCGTAATGGCTTTAACCGGCACATTGTTCTTCCCACCAAAATCGCGTGAAGCATCCCGACGGGTCAAATCATTAAGCGTAACCAGCCGTGTTCCGGAATTAGGCGCCGACCCGGGCTCATTAAAACCAATGTGACCCGTACGCCCGATACCCAGGATTTGCAAATCAAGTCCACCGCTGGCAATAATCTTTTGTTCGTAGTTCAGGCAATATTCAGCGACCTTATCAAGCGGTAATGTTCCATCAGGGATATTTACATTGTTCATGTCGATATCCACATGATTAAACAGTTGTTCTTTCATGAATGTTACATAACTCTGGGCGGCAGTAGGCTCCATCGGATAATACTCATCCAGGTTAAACGTTACCACGTTCTTAAAGCTTAAACCTTCTTCCCTGTGCATACGCACCAGTTCTGCATAAACTTTTACAGGCGTTGCGCCGGTAGCCAATCCGAGTACAGCCTGTTGTCCGTTAGCTTGTTTCTCTTTAATGAGATTGGCAATGCGTTGGGCAACATGCCTGGATGCGGTGTTTTCATCAGGAAATACAGATACCGGTAGTTTTTCAAAGCGGGTTTCTTCTAAGAGATTTAATCGTGGCATTATTCTGTTCTATTTTAAAATGAGCGCCATGTGTGCGCACACACAAAACTAAAACAAATAATAATTCTGTGCAAATAAAAGATGAGGTGGAAAGCTGATGGCTAATAGCTAATGGTTCATAGCTCATAGTCCGAAAGTTGGGAAAGTCCGAAAGCATACTCGCTGATGGTTCATAGTTCATGGTCCGGAAGTTAGAAAGATCGAAAGCTTACTCCCTCCCTTTGGGAGGGCCGGGGTGGGCTTACCGGTAAGCGTTCTGCCGGTCGGCGGCATCATTAATTACCTTGTTCACCTCGTTAATTAACTGCTTGGCTGCGTCGTATAACTTTGGATTTCCATTATAATCCAGGTCGAAATAAACACGTTTTGTTTTTTCCCTGTATTTATATTCCAGGTAATAATGCGGGGTTTTAGGGTCCTTGGAGGTGCCGGAAAGATGTTCAGGGAAATCCCAGAAGCCCAGCTCGGCAGCTTTATGATGCAGGTACAGCATATCGTCCTTATTCAGCCTGACGTGAATGGTTACCAGCGAATCACGCTTGTTCAGATACCGGAACTCGCCTGTCGACGAGTTGTACTGATTAACCAGGCTATCCCCCAACCCATATTTCAGCGTTACCGACTGAAAATCTTTTGAACGGAAAGGCGCATTTTTCAATACCATACCATAATAATATACGCTGTACAGCAAAAACGGGATAGCTATACTTAATGCCAGGAATATGCGTTTACCTCTGTCGCTCATTTCAATTAATTGCTTTACTTACTATGATTATGTTAACTGATGTATAAATTATTCAGGGTTTCGCTACGCTCATCTTTTGAATTTTTACTTAACCCACATCTTATAAATTGCCAAAAGTAATTATTTACATTTACGTCGCAATGCCGAAAGTATATGTATTCTGAAAAACTAAGCGATATCCGTAAAGAACTGAAGGAAAAAAATCCGGTTTACCTGATAGAATTATGCCTGCGATTGGCCAAATACAAAAAAGAGATTAAAGAGCTTACCAGTTACCTGCTGTTCTATGCAGACGACCCCATGGAATATGCCAGGATGGTAAAAGAAGCGTTGCTACCCGAATTTACCAACCTGAACAAACACGAATATTACGCCACCAAATCGCTTCGGAAAATCATCCGGCAGTTAAATAAACACACCAAATTCACAGCGTCCAAACAGGTGGAAGTCGAGCTGGCCATCTGGTTTTGCAAAAATTTCATGCAGTACACCAATACCCGGTCGACCAGCAAAGCCTTACGTTCGTTGTTTTTACGGCAGTTGGAAAAAATCCGGAAAGTGATGCCGCATATTCACGAGGATTTGCAATTTGACCTCAGCCAGGAATACAACAACCTGGTTGACGAAGCCCGGCAAAAGCTTCGTGGTTTTTCGGCCGACGGTATTAGCTTGTAACATTTACCTTTGTTATCTATCTAAGAGGAACATGGCGGCCAACGAGCAATTATTTAAAAAGATTTTCAGCGAAAATTCCCGCAAAATATGCCATCTCTGCTATGGCTACACAGGCGACGAAGATGCTGCGAACGACCTGATGCAGGAAACCTTTATGAAGGT
This sequence comes from Pedobacter sp. BS3, assembly GCF_008274585.1. Lineage (GTDB taxonomy): Bacteria > Bacteroidota > Bacteroidia > Sphingobacteriales > Sphingobacteriaceae > Hufsiella_A. Next base: position 123,609 of record NZ_VTRT01000005.1, on the reverse strand, counting down.
ATGGCAGAACCTGGATAAATTCCGTAACCAGGCGCTTATTTCCACGTGGATTTACCGCATTGCCGTAAACACCTGCTTATCATGGCTAAGAACCGAAAAACGCCATCCTAAAGACGAACTTACCGATAATATTATCGAAAATCAGGTAGATTTGCCTTCAGAAAAAAACGAGCAGGTAGCGCTCCTGTACAAATGTATTGCCCAGCTCGAAGAGAACGAACGTATCATCATCACCATGGTGCTTGATGAAGTGCCTTACGCCGAAATTGCCGAAATATCAGGCATCAGCGAAGGCAACCTCCGGGTAAGAATACACCGTATTAAACAAAAACTGACTGAAATATATAATCGTTATGAAAGATTTTGATGCACTGAAAGATATATGGCACGGTCAGGCAACGCTTTCAAAAGTCAACAGCGATGACATTTTAAAACGTATCCGTAACACCCGTCAAACATTTGCCAACAAGCTGCTGCTGCAGGCCGCCGCGGCCCTTATAGCCGTAGCCCTACTGACAATCACACTGTTTATCAGCAATTTCCGCCTGGGCACAACTTACCTGGCGTTAATGATATTTATTGTATGCTGCCTGTTCTTTGTATTCATCCAGGTACGGCATTACCGCAACCTGAACAACAGCGAAACCCTGTTGCATACACCCGCACAATACATTACCTGGCTAAAAAATTACCGGCAAAAACGATACATGCTCAACACCCGCACATACCGTTTGTACCTGCTGTTCATCTCTATCGGTCTGGCGTTGTACCTCATCGAAATCTTCTTTTACGTTTCCATACTTCAAACCGTTCTCGCCATCGTGTTCACCGTTGCCTGGTTCATACTCTGTTACTACGTATTTATGCGCCGCTACATCCGTAAGGAAGAAACCCGTTTAAACACCATGATAACCAATCTTGAGCGCCTGCAAGGACAATTTAACGAGAATGAAGATTAAATCTTTAGAAAAGCAAGTACAGCAATGCATCGGCAACTATAGTCCCGTGTTCCGCTCATACTACACAGGGCCTTAGCCACATTGGCCGGTATCCGCTTCACCCGGGTTTATTTTTGTCAGGGCAGTGCTTAAAAACCTCATAGGTTTCAGAAACCTATGAGGTTTGTGCCCAACGCTGTCTGCGTTATATTAAAAAATCTTCTTAACATTGGATTTATCAACTGATATAAGCGAACAAACTAACGATTAAAAACCTTTATAATTCACCAAACAACCATGCTTGACCAGTTCAGAGATAAGTTTCCCCTTTCAAAAGATAAATGGGATGAGTACATGCGTTATTATACACGCATAGAAGTTCCTGCACATACCATTTTACTGAATGAAGGTGACGTTTCAAAAAACGCTTTTATCATTGAAAAAGGTTGCCTGCGGCTTTGGTTCAATAATAACGGTAAGGATATTACCTTCCAGTTTTTCTTCGAGAACGAGGCCGTATCTTCCGCGGAGAGTTTTAACAAAAGTATTCCAAGTCTTTTCACTATTGAAACCATCGAGCCTTGCATACTTTACCGGATACATAAAAACGACATGGAAAAAATCCTGAAGGAGCTTAATGAACATCCCGACACAAAAGAATACCTGTTGAGTATCGCTTTTGAAAGACAGTTCCATTACATGAAACACTTCCTCTCATTTATAAGAGATACCCCAACGCAACGGTATATAAACCTCATTAAAGAAAAACCACAAATTATTCAGCGCATACCGCAGCACTATATCGCATCCTATCTGGGCATCACGCCTGTTTCACTAAGTCGCATACGCAGCAAGTTGAAGTGAATTTATTATCTTTTGTTATCGTCTCTTAAAAAACGTCCGGGCAATTTTGTAGTAAAAATTGCACAGCATTATGGACGAGCAACTTTGGCAGGCATTTGAAACCATAAACAGCAGAAGAAGAGCTACTAAATACTTTACCGGTGAGCCCATTCCCGATGAGGATATGAAAGCCATTCTGGCGGCCGCCCAGTTAGCGCCATCCAGTTTTAACATACAGCCCTACGAGTTACACTGGATAAAAGATAAATCCATTTGCGAACAAATGCGGGCGGGCTGCAAAAATCAGCGGTCTGCTGTTTCCGCTTCGGCATTTGTGGTAGTAGTTGCAAAACGGAGAGGTCTTGCCAACCATTACCGGTTGTTTATAGATTATGTAGAAAACAGCGGTTTATACAATGAAAAAGCGAAAGCATACTACCGCAACAAGAAAAAGGAAATAGTCTGGTTTACCCGGCTCACTCCCCTGTGGATTTTCAGTGTATTGAAATCTATCCTCACAATATTTACCAGGCATTTTATTCTAATGCCCTTAGGCGCATCGGGATTATACCATTGGGCAACCAAAAGCAGTATTTTTGCGGCGCAAACACTGATGCTTGCAGCACAGGCAAGAGGAATAGACACCTGCCCGATGGAAGGTTTCAATCCGTTTAAAGTAGCAAAAATCCTGAATCTTAAGCAAGGCATAATTCCTGTAGTTATTGCTTTAGGAAAACGCAATACGGATAAGCCCTTAACGCCGCACTGGCGGTTGCCTTTGGATAAAGTTGTAACTGTACATTAGCCCGATTTGTTGTTAGTTGGTTGGGGCCTCGCCGCAAGGTATTGTGTTTTTAGATTGTTAAATTGCTTTATTGTTGAATTGTTATATGGCCTCATCCTTAACCCTTCTTCTAGTCTGTGCTACTTGTCTTGTTTCTTGTCTCTATGTTCTTGTCTCTCATTATCCGCCTTAAACTTTTTACCTTACGCCTTTAACCTCAACCTAATCCTTAACCTCAATCTTATATTTCGCATCTTTGCAGGAAAAGTAAGCCCATGCACTTCGTTACTACATCCGATGGTTCCAAAACGCTTTACAACCCCACCGTTGGCGAGCATTACCATTCCAGGCATGGAGCCGTGCAGGAAAGCCGCCATGTGTTTTTACAATCCGGATTGCAGCACTACCTGAACCTTCATCCGGTTACTGAAATAAACGTGCTTGAGGTCGGCTTTGGAACCGGTTTAAACTTTTTGCTCAGCGCCGATTATTGCGCACAAAACAACATCCGGTTAAATTACACCGGTATTGAGGCCTATCCCCTAACGGTTGATATACTCCGCGAAACGGGATACAATAACTATATAAATGCTGATTTATGGCAAAATTTCATCAGTAGTTATCCCCATAGTTTCAATCACGAAGTAACCAGCAGCGAAAGCTGCAAGCTGGAGGTTGCCCATTGCCGGCTCATGGATTTCACATCAGAAAAACAATTCCACATTATTTATTTTGACGCGTTTGCGGCATTGCATCAGCCCGAAATGTGGACTACCGAAGCGCTGCACCAGGTTTGCCGCTACCTTATTCCCGGCGGTATATTTGTTACTTACGCCATAACCGGAAACTTAAAACGGAGCATGAAAACATTAGGTTTTAGCATAGAGAAGGCTCCCGGGGCTCCCGGCAAACGCGAAATGTTACGGGCAACCAAACTGTAACAAAATAATTATGTATTTTTTGTGTAAAAAATTATCAAAAACTCTACATTGGTCGTACCAACAACAGAGCATCATGAAAAAAAATTACCTAATGGCAATAACTGCTGTTTTCGCATTTATTGTTTTAGCAGCAGCCAATACGCCACCCGATGAGCATAAAGCAAAAAATCTCAAAGTACTTCCGAAAGACATCAGCCATGAAGAATTAGACAAGGTGATGGATTCATTTAAAGCGGCATTAGGCGTAAAATGCAATTTCTGTCACGCCCAGAAAAAAGATGATCCGAAGCATCTTGATTTTGCCAGCGATGAAAATCATCACAAAGAAATTGCCCGCGACATGATGCGCATGACCATGCGTATCAATAAAAAATACTTTAAAGATCATAAATCTAAAGAAGGCGAAGCGGTGATGGCGGTATCATGCATTACCTGCCACAACGGAAATAAACATCCGGTTGCAGTTGCCAACTGATAAATAGCAACGGTATTTATGCCATCCGTAACGCATCCGTAGAGGTTGTCTCAAGTCAGTAAAACCATCTATTTACAGTCACGCTGACCCCGAAGCCTCGGGGGAAGCGCCTGTAGCCATAATGAACCAATCCTTCGACAGGCTCAGGATGACCATAGGGGACTTTTGAGACAACCTCTATATTAAGTAGTGTAACAAGCCGGAGGCTTAAAAGTAACTGAACGAAGCCGGAGCTTCGCTCAATCAGGACTTTTAATGATGTAAACGATAGCAAATTTGGTTTTTATACCGATGGTAAGAAAGACTTCGATTTTAAAATACGCATCATCTCTAACGAAGATGTTAATGCCGGTAAAATTACGCTCTATGAAAGCGAAAATCCCGTAAACCCCAAATATTGGTCGTTAAAAAGTGTAGAGAAACGAAATTTCAAATACATGGGTATGCTGGTTACCGATGTGGCGTTTAGATACACGCCATCCAATAAAAAAAGTTACCTAAAGCTTTCCTATGCCGGGACGGAGACGCAAACACAAACCCTGATCAAGTAAAATGAAAAAACTGCCAGTTTTTTTAATAGCTGTATGCACATTTCTAAGCGTTGAAGGCCTTAGCCAAACAAGCAGGATCCCGTTATCTGAAAAATCATTGGTAAAGGATTCCGCAGGCCTTGTTTATCCTTATGAAAAGTGGTTATCAATGATAAAGACCGGTGATTATAAATTAGAAAAAAGCAAAACCGGGAGCGATGAATATATGATAATCAGACGGGAAAGAGTGAGTAATAACGAGAATAAACAAATCTACGGCAGTAACCCGGGGAATTTTATCGGTAAAAAAATAAAATTCCCTTACATGACTGACATGACGGGCAAAGACTACTGGAATGATATCCTGAAAGATAAAATTGTTGTACTGAATTTCTGGTTTGTGAAATGCCCACCTTGTAAAGCTGAAATTCCTCTTTTGAACCAACTATATGAGCAGTATAGGGAATATAAAAATGTGGAATTTATTGCTGTTTGCTTAGATAGTGGAGCAACCATAAGCGAGTTTATGAAAACCAATCCCTTTATTTATAATCAGGTTCCTTCCGGTTTTCAAATAGCAAAAGAGTTTAACATTTCCGCATATCCTACCAATTTAATTATTGATAAGGGAGTTGTAAAATACGGAACCACGGGGTATGCCGAAAACAACATTAAGAAGGCTGAAGTGATTTTAAAGCAGTGCTTATCGATTGCGGAGTAATAGTAAAAACCTCATCGGTTTTTGAAACCTATGAACTTGAGTTCGATTATTATTTAGCTTAACTAACGTGAGTTCGGGTTAAGGCGCAGGCTCGTCCCGATTTGCAATCGGGATGCCATAAAACGGCGTTTGCAACGCCGCAATGTTGCTTAAAGCAAGCAAAGGCCGCTATTACCGGCGTTACAAACGACAGAGATTTATGCACTCGTTTTGCAAACGAGCAGGTTGTGCGTTTCCTATCCCGGACTCACGTTAACTGACTCTCTTTAAATGAGTTCAAAAACTCATCATCATTCTACCAATCCGGAGTGACGCTGCGCTGAACACTCCGGATAGTCGGGGGCCATCCATAACGCAGACAGCGTTTTGAACGCTGTCTGCGTTATATTAAGTAGTGTAACAAGCCGGAGGCTTAAAAGTAACTGAACGAAGCCAGGGTTTCGCTCAATCAGGAATCTCAATACGCAATACCCAATACTCCCTTCAATCCTTTATCTCAAAGCTATCGCTTAAACGGATATCCTCTGAAGAAGAACCTATCATTACCTTAAACTCTCCGGGCTCAACCACATGCTGCATCTGGCGGTTATACAGCGCCAGGTCATCAGGAACCAGGGTAAAATTAACCACCCGGCTTTCGCCCGGTTTCAGGGAGACACGCTCAAAGCCTTTTAACAATTTCTCGTACGTAGTTACACTGCTCAGCACATCCCTGATATATAGCTGAACCACTTCATCGCCGGCAACTTTACCGCTGTTGGTAACGGTTACCGAAACCTGTACATTGCCGTTTGCCTGCTGCGTTTTGGGACTGATAGTCAGATTACTGTAGCTGAATGTAGTGTAGCTCAAACCAAAACCGAACGGATAAAGCAGGCCTTTAATTTTGGCATGCTCGCCTTCATCAGTTTGTGCATTGGGCTTGGTTGGAAAGTTTAGCGGTATCTGTCCAACCGATTTGGGGAATGTCAGCGTAAGCTTTCCACCGGGATTATAATCACCGAACAATACATCAGCCACAGCAATGCCGCCCTTAACTCCGGGATAACCGGCATAGATGATACCATCAATATTTTTATCAATCCAGTTAATGGTCATAGGCTGCGAACCGATGAGCACTACCACAACCGGTTTGCCGGTTTTCTTAACCGCTTTCACCAAATCGAGCTGATAACCGGTAAGGTCAAGGCTGGTACGGCTTTTATTTTCGCCGGCTGTTTGTGTATTTCCACCCATCACCAGCACGGCAATATCACTCTTTTTAGCAGCGGCAACCGCTTCATCTATCATCTGCAAATCTTCTTTGCCCGGTTCCTGCGGCAATATTTCGCTTTCGGGCCAGGTTTTGTCTACCAGGTTACAACCTTTAGCGTAGAATACATTAGCGGCGCCAATCTTATCCTTTATTCCCTGCAACACCGAAACGCTTGGTGATGCCAGCGGGCCGTAATGTGTATGCGCATAGCCCATATCCTCGGCATTGGGGCCGATAACGGCTACTTTTTTGTTTTTGGATAAAGGCAACAGGTGATTATTGTTTTTCAGCAGCACAATACTCTCCCGCGACGCTTTTAGCGCTACCGCCTGATGTTCAGCATTGTTTACCAGCTTAGCGCTTTCGTCCGCATTGCTTACATACGGATGGTCAAACAAACCCAGCTTAAATTTCACCCGCAATACATCCTTTACCCGGCTGTTAATGGTATCCATTGGAATACGGCCTTCCTTAACCAGCTGACGGGCATAAATAATGATGCTATCTGGTGCAACAAAGGTAGTGCGCACATTTAATCCGGCCATAAACGCCTGGAAAACAGCTTCCTTTAAATTGGCTGCTACATGATGCTTGGAATACAAATACTCCAGGGCATCGCTGTCGCTTACCACGTATCCGCCAAAACCGAATTCCTTACGTAAACGCTGGATAAGCCAGTAGTCGCTGCCGGTAATAGGTATACCGTCATAATCGTTGTATGAGCTCATCACACCCAGCGGATGCGCTTCCCGGAATACCTTTTTAAACGGGTAAAGCAGGATATTTTCCACCTCACGCGGCGCTACCTGCGGGTCTGTACGAGCGAGGCCTTCGCGGGCTCCTTTATTGGCACTGTACACCGCAAAATGCTTAACCGTTGAAGCTATCTGGTTATTTTGCTGCATCCCTCGTGTCATTTCTACACCCAAACGGGCAACTAAGTACGGGTCTTCGCCGTAAACTTCTTCCAAACGTCCCCAGCGCTGGTCGCGGGCAACATCCAGGATAGGCGCATACACATTGGTATAGCCCAATGCCCGGGCTTCCATCCCGGTAATTTGTCCCATTTGATACACCAGGTCTTTATTCCAGGTCATGCCCATGTTCAGCTGCGTTGGAAAACCGGTAGCCTGGTAAGCCTCTACCCCACGTATACCTTCGTCTGTAAAGTCTACCGGAATACCTAAACGGGTTTGCTCAATGAAAAACCGCTGTGTTTCATTCATTGCCCAAACGTGTTTCCTGATGTCGCGGGCATAAACCGACGTATCGGTTTTGCTCCAGTTCAGGAAACCGTTCAGATGCTCGTCAATATTGGCAATGCCATCCTTCCAAATGGCTGTTTTCCACTTTTCTGTAGGTAACGAATCCTGTAAAACCCGCTTATAACCGTACAAAGTAGCCATCTGGCAGGTTTTCTCATCCAGATTCATCTGGGATATTAAATCGTTCAACCGGTTTTCCAACGGCTGTTCCGGATCTTCGTAAATATCTTTTTTACCGTTTTTATTCAGGTCTATCCAGCCTTTATGGTAGATTTTCTTAGGCGGTGTAGACGCTGTCATAATCAGCACCGCTAAGGCGCCTGCTGCTAACTGATGAATACGCATTTTAAAGTCAAAAGTTAAAAATCAAAAGTCAAAAGAAACCAAAGTTCAAAGTGAGAAGGTCATATGCTAATCCGCTTACTTATCCAGCATCTGGAACATCTTCTGTTCCCTGGCTGCCGGGTCAATAATTTCGGGTGTAAGCTTTGCATCAAGCGCATTGAAATAACTAAGCCCCGAGGCCTTATACAAGGCCAGATGCGGATTTAACCGGTTCTTGAACTGTCCAAAATCTTTATTAGCCGGAGCTGTCCATGCAGATTCTGCCAGGGCTGCAATCCGGGGAAAAAGCATATATTCCAAACGCTGTGTGGTGGCAATCTTTTCCGTCCACAGGTTGGCTTGCATGCCTAATAGCAATGAATTGTTACCGGCATTTGGAATGTATTCAGTCCCCGAAAAGTTGTATAGCTTGGTCAGCGATGCAAAATCCCCGGCCCACCTGCGACCTACCTGGTGGGTACTATCCTGCACAAAATCAAAATACAGGGGTATTCGCGGACACAGCACCACGCTGTACTTTTTATCCAGGGCCATCTTCAACTGCTGTGGTTTATCATGCCGCCACCAAAGCACAATGGTCTTGTTAGCCGGCAGGTTGGTGCTAACGGCTTCATCCCAGGCCAATACTTTATTATTCATGACAAATACGCTATCGGCCATACGCTGAATGAAATAATCTTCAACCGCTTTCAGGTCTTTTAACTGGTACTTGCTCCTGAGCGCCTGAATGCCGGAGTCAGTGGCCCATTTCTCATTTCCATAGCTCACCTCGTCTCCGCCCAGGTGAATCATTTGCGATGGAAATAACGCATCAGTTTCTTTCAGGATATTGGTCAGGAAAGCGTACGTTCCTTCCTTACCGGGATTAAAAGTAAAATCGGGATGCGCCGCCGAACCGCCACCGCTATAGGCTGGATATGCCTTATTGGCCGCGGTTGCATGTCCCGGCATGTCCACTTCTGGGATTACTTCAATAAACCGCTCGGCCGCGTAGCTTACAATTTCCTTAATATCTTCCTGCGTGTAAAACTGTGCCGGCTTTGCAGGATTCGAATAATCGCCAATACCGCCAACCAGTGCCAGCTTAGGATATCTTTTCACCTCAAATCGCCATCCCGGTTCATCGGTTAAATGCCAGTGAAAACGGTTCAGCTTATAAAAGGCCATCCAGTCGAGGATATTTTTCACAACTTCTTTTCCGAAGAAATGCCGCGATTCATCTAACATGATACCACGCCAGCCGTATAAAGGCTTATCGCTGATGTTCCAGCAGGGAATCTGTACAGCCCGTCCGTTATTCGGGGAAAATAAAGCCAATTGCAAGAAACTCTCTATCCCGTTAAATAAACCTTCGGCAGAAGCCGAGCTGATAGTTACTTTGGCCGGTTGTATCTGCAGCGTATAAGCTTCTCCGTCGGCCCTTCCGGGAATTAAATTCAACTCAATAGCAGGCGATTTCCCAACTGTATTTTCTGCCAATGCAATACCGGTTAGCCGCAATACTTCCTTCTGAAGATAATAAGCCTGGGAAGCTGATGCTTTCCCGCGGATGGCAACAGTAGCCCGGCTATTCAGGTTAAAGGTTCCGGCATTTTTCTGACAGGTTGCCGGTTGTGGAATAATCGGACAGGTTTCTGCTACGGCACTACCCGTGATGATACATAACCATAATGCAATGAAGGAATAAGCTGTTTTCATCAAGTTGAAGATTAAAAAAGTTGAAAGTTGAAGGTTAAAAGTTAAATTTTGTTACAGTTCAGTTATCATCGCCGGATTTTAATTTGAGCACCCAGTCCGGTATTTTTTTAAGACGTAATTTTAACTGGGCCTCATACAAGGACTCAGGCTCAACCGGCTGCCCGATGGATTCTGAATATTTAAGCTGCTCCGGTTTAAATGTTGTTGCAGCGCCATGAAATCCTACAATTACAGGATTCGGGATTTTCCAATAGCGCCGGTTTGCAGGCCAGAAATCAAATCCGGCAACGGCTTCATTGGTTTGCTTATAGTTCCATAAAATTAAATTTTGCATGTGGTTGGGCATATTCTGTATGGCTCCGCCCCCACGGTTATCCAGCAAGCCGCCCTGTACACAATCTAATAATGTATTCCGGGGTTGTGACGAATGGCTTTCAAAACAGGTAGTTGGCGGATAAGTTACCCGCCAAACCACCGTGTTCATGGAAAGTGCATTTGTACCAACTGAATGCCACATGCCTGCTTCATCGGTAATTTTGCCGAAAAACACATTGGTTGAACCGGTATTTGTAATGGCTTCATGCCCCTCGTTACCGGTAATGATACAGTTTATAACTGATATATTGGCGCCCTGCGTAGTGGTAAATCCAACATTTACATCGGTAAACCGGCAGTTCCTGACCCAGGAATTGGTAAGCCGGGCAAACCGCAGCATGGTCCAGCCGCTATCGTGCACCCAGGATTTATGATGCACAAATTTCTCTTTCCAGTTACCCACAAAGGCAATATCTTCTACCCCAACCTCGCTGCTGCCGGCGGCTTTATATACCTCCCATTTATACTTCGGGTCAACCGGGTAAGTTAACGGCTCAACCAGCGTGACGTAGTTATTCGATACTTCTTTTACCTGATGATAGACCTTGATAAAAACGCCGTTTTTCACCAGCGATGTCCAGGCACTATCCGGCTTGTAATTACCCAATTCTGCCTGTATCAGCGCCGGACTATTGTTCTGCATCCGTAGCATAACCCAGTCGCCCGGCTCAAGACTTCCCGTTGAGGTCAGCTTGATATCAAACGTTCCTACTGCGGCCTTATTGGCTATTTCGCCAATGCGCTCGTCTTTTTTTGCCGTGGTAAATACAAACATGGGCGGTGTGGTCCACATTTGCTCCGGGTTAGCCGGTTGTAAACTGTTCTTCATGTACAATTCTGTGCCACCCGGCCCGCTGCCGCTGCCACGAAATACAATATTGCCTGAGGTAATGAGTATGCTTTCGGGCTTATCAGTATCTTCATTAACCCGGAAACGGCCTTTCGGGAAAAATATAATGCCCGAACCGTTAATGCGTGCTGCCTGAACGGCTGCCTCAATGGCCGCTTTATCAGAAATGGTATCGTTGGGCACAGCACCGAATTTGGTGACATCAAATACCCTGTAATTCACCGTTGGGATAGCCTGTTCGCCATGATGATAACCGGCGTACGAAAAATCGGGAAGGATAGCTCCTGCCGGCTTTTTTTTGAATGACTCAAACAGGGTTGATTCCTTTTGCCCATATCCTGAAAGGGTGAACAAACATAAAACAACACTATATATGCAAAACCTGGACATTTATGATTTATGATTTTAGAATTACGATTTACGATTCCATGTCGTTTAGCCGGGTGTTTCGTGAAGACACGAAACACGGCATCAAGGACATTTACGATTTTAGATTTACGATTTTAGATTTCATGTCATTCAACGGTGTTTCGTGTCTTCACGAAACACGAGCCTGATTTACGATTTTATCCTTCTTTTTGATACCGCAGCAACGCCTCTAAAAAATAGTAGTCGGCATAAATTAACGGAACATCTATTTCTGTACCGTGCGGAATACTGCCCACCGAATGCTCTAAAATAAAATTGTTGTTAGAACCGGGTTTAGCCAGGTAATCCGGAGACGATAATGATTGCAGTATTTTTTCGGCTGCCTGCTTATACTTCTTGCCGCCATTGCCCAGATAAGTGCTCATTTCAAACAAGGCCGAGCTTACTACGGCTGCCGCCGATGCATCCCGCGGCACTACCGGAAACTTCGAAGCATCGTATTTCCAGTCGGGCTTATAACCCGGCTGATTTACGTTAAAGTCCCAATAGGGCACTTTATCTGCCGGAAGATTTTTATTATTCAGGTAGAAATCGGCCATTTTACGGGCAGTTTCCAGGAAACGCTTGTCTTTGGTTTCGCGGTATACCATGGTAAAGCCGTAAATACCCCAAGCCTGACCGCGTGCCCAGGTTGAATTGTCCGAAAATCCCTGGCAGGTTTGCCGGTTCAGCACCTTGCCGGTTTCAGGATCATAGTTTACCACATGATATGAGCTGTAATCCGGGCGAACGTGGTCACGCATGGCATTTTTCGCATGGCTGATAGCGATATTCCGGTATTTGGGATTTCCGCTTACTTTGGATGCAAAGAACAACAATTCCAGGTTCATCATGTTATCAATAATTACCGGGTAATGCCAGGTGTTTTTACCATCCCACGACGCTTTACTGTTCCATGACTTGATAGAACCTACTTTGGGGTCAAAACGGCTCGACAACGATTCTGCCGACTGGATTAACACTTTTTTATATTCGGGATTTTTGGTTAAACGGTAGCCATTGCCATAGCTGCAATACATTACAAAGCCAACATCGTGATGGACGGTATTATACTGACCTTTTGCCAAAGCTTCTGTCCATTTTTCGGCAGCCTGTTTCCACTTTACGTCTTTGGTATATTCATACAAATACCAGAGCCCGCCGGGGAAGAAGCCGCCTGTCCAGTCGCCTACACCGGTATATTTTAATGTACCGTTGGGCGCTGTGGTACGCGGAAATTTGGTTAGATCTGTCGCTACGGTAAGCATCCGGCTATATTGATTCTCGGCAAGGGCAAAATCTTTTTTGATCAGGTCGTCTTTTCCGGTTACCATGCCGGCCACCTGGAAAGCAACAATACCGAGACCTATGCCATAAACAGCTATTTTGTTGAATACGTTATTTTTTGTTAACCCCATTTCTAAACTCTTTGGCTAAAAATACATACGATATAATTTACAGCAACCACTAATTTTATTTGGAACAGCGTGTATTTTCAATACATTGCCTTCCCTGAAACACTCACTACTCACAATTCCGGTTCGAAACGGGGCTGACCAAAAAGCGCTGGCTTCAGCCGCTGCTGGTGTCCCCACCAGCAGCAATAAAGCCATTGTTTCATGAAAATTAAACATGTTCTTAATCTAAATATCCCCCTAAGGTGCAACTGTTATACTTAACTGTTTCGAAGTAGTTTCTGAACCGTAAATATTGGTATTCGACGCTACAAATACCGGCGTATATGAGCCGGCTGTAGTATAAACATACTGGTATTCTTCCATACGGGTACTCACGTTTTTCAGAGCTACTCCCCTATCCGGGCTTACTTTAGTTAAAAAAACCGGCTTGGTAATTATCCAGCCTAAATTATCGCCAATACCTGCCGCACCACCCTGAAACTGTATCTGGGTAGCATTATAGGTCCAGCTTCTGGGAGAATTATTCAGATTAATGGGAACCCAGCCTGCATCGGCGATAGTAGTTACAGCTATTTGACTGCCGTTGCTCAATACATTATTAATTACCAGGTTTTTAATGGTCCAGGTTCGTTGCGTTGAAGCTGTTGAACCGTTAAATTTAAAAGCCAGGTACATCGGCTTATCCGACTTGAAATCTGATAAATCAATCACTCCGGACGGGGTATTATCTGTCCCGGTGGAAAGCGTGGCACGCGATGTGATATCTGTCCAATGAGCAGCAGCAATACCATCTGCGGTGTACGTGTTGTTAAAATCGGTGGAAACCAGGATGTTCAGTGTGTTATTTTGTGTACCATATTGCCGGTACGAAGTAAACTGAAGCTGCGGCGTACCATCGGCATTAGTACGGTCTTTATATTCATACTGGTGCCCCGGCTCTCCGGAATAAAAAGTCAGAAAATCGGGATTACCGCTTATTTTGAAAGTTACGGTATCGCCTGCTTTGATAGCCGTTTTATCGGCAGAAACATCAAAATGTAATGAGGCTACTTCCTTTTTATTGCAGGCTGCCAGCACCAGAAGCAGCGCAGGAAGAATAAATATCTTTTTCATCATTGATCTCTTTATGTATTCATAAATAATTACCAGCCGGGATTTTGCACCATTGCCCGGTTCAGCGAAATCTCATTAATTGGAATAGGGAATAATTTGTGTTTCACCCGCACGTTTTTGCCGGCCAATGCACCGTATGAATAATTGGTTCCGCCGGTATTGGTTATATCTGTGCCGATATCATTCATGGTGGATACAAATTCGCCCCAGCGTATCAGATCGTGTTTGCGCAACCCTTCAAAGGCCAGTTCGCGGTAGCGCTCGGCTTTAACCAGCTTTCTAAAATCTCCCGGATCTGAAATTGCTGTGGTCAGATCTGAGGCATGAGCACGATCCCGAACCTCCTTTAACGCATTTTTGGCAATATCGGTTGGCCCATTGACCTCGTTTTCTGCTTCGGCTATCATCAGCAATACGTCTGAATAGCGTAATAACGGAAAGTTGATGGGTGTATAATTCTTGTTTCGCGGCAGCACTTTTTCATAAATGCGACGCCATTTACCACAGTTACGATTATATATCTGTGTAGAAGTAAAGAATGTAGAATCTTTAACCGTACTTACACCGTTTACCACATTATATGTATACTGGTAAGGAGCAATGGTCCAGTCGCGGCGGGTATCCGTACTCTCGTAACTATTATACAGCTTGGCCGTGGTATTGATAAATCCGTAAGAATAACCATAATCCTGGTCATTGCATTGCAGCCCGATGGTATTGCCAATACGGCCGGCTTCAAAATCGCCACCACGGTTACCATACAGCTCTACTTCCCACATGGATTCTTTGATGTCATACTGGTCACTGCAATAACGGATAAATATATTCTTGAAGTCGGAGTTGAGACTGTGCAACCCGGAAGCTTTTACTTTCTGCGCCCACTTCAATGCATCGGCATATTTAGAAACGTCTTTCAGTGGCTCGCCGGCCATAGTAAGATAAACACGGGCCAGAATGCCTTCTACCGTAGTTTTTGAAATACGTCCGCCATAGCCAATTTTATCTGCTGTATATACCATTCCTTCGGCCTCTTCCATCTCGCTTACAATAAAATTATACACTTCTTTTACAGGCGTACGGGCAATATCCACATTATTAACAGAAGTGCTTGGCGTTGTTTTCAGCGGTACATCACCAAAATAATCTACCAACATAAAATAGTAGTACGCCCGAAGGAATTTGGCTGCGCCTTTAATAGCGTTCTTGGCGGCTTGGTCGTCTACAGGCACATTGTCTATGTTAGCAAGCAGCAAATTAGCACGTTCTATACCCTGGTACAGGTAAGTCCACAGCCACCCTACGGATGAATCTGATGCATCGAAATTATATACCTGGGTTCCGGTGGTTTGCGCACTGCGTGAATAAAAACCTTCGTCGGCCTGTGCATGCATTAACGGAATATAACTGCCATATACTTCTTCTTTACCCAGAATATCGTATACACCGGTCAGGGCCGAGTTTAAACCGGCTTCGTTAGTAAAATAGTTCTCTGGCGAAATAAAATCCGTAGGTGTCTCTTCCAGGAACTTTTTACAGCTTGTAGTCAGTAATGCTACAAGGGCTATGCTGATTGAAAATATCTTTCTCATTTTACAATGATTTATGGTTACAATAGCTATGTTACAGGCCATGCTTATAATGAAACATTAAGGCCGAATATGATTGTTTTTGGACGCGGATAAGATGAATAATCAAATCCCGGCGTTAACGCGGTATAATACACAGACACTTCCGGGTCATACCCTGAGTAATTTGTCCAGGTTAACAGGTTTTGTGCCGAGGCGTACACACGCAATGTTTTCACATTGATCTTTTTGAGGAATGAGGCCGGCAAAGTATAACCCAGCGATACTGTTTTTAACCGCAGATACGAGCCATCTTCTACTACCCGGCTGGAATAAGCTACCGGGCCTTGTCCACCTACCCGGGGCATGGTCGTATTGGTATTATCCGGCGACCACCGGTTTTCGTAGGTGGCATACTGGTTGAGGTAAATTTTATTTCCGGCCTCAAACAATAACCTGTTGGCATTGAAAATATCGTTACCGTACGACCATTGCAGGAACACGTTCAGGTCAAAATTTTTGTACCGGAAGTTATTCGAAAAGCCTCCCTGGTGAATCGGATAGCCACGACCAATAATAGTACGATCATAATCGTTAATTACACCATCGCCATTCAGATCGCGGTATTTAATATCACCGGGCTGTGGTAATGTATTCCTGTCTGTTGCATTGGTAGTTACGTTATCTTTCAGCTTGTAGCTGCCATTGGGCAGTTTATCAAAATCATCATACTGATATACGCCGTCCCAGATATACCCGTAAAGCTGGCCTAAAGGCTGACCTATTTTGGATATGTATAATGGCAGGTTCCTGTAGTTCTGATCCCAGTTAACGGTCGTCAGCAAGCTTTCCTGGTTTTGCGTAAGCGCTAAAACTTTATTGCGGTTAAAGGCAATATTGAAGCTGCTTGTCCAACCGAAGTTCTTGGTATCAATATTATTGGTGTTCAATGTTAATTCAAGACCGGTGTTGCTGGTTTCGCCGATATTTTTGTATGCCTGTGCGTAGCCTGATGTTGGCGGTAACTGGGCATTAAGCAATAAGTCGGTTGTATTTTTATGATAAAAATCTGCGGTAAGCGTAATGCGATCTTTTACAAAGCCCAAATCAAGACCGATATTACTTTGTGCTGTATTTTCCCATTTAAGGCCCAGGTTTGCCAAACTTGACGGATATACTCCCTGAACCAGGCTGTTATCAAAGGCATAATAAGCATTGTACTGGCCGCTGGTATTATCAAAGCTTAACCGGGCATAGGTAGCATATTCGTCTACACGATTATTTCCGGTAACGCCCCAGCCCAAACGTACTTTGGCATTAGAAAGTATATGCTGATTTTTCATAAAATCTTCGTCGATCAATCGCCATGAGAGCGCTGCCGAAGGAAAATAGCTCCACTGATTTCCTGAACGGAATTTTGACGATCCGTCTGAACGGAAGGTGACCGTTGCATAATACCTGCTCTTGTAATTATAATTTACACGGGCAAGTGCAGACATCAATGTCCACGCAGATGTTATAGCCGTTACCGGCTGCTGAATACCTTCGTCTAAACCGCTAAGCCCTAACGATTCGTTGGGAAGATGCGTAGCTTTTGCACCATAGCGTTTATAATCGCTACCCTGGAAAGTAATACCGCCTACTACGTTTAGCGAATGATCTTTGTTAAACTTCTTATTGTAGGTTAACGTATTTTCATTTAACCAGTTATTCACATCGGTATACAGAACAGAACCGTTTACTTTATCGGTACTGCCCGAATAACCGTAGCGGGTTTGTGAGTTATTAAATGTTTCGTTACGTGATGCTGACCGGTTAACACCGCCGGTAACCCGAAGTTTCAGATCTTTAGTTATCAGATACTCAGCGTAAACATTACCAATAAAGTTATTTTTAAATGTTTGACGGAGCTCGTTTTTAGCTGACAAAATAGGGTTTATACGGTAATCATTTGCCGGATTGACGTCCGGATCTACCAGTGAATTTTCAAGGTCTGAATTACCTACCGCAACCGGGCGATAACCCCAAACACTGTACATGAGATAGTTCATGGCAGAAAATGAGGCATCGGGCGCCGAAGGCGATGTTCCGAATGTTTTGGTACTGGTATATGTAATGTTCGTACCGGCTTTTAACCTTTTATTAATGGTTTGATCAAGCGTGGCCCGGCCCTGGTATCGTTTAAACCCGGAGTTGATGATTACACCATCCTGTCCGAATAAATTACCAGATACAGAATATTTAGTTGCCGATGTACCGCCACTTAATGATAACGCATGATTTTGCATTGGTGCTGTTTGAAACAACAGATCCTGCCAGTCTGTACCTTTTACACCAAGATAGTCCTCAGGAGTTTTTCCATTGGCCAGGTAATTTAGCTTTACGCCTACGGGATCCAGCTCCTGCTGGAGCTTTACAAATTCATAAGGCCCCATTAATGGTATAGTATTGATATTGTTCTGGAACCCGTAATACCCGGAATAGCTGATCACCGGCTTGCCGGTTTTACCTTTTTTGGTAGTGATCATTACCACCCCGTTAGCCCCGCGGGCCCCGTAAATGGCTGTAGCCGATGCGTCTTTCAGCACCTCGATAGATTCTATCTCTGACGGATCAATGATATTATTGTCAGGGCCCTCTATCGGGAATCCGTCTATAACATATAAAGGTGAGTTACTCTGCGTAAGCGAGTTAGAACCACGTACAACAATGTTGATACCCGCACCTGGCTTACCTTCGGTAGAGCTTACCTGCACACCGGCAACCCGGCCAGCCAGGGCCTCGTCAAACGAGCGTACAGGCGCTTTATTCAAATCGTCCATTTTTACCGAACCTACTGCGCCGGTAAGATCTTTACGGGCAACCTCGCCGTAGCCGATCACCACCACTTCATTCAGTTCCCTGGTGTCGGTTGCCAATGTTACATTAATTACCGTACGGCTGTTTACAGCCTGTTGCTGCTGTATAAAACCAATGTACGAAAATGTCAGTGTGGCGTTTGACGGTGCCTTTATAGTATAAGCACCATTGGCATCAGTTGCTGTAAATGTTGATGTTCCGCTAACCCTTACCGATACGCCGGGCAAAGGATCGCCTTTTTGGTCTTTCACTGTACCTTTAATAGTAATAGCACTTTGAGCTATCGCCATGTAACAGGCAAAAAGCAGACACATTGTAAGTGTAATTCGTTTGCTCATAATTTAAAATTTGGTTAAACAAATATGATCTAAATGTTAATTTCCGGGGGGATATAAATTCGTTTAAATGGGGGTAAAAATCCGCACAGATAGCAATGGCCCACACTATTTCAAAATACCAAGGCCATTACAGAATAAAAGGCTGCACGATAATTGTCTCTTTATACTTTGTCATAATTACTTGCTGATAACTTTAAAAACATATATGGGTAAATTGCCGGGCAATTGTTTGGGTACATCAATTAACAGGCTATTAGCATCTTGTTTCCAGGATAATTTATTGTTGCTTCTGTTTAATAATTCAACACGTTTAATGTTTATATTTTTTGTGCTTAAGCTTTTAGCTTCTATTTTTCCTGCTTTCCAGCTACGGGCGTATAAATAAACAACATCCCCCTTTTGTGAGAAATAGAGATCAGGGCTTATCTGCTTAGAGGTATTATCATTATCGGTATCTTTTATAGCATTGGGATTATTTTTTGCTCCCTGCTCCGTTTGTATACCTTCATTTGTTATTTTCCAGGGAGTTACACCATAAATAGCCTCTTTATTACTATTCATCCATTGATGAATAGCCTCCAGGTTATCAATGCTTTTCGCTGGAAATTCGCCCTGACCATCAGGATTTACGTTGAGTAATAAATTTCCGCCTTTACATACAATTTCTATCAACTGCCGGATGATTAGCTCCGGGCTTTTCCATGCATGATCATATTTATTAAAGCTCCATTTACCGCTCATAGTAATGCAGGCTTCCCAGGGTTTTAATACAGCATTAGCCGGTATTTTCTGTTCAGAAACAAAATAATCACCTTCTCCATTCCCAATACGGTTATTGATAATGCAATCCGGTTGTAATTTCCTGATAAGATTTTCTAATTCAACACTTTGACTTTTTGTAATAAAGCCTTCGGGAGTGTCAAACCACATCACACCAACCGGCCCGTAATTGGTCAATAATTCGGTTACCTGAGGTTTTACCTTTCGTTCAAAATATTTAGAGAAATCTTTGGCATCTTCGTCCGGAAAATCCCAGGTATTACTGCGTCCTCCTTTTGTTGGCCAATCGGTTGGCACATCCGGATCTTCCCAATCACGCCCAAGCGAATAATAAATACCTAACTTCAAACCATATTTTTTACAAGCTGCGGCCAATTCCTTTAACGGGTCTCTGCCCCACTTAGTAGTTTTTACAACATTATAATCACTGCTTTTTGAATTATACATGGCATAACCATCATGATGCTTACTTGTAAATACAATATATTTCATCCCTGCATCTTTAGCCCGTTTTACCCACAGATCGGCATTAAATTTTACCGGGTTAAAATCATCAGCGATTTTCGCGTATTCTTTTACGGGAATACGCTCATACAACATAAAGTGTTCATTACCCCTGGATGGTTTGCCGTTCCACTCTCCGGCAGCCTGTGAATAAAGCCCCCAGTGTATAAACATGCCAAACTTGGCGTTCTGCCACCATTGCATACGGCCAGGAAGAGCATTTACCTGCTGTGCCACGACTACAGATGCAACCAGTAGCAAACTCAATAAGATCTTTAATATCTTCATTTAGAAAATTAGGAGAATTTAAAACAATCCCTTATAACGACGATTTGAGACTGTTGCCTAAAGTTTTTCTATTACAAACACAGGCAACAGTCTCACTTTAATAAAATTCCCAGCGCAGACAGCGTTTGGAACGCTGTCTGCGTTAATCTACCTGTTTTTATTTCACAAACTTTACGCTTTGCTTATTACTGCCGTCGGCAAGCACCGCCACGTAAATACCAGGCTGCAGGACAGGCAGATCCAGGATAAAGCGGTTATATCCCTTTTTAAGTTGCAGTGAAGTGTTTAACAGTTGTTGTCCCGACAGGTTCAGCACCCGGATAGCTGCACTGCTTCCGTTAACCGAATATACTGTTGCATTCAATTGATTGCCAGCCGTAGCAAATACCGAAAATTTATTTTCGTTCAAACCGGCCTCAATAGCCACAACACGGTCATTATAAATGGTTTCCCGGCCATCGCCATCTACCTGTTTCAGCTTATAGTAATTTATCCCGGCCAACGGACTAAAATCTGTAAATGAATAGTTCTGTGGTGTGTTTGAGTTGTTATGACCGTCTTTACGGCCAATGGCTGTAAACTGCTTTCCATCCGCAGAACGCAACAGCTCGAAATAGGCGTTATTTTGCTCTGATGCTGTATTCCAGTTTAATACTACATTATCACCTTGTTTTTTTCCGTTAAACGAAAGTAAGGAAACGGGCAGGGTGCTTACGTTGTAGTTTAAAGTAATACCTCCGTCAATAAGCATATTCGCATAGTTACTGGTATTAGCTGAGCCTTGTGCCAAGAATGAATTTAATGAAGTATTCGCCACAATACTTAAATCGCCCGTTGTGCCGCCTTGTGATGTTTCCACTGGTTTAGGTACATCATAAGTCGGGCCGGAAATATAATATCTTTTAGCATTTTCCGCATCGGTAACATTCGTTGCCCAAATATGGTAACAGCCTGGGGCTACGGTATACATATTACTGTTTTTACTATAATCTTTAGAAACAGACGAGTTATTAGCATATATCTCTACCGCGTATTTTTTATTAGACAAAAATGTACCGCCGCTTAAAGTTGACCAAGTGGTTGTAGCCGCAGAAGCACTTGTTTGTGTGGAACTGGCCCTATACTGTAATGTATAACTACCGTTGGTAAGGTTATATAACCATCTTAAAGCAACAAAGAGCGCATTAGGTGAACTGGATGGCACATTAACCGCGTTTGAATTACTATAGAGATTTCCTGTAGTATAATTACCTAACGACCAGACAAAAGCTGTATTGTTTGCAGGAGCTGACGTCTGACCAAATGTCATTGAAAATGCTATGCTGGCTATTTCTGTAACGCCTGAAATATTATATGTGGTAAATTTACTTACCCCGGATGCACCACCAACTATATTCAGTGTATTAGCTGTAGCATCAAGAGTTATCGGGCCACCGGAATTTGATGCGACAAAAACTGTGGGAGTTCCTGAAGGAGGCGCTGGCATAAAAGTGGTGCTTACTGCACTTGTACTATACGTACCTGATGTCCCGCTTGTAAAATCATACACCCAGCTTGAACCGGGGTTTTCCCATTGTGCCTGGGCAAATCCAATACCCAGTGCAAGTACAGACGAAAGTAGAATTTTCTTTTTCATGTGATTTAAATTTTGTGGTTAATATGCTGTTGTTAAACTAATCGGGCAATGTAAACGGATCATTTGTTTTGGCAAGCCAGGCTTTAAGCTGTTTTGTAAGCGCTGCCACTACATCTTTCTTCTCATTACTGATGTTATTCAGCTCGAACGGGTCTTTTTGCAGGTCAAACAGGTACACCTTTTTGGTCTTACCTGAAGTTTCATAAGCCAGCTTATAATTTGTATTCCGAACTCCGCGGAAACCGGTATCCTTATTGGAAGGACTAATGCTTCCCATAAAATACTGCACAGCCGGCAGCTTATCTTTCCGTTTCAGGAAGTAACCGGCGTAGCTTGTGCCTTCAACAGTATTGGATAACCTGTTTTGCAGCGGAAGCATATCCAGCAAGGTGGGATAAATATCAGCCACGGTAAACAACAACGTATGGTCGATTGCCGGCATGATATGTCCTTCCCAATGGATGATAAACGGTATGCGTACCGATTCTTCGTAAATAACATTTTTAGAAACCTCATCATGCATTCCCAGGCAATTACCATGGTCGGCCATAAAGATCACAATGGTATTTTTGCTCAGCCCGCTTGCCCGGAGCTGTCCCAGCAACCGGCCAACCTGCTCATCCACGCCGGTCATAGCAGCATAATACTCGCGAATGTTTTTGCGATAGAAATCGCCCATTTCCGTGCCGGCAGCAGGAATATTAGGCTCCTTCAGCATCGCTTCATCTGGAATATCCTTATAGCGGTCAACATATTTTTCCGGAGTACGGTTATACGGCGAATGCGGCGGATTGATGGACACAACCAGCGAAAAAGGCTTTCTATTATCGCGGTAGCTGTTATCTGTATTTTTCAGGAACTCAATCGCTTTATCCACATCATGTTCCGGCTCCCATTGCTTTACGTAATGAAAATCGTCCCGGCCGGCATGGGTATCCCAATACATGGGCATATCGTGCTCATCGTACGTACCATACGCATACCAATAATCAAATCCGTGCCTCCTGTTGGGCGGCGTCCATTCATTCCAGGCAACACCTCTCATGTTATTTGAGGTTGGAATATAGGGTTCGTGCGGTGCATCCAGGTGCCATTTACCAATGTAACCGGTGCTGTAACCATTGGCTTTCAGCACATCCGACCAGCAGGTCATATCTGTAGGAAGCTCTACCCCGTACGGCGTTGATTTAGAGTTTACATTGCTGTACACATTGTTCTTTAAGGGGTAATTACCGGTCATTAAGGTGGCCCTGCTGGGCGAACAAAGCGGATAATTGGTGATGGTTTGCGCCAATACCAGGCTTTTCCCCGCCAGCGAGTCCAGGTGAGGGGTTATTACCGGTTCCTGCTTCAAAACGCCAAGCGCCTCGCCCCGCCACTGGTCAACTAAAACAACCAGTACATTAGGTTTTGATTGCGCAGGTTTATCATCTCCTGAGGCAAACGAGCTTGTTAGCCCGCCTATACCTGATAATGCTAAAAAAAGAGTCTTTGCGTAATTCATTTTTATTGTTTAATCAGTTTAACTTTTTCATGCGTAGCAGCGCCGGTTACAGTAACCAGGTACATGCCCGGTACTAAAGCCGACAAATCCATAGTAGCACTATTGTAACCCGCCGTGACCGGGAAAAGCTTGTTAACTACCAGCCTGCCCGATAGATCGCTTACGCGAATGGTTGTTGTTTCGCTGATCCCCGCCAGGTAGCGCAGCTCTGCCGTGCTTACAACCGGATTAGGAGCTATAGTAAGAACCCCACGGTTAAGGTTGAGTTTTACCGGGATGGTATGGTCATAGCTGATTGTGCCATCTTTATCTGTAGCCTGTAACCGGTAATATATTGTGCCGGAATACCCGGATATGGAATTATCGGTAAACGTGTAGTATTGTTTTTCCGGGCTGTTCCCTGCTGCCTGTACCGTACCCATTACCGTAAAATTGACACTGTCTGTACTGCGCAATACGGTAAAATAACCGGTGTTCAGCTCCATGGCAGTTTGCCAGTTCAGCCTGACACTATTGTTTCCGGCGCTGCCGGTAAAAGCCAGCATGGAAAGCGGCATTGCCGTAGGCTCTGCATAGTTTACCTGGATATTGCTTAATGTAATTTCGGCCGCATTGGCGTAAGGTGCGGTGCTTGAAGCACCCTGGAATAAATAGCTGTTCAATGTCATTTCCGGCACAAGCTCTCCCGAGGATGGAATATCGTAGCTTGCGGCATACATCATCCGCACACTGCCGGATAAACCACCGGCCGGATGTACCCACAGCTGAAATTTTCCGGGGGCAATGGCATAGCTCACTCCGCCACGGGTATACGACTGTTCTACAGCAGAATTATTACAATAGATTTCTACCTGGTACGCTTTTCCTTTGGCAAATGCCGAAGCACTGATCAGGCTGTATGTACCACCCGTTTCACTGGCAGACGAGCGGAAATTAAAGGTTATCCCGCTTGCAGTAATTACCCATTGCAAAGCGGTAAACAACTCGGTTGTTTTTTTATATACAGCGCTCGAATTAGTAAATAAATTACCGTCTGTACCGGTGTGATTACCAATAGCATAGATCCATGTACCATTGGTAGAAACATTATCAAAGGCAATAGTAAAAAACAGGGATGCCACGGTGCTGGCATCAGCAATATCATACGTTAACAATTTATTATTGCCGCTCGCCGCAGATGCCGGCATTTTTATGGAATTGTTACTATTCAATACAAAAGTCCCATTAGAGCCGGATGCTGCATCAACCAGTATGACCTTGGCGTTTCCGGAGGGCGGATAAGGCAAAAATCCTGGCGTTGAGGCCGATGAAACGGAATAGCTGTATGTGCCGGTATCAGTACCACTACCCTGCTGAAAGATTGGCGGTGTGCCAAATTCGGCCAGGCTTGTGCCCGTGCCCAGGTCATAGTTCCACGAACCTTTAGGCGCATCCCATACTCCCGGCGCATCTGATGAAGATTCATCTTTCACCAATTTAATTACCGCAGAAGCCCCATCAATAAGCGAGAACGTAGCTGTAAGCGAATTATCCTGCTTGGATATCCCTGCATTTGAACTGTTTTCTGCCACATTCCAGTTGCCGGCCAATTCAATGGCTACCGTACTGGCTGTAGAAACCCAGGTGCTGCTGGTATTGGCAACTGTATTCAGATCTGGATTGGCAATGTGTATCAGCAATGAATCGCCGCTTTCGCGGATGCTTACCAGCGCCCGGTTGCTCACACTTTTTAGGTAACCGATGTTGATATCGTTTTTGGGTAAAAAGCAGACATAACCGGTCAGGTTTTGCGGGATATATTTCACCACATGCAGTGAATCGGTTTGTCTTAATACGGTATAAACCTGGTTGCCGGCCAGCTTAGCGGATAGCGCCTCCATTTTGGCGGGCGTAGTGCCGGGCACTACGACGTACTGATAAGTGGCGGCGCCCGGACTTACGCCATGTTCCAGCCAGGCTTTGCTGGCATTGGCGGTATTGGTCAGGCTGCCATCGTTACTGCTTTCGTCGGGTGTGGTTTGGGTTCCCCGGAAAATGTGTACGGAACTGTTCCCCTGCGGGATATAGAAACCAGTGGTCTGCCCGTTAACCAGCCATAAGCCGGAGCTTGCTGTTGACAGGCTCTGGTCGTAATTAGCGCTTAAGGGATTAGTGCTGTTGATGTAAATAGCGGGATTGGCTGACGCGTTAATTCCCTGGAATAGTGTCGTAATAACGGCATCGGATGCGTTGGTTGAGCTGATGCCGCTGCCCAAACATACCATGATACTGTCGAACGCGAACACTGACTTCCTGAATTTCAGGTTGCTGGTGGTGTATTTGTTTCCTGCATTCTGTACAAAGTTCATCCCGAACAGGCCGTTATTGCCCAGGGTCAGGGCTCCGGCAAAGGCGTCGCCCTGGTATTCGGAGGCTGTTCCTGAAATGGCGGGCCGTAATGCCGTCCAGCTTTGCTGCACGGTGGTTGTTCCCGGCATCATATTCCAGTCCCAGCCTTTACCATCGGCAATGTAGCCGGTTGCGGCCAGGCTGCCGTCGTACAGTATTTCCAGCGAGCCATAGCTCTGGTACCGGCCGTAACGGTTTTCGGAAGCATAGATCTCGCTTCCAAACAGCTTATCGGTAAAGCCACGCATCGTGGCTACCCAGTTATTTTTACGCCACACGCCCAACTGGGCATAATTGAACTGGTGAAAGCCATCCAGGTTTACAGCGGGCACGGCATAGGTATTGGTTTTATAGATGTAGTTATACAGGGCCGCCATTTCCGGTTCAACCGATGCATTTATTAAATCGCCGCCTACCTGCACAAATCGTTGAAAGTTTGTTGAAGTTACAGGTACAGACGAGGGAAACGGCCCCCTGCCCGATTCTGAATGAGAATAAATTGCGCCTTTAGAGGTTTCCAGGAAGAGGCTTTTCAGTGCAAAGCTCATGTTGGTGTAGGCGGTATTGCTTATGCGGAAGGGGGTTCCTTTTAGCTCGTAGGCCCGGGTTATCCAGGTGCCGAAGGCATACATATAGCTTACATGGTGCGAGCCGTGGTGGAATCCCGTACCGTCGGGCTTTATACCGTCGCGGGCGCCCTGGCCGATGTAGGTAAATTGTTCCAGGTACCGGCTAAAGCTTTTCAGGTCGCGGCTTACCTGGTCATTGGTATCGCCGGCAAGGGCAAGCTCTACTAAAAAGTTGGATTTTACATGCAGAAAGTCGGTATTCAGGCCCGGTGTAACAGTGGCTGCATAAATGGTATTATAGGCGTTTGACCATTTCAGCATGTTGAGCACGTCTGTGCGCAGCGTACCGGTATAGTAAGGCAATGCTTCCAGGAAGCCTACCGGAAAGGTCCGGCTTTTGGTGTAGTCGTTGGTGGGCATTACGTCCCGGCAGCCTTCGGCTACGCCCTGGTCTACCAGGTATTCGGTGAACTGGCGCAACATGGTCAAGGCTTCGGTGTCGTTATTGCGGCCGTAAGCCCGTGCAAGTGTACCGCAGTACGTCGATAGTTTAATGAGTGTGTCGGCATTGGTGGTGGCCACGAGGCCCCGCCCGGTAATCGAACCATCGGTATTGCGGCTAATAGTGCAATAGTTGACATAGTTTTTGGCTGTTTGTACATCGGCCGGTGTTACGGTGCCCAGCGTACGGGTGTAAAAGCTTTTCACCTGTGCTATACCGGCCAGCTCATCGCTGCCTGGTGTGGTTGCGGGTATATCCGGTGTATTGAGCCAGCTTTGTAAGGGATTGGCTAATGCGCTACTTTCGTCGTTTTTTACAAAATGCACATAATCCAGCAGCAGGTGCGGGCCGGGCAAACGGGCTTCGGTATTGCCTATGAGTGTGGCTTCATCGATATAAATGGTTTTTGACGTTCCGGCATTGGCCGCTTTATACTGGATGGTCATGGTGTTCAGGGCGAAAGAGGCCAGCTCATTTCCGTTGTTATAATCGTAACGGTAGCTGCGGTGGTATTCCCGCCAGCCCTGGTAGTTCAGCAACATGTGACCTTCGCGTTTGAGATTGCCTGAGTTATCTAAGAACTGGAAAACCAGCGTATCATTGGAAACTGCCGGACTATAGATGAAGATCTGTGCGGAGCTGGCTGATGAGCTTCCTGTTTCGGACGAGGGAATGGCCAGGTTGGTTGCGGTCAGCTTATCGCCATCGTGCACTGCCCATTTCAGGGATCTTGCACCGCCTTTAACGTGCTCTGTGCTTAGTGCAAGCGGTGTGGTTCCCGATGTTGTCCAGCCTGACGGTAAAGTGCTGTCAAAGCTCACAAAACGCTGCTGGGCCTCGGCCTGAACCTGTAATAAAAATAGTACGCCTATTAGTAAAGGTATCCTCATAATTGATTGTTACGGTAAACGGCTGTTTGCATTTACATAACGAAGTTGGGCATCCCGGAAGAATTACAGGGGTGAATAATTCGTGCAAATGAGGGTACAAATTCGTTTCCCGGAAGAATTTACAGGTTCAACTGAATGAAATAAATCCTAATTTTAACTATTAAACCGAAGCGTATGGCTCATTCATTTCAATTTTATATTCACCACAACGGACGTAAGGAATTATGTAACATCACGGTAAATGATGATAACTACGACGTGTATTTCGATGATAAATTTATCACTCATCTCCGTTACGACCATCACGGCAAATGGTACCGCCTGGGTGGAGAAGAGTTACCCGAAGAAACCGTAGAAAAAATTGGCGACGGGATTGACAGTTATTTATTGTCCGGAGGAGGATAATTTTTAGAAAAGCACAACCTGCATAATATTGGTTAGGGTAGCCCGGCTTTACGCTCATACGCCTGCAAGGCCTTAGTCACAGGCCGGTATCCGCTACAATCCGGTTTAGCTAACATAGGGCAGTGCCTATAAAAATATCTCAATAGTTCTTTATTCGTATTAAAATAACCTTTCATAAAGTATCACTTTATTTAAATTTCAATATGTGTTGGTCATTGTGAATGAGGGTGTTTAAAAAAAGTCATAACAATCATTCCGCTGCGGGTACCCGGGAGATCCGGAATCTCCCCTAATGGCGGCATAAGCGCCGCTTTGATCCTATTCAATCCGGGACAGGATGACGGAGAATCGGACTTTTCAGACACCCCTCATGACCCTGGCTGCTGATCGGGGCTACCAGCAGCAACAAAAACATTATTTCATGAAATTTAAAAACATGTCTAAAAAAAATATAACTTTATAGCAATTTGCATATTAATTAGAACAAATATCCTTCAACGGGGTTTTTAACTTTATTGTGTTATTATTGCATGATTTTTAAATAAGCGCTCATGTCTGATAAAAAAATCACGGTGTTATACGTTGATGATGAGGAGAACAATCTGGTATCATTCAAAGCCACTTTCAGAATAAAATACAATGTGCTTACCGCAATCAATGCCGACGAGGCAATGAAGGTAATGGAAACCAAACCTGTTGATATTATTATTACCGACCAGCGCATGCCTGGTATGACCGGCGTGGAATTTCTTGAAAAGGTGTTGGAAAAATTCCCCAATCCGATGAGAATATTACTTACCGGGTACGCCGACATGAACGCAGTTGTTGATGCTGTTAATAAAGGTAAGATATTTCACTACCTGGCTAAACCGTGGAATGAGGAAGAGCTTGACATGACCATAAAACGGGCCTATGAAGTGTACCAGGAGAATGAAAAGATAAAGGATATGAACGAGAAGCTCTCGATATCTAACAACCAGTTAGAGTTTCTTTTACGCCAGAGATTGTTATCGTAGAAAGGTTAGAAAGGCAGAAGGTAAAGGAAGGTTTAAGGCATAGGGTAGCTAATGGCTTATGGTTCATGGTTCATAGTCCGGAAGCCGGGAAAGTCAGAAAAGACCGGAAGCGAGAACGGTGGAAGGCATAGGGTAGCTAATGGCTTATGGTTCATGGTTCATAGTCCGGAAGTTGGAAAAGTCAGGAAGTAAGAGAGAAACAAGAATATAGAAGCAAGAAACAAGACATAGAGAGGTAAAAAGTGGAAGGTTTAAGGCGTAAGGCAAACTAATCACTAACAACTAACAACGATCTCAATACTTAATCCCACTCCAAACCTTCCTGGCTAATGATGGCAGAAACAGCATTAATGGTTACGGGTTTATCTATCACTCCTTTTACAGCTTCATAATTCTTAATACGGGCTATATCTGTTTTATTCATAGATGACGTAATGGCAATGATCAGAAACTGTTGCTGCACCTGAGCCGGCATAGTGATGAATGATTCTAAGAAATCAAAGCCATTCATCACCGGCATCATAATATCTAATAAAATAACCGCTTTATCACCATCAGGCTGTTGTTTGCTGATATGTTCTAATGCTGATGCTGCATCGATAAAAGATTTAAATCCGGCACTCTTACCCGTATGGTTAATCAGCTTCTCTGCAATATAACAGTCAAGCTCACTATCATCAATCACAATAAATGAAAACTTCATTAGCTTATTTATTTGGTATTTTAATAGTAAAAGTAGAACCTATGCCAAGTGTGGAATCTACATGCACCTGGCCATTTAATTTTAACAGCGCATCTTTTACATTGTATAACCCGAAACCGGTTCCGGCATCAAGGGCACTGGCCCTGAAAAACAGGTTAAATATTTCGCCAATATGCTTTTCGGGAATGCCAACACCGTTATCTTCTACTACAAAGGTAGCCATACCATTCTGTACATCAATACTAAGTTTTACCATGTGGTAGCTATTGTCTCTTTTCTGGTATTTAAAAGCGTTTGAAAGCAGGTTATTCAGGATAATTTTAAGCGATAATTCATCACTGCGAAAAGGCTCTGTCTGGTGTACACTGGTTTCAAAATGAATATTCCTGGTGGTGGTATATATCTTATAAATTTCTTTCAGATCGGTTATCAGGTTATCAAAATTTATATCAGCAATATGCAGCTCGCCTCTCTTCAGCGAATAATAATCGTGCATGCTCATGATAAATTCATCGAGCTTTTTAACCGATTTACCCATTAACCTGAGCATATCTTTAATTTCGCCGATATCGTTCATCTCACTGGCCAGGGTAATAGCTCCGGCTATACCTGAAAGCGGCCCCCTGATATCGTGGCTGACACTGTATGCAAACTTATCAAGCTCGTTATAGGCCTTTTGCAGGATATCGTTTTTAACCGACAGCATGGAATTTGCCAGGTAAAATTTATTTCCTTCGTCTATGGCCGATACAATGTCTTCATTAATCCAGGGCTTTTTAACATACCTGTAAATATGACTTTTGTTAATGGCGTCTATAACCGACTCGATATCGGTATAACCCGTTAACAATATCCGTATAGGTAAGGGATATTTCGCCCTGACATCCTCAAAAAACTCCACACCTGTTTTATCAGGCATACGCTGATCGCAAAAAATGATCCGCATATCGGGATGGGATTCCAGGTGCTTCAAGGCGTCTTGTGTATTATCAGCAGTATAAATCTGATAATCTAATCGGAATGATGCTTTAAAACTGATCAGGTTATTCGGCTCGTCATCAATATACAATACTTTTATCTTTTCTGACATGCGGGTTTCTTATTTAAACTTGCAATGCTTTCCCGGCATCAATCCACATTTAGAATAGCCAGATGGGTGTTTAAAATTAGTTTCTATCAGGACTTGGTATACGTACATATTGACTTTAGGTTGCCTGTATTTTGTGTACAATTGGCAACTCCAGTATAAACGTTGTCCCTTCTCCAACGGCAGACTCTACAAAAATCTGGCCATTATGTTTTTTGATGGTATTGTATGCGATAGACATTCCCAGGCCTGTACCCTCACCAACTTCTTTGGTAGTAAAAAAAGGTTCGAATATCTTTTTCTGTGTATCGGCATCCATACCTGTACCGTTATCGGTAATTTTCACAAAAACATTGTCGGCATCAAAGTAAGTACTAATGGTTAATTCGCCGCCCGTATTATCGCCAAATACAGACTTTATAGCGTGTATGGCATTGGTTAACAGGTTTAGAAATACCTGATTCAATTTACCCGGATAACATTCTATCAAGGGCAGGTCGGCATAGTTTTTTGTGACTTTGATTTTGTTGTTCAGCAGGTTATTTACAATAACCAATGTTGAATCTAACCCGGCATTAATATCGGCACGCTTTAAATCGTCTTCATCCACACGTGAGAAAATACGTAAGCCCTTAACAATTTCTGCCGTACGCGAAGCGCCCTCATGAATACCGTTCAGCAAATGTGATATTTCAACCTTAAGATAATCGAAATCCATTTCTTCTTTCAGCTCATCAATGCGTTTCTGCTTATCGGCAACAGCCAGGTCTGATACGCTCAATTCTTCGAGACTGGTAATAACGTCTAAAAGCTGGCCAACATCACGCTTTAGCGGATTTACGTTTGAGGTTACAAAGTTGATGGGGTTGTTGATCTCGTGTGCTATACCGGCAGTTAACTGACCCAACGAGGCCATCTTTTCTGACTCTACCAATTGTGTTTGCGCCTGTTTCAGGTCTTCAAGTGCTTCATTCAGCTCTTCGTTAGCGGCCTTTAATTCCAAAGTGCGTTCATTTACCTTTGTTTCAAGTATAACGTTTTGCTCACGGATAATGCGTTCGTTTTCCTGCAAGGCCCTAACGGTTTCTTCCTGCGATCTTTCTTTCTCCTTTTTATAGATGTTGATCTTATCGGCCAACGCAAACGAAAGCAGGGTTGCTTCTAAACCTGAGCCGATCAAAATGGCGTTGCTGGTAAAATTATTCACCGGCAGCACACCGGCATCTTTCAGGATATATATAATTACTCCACCGAGGAAAAACGACCAGGAAATGTTAAAAAACAACGCTGGCTTATATCCCTTTTTATAGGTATAAAATCCACACGATAATATTACTACCGACACCAGGCTAGTATTTGCCTGTAGAATTTTCTGCCCGGCTATATACCCTCCACTCAGATATACAGCTATAGATACAAAGTAAATTACAATCAATGTATTTAATACTATATATACCTTGTGCGCATATTGCCTGACATGCAAAAAGTTAAATGTAAACAGTATTGAAAAAATACCTGAGCAGGCAGTAATAATATGAGGCGCCTGGCGTATCAACCACTCATTATTGGGCCACAAAAATTTTACGGCGTACCCTTTCAGACAGGCTTGTGTAAGCCCAACAACCAGTATATAAAACACATAATACAGGTATTGATCATCCTTGACTGTGAGATAAATGAAAATATTATATAAAAACATGATCAGGATGATACCTGAATAAATACCAAAAAACCACTGATCCAGATTGATATCGTCTAATATGCTGACATCACTTTTAAGACTCATGGGCAAATCCATCACATTATTGCTCGAAATTCTCAGATAGCATGTAAGGGCAGAATCAGGTAAAAGTGTGACTTTGAATAAAGGGTACTGGCTATTAAACTCTCTTTGTTTTAACGGTGTGGTATTCTTTATAACCTGGGTATTGATCAGCCCATGGTTAACCGTATAAAATATAGAATTTGAGATAGTTGCATTCTGAATTTTAAATAAGAAATCCTGTTCATTAGTATGATTGATCATATCTATTTTGAACCAGTAAACCGAATTTGTTAAGCCGTAGTTGGGTGCGTTGGTTAATAAAGGCTGAAATTTCTGATTGGAGATATTGTTTATAGTTAACCGGCCATCTTTGTCTTCTAACACTTTTATAGAGTAGACTAATCCTCCACTCTGCTTTATTTCTTGTTTTTTCTGTGCATACAATACATTAGAGCCGACTAATTGGCAAAAAAACACAAACCCGTATAAAAACCTTAATTGTAATATCTTCATTAACGTGATTTATTTTTTTTTATAGTATCTATTTTAATCTAAAAAGAATGACGTTAGGGGCTTTTTAGCCATTCTTTAAAATCATGAAGCTATAATTAAATGGCCTGATCAATATTATTAAGTAACAAATTATATTCTACCATGATCTCTCCCTTTGGGCCCTTCTCAATTCTATTCTGTACAGGATGATTAATAAAATCCTCAACAAATTTTCTATTTTCTTCGGTAGCGCTCGGAATATTATTAATATCCTCAATAACCATTGCTGTAGCTATAAGATCTAATTTCGGATAATTGAAAAATCCATCATTTCCTAAAGATTTCTCAATAATAAAACCGGCTTTTGCACACATATTCACCGTGGCAGGAGCGCAGAGTGCAAAAAGTGTTTTAATATTAAGCTGTCCTCTGGCCAACGCAATAGCTGCTCTTGTTAAAAAGAAACTCCCAATACCATAACCTGCAATTTCACGCGAATTCCACAAACCACAGAGTTCTGCCGTACGCTGTGGCCGGTGACTTTTAACAACGTCAAATATTCTTTTATCTACAATTCCAACTGCATCTTCGATAGGAAGTAAAAGATCATCATCTGCAATTTGCAAACGTGCCCCACCTAAAGGTCTTCTATCTTCTATCGATTCTACTAAAATTACATACGTATTTTTATGATTTACCCACAATGCTTTATTAGAAGTGATCATTGTAATTCCGAATATTTCAAGCACCTTTCTGTGCCCTTCTATAAAACGGGCACATGATTCAGGCTCATCTATAGCACGAAATGCTCGGAATGCGACAGAGATCATCCTTATTTTTTGCTGGTAAAGTAAACCTTATCTAAGTCTAACCGAAGGGATTTTGAGCTTGGTTGTTCACCTGTAAATAATCTAACCAGGAACAAGGGTTCTTCCTGCTGTCCATCCAGCTTAAACAGCTTATTAAAATCTTTATTTAATTTTCTGAACTCCTGCTGAATATTTGCCGGCATATCAATGCCATTACCGTAATTTAAACGGGCAAAATGCAGTATGGCGGCCATTATTGGCTGTAATGAAATAGCATGTTTATTGGCGGTAAGCCACACACGCTCTAACGCTACACCAGCCCGTATACAATTGACCGGATCAAAGGCGGGCATAGTTATCAATGCTGCGGCAGCAGATGTTGCCACCAGCTTGGCGGTCATGTTTTCTAACGCTTTTCCTTTATTCCAGGAAGCAACCATCTGCACAGCCCTGAGATCTCTGGCTACGCGGAATCCGATAGCATCTTTGGGACTTAATTCTAACGTGCGTATATCTAATCCATCTTTTGCGGTCTCAACTTCTTCTTTGCTCCAACGCATTTCTTTTTCAAAAAGCTCGTAATGACCTTGCGGGATAAAAAGCCGCAGCTTTTCGGCCTGACCGGTGATATCAGCCAATGCCTCCATATTCTGTTTTCCTTCAATGATCTTCAGTGCTGCCCCGGGAACCTCTGAAGCAACCGAACGCATTTCGGCCAGTTGATCTGCTTCTATCTGACCACCCTGCCCTAAATGCCGGTTGGTAAAACGGATGGTTATATAGTTTACCAGGTCATCTTTACGAACGGCTGCTTTCTCAAAGCTGAATACGGCGATCAACAATGGCTGACCCTCTAACGGGAATAGTTTTTCTGTTACTTTCAGGCCTAACCCGGCGGCCTTAAGCTTCAGGTTTTCGATAGCTGTACCAAACGTTACGTACGACACCATATTTTCAAAATCGCCGTACGATTCTGAACGTTCTATATCATGAAAAAGATAGATCTGCTTACCGTCTGAGTACCATTTCCAGGGTTGGTTATTACCTGCCGAGGGTGCTATGGCCGCCGCTGCTACCAGTGTTTTTAACGTATCGGCATCGGTTACGCTGTTCTGATGATATAAAGGCTCAACTTTTGCTGCTTCGGCAGCCATTTGCTGCTCATTTAACGATCTTTTGGTATACCGGAATACCGGTTCTTCTTCCTTCGGATCACCAACCAGCTCTTCGATATCAATAAAATACCGGCCAGACTGATGATACTGATCCAGCAGCACCCTGCGGCATATATCGGCAGTCATGCCACCGCCCATAGTTACCGCACTGGCCAGCTGAGGCCACGTAGATATGGTTTGTCCTATTTCTATTGCCGAGGCTTTAAGACGGGTCGACATGGTTTCCACACCTACTATCGGTAATATATAAGGCAGTTTTTCTTCCATGGTTTTGGCATCCTTAACGTTAGAGAGATCCAGATGCTCAACGTACCCGTGTAAAATAGGCCTGTCGGGCTCCAGGTCAAAACGCTCTACATCAATAGTTGCCCTGTCGCTGGCTTCCATCAGTACCGGGATACGATGTTTTTTAGCGGCTATGCGGCAATTAATTTTCACATCTACCCCATCGCACTCATCAATCAGCACATTCAGCTTGCCACCTTCCAGTAAAAAGGCTTCCATATTGGTATCGGTTATCCCCTCGTGAAAACAGGTAACTTTCAGAAAAGGGTCTATCTCGGCAATTTCACGGGCAACCAGAACGGTTTTTTTCAGACCCATGTTGTGTATGCCGCTTCGTAAACGGTTCAGGTTGGTAATTTCAAGCTCATCAAAATCGGCAATACGCAACTCGCCAAAGGTACGCTCCATAGCCAGTGTAAGCGATACGGATTGCCCAACTGATAACCCGATCACGCCTATCCTCTTTTCAGAAAGCTTTAACCGTTCTTCATCAGTAATTTTATACCGGTTCCGGTTGGTTCTTAAAGCAATAAATTCTGCCTCATCTACTATATGCACCAATTTCTCGCTCCACGGATAGTATACCCAAACGCCATAATCATGCGGATCGATACCATTCAGGTGTCTTTCAACAGCTTCATGCTGCTCTTTATCGGTTAATGTTTCGCTGGGCTGAAAAGATTTTACCAGTTCTCCAAGTTGCGACTGAATAGTGTCATACACCGTTATGTATGGTTTTTCAGTAAGCAGGTCAAACAATTGCTGCTTTTGCGCACGATCTGCAAGCCTGAAAAACAAAGGCTGATAGCCATTGTAATGCTGCTGGGTTGAGCTTTTTTTAGTTAAAATCTCATTTATAGAAAGCTGGGATGCCATTTTTATGTATTTTAATGTTTTTATTAACTGGTAAAATAAAAGGTAACAAATGTGATTTTTATCTACCGATTACAAATTAAAATAATTGCTCCTGAATATTTTTAAACACGTTTACCTTCGAACAATAAAAGTATATGAAAAACATGAAAAAAGGCAATTTAAAAAAAATTAAACCTTACTTTGTTTTCCTCCCGGTTCGGGAATCTGGTTTAAAGCGTATTGGATAATGTTTTTTTAGATAGGCCCACAAGGCTCAAAGACACTAAAAGCCTGTTAGTTAGGTTATACGGAGGGGGGCTGACTAAAAAGTCAAAAAGCAGCGTCATTTCGATCCCGAAGTCTCGCATAGGCGTCAAGTTAATTTTAGGGTTTTTGCTATCAATTTATTGATTATTAGACAGTTATTAGCAAAAAAACGGCAAGTAAAGTGGGAGCACAGACAGAGCTAATACGAATAGCCGGGATCTCACTACGTTCAACCCCCAACCCCGAATTACTCGGGGGGATCGCTGTGCTCAACTTTTTACTTTTAACTTTTCAATGCTGCCCTACTTTATAATTTCCGGGAACACTTCCAAACGAACGCATCAAACGGTTCCAGGAATTGATCTGGGCCACAGCAAGGCTAAGGTATGCTATTTCCTGTTTAGAGAAATATTTCAGCAGATCTTCATGGATATGGTCGCTGTGCTCCTCTTCCCGCATCCGCGTAAGCGTTTCGGCGAAAGCCAGCACTGCTTGTTCTTTTGGCGAATAATATGGCGTTTCCCGCCAGGCTGATACAGAGATCAAACGTAACGGCGTTTCGCCTGCATGAATAGCTTCTTTATAGTGCATATCCATACAATAGGCACAACTGTTTATCTGCGATACTCTCATACGTAGCAGCTCAAGCAGCTTGCGATCAAGTCCTGAACCGTTAATGTAAGCTTCTACCTGCCTCATAACCTGCATCAGGCCGTCCGGCAGCTCGTTGTACGATATTTTTTCCATCATTAAATTATTAAGCAATTAAAACTGTCAACCTGTGTTCTTAGGTTTCCATGAGCCTAAAAGTAATATTCTGAAACGTATTATCTGATATTTATAATAAAGTTGTGATTACCATGATTATCTGCCCATAACCGGACAAGCCCGGGCTTAAAACGGGTATACCCAAAGCCAAATTCTCAAAACAAAAAGCCAAACCCGGTTATTTTTTATATCGGCTGGTTTTAGCAACTTTACGCTTGATCTGAAAACAAATTGGCCGGGTATTCAAACCGCTGATTGTAAACGGTGTTATATTTTATTGATAAACAATTATCTCATGAAACCAGCATGCTTAAAATAAACATTAGATAAGCATCGAAGGTTTCATCTGACCATTAAAAACATAAAAAACAAACAGATGAAAAAGCCCGTCATTTTTCTCCTCCTGACAGGAATTTCGAGTACTGCTTTTTTTGGATTTTGCGCCAATCATGAACAACCGAAGACAGCCCCGGCTCAAACGTTACCTGCTCCTGACCAGGACAATGCTGGTTTAAAGCTTCCGGCGGGGTTTAGTGCGTTAAAAGCTGCCGACAAATTGGGCAAAGCCAGGCATCTTGCCGTAACGCCCCAGGGCGATATTTACGTAAAGCTTGCCCGCCCGGTTAATAACAATGGGATCATCTGGCTGCATGATACGGATAACGATGGCCGCATGGATGAGCAAAAAGGCTTTGGAAATTATGGTGGCACAGGCATTTACTTAAAAGACGGTTATTTGTATGCCTCATCTAACGAGGAGGTTTTCAGATACAAGCTGGATAATACCAATAAGGTAACCGATACAGACAACCCTGAAAAGCTGGTTACCGGGCTGATATCACGCCGTCAGCATGAAACCAAATCGATTGTGCTGGATAATGACAATAACATTTACGTCAACATTGGCGCTTATAAAAATTCCTGTCAGGTTCAGGATCGCACCCAGGGCTCACCGGGCATTCCGGGCTGTCCGCTGCTTGATTCGGCCGGTGGGATCTGGCAATTTAAGGCCAATAAGCAAAACCAAACGTATAGTGATGGCGTACATTACGCAACCGGTTTACGTAATGTGGTTGGCTTAGACTGGAATACTCAAAACAATACATTATTTGTCATGCAGCACGGCCGCGATCAACTGGATATGTTCCCGCAATATTATGATGCCAAGGCTTCCGCCGATTTGCCTGCCGAATGTATGTATATGATAAAAAAAGGCGACGATGCCGGCTGGCCATACACCTATTATGATCCTTTTAAAAAGAAAATCATGCAGGCGCCGGAATATGGCGGCGATGGTAAAAAGGAAGGAAGTAACAAATACCTGAAACCTGTGGTTGCTTTTCCGGCCCACCTCGCCCCTAACGGATTACTATTTTATACCGGATCGATGTTCCCGGAAAAATATAAACACGGTGCCTTTATTGCCTTTCACGGTTCGTGGAACAGGGCTCCTGAACCGCAGGCCGGTTATTTTGTGGCATTTGTTCCGTTTAAAGACGGAAAGCCATCCGGAGAATGGGAAATTTTTGCCGATGGTTTTTCTGGTGTCAGCGAGGTTAAATCCCCAAGAGATGCACAACATCGTCCCTGCGGTTTAGCTCAAGGGCCTGACGGCTCGTTATATGTAACAGACGATGCAAAAGGAACGGTTTACCGGATTATGTATCAGGGTGGGAAGTAGCTGGTCACGGCT
Organism: Pedobacter sp. BS3; assembly: GCF_008274585.1. Taxonomy (GTDB): domain Bacteria; phylum Bacteroidota; class Bacteroidia; order Sphingobacteriales; family Sphingobacteriaceae; genus Hufsiella_A. The sequence goes on along the minus strand of NZ_VTRT01000005.1, from coordinate 84,507 downwards.
CATAGTTCATGGTTCATGGCTTATAGTCCGGAAGTCGGCAAAGTCAGAAAAGACCGGAAGCTTACTTGCTGATGGTTCATAGTTCATGGCTAATGGCTAATGGCTAATGGTTCATAGTTCGGAAGTCGGCAAAGTCAGAAAAAACCGGAAGCTTACTTGCTGATGGTTCATAGTTCATGACTAATGGCTAATGGCTAATGGTTCATAGTTCGGAAGTCGGGAAGGTCAGAAAAGACCGGAAGCAAGAAAGGTGGAAGGCAGAAGGTTTAGAGGTAGAAGGCTCAAGCTAAACAAATCGCACTGCCCGGTTCCCTTCTTCCGCCAGTTGGCGGAGTTAGGGATGAGGCCAAGCAAGGACATAGATGCAGGAAACGAGATGAATAGCACAGTCTTACTCCTTCCCTTGCGCCACCACTAAAGCTAAGGCGGCACGCGGTTGGGAGGGTCGGGGTGGCCCAGGCAAGAGACAAGACAAGGAGCAGAAACTACTCCCCTTCTGCCAGCCGGCGGAGGGTTGGGGGTGAGGCCTAACAACGAATGACGAACAACTAACAACTAACAACTAAATGAGAAAATACAGTCTTACTATAGCTATCGCTTCCTTGTTTATTTTTTTCGTACAGGCGCAAACTAAAAAGCCTGCCGTTCAGCCTAAAAAACCCACTGGCACAATAGTACAAACAGCGATGATCCATGGCAAGGCGTTGTACCTGCAATATTGCGTTACCTGCCACCAGGCAGACGGAGGTGGCGTTCCCAACCTGAATCCACCACTTATTAAAACTCCGTATGTATTAGGCGATAAAAAACGCCTGATCAAGATTTTGCTCCAGGGGCTTAATGAAGATATTGAAATAGATGGCGAAATTTACTCTAACGCAATGCCTGCATTCAGCATGAAAGACCAGGAAATTGCCGATGTGCTGACCTATGTACGCAACTCTTTTGGCAATAAGGGCCCGGCTGTTACCGCAGCAGAAGTAAAAAGTGTTAGAGCAACGTTAAAATAACGGTTAAACTAAAGTTTCACTTCGAGCTTTTCATTACGCTGCAGCCATTGCGGACCAATATCTTTTCCCTGTAGTAAATCATCAGGGTTAACGTATGTTTCTTTTATCGGCATTTTACGCTTTTGAGATAGCTCAGCGTTTAATAACGTTTCAGCTTTACTGCCTTTTTCAGGCAACCATAACCCGTTACCGGTTTTACGTATTCCCAGCTTATCCTGGGTAAATCCATCTGGACTACTCTTACCGGGTTTACCCTCGATCCAGTTATTTTCAATGGTTTTACCTTGCGGTTCGTCTGTAAATTTTATGGCGGGAGTTGATACCAGGATATTATTGATAAGCGATAAATTCTTCGGCGGCACCACCCGCTTGCCCTCTTTTCCATCCCGGCCGGCTCCAATATCAAAACCCTGCCTGCAATTCACCATCATGTTTTGTGCGATCAGCGCATTTTTCACCTGCCAGTATTCAAACAGCTGGGGATTTTCAAAAGCATCCATTACCGATATGGAGGATCGTAAACCATCACCGGCAAGCCCCTGCAAATAGTTCCGGTAAACCTGATGATTTTCGCCAATAACGCGGATGCCCCCGGTATTTTGCACACCGTTACCTATAAAATAATTTCCGTAAACGGATACAAAATTACCGTGCCGTAAGGTGAGCGTACCCACAGATTCGTAAAACAGGTTATTGCGAATAATATTGTAGCAGCTCTTGTTCGAGATGATTTCCATCTCGCCATCGCAGTGATAAAAAATATTATCTTCTACCAGTGTACGCGATTCGTTCATAGAAACCTGACTGGTACCAATCCGGATGGTTTCGCCGCCATTCGCACCCAGATCGGGACGGTCGGCAAAGAAATTATGGTCGATACGATGCTCGTTCGGCGTATTTTCTACCCAAACTACCAGTGTTGTTCCCTGGTGGGTTTTACCTTTAATGTAGCAGTGGTCAACACGATTATGGTTACCAAACAGCGATATCCATTTGTAATCCAGCTTTTTATCGGACGGATTATAATTTATAATTGCCGAATTGGTAAAACGGCAATGAGATGAATTCTTAGAAAAAACCACCACATCACTTTTAGAAGAATAACCGTCCCGGAAATTCAATCCATCAACTTCAAGATACTTACCGTCAATTAATAAGGTTGTTTCACCGGTTAGAACTGTTGCTTGCGGATTCTCGGCCTGCAAAATAACCGGCTGAGCTTCGGTTCCCTGCGCTTTAAATATCAAACGCTGGTTTTTCCATTCGCCGGATTTTAACAGTACTTTATCGCCCGGTTGCAATTTAAGGGCTGATAGCTCTGCAGCTGAACTTATTAAATAATCTTTCGCCTGGGCAAAATTACAAGCGAGAAGCAGCAAAAAGCCGCTTAACTTCAGTTTGTACATTGTTCGTTAATTCGTTGTTTTGATCTTTTGGTTATTTGGTTGCCCCATATCTTAAATACCTTATACAATCCTCAATACATTGTTATTTCGCCCGCTTTAATACAATACCAGCCAGTGGCGGTAATTGTATAGCTAATGAATGTTGCTTGTTCATCCACAGAATAGCTTCTGCTGTTAATTTGCCTTTCTGGCTTATGCCGCTACCATTATATACTGGTGAATCGCTGTTAAATATTTCCTTCCATTCGCCTGCTCCCGGAACACCAATCCGGAAATCATTTCGTACAACGGGTGTCATATTGAGTACAATAATCAGCTCATCATCCGGCCAGTTACCTTTCCGGGCATAAACCAGCACCGAGTTTGCTGCATCATTTACATCGATCCATTCAAAGCCATCGGCAGAAAAACTCCGTTCAAATAAAGCTGGTTCTGAGCGGTATAATGCATTCAGCGATTTTACCAGCTTACTTACGCCAACATGGGGTGCATACTCCAGCAGATGCCAGTCTAACGATTGAGCGTAATTCCATTCTGAGCTTTGCGCAAATTCATCACCCATAAACAACAGCTTGGTTCCCGGATGTGTAAACATATAAGTGTACAGTAGCCGTAAATTGGCAAATCGCTGCCAGTCATCGCCCGGCATTTTGTACAGCATAGACCGTTTGCCATGCACTACCTCATCGTGCGAAAGCGGAAGCATAAAATTTTCGGTAAAGGCATACACGGTGCTAAAGGTGATCTGTCCGTGATGATATTTCCGGTAAACGGGCTCCAGCTGAAAATAGCTGAGTGTATCGTTCATCCAGCCCATCATCCACTTCATCCCAAAACCTAAACCGCCCGAAAACACCGGTTTGCTTACGCCTGGCCATGCGGTCGACTCCTCTGCAATGGTCTGCACATCCGGAAAATTGCCATAGACCGCCGTATTGAGATCTTTAAAAAAGCTGATGGCATCCAGGTTCTCACGACCGCCAAACTGGTTAGGTATCCACTCACCTTCCTTGCGGGAATAATCCAGGTACAGCATAGAGGCCACGGCATCAACCCGTAAGCCATCGGCATGAAAACGGTCCAGCCAGAAAATCGCGTTACTGATCAGGAAGGCTCTTACCTCGTTACGCCCGTAATTAAAGATGTACGATTTCCAATCGGGATGGAAACCCTGCCGTTCATCGGCATGTTCATACAAGTGCGTTCCGTCAAACCGGTATAAACCGTGGGAATCGCCCGGAAAATGTGACGGAACCCAGTCTAAAATAATACCAATATCATGCTGATGCAGCTTTTCTACCAGGTACATCAGATCCTGCGGCGCACCGTAACGCGACGAAGCTGCAAAATAGCCGGTAACCTGGTATCCCCATGAGGGATAATACGGATGTTCCATCACCGGCATAAGCTCAACATGGGTAAAGCCCATTTCCTTAACATAAGGAACCAGCTTATCGGCAATTTCGCGGTAGCCCAGAAACTGGTCGGGCGATTCCGGACTGCGGGCCCAGGAGCCAATGTGCACTTCATAAACCGAAACAGGCTTATTCAGAGCGTTTTTCTCAGCCCGTCTGTCCATCCATTTTTCATCGTTCCACTCATACCAGGTATCCCATACAATAGACGCTGTATGTGGCGGCTCTTCCCAACGCAACGCAAAGGGATCGGCTTTTTCAAGCTCCTCGCCGTTATGCGAACGTATAAAATATTTATAGGTTTCGCCGGTTTTTACACCGGGAATAAAGCCTTCCCAAATGCCCGAACCATCCCACCGGACATACAATGTGTGTGTGTACCGGTTCCAGCCATTAAAGTTACCCATAACCGAAACCCGCTCGGCATTGGGAGCCCAAACCGCAAAATAAGTTCCGGAAAAACCCTGATGATCTGTAACATGTGACCCAAATTTTTCGTATAATTTAAAATGTTTCCCGGCTCTGAACAGGCTTATATCAAAGTCTGTAAAACGTGAAATAGCAATTACCTGGTTCGGCTCTTTTTCCATCAGGAGATATTTTTTAAAGTAAAAACAGTTTTACAAGTTATAAAAAGAATTGTGAGAATGAGAAAATAAATATGCAAATAATGGAGATATCTTTGGGGGGCGGCTCTGAATATATCAAACACGGGGTAACCCGCTGATAGCCATTGCAAAGTACATCCGGTTGAAAATTATCTCTAAGAAAGTGTAACGATTTACATTTTTTTAAATAAAGAAATTAACTTTTAAAAAATTATATTAAATTTGTTTCAATAGTTTATCAGGCAATTATGAGCAAGACAGCCCGGAATAACAAATCAGAGCCTCATTACAGCATCAGCCTCTCTTTTGAAGAAATAAAACTTCCGCCTTTTCATGATATATTGGTAGTTGGCAAATATTCTCCGCAGGGGAAACATGGACTAAGCCGGTCTTTTGATCTGCTTATACCGAATGGTTTTGAAATGTTCGAAGTAAAAAATGAATATGTTGAGGCCGTATTCATTAATAAAAAGATATTAAGAAAAATACCACATACAAAGATCATTGATATTTTATCGGTAAAGGTATTTCCTTTTATTGCCGAAGGAGAATTGTTAAAAGTTGATTTTAAAATAGCTGTTTCGTTTTCAAATATTGAGCAATCCGACATATAAATGAATATCTCAGAACTGATACGCTATGATTTCAAAGTAGTAAAACCCTATGTAAGTATTAACTCTGTAAGACAGGAGCTGATTACATATAAGGCGCTTGCTGTTATTGATGATGATACAAATATTTTTCTTGGAGTGCTTACTCCGTTTGATGTTACTGCAAAGCCTCACAACCTGGTAATTGATTGCCTTACGGAGAAAACTATCCTTACGGCCGATTGCTCGGTTACTCATGTCCTGCAAACTATGGAGGATGGTCATTCTGAGGTATTGCCCGTTTTTAAAGAACAGCAACTGGATGGCCTGATCTTTAAAAAAGACATTGTGGATTTTCTCTCTTCCCGGAAGATCGAACTGGAAGAAAGAATTGCAACCGAAGAACAAACGGTATTACAGCAACACCAGGCGTTGCAAAAACAAAATCAGTTACTGAAAGAGATTATTCATACGCAATGCCACAAGCTCAGACGACCGGTTGCCAATGTGCTTGGCCTTATGGAAATTATTGACTACACCAGTCTTTCTGCAGAGAATCAGCGCACTATTGCCTTACTAAAGGAGTCTGTAGAACAATTGGATGATGTGATCAAAGATGTTGTGCGGAAAATTAACGATACTGATAATGATATTACACCAGATTTCCCGGATGATAGTTTAACGGTTTAGCACTAAGAAGCTGTTTAAAAATGAAAAAGATAAGTTATGCAGAGCAACACCAGCCCCCGCTGAGACCATGAACGGTGTCTTCACCGTCCATGAATTAAGCCTGTAAAAACTTTATATAAAATTTAAACAGCTTCTAAGTTTTACCGCTGCGTGCTATTGTTTTAAACAGCAAAAGAGCCTTTGATTTTAGATAATAATCTCATTCCTTTGTAACTATGAGATTATTATCGGTTCTATTAATAACCTGCATCATTTTCATATCCTCTTTTAACGGGATAATGAAGCCTGTTATGGAACCGGTGAAAAATAGCTCATGTTGTCAATACCTGTCTGGCAACCTTGTCTGCCATCGTAATGCAGCAAATAAGCAAGATGACAATTGCAATAAACCGGGATGCCCGATGATGTTTTCCTGCAGTACATGCGGTTTTTTGTTTTCAGAACCCATCAACATCCGCAAACCTGCTACAAACCAAATCCAAAAACCGGTACTACTACACAAAATAGGGCATGTATCTGCCTATTATTCTTTACATTGGAAACCTCCCAAAGCCTGTTAATAAATAAAGCAAACCTGAACCGTTGCAATTTTATATTTATTAACATTTAATTCTAAAAAGAAATGAAAAAAATAGGTTTAAGCATGCTGGCAATTGTATTTGCCGCTGCTACTGTTATAGCTAACGGAGAAGTTCCCGTTAAAAAGGCCAATACCAAACAAGCAACTTGTACCAGTTGTAGCAAAGACCATTGCACAACTAAGGCAGATTGTCCGGCAAAGGAAAATTGTCCTTGTAAATAACGGTCTGTTATAGCACAAAACCCTGGTCTCCCAGGGTTTTGTTATTTTAAGTAGCTATAGCTTATACCCATCAAGCCAGCACCTGTATGTATTTAAAGTTTTTATTCACCTTTATCCGGATACATTTCAGTTCATCTTCCTCCAGCGATCCGGCATAATCTTTATTATCAACAACAATACGTGCCGGTTTAAAAGGCAGGCTAATGATCTTCAGATCATAAGTTTCATATCTCGGTGTAAACAAACCTTCTATAGATTGCCTGATGGTAAACGAAGAAGCGTCACCATTTACAACAAACTTCTTTTCCATGTAGATATCCTGCTCGTATGCAAAGGTATCGCCGTGGTCTTCGTAGCAAAATGAGTTAACTTCATAATCGGCATAATAAACCTGGAACATTACCTCGTCCGGTTCAAATTCGCCAACATATTGCATCAGCGGCGATTCGGGAATAACCGAACCAGCCCTGACAAAGATCGGCATACTGTCTAATGGCGTATTTACAGTAATTTCAGCGCCCCCTTCAATCAGGTCGTGCGTCCAGTAATCGTACCATTTACCTTTCGGCAGATAGACGATCTTGCTTTTCTGACCAGGCTCTGTTACAGGAGCAACCAGGATTTTATCGCCAAATGTAAATTCGTTCTCACGGTAGTGATTAGTTTGATCTGCCTGCTCAAGCATTGCTACGGGCCTCAATATCGGGAAGCCATAACGATGTTGTTCCCAGAATGCAGAATAGATATAAGGCAATAAACGGTATCGCAGCTCAATGAACTTACGGTTTATAGCCTCGTATTCCTCGCCAAAGCTCCAGGGTTCGCGTTCGCGGGTATCGCCGGCCGAATGGGCCCGCATAAATGGCGAGAATACGCCAAACTGTATCCAGCGGGTAAATAATTCAGCATCGGGCTCACCGCTAAATCCGCCGATATCCGTTCCGCAAAATGAAATGCCCGACATCGATAATCGCTGGCATTGCACTGTACCCAGCTTAAGGTGTTCCCACGATGCCACGTTATCTCCTGTCCAGACAGAAGAATACCGCTGAACGCCGGAATAGCCGGCTCGTGTTATAGTAAACGGACGTTTGCTTTTATATTGTTTTTTAAGCCCGTCGTACGTGGCACGCACCATTTGCATACCGTAAACATTATGCGCCTTGCGGTGCGACCCGCGATAACCATCGTAATTATGCCGCACATCTACCGGGAATGTACCGGTTCCGAAAACTGCAGGCTCGTTCATATCATTCCATACTCCTGCAACGCCGGTTTCCGCCAATTCTTTAAACAAACCGCCCCACCATTCACGTACTTCAGGATTGGTAAAATCAGGAAACTGACAGCGTCCGGGCCAAACATAGCCTTCCATAAAGTAATCGTCACACCGGCGACAGAAATACCGTTTTTCCTTTCCTTCGCGAAATACCCAGTAATTTTCATCTACTTTAATTCCGGGATCGATAATTACAACCGTCTTAAATCCATCATCCGCCAGCTCTTTGATCATCCGTTTTGGATCGGGAAAATATTTTTTATTCCAGGTAAAACAACGGTAGCCATCCATATAATCAATATCCAGGTAAATGGCATCACATGGAATTTTACGTTCCCTGAAGTTCCGGGCTATATCCTTTACTTTACTTTCGGGATAATAGCTCCAGCGGCACTGATGAAAACCTAAAGCCCACATAGGCGGCAACTGGTGAGTTCCGGTTAAAATATGGTAACGTTTTACCACATCTATCATTTTAGGCCCGTGTATATAGTAGTATTGCAGTTCACCGCCATCGGCCCAGAAGCTGGTTTGCCCGGCATTTTCATGGGCAAAATCAAACTGTGTTTTAAAGGTATTATCAAAAAATATCCCGTAGCTGGTTTCGCCGTTTATGCCGATATAAAAAGGAATTGAGCGGTACAAAGGATCCTGGCCTTTGGCAAACGAATAGGTATCCGAATTCCAGTTTTGCAGGCGTGAGCCACGAAGGTTAAGGTCTACGGTTTTATCGCCCAGGCCATAAAAGGCTTCGGTTTCGGTAGCTTTTTTAGTTGCATAAACGTAGTAACCGCCATAATCCAGGTTTTCCTCCCAATGCATGGCAATCGCGTCCTCGTTAATAATCGTATCTATATTATCCGCAAAAGCGATGTGGAAATTTTCCTTATAAATAATACATGCAATAGTGTTGGTAGAAACTTTATACGCATCAACAGTCTCGTTGAACGAAAATACAGTTGCCCGCTGCTCTGTTTGCGGAACAGCATACGAGAAATCTTCCAGGAAAGTACCGTGGGGCGCCATCCGCACACGGATTATTTCATCGCTAACCACTCTTACCTCTACCCTGGCATCGCCATCAGAAAAATAAAAATTATTATAAAGCTGGTTATATTCTTTTACGGCTGTTAAGTATTTCTTTTCTACAGGCTGCACACCTACAACCGGGTTATTTACATGCTGTATGCCTTCATCCAGTTGCTCTATACTATATTGATTCTGAGTCTCTTCCGTAATCTCTTTCTTATCTTCCATTGTGTTCATTTCAGGCCATTAAACTCAAATATACACAGATATCGCAATTAAACGCATTAAACATATCAACATCGCAATAAATTCAACAAATTATTAAACATCTAATGCACAAAGCCTCAAAAAAATCAAACTTTAGCAACCGCACAAATACGTGTTTATTTGTACTTTAGCTTGTATGAAATACGCTAAAGCTATTGGTCTATCAGCCTTTGTTATTGCATTCACCATCATTTTAAATACCAAATTAGGCGATATCCCGCCATTGGGTAAATTTTTAAATCCATTCCGGGGATTCTGGAAAAACGCCGAGAAGATCAACCGGTTTTCTTTACAGGATATGGCGCTGGATAGCCTCAGAAGCCCGGTAAGCATCACGTTTGATGAACACCGGATTCCACACATTTTTGCCCAAAACGATGATGATCTATACTTTATTCAGGGATATTTAACCGCCCGCGACCGTTTGTGGCAAATGGACTTTCAAACCCGTTTCGCGGCAGGAAGGCTATCGGAAGTTGTGGGCGCCAAGGCCCTGGAGTTAGACCGTTACCAACGCCGTATGGGGATGGGCTACGGCGCCGAAAATATGGTTAAGCAGTTGGATAATGATCCTGAACAGAAGCGGGTATTGCAACGTTATGCCGACGGTGTAAACGCGTACATCAACCAGCTAAAGCCCGGAGATTACCCCATCGAGTTCAAGCTACTGGATTACAAACCCGAAAAATGGGAGATCATTAATTCGGCCTTATTGCTCAAGCTCATGTCGGCTACGTTGGCCGGAGGTTCTGATGAATTTTATATGAGCAATATCCTGAAAAAATACGGCCCCGAAATTACCAGCGACCTGTTTCCCGATTTCTATTACAAATCCAACCCGGTCATACCCGCCGGTACAACCTGGAATTTTAAGCCCGTAGCCATTCCAGAAATACCAGATACCTATACGGCATTCAATTCAACTATCACGACAAAGCAACATGAAAGCGGCATTGGAAGTAACAACTGGGCCTTATCCGGCAACAAAACAGCAAGCGGGCATCCCTTGCTGGCTAACGACCCACACCTTAACCTCACCTTACCGGCCATCTGGTACCAGGTGCAGCTCAGTTCGCCCGGAATGAACGTGTATGGTGTATCAATTCCCGGCTCGCCGGGCGTCATTATCGGGTTTAACCAGCATATTGCCTGGGGCGTTACCAACGTATATGCCGATGTGCTGGATTGGTACAGCGTAAAATTTAAGGACAACCAGCATAAACAATATTGGTATAATAACCAATGGAATACTATAAAGCAACGTATTGAAACTATCCGTGTTCGCGGTGGAAAAACCGTATCAGATACGGTTCTGTACACGCACCAGGGGCCTGTGGTTTATCTTGAAAATCAAAAACCGGGCAATTTTTCAAAAGCCGCCAATGTGCCGCAGGGATATGCCTTACGGTGGATTGCACACGACCCGTCATCAGACATCAAAACATTTTACCTGCTTAACCGGGCAAAAAATTACGATGACTATCGCAAAGCCCTTACCTGCTTTACGGCTCCGGCACAGAACTTTATCTTTGCCAGCACCAATAACGATATTGCCATTACACCCAATGGTTACTTCCCGCTAAAGTGGAAAGACCAGGGCAAATTTTTGCTGGATGGCAGCAATCCCCAAAACGACTGGCATGGCCGCATCCCGGCAGACCAGAACCCAACGGTAAAAAATCCGCCGCAAGGTTACCTTGTTTCGGCTAATCAACCTTCTACTGATAGTACATATCCTTATTACGTTAACTGGGAATTTTCGCTCAACGAACGGGCCGAGCGCCTTAATGCCCGCTTGTCTGCCATGAGCAACGCCACCGTTGACAGTATGCGCAACCTGCAAAACGACAATTACAGCATGCTGGCAGACGAGATTCTGCCTACTTTATTATCATACCTTAACCGGGATAATCTTTCAGCTACCGAGGGTGAATGTTTATACCTGATGAAAAACTGGAACAAACGCTATAATGCCGATGAAAAAGCAGCTAGTATTTTCGAGATATGGCAGCAAAACCTGTCAAAAGAAATTTGGGATGATGATTTTGGCGACACGAAATTCCCCATGCGTTATCCATCGCAGGATAGAACCGTTCAGCTTATTCTACACGAACCGGATTCCCGCTGGTTCGATAATGTAAAAACCCCGCAAAAAGAAACACTAAAAGATTTGGTTGATAAATCATTCCGTTATGCGGTTGATAGCCTGGTAAGAGGATTCGGCCCTGTAAGTTACCAATGGCAGTGGGGCAATGTAAGAAGCCGGCGGGTAAATCACCTGGCTAAAATTGCCGGATTTGGTTCCAGGATATTGCACATTGGCGGCGCTAAAGGCGCAGTGAATGCCTTAGGGCCGGAAAGCGGCCCTTCATGGCGTATGGTTGTTGATCTAAGCAACCCTGTAAAAGCCTACGGTATTATTCCCGGCGGGCAATCCGGTAATCCCGGCAGCTTTTACTACGATGATATGCTGACCATCTGGTCAACGGGCAACCTGGATAGCCTGCATTTTCTTATTTCGCCCGTAACAGATAAAAAGTTCCATACGGTTAAATTTTCAAATCGCTAAGCCATGTTATTTTTATTTATACTGATTGTCGCTTTTATTTTGCAGCTCTTTTTACCCTGGTGGATTATTGTTCCTGTAGCTTTTGCTTTGTCATTGTGGCGCTCAACAGCCGGCAAAAACGCTTTTAAATCCGGGTTCTGGGCAATTTTCTTGTTATGGATAGGCACTGCCTTGTATTATACCATTCCTAACCAAAATTTGCTGGCCAACCGGGTAGCGCAGTTGTTTATGTTACCCGAAACCAGCATTAGTTGGATAGTAATTTTACTGGTTACAGCTTTGATCGGAGGACTTGTTGCCGGCTTGGCTGCCCTGGCAGGATATTTTTGCAAAGCAGCATTTTTTACAAAAAGCTTAAATCCGGAACACAAGGCCTGAATCTTTTAGCTGTATCTTTGCCCTGTGAATATTCCTATTCAGCAATTATTTTCAGCGCACAGCCCTGTCCGCTTTGAACAGTTAGCACTTGATATTTTCCGGTATCAGGCCACGGCCAATAAAGTATATGCCAGTTTTGTTAAAAACCTGGGAATTGACATACCTGCTGTCAGACAAATTGAACAGATCCCGTTTTTGCCTATCGGGTTCTTTAAATCGCATGATGTAATTTGTGACGACGCTAAACCGCAGATTGTGTTTACCAGTTCGGGAACAACAGGAATGGTTCAAAGCAGGCACCTGGTAACGGATGTATCGTTGTATGAACGAAGCTATCTGGCGGCTTTTAATCATTTTTACGACGACGTGTCACATTACGCCATATTAGCGTTGTTGCCCTCTTACCAGGAGCGTGAAGGCTCATCATTAATTTATATGACGGATGACCTTATCCGTAGAAGTAATCATACGGAAAGCGGTTATTTCCTGTATAACCAGCATGATCTATATCAAACGCTGCAAAACCTCAAAGCCCTGCAAATACCAACTATCCTGCTGGGTGTAACCTATGCCCTGCTGGATTTCATCGAGCAGTATACCGTTGATTTCCCGGAATTGATTGTGATGGAAACAGGCGGTATGAAAGGCCGGCGAAAGGAAATGATACGCACCGAGCTACACCAATTGCTTTGCAAAGGCTTTGGAGTAACGGCAATCCATTCTGAATATGGGATGACCGAGCTACTCTCGCAGGCATATTCAAAGAGCGATGGAATTTTCCGGTGCCCGGGATGGATGAAGGTATTGCTTCGTGATACCAACGACCCGCTAAGCCTGATCGAGCATGGCCACACCGGAGGAATTAATGTTATCGACTTAGCTAATATCCACTCGTGTTCCTTTATTGCCACGCAAGATTTAGGAAAGTTGTATCCTGATGATTCGTTCGAGGTTATTGGCAGGTTTGACAACAGCGATATCCGCGGATGCAACCTGCTGGTGCAATAGTTACTCCTTCAGGCGGTTATCAAACTCAAAAATCTTCTTTTCTACCAACCTGACTTTCAAAGCATCCGGATGCAGTGGATTAAGCAGGTAATTATATTCGCCCTCAACAATTGCCGAGGGCACTTTCATCAGCAAATGCTTTTTTTCGGCTATAAAATATTTTCCAATGTATTTGAGGCGCAATGCCCTGGCGCTATCTTTCCAGTCTATGGATAAATCGGACATTGAAATAGTGTCAATACTATTTTCAGGCACATCAAAACAGGCTGAGCAATAATCTCCCTGAAGCTGGTCAGGCCGGATATGCACCAGCACTTCCAGCACAGCCAGAGGTTTTGAAGATGCAAAATATACCATGGGTACGCCAACTTCATTCCAGCGGCCACCGTACAAACGGGCACCGGTGCCACTTAAATCGGTAACATAAGCGCAGGTAGCTATCCGGTATATGAGCATTAGCAGAATATACCATGTTCTATACGGCCAAGCTCTGCAAGCACCATATCGAACCCGATTGACGTATCTAATAAACTTAACGGAACTTCGTTATGCAAGGCATAATTGGGGGTGTTCATCCAGGATTTAAACGCCTCTAAAGTACCCAGAACCTCTACCCCACGGGCATACAAACGTGCAAGCTCAATGGCCTTTTCTGAGTGCTCCGGCTTAATCAGGGCGTTATCATCATAGCGTTGCAACGTACGCTCTGAAATATGCAGAATATCTGCGATATCCTGAATGGTAAGCGATATTTTTTTAGCCAGTGTTAGCAATGACTTTTTGGGGATACCCCGCCGGGTAAGATTTAAAAACTCAAAATCTGAGCTTAATGACCCGGTTAGGTGCAAAATATTTGCCCCCCCGAACAGGTTCATTACCGAAGATTGCGGCAGGGCATTGTATGCAACAGCAGGTTCTGAAACTTGATTTTTCTTTGCCATACATCAGACATTAATACTCAAAGCTACGACAAAAGTCTGAAAAAAATCAAATTTTATTGAAAAATAACCAGGTAATAATTCTTCTTCCCTTTCTGGATAACCATAAACGCATTATTAACCAGCTTATCTGTCGTCAGCACTTCATTAATATCCGTAATCTTAACCCGGTTAATGGCAACACCACCGTTTTGTATCATTTTCCGGGCTTCGCCCTTAGACGGAAAAATACCGGTATCAGCCAGCAGATCCATAACAGGAATACCTGATTGTAAACCGGTTTTTGATGCATTTAATTGCGGAACACCATCAAACACGTCCAATACTTCATCAAAGGTCATATCCTGTAAAAATGCAAGCGAACCATTTCCAAAAAGGAATTCCGAGGTTTTTAAAGCGGTTTGCAGCGCTTCCTCAGAATGGGTACGTGCAGTGATTTCTTCGGCAAGCGCCTTTTGTAAAATCCGCAGGTGCGGGGCCTGGTCATGCTCTGTTTCAAGCGCTTCTATTTCTTCCTGTTGTTTTAAAGAGAATATACGTATCCAGCTTTTTGCATCTTCATCCGTAGTATTCAGCCAGAACTGGTAAAATTTATAGGGCGATGTTTTTTTCGGGTCAAGCCATACGGCGCCACTTTCAGTCTTACCGAATTTGGTACCATCTGCTTTTTTAATAAGCTGGGTTGTTACGGCAAATGCGGTTCCGGCGGCCTTGCGCCTGATAAGCTCTGTTCCGGTAACGATATTCCCCCACTGGTCTGAACCGCCCATCTGTATCTTACAGTTTTTTTCTTTCCAGAGCCAGTAAAAATCATAACCCTGCACCAACTGATAGCTGAACTCGGTAAACGACATTCCGGCATCGCCTTCAAGGCGCTTTTTTACCGAATCTTTAGCCATCATGTAATTAACGGTAATATGCTTACCTACATCACGAATAAAATCCAGGAAATTAAAATTTTTGAACCAATCGTAATTGTTCACCATTTCGGCACTATTGGCCCCGCAATTAAAATCCAGGAATTTCTTCAGCTGTGCTTCAATGCAGCGAACATTATGCGTTAATATTTCTTCCGAAAGCAGGTTACGTTCAGCAGATTTCCCGGATGGATCGCCCACCATACCGGTAGCGCCACCTACCAGTGCAACCGGCTTATGACCGGCCCGCTGAAAATGAATTAAAGTCATGATCTGGGTAAGATGCCCCACATGCAACGAATCTGCTGTCGGGTCAAAACCGATATAGCCCGCGACCATACCTTTGTTTAATTCTTCTTCGGTACCGGGCATTATATCGTGGAGCATACCTCTCCATTTCAGTTCTTCAATAAAATTCATGGATGAAACTAATATTAAAATTCGCGTTGCAAAGATAGGAGAATTGTACAAACGAGCTAAGCTTGCCTGAAATCACGCTATACACATTTCGGCTATTCTGAAAAAATCCTTATTTTGTAGGAACAGGAAACGAACATGAACTTTTTATCACATTTTTATTTCGACCGGTATTGTCCTCATCCCGAAAGGGTACTGGGAACGGTGCTGCCCGATTTGATAAAAAATGCCAATAAATCATGGATCATACATCCCAACAAGCATGCGGAACAATTACAGGCTGATACGGCGTTATCTCTTATCCTTAGGGGATGGAACCGGCACCTCGAAGTAGACAAGCATTTCCATAACTCCACTTATTTTTTCTCACAGACACAGCTAATTAAGCAGGCTGTTCTGCCGGTAATCGGAGAATCGCCGGTAAGGCCTTCCTTCCTGGCTCATATAACGCTTGAGCTTTTGTTAGATCATCTGCTTATCACAAAAGAAATTGTTGATGCGGGGGATTTCTATAATTATCTGAAACAGGTAGAAAAAACTGCAATCGATCAATTTTTAGCTATAAATGGCATTGATCAGATCCCTCATTTTTTCAGGTTTTATGACGAATTTATACGTAGTGCCTACCTGCATCGCTACAGCGAAATAGAAAACATTACCTATTCCCTGAACCAGATATGCGCCCGTTTATGGAAAAATCCGTTTACCGATACACAAAAAGCTCAGCTAAGCGATGTAATAAGCAATTATGTCAATAACTTTGATTTTGATTTTATGATTATATTTGAAGAAATTGACACCCGCTTAAATTAATGCGCCTTACTTTTTATCTTTTCTTTTTGTTTTTTATCCCATTAGCGGGATTTGCCCAGCAGAAATACAGCAACGAATTTCTAAGCATTGGCGTTGGCTCGCAGGCATTTGGCATGTCGCAATCGGTAGTGGCATCGGTAAATGATGTAACTGCCGGGTACTGGAATCCGGCGGGGTTAATGCGGATGGAAAACCCAACACAGGCCAGTTTGATGCACTCCGAATATTTTGCCGGATTGGCCAAATATGACTATGCCGGCTTTGCCACTGCCGTTGCCGACCATACGGCTGTTGTGGGCGCTTCCATTATCCGCTTCGCGGTAGATGATATTCCGGATACATCAGAGCTCATTGATGCTGATGGCAACATTAATTACGACCGTGTAAAATCTTTCTCTTCGGCAGACTATGCGCTAATACTATCGTATGCCCGAAGAAAAAAGAACAACCGTAAAGATAGTACGGGCAGTATCATCCCGGCAAATGGGCTAACTTATGGCGCTAATGCAAAGATCATTCACCGTAAGGTTGGACAGTATGGAAAATCGTTTGGATTTGGAATTGATATTGGCCTGCAATATAAGCTTGGCAAATGGGGTTTTGCTGCTGTTGGACGTGACATTACCACCACCTTTAACTCCTGGAGCTACAATGCCGATAAGCTAAGTACGGTTTATACTACCACCGGGAACGATATACCTGAAAGCAGTACCGAAATTACCTATCCACGTATTATTTTAGGTACCTCGTATAGCAGCAATATCGGCAAGAATATCGGCCTGACCGGCGAAGTTGATCTCAATTTTACAACCGATGGCAAGCGAAATGTCCTGGTTTCGGCCAAACCGGTAAGCATAGATCCAACCGTGGGGTTAGAAGTTAATTTCAAAAAGATAGCCTATCTGCGTGGCGGAATCGGAAACATTCAGCAATCAATTGATTTTGAAGGCCGTAAAAATTATATGTACCAACCGAATATGGGTGTTGGTGTACGCATTAACAATGTTTATATTGATTATGCGTTGACTAACGTTGGTAAAGCATCTGATGCTTTGTACAGCAATGTGTTCTCGTTAAAACTTGATCTGGGAAAATAAGAACAGGCAACGATTATATGAATAATTGCTGCAATATTAAGTACAGCTGTTCTCCATTACTGGTTGCATGAATTGATGATCATGGTTACCAGCAGTAGTACAAACAAGATGCTGTATAAAGCAAAATTGTAATCGACAGACCGTTTTACCTTGTACTTGTAAACATTTTTTGTTTTCATAAATTCCTGTTTTACAGATAAAGTTCAATAAATGCACCAAAGTTAAAAAACAGCTTTTAACAAAGCGGGAAGACGGTTTTCACGACCAAAGTGTATATTTTTAAATACAATTATACTATCTAATCAAAGAAATCACTACGACGCCCCATTTTCTTAAGCGCCTGCTTCCGTTTTTGCTCTAACCTGCTCTCAATTGCCGAACGCTTTGGTTTAGTCGCCTTACGGGATTTGTTAACTTTTAATGCCTGATGCAACAATGCGATCAGCTTATCCTGGCAGCGTTGCTTATTGGCAAGCTGGCTACGGTCTTGCTGGCAAATAATCTGTAACATACCGGTTGAAGATATCCGGTTAGCTAACCGGTCCGTGATCAGTTGCTTTTGTTCCGGTGTAAACAACGAAGATTGGCTAATATCAAAATTCAGTTCAACCTTTGATGATACTTTATTGACATGCTGACCACCTTTTCCCCCACTCCGGGAAGTTTTATACGTAATATTCGGCTGTAAATCGCCAATGGTAAAGTGCATGTACAAAGTAAGCAGAAAATCAAGACTAAATTACTGATTAATGTTTTAAACATTACATTTGCTGTGATGGGTAATATTATCATTGCCATTGATGGCTATTCTTCATGCGGAAAAAGTACACTGGCCAAAGCATTGGCTAAAAAGCTTCATTTTATTTATATCGACAGCGGCGCCATGTACCGGGCTGTAACATTGTATTTTTTACGTAATCATATTGATTTAACCGACGAGAAAGCAGTTGCCAAAGCGCTTGAGGATATTCATCTCAGTTTTCATTCCCGCGATTACCAATCGCATATCACACTGAATGGAGAAGAAGTTTCCGAAGAGATCCGCCAGATGCCGGTTTCTGAGAATGTAAGTGCCGTGAGCGCCATTAAAGCCGTCCGTACCGATATGGTAAAACAGCAACAACGGCTGGGCAGATCAAAGAATATCGTGATGGATGGCCGGGATATCGGCACAAAGGTTTTTCCGGATGCCCAGCTAAAGTTTTTTATGACTGCCGACCCAAAGATCAGGGCCGAGCGGCGCTACAATGAGCTGATCACTAAAGGCGAGAGCATCACCTTAGAGGAAGTTTTCGAAAACCTGGCTCATCGCGATTACCAGGATACTACCCGCGAAGAAAGTCCGCTGGTAAGGGCCGAAGACGCTATTATTTTAGATAACACCAATCTAACCGAGGAAGAACAATTACAATTTGCAATAGAGAAAGTAAAGGCTTTAGGCTGGAATAGTGAAACAGCTTAACGCTGGCAACATCCCAAAATGCTGCCAGATCTTCTATCTTTTTAATCTTACTCATCCTCTTCTGAGCGCAAACCGTAAGCAACAAACAATTTCCCAGAGGTTTTGCCATTATTGCCTCAAAAAGAGTCAATGGCAGGGCAATATCGTCTTCATTATAAATACAAAAAGCCCCAATTTTTCAATTGGAGCCTTCTGCTATTATTATGAAAACAAAATACTTATTTGGTTTCTTTACTACCGAAGTCGATTACTATCGGGGTAGAAATACACAGCGATGAGTATGTACCGATGATACGACCGATCAGCAATGCAAATATGAAGCCCCTGATGCTGTCGCCACCGAAAATAAAGATCACCAACAATACGAAGAACACGGTCAGCGAGGTCAATATCGTACGGCTCAATGTGCTGTTCAAAGCAAAGTTGATCAACTGGTTACGTTCTTCGCCGTGGAGATCAGATTTGCCCCGTTCGGTAAGCTTTTCACGGATACGGTCGAATACAACAACGGTTTCTGTCATGGTATAACCCATTACCGTCAGAATTGCGGCTATAAAGTCCTGTCCAATTTCCAGAGAGAAAGGAACCAGGCCATCTAAAATAGTATAGAAAGAAAGCACCAGGAACACGTCGTGGAACAAGGCCACCACAGCACCCAAACCGTATTGCCACTTTCTGAACCGTACAACAATGTATATAAACATCACCAGGCAGGAGAACAATACGGCTGCATAAGCGCCATATACAATGTCATTCGCAATAAGCGGGCCTACCTTTTGCGAGCTTAATATATCATACTTCACCCTGCTTTCTGCCAGACCTTTTTCAAGCGCTGTTGTCACCACTTTATCAGCCTGCTGATTTTGGTCGGCTACATGGTACGTGGTAGTAATTTTCAGCTGATTATCTCCACCTGCTGTTTTAACTTCAGGCACTTCATTATCAAAATGAGGGGTCAGCTTGGCTTTTATATCCTCAGCATTAACATTCTTATCAAAATGAACGATATATGTTCTACCGCCCTTAAAGTCGATGCCTAAGTTTAAGCCTCCATGTTTCAGGTAGAAGATAATACCCAGAACAATGATAGCCGATGATATGGAATAGTACAGCTTACGATGGCCTACGAAATTAAAGGCTATATTCCTGAAAGCATCATGGGTAATTTTGTTATCAAATGATACGTGATGTTTATGATCCAGCAGGTATTCAAAGATAACACGTGAGATGAGCACCGCGGCAAACAATGACGACACGATACCGATACATAACGTGGTGGCAAAACCCTGTACCGGGCCGCTACCGAATATATACAGGATAATACCGAGAATTAAAATGGTAACGTTAGAGTCGATAATGGACGACATGGCATGCCTGAATCCTTCACGTATCGCGATTGATATCTGCTTTCCGTGGGCAAGCTCTTCACGCACCCGCTCAAAGATAAGAATGTTCGCATCTACCGATAAACCGATGGTTAACACAATACCGGCGATACCGGGCAGTGTCAGTACAGCTCCCAGCGATGCCAGTATCCCCATGATGAAAAACAGGTTGATCAGCAACGCAACGTTGGCCACCCATCCGGCACGGTTATAGTAGAATGCCATGAAGATCAATATCACACCAAAAGCTACTATGAATGAGAGCAAACCGTTATGAATAGCTTCCTGACCCAATGAAGGGCCAACAATATATTCACCGGCAATCCGTGCAGGTGCTGGTAAACGTCCGGCTTTTAACACGTTGGCTAAGTCCTTGGTATCGCTTAGCTGGAAGTTCCCGGTAATTTGTGATATACCGTTAGGGATTTCGTTTTGTACCGTAGGAGCGGAATACACTACATCATCCAGCACAATGGCAATACTTTGCTTATTGTTAGCATCAGCCGATGCAGCGGCCGTGATCCGGCGCCATTCACGGGCTCCTTCGGAGTTCATGTACATGGTAACATCCGGGTTACCGTGCTGGTCAATATCGTCTTTAGCATCGGTAATTACACTTCCATCTAAAATGGGAGCTCCATCGCCACGGGTAATTTTGATAGCGTATAACTCGAACACTTTGGTTTCCGGCGACATTGGTTTCACTGACCACAGCAGCTTAACATTTCCCGGAATAATGGCTTTAACGGCTTCCGAATGGAAGTAGTTGTTTATCTTAGCCGTATCTTTCTGAGCAGCATATCCTACAACCGGGCCGGGGCGCAGCGCTTGTTGCCCGTTTTGTGTTTGGTAGAAGGCCGGGGTTAACAGTGAAAATAGAGGGTTATTTTTAACCTGCTCTGCCATATTTTTGGCCAAACCTGCGCTGTCTTTACCGGTGGTATCTTTTTTAGCGCCCAATGCTGCCAGCTTACCTCCGGCTTTTTGAGCAGCAGTATCCGCACTACTGGTAGCAACTGCTTTTTTGGTGGTATCGGTGCTGCTTTGGTTGGCAGCCAGAATTTTATTGATATTTTCAAGCAACGGGAAAATCTGCGTATTATCAAATGTTTCCCAGAATTCCAGCTTCGCCGATCCCTGAAGCAACTTACGTACACGGTTAGGGTCAGATACGCCTGGAAGCTCGATCAAAATACGGTTAGTACCCTGCTGACGCTGAATATTGGGAGAGGCAACCCCGAACTTATCAATACGGGTACGTAATATGTTAAACGAGCGATCTATGGCACTGTTGGCTTCCTTTTGCAGGAAACTCAGCACATCGCTGTTGCTTGCATTAATTTTAAGGTTATTGGCATTATCTTTTGTAGCAAAGAACTGAACCAGCTTCCCGTTAGGGTTTAACTTTTCATATTCTTCGCCAAATAGTGAAATAAAATCCTTTTGTGATGTTTTGGTGCGGGCTTCGGCATTCTGCAAGGCTTTGTTAAAGTTGGCATCGCTCGGGTTATTGGCCAGGTTACGTACCAGGTCTTCCAGCGAAATTTCCATGGTAAGGTTCATACCGCCCTTTAAGTCAAGGCCCAACGGAATTTCACGCTCTTTGCAATACTGGTAAGTAAACTTGGTAAAACCTAAATTATACACCGGCACGGTAGCTATAGAATCCAGGTAAGCTCTTTCTTTAGCGAGATCACCTTTGGCATATTCCTTAGCATCTTTTTCAACCTTACGCGATACCCAGGTGAAAGAAAGCGAATACAAACACGCAATGGCCAGCGCTATAGCCACAAATTTTATCAGTCCTTTACCTTGCATTTTAATGAATTGTAGTTCTTTTAGTTATAAAGCTTTTTTTAATAAGACGGCAAATCTAATTAAATTTTTTATTCTTAATAATTAGTTTTTGATTTAAGCCAAACAATATCCAAAAATGAGTGTTACACGCCCTTCTTCCGCTTATACGTAATAAATGTATAAGGATACGGGTTTTTATCATCGGCTTGATGTTGTTCTGCGTGCATTTCTTTCCAAACCTGCGCATCAAGTTCCGGGAACCAGGCATCGGCTTTAAAGCGGTGATGAATGCGGGTCAGCTCTACTACATCGGCTAATTCAATTGCTTGCCGGTATAGTGTTGCACCACCAATCACAGAAATTTTTTCACTGCCCTTACATAAAGCAATAGCTTCTTCCAATGAATGGGCAATGTCGCATCCTTCAATAGTTATATCCTGATGCGTTACCACGATATTCTTTCTTCCGGGTAAGGGTTTACCGATAGATTCAAATGTTTTACGCCCCATAAGTACCGGGAAGCCTACCGTGAGACTCTTGAAATGCTTCAAATCAGCAGGTATATGACACAGTAACTGGTTCTGATAACCAATTCCGTTGTTTTCATCGGCAATTACGACAAGCTGTACCATGATTTAAGTTAAAAGTTGAAGGTAAAAAGTTGAAAGCTGTTTACGTATACAAAAATATCCCGCTTGTGTCTACAAGCGGGATAATAATATAAACGCTATTCTAACCTTACTTTTGCGTGTTTGTATTCAGCGCTTTGGATGCGTCAAGCGATATAGCCGACTTATCAAAACGGATCTTACCGCCACCTTCGGTCTCGATCAGAAAAGTTGTTTCGTTCATATCCACAATCTTACCATGTATCCCGGCGGTGGTGATAACCCTATCGCCTTTTTTAAGCTCGGCTACATATTTTTTAAGGTCTTTCGCTTTTTTCATTTGGGGGCGTATCATAAAAAAATAAAACACCACAATGATTAAAAGCATGGGTAACATACCCATTAATCCAGAGCCTCCGGCTTGTAATAAAATAGTTCCTGACATAGTTTTGAGTTTTAATTTATTTTGGTTCCTGTACTTCGCCGTTCAGATAAACAACCGAAGTTGCCGGTACGGCGTTTGACGTTATAGTGATTGATTTGGTTTGCTTTCCTGATTTGCCGGCGCTGTTAAATACTACTTTTATAACACCATCGGCGCCGGGAGCAATAGGCTCTTTCGGGTATTCGGGCACGGTACAGCCACAACTGGCCTGCGCTGCCGAAATTACCAACGGACTTTTACCTGCATTGGTAAATTTAAATTCATGTGTAACCTTTTCGCCCTGTTTTATTACACCAAATTCGTAATTGGTTTCTTCAAATTTCAACACGGGCGCATTTACAGAATCGGTTACGGCTGCTGTTGAATCTGATGCGGAACCGTTACGTTTTTCGCTGTTACAAGCGGCTATAGCCACTGCCGCAAATGCAATTAAAATTATTTTTTTCATCTGTTATTCAATTAGTCCACGACCAAATTTATGAATCTTACCGGCCGATTTCAGGTCGGCAAGAATTTTATCTAAGATACCATTTATAAATGAGTTGCTTTTCGGTGTACTAAATTCCTTCGACAGCTCGATATATTCATTAATAGTTACTTTAACGGGTATAGACGAGAAATGTAACAATTCAGTGATGGCCAGCTTCATCAGCAGCACATCCATCATGGCGATACGGTCGGCTTCCCAGTTCTTGGTTTTTTGTGAAATCAGTTCCTGGTATTGTTCATCGTACGCTATGCACTTGCTAAGCAATGCTGTGATAAACTCTCTGTCTTCAGACCAATTGGCGCATAATTCGGCGAGGTGATTTTCTGCCGGGTTATCGCTGGTAAAGTTTTTAAACGTTTTCGCAATAAGCGCCTGCAACACTTCTTTATCTACCGGCCAGTTTATAAACTTTTCTTCAAAAACCTGCTCTATTGCCGGTGTTTTCAGGATAATCTTCTTGAAAATATGCTTAATGATCTCTTTCTCGGCCCGCATATCGTCGGCCGGATTTTGAAGATATGCCTCGTACTCGGGCGAGGTTTTTAATATCCCCACAATGGAACGGGCAACTTCAGGGTCAAAGCTCCAGGAGATCTTATACTTTTTTACGGCATCCATATACTCCGGATTGTTACGCAATGATTCGATGAATTTATTGGTATGTAACCGGGTATTGGCATTCAGGTCTTTTTCGGTAGGTAAAAATTTGTTGGCCCGCTCTTCGGCATCCAGCACCACATAATCGGCCACTTCAATAAACAATGAAAGTACCCAGACATACATCTCATAAACCTCATCTACATTTTTCAGCAAACTTTTTTCAAAAGCCTTTACCGATTTGTTTTCTGACTGATGATAAGCGTAAAGTGTTTGCAGTACTTTTACCCTGAGGTGCCTTCTGTTTAGCATATAATTTATAAGAACGACCGGCCGAAACCGGGAATAATTTTAGTATAATCCTTTTATTTTTTTGATGTCAGCAATACGTTTTTCGGCAATGCGGTCGGCTGCTATATTGGTTGGAATATTCTCTGCCTTTGATTTCCGCAGCACTTCCCGTGTGGCCTCATATATGTTTTCTGTTAATTGCAGTGTGCGCTTTTTGTTGTGTCCGGCAATTTCAGAATAGGCACTGATAATTCCCCCGGCATTGATGAGATAATCGGGAGCATATAAAATTCCTTTTTCCAACAACATCTGCCCGTGTAACTGCTCGTCTGCCAGCTGGTTATTGGCTGATCCGGCTATAATAGCACATTTCATTTTGTTGATAGTATCGGTATTTACGGTTGCTCCCAGAGCGCAGGGTGCGTAAATATCGTACTCCATATCAAAAATATTATTGTTTGAAACTGCTTCAGCGCCATAACGTTTGGCAACCCTTCCCAACTCATACTCATTGATATCGCTTACGTACACCTTAGCATTTTCTTCGCGTAATAAAGCTACCAGCTTTTCGCCTACGTGACCGATGCCCTGTACCGCAACCGATTTCCCGGCAAGCGTATCGGCTCCAAAAAGTTCTTTCAAGCAGGCTTTGATACCCATAAATACACCACGTGCTGTTATTGGCGAAGGGTCGCCGCTGCCTCCCATTGATTCGGGTATACCTGTAGCGTATTTGGTTTCCATACGGATATATTCCATATCTTTCGGACTGGTTCCCAACTCTTCGGCAGTAATAAACGAACCGTTAAGGTTTTGTATAAACTGCCCGAACCGGCGCATCAACGCTTCACTTTTATCTTTACGACTATCGCCAATGATGACCGCTTTTCCGCCTCCCAGGTTCAAACCGCTTATAGCCGCTTTGTAGGTCATGGTTTTCGATAAACGCAACACATCCTGCAAGGCTTCGTTCTCTGAACGGTAAGGCCACATCCGCGTTCCTCCGAAAGCCGGGCCTAACGTGGTATCGTGTATGGCAATAATGGCTTTAAGCCCCGTATCTTCATCGCAACAAAAAACTACTTCTTTATGACCTGTTTTCTTGAGCTGATTAAAAACGGTGCTTTCTTCTGGATTGATCAATGTCATATTTTTATTATGATGGATACGGCTTGGGCACAAAAGTACTAAAATTTATAATTTATACAGGGTTGTGTATTTGTTGTTTAAAGCCTCACCCCAACCCTCTCCAAAGGAGAGGGGGTAAAACTGTGCTATTCATCTCGTTTCTTACATCTATGTTCTTGCTTGGCCTCTCTCCCAGCTCCGCCAACTGGCGGAAGAGGGGAGCTGAACCATGCACACATTGTCAGTTGTCAACTATCCATTGTCCATTATTAAAGATTACTTTCGGTCTTTTCTGACTTCCCGACTATAAGCTATGAACCATAACCCATAAGCCCTTCTCATATCGTAACTCTAAAATCATAATTCATAAATCACATAACTACTGCTATAAAAAAAGCTAATTTTACCAACCGAATGAAAGACCTGGCTTACCTTAATAAGTTTCTGTATAAATATCGCTGGCGGCTGATACCGGGTATATTCTTTGTTATTGTATCTAACCTGTTTGCCGTACTGCCCGCCCAGGTCATTCGTTTAGCCTTTGACCTGGTAAAAGAAAATATCAGCCTGTACCGCTTGTTTGACGGTTTTAGTAGGCAGCAACTGGTTTATCAGACCTTTGGCTACAGCCTGTTTTTTTTCGGCGCTGTTGTATTGCTGTTATCCATTATACGGGGGCTATTCCTGTTTTTTATGCGTCAGACCATCATCCTGATGTCGCGGCATATTGAGTATGACCTTAAAAACGAAATTTACGGACATTACCAGCAACTTTCAATGGCCTTTTTCAGGCGCAATAATACCGGTGACCTCATGAACCGGGTAACCGAAGATGTAAGCCGTGTCCGGATGTACCTGGGTCCTGCAATCATGTACACCATTAACACCAGCGTGCTGTTTATTCTGGTAATTTACGCCATGTTCAGCGTAAACGTCCGGCTGGCCGTATTCTGTTTACTGCCTATGCCCATACTGGTCTTTGCTATTTATTACGTAAACGGGATAATCAATTATCGCAGCGAGCGCATTCAGCAACAGCTTTCAAATCTTTCCAGCTTTGTCCAGGAAACCTTTTCAGGGATTCGTGTGATAAAATCGTACGTTCGCGAAAGCGACAGTCGCAGTAAATTCAGGCATGAGAGCGATGAATACCGGCATAACTCAATGGCCCTGGTAAAAGTTCAGGCACTCTTTTTCCCGTTAATGATGTTATTGGTGGGAATCAGCACGATCATAACGATCTATGTAGGCGGCACCGAAGTGATAAACGGCAGTCTCACAGCCGGAAATATTGCCGAATTTATTGTTTATCTTAACCAGCTGACCTTTCCGGTGATATCATTGGGCTGGATCACGTCACTAATTCAACGGGCATCGGCATCGCAAAAGCGCATTAACGAGTTTTTGCATACCAAGCCCGAAATTGTATCGCCTGCTGTCAATGCGCACACCATACAAGGATATATCGAGTTCAGAAATGTCAGCTTTGTTTATCCCGATACAGGTATAAAAGCGCTCGACAATGTATCGTTCAACCTGAAACCCGGCGAGTTGCTGGCTATTATCGGGAAAACCGGATCCGGAAAATCAACCATTGCCAACCTGCTGATGCGCATGTACGATACCACATCGGGCGAAATATACATCGACAACCAGCCAATCCAATCGTTAAACCTGCATAACTACCGTAAGCAGATCGGATTTGTACCACAGGAAGTCTTTTTATTTTCGGATACTATAGCGAATAATATCGCGTTCAGCTCTGAAAAGATAGACCGCGAAGCGATAGAGACCGCTGCCCGCAATGCTGCCGTTTACGATAATATTGCCGCTTTTGATAACGGCTTTGACACCCTTATCGGCGAACGCGGCATCACGCTTTCGGGTGGACAGAAGCAACGTGTTTCTATTGCACGGGCATTGGCAGCGAATCCGCAGATCCTGATTTTTGACGATTGTCTTTCGGCTGTTGACACACGTACCGAAGAGGAAATTTTACATAATCTGGGCAGGGTGATGTCGGGAAAATCGGCCATTTTAATTGCCCATCGCATTTCGACCATCAAAAATGCGGACAAAATCCTGGTTCTGGATGAAGGAAAAGTTGTTGAACACGGAAAACATGAGGATTTAATTGAGCTTGGCGGCCGCTATTTCGAACTTTACGAAAAACAATTGCTGGAAGAACAGGAAAATCTCTCATAAAATGCGTTTATCGCATTTTCTATTTTGAACTTTAATAATTAATCCGTTTATTTACTGCAACCAAAACTTAGCTTACCAAATTATGGGAGATTTCGACAACAAAGAGAGAGAAGAGGTTTTTTCAAAGAAAGTCAGGGCAGGCAAGCGCACTTATTTTTTTGATGTAAAAGCTACCCGCTCTAACGATTATTATGTAACAATTACAGAGAGCAAAAAAAGATTGGAAGATGGTGTTTTTGTAAAGCATAAAATCTTTTTATATAAAGAAGATTTTGAAAAATTTGCAGAAGGACTAAAGGAAACGGTTGAATATATTAAAGACAACCAGGAAGTTGTTGAAAAACGTTACGAGTATAACGACTCGAACGAAAGCCCTGTAAAAAGCACGATAGAAGACGATTTTTCTTTCTAAACATTTCACGATAAAAATCTTGTATGGCATCTTTTCCTGAGGGAAAGATGCCTTTTTTTGTGCAATGTTTTACTGAAGCTCAGCGACAGAATAGCTGTATGACACTGCGTTGTTTCCGTCATTCACACCGCGTCATTTCGATCGCAGGGAGAATTGAAAATCAACGAAGTTAAATCTTTTCAATAGTCGCACAATTCCATTAATACCAAACTGCTTTATCAGGGAAATGCAGGGAATCAACAATTATCTTCCCGTACCTCGTCGATATGACAGCGTTTATGTCATCCTATATCAACAAGTTAAAATCCGTGCATTGCAGATTAAAAACATAGCACTATCTTTAGTGTCAGGTAATGGATGATCATTTGAAATTGATCAAACGTCTGCATGATACCGGTGGAACTATCTTTACACTGTTGTAAACGATGATTGATATCATCATCCATAGCTAAGAAAATTTAGAACTAACATCGTGTTTTAAATAATAAAGGCAACTATGAAACGTCTACCCCAACTATTGCTAAGTGTTTTACTGCACAACGTTTTAACAGCATTCTCCGCAGTGGCACAAATAGTACCCAACAACCACATTATCTACGTAAAAGAAAGCGCAACAGGCGATGGTTCCTCCTGGAGCAATCCTGCCAGCCTTGCTATCGCCCTGCAATGGGCGCAGGCCAATAAAGACAATGCCCTTTGGGATGCCGGTAATCCTTTAAAGATATACGTGGCAAAGGGAACCTACAAACCCAGTGTAGACCCTGTAACTAATGATGTAGAAACAAACCGTGACGTAACTTTCCTGATGGTTAAGAACGTACAGCTCTACGGAGGTTTTGCCGGCACAGAAAGCACCCTTGCCGGCCGCGACTTGAGTATTACCGCCAACGCCAGCATCCTGAGCGGTGATTTAGACAGCAACGACGATGCCAATGGCACCATTAATGGCAACAATGCTTACCACGTGATACTTTCCGCAAGCGATGTGGAAAAGGCCCTTCTGGACGGTTTTACCCTTACCGGCGGTAAAGCGGATGGCAGCAGCTCTATAACCGTTAACGGGCAATCAGTTTTGCGAACTTCTGGTGGGGGTATGTGTAATATTTCTTCTTCGCCGTTGCTGGCCAATGTGACCATTTCAGGCAATATGGCCAATTCTAATGGTAGCGGAATGTTTAATTCATCATCATCGCCGGTGTTGACCAATGTGACTATTTCGGACAATATAGCTAATTATTACGGTGGCGGGATGTATAATTATTTATCATCCCCTTCGCTGGCCAACGTAGTCATTTCGGGCAATACGGCTGTTTCTGGCGGCGGGATGTATAATAATTCATCATCATCCCCTTTGCTGACCAACGTGACCATTTCGGGCAATACGGCTGTTTCTGGCGGTGGGATGTATAATTTTTATTCTTCTTCGCCCAAATTCTACAACAGCATAGTATGGGGCAACAAAAAAACAGACAGCAGCATTGATAACATCTATAATGACAGTAGTACCCCTGTATATGCCTACAGCATTATACAGGGCAGCAGCAGCGGTTGGAGCAGATTCGGGACCAACAACGGTAACAACCGGGATGCCGATCCGCGGTTTACCAATGCAGCCAACGGCGATTATACCCTGCAGAATACCAGCCCTGCTATTAATACGGGCAGCAACAGTTACCTTACCCTTAACACAGACCTTGCCGGTAGTACCCGTGTGCGCAATAATACCGTAGATATAGGGGCTTACGAATACCAGGACGGTAATACCGTACAGGTTATTCATACCGCTACCAACAACATCATCTACGTAAAAGAAAGCGCAACAGGCGATGGTTCCTCCTGGAGCAATCCTGCCAGCCTTGCTATCGCCCTGCAATGGGCGCAGGCCAATAAAGACAATGCCCTTTGGGATGCTGGTAATCCTTTAAAGATCTACGTGGCAAAGGGAACCTATAAACCCAGTGTAAACCCTGTTACTAATGATGTAGAAACAAACCGTGACGTAACTTTCCTGATGGTTAAGAACGTACAGCTCTACGGAGGTTTTGCCGGCACAGAAAGCACCCTTGCCGGCCGCGACTTGAGTATTACCGCCAACGCCAGCATCCTGAGCAGTGATATAGACAGCAACGACGATGCCAATGGCACCATTAATGGTAACAATGCTTACCACGTGATACTTTCCGCAGGCGATGTGGAAAAGGCCCTTCTGGACGGTTTTACCCTTACCGGCGGTAAAGCGGATGGCAGCAGCTCTATAACCATTAACGGGAAAACCATTCGCCAAAATTCTGGTGGGGGGATGTATAATGATTTTTCTTCGCCGAAGCTGACCAACGTGACCATTTCAGGCAATATGACTAATAATTCCGGTGGTGGAGTGGCTAATTATTCTTCTTCCCCAACGTTTACCAACGTCACCATCTCGAACAATAAGGCTATTAATGGAGGCGGAATGGTCAATAATTCCTCATCATCCCCTTTGCTGATCAACGTGACCATTTCGGGCAATACGACTGATTATTACGGTGGCGGGATAGCTAATTATTATTCTTCTTCGCCTAAACTCTACAACAGCATAGTATGGGGCAATAAAAAATCAGACAACAGCGTCAATAATGTCTATAACGGCAGTAGCAGTACGCCGGTATATGCCAACAGTTTGATACAGGGCAGTGGCGGCAGTAGCGCCTGGCAAAGCGATTTCGGTACTAACAACGGCAACAACCTGGATGCTGACCCACTGTTTACCGATCCTGCTAACGGCGATTACACCTTGCAGGCTACCAGTCCTGCCATAAATATGGGGAATAACAGCCTTTACACAGGTTTAGATGCCAGCACCAAAGACCTTGCCGGCAATACCAGGGTATATAAATACAATGATAGCGGTATTATAGATATAGGCGCTTACGAGTACCAGGGCGACCCGCAAACTCTCCCCGTAGCTCTACTTAATTTTACAGTAAAAGCCGAAGGCGATTACGCAAACCTGCAATGGCAAACGGCATCAGAAACCAACAGCAAAGGTTTTATTATTTACCGCAGTGGCGATGATGGCGAATTTATAAAAATTGGCTCGCAGCCTGCGGCTATACGGGCGAATGATTATTCGCCCCAACAATATACCTTTACAGATAAAAATCCCTTAAACGGCAACAACTATTACCAACTGGTACAGGTAGATAAGGATGGCAAAACCACCGAGTTAGGCACCCGGACCGTACGCTTTGAGCTTTCGGCCTTGAGCCTTCAGCTTTACCCGAACCCTGCAACAGACAAGCTAACCGTAACGTTTGAAGCAGGCAGGTATGACTTTTTAACATTAGCAAACCTCAGCGGAAAGATATTGCAAACCGTAGCAATACCACCAACAGAAGGAGAACTTACGGTATGGATACAGAACTATCCGGCAGGGGTTTACCTGTTAAAGCTAACAGGCAGTAAAGCTAATACGTACAGGATAGTGAAATATTGACTGGCTCAAAATATTTATCCCCTTTTCTATTCACCCAGGTGGTTGGAAGGCCTTATGAGATAAATTGTTTCGCTCCATTCACATAAAATAACATTGAAACACAAACTCATAAAACAACAAGGGGGAAGCACTTTATCGTGCTTCCCCCTTGTTAATACCGTTATGGTTAGTTATTTACTGTTTTTTGCCGCCTGAATTTCCAGCCGGATAGCCTGGGCAAGATTTTTTGCATCCTGCAAACCTTTCCTTACACGTGTACCTGCGGCGCTGTTACCTTTGTTGTAAAATTTGTCAGCGTCTGCCTCTAAACCCAAAATCAGAGCTTTAAGCTCATTAAATTTTTCAATTTTTGCCATTTTAGTTACTCCTTTTTATTTTTTGTTAATGTTCGAAATGTTTGATAAATCTAATGTAGAGCCTTTTTTTATTAAAAAAAAGCCATTTAAACATCAAACAGGCAATTATTTTTCCACATTTTTACAGCTTTGCACATCTTGAGGAGATTATCAGAGTACCGGAAAACCTTCTTTTACAGCTCACCCCATCCTTTGAAATTAATATGTATTCAGTAACCCACTCCAACTTCTCTCCTCCATATAGGAGTCCTTTGGCCAAAGGGAGGGGAGTACGCTTCCGGTCTTTCCCGACTATGAACTATGAACTATGAACCATCAGCCATGAACCTAAAAATCTATCCCCAATACAATTTCGTGTGTACCCGATGACACTTTTTGCAAAGCTGATGTAGTATAATCGTACGCGTAACCTACATTAACCATTTTGGCTATCTCAAAACCAAACATGGCCGAATAAGCATCGTGCTTGCGGTAGCTGCCTCCTATCCAGAAATTATTGCGGTAAGCCAGCCGGAGGTTTAAATCGTAAGCAAGAGGCAGTGGCCTGATGTACTTAATGGTTACCGAGGGACTGAATGAAAAATCTTCCTTCACCCAAAACCGGCAGCCGGACATGATAAAATAATGCGGCACTTCTTTACCTGTTGTATAATCAGCATTGAATGACAAGGTACGGTTCAGCACCTGCTGCACAACACCTCCTAAGTAGAATGAAGCCGTATAAAAGTGAAACCCGGCATTCAGATCAGGAGTCCAGCGGGTTAATGCAGCACTTTGTGCGGCAAGCGGTTCGTTCGGGTCGTCAAAAGTTAATGAGGCCATATCCACATTCACGCGGTTTACACCACCACCTACACCCACCGCCAGGTTCGCTACATCATTAATATTAATATGATAAGCATACGTTATATCGGCAGTGGTACGCGTTAACGCACCGGTTTTATCATTCAGTAACACCAGGCCAATACCGTGGTGAGACAATGATGACAGGTAACCATCTTTATCCGACCGTGTTGCGGGTGTTTCAATGCCATATTCCGCCGAGCCGGAACCGGAAAAATCGCCGCTAAAATTAACGGGAGTGCTTATGGTTAAATAGCTGGTCTTCGGGGCGCTTTCCAATCCGATCCATTGGTTGCGAAAACCGGCTTTCAGACTCACCGATTTATACATACCGGTTACGGCCGGGTTCAGCACAGCCATATTCTGCACATACTGCGAATAGTGCGGCTTCTGCTGTGCTGCATTGCGTTGCAACAGCAGTATCAGTAAACCAAATGTGAGGATATATTTTTTCATCGCAATAAGGTCACTGAGCCAACACATCGTTTCTGCCCGTTATTGGGTTCAATCACATAATAATATACGCCAACGGGTACATCCTGATTTTTAAACCGGCCATCCCAGGGAGTATTATATTGTCCCGACTGGAATACCTGCTGACCATAACGGTTATAGATCTGGATGGTAGCATGCGTCCAGGTATCCAGGTATTTAATGGCCCAGGTATCGTTAACGCCATCACCATTCGGACTAAACGCATTGGGGATAACCGGCCGGTCTATCACCTTCACTAAAACGCGATCTGATGCCACACAACCTGCATCGGATGTTACGGTAACGGTATATTCCGTATCCTGGTTGGGCGAGGCAATGGGTTGAGCGGCATTATCGCTGCTTAAACCGGCAGCCGGCGACCATTGATATTTCAGGCCACTGCCTGTTGCTTCTGTTTTCAGCTGAACCTCGCCACCGGCAAGTATATAAGCCGTTTTTTCGGTTTGCACAACAGGAACGGAATCAACAGTGATCCAGGTGCTGTCTTTTGCCGAACAGCCGTTGGTTGCCGTAAATGTACAGGTTACTTTATGCTTTCCTAAGCCCACTTTACCCGGATTAAACAGTCCGTCTGAGGCCTTATCATCAATAGTAAACGCTTTGCTTGCCGCGGTAAATCCATAACGTTCAGTTACCTCAGGTTGAAACGGTTCGGCATCTTCACACACTGAAACCGGCTTGAGCTTAATTTCAGGCACGCCTTTCACTTTGATCACACGCCAGTCGGTTTCACTACTGCATAATGTTCCCGAATAAGCTTTCATCTTCACCCGGTATTCCTTAGGTGTTACGGTATGCACATTAGGGTAAAAGTGAGTGAATACCTGATCGGGTTGCGGATTGGGAATTTCCAGCTTATCGGCCGGGTTATCCGCATCAAAATACAGTTCGATCTTAGTTATTTTACCGAAATCTACGGTAGATTTATTGATAAACGAAACTGCTTCGTTACTGCAAAGCATATCGCCTGCTATTTCAAAATCGGGTTTAATTTTATCGCCATTGATCTGGAACTGTTTTTCAACAGATACGGAGCAACCATATTTAGAAGTTACCGTAAGCTTTAACGTGTAGGTTCCTGATGATGTATAAAGATGCGAAGCGTCTTTAGTAGGTGAAGTGTTTGCAGCCCCCGATGCCGGATCACCAAAATCCCACAGGTAATTCAGCTCACTATGGTCGCTGATGGTTGTTAAATTTCCAAACGTTGCCACATCGGACGAGCAGGCATCCGGTAACGAGAAATCAACTACGGGCGAAGGACGAACTACAATGGTTGCTGTATAAACATCGCTCTGGCAGCCTTTATCGGTTTGTACCTTCAGCGTAACCGTGTACGTGCCACTGTTTACATAGGTATATGTAAACGGCTCGCCCGACGCCCGTTCTTCGGTTGTTCCATCTCCAAAGTCCCAGAGCCACTTTTGTATCGTTCCCTCTTCGGGAGATGACTGGTCTGTGAAAAGCCCCGGCTGCCTTTCGCAGGCTTTGTCCGGGTAAGAGAATGCGGCTTTGGGGATTTTCGCAACATGGATCATTAACGGCTGAATAGCCAGCGAAGTGCAACCCGTTGCACCTTCAGTGACCAGGTTTACCGGGTAATCGCCCGGAGCCGTATAGGTATGCGAAGGATTTTGCAAGGTTGATGTATTATCTGCTCCCGAAGCCGGATCGCCGAAATCCCACAACCATTTTGAAATAGGCATCCCGTTAGGGTTGCTCGTATCGGTAAACTTCACGGTTGTGCCCAGGCATATCAACTGCTTATCCGCCGAAAACGATGTAGTTGGCAGTTGATAAACATCAAAATCCATATCAAACTCTTCCGTTGACCCACAGCCATCTGATTGTGATTTATCGGCAAGCACCTTGATATGATACGTTTTAGCCGTATCGGATGAAATGTTTGTTGCAAGGTCATACACATAAATAGTCGTATTATTTTCCTGGTATGATGATAACAGGTTTATCGGAACATCAGCTGCAGGCCGGCCATCGCCCATATCCAGTTTTAGCTTAACTGCTTCAAAAGGCAGGGAAATTTTAAGCCGGTAAGAAATGCCAACACAACCGGAAGTTGCAATTTTATTACTGGCGATATCCTCTGCTTCAATACCTTTGGCTACCAGGTTTGCCCCGGCCGCGTATCCGTATGATTCGTATTGGCCAAAACCATACGCTATGGCATTAAAACCCTCAGAAGCCGATAAGGTGTGCACTCCTTCCCGAACGGATAACTGCGCATACGAATAATCCGGCTTGTCTTGCAGCGGTTTAAATTGCGCCGATACATCAGCTCCGTCTAATCTGAAAGTAGCTACGGCCTGTGTCGGGATGACCACATTAATAAAATGATTTATAATTTTGTACAGGCTGGTAGAATACATTGTAATTTTATTGAGCGTTTGCTCCAGCGGATTCAGGAAGATCATCTCCGGGTCACCGGCCGTTTCGGCAACGTCAACACAATTCAGGCCTTTACTTTGGGTAACCGCATACTGAATAACCTGTATAGGTTTATCAGCCTGTATATAATTTACCTGCTGACTTTTAAACTCATAATACAAATCGTTGGTAAATGTTACCGGCGAGCCATTCAAGGTCACCACGGCATCGGGCGAACTTTTTACAATACGGTAGATATCGTAATTGCGTGATTTGAGTGGAACCGTAACAAACGTTCTGCCCCAGGCGGCTGTGGGATAAACCTGCTGAAATAAATTATCAGCACTTCCGCTATTGTTTAAACCGGGTCCGCAACCAATGGCAATTTTTCCGCTTCCCGAGAAAACAGCTATCCGTTTACAAACTTCATTGGTAGTACTTACAGAACGTATTCTCGTACCCGTCAGATCCGTTCCTAAGTATTTATACACCGGCCTGTCATTCTGATCTTTACCAATTTGTACCTTTTCTGTACTATCACCCAGCACCTGGTAAACCTGCCCTTTATTTAACGAAATAATTTTTGGCTTACCAACCGGAAGCTTATTCTGATTCCCGGCCGTTGGCGTTATTTCTACCTGGGTATTATCTTCTACTGCTACAATAAAAAAATATGAAAACGCGTTAGGCTCATTGGAAACCTGCTCATAATTAAGCGAATAATAATCTTTACCCAGCGTATTTACCGGCAAAACCAACGTAGCGCCCGATACATTTTCGTTATAAATATGGGCATAAACCACCACCGGTTTTTCAGCGGTAACATGGATGCCTTTATCCGACAGGCCCCAGCTATCCAGGAAAGCAGACTGTGGTACCTCAACCTGGGTAATAGAATTAGCCGTCACTGCAAATGAAGCTATAGAATCCTGTACCTGAATTTTCCCCGTGGTATTTACATCAGAGGTGATGTATAATATCATTCTCTGTGTGCCATTGTCATAGCCCCGCACATGACTACCATATCCCAGCCAGAAATCTTTTCCCTTATTTGAGGCGTTTTGAGCACTTACATTACTATAAAAAGCGCTAAGCAGGCAAACCCACAACAACCTTTTAACCCACTGTATTTGCACAGATATATTAATAAAAAATAATAATGATCGAGCGAAAAATATCATGGCAAAATAGTAATTTGAAATAATAATATAACTATGTTAGTATGTTTAAATTTTAATAGTGGATAGTGGATAGTGGATAGTGGATAGTGGACAGTGGACAGTGGAGAATGGAGAATGTCTTCGTGCTGCATAATGGATAGCTCATGGTTGTATGTTATAAGTTTTACGTAGTACGTTTTAGGTAGAAGGCCGGAAGCAGAAAACGTGTTATGAGTTGTAGGTTATGGGTTACGAGGCGCATAACACGTAACACATAACAGGTAACAATACAACAATTAAACAATACAGCAATACAACAATTAAACAATTAAACAATACAACAATTAATCAATTAATCACTCTGAATCTCTCCAGGGAGTCTTTTGGATACACCGCATGCCTCAAACCAACTGCCCTCTGGCTGACTTTTTAACAGATGCCAAACATTGGCACAAGCCTTGCGACAATCAGCTTTGTCAATTAAATAGATGCAGGCCGGCGATATTGCTGCCATTATGACCGTTAAGGATATTTAAATACATGAATAAAGAGCCGTTCGACTTTACCCAGGCAATACCTGTTGTTAATGAAGATACCGAATTCTTCCCGCTGATGTCGCAGGAAGATGAAGACGAAATGAATAATGAGCAGACACCCGAAATACTGTCAATTTTACCTCTCCGTAATACGGTTTTATTTCCCGGTGTAGTTATTCCTATCACCGTTGGACGGGATAAATCCATTAAACTGATCAAAGATGCGTATAAGGGCGACCGCATTATTGGCGTAGTTTCACAAAGCGATGTAGCCATTGAAGACCCAACCTTTGACCAGCTCCATAAAGTTGGAACCGTAGCGCTTATTATAAAAATGCTGCAAATGCCCGATGGCAGCACCACCGTTATCATTCAGGGTAAGAAACGGTTCCGCCTCAACCAGGAAGTCCAGTCCGAACCCTATATCAAAGCCACCGTTACCCGTTTTGAAGAGGATACGGTGAAAGAAGATAAAGAATATAAGGCTATGGTTGCCTCTATCAAAGAGATGGCCATGCAAATTATCCATCTTTCGCCGCATATTCCCAGCGAAGCCGGTATAGCCATTAAAAATATTGAAAGCACCAGCTTCCTGATCAATTTCATCTCGTCGAACATGAATGCCGAGGTGCCTGTAAAGCAACAATTGCTTGAAATTGCCAATCCCCGCGACCGTGCAAAAATGGTGCTGGAGCATTTAACTACCGAGCTTCAAATGGTAGAACTTAAAAACCAGATACAAAGCAAGGTACGCACCGATTTAGACAAACAGCAACGCGATTACTTCCTGAATCAGCAGCTAAAAACCATACAGGAAGAGCTGGGTGGCAACACGCCCGACCTGGAAATTGAAAACCTGAAGCAACGGGCCAAAGCAAAAAAGTGGTCAAAAGAAGTTGGCGATCATTTCCAGAAAGAAGTAGAGAAATTAGCCAGAATGAACCCGGCTGCAGCCGATTATTCAGTGCAAATCGGGTACCTTGATTTATTGCTTGAGCTACCCTGGAATGAGTTTACCAAAGATAATTTCGACCTGAAACGGGGCCAGCGCATACTGGATAAAGATCATTACGGGCTTGAAAAGGTAAAGCAGCGCATTATTGAGTATCTGGCCGTTTTAAAGCTCAAAAAAGACATGAAGGCGCCCATTCTGTGCCTGGTTGGCCCTCCCGGAGTCGGAAAAACTTCGCTGGGTAAATCTATAGCCAAAGCGCTTGGACGCAGATACGTACGCATGGCCCTTGGCGGCATACGCGATGAAGCCGAAATTCGCGGACACCGTAAAACCTATATCGGGGCAATGCCCGGCCGCATCATCCAGTCGCTAAAAAAGGCTGGTACCTCTAACCCCGTATTTGTGCTCGATGAAATTGATAAGGTTGGCAGCGATTTCCGCGGAGACCCGTCTTCTGCCCTGCTCGAAGTGCTCGACCCTGAGCAAAACAACTCGTTTTACGACCACTACGTAGAAATGGATTACGACCTTTCTAACGTAATGTTCATTGCCACAGCCAACTCACTAAGCACCATACAGCCCGCCCTGTTAGACCGTATGGAAATTATAGAGGTTAACGGTTATACCATCGAAGAAAAGGTTGAGATCGCCAAACAATACCTGCTACCCAAACAGCGTGAGCAGCATGGGTTAAAAGCTAAGGATATTACCCTGAAGGCTCCGGTAATTGAAAAAATAATTGAAGATTATACCCGCGAATCCGGCGTACGCGGACTGGAGAAAAAAATCGGTTCGCTGGTACGTGGAGTAGCCACAAAGATCGCGATGGAGCAGGAATACAACCCCGCTCTCAGCAAAGCCGATGTAGAGAACATATTAGGCCCGCATATTTTTGATAAGGATCTATACGAAGGCAACGATGTGGCCGGCGTAGTTACGGGGCTGGCGTGGACACAGGTAGGCGGCGATATCCTCTTTATCGAAGCCAGTTTAAGTCCCGGCAAAGGCAAGCTCACGCTAACCGGTAACCTTGGCGACGTGATGAAAGAATCGGCCACCATTGCCCTGGCCTATTTACGTGCGCATGCAGCAGATTTCGGTATCGACTACCAGCTTTTTGACCATTGGGATGTTCATATTCACGTTCCTGCAGGAGCAACTCCCAAAGACGGCCCATCGGCTGGTATCACTATGCTCACTGCCTTAACATCGGCCTTTACACAACGCAAAGTAAAGGAGCACCTTGCCATGACCGGCGAAATTACCCTGCGTGGTAAAGTGCTTCCGGTAGGTGGAATCAAAGAAAAAATACTGGCGGCAAAACGTGCCAACATTAAAGAGATCATCCTGTGCAAAAGCAACCGGAAAGATATACTGGAAATTAAAGAAAGCTATATCAAAGACCTTACTTTCCATTACGTAACCGAAATGCGGGAAGTGATTGAGCTGGCGCTAACCAAACACCGGGTTAAAAATGCCCAGGATCTGAGCATACATTTTGAAACAACCAAAGATAGCAGGCTGGCGATATAACAAAGCTTCATTGCAAGCGTTTATCTTCCCTGTACGGCTTTTATGATCAACACCTTAAAAAAATATGCGCTCCGGTTGTTGGCTACCGGAGCTTTTTTATTAACGGCTTTTCCCCTTTCTGCCCAATATAAAAACGAGTTCGGGTTCAGAAGCGATAACGATTCTTACCTGGCCCAGGGGCAGGATCGCTATTATACCAACGGTTTGTTCATCTATTTCCGGCATGTCTTAAAAACCGATACATTAGGTAAGCTGGCAAAAAGAACCGGACAGATAGAAGCCGGCCAGAAAATGTATAACCCAGAATCGGGTTATGTCACTGATATCAGCCAGGTTGACCGGCCATTCGCGGGTTATTTATACGCGGGCGGCAGCATCAGCTGGTTCTTTAAATCAGAACAGGTTATACAGGCATCCTTGCAATTAGGTATGATCGGCCCTGCGGCACTCGGTGAAGAAGCCCAAAAACTCATGCACCGTACCTTCGGATTTTATCAGCTTAACGGGTGGCAATACCAGGTTAAAAATGAGTTTGGAGTGAATCCCTCGGTAAGCTACCTGCGCCTACTCGGCCGTACTGCCAACCGCACTGCCGATATCACGCTGAACACGTATGCAAACGCCGGCACAACATTTTCGGGGACGGGAGCCGGTCTGTTGCTGCGCCTGGGCGATAGCAATCCTTTATTCAATTCGGCATCTACAAATAGCAGAATTACGCAAGATAACAGCACAAAAGTCGCTAACGAGTTCTTTTTTTATGCCCAGCCTATGCTGCACGTCGTTGCTTACGATGCTACACTGAGCGGCGGACTTTTCCGCAGCGACAAGGGGCCCGTTACTTATTCCGCCAAGCCACTGGTATTCTCGCAACAGATAGGCGCCACATATTCCTCCAGGCGCTGGACACTCGACCTATCTTTTATCTTTAAGACCAAAGAGATTAAAAGCCCCGCAAAGCCGCACCAATACGGGTCTATCCAGGCTTTTTACAGGTTTAATTAGAAAAGCAGAGCTTGTATATACCGGTTCCGGTAGTAGTCCGGCTATCCGCTGCACGAAGCCTTAGCCACAGGCCGGTATACACTGCAATCGGAGTTTAGTTTGGCCGGGGGCAGTGCTTATTTAATTTTGATTTAATTTTGACAACTTTTAAAACGCTGTCTGCGTTGTACCTTAAATCCATGAGGCTTTTAAGTAATAGCACTAAGCAGGAGCTTAGCGCTATCAAACTTTTTACTTCATACCTGTATACCGTATCTTAATCACCACCTTCTTCACCACATCATAACCATCCACATGAATTACCGGCCGGTGGGCATCGGCGGGAAAGAACAGGTAAAATGTGCCTGGCTCGGCAATGTACTTTTTGCCATCGCCTGCATAATGCGCAACATCTTTTTTCTCATTATACGGGTCTGTTACGGTTAGCTTTGCCGTATCGGCAGCAATAATACCTTCCTTGCCACGTACAATATATTGCAGGTCAATAAACTTACGATGCGATTCCCACCCGGTTTTCTCAAAGGGTTTGGTAGCCGATTCAGTAACCGAAACCGTTACATCATCGCCATCCAGCTGAACCTTTCCGTTAGGCAGGTTAGCCAAATCGTTATCTCTTAAATAAGCAAAGGCTTTATCCCACCAAACCTTATTTGCATGATATTGCCGGGCAAATTCTTCAGCATCCACATCACTATATACGTTCAGCTTCAGGCCGTTCTTCCATTCACCGGATTTCACCCATTTCCGGGCCGATCTCTTTGTCCAGTTCTCTTTTGAAGGAGTTTGCGCATACACGCCTGTATACAACAACAGCATTAAAACAAAAGCTGCCTTAAAAATTCTTTTCATTATTTATTGATTAATTGGAACGTAAATATAGGCGAAACTCAAACAGAAACTCAGGCAACAACGTAAAATTTCTGAATGATTATATAAAAGAAAAGGAACAACACTATGGGTGTCGCTCCTTTTAACTTTTTAAACTTTTACCAGATACCTACTTCTGCTTAGCCCCCACCTTATGTCCCCAGGTGGCAAAATAAAATATAAACAGGTAACAAGGCACCAGCAGCCAGAATGCCTGCTGCATACCGGTTGACTCTGCAATAGTAGCCCATATCCGTGGCATAATAGCTCCGCCTGCAATACCCACGATCAATAATGCCGAGCCGGTTTTCAGAAAACGGCCTAAACCATGAATACTTAACGGCCAGATAGCAGGCCACATCTGGGCATTGGCAAATCCCAGTAAGGCCAACAATAATACAGAACTATGTCCGGGTGCATAGATCACACCTAATGATAATAGAATACCCAACAGGGCTGAAATTTTCAATGCGGTTTCCTGTTTGATAACTTTCGGGATCAAAAGAATTCCCAGTAAATAACCTGCCAGCATACCCAGCATGGTATAGGTAGTATAATGCTTAGCGGTATCTAACGGGATATTAAAAAAGTTATGAGCGTACAGCGGTGTAATATCGCCGGCAATAACCTCTACGCCTACATACAGGAAAATAGTT
Organism: Pedobacter sp. BS3; assembly: GCF_008274585.1. Lineage (GTDB taxonomy): Bacteria > Bacteroidota > Bacteroidia > Sphingobacteriales > Sphingobacteriaceae > Hufsiella_A. The sequence continues at coordinate 42,188 of NZ_VTRT01000005.1, read as the reverse complement.
GCAAACCCTATCCATAAATAAGGGTAAGAAAATATGGAATCTCTGCTGCGTGCAACTACAGGTTGCTCATCATTATCATCGGCATTAGCTACATCAGCTTCATTTTTAATATCGGGTAAAGAAGAATAGCGGATCACAATAGCCAGAATGACAAAGCCGAGGGCAATTACAATATATGGATAAATGATTTTAGAGGCCAGCTCACCCAGCAAAACTTCTTTTTCGGCTACAGGCAATCCCGTAAGGTTTTTAAATTTATCCATACCGTCTAACAGCAGCGTTCCCATAATTAATGGGGCGATAGCGCCTGCCGTTTTATTACAGATACCCATTACGCTGATACGTTTGGCAGCACTTTCTATGGGGCCTAATATGGTAATATACGGATTAGATGCGGTTTGCAGAAGGGCCATACCTGTACCCATAATAAACAAACCGGTTAAAAACAAACCGAACGTCCTGCTCATGGCTGCGGGAATAAATACCAGCGCACCTACCGCCATAACCATCAGCCCGACAATCATACCGCGTTTAAACCCGGTTTTTGACAATATCCATGAGGATGGAAACGCCATGACCGCATAAGCGATATACGATGCAAATGTTACCAGAACCGCTTGCGACGGTGTCAGTTCGCAGGCCATTTCCAGGTATGGAATTAAAATACTGTTTATCCAGGTAATAAACCCAAAAACGAAGAACAATGCCCCAATAATAACAATGGGATTTAGCCCTTTAAATCCCTGCTCTGAGGCTTGGGAATGCTGAATGTTAGCAGATTTCATATATTAATTAAGATGATATTGATTTTGCTTGAATACTACTTTCCCAAAAAATTCGGGGCGGTGAAAATCGGGCTGTGCGGTTTCAATATTGTTCCAGCTTAGAAAATGCGGCTGAGGCAAATCATCGCCACATTTATAGAAGTTAGCCCGGCAGGTCTGGTTTTCTAATGAAATAATATGATGATAATGAAACGCTTCGAATGGTATCACCACTGTGAGCTGCCACCTGATAGGTGCGCCGGTATCTGTATTTTGGGTAGCCATGCTTGTTTCTGTCTTGATTTGCTTTATAATGTTTACCGGCAACAGGGTGCGGGCATCTCTGCCTGCGCCAAACCCTGCCAGGCAATTGCCCGCACAATTAAATTCAAAATTATAGTAATTATCCTCATTATCAAATGCTACGAAAAACTCTACACAGCTATCTTTATATACCGGCTCATTAATGCGGGTATACAAGGCCTGGGTAGCATTTTCTGATACGTAAAATTTAAGATAGACAGCCGAATCGCCGTAAGCAATGGCAAAAGATACTTCGGGCTTGTAGGGATATGCCGCTGCCCAGGGCGCATAATTCAATGTCTGACGGGGCTGCTCATCCAGCGCTGTTGATACCGCCTGAGCATTATCCGGTGAGTCTATATAAGGAATTTCCAGTTCGGGTTTCATAAAAATACAGTTGCGTGTGCGAACACAAATATATTAAAATATCAATGTGAACGCACACACCGGCAAAATTATTTATTGCTAAAACTTAAGCCAGGCGGTGAGTAGATTTGCGGGCTTCTCTGTTGCAAAACTTTACAACCTGAGTTCGATTAATATTTAATATTTGTTTGATTATGCACAGATTGTTTCATTCCAACGCACAATTCCAGCCCTTTCCCGAAGTATCGCATAGGCGTCAAGATAATTTCAGGGATTTACTGTAATTTATTGATATTTATATAGTTATTGATAAAAAAGCAGTAAGTGAAGTGTCAGCACAGACAGAGCTAAAAAGCCCGGAACCCCGTCACCCTGAACTTGATTCATCCCGAGACTTCGGGAGTAAAGCGGCGCTTATGCTGCTATTTAGGAGATTCCGGATCCCCCGAGTACTCGGGGCGGACGGCAAGGGCTTTTGAGCTCTTAACTTGACGCCTATGCGAAGCCTCGGGACGAGGACGATAGGGCGAAGCAATCTTTGTTAAACCTGTTTTGAGCAGGATTATTAATCGAACTCAGGTTTATAGGTTTCACTATTACCGCAGACAGCGTTCAGAACGCTGTCTGCGGTACGGTTTACAGCACTGCCCCGACCTATCTAAACCGGATGGAAGCGGATACCAGCCTTGTGCGTAATGCCCCACGAGGTATCGGGGCAGGCTCGCAGGCGTATGAGCGGACAGCCGGACTACCGGAAGCTAAGCAGCAAAGGTTTTGCTTTTCATAAAAACAAATTTTTTACTGCTTGCCCAACACTTCTTTGATATCGGCAATGATTTTGTTGGCCAGGTGGTTTGCCGTGGTTTCTGAGGCCGACTCGGAATAGATGCGTATAATGGGCTCTGTATTGGAACGGCGCAGGTGCACCCACTCTTTGTCGAACTCAATTTTCAGGCCGTCTATGGTAGAATAAGGCTGGTTTTTATATTTTTCTTCTACCGCCTTCAGCAGGCCGTCTATATCCATGCCTTCGGTCAGGGTGATTTTGTTTTTTGAAATAAAGTAATCGGGATAGCTTTTGCGCAGGTTCAGGATGCTTTTGCCCGACTTAGCCAGGTGGGTTAAAAACAGGGCAATACCCACCAGCGCATCGCGACCGTAATGTGATTCGGGGTAAATAACACCGCCGTTGCCTTCACCACCGATGACGGCATTGGTTTCCTTCATTTTGTTAACCACGTTCACTTCGCCCACGGCGGCGGCATTGTAGGTGTTGCCGCTGCGCTCGGTTACATCGCGTAAAGCACGTGTTGACGACAGGTTTGAAACGGTATTGCCGGGCGTATGGCTTAATACGTAATCGGCAACGGCCACCAGTGTATATTCTTCGCCAAACATAGAGCCGTCTTCGCAAACAAAGCATAAACGGTCAACGTCCGGGTCGACGGCGATACCTAAATCTGCTTTTTGCTTCACCACTTCCTGCGATAATGCCACCAGGTTTTCGGGCAGGGGCTCGGGGTTGTGCGGAAACTGGCCATCGGGCGTACAATATAATTGGTGGATAACAGTAACGCCAAGCGCCCGGAGCAAGGCCGGTACAAAAATGCCGCCTGTGGAGTTTACGCAATCGATGGCTACTTTGAAATTAGCTTTTTTAATGGCATCTACATCTACCAGTTTCAGGCTGAGAATATGGTCGATATGTTTTTGCAGGTAGGTGTTGTTAGCGGTTACTTTTCCAAGGCTGTTTACATCTGCAAATTCTATTTCGGTATCTTCGGCCAGGGCCAGCACTTCCTTACCGTCGGCATCGCTGATAAACTCCCCGTTCGCATTAAGCAGCTTGAGCGCATTCCATTGTTTGGGGTTATGGCTGGCGGTAAGAATAATGCCTCCGCCGGCACTTTCGCCGGGCACGGCAATTTCTACTGTTGGTGTTGTGGACAAATCGAGGTCTATAACATCAATACCGATGCTTTGTAAGGTACCTATCACCAGGTTTTTAACCATCTCGCCGGATATACGGGCATCGCGGCCTACCACAATTTTTTTCTTTCCGGATTTTTTGATAACCCAGTTTCCGAAAGCCGAAGTAAATTTAACAATGTCTACGGGCGTTAAGCCGTTGCCGGGAGTACCTCCTATGGTACCGCGGATTCCTGAAATTGATTTAATTAATGTCACCTGAAATGAATTTTGTGAGCGGTAAAATTATAAAAAAAGCGCAAGCTTACCTCATAAACCCTACGGGCTAATCCATATATTTGCAGCGATTACTTTTTTGGATATGTCGCGTAAATGGTTTCAGAATTGGTTTAATTCGCCTTATTATCATATTCTGTATAATCAGCGTGATGACGCTGAGGCGGAATATTTTATTGATAATTTGTGCGCCTACCTGAAACCTGATGCCGATGCCAGGCTGCTTGATATTGCCTGCGGACGCGGCAGGCATGCGGTTTACCTGAATAAAAAGGGGTATGATACGGTTGGTATTGACCTCTCGGTTGCCAACGTTACGTATGCCCGGCAATTTGAAAATAAGCACCTGCACTTTTTTGTGCATGATATGCGGCGTTTGTTTTATATCAATTACTTTGATTTTGCGTTTAACCTGTTCACCAGCTTTGGGTATTTTGATACTAAAAAGGACCATATCAATGCATTAAAGGCATTCAGGAAGGCTTTAAAGCCGGATGGTGTTTTGGTGCTGGACTATTTTAATACGCAAAAAATAGTTAAAAACCTGTCTCCGCAGGAGACCAAGACTATTGAAGGAATTGATTTCTATATCACTAAAAAAGTAACCGGCGGAAAGATCATAAAAACCATATCTTTTGAGCATCGTAATAAGGATTTTGCCTTTAAGGAAGAGGTGGCGGCATTTTCTATGGCCGATTTTACGGAGCTGTTTGAACTAAGTGGTTTTTATGTGCAGGATTATTTTGGCGATTATGCGTTGAATGCTTATGAACCTGACCAATCTGACCGACTGATTTTTATATGTAAAAAAACACATGCTTGAAGCACTACTGAAATTTGATCATCAATTGTTTTTCGCCATCAATCATGGGTTATCCAACCCGTTTTTTGATTGGCTGATGCCTTTACTGCGCAACCGCTTTTTCTGGACGCCCTTGTACTTGTTCCTGATCATATTTTTTATACGGAATTACGGACAGCGGGGGTATATGCTCATTCTGTTTATGCTGCTTACGTTTGCCTTTACGGATATGTTTAGCGCCGGTTTTGTTAAACATGCGGTAGAACGGCTGCGTCCATGCAATGACCCTACGTTGAAGGTAATGGTAAACTCGGTAGTGAGTTGCGGTTCGGGGTTTAGCTTTCCGTCCTCGCATGCCACCAACCATTTTGGTATAGCGGTTTTTCTGGTTACCGTATTTTCTAAAAAGTGGAAATGGATAACGCCGCTGGCCCTGGGCTGGGCGTTCATCGTGAGTTTTGCACAGGTATATGTCGGTGTACATTTCCCGGTAGATGTAACGGCAGGCGCTATTATCGGTTCAATTATCGGTTATTTGACCGGCACAATTTTTCTGGCTGCAATAGGCGAAAATAAATGGAATACTGGCAATTAATTGTATTGTTTGGCAGTTGTTTTCTGGGCGGCATATCTATCTTTTTTTTCAGGAAAGATGCTACCCGCGATCTGAAGCTGCTTTTATCGTTCAGCGGCGCTTATTTGTTTGCTATTACGGCCTTGCATCTAATGCCTGATGTGTTCAGAAGTAACGACCCGAATATTGGTTTATATGTGCTGGGTGGTTTTTTGTTCCAGGTTGTCCTGGAGCAGCTATCGCATGGTATAGAGCACGGCCACGTGCATGCCCATGAGCATGACCGGGTTGCATTTCCCTGGGGAATTATGCTGAGCTTGTGTCTTCATGCTTTCCTGGAAGGTATGCCCATTGCAGAAGGGCATCAGAATGAGCTGGTTTTTGGTATTGCCTTACATCATATTCCTGCCGCTTTTGCACTGGCCAGTGTGCTGCTGCAAAATCATGTACGAAAGAATGTTATTATCATATTGCTGCTTGTTTTTGCCCTGATGGCTCCGCTGGGTTACGTGAGCAGCTCGGTGATAAGTCATACCACGTCCATTGGTATCAGCGCTTATTTTGATAAGATGATGGGGATTGTTATCGGTATTTTTCTGCATATCTCTACCACAATACTGTTTGAATCGAGCGTAGACCATCATTTTAACCGCCGTAAACTGATAGCGGTGTTAGGTGGCGTTGGCGTGGCATTGATAGGTTTCTTTATCTGAAATACGTTCACACTTTTGTTGTTAGGCCTCACCCCCAACCCTCCGCCGGCTGGCGGAAGGAGAGTAATTTCTGCTCCTTGTCTTGTCTCTTGCTTGGCCCACCCCGGCTCCCAACCGCGTGCCGCCTTAGCTTTAGCGGTGGCGCAAGGGAGGGAGTAAGCTTCCGGTCTTTCCCGACCTTCCCGACTTACGGACTATAAGCCATGAACTATGAACCATTAGCTACCTTATGCCTTAAACCTTCCGCCTTAAACCTTTCACCTTCCTTTAGCCTCACATTAAACTTTATCCCTCCCCTTATTGTTAGTATCTTTAGCCAAAATATTAATGAATGTCAAAAAAGAAAGCCAATCCCGTTAAACACGTTCTGACTCAGCTTATCAGCGATGTCTTTGAAAAATCGGGTAACCGGCCGCTCAACTATAAACAGGTTTCAGCACAGCTTAACCTGAACGACCCCGAATCCCGTAAAACGATTCTCGAAATTTTACAGGAAGAAAGCCGAACCGGAAAGCTCAGGGAAGCCGAAAAAGGCAAATTTCAGCTCAAAGAGCTTAAAAATTTCATCACCGGTAAGGTGGACATGACCGCCGATGGCTCGGCCTATATTGTACCCGATGATGAATTTGAACAGGATATTTATGTAGCACCCCGCAAACTTCGCAATGCCCTGCATGGCGATGTGGTGAAAGTGTATGCCTATGCAAAAAATAAGGGCCGCCGCAAGGAAGGTGAGGTTGTAGAGATCATCAGCCGGGCAAAAATGACCTTTACCGGTATTGTCAAGCTCTCTAACAAATATGCTTTCCTTATCCCGGACGACCGGAAAATGTTGCACGATATTTTCATTCCGCTTAATGATTTAAACGGAGCCAATGACAATGACAAAGCGGTAGCCGAAATTATCGACTGGCCGGAAGGTGCCAAAAATCCTATCGGGAGAATCACCCACGCCTTAGGCCGACAAGGTGAGAACAATACCGAAATGAACGCCATTCTGGCCGATTACGGTTTTCCGCTGGCATTTCCTAACGAAGTTGAACAGGAAGCCGATGCCATCCCCGAAGCCATCCCGGCCAGCGAAATCGGTAACCGCCGGGATATGCGGAATACGCTTACCTTTACCATCGACCCGGAAGATGCCAAGGACTTTGACGATGCGATATCCTTCAAAACACTTGATAACGGCAACTACGAAGTGGGTATCCATATCGCCGATGTATCTTATTATGTAAAACCTGGCTCGGCCTTAGATAAGGAGGCTGAAGAGCGGGGTACTTCGGTTTACCTGGTAGACCGTGTCATCCCGATGCTGCCGGAACGGCTCTCGAACGGCTTATGCTCCCTGCGACCTAATGAGGATAAACTATGCTTTTCGGCTATTTTTGAATTAGACAAGGATGCACATATTATCCACGAATGGTTCGGTAAAACCGTTATCCATTCTGACAAACGCTTTAGCTACGAGGACGCCCAACAGCTTATTGAAGATCGCAGCGGCGAATACAGCACCGAAATGCTGATACTGAACGACCTGGCCTATAAACTACGTGACCGCAAGTTTAAAAACGGCGCTATCAGCTTTGAATCGGTTGAAGTAAAATTCAGGCTTGATGCCAGTGGAAAGCCCATCGGCGTATACGTGAAGGAGCGTAAGGATGCACATAAGCTGATTGAAGATTTTATGTTGCTGGCTAACCGGAAAGTCGCTGAATTTGTGGCCAAAAAAGGCAAGGGAAAGCAAAAGTTCACCTTTGTTTACCGCTCGCACGATGCGCCGAACGAACAAACTTTATCCAGCTTCGCACAATTCGCATCGATGTTCGGGTATAAGATCAGCACCAAATCAGACCGTGAAATTGCCCGTTCACTCAACAACCTGATGGAAGATGTGGAAGGTAAAAAAGAGCAAAATGTGTTAACCCAACTGGCCATCCGCTCTATGGCCAAGGCCATTTACACCACTAAAAAAAGCAGCCATTACGGACTGGCCTTTGATTATTATACACATTTCACTTCTCCCATCCGCCGTTACCCGGATGTGCTGGCTCACCGCCTGCTGCAACATTACCTGAACGGAGGTAAGTCTGTGAATGCCGATGAATACGAGAAAATGTGCATCCACGCTTCACAAATGGAAAAGAAAGCCGCCGATGCGGAACGGGCTTCGGTAAAATACAAACAGGCCGAGTTCCTGGAAAACAACATCGGCCAAACCTATACCGGTATTATATCCGGCGTTACGGAATGGGGCATGTATGTGGAAATCATTGAAAATAAATGTGAGGGAATGATACGCTTACGCGATATTACCGACGATTTTTATGTACTGGATGAGAAAAATTATGCGATTATCGGTCAACGCCGGAAGAAAAAATACCAGTTAGGCGATGAAGTAACGATCAGGGTAAAAAAAGTAGATTTGAGTAAACGGCAAATAGATTTTTCACTGGTACAGGAGTAGGAAGTAAAAAATCAAAAGTCAAAAATCTCCAACTACCTTGAAATAAATAACATAAAAGCGAATTTAATATCAGTTTATAGTTCACTTTACAATACTATCATCGTGGTTCCCATTCAGACGTTCAAAAAACCAAGCGGCCCAAACTTTTAACTCTAAACTTTTCACTTTCAACGTGTCATGTGTACTCCCGAACAATTACAGCAACTTATTGTACAACAGCTAACAACCATACAACTTCCCGCACATCCGGCTAATTTATACGCTCCTATCAACTATATTTTAGAACTGGGCGGTAAGCGCATCCGGCCGGTGCTGGTACTTATGGCTACCGATCTGTTTGGAGGTGATGTTAACAAGGCCGTTAAGGCGTCGCTGGCTATTGAGGTGTTCCATAATTTCACGCTGGTGCATGATGACATTATGGATAATGCCCCGCTGCGTCGTGGGAAAGCTACCATTCACGAAAAATGGGGCGTTAACAATGCCATTTTAAGCGGCGATGTAATGATGGTATTATCCAACCAGTTGCTCACCGAAACTGAACCGGCCTATCTCAAACCGGTACTTGATACGTTTAACGCGACAGCGCAGGGCGTTTGCGAAGGTCAGCAGCTGGACATGGAGTTTGAGCAACGCGATAATGTAACCATCGGTGAATACATCAACATGATACGCCTTAAAACGGCGGTTCTTCTTGGCGGAGCATTGAAAATAGGCGCCATTATCGGCGGCGCTGATGAAGACCAGGCAAACCTGATCTACCAGTTTGGCGAAAACCTGGGCATCGCTTTTCAGTTGCAGGATGATATCCTCGATGTATATGGCGATCCGCTGAAATTCGGCAAACAAGTAGGCGGTGATATCATCGCAAACAAAAAAACCTTCCTTTTACTCAAAACGCTTGAGCAGGCATCTGCCGAAGAAGTAGCACAGCTCGACCTGCTTGAAAACCACGGTAATCCCATTCATAAAGTTAAAGCCGTAACCGACATTTACAATAATAACAGCATCAGAGCATTAACTGAACAGGAGATGCAAACGTACATCGATAAGGCTTTCGCGGCGTTACAGGCCATCCGGCTGCCGGCAGAACGTAAACAGCCGCTGCTTCAACTGGCCCAACAGCTAATAGACCGGGATAAGTAGGAGACAAAAGAGACAAGAATCAAGAAAGTAAGTCTTCCTGCAATAAAAATATCATCGGTGCTTCTATTGAAGATTTTAAATCTTTAACTTGCATTTATATTGTGATGAAATTCTATCCGGCAAAAAAGGTGAAACAAAATTCCGCAATACGGATAATAACCGTATCGCTGCTAAGCACGCTGTTCTTAGTATCCTTATGCCCTTTTAAAAAAGGACTTTATAACCTGCTGGCTAATAAAAACGCTGCGACACACACTCAATCACAGCACACTATCTTAAAAAAGCAGGTAATAACATTACAGGAATGTATTAAGCAAGTCACCTCGGCTAAAAATCAAGAGCAAACATTGCCATGGGTTTGCGTCTTATTAACCTTCACGTTATTTATTCATTGCTTCAGGAGCTTTTACCGGTTACGATTTTCATTAAGATTATACAATCCAACAACAGTCCCCATATACCTTAGAAATAAGACATTATTAATCTGAAGCTTATCCAAGCTAAGCACAACCTATTATCTTTTAAAGGTAAATACGTAACATAAAAAGTTATTCAGGGAAATCTGTTTCCCAATTAAATTCAATTAATCATGACGATCAAAAAATATTTAAGATCCAATTTAGGGTTCATCATTACGCTTATTGCCATTATGCTCATGGCTTTCAGTCCCACAGTAAAAGGCATTGTTATGCAGGGACTTATCAAAACAGGATTATTTAATCCGGATGTCAACGACAGTGACAAAACCGGCGAATCGCAACAAGCCGACCAATCCATTGCCATGCCTGTGGCACCATCAGCGACCTTTACCGGCGAAGATGGCTCGGCAATCGACCTGACCGATTTAAGAGGTAAGGTCATATTTTTGAATTTCTGGGCAACCTGGTGTCCGCCATGTATGGCCGAGATGCCATCGGTTAATGCCCTGCATGAAAAATTCAAAAACAATCCATCCATTGTTTTTATGCTGGTTGATGCCGATGGCTCACTGAAAAAAGCTTCTGCCTTTATGAAAAAGCGTAATTTCAGTCTTCCGGTATATATTCCGGCAGCTAAAATTCCGGAGGAGTTGTTTCAGGGAAGCCTTCCCACAACAATTATCATCAACAAAAAAGGAGAAATTGTTTTTGGCCATGAGGGAATGGCCGATTACAATTCGCCAAAGGTTCATCAGTTTTTAAACAAGCTGATAACTGAATGATATTATGAAGAGGGTGTCTAAAAGTCAACGAAGCCATCAATTACGGTCACGCTGACCCCGAATTCTCGGGGGAAGCGCCTGTAGCCACGATGAATCAATCCTTCGACAGGCTCAGGATGACCATAGCATACTTTTAGACATCCTCTTCTATCCCTTCTAATTAATCAAGCGTAAACGTAAACTCGTCAAAAGACGCTGTGCGCCATGCAAACTGCTGCGTAGTTGGTGAGATAGCAAAAAGCGGCGAAAAGGTCTTTACTTTTACGGTTTTGCCGTCGGGTAAAAATTCAAGGATACGCAGCCAGCCATCACCACCATTTCCGTACCAGCCGCCACCCAATGCCTGTGCATTAAATACCATTTGCTGTACTTTTTTGCCTCCGGCGTTGGTATCGGTACGGAAAGCTACATGCGCCCGCATGTTATTGGGCTTGCCGATATGACCGGCGATAACCATTTCAATATTTTTTGATGGTTTTACCAGTTTTTGCCAGATATCTTCCCCATAATTGGCATCGGCAATTTTATAATTTTCCTTTTTTATGCGCTCATTATCGGCCTGCATATATGAGTGGGTAATTAAAATCACCGTATGGTCTTTATACTTCGGTTGGTTCACTACCTTATTGGCCCAATCTATAACAGCATTCCGGGGCGCAAACTCAAGCGCCAGTACCAGAAACTTTCTGCCTTGCGGCGAAATCAGTTCATACGCCGCGTTTTCAAGTGTAGGTACGCCTTCGGCATTGAGGCCAATCTCACGTAAAATCGCTTTGTTTAGCGGGTTTTTATCTACCGGGAAATAAGTTCCGTAATGTGATTTCCGGTCATCGGCAGGCTTAATAATACCATAATCATGATTACCGGCTACAGCTACGTACGGTACTTTGCCATCCAGCTTGCCTAAACCCGCAGCTACAGCTTTCCATTGCGCTTCCGGGGATTGATTTGCTTTACCCGGATCCAGATCTATGGTAGTATTATGCTCTACCAGGTCGCCGGTGCACAACACCATTTTAATGTGCAGCGGGTCAATATTCTCACCAATCCAGGATGTCATCAGGTTAAAGATCGGCTGGTTCCGCTCAAACTTTACATACGTTTGCGGATCCGGCAGCAAAATCATCGACCACGAATCGGGATTACTTAATGCCGGCGGCGTGTACTTTTGCTGGGCATGAACGCCTGCTGTTAATACCAATCCTGTAATAAGGATAAGGTAAAAGCGAATGATTTTTTTCTTCATTGCAGTAAATTTAGTTAGCAGTTAGTATTGGAAGCAAACGGAGGTATCTATCCTTTACTATTTAATTTTTTCAAAGCAATTTCCCCATGATCATCCAGGCTAAACAGCGTGACTGATGAATTTTCCTGTACCAGCCGGCGATAATTTTTCAGCTCCATACTCAGTTTCCAGGCCATGTAAAGGCGATTCACACCATTATGCGCCACTACCAAAATGGTTCCTAATGGGTATTTCTTTTGCATCTCGTTAAAGAAATCATCAACCCGTGTCACTACATCGAGAGCAGTTTCGCCCGTACCACCAGCTTTTGCCGTTGCCGGGTCATTACACCAATCGGCCCAGTATTGCGGATTTTCGGCTACAAATTCCTCACGGGTTTTACCTTCCCAGGTACCAAAATCAGCTTCTATCAGGCGCTCATCTTTTATAACTTCCTTATTTCCGCTTGCGGTTAAGGCTGTTTGGTACGCCCGTTCAAGCGGAGAGGAATATATCGCGTCAAACGCAATATTTTTCAATTGTTCTTGTACAGTTTGTGCCTGCGCCTTACCCTTATCGGTCAACCCGATATCGGTACGACCGCAATAACGGTTTCCGTCGGCATTCCAGTGTGTTTCCCCGTGACGTAATAAATAAACAGTAAGCATAAAAAAAATTCAAAAGTAAAAATTCAAAAAATAGAAACAGATAACCGGTTTAAAATCATTGATACATGGATAAATCTGTGCGCATAAAAAAGTAAAAATTCAAAAGACAGAAACGGATAACACGCTGGCTCAATGCCGGGCCTTTTTACTGTTTAACCTGAAATCGATTGTTATTTAGGCTGCTTACTAACAGATTGCTTCCCCCTATTGCTCAAACCCAGCGCTTTCCCGAAGTCTCGGGACAATGACGCTCCTATTTTCGTTCCCGAAATTTCGGAACGAGAAGTTACGACGAATCTTTGTTAATCTGCCTTTGAGCAAGACTATTAATCGAACTCAGATTTTTACTGTTGAATTGTTACTTTTTACTTATCATTAATATATCCCTTTTCTGCCAGCATCGTTACAAAACGTAAGTAATCTTTTTGATAACGCTGTGTTAATTCCCTGTCGGGATGGATTTCCTTTTCAATCTGCGTTAACGCGACCGTCGCTTCGCCAAGCGAGCTAAATCGTGTTTTAGATGCTGCCAATATAGCCGCCCCAACCGCACCGGTTACATGCTTCATTTTATAAACCGGTTTGTTGAGCACATTACTCCGGATAGTCAGCCATACATCGCTGTTACTACCGCCGCCGGCAGTGTACACCGCATTTACTTTTTCTCCCGACAGCTTTTCAATCAGCTCAAACGCGTAGCGCTCAATATAAGCCACGCCTTCCATATTGGCGGCAAAACGTTCTGCCGGCGTTAACCCTTCGGGCTCAAAACCCCTCGCCTGAGGTGCAATAAACGGAAACCGCTCACCATCCTGCCGTAAGGGATATGCCATTAATCCTGTTGGAATCAACGTTGCGGCCTCGGCATTTACAGCGTCTAACATCCCGCTAAATTCCTGGCTTACCCAGTCGGCACCGGTATTGCTGGCCCCGCCCGGCATCCAGTACCCTTCGGGATGACGATGACAATATAAGCGGTCTTCCGGGTCAATAATTTCCTCGCGGGTAACACCTTTCACTACTAAGGTTGTCCCGATGGTGGTGTTCCAGTCGCCGGGGTTTACCGCTCCCGACGCCACCTGCGATGCACAGCCATCTGTCATTCCGGCAACCACGACAACATCGTTATTCAATCCCAATAAACCGGCTAACTCCGGCGTAATTGTCCCGATAGGCGTGCCCGAGGGAACTACCATTTGCAGCCACTCTTTTTTCAGCGGAAGCTGCTCATAAATGTATGCGGGCCAATTCTCGTTCTTCACATCATAACCCGATTTTAGCGCATTAGTATAATCGGTTACGTTGTAACGGCCGCTTAGCTTGCCGATAACAAAATCGGCAGCATGTATCCACAAGGCTATCTGATTGGCTTTTTCGGGATATTGCTGCACGAACCAAACCATCTTCGAAAGTCCGCTGGAAGCATTAAAGCCCAGGTAACCGGTAATACCGGCATCCACAGCTGCCTGCTTGCACCATTTCGCCACTTCTGCCGAGCGTTTGTCGCTGTACATGATGGCATTATGCAAAGGCTCATGATTCCCGTCGAGCGGGATGACCGTACCCGAGGTAGAAGTAACCGATACCGCTTTAACCGTTACGGCTCCTGCCGCTTTCAATACCGTTTGTAACGAACGCAGGCAGGAATCCCACCAAACTACCGGCGATTGCTCTTCCCGGGAATCACCGGTTAACGCAAAATCTTCCTCACTGCTGCCCAGCACATTTCCATGCTCATCCAGTAAAACTACCCGTGCACCCTGTGTGCCGATATCAATTCCTAAAAAACAATCGGCCATTAAACTACTTTTTTAAAGGTTGACCGGGCATGTTTCCACTCTTTGTACAGCGAGGTATAATAATCGCGGTTTTCGGGCTCAACCACCTCAAGGGTTTCAGGAAAATGTTCCTTTTCGCCTAAGGCAGCGTTACAGATATAGGCTCCGCCAACTACGGATGATTGCCTGAAATTATCACGGATTTTAATCTTTTTGTTCAGCAAATTGGCAATGAATTGGCGCAATATGCGACTTTGAACGCCACCACCACAGGCCCAGATATAATCGTAACTGTGATTGGTTACATCGCATAAACTGTGGTAATTTTCTTTGATGCTGCAGGCAATATCCCATAAGGTGGCCCACACAAAACTGCCACGGGTTAGCTGATGCGATACCGGCGTATTGAAAATAAATCCACCTTTGGTTAGCGGCGCTTTTTCATCGGCCAGCAAAGAACCCAGGGAGGCTACACACTGAAAATGTGTCATTTCTGAAAGTTCCTTTTCAATGACTTCGTAGCTTTCGTTCGGATAAAATATCTCTTTAAGCCGCTGATAATTCAGTCCCGTTACACCGGCATTGGCTTCCAGGATGAAGCTGTTTTCATCGGTATGGCGGCTTGTCCAGGTGCGCTCTTTTGAATCGGTAATGTACGTATCTATCAGCTTAATAATGGGTGTGGTTGTGCCCGAAACAATCACAATATCATCAGTTGTTGGGTTGGTGCTGCGTATGGCCAGTTGTGTATCGGCTCCACCTACAACCACAACCGCGTCATCGGCTATTCCAAACCGGTCGGCGCTTTCGGCAGTGATTTTGCCCAGAATAGTACCGGATGCTTGTAACTGCGGTAAAATAGATGGGCTTAAATTAAACACTCCGCACAACTCGTCCGACCAGTTTTTGGCGGCAACATCATACAACAGCGTTTCTGATGCCTGCGAGTGCTCATAACGGGCAATGCCGCTCAGCTTATATTGCACCCAATCGCTGATGCTTAAAAAAGTGGAAAATTTATCCCAGATATCCTTACGTGCTTCGCGGGTTCCTACCAGCTTTAAGGCTGAGAATAAGGAAGTGGGGAAGCGGCCGGTTAGCTGGTAAACGCGGCTTTTATCTTTTATGATATCTTCCCATTCGCGTCCGCGATGGTCAATATTAGGCTCCCCGATCAGCGATTCACCATTTTTTCCTATCAGCACAATACCTTCACGCTGGCTGGTTGCCGTTAAGGCTTTTATACGCACATCCGGCGTACGGCTTAAAGCGGTTGTTGCCAGGCGGATGATCTGATCCCACAGCTCATCCGGATCAAAATAAATGGATTCAGGATACTGTTCATCCTTCTCATAATGAACATTTTCGCGTTCTATACTAAGGATTTCACCGGAAGCGGTTACTACAGCAACCCGTACGTTACCGGTTCCTATATCGATAACAATGTATGCGTCTTTCTGGGCCATATTATTATTTGGCTAAGGTTTGATTTTCTTTTTCTGCGGTGTACCAGTTCACCAGCTTTTTGTTCAGGATATTGACGTGATGGTCTTCTACCTCGAAGGTAGCGCCTGCGGTATGCGGCGTGGCCAGCACATTGGGCATTTTAATTATTTTATAATCAACGGCATCGGGCGGCTCATGGTCAAATACATCCAGCACCGCACCCCGAATTTTGTTATTTTCCAGCGCATTAAGCAACGCTTCGCGTTTCACGACTACCGCACGGGCCGTGTTCACAAAAATAGCATCGGGTTTCATGCGTGAGATCAGGTCTTCGCCAATCATCCCTTTGGTAGCATCATTTACCGGCAAATGAATGGAAACAACATCGCTGGTTTCAAACACATCTTCGATGGTTGTTTTTTCATATTCCGGTTTTGGTGAATCAATATACGGATCAAAGAATTTTATCTGGCAGGGAAAGTTCTCAACCATTTCGGCAATACGCTGCCCTACAGCACCGAAGCCAACCATGCCGATGGTTTTGCCGGCCAGCTCATTACCTTTAAACTGCAGGTAGGATGTGTGCGCACCTTCGCCCCAGTTTTCGCCGGTTAGCCACTGCCAGCTCGGGATGGTTTTGCGCAGGAGATTGATCACATTTGCGATAAACATCTCGGCTACAGCCTGCGCATTACGGGCCGGAGTATGGAATACAGAAATTCCCAGCTCTTTAGCGGTTTGCACCGATACATTGGATGGTGTACCGCGGCATACACCGATAAACCGGAGGTGTGGAAATGCCCTGATCACTTTTTCGGTTACCTCATCGTGCTCGGTTATGAGGGCATCGGCCTGCGTTTCCTGCAATAAGCTGATCAATTCCTGCTCGTTATACGCCCGGCCATGCGGTTTCCATGGCCGGTATATTACCTCACCAAAAAGTTTCTGAACTTCTCTCTGTCCCTTATCATTGTACGGCGCTGTTATTAAAATTCTCATGCTTCTAATCGTTATATGGTATTATTTATTTCAGGTAAGGTTGCAGCACTTTTGCCCACACCTGGTAGCCGGCGGCATTCAGGTGCAGCCCTTCGCGGGTATATTCGCTGCTCAGGCGTCCTTCGCTATCCAGGAAATGCGAATGCAGGTCTATCAACGTAATGTGCTCTTTGGCGGCGATCTTTTTTAAGCCTTCGTTTACGGCTGCAATGTGTTCGTCTTTATTATAATGATTGGGGTACTGTGTAAACGTGTTGTTTACCGGCAGCACGGTCTGGAAATAGATCTTCGTTTTCGGCGAGCCGGTTTTAATGCGGCTTACCATACGCTGGTAGTTGTTAATGATAACATCATCCGGAATGTTACGCGATATATCATTAATACCTATCAGGATGAATACCTTGGCCGGATGCCCGTTGATCACTTCGTCCAGGCGTTCCAGCACACCGAAAGTAATATCACCCGAAATGCCCCGGTTTTTGGCCTGCGGCAGATTCAACAGCTCATGCCAGTCGGTTCCGGCAGTTATGCTGTTACCCAGGAAAACAATATCGCTTGTTGAATGACGATAGCTTTTAAACTGCTCAACCTTCAGCTCATAGCTGCCCGGACGGTAGGTGCTGTCCCATTTTACGGTTTGCGCAGCGGCAAACGTAACCGGTAGCAGGAAAAGAATAATTAATCTGATCTTCATGACATTCAATTTTTTAGCTCACCACAGGATCTGTTTTAACGGCTTCGGCATGGTGCGCTGTTTTGGCGTTATCCGGCAAGGTGATGAAGCGGGTAAGTATGGCGCTCAGGAAATATAACCCGGCCAGGATCCATACCACTCCTTCGTTACCTGCACTTCCAATAAATAAACCGACAATTGCGGGCCCGACAAACACGGCCAGTCCTGCGCCAAGGTTTAATATCGCCATAGCGGCGCCTTTATCTTTCTTAACCAATGATGGAACCAAGGCCGACAGCGGCACATAACCGGCCAACAACGCTCCCCACAATACACCGCTTAGCATAACCAGCCAGAAGCTGCTTCCAAATAGTGCAGGCGAATAGTAAAACAGCAACGTGGTAACACCACACCCGAAGCCGCCGAACCACATTACTGTATTGCGCCAGCCGAAATTATCGCCCACAAAGCCGAATATCAGGTTAAAAGCTATGTTGGCCGTAAAAATGGTTCCCCATATTTGCAGCCATTCGGTAGTTGAAAACCCGTGTGTTGCCATATAAGTAGGCATGAATACCGGAAACGCAAATTGCGCCGTAGTATTAATAATGCGCACAATGCCGCCTAACAGCACTTTGGGTTCTTCCTTTATAATAGTAAGACCTTTTGCCAGTTCCTGTGCTTTGCTTTCGCCACGGGCCTCGCTGGTTTTAAACTTATCGCGGTTTAACACCAGGGCGAACAACGCACCTAATGACACCCAGAAAATTGAGCTCCACAAGGTGTTCAGGTAGCCTAAATTGATGATAGCCCAGCTTGAGTAATAAGCGCCGAACACGTTTAATCCGCCGGTAAATACAAACCAAAACCAGCCTACTGCCCGGCCCAGCTTTTCGCGGGGACTGTTGTAGGTGATCCAAACCAGGAATGAATAAGCAAACAAGGGATAGCCGAATCCGCGGATAGCATAAGTGATCAGCATCACACCGAAATGCAGATCGGGCATACCCAAACCTACAAAGCCTGCCGTACCTAAAATGTAAAGCAGCAATCCCATCAGCATGGTCTTTTTAGGGCCAAAACCTTCGGCCAGTACGCCCGAAAACCAGGAGGAAATGGCAATGGTAACGCCATAAGCGGTAAACAGCGACGCCGATTGCTGAATGGTCATGCCCCGACCGATCAGGTACGGACTTAACCAACCCTGCTCTACCCCATCGCCCATCATGAAAATTAAAATACCTAAGTAGCCCCAGCCAAGCTTACCGGGAATTCCCACTTTATCCAATAAAGAAGGTTGTGAATTGTTTTGGTTCATCTTTTCGTTTTATTAGGTTATTGTTAGCTTAAGAATCAGTTAGATGTTATCAGCGGCTTATTCATAGTTCATTCAAATAAACAAAACAAAAACTATTTAAACAAAATTTAAGAAAAAAAAAGTGTTTTAAATGGGTTGGTTAGTGGTTAGTGGTTAGCTGCAACCTGGTACATTTACTTTGTTGCAATCGTTGTTATTCGACAATGTTTAAACGTTATCGAATTTGTTATCAGCTATCGCTATTAACCTAATGGTTGCAGGTCATAATCACAACGCCCCCAACGCAAAATGTATGACGTAAAACTTACAACTTCAAACAACCAATAATATCAATTGATTTCCTAACTTAGTACCTTATTAATCAACGCTCTTTCGGATGCCCAAACTAAAATTGGCACTATCTTTTTTTGCACTGCTTTTTCCATTGCTACTGCATGCACAGAAAGCAATTGATATAGCCAGCCAACCCTATGAAAATCTTGGCAAAAAGTTAGGTTTTTACGAGGATACCACTACAAAGCTGACCATTTACGATGTTTCGTCGCCTGATTTTCAGGCCAATTTTAAGCCCGGCAAGAAAGATATTTTCGGCAAAGGCGTTACCCGCAACGCCTACTGGATAAAAATGGTTTACAAGCCCTGGCCCGTGGCGAAAATTACCTGGTTTTTGATCAGCCTAATATCGATACCATTAAACTCTATTTCAAGCAGAACGGTCAGTATACCACATTAGTATCAGGAACTCATGCTCCATTGGCAAGCAAATACCTGGTTTCTTCGAACTTTATTTTCAGGCTTCCGGACAAGGGAAAAACAGACACCTTATACGCCCGCATCAGTGGTAGCAACATTATCAGCATCCCGGTTAAAATGGGCACCTCAAAGGTGATCTTCAATGCCCTCATTAAACGCCACTCGCTGGAAATAATTTATATCGGCTTCTTTATTTCCCTCTTTTTATTCTACTTATTCCTATGGATATCAGTTTGGGATAGAAGCACGTTTTATTACATCTTATTCATTTTATTCGGCGGATTTTACATCGTAGGATACCTGCGGGGCTACAGCTATTTATTTGGCGACGGCTTTAAAGATTTTACGGTACATTTCAGCTTCGCCATAGCCGGCGTAGGCAATATGGCAGCCATTATGTTCTCCATCCGTTTTTTAAAGTTAAAAGAGTACTGCAATACCTGTTACAAAATAGTAAATATATTGCTGGCATTATGGGCCTTGCATTTAATTGTAGCACTGTCTGGCATGCGTTCGCTGGCAACCAACCTGTTACAGATATTAGCCATCCTCCAAACCGTCATCTTCATGATCGCCGGGATCCTTGTTTACAGAAAGGGATTCAAACCGGCCAAATATTATATCATTGCCTTTACCGGCCTGTTCATTGCCATTGCCTACACCATTCTAAGCTTTTATAACGTCTTCCCCATGACGGATTACACCTGGCAGTACATTCCTATAGGCGCCACTGCCGAGATGCTATTGCTTGCCTTTGCCCTGGCAGACCGCATTAAAGTGTTACAAAAAGAAAAGCTGGCAGCCGAAGAAGCCAATACCAGGCTGATGAACGAAAAAAACATATCCCTGCAACAAGCTATTGATGAAAAAACGGCAACGCTGCAGGAAACCCTGGCCAAGCTACAGGACAGCAATGCCATTAAAGACAAGCTGTTCAGCATTGTAGTTCACGATATGCGAAGCCCGTTATCAAATCTTGCCGGGATTTTAACCTTAAAACAGGAAAATCTTATCGACGATGCAGAGTTTAACCTGTACATGACCGACACTAAAAACCAGATCGAGCTGGTTAACGACAGGCTTAACAACCTGCTCTTATGGTCGTTCTCGCAAATGAAAAACACCGGCAGCAAACCTGAGCGTATTAACCTGGAACAGTTTTTCGAAGAACACATAAAGCTGTATCAGCATCTGGCGGCGGCCCGCAAAATAAAGATGCACATCAGCATGACCTCACCGAATGAGGTGACCACAGACAAAGGACATTTATCGGTCATTATCAGGAACTTCCTGGATAATGCCACCAAGTTTACACCGGATAACGGCTCTATTGAGCTTGGCGCCGAAATTGCAGACGGGAATTACAAAATTTATGTTAAAAATACCGGAACCATAGCTCCCAATAAGCTGAGTGAGATTCTGGAGAACAATGCCGTTACTATTAAAGAGAGTGCCAGAAAAGGCATCGGGCTGGGCGTATTGCTCTGTAAGGAGTTTGCCCTCAGAATGGGAGCAACATTCGGTGTAACCAGCGCCAATAACGAAACGGTCTTTTTTATCCTGCTGCCCGGGACAGCTGGCTAATAGTACACCTTTTATTTTTGGAAAAGCAGGTGCAGCAAGTATCGGTTGGGATAGTCCCGTGTTACGCTCATACGCCTGCGGGCCTGCCCCGATACCTCGTGGGGCTTTACACACCAGGCCGGTATCCGCTTCACCCGGGTTTATTTTTGTTAAAACAATGCTGCTATTATCTTTCTTAATGCAGATCAACGCTGACAGGGTTTAAAACCCTGTCAGCGTTATCCCTCCCGCACCAGCTATTTTCCGGCAATGCCGTATTTCTTCAGAATGTCTATGATCTGCGGCTTCAGCTCGGTCAGCATGCGGTCAAAACCCAAATCGGTGGGGTGAGTTCCGTCAACGGTGGCCTCGTGGTCTGTACCTAACAGGCTTTTTCCTTTTATCATGTACAAATCTTTTACTCCTGCATTTTGCAGGGCGGTTACCTGTCTTACAATTTCAGTGTTCTGATCGGCTACGCGTTTACGAATGACCTGGTCGAAATTTCCTCCTTCACGTACAACACTTTGTATCACTATGATGGGCGCTTTGGGGTGCGCTTTACGAATAGTGTTTACCAAATAAGCCGTACGCTCCTTAATTTGCTCCGGCGACGGGTTTGCCACGCAATCCAGGATATAGGCATCTGCATCAATATCAATGATCATATCAGCCGCAGCCTTCTCCATTTTCCCATTCCCACTCAGGCCAAGGTTCAGGAAGTTAAGACCGGTTTCACGGGACAAGCGGGCAGGATAAGCCATACCGGGCCTGCTGGCAGCCGCACCTTGTGTAATGCTGGAGCCATAGATCAGGATACGCTTGCTAAACGGATCGGGCAATACCCTGAACGAAGCATTTTTTTCCACGCCAATTTGCAAACTGGTTGTTTCATCATAAGTAGGCAAATACATCAGACATTCCTTGGTTCCGCTTTCCATATTTTGCACTAAAACACCTTCGTTACATTCTTTTGAAGGTTTACCTACGCCCGCAAAAACCCACTGACCATCTCGTTTAATATACAGGTCAAGTCCTTTTTGATTGATCGGTACCTGATTGACTCCCGGCTTATTGTCTTTAACACACCATTTAGCTCCTATTTTAGTACTGTTTGTTGTAAAATGCACAGCAATACCCGCAGATTGTGTCAGCAGATATTTTACTGCTTTCGGTAATGCAGGATACGTTGCAGTATCTACCCTGTGATAGGGATTTTTGGTTGGTAAAACCTTACCGGTAAGTGGCAATGACGCTACATCAGTGTAAACCAACTGATTTTTATCCTGTGCTTTAACGACCACAGTCAGACACAAAGCCCATGCAGCAATAATGAATTTTAATTTTAGGTGATCCATGTATAATAGTTTTGATATTAACTTGTTATGTGGTTACCGCTGGTGTAAATTAATTGCAATCATAATCGGCAGAACAAATAAACAAAATTTAAGGAAATTTAAGGAATGCCACAAAGTCTCAAAGACACAAAGGTTCCAATTTTATCTTCTAATGCCGTCAACAATATGTTATTTCTTGATACACCCACAAAGGCACAAAGGTTGCAGTGTAAATGCCTTAAATAGCTGCATGTACCGTTGTTTCATAAACCTGGGTGAAGCGGATACCGGCCTGTGGTTAAGGCCCGCGAGGTATCGGGGCAGGCTTGCAGGTGTATGAGCGTAACACAGGACTACTGTAACCGATGTTTTGCCGTATTTGCTTTTCTAAAATATTGGCTTTGCCTAAAATCTTATGTTTGATATCTAAAGTCTGACCTCACGGATTTACCTGTTTTATGGTTACTTTACTCAGCTTTTCATTATTCCTGAAGTTGGCGGCTTTTATGGTTACGGGGCCGGTTACTTCAAACGGCTGCGTATATTTTAACGATGCGGTTGTGGGTTCCGAACCATCGAGCGTGTAATAAATCTGCGGCTGATAGCTATCGGTGGTTAACGTTACAGTAGCCTTTTTAGCTGCCTTATCTGCCGTTACTGTTGGCCATACGTTATACGCACTTTTAGCATAGTTTATATTCATGCTGGCATAGCGATCGTACTGTTTCTCCATACGGCGTTTAAAATCTTCCCAGTTTTTCAGGTTGGGTTGTGTCCACGCCACTTCTGCCGCAGCAGACAGCCTGGGCATGGTCATGTACTCTGCCTGGTAAGGTTTATGAATGTATTCGCCCCAGATATTGGCCTGTAATCCTTTAATATATTTTGCTTCTTCGGGAGATAGTTCGGCCGGAACGGGTTCATATTGATATACTTTTTCAAGTGTGGTTACCCGCTTGCCTATGGCAACAGGCTCTAATGAAGGCTCGCCCTGGTAATAGTCCAGGTACAGGGTTGTGTTGGGCGTCATAATCACATCGTGATGCTGCTTTGCTGCCGCAATACCGCCTTTTACGCCCCGCCAGCTCATTACCGTGGCATTGGGAGCCAGTCCACCCTCAAGAATTTCATCCCAACCGATAATGCGTTTATTTTTGGTGAGCAGAAAGTCTTCAATGCGTTTAATAAAATAGCTTTGCAGTTCATGCTCGTCCTTCAATCCCTCGGCTTTAATGCGTGCCTGGCATTTCGGACAGGCTTTCCAACGGTCTTTGGGCGCCTCATCGCCTCCAATATGAATATACGGACTTGGAAACAGCGCCACTACTTCGGTTAATACATCTTCCAGGAATTTAAAGGTCTGCTCATTCCCGGCACAATAAATATCTTTCTGTATTCCCCAGGCTACCGGCATTTTGAACGGGCCGCCGGTGCAGGATAATTCCGGGTATGCCACCAGAGCCGCCAGCGAATGCCCCGGCATTTCAATTTCGGGCACAACGGTGATATAACGCTTTTGCGCATAAGCCACCACATCCTTGATCTGCTCCTGGGTATAGAATCCGCCGTTGGCGGTAGAATCAATCACAACCGGCGAATGACTGACCTGCGTACCGGTGCGCCATGCGCCAACCGAGGTTAATCGCGGATATTTTTTTATTTCGATACGCCAGCCGTGGTCTTCGGTAAGGTGCCAGTGAAACACATTCATTTTGTGCATGGCCAGGTAATCGATGTACTTCTTGATAAAATCTACCGGGTAAAAATAACGCCCTACATCCAGCATGGCCCCACGCCAGCCGAAACGGGGTTTATCTGTTATTTCAACAGCAGGCACAGCAAGTGACTTTACCGTTTCTCCTTTCTTCATCACAGGGAGCAACTGGTAGATAGTTTCCACACCATAAAAAATGCCATTGGCTTTTGGTGCTCTTACCGTAATCTGGTTACGATCAACGGATAAGGTGTAGCCTTCATTCCCTAATGTGTCGATGGCATTTTTTGCAGTTAGAACAATGATGTTTGCGCCCACACCGGCATTTATAACATTGGTTACTTTAACCGGATACCCTAAACGGCTTTTCAGGTTTGCAGCCAGGTCAGCAGCAATATCTGCTAATCCGGGTGTTGTTTTGTCATAAACGATCTTAGTTGCTGAATTTATCCGGAACTCGCCGGCATTTTCTTTAAGATGCTGTGGCTGCGGAATAATTGAAAGATCATTACTCTGAGCATGTGCCATCATGTTCAAGCTGCTAAAACCGGCGATCAGCAGGCTGGTAATCAGTTTAGGGATTTTATTCATAATGAGGTGGTTTATTTAGTCTTTAGTTTACGTTGTTAACTTCCAGCACCTAAGTTAATTTTTAAATCGGAAACAAACGAAACAATTGATGAAGTAAATTTCACATTATTCCGGTTAAAAGTTTTCTGACAGTTGTTAACTAAAGCTCGTAGTTGAAACCTGAATTTTCGTGATACCGGATCGCAGATCGTATTTATTAACGACGGGATTACAAATCCCGTTGAGCAAAATTATAAAATCCCGCCGAGCAAAATCAGGCGAAATCGGGCAAAAAGCAGCCGCTACTTTTTAGCTATTACTCCTGCCGGCCGACGGTTCCTGCCTTCTCTTTTGGTCAGGTTATCACCTAAATCTTCACGGGCCTTTTCTGCCAGAGCCTGCAATTCGGCAACTTTTTCGGGGTAAAGCGAGATCACATTGTAACGTTCGCCCGGATCACGTCTTAAATCGTACAGGGCCAGCGAATCGATATGACCGTTATTGTAAGGACCAGGCAAGCCATTTTGTCCAGGCATTACCCCCTCGTACGAACGGTATTTATGCGGGAAAACCAGCTTCCATTTACCCATACGAACGGCTTCCAGGTCATTCTTATGATAATAATAATAAAGCGTAGTTCTGGGCGAAACGTCTTTCCCTTCCAGCACCGGCAGCATGTTAACTCCATCTATTTTATTGGGAGGCAATTTTGCGCCGGTCGCAGCGGCCAATGTGGGTAGCATATCAATAGAACACATCAGCTTATTACTCACTACACCTTTAGGTATGACTTTAGGCCACGACATAATGCAAGGCTCCCGTGTACCGCCTTCCCAACTGGTGCCTTTGCCTTCGCGAAGTCCGCCTGTGGTACCGTTGTAATCGCCAAAATTCAGCCAGGGGCCATTGTCGGATGTAAATACGATCAGGGTATTCTGGTCTATGCCCTGCTCCTTCAGTGTTTCTACGATCTGCTGCACAGACCAATCTACTTCCATCATCACATCACCGTATAAACCCTGTTCACTCTTTCCTTTAAATTTCGACGAAACAGCTACAGGCGCATGCGTCATATTATGAGCCAGGTACAGGAAAAACGGCTTTTGTTTATTTTTCTTAATATAATCCACTGCTTTTTCTGTATAAATAGTGGTCAGCTTTGCCTGGTCGTCCAGCGTGCGAACGATCATGGCTGTGTCTGGTATCTGTTGTCCGGCCCTGATACGCAGCATAGGTAACGGCGGTGTACGTTTTGCCTTGGAGTTATTTGGCGGCAAGGGTTTACCATCATAACTTACCGGCCACATATCGTTGGAATACGGAAGTCCCAGGTATTCATCAAATCCCTGTTTGGTCGGCAAGAACTCTGGTTCGTTACCTAAATGCCATTTCCCGATCATTGCGGTAGCATAACCTACCGATTTCAGCATTTCGGCTATGGTTACTTCGTCAGGATTTAAACCGATCCCGGCATTCGGGCCAAATGCACCATACATATTTATCCGGTTAGGATACGTACCTGTCATCAGAGCTGCCCGTGAGGCCGTACAGGTTCCCTGCGGCGAGTAAAAACTGGTAAACCGCATTCCGTTTTTAGCCAGCTTGGTAAGATTAGGCGTTTTATAACCCATTCCACCATAATCTTCCAGATCGCCATAGCCCATGTCGTCCATTAAAATAATGATCACGTTTGGCTTTTGCGGTACCGGCTTTTGTTTGGCAAAGCCAGTCAGGCAGCATACAATGAATGCTGATAGTGCTGTAATTTTCTTCATCGTCTATAAAGTTATACACTATAAGTTTGACTTCTTACTATTTTTCCATAGGAAATTTAGGATTAATAAATTCCCATTCTTTAATATGCGCCGGCTGATGTTCTTTTTCAACAATAGCATCGAAACGCTTTATTAATTCGGGATGTTGAGCTGCCAGATTCTTTGTCTCGCCCCGGTCTTCCTTTAAATTGAACAGCATCCAGGGCGTGTTTTTATATCCGCTCTTCTTAACATGAATTTTCACCCCTTTCCAATCGCCTAAGCGGATAGCTACCTGCCCGCCCTTTTCAGGATATTCAAAATACAGGTATTCATGCTGCTTTTGTGCGGCGGAATTTCCTAATAAGGTTGGTTTTAATGAAAGTCCGTCATTCTTAGGGGCTTTTATACCAATCAGATCGGCAAAGGTAGCCATCATATCAAACTGAACAGAAATCATATCGGTTACTTTTCCAGCGGGAATTTTACCTGGCCAGCGGGCAATAAAGGGTTCGCGGATGCCGCCTTCAAAAACATCCATCTTTAATCCGCGTAAGCCGTCTACACTGTTAAAGAACTTCGCATTAACCCCGCCATTAAACGTTGTTCCGTTATCGCTTGAAAACATAATGATGGTATTTTTATCCAGTCCAAGCTGCTTTATTTGTTCCATAATTTCGCCGACATACATATCCAGTTGGGTGATCATAGCGGCATAAGCGGCAAGCGGCTCTTTATTGGGCGTATAACCTTTTTCAGCGTAATACGGAATGCTGTCAAACTTGCCTTCGTACATTTTGTAAGCCTTGCTGCCGGGAGGTATCTGTAGCGACACATGCGGAATAGTATACGGCAGATACAGGAAAAAAGGCTTGTCCTTGTTGGTTTTGATAAACTCTTTCGCCTTAAGGGTCATTACATCCGGAGCGTACTCTTTGCCGATAAAGCTGGCAAAACCGTCATCACTCAACGTTTTATTTACTTTAGGATGTACCGAGAACGGCGGATTATTTAAGGGATAGGGTTTATCGTTTTCCCACAAGTGGGTGGGATAATAGTTGTGCGCCTGCTTCTGGTCGATATAACCGAAAAAATAATCAAACCCCTGTTTGTTGGGAGCGCCGGTAGTATTGACCATACCAAGTCCCCATTTGCCAATAGCACCGGTTATATAACCTGCACCCTGGAACATGTGACCAATGGTGTACGTTCCTTCGGGCAAAGGCATCTGACCGCCTTCCAGGCTGTCGGGAAAATCGCCCAGCTCATAGTTTCCACGGATGTATGAATGACCGCCATTGCGACCGGTTAACAGCATACAACGGGCCGGAGCGCACACAGGTGTGCTGGTATAATGCTGGGTAAAGCGGATGCCTTCTTTGGCTAAGCGGTCAATATTGGGAGTTTTAATTTTCTGCTGACCATAGCATCCAAGCTCCGCATAGCCCATATCGTCGGCATAAATGTAGATAATATTGGGTTTGCCAGGCTCTGCAACCGGGTGGGCAAAAAGATCATTGACTGTTAGCAGGCATAAACCCGCTAAAGCGATCGTTTTCTTTATGATTTGAAGAATTTGCGCAGAATGCATTTTACAGATCTTTTGCCATTTCTTTATATAAAGCATCAGCAAAAAGTGCAGCGCCCTTTACCGTTAAATGTACGGGATCTGTTTTATCGCCAGGCTGTAAATTAGCTAACGAAGTAATTTTATCCCCTTCTATCAGGTACAGCTTTTTATCACGGGCCTGGTATTCGGTAACTACCTTTTTAATAACGCCACGAAAATCATCAGGAGTTACATGTGTCTTTGGATTTTCTTTCCGTTTGGTGTAGAGTAAGGTGATACAAAATATTTTAGCCTTCGGCTGATTTTTTCTGATCTTTGACAGGTATTCACGGTAATCTTTTTCAAACTGCCCGGCAGAATGACCGGCCGCATTCAGATCATTATAACCAATAAGTACGGTAATTACATCCGCTTTGGGCAGATCTTTGGTCATTTCGGCAACCGGAATAGAAACTTTAGCACCGCCGATAGCCAGGTTATAAAAATCCATGTTCAGCTTTTCCGATACAAGGAAAGGATAAGTGAGATAGCTGGCGCCATCTTGTCCGCGACCATGGGTAATACTATCTCCAATACCGATATAAACTTTTCTTTTTGCCGGCTGATAACTTGCCAGATCACTGCTATTGTCTATTTCAAAATGGGTTAATGATACATTAGTATAGCTGGGAAGAATGACTTCGTAAACGGATTCCTTTGCCGTATTCAATGAATCCAGGTTGACCTGGATATCTTGCTTAGCCGCAGCGGCGTCAAATGAAACGATCTTTAGCTCAGCGCCGTCTTTCAAGATTTTAAAGGAACCTTTTTCACCTAAACCCGGTTCGGGAGAGAATGTTAAATGGACAAACAGGCTTTTAGTTTTGAATTGTAAAATAATACCGCTGGTAGACGAGGCCGTTTTAACAGAAAACATCCGGATATCGTCCGGCGCTTTTAATACCTCGTCAGAAAAACGCTGAAAAGACAACTTTTCAGGATTACGGAATATATAGGCGGCGCCGGTTACATGAATATTTTTGCTATCCAGGGGAACTGTTTTGCTGTAAGCGCTAAGCTGTAACAATAAAAAGGAAACAGGCAACATCAGCCTGAGTGGATTTTTTACTACTTTCATTATTATACTGGTTATTTTGCTAAGCTACAGACATTATTAAAGATATTAGGTTTAAATTTTGTTACTTAAATAAAAAATGGGCGCATTATCGCTCGCCCATTCTATTTTCTGTAAAATAACGTGAGTTCGGGATAGGAAACGCACAACCTGTTTGCGCTCGTTTGCAAAACGAGCGCATAAATCTCCGGCGTTTGTAACGCCGATAATAGCGGCCTCCTGTTTGCGCTCGTTTGCAAAACGAGTGCATAAGTCTCCGGCGTTTGTAACGCCGATAATAGCGGCCTTTGAACATTGCGGCGTTGCAAACGCCGTTCTATGGCATCCCGATTGCAAATCGGGATGAGCCTGCGCTTTTTTGGCTCTACCTATGCTACTTCGATTCGTTCAACTTTTTACTTTAAACTTTTAGCTTAGCATCGGGCATCTTCACTGCCATAAACTTATTTCGCTTGCGACTTTCCTCGGCCATAAAACCCATAATATGGCTTTCTATCGATTCATCGATGGTTGATGTAAGCAATTGGGGATTCTGATGGGCTACAGCCTGTACAAAATCACGGGCGAGCAGCCAGTCGCCGCCACCGTGTCCGCTGTTTTTATAATCATCTACATCTTCGGCTTTAGGTACCAGCTTAATGGATTTCCCTGTTTTAAAATCGTTCACCACCAGCTCTTGCATATCGCCAACCATATCGCCGGTTGAGCCCATGATCCGGGTACGCCGACCTCCTGAATCGGTAAAAGCTTCCATCGAAAAGCTGGCTGTAACATTATCGGCAAACCGGATATTGGTAATGTAATGGTCAGGCTGATCGTTATCCATACGGTACACACAACGGCCATAATTAGTGGTACGCAATTTCTCCAGGATGGCTTCATCCCATTTAGACTTATCATCGGGCAGGTCAAATACATACAGACGGCTGCGTTTATCCTTATAGGCCCGTATAGCCGAATACGGACACTCCCGTTCTACTTTACAGCCATCTGTACAACGGGCAGTGCTGCCTTCAGGAGCATTTTCTTTCCGGAACCATTTCAGGTCGCCCATAGCTGATATTTCTTTACAGGGTTTATTAATTACCCATTTGATGATATCCAGATCATGGCATGATTTGGCCAGAATAATGGGTGATGTTTCTTTGGAATTATGCCAGTTACCCCGAACGTAGGAATGCGCCATGTGGGTATATTCTATCGGCTCCAGGTGCTGTACGCTGATCACCTCGCCAATAGCGCCTTTGGCTACCAGCTCTTTCATCTTAACAAAATAAGGCGAATAACGCAACACGTGACATACCGCCACAATGCGCCCTGTCTTTTTAGCCAGCGCCAGAATATCCCGGCATTCTTTTTCTGTAGGTGCAATGGGTTTTTCAAGTAAAATATCGTAGCCCATTGCCAACGCTTTCATGCAGGGCGCATAATGCAGCTTATCGGGTGTGGATATGATAATAGCATCGGCAAATTTCGGGCGGGTAAACACCTGCTCCCAGGTATCAAAGCGGTTTTCGTCGGCAATTTTATGCTTGGCAGCATAGCGGTCATTACGTATTTTGATGGGCTCTGCTACGCCAATAATATCCAGCTGGTCTGGAAACCTGAGTGCAAAGCCACCATATACATTGCCCCGGCTTCCGGCTCCTAATGTAATGGCAGTAACCGGTTTAGTTATGGGCTTGCTTAATGGATTAGCCGGGAGCGTGTATTCGTACACATTCTCTCCAATCCCGGCAAACGTTTCGTTACTGATAAAGGATGCGCCAAAGCCTACGCCTAAGGTTTTTAAAAGGGATCTACGGTTCATGGGTGGAAATTCTATTGTTTAAGTGAATAATGGTTTACTCAAATAAACAAATTAAACCGAACAATACCAAACCAAAAGAATAAAACAGAAACCAAACAAATACAAACGAAAGAAATATTCGGGGCTGACTAAAGTCCGAGAGCTTTTTGGTCAGTCTCGCATAATAACCTATTGTATTTTGTACACCACCAGGTCTGATGGTGCCGGATAAGGCGGTTTGGGCGCCCTGTCCTGGTTAGGCTGTACCGTTTGCCATTGCATGATAAATTTTCCGGTATTATCGGTTACCCGGTGCAGACGCATATCGCTTTGCGGGGTGCGGGGATCAGGCAGCTTGTACGATGGCCCTGATTCCTGACCGGCTTTTTGATCATCCTTAACCCGGAGCGTTGCCTGGTCTAATATCCATTTGCCGGAACCATATTTCTTATGACTGTAATTAACCTGCAACAGTCCCGGCCCGTACTGCTTAACACCGGATATCCTGACATCGCCATTAATAGAACCTCCGCGATTCAGATCCCAGGTAAAACCGGGCCAGTTACTTAGTTGGTAAATATGCCACCCATCGTTCTCATAGCGGGCAGCATACGCCTGACTGACGCCATTACGGTCAAATTTATGATAAGTGATATACAACTGCTTTTGATCATCCCAGCTAATACCAAAACCCATATTGATCAGTCCATTCCAGGGATCTACAGGATCTGCTATGGTAGTACTGTTACGCCACTGTACAGGCAATGTAAGCGGCTCGCCTTTGGCATTTTCCCAGTGCACCAGGTCTTTACTGCGAATATAAGACAGGTTATGGTTGGTATTGGCGATGGGCGTTTGTCGCCACATATATACGATATGAAAATAGCCGTCGGGGCCGGCAATAGGATCTGAGGAGTAGGCGCTGGCCTCATTTTCACCGTCAAACAAGGGTTTATCAAAAGCCGGCGACCATGTCCCCGTAGAGGTATCGTACCTGTTCCAATAGGTTATCCCGTTGCCGCTGCCGCCATTGCGGTACTGAAAGAACAGATTGCCCGAAAAATCTTTAAAGAATAAGGGATAAGTTACGCGGTCTTCATTTTTGCCCGTCATAGGCAGTTTTTCGAACGTATCGATGTCCTCCGGTTTAGCGGATCTAAAATAAACAAGCGGCCTGGCGTGCATATTGCCCGCCACATGAATAAAACCATCCCGGTCAATAACCATGGTCACATTGTTATGGCTGTCCCATCCTACTACCGATGGCAGTTTTGTCTTTTTCCAGGTTTTGGAATTCAGCTTTCGCTGAGCTATGGTCATATTCCGGCTGGTATCGTAATAGCATACGTACTGGTATTTTTGCGTGGTAAGTATATCAAACCCTACAGATAAGCCGGAAAACACGTTGTCTACCGGAATTGCATCTATGCTGGAAATCGGACTACTTTGCTGACCGAGACCGGTGAACGCCGGACAGATTCCGGTCAGTACTAAAAAAACCTTACGCAATAACTTCTTTACCTGTATTTTCATCGCATTACCTGGGTTGATGCATAATTACGTTTTCGATATAAGTGGCAACTTTTTCCGGAGGCATTTTATCCACCAGGTAAGCCTGATTTCCACGTTTATTATTTATCCACGAATCGCTTCCGTCAGGATTGACCTTGATATTGCCCCTGACCAGATCATAAAACGGTTTATAACCTTTAATGGCTATCAGTACGGCTGTCTGATCCCAGCCCATTCTTCCCTCATGGTCAACCGGACTCATGGGCATGGCAATGCGATAAGCATCCTTAACGGGGCTGTTTTGTATTGCCGGATTGTTCACCAGCGTCAGTCCTGTTTTTATTTTCGCCCCGATTTCCCAACCGGTAAACAACACAGGAATATCCCAAGCGGCAAAAACCCGGTAACCTTCGGCAGGGCGCTTGATAATGTTAAACTCTTTTCCTTCCGGAAATTTGCCGGCCATGCTTACCAGCAAACGCACTTTCTTTTTAACAAGTTCTTTCCCGCTTAAGGGCGAATAGCTGTCGGCGCCGGTTTTCAACAGGTTATCGAGGTTAGTAAAAAAGCCTACAGTGATCAGGGTGACACTATGATCGGGTTGAGCGGCCAGTATCTTGCGGTATAACTGAACTGCATCGGGCACTTCATTATTACTTTTTATACGATGCGGGTATTTCGCTACCAGCGTATCGCTCCAGTGCTGCCGGTCTTTGCCGTAAAACGCATCGCCTTTAGGCACTCCTACCGGGATATCCGGCCGTTTGAAATAGGTATTAAAAACACTGAATATGCTGGCAACTTCTTCGTACCGGGTGCAGGCTATAGTTGCTAAAATATTCACATAACCGCTGTCTGCATACGCATGCAGCATGGCGATAGCGCCTACATCATCATAATCCGGCCCCATATCGCTGTCAAAGATCACATTCAGTTTTTCACCTTTTGCAGGCTGAAACTGGGCATAAAGATTTAGCCCGGCGAGACACAGGAACATACCTAATAAAATCGGTTTTATTGTTTTCATACGGATAAATAAAAAGTTTAAATCTTGCTATGACAACTTTTTCAAAGCTGTTATAGTGATTGCCTGAAACTGTTAAGCTAATGCACCTATCTGCGGATCGGTATGACTTGTTTTACCAGTCTCTACCCTGCCGGCATAACGTTTTTCAACGTTAGTACCCTGAATACGAACGCTGAAATCATACCATCCGAAGCTTTTATCCAGGTTGAGCACTAAGCTTTCACCGGCCTTTATGGTTTTCTTCAGGTTATTGTGTTTATAGCCATGATCGGTAATCTCCACATCTGCCCCGCCGCCAACGGCAGTTAACTGAATATTGCCGGTAAGCCCGCTTTTATTCTTTTCCTGTTCATATCTGCAATTTAGAACAAGCTGCGGATCCTTAGCAGAACCTTGATATTCCCGGTAAAAACCGTTTGGCCCATACACCCGCAGATGATACTGCCCGTTTTCGAAGGCGTTTAACGGCCAGCTGTATGTAACTGTATCGCCGGGCTTAACGGCAAACCACCAGTTTCTGGCTATCTCCGATGAATCGGTATCGGTATATTTACCCGGAGCCACCACTGTAAACGGAGCGCCGGCGGCACGTTTACCAAATACCTGGTTTCCGGCGGTAAGCCTGATCTCTATATTCTTCTTGTCGTTGCTTAATGTAGCCTCGGCATATAATTCATAAGGCAGGGCGCATGACGAACGCATACCTGGTTCTTGTTTCGGCATGAACGCTAAAGCCGAGGGGTTTTCTATGGCCGTTTTCAAATCAGCTTTCGAAAGCTTCACATATCCGGAAGGCTCCTTTTTGAACTGTGCATTATAGATACGCTCTACGTGAGTATTGCGGTTAAGGAACGGCAGCTTCTCTGTTTTTTCACTGAAAGGTGTAAATGCCGATGTCAGATTGCCGCAAATGGTACGCCGCCACTCACTAATGTTATCGAGATGAATATTTTTCCCGAATTTTTTCTTCGTAAAATCTTCCAGGAACTGTAAGGTGGATGTATGATCAAAAACCTCTGAACAGACTTTCCCGCCACGGCTCCAGGGTGAAGCTATGATCATTGGAACACGGAATCCAAGACCAATGGGAGCCTCCCGGGCAAGCTTTTTGGGAATACCCTGCGCTACTTCATTTTCCAAACGCACATGCTCTATTTCGGTTTCGATTCCGGGTGAGCATTTTCCTGTGCCAGGCTTATTGTTATCGGGAATAGAGAACGGTGGAATATGATCAAAGTAACCATCGTTTTCATCGTATGTAAGTATAAAGATGGTTTTCTTCCAAACTTCCGGGTTTTGGGTCAGGATATCCAACACTTCGGATACATACCATGCGCCATACCAGGGTGCGGTTGGATGGTCTGAGAAATTCTTCGGACTTGCCAGCCATGAAACCGTGGCCAGCTTACCTTCATTTACATCTTTACGGAACTGATGCAGCAAATCACCTTTGGGAACAGTTACTTCGTACTCCTTACCGCCATCCTTATATTTTAAGGTATCCAGGCTCCTGAAATTCGGATCACCAGCATTTGTTGTAAATGCCCTATGGTACAAGCTTTTCTCCCTGGGAGATAACTTCTCAAAATTCTCCGGCGCAAATTTCGCTAATTCGGCACGGGCATTATCCAATGCTGCTTGTTTTTTCTTAACGGACGCTTGAATTTTCCGGGCTGCCTCTTCGCTTGACGGACTTCGTTCAAGTAATTCATCAATTTCGCCGGGCAAGGTATCAACCAGGGCTTGCAGGCTTTTAATGTTACGATCTGAGAATCTGGTGTTATACACCTTGAAAAATTCCAGGTTATTACACCCGAAATTGGCCAGCCAGGCACGCTCTTCATCGGTGAATCCGCCGCCGCAGTATACATCGTTCTGGTAAAAACGCCACGAAATTCCGTTATCTTCCAACAACTCAGGGAAAGTTTTCCAGAGCATTTTACCGTGACTAAAATCGTTATTACGAATATTGGCTTTGGGACGGCCATCTTCTACATTGGATATTGTACCCGACCAGAAAAAGGAACGGTTAGGCGTGGTGCTGGTCATTGCCGAGCTGAAATTCTGATCGCAAACGGTAAAGGCATCCGCCATAGCGTAATTGAACGGCAGATCTTCGCGGTTGTAGTAACCCAGCGTCAGCGGCATTTGGGCATATTTTTTATTTCCTGATTTTTTGGCGTCTAACCACTTATCATGCTTCCCGGCATTAAAAGCATCTACCTGCGTGTGCCTTGAATGCGATAAGGAGCCCATCCAGGTAGCTTTACTTCCCTGGATGTTTAACCGGAAAGGGGCATAAGTTTCGCCAACGGCATTGGTTTGCAGCCAAACCGGCTTTTTATCAGGCAGCGTGATGGCACGCGGATCGTCATAGCCTCTTACACCCTGTAATGTACCGAAACAATGGTCGAATGAGCGGTTCTCCTGCATCAGGATAACAATATGCTCGGCATCGAGATAGGTGCTTCCGGGAGCGGGGTCAATAGCCAGCGCCCGCTGGATGGAAGGCGGCAATACAGTTGATAGTCCTGCTGCGCCCGATAATAAAAGGGTTTTCCGTAGAAATTCTCTCCTGGTGTCCATGATTATAATTCAAAAGTTAAAATTCAAAAGTCCGGAAAGCATCAATCACAATGCCAATTACCGGTTTATATTTTATGGTTAGTTATTATAGTTCAATATCTGCCGATACAAAATAATGATCGCTGGGATAACGTCCATTGACCGCATCTTTTATGATTTGCGAGGCGACAGGCTTCACCTTTCCCCTGGAAAATATAAAATCTATTTTACCATTGGGCTTCCCTTTTACATACTTTTCGCCCTGAAAATCATGATAGGTATAGCCCGGATCTTCCGTGCCATGTACGGCCGTATAGGTATCAGTCCAGCTACTTTCGTGAATGATATCAAAGACGGGGTTTGGAACATGAGCATTAAAATCGCCGGTTAAAACCTGCGGAAAATCCGGTTGATACTGCGCACATTCGGCCATTACGGTTTTTACCTGCATTTCCCTTGCCGTCTGGTCTTTATGATCCAGGTGCACGTTGACAAGCCTGAATTCTTTTCCTGATTTTTTATCTTTTAAACGCAGCCAGTTGGCATGACGGGCACGGGCGGTGTTCCACGATTTGCTTCCGCCGATCAATGGCGTTTCTGACAGCCAATATGTTCCGGCAGCAACCAATTCATAGCGTGCTTTTGAGAATAATACCGGGTTTTTGGCGATACCGAAATAGGCCTCATGCTCATGACCATCCATTTCAGGGCCTTCAAAGCCGAAGATCATATAATTATTAAAATAGGCCTTGAAATCATCGGCCTGCACTTTAAGCACTTCCTGCAAGCCAATAATATCCGGGTTATGCGCTTTTATAATTTGCAAACAGGCACTTTTGCGATCTTTCCATCCTAAGCCTTTGGCATCGTCTTCGGCCAGAGCCACCCGGATGTTGCAGGTTAAAATGCGGTGTAAGGCGCTATCCGGTAAGGCAGTGTGATGTTCAAATGCTTCGGCGGTTTTTACCAGCCACGAACTGGCCGACAGAATACCGAGACCCTTTAAAAATTTACGGCGATGTAACATGAGTTAGAAAGTCAAAAGTTAAAATTTAAAACCGGCAATTGGCTTATATTGGCAATTATTTCTACGATTTACAGTTTCTTAAACCACTGCTTCCTCTGCCGGACGCAGGTATGCATCGTGCTCCAGCAGTTCTTTACGCAGCTTCTGCACATCAATATCTGACGGTGCAATGCCATCATGCACAGCCATTTTCGCGGCACGGCCCGCAGCCTCGCCCATCGCCATACATGGAGCCATTACCCGGATAGCCGACATCGCCTCGTGTGTGGTGGAGATACAACGTCCTGCTACCAGCAGGTTTTTTACCTTCTGCGGCACCAATGACCGGAACGGAATATCGTAACAGTCACCGCACCATTCCAGCGTACAATCGCCTCCCTGCGGATGGTGAATATCCAGCGGATAACTGGCAACAGCAATGGCATCATCAAACCGGCGACAGCTTAAAATATCATCGCGGGTCATGGTATACTCACCTACAATACGCCGTGTTTCGCGGATACCCAGGAAAGGAGCCATTTTAGTAAAGCGGGCATTCTCAAAACCGGGGACATATTTTATAAGATATTTCTGTATTTGCTCGATCTGCTCACGGGCTTCAATCTCGCCATGCGAAAGGCTTACCGGATCGGTTCCGTCAACACCGCTTACACGGGTCATGTTCACCCATATCTCACCTTCGCGTAAGCCGGTTATCAGAATGGTACGTTCTACCGGCAGCTTGAAGCCGTCTTCCCGGGCTTTCTGCATCAGGCTGCGCAGACCTACTACAATAAACTGGTTATTCTGCCCGAAATATTCATTCGGGATAAAATCAGTCAGGTAAGTTCGCGGTTCTTCGGCAATACTCATGCGCAATTTTTCCGTATCTACCCCACCCAGGCAGAACATCAGCGTAGGCGGCTGCATACCTCCCTGCTCGTTACCCTGTTCGCACGGAACACCGGCACGGTAGGCTACGTCGGCATCGCCGGTACAGTCAACAATTACTTTTGCCAGGATAACCTCACGACCGGCCTTGCTTTCAATAATGATGCCCCGCAGTGTATCTCCATCCATCACTACACCGGCACAAAATACGTACAGCAATACATCCACGCCGCTTTGGGTAAGCATTTCCAATCCAACCGTTTTTACTGCTTCGGGCTCAACCAGGGTTATGCCCATGTGCAACGGGCAATAACGGTGCTCGCTTGCGGCATCGCGGGCTGCTAAACGGTCAATAAATTTTTGTGGAAGCCCTTTAATAATTTGGTTTCCTTTCTGTCCTAAAAAGCCCAAAATAGGCAACCCGATGGTCATATTGCCACCCACAAAGCTCCGGCTCTCCAACAGCATCACTTTCAGTCCGTCTTCGGCTGCTGCCTGCGCCGCAATAATACCCGACGGTCCTCCTCCTACTACCAGAACGTCAACTTCTGCCCGTACCGGCAAGGTGCGAGCCGGTTCTGTGATATTCATCTTATCCATGTTATATGTTATAAATTCAAAAGTTAAAATTCAAAATTCAAAAGCTGGCCCATCCCGGCCCTCCCTAACCGCGTGCCGCCTTAGCTTTAGCGGTGGCGCAAGGGAGAGGGTAAGGCTGTGCTTATTTATCTCTTCTCTCTGGTTCGTGAAGACACAAACCAGCATAGAGCTTCGTGAAGACACGAAGTCTGGCTTGATTTATACTCCTCTTTACCTCTAATTCTTCCTTGGTAAAGCGTACAACTTTCCGTCTTGTTTCTTGCATCTATGTTCTTGTTTCTAAATCTGCTCTTCCGGTTTCTCCGGGCGAACCATTTTCCATAAAATCAATACAGCCAGCGGATGCAAAAAGGCCATTACTAAAAATAACTTATCTGCACCAACTGTCCCAATAAATTGTCCGATAAAATAGTTAAACAATACGGCCCCTACAGCGCCAAAACCAGCGGCTATACCCAACACGCTAGCAACATTTTTGACCGGAAACGCTTCGGCAACTACCACGCTAATAGTAAACAGCCAACTGATACACACCGCAGCTACTACACAAAATATAGCTAATGTAGCCACGACATTAGGCAAATAGGGTGTCAGGGCACATAATGGGGCAAATATGGCCACGATGGATAGCATTACTTTCCGGGCCTGCAAAGGCTGACGGCCACGCCTGACCATCCAGTCTGACCAGGCTGATGTACTAATTCCGCCTATATCGGCAGCAAGAAACGGAATCCAGCCAACCATACCTACCTGTGCCAGGCTAAGTCCCGATTTTTCCTGTAAATACCCGGGCAACCAGAACAGGCAAAAATACCAAACCGGATCGCTCACAAAACGGATAAGTATAATTCCCCACAGACTTTTCGTTTTCCATAACTGCGACCATTTAAAAACCTTTTCTTCAGTTGCAGCAGCTGTATGGGTTGCTTCCTGCAAAATATCTGCCGGCGGTTCACGATAGATCAACGCCCACAGTACGACGATAATCAGTCCGATGATACCGGATACAATAAATGCGGCATGCCAGTTGTAGGTAATGGCCAGCCACGCAATAAGCGGAGGTGCTATAATTGCACCGATGGAGCTTCCGGCTACACACAGGCTGTTTGCTGTTGCACGCATGCGGCCCGGAAACCAGACGGTCACTACCCGTATCTGTGCCGGAAAGTTAGAGGGTTCGGCCATACCCAGTAATCCGCGAAAGAACGCAAATTGTCCAACCGTACGCGAGATTCCCCCGCCAATACAGGCTATAGACCAGGTTAATACACCATACAGCATGACCAGTTTGGCCCCGAAACGGTCTACCAGCCAGCCGGTAACCGGATACATCAACGCGTAACAGATAGTAAATATATTCAGAATCATGGCATAACCGTCGTTGCCAAGGTTAAATTCTTTTTTTAATGTGGGCTTGAGTATAGAAACAATCTGCCGGTCGACATAATTAAATACAATGGCCAGAAAAATAATGGCAATGATAAACCAGCGCCTGTTCTCTGGTTTTAAACGCGAAAATATCATGCAAGAACCTGTCTTTTAAATAATTATTGGTTATAATTTATCCTTAATTCATTCACCCTGAACTTATGCCTGCCAGTTATTCTAAAACCCGCAACAAGTTACAAATTAAATCAATCATAACAAAATTAAATAAATTTAAACCATATAAAAGATTTTTAAAGTTATTTAATGAATGTATCGTAAATTGTTACACGGTTATTAGTTGTTGGTTAGGTTAACTGTGTACTGGTTGAATAACCGGTAGAGGGTAAATTATCGCTCCACTTATTGGTATAATTTATTTTGGTTGATATCTGGAATTTATCGGCCATTTTATGGCTGGCCGATAGCGCTATGGTGTTGCGCTTGTAGCCGGTGTTCGGCACAATCCAGGTATTATCTGCATTGGTGTACGAAAAACGGAATATCGTATTCTTTGTTCCTCCATCCAGCGAAACGGTATTGGTAAAGGTTTTACCGGCATCAAAAAAATCCCTCACGTTACCGGGATATGCAATCCAGGGAGTTCGCTCTGCGCCTCCGGTATGTGTTACCGGATCATACTGGTAATACATTTGCCCGGCAAATTCTGGCCCCCAGGCAGAACTGATACCGCGTGTGTTTGCTCCACCGGCAGTATTACCATACGAATAATAATTATTACCCGTAAGACCCTGACCGTATTCATACTGGTAATCCGGCCCATGGGAAACCACCTGAAAGGCTGTAGTGGAATTAACGGTAACGCCTATACCTTTGATCCTGGGCCTGCCGGATTTGGTGGTAATAATAATAGCTCCGTTAGCGCCCCGCTGTCCGATATTTTTATCCCCTGTTTTTACCTGGTAACCATATATATTTTTTATAAGTAATGCCAGTTCATCAAACGCAGCCCCGTCAAGCCTTATCAGGCCATCCTTCCATGAATTGGCATAATCTGCAGATAAGTACCGGTATGCGCAATATTTGTTGCTTTGGTGTACGCTACCTGTTGGTTAGCGGCTAACATAGCCAGCACTTTATGATTGGCGGTAACACTCGCCTTACCTGTAGCTACGCTTACCCTTACCTGAGCCAGTTGCGGATAAGCGTTAATATTAAAGGAAGTACCCAATACACAGGTATTCAATCCATCCGTGTGTGCAATAAAGGGCTTTTGA
The DNA here is from genome assembly GCF_008274585.1 of Pedobacter sp. BS3. Lineage (GTDB taxonomy): Bacteria > Bacteroidota > Bacteroidia > Sphingobacteriales > Sphingobacteriaceae > Hufsiella_A. The sequence goes on along the minus strand of NZ_VTRT01000005.1, from coordinate 1,115 downwards.
GGATTATGGGTAACCTGGAAGAAGGCTTCGCCTGTCAAATAAACTTCCCGGGTATTGCCGTTGAACCGGCCTGGCAAGCAAACTTCGTAAGTCTGCAACATCAGTGAGCTTTGTGTGAAAAGTCACATACCAGTAAATATGAACGAGCGCCCCCTCAAACTCAACTCACGCTATTTATGTTTTTCTTATCTAAAGAATATTGTATTTTTGTTATGATGACAACGCTTACTGTAAATATTGACAACAAGAAAACTGAAAAGGCCATTAAAGCCGTTCTGGATGCCTTTGGTTTGGATTACAATATAGAGCAGCATTCTGATGCTGCAGACAGAGCGCTCACTAAATCCGAACAGGTTATTTTTAACCGGCTGAAAAGATCGGCAAAACAGATCAAGCTCTACAAAGAAGGAAAGATCAGCTTAAGGCCTATCGAGGATGTTTTAGCAGAACTTTCATGATATGGCAATTCTTGTCGTGCCTACCGACGATTTTGTTAAAGAATTAAAACGAATCGCTAAAAAACAAAAAAGCATATTATCCGATATTGCTAAATTATCGGCACAACTAAAGAAAAATCCCACAATGGGCATTGAGTTGGGCCATAACTTCTATAAAATCCGGATGTCCATTTCAGGAAACAACAAAGGCAAATCCGGTGGCGCAAGAGTAATCACTTATGTTATTTTAGATCAGGGAACAGTTCTGCTAACCGAAATCTACCTTAAAACCGAATATGATACGGCTGATATCAGCACCCTCATCCAGCGATTGAAAGATCAGGGACTGATATGACATCTGATTGTTCTATTGCCAGATTATTCTATTGCTACCTTTCGAACGGAAAAATAACTATGAGCATTGAGTGAGAAATCCCATGTCAGCACATAGACTTACGAAGTTTATATCAGGCTGGCAAGCAAACTTCGTAAGTCTGCAACATCAATTATCCCATTGGGTTGAATTGCTCTTTCAGGAAACTAATCCACGTCTATTGCATCACAGTATCCCCTAACGGAACAATAGTCTTTTGTCCCATAGGGCAATGTCATTAAGTTAAGAAAATAGGGATATAAAAGGATTACAGTAGTTAGTTTTGAATCGACTAAAACACAAAA
>NZ_VTRT01000004.1 GCF_008274585.1 Pedobacter sp. BS3 | reverse complement strand
CTTATACCCCTATAAACCCCTTCTTCCCTATACGCCCTCATCGCGAAAGCGAGCGCAAAAGTATGACGTTTTTATGTCGCTACCAAGGGTTATAAAAAGATTATTTTAATATTAAATTTAAGACACTGTATATCAGACCAAAAATTTTCAAACCTAACCAGGCTCAAAATCCCTACCTTTGCCCTATGAGTACTATTTTGCCATCTTCCTTTATCAATTCGCTCAAAAAGAACTTTAATATCGAGGAAGAATTATTCTTTGACGTACACGAAAAGGCTGAAAAGGTGGTGTCTATACGACTAAATCCCCAAAAAATCACTTCCGAATTTGATAATAAGACTCCTGTTCCCTGGTGCAATCTGGGCAGATATTTAGACGAACGCCCTTCATTTATTGCAGACCCTTTATTTCATGCAGGTACATATTATGTACAGGAAGCCTCTTCCATGTTCCTGGAACAGGTTATTAAAACTGCTACCAACCCGGCCGACAGGCTTAAAGTGCTTGATCTTTGCGCCGCTCCGGGTGGCAAAAGCACTCATTTGTTATCGCTTATTAGCAGTGAGAGCCTGCTGGTTTCTAATGAGATTATAAAAAGTCGCGTAAGCACTCTTACAGAGAATATATCCAAATGGGGCAATACTAATGTTGTGGTAAGCAATAATGACCCAAAAGATTTTGCCTCGCTGACTGATTTTTTTGATGTTGTTGTGGTTGACGCTCCCTGCTCAGGTTCGGGAATGTTCCGGAAAGATCCTGAAACGGTTAAGGAATGGTCTGAAAGCACTGTTGCTTTATGCAGTCAGCGGCAGCAACGTATTCTGGCCGACATTTATCCTGCCCTGAAACAAAACGGCATATTGATCTATTCTACCTGCTCTTATTCTGCGGAAGAAAATGAACAGATTGCCGACTGGCTTTGTGACACTTTTGATTTGACTTCGGTACAAATTCCTGTTGATAAAAGCTGGAATATCATTGAAACACAATCAGACAGGCATCAGTGTTACGGATATCGTTTTTACCCGCACAAGGTAAAAGGCGAAGGTTTCTTTATTACCTGTTTTAAGAAGAACGATGGCAGTACAAGCAGCTTAACCTGGAAATATAAACCTGAAAAAGTAAACCCGGCGCATAAAGATATTATTGCTCAATGGATCTCTTCAGATGCTAATTATCATCTTTTACCTGTCGGCGATATGTATACCATTGTCCGAACAGATCATGCACCTGATATACAGCATCTGCAATCAAGGTTATATCTAAAAAAAGCGGGAACTATTGCCGGAAAAATAGCAGGAAAAGATTTAATTCCCGATCATGACCTTGCCCTTAGTTTGTTAGTATCAGCGGCAGTTAACCGGGTAACCGTGGATGAGCAAACAGCGCTTAAATATCTCCGCAAGGATGATATCCGGATAGATACTTCTGTTAAAGGGTGGGCGCTTATTTGTTACCAGGATAAAGCGCTTGGCTGGGCGAAGCTATTGCCCAACCGGGTGAACAACTATTATCCCAAGGAATTAAGGATATTGAAAAACCTGTAAATTTAATGCTTACTTATTTGCTGTTCCATCCAGCTTAGATAAGGTTCTATCTGTGACGTTAAAAAATAAGGCAGGTTTAACAAATAAAACGCTTTCCCGGCTGGCGTTGATACACGATCGATACTGATGTTCCCGGCATAAAATCTGACGGCCATATTGTGATTGGCTCCCTCCATATACAAATGCAATGATTTTAATTTCCCAACCGCTCCTGATTTCACTTCAATCGGAACCAGCTTTCCCTTGTAATTATAAATGTAATCCACTTCGGCCATAGAGGTATTTTTCTCTCTTACCCAGAAATGAAGAGCACTTAACGCGTTGAATTGCCCGGCCAATAATTCCTGTCCAACCAGATGCTCCACCAGTTTTCCCTGATATACCTGTGTTAAATCGGAACTTCCAAGCATCTGGCGCTGTACACCTAAAAAATAATTTAGCATACCGGTATCTAATACCTGTAACCGCGGCGATTTTCTAAAATCTGGAATTATAGGCAGGCTATAACCGGTATGCGGATAAATAAGCTGTGCAATCAGCGCCTTCTCTAACGTTCTCAATGCTTCACCAATCTCTCTGGAACGATAATTCGACTTACCAAATCCCTCAAATTTTATACGGTTACCCGCTTCAACAAATACCGCCCTGATGACATGACGCATTACCTGTACAAAGGTATGGCCGCTCGCATATTTTTCCACATCGTCCAGGTACGATGCTATTAGTGATTCATATATCGGTGCAAGGGCTGTTAAATCTTTATGGTTGGCATAATGGGCAACGATTTCGGGCATACCGCCTATTAACGCATAGATATGGAACTGCTGAAAAAGCTTATCAATGGCAAAATCCGGCAACGGAACAGTTTGTAATTGTTTTAAGGCCGAGTTTTCTTTAACAGCATCTAAAAACTCATCGAATGATGCCGGACGCAATACTAAAAATTCTACCCGCCCAACAGGAAAGTTAATCTTCTGGTCAAAGATGGTTTCGAGCAATGAACCGGCCGCTATCACATGAATATGTTTGGCTTCCTCGTAAAAATAACGAAGTACATTCAGGGCCTCAGGAACTTCCTGTATCTCATCAATACATAACAATGTTGTCTTACCAGGCGAATAGGTTTTATTTTTTACAAAAAAAAGCGCCTGTACCAGGATTTCTATATCCCGGAATTGCAGGAACGGTTGCTTGTCAGCATCCAATTCCAGGTTTAAATAAATATACTGATCAAATTTTTTCCCAAAATCGTTAATGACCGTTGTTTTTCCAACTTGCCTGGCTCCTCTTATTACTAATGGTTTACGATCGGCCTTATCAGCCCATTCCCGTAACTTTACATGTATCTTTCGCCAAAACATGTAACAAAATTAGGGTTATTTTTTGAATAATTTGTAACAAAATTAGGGTTATTTCTTAGAAAAATTGTAACAGAATTAGGGTTATTTCTTAGAAAAATTGTAACAGAATTAGGGTTATTTTCAAGAAAAACATCAATATTGACCTGTAGAGAGCAATACTAATGTGCACGCTTCAACCGGTCCAATACCATTAGTTTTGGCTAATTCTCTAATTCCGGATTTTCCCGTACCGGGATTAAAAATGATACGTCTGGGCCTGGTTTACAAAATATAATTGTATAAAGGTGGTTAGTTATATCCTAACCACTTTTCGATTTCTACCCTTAAAGCCTAAGCCCATACCGCTTTCAGCTTATCTTTTTCACAGCAATTCCATTTCCGCTGTCAATTTAATATCATCCGATGCAGTTCCAATCATTATTTCGAAATTTCCCGGCTCTGCCGCCCATTGCAGCTTACTGTTATAAAAGGATAATTTTTCCTTATTAATGACAAAGCTCACGGTTTTGCTTTCGCCTGCTTTGAGAAATACTTTCTGAAAACCCTTCAGCTCTTTTACAGGTCGTACTACCGATGCAACTTCATCGTGCACATATAACTGAACCACTTCCTCGCCGGCATATTTACCGGTATTGGTGAGCCTGAAGCTTACTGTTACATTATCTGTATGATGCATTTTAGCAGCGCTCAGAGTAAGGTCTGTATAACTAAAGCTGGTATAGCTCAGGCCATAGCCAAAAGCATATTGTGGGGTATTCGGAGAATCGATATAAGCTGATTTGTAAATAATATTTTCGGGATTTTTTACCGGGCGACCGGTATTATAATAGGTATAGCCTAGCGGAATCTGTCCCTCATTTCGGGGAAAGGTTACCGGCAGCTTTCCCGAAGGATTGTAATCGCCGAACAATACATCGGCAATGGCATTACCGGCCTCGTCGCCCAGCCACCAGGCGTACACAATGGCATTGGCCTTAGCTGCAATATCACTAAAAATCAACGGACGACCGGCCATTAACACAACAACGACCGGCTTTCCCGTAGCTTTTACAGCGTTGAACAGTGCTTCCTGTTGTCCCGGCAAATGAATGTTGGTTCTGGACTTGGCCTCGCCGCTCATATCCCAGGTTTCGCCCAATGCCATCACTACTATATCTGCCTGACCGGCTATACGCAGGGCTTCGGTAAAATCCGGTTTATCATTACCGCTTATATTGCACCCCTTTTCATACAACAGCTCCGTCTTTTTCGCCAGCTTACCTTTCACGCCTTCATACAAACTGGTAATTTGCGTGGTATCTGCATTGACGGTCCAGCTACCGTCCATATCGCGTTTGGATTTCACCAATGGCCCTATCAGCGCTATCTTCGTTTTACTTTTGGTCAGCGGCAATACATTGCCCTGATTCTTTAATAAAACAATGGATTTCCGGGCTACATTACGAGCTATGGTTTTATGGCCGCCATCGTTTAACACATCCGCTTCCCGTTTTGCATCAGAGAATTTATACGGGTTATCAAATAAGCCTAACTCGAATTTTTTATAGAGAATGCGCTTAACGGCATCATCAATGAGCGCTTCGGGTACTTTACCCTCTTTTACCAGCTTTGCCAGGTAACTTTTGTATGTCCGGCTTTCCATATCCATATCACTGCCGGCTTTAATGGCTTTTTCTGCCGCATCGGCATCATTGTTGGCAAATCCCCACGGAACCATCTCGCCGATAGAGCCCCAATCGCTTACTACAAATCCCTGGTAGTTCCATTTTCTTTTCAGGATATTCCGCTGCAAATAGGAATTCCCGGTAGCCGGTATCCCGTTAAGGGTATTGAAGGAATTCATAAATGTGGCCACACCGGCATCGGCGGCAGCTTTAAACGGCGGCAAGTAGGTTTCCCAAAGCTGGTGTTCGCTCATATCAACCGCGTTATAATCACGACCGGCCATTGCAGCGCCGTACCCGGCAAAATGCTTGGCACAGGCCATAACAGCATCTGTTCCGCCAAGCTGCTCGCCCTGAAAACCTTTTACCCGTGCCACGGCGATTAAAGAACCCAGATAGGTATCTTCACCGGCGCCTTCCATGATGCGTCCCCACCGCGGGTCGCGGGCAATATCAACCATGGGAGCAAATGTCCAATGAATCCCTGCCGCCGCTGCTTCCTTTGCCGCAATATGAGCCGATAAGCGAATGGCATCCAAATCCCATGAGGCGGCTTCGGCCAATGGAATAGGAAATACGGTTTTATAGCCGTGTATTACATCCAAGCTAAATAATAACGGAATTTTTAGCCGCGATTGCATGGCTACGGCCTGTATTTCACGGGTATCTTTTACGCCTTTTACGTTGAGCATAGAACCTACACGACCGTTTCGTATATCGTTTATCAGGTCTGTTTTCACTTTACTCTCCGGGCCGGTTACCTGCTTACCGGAATACTGGTTAAGCTGCCCGATTTTTTCATCGAGGGTCATTAACCGTAATAACGAGTCTACCCGTTGACTGATGGTCTTTTTTTGTGCGGATGCCATTAACGGCATCAGGAAAATAGTGATAATTAAACGGATACGCTGTTTGTTGTTCATGTATGATTATGTTGTTTGTTATTATTGTTAACGGGTTTGATATGGGAGGCTTCGTGAAGACACGAAGCCTGGCTGGAAGTCGGGATTTCGCTGCGCTCAACTTTTGACTTTTAACTTAAAATCATGGTGTGATGTTCAGGTTCAGTCCGTCTCTGAAATTCCAGAAATTGAGCTTTTTATTATATGAAGTATCGAATAATGTGGCTTCGGCGTTTGTTCCCCAGGCCGAGTCGGCATCATCGATATTCCATAGCGTAATTCCCCACCGCTGACTTACCGGGACAATTTCCTGGTACGCTTTCGCGACGTTATAGTATAATGATTTTTGCAAGGTACGCCGGTTGCTTAATTCTGCCAAAGGTACGGTTGTTTCTCCCGGCGAAAGTAGTGAAATATCCAGCTCGGCAATGTGCACGAACAACCCTGTTTCTTTCATTTTCTGGATAGCAGCCTTAATATTGGCGAGGGGGGTATTCCAGCGGATGTGCATTTGCATACCGACACCGTTAATTATCGGGTCGCCGCCCTCCGTCAATGCTTTTAATGCCATTACTTTATTGTATATCGCGTTCAGCTTGGCTGTTGAATACTCATGTCCGTAATCATTATAGAATAATTTGAGCTTCCAGTTCTGGTTGGCTCGTGCGGCCTGACGGGCGTACCGGAATGCTTTTTCGATGTACACTTCGCCCATGTAACGTTTCCAGATACTTCCCTGGTCTTCGCCGCTGGCATCGGGATTATAGTTTCCGCGTAAGGTTCCGTCATCGTAGTAGGCTTCGTTCACCACATCCCATGATTTTAGCAAAGGAAGCAACGGATTGCCGTCTTTGTAGTTATTGCTGTAAAAGGCGACGGTTTTGAAGATGTGGCGCTTCATAATGGCTTCTAATGTGTCGGCCCGTTGTGCCACCGGCGTATTGGTTTCCACATCCTTAACCCATTGTGGCAAAGCCCTGTACCAAATCAGGGTATGTCCGTGAATGCGTTTCTCTCCGTTATCTTTAGCCAGGTTTGGGATTTTCTCATTCTTTTCTTCTATCCCGTTGCCCAATATGCCGAAATCCCAGGTATATTTAGCCGGGTTCAGGCTGTTCATCTTCATATCGTTTTCGGCGGTAATGCTGTTGTAATGCAGCTTTGCCAGGTTTTTATAGGTAGCATTGCTAAACTTGTTTGAATTTACCGCTGCACCTATGATGATGTTGGCATTGACTTCCTGCAATACATCGCTTACCGATACCGTTGTCTGCCGTTTGGCATTTGCTGCTGATGGTGTTAATTCGGGTGCGTCTTCACGCCGGCATGCTACAGCCGATACCAGGCATACAGCATACATGTAGGTTGTTAATTTGCTCATGGTTTTATATTGGTTAGTTGTTATCTGAGCTAAAGAGAACATCGCTGGTGCGAGCGTGCCGCTCGTATCTAATCTAAAAAGCATAAGAATATACGACATAAGGGCATCCTTGCGCCAGCAGGAGGTATCCTGAAGCTTCGCATTCACGTCAATTTAAGGGTAAATCCTCCCCCTACCCCCTCCAGCGGGGGATATACAAGCGCCCTAATCTGCCGAACTTTTGTAAAAATTAGTATCGGACTATGTCTGTTCTCCGCCAGTTGGCGGAGGGCGTGTTGGGAATGTGCGCAAGCAGGGGGAGGTATTTTTGCCATTATTGAACGTGTTTCTTTCTTAACTTGACGCTAATACGAAGTCTCGGGACGAGGAGATATCCCGTACGGGAAAGCAATCCTCTTTGAACATCTCTTTTTGGAAGATTAATAATCAAACTAAGGTTTATGAGGATGTCTAAAAATTCGTTATCAGTTAAAGACTGGAAGAGTTAAACATCCTCTGCAAAGAACAATGTTATCTTATTGCTGCCATACGAACTTTTTAGCCGTTACCGTATCCTGTGCCTTCAGAACCGCTACCTGAACGCCTGAGTTCGATTTGCCGGCAGGGACATTTACCTTGTTATAACCTTGCTCCAATTGCAGGTTCTGCTCGCTTAGTAACTGACCATTTATAGTGAGCAAACGCAGTTTTCCCGGTTGCTTTTTGGTAGAATAAATGTACACATCGGCTGTAGCACGTGAGGCAGAAGCATAGATAGAAAAATCTGTTTTTTGGATGGCGACGGTGGCATCTACCGGGCCGTAAAACACCGACTTACCATCGTTATCAACCTGCTGTAATTTATAGTAATTTACACCTGGAAACGGATTAGCATCGTTAAACGCGTATTGCAACGGCACATCACTATTACCGGCTGCCACTACCTGGCCGATTTTGATAAACTCTTTGCCATCTGCAGACCGTAATACCTCAAACTGGCTGCTGTTTTTTTCTGATGCGGTGGTCCAGCTCAGCTTAACGCTGTTGGATTGGGCTTTGGCATTAAACGCGGTTAAGGTAACAGGCAATACGCCGGTTCCCGGTGTAAACGTAACCCCGCGAAATGTGGTGTTGGCATCGGCAGTAGCCAGCAGGGTTGGTGTACCCGAAAGATTAACCGAACCTTCATTCGCCGCTGTAAAAGAATCCGTTAATTTATATAATTGTGAATTTGCTGAACCCGGAGTCCCAAGCGTAGTAAAATATAGCGTTACCCCGTTAGCATCAATGGTTGCGGTCAGGCTTTTAGTTCCTTCAGGAACACTCACTGAGCCTTGAGCCAGCCAATCGGTTCCACCCAAGTTTGACCTGTATTTTCTGATTAGCGGCGAGCTTCCGTTGTCATCAATTACGTAAATAATAGTTCTGCCCCCTAATGATTTCACTGCGGCAACCTGATGTGCTCCTACCGGAGCTGCTCCGCTAAACCCCAGGCTTGTAAATGAACTTGAGGTTGTTACCAGATTACTGAAAGGAATAACAGTACTGTTTTCGGGAGCAAATATTTTTGTACCCGAAACGCCGTTCAGAATAGTTTCTGCGATGGTCAATACCCGTGGGGCGTCCTGCAAGTTTGAGACCCTTGTAGAAGCCGTTGTTGTACCCAAAGTTTTATAGCGTACGCCGTTTTGGTATCCATTAAAATAAACCGCAGTTCCTTCAACTACGGCAGAACGCGGTGAGCCAATTGCATCGGAGACATCCACCAGGGTAGTAGTATTTACCGTCCCGGATGCATCGATAGTACCTATTACATATTCGCCGGATTGTGCCGGGTTATACCCAATAATAGATAAGGTTGTACCATCCCGTGAAAGCACCGGGTAACCTTCGGCATTGTATGTACCGGCACTTGTCAGTCCCAGACCATCCAGTCCATAATTAGCCCCGTTAGCCGTTTGCGAAATAGCAATGGTACTGGAGGCTACCTTTACCCCTGCGGGAGTATATTCATCAATAAACACGGGCACATGGCCTCCGTTGGTCAGGGCATCACCATTACCATAGCGATAAATGGCTAAATTTCCGGGTGTGAATTGTGCAAAGCCGGTATAGCTTACCAGCAGGCACACCATTAAAAGTAGATTTCGTTTCATGACGTTGTAATTTTAATTCTGTTAATGATTGGTTCGTTTTTTAGTTAATTTCAGATTCAGGCCTATTTCAAAATCGCCGGAGGTATATCCCTGCATATCGGCTGTATTGGTAGTGTACATACCGGTAATGGCCAGGCGATTGTTATAGTCTATCCCAAAACCGAAAGTGGCGTTTTTGGTCGTGTGGTAAAGCCCCGTCAGGCTGAATTTATCCTGGTAACTCAGCTTTACACCGGCGTCAATAATATCATCAACACCTTTAATACCACGATAGGCCACTTTAGGCTCGGCAGCCATTTGCTCATTGATATCATAGCGGTAAGCCGCGGCGGTAAAAAAAGTGGCGTAATTTATCCCGGTAATCCGGTTAGGGTCTGTTTGCAGGTAATTGCCGATATTGATAATTGCGCCCTGCAAGGTGAGTTGATGACCGGTATACGCCAGTCCGAAATCACCGTCGAGTTGCGCCCCGCGGTCATTATACCGGTCGGCAGCGGGGTCATAACTTCCCCCGGTTATTTCGCGGTTATTGATATAGGCCTTAGCTGCACCCAATGACAGACCAAAATGCATGGTCTGGTTATCGGTAAGGGGTAAATGGTAGGCATACGTGGCCACCACCCGGGCATAATTGATAAGTCCGCTTTTTGAAAAATTAATATTGAGTCCTGCGCCTACCCGCTTGTTAAAGCCATATTCGCCGGTAAACGCCTGGCTGGAGGGTGAACCGGGAACCTGCATAAATTGCTTGCGGTAAACCAGGTTAGCGTTCAAACCTTCCTCCGTTCCGGCTAAAGCGGGATTACCGAGGTACTGGTTCTGGTAATACATGCTGGACAGCGGATTAACCTGCGCAACGACCGGCGAACAGAGGAACACCGCAGCTAAGCATGTCAACAGGTAATTATATCGTTGTTTCATATTTTTCTCTTTCTGCTTAGTTAGTTAAAATGGAGATGAAGCCTTTCTTTTTAGGCTTTCCAGGCCCAAAATCAATCAGGTAGTAATAGGTATCTTCTTTCAGGGCTGTTCCCGAAATCCTGCCGTCCCACTCATTGTTATAGCCTTTTTTGCTGTAAACTACGCGGCCGCTTTTGTCAAAAACCTTCACTTCGTTATCCGGGTACAGGTCGATGTTGTCTATCTTCCAGTAATCGTGCAGGCCATCGCCGTTTGGCGAGAGCAGGTTATCGGCAACCACCAAATCATAATTGGTCTTTACGTTAACCGTAAATTCCTGCATGGTGCTGCAACCGCCGCTATTGGTAGCGGTAACCCGGTACGTAGTGGTTTGAGCCGGCCGCACCAGTAGCTCGGCGGTGTTGGTTGCCCCTACGATGCCATCAGCGCTCTCCCACTGGTAGCCCGTACCGCCACTCGCCGTGAGCTTTACGGTAACACCCCGGTCTATGGAAGCCCCTTTATCGGATGTAATGGTTACCACCGGAAATTCATGGATGTTCAACAGAAATGTTTCGGCATGGGTATCCGTACCGCCATTGGCCGTGCCGCCGTTATCCTGAAGCTGTACGGTGATATTTACAGTCCCGGCAACGGGATTTTTCAGCCGGTACCTGATTTCGCCCTTACCGCCCGACAGCAAGCTTACCGTCAGCGCATCGAACAACACGGCATTATCTGACGAAACGGTAGCCGTAACCGTTTGCACGCTTTCGGGGCCGGCTGTAATTCCGCTTAACGCGATAATTTTTTCATCCGTTCCCACGCAGGCATCCTGGCTGCCAACAGCCGTAATAGTTGGCGCCTCGTTTACATCATTTACCGTTACGGCAAACGCCTGCTCTAAAGAGAAATTGGTTTGCGACGTCGCTTTTATCCTGATGTGATAGGTTTGTTTTGTTTCGTAATCAAAGGTTGCATTAGTCTGCAACTGGTTTCCCGATAATTTAAACTGCGCATTGTCATCAGCGCCAGCGCCACTAACCAATGTATATATCGCATTGATAGCTACATCGGGCGAGGTAACCGATAATGTCCCGGCAGGTGTACCCGAAGGCTGGTTTTCATAAAGTGCCACCGGCGAAAAATTCAGCCCGGTAATAATACCGGTTCCGGCCGTTACATCCGATACATTGGAGTAAGGTGTAACATCTGTGCCTGCTACCGCCCTTGCCCGGTAATAATAATGCGTACCTGCGGTCACCGTATTATCGGTATACGTTACTACATTTGCAGGGAGCGTGGTCAGCAGCGTAAATGTGGTGCCATCGGTTGAACGTTCTAACTCAAAACCGGTTTCGGTGGTGGTATTATCCGTCCAGCTTACCCGTATTTCGGCAAGCGAAAGTACCTCAGCTACTAAGCCCGACGGCGGCGGAAATTTGGCCAGCTTGCGTAACGATTCTATATAATCGATGTTATTTTGCCCCAAACCTACGCCCCAGCCCAAATCGCCGGCGGCATTACTGGAAGTAGCTTTTGTGCCATCGTAATCGGATATAGCTTTATCCGGATTTTGCGGATACTGGTAATAACCGGTTCCGGTAGTACCCGAAGCATATAAAACAGGTACGCCCGCGTTCACTAACGTGGTATAATAAGCGGAAGTAGTGCTGTTCCCTATCGCGAAAGCGTGTATGGCCTGACCAACACCTTTCCCGTTAGCGGTTCCGTCGTCTTTTTTAATGATAACAATGTCGTTGGCCGTGATGTTAAAATATTGTCCGCCGGGATTCTCCTGCAATACCGTGAAATAAGCGCTTCCTGATGTAGTGTTGGGCAATAACAGGTCTAAAGTAAAATCAGAGGCATCGGTATCCTGCGTATAGGTTGCACCGGCAGATGCCGGCCTTCTCAATACAATGGTTGTCCCTGAGCGCATGTCCTTCCAGAAATCGATAGTATTGAACTGGTACTTGCCACCGCCATCGGTATTGGCATCGGGAAGCGAAACATCTTTCACAATCAGGCCACGCATATCATAATGGTCTTGTACTACCAACAGCTCAACCGCATCGCCATAACCCTCAAATACCGAAGTGGCATTGTATATTTTGTTGACCACTACAGGCGCCGTGGTAATGGTTGCCGTACTGAATACATTGCTGTAGGATGAATTTCCCGAAGGATTTAACGCCCGTACGCGGTAATAAGCGGTTTGCGATTGCGTAATCCCGTTTACGGTATAGGTATTGATATTGGCTGCTACGGTTGCCAGTGAAGTAAACGTTATCCCATCGACCGATTTTTCTATTTCAAACCCGGTTTCGTTATTCGATTTATCTGCCCACGTTAGCTTCAAACTGGTGGCCCCGGTATAAAACCCCAGGAGGTCTGCAGGTGCGCTAATCACAAAAAGTGTACGCAGCGACGCGATATAATCGATATTGTTTTGCCCCAGACCCACGCCCCAGCCTAAATCTCCGCTGGCATTGCTGGATGTTGCTTTGGTACCGGTATAATCCGAAAGCGCTTTATCCGGGTTTTGCGGATATTGATAGTAGCCGGTTCCGGTGGTGCCGGATGCATATAAAACGGGGACTTCCGCATTAACCAGCGTGGTATAGTACGCTGAGGTATTGCTGTTTCCTATCGCGAAAGCGTGTATGCCCTGACCAACACCTTTCCCGTTAGCGGTTCCGTCATCTTTTTTAATGATAACAATGTCATTGGCTGTGATATTAAAATACTGTCCACCCGGATTTTCCTGCAATACGGTAAAGTAATCGCTGCCGGCTGTGGTGTTGGCTAGTATGAGGTCTAAGGTATAATCAGACGCATCGGTATCTTCGGTATAGGTTGCGCTTGCTGATGCGGGCCTTCTCAATACAATGGTTGTTCCCGAACGCATATCTTTCCAGAAATCGATGCTGTTGAACTGGTATCTGCCGCCTGCATCGGTATTGGCATCGGGCAGGGAAATGTCTTTAATAATCAGGCCACGCATATCCAAATGGTCCTGTATTACCAGTAATTCTACCGCATCGCCATAGCCCTGAAAATCGGAAGAAGCGTTATATACCTTATTGACAACAACACTTTGTGCAAAGGCGGTTATTACCGAACCTGTTACGAGCAAAAGGGTTGTATACCATTTCTTTATCATTGTTCTATCTGTTTTAGTTTGACCGGTTATTTTACGCCATCCAGAATGCCCTGGTATGCCGCTTTTCGTTCATAATTATCATTAAAAGGCAGCGGCCAGTCGGGACGGTTATACTCACCGCGAATCCAGGTATCGGCATCGGAAACATTCCAGGTGGTGATACCGAATTGCTGATTTTTCGGAATGGCGTTATAGGTTTTTACAATAAACTCATACTTTGCTTTCTGCTGTTCGGCAAGCCCGGCAGAAAATGTCAAATCCGGGATATTGTTAGGGTTCATGGATATATCCAGCTCGGCAATATGCACTTTCAGCCCTGTTGCCACGGCAGTATTGATAGCGTCGGCCAGGTTTTTATCCGACTGCATGTAATTGGTGTGCATCTGCAAACCGATGCCATCAATAGGCACGCCCTGTTGCTTCAGGTTGTTTACCATATTGATAATGGCGGTGCGTTTGGTGGTGCTGTACTCATGGCCGAAGTCGTTATAAAAAAGCAACGCATCGGGGTCTGCCTGGTGAGCGTAAATAAAGCTTTTCGCGATATAGTCAGCGCCCAGCTTTTGCAGCCAGATGCAATCACGCAGGGTTCCGTTGTCTGCCATCGCTTCGTTCACCACATCCCACGAAGCAACTTTTCCTTTAAAATGGCTTACCACCGTTTGAATGTGATTTTTCAGGAGGTTATCCCAGGCCTGGGCATCGCCCTGGTAATTGAGTACCCAGCTTGGCGGATTTTTGTACCAGATGAGCGTATGACCGTGCACCCGTTTTCCGTTCTGCTGAGCGAAATCCACCAGATAATCCGCATCAGCCCAGGTGTACACATTCTCTGATGGATGAAGCTGCGTGAACTTCATGGCGTTTTCGGCGGTGAGGCTGTTGTATTCTTTGATAACCAGGTTGCGGTAAGTGGTATTATTTTTCAGCAGACCCACATTGACCGCCGCCCCGAATGGAAACGGCATGGCTTTTTGCAGGGTTACGCTCTCATCCACCGGAATAGTGAGGTCTGGTGAAGGGAAAACCGGGTCGTCCTGTCCTTTTAAACAACCCATTGTGGTTAATACAACCAACGCAATTACTAACCCATATTTTTTCATAAAATCCGTTTTTTAGTCAATTCTGGTTTTACAGACAAATCCTTAATTATTTATATTTCTGTTCCATTTCCTGATAAAAATCCTTCAGCACGAAGAAGGCTTTCTTTTTCTCTCCCGCTTCGGATATCAGACCTTTGCGGTTCCAGAAATCCTGGAAATACGAGTGCTGCCTTCGTGGCGACCTGAAATCCACCAGTATCCAGGGAGTCATTCCCCTTAGCCCGCTCATCGTGCTCATAAAGGGCAACTGATATTTATACAGCGATTCCTGGTATTCTTCCGACCAGCGTGTATCTTCATCGGCATGGTAACCGGCCAATGCCCCGCCGCCCACTTCGGTAATAACCACCGGCTTATTGTATTTTATTTGGAACTTATATTTCGGTAGTTCCTTTGGTAAGGCCCAGTACCAGCCTCCGTATTGGTTAAAGCTCACCAGGTCGAGTTTTTCGCCCAAAGGGTCGTCCACAATTACATCAAAGCCTTTGCGGTGCACTTCCAGTGCTGCCGATACTAAACGGGTGTTGTCCAGTTCACGTACCTTTGCCGCCAGGCTGCTCATAAACTTAAACCGTGGCTCGCTTAAGGGCGTTTCGTTACCAATTGACCAGATAATTACGCTGGAGCGATTTTTATCCCGCTCAATCAGGTCGGTAAGCTGTTTTTCGGCATTCTGGTACGTTGCCGGGTTTTCCCAGGAGATGGTCCAGTAAACCGGCACTTCGGCCCAAACCAGCAGACCCATTTCATCGGCAAGGCGTATCACTTGCTCGTTGTGGGGGTAATGTGCCAGCCGTACATAATTGCATCCCAGCTCTTTGGCCCAGTTCAGCATCATGCGCATATCTCCCGCCGACCGCAGCCTTCCGGGAATAAGCGGATTTTCATCATGCATGGAAATACCCCGCAGAAAAACCGACTTACCATTCAGCAGGATATCCTGCCCCCGAACCTCAATGGTACGGAACCCTATCTTATCGGCTACCTTATCGGTATTCGCTGAAATTTCCACCTGGTATAGTTTGGGATTTTCCGGCGACCACAAGGTTAGTTTCTTTACCGGGATATTGATGGCGGCGTTCCCACCAGCATCGGTTTTAACCGTTATTTTTATACCCGCTTCGGGAATGTTCACAGAAACGGGTGTGCCAGCCTGAGCGCCTTCAACTCTTACAAAACCTGCTATGTGCGTAGCATCGCCTTTGGCCAACTGCAGCTTATAATCTGCAATATAGCTTTGCGGAAGCTCTGCCAGTAGCACATCACGGGTAATGCCGCCGTAGTTCCACCAGTCGGTATTTATGGTAGGTATCTCATCGAGTTTGCGGGTATTGTCGGCTTTTACTACCAGCACATTCTCTCCCGCCTTTAGCTTATCGCTCACATCAAACTGGAAAGGTGTAAAACCGCCTTTATGCCAGCCTAACTTCTTCCCGTTGAGATAAACGTGCGCCTCGTAATTGACAGCACCAAAATACAGGATATACTTTTTGCCGGCAACAGGCGTGATATTAAACAGTTTACGAAACCAGATAGTTCCTTCATACAGTTCCAGCTTTTCGGCCTGCGAGTTCCAGTCGCCGGGGATGTTCATGGTTGGCGACAAGTCAAAATTATATTCCACCAGGTCGGCTTTATCAAGCTGCTTACGGTCGTCGTAAAAGCCACCCTTACCGGATTTACTCTGGTCGAACGGTTCGTGCCGGTAATCGTAATAACCCATTTCATAAGGGTCTATAATATAATTCCAGCGACCGTTGAGGCTGATGTGCTTCCGGGCATAGACATTCTGTAACTGGCCCTGCCGGGCAGAAGCCGTAATGCCTGTTATTATTAACACAAAACCGATAATGTATCTTGCTAAACTCATGTATATTATTTCGCTTTTTAACCTTTTTACTTTCAATCCAAATAGTCGCATTAGCGTCAAGTTAAGGAACCTCCCCCTACCCCCTTCCGCCAGCTGGCGGAGGGATACACAAACGCCATAATTTGCCTAACTTTTCACTTTCAACTTTTCACTTTTAACTCTTTCAATATCCTGTATTCTGTACCAGCGCCGGCTGACGGTTTACCGTATTCTGGGAAAAAGGATACCAGTAATTTTTATCTTCAAATACCCGGTTCTCTACCGTAAAACGGGTGTACACCAGGTTAGACCCATCAATGGTAATGCGCATACCGCTTACCGGTTTATTGAGATAGGTATCGCCCTGCTTCCAGCGGCGTACATCGTAAAAGCGATGTCCTTCGAAACAAAGCTCCACCCGCCGTTCGTTATGAATACGTTCGCGAATGGCTTCCTGCGTAGGCTCGACATAACCGTTAGCTGATGGATTAGTGGTTTGCAATACCGGCATGTTGATGCCTGTACGCTGCCGCACCATATTGACATATTTTAAAACTTCTGTGGCAGCGACTACGCCCTGCGCCTCATTCAGGGCTTCGGCATAGTTGAGCAGGATTTCCGCGTATCTGAACATTACCCAGGGACGGCGTGCCAGTGTATTGGATGTCTGGTTCCAGGTAGCCGATTCGCTGAGAAATTTACGCAGGTAATACCCGGTTTTGGTGGCATTGATGTTTTGATTGATTCCGTCTTTACCTCCTATATACGTTTGAACAGCGACATTTTTGAACAGCCTGCCATTGTAGTTAATGGTGAGGGCAAAGCGAGGGTCGCGGTTAGCGTACGGGTTGTTTGCGTCGTATTGCGTATTGGCCGGGTCGCTTACTAACCTGCCGTTGGTTGTTTCGAACGCATCAACCATCTCCTGTGTAGGATTGGTGCGACCACGGGCGCCATCATAACTGATAGGCGCATTATCCTGTTCAATATCATTACGGTTCTGGGCGTAGGTGGCAAAAATCACTTCGTTGTTATAGGGAGCAGCACCGTAATTAAAAATATTGTAATAGCTGGTTAACAGGCTGTGTAAACCCAAATCGATAATTGCTTTGGCCGCGTTTGCCGCATCCTGCCAGGTTACGCCGCTTTGGGCGCTGTTCAACGGACTGGCTGCATACAACAGCATCCGCGATTTAAGCGCCATAGCCGCTGTTTTGGTTGCCCGGCCTTTATCGCCGCTGCGCCAGTAATATTTACCGGAGCTTTCTCCCGTCCATTGCGGTAGGTTGGTATTGACAGCACTGTCACAATCGGCAATAACCTGGTCTACACATTCTTTATACGTATTTTTCGGAAGGTTCAGATTCTCGTTGCGGTTAAACACACGGGTAGCCAGCGTAACAGCGCCATACCGTTTTACCAGCTCAAAATGAAATAATGCCCGCAGGAAAAATGCCTGTCCTTTTAAACGGCTTTTATCTTCTTCTACGGTCAAACCATCGGTTGGAATAATGGCGCTTCCCGGCAGGTTTTGAAGAAACAGGTTTACCTTACGAAGCCCTTCGTACAGGTTATCGTATTGGTCATCAACGGTGCGCAACGGACTCCAGGTACCGTTGTTAAAAATGCTGATAGTGGCATTCAGGCCTGAGTTTACGGCTTCGTCCGTGCCTGAGGCCAGCATGCCGCCATTGCCATCAATGCTGTACCCTTCGGGGATAGAGAAGTAGGCGTTATTCAGCACGCCACGGGCATAGGCATCATTTCCCCACACTTCACCTTCTGTGATGGGACCATCTGTAATCGTGCCGTCCTGCAAAAAGTCATCCTTACATCCTGTAAAAGCAAGCACAATGACCATAACCAGGTAAAGCCCTGATGACTTCCGCACGTTAAACCTTATGTTGTTGTATAATTTCATGGTCTGTTTCGTTAAAATTTAAGGTTCATGCCCAACGCAAACGTGGCAAGGTATGGGTACGATGAATTAAAACCGGCTTCGGGTATTTCGGGGTCTATCGGTAAGTTGCCCAGCTTATCAAAAGTTAGCAGGTTAAACCCACTAACGTAAAAGCGCCAGTTTGAAAGTTTTAGCCGTTTGGTTATCCCGGCAGGCAGCGTATAACCGAGTTCAACGTTTTTCAGCTTAATAAAATCGCCGGAGCGAAGCCAGAAATCAGAATTCGCGGTATTGTTGCTCCGGTCATTAATGGTTAAACGCGGATACTGAGCAGTTTCGGCTGTGGCCGGTGTCCAGCGGTAAGCGCTAAACTGGTTGATATAACCGGTGCTTGAGGTTCCGGCATTGACCAGCGTGCTGATTTGGATAGTCCTTCCGGCCACTCCCTGAAACAGAAATGACATATCGAAGCCTGCATATTTTACCGAGCCGCCAAACCCAAAATACGAGGTGGGAATATTGGAATAACTGGTAGAAACAAAGTCCAGGTTATCAATAACGCCGTCGTTATTAATGTCCTTATACCGGATGTCGCCGGGCTTTACATTGCCTGAAAAGCGTTGTACCGGCGCAGCGGCGATTTCCTCATCGGTTTGAAACAAACCTTCAGCAACCAGGAATTTCCGTATTGGCGTACCGCTGAAGTCAACACCGCCAATGGGAAATCCAACCTGGCGCTGGTAACCGGGCAAACCGCCTTCCTCGTTCAACGCCAGGATTTTACTTTTTACATAGGTATAATTGCCGTATACGCCGAACGTTACCTTATTTAGCGTTTTAGTATAGCTTAATGCGCCTTCTACGCCCTGGTAGCGTGCTTTACCGGCATTAATCTGTACCAGCGACTGGCCGATGATACCGGGCGACAGGTCGGCGGTGAGCAAATCACTGCGGGTTTCATGAAAATAATCGGCACTGAGACTAAAAGCTTGCTTCAGGAAACGGGTATCAAAACCGATGCTTGCCTTTTTCGCTTTTTCCCAGGTAAGGTCGGGGTTGGCTAAATCCAGCTCGGCGGTATTCGGGACCGTACTGAAACCTGTTCCGAAGAAATACTGTGAACCGCCGCGGGTATAATAATTATTGAAAGCGAACCGCCGCGAAGCGCTAACAGCATCGTTTCCTACCAAACCGTACGAACCTCTTATTTTCAGGTAGTCGAGGAATTTTACCGGTTTCAGGAAATTCTCATCCGAAATAACCCATCCTGCCGACACCGCCGGGAACCAGCCAAACCGCTTGCCGGGCATAAAGTTCTGCGAACCGGCATAGGTAGCTATCACATCGGCAAAATAACGTTGGTTATAGTTGTATGAAAGCCGGTTAGAAATTCCTTCGCGTTTATCATCCAGCCTGCTGGACGCGGACGATACCGCCCGCTGTACCCGTGTAGAAAATTTAAAGCCGTGCTTACCGAATGTCCGGTTATAATCTAAACCGCCCCAAAATTCATTATTCCGCAGATTGCCGCTAAATGTACTTGCGGCATAGTCTAACGGCGTTTGTGTTCCAAAACGGGTATACGTTCCGGGACTTACCAGTTCATATACTTCGTAATTTTGGGTAAAGCCCGATGTGTACAAACCGGTCATATCGTAGGTATAGAACAGGTTAAGCGATAAGCCCTTGGTAATCGCGTCCAGCTTCTGGGTTACATTTACGGTTGCCAGCAACGTGCGGTACAAATCGGTAATATTTCCACGGGCCTCCAGCATCGCTAACGGGTTACTCCTAAATAGCGAGCTACCGCCATAGGTTCCATTAGCGTTTAGTACGGCAAAGGCATTTGATGGCGTGGTAAAAATGGTATTCAGGAAATTGACATTCCCATCCCGTGGATAACGCAGGTTGGCTACACGGCCACCTACATCCAATGCCACATCGAGGCTTTTATTGATATGCAGGTCAAGATTGGTACGGAAATTATAACGTTTGAAATTGGTATTGGAATTATAATTGGCATTGTCTCCGCCTTTATATAAACCATCCTGGTCATAAAAGCTTACCAGTGTAAAGTACCGGGCAAAGGCATTGCCTCCGCTTATGCTGGCCACATAGCGCTGTACCGGCGATGCTGACTTTAAAAACTGTTTCGGAAAATCGTTATCCGGATAGGTGTAAGGGTCGGAATGGGTATAATACCCGATTAAATCGGCCTGGCTGTACAATGGCGATTGTCCGTCGTTCTGCCGTGCCTCGTTATACAAAAATGCGTACCCATAGGAGTTTAAGGGATTGGTCATGGTTACCGGAACCAGCACACCGCCCTGGGCATCAAACGTTACACGGGTGGCGCTTGCGCTTCCGCGTTTGGTGGTAACATAAATTACACCATTGGCCCCGTTCATGCCGTACCAGGATAATGAACCGGCATCTTTCAGCACGCTGATGCTTTCAATCTCGTTCACATCCATATCCACAAAATCGCGGGCAACGCCGTCTACCAGCACCAGCGGCGACTGACCGCTGTTATAGGATGAACGCCCTCTTATCAGGAAGTTAGCATCATCCGTTCCGGGACGGTTTCCTGTTTGCTGAATCAGCAGACCGGGAAGTCGTCCTGTTAAGGCATTATTCAGGGTTGATACCGGCAATTGCGGCAATTCATCGGCAGTTATCGTACTGATGGTTGCGGTTACTTCCCGCTTTTTCCGTACGCCAAACGGAATATACACGTTATCGTTATCGCCGGCTTCTGTCAGACTTTTCGGTAATACCACAGAGTTTGCTGTTTTTACCTCAAAGGCCGCTTTGTACACGGTATTGTAGCCGCTCTTTTTAAAAACCAGCATGTCATTACCGGAACAGGTAATGCTGAATTTTCCTTCGTTGTCGGTTAACAGGCCTTGTGTTTTTTCCTGCACCTGCACATCTACATTACCCAGTGGCTTCCCGGCCGCGTCGGTCACATTACCGCTAATGGTAACATCACCGGACTGCGCCGAGACATGTGCCGTTAGCAGGAGGCACAGCATAAAACTGGTTATATATCGGATAGCTATTAACTTCATTTTCAGATTATTGAAATATTTTAACATGATTTACCTGTTATTTACCAGCCTGGATTTTGTTTTAGAATGTCCTTACTTTTAAATATCTCGCTTCTGGGAATCGGGTACAAATACATGTGCTCATCAAACTTTTTCTGGTAAATGGAAGGCAGTGTGACTACGTTGTAAGTGAATGTTCCATTGCTGTTTTTTATCACGTCCATACCTTTTACCGGTTGATTAATCACGTCAACAGACAATTTCCAGCGCATTAAATCATACCAACGGAAATCTTCAAAGGCAAGCTCTACGGCCCGTTCATGCTGTATGGCATCACGCATCTGTTCTTTAGTCAGATTCGCCGGAATATCGGGCATGTTTACGCTGGGCCTTCTCCTCACTTCGTTAATGGCATCATATACACTTGCATCGGGCGCATCGAGGTATTCGTTCTGTGCTTCGGCATAGTTGAGCAGTATTTCTGCATACCGGAAGAATATGAAGTTGAACAGCGCCCGCTGCGTGGTGTTTCTTACATACACTTCGGGCCACATTTTACGGCAATAGTACCGGGTAGCCGAGTAGATAATATTGTTTGGCCGGAAATCTGCGCCATAGGTTACCGTGCCGTCAGCAGCGGTTTGCGACCACATACCCATTTTACGTCCCTGCCAATCGGCATCGTTATACAAAATGTTGGCATAAAAACGCGGGTCTCTGCCATCATAGGGTTTAGTAGCATCATAACCTGAAGCCGGGTCGGTAATGGGCAGACCGGTTGCTTTCATCTCATACAAATCCACATGGTTTTGCGTGGGATTCATCGAACCCTGCGCTCCACCTGAGCCCGGAGACATGACAAAATCGAGCAGAAAACCGTCAATAGCACGCGGCGCCCTGACTTTTATCATGATGTATTCCGGAGATTGCGACATATTCATGATGTCGTTATAGGTAGCCTGCAACGAATATTTGTGCATATCTATCACCGAGCGGGCCGCGGCGGCGGCTAACCGCCATTTTTCTTTATCTTCGGAAGGGTTATTGAGCGGACTTGCCGCATACAGCAGCACGCGTGAGCGTAAAGCCCGTGCCGCCCCCAGCGTAGCCCGGCCGTAATTGGAGGCATTGTAATCCTCGGGCAGCAGGCTTTCGGTTTTATCCAGGTCTGAAATGATAAAATCAACACATTCCTGGTAGGTATTGCGGGGAATATCCACATCGTCAAAAATGGTAGCGGGCTTATCTACAATGGGCACTCCGCCAAAGCGTTTAATCAGCTCGAAATACAGGAAAGCCCGGATAAAGTGCATCTCGCCTTCTATCCTTGCGGGAGACTGTGCCGATGTCCACGGGATTGTTTCCATTTTCGACAGCATCACGTTGGCTACCCGGATACCGCCATAAGCCCGCTCCCATACATCGCCAATATCGTTCAACGCTGCCCCGCCACGCTCGTAATGGTCATGAAAAAGACCCTGGTTCAGGGTACGAACTGATACATCGGTATTGCCGGATACGGCCTCATCTGATGCCTGCGAGGTAGTTCCCCGGTGCGCATTAAAACGGGCATATTCGTCTATCAGGTAGTTGTAGGCATTATCGGCATATTGTACGGCAAGTGTAGGGTCGCTGAATACTTTTTCATCCGACAAATCTGCCCCGGGCGTACGGTCGAGAAAATCTTTTTTACACGATATCAAAGCCGCAATAGCCAGCAAACAGGTAATATATGGTATTCTTTTCATCTGACTGTTATAATTGAAGGTTCACACCCAGGTTATAAATTCGGGCTGTTGGATATATGGATTGCTTGGAAAAATCGGTATTAGACAGGTTGATGTTCTCCGGGTCGAGATACATCTTAAACTTAGTCCAGGTAATGAGGTTCTGGCCGGTTAAGAATACCCGTAATGCGGATATTTTTAATGGCTGCAACCATTTCGCAGGCAAGCTCCACGACAGTTCCGCGTTACGGAGCTTGATATATGAAGCGTCCTGTAAAATAAAATCATTGAGCTGGTAGCTGATGAAGGTATTTCCCCGTGAATGCAGTGCCGGCCATGTCGCGGTAGAGGCGGTTTGCGGTGTCCAGCGGTTCAGCATAAACTCATACATCTGCTGCCCGTTATTTTGCTCGGTCAGGATAACATCCGAACTTACATTAGCCACGCCCTGGAACATCAGCGAAAGCGAAAATCCTTTGTAGGCCAGTCTGGGTGTCCAGCTAAAAATGTATTCGGGCGTACGCGAATAGCCGATGGCCGTTCTGTCGTCGCTGTTTATTTTACCATCGCCATTGTAATCCACGTATTTTAAATCGCCGGGAACCGGTGTACCCAGCTCGTTGGGATAATAGCTGTCGATATCTGCCTGTGATTGGTAAAAACCGTTGGTGATGTACCCAAAGAACTGCCCGACGCGTTTACCTTCCTGCTTGAGATATTCCGGACTCCCTACCGGTTCATCGCGGTTGATGATACGGTTACGGGCAAAGGAAAGCTGTGCATTGATGCCGTAGCTGAATTCGCCGGATTGTTTGTTATAATCTGCTTCTATTTCATAGCCCTTGTTGTACACTTTGCCCACATTGAGGGACGGATAGCCTTGTCCGAGAATTTCAAGTCCCGACTGCCGGGCAGTAAGAATATCTTTGCGGGTTTCATCGAAGATATCCAGGTTCAGAGTAAGCGCATTTTTAAAGAACTTGCTTTCTATACCGATATTTCTCTTGGTCCCGGTTTCCCAGGTTATCTGCGGATTACCTATTGAACTGCCGGGCAGGTACACTACCGGATAGGTTACAGCACTGGTCGGGTCGCCGAACTGAACGGCTTTTCCCGGTTGCGAATAGGCCGGTGTAGAACTGAACGGGTTCGCCGTATTACGGGCATAATTGGTGAGATACAGGAACCGCTGACCGATGTCATCGTTACCCACAATACCGTAGCTTCCCCTAATCTTAAGGTAGCTCAGCCATTCTTTATCCTTCAGGAAATCTTCGTTGGTAAGTGTCCAGCCAGCAGAAAAAGCAGGAAAAAAACCATATTTTAAACCTGCCGGGAAATTCTCCGACCCGTTGTAGGCCGCGTTAAACTCGGCGAAATATTTGTTGGCGTAATTATAGGTTACGCGACTCACCACTCCTTGCGATGCTTCGGGCGGAGCTGTTTGCGCCGTAGAGCCCTGTACATTGATGAGCTGCCGGGTGAAGAGCGCCAGTCCGGAAACGTTATGCTTGCCGAAACTGCGTTCGTAATTAAACCCGGTTTGCAGGTTAGAGTGGATAGTTCCTCCAAAGACATTGATTAAACCGCTTAAGGGCTCATCTTTAGGGCGGTCGCCGGTTAGGGTAACCTCTTTCGTTTCGCGGTCTATTACATAAGCGGCCCAGCTTGCATTACGGCGTGTAGTGCTTTCAAAGTACGAATCATAGGCATATATCGCCTTTACCGACAAACCTTTGGTAATGGCATCCAGCTTATAATTTACATTGAATGTGCTTTGCACATTGTTAAAATCATCGTTACGGGTTCCCCAGCGGGTTAAAACGCCCAGGGGGTTCCAGATATTGGTTCCTACGCTTGGGTTTTGCGCCAGACGCCCGTCGGGCAGCATAACCGGGTAGGCAAAGGCTGGCACCTGTAATATCCGGGAAATCATGGCTTCCACGTTGTCATACGAGAACGAGCCGGAGCCGGATTGCAGGCCTGACGGCTGGTACCGTTTCTGTAGCCGTCCGCCCAGCTTTACGCCTACATCCAGGTTTTTGCTCAGCTTGATGTCAATGTTTGACCTGAAATTATAGCGGTTATAATCCGGAGTAGACTTTATATTGTACGGCGAATAGAAATCCTTGAAAATCCCGCCTTCGTATAAATAGCCTACCGAGGCAAAGTATTTAATCACTTTAGTTCCGCCGGTTACATTGATATTATGCTGCGTTTGCGGATAGAACTTGCGTGTTACATAATCAAACCAGTTGATGTTTGGATAGCCCAGCGGGTCTGAGCCGTCTTTGAATTTTTGCAGGGCGGCATCACTCCAGGTGGGCTGCAATCCATCGTTACGATTGGCCTCATTGATAAGGTAGGCGTTGGTGTAAGCATCCAGCGCTTTGGGTATGCCGGTATAAGTTTGCAGGCTCAGGTTGCCGCTGTAGCTTACCTTTGGTGCACTGGTTTTACCGGATTTGGTGGTTACCACGATAACACCATTCGCTCCACGGATACCGAATACTGCCGTTGAGGATGCGTCTTTCAGTATGGAGATAGATTCTATTTCGTTCGGGTCTATGTCGCCGAAATCGGGCCGTTCAACACCGTCTACCACGACAATAGCGCCGGTATTATTATAGGTTGCTACCCCGCGGATATTGATGATGGCACTGTTTGCTCCCGGCTGTCCGCTCCGTTGCACTGCTCCTAAACCGGGAGCACGACCAATCAGGCTGTTGGTTACGTTGGATGTCGGTGATTTTAACAGCTCTTTGCTATTTATGGTTGATATGGCTCCGGTCAGGGTTGATTTTTTCTGTGTACCGTAACCTACTACCACTACTTCGCTCAGATTTTGCAGGTTATCCTGAAGCGTGATGTTCAGCACGGTCTGGTTACCTACTTCCTTTTCCTGGGCGATAAAGCCGATGTAGGAGAAAACCAGGATAGCTTGCTTATTCTGCACCCTGATGGTATATTTCCCGTTGGCATCGCTTACGGCAGCCCCCGGCCCGTTCTTCACCCGGATGCTTACGCCCGGCAACGTTTCGCCGGTAGAGGCACGAACGACACCGGTAATGATGATTTCCTGTAACCCGGTAATATCTGCTACACCGGTACCCGCTGCAGATTGCTGCCCTAATACTTTCGCCCTGGTTAGTATAATGCGGTCGTTAATGGTTTCAAAAGAAATATCATGCGGAAATAAGAGGCTTTTCAGCACCGTTCCCAGCTTCGCCCCGGCGGCATTTAAAGAGACTTTCTCATCCAGTTGTACAAAATCTTTACTGTAGATAAATTTTACATTGGTTGAGGTTTCCAGCTTTTGAAGAGCGATATCCAGGTTCACATTTTCAACCGACAGGTTTACCGACCGGTCTAACACGCCCTGAGCTTTAACATTTGCGGCCAAAGAAACACCTGAGAAGATTGCAAACAGGGTTATCTGCATCAATGTTATCTTCATAATTTTTACAAAATCAGCGGATTGTAAACTACATTTCATTATATTTGAATTGTTTCTTTTGGTTTAAAATTGAGACAAAAAGAGGCCTGTACCTCAAAAAGGTATCAATAGCAAGGCTCTTAAGACTAAGGGAGCCACTACTCACCCTTAGTCTTTTTTTCAAAAAAATTTATTGGTTTTGTAAGCTGTTATTTCATACTGTTTATATTGGGTTTAATCATGGTTATGGTTAATTACATCCCTTTCCGGTTATAGTTATGGTATCGTCCTTTATTTCATAGCTGGCATCTATCGATTTGCATAACATATCTAAAATGCTTGCCAGGTTCTGGTCAGAAAAATCGGCCTTAAGCACACAGGTACTTATTGCGTTATTGCTATGTATGGTTACATTGAAATTGCGGGCCAGCACATCGGTAACTTCTTTAATGCTTGCATTATCAAACGATAGCTTGGGCTTTTTCCACATCTGCACCTCTGATTTAGCCGGTACCTCCTCTTTCGCCAAAGATTTTTTACTGGCAGAAAACACCGCTTTTTGCTGAGGCAGCAAAAACACGTTCTCGCTGGTTTTATCTGATACAGCTACCGCAACCTTACCCGTAACTACCGATACTTCGGTGTCTTTTCCTTTCTCGGCCTTAACCAGAAAACTGGTTCCTACCACACGGGTAGTTACACCGCCTGCATATATCAGGAAGGGCCGTTTAGGATTTTTAGCGACTTCAAAAAACACTTTACCGGTCATCGATACTTCACGGGTATTTGCCGCGAAATGTTCCGGCAGCTCTATCCGTGCTCCCGGGCTTAACCAGATATGCGTTCCATCTTCCAGCTTACGCTGATACATTGTAGTCCCCATGTTTTCCAGCACCAGCAAGCGAGCTTCCTTAATGTGCTGGTTATTTGTTATCGCGGGCTGATTGTACTGGTATAATGTTACCCCTAATGCAATCAGTAAAGCGGCAGCTACACCACTTATCCAGTATGTCAGATTGCGAACCTTAGGTTTACCTATATTCTTTTGCCGGGTTTCGTCTATCCTTGCGTTAATCCGGTTGAGCATTAATTGTTTCAGCCGTTCCTTTTCTCCAGCTTTCAGTGCACCCAATATATCCTCTTCCTTATCAAAGGAATTATACCATACTATCACAGAAGCCTTTTCTTCGAGGGTACAATTCCCGTCAAGATATTTCTGGATAAGTTCTGCTGTAATTTGAGTACCGGCCATCAGGTTATAAAGGTTTTTTTTATTGGGTTTATATAGATATGTCAGATAAGTGAGGACTTACACCTACACGATTAAAAAATATTTTTTGTTTGAGCGATAATAAGACCGGGTACTGATCTTCCTACAGGCACCAGATTTAACTATTTGATTGAAAAACAATCATAAAGTTATACTCATTGATTATATTTACATCATGAAAGAAAGTCATTAACACTTTCTCTGATTTTATATGGGGAGGCAATATTTATTAAGCTCTTTTTTATTATAAAAGACTTTTTATACCAGCAGAATTACTTATATAAGTAAAAAAGCAATGCCGATGCCACCATATAATCCTTTAAGCTAATTCGCAAAATCCGCAGTGCTTTGGTGAGATGATTTTCAACAGTTTTGGTTGATATTTCCAGCTTTTCGGCTATCTCTTTTATGCTCAGGTTTTCCTGGCGGCTTAAGCGAAAAACATGCTGGCACTTATCGGGTAACTGGCTGATCTCACTCTCAATAACCTTATCCAGCTCTTTCATATAAACCTGGTCGAGCGTAGTATTACTATACGTTTCTTGGATGCTCAAACCAGCTTTATAATTATTCCTTGTCATTTCCTTTTGCAGGTAATTCAGCACCTGGTAGCGCACAGCCGTAAAAATGTACGCCTCAAAAGAGGTATGTACCGTGATCTGAGCTCGTTTTTCCCATAAGGAAACAAAAAAATCCTGCACAATTTCTTCGGCTACCTCAGTAATTTTTACCCGTTTATATACCGAAGAGTAAAGCTTATCCCAATATTTTAAATAGATTTTTTCAAATGCATCCCGGTTACCCTTTTTAAGATTTTCTAAAAGAGTTTCATCGCCATTCGTGTCTTCCCTCCTTTGCATTGAAAAATTGCAGCTAAACCGATTAAATTTTCATCAACGTATTGCGGCCCTAATTGGATGTCAGGTCTCAAATATATAATTTTCTAAAAGGGATGCGAAACAAATACCGCTTTAATCGGAAAAGAACCTGCCGCCTGCCGCCCGATAACATTAAGCGTAAAACATTGAGCGAAACATGCTCTTCGGGAATAATTTTCTCAGCATGATACAATAATATCATGATATAGTATAAATGTACTACCATTGGCCAGACAATAGCAATAGATTTGGCTTATGGCTTTTTTCAGATCGATTTTATCTGCTGGCAGTCGCAGACGTAACAGCTTCATTCTATTAGCCATTACGCTTGCCTTTGCGAGTAATGCAAACGCTGCATCGCCGGATTCGTTAGCGAACCGTATTCAGGCTTTCTGGGACATGACCAGGCAGCGCCTGGCTGCCGAACCTATGGAAGCAGTGGTTACACCAACCAAAGAGGCATTGCCTTATCATACCTACAAAGTGAAGCTACGGGGGTTAAACGGCGTTTATTTTTACGCCATGATGTCGGTTCCTGTGCAGGGCGAAGCCCCGGCCAAACCGTGGCCTGCCATTATAACCACCTGCGGGTATGGCATTACCGCAGGGCAGGGTATTATGCTAAGCGAATGTCAACGCGGGTATATCATTATACAAGTGTATCCGCGGGGGCAGGGTATATCGGGCGAGCTTTTTAAAATAGAGGGAGATAAGCTAACCTCACACGGCGAACAGCCTGACGGTGCTTATTACCAGGGCTGCTATGCCGATATGATACGGGCGATTGATTTTGCCATGAGCCGTCCGGATATCGATCATAGCCGCATTGCGCTGATGTCTACCAGCCAGGGCGGAGATATTTGCCTGGCAGTGGCCGCTCTCGATTCACGTGTTAAGGCTGTGGTAGCGCATGTACCGTTTCTTTGCAACATGCGCCTTGCCGCCACTATGCCGTCGTTAGTTAAAACGGTTCTGGATAAAGGTGGAAAAAACAACGAAAAATACCTTTCTACGCTTGATTATTTTGACCCGTACCAGTTAGCTCCCGCAATACGTTGCCCGGTATTCATGAGCGCTGGCGGTAAAGATGTTCTGTGCCCGCAACCCACCATACAGTCTGTTTACAACCGGCTAACCTGTAAAAAGAAAATTAAAATATATCCCGATCTGCCACATACCACATGCCTGGATTTTTATAAAAGACGGTGGCCCTGGGTTGAGAAACAGCTAAAATAGTACGTCTGACTTGTGATACGAAATGAGTTGAAACCTATAATGAGATACCGTTGAAATGAGCTATTACGATTAAAGCAAAGAAATGCCGGGTGATTTGCATTTGGTATTTAAGAGGATCAGTGAAAATAGAATAGTTGAAGAGCATCCTGCTAAGATTTATCCTTATAGGTGTTAACAACATAATTTATAGTATTTCTGATTACCTAAAATCAAAACAAATATGAAAAACCCTTATGCTTTAACATTAGCAAAACTATCGCTATCGTTAGTTTCTGCGGCAGGTGTAACACACAGTTACGCCCAATCATTAACCATTGATGCAACTTCGCCAAGGCAAACGATCATTCCATCAAATGGCCAGGATCTCAGCGCAACTACTTACAATTATGTACGTGTACCGGCAGTCTTGGCCATTGATACGGTAGGCCCTACCGGCGATTTTTTCAGAAGTTTGCGTTTATCATGGGCAATTTATATCGATTCAGCTACGCTGCCACCCGGTATCGAGCCCAAGCTAAAGACCGGTTATGCAAATGACGGGGTAAGCTGGACGGTATCGGCAAATGTTGCACGCTTTGGCAGCGCCATCAAACTTAAAAACGGCAAAATCCTTGCATTAGAGTTTAAACCCACTTATGTTGATCAGCATAACTTTCCGCTGGTTTACTATACCTCGGTAAACAATGGTGCAAGCTATACCAAGCATACCGATGGCATGGTGAGCTTTACTCAAACGGTGCTCGGCATCAGGATGCATAAAGATATGATAGAAGAACCGGATGGAACGTTGTATACCTGCGCTTACATACGTTATTCGTTTTCATCAAACTTTCGTACTTATGTATTAAAATCAACCGATGGAGGTAAAACCTGGGGGCCCATGCTGGATGGCAGCGGAAACCCGATAGAAATAGCCGGCACAACCTACCCTACAGATGAAGGGACGTTTACCCGTTGCCCCGACGGTTCATGGTTAATGATCATGAAACACAGCACAAACGATCCCGATGTAACGTTGCCCTTATTATATTCACGTTCAACAGATAAGGGTCAGACATGGTCAACCCCTACTACGCTTCCGGGAGCAGGCTCGGCCGCCAGCGGCAAAAATCCATGCTTAATCCTGATGCCAAATGGTGTTTTAGCCTTAACCTATGGTACACCCGATGTGGAGGTTACATTTTCTACAGATAACGGCAATACCTGGACCACACCTGTAGCCACGTTCCCTGATCCCGGAACGCCTAAAAGGCCCAGCGGCAATACCTGGGTAGCGCCCATAGGGCCAAATACCTTATTGCAGTTTGGAGATAACTACGCAAAAACAATTAACCCGAATACCCAGGCTATCTGGCAAAAGGAAATTGAGATCGTCCGCCCCGAGCAAAACCGTATAGATCTGAAAACCAAGTATAAAACGGGCGCCATTACCATAAGTCCCTTAACAACGCTTAACGCCACTTTCCCCAGCCATATCACGGCTCGTGCGGCCGCAGCCTTCGACGGCAGCACCAATTACTGGGCAAGCGCCATTGGTACCAATAGCGGCGTATACCAGCTCGACCTTCAGCAGATATACCATATCAAAACGGTGGGTGTAGCGTTGTTATTTGGAAAGCAGGAATCGGCTACCGTTGAGTTATCACCCGACGGTACAACCTGGATACCTGTTAAAACATACACTAATGCTACGCATTACTGCTTAAATTATACCAGCTTTTCACCCATCAATGCCCGCTATGTACGTGTAACCGTTAACGGCAGCGGGCAGATCGGCTTAAGCGAGCTGGAACTTTACCAAACTGCCAGCACGTTTGAAAACAATGCTGCCGAAGCTAATGGCGATACAAACTGGCCACATGGAATTTTGCCGACGGGCTATACATGGGCGGGCACTTCATCAACAAGATATGGTGCATACATAGCAAAAGATAACCACGGTTATCAAAGCGACCGTGCATTATGCATCTATGATGGCTCAAGCACCTGGATGGCCGGCGTGAAAAAAACAGAGGGTGCAAGTACTAATAAAACCCTGGAATTCCGTTGCCGGCCGGCAGCCATACCTGTTGGCGGAAGCTTTAGCTGGCGAATTTTAGGTACTGCAGGGGGAACTCAGACAACCGTATTTTTCTTTGCTGTTTTTGCCGAAAGCAGCGGAGGTACTACAACTTATAAGATCAAGGCAAATAATGGCTCCGGATGGACCCAGGTAGGTACAGCAACCATGCCCGTTAGCGGCAGCGTATGGAAACTGATCAAAGTAGTAGCCAACCTGTCGACCAACACGGCTTCACTGTATGTAGATGGAGTATTGGCCGGCACAACAGGTATGTACACCAATCCGTCCACTACTACCAACCTGACCGGATTTTGCTTTGCAAGTAATGGTACGGCAACATCAGGAGAGCTAATATATTTTGACGATGTGGATTTCTATGATACTGCTACCGGGCCTAACCAGATGACAACCACTCAGCATAATATAGCGCCCGCTGCCATAGATAAGCCCCAAAACAACACATTTGCCGTAACGGTTTCACCTAATCCTTCTAACAATATCGTTAATGTGCATATTGAGAACGGGGCCAAAGGTGCAACCACCATCCTGATATCAGATATGGCCGGCAGGATTGTTAAAAGATTAAATTATAATGCCGATACAGAAACATCCTCCATTTCATTTAATATCCAGGGATATTTGCCCGGAGTATACGTAGTAACCGTTAAACAAAATAATAGAACTGTACAAACCAAGCTTAGCGTAAATTAAACAGCGCTTAAGCAGCAGGTAATAGCTGATGATAGTTTCAGAATAGTTTGTTTAGGGGCTGTCTCAAAAGCTCTTGTCATCCCCGATCCCGTACGTACGGGAGGGATCGAAATGACGCTGCTTTTTGACTTTTGAAACAGTCCCTTTTTTACGATATACAGAAAACACTATATAACGTGAGTTCGGGATAGGAAGCGCACAATCTGTTTGCGCTCGTTTGCAAAACGAGTGCATAAATCTCCGGCGTTTGTAACGCCGATAATGGCGGCCTTTGATTGTCTTAAGCAACATGGCGGCGTTGCAAACGCCGTTTTCTGGCATCCCGATTGCAAATCGGGACGAGCCTACGCCTTAACCCGAACTCACATTATTTAAGTACCGCTATTCGCTTATCTACTGCTTCAGCTCATCCAGCACACGGAACATTTTCTGCTTAATGCCCGATGTTGAGCCATTATAGTTATTTACAATAAATGAGAAACACAACTTTGCCCCGTTATGGTCCTGGTAACCGGCATAAGCCAGCACATCGCTGATGCTGCCGCTCTTCATTTTCATGTTATTAAACAAGGGTAAACTGTCGTAATAGCTATCGAACCAGGGCTCTTTCACTACCGATTGTAATATAAGCGCCATTGCCCGTGTGGTGATACGGGTTGCCGGCGAAAGTCCGCTGCCGTCAATGATATTCATAGCGTTTTTATCGATACCGAGCTTTTCATGCCAGAAATCGCGTACCGCTTCCGCACCGTTCTCCGTACTTCCGGTTTTACCCTGTTTTACGGCCATCTCGCGTATCAATTCCTCGCCGTACAGGTTAATGCTTTTCTGGTTAAACCAATACACCATTTGTGATAAGGTGGGCGATTGATGTATGGCTAATGTGTTACTGGCTAACGGTACTGTAATGTGTTCATCAGTTAACCGGCGACTGGTAGTGGTCTGGCCGCTTACATTGATACCAACCCGGTTTAAGGTATCGTGTAAACGATAAGCGCATTCAAAAGCCGGGTCAGGCAGCGATGCCGATACCACTTTATGCAGATCGCTGGCATACGTTCCCCGCAAATAAACCAGGTTCGAGTAAGGCGCCGAGTAAACATACACGTTATCGCCGGTTCCGGGTTTACCCGTGGTAACTTCATTGATGATCTGCAAATAACCCATAGCAGGCTGCGTACGTACCAGCGTTGCCGGTTCGCCTACCTTGCCGGGATTAAAAATCAGATCGTACTGGTTCTCACGCCAGCATAACGAAGGCGATCCTGCCCCGTAATAATTACCCATATCCTGCCATAACCAGCCAATAGGCAACGATGCCGTACCGAACAAACTATCATCGCCAATAATACGCCCGTTTATTTTTTTGATGCCCGCTTTGCGGATAGCAGCGACCCAATTATCCAGTACGGCCTGTTCTTTGGTTTTTGCGTACCGCGGACTTCCCAGGGTCGGGTCGCCGGAACCGGCGATGATTAAATCGCCGGTAAGTGTGCCGTCAGTTATCGAACCCGAATAGCTTAATGTAGTTTGATAGGTAAAATCAGCGCCAAGCACATGAAACGCGGTTGCCGAGGTTACGGTTTTCAGTGTAGATGCCGACGCCAAACCGATATCACCATTTTTAGAAAATACCACCTGTCCTGTCGCCGTGTTCAATACGGTAAGCGAACTTATGGCATAGCGCATCTGTTCATCCTTTTCAAAACGCTCAAAAGCTTTAGCAATACGCTGCTCCAGCTTCTGGGCGGCGGCAAGTTGTGTGATAAAGAGAAATAACAGGGTAATGAACTGTTTCATGGTATAATTATAACACAAACAGCCGGAAAATCCGGCTGTTTGTTAAACTTTTATAATCACTAAACGAATCAGGCAACAGCTTCTTCTTTCAGAATACCGGCTTTCAGCAAATGCTCGGCAATCTGAACAGCGTTGGTTGCAGCGCCCTTACGCAGGTTATCGGCAACCACCCACAGGTTCAGGGTTTTGGGTTGCGATTCATCCCGACGGATACGGCCAACAAACACTTCGTCTTTTTCATGGGCATCCTTCGGCATCGGGTATTTGGCATTCGCCGGATCATCAACCACGATAACACCTTCCTGCTGCTCTAACAATGAGCGAACTTCGGCCAGATCAAAATCGTTCTCAAACTCAATGTTCACCGCTTCGGAGTGACCGCCCATTACCGGGATACGTACCGTAGTGGCCGTAACACGAATGGAATCATCGCCCATGATCTTCTTGGTTTCCAGGATCATTTTCATCTCCTCTTTGGTGTAACCATTATCCTGGAACACATCAATTTGCGGAATAACGTTCAGATCGATGGGATACGCATACGCCATTGGCCCTTCAATACCTTTACGCTCGTTCATCAACTGGTCAACTGCTTTTACGCCGGTACCAGTTACCGACTGATAAGTGGAAACTACCACCCGTTTAATCTTATATTTCTCATGCAGCGGCTTTAGTACCACTACCATTTGTATGGTTGAACAATTCGGGTTGGCAATGATCTTGTCTTCGGGGGTTAATACCGATGCATTTACTTCAGGAACTACCAGCTTTTTGGTCGGATCCATACGCCATGCAGACGAGTTATCGATTACGGTAGTGCCTGCTTCGGCAAAACGCGGAGCCTGCTGAAGCGAAGTACCTCCTCCGGCAGAAAACAAAGCAACATCCGGCCGCATGGCTATAGCCTCATCCACAGTCACCACCTTGTATTTCTTTCCCTTAAAATCAACTTCCTTGCCCTTGCTCTTTTCTGATGCAACCGGAATCAATTCTGTAACGGGAAAATTGCGCTCTGCTAAGACTTTTAACATCACCGAACCTACCAGGCCCGTAGCGCCTACAACTGCGACTTTCATCTCTTTTTACTTTGATTTAATTAAATATTTGTAACTTAATTTGTTAATTCGGCAAATATGAAAAAATGTTTACTCTTTTCCCTACTTTTTTGCAGCTATTTTGCTTTTGGACAATTGCATGATGGTTTTGACGATGGCGATTTTACAGCCAACCCGGCGTGGGTTGCCAGTAATTCGGGTAACGATTTCACCGTAAGCAACGGCCAGCTACAATCTAATAACGAAACGGCCAGCAGTACCTTTTCAATTGGTACCGCTAATACGCTGGCAACTTCCGCCGTATGGGAGTTCTGGTGCAACCTGCAGTTTAATACTTCCAGTCCAAATTATGTAGATGTTTACCTGGTTTCCAATCAAACCGATCTGCTAAACGCCAATATCAACGGGTACTTTGTTCGCCTTGGCGATACCAACGACGAGGTAAGCCTGTATAAACGCAGCGGCAGTAAAACCTCTCTGGTAAAGCTGATTGACGGTATCGACGGGATTTTAAACACCTCGAACAATAGGCTGAAAGTGCGTGTAACACGCACCGAAGCCAATACCTTTATCCTTGAACGGGATATTACCGGGCTGGGAACCTCGTATGTTACCGAAGGTACGGCCACCGATGCCACCTACACCACCACATCCTGGTTTGGTTTGTACATTGCTCAATCGACTTCATCCTTTTTCAAGAAGCATTTCTTTGACGATTTTTCCATCAGCGCATATACCCCCGATGTTACTCCTCCTAAGCTGGTATCGGCTAAAGCCATCGATGCACAGCATATAGAGGCTACTTTTAACGAAGCTGTCGATGCTACCGCCTTGCAAACTGCTAATTACAGTGTAAATAAGGGCTACGGAAATCCCGCAACGGTTACCGCAGGTACAGGCAATACCTATATCCTGACGTTCACCAATCCGCTTGCCGAAGACTCCTACCAGATAACGGTAACGGGTGTTAAAGATATCGCTGGAAATGCAATCACTTCCCCCGACAATACTGCAACTTTTATCTATACTGCTCCTTATATCGCCAAACCAGGCGATGTGGTGATTAACGAACTGTTTGCCGACCCCTCTCCGCAGGTTGACCTGCCGGGAGTTGAGTTTATTGAGCTTTGGAATGTCTCACAGCATACCATCAACCTGAAAAACTGGAAATACAGCGACCCAACCAGCACAGCAACGCTGCCCGATATGGCTATCAATGCAGGCGAATACCTGATCTTATGCGCTAAGGCGGATACGCTGGAATTTAAACCGTTCGGTAAAACCCTGGGCATTTCGCCCTGGCCCTCGCTGAATAATGCCGGTGATAACCTGACACTGAAAAGCGACCTGGGAACCATAATAAACCAGGTAAACTATGCCGATAGCTGGTATAAGGACGACACGAAAAAAGCCGGCGGATGGACACTGGAACTGATTGACCCGGCAGCAACCTGCAGCGGTATACAAAACTGGTCGGCAAGTAACGATGTCTCCGGCGGCACACCCGGTCGCCAGAACTCAGTGTACACTACCGGCACAACTGCCGAACCGTTAAAATTACTTACCGCCGCCCTTGTTGACAGTGTAACCGTTCGCTTAACCTTTAATCGTTTTGTGGACAGCCTGATAGCTGCCAATCCCGCCAATTACTCCGTAAATAATGGCCTGGGCCAACCTGTAAGCGCTTTGCCCGTAGCGCCAAATTTTGAAACGGTAGATTTGAAATTTACATCCGTTACCCGCGGATATAACTACCAGGTCGCGGCTAATAACATTACCGATTGCAGCGGCTCCATCATCGCGTCAACTGCGAATACAGCTAACTTTTTCTATGCACAAAAACTTGCTAAAGGCGATATTCTCATCAACGAAGTATTATTCAACGCCCGTACCGGCGGAGCCAAATTTGTGGAGATCTATAACAATACCGACCATGAGCTGGACCTGCACAACCTGTACCTGGCAACCACCAAAGCACCTGATAGCCTGGTGACGCCTAAGCAGGTAAGCGCTACATCGCTGCTCTTTCAGCCCAAAGCGTACATGGTTTTAACTACCGATCCGGATAATGTTAAAAAGGAATATCAAACGCAGAACCCTGACGCGTTTATTAAGATGGCGTCCCTCCCCTCCTATCCAACAAGTGAAGGTGTAGTAGTGCTGGTAAGCGACAATAAGCGCATCGACCAGTTTAACTATTCGGCCGATATGCATTTTCCTTTATTGAAGGATGTTAAGGGCGTTTCGCTGGAACGCAGCAGCTTTTCCCGTGATGCCAATGCACCGGGAAATTTCCGCTCCGCCGCAGCATCGGTGGGTTATGCCACGCCGGGTTATAAAAACTCGCAGTATGCCGAAGATGCAAGCTCAACGGAAGAGGTGTATTTAACTTCCAAAACCTTTTCGCCGGATAACGATGGCTTTGAAGACGTTTTGTTGATTAACTACCAGTTCGACCAGCCGGGCAGGGTGCTGAACGCGACCGTTTACAGCGACAAAGGCGTGCTGATCAACAAGCTGGCTAAGAACCTGACACTGGCATCCTCCGGCAGCCTGACCTGGGACGGCCTTGACCAATACGGCGATAAAGCCCCGGTAGGCGTATACATTATTTATTTTGAAACGTTCGACACCGGCGGTCACCTGAAGAAATACCGGAAAACCTGTGTGCTGGCAGCAAAGCTGTAAGAGGTGATATGAGTAGATTTGAGATTTAGAAAAGTACAGGTGATAAGTTGTGTATATTTGAGAGTTAGGGTCAGCCTATGACAACGCCCTCAATAAACAACAAATAGATACAAATAAATATGTCAATAACAAACGAAGCTGAGCTCCTTGGGATGAAAAAAGCAAGTGAAGCTGTTGCCTGCACGTTAAAGGAAATGCGAAACTATGCTCGACCCGGAATGACAACAAAACAACTAGACGACTATGGGGCAAAAATCCTGTCGGATTTTGGGGCAAGATCTGCACCTTACTTAACCTATGGGTTCCCTGGTTGGACTTGCATCAGCGTAAATAATGAATTTTGTCACGGTATTCCGTCAAACAAAACAACACTGCAAGAAGGCGATTTAGTGAATATAGATGTTTCTGCTGAACTTGATGGCTTTTGGTCGGATAATGGCAGCTCATTTGTACTTGGAGAAGACATTAACCAGCATCAAAAACTGATAGACGCTTCAAAACAGATTCTGCATAAAGCAATCCATAACATCAAAGGCGGTGTCCGCATTTCAGACATCGGATACCTGATTGAAACGGAAGCTAAGAAACGCGGTTACAAAGTAATTAAGAACTTAACAGGGCACGGAATAGGCAGAAGTCTTCACGAAGCACCAAGCGAAATAGCCAATTACAGGGATCGCTTTAATCCGACAAGATTTAAGAAAAATGCCGTTGTTGCCATTGAAACATTTATATCAACAACTTCAACGTATGCAGAAACACTTCATGACGGTTGGACTATGGTTGGAAATAAAGGCGGATTTATGGCACAGCACGAACATACGATTGTTGTAACTGACGGAAAGCCCGTCATACTCACAGAGATGAATGAAATTTGGAATTGACATACAAGATAAAGCCTGAGCTAACGTACCAATTTGGAGCTTTGTGCTTCTAATTAACTGTAGTAAATTTAGTTTTTGCACTTCGATTTCCCGCCAAACATCAAGTCCCAAAACGTTAGCGGTCATTGTAAAAAGAAAAACCACAAACAACAATAAAAAAATAGAATCCTATGAGAAAAATAATTTCATTTATGCACATATCGCTTGACGGTTTTGTAGCAGGACCGAACGGAGAAATGGACTGGATTAAAGTAGATGAAGAAATTTTTGATCATGTTGGTAAGCGGATAAGCGAAGGAGACACTGCATTATACGGACGGGTAACTTATCAGATGATGGAAAATTACTGGCCTACCGCAGCAGACAAACCGACAGCAACCAGGCACGACATGGAGCATTCAAAATGGTATAACAAGGTTCACAAAGTTGTTTTATCAAAAACAATGAAAGACGCGGGGTTGACTAACACAACAATTATTAGCGACAAACTTTCGGAAAGAATAAATGAAATAAAACAATCCCACAATGGCGAGAGTAAAGATATCTTGCTTTTTGGTAGCCCGACAGCAACCCATTCACTTATTCAACGGAACCTAATTGACGGCTACTGGCTATTTGTTAATCCAATTATTCTTGGACATGGCATTCCATTGTTTGCAGACATCAAAGACAAAATAAAACTAAACCTATTGACTACCCGGCAATTTACCTGCGGAGTAACTGAACTGAATTACATAGTGGACAAGCAATAACCACGAACCGCTAACAAGAGCTTGGCATCAGGCAAACTTGATTGAGCGAAGCTCCAGCTTCGTTCGACTACTTTTAAGCCTCCGGCTGATACAATCGAATAAAACCGGAGGCTTATGAGAAAAGCACCAAGTCGGAGTTTAGCGATAGTCATTTTAAAGCGACATCCTGCAAATAGGCAAACCACAATGAACAATGATCTACAGTACAAAATTGTTAAACCAGACAGGCCGCTTTCGGATTTTGTAGATAGTTTTTGGTTTTTGCGTAACCAATCCGATACCGCAAAAGAAACAATAGGATTACCCGATGGGCTCATCGATATATTACTGTTCAAATCAACCAAAGAGCCTTTTCGTATCGCACAGCTTGGCGGACTGACACAACACGAGCAGGCAAAAGTTCCTGCCAACAGCCAGATGTTTTGCATCAGTTTTAAATTGCCTGCCGTGGAGTATATTTTCAAAGAAAACATTGCCGGCATCGTAAACAGCGGGAGGTTTTTACCTGATGGCTTTTGGAGATTTACGGAAAACGATCTGCTGGATTTTGAACGCTTTATAGAAAAGGCAACGCGAAAAATCCACTCGCTTTTACCGGAAAAAACAGACGAACGCAAACGAAAATTGTTTGAATTGATTTATGCGACAAAAGGGGCGATCACCGTAAAGGAGCTTTCTGAAAAAGTATTCTGGAGTAGCCGGCAGATCAATCGTTACTTCAATCAGCAATTCGGCATTTCACTCAAAGCATATTGCAACATTCTTCGTTTCCGGGCTTCACTGGACCACATCGCGAACGGAAGGCTTTTTCCTGAAGAAAACTTCTTCGACCAAAATCACTTCATCAAGGAAGTAAAGAAGTTTTCGGGCGTTGTACCCAAAGAATT
The DNA here is from genome assembly GCF_008274585.1 of Pedobacter sp. BS3. Taxonomy (GTDB): domain Bacteria; phylum Bacteroidota; class Bacteroidia; order Sphingobacteriales; family Sphingobacteriaceae; genus Hufsiella_A. The sequence goes on along the minus strand of NZ_VTRT01000004.1, from coordinate 405,160 downwards.
ATCCCAAAATAAAAACGACCGATTTATACTATTATCCGCAATAAAACATACATAGTTTTGCATATAATTAAAGAATGCAGAACTATGTTATTACAAAATAAGCAAATCGCCATTGTGGGCGGAGGACCCGCGGGACTGGCGTTGGCAAAGCTTTTACAAATAAAAAATGTGAATGTAAAGGTCTATGAACGGGATATGAGCAGGGATGTGCGGGTTCAGGGCGCTACGCTCGATTTGCACGAAGGCACCGGATTGGAAGCATTGAAACGTGCAGGTTTGCTGGATGAATTTTATAAAAATCATCGTCCCGTGGCAAGTAAAATGCGGCTTACAGACGGGTTGTTAAATATCGCGTTTGACGACCACGACTTTGCAACCATTACGGCAGAAACCCGTCCCGAAATAGACCGTGCACCGCTACGAGATATTTTATTGAACTCGCTGGAACCCGATACCGTTGTGTGGGACAGCCATTTCGTTTCAATGGAAAAAGAAAAAAATGGCTGGCGGTTGCACTTTAAAAACGGGACCAGTTCGTATGCTGATCTGGTCATTGCCGCCGATGGAGCGAATTCAAAAGTACGCCCGTATCTGAGTAACATTAAGCCAATTTATTCAGGTATTACACTGATTGAGGGTAATATTTACAATGCCGAAAAATATACCCCCAAACTTTTTGCTTTTGCAAAAGGCGGAAAAGTGATGGCTTTTGATAACGAGCAATTCGTGGGCTATGGCACCAAAGGCGACGGTTCCATCATGTTTGTGGCCAATTTTAAAACGCATGAAAACTGGCTTACAGAAAGCGGTATAGATTTCAACGACAGGCAACAGGTTTTGGAATGGTTTAAACAAGAGTTCGCAAATTGGAGTGACGAATGGTACGAGTTTTTCACCAACGACGCCGTTTACTTTATCCCTCGCCCGCAATATTATTTTCCATTCGACCAATATTGGGAAACACAGGAAAACCTCACGATGATTGGCGATGCGGCTCACCGTATGCCGCCTTATGCCGGCGAAGGCGCCAATGTAGCATTGCAGGATGCGTTTGAGTTGGCCGAATGTTTAACGGGTAATCAATTTGCTGATATTAAAACGGCAATCGCGTATTTTGAAAAGGAAATGGTTGCAAGAGGTGCGGAAGCTACGAAAGACACCTTAGAAAATTCCGAAAGGATGTTTTCAAAAACCGCGTTAGAGCAAATGTCGGTATTCTTTAACCAGGTAAAAGACGGTTTTGATTGAGCGAAGCTCCGGTTTAGCGCTATGAGACGTGTTTTTGTGGATAGCACTACAAAAAATTTAACTTTATAGCGTTGAATAATATAACAATGGCAAAAATTAATGTAAGAGATACAGAAATCACGATTATATCAGTTGAGGAAAAAGATTACATCTCACTTACTGATATGGCAAACACAAAAGAAAACGAAAGTCGTGCGGCTGATATAATAAAGAACTGGATAAGAACTCGTTACACACTTGAGTTTTTGGGAACGTGGGAGCAGATTAATAATCCCAATTTTAAAGTGGTCGAATTCGACCACTTTAAATCACAGGCAGGTTTACACAATTTCGTGCTTAGCGTTTCGGAATGGATTGAAAGAACAAATGCCGTTGGAATAATCGTAAAGAAAGGCAAGTATGGTGGGACATACGCACACAAAGACATTGCTTTTGAGTTCGGTTCTGCAATCAGCGTTCCGTTTAAACTGTATCTGATAACCGAATTCCAGCGACTTAAAGAGGAGGAGCAAAAGCAACTTGGTTGGACAGCCAAACGAGAATTGGCAAAACTAAATTATCACATCCATACTGATGCTATTAAACATAACCTTATCCCAAAAGAACTTTCACCATCACAAACTTCAATTATTTATGCTAACGAAGCCGATGTGTTAAATGTTGCCCTGTTTGGCATAACAGCCAGGCAATGGCGTGAAATCAATCCCACTCTGAAAGGAAATATCCGTGATTATGCAACAATCAATGAACTGATTTGCCTATCAAATATGGAAAACCTGAATGCAGTTTTCATCAATGAAAAAATTCCGCAAAAAGAGCGCCTAATAAAACTCAACAAAATTGCAATTCAACAAATGAGTATATTACAAGGCTTCGATAATCAAAAATCATTGAAATAGGTAGGCAATAACCCGACAGACCTAAAACTCGGATCAGGAAATGGGACACATCAGGGAATATTACGAACGGATAATAAAACTCAAAGAATCGGAATGGAATTTTATCGCTTCACATTTTGAGAGAAAAGTATTTGCTAAGAATCAAATCATCACCAGGCAAGGCGATACCGAAAAGTTTCTCTCTTTCGTTGAAACGGGAATCGTAAGATTTTACATTCCGGATAACCCCGACAGCTATCGGGGCGAATTGACCTTCAATTTTAGTTTCAATAAAGAATTTACCTGCGCTTACGACTCATTCTTAACACAAACGCCATCTGAATATGAATTGCAGGCATTAACAGAAACCATTGTCTGGCAAATATCTTATGAAGACCTGCAAAAAGTTTATGCCCAAACCAAAGCCGGAAACTATTTAGGACGCTTCGCCTCCGAAAAGCTATTTCTTGCAAAAAGTAAAAGAGAACTGTCACTTCTCAAACATACCGCCAAAGAGCGCTATCTGAACTTGTTCAGTGAACAGCCCGAAATCTTAAAATTCATTCCGCTAAAATATGTTGCTTCTTACATCGGCATTACCCCACAAGGATTAAGCAGAATACGACGGCAAATTACGAAGCAACCACCATTAAAAACCTTAAACGTGCCGGTGAGTCATTACTTAACATAGGTTCATTGCCTGCCCGGTTTGTTCTTTGGAACTTTGTCAAAAAAACCAACGAATGAAAAGGCAGATTTTAGCTTACGGGCATCCCATTTTAAAACAGAAATGCAAGGATATCGAACCATCCTATCCCAAATTAAACAACCTGATTGCAGATATGTGGGAAACGATGAACAACGCCAATGGTTGCGGACTGGCCGCATCACAAATTGGGCTGCCCATAAAACTTTTTGTTGTAGACAGTAAAACAACGTTTGAAAATCTTGAGGAGCAAGACCGACAAACTTATTTCGGGAAAGAAGATAATGGAATAACAGAAACGTTCATCAACGCGAAAATCCTTGAACGTTCTGAAGAAACCCGGGAAGACGAAGAAGGTTGTTTAAGCATTCCTGGTCTGAGCCAGAAAGTGAGCAGGAATTGGACAATTAAAATCGAATATTTCAATAAAGATTTTGAAAAGCACACCAAAACATTTAGCGGAACAACTGCCAGGATGATACAACATGAATACGACCACACCGAAGGAATTTTATACCTCGATTATCTGAAACCCCTAACAAAGAAGCTCATAGCATCTAAACTAAAGCAGATTACAAAAGGGCAAATCAAACCAGAATACCCGATGAAGTTTGTGCGATAAGAATATTTGCTGTTAATAAACCATTGACAAACCGAGGCTGTAAGCCGGGTTCGGTTTGATTGAGCGAAGCTCCGGCTTCGTTCAACTACTTTTGAGCCTCCGGCTGATACATATAGAATAAAGCCTGATGCTTACGGACAGGGTACTAAGCGAGAGTTTCTAATCACTCTTTGACAAGACGAATGGTTCGTCCTCCAATAAGAGCAAAATAAAGCCCCGCAGGAAGATTTGAAACATTGACTTCTTCAACTCCCTGTTTCGTCAGATCATGGGACATTACTTCCACTCCTGCCGCGTTAATAATTTTTATTGGGGTGCCTGCTGTATCAAACTGACCACTCCGGGCTATGAATAATTTTCTTTTAAAGGGATTAGGATAAATTTTTATATTTTCAAGAGAGAACTCCACCGCTCTGGCCATTGAATAAGTAAAATCACCGTCCTGATCCTTCATTTTTAGACGGTAATAATTATTCCCCGCCATCGGAACCTGGTCAATATAAGTATATTGTCTGGTAACGGTCGAATTACCTGCTGCTTTCACCTGATCGATTATTTTGAATTCTTTTCCATCGGTGCTTCGCTCTATTTCGAAAACGTCTGTGTTCGTTTCTGCGGATGTTTCCCACCTCAGTACAGCCTGCCTGCCTTGTTTATGCGCCTCAAACTTTGTTAATGAAAGCGGCAAAGGAGTATCGGAAGCTATAATTGTGAGACTCCATGAGGGAATGGAGCTAACTTCTGTTTCATTGTTGACAATGCTACTCGCATACAGCTTCCAGGTACCGTTGGGGTTATAGTTATTAAAGGAATCAAGCCGGTCTGTAGTTCCGGCCGGGAGATCCTGAGTACTTGCAATCGAGGGACGGTAAGTACCGGGAAGAAAATTCCCTGTAAAAGTGTATGGCGGTACATTCGGGGAATCCTGGTCAAATATCAGGTCGCCTGAAGTGATGAAAAAAGCCGATCCACTCCTTGAGAAAAGACAGACTACCTGACCCGTAGGGCTCTCCAAATACACCTGTTTACCTGCCATACCAACGATACTGACGTTTTCTAAGGTAACTACTACTTTCATTGTATAGTTATTAAGTCCCGAGACCACCAGTGTGCTGGGGAATGGGTCGCCATGACTGTTAGAATAAATAGTAATAGGATTATTATTGGTAAAAGTAGTCTGGGCATTTACAAGGCCATTATTAAAAAAGATGCAACCACTTAAGAAAATAGTAAAAAATAATTTCATAGAACTATAGATGTTGATTAAGGATATAAAGTTATGTAAAAACGACTATTTATAAAAATTATGGCAATCCGGCTTAAGTTGCAGCAAGATTCAGGTATTAACCTACCTTAATCCTTCGCTGCTTCGCATATCTCAATACGCAATACGCAATACTCAATACTCAATACTATTTAGAACGGATACCCTATCGCTAAATTAAACACCAGGTTTTCCTTTCGCCAGTTTTTGCTGCCGAAATCGATCTGGTCAAATACCCAGCGTTGTCCTTCAGGCAGCCAGGGTTTGCGGATAGGGAATGCCAGATCGGTACGCAGAATGAGAAACGACAGATCGAACCGTAAACCAACACCCGTACCAACCGCCAGTTGATTGAGAAAATCTTTGGTGAATTTAGCACCCGGTTTCACCTTGGCCGGGTCAGGATCATCATTCAGCAGCCAGATGTTACCGGCGTCTACAAATACAGCGCCCCGCACAATGCTGAACAGGTTGGGACGGTATTCCGTATTCATTTCCAGCTTAATATCACCCGACTGGTCAGTGGTAAACAGATCGGTATCGATCTTCGGGTCTCGATAAGTGCCCGGGCCAAGCGAACGTGCCCGGAAAGCACGAATGCTGTTCGAACCACCGATAAAGAACTGCTTCACAAAAGGCAGGGCCGTTGAATTACCGTAAGCATAACCATAACCCGCTATGATCCGGCTGGCCAGCTGCGATTTCTCACCTATTTTCAGGTAGTGCCTGAAATCGGCTTCCATACGGATATATTGCGCATAATCGGTACCGAAAAGCGTCTTTACATTGCCATGCTTCGCGTCAGCGCCGCTCAGCAAGCCCACTATGTTACCCGATAAATCCAGGTTACCATTAAAATAAAAGGTGTTGCGCTTATATTGCTCGTTAGTATTAGTATAATTGAAATTATAGGTCGGGCCAAATATAAATTGCTTCTCAATAGCCTTTTCCAGCGTTGGATCTGTAGCGGCTTGTTGCCGGTATTCATCACTCACGTGCGACGGTTGTACATACGTCACACTGAATATATTCAGCGTATGTTCCTTCTTAATATCTTCTTTCCAGTTATACCCGAACGATGTGCGGAATGAGTTGAGGTTGTAGCTGTTCTGCCGGTGCAGCAGGTCATAGCCTAAAGTAACCTTGGTTCGCGGCACAAAGGCACTGGTTGAGTTGATCTTAAACGGCGTAATAAACCGCGGAAAGCTGAGGTTAGCCTCGCCTCCAGCCCTGAAAATATTATTGGCTTTATTTACGCCCGAAATCTGTACATCAGTACCTACGTACCCCGTAACAGTAAGCAGTTCCGCACCCTTAAATGTATTCCGGTTCCGCCAGCTCAGGTCCACTTCAGACCCGGTATAATTAGCCGAATTGGTTTTACCCAGCAACTCCAGCCGTAATGATTTTTTTGGATAAGGTGTAAGGTAATAATAGGTATCCAGCAAGGGCTTTCCGGTACTGTCAACCTCGGTAAACTTGTTCTTTACAAATTTAAAAGTACCCAGGTTAACCAACCGGTTTAACGACATATTATGATCTGTACGATTATACAAATCTCCCTTACGGAAAAACATCATACGACTAAATACCCGTGGTTTGAAGGTATTTCGCGGATCAATCACATAAAAGTCGTCGTATGGCTTGGCCTGTGCCCGTGAGTTCTGCCGAAGGTTGTAATCGGGATAAATGTAAATGTTATTAATGGTGTACTGTTCCTTAGCCTTATCGGGAGTACTGTCTTTCACATTCACATAAATATTAACCTTATGGTTATTCACAGTACTATCTACCAGCATAATAAGGTAATCCGGGTTGAAATAGTAAAAACCCTGTTCTTTCAACCTGGAATCTATACGCTCACGTTCGGCCTTAATAACATCCAAATTGTAACCATCACCCGCCTTTAACAGGCTCTCGTCCACTGTGGACATTACGGTTTTGCCCAAAACGCTGCTGTCTGTAATAAAAGCCACCGAATCAATAAGATACTGCCGGCCAGTCTCGGCATGGTAAGTCAAACGGGCCTTTTTTCCATGTATCGATGTATCGGCTGTGGCCGATGAGTTAAAATAACCCCGGTTCTCCAACCGGTTGGTGATGAGCTGCCGGTTGTAATCTACCTTAACACTGCTGAACAACACAGGAGGTTCGCCGAATTTCTTACTCAGCCAGTGGCTTAATCCTTTTTTTGCTTTACTGTACAACATCAGCTTAAAGCGGATGCCCAATACCGAGCTGTTTGGCTTAGGCCGGAGTATGGATGTCAGATCGCTTTCAAGCGATTTCTTCTCAGATTTTTTAAGTCCTTTGGTATCAACTTTCACTTTAGCGCCGGTGTACAGGTAATCGCCTTCGGGCACATATTTGGTTGTGCTGCACGAACTGATAACGAGTGCAATGAACAGGATACTGCTGATATGGATAATACGCTTACTCATCGGCCTTGGCTGCTTTTTCTTGTCTTTTCAATGCCCGGCGACGCCTGCGCTCTTCGGGCGAGGTAAATATTTCTTTCAGTTTATTATAATCGGCTGTGATTACAAAACCGAGCCCGGTTTCAATCACCTGCCCCTGTAAAACGGTTTCGTATTCGTTCTTCTGATAAGCCCGCAACAGGTAACGACCATCTTTGGATAGCTGGTATTCTACCGAGATATCACCGGCAAAATTGCTGGTTTTCTGCCCGGCCTGCTGTGGCCCTTCCAGTTCAAAATTACTGCCTACAGAAACTTTTAGCCGGTCATTCAGCAAGCGTTTGGATATACCTACATTCAGGTCGGTACGGTTTTTACGTTCGCCGGTAGTATAATCATCCGAGCTTTCCAGACCGATATCGAGGTCAACACCTTCAATCAAATCTCCCGCAAGGTTATTCAACTGCTCGCTTAATATCTTGCTTACACTTTGCCGTGCCAGCGATTCGGCGCTGGTGCTGGTGCTGCTTTCAAACGGATTTTCGGAAATAAACCGGTTAAGCAGCAATAAAGCGAACACTTGCTTGTTCAACTCAGACGGTTCCTCCTTAAGCTGGTCTAAGCGGGTGTTTACATTGGTAATGATATCCTGCGATACGTTATAGCTTTTGTCCGGCAGGTCGATATCAAAGGTAATAATCGGTTTCATCAGCTCACCTTTCATGTTCAGGTTTACTTCGAAAGGCAGCTTTTGTTTATAGGTATTTTTCACCGATTGCGAGGCGTCGCCTAACTGATTTTCCACCAGGTCTAAGGGAGCCGTTTCCGTGCGGTAAATCGCCGTTACATCCACATTAGCTGTGGTCGGTTCGCCTGTCCAGGTAATGGTGCTGCCTTTTTTAATATCAAAACGCCGTTTCAGGAAATTAAACGAAAGCTCATAAGCGCCTTCTTCCAGTTCGTAAGTTCCGGTAAGGCTTATCTGCCCACTGGGATCGATACCCGCAACAAGCTGGGCTTCGCCTTTTACCCGCAGAAAATCGCCGTTACCCTGGTCAATAATAATGTTGAACTCGGCACCTTTATCAATTTCAATATTAGCCGAAAGATCCAATCCTGTTACAGCACTTTTGCTCACGGTGTCCCGCACATCTTTCAGTGCCAGGGCGAGTTCGGGATTATCCATATCCACAAACTCAACAATACCTTCCCGCTCCTCAATACCCGGGTCATTTTCCGGTAAGACAACGGTCAGTTTTGACTTATCGTTGATTTTGATGGTACCGTCAATAACCGGTTTGTTCAAATCGCCTTTAATGTTAATGCGGCTATCGAGATACACCTGCCCGTAATACAACTCATTATCCTTAGCGGTAGAATTCAGTGCCCTGAAATTGTTAGTTCGCACATTCAGGCCAAAGCGATAATCAGTGAAGTTTTGCGTATACACCATACCGTTTACCGAAGCCTTATTTCCGGCCGAATCAAGCAAGGTGAAGTTGTTAAACTTAATGCCCTCATCGTTAAAGTTGATGGTATTATCATTCACCCGGAAATACGAGTTCAGCATAGCGATATTGAACGCCGCCTTGTTGAAACGGATATCGCCGCGAACCTGTGGCGCAGATGCGCTTCCGCGGATGGTTAACCGGCCGTTAATGGCACCGCTGGTTTGTTTCAGATTACCAAATGTAAACCCTTCAATGCTTTTCAGGTTCAGGTTATCAATATTCAGCGTCATATCCATGGTGGATGACCCGGTGTTATAATCTCCCGTAAGGTTAAGATTATTACCCTGGCCCGTGATGGTTACGTTGGCGGCATACGTGTTGGCCTGCTGGTTATTCACTTTCAGCGCAATGTTTCCTACCGTATCGCCACGGAAACTGAAGTTATCAACCGTCATATCGGCTACAAACACCGGCGAAGCCTGCAAATTACTTACGGTGGCTTTACCGTTCATGGTTCCGCCAATTAACAGCGAATCCTTTTGGGCGATCTTTGTCAGCGTTTCTATCTTAAAATTATCAAGTGCAACAACCAGCGGATTATTCAAGCCGGGCGGCTGCGTATCAATGCTTAATCGCTGATTGCTGTTGCTTATCGCGAAGTTTCTTGCCTCAATACCATTAGCTCCAAACTGGATAGCGTTGCCCTCGGCTACTGTCCAGGCCTGGTAATTCAACAACAAACCATTAGGAGCCAGGCTGAACTGGTAGGCATCCGGCAAAGCCTTAAGCACACCGGCTATACGGTAATGGTCTTTTTTATCTTTATCCTTTACCGCGATGGTGGTAGTAAGCATATTGTTCTGTGCCTTACCGGAAATGCTGGTATTGATCAGTTGAAATTGTGCATTACCCGCCTGGGTAAGCGTCGCGTTATAGTTCAAGGCATTATCTCCGGTATTTATCCGCAACTGAAGATTATTTACCGTATTGCTTCCGTACACGATTTTAGGAACGGAACCATTCACCACCAGGCTGCTGTCGCTGCTGTTAAAGCTTCCCGTAAGGGTAACGTTAGCCATTTCCTTTAAATCGGGCAGCAGTTTGGAAAGCACGGGCGCATTAATCAGCAATACGTTAAATTTTAACCGTTGCGGACTGTATTTAGCAGGCTTTGCGGTCGCCGTGGTTGTAGAAAAATACCGGTTAATCAGATCCTGCATAGCTGTGCCCACTTCGGTAAGCTTGTATTTACCGCTTACATCGGCACGCAGAAATTCGCTGCGTAGCTTCAGTGTATTGCTATCTGCATTAGCGGTTGATACCAGGCTGATGGTGTCCAGCTGAAAACGCTCACCCGAGCGTACCAGTAAAGGTTCGGTCAATAAAATGCGACCGTTCAGGTAATCGGGGTCGGCTGTTGGAAGATCGGCCCGCAGCTTCCCGTGAAAACGGAATTCTTCGGTAGCGAAGTTCAGGTTCTTCAGGTTAATGCTATCCATATCCAGCGCCAGCTTTACACTGGGATACTTGTTCTTGAAACTGGCCAGGGCATTCATCCCGAACGTGATATTCGGGTCTTTCATCGCCGCTTTAGCCGTTATGATACCATTTGATGCCTTACCTGTCATGTTCAGGTTTCGGTAAGCGTAGCGGTTATATTCGGCTTTGATAACACGTGCGGCGAAATCGGCCCGCATGGTTTTAGGGTCGGTTCCAACACCGTTAACTTTTGCGGCAAGCGTTACGCGACCCACCGTTTTTTCCTGCTTAATTAAACGACCCACATCAAAATTAAACAGGTTTACCGTGGCTTTATAGCTTTCATGTCCCTTGCGGGATGCGTTGTAACTGGCAATGGTTCTGGCGCTGCCGTAGCTGGAATGCAGGTTCAGGTTGGTGGTAAAATTGCTGATGCCGCCCTTAAACGTTCCCTGCAATTGCAGCGCCTGCGGCAAACGAATATTTGCCGGAATAGTTCCTGCCGGAACAAAAGTGAGCAGATCAGAACTCTGTGTCGTCAGGTCATCAATCCTGACATCAAAATATGCTTTATTGACATCAGGCAAACCTTTGATCTTTGCTGCTCCCTTTACATGCGTATTCCGGAAACCGGAAAGCTCAATAGAGGGAATATTGAGATTTTTAACCTGTCCGTTTACTTTACCGTTAATAAACAGCGTGGCGTTCGGGTTATCCTTAAACGGGTTGGTTCCTGCCAGCGAAGGAACTAATAACAGCACATCATGAAAATTCAGCTTGCTGCCGTTAAGGTTAGCATCCACACGCAACTCTCCGGGATTTTTACTGAGGCTTTCTATAGAAGGATAATTTAGCCGGATCTGGTTTTTGATAACCGTTCCGTTAGTAGCTATTTCCAGGTTGTTCAAATAGGCCTGGGTTTTGCCGTAAAAGAAATCGGTATGCAGTTTTTTGAGCGCAAAACCGCTTTTATCGCTAAAGCTGCCCGAAGCGATGTTACCGGAAATGGTATCAATAGCGTACAGGATATTTTCGGCCTCCAGATTCAGGTTTTTAATGTTCAGGTGAGCGTAATCCAGTCCCCGCTTTAAAACAGGCATATTAAAGTTATCAAACCGGATATTGTTATTCTTAAACTGAATATTGTTTAAGGCTACCCGCCAGTTATTGGCCTGAACTTCTACCTCTTTACCCGCTTCATGAGCCACCACTTTTGCCTGCTGTGTTTTGCCCAACTGGAATAAAATATCAGATTGCTCCAGGTTAACCTGCTCCAGGTTTATGCTTTGCTTTTTCAGGTCGATCTGGTTAGCCTCTACCACAAGTTTGCCCAGGTTAACATCGGCTTTCATGGCCGAAACCTGGTTCTCGTAATCAACATGGATGCGATCAAGGTTTATCTCGCCAAGTTTTAAACCGATATTGACCGGTTGGGCCGCTTCTACAGAATCTTTGGTGTCACTCTCCGGCTCGGCGGCCGGTTTTGATTGCAACAGCCTGGCATTTACCCCCGAAAGATTGATTTTAGGGATGTTGAAGTTCATCTTATCCAGGTCGAAATCCTTGATCCTGGTATCAAAATGCCCTAAATAGAAGCTTACATCGTTGGCAGTAATGGCATCGCGATAGCCTACCCTTATGCGGTCAAGGTTAATACGGCCTACCGAAAACTTCATTGTTGATGTCGTATCTTCAGGCTTCGGCTGCTTCTTTTGCTCGCCGGCAAATGCCTTAACGATATAATCAAAATTAAATACGCTATCGGGCGTACGTTGTATGTAGGTGGTGATGCCCCGCAGGTCGATCTCATTAATCTCCAGCTCATTATGCAGCAGCTTAAGCAGGCTGATATCCACTTTAAGCGTGTCGCCGGCAAGCAGGGTATCTTTTTTCTGATCCTCAAAATAAATGTCTTCCAGCACCAGCAGCTTAGGCAGGTCAAGACTGATCTTATTGATCTCTACCTTCGTTCCGATTTTACCTTCTAAGTAATTTACAGCTTTGTTCTTCGCGTAGTTCTGTACAGACGGAATACGGATCAGCACAAACAGCAGCAGCACCAGGAATACGATGCTGGCAAGTATCCAAAGGATGATTTTAAGAGAAATTATTCCAAATTTTTTCAAGAGTATTACTGCAACTTACGTCTTGAATTAAATAAAAAAAGCCCAAAAATGTTTTAATAGAAAGTTAAAATGGCTATATTTTTTTCAGGTCGATAAGAATAGCGCCGTACTGACCTTTTTCGCCATAAAGGGATATGGCCTGCTCGTTATCCAGCACTTTAACGCTGGCTATAGTGCCGGGATCTATATTTTGCAGCTTATTGCGGGCTTCACGTACTTTATACGGTTCACCGTCGATAATGTACAGGGTTTTGCTGCTTTTGGTAAGTGTATTGTTTATAAATAACCCGGTTCCCGTACCATAAAATTTACCGATGGTTTCGCCGATGGCGGCATTACCGGCCTTGCGACCAATAGAAGCCCCAAGGTTACTTCCTGCCAAAGCGCTTAACGAGCTCAGCCTGTCTGCCACATTCATAGACTGACACGACGCGGCCATCATGGCAATCCCTATCAGGAAAATGGGTACAACGGGCTTTTTCATTAAATGCTAATTTAGGTATCCGGTTTCTTAAAGGTAGAAACTTAATTACTAAATATCAAAGAAAAATTTGTTAAAAATGTTTTAGGAAAGGTGAAAAGGCGGAAGGTAGAAGGTTTAAGCTAATGGCTGATAGCTAATGGACAGTTGACAGTTGACAATGGACAATGGACAGTTGACAGTTGACAATGGACAGTTGACAATGGACAATGTAAGCTAATAAACGAATAACGAACAACAATCTAAAATCTAAAATCTCATGTCTAATATCTCACATCTCAAATGAGAAACAAGATCATAGAAGCAAGAGACAAGACGTCTCCCCTTTCCTTGCGCCACCGCTAAAGCTAAGGCGGCACGCAGTCGGAGAGGGGTTGGGAGAGAGGCTAAACAAGAACAAAGAGACATGAAAGGTAGAAGGCTGAAAGACGGAAGGCTGAAGGTTGAGCGAAGCGAATTCTCCTTCCTTTGAGAGGGCCGGAATGGGCTAATCGGATTGAGGTTAAAAAGCTTGGTTATGATATCACCAGCAATGAGGCCGGCTTTACCTGCACATTAATTTCAGTGCCCATAATATACGGCTCACCGTCTACATGCACAGGCCCTTCGCTCTGCCTGGATATTTTTATATCTTTTCCCTTGATAATTTCCACATACCTGGACTTATCGGCTGTTTTGGTAAACATGCGGGTAACCATAGCCGGAAATTCGTATAGCGGGAAGGGTTTAATGATACATACATCAAGCAAGCCATCTTTAACAGTTGCCGTTGGTGAAACATGCGCATTATTGCCGTATTGCGATGAATTGGCAATGCTTAGCATAAATGCCCGCCGCTCTACGTTCAGGCCATCCACGTTTAATATATAATTCTCTGGCTGGTATTTCTTTATTTCGGCCAGTGTATTGGTTATGTAGCCACCCAATCCGCGTTTTTCTCCTTTTGCAAAACGGGCGCTGATACGGGCATCGAAACCCATACCTGCCATATTAAAAAATTTCTTACCGTTTAAAACGCCCGAGTCTATGGCATACGCCTGCATGGTATTCAGCCGGTTTACCGCCTTTTGCCGTGACATCGGTATTTTTAACGCCCTGGCCAGCCCATTGCCCGAACCACAGGGTACAATGCCCATTATTTTCCCCGAGCCTTCCATAACCGAACCTACTTCATTAATAGTGCCATCGCCGCCTACGGCCACAACAATATCTGCTCCGTCTGCCAGTGCTTCGGCAGCGAGCTGGCTTCCATGACCCGGAGCATCTGTAAAGCGGTAAACGGGCAAAAAGCACTGCTTATCCAACTGCTCATTTGCTAATTTAGGAAAATTGGCTTTATGCTTGCCGCCCGAGATTGGGTTGATAATAAATACAATATGCTTCTTCAATGTGGCTGCTATCGGTAACAAAAATAGTTTTAAATTTTGGAGAAAGTAAAAATTAGCATAGTTTTGTGCCCATTAGTGGATCGATTTGCGTTGATTGCAACCACGTAAAAAAAAGTGCTAAATACAACTTGGTTTTACCTCTCCAATCAACTCCCAAACGATTTACGAATAACGGACAATAAATTAAGAACAGGCCGTTTACATGTTTTTTGACTTTTAACTTTTGACTCTTAACTTCATACTATGTCATATCTATTTACATCAGAATCAGTTTCTGAAGGACACCCCGATAAAGTAGCCGATCAGATTTCGGACGCATTGATTGATAATTTTCTGGCTTTTGACCCTAACTCAAAGGTTGCCTGCGAAACGCTGGTAACAACCGGGCAGGTGGTTTTAGCCGGCGAAGTAAAATCCAGCGCTTACTTAGATGTACAAAAAATTGCCCGCGAAGTGATCAACAAAATTGGTTATACCAAAGGCGAGTATATGTTTGATGGTAATTCCTGCGGAGTGCTGTCGGCCATTCATGAGCAGTCGCCCGACATTAACCAGGGGGTTGACCGTAAAGATAAAAAGAAGCAGGGCGCCGGCGACCAGGGCATGATGTTCGGTTATGCCACCAAAGAAACCGAAAATTATATGCCGCTGGCCTTAGACCTGGCGCATAAAATTTTAATTGAGCTGGCCGAATTGCGTCGCGAAAATAAGCAAATTAAATACCTGCGTCCTGATGCTAAATCACAGGTAACGTTGGAATATAATGATAATAACGAACCGGTGCGCATTGATGCCATCGTGGTTTCTACCCAGCACGATGATTTTGACAGCGAAGAAAAGATGCTGAAAAAGATCAGTGATGATGTGATCAATATCCTGATTCCCCGTATCGTTAAAAAGTACCCGCAATTCAAAAAATTGTTTAACAAAGACATCAAATACCACATTAACCCTACGGGGAAATTTGTTATTGGCGGGCCTCACGGCGATACCGGATTGACCGGCCGTAAGATCATTGTAGACACTTATGGCGGAAAAGGTGCACATGGTGGTGGTGCTTTCTCCGGAAAAGACCCTTCAAAAGTTGACCGTTCTGCAGCCTATGCAACCCGTCATATCGCTAAAAACATTGTGGCAGCCGGCGTAGCCGACGAAATCCTGGTACAGGTATCGTATGCCATTGGTGTGGCGGAACCGATGGGTATTTATGTAAACACCTACGGCACAGCTAAAGTAACCGATAAAAAAGGAGTGGTTTTATCTGATGGTGAAATTGCTCAACGTATCGGGAAACTGTTTGACATGACTCCTTACGGCATTGAAACCCGCCTGAAACTGCGCAACCCTATTTACTCAGAAACTGCCGCTTACGGCCACTTTGGCAAAAACAACGAGACCGTAACCAAAACTTTTAAAGGCTCGGATGGTAAAGAAAAGAAAGTAAAGGTTGAACTGTTCACCTGGGAAAAACTGGATTACGTGGACAAGGTGAAAAAAGCGTTTGGGCTGTAGTTGTGGGTTATACGTTGTAAGTTATAGGTTATACGTTATACGTTGTAAGTTATAGGTTATACGTTATACGTTGTAAGTTATAGGTTATACGTTATACGTTGTAAGTTATAGGTTATACGTTATACGTTGTAAGTTATAGGTTATACGTTATACGTTGTAAGTTATAGGTTATACGTTATACGTTGTAAGTTATAGGTTATACGTTATACGTTGTAAGTTAATAGGTTATACGTTATACGTTATACGTTGTAAGTTTTACGTACAAGCGGCAGCATACCTTCGTGATTGTATTCCTCAAATCTATATTTTGCCCGGACGCCACAGACAGCCTTCAAAACGTTGTCTGTGGTCTAAATTTTTAGCCCAGGCAGTAGTTTCACAGAAGCGGGGCTCCCATTTTAATTCTATTCAGCCCAGGTTGTATTGATTTCCACCGGCATAGTAAATGCACATCGTACCGGACTTCCGTTTTTCATTCCGGGCGTCCACTTTGGCGATAGCTTCAACACCCGTATCGCTTCGGCACCGGTTCCATAGCCCAGATCCCGCAGAACCTTAATATCGCTTAACGAGCCATCTTTCTCTACAATAAATGATACCAAAACCAGTCCCTGTAAATTTTGCCGGATCATGGCATCGGTATATTTATAATTTTCGCGGGTAAAAGCGTTGAATTTTTTTGTGCCACCCGGAAATACCGGTTTCATGTCCATTGTTTCCTGATATACATTATTATCTATAGTTTTACCAGTTGCTTTTAAATTTAACATAATGGGCATAGTAAAAGCTACCCGTACCAGTTCCCCATTTTGTATACCCGGTTTCCATTTTGGCGATTGTTCTAATATCCGTATTGCTTCTTCTCCCGTACCCATACCTAAATCCCGCAATACCTTAATATTAGATAAACTTCCGTCTTTTTCTACAATGAAGCTCATGGTGACACGTCCTGAAACACCATGCTCTCTTGCTTCTTTTGAAAAATGATAGTTTTTATCAAGAAAGGCATAGAATTTCTCTATACCCCCAGGAAAGCTGGGTAGCACTTCTACACTGGCAAAATCATGCACCCGGTTGTCTGTACTATCTAATAACGTTTGTGTTGTATTTTGTGGACTTGCCTTAGCCATTATTAATGAAGCCATCAGCATTATCATGGTTAATGGCATTACAGCCATAAATACTTTAAGTGAGGTTTTAACTGGCATGGTTTATACTAATGTATAGATTTACGATACCGAAACTACAATAAAATTTCTAACTATTTTTTATTTTACCAAACTTTCAGCTATCAAATACGGTTAAACAGCATTCGATTATTTTTACTTTTGACCTTGCTCAATTCCTTTTAACTCATGAAAATATCCTTCCATGGCGCCGCACGAAACGTTACCGGCAGCAAGCATTTAATTACCCTGAATAACGGAACCCGCATTTTATTAGACTGCGGCATGTTCCAGGGAATGGGTCAGCAAACCGACGTATTGAATGAACATTTTGGCTTCGACCCTGCCTCTGTTAACTACCTGATCCTTTCGCATGCGCATATCGACCACTGCGGTCTCATTCCACGCCTGGTAGCCGAAGGTTTTTCCGGAAGCATTTTCTGCACCGCTGCTACCATGGACCTCACACGCATATTACTGCTTGATTCGGCTAAAATACAGTTGCAGGACACCGAATACAGTAACAAGCATCGTCAGCGCCGTGGCTTACCACTGCTTGAACCGCTGTACAGCGAAGATGATGTGATGGAAACCATGCGGCTTTTCAATATTGTGGATTACAATACTAATTTCGAGATAGACCCGCGTGTTACCGTCAGGTTTACCGATGCCGGTCATATCATCGGAAGCGCCGCTGTACATCTTTCCATTATCGAAGATGGAAAACCCATACAGCTTACTTTTAGTGGCGATGTTGGCCGGTATGGCGACCTGCTGCTTAAAAACCCGCAAACTTTTCCGCAAGCTGATTATATCATCCTCGAATCTACCTATGGCGATTCGCTTCATAAAGACCTGGTACCCATAGAAGACGAACTGTACGAGATTATCCGGCAAACCTGCATGATAAAGAAAGGCAAGCTGATCATCCCGGCATTCAGTGTAGGCCGCACGCAGGAATTATTGTATGCGCTTAACGCGATGGAACTGAAAGGCAAATTACCCGATATACCCTATTATGTAGACAGTCCGTTATCTGAAAAAGCCACCCAGGTGCTTAAAAATCACCCGGAAGTATATAACGACGGCGTAAAGCGGGTGCTCAAGACAGATGAAGATCCGTTCAGCTTTAAAGGATTACGTTTTGTAGAAAGTGTAGAGGAATCAAAAATGCTGAATGATGATCCACGGCCATGTGTCATTATATCGGCATCGGGAATGGCCGAGGCCGGCCGGGTTAAGCATCATATTAAAAACAATATCAATAATGCTAAAAACACCATTTTAATGGTGGGCTATTGCGAACCGTCCTCGCTGGGTGGAAGATTGCTTGCCGGGGACCGGGTAGTGGATATTTTCGGTAATGATTATCATGTCAAGGCTGAAGTTCGTTCTATTAAATCCATGAGCGCCCACGGCGATTATGAAGACCTGCTTCAATTTGTATCGTGCCAGAATGCTAACCGGGTTAAAACCCTTTTCCTGGTGCATGGCGAGTATGATGTTCAGCAGCATTTCAGGCAGACGTTGCTGCACAACGGGTTTAAGCGGGTTGAAATTCCCAACCTTCACCAAACCATGATTCCCGCTTAAAACAGGGCTTTAACAAAAAGACCTTTAACGGCAGGTAATTCAAAATTAAGGCTGGCATTCAGGCGCTCGGGCGAAACGGCATCGTGGCCGGCAAATGCCAATATGCCAATACAAACAAACACAGGTAATAATACCAGTAAGAAAGGCGAAACTGAGCTGAATAACTTCTTCATAACGGTTGTTTTTTAGTTGACGATTCAAAGCAACAGCAAGTTTCACACGTATTAAAATTATTTAGACTTACAGGCCTTTTTATTAGATAAACCGGCGCCAGGCAGGAATAAGCGCTAATTTGCCTGTTGGCAGATAAATTTAGCCAGTTGGTCTAAACCGTCGGCCGTTACTTCGCATCCGAATGTATATTTAAGCAATGAATAAAACCCGGAGTATCGTACTGCATGCCTGCGTGTGGATCGCCATCATCCTGTTGCTGCTGTTTATCAGCAGTAAAAACGCGGATGTTACCACAAAGGGCATTGTTATCTATGTATATTTCGGAGTTATTAATATTGCCGTTTTTTATTCCAATTACCTGTACCTGTTTCCCAAATACCTGATACAAGAGCGTTACTGGCGATACGGCGTTACCGTTATTCTCCTGATACTGGTTTCGGCCTTAATCAAATACGGTATGGCTACCTTTTTCAAGGATATCATACTGATACGGGGCGACAACAAAGAATATCATCTTACCTTTTATGAATACTACCTTGCGGCGATTTTTACCAGCACGTTCTTTGTATTCTTAAGCTCAGGGTTTAAGTTCTGCATAGACTGGTTTATCAATGAGCGTGTACGTAAAAACCTGCAAAGCGAAAAGCTGACAGCCGAGCTCGCCTTCCTGAAATCACAGATAAATCCGCATTTTCTGCTTAATTCCCTGAACAATATTTATTCGCTGGCCTACAAACAATCGCCCAAAACACCGGAAGCCGTATTAAAGCTCTCTGAAATGATGCGTTACATGCTGTACGAGAGCAACGATAAACAGGTGGAGCTGGCCAAGGAGATCCGGTATCTTGAAAATTATATCGAGTTACAGAAATTGCGGTTTAAAGACCAGGTCTATATCAATTTCTCGGTGTCCGGCGATTATAGCGGGCAAACCATTGCTCCGCTTATCCTGATTCCTTTTGTGGAAAATGCCTTTAAACACGGTTTGGCAACCGATGCCAATAACCCGATAACGATCAGCATTACAACAGCAGGGAAAAAGTTATCCTTTCGCCTGCGCAACAAAAAAAGCAAGCTCAATAAGGATGAGACCGGTGGTATCGGTCTGCAAAATGTTATCCGGAGGCTGGATCTGCTTTATCCGCGGCAATATCACTTACAAGTGGATGATACAGAACAGGTATACCAGTGTGAATTACAGTTAGATTTATGATAGCGGTCAGGCAAAAACGACAACATCGCCAAGAAAAAAATGACAGTTAAAAACCAAAATATAACTTTTGATAAACTTGATAAGGACGACCAAATTCCTTACGAACTTTTGTTGCTTGCAGACCCGTCAAAAGAATTAGTTGACGAATACTTGAAACAGTCAGACATTTATATAGCAAGACAAAATGGCGAAACACTTGGCGTTATCGTGTTATTTCTATTGACAACAGAAACAGTTGAAATCAAAAACGTTGCTGTAAAACCAGAACTTCACGGACAAGGAATTGGTAGCTTTTTGATAGAAAATGCTGTCCAGGTTGCCTTGCTTAACAGACAAAAAAATATTTGCATCGGGACAGCAAATTCAAGTGTCGGGCAACTTTATTTGTATCAGAAACTTGACTTTGAAATAACGGGCATCAAAAGACATTTTTTTACGGACAACTATGCTGAACCGATTTACGAAAATGGTATTCAAGCGAAGCACATGTTGGTACTGACAAGAGAGCTAAATGACGAATGAAAAAACTAACATAACAAATACCCGAACCGCTAACAAGGGTTTGCCAAAAAACGATGAGGCTCCTGTGATTTGATTGATTAATCTCAACCAATTGTAGCTTTTACTTTTTACTTTTGACTTTTTACTTCATAGTATGATACGATGTTTGGTAGTAGATGATGAGCCGTTAGCGTTGGATATTTTAACGGATTACGTAGAAAAAGTCCCCACGCTGAACCTGGTTAAAGCAACAACAAGCGCTTTTGAGGCCCTTGAGCTGGTACAAAACGGGCAGGCCGACCTGGTTTTCCTGGATGTACAGATGCCAGAGCTTACCGGCATTCAGTTCCTGAAAATTATCAATAAAAAATGTGCGGTGATATTGACCACGGCTTATCCGGAATATGCCCTGGATGGCTACGAGCTTGAAGTAACCGATTACCTGCTAAAGCCCATCGCGTTCGACCGTTTTTATAAAGCGGTACAAAAGGTGCAGGCTGCCTCAAATCCGCCGGTCAGCAAAACCGAAGCTCCGGCACAACAGCCTGCCAACGATTTTATTTTTGTAAAAACCGAACATAAAATCCAGAAGGTAGACCTTAACGATATTCTTTACATCGAAGGGTTAAAAGATTACATTTCCATATTTACCGCTACAGAACGTATCATCACTCTGCAAAATATGAAAAAAATGGAAGATGTGCTTCCGGCGGGGCAGTTTGTACGGGTTCATAAATCCTATATTGTAGCGCTTGATAAAATTGAAAGTATTGAGCGAAGCCGTATTTTTATCGGCGATAAGATCATCCCGATAGGCGATACCTACCGTGATTATTTTTTCAGACTGATTGATGGGAAAAATATATGATTGAAGGTTGAAGGTATCCGTATAAGGTTTAATCAGGTTATTTCTCTCAAAGAATGACGCTTTTAGTGACGCATAAAAGAGAAAACCGCATTGTAGTATACTACAGTGCGGTTTAGTGGTACCAGCTGTACCGTAACCCTGCTATTTTATTAAGTTAAACGAAACCAAAAAACCGTATTAAATGCCATTTAAACGCATTTTGTGATTAAGAGCAGTTAAACAAAATAAGGACTAATTAAAAAAAAGTGTACCCAAATTTGTACCCAAATTTAAAAATGGGTACACTTGTACTGTTCAATTATTCAAGTAATGGCAGACGTAAATTTTTACCTGCGGGATAACGCAGCAGAAAAGGAAACGGGCGTAATGCTGTTTCTTTCTTTCTATGGCAAAAGGGTTAAGATTGGAACTGTAGAAAAGATAAATCCCAAATACTGGAATGCAAAAAAACAGCGTGCAAACAAAACGGGTTTCCCTACTCATGTAGAATTTAACCAGCGGTTGGAGAACTACGAAAAATCAACCCTGAATATTTACAGACAGTATTTAAACGATAACGACGGGGAACAGCCCCGGCCTGACACCATAAAAGAATTTATACAGGCAGAGCTGTTTAATAAACAACAGCCTGAAAAGACCCTGCATCATACCCTTGTAACCTATGCCGAACATTTTTTGAATGAAATTGAAACCGGGCGGCGTTTGACCAAAACCGGAAAACCTCTATCCAGCTCAATTTATAAAATCTACAAAACACACCTTTCGGTATTAAAACAGTTTCAGGCTAAAAGGCGCAAACCCATATTGTTTGAAGATGTTACCCAAGATTTTTACTATGACTTTGTAAAATTCCTGACCAACAGCCGTAAATACTCGAACAATACCATAGGCAAACATATCAGGACATTAAAGGCGATACTAAAAGATGCAAGTTTTGCAGGGATAAACACCCGGATAGATTTCACAAGGTTTACAGCCATTACAGAGGATGTAAACAATATCTATCTAAACCCGCAGGAACTGGAAACTATCTTTAACCTGGACTTATCGCAGAACCCACGTTTAGAACGTGTGCGGGATCTGTTTTTAGTAGGATGCTGGACAGGGCTGCGGTTTTCCGATTTCAGTAATATTAATCCCAAAGACATTAAAGGCGAATTTATAGAGGTTAAGACCCAAAAGACGGGCAAACCTGTAGTTATCCCTATACACCCGGCAATAACGGCTATAATGAAACGCTATGAGGGATTAACAGAAAACAGCCTGCCCCTGCCGATCAGCAACCAAAAACTAAACGATTACATTAAAGAAGTTGGAGAGCTGGCCGGGATAAATGAAACGATACAAAAAGAGCGCACTACAGCAGGAGTTAAAACGGTTATCAGTACGCCTAAATATGAACTCATTACAACCCATACAGCCCGCAGGTCTTTTGCTACCAATGCCTATAACATGAACGTTCCAACCCTAACCATAATGGCAATAACAGGACATAAGACCGAAAGTAATTTTATGAAATACATAAAGGTTACGCCGAAAGAACACGCTGAAAAATTACGTGAAATATGGCATAGGCAGATGTTAAAGGTTGTTTAAAAAATACACTATGAATAAAGACACACTACTACAGCAGATAGACAGCCTTAAAACGGAATTAGACCGCTACAGGCAGAACGATAACCAGCGCATTAAAGAAGCATTAGAAACAGAATACACCTACGAAAGTAACCGGATAGAGGGCAACACATTAACCCTGATGGAAACTGAATTAGTTATTCACAAAGGATTGACCATTTCCGGCAAACCCTTAAAAGACCATTTAGAGGCAATTAATCACACTCACGCCCTCGACTTTATAAAAGACCTTGCAAAGAATAAAGAGCCGTTTACAGAGCCTGTTTTGCTGGACATACACCGTTTAATACTGCGAAGCATCAACGATCAATACGCCGGGAAATACCGGGATGTACAGGTGCTGATTTCAGGTAGTGAATTTGTGCCCCCGCAGCCCTTTTTAGTGCCTAAGCAGATGGAAGATTATTTCAGGTTTTACAATGAGCAGAAAGACAGCCTGCACCCTGTAGAGCTATCAGCAGAACTGCATGAGCGGTTAGTAACCATACACCCGTTTATAGACGGAAACGGACGTACAGCCCGCCTGATAATGAATTTAATTCTGATACGGAACGGTTACCCGATTGCCATACTGAAAGGCGACAGCGAAACCCGGCTAAAATATTACAAGGCATTGGAAACAGCACAGACAGGCGGAAATAAAACCGACTTTATTTTATTGGTTGCTGATACTGTAAAACAGGCATTAGAGAAGTATTTAGGTATTTTAAGGACTTAATATATCATTCATTCAACACTAACAATTTAAATTATGGAAACCCCAGCACCTTACCACACAGCAAACACACAGTTTAATAATGAAACAGCTATCAAAGAGCTGTTAAAAGTTATCGACAAAGACGCAATCAACCAATTTCTGGACCATACATTTTTGGGCTATATTAAAACTCAGGAGTATGCAGAACAGGAAGAATTAAAACGGTCTGATAATGTTTTTGCCTATCAGATGTTAAAACAATTCTTTAATAACATCAGAAAGCCGGAATCCACATCTTAAACAACATTAAACCAACGGGGGAAAATAGCATTTAAGGTTAACTAAAGTTTGCCGTTTTTACCCACCCGGTCAAATTAAAACGACTTTCCCCAGGAAACACCAGCCCCCGGTTTGTATAGTATAACTCCACTCAATTACTTGCATAATGAAAAAGGACGATCACGAAGAAAATAATAAAAAAAATAACCACATTCTTTCAGAGGCTCCTGAATTTTATGATTCAGTAGGATTAAGTATTAATAGGATGCAATTGATGTTTGATGAATACAAAGAAATTTATCCTAAAGCCTTAGAAAGTTTTAAAAAAAATATTGATGGTTCTGAAACAATGTTTATACAGCGAGAGATTGAAGTATTTAAAGAAATATTAGAATTTACAGAGCAAGAATACACCGAAGAGGGCATTGTTAGAGGTTCTTATTTGTGGGATATAAAAGAATATTACCGTCCTTGGATTAAACGAATACACTACATTTTTTTTAAACATAATAACACCATAGTAAACTCTAATCTACAGAAAATAGAATTTTTAGAAACCCGGGCCAATGAACTAGGCATTGAAATAGGAACACAAACTAAATCTCATAAAATGACAGTATCAAATATACGTCTTGCTATTACGCCATCGCAGTTCGCAGAATTAATTACAGCATTGCATGAAGCACAAGCGTTCAAGACAATAGATGGAAAGAAACTGCACCGGGAAGATTTGATAAAAGTTTTTGAAAATACATTTAACTGCAAATACCCTACATTCAATCAAACGCTCTCCCAGTTAAAAAAACGCCAAAAAGAAAAATCTCCCTTTTTGCTTGAACTAGCGAAGGAATTTGAACGCTACTGCAACCAATGAAGCAAAAAAATGTATTTAGTAATAATTACTAAATAAAACCTCCTTTCTTTCTTTTATTATTTCGTGTTGCATTTAATCATTAAACAGATTATGACAACACAAATTTTCACTTCTTTAGATTCTACAGCGTTTAGAACCCTGTTAGCTGATTGCGTAACCGCAGCTGTCAAAACCGAAGTAGCTCAATTAGTACAACCCCAGGAACCGGTTAAACAAATCCTTACCCGCAAGGAAACAGCCGAACTCTTAAACATTTCTCTACCAACTTTACACGATTATACTAAGCAAGGTATTATCCAGGCATATCGCTTAGGTTATAAAGTACGGTACAAAAGGGAAGATGTATTACAGGCACTCAATGCCATTAACTACAAAAAGTAATGGCTGCGGCGATAGTGTTATACCTGATTGAGCTTATCAACAGGAAGTTTGGAAGAAATGTATTAACCACGGCAGACAAGTTAACAGCAAAAAAAGAGGGCCGTTAAAGGCCCTCCTTTTTGTTCAATTATTCATACAGATGTATGACTTTGTAAAGATAAGGATTAGCGAAAAGGATTTTGCAAAGAACTTGCAGAATAATGGGCTGCTGGAATTTACTACAGCGGTAAACGAGAAAACAGGAGAACTGAAAGACGGTGTTTACACAGCAGAATATAAAGATTTAAAGTTTACCATTTACCCGTCTGGCACAGCCGAAATAAAAGGAAGTCTGCATAAGTATTGGAACAACGGCGAACATAATTACAATGACTTTCATTTATCCGATATCAAAGACGTTATTAATGATCTTTCCCAAACTTTCGGAATAAACCCAAATACTGCACGTTTAGAGAATTTAGAAATAGGATTGAACGTCTCCCCCGCTTTTAACCCTGATGCCTTTTTAAATAGCCTTATCGCCTATAAAAATACGCCTTTTAGTACAATGAAAGTAAAAGGACAGGGAAAAGGAAAAGAGGCGTATTTAAACCAATACGGAATAAAGATTTATAATAAGGGGTTACAGTATAGACAACCGGATAATATTCTGCGGTTTGAGAAGAAAATAACAATAATGGACTGCTTGAAAAAAGGACACGTTTATTTAGCCGATCTAACAAAGCCCGAATTTGCAGAACATGGATTACGGCAGTTATGGGAAAGTTACAATGAAGTAATTTTAAAAGAGCCTGTAAATAAATCACAGCTGACCAAACCGCAGCTGCGGGTTTATGATTTAGCCTTAACCTTTGGAAGTTGGCAGGAAATGACACGTAAACAACGGTATGATAATAGGCGGAAATACACCGAAATAATACAGCAGTTTGGAACGCTGAAACTGCATGAAACAGTAAGGGAACTGCTAATAAAAAAAGGTAACGTTTTGAGCGGGATTTCTAAAAAAGATACAGCAAAAAACAGTAACGTTTTGAGCAGGATTTCAAATGAGAAACGGAAACGTTTTGAGCGTTCAGTTATAGTATCAAAACGTTACTTTATACCTCCTGTAGAAACACCTGAAAAAAGAGCCTGCCAATCCTGCGGAAAAGACATTTCCCACCAGTCCAAAAAATCAAAGTTTTGCAGTGCAAAATATGTAGGATATGAGCAGGCTCATAAGTGCCGGAATACTAATAGTAACCCACGGAATAATTTTGCCCGGAAACTGAAAAGATTAGAGCTTAACGGATTACTGTTTGATGTGAAGCCGTATATGTATACAAAGTGAATTTTATAGCTAACTCTTGGCTATCCTTATTTCTTTTTAGTATTCAAAGGATAAAAATTGCCCAGTATCCCTAAATACTTCTTCTTTGCATTATTATCATAACTTCCCCATGAGTAAATTGAACAAATTAAATAATTTTTGTCCCGTCCAATGTTCCTATTGCTATTACTATGGAGATATGATGTAAAGTCAGAGCGTGAGGGGTTTGTTGCAATTAGAATTAATAAACTGCCTATAACTGTAGCAAGGAGAGCTTTGTAATAGTTCTTATTTATCTTTAATCTCTTTAATCCAATATTTTTAATATTTCTGATTATAAATAAAAGGCTGAGAAGTAAAACAAGTACAAAAAAACTGTTCAAAAGTAGTGAGTTGTTGGTGTTTGTTTTTTTTACGCTCTTAATTGGCTGGCTAATAATTAATGATTCTTGATTTTGGACACTGTCCTTATATTCAGGATATTTCTTAATAATCCGCATTACAAGCTCGTTATTGTCAACATGTTGGTATTGGGGATATTTGGCCTTTATTTTTAATGCAAAATCGTTAATGGTATATTTTTTCACGGGAAGATTATCAAAGGGATTAATACTTTGTGTTTTTTTTACTCCAGTATTCCCTGATTTCTTCAGCTTGTATTCAGACAGCGCTTTTAGAAATGGATTTTTATTTTTGGAAGAATCTGATACAGATTTGTATGAGTCATTCACTAAACTGGATTGCTCTTTGCTAATCCTTAGGTATAATTCTTTTTTTTCAGACATGGTTAGTTTAAAAACTTATTGCCTATCGGCTTTTACCATACTAACCTAAGTATTTTTCTTGAATTGGAAATAAAAACGAATATTGCTATTTCTCTAAAATAAAATTGTTTATTTGGTCAAAATGCCTTCAAATATCTCCAAGCTATATGAGTGTACAATCAGCTTGCCGGATTGATGATTTTTATAAATGATTTGTCAAGAAGTTTGCAGAAGTGGTGTTATATACTATAATTTAAAGGCATGATAAATAGTATTAAATAATCATGGCAGTAAAGTACCTAACAGAGGCTCACAAGCTCAATTCAGAAAGAGCGATGAAGAAAATAAAAGAATGGAAGAAATTGCCGATAGACTACGAAAAAGCGTTGAAGATGCAAGAGGAACACTTGAAAAGAGCAAAGGAAATGGAATTTTATCAATCCAGGACCAAAGAGATGTAGAAAACCGGGTTGCATTTGATTATGCAAAAGAGAATGGTTTATGGGTTGATAACTTTTACTCTCTTGGGAACCCGTATAAAGGAGGTAATGAAAATACCATTGTATTAGATACTGAAAACCACGTTGTGTATAAGAGCAATAACCTGTTTAATTCTCAATTTCTTATTTCCGGTCTGCTCAAACAGATCAGAATACACAACGAATTATTTCCCGAAACGAATTATAAATTAGTAGGCTTTACTGGAATTGATTATGGGAAAAGTCGCCCTCCTTATATCGAGGTTGTAATGAAACAGGATTTTATTAGTAATTTCACAACACCCACTCCGCAAGAAATTGCTGATTTTATGAGTCTGCTTGATTTTGAGCAAGTAAGCGGAACCTCATTTATAAACGGTCAATATACCGTATCAGATTTATATCCACGAAATGTACTTAAAGATGAAGATGGTATAATGTATGTTATTGATGATATTGTTTCTGAATCCTAAACAGCCTTTTATTACCCTGTACATTCTGTAATAGCTCATCTACGAACAGAACACCTTGTAAAGTTAATCTAAACCGTTTATGCTTCACATTCATTGATTTGATATTACTATTCTCACTTATAAGCTCATGGGTGATAAGTTGGTTTAATGTCAATAGTTCTATGGCTTTACCCGCATCATAATAGTTAATGCCCAGCATTTTCATAAAATCATTTCTTAACAATGGCCTGCTGTTATAAAGGCATAAGAGAACGTACAAGCTGAGAACAGAGAATTTACGGCCGTTTATACCTTTGTTTTTTAAATGCCGTGATACGGTCTTAAAATTCAGGAGAACAGTTTGAATAACTAAGCTTATATCTGCCTTGGGAGTAATGGCCTTATTCCGGATGTGTATCTGCATAGCTGATTTTTCAATAAAGATACCGGAAATTGCCGGCTGAAAGTAGATGCGCTTCAAAAAAGTGTACCCAAAAATGTACCCGCTGTAAAAAACAAAACCCTCAATTCATTTAGAATCAAGGGTTTAGCTGTTTTATTTGTGGTACCAGCTGGAATCGAACCAGCGACACAAGGATTTTCAGTCCTTTGCTCTACCAACTGAGCTATGGTACCCGCCCGTTTGGGACTGCAAATGTAGTGTCTTTTTTTATTTCAGAAAATATTTTTTGATTTTTCTTTTTACCTCCATCCACATAAAATAAAAATTCACTTGCTTAATTACAAACAACATCCTATATTTGCATCCCGATAAAAACAATCGGCATTTAAGTATAAAACGGATAAAAAGCTAAGAAATGGCAAATCATAAATCAGCTATTAAGAGAATAAGGGCAAATGCAGCGAAACGTTTACGTAATCGTTACCAGGCGAAAACCACACGTAACGCAATTAAAAAATTACGCAGCACTACTTCTAAAGCAGAAGCAGCACCGCTTTTAACCAAGGTTATCTCTATGCTTGACCG
Source organism: Pedobacter sp. BS3 (assembly GCF_008274585.1). Classification (GTDB taxonomy): domain Bacteria; phylum Bacteroidota; class Bacteroidia; order Sphingobacteriales; family Sphingobacteriaceae; genus Hufsiella_A. Next base: position 376,215 of record NZ_VTRT01000004.1, on the reverse strand, counting down.
TTTGGCAAAAAAGAATGTAATTCACAAAAACAAAGCCTCTAACAATAAATCAAAGCTGACCCGTTTTGTTAACGGCTTACAATAATTAAAAAGATAAAAATTTTTAAAAGGACGTTGCTCAAACAACGTCCTTTTTTATTTATATTGGTCAGACCGTTTAAACCACATGAGCCAATATAACGAGCAGAAAATACCCATCAAAGCCTGGGCAGAAGCCGATCGCCCACGTGAAAAACTCATTGCAACAGGTCGCCGCAGCCTGACCGATGCCGAATTAATAGCCATATTGATAGGTTCCGGCAACCGCGATGAAACCGCCGTGGAGCTAAGCAAACGCATTTTACATTCATTAGGTAATGACCTCGACCGGCTGGGCCAATTATCCGTAAAAGAACTTTCGCGGTTTAAAGGTATAGGTCAGGTGAAAGCCATTACCATTATAGCCGCTCTGGAGCTTGGTCGCAGGCGTAAGGATGCCGGTGCCAAAAGCATCACTAAAATTACTACCAGCAAAGATGCATACGACATTTTGCGGCATTGTTTTGAAGATGTTACCCACGAAGAATTCTGGATCCTACTGCTCAACCGCTCGAAAAGTGTCCTCTCTTATCACCAGGTTAGCCGAGGCGGACAGGCCGGCACGGTAGCCGACCCGAAAATCATTTTCCAAACAGCGCTTGAGCATCATGCAGCCTATATTATTTTGGCACATAACCATCCGTCAGGCAACCTGAACCCAAGCCAGCAGGATATTAAACTGACCGAATCTTTAACCGCTTCCGGCAGATTGCTGGATCTTCCCATAGTAGACCACCTGATTTTTACAAACAACGGCTACATCAGCTTTGCAGACAGAGGATTATTGTAGTGGGTAGCCTCTCCCCAACCCTCTCCAAAGGAGAGGGAGTAACTTTTACTCCTTAATCTTGTCTCTTGCTTCTATGCTCTTGCTTCCAGTCTTTTCTGTCTTTACCGACTTCCGGACTATAAGCCATGAACCATAAGCCATTAGCTACCCTATGCCTTAAACCTTCTGCCTTCTAACCTTCCACCTTTCTCGCTTTCGGTCTTTTCCGACTTCCCGACTCTCTGACTATGAACTTTTTTCTATCTTTGCCAGTCTATTAATAACAGCGCATGAAAATCTCATATAATTGGTTAAAACAGTTTATCGATACCACCAAAACACCACAAGAATTATCGACTATTTTAACCGATATTGGGCTCGAAGTAGAGAGTTTAGAAAAGGTACAAACCATACCCGGCGGACTGGAAGGATTGGTCATCGGTTATGTAAAAGAATGCGCTCAGCATCCCAATGCCGACCGTTTACGCATTACAAAAGTTGATGTAGGCGGCGCTGAAGAGTTACAGGTAGTTTGCGGCGCACCCAATGTTGCCGCCGGGCAAAAAGTTGTGGTTGCTACTGTTGGCACTACCGTATATCCGCTGTCCGGGGAACCCTTTAAAATCAACAAATCAAAAATACGGGGCGAAGTTTCGGAAGGCATGATATGCGCCGAAGATGAAATCGGGTTGGGCAAATCGCACGAAGGCATACTGATTTTGCAGCCGGATGCCACTGTGGGAACTCCCGCCAAAGATTATTTCAATATTAAGGACGATTACCTATTCGAGATTGGCCTAACCCCCAACCGGGCCGATGCCGCATCGCACCTCGGCGTTGCCCGTGACCTGGCCGCTTACCTGCGTATACCGGTTGTAATGCCCGATGTAAGCGCTTTCGCGATAGGCAATCATAATCTTACCATTCCCGTTGTTGTAGAAAACGAGCAGGCTTGTCCGCGATATTCTGCCGTTACCATTAGCGGTGTAACTGTAAAAGAATCACCCGGCTGGCTGAAGGAGAAACTAAACATCATCGGTGTCAGGCCCATTAACAATGTTGTTGATGTAACCAATTATGTGCTGCACGAGTTAGGCCAGCCCTTACATGCATTTGATGCCGACGCCATAAACGGGCATAAGGTGGTGGTAAAAAACTGTACCGAAGGTACGCCTTTTACCACGCTTGATGGTGTGGAGCGTAAATTATCATCCAGCGACCTGATGATTTGCGATGCCGAAAAACCTCTATGCATAGCCGGCGTATTTGGCGGCATAGGTTCAGGCATTAACGATAATACCAAAAACGTTTTCCTGGAAAGCGCCTGGTTTAACGCGGTTTCTATACGCAAAACATCCAAAAGGCACGGGCTCAAAACCGATGCTTCTTTCCGCTTTGAGCGGGGCACCGATCCCGATATAACCATTACAGCGCTAAAACGGTCGGCATTGCTGATCCGGGAAGTTGCCGGCGGAGAAATATCATCAGAAATATCCGATTTCTACCCGCAAAAAGCTGAACCGTTTAACGTTACGGTAACCTATGCCAATATCAATCGCCTGATAGGCAAGGAAATTCCACATAACGAGGTACGCGATATTCTAACGGCGCTGCATATTAAAATTGCAGCCGAAACCGCCGAAGGTCTGCAATTAAAAGTACCTCCTTATAAAGTAGACGTTACCCGCGAAGTGGATATTATTGAAGAAATACTACGTATTTACGGGTACAATAACATTGAAATTCCGCAACAGGTAAAAGCATCGTTAATTCCTTCGGCCAAGCCCGATAAAGAGCTGGTACAAAATAAAATTGCCGATATACTTACCGCTAACGGTTTTTATGAGCTGCTGACCAACTCGTTAACCAAGTCTGCTTATTACAAAGGAGCTCCTGATACCGTGCAACTCCTTAACCCGTTAAGCAGCGATTTGGACACCATGCGCCAAACACTTTTGTATTCCGGGCTTGAGGTAATCGCCTATAATCAAAACCGCAAAAGCTCTGACCTGAAACTATACGAGTTCGGGAAGACTTACCGGAAAACTGACGACTGGTTTGCAGAAAACAACTGGCTGGGAATATGGCTATCGGGCAATGCGCATACCGAACGCTGGAATGTAAAAAGCAAACCGGCAGATTTTTACCATCTCAAAGCTGTTGCCGACGAGGTGATCGATCGCTTAAATATTACGGGATACACGGTTGAAGAAACCGGTTTGCCGGATCTACAGTATGGTTTAACGTACCGTAAGGGCGAAAAAATATTGGCCGACTTTGGCAGCGTCAACAAACAATTGCTTAAAACCTTTGATATTTCACAGGATGTATTTTATGCTTCGTTCGATTGGGATCTGGTTCTAAAGCTCATCCGAAAAAACAAGACTACATTTGCAGAAATACCTAAATATCCGTCGGTACGCCGCGACCTTTCTATGCTTATTCATAAAGATGTCCGGTTTAATCAACTCAGGCTGATTGCACAACGCACCGAAAGACATCTGCTAAAATCAGTAGATGTATTTGATGTGTACGAAGGAGATAAACTCCCCGAAGGAAAAAAATCTTATGCATTAAGCTTTATCTTGCAGGATGAAGAGAAAACGCTTACCGATAAGCAGATTGATGCCATCATGCAAAAATTAATTCTTAACTTAGAAAAAGAAGCCGGAGCCGAAATACGAAAAAATTAAACAGAGCGCATAAACATACGTAAACAGAAAACTTTAGTGTAATCAAGTGTCATGTCGCAGTTAGCAAATCAGTTAAATGAAGTTATTGAAAAAACAGCAAAGCTGATTGATTTGTGCGCTACGTTGCAGGAAGAAAACAATGTATTACAACTTGAGAATCAATCGCTAAAGCAGGATAATGAGGTTTCAAAGAAAAATATTGCAGAATTGGAAGAACGTCTGCGGGTATTGAAGCTGGCACGCTCGCTGGAAGGCAAAAACGAAGGTTCTGAAAATACTGATGAAAAAAGCCTTGACATCAAACAAAAAATTAACGATTTTGTGCGGGAAATAGATAAGTGCATTGTATTGCTTAAAAAGTAATACAAAGTGAAACATAGCTCAAATGGGAGAAATCTCCATTAAAATAAATATTGCCGACAGAATCTACCCCTTAAAGGTAGCTATGGAGGAAGAGGAAGTGATAAGGAGGGCAGCGAAGCTGATAAATGACCGCATAAAGGAATATCAGGAGAATTATGCGGTTCGGGATAAACAAGATTTGCTATCCATGTGTGTGCTTCATTATGCTACTGCTACGTTAAAAGCAGAAAAGAAAGTAATTAATGAAGACACCGAGGTAGCCGAAAAAGTATATCAGTTAGACCAGTTGCTTACTGAATTCTTCTCAGAATAATACGTTCTTTATCAATACTGAGCGCCAAAGATTTAACCGCAGTTAAATTTTTAGGTTTCACTATTTTAAGCTTAACGCTTCTATATTAGAAGAGTAAAAGAACATGTCAAAAGCGTGCTTTTGCAAAATGTGATACTCTAAACCTGAATGAAGAAGCTTTTAATACATGAGACTTAGAATTTAGTTGCGGTTTTTTTATATGATAGATTAATTATGGAAATTATACTTTACGTTTTACTCGGAATAGCCATAGGCGTATTTATAGGGCGGTTTTTACTCCGCAAACTGCTCAAAGGGCAGGAAGTGTCAGCCCAGAACAAGGTCAAGAAAATTCTGAAGGAGGCCGAAAACAATGCCGAAATCCTGAAAAAGAATAAATTGCTCGAAGCTAAGGAGAAATTTCTTCAGCTTAAGGCCGAACATGAGCAGGAGATTAACAGCAAAAACAATGCAATCAGTCAGCGGGAAAACTCCATCAAGCAAAAAGAGCAATCGTTAAACCAAAAGCTTGAGAATGCTAACCGCAAGGAGCAGGAACTGGAGAACCTGCGTAAAAACCTCGAAAAGCAAACCGAAATTGCCCTGAAAAAGCAGGAAGAAGTTGATTTGCTGAAAGAACAACATGTTCAGCAACTGGAAACTATTGTTGGCTTATCTGCCGAGGAGGCTAAAAATCAGCTGATGGAAACACTCAAGGAAGAAGCCCGCAGCAAGGCTATGGCGCAGATCAAGGATATTGTGGATGATGCCAAGCTCACTGCCGCCAAAGAAGCCAAAAAGGTAGTAATCCAGACCATACAACGTACGGCTACCGAAGCCGCCATCGAAAATACGGTTTCCATCTTCAACATTGAAAACGATGAAATTAAAGGCCGTGTGATCGGTCGTGAAGGCCGGAACATCCGGGCATTGGAAGCCGCTACCGGGATAGAGATCATTGTAGACGATACACCCGAAGCCATTATCCTGTCGGGATTTGACCCTGTTCGTCGTGAGATTGCACGCTTAGCCCTCCACCGCCTGGTAACCGATGGCCGTATTCATCCGGCCCGTATTGAGGAAGTAGTGGCTAAAACCAAAAAGCAGATTGAAGAAGAAATTGTAGAAATTGGTGAACGTACCGTGATCGACCTGGGCATTCACGGACTGCATCCGGAGCTTATCCGTATGGTTGGACGTATGCGTTACCGTTCTTCGTACGGACAAAACCTGCTGCAACACTCCCGCGAGGTAGCCAACTTCTGCGCCACTATGGCTGCAGAACTTGGGCTGAATGTGAAACTAGCCAAACGTGCCGGACTGCTCCATGATATTGGTAAAGTGCCGGATGATAACCCGGAGCTGCCGCATGCCATCTTAGGGATGCAGTTGGCCGAAAAATACAAAGAGCATCCGGATGTTTGCAATGCCATTGGCGCTCACCACGATGAAATTGAAATGACCTCGCTTATTTCACCTATTGTTCAGGCTTGTGATGCCATTTCAGGCGCCCGGCCCGGAGCACGCCGTGAGGTAGTAGAGAGTTATATCAAGCGCTTAAAGGAGCTTGAATCCCTTGCATTATCTTATCCTGGTGTAGAAAAAACCTTCGCTATCCAGGCCGGCCGCGAATTACGTGTAGTGGTAGAAAGCGAACGCGTTACCGATGCACAGGCCGAAATCTTAGCTGCCGATATTTCAAATCGTATCCAAACGGAAATGACCTACCCCGGACAGATCAAAGTAACAGTTATCCGCGAAACCCGGTCGGTATCGTACGCTAAGTAGCCGTCGAAAAGGATAAATTGATTTATTTTAAGAGGCCGTCTCATAAGTAATTATGAGGCGGCCTCTTTTTGTTAATACCTCCTAATACCTACTACCTACACTATCCGCATAAAATAATCCGTAAAAGCGCTGAAATCTTCAAATTTCATATCATATCGTTCTGTGGTGCCAAATCCGTAGCTCATAAACACAAAGGGAATGCCGGCAAGGCGGCTTTGTTCGCTATCACCATTGGTATCGCCAACATATACCGGCCGTTTTAGCTGATATTTATCCATCAACAGCTTTATGTTATAGCTTTTAGGCTGAAGATTTACACCATGGGCCATCTCATCGGTGATATACTGCTCTATTCCCGCTCGTTTCATAAATAACCGGATAATACCTTCGGGGCAATTGCTTACAATAAATAACTTGTATTTTTTAGCCAGTTGCGCCAGTCCCGCCTGTACACCTTCGTAAATAACTCCGTCCTTCTCATTCATAAGCGATGTCAGCCAATTACTTACAGATAAATAGGCCTTTTCTTGTACCGCCGTATCGTAGCCTGGTAATAGCTTATCCATCACTTTCTGTTTCTCCCAACCCATCATCGCCATTAATTCCGCTCTTGAGATAGGCCGGTTTAAGCCCGACTCCAGGAAACCTCTGTTCCAGGCCTCTGTATAAACGTTCATCGGATCCCATAAGGTTCCATCCATATCAAAAATGATGCTGTCGGGTTTTATTGACATTATTTTACAGGATCTGATACTTCTAAACTCAGCGAAAAAGGCAGGTCTGCAGGTAATAAACGCCGGTTTTTGTATGGTACAGGCGACATGGTAAAATTAATAACCGCTCCCTGCATAAGCTGCTGGTGACTGAACCAGGTTTTGGTATGGGGTTGCCCATTGCAGGTAACAGATCGGACATATCTATTCTCCGGACCATTCAGTGCTGCATTTATAACCACCTGTTTGCCATTTTCTAAACTCAGGATCATTTTCTTAAACAATGGCGCCCCCATAACATACTGACCTAATGCCGGACATACTGGATAAAATCCCATAGCCGAAAATACGTACCAGGCCGATGTCTGGCCATTATCTTCATCACCACAATAGCCGTCGGGGGTAGGAAGATACATGCGATTCATGGTTTCTCGTATCCAATATTGAGCTTTCCAGGGAGCTCCGGCATAGTTGTACAAATAAATCATGTGCTGTATAGGCTGATTTCCGTGAGCATATTGCCCCATATTGGCTATCTGCATCTCCCGTATCTCGTGAATAACCGATTTATAGTAGCTTTCATCAAATACCGGCGGAAGCGAAAATACGGAGTCGAGCCTTGCTATGAATTGCGTTTTGCCTCCCATCAAATTAATCAAGCCCTGCACATCGTGGAAAACCGACCAGGTATAATGCCAGCTATTACCCTCGGTAAAGGAATCGCCCCATTTAAAGGGATTAAACGGCGACTGGAAAGTGCCATCTTCTTTTTTACCCCGCATTAAACCGGTAGACGGGTCAAACAGGTTCCGGTAATTCCGGCATCGTTCGGCAAAACGGTTTATTTCAGCCTGCGGCCGTTTCAATGCCTTAGCTAATTGATAAATGGCAAAATCATCGTAGGCATATTCCAATGTACGGGCGGCGCTTTCTTTAATTCCTACATCGCAAGGCACATAGCCCAACTGATTATAATAGGCTGCGCCTTTACGCCCAACAGCAGTGAGCGGGCCTTCATGTTCTGCATTTTTTAACAGGGCCTCATATAACGTGTTAATATCGTATCCACGGCAACCTTTCAACCAGGCTTCCGCAACTATCGACGCTGAATTGGAGCCTATCATAATATTCCGTAGTCCCGGACTGGCCCATTCCGGCAGCCATCCTCCTTCTTTGTACGCGTTAACCAACCCTTCCTGAATTTTAGCATTCAGGGATGGATACATCAGATTAAGGAACGGAAAAAGCGCCCGGAAGGTGTCCCAGAATCCTGTATCGGTAAACATATATCCAGCCTCTGTTTTACCGTTATAAGGACTATAGTGCACTATCTTACCATTGGCATCTATCTCATAAAACTTCCTTGGGAAAAGAAGCGAGCGGTACAGGCAGGAATAAAAGGTGCGGAACTGATCTGTTGTACCTCCTTCTACATGTATCCGGCTTAATTCCTTATTCCAGCTAGCTCTGGCTTTCTGTTTAATAGTCTCAAAACTATCCGAACCAATTTCATTCAAATTTATCCGGGCTTGACTATGGCTGATAAACGAAGAAGCAACCTGCGCCTGTATTTTTTCGCCTGGCGAGGTTTTAAAGCCGATAATCGCTCCGACATGATTGCCTTCTAGTTCCAGCTTTTTGTCCACCGTTTTTCCATCGCTCCACACAGTGTTAAAAGCAAACTTTTTATCAAACCGGATGATAAAATAGTTCCTGAAATTATCCGGTACGCCGCCGCTATTTTTTGTGGTATAACCAATAATAGTTTGCTGCTCGGGGATAATTTTGATGTATGAACCGCTATCAAAAGCGTCAATAACCATGTAGGCACTGTCTGTTTGCGGAAAGGTAAAGCGAAAGCAGGCTGCCCGCTCGGTAGGCGCTATCTCTGTAGTTACATCGTAATCTGCCAGGTAAACACAGTAATAATAAGGCCTTACAATTTCCGACTTATGCGAGAACCAGCTTGCCCGTTCGTCTTCATTAATTTTCAGCTTACCGGTTACAGGCATTAGTGAAAACTGCCCGTAATCTTTCATCCAGGGGGAAGGTTGATGCGTTTGCTTAAACCCACGGATCTTATCGGCATCATAGGTGTAAATCCATCCATTACCCATTTTCCCTGTCTGAGGCGTCCAGAAATTCATCCCCCAGGGCAATGCAATAGCCGGATAAGTATTCCCGTTCGAAAGTGAAGGCTTCGAGGCTGTTCCCATCAGTGGATTTACATATTCTACAGGGTCGTACGCATTAGAATGCGCTGTCTGTGCAAAACTTTTCTCTAAAAAGACGATACTACACCATAACACCAGTCCGAATAATCTTTTAAGTATTGTCATAAGCATAAATTGACCTATTCTAATCTTTAAGGGATTTATCTTTTAATCCGTCTTTTTGCCAGGATGCTTCGATCTGCTCCAATGATCGTCCTTTGGTTTCCGGAAGATAGTAAAACACTAAGATAAAGGCGATAAGACAAAATAAGGCAAAAAACCAAAATGTGGCGGCACTTCCTACCCCGTTAAGCATAAGAGGTGTTATCTGCCCTACAATAGTATCGGCCACCCACATTACCATAATGCTAATGGCAAGCGCCCGGCCCCGTATGGCATTGGGGAAAATCTCGGAGGCTACTACGAACTTTAACGGCCCTATAGAGAACGCAAAACAGGCAAGAAATGCCAGTACGCACAAAAATAACCAGATGCCTGTTGTAACTGAGTAATAAAAGCAGAAGCCTGTAAGCAGCAATGCGACAGCAGCACCGGCTGTACCCAGCAAGTATAATGGACGTCTTCCCCATCTGTCTACTTTCCAGATAGCAATTAAGGTAAACAACATATTGGCTACCCCGAAAATCACCTGGCTTGCCAGCGAATTACTCAAGGAAACGCCGGCATTATGGAGTATGCTTGGCCCATAATAAATAATGGCATTGATACCGCTAAACTGCGATAGCAGTGGCAGCAGAATACCGATAAATAAAGCCCTGCGCATACCAGGAGCAAGCAATTCTTTATATGGGCCCTGCCTTTGAATCCCGGCATCAGGCCGACCTGACTGAATCCCGGTTACAGCTTCGGTATTGATCCTGTTACTGATCTCCAGACCTTCGGCATGCTTCCCTTGCAGCATCAGCCATCGCGGACTTTCGGGTATGATAGAAAGTCCCGACATAAATAACAACGCCGGAATTATCCCCACACCAAACATGATACGCCACACTTCGGGAGTGGCACGATAATAATGAAGTAAAGTCGCATTGCTTAAATAGGCAACCAGGATACCAAAAGTAAGTGCAAACTGGTAACAGGTCACCAATCTTCCGCGGATTTTGGCAGGAGCTATTTCTGAAATATACAACGGAACCACATTTGAAGCAAAGCCGATACCTATACCGCCAATAATGCGTGCCGCCACCACCATAGAAAAACCGGGCAAAAACGCACAGCCCAGAGCTGAAAAAAAGAACAGCAATGCCGCTATCAGCAATATCTTTTTTCGGCCCAGCCTGTCGCTCAGCTCTCCGGAAAATGCAACACCAATAATGCATCCTACCAGAGCAGAAGATACAAACCATCCTTCCTGGGCCGGCGTTAGCAAAAATTGTTTCTGGATGAGCGGTAAAACACCTGATATGACGGCCATATCGAAGCCGAATAAAAATCCGCCCAACGATGCTACCAGCGTTACTATGCCCAGGTTTATTCCTTTTTTCATTTGTGTTTAATTACAATGAGGTATCATACTTATACTGTTGAGATTGCCGGGTGTCGTTATCGGAATTAACTTTCAGAAATGCTTTGATAACCTTGGCCCGGCTTTGACCCATATTGGTTAATGTATATGCTTTTGCGGCGGCTGGCACAACAAAGGTTTCCGCATAGTGAAAATATACCGACATACCATTCGCGGTGTTAACGCTTACAGTGCTTCCCTCAACCAGCATGAGCACATGGCAGCAATCCTCTGTTTCAATGGTAAGCTCTGAATCAAATTCTATCCGGTGCACATCATAAAAATGCTCCTGATGTGTTGGCAAATGGATAAGCTGCCAGTCTGATCCTTCTGCAATTACCTGAGGATGTGAGATCAACTCCTTAACTACCCTATCGCCCTTACGGTCAAATCTCAGGTTGTTAAAAGCGTGCTCCAGGTTAATGGGACGCGGCTTTCCGTTCAGATCCAGCCGCAGCCAGTCGTACATCTTAAAGGTAAAAATATAAGGTGTGGCGCTGATCTCTAACACCAGGTTTCCGGCTCCTGCACTGTGCACCGTACCATTCGGAATCAGGAACAGATCGTGCTTTTTTGCAGGTAATGAGCAGACATACCTGGTAATTTCAACTTCAGTACCAAAATCGCGACTATTTTCCAGCTCTGTCCTGAATTTCGCGGCATCAATATCTTCCTGGAAACCCAAATACACATTGGCCTGCTTCTGGCAATCAAGAATATAATACGTCTCGTCCTGGGTGATATTTTCGCCAAAGTGTTCTTTAATGTAGGCTAATGAGGGATGGCATTGTATGGATAAATTTCCTCCGTCCCAGGTATCTAAAAAATCAAAACGAATGGGAAACTCATATCCGAATATATCGGCATGTTTTCCTAAAACGGCACGATGCCCGGTAAACATCAGGAAATCAAAAGAAACCTCCAGTAAATTGCCGTCACTTTCAAACACAAGTCCGTTTTCGGGAATAATCAGCTCAAACGACCAGGCATAATTTATTTCATTCTTATTCAGTCCGTTTATATGCTGCTTCATCCATTGCCCGCCCCAGGCACCGGGCTCAAACCACGGCCGAACCCTGAATACATTTTGGGACAATTCGGATAAGCCAGCCTTCAGGTCTTTTGCCAGCATCCAGTTCAGATCATCCTTCCACTGTACATCCGCTACAATTGTAATACGATCAAGGATATTCTTTTTATGCCCGTTAAAGATCACCCAATCCACAAAGTAAAAACGTTTATACATCGCCGAAGGATTCTCAGGAGCCGGATTTCCGAAATTAGTGACCGAACCGGCACGCATTCTGAATTGCAGCTCATTCTTGGGGAGCTCCAGGTAAATTAAGGGTGCAGACCAGCCTGATATGGCAGCACCGGGCCCTATCAAAATAGTAATACCAGTTTTGTTATCCGGCTGACGTAACCCGCTGATGTCGTAAAAATCGTGAACAGAAAGCGAACATTTTGTACCCCACACAGCATCCGATTCTCCAATAAAGGGTGCAACCAATTGCTGAATTGTTGATTCAGGCTTAAGAAAGTCCGACATCTTTATCCAGTTAACCTTTACTCCCAAACGCTCCAGCTCGTCATGAAGATGCCGCTGTACTTCCTGCCACAAAACACCCGAAAAGCCATCAATCACAAGGTTTTTCTGTCCTGCTATCCACTGAGCCAGCGACTGGTAGCCTTTATGAATTTTCCCGCTACCAACGGAATGGTAAGGATATATGTTATACCCATCCGTATGTTGCGGCTTAACGTTTATGGGTAACAAAGGCTGAGAACCGGAACGCCATGCGCTTGTATCATTCATTATATTGTCTGTAATTTGAGGTTACCTTTTCTTTTTCAATTGCTTATAGCGACTCAGCGCTTCCAGGTAATAATAATCTGCATAAATAAGCGGCACATCGATGTCCGCATTCCTCGGATAATTGCCAACGCCATGTTCTAATATAAAACCGCCATTTGTGCCGATTGAGGCACGATACGCCGGTGAAGACAACGAGCGCAGCATGGTTTCGGCGGCTTTCATATATCGTTTACTTTCTATAGGTGATGCATAGCCGGCCAGCTCCATTAAAGCTGAGCAGATTACGGCTCCTGCCGAAGCATCTCTGGGCACATTGGGAATACCGGGTGCGTTAAAATCCCAGTAAGGAATTTTATCTTTAGGTAAATTGGGATGATTGAGAATAAACTGCGCTATGTGATTAGCTTGTGCCAGGTATTTCGGGTCTTTGGTTTCACGATACATTACGGTGTAGCCATATAATCCCCATGCCTGTCCGCGTGCCCATGCCGATGAATCAGAAGCGCCCTGAACGGTCTGCTTTTTCAAAACTTCACCATTTTTTGGATTATAAATTACCAGGTGATAGGAGCTATAATCGGGACGAAAATGCTGTTTCATGGTGGTATTGGCATGAGCGACAGCAATTTTGTAATAGGATGAATCTCCCGTGAAACGGGTTGCAGCAAACAGCAGTTCCAGGTTCACCATGTTATCGATGATCACCATAAAGCGCCCGGCATCCGAATCCCAGGAACGGATACAGCCCACCTTCTCGCTAAAGCGGGTTGCCAGCGATTTGGCACTATTTACGATGATATCTTTATATTCCGGCTTTGGTTCAATACGATTGGCGTTTCCGAAAGAACAGTACATCATAAAGCCCAAATCGTGCGTAGTTTTATTGAATTGTTCCTTTTTTAATACTTCCAGCTTACGCAAAGCCTCGTGATATAACGCAGTATCGCCGGTCTGTTCATATAGATACAATAATCCCCCGGGATAAAATCCACCCACCCAGGGTTCGGAACCACTGGTTACCAGCTTATCCTTATCCGCATAGTATGTTACCGGGAAACGGCCGGCGGGCAAGCGTTTCATCATGATGTGATACTGCTGTGCCGATTGTTCCAGGCTTTGGCTTACTATTTTTAAAAGGTCAGCCTTTGGTTTTAAGCTTCGCTGCTGTGCCTGTATCGCAAATGGACAAAGCAACAGGATGGCAAAAAGACCATTTTTTATTATTCTATTCCTTATCATTTTCCCAGATTTTTATATCGCAATAATGCCTCTACGTAATAATAATCGGCATACGTAAGCGGCACATCTATTTCGGCGTTACTTGGAACGCCGCCCGTGCTGTGCTTTAAAATAAACCCGCCGTTATCACCTACCGGTGCACGGTAGGCCGGCGAAGACAAAGAAGTGAGCATGGCCCCGGCAGCTTCCAGGTATCTTTTACTTTCCGGTGCTGCCACATACCCGGACAGCTCAATTAAAGCGGAGGCGGTAATAGCTGCCGCTGAAGCATCGCGTGGGATAACCGGAAATTTGGCCGCATCATAGTTCCACTGCGGGCGAAAACCCGGCTGGTTTATGTTAAAATCCCAATAGGGAATTTTGTCTTTCGGCAAATTGGGATTGTTTAAAAAGAAATCGGCCATTTTGCAAGCGGTTTCCAGGAAACGCTTGTCCTTTGTTTCACGGTAAACCATGGTAAACCCATAAATGCCCCAGGCCTGTCCCCTTGCCCAGGTAGAGTTATCGGCATATCCCTGATGCGTTTCCCGGCTTTTCACTTTTCCCGTTTCAGGGTCATAATTGACCACATGATAACTGCTGTAATCGGGCCGGATATGATTCTTCATCGTGGTTTCGGCGTGCTTTATTGCAATATTCCTGAACGAAGCATCGCCGGTTACTTTCGAAGCGAAGAACAGCAGTTCCAGGTTCATCATATTATCAATAATTACCGGGAACTCCCACCAGGTTTTGCCATCCAGCGACTGCACCTTATCCCACGATTTGATGCATCCTACCTTGGGGTTAAACCGCGTTGCCAGCGATTTGGCCGACTGCACCAAAATATCTTTGTACGGTTTATCTCCAAATATCCGGTAAGCGTTACCAAAGCTGCAATACATCATAAAACCCAAATCGTGGGTGGTGGTAACAAATTGCAGCTTTTCAAGCGGCTTCAGATGCGTTAATGCTTCCCGTTTTAAGGTTGAATCTTTAGCATACTCATAGAGATAAAGCAAGGTTCCGGGATAAAAACCGCTGGTCCAGGCGTGAATACCACTGGTAAGCAACCAGCCGTTTTCATACGAACGGGGAAACTTATCCTGCGGAAGCTCTTTCGCCAAAAACATATATTGCTTTACCGATTGGCTCAAACTTTGATTGACCGTTTTTAATACAGCTTTCAGCGGTTTTAACTCGTTCTTCTGCTGAGCAACAACATTAATTGCAGCCAGATTCAGCAACAAAAGCCCCCAAAGGTTAAAGGATTTCTTCATGCTCATCTGCCTTTTATTTCTTTACCAGATTATTCAATTGTTCCGCTGTTAATGCGGTCACCGGCGAAAACGCATTGCTGCCCATATACTGCATCAAACTGTAACGAAGCTGCCGTGCCGCAGGTCGTCTCTCTAAATTATCAGTCAGGTTAATTGACGTCAGCAAGAGTTTTCCCTTGCCAACTTTCGCCTCGATAATATTGCCCATTTTGCGGTTTTTGAAAAAGTTATCAATTACCCTTACTACCGGTTCCATCGGCGGAAGCGAATCAATTACCATTGTTTTTGAGGAAGTAATCAAATCCCACCATTGCCAGTCACTGTAAAAATCTGTAGGAAAATTTTTCAGCGCAGGATGTGCCGGGTCGCATAAGATTCCCATAGTGCCGGGTTGGTCAGGGAAATGTACCGGACTCCAGAATACCGGCGCAAAACGCCCCTGAACGCCCCTGATATGAGCCGTATCGGGATTCAGCAATACCGTTTTTCCATTTTCCAGGTATTTAAGCGCATCTTTAAGCGAAGTGGTGAACAGTACATTTTTGTCCGTTGTGTTTACCTTTTCGGGATATACCCAGATGTTCCAGTGATTTTTGTATGTTGTTCCCTTCAATTCCAGTTCGATGGTTAATGCTTCGGCTTGTACAATCCCGCTTAAAGAAAACGCGATTTTACCTAAGTTTATACCACTACCTACCGGGATATCCTTTCCATCCAGCTCACCGCTGAAAAGTACTTCTCCCTGGCGATTCTTCACCATCCATACCGGCGTGACATTTTTCAGCCCACCAGCACTGAAATTGGCAATTTCCGCTTCGGCTTCAAACTGCTCTGAATTAGTATAGGTTGCTTTCGCGAAACGAATTAATGGCACTACGGCCGATGTGTACAGTCGATGCTCTTCGGGACTGACAAATCCTTTGCTATCCCAGAAGGCATCCAGGATACCCACCAATGCCGTTCCCTGTCCCGGGAAATCATGCAAATCCAGCAGTTGGAAACCACTGATTCCTTTGGTTTTCAACGCCCGTTCTATTTCTTCTTTATATAAGTTGGCGGCGAATTTTCCGCTGGCTTTTGTAAATGCCGGGGCTAAAGCCAGCATATTTTTTCGTTGCAGGTCGTTCCTGATGGCCTTAAAATTCAGCGGGTCAAGCACGCCGGTATATTTCCTTATCTCTTCCAGGTTGGGATAAACTGAATACTGGCCAATTTCATGCGTAATCAGCGGAACTTCCAGTCCGTCGATAGCTTTGGTATAATCGGTTGAAAAATTTGGCGGATAGCTGTTGAAAATTCCCTGCCCGCGTACCCAGCCTTTTTTGGTGTATTGCGTAATGAAATAATCATCGCCCGGCTCCGGCCATGTTCCGTGACCTTTTTCAAAAGTGAACGTTGTGGTGGTGTACAAATGCCGTTTATCCAGCGATTTTAACTCCTGCAGTAATTTACTCAACCAGTTAAAATCTCCCTGCAACTCATTACCCAACGACCACAGGCAAAACGAAGGGTGATTACCATATTCTTCGCTGATTCGCCGGGCTTCTTCCCCAAGGAAACGGTTGGTGCTGATATCTTTGCCTACGGTAAGGCTCCACAACGGAAGCTCTACCTGCAGGTAAAAACCCATTTCATCAGCCACTTCAAAAGCGGCTTCTGGCGGACACCAGGAATGGAATCGCAGGTGGTTCAGCCCATAAGCCTTAGCGGTATTGAACACTTTCATCCAGCCTGCCTTATCCATAGGCGGATGTCCGGTTAACGGGAAAATATTGCATTCCAGCGTTCCCCGCATAAACACCCGCCGCCCGTTTACCTGAATTTCGCTGTTGCGGGCAGTAATTTCGCGTAAGCCGAACGTGGTTTCGGCCATATCTTCATCTTTCTTACCGGTAAGCTGCGCCCTCACCGTATATATATCCGGGCTAAATTCATCCCACAGTAAAGCGTCTTTACCTAGTTCAAGCCGGATTTCTTTTTTTAACTCCCCGGCAGAAACTTTCAAACTGATTTTCTGCGAAGCTGCGACACGTTTATCCTTTCCGATGACCTGAACCTGCAACACGGCATTTTCCGCTTTTGCTAACTTATTCTGCAAAGTTACAGCCACTGTCACCGACTTATCGGCAACATGCGGATAGGTTTGCACCGAACGGATATGCAGCTTATTTTTCGCGATAAGCTGTATGTTGCCAATCACCCCGTTCCAGATAATCTGTGTGCCATCGGTATAAGCATGAGCCATATCCTTATAAGAAATATCGTACTGTTTGCTGTTATCAATACGGATAACCAGCCGGTGTTTGCCGGGAGCAAGTAAGGTACTTACATCAAACCGGTGCGGCACGCTCAGGCTTTCGCCGGAACCGACTTCCTGCCCGTCTATCCATACACGGGTATTCCAAATTACCCGTTCTAAAAGCAATTGAACGTCCTTCCCTTTCCAGTTTTGCGGAATAACAACTTCTTTGGCATACCATGCCGCACCGACGTAGCTATGTTTCCGGGTAAGCTTTAACAGCACTTCTTTTGTCAGCTTATCGGCGGTAAGACCGGAAGGCTTGCCTATCCCCGCATCATCCAGTGTACCGGGTAAATGCACCCGTGTTTCAAACTGCTGCTTATACCATTGCCCCTTCACGCCTACGTTCGCAGAGTCCAGCTTTACAGACCATTCTCCTGCCAGCGAAATCGTCTCCTGTGCTTCGGCCTGGAATATCGTACAGCATAAACTGGCAATAATAAAAACGCTGAAAAATCGGTTTATTACTTGTGTGATAATCATTCGTATTGTTTTTAATTCGGTTTATAAAAGTTCTTTTAATTGCTGCAGGCTAATGTTTTTCTGCGGATTGAATTTATCTGAGGATGCATAATGCAACATGCTATGATACAGCTGACGGGCGGCAGGGTCATTCATCAGTTGCAGAAGGTTAGCCGTGCAAATAAGCAGCTTTCCCCTGCCGGTTTTAAACTCAAAAATTATCCCCAGCTTATGATTCCGGTCGATGTTATCAATTACCTGTACAATGGGCCGGTAAGCTCTATCGGTACCATCCAGAATTAACGGCCGGGAATTTTTTACAATAGTCCACCACTGCCAGTTGCTATAAAAATCTGTAGGAAAAGAATTGAATACCGGATGTTCCGGATGAGTGAAAATACCGAGGGTTCCGGCAGAAACCGGTCGTTTCATATTTTCGGCGGCCCCTTTAAATACTTTCCAGTTCCAGAATTCACTGATAAACTGCCCTTTAACCGACTTATCCCTAATTTCCTGGTGGTCTGGAAAAAGCAATACCCGGCCACCACTGTCCAGCGTGGCAATTGCGTTCTCATCTAATCTGGTAGCAACGGTCACATTTTGGGGAACTGTTATATCTGCTTTCGCAGGATAAACCCATACAGGATATTCCGAACGGAGTTCTGTACCTGTAAGAGCAAGTGTTATTGTTAATTTTTCGGCTTTTGAAATACCCTGTAACGGAAAAGAAATTTTTCCCAAGGGATTGATTTTTCCTTTTTCTGCCTGAACCGGAAGTTTACCGGAAGCAAGTGTTTTATTTTTATCAATGATTGTCCAGGCCAATTCTTTACCCAAAATATTTTCCGCACTGTAATTGACCAATTGTGCATCCGCCGTAAACGTTTCATCAGTTGTCCAGGTGTATTTATCCATCAATAGCTGGATAACCACATCATTATTAAAACGGCGAAATTCTCCGGGTGTAATCAGTCCCTTATTTTCCATAAACGCATTGAGCAGACCAACCAAGGCAGTTCCCTGTCCCGGAAAATCTTCTAAATCCAACAACTGGAATCCGGCAAAACCCGGTGTCCGTAAGGCCATCTCAATCTCTTCACGGTATAAAAGTGCCGCCAGCTTGCCCGATGCCCTGAAAAAATCCGCAGCCTCATCACCCATACCAGCCTCACTTAGCCGCTGCTGAAATATCTTAAAATTCAGCGGCCGTAAAACACCGCTATATTTTGGTATTTCGGTATAATCCGGGTACACCTGGTATTGCCCAATCTCATGCCCAATAACCGGTAGCTTTAATGCCTTAATTGCCGTCGAAAAATCACGGCGTACGGACGGTTTTTGTGAATTGATGATTCCGTTACCGGTATCTTCGGTAGTAGCGAAAGAGCCTCTTACATCGTATTTTCCATCGGGAGTTTCTTTGCCGGTGCGCATAGTCACCCAGAAATCGTCGGTTTTGCCGGGATGCGGCTCGTTATAAAAAGCGTTTGTGCCGTGTGCATACAACCTGCGGGTATCGTCATACGTCCTGAAATCGCTCACCATTTTATTGATAAGGGCTTCATCGCCGACAAGCTCGTTGCCCAATGTAAACAGCACGAACGAAGGATGATTGCCATAAGCATCCAAAATCGCTTTTCCTTCCTGGTATTGAAACTGCGTGTGGAAGGTATCTTTTACAGTAAAGTTAGCCCAATTCGGCAGCTCGGCCTGTATATAGATACCTTCCCGGTCGGCAGCCTCGAAAGCGGCTTCGGGCGGTGTCCATGAATGGAAACGGTAATGATTAATGCCGTAAGTTTTTGCAATGCGGAACAGCTTTCGCCAGGCCGCAGTATCTGTTGGCGGATAACCGGTTAAGGGAAATACACAGCTCTCGTTTTTTCCGCGAAGAAAGGTTATCACATCGTTTATCCTGAACTGTGTCCCTTCGGGCTTAAATTCGCGTAAGCCAAAAACCACCGAAGTGCTGTCGCAAAGCTGCTTTTTCTCCCGGATGCAGATAGCCAATTTGTATAAAGCGGGCGTGTATTCACTCCATAATAACGCTTTTTCACCCAAAGGATAAGCCAGGTTTAACGTGGTATCTTTTCCGGCTAACTTTACCTTAAAACGCAACGGTTCTGCCGTGTGGGTTACCGGCAGATTACCGGAAGCAGCCTGCAATTCCACAACAATATTGCCCGAATACTGTCCGGCATTAAGCAGGCTCAATGCCATATTTACGGTTCGGGTTTTAACATCCGGCGCAAGCCGCACCCGGTCAATTTTCAACTTACCGGTTGCTTCCAGGTACATATCACCGATAATCCCGTTCCAGTTGGTTTGCGTATGCTCACTAAGGGCATGCGACCCGCCGACCGATACCAGGTTGGGTGAATTATCCACCAGGATTGTCAGCCTATGCTTACCGGGAGCCAGCTTACCCGTGAGATTGTACACCTGCGGTGCCGACAGTAAGGTGCTTTTGGCAACAAATTGCCGGTCTACCCAAACCCGGGTTGCTTTGGTACGCTCCAGAAATAATTCCACCTGCTTATCTTTCCACGAGCCGGGAATATCAACCTCCTGTTGATACCAGGCAGCGCCAATATATTGCCGGGTTTGATTCAGGTGTGCCGTTGTAGCCTCACTGACAATAGTTCCTTTTTGGTTCTCTTCCAGAGAACCCGGTAGTTTCACATTTTCGCTGAAACTGCTGTCCTGCCAGTTATTTTTTACACCAATTCCTGAAGCATCCAGCCGCAATTTCCATATCCCGTTAAGGTGAAGTTTTTCCCTAACAGTAGTCTCCTGCGCAATAGTCCGAAGACCGGCAAACAGGAAACAAAGCAAAAAAGCCGAAATATAGGTTATTAACTTCTTTGGCATGATGTTTTATTCCAAAGTTTACTCTCTGAGCCAATTACGGTCATCCTGAGCATATGCTGGTGCGAGCTTGTAGCTCGTATCGTCAGCGGTACGAGCTACAAGCTCGCACCAGCGAAAGACAGACCAATGAGAATTAACTTGAAACTGCTAATTTACCCCGCCACATTCATTACGGTTTCTTCTTCCTGCACGGCTTGTCTTAGATGCGTTTCGGCGCCAAAATGCATCGCATCCTGTTGCAACGCCTGCTCTAATTCGAATTTTGCTTCTTTTAAATTACTCAAACCTAAATATCCCAATCCCATCAGGTAATGACAATGAATTACATTTCTAACATTCAAATCATCTTCAAAAATCAGCAAATCAGGTAGCGATACCGCGAAATAATCAATCTTCACCTTGTCATTTAAATGCTGTTGACCGTAATCTACCAGCTTCCGGAAAATAATCTGGGCCTTTTCTTTCTCACCCAATTGTATCCAGGCCAGCCCCTGGTAAAATATTTTATCCGGCTGCTGGTCGTTATAAAACATGGCGGCCGAAGGCTCAGAAAGTCCCTCGGTAGCTTTCTCAAAGTACTGCTTTGCCTTTTCCTCCTGACCTAATCCCTGGAAAGCACATCCTAACCAGTAGAAAATATCATTTTCCTGGGCGCCGAATAGTTTTCCTTCGCCAAGGTTATGCGGATAAAACTGGGCTTGCTGTAATTTTTCTATGGCCTCGGTAAACCGCTTGTGGCGGATATCCTGCTTTGCTAATTCAACCAAACTGTAGATATACTGGCCGGAGACTTTTCCTTCGCCGCCTTCCCAGGGGTGAAACTGCCGGGTACTAATCAATTCATAGGCTTTTTCATATTGTCCCAGGAAATTATACAGGGCGGCTCTTTCGAGGTAAACATCATCGCGGAAATCAACCAATTCGGGATATTTTTCCAGGAATGCCAGCCGCTCTTCGGGCGATTTGTTAAGCCGTTTATACAACTGGTCGAGTTCCATAAAGACACGGGCATCGGTTTCATCAAGCGCAAATGCCTTTTCAAAACATTGCAGCGCCTTAGCCGCATTATGCTGTTTATTAAAATAAGCGATACCCAGGTTGCGGAAAACGGTCGGGAAAGCATTATCCCGTCCGGCCGCTATTTCCCACATCGCTATCGCTTCGGCATACTGACGCTTATCGTACCATAAATTGCCTAAATAGTACGGTGCACGGGCATCTGTGGGGTTCAGGGTTAATGCCGATTGCAGCACATTCACATCTTCTATACGATTAGGAAAACACAAGTCTGCATCCGCGGCAGCACCCTTTCTGAACCATGCCAGTGCTTCTTCCTCATCCCCGGCTTGCAGGCTGAACCATCCCAGGTAATAAAATACCATCGGGTAAGTTTCTTCATCACGGTTTCCTATGGCATAGCTTATCAGTGCAATGGCTTCGGAATATAAACCGGCCGAGGCATAATCCAGCGCATATTCTATAAAACTATTCGCATTTCGCCTGGACAGACGCATTAATGTGGCTAATGCCGCATCGGCATCTTCTTTTCTGTCCAGCAGCTGATATATCCTGTGCTGTTCGAAATAAATATTCAGGTTGAATAAATCCCGCTTAATAGCTTCCGTACATACATCCAGGGCTTCTTCCAAACGATGCTGCTTACGCAGGATAGCTGCTTTTAACGCCCTGGCCTTGCTGTTCCGGGCATTCCGGTCAACAGACCACTCAATGTGCTCAAGCGCCTGCGTAAAATCCTCTTTTGCAACATCGATCTGTGCCAGTGAAAAATAAGCGCTGTCCTGCCAGGCGCTGTTCCAGGCCGATTTGTAAAAGGCTTCGTAGGCTTCATCCGTTTTACCTTGTAATTTCAGGCTTAATCCCAGGTTATAATACGGCTCTCCATCGTAAGGATTAGGATTGCGCTGGATAAGCGTCTCTATCGCCTTACGGAAATACGGCTCGCTTTTGGCAAACTGCCCGCGACGTAAATACCATTTTCCGAGTGCGTTATTGTTCCGCACATCT
The DNA here is from genome assembly GCF_008274585.1 of Pedobacter sp. BS3. Taxonomy (GTDB): domain Bacteria; phylum Bacteroidota; class Bacteroidia; order Sphingobacteriales; family Sphingobacteriaceae; genus Hufsiella_A. Next base: position 353,807 of record NZ_VTRT01000004.1, on the reverse strand, counting down.
TTCGGGTCACGACGAAGGGCCTCTTCATAGTAATCTACCGGGTTGTACGTAGCATGACGGTATTGCTCCAGGTGCTGGCCGGTAAGGAAAAGCTGCTCGTTGTTTTCTACGTCTTTTGGCTCCAGGGCAGCTTTTGCAGGCTCGGGAATTTCGTTCTTCCGGTTTGCTGAGGGCTGATAACGGATAAGCTCTTTACCGGATTGGTTTTCAATCCGAAGCAATATATCTTCCTCGTTTATTTCATGTGGCAACAGCAGCTCTTTTTTCCAAAGATTTTCCGGCGACACATGCATGGTTTCTGAAAACAACAGCTCATCTCCCGCAGAGAAGCTCAGTTCCAGGTTCGTTTGTATGGATGTCGCAAAAACTTTCAGAATGGCTTTTTTACCCTCAATATCCACATAAACCAGTAGGTCTTTTGTCGCATTTTTTACAACACCGAGTTCCCGGTAAGGCATAAAATATTGGGTAAACGATTTCTCCTCGTAAGGCATCAGCCAGGTAAAGTCGGGCTGATTATCGGTGTAAACGCCGGTCATCAGCTCAATATACGGCCCATCCTCATCGGTCAGGTTACGGTCCCAGGCTTTGCCGAAATCGCCATTGCCCCAGGTCCACTGCTTTTTGCCTGGCGATACGTGGTGATTGGCCACGTGAAGCACGCCGGCCTGTGTATCATTTTCATAGCCACCCACAAAATCGTAATCTGAACGGATAGCCATATAAGAGGTTGGAACGGGAATATTTTTATAGTTGGAAATATCGGTTCCGGGCGAATAATCTACCTTGTAATACGTGCCTGTAGCAATCGGGAAGCTGCTTACATCCCGCTTGCCGTGGTCGAAAACGGCGTTAACATCGGGCGGAAAAACCGACTGGTAATAGTCGTTTACTTTTACTGCCGGATTTGCCCACCATAAAAAGGTTTGCGGCAGGCTGGTACGGTTATATAATTTCGCCTTTATTTCCAGGTAAGCGTTAGCCGGATGCAGCGTAAAACCAGCCATTCCCTTGGTCCGGAACATCTTCTCCACCTCATTTACCCATACGGTTTTACTGCCATCGGCATGCTCTTCAATGGTATAATCTACCGGCTCAAAGGTGCTGGGACGGTGGTGTTGTGGCCAGTTAAACTCTATTCCACCCGAAATCCAGGGGCCACATAAACCCACCAACGCCGGTTTTATCACCTGGTTATAGTAGATGAAATGACGTTGCTTAACTTTATCGTAAGCCATTTGCACCCGTCCGCCAAGCTCGGGCAGAATCATGATTTTGAGGTATTTATTTTCCAGGAATAAACCGGTATAAGCTACATTTTCTTTATCGTCGTAAATTTTTTCAATAACCGGGTTGGGATATACCACACCGCTGCTTCCCTGGTACACACGTTTTTCAAAGAACATCGGATTTTTTTCCGGTTTTCCCGTTCCGTATGTCGGGATAATCACTTTCTCTTCCCAAACATTGACAACAAATTCGTCCATTCTATTTTTACTGATTTTCTAAGGATATGTTAATTACTTAAATGCTTATTATATTTTCTATGAGATAAACTGCCTTCCACTTTTAATCCCGATGGTCATATTGATATCAAGTTAAAGGTAAATCCTCCCCCTACCCCCTTCCGCCAGCTGGCGGAGGGATATGCAAATGCCCTAACCTGCCTAACTTTTGTAAAAATCAGTGTCCAACTGTGCCTGTCCCCCTCTTTGAGGGGGGCGTGTTGGCGATGTGTGCAGGGAGGGGGAGGTGCTTTTTCCATTATTGAACGTATTTCTTTCTTATCTTGACTCTAATGCATACGTACGGGATTCAACTTTTTACTTTTAACTTTTGACTTCATTCAATGTCTTATCAGATTTTGCTCTAATTCTTCCAGGGTTTGCCCTTTGGTTTCCTTCACCTTGCTTTTCACAAACAGGAAACCCAATAAACAGATAACCGCATAGAGGTAAAACGGCCCGTATGCGCCAAGCACTTCTGCCAGTATCGGGAAAGTGAACACCAGGATAAAGTAAGCTCCCCAAAGGGATACGATAGCTACAGACGAGGCTACACCACGTATTTTATTGGGGAAAATTTCCGAGATAAGCACCCAGGTTACCGGGGCCAGAGAGGTGGCATACATCGCGATAGCCAGCAGCACAAAAACGGATACCAAACCGGCAGCAGCCTGGCTTTGCAGTAAAAATGCCAGCACAATGTACACAATAGATAATCCGAGTGAGCCGATAAGCATCAGCGGACGGCGGCCCAGCTTGTCTACCTGCCACATGGCCACCATGGTAAACAGCAAATTGACTACGCCAATAGCTACGGTCTCGAACAATTGCCGGTCGAGGTTTGCGCCCACAGATTCAAAAATGGTAGAGGTGTAATTAAATACGACGTTAATGCCGCACAACTGCTGGAAAACGGCCAGCGTTACCCCTATTATAACTGCCGGACGAACGCCTTTTTCAAACACCGCCCTGAATGACTGTGGCTTTGCTCCTTCAAGGGAATGCTGAATATCCCGGAAGGTGTTTTCTACGAATGACGTGCTACCGATTTTTTCCAGCACCGCTTTTGCCTGGGTTTCTTTCCCTGCTTTAATCAGCCAGCGGGGACTTTCGGGAAGCCAGATAACACCCAGAAAAAATAAAGCGGACGGCACAGCACCTAAACCGAACATCCAGCGCCAGGCTTCAGGGCCGTTATCTGCCAGCGTATAGTTTACCAGGTTGGTAACTAAAATACCGATTACAATGGTGAGCTGGTTAATAGCCACATTGCGACCACGGATAGCAGCCGGAGAAACCTCGGCAATATAGAGCGGACTCAGCATGGAAGCCATTCCCACACCGATACCCGCGGCAAAGCGCATCATAACAAAAATGGTCAGTCCATGCGAAAAGGCCATACCAAGCGATGACAGAGCAAAAATGAGCGCTGCCAGCATTAATCCCGGTTTGCGGCCATAGCGGTCGGCTAAGCCTCCTGCCAGCAGGCAACCTGCAATGCAGCCCAAAGCCAGCGAACCGGTAAGAAAACCCTCCCACCAGGCGCTCAACTGAAATTCAGGCCGTAAAAAGGGTAAGGCTCCCGCGATGACGGCAAAATCAAACCCGAACAGGTATCCGCCAAGGGCAGAAATAAACGATATGCCAAGGATATAGGTATTCTTAAAAGTGGCAGGCTGGTTGGTCGTCATATTTTGTTATATAGATTAAAATTGGTTATTTATTTTTATACTCCTCACATTTTCACCTGTTTAACCTGCAAAAGCTACAAACTCTGTCTTTCCGTTTTTCGCAGGTGCAATCAGGATTAATCGGTTATTCAAACGTAGGGGAGAAATGCAAATTTTAAAATGGTTTATCCCTCGAAAAAGATAGACAATCTTCCACTCGCAACAGGACTATTTTATAAAACACGTCATAACTGTACAGATAGCGTTATAATTGTTCATATTTTTCATACCTCAATGGACAATCTTACACTATTCGATAAGTTTAAACCAATCCATTATTTTATCAGCAATAACCTGGTGCCCTTTTTTGTTGGGATGATTACTTTGTGCCATATAATCTTTGAGGTTTTTACCGGATTTAGCCAGGTCATAGAAAGCACCATAACTATCTACTAAACCGATATGATATTGTTCTGCCAGGCCAATCAATTGTTTGGAAAACTGGGCCAGCACATTATCAGGTTTCAGAATATCCACGGTCAGGTCAGTAGATGGAGTCATCAAAATCACTTTTATTTTCCGTTTAAGCGCTTTCCTGATCATTTTCCCCATCGCTTCGCGGGATTTTTCCAGGCCAACAGCCCGGTCGTTCAGGGCATAATCAATAAACAACACATCCGGTTTATGGGTCAGCACATCACGCTTAAACCGTTTTTCGCCCTGAACAGAATTTTCGCCGCCAATAGACGTGGTAATTATATTGATCACCGCGTTGGGATAAACGGCCTTTAGCCGCTCAAGCAGCAAGGAAGGATAAGCCTCAAGCTTATGCACTTCCGGTGTTCTGAAATAACCGGTTGGCACGGAATGCCCGTGAAATACCAGGTTAATGGTACGGTTCTTCGGCCAGGCCTTTGTCAGTTCAGTTTTAATGTCATTCAGATAGGTTTGGGGATTTGCCTGGGCAAAGCTGTTTTGAACAGTAGTAATGGTTAGTAACAGACCGAGAATAATTGAAGATATTTTGTTCATGTGAGTTTTATTTGGTGATTATTATAATTCATTGTTTAGCTGAACGGTTAAAGATTGCTTCGTTACCATTAACCTTGTTTGTAAAACACTGATTATCAGATTTATTCTCCGACAATTGGCGGAGAAGCAATGACGCTCCTATTTTCGTTCCCGAAGTCTCGCATTAGCGTCAAGTTAAGGGTAAATCCTCCCCCTACCCCCTCCGGCGGGGGATATGCAAGCGCCCTAACCTGCCTAACTTTTGTAAAAATTAGTATCGAACTGTGCCTGTCCCCCTCTTTGAGGGGGGCGTGTTGGCAATGTGCGCAGGAAGGGGGAGGTGCTTTTGCCATTATTGAACGCGTTTCCTTCTTAAAGAAATCTTAAAGCAGACGTCAATCATTACTCAACTGGTTAAATAACGCAGAAATGTCAATCGTTTTCATGTTTATTTTATTGTTTCAGCAACCGTAGTACCATCTGCCGGTAAGGTCATGCTAACCGTTTTATTATTTAGAATGAAGTTAGCCTGCAATCCTTTATGCGAAGGGTCGCTGGCGTACAGCTTACCGTTCTTTAGCAAAACCAAACACGGTTGGTCTGCCTGTATGGACTGCTGCTTGCCGGTTTGAAGCTTAGCCGGAGTATAAAATACAGCCATCATTGCGCCATCCTTAAACTGCACGGCCTGGCAGTTTTTATCGTTTTGCAGTATCTTCCAGCTTGGTTTGCCGGCAAGCTTTTTAGCCTGCCGCGGAGTTTCGCAGCGTGCCAGCACATACCCGGCAGCGGAATTCTGTTCGGGATGATGGAGCATAACCGGCGTGAACATTTTTCCGGCAACCGGTTCCGTGGTTTCGGATGCGTTGATGGTTGTCCATGAGCCGGAAACTTCCTGTAAACGAAGCTCAAACGAGGCGGGTTGCAGCGGAATATAGGCAAATCCGGCATGCTGTATCCAGGTTACATGCTCAAGCTGATGCACACCTGTATCCAACACGTTGCCCACCTTATTTACCGTTACATCGCCCTGCCAGCGACATTGGTCTAAAGCGGTATAGATGTTTCCCGGAATATTCCCGGCTTTTATATCCGCTATCAGGCAAACTACCGCATCCTGGTAACAAGCCCAGAATTTTCGGGCCGAAAGCACCTGCTTCCCGGTTTTATCTTTAAGCTGATAATCCATTGCCGAGCAACCATCCGTTTTATCGCTCACACTACCCACAAAAGGCAGCCGGTTTACCTGGTAAGCATCTTTAAAGGTTGTTACGCCGGGCAGCGCAGTCCAGTCCCATACGGGCAGCAGGTCTGTATATTCCTTACCATTTCTAATCAGGTACGCATCGCCGCTGTTCAGCAGCTTGCCCTTCAGGTTTTCGTGATTGATGGACTCTGTAACCAGCGTCCGGTCTGAAATGGTTTTCAGAAAAAAACTGAAACCGGGCCGGTGAAAAGCAGCAAAATCAGAATACGGATAATACCGGAAACCATTCAGCGCTCCTTTTCCGTTCTGTATGGCTTCCATGGTTTTCAGTTCGTTTGCTTTTGCAGGCTGAAGCGCAATGATAAAGGGAAGCAGCGGACGTAAATCGGCGCTTTTCAACTCGCCTTTGCGGGATGCGGAACGGTCCATCGTTCCGGGAACGGTATAAATTCCACGAGCCATCCATTGCCAGCCTTTCAGCACCATATCGGTCAGTATCGTCACTTTTTCTGCCGGAAATGCCAGCGGTGTTTCACGAAGCTGCCAGGCAACACGCAGGCTTTCCCACAGGTATGCTTTGCCATACTGGTACATTTGCAGCCGCTTACCATGCTGGTGAAAGCTGTAATCGGGTTGAATGCCTTCGCCGGTGGTAATCTTAATTTCGCGAATAATAAGCTCCCTGCAATGATTAATTAACTTTTCATCGCCGGTCAACGCTCCGTAATGTAATCCCAGGTCGGCACACCAAACCAGGTTGCCTCCTAAATAATCATCGTGCACCCGCAGCTGTGCCATTACTTCGAGCGCCTGTTTCATTCGTTCAGCATCTAAATTTCCGCGAACCAGGATGAGGATATCCCGCATAAGACGGGGAATACCGATTTCATTATGCCACCAGTTACTGCTTTGATAACGTTTTGCGAGCCAATGGTCTAAAGCGATAGTAATCTTATTCAACAAGTGCCCGTTATGATAATCCGGCGATTGCGGATTTGCCCACACCAGGGCAATTTCCCGTATCCGGAGCAGATGCTGGGAAGGTTTCCACCCGGCAGGCTCTTTATCTTTATAATCAATATCCGGCCATTGTCCTGCCGGATTTAATGTGGCTATCCAGGTTTTTACGGATTCCGTTTGAAGCGGACTGGTACGAAACAGGTATTCACGATACCGGTTTAACAACGTATCTGTTTGTGCCTGCGCCCGGAATAAAAAGAATGAATGGAATATGATAATGAATATGATCCTGTATTTCATCGCTTAAAAATATTGTCAGTTAAAGCTGTTTAGAAGATATGCCACAAAGTTTCAAAGACACTAAATCTATATTTTGCATACTTTATCTTTTTGCGTCCTAACGTCTTGTAGCAAAGTATTACTTTTTGGACAGCTTCTCTATTTTTGATAATTGTATCATTGAACAAATGCACATCGGCGTTGTAACGTCGGATAAAAATGCACTCGTTATAAACGAGCGCAAGCATAAACCAATCCTTCGACAGGCTCAGGCAACGCATATCCGGCGTTGTAAACGCCTGACAAGATACGCTCGTTACAAACGAGCGTAATCAACATCATACTATTTTCTCAAAGCCCGGTAACGCATCAGCGCTTCGGTGTAATAATAATCTGCATAGCTCAGCGGTACGTCCACCTCGGCATTGCCCGGTACACCGCCCGATGCATGCATCAAAATAAACCCGCTATTCTTCCCAATTTCACTCCGGTAAGCCGGTGATGATAACGATTGTAACATAGCCTCCGCAGCTTTTAAGTAGCTCTCGCCAACTTTATGCTTCACATACCCAGCCAGCTCAATCAAGGCCGAAGCGGTAATTGCCGCTGCCGAGGCATCGCGGGGTGTTACCGGATATTTTGCCGGATCATATTTCCAGGGCGGATTAAAGCCCGGCTGTCCGACATTGAAATCCCAGTAAGGAATTTTATCTTCCGGCAGGTTGGGATGGTTAATGAAAAAATCAGCCATTTTTTGTGCAGTTTCTAAAAAACGTCTATCCCCGGTTTCGCGATAAACCATGGTAAAACCGTAAATCCCCCAGGCCTGCCCACGCGACCAGGTGGAATTATCCGAGAATCCCTGCTGCGTTTCCCTGCTTTTTACTTCCCCGGTTTCTACATCGTAATTAACTACATGGTAACTGCTAAAATCCGGCCGCAGGTGATTTTTCATCGTTGTTTCTACATGTTTTATGGCAATATCCTTGTAATAAGGTTCGCCTGTAACTTTTGATGCGAAAAACAGCAGCTCCAGGTTCATCATATTATCAATAATTACCGGAAAGTTAAGCATTCGCTTCCCGTCAAGCGATTTCACCTCATCCCACGATTTAATACAGCCAACCCGCGGGTCAAACCGCGTAGCTAATGATTTGGCTGAACGCACCAGGACATCTTTGTCATGCGGATTGTTAAACAGACGGTAAGCATTTCCGAAACTACAATTCATCATAAAGCCTAAATCATGATTCACCGTAACCGTTTTGAGCTTTTCCATATTTTTCAGGCGACGTTGTATCTCGCTTAACAAGGTGCTGTCGCCGGAAAACTCGTACAGGTATAACAACGTACCCGGATAAAAACCGCTTGTCCAGGCATAGGGAGTAACCGTCATCAGACGGCCGTTCTCAAACGTACGCGGCCATTGTTCAGGTTGCAGGTGGTGCATTAATATTTTGTATTGCTCAACGGATTGCTTCAAACTGGTATCAACCGTTTGCAGCAGCGTTTTCTGTGGCCTGATAGCATATCGCTTTTGTGCATTGGCGTTATTTAGCGTTATCAGCAGTAATAATAAACCCAAACAACGAATCATCTTATTTTCTATTGTACACATGCGTATTGTCCGGTAACTCTTACTTTTTAAACAGCTTATCAATCATCTCCATGGTTACTTCTTCCCGTGGTTCAAAATCGCTGCTGTTTACATATTTTTCCAAACTGTATAAAAATTGCCGGGCAACCGGACGCTTGTCCATATTATTCTTTAAGTCAACAGCCGAAACCAATAAACTTCCCTTCCCTACTCTGGCTTCAAATACCAGTGCAATTTTACGCGGGTTATTCCAATCGGGAATCATTTGCACCAGGGGCTTAAAACCAAACGGTAACTGGTCTAATACCATCGGTTTTGAATGGGCAACCACATCCCACCATTGCCAGTTGGAATGAAACTCGGTTGGAAAATACCTGAGCGCAGGATTTTCCGGGTTGCACAATATCCCCAAAAGGTTAGGCGGCATCCCTGACCACACGGTATTCCAGGAAATTCCTGAAAATACCGGCGCCGCATCAGATATTATATTCGCTGTATCGGCTAACAGCAGAACTTTTCCTCCTTTTCCCAGGTATTTTTTTACTTTATCATCCCAGTTATGGGCCAGCATCACTTTACTCGATTTCACTTCGGGTAATTGTTTGGGATATACCCATATTTCCCATCGATTACTATACGTTGTCCCCTGAATGCTGATGGTTAAATTAAGCTGAGCGGCTTTTTCAATTTTATTTAAGGGAACAGAAAGTTCGCCTAATGTAAACGGACTACCTATCGGGATATCGGTTTTACCGAAATCTCCGGCCGCATATACGGTTCCGTCCGGATAATTTAACGACCAGTGTGCTACAGCTCCGTTCATGGCCGCATTGCCAAAATTGGCAAACTGAGCGGTGGCCTTAAAGGTCTGGTCTTTTGTCCAGGTAAATGCCGCGGTGCGCAATAAGGGAACCCGTGCGTTTTGAAATTTACTGAATTCGGCTGCCGTTACATACGGTTTAGGGTCCCAGAAAATATCTACCACACCCACAGGCGCCGTTCCCTGACCGGGAAAGTCATTCAGTTGCAGCATGTGATACCCGCCAAAACCAGGTGTACGCAGGTAAGACTCCACTTCCTCTTTCTTCATGATTACGTGAAATTTTCCTGATGCGGTGGTAAAGGCCTCTGCCTGGTCCAGCATCTTCCGGTCACGAAGCAATTCCCTAAACAATTCATAATTGTATGGTTTCAGCACACCGGTATATTTGGGAATTTCGTTAAAGTTGGGATATACGCACCACTGCCCTATTTCGTGGGTAATCATGGGTACTTTATTTTTAGACACATAATCCGAATAATCGTATCTGGTATCCAGCGGCTTTACATTAAACCGGCTTTTCAGTCCTTCTTTCCAGCGGTGCGGACGTGCCCCATACAGCACATGGTAATCGCTTTCGGGAATTAAGGGATAAGCTGCACTACCGGTATATAAATGCCGGGAATCAATTGCTTTCCAATGCGTAACCTGGGCACTGAGAAATTCCTTTACTTTCGGGCCTACCATTTCGTTGCCTTCGCAGAAAAATACAAAGGATGGGTGGTTACCATAAGCTTTCAATATTCTTTCGCCTTCTTCTTTAAGGAAACGGTTTACCGCAGAGTCCTTTCCAACGGTGAACCGCCAGTCGGGATTTTCAACCTGCAAATACAGCCCCAACTGGTCCGCGGCGTCAAAAGCGGCTTCCGGTGGGCACCAGGTATGGAAACGCATAGCGTTTAAACCGTAATCTTTGCAGGTTTTAAAAATCCGGAGCCATTCATTGATATCCGTAGGCGGATATCCCGTTAACGGAAATTCGGAGGAGTTTACCGTTCCGCGGATAAACGTTGGATGCCCGTTAAATACAAACCGGGTTCCTTCGGTTTTAAGCTCACGAACGCCAAATTTCAGCGTTTTAAAATCGCTGTTGTCTGCGCCGCCGGCTTCGGCGTTCATTTGAATATTTAGCTGGTACAGCGCCGGGTTAAATTCATCCCATAACCGGATGTTTTCTCCTAAATTGACAGTCGCTGTAACCGTAATCAGCGAATCACTGCCGGAAAACCGGGTGCTTTGCGTGGTAATGGCTTGCGACTGATTGGTATTGATGGTATTCCCCGAAAAGGTTAGTGTTCCCTGTACTGCTTTTTTAGCGAAATTCCGGATACTGACCTTAACTTTCGCTAGCTTTTTGGCCGCATCGGGATAAACCTGTACATCGGCTATACTTACAGGGTCAAAAGCTCTAAGCTCCATCTTCCCGATAATGCCGTTCCAGTTGGTTTGCGTTTCAGCGCTAATGGCATGAGCATATTCAATATCATAGATTTTATCATTATTTACACGTATGCGTATCTTATTTTTCTGCCCTGGCCGGATAAGCGAGGACACCATATAAGTGTGCGGCACAGAAAGGCTTTCCTGACGGCCTGCCGGTTTATCATTTACCCAAACCCGTGTTTCCCAATGCGCCCGTTCCAGGAAAAGCTGCACTTCCTTGCCTTTCCAGCTTGCCGGAACATAAATTTCCTTCTCGTACCAGGCAATGCCTTTATATTCAAATTCGCGGGTCAGGCGCAGCGAGGTCATACCCTGTGTTTTGTACCCCTTTCCTGCCACATCGGTTGAACCGGGCAGAGTAATGGTTTCCGCAAGCTGCGGCAGTAACTGTACACCGTTACTGTTTACACCGGTTTCAAACGGATCGAGCTTGAATTTCCAGATGCCTTCCAAAGGAAGTTTGGTTATATTACTCTGTGCAAATACAGAAAATCCTGTTAAAAGGCTTACTAACAGAGAAAGAAGGGAACGGCTATACTTCATAATAAGATTCTATATATGAGAAGTGAGATATGAGAAATTGCAATTTATAATGAACGAAAAAACTAATCAGCCCAAAACCTAAACAACTATAAATTAACTCAATAACTTCCAATCAGGGTTACCACTGATCGTGGACTTAGCGTGATATTCTCAGCCTTTACTACTGATTTTTTAAGATTCCGGGTATTATCTGTAATATATGCTTTTAAATTACCGGAAATACCGGCAAGCTGCACGGTTTTCTGTATGCTTTGCGGATTGATAATAACAAATACGACTTGTTTCGCAGCCGGGTCTTTATAGGCAGAAACCATTAGCCTGCCGGCAGCTTCTTCGGGCGTGCTGATACCGCTTACCGAAACGGCGACACGTTTCATGCCCGGCCTTACAAAGCGTGCAAAGTTTCCAAACGCCCACAGTTGCTTGGAATCTGAAACCATGCCGTCATTTTTTGAACCGGGAATATCGATCTGTCCCGATGGCGCATTGATATAAACCAGCGCATCGCTGTAATTATACGGGCTCATGGCCAGCCACCACTGCCAGGAAGTTACATTGGCAATGGTTAAATCATGGTGCAGTACTTTGGCTACGTATATACCGTAATTTATTCCTGTATTCCGTGGAGAACCGCTGTATTGATCGCAGATATTTCCCAGGATGCCGAATTCGGTTTGCCAGGTTTCAAGCCCCGGTTTAACCCGCTCTACTTGTGCGGCTACCAGGTTACGCACATTGATCATGTTGTTATCCGGACAGGTCGTAAAATAACTGTGCGACGAAATAATTGACGCGACATTGGGCAAATTACCAATATAGTTGGACGAATAGGGAGAAAAAAACTGGTTGATCTGGTCGCCGCGACCATCCGTGTTTCTTCCATAAAGGAAATCCCACTGCCCGGCTTCTCCTATCACTACTTTGGCGTTTGTTCCGGCAAGTTTGGGTGAAAGCAGTTTTACCAGTGAAGTAATTTCGGTATTCTCGGCTTGTGTGCCTTCCTGGCTTGCGCCATCAACTCTTCCCCATGTCCACTGCGGCTCGTTGATTGGGCTCAGGAAGTCAAACCCGAAGTGTTTGATTACCTGCACCATAAAATCGGCGTAAGCCTCTAATTTCCCATTCTGTATATTCAGCTTGGTTGTACCCGATGAATTGTACGCTTTACCGTTCTGGGCCATAAATACCGGCGGCGTTAACGAAAAACCCAGTGTATATTTTACGCCACGCTGTTTGGCGGCCTGTAAAAACCATTGCTGTCCCTGCTGTTTCTGCCAGTTGTAAGAACCGTCTTCGTTCAGAAAACATTCTTCACGACGCCACTCATCGGTAATGTTACTGGCTGCGCCTTGTTCGTAGCTCCCACTGCCAATATTAAACCGCCATAAGGATAATCCGATTCCTTTCGGGCTTCCATCAGACAATGTATCCAGGCTAAACAGTAAATCGGCAATATGATTCTTCTTCTGAATATCCGCCCACTTTCCCACAAATTTGGCTGCCCAGCAATCGGAAGCCCCAAAACTGTGGATGGTCTGTTTTTCATCATCCGGATGAATGGTTATGGTAATTTTTTCTTTGACCTCCGGATTGTCTACTGTGCTTACTTTGGGTTTACCACAGGCTGTTTGCGGCAGCAGGATCTGCACCAGCACAAAAACAGAACAGGCATTACGGAACAGATTATGTACTTTTCTTTGTTTAAATCTTTTTATCAGACGTTTCGGCTTAAAATTGTTCTTCATTTCTTTACACTCATTCGTTGAGATAGTAGTTATAAAAGAAGGGGCTCTAAAGTCAACTATGGTCATCCTGAGCTTGTCGAAGGATTAGTTCATTATGGCTACAGACGCTTCCCCCGAGAATTCGGGGTCAGCGTGACTGTGATTTGATGGTTTTGTTGACTCTAGAACCCCTTTTTATGATATTCAAAAGTTAATTATCCCGACTAATTTCCAGTTCTTATTAACCGCAGTCTTTGCAATGCCAGATCGTATGTGGCTTTGAACGTACCGGCCATATTATGCGAGAATCCGTAGTTAGGCGATGTGCCGCTTGGGCCAACAGCACCTACGATATCTATAAAATCGCCGTAATCATCTTTCATATTTGCCCGTGCGGCTGTTAACCTGAACCAGCCTCCGCTGCCTATTACATCTTTGGGGGCAGTAAAGCTGATATTAACTGCTGAGCCGGTTGTTTTAAATGTACCTGTATACAAATAACTGTGTCCGGCTTCTTTCATCAGCTTTGGCGAAGTAGCAGTCTCTGACCACCCACCATTACTACCGACAACGATATTACTGATCACTGCCAGGTAGGGCCAGGGCGTACTTTCAGACCATCCGGGATATTTAACAGGATCCATAAAAGGTCTGGAAGGGGTAAATGGCGTTGCTGTAATGGTACGTGCAGTCATATCTACCAATACATGGTAGTAACCTTTCTGACTTACCGGTAATTTAAAGTTAGCGCTGCTCAGGTCAGTAGTGACCGTCCCTTGGGTTGTTGCGCTTTGACCCAGTATATTCGGTCCGTTTAACGTATATGTGGGAGCAGCCTGATTGGTAGTAAACGGCTTATCATTGCCGATAAAAGCAACAAAACGGATATTATCACTTGCCTCGTTCCTGTAATAATAATCAACAACAAAGCTGTTAGCACCCTGCTTTTTCATCGAAAGTAATGTTCCTATCCCACGGGCATTTCCACCATTATCGTATCCCTGGTTGGTTACTTCGGCATCTGTTTCGGCATCAGAAAGATATAATCTGTCTACATAACCTACTGTAATGTTACCACCTACCGTTTTTTTATTGCCGCTGGCATCTACCGAGCGCACAATATATTGATACTGTCCGACTTTCCCTGCAGGCAGTGCAAATGTTTTTACCACATGATAAGCGGTTTTTTCCGTAGTATTTTGCGGAGTTATCATTTCGGAGAGGTCTACCGACTGACCATCGGCTGTTTCACCCCAGACTTTGACTTCTATCGAAGCAATTTCTGCATCGGTAATATTTGCTTCAACATCTACATTAACCGGTGCGCTGGTAAAGCCTAAAAATTTAGTAACCGTTGGTTTTATCATCGTTATACTTGGCGGAAGCAGATCAGGGTTATAACCCGGAACCTGATTTTCTGCCGATAAATCTTCTACCTCTACATTGCCTTTTACCACACCGCCTTTGTTGTTGGTAATGGTGAATTCAATGGTATGCTTTGTTGGATTCACATCTTTGGTAACCAGAAAGGTATCTTTCACCACATACGTGGTCTGGTTATTTACCGCGAAGGTTGTATCCAGCTGCCACTCGCCGTTTTTTAGCTGCACTTTGCTGATGCCATCTTCATCTTTAAGCTGGGCCTGCACGGCTACTTTGTATTCGGGCCCGATCCACAATAATTGTGCAGAAGCATCTTGTAATTGTGGAAGATCCGGTGAACCGGTATCTGAGAACAATAACGGCTCACTGCATGAAACGATGCAGCATAATGCAATGGCAATACCTGCTAATTCTAAGAATAATTTTTTCATGACCTTTATGATTTAATTTTTCCTGATTTTATTACCAGCCTTCGTTTTGTGTTAAATTACCTTCACTTTTCAGTACTTCGGTCTCCGGAATGGGATATACGTACATTTTGGGATTAAAAACCCGGTCTTCGGCTTTTTGTACCAGGTAAGTAAAGCTACCATTAGGCTCTTTGGTAATCTTCATAGCCATTATGGGTTTATTTTCGGTTTGTTCGGCAATTTTCCAGCGGCGCACATCGAAGAAACGATGCTCTTCAAAAGCCAGCTCTACACGGCGTTCATTACGAATATGCTCCCGCATTTCTTCTTTTGAAAGCCCCGGAGACAGAATTGGCATAAGCACATCTGCCCTTTGGCGCACCCTGTCTACAGCAGCCTTGGCAGTCATGGTGTAGCCGTGGGTAGCTTCGGGCCCATAGGCTTCGTTCATTGCCTCGGCATAATCAAGCAATATTTCGGCGTACCGGAATAATATCCAGGTATGCACACTGGTTGAGTTCTTTGTCAGATCAAGACTTTCGTCAACAAATTTACGGATGTAGTAGCCGGTTGTTGTAGCGTAGAGCTTGCCAAGTCCGTCTAAGCCGCCCACCCAGCATTCTACCGGGCGGCCTTTAAACGTAGTGTTATTGGTTAGAATTGACATGCCTAAACGCGGGTCTCTCCCGCTGTAAGGATTTGCCGGGTTGTACCCCGAACCAGGCTCACCAATTTGCATTCCGGTAGCTTTCATCTCATAAGCGTCTACCAAATTCTGCGATGGGCTTGTACTCCCCTGGCCGCCCTGAGGATAACCGATCGGGTAATTTGTTTTTTCAAAATCATTCCTGGACCAGCCCTGTATGGCAAAGATCACTTCAGAGTTACCATCGGCGCCGTTACCCAACCTGAATAAGCCGCTATAGCTGCTGTGCAGCGCATACCTGCCTGTGGCAATCACATCGTGTGCGGCTTTGGCTGCGGCTTCCCATTTTGTAACATCGTTCGACGGGTTATTTAACGGGCTGGCGGCATATAGCAACACCCTGGCTTTTAAGGCCAGAGCCGCTCCCTGCGTAACCCTTCCACGCCATCTTTCTGAGGCATAGCCAACCCAGGTATCTTTAAGCTGGGGATACACGGTATCGCATTCGTTTGAAATAAACTTAGCGCATTCATCAAAGGTTTTCCGTTTAAACTGCTTTAATTCCTCATCGGTGTAGGTTGATTTGTCAACAATGGGCACACCTCCGTAGCGCTTGATCAACTCAAAGTAATACAAGGCTCTTAAAAAACGAGCTTCGGCCCGCAACCACGCGATATCTTTTACATTGGTTTCATAGGTGCTTTTGTTTGCAGGGTCGATGGTATCGCGGTAAATAATTTGTTTATAGTTCTTAGAATTTTCAAGAAACAGGTTAGCGCTGCGTATACCCTGATAAAAGTAGGCCCAGCAATCTTCCGGGTTGGAAGCAGCCGTCCATGTGCCTGTATTATACTTCTGAATGCTGGAGCCGGGATCGGCATGATCGGCTTCATCGCAGGCAGAGGCCAGCATGGCATTGTCTATGCGCTGATATCCAAAGCGGTTAAACAGGTAGGCATACACCCCGAAGCCGGCCTGCTGCATCCTGTCGTAATTTACGAAAACATCCTCCTGCTTGTAATTAGTTTCCAGTTCTCGATCTAAAAACTTACTGCAACTTGCGCAGGTAACTAAAATTGCTATAAAAGCAACTGTTAGCTTCATTAATTTCATGTAATTGATTTTCATCTGAAAATATTTTTTGTTTTTAAATGGACAGATGGAGCTCACATGATGGCATCTTATTCTTTTCATACCATTGCGTGATTGCTCGCCATCATGTTCGGTTCATCGTAAAGCCTTTTAAAATTTAACACTAATTCCGGCCGAGTAGGATTTCAGCGTAGGATATCCCATACTCAACGTTTCGGGGTCAACATCAACAGCTAAGTCATCCCATGTAAGTAAGTTCATACCGCTTACATAAAACTTAATGCTTTCAAGCCCCATTTTAGCTACCGCTTTTTTAGATAAGGTATAGCCTAATTCAATATTTCTAAGCCTTAAAAAATTGGCGTTACGTACCCAGAATGTCGATGCCTGGTAATTATTGGCATTAGACTGTGTTGTTAACCTGGGATATGTAGCGGTGGCACGGGTTTCGGGAGTCCAGCGACCGTTTACTGCCCAATCTAACACATTGGCATTATTGGTAAATGGCTGAAACAGGTAGCCACTCAGATACACGCTCCGGTTAGCTACACCCTGGAAGAACAGGTCGAGATTAAACCCGTTAAAGGCAACACCGGTATTCACTCCATAATTGATCTGCGGATAGTTTGCCTTACCAATAGCGATCTGATCGTTCACATCGATTATGCCATCGCCATTCTGATCTTTGTATTTTAAATCGCCGGGGCGTACCGTAGAAAAGGTTTGCACCGGGCTGGATATAATATCACTTTCATCTCTGAAATAGCCTATAGCTTCCAGTCCAAAATATTGTCCAACCGGGTGACCCTGGCGGTAACTATAGGTTTCTTTTTTAGGGGTTTCATAGCTCTCCTTGATCTTGTTGAACGCATACGTAAACTGTCCGCCTACATAATATTTAACCTTACCGGCATCGCCATTATAGGTTGCGGCTATTTCTGTTCCGTAATCAATTACGCGGCCCTTATTGGCTGTTACACCCGCCGTATAACCTGCTAATGCGGATGTAACACCTGACATATTTACCAGAATATCCGAACGGTTTTCATGGAATACATCGGCATTTATGCTCAGCTTGTTGTTAAACAAGGCAGCATCTACACCAAAGTTAAGAATGCGCCCTGTTTCCCAGGTGATATCCGGATTTGCCATTCCCAACTGTACCAGTGCGCTGGAAAAGTTCTGTCCGGTTCCGAAATAATAGCCCTGGCTGCTGGCCGTGCCCCAATACTGGTTGTAGTTAAAGCGTGAAGCGCCACGGTCATTACCAACCATACCGGCAGATGCACGCAGCTTCAGGTAATTGATCCATTTGCTTGATTTTAAGAAATCTTCTTTATGCATTAACCAGGCAGCTGAAATTGCCGGGAAGAAACCGAACCGGTGTCCCGGAGGATAATTCTCCAGGCCGCTGTACGAAAAAGCACCTTCGGCAAAATATTTCTCTTTGTAGTTATAGGTTATGCGGCCTGCCAGGTTTTGCATGGCAAAAGCCGACTGGTTGCCTAACACCGTATATTTATCCTGCTGGAAGAAGATCATTCCTCCCACTTCGTGCTGGTTAAACTTGCGGTCGAAATCAAAACCACCCTGAAAAATGATACGGTTGTTTTCGTAGTCATTACCGGTAACTACCGACAAATCTGAATCCAGTCCCTGTTGCTGATAATAAATAGAATCCTGTCCGTTTGATCCGGTGGTCAGCAATGGCTCGTAGTAGGCGTAGTTACGGGTTTTATCATACCGGTTTTGTAACAGGTTATCAAACAATACCGCTCCGAATATTTTTAATCCATCTGTTATAAAATCAAGCTTCTGGGTAGCCCGCACATTCATCTGGATGTTACGGTCATGCCGGGACTGATAACCTCTTTCTAACAGATCGCCCAAAGGGTTGCTCGGATAATTTGCCGAACCTGTAACCCGGCCATCCGGGGTTCTTACAGAATACAAATTAGGTGCATAAGTGATCATGTTCTGCCAGAAGGTTGCCGTAGCTACAGGCGGAAATCTCCGGTCCTGGATATTTCCTCCCAAACCCACCTGGGCAGAAAAGCCTTTGGACAGGTTCAGATCAAGGTTGGCCCTGAAATTTAAGCAGTTGTAGTTCAGGTTAGAATTATGTGTCTGGTCTGTACCTGCATATAAACCCTGGTTATTCATAAAACCTGCCATTACGAAGTATTTGGCGGTCTGGTTGCCTCCGTCAAAGGTTACGGAGTAATCCTGTATCGGCGAATTTTTTCGAAGGATCTCGTCAAACCAGTTTACATTGGGATACAGGTAAGGATCTGTTCCCAACCGGTAACCTTCTAACTGGGTGGCTGTATAGGTAGGCGGCAATCCATCATTCTGCCTCGCTTCATTATAAAGCCTGGCAAAGTCATACGAGTTGGCCAGCTTGGGCAACTGTATTGCCGACTGGGAGCCGTACCTGGCGTTTAGTGAAATATTTGTTTTATTGCTGAGATTCCCCCGCCGGGTAGTTACCAGCAATACGCCGTTTCCACCTTTGGCCCCATATAAGGCTAATGCCGCAGCATCCTTCAACACGGTTACGCTTTCAATCTCATCGGGCGATAAAAAGCTGATGTTATTAACCTGGATGCCATCTACAAGAAGTAAAACGCCATTACTTAACGAGGTATGCTGTCCACGTACTGTAATGCTGGGCTCATCAAAACCGGGCGCCCCGCCTGTACCCATAATGGTTACTCCCGGCAGCTTACCGATCAAGGCATTGGTTAAGGTTGCGGTTTGAATTTTACGCAGCTCGGCTCCGCTCACACTCGATATTGCTGAAGTAACCTGGTCTTTGGCTTGTGTACCATAAGCTACCCGGGCTATCGAATCAACATTGGCTTCGTACTGAACAGGCTGTGCGTTCAGCTTAAGCAAAAATGCGGAGCAGCATAGCAATAGCGGCACAACCTTTTTCAACCTAAGCCCTGAAAAGCTCAGGCCCGTAACACCAGGTTGTGCGGATATATTTTTATTGAATTGATGTTTCATCTGACAATATTTTTTGTTTTTAAATGGGATGGCGGAGCACATAGAATGATATATCATTCTTCTTAAGCTTCCTGTGTAATTGCCTGCCATCATGTTCGGTTCATAATTAGGTTTGTTTCTAATAAACACACTTGTTATATTCCGTAACATAGCCTTACCATCCGGGATTCTGAACAATGTATCCGAGGTTAATTTCACTGATCCTGAACGGATACAGATACATCTTATCATCCCACACCCGGTCTTCAAACTTCTCTAAATGATAGGTTGGGCTGCTTCCTCCTACTAAACGGAGACCATACATTCCGCCTTTCATTACTCCTTCATTTCCGGCAATTTTCCAGCGGCGTACATCAAAATACCGGTGCTCTTCAAACGCAAGCTCTACACCCCGCTCCCGGTGAATTTTATTACGCATATCTTCCTGGTTGGTATAGGAGTATCCAGGCATACCGGCCCGGTCCCTGATCTCGTTAATTGCCCAGGTGATCTGGTTGGGATCGCCATTAACCTCATTCAACGCTTCGGCATAATTGAGGTAAAATTCAGCTAAACGGAAGGTGATCCATTTTGGAGGAGGATTAGAACCGTTTCTAACGCCTTTCACAAATTTGCGCAGGAAACCAACGCCATTATAGGCATCCAGCAATTTGCCATGCTGCTCATAAAAGTGATAAACGGTACCGGTTCCCCGTGCCCATTCCTCGCCGGAATAGAATACTGATGCCTGGAAACGAGGCTCTAACTCTTTCAATTTCCTGCGGTACTCTGAATAAGGATAATTAACTCCGGGTTGCTCATCCCAGGTTTGGTCGGTACCGTCTGCTTTCTGATAGAACTTAGTAAAATTAAGCGTAACACCGATATTAATTGGGTCTGTACCGGTGTAAACTACTGTTCCCGGAGTCATGAAACGTACAAAATAGTTGTTCGTACTTGTACCCATAAATCCGGCATCCAGTATGGTCTCGTTTACACTTGGATTAATAAATATCTCCTCGTAACGGTCAACCAGGTTACTTTTTTCACGGTACAATTTACACCACCCACTTTCATTTGCGGCCCAGTCTAAAACCGCTTTGCTGGCATCTGCTGCCAGCTGCCAACGGTGAGGGTCGTAATTGGTATAACCTATCATTTTCCGCAATTCAGGATCGGCTACCGGCACATACGACTGCGCCGAATTAAACAAGGGGCTGGCTGCATATAATAGTGTCCTGGCTTTTAATGCCAATGCCGCTCCTTTAACAATCCGGCCACGGTACTTGCTTGGGTAGCTATTGGGCAGATCTTTTGCGGCGTCATCGCAGCTTTTCACGATAAAGTTTACAGTCTCCTCATAGGTGCTTCGTGGAATACGTACCTCGGGGACATCTTCGGCACTGGTTACTTTCAACGATTTGTCAACAATGGCAACCCCGCCTAAACGTTGCATCAGATCAAAGTGCATTAAAGCCCGTAGAAAAATGGCTTCTGCTTTCATCGACGCTTTTTCTTTATCCGAGAAAGGGGCTTTGTCGATATTTTCTATGAACAGGTTGGCATTACGGATCCCCTTGTAACAAAATTCGCTTCTGAATTCATACCAGTAAATATCGCTTGAGCTCCAGTTCCCTTTATTGAAAGCTTCAGCTCCTGTAATATTCGAATAAGCGTCGGCTTCATCATCAGCCGCAGCTACAATAGTGTACGTTGCGCCGTAATGGTAATAGCCATTTTCGCCGGATGCCCAGTAATACGGAAATTCAAAGATAGAGCATGTTTGATAAACAGTCCATAAAAACTGCTCTGTCCGCTCGGCCGAAGAAAAAATATCATCTATTTTGATGTCGCTGCTCTCCGGTTTTTCCAGGTATTTGGTACAGGAGGTCAGCATCAATATACTCATACTTACTACAAGTATTTTATTGAATACGTTTCGTTTCATATCAAAAACTATTATAATTAAAATTGAAAATTAACCCCTCCGTTAAACACCCGCATGGTAGGGTATACACGTCCCCATGCTTCACGGGCATCCGGATCTTTACTGTATTTCAGGTGATCCCAGGTAATGAGGTTATTACCGCTCACATACACCCGCATGGAATTTAACCCGATCCTTTTCAATGATTTTGCGGTGAACCGGTAACCCAGCTCCAGGTTTTTTAAGCGTATGTACGATGCATCCTGTATCCAGAAGCTGGAAGGCTTATAATTATGTCCCTGATCCGGAGAAAGCTCTACCCTCGGGAAGTCAATTTTCTCACCATTGTCATACCGCTCCTGCGACCAGCGCTCTAAATGCCATTCCTGGGCAGATCCCCACGATGATACAAAGGGATATGCGGCAGCCGAGCTAAAGCTTACCGATACGTGGGCTGTTCCCTGGAATAACACAGACAGATCAAATCCTTTCCATGAAAAACCGCCCTGCATGGTATAGGCAATCTCCGGCCAGTCTGAATATCCAACAGGCCCCATATCATCGTCATCGATAATACCACTATTATCTAAATCCTTATATTTCATATCACCAGGCTGCAAACCTCCCGTAGCCCATTTTGACTGCGGACCGGCATTGATCTCATCTATGGTATTGTAAAAGCCTTCGTACGTTAAACCGAAGTATTGCCCCAGCGACCGGCCGGTTCTTAACAAATATTCATACTTACGACTGGCCTCATCCTGGAAAATGATCTTATTGCGGGCAAACGAATAGCTTCCTTTTACCCAGTATTGCACCTGGTTAACTTTGCCGTCCCATCCCAGCTCTAATTCGAAACCGTGGTTATTTACTTTACCGATATTGGCCGGTGGTAATGCTGCCGCTACAAGTTCAGGTACTGTGCTCAAATTCCATAAAATGTTATCCCGCTTTTCTCTGAAATAATCGCCGGTAAAGGATAACCTATCGTTAAAGAACTTTATTTCTGCGCCAATATCCAGTTTCTTGGACCGCTCCCAGGTAACATCATGATTTCCAATAGCGCCTTCTTTATACATATTATACCGGGCAAAATCCACACCCGGGTTACCAAATGTAACCGCCTGATTTCCTCCATTGGAGAGCGTATATGGTGGATCAAGGTATAAATATCGTTGTCCTCCAATCTGGTCATTCCCTACTACACCATACGAGCCCCTGAACTTGATAAACGAAACATAGTCGTTCTTTGGAAAAAAGGGCTCGTTTGTAGGTATCCATCCCAGCGAGAAGGAAGGAAAAAAGCCAAAGCGCTTGCCTTCGGGAAATTGCTCGGAACCGTTGTACCCCATATTCACTTCGGTCATATAACGATTCTTATAATCGTAGGTAACCCTGGAAACTATGCCTAAATAAACATGAGGTAATTTATATAGCATAGCAGGAGCAACCTCCCTGGAAAAGTTACCCAATATCAAACCGCTGACATTGTGCGTTGAATTGAAAGAGCGCTTATAGTCAATGGCTGCTTCTGTATACACCTTACGCACTTTATTGGCATCGCCAATACCTTCAGATAAACTGGTAAAAGGGCCATCATCTGAGCTTTGGTATAAACGGTAACCTTCGGGGGCATTAGCGTCCTTTACAACCGTCCACTTCGGAAAATTACTGGTTCTAACCTTGTGTTTTAAGTAATAACTGTCATAAGCACCCATAGCCCTTACCGATAAGCCGGGTGTAACTTTATCCAGCTTATAGTTTACTGATAGATTGGTATTCAGGGTGCTGGAATAATCCTCTGTAATAAATGCTCCCACAGTGCTCGTTGGCCCGGCATCACCCCAGGGATTAAAATTGGGTAAATTACTATTAGCACCGGGTAAACCAATAACTTTCTCAATATATTTACCGTCAACAAATAACGGGCTCGTCATAGGCGGCCGGTTAGCTGCTTTATCAAAAGCTCCCCAGGCGCCTCCGTTCGGAATATAGTTATTGGTGATCTGGTTACCTAATTTAAGCGATACAGTCAGGTCTTTATTAACATTGAAATCAAAATTCATCCTGACATTATACTTATCATAGTTTTGCTTAAACGGAAATCCCAGGCTTTGCTCCGGTTTCTTATATCCCCCGCTTTGATTAAAGTAGCCTAATGAGGTATAGTATCGCATTTTATCGGTACCACCCGAAATGTTGGTATTATACTGCTGCTGAAATGAAAAGGGTTTGATCAGGTCATTGATCAGATCATTACTGGGATGAAAGATCGGGTCGGCACCGGACTTATAAAGATCCAGATCCTCCTGGGTAAACGTAGGTGTTTTCCCCCCGTTTACCTCGGCCTCATTCCTTAGCACAGCGTAATCGTATGAACCAAGATATTTCGGTAAAATGGTAGGCTGAATGGCCGCGGCATTCGTGGTAACATTTACTTGTGGTTTTCCCGGCTTACCTTGTTTCGTAGTAATCAGGATTACGCCGTTAGCACCTTGAACACCGTACACAGCTGTAGCTGAGGCATCTTTTAAAATACTGATGGATTCTATCTCATTAGGATCAAGGTTATTATAGGTATCCCGTGCTACCCCATCAATCATAATCAGGGGCTCCCTTCCCCCACTATTCAGAGTAGCCCTTCCCCGGATGTAAATGGTAGCCTTGTCACTTCCAAATTCTCCGGATTTTTGAACTGCCGATATACCTGCCGCCATACCGATTAAAGCGTTACTGATACCGGCTACAGGCGCTTTTACCAGATCGGCCCCCGAAACAGTTGAAATCGCCCCGGTAAGGGTTAGCTTCTTTTGCTCACCATAACCCACTACAACAACCTCATCTAATTCTTTCTGGTTAGTTTGCAGGTTTACGGTGATAAACGTTTTGTTGTTTACGGGTATTTCCCGGGTAATGTACCCCAGCGAGGTAATGACCAGAACACCGTTTGCCGGTGCATTTACTGAGAACTCTCCGTCAGCATCCGTGCTGGTACCGATGTTGGTATTTTTTACACGTACGCTGGCTCCTGGTACAGGCTCATTGCCCTCCATTACCTTTCCTTTAACCGTTACTGTTTGAGAGAAACTTCGCCCGCACAGCAACAAGGAGAATACCCATGTAAGAATGAGTATGTTTTTTTTCATATTGCTTAAAATTTAGAAGTTTGGAATAATTGGTTTACTCGGATAACAATTTTCTTAGACAAAGATTAGAGTTAAACCGAGGCTTATAAATAGAGGTTTTTAGGAAAATAATGGACATTCTTCTTATCCATTAAAGATATCCCCGATTTCATTTCAATTAAATAAAACTGCGAAAAACCTCACCAAAATACCTATAGAGTTAAATATTTAGAAAAATTGCCCGGGATATCATCAAACAAAGTCCATCTTTTTAACAAGCAAATAGACTTTCTTACATAAACTTTCAATTGATAGGCCATAGCTTGCAAGTTGCAGGCAGCAGGTAAGAAACCAGGAACGTGGCCCACCCCGACCCTCCCAACCGCGTGCCGCCTTAGCTTTAGCGATGGCGCAAGGGAGGGAGTAAGCTTCCGGACTTTCGGTCTTTCTAACTTCCGGACTATCCGCTATGAACCATAAGCCATCAGCCACGTACAACGTAAAACTTACAACTTAAAACCCTCTTGCCTTTACATCAGACCTCCCCGTTACGCTTGCGTAAAAACCATTCGGCAGATAATAACAGGAGCAGCAGGATAGCGACCGCTTTCAGGTTGATCATATCCTCATAGCGTTTGTCCTCGTAACTTACCGATTTGATCAGCTCGTTCTTTTTCAGCAGTTCAGGCAATTGGGCTATCTTACCAGGATAAAGCATACTGCCACCCGTAGCTTGTGCTAACTGAAATAATAACTGGTGATTGGCGGTTGTTTGCTGCAATTCTGCCAGTTGCTGCTCCACAATAAAGCGACCGCTTGCGGTAAGCTTATGATTGGCCAGTTGTGTAGCAGCACTGAACGTGTATTCGCCCGCAGGTAAGGTGCCCGCGTTAAGCACATAAGCATTCTGGTTGCGTGTAAACAGGTAATTATAGGTTTTATTTTGCTTGTTTTTTACCGTCAGGCTAACCTCCGGGGTGTTAATTAGCTGGTAAGCATCGGTATACAATTCGGCGTTAAACTGTACGGGCAAGTTTTCGGGGAAAGCGTTTTGTGTGGGATAAACCCTGAATTTCCGTTGGTCATCGCGGGCAGATAAATACTGGATGATTTTAGAAACCAGCTCATTCACAGCATCGTGATTGTTATGCTCGGCGAAATCGTTTAGACGCCAGCGCCAAATGCCCTCGCCCGTTAAAACCGCGATTTTACGTTGATTTTCATCCGAAAATAATAATAATGGATTCGCTGTCACAATTTTCCCAACCTGCTGGTTCAGCAAAACCGTACTTTGTGCCTTCGGCGTGTAATTCCCGAAAGGGGCAGTAAGCGGTGCAAAATTTTGAATTTTGCCGAGTGTGCTGTCAGATACCGCAAAGGTGAAAAATCCTGTATTGGGCCTGGCCGTAGTTTCCTGAACGGTATTATTCCCCGAAATACTCAATGCATGCTGCATTTGCGAGAACCGGTTTACATCGCTTTGCGCACCTAAAATAAACCAGCAGGGCTTATGTTGAACGGCCTTAAAAATATCCTGAGCTGCTTGCGTTTGCGATGGCAGCTGATGCAGGATAATCAACCCGGCCTTGGCAATATCTTGTGGCTTGACATCGGCCGCCAGCGTGGTTTTCACCTCGTAACCTTTGTTAGATTCAATGGATTGCTTCAGGGCCGAGATATCCGGATGCGGAGCATTGGCAATGATCAGGATATTCTGCCTGTCGTCCAGCACATCCACAAAAATATGTTGTGTGTTATTTTCGGCAGAAAGCTCTCCGCTAACCGGCGATAGCCTGAATGTGAATTTCTGAATCCCTTTTTTCTTTGCCGGCAAAGCCGTGCGGATAATGGTGTGGTAGCTCCCTGACGAAATAGCAACCGGTTTGCTGAATATTACGCCCGAGCTATCGGCTATGGTAAGGTTTGTGGATTGACCGGCACACTGGTACGCGTCAATAAATACCTCAACCTCAAACTTATTGTCCAGGTAAACAATGCGGTTATAATTAATAGTGCTGATCACCACATCCCGTTTGGGTATGGTATCGCCCAGGGCGATGGTATAAACCGGGAATTTGTTTTGCCGGGCAAGATAAACCGGGTTGTCGCCGGTATTGTAAATACCATCCGAAGCCAGGATAACCGCCCCGATATTGCGGCCCGAGAACTGGCCGGTTACTGTTTTGAAAACGGCAGCTATATCGGTTGACGGCTCATTATAAGCGAAACGAAGACCCGGATTTACCTTCGAACCGAATGAAACGGTTTTTACCTCGTAATCCTCAGCCAGCGCCTGCTGCAGCTTATTAAGTGCATTTTTATAGACGCCGAAATCAAAGCCCTTGGCCGGACTTATTTTTATGGACGAAGAATTATCCTGCGCAAGAATAATAAGGGGCTTTTCTACGCTGCGGCTAATGCGGTTAATCAGCGGGGCAGACAATAAAAAGAATAATGCCGCAACAGTAATGCATCGCAGGGCAAAAAGGCTGTACGTTAAACGCAGCTTACCGAGCGGTTTGTAAAGCAGCCAGGCATAAAGCGCTCCAAGCAGCAGACTTAACAACAGCCAGAAAAAGTGGAACGAGCTAAAAAGGATATTCAATAAAAACGGCATACTACAAAACGTAAATATGCCACTTTTATTGAAAAATACGGATGCCGAACAATAAAATATGTGAACCTGCTGATGGTTTTACACAGTTATTTTAAAAATGTGCAAACAAGGCTTTTTACCGTACCTCGTCCCAGTTGTCTGTTCTGAATGAAGATGCCGGTATGCCGTCGTTATTGTACAGCTCGGCCACAACAAATTCTTTGAACGCATAACGTACCGCCACCGGTGCGCTAACCTGGTCGCTTTTTACGGTTACCTGGTTGCCTTTTATGGTAGCCTGCGCCGGGTAAAATTTCTTATCGCTGCCAGCCACTTCAAACAGGGTTAACGGTTTTCTGAACGAAGTGAGATAGGGGGCATTGTCAAAGCTCAACAGAACTTCGTTGCCTTTTACGGTCATGTTTTTAAGCATAGGCGCCCGATAGCCAATGCCTTTTATGCCGTACGTGTTGCCCAGCGCCCAGTATCCCAGCCGGTGCGCAGGAGTGGTTTTATCCATATAATGGATGTCCTTTTCCATGCCTACATCCAAAGCCGACGCCATGCCCGAGTTGGGAATGAGGCTCATGGCCTTTAACTGGGCTTCGCGTAAAAGCGGGCCGCTCCGGGTTTTATCTTTAGAGCCAAAAGGCGCAATTTGCACATAATAAAATGGCAGGTCGCCCATTTGCCACCGCTTGCGCCAGTCGGCAACCATAGCCGGGAAAAGCTTTCCGTAAAGTTGCGGCTCGTGGCGGTTACTTTCGCCCTGGTACCAGATAAACCCTTTGATGTTGAAGCCGATAAAGGGCACTATCATGCCGTTAAACAGGGTGGTCGGGAGCTTATTTGGCCGTTTAACGGTATCAATATTGGTTGGGATAGTTACCTGCGGAAAGCCGGCCAGGCTGGTTTTGCTCATCCACGATTCGATCATGGTGCCGCCGCTGCTGGATACGATCAGGCCAACAGGCACATGCAGTTTTTTTTGCAGCATATCGCCATATTGATAAGCTATGGCGCTGAAATTTCTTGCAGTTTCTGATGTGGATACGTTCCACTGGCCTTTGCAATCTGTTTGAGGCGATAGTGTTGCGGCCAATCCGGCGCTAAACAGGCGGAGGTTGTTATTATCGGCATTCAGGATAATTTCATTGCCATTTAAAATGGGCGAAGAATTTCCGGCCAGGGGCATTCCCATATTCGACTGGCCGGAACAGAACCAGACCTCGCCTATCATCACATTGCTGAGCGTTAAGGTTTCACCATCATTAAACGTGATGTTGTAAGGGCCTCCCGCAATGGGTGTAGATACCTTGACAGTCCAGCTACCTTTTGTGTCAGACGTTGCCTTGTATCGTTTATGATCCCACGAAGTTTCAATATTTACAGTGCTGTTGGCTTTGCTCCATCCCCATAGCTTTGCCTGCGATTGCTGCTGTAAAACCATATTATCGCCAATAAATGCCGGCAGCTTAACACGGGCACGTAAAAGAACAGGAAACAACAGTAATAAAATGATGTAAAGCGGTAGTGGGTATCTGGTCATATTCGTTATAATTAGGTACGGTTCAAAATTACCGGATACCAGCCGGCTTTTACCGGTTAATTGTTTCAATTATACCTTCTTAATTCGTCACATTTTCCGGCATTTGGCCCCGGTAAATAATTATTGACAGGCATTGGCCCTTTTATGTACTTTTAGGGCATGGCAAAAACCGAACAAAAACGGCCGATAGATACTTATTTTGAACAATATGCGGCGGCCCACCAACATCCTGTTAATAAGCTGATCCACTGGATCTGTGTTCCGATGATTGTTTTCAGCCTGTTTGGATTGGTGTGGGCCATCCCTTTTCCTCACCTGGATTTTTTAGGACGTTATAACGGTTTTATTAACTGGGCATCGTTCCTGCTGGCGGCGGTTGTGTACTATTACTACCGTTTATCGCCGGTACTATCGTATATTATGCTGATCTTCCTGATGGTGGCTTCTGCCGGTATTGTAGGGTTGGAAAAGCTGCACGAAAACCAGGGCTGGCCGCCGATGTGGATAAGCTGCCTGATTATTTTTGCACTATCGTGGATCGGGCAGTTTGCCGGACACAAAATTGAAGGGAAAAAGCCATCGTTTTTTGATGACCTCCGGTTTCTGCTGATCGGGCCGCTTTGGCTGCTGCATTTTATTTTTAAACGGCTTGGCATCAGGTATTAATGCTATTTTAAAACCGGCTGACAGTGCAGCTGTTAAAACAGTAAGAATTAAATAATTAATTATCGTACAACATGAATATTGTAATTAGCGGGGCAAGTAGTGGTGTAGGTTTTGAGGCGGTGCTTGACCTGATTATGGATAATGATAATCACGTAGTTGCCCTGGCAAGGTCTGAAAACAAGCTGCAACGCCTGTATGAAATTGCCAAAGGTCTGAACCCGGATTGCAGCCTGTTTCCTGCTAAGTTTGATATTGTTCACGACGATTATGCCGAAGGACTTATCCCTTTTGTGAAGCAGTACCTGGGCCCGGTAGATATTTTGATCAATAATGCCGGTTTGCTTGCTAATAAGCCGTTTACCGAAACCACACAGATCGACTTTGCCGAAATGCTGCAAAGCAATTTTTTAGGGCATGTAAAAATGATCCAGAACCTGCTGCCCCTGATCAACGAAGGCGGACATATTGTAAATATAGGCAGTATGGGTGGTTTCCAGGGCAGCGTAAAATTCCCGGGCTTATCGGCTTATTCGGCCAGTAAGGCCGCTTTGCATACCTTAACCGAGTGCCTGGCCTATGAGCTTGCCGACCGGAAGATCAAGGTGAACTGCCTGGCTTTAGGCTCAGCACAAACAGAGATGCTGGAGCTTGCCTTCCCCGGATTTCAATCGCCGGTACTGGCTTTTGAGATGGGCAAATATATTGCCGATTTCGCCCTGACCGGGCATAAGTTTTACAACGGGAAGATCCTGCCGGTAGCGGTGAGTACGCCATAAGGATGATGGCAGGACAACCCGGCGCCTTTGCACAGCTTTTCTTGCCATATCGCTGATTTTCAGCGAATTGACAACAGAGATATAACAAACCGGATGCTTGTCGGGAAGCCGGGGCTGACCAAAAAGCTCCCGTCATCCGGGGCAGGAAGCCATGGACGGTGTCTTCACCGTCCATTCATTAAAGCCTGTGAAATTTTTGAAATTTTAACAGGCTCTGAGAGTTTTCTACTTTGAATATGGAAAGTTCCTTGAAACCTTATGCATCACTCTTTCCACAAGGTCATCCTCTCATTATCTTACCGGCTATACTGGTAATTCGGCGCTTCCTTCGTTATGGTTATATCGTGCGGATGGCTTTCACGCATACCAGCCGCTGTAATACGTACAAAACGGGCTTCCTGCAATTGGGCTATTGTAGCAGAACCACAATAGTGCATACCGGCACGTAATCCACCAATGTATTGATAAATTACCTCGGCCAGTGTACCTTTATAAGGAACGCGTCCTACAATACCCTCGGGAACAAGTTTGGTAACTACATCAGTCTCATCCTGGAAATAGCGGTCTTTAGAACCCTTAGCCATAGCCTCCACAGAACCCATTCCACGGTATGCCTTAAACTTACGGCCTTCGTAAATAATGGTTTCACCCGGAGATTCTTCCACGCCTGCGAAAAGCGAGCCCGCCATAATAGAGCTTGCCCCGGCAGCAATGGCCTTCACAATATCACCTGTTTGTTTAATGCCACCATCGGCAATAACCGGGATATTACGTCCACACAAGGCTTTTGCACATTCAAATACGGCATATAACTGCGGTACACCAACACCTGCCACAATACGAGTAGTGCAAATAGAACCGGGACCGATACCCACTTTAACAGCATCAGCACCGGCATCGGCTAATGCGATAGCAGCCTCGGCGGTAGCAATGTTTCCGGCAATAACCTGCAAATCGGGATAAAGCTTTTTAATGCTTTTTACCATTTCAATCACACCTTTAGAATGACCGTGAGCTGTATCTACGGTTACCACATCTACACCGGCCTGCACCAACGCGGCAACACGGTTCAGGTTATCCGCGGCAACACCAACGGCAGCGCCTACCCGTAACCGGCCATGCTCATCTTTGCAAGCTTTGGGATAATTCTTAAATTTCTGGATATCCTTAAACGTAATTAAGCCGATTAAAACGCCATCGGCATTTACCACGGGGAGCTTCTCTATTTTATAGTTCTGTAATATCTCTTCGGCTTGCAACAAGTCCGTTCCTTCGGGTGCGGTAACCAGGTTATCTTTGGTCATCACCTCCTTTACCGGCTTATTCATATCCTTCTGAAAACGCAAATCACGGTTGGTGATAATGCCCACCAGCTTATTTCCTGCCGAAACCACCGGTATCCCACCAATACTGTAACCCTCCATCAGCTTTACAGCATCGCCAACAAGCGCATTTTCTGCCACGGTTACCGGGTCTTGTATCATACCACTTTCAGAACGCTTTACCTTACGCACTTCTTCGGCCTGACGCTGGATGGTCATATTCTTATGCAGCATACCGATTCCGCCGGCCTGAGCTATTGCGATAGCCAGATCTGCCTCAGTAACCGTATCCATTGCCGCGGATACAATAGGAACATTCAGCTTAATTTTTGAGGTTAAATACGTGCTGGTATCAACATCGCTTGGTAAAACTTCAGAGTAGGCAGGTATCAGTAAAACATCGTCGTAAGTAAGTCCCTCGGCGACAAATTTTTCGGGGTCAAGTTGCATGGCAAATACGTTTTAGAACTATTATTTGCCGGGCAAAGATAGAAATAATTTATGAAAACTGGAAATTGAAATTAGGAAGATACATGTGGCTGATAGTTCATGGTTCATAGCCTATGGCGAACAGTCCGGAAGTCGGGAAAGTCAGAAAGCAATAGTGAGAAACAAGAGCATAGAAGTAAGAAACAAGGTAGAAGCACTGCCGGCCTCCCCTTTCCTTCGGATAAGGGTTGGGGGTGAGGCTAAACAAGAGAATAGAAGCAAGAGACAAGACAGAAGAACACTGCCCTGCTCCCTCCCTTAGCTATCGTGTGGACACAAATATTATTTCGCTCTATACCGCGGGGCATCCTACTTTTGAGGCATCAAAAAGTAGGCAAAAATGCTTGTCAATCCCACTAGGAGCCTTTATCCACATAGCCTACGCTCATCAAAAAAACAGCGGCGCTTCGTTTTGTTCGTTAGTACAGATCGAACGCTTTATGCAAACTTGTTCACAAAACCACTACGTTTAAGGCTTGGCTGTGCTAAAGATACTATTCTGCAACTGTTTTTTTGATTTGTCCGGCTCTTGGGGATTGACGGCGTACTTCGGAAAATCTCTTACTTTTATCAAAGTAACCTGACGATTTGCTTAGTAGGCATACCGCATACATAACAACGGATTCATAGCTAAGAGTGATAGGATGTGTACGCACGATAGCTCCCCTAGAGAGAGTCGGGGTGGGCTCTCTAAATCCGTATCCGATTCAGTTTTACGTTCTCTGTAGTGGTTACAATCAACGGAACCTGCTCTACTGTAACAAAGCTCAGGTCTAAGCCAAAACCCCGCTCTTCCGACAAGCTGAAATGACGCAAAATAAAATAGTAATCCATAATAAAGCGCTCTATCAAATTTAATTTGTTTGACCGCGACAGGATTTTCTCCAGTACAACAAACCGGAAATCGCCTACTATTTTATACTTGTTCAGCGAAGCATAACGACTGGTAATATCTACCTCGCCGTTTTTCACCAGCTCTTCAACCACCAGCCTGAATAGCAGGTTGATACGCTGCTCAACCCTGAACCCGAGCTTAAAATCTATCCGGATAAGCTTATTGGGAATAAGCTCGTCAACAATATATTCACGGGTATATGGCTCATCCATTACATCCACATGCACCAGCCAATACACATCGGCACGCTTGGGCTTTTTCTGCAAAATAGAATACATGATTTTTGATTCTATTTCCGACTTGAAATTGGCGCTGGTAAGATATACCAGTTGCGAAGCATATTTAGGCACCGAAGTATCTTCGCTCAGCTCGCTGATGATAGGATAATAATCTTCTATCTCAACAAACTTTACATACCGGTTCTTTATCCGGCGTGCCGATGCCCATGTCCACATCACCGAAAACAAAACTCCGCTTAACAGGATGGTAAACCAGCCGCCATGCAGCAGTTTAGACATATTGGCTACAAAAAACGTAGACTCAATGCTCAGGTAGACAATTAAAAACAGGGCGATAAGATAGTTCGGGAACTTTTTACGCTTAAGATATACAGAGACTAAAATCGTAGTCATCAGGAAAGTCATGTTAATGGCTAATCCATAAGCGCCTTCCATATTACCCGACTTCCTAAAAATAAGGATCACCACGATACAGCCCAACCATAATATCCAGTTAATGGAAGGCACATATAATTGACCTTTCTGGTCTGACGGATAGTTAATTTTAACTTTCGGCCATAAATTAAGCCGGACAGCTTCCGAAATCAACGTAAACGACCCGGTTACCATTGCCTGGCTGGCAATAATAGCCGCAATAGTAGCAATAGCGATACCAAACATCAGGAACCAGTCGGGCATAAGCGCATAAAATGGGTTATCCACGCCGGCGGTAAGCGTATTTCCCTGATGCTGCCATAGCCATACGCCCTGTCCCATGTAGTTGAGCAGCAGGCAGGTTTTTACATAAATCCAGCTAATGCGAATATTAGACCGGCCACAATGTCCCAAATCAGAATACAAAGCCTCAGCTCCCGTAGTACACAGGAATACAGCCCCTAAAATCAATAGCGAACCTGGCTTGGCCGACAGCAAATGAACGGCATAATACGGGTTAATAGCTTTAAGAATAGATGGAAACTGGAATACGTAAACCCCGCCCAATATCGCCATCATGGTAAACCAGATGAACATCAGGGGGCCAAATGCCCGTCCAACCAACGACGTACCAAATTGCTGTATGATAAACAGCGCCGTGATAATGGCTACCACAATAGGCACCGTAGGCAAACCCGCATATTTGGCATTTAAACCTTCAATAGCGGCCGAAACCGTTATCGGAGGCGTAATCATACCATCGGCCAGCAGCGTACAACCACCTATCATGGCCGGGTAGATCAGCCACTTTGCCTTTCTGCGCACTAACGAAAACAGCGAAAAAATACCACCCTCACCCTTATTATCCGCCCTGAGCGTGATGATCACATATTTAACAGTGGTTTGCAACGTCAACGTCCAGAAAATACACGATAAGCCGCCCAATATGGTATCTGCCGCTATAGCCTGGGTACCAATTATCGCTTTAAAAACATATAAAGGCGATGTACCGATATCACCATAAATAATACCTAAACTAATAAGCAGACCGGCAGATGAGAGCTTGTGTAAATCCTTATGATTAGTCACCTTTAAGCAGTTCGTTAAATACGGGCACAAAAGTACACCTTATAACCAATAAATCAATTTGATTTTCAGCCTTTTTTAAGGTATAAATTTTGCGAACCATGTATGTTAAATTTTGTTAAATTATTAATCAGAGTAAGCGTAAATTTTGATACTATCTATATAATATTATTACTTTTGTATTGAATTTTAAACTGGATGAAAAAACTTTACTCTAAGTTGTTTGGCCCTGTATCTGTTGCATTAGCTGCTATAACAGTTTTATGCAATATAAGTTTGTATGCAGCGGTAGCTCCAACATTGAGCGATTCATCGCAGATTAAACAACAGTCGTCTGCCAAATCAACCAGCAAAATATCAGATACCCGGCCTAACAGACCTCTGTTAACCCGCATCACTTCTTCTATATTCGGTTTTATTCCGTTCAATCCCAATACGCTTAAAAGCTCTTCGCTTATTATCAACAGCACACCACAAAACCTGTTACAACCCGACGATAAAACAGTCAGCAACGTTAAGGTTTATCCTAATCCCGTGTCAGATTTGTTAAACCTCTCCTATCACGTTAACAGGAATGCCAATGTTACCATCAAGGTAATGGATGTGCTTGGCAATGAAATTACCACCCTGTTATCACAACGGGTATCGGCCGGCGAGCAAAGTAACACCTTCTATGTTGCCAACAAGCTCAACAGCGGCGTCTATTTTATTCGCCTTATGGTTGGCAACGAGTCCATCGTGAAACGGATTTCCGTTCAATAAAATACCTCTTGATATTTTTTGAAAAGCACTGCCGGAAGCACTTCGGAACCGGTAGTCCCGCTTTCCATTCATACGCCTGCAAGCCTTCCACACAGGCCGGTATCCATTACAATCGGGTTTAAATCGGCAATGCCATCCAACCATTTTATCAAAATACCAGGATCCCGGTATCTGTAGAACCGTTTAAAGGCTGGATTTTAGCCTCCCGGGAACATAAGAATATCGTTACAACAAAAAGCAAAAATCCGTGGAATTACGGATTGAATGCTGCACCGAAACCGGATTCTTTTGTGGTAAACAATAACCAAAACAATTTAACAGTATTAATTATGAAAACGCTCAAAACACTCATGGCAGCCGGATTAATTTTATTCTCTATTGCTGCATGCAAAAAAGACAAAGACGGCGGCGATGGCGGAAATGCCGCGGAAGGCACTATTAAAGCTAAAATAGCAGGCTCAAGTTGGGTTTCAATGACGGCCAGTGCAAATTTTGTGTCGACAGGTAAAGCTTTAACGATGATGGGGGTAGATATGGGAGGTAAAACCATTAACCTTATTATTACTGGTTATGATGAAAAACCCGGCACTTATGAAATAACCAGTGGCGGAGTAGCTATTGCGGTTACCGCATCTTATGTGGAAGCAAGTGTTAGCGGCTCAAAAACCTGGGCAGCACCCTATTCAGGCAGTGGGGCTATAGGAGAAGTAAAAATCTCTGAATTCTCTAAAACCGGAAATGTAAAAGGCACTTTTAAATTTAAAGCAAGAAATCAAAATGATAGTAACGATTTCAAAGAGATCACAGACGGTTCTTTTAATTTAAAAGTTAAAAGTTACTAAAAAACATCCCTACGCTGGTGTGAGCCTGTAGCTCACACCTTGCAATGCTTCTATTAATAATTAACGCCCTTTTAATAACGCTGCCGGAATATTCCGGGCAGCGTTTATTATTTTCATACATCAATACTTACCAATTAAGCTTACCGCAGGTATTCCCAAAGCGTCGTGTAACCGCCGAATCATTTCTAAGCTTAGTTTACGTTTGCCGCTCAGTATTTCAGACTGCCGGCTTCTGGCGCCCAAAATCTTCGAGAGTTCTGTTTCCGGTTTGCCTAATTGTTCCAACCTGAACTTTATTGCATCAATGGGATTTGGAGGCATAACCGTGTAATGCTCTTTCTCATAATGTTCTATTAAAAGCGTTAAAAGTTCCAGCCTGTCTTGATCTTCACCTTCTAAATTATCTCGCTGCATGAGGCTATATGCATCTTCAAGTGCATTTTCGTATTCTTCCTCGGTTTTAATGAGCCTTAACATACTTAATCTCCTTAACATTAATTTTATCATACGCAGCATGCGTACCAATCCATACAATAAATACTATTTTCAACCGAAACTCAATATCTGCAATTAACCTGAAATCATTGCCTTTAATATTAAACACAAACCTCTTTCCCGTAATCACATCCGCAAAAGGATAATCATTAATTATATCTCCCGGTTTCTCCCAATTACTATCCTCCGCTTCCTTAAACCAAGCCTCTAAATGCTTTTTAGACGAAGCATTTTCCTGATAAAATCCAACCAGTGTCTTTTTAGCGATTATTCGCATATACAAATATATTACCAAAATGGTAACATTCCAATTCTTAATTATCTTTCAGCCTCTCCGGTTTATACGTTAGATAAACATCAGTATATTTGCCGGCCAGATACGTAACTATAAATACTACAGTTTTGAACGGCTTAAAGACAATCCTCCTTTATTTCTTATGTATTTGCAGCGTTGCAGTTCATGCACAAAGCTTATCCGGCAAGGTAAAAACCATTGTTATTGATGCCGGTCACGGCGGCGAAGACAGCGGTGCATCGGGCGCCTATTCCAAAGAGAAAAACGTAGCGCTTAAAATAGCGCTTGGTTTAGGCAAAGCCATTAAAAAAGAGCTGCCGGATGTGAAGGTAATCTATACCCGCACCACCGATGTTTATGTAAAATTATACGACCGTATTGGCATAGCCAACAATGCAAAAGCCGATCTGTTTATTTCCATCCACTGTAATTCCCTCCCCTATAAAACGCCGGGCAGAAGCTCATACCGGGGCGCTGAAACGCTGGTATCGGGGTTTAACCGCTTAAATGAGCAGGATGTCGCCATACGCGAAAACGCCTCTATCCTGCTTGAAAAAGATTATAAAGACAATTATGGTGGTTACGATCCGAAAGACCCGGAAAGTATCATCATCCTGTCGCTCATGAAAAACCAGTTCCGCAAGCAAAGCCTGGCGCTGGCAACCTATATCCAGGATCAGTTCAAAGCGGCCGGACGTATAGACCGCGGCGTACGGGAACAAAGCCTGGCCGTGCTGGCCCGTGCCGGCATGCCCGCTGTACTTACAGAAATTGGGTATATTAGCAGTACCGAAGAAGAAGATTATCTCAATTCTGAAAAAGGCCAGGAAGAAGTGATCAGCAACCTGCTTAATGGTATAAAAGCATACAAATTACAGGCCGAGTAAGCAATATCATGAACCGCATTGACAGACTTTTTGGAATATCCACGTTGCTGCAATCGCGAAAATATGTCACTACCGAAACCATAGCCCAAACGTTTGATATCAGCATCCGAACCGTTTACCGGGATATACGGGCGCTGAACGAGCAGGGAATCCCGGTAGGATTTGAACCGAACAAAGGTTATTTCCTGGCCGAAGGATATTTTTTACAGCCCGTATCGTTTAACACCGAAGAAGCCAATGCCCTGCTGTTAATAGAATCGCTTGTCAGCGGATTTACAGACAAATCCATACAGACCTATTATGCCAGCGCTTTGAATAAGATCAAGGCCGTATTACGATCGGCGCAGAAAGAAAAGCTCGAAGCCCTGAATGAAAACATCAGATTACAGCTTCCGTCCTGCTTTAACTATAATTTTAACTATTTGTCTGCGCTTCAAAATGCCATATCAGCAAAAAAGATAATTGATATTGATTACAGGAACAGCCAGGATGAGATCAGCCGTCGTGAGCTTGAGCCTATCGGATTAGTATTTTACGCCTTAAACTGGCATTTAATTGCCTGGTGTCACAAACGTAATGAATACCGCGATTTCCGGGTATCACGTATCCAGAAGATCCGCAACCTGGATATACCTTTCCGCAAAACTGATCATATTACGCTGAACGAGTATATGGAGTTTCTGCCGGTGAATTATTAGTTTTTTTCATGTTTCAAAATACACTGCCATAGGGTTGTCAGTGCGGGCGGTTTGCTTTGCAGTAACTATTAAAAAATACTGTTATGCAAATCATTGAATTATTATTGAAAGAAATGGAGCAGGAGGCTCAGACAACCCGTAAAATGCTAAGCCGTGTACCCGCCGATAAGTTCAACTGGCAGCCTCATCCCAAAAGCATGATCCTGAAACGGCTGGCTACGCATGTGGCCGAACTACCCTCATGGGTAACCATGACATTAACCACTTCAGAGCTTGATTTTGCCAGCAGCCCGTACAACCCCAAAGACATTAAAAGTACCGAAGAGCTGGTAAACTACTTTGAAGAGTGTTGGGCCGACGGAAAAGCCCATCTGGAAAAAGCACAGGAAAGCGACCTTACCGGCAGCTGGACCTTACGCAACGGCGATGAAATATACAGCACTTCAACCAGGTATGAGGTTATCCGTATGGCTTTTTGCCAGATTGTACACCACCGGGCTCAATTAGGCGTTTATCTTCGCCTGCTGGACATTCCCCTCCCAGGCAGCTATGGCCCCAGCGC
The DNA here is from genome assembly GCF_008274585.1 of Pedobacter sp. BS3. Lineage (GTDB taxonomy): Bacteria > Bacteroidota > Bacteroidia > Sphingobacteriales > Sphingobacteriaceae > Hufsiella_A. The sequence continues at coordinate 314,901 of NZ_VTRT01000004.1, read as the reverse complement.
TGATGAATCTGATTTTAGTTAATGCCATTCCAAAACAGTCGCTCAGATACGGCAAACAGCCTTGTGTTTATAGAGACACGAGGCCGTTTGCCGGTATTATTATCGGTACCTATTTATGCTTACCAAGCACATAGTTAAATGATGCCTGTATCATTCTGTTATAAATACCATAAAACAGGTAGTTTGTTATAGAACCGGCCGGAGCCAGATAGGTTAGCGTGAATCCATAATTACGGTTAATTAAAGCCCCTGCTTTTACAGGAATACTTAACCAAGCAGGTTGCAGATCAACGGGATGGTCGTACGTTGCTGAATTATTTGAGTATACGGTAAGGTTTTTATTGTTATAATATTTAGAAAGATTTATGGCAAACCCGGTACCCACAAAAAATTTAAAAGCCTCTTTATTGTAAATATTATAAACGTATTGCGGAGAAAAGGATAAAGTATATTGCGTAAATGAATGTTTATAAAAAACATTATCACCAGGTTTTCCCAAAGTTATTTCGGGCTTAGATACCAAAGCGGACAAGCCAAAATGAATAAGATTACGCCCTGTATTTGGATTGAACAGCCAATCTAATCCACCCGAAATTTGCGGCGTATAAGACGCCTTACTTGTTGCATTTACCCCCGCTAAAGCATTGTCGCCTTTGTAATAAGCCGTACTTGCATTTATTCCTGCGCCTACAATCCAACGAATATGCGATGCTGAACCGTTCTTCCTTTTTTCGCTGTCGCCATTAATCTGCATCACACATTTTTTCAGATCCTGGGCATTATAGCCTGTGCCTGCTATAGTGTTCATTATATCAGCGTTATATACTCCTAATTTTATAGCGATAAGAATAAGCTGTTGCTGGTATTTCCTTTTGGTAACAACTTTAGAGGCCGAATCATAGTATTCACGGTAGGTTAATTCTTTGGGAGTATGATCTTCGGCAGTTTGAATATAATAACGAGGTTTTATTTCATCTATATAGGCATACAACAGCAGCTTTTTACCAGGATATAGCACCTTTAAAAACACCGTATCAGTTATACTCGTGCTATCTGCTCCTGTAGATAACAAAGACAAATCACTAACCTTGTCTGTACTGATTGAAACTATGGCACTTTTGTATATTTCTAAATCCGAAACATTAAATCCCCTAATGGTTTGCGGCGTAAATTCAATTGTTTTTCCATCGGGCGTTTTTCTAAATGCAATTTTCTTAGGATTATTATTCCATTCCTGGTAATTAATAAAACCTTTCAGTGTATCGCTTTGCGTGGTTATTACAAATCCGGGCTGGTAGTTTGCCTGGCCATAAACAAAGCTGGCCAAAGCCATGATCATACTTGTAAAAATATATTTCATTCCCTCATTGTTAATTAATATCTATCTGAAAAAAACATTTCTATTTTTATTGAGAAAGGATGCTGGCATTATGGAGTATAATGATCCTGTAAGCCCCTTCCCTGTTTTTATTTGGATGCCGATTTATTCAAAAAATAACTAAACGATACCTGCATCATCCGGTTATTAACTTTATAATATACATAATTGGTTATCGGAATAAGCGGCTGCAAATAGGCAACTGTAATACCGTAATTACGTTTAAGTATAATGCCTGCTTTAACCGGTACACTCCACCAATATGGCTCAAGCTTAACAGCAGGGTAAGTTGTTGATACTCCTGATGATGAATAACGGTTTGTAGTACTGATATTATGCTGATATTGAGACCAATTAAATGACAGGCCTGTACCCATAAAAAATTTCAGTTGTTTCTTGTTATAGATATTATAGATGTATTGAGGAGCAAGAGAAACCGTATATTGTGTAAAAGAATGGTTATGCTCTACTTTTCCGCCCGATGTGTTTGCACTGATCTCTGGTTTAGAAACCGAGCCGGATAACTCTATACGAAATATACTCCGGCCAATATTGGGATTAAATAATCAATCTAAACTCACGGAGGCTACAGGCAGATAAGAGGTTTTGTTAACTGCATCCGGTGCGGCCAGGTCATGATCTCCTTTATAATAAGCTGTGCTTGCATTAATGCCGGCTCCAATTACCCAGCGGATACGCGACAGATCGTATCTTTTAACTTTAGCCCGGTTGTCGCCGTTTATTTTTGCAACACATTTTATTAAATCTGCTGCCGTATAACCAGCAAACCGAATGGCATTCTCAACATCGGCAGTGTAATTTTTTGCCTGCATTGCAGCAGCGATCAATTGCTTTTGATATCCTCTTACAATAGTTATCGTTCTTTCGCTCCCTTTATTATAGTATTGCCGGTATACCAGTTCTACCGGAGCAGCGTCTGTATTATGCTGTATATAGTAACGTGATTTTATTTTATCTGTATAAGAGAGCAGCTTAACTTTCGGCCCCTGATATACCGTTTTCAGAAACACAGTGTCAATTACACTACTGGTATCTACCCCTGATGACAGGTCGCCATCAATTCTGTCTTTACTGATAGGAATAATCATGGCACGATAAGCATCCATGCTATCAATGCTAATATAAGTTACATCCCGAACGCCAAGTTTCTTTATCTCACTATCGGGCGCCGGCTTAAATAAAAAGAATGCGGGATTATTATTCCATTCCCTATAATCAATAAATCCTTTCAGTGTATCGTTTTGCGTGGTTACTACAAATCCGGGCTGGTAGTTTGCCTGGCCATAGGCCATCCAGGCCAGCAGCATGGCCATGCTTGTAAAGATGTATTTCATTCCCCTATTTTTTTTATGATCGGTTAAAGCAAAAGTAAAATTCTCTTTCATCCTGAAAGAAAAAATTTTACTTTTCAGGGAAATGCATTTCTATCAAAGGCCTGCCTGTTTTCATTCCGAACCCCGAAATTACCCGGAGGATCTCACTGCGCTTAGCTTTTGAATTTTAACTTTTGAGTTTTGAATTTTTACTTAGCACTACCTGCTCCACGTATTATTTTCAGAATTATAATCCGGGAAAACATGATCCGGGTCAATAACTACCGACGAGACCGGCTCCTGTGAAGGATATTTAAATGTCCAGGTACTATTACGCTCCCAGATCTCAACGGGTAAGGTAACCCTGTTAACTTTCCCGGAAACCGTTTTAATCTCTATAATAACCGGCATAGCCATTTTTTCCAGGTTATCAATAGCTATCAGCGCTCCCTGCTTCGGGTCATCGTTAACGTAATTTACCTGCCTGACAGCCTGGTCGAGCTTCCAGTTATTATAGAACCAGCCACGCCAGAACCAGCTCAGGTTCTCGCCGGCCACATTTTCTATGGTACGGAAAAAATCATCGGGCGCAGGATGCTTGTATGCCCATTGCTCAATATAGGTTTTAAATGCCCGGTCAAACCGCTCTGTTCCCAGTATCTGTTCCCGCAGCAAGGTTAGCCCGGCAGCAGGTTTTCGATAGCACAACGTACCAATATGCTTTTCTTTCATATTATCGGGACTGCTCATTATTGGCTCCAGTACCGGATTACAATATACCCGGGCAGCTTTATGCATGTCAATTTCGGGATCGCGATATTCGCCATTATTAAAATTATCGGTGCTCAATGAGTTAATAAAAGTATTAAAGCCTTCGTCCATCCAGCCATATAAGCGCTCGTTCGAGCCAACGATCATCGGGAACCAGGTATGCCCGAATTCATGATCGGTTACGCCCCATAAGCGTGCTTTAGACGATCTCAGATTACAGAAAACAATGCCGGGATATTCCATACCATTTTCATTGCCCGCCACATTCGTAGCCGCCGGGTACGGATATTCATACCATTTGGCCGAGTTATATTCAATGCTTTTTTTGGTGTATTCGGTAGAGCGATTCCAGGCAGTATCGGTAGCGCTCTCAACCGGGTATGCTGAAATAGCCAGTGATTTTTTACCGCTTGGCAGGTTAATTCTGGCTGCATCGATCACAAAGGCCGGCGATGACGCCCAGGAAGCATCGCGGGCATTGCTGACCTTAAAATGCCAGGTTAATTGCTTTTTTCCGGCAGGACGCGATGATGCCTGGGTAACTTCCGACGCAGAACGCACAAGTACGGTTTTATCGCTTTGTGCTGCCTGTTTCCAGCGTTGCAGCTGCTGCGTGGTGTAAACTTCTTCCGGGTTTTGCAATTGACCCGAACCTACCACAATGTGATTTGCCGGCGCAGTAATGTACATATCAAAATCGCCGTATTCCAGGTAAAATTCGCTGGGGCCGGTGTACGGAATCGTATTCCAGCCTGAGATATCGTCGTACACACACATCCGCGGATACCACTGGGCTACCGTAAATATTTTACCATTGGCGGTTTGAACTACGCCCATCCGGTCTGAACCGTAATCGGGCGAAATGAAGGAAAACTCTATTTTTAACTTCAGTTGGCCACCCCTGCTTTTCAGCAACGATGGCAGAAAAACCTGCATCCGGGTATCGTCAATAAGATATTTGAGCGGTGTTTCGGCCTGATTTTTTCCTGCACCAAGCAATGTCACCGACTTTATATTAAATCCGCCATTGAACTGCTGACCGTGATGCCCGTTACGGCTGCCGGTTATGGGCACAATAGCTTCACCGCGTGAATTGTCTTTGAACAGGTTTTGATCCAGGTTCATCCACAAAAATGATAGTTCATCCGGGCTGTTATTGGTGTACGTCAATATTTCAGTACCTGCAATTTCATTGATATCTTCGTGCAGTGTAGCCCGCAGCTGATAATCGGCTTTATTTTGCCAGTATTTCGGCCCGGGCTTACCACTCGCAGAACGCAACTCGTTACCGTCTTTAGTGTAAAACATGGGTTTAAACACCTCGTTATAATCATATATTCCGTCAGATTGACCCGACATCCCGTTTTGTGCTACACTTATACTTGCCATGAAGCATAGTAAAACTGCCGGGATAAAAAACTTCAATTTGCTCATAAAATTAGTTATTGGAAATTATTCAACGCTATATTATAAAGAAAGAGCCAGAAAAAGGCCCTTTACTACTTAAGAAGTTTATTTTCATAGGCTTTCTCGTCAAAACCGATCAGGATGCCCTTATCGTATTCGATAACCGGCCGTTTGATCACGCTGGTTTTTTGCTGCATCAGCTCAAATGCTGCATCTTCTGATGTTATAGATGCCTGTGTAGCGGCATCAAGCTGTTTCCAGGTTGTACCACGTTTATTCAGCAAGGTTTCGTAACCTGCTTTTTCAGCCCATTCAGCCAGCTTGTTTTTGGTAACGCCAAGCTTCTTAAAATCATGAAACTGGTAATCAATATGATGCCCGTTTAGCCAGTCGAGCGCTTTTTTAACCGTGTTGCAGTTTTTTATTCCGTATACAATCATCACGCTAAGATAGCAGAAAATTGTTCGTTTTCCGTTGTTCGTTGCTATATAATTCAGGAGCAGGCTGCCCAAGACACTGATCAATCAAGCTACAGTTTGCCCGGCTGCCGGCAGGCGGTATGGCTCTCACATCGCATAGCTTGTCCGGAGGCGCCGGGACACTTCAAGAGCGCCCTAATCAAACACGATGTAACCCTAATATTGACGAGAGCTTTTTGGTCAGCCCTTAATTTTAAATGCGGGACGTTGGGATTGTGGCGCAATGATCCCGTCATCAATTGCAGGGTTGCTTCTCCACCAACCGGCAGATCACCAATAACGCACCTGCTTTCGTTCCCGATTCCGGATGTCAGGAATCGGGAACGAGCAGGTATCTCGCACACACAGGAAAGTGACCCTTTATTAATCCCTGTTTTAAGCAGAGCTATTAACCGAGCTCAGGGGTTCTCTGATCAGGATTTCTTTTTCGGAACCTTAGCTCCGGCTTTACGGGCCTCCGAGAGGCCGATAGCTACCGCCTGTTTTTTAGAAGTTACCTTCTTTCCCGATCCGGATTTTAATTTGCCCTCTTTCATCTCGTGCATGGTTTTATGCACTTTTTCCTGGGCTTTTTCAGAATACTTTGCCATAATAAAAACGTTTTTATAGATAACATGTATTAATGAACAACGCATCGTAAAATTAGTGTTAAGAATTTACGGATTACTTTAATGCCAACATGATATAGGTTACTTTTGGACACAAATGATCAGGTTATGGAATACAGGAAATTAGGAGAAACAGATATACAGGCGTCGGTTATTACATTTGGCGCCTGGGCAGCGGGCGGCTGGATGTGGGGCGGGGCCGACAGTAATGCTGCCATAGAAGCGATAAAAGCGGCATACGATGAAGGTGTAACTACTATCGATACCGCCCCGATTTACGGGCAGGGGGCCAGTGAGGAAATTGTGGGTAAGGCCATTCGCGGAATAAATCGCGACAAGCTGCAAATTCTTACCAAATTCGGTATGCGCTGGGACTTGACAAAAGGCAGCCTGGCTTTTCGCAGTAAGAATAATGCCGGGCAGGATATTAACATTTACAAATATGCCGGTAAAGACAGTATTATTCAGGAATGCGAGAATAGCCTGAAACGTTTGGGGACAGACTATATCGACCTTTACCAGATTCACTGGCCGGATGTAACCACTCCTATTGATGAAACAATGGAGACCGTTGCCCGCCTGATTGAACAGGGGAAAGTTCGTGCCGCCGGGGTTTGTAACTATAGTGTACAGCAAATGCAGGAGGCAGAAAAGACCATTAAGCTGGCTTCTAACCAGGTTCCGTACAGTATGCTTAAACGCGATATTGAAAATGATGTGGTTCCATATTGTATCGAAAATAATAAATCTATCATTGCATATAGTCCGCTGGAACGTGGAGTGCTTACCGGTAAAATAAAACCTGGTCATGTATTTGCTGAAGGCGATCACCGTGCAGGACTGAAATATTATACCGACGAAAATATCCGGCGCACCGATGCCTTTTTAAATGCTATTAAGCCGCTTGCCGACAGCAAGAACGCGACCTTGGGCCAACTGGTCATCCGGTGGACCGTACAACGGCCGGGCATTACCATTGCGTTAGTCGGGGCACGTAATGCAGAACAGGCTGTTCAGAATGCACGGGCAATACAAGTAAAGCTTTCGGAAGATGAAATGAGCTTCATTACATCAGAATTGGATAAATTGCAATTAGACCTGGCTTAAATTCTCTGAAATTGTTGAATAGTTCGGTCACGAATTGTATTTTAGCGCCAAAATTTTAGTCATGTCAGAAGAATCTAAAACATATACTCCAAGCGAAAGCGTAAAAGAGGCTAATCAACCGGCTCATTATGTATTAATGACCATCAGCGTAATTATCGGGATAACCGGTGTTTTATTGCGTTTTGCTTCAGAGAGCCATGCACTGGCCATCGTATCTAACATCCTGTTTATTATAGGTGTTATACTGGGCTTCAAAGCTGTTTTTGCTATTTTAAAATAGTATTTCAAGTATTAGAATTGGTGTTATTTAACGTATTGTTGAAATAACACCAATTTACTAACCTACTTTTCCTTTACAGCCAGTTGCCCGCAGGCGGCATCAATATCTTTACCGCGACTTCTGCGGATATTGGTAATAATTCCCTGTTTCCGCAGGTATTCCGCAAATATTTCTGTTTTGTCCTGTTCCGCATTCTGAAATGATGCAAACGAGATAGGGTTATATTCAATGATATTGACCTTGCAGGGTAAATGCTTGCAGAACTTAGCTAGTTCCATAGCATCGGTTAAACCGTCGTTAAAGTTGTCGAATATGATATATTCGTATGTTACCGGATTTTTGGTTTTGGCGTAATAATATTTCAGCGCTTCGGCCAAAGCCCTTAATGAATTTTGCTCATTGATAGGCATGATCTCATTCCGTTTACTGTCGTTTGCCGCATGTAAAGAGAGGGCCAGATTAAACTTTACCTGGTCATCGCCCAGCTTCTTTATCATTTTGGCAATGCCGGCCGTCGATACGGTGATGCGTTTCGCTGCCATGTTCAGGCCGTCGTCGGCAGTAATGCGCTCAACTGACCGCAGTACATTGGCATAATTCAGCAAAGGCTCGCCCATGCCCATATACACAATATTGGTTAAGGGCTGGTTATAATGTTGTTTAGACTGTTTGTCGATAAGTACCACCTGGTCGTAAATCTCGGCAGCGGTAAGATTCCGTTTGCGCTCCATATAACCGGTAGCGCAGAATTTGCAGGTTAAGCTGCATCCTACCTGCGAGCTCACGCAAGCGGTCATACGTTCAGGAGTTGGTATCAGAACACCCTCAATAATATGATTGTCATGCAGCCGGAATGTATTTTTAATGGTTTTATCGGCGCTCAGTTGCGATTGGCTGATGGCTACGCTATTAATGGAAAACCTGCTGCTCAGCTTATCGCGAAGAGCCTTTGAAAGGTTGCTCATTTCGTCAAAGTTTTGCGCTGATTTAGCCCACAACCATTCCCATATCTGTTTTGCCCTGAAAGCCTGCTCGCCCATTTCAACGACGTTTTTCTTCAAATCATCAAAACAAATCTCACGTATATCAATTTTCTTAATAGATACCTTCACAATGCAAAGGTATTAATTCTTTTGCCTTGAAACAGAGAAGGTTTGTTACAATTTGTCATAAAAATTGTTGTTATAACAGCAAAATTTTATCTTGCCACGGTTTCAATAAAACTTGCTGCTATTACATTAAATCTAATTATGGTTAATTATTACTCGGCAGATTATATATTCCCCGTTACATCAGCTCCCATAAAAAATGGCGTAGTTGCCGTTGACGGGGATGGGTTGGTAACGGAGATATACACTGCAATAGCAGCAGATAAGCTCGGTCTGGATATTAAAAGGATGCAGGGAATTATAGTCCCGGGCTTTGTAAATTCGCACTGCCATTTAGAGCTATCGCATCTCAGAGGACGTTTTAAACGCGAACAGGGGCTGCTCAATTTTATTCAGCAGGTAATTGCCAACCGCAACGCTGCAGCCGATAACATTGTGCAGGCTATGCAGCAGGCAGATGAGGAAATGTATAAAAATGGGATTGTTGCTGTTGGCGATATCTCCAATCAAAGCATTTCAAAGTCGGTAAAAAAGGCCAGCCGGTTATTTTATCATACCTACATCGAAACGCTCTGCTTTAAGCCCGATGACGCGAAAGAGGTATTCAGAAACGCGATAGAAATAAAGGAAAAATTTGGAGAATTATCCACATCGATAGTACCGCATGCACCGTACAGTGTGTGTAAAGAGCTGTTCAGGTTTATTGCCCATTTCTGCAAAACAGATCAGAATCCCATTTCCATACATAACCAGGAAACCGAAGAAGAGAACAAGCTATACCGCTATAAAACCGGGGAGTTTATTGGTCTTTACAAAAAATTAGGTATCAGTCTTGACTTTTTCAGGCCACAGGCACGCAATTCATTACAAAGCATTACGCCATTGCTGCCACCGGAACAACGTATCCTGCTGGTGCATAATATTTATACCAACCTGAAGGATATTTACTTTCTAAAGCGTTTAGACAAGGATATTACCTGGTGCTTTTGTCCCAATGCGAACCTCTATATCGGTGGGCGTTTGCCCAAAGTGGAATTATTTATAAGAGAAGGTTTTGACATTACTGTTGGCACAGACAGCCTGGCTTCAAATGATGCATTGTGTATTTTGTCTGAATTGAAGACGCTGCATCAGCATTTTCCTTCACTTAAATTTGCCGATACCATTGTTTGGGCTACCCTGAACGGTGCCCGTTTCCTGAAAATTGATGATACTATTGGAAGCATAGAAAAAGGTAAAAAACCCGGACTGAACCTGATTACCCGCACCGATGGTATGGAACTGACTGCCGAATCGGAAGTTCAGAAGCTGGTGTAAATTAACATCTTAATCCTCATTTTCTATTGCCCGTTTGCAATTAAAATATCACTTTTACGGTGATGAATACTATTTGTGCCCTTTTGGGGATACGATATCCTATCATACAGGCCGGCATGGTTTGGTGCAGCGGCTGGCGACTGGCTTCGGCGGTTTCTAATGCCGGGGCGCTGGGCATGATCGGCTCCGGTTCCATGTATCCCGAAACCTTGCGGGAGCATATTCGTAAATGCAGGCTGGCAACACCGTATCCTTTTGGGGTGAATATTCCGTTGCTTTACCCGGAAATAGATAAGCATATACAGATAGTTGTTGATGAAGGTGTAAAGATCGTTTTTACTTCGGCTGGTAACCCGGCTACCTGGACGGGTTATCTGAAAGAAAAAGGCATTACAGTGGTGCATGTGGTGGCTAATAAAAAGTTTGCTAAAAAGGCCGAAGATAGCGGCGTGGATGCTGTTGTAGCTGAAGGTTTTGAAGCCGGTGGTCATAACGGACGCGAAGAAACCACAACGATGTGTTTGGTTCCGGCTATAAAAGAAGTGATTTCTGTGCCGGTAATTGCGGCCGGAGGTATTGGCAGCGGTAAAGCCATGCTGGCCGCGATGGCTTTAGGTGCGGATGGAGTACAAATAGGCTCCCGTTTCGCTGCAAGTGTCGAATCATCGGCGCACCAGCACTTTAAAGAGGCTATTGTTGCTGCCGATGAAGGCGATACCCGCCTGAGCATGAAAAAGCTGGTTCCGGTACGTTTGCTGAAAAACCCGTTTGCCGAACGGGTTCAGCAGGCCGAGCAGGATGGAGCCGATACCGGAAAGTTAAAAGAATTGTTAGGTATCGGTCGTGCTAAAGCAGGAATGTTTAACGGCGATATGGAAAATGGCGAGCTGGAAATAGGCCAGGTATCGGCTTTGATTCATAATATCCAGCCTGCGGCAATTATTGTCGGGGAGATCTGGCAACAATTTCAGGAGGAGAAAAAGCGTTTGCTTAGTGAGATATGAGATTTTGTGGCGTATGGTTCATAGTAAATAGTCCGAAAGTTGGGAAGACCGAAAGTCCGGAAGGAATAGCGAGAAACAAGATAAGGAGCAAAGTACAACACAAGGTTTAGGCAAGCAATGAATAACAATAGAACAATTTGGCAATTCAACAATCTAATCTCACGTCTATCATCTCACTTCTAAAATCTCAGCATACATGAAACATCTTAATATAACCGTTACAGGAAAAGTACAGGGCGTTTTCTTCCGGGCAGCAACCAAAGCTGTTGCCGACCAGTTAGGCGTGAAGGGATTTGTGAGAAATCAGCCGGATGGTTCTGTTTACATCGAAGCCGAAGGCGATGATTTTTCGCTGGAATCGTTCCTGGAATGGTGCCATGAAGGCCCCGAAAAGGCCCGTGTCGACAGCGTAACATCCACCGAAGGTGAAATGAAAAACTATCGTAACTTTGAAGTGGTAAAAAAGAACCTGTTATGGTAAATCCAACAACACATCATACATCACACCATACGCTATCCCGAAGTTTTGTGGCTGTACACTGCGTATTGCTTACAACTCAATACCCAATACCCAATACTCAATACCCTTTCCGTGTCTTCCATTAAGAAATTCGCCGGGCAAACAGCTATTTATGGGGTAAGCACGGTCATATCCCGCGTACTGAACTTTATACTTACGCCATTATTTGTAAGAGTATATCCGCCAAAAATATACAGCATATTTACCTATATGTACAGCTGGGCATCGTTGCTTAACGCGGTGCTTGCCTTTGGTATGGAAACAACCTTTTTCAGGTACCTGAACAAACCGGGTAACAATAAAGCCAAAGTTTACGGTAATACCTTTATCATCATAGCGGTCATTGCGTTTACGTTTTTGCTGGCCACTTATTTTTTTGCACCGAACATTGCTTCGTGGCTTCAAAAAGGTGAGGTGCAGCCCGACCATGTGCTGTACGTGAAATACTTTATCTGGATCCTGGTAGTTGATGCGCTGGCTGTAATTCCCTTTGCTAAGGTGCGTGCCGACGGTCGCCCGTTGCGGTTCGGGATGATAAAGCTCATCAATATTTTCACCTTCGTTGGCGGAAACCTGTTCTTCCTGTTTGTTATCCCATACATCATTAAACATCACCTTATCGGCGCTGATAGTCTGGCAAGCTGGTATAAGCCGGTTTGGGTAGGCTATGTCTTTATCTCAAACCTCATAGCCAGCGTTATAACCTTGCTGATGTTGCTACCGGAATTATTACAGTTAAAATTTGATTTTAGCAGTGCGCTGGTTGTCGATATGCTGTCGTACAGCTTCCCGGTTCTGGTGGCAAACATATCCTTTATCATCAATGAAAATATTGATAAAATGATGATGCCCAAGCTGTTGCCGCTTAGCCAGCAGCAGGACGTGGGTATTTATGGCGCCTGCTGTAAGATCGCGGTGTTCCTGAGCATTTTTGTACAGGCCTTCCGTTTGGGGGCCGAGCCGTTCTTTTTCAGTCATGCAAAAAATAAAAATGCCGGCGAAACGTATGCCCGTATCATGAATTATTTCATCATCATGATCTGTATCATATTCCTGGGACTGGTAGCCAACATAGAAATATTGAAATATTTTATAAAAGGCAAAAACGCCACAGACCAATTGCTGTACTGGTCGGGCATTCCGGTTGTTCCCATTTTGTTGTTCGGTTACGTTTGTTTGGGCATATACATGAACCTCTCTATATGGTATAAATTGTCGGATCAGACACGGTACGGCCTGTACATTTCGGGAGTAGGCGCCGTACTGACCATTGTATTAAACATGATGCTTATCCCGAAATATAGCTATATGGCGGCCGCCTGGGTATCGCTTGCCGCTTATGCCGTCATGATGATCTTATCTTATATTCTTGGGCAGAAAAAATATCCTATACCTTACCGGCTAAAGAAAAACCTGGCATATATTATTAGTGCAATTGTTTTGGTATTTTTATCGTTCCAGGTATTTGGCCGTAACCTGGTTATTGGAAATATTTTACTGATGATATATATTATCGGTACATTGTATGCCGAAAGAAAAGAGTTAACCGCTTTACTGAAGAAATAAATGAATATACGGATTATCAATCGTTCGTCGAATGTGCTGCCGGCGTATGAAACAGAAGCATCGGCCGGGATGGATCTGCGTGCCAATTTAGAAGAAGGCCCGCTTACGCTGAAACCCTTGCAACGCCTGCTGATCCCTACGGGATTATCTATTGAATTACCGGTAGGCTACGAAGCTCAGATTCGTCCACGCAGCGGATTGGCCTACAAGCATGGGATATCTATTGTCAATGCACCCGGAACTATTGATGCGGATTACCGTGGAGAAATAAAGGTGCTGCTGGTCAACCTATCCGACCAGGATTTTGTTATTAATCATGGCGACCGCATTGCGCAGATGATTGTAGCAAGACATGAGAAAGTGATCTGGAGCGAGGCAGAGGAGCTAAGCGAAACCGTGCGGGGCGCCGGAGGATATGGGCATACAGGAGTTTGATCGGCATTGAAAAAGGTTATTTTTATCGGTTTTTGCCTGCTGGCGCAGGTTTGTATGGGGCAGGATAACAATCCGCCTCAGGCTATTATTGTGCCCGGCCGGGTATTAAGCGCTCCCGACAGCATGCTGGTAAAAGAATTATTTCTTTCGGGATTACAGGCAAAAACTGTTCAGAATTTTCAGCTTGCCGCCGATTTTTTTGATCGCGTTTTAAAAACAGACCCGGCCAATGATGCCGCCCTGTATGAGCTGGCCAATATCCGTCATGCCGAAAATAAGGAGCAGGAAGCCGAAGCTCTCATTCGCAAGGCGGTAACCGTAAAGCCAGAGAATGAATGGTATTGGATATTGCTGGCCGATATTTACAAACAGACCGGTAATATGCAGGCGCTGGTTCCGGTATTTGATGAGCTGATAAAATTGTCGCCGCAAAAAGAAGATTATTACTTTGACAAGGCCAACGCCTTGTTTCTGCAGCAAAAAACAGCCGACGCAGATAAAGTTTATGATACCATAGAAAAAAACTTTGGGCTAAGCGACGACCTTGTGAATGCCCGCAAGCGCATACACCAGAAGGCGGGAGGCCAAAAAGCCATTAACGAGCTTGAAAAGCAGGTTAAAGAAAATCCGCAGGATATTGCCGGTTACCTGGAGCTAAGCGAGCAATACATCAAAGCCCGGCAAAGCGATAAAGCGGTGAAATTGCTTACCACAGCAAAAAAAGAAAATCCGGATAATCCTTATATCCGTTTGTCGCTGGCCGATGCCTACCGTGTGCAGAACAAAACTGCCGATGCGTTTATTGAGCTCAAAGCTGCATTTAACAGCACCGATATGGACATTGATTCCAAGGTGCGGATCGTGCTTTCGTTTTTCCCTGATTTTAAAATTACCGAGGTACGTGCCGAGGCGGAAGAACTATCCTATATCATTACCCAGGTTCATCCGCAGGATGCCAAAGGTTTTGCCCTGTACGGCGATGTGTTGTTTCAGCAGCAAAAATATCCCGAAGCCATTGCGGCTTATAAGCAGGCATTAGCATTGAATAAGCGTGTGTACATGGTGTGGGAGCAGCTCATACGCCTGGAAATGGGACAGCGCAGTTTCAGCGATGTGATTGCCGATGGTGAGGAAGCCCTGTCACTATTCCCTAACCAGCCGGTGCTGTATTTTTATACCGCCGTTGGCTACAGCCAGGAAAAAAATTATGAAAAAGCAATTTCGTACCTCAACAACGCCCTGGATCTGCAGCCGGATAACAAGGCGCTGCTATCGCAAATATACTCCACATTAGGCGATAGCTATAATGCCTTAAAGAAATTTGCCGAATCAGACCAGGCTTATGATAAAGCCCTGGAAACAGATGGAGAAAATACCTATGCCTTAAACAATTATGCGTATTATTTATCGTTAAGAAATGAAAAGCTGGATAAGGCCGAGCAAATGTCGCTCAAGTCAAACCGGCTTGAAAAAGATAATGCATCTTTTGAAGATACATACGCCTGGATACTATTTAAACAGCAAAAATATGAACAGGCCCGTATCTGGATGGAAAAGGCAATTAGCCACGACCGTCAAAACAGCGCCATTCAGGCCGAGCATTACGGAGATATTTTGTATAAACTTGGTGAAACGGAATTAGCTGTTAAACAGTGGTTGCAGGCACAAAAATATGGCGAAAAATCAGAATTGCTACAACGTAAAATTAATGAGAAAAAATACTTTGAATAAATTGCTATTTGCTGTTGGGGTACATTTCAAATTTTCGCATTATCACACTGTTTGTGGGCAGTGTTCACACTGCCCACGACGGGCTACCCCGGTTGGTGTCTCCACCAACCGGCTAAAATTTGACATGCGCCCTTTGCTATTGTGCTGTATGGCCCTGCTGGTATTTGCCTGCAAGCCTAAAAAAGATCTCATAAAAACAGGCGGAGCCACAGATATAACAAGCTTGTCCAAAAAACGGTTATTAGACAGCATCAGCGAGAACCAGTCGGATTTTAAAACCCTCAATATAAAAGCAAAAGCTAATCTTGATATCAGCAGTAAAAGCTATGATGTCGGTATGAACCTGCGCATCCGGAAAAATGAAGCCATTTGGGTTTCTGTGTCCATGTTTGGAATAGAAGGAGCAAGAGCATTGATCACACCCGATAGCATCAAAGTATTAAACCGGCTGCAAAGTACCTATACGGTCAAGCCATTTAGCTTCATATACAATTATGCCAATAAGCAGGTCAACTTTCAGACATTGCAATCTATTTTAGTAGGTAATTGCGTGCAGGAATTTATCAGCCCGTCATCTACAATTAATACGAATGGATCTGGCATAAACCTGGCGGGAATGTTACAGGATTTGGCTTATTCGACCGATCTCAACACCCGGTTCAAGGTAACGCAAACCAAAATTACAGACGATGCTGCCAGCCAGGAGCTCAAGGTAGATTATAACGATTACAGCCCCGAAGGAGCTTTGTTTTTTCCACATACCGTGCAAATTCATTCAGGTGTTGAAAGCCATACTGTAGCTATCGACTTATCTTATAATAGGGTAATTATTAATGAACCGGTAGATCTGCCCTTTTCAGTGCCGCAACGGTTTACAACTGTTAATTAAGTAATTCGGATTATTTAAAGGTTTTAGATAGATTTGCCCCTATGAGTTTAGTTAGAGGATTACTGTTTTTTTCCATCATACTTTGTACCGTGCACACTTTTGGGCAAAGCAGTGCCGAGCTGAAACGCCGTAAGGAAGCGTTAACCCGCGAAATCAATATGCTGAACAGCAGCCTGAACAAAACCTCAAGCAGCAAACGCCTGTCGTTAAAGCAAATCAACGTATTAAATGCCCAGATACGCTTGCGTGAGCAAAAGATCAATACCATTAACTCAGAAATCCGTTTGCTGGATAACCAGATATCAGATAATACCAATACGGTACATTCCCTGCAAAGCCAGCTCAATAAGCTGAAAAAAGAGTATGCCGGTATGGTGCTTTTTGCGTTCAGGAACCAAAGCGCCTACAGTAAGCTGATGTTTATTTTTGCAGCCAAAGACTTTAACCAGGCTTATAAGCGATTAAAATACCTGCAGCAGTTCGGCGAGTACCGGCAGAAGCAAGCCAAATATATACAGGAAACCCAGCGTGATCTTAACGCAAAAATCAAAGAGCTCGATCATCATAAAAAAGAAAAGAGCGGTTTGCTTTCTGACGAGGAAAACGAAAAGCAGACGCTGGGTAAAGAAAAGACAAAACAATCTAAAGTATTGACCAGTCTTACCAGGCAGGAGAAAAACCTGCGTGCAGAGCTTTCGCAAAAGCAAAAAGAGGCCGCCCGTTTAAACCGTGCCATTCGCGATGCGATTAACCGGGAAATAGAGGCTGCCAAACGTAAGGCCGAAGAAGAAGCACGTGCAGCAGCGGCACGGGCTAAAGCTGCCACCGGTACGGCGGTTCCTGAAAAACCCGTAGCCAAGGGATCAAGCGTTCTTGCTGCAACACCCGAAGCAGCAAAGCTGTCATCCGACTTTTTAAGCAACCGCGGCAGATTACCCTGGCCGGTAGCGGTTGGAACTATCGTAGAAGATTTTGGTAACCATAGTTATGGTGTAAATGTAAATACGTTCAACAATGGTGTGGATATTAAAACATCAGAAGGCGCTGCGGTGCGGGCCGTGTTCTCCGGCGAGGTAAGCACGGTTCAGAATATCGGCGGCATGTATGCCGTACTGATCAGGCATGGCGAATACTTTACCGTTTACTCCAATTTACGCTCGGCAAGCGTATCTAAGGGGCAAAAGGTAAGTGTAAAGCAAACCATCGGTACGGTTTTAACCGATTCTGATGACGGTACCACACAATTGCATTTTGAAATACGTAAGGGCGCCGAGCCAATGAATCCGCAAAGCTGGCTGGCAAATTAAATAAACCATTGGCATATAAAAATGTCTATATTTGCACTTAATTAATTGTAAAACAATGTATACATCCATGTTATTATTTCTCAACATCGGTACGCCGGAGCTTATGCTCATTATGCTGGTCGTGCTGCTGTTGTTTGGTGGCAGCAAGCTCCCTGAGCTTGCCCGTGGGTTAGGAAAAGGAATGCGTGAGTTTAAAGATGCATCCGAGGGGGTAAAACGGGAGATTCACCGTAACATTAACGCTATAAATGATGATCTGAATGTCGATCTGGATTCAGATACCCATTCAAACACCAGTAAAACAACTGAACCCTCAGCTCCTGAATCTCCGGTTGAGGAGCACACTAAAAATGAACATCCTGCAAATTAACTTATTACTCATTTAAAAGATATTATCATGTTAGGAACCCCAGAAATTATCATTATTGTTATTGTAATTCTTTTGCTGTTTGGCGGTAAAAAAATTCCGGAATTAATGCGAGGTCTTGGCCGCGGTGTAAAAGAGTTCAAAGACGCTAAAGATGGCGATCCGGCTTCTGAAGACCATAAGAACGCATAACTCAAAACCATTAGTATTGGCTAAAATGCCAATGATTGAACGGTGAGATGAACAGTCTCACCTTTTTTGTTTTTATGCCGCGATCATTATTTTTTGAAAAGCAGTTGCAGTAGTGCATCGGTAACCATAGTCCCATCATCCGCTGTAGCCCTCATTGCAATCGGGGCTGCCACTGCTGCCGGGTTTATAAAGCAAGGCAAGTACTGCTATTAATCGCCTGTAAACTTTGACAACTTTTAGAAAGTTGTCAAAGCTATATAACCCAAAAGCCTCTTTGTTGCAGCATACTATTGTACAAATACTTTGATCCGGGTACTTAGGTTCTGATATTTTGCTGTTATGTAACCGAATATGCTTTGGTTACCCGCTGTAAATTTTTTGTCGGTATAGGTTCCCAGCCCGTTTGTTTGAACTGTAACGCCCGAAACATTGGTATTCACAACCTGCCCATATTTGTTAAGCCCGTAAAAAACAGGCGTAAACACATCGCCTTTATTAAGCCTGACAATATATTGCTTAGGGACAATTTTGGCTATCTGATTATCGTCTGGCGCAGAAGAAACAGCAAACATACCCGAAACCACAGCCCGTTCGCTTCCATCGCTGGGCGTATTGACAATACCGATCTTATCAAGGTACATTACCGTAGAGCCGCCTCCGTCAAAGTTTAGAGCATCCGTTGCTCCAAAATATTTCATGATCTGCGCCATTTCAGAAGTATATACGCCAACCGATGCAGTGCTCCGCCCGTCGATAACACAGAAATATACCTTTTTACCACTGTTTGAATAGCCGATACCGGTACGGGGATGTTTCTCAGGCCCGTTCCAGATGTCAGGTAAAATGGTACCGTTACGCATAATGATCTGGCGGCCACCGGTAATGTTATACGGTGTAACACTGATACCACTTCGTGGTACAAGGCTGAATTTCAGCTTCAAAACATCATCCTTTTTGAGCTGGTTCAGAAAATTAGCCGCTGCCCCTGTAGCTCCCGACAGGTAGGAAATAGAGTTGCTTACCGCGTGATCGCCCTTATTGGGATATACATTAACCACTTTCACATCGGTTTCACCCAGGTAATTCCAGGAACCATTAACAGGGGTAATAGCAACCTCGGTACGGTCATTGTTGGTTCCCGTGGTTTTGCCACAGTAAATATTAAAGAAGGTGAGCTTGTTGGTATTGAGGTATTTATAATAGTTAATGGTATCGATCTCCATGGTCTGCGACCCAAAGCTTACCGATGCACTGTATTTCAGGTTATCGATATACATTCTTTTTTGCGCATCGAAAATGGCATTACCCGGGTATTCGCTTCCTTTAATGGCCTTATTGTCACCTATAGATGCCAGCACGCCGTCAACCATATTTGCATTTCTCTGGTATCCGGTTCCGTTTGTCACGTCAAAAAAGTCACTGTTTGTGCCAACCACATACCGGTTGCCGGGCGATGATTTTCTGGCAGCCATAGCCGACGGACGTTCATTATTCGAAACGGAGTCCCGCCCTATTACCGGTTTAAAGTTCATATACTGATTGGTACCGTCAACCGTTGTAATAAAAGCCTTTAATGGCTTGCCGCCGCTCGATTCGGTGAGGTTGAGCGCCATGTAGAATGTGCCGGGAGCAATTTCGAAATACGACAGCGTGTCTATTTTATAAGTTACTCCCGTAAGGGTAATTGTGCCGTAATTATTGTTGGCAATCTGCGCATACGTAAAGTCGATCTGGTTAGAAGGTTTAACAGCACCGTTGATGATGTTTTGTGCCGTTAACTTTACCGTACCCGAGCCGGGAGGGATGATAACTGTTACAGCAGTAGCAGTGAAGAAAACAGGCTGCACTTCTGTGGTGGCGAATAATACCTTCGTGCCGGCATTGAAATTTTTTCCCGAAATAACCAGCGTGTCGCCTGTAATGGCCGACCTGGGCTTAACAGAAGTCAGCACCGGTGCCTGCGGATCCCCTGCTATATAAGTAAAGCTTACACTCTTTGTTTTGTCGCTTCCGTTTTTTACATAGACTTCAACGGTGCCTGTGCCCGCAGGTACAACCACCTTGATTTCGGTTGCTGATTTTGAGGTTATCTGAGCTTTTGCATCGCCGAAGTAAACTTCAGGGGCATTCCCGAAGTTCTTGCCGGCAAGCAATACTTCTTCTCCTACCGCGGCGCTTGAAGGGGTTATTGAAACTATTTCGGGAATGGATGTTTGGGTTGTTGCTTTGTCTTTTTTACAGCATTGCAGCACTACGATAACGAGTGTGACCAGGATAGTAAATTTTTTCATGATTTAAGTAGTTGTAGGTATACGTAAATGATTAGTTGCTGCCAAAGTAATAAAATGTTTTCAAAAACAAATCAGTTTGTTTCTTTTTATTGTGCTTTATTGGTTATTTATGGGTTTTGTTCTTCGCTTTTGTTGCGAATGGAGAGACTGTGCCTGAATGCAGAAACGCTGACAGGGTTTTGAACCCTGTCAGCGTTGGCAGGTTAGGCAAGTACTGCTATTAATCGCCTGTAAAGGATGCCTAAAAAGCCTGATTCTCCGTATCCCCTGTTCTGAACTTTGAACTTTGACAACTTTTAAAAAGTTGTCAAAGCTATATAACCCAAAAGCCTCTTTGTTGCAGGTCTTGTTAATTGTAAAGATAGTTGCACAGCCACTCATCATTAAACCCGGGTGTAGCGGATACCGGCCTTGTGCGTAATGCTTGCAGGCGTATGAGCGAAAAACGGGACTATCTGAGCCGAAGCGCTACCGGCTTTGCTTTTCAAAAAATACATCGATGACTTGCTGATCATGAAGACATTTGGAATTGAGGTAGTCATAATAAAATCAATTTATTACTTTTACAAATTCTAAATGTTACAGGTGAGAAGATACTACACATTATCAGAAGTACAGGAAGATCTGCAGGCAGGAGTTATCACGTTACCAAACTTAGTTGAGCATTACTTACAGCGTATTGATGAGTATGCGGAGCTTAATGCTTTTATAGAGGTTTTCGCCGGCGATGTTCGTGAAAAAGCGATAGAAATACAGCAAAAAATCAGGAACGGAACTGCCGGGCGCCTGGCCGGAATGGTTATCGGGCTAAAGGACATTATTGCCTATAAAGACCATAAGGTGTCCGTTTGCTCACGCATATTAGAAAATTACTGTTCCATTTATTCATCTACAGTAGTAGAGCGCATCCTGGCCGAAGATGCTATTATTATCGGCCGGCTGAACTGTGATGAGTTTGCCATGGGTGGCTCTAACGAAAACTCCTGTTACGGCCCGGTAAAAAACTTTGCCGACTATACCAAAGTGGCCGGAGGCTCTTCGGGTGGTTCGGCTGTAGCTGTTCAGGCCGGGCTTTGCCTGGCGGCGTTGGGAACAGATACGGGTGGCTCTGTACGTCAGCCAGCCGCGTTTTGCGGGGTAGTTGGCGTTAAACCAACGTATGGACGGGTATCGCGGCATGGAATTATTGCGTACGCTTCTTCGTTTGACCAGGTTGGCCCCATTACCAACTCGGTAGAAGACGCTGCCTTGCTGCTGGAAATTATTGCCGGCCCTGATGAGTACGACAGTACCGCGGCACAACAGTTGGTTCCTTCATACTCAGCGCTTCTACATACTTCGGGCAGTAAAAAAATAGCCTACTTAACCGAAGTGCTTAATGCCGACGGCCTGGATCCGGAAGTTCAGGAACTGACGGAACATGCCATCCAGAAGCTCCGTGAAGAAGGACATACGGTAGAGCCCGTATCATTTCCGTATCTGGAATATGTAGTGCCTACGTATTATATATTGACCATGGCCGAAGCATCATCAAACCTGGCACGGTATGATGGGGTACATTACGGGTATCGCAGTCCCGGCGCTCACGGTCTGGAAAGTACGTATAAACAATCGCGGTCGGAAGGATTTGGGCCCGAAGTGAAGCGCCGCATTATGCTGGGGACGTTTGTGTTAAGCGCCGGTTATTACGATGCTTATTATGGTAAAGCCCAGAAAGTGCGACAACTGATACGCAGGAAAACAGAAGAAATTCTTGCCGAATACGATTTTATCCTGATGCCAACCACGCCGACACCGGCATTCGGCATTGGCGAAAAAACGGATGATCCTGTAGTGATGTACCTGGCGGATATTTTTACGGTACAGGCTTCGCTGGCCGGAATACCTGCCATTTCGATACCCGCGGGCAATAATTCAAAGGGATTACCGTTAGGATTACAATTGTTAGGGAAACGTTTTGGAGAGGGGGAACTTTTGGCGTTTTCAAAATATATGTTAGATACTGTAAAAAGCGATCACTATATTCAGCAATAACAAAAAGGGGGAAATACTCCAGAAGAACAGCGTATGATGAGAAAAATCATGGCGGTAGCTATGGGGATAGCTGCCTGCACATTAACAGCAAACGCATATACAGGTACGGAGAGTGCGGATTCAACCAAGGCCAAGGCACTTACACGGTCAAGTGTTTATCTGCCCGATTCGTTGTTTACTATTCCGGCAGAAGAAACTCCGGTAAGCTCTTTCCAGAACATTGTTTATAAGCAGCGCTTAGATTCATTGCGCCAAACCATTCCGTTAACGTATAACGAGCATACCCAGTATTTTATTGATGTGTACCTGGATCGCCGTAAGGAAGATTTCGGCCGGATCATCGGATTATCAAACTATTATTTCCCAATATACGAGCAAATATTAAAGGAGATGAATGTGCCGCAGGAGCTGAAATATGTATCGGTGGTAGAATCTTCCTTGAATCCCAATGCGGTTTCACGTTCCGGGGCAACCGGCCCCTGGCAGTTTATGTACACCACGGCCAAAGGGTATGGCTTAACCATTGACAATTATGTGGATGAACGCAAAGACCCCGTATCGGCATGCTATGCGGCCGCCACTTACTTCAGGGATGCCTTTAACCAGTTTGGCGACTGGCTGCTTGCCATTGCATCATACAATTGCGGCATGGGCGCCGTTAGCCGGGCAATAACCAGGGCCGGCGGTATAGCCGATTTCTGGGCCATACGGTCGTACCTGCCGTTAGAAACACGCAATTACGTACCTGCCTTTATTGCAACCGTGTACCTGATGAACAATTATGAGAAGCACGGGATTGTGGCACGGGATCCGGGCTTCCCGGTTCGCACCGATATTTTGCCGGTAAGCAAAACCATATCGCTGGCCAGTATTGCCAAACTTGCCGGTATAGATAGCGAATACCTTGCTATTCTTAACCCGGCCTATAAAAAGGCAATTATCAATGGCTCGGCTGCGGCGCCGAAACAGGTAATATTGCCGCAAACCGATAAATCCAATTATACTGCACTATACCAGGCCTTGAATAGTACAGATGGTGAGATGCAGACAGTGGCTGTGGCCGATGGTACAGCCAAGGTTAGATTTCATCGCGTAAAGCAGGGCGAAAATATAGCAGCTATAGCCAATAAATATGGCGTTGAGGTTCAGGATCTGAAAGTATGGAACAACCTGAAAGGCACATTGCTACCCGGACAAATATTGAGAATATTACCGGCTATGCCAGAAAAAACGGTTTCACCGGTAATCAAAACCTACATTGCATACCGGGTTAAGGCAGGCGACACATTGGCCAATATTGTGGAACGTTTTGCAGGAAGCAGCGTTGCCGATATTAAAGCAAATAATAGCCTGGTATCAACTTCGCTAAAGCCGGGGATGATCTTAAAGATCAGCACTAACGAATTGTAACAATCCTGTCAGGGAATAAAACATTCTGAAAAACCGGATATCTTTATTGCATCTCAAACTATAGCTGAATGAAAAGAATATCTTTGCTCTTACTTCCCCTTGTTGTTTTTTTATCGTGCGCTGTTTATGCCCAAAAAGCTTCAGATGCGGTTCCGCGTCCAAAGCTGGTGGTGGGCATTGTTATTGACCAGATGCGCTGGGATTATTTGTACCGTTATTATGACCGGTACCAGGCGGGTGGTTTCAAACGCCTGCTGAATGAAGGGTTTTCATGTCAGAATACTTTCATTACCCATTTACCTGCTCATACTGCGGTGGGGCACTCAACCATTTTTACTGGTTCTGTTCCTGCTATTCATGGCATTGTTGGCAATAACTGGACAGACCAGCTTACCTGGAAAAACTGGTATTGTACCGAAGATACCGTTGAAAAAACCGTGGGCAGTACATCTGTTGCCGGACAAATGTCGCCAAGGAACCTGCTGGCATCTACCGTAACCGATGAGTTGGCGCTGGCAACCAATTTCAGGGCCAAAATTATAGGTGTTTCCTTAAAAGACCGTGCAGCTATCCTGCCTGCGGGCCACACTCCTACCGGCGCATTCTGGATGGATGATGACAGCGGTAATTTTATAACCAGCACGTTTTACATGAAAGATCTGCCCGATTGGGTAAAGCAGTTCAACGCCCGTAAGGAAATTGCGAAAATGATCTCAAAACCCTGGACTACCTTATATCCTGTTAATACGTATGTGCAGAGCACTCCGGATAACGTGGCCTGGGAAGGTAAATTTCCGGGCGAGAAACAGCCGGTATTCCCGCACGATATAGCTGTAGCTTATAACAAGGATCACGTTAATTTCCGCAGAACGCCTTATGGCAATACCTTAACGCTGGAATTTGCAAAAGCTGCTGTCGATGGCTACGACCTGGCTAATGGCCCGGCAACCAACTTCCTGACCATCAATTGCGCTTCGACCGATTACGTGGGACATTTTTATGGCCCGAATTCTATTGAAGTAGAAGATACTTACCTGCGACTGGATAGGGATCTGGCGGATTTCTTCAGCTACCTGGATAAAAAGGCGGGTAAGGGAAACTATACGGTTTTTCTGACAGCCGATCATGGCGCTGCGCACTCTATTCCATTTATGCAGGCGCATAATCTGCCCAGCGACTTCCTGAAAAGCAAAACTGTGGTTAAAGATCTGAATACTTATCTGGCAGGTAAATACAATGTACAGAATATTATAAAAGGTTCTTCCAGCGCTTATATCAGCTTTGATGTGGATAAGATTGCCAAGGCCGGGTTGAGCTACGATGCTGTTAAACAGGTATCGGTTGAGTTTTTAAGAAGGCAGCCGGGAATACAGTTTGCTGCTGATATGAATAAAATCGGCGATACATCTGTTCCGGTAGTGATCCGCGAGAAGCTCATCAACGGGTACAACTCAAAACGTTGCGGTGATGTAGGCTTTGTGCCGCAGCCGGGATGGTTTGACGGTGGTAAAACCGGTACATCACACGGGCAGTGGAACCCATTTGACACGCATATTCCATTGGTATTTATGGGATGGGGCATCCGGCACGGCGCATCTGTTAATACGTATTCTATGACCGATATTGCACCAACCATTGCAGCATTATTACACATTCAAATGCCAAGTGGTTGCATAGGCAAAGCTATTGGGGAGGTAATGGCAGGCCCGGCGAAATAAAGTTTATGTCCAAACCTTATAGGTTTTTAAAACATATAAGGTTTAAAAATAACCAGAAGCCCGGCAGACTTTTTGTCTGCCGGGCTTTTTTGTTGAGAGGTTAAGCAAGCGTTTAAATGTTATAACCTAAGTTTGATTGTTATTTGGTTGATTATGAACAGATTGCTTCTCCAAAGGAGTCCTATGGACAAAGTACCCCTTCGGAGGGTGACGAGGTCCGAGCTTTTTAGATCTGCCGGTGCTTTTTCTTTTTGGATTATAATACTGCTTTGTCCGGTTTTTTTAGTGCGTTTACACAGAAATTGAATAACAGCTTCAATATAACAGCTTGTCTTTTCCTCCCCCCTCCTATTATTGTTTACCACACAAACGTGCCTGCGGCCCCGGGATTCAGGCAGGCTTGTATAACGGGGTTACCCGGTATTGCCAAAGCAACTGATCTTGGTTGCGCACTTTTATTCAGCACAATAAGAACTATCCGCCCGCCGGGACTTTTAAAGGCTACGTTGGGCAGCCATACATCTTAAGGAAGAAATAAAGAAAACTTTAGCTTATTCTGTATACGCCGCCAACGGGGCTGTAGTAAGCAGGGGAAATATTAACAATAATACAAGCACCCTTGATTTAGGCCTTTTGAATACAGGCGTATATATATTAAAAATAGCCGGCTATAATGCCATCAGGATAGTAAAGGATTAAAAAAGGTATTATACCTGTTTAGCAGCAAATCCTTGTCTGCTTATCCGGAGTTATCCGAATAGTATAAGAGCGTTTAAAAAACCTGTTTTTTTATCACTCCGGGGCTGACCAAAAGCTCTCGTCAGCCCCATCCCGAAACTTTGGGATTAATATGAGTAATTAAGAGTCCGTAGAGGCTTTTCTATGCATTCATCCGCAGAACCTTTCGGGAAACTGTACAGACAGTTTGAGCCGGAACCTGGGAAAAGGTGATCTGACTTAATACCTGAATACGGCCAATGTTTTCAGAGCACCAGCGGGTTTAATTCTGAAGTTACCAGCTCGCCTTCCGGCAACCCCATTAACCAGGTCTTGTGATCATTTTCCTGCCATTTATGCTGTGGTTTTATTACCCTGGCGCCATCTGCCACATAGATAATTGTCATTACTTCCCGCATCTTTTGCGACTGGTTGGCCGGTGCATTGTGTATGGTATAACCGTAATGAAAGGTCGCATCGCCAGCTTTCATTGCAGCAGCTCTTACCACTGGAAAGTTGTGTTGCTGAATGTATTCATCAAATTTATCCTGCGATTCATCGGATATTTCGTTATTAAACACATATCCTTTTTTATGCGACCCGGAGGCAAAGGTAAGCATGCCCATAGCGGCGTCAATATCAACTAAGGGCATCCACATTGTTACGGTATGATGTGTATCAACCGGCCAGTAGTACTGATCCTGATGCCAGGGTGTCGGACCGCCTCCCGGCTCTTTAAACAGTGCCTGATCGTGATAAATCCGGACATTCTCTACACCCAGCAAATCTGCTGCTACCCGGGCAAAACGCTTACTCATAACAAATTGCTGTACCAGGTTGTCTGAACGCCACAAATTCATAATTTGCAGAAATGCTTTTCCATAAGTATCCCGGTCTTCCAGCTTACGTTTTTCTGTATTGTACTTTTCTGCGGCATGGGTTATGACACGGCGATACGCGGCTACTTCATCGGCATGTAACAGGCCCTGAATGAGTGTATGCCCGTTTTTTCGAAATTCATTTACCTGCTCATGGGACAATGCTGTGAAACTATCATCTAAGACCGGCAATTTTTCCATTAGCTTTTCCATATTTATATATTGGTTTTGTTACTCAATATTAGGTTGTTTACATTCTTCAAAAAATGAATAACTTAACCATTTCAGGGAGTATTTTATCCATAATAAGGCATAAATTTGATTTTCATATTAAAATAAACAATGATCAAACCTTCTTTTGAAGCATTAGGAACGCCTGGAAATCATTCATTTCTTTTAAGGGATTTTAAAGAACATGCTTTTAGTGCCCCCTATCACTTTCATCCGGAGTATGAACTGACTTTTATTGTAAAAGGAATGGGAAAACGTTTTGTAGGCAGCAATATGGAAAATTACCAGAGTGGAGACCTGGTGCTGTTAGGGGCCAACTTACCTCATTGCTGGAAAACAGAGGATGCTATTGAGGGTGAGATTAATGCCCACTCGGTTGTTGTACAATTTCAGGATAATTTCTTAGGCGAGCATTTTTTGTCTAAACCGGAATGTCTATCTATTAACCATCTTTTACTGCGCAGCGCCGGTGGATTACGGTTCACCAATAAAACGCAGGAGTTGGTTTGCGATAAAATGATGACCCTGGCAACGGAAAATGATAACTTTAAACGGCTTATCTCTTTACTGGAGATTTTACATTCGTTAGCGGTCTCCGATTCTGTTGTGGTGTTGAATAACTATACTTACACGGCGCAACAGTCGCCCGAGGAGCAACAAAGAATTAACCGGGTATTTGCTTACCTGGTTGAACATTTCAGGCAGCGGGTTTCTTTAAATGAAGCTGCTGCAGTTGCCAATATGTCTCCAAATGCTTTTTGCAAATACTTTAAGAAGGCCACCCGGAAAACCTTCATGGAAATGGTCATTGATTATAGAATTAATTATGCTTCGCAGCAACTGGCTTACAGCAACAAGCCTGTATCGCAAATTTGCTTTGACAGTGGATTCTCGGACGTCTCTCATTTCCATAAGCTGTTCCGGGCTAAAATGAAGATCAGCCCACTTGCTTACCGGAAAAACTTCAGGCAAAAATTATAACTTAACGTGAGCTTGGGATAGGAAACGCACAACCTGTTTGCGCTCGTTTGCAAAACGAGTGCATCAATCTCCGGCGTTTGTAACGCCGATAATAGCTGCCTTTGATTGTCTTAAGCAATATTGCGGCGTTGCAAACGCCGTTTCATGGCATCCCGATTGCAAATCGGGACGAGCCTGCGCCTTAACCCAAACTCACGTTAATTTATTTCGCAACAAGCTCAAAACCGGCAATTCTAAAGCTGCCACCCGCACTCGTATTAAATAAAGACAAAATCTCAGTGTAGTTTTTTCCTCCTTTAAGGGAAATACCTAAGCTTGAAACATCAACAAACTGCCTGCTATTATTTGAAGTCATCTTAACTTCCTGAGTTACCTTTTTATCACTTCCTTTATAGATCATCATCTTCCCCGGAACCTGGCGATTCACAAGGGTACATGATTCCTCCGCATCTAAAAAAGTGAAGGCCACCTTTGTAAGCCCGAATTGTACAGACGGATCTAATCCTGTTAAATCCAGGCCTAATATATATCCTTCATTTTTATCTATCCCACTACTTTCTCCTCCCCTAACGCCTAACTGCCCGTCAGCAGACCTGTCTATACCGGCATCTGCCAGGCCTGTTGGGGTTATCCTCTTAGCATCAATCCTGAACTTAAATGATTTATCTAACAGTTTTTTGATGGTTGTCTCTCCATAAGGAATCCAATCCGGGTTTTCAAGGGGAAATAAAACGCCTGAACTACTAATGCCTATTGGTGAAATATCATGAAATACCTGATCGCCTTCTGATGCTGAGCTTGGGTTGGGAGCATCAAGAATAAATGTATTTTTATTTAATAATAGCTCTTGTTTACCTTCTGCAAAAGTCACCGTAAATTTTCCGGCTTTGTTTGCCGGAATTTTAGCGTCAAAGCCTACCATTACAGTCCCTTTGTTTGGCAGGTTATAATCGCCGTATTTATAATTACCATATTCGCATTTATACTCTTTAGGGTTTTCCGAGGGTCTTATAACCAGTTTAAACGGAATATCGGAGTTAAATTTCAACAACATGGTTTTGCCCTGCTGGGAAAGCCTGATGGTGTTTTTATCTACAATCTCTGCGGAGGCCGGCGTAACCATGTTCCACCTTAAATCAACAGGCTTAGCATTAGTTTCAATAAAATCCTCTATTTTAAGATAAGCATCTTCTACTATCACCGCTTTCCTGGTCGCCGTTTTTAACTCGTCGGCAAGGTTTAAAACCGGTTTAAGGTCGACTTTGGCGCCTGTTTCTTTTTTGCTGTCAAAGGTTTCTATAATCTCCGCTTTCCCTTTAACGTTATACCGTTGATTATTTATTGTTAGCGTATTATGGTTCAGGTTATTATACCTGAAAATATCCCATCTTTGAGAATTTTGATCCATGTTCCATAAATCTACGCCTTTAGATTCCAACGTAGAGTAGCTTTGCATACCAAAATCCATAGCCCATCTCAGGTTCCCGGTATCATATACAAAAGTTCCCGCATCCATGTGGCCATGCGGATCACCGGCCATTCCGCCTTTTATCCCAAAATATTGGCCTTCGCCTGCTTTCCAGCTTGTGCGGACAATACATACCGGTGTAATTCCCTTGCCTGTAAATACTTTTTTAGTTGGAGACTGGGTTTTAGATAGTGTGAGGTCTTTGCCAAAAACAAGTGTACCGGGCAAAAACCTTTCTGCATCAGAAGCGTCATGCCGCGTATAGGCTCCTTTATCGATCATCGGAATTTCTAAAAATACCAAAGATGGATCATGCATTTTATTTGCAAACCAGAACATGGATGAACTTGGCTCGGCAGATGACCCACAATCGTAATAATTGAAATATTTCCCCGATATGCCGGCAGCAAACGTCATGTAATTGGCAGATTCCATAAAGCCCGGCGATTTCGACAGCCCGTTGTCAGAACCCAGGGCGCTTTCTAACGCCGCGATAAGCATTACCTGGAATGAAGTGCCATAGTTCCAGTACCCCGGCCCTTCCGGGTAGTTTCCGTTGGGGGCATACGACTTTAACGCTAACTGGTTGGATTTTAACGTCCGCTCAATAATGGCAATGGATTCCTGTTTATCATCTTCCAGAATGGCTAATGCGCCTACTGCCAAACCCGCGTTACAAACCGAGTTCCAATTGTTGTGCGCTTCCAGAAACCAGTTATCGTTATTGCCGTGTAAATACTTCGCCGCAATTTCCGCTTGCTGCCCATTAGCATCCTTTGGATCATACGATGGGGCAAAGGCCTTTTCTATAATCGCTTTGCGAACATTTTTCCGGGTGGTTTCCTTTAAATCATCATACAGCCAGTCATAAGCGATGGAAACCGCCATACACATCTCTCCCACGTCTAAAAAGTGCGATGGGTTCCAGTTCTCAAACGCACATACGGCGTTCAGTTCCTGTTCTGCCCGGTCGAGATATTTTTTATCCCCGGTCATCCGATAGCTGTATGATAAATAGTATAGCCTTGTAAGCGCTTTCCTGGATACAGCGAGCAGTCTTTTGCCCTCTTTTTTATATACCAAAGGCGGTTCGGAGAGCAACTGATCGGATACCTGCATGATATAAGTATCTATTTTTTTAAACTCCGGGTTTCTTTGAATCGACGCTTTGATATCCTTTTCCTCTCCTTTGCTTAATAAAAGCCTGGGATGCGCTGCTATTTTTGAATAATTATATGACTGTGTAACGGCGGCAGTTTGCGCATTTACCCGGATGCAGCATAGCGAGACACCTATAATGAAAGCATATTTTACCACACGTTGTATTCTTTGTTTTTTTGACGGAATATCTATCATTTCAATTTGTTTTTTTATATGGTTACCAGCCCGAGCCTGTTCTTTGATGAAGACTGGTGTTTATTTGTGTTTCCTGTAAAGGATAAGGTAATTGTAAGTGCTTTGACCTGTCAAAATTATTTCCGGGCGTTAAATATGTTTGATGATACTGACTGGTAGGAATATATGTAGCGAAACCTTTAATGGCAGCATTGGTTTCCTGTAATTTATCCTCCAGCAAATCCCACCTGATCAGATCCTGCTTCCGAAGCCCTTCAAAACAAAGCTCTCTCAACCGCTCATCCACAAGTTCTTTAAAGAAATCATTATGGCTCAGACTGCCACTGTAAGGATCTAACCCGGCTCTCTCCCTTACAATATTAAGGCTATTTACCGCCTCCCCGTTGGCATCGGCGGTACCAAACCTGCCGCCGATGATTGCTTCCGCGTGCATCAACAATACATCCGAATATCTTAAAATCGGGAAATTAATGCTGGTAAAATTAGGATCGGTATCAGACCCTGATGTATTGTTAAGAATGGTGTAGCCTGCATTCACGATACTTCCCTTTGATTTTAAGGTAGCAATATCTGTGGGTTCCCATCTCCTGAATTTTCCAATGCCATATTCCTGGTCTAAAGGATTATCGAAGATGTACTTCATGGTAAACTGTGCTGTAGCAGAGGTATAATTATTCTTATAGCCTGCAATACTCCACGTTCTTCTGGCATCTTCCAGCGAGTAGACCTGATACACCGGAAGTCCCACATTAAAATTAGCAAAGCCTCTGGGAATACCTGCTGTGCCTACAAACTCGACGCCATTGATATTGCCTAACCTACCGCTAACCTGTATCCCTGAGCTGTATAAGTTTCCAAATGAAATTTCATACAGCGACTCTCTTAAATCGTATTTGTCTTGCAAGTAGGATAAAAAATGGTTCCTGTAGCTGTTCGGGTCTGTAGCGTAAGGCACAATATGATGCCAGCCATCGTTTATAATGATCTCACACTGCTCTCTGGCTTTATCAAAATATTGCTGAGGGTTCTCGAAATAACAGGCAGCCTCATTATTCGATAAATATGGCTGATATCCGCCCATTTTTAAATAA
Organism: Pedobacter sp. BS3; assembly: GCF_008274585.1. Taxonomy (GTDB): domain Bacteria; phylum Bacteroidota; class Bacteroidia; order Sphingobacteriales; family Sphingobacteriaceae; genus Hufsiella_A. The sequence continues at coordinate 282,925 of NZ_VTRT01000004.1, read as the reverse complement.
AGACGGGCTAACAAACCATGTGCTGCCATTTTATTAGGTTCGCCGGGTATATAATCAGCATCTTTTGAATGGCTTAAATGTTCTGCCGCAAATAAAAAATCTTTTTCTACCTGCTTGTAAACGTCAAAAACCGGAGACGGCGCCAGATTATTATCTTCCTGTGAAGAGCTTGGGGTTAACCTTAAAGGAACAGGCCCAAACCAGTTAGCCAGATTAAAATAGGCGAAAGCTCTCATAAAACGGGCCTTGGCTAACAGCTTATTATATTCTTCTGTGGTAAAAATACCCGGTTTCAGATTTTTCTCAAACTGATTAACTAATTGAATGCAGCTATAAAATCCCAACCACGTAATTTTAATTTCATCGCTCGAAGAAGTATACATGTATTTTGCCGAGTTCCAGCTTGTACCCGGATCATTGGTATAGCATTCATCTGTTCCGCCTTCTAAAGTTACGTTGAACTTGTACGCATATATACCATCCGTCTTAGCCAATTGGTTATAAATTCCCGATAAAGCTAAATTTGCCTGCGCTTTAGTAGCATAAAAAGACTCATCTTTCCAGGAAGATTGCGGGTCTAACTCCAAAAATTTATTACAGCCAGCCAAAGTAAAAATGATTAAAAAAGCTGCCGCGATATATAGATTCTCTTTTTTCATTGTAATTATAATTTAAAAACGAATGCTTTTTTTAAAATGTAACGTCTATTCCCCCGGATACCGTTAAGCTTTGCGGGTATGCGGAATAATCTAACCTGGGGGTTAATGCGCCGTACCTTCCAACAGAAACATCCGGATCATATCCTTCGTATTTTGTCCAGGTATACAGGTTCTGGGCAGAGACAAATAACCTGCATTTTTTGAGGTTAAGCTTCCTCAACAATTTGCCAGGTAAATTGTACCCTAAAACTACCGTTTTCAGCTTCAGATATGAGCCATCATCAATATCGCGTGAATCTAATCTGTAACCAAAGGGTGTTAATAAGTTAACGCCATCATACCGCATGCCACCGACAGAGGTTTCGGTATTGGTGGGTGTCCAAATGCTGGCGAGTGAGGTTAATCCGTTCCGGCCTTGCTGATAAATATTTCCAAATTCTGATTTATTGCCGTTCAGGATATCAAAATCATACGCCCATTGTAGCAAAAACTGAAAATCAAAGGATTTATACCTGAACGTGTTGAACAAGCCCCCGGTGTGTTTCGGGTATGGGTTACCGATAATAGTGCGATCATAATTGTTTATCAGACCATCGGGAACGCCGTTTGGCCCCGAAATATCCTTAAACTTCACCATTCCGGGTCTCATTGTCGTCTGATAGGAAGGCACACCGTCTTTTAATTGGTAAACACCATTTGCCTGTACAAAATCATCCAATTGGTAAATACCATCAAACACCAAACCATACATCATACCAACAGGCTGTCCTACCCTTGTAACATACTGGTACTCCGTTTGCATAAACTGTAGATCCCATCCCGGGTCTGTCAGCATTTCCGTTTGACCGCTGTTTAATTTGAGGGTTTTTGTTTTGTTGAAGGAAATATTAAAATTAGTAGTCCATCCGAAATTTTTGTTTTTGATGTTCTGAGAAGTAAAAGTGAATTCCATACCTCGATTGGAGACTTTTCCTACGTTCTGTTGTACCCTGTCAAAACCTGTACTTGGTGCCATCTCAGCATTTAACAGGAGATCTTTTGTGTTTTTGTTGTAGTAATCTACGGTAAGGTTAAACCGTTTGAGCAACTCTAAATCTAATCCTACGTTAGTCTGAGCTGTAGTTTCCCAGCGTAAATCAGGCACAGCCATATTGCTTTGATAAGCTCCCGGCGAATAGGTCTGGTTCTCGCCTAAAACATATCCACTTGTTGAATTAACCGTAAATAAATTATACGCGTCAAAATCACCAATACGGTTATTTCCGGTCATTCCCCAGCCCGCTCTTAACTTCAGATCAGAGATCGCGTTAACCGGTTTTAAAAAATCTTCTTCCGACAGTCTCCAGGCAAATGAGAACGATGGAAAATATCCCCACCGGTTCTCTTTTCTAAATTTAGAAGATCCATCAGCCCTAAAGTTGACAGTTGCTAAATACCGATCGTTGTATGTATAGTTCACTCTTCCAAAAAAGGACAATAGAGAGTTTCTTGAAGCATTGGAAGTTGCTATGGTAGATGTTGTTGCAATACCAAGGTTATCAACACCAAATTCGTCGGTTGGTAAATTGGTATTTTGTAATGAAGAAGCTCTAAACCCTCTGTATTGAGCTTCAAACCCTACCAAAGCGCTGTAATTATGTTTACCTTTCTGGTCTTTGAACCGTAAGGTGTTAGAGGTAGATAAAATATTATATCTGGTATCAGTTATTGAGCCGTTTATCCCCCTGTTCGTTCTGGTAGCCTCCTGTGTATTTTGTTTATAGAAGAGCGTACTTTCTGTCATTGATGTTCTATAATTCCCCATTACGCTCAAATCGAATTTCTTCAGAAACTTATAATTCAACCCCAACGTTCCTGAAAGTATGTCGTCTGTACGTGTACGGTCGGTGTTGGTTAATGTTTTTACCGGGTCATACAAATAGGGATCCTGACTGGAGATTAATTCTTCGTCTTCATCCTCATCATCGGCGCTCCAGTTTACAGGATTTACCGGTCTGAAAGATACGGCATCCCTGATAACAGAATTTCTGGTATTACCCGAGACCACCAAACCGTTGTAATTGTTATGGCTGTATTCTACCTGACCATTGGCTTCTAAATTATCGTTAAGTTTATGGGTAAATTTCAGCCTGTTATTTATCTTTCTAAAATCGGTGGTGATAAGCGTTCCTTCCTGTTTCAGATAGTTACCGCTATAAAACAGAGTAGTTTTTTTATTGCCTGCCCTCAAAGAAGCTACATAATTGTTTGCAAGGGCTGTCTGAAAAATCTCATCCTGCCAATTGATACCGGCAGCGTTTCTGTATAGTTCAGGGTCGCCCCATTTATTGGCAAACAAACCCACATTGGTAGCAGGTACATAGCTATCGTTAGCATAAGCCAGCGTTTGCTGATATTTTACGTACTGGTAAGGGGTCATTACTTCCAGCCTGTTTGGAATTGTTTGTATCCAGGATGATACACCTACATTGATGTCTGTTTTCCCGTCATTCCGGCCGCCCTGGGTAGTAATTACCACCACACCGTTAGCACCGCGAGACCCGTAAATGGCTGTTGCCGAGGCATCCTTTAAAATATCAAAGGTCTTAATATCACGTGTATTGATACTTGACGGATCAAAATCCTCAAGAGGAACTCCATCAACAACATATAATGGCGAGTTATCGCCCGTTATAGAGTTTCCACCCCTGATCACAATATTAAGAGGGCTTCCGGGCGTGCCGTCGCTCGATGTAACCTGTACACCGGCAACCCTGCCCGCCAGAGCCTGGTCAAAGTTAGCCGTAGCCGTAGCAGCCAGATCTTTCGGGTTTACTACAGATACAGCGCCTGTCAAATCGCTTTTTCTAACAACATCGTATCCAACAACAACAACCTCTCCCAGCTTTACATCTTCCATTTTAAGCGTAACGTTAATTGTTTGTTGTTCTATCACCATCTTTTCAAGGGTTTGAAACCCAAGGTAAGAGAACACCAGAATATCAGATGGCTTTACATTATTAATCACATAATTTCCGTCCCCATTGGTCGAGGTTCCCCGGGCAGTACCTTTTACCGTAACATTAACACCGGCAAGAGGCACACCTTCAGCGTCTTTAACATTACCTTTTACACTTTTCTGTGCAAGAGCTGGCAATGTGGAAATAAAGAATAAGAGCAATAATAATTTGATAAATTTCATACTTCTAAAATTAGATTTTACTAAATCTGCAGGCTTCTTTACCTGTCTAAACGTTTATTTATATATTACTTTCTCAGTTAATCCTGCTTCGACAATATCTGTTTGGTATATTGCCGAAGTGGATTAATCCATCATTGAACTTTTCAGGATCAGTATCCTGATCATGAAAGACGCTTAATGTTCAACCGCTTTATAATAAAAATCTGAAATGAAATAAGACCCTCCTCTTCCGGGTGCTGTTGTATTATTCAGCAGGCCTCCCTCAAAATAAGACGCCACTTTAAATGCTACTGTAAAGTTTTTTGAAAGCTGGGAGACACTGATATCGTAAGAGCATTTTACCCATATATTATAGAATGTTCCGGCAGCAAGATTTTTTCTGCCATCAGGATCAGCGCCTTTCTGGTCGCCGGGGTAAGGTGTTCCTATAAATTCAGTGCCCCAGGGAGCGCCTATCGAGTTGCTACCGCTACGACCTTCTGACCGCTGACATTTCATACTGGCATTTACTTTCGTCCATGTACCGTTTAGCCAGTTACCATTCGCATCCTGGATATCACCACCGGTATAATCAGTTGATATATACACCTCCAGATCTGTTGGTGTACGTCCGTCTGCCATATAGGTTTGGTAAGCAGGCATATAATAATAGTTAAAAGACAACTGATAGCCGTATTGATAAGGAGTGAGATCCTGCGTAGTGGTTACCATCCAGGCACTGACGGGGTTAGTAGCTGATGCCGATGAGAAAGTACATGTTTCCAGAATAGTTTGCCCGGTGTTAGTGGCAGGCCGTTCTGTAGGCGCTACTAAATAAGAAGCAATTGAATTGGTTCTATTGCCCCAGATTCTTGTTGACAGACCCGCGATATCTGTTTGTACTGTATAGCCAACACCGCCGGTGGGATATGCCGCGTTTACATTAAGCGTAGGATAGAAAACATAAATGGTTTCTACAGGCATTACCTCTGGTGTATCAGTAATTACCACGGTTAACTTGTTTTCAAACGCAATGGCCTCGCCGCTTATATTGCTTACCACTCTTACTGTTGGTTGTAAAACTTCGCGGGCAGTATATACATAGTTTGAGGCAAGCGAAATAACGCCCGTTTGTTTATCAATGCTTAGCTTATCCGTATAATTTCCAAGTTCAAAGTATACATCGGGGTTTGAGTTGGGCAGTATCGGAGCGCTTGTTTTACTGCCTGCGCCATACACCAGGTTTTGGTTTTTGGGGGAATAAATTAAGTTAGAGGGCAACAGCGGGCCAATATGTAAATGAAAGGCTTTGTCAAATACGGTTGAATATACCTGCCCATTGGCCTGGGTAGTAACCTTAATGGTAAAGTAATAATCGCCCGCAGTAAAATTATGCCCGGCGGCAATGGTAATAATGCCGTTACTGGCCGAGTTGGTTACATTTACCGAGGTTAACGGGTTTCCATTGGCATCTACCATTCCCTCATCAACCGCTATGCTTTTAGTGGTGGCTTGTCCGATAGTTACATACTGTAAATACGATTGATCCAGCACCGTACCATCGCTTTTAACAATACTAACTAATTCGAATGTGGGAATAAGCCCGCCGGTTTGAACGGTAGGGGCAGCGGTAGTAATCGCTCTGCTTTCTCTTGCATCAGTAATCTCTACATATTTTAAATCTGAGGGATTACGAATACTCTCTAAATCTGCTTTAAGAGCATCTTTACATGAAACTATTGCCAGGTAACAAAATAGTAATAAAAGTAGCTGTTTATTTTTCATACTTCATCATTTAATAAGGTAAAGCCCTGGTTATGGCTTTTAGGTTTATAATTATGCGTTTACACAAAAATCAAAATATGAGAACTTTAAATAAGGGGAATAAGCGTCTTAATTAAGGGGGTATTTTGAATAAAGCTATCCTTTCAACTTAAAAGCCCAAATTTATAAAGAACGCCTGAAACGCTACATCAACAACTATTTAATCAGACATTCTACACCCCACATTTAGACGCTTATTCCCCGCTTTAGCTTTGGGAAACATACTACTTTGCGTAGAATAATCTGCTGAAAACTTTGTGAATACAGCAGACGCTTAACCAAATATTAAACCTAAAGGATATGAAAAAAAACTACACACCAAAACTAATTGTTGCTATTGCTTTTCTTTTTAGCGGCATAGCTCAAAGTAATGCCCAGACCATTACGCTTACACCTTCAGCTACAGGTTCAGAAGCCGACGCCCTTTATACCGATGCTTCCACACTTCAGGTAAATGCTTCGGGTGTGGTTTCTTACTATAACAGCAGTGGCAGCGATGATTGGACTGTATCGGCCGAAACCATTACCCAGACCGGTGCGCTGAATAAAACCTTTACAATTAATTGGGGAGGCATGGCAACGGTTAATACCACCGAGGGCAGTAACTATGGCAAAATGCTTACCGCCGGAGGCATAGACAGAGACGGGAGTGGCTTGTTGGGAATACGCGGCACAACTAATGGCATAGACAATAACGAAGGCTATTATTTCGGGTTTGATCTAAGTAACCTGGGCGCCGACGTTGCCGTACAGATTACCAAAATTTCAGTAGCACAGTTGGCGGCGAGCGGCGAAACAGGCATCGTGGTAAGCCTGTTAGATCCTGCTCAGCGGATTAATTTTGGAAACAGCACCCTTACAGGTGGTGCAGGAACGCTGGATGTATCCTCGTTACACCTGTACGTAGCAGGCGGAAGCGCTAATAGCGCTATTGTCTCGGTATTTAATAATACGCCAGCAGAATTGGCCAGCAATTGGCGAATTACAAAGCTGGAACTAAAGGTAGTAGCCCTAAGCTCGCTTCCTGTTGGCCTTGCCAGCTTTACAGCAACTACCCAGGCACAGGGCGTTAAGCTACAGTGGGAAACGCTATCTGAACAAAACAACAAAGAATTTACGGTGTTGCGCAGCAGCGATGGCAGCACATTTACTTCCATTGCGACCTTACCGGGCGCAGGCAGCAGCAACACACCGAAATCATACGGATTTTACGACCGAAAGGCGCTAAACGGCATTAATTATTACAAGCTGGTACAGGTTGATAACGATGGCAAACAAACAGAATTAGGCGTCAAAACGGCAACGTTTAACGTTCAAACCTCAACTTTCAACATATTTCCTAACCCAACTGATAACGAGGTAAACGTACTATTCCAAGAAGGTATTTACCATACACTTGCTTTAACAAATATGCAGGGTAAACTATTACAAACTACTCCGGTGGATCAAAATGCCACCCAAGGAACAATCAATTTACGCCATTATACACCTGGCATTTACCTGGTTAAACTGCAGGGAGAAGGCGTTTCTGAAGTTCATAAGCTAATTAAGAGGTAGCTAAGCTCAAAGAGGATGTCTAAAACGTGATCATTTAGACATCCTTCCTGTAGAAAACCGGATAATATTCCTTACCGCACTAGCCAAAAAAATAAACACCATGAAAAAGAACATTACCAACAGTCTTGAAGAAAAATATCTGTTAATGACGATGTTTTTCTTCTTTCTGCTTATTTGTACAGGATATGCGCAAAACACCATTACGCTTACGCCTTTACCCGGAGGGTCTGAGGGAGACTCCTGGTATACCGATGCTTCTGTACTCCAGATAGACGCTTCGGGTAATACTTCTTATTACAATAGCAATAGCAGCGATGATTGGAGTGTCGCGGCATCTACGGTTACCCCAACAGGCGCATTGAACAAAACGTTTGCAATAACGTTTGGAGGCATGGCCAGTGTTAATACTACTGAAGGCAATGACTTTGGAAAAATGCTTTCTCCCGCGGGAATAGACAGAGCCGCTGGCGGCCAGTTAGGAATACGCGGAGGAGGAGGCAACGGCATAGATCCGGGCGAAGGTTTTTATTTCGGGCTCGACTTAACCAACCTGAATTCTACAGCGGCTATACAAATTACTAAAATCGGAGTAACCGATCTGAATGCGGCCAATGAAACAGGGATGATCGTGAGCCGGTTAAATCCTTCCAAACGGATTATTTTCGGCAATTCCGGAATCCCGGGAATAGATTACGCTCTTACAAGTGGTGCCGGGATTATTGATGTATCCTCTTTTAACCTGTACGTTACCGGCGGAGAGGTTAACGATGCCATTGTATCAGTCTTTGGTAATTCAACCATTCCCAGTGGCTTCAGAATTACACAGGTAGAGCTGAAAGTACTGACCAATATTTTCAATCCCGCTGTTATTACTAATCTGTCTCACCCAAGACTATTACTTAAGCAGGGGGAAGAAACAGCTATCCAGACGCTTATAGCCCAATCACCCGAGTATAGCTCCGTTCATGCTTATATTATGGCGCAAGCCAGCGCTTTTTTATCGGCACCTACGCTGGTGTACAGTCCCAACAGCAGCAACAGGATACTGGAAACTTCCAGAGATGCAATTAAACAGATATTCTATTTGTCTTATGCTTACAGGATGACGCATAATACTTCGTATCTAACCAAAGCTGAAAGTGTAATAAACACCGTTTGCAATTTTCCGGATTGGGTAACCTATAGTTTAGATGTTGCAGAAATGTGCTTTGCCGTTTCTATCGGGTACGATTGGCTGTACAACGATCTATCGGCAACTACACGGCAAAAAGCCCGTGAAAAAATACTGAACTATGCTTTCCTTACCCAAAAAACAAGTGCATTTTGGGATATGACTTCCAATTGGAACCAGGTGTGTATTAGCGGACTAACGTATGGGGCATTGGCCATTTTAGGCGATGGAACAACGCAAATGGATACCGAAGCAAAATATATCCTTAACAGGATCCTGATAAAAAACCCTAATGCTATGGATACCTATGCCAATGGTAATTATCAGGAAGGCGCCATGTATTGGTCTTATGGCACTACCTACGAAGTTTTGATGCTATCGGCGCTTGAGAGAATTTATGGCCAGAATCATGAAGGCATCAAGCGGTTAACATACACACCCGGTTTCTTAGAGTCTGCAGAATACATGCAATACGTAACAGGTACGTCATCCTTATATTTCAACTACAGTGATTGTACAGACAAACGTACTCCTCTCCCTCCCACGCTATGGATGGCAAAAAAACTGAACAACCCATCTATTCTGTCTACAGAAAAAGAGCTTATGCAAAGCGGGCGATATGCCAGCGATTTTTCAGAGGATTCCCGGTTTCTGCCCATAACCCTGATCTATGGAAAAGATATCAGCCTGGATAACCTGGCATCTCCCCAATCAAAATTATGGTACGGGTATGGAACCCAACCGGTAGCATTAGTTCGTACAGCGTGGCAAGGTTCCAATGGAAAATACATGGGTGTAAAGGCGGGCACTCCTAACTACAGTCATGCCCACATGGACGGGGGATCTTTTGTATATGATTCGCAAGGGTTACGCTGGACAACAGATTTTGGAAAAGAAGATTACGATGCGATAAAAGCAGGCATAACTCCTCCGGGCGCCGATAATGACTTTTCTCAAAATTCGGCCAGGTGGAATATTTTCAGGATAAGCAACCTGAGCCACAACACCCTGTCTATTAAAAAAACTACAGAAAGCACCTGGCAGCACCACAAGGCCAACGGTAAAGCTGTTATAACAGAAACTTACGATACTGATGCAAAACGGGGCGCTAAACTGGATTTAAAAGGTCTGATAGGATTAAACAATGAATTAAATGCCATAGACAGAAGCATTTACCTTGTAAATAACGCATACCTGGAGATCAAAGACCATATTGATAATGGCGCACAACCCATAAACCTGTATTGGAATATGGCAACAACTGCACTGGTTGAAACCCTGAGCTCATCTAAATTAAAACTTACGCAAGGTGGTAAAACGGTAGAGCTGGAGGTGCTTTGCTCCAACCCGGCGGTTACGTTTACCCTGGCTGCCAACCGCTCAACAGACCCTGTAACGTACTTTCCATCTGCCACTTACGAACGCAAAAATCCAGGCTCAGTAATGGTTGGGTTTGAGGCCACCATACCTGCTAACCAAACCGTAACTTTTACCGTAAAGCTAACAGATGGTGCCGAAGTACCTCCATCATCTGTAGAGCCGGTCAATTACATCCTGCTGGAACTGCCTAATCCGGTTACGGGCAAAGAAGGCGATGCCTTGTACTACGATACTTCAGAATTACATACAGACGCTTCGGGAAAGGCCAGCATAGGCGGTATTTCTACCGAGTACGCGTGGAACGTGTACGGTGGAACAGATATCGCCACCGCCATGAACAAAAAATTCTATTTCAAATGGGCGGGAATGGGAACTACCAATACTACCACGGGTGCGAATTATGGTAATTTGCTTACTGCGGCAGGCATAGACAGAAGCGCTACCGGAGAACTTGGTATCAGGGGCGGCGCCAGTAACGGTATAGACCCTAATGAAGGATACCGCTTAGGATTAAACACGCTGTACTTGCCTGAGACAGTGGATATGCAACTGGCAAAAATAAAGGTAAACTTAGCCACCGGCAACAGGATAGGCACCGTTGTAAACAGGAATGACACCTCGAAGAAAAAAACATTTGGTGGTCCAAGTTCTTCCGCCAATGTAATCCTTTCTTCAGGCTCGGGCTTTGTAAACGTTGAAGACCTTAATATCATCTTACCTGGCGGCCAAACGGATGACGACCTGGCTTCCGTATTCAACAGCGGAAGTTCGGGGAACATCAGGGTTACCGGTTTTGTGTTCAAGGTGATCTATACCGAACAACCGCTTTCCATTCAATATCCCGAAAGCACTGAAAAGGCAATGCCAAAAACAGGGCGGCAAGCTATCATATACCCTAACCCTTTTACAGAAACGCTTACCTTACAAAATATTAACCCGGCCCAGGAGGCGGCAAACCTTAAACTATACAACAGCACCGGGACCTGCATTTTAGATAAAACCTACAAAACGGCTACCATTACCCTGGATTTACAACAGGTGAAAACAGGTGTATATATCATTCAGGTTACCAACAGCAACGGAATTACAACTACAAAAAAATTAATAAAACAATAAAATATCAGTCAAAGTATCGCTCCTCAAATAATTAAACACAAAACAACATACATTATACATAGCTATTGCAATGAACATTATTAAATCCACCTTACTATTACTTTCCCTAACCATTTTAGCTTGTAAATCAAAAACCGACAGCGAAATACGATTAGAAAAAAGTGAGCGACAATTGACCGGCCTGCGTACACTTTCAATGAAAGCAAACAACATCCCCAGAAGCGTTGACAAAAACGGAGCAATCCGCTGGATAGAAACTCCGTATGACTGGACAGAAGGCTTCTGGCCGGGAACCTGCTGGATGATATACGAAAGAACAAAGGATGAGAAATGGAAAGAAGCGGCTATTACCATGCAGAAAATATTTAAACACCATAAAAATCTCACAAACGACCATGACCTGGGATTCATTTTCAACAATTCTTATGGAAAAGCCTACAGAATAACCGGGGAAAATGAGTACAAACAGGTAATGATAGACGCAGCAAATTCATTGATCACACGCTTTAATAAAAACGTAGGCTGCATCCAAAGCTGGGACGTGGTGGGTAACTGGCAGGCGGAACGGGGCTGGAAGTTTCCTGTAATTATAGACAACATGATGAACCTGGAACTATTATTCGAAGTATCAAACATTACCGGAGACAGCATTTATAGAAACATTGCCATAACTCATGCCAATACTACCATGAGGAATCATTTCAGGCCGGATGGCAGCTCTTATCATGTATTGGATTACAACCCTGAAACCGGTGAAGTTGTGAGCAAGGTCACGGCACAAGGCTATGCCGATGAAAGTGCCTGGTCCCGCGGCCAGGCCTGGGGCTTATATGCCTATACCATGTGCTACAGGTACACAAAAGATAAAAAGTATCTTGATTTCGCTGAAAAGATTGCAAACTTTATCCTGAACCATCCTAACTATCCGGAAGACGGGGTTCCGTACTGGGATTTCAATGCGCCAAATATTCCGAATGAACCCAGGGACGCTTCCTCCGGGGCCATCATAGCATCAGCACTGCTGGAGCTAAGCAATTATACCGGCAATAAATACCTGCACAACGCAACACATATTTTAAACTCACTGTCAGGCGATGCCTATACTGCCAAACCCAGAGAAAACGGAAATTTTATATTAATGCACAGCGTTGGAAGCCTCCCCCACGGAAATGAAATAAACGTACCTTTAAACTATGCCGATTATTATTATATTGAAGCACTTACACGCTTAAAAGAGAAAGGGTTGTAGTGTTAAGTTCAAAGTATAAAGTTCAAAGTATAAAGTCAAAAGTTGAATGCCGTATGTATGGAAAAAGCCCAGTTCTTCGCATCAAGTCAAACTAAACTTTATATAACAAAATGACAATTAAATATTTATGATGCATTAAAAAAAGTACAAACGGAACTAAAAAGCCCGGAACCCCGTCACCCTGAATTTATTTCAGGGTCTTAAAGCGACGTTTATACTACTATTTAGGGACTTCCGGATACCCGAGTACTCGGGGCGGAATGACGGCCAGGTTTTTTTAGCTCTGAACTTGACGCGTATGCGACCATTTAAGGACGGTGCCTTTGACTTTTTGTCAGACCCAACTCTCATAGCGTCTATTCAATATCATTCTATAAGCGCTTCACTTGTCAAAAACCAACTAAAAATCTTTTTATCGCAACAGCACTATCCAATAAATTTAAATCGGCAGCAACCATACAGAGGAACATATTTTATTAAATTTGGTGAACTACTTTAACCAATGAAAGCTCGTTTCATTTTTTGTGTTCTATTTATCTTAGGGGGTATTCCATGCCTATTAGCCCAGGATATAGCGAGTATACAGAACGACTTTAAATTTCAACACTTTACATCAGCCAACGGACTATCCCAACGTTCTGTAATGGCTATTCTTCAGGATAAAAAAGGCTATTTATGGTTTGGCACCAGAGACGGACTTAACAAATTTGATGGCAATAAATTTATAGTCTATAAACATATTTTAAGCGATCCTGAAAGTTTAAGCAACAACAACATTCATGCTATTTATGAAGACAGCTATGGTAATTTATGGATAGGCACCCAGATCGGCTTAAATAAATACAATCCCAAGACTGATAAGTTCATCCGGTATAAACACTCGGACGGACAGAATAACATTACAGACAATATTATACGGGGAATAATGCAGATTAACAACAACCTGCTATGGGCTGCAACCAATAATGGTATTATTCAAATCAACATCAAGACCAATGAAATTAAGCGGATAAAGCATCAAAGCAATAATTCCAACTCGTTAAGCGATGATAAAACCCGTTACTTTCTGAAAACCAGGGACAATAACATTTGGATATGCAGCACAAGGTATATCGATATCTACAACCCGAATAACAAAACTTTCAGGCACCTGAATTACCCTGAGGAAAACAATAATATTCATCTCAATGATTTGCCTACACTATACGTAGACCAGAAAAATACGATATGGTTAGGCTATGAACAGGGATTGGCCTTATATGATAACCAAACCCGGAGTTTTGTAGACTTCAAATTCAAGGGCGAAAAAGCAATTACCACCGCCGTGCGGAGTATCTGCGAAGACCTTTCGGGAAACTTATGGATAGGAAGTTATTCGGGACTTTACATATTAAACCCTGAACATTCCGAATTAAAACACCTGGTGCACGACGATAACAATTCAAACAGTTTAAGTCAAAACTCCATCTATAAAATTATCCGCGATTCCAGGGGCGATATGTGGCTGGGTACCTGGGCAGACGGTCTCAATTATTATAACAGAGACAACGAAGCCTTTAAGACCATTTCTTTTGGCAATACCGATAATAAGTTAAACTATAGGGTGGTTAGCGGTATGGCAGAGGATCTGAATGGAAATTTATGGATAGGTACTGAAGGAGGCGGGCTGAATTTCTATAACAGAAAAACTCAACGATTGACCTACTATAAAAATGATCCGAACAACAGCAACAGCTTAAGTGCAAATAACGTAAAATCAGTAATTATAGATCATAACCAGAATATCTGGATCGGAATTCACGACGGAGGCCTAAACTTCTTAAACCCCGGCAAAAAACCTTTTGAATTCAAAAAAATCGACTTTCCCAAAGCAAGTAATGTTCCGTTAAAGGAGTATAAAGTTTTAACATTATTAGAAGATAAAAACGGGAATATCTGGATCGGAACATTAACCGGAGGGCTCATTTTTTACGATGTTCGTCAGCAACTCTTATCTAAAATAGATAAAGATATCAAAAGCATTATGAGCATTGTGCAAACTGAAGATCCGGATATATTGCTTATTGGCGGAGACAGCGGGCTGGAGACTGTAAACATACATACTAAAACAAGAAATAAGATCACGCTAAAAAAAACGTCGAAGGATAATCCGCCTCCATACGTAAACTGCATTTTTGTAGACAACTTTAACAATTACTGGGTTGGCACCGAGGGCGAGGGCGTTTACATGTACGATCCTAAACATAGAAAAACAAAAACTTATGGAATTAAGGAAGGATTACCAAACGATATCATATACGGTATTTTAGCTGATAATAATGGGAATATCTGGATCAGCACCAACAATGGTATCAGCAGACTAAATGTCGAATCGAACAGCATAAAAAATTACAATCAATTCGACGGGCTCCAGGGAAACGAGTTTAATTACGGTTCTTTTTTTAAAACCAGGGACAAAAAGCTGTTTTTTGGAGGTACTAACGGGTTAACATACTTTAATCCTAACGATATCAGGAAAAACGCATTCGTACCCCAAATTGATATAACCAATATCGAAGTCAATAATACACCCTACACAAAAATTACAGACTCAGTCTCAACCATCACCCTAAACTATAATGAGAACAATTTCAGCATAGACTTTACGGCTTTAAGCTACATGCATCCTGAAAAAAATGAGTTCGCCTACATATTGGAAGGCAATGATAAAAAATGGAATTATGTAGGAACCCAGAGAAAGGCAGTATACACCAATATAAAAGCAGGAAACTACGTCTTTAAGGTAAAAGGAACGAACAACGATGGTGTATGGAACGAGACAGGAGATGCTATACATATAAAAGTATTACCCGCCCCGTGGAGAACCTGGTGGGCATATCTTATCTATCTCACAGTATGCGGTGGCATATTTCTTTACATCAGAAAACTCATCCTGTTAAGAATAAAAGAAAGGAAAGAAAAAGAAAAGTCAGAACAGATCAACCAGTTAAGATTACAGCTATTTACAGATGTATCTCATGATTTTCGTACGCCATTAACATTGATCATTGGTCCGCTTGAAAAAATGATCCGTGAAAATCTTGGCAATAGTTACATCAGGCAACAGCACGAGATCATGTTAAAAAATGCCCGGATGCTGCTTCAACTGGTTAATCAAATTCTCGATTTCAGAAAAAGTGAATCCGGCAAGCTTACCCTTCAGGCGTCAAAAAACAATATTGTTTTATTTACAAAAGAGATCAAGAGGTCCTTTGATGCGTTAGCCGAAAAGAAGAATATCAAATACCAGCTCATTACCAACCATGAAAATATTCAGGTGTGGTTTGATAAACCGAAGCTAAAAAACATTTTGTTCAACCTGTTATCTAACGCATTTAAGTTTAGTGATGATGATAGCGAGGTTACGATCACAATTTCCACTACCTCAAAAAAAATCAATTCAAAGCTTGTAAATTACGTCAAAATAAGCGTTGTCAATTTTGGCAGCGTTATTCCCGAAGAACACATCCACCTTATATTTGACCAGTTTTATCAGCTGGATAATAAAAAGAAGAGCTTAGGTTCCGGGATAGGCCTCTCTTTAACCAAACGATTGGTAGAGCTCCATAAAGGCAAGATTACGGCAAAAAGCTCTGAAGCAAAGGGAACCCGTTTCAGTATCCTGCTTAGATTAGGTAATGAACATCTTTCTGCCGGCGAATGTATCAATGAACCTGAATTTGTTGACGAAGACAATGTGTTTCAGATAGATACAGCATCTGATAACCAGCCTGAAACCGGGCAAAGCATATCATCCGTAAATACATATAGGGAAGACATTCAAAGCTTATTGATCGTAGAAGACAATGCAGACCTGCAGCGTTTCATTAAAGAAATATTTATAGATAAATACAATGTCTTTGTTGCCGGCAACGGGGAACAGGCAATTACCATAGCCCATCAAAATGCCATTGATTTAATTATCAGCGACATACAAATGCCCGTTATGGACGGTTTTGAGCTATGCCATCACATTAAAACCACTTTATTAACCAGCCATATTCCCGTTATTTTACTCACCGCAAAAACATCCTCAATACATCAGGAAAAAGGATACTACACGGGAGCAGATGCCTACATTACCAAACCGTTTAACGCGTCCATTTTAGAAATCAGGGTAGATAACTTATTAAAAACCAGGGCCAGCTTGATCCGCAAGTTTAAACAGGATACCATTTTGGAGCCTAAGAAACTAACAATAACATCTCCGGACGAGATCTTTTTGGAAAAAGCAATTAATATGGTTGAGCAAAATATTACCAATCCCGATTTTAATGCAGGCATGTTCATAGATCAGATGAACATGAGCCGCACGGTAGTTTACACCAAGCTTAAAGCACTAACAGGACAAAACCTGTCTACATTCATCAGAACTATCAGACTAAAGAAAGCCGGTCTGATGATAACGCAAACAAACATGAATGTCTCCCAGATTGCGTACGAAGTTGGGTTTAATGATTTAAAGTATTTCCGGGAGTGCTTTAAAGAGTTCTTTAAAGTAACTCCGTCTGAATATAAAAGAAATGCCCAGGAAAATTACAGTAGCTATAACGCCTGATTCAACCGTTTGTTCACCTGTATACATTCAATTAAAGCTGTAACAATAGCACTAAGCCGGAGCTTAGCGATATCGGGTTAAGTGGCAAGCAATGATCGTCCGCGTTTGTAACCCGGATGAAGTGAAATAGCGATTGTATCGCCATTCACAAATACCACATATATTGCAATTATCCAACATTTACTACCTTTGCCCTGTGAAATACTTGTCGTGCATACTTAGCTTATACGTACTGTTTTTGGCAACAGCTCCCGGCTATTTAAAAGACAATTGTATTAACGAAATAGCATATACCAAGCAAAATCACACCAATCAAAGTAACGCGGATTGCCGGAATTGCTGCTCGCCGTTTTTAAACTGTCATACCTGTAATGGGTTTGTTTGCCTGGCCGGCTGCTATATCACGCAACCCTTTCATAACTCCATCAACAGCAGGCCTGTAACCTGGCAGAAAAGCTTTATCACAGAATTTTCACCTTCCATCTGGCAGCCTCCCAAAATAAGCTAATATCTCTTTATTCCATGATGTGCTGTCGCACATCCGCTTTCATTTAATGTAGATATTAACAAAATTATTTAAACATGAAATTACGCTTCATGCTGCTATTCATGGCCGCATTGCAGATACATACGGTATCAGGACAACATCTATTTAAAGCATTTGTAAAAGACAGTAAAACCCGTGAACCATTGGTCGGGGTAACAGCTATTTTAACCGGAACCACCAAAGGCTCAAGCACCGATACAAACGGACTGGTTACCTTAGCCAATATCCCGGGTGGCAAACAAGTTATCGAGTTCCGTTATGTAGGTTATGAAACCCGGAAAGATACGTTCTTATTTCCATTGGCTAATGCCATACCGGTTGAGATTTTGCTCACACCGCAGGCCGGCGAACTGGACGAGATCGTTATTTCGTCTACGCGGAGCTCAAGAACCATTAAGGACATTCCCACCAGGGTTGAATTTATTGCCGGTGAAGAATTAGAAGAAAAAGCCAATATGAAAGCCGGTGACATCCGTATGCTTTTGAGCGAAAGTACGGGCATACAAACCCAGCAAACGTCGGCTACATCGGCCAACGCGTCCATCCGCATTCAGGGACTTGACGGACGCTATACCCAGATTCTTAAAGACGGATTCCCGCTGTATGCGGGAGCGGCAAGCGGCTTGGGACTGCTGCAAACACCTCCGCTGGATTTAAAACAAGTGGAAGTAATTAAAGGTTCCGCCTCTACCCTTTACGGCGGCGGAGCAATTGCCGGGCTGGTAAACCTGATCTCAAAAACACCGGGGCCGGAACGGGAGCTCAGCTTTCACCTGAACGGCAGCTCGGGCAAAGGATTTGACCTAAATGGCTTTTATAGTCAGAAGTTTAACAAAACAGGCACAACCATTTTTGCATCGCATAGTCGCAACTGGGCCTACGATCCGGCAAATATTGATCTTACCGCCATTCCCAGGTTTGAACGATACGTTTTCAACCCCAAAATATTTGTTTACTTCAGTGATAAAACCAAACTCAACTTCGGGGTAAACACAACTGTTGAAAACCGTATTGGCGGCGATATTCATTACATACAGGGTCAGGGCGATGCTACCCACAGCTATTTTGAAAAAAACCAAACCCAACGCTACTCTACGCAACTGGCGGCTGACCACATTCTGAATAACAGTAACGCATTCCATTTTAAGAACAGCGTAAGTTACTTTAACAGGAAAATCAGTATTCCGGGCTACCAATTCAATGGTACACAAACCGCTACTTTCAGCGAAGCAAGTTATGTCACATCCAAAGAACAATCCGAGTGGATTATGGGTGTTAATCTCTGGACGGATGACTTCCGCGAAGCCCGGCTTAGTACGTTTCCGTTAAGAAATTATAGTCAGCTCATTTTCGGCGCCTTCGTTCAGAACACCTGGAAAACCACGCCCTGGCTCAACCTGGAAACCGGCTTCAGAACAGACTATGTTATGGATTACGGCTTTGCCCTTTTACCCAGAGTTTCGGCCTTATTCAAAATAAGCGACAAATTTTCCTCACGCCTTGGCGGCGGATTCGGCTATAAAACGCCGACCATTTTTACCGAGGAAAGCGAACGTATACAATACCGGGATGTATTGCCCATTGACAAAAACCGGAATAAGCTCGAGCGCAGTTACGGCGGCAATATCGATTTCAATTACCGCACGGTCTTTGGCGAAAAGCTAACGTTTAGCATCAACCAGCTTTTCTTTTACACCCGGTTAGATAATCCGCTTTTGTTGAATGCCCAGCCCAATGGATGGTATCAATTTATTAACACCGGTGGCCATATCGATACGCGGGGAACTGAAACAAATGCCAAGTTTGGTTATGAGGATTTCAAATTGTTTCTGGGTTACACATTTACCGATGCCCGTTTACATCAAAACGATTTGATGACAACGGCACCGCTTACTCCCAAACACCGGATCAATTCCGTACTGATGTATGAGGTTGAAGACAAATGGAAAGCCGGACTGGAAGCCTATTTTTTCAGCAGGCAGCATCTAACCGATGGCACAACCGGCAGATCATACGTACTTTGCGGCTTTATGCTGGAAAAACTGTGGGATAAATTTTCGGTATACATCAATTTCGAGAACTTCCTGGATGCCCGGCAAACACGGTTCGATTCCATTTACAGAGGTACCATAACCCATCCTGTATTCAGGGATATTTACGCTCCCCTTGACGGATTTTTGATCAACGGTGGCATTAAATTAAAGCTGTAATTGTACCGAAAGCTATCATTTACCGGAATATACTATGGTGATATTCCGGTAAACTGATATTAAAAGACAGACTTCGAAAGTCTGGATGATGCTACCACGGCATCGAAAAGGTCTTCACAAAAGTAAAACACTTGATTGCTTCGATAACGCCTTCCTTTATTCCGAGGCCAGAATCCTTAATTCCGCCGAAAGGCGAGCTTTCTATACGATAACCCGGAACCTCATTGATATTCACCGTGCCCACTTTAAGCTCTTTGATAAAGCGGGTAGCGTATTGCATATTATTGGTTACAATGCCTGATGACAAACCGTAAGCGGTTGAGTTGGATAAAGCAATAGCATCGTCAATATCCTTAAACGTGAGTACCGGCGCCAGCGGTCCGAACGATTCATGAACAACCATATCAGCATTGCGGGGCACATTGTCAATTACTGTTGGCTCTAACAAAGCGCCGTTACGTTTTCCGCCCAGCAATACCTTAGCGCCCTGGGCTACCGCTTTTTTCACCACATCTTCCAGGTAAATAGCCGCAGCTTCATCTATCACTGTTCCCACCCGTGTTTCCGGGTCGGCAGGATTACCACAGGTATATTCACGGGCCTTTGCTACCAGCTTTTCAACAAACGCTGGTTTAATCTTCTCGTGCACCAAAATACGTTTTACAGCCGTACAACGTTGTCCGCTGTTGCGGAACGAGCCTTCGGCCGCCAGGTAAACTGCTGTATCCAAATCGGCATCTTCCATAATGATCAGCGGGTCATTACCGCCCAGCTCCAGGATAACTTTTTTGTATCCGGCCGTTGAAGCAATCTTTTTACCTACAGCCACGCTTCCGGTAAACGATACAATATCCACCCGCGAATCTTTAACCAACGGTTCGGCCACTTCTGCTGTAGAGCCCAGCAACACGCTTATCATATTTGGAGGCAAACCGGCTTCGTACAGTACCTCAACTATTTTAATGGCAGTAAGCGGTGTTTTCTCCGACGGTTTCAGGATAACCGGCGTTCCGGCCGCTATGGCAGGCGCTATTTTGTGCACCACCTGGTTCAGCGGGTGATTGAACGGCGTAATGCATACCGCCAGGTTCAGCGATTCACGCTGGGTAAATATTTTGCGGGCTTTGCCTTGCGGCGATATGTCGCAGGAGAAAATCTGTCCGTCGTCTTTCAGGCATTCCATAGCTGCAAAAAACAGTACATCATGCGCCCGCCCGGTTTCGTAATACGCTTCGCGGATGGCAAGACCGGATTCGGCGCTGATGGTTTGCGCAAACTCCTCTTTCCGCTCCATCAGCAGGTTCCGGGCTTTATCTAATATAGCGTAACGCTCATACTTGGACAAAACCGGTTTATTATTTAATGCCGCCCGCACGGCAGCCTCTGTATCGTTAGCATCTGCCAGAGCAACCGTTCCAACCAGCCGCTTATTATATGGGCTCCTTACTTCCAGCTTATTATTTCCCTGCACCGGTTCCCCGGCCACATAACAGGTAGCATTGATTATTTCCTCTTCTATTATTTGTTCTTTCATAACATATATGTGAATATTTACGAATTACGATTTAAGATTTACGTGACAGACCAGCACCTGAACCGGCAGCGGCCCCCAACCGTAATTCGTCAATCTAAAATCGTACATCGTTTAGTGTGTTCCGTTAACGGTAAAATCAAAAATGTCAAAATTGCGGGGATCTCCGGCAGCCTTCATCCGGTAAGTTTCATTCAGCGGATGTGAAAGCACCATCGGAACCATTTCCTCATACCGGCCACCATGCGAACGTAACGTTCCGTCTAAAGCCGACAAGTCATGATACTGCGGCCTACGACCCACTACTACGTCCCGCCCTGACATTACTACCAGGTCACCGGTGCGATCTTCCGGCTGTTCCAGCAAACGCACCGCCGACTCCTTATCGTGTACTTCGGTAATTCCGGACTGTAAAGCCAGCCAGTTTTTCACTTCTGTTATGCGGGATTTGTCGTCCACATGCACCACGACATACGAACCTAAAGCGCCATGATGCTTCACATAGGGATCGGTAATGGGACAGATCACCCGGAAACCGGCGCCGAACTGCGCTTCGAGCATATCTTCAACAAACAGCACATTTGGTGTTCCGTCCGCTTTGATCTTAGCATTCATACCATGATCGGCTGTTGCACCAATAACCGCTCCGAGGGCCAGCATCTTACCGATCTCCTTATCCATCTCTTCATAAAATGCCAGCGATTCTTCTGAATCAGGGGCATAAGTGTGCTGCATATAATCGGTTAACGACAGGTACAGAAAATCGGCCAGTCCCTGCTGTATCAATGCCGTTCCGGCACGCAGCACAAACAGGCTGGCATCGGCGCTGTAGATGGTTGGCGTAGGATAACCCACTACTTTTTCCACCTCATCAATACCGTGTGTTTCTTTGACTGCCTGGTTAGCTTTCTCCGCAGAAATGGCTATACCCGTAAGTTTATGCGATAAAATATCCCGCAGCTTTTCCTTAGCCGTTACTACCGCTACCTTGCGCCCTGCATTGGCCGCGGCCGCCAGTATGGTTTCTGCCCGCAGGTAAGCCGACGAATTCATCATTACTTCCTCGTCTTTGGCCGTGTCGTAAAAAAAGTTGCCCGATATGCCGTGTATCGCGGGAGCTACACCGGTTACAATGGATGAGTTATTTACATTGGTAAACGATGGCAATGCGCCCCGAACCATTCCGCGGTAACCCGTACGGCTCATTTTCTCCAGGTTAGGCAAACGCCCATGAGCGGCCGTAACATCTAAATAGTCATCGGCCGAGCCATCAATACAGATAACTACAATGGGATTAGCCGAAGGAGAATACGTTTTATTATTCGCTTTAAAACTGTTTGTGGATATTGAGTTCATATAAATTATGTATTTGAAACTTGTAAGGATACATGATGCTTATACTTGATCGATGAGATGATCAGCGCACAGGTAAAGGATATGATGGCGATGGCAAGAAACACGTAACGGGTATTGTGGGTGACATCAATCACCC
Source organism: Pedobacter sp. BS3 (assembly GCF_008274585.1). Taxonomy (GTDB): domain Bacteria; phylum Bacteroidota; class Bacteroidia; order Sphingobacteriales; family Sphingobacteriaceae; genus Hufsiella_A. The sequence continues at coordinate 260,432 of NZ_VTRT01000004.1, read as the reverse complement.
TGCCCAACAACGGCTCACCCATAGCGGCAAACAGGTAAGCGCACATATTCATAATACCGATGCCTGTTCCTACGTATTTTTCGCCCAGTAATTCGGGACTCATGGGCCAGAAATTGGCCTGTACGCCATATACGAAAAAACCGGCGCTGAACATCAGTATGCCGTTTACCACAATACTGTGCGAATGGGTAAAAAATATCAGCAGGGCAATAACAGCGCTTACCGACATACCGGTTGCGATGGATGCCGGCCGGTTGCCTTTGAAGATACTATCGGAAATATTGCCAAAGGTTAATGCACCAATGGCCATACCGATAGGCATCAGGAAGGTAACCCATAAGTATTCCGGCGAATCTTTCCAGTTCTGCCCAAGGAAATGTACCGGAACCCAGAATATCAGTCCGTAACGTGCCATATTCTGAAAACCGATGGCAAGCGAAGCCGTAAGAAATCCCCGGTTACGGAGCACTACCTTATACCGCTCCTGCCAGGATGTTTTTTCCAGCTTAGCGGTATCATCCGAAAGATTTTCATAGCCTTTATCTGCCGGTGTGTTACGGGCTATAATAAAGAATATGGTGGCTGCAACCAGTAATAATAATACGGGCAGGCGGAACAAATACCGCCACGACATATCCTGCTGCAACAGGATGATAGAAAGCAGGTAGGTAATTACCGAAGAGCAGCCCGCAGCCATAGTATAAAGGCCAAATGCCTTTCCTCTTTCGTTGGCGCTCCACCAGTTGGAAATAAGCCGGCTACCGGGCGCCCAGGCCATAGACTGGAAATAGCCGTTCATGGCCCAAAGCACAAACACCACATAAATGTTAGTGGCATAGCTGATACCAATATTAGCGCTGATAGAAAGCAATGCTCCCAACGGAACCATCCTGCGGGCGCCGAAATGATCGGCGAGGTTACCGTTTACCAATTGCCCGATGGCATAGCCGATGAGCATGGAAAAGCTGATCCAGCCAATGGTAGTGTAAGGTACCTGAAGCTCTGCTGCCATATCTTTTGCTGCCCAACCGAAATTGTGCCGGCCGGTATAGAAAAACAGGTAACAGAACATGGTAACAAGCAGCATAAGCCACTGATCTTTCCGGAAGTTTTTGGTATTCATTTCGTTCAGGTGTATGAGGTTGGTTTTAGGATAGTTTAAATTCTGATACCTACGCGAAGCGGTTTGCAGGCAATGGCATATTCAAAGGCTTGTTGCGCATCCTCCAGGGAAAACTCTTCATCTACTACTGTATCAAACGGGTATTTCTGCCAGCTTTTTTCCAGGAAATCAAGAGCGTATTTAAAATCGTCGAAATTGTAATTGTGAAGCCCTTTGATGGTGTGCAGGTTACGTATTATTTTTTCGGCATCGAGCGCTACCTTCCGGTTTTTGAATACCGCACCGATCCATACAGCGCAGCCGCCGATAGCCAGCACATCCATACCCAATTCCATGGCATCTGGCGAACCGCTCATATCAAAAACCACGTCGGCTCCCTTTTTAGGAAATTTACTTTTCAGTAATTCTACCACATCGGTATTATCTTCATGCATCTTGATCAATTCGTCGGCTCCAAAGGCTAATGCATCTTCCAGGCGCTTATCCGATACATCGGCAGCGCCAACCCAGGCCGCACCGGCTTCCTTACACATGGCGGCACAGCTTACGCCCAGCATGCCCATACCAAAAATGAGCACATTTTTACCGGTCAGACCGCCGGCTGTCCGCAAGGCGCCGGCAACCGTAGCTACTGCACAATTAAGTGTTGCAGCAATAGGCAAGGGCAACGAGGCCGGTATTTTCAGGATGCCTGTATCGGCACGCAACACACAATATTCGGCCAAACCACCATGAAAAGGATCGTTTTCACGAATGAGGGCATGTCCGTATTTAAACAGCTTATCGCCTTTCTGCGGGATACCTTCCAGGGAAAATGTCGAGTTGGGGTCACTGGAAAAGATAGACCAGGTGATGATATCGCCGGGCTGGAGCTTATCGCCATTATAATCTGTACCGGGATGCCCGGGAGCGATCTCTATGATCTCGCCAACAATTTCGTGCCCTAGCACGGTAGGACATGCTTCCTGCCGCACCCCGCAATAGGTATGGATATCACTTCCACAAAGGGTGGTATATCGATTTTTTACCAAAATTTCCCCGGTCTTCAACGGCCCTACCGGATATTCTTTTAATTCTAATGGCTGCCCGCTTCCGTTAAAGGCAATCAGTTTCCCGGTTCTCATAGTTATAGTTATTCTATTTTTTTAAGATGCTTTCAATAGGTTCGCCCATTGGGTTTTTGGTGGTAAAATCAAGGCCAATTAATCTGCCGATGGTTTTTGCGATCTGGTTCTGGTAAAGCTGTCCGGATTGCCGCACCTCACCCAGTGCTTTGCTATCCGGCCCAATAGCTGCCAGCCATACTTCGTCGCAATGCGGGATACTCCGCTTATGCGATTTCCATGAAGCGCCATCGCCACGGCCATGATCTGTAGTAACCAGCAGGGTTGTTTGGTCTTTGTAGAAGGGATCGCTTTGCAGGTAATTCCACAAATCACCAATAAAGGTATCTGTACGATGTGCAGCATCCAGATACAGATCATATTTACCCTGATGCCCAAAGGCATCGGTATCGATAAATGCCAGGTACAATACTTTGGGATGATTTTGTTTGAGGTATTCTTTGGCCATGGGATAAGTAACCGCATCAATACGCTCATCCGGGCCATAAATTTGCGGAACAAACTGCTGCTGCCAGTTCAGGAATTTTTGTGTTTCAGTGATATTCGGCCCTTTAAATTCCGTCCAGCCGGCATTGATAGGCAGACCGCTTCGCTTTTCATTGAGAATACGGTAATAGGCATTCCAGCCGGCAAAAACAGCCACCTTACCCTGGTATGCAGGCTGCTTATTGATAAACTCGAACACATTGACATTCGGGTTTGGCGGATAATCGTTAGAATTAACGATTGTGTCGGGATAACCGGTAAACATTTCGTTATAACCGGGATATGAGAACCAGTACGGGTTCTTCACGTTCATGTTGTTGCCTACGGTCCGGTTTCCATACAATTGCCCCTTTGCTGCAATCGTGCTCCAGAAAAACGGCATCAGCACTTTGCGGCGCTCTTCGGGCGTATTGCGCCAATATTTATCTTTAACGTCTTTTTGCTTGATAAAGGCCTTATTGTTAATCAGCTCTTCATCGGCCCCGGTAAAAAGCTCTTTCCACCGGTAACCATCCAGTGTGACAACCACCAGGTTCTTTGTTTTTTGCTGCTGGGCCATTACCTGCATGCCCGCAATCATTAAAAAGAAAATACTTAATTTTTTCATAACTCTATTGACTTGGACCGGCTATCCGGCTGGTTTCTTATTGGTGGGTGTAAATATACTTATTTTTCTCAATATGAAAAATAAATAAAATAAAAACATTTAATATGACCAAAAAACCACAAAATGCAATATTAATATTTTCTCAATATGAAAATAAAGCTGTAAAATAAGTGCTAAAAAAATATACCTGCTATTACCGTTGGAATTACAGGGGAAAAGGTAAAGGGCTATACCTATGACATGAATTCCAGGCAACAGAAGGAACCAAATAAAATTAAAATCAAAATATGTTATCTTTGAGTGATTAAAGACAGGGGTTATGCATGATAATGCTGTTTTAACTACAATTAAAACCACTATACATTCTTTTTACCGGATGCCAGAGTTTTGCTTTTTGGATCACAAGCCCGTGGTGATTTTCACAAAAACAGCGACTTTGATGTACTGGTAATTACAAAGGACCCTATTCCTCCTAAAGAAAAAATGGATATGGAAAGTAAAATCAGCAAATCGTTAGTTTACACGCTCCATATCCCTTTTGATATTCTTCTCCACAGCCAGGGAGAAGCTAACTTAAAAAAACAGGCCAAAGGTTTTATTATCTACCATGCACTAAAGGATACCATAGAATTATGACAAAAGAAGAAGGGGAAATTCTTTTACAATGGCTAACTAAAGCAGAGCACGATTTAATTGCAGCAGATATTCTGATCGAAGCTGATCCACTTATACTTGATATCGCCTGTTTTCATTGCCAGCAGGCAATTGAATAATACCTAAAAGCATTCTTGATTTATCATGACCAGGATTTTATATTCACGCATAACCTGGATTACCTGATGCAATTATGCTCCCAGTTAGACAAAGACTTTACCGGTATAGATATGAAAAATATAAATCTCTATGCCGTACGGGCCCGCTATCCTCATGACTATATTGCCGCAGAACCAGCTGAAGCCCGGGAATACTATGAAATAGCTGTTATATTAAAACCACGGTTTTAGATAAATTACCCACTGATTTCAATATCAAAAAAGACTCATAACTGTCCGAGTTTGTAACATGGGATGTATCAGCCTTGTAATTTTATTGCGAATCATCCAATCTTCTTTAATACATTTTTATTTTTCTATCAATATTCTCTCCAACTTTTACATTTGAATCTATTTTTGCACTATCAAATGGTATATCCTTGGAAAAGAAACTTAGCTATAATGAGATCGGTGCGATTATCCGGAAATACCGGAAAAGCAAAAAGCTGCGCCTAACCGGACTGGCCACTACATCAGGCGTGAGCATAGCTATGCTCTCTAAAATTGAAAACGGCCGGATGATCCCGACCATACCTACCTTATTTGCCATCATCGGGGCGCTGGGCGTTACACCGGACGCTTTTTTCAGCGAGCTTGGCGAACAGGATTCTTTTCCGGGTTATATCTTTATCCCCAAGGCCGAATACACCCATTTTGTCAAGGAAGAGAATGCCAAGGGGTTCCATTATTTTTCTATCCTGGAACACCGGGTAGAGGGTTCCTCGCTGCAAATCTCATTGCTTCACCTGGAGCCCGATGCAAAACGCAAAACGGTAAGCACACTTGCCTTTGAATATATTTACCTGATATCGGGCAGCATTGAATATGTATTGGGCGATAAAACATTCTATATGAATGAGGGCGATTCGCTGTTTTTTGATGGTAATATTCCGCATGTGCCCCGGAATCCATACGAGCAAACTGCAACAATTCTGGTATTTTACTTATTTAACGAACCCAAGTACTGAAGTTGAGGATGAGCGTGCATCTGTGATAAGTTTAAAGTACTTGGATCGTCCGCGTTTGTAACGCGGATGAAATGAAATAGCGATTGTATCGCTTTAACTTGCAGATGCATTGCTACGTTCAAACAACTACGATAGGCTTTAGCCGTTTACCGGGCCGGATTCAATGCCAGCAAATTGCCAAGTTCACGTGCGGTGCGGGTTAAGTTAGCCGAGGTTAAACGCATTGCTTGCTGAAGATCGCAAGGTTCGTTTCCGATAGGTAGCACCACATCAAAGCACTGTTTCAAGCGATCATGATTATCTAATTCAACCCTGCCGGAAAACGCTATAACAGGAAGACCCCGCTCTTTCGCTTTGCGTGCCACACCGGCAGGAGCCTTTCCTTGTAGCGTTTGCAGATCGATGCTGCCTTCGCCGGTAATCAGCAGGCCGCTTCGTTGCAGCGCTGCATCAAAACCGGTAAGCTGCAAGAAATAGTCAATGCCGTTTACCAGGTTCGCATTGAGCCAGGCGCATAACCCGGCAGCAGCCCCACCGGCAGTGCCGCCATACATAAGCGTCGCCATATCCCGACCGGTTTGTTTTAACGTTACCTCGCTGAAAACCGTAAGGGCAGCGTCCAGCTTTTGTACATCATCGGGATTGGCTCCCTTTTGGGGCCCGAAAACTGCTGCAGCCCCCTGCTTTCCCAGCAAGGGATTATCTACATCGCAAAGCACCACAAATTCGCATTCCCCAACCCTCGGATCCAGGCCGGAAGCATCAACCTTATTCAGCCGGACGAGACTTTCGGGCATCCCGGATAAAACCTGTCCCCGGTCATCCAAAAAACGGATACCGAGCGCCTGTAATATGCCTGTACCACCGTCTACGGTTGCCGAGCCACCCATCCCGATAACAATACGTTTCACTCCCCTATCCAACGCCGCACGAATAAGCTCTCCTGTTCCGGCTGATGATGCCCGCAAGGGATTAAGCTCGTGTTGTGCCAATAGTCGCAATCCGGAAGCATTGGCCATTTCTATGACCGCTGTTTGTTCGTTATCAATCAGACCGAATGACGATTCAATCATTCTTCCAAAAGGATCGGGTACGGTTACCCGGATGTCCTTACCTCTGCATTGCCTCACAATAAGGCTACCTGTTCCATCACCGCCATCTCCTACTGGGAAGCATTCGCTGGTACAGTTCAGATCACTTTGTTCCAGACCTAAACGAATGGCTTCGGCAGCTTCTATCGCTGTAAGGCTGTTTTTATACGCGTTTGGTGCTATGAGTATGTGCATAAAGCCTCTCCCTAAATCCCTCTCCTTAGGAGAGGGACTTGTACTGATTTTATATTATTTATTTAAGCAATATACCTTTTTACATTTAGTCGTATCATCATAGCAATAACGACAATACATAGACTACCAGCAGCGAGGTGAGCCCCATTACCAGCGTAGCCGTGGAATACACCCTGAGCATGGTCCGCATATCCAATCCCGAGAATTTGGCAATTACCCAGAAATAGGCGTCATTGGCATGAGAGATCATCATGGAACCGGCGCCCATAGCCAGTACACTCAGCAAATGACCTCTTTCGTTGTCCATTCCCAGGGCAGGCAACAAGGGCAGAACGATGGATGCGGCAGTTATAATAGCCACCGTAGACGAACCTTGCGCTGTTTTTATAATAAATGTAATTAAAAAAGGGAACAATAAACCCAGGCTTGCCAATGGCAAGGCCTCACTAAATTGCTCACCGATTTTAGCAGCGGCCAGCACAGCGCCAAAAGCACCGCCTGAACCGATAATGAGCAAGATACTGCCTGCCTTTTCCACACCGTCATGCAATAGTTTACTTACGGTGTCTTTTTTCCAGCCACGTTTGCTGTTAAAAGCCAGTAAGATACCGATGGTTAAGGCAATTACCGGATCCCCTGCCATCAATACGACTTGGATCCATTTACCGGTTACAAGGGGATCTACTGTAAAGAAGGATTTGATTGCTATCAGCAGTATAGGGATCAATATAGGCATGAAGGCTCGTATTACGGAGGGACCAGATTGGTTATCGGTCACTTCTATATGATTTGTATCATCGGCAATTACATTCGCTTTTTTGCCGGCATAATTTGCCCATAAATGTCCCGCAATCATTGCGGGAACAGCAACTACAATCCCGAATAAAACCAACCGGCCTACATCCACCTGTATAATGCCCGCTGCGGCGGCCGCTCCGGGATGCGGCGGTATCATACAGTGAATAGCATATAAGCCTGTAGCCAGTGAAACGGCCATTACCGCAATGGAAATACCTGTTCTTTTAGCCAGTGAATTATTAAGACCACTCAGCACAATATATCCCGAATCGCAGAAAATGGGCAGACCGACAATAAATCCCGTAAGGCTCATAGCCAGCGCCGACCGCCGCTCGCCTACTTTTCGCAGAATGTACGATGCCATCACACGGGTACTGCCGGTATATTCAAGCAGAGTTCCGAGTACTGTTCCCAGGATAATAATCAGCGCCAGCGATTTCAGGATATTTCCGAAACCATCCTTTACCGTTTGCAGCACTCCGGCTAAGGGCATACCCATACCCAGTCCTACTACAAACGAAGCTATGATCAAAGCGAAAAAGGCGGTTATCCTGTACCTGGTAGTGAGCAGTACAATAATTCCAATACCGGCCAACAGGCAGCATAACAGATATAGAAAGTTGAAAGTCAAAGGTTTAAAACTTAAAGTTGGTTTTTAATTATTGATTATATCAAATATAGTTACTGAAGTTATCTGAACTTTTTATTTTTTCACATAAATAGCCTTCGACAGAGCTCAGGCTGACCGCATTAGTCATGTTGAGCCTGTCGAAACACAGACAAATGCAGTTTAACGCTACATTCTAAAAGCTCAAATAACTTCACTGTTTGTATTACTTCTTACTCTCCTGATATGCTCTTTCAATTACCGGATAGTACTTTTTATACATCGCGGTAGCTATAGTTACAGCATTACCATTGGGAACGGTCGCGTATGTTTCCTTTCCATTCACCCAATTCCATTCCCAGGTTTTAATATCTTTTTCAAATGCCTTTAAATCGGCTTCTTTACCCTGTTCAAGGGCCTTGTTAACCATAACAAAAAACTGCTGCCAACGGGGTCTATAAAAACCATTAAGCATTCCGCTCCACTGTTTACAGGCGTATTCGTGTAAGCGGCTGTCTTTATCTCCCCATAAGGTGATGAGATTACGGGCGTTTTTTTCATACAATGCGGTTTCTTCCGGGCTTGTTCCCCAGGATTTTGCGGCATTCAGCCAGTTACCTAACAGGAAATCTTTCCGGGTAGCCAGCAGCTTATCCATATCGCTGATCAGGGTTAAAAATTGCTGACTGTGGGTTTTAAAATCGCGGGTATTCTTTTTCTGATAATCTGCCGCAAACTGCTGCTGTAACACGCTGGCATAGTTGGCCAGCACCTGCCGGGTAAGGTCGACCAAATCATACTGGAAACCGTCACTGTTTTTCAGCTCCGGGGCAGCGGCTACCAGGTTTTGCCAGGCTGTTAACAGTTCGGCAGGATCATAGGCCAGCTTAGTGGTGGTGGTTCCTCCGGGATTGGCTTTGAATGTGGGACGTGCGGTAACTATAGATTCGGGGCCGCCGGAAGTTACGGTATCGGCATACGCGGTTCTGCGAAGTATGCTCCAGGCTTTATCGGCGTTTTCATTGGGTTGACCATACCTCCGGTGCACGTATCCTTTCAGCCATTCGTCCAGGTTTACCGGCTGATCGTTCCACACATTTTCCAGCATCAGCTCGTACATTACCGGGTTCTGCTCTATACCTTCCATGGTAAGACCTATGCCTGATAATTTTCCTGCGGCCGGGTTGTGCAATGCCTCTGCAGGATGCTGTGCAACCCGATCCATTAAACCGTACATATTCACATTTTGCCCAAAGTTATGCAGCATGCACCATATCCAGGGTTTGCCGTAATAGGCTTCGGTACGGCTCCATACGGGATAGCGTTCGCTCCATAAATCCAGGATAATCATTTTATCGTTCGGAACGGCATTCAGCAGGGCCTTTATCTGCTTTTCTTTCCAGAATTTCGCCCCGTGGTAAAACAGCCATCCCTGCATGATCCAGGTGGCTTTTGGGTCGGCCAGGGCCATAGCCTGGTACACTTTTTTACTTACATCATTCAGATAGATGGAATCGTTGACAGGCGGCGTATTTTCGTTGAAGGTGTCGGCTGAATACAGATGGTTGGTTCCGTAAACTTTGGTTTCTTCTTCAATAAATTTCCGGCCTATTTCTGTAAACATCGGCTCGTTGGGATCGAGGATATATACGTCAGGAAAACCTACCCAGCTGGTTTTCTTCAGCTTCACCTGTGGAAATTTATCTTTAAACGATGGCGGCACGTGCCCGGTAAAGGCCGGAAGCACCGGCGTCATACCAAAGGCCCGTTCTCTTTCGAGAATTTTTTTCTGCAGCTCCTGATGACTTTTCATCCAGCTTTGCGGTAAAGGGCCTCCCCAACCGTCTAAATTACCCATCCAGAACCAGTTGAAATATGCAGGGCCGCTGAAAAAGCCTTTTAAATCTTCGTCGGTAAAGCCCAGGCTTTTGTACACTTTATCCCAGATAGCATTCTGACCGGTTAATGCCAGCGGCATATTGATACCATTCAGGGCCATCCAGTCTATTTCCCTTTCCCAACGCTCCCAGTTCCACCAGCTCATGGTATAGTTGAAGGTGCAATAATTCAGGTAATACCGGTATTGGTAAGGTGTGCTTTTCCTCACCAGACCGGCGGGAAGCGGAAGTGGATTTGGCAGGTTTAGATTGGTGCCGTTCCAGGTAATATCGCAATGGGCGATGTATTTGAGATAATAATTCAGGGCGCTGGCCACCGAAAGGGCATTGCTTCCGCGAAGCTCAATTTTATTGTTTTTGGCTTCAAGCTCAAACACATCTTTTCCATTCTCCTGCGGGATCCACGCCGTAGTAAAGGCAGCTGATCTTTCTTTTAAAATACGCCGGATCAGCTTGTCGGCTTCTGTTAAATCGGGTTTAACCGTATTATTTTGTGCCTTAACACCCGGCAAATGGATGAGCAGGCAAGTGATGAACGCTATATATCGTAATTTTTGCATGGTTTTTATTGAATTAATTAACGGATTATAAATCCGGGATTATCACCGGCGGGATTGCAAATCCCGCCGAGCAAAGCAATTCATTTTATTTAAGCATTTACTGCGCTACGGGTAATGCGTACTGGTTCACTAACCGGGCCGCCTCCTGCAACGGATCATCAAATGGTTTTACGTTATTAGTATATGGTTTTTCTATCCAATTTTCTTTCCACTGGTTAAGCGTTGCCCTGTCGCCATACAAATAGTGCTGCATTCGCGGAATATAGTAATCGCTGATCAGTCCGCTCCATACACGGGCGGCGTAATCTTCAACCTGTCCGCCCCAAATGGTGATTAAACGTTTGGCATCGACCTCATAAGTATTTTTTTGTGCGGTGTTTTGGCCGTGGGCCCGGGCATAAGTTACCCAGGGTTCTAACCTGTCCAACGGATGCGAGGCCAGCAACCGATCTACCTGCTGTAATAAGTAAACCGATTTTTCAAAGCTCGCTTTTTTAAGCACCTCATCATTGTTCTTATCGGCCATTAAGGCAACACGGTAAAATTCATCGGCTTTGATACCTAAAAACATGGCGGATAACTGAATGGCGTCATTTCGATACAGGGCGTTATTCTTTAACGAATCTGCACAGCTTAAAAACTGCTTCACTGCATCCAGGAACTTAGGGTCGTCGTTGATCTTACCTTTCCGGCGGGTATCTTCGGCCATGGTTTGCCATACAAAACGGGGATATGAGCCAAAGGTGTTATAACAGGATTGTAACAACTCTGTCCACGAGGTTTTCATATTAGCAGGAACGTTTCCGTAACGGCATAACGCGTAATTGTTTATCCAGCTATCGATATCAATCGCTTTATCTGTCCAGCCGAGATCCGACAGCAGCTCATAAACCACTTCGTTATTTTCAATGCCTTCGGGCGCAGAACCAAATCCTTTCAGGGTTTTCCTGTACGGCGATGCCAGCGCTTTCGCGGGATTTTCGGCATAGAATTTCAGCACACCGGTAAGCGCTGTTTTGCCGCCGAAATTGGGTACAAAACTGTATACCCAGTCTTTACCGTAAAAGCCTTCGTGAGTTTGCCACACCGGGTTAATGTGCCATACGTAATCGGGGTACTCGCAGGCTAAATCGATGATCATCATTTTATCGTTCGGGATAGCGCCCAGCATCGCCTTGAGCGAAGGTTTATCCCAGAATTTATGCATCCAGCCAAACGTCCAGCCCTGGGTTACCCAGACGGCATCCGGGTTACCGGCTTTGATGGATTCGTAAACAGATTTGCCATAACCGGCCAGTATTTCGTATTTCTTTGCCGGGTTATTTGCCGGAACGGGCACATCCATTTCGTTAAAGGTATCCGACAGGTAGAATTTGCATTTACCAAACTCTTTCTCCCACTCCTGGATAAACAACTGACCGATCTTTTTAAACCAGGGCGAATCGGGCGAAAGCACAAAGGCATGATTTTCTTTCGGGAATCCGCCCCAGCTAAGCTCACTCAATTTTACATCGGGATATTTTTCCCTGAACTCCAAAGGTACAAATCCCGCAAAAGCGGGAACAATGGGCGAAAAATCAAGCTCTTTCATCCGGTTCAGGATCTGATGCTCCAGCTTGAGCTGATCGTTATGCCAGGCATCGGTTAACGGCCCCGACCAGCTGTTTATATTTCCCATCCGGTGCCAGGGCAAATAGGCGGGGCCGGTAAAGAACCGGTTCACATCGTCTTTTTTCAATCCTAATTTTTGCCATACGCGTAAGGCTATCGCTTCATGCGCCACTAAGGCCAACGGCATATTGATGCCATGCAACGCCATCCAGTCAATTTCTTTCTGCCAGCGTTCCCATGTCCAATACGGCATGGTATAGCCGTATGTTACTACATTTAAAAAGTAACGATATTGGTAGGGTGAGGTTACCCGCTCTTTTTTATAATCGGGCCATACGGACAAGTCCGGGATATGGTTACCGCTCCAGCTTACCATCCCGTTGCAGCCTTTTTTCAGGTAAGTATAAAATCCGGAGCAAATGGCAACGGGGCTGTTTCCTTTTATGGTAAGTGTGTTGCTTGCGGCCTCTATCTCAAAGGTATCATAGCCGCTGGCAGAAGGTATGACGGCCAGCTTAATATCATCGGCCCGTGGGCCTATTAACCGTTTTATAACGCCACGGGCGGGTTCGGTGATACGCTGATCATCAGCCGTATAGGTTAACTCAAACCTGCTTTCCGCATTAACCCGGATAAAGCCTAGTATAAGCAAAAATGTGAGCAGTCTTATTCTCATTTCTTAAATTTAAAATTATCTGTATACCTGTATATTAAGTAAAAAGTTGAAAGTCAATCTGTAATTAGTGTCAAGTCCATTATAAACTGGCACACAATACATTCTTATGTTGTTGATTTAAATCTGTTGACTATTTTCACTTTTGACTTAACATCAGTTCAATACTAAAGCCGGATACCGGCAAAACATAGACTATTTTTCAGTAATTTTTTCAATTTCCCGGCAAACATCACTTGGTTTTAAAAATCGTTAATACAGGCCGGTGATCTGAAGCATACGTTTCCTCAACGACACGGTATTCGCTAATCTCCCAACCGGCATTTTTAACGGCGATATAATCAATGGTACGATTAGGTCTGGTTGCCGGGATAGTGCCGGGGCAATTCTCAATGCAGGTACGTTTAAATTGCCCGTCTAATAAACGGATGGCCTCTGTATTGGCTACGCTATTCAAATCGCCGCAGAGGATTACCGGGTGTTTTGCTTCTTTAAATTCGTTCAAAATGGTTTTTACCTGCATCACCCGGCTGGCATCGCTTTGTACATCCAGATGGGTGCAGGCAAATGTGATTTTCTTATTTCCCGGCAGGCTAATATCGGCGTAAGCCAGAATACGGTTTTCAGCTTTTTCCTGTGCTTTTGGAAGCGCTATTTGTTTTGTATCTTCTAACGGTTGTTTGCTTAATATCGCCAGTCCATATTCGCCACCATCGTAGTCAATGGCTTTAAAGAACTGATAGTTAAGCCCGGTTTTTTCGGCAATGACTTTTGCCTCGTCTACCCCTTCCGAACGTTTGGTGAATTTATCGACTTCCTGCAATGCGATCAGATCAGCATCTGCATTTTTAATAACCTGTGCCACCGCATCCAGGTCAATAAAACCGGGCTTTGACGGCGGATTGGCATGATGGATATTGTATGTAAGCACTTTGAGCTGGTCAGCATTGGCAGCAGTGCTGCCTGTTTTACCTGCCGTGATAACTTTATGCGAACAGGAAGCGAGTAATAATAAAGCTGCTATACAGTAGGAGCAAATGATTTTCATCTGTTTATGTTTTAATGAGCTATAAATATAGCCCGAAGGAATGAACTTCCGCATTTAAGCCGTTAAAAAGTAATTTCTGTTGATATACTATATATTTTATTTTATTCCAGGTTGAATGTTGCCATTATTGGCCGGTGGTCTGATGCATAGGTTTCTTCGATCACTTTATATTCTGATAATGGCCAGCTCAGCCCTTTGGTTGCAATAAAATCTATGGTACGACGGGGCTTGGTTTGTGGTACTGTACCGGGACAATTGTCTATGCAGGTACGCTTAAATTGCTTATCCAGCATATTGATTGCCTCAGACCCTGCTACACTGTTCAGATCACCGCATAATATTACTGGCAGGCTGGAATTTTCAAACTGTTTCAGTATAAACTGCATTTGCACATTACGGTTCTCATCAGTCCGCAAAGCATCCAGGTGCGTATTGGCAAATATGATTTTTTGCCTGCCAACTTTAACTGTGGCATAACTAAGCACCCTGCCTTCGGTTTTTATTTGCTGAGGCAAGGGCAATAATTTTACCTTTTTTAAGGGATAACGGCTCAGGATAGCAATCCCATAATCTCCGCCATCGTAATCAATGGCTTTGAAGAAATGATAATGCATTCCTGTTTTTTCTGCAATTAGTCTGGCTTCATCGATATTGCCGCTACGCTTTGTGTTCTTATCAATTTCCTGCAAAGCGACTATATCTGCCCTGGCTTCATTAATTACACGTGCAATGGCATCGATATCTATAAAATCGGGCTTTGATGGCGGATTGGCGTGATGGGTATTATAGCTCATGATGCGCACTACCTTTTGCGGGGAGTCAGCATTCTGGCCGAACATGTCCTTTTGAAAGGATAGCTGAAGGAATAAAGCAATTAAAAAAATCGTTCTGAACATAAAATAATTCAAAAGTTAAAAGTCAAAAAAAGGCAAACATAAGCCTGCGCACCTTTGATGGGGCATTTATAAAAGGTACGATTCCTTTTACCGGAACCGTACCTTATTAAGATAATCTTACAGATTATTCTACAAGCTTAGTGGGGAACCATCCGTCTGTAGAGCCATTGGCTACCGGGTATTCTTTTTCAAGCTCATCTAATGTAGACGTTGTGCTCAAAAGCAGCGCCCTGTCAAACCTGGCTTGCACCCAACGGCCCAAACGGGTATTATACTGACCTCCCAGCTTATAAAAATAACCTTCGCCCTTACGGGTTATATAAAGCGTGTTAGACCCCTGTTTATAGAACGGCTGTTCCTCTAATGTAACCGGGTTTACAATATCGTACCAATCGGTATTGGCTATGCGTAAACCTGCTCCTTGTGCAACATTCAGGATGGCCCCGTTATAACCTGTTATAATAACATCTATGGGCACCGAGTTTTTAGTAACCGTGGTTCCTTCAAATACGGCTATACCATCGGTAAACGCACTGGTGGCGTTAAGGAATAAGTCTGAGCTTGCATCTCCGATACCATCTCCGGCAGTTGTGTTAGTTTTCCTTGATACGATCCACTTGCCCTGCGCTATGGATGTAGAACCCACCCCATTGATCAGCTTCGCGGAGTTACCCACGTAGAAGTATTCACCCTTTTTAACCGTACCACTCTTAAGGTCAAATTTATAATCCCGTTTGCCACCTGTTGCCCAGCCATTAACCGGAACCCCGGTTGGTGAGTAACCGCTGCTTGTATTATGTGTTACTACGGAATAAGGCGTTACTGAAAAATCGATATCCTTAGTGGCCAGAAACTGCATATATTCTCCATCCAGGTCGGTGCCTTTCACATCGCCGATATAACCGGAAATAACAATTGCCGCCTGTGTGATGGTAGAGCTTAATACGGTGATATCTTCAGGTCTGCGAATGCGCAAATGGGGCACATACTTGCCATTGCCGTCTTTACTATACGCTATCACGCCAAAAAAGTTGGCCATACCGGGTAATGAATTATTGGCAAAGGTAGCCCCAGGCTCCGTATGCACGGTAAGGGAGGCAAAACCATCGTTAACCATTTTATCGCCACTGTAGGTATCTGTTGGCTGAGGCAGCGGGTCAAACCCGGCTTTTACAATAACCAGCTCGGTGCTCTCGTATTTATCGGGTTCTGCCAGGATGTAGCTGCTGGGCACCCGGTTAACCGGTATATTTACGCCCGATGCCACCCTGGTAACTGCCGAAGCATCTAAGCCGGTTACCTGCAATAATCCGTCAATACGTGTCAACACTCCGCCTTCCAGATGTACTATGACAGAATCTCCGGGCACGAACTGTCCGGCAGCAGCACCAATATTAATGGCAATACCCCGAAGCGCATTTAAACGCACCTTATTCTGTACCATCAATAAACCGGCCGGTAAATTTTTGCCGCTATGGTCAGAAACTACAACTCCTGTAATGCCTACAGACCCCAGCATGGATTTCTTTGTTAAAGGATAATCAGTGCCTTTATAGAAACTTCTCAAATCGTATATGGCAATATTGGGGTTAACTTCCGCTCCGGGAAAATTCCCTGTTTTATCGCATCCGCCAAAAATGATGATAACGGCTATCAGCGATATGGTATTTAGTATTAACCTTTTCATTGTGTTAATATTTTAAAATGACTATTTAATTCATTAAGGTTTTTGCCACCAAACCAGGCTATTGATATTATCGCCGCCCATATTAGCTGCCGCTTTACTGTAATTTGTGGGGTTAGCCGACTGTAAATAAGTAGGGTAATTTAAGCGGGCGGGCATTTTACCGCCATTTTGCAAGCCGGCGCCCTTTGGTAAAATGGGGTGTCCGGTACGGCGGTACTCAAACCATTGCTGAAAATCTGTAATAAACAGGCAAAAATACTTTGGCAGCAGGATACGCTCCATTTTACTATCCCCGGTGGTTGCATCTAACGGCAAGGCATCATTCCACTCAAGACCCGCATTGGAAATATAGCTGGTAAACTCCGCACCTGTTATGTTGGTGCTAAAATTGGGAACCCAGTAATTGATGGCATTGGCAATACCTTTATAATAATGTTCTGACGCCGAACCGCTAACCCAGCCTTTCGCTATAGCTTCGGCCTTTATAAATTCTACTTCGGCACAGGTCATGAGAATACCGGTCAAAGGGCTTGTCTGCAAAGAAAATTCAGAATTGCTGCTGGAATAGAAATAGGATTGCCGCATATCTACTGTTCCGGGCACGTATCCGCTTTCTATACCTACCAGGCCATTTCCTCCCGGGGCAATGCCTAACCTGTTGCGGGAATTATGCCCGTATTGGTTTGTCAGGTCTATCCTCGGGTCATGCCACTCATTTAGCTTCTGCATGAAGAAGTAAGCTAATGCTACCAGGGGAAAATCCGCTTCCTTGTACTGCATCACATAGGGATTGGTAAAGGGATCCTGGACATTCGTTCCTCCTGTCCATTTAAGAACGGCGGACTCATTATTGGAAGTGAACACCGGGTATTTTGAAGGATTATCCTGTATGATCTCCTTTATTTTGGCTATTACTTCTGATGAAACCTCTGCTTTTGCAGACACCCGTAAAAGCAGCCTGAGATACAAGCTGTTACCAAATTTCCGCCATAAACTGATATCGCCATGATAAACCGGGTCGCTTGACGGTACTACTGCCGCGGTACTTCCGGATAATAAGGTATTGGCTTCTTCCAGCTTGCTGAATAAAGCTTTGTAAATATCTTTCTGACTATCAAAAACAGGTTCTACTAAACCGGTTTTGCCCTGGTTGGCCTCCGTGAAGGGTACATCGCCATAAGAATCGGTCAGTAAGGAAAATACCCACGATTCTAATATCCGGGAAATACCTTTATAAGAATCATTCTGATGCTCGGGTGTAGACGCAATATCATATATATCCTTGATATTGGTAAGCTCAGAATACCAGCCATTCCAGGTATAATCGGCATAGCTGGGCCTGAAATCATACCGGAACACCGCATTTTCATCATCGCTCATGGTAACGGTAACCTGCATCAACTCATTGCTAAATGTACGGTTACGAACAAGGTTCGTTTTCAGCAGGTTTACCAATGCCGGTGCCAACAATTTTTCCGGAGGCGAACTGATGATACCGATCGGATCGGTATTCTCCTTCTCAAATCCTTTATCGCACGCTGTAAAGCTGAACACAACGGATAGTATCAGCACAGTCGTTAAAATCTTTTTCATCTGGTTATTGTTTAATTTTTAATGGTCAGATGGAACCGTTAATGTTTAAAATCAACACTGTCCTGTGTTTGTTTTAATCATGCCGGCTTCATGCTTTTGCTTAATTAACGCCTATTACTAAGTTAAAACCATAGGTACGGGTTGATGGGAGCTGGCCAACTTCCATGCCTTGTACAATATCAGTACCGTTAAGCGTACCAAATTCCGGATCGAACATTGGCCACTTAGACCAGATAAAGAGGTTACGGCCATATACGCCCAGGGTTAAAGAAGACAGGCCGGTATCATAAAGCCATTTTGGCTTGAATGTATAGCTCAGGCTGGCTTCTCTGAATTTAATAAAATCGGTTTTATAGGTAGCTCCCTCTCCGTTTGCAATACCCATCATGTTAACATAGAAATTCCTGATATCCATGGCCATGGTAGTATTGGGGCTAAACGAACCATCCGGGTTTTGTACCACGCCGTTACCGGTAATGCCGCTATACCTTCCCGGCAGGGTAGCGGAAAGTTTTCCCAGATCGGCCAGGCGGGCATGGGTATAGGAGTGCCCTACAGCGCCGTACTGACCATCAAACAATACATTGAGCCTGAATTGCTTGTACTTAAATTCACTGCCAATGCTTCCCTTATATTTTGGTATGGTATTGCCGAGGTACACCTGTGTGGTGGTAAGCAGGGGAAAACCTGTAGCAGCATCGTAGATCACCTGCCCATCGGGAGACCGCTGGTAACCTATACCATACATATCTCCCATGCTGCCGCCAACCTTGGCCACAATGGTGGTTCCGCCTGCACCTGTACGCAATACTACCGTGGTATCTTTGTCGTTAGACAGGGCAACGATCTTATTTTTATTGGTGGAGAAGGTCATAAACATGGTCCACTTAAAGTTTTTGGTGCTCACCGGGGTTCCGTTAAGAGCAACCTCAAAACCCTTGTTATCAATCTGCCCCGCGTTGATGATTTGCCGGGTATAGCCCGATGAACGATCGACAATACGCTCCAGTATCTGGTTCTTGGTATTGCCGGTGTACCAGGCCACATCAGCACCTAAGCGGTTTTTGAAAAATCGCAGGTCTGCTCCTACCTCGTATGTTGTTGTTTTTAACGGTTTAAGGTCGGGATTGGGGATAATTGTCGGATTTTGTAACGAACCGTCCGGATATGGCGTTGTATTTTTTGCAGCCAGCTGATACAGGTAAGCGGTACGATACGGCGTAGTGCCGCCGCTACCTACCTGCGAAGCCGAGAACCTGAGCTTTGCCAGATCAACCGCTTTAGGCAGCTTAAAATACTCTGACGCGATAAAGCTCAAACTTGCCGAGGGATAGAAAAACCCAACATTATCGGTACGGTACGGTGTTGCCAATACACTGCTCCAGTCTTGCCGGCCGGTAATATCCAGGTAGAGGTAATTTTTATAGCTTCCTGAAAATAACCCATAAAGACTGTTAATGCTAAACCGGCTGGTGTCTGGGATAGATATCAAAGCGTTGGTAGCATTATCAAAGCTATAGATGTTGGGTATGGTTAAGCCATTGGCCTGGAGTTCCTGCTTATTATAGCGGTTTTTCAGCATGCTGCCGCCAACAGAAGCCGTGAGCTGGAAATCCTTGCTCAGCTTTTTATCATACTTCAGCAAAAAATCTCCTGTATATTCCTTGGCCCTGATATCCTGCGTACGATAAGCTCCGGTAGGAAGATTACTTGCCGTCCAGGGACGTTGTTGCCAGCGGTTATCTTTCGCGTAATCTAACGAAGCTCTAAGTTGCAGGCTTAATGCTTTTGTAAAGCTGTAGTTTACCTGGGCGTTCCCGGTAAGTCCGTTACGGTTCGTACCATTTATAAACTCATACGATATGGCATAAGGATTTTCGGGAGCCGTTGTAAAGATATCTTTTAACGCCATGTATTCCTGACCAGGCACCCAGTAATTGCGATACCAGTTAACATCGGCATTGGGTAACTGATAAATGAACGCATACATTACCGACTGGTTGCCATATCCCATAGCTGGCAGGTTATCGCTATGCTTATTGGTGTAATTGGCCTTAATTGCCAGGCTAAGTTTTTTGGTGATCTTGGTATTGGTTGATAATGAAAAATTGGTACGATCATATCCGGTATTGGGAATGATCCACGAATTATCGGCATGTGTTGCCGACAAGCGGTAGCTGGT
Source organism: Pedobacter sp. BS3 (assembly GCF_008274585.1). Classification (GTDB taxonomy): domain Bacteria; phylum Bacteroidota; class Bacteroidia; order Sphingobacteriales; family Sphingobacteriaceae; genus Hufsiella_A. The sequence goes on along the minus strand of NZ_VTRT01000004.1, from coordinate 240,473 downwards.
GGTTTTAAAACCGCCGTTAAGGCTGATGGAGTTGGTTAATGTTTTACCGGTGTTAAAAAAATCACGGAATGAGTTGGTATAAGGAACCCAGGGTGTTGGCTCGGTACCCTTTGTTCCGGTAACCGGATCGTACTGATAAAAAGACTGTCCGTTAAAACGAGGCCCATAGGCTGCACTGGTGTTAGAGCCGAGGGTTGTGTTATAGGTATAGGTTTCTTCCCCGTTTAATCCTCCTCCATACTCGTATTGCATATCGGGCCAGCGGTTCACGCTTTCAAGCGAGCCGTTTGAGGTTACCGTGATCTTGACACCTTTCTTCTTAGCACCGCCTGATTTGGTGGTTATAATTACCGCACCGTTAGCACCACGCTGTCCATACAAGGCTGCGGCTCCGGGCCCTTTTAACACGGTAACACTTTCTATATCTTCAGGATTGATATCGTTTATGCTGCTGCCAAAATCGGTTGGCATAACACCCGTAGCATCGGCTAAACCGGCATCACCGCCGCCGGTGGCAGTACGGCGTCCGCTACTACTGTTAAGAACAACTCCGTCAACAACAATCAGCGCCTCATTTTCCCGTTCGTCAAGATTATTTTGTCCACGTAAGATGATCTTATTTGAGCCTGTTGGACCGCCATTCGACCGTATCATATTTAATCCGGCCACTTTTCCGGAAAGGGCGTCAATCCAGTTCCCGGAAACAGCATCGGTAAGCTGTGTGCTGTCTATTTTGGTAATGGCATATCCCAGCGCTTTTTCTTCGCGTTTAATACCCAAAGCGGTAACTACTACTTCGCTGATGGCCTGTACATCTTCTTCAAGCGGGATACTGATATTCGTACTGTTACCTACCGTGACCTCTTTTGCTTTAAAACCAATATAGGTTATTTGCAGTACATCGCCAGCACTCACACCCGATAGACGAAACATGCCGTTCACATCCGTTTGGGTGGCATTATTGCTGCCCTTTACCCGTACGCTGGCCCCGGCAAGCGGCTGGCCCTGCTTATCGACCACCTTGCCTCTTATATCAATAAACAACCGCTCTGGTACAGGAAAAAGATTTTTACCACGCTTCTGTAATTCATCATTTCGCTTAACTACTACGGTACGGTTTGAAACTACATACGTAAGCGGCTGACCGGTAAAACATTTATCCAGCACTTCTTCTATACTGGCGTTGTTTAATGATACGGTAACGGGCTGCGCTTCTTTAATCATTTGAATGTTGTAAAAGAAACTGTAGCCTCCCTGTTTTTTTATTTCTTTGAATATTTTTTCAAGCGGGGCATTTTTTGCCGTTATTGAAAGCTTCTGAGCATATCCTATGGCATTTGCCTGTAAGAATACTGCGACCATAAAAACAAAGGTTAATTTCATAATCAGCAGTGTTTTGTTTAGTTTATCATTCCATAAACCACATTTACAATGCGTGTAAATTTTCATACATTTGAATAATTTGGGTTAAGTTTATAATGCTATGAATTGCTTATACTGTAAACAGGCTCAAATTTTTCCGGGGAGCGTGGCAGCGCTCCCTTGTTTATTTTTTATGCTCCTGTTATGCTGGCTGGTTCTATTTCATTACCATAATCTTCCTCCCTTCTATTTTAAAATGAACCACATCGGTCAGCTCCATAATTTTGAGCACTTCTGAAACTTTTTCAAAACGCGATACGCTTCCGTTAAACGTGAGCTTTGAGCTAACGCCTTCGCTGTATTGCACATCAACATCATACCAACGGGCAATTTTGCGCATAATGCTTTCAATATTTTCGTCGTTAAACAGGAAATACCCGTTCTTCCAGGCCACAGCCTCATCGGTATCTACATTTTTTAAGGCTATATTTCCCGATACAGGGTTATAGGTTGACTGTTGTCCGGGTTTAAGCCTCACCCCATCATCAAGATTTGAGATTTGAGATTTGAGATTTGAGACTTGTCCCATAGCATTCTTTTGGAGAGGCTTGAGATTTGAGACTTTTACACTTCCTTCCAACAGCGTTGTTTTTATAACTTCCTCATCAGGATAAGCATTGATGTTGAAGTGTGTGCCTAATACTTCTACCTGCTGGCCATTAGCCTTTACAATGAAGGGAACTCTTTTACCTTCGGCCTTACCACCTTCCACCTTTTTAGCTACCTCAAAATAGGCTTCGCCGGTAAGCTCTACTATACGTTCTTTACCGGGGAATGAGGTTGGGAAACGTAATGATGACATCGCATTAAGCCAAACCTTTGTACCATCGGGCAAAACAACCTGGTATTCGCCTCCGGTTGGTGTTGTAACGGTGTTATACTTTACGGATACAGAACTTTTTGCCGGATTGAGCTGGTATAGTACCTGACCATCTTTTTTGGTAATACGGGCGTTATACTCTTGTTTTATTAACCCGTTTGCCTGCTGATCTAATGTAATTACAGAACCATCAGAAAGTGTAAGCATAGCCCTGTTTCCACCCGGCTTAATATCCCGGTAGGTATTTGCTGCTAAGCGCTGCTGCTGTTTGCGCTTGACGATCAATGCAGCATATCCCGCAACCAGAAATAAGGCAACAGTGGCAGCATATTTTAAAAGATTTAGTCTGCGGGCTGAAGCCGGTTTTATGGTATTTTTTAATTTTGTTAGTGCCGCCCCGGTATCTACGTCAGAAAAAAAGCGTAGCTCATCCTGCAATTTCCTCTTGTCCTGGAGTGTATCAAATAACTCCGCATGCTGCGGATTTTCTGCAAGCCACGCATCCAATGCCGCTTCTTCCTGAGGCGATAACGGCTCGTTTTGTAACCGCTTTAGTATTAATCCTGCTTTTTCAAGCGCTTCTTTATTCTTATCCATGCGTAATACTATTAAGAAACCTTAAACTGAAAAAAGGGTGGAATGAAAATTATTTTTTTTGAAACACCTGGCAATTGCCCGGATACGCCACTATAAGGTGCGTACCTATGGCACTATTAAGAAGCAATACCAATGGGTTGCCCCTGAGGGCAAAATATAGGTTTACACGCACTTACAAAGCGGTTGTGCCTACGGCACATGCGTTCTTCCTGATATTATAATTAAGAATTACCTCCGATGAGCTCACGCCCGGTTAAAAGCCAATTAAAGAAATTAAAGATATATTATCGTTACATCTAAATGATCAGTGCGAAAATAACCAATGCAGCAAATCCGGCTCGGCAAGAGCCGCATCCCAACTGTTATGATTGGCATTCGGGTAAACGGTATACTTAACCGGCTCACTGTATTGTTTCAGTTGATCAACCACGGCCCGCGAAGCTGCCGGCGGCACAATATCATCTTTTGCACCATGAAATATCCATAAAGGAACTTTCCGGTACCGGCGGACGTTCGCCGGGTTATCGCCGCCGCAAATGGCAAAGGCAGATGCAAACCAATAGGGTTTCCGCCTCAATAGCTCAAATGTTCCCATACCGCCCATCGATAAGCCGCCGGCGTACACGCGGGACTTATCCACGAAAGGTTTATCCCGTAATTGCTTCATAAGCTTTAAAACCAGCTTCATGGCTGATGTTGGCGGTCCGCCTTTCCGGAAGTCAAAATATCGCTTGCCGGCACTATCGGTAGTGATATGCACATTAGACCAGTAACTGGTTTTAGGACATTGGGGAAATACGATAATGGCCGGGTAATTGGCTCGTATCGAATCCCTGAGAAACAGGTCGGCTCCGTGTACCAGCTGCGATTGATTATCGGTACCGCTTTCTCCGCGGCCATGCAAGAATACCAGTAAGGGATATTTGCGATTCGCGTCAAAATGCCGTGGAAACAATATCCTGTAAGGCAATGTATCTTTACCGGATACGAATGTGCTTTTCTCATAAAAATCCCGGTTCTGGGCATTGACCGCATTCAGCAAACCGGCTGCAATGAATAAAAGAATAGAAAATGATTTTAGTTGCATTACTGTTAATTAGGCAGGGGCTTTTTAGCTTCTTAACGTAACATCTATGCGAAACTTCGTGAAAAGATAACAACATCTAAAACCAAGTTTATTTCAATGTAAACGAGGCTTCCTGCACATCCCTGCTATTTGTTCCGATAAATATCTTAAAATCGCCGGGTTCGGCTACATAGTTCAAGCTATTATTATAAAACTTTAAATCGTTAACACTGATATTAAACGTTACTTTCCTGCTTTCGCCTTTTTTCAGGAAGATCTTTTCAAAGCCTTTAAGTTCCTTTACCGGACGGGTAATGCTTCCTACCATATCGCGAATGTATAACTGAACCACTTCTTCGCCATCAAAATTACCGGTATTGGTAACGGTTACGCTTGCCTGCAAGGTTTGCGTACCGGTAAGTGTTGCAGCACTCAGCGTTACCGGCGAATATATAAAGGTAGTATAGCTTAAGCCATAACCGAACGGGTATAAAGGTTCATTCGGACTATCGATATACCGTGATTTGTACTTATCCATAAGATCGCCGGAATAAGGCCGGCCGGTATTTTTATGATTGTAGTAAATGGGAATTTGGCCCACGTTATGTGGAAACGTGGCAGTTAATTTACCTGAGGGATTATAATTGCCGGTAAGTACGTTGGCTATGGCGTTACCGGCTTCAGTTCCGGCAAACCAGGTTTCAAGAATGGCTGATACGTTGGCATCTTCCCATTCCAGCGTTAAAGGCCGGCTGTTCATGAGCACCAATACAACCGGTTTTCCGGTAGCGGTAACGGCTTTGAGCAATTCTTTTTGGTTGGGTAACAGATCGAGGCTGGTGCGACTGGTAGCCTCGCCTCCCATCAGGGCACTCTCTCCCAATACAACCACCGCGACATCGGCTTTCTTTGTAGCTGAAACAGCATCCCGGATCAATTCTTCCGGTGATCTTTTGTCGGGAACAATATCAGCGCCGTTATGGTTGATCTGTTTCAGGATCAGCGGATCATCAACCAGGTTTGCACCCTTCGCATAAGTAATATCCAGTTGCGGAGCCACATTTTTTAAGCCTTCCAGAATGCTTACGGCTTTTTGCCAGTCGCCGGCAGCACTCCAGTTACCGATCATATCACGGCGGTTATCTGCCAAAGGCCCTATCAGCGCTATCCTGGCCGATTTTTTTAACGGCAATACCTGCTTATCGTTTTTAAGCAAAACCAGCGAACGTTCGGCGATCATCCGGGCATCCGCACGATTTTGCGGTGTCAGAATTTCGGTTGCGGCACGTTGCTCATTAATATATTTATAAGGATCACTGAACAAGCCCAGCTTATATTTGGCTTCCAATATCCGGCGACAGGCCCGGTCAATATCGGCTATGCTGATCTTCTTCTCGTTAAGCGACTGCTTTAATGTGGTCAGAAAACCTTCGCCCACCATATCCATATCCACACCAGCTTTAAGCGCCAGTACGCTTACCTGCTGTAAATTACCCAGTCCATGCGGAACCAGCTCGTTAATGCCGGTATAATCGCTCACCACAAAACCGCTAAAGCCCCATTGTTTTCTAAGCACATCGGTAAGCAGCCACTTATTGGCTGTTGCCGGAACACCGTTAATATCGTTGAACGAGCTCATCACACTGGCTACTCCCGCGTTAACAGCGGCTCTGTAAGGCGGCAGATACTCGTTGTACATCCGGTTCAGGCTCATGTCTGTAGTATTGTAATCACGACCGGATTCAGCCGCACCGTACAAAGCAAAATGTTTCACACAGGCCAGTATGGCATCTTTACGGGTCAGACTATTGGTCTGGTAACCTTTTACCATAGCTTTGGCAATTAACGAACCCAGGTAAGGGTCTTCGCCCGAACCTTCGGACATACGTCCCCAACGCGGATCACGGGTAATATCCACCATGGGCGAGAATGTCCAGCTCAGACCGTCGGCGCTGGCTTCTTTTGCTGCAATACGGGCGCTTTTCTCGATCAGGCTCATATCCCAGGTACAGCTTAACCCAAGCGGGATAGGAAAGATGGTTTTATGCCCATGCACTACGTCGTAACCAAACAGCAAGGGAATTTTTAGCCGCGATTGTTTAACCGCAATGTCCTGTAACTTACGTACCGCCTGCGGAGTATAGGTATTGAACACTCCGCCAACCAGTCCTTTTTCAATTTTCTCATCAACGCCCTGGCTCAGTATCGGGCCGGTTACATCAAAACCTACGGATGGCAGGTTAAGCTGCCCGATCTTTTCGTCGACGGTCATTTTACCCATCAGGTTGCTGATGAATACCTGCATCTTCTTTTCTTCTGCCTGCGGCATTTTATTTTGCGCATAACCCAGGCTAACACAACCCAGCAAACAGGTCAGGATGGATGTATATTTCATGTTTTTAATGTTACAGGCTGCGAGTTATATGTTACGAGTTTGACTGCCCATAACCCGTAACACACAACCCGTAACCAAAGACTTTTTTAAATCTCCGGGCTCTGGAAACCCAGCTTCGTTAAGCCCTGCTTTACTTCGGGTGCGCTCATAAACAGTTTCCATAACAGGCCGCTGCGATGGTTTTCTATCATTACTACCATAGGCCCCTGGTCAATGCCCAGGTATCTTTTCGGGTACCAGTTATCGGTTTCGCTAAACGCATCGTAAAAGCCGTATTTTCCCCATACCTTATCACCCATATCTTCATACAAATGCCTGATAACCTTCATGGCTTCTTCCGGCGTGTACGGAATGGATGAGATGGCTGCCGTAGGCGATATCACACCCAAATCGCGATTTATGCTGTGCCCGGCATACCCGTTTACCGAATAGCTGGCCGTTAATCCCCATTCGTTTACGCCGTACCCTTTATAGCCTTTGGGATTAGACACGCAATAGGCATGTACAATGAGCGTGTGATTCCGGTTGTGCTCCCAGTAATCGGCATAGCGGTCTTTAAGTCCTTTGGGGTTTAAACCCAGGTACGAATAATGTGCCCAGAACAAAGGGCCAACGGAGCCTTTTGCGCCCTGGTGGTCTAATGTGATGCGATGCCCGTACAGCTCAAAGTCTGTTTTAATATCCCCGTTACGGGCCCAGCCTTCGTGGTATACTTCGGCCGGAACGCCATATTTTGGCGATGAAGCGGCCAGCACGTACATAATGAGACACTCGTTATATCCCTTTACGGGGAAGTTCATCTGCCAGTCGTAATTTGGCGACCAGTGCCAGTACAGGATGTTTTGCCCGTTACGATACCAGCTGAAATCAATAGCCTGCCAGAGCTGGTCGGCTTTAGCGGCCAGCGACTTTTCTGCCGCTGTGCCGTTGGCAAAATATTGCCGTACGCAAATAAGCGCCTGCGCTACAAACGAGCTTTCTACCAGGTCGCCGCCGTCATCTTTTGCAGAAAAGGGTTTTACTTTACCGGTTTCACCATACATCCAGTGCGGCCAGGCGCCATGAAAGCGATCGGCTTTGCCCAGGAAATCCATAATTTTAGCCAGGCGGGCAACACCTTCATCCCTGCTGATATAATTTCTGTCGATAGCGCTGATCATGGCCATAATGCCAAAACCTGTAGCTCCGGCAGCAACTACATTCGCGTCATTTTGAGGATAATTTCCATCGATATGAATGCGTTCGCGGGCTGCTCCCGAATTAGGTTCGGCGCCATCCCAGAAATACTGAAATGTTTGCTTTTGCACCAGGTCAAGCAGTTGTTCATCGCTCAAACCTTTTTTAATCCCTGTATCAACAGCATCCTGTTTTACAGATGAGCGGCTACAGGCTGTAAACGCCGTGACTGTAAAAGCAACAAAAAGGGATAGGGTTATTTTCATTATGTATTATTATGTGTTTAATTCTATCAATGCCTGGATAAAAGGTGTCTAAAAGGCAACAGGACTGTATTTACAGTTACACTGAATAAGATTGCTTCGCTGTGCTCGCAATGACGCTCCTATTATCGTCATTGCGAGGAGGAACGACGAAGCAATCTCCAAGCATGCTGGTTGCGACTTTTCAGACACCCTTTATTTACCTGCCAGCCCTAAATTGTATAACGCTTTTATGTGGGCATCAGGCAGCACCATGTCATATATTCTTATCTCATCAATGCTACCGGTCATAGCAGCAAAATCGGCGTTAGTACTTACAGCTTTACCCGGAATTACATTGTAATTCCCGCCAATAATAAATTCGCCGGGCTCGTATGCTTTGAACAGATTATTTCCTGTGCCCCGGCTGTTGTAAGAACCAATGTCAACGCCATTTGCCCACTCTTTAAATGTACCCGAAGTGCTGTCATAAGTCAATACCAGGTGTGTCCATACGTTCGCCCCGATCTTTGGCGAAAGTGTGGCATTCAGGTTATCCTGGGAGCCACCGCCAACGGTAGTAAACCTGGGTGCAACCTTTAAAATATCGGTATTTGAGGCGGGATAGCTGTTGGTGTTCAGCCTGAAATCCAGGCTGCCGTCAAAAATACCGGGCCGTGCTAACTGCATTACCATAGTTTTCTTCGACCCGTTATTGGTGATCTGTATCCAGACACTTATGGTAAAATTTTTCAGCGAATCGGTTTTAAATGCTCCGAATTGTTTTGCATAATACAGGTAGCCGGCGCTCAGCTTGATCGCCTTTCCTCTTACACCGGTAATAAATGCATCGTTGGCGGTTTGCGTAGGTGCAGTGCCTGATTTGATCTCATTTTTAGTATCATCAAACGACCAGTAAGCCTTTAAATGGCCAGGATATATTTGCTCTGAGTTATCATAACCGTCAACTTTCCCTTCGTAGGCGGCAGGATCTACACCAGGCAGATTATTGGGATTATCGCTTTTCTTACAGGAAGAAAAGAGGAGGGCGCAAACGGCAGTGCTGTATGCCAAACGCCCGATATATGAATTTAAACGTTTCATGTTATACCATTTTTAGAATTAATAGCCAAAATTCTGTGTTAATACGCCTTTGCTTAAATCGATCTGGGTTTGCGGAATGGGCAACAGGTTATCCCGCGGAGCGGTAAAGTTCGGTCTTCCGGCGGCGTGCAATACTTCGGTAGCAATGCCCCAGCGCACCAGGTCAAAAAAGCGATCGTACTCCATGGCCAGCTCAACGTGACGTTCACGGCGTATGGCATCGCGTAAAGCGCCCTGGTCTGTTGTAGTAATATCAGGCAAGGTGCCAGCCACAGCTCCGATCCTGGCCCTTGCCCGAACACTGTTTAAGGCATTCCGTGCAGCGGTAATATTATCCGTACCGCCCACTTCATTTGCAGCCTCGGCATACATCAGCACCACATCGGCGTAGCGCAACAAGCGGATATTCATCCACCTGCCGGCCTTATTATTATAAGCGGCCCGGTAAGCCGGATTGGTATAGGCTTTGTGATTATAAATCGGATTAGTCCAGGTTGTTGGCGTAATCTCCCCATATACGGTTTTATAGGTTGTAGTAGCCGTGCTTCTATACAAAAGTGTCCGGGCCTTACGCGGATCATTGGCCTCGTACGCATTTTCAAGATAAGTGTTCGGTACATTCCAACCGTAGCCTAAATTCCAGTCGCCCGATGCCCGTACACCCTGCCACTGGGTAATTTCAGCGCCATTTTTGGTAGGTTCCTGTGCACTCGCCGTTGCCTGAACTTCAAAAACAGACTCCTTACTGTTTTCGCCGGATTCACCAAATATCTTATCGTATGACGTGCTTAGATCATATTGTCCCGAGGTCATGACCAGGTTAGCTGCATTCATTGCAGCGGCCCATTTTTGCTGGGTGAGGTACACTTTAGCCAATAAGCCGTTTGCTGCGCCGCTGGTAAGCCGTCCAATAAATTTCTTATCCCAGCTTGGCGGCAGGTTGGTAGCGGCAAACCGCAGGTCGTTCTCAATAAAGGCATAGATCTGTGCCGGTGAGCTTTGCGGAACGTTGATCTGATCAACTGATAATAAGGTATCAATTAACGGAACGCGTCCCCACAAACGAACCAGGTTAAAATAAGCGTATCCCCGTAAAAAACGGGCTTCTGCCATAGACTGCGTTTTTTGAAGATCGGTAGCCACAATGGTCGTATTATTCCTTACCTGGTCTATCACCCTGTTACATTTGGTTATTAAATTGTAATAACCAGTCCACATGCCGTTAAGAAACGAATTGCTGGCCTGCACCGGGAAAAAATCAAAGGGATCGCCATTGGCCGGGTTATCGGTAGAAACGCTGCCCTTATCGGCATCATCGCCGCGTACGCTGGTTGCCAGGAAGAAAGCGGTGCAATGCACATCATAAGAGCGCAAATCATCATACGCAGAGTATAAATATACATCGTAAGGGCCGGAACCGCCCGGATAAGGGTAATTATCTACGGTATATACGCCCTGTCTTTCTGTATCCAGGAATTTCTTGCATGCAGTGAAAGAAAACATCAGCATCATGCTTAATGCTACCAGGATAACCTTTTCAGTTTTAAATATTTTTTTCATCTTATTCAGATTTTAAAGAATGTTCGTTAGAAAGTTACGTTCAGGCCAACCGAATAAACAGCAGGTATAGGATAGATGCCGTTATCGGCACCGCTGGCCAATATGTTGGATATCTGGGCCTCGGGCGTGTAGCCGCTTACCCGGCTCCAGGTTTTTATATTCTGGCCGCTAACATAAATCCGCAAGGCCTGAATACCTATTTTAGAGATCATCGCCCGGTTAAAGGTATAGCCTAACTGAACATTACGCAGGCGGAAATAGCTGCCTGATTCCAGGTAATAGGTGCTAAAGAGCAGGTTATTACCTCTTGCGTTAATAATAGGCTCGATATTGGTAGAACCGGGGCCTGTCCATGCGTTTAAGCGGTTACTTTCATAGCTTAAAGGCGCAAAGCTGGCTGTTCTGCGCTGCAGGTATATTTTATTACCGGCAACCCCCTGTCCATATACGTTCAGGTCAAAAGACTTGTAGGCTACCGAAAGGTTAAGGCCATAGCTATATGGAGGGAATGGCGTACCCAGGTAAGTACGGTCGGCAGGGGTGATCTCCCCGTTACCATCTATATCGGCATACGAGATATCGCCGGGCAAAGAAGTAGTCATGTGCGGGGTCTTATCCAGATCTGCTGTTGACTGGTAGATACCGGTTTGCACATACCCGTAAAAATAGCCTACCGATTTACCGGTCTCGGTAATATTTATACTACCATTATTTGTGATCTGAAAAGCACTGTTATTTCCTACTGAATTGACAATGTTCTTATTATAGCTGAAGCTTCCCGAAAGGCTATAGCTAAAGTCTTTCCCTATTTTATCGCTCCAGCCTAATGAAGCTTCTATTCCTTTATTGGTTAGTTTACCTAAGTTGGTAAAATAAGTTACCTGAGTGTTGGGCAATGTAAAGCTGGTTAAAATGCCATCAGTTGTTTTGTTATAGTAGTTCACTTCAACACTCAACCGGCTGTTTAGCGCCCGCACATCCATACCAATATCAAAACCCTGTACCACTTCCCAATGCAGCGCAGAGTCAGGTATATACGTGTAAGTAACCGAAGGGAACACATTTTCACCAAACACGGCTGCAGAAGACTGGGAAATAGTTTGCTGGTATAAGTTGGCATCCACACCGTTGGCATTGCCTAACCGGCCCCAGGCTGTACGCAATTTCAGGAAATCAATAAATTTGATATTATCCTTAAAGAAGCTTTCCTCGCTGGCTACCCATCCTAAACCAACGCTTCCAAACGTTCCCCAGCGGTTTTCGGGTGCAAACCTGGAGCTACCGTCGTGGCGGATGGTTGCGTTAAGCAGGTATTTATTTTTATACGCATAACTAACACGGCCAAACATACCCACGTTTGATTCCTCGGCACCGGTGCCACCGTTTGAGGTAATGTTGTCTTTTGAAATGATGTCCAGGTACCAAAGGTCAGGATCCCGCGGTACTTTCAATACCGAGTCGGTTCTTGAGCCGGTTAAATTTGTACTCGAGGTATACAGGGTGGTAAAGCCAACCATGGCGGTTAGACGGTGATCATCGTTAATTACCTTATCATACGTTAAGGTATGATCCTGCTGATATTTCCTGCTTTCGAACGCGGTCTGGCTTACGGATGTCCGGGCCGAATTATCAAAATAAGTTTCTGTCGGAGTAGCTCCCTCGCCAATATTTACAACCGTATAAGGCAAAGGTGTATAATTGCGGTTATTGTTGAAGCCCAGATCGGTATAAACGGTTGAGCGCCATGTAAAATCTTTTAAGAATTTAATTTCGGCAAACAGGCTTCCGTTAAAACGGTAGCCGCGGTCAATAGCGGTATTGCGGTTACGATCAATAGCATATACCACGTTGCCAACCTGCGCCCGCTGAAACGAAGGCATGGTATAGTACAGTCCATTTTCATTTTTTACAGGCACAATGGGCGCCGCGTAAATGGCTGTATTCAGGTTGGCAGCGGTAGGCTCATTACGCCAGTGATAACCGGTAAGATTACCTCCTACTTTAATGTTATCATTGATCCTGATCTCCTCGCTTAAGCGGGCGATATACTTTTTATAATTATTGTATTTCACTACACCGTCCTGGTCATTATAGCCGATATTGACCAGTGTAGTACTTTTATCGTTACTGTTAGAAATAGTTAGTGAATTGGTGGTGATGGCCGCATCCCTCAGTATTTCTTTCTGCCAGTTGGTATTGCCGTTATAGTTGGTAAAATCAAACGGAGCGGAACCGGCATTGGCTAATGCTGCCGAATAGAGCTTTTTAAAGCCTTCGGCGTCTACCACATCGATCAGCTTATCAACGTGCTGTACACCTGCCGTGCTTTGTAAGGTAACGGTAGTTTTTCCTCTTGCTGCCCGTTTGGTAGTAATGGCAATTACGCCATTAGCGCCCCGCATACCGTAAATCGCTGTAGATGAGGCATCTTTCAGCACATCGATGGTTTCAATGTCTGCCGGATTCAGATAATCGATATTATCCTAAAGGATCCCGTCTACTACATACAGGGGATCCGCATACTTGGTACTGGAAATACCCCTCAAACGTACGGTAGGCTTCGAGCCAGGCGACCCTGCATTGGTTATGGTCATACCCGGAACTTTTCCTTGTAAGGCAGCAACAGGATTTGTGGTGGTAAAACGCTCAATCTCTTCTCCCTGTACGCTGGCTATGGTACCGGTTAAGTCCTTGCGTTTTTGTGTTCCATAACCTACTACCACCACCTGCTCCAGGCTGGTAGCCGAAGTATGGAGGGCAACGTTCAGCGTTGTCTGGTTGTTCACAGCGATCTCCTGCGAAGCATAACCAATGTAACTAAACACCAGTGTGGCATTTCCGGGTACCGTGATGGTATACGTACCATCGGGACTGGTGGATGTTCCGGTGGTACCATCTTTTACCCGGACGCTTACGCCAATCAAGGTTTCATTGGTACCGGCATCAGTTACTGTTCCCCTTACAGTCAGGTTCTGCTGACCGTATGACAGGCTAACTACCAGCACTGAAAGTACCAGCAAAGCTGTCAGGTTAGTAAAAAATTTTCTCATAATAATGGCTTTAATTGGTTTTTAAAATCAAAACCGAAGTTGAAGTAAAAAGTTGACGCTTGTAGTACCTGTAAGCCTCATCTTTACTACATCAAATTGCAACTTGTGTACCTGAAACACTATGTTTCAAAACATGAAAAAAGCCTTTTAAAGGCCTAATAAGCCATTTTTAAACGAGTAAAAAGTTCAATCTGAATGATATATTGGAATATACACGGAGGGACCGCTATGAGAGGTAATGATGTAGTGCTTATAGCTCTATGAGAAACTCTACCAGGTTCTTATCATGCTCCAGGTTGAGCTTTTTCCGTAAACGGTAACGCCGTATTTCTACTCCGCGGACTGTAATGTTCAGCAGCGATGCTATTTCTTTACTGCTCATGTTCATTCGCAGGTAAGCGCATAGCTTTAAGTCGTTCGGCACCAGGTCGGGGTGACCGGCTTTGAGTTTTTTGAAGAAATTTTCGTGGGCTTCGTTAAAGCTTTTTTCAAACAGGTTCCAGTCGCGTTTGTCATTCAGGCCTTCATCAATTACTTTGTGAATTTTCCGGAGCTCATTATCTGACAGCTTTCCTTTGCTTTCGGCCTTTATGTTATGAAGCTCATTTTTTATTTTATGCAGCAACTCATTTTTAGATGCAATATTCATTGCCGAATTGGCTATCTCCCGGTTTTTTGATGCCAGGTCGGCCTGCAGCTGCTCATTTTTAAGGTGCATAATTTTCTGCTCATTCAAAATGGCTTCACGCTTCAGGTACTCTTCCTGCTCAATAATCAATTTTCGCTGAATTTCCTGCTGGTGCTGATGAAGCTTGGCATAGTAAACCCGCCTGAACACCAGCAACAGCACCACAATTAAAACCAGGTAAGCCAGCCAGGCCCATACGGTAGCATACCAGGGTGGCAATATGGTAAAGGCAACGGTTGAAATACCCGACAATATACTATCGTTTACTTTTGCTCTCACCTTAAAGACATAATTGCCCCGGCCCAGGTTGGTAAATTCTTTTTGCGATTGCGAGCTCCATTCAGACCATTGCTGCGAGTAACCTTCCAGAAAGTACTGGTACTTTACGGTTGATTGCCGGTAATAAGGCAATGCGTACTGTATCCGGATGTTATTTTCTGCAAACCGGATATTCCGGAGCCTGTCGCCGGCTCCGTTTTCGCTGATCAGGGTATTTCTGCCGGTAGTATTTTCTATTTTGCGTATCAATACGGCCGGTAATTGCAGCTTTTGCTCGCCGGTATCGCTGGCATTGAAAATCACAAACCCATCATCCACGCTGATGAGATATAGGGAGTTATTAATGCGGCTGATATTCTCATAATACTGCACCATCCTGTTTTCAAGCATGCTGAAACGCACAGAATCCATAGAGAATTTACCGGGATTACCGATATCGGCCAGAGCCACTTTACCATGATTAATGAACCAGTATTTGCGTGGCGTGGCAGGTATAATTTTATTGGATGATGCAAAGGAGCCCAGTTTCCTGTTCAGCGAAGTATAAGGATAGAAACGGTCGTTAATTTCATCGTACACGTAAAAACCGGCATCCGAAGAGAACACAATACGGCCTTCAAGGCTAAAAATGTTGATGTTATAGCTGCCGGGCAACCCATAATGCTCATCGTAATATTTTACGCTTTTTACCCGGCTGAAATCTTCATTCAGCGTGAGCTTGAAAATGCCTTTATAGGCGTGTCCCACCCATATTTGTCCCTTGCTGTCCTGCTCCACATATCGCGATGGCTGGTTAAATCCCGCTACTTTATGGGAGAATATCCAGCTTCCGGCTTTGTCTTTTTTATAGATCACCAGGCCGTTATAGGTTCCCTGTATAAGCAGATCGGGATGCAAGTACAGCTTTTTGATCACCCAGCCACCATTTACATCAGATATCCTGGTGATGGAGTTACCCGTTACCTTGTACGTTCCGTTGTTGTGACCGCAAAACAGTTGTCCGTCGAGCAGGGAGAGATCCCATACCTGTCCCTGGGAATTCTCAATCAGCCTGAAGTCAAACGACTGGAACAGGGATTGCTGCCCCGGATTTATGGCACTGTAAAACAATCCCTGATTGGTGCCCAGGTAAATATTGTTTTTGTAAATGATGCTGGAATAAACCGTGCCGAACCGGCCGGTTTTATCAAAGTAGTAATACAGGGACGAATTAGCTTCGATGCGGTCTACACCATTATCCAGGCCCGCCCAGATATTTTGACCATTATCGGTAAACAGGCTCAGCACCGTGTTATTCTGCAGGCCACTTTCCTTATTAATACGCTGCACAACATTTCCCTGCCGGTCAATAATAATTATTCCGTTCAGGATAGTTCCAAAAGCAAAATATTTATCAAGAACAACCGTACCATTATTAAGCTGGTAGGTGCGCAGGAAACTATCGGCCTGGGTTTTCCAGGGACGTATGCTTGTACCATCGTACAGAAACAATCCGTTTTTTGCCGTGCCGATAATGAAACCGGTATTGTCCGGGAGAATGGAGAGCACACCGCTATTGCCCAATAGCTCACTTCCGCGAATAAAACTTAACGATGTTCCTTTAAGCTCGAACAGGCCTTTACCAATAACCTCGGCGAAAAAGCGGTTGCCGGCTTTGAGCAAAAACAGGAAAGGACTGCCGGCCCGGATAACCTGCATTTTACCATGTTCATAACTGTATATCGCGGCAAATGATTGAAAAATGATCCGCCCGCCATCGGTATAAATTTTCCAGATCTCGTCATTAGGCTTATCCTTTGCGGGAATGAGGTTCACCAGCGAATAATACCGGAATATCCCGTGATTGTCATAGGCCCAATAACCCAGCTCGCCGAATCCGCCTACATAAACTTTCCCCTTTCCGTCGGCAGCCACGGCACGCACAATGAGCCGGTTCGGCATTTTATACAGCTGCCAGTAACGTCCGTCAAACGACAGCAAACCTTCGGCATTACCAAAATAAAGCACTCCCCGCTCATCCTTACTTACCGACCAGTTCTGGTTACCGGACTGGTAAACTGCTTTGGTGTAATTCTGCACATACGGTACGCCGATACTTTTAATATCTGCGGCCTGTGCCGACATCATCTTAAACATGACGGCCAGAAAACTTATTGAAAGGATGTGCTTTAGGTGCATGGTTAATTTACAATGCTCTAAGAAGCTGTTAAGTTTTATATAAAGGTTTTACAGGTTTAATTAATGGACGGTGAAGACACCGTCCATAGCTTCCTGCCGCTGCTGTCACCACCAGCAGCGCCGTATAACTTATCTTTTTCATTTTTAACAGCTTCTAAGATAAAATTAATCTCCCGAAACTAAATATAACAGTTTTTGACAATCAGGATAGTTGCTATTTTCTTATCTCTAAGTAACTGTGGATAGTATAAAAATTACCACCCATCCCCACCAGGCAATGAGCCCTGCCAGAAAAATCACTTTTATGAAAATCTATTCAAGGTAGGATAAAACAAGGCACATACAACTCACTCCCTGCTCACTCACCAGGAACAGATCGAAGAAAATCAGGATAAAATTTACTAAGATCGCTTCAGCTTAACACCCTTTCAACTTTTTTCACCACTTCTTAAAAATAAAAAACACCGCCAGGATGATCAGTGTAAAGCCTACCAGGTGATTCCAGGCGATCTTTTCGGTTTTAAAAACCAGCACAGTAAAGATCAGGAACACGGTAATGGAAATGGCTTCCTGCAATACTTTAAGCTGCAGGAGGTTAAACGGCCCGCCATTTTCTTTAAACCCGAACCGGTTGGCCGGAACCTGGAACACATATTCAAAGAAAGCGATGGCCCAGCTGATCAAAATAATGGCGACCAGCCCCAGGCTTCGGCTCCAGTCCATATCCTTAAATTTCAGGTGGCCGTACCAGGCCAGGGTCATAAATGTGTTGGATACCAATAGCAGGGCGACGGTAAATAATGCTCGCATGTATAAAATTGAAGATTAATATTCAAATAGGTTACATGACAGACGATGTTGGGGACGTATACGACTTACGTTCCAACCGGATAAACAGAGCTTAACCCGAATACTTTACTTATAAAGTGATCCAGACGTGATACACATCCCTGTTACTACAACATATTTCCGGCAATAATAACAACGCCATCCGTTTTACCCTCTATTGATTTAACACGCCCGGGCCTCCGGTCAATATCAAAACGATCATAGTAATCAATAGTTGTGTTACCAATGGTTTTCAGTTTCCCTGTTCTTTCGCTAAGCTCAAACTGATCGTAATATGTAATATTCACATTGCCTAACGACTTGATCTTCCCAAGATCCTCTTTTCTGTCGAACCGGTCATAATATTTAATGACCGTATTACCTACTGATTTTACCTTGCCATCAAGGTCGTCACCGTCAAAAATATCGTAATAATCTATATTTACACTATTCACCGATTTCAGCTTGCCAATTTTACTCCTGTTTGCAAACTGGTCATAATACATAATGCTCTCCCCGTTAAAACCAGTCTCACCTTTATTCAATAGGTTAAAAGATGATATATTCCCATCCCCATCTAACTTTATGGAAGCATCATCAAATAACAGCGTGATGCTTTTCAGGTTTGTATACGAGCCCGATAGCTTAATAATTGCTTTAGAAAAATCCTGTGCGTAGCAGGAATTTACAAGCGCTCCTGCAACTAAAAATAAAATAATACCTAATCTGATCCGCATCTGCTTAATTTAAAGTTTTACCGCCCGTTCACTGTGGCAATCAGCTCTTTCATGTCTTTATCGCCACCCCAGTATTTAATGAGCTCTTTATTTTTAGAATACAGGTACATGGCCGGGTATCGTGTAGGCATAAACGTTGGAATGAATATGCGGTTTTTATCCCATAACAATGTTACATTCTTTCGCCGGTAAAGTTCGGGGCCATACTTCTCCATAAATTTGATCATCTCGGGACGTTCATCCAGCGAAACCATGTAAAAATTCACATGCTTAAACGAAGAAAGATTTTTATTGATAGCCGACACTTCACGCTGGCAGTGCTCACAACTGGCATCGAAAAATATAATCAGGTTGCTTTTATCGGTCGCGATATTTTCTTTACGGAAAGGAGCACCATCCATTTTCGAGAACAAAAATTCGGGCATGGTAGCAGGCTGTGTCTGGTTATTTTGCTGGGATTTTACCCGCTGACACGAAGCCAGTAAAATAAACGCAACAACTGCTGAAGATAATAATCGTTTACAACTCATAGAAATCGATACTAATGCAAACAAATGTAAGGCGATTATGGCAGCGAAACAAGTTCACCCTACAAACCATTTATCTGGCATTTACCTGGCTTAAGTTTCAGTGAGGGGTCTGTGGCGGGCCCAACTTAAGCCTGTTATACAAGAAAGTTTTAGTAACTTTCTTTCCACAAAACAAAACCAATTGTCCTCAAAATATAAAATATCAGACCATCAGGATATACATTTTATAACCTTTGCAACGGTGCAATGGGTTGACGCCTTGAGCAGACCTGAGTATAAAGATATTATCATGAGTAATGTTTCATAATAGAAACTTGACGGTTTCTTAACATGTTGAAAACTTCATTGAAACATTCAAAACGACTTGAGGATTTGTTTTGCATTTTTGACACATATAGTCCATCCAAAAGAATGACTTAAGCGATACAATGTAAAAACTGTGAGAAATGGAAAAAGAAAGCGTTCAGTCAAGTATAATAAGAAGTTTGTGTTACGATTCCAACACTTCAACATTGGAAGTCGAGTTCAATAGTAGTGCTGTTTGGCAGTATTACGACGTTCCTAAAAGTATTTATTATGATATGCGAAATGCCGATCCAATTGGAAAGTATTTTAACGCTAACATTAGAGGATAATATTCCGAATCTCAAGTTGGATAAACAAATTCTTGACAATGCTATTTGAAGAATACACATATTTCAATCATAAATTTCCAGAACCGCAATATTTGGGAGCAAAGCACATGCATTTGGCATGGATTAAAAAGTTTGTTCCCGAAAATGTAAATGTGGCTTTGGACGCTTTCGCAGGTTCGCAGTCGGTTGCGTTTTTATTTAAACAAATGGGATTACAAACCATTACAAACGACTTTTTGAATTTCAATAATCAAATTGGTTTGGCATTGGTTGAAAACAGAAGCGAAAAAATTACAAAAGAAGATTTAGAAGTTTTGTTTCAATCTGCAAAAAATAAAGAAGTTTTTCAACTGATGAAATCCGTTTTTACAAACGTGTTTTTTGAAGAAACCGAAACGGAGTTTTTAGACAATTTCCGGGCAAACATTCCTTTGTTGAGCACGCTACACAAACAGGCGCTGGCTTACGCGATCATTAACAGAAGTATGACACGAAAAGTAACAATGGGGCATTTCGGACATACACAAGCGTTGAAATACGCAAGCGACCCCGAACGCATTAAACGCAACAGAAGTTTGATAAGACCAATCAAAGAAATTTTTGAAGATTTATTGCCAAAATACAATGATGCGGTGTTTGACAACAAGCAAGACAACCGAAGCTACAATCAAAATATTCTTGATTTGTTGCCGACACTTGAAAACGTTGATCTGGCATATTTTGACCCGCCTTATTGCGACAGCCACGCTGATTATCAAAGTTTCTATCATTTGCTGGAAACCTTTACGGAATATTGGAAAGACAAAGAATTTGTCAACGGAATTAAACGTTACGAACCGCAACGTTTCAGTGGCTTTGACAAAAAACGTGATGTTATTTCATCGTTTGAAAAACTATTTGAGTATTCGCAGGAAATTCCGCATTGGTTAATCAGCTACAACGACAGAAGTTATCCGAGTGTGGAAGCATTATCAAAGATAATTTCAAAATACAGGGCAGTAACCATTGAAGCAAAAGCGTATCACAATGGCAGAGGTGGTAAGGGAAGTGTGGCCGGAAGTCATGAAGTTTTATTTGTGTGCAAACCGAAGAAAAAACACTTTATCCCAACAACAGAACAAGAAGCCGTGAATGAAAGATTTTAATTATTGGAAGCGACTGCACGAAAGTGAACAACTTGAAGAATTTAGCACAGACAATATTGGCTTATTGTGGCTGAAAGCAAAATCAATTATTCGTAAAGAATTAATAGCGGAGTTTGTTTTACAAAATAATATCACACTCAAATAAACTGCTTTGGAAAAACAGTTTATTGAGCTCTTTGATTTGCTTTGTGAAAATGCAGGTAATTCTCACCAGCTTTTAAATGCTTACATCCAAGAGAAAAACAAAATCCAGGCTTCAAAACTCAATACCGAGCAATTGGTTTCGGAATTGTATAAGTTGAAAAACTTTGATTGGGGTGGCGACTATCAAAACTCATTGGATAAGTATTTGGTAAGTCGCTACGTAAAAGTTCATAAATCTTACGACACACTCGTTTCAAAGTTTGAAACGGAAATTCACGTTGCTGTTCAGGGATATGTTTTAAATAGCTGGTATAACCATTGGAGCAGTATTTTGATTGAACATATCTTCAAATCGCACCCAACGGTTTTGCCAACAGTCGGACAAATCAAAAGCGTTGATTTCTTCATCAGCAATGTTCCTTTTGATTTGAAAGTAACGTATTTACCTGCCGAATACATTAAGTTTAAACGGAAAGAAAGAGGATTGCCTGTTGAACTTACTTTTCTGAAAAGTAAAGCGACAGAAGCAAAAATAACGTTTGATAAAAAAGCGAAAGACACGGACATCTTTTATGAAATTGTTGAAAAGATGAAGGATAAGAATGACGAGTTTTGTAATAGCATTTTGACGACGTTGAAAAACGAGAAACTTGAGATTCTGAAAGAAGTGCAAGACAACCCAAAAATATTGGCAAAATGGCTTTACGAAAATCAGGGCGAAATGCGTTTCGGTTCAGAAAACCGTTTGTTCCTTGTGCTTGTTGATACAGACAACTTTAACAATTCCTGGAAGCTGAAAAGAAATCTTGAGCTTTTGAAGCCAACAATTATGAACTATTTAGACAATTTCAAGAACAAAAAAATCGACGACTTGAAAGTTATGTTTGGCTACAAAGGAAAATCGCAAATATTTACAGCTTTAACGGATATCATATTTGTAGTAAAATAAAATCCTACCGATGGGGGTGTTAGTATATAGCAAGAAGAATTTTGTGGAATGAAGACAAAGAGCTTCGATTGAAAGCTCATATAAAAGTTTGCCACTTCGCAAAGCCTTCAGATGCTATGGATACGGCTGGCAAAAGGAACCCGAAGAATAAAGACTTCCAGCTCTGGCAACAGGATAACCGGCCTATACAACTAAGCACGCCGGAAATGGCAAGGCAACGGCTGGAATATATTCATGCCAATCCGGTAAAAGAAGGCCTGGTATATGCACCGGAACATTATTGCTACAGCAGCGCCATTGACCACGCAGGCAGTAAGGGAAAAATAGATATTGAATTTTTATATTGAAGTTGATAAACTTCATGCTATTTGAAGGCTTAAGTTAGGCGCAACACACAATCCACACTAAAACTTAAGCCAGATTCCGGCGAGCCTGTGCCGGGTTTTTACTTTTTACTTTTAACTTAGGCACTACAAACACTCATCCAGCAGATACACAATAGACTCGTAGTTTTTGCCCACCGCATCAGACATGGCCATTTCACAGGTTTTGGCAGACGAATAATAGCCATCATAACTGCACTGTTTAACTTCCATGGCTTCGGGTAAAGTAGCAGATTGCGTTAATTCCGGGAACAGAAATCCCCGGTCACCGGCCATACCGCAGCAACCCGCATGCATGGGCACGGTAACATCTTCGGCCAGCTGACGGGCTATCGCTACAAACCTGTTCTCCAGGTTCATGTGCTGCAATGAACACACCGGATGCAGCACCACACGTTTCTGCTTCTTTGATACCTGTACTTTGGGCAGCACATAATCAGACAGGTAATCCACACTGTCTATGATGGTTAATTGGTCAAATCGCTGTTTATTTTCATCGGTAAGTACCGGGCGGCAATCCTGTAAGGTATGTGTGCACGATGTAATATCAAGCACAACCGGCAGCTTACCCCCATTCGTCCATTGCCAGAGTTTGCCCACCGTTTCGTTAGCCGTATATTGAAAGGCCGGACCGAAACCTTTAGACGAAAAAGGCTGACCGCAGCAGCTTCCGCCAATATCCGGGTGAATCAAAAAAGGAATACCAGCTTTAGCCGAAACGCTCATAAACGTTTCCGCAATGCTTTTCTTTCCTTCCACAGAAGCGCCCATCACACGTGAAATGCAGGTAGGGAAGTAAACCACTGCCGTATCCGTATTAAAAGCTCCGGGCAATGCTTTATATGCCGAAATACTGTCCGCAGGTTTTAGCTGGTTCGACCACAAAGGCACAGCCGGAATCAGCTTTTTGAGCGCTTTTGTCAGGTTATGCATCGTATTTTGCCCGAACACCCGGTTAAGAAGTACGCCGGCACGCAAACCCGTTTTCACCGAAAATGCAACCAGCTTAAAATTCCTGGCAAGCACAAGAGCGAACCGGTTGGCCCATTCGTTATGGTTCTCGCGACGCAGACGCTTAATCAGCTTGCCTGTATTAATATCTACCGGACAGGCAATGGCGCATAAACCGTCTACCGCACAGGTATCCATGCCATCGTACTGGTACTGATGCAAAAGCTCTTTGTATTGTGCGGTTTTACCTTCGTTTTTCAGGGTAACCAACGAGCGGCGTATAACAATACGCTGACGCGGTGTAAGGGTGATATTCCGGCTGGGACAACGATGCTCGCAAAAACCGCACTCCATACATTTGTCAACCTCCTCCTCTACCTGAGGCAAATCCTTAAGATGATGAATATGCGCTTCCTTATCCTCGTTAATAATCACTCCCGGATTCAGCAGGTTTTCAGGGTCAACCACCTGCTTCAACGCTTTCATGATACCATAAATCTCACCACCCCATTCGGTTTCCACAAAGGGAGCCATGTTACGGCCGGTGCCGTGCTCAGCCTTCAAAGCGCCATCATATTTCTTTACAACAAGCTCTACAACTTCGTTCAGAAAGCGACTGTAACGTTCCGTTTCTTCAGGTGTATTAAACGCTTGTGTAACTACAAAGTGGATATTTCCATCTTTGGCATGACCGAAAATAATAGCATTACCGTACCGGTATTTCCTGAACAGTTGCTGCAAATCCAATATGGCATCTCCCAACTGCACTACCGGGAAAGCAATATCTTCCAGGATAACCGTTGTACCACTGGCCCGCACGGCTCCCACTGCCGGGAACATCCCTTTACGGACTTTCCACAAAAAAGCCTGCTTCACCGGGTCTTCGGTAAACTCCGGCTCCAAGTATAGCGAAAGCGTAGCCGAGACAGCCAAAAAATTGTTTATTTTCTGTCTTACTTCCGCTAATTCATTACCCTGAAATTCTACCAGCAGCGCTGCCGCCTGTTCCGGTAATGTTTTGATAACATCCGGTACACCGGCAATATGCTCAATAGAGCGCAATGAAGCCCTGTCCATCAGCTCTACGGCTTCGGCACCGGCATCGTTAAGCGGTTTTATAGCCCGGCATGCGGCATAAATGTCCGGGAAATATAGTAAGGCCGTAGACTTAACCGGGTAATCGGGAATGGTACGCATAACAGCCTCTGAAATAAAACCAAGCGTACCTTCAGCGCCGACCAGTAAATGGGCAAGAATATCCAGCGGCTGCTCATAATCGATAAACGCGTTTACCGAATAGCCAACCGTATTTTTAGTCTGGTATTTACTCCGGATGCGGCTATACAGCTCCGGGCTGGCCATGATCTGGTTGCGCAAAGCAATTATCTGCTGATAAATCCCGGGACATTCCGCTTCAAACCGGGCATAATCCGCAGTATTCTCGGTAGAAAAAACGTTCCCATCCGGCAGCATAAAACGAATATATTGTACCGTATGATACGAGTTCTTACTCACACTACAGCACATGCCGCTGGCATTGTTAGACAATATACCGCCCATCATGGCCGAATTGATGCTTGCCGGGTCGGGGCCGATTTTTTTACGGTATTTTTTCAGATGCGCATTAACAATGGCTCCGGTTATGCCCGGCTGAACCCGCACCTGCTGTCCATCTTTTTCAATAGTGATACGATTCCAGAACTGGCTCAAATCAACCAGAATACCGCTGGATATGGCTTGCCCGGACAGGCTGGTTCCTGCCGTACGGAAAGTTAACGGAACCTTATGCTGATGCGAAAACGCAAAAAGCGCCCGCACTTCATCTTCCGAAACGGGACGCACAACCGCCTTGGGCTGCATATAATAAAACCCGGCATCGGGCGCATAAGCAGCAATATCTATCAAACGGCTTTTTATCCTTTCGGGCGGCAATATGCTTTCCAGCAGTTGGGGTATACTCATTGTCAGTTAACACGTGTTGGCTGTATTACAAAAATACAAGAGTTACCGCGGCTTTAGGCATATTTTTGTGTATATTCATTGTACTATTTTCACAGAATAGCATCATTATCCAATATCCGGTTATTTTTTACCACTATATTCGCAGGTATCATGGCTGCACATTACAGGACAGGAAAACTTATCCGGGAACTTTTCCTTATGGGATTTCTCCTGGCGCCTGTTATTGCTTCTGCGCAAAGCGAAACCGGAACGTTTACCCGTGCTGACACCTTACGCGGTGCACAATCGCCGGAGCGAACCTGCTACGACATCACTTATTATCATCTGGATGTGCAGCTTGACATCAACCGGAAAACAATTACAGGCTCGAATCTTTTCCAGCTTACCGCTACGCGGGATTTTAACCGCCTGCAATTTGATTTGTTCAGCAACCTCGAAATAGACAGTGTTGTGTATCAACATACACATCTGCCGGTTAAGCGTGAGTATAATGCGGTTTTTATTGAATTTCCCGGACAAATACCTAACGGTTCAATGCAGCAGTTTACCGTATTTTATCACGGTCAGCCGGTTGAAGCTAAAAGCCCTCCCTGGGATGGCGGCCTGGTTTTTTCTAAAGATGCCGCGGGAAAGCCCTGGGTCAGCGTAGCTTGCCAGGGATTTGGCGCCAGCTGCTGGTGGCCTAACAAAGACCAGCAGGCCGATGAAGCGGACAGCATGCTCATCAGCATTACCGCTCCGCAAAACCTTTCGGTAATCAGTAACGGAAGATTACGTTCTGCGATAACAGACCATGGCCTGACCAAACACAACTGGTTTGTTTCCAACCCGATAAACAATTACGACGTAACATTTTACATCGGTGATTATATTCATTTTAATGATGTGTATCAGGGAGTTAACGGACCGCTTACACTGGATTATTACGTTTTAAAAGAAAATCTCGCGAAAGCGAAAAAGCAATTTTCGGCTAACGTAAACCCCATGCTGCGTTGTTTTGAGCATTGGTTTGGGGCTTATCCCTTTTACAAGGATGGTTATAAACTGGTTGACGCCCCTTACTTCGGCATGGAACACCAGAGCGCCGTAGCTTATGGTAACGACTATAAAAATGGGTACCGGGGTTCAGACCTGTCGGGGACAGGATTAGGTCTTTCATGGGATTATATCATTATCCACGAATCGGGGCACGAATGGTTCGGCAACAGCATTACGGCAAAAGATATTGCCGATATGTGGATACACGAAGCCTTTACCATGTATGCCGAAGGTCTTTTTGTAGAATGTAACAAAGGCAAAGAGGCTGGCGCAGCTTATATCGCAGGATTGCGGAAAAATGTTTTAAACGATAAGCCAATTATCGGCCCTTATGGGGTAAATACCGAAGGTTCATCGGATATGTACTACAAAGGAGCCAACATGCTGCAAACTATCCGGTCTGTTATTAACGATGATAGCAAGTGGCTGGCTATTTTACGCGGACTAAACCAACAGTTCGGACATAAAACCACTACTACGGCAGAAGTTATAGCCTTTATCAACCGGCTTGCGGGGAAAAACCTCACTAACATTTTTGACCAATACCTGCGATACACCCGCATCCCCGATCTGCAAATCCGGAAAGCTAAAAACGGCACATTCACTGTCAGGTGGAAAGTCGACGTCGCTGATTTTAATATGCCAATAAAAGTTAAATACTTAACCAGTGGCAACTGGCATTGGATCTATCCAACCACAAGCTGGCAAACAATAAAGCCCGAAAACGCCGGAACCAAAATCATCCCCGACACCAAACACTTTTATATCACGGTAAATGGTGGTTAGTTGTTAGTTGGTTAGTTGCTTTATAGCCTCACCCCAGCTCCGCCAGTTGGCGGAAGAGGGAGCAGCTTGTGCTCTTTATCTTGTTTCTTGCTTCTATGTTCTCGTCTCTAAAATTCGTAAATCTAAAATCGTAACTCGTAAATCACCTTAAACCTTCCGCCTCCTACCTTTCCCGCTCCCGGTCTTTTCTGACCCCGAATAATCGGGATTTCGCTGCGCTCAACTTTCCCGACTTCGGGACTATGAACTATGAACCATCAGCCATCAGCTACCTCACGCCTTAAACCTTCCGCCTTCCACCTTTTCACCTCTACTGGTTAAACACCAGCGACACATAATACGCTGCTCCTATTGCCGGGTTTCCATAAGAGGTACGGTAATAACGGTTGAGCAGGTTGGAGCCGCCGATCTTTACTACAGACTGGTATTGCGGCAACTTAAAGCTAAGCTGTCCGTCTAACGAACCATAGGCCGGAACCTGGCCTTCTACAAACGTAGACAGCCACCTGAACTGATCCTGCCAGCGGTAAACCACGTTAAAGCCGATATTTTTCAGCAGTTGTTCATTTCTTATACCTATATTAAAGCGGTATTCCGGAGTATTATACATATTCAGAAATTGTTTGGGCAACCCTGTCAGCTTATCGTGCGAAACATTTCCACTCCACGTAAATTTACCTAATTTATACTCCAGGCCTAATCCCCAGCCGTGTGTTATTACTTTTTCGGTACTGTTAGCCGACATCTCGTACCGGGTCGGCATCGCCATTCCCGATAAATCGCCGGGTGTTGGATTTTGCCATACCACAACACCTGCCAGGTAATTATGAAATACGTTGTAGTAGTAATATGTATCTAAAAACAGCTTATCGCCTACCAGGCTCCGGTAACCGGCCTCGTACGATTGTACGCTTTCCGGTTTGAACTGGTTAAACGTATAGGACTGCAGCACAGACGGATCTGCGCCGCCACCGGCAATAAAAGCCTGGTAGCTTTCATCAGTGTATGGTTTATTGGTGCGCAGGTTATATTTATCAAGCATTTGAGGCAGAGCGCCCACCAATCGCGAACCGGCCCGCACCAGTATATCAATGTATTGCCCCTGTGCTGTCGGGTTGCGGTAGCCTGTTTGGTACGATAAGCGTAGCGTGTTATTTTTTGCCACGGTAATCACACCGGAGATCCGGGGCGTAAGCCTTCCGGCGAAGTTCTCATTTTTATCATACCGCAGCGCCAGCTGAAGCTTCAACCGTTCTTTAAATAGTTTCCTTGCAGCCTGGGCATAAGCACCGTATTCCCTGATGGTAAGCTTCCTGTTCAGGTCATCGAAAATAGTCCCGCCAGAATTCAGGTCATACAGACGGTATGAGGCCCCGGCCAGCAGCTCTGTTTCGGGCAGCAGGTCAGAAAAGTTGTACATCCCCTCATAATGATACAGGTTTGTTTTATCGTTAAACTTTGCTCCCGGCCCCGCTCCAATAGTTTGCGAAACAATCGCGGCTTTCGTGGTATTAAATTCGGATGAGCCCGGCTGGTAATGACCCTGATCGGCGGCGGCTCTTGCCGCCTGGTTTGCCTGCGCATCGTTTGCACCGGCAGCTATAGCGCCCACATACGTGCCCACATATTGCGGAAACCATACCGTGCTTGCTTTGGAGGCTTCATTCATGTACGAGGCAAGCGCTACCGCATCATACGTATCGCCCGAGCGTTCCTGCGTAGTATATCCTCTTAAAAAGAAGTTCCTGCCTTTCAGTTCCAGCTTATACTGACCTAAATTAAAATTGTTCAGCGAAAAACGATCGGCGCCGGTATATGCCGATGTACCCGTTCCCCAGTAGGCCTGTGCAACAGCCTCAATGCCCGGCGTAATTTTGTAATTCAGCGAAATACTGGTACGAAGCGCCTCTGTACCAGCATCAAACAGGTCAGCTTCCTTATATCCCGTTCTTGACACATCCTGATCAGGAATAATGCCGGCCTGTAAACCCTGGTAAAACGGACTGGTTTGCGGGTTGGTTGCCAAAAATATTTGTATTTGTGTTTCCGAAGGAGTCATACCTCCTGTTGCTGCCTGGTACTGGCTAATATATGCGCTTCTTCCCGCAGTAATTACCGATTGCGCCACCATGCGCATATTCGCTTTTATTTCGTCGCCATAAACATTCACACCATCATACGCCGGATCGGTGTCCCTGTTACCGGCTTTTGCCATTTGTTTGGTACGATCAAAATTTGAATAATCGCGGGCACGCCAGTCATTCGCTTTAATGTACGACAGGTTCACTTTAAATGCCAGTTTATTATTCCATGCTTTAGCGTACCGCAGCTGCACGTCATTCCAGGAGCCGGGCTTTTGGATTTCATCATTAAAATGACTTACCCCTGTTTTTAATTGAAAACTTAGGCCCTGGTAACGGAACGGATCTTTTGAATTGAGCAGCAATGTACCGTTAATACCTCCGGCGCCATACAAAGCAGAAGAAGAACCGGGCAAAAGCTCCGCACTTTCCAGGTCAAGATCAGATATACCGACAATATTGCCCACCGCGAAGTTCAGGCCGGGCGCCTGGTTATCCATTCCGTCTATAAACTGGTTAAAGCGCACATTACCATTTGCATTAAATCCACGGGTATTAATGGAAGTAAATGTAAAGCTCTGGATGCTCTGCTCTACGCCTTTCAGATTAGCCAGCGCATCGTAAAATGAGTTTGCTGCGGACATCCGGATGCTTTCCGGGCCCATCCGTTCAATAGCTACAGGCGACTCTATCATGCGCTCCTGCACACGCGAAGCAGACACCACAACCTCATCCGCAAGGATATGCTCTGTTTCAAGGGCAATGGTCAAATTAGCCGCAGAGCCGTCAACATGAACCTCCTTCATACTATATCCAATGGCCGAAACCACCAACACCAAAGGCGATTTCCGTTTAACGGTCAGCTTAAAATCTCCATTGGCATCTGTGGATGTACCCGCGGATGATCCTTTAACCAACAGGGACACACCGGCAATGCCCTTCCGGGTAAGCATATCGGTTACATTGCCCGACAAAATGGTGGTTTGCGCATTAACAAAAGCTGGCACAACTAACAGCAAGCCAATTAATATGCGCCAAATATTCGTTTTTTTTAAAGATGTTAATAGGTAAATTTTAGTCATGTATACTTAATTAATGATGATAATTTCCTGATTTTCAGAAATATACCGCGTAAAGATCAAACACAAAAAGAGGATATCGATATTGTATTGCGTTCTATAATGTTAACACCGCCAGCCAATGTCTAAATAAAAATACGTGTATTTTGAATAATTATTAATTATCAGTACGCTAAATTATTAAAAATTCACTACTTGGAAACTGTTTTAGTATATACGGAAAAATCTGCAGGCTTGTAATAAGCAATAAGCATCATATCCCGTTAAGGCCGGTTAAAGCAAATGTTATGTTGAAAAGCAGGGCCGGCATCACTTTGGCTCCGGTAGTCCGGCTGTGCGCTCATACGCCTGCAACCTGCCCCGAAACCTCGTGGGGGCCTTAGTCACAGGCCGGTATCCGCTTTCATCCGGTTTAGCTAACTTCATTCTGTGCAAAATATTCCCACCCCGATCCGGCTTAAGTTTTAGCAGGGAATGGACTAACTTAAGCCTCAAAGAATAACAGGAAAGTTTTGGAGCTTTTCTTACGTTCGTTCTGCTTTGAGGCCGGTGTCTTCACCAGCAAGATTCTTCCCTGGCAATCTCCGGAGTCGCAAAAGTAACCGAACGAAGCGGTGATCTGGCTCAATCAAAAATTCAACAGGGAGATCTGATACAGGAGCTTCCTCAACACACTTCACTTTTTATTGATAATAGTAGTGCTTGTAACTACGCTTCGCCTGCCTGCCGGCGTAACAACTATGGTTTTCAGCACCATTTTTTTATTTTCGGGAATGTTCAACAGCACGGGCTGCGTGTATTCATGATCAGCCTCGCCGGGAAACCTATTATTCAAAGTGTAATAAACTTTTGCCCCCTCAAACGGTATCTTAGCTGTAAGTTTATAAGAGGTGGCAGTGATAGTGGTGTCGATAGTTTCTAATGCCGTTGGCACACGATAGTTAATGCCTGATCTGTCAAACTTCAGCAAATGCACAGGCAAAATATCATCGGTAAATTGCCTGTATTGCTTATTAGCCTGTAATGACCATGCCGTTTCGGCCAGCCCCAGCATTCGCGGAAGCAGCATATAATAAAGTTTGGCAGAGGTAGCTATATGCTCCGTCCAGATACAGGCTTCAACGCCTAAAATATGCTTTTTTTCTTCGGGAGATAATTCCGGATATTCAGGATCATAGCTAAACGATTGCCATAAGGGCGCATTTCCGCCATGGCTGGATGGCTCCATATCTGATCTGCTTTGAGCATAATCAAAATAAAAACCATTGCTACCGGGCGCCAGCACAATGTCTAAACCTTTGCCGATCTGCTCTTTAGCGCCTTTTTCGCCAAAACGGTTCATTACGGTTACATCATCGGTCAGATCACCTTCCAATATTTCATCCCAGCCGATCAGCTTTTTGCCTTTAGCCCGAATGATCTTATTAAGCCTTGAAATAAAGTAGCCCTGTAAGGCATGCATATCTTTTATTTCGTGCTGCTGCATAAAGTTCTGCACGCCGGGGTCTTTCGCCCAAAAACCCTTATAACATTCATCTCCACCTATATGTATGTATTTGTAAGGGAACAGGGTCGCCACTTCGGTAAACACTTTATCCAGGAACTGGTAAACATATTCATTGGTGGGATTGAGGGTATTGTCTATGTACATTTCAAACCCACCCTGCGGAAACCACCTGGCAAAGCTACTGCCCGGATTTACCCGGATGTCAGGGTTTTGGGTAACACATAATTGGGGATAAGCGGCAATTGCCGCCATAGCGTGTCCCGGAACATCAATTTCAGGCAGTACCTCAATATGCCGCCGGGCTGCATAGCGGATAATATCTTTTACCTGCTGCTGTGTGTAAAAGCCTCCATCTGTGGCTTTTTCTCCGGGCTGCGGCGGCAAGGTATTGCCTCCAAACTCTATACGCGGCACACGCCAGGCTCCTACCTGCGTAAGCTTTGGGTAGCTTTTGATCTCCAGTCGCCAGCCCTGATCATCGGTTAAATGCCAGTGAAAACGGTTCAGCTTATAATGGGCCATCAGATCAAGCAGATCTTTAATTTGCTCAATGGTAAAAAAATGCCGCGATACATCCAGCATTAGCCCCCTGTAAGCAAACCTGGGACTATCTTCAATAGTAAGGCAGGGTAAAACAGCCGTTCCCTGTACGTTAACAGGAAACAGCTGGATCAATGTTTGTATACCATAAAACAGCCCGGCATCTTTTCCTACAAGCGTTATAGCAGCAGGTGTTACAGACAGTTTATAGCCATCGGCAGGGAGTTGCTCTGAACCTGCTGTTGTAATAGAAACAACAGACTGCTTCAGTACGCTTTTTCCGTTACCGGTAATCACGCTGTTTTTAAATTTCCAGGTATTCAGCAAATAACCGGTAAAAAAGGCTACCGTTTTTTGTTCCGCTGCATCGGCCCTGATAACAGTATTTGCACTAAAGATAAAATTACCGCTTTGCATTTTAACCGATGATGGTGTGGGTATAATGGCCGGAACACCACTTTGAGCATAACAAAATGTATTAAACAGAACGATGAGGGCAATGCAGAGAACCTGTTTCATGATAAGTTATATAGCAATTAATAAAATTTTACCGTGGTAAATTACGGCATTTGTTCCTGGTGTTAAGTAAAAAAGTAAAAAAGCCACACACGGGCTAACCTTAATTTTTGAACGTCTGAATAGGACATTATTCCACTGACATGGCACTGGTTTTGAGTTAGAAATGCTCCGGGCAATGTACAAAATGTATAAAAGGATCAAACCTATATAAAAAGCCTTTGCCTGCCCCCGGCAAAGAGAACCTGCCGAAGTACAGACAAAGTGTGATTATAAAACTAAGGGCCTGTTAAATTTCATATAAAGATCTCACAGGCTTTAATTAGGGACTGATTAAAAAGTTCTCGTCATCCCGATCCCGAAGTTCCGCATTCGCGTCAACAGGCTCAACTTTCAGAAGTTTAAACAGCCCTGATATTTCTCTATGATCAATATTACCTTACGGGTTCAGCTTTTTATCAATAAAAATTTGGCAAGAATAATCAATTGTAAGATGATCTGAAAAGCTTGCCTTTATAAATTACGGCGTTAGTGCGTGTTCTTGAATAAGAGAATGCCCCTGCCTGGGTATAAAAGTCAACCCAGCGTGTATCATTATTGTTATCTATACCGCCACTTGGGAAAGGTGATTTAAACGAATCGGCCTGTGTAACCACAAATATGCCCGAATTTTGACGGCTAATACCCTTTACAAACCATTTGCCCCCGAGCGACCCGGGTGCAGTAGCCACCGTATGCGTACTTTTATTATAAGAGTAAACACCATGATTGGTACTAAACCAGATGATGTTATGATCATTCAGATCTGGTGAAATATCATGTCCGTAGATAGTTGCTGAAGCACTCAAACTAACTGTATAATTGATATCTTCAGTAAGTGTTGGTGCCGACGATGTACCGCCTACTATCAATGCCTTCAGGTAATCATTCCCAATACACCACAAACGTGAAATTGTCGGATCCCATAATACACTATGCGCACCAATCAAATTGAATTTGCAGTTAGTCGTATCATCAACATGGGTAGTTGATGATGTATACACTTTTACCCAGTTACCAGCAGCAGCGGCAACCGCGATATTTCCATCTGGCAGCAATTCAACCGAATGCGGATAAACTTTGTTGCCCACCGAATAAGCCCATTGCTTAGTACCTGAAGGATAGGTGGCAATTGTGGCCAAACCTTGTACAGAACAGGATACAAAACAGTTACCACCCCACCGCGTTACATTGCGCAACTTAAAATCAGTGGCACCATCCCATTTTGATATGGCATAGGGAGTATATGATTTGGCCGCCTCG
This sequence comes from Pedobacter sp. BS3, assembly GCF_008274585.1. Classification (GTDB taxonomy): domain Bacteria; phylum Bacteroidota; class Bacteroidia; order Sphingobacteriales; family Sphingobacteriaceae; genus Hufsiella_A. The sequence continues at coordinate 206,783 of NZ_VTRT01000004.1, read as the reverse complement.
GGCTTCCATTGCCAAATGGGCGATCCATTCCAGGTAGTAGTAGCCGGGTTAAAGACCTCAACCTGTTGCTCGTTAGTTATCCATACCCAGTCATCAGACGCATTGGATATAAGTTTGCCGGTTTCTGACGATCCGGGTGATGAATTGAACTCGTTTATGTTTTCCTTTTTTGTACATGCACCCAGGAAAATTACGGCACAAGCAATCCATAGTACATTTTTCATACTTAAAAAATTTAAGGGTTAAATTAGGTTCAGAGCTTCTTTATCAATACCCGGGGTTCTGCGGTTTCAAATTCGGGTCTTTAACTATTTCAGCATCGGGTACCGGGAACAGTGCATATTCGGCCTTAATATTTGCAGCTCCCTTAGGGTTATCTGCAGCTACTGATCTTACAGCATCAACTAATTTACCCCAACGTGCCAGATCCCATTTACGTTGAAACTCGCCGGCAAACTCAATGGCACGTTCTGTAAATAACACATTTCGTATATCGGCCTGCGTTAAACCCGAAAGCGGCGTAGTTAAGCCCCCATGCTCCAGCCTGACTTTATTTATCCAGGTAAGCGCACCTGTTGTATTGTTCTGCTCATTTTCGGCCTCGGCCAGTATCAGCAATACATCTGCATAACGCTGAAAGTAAATATCCTTACCGCTATTTCTGTCGTTTGCCTGTAAATCCCAGAATTTGGCGCCAAACCATGGCCGCCCGGGTTTTATAAAGCGTGTAAAATTCTGACCGTTATAACCGGTAGCCAATGTTACGGCTTTGCGCTTATCAGCATTATCAAACATGTTCACAAAAACGGCCGATGGGTAAAAGTTCTCATATCCGCGTAAAACGGTCGAACCGAAATCAACCCCGGCATAGGTTCTGTTATTGCTATCTTTTAACGGAAAAAACCAGGTGTAATAATAGTTCACCTTTACATTAGTATTAGTTGCATTATCACGTTTAAACTGAATTTCAAAAATAGACTCTTTATTATTCTTGAAACCATTATTGATATCAAACAGATTGGCAAAATTAACCAGCTGATATTGGTTAAGATCAACCACCTGCTGTGCATATTTCTGAGCATTTGCCCAATCTTTATCAAAAAGGTAAACCTTTGCCAGTAAGGCCAGAGCGGCCCCCCTGGTAGCCCGGCCAACATCCGTAGCGGGATATGATGTTGGCAGATCTGCCGCGGCATCGGTCAGGTCGGCCTTGATCTGCTTGCGAACGTCTGCCAGCGGAGTGCGGGGTAAACTGCTTACCACCGTTACATCAAGCTCATCTGTCCATAATGGTACTGCACCGAATGAGTTACTAAGGATATAATAATGTAAGGCACGCAAATACTTACACTCGCCAATAAGGCGGCTTTTTAGCGCAGCGCCAATGGGTGCCTTACCAACTCGGTTTATTACCAGATTAGCCTGGGTTATGGCCTTGTAGCATTTGGTCCATACGCCTGATATGTTACCAGGCGCACCAGGTGACAGCGTATATTCCTGGTTGCCATCATTAGTTGGCAGATACATTACCACATCGGTACCTTCTTCTATTGATTTCCACAGATCTTCCTGGCCAAATAAATCATTCAGACCGGAATAAACACCGTTTACGCCTTGTATGCATTGCGCCTCAGTGGTAAAAACTGATCGGGCGAAATGGCATCTTTAGGTGTTTCGACCAGGTTTTTGCTACAGGCCGATAGCAGCAATGCAGTTGATAATATATATAATAGTTTTACTTGCTTTTTCATTGTCTTTGTTTCATTAAAATCCAACATTAACACCAAATGCAAATACGCGGGCATTTGGATAAGTCCCATCATCTTTAGCCCTGATAAGCGAGTTGGTGCCTCCTTTATTTACTTCAGGATCAAAACCGTTGTATTTAGTTATCAGGAAAAGGTTTGATGCAGTAAAAAATACATCAACCTGCCTGAAGATTTTTGGCAATCCCTTTTTAAGGGTATAATTAAGCTGCACGGTTTTTAAACGGATCAATGAAGCATCATGCAAAAAACGAGAGCTTGGCACATTATCCCGTGAGTTTACCGCAGGTATATCCGATGTCGGGTTTGACGGTGTCCAGCGGTTAACCATGTAAGCAAACTGGTTAGTATACTCAGCACCTGCGCCCATAAAGAACTCGATGGCATTGTACATAGTAGCGCCATGGTTATACTGGAAGAAAAAATCAAGCGATAGATTTTTGTAGGCGAACCTGTTACCAAAACCGCCATATAAAGTTGGGTTTGGTGTGCCCAGATAATGATAATCATCAGCATTAAGATTACCATCGTGGTTATAATCACCATAACGTGGCTTACCAGGTTTATAAAAACCTGATGGCGATACCATGGTGCGCTGCCCGGCAGGTTTGGCCAGTTCGGCATCAATTTCGGCCTGGTTATGCCATACCCCTGCATAGTCTACACCAAAATTGGCCCCTATTGGTACGCCCACAACCAGATAGTTGGTATTAGCGCTATAGCCGTTATTATCAATAGATACTTTAACCAAAGGGCCAATATCTAATACCGTTTGCCGGTTGGTTGATAATGTAAATGTAGAGTTCCAGGTAAAATTTTTGGAACGTATTACATCGCCCGAAAGGGTAAATTCAAACCCGTATGATTCGGTTTTGCCCAGATTGATGAGGCGTGAGCCATAGTTTGCTTTTTATTTTTCTCAGGTATTTACACCCTGATTGTATTGGGTGTTGCACAATTTGCAGATAACAGGGGTAAGGGCGAAGTAATTATCCATAACGGTAAAACTTATTATGCTAACGTCGGACAAAAATTCACAAACGACAATTATTTTTATTCCCGTCCTTCTGCAACAGATTACAATGCCGCAGGTTCGGCAGGCAGCAACAAAGGCTCCACCAATCCTGATTACTTAAAAACGGTACAGGCAAGAATTGATACATTTTTAGCACACAATCCCGGCGTCAATAAACCGGATATTCCCTCCGATTTAGTTACAGCCAGTGGCAGTGGTTTAGATCCGCACATTTCCGTACAGGCAGCCAAAGTACAGGTAAAACGTATTGCCAGGGTTCGTGGCATTTCTGAAGGCAAGCTGCAACAGCTCATTCTTTCCAGCACTGAAAAACCATTGTTGGGACTGTTCGGAACAGAAAGAGTGTAGTATTGAGGTACAAAGTGAGTTTGACAAAGGAAGCCGGTTTACCGTTAAATTACCAAGCAAAAGCGGTAACTTATCTGCCGATAAGCCAGTTATCTGACCGCTTTAAACATACATCCGCTTTATGATTTCACTTTACCCGGAGAAACAGCAAACTTCTTCCGGAAGGCGGTATTAAAGTGCTGAACAGACGAATATCCCAGTTCTGCTGCAACCGACTTTATCGGCTTGCCTGCCAGTAGCAGGTCTTTAGCATGATCAAGTTTATGATTATTCAGATAACCATATATGCTGCTGTCAAACACCTCCTTAAATCCCTGCTTTAGCTTAAATTCATTGATCCCGCATACTTTTGCCAGTTGTGCAATGGAGGGTGGCTGGTGAATATGCTGAAGCAGGTAGTCCCGTGCGTAGAAGATACAGTCTCTGTCGTATGCAGATTTCAATATCCGGGACTGCTTTCTTGAAACAGCCTTTTCAAAAGCCTCGGCCTGGAGAACAAGCAATTCAATACACTTTGCCTGGAGGAACAACAGTTTTAAACCAGCGGTATGATCACAGTTCATAATATCCCGGATACAGTTATGCATGACCAGGGAGACAGGAAGACTTCGCTCTGCTATCTGTGTATAGCGTCCGGAAGCCACATGTTCTGCAAATTCCTGGAGGGCTTTACACGAATCTTTTGCCAGTTGCAGAAATCGCTCTTTGGTAAAATGGACCTCGAAAAAACGGTAATTGCATTTGGTATCATATTCTCCAACACCATCCAGTTCCGGTGTATAAATAATATTGTGCTGGTTGGGCTCGAAAAAATATCTTCTCTGGTCAATATAATTATACATCGTTCCGTTACCGGACAAGGCAAAGTGCAGTTCAACCATATCCGGAATATCGGTTGAGCGGAAATGCAATTGACTATGCTTGAACAGAATATCGCCATATACGATGAAAATATCCGGCATAGAGATCTGTACCAGCTCTGCATCCCCGAAGGAAAAGCTGTACTTCTCCCGCCGTTCTGCCACCAGCGGCGCTTGCATAAGGAACAGGTCAAAACTGGCGCCTATTTCCTGCCAGATTCCGGAGTTATCGCGAATATTCATACCCATACGGGCAAATTGGCAATTAAAATGGAAATGATTTTAAAATTTGTGTTAAAAATCCTTTTGGTATAAAAAAACATCCTTTTGATATAAAAACTGTCCCGCTTTATTCATCCACTTTTGTGCACTTGAACGTTAAAAAGAAACAACAGATGGCAACCGATTTTTCTAAACCGCATTATGTTGCATTGGTTTTAACAATGGATGAGCAGGCGCAGCTACAAAATGGCAATAAAAAGAATAGAAATCTTCATCAGTCCTATTACCATCGCCTGAAAAAGCAAAACAGTGTATTGTTTTACGGCAACACCTTAAATGATACCGGGCTGTATATTATTTTACAAGTTTCGTCGGATGAGCATCTGACAGAAATTATTGACAATGATCCGTTGCTTAAAACAGCAGCCATGGAGATAGTTAGCATAACACCTTTCTTCACCTGTATTTAAGGAGGGTAATCCTTTTATTAACAAAAGTAGCATCAACTAAGTAAGGAAAACAGTGTCATTTCTTTTTACCCTCCAGTTTCCGTTCAGCTTTTAAAAAGCTGAGCAGCACTTTTTCATCCGTCGTCAGCCCCGTTTCTGTAGATGAGATCGTATCGTTATGCAGCTTTTTCAGATACGGTTGCAGCCTGCCTGCTTCATAAGCTTCGATCAGGGGCGGAAAAACATAATATTTCTTACACACACTGCGGGTGTTACCCAATTTTGCCGACACTTCGTCCAGCATGGTATTAGTTATCTTCCGCGATAGCGTCTGACTTCCCGGCGCCTCAAAACCTGCATAACATTTCAGCGCTTCGAGCGTGCCGTACCAGGTTCTGAAATCTTTAGCCGTAAAATCGCAACAGGTTATTTCTTTAATATAATTATTGATGGCCCCCGAGCCAATAGAGCGCCGTTCACCGTTATCCGTATAGTATTGAAACAGTTCCTGCCCCGGGATATCGCGGCATTTCTTCACCAAACGGGCCAGTGTCCGGTCAGAAAATTCAATCTCATGAAAAACACCTTTCTTTCCTTTAAAAGCCAGTTTCATCCGGCTGCCGTTTATTTTTACATGCTTATCGCGAAGTGTGCTCAGCCCATAGCTTCCATACAGTTGCTTGTATGATTCGTTACCAATACGGATAAACGTTTTTTGCATGAGGCTTACCGATATAGCCAGCACCTTCCGCTCATCAAGCTGATGACGGCGAAGGTCTTTACGCAGATTTCGCCTGAATTCAGGGAGCTTGGTTCCGAACTCAAGCAGGCGATAAAATTTATTCTGATTACGCGATTTACACCAGTCGGTATGATACCGGTACTGTTTCCGGCCCGCAGCATCCACACCGGTTGCCTGCAAATGGGCATTCGCTTTGGGCGATATCCATACATTGGTCCAGGCCGGCGGCAAAACCAGTTGCTTTATCCGCAACAACGTTCTCTCATCGGTAACCTTGTTTCCTTTGGCATCAATATAAATAAAGTTTTTACCTGATTTTTTACGACTTATGCCAGGCGTGGCATCGGTTTGATAAATCAGATGATTCTCCTGGAGCAGTTGTTCCGTATCTGTCATATCTCCAATAACAAATTACGGAACAAATGTTCTCAAAACCGGCAGAAAACTATCCCAGCGATGCTTTGATGGCTTCAAAATCCGGCAGATCGCCCGCATTATCCAACACTTCGGCATAAGCAATCTGCTGATTTTCGTCTACCACAAAAGCTGCACGTTTAGCAACACCCTTCAATCCGAAAACAAATTCATCATAAAAAGCACCATACGCCTTAGAAACCTCTTTATTAAAATCAGACAGCAACGGGAACTGGTAATTATTCTCAGCTTTAAACTTGGCCAACGTAAAAGGAGAATCCACCGAAATACCAATAATGCCCGCTCCTATACCCTCATAATAACCAAAATCATCACGCATGGTACAAAGCTGCGTGGTGCAAACGCCGGTAAAGGCCATCGGGAAAAAGTGGATAACCAGCTTGCGACCCTTGTAATCATCCAGGGAGACTTCTTTAAGTTCAGAACTAATTAATGTAAAAGCAGGAGCTTTATCGCCTTTTTTTAGTGCCATGATATTTAATTTATGTGTTAGTGTTTAATATTAATTTCACGTTGTGCTATCCGGCTGCTCAGTTGCCGGTCAACCTCGCTTAATCCTTCTGCAAAGCTATGCGGCTGGTAATTCAAACCGGCAATTGCCTTATCCAGAATAAACCCGGTTTTTGCCGGACGGTTTGCCGTCTGGTTCAATTCATCTGATGAAACCGGTATAATCAATGACTGATCGAGCTTCCAGAAGGCAGCAACCCGGTTAACCAGCTCAAAAATACTCATCATATCCTTGCCTGATATATGGTAAATTCCATACGCTTCTTTTTGAGCTATCAGTAAGCAGGCCATCGCCAGGTCTTCAGCAAGGGTAGGCATTCGCCACTGATCATTCACCACCCGGATAGGCTGCTGCTTTTCCAGCGCCCCCTTTGCCCACAAAATAATATTGCTGCGGCTCATATCCTGCAAAATACCATAAACCAATATCGTACGCACAATGGTCCACCGGCATGGAGCATTCTGCAAAACTTTCTCCGCCTCGTACTTGGTATAACCGTAATAGCTCAAGGGATTAGGCAAATCATCTTCCCGGTAAGGGCCGTTTTCACCGTCAAAAACAAAATCAGTAGAAAGATGGATCAGGTGAATATCGTGCTCATAACAAATGGCAGCCAGGTTAGCCACAACCTGTACATTTAAATGATAACACTGCTGCTTATCCACTTCGCACACATCAACATTGGTCACTGCGGCTGTATGGATGATCACATCGGGATTGGTTTCTGCAACAACCCGGCGAATGGCAGCCTCGTCAGAAATATCAAGTGAACGGTACAAATACCCATCCTGATCAGGATAACGATCTTCGCCTTTGGATGTAGCAATCAATACGATATCAGGTTGCTTTACTAAAAGTTCTGTGAGTTTTTGCCCCAATAAGCCGTTGCTGCCCGTTACCAGTATGCGTTTCATGGCTTAAAGGTAATGATTAGTTGGTTAGTTTGTCTTGCCGGTGTCGTTGAGCAAAGTGAAATCCCGGGATTGTTCGCCTTACGCCCTCAAACCTTCTGCCTTCCACCTTTCTCGCTTCCGGTCTTTTCTGTCTTTCGGACTTTCCGGACTATGAACCATGAACCATAAGCCATTAGCTACCCTAAGCCCTAAACTTTACTCCTTCCAGCCTTTCTTGTCTCTTGCTTCTTTACTCTTGTTTCTATTAGCTCTCTACCTAAAACGTACTACGTAAAACTTACAACTTAAAACTTTCTTGTCTTTTCCGACTTTCCGGACTTTCCGACTTCCGGACTTTCCGACTTTCCGACTTTCCGACTTTCCGGACTATAGGCTATAAACCTTATACCTTAAATCTTCCCTCCTTCTGCCCGTCATGATGTTTGGAATCATTGCACCAGACCAGCACAAATATTAACAAGAGCACAACCAGGCATCCGATAAAAGGTTGAGTGTACCAGTGCTTAACTACAGATACATCATCCATGACATCCATAGCCCAGGCCGATTGGCTCATTAATATTCCCAGAACGGCGAATAAAAGCGTTTTTTTATAGTTACCCCAGCACTTCATTTCCAACTGTATTTCTTCTGATTAACACTTGATGTCGTGACAAGTTTTCGCTTTTTACACAAAAAATAAATTTCTGCATTTAGATGTTTGAGTTGTTGTGAATAAAGCATATTTTTGCAGACCAAAAAATACGCCCATTTGAAGGGGATAAACAGTTGATTTATAAAAATTTTACCATACTTGTATGCCAAACATTGGAAAAATAGCACAAATCATCGGACCGGTAGTTGACGTTAGCTTTGCTGACGATGCTCATTTACCTAAAATATACGATGCCTTAGAGATCACCAAATCCAACGGACAAAAAATTGTCCTTGAAGTTCAGCAGCACCTTGGAGAAGACCGGGTACGGGCTATTGCAATGGACTCTACCGACGGATTAGTTCGCGGAATGAAAGTTGAAGACACTGCCGCCCCGATCAAAATGCCTGTTGGTGATGCAATTAAAGGCCGTGTATTCAATGTGGTTGGCGATGCAATTGATGGTATTCCTAACCTTGATAAATCAAACGGGCGTCCCATTCACAACACGCCTCCTAAATTTGAGGATCTGTCTACCGAAACCGAAGTGTTATTTACCGGGATCAAGGTAATTGACCTGCTTGAGCCTTATGCAAAAGGTGGAAAGATCGGTCTGTTCGGTGGTGCCGGTGTAGGTAAAACCGTATTAATCCAGGAGCTGATTAATAACATCGCGAAAGCATATTCCGGATTATCTGTATTTGCCGGCGTAGGCGAGCGTACCCGTGAAGGAAACGACTTACTGCGTGAAATGCTTGAATCTGGTATCATTAAATATGGTGAAGACTTCATGCACGGTATGGAGAAAGGCGAATGGAACCTGGATAAAGTGAACCAGGAAGAACTGAGAGATTCTAAGGCAACTTTCGTATTCGGTCAGATGAATGAGCCTCCCGGCGCACGTGCCCGTGTAGCCTTATCCGGCCTTACCATTGCAGAATATTTCCGCGATGGCGACGGTCAGGGTGCAGGACGTGATATCCTGTTCTTTATTGATAACATCTTCCGTTTCACCCAGGCCGGTTCTGAAGTATCAGCGCTGTTAGGCCGTATGCCATCAGCCGTAGGTTACCAGCCAACGCTGGCCACAGAAATGGGTTTGATGCAGGAGCGTATCACATCAACCAAACGCGGTTCAATTACATCGGTACAAGCGGTATACGTACCTGCCGATGACTTGACCGACCCTGCTCCTGCTACTACATTCGCCCACTTGGATGCAACAACCGTATTATCACGTAAAATTGCCGAGCTGGGTATTTATCCTGCGGTAGATCCCCTGGACTCTACTTCACGAATATTAAGCCCGATGGTTTTAGGCGATGAGCATTACAACACCGCACAACGTGTAAAACAAATCCTGCAACGCTATAAAGAGCTTCAGGATATCATCGCCATCCTGGGTATGGACGAGCTGTCTGAAGAAGATAAGCTGGTAGTTAGCCGGGCACGTCGTGTACAACGCTTCCTGTCTCAGCCATTCCACGTAGCCGAGCAGTTTACCGGACTGAAAGGTGTATTGGTTGACATTAAAGATACCATCAAAGGTTTCAATATGATCATTGACGGTGAAGTTGACGAATACCCTGAAGCAGCTTTCAACCTGGTTGGTACCATTGAAGATGCTATTGAAAAAGGTAAGAAAATATTAGCTGAAGCAAACGCATAGCCCCACCGGCCTCCCCAAAATGGAGGAAAAGGAAAGGCTTATAAATAACTATTTTAATCCTCTCCCCTTTGGGGAGATAAGAGAGGGGCAATGAAATTAGAAATATTAACACCTGATAAAACCGTTTTTGAAGGCGAGATCACTTCGATCACCGTACCGGGAAGTGCCGGATCTTTTGAAATACTGAAAGATCATGCGCCTATTATCTCTACACTTGACGATGGCCAGGTGATCATCAGAAATGGCAAAGACTCACAATCCTTGTTTATAAAAGGAGGCGTTATTGAGGCATTACGTAACTCTATTGTAGTGCTTGCCGAAGGCATTAATCAATAACACAAAATCAGGCAAAAAAAAGGCCGGCTGAACAGATTCAGCCGGCCTTTTTTTTAAATTTTCTTGCAGAAATTTCATTTTTACGCAGAAAACAGGCATCATCTTACCTTCATCATTAAATTTGAACCGTATACCGTTTTGAACTTTGGTATACAATCAATATATTTATATTTTTAAAAACCACGACATATTCACTTAATAATTTGGATAAATCAGCATATAGCAAAATAAAATTCTAATTTCAATTATTTTATACAAGCTATTGACACTATTAATTGAACTACCTACCTTGGATTTGCAACTTAATTATAAAAGTTGTGGCGCCTGCCCTTAATACGGCCGACGCTTTTTTTATAAAATCAGATGCAATATTATAACCATAAAACACAGGTATACCTTAACGGCAAATTTGTTTACGCTGCCGATACAGGTGTCGATTTGTTCAGCCAAACGCTGCATTATGGTTATGGTGTATTTGAAGGACTCCGGGCATACAACACCCACAACGGTGTTCGCATATTCAAGGCCGAAGAGCATTTTGACCGTCTTCAGCAATCGTGCAGAGCCTTATCTATTGATTACAAATGGAATAACCGGCGCTTAATAGAAGACACTTATCATTTACTGGAGCTAAACCACTTACGCAACGCCTATATCCGGCCGCTGGTTTATTGCGGCCCCAATATGAAGCTTAGCCATCCCGGCGAGCCTCATTTAATGATTGCGGCCTGGGAGTGGTCGGCGGTTTTAGGCGAGCGGCTTTTGCGCCTGTGCACCTCAAACTATCAACGGCATAATCCTAACTCCATTCATACAGAAGCAAAAGTAACAGGGCATTACGTTACCTCTATCCTTGCCTCGAACGATGCAAAGCAACGAGGATACGACGAAGCCTTGCTGCTCGACCATCAGCAATATATCGCCCAAACATCCGGAGCCAATTTCTTTTTAGAACGCAATGGCAAACTGTTTACGCCGGCTACAGGTAATATTTTTCCAGGCATCACCCGGCAAACCGTTATCGGTATTTGCAGGCAGTTAGGCATAGAGCTGGTAGAAAAACAACTTACGCTGAACGATGTCAGAAACGGCACAAGCGCCTTTCTGTGCGGCACTGCTACAGAAATTGTAGGCGTAGGCAGCATTGATCATATAACCTTTGAAACCGATTGGGAAGATTCAATAGGAGCAACAATTAAACGATTTTACAGGAACCTGGTTCTTGAAAAAGAAAATTATGAAGTAATCATATAATATGGAAACAGCAGAAAAGACAGTATTAAACCGCTACAGCAGAACACTTACCCAGGATCCGACCCAACCGGCCGCACAATCACAACTCTATGGCATCGGGCTTACTGATGAAGATCTGGACAAAGCGCAGGTAGGCATTGCCAGTATGGGATATGACGGGAATCCGTGTAACATGCACCTGAACGACTTAGCACAAGATGTAAAAAAAGGCGTCTGGGATAATAACCTGGTGGGCCTTATTTTTAATACCATCGGCATAAGTGACGGCATGACCAACGGAACAGATGGCATGCGCTATTCGCTGGTTAGCCGCGATCTTATTGCTGATTCTATCGAAACCGTGTGTGGCGGACAATACTACGACGGGCTGATAACCATACCCGGTTGTGATAAAAACATGCCCGGCTCAATAATGGCAATGGGCCGGCTTAACCGCCCCTCCATCATGGTATACGGCGGAACGATAGCACCGGGGCATTATAAAGATAAAGACGATCTGAACATTGTTTCTGTATTTGAAGCATTAGGCCAAAAAATTGCCGACAATATAGATGAGATAGATTTCAAGGAAATTATCAAAAGAAGCTGCATTGGCCCCGGCGCATGTGGTGGTATGTATACCGCTAATACAATGGCCTCAGCCATCGAGGCTATGGGAATGAGCCTCCCCTACTCAAGCAGCAACCCGGCAAGAGGCGAAGAAAAACGAAAAGAATGCGTTGAAGCCGGAAAATATATCCGTATTCTGCTTGAAAAAGATATCAAGCCCCGCGATATCATGACCCGCGAAGCATTTGAAAACGCTATCGTCACCATTATGGTATTGGGTGGAAGCACCAACGCTGTACTGCATTTAATAGCTATGGCTAAAAGTGTGGATATTCCTTTAACCTTAGACGATTTTCAGGCTATAAGCGACCGGATTCCTGTGCTGGCAGACTTTAAGCCCAGCGGGAAATACATGATGGAAGACCTGCATAAAAATGGCGGTACTCCGGCTGTTTTAAAATATTTATTACAGAAAGGATTATTGCATGGCGATTGCCTGACAGTAACCGGAAAAACACTGGCAGAGAATCTGGCAGATGTTCCTGATTTAAATTTTGAAACCCAGGACATTATTCATCCGCTTGAAAACCCCATCAAAAAAACAGGGCATTTACAAATATTATACGGCAACCTGGCAGAAAAAGGAAGCGTAGCGAAAATCAGCGGTAAAGAAGGTGAAAAATTCACCGGTACCGCTCGGGTGTTTGACGGGGAGAAGAAACTCATTGCCGGGCTGGCAGAAGGTAAAGTAAAATCCGGAGACGTGGTGGTAATTAAGAATGAAGGGCCTAAGGGCGCACCAGGTATGCCCGAAATGCTGAAACCAACTTCTGCTATTATTGGCGCCGGACTTGGAAAATCTGTAGCCTTAATTACCGACGGACGGTTTAGCGGAGGCACCCACGGATTTGTGGTAGGGCACATTACACCCGAAGCTTTTGAAGGCGGCTTGATAGGCCTCGTAAAAGATGATGATGTTATTGAAATAGACGCTGTAAATAATACCATCAATTTAAAAGTATCAGAGGAAGAAATTGCGAAACGCCGTGCTGCCTGGCAAAAACCGGCGCTAAAGGTTAGCCGCGGTGTTCTTTACAAATACGCAAAATTTGTAAAAGATGCTTCTGAAGGATGCGTAACCGATGAATAGGCCCACCCAACCCTCCCAAAGGGAGGGATTATAATTGCGTAAATAATTTAAATTGTATTCATTGAGCGAGAAAATCACACATACAACAGCTACTAAAGCTCCTCCTTTGAAGATAGGGGTTACAATTATGCGGGCATTTGTGGAAGTAAGAAGAGTATTGTTACAGCAAAGTGATTTAAAAGAGCAATTGAAAGAGCTAAAAGACCGAGTCTGTAGCCATGATATACAACCCATCCAGGTTTACAAGGCACTCGAAAATATACCGGGTGAAAAAGCAGCGGCCTAAAACCCTCCCCTTAAGGGGGAGTTGGAGGGGGCCGAAAGAATCGGTTTCAAATTATAAAACAATAATAAAAACATTAAGTTATGAATACCCTTGAATTACAAAAAGAAGAAGCCTCAACACAGCCCGAACAAGCTCAAACGATGACTGGCAGCCAGGCAGTAATTGAGTGTCTTCTTGCTGAAGGGACAGATACTATTTTTGGCTATCCCGGCGGTGCTATTATGCCAATTTATGATGCGCTTTACGATTATCGTGATAAGGTGAACCACATCTTAGTCCGTCATGAACAGGGAGGCATCCATGCCGGTCAGGGATATGCCCGTACTTCCGGCAAGGTAGGCGTGGTATTTGCCACCAGCGGCCCCGGGGCAACCAACCTGGTTACCGGTTTAGCCGATGCGCAGATAGACAGCACGCCGGTAGTATGTATTACCGGACAAGTGTTTGCGCACCTGCTGGGAACCGATGCTTTCCAGGAAACGGATGTTATCAACATCACCACTCCGGTAACCAAATGGAATTACCAGGTAACCGATGCCTGCGAAATTCCCGAAGCCATAGCCAAGGCATTCTACATCGCCCGCAGCGGCCGTCCCGGGCCGGTATTGATCGATATTACCAAGAACGCCCAGGTTCAGAAATTTAACTATAAAGGATATACGCCTTGTAATCACATACGCAGCTACCGGCCAAAGCCCAACGTACGCGAAGAATATATTGAGCGTGCCGCCGAGCTGATCAACGCAGCAAAGAAACCGTTCGTGTTGTTTGGCCAGGGGGTTATTTTAGGCGGCGCCGAAGCCGAGTTCAAAGCCTTTGTAGAAAAAAGCGGTATTCCTTCAGCCTGGACGGTTCTGGGCGCAGGCGCTTTGCCAACCGGCCATCCGTTAAACGTGGGCATGCTGGGCATGCACGGTAACTACGGCCCTAACGTTTTGACCAACGAATGCGACGTGCTGATAGCCGTAGGCATGCGTTTTGACGACCGTGTAACAGGCCGTTTAGACAAATACGCCAGGCAGGCACAGGTGATCCACCTGGATATTGATCCGGCGGAGATCGACAAAAACGTACAAACAACCGTTCCGGTATGGGGCGATTGCAAGGAAACACTGCCTTTGCTGACCAGGCTGGTTGAGAAAAAAGAACATCCCGAATGGCTACAAAAGTTCAGGGATTATGAGCAGCAGGAAATTGAGGCGGTTATCCGGAAGGAATTGCATCCGCAAACCGGGGAGATGACCATGGGCGAAGTGATTGACAAGCTCAACAAATTGACCAAAGGCGATGCTGTGATTGTAACCGATGTTGGCCAGCACCAGATGGTGGCCTGCCGCTATGCCAAATTTAATCAAACCCGCAGCAATGTTACCAGCGGCGGATTAGGCACAATGGGCTTTGCACTTCCGGCGGCTATCGGCGCTAAGTTCGGCGCACCTAACCGTACGGTAGTCGCTGTAATTGGCGACGGTGGCTTCCAGATGACTTTACAGGAACTTGGAACCATCATGCAAACCGGCATCGATGTGAAAATACTTATCCTCAATAATCACTTCCTGGGCATGGTACGGCAATGGCAGGAGCTGTTCAACGATCGCCGGTATTCATTTGTAGATATCGAAAGTCCTGATTTTGTAGCCCTGGCAAAAGCATACAAAATTGACGGTAACAGCATTTCAGATCGCAAAGATCTCGAAGCAGCATTGCAGACCATGTTAAATCATCAGGGCTCTTACCTGCTCGAAGTAACTGTTACCAAAGAAAATAATGTTTTCCCGATGGTGCCACAGGGATGCAGCGTAAGTGAGATCAGGTTAAAATAAACGCAAACAAGATGGAAACAAATCATAAACATCCGGAAAAGAAGGAATTTAATATCACCGTTTATACTGAAAACCAAATTGGTTTACTTAACCGGATAGCTATTATATTTACACGCCGAAAAATTAATATCGATAGTTTAAATACATCGCCTTCTGAAATTGAGGGAATTCACCGGTTCAACATTGTTATTGATGAAACCGAAGATGTTGTACGCAAGCTGGCCCGGCAGATAGAGAAGCAGGTTGAAGTGTTAAAGGTATATTACAATACCAACGATGACATCATCTGGCAGGAAATGGCTTTATACAAAGTCCCAACCGAGGCTATCGCCGAAAAAGCCAGCGTTGAGCGCCTGTTGCGTGAGCATGGGGCCCGGGCGGTGGTTATCCGTAAAGATTATACCGTTTTTGAAACTACCGGCCATCGCGAAGAAACAGATACCTTAATTGAGGTATTACAACCCTATGGATTGATAGAGTTTGTGCGTAGCGCCCGTGTAGCTATTATTAAAGACAGCGAGGGCTTCAACCAGAAGCTCCGTGAATTTGAGCAACGTGAGCCCGGCGAAGAGGTTATAGAAAATGAATACTTAAATAAACGGGATAAGGTATTCACAATGTAATTAAGATTTAAACAGTAACATAAAAACAGAACATAATTAAGAAAATGGCAAATTATTTTAACACCTTACCCTTAAGAGAGCAATTAAACCAGTTAGGCGTGTGCGAGTTCATGGAAAACTCAGAATTTGCAGACGGCGTAAACGCTTTAAAAGGTAAAAAAATTGTGATCGTTGGATGCGGTGCTCAAGGTTTGAACCAGGGTTTAAACTTAAGAGATAGCGGACTGGACGTTTCGTACGCACTGCGTAAGGAAGCTATCGAAGGCAAAAGAGATTCATGGAAAAACGCTACCAGCAATAACTTTAAGGTAGGCACTTACGAGGAGCTGATCCCTACGGCCGACCTGGTTGTAAATTTAACTCCCGACAAACAACATACTGCTGTAGTTAATGCCATAATGCCTTTTATGAAACAGGGCTCTACCCTGCTGTATTCTCATGGCTTTAACATTGTAGAAGAAGGCATGCAGATCCGTAAGGATATTACCGTAATTATGGTTGCCCCTAAAAGCCCCGGTTCTGAGGTTAGATCAGAGTATTTAAGAGGATTTGGTGTACCTACATTAATTGCCGTTCACCCCGAAAATGATCCGGAAGGAAAAGGCCTGGCTCAGGCAAAAGCGTATTGTGTAGGAACCGGCGGTCACCGGGCAGGTGTGCTGAGATCATCTTTTGTAGCCGAGGTAAAGTCCGACTTAATGGGCGAGCAAACCATCCTTTGCGGTTTACTGCAAACAGGCTCCATCCTTTCTTTCGATAAGATGATTGAAAAAGGAATTGATCCGGGTTATGCCTCTAAATTGGTTCAGTATGGCGTTGAAGTAATTACCGAAGCCTTAAAGCACGGCGGCGTAAGCGGCATGATGGATCGTTTAAGTAATCCTGCAAAGATCAAAGCATTTAAAATTTCTGAAGAGCTGAAAGACATCATGCGCCCGCTGTTTCAAAAGCACCAGGACGATATCATGTCGGGCGAGTTCAGCAAAACCATGATGGAAGACTGGGCCAATGGCGATGCTAATTTGTTAAAATGGCGGGCTGAAACAGGCGAAACCGCTTTTGAAAAAACTCCGGCAGGCGATGTTAAAATTGGCGAGCAGGAATATTTCGACAATTACCTGTTAATGGTTGCCTTTATCAGAGCCGGTGTTGAATTAGCTTTTGAAACCATGGTTGAGGCCGGCATCAAAGCAGAATCCGCTTACTACGAATCGCTGCACGAAACCCCGCTTATCGCCAACACCATTGCACGTAAAAAATTATTCGAAATGAACCGGGTAATTTCTGATACAGCTGAATATGGTTGTTATTTATTCGATCAGGCTTGTAAACCTTTGTTGGCAGATTTCATGAAAACTGTTGATACCGATTTAGTAGGCAAAAACTATAACGAAGGTAAAGACGGTTCTGTTGATAATGCAGAATTAGTGGCCATTAACGAGGTTTTACGTGAGCATCCGGTAGAAATTGTAGGCAGAAAGCTGCGTAAAGCCATGACTGCCATGAAAGCGATAAAAACAGTTTAAAGGCCTCTCCCCGAACCTCTCCAAGGGAGAGGGAGTAACGAGAGCGCTATGTATTAATTAATGTAATAAATTAAATTTATTCTTCTAAAAGTCCCCTCTCTTTTGGAGAGGGGATTTAGGGGTGAGGCCATGAAACAACCCGTCGTCCATATCCGGCATTTAAACCTGAAATACAAAAACAACGTTGTATTAAAGGATTTGAATTGGACCATTAATCGTGGAGACAATTGGTTATTAAACGGTATCAGCGGAAGCGGTAAAACATCGTTAGCTAAAATCATTGCGGGGCAGCAAAGTGCAGTTGGAGAAATCGACATTAACTTTGATACCACAAGCAAGCTTCCGGCCCGCGTACTTTATGTAGAAAGCTGGTATCAGTTCAAAAATTTAGAAGGCGTTGCCAATTTCTATTATCAGCAGCGTTACACCAATCTCCAGTTTAAAGAAACGCTAACGGTAAAAGCCGAATTAAAACTTTTTGGCAAAGAAAATAATCTTGATTTTACAGAGGCGGAAGTATTGATAGATGCCCTGGGCTATTCCGGACAACGGGATTCACAACTGATTGAGCTATCAAGCGGCGAGCATAAAAAACTCCAATTGATAAAAGCGTTATGGCTAAAACCACAATTGCTTATCATCGATCAGCCTTACACCGGTTTAGACGTAAACTCCCGTAAAGTTCTGAATAGACTGTTAGATGAGGCGGCCGCGGAAGGCGTTACGCTGATATTGATTTCCAACGATGAGCATGCACCTTCGGCGATAAATCGTTTTGCCTTGTTAGAAGGAACCTTAGTTGAAGTCGCTTCGGCAGAAGAATTACAATTAGAAGCCGACCAGCCATTGCGTGAGATTCCCGGTTTCTTAAAAGTACCGCCTAATTATTCATCAGACCATATTGTTAAGATGGTGAACATCAACATTAGTTATGGTGAAAAGCAAGTGTTAAAGAATATCAATTGGGAGGTAAACAAAGGAGAAAAATGGCTTTTACAAGGTCATAATGGTTCCGGGAAGTCAACCCTGTTAAGCCTGTTGAACGGTGATCATCCGCAGGCTTATACCGATGGGCTTTATCTTTTTGGTAAGCCGAGAGGAAGCGGGGAAAGTATCTGGGATATCAAACAACGTATCGGCCTGATTTCCCCCGAGTTTCACTGGTACTTTGACTCATCTTCCACCGTATGGCAAAGCATTGCATCCGGCCTGTACGATAATTTTGGCTTAACGCTGGAATTACCTTACAGTAAAGCCCAGAAAGTAGATGAGCTGGTAGCTTATTTCGGACTTACAGATATCAAAAACGAAATTTTAGGCACCTTGCCTTTAGGAAAACAACGTCTGACACTGCTGGCAAGAACCATTATCAAAGATCCGGAATTACTGATTTTAGATGAGCCCTGCCAGGGATTAGACCAGCAGCAAACCCGATACTTCAACCAATTGGTCGACGAGCTGTGCAGCAATGGCATGACCCTGATTTACGTAGGTCACTATGAATCGGCTTTGCCGGACACACTGGAAAAAAGAATTGTGCTGGAAAAAGGAACAGTAAAAATAATTGAAGATATCAACGTACCGGAAACAGAACCGGCAGATTTTCAGCAGGTAAATTAACATTGAAACAAACAGGTCGCGTTTAACAAGCGACTTCTGAATAAAGTATAAAAACCGGCCCTGGGCCTTAAAAATACAAACAGAACTATGATACACGATCCGAACCGTATTTATGTATTTGACACCACGTTAAGAGATGGCGAGCAGGTACCTGGTTGCCAGTTAACCACAAGCGAAAAGATTGAAATAGCAAAAGAGCTTGAACTGCTGGGTGTTGATGTTATTGAGGCAGGATTTCCTATTTCTAGTCCGGGAGATTTCCAAAGCGTGGTAGAATTGTCTAAAGCGGTAAGTGAGCCTGTTATCTGCGCTTTGACAAGAGCCAATACCAAAGATATCGACGCTGCTGTGGAATCGCTTAAATACGCCAAAAGACCACGGATACACACCGGTATCGGCTCATCGGACATGCACATTAAATACAAATTCAACAGTACCCGCGAAGAAATCCTGCAACGGGGTGTTGATGCGGTAAAATATGCCAAGAAGTTTGTTGAGGATATTGAGTTCTATGCAGAAGATGCGGGCCGGGCGGATATCGAATTTCTGGCAAAAATGGTTGAAGCCGTTATTGCCGCGGGAGCAACAGTAGTAAATATTCCCGACACGAACGGTTACTGCCTGCCCGATCAGTATGGCGCAAAAATCAAGTTCTTAATGGATAATGTTAAGAATATCGACAAAGCCATTATTTCTGTTCACTGTCATAACGATTTAGGTTTAGCTACCGCGAACACCATTGCCGGCATCCAGAACGGCGCCCGTCAGGTTGAGTGTACCATAAACGGCATCGGTGAGCGGGCTGGTAACACGTCGCTGGAAGAAGTTGCCATGATATTAAAAACCCACACTACGCTGGGTAAATACACTAACATCAACAGCAAAAAATTCCACCAGCTAAGCGGCATGGTAAGCCGCATGATGCGTATGCCTGTTCAGCCCAACAAAGCCATTGTAGGTAAAAACGCTTTTGCGCACAGCTCGGGCATCCACCAGGACGGTGTATTAAAATTCAGGGAAAACTATGAGATCATTAACCCCGAAGATGTGGGCATTGACCAGTCTGAAATTATCCTGACTGCCAGAAGTGGCCGCCACGCACTGAAACACCATTTAGAGCGTTTAGGTTATGTACCGGATAAAATTAATTTAGACGAGGTTTACGAAAGATTCCTTATTCTTGCAGACAAAAAGAAAGAGATTAACGATGATGATCTGTTATCGTTGATGGGCGAAGGTACTAACAACTATAAGGATGGAATCCACATTAAGCTTTTACAGGTGCAATGCGGGCATCCGTTAGTTCCAACATCAACCATCCGGATAGAATATAAAAATGAGGTAAAGGAAGCGTCGGCAACCGGTAACGGGCCGGTAAACGCTACTATCAATGCCGTAAATGCCATTATCGGGAAAGATATTAATCTCAAAGAATTGCATATCGACTCCATACATGGCGGCAGCACCGATAACTGTAAAGTAACCATGACACTGGTTTACAACGAAAAAACCTATTTAGGCTATGGTTTCCATACCGATATTGTACAGGCATCGGCGCAAGCCTACTTAGACGCGGTAAACAAATTTATATAATAGTATTAAGAGCCTGTTTAAAAATGAAAAAGTTAAGATATACGGAGCTGCTGGTAGTCGCCACCAGCAGCGGCAGGAAGCCATGGACGGTGTCTTCACCGTCCATTAATTAAAGCCTGTAAAATCTTTATATGAAATTTAAACCGGCTCTAAGTCAATTATAAATTGTCTGATTAGTACATTTTTGATATATCTGGTTTTAAACGTGTTACCTGTTTTTAATTTTGACTTTTTACTTTTGACTTAACAATAAGCATTAACAACAATAGAGAAATATAACAAAAATGAGCAAGACGTTATTTGATAAGGTGTGGGATGCGCATGTGGTGCGTAAAATAGAGGGAGGCCCCGACGTATTATTTATAGACCGTCATTTAATTCACGAAGTAACCAGCCCGGTTGCTTTCCTGGGGTTAAAAACCAGGGGTATTAAGGTATTATATCCGGAACGTACATTTGCTACTGCCGACCATAATACGCCTACTCAGAATCAGCATTTACCGGTCCAGGATCCGCTTTCTGCCAACCAGCTGAAAGCGCTGGAAGAAAACTCCAAAGAATACGGCATCATGCATTGGGGATTGGGGCACTTTAAAAACGGTATTGTGCACGTTATAGGCCCCGAAAACGGCATTACACTGCCCGGCGTAACCATAGTCTGCGGCGATTCGCATACTTCTACGCATGGGGCATTTGGCGCCATAGCGTTCGGTATCGGAACCTCTGAGGTTGAAATGGTACTTTCAGCGCAATGTATCATGCAACCCAAACCAAAAAAAATGCGCATTACGGTTAATGGCTCGTTAAGCAAAGGCGTTACACCAAAAGATGTTGCATTATACATCATCTCCAGGCTTACTACCTCCGGGGCAACCGGCTATTTTGTAGAATATGCGGGCGAGGTATTTCGTAATATGAGCATGGAAGGCCGTATGACGGTTTGTAACCTGAGCATTGAGATGGGTGCACGCGGCGGCATGATCGCTCCCGACCAAACTACATTTGATTATGTAAAAGGTCGTGAATTTGCGCCTAAAGGCGAAGCCTGGGATAAAGCGATGGCATACTGGAAAACCCTGAAAACCGATGACGATGCTGTTTTTGACAAGGAGTTTGTTTTTGACGGCGCCGACATTGAACCGATGATCACCTACGGAACCAATCCGGGTATGGGGATGGGCATTTCGCATCATATTCCTAAAGCCGAAGAAGTAGAAGGCGGAGCCGCTACCTACGAAAAATCGTTAGGTTATATGGGCTTCCACGAGGGCGATGCCATGATCGGCAAAAAAGTAGATTACGTGTTTGTGGGTAGCTGTACCAATGGCCGTATCGAAGATTTCAGGGCATTTGCATCGCTGGTTAAAGGCAGAAAGAAAGCTGATAATGTAACCGTTTGGCTGGTTCCCGGCTCTCATATTGTTGAACAACAAATCAAGGACGAAGGTTTACTGGATATTCTTACCGAGGCCGGGTTTACGCTTCGCCAGCCCGGATGCTCAGCCTGCCTGGCCATGAACGATGATAAAATTCCTGCCGGAAAATACGCGGTAAGCACCTCAAACCGTAACTTTGAAGGACGCCAGGGCCCCGGAGCCCGCACCATGCTGGCAAGTCCGTTGGTTGCCGCTGCTGCTGCCGTAACCGGCAAAGTAACCGACCCAAGGGAATTAATGGAAGAAGGAGAATTAGTATAATAAAAAGCGGAAAGCAAAAAGCTCAAAGCGTTATAGATAGCTAAAGTTAGTAACATAATCATTAACATTAAAATATAATCCCGGAAAGTCCCTCTCCTTGGGAGAGGGATTTAGGGTGAGGCTTATTATGGCATACGATAAATTCACAATATTAACAAGCACGGCGGTTCCATTACCGATTGAGAACGTGGATACCGACCAGATTATCCCGGCCCGTTTCTTAAAAGCAACTGAACGCGTTGGTTTTGGCGACAACTTATTCCGCGACTGGCGGTATAACCCGGACAATACGCCGAAAGAAGATTTCGTGCTGAACAATCCCGTATACAGCGGAAAGATACTGGTTGGCGGAAAGAACTTTGGTTCCGGCTCATCCAGGGAGCATGCCGCCTGGGCGGTTTACGATTACGGTTTCCGTTGCGTAGTATCCAGCTTTTTCGCAGATATTTTCAGGAATAACTGCCTCAACGTGGGCGTGCTTCCCGTACAGGTAAGCGCCGGATTTCTGGAAAAAATCTTCAAAGCTGTTTATGACGATCCGAAAACGGAGATCGAGGTTAATCTTCCGGAGCAAAAAATCACGCTTCTTGCCACGGGAGAATCCGAATCATTCGATATTAACAGCTATAAAAAAGAAAATATGATGAACGGGTTTGATGATATCGACTATTTGCAGAATATCAAATCAGAAATACAGGAGTTCGCCTCACACCTGCCCATCTAACAGCAGCAGGCGAATTATCCCTTTCTTTCATCATCCTAAAAGCGTTTCAAAATGCCGGAACGCTTTTATGGTATAATTTACAGACAACAAACCAGGCTCATGGAAAAACGGAAAATTGAAATTATGGATACGACGCTCCGCGATGGAGAGCAAACGTCGGGCGTATCATTTTCCATTTCAGAAAAGCTAACCATTACCCAGCTATTGCTGGAGGAATTGGGTGTAGACCGTGTAGAAATTGCTTCGGCCCGGGTATCGGCAGGCGAATTTGAAGCCGTAAAAACCATTATGAAATGGGCCGCAGAACACGGCTATACCGACCGCCTCGAAGTACTTTCGTTCGTAGATAAAGGCGTTTCCATCGACTGGATGGTCAATGCCGGCGTACGCGTACAAAACCTGCTCACGAAGGGTTCGCTCAACCACCTTACACATCAGCTCAAAAAAACACCGGAGCAACACTTTGAGGAGATTGCACAGGTAATTAAGCTGGCGCAACAGCATCGGATTGCCACCAACGTCTATCTCGAAGATTGGAGCAACGGCATGCGTAACTCGCCGGAGTATGTAAGGCAATATCTCGACTTCCTGGCAACGCAACCCATCGGTAAAGTATTATTGCCCGATACACTGGGTGTATTAACACCATCCGAAACATCCGACTATATTTCACAATTACGTACAGCATATCCCCTATTTCATTTAGATTTTCATGCCCATAACGATTACGACCTGGGTACTGCCAACGTGCTGGAAGCGGTTAAAGCCGGTGCAAACGGCCTGCATTTAACCATTAACGGCATGGGCGAGCGGGCGGGCAATGCGCCAATGGCCAGTGTTGTAGCCGCCATTAATGATTTTCTACCTGAAGTAAAAACCGGCATCAGGGAATCATCCATTTACAAGGTCAGCAAGCTGGTTGAAACCTTTTCGGGAATACGGATCCCGGCCAACAAACCCATTGTGGGCGATAACGTGTTTACCCAAACGGCCGGTATTCATGCCGATGGCGACAATAAAAAAAACCTGTATTTCAATGATCTACTACCCGAACGCTTCGGGCGGAAACGTAAATATGCCCTCGGAAAAACATCCGGCAAGGCAAATATTGAAAAAAACCTGCAGGAGCTTGGCCTGAAGCTGAATGAAGAAGATTTGAAAAAAGTTACACAACGGGTTATCGAGCTGGGGGATAAGAAAGAAACGGTAACCAAGGAAGATTTGCCTTACATCATATCAGATGTGCTGGATAGCAGTTTATACGAGGAAAAAGTCAGTGTAGAATCGTACGTGCTTACCCATGCCAAGGGGCTACGCCCATCCGCGACAATCTCTGTAAAGATAGACGGCAAAATTACCGAAGAGCACGCCCAGGGCGACGGCCAGTTCGATGCCTTTATGAACGCTTTAGGCAAGGTATATAACCAAAAAGGACGTAGTTTACCTAAACTGGTTGACTATATGGTCAGAATAGCGCCCGGAAGCGCCACCGATGCCTTATGTGAAACCATTATTACCTGGGAAACGGGCAACCGCACCTTTATTACCCGTGGACTGGATTCAGATCAAACGGTCTCGGCTATCAAATCCACCCAAAAAATGCTGAATATTATTTAAACATCATACAAAACAATCAAAATGAAGTTAAACATTGCGCTTTTAGCAGGCGATGGCATAGGCCCCGAGGTTATTGACCAGGCCGTAAAGGTTTCAAATGCCGTAGCAAAAAAATTCAATCACGAAATTAACTGGACATCTGCATTGACCGGCGCTGCCGCGATTGATGCCGTAGGCGAGCCTTATCCCGATGAAACCCACGAGGTATGTATGGCTGCCGATGCCGTTTTATTCGGAGCCATTGGCCATCCCCGTTTTGACAACGACCCTAAAGCCACTGTACGTCCGGAGCAGGGACTATTAAAAATGCGTAAAAAGCTGGGTTTGTTTGCCAACGTTCGTCCCACATTTACATTCCCCTCTTTGATTGATAACTCCCCGTTAAAAAGAGAACGCATTGAAGGTACAGACCTGATTATTTTACGTGAGCTTACCGGTGGGATTTACTTTGGAGAACGCGGCAGGAAAGATGACGGCAACACCGCTTTCGATACCTGTACCTATACCCGCGAGGAAGTAAAACGCTTAGCTAAATTAGGTTTCGAGATGGCGTTAACCCGTCGTAAAAAATTATGTTGTGTAGATAAAGCTAACGTGCTTGAAAGTTCCCGCTTATGGCGTGAAACCGTTCAAAGCATGGAAAAAGATTATCCCGAAGTTGAAGTAAGCTATGAATTTGTTGATGCTGTAGCCATGCGCTTAGTACAATGGCCAAGCGCTTACGATGTCATTATTACCGAAAACCTGTTTGGTGATATTTTAACCGATGAAGCTTCGGTGATTTCAGGCTCCATGGGCTTAATGCCATCCGCTTCTGTAGGTGTTCACACCTCGCTTTATGAGCCGATCCACGGTTCATATCCGCAGGCTGCCGGAAAAGACATTGCCAATCCGCTGGCAACCGTACTTTCTGCTGCTATGATGTTTGAGGACGCATTCGGCTTAAAAGAAGAAGCAGAAGCCATCAGGCAGGTAGTGAACAAATCGCTGGCCGAAGGTATTGTAACCGAAGACCTTGCCGGTAAAAACAAAGCCTACAAAACCAGCGAAGTTGGCGACTGGCTGGCAAAGAATATATAACACTTAACGCAGACAGCGTTTTGAACGCTGTCTGCGTTGAAACAGGCCCCCATGCAGCAAAAACTAAACATCCCGGCAGCGGCAGAAAGGTTAAAAGAAGTGGTTAAACATACACCGTTAATTTATAACCCCAGGCTGTCTGAAAAATATAACTGTAAAGTTTACCTGAAACGTGAAGATCTACAGGTTGTACGATCCTATAAGCTACGGGGAGCTTATAACATGATCAGCCAGCTTGGTCAGGAACAACTTGCTAATGGCGTGGTATGTGCCAGCGCCGGCAATCATGCCCAGGGAGTAGCTTTCTCCTGCAAACAGATGGGTATTAAAGGCATTATATTTATGCCTACTATCACGCCCCGGCAAAAGGTTACCCAAACCGAAATGTTTGGTGGCGATCATATTGAAATTATCCTTACCGGCGACACGTTTGACGATTGTCTGCAAGATGCACTGGAATATACCAGCGCCAACAGTATGACGTTCATCCCTCCTTTCGATGATTATCGCATCATCGAAGGTCAGGGTACGGTTGGTATAGAAATCATTGAAGATTTACCGGAAACGGACATTGTTATTGTGCCGGTTGGCGGCGGCGGTTTAGCTGCCGGAGTGAGCAGCTACCTCAAGCAGGTAAAACCTGATATAAAAATTCTGGGCGTTGAGCCGGAAGGCGCTCCATCGCTAAAACGGGCGTTGGAAGTAGGCGGACCGGTTACACTGGAATCCATTAACCGTTTTGTAGACGGAGCGGCGGTAAAGCGCATCGGGTCACTGACATTTGATTTTTGTAAAAACCTGCTGGACGATATCGCCCTAATTCCCGAAGGGAAAGTGTGTACTACCATATTAAAGCTCTACAACGAAGATGCCATTGTTGCCGAACCGGCAGGAGCGCTATCCGTTAGCGCCTTGGACATTTTCCGGGATAAAATAAAGGGTAAAAATGTGGTTTGTGTTATCAGCGGAGGCAATAATGATATCGACCGGATGCAGGAAATCAAAGAGCTTTCGCTACTGTACGAAGGACTGAAACACTATTTCATTATCCGTTTTCCGCAACGTCCCGGTGCGCTCAAATTATTTGTAAACGAGGTATTGGGGCCACAAGACGATATTACCCGCTTTGAATTTATTAAAAAAACAGAACGCGAACGTGGCCCGGCACTGGTGGGAATTGAACTTAAATCTGCCGCGGATTATACATCCCTGATTGAACGGATGAGTACCCATAAATTTGAGTTTAAGGAAATAAACCAGGATCAGACCTTGTTTGAATACCTGGTGTGATTGTTATTCGTTTATCGTTGTTCGCCTTTCGTTGTTCAGCCTCGCTCAAACTTCGCTAATTGGAATTTTTTAGGCACTTACAGGCGTTACAAACGCCATAGATTTATGCACTCGTTTTGCAAACGAGCGCAGGCAGAATCAGTTATATTCCGTATAGCCGTTTATAATTATAGATACAGGCGCTCCCACAGTTATTTCATTTAAGGATATAGCCCTGAGCCGGCACATTGAATTTTCAAGCAGCAGCTCATAATAGAAACCCTTAAACAGTTGCTGCCTGACGGTAAACAGGTTTTCTGATGATGTATCATCACCCAATACAACCTGATCGGGACGGATACTGATCTCTGCTGAATGTGTATCAATACCAACAGAAGCTGCCTGCTTCTGATTGAGGATATTACTTCCGGCTAAAAGCCTGGCTGTGTAGCTGTTCTGCGGATGATAATATAACTGTTTCGGAGCGCCTGATTCAAGTAAACGTCCATCCTTTAATATCCATAGCTCATCGGCCATGGAAAGCGCATCGGCAGGATCGTGGGTTACCATAATAATGGTTATGCCTAACTGCGCCGAAAGGCTTTTAATATCGGCACGTAACTGGCTTTTTAGTATGGCATCAACCTGGCTAAACGGCTCGTCGAGCAGAATCACTTCCGGTCGGGTTATTACGGCACGGGCAATGGCCACACGTTGCTGCTCTCCCCCGCTTAAATCAACGGCACGCTTGTTCCGTAGATGATCAATACGTAGCAGCTCCATTACCTCTAAGGTGCGTTGCTGTTTAGCAGGCACATCTGTATTGGGCAGCAAAGCCGCAATATTGTCGTAAGCTTTGGCGTAAATGTTCAGACTAAAATCCTGGCTTACCATTTTCATGGCATCGTGCCCGGGTATCAGCTTTTCATGCGGACCTTTGATGTGAGCGCCTTCATACAGGAGATCACCCTCATCGGGAGCCAACAGACCATATATCAGCTTTAGCAATGTACTTTTCCCGCTTCCACTTTCACCGATAATAGCGGTTACACCGCCTTTCCGGACAGCAACAGATACATTTTTTACTCCTGATGGAATTTCGGGAGTATATTGCCGGGTAACATTCTGAAGCTCAATAAGCGGATGCGACACAGTCCAAAGATAAGGAAAGAGCGGCCCTTATAATCAGTTAATCTGCAAAAACTTCATTGCACCTTAATTCAAAGCCGGGCAGGATCTCTGTGCTTATCTTATTGCCGGTTGTCATTAACTTTATGTTAGCGATAAATCAATATCACTAAATAAGCGGACCATAGGTTCATCACCGGGTTGAGAATATGGCTTAGATGTAGTCATTTCAATATCTTTTTACTAACAAATGCAGCAAACTTACATCGTACAATAGTTGTCTTAATTAGCTTTCATCTCCTGAGGTCGATTAATAATACAGTGCATTGAGCATGGTTATAATAGAAACGGAACCGCAGTGTGATACCGTTTCGGAAAAAAACTATAAATTCTTTTGTCAATAGTACCTAAAATCACTTTCCAAATTTTAATACTGCCCGTTCTTTATTAGTTTTTAGCGAAATTACATATATTCCTTTCGGCTGGTCAAATGGCTCCTGATAAACAGCATTGCCATTGATCAGGTTGATTTTCTTTTCCAACACTTTTTTGCCGGAGATATCGGTAACGGTCAATAACGCTTCGGTGTTCTCGGCCGATTGGGTAAATAATCTGAGCATATTATCGCCAACATTCACCGCCATATTTAACTTATCCGGATTTAGACCACTCTTAACAGCTATAACATTGAACTCTATTGCCGTTCCATCTAAATCTACCTGCCGTAATTTATAGTAGGCCGTACCGGGCAGCGGACTGTAATCTGTAAACACATAATCATGGGCGGCATTGTTGCCCGTTATCTTGCCTATGCTTGCAAAATCTGCCTGGTTGTTGGAACGCAGCACTTCAAAGTAGGCGTTGTTGGTTTCGGAGGCGGTAGTCCAATGCAGGCGCACAGCTTTTGCCAAAACTTCTGCCTTAACGGAAACAATGTTTACAGGTAACGTTGTGTATGTATATCCTGTTTCTATCAGCGAAAGCGGGGAAGTAGTTGTCATGGTAATTTCTGTAACTATCCTTGGCTCTATCCATTTTTTTGCTATTGCATCGTAAGTTCCTCTTAGCTGATAAAATTTACCTTGTGCCGTTGCATCGGCACTGGTTTCGGGGCCAAACAGGTACGTATTGCTGCCTTTGAGAAAGAATTCGCCATTTTCGGTCGAATACCTGTCTGTATTACATATTCTATACCCAAGCTCGGTACTGCCCGAATTATCGTAAAGTTTCTTTTGGTTGGTCTCAGTTGTGGGCGAAGTGCCAAAAAACACCACATCAATGGGCATAGTTGCTTCGGTAACGTTTGTGGTATTAAAAACGGCCACGCCCTGCGGCGCTTCACTATTGCCGAACAATGCTCCAAATATACCTCCTCCAACACCGTCATCACCTGTCCATGGCGTTGAACCATAGGTGATTACCCTGCCCCATTTTGCCCGGTTGGCTACAACGGTGGCTGTTTCGCTGATATCGGTAGAACTGCCCCCATTAATTCTCTTGTTTGACCCTCCAATATAGAAAAAATCACCTGCCTGAACTTCCCCACTTGTTATATTAAATTTAGTGGTTTGCGAGGTGGGGTCATTGACATCTTTTGGCGGCGCTTGTGTACTTGGTATGGTGCCTGTAACCCAGCCCTGCGCCGGAGCTTTGGTTGTCCAGTTTCCGGAATAAGAGGTATAACACGTGATAACGGAATAGGGCGTTGCCGCAAAGTTGATGTATTCGGTAGCCATCAACTGCACATATTCGCGGTTGGCATCAGCACCAGCCGGGTTAGTTACGTACCCTGTAATGATAACTTTTGTATCCTGCTTTCTTGTATTGTCCCATGGTGTGTTATCTTCTTGCAAACGAACAATACGGTTATGCTCCTCTTCTCTTACACTTGTAAATTTGCCACCAACAATAGGCTTGTTTCCGTTTGCAACAATAGTATATACGCTATTGTTAAATCCCGATTGTTGCGCATGTAACCTTCCATACACCAGCAAACAAAAGCACACCATCAATACTATATTCTTTTTCATACTCTATATCATTTATAAGACAATCACTTGATTATATTCAATCCTTTGGAACCTATATAGTTGCGCCGTATGCCAAGTTCATTATCTACTATCTCTCTTTGTTCCAGCGTATCGTAGCCTCCGGTGTTAAACCCTGCACTACCGGCCTGATTGTCCCACAACCATCCGGGGGTAGGCCACAAACAAGCCTTAAACCTAACGGAACGGTAAAACGCTTTGCCTACCCCGTCATTGCCATGATGGGACATCTGCAAGTAATCGCAGTCCAAATATTGGCGCTGTGGGCTGTTCAACAGCTTGTTTCCTCCTTCCAACTGCAAGTCGGCCAAAAACACAATAGATTTTTGCTCATCCCATACCCTTATGGCCATTGATGAATTGTTAATTCTTGTGGACGCTGTGCTCAACTCTGGATTGGCCACGCTAAGTATCCTAAAATTTACCTGGTCTATAGTTATCACCTCATTGGGAATTGTAGTATAGTTTACTACGTTGACACCATTTTGCGCCGCATTGTCTATGGAGTTGTACAAATCCTGGTAGAATGCCGATGTTACCCAGCTTGCAGGTGGTTTTGAATGGTATATGTTTTTAATTTCTATGCCCTGCAGGTTCTTTAGTATCTCGTTAAAAGCGCCTGCATGGTCTTGGTGCGGGTGCGACAGAAACCAAGCTTCAACCTTACCCCCAAGACTGTTTATAAAATTACGGAGGTACGTTTCTTCAGCCTCATAGCCGCCATCCATTACAATTAATTTTCCATTACTGGTTTTTATAATATAGGAATTGCCTATGGTGTTGGCCTGTATTTTTAATTGGTACAGGGTAAAACCCGACGGATTTGTGTTGGGAGTACCCAAAGTACCATCTGCATTTAACCGAACAAAATGCCTGCTGTTTACGCCATCTAAATATACAAAATCGCCTCCTATGAGTATTTTGCCATCGGCTTGCAGGACGATGGTTCTCGGATTTTCTTCGTCTTTAAAAAAGCCTGTACCCGTTCCTGCCCCTATCCGGGCATAAAACCCCGTACCTATATTGGTGTTGAAATCAACATCCAGTGTTCCGTCTGTATTAATTCTCGCTATTTTGTAACTGGCATGTTCGCTATTGCAGGTTGAAAAA
This sequence comes from Pedobacter sp. BS3, assembly GCF_008274585.1. GTDB lineage: Bacteria > Bacteroidota > Bacteroidia > Sphingobacteriales > Sphingobacteriaceae > Hufsiella_A. The sequence continues at coordinate 175,764 of NZ_VTRT01000004.1, read as the reverse complement.
GCGCCAACAGCCAGTATTTTGCCATCGGGCTGTACCTTAACGCCATATACCACATCGTCGAACTTTATCTTTGATGTGAACGTATTGTCTATACTGCCATCGGTGTTTAGGCGTACCAAACGATTAACGGACGTTCCATTATAGCTGGTAAATTCCCCTGCCACTATTATTTTGCCGTCAGATTGTAGGGCGATATCCCTTACCGGGCGGTTACCAATGCCCCCGTCATTTACATTGAAGCCGCTACCCACCGAAAAAGTGTTATCTCTGCTTCCATTGGTATTCAGCCGCACAATACCAGAAGAAGATACGCCGTTAGCAGTGGTAAAACTGCCTGCAGCGAGGATTTTCCCATCACTCTGAAGCGCTACTTTCAGCACTTCGGCATCCAAGCCTGTGCCGATGCTGAATGTGTTATCGATAGTGCCATTGGCGTTTAAACGGACAATCCTGTTCCTGGTATTGCCATTGAAAGCGGTAAAATCGCCAGCTACCACAATTTTCCCGTCAGACTGTAACAAGTGGGTATAAACGGTATTGTTGAAGCCGGTGCCAAGATTGGTGTTAAAGATGGCATCAAGACTGCCATTATCAGCCAGCCTGGTCAACTTGTTTACAGTAGTTCCGTTATAACTCGTAAACTCCCCGGAGGCAATAATTTTTCCATCCGACTGTTTTGAGAGTTCCCATACCGTTCCGTTAAAGCCGGTTCCTGTGGCAAAGCTGGCATCGGGACTTAAAAACTGAGCTTTTATTGCCCCCGAACAACCAAGAAACAATAGAGGCAGAATTATTTTTTTAATTTTTATCATTGTAGAATTCATTAAATTACAACTGGTGTTCTTCTCTTTTAAATGAAGATTATTGATTTTAAAAAGAGCTGATCAGAAAGATGTTATTACGACCATAACGAGCCCAAGTAAAGGCCAGCATCTGTTTAAGTAAAAAAATACAGCTATTGGATAGGTTAGACTTACGAAGTTTAAAAAACTTCGTAAGTCTATGGTATTCTTATTTACCAAATTTCAGTACCGCTTGTTCTTTGCTGGTTTTCAATGAAACAACGTATATGCCTTGTGGTTGGTTAAATGGCTCCTGGTAAACTGCATTGCCGTTAACCAAACGGATTTTCTTTTCCAACACTTTTTTGCCGGAGATATCGGTAACGGTCAATAGTGCTTCGGTATTTTCGACTGATTGGGTAAACACCCTGAGCGTATTGCCGCCAACGTTCACCGCCATATTTAACTTATCGGGATTTAGGCCATTCTTAACGGCTATGATATCGAACTCTATTGCCGTTCCATCTAAATCTACCTGCCGTAATTTATAGTAAGCCGTACCGGGCAGTGGACTGTAATCTGTAAACACATAATCGTGGGCGGCATTGTTGCCCGTTACCTTGCCTATACTCACAAAATCTGTCTGGTTGTTGGAACGCAAAACTTCAAAGTAGGCGTTGTTGGTTTCGGAGGCGGTAGTCCAATGCAGGCGCACAGCTTTTGCCAAAACTTCTGCCTTAACGGAAACAATGTTTACAGGTAACGTTGTTGAGCCGGTTTCTATCAGCGAAAGTGGGGAGGTGGTTGTCATGGTAATGGTGTTGAGCGCTCTTGGCGTTGTCCATGATTTGGTAGCTACATTGTAAACTCCCTTTAATTGATAAAATTTGTTGACCGTACCGTCTGAACCAAATAGATATTTATTATTTCCTTTGCCAAAAAATGCGCCATCTGCGGTTGAATACCTATCTGTATTACAAATTCTGTATCCAAGCTCGGTACTGCCCGAATTATCGTAAAGTTTCTTTTGATCTGCCTCTGCCGTAGGCCAAGTTCCAAAGAACACTACATCAACAGGTACGGTTGTTTCATCAACACTTGTGGTATTAAAAACAGCTATACCCTGAGGCGCATCACTATCGCCAAACAATGCGCCAAATATACCTCCACCAACGCCATCATCACCCGACCAGGGGGGTAATGTTGATGTATTATGATAAGGCAATACCCTGATCCATTTTGCCCGGTTAGCTTCAATTGCGGCTGTTTCACTAATATCTGTAGAACTGCTGCCGTTAATTCTCTTATTTGCCCCACCTACATAGAAAAACTCACCGGGCTGCACTTCTCCGCTTGTTAAATTGAACTTAGTGGTTTGGGAAGTAGGGTCTTCGACCGGGTTACCATTGGCGTCTTTCTTACCTGTACTTTTACTTGGTATTAAGCCCGTAACCCAACCATGCACAGGAGCTTTGGTTTCGTAATTTCCCGAAAATGAGGTATAACAGGTAATAACGGCATAGGGAGTCTCGGCAAAATTAATATGTTCTGTTGCCATCAACTGTACATACTCATTACTGGGATCGCTCCCGCTGGCATTTACTACATAGCCCGTAATAATAACCTTTGTGTCTTGTGGCTGCGCTTTCAATACAGCTGCCATTACTATAAGAAGCGATAAAGAAAATAATAGTTTTTTCATAATTTTTTAATTTAAAGTGAATGAAAATTAATTTATAAAGCGAAATATTAATCTATTTCCCCAAGCCCCTGATCTCTGTTGTGCCTTTGCCTTTTTCTATTTCTGCAAGCTGTGTATCATTGGTCATTGCAACTATAACCGCTCCATTCCTTGGGTCTGTCCACCTCTTCGATTTTATATCGTAAACTCCGCCCAGCTTATAGAAATTGCCCTGTGCGGCCGCATTGGAGCTGCTTGCCGGGGGGAATAGATATGTATTATTGCCTTTGGCAAAAAAACCGGCTTTTGAAACGGAATACCTGTCTGTATTGCAAATCCTGTATCCAAGCTCCTTGCCTCCAATACGCTCATAAAGTTTCTTTTGGTTAACTTTATTTAAGGGAAAAGTACCGAAGAAAACCACATCGACAGGTATAGTTGCCTCGGTAACATTGGTAGTATTAAAAACGACTATGCCCTGCGGAGCTTCGCTATTGCCAAACAAGGCTCCAAATATCCCGCCTCCAATACCATCATCGCCAGACCATGTTTTTGCGCCATAGGTTAATGTTCTTATCCATTTTGCCTGATTGGCGGCTACGGGTGCTTTTTCGCTAATATCGGTAGAGGCTGCCCCGTTAATCTTTTTGCCTGCTCCCCCCGCATAGAAAAATTCGCCTGCCTTAACTTTTCCTTTTGTGAGATTAAATTTGGTGGTTTGTGAGGTTGGATCATTAGCTTTTTTACTATCTATTTTGCCCGTAACCCATCCACGTACAGGAGCAAAGGTTTCCCAAGTTCCGGAGTACGAAGTATAACAAGTAATAACCGAGTAAGGAGTTTCGGCAAAATTAATGTCTTCGGTTGCCATGAGCTGTACATATTCGCGGTTTGCATCAGCCCCGGCCGGATTAGTTACGTACCCTGTGATGATAACTTTTGTATCCTGCGGTTGTGCTTTCGTTACGATGGTCATTGCTAAAATGAGCAGCAATGAAAACAGGTTCTTTTTCATGATTCTTAACGGTTAAATGTGAATTGATCTATTGATAGTGCTCTACTTCATCTTGTGCACAACAAAATCTAAAATATTGGCCTGTGAAACGCTGACAGGGCTATAGGGGTAAACCAGATCTATAACCCGCCAGCGTTCATTTTTTATTTAGTTAAAAGAGTGGTTAACCCTGCCCCGGTTTCTATTAATGAAAGTGGCGATGTGTTTTCCATAATAATTTCTATGGCTTCTCTTGGCTTTGTCCATTCCCTGGTTGTTAGATCATAGATCCCTCCTAAGCGGTAAAATTTACCCTGAGCCGATGCATCGGCATTACTTGCAGGGCTGAACGTGTAGATATTGTCACCTTTGCCAAAGAACTCACCATTTGTTGTGGAGTACCTGTCTGTATTACAGATCCTGTATCCCAGCGCTTTACCATCCAAATTATCATAAAGCCGCTTCAGGTCTTTTTCGCTTGTTGGAAAAGTCCCGAAAAACACCACATCAACAGGTACGGTTGCTTCGGTAACGTTTGTGGTATTAAAAACGGCTATGCCTTGTGGCATAGCTCCGTTACTGAACAGCGCTCCGAATTTACCCCCTCCAACATCATCATCACCAGACCAGGTTGTTTTTTGCTGATAGTTTAATGTCCTTATCCATCTGGCCTGATCAATATTTGTAGAAGCCGATCCATTGATCTTCTTATTTGCCCCTCCAACATAAAAAAACTCTCCGGCCTGAACTTCTCCTTTTGTTAAATTAAATTTGGTAGTTTGGGAGGTAGGGTCGTCTTCTGTAGTTTTGCTCGGTACTTTACCGGTAATCCAACCCTTTGCGGGAGCACTGGTTGCATAGTTTCCAGATGACGAACTGTAGGCAGTAATTACGGCATAAGGCGTAAGCGCAAAATTGATATGCTCCGTTGCCATCAGCTGTACATACTCGTTATTGGCATCGGCCCCGGCCGGATTGCTTATATATCCCGTAATAATAACTTTAGTATTATGCTTTTGCCCTTTCGGAACACTTACATCCACCAGCTTAAACAGATTTGGATAATCCGTTATAATACTGTTAACTCCTAATGCTTTTAACCGGTTAATATCCTGTTCGGTATCTACTGTCCACGCTATCACTTTCATACCCTTGTCATGACAGGTTTTTACCATATCGGCTGTAATGGTGGTATAGTCGGCGCTATAGAAATCGGGATTAAAGCCCAGTTCCTGTAAACGTTTGTCTACATCTGTAGCGTTCGACTTATTTACCAGACATGACAGTTTGATCTGGGGATAGTGTTCCTTTAATAATTTTAAGGGCCTGATATCAAATGACTGAATAACAGTACGCTCTGTAATTTTTTTATCACGAACTACCGCCATAACCAGATCAACAAACTCCTGCGGCGCCGGATGTTTAATGTTATCCCCGGCTTCGGAAGACTTGATTTCCATATCATAGAACATTTTTTTGCCTTTGCTTGCTGCATAAGCTTCTACTTCGGTTATCAGATCGGCAAGCAAAGGTATCTTTGCCGCTACGCATTTACGGTTTGGAAATCGGGGATCCTGCTTTAATCCAACATCATATTTTCTGATGCTGTCGTAAGGCATATTGTATAACAGACGGCTCCGACCATCGGCGGCAGTTATGGCGTTGCCTTCGGGCGTTGTAGTGAAATCAGCGCTAAAGTACAGATTGTGTGATACGACCACTTTTTTGTCTTTGGAGATCACCAAATCCATCTCCAGTGTCGTCACATTCAAATCAACAGCATGTTTCATCGCGATGATGGTGTTCTCTGGCAGCAATCCCCTCCCGCCACGATGAGCTTCATAAAAAAATTCCGGAACAGCTTCTGCCTTTTCTCCTTTTTGATCTGTTTCCAGCGTTTGTGCATGTTTGGCACAGGCAGCTAAGTGAATACCAATTAAAAGGCTCACAATTAGACCGTTTGTTTTCATGGTTTACTTTTTTACTTCGATAAAAGAGTGGTTAATCCTGTGCCTGTCTCTATCAACGACAGTGACGAAGAAGTAGTCATGGTAATTTCGGTAACCTCTCTTGGCATTATCCACATTTTAAATACCCTGTCATAAACTCCTCCTAACCGGTAAAATTTAGCGGTTGCCGTTGCATCGGCACTGGTGGCAGGGGCATATAGATAGGTGTTGCCGCCTTTGGCGAAAAACTCGCCATTTGCTACTGAATACCTGTCGGTATTGCAAATGCGGTAACCAAGTTCGGTACTGCCCGAATTGTCATAAAGCCGTTTTTGGTCTGTACTGCTGGTGGGGAAAGTACCGAAGAAAACTACATCGACAGGTACGGTGGCCGAGGTTACATTGGTGGTATTAAAAACGGCTATGCCCTGCGGAGCTTCACTATTGCCCCACAAAGCACCAAATATGCCTCCTCCAACACCATCATCACCCACCCAAGGGGTTGACCCATAACTTAATACCCTCATCCATTTTGCCCGATTGGCCTCTACTACTGCGGTTTCGCTAATATCGGTAGAGCTACTGCCATTGATTTTCTTTACCGCACCGCCCACATAGAAAAATTGACCTGCCTTAACTTCTCCGCTTGTAATATTAAATTTAGTAGTTTGGGAAGTAGGGTCTCCTGCTTTTTTACTGTCCACCGTGCCGGTGACCCATCCCTTTACGGGAGCGCTGGTTTCCCAGGTTCCCGTATATGAAGTATAACAGCTAATAACAGCATAAGGGGTTTCCGCAAAATTAATATCCTCTGTTGCCATCAGCTGTACATATTCGTTATTAGCGTCGCTTCCCGACGGATTGGTTACATAGCCTGTTATGATAAGTTTCGTCTCTTGCTTTTGCCCGTTTGGCACATTCACATCTCCCAAGCTTCTCATCCTCATATTAAGCGTATTGTTAATCCGAACGGCTATACCGGTAAAATTGGCCACCAAGGGTATTTCTTCTGTTGCAAAAACTGCTGTACTTAACGTATTCAGGTTAACTGTTCCTGGTTCATTAGAAGAATCATCCATTTTTTTGGTTCCGGCATAAGTTTGAGGCTCTCCTGCATCTAACACAATATCCGCCCCTGCCACGGTAACCAGCATACTTTCATATTGGTTAAAATTACGAGCCAACTCATCTAATGAGACTAATAGAGGACTAACTGTTTTTCCGGCAGCTACTTTAGAGATTTTTGCAAGGGGAACATTGGTAATTTCCAGTTGCCCGCCTACTCTTTTTAATGTGCTGCCCAAAACATCGAGAACTAATGAGTCGCCAGGGATATATGTTACATCTGGCATTCCCTGTAAAGAAACAGTTATACCGGCAGTTACACCTTCTTTATTCTGCACAATTACAAATTTTCCTTTTTCTATATTACCGGCCTGCGCATCGGATATCACCGTGCCTGATAAGGGTGCTGCCCCAACATTATCTTTTGTAAGCAATATTTCTCCCCCATCATCCATTTGTCTTAAAATATGTATCGACATATTTTTTGTAGGTACTCCCAGTAATGTATCCTTTTCTTTAAAGCATGATGATATTGCCAGTAACAGTAATGCTAATAATAGGTAATGGATAGTTTTCATAATCTTTTGGTTGTTAATTATTCTTCGTACTTCACCAATCTTCGTTTATGGTTTTTCCCAGAACGATTTGATGTTAATATTATCTCCTCCCATTCTTTCTACCGCTTTTCTATAGTTGGTAGGATTATACATCTGCGTAACCGCAGGATATACCAGCCTGCTTGGAACAACAGCATTATTATCTGCCCGTGGGTCTATGATCAGATTCGGGAAGCCTGTTCTGCGGTATTCAAACCAAGCTTCTAATCCCCTGTAGAACGAAGCCAGGTATTTTTGCTTCATAATGATCTCCAGGGTATTATCAAATGCTACGCCCGAACCGTTAAGATAGGTAGAGGACGGTGTCAATCCCCAAAACTCAAAATTGCTGCGAATGCCCTGCAGATAATACGTTTCGGCCGATGTGCCGGTATTTATTCAGCCTTTTAAAGCTGCCTCGGCCAAAATGAACTGAACTTCATCGTAGTTCATAATTACGCCAAATCTTGGTGAGTCGTGCAGATTGTAATTCACGTAAGATGTACCGCCCTCAGTAACCTGGCCTAAAACTCCCGATGGGAAACCGCTTTTTATCCCGGTCCATGTGCTTACAGCCCTGGTGTAATATTGCGAAAGGCGAGGGTCGGCGGTATCCTGCATCATTTGTAAAATAGTAGTACTCGGAGCATAGAGTACGCCAAAATCGCCACTGGTAGCATTATAATAAGGATTGTACAAAGGCTCTTGGTTGGTAAACGGAATGTACGCCTGATCTGCCGCAGTGGTAAAGATGGGAAATACAGAAGAGTTGCTTACAATTTCATTGATTTTTGCAGGGCCGTCAAATTCGGGTGCATTACTTACCCTTAAGTACAAACGCAACCTCAAAGAGTTGCAGAATTTACGCCATGCCGTTACCTGTAAAGCATTGCTGCCTTTTGAGCCGTAAAGGATATCGCCTTCGGCCGACATGGTTTTACTGTTGTCGAACATCAGAGCGGCCTTATCCAGGTTTTCAAGCAAATCTTTGTATATTTCTTCCTGGGTATTGTATGCCGGCAGGAAATTCAGACTATCTCCTTTACTTGCTTCAAAATAAGGAATATCCCTAAAGGTGTCTGTCAGTTCCGATACCAGCCATGCCTTCAACGTTAGTGCCACTGCCTGATAATTTGCATTACCTTCGGCCATGCCCCTGTTGTACATGTCCTCTAAGTTGGTAAGTGTAGTATAATGCCTGTTCCACAGGTCGTTGCCCAACGTATTTCTGATATCGAACCTTTGGGTATATGCCCTTTCATTTTTATAAACAGTATAACCCATCAGCTCATTACCCACAGCTCTCGCAGCCCGTATACGGGAAATCAATCCGTTGTAAATTGTCTGCGACAGCAGAGTTGCCGCCGACCCTTGCTTAATCGCATTGGGATTCTGGCTCAATTTATCGAAATCCTTTGTACATCCGTAGCTTAATATCAGTATCGCTATTCCTGCATATATTACCTTTTTCATATATTTTTTATTAGCCTTCTCTGTTTTGAATTTGTTATAATGAGAACCTGATGTTCACACCCATATTTCGGGTAGATGGTAACTGCCCAATCTCTATTCCCTGTACAATCGTTCCATCGTTAAGTGTGCCGTTTTGCGGATCAAAACCCGGCCATTTAGTCCATACAAACAGATCGCGGCCATATAAGCCTATGGAAGCTTTTTTAAATCCTACTTTTTGCAGGCTTTTGGAGCTGAAGGATTTGTCTATCCTGAACTCCCTGAATTTTATATAGGAGGCATCAAAAACATTGGCTTCGGCGTTGGTCCTGTCATAATGAGCAGCATAATAAACCGATGGCGACACCACAATGTCGTTCGGTCGCCATGTTCCATCATCATTTTGTACCACACCTTTACCCAAAATCCCTCCTTCTTCTCTTCCTGGCAAGGTCGCTTTTGAGTTTCCTCTCGCCATCAACATTGAGTTTGAGAGACTGTATTTCTGGTGTCCGAACTCGCCATCAAAAAGGATATTCATGGTCCAGCTTTTATACCTGAACTCCTGTCCTATACCTCCTTTAAATTTAGGTACGGCATTACCTACTTTCTGTATTTCTGTAGTTAGCTGGGGTACACCGTTCGCATATACAATATCGCCATTCTCATTTCGCTGGTAAGCCAGTCCATAAATATCGCCTATAGAACCGCCTTTTACCGCTTGTAAAGAAACACCTGTAGATCCCATTGCATAAAGTCCTAATGATTCGATCTCCTCTTTAAGTTCCAGTATCTTTCCGCGATTTATGGCCCCATTAAAATTAATTTTCCAGGACAACCCCTTCTTGCTTTCCAAAAGTTTGCCCCATAGTTGCACCTCCACACCATTGTTACGTACCGTACCAGCATTCATGTAGTAATAGTAGTAGCCGCTGGCAGGCTCAACCGGAACACTCAAAATTTGATCATAGGTATCAGCCAGATAGCAGGTTAAATCTAAGCCTATCCTGTTTCTTAAGAACCTTGCTTCTAAACCTGTCTCATAACTTTTTGTTCGTTCTGGCTTTAGTTCATAATTAGGCAGGCTGGTAGGATTGGTTATACTGGAAGAAAAATTACTTGCCGAATAGAACTTCTCTATCCGGTAAGGATTTGTATCACTTCCTACCTCTGCATAAGAAAGCCTCAATTTGGCAAAAGACAATACCGATGAGTTGACCTTGAACATATCGCTCAGCACAAGACTCAAATTGGCAGAAGGATAGAAATAAGAATTATTATTTGATGCAAAAACACTTGACCAATCGTTTCTTGCCGTTAGCTCCAGGAATATATATTCTTTATACGACAGGTTGGTAAAAGCATATAGGCTATTGATAGCCTTATTTTCCTTATATGCATCTATAACAGGTCTGTCTACCCTGTTTGCCAGTGTATATTGTCCTGGTATTAGCAAACGGTTTACGTAGGCTCTTGTTCTATTATAAGAAGAGCTCATGCTATTTCCGCCAACGGATAACCCGAACTTAACATCTCTGTTGAACGGTCTGTTATAACTCAACAGGAAATCCGAATTCCGTTCATACCTGATCACATTTTGCTCCCGGTAAAAGCCTTGTGAATATGAATCACTACTTTTGGGAAACCTGTTAGATAATACGTCATCGTACATATCTATAGCAGTTTTAGCGGTAAAATTCAGGAAGGGAGATATCTTATAACTGAAATTGATATTCCCGAACAGTCCATTCCGCTTCATGGGGTTTAGTATCTCGTAAAGAGCAAAATACGGGTTATCAGGATTTTTATTGAAGGGCCTGTTCTGCTCTATATCCACCTGCCTAATGCCGTTTGTTATCTTCCAGTAATCCCTGTACCACTCTGTGTCTACGTTGGGGGTTGTCCACAGTAAAAAATAAGAAGCCGATTTATTGCTATAGCCCGTTGTTGGCAGGTTATCTGAAGATTTATTGTAATAATTTACCTTGGTAGCAATCTTCATGTCTTTGTTGATCTGCTGGTCCAGCGATAAATTCACGCTCGTTCTTTGATAGCCTACATTCTCCAATATGTACGTATTCTGCTGGTTGGCAACAGAGAACCTTGCCTTAGTGGTCTTACTTCCTCCTTCTATTGAGATAGTATTACTGGTTTTGAACCCGGTACGAAAAAAATTCTTCCTGTTATCAGGATAGGCTATCCAGTCAGTTGGTTCCGCTCCCTGCCCCTGCGTTGCAGGATCGTACTGGTAATATTTTACACCGGTATTTAACTTGGGGCCCCATGAGGCATTGGCATTTGAAGTGTTTGCACCACTGTCGGAAGTTCCATAAGAGTAATAATCTATTCCTGAATTGGCACCAGCTCCATACTCATACTGATAGTCAGGAAGCCTGTTGACATTTTCTATAGCAGTACTGGAACTAAATGATATTCCCAAACCTTTTTGTGAGCTTCCTGACTTGGTCACAATAACTATTGCTCCATTGGCCCCTCTTGAACCATACAACGCCGTTGCCGCCGCTCCCTTCAGTACAGAAACGGAGGCTATATCCTCGGGATTTACATCTCCTATGCCGGTTCCCATATCTATAGGAGCATTGTCTGAGACATAGGCTCCCGCTCCGGAGGCTGTAATCTTGTTGCTGACGGGGACTCCATCTATTACCACTAACGCTCCGCTGTTTCCTAATTGCAACGACTTATCGCCCCTCAGGATAATATCCGAACTACCCATGGGCCCGTCTGCCCTGTTTAAGGTCAATCCAGCTACTTTTCCTTCTAATGCATTCAGCCAGTTATCTGTAGGAGCTACATTTAACGCGACACTATCTATCACCTGGGCAGAGTAACCCAGCGAACGCTGTTCCCTGCTGATATTCAAAGCCGTAACGACTACTTCATTTAACCCGGTATTCTTTTCCTTTAAAGAAACGTTTATAACCGTGCTTTTTAACACTTTTCTTTCTTGTACTTCGAACCCTATATAGCTGAATACTAAAACCGCATCTTCATTGGGGACATTGATCTTATATTCGCCCTTTGTATTAGAAACTGTGCTTTGTCGGATATTTTTTACTCGTATGCTAACACCTGCAAGCGGTTCACCCTTCTCATCCGTAACCTTCCCTTGTATAATAATACCTGGTACAGTAACAGCACTACCCAAATCCGGCTTGCGCCGGATCATTACAAAATTCTTCTCGATATGATAGGTTAAAGGCTGGTTAGCCAGGCAGCGTTCCAGCACCTCATCTAAAGGCGCATTTCTCAGCTCCAGGCTCACCGGCCGGGTATCTTTCAGATCGGCTTCCCGGTACAGGAAACCATAGCCGGTTTGCTTACGCAATTGCCGGAATACTTCTTTCAGGTTCACTTTGTTTACCGAGAGGCTTACCGTCTGGGCATAGCCGGATGCCTGTACCTGTAGAAAAGCGCTGAGCAGGATAATAGTTATTAACTTCACTTTTAGTAAAATTTTTAATGAAGCATACGAAAAACAGCTGCAACCGAATGCAGTAAATTTTTTATACATTTGAACGTCAGGTTTAATCAAAAATTGGTTGTTTCACTCAACTGAGAAATTACCTGGCACCGTCTGAAGATGACGGCTGACCGGGGGCGGGCCAACGCTCCCGGCTTTCAGGTAAAGAGAAATGTAGAAGTTAAGGCATTACCCGTACCCTCCTTCCTTCGATAGCAAAATGGATATTCCCGTACGTTTCCAGGTATTTCAGCAAATCGCCAAGCGCCGCCGAGCGGGGAAAAGCCCCACCAAAGGTCTGGTTGGTAACTACGCCCTGGTACACCACCTCCACGTCATACCAGCGGGCCAGGTTATTCATAATCGTCCTGATATCTGCGTCCTCGAAAACGAAGTAGCCTTCCTTCCAGGCAATAGCATCATCGGTATTGACAGACCGGATCTGAACAGGTTCTGAAGGTTTTACCTGCGCCTGCTGCCCGGGCCTGAGCAAACCGGAATATGCTGTATGCCGTACACGCACCCTTACACTACCTTCAAGCAGGGTTGTGCTTGCTTTTTCCTCATCCGGGTAAGCATGGATATTAAAATGCGTACCCAGCACCTCTACTTCCTGGTTTTCTGTCACTACGATAAACGGAACCTTCCTCCCTTCTGCCTTACTACCTTCCACCTTCTTAGCCACCTCAAAGTAAGCCTCACCGCTTAATTCCACACGGCGCTCGCTATTGTCAAACTTAGACGGATAGCGCAATGACGAAGCAGAATTCAACCAAACTTTAGTACCATCCGGGAGTTGGAGCTGGTATTGCCCGCCACGGGGAATCGTCAGGATATTGCGTATTGAAGCCTCACCTCCCGCCCTCTCCGAGGGAGTGAGAGCCGCCTTATCCGTTTTATAAAATAGCTGCCCGTCGGCTTGCTTGATAATTTTGGTGCCGGCTTGTTCTGCCAGTTCTCCGTTGCCGGCATCGGTCAGGCTGATCGTACTGCCATCGCTTAAGGTCAGGATCGCTTTATTGCTGCCGGGTTTAATTGCAGCGGTTTGCACCGGATGACCAACAACGGGTTTATCAACCGGACGATAATGTTGCCATCCCCAGACTATGCCCAGCAGGATCGTAGCGGCTGCAGCAATACGAGGCCATAAACGAGCCGTCTGCTGCCGGTGCAGCCGGGCATTCAGCGCCCGCAAACCGGCTTCATGCTCCTGCTGAAGCTGTTCGGGTGTCAGGTCAGAAGGGCCTGTTTTATAATGCAGGTACCAGCTTTCCACCAGGGCCCGCTCGGCCTCGGTTGCCTGCCCGGAATTGTATTTGTTCAATAGCTCTTCTGCGTCCTGCATCATAAGGTTTATATCGGCTTTATACTACTATGACACGCCAGGTAAGCGGAGGGGGTATAGGCTATCAGAAAAAAATTAAAAAAATATGTACGCCCAGCTTTACACGCAGGATACGCAAGGCGTTTCTCACCTGCGTACGCACCGTTTGCGGACTGATATTCAATTCCTCAGCAATCTGCTGATGGCTCATCTCGCGGTTGCGGCTCATCTCAAAGATCAGGCGCATTTGAGGCGGCAAAGCGGCAACTTCCTGCTCTACCAGCCGGATCAGCTCTTTATGGCGTACCGCTTCTTCGGTGATATTCTCGCCGGCAGCTATAAAGTCCTGCAGGGAATGAATATAGGCCTCCCGGACTTTCTGGTTGCGGTAAGCGTTAAGAATACGGTTGCGTACTGAGGTATAGAGGTAGGATGATAAGCTGGTGGTAATATGCAGGCTTTCCCGGTTATTCCAAAGGTAGATAAACAGCTCCTGCACCAGGTCGCGGGCCTCTTCCCTGTCGGGAAAACGCCGGTAGGTATGGCTGTAGAGAATGCCATGATAACGCTTGTAGATCTCGTCCAGCGCAAGCTTGTCTCCCGACTTTAATAAGCCTAACAGTTCATGGTCGCTATAGGATTTGATATAAGAGCATGAGGAGGTTTATAAAACAAATATATAAAAACGGATTAAAAACCATACTACTTTAGGTAAGTTTTACCTACTATTTTTTGTTATTGGCCGGTTGAGGATAAGGCTAAGGACAAGGTTGAGGTTGAGAAGGTTATAGGGTTATAAGTTGATGTACCGACCATAACCTCATTAACTTTACACGCACTGCTACTCATTCTCCGCATCATTGCGAGGCTGCTGGGGATAAGGTTGAGAAGTTTATAAGGTTATAAGTTTATAGATGAAGTATAATCATAGCTTCTGACTCATCTTGCACTATCTGCACTTTAAACTTTTGACCTTAAATTTTCAACTATTCAGGCTGAGGAGAAAGTTGAGCAGGTTATAGGGTTATAAGTTTATAAATGAAATTAAATATGTAGATTAGAGCATGTTTGACAGCAGCCTCGGCTTCCAATTAATACAAATCCGCAGAAATAAGTATAATATCCACGAGTCGTTTATAAAAGAATTGATTTATAAATTTTACTCCCATAACAGCCGTTGCTGCATAAAATACATTGTATCTGTAAAAGAATATCCTAATAGATTACTTACTCTTGATTACTATCCTAAAATAAAGCTGACACCCAAAATTAACTCAGCAGATAGCATACAGGACTTAAGGTACAGAACGCTTACCAAACAGAATGCTTTTAGTTCTATCGGAGGCACTATACTGGACATTATGGTAGATGTTCGACAGCGTTTTAATATAAATACCTGGGGATTTGTGGCTGCTAATCTTTTATATGAAACAAATAATGAAAACAACAAACGTTATCAGATATCAAAGGAAATACTAAGAAGATCATTTAAAGAGCGATATACTGTTTTTGGTAATAGAAGAAATAGCGTTATATTTGTTATACCTGTTGAAAGAGAAAAAGAACATATTAAAATTGTAAAGAGCTATGAAAAGATTTTCGCAGAGACTAACTGAAAGCAAGATGGGAAAGAGGACGGCAACTTCAAAGGCTCAACTTCTTAAGGTAAAAAGCACTTTATTGCGAACTGTCCCTGCAAGCAGGTTCACCGATATGTCTAAAGATCTGGAAAGAATCACTCCCCTTCATATTCCAGGCTATAAAACAAGAGGGTAAGAAGAAATTAGTGCTATTAAAGTCATTCTTGAGGATGCAAAAATCCAGTTAATTCAGTTTTCGGGATAATAAAACCAATTCAGAATTAGTATCAATAATAAGTTGAGCTTGGTTATAGGCTAGCGTACAGCCATAACCCCATCAACTTATAAGCTCATCAACGTTACAGACAAGCCGACAAGCACAGCGCACCTGGCAAGCCCTGTATTTCATCGATTAGTTATGTATAGAGCAACGTAGACATTCCGGGCACTGCCGCTCGTTCATCCCGTCATTATCTACACTTTAAACTTTCAACTCTTAAAGGGCTGATTGAAAATAAAAATCACCAATTGTGCAGTATTACAACTATTTAAGTTTACCTTTGGCAATAAATGTTTAGCAGAAGTCGATTCTTCTATCCCTTTACCGGCTTTCATAAGGAAGTCAATAATTAACTCCCTCATGTATCATATCATCCGGTAGTTAGCATTTTTAACTTAATACGAATAATTTGTCATTTGAAAATTTAAATCTTAGTGCTTCCATACTGAAGGCACTCAAGACCGAAGGATATGTACATCCTACCCCTATCCAGAAAGCCGCTATCCCGGTAATTTTAACTAAAAAAGATCTGTTAGGCTGCGCACAAACCGGAACCGGTAAAACCGCCGCCTTTGCACTCCCGATATTGCACCTGCTCGAATCAAAAGCTGCTGTACCGGCGCATCAACGGAAAATTGCTGCGCTGATTTTAACCCCTACCCGCGAACTGGCCATCCAGATCAGCGAAAGCTTCGCGTCGTACGGAAAGCATACCGGACTGAAACACCAGGTTGTTTTTGGAGGCGTATCGGCACATTCACAAATAACGGCACTCAAGGCCGGCACCGATATCCTGGTTGCTACGCCGGGCAGACTGCTCGACCTGTTATCCCAAAACGTAGTAAACCTGCAGCATATCCAGCTTTTTGTACTGGATGAAGCCGACCGCATGCTTGACATGGGCTTTATCCATGATGTTAAAAAGGTTATTAGCAAGCTCCCGCACAGCAGGCAAACCTTATTTTTCTCGGCAACCATGCCCAATGAAATTGCCGGACTTGCCAATGCCATACTCCGTAACCCAGTGGAAGTTAAGGTAACTCCGGTGTCGTCTACTGCCGAAAGCATTAAACAGGCTATTTACCCGGTAGAAAAAAAGGACAAGGCGGCGTTGCTCATCCATTTGCTGGGAAACAGGGAAATGAAAAGCGTTTTGGTATTTACCCGCACTAAATTCGGGGCCGATAAGCTGGCTAAGCTCTTAAACCGGTCGGCAATCGGTGCAGATGCCATTCACGGGAATAAATCACAAAATGCCCGTCAAAAGGCGTTAAAAAACTTCAAGGATGGCACCATCAGGGTGTTGGTAGCTACCGATATTGCGGCCCGGGGCATTGACGTGGAGGAACTGCAATATGTGATTAATTTTGAATTGCCTAACCTGCCCGAAACGTATGTTCACCGTATCGGGCGAACCGGAAGGGCCGGAAATAATGGAACAGCGCTCTCATTCTGCGACCAGGAAGAACAGGAATATCTCAGGGATATTAACAAATTAACGGCTCAGAATATCCCCGTAGTAAACGAGCATCCTTACCTGCTGCCTTTTAGAACGCCGGCAAAACCTCAGCATGCAACTCAACCGGCTTTTAAAAAGAATTTTAAACATAAGCGGCGGAATTTTGCCGCTGCATATTAAAGCTCATCCGGTAAGATGGGGCTGACCAAAAAGTCAGCCCCATTTTCTGTAATTCATCATTTATTTCCCGTTTTATTAGTATGTATATTCTTATTTTCTTCATCGGGCATTGGTTTCTGTCGTTATTTGTACAGACATTTTTTCTTCACCGGTATGCTTCCCATAAAGTTTTCAGCATGAACACCTTCTGGGAAAAAACCTTTTATCTACTCACCTACCTGTTCCAGGGTTCTTCATTTCTTAAGCCTTTTGCCTATGCAACCATGCACCGGGATCACCATGCTTTTAGCGATACCGAAAAAGATCCGCACTCACCTCACTTCTTCAGGGATGTTTTCCAAATGACCAGGGCAACGGTACTTACATTCCGCGATCACATGCAGCGCTCATTAAATCCAGCCATAAAACTTGCGGGGAATTATCCGCAGTGGCGTTTGATTGACCGGATAGGCTCAAGTATTCCATCGCGAATTATATTTGGAGCAGCCTACACCTGCTTTTATATAGCTTTTGCGGGTTACTGGTGGATGTTTTTGCTCTTGCCTATTCATTTCCTGATGGGGCCTTTGCACGGAGCTATTGTAAACTGGTGCGGTCATAAATATGGTTATTCAAATTTCAATAATGACGATCATTCAAAGAACACCAGTCCCCTGGGGTTCCTGATGCTGGGCGAACTGTTTCAGAATAACCATCACCGGCATCCTAACAGTGCTAATTTTGCTCACCGGTGGTTCGAGTTCGATCCGGTATACCCGGTGCTGAAATTGCTGCACTGTACCGGTGTGATCAGGTTAAAAAAAGCATAACAGGCAAGGCGGCAGCTTGTCATATCAGTATCCTTTTATGGTACCCTGAAAATATTTATTAAAATATAGTGCTGTTTGTCTGTAATTTAACTTACCTTTATAACTATTAAAATAATATATAATGCAAAAAGGAACAGTAAAATTTTTCAATGAAACCAAAGGTTTCGGATTTATTACACCTGAAAATGGTGACAAAGAAATCTTTGTTCATTCATCAGGCCTGATCGATAACATTCGTGAGAATGATTCGGTTAAGTTTGAAGTAGAACAAGGCCGTAAAGGCCCAAATGCGGTAAATGTAAAGGTAGCTTAATCAACTATATCTTATTAATCGTGAGCATTTCTCTTTTCAGGGAAATGCTTTTTATTTATTATACACCGGTAACAGCACAACCTGATGCAGCTAAAAGAAGCATCCGGCGTGCTATTTAACATGACACAAAATTATTATTATGGCCAAATCGCAAGCTACCTTCATGAAAAAACAGTTAGAAAAGAACAAACAGAAAAAGAAAGAAGAAAAACAGCAGCGTAAGGAAGAACGTAAGAAAAATGCCAAAGACGGCAGTCTTGAAAACATGCTGGCTTATGTGAATGAGTTCGGCGAAATTACCTCTACCCCGCCGGAGAAAAAGAAAAATGACGTGCAGCTGCCGGAGAGAACCCATTGATATTCCGGTATCGACGTAGAGACAGAATCCCTGTAGCCGCTTTATTAATATAACGGATTGGCTGCATAAATTATCATCCCGGGGCACCCCAGATAGGCTGCATACCATTTAATAGCATCCCTGATCAATGCCTCACTCTCATTACGGTATCCTATGGTTTCAAATGCCAGTATATCCCCGAAATTGTCGCCATAAAAATGCACTTCATTTTTCCCTGGAACAAACAACTCATCCCGCTGGTTAAATACCTGTATCTGCAGGCTGGTTTTCCTGTCGTAAATAATGTCCCGCTGGTTAGGCATACAACCTTGTCTGCACTCAAATTTCATTTGCTAAAAAACTTTTAAGTAAGAACCCCCACTTACACCTTTTGTTTTTGAAGATATACCAGATACTATTATGGAGAACGAGGAGAGCCATTTTAAATAGGTTAACACTATAGATCTTTCTCCCGTACATACGGGGGGGGCAGGACAAAGGCGTTTCTATTATAGAAATTTGTCGTGCATTTGTGCTTGTAACAGCTTACTTAAGCAGGCAAAGCAAACCAGAATGTACTGCCTTTACCCAGCTCACTTTCTACCCAGATCCGGCCCTGGTGACGCTCTATAATTTCATGGGAAAGATACAATCCTATGCCCAGACCTGAGACCGTAGCATTGGAATTTTCTACCCGGTAAAAACGGGAGAATATCAAACTCAACTGATCGGGTGCAATACCGGGGCCCGCATCTTTAACGCCTACCTTGACCTCCTGATCCTGGCGCTCCAGCAGTACCGTGATATGAGTTGCCGCCGGGGCATATTTAATGGCATTGGTTAACAGGTTAACCACAACCTGTTCTATACGCTGGGCATCGGCATATAGTATCGTTTTTTCTACGGTTGTATCCAGCGTAATCTTATGGCTGTTTTGAGTATATTGTACCAGATCGATGGTATCTTCCAGCAAACTTCTGATATCAAAACGTTCTTTGGATAAACGTAATTTACCGGCTTCTATTTTAGACACGTCCAGCAAATCGGATATGAGGGCTGTCAGCTTCCTGATCTGCTGCATGGCCTTCGACATGAAATTTTTACCCAACACATCTGTATTCTGGCGCTCCAGTATTTGCAGGTAACCGCTGATGCTTGTTAAAGGTGTTTTTAATTCGTGACTGGCCAGGCCTATAAACTCATTCTTCTTCTCGTTTAACGCTTTCACTTCTTCGTAAAGCCGGGCATTATCAATACCAATAGCGGCATGCGAGGCAATAGCGGTGACCATCATCTCATGCTCTTTGGTAAATACACCGGCATCGGGATGACCAAATAGCAAACCGCCAACTATCGTACCTAACCGGTCTGCAACCGGCACAGCCAGGTAACTGGCAATCTGCAGCTGCCCGCTAAGCATATCGTAATAAGAGGCATTACGCCCATTTGGTACTATTTTGGTGATATCATTTATCCGCACAACGGTCTCATCCGGAAATATATCCTGAAGAAATTCCATGCTCACCGGAAGATCGAGTTTTTTAACGGCAGGTACCGGCACACCGGATAAAGAATATAATACAGACGATTCGCCGGCGGTATCGACAGCTTTATAAAAAAACACGCCATAAGCTGCCCCGATAAGTTGTGTGGTAGCATCGGTAACTTTTTGCAGCAATTGTTTCAGGTTGAGCTCTTCCGATACCATTTTAGCCATCGCATTAATGGTCCTCAGGTTTTTTATATGGCGTTCGGCGGCTTCCTGCGCCGACTTCTGAACACTGATATCGCGTGCAATTTTAGAGGCACCTATAATTTTACCACTACGATCCATAATAGGCGATACAGAAAGCGATACCGGAATTTCCCGCCCTGCTTTGGTGAGACGTATGGTTTCAAAATGATCTACCTTTTTGCCTTGCGCAATGCGGCCTATAATAACATCTTCCTCCTGCAAACGATTCTCAGGAATCAGTATGGAAATGTGCTTGCCTAACACTTCGGCTTCCGTATAACCAAATATTTGCTCTGCCCCCCTGTTCCAGCTTATAATGTTTCCCTGAAGCGTTTTGCTGATAATGGCATCATCAGACGTGTTGACGATAGCTGCCAGCACCGCCTGTTTGCCCTCGTTATCCACCAGTTCGGTTACATCAATTAAGGTATTTACCGCTCCGGTCAATTCGCCATGATCATCAAAAACCGGAACCGGGTACGGCCTGACCTTAACCCGCACACCGTCTGGACGCTCTATAATGATCTGCTCGCCCTCAAGGGGAATACCTTTTTTTAGTGCTACAGCCATCGGGCAATTGTCCAGCGATATGGGTATTCCTTCCGTTGTGTATATTTTCCAGGAGCCGCACCACAAATCACGACCAATTTCGGGAGTCCGGCCCCATAACCTTTCGGCCGCTTTGTTAAAGAACGTAATATATCCTAAACGATTACAGGTATAAACGGCCACCGGCAAATGATCATAAAGCCTGGAATGTATCTCGTTACCGGAAATTGAGGGCATATTTTCAGTAGTAAGGTTTGCCGGCTGGGTTTCGTCCATGTTATAAAAGTAAGAATAATAACTTCTTTGACAGAACAAATTGCCGCCAAGAGAGTTTTATTATCACAAAACATCTCACTATATGGAAACTAAAAGTAAACAAAGAGGCCAGGCCTCGGCAGAACACATGGATTCTGAATTTCACAAATTTTTTGTAGACGAGCTAAAGGATATCTACTGGGCAGAAAAGCACCTGGTAAAGGCATTACCCAAAATGCAGAAAGCGGCTACCAGCGAAGAGCTGGCCGCAGCATTTGAAAAGCATACGGGCGAAACGCAAACCCATATTGATACCCTGGAACAGATTTTTTCTTTGCTGGGTGAAAAAGCTGTGGCAAAAAAATGCGATGCAATGGAAGGACTCATTGAAGAAGCCAAAAGCATTATGGAAGATACCGAAAGAGGTACCATGGTACGCGACGCCGGGCTTATTCTGGCTGCACAAAAGGCCGAGCATTATGAAATTGCTACATACGGCACGCTGAAAACGTTTGCCGATACCATGGGCCATACCGAAGTTGCTTCCTTATTACAGCAAACGCTGGATAATGAAAAAGAAACGGATGTGGCTTTAACCAAAGTAGCAGAAGGCTTTGTTAATGAACAGGCTGCCGCCGAATAGTGAAGCTACGAAGCCTTAATGAAGAGGGTGCCTCCTATGTTTGTCGAAGACAAATGTAGGAGGCACCTTTCTTTGTTTTTCAGAGGCCTTTTATATTTTACCTTTGTACAATTACCTGTGCTTGTTCACCGAAGTCACCATGCTCATCCTGCAGGTTTAAAATGTAGAAGCCGGCAGCCAGTTGCACAGGAAAATCGATTACATACTCTTCCAGATCGTTTACCGGAATGATCTTTCTGTAAACTATTTTACCGGTCAGATCGGTAAGCCTGACTGTTAAATGTGCATCTACGGCTTTATATCGGAATTTTAACCGGCTCCCATTGAAAGGGTTGGGATAAACCACCAGCCGGGCATCTTTGATACCGAATGAAATTACCCGCGTTCCTAAATCTGTTACGCTGCCGTTCAGGTCGTACTGTACTAAACGGTAATAATTATTACCTGCAAGCGGATCCTTATCCAGAAATGAGTAGCTAAGCATTTGAGCGGAATATGTTGCGCCAGAAATGGTGTCTATCGGAGAGAATTGTTTACCATCACCCGAACGATAGAGTATAAACTGATCATTATTTGCTTCGGAAGCTGTTTGCCAACTCAAAAGCACACCATTTTGCTGCTTTCTAGCATTGAATGTGAGCAGCTCTACCGGCAGGGTTTTAGATTGATAAATATTCCATTCTGCCAGTTGGGTATTCTCCTCACCGGCGTTCTCGGTAATATATAGCCTAAAGTATTTGTATTTTGTTTCATCATTGACGATGTAATAATTTGCCTGCCCCCGGGCATTGAAGGATTCATTTTCGCGTTCATCAAGGGTAACCCATGTAACCAGGTCATTAGATCCTTTCACAGTCCAGCTTTTAGGATCACGTGCAGGGCGGTCATTCCCGGATACGATAACATACGTAGATAAGGCCGCGGGAACTGTAGATTCATATTGTATCCATAGAGCAGTTTTACCAGCTATAAAAAATTTGGTCGCAATATCCAGATCATGCAAAACCGGCAATGCTGTCCCCGCTGGTACCGACGATGAGCCATACTGAGCCGTCATGGTACCGCCATTACCCGTTACCCTGATCTGATCGGGAGTGGGATCAGGAGGTATATTATCAGGATCATACGTGGTAAAATAATACACTTCCCCTGTAACTTCACCCATGTTATTTATGGCATCCACCCGCCAGTAATATTTTGTATTGGCAGGTAATGACGGAATAACCAGGCTTGTCCCTGTAACTTCGTCCTGGTATTGCAAATTATCCGGGCTGGTTCCAACATACACGTTATAGGATGCGGTATTGATACTACCGGTCCATTGGAGTGTGACATCGCCAAAAACCACTTGGGTACTTTTATGGCCCGGTGTTACTACGCATGCCTGTGCCGGCAAATCCACCTGGTTAGCTTGTGCCTGATATCGGCGATTCTTTTCCCACAACAGGCGGGCCGTTATTTGATGCGAAGATGCTATTTTACCGCTGTTAATGGTTGCAAACCGGGTAAACTGATCGGGCCTGAACTCCGTGAGGTAAATGTATTCATCACGTACGTAGTTATCACCTCCGGAATTTCCGGAACCGGTTGTTCCGTCAACTTTGCCGGCATATTTACCTGTACTGCTATCGTATATGCCCAGTATCATATCTACATAAGTATTGGCAAAGGGCACAATATCTTTAAATTTCACGCCATATCTTCCGCTTTCATAGGCAATCCACAAGCCTTGCGCTTCGTACGCAAAATGATTGGCATCTTCCACGCTTCCGCCTATCGCGTACAACCATAGTTTGATAGCAGAGCCGCCAGGTGATACCTGATCTGATGCATTCTGAAAAAACCAGTCTATATTCGATTGGACGATACTATCAAACTGAGCGACCCTTGAGGGATTGTCGTTTAATAATACGTGACATTGTATCAGGCGGATAAAGCCATCGGTAAGCATAAAAAGCTGGTTCCAGGGTGCAGGATCATTAGGCTTATAGGTATTGGGAGATCCGGGGAAATAAAAATGGTTATTCTCGCTGGTTTTAATAAAGCGGGGAAGTATCTAATTGTCCATCACATAATCCGCTTCGGTTACATACTTTACTGCCCGTTGCTTGTAGGTGCTTCCAAACCCATTAGGGTCGCTATCCGGTACTATTATATTCCAGATGGATGGATTCTGTAAAATAAGCTTAGCGCAATAAAGCATGTGTGAAAGCACTTCGCCCTGCTCTACTCCAGCTCCTGCCGGACTAACATCAACAGCGCCGGACGGCCAGATGGGATCTATAGCGCCTGTCCAGGTTACCTTTTGTCCGCCGTTTACCGCAGATGCCAGGTCGTTCCTTCCAGCCAGTGCAGCGTCTGCATAATAGATCATCCGGTTCAGGATGTCTATATCATTTGTAGTTTCATACATTAAACCGCAGGCCTCAAGCGCCTTTCCTGAGTTTCCATACACCCAGATATTTCCTCCATTGTAGTCTGGCGCAGATACTTTGGCCTGCATATAAGCCTTAAATTTATCAATCTCATTTTGGGTAACAGAACCAGTGGCACCATCAAGCACCATAGATTGCGCCATGCTATGATGCGCCTGCATCATAAATCCAGCTAAAAAGATTAAAGACATGCAAATGGTCCGCCAAATAGTTTTTTTCATCTCCTTAAAATGTTGACAGTAAATTTGTTTCATAAAATAGGTTTTAATACCCCATAAAGGGTTAAATTGGTTATTGTTATTGCGTGTTGTAAAAAAAGACAGATTAATCAGTAGATTATTCATAGCATTTAGCTAACTACTAAGCTATATTGTACAAGCAGCTGAGCGCCAAGACAAACCCGTTAAGTTAATGTACGGGAAGTATATAAAGCGCTTTCAGATTGAACAGATCTTTTCCATTTTGCAAGGGTTTTATAACTATTTTGTAATTGCCCGCACCCGTAACTGATATGGTGGCTACCATTTGCCTGATAAACTGCATGGGGGCATGCTTATCAAAATCCGCGGTCTGTAATATCCTGAAATAAAAGTTTTTACCATCAACTATTACACAGCCCTGCTGCATAGCGCTCTCTTTACCGCACTGATAGTCAAGTTGTACCTGGTAATCTCCCGGGCTGTCTATATATAGATTAAACTTCACGGCATCTGTACTATCTTTCAATCCGGTAACGCAGGTAGTATGTTTCCAGTCGCCAAAGTAATGACTATAGGTAAAACTTTTAATGGTGGCATTACCGGACGTTTTGGCAAACACCGCATCAATCCTATTATCCGCATATTGAGCACTTACGGTTACAGGATTGCTTAATGAATAATCAGGAAGGGTGCCCTGATATTCCATCACGATCACCTCGTCTGCAAAATCATGGTTTAAGGGCATATTGATGAACAGTCTATCGTCCTCCCGGTGTATTTGCAGCATTTGCCCGCCAACCAGGGTATATACTTTATTTACCCGGATATTTTTAATTCCGGGAATCATTAACCGGCCATCTTCCGGTCTTCGCCAGACATGTAAGAACTGCTTTCCGGGTTTGGTTGTACTTACCCCCCAAGGCTGGGGTGGAATAAGGCCGTAAGTTGTTCCGTAAATACTTTCGCCGTTCTTGTCCAGCCATTTTCCGGTCTCCCGAAGAAATTTGACCGAATATCCGGGAATATTACCCTCTCCGTCCGGACCCTATGTTCAGCATCAGGTTACCGCCTTTTGAAGCTACATCAGCCAATAAATGAATGATCTCTGCCGGTGTTTTGAAATTCATGTCGTGCTTGATATATCCCCATGAATCATTATGTGTATAAATAGATTCCCATGCTCCTCTTATCGGAGCTGGAGGCACTTCCGAATCTCCATAGTCACGATAATCACCCAAACCCTGCCCAACGCGGCTGCTAAACAAACATTGAGGTTGTAACTGTCTAAGCTCATTGACCAATGCCTGTGTTTGTTCCTTTGACATGCCACCAGGCGTATCGAACCATAAAATGCCCAATGGACCGTAATTTGTCATTAATTCTTTTAACTGGGGAACTGCTTTTTCGCGGTAATATTGCTGATAACCCGGACTTGGGAATCAAAATTGACGGTGTTTTTAGCTTTTTAGACACTCTCCTCCTTTCTTTATTCGATTGATTATTCCTTAATTTTTAATAACCAACGCCGGAAAGGTCATCCATGAAGGGCCAATTCCCTGGATTTTCAGCAACGATTTATGCAGGTCATCCAATGGATTTGCACCGATATTTGCCGATTGAAAAAAGGAATAGCTTCCCTGGAACCCACCTATAGCGGGACTATTTGCGCCGGGTACGTACGTATTAAATTCGCTAACCAGCGTCATTTTGGGATCTGTTTGCTGTATACCCTGCGGCAGGGCCAATGTTTGCCCATTACCCATGCCATAGGCAATATTTCCCTGATACGTAAAATTTTGCGGCGGATCTGTATAGGCGATGGCAATACCGCTTCTTGACGAAACCAGGTTATTGGCAATAACACAGTCGGCCGGCGGAACAGTACGGTCATTGCCACCTTTACCAGCCCCGATATCAAAGCCCTGGGCGCAAGCTACCATCGTATTGCCTACTATTTTGGCATTTTTAACCTGGAAATATCCGCTTGCCGGCGAATTTGGAACGCCATCCAGAACGGCAATGGCACAGGTTTGCCCGGTAGATGCCACGCCCTGGATATAATTATTATACACCATGTGACTCTCTCCCACGATACGTATTCCTCCCACACTGCTTACGTTATTACCGATGATGTAATTACCATATACGGATGATCCATTGCCATGACGCAGGCTTAACGAACCCCGGCTTTCAAAAAAGAAATTATTGCGGATAGTATCCTTACTCATCTTATTGGAAATGATCTCCGTTTCACCGTTGCAGTGCTCAAAAACATTCTCTTCAACCACCACCAGGGCCTCACTAAGATAATAATCGCTTGTACCTACGCGGATCGATTCACCGCCATTATTGCCCAGATCGGGTCTGGAGCCAAAATAGTTATGATCTATCCGGTGCGATATGGCGCTGCTCATGCCCCATATTACCATAGTAGGCCCCTGGTGTTGCTTACCTTTCAGGTAGCAGTGGTCTACCCGGTTATTTTTCCCGTTAACAGATACCCAACGATAGTCAATGGTAGGATCTGTCGGGTTATAATCTACAATAGACGTGTTGGTTAACCGGCAGTTGCGTGAAGCCGATGTAAAATCAACTACGTTCAGCTTTGAAACTCCTAAGTTGCCATTACTAAAGCTCAATCCATCGGCTACCAGCCACTGACCGTCTATTGATAACGATGAAGCTCCTTTCAGGTTAACTTTTCCGGCTTTTTCTGCAATCAATACAATAGGCTTTTGCGCTGTACCCGTACCTTTAAACACCAACCGCTGGTCAGTCCAGGTACCGGATTTCATCATAACCGTATCGCCCGCCTGCAAGGTTAGTGCAGAAAGCTCTGCTGCCGAAGAAATACTTTTGCAGGATGTACAGACCGGCTTATCTACCGGAGGGTCAGGCGTTGGATCAGGGTTAGTATTGTTTGAGCCTCCGCCTTTTTTACACGCACTAAATGATATAAGCGTTGCAAATGCAAGCGATAGTAGCATGGAACAGTTTGTTGTCTTCATCTTTATCTATAAATTGAACGTATATGGTTTTATTGCGAAATAAATTTGGTGCTTATTTTTTCTGTTCCGGATACCAGCGTTGCCACATACACCCCGTTACTAAGCGATGCGTTTAATGGTATGGTATTATAGCCCCTTTGCAACACAACTGGTTGCGTAATAATTCGTAAGCCAGCGGTTGTGTAAACATATAAAGTAGCTTTATCAGCTGAATTTGAATAAACCGTAGCTTTTGTATCCTGACCGGAAGCGAATATATTAAGTGCAGTTTGTCTAAATGCTATTTTCGCGTAAGCAACCTCCGATTTTTCTGACCGGCCGTTAAAATCTACCTGTTGCAGCTGGTAATAATTGGTTCCGGGCAGCGGATTCGCATCGGTAAAGCTGTATTGTGATATGCTGTTTGTTGTACCATTACCGGGTATGGTTGCAATCACCTCAGTGCTGCCATCATCTGTCCACCGCAACACATCAAAGTGCGAATTATTTTGCTCAGAAGCGGTTGTCCAGCTCAGCTTTACGGCATTATTTTGCGGTGTTGCAGTAAATGAGGTTAGCTTAACGGGCAGGGGAACAGGAGTCCGTACAAAGCTCCAATCCTGATCCGCCTTAATATCATCAACAATAATATTATACGAACTCTCCATCGTTCTGAATCCTACACCTTGAATATCTTTTTTAGTAATTTTAGCTTCGGTTGCGTTAGAAACAGTAGGAGTTGATTCTGAACTGCTTTGGGTGTCATTCGCACCATAAATCCATAAACTTACTTTATCTGCTACACTGGCTGAAGATCCCTTTTCATATTTTTCAATAATCAGATAAGTTTTTCCAACCTCATAACTGTACGAAGTAAACGTTATATCAGCCACTTCATTACTACTTGCAATTGCCCCAAAGGCAAATTTATTCGTAGGATTAGGATCAGGTTTTACATATATCCTGCCTCTACCATCAGTATTAAGTGGATCAGCAGTAAAATCGGCCAAATAAAAGAAATAACTGCCGTTGGCGTTTCCAGGCAACGCGTTGAACTTTACTAAAAAAGAGACGTAGATTGTTCCTGTCCCATTTTTAGCCAAATTCAGACTGCTATTATTGAATGGTATTACTGGACCATCGCCAGCACTGCCACCAGGGTTTATGTATACAGCCCGGGTTCCCGTAAGTCCCGGAGCATCTACTTTGATTGATGCTGCCCCTGTATACTTAGGATTTGTCACCCAATTGCCCTGCCCGTCCAGGGCGGCATTGGTAGTATAACTTTCAAAATCTTCACTGAAGGTTGCCTGCGCCGTTGAGGCTTTCCAGCACACAACCACGCTTAATAGAAGTAACAGTTTTTTCATTGTGCGTTTAATTTAAATGGTTAATAAGTACCTAAAGATCAGCAAATAAAAAGGCCGAAAATTTTACCTATTTGGTATATCGATAAGTTATTTTAACGTAAATGGTCGGTGAGCAAGGGACAGTGGACAACTGACAGTGGACAACTGACAATGGACAATGGATTAGTGGACAGTGGAGAATGGACAATGGAGAATGGATAGTGGACAGTGGAGAATGGACAGTGGAGAATGGACAGTGGAGAATGGACAGTGGAGAATGGACAGTGGACAACTGACAAGGGAGAATGGAGAATGGATAGTGGACAGTGGACAAGGGAGAATGGACAATGGAGAATGAAGAATGGATTAGTGCTTTTTACCTGTAAGGCACAATTGCGCTCGTTTACAATAACGAGTGCATCATTATCCGGCGTTTGTAACGCCGGGGCTGACGGAAAAGAGGTTTAACACCAACAGCACTCCGGACGTTGATTGCGTTGAAATTGTAAAAACCTGGAGGTTAAACATATCTGAACGAAGGCGGAGCTTCGCTCCAGCGCACTTCATAACCGGCAATGCGGCTTCAATCTTATTTCTGCAGGTTCTTTTTCCGCAGTAACGCTTCCAGGTAATAATAATCGGCGTAGCTTAACGGAACATCAATTTCAGAATTACCAGGTTTAGAACCTGTACTATGTAGCAATATAAATCCCTTAGCTGACCCAGCCGGAGCTGTGTATTTAGTCGTAAGAGAATATAGCATTTTATCAGCTTTCCCGCTAAAAAATTTACCCTGTTTACTGTATGCACTCAGCTCGTATAAACCGGATGCTATGACGGCCGCTGCAGAAGCATCACGCGGTTCATCCGGAATACCGGGAGCATTAAAATCATAATAAGGTACCAGATCAGCAGGCATATTGGGATGGTTCAGGATAAAGTTGGCTACATGCTCCGCCTGGCTAAGATAAGCCGGATCTTTAGTGTACCGGTAGCACATGGTGTAACCGTATAACGCCCAGGCTTGTCCGCGTGCCCAGGCCGATTCATCGCTATAGCCCTGATGAGTTCCTCTCTTCAATACTGCACCGGTTTGCGGGTCATAATCTACCACATGGTACGAGCTGTAATCGGCCCGGAAATGATTCTTCATGGTTGTATTGGCGTGACTTACCGCTATCCGGTAAAACGAAGAATCTCCGGTGAGCTTAGTGGCTTCAAACAGCAGTTCCAGATTCATCATGTTATCAATGATAACCGGGTTCACCCATTTATCACGATTGTGATCCCAGGAGCGTATCACTCCCGTCTTTGGATTAAAACGCGTAGATAATGTTTTTGCCGATTGAATAAGCACATCCCGGTAATGCGCATCGTGCGTTAAACGATAGCCATTGCCCACACTGCAGTACACCTTAAAGCCCATATCATGCGTGGTTCCGTTGGTTTTTTCTTTTTCAATATTGGCCGTAAATTTTTTAGCCTCATCCAGCCATTTTGTTTGCTGGTTATATTCATACAAATACCACAATTCGCCGGGGAAAAATCCACTGGTCCAGTCTTTGGAAGCCACCAGCTTTAATTCGCCATTTTCCAGGGTACGTGGCGATACCAGTCCGGTTTTAGCACTCTTTTTTACTTGCTCAATTTCCTGCAGCATCAGCGAAGTTTGTTTTTCGGCATGCTCAAAAGCCTTTTTGATGTTGATCTTCTGAGCAAAGGAAACGAACCCGGAAAAGAATAAAATAATGCTGATATAAGCGATTTTGGTGTTCATATATGTGTTTGTTTTAATTTTCTAATTTAGTTCAAATCCACTGTTATTATTATCCTGATGAGCGTAAATATAATTTTAATTTATTCAAGCGGATCCACGGGTTATTACGTGGCCGACCAAAAAGTCAAAAAGCAGCGTCATTTCGACGACCTTAGGAGGAGACCACGAAGTAGCTGCGAAGCAAAATCTTCTTCCTAAGCACTTCTGGCGGAGATCCCTCAGCTACGTTTCGGGATGACGAGAACTTTTTAGTCAGCCCTAGCGCCGTTAACCGGAATTAACTGAACTTCCAGCAATTTCATTAACTCTTTTCCCGTAATCTGCTCAGGTTTGATGAGCAGGGTATGTACTCCCGCTTTGAGCGATACCCGGCCAACCGGATCTGTTATGATCGCACTGCCATTATGTGTTTGCGATACAACTTTACTGGCTTTTAAATCACCTAAGCTTAAGCGATATGTTCCTCCGGCATCGCCTCCCGCAAGGTATTTTATCATCACCTTAAATCGTTGTGGCTGGATTGTCCTGAAATGCCACTGAACGGTTTGACCGGTATTTTGCCAATTTTCAACATAATAACGGCTGGCTTTACCGTCACCAAATTTAAAACCTTTGCTCAGTTGGGCGTCAAATGCCAGCAAACGGGTTACCGGAACATTGGGCGCAACATACAGCAGTGAATCTGTTTGGACGGGAGCCTGCAGTTTGGCGACAATAACGGTATTTATCTGGTCGGGCGCTTGTTTGGGCACCGTGATCTGCCAGTCTATTTCCCCCGAGCGGCTCAGTATAAGCGGCTTTTTCTTTTCATCTTCCAGTAAATAGGCTTTTGATATCACTGTCTTTAATCCGCCGACATACAATTTACCATCGACCGGCCAGTTAAATATATGCAGGTATAATTTATTACCCTTCAGCGTGGTTACTCCCCAATTTTGTAACGGTAAGGGCGATTTTCCAGCACCATAAATACTGCTGCTGTTTTTGCTCATCCACAGCCCGATACTATCTAATATACGGGTATCTTTCGAATCAAATTCACCATCGCCTTTCGGGCCGATATTTAGGAGCAGGTTACCGCCTTTCGCCACCGATTTGGCAAGCAGTTGAATGAAGAACGAGGCCGGCTTATGCGAATTATCATATTTTGAATAGCCATACGATTCGTTGGTGGTAGGAATGGCTTCCCAGTCGCCTTTAACCGGGTAAAATTCTGCCGGACGATCGGCCGTATTCTTATAATCGCCAAAATTTGCCGTGGCGCTTCGCACCAAACGTCCGTTAACCACCACGTTAGGATCAGTTTCACGAATGGCTTTCAGAATGCGGATATTTTCGGACAGCGGCAATTTTTGCGGGGTATCAAACCATAAAATATCAGGATGATACCGGGTTAGCAGTTCCCTGATCTGGGGGATGGCCTTTTGGTCGACGTAACGCTGTGCTTTAGCTAACAATTCCGGGTGAACATCATACCAGTTTGTGCCACCGTATAAACCCAAATCGCCGCCCGGATTTTTGTATTCCCAATCATTTCCCGGCGCATCGGGATGCTCCCAGTCAAACGCATGCGAATAATAAAAGCCAAATTTGATACCGTATTTTTTGCAGGCTGCCGATAAATCCACCATCGGGTCATGGTGCCAGGCGGTTTGCTTAACCACATTAAAATCAGATACCGAAGAATTATACATCGCAAAGCCATCGTGATGTTTAGCTGTAATGATCAGATACCGCATCCCTGCTTTTTTGGCTTCCTTCACCCATTCGTCAGCATTAAATTTCACCGGATCAAATTGATGCGCCAGGCTCAGGTATTCCTCACGGGATATCTTTTCTTTCCGCATCAGGTGTTCAGCATAACCGTTTACCTTTTTGCCCTTCCATTCGCCGGCCGGCAATGAATAAACGCCCCAGTGAATAAACATCCCGAAACGGGCTTCACGCCACCACTGGATGCGCTCATCATGAGTTTTCATCGATGCTGTCCACCAACCATCCTCTGCCTCATCAATTGCTTTTTGATCACGAACTTTGGCCTTGTTAAACATTTCAGCATCTTCATCGCCTTTTACCTGGGCAAAGCAGGTAAATCCCGAACTCAGCAGTAATACTAAAACTAAAAGCCGTATTGTATTTTTCATTGAAGATTTTTTATGCGGATTATAAATCCGCTGTTATTACCATCCGGATTACAAATCCGAATGAGCACTAATAAAACCATATCAGCGGATGCCTTACCGGTAAATTCCGGATAACTTCTTCTACCTGAGGATCATGATCCAACCTTGCCCAGGTTTTAAACCATTGCCCGTTATGAAAGGCATTAGCGCCAAACACCAGCGATGGCTGTGCCACAGGCCAGTTTTCCCAGTACATCACATCGTGCTTAAACGGCCATTTGCTTTTATCGGCAATGTATGGATAAAGAAATTCAATACCTTTTTTTATGGTTTTGCCATCCGTGGTTGTATAATTCCACAGGTTTTCCTGCTTATCTGAAAGTATTTGACAAATCGTCGCCATAGCGTCCAGGTTAAATATGGAATAGCCGTAAGGCTTGGTACGGGCAAGCTCTAAAGGAAAGCTTCCGTCCGCCGCCATTTGATCAGGCAACAGCACGGTTTTATATCTTTCACGACAAAAATCGAGCAATGCTTTATTAGCGGTCAGCTTCGCGAAAGCGGCAACCTGCATTACCCAGCACGTGCCGTGATTGTTTTTGGCATTCATCTCATCCTTTCCGTAGGGATGCGTGGTAAGCCAGGTGAGATAATCGGCAAACCATTTTTTTATGCCGTTTAAATCGGATGTATTGAAAGCTGCCTGCATTACCAGCACACCCTGCGCCACTTCCATCAGCTGAATGGTGTCAATAATACCGATTCCGCGACCAGTAAACCTTCCCTGTATGGCCTGGGCAAAGGCCAGGTTGGGATTCATCAGGGTTTCGGGGTTAATAAACCAGGCTTTTAAATGCACCAAAGCATGGAGAGCATACTTTTTATCGCCGGTAAGCTTGTAGGCCGATGCCAGCGCTCCGATAATCCGGCTGAAACGAATCATGGCCTGCCGGTGAGCTACAAAATTATCCGGATTGGTCATCCCGTCTTTCTGGATATAAGGCCCTGAAGGGTTCTGCGGGTCGGGCCACCAGTAATCGCCTTCCGAAAAGAAATCGTGCTTGCCGCCGGCACTCCGTGGCGATGTTTGTGCTGTTACGGTAACCGGCTGCTGCATTAAGGCCCAGGCTGCTTCTTCCAATATCTGTTTACGCAATACACCGGCTACTTTCGGCTCATACGATTTTGCATCGACCGGATTTAAACCTCCGGCGAAAACCATCAAACTTATAATTGCAAAAAAATACTTCATCTTACTTTGTCATTAATGTCCATGTAACTTTACCAATGGTATTGGGCTTGCCGCCTACGGCCGGAGATATGCTTCCCTGTATGGCATTTCCAATCCGCCGTACCTTAACTTCACGCCAGTTGTATTGCCCTTTTTCATAATCGAACGTTTCACCGTCATCATCGTATAAACGGTATACGCCCGGTTTTTCGCCGTAATAGCGAATTTCTATATCCACTTTTTGCCCGGCTTTAGGTGCATGCAATACAGGGGGCATCATGGGAATAATACCGCCATCTTTCACAAAAACCGGTATTCTATCCAAACCCGGCGTAACAGTTATTACTTCACCGTCGCCGGCAAAGGCCCCGGTATAAAAATCATACCATTTCCCTTTGGGGAGAACGACCTTCCGGCTGGTTTGCCCGGCAAACATCGGGGCAACAAGCAGGTATTCGCCGGCCATGTACTGGTCTTTAATTTCTTTAGTGGCGGCTTCGGCATACGGGTTCTCTTCCAGGTTTACCTTCCCGGATGTTTCCGACTGCGGACGCTGCATAAACCCGTCTTCCAGATTCATCGCCCGGAATGGCGGCGTACCTTCGAAATGATATTTCGCAAACTCGCTGTACCAATAGGGCATCATCCGCATCCGCAGCAAGGCGAAGGCTTTTACCTGTTTTTCTACTTCGGGATATGTCCAGGGTTTGGTGCCGCTTGACCAGGCATTAATCATGGCCATGGGCGAAAATACGTTCGACTGGATGCGGCGCAACCATTCTTCGCCGGTTTTGGATGCACGTACTTCAGGAGTCCACAATACGCCGCAGAAGCCGCTGTTAATTAAGGCGGTGATGAAGTCCTCGTGGTTATAGTAATCGTTGTAGATTACATAGGGAAACGAGGTGCCGCCGCCATTGGATGCCCGAACCAGGCCGTACGTCCGCTGGTTACGTTGCCTGATCATCTCTGTGCTGTAGCGTTGCAACAGCAAGCCATAAGTTTGCCGCATCTGCTCGGCGCTGTTTCCGGACGGAAACATGGCAACATCGGGCCACAAGTAATAATCGTAACCGTCTACCTCGTCTATTTTATAACCGCTTACGCCGATGTTTACCTGGTCTTTCTGCAATTGCGAGAAAAAAGGTTTCCGGGCTTGCGGCATGGTAAAATCGGGCACTAAGCCTAACCAAACGGTATGCGAGGCCGTAAACGGACGGATTTCTTTATAAAACGGTGCGTCAGGCGAAATGTATGGGTTTATCCATAGGTTTAAGCGGATGCCTTTTTTAAGCAGGTTGCCTATAAACGCAGCCGGCTGTGGAAAGCGGGTAGTATCCCATTGAAAGGTACCGGGGTAAGCCTTGCTTTGCCAGCCCGGCTCAAGACCTACCACATCCAGCGGATAACCTTTTTCGGCAAATGCGTTTACTTCATTTTCAACGTCCGCCGCAGTATAACGGGTCATCATACGCTGTACAAAACCCAATCCCCAACGCGGGGGAAGACAGCCTCCGCCATTAAATAAATTGTACCGCCTCACCGCATCCAGAGGCTTGGGGCCCGCGAATACATAAATTTCTGTACCTGCTGCGGGTATCAGCATTTCAACCGCATCCGAATACGGCCTTGATTTCCAGCTTTTATCTGTTGTACGGTCTTTAGGCTCCGGAAAGTTCGGGCTGTCTTTGCGGACTCCCGTACCGGCCCAAACTTTGATATACCGTGCAGCATTTATAAATACGCCATACCCGTTTGACGATACATAAAACGGAACCGGTGCATGGGTGCGCCCATTATCTTTACCGCCGTAATGGTCTACATGCAGCTCCAGCACCTTGCCACGTTGGTATACGGTCTGGAAATTCAGGCCAAAACCAAACAATTGCTCATTTTTTTCGAGGGGGAAACGTACATACGTTTTTCCATCGGTTACCTGGGCCGCGATATCGTTTTGCGGCAATGGGAAGGCCGCTTCGCCAAGCTTCTTCAACGCTTCGACATTGGGCTTTGCGCCCGAAGCGGTTAGCAGGTTGAATGTTTCGGGCGTTCCAACAACGCCTTTCCATATACCCGGAGCAACTTCCGTCCAGTTTATGGGCTGTGCCCAACCGCTTAAAGCCTGGGCAAGCAGGAATACAATAATCGATATATGAAGCTGCAATTTTCTCATAAGCGCTTGTTTCATTTTTTAAGCGGATTGCAAATCCGCAATTATTGGCATCCGGATTGCAAATCCGGATGAGCCAACGCCCCGGTTCGTGTCCTCACGAACCGGTATAAGGGAAGCTTCGTGTATTCACGAAGCTTGGCCGAAGTATACAATAATTGATATATCAAGTTACTCATGGCGCTCATTTAATTTTTTAAGCGGATTACAAATCCGCAGTTATTGGCATCCGGATTGCAAATCCGGATGAGCCTAAGTGAGCCTAAGATTATAGCGGAACAATGGTATACGACTTTCCTTTTTCGGTTTTAAAATCAATGACATAACCTTTGCGGACATCCAGTTGCAGGAGCTTTGCCGATGGATTTTTTTGATACGGCGGAACTTCAACAGCTGCGTTAAGCGCACCTGCATCGCGTTGAAGTGTGCTAACTTCTTTGACTTTTACCGGAATAGCTGTTCTTAACCGGCAATCGCCTCCGTTAGCGGAATAAATTTTTGCTTTTACCAGCTTTCCTTTTGCCCAGGCGATGTCCACCGTAAAATTCCCCCGTGCCTTAATGCCGGCAATAGAGCCGTTTGACCAGGCATCCGGCAGGGCCGGCAGCAGGTTTAACTCACCCTCATGGCTTTGCAGCAACATTTCCGTGATACCGGCTGTCCCGCCGAAGTTACCGTCAATCTGGAACGGCGGGTGAGCATCAAACAAATTGGGATAGGTACCTCCCCCGCTCATATTGCCATGCGTTTGGTGCGGATCGACATAATTAAATGCGGCGCTCAATATCTTATAAGCATGATTCCCATCCTGCATACGTGCCCACCAGTTTATTTTCCAGGCCATAGACCAGCCTGTGCTGACATCGCCGCGATGTATCAGCGTTTGTTTAGCCGCGGCGGCCAGCTCCGGCGTATTAAATACCGAAATCTGTGTACCGGGATAAAGTCCGAAAAGCTGTGAAATGTGCCGGTGCGTATCTTTGGGATCATCCCAATCCTGGTACCATTCCTGTATTTGTCCGTACCGGCCGATATGATAGGGGTATAACCTGCTTTTGGCCTTTGCCAGTTGCCCGCTAAAATCAGTATCATTATTTAATACTTTAGCAGCCGCTATACAATCGTTAAACAGCTCACGGATAATAGCCATATCCATCGTGGTAGCCATACTAAGCTGGTATTCTTTACCCTTAATTTTTATGGTATTTTCCGGCGATGTAGAGGGATTGGTTACCAGATACCCGCTTTTAGAATCGTTCACCAGCCAGTGCAGCATAAACTGTGCAGCACCTTTCATGAGCGGGTAGGCTTCGTTTTTCAGAAATGCTGTATCTCCCGTAAAACGGTAATGCTCCCACAAATGGGTACTAAGCCAGGCACCAGCCATAGGCCAGGCCGACCATTTTGGACTTCCCTTAGGATCCCAATCGTAACCTCCGGGAGGCGAAGTTTTAGCCCACAGATCAGAGTTATGGTGTACCACCCAGCCTTCGCTGATGTTGTAATTTACTTTTGCTGTCTTAGCTCCGTTCACTGCCAGCTCTTTCATAAAGTCAAACAAAGGCTGATGGCATTCTGAAAGGTTGGTATTTTCGGCCGGCCAGTAATTCATTTCGGTATTGATATTGGTCGTATAATTACTACCCCAGGGCGGCTGTACATGGTCATTCCAGATGCCCTGCAAATTGGTAGGCCGCGAACCGGGACGCGAACTGGCAATCATCAGGTAACGCCCGAACTGGTAATACAATACCTGTAACTGGTGATCGGAAGGATGCTCTTTGAACCTTAACAAGCGCTCATTAACCGGCAGATTCATCGCCTGCTTATCGGCATCGAGCTTAAAGATCACCCGCTTAAATAACTTCTGGTAATCGGTAACGTGACCGGTTTTTAGTTGTTCAAAAGATTTCGCGACAGCCTGATTCAAATTGGCTTTTGCTTCAAGGGCCGGGTCTTTCCCCTGAAAACCGGGAGACTTATCAAACCCGTTAAAGCTGGTGGCTTCGGCCAGGTAAAGTGTAACGGCACTGGCATTTTGTATGTTTAGCGTACTATCGGCAGCCTGCATACTCCCGCCCTCGGTTTTAACCTTAACGTGAATTTGAAAGTTCATGCCTTCGCCATTGTCTTTATCGTATACTACCTGGAAAGGCTCGTAGTCGCGGTTGGCTACGAATTTGGGCGCTTTACCTTTCAATACCAGGTAATCGTTTCCGACAGCTGAGGTAGTAAAGTGTAGCTTGCTGGTTAAACCGATGGTAAAATTCAATGCTTCTTTTTTACTGGCCGTGATACGTATAGCCATTACCTTACCGGGATAGCTGATAAACGTTTCACGGGTATAGGTAATGCCGTTCGCTGTATACCTTACCGTAGCAAGCGCATTGTTCAGGTTTAAATCGCGGTAGTAGGACGTAACGGTTGTATCGGGAAGATGAAATGACAGCCACAAATCGCCTAAAGGCAGGTAACGTGCGGAATAAGGCCCCTGCATCTTCTTCCATAATATGGCGGCCTTGTCATAATCGCCATCGGCTACAGCCTGCCTTACCTGCGGCAAAACAACCGGGCCATCGGGGTTATTCCCCGAAGCCGGATAACCGGACCACAGGGTCGCATCGTTTAGCTGGAACCTCTCTTTAGAAATTCCTCCAAACACCATAACACCGGTTTTACCGTTACCCAACGGCAATGCCTCCTCCCAGGCCGTGGCCGGTTTTGTGTACCAAAGTTTTAGCGCAGAATCATCTGCCTGGCACATCGCCCGGTATCCCGTAAGGAGAAAAATACTGAGCAGGGTAATTTTCAGGTTGTTCATTGTTTTGTTGGTATCTTCCGTGGCTTCACTCATCGCAATAATTTTAAACCTATGAAGTTTGTTTGGATTACAAATTCACAAACGCAGTTGGAATACCTTCCGACTGCACACTCACTGTACTTCTTCCACCATTGGTTTTTACACGGATAATTGCACGTCCATTATACAACTGCACTTTCCGTGAGCCATCCGAAGTGCCCTGGTCATCAATCAAGCTACCGTCTCCGGCCAAACCGAACCGTACCCAGTTGGTGGCATCCAGGCATTGAACAGCATTGGCATCAAACAGCTTTACCTCTACTGTGGCAATGCCGTTCTCATCAGCGATTTTCTGTAAGGTCATTTTAGCCGGTTTTCCCCATTTTTCGGTTTGATACCTGAATGTTATTTCATCCTGAACCACTGTTTTGCCTTTTTTAGCTACAACTTTTACGTGATTCTCGCCAGGGTTAAACACCAGGTTCCAGCGTAAGCCTGCAGCCGGATAATCCTGGCTGTTACGCTTTTTTATCCCACAACTTTTGCCGTTTAAAAACAGCTCTGCCTCGGTACAATTGGAGTAAACTTTAATCAATTTCTCTTCACCGGCATCGCCCCAGCGTACCGGCCAGGTATGCCCGTAAATGTGCGCCATCAGCTTATCTGTCCAGTATGACTGGAATACGTAATATGCTTCCTTTTTGGTGAAATCGCGTTCAATAACGCCTTTCTGGTTTACATACGGAACGGGGTTATCGGGACGTACCGGCGTTGAAAAATCTTTAAACGGCCAGTAGGCTGAGCCGGTAAGCCAGGGCATGGTTTCCTGTTCTTTCAAATGCCAGTCTATTAGGTTGCAGATGTAACTTTCGCTCCAATCGCCATCTTTTGAAACACGGGCAGCACCGCCATATAAAGAGGCATCTCCCGCACGTTCATCTGCCCCGTCACCGGATTTAATATTCATTAATGCCTTATCGGGATTTTCGGAATGGCGGCGGGCATGACTGTCACCGCCCCACTCCACGTGCAGAAAGTGCTTTACGGTTTTAAATTCCTGCTCTGAAACTTCTTTGTATTCGGTATAAATGCCGCGATACCAGCCGGCCCAGATGGACGGGGAATATACATCGACAATATCTTTGCAGAAATCGCAGCGGCGAATGGCCGTTTTACGGGATGGGTCAAGCCGGTGAGCTAAATCATTCTGCTCTTTCATAAAGGTCCGTATCTTCTCTTTATCAAATTCCGGAAAATCTCCCGGCCAATCGTTCTCATTACCTAATCCCCAGATAATTACTGATGGATGGTTGTAATGCTGCTCTATCATGTTGGTGAGCATCCTACGGGCCTGATTTTTGTAAACGTCGCCACCTAAACCACCCCGGCACCAGGGTTCTTCTTCCCAAACTAATATGCCTAAACTATCGCATAGATTAAGCACAATGGGCGATTGCTGGTAATGTGCCAGCCTGATAAAATTAACGCCCATCTCCTTCATCATCTTCATTTCGGTGCGTATCATATCTTCGGTCATAGCGGCAGCCACTCCTGCGTGGTCTTCGTGCCGGTGTGTTCCGCGAAGCAGCAAACGCTTACCATTCAGCATAAACGGACCATAATCCACAAATTGAAAATTGCGAAAACCGATTTTCTCCCGTTGGGTGACCTCACCGGATGCAGCAGAAAGACGGGCTTCAACGGTATACAATTCCGGGTGGTCGGGATGCCACAATGCCGGTTTCTTGATTGCGATATTTTTCAGTGTTATATCTCCCGAAAGATTGTCGAGGGTATTTTCTGAAACAGCCACTGTTTTCCCATTTGGGTCAATAACATGAATGGCAACATGAGCACTTTTCGCATTCAGCGGATTGTAAAAGCGGGCTCTGACTGACAAGCTGCCATTTTTCCCCGCAGCATCGGTTTCGGCATGTACAAACAGCTTATCAAACGACAAGGACGGCACATACACCAGGTTGAGGTAACGGTATAAGCCTCCGTACAGGTTAAAATCAGAAAGGTCTGACGGAATCATTTCCAGATCGCGGGAGTTATCGCAGCGAATGGATAAGGGAATTTTGCCTTTAAACTGCTTCTGATAAACATCCGTTTTTTTGAACGCTTCTACAGCATCGGTAATGTCTACTGTCCATTCATCATATCCGCCAACGTGCGATCCTACTTTGGTAGTGTAGATGTACACTTCTGTTTTTTGTCCGGCACCTTCAAAGTGCAGTAAGGTACGCCCGCCAGAATACGGATTATTTACTGTCAAGCCAGTACGATACCAGCCTGGGCCCTGGTAATAATTTACATCGGGATCAACGGCGTCGGTAGCATTAAAACAATGCGGCAAGGTAACATCCTGCCACAGCGGAACACTTTCCGGGTTTCCCGATCCAACAGGACGCACTGCCTCCCAAATACCGCCCAGATCCTGCCTGAGGAATTGCCAATTATGTATTAACCGCCGGCTTTGCTGGGCAAAAAGCGTTTGTATTGTTAAAACGAAAATAAAGCTGATAATCTGAAATTTACGCATGTATCAAAATGGATTTACTTAAAATTAATGAGGATGTCTAAAAAGTCAGGAAGCAC
Source organism: Pedobacter sp. BS3 (assembly GCF_008274585.1). Taxonomy (GTDB): domain Bacteria; phylum Bacteroidota; class Bacteroidia; order Sphingobacteriales; family Sphingobacteriaceae; genus Hufsiella_A. The sequence continues at coordinate 134,624 of NZ_VTRT01000004.1, read as the reverse complement.
CGTCATTTCGACGACCTTAGGAGGAGACCACGAAGTAGCTGCGAAGCAAAATCTCTTTCCTAAGCACTTCTGACGGAGATCCCTCAGCTATGCCTCGGGATGACGGGAACTTTTAGACAAACTCAAATGTACGCTATAAACGTTATTTCTAATTGGACAATTTACCTTCCCCAGCCCATGATTTTAATAAATTATAAATATTTCCGCTGCGTTGGGCTGCTATCGTTATTTTATTTACGGCGCTTTCGCCCAAACGGTCTTTGAGTTGTGCCAGGTACAGGCTTCGAGGCAGCACATTAGTATTCCAGCTTTCCCAATATCCGGCTCCATTTTTTTGAAGCCCTGTACAGCCAATGCCCCAATTACGGGCTCCTTTAGGGCTTTCTACCTTAATATCATTTTTATAGGACGCACAATTCCAGAATAGGATTTGCGCACCGGCCCAACCATGACCAGATCCCATTGCCTTTCGGTTCTGCACATGAATTTGTCCCCCATATATATTATCAAACAGCACACCGGTCGCCCAGCGGTGATGCGGCCCAATATCCGATTGTGTATCGGTAGCATAGCAATCTAAAAACACATTAGGGCCAGGTACGCGTGAGCCGGTTACGAAATCATGCCTGCCTCCACGTGTGAAGCAACGCTGAAACAGGTTAAACGACGCTCCCGCCTCCAGGTTAAATGAGTATTTCCGTCCACCGGTTGTTATAGACTTTGGATCGAGCATAGCGCATTCTTCTACGGTATTGTGCACCGATTCTTTGCTGATGGAAACACAGGCATAACCGAAATACTGGGCGGTTACCTGTTTCACCCAGCAATTCTCGGCACGGATCAGCTCGATACCCTTCCAGCCGTGATTTTCGTCCTCGTCGCCATCGTAATATGAAACCAGCCGCAGGTTTTCAATGCCAGAATTACTGATTCTGCCGTTGATGTTGGTTTTATAAACATATCCGCCGCCATATTTGGATTGAATAGGGTCAACTACCGGCGCATCAATGGTAATGATATTTCCATTAACGGCAGCTATTTTGCGTTCAAAACTGATATCATAATCTTTTGTCACCCAGCCATATTGCGCCATTTGCAGATCATCAATCCATGCCTGGTTAGGTACACGATATACGGCAATGTGATCGCCAACGGCAAAACCGGCAGCTGATTCTACAGCAAAGCTGATTGCTCCTGTAGGGACATAATCTGTGGTTATCTTTTTACGCGTTCCGCTTACTTCTGCTAAGCCGGAGCCCGAACCCTTAAGCTGGATGAGGGTATGCTGCGCTTTTTGGGTAGCTTTTATAATTGTTCCTGCAGCACCCTGACCCGCACCCCGCAGCACTACACCGCTTTTGCTGATGACCAGCGTTCCTTCTACATTGTACGTACCAGCCTGCAACAAAACGGCTCCGCGAAAGCCATTGGCATCGGCAGGAAGATCTTGCACTTCATTTATCGCATCCTGGATATGCTGCAGATTATCGCCGGAAATGGCGCTAATTGTTTTCTTTACCGGAATATCGGGCAACGAAACACCACCATCCTTGTAACCGGCATGTGAAAAGTCCGGAACAGTATTTACACTGTTTGTTTCGCCCTCATTGGCGTAAGTGTTGTATGCCAGCTTTTGGTTTGAGCCGATGTAAACCAAAGCTGTACTTTTCGGAGGGATCGGCGTTTCAGAATTATCAACTCCATTCTCCTGTCCGGTACCTTTGCTTTTCTTACAAAATACATTTGATAGTAAAACACCGACACATAGCAACACGCAATAAATAAATTTCATGGCACTTTATAATACACTTTACTAAATTAAAAATATCGTCATTGCGAGGAACGAAACGCAGTGAAGTGAGGAAGCAATCTATTAATACTCTCAAGATTGCTTCACGCCATTTCTCAAGCAGCCCTTCGGTTCGCAATGACGATCGGTTTTTAGGTATCTTATCAACACCTAAAACAATTACTCAATTACTGGGGCATTGGGATCTACCCAGCACCTGACTACCTGGATGATACCATTAGTCGGGCGTAAATCGGATGTAATCACGAAATTAGTCGGTGCCGCAAGATTCTCATTAATAATTATCGGCGAATCCTGCTGGTTTGCACCTGGGTACTCGCCATTGTACACCCTGAGATTCATAATTGAATTGGGGTTTGACGGGTATGTTCCTGCCGGACAGGTGGTTTTTACATCAAGCCTGGTGATGGGTATATTTTCGTGTGCATACTGCCCTTCTATAATGAGGTACTGTAAATATGCCTTAACCACATCTTTATCGTAATTACGCCAATCGTTTTTGCCTGTCAAACCGGTTTTTCCCGGAACATTGTTAAAAAATGACAACGCACTGTTCTTTTTGTATACAGCTTCACTGTTCAACAAGATATATGTCCTGTTTTCTTTTTTGTATTCATTGGTATCTATACCGCTGTAAATAATACCAGTATAAAACGGTTTAAAAAGCGTATCTGTAGCTGATTCAATACTTCTTGATTTGATATACTCCCAGGCGTTTTTATATAAATGGGCATCAATAGTATCTGCTTTTGGGTGTTTGGCATCTTTCTGCACATCCAACCCGAATAACGAACATCCTGCTAACACCATTGCATAAGCAGCGATCAATAAAACTGGTAACTTTTTCATAATGCTTTTGCTTTTAATTGTAGGGTTTATTTTGGGTTAACAATGAATTGGCGTTAAGCACGTCTTTAGATAAGGGCCACAAATACCTCCTGGTATCGGTACCAAAACCAACTACAGGTACACCGTATTTTTGCTGCCGTAAAGATAAGATAGGATCCATTACTTTTTCAACGTGGTTGGTACGTATCAAGTCGAACCAACGCTTACCTTCGCCCAGTAATTCATATTGACGTTCTTTCAGTATAGCATCTTCCAAATCTTCTTTGGTTGCAAAATCGGCCGTTGTATAAGGTACATAATTTGAAGCAAGGATAGCCCTTTTTCGGATGAAATTTAAGAAAGTAATGGCATCCCCGGGTTTATCAAGTTGGTTCAATGCTTCGGCATAGAGCAAATAGATATCGCCTAAGCGGTACATTACCAGGTAAACGTTCATCTTATCGGCAGTTGCCGGAAATTTTGTACCATTTGTTACCGGGTCATAATATTTAAGCACTTTATCCCAGTGACCATTTCCCTGTAACGTATCCATGGACTTGGTTACACGTGTATCAACCAGGTTCTTTTTCCAGGTAGTGTGAAGTACCGAGTCTATTTTCTGGTGATTATTACTCAGCTGAATAGATACTGGTATACAAGCGCATCCGTTTGAAGTAAAATCCCAGTTAATGCTCCAGATATTCTCGTTTGTTGTATTAGGTGCAGTGAACAGCTTTTTCCAGGTTGCCTGCGGTTCCAGCGTAGCACCGGTCGTACCATAAACTGTTCCTTGCGGGCCTTTAGTCGCGAACAGCTTATCCATCCAGGCTTTCGCATTCGGGAAATCTCTCTTCCACATGTATACGTCGGCCAGCATGGCACAAATAGCAGGCTCATTAATATACCATACATTAGCTGTCTGATTTTTCTGAATCAATTCATACGCTTTCTGAAGATCGGGCAAAATCACTTCATCCAGGATCTTGTCTTTACTCTCCCTCGGTTTTTCCGGATTTTCAGCCTGGTCTTCGTAAGGTTCCAGCCAGATCGGCGCATCGCCCCAGAGCCGTACGATGTAAAAATAGCACATGGCCCGCATGGCATAGCATTGCGCCAGGCTGTTATTTACAGTTACTGGCGAAACGGTAGCATCGTACTTAGGGACTCCAGGAATGTATTTGATACAGGTATTGGCCCGACCTATAGTAATATACAAACCTGTCCAATCGGCCATATCATTATCGGAGGTGAGCTGGTTTAACGTAGTTTCTACGTCAAGCGTGCTGTAATAGCCATTGCGCTCAAAATCATCTGAGCGGGATTCTCCCCAATAATGATATTTACCACCATACGTTGATATTTTTGATTTATTATCACCATCGCCGGTCATTTCCTGCTGAAAGGCAGCATATACACCGGCTACCGATGAGGTAATATCCTGTGCCGACCGGAAATATTGTTCGAGTGAAACCGCACTTAACGGCTTCTCGTCTAAAAATTTTTTACAACTGCCCAGTACAATTAACATACTGCAGATGGCAGTCCCGAATATTATCTTTTTCATATCAAATACTTTAAAAAATTAACTGGACACCTAAACCAATTTCTCTTCTTTTGGGATATTTACCGCTATCCTCACCAATGTTTAAACCTTTAGAGCTAAACTCGGGGTCAAACCAGCTGTAGTTTGTCCAGGTAGCCAGGTTCTGGCCAAAAACGTATACATTAGCAGATTTTGCCTTAAATCTTTTGGCAATTTTATTATCCAGCGTATAGGTCAGCTTAGCGCTGCTCAGGCGGATAAAATCACCATCTTCGAGATATAAGCTGTTTATGCCATAACGCATGTCGCCATAAGTGTCTTTATTCGGGAAGTAAGGATATTTAGCAATATCGCCCTGCTTTTGCCAGGAATTGTAAATGGCATCTGGTGTCGGCGGCGAATAGGTTGAACTGTTCCTGTTCTGTCCATTAGCTACCTTATTGTATACCTGGTAACCTAAGCTGCCGTTAAAAATAACATTGAGCGAAAACTGTTTGTACCTGAAATTATTGACAAACCCGAAGTAGTATTTAGGCACACCATTACCTAAAATGGCTTTATCATTATTATCAATTACCCCGTTATGGTCGGTATCCTGCCAGATGGTATTACCACCAGTTAATACCCGACCGGAGCTTCCATCTTTCATTTGCTGCACGACACCGGTATAAGGTTGTCCGTTAAGCAGGTAACCTTCTGCCGCTTTGCCATCGCTTGATACGCCTACGGGGGTTAGCAGGTTCCAATGTTCATCGTAGGCGTTAGACACATCGTATTGATACACACCCAGATTTTTGAACATGTACATATCACCGATATTACCGCCTTCTTGTATCAGCCATTTATCACCCGATAAAAAGGAGCTATTGTCAGCCAGCTTAGTAATTTTGCCCTGCTGAAACGATGCGTTGACATTGGTGCTCCACTGGAAATCTTTCTTACTTACAGGTGTTCCGCCAATGGCTATCTCCAATCCTTTATTGGTAATAGTACCTAAATTAATAAAAGTACTGACAAACCCTGTCTCAGCAGGTAACTTTTTGTCATACAACAAATTAGAAGTAACTTTTTTGTATGCATCTACTGATACGCTCACCTTGCCTTTGAACAAACTAAGGTCAAGACCAAGATTTTGTTGTGTTGTTGATTCCCATTTAATATTGGTGTTTCCCATGGTAGTACTTAATGCTCCCATGCTTACCAGGTTATAAAACTCATCGCCAAAATTGATGAGCGATACAGAACCGTAATCATTAATAGCATCATTACCGGTTTGTCCAACGCTGTAGCGCAACTTACCATCTTCCAGGAATGATTTAGACCATTTCATAAATGTTTCGTCAGAGAAACGCCATGCGGCGGATCCTGAGAAGAAATTTCCGTATTTATTATTGGAACCGAAACGGGAAGAACCGTCACGACGGTATGTACCCTCAACCAAGTAGCGGCCTTTATAATTATAACCTAAGCGGCCAAAGAGCGATGCATCTGAATTGGCAGTAGCAAATGTAGTGGTCTTAGCCAGGTCCAGCAGACCCGCGGCATTTGAGGTGTAAATGGTTTCGTTCAGGTATTGCGACATGGCAAAATAGAAATCATCGTAACGCCGCCTGTCAGCACTGAAGCCCAACATACCGGTTATATTATGGCTTCCGGCAAGGGTTTTATTATAGTTAAAGAATGCCTGGTATTCCCAATTGAAATCTTTGCTAAGTTCATTCGTACCGCTTGCATTACCTTCGCCCTTTGACGTTAACCACTTGGGCGAGAAATTGGTATATTGATTATTCCTGGCCTTAGCATTAAACAACGTGGTGAATTGCAGATCCTTATATATCTTATAATTAAGCTGTATGTTGTACTGCGCCGTTAAGTAGTTACGCTTATGAATTTCATATAACGCATACGCCACAGGATTCCGTTTGGATTCTACATAACTTGACATCGAGCCGTCAGGGTTGTACAAGCTGGTCCAGGGGTTACGGTCAAACAGCACGTTAACAGAAGTACCCACCGGGATATCGTTACCACTCTGATAAGCAAAGGCTAAATTATTGCTGATCTTCAGCTTCGGCGAGGCTTGATAATCTACGTTAAGCTTGGTCTGCAGCATTTTAGCCCAGCTATTAATAACAATAGAACGGTCGTCTGTATAATTTACACCGCTATAATAGGTTAAGCCTTTTTGCCCACCCCGTAATGTCAGCGAAGCAACCTGCTTGTGCGCTGTTCTCAGCATCTCGTCCTGAAAATCATTATCCTGGTTCATGTAATGGTTTACCGAGTCAGCCACTGCACCGGTCGTTTTATTGTCGCGATGCGCCCGGTAATAACGTAAATCTGCCGCCGTAACAGCAGGTAATTTATGAGCCAATTCGCCCAGGGTATGGGTATATTGCACTGTTATACTGGGCTTGCCTTCCTGGCCTCTTTTTGTAGTTATAATAATAACCCCATTAGCTCCACGTGCACCGTAAATAGCAGCAGAAGAAGCATCTTTTAACACTTCAAAGCTTTCAATATCAGCCGGATTTACAAAATTGGCGTCATCGCTTATTACTCCATCAATAACATATAATGGGCCGGTACCAGATGCATTGATGGTTGACGCTCCCCGGATCTGGATGGTTCCTTCGCCGGTTGGATCACCATTATCGTTCATTACCAGGGCGCCTGCTACCTGTCCCTGAAGGGCATCATATAAGGTTACAGGCTGCCGCTCCTGGATATCTTTTGATGATACCGAAGCAATGGCGCCGGTCAGGTCGCGTTTTCTTACAGCGCTACCGTAGCCCGTTACTACAACTTCATCCAGATCGCTTACATTTTCGCTTAGTTTAATATTAATAACGGTACGGCTGCCTACACTTTCTTCTTTAGTTACAAAACCAACATAGGTAAAGGTGAGTACCGATTTAGCATCGGGAACTGTAATGGTATACTTACCGTTAGCGTTTGTTGAAGTACCGGCAGGTGTGCCTTTTACCTTTATACTAACCCCGGGCAGCGGTTCGCCTTTAGAATCAGTTACAGTTCCGGTAACTTTAATAGTTGACTGGGCATAAACTGCCGTAATAAGCAGTTGCAATACCGCCATAAGCAGGAAGATCCTTAGCCTTCCGGCATTCAATGCAAAAGCTTTCTCTGGTGGCAAAAAAGCTCGTGTAAATTTTTTATTCATATTAATTTAATTAATTGGTTTTACCCGACTGCTAACGCAACCGGTTGATTTCTACTAAAATTAAAATCCCAGATGCTCATTCTTCATCTATGAAAAAGCGTCAATTTTCTCATCATTAGTTAACATTTTTTAATTGGTGAAAACGTGTGTTAATTGGTTATCGCAATTGAGCAAATAATCGGCAATTGTTATTTTTATCAATTGGCGAAGTATTCAGCTATTTTAGCATTATCTGCCGTGTATATTCACATATAATGTATATATGATTGAATAATAAATCTTCTTGGGTTTATTTGGATAAATTTTAAGTTTTTTTACAACCGGTTGCAAAAAGCTGAATGATCTTACTAGATTATTAAAAAGCTCAAAATATACATCATCCGGTACAAGGTCAATATAAGCCTGTTCTACACTTTATTCCAAATACCCACATAGGCAGTTAAGGTAAATCCACCTCCATGATTAACAAAGGCAGTGAGAGGACAACGTATAGTGCAGATAAGGGCTGAAAAGTCAATGGGTCTATTGTTAAAGATGTCGGTACATCCTAGGAGTACTCGGGAATCCGGTATCTTAATGCGATATACAAGCTGGGGTCACACTTTTTTGAACGAGCGCTATCTCAGGAGGGATTTGGAGTTAGCCGCAAGCTCGAATTGCGTATCCTTAATGCGGTGTGATGTACTTTTTCAATGAAATCAGCATCCGCATCTTCTGTTACTTTTTTGAGAAAAATGGTTGCTGCCGAAACACCCATGTCAAAAGCCGGCTGCACTACCGTGGTAAGCTGCGGCTCAATTACGGTAGCGATCGGCTCATCGTTAAACCCGGCGACTGCCATATCACCGGGTATTTTTATTCCATGTTGTTTTAGCACAAACATCAACCCGATTGCTACCGGATCGCAAACTGCAAACACCGCATCAGGAAGGGTATCGCGGGATAGCAGCAGCTCAGCAGCTTTGGCGCCATGTTTTCGCTCGAAGCCGGTTTCAAAAACCAGGTTTTCGTCAAATGGGATATGGTGTTTCTGCAAGGCGGCTTTATAGCCGAGGAAGCGGTTTTTGGCCACAATAACATGCTGCGGACCTGCAAAATGTGCTATTTTTTTAAAACCTTGTTTGATCAGGTGCTCTACAAGATGGTATGCTCCCTGATAATCGTCAACCGAAACGCTGTTGCTTTTAATACCTACAGGAAGCCGGTCAAAAAACACCAGCGGTATCCCCTTATCTAAAAAAAGCTGGAAGTGACCTGCATTTTTTGTTTCGCGGGAAACCGAAACAATCAGACCGTCAACATGAGCAGACAACAATGTCTTTACTAAATCAACCTCACGTTTATACGATTCATTGGACTGGCAGATAATAACCTTGTACCCGGCTTTGTACGCCACATCTTCGATACCCGATATAACTGTGGAAAAAAAGTAATGCGATATAATAGGAACGATAACACCAATGGTTTTGGTTGATTTTTTAAACAGGCTTGATGCAATGGCATTAGGGTGGTAATTGTATTGCTTCGCAAGCCGCTTTACCGCCTGTTTCGTTGCATCGCTGATAGAATGATGATCCTGCAATGCCCGGGATACCGTTGATTTGGACACAGACAGCTCTTTAGCGATATCGCTTATTGTAATTACCTTATTACCAGCATACTTCTTCATCGCATTTGCAAAGAAATTTAAATATACACAACCTGATGCATTACTGTTTATTTACCTGTAATAACAAAAGTTTGCTTCTGCCGGATATCCTCGGAAGAGCTTCCTATTAACGCTTCAAATTCGCCCGGTTCTACTACCCATTGCATATCGCGGTTAAGCAGCATCAGGTGTTCGGGATGAATGGTAAACGTTACGGTTTTGGTTTCGCCGGGTTGCAGCGTGATGCGTTCAAAGCCGCGTAACTGTGAATCGTAGACAATTACGCTGCTCAGCTTATCGCGAATGTATAGCTGCACTACTTCATCGCCTTTACGGCTGCCGGTATTGGTTACCTCAACCGAAACCTGTACATTGCCGGTTGGGGTTTGTTTTTCGGGAGTCACTTTCAGGTTTTTGTACTGAAATGTGGTATAGCTCAGGCCGTAGCCAAAGGGATAAAGCGCCCCGTTAACCCGTGTTGAGCCATATCCGTCTTCGCCAGATGATGGCTGATCGGCATGCGAACCAGGCTTAAACGGGAAATTAAACTCCAGTTCTCCCGTAGTTTTGGGAAAGGTAACCGGAAGTTTTCCGCCGGGATTGTAATCGCCAAAAATCGCTTCGGCAACAGCCTTTCCTCCCGACGGGCCTAAAAACCAGGATTCGAGGATAGCCGGCAAGTACTGGTTTGCCCAGTTTATAGTTAGAGGCCTGCCGTTTACCAGTACGAGAATTACCGGTTTACCGGTTTCGTAAAGCGCCTGTAAAAGCTGTTGTTGCCTGCCAGGCAGATCAAGGCTGGTACGCGAAAGGCTTTCTCCCACCCGCTTTTCATCCTCACCTACCACAGCGATCACGATATCTGATTGTTTGGCTTTGGCTACCGCCTCGTTTATGGAAGCTTGTTCCGAAGTTGTCAATGCAGTTGGTATAATTTCCGTTCCGGGCCAGCCGGGGTTTACAATATCGCAACCTTTGGCATAATCTACCCTGATATGATTTCCTCCATATTGTTTTATACCTTCTAATATGGACGTAGACGGATTATTACCCGGACCGTACCGGCTAACCATGTAGCTGGTTTCTGCCGCCAACGGACCTGTTACCAGTATTTTCCGGGTTTGCTGCTTGTTAAGAGGTAATATATTCTTTTCGTTTTTCAGCAATACCAGCGATTCCCGGTTCAGCTGCAAGGCAAAATCATCATCGGCTTTGGTGTGAACTGTTTTATCAGCCTGCTGCGGATCTTCAACAAAAGGACGATCAAACAATCCCAATTTGAATTTAACCGTTAATACTTCTTTTACCCGTTTGTTAAGCGTTTCCTGGGATACTTTACCTTCTTTAACCAGCTCCCGTAAGGGAAGAATATAATCTTCGGGCTGCCTGAAATTCGTCCATACATCTAATCCCGCATTGACAGCCTGTTCAATAGCGCCTTTAAAATCGGCAGCCACGTGATGCTTGGAAGCGATAAATTCTACGGCTTTGCTATCTGAAACGACATAACCATTAAATCCAAACTGGTTACGCAGCAAATCCGTAAGAAAATAATGACTTCCTGTTATGGGAATGCCATCCCAATCGTTATAGCTGCTCATTACACCCAATGGATGCGCCTCCTGTACAACCCGTTTGAACGGATAGAGATAGATCTGGTGCATCTCTCGCGGAGCCACATGCGGATCGGTACGGGCATTACCATCGCGACCACCTTTGGGCACACTGTACACGGCATAATGTTTTAGGGTGGACGCCACGCCCTGGCTTTGAACACCCAATACCATCTGTTTACCTAACTCGGCAACCAGGAAAGGGTCTTCGCCATAGCACTCTACCACCCTTCCCCAACGCGGATCGCGGGCAGGATCGAGTATAGGTGTATACACATTGGTATAACCCAACGCCTTTGCCTCACGCCCCACAATAATCCCGGCCTGGTTCACCAGGCTTTTATTCCAGGTACTGCCAATGCCAATGGGGGCGCAAAGCGGCGTGGCTTTTTCATGGCACAGGCCATGAATACCTTCGTTAGTAAAATCTACCGGGATGCCTAAACGGGTTTGCTCTACAAACCATTTTTGCACGGTATTGATAGCCGCAGCGTGTTTACTAAAAGGATAGGAGTAAGCTGTAGCCGCTTTTTTATTGTTGGGAACACTGTTTAATTCTTCATCAATATTGGCTATGCCATCCTTCCAAACGGCATTTTTCCAATCGGCGGCAGGCATTTCATCTTTTAGCACCCGTCCGTAACCGTACAAGGTAGCCATCTGACAGGTTTTCTCTTCCAGTGTCATTTGCGAGAGAAGATCATCTACCCGCCGGTCAACAGGCAGCGTTGGATCTTCAAAAGCATCTTTCCTGCCATTCTTGTTAAAGTCTATCCAGCCTTTGTGATAAATAGAACGGGTTTGTGCATGTAATTGCTGCGAGCAGACAACGATAATCAAAATAAAAAATATTCTCAGGCCCGAAAAAACAGTAATATTCATTAAAGAAAACAGTATAAAGTGCAACAATAGTCAAAAGTAATCAACAAAATGCATCTTCTATTGGCATTTTACTAAGTAAAAAAACAGAGAATTCAAAAGTAAAAATTCAAAAGCTACACGCAGACCGGTCTGCATTTTGAGCGCCCGAAGATAACACAAAACGGCTGGAAAGGCTATCTATACCTGTTCCAACCGTTTGTTCTTTTAATAAGAAGCCCTTGCGGGATAGTTATTGCCAACCGGTTTGCATTGAAATTTTTATTGCGCTACGTCGGAATACGATGTGCCAATGCGTATTTTCTTTACAATGTTAGTTACCTGCGATGCGTCGCCACCATAAACACCCCATTTGGGATCGCAATAATCGCTGTCAAGTGTACGGCAGTACACCCGCTGATTACCGTTAGACAGCGTTTGTTTCACTCCATTATACCAGAATTCTACGTAACCGACTGAATCATCGTATGAGATTTTCATCCGGATAACAAATTTCAGCCAGGTACTTGTTGATAGCGATGTTGACCAAAGCACTGTTGCATTATGATTAATATCAAAATACTGTAGCTCCAGATTGCCGTTCTTGGTTCGCAGCATGATGGGGTGATTGGCCTGCGCACCAGCCGTAGGGTACGATTTCCATTGAAACACAGCGTCTGTTTGCAATGTTAGCGGCATGTATAATTTACTTGTCCAGCCAATATAGATCACATCGTCCTCATCAGCCTGGTAATTTTTAGCGCCGTGGCCTTCTGTCCGGTGTGAATCGGCTGGTTTCAGAAATTTCCAGCACAATGTTCCGGTCTCATCATTAATGGTAGTTACAGATCCTGTTCCTTCAATATTGATATCCTTCCAGACATTGCTTGATCCGTTAGCAGCATCGCCATTAAATAAAACGGATTTGGTTTCGTTACCGCTTTTCAGCGATGGATTGACAATTTCGGCAGTTGAAGCATCATTTCCTTTTTTACAGTTAGATAATGCTAACGCGACGAGGCAAGCAATGCCACAGGTCGCAAAATGTTTGATTCGGTTCATTTTTTTATTCATAAAGGTTAGTTAAAGGGGTTTACGCAACCGGTTGTTTTTCAGATTGAAGATAGCTGCTTCCGTTGTACAAAGTATCAGGAATAACGGCTAAATAGTAAGCAGATTTGGCATGAAAGAGCTTGCCAGAGTAAGCGTTACAAAGCTAAGCTGAAAACAGTTAGCTTCTGTTCTTTTTAATAACAGTTTAATTAATAGACGGGGAAGACATCTTGCCCCTTGGTCTGTCCCCCGACAGACCAACATTTATTCGTTCCGGCCTGTCGGGGGACAGGCCGGGGAAAAGAGATCAACAGATTGGCAATTTGCTTACTCTATTTCATATTTAGCCATTTTACTGTAAAGCGTTTTGCGGTCGATGTTCAGTTTCTGGGCAGCCTTGCTTTTATTATACCGCACTTCGTGCAGTACTTTCAGAATTAATTCCTTCTCATTAGCTTCATTAATGGCTTTCAGGTCAGAGCCGTCGGGTTTTGGCTCCTTTTTTAAAGCGAGTATCATCTCATCCGGAAGGCTTTCTATACCGGCTTCGTCTCCGGGCGACAGCAGCACCATGCGTTTAATTACGTTACGCAGCTCACGGAGATTGCCCGGCCAGTCGTAATTTTTGAATACGTTAATAACTTCCGGCGAAAGCCGCTTGATATGACGTTTCAGTTCGGCATTAGCCTGCCTGATAAAATGTTCGCAAAAAAGCATCAGGTCGCTTTCACGGTTTCGCAGTGGCGGAACCTGTATTTTAAATTCATTTAAGCGATGGTATAGATCCTCCCTGAAGCTCCCGGCAGCTACGCTGCTGAGCAAATCATCATTAGTAGCGGCTATAATGCGAACATCTACCTTAACCTGCCTGAGGCTGCCGATAGGTTGTATTACCTTTTCCTGCAAGGCCCGCAGCAGCTTTACCTGCACATCGTACGACAGGTTTCCAATTTCATCCAGGAACAATGTTCCGCCATTTGCGGCTTCAAACTGACCTTTTTTATCGCTTATAGCACCGGTAAAAGCACCTTTGGCATGGCCGAAAAGCCCGCTTCCGCCAAGCTCTTTTGATAAAGCCCCACAATCTATAGCAACAAATGGCCCCGAAGCCCGCTCGCTGAAGCGATGGATACACGATGCCGCGTACTCCTTACCGGTTCCGCTTTCGCCCTGAAGCAGCACAGACATATTGGTGGGCGCCACCAAACGTATGTATTCGTAGAATTTCTTCGATGCCCGGCTCTCGCCTTCAATAAAATCAGGGCCTTTTGCCTGAGCTCTCTTAACAATGCTGGATTCTTTCTTGTTCAATGCATCATTAAGCACCATTAGCAGTTCATCCGGATTTACCGGTTTGGTGATGTAATCAAAAGCACCCGACCGCATTGCTTTTACAGCTATACGCACATCGTTAAAGCTGGTCATGATAATAGCGGGCAAATGAAGCGCCTTTTCCTGTGCCGCATGAAGCACGTCGAGACCCGTACCGTCCGTAAGGCGGTAATCTAATAACAGCAACTGGTAATCGGCAGATGAGAGCGAAGCCAACGCCCCTTTAACCGTTGTTTGCGTGTGTACGCTATGGCCGTGCTTTTGCAAAAAACCTTCCAGTATTTTAACAAAAGTAGTATCGTCTTCAACCAGCAGGATGTTTGCCATAGCGTTTCAGGGTAAGAGTACAAAAATATAAAAGCCGGAGATATCTCCGGCTTTTATATCGTGTATTTTATTTAATACAATTGCCGTTTATATTTATATCACAACGGCTTTTTGCTGGGCTTATTTTACAACTTTACCATCTTTATCCAGGTTAATGCTCTTGGTATCGTTACCTTTTTTAACCTCAATATAATAGTACTCTTTACCATCGGCTGTTTTAACGTTATAGGCGGCCGAAGGAACCCATTCCTTGAACAGGTCGTTGGTCAGGGTCTTTTTCACACCATCGGGCAGGGCAGCCAGGTCAACCGGTGTTCTTACATCCTGCTGGGTAGCCGGAGGTGTTGCCTGTTGACCGGCAGGCGGTTGAGCTGTATCAGCAGGGGGAAGAGTTGGCGGTTGTGTGGTTGGCTGCTGGTCAGCAGGGGGCTGCTGCATGGTTCCGTTATCTGTTGCCGGATTATCCGGTGTTTGTGCGTATGTGGTTGTTAACCCTGCAAATGTCAATGCGATAGCCGCTAAAATTACTTTTTTCATCTTAATAGGATTTTTATGTACTTAATAATTATCCTACATTGTTAAATAACCGTACCAAAAAGAGAAAACCAACATAAACAACTACAAATCAACCATATAAAAACAAATCGCATTGTAATGCATGCGGACAACTTCTACTTTGTGTAGAATAAGTCAACACTTCGCAAGACAATATGTGCTAACTTTGTAAAATGGCATATTTAAACGATATTCCCGGAGCGCAATTCTCACCTGAGCTGATTGAAAAACTATATGCCAACGGCATCCGTAAAAATTATAAGGCAGGTGATGTCATCCTGAACGAGCATGCGCACATTCGCTCCATTCCCATTGTAACCAGGGGTATTATCCGCGTAATCCGTACCGAAGAAGACGGCCGAGAAATACTGCTCTATTATATTAAAGCCGGCGAAAGCTGCATCATGTCTTTCCTGGGCGGGTTACATAACGAGACCAGTAAAGTAAAGGCCGAAGTGGAGGAAGATGCCGAGATCCTTTTCCTGCCCATAGAAAAAGTAACGTTATTTATCCGCGAATACCCGCAATGGCTGGATTACATTTTCAGGCTGTACCATAAACGGTTTGAAGAATTGCTGGATATTGTCAATGCCATTGCCTTTAAAAAGGTTGACGAACGCCTGCTTACTCTATTGAAGAAGAAAGAAGAGCTTACAGGAAGCACAACCATTTACATTACCCACGAACAGCTGGCCAACGAGCTGGGTACGGCACGTGTAGTAGTTTCACGCCTGCTGAAACAACTGGAAGAAACCGGTGTAACCAAACTCGGCAGGAATAAAATTACCTTACTAAAGTAGCTGTACAGATACCGGGTGTGTGCCTTACCAGAAGGTTGAAAGTTTTGAATGAAGTGAAGTCACACAAACTAAAAAGCTGCTTAGCTTTCCGTCAGGCTATATATTACGGGTTATAAAGACCGTCAAGCTAAAATGGTTTTTTATTTTTTAATTTTATCTTTTTAATTATTCAGTTACAGACTGGCTTCGCGTACAGCCTTTTAACTTTTGAATTTTGAATTTTGACTTCCTAAAAATGTTAGACATCATCAAACAACCCTGGCCCTGGTATATTGCCGGCCCGCTAATTGGCTTAATAGTTCCTGCCTTATTAATTCTTGGGAATAAAGCGTTCGGTATCAGCTCATCGCTCCGGCATATCTGTGCGGCTTGTCTGCCTGCCAACATCCCTTTTTTTAAATACGATTGGAAAAAAGAGGCTTGGAACCTGTTTTTTGTGAGCGGTGTCCTGGTCGGCGGATTTCTGGCTGCACATTATCTCAATGATCCGGATCCTGTCAGGATAAACCCTAAGCTAAACGCCGAGCTTTCCGGTTACGGCATTACCAATCATAGTAACCTGGTGCCATTGGATCTTATGAATTGGCAGACCATTTTTACATTAAAAGGCTTTCTGCTGATGATAGCAGGCGGTTTCCTGGTAGGCTTTGGAACACGTTACGCAGGTGGGTGCACCAGCGGTCATTCTATTATAGGATTATCGATGCTTCAATGGCCTTCGTTCATTGCCACCTGCTGCTTTATGATCGGTGGCTTCATCGTGGCCAATCTGATCTTGCCGTTAATACTTTCTCTTTGAGTGGAGAGTGGAGAGTGGACAACTGACAGAGGATAATGGATAATGGATAATGGACAGAGGACAACTGATAATGGACAATGGATAACTGTCACCTGTCAACTGTCATCTATCATCTGTCAACTGTCATCTATCATCTGTCAACTGTCATCTGTCACCTGTCTAAGTTTTGCTTTGTGGTTTTTACCGTACTGATTAATAATCTAAGTATCTCTTTAATTTTTTGAGAAATGTCGGCATATTCTTCTAATAATATAAGTTCTGAGTCTTTTAGTAAGTCAATCCAATATTCAGTTTCATTAGCTTCTTTCAAAGAGATGTTTATTTTATTGAGAAAATCTTTTCTGCTTTGGGCATGTTCAGCCTCACGGATCAATGCCCCGATAGCAGTGCCGCTACGCAGCAATTGCCTGGACAGAACAAACTCTCTCTTTTCAGAAGTTAAAAACTTATAAAACCTGATTACATCTAAAGCAAAAGCATAAGATTTTGAATTTAAGACACCTTTAGACACGACATTAAAAATTTAGTAACGAAATAATAAAAGTAAATAATTATGAGAAATCAATCGTTATCCACTATCAATTCTCAACTGTCATCTGTCAACTCTCAATTGTCATCTGTCAACTCTCAGCTGTCATCTGAAAAAGACGTGCGCTCATTGGATGCCATGTGTATCAACGAAAGCCAGTTGGAACACAAATGGTATCACCTCCTGAAATATCTGATTGCCGGAATTTTTTTCGGCATTATACTCGTCAAAGCCGAAGTGATCAGTTGGTTCCGCATACAGGAAATGTTCCGGCTACAGTCGTTCCACATGTACGGCGTAATTGGCAGCGCTGTAATTACCGGGATGATCTCCGTGTGGCTGATCAAAAAATTTAAGGTCAAAACCATCTATGGCGAGCCGGTAACCTTTCATCCCAAAAAATTTGATAAAGGTCAGGTATATGGCGGACTGCTGTTCGGCTTTGGCTGGGCACTTACCGGGGCCTGTCCCGGGCCGATCTTCGCCCAGATTGGCACAGGCGCAACAGTAGTTATTGTTACGCTGTTAAGTGCCATTGCCGGAACCTGGGTATATGGTCTAATCAGGGAAAAGCTGCCGCATTAGTTCAGCGGTTTCGTTAGGGTTTCATATCCATCAGCAAAGGATAATGGTCTGACAGGCTATCGGTAACGGCATCTTTAACAATCTGAATATCCAGGCACTTTTTTCGGGCAGCTTTATTTAAGAAGATATAATCGATACGGCAAAATTGCTTTTTGCCGCCGGTATATTTTTTAGTGGGATAGCTGAACGCCGTAGCCGGATGCTTCGCATGATACGCATCGGTGTAACCGGCCTCTAAGAGTAGCTGTATTACACCATACCTGCGTTTATAACCTTTCTCCTTATAGGCAACGCTGTCTGTTGCCGCAAATGAGTTCAGGTCGCCCATAATCAGGATCTTATCTTTCTGAGGCAATGCGTTTGCTTTCACGATGATAGTACTGATTTCCTGTTTACATTTCTCATAAGAGAACGGCGAAAGATGCGTAACCAACAGATGATAATCTTTTACCTGCGCATAAATATACCCGTGATGCATGTTATCGGTAACTTTCTGCACATTCACAATCGGATATTTAGAGGTAATGCCTATCGGAGCGGCTTTTTCTTTGGCCAGTAAAACGGCATACGGATGCCCGTATCGGTTTGCCATCCGTTCCAGCGAATCCTGGGTAAACGTACTCAGCTCTTCCATAGCAACAATATCCGGCTGTATGGTCTTTACCCAGGCAACAAAAACTGCTGCCTGGGCGGGATTTTTCTGGAACCCGGTTAATACGTTATAATCTACTATTTTAAGAGGTTTTTGTTGTGCGCTTACGTTAACGGTACCAAAGAACAATAAACCCGTTAAAAGAATAAATACACGAAGGATTCTAATCATAACTATTGTTTATAAGGCCCGTACTGCTCTAAGTTAGGATTTTTAACAACTTCCTGGGCCGGTATGGGATAATATTGCTTGTATTGTTCTACATAATTGGCCGGATCGGCATAATCATCTTTTACGGACTTAATAGATTCTAAAAAGATATCCCAACGCACTAAATCTATCCTCCGGCCATATTCGCCAACCAGTTCACGGGCACGTTCCCTGCGTAACTGCTCTCTCAAACCCGGCTTATCCGACGCTGTAATATCGCTGATATTTGCCCTATCCTGAATCAGTTTCAGGTTCTTCTTAGCATCATCAAACTCATCCAGTTCAATCTGTGCCTCGGCCTGCATTAACAGTACATCGGCATAACGGAACATAATCATATTGCGTCCGCCAACACTGGCTACAGCCTTAAAATCCCAAAATCTTGGACCAAACCAGGGAAGGTGAGCACTGCTTTTCGAACGGTTAAACTCTACACCTTTATACTTATAGGCCAATATATGGTCTTTACGTTTATCGTTAGCAGAATAATAGGATATCAGGCGTTGGGTGGGCACAATGTGACCATAGGTTGTAGGTGTATTGCTTCCCATATCAACACCGTCGTATTTACTGGTACTACCGCTACGTGGATAAGGCATGAATGAGTTGTAAATGCTGTGCGTACGTTTAAGCCCTGTAGCGCTATAGGTAAATTGTATTTCGAAAATTGACTCCGGATTATTGGCTATGGAATCAATATCTCCCCAGTTATTTACCAATTTATATTTTTTGCTATCTATTACCTGCTGACAAGCCCATTCTGCCTTTTTCCAATTTCTATTGAACAACGCTATATGACTTAATAAAGTATAGGCGGCTCCCTGTGTCGCACGGCCCAGATCGGCACCTGAAACTGTTGGCAGAAGCGACGGAGCATAATGCTCTAAGTCAGCCATGAGAGCCGTGCGGATAGAATCAGCATTTGTACGTTTCATAGTCCCGGCTTTACTTACCAGTTCTTCAGATTCTAACGCAAAATCAATATACGGCACATCACTAAACATGCTGGTTAATGTATAATAGTACAAACTCCGTAGAAATATAGCCTCGCCAATATATCTGCTTTTAGCCTGATCTGATATGGGTGCCCGCTTTATTCCGGAAATGGTATTATTAGCATACATGATACCGTTATAGGCATACTGCCATACAATAGCACCGGCACCGGGTACATTAGGTGTATAAGTGAAAGTTCCGTCCTCGTTATTGGTTGAAACTTTTCTCACACTTAAATCCGAAGCTACTTCCAGGGCTGTAAATACAGCCAGATTGCCATAAATATCATAAAGCCGGTCATATATACCGTTAACGGCAGCCTGACATTCTTTTTCGCTGTTAAAGAAATTAACAGGCGACACAAAGCCCTTGGGATTTTCTATCAGCGTATTTTTACATGAGATCAAACCTGTTGTAAGGATGGATATGAATACATAAAATATCTTTTTCATGATTGTTGCATTAGAGTTTTACCGATACAGTTAATGCCAGTGTGCGATTGTTGGGATAAGCCCCGTCATCATTACGCCGCACGGTAGAATTATTGGTTGCTGTAGTTGCTGCGCTGGATTTAACTGTAGCGCTTACATCCGGGTCATAACCATTATATTTTGTCCATAATAACAGGTTAGTACCCGTCAGATAGCAACTTAGTCCCTTAAATCCTTTAACAGGCATATTTTTAGTATTAAAGGTATATCCCACCCTGAAGGATTTAAAGCGCAAATATGATGCATCGTGCACAAAACGGCTGTTGGGTATATGATCTTTTGAGTTTACACGCGGCAGATCTGAATTCGGATTATTCTCCGGATGCCAACGGTTAAGCATGTAGGTATACTGATTGGTAAGAATAGTGCCCGTACCCATATTGAATTCGGTGGCATTGTACATTTTAGCCCCTGTTTGATAAGTAAAATAAACATCCAACGATACACCTTTATAGCTGAAGCTGTTATTAAACCCACCATACATGGTTGGTTCAGCATGTCCCAGGTACACCATGTCACCATCATCTAGCTGCCCGTTATGGTTCTGGTCCACATACCGTTGACGACCCAGCGCATAATAAGCCGTAGTGGCAGAAACATACTGTTTATCCGTTTTATTTTGCTCAATTTCGTCCTGCGAATGCCATACACCGGCATATACAGCCCCAAATAATGACGATACCGGCATACCAACCTGGTAAGCATACATTGGCCATTGTTTAGCGGTATAGTTAACCAGCGTGGTTACCCGCACCAAAGGACCTAAATCAAGTACTTTCTGTTGATTAAAGGCAGTAGTTATGGTAGTTTCCCATCGGAACACTCCTTTGTTAAGATTTACCGTATTAAGTAAAAACTCAAGACCTTTATTTTGAGTTTTACCGATGTTTACCAGCCGCGATGTATAACCAGTTTGCTGAGGCATTTGAACTTCAAGCAGCAGATTTTTAGTGGTGGTACGATACGCATCGGCAGTAAGATTAATGCGATTATTTAAAAAACTTAAATCCAGTCCGGCATTCCATTCCCTCGAAGTTTCCCAGGTAAGACCGCTGTTGGTCAGGTTACCAAACTGGTAAGCAATAGGTAGCGAGCCATCAAAAATGTAGCCGTTATTTTCTACATTCAGACTTGCCAATGACTGATAAGGGGCTATTCCCTGATTACCTGAGGCTCCGTAGCTTAACCTGAAAGATGTTTGGCTGAGTACATTTTTAAGATTCCGCATCCAGGGTTCTTCTGCCATATTCCATTTTACTGCGGCAGAAGGGAAAAATGCCCATTTATGCTCGGCAGCAAAGTTTGAGGCTCCATCGGCCCGCCCGGTAACTGTGATATAATATTTCCGGTTAAAGTCATAGTTAATCCGTCCTATGGCTGACAGCATTTTGCGATCTACCAGATCTGAAGTAATGGATGTATTGGCTTTATCGGCCGATTGTAAACTATTATCTTCAAGGGCATCTACAAAATATCCCTGTCCCTGGGCATACATGCGCTCAGTAACGCGACTTTGATAAGTCCATCCTCCCATCAGATTTACATGGTGTTGTTGCCAGCGTTTATCAAAGGTAAGTGTGGTTTCGCTAAGTATCTGCTGATCGCCGGTTGAGGTTTTTGTAGCCCGGCCACCACTATTGGTAGCATTACGGGCGGGCAATGCTCCCGGCTCATATTTATTAATGCGTGTATCAGCAGAAGTTGCGCTGAACGCTGTTCTGAGTTTCAGATTTTTTGCAATATCATATTCCAGGAACATATTACCCCAGAAGCTTTTTTGCTTCAACTGATTTTTCACCATATCTACAATAGATACCGGTGAGTTAACGTAATTTCCATATGCCGGATTCCAGGCTTCAAAATCGCCATCATCATTATATACTGTCATAACCGGAGGCATGGTCAATGCAGACAAACTATAACCCGAGTTTGAGCCAATATCAATGGAGTTGAGCGCCCGTGCAATATTTGAATAATTGATGCGCAATCCGCCACGAAAACGCTTGGAAAAATCCTTATCCAGATTTAAACGGACCTGGTAACGCTCTAATCCCGATGATTTGATAATACCCTGCTGGTTGGCATAGTTACCCGAAAAGTAATAACGAAGTTTATCGCTGCCACCAGACGCTGTAACTGTATTGGTATTATATACAGCCGTACGTGTAATCTCTTTTACCCAGTTTGTATTTTGAATGGTGTCCAGATCATAACGCAGGTTAGGGTTTGTTGGGTTAGCCAGACGGGCATTTTCGTTCACCATATCTGCCCATTGCCAGGCATTCATTACATCCAGGAATTTGGGTAGTTGCGCCATACCCACGTCTGTCCTGAATGTTACCACATCCTTACCAACCTTTCCTTGTTTAGTTGTTATCAGTATCACGCCATTGGCCCCTCTTGAACCATAAATGGCAGTAGATGAAGCGTCTTTTAATACCTCAATTGATGCGATATCATCCGGGTTAAGGTCATTCAGATCACCAGCATCAATAATACCGTCTATTACGTACAAGGGTTCATTATCAGCATTAATAGAGCGGGTCCCGCGGATGCGCACTGTTGTACCGGAACCGGGCTCGCCGTCTGACGAAATAATATCGGCACCAGCTATTTTACCCTGCAATAAGTTATCAACCCGCACTCCTGGCAAATCGGCAAAATCTTCAGGTTTGATAATACTTACAGCACCAGTAAGATCTCGGCGTTTTACTTCACCGTAACCTACTACAACTACCTGTTCAAGTGCCTGCGATTCGGCAGCCAGAACAACATTCAGCATTTGCTGTGCTCCTACTGTAACTTCACGGGCTTTATAGCCAATCATCGTAAAAATAAGTATGGCATCATCATTAATATTACTGAGCTGAAACTCACCATTAGCATTCGTGTAAGTACTCCGATTGGCGCTTTTCTGTTTTACCGATACCCCAACCAGAGGATCACCTTTTTCATCAGTTACTTTTCCCCGAATACTTTTTTGCAGAGATTCCGCCAGGTTAGCCTCCGCTGATTTTACCAATATGGTCTTTTGGCTCACAGAAAATTCTAATGGCTGTCCGGAAAATATTTGCTTTAATGCCTGCTCTACCGGCAGATCTTTAAACGACACTGATACTGGCCTGGTATGCTGCATCAGCTCCATTTTGTACAGTAGAAAGTAGCCGCTCTGTCGCTTTACATCCTTTAATACAGATTCTAACGATGCGTTTTCTGCGTTGATGGTTATTTTTTGCGAATAAGCTGCGGCACTAACCTGCAAACCCAGAATGGTTAAATAGATAACTGTTAATTTCATAATTAAAAACACTTTGGTTTTTACAGAAATTCCACGTGTTCTTTCACAAACAGGAAGTCGGTTCCTGCTTTGACAGTGAACATCAAAATGCATAGATTTGTAAGAATTAAGGTTATTGAATTTGTTAATTAACTCTAATCGTTTATTATCGTCAGGGCCTTACAGAGCCGGAAGTATGCGACACTTCCGGCTTATTGGCATCATAGACTTACATGTATTTTTCTTCCATAGCTGCTATTTTTAAGGGTTATTAATTGGGTTTATTATCCTGATTTTTCTGTTATGCACCTCAAACTTTATCCCGCCGGTAAATTCCAGCATATTTAATACACTACCCAGGTCGGCATAACGTGATATCACGCCGTTAAAGTGTATGGCAGGCGCCTGTGTGTAATCAACCTCAACATTATACCAGCGTTCAAGTTGCCGCATCACCTCCGGTAAAGTGCTGCTATTAAAATAAAACCGGCCATTTTTCCAGGAAATAGCTTCAACTGTATCTGTTGCCGCAATTGACATTGTTTTACCAAGGTTTGCCTGTTGGCCTGGTTTTAAGAGAAATGAAGAATGATTTCCGGCCTCTGTAACTAAAACTTTTACAGAGCCTTCTATTAAGGTAGTTCTGGTTATTTCCTCGTTGGTATAAGCCTGTACATTAAAATGCGTACCCAGTACTTCTATCGTCTGTCTCGATGTTTCTACCCTGAATGGGCGAAATTTATCTTTTGCTACCTCGAAATATCCTTCGCCCTGCAAGTTTACTGTACGATTATTTGCACTAAACCGTGTGGGGTAACGTAAAGACGACGACGCATTAAGCCATACCTGAGTACCATCCGGTAGCTTTACGCTAAATTGTCCTCCAAGCGGTGTAGTTATTGTATTATAGGTAGCTGGTTCATTTATTTCTTCGGGAATAATTTCATACTTCACCTGGCCTTTAACTTTTATAATCCTTACTCCTTTTTCATGCTTTACAACGCCATCCTTCAGGTCATTCAGGGCAATCCGGGTTCCGTCAGAAAGTGTGAGCAGGGCTCTATTGCCACCTGGTTTTATAGTATCTGCCGTTTGAACCACATGTTGTTTATTGCCGGAGCGTTCAGCGTACTGCCATAATCCTATACCTAAAACCAGTAAAACCACGGCTGCCACTTTTACCCAAACAGTATATAGCGACTTGCTCAAACCTTGGGTTCTACGTTCTATACTGTTCCATAAAAGCTGCTTTTCCTGAGATGTTAATTTCTCTGTACCGGCGTATTTTAATACGGTTTGAATACCGGATGCTATTTCCTGCTGACGTGGTGAAACCTGATCGCCGGGAGTAATATTACCTGTTAGTATATCTTCTGCCTTCTTCTCGCCTGACTTCATACATCTATTTTAACCTCACAAAGTACCGGGATTGTAATTTATAGACTTTAGAGCGCTTAAATTTCAAAATAATTTGAAATTTAATGCTAATACCTGCAATTCTCCAGGCAGAGCGCCTTCAGTGAATTGAAAATATATTAATTGGGAGAGAATTACTTGACGTAGCTGTCCGGCAGACGGAAGATTAATTCTTAGGACAACAGGTTCTCAATAAAAACAGCAACATGTGATAACCTCCAACGTTTTCCATACGTTCGCGAAGTTGTTTCAATGCCCGGTATACCATGGTGCGGCAGGTTGCAACCGATATATCCATGATTCCGGCTATTTCTTCATACTCCAGTTCTGTATTATATCGAAGGTAAAGCGCTTCCTTTTGCCTGTCGGGAAGTTGATCCAGTTCTTTTTTCACTTTCAAGAGTATTTCACGCTGTCTTTCGTTGTCAATAATTTTATCCTCTACAGAGAAAGTAATTAAAAACGCATTTTCGTTATAATCGCTGCCTGCCTGCTTCTTTAACAGGTAAGCGATTTTCCGCTTTAACGATGTAAGAAGGTACGATTTTACATTAACATTTATCGACAGATTTTTCCGGTATCTGTATAAATCAACAAATACATCATGAATGCTATCTTTCACCAGTTCCTTATCAAAGCTGTATCTTGAACCAAAAGCAAATAATACGTCAGCAAAATGCAGATATAGCTGTGAGTAAGCCTTATCATCGCCATCGATGAATAAATTCCACAAATCTGTGTGTGCTTTTGATTCCATATATTTTTTGCTGCCATTCCAGTGAAAAGCGTCAACTACTCAGCGTTATTAAAAACAGGCAATTCAAAAATATTAAAATTACAGGTAGAAAACTTATCAACTTCAAATATTCGCAAATTAGCTACCATCAGATAAAGTTGATGTTATCATTATATTAATAAAGAAAATACAATTCTCAACCTCCATTGCTTACAAAGTCAACAAAATTATCGGGAGTGATTACTAATGCTTCAGCAGGCTGGTATGCTGACATGAAAGAACCCGGAAACTTCGTTTTTGCCCCGGCATTCCATTTAAACTCATAAGCGTACAGCTTTCCGTTCCGGTCTTCAACATAATCTATTTCCTGCTGGGCATGCGTACGCCAGAAATACCGGTTGCAATAAA
This sequence comes from Pedobacter sp. BS3, assembly GCF_008274585.1. Taxonomy (GTDB): domain Bacteria; phylum Bacteroidota; class Bacteroidia; order Sphingobacteriales; family Sphingobacteriaceae; genus Hufsiella_A. The sequence goes on along the minus strand of NZ_VTRT01000004.1, from coordinate 108,977 downwards.
CAGCATGATAATCAATATACTTTAATCGTTCGTTCATTATAAAGTTTTCCCACAAAACGCCGGTGTCCTGACGGGTTTCTATCGCACTAAACTGGTTTATAACTGCGTTTCTGATACCGTTATCATAAAAATATATTTTCCGGCTCTTTTTCAGTTCATTACGTAAATTCCGGTTAAATGAAGGTAAACGATAAATAATATAGGCTTTTTCCAGCAGCTGGATATATTTCTCAACGGTTTGGTTGTCCAGGCCGCAAAGCTGGCCGAGCTCATTATAAGATACCTCACTACCCAATTGATAGGCCAACGCCTGTATCAAACGCTCCAGCTTTTCCGGCTTAAGCAGCCGCTCCCAGGTAAGAATATCCTTATACAGGTAGCTGTCTGCCAACTGTCTCAGCCGGGGCATCTCATCGCCGGGATTATTCACAATTTCAGGATAATAGCCGTAAACCAAACGATGATTTAACATTCTTCTTTCTTCCAATAAACCGTGATGATTAACCATCTCTGAAAATGATAAGGGATACAATCGGTATTCCCATTTCCTTCCGGTTAATGGTTCATTAATCCTGTTAGCCAAATCAAACGAGGATGAGCCGGTAGCAATTACCTTAATATTTTTGATATTATCTATAATCAACTTAATACATACCCCGATATTTTCTATTCGCTGAGCCTCGTCAATGATTAAAGTCGCGGCTTTTCCAATCAGTTGTTTCAGCCGGGCAGATGTCGGCTCCTTCAGCATTTGACGAATGTCGGCATCATCACCCGTCCAATACATTACCGGAGAAGCCATTTTATCACGAAAATCATTAACCAGGGTACTTTTGCCTACCTGCCGTGCGCCAAGTATAATAATGGCTTTTTCATCGTTCAGTCTTTCTGTCAGGCTAGCTTCAAGCGTTCTCTTTATCATAACATTTGCGATTCCATTCGCAAATTTAATATAAATTTTGCGATTCCATTCGCAAATTTCACTATTTAATACTGACTAATAAAGCACTTGCTTCATTCGGTTATATAAAATGGCATCCAGCTTGTACACATCAGGCACAATCCTGATATTTCCCCGGCTATCCACAAAACACGGCATATAATCCAGGTAAACCGGGACTTTGGGCGTTAAAGCGATATCGTTAACGGTAGGAATATCTTCGTTCATTTCCTTCTCAATAAGTTGAAATTTCTTACCATCACCGTATAATGCCCGTGCCAGCTCCAGCGGTTTTTCAACCCGCACACACCCATGACTTACCGCCCGTACCTGCATTTTAAACGGTTCCTGCGCCGGAGTATCGTGCAGGTAAACGCTGCTTCCGTTAGGAAACTGAAACTTAATTCGTCCCAGCGAATTTTCATTGCCCGGCGCCTGCTTAAACTTGTATGGCATATCCGAAGCTGAGACCGACGACCAGTCTATCGATTCCGCATCCAGTTTTTCGCCGCTTTTAGCATACACATTAATGCCGTTGTTTACCAGGTAATACGGGTCGGCCTTCACATGCTCCAGGATTTCATTCTTGGCAATACTTTGCGGAATATTCCATACCGGGTTTACCTGCGCATTATAAATTTCGCTGCTTAGTTGCGGGGTTTGGTGATTATGCGGACCGTCTTCCTGGTCAGGCCCTTTGCCTGCGCATACTTTCATCGATAATTTCTCCGCACCGTTTTCAAAATAGTGCAGGGTAAAATCGGCAATATTTACCCACACATAACGTTTGGCCGAAGGTTTATTACGCCAACGCAACCGCTCAAGCGCCAATTCGAACGTTTTACGTGTTTCTTCAGCAGTAAGCCCCTGATAAACGGTATTATTCTTCAACGCGTCCTGTATTTTTATATACGCTGAGCTTTTCGGCTGAATACTATCCAGGTATGATTTTACATCCTGAACGGTAAATACCTGCTGATAAAACGCACTGTCGGGACGGGCGGTCTTCATATAATATCGTGAAAACGTTTTTCGCGGGTTTACCACACCAAATTGTATTGCCGATGAGTAATTGAGCAGCGAGTTAGCTACCAATAATTCCGTGTGGGCAATAACCCGGTAAGCTTCATTCACGGTTTTAATAGCATGCTTATCATACAATTTGTCTATCAGGGGTTTCAATTCAGTGTAATTGAAATAATCCGGGCTCAAACCATGTTCGGGAGCCTTCGCATAATAATCCAGCAAAGTTTTTAAATGCTCTTTCGGAGCAAAATGCGCAATAAAATACGCATCGTTCTCATTATCCTGGTAGAACTTACGGATAGTAACTGGATTGGTAAGATTTTTTTTCTCCGCTTTTAACACGCTGTCGAACACAGCAGCATAATCATCCAAATCAACACGTTTAAAAATCTTATTTCGGCTTTCTTTGAACAAAATACCGCCAATATCAGATTTGGGCTTTTTACAGGAAGCTACTATTGCCAGCAAGGCAAAGGCGGCAAATAAAATCAGGATGTTCTTTTTCATGGACACTTTTTGTGTTTTGTACAGGGTTATTCTAAAATTAATTTTGTTTTTGGATGGCGTGGGCGTATATTTGCGCTCCCGACATTGAATCAGGAACCAAATAACATGCCAGTACTGTTCACACATCACGTACATTTTCATCATCGCCCGGTGGGCGATAGGTAAAATTGTATGTTTCTACGTGAAGCAAGAGTATGTAATAAATTATTGGTCTGATTAAATAAAACACATTGAAAACATTAAAAATAGCTATTCAGAAGTCCGGCAGATTAAATGAAAAATCGGTGGAACTTCTAAAAAACTGCGGTCTTAGCTTTGAAAACTATAAAAGCTCGCTGATATCTCCTGTATCTAATTTCCCGTTAGAAATTCTTTTTCTTCGCGATGACGATATCCCGGAATACGTTCAGGATGGCATTGCCGATTTGGGAATCGTAGGCGAAAACGTTATTGAAGAAACCGAAGTGGATGTAGCCTACCTGCAACGGCTGGGCTACGGCAAATGCTCATTAAAGCTGGCGATACCGGTTAACAGCGATATCAAAACCATAGCCGACCTGAACGGTAAGGCCATTGCCACCTCGTACCCATCGATACTTAAAAGATTCCTGGCGAAGAATAACATAACAGCCGATATCCGTACCATTTCCGGCTCGGTAGAAATTGCTCCCGGATTAGGCATGAGCAACGCCATTTGCGATTTGGTATCAACTGGCGGCACGTTAAAAAGCAACGGATTACAAGCCTTTGCGGATGTACTGAAATCAGAAGCCATACTGATTGGCCGTAAAGGCGAAGAAAATAATCCGCTTACGCAGGAGCTTATCCAGCGTGTACAATCGGTATTACGGGCCAAAGAAACCAAGTACGTGGTACTCAATGCCGAAAATAAAAACCTGGATACCATTAAAACGCTGTTGCCCGGCATTAAAAGTCCAACAGTTGTCCCACTGGCCGAAGAAGGCTGGAGCGCCGTGCACACCGTTATTCCCGAAAAGGATTTCTGGGAGCGCATCAGCAGCCTGAAAAATGCCGGGGCACAAGGCATCGTGGTAATGCCCATCGAAAAAATAATCCTGTAAAGCCATGCTGACAAGCTATTTATATAACAACCTGTCTGCGCAGGATATACAACAGCTTACCGCACGCAATACGGACGAAAATAATGATATCCGCAGCCGCGTAGAACAGATTATTGCTACTGTAAAACAACAGGGCGATAATGCGCTAAAAGACTTCGCCCGGCAGTTTGACGGCATCGAATTACAGCAATTATACCTTGACCGGGATACGCTTGACCGTTTGGCCGCCACGGTTTCAGAACAGCAGAAACAAGCGCTGAAAATCGCTTATTCGAATATCCTGAAATTTCACCAAAGCCAGTTGCTTAGGGAAAATCCGGTAGAAACAATGCCCGGTGTAACCTGCTGGCGTGAAACCCGGGCCATAGAGCGGGTAGGTTTATACATTCCCGGCGGTAGCGCCGTACTGCCCAGCACCTTCTTAATGCTCGGCATTCCGGCACGCATTGCAGGATGCAGGGAAATCATCGTGTGCTCGCCGCCGCAAAAAGATGGTTTGGTAAACGGATTTATCGCCTACTGCGCACAGTTGCTTGACATTGAACGCATTTACCTGGCTGGCGGAGCGCAAGCCGTGGCCGCGATGGCTTACGGAACGCAAAGCATTCCCAAAGTGGATAAGGTTTTCGGCCCCGGAAACCAGTACGTTACCATGGCCAAAACCATTATTCAAACGCATACCGCTATTGATATGCCAGCCGGCCCGTCAGAAGTATTGGTTTTAGCCGATGAACAGGCCAATCCGGCTTACGTAGCTGCCGACTTGCTGGCACAAGCCGAACACGGTGTCGATAGCCAGGCTGTGCTGGTCACTACATCGCAACAGCTTTTAGACCGGGTACAACCGGAATTGGAGAAGCAATTGCAAACGCTTCCCCGCCGGGATGTGGCCGCTAAAGCAATTCAAAATTCGTATGCTGTAATTACCGCTACGTTGGATGAAGCAATGGATTTCAGTAATGCCTATGCTCCCGAACACCTCATTCTGGCAACCGACAAGTGGCAGCAGCTTACCGGAAAAATCACCAATGCCGGCTCTGTATTTTTAGGACATCTTACGCCGGAAAGCGCCGGTGATTACGCCTCGGGCACAAACCATACCTTGCCCACAAGCGCTTATGCCCGCTCCTATTCAGGCGTTTCGGTTGATTCATTCCTGAAAAAGATTACGTTTCAGCACATTACCGCCGATGGCATTAAGAACATCGGGCCAACCGTAGAAATCCTGGCCGGGCTGGAAGGCTTGCAGGCGCATAAAAACGCGGTAAGCATCCGTCTGTCCACGCCGGAATCATAAGAACCCATTAAAAAAGAAAAAATGTCATTCGATATAAATAACATTTTACGAGACAACATCAAAAAGCTTGTCCCGTATTCATCCGCCCGCGACGAGTTCCAGGGCGAGGCATCCGTTTATCTCGATGCCAACGAAAACAGCTTTGGCTCTCCCCTGCCGGATGCCTATAACCGTTATCCCGATCCATTGCAACTGGAAGTAAAGCAAAAAATCAGCAAGATAAAAGGTGTTCCGCCCCGTAATATTTTCCTGGGCAACGGCAGCGATGAAGCCATCGACATCCTGTTCAGAGCCTTTTGCCGTCCGGGAATTGACAATGTGATAACCGTACCACCCACTTACGGTATGTACGAAGTTTCGGCCAACATTAACGATGTTGAGGTTAGGAAAGTAAGCCTTACGGCCGATTACCAGCTCAACTTAGAAGCCATTGCGGAGACTATCGATGCTAATACTAAACTGATATTTATTTGCTCGCCCAATAATCCCACCGGAAATTCAATAGACCGTGAAGATATTGAAACCATACTGGCCAACTTCAATGGTATCGTAGTAATTGATGAAGCATACATCAATTATTCCCGGCAAAAAACCTTCATCCAGGAACTCACCGAATATGCCAATCTGGTGGTATTACAAACCTTATCCAAAGCATGGGGACTGGCTGGATTGCGCCTGGGAATGGCCTTCGCCAGCGAAGAAATCATTGAAGTTTTCAATAAGGTAAAACCACCGTATAACATTAACCTGGCATCGCAAAAACTCGCACTCGAAGCCTTAGACAATATTGAGCAGGTGAACCAATGGATAAAAACAACGGTGAGCGAGCGTGAGCGATTAGCTTTAGAATTGTCAAAATTGAATATAGTGCAGCATATTTACCCATCGGATGCTAACTTTATACTTGTAAAAACCACCGATGCAAAGGCAATTTATGATTACCTGGTGAGTAACGGCATTATTGTACGCGACAGGTCTAAAGTAACGCTATGCGAAGGAAGTCTGCGGATTACCGTGGGCACTCCGGCAGAAAACGACACGCTCATTAATACACTAAAAAACCTGTCGCTTTAAAAGAAAAGCAATGCAAAAAGTACTATTCATAGACCGCGACGGCACGCTGGTAAAAGAACCGGAAGACGAGCAGGTCGACTCGTTCGCCAAGCTGGAATTTTATCCCGGCGCCTTACAGTATTTGCCAAAAATTGCACACGAGCTTGATTTTACGCTGGTGATGGTTACCAACCAGGATGGCCTGGGCACCGACTCGCATCCCGAAGAGAATTTCTGGCCGGTGCACAACTTCATCGTAAAAACGTTTGAGAACGAAGGTGCAATATTCTCGGATATCATTATCGACCGGACGTTTGCGCACGAACAAGCGCCTACCCGCAAACCGGGCACAGCGCTTCTGACCAACTATTTGGACAACGAGGCTTACGACCTCGCCAACTCATTTGTGCTTGGCGACCGCATGAATGATGTGATACTGGCTAAAAATTTAGGTGCAAAAGCTATCTGGCTCAAACAAAGCGATTTGGGCGCCTATGAGTTTACAGGTCAGGACATTACCGAAGATATTATCGCGTTAGAAACCACCGACTGGAAAAAGATTTACGAGTTTTTAAAGGGCGGCAACCGCTCTGTTGAGCACCAGCGGAACACCAAAGAAACCCAGATTGCCATTAAGCTCAACCTGGACGGTTCAGGGAAAGCCAATATTTCTACCGGTATTCATTTCTTTGACCACATGCTCGACCAGATTGCCCGTCACGGTAGTATTGATTTAGATATCCGTGTAAACGGTGATTTACACATCGATGAGCACCACACCATTGAAGATACCGGCATTGCTTTAGGCGAAGCGTTCTCTCTGGCATTGGGCGATAAACGTGGCATAGAGCGTTACGGCTTCTGCCTGCCCATGGACGATTGCCTGGCGCAGGTAGCTATCGACTTCGGCGGGCGCAACTGGATAGTGTGGGATGCCGAATTTAAACGCGAAAAAATCGGCGAAATGCCCACTGAAATGTTTTTTCACTTTTTTAAATCATTTTCAGACGCATCGCGTTCAAACCTGAACATCAAGGCCGAAGGACAGAATGAGCATCATAAAATTGAAGCCATATTTAAAGCCTTCGCCAAAGCAATAAAAATGTCGGTAAAGCGTGATGTAAATAACATGCAGTTACCCAGTACGAAGGGAGTTTTGTAAAAGGTGGAAGCTTTGATAATTGACAGTGGACAATGGATAGTTGAAAATGGATAATGGACAATCTTTGGATGGTTATAGTTTATGGCTAAAGGTTAATGGTTAATGGTTAATGGTTAATGGTTAATGGCTGATAGCTAATAGCAACCTGAATTAATTCAACAATCTCACATCTAAAATCTCATGTCTCACATCTCAATACGCAATACTTAAAAAGAAATGACAGGCATTATCAATTACGGAGCCGGGAATATTTTCTCATTAACCGCGGCATTGCAACGGTTGGGCATTGCGTATGGCATGATTAACCGTCCCGAAGAATTACAGGGATATGATCGTTACATTATTCCCGGAGTAGGTCATGCCGGAGCCGCGATGCACAAGCTGGAAACAACCGGCATTATTCCATATATCAAACAGCTTGATAAGCCGGTACTTGGTATTTGCGTGGGTATGCAGTTACTTACCGATTTTTCGGAAGAAGGTAACTCCAGGCTCACCGGAATTATACCGCTTAACACACTGCATTTCAGCGAAAAAATAAAACTAAAAGTGCCACACATGGGTTGGAATAAGGTGCATTATCCAAAAGCAAGCGCTTTATTTAGTAATATTGCACCCGGAACGTACTTTTATTTCGTGCATTCCTATTTTATAGAATTTAATCCTAATTTTACTATTGCAGATGCAGATTATGGGATACCATTTTCTGCAGCAATACAAAAAGATAACTTTTACGGCGTTCAGTTTCACCCGGAGAAATCGGGCGAGGCCGGAGAAACGCTGCTTAAAAATTTTGAAAACATATAAAGGCAATTATGTATATCATTCCAGCAATTGACATCCTTGACAAAAAAGTCGTACGGCTTCGTGAAGGAGATTATGACCAGGTTACATTTTACGATGTAACCCTGGAAGAAATGATTGAAAAGTACCAGTCTAACGGGACTGAATTTGTACACATCATTGACCTGAACGGCGCCAAAGGCGATTTCAGCAACCAGGATTACCTGTTTGATATCATCCATAAAACCGAAATGAAGGTACAATATGGCGGTGGCGTGAGAAGTATTGACAAGGTAAAAGAGCTGATTGATTCGGGCATACACCGCGTAATTGTAGGCACACAGGCCATTACCAATCCTGCTTTCCTGGATGAGCTGAGCGACGCGGTTTGCGATGAATACAAATGCTCTGACCGTGTGGTTATTGCTATCGATGTGCTCGACGAAGTCATCAAATATTCCGGATGGATGGAAAGCTCGCCTATTAAGTTGATGGATTATGTTGACCGCTGCCTGAACCTGGGCTTTTTCAGGTTCCTGTGCACCGACATCAATAAAGATGGAAAGCTGGGCGGTGCAGGCGTTGAGCTGTACCAGAAGCTGTTAGACCATTCTCCGTTTATCAAGCTGATTGCGTCTGGTGGTATCAGCTCCATGAAAGATATTAAGGCCCTGCAAAAAATAAAAGTAGAAGCCTGTGTGGTTGGCAAAGCCATTTACGAGAACCGCATAACCATTGAGGAAATTAAAGACTGGAACCTGAAATCATTGATCAGTTTCTAACATAAATTTGTGATTTTGGGCCGATGGCTGAGCGTGTCGGAAGCTGGTCTAATCACAAGCTATAAAAAGATGCTCGCAAAACGTATCATCCCCTGCCTGGATGTTAAAGAAGGCCGTACTGTTAAAGGAGTGAACTTTGTGGAGTTGCGTGATGCCGGCGACCCGGTTGAACTGGCCTGGCAGTATTCGCAGCAAGGCGCCGACGAGCTGGTTTTTCTGGACATCACCGCCACCCACGAACGCCGCAAGACGATGGTGGAGCTGGTAAAGGCAGTAGCCCGCAATGTTAATATCCCGTTTACTATTGGAGGCGGCATTAACGAAATAAGTGATGCCGATGTCCTGCTTAATTCAGGTGCTGATAAAATTTCCATCAATTCCGCAGCGGTACGTAATCCCAACCTGATTAACGAACTGGCTGCGGCATTCGGTAAGCAATTTGTTGTAGTTGCGGTGGATACGAAACACGTGGATGGAAAAAATCTTGTTCACCTTAACGGCGGACGAATTGCCACCGAACTTGAAACAGAGCATTGGATAAAAGAAGCCGAAGAACGCGGAGCCGGGGAAATCTTGCTCACTTCGATGGACCATGATGGCACAAAAGCGGGGTTTGACAATCCACTATTAAAAAAAATAAATGATGCAATATCCATTCCGCTTATTGCATCCGGCGGAGCCGGTAATAGCCAGCATTTTACAGACGTGTTCCGCGAAACAAATGTAGATGCGGCACTGGCAGCTTCTGTGTTTCACTATGGCGAAATATTAATTCCCGACCTGAAAGCAGAATTAAAAGCGAATGGCATACAGGTGCGGATTTAGGTTTTTAACTTTTGAACTTTAAGTAGCCGAAATTCCGCTTTGCCCGACTTTTGAATTTTTAATTTTTACTTTTGAATTTACCATTCATGAAAATTGATTTCAACAAAAATAACGACGGACTTGTTCCGGTAATCATACAAAACGAGCAAACCCTTGAAGTGCTGATGCTGGGTTATATGAACAGCGAGGCTTACGAAAAAACCAGGGCAGAAAGCAAGGTAACGTTCTTTTCACGTACTAAAAACCGTTTGTGGACAAAGGGCGAAGAAAGCGGCAATTTTCTTTACGTAAAAAGTATCAGCATTGATTGCGACAACGATACGCTGCTCATTAAAGTTGACCCAATCGGGCCGACTTGCCACACGGGCTCACGCAGCTGTTTCAAAACAGAGTATAACCAGAACTTTATTTTCGAGCTTGAGCAGATTGTCAACAGTCGATATGAGCATCCGCAGGAAGGCTCGTATGTCAATAAGCTTCGCACAAAAGGCCTCAATAAAATAGCCCAGAAAGTTGGCGAAGAAGGTGTTGAAACGGTTATTGCAGCGCTTAACGAAACCGAGACCGATTTTATCAATGAAGCCTCAGACCTGGTTTTTCACCTGATTGTTTTGCTCCGCGAAAAAAATATCAGCCTGAGAACCATTGCCGAAAATCTCGAAAAACGTCACCGTTAAATGATTGTTGATGTAAACTGTATCGCTACGTTGCCGGGACATCAGAACCCGGTTTATACTGTGGAACAGGCACACAATCAGCATGTTTTTTATACCGCGGGCAACGATAAAGGTATTGTAGAGTGGAACCTGGACACACCGGGTTTCTCCAGGGTACTGATGCCCGTTCAAAGTTCAGTATATGCGCTCCATGCACCGGCAAATAAACCTGTTCTTCTGGTAGGAGAACGCAGCGGAAGCATACAGATTTATAATTTTGAAGATAGCAAACCCGGCATGACCTTAAAACGGCATGCTCTCCCGGTATTCGATATCCGGTCTATCAATTACAAAAACGAATTTCTGGCAGCTTCTGAGGACGGAACAGTAACTGTATGGAGCCTGGAAAACTACCAATTGCTGTATCAGTTTGCTGCAAGCTCCGATACTATCCGCACCATCGCCATAAGTTCTGATGAAAAGTGGATTGCCTTAGGCTGTAAGGATAATTATATCCGCATTTACCAGACCGAAGATTACAGCCTGGTTTGCGAGCTGAAAGAACATACCTTACCAGTAACGTCACTTGCATTTTCTCCCGACGGTACAACCCTGATCTCAGGCAGCCGCGATGCGCACCTCAAGCTGTGGGATACAGCCAGCTTTTCGCTTTTACAAGACATACCGGCACACCTGTTTGCCATTTACGATATTAAATTTCACCCCGCCCTGCCCCTGTTTGCCACAGCCAGCCGCGATAAATCCATCAAAATATGGGATACCGAATTAAGGCTGAAAAAAGTGATCAGCATAGAAAAAGGATACCCTTCGCATACCCACTCTGTAAATAAATTGCTGTGGACATCCAATAAAACCCAGCTTGTTTCCGTTAGTGATGATAAAAAAGTAATCATCTGGGAAGTCCAGGCAGTGTTAGGTTAAAATTAAAAAACTACAAGAGGTTATTGACACCTTCATTTGTTGACATAACACAAACTGGCAATTTCCCGGTTTGAAATTTCATAAGTCCTTTTTGGGATTTTTGAATTTTGAATTTTAACTTTTTAATTTTTAACATGCACTATTATGAAAACATCAGTTTATTTTTTGGGCGCAGCCGTCCTCCTGGCATTTTCTACCTGTAAGAAAACCGGCGAAACCTTTACGGGTAAGCAGGGAACCGTTATGGTCATCAATAACTCAGCCGGCTGCGGCACAATCATCAAATTTGACGACGGCACTTCTATCGAACCCATTAACCGTACCGAAAGTAATTTTGCTACTTACCTGACAAACAATAACCGGGTGGTGGTTGATTATAAAGAACGGAATGATTTTGTAACTGCCTGCCAGAATGCTAAAGCCGCACAGATTATAAATATCCATAATAGCGGTAGCAGTAATTAAACAGCAAGCAGGGTATCTGAAAAGTCTGCTATAGCCATTCTTAAGAGTAATATATTTCATATAAATCACTATGAAATGACATTACAGAAAAGATTGCTTCGTCGTACCTCCTCGCAATGACGCTTCTGTTTTTCGTTCTCGAGCTCTCGGAACGAGTGCAGAAATCTTATAATCAGAATGTTACAAAAAGCGTCAATGGTAGCTTGTCGAAGAATTGGCTCTTTGTGGCTACAGCGCTAACCTCAAGGGTCAGCGTGACTATGAATCGATGGCTTTGATATCCTGTGTTCTTTTATTTTCTATTTACTGCACTGTTTAAAGAAATCAGTAATGGCCTGGCTGGCGCCAACCGGGTATTCATGGCCACCGGGATGAACATATAAAACCACGGGATTACCCGTAGCCGACTTATACCAGGTAGTATATTTTCCGGTCGGTACACCTTTATCGGCACAACTATTTAGCCTCAAAACGGCGTTAATGGTAATTTTTTGCCACTCCGGTTTTACCAGAGGATCTTTTTCACCCATCAGATGAAAACAGGGTTTAGGTTTCAGGCTACGAACCAACCCCATAGCGGCGGCAGCACAGGGAGCTACAGCAGCGAATACATCGCCACGTTCGGCCCAGAGCAAATATGTAAAGTGACCGCCGTTCGAGTGTCCGGTTACATAAATACGTTTATCATCAACCTTATAATCCTTTTTAAGCGAAGCCAGCATTACATCAAAAAATTTCAGGTCACGATCGCCCATGTCGCCTTTCCCTTTCTGCCAGCCTGGCTTTTCCCCTTCTTTATCGGTTAACTGTCCCGGTGTATTTAACCCCTGCGGACAAACCAGAATAGCTTCAGGCCACACTTTTTGTATGCTAAATTTCCTGTAGGCGAACGCCATTGTCCCGCCATGACCATGAAAATCAAAAATTAACGCGGAAGGCTTTGTTTTAGCATCAGGAGGAAGATAGACCAGCGCTTCGCGGGTAGTATCTCCCACTTTCCACTGCATTTTTACCGGCGATATGGTTTGCTGTGCTTCAGCAAGTAATCCCCCAAAAGTAAACAGAACGATAAGTAAGCCTTTCAAATTCATAATCAATTGCATTTTTACATAAGACGTCCTGCGGGAAAAAACGTTTAATTGACATTGAGATGTGAGACATGAGATTTTAGATGTAAGATTGTTAAATGGCTAAAATTGTTATATTGTTAAACTGCCCCGGAGTTGCTATAAGCTATAACCATCCAAGCATTATCCATTGTCCATTGTCAACTCTCCACTATCAACTGTCAATTATCAATTGTCAATTGTCAATTATCTGTTAGCAAAACCGTTTAATAATCCGTAATTTATGCGTATGCCGGTTTAACTCATCGTTATAGATTCCCTGGTTATCAATGGCGTCTATTCTCACCCTGCCCGACGCATGTATGATGGCTGAATTACCTAACATGATGCCTACATGAACAATGCGGCCTTCATCGTTATCAAAAAAGGCGAGGTCTCCGGTTCGGGCAGCCGAAAGAAAATCTACTGTTTCACCTTGCTCCGCTTGTTGGCTTGCATCACGTTTTACCCTGATACCTAACAGCTTAAATATTACCTGCGTAAACCCGGAACAATCAATACCAAAAGGCGAGCGACCACCCCACAAATAAGGCGAGTTCAGGTAAAAGGCAGAATATTCTTCTATCTTTTCAGCAAATAATTCCGTTGATGGCAAAACCAGTTCCCGGCTGTAGCTGTAAGATTGCTCACCCAGTTTAAAATCATCATACGGCAACGTACATCCGGGCACAAGTTGTAACCGGCCTTTTACCGTTTGAAGATGTTGTTCCCGGAACAGGCCGGTAACAGATTCACAGGTTTTCCATTGCATATATTCATGTAAATTAACGGTAACAAACTGTTTCCGGTCTATCCAGCCGGTATAATCGTCATACGCATGCTGAATATATGCCCATTTATCCGTTTGTTCAATAACCTGGAAGCAATCGCCAAAAAGTAATTGAGTAGTCATTTCACTGCGGTCAGAAGGTTGTGCCCGCACCGGAACTACGGCCAGGTTGCATACACCATATACTGTTTCCATTGAATAAGCCTGAATTACAAAAAAACAGAAAAAAACGCAGTTTACGCGTTCTTTAAAAACTTAATTATCTGATTAATTGTTTCCTGATCATGGATAATAGATTGCATATCAAAAAAATTCTGATAGCGGTTGAAGACAGCCCCTATTCAGAAAAAGCAGCCGCGTATGGCTTTGCACTGGCCACAATGGTACATGCCGATGTGGTTTTATTACACGTAAACGAGGTGCAGACACCGGTGATGAATGTAGGCGATCCGCTTCTGAATGAGCCAGGCATGATCATGCCTGAGCTGATCACTGCACAGGAAGAAAGCAGTCAGAAACTGCTGGATAGAATGGCCGAAAAATACAGGGATGAAAATTTGCAGATATCAACGTTCCGAAAGCTGGGTAATACCAGGGATGAGATACTGAATATGGCCGATGAGTGTAACGCCGACCTGATCATCTTAGGCACTCACGGGCGTACCGGGTTCGATCATTTTATTACCGGCAGCGTATCCGAAAGCGTTTCACGCCATGCCAAATGCCCAGTGCTTATTGTACCGAATAAGTAAAATTCGGTTGTGATCCGTTTCGCATCGGCACCATAACCTGGCCCGGCTATCAGCATCTGCCAAATAGATGTTATATTTGCGCTGTGGAAAATAAGAAAGTCATGCTCATGATCCTCGATGGCTGGGGATATGGCAAAAACGATAACTCAAACGCTATACAAAAAGCAAATACTCCTTTTTTTGAACATTTACTAAAAACATATCCCAACTCAAAACTCGAAGCATCGGGCGAAGCCGTGGGGCTTCCGGCCGGACAAATGGGCAATTCTGAGGTCGGCCACATGAACCTGGGCGCCGGCAGGGTGGTTTACCAGGAATTGGGCCGTATACATAAAGCCGTAGACGACGGCGAGCTGGTTGCCAACAAAACATTGAATGATGCCTTTGATTACGCTAAAGCGAATAATAAGCAGGTGCACCTGATCGGCCTCGTGTCTGATGGGGGTGTACACTCGCACATTAAACACATATTCGGCTTATGCGATGCCGCTAAAGCAAAAGGCGTTGATAAGCTTTTTATCCATGCCTTTTTAGATGGTCGTGACACGGATCCCAACTCTGGTTTAGGTTATATCAATTCGCTGGAAGAACATCTGCAACATGCTACCGGCACACTGGCATCGGCCATTGGCCGTTATTATGCCATGGATCGCGATAACCGCTGGGAACGCGTTAAGCAGGCTTATGATCTATTGGTTCACGGCACAGGAAAGCCCACCCAAAATATCGCGTTAGCTATTCAGCAATCTTACGAGGAAGGCGTTACAGACGAGTTTGTGAAACCTATTGTAAAAACCGGTACCGATGGTAAACCAGTAGCCGTGATACAGCCGGGCGATGTAGTGATCTGCTTCAACTTCCGTACAGACCGTGGCCGGGAAATCACCATAGCGCTTACCCAAAAGGCATTTCCCGAATACCAGATGGAGCCGCTGGATCTGCACTATATTACCATGACTACCTACGATGAAACCTTCAAAAACGTGCAGGTAGTATTTACCAAGGACGACCTTACCGAAACTTTAGGAGAAGTATTAGAGAAAAACAACAAAACTCAGGTTCGTATTGCCGAGACTGAAAAATATCCGCATGTTACTTTCTTCTTTTCGGGTGGCCGCGAAAAAGAGTTTAACGGCGAAAAACGCATCCTGATACCGTCTCCTAAAGTAGCTACCTACGATTTACAGCCGGAAATGAGCGCCCAGGGAATTGCTGATGCGATTTGTGAAGAGCTTAAAACAGGGAAACCGGATTTTGTCTGCCTGAACTTTGCCAACCCGGATATGGTAGGGCACACCGGCGTGTTCGACGCTGTGGTTAAAGCGGTAGAAAAAGTTGACCGTTGCGCACAACAGGTGGTAGAATGCGGTATAGAGCAGGGATATTCATTTATAATCCTGGCCGACCACGGCAACGCTGATTATATGATTAATGACGACGGTTCGCCAAACACGGCGCACACTACCAACCTGGTTCCCTGTATTTTGATTGACAGCGAATACCACGCTATAAAAGACGGGAAATTAGGTGATATTGCACCAACCGTTCTAAAGTTGCTTCATGTACCTGTACCCGAAAAAATGTCGGGTAATGTCTTAGTTTAATGAAATACGTTCCGCAGTTTATAACCAGTATACTGATTTTTATAGCTGCATCGTGCCAGCCTGAAGAAAAGCAGGCCGGCACGATGCCTGATCTATATTTCAGCCTGAAAGATTATTTCGATAAGGAAGTAACACGACTAAACGCGGCCAATCCGTTAGTAACCAAAAGCGTTTTACGTAACGAAGAAGCGGAACAAAAGGAACTGCATATTCGCAACTGGGCAACAGAGCTGGAATTATTCAGCCAGTCTGACATTAACAAACCGGCCTGGCGGGGTGAGTACCGTGTTGATTCAGCCGACCACCAGGTTACATACACTGCCTTAAATGATGATCTCAGTACCCGGAAAGTTATTATTTCCAGAAACAGCGGCAAAATCACACACATATCCATCCGGAATGTAGTAAAAAACCTGTTGTATTCCTCAAACGAAACATTGGATTATTACCCTGATTCGTTGTATAGCATACAAAAAGAACAGGATGTGAGGGTGATTGGCGAAGGGAGATACCAGATTACAGGAAGGTTCCATTAAGAACAATCAACGGGCTGTTTAAAAAGACTTTAGTCAGCCCCTGACAATGTTTCCTGGCTTTTTAGACCTAATTGAGCTAAGCTCCGGCTTCGTATCTCATACCTCACAGCTAAAATCTTCAAAAGAAGATTTTCCCGGTAAACTGATTTAATTACCTTTGAAAATACAGTAAGCAGGGAATATAAGGGCTTATCCCCTATCCATTCTGCTGCAAGCAACGAAAACACATGAAGAAACTTTTTTTGTTAGATGGAATGGCGCTGATTTACCGGGCGCATTTTGCATTAAGTAAAAATCCACGCTTTACATCAGGCGGATTAAATACTTCTGCCGTGATGGGCTTTACCAATACCCTGCTTGAAGTCATCCGCAAAGAAAAACCAACCCACATGGCGGTAGTGTTTGACACCGAAGCGCCTACCGAACGCCATACTGATTTTACCGGTTATAAAGCCCACCGCGAGGCCATGCCCGAAGACCTCTCCAAAGCCTTACCTTACGTGGTGCGACTTATTGAAGGCTTCCAGATACCGGTTATCGTTTCTGATGGTTACGAGGCCGACGATATCATCGGTACATTGGCAAAGAAAGCGGAACAAGCCGGTTATACCGTTTATTGCATGACTCCCGATAAGGATTTTGCACAACTGGTTTCAGACAATATCTTTATCTATAAACCCGCACGTATGGGCAACGGCGTTGAAATTCTCGGCGTACCCGAAGTGCTGACCAAATGGGAGATTGAACGCGTAGACCAGGTTATTGACATCCTCGGCCTTTGGGGCGATGCGGTAGACAACATTCCCGGAATACCCGGCATTGGCGAAAAAACCGCTAAGCAACTCATAAAAACCTATGGCTCGGTAGAGAATGTAATAGCCAACAGCCATGAACTGAAAGGTAAAATGCGTGAAAACGTAGAAACGTACGCCGAACAGGGATTAGTTTCAAAAAAGCTGGCCACCATTTTACTGGATGTACCAGTAATGTTCGATGAAGACCTGCTAAGTCTGAAAGAGCCCAGCCGTGAACTGCTGGAACCCTTATTTGCCGAGCTGGAATTCAGAACTATTGGCCGCAGGGTATTTGGCGAAGAATTTAACGTTACCGAGGTCAGGGTAAACCAGGTTACCGGCCAGATGGATTTGTTTGGCAGTCCGGCCGAAGTTACCATACAAACAGAAACCATTGTTGCCGAGCCCGTTGCCGGCAAAAACATAAACAACACACCGCATAATTATTCGCTGGTTGATACTGCTGAAAAACGTAAGGTGCTGATAGATCTACTGAGCGCACAACCATCCTTCTGTTTTGACACCGAAACTACAGGAACCGATGTCAACGACTGCGAATTGGTGGGCTTATCCTTTTCCATCCGTCCGGGTGAAGGATGGTACGTGCCCACTCCGGCCGACCAGCAGCAATGCAGCGACATCGTGAAAGAATTTAAAGCCTTGTTCGAAAATCCGGCTATCAAAAAAATAGGGCAAAATCTCAAGTTTGATATTTTGGCGCTGAAATGGTACGGTATTGAAGTTCAGGGCCAGCTGTTTGATACCATGCTGGCACATTATCTCATCGACCCCGATACCCGGCATAACATGGATATCCTGTCTGAAAACTACCTGGGCTATACGCCGGTTTCTATCACTGAATTGATTGGAGCCAAAGGCAAGAACCAGGGCAACATGCGTGATGTGGAGCTGGAAAAAATAAAGGAGTACGCCGCCGAAGATGCAGATATCACCCTACAATTGCACCAGGTATTCGTCCCTATGCTGCAAGCTGCAAAAGCCGATAAGCTGGCTGAAGAAATAGAAAATCCGCTGATCTATGTGCTGGCCGATATGGAATACGAAGGTGTAAAAATAGATGAGCCAACCTTACGGGATCTATCCAAAGAGCTGGAACGCGACAGCGCCCAGCTGGAACAAACCATTTACGAAAAGGCCGGCGTCCGGTTCAACATTGCATCGCCACGACAATTGGGCGAAGTGCTATTCGATAAACTAAAGCTAAACCCGAACGCCCGCAAGACCAAGACTGGCCAGTACCAAACCGGCGAAGATGTATTGCTGGCGCTGGCTCATAAAAGCGATATTGTTCAGGATATTCTTGAATTCAGGCAGCTGCAAAAATTAAAATCCACGTATGTAGATGCCCTTCCGGCGATGATCAACCGGAAAACCGGGCGGGTACATACCTCGTACAACCAGGCGGTAGCCTCAACCGGGCGGTTAAGCTCCAATAATCCCAACCTGCAAAATATCCCGATACGTACAGCCCGCGGACGCGAAGTGCGCAAAGCCTTTATTCCCCGCGATGAAAGGCATGTTATTCTTTCGGCAGATTATTCGCAGATTGAGCTTCGCCTGATCGCCGAAATAAGCCGCGATGAGAACATGATGGATGCCTTCATGAAAAACCTGGATATCCATACAGCCACCGCCGCACGGGTTTACAATATCCCTTTAGAGGAGGTGACTCCTGAAATGCGCCGTAACGCCAAAGCAGTGAACTTCGGTATCATTTACGGACAATCGGCGTTCGGACTTTCGCAAAACCTGGGCATACCCCGCAAGGAAGCCGCCGAGATCATAGAAAGCTATTTTGCCCAGTACGCCGGCATTAAGCAATATATGTCTGATACGATGAACTTTGCCCGGGAGAACGGCTATGTAGAAACCATTCGTGGACGTCGCCGCTATGTGCGGGATATCAATTCGGCCAATGCAACAGTCCGTGGGTTTGCGGAACGAAATGCCATTAATGCACCGATACAGGGTTCGGCTGCTGATATGATTAAAATTGCCATGATTAAAATTCACCAGGACATTGCCGATAAAAAGCTCGATTCGCGTATGACCATGCAGGTGCATGACGAGTTGGTTTTCGATGTTCCTGAAAGTGAAATTGAGATCATGAAGGTAATTATTGAATACCGTATGAAAACGGCCATTGAAACTACAGTACCCATACTGGTTGAAATTGGCCAGGGAAACAACTGGCTGGAAGCGCATTAAATCAATAAAACTCAACCAATGAGCGCCCAAACCCTAATCCAACAGTTACAGCTTCAAAAACATCCCGAGGGTGGTTTCTACCGGGAAACTTATCGATGTAGCGATACATTGACCAGTAGTAACAAAACACGGAACGTAAGTACCGCCATTTACTACTTGCTTGAGAATGCTGACAGATCACACTTTCATCGCATTCAATCCGATGAATTATGGTTTTTCCACCAGGGTGCAACAGTGGAAATTATCATGTTGACGGATGGTCAGTCAACAAGCATATTATTAGGCAACAACCTGGAACAAGGCGAGGTTCCACAAGTCATAATACCTGCCAATACCTGGTTTGCCGCACGGTTAAAACACGCCAACGGTTATGCGTTGGTAAGCTGTACCGTAGCGCCGGGATTTGACTTTGCAGATTTTGAACTGGCCGGAAAGGAAAGTTTATTACAGCAATATCCTCATTCGAAAATTCTTATTGACGATCTTACCCTGCCGTAAATGAAGCAGCTTCTTGACCGGTTAAAACAAACTGAGCATGGCTTTAAACACATTGTTGAGGCCGGCAACCAGTTATTGGCAGATCAGAGCCTCAGTCACTTTGACCTGGCCAAAACCTTCTTACAGGATGAAAGTTATCAAACCCGTATGCTGGGCACTTATCTCCTGGGACAACTTTCTGTACAGCATACAAAAGCTTTAGATATATTGTACCATACGGTAAGCAAAGACGAAAACTGGCGGGTACAGGAAATGCTGGCCAAAGCTATCGACCATTATTGCCGTGTTACAGGTTATGAAAAATCCCTGCCGGTAATCAAGCACTGGCTTGCTCCCCCAAATCCAAACACGAACCGGGCTGTAATTGAAGGCTTGCGTATCTGGACCAATCGCCCGTATTTTAAAGATAATCCCCAAGTAGCTATTGCGCTGATCAGTCCGCATAAAACCAGCAATAGTGAATATCTGCGTAAGACGGTTGGAAATGCATTGCGTGATATCCGCAAAAAATATCCCGCACTGGTAAACCAGGAAATCCAGCGATGGGATCTGACCGATAAGCATACGCTATCTGTTAAAAAACTGATAGAAAAATAACATGGAGATAACTTATAAAACCGATATAACACCCGATATCAACGAAATCATTGACGTGTACAACAGCTCAGGTATTAACCGGCCTACCGATGACAAAAAACGGATAGCCCGCATGTATGAAAACTCAAACCTGGTTGTAACAGCCTGGCATAATAATATGCTTGTGGGCATATCACGCTCATTAACCGATTATTGTTATTGCTGCTATCTCTCTGATCTTGCAGTGAGAAAAGAATACCAGAAAGAAGGTATCGGTAAACAATTGATCGCTATAACAAGAAAAAAAATCGGCGATCAAACTACGCTTATTTTGCTTGCCGCACCATCAGCTATAGATTATTATCCAAAAGTTGGATTTCAAAAAATTGATAACGGCTACATTATAAAGCGGTTGATGTAAAAGCTCTATAGTTAAAAAAACCACCGAATAATTTGCCATTTAGTTTTAATTGTTACTAACTTATACGCCAATAAGCATGTTCCAATAATTATGGAGGTTATTCATTTTAGCGCAGAGTGCTACCCGGTGGCAAAAGTAGGCGGATTAGGTGATGTGGTAGGCGCACTGCCCAAATACCAATGTTTACTCGGCATTGATGCCCGCGTGGTAATGCCCTATTACGAACGCAGCTTTGTGCAATCCGGAACATTTGATGTTGCTTATGAAGATCAGATATCCCTCGGTAATACGCCTTACACTTTTCACATTCTAAAAGAACGCGAAAACAAATTGGGCTTTGAATTATACGTGGTACATATTCCAGGCTTATTAGACCGTACCGAAGTATATGGTTATCCCGATGAAACGGAGCAATTTGTCGCCTTCCAGTTGGCAGCGCTTCAATGGCTTAGCAAGCGCCAGGAACTGCCGGACATACTCCACTGCCACGACCATCATAGCGGACTTATTCCCTTTCTGGCAAGCTACTCGAAGCCATACGAACGCCTAAAAACCATTCCCACCATTTGCACCATCCACAACGGACAATACCAGGGCTGGATGGGTTGGGATAAATTACATTACCTGCCCGATATCGATCTGAGCAAAACCGGCTTATTAGATTGGGGCGGCTGCATCAATCCGCTTGCGGCATCTATAAAATGCTGCTGGGCATATACAACAGTATCCGAAAGTTATTTGCAGGAGCTTCATCATCATTCTAACGGCCTGGAATTTTTATTCGAGCTCGAAGGTCAGAAGGGCTACGGTATCCTTAATGGTATTGATACCGATGTATGGAATCCGCAAACGGATACCATGATTGTAAAAAAATATAATCAGCGAACCGTTTTAAGCGGCAAAACGGCAAACAAGCAAGCTTTATGCAGCCAGTTTAACCTGGATGCCGATAAACCGTTAATAACCTTTATAGGCCGGCTGGTTGGTGAAAAAGGCGCCGATCTGCTGCCCGAGATCATCTTCAGCAGCCTGACAAAATACCCCGGCGAAGTTAATTTCTTGGTATTGGGTTCCGGCGAGCAACACATTGAGCACAACCTGCTGCAGCTGGCCCAAAAGTTCACCAAACATTATAACGTCTACATTGGTTATAACGAAGCGCTTTCGCATCAGATATATGCCGGCGCCGATTTTTTACTGATGCCCTCGCGGGTTGAGCCCTGCGGACTAAACCAGTTATATGCCCTCCGGTACGGAACCGTGCCGGTAGTACGGAGCACCGGCGGCCTGAAAGATACCGTTATTGATATGCAGCTGGATGATGGCTACGGAATTTGTTTTGACGATGCTTCGGTACAAAGCGTATGCTATGCCATAGACCGTGCGGTTGTAGTGCATGCCGACCATCCTAAAATGCAATTGCTTCGTCGTAAAATGATGGGCTTAGATTATTCGTGGAAACGCTCTGCAAACCAATATATCCAATTATATCAATCTTTTAAATCTAAATAGTATGACGTCAAAGGTAATTTCAGTAATCCTGGGCGGAGGCCAGGGAACCCGCCTTTATCCGCTAACCGCTACCCGTTCAAAACCAGCCGTATCTATAGCGGGAAAATACCGCCTGGTAGATATACCGATATCCAACTGCTTAAATTCGGGCATAGACCGCATATTTGTGCTTACACAGTTCAATTCGGCATCATTAAACAAGCACATAAAAAACACCTATCATTTCAGCATTTTTGGCAGCGCCTTTGTAGATATCCTTGCCGCCGAGCAAACACCGCAAAGCACCAACTGGTTCCAGGGAACAGCCGATGCCGTGCGACGATCGCTGCATCACCTGGCGCCCTTTGATTTTGAATATGTGCTTATCCTTTCGGGAGACCAGCTGTACCAGATGGATTTTACCGATATGATGAATTTCCACGAGCAGAATAAAGCCGATGTTTCGGTAGCCACCATTCCTGTTACAGCACGCGACGTTCCGGGATTCGGCATCATGAAAAGTGATGAGAACCATATTATTACCGCTTTTGTAGAGAAGCCAAAATCCGGATTCGAATACCTGGCTTCGGAAGTAAATGAAGAGCTTCAGGCACAGGGACGCATTTACCAGGCTTCAATGGGAATATACATCTTTAACCGCGATGTATTGTATGATATGCTCACTAACGATCCGCATACCGATTTTGGCAAGGAGATCATCCCATCGGCCATTAATACCCATAAGGTAATCAGCTACCAGTACGATGGTTACTGGACGGATATTGGAACGATCCCATCGTTTTACGAGGCCAATATCGGTTTAACCGATGATATCCCCAGCTTTAACCTGTTTGATAAACATACCATATTTTCAAGGGCACGCATGCTTCCGCCCTCTAAAATATCGGGCACTATTGTAGATAAGGCCTTAATAGCCGATGGTTGTATTATCAATGCCAGCCGGGTAGAACGCAGCGTGATCGGTATTCGCACACGCATTGGTAAAGAAAGCACTATTATTGCCAGCTATGTTATGGGAAGCGATTATTATCAAACTTTAGAGCAGCTACAACAAGCGCAGCACGATAATGTGCCCATTATTGGTGTGGGAGAACGGTGTTATATTGAAAATGCCCTCCTGGATAAAAATTGCGCTATCGGCAACGATGTAACCATTAAAGGAGGCCCTCATTTAGCAAACGGCGACTACGAAAAATACGTAGTCCAGGACGGAATTGTGGTTGTTAAAAAAATGGCGGTCATTCCCAACGGATTTACCATTTAACTCAAAGTCAGGGAGCGGTTTATAAAATTCATACATTCTTCATATAAGCAGCTTAAATTGGATCAACTATTTAAATAAAATCAATATGAAAAAGTTATTAAGCTTAATTGCTGTTACGGCTATTGCATTTTCTACAACATTTGCACAAACAGCACCAACTGCCAAAAAGGAAGTAAAAAAGGTAACAACTACTAAAAAATCAACAACAACTGCCAGCAAAAAGGCCCCTGCTACCGCGGTTAAAACAACAACTACCACTACAACCAAAACAACCGCAGCAGGCCCGCTAAAAAAAGATGGCACGCCAGACAAACGCTACAAAGCAAACAAACAGGCTGCGACAACCGGCCCGGCTAAAAAAGACGGAACACCAGATATGCGCTATAAAGCCAATAAGGCTGCAGCTAAGAAGTAAGTATTCAAGGCGGGGCTGACCAAGAGCTCTCGTCATCCCGACCCCTCCCGTACATACGGGATCGGGGAGAGGGATCTCTGCCAGAAGCGCTTAGGAAGAAGATTTTGCTTCGCAGCTACTTCGTGGTCTCCTCTCCCGAGACTTCGCATAGGCGTTAAGTTAAGAAAGAAACACGTTCAATAATGGCAAAAGTACCTCCCCCTTCCTGCGCACATTGCTAACACGCCCTCCGCCAACTGGCGGAGGACAGGCACAGTTCGATACTAATTTTACAAAAGTTAGGCAGGTTAAGGCGCTTGTATATCCCTCCGCCAGTTGGCGGAAGGGGCAGGGGGAGGATTTACCCTTAAATTGACGCGAATACGAGACTTCGGGATCGCCGAAATGACGCTGCTTTTTGATTTTTGGTCAGCCCCGTAGTAATCTCTCAGATAAACAGGTTCATAAAGAAATACATAATACCTGCCAGCAAAGCGGACACCGGTATAGTAAGCACCCAGGCCCACAACAGGTTTATGGTAACTCCCCATCGCACTGCCGAAACCCTTTTGGTTAAACCTACCCCGATAATAGAACCGGTTATGGTGTGTGTAGTGGATACGGGTATAGCAAAGTGTTCGGTAATACCCAGGGTTATAGCTCCGGCCGTTTCGGCGCTCACTCCTTCCAGTGGGGTAACCTTGGTAATACGCGAACCCATAGTTTTCACAATACGCCATCCGCCGGTCATCGTTCCTGCTGCTATAGCTCCGTAACACACTATCGGTATCCACTCAGGCATAGGGGCATTAGCCGTAATAACTTTAGAGGCTATCATCGATACATAAATAATACCCATTACCTTCTGGGCATCGTTACCACCGTGGGTAAAGCTTAATGCTGCCGAAGAAAGCAGCTGCAGGCGCCTGAACCATTTTTCGGCCGTTGCCGGGCGGGCATTTTTAGAAATGTTAATGATAATAAGTGTAATAATTACCGATATAAACATCCCGATAAAGGGCGCCAGCACAATAAACGATACGATCTTCACTACATAGCCCATATTTACAGCATCCAGGCCACTATCGCCCAATATAATAGCATGGGCAATACCTGCTCCGCCAAAACCGCCAATAAGCGTATGCGATGAGCTGGACGGAATGCCATAATACCAGGTAAACAGGTTCCAAGTTATGGCAGCAATTAATCCGGCCAGTATAACGTGAAGCGTGATGTAATGCTCTATAACGGTTTTAGCAATGGTATTGGCTACCTTATGATCGGTGAAATAAAAATAAGCGGCGAAATTGAAAACGGCTGCCCACAAAACAGCCTGAAACGGTGTTAAAACCTTGGTAGAAACAATGGTTGCTATGGAGTTTGCCGCATCGTGAAAGCCGTTAATATAATCAAATGCAACAGCCAGTATAATAACAATTACCAGTAAAGAAGTGACCATACGTTAACGAGGGTTATGCGTTTTTAACCAGGATAGATTCCAGTACATTCGCGGCATCTTCGCATTTATCGGTAGCTGTTTCCATGGCAGCCAGCAACTCTTTATATTTAATGATAACCTTAGCATCCTCCTCGTAATCAAACAATTGAGCCACTGCACGATCAAAAATATAATCCGCCTGGTTTTCCATACTGTTTATACGGACGCATGAATCGGTAATTATGCGTATATTTTTAAAATTCTTCAGCTCACGTACAGCCTTGTCAATATCAACACAGCCCTGTAAAATCAGCTCTGCAATTTTAATGATCGGCTCGGTCATCTCCGTGACGTTGTACAGCTCAATGCGGTTGGCCGAACCGTGGATATAATCAGCAACATCATCTATAGCCGAGGCCAGGGCATGAATATCCTCACGGTCAAAAGGAGTAATAAAATTTTTACCTAATTCCAGGTGTATCTGGTGGGTGATATCATCGCCTTTATGCTCCAGATCTTCAATACGCCTGATGCACTCGATACGATGTGCATGGTCTTTTGCAGTAACGGCTTCCTGCAATGTTTCGCCTAAACGAATAAGATTGCTGCTGGCCTGCTCAAATAAGGGGAAAAATACCCTGTCCTTAGGAACAAAATATTGAAAGATGCTATTTAACGACATAATATCTGATTAATCTATCCGGACAAAAGTACAATCCCAATGTTAAGTTAATATTAACTTAACATGCGTTCGACCATAAATATATAAAAATCATATTTTGTCCAACTGTTGGCAGAATGGAAATCTGTTTTTTTTAGCTTTAAAAACTCTCAACAGATGCTTATTGTGTTTAAATTTCATAAATCAATGTTTTATTGCTGCTGGTGGGGACACCAGCCCCGGCTGAGGCCATGGACGGTGTCTCCACCGTCCATCCACAATAACCACATACATGAAATTTAAACACGTTTCTTAGTTAATAGGAAACGGCTGCATAACACGCTCAAGCGTAAAACCAAATGTAGAACCTACACCTTCGGTGCTTCTAACCGAAATAGTTTGCTGATGCGCTTCAATGATATGTTTAACAATGGCTAAGCCAAGTCCTGAGCCGCCAATTTGCCGCGAGCGGCTTTTCTCGGTACGGTAAAAACGTTCAAATAAACGGGGCAAATATTTCTCTTCAATTCCCGAGCCGTTATCGGTAACCTCAACCAGGATCTGATCATGCAGCTCAAAAATTTTTATGAATGTTGAGCCATTCTCCTTACCGTATTTAAACGAATTATCTATAAGATTTACCAGCACCTGGCGTATTTTTTCCCTGTCGGCATGAACCAGCGTAGGATATTGATACTTATCCTTAAAAACAAGTGAGATCTTATGCTCGCTGGCGCTTCTCTCCATTGATTCAATGACTTCCTTAATGAGAACCACCAGGTCAAATTTTTCGTAATTGATCGGGATCTCACCGCTTTCCAGCTTCGAGATAGCATCCAGGTCTTTGATCAGGAAGCTCAAGCGATCCAGGTTACGGGAAGCCTTCTCCAGAAACTGCTTTGATTGTTCCTCGTCTGCAAAACCATCTTCCTGCAAGGCCTCAATATAGCCCTGGATAGCAAACAAAGGCGTTTTAAATTCGTGCGATATGTTAGACAAGAACTCACGCCTGAACTGCTCCTGGTTTTTGAGTGCCTCAATTTCAGATTTTTTATCCCTGGCCCATTCCTTTACTTCCTGCTGTACATCATTCAGCGGATCAGTGCTTCCCGCCACATAATCGCCCAGCGCATCTTTCAGGTCTTTGCCCAGTTTAAGATTATGTATCAGCTTGTAGATCAGCTTTATTTTACTATAAATGTACCGTTCTATTAAATAGTAGAACACAATGAAGCTGCTCACCAGGCTTATCGAGAACGTAATAAGCAGGTAATACCAGCTATGCTGAAAATAAAAATTCACAATAGCCAGCGATATGGCTACTGTAAGCGCATTAATGAGTACCAGTACTGAGAGCTTCATGGTTTAGCATATTAAAAAGAGCAACTAAAACTATGGATAATATTTGTAAATATCTTTTCTATGAAGAAAGCGCTCAAACAATACTTCGTCATCGCTGATTAAAATACCCGCACGATAATCACCAATTTTTATTCGATAATGATTTTTAAAACCTGTCAGTTTTTTAACGCTCGGAATATCACTTATAGAACTAGCTTGAGACACCTGCTCAATACATACAGCAATCCTGCTTAAAATTTTAGAATCTTTTATTTTATCCGTATCCTTTTCAAAGCGTCTGTCAATCTTCAGATTCATTTAGATTTAAGCTTTTTCAGGTATTCTTCTGTATCAATATATTGCTTTGTGCGTCCTTGCTTCATCGCATTAGCTAAGCCAATATCCTCTAAATCCTCATTAGTGAGCACTTTGGTTTTAATACCAATTTTTTTTGCAAGGTCAGCCAATACCTTCAGGTCTTTTTTTGATTCTGTCTGCAACAAAAGTGTCTCCATCTTTATGATATATTTAATTTCTACAAATATACACCAGGACTGTTTTACTTCTTTACCTGTTTTATCACCATTGTTCAAGCGAAAAAGCTGCTCGGTGGCAGCTATATCGGTAAAACATATTTTACCATCTTCGGCAAGCATTTTCAACCCATTACCACTTTCAACTCAGAACACTACATCTTCAACCCAATCTCTCTTAATCGTTCATCCAGGTATTCTCCGGCAGTCATATCGGTGTATAATTTAGGATGCTGTTCATCAATGCACGAGCTTAACGAAGTTAGCTCCATCTTGGCTTTGGGATGCAGAAAGAACGGAACGGAATAACGGGAAGTTTTCATCAGATCACGCGGCGGATTTACCACCCGGTGCGTGGTGGACTTCAGCTTGTTATTGGTAAGACGCTGCAACATATCACCCACATTAACCACAATATCCTCTACCTTAGCCTTAACGGGATACCATTGCCCGTCAACCGTAAGCACCTCCAAACCATCAGCGCTTGCACCAATAAGCAGTGTAATCAGGTTGATATCTTCATGCGCACCGGCACGCACCGCATCCGGAGGTAAAGCATCCGGATCTTCTATCGGGAAGTAATGGATACCCCGCAAAATAGAGTTCCCGTTATGTACCTTATCGTCAAAATAATGCTCATCAAGTCCCAGGTAAACCGCAATAGCCCGCAGCAAATGGATACCGGCATATTCCAAACGCTCATAAACTTCCTGGGTAACCTCGTTAAAACGCGGCAGCTCGGCAACAAGAATGTTATCTGGATATTCATCTTTAACCGGGTCGTTATCTTTAACTGTTTGTCCCCGTTGCCAGAATTCTTTCAGATCCGGTATTTTGGCATCCTTTGCTTTTTCCCGTCCTTTGCTGGTATACCCTCGCTGACCGGCCAATTCAGGTTTTTCGTACGAACGCTTTACCTCATCCGGTAACGCAAAAAACTTCTTCACCTGATCGTATAGATCATCCAGCAACTGCTGAGGCAACCCATGATTAGCAATGGTTACAAACCCTATTTCGGTAAATGCCTTGCCAATATCGTCAGAAAACTGCTTCTTCTGCGCCGGAGTGCCTTTAATATAATCGTCCAGGTTAAGACGTGGAATGTTTACAGATGCCGCCATTGTTCAGTCAATTTAATTTCAACCGAATCTACAATATTTTGTCAAAAAAATATTTACCCGGTCAAAAAATGAATATTAACCATTGATTTACAGCCACTTATATTTATAGTGACCACGATCATTTTATTTTAAAATAGCAGATTATATTTTCATAAAATATGATTAATATGTAGCTTTGCATCCTATTACAATAGTAATTCTATAGAAAATGCAAAGTTTCAGAACGGAATTAGAAAACCCGATAGTTGAAAAAGAGATCATTGCCCTTGAAAGAAATATACGTCTCTTCCAGGATGGCAAGATAGATAATGACAAATTCCGCAGTTTACGTTTAGCCCGTGGTATTTATGGTCAGCGCCAACCCGGCGTACAAATGGTTCGCATCAAATTACCACATGGCCAGGTTAATGTTAATCAATTGGGTCGTATATGTGATGTTTCTGATAGCTATGCTACCGGAAATCTGCACATCACTACCCGCCAGGATATACAGATACACTTTGTAAGCTTAGCCCGTACACCACAATTATGGGCAGAATTGGCACAGGATGGTATTACCTTACGGGAAGCCTGCGGCAATACCGTTAGAAATATTACGGCATCGCCGATGGCTGGTATTGACCCCGACGAGCCGTTTGATGTAACCCCTTACGCCCAGGGCTTTTTCGAGTACCTGGTGCGTAACCCGATATGCCAGGAAATGGGACGTAAATTTAAAATTACATTCTCATCGTCTTCTAAAGATACTTCGTTTGTTTATGCCAACGATATCGGTTTCATCCCGAAAGTTAAGATAGAAAACGGTCAGGAAGTACGCGGCTTTAAAGTTTTTGTGGGCGGAAGCTTGGGCGCACAGCCGTACATTGCCAACCTGGTGAGCGAGTTTATGCACGAAGACCTGATCATTCCGTTCGCAGAATCTATTATCCGTGTATTTGACCGTTATGGCGAGCGTACCAAACGTAATAAAGCCCGTTTAAAATACCTTATACAGGATATTGGCATAGAAGAGCTGTTACGCCTGGCCGAAGGCGAGCGCCTGGCATTAAAAAGTAAAGTTTACAAAATTAACCGTGAAACAGCGCCTGTAAAACTTCCGCCGGAAACTATATACGAAGCCCAATGCAGCGATCCGCTGAAATATGAATTGTGGCTAAAAACCAATGTTTTTGCACAAAAGCAGGAAGGTTATCACGCCATTGGATTAAAGATCCAAAACGGTGACATCAAAACCCCTATTGCACGCAAATTGGGCAACCTGGTACGTCATGTAGCGGCAGACGATATACGCTTTACACACTCGCAGGGCATTTTACTGAAATATGTACGCACAGAAAACCTGCTGTATGTGTTTGAAGAGCTGAATAAGCTGGGATTGGCAAATCCGGGCTTTGAAAGCGTAGCCGATGTTACTTCATGCCCCGGAACCGATACCTGTAACCTGGGTATTTCAAACAGTACCGGCATTACCCGTGAGCTTGAGCGGGTTATTCTCGAAGAATATCCCGACCTGATCTATAACAGGGATATTACCATTAAGATAAGCGGCTGTATCAATGCTTGCGGACAGCATGCCCTGGCCTCCATCGGGTTTCATGGTTCGAGCATGAAAATAGGTAAAATGATAGCGCCGGCCTTACAGGTTTTGCTGGGCGGCGGCTCTACCGGCGACGGACATGGTGTAGCTGCCGATAAAGTGATCAAATTACCAAGTAAACGCGGGCCTCATGCATTGCGTACTATTTTAGACGATTACCAGGCTAACGCTTACGAAAACGAATTATTCAATCAATACTATCAGCGGCAGGGCAAAATTTATTTTTACGATTTGTTGACCCCGCTGGCAAACCAGGAAACCGTTACAGCCGACGATTTTATTGACTGGGGCCATACCGAAGCCTACAAACCCGAAATTGGTGTAGGAGAATGTGCCGGTGTAATGATCGACCTGATTGCTACCCTGCTTTACGACGCTGAAGACAAATTAACTAACGCCAAAGAAAGTCTTGAGGCTGGAGATTATGCCGATTCCATTTACTACAGCTATGCCGCATTTATTCATTGCGCTAAAGCCATATTAACTGCCGAAGGCATTAAAACCAATACACAGGCCGGTATTATTAAAGATTACGATGAACAACTGATAGCCACCGGCAAGATATCTTCGCCCGTTTCATTCAGCAAGATGGTTTACCAGATCAATGAAAATGAACCCTCTAAAGAGTTTGCAACATATTACCTGGAACAAGCCGGGCTGTTTAAGAAACAGGCTGTTGAATACCGGCAGGCACAATTGGCAGTAAGCTAAACATACAAAGGGTGATGAACAAAGACGCCCTGCATAAAAATACGCTGTTCCCCGTTTTTTTAAAGCCGGAAAATATCCGGTTTTTAATTGTGGGCGGAGGCAATGTGGCACTGGAAAAATTACAAGCCATATTCAGCAATTCGCCGGCAGCAACCGTAAAGCTGGTGGCCGGAAAAATAGCACCGGCAACCTTGCAGTTTCTCCGGTCAAGGCAGATCCCATACGCTGAAAAATCATTTTCAGAACAGGATCTGCAGGATGTGAACCTGGTTATTGTAGCCGTGAATGATAAAAATGCAAGCCGGCAGATAAAAATATGCTGCCGGCATCATAACATTCTTACCAATGTTGCCGACACTCCCGATCTATGCGATTTTTATTTAAGCTCGGTAGTTCAGAAAGGTGATTTAAAAATTGCCATTTCAACCAATGGGAAATCACCCACCATAGCAAAACGCGTTAAAGAGGTGTTAACCAAAGCTTTTCCCGATGAAATTGACGATGTTTTAGCTAACCTCGCCGCCATCCGCGAACAATTATCAGGCGATTTTCAACAAAAAGTACAGCAGCTTAACAAGATCACAGAAGTGCTGGTTGCCTCAAAAAACAGCGAGGTCAACCGCTCCTCATCAGATTTCTGACACTCCCGGTATTTTTATTTCACGTTTATTTCCTAATTTTAACTATTAAACCGTTTGAAAGTTGTTAACCAAGAAAGCAAAATACGCATTTAAGGCCCTCATAGCATTGGCCCGGAACGAAGGTAACCGGCCCATGCTGATATCAGATATAGCAGAACAGGAGCAGCTGCCTAAAAAATTCCTTGAAGCCATATTGCTTGAGCTAAAACGCAGTGGTTTTTTAGGAAGTAAAAAAGGCGCCGGCGGCGGATATTACCTGATGAAACCTGCGCAGGAAATTAAAATGTCGGCCATTATCCGCGTTATTGACGGGCCCATTGCCCTGCTACCCTGTGTAAGCTTAAACTTTTATGAACGTTGCGAGGAATGCACCGAAGATTATTGCGGCATACGCGATGTAATGCGTGAAGTTCGTGATGCTACCCTTAAAATTTTAGGCGATACCAGTATCTGGGATATGATGAAAAAGGAAGATGAGCTTAGCCCGGAAAAGGCGCTCCCGCCAACGCAAAGCTCTGGCACAAAAGGCAAGGTATCTGATATTGTGGATTTGTAGAATCAAGTATTAAGATTGTCTGATTGTTGCATTGTTATATTGTCGCTTGTTATCAGCCTACAATGTAAAATGTATAACCTACAACTTATAACCTGCTTCGCCCCTAAAAACCTTACACCTTCACGCCCTCCGCCTTCCACCCTAAAAAATGGCATAACTTTTTCTTATATTTTATTGTTAGAAATATATTTGGCAATGAAGCAACACTCTACGCATATTACTATAAAATGGTTAACAGGATGTATCGTTTTGTTTTTGGGGCTATCCTGCAAGTACTTTAAGCCTAATCATCCGCAGGCAGAGTTACAAGCCAACGAAAGCCTTAACGAAGCAACTATAAATACCTATGTAGATTCTGTAAACGCTACATTAAACCAGGCCGAAAAAACTTCCAGTTTAGTGTACACATTAGGAGATTCGTCGTTTTACGTTACGCGTTATACCTACAATAATGCGCCTGTTTTATACGAGGAAACATGTGATAAAGCAGAGCTCGGTTATAGCAAAAGGCGTTATTATTTAAAAGATAACCGGGTAATATTTTACTCAGAAAACAGCAAGGCAACCCCATCTGACAAGCCATACCGCATCATAAAAGAATATTACCGGAATGATGTCATGTTTTATGCCGAGGAGAAGCAAGGTACAGAACAGGATATCGCTTCGCTGCCTTTTACAGAAACCAACGTCGCGACAGCTCAATCGCAAACCAGGCTTGCACGCTATGAGGATGCCCTGAACCAACGCGGAAAATTCGATTTATTTTTCGAAGGAATTACAGAATATCCCAAAGCCCGCTACCTGATATTAAGCCGGAAAGAAATTAACGCTTACCGGGCACCGGTTCTGATACCTGACGACGATGACCTGATTCGCGAAATTGCAGGTAATCCCAACAAATACCGGGGCGAAAAGCTATACCTGACCTGGAAGATTGTGAATGGTGAGGCCGTTTATCAATCCGGAAAGTTGAAACAATAACGTTCAGGAAACAGTACAATTTGATTTCTAATTGATGCTGGTTTTATATTAAATCAAACAAAACTTCGCTTTGCGTGCTTAATAGTTACAATAAACCTGAAAATTATGAGAACATTTGGAGTTGTATTAATTGTAATTGGCATAGTCATGCTGATCTGGGGTGGATTTACCTATACCAAAAAAGAAAAAGTGATTGATGCCGGCCCGCTCGAAGTTTCGGCTGATAAGCAGAAAACAGTAAACTGGCCGCCTTACGCCGGCGCTGTGGTTTTAATAGCCGGCATTGCCGTTGTTGCTACCGCAAAAAAGCGTTAATTGCTGATTAATACGGATTCGATAAACAATATAAAGATTGCTTCGCTGCGCTCGCAATGACGCCGCTATTTTCGCCGTTGCGAACTGAAGTATAGGATCGTGGTAGAGTGAAGCAATCTTAATATGGATACTAATAAGGTAATCGAATTTATGTCGATTATGTTGCTGGCGATACGCTAAACGAACAGCTTTACAGCAATTTCGCAGCCACTTCTTTCCAGTTATTCACACGCTCATAATGTGAAATAAGCATGTTATGCGGTGATGTAAACAATAGCTTCCGGCCCTTAAAATCAATAAAGTTTTTAATACGGTCGTCAATCATAATATCGGCATCAACAATTTTATTGCCGCAAAACACAATATGCTTCCAGTCAATAAAAGGAAGATGCTCGGCCAGCCAGTCAAATTTATCTTCCAGCGAGTTCCTGAATTCCATGGCGGCAGAAACAATATACACCTCGTACTTATCGTGAAGCGCCTTAATCACATCATAAGCATCCGGAAACAGTTCAAGATCGCGGAAGAATCCTTTCTCATGAATATACTCGTAGTATTTCTGATTGATCTCTTCGGGTAATATTTCGTAAAATTCCTTGCCGGGAACTAACTTGATATCCAGCGGTACATTATAATCACGGTTATAAAGTCTTAAAAATTTATTGATAACATCGGCAATTACCTCGTCCATATCAATGGCGATTCTGAGCTTCTCCTGAGACATGCCGGCAAAAATAGGCAATTGGCTTTTTAATAGTAATTTTTTTATATCTTTGCAGCCCCGCAGCATGTGCTCCGGGAACTATGTTGGATACATAAATCATTAAAAAAGAATGGCAACTAAAATCAGATTGCAAAGATTCGGTAAAAAAGGGAAGCCTTTTTACCATGTAGTGGTAGCAGATTCACGTGCTCCAAGAGATGGTCGTTTTATTGAGCGCTTAGGTTCATACAACCCAAACACCAATCCGGCTACCATTGACCTTAACTTTGATAAAGCATTGCAATGGGTAAATAACGGCGCACAGCCTACCGATACAGCCCGTGCTATTTTATCATACAAAGGTGTTTTATACAAAAAACACTTAGAAGGCGGCGTTAAAAAAGGCGCTTTAACTGCAGAGCAGGCCGAAGCAAAATTCAACGAATGGCTTTCTGCTAAAGAAGGTCGCATCAACAGCAAAAAAGACGGTTTGGTTAAATCGAAAGAAGAAACCAAAAAAGCTGCTTTAGCTGCTGAAGCCAAAAAGAAAGAAGAAAAAGCTGCTGCCATAGCTGCTAAAAATACACCTCCGGCAGAGGAAGCTGAAGCTCCTGCTGAGGAAGAAGTTGCAGAAGGCGAAGCCCCTGCAGCAGAAGCCCAGGAAGCTCCGGCTGCCGAAGCAGGCGAAGAGACCGCTGAATAACAGCGTATTCTTTTACATATAATAGCGAAGTTCTTTCAAAAGACCTTCGCTATTATTGTTTAAGGCCATTGATAATGGCTTCATCGATTAAAAGCGAATGAAAACAGAAGACAGTTTTTACATTGGTTATATTACCAAAACACGCGGGCTGAAAGGCGAGGTACAAGCTTACTTTGAATATGACGAGCCGGAAGAGTTGGAGCTCGATACTATTTTTGTAGAGATAAATGGCAAGCTCGTTCCATTTTTTACGTCAGCCGTTAAAATGCAGGCCAATAAAACCGCCTATCTATATTTAGAGGATATTACGACAATTGACCAAGCCGCACAACTGGTAAAAAAAAGCATTTACCTGCCCAATTCAAAAAAGCCGCAACGTAACGCCGATGAGTTTCGCTATACCGATCTGGAAGGTTTTATAGTACATGATGCCAACCACGGCGAATTAGGCGAAATTATTGCCATACATGAATATCCGCAGCAGCTTGTAGCTGTGGTAGCATACCAGTTCCGTGAAATCATGTTTCCGTTAAACAATGATTTTATCGATGAGATTGATGAAGAAGCCGGTATTTTACACGTAAATTTACCCGATGGCCTACTGGATGTGTATTTGGGAAGCTGAATGAGTTACGAGTTATATGTTACGGGTTACGAGATTACCAGACCCATAACCCGTAACTCACAACACGCAACAGTATAACAAATAAACCAACTAACAACCGCTTCTATGCGTTTTGACATTATATCCGTTTTACCTGGCCTGCTCGAAAGTCCGTTTGCTCATTCTATTTTGCAGCGTGCACAAAAAAAGGGGCTGGTTGAGATTTGCGTACATAACCTTCGCGATTATGCCTTTAACAAGCACAAAAGCGTGGACGATTATCCGTACGGTGGCGGCAGTGGCATGGTGATGGCCATCGAGCCATTTGCCCGGTGTATAGAATCGCTTAAAGCAGAAAGAAACTACAGCGACGTAATTTTTATGACACCTGATGGCGAAACGCTGAATCAAAGCATTGCCAACAGCCTCTCCATTGCGAAAAATATCATCATTTTATGCGGCCATTACAAGGGCATTGACCAGCGCATACGTGATATATTTGTGACCCGCGAAATTTCTATTGGCGATTATGTGCTCTCTGGCGGCGAATTGCCTGCCGCAGTTCTGGTTGATGCCGTTGTACGCCTTATCCCCGGTGTGTTATCTGATGAAACATCCGCCTTATCTGATTCTTTTCAGGGGGAATTGCTGGATGCCCCGGTTTACACCCGTCCTGCCGATTGGAACGGACATAAAGTGCCTGATATTTTACTAAGCGGCAACCAGGCTGCTATTGACAACTGGCGCTATGAACAGGCGCTTGAACGCACCCGCATCCGCCGTCCGGATTTGCTGGATTGAGAAATTCCCGCCTTCCCTGCCGGATAATTATTTTGAGCGGGTAAGCAGCTCTATGATCCGCTCTTTATCCTGAACCTGGCTTTTCAACATTTTTACCAACTCCTGGTACGATACCAACTCATTCCTCAGATTCGAATAAGGTACATATTCCTCGGCAACCACGTGCTGGGGTGTTTCGGTTACATCCGGGAAGAAGCTTCTGGGCGATATTTCTAATATTTCGGCCATACGTTTCAGGTCGGCATACTTAATAGATTCTCTCACCAGGCTGCGTTTTAATCCATCAAAAGTTTTACCCATTTCGGATGCAAGCCAGCTTAGCGAGCGGTTTTTTTCTTTAAGTATTTCGTCTATAAGGTCCTTGAGCGGCATAAATAAATAGAAATAAATTCTTTATATGATTGTAATATTTATTTTTGTTGGTAAACTTTACATACAATTGTATTTATATTACAAAAATTTGTTGTAGTTTCCCAAAATTCTATGGTAATAATACAAAATTTTGTGCTTATGAATAAATACCGCATTAACGCTTTACTCTCCAATCTTCCCATGAAAGATTACCATAAAGCACTGAAAATAATCCCCAAAGTAATCGGGGTATCGGCAAATACATTTGCTAATTACCGCAATATCAGGATAACGGAATCCCGCGACATTCCTCACCAGAAAGTTGTTCAGCTTGAACGGATATTCGGCCTGGCGCCGGGCGGGCTGGACAATTTTGATACCAGCAATAAAACGCTGCGCCAGCTTCTTAATGAATTTAACGACGAGAATCATGATTAACTTCCATAAAAAACGTTCTTCAGGGCCCGATATAAACATGCTGCTGCTTGGCATGATCGCACACGATATTAAAGCGCCACTTAACCAGCTTGCTGTTTATCTTGAAACATTAAAGGCTGATGATTTGAACGAAACGTGCCGGGATATTGTGGGGGTATTAAATGCGCACATCAACTCATCGGGTGCGTTGTTAGATACCATGCTGGGATGGGTAAACCTGCAGCTTACCCAAAAATTACCCCAGGTTAGCCAATCTGTACTGCTAAAGCTTCAGGCCGATCTGATCATTATTTCGGTTAAGCAACTGTTCATTGATAATGAATCGGTTATTGAGAACCGTATTGATCATAACATGCGGGTTAAGCTGAACTTACCGGTTTTTGAGTTTGTGTTGCGCAATTTATTATTCAATGCCATTAAGTTCAATAAGCCGCCTGTGCGTGTAGAAGTTTCTGCCAGCTGCCATAAAAAAACCATCCGCATCTGCGTTAGCGATAATGGCATAGGCATGTCTGCTCATGAAATTGAGCAATTGTTTAATTCGATAAACAAGCAAAAAAACGGTATGGGTAAAGGTGCCGGATTAGGATTACTATTGTGCCACAATTGCCTGCAACAGTACGATGGTAAAATCTGGGCCGAAAGCAA
The DNA here is from genome assembly GCF_008274585.1 of Pedobacter sp. BS3. Taxonomy (GTDB): domain Bacteria; phylum Bacteroidota; class Bacteroidia; order Sphingobacteriales; family Sphingobacteriaceae; genus Hufsiella_A. The sequence continues at coordinate 70,838 of NZ_VTRT01000004.1, read as the reverse complement.
TGATCAGCAAGGTTCTTCTTTTTATTTTATGCTACCCTTAGGAAGTTGAAATTAAAAGGTTAAAGTTGAAAGTTAAGCACAGCGTCCCCCCTCCGACCAGTCGGGGTTGAAAGTTGAGCAAGACGGATCCCCCGCAATCCGGGATATAAATGGCTTGATGTAAACCAGTACATACACCTGCAATTGTAATCCGGCAATAAAGCGTACAGCATCTCAGAAAGCGCCCCCGGAAAAAATAAAAAAGGTTTTTTATTGCCAAAAATATTGCCTAATATTGCAATCCGATTTTTACGGGTTAAAAATCAGTTTAATTGCTTAAAATCATGGATTTAGTAAAATTTGTTGAAGAACAGGCTATCGAAAAAAAGGAAGTTCCGGCATTTAAAGCGGGCGATACGATCAGCGTTCATTATAAAATACGCGAAGGAAACAAGGAACGTATTCAGATATATCAAGGTGTTGTTATTCAACGTAACGGCGCTGGCGCTACAGAAACATTTACTGTGCGCAAAGTATCAAACGGAATTGGTGTTGAGCGTATCTTCCCGGTAAATTCGCCCAATATTGATAAAATACAAGTGAACAGCTACGGTAAAGTTCGTCGTGCAAAACTGTTCTACCTGCGTGACCTTACCGGTAAAGCGGCCCGTATCAAATCAAAAAGAGTATAAGATAATTTTTTATATTGCAGCCTCCTATAGTTATCCTGTAGGAGGTTTTTTTGTTTATGTTCCGTTTAGACAACACATTCTGGCAGCATGAAATCTGGGGGAACTCCCTGAAAAGCTACGTGCTGTTTTTGAGCATCCTCCTGGTAGGAATTATTCTTAAACGCATATTCTCAAGGCTCATCAGCAAGCTGCTCTACCGGTTGTTCGGGCGTTTTAAAGAAGGAGTTAAAGCACAAACTTTTGTATCGCTGCTGCTAAAACCTATCGAATTATTTATCCTGCTGGATGTTATTTACCTGGCCATCAACCAGCTCAGCTATCCGCTGGACGAAATCATATTCCGCCGGCACACGGTTGTTGATAAGAAAACCATCACCTACTCGGTAACCCTTATTGATGTTATTGACAAGCTTTTCCTGTTTCTCATTATTGTTTCGCTGTTCTGGATCATTCTGCGCATTATTGATTTTATTGCACACGTATTTGCCAACAGGGCCGCACAATCCGGCTCAAGGGCAGAAAGCCAGCTGATACAATACCTGAAAGAACTGGTTAAGATCGTAACCTGCATTATCGGGATATTTGTGATCCTGGGTTCTGTATTTAACCTGAATGTGGCCACGCTTATTGCCGGTCTGGGCATAGGCGGTATTGCCATTGCACTGGCTGCTAAAGAAACGCTTGAGAACCTGCTGGGCTCGTTCACCATTTTTATAGATAAGCCGTTTATTGTGGGCGATTATATTAAGGTTGACAGCATTGAAGGCACAGTTGAGAAAGTAGGCTTCAGAAGCACCCAAATTCGTACATCCGAAAAAACAATTATATCGCTGCCTAACAAGCGGATGATCGATTCGGCGCTTGAAAACCAAACATTGCGCAATGCCCGCCGGGTTAAATTTTTCATCGGCTTAACGTACGATACGCCGCCTGAGACCATCCAGCAAATATGCAGTGAGTTGGTTGAAAAAATCAACCAGCATCCCCAAACGGGTAATGATGCCCTGGTTAATTTCGATAATTTTGGCGACTGGTCGTTAAACCTGCAGGTGCTTTACCATACGGATATCTTAGACTATGCCGAACACATGAAGATCAGGGAGGAGATCAATTACCAGATCATAGAAACGGTTAAAAAACGCGGTTCTGATTTTGCGTTCCCAACGCAGGTTAGTATTCAGCAGTAAAATTATTAACACCTAACTTTTCATTTGCTTACCGGGAGCTTCCGGTTGTTTCCTAAACATGATCTGCCTGTTCTGGTTATAAATATTGTTATACCCCGCTCTGTAATATCAAACATATCCGGGTTATTTCAGGTTATCCGGATAGTGATGAAATATCCGTTCGACCTCGCTACCGTATTGAACCGCATTGCCCAAACGATGGCCGTTTATCCCAGGGCTGCTATGTTTGAGCTTTATGAACGGGGTTATACCAGCCTGTTTGAGCAACTGATTGCATGCATTATTTCCATCCGCACACTGGATGAAACAACTATCCCGGTAGCCGAACAATTATTTTCGCTCGCCCGCACTCCTGATACAATTGCTAAACTTGCACCGGCTCATTTAGAGCGTATTATCTCCCGTTCTACTTTTGCCGAACAAAAATCACATACAATACTGACTATTGCCCGTATTGCAGAAGAACGCTATCATGGTAAATTACCGGATGATTTTGCACAACTTACAGCGCTAAGAGGCGTTGGCCCTAAATGCGCTAACCTGGCGCTGGGCATTGTTTCGGGCAAGGCGGCCATCAGTGTGGATGTCCACGTTCACCGGGTGGTAAACCGCTGGGGACTGGTACACACCCGGCAGCCTGAACAGACGTTAATACAATTGGAGCAAATTATTCCTGAAAACAGATGGATCGATATTAACCGCCTGCTTATGCCTTTTGGTAAACATATTTGTACCGGCAGGTTACCACAGTGCTCTGTTTGCCCGGTGTTAGAATACTGCCGGCAGGTAGGTGTAACGGAGCACCGGTAAAGCTGCTCTGAGGTATATACTATTTACATATACTTTTGTAAAAAAGATGTATAATGAAAACGCTATCATTAAAACTTGACGATAAGATTTTTGATGAAACCGAAGAGATTATATCACAACTAAAGCTTGCCAGGAACCGGTATATTAACGAAGCGGTTAATATGTATAATCTTTTTAATAAACGGAAACTTTTAAAAAAGCAACTTGCCAGGGAATCAAAATTGACCGGCAAAGATGCCATGGATGTATTGTATGAGTTTGAAAGTTTAATTGATGAACATTAAAGCAGCACGATATCTGGCTTGCCAACCTGAACCCAAGCAGAGGTACCGAACCAGGTAAAGCAAGGCCTGTGGTTATCATCCAAACCGACCTCTTAAATGAATTTCATCCTTCAACCTTGGTATGTCCGGTTACATCGAATGTAAACCCCGATATCCAATTATTACGGGTAAACCTGGAGAAAAATCAACTTGATAAACCAAGTGACATTCTTGTTGACCAGATTCGTGCTATTGATAATAAACGGCTGATAGAGAAACTGGGCCGGTTAACCAGAGAACAAATTCAAACGCTCAAAAATAATATCAGAATTGTGCTGGATTTGTAACACGCTATCAGTTTCTACTTTTATCCTTTTACGGCACATCATACACCGAAAATTTCTCCATGCCGGCCGAAGGTTTCCAGTTGGAATCTGGTTCAAAATAATGCCATAATAATGCTGAAACATCACGAATAAGCTGCCAGCCCTCATTAGCTGCGTGCCATGACTGATCCTGAAGGTTTTTAGTGATGACACTAAACACATAATCGCCGTGAGGTGCATTAACCAATACCGTTTCTGACCGGGATGCATTGATAGCACCCTGCTTCGATGCTGCCTGGATGTATGGCGGAATCTGCGACAGGGCAATGCCATCCCAGTAAATACGTATCAGGTTACGGTACATTCGCTCACTGGCAGCCGGACTAACCACGTGACCGTTGCGTATCTGTTCAAACAGGCCGGCCATTTCGCGGGGTGTAGACTGTCCCCATCCATATTTTTCACGGTATTGCTCTCTTCCTGTAGCATGAGAATTAACACGTGTATGTTCATATCCATGCGCTGCCAGCCAGTTGTTAATATTGTCACTGCCGGCCAACTGTTGTAACCACAGGCTTGCGGTATTATCGCTGGTGGTAATACTTAGCAACTGTACCTTGCTCAGATCAATAAAGGTGCTGTCGGCCAGGCACCCGATAATATCATCTTTGTTATAGCTCAGGCTATCGCGATAAAGCAGCTTATCGTTATAATGCAATTCACCGCGTTCAATCTTATCGGCAATACCGATCATAATGGGAACCTTGATCATGCTGGCCGTTGGGAAAATCGTGTTGGCATGTATAGCAGCAATACTGCCCGTTTTTAAATTTTTTACGTAAATGCCCACATCACCATGAAAGTTCTTCACCAGTGCTTCCAGGGCGGTTTGCAGTTTTTTATCAGTGCGGGTTTGTGCCGATCCCATTAACGGAATGATTAATATCAGGTATAAAAATAGGCGTTTTAAAGTAGTGTTACAGTTATTCATACAGCATCAGGAAAAATTAAGATAAATTTAATTATTTAGTTAATAAGCCGGAGGCTTAAGGGTAAAAGCACTAAGCTGGAGCTTAGCGCCATCGAATCGATCGGGCGAAGCTCCAGCTTCGTCCGGAAACTATTAAGCCTCGGGGCTTACAACTCATACAATTTTAAGGCTGTGAACTGATTAGCACTACTGTATACATCATACTCTGGTTCGGTCACCATACCGGCAGCTACAGGATTATTGTGAATATATTGTATTTTCTGATCTATCCATTTATTACTCACAAGTTCTAACGGGTGATTTCGATGCTGCCATAACTGAAATTCCTTGTTACTTGCTTTATATTTTGCGAAATACTGTAGCTGGTAGATCAACCAATCTTTTCTGCTTTCTTGCAGATTATCCTTTATTTCCTGATAAATTTCTTTTGCTGAATAACTTTTAAAATCCCGCAATACGTCTGAAAGATGACCGGTCGATACATCCGCAATCATGTGGATATGACTGGGCATGATACAAAAAGCATATATCCGTAAGTTTTTATATTGCGTACAATAGTTCAGATTCCGGATAACGATATCTGCATATTCTTTCCGGGTGAATAGATCTATCCATCCTACAACGGTTAGGGTTACAAAATATAACCCTTCTGATGAGGCTATTTTGTATTTCTCTGACATGGTAAGTAAAGATAAATAATTTACTTAGCAAGCCGGAGACTTGAGAGCTAAAGCACTAAGCCGGAGCTTAGCGCCATCGAGTATGAAAAACTATCTAGGCTCTCCCTTCGCAAACGCTCGCTCTGCACGTTTAACAGCCAGCTTTTCGCGATACTGTGCATAGTTACTTTTAAATGCCATTTTTAACATGCTGTCTACTCCTCCTTTTACAGCCAGATTGTATAACGACTGGGCTTTCCGGCTCCAGGATGCATCCCAGGCACGCAGACTCAGCGAGAACGAGCCATCCAGATATTTCATCCAATGCCACATCCCGGTAGGCATAAACAGCGTGTCGCCATGTTCCAGAAATACTTCATAACCTTCTATCCCGTTCAACGAAGGAAAACGGGTGATGTCGGGTTTTGAAACATCATAATCTTCTAACGCATAGGTGGCATTTGGAATGCAATAAAGACGTTTTTTCCACTTATTGTCAAACAGAATGATGTGTTTACGGCCAATAAAATGGGTATGAAAAATGTGCGGCAGGTCGATATCGTAATGTAAAACGTAACTGAGTTTGAGCCTCCAAAAAACATAGCCGGCATACTTTCCAGGAAACCGCCCATCAAATCTTTTGGCAGCATTATATCGTTCAAAAGTTCGGGAGCCTGTTTAAAAATATTAAAGAAAAATATCCGCAGTTCGGTGGGCTCTTTACGAATCAGATCCATGTATTCGCTAAAAAGCATGTGTGCCGCGGCTGCGTTTATGGGCTTTGCCGGATCGGCTTTTGAGTTATCATATAATGGGACGGTCTTATCGCCAACCACTTGTTTGAGATAGTCGGGTGTCCATTTTTCACGGGCAGGCCAATTGCGGGTTAGTCCTTTAATTACAACCGGACGACGCGGTTTAAGATAATTCTGAATGAAATCTGACTGGCTGATGGTATCTACTACATCAACCGGGCTTAGTTTGAAACCCATGCATTACTATGGCAATTATACTATACTGTACACTCAGTGTGGTTTAACCAATGCACCAAGGTAATATTAAGTTTGTAAATATTGACAATGCTTTGCCATATTTATTTATGGCTTACCTAATCTCATTGCTTTTTCTGCCCGCTTTATTGCCAGTTGTTCTTTCCAGTTCATATATTTCACACTGAAGTTCTTCTTCATGATGTCGTCGAACTTGCGTTGTACCGTAAGGTTGTACAGGCTTTTGGCTTTTACTGCCAGCGATTTATCCCAGGCCCGTAATGAAATAGAGAACGAACCATCCAGGTATTTCATCCAGTGCCACATCCCGGTAGGCATAAACAGGGTATCGCCATGCTCTAAAAATGCCTCTACGCCTTCAATACCATCTAATGCCGGGAATTTATCAAAATCAGGTTTTTCAATATCATAATCTTCCAGGGCATACGTTGCAAAGGGAATGCAGTATAAACGTTCACGCCATTTGTAATCAAACAACATGATGTGCTTGCGCCCATGAAAGTGCGTGTGAAAAATATGCGCCAGGTCAATATCATAGTGCAAAAATGTTACCGACCCCTGTCCGCCAAAAAACATATTCGGATAGCTGTCTAAAAAACCGCCCATCAATTCTTTAGGCGCCCGGTAATCTTCCAGTAACCGTGGAGCGTGTTTTATCGGGTCAAATAGAAATATCCGGAGATCAGTTGGTTCTTTTTGTATCAGGTCGATGTAATCGGCAAACTTCATTTCGGCCGCCGATGCGTTAATAGGTTTAGACGGGTCAGCTTTAGAACTATCGTATAATGGCACCGTTTTGTCGCCAACTACTTCCTTCAGGTAATCGAATGTCCATTTTTCAAAAGCCGGCCATTTCTGGGCCATTTTCCGGATAACTAAAGGTCTGCGTGGGTTCAGGTAGTTTTTTATGAAATCTTCGCGACTTATGTCATCAACTACATCGATGGGGGTAAGTTTTATAGCCATTTGTTAACAAAAATTTAACGTCACAAAATTAATCAAACGATTAACATTTAAAATAACGTGACTGTTTTATGATGGCTATTTGACGAAAATATACTGTTATTGTTACTAATACTCCATAATTTGTAACTGTTAGGTAAGTAATCTTAGAGTGGGTAGATTATTCTGATATGACTCTAACTCTTCATTTTCTTCAGCAGCGACTCCACCACTTTGGGGTAATGCGTATGTTCCAACTGCTGAATTTTAAACTTCACCATTTCCAGGTCGTCAGTTTTATCAATTTTGCATCGCGACTGATGAATAAACTCACCTTCATCAAAATTTTCATTCACAAAATGAATGGTAATGCCTGTTTCTTCTTCATTGTTAGCCAGCACTGCCTTATGTACATGGTCGCCATACATGCCTTTGCCGCCATATTTAGGCAACAATGCCGGATGAATATTGATGATTTTATTTGGATATGCTTTTAAAAGATTATCGGGAACCAGCCATAAAAATCCGGCCAGCACTACAATATCAACCTGCAGGTTTTTAAGGAGGTTAACAATGTTATCGGTATGATAAAACTCTTGCCGGTCGAACACATGCGAGGGTATCTCAAAATTATCGGCACGCTGCAATACATAGGCATCGGGATTGTTGCTTAAAACAATAACAACCTCACCTTCATGATGCCGCTTAAAATATTCCATAATTTTTTGGGCATTAGACCCCGAACCCGACGCGAATATGGCTATCCTCTTTTTCAAACTTTAACCTCCTTTGTCCAAATATATTGTTTTTGTTACATTGGTACAATTCCGGCGCAGTAATACCGCCAAATTGCTCCTATTTTATAAATCCTTAAACAAATTTCATGCAGTTGTATTATTATTCTATATACCTTAATAATTGAAAAACATGGAAAAGCTGAGTGGAAAGAAAATTGCAATTCTGTCTGAAAACGGATTTGAAGAAGATGAACTTACCAGCCCGAAAGAAGCGCTGGAACAGGCAGGCGCTACCGTTCAGGTGGTATCTCCCCAACGGGATAAAATAAGGGCAATGAAAAATCACAACTGGTCTGTTGAAGTTCCGGTAGACCGGCATATCTCCGAAGTTAGCGCCAGCGAATATGACGGCTTAATGCTTCCGGGAGGAGTAATGAACCCGGATCAGTTGCGGCTAAATGAGGATGCTGTACGCTTTGTACGTGAGTTTTTTGAAAGTGGAAAACCGGTTGCAGCCATCTGTCATGGCCCGCAAACGTTAATTACTGCGGATGTATTGCACGGACGTCGTGTAACCTCATATCCATCGATCAAACCAGACCTCATTAATGCCGGTGCAACCTGGACTGATGAGGAAGTGGTGACCGATCACGGCCTGGTTACCAGCAGAACTCCGGCAGACTTACCGGCTTTTAACAGAAAGATGTGCGAGGAATTCGCCGAAGGCGTGCATGCGGAGCAGCATGCTTAAATCTAAAATAACCGGCAGTTGGCATAGTTAATTGAAACTGCCGGTATTAATTTCCTCAACAATTTTGTAACCAGTTTCTGCTACAATTATCAAAAACAAAGACAAAAATTATAACTGGTACGGCCTGATTGAAATTTACAATAATTCCGGCTTTATTTTGTCGGCAAACTCGCGGGCAAACTTGTTAAGCTTAGGCTGGATAACAAACGAGCAGTAGGGCTTATCGGCATTATCGTTAAAATAATTCTGATGATAATCCTCGGCTTTATAAAATATACTTGCAGGCTCTATTTGGGTCATAATGGGCTGATCGAATACGTGCGCCTGTTCTAATTGCGCTATCATATCCTCAGCCTGCTGTTTTTGCTCATCGGAATAATAGAATATTACCGAGCGATACTGCGTACCCACATCATTACCCTGCCGGTTAAGCGTGGTTGGATTATGGGTTTTAAAGAATATCAGCAAAAGCTCCTCATAGCTGATCACCTGGGGATCAAATGTTATATCTATCACTTCTGCATGGCCGGTATCTCCGGTACATACTTCCGGGTATGTCGGGTTTTCTTTATGACCGCCCATATACCCCGAAACAACTTTTTCCACACCTTTTAACGTTTGAAAAACAGCTTCGGTGCACCAGAAGCAGCCTGCTCCAAATGTTGCTCTCTGCATTTCCATATCCCTGTAAAAACGAATAAACCCGCCATTGGTTTTTGACGGGTCTATTGAACTATTGATATTGAATGTAAATCGGTTTTGGTGTAAGTTTTAACAGTTCTTCGGGAGTCATCATCCGGTTAGGTGCTTTCTTCAGATCATTTTTATAAAAAAGCTTGAACCCGGTGAATTGCACCGGATGATCGCGTACAAAATAGCGGTAGCTTCCCTTTTTCAGATCAGGCTCGCCCCAGCCATCCATATTTATCACCATCTGCACTTCAGGATGCAGCTTGATATTCTCGGCATTGGTAAGCATTTTTTTGGTAAACCGGTGAACCACAAAAACTTTTGGCGGAAGGTTGTATTTTTTTACCAGGTTTACCAGGTAATTAGAACAATAGTTTACATCAGCCGCATCATACGTCCCGATTTTTTTACCGGGCAGCGTACCGTCTTTCATCGAAAATTCAGGGTCTATGCCTAAATGCACATTGGGTAATTTCAGATATTTTTCTAACAGTGGTAATTCGGTATGAATGTTACTAAGCGCCACCTGTATATCCAGAAACACAATAGCATTGATACGCTTAGCTATCGAAAGCACAGAATCTACCTGCTTATCGGGCATGCGGAAACGGTGCTTGCCATCTTTGCCGGGATCGCCCTGCGCCACTACGGCAATATAGTGCAATGCAGGCTGCACTGGTGTTTGCGGATCGTCTTTCTCCCATCTCCTTATTTCAGTCTTCAATTTTGCGAGCATCTCTGTAGGCGGAAGCTCTCCTAAAATACCCATACGCTTGGAGTACAGGTTTCCGTAATAGGCAACAATCCGTTTAAACGGAAGTATAGCGCCCGGAAGCGGGTATGGCTGATTTTTTACGGGCCATTTTCCGGTAGTATCGCCGTTAGCCAGGGCCTTAACCCGTTTATTATAATCGGCAGTGTCAATAGGCGGATAATTTGCCGGTGCAGCAGCCTGTACGGTATCTGCTTTGGTACTATCGGCAGAATTTTTAACTTTTCCGGCAGATTTTGCCGTATTATTGCCCTTGCAATTGGTAAAAAGTACAATTGCGACTGTTGCTAAAATGATATTTTTTAGTAACCGTTTAGTCCTGATCATGCTGTTTATTGCTATTGTAACGATGTTGTTATTAACCGGCAAGTTTACGATAAAAAATTCATCTATTTACTGCCCGTTTTACAGAATTTTCCGAATACGCCAAGCGGTAATTTACTGCCGGCTTTTGCCTGTAAATACAGCTCCCCGGTTTCTAACTGATCAGCTTGTGGCTGAGCCTGCCGGATAAGATTTTCAACAATAACCGACGAAAATCCTAAGGAATAGGTGTTTAATATGAGGAAGTGCTCTTCACGGTCAAGCAACTGTACTACATCCTGCATCATTTCGCGGATATTGTCTTCCAGCTTCCATTTTTCGCCGTTAGGCCCGTGTCCGTATGCAGGCGGATCGAGGATGATGCCATGATAGGTTTTACCACGTTTCAGCTCCCGTTTTACAAATTTCAGGGCATCCTCAACTACCCAGCGAATATCTTTTAAGCCGGATAATTCCTGATTCTCATTGGCCCAGGTCACTACCTGTTTAATGGAGTCAACATGCGTGGTATCGGCTCCGGCAGCACGGGCAATGAGCGAAGCGCCACCCGTATAGGCAAACAGGTTCAGCACCCGCGGCTGCGATGTTTTAAACGTTTTGATGCAGGACAAAATATAATCCCAGTTAACGGCCTGCTCCGGAAAAATGCCCACGTGTTTAAAGGATGTTAGCGCCAGCCTGAAACGTATCTCAACATCGTTGTTACGATAGGAAATATGCCAGCGATCGGGAGTTTTCGGATTTTTCTTTATCCAGTCGCCCGCTGTTGCCGAACGGCCTTTAAACCGGATATGATGCAAGCGCTGCCATTCACTTTCGGATAGTTGTTTGCCCCAGACTGCCTGCGGTTCGGGCCGGATAAGAATGATATGGCCAAAACGTTCCAGTTTTTCAAAATCTCCACAATCAATCAGTTCGTAATCTTTCCAGTGTTGTGGCGTAAGCAGTTGAATCATTTATATATTACAATAAGTTGAGCGAAGGATAGCTTTTAATATGATCGTTTAATTCTAAAACTTCTCTTTTGCAGCTTTCATAAACCGGCTGGCAAATACAAAGTCATTGAGCTCTTTATTATCTGTATGAGCAATTTCCTTGTTTGAGCCTTCCCAATATTTTTTACCCTCGTGTAAAAAGATGATATAATCGCCAATGCCCATTACCGAGTTCATATCGTGGGTAACCACAATGGTAGTGGTGTTATATTCTTCGGTAATTTCCTTGATCAGCTCATCGATCACAATAGATGTTTTAGGGTCAAGCCCGGAGTTTGGCTCATCGCAAAACAGATATTTGGGATTCATGGCGATGGCCCGTGCAATACCTACCCGCTTTTTCATCCCGCCAGATAATTCGGCAGGATAAAGCTTATTCTTACCTTCCAGGTTAACCCGCTCTAAACAAAAATTTACACGGTCAAGCTTTTCCTTATGCTTTTGTTCGGTGAACATATTAAGAGGGAACATCACATTTTCCTCAACCGTCATGGAATCAAACAGCGCCGACCCCTGGAAAAGCATCCCGATTTCTTTACGGATATCGATGCGCTGCTCAAAATTCATCCGGGTAAAATCGCGGCCATCGTAAAGAACCGTACCATGTGTAGGCGCATGTAAACCAACCATACATTTCAGTAAAGTGGTTTTTCCCGAACCGGAACCGCCAATAATGAGATTGGTTATGCCTGCTTCGAATTTCCCCGAAATACCTTTCAGCACCTCATGGTCGTCAAATGATTTGTAAATATCTTTAATCTCAATCATAACATCAATTGCGTAATTACGTAGTCGGCAGCTAAAATAGAGATACAGTTAATTACAACGGCTTTGGTACTTGCCTGGGCCACTTCCAATGCGCCTCCTTTAACGTAAAAGCCATGATATGCTGATACCGATGTGATCAAAAACCCGAATACAACCGCCTTTACCAAAGCTACGTTAATGGTATACGGATTAAAATCGGTGGTAATACCCTGCATATATTCTGCGGGAGTAACAGCGCCGGAAATAGTACCGCCCAGGTAACCGCCGGTAATGCTCAGGAACATGGCAAAAATAACCAGCAAGGGAACCATGGTGACCCCGCTGATAATTTTAGGCAGAATGAGGTATCCCGGCGCATTGATGCCCATAATTTCCAGGGCATCGATCTGCTCTGAAACTCGCATGGTTCCAATCTCTGATGAAATGGACGAACCGATCTTACCGGCAAGCACAATAGCGCTGATGGTAGGGCTCAGTTCCAGGATGGTAGAGTCGCGGTTTACCGAGCCGATTATCGTTTTCGGTATAAAATCGCTAACTAACTGAAACGCAATTTGCAGGGTCATAACCGCCCCGATGAATGTAGATATAATGGCAATAAGCCCCAGCGAACCTACACCAATGTAATTCATCTGGCTGATGATCTGCTTCCAGTAAATTTTCCACTTTTCAGGCTTCCTGAAAACAGATTTGAGTAAAAGAATATATCTTCCGAAATTGTAAAACATCTTTTTTTAGTGTAATGTCAACAAAATAATATTTATTCAAACGTTCAAAAATACAGGTTGGCCTGTCGACCGGATTATTAATATATTTTTAATTTTCATCAATACATCAATAAACCCCTTGCCGGATTTTTTAATTTTTAATTTTGAATTTTGACTTAACATTAGTTTGGTAAAAATAAGTTTTTGATAGTATATAAATTGAATTTTTATGAACGCGGTTATTACAGGGGCAACCAAAGGTATGGGCAGGGCCATTGCCGTAAAATTGGCACGACAAGGATATGACCTGGCTTTTTGTGCCCGGAACGAGGCAGAAATTGCAAGGCTAAAGGATGAACTTTTATCCATAAATAATCAGGCAACAGTAATTGGCTTTCCGGCCGATTGTGCTAAAAAACAACAATTGGAGCAGTTTGTAAACCTGGTACAACAACATTTTAAGCAGGTGGATGTTTTGATAAATAACGCGGGAATGTATGTTCCGGCAACATTGCTGGATGAAGATGACGACATTCTCAACCAGCAACTGGCTGTCAACCTGCTGGCGCCGTACTACCTGTCAAAACAGTTTGGTAAAATAATGCGGTCATGGCGGCGGGGCCACATTATAAACATTGTTTCTGTAGCTGCGCTAAACCCGGTTACCCGGGCCGGTTCATATTCTGTAACAAAGGCGGCCTTGCTGAGTCTAACAAAAGCATTGCGACAGGAGCTGATGCCTCACGGAATAAAAGTTACGGCAATTCTGCCCGGTTCAACGTTAACCGATTCGTGGAAAGGCACTGAAATTCCGGCAGAGCGCTTTGTGCAGGCCGAGGATGTGGCGTTGGCGGTGTCCGGCTGTTTAACTATGAGCGTTGGCTGCAATGTAGATGAAATAATAATACAGCCTGTTAAAGGCGAGGTTTGATAACAGACTGCCCGCGTTTGTAACGCGGATGGCAGAAAACAGCGATTCCCGAATGGTCGGGACACGTGCATCGCTTTAACCGTAAAGCCGGAAACCGAAGGCAATGGCTTTGCATGAAAATAAAAAAATTATGGAAAAGAAACTTCAGCGTGATGAGAATAATAAGATGATTGCCGGGGTAGCTGCCGGGCTGGGAGAATATTTCGACATTGACCCCACATGGATACGGCTTGCCTTTGTTATTACCACACTGGCCGGGCTGTTAGGTTTCTGGATCTATATAGCGATGTGGATCGTGGTTCCCGTTAGGCCGTACACACCGTTTACCGGACAGAAAACTGCCGAAACGCAGCCCAACCTGCCCAATAAGCCATCTAAGGGCCGGGTTATCGGCGGATGTATCCTGATATTTTTAGGACTTTATTTCCTTACCGATCAGTTTGATATTCTGCCGTTTTGGTTCACGTTTGAAAAATTGTGGCCGCTGGTGCTGATCATACCGGGAATTATCATCCTGCTTAAAGCAGGAAAAAACAATGGCAGCAAACCAATAAATTAAAACGTTATGAGAACAGAGAATGTAATTTGGGGACTTGTTTTATTGTTTGTTGGCGGTATTATGCTGCTCAATAACTTTGGTGTAATTGATTTTAGCTGGGGAGCTATATGGCAATTCTGGCCCGTGATATTGATCCTGGCAGGAGCGAATATGCTGTTCTCGCGATCGCACTCAGCTGCCGGCGCCGCATTGGCCGTTGTTGCTACCGTATGTGTGTTAGCCTTTGTCGCTTATCAGGGCCTCACCAATAAATACCGCTCACCTTTATGGTTCAGGTATGAGGATAATGGCAACTGGAACGATAACGATACGTTACGTAAATCTACCCATCAAACCTTTGCCGAACCTTTCGATGTCCAGGTTAAACGTGCCGAACTAACTGTAACGGGCGGCGCTTCTGATTATAAATTAAAAGATACTACCACCGATTTATTTAAGGCCGATGTAAAACAGCATATCGGTAATTATTCGTTACAACGTACGAGCAGGGATTCGTTGGAAATACTGGAATTTAGGATGCAGGGCAAAAACCACAACTGGAACATGAGCGACATGGACGAAAACAACGTAACCATGCTGCTAAATACCGATCCGCTTTGGAATATTAACCTGAAACTGGGCGCCGGTGAAGCTGAGCTTGACCTTCGGCCGTTTAAGGTTGAGAATATCACTATAAAAGGTGGCGCTGCGTCATTCGAGCTTAAGCTGGGTATGCCTCAAACCGTAACCAACATTACGGCAGAAACCGGCATGGCCGAAGTGAAAGTATCTGTCCCGAAAGAAGCAGGTTGCCAGATATGGGTAAAAACCGGTATCAGCTCACGCGATTTTGATGGTTTTACCAAACAAGCCGACGGCTCATATACTACCGCGAATTATGCATCGGCTACCAAAAAGATCATCATCCGGCTAAAAGGTGGCCTGTCTGACTACGAGATTGAACGGTATTAGCTGGTTGATTAGTGATTAGTGATTAGTGATTAGTGGTTAGTTTACGGTTTTTGGAACTTTTATAGCGTTTACGGCGTTACAAACGCCGGAGATCTATGCACCCGTTTTGCAAACGAGCGCAAGCAGAGTTCAGATTGTTTAATTGTTGCATTGCTATATTGTTATGAGTTACGTATTACGGGCCACATAACTTATAACTCACAACTCGTAACACATTTATTCGTTCTGTCTTTTCGGATCTTCCCGTCTTCCGGACTATCCGGCTAATGAACCATGAACTATAAGCCAACTCCTACCTTCCCACCTTTTACCTATCTTTGTCTAAAATCTAAAATCTCACATCTAATATCTAATATCTAATATCTAATATCTAATATCTAATATCTAATATCTAATATCTAATATCTAATATCTAATATCTAATATCTAATATCTAATATCTAATATCTAACTATGCGGGCAGTAATACAACGGGTAAGCGAAGCATCGGTCATTGTAAACAATATGGCTACCGGGTCTATCGAGCACGGCTTTGTGGTATTGTTGGGCATTGAAGATGCCGACACTCCGCAAGACGTGGAATGGCTGGCTCAGAAAATTGTAAACCTTCGTATTTTTAGCGATGAACAGGGATTAATGAACAAAGCCCTCGCCGATGTTGATGGGCGTATCCTCCTGATATCTCAGTTTACTTTATTTGCACAAACAAGAAAGGGAAACCGCCCATCCTTTATACGTGCCGCGAGACCCGATAAAGCTATTCCACTGTATGAGCTTATGATCAAGACCCTTGAATCGCTTACTCATAAAAACATCTCCACCGGCATTTTTGGTGCCGACATGAAAGTTCAGCTTATTAATGACGGCCCGGTAACCATCGTAATAGACACAAAGAATAAGGAATGAGATGGATGTGAAGCGAGCGCTTCAGACAACAGGATTAGGTTATTTCTTTAAATTTTCAATTATCTCTAAAAATTTATCTGCGTTAATTATCCTCATGGCAGGAAAGGTTAAATCTTTTGCCTCATTGAAGTGTGCGTCATTCGTTATTAAATAATCGGCACTACCTGCGATAGCGGCGTCAAAAAACTTATTACCATCAGCATCGGATTTAATCACACGCCAGGCATAAAAGATACGCTTGTAAACAACATCCGGCGATTCGGACAAAATTCCCATTACCAAATCTGCGGCACCGGGAGCAGAATATTCATTTAATATTTCTTCATATTCATGAATAATTTCTTCAGATATAATCAATTGAAAATCTCCATTAATAAAAGCATTCCAAATGGGCCTAAAACGGCTTCGCTTTCCAATGCAACGAGCAATACGTTTGAATCTATAACAACCTGCATGCTTATTTTTTATGCTGTGTTCTGTGGTGGGCATGGATCATCTTATCATAATCTTCTTCTGTGATATTTTTTTCCTGTTCCCAACGTTCAACCACATCGTCCAACTGCCTGCCTAAAAGTTGCACAGCCAGGTGTTTTAATTGTTTGAAATACTCTTCCGGCAAAGGCTTGCGCAACAATCGTAGCATATCCAGTTGTTGTTCATTTAAATGCGAATCATTTAATACTGTTCTCATAATTTCCACTTTTGTCTTTCTCAAAAATAAACATTTCCCGTACACGCTTTCTCTCACAGAACAGAAAGCCTGGGGCACAAGGTAGGTCTCACATAGTCCGGCAGTGTCGTTGTTTATTATTTATTGATGGCATTACACCTCAAAAATCAGCTATGCCAGTTTAAAGCCATGCAAGTACAAAGCTATCCTAAAAAATAGTGTTTTTTAAAATCTTATAGGTATTTTTAACACGTTAAACCAACAAAGCCAGTATCAGACCATGCAATACACAAACTATAATGAAAAACAGGTAGAGTTGTTTTTTCTCCATGGATAGTAGGCTTGATGGTTAACATATAGTCCAGCTAATTCATGACAAAATTTCCATGACTATCGAAGCTGATAAAATTAACCTTTGTCGCATTATCATTAAATCTTTTCAATTCTTCTGCAGCCTGTTTAGAAATATTATCAAACATATATCCATAGTCATCAAAAACAATTACCCAGCCACCATTGGTGGTAAATGTTATGTAATTAATAGTTGATTTGCTGGCATTCAGTTCTCTGATTTTATTGGCCAGTTGATTCGGGATACCATCAAAATCACATCCATTAGAGCCATTAATAACTACCCAGCCTCCTGAAGGGGAAATAGCAACATTGGATATACGAAGATTTGATTTATAACATTTCTGAATTGCTGCCGCCATAGCCATTGGAATATTATTATAAGAATAACCTTTATTGTTATCTATTATAAAAACGTATCCTTTACTTGTAATTAGCACCTGATTAATGCTTCTGTTTTCACGCACCAGCGAATTTAATTTATTTATTGCCTCCGCATTTATCTTATTAGCTTTTATTTTACTACCATCGTATACCATACAATATCCACCATTAGGGCTCATGGTTATTCCGGTGATTTTATGTTCTTCTTTCAGGTAGTCAATCTGCTGAGATAAAGCGGGCGTAATGCCATTATAAATTATCCTGTTAAGCGCATAATCTGTTCTAAATTCAGGCAATTTCCGCTCCTCTAAAGCTATATTCCAGCGTCTTTCCCATTTTTCTGCCTCCTTAGCGTTTATATCTGCTACTTTCTTTGTAAGCCGGTTATAGTTGCTGTCGTAGTACTCAAAATTACCGGTTTTATATAAAGTTGTTACCCGCATCAGCGCCTGCACATCGTCCATTGACGCAGCCTTTTTTAGATAATCTATCGCCACATCATTTTTATCATTTTTCAGGTATTCAACCGACCGGTTATTCAAAACCTGAATAGCATATTGACAGGCATAGGCTTTCCTGCTACTATCTGCCTTTAAATACAGGTTGATTAACTGTTCATCGTTTTCAGGCGTATGCTGCTGTTTTTCAAGATAAAGTTTTGCAATCACAATCATGGCCTCTTCATCTCCCATACCCGCCGCCTTATTAAAAAATACCAATGCCGAATCAGGCTTTCCAAGTAACGCGTAATTATCTATACCTTTCACAAACCAATCCTCAGCGGTAAACGTCTTTGGTGTAGCTTCTTCATCTTTTTTGTATTTATGTTCCTTAATGAGCTTATCAATTCTTTTGACATTATAATTTCCATATTTTCTGACGTAATTATATCCACGATGCGATTCGCCCCAGTCGGCATATTTTTGCCACCATACTTTTGCCGCCTGTAAACCCTGTAACGTACCTTGTGTTTCATAAAACTTGGCGCTGGCTTCTAAAACTTCCCTATCATTGCCGTTTACCTTTAACTTACCATCCAAAAACAACGCGTAACTTCTCCATTTGGGAGTATTAATCCGCATCATTGCATCTGTATTGCCATATTTGGCAGCTTTATTGAGCCAATATGTTGCTAAGCTGTCATTTTTGAAAGTTCCACGTCCCTGGGCATAGTCCATTGCTAAGCCAAACATGGCCTTTGCATTATTTAGCTTAGCTACCCTTTCGTACATGGAATGAGCTGTAGTTAAATCGTACCCTTCTGCAACTTTGATATCTGCTAATGAAACAATATCATCGATATACCCTTTGGCTGCGTTGCGTTCAAGACGTTCTTTTCGCTCTTCTGCACTTTTCCTTGCCTGTTCCCTTCGTTCGGCCTCCCGTTGTGCACGTTCTTCACGCTCCCGGGCCTTCCTTTCCTGTGCTTCTATTAAAATGTTTCCAATAGACTGGATACCGTCTGTTATGGTTTGGGTTAACTGTTCCCGCTGCTGGTTCTGCTGATTAATGTAATTTTGCGTTTGCTGTAAAGCAAGCAATCCTGCCGATGGAGAATAGGTGCTTTTGGGCGTATATGAGGGTGTGTAAGATGTTGTACTGCCCCGTCCCGGACTTGAGGAACTAACAGTAGAAGCTGTTGTGTTTTGGTGAACTGCGTTAGTTGTACTTACGGCATCAAGGTTTTTAACCGAGGTAAATTGAAAGCCCACATTACTAATGCGGTTTACACCTATCTGTTTACCATTTTGATAGATAGGATTACCGGGACAAGCTTCACTTTCGGCAGAAGCTGTAAGACCGGTAGCGTCCATTATAAAGCTGTTTCCGCCTTTAGTCTCGCCGGGATTTAACGTAATATCAATATCAGCATTTGTTTGGTTACCGCAGGTTAATTTGGCATAATAATAACCGGTTATTTTCAATTTATGTTGTGTAAGATTACGGATTTGTATACCAAAAAATTGCTGCCCCATTCCCCATGAACGCTTACGCGTGTACATCTGCACATGAACTTGTGTATTGGATTGGTTAGGAAATGTAGATACATAATATTCATTTTCCTTGGCATCCTGAGCATGGATAAGGCTCCAGACTGAAGTTGCAAATACAAAAGTCAGGAAGAATTTCATTGCTTACTTAAATTTGATCAAACCTTAATACTATACCCCACAAGCAGCTCTCTATTTCTTGTTTCCAAATTGGAAATTTACGCCCCACCAGAATGCCTTAAACTTTTCAGTTAATACAGTAATTCCAAACCCATTTCCTATTTTATAATCAAGCCCCGCTGCATAATCAAAATCGGTATTACTTCCAGACACGCTCGTGCTGGTTTGATCGTCTCCGGCCGACATGGTAATATATGTTGTACCCGATGTACTAGCCATCGCTACCCCTGCCCTAAAAAATGGAAATGGGCCTTTATTCTTTTGCTCCGTTTTCCCCCATAACAAGTTTATAGGTAAATAACCGCTTAAAAAGGCTCGTCCGCCAAATGTATTAAGCTCATTTACAGTTTGAGGATACGTGTCATTCCACCCTTCATTCCATCCATAAGAAGATTCTAAACGACCATAAAACACGGACACTCCCCAATTTAAATAGTTAAAATTTTTCAATAGTCTCTTTTCACCAGATAACTCTATGGTAAAATTAGTTGTAACATTCTCATCTGTTTTGCCCAACGAGGCGAGTAATCTTACAGGCCGGTAATCCACCAAATCGGTTGTTGATGAAAGCTGTGACACAGGTTTTATACTATTTGCATCATTATGGGTTACCTGAGCCGATTTTGGTAATTCTGCAGTACTATTAAACGTTTCACGCTTACCGTTTTTGTAAATAATCATAAACACATCACGCTTGTTAATATTATAGGTAGGGCCATCCTGGAAATCAAAACTTTTATACTTAATTACATTTTCCTGCACTTCCAGTACTTTGGCTTTAATTTCTGTTTTATCATTTTTAATGATAACATCCTGGGCAAAAACGTTATAGCATATCATGCTACAAAACACAAAAAGTAATGTTTTATTCATATTTTTATTATTAGCATTGAATTAAACCCCTAAAATCTGAGATGATAAATACGCGACTGATAACATGCACCTTTCTCATTAGTCTTAACCTATTTTTGAACTAAATTACACAGGCATTATACCCCCATCAATAGCCATAAATGGCTATTGATTTTTTCATTTTTTTTGCCGATAAAATCGGCCCAACTATCAGAAAATCACCCTTAGCTTCATCATTAATCAACTTTTCGAATTCCCCCGTCCGATTTTTCATAAAAAGGTATCTCGGGACAAAATATCCCGAATACACTCAACAGGTAGAAATAATAGCTGTATAAATTAGTGTAGCGTATTGAGATATGTTTAGATGGATTAAGCCGTGTACAGGATAAGCATGTATAAAGAAAGCCGCTTAGCTATTGTGCTTTAATATTTTCTATTCTTAGAAAGCTTTGGTATTAAAGTCAGAAAAATACAATAAAAATTATGCTTTTATTTCTTAGGATATTATTGGAAAACCCAATAACTTTATTGTGAAGTTATTTAAAAGTCATCCTAAATCATGGCTTCAAAAAAATTAACCCAAACTTTTGAAAGCTACCTGAAAGATATCTATTTCAATAAGGATCTTATTGACGAGAATGAGGTTTTAGAAAAACTACACTATTTTAAGCAATTCAACGGCTTATATCATGGAACCATGCCGCTTTTTTTTGTTATAGATTATACCAGGCAGCAATACCTGGTACATGCGGGAACCAATAACGTGCTGCCCGGATATCAGCCCGAAGATTTCCTGGATGGCGGTATGGATATACTTAAATATGTCTGCAATAAAGACGACTTTAACATCTACAACCGTGAGATTTTCTCCCATAACTGCCAGGTATTAAAGGCTGTGCCGCAACAAGAGCATGGAAATTATATCTTTTCGCATACGTATAGAGTCAAAGCATCACGGAATGCCCAGGAACTGGTATTACTCCAAAGAGGCGGGTATATCACTTCACATCAAACTGGTTTACCGCTATATTCATTAGGTATGTGCATGGATATTACACCATTAAAAACCGAAACCAGTATACTTCATACCATAGAAAAAGGAACAGGACAAAAACTATTTTTTCAAACCATCGCCTGTAATTATTTTTTTCCAAACCAGGAAGACACCTTGCTCACCAGCAAAGAAAAGCAGGTACTATTATATATGACAGAAGGCCTGGCCACAAAAGAAATTGCCGACAAACTTAAAATTTCTGAAGCCACCGTTATTTGTCACCGGAAAAATATGATGAAAAAAACGAACACTAAAAATGGTATCGAACTGGCAACCTATTGTATCAGAAAAAAAATAATATGAATATGGCAACAAATTATTTACTTCCCCCGCATTACCAGGACAAGCCGTTGCGAAGGGCTAACGGAGGCCTTTTTGACATGAGGAAAGGCTTTTGGCAATGGAGATATTTAAATTTATGCGGATTTTAACTTTGAATTATTGATGCTTTTTTATTTTTTTACTAAGGTATAAATGAGCCCGCCAGTTGGCGGGGTTTAATCCCGGACCCCGAACTACTCGGGGGATTTCGCTTAACTCAACTTTTAACCTTTACCTATGCAGCTCGGCCGACCTATTGATTTTACATACCAAAAGCACCTGCAGAATATATACTACGCTAACGACATGATCGAGGACCGGGAGCTCATGGAGCTGCTTTCAAAATTTGAACGGTTAAGCGTAGCCATGCATTATACAGTACCTATGCTTTTCCTGATAGATTATACTAAATCGCAATATATTGTCATGACCAAAGCTGCCAAAATGATCACCGATTATGATCCCCGCGAATTCCTGGAAGGCGGCATTCCATTACTGATTGATGTTTTTCAGAAAGACGATTTCAGAATATATAACGAACAGGTTTTTACAGCTAATCTTCGATTTCTGCAGGGCCGGCCGAGGGAAGAACATCATCAATATATTTTTTCATACAATTACCGTGTGCGACATAAAAACGGACGGTACGTACCTATTTTACAACGGGGATGTTATATCACATCCAAAGAAACCCACCTGCCTCTATACAGCCTGGGAATGGTAATAGATATTTCGCATTTTAAAACCGACCGGACAATTTATCATACCATAGAAAAAACCGAAGAAGTAAATGGCTATATTACCAAACAGACCATTGAAACCAATTATTTTTATCCTTACGAAGAGGACAAGCTGCTAACCGAACATGAACGTTGCATTTTAGAGTATATGGCCGAAGGATGGAGCAGTAAACAGATAGCCTCTAAATTGAAATTAAGCGAAAACACCATAGCTAATCACCGGAAGAATATGCTTAAGAAAACCAATACTAAAAACGTGGCCGAATTAATAGCCTTTGCATGCAGAAGCAACCTGATTTGACATTGATTATAGATATAAGATGTGAGATTTAAGACATGAGATTTAAAATAATTTATACCTTATTATATATAACAAACACCGCAACATTTATTTATTCATTTTTCAAAACCATCAGCTTCTGATAACCTTTGTAAACTTTTGATTTTTAAATTTTGACTTTTTCAAACCATGCAAAAAATTATATTCTACCACGGCGGTCCCGGAATGAATGGCAACCCGGAAAGGCACTTACTCACCGAACCTTTAAAAAAAGCCGGGTTTGAACTGCTATGCTGGGATGAGCCTTCATCTTTGCGTCCTGGCGGTTACCCGTTTGAGCCGGAAAAAGCGTTTGAAAATTACCGGTTAAGCGCTGCGGAATTCCTGAACAGTCATGCCAGCAATGAAGATCCCGCTATCGTAATAATCTACTGTTTCAGCTCTTATATTATAAACCATCTCATTGCCACACACGCTGAAAGAATAAAACTGCTATGCATTATCAGCCCTGATTTCCATATAGAGAAATCAGAACGCAGCATTTTCAATAATCTGCTTAATGAGTTCAGGCTTCACCAGGAAACCGGCAAAGCCAGTCAGATGGAGGAAATAATAGCAAACTATTCGGGTAAATACGACGCAAATACGGAAAAAGGCTGGGAATTAGCTGCCAGCTGCCCCTATCTGTTCAATTTTTATTGGCACGATGAGCAGTTGATGCAGCAATACCTGCAATATTATCAGGATGAATACAGCATTGACCCTGAAAGCTTTTTTAATGTACGGGCGCAAATAAGCGAACCTGCGTTTAAAACGGATATTCCGGCCGTAGTTATCTATGGCAAACATGATCGTATTATCTCCATACCGGATGAAATTAAAGCGATACATGAGTACCTTAGCAACGTTGAAATTGTAGAACTGGAACACGCAGGCCATTATCCGCACATCGAAGAAACTGATAAAGTGATTTCAGTGATTAAAAGGAAAGCGGAAGCAACTAAATAGAGAAAAGAAACAAGATAGACAGCACAACCTTACTCCCTCCCTTAGGGAGGGCTAAGGTGGGCTAACAAACCAACTAAACATGACAATAGAAGAAGCCCAAAAAGTAGTTGACAACTGGATTAATACCACCGGTGTACGTTATTTTAATGAACTAACCAATACGGCAATCCTGATGGAAGAAGTCGGCGAAGTTGCCCGCATTATGTCGCGAAAATACGGCGAGCAATCTTTCAAAGAATCCGACAAGAAAGTTGATTTGGGCGACGAAATGGCCGATGTGTTGTTTGTGCTGATCTGCCTGGCCAATCAAACCGGCATCAACTTAACCGAAGCTTTTCATAAAAATCTTGCAAAGAAAAACATCCGCGATGCTGAACGGCATCAACAAAATAAAAAACTACGATAACGGAGAAAACACGCCGAAGAAAAAATTATATAACCCTGCCTTACAACCACTTGCCGTTAATTTTAAAATTTAGTTTTTTTAATAGTTTTTTTTTCGAATATTCGATGTTCCAAAAGGTGATGTAAAAATCCCCTCCCAGGACTTGAAAATCAGATTTTTAGAAGAAGCTATATGGAAAAAAACAGTACCACGATATGGAATAATTGCCTTCAAATTATAAAAGATAATATTCCGGCCCAGAGTTTTAAAACATGGTTCGAGCCTATTACCGCTTTACGTTTAGAAGGGAATGTATTAACCATTCAGGTACCGAGTTTATTTTTTTACGAATGGCTTGAGGAGCATTATGTAGGATTGCTGCGCAAAACCGTTAAAAATCAATTAGGCGAAGATGGACGCCTGGAATACAATATTGTGGTAGATAAATCGTCTAATGTAAAGCCTTTTACCACCAATATGCCGTCTAACGGTAATGGGGCCGAGGGCAAAAATCAATCTATACCTATGCCTGTGGCCCTGAATAAAGATATTAAAAATCCGTTTGTAATACCTGGTTTAAAGAAATTGCAGGTTGATCCGCAATTAAACACCAATTACACGTTTGATAACTTTATTGAAGGCGATTGCAACCGGCTTGCACGTTCTGCCGGGTTTGCCGTTGCCGGAAAACCGGGAGGGACATCGTTTAACCCGCTAATGATTTATGGCGGTGTAGGTTTGGGGAAAACGCATCTTGCCCAGGCTATCGGAAATGAAATTAAACGCAGCCTGCCCGATAAGCTGGTTATTTACGTTTCGTGCGAAAAATTCTGCCAGCAGTTTGTTGATTCATTAAAGAACAATACCATTAATGATTTTGTGAATTTTTACCAGGCTATGGACGTTATTATCATGGATGACGTACACAACTTTGCCGGTAAAGAAAAAACACAGGATATTTTCTTCCATATCTTCAACCACCTGCACCAATCGGGCAAACAAATCATCCTCACTTCTGATAAAGCCCCCAAAGATTTGGCTGGCCTGGAAGAGCGCCTGCTCAGCAGGTTTAAATGGGGCCTATCAGCCGATTTACAGGTTCCGGACCTGGAAACCCGGATGGCTATCCTGAAAAAGAAAATGTATACCGATGGTATCGACCTGCCCGGCGAAGTAATAGAATATGTGGCCCACAATATCGATAACAACGTACGTGAGCTTGAAGGCGCCATGGTATCTTTGCTGGCCCAGTCCACGCTCAATAAAAAAGAGATAGACCTGCCACTTGCTAAATCAATGCTGAAGAATTTCATCAAAAACTCTTCCAAGGAGATATCGATGGAATACATTCAAAAGCTGGTATGCGAATATTTTGAAGTGCCCGTAGAAATGGTAAAATCACAAACCCGTAAACGCGAAATTGTTCAGGCCCGGCAAATATCCATGTACCTGGCAAAAAACCATACCAAAACCTCTTTAAAATCTATTGGCGCATTTTTTGGCGGTCGCGACCACTCTACCGTAATTTATGCCTGCCAAACCGTAGAAGACCTGATTGATACCGATAAGAAATTTAAAGCCTACGTTCAGGATATCCAGAAAAAACTTAAAATGAGCTAAACCTTGTGCTCATGACTTTATAACAAAAGAAGCTGCTACGAAGGCAGCTTTTTTTGTTTAATTAGGCTTTAATTATTTGTCTTTATACTGATAATATTGCCCTACAGCAAATATAATTGATAGTACCAATGCGCCTAACAACATAACTTCCACGCTGTATTGAACGTGCACTATAAATTTAGCCAGAATATATACTGCCAGTAACGGAACGGCAAAACTTAATCCACGGTATTTTTTCTTCATTTATCAAAGCTAAGAATAATTGTGCTTATAGTTCATAGCTATAAGCAAGCCTAAACGACCGACGACTCGACTATGCCAAGCTTCGTGTCTTCACGAAGCTTCCCTTATACCGGTTCATGAAGACACAAACCAGGCGTTTATGTATTTATCCCACATGCGGAAACATAACGTACAATCCTCTTATACTCCATTTAACCTTTTTTAACATTCTTCTCCGTTAACTTTTCGGCATACAGACAGTCATATAAACAAAACTGATACGAAAATGAAAAAGTTAGTTATTCTGTCTGTTTTGGTTTTCGCCAGCTTTATATATAAAGCAGCAGACGCTCAGATCAATATAAATATCAGCATAGGTAATCAACCTGAATGGGGCCCTGCCGGGTATACCAATGCCGATTATTATTACCTGCCGGATATTGACGTATATTACCATATACCCGACCGTACCTACATTTACCAGGAAGGCAACCGCTGGGTTACACGTACTGTACTTCCCGCACGGTATAGCCATTACAACCTGTACAAAGGCTATAAGGTTGTGATCAATGAGCCTACTCCCTGGTTACGGGCTAACGAGATCAGGTCCAGGTACGCCTCTTTCAGAGGTCGCAGTAACCAGGCAACTATTCGTGATAGTCGTAATGAACGTTATACAGAACGTAATGATCACAATCGCCATACACCAGATTCCCGGAAAGGAAATAACCGCCCTGAACAGGCAAGGCCACAACACCGCTCCTAACTCAACATATATATAGTTCTCTGTGTTATTTTTAAGGATTACAATGCAGAAACAGGAGAGGGTGTCTCAAAAGTCAGTAAAACCATCTATTTACAGTCACGCTGACCCCGAAGTCTCGGGGGAAGCGCCTGTAGCCATAATGAACCAATCCTTCGACAGGCTCAGGATGACCATAGGGGACTTTCGAGACACCCTCTTTTAGTGCATGATAATTTTCACGTCTTGCTGTAACCTGATTGGTGATCCATCATTCTGATTAACAGTTACTTCTTCTCTTACCGGTAAAACAAACGCTTAAAAATGCCCAGCCCAACCAGGTCAAGCCGTTGTTGCTTGAGAAAGCTGTTAAGAGATTTATACATTATTTACAATTGTGTATATATTTGTATATTTAAACGGCCTATATAATGAAAACTTTAATTGTACAACTACCTGATAAAAAATTAGCTATAGCAAAAGAATTTTTGCGAGACTTGGGCGCTGTAACTATTTCGGTAAAGGCCGCGAAACCGGTACACCGCACACCTAATGCCACCACACTAAAAGCTATACAAGATGCACATAACGGGAAAACAAAAAAAATCAATGATTTGGAAGCGTTTTTAAAAAGCATCTGATGTTTAATCTTGAATATACCAATCAGTTTAAAAAAGACTTAAAACTTATTAAAAAACGCTCCGAAAAAGATTTTGAAGTAGTTTCAGATTTTTTGTTAAATGAATTGTCTATAAAAGGACATCTGTTGGATAAAAAATTTAAACCCCATATTTTAAAGGGTGAATATAATGGAGATTGGGAGGCCCACATTAAGCCTGATCTATTAGTTATATGGTTTGAGGTAGATGATAAAAATATTAAGTTAATCCGTTTGGGCACCCATTCCGATATATTCTAAGTTTCTCTTACAGGAATTCAGTTCAAGAGATTGCAAAAACCATTAGCTTCCACTATAAAACCCTTCCTGCATAAGGGATCAAACAGAGCAGCTTACAGTTATCCTTGCACTATCGATTATTTCTAATCCAGGATATGTGATGATTTCAATGATAAACTTCTTAAATAATTAAGGCTCCCTATTAGGCAGCCTTAATTATTTCAACCGTATTATTTTTTCCTTCCATTCGGCAAATAATACAGATACCCGTCTTCCGCTCCTACCAGCAGATCCGGGATGCCATCTTTATTCCAGTCTACCGCTGTAGGGCTGGTATCGTGACCGGCCAGTATCAGCTTACCCAACAGACCTTTATTTTCAAGTTGCACTGATCCATTTTTAGTCCCGGTATTTTTCATTAAGGTTACATTTTTGCTATTTACCAGTATATCCAGCTTACCATCGCCATCCCAATCGGTAATGCAGAATTTACGCCGGCCGCTGGCGCCATATTTATTTACATTCATGCGCAGCAACCCGGGAAGGCTGTCTTTTACGGCATGGTTGCCATCGTAGCCGCTATAGTCTGTTCCATAGAAAATCCGTTTACCCGGTTTCAGCCAAAGCTCAGCTCCTTTTTTAAACCGTTCAAAATAGCACAGATAACCTTCATGGTCCAGCATAACCAAATCTGCAAGGCCATCTTTATTCCAGTCGATCACATAAGGTGTAGTGCGCCATTCGGGAGATAAGGTATTGGGCTTGGGTGTCCACCAAATCCATTCCGGCTTTGGCGGATTCATTTTTTCCCAATCCACTTTTACAGGAGCCGCATCCGCCAGCTTAGGCACTTTCTTTGTACCGATGTTTTTATACCATTCTACCTTACCCCATATCGAATTAATCACAATATCTTTCAATCCGTCTCCGTCCCAATCTGCTACCGACAAAGTAGTATATCCCCATTTCGCTTCTGCCGGCCCCTGAATAGATGCATTACTCCCTGCCTGTATCCGGATGGGCTTACCATTAACCTCCAGCAATTTTGGAGCGGCCCATTTAGGCATATCGCCATTCATACCCAGATTTTCAATAAAACCGATGTAGCCTGCCGAATTGCCGCAGATGAGGTCTTCATCACCATCGTTATCCCAGTCAACACTATAGGGTGTTACCAAAGCACCAAACTTTACATCACCGGCCTGCTGCCTGAAATACGCCGGCGACTTAAATACCGGCATACCGTTTTTCACTTTCCCTGTATTTTCAATCAATGCAACACGACCATCCTCGTCACCTACCACTAAATCAACATATCCATCCTTATTCCAGTCTACGGCTACCGGAACGATCATCTCCAGATCCATCTTAATGATGCCCGATTCATTTTCCAGGTAACGGCCCTTAGCATATACCGGCTTCTCCCGCGTGCCGGTATTCTCAAAGTAAGTCAGCTTATCCAGGAACTCGCCGCACACCAGATCTAAGTCACCATCACCGTCAAAATCTGCCAGATTGGGGGTAGGCGCTCCAAAAACATCCAGATCTTTACCTTCAACCTGGATACGGCCTTTGTTGACATATTTTCCATTCTGGTTCTCAATCAGGTAAACGTATCCATGAAGCGGCCCGTTAATCCACTCTCCTTTCGCGTTATAGGCGTTATCCCAGCCGTAATCGTTCCAGTCGTCAACCCCCACAACAATATCCACATCACCATCATCGTCATAATCCACCAGTTTCCACTGGTTAAAACGGTTTCTTCCTTTGATATCTTTCAAAATAGAATCTGCCGGAAACAGCTCCTTCTTTTCTTTACCGAAACTTTTAGTGAAATTAAGCAACTCGGCCCCTGGAACTGTTATACGGGGCTTTTCATTAATGTATGATACCTGGATGTCTTTTACCGACTTGGCCAGCCATACGGGTTTGGCAAATACCGGGTTAGCATCGCCACTGGTATTTTCAAACAGGTAAACTCCATTGTATGGCTTTCCCTGACTGGAAACCAGCAAATCCATATCGCCATCGTTATCATAATCAAGCGGAATGGGCCAGCCCCATAATCCTACACCTAAATCAACTACCAGGCCGGGATTATTGTATTTTAACAGTTTAAAATCCGGCTTTTCATCTGCTTTTTTTACAGGATTATCCCGCTGTAAATTAAATGCCGATAACGTAAGCAATACAACGCCTGACAGAAGTAGAAATTTATTATGACGGTTTTGTTTCATGATATGGAATGGATAGTTAAGGCTTAGATTTAGCTTATATAAAAATATTCTTCTGAAATATTTACACTAAGTTTATCGCTATTATCAATGAAGAATGGCAATGTAAAGCAACCTTATCGAAAAGATTGCTTCATCACTCCACTGCATTTCGTTCTTCGCAATGACGCACATTTGTTATTTTACCGGCCAGCTATCCGTTCTGAACGACGATGCCGGCAAACCATCCTGATTAAATAAATCGCCTTTTACCCATGCTTTAAAGGCATAGCGGGCTGCTACCGGTTTATTAACCTGTGCCGATGACACTTTAATACCATCTTTGGTGATCTCAGCTTTGGCAGGATGAAACACCTTATCGCTACCGGCTACTTCAAAGTTACCGGACTGACCATTATTGAATTTTAATCCTTCTGCATGATCAAACTTTAACAGGATACTGTTCCCTTCAATTTTCATTTTTTTGTATACTGGTCCTGAATAGGCTACATCCTTCTGACCATAGGTTTTAGCCAGCGCCAGGTAAGACAAGCGTTTGCCGACGCTTTCTTTATCGGGCGGGTGGATGGTATTTTGCGCACCTATATCGGTTAACACCGCCATACCTGAATTGGGGATTTTATTTTCTGCCTGTAACTGTGCTTCGCGTAAAACAGGTACAAAAGGTTCCAGTTTTTTAAGCGATGCCGACAAGGTTGCAGTACCCGAAATGTAAGGTGCAATCTGTACATAATAGAACGGAAATTTACCAATTCCCCAATCCTGACGCCACTGTTTCACCATAGACGGAAACAGCCGGCCGTATAATTCAGGCTCGTTCCTGTTCTGCTCTCCCTGGTACCAGATAGCGCCTTTAATGCCATAACCGAGGATAGGATTGATCATCCCGTTAAACAGACCGGTAGCCTCATTTTTATCTTTAAAGGCTGTATTAGCTTCTGCCGCTACCTTAACTTCTGGAAATGCTTTTAACGCATCGGCACTCATCCAGGCCTGTACGCGGGTTCCGCCCCAGTCGGATTCTACAATACCAACAGGAACCTTTAATTTTTCCTGCAGTGCCTTTGCGTAGAAATAAGCTGTTGCACTAAAATTGGACGTGTTAGCAGGCGAAGCCTTTTTCCAGGAGCCCTGGCAACCGGTAAGCGGCTTTTTCCAGCTCACATTCTCTACATTGAAAAAACGGATCTGCGGATTTTCTGATGCGCTGATCACTTGCTCTGAATTGGCTACCGGCTGATTCTTAAAGCCTTTTAAGGGCATTTCCATATTGGACTGGCCGGATGCCAGCCATACCTCACCAATCAAAACGTCGGATAACACGATCTCACTGCCATCGCTGATACGGACAGTATAAGGGCCACCTGCGGCCGGAGTTTTAACTTTTACCTTCCACCTGCCGCCCTTAGCAGGATTGACCTGGTACGTTTTGTTATTCCATGATGTGGTGACGGTTACGGATTTACCGGCGTCGGATTTACCCCACAGGGCCACATCTGACTGTTGCTGTAAAACCATACCATCAGAAAATATGGCCGGCAACGTAACGTTAGCCTGTACACGGATGGAAAAAGCTGCAATTAATACTAACAATAAACTGATTCTGGGCTTCATTTTGATGATTTCTGTTAAATTAAAAA
Source organism: Pedobacter sp. BS3 (assembly GCF_008274585.1). Lineage (GTDB taxonomy): Bacteria > Bacteroidota > Bacteroidia > Sphingobacteriales > Sphingobacteriaceae > Hufsiella_A. Next base: position 39,313 of record NZ_VTRT01000004.1, on the reverse strand, counting down.
TTGGTTAATAGTTTATAATTCTTAAACCAAGATAGTAAACTGTATGCAAAGTTAACGCTTACTATGTGCGTATACTGGTGATAATTATCTAATTACTGTAGGATATTAGCATATTACAACCTTATTATTTTCAATTAGACTTACCGGATTACAAATCCGGCATTAACGGGTTCGGGATTACAGATCCCGAACAGCAGAGAATGTTCTTATGGTGTAATGGTTATATTGAGCTTCTTAATGATCTCCGGTTGCTCATTGACATGAGTGTTGGCAGCAATAAAGACAACCTCGTAGTTACCAGCTTTGCTATAAACAAATTTGTGCACCAGCGCATTTTTATTTTGTTTGGTGATAATAACCGTTGGCATATCCTTCCCGGCGTTGAACTGAGGCAACGTTAAAGGCCCGCTGATGGCATAGCCTTCTTTAAATGGACCGGTCAGGTTATTGAATATGCCATTCCACATTACCTGCGTAGAGGAAACAGTAGGCCTGTTACTTGCCTGTGCTGCTGATGCCGGATTCTCTACCCATTGAAAGCCCAGCTGGCTCTGTGTATACAACTCCCTGGATAAAGAGCTATTGCCTATCACAATACCTTGAATACTGGATTCGATAACTCTGAACTGTACCCTGTTAGAAGCCGCTTGTGTAGTACAGTGCCAGGCTAAATAAACCGGTTTTCCTGCTGCAAAAATATCGGATATATCCCCCGCACCTGAATTTACATAATTAGCGATGTCACCTGGTACAGTTGGCAAAGCGAAGCGGTTTGTAATATTTGTCCATGTTGCTGCTTGTACGTTAGTGTACGCATTCCCGCTGCTTCGGTCTCCATTGAAATCCGTAGAGTATACCAACTGGGCGCAATCCCAGTTAGCTTCCGTATTATTGTTAGGGGCTTTCCCTGACCTAAAGCTCAGATTGGCGACAATATCATAAAAACGCTCTGTATCTTTATAAGCATAATCATTACCAATGGCTCCTGAATAGAAACTAACCATATCCGGGTTACCTTCCATGATAAATTTAACGGTATCACCTACTTTTAACGTGCTGCTTTCATCTACCCGCACATCAAAGCTCATCGGCCCCTGGCTGGTTGGATCTTCAACATCGATCTTAGGACGATCCATAACTCCTTCCGGATCTTTATTACATGAGGCTACCATAGCTGATACGCATAGCCCCGCAATGAGGTATATTTTTATAAGATCTTTCATAATAGCTTTTACTGAATGGTTAGCTTTATTTTTTTAACGGCTTCCTTCTTTCCTTTGTAGTTTACATTGTATCCAACAAAGGCTACTTCATATTCCCCGGCTTTATCAAACGTGTAATAAAATTCGGTCATGTTTTCGTTTTGTATACTTTTAATAACCTGGGGTTTATCAAGCCCTAAGTTTATCTGATCGGAGATAGTAACGGGAGCGCTAACCGCATATCCCTCTTTTAAAGGACCTGCCGTATTGTCGAATATTCCATCCCAATAAACCAATGTGTTTGTAACGCTGGGTTTGTTGGATGCCTGATTTGCTGCATCTGCGTTTAAAACCCATTGAAAACTAAGCTGAGCCTGGGAATATAACACGCCTGAAAGATCACTATCGTTCTGGTTCTCACCGTTTACATTAAAATCTGTAACCTGGAATCTGGTACGCTGCGAAGCTTCATTGGTTTTGCAATGCCAGGCAAAACAGATCGGTTTTCCTTCTACTACTAAGTCAGAAATATCTGCAGTGCCTGCATCAGAAAAAGAAGCGGCCGTACCCACAATAGGCGGAATAGTAAACCTGTTTGATATATTGATCCAGTTTACCGCTTTAACGTTATCATAGGTATAATTTCCGTCAAAATCGGTTGTGTACAGCAATTCGGCGCAATCGCTATTATTTCCTGCAAACTTTGCCGCTCTGAAACTCAGCTTGGGCACAATATCATAAATGCGCTCTTTATCATGATAGGCATAATCGTTGCCATTACTGCCCGAATAGAAGTTGATCATATCCGGACTGCCTTCTATCGTGAATTTGATCCTTTCGCCTACCGCATAAACCGTCTGCTCTGTGGATACATTGAAAACGGGCTCTGTTACTTCGTAAGGATCTTTACATGCAGCCATGGTAAGCAACATGCTTACAACTGTTAAATACTTTTTCATCCGTTTATTATTTTATTTGGTTGATGGAACCTCTGATGATCACGATAAACATTTATCTGTGTTTTAATGCTTATGTTGATCAATGCCGGGCTCATCATTACCATCCCTGATTTTGAACTAATTTTTTGTTAACTCCCATTTCATACGAAGGAATTGGCCACCACATATCTTTAGGCTCTACACTCCTGAAATATCTTCTTGCCCTGACATAGTATGAAGAGGTAAAGGTTTGAGGTGTCTCCGCTTCCCGTACAACCATATTATCGTAAAACACATTCCAACGAACCACATCATTTTTCCGAAGCATTTCGAAGCATAATTCACGAGGTCTTTCTTCTCTAACCTCCCGTTGAAAAGCGGTATAACTTCTATCTGTAAAGTCTGTGCCTGGACTTGCCGTTGTCGGATTTAATCCAAGTCCTCTTCTTTTTACCATATTCAGGTATTCCAGCGCATTATTATCAGCACCTTTAAAATATTCGTTATACGCTTCGGCATACATCAGCAGTACATCTGAATACCGTAAGATCGGGAAGTTTTGAGGGGTTTGCGATTGCAGCTTTGGCAGAACGGTTTCGTATTCTCTTCTGAATTTCCCACAAAACCGCTGATATTTCGAATCTGTAGCTCCCCAATTTGTAACGGTTGCAACATCATTATTATTTACGTAGTAGAACGGCGCCACATTCCAATCTCTCCGCACATCTGAAGCGGAATACAAACCATACAGGTAATCTGTAGACCGCAAAACACCCTGGGCATAGCCAATAACATCATCAATAACGGGATTTCTTATCCCGTTATTTCTTCCTACCATACCGGATGCAGGATATACTCCTGTACCATCACTAAAGAATTCTACTTCGAAAATACTTTCGCGGATATCATATTTATCCTGGGCGTAATTGATAAAAACCTGCTGATACGAAGGGTTCAGCGCATGAAAATGCTCATCAATAACCCGGCCTGCATATACCATCGCATCTTTATAACGCTCCTGTTCATTGTAGGGATATCCGGCCAGGTACAGGTTTACCCTGGCCAACAGCCCCCATACAGCAGATTTAGAAACGCGTCCGCCTGTACCTACCTGACTGGCCGGCTTTACCCAGGCTGCCGCTTTTTCCATATCTTCCAGAATCTGGGCATACACTTCCCTCCCTGTGGCCCGTGGTTGCTGCAGCTCTGCTGCATTCGCATTTGCAATTGGCTTTAAAATTATGGGAACGCCCTGAAAACGGGTGACCAGCATCAAATAATAATAAGCACGCAGGAATAATGCCTGCCCTCTGATGTCATCACGTTTACTATTATCAATAGCAATATCAGCGTTATCTACATTAGCCAGCAAATTATTGGCCCGGTCAATACCGGTATAACATGATCGCCAGTAATTCTGTATCTTGGGTTCTGTAGACTCCACGTTGTAATCGCCCACGGAATTTTCATCCGAGCTGTAATCTTCATAAGCCTCGTCGGCTTCAAGTCCCATTCTGCCCAGCATATTATTGCCATACAGGTTACCATCTGCCAATGCCGCGTAAACACCATTTAAGGCGTAATTCAGTTCGGCTTCCGTACTGTAGTACGTATCTTTCTCCATCACGTATTTGGAAGGATTTACGTCCAAAATATCGTTGCAGGAGGCTGTTAAAAAAAGACTCCCTATTATGGCTATTTTTTTAAATATATTTTTCATTTCTGTACCTATTTAGATATTTAGAAAACAACCTTAGCTCCAAAAGCAATGGTGAAATTCTGGGCATAAGCCGAATAATCGAAGCCCGGTGTCAATATAGAGTTCCGTGTGGACACCTCCGGATCCAATCCCGAATACTTGCTCCAGGTATACAGGTTTTGAGCGGCTACACTCAAATCAATACCCGATATTTTGCCCAACCATTTTTTAGGCAGACGATAGGTCAATTCAACGGTCTTGAGACGAAGATATGACCCATCTTCTAACTGTTTGGTTGAAAAATAACCTGCTGGCCCATATCCACGTGTTCTGAACTGTTCGTTGGAAGGGTTATCTACTGTCCACCTGTCTGTGTAAGACGCAAACTGATTCAAGGCTATTCTTCCCGTACTGTTACCTTCAAACATCAAACGGTTGGCGTTCATGATATCATTTCCATAATTCCATTGGAAAAACACATTCAGGCTGATATTTTTATACTGGAAATTATTATTGAAACCGCCATAATGTATGGGCAGGGTACGCCCCATAACAATTTTATCTTTATCATCAATGATACCATCGCCATTAATATCCCTATACTTAATATCGCCCGGTTGGGTAAGATTTCTGTCTTCGTACAGGGACACTACGCCATCTTTAAGCACACGATTACCATTTGACAATTGATCAAAGTCTGATAGCTGGTACACGCCATCCCATATCAGGCCATAAAATGATGAAACCGGCATACCAACCTGTGTAATGTAAAGATTGGATGAGTTCCAGGTTGCTGTAAAGGCCGGGTTAGAGAACATCGTTTTTTCGTCGTCTGTTAAGCCCAATACGGTATTTTTGTTAAATGAGATATTAAAATTAGAGCTCCATTTAAAGTTTTTGGTATTGATATTTACCGAGTTGATCTCCACTTCGAAACCTCTGTTGCGGATAGAACCTACATTCCTGTATATTTTTGCATATCCGCTGGTATAAGGCGCATTTGAATACAGCAATAGGTCTTTGGTGTCTTTATTATAGTAATCGAAAACAAAGTTTAACCTGCTTTTAAATAACGACAACTCATAACCAACATCCAACTGATAAGTAGTTTCCCATTTCAGATCTTTATTTCCAAAATTCGACATGATAAGTGCAAAATCGGGAATAGCGCTTCCTGTGCCGATACCGTAATAATCACCCAGTGTCACTATATCAGAAGTAACCAGATCGTTTACGCGGTTATTACCGGTAGCTCCCCAGCTTGCCCTAAGCTTGGAATCGCTGATAAAAGGGATGTTCTTAAAAAACTCCTCCTTACCTAACCTCCAAGCCGCGGCAAACGACGGAAAATATCCCCACCTGTTCTGCGGAGCAAACTTTGATGAGCCATCTGTTCTGAAATTTGCAGTCAACAGGTATTTTCCCCGGTAATTATAGTTTACGCGGGCCAGGTAAGATAAAAGCATATTGGCTGAGGCGAGAGAGATAGGATCTTTGATATAACCCGAACTCAATGCCCTGATTCCCAATTCCTCATTGGGAATCTGGATAGATGTAAAGCCGTATTGATCTGAGTTCTGCCCCTGCACGGTAATACCCATCAAAGCATCTAATTGATGATTTTTATTAAATTTTTTAGTGTACGTAAGAGTGTTTTCATTCATCCAGTCTACCACTGTCTTTTCAGAAAATCCACCGTTTACGCCGTTTGCATTATTCGCCGAAGGGTATCCCCTATAGGTATTGGAATTGTTAAAAGATTCGTCTCTCGTCATCCTTGAGGTGTAACCACCCCTGATATTCAGTTTCAGGTTCCAGGGCAACGTATAATCAATGCCCAGGTTACCGGTAAAAAATGTCCGATTCTGCTGCCTGAATTCATTTTTGGTTGAAATAATGGGGTTCATAACAAGCAGTGTCTCACTTCCTTCCTCATCATCGTCAAACAACATATCGGTCAGGTCTCCGGAGGTAGATACCGGTCTGTAACCCCAGGTTCTGTACATGATGTATGTAGCATAAGAGTTATTGCCGGATGCCTGCTGATTAGTTAACTGGCCATAATTTTTATCTTTTGAGTAACTCAGATTCAAATTAACCTTTAAATTCTTATTAATTTCCTGGTCAACCCTTGCCCGTCCCTGGTATCTGGCAAAACCGGAATTAATGATAACCCCGTCCTGGTTAATCACGTTACCTGAAAAGGCATATTTAGTTGATTTACTTCCTCCTCTTAAGGACAGGTTATGATTGTGCATGAGCGCCGTTCTGAACAGCATATCCTGCCAATCGTGCCCTGGTATACTCTTGTAATCGTCCAACGTACGGCCCGGTTTATCTAAATAGATTGTTTGTGCATCTGCCGGATCTAATTCCAGCTGGTATTTGACAAATTCATAAGGGTTCATCATATCCATGAACTTGTTAGCCTGTTGCAGGCTCAGGTTCATATTGTAGGTAACAGTAGGAAGTCCTTCTTTCCCCTTTTTTGTCTCAATAATAATAACACCGTTCGCAGCTCTGCTACCGTAAATAGAGGTCGCGGAAGCATCTTTCAGTATCCTGAAATCTTCAATTTCTTCGGGGTTAATAGATGAAAGGCTAAATCCTTCTATAGGAAATCCGTCCACGACATAAAGAGGCGAGTTATCCTGGGTAATAGAATTGCCTCCCCTGATGACAATATCCGATTCTTCTCCGGGTTGCCCCGACAAGGCATTTACCTGTAAACCGGCTACCCTGCCGGCGAGAGCCTGGGCAATATTGGGTACAGGTGCTTTGTTGATATCTTCTACCTTTACCTCCGAAAGCGAGCCTGTAAAATCCTTTTTGTTTACCGTACCGTAGCCTATAACAACCACTTCTTTCAATGCGGTTGTACTGGATGTCAGTTTTATAGTACCTGTAAGATTGCTGACCGATATTTGCCGGGAATTATAACCCACATAATTAAAGATCAATACTTCCGTATTGGCGGCCCGGATGCTGAATTTGCCATCTTTATCCGTAACTGCCGCTCTTTTTTCGTCTCCTCTGACACGAATGTGCGCTCCTATAAGAGGCTCGTTGTCCTCGCTGTCTACTACAATACCACTTACCAGCTTACGGCCCGCCTGCTGTGCCTGTACCGTAAAATGGGGTAATATGAACAGTAACAGCAATATAGCAGCCTGTACTTTGTTTTTTACCTGCATATTTAGTTTATTAATTGATTACACCGATTAAAATGATTACACGGATTGCTTAGATTACATGGATTAAAGAGGTTACATCAACCAATATCTGTGCATGCCATTCAATCTGTGTAATCCCCTTTATCTGTGTAATCCCTTTAATCCGTGCAATCTCACCTCATAAATTTTGTATTCAAATGCTCTCCTTTACCGGAAATGAGAGAAACCACATAAATTCCTTTGTTACTGTTAAATGGTACACTGAACAGGTTTTCCCCCGCATGCAGATCAACCGCTTGTTTGTAGATGCTGCGCCCAGACAGATCGGTTATCTGCAATTCGCTTTTGCCTGCATCTGCCTGTGTAACCCATATTTTCACTTCCGATCCGCTTGCCCCTGCATATACTTTCAGGACATTTCCCTGTAAGGATGTATTTACAGGCAGGATAGCTGATTCTTCGTACTTACCATCTGCATCTACCTGGCGTAACTGGTAATAATTTGTGCCTGCCAGAGGTGCATAATCTGTAAAATGATAGACATTAACCGATGAGCTTGTACCATTACCTTTTACGGTTCCTAATAATTCATCAGGCTTACCATTTCCTGACCTGTAAATTTCGAAATGAGAATTATTTTCTTCTGATGCGGTTTGCCAGTTTAATTTCACCCCGTTTAATTCTTTTTGAGCAGTAAAGGAGGTGAGTTTTACGGGGAGGGTGGTGGTACCTTTTATATTAAGTGCTTCATAATTGCCTTCTGTAGCTGTTGTTGTTTTACCCAAAGCAAAATTATAGCCTTTCGCTGTTGATGTGGTAATACCTGTCAAGTCTAATGTATTCCAAAAATACAAACGTAAATATACAGTAGAGGTCGATGTAAGGTTAGTTAGCCCGGTTAATGCTACTGTTGTTTGGATAACACCGTTATTTGAGGCATCCCCACTTACCTGATTATAATATTCATTAGATATATCTTTTTCAGTATGCAATTTATTCGCCAGGAAAGATGCTGCATCTGTATTATTTATACTATATGTCCAGACATACATATTTGGCGATTTGTTGAATTCTCGCCTGATTCTAAAATCAAGAGTACCTAAGGAAACCGTTGTCCCGGTTTTTGGCTGTAATATGATTTCATAATAAGTACCTGTACTAACCGCCTGGGCAAATGTAGTTGGTATTGTTCCTGCACTGCTTATATCCCCTCCAAAACCACCAGAATTACCCGTACCGGCAGTAGTTAGATTTGGCCCAAAGGTTATTTTTGGCTGAGTTTGAAACGTGGTACCGGTACTGCTATTTGCGGTTGCTTCCGTTTCCTTCCCCGTAAAAACGGTTGGATTTCTAAAACTCCAGCCAGCTAATAAATCTTGCGCACTGAGGGCATTGCTTAACCCTGCAATGAGTGCCATTGTAATAAAGTAAATCTTTTTCATAATCTTTCGTTTTAAGTATTTTATTAATCAGTTTATAAAAAGCCTGCTTTTATTTAACCGGGCTTACCGTTCCATCAAGTGCCAGGGCATTACTGCCTTTGCTATCTGATTTACCAAAACCAAAAGCCCTGGCACTGCCCTCGGTCGCAGTACCGCCCCATGCGTATATTCTGAACGTAATTGTTTTTGAAGACGAAACATGCTGCAGATCGTTATATCCTGTTAAACTGATTGCAGGTTGCTTCACTCCATTATTCGTTAAATCGGTAATGGTAATATCCTGATCGCCAATTTCCTTGAATGTCTTGCCATCCAGGCTGTACATCCAACGGTAGATATGTGCCGATTCTGCCTGGCGCCGTAAGGTAGCTTCGAGCGAACTCAGCGATACCTGGTACCCCGGTTTGGCTTTGACTGTAAACTGGTAATAAGCTCCCGAGATTTTTGCAGCTTCCTGATCAGCATTTACCGGGAAATTACCGCTAAAACCGCGTAGATTTCCCTGCTTGGGCACGGCGCCCGGACCACGACTTAAAACCGACTGTTCTAAATTGGCATGATTGGTGGTGGCTGCTGCCGTTTTCTCTCTTCCTGTAGATGGTTCCGGCAAGGCGAATTGCCAGGCAACTATCTGCCCGAAACCCTCATTAGTTAAACATACAGAAACAATTAAGGCAAAAACATAATAATAAACCGGCTTCATATTTCGTTTAGTTTAATTGGTTAACTCTTTCTTACCAGGATGTTATACATCTGCCTTGAAAACACTTAAATCATAACCTATCTCCAGGTAAAGCGTTAGTATTCCTGATAATTGGTTATCTAAAATTACGGCGCTTTTTAACCCATATATTGGCGATTATTACCTAATTTTTGTAGGATATTATCATAGTATTGGGTGTTTGTATATGCGTGTTTGGGATATGTTTTATTTCACAAACTTTACGGTCAATGCTTTTTCATTTATGGGTACAAGCCTGGCGATATAAACACCTGCTGATAACAGCAAATTCCACCGGAAAACCGTGCTACCTTGCTGCAGGATAACAGGCTGACCGGCCAATTGCCTTCCCGTAAGGTCTGTTATAGAAATAACCGCATGCTGTGTATATGGACTATTGATAAAAAACGATGTTAGTGTATCGCCGGCAGCAGCATGAATTTTAAAGCTATAATCCACTAAGTCCATTTTTACCGGTACAATATCCGATAAGCTTATGCTGGCGTTAAGATCCACCTGTTTTAACCGGTAATAATTTATGCCTGTACCCGGATCATTATCTACATAATTGTATTTACTTAGGTTTGTTGTTGTTCCCCGGCCGCCAACGGTTCCCAATGCATAAAATTGCTGACCATCCTTACTCCGCAGCACTTCAAAATGAGAATTGTTCTGCTCTGACGCGGTTGTCCAATCCAGTCTTACCCGTTTACCTTCCGGCCTGCCGGTAAAAGACAATAGCGTTACAGGAAGTGCGTTTGTTACCGTTCCGCCGATAACCAGCGCATTTGCGCCGGATAATGATTTACCAATCCCAAACGAATTGCTGGTGGTTGCCGTACCGCCCCAGGCATATAACCGGATGGTAATACTTTTATCAGAAGACACATTCTGCAGATCTGTATAAGCCGAAAGGTTGATCTGCGGCTGCGCTTCGCCATTATTCACTGTTGTAGCCGCCGTAATATCTGCAGGGCCAAGATCACTGAACGTTGTTCCATCCAGGCTATACCGCCAGCAGTAATGATGCGGAGCATTTTCCTGTATCCGGATACGGGCATCTAATGATGTAAGCGACACGGCAAAACCGGGTTTGGCTTTCAGCACAAACTGGAAATAATTGCCGTCGGCTATGGCAGCGCTTTTGGTAGCCATTACCGGAAAATTACCTACAAACGATACCGTCGAGCCTTCGGTTGCCGCAACATGATTGCCACGGGTTAAAACAGGTTGTTCAATTCCGGCATTTACCGTGGTCGCGTTACTGCTAACTTCTTTCCCGTTAATACCCGTGTCAAACTTCCAGCCGGTAACAATGTCATCCGAAGTGGTTCCATAAACCGCCAGGCAATAATCATCATCAGCCGTATACCGTGCAAAACCAAAGCCCCCGCTTGATGTTGCTGCGCCCCAGGTATATAATCTAAAGGTTATACTTTGCGTAGAGGCCACATGCTGCATTTCCGCGATAGACGATAAATCTACAGGAGCCTGCACCAGGCCATTATTCTCTGTACTCAGGAAAGGCACATCGCCGGTATCGCCTATGGGTGCAAAATTCACACCGTCTTTACTGTAATACCACCGGTAAATAACCGGCCCGGCACTGTTTCGCCGCAATTTGGCTTCGAGCCGTGATAAGGATACATAATGCCCTGATGCCGGCTGAATGCTGAATGTATAATAAGCATTATTCGCAATAGCCTCCGCACTGCTGTTACCTGGATTCAGCGTGGAATAGTAGCCGTAGTTAAGTGCGGCTGCCGTTAAACCGCCGCCGCGGGATAAGGTTGAGCTAAGCAGATTGCCGCTATTGACCTCGGCGTTTAAGCTGCCCGTGGTATTACCGGTAATTGCTGATAATGTCCAACCCGCCAGCGGTGTTTCTTTTACCGGGGTCGGCACCACAGCTCCGCCGACAACCAGGCTGGGCGTTGTATCGCCGGAAGTATACCGGCCAACGGAGAATCTCCCCGACAAGCTGGTAGAGCCCCATATATACATCCGGAAGGTAATTTTTACCGGCGACGGCACGTTTTGCAAATCCTTATACATTTCCAGGTGGATGGCAGACTGCACAACGCCTTCGCCATCGGTATCTGTTAAATTGAAAACAGGGCCCGTACCGATATCGGTAAAGTTAACGCCGTCTTTACTGTAAGCCCACTGGTAGCTCTTCGCCCCGGCTGAAGTTCTTGAGAGTTTAGCGTCAATAGTAGCCAGCGATACGCTGTATCCGCTTTTTGCCTGAACCTCGAACTGGAGATATTCGTTGCGGGCAATAGCATTATCTTTTGAATTATGCTGCGTGCCACAGGTGGAGTTAAACGAACGTACAAAACCGGCCGCATTAAGTCCGCTGCCGCGGGATAACACCGAAACATTTAACCCCGGATTGGTTTCCGTTGAGTTTACCAAAGTTTCAGAACCCGTAGCTTGCGGTACCCCAAATTGCCACGACAGGATATTACCGGGACTTTGTGTCAGCGGGCCTATATCAGCAGGCGAATCGGCCATGGTTAAATTACGAAAATCAGTAAGCCGGTGAAACGTAATGGTGTTGGCATCGTGCCAGTCGGCGCCATACCATGAGGTACGCACTGCCGCTACAATATCGTTGCCATCAAACTGCCAGTCGGCATACTGAAAGCCAAAGTTTGCCCGCCGGGTTATTATTTCACCTTCGTTCCAGCGTATTATTTTATAACGTTCTTCCCAATTCAACAAGTCTGAAGAGCTGGATAACATCAGTACATTACGCTGGTTCCACGGCGCATTGCTTGAGCCGTTACCCCACCCGGAAAACACCGTAGTGATTTTATTTACCAACGACCAATATTTGCCCGAAACGGGATCATAACGAATGGTAAACTTGGTCATTGCTCCCGGAAAATGAACAAAACCGGTTGATGTATTAAATGCTGCCGTTTGTCCGTCATCAGAGATTTCTATTTTGGCACCCACCTCGTAACGTGGGATACCGGCAGCCGGCCCCTGCATTTCCAATGTTCCGTTTACGGCCTGGTCGGTCTTCAGGCGGATGAAATCCACGATCTTACCATCGGGAGTAACTACCACGTTACCTTCGCACCATTCGGGTATATCCGCGTTAAGCCAGGCCGGATTTAACGCTACCGTATTCGTCCTTGTCCAGCTGGAGGCTTTTAACAGATCTGCATCTTCGGGAGCAGACATCACAAAAGCGTGAAAATCCCGCTCGTTATCCGGGTCGGGACTTTCCTCGTAAGCTCGCCATATACGTCCGTTGTGCCTTACTACCGGGACAGGTGCCGTATGAAATCTACCCGATACCAGCAACCCCGTATTGGCATCGTCTGGTTTTGTCCAGCTATACCCGCCGTCAAGCGATTTATGAATAACGATATTGCCGAAAGATTTTGCAACGCCCATCAGGTAGAGGATGTTGTTATGCACAAAAAGCGTCGCCCAGTGGCTGTCGGATACCAGGGCAACGAAGCTCCAGTGCGCCCCGCTATCTGCAGAACGGTATATCGCCGTAATTGTACCGCTGATATCATGCGAAGCTACATAGCTTCTATCCGGCAGGATGACTATACTTGGCGATGCATAGCTGTTTGTTAACGGCGCCGGACTTTGCGCTATTACCGTTCCGGGAAAGGGCACCTGTGCTGCCAGGTTACCACCAAACAGGCACAATAAACAAACAATTGCTGCAAGACGATAAAGGTATCTCTGAAATTTCATAAAACCGGTTTAGCATTGGTTAGATCAAAATTAACCTGCAACTATGTCCGGATTTTGTGAGTTATTAGCCAATTTTTGTAGGATGTTATCATAAATGCGTAGTGCTTATGAGAGGCCCCTGCCTAACATCATTTACGAAAATACTTTATACCACTAACCTCTCACCATAGCCCCGATGGGAATGGATACCGGCCTGTGGCTAAGGCTGCAGGCGTATGAATGGACAGCGGGAGGAAAGCCCGATAGCTGCAGAAACCGTTCCGCTTCAAATCTTAATCCTGCTGTTTAAAATCAAGGCCCATATTGTGCAGCATAAAGGCCCATTTATCGGTTTGCTCGTCGATGATTTGTGCGGTGGATTTACCGGCGCCGTGCCCGGCTTTGGTTTCTATGCGGATAAGTACGGGAGCCGTTCCGTGCTGGTATTCCTGCAAGCGGGCAGCAAACTTAAAGGAATGCGCCGGCACTACCCGGTCGTCGTGGTCGGCAGTGGTAACCAGCGTGGCGGGATAAGAAACGCCGTTTTTGAGCGCATGATAGGGCGAATACCGGTATAGGTAGTCAAACATCTCTTTGGAATCTTCGGCCGTGCCGTAATCGTAAGCCCAGCCGGCGCCGGCAGTAAACTGATGATACCGCAACATGTCTAAAACGCCTACGGCGGGCAAAGCCACGCGGAACAGTTCGGGACGCTGTGTCATGGCGGCGCCCACCAGCAAGCCGCCGTTGGAACCGCCGGAAATAGCCAGGTAAGCGGACGACGTGTAGTGATTGCTGATAAGATATTCGGCCGCGGCAATAAAATCGTCGAACACGTTTTGCTTGTGCAGCTTGGTTCCGGCAATATGCCATTCTTCACCGTACTCGCCGCCGCCACGCAGGTTGGGCACGGCATACACGCCACCCTGCTCCAGTAAAATGATGGTTGATACGCTGAACGCCGGTGTCAGGCTGACATTAAAACCGCCATAGCCGTACAGCAGCGTTGGGTTTTTCCCGTTTAGCGGGATACCTTTTTTGTGGGTAATGATCATCGGGATGCGGGTTCCGTCCTTCGATGTATAAAATACCTGTTTGGATTCGTACAAACCGGGATTAAACTTTACTCCTGATTTTTTATACAGCACGGAGCGGCCGGTGGCGATATCGTATTTAAAAATGGTTGCCGGATAAATGTACGAGGTGAAGGTAAAATACAAATTCTTTTCATGTTTTTTGGCATGGAATCCAGATGCGGTTCCCACTCCGGGTAACTGAATCTCGTGCTCCAGCTTGCCGTTCATATCGTACTGCTTTACCTGCGATATGGCATCTTTGAGGTAATGTGTAAACAGCTTGCCGCCGCCGGTGCTGATAGTAAGCACCTGCCTGGTTTGCGGAATGAGGTCTTTCCAGTTTTGCTGACCGGGATTAGCGGCATCAACGGTAACCAGGCGGTAATTAGGCGCATTCAGGTTGGTGTAGATGTACAGCGTACTTCCCTGGTTATCTACCAGCTCGTTATTGGTATCAAAACCGGTAATGACCGGAACTATCGGGCTGCCGGGCTTGCTTAAATCGCGAATGTACAGCTCATTTCCGGAGGTGGAATTTGCCGCCGTTATGGCCAGGAAACGCTGGTCTTCGGTAAGCCAGGCGCCAATATAACGGCGGGGCGTGGTTTCGCCGCCAAACACCAGCTTGTCTTCGCGTTGCGACGTTCCGAGCTTATGGTAATAGAGCTTATGATGCTGGGTCATGCCTGATAGCTGGCTGCCTTCTTTGGGCTTATCGTAGCTGCTGTAATAAAAGCCGTCGTTACCATGCCAGGCGATATCGGAAAATTTAACATCGATGAGTGTATCGCCCACGATAGCTTTGTCTCCGGTTTTTATCACGATAACCTTGCGCCAGTCGGAACCTCCTTCTGATAGCTGATAGGCTGCCAGGCTACCATCTTTGGTAAAGCTGATGCCGGCCAGTGATGTAGTTCCATCGGCAGAAAAAGTGTTGGGGTCGAGGAAAACTTCCGGCTCTCCGTCATCAACCTGCCGGTACAATACAGCCTGGTTTTGCAGACCGTCGTTTTTGTAGAAATAGGTGTATTTGCTTTCCTTAAAAGGAGCGCTGTATTTTTCGTAGTTCCACAGGGTTTCCAGGCGCTTTTTGATATCCTGCCGGTAAGGAATGGCTTCGAGATAATGCTGTGTTACTTTATTTTCGGCCTGTACCCAGGCTTTGGTTTCGGCAGACCGGTCGTCTTCCAGCCAGCGGTACGGGTCGGAAACTGCGGTTCCAAAATAGGTATCGGTTACGGGTTCTTTCTTTGTTTGGGGATAAGCAATAGTATTCATAGTCTGGCTATAACCGCTGTAAACAATTACAAAAATGGCTGATGTAACGATGGCGGTTTTCATGTTTAATATGTGTTTGGGCTAATTTACAAAACTATTTGAACGTTGATATTTAAACAACAGGGCGTAAAGCGATACAATCTCTGTTCTCCGTCAATCCACGTTATAAACGTGGACGATTGCATGGTTTTTTTTAATTTTTAATTTTGGCTTTTGACTTAACACTAATATGTATTTTTACGGCCATGTCTGCAGGCCACAAAATCTATTTCGCATCCGATTTCCATTTGGGGGCTCCCGGTTATGCGCAAAGCCGTGAACGCGAAGACCGCATTGTGCGGTGGCTCGACATGATTAAAACCGATGCCGCCGAGATTTACCTGATGGGAGACATCTTTGATTTCTGGTTTGAATATGAAACGGTTGTACCAAAGGGTTTTATCCGTTTCCAGGGAAAGCTGGCCGAATTATCTGACGAGGGCATTAAAATCACCTTCTTTAAGGGTAATCATGACATGTGGATGTTCGGGTATTTTACCCGAGAAATGGGTATCACCATTGTACCGGATGAATTAATCATAGAACGAAATAACAAACGCTTCTACCTGCATCACGGCGATGGCCTTGGTCCTGGCGATGCCAAATACAAGCTGCTAAAAAAGATATTCAGAAGTCGTTTCTGCCAGTGGCTGTTTGCCCGCATACATCCTAACCTGGGTATTGGCATAGCGTTGAAATGGTCGCAAAGCAGCCGGGCGGCGGGCGGAAAACGCACAACGGAATTTAAAAGCAAGGAACAGGAATGGCTGGTTGTCTACTGCGAGCAATTGCTGCAAACAGAATATTTTGATTACATGATCTTCGGTCACCGGCATTTACCGCTCGATATTCCGTTAAGCCGGGGCAGCCGCTATATCAATCTCGGCGAATGGCTGAGCTATAATTCCTACGCGGTTTTTGACGGCGAGACGGTGGAGCTGAAGTATTTTTCTTAGCAGCGGGAGGTTCTTCAGGCAAACGTATTTAAAAAATGTGACGTCATTGCCACGAGGCTTCGGGATGACCTGCGTCAGGATGACGCACAGATGAATCGTGATTTAATACACTAATGGCATCCCTTATTCCTCATGATGTTCTTCGGCGTATATTTCTTCAATGAGGTCTTTGTGCTTTTCGAGAATTACTTTCCGCCTGAAACTTAACTTCGGGGTGAGCTCACCGGTATCAATACTCCATTCATGGGGCATCAGCACAAATTTCTTCACCTGCTCCCAGTGCCCGAAATTTGTATTGTACTGGTCAACTATACGCTGGTATTCGGCAATGACCTGCTCATTTTTAACCATTTCTTCATCAGAGGTGTATGGAATACCTTTTTTAGCGCACCAGGCTTTCAGCTCGTCAAAGGCGGGTACGATCAAGGCAGATGGAAAACGCCGGTTTTCGCCAAGCACCATGATATGCTCAATGAGTACAGATTCTTTAAACTTATTTTCAAGCACCTGCGGCGCTATATATTTACCTCCTGCCGTTTTAAACATCTCTTTCTTACGGTCGGTAATGATTAAAAAGCCGGCCTCATCCAGCTTACCGATATCACCCGTGTGGTAAAAGCCTTCGGTATCAATTACCTCGGCTGTCAGGTCGGGCCGGTTATAGTAACCTTTCATCAGGTTAGGCCCTTTATACAGGATCTCACCATCTTCGGCAATTTTTATAACGGCATTTTTTATGGGTTTACCTACCGTACCGAAAGCGGCATTCCCTTTACCCAGGAAATTAACAGCTATAACCGGCGAGGTCTCGGTTAACCCGTAACCTTCCAATACCGGCATCCGGGCTGCCCAGAATACCCGTGCCAACCGGGGCTGCAAAGCGGCTCCGCCAGATATAATGGCTTTAATGTTTCCGCCAAGCGCTTTGCGCCACTGGTTAAAAACCAGCTTACTGGCAATTAAAAGCTGCATTTCATACCACCAGCCGTTCTTACCGTCCATCTCATAACGTAATGCCAAATACAGTGCCCAGAAAAATATACGGCGTTTAATACCGGGCAGCACTTCGCCTTTGGCAACGATCTTATCGTATACCTTTTCAAGCAAACGCGGCACCGTGGTAAAACCATGCGGTTTCACGGTATTAATATCGGCAACAATGGTATCCATACTTTCGGCATAATACACGGAAATGCCCTGGTACAAATACATATAAATAACCATACGCTCAAAAATGTGCGATATGGGCAGAAAGCTCAATGCACGGGTGAAGCCCGCAGGATATAACCGGGCGCAGGTTGCCACGTTGCTCGCCACATTCTGATGGGTTAGCATTACTCCTTTGGGCGTACCGGTTGTGCCGGAGGTATATATCAGGGTAAGCAGATCATCCGGCGTAATGCGGTTACGGTATTCCTGTAAGTTTGCATCTGTATGCTTTTTACCGGCCTCTGTTATATCCAGCCAATGCGGAACGCCGGCAATTTTATCAAATGTATAGATCTGTGTGCCTGTTTTACGACAAACGTCCTGCACTTTATACAGTGTATCGCTGCCCGATACAAATAACAGCCTGATACCGGCATCCTGCAGGATGAACTCGATGTCGTGCTCTGAAAGCGTGGGGTACATCGGTACCTGGGTAATGCCGATCTGCATAATTGCAAAATCGCATATATTCCATTCAGGCCGGTTTTCCGACATGATCGCCACTTTGTCCTTCGGACTAATACCCAGGGCCAGCAGGCCGCGGCTCAGTATATTAACGTGATCTTTGAACCTGGTCGCGGTATAATGTTGCCATTCGCCCCGCCGTTTACCCGCAACAACAGGTTCATTTTTGTATACAGTGTCCAGGTTATCCAGTAAATCAATGATGCGATTCAGGGTGTGCATTATATTATTTAACGTGTTATTGGTTATGTCTAATTAACGAATTATATTTTAGAGTTGTACTACTGATAAGTCAAAAGTTGAGTCCGTATCCCGAATCATTCCTCTCGGGACAGGCAGTACGGGCAAATCCCAACACTTGTTCCGAGTAATTCGGAGTTTAATGTTTACAATACCCTCTTATTTTTTAATAGTATCAATGAAACTTTGCGGAGTTTAATCATGCGGTTTCATAAGATATTTTTTGGATTTTTTAGGTTAAAAATACCAATAAAACGATAATAATTTAACCTTTACAGACGTTATGGCATTGTATTTGTTATTTGGCAACAAACAATTATTATTCGACATGAAAAAAATTACTTCATTATCATTTATCGCAGTATTTGCATTTTTATTGGTAAACAAAACCCAGGCACAGGATTACAAACATGCGCTTGGTGTACGCGTAGGAGCGTATAATGGCATCAATTTTAAGACTTTCCTTAATGCGCAAAATGCGCTGGATTTCAACCTGAACTTCCGAAGCCACGATGATTACAAGTACGTTTTTATCACTGGTCTGTATGAAATACATAACAATATACAGAATGCTCCAGGGTTAAGATGGTATTATGGAGGTGGTGCTTCACTTGGCTCTTCTAAACCCAAGTATGCTGATGGAAGTTTCTTTTTAAGCGCCGATGGCGTATTAGGCTTGGACTATAAATTTACCGGTGCTCCTATTAACCTGGCCTTAGATTGGCGCCCCAGATTACAACTGGTTGATGATGTGGATTTCTGGACCGGCGATGTGGGTCTGGCCATCCGCTTCACTTTTTAAGGATTAAAAAAAATTTATTATAAAGCCGCCCCAACAGGGCGGTTTTTTTATGCCGGAAGATTTTGTGTAGTTTATACTTAGCCGGCTTCCTGCACATTATCCCCTCAAATGGCTTAAGAAATACCCTCAGGCAAGTGCAGGGCAAATCTGCCGGTTATCAGCAAAATCACTAATGCGTAAAACCTGCTATATCTTTAACCGGGAAGCATGGGCAAAAAGTGACAATGACGATGAGCCGTTTTTTAGACGGTTTCCTGAAAGACCTGCTTATTTTAGCAGCGGGCTGAAAATATCATAGCAAAGGTGAATAACTACGATAACGCCACCATACATAACGGCTTTGTTTACCCGTTAAAAGATCCCGGCAAAGGCCTGTTATGTACCAGGTAATTGATCCTGATCAATCTTAAAATACCAAGAGTAAAAATCATTATCCCGATAATAACTCTTCTGAAATTTGACAGATCCTGGCAAAAACAGATCAGTAAGACCGCATAAAAAGAAAGCGCTAAAGCCAGGTAAATTTTATAAAATTTACGTTTGCCTCTAACTACAGACCATTCAAACCTTCCGAAACCGAAGCTTACGAGCCAGCAAGCCAGGAGTATATAGATTAATAATTCCAAGGAGATCATACCCATTGATTAAGATCTGAGATACATGAATTTACATTGGATCCAGGTGAGAGAATGATCGTCTCCGGCGTTTAACTACGTAAGCACCGGAGACGATCTTATCAGATCAACCTACACCCCATCTCATTGTAACAGTATACCGTAAAAGAACGATGATGGATCATTCTGACTCAAGAAACCGCCAACTGTTGAACCGGCCGGGGCGGCAGCAGAGATGTAGACTATCTTGAAATCATTATTAGCAAAATAATCTGTTAACGCGGTAACATAACTCTTAATGGTATTGGCATTTCCGGTTGGTGCCGCGGCTAATGTAAATCGGGCAATTCCCGTCGTTGTGTTCAATGTCATGTTATAGATAAAATCTGCCAGATAATAAGATGAAGGCGACGCCGGGTTTTTGTAACGTATTTCAAACGTAACCGTTCCATCAGCATTAAAAAGAATATTGATATACTCAATATATCTGCCGGCATTATTCTGATATGTACCCAGACTGGCATTTGCTGTATTATACTTGGTCATAAAATCTGCTGACAGATCCGGAAGATCAGCAACATTTATTCGCATAGAAGTCCACCGAGTTTTTATTACCGTATGCAGGGCAGGTGTAATATCTAAAGGTAATGGCGACGGAGATATCTCTATTTTAATTTCCGTTGTTCCATTTAACAAATAGAAATATTTACCGCTTGCATTCCAATAAACTTTATTGAATGTAATACCACTATAAGTAACAGGTGTTTTTAATTCTAATCCGTCAAGCGTAAATGAGAATGGAGAACTGGATTGCCCGGCAATGGAAAAGCTTTTGCCGGTCATGCTCATAGAAACGGGCACCTGCTTGTTATTAAGCATAATGTAAAGTATTTTACCTGAAACCGCCAAAGTGCTTTCATCCAGTATCTTCTTAATCCCTCCACCAAGAATATTTTGTTCTTCGGCACTGCTGAGCTTAACCATTACCATAGCATTTTTATTAAACGTACCTTCAAACTTCAGGCTGTCGCCGGAGCTGCCGGTAAAGGCAAATTCAAAATCGGAGGTCAGCCCGGTGGCATTGCTTCCGCCGCTCACATTCGCGTCGGGGTCGGCAATGAGGTGAATATAATTGTAGGTATCAAAGATCAGGGTGGGGCGCTGCAGCGCTTTTAACCGGTATGTACTTTCTTTCGGGGTAGTGGCCGTAGTGGTATTAAAATCAGAAAGCATGGTTACTTTACCATCGGCCGTGAACTTAAAGTAATAGAAGAACCCTTTCCCTCCTTTGGGATAAATAGTAGCTTTCCAGCCGTTTGAAGCAGACAGCAGTTCTGCCTGGTGATCGGCAAGAGCCGCAGCCAGCCTGGTATCCGGGTCGTCAAATATCGGATCTTCATCTTTTTTGCAGCCGGCTATAAAACCAAATAGAGCCAGCATGATATATATTAATTTTTTCATAATAACCTGTTTAATTTCCTGCTGTTCCGTAAAAATATGAGCTGCTGTCATTGGCTTTTGCCAAACCTATGTACATGTTCACATAATCGTTACTGTAGAAGTACCGGTATACGAACTGGTTTTGCGTTAAATAATCGGTCAGGGCCGTAACATACGGGGCAATACCGTTGGCATTACCATCCCGGCTGTTTAATGTTAACGTAAAGCGACCATTGGCATTGGTTGTTATATCGTACGTAAAGTTGGCATTTAAAACTGAGCCGGAAGAGTTGGTATAATTTATCCGCAATATTACCTGGCCGGCATTACTATAAACCAGGGTAAAGTTGTTGAATACCCGGCTCCCATAGCCAAATAAACCGGTTTTAGTCGCATTATATACTTGTGTGAAGTCTGCCGACATACCAATGGTGGTATTAGGCGTTAGCAGTGTGTACATTTTGCCTGCTCCCAAATAGGCGGTAATATCTTCGGGAGCGGTGCTGTTCAAAGCTGCCTGCACCCGGTTCTGCAGTGCGTAAAAATCAATTCCCCAAACTTGTTTAAAATAAGTTATTACCAGCTCTTCTTTTTTCCTGACAGAAGCTAATGCTGTAGATGAATATGATTTTATGAGCGTTTCGTAACCTAATTTCCCTTCTGTAAGCATAATCGAGGTCATCTCGGCAAAATCTTCTACAGGAGATGCCTGCGAATACTGTGAAATAAAGCCATTTGCCGCATAAGCAGAACTATTGTTCCAATCTGCAGTGTATCCTGTGGGAGTAATGTAAGGAAACTCCTTCTGATACATAATGGTTTGATTTAATATGTGTGTAAATTCGTGATGAATGGTTTTAAGCACACGCTTGGAAACTGCTCGATCAGTGTTTGTAAAGTTATTTACATTATATAATGTAACCTTGATGCCTCCCTCAGCCTCTCCCAGCGTTACCGTACCACCTGCATTATATTGTAAACTGCCAACCAACACATAGTTTTTAGGAGCGTATGTTTTAATAAAATCGGGATTAACCTGATCAACATAGGGATCGATCCAGGCTGTTTTTACCAATTCCATTAACGGTTGTACTCTTGATACCTCTGGGGGCACCAGGGTTTTGCTGTTATCATATTCTGTACCATCCCAG
This sequence comes from Pedobacter sp. BS3, assembly GCF_008274585.1. GTDB lineage: Bacteria > Bacteroidota > Bacteroidia > Sphingobacteriales > Sphingobacteriaceae > Hufsiella_A. The sequence continues at coordinate 17,163 of NZ_VTRT01000004.1, read as the reverse complement.
CGATACTTGACACCAATATTGTAAGGCTGGGTAAAATTGGCATATAACCATTCATCAAGCGGCGTTTGCGGCCAGGTATCGCCGCCAAGGCCTACTATTTCACGATCAAGATTTTCATCTTTTTTACAGCCATGAAAAACCAGTATGGCCACTGCCGCGAATATTAAGCTAAATCTTTTCATTACTATTTAAGTTAACGATTAATAATTAACGTGGATTCTGGGCAACACCAGATAATACTACTTCTGCCGGCAACTGCCATAACCGCCTGTTATCATTGGCACCTAACTCAATGGAATGACCATCCGGGTCAATAATATGGGTTACCGGCAGCTTATGGCGCAGTATATCCATCCACCGCATACCTTCTGATATAAATTCTGCCCGTTTAATATCCAGCAAAGCCATGGTATAAGCCTCTTTGGTATCTTCTGTTTTTGAGGCATAATAACTTTTTATCTTCGCATCGGTAAGGTTGTGCGTGCCTGGCGAGTAATTTGTTACGCGGGTGCTGATCAGTGTGTTGAAATCAGTTAAAGCATCGCTATAATTTCCCTGCATAATATATGCTTCGGCCCGGTTCATCAATACTTCTTCGGTTGTTAACAGTGGTATCATATTATACCCTTTACCGGTAGTAGCGTTAATGCTGGTACGAACAAAATGCTCATACAGCTTAGGTACATAGTAAAAGGTACTGGAATATGAATATTTACGGTAAGCTGAGAACGACACACCTACCGGGGCTGTAATGCTGTTTAACCTGTTTTGTGAGAATGAATATATCGCTTGCGGATAATACCTGGACGCCCATGAAATTGTTTCGCCCAGCAAAATATTACCGGGATTACTGGCACTGGTAAAGGCCTGCTTGATCTCTGTTGAGCCGGCAAAACCGGCATACGATAACCACGGCCTTACATTGGCTGCAAAATTGTTACCGGGATAAGCCAGGTTAGCATATTCTATCACTTTTTCAGGCTGCCTTTTAAAGAGATAAAAACGTGTGGCAAAGGCGTAAGCAGCTTTTTTGGTAAAATGATATGCCGGCACGGTGTAACTATTATCCCGGATAAGGGGAATACCTTCCAGCAGATCTTTTTCAATTTGCTCATATACATAAGCCACGGTTTTACGGTCGTAACGCTTAAACACAACCGACTCTGGCGTAAGCACATAGGGTATACCCGGATCGGTGGCTGCAGTTTCAGGATCGTACACTTTTGCATAAAATGTTACCAGCATAAAATGGGCGTAGGCTCTTGCAACCAGGGCCTCACCTTTTTGTGCCGTATAATTTTCAGGATCGGGAGCCTTACTGATGGCGTCCAGGGCCTGGTTGGCTGCTGCTATAGCGTCATAGCAGCCGTTCCAGTAATACGTTGGGGTATCTTGTGCTGTGCTTGAAATATCTCTCCAGAAATAACCCTCACGGATAACTTCACGGTCATCGCCCGATGTACTGTTAAATGAAGGATTGTCTGACATAGACTCGGCAAGTAAAATATAACTTCCGTACGGATAGGCTGTAACCAATAGCTCAGATACCTTTTCGGGCGTATTTAATTTAGTACGCTGATCTGGCGCATGTTCAAGATATTTTTCACATCCTGTACTAAAAGAGGCCATGATGACAAGAATATATAGCGCTGTTTTTTTCATTTTCTTTTAGTTTTAAATTCCAACATTTAGCGTTAAGGTAAACTGACGCGGAACAGGCAAGGCTACTCCACCAGAACTAAAGAATTCGGGATCCTGTCCTTTCAGCTTCTTATCTGCATAGATCAGCCAGATGTTATTACCCTGAAATTTAAGCGAGGCGGTATGTAAACCAATACGGTTAGTGAATTTGGCGGGGAAATTATACATCAGCGCTGCTGATTTTAACCGGACAAAAGACCCATCGGCAACACGATCGCTCGAATAGTTATAAGCTGTATACGGATAGATGTCCTTCAATTCCTTTTTCAGCAGGTAATCTGCCAGCGAAGGCGAGTTGGTATAATTTTCGTCCAGTGGAAGCGTCCACCGGTTTAAAAATTCCCTGGGCAATGCATCCACATCGTCGTAACTGGTGCTGTATACATTGTTCAGCCTGATCTTATTACCGGCCTGGTAGCTGATATTGAACAACAGTGAAAAATTTTTATACTTCAGGCTATTGTTAAATCCGCCTGTAATGGTAGGATCAACCGGCCCCTCGTAGATCAGGTAATCTGTGTTTACACTTTGTACGTATACATTGCTTGAGATATCGCCGTTCTCATCAATAAATGTAGGCACTCCAACCTGCTGTAGTTTCTGAAAATTGATGGAGTATAATCCGCGGACAGCGCCGCCTTCTTTTGCTCCCCCTTCCGGGATGATCAGATCATAAATACGCGGTGTGCTTTTCAGGTTGGTTATTTTATTGGTATTGTAACCAAAGGTTATTTGCGGCGACCAGCTAAAATTGGCCGATTTTACGGCTGTGCCTCCCACTGTAAATTCAATACCATGCGATCTCATATCGGCATAGTTAGCTGCTTTGGTATATTCGCCTCCTATTCCCGATGTTCGCACATCGCCGATCAGGTCAAAACCACGGCGGTTATAATAATCTACACTGAGTGTTAAGCGGCTGTTTAACAATCCCATATCAAAACCCGCATTAGCTTCATATTGCTTTTCCCAGGTTAGCTCAGAGTTCTCTAAGTTGCTAAGCACAATACGGGGCTCAACTTCAGACAGGTTAGGGCGCAGCGTAGTACTGTTGGTAAGCACAACAGAAGAGTTTGTGGCACTACCCATGCTGGCCGTTAAACCATAACCAGCCCTTATTTTAAGGTAGCTTATCTGTTTGATCTTCTTTATGAACGGCTCTTCATCGGCATTCCAGGCAGCGCTTATTGTCCAGGTTGGCAACCATCTTGCGGTACGGCTTTCGCCCATACGGTTACTGCCATCGTACCTGAACGTTCCGTTAAATATATATTTCGAGTTATAGGCATACTGCCCGTTCAGGAAAAAAGCCGCATACCGGTCATAAAGCTGGCTCATTCCGTAATAATTATAGTTTGCCTCTAAAAGCATCTTGATAATTCTATAATCTGTAAACGGAATACCGCCTTTATCATACTGGTAACCATACCCGTTGTTAAAAGAGTTCTGGCGGTTAGTAAACTTTATTTCCTGCCCTATAAATCCGCTTACATAATTTTTGCCGTATTTATGGCTCCAGTCAACCTGGTTGCGCACATTGAAATTAAGCAGGTTATCATCATTACGATTGTAAAAGCCACCCTTTGGCAATACACTTTCACGGTCGGTAATTTCCGGGTGATCGGGATCATCGTACAGGAAGATATTGGCATTGGCAATGGTACTGTTTGGTGCATACCGGTATGCTGTAGCCATGTTAGAATATTCGGTGATCTTATGCTCACGCGTGGTTTTTACGTAACGGATGGCGCCCAGCGACCTGAACTGGAAATCTTTAATAAATTTATAGCTGAGCTCTCCCTGAAGCTTCATATCCAGCATATCCAGGTCAATGTAGTTATTGTTCAGTTCATTGATGATGTTAAAGGGGGCATAGTTCAGGGTAAAATATTCCAGGTTACCATTTTCATCGTAGGCGGTCATGGTACGGCTGGTATTCAGGGCATAGCTAAAGGGGTTTATATCAAAATCGCGGGTGTATTTACCTTCTACCACATTGCTTGTTCTGCCCAGCGTACCGGGAGCCCGCTGCTGCCTGAAGGCCCCTGTTGCCAGTATACCGGCGTTTATTTTAGGAGACACGTTATAGTTTCCCCGCAGGTTCATGGTATAGCGTTTAACTTTATCTGCAATAGACCACCCGTTGTCATCATAATATCCCATAGAGAAATAATGCTGTGATTTTTCAGAACCTGATGTAATACTTAGCGAGTGTTCCTGCACAAATGAATTTCTGAAAAGTAAGCCAAACCAGTCGGTATTGGCCCTGGCATAACGCTGCAAAAATGCGGCCCTGGCCTCGGGCGTGTTTTCTACACCAAACTGGCCGGTAGTAGCATCGTAACGGTTAATTTCCTGGTACATTTTGGCAAATACGCCTCCGTCTCTTCCATTTACAATATTTGCTGTTAACCCGCCTTTACGATAAATTTCTGCATATAAAGACATCTGGTCTGCAGAGTTCATGATGTTGTAGGTACTGTAGTCGGGCTTAAGAAATGTAGAATAATTTCCGTTATAGTTGATCTGGGTATTACCTGAACGGCCTTTTTTAGTGGTAATAACTACTACACCATTCATGGCCCTTGCACCGTATAAGGCAGTTGCCGAGGCATCTTTCAGGATATTTAGGCTCTCAATATCATTGGCATTGATACCGGCAACCGATGAGCCGATCAGGGTAAGGGCATCGCCACTCGAAAGCTGATCGTTCGATATATTGACTATATCTTCAAGCACCACGCCGTCAACTACCCACAAGGGCTTATTCTCGCCGGAAATGGATGTTGCCCCACGAACGCGTATCTTAGGAGCCGTGCCAAATGTTCCTGAAACATTTTGTACCGATACCCCGGCTACCTTGCCTTCCAGCATACGGCTTATATCTACAACACCGTCTTGCTTTACATCGGCACCTTTAATACTTGTGGCGGCCCCGGTAAACAGTTTTTTCTCGATATTCTGATACCCTGTAATAACCACTTCAGACAGGGCCTTAGATTCTTCTGCCAGCTTAATGTTAAACGTGTTTACATTTGCAGTTAGCACTTCTTTGGTTTTAAAACCGATCATGGTGATCACCAGCACATCGTTATCTGATACCCGGATGCTAAACTCCCCGTTAGCATTGGTAGACGTTCCGGTAAGGGTTCCCTTTATTTTAACAGAAACGCCCGGCAGCGGCAAACCATCGCTCTCTGAAACCACTCTACCCGAAATAACACGATCGGGCTGTACATACGAAGCCTGCTTTACAATAATATTTTTATCTTTAATGGAGAACGTAAGATGACTTGGCGCTAACAGGTCTGTAAGCATTTCTGAAAGATCTTTGTTCTTTACCTGTACGGAGAATAAGCCTTTTTCGTTAATTACTTCACTATTAAAAATGAAATCGTAGCCGGTCTGTTTTCTTATTTCTTTGAACAGGTCTCTTAAGCTGGTATTTTCCTTTGAAATGGTCACCTTTTGGGCATATCCTATGGCATGCGCCTGTAAGAATACCGCGACCATAAAAACAAGGGTTAATTTCATAATCAGCAGTGTTTTGTTTGGTTTATTGTACCGTAAGCCACATTTACAATGCGTGTAAATTTTCATACATTTGACTGTTTGAGTTAAAGTTTATTATGCCGTTAATTGCTTGTAGGTAAACAGGCTCAAATTGTTCAGGGGGGCGTGCCAGCGCTCCCTTTGTTTTTTATTACTTGCTCCTGTTTTATAGATCAGCCTATGTCATGCTCATCGGTTCATGATAAGGCAAAGCGCTATTGCTTCCATGTATTTATTTTTTCATTCCGGCCTCCCTTCGTGCTTGTGATTTTACTGTGACTATCTTATTTTTTACTTCGAAAGTTAATCCGCTGGATTCAGTAAGCAGATCAAGTATCTTAGAGATCTTGTTGGTTTTGGATATCATCGCAGTAATTGCAATGTCGGGCTGGCCACCTTCGTAGGCCACTTTTACATCATACCACCTTTGTAGCTGGCGCATTACCTGTGTTACCGGCGTATTATCAAACTGGAATAACCCGTCTTTCCACCCGGCAATATCCTCTATACTAACCGGGCTGATCCTGATATGATCGGACCGGTTACTGAACGATGCCTGCTGCCCGGGCTTAAGAACACATGAACTTGTACCCAGATCTAACCTGACAGAACCCTCGGCAAGGGCAACTTCCGACCTTGGCTCATCATCATAGGTCATAACATTAAAATGTGTTCCCAGAACGGTAACAGTAGAATTACCGCTTTTTACCCTGAAAGGATGCTCCTTATCTTTACTAACCTCAAAATAGGCCTCGCCCCTAACCTCTACATCGCGTTCATTGCCGGTAAAAGCCGACGGGAATGAAATGGAAGAGTTGGCATTTAACCACACCTTACTGTTATCGGGCAAAATAAGCATATACTGCCCTCCTGTAGCCGTGGTTAACGTAACGGTATGCACTTCGGCCAACTTGTTATCTGCAGTGTTATCAAAATAAAGTTGTATCCCTAAAGCTGTTTTCCTGACCTTGTTTCCGCCCCGGCTCTCCAGCACCCCCTTACCATCAAGCATAATAGTTTGCCCATTGTCTAAACGGAGTATCGCTTTTTTATTACTGGGTTCTATATCCGTTTGTACAGAGGCCATATCTTTTTTCACCGGTCCGGTGTTTTGCCTTACACGCCATAATACTATGGATGTAGCGCATATTACCAGGAGCACGGCTGCTACCCTGGCCCAATTACCCCATACGGGTTTCACGGTTTTATGTGGTTGAGATATGATGCTGGCGTACATTTCATCCCAGTCAACAGCATGCACTTCGGCACAGGGAACGGCAGCATCAAAACCGTTTTTCATTGCAGCTTCAAACTCGTCCCTGAACCTTTGCTGTTTAAGCAACGAAAAAAACTCCCGCAGTTCATCCAGGGTCGATGCTTTCTTCAAATACCTGTCTAAAAGAAATGTAAACCTTTCCTGTTGTGTATCCATAATTGCGCTATAACAACTTGCGTTGATGTACCTGTTTTTTATAGTTACATAACCTTAGGGAAAGGACCGGGTGCAGGAAAATATTTTTAAAAAAATTTCAACAGCAGGATGACTAACAGCTTTGCTGAATCTGCAATGAAGACTTTAAGATACTTTAACACCTCTACCATGATGTTTTTAACCCGGCTTTTGGAGAGCCCGGTTTGTGCCGCTATCTCTTCATGACTTAGCCCCTCGTTACGGCACATTCTAAAAATTTTCTGCTTCTGCTCGGGCAGCATGGATAAGGCCTGGTTAATTAACCGCATACTTTCCTGGAATTCTATGGCCTCCTGCGTATAATTAACCTCCATTTGCATATTGGCCCAGATCACCCGCTGGGCTTTTTCATCCCGTATAACATTATCAATATAACGCAGGGTTTTATTGCGCACCAGGGTGTAGATATAATTTCTGGGATGCTCAACCGCAAGCAGCTTATCCCGCTGTTGCCATAACGATACAAAAGCCTCCTGTACAATTTCTTCTGCATCTACCGGCGAGTGGATGAAGCTGAGTACAAAGGTGTAGATCTTGCCTTTATAGGTATCAAAAACAAGCTTAAATGCAGCCTGATCACCTGCTGCAATCTGTTCAAGGAGTTTTTTTTCAAATGTTAAATTATAAACTCCCATCTTAACCTCACTCTTTAGTCCGCTGAATCATTAAATGGACAAATACTCACTGCAATATGACTATTTATTCTAAAAAAAGCAATATCCGCATAGTATTTAGAAACTGTTTAAATTTTATGAGATCATGTTCTCACCGTCCATGCACAAACCGCATCTATGAAATTGAAACATGCTCCAAAACGTATTACGTTCACCACGAACAACCTGGATATTAGCGCTTTTTATTCCTTTTTCCGCCGTGCATTTTATCAGGACGAAATAATTAGTATAATTGCATGCTGTTACGGTTAGTCTGCCAGGGCAACAGTAACGTTTAGCCGGATATGCTTTAGTCTTTTTATCGCACAGCGCTGCTTACGATGTATTAAAAATACATCCTGCTTCTTATTAAAAAATATCAATTCTGTACTTTACTCCGGGACTTTTTTTATTAGAATAATTTAATTCGGTGTTATGAAAAAAACAATATTATCAACATTTCTCCTGCTTTTTTTTAGCTGCTTATTTGCCCAGGATGCAGTTAATTATCAAATGCCTCCAAAGGTTATTGCCGATCTGTTACTTGCACCGCCCACCCCCTCGATCAGCGTGGGCAGCAAGGCCGAATGGCTGTTGCTGTGTGAGCGTAATTCTTATCCTTCGGTTGAAGAACTGGCCCGGCCCGAATACCGGATTGCCGGCCTGCGTATCAATCCCGGCAATTTTGCTCCCAGCCGGCAAACCTTTATCAATAACTTTTCGCTAAAAAACATAAAAAGCAATAACGTATTCCAGGTAACCGGGCTTCCCTCGCCCCTGTATGCAGGAAATATTAGCTGGAGCCCGTCTGAAACTAAAATAGCTTTTATCAATACAAGCCGGAACAGGGTTGACCTGTATATTATTGATGTGGCTGCCCATACCGCCACGCGGATAAATAAACAACCGCTAAACATAGTTTTAAGCAGCGGCATTTCGTGGATAGACGATAACACGCTGATATACAGAACCGTGATAAAAGATGCTTCGGAAGCTCCGGCAAGGCCGCCGGTACCCCAAGGCCCTGCTATCCAGCAAAACCTGGGCAAGGCCGCTCCGAGCAGAACGTACCAGGATCTGATCAAAAACCCTTACGACGAGCAGTTATTTGAATTTTACGCTACATCGCAACTGGTGCAAAACAAAAATGGCATCGAGACAAAAATTGGCGATCCGGCTATGTATTCTTCGGTAACCTTATCGCCGGATAAAAATTATTTGCTTATACGCACCCTTCAAAAACCATTTTCATACCTGGTTACCGCTTACGGGTTCTCATCGGTGGTAAGCATAGCCGATATAAACGGCAAGACGGTTAAAACACTGGCCCGTCTTCCTTCTGCAGAAAGCAAACCATCGGGATATGATAATGTTCAGAATATACCCCGCAGCTTCGACTGGCGTGATGACGAACCGGCAACAATTACCTGGTGCCAGCCTTTAGACAGCGGGCTGATAAAACAAAAAGTTCCGTTCCATGATGTGGTTTATGCTTTATCCGCCCCATTTACAGGCCCACCCAAAGAGCTATTTAAAACTACAACCCGCTACCGTGGAACTCAATGGGGTAATGCCTCGCTTGCGTTGGTTGAAGAAGGACTGCAAAGCAAACAAACGTATACCGTTAGCCGCTATAATCCTTCAACAGGCAAACTCGAAACACTTTATGAAGGTAACACCACCGATGCTTATCATGATCCGGGAGAGCCTGTAAAAACCAAAAATCAATTTGGCAGATACGTCATTTTAACACTCGACAACAATACTAAGCTGCTAATGAACAATACTACAGGCGCCTCGCCCAAGGGAGATCTTCCGTTTCTGGCAAAGTTTGACTTAAAAACTAAAAAAAATACTATCCTGTGGCGTTGTGCCGAAGGATATTACGAGTATGTAAGCGAGGTGATCGATCCTAAAAAACTGGTATTGCTTACCAGGAAGGAATCGCAAACCGAAGTACCCAACTATTATATCAAGGCTTTAAGCTCAAGAGCAGCCGGCAAACCTATAACAGATTTTGCTAATCCTTATCCACAACTGGCAGGCGTTACCAGGCAAAAGATCTCATACAAACGTACCGATAGCGTTGACCTGACCGGGAACCTGTATTTGCCCAAAGGTTATTCCAAAGAAAAAGATGGCCCCCTTCCCACGCTGATATGGGCCTATCCCCGAGAATTTCATTCGGCGGCTGATGCGGCACAGGTCAGAGGCTCAAAATACCGGTTTACCACCATCAGCTGGGCCTCACCCATTTTCTGGGTAACCCAGGGATATGCCGTTCTGGATAATGCTGAAATGCCTATTGTGGCAAAAGATAACAAAAAACCCAACGATACCTTTGTTGAACAGCTGCGGTTAAATGCCGAAGCGGCCATTAACAAACTATCAGAGCTTGGCGTTGGCGATAAAAACCGAATGGCCATTGGCGGACACAGCTATGGCGCATTTATGACCGCCAACTTACTGGCCCACACCAGCCTGTTTAAAGCCGGAATAGCAAGAAGCGGCGCCTACAACCGTACATTAACACCGTTTGGGTTCCAGAACGAAGACCGTACCTATTGGGAAGCTCCCCAACTCTATTATGAAATGAGTCCATTCAGCTATGCTGATAAAATAAAAACGCCCCTCCTTTTAATCCATGGTGATGCTGACGATAATCCGGGTACATTCCCTATTAACAGCGAACGTTTATTTAATGCCATAAAAGGAAATGGCGGTATTGTCCGTTTTGTTTTTCTACCATACGAAGCTCACAGCTACCGTGGCAAAGAAAACCTGCTGCACATGCTCTGGGAACAAAATGAATGGCTGGAGAAGTATGTTAAAAATGCCAAATAGGCTTATCCGGTAATCGTTTCATTCGGCCTGTTAAATTCTGATATTATTACCCTTATGATGTCCTGATATGACAATCAGTTTATCATAAGGGTATTGCTTTTGTTAAATATCCCAACGGCAACTATTTTCAGAAATCAGGCTGATATATCAAACCAATAAATAATAACTTGGTTATAGCTGTTACACTTAGGTATTATGAACAGACTCTTTACTTTTTTGCTGATGGCAATATTGCTCAGTTGGGCCTGCGTTCGCAGCAAATCTAAAAACAAGGATACCAAACAGGATATATTCGCCGGCAAAAGCAACAGCGCTGTAAAAGAAGCCCGTATTTTACAGCTTTATGAAATGCCTGCCGAGCTAAAAGAGATATCAGGCATCGCGTTCATTGACAGTATTACTATTGCCGCGGTTGAGGACGAAAACGGAATAATTTACTTCTATAACCTCAAAGACAAAAAAATTACAGGCACCAAAACCTTTGCCAATGATGGCGATTATGAAGATTTGACGGTAGTTGGCAACGATATTTACGTGGTAAAAAGCAATGGCAAGCTGTACCAGATTAAAGATTTTCGCAAGTTCAACAGTGAGATCACCGAGGTTAAAACTCCGTTTAACGATGAAAACAATATTGAAGGACTTACATACGATAGAGCCAGCAACCGGCTGTTAATTGCTCCGAAAGATAAGGGACTGGTTGCCGGTAAGAAAGAATTAAAAGATGTTTATGAGATCAGCCTGCCCCAGCATCAGGTTAATACTACGCCGATACATACTATCGATCTGGATAAAATTGCCGCCTTTTTTAAAGGCGACGGTTTGGAAGAGGCTTCTAAAAAATTCCTGAAGGCCCTGGGCAATGAAAATATGAACAAGATTTTCCGTACATCAGCGCTGGCAGTACATCCTGAGACCCAGCAGCTTTTCATATTGTCTTCCATTAACAATATTATTGCAGTAATGAAACCCGATGGAACCATCAATCAGATTATAAAACTGTCAGGCAAAGAATTTAGCCAGCCCGAAGGAATTGCGTTTACTTCAGACGGAAGATTATTTATTTCTAATGAAGGCAACAAGCATCCGGCAAATATTATTGAAATAGCCTATGAGTAGTAATACCCTCCGCTGTATCGTTATCATTTTTCTCAGCCTATGCTGTGCCTGTGCCAGCCGGAAGCCCTATTATGATAAAAACCATAAACACTGGCAGCAGCAGGCCGTTCCCCCGGATAGTCTTCATCTGAAATATTCTGTTTTCCTTATCGGCGATGCCGGTAATCCGGATGCAGGCAGACAAGAGCCAACATTAAAGTTATTGCAGCATCAGCTTAGCTATAGCGATTCGGTAAGCCAGGAGGCAAAATCAGCGAATAAAAATTTAGTACTGTTTTTGGGCGATAACATTTACGAAACCGGCATGCCCGAACCCAATGCGCCCGACCGTAAAGAGAAAGAACGTCGCATTGTAGCTCAAATGGACGCTGTGAAAAATTTCGGCGGACAGGTTATTTTTATTCCGGGCAACCATGACTGGAATGAAAGCCGGGCGGGAGGTCTTGAAGCGGTACTTCGGGAGCAGGAATTTATCACCAATTACCTTAACAATAAGCCAAACGTTTTTCTTCCGCTCAACGGATGTCCCGGCCCGGTAGAATTAGCGGTAAATGATAACCTTGTAGTCATTATTCTTGACAGCGAATGGTGGCTAAGCAAGCAACAGAAACCTACAGACTGCACAGCAACCACGCCAATTGACATTATTAACCAGGTAAAAGATATTGTACGACGCAATAAAGGCAAAAACATCCTGCTTGCGGAACATCACCCTTTGTTCAGCAACGGCATACACGGCGGACATTTCAGTGTTAAAGACTGGATATTTCCCTTAACGCTGGTTCGCGATAACCTGTATATTCCATTACCTGTAATAGGCTCCGTCTATCCGCTCCTGCGTCAATATGGCGTTTCACGGCAGGATATTTCCAATAAAAAATACCAGCAGTTAAAACGCGGATTACTGGCCGCTTTGCAGGACGAAAAAAGCATAGTTATAGCGGCTGGCCACGAGCATGCCTTACAGCTAAACCGTTACGGTTCCATTAACCATATTGTTAGTGGCGCCGGCAGCAAATCAAACAATGTAGTTCACGGCAACGGCGCTTTATTCGCTTATGGCACCAAAGGATTTTCACGGTTAAATTATTACGACAATGGCGAATGCTGGGTAGAGTTCTGGCAGCCTGTTGGCGATGGCGCTGATGGCAAGCTGGTATTCCGGGCTCCGCTGTATGCCATACCGCCACAAAAAGCCACGGCTATAGCACAGGAAAAAAGCATCAACTATGCAGACAGTTCCAAAATTTTAGCGCCCGGCAAGGAATATAAAGCCGGCAAAGCCAAACAACGCTGGCTCGGCAAGCACTATCGTGATGTTTGGGCGGCTCCGGTGAATGTACCTTACCTCGATTTAAGCACTTATGCCGGTGGACTTACTCCCATTAAAATGGGCGGCGGCCATCAAACCACTTCTTTACAATTGCAGGGAAAAGATGGCAATGTTTACCAGTTCCGCTCGATTGAAAAAGACCCGGCCCAGCTTTTACCAGAGGGCTTACGTAAAACATTTGCCGATGACCTGATGCAAGACCAGATATCGTCAGCCCACCCGTATGGAGCGCTTATTATCCCCGACATGGCAAAAGCAATCGGCATTTACTATGCGGAACCCAAGCTGGTATACATGCCTTACAGTCCTTTGCTGGGTCCTTATATACAACAGGTTGGGGGTAAATTGGGCTATATCGAAGCCCGCCCGGACGAAGATGTTTCCGATTTCAACTCATTCGGCAATGCCAAAAACGCTATCGGAACACCCAAACTGTACGAAAAGCTTCAGGATGACAATGATGACGAGGTTGACCAGGAAATGTTTTTACGATGCCGGTTATTTGATATGCTGATTGGCGATTGGGACCGGCACGAAGATCAGTGGCGTTGGGCCGAATTTAAAAAGGAGAAAGGTTCAATATACCGTCCGATACCCCGCGACAGAGACCAGGCATTTGCAAAGTACGATGGCATTTTACCCGGATTAATGAGCCATGTTGTTCCGGATCTGCAATCGTTTGAAACGGAGATCAAAGATCCTGCTAAGCTGTCCATTGCCGCCCGAAACCTCGACCGCAACTTTCTGAACAAATTATCACTTGAAGACTGGCAGCGTATCAGCCGGGATATGCAAACCAAACTCACCGATGAAGTGATCAGTAATGCTGTTCATAAAATGCCCGCAGAAGCATTCCGGTTATCCGGCGAAGAACTGATCACGAAACTGAAATCACGCCGGAACGGGTTGGATAAAGTAGCGGAAATATATTATAACATTTTAGCCCGCGAGGTTACTGTTGCCGGTACGGACAAAAATGAATTATTTACAATTACCCGGTCTGACAGTACCACGCAGTTAACCGTAAATAAAATCGATAAGCACAGAAACGTTGACCGGGAAATTTATAACCGGACATTCCTAAACCGGCAAACCGCACAATTGAACATTTATCCGCTTAAAGGAAAAGACAGCATTATTATTAAGGGGTATTCTGATACACATCCCGTTAAGGTGCGTATTGTTGACGGCGATGGTAAGAGTAAGATCATCACTTCCGAAAATAAAAACAGGATGATGGTCTACACCTCAAAATCGGCAGACCTGGCGTTGCAGAAAACAGCAGATACCCGCATTGTAAAAACCAGCAACCGGAATATTATTGAGTATTCCACTAATCCGTTTTCGTACAACGCGACATCAATTCTTCCTGATGCCGATTTAAACCAGGATGACGGCCTGATACTTGGCCTGGGCTACAATTATAAAAAATATGGTTTCAGGGATAAACCCTATGTTGCAATCCATAAGCTGAAAGGATTGATCTCCCTGAAAAATGCATCTTATGTGATAGAAGGTAGTAGTCTATTCTATTCCCTCTTTGGCCAGAATACCGATCTGGTTATCAATGCGCATTTAAACGGGCCTAAAAATGTGTTTAACTATTACGGCGAGGGAAATTCTACGGCTAATCCCGGCGATCCCAATCTATTTTACCGGGTACGCTCCAAAAATTTCAGTATATCGCCTTATATTCAATACCGGTTCAATAAAGCCTTTAGTATGGGCATAGGGCCGGGATTTGATTATATTAACATCATCAATACGCCAAACAGATTTGTTAATGCTCAAACTTTCCCCGACAAAGCTGATGTTGGATCCGCTCATCGATACTTAACTGGTCGTTATTACGCTATTTTAGATGTAACGGATAATCCACAGTTTCCGGGCTCAGGCGTAAAATGGCTCAATGAAGTGAACTATTTTCATGGATTAGGCCATAGCAACAATCATTTCCTGCAGCTAAAAAGCGCTGTATCCTTTTATTTTACACCAAACTTTCAATTCCCGGTAACGGCAGCGCTTCGTTTAGGCGGTACCGGCAATATTGGCAATTATAAATTCTTTCAGGCAAATGCACTTGGCGGAAATACCAACCTCAGGGGATACCGCAATTACCGGTTCTCTGGCCGGAGCTATTTATATGAGAATGCCGAACTGCGTTTTCCGGTAACAGATTTCAGGAATTACCTGTTAAGCGGCAACATCGGCATATTCGGCTTTTTTGATTCGGGAAGAGTTTACAGCGATGTACCCGAATCTGCCAAATGGCATTCGGGATATGGCCCTGGCCTCTGGCTAAACCTGTACAAATTATTTATTCTCTCCGGATCTTATGGTATCTCAAATGAAGGCAAATATATCAATGTGAAAGCCGGCATCTGGTTTTAAAACCCGGAGGATACATTAAAACGATAAAAGGGGCTGTCCCAAAAGCCTTCATTTCGAAACGGATCCGCAGTTGGCGGAGCGGTGAGAAATCTCATTCAAATGCACTTCTGCAGCAGATTTACTTCGTAGCTACTTCGTGGTCTTCTCATTCATCGTCGAAATGACGCCAAAATTTTGACACACTGCTCATCCGGATTTTATAATTGGGATGGTATAACTGCGGATTTATCATCCGAACCTAAAGGAACTTACTCCGGTTTGGTTTTTGATGCCAGCAATAAGGCATTATAGGCATTAACAATTCCGCCGGAAGTACACAGATCAGAGAAGTTTACCCGCTGATTGCTACCATCTATAGAAACCTTAACCTTATGATCAACTTTCACTACCGATTTCAAGATAATATCTTTAACCTGTGCTGCGCTGAGCTTTGGATAATACGACCGAATGAGCGCTGCTAATCCGGCTACTACCGGCGAGGCCATGCTGGTTCCTTCCAGTTCTTTATATTTTGAATCGGGAATAGTAGAGTTAATTTTTACACCGGGTGCAAAAACGTCTACCGCCCGTTTCCCATAGTTAGAAAATCCGGCAACTAAGCTGTCATCATTCTTCCAGCTACTGGCGCCTACTTCGATCCAATCATTTACTGTTCCCTTCACCACACCGGCCGTATCCAGGTAGTTACGGTTAGGATAGTTAGATTCCTTATCGGTATTTTTTGTGTCATTACCCGCCGCATGCACTAATAACACGTCTTTCGATACGGCATACTTCACCGCCGAATCAACCACGGCCTTATCGGGAGAATAGGACTTACCGAAACTCATGTTGATCACTTTTGCCCCGTTATCTACAGCATAACGAATGGCATTGGCAACATCCTTATCCCGCTCGTCACCATCCGGAACAGTGCGTACGCACATAATTTTCACATTATCTGCAACGCCTTTTATCCCGATGTTGTTGGTGCGTACGGCGCCAATAATTCCGGCCACATGTGTACCATGCATGGCATCGGGGCCTTTTACATCGTTATTACCGTAATAGCGTTCCAGCTTATCATCGTAATTATCTCCCACGGCATCCCGCGGATCAAAATCCATGTTGAGATGATAATTTACCTCTGCAGTGTAATATTTGTAGGCATCATTCAGATCTTCCTCGAATTTCTTATAGCTCGGGTCTTTCTTTAAAGATGACTTGATTACTTTTAATGCTTTTGATTGCAGATCATTCGCCGGCGTATAAGCCTCAAAATCTGCCAGTGTTGGCTCATCTTTACCGATCTTAGCTTTAATTTCATCGCTATACTTTTTTAAAGCAGAAATATTGGCCTCGCCCAACTGTGCGTTCTGTAGCTTATCCATGTATTCGGTAACTATCTTTTTGTATTCACCGAATTCTTTCCGTTCTTCCGGAGTAAGAGGAGTTGAGTTGAGCACACTGGCATACTTAGGCTGTAGCTTCCGAACCAGGCGGGTCATTTCCAGGTTGTCATAATGAACATCGCCTTTAGCAGAACCAATAAAGTTCCAGCCATGAATATCATCTATATATCCATTCTTATCGTTATCCTTACCATCGTTTGCAACCTCTTTCGGATTAACCCAGATCATATTCTTTAAATCTTCGTGATTTACATCCACACCGCCATCTATTACGGCAACGATCACCGTTTTACTTTTCTTACCTTTTAACAAGGTTTCATAGGCTTTTTCCGTGCTGATACCAAAAACACCATCCTGAGAAAGATCAAGATTCTGCCAGTTTGGTTTTGGCGAGTCATTACTTTGTGAACGGCTTATAAAAGGACTATATATTAGTAAAAAAAGAAGCAGTAAACGCCTGTATAGTATCATTATGATAGTTTTAATGTATTATTAACAACCTGATTTCTTTTATCAGGAAAATATTGAAAGATACACAAATATGTTAAAGCGCAAAAGTGATTAACATTATTTAACTGATTTTTGGTAAAGCGTTTTTACCAAACAAAAACGCCTCACAGGGTTAGCTGTAAGGCGTTCAAAAAAAGGGGTGGCACCGACCTACTCTCCCACCTGTTACGGCAGTACCATCGGCTCTGGCGGGCTTAA
>NZ_VTRT01000003.1 GCF_008274585.1 Pedobacter sp. BS3 | reverse complement strand
GAAAAATAAATGCATAATACCTGTGAATCTTTTTCCCATAGTAAGATAACAGTTACCAGGTAGCTGTTAAAGCCAGGTAGCTTGTATTGCTGTCTGGCTTTTGAATTAAAATGAATCTCATTTACAAATAACCTTTTCAGGAAATTTACCCGCAGGAAACAATTAGCTGGTGCATTAAGTTGTTAATTTGCAGTCTGAAATTCTTATCCGGAATGTAGCGTTGAGTTAATTTGAATTGACCGGTAATGAATTTTATATTTTTGAATTTAAGTGCGTCTTTACTTTTGACTTTCTACTTTTGATTTTTAACTTAATGATATGAGAATTGGCATTGTTTGCTATCCTACATTTGGCGGTAGTGGCGTTGTAGCTACAGAACTTGGTAAAGCACTGGCAGACAAAGGCCATCAGGTACACTTTATCACGTACAGTCAGCCGGCCAGACTTGATTTCTTTTCCGAGAACCTGTTCTATCACGAAGTAGCCATATCCAAATACCCCTTATTTGATTTTGCACCTTATGAAAGTGCACTGGCCAGTAAGCTGGTAGATGTGGTTCGGTTTGAAAAGCTGGACTTATTGCATGTACATTATGCCATTCCGCATGCTTCGGCGGCGTTTATGGCCAAGCAGATACTGGCAACGTATGGCATACATATCCCGGTGGTAACCACGCTACACGGAACCGATATTACGCTGGTTGGTAAAGATGCCACGTACAATCCGGTGGTAACGTTCTCCATCAACCAGTCTGATGGTGTTACTGCCGTTTCCCAGCATCTCAAGGCAGCCACTTATGAGCATTTTAACATTACAACCGATATTCGTGTTATACAAAATTTTATTGATCTTAACCGGTTTAGCCTGAAACCAAAAGACCATTTCAAAAAGGCTATTGCCCCTAATCATGAGAAGATCGTGGTGCATACATCCAATTTCAGGAAGGTAAAACGGGCTACCGATGTGATCTATATCTTTAAAAAGCTGTCAGAAAAAATTCCGTCCAAATTGCTGATGGTTGGCGATGGGCCAGATCGTGTTAACTGTGAGCAGTTATGCCGGCAATTAGGCATTTGCGAAAATGTACGTTTTTTAGGTAAGCAGGATGCCATTGAAGAGATATTGTCTGTATCTGATCTGTTTTTAATGCCTTCTGATTCCGAGAGCTTTGGGTTGGCAGCTTTAGAGGCAATGGCTTGCAAGGTACCGGTAATTTCATCCAACACAGGAGGTTTGCCCGAGCTGAATGTGCAGGGCGTTACCGGATTTCTGAGTAATGTGGGTGATATTGATGATATGGCCGAACACGCTATTTATATATTAGAAGATGATGCTCGCTTGAACACCTTTAAAGAAAATGCATTAAAACGGGCGAAGGAATTTGACCTGAGCTTAGTGCTGCCGGTTTACGAGGCTTATTACCAGGAAATTATTGATAAAGCGAAGGTTGCGGACAGTGCTATCTGATTGTTAAATTGCACCTTATCGCAATGCTCAATACGTATAGACAATACTATAATTTTTGTAACTTGATATATGATGAAGATATTAAGTATTTGGGCGGTTTTGGTATTGGTTAGCTTATCCGCCTGCGGGCAGCGGAAAAAAGACAAAGAAGCCGTTCGTCAGGAAGATCCGGCGCATCCGGGTTGGAATAAGCTCACTCCGGAAGAAGAACGTGTTATTGTAAACAAGGGAACCGAGTATCCTGGCACGGGTAAATATTTACATAACACACAAAAGGGTACTTACACCTGCAAACGTTGCGGAGCGCCTTTATATCGTTCGGAAGCAAAATTTGAATCAGAATGTGGCTGGCCCAGCTTTGATGATGAAATTAAGGGAGCAGTGAAACGTTTTCCTGATCCGGACGGCATGCGTACAGAGATCAGGTGTGCCAAATGCGGGGCCCATCTGGGTCATGTTTTTTTGAACGAAGGATTTACACCTAAAAATACCCGTCATTGCGTCAATTCCATTTCCATGAATTTTATTCCGGATAAAAAGTGAGAATAATGGACAATGGACAATGGACAATGGATAATTGATAATTGATAATGGGGGGCAATCGTAAATCGCTAAAAGCTTCCGGCATGTTCCCGATTTTGTAAGCTATGAAAGTTCTGCTCCCTGTTTTCTGCATGCTTTTCCTTTTTTCCTGTGCGCCAAAGGTTACCCAAACCGGCAGGGCATCGTATTACGCCAGTAAATTTAACGGACGTAAAACCGCCAGTGGCATTACCTTCAGAAATTCAAAGAAAATTGCGGCCCATCGTAGCCTGCCGTTTGGTACCAGGGTAAAGGTTATCAACCTGAAAAATGGAAAAAGTGTAAACGTGCGTATTGAAGACCGGGGGCCGTTTGTAGCCGGCCGTATCATCGATTTATCGAGAAAGGCAGCCCGTAAAATCGGTATGCTGGATGAGGGCGTTGGTAATGTGCGTTTGGAATATCGCAAGCATAAATAGCATAGGCCTTGCAAACCAAATATCCACGGAAGTGTTATAAAGAGACTTTTATAGGCTAAACGGTGCAATGTATCAGTTGCATGTCAGGCAGCCAGTGATTTTGAATTTTTACCCCGAATAATCGGGGTTTCACTACGTTCAACTTTTGAATTTTGAATTTTTATTTTTTAATTATATACACAAACTACTATGGATAAATTAGAGCTTAAAGGCAAATGGAATGAGTTAAAGGGTAAAGTTAAACAGGCTTATGCCGATTTAACCGATGATGATTTGAAATATGAAGAAGGTCAGGATGATGAGCTGTACGGACGCTTGCAGCAGAAAACCGGTAAAACCCGCGAGCAGGTTATCGACTGGCTGAAAAGTTTATAGACGATCAATATACTTTTAACCGGAGGCCCACAGATTTAAATCTGCGGGCTTTCTTTTTGCGCTGATTTCACAAGCATCTTTTCGTAATTTCGCTGCATGAACAAAACTAAACCAACTATTCTGGTAGTTAATGACGATGGCATTACCGCTCCGGGAATTAAGGTGCTTATAGAGCAAATGCAGCAGCTTGGGCATGTCGTAGTCGTTGCTCCTGACAGTCCGCAGTCGGGGATGGGCCATGCCATTACCATTGCCAAACCCTTGCGCCTGGATAAGCTGGAGTTGTACCCGGGCGTTGAAATGTACGAATGTTCCGGCACGCCGGTAGATTGTGTAAAGCTGGCGGTGAACCAGGTTTTTAAGGGGAAAAAACCTGATTTGTGCGTATCCGGAATTAATCACGGGCTGAACCATTCCATCAATGTTATTTATTCAGGCACCATGTCGGCAGCGGTTGAAGGAGCCATAGAAAGTATTCCGTCTATCGGCTTTTCGCTGGACGATTTTACGTACGATGCCGATTTTTCTCATTGTGCGCCTTACGTGAAGATCATTGCGCAGCAGGTGCTGGAACATGGTTTGCCCGAAGGAACCCTGTTAAATGTTAATTTCCCGCAAGGCGATAAGATAAAGGGAATAAAAGTATGCCGGCAGGCACGGGCAAAATGGGCCGAAGAATTTGACGAGCGCATAGATCCGCATAAGCGTAATTATTACTGGCTTACCGGCGTGTTCCAGTTAAAAGATAATGGCGAAGATACCGATGTTTGGGCGCTGAATAACCACTTTGTATCGGTAGTGCCGGTACAGTTTGATATGACGGCCCACCACGCCATTACCACATTAAATACCTGGAAATTTGATCATGTTGAAAAAGGATAATATCTGGCTGGGATTATTGCTGGGTGTGGTGCTGCCCGGCATTGCTGCGTTTTTTGTTGAGATACTGAAAAAGAATATCCGGTTTTTAAATAAGGACGACTTGCTGTATATCGGCTGTGTGGCGATCAATCTGCTCCTGGTAAAATATTATTTTAAACAAAACTGCGATAATACGGCACGAGGCATCGTAGCATCAACATTTATATGTGCCTTGGTGTTTTTCTATTATAAGATGCAGGTGGGGAAATTGTAAGTGGGCTATGGTTCATAGCGGATGGTTCATGGTTCATAGTCCGGAAGTCGGGAAAGTCTGAAAAGACCGGAAGCAATCTTTAGTAATTGACAGTGGACAATGGATAGTTGACAATGTCTCCATGGTTCAGCTCCCCTCTTCCGCCAACTGGTGGAGCTGGGGTGAGGCCAAGCAAGAACATAGAGACAAGAAACAAGACAGGAGCACAGCCCGTCTTCCCTTTCCTTCGGAGAGTGGGGAGAGGCTTCATATCTTAACATACAAATGAAATATTACCTTATTGCCGGCGAAGCGTCGGGTGATTTACACGGTGCAAACCTGATGAAAGCGCTGAAAAAGCATGATGAGAATGCAGCGTTCCGTTTTTTTGGCGGCGATTTAATGCAGGCCGAAGGCGGTAAAAAGGCCGTTAAGCATATTTCAGAACTATCGTACATGGGTTTTGTGGAGGTAGCCGTAAATCTGCGTGCTATTCTTAATAACATTAGCCTGGCTAAACGCGATATATTGAATTACCGGCCAGACGCATTGATATTGATCGATTTTCCGGGTTTTAATTTGAAAATAGCAGAATATGCTAAGAAAAACGGGATAAAGGTTTTCTATTACATATCTCCAAAAGTTTGGGCCTGGAATCAAAAACGGGTGCTGCGCATCAAGCGTTCAGTAGATCATTTATTCTGTATCCTGCCGTTTGAAGTTAATTTTTATCGTAAATGGGGCATGGAGGTAGACTATGTGGGTAATCCCCTGCTGGATGCTATTGCCGCTCATAAACCAGACCTGAATTTCAGAGAGCATTACCAGTTAAGCGGAAAACCGATCATAGCCTTGCTTCCCGGCAGCCGTAAACAGGAAATTTCTAAAATTCTTCCTGAAATGATCGGGATAAAAACGGCCTTTCCCGGATACCAGTTGGTTATTGCTGGTGCTCCTAATTTTGACCAGGCGTATTATGATGCTTATACGCATGGCGAGATTCCGGTAGTGTTTAATGCTACTTACGATCTTCTGTCCAATGCGTATATGGCTGTAGTTACTTCGGGGACAGCTACGCTTGAAACCGCTTTATTTAATGTGCCACAGGTAGTGGTATACAAAGCTAATCCATTAACCATATTTATTGCCCGTTTAGTAATAAAGATCCGGTACATTTCCCTGGTAAATTTGATAGCAGATCAGGAAATTGTTAAAGAATTGATCCAAAATGAGTGTAATTCTGAAAAGATAATCCTTGAATTGAATAAAATTTCTGAAAATGCCTTTTTTAGAGGAGACATTTTGAAAAAATATGCCATTTTGAAAAATAAAATGGGTGATATTGGAGCTTCTGATAAAACTTCTTTGCTTATTTTGGAATATTTGTCAAAATAATTTGTAATTATTGATATTATTTTCAATAAAATTTGATATTTAATCAAAATATTCCTAATATTGTTGTGATTTATTTAACGAAGTGTTTTATTTGTAAAGTAAATTAGATTTTTTTATCGCTTTGATGCGATTTTGGTGTTGCCCCTTCATTTTAATTAGGTTTATAATTGGTTAGTTTGATTAGCTCCTGCCCATCAGGAGCTTTTCAATTTAAGAAGGTGCTTTATTTTTAATTTATTATTCTTGATAACTGTTAATTTATCCAATAAAACCTTCGGATCAAACGGCTTGATCACATAATCATCTATTCCCATGCTGAATAGGCGGGTATTAGCATCTATAATAACAGAGGCAGTAAGAGCAATGATGGGGATGCCTGATTTGCGCTTGTCGGGAATCTGCCGGATCAGCCGTGTAGCTTCATAGCCATCCATTACCGGCATGTGAATATCCATCAATAACAGGTCAAAATCGTCTTCCTTTACAGCATTCAGCGCTTCAAGTCCGTTATGCGCAAAAACCGGTGTTAGTTGCCAGGTTTTTAAAAGCTTACGCATAAAAAGAATATTGATGTCGTTGTCTTCGGCTATCAACACTTTTAATGCCGACAGGTCGGGTTTCTCGGTCTCAATAGTAATTTCAGATTCTTCATGCTTGGGCTGTTCAGCCAGCTTATAATCTATCTTGAACCTGAATGTAGAGCCCTGCTGCGGTTGGCTGATCAGCTCAATAGGGCTGTTATGCAGATCAAGCAAGTGCCGTACAATGGCAAGCCCCAGGCCTGTGCCGCCGTATTTTCGTGTAATATTCTGGTATGCCTGCGAAAACGGTTGAAATATCTTTTCGTGCTGATCCGGATGTATGCCGATGCCGGTATCGGTTATTGTAAAGATAATGCTGGCCTTTGATACCGTTTTTTCTGCCAGGTCTACCTTGAAAAGTATGCTTCCCTGGGCCGTAAACTTTACGGCATTGCTTAGCAGGTTAAATAGTATTTGTGTAAGCCGGGTGGGATCGCCAACCAGGTAAAGACCCTGTATTTTGGGATGGCAGTTCAGCTCAAAGTTGAGCTTTTTCTCGTTGGTTTTGGTGCGGAAACCGGCATAAACGTTCTGCACCAGCTTATACAGGTTAAATGGGATCTGCTCTAACTGCAGGTTGCCCGAGTCAATTTTATTGAAATCCAGCACATCGTTAATAACCGTTAGCAGGTTCTGGGCCGAAAAGCGGAGTACATTGAGGTTCTCGGCCTGGTCGGCCCGTGGATTTTCTGACAACAACACGTTGCTCATGCCAATTACTGCATTAAGCGGTGTACGCAGCTCGTGCGACATGGTTGACAGGAACTGTGTTTTTGCCTGGCTGGATTTTTCGGCCAAACGGATAGTTTCCTGCAGGCGTTCGTTTAGTAAGCTTTCATCCTGCCTGATCTGCGATAGTTTTTTTACAACAGAATCAAACGATTTAAAAAAATTATAATGAATATATACCAGTACCAGGAGGTTAAACAGCAATACAATAATAAACGTAGGGCTGTTCATCTCTTTGGGTTGCAGAACAAAATGGATGCTTGCCAGGCTGTGTAGAATAAAATACCCAATTATTTGAGCGATGCTTAGTAATGAGTAGATTATACCCCAGTCTTTACCCAGTAAATAAAAGCTGCCCAGTAAAATAATGAGGATAAATTGTAAGGTAATAATGCTGATGCTTTGCTCATATATAAAGATATGAGTGCTGCATAAAGCGCTTAATGTAAGTAATAACAGGTGTGCGCTGGCCCGCCATTTACCCATATAAACCAGCAGCCACAGCACAATTCCAAACAGCACAAAGCAGGCCGCGGGCCTGATGAATAGCAGGATATTTGGCTGGTTATAATTGATCACAGCTACCGCTGCGGATACCAGCATGGTGATCCATAAAATGTTGGTCAAAATAGATAATCGTGCCCGTAAAACAGGGTCATTGTCTAATTGGATAGTCTTCTCAAGTTGAGAGTTGAAATAAGAGGATGGCCACATATCAGGTTAAAAAATAACAAAGAATGTGCCGTTCGGAAAAGCAGCACATACTGTATAAATGTCATAATCAGGCTGATAGGGCGAACGGATGCAACAGCGGGATTTTTGAATAGCCGTTGCTATGATAACAACGATATACAGATAATCCGTGATTTTAATGGCGCTTTTTACTGATTGTATTAAAAGATGGGATATATGAAAATATTTTATTGCGCTTTATTGTTGTAAATTTTATATTTGCAGCCTCAATACGAAACGGGGGATTAGCTCAGCTGGCTAGAGCGTTTGCATGGCATGCAAAAGGTCATCGGTTCGACTCCGATATTCTCCACGCTGATTATCAGGCACTTACAGGAAAATGTAAGTGCTTTTTTATTTGTTGGCTTATTTTCTTAAAATCTTCTCTATGGCCTTGCCTTTAGCCAATTCATCAATCAGTTTATCTAAATAACGAACCTTTTGTATCAGTTGGTCTTCGATTTCTTCCACACGGTAACCGCAGATTACACCGGTAATTTTTGAGACATTTGGATTGATTTGTGGTGCCTGGGCGAAGAAAGTTTCAAAATCGGTTTTATTGTCAATGTGCTGTTGCAGTGTTTGCTGATCGTATCCTGTCAGCCAGAATATAATTTCATCTACTTCTGCTTTTGTGCGACCTTTCTTTTCCGCTTTTTGGATATAATGCGGATAAACGCTTGCAAAAGACATTCTGTAAACTCTCGTATTATTATTCATTGTAACTGATCCTGATTATTCTCAAAATTAATGAAAAGTTGTTACCGACAGAACGGATTGAGAGCTAAAAGGTATGTTGCCGGAAATAGCTTTCTTTGATTGCATCATTTGTTCTCAAGATAACGGCCGAGCTTTTCAAGCGACTGTTCCGTGCCTGTTTCGTTGTCTTTAGGGTCAATGCCGGGAGGAATATTCTTGAATACGATGGTTACTTTAGTTGAATTGTTTTCACGTTCTTCTAAAGATATTTCCATTTTCATTTCGCCTGAAAACTCATTTTTATCTGATTGGAAATGAATTGCTTGGACAATCTTTTCGTAAGGCTTTAACTCAACAAATTTTACCGAAAAGCGATCTTCGTTTTCTGATGTTTTGCCTTTGTTGTTGTCAAGATAGAACAGTGACATCGTGTAACCACTGCCAACTTTGAGGTCAAAGTCGTGGATTTTTCCGGTCATATTATCAGGCGCAAGCCAAAATTCTAATGCTTCTTTATCGGTAAAGGCATCATAAACTTTTTCTTTTGTTGCCTGAATGATCTTCGAGTTTTTACTTGTCGATTCCATACCTCAACTAATTATTGCCTAATGATTATAAATTTTAATTGCTTTTAGCCAGTTCTTCCTCATCTTCTATTATCAGGATTTTCACTTTGCAAATCTATTAATTGAATCTTGAAGAAATTCTGAATGAACCTTTTGGCCAGCTTCATACCTCACATCGCATTCCTGTTCAGTGATATATAATTTGTATTTAGAATAAATACAATTAAAAAAAATATATAAATTTGCCGCTTTAATACATACATGAAATCCAAACTTTACGCATCATCTCTACTTATATGCTCTTTATTAGTATTTAGTTTAACCGGTACCGGCCAGGTATTAACCCCTGAAGATTCACTGGCGGTTGGCCTGGTCAGCAAAAGCCAGACCACGGTACTTTCAGGTTATGGAGAAGCCAAATACGGTATTGACACGAAACGAAAAAGTGCCGAAGCCAGTCTTAGGAGAGTGGTGCTCTTTGTAGGCCACAAATTCAGCAAGAACATTTCATTTTTCAGTGAACTGGAGGTAGAAAATGCCTTAGTTGCCGGAGCTGCTTCAGACGAGGTTAGTGGTGGCAAAGGTGGGGTTGCTATGGAGCAGGCGTTCTTAAAGTTCAACCTTAATCCGGCTACCTATATTGTTGCCGGTCTGTTCATCCCGCGAATTGGTTATCTTAATGAAAACCATTTACCAACCACCTTTAACGGTGTAGACAGACCATACCTGGAAGAGCAGATCATTCCATCCACCTGGCGTGAGGTAGGTTTGGGATTATACGGACAGGTAAGAGGCGTTCAGGGATTAAACTACAGCCTTTCATTGACCAACGGATTACGGTCGGCCAACTTTAACAGCGCCGATGGTATAGCCGGGGGCAGGCAGCTTGGGCAGGCCGCTCAGGGGTTAAACCTGGGTGTAAGTGCGGCATTGCTTTATTATATCAAAGATTTTAGAATACAGGTTTCCGGCTACATGGGAGGGTCAACGGCTGAAGAGAAACGGGTAGCAGATAGCTTACTATTAGATGCCGGGCCATTTGGAAATCCCGTAACGCTGGGAGAGGCCAACGTGGTATATAGCAAAAACGGTGTTTCTGTAAGAGTAATTGGCACTATCGTCAATATAAAAAATGCGGCAGATATTAACCGGGCCTATGCTAATAACACGCCCGAAACTATGTATGGGGGTTACGGTGAGTTAGGGTATGACTTGCTTTACAACAGGTATCACAATGAAAAGTCATTGATCGTTTTTGGACGTTATGAATACGTAAACCTGAACGGCAAAATACCCGGCAACGGTATTGAAAATAAAGCCAATCAGAAACAATACTTCATTACTGGTTTAACCTATAAACCAATCAGGGGTATTGCCATAAAGGCTGATTATACCCAGCTAAATACAGGAGATTTCAATCCAGCTTTAATTGTTACCCCATTTCCTAAACAAGTTTTCTATTACAAAAACGATGGATTTATCAATCTGGGTGTAGCATATAATTTTTAGTGAGATGGTGAACAGACGGGATTTTATCAAAAAAGGCTGTATTGCCTGTATGGGATTGACCGGCATTGCTACGTTGCTCGAAGCCTGTTCAGCACCGTTGCAAGTCGTTAAGCTTGGCAACACACCGGATAATACATTGGTGGTTCCTGCTGACAAATTTACGGAGCAAACTAAAATGCTGGTATTGAGAAGCGACCATTTAGACAATGATATCCTGCTGGTAAAAAATAATGCTTCGTACAATGCGCTGCTGCTTATGTGCACTCATGAGGGGTATGCACTAACGCCCACAGACAGTAAGATTTTCTGCAATGCACATGGAAGCCAGTTTGACCTGGAAGGCAACGTGATAAAAGAACCGGCTTTAAAACCCCTTACGCGGTATAAAACAGCTTTAATAAATAACAATATAACAGTTTATCTCAATAAAAAAGTATGAAAAAAGCATTTAAAACTTCACTGATGGTAATGATACCGGTGATACTGGTTGCCCCCGCCTGTAAAAAGAATAAAGATAAGGGCACAGATGTTACGGTATTAAAAACAGAGATTTTAAAAGACATTTCAGTCAATGTTTGTACCGACTCGTATGTAGATATGCTGGATAAAGCCAACGCTTTACAGTCCACGGTTACTGCATTGACAACTACTACCAACGATGCCAACCTGACCGCTGCACGTACCGCATGGAAAAATATGCGTGTAACCTGGGAACAATCAGAAGCCTGGTTGTTTGGCCCGGTAGAGGCAGACCTGATCGACCCGAGAATTGATACCTGGCCGGTTGACTTTACCCAGTTAGATCAGATATTAAACAGCAGCGCTGTACTGACAGAAGCGTATGTAGATAACCTTGACGATGCCCTGAAAGGCTTTCATCCCATTGAATATTTATTATGGGGCGTAAATGGCAATAAAACAGCCACATCTTTCACCGCAAGGGAAAAAGAGTATTTAACAAGCCTTACCCAGAATCTTGTTAAGCTGACAACCAGTGTGAAAAATACCTGGAGCAATGGTTATAACGTCCAGCTTTCAACCGCGGGTAATGGCTCTACAGAATTTGCCACACAGCAAGATGCTTTTATACAATTAGTTGATGCCATGAGCGATATCTGTGGTGAAGTTGCCGATTCTAAACTGAAAGAACCTTTTGACTCAGCAGATCCTTCTAAAGAAGAAAGCCCGTTTGCAAAAAACTCCATTGTTGATTTTACCAATAATATTAAAGGCGTAATGGCTATGTACCAGGGTAAATTCATTGTAGATGGAAAAGGGATCGAGGACCTGGTACGTTTAAAGAATCTCTCTTTAGACACCGAAATAAAAAGCAAATACACTGCAGCTATTTCTGCATTGGGAGCAATTTCGGTACCATTTGGACAGGCAATTACCGCAGAGCCTACCAAAATTCAAAACGCAATGGATAAAATTGCAGAATTTGAAGAAGTACTGGATGGAAAGCTAAAACCATTCTTACAGCAACAGGTTCAATAATGCGAA
Organism: Pedobacter sp. BS3; assembly: GCF_008274585.1. Classification (GTDB taxonomy): domain Bacteria; phylum Bacteroidota; class Bacteroidia; order Sphingobacteriales; family Sphingobacteriaceae; genus Hufsiella_A. The sequence continues at coordinate 671,697 of NZ_VTRT01000003.1, read as the reverse complement.
AAACAACCAAGGCCTTGTTAGCTATACTGGCGGCTGTTATTTTTTTTCAGCTTGCCTGTAGCAAAATGCAGATGCCAATAGATAATCCCGAATCAGAATGGTTGAGCGGGGGAAGTCAGACAGCATTTGATGGTGGGAGCGGCTCATTTTCGCACATGTTCAGCGGAATGACCACCGTACAGAATAGGGTGCATGAAGTTGGCGATGGCCAGTTTTCTGCCACCTTTGTTACGGCCCCCGCCCCCTTAAACCCAGGCCTTGGTCCAATTTATAACAATGTATCCTGTATATCCTGTCACGTTTCTGATGGCAGAGGTAAAGTACCGGGAACAGGAGAATCTGCTGCCAATATGCTGTTCAGGATCAGCATACCCGGAACCGGCGAACACGGTAATCCTGTTCCTGTACCTAATTTTGGTGACCAGCTTCAGCCCAGAAGTACGTTGGGCCTATCTCCCGAAGGGGATGTTTCAATAACCTATACCGAACATATCTATACATTTTCTGATGGAACCACTTGTAGCTTAAGAACACCTGATTATAAGTTCATTAACCTGTATACAGCAATTCCTTCCAATGTGCTGCTGTCGCCAAGGGTAGCCGCACCCGTATTCGGGTTGGGTTTGCTGGAAGCGGTCAGTGAAGCGGATATTCTAAAAATGGCGGACCCGAATGACACCAACCACGATGGAATTAAAGGACAGGCAAATTATGTTTGGGATGTACTAAAGCAACAGAAAGTATTGGGCCGGTTCGGCTGGAAAGCTAATCAGCCTTCTATATTACAACAGGTTGCAGCTGCCTATAATGGCGATATGGGTATCACGAACCTGTTATTCCCCAAAGAAAGCAGTGAAGGCCAAACCCAGTTTTCAAGCAATCCGGGCTCTGCTTCTTATGAACTGGCCGACAGTTTATTATACAGCGTTGAATTTTATGTTAAAACCCTGGCTGTGCCAGTCAGGCGTAATGTAACCAATCCGACTGTGATTCAGGGGAAAAATCTATTTGCCAAAACAGGGTGTATAAAATGCCATGTTTCTGATTTAAGAACCCAGGTTAATGTAGCATTTCCACAGATCAGCAATCAACTTATCCATCCTTATACCGATTTGCTGCTGCACGATATGGGTGAAGGGTTGGCGGATAACCGTCCCGATTTTGATGCTTCCGGCAGGCAATGGAGAACAGCACCTTTATGGGGCATCGGGTTAACTCAAAAGGTAAATAACCACACCAATTTCCTGCATGACGGACGGGCCAGAAATCTGTTAGAAGCCATTATGTGGCATGGGGGAGAGGCTGAGACCGCTAAGAATAATTTTGCCCAGTTGTCTAAAAAAGACAGGGATGCATTGGTGGCGTTTTTAGAGTCGCTGTAATATAACAGGTAGTTTACCATCCCTTCTGGTATTTTTCCGGAAGTTTTGTCTATAAATTTCAGGTAGATCTCTCGGCTTTCTACTTTTCACTTAATGCTATCCGGTGTTTCCTGAAGAACCACACCTTCAATATATCGGCAGTGATTACATACGTTGCAACGATGAGAAGTATCAGCATAAGCTGAGTATAAGATAAAGGAGCAAATCCTAATTCTTTGGTAAAGGGTACATAAGGCAGTGCAATAGTCATGATCAATGCGGCGAAGCTTAGTAAGGTAATGCCGGCCGAAGGCTTGCTTTTAAAAAATTTATGCCGTGTACGGATAATGAAAAAGATCAGCAGTTCGGTAAATATGGATTCAATGAACCAGCCGGTCTGAAACCTCACTTCACGCAAACGTAAATAGAATAATAACGTACAAAAAGTGATCAGGTCAAATACAGAGCTGTGAATACCGAATACAAGCATGTAGTTTTTTATCAGCTTCATATCCCATTTCCCGGGTAAGGCAGTTTGTTCGTCATCAACATTGTCTGATGGTATGGCCAGAAAAGGAAAGTCTGTAAGAAAATTAGTGAGAAGGATCTGTTTGGGCAGCATGGGGAGAAAGGGGAGCAGGAGCGATGCGAACGCCACACTGCACATGTTCCCGAAGGTTGATCCGGTGCTGATGTAAATGTATTTTAAGGTATTGGCAAAGGTTTTTCTTCCTTCCCTGATACCGTCGGCTATAACCGATAAGTTCTTTTCCAGCAGGATAAAATCTGCGGCTTCACGGGCAACATCGGTTGCATTATCAACAGAAATGCCAACGTCGGCGGCGTTAATTGCCGATACATCGTTTATACCGTCGCCCATGTAAGCTACCGAATGTGTATTACGTAATGCCTGTATGATCTGCTCTTTTTGCTGCGGTTCTACCTCCGAAAAGATATGTGCCTGCTTAACTTTTTCAGCAAGTAATGCGGTATCTGTTTGCAGCAGTTCCTGCCCGGTAACAACAATAGGGTTTTCAATGCCGATCTCCTGGGCCACAGACCGTGCAATAACTTTATTATCGCCTGTAATAATTTTGAGATCTATGTTTAATTGCTGTAATTCATGAATTGCGCCGCTTACGCCCTGTTTAACAGGATCTTTCATCAGGATAAACCCGCAGAATATCATGGCTGCTTCATCGGCCTTTGATATATCATGACCGCTGATAGGTTTATAACAAACGGCAATTGCCCTGATCCCTTTATTCCCAAACTGTTCAAAACTGGCTTCTATTTGCTGCCTGTGCCCGGAGATATCCTCAATGCTGCCGTCCGGCATCCGGACGGTAGTACAGATTTCAAGACATTGCGCAAATGCTCCCTTGCTTATCAGCAGCTTTTCTTTTCCGGTGTCTATGGCGATGCTTAATTTTTTCCGGGTAAAATCATAGGGTATCTCGCCTATCCTTTGCGGAACAGTGTCATAGGTTACAGGTTTTTGCTTGAGCGCTTCATCGATGGGATTTGAGTAGCCGGTTTCAAAAAAAGCGTTCCAGTAAGAGAGATTCTTTACAAAATCAGAAGTATTTCCTTGTGGATCTACAATATCTTCAATTTCAATCACTCCTTCTGTAATAGTTCCCGTTTTATCTGTACAGAGTAAGGTGATCTCGCCCAGGTTTTGAATGGAATTCAGCTTTTTGACAATTACCTTTTTATTCAGGAGCCGTTTCGCTCCGGCGCTCATGGCAATGGTAGTAACGGCAGGCAGCAATTCAGGTGCCATGCCTACCGCAAGCGCTAATGAGAATAACGCGGAGTCGATCAGGCTTTTGTGGTTAATGAGGTTAACGATGAGAATGAATACGCTTAATACCAGCGTGATTCGCATAAGCAGGAACCCGAACTTTTTTAAGCCACTCTCAAACGAAGTTTCCACAACGTTGGCGGCACTCTTTATAACTGTTCCAAAAACAGTATCCTTTCCGGTGTGGATAATAATGGCTTTACCGCTGCCGCTTACAACGTTAGTGCCCTGCCATAAGCAATTGGTTCTTTGGGCAAGCGCAGCACTTTCGCTCACTGTCTCCGGGGTCTTCCTTACCGGGAAAGATTCTCCCGTTAAGCTGGCTTCATTAACATTCAGCTCGTTGGCCTCAATGAGTAAACAATCGGCGGGAATAATGTCTCCGGCATTGATATGCAGGATATCTCCCGGCACAATTTGCGATGCCAGGATTTCCTGTTCAGCGCCCTCCCTGATAACACAGCTTTTCAGTGTGATTATTGCCTGTAGCTTTTCAACTACCTTATTGGCATTAAGCTCCTGGAAGAAGCTGATCAGCCCGCTGGCCAGCAAAATAAATAGAATGATCAGGGTATCTGAAATATCGCCCAAAAATGCGGACAGCAACACGGCACCAATAAGCAAAAGCATTAACGGGCTTTTAAACTGTGTCAAAAAGAGCGAGATATCTTTTACAAAAGCGGGTTTTGCCCTGGACGTCATTATTCCATCGGCTTTTTGCTGAGCAATACGCCGGGTAAGGCCGTTGGCCGAGCTTTCTAATGTCTGGTACCAGTAAGGTACGGGTTTCGCCCAAAAGGGCTCTGGTGTCTTTGCCTGGTTCAAACGCTGATTGGCTTTTTGAAAGATCAATATAAATTGATTTTTTGTATTTGCAGCATTGCCTGGTAAAAATACCAACCAATACTAAAGAACCTGATAGCGGGCCAATCCCGTAGCTGCAGTTAGAATTATTTTGTTTTTGCGGAGCAGAATCGTTTATTTGCAATGCTAAAACGATTAACCATTATACACTTAAATTCAATGGAAAAACCTGCCAATCACAATTCATCGTTAGCTACGCTAACTTCTTTGTTTTTTATGTGGGGATTTATCACCTGTATGAACGACATTCTGATCCCACATTTAAAAGAGCTGTTTCAGCTAACCTATGTTAAGGCCATGCTGGTGCAGTTTTGCTTTTTTGGCGCATACTTTACCGGCTCGGTAATCTATTTTATCATATCTTATTACAAAACCGACCCGATCAATAAGATCGGTTATAAAAATGGCATTCTGCTAGGTTTATTTATATCGGCATTAGGCTGTTTGTTGTTTTATCCTGCGGCGGCGTTATCCTTATACGGCTTGTTTCTGGCAGCCTTTTTTATTCTGGGACTTGGCTTTACAGTATTGCAGATAGCAGCTAATCCGTATGTATCCTTGTTGGGAAGCGAGGAAACGGCTTCCAGCCGTTTAAATCTGGTACAGGCTTTTAACTCGTTCGGTACAACCATTGCGCCGGTTATTGGGGGATATTTTATTTTCGAGTTTTTTGCGAAAGATGGAAATCTTTCTCCTGATTCTACTAAGCTGCCTTACCTGGTATTTGCGGGGTTGTTTCTGTTGCTTGCCCTGTTTATTTATAAGGCCAAGCTCCCCAAGTTCAGCACCGAAGAAACTGAGCAACGTGGTTTGGGCGCTCTGAAATTTCCGCAGCTTAAGCTGGGCATATTCGGAATATTTTTTTACGTAGGGGCCGAAGTTGCTATTGGTAGCTTTATGATCAGCTTTTTGGGACAGGAACAAATAGGCGGCTTTACCGAGGCTGTTGCAAAAAACTACCTGGCGCTTTACTGGGGCGGAGCTATGATCGGTCGCTTTCTGGGAGCTGTAGCATTAAATAATGCCTTATCTGCATCGAAAAAGGCCGGATATATGGTTGGAATAGCTGTTGTGATTTTCCTGCTGATATTCAGCATTGTTAACCTGAGCTTTCAGCAGATAAGCACCTTTATTATATTCATTGTTTTAAACCTGATTGCCTTTTTCGTGGGACGCTCGGCTGCTGCCAGAACATTGGTGATTTTTGCGCTGATCAACGTGATATTATTGCTAACTGCGGTATTTAATACCGGTTCGGTAGCGATGTGGGCACTGCTAAGCATCGGGCTATTTAACTCGGTTATGTGGTCGAACATTTTCACACTTTCCATCTCCGGTTTGGGAAAATATACCAGCCAGGGTTCGTCGTTGCTGGTGATGGCCATATTGGGCGGAGCATTGATCCCGTTGATTCAGGGTGGTATCGCCGATTTGTTTGGTGTACAGGTTTCGTTGATATTGCCGCTGGTTTGTTACCTGTATATTGCCTATTTTGGTTATTTCTGTTCAAAACAGATTACCGGGACAGTTGAAGTTGGCAGGGGATCGGTGGGACATTAAGCAGTGGACAATGGATAGTGGACAGTGGACAATGGATAGTTGACAATGGACAGTGGATAGTGGATAATGGACAATGGATAGTTGACAGTGGATAATGGACAATGGACAGTTGACAAGGGACAATGGATAGTTGATAATGGGCAAACTGGTAATCTTGATCCGGGATTTTCAGTGTACTTAAGTTTATATCATGCAGGAGACAGTCAGTTTTTATAGCAGTGACGCGAAAGGGTTAGATTGCGGAAACCGGGTGTACGAGCTATTATCAGCAAACCTGGATAAGCTCAGCGAATTGCTGATGGCTTACCATTTCAGCAGCCGGGAGCGGGTGTCAGGTATTACCATAGATAAAAGCTCGTTGTATATTGATGGGCAGGGTAGAGGCAGCTTCATCGTGCATTATACCATTGGGTTGTTTAATGCCTGTGCCGACCTGGATTATACCGATGATGCTAAAATGACTGTTGAATTTGCGGTTAACCCGGAAAGCGGAGAAGTGGCCCTGACAGGAGAATATATCCCCGAAAGGGAGCCTGATGAATTTTAGTGGGAAATACGGATAAGGTAAATAATCAGCTTTTTCAAAAAACCGATAATCTACTGTCTTGCGTTATTTAAACCTGATTGCAGTGGATACCGGCCTGTGTGGAATGCCCCGCGAGGTATCGGGGCAGGCTGCAGGCGTATGAACGGAAAGCAGGATTGCCGGTGCCGAAAAGCTACCGGCTTTGCTTTTCAAAATAGTATTGTGCAAATACTCATCCGGTCTTAAACGTCAACAAAATCTGTTTTGTAATTGCCTTTAACGCGGTTACCTTTCTTTTTAATCAGGAACCAGGCCATGACAGCAACAGGGATCCCCAGGGTTACCCAGGATAATACATCCCAGAAATTGTCGCCAATTAAAGCGGATAACAGCCCGAAAATACTCAATATGGCCAGAATTACCGGGATACCCCAAACTTTTAAGAATAAATTTTCTGTTTTCATTGATTTAGATTTATGCCAATTCTGTTTGTTTTTCCTCAAGACGGGCAAGCTGGGCTTTTGATGCTTTAATACGTGCTATCCACAGGTATAGTCCGCTAATCAGGATTACGATAGTTGCGATGTCAAACAATGCCCAGATGATCTTGAGTGGCATTCCGCCATAGTCGCCGAAGTGCAGGGGCTGCGACAGGAACAGGGTATTTACGTACCAGGGCATCGTCCGGAGGTCGGTAAGCACGCCGGTTTTTGCGTCTACCAGTGCCGGCTTTAAAAGCCGTGATGTAACCGGTGTCTGGCCTTTCATGAATACGGCATAGTGGTGCTTGCTTGAAAATATAGTACCGGGAAATGTAATGAGGGATGCTTTCATTTCGGGTGCAGCATTATGCGATACTTTTAGCGCTTCGTCTAATGAGCTGAGTTTTCCGGTTACCGGTTTGGCGTTTTTATATGGCGCTACCATTTCGGCCAGTTGTCCTTGCTGCCACAGCCCGAGCACTACATCATGCAAGGTATTTATTACGCCGGTTACACCAACAACCAGGGTCCAGGCCAGGGCTACAATGCCCAGCAGGTTATGCATATCCAGCCATTTCAGACGGCGTGATTTATCGCTTCTGATCATACCGAAATCATACTTTTTCATGATGGGGCCGTACAGCATCACGCCCGAAATGATAGCGATGATAAACAGTATACCCATTAAGCCCAGAAACAACTTTCCGCCAATACCGGCAAACATATCAGTATGCAGCTGGAGCATGATATACATAAAGCCTTTGTTCAGCACAGGCCGGCTCAGTATTTCGCCGGTACGTTCATCCAAAACAACATATTTACTGCTATCAGGCGGAGCTGTCATGCTTGGTGCTACGTCCATCATAACCTGGTTAGGCTCATCATCGTCCCAAAAAATATAACGCACTACTTTTTGCGGATGCATCAGGCTTACCTTATGCAACAGGCTGTCCAGGCTGGCTTTCGGTGTATTGGGTGGTACAGATCGGGAAAGAGCGTCCGGTGATGCTGGGTGGCAAAAGCTTTCCGGTTACTGCCAGGATTCGCAGTATATTGATGGAAATGTATCATTGCCATTTTGTAGGGTCGTTAAAGAAAATATTTATTGAAGGGAAGTTATTAGAGTTACTGTCGCTTCAGGTAGAACAAATGACCTTTAAGAAAAGCGGTAACTCAACCGTTTTGAAGAAGGATGATATTGAGCGTATTCATTATGTTAAAGAATTGTTGCTGCAAAATCTAAGTAACCCGCATTCTATACAGGATTTGGCCAGTCTTGCGGGTATGAATCGTACAAAATTACAGCATAGCTTTAAGGAAGTTTTTGGTAATACGATTTATGGTTACCTGGCTGATGAGCGTATGAATAAAGCTATGGGATTATTAAAAGAGGACAATTATGTTAAAATTGCCGAAATAGCCCGTCAGATTGGGTATAAAAATCCCAATCACTTTTCTGTAGCCTTTAAGAAGAAATTTGGTTATTTGCCTAAGGATGTTAAAAATACAGCCACGGCTTTTTCATAAAATGATTGTAAAACATGAATACAAAAAATCCCGAAACCGTATAACAGTTTCGGGATTTTATAAGATTGATCATGTCTCTGTCTTAGAAAACAAATCCGATACGAACACCGGTAATAACGCTTGGGCTTAAAGCAAAGTTGCTTCCGGCAGATTTAACAGTTGTAGTAGTGCCACTGGCAGTAGTTTTAGTCTCACCTTCTTTAGCATATAAGAAACCGAAACCTGCCTCTGCACCTAAAAATAAATGTTTAGCAATGTAGTAATCAGCACCTACAATACCACGAAGGCCAAAGCCGAAAGTTCCGGGGCCTTTAACTTCTGAATTGGTATTAGCAGCATAAGCACCTCCTGCATAATCTTCAGCCTTATCTTTTTGCGACATAGCGCCAATTAAGATATCGCCGCCTGCATAAGGAGAAAGACGCTCTGTACCTGCAAAGTGCTTTTCAACACCTAAGTTAACTACAAATACAGTCTGGCTTTGAGTCAATGTACCTTTTTCATCGTTGGGGCCATATACATTTGTTTTATCACTTGAAGAAGAAACGTTAAAACCTAAGCGGTAAGCTAAACCTTCGCTTTGGAAGTAACGGAAACGCAAAAGTCCGCCTGTTGCGCTTTCGTTCAGTGTAAAGTTAGTGCTGTTAATTCCTCCGGTCAGACCAAACTCGGTAGTAATATCACCTTTGGCTGGTTTAAAATCCTGTGCTTGTACGGCTAATCCACTGATTGCCAATCCTAAAAATAAAAATGCTCTCTTCATGAAAATTTTAATTAGTGTTAATAATTTCTTAAAAAATAACCCATTTTTTAAGATTGGCGCAAAAGTATGGAAAGAGAAATTATAAAAATGTCAAAAAAAGGTCATCGGGAACATTTAGAATGAATCAAAATAGAGCCCGGTTTTGGGAAAAACTTATGGTACAGAAACACTTAAAGATCAGGTAATCAAAAGACTAAAATAGCAAGGTGTTACAGCCCCGATAGAGCGAAGCTCCGGCTTCGTTCAGAAACTTTTAAGCCTCCGGCTGATATTAACCAACCAAACAACTAAGACCTTATAAGCAAACGAAAGCGGAGAAAACACAATTTAGAGATATGCGTTTGATAAAGCGAGTTTCCGGTTCAGCTTTTTGCTTCTTGTTTTCGGTTTTTTTCTTCTGCCCCACCATATATAAAAACCGGTAAGGGGTAAGCTGGCGCAAACTAAACTTGCGAAGAAAAACAGGATTTTGGTAAACAAGCCACCAAAAGCGCCAACGTGAAAAGTATAGTTAGAACGTCTTAAGTAAGATGCAAGATCTTCTTCTTTCATTTTTTTCTGGGTAGATGCTACCGGCTGTAATGTGTGTTGATCCAGATTTACGTAGCGCCAGGTGCCGTTGTGCATATCTACGCACAGCGAAATTACATCCGACGCTTTTTTAGGGAAAGATAAAATGATGGCGTCTTTGTTATATTCCCCGATTTCTGTGATCCCTTTTTTCCAGGCGGCATCCACCTGCGACAGGGGTACCACCGAGGGGTTAACCGTGGTATCAGATTTAGATATGATACGCTCTTTTACGGTGCCTCCGGTAGCCACAAAGAAAGCGTTAGAGAACCATGGAAAGCTCATGATCAAACCTGTTAAAGCAAAAACCAGCGAGATGATAATGGTATAAAAACCAAGTACATTATGGAGGTCATAATTCAGGCGCTTAAATTTTGCACCCCATTTTATCTTAAAACTGCTGTTTATATATTTTTTATTCCATTGTTTGGGCCACCATAAAATAAGTCCGGTTATCAAAAGGACAAAGAATACAAATGTTCCCCAACCTACAATTGGCTCTCCAATAGCTTCGGGAAGCCACAGGTGAAAATGCCCATCTTCTATAAAGTGAAAAAAATCTTCGTGATGTACAACTGCGACGATCTCGGCAGTGTAAGGGTTGATATAAACCAGTGAATCATGACCAAGGTTGAAATGTGCTGTTCTTTCTTTTCCATGATACCACATTGAAGAAAGTTCTTTGCCGGGAAAATGCTTCTGTACTTTCTTATAAAGTACGGATGGCGGCAGGTAAGTGTCATCGGCTGGCTTTGCTACATGCAGCCAGGGCTCACTGATGCTCCTGATCTCCTGCTCGAAAACCAATATACAACCGGTGATACCCAGAATAAATACGATAATTCCGGAAAACAATCCTAACCAAAGATGGAGCCAGGCGTTTATTTTTTTTAGAAGTATGAACAAAACAGGAATTTTAAAACTATAAAGGGGCTGTAGACGAATGGTACAGCCCCTTATTGTTAATACATAATATTACTTAATTCTGTATATCCTGGCAACATTGTCTACACCTTCCAGCTTCAAACCTTTGGTTACGGTTGAAGTTGCAGGGTTGTATTCATATACATAATAACCGTCGCCTGCGTTGGTAGCAATGTAAGCTTTACCGTCATCTACCAGCACGTTCCATTGGTATGCGCCATTTCTGCTGACCGGTATATTAATGCGTGTTTTGCTTTTGTTAATAAAATCCACTGCATAGTAGCTGGCAGCATTTACAGCACTGTAATCGTCGTAAGAGGTGATCAGGGTTTTATCCAGTATTTTAACAATCGCTTTTCCATTGCCAAGATCATATAAACCAATGGTTTCTTCTTTATTCGGATCGGTAAGCTCGTAGAAATAGCTGTCGTCTATTTGTGAGCTACCGTTTAACACCCTGTAAATGCCATTAGGGCTGCCGATGTTGCCAACTGCCCAGAAAGTAGGCGAAGTGATGAAATAAGCCGAGCCATTGTATACCAAATTACTTTGTGTGTATAAACCATAAGGACTTGGATAATTAAACCGGTCATCGCTGTCTATAGTAACGTTGGTTACATTAGGGTAATCCATAGAGGCAACATAAGCTTTATCTGGCAGGTCATTATTGGCTTTTACCAGTTTCATATAAGTGATATAGAGCTTACTACCTACAAATACGGCATTGCATCCCCAGTAGGAATCTCCTGTAACAGCCGGTGCCGGAATATTAATTTCGCCGCTTCTGGTAATGCTCATGCTTTCTACATTGAGCTCCGCATATTCAAACCTGTTGTTATTGAGATTAAGCATTACCAGTGTTTTGCTGTCTTTCCAGGCAAAGAAACCAGACCAGCCTGCCATTTGTATTTGTGTAAAAGGGGTTTCTTTAACTATGGTATTGGTTTTATTATTGGAGGTAAACTTAACCAGGCTTGTTGAATTGTAATCTATTGCATAGTAATAGCCATCTCTGGAAGTAAATACAGACAGTGTTGTGGCAACACCATTGTTAACAGTAGTTAGTGTTCCTTCGGTTAGGGAACCGGTTTGTACCACATAAGTGGTGGCAGGTGTGCCGGTGGTGACCAGGAAACCATACGTTTTTTCTGTCGGAGCTTCATCTGTTGGATCAGATTTATCTTTTTTACATGCTGTAAAGCCAAATAAAACGGCGGCAAATGCAATGATCAGGGTTTTGTTTTTTAAGAACATGATATTGGGGTTTTATTGAATTGAAAATTTATTTAATAAAATATCTTAGTTTGAAGAATACAGACCTTCCTGGTTTTTGTAATCTGAAATTATCATAGGCCAACTCATTAGTTATGTTGAAAGATTCTATAGAGATATTGTATCTGCCATTCTTTAAAGAATAGGACAATGAGACATTATGTATGAGTTGCGTAGGAATTTTGTTCTTTGATTCGCGGCTGCCTAAGCTCTCCCATGAAATGTAAAACCAGTGTATGTAGTTTACCGAGTAGTTCAGCTGCAACCGGGTATTTTTTCCTATCAGGTTGTCTTGCCCTAAACCCAAACTGGCATTACCGAAGAACCAGGGCTGGTTAGGTATGCGATCTCCGTACACAGGATCTTCCATTCCTGTAAGTGGATTTATTTTCCGGTTATTGATGGCGTTTTGGTAGCTTGCATTCACTGTGAAGTCAAGCAGCTTGTTGTACCTGTAACCCAGCTCGCCCTCAAGCCCTGTTACACGGGCTATCCCTACATTGGAATACGTAGAAAATCTACCTCCCGGCGTGGAGAATATCAGGTTTTTAACATTTCTGTAAAAAGCGCCGCCTTCTGCCGAAAACTTATGTTTGCCCAATGGCAGGCTGTAATACGCACCCAAATTGATATTGTCGCTTTCTTCCGGCTGCAGCTTTATGTTAGCGGCTACACTGATGCCGTCGCCAAAAAACTCCTCCTGTTCCTGTAGCCGGTAGGCATGTTCAGCAGAAAATTTCACTCCGGCATTTTCCGTAAGCTTATATCTCGATGCCAGCCCATAACCCCAATAGCCTTTATGGCTGGTGGTATCCCTTCTCCGGTAAGGGTCTTGCTGGGTAACAAAAACAACTTCTCTTGCCAGTATATTGAGCCCGAAGTATTTTGCGAAAAGCGTATTGGTGAACCTGTTGTTAAATGAATTGTGCTGATAGGCCAGACCCGCCACGTTTTTGGTGAAGTAATTAGGCCGGTAAAAAGGATTTTGTTCTTCCCGGCGCAGCTCTTCTTTTGATGACCTTGCCAAACGGTTGAAGGTGTAGCTCAGGTTCAGATTCTGGTTGTCGTTAATTTTATAGGTAAAATTAGCTCTGACAATTGCCGCAATATTTTTCCAGTGGGTAAGCGTTTTAACATCCCTCAATTCGCCGGCAATAGTTTCAGATCGGATGATCCCTCCCCAGCCATAAACATAAGAAGACGTATCAACAACATCAGAACGGTCTATAGACAAGTTTGCCGCGATGTTTGCGGAAAGCCCTTTAAGTATAAAGTCATTCTTTTTATACTTTAGCGAAGACATGTAAAAATTCCCTTTCTGATATGCCGCTCCATAAACATTGTTCTGGCTGGCCCCGGTTTGCAGTTCTTTATAGAGATTAGAATAAACAAAGCCAAGACTGATCTTATCCGCCCAGGATCTGTTGTTGAGCCCGGCCTCGACCTGCCCCATAGAAGAACGGTAAGCATCGTGAAAACGGCGTACGTCTTTATATACAAATTCATTGTTTTCAATTACTTTGATCTCGGCATCGTTTTTCGGATTATTACGCATTAAATAATTATTGTCTGAATAGTTATGGAAACCACTGAAACTGAAAATAAGGCCGGTTTTATCGTCTGTTAGCCTGCCAGATAGCGCAGCCCTGCTGGTATTGAACGAACCGTAGCTAAAGCTGGCATCAAGAAATTTTTTAGTGTGCTGGTCGGTAATAACATTAACCGCTCCGCCAAGCGCATCAGAGCCCAATTCTATAGGAACCACACCTTTATATACTTCGATGCGTTCGGCAAGGTTAACCGGAATATTATTAAGTGACATACCGCCGCCGAAATCATCCATAGGGATGCCGTCTAAAAAGAAACGAACCTGTTTCCCCGAAAGCCCATTGATAGAGAAATTGAAGTTAGAGCCCAAACCTCCCTGTTCGCGAATGTGTACGCCCGTGCTTTTGTTAAGGATCTGGTTCAGATCGGCAGTAGTATTGGCAAACTTCCAGGTATCGATAGCGTTTACGGCAAAAGCCGATTCCTTTATAGTTTGCGTAGTGGTTTTCCCTGTAACGTTAATATTGTTAAGTAATTGAGATGTATTGGTAAGTACGATGTTTAGGTGTTGCTTCTCGTTATTCCTGATAGTAACCTGCCTGTTTTGCGTTTGGTATCCTACTATGGATATTACCATAACATGCGTGCCGGTAGCGACGTTGTTTAGCTCAAAATATCCCTTATTATCAGTTGTAGTTCCTGTTTTGGTTCCCTTAATAATTACTGAAGCGCCGCTAACAGGGCCAATGCTGTCTGTTACGAAGCCCGAAATGCGGGCATGTTGTTGTGCGTTAGCCGATACTACCAGGATGATAAAAATAAAAGATAATAGTGTTGTAAACCGGAACATTAAGTTGTACTTTTTTTAGGCATAGTAGCACAACTCGCCTTTTTCCGAAGGTCGGAAATGAAAAATTTAAAATAAGTCTAAATTAATATAGTAAACCTGTCTCAACGGACATAGAAGCGGATATGTGGAAATAAAAAGTTTAAACAAGTTTATTGTAACCGGTCCAAACGGACAATAAAAGCGGATACGCCGCCCAATTGCAGGCCCCTGGTAAGCTGTTCTGTTTTGAGATTATACTTCCAGATGTAGTTCCCGTCGGTAGGGGAGTTCACCGCGATGTACACGTTATCGCCTTTTACCAGTATGCACTCTTTGCGGGTTCCTTTATCTAAAGGCAGATCCAGTTTTTTAATTACTTTCTGATGGATAATATCCAATACGTAAAACTCAAAATGCGGGGTGCTCCAATGGTCGGACAGTCCTTTATACAGATCCTTCCGTTCTGAACGAACAATAGCCTTCCCGTGCCCGATATACCATAAACCATAGGCATGGTTGTGGATAACTGATGAAGAAAGATTGAAAAAATAATCCGGGTCAACGATGGAGCTGTTCGCCTTGATCCTGAAAACAGCGGTTGGTAAGTCGGGACGGTTGCCCATAGCAATACCAGGGCAAGACATGAAGTAGAAATCGCCATGCTCATCCGTAAACTCATTATGCTGTACATTATTAATACCTCCCGGATAGGTTGAGCGCCATTCTTTTTGGAGGCCGATGCTTTTCATTTCAGGATAAACCAACCGGGAAACATACATGGTATCGCTGGAGGTGTAGCTGGCCCCTTGTATTGGCGGATGAAACGTATAGCCAACAAAAAGCGTATCCTTTCTTTTTTCTACAAATCCGATAGAGGTTGAAACAAATTTTCCTGTTGGCTTTTCTATATCCAGTAATCCATTAGCCAGTACCTGCATGTTTTTAGTATCAATGAGGTAATATTTTGCCGTGTCTGATGAATAGTTTAAACCGCTCAGCAGCAGAGAGTCCCGGCCGAACCACAAAAAATTTTCCAGGCTGAAATTATGCAGCTGTAAATGGCCGATCGGGAAAAGCTTGCGGTCTTTCAATGCGTACCGGGTTAAAATATCCGACTTGCGCTGTAACGAATAGTAATAGCCATTTTTTACAATAATATTTCTGGAAATAGTATCCGGCAAAGCTTCGGTTACCTCTTCGGGCTTGATCAGGCCGCTATCCAGATCATCTGTAGTTACGATATATTCCCTCGCATCCATATCCATAAGATGAAGGCTGTATTTTTGAGGTTTATCCGCACGTGAAGATGGATTTTTGCAGGCCGCAAAAAGCAGGATACCCAACAATAAAACAAAAACAACGGTGCTTAACTGCCAGGCAATGGTTCTTTTCATTGAAAAATAGCGGGGATAATTAGATGTCAAATTCCTGGATAAGCTTTTTTTGGATAACCGGAGACAAGTTGATCAGGTTTTTTTCGTTCACCACAATCAAGCTGTGGTTCCCCGATTTGCTGTTAATAATAATATAAGTTTGTCCTTTTTTTAAGTGCACTTTGCTGTTGGAGTCATCAAACTTTAGCTCGATATCTTTTTTTGGGGAAATCAGGATACTACCTGCTAAATCTATTACACCGTTATGCTCGTTAATTTCTGCCGAGGTTTCGGTGCCAATGGTCAGGCTGTATGACCTGGAATTAATGTGGTTTACCTTTAACGCGGATGTATTGCGAAACACCATAAAGCCCGCAGGTTTTTCACTGTTACGGTTGAAATAATATATTGCCGAGCCCAAAAGCGCAATAAACAATGTTGCCGCTACAGCCCCTTTCCACACATAATAAGCAGCAGGTTTTAAAAGTTGTTCAGTTGAAATTGCTTTAGGAGGCAAAACGGAAGCTACATCTTTCCAAATGGCATCTTTTATTACATCCTTATCTTTTTCGGTATGAAATGCTAACGCATCAACCTCGCTGTTCAGCAACCAATCTTCAACCGCTATACGCTCTGATGGCGTACATTGGTTGTTATGATATTTTCTCAGCAGATCGGCGTTTACTTTCATCAGGCTAATTTACGATACTTTTAAAGAGTAGTAGCATGAGTATCCAATTTCCGTAAGTGCTTATTATTTATTTATTGAAAACAGCCAGTTTCTGTTTCAGCATACCCATAGCCTTTGTAATGTGGTATTCTACCGCCCTTTCAGAGATCAACAATTTTTCAGCGATCTCTTTATTGCTTAAACCTTCCTCCCGGCTCATTCTATAAACGCGTTTACATTGGCAGGGCAGGGTATCTACCAGCAAATTAACGTTATCTTTTAAATCGTTGAACAGCACCTGCTCTTCTGTACAATTGCTGGAATTTACACATCCCTGGTAATTAAATTCATCAATTCTTTGCCTGGTGGTTTTGTTCCTGATAAATTCAAACGTTTTGAGCTTGGCAGAGCGGATGAGGTAATTTGCCACATTCTCCAGCGCTAATTCTTCACGGCGTTCCCACAGGGATTTGAAGATGTCTTGTACCATTTCTTTGGCAACTTCAACATCACGGATGTTATTGTAACAAACAGCATAAACTTTTTCCCAATAGCAGTTGTAAACATCCTCAAATGTTTTCCGGTTTATAGATACAATACTGCCCGTTGCTGTTAACAATTTTTAAAAGTTTCGGCAAATATAAGTTTATTTGGACTGATTATAAATAGAAAATGATTGTATATGAAATCAGCCATTTGCACCTCCTGAAAGGTAAGCGCTACTCACAAAAATGACAGAGCGAAGCTCCAGCTTCGTTCAGAAACTTTTAAGCCTCCGGCTACTAATAACAAACTAATCACTAATCACTAATCAACCAAACAACTAACAACTAACCAACTACTTCCTCTTGTACAGCAACAGCCTTTTTCGCCATCATCGAACCGATCATCATCACAAGGGCCGTCATAATGATGATCTGTATCAGCAGCGAGCGGTCTATCAGCGGAACACGTAAATTGGGGCTTACCGAAAGAAAAAGCAGAATAGTAATTAATCCGCGGGGAGCCACAAAAACCAACGGGTTCAGCTTTATGCCCGATAGTTTCAGGACAATTATCCGCAGCACATAAATGCTGGCAGTAATGCTTACAGACCATATCAGCGTGGAGGTGCTGATCAGTTCGCGGGTTTCAATAACATAGCCAAACAGCAGGAAAAACAACGCCCGCACCAAAAAGGTAGCTTCGATGGTTATCTCCTTAAACTTATGAATTTCGCGGCGCAGCAATCGCGGATTCAGCTTTTGTATCCAGTGAATGTGCCTGATACGATTCAGGTTGTTCAGAAACAATCCCAGCACCAGGATAAATACCAGCGATGGCAGGTTAAATATCTTTGAAACCTCGTGAATCAATATCACCAGCGATATGATAGGCACAAATTTAATGTGATGATCTATGCGGCTAAGTAAAAAAGAAAGTGCACCCGTAGCAACAAACGAAACCACGATAATTACACAGAGTTGCAGGAAGAACGAGCCAAAAGCCATAGCGCCGAAGTTGGTATGCAATACCACGAAATTGAAAAATATCACCCCGATAATATCCGATATGCTGCTCTCGTAAACAACAAACTCCCGGTCGGCAGGAGCGTAATTTCTTACGCTGGGTATGGCTATTGAACTGCTGATGATACATAGGGGTATGGCACTGGCCAGGCAGGATTTAAAATCATAACCACTGGCATAATGTAATGCAAAAGCCAGCCCGAAGGCCATGATCATTATCGGGATACAAGCTACAATAACCGATTTTCCGATCAGCGGGAGCTTGCCCTTATCCAGTTCCAGCTCTAATGAACCTTCCAGAACGATCAGCACAAGTCCGATAGTGCCCAGAATAGGTAAAACCCCCTGAAGATCGGGCAGGTTAACATCAAATAAAATACAAAGCTGTTTCACCAGGTACCCTAAGGCCAGCAATAAAATTACCGATGGAATTTTGGTTTTTGATGATGTAAAGTCAAATATATATGCTAATAAAACAAGTGCACAAAGTGTCAGAATAATGCCTACGGTCATAAGTTGAAAAATTAAGTGCCTTGTTAATAAGCACAATTACTACGCTTCTTACTAACAAAAATATTCCAATTTATCAGAACTGGAAATTTCAAATCTTACTTGCAATGGCAAACGCATCAAAAATTTAGGCCCCAACTTGCCCGGTTACCGGCGGATAGAAACATCGTTTTTATATACAGCTATACCAACACAATAGGGCCTTCGGCATAGTATAGATGTGATTTTAATTTATTTGTCTCAATAAGGATAGTAGATGCGCTGGCCCTGTCTTACTTTTAAAAAGCACGCTTTTGTAAAAATTAGTTTACATAAGCAATCCCGATAGGGCAAAGCTCCAGCTTCGTTCGCCCGATAGAGCGAAGCTCCAGCTTCGTTCTCCTACTTTTAAGCCTCCGGCTAATACTAACAACTAACAACTAACCATGACAGTACATGACAGCCGGATGCAAGCAGTTATCTATTTTTGCCCCATTAAAACCAATTAAACGTATGCAGGTAATTTTAGGTGTTATTTTTCACTTTATCGGTGGGTTTGCCTCCGGAAGCTTTTACATACCTTACAAAAAGGTAAAAGGATGGGCCTGGGAAAGCTACTGGATTGTTGGCGGCCTTTTCTCCTGGCTGATCGTTCCACCATTGGCGGCCTGGCTCACCATTCCCGGTTTTGCCGATCTTATTCGTCAAACCAGCGCCTCTGTATTAGGATGGACTTATTTTATGGGCGTGCTCTGGGGTATTGGAGGACTAACTTATGGCCTTGGTGTCAGGTATTTGGGCGTTTCGCTCGGCAGTTCTATTATTCTCGGTTTATGCTCTGTTTTTGGAGCGCTGATACCGTCTGTTTATTACGATATCTATCCCCAGCCGGGAAAAGATACCATTACCATGATAGTAAACAGCCATTGGGGACAAATGGTGCTGCTGGGTGTTGCCGTGTGCATACTCGGCATTATTATTTGCGGTAAGGCCGGCATGATGAAAGAAAAAGACCTGGCAAAAGACACCGGCGAAGCCAACAAAGACTATGACATTGTTAAAGGATTAGTAGTAGCTATTGTTTCCGGTGTGCTGAGCGCCTGTTTTAATTTCGGTATCGAGGCAGGCAAACCCATGTCAGAATTGGCCGTAAAAAGCGGTATCAATCCCCTGTTTCAAAGCAATGTGATCTATGTGGTGCTGCTTTGGGGCGGCTTGACCACCAACTTTATCTGGTGTATGATACTTAATGCCAGCAACAAAACCTTTGGCGATTATACCAATAAGCAAACTCCGCTGCTGCGTAATTATATTTTTTCGGCGCTGGCCGGAACAACCTGGTTCCTGCAATTCTTTTTCTATGGCATGGGCGAAAGTAAACTGGGCAACGGCGCCAGCTCGTGGATATTGCACATGGCCTTTATCATCCTGATAGCCAATGTATGGGGATTGGTGTTAAAGGAATGGAGCGGTGTACGCAAAAAAACATATTTAACCGTAGTAGCAGGTATACTGGTTATCATTTTATCGGTAATACTGGTAGGTTATGGAAACTCAATTAAATAATACCATTGTGATTTACGATTTACGAATGACGATTGACGAACAGCGAAGAAGCTAGTACTGGTTTTTGAGTTTTAATTACAAACAGTTAGGCTGTCACTTTGCTCAACTTTTAACCTTTAATTTTTGACTTTTAACTTTTTACTTTATACAAGATGTCTGTTGAAACCACACGATTTAAGCATGTAAGCTATTTATGGGACGAGGCCGAAGCCGCTAAGCTTGCCGGCGATGAGGTTGCCCTGCTGATATACCGGTCTAACCTGTTAGGCGCCGATTTACGCCTGACCAACTATGGCGGAGGAAATACCTCCTGTAAGGCGATGGCGAAAGATCCCCTTACGGAAGAAGAAACCGAAGTAATGTGGATTAAAGGTTCCGGTGGCGATATCGGTACGTTAACCCGCAGCGGTTTGGCTGCATTGTATGTTGACCGCTTGCGCAGTCTTCAAAACGTTTATCGCGGAATAGCGTATGAGGATGAAATGGTCGAGCTGTTTAATCATTGTATTTACGATCTGGCATCCAAAGCACCGTCTATCGATACGCCGCTGCACGGATTTTTGCCGTTTAAGCATATCGATCACCTGCATCCCGATGCCGCTATTGCCATTGCTGCAGCTAAAGACGGCAAAAAAATTACGCAGGAATTGTTTAACGGTAAAATTGGCTGGGTAGAATGGCAGCGTCCCGGTTTTGACCTGGGGCTGAAGCTGAAACAATGTCTCGATGAAAATCCCGGAATACGGGGCATCATGCTTGGTTCGCACGGTTTATTTACCTGGGGCGATACCGCTTACGAAAGCTATGTAAACACGCTGGAAGTAATAGAAACCTGCGCCGAATACCTGGAACAAAACTATGGCAAGAAAGGTCCGGTATTTGGCGGGCAGAAAATCCAAAGTCTCGCAGAAGCCGATCGTAAAAAGCAGGCTGCCGCATTGGCCCCGGTTCTCCGCGGTTTTTGTTCCAGCGAGCGCCACATGATCGGGCATTTTACAGACGATAGCCGGGTGCTTGAATTTATCAATTCAAACGATCTCGGCCGCTTAGCGCCTATGGGTACAAGCTGTCCCGACCATTTTCTGCGTACAAAGATCAGTCCGCTGGTGCTTGATCTAAAACCTGATGAAGATTTATCGGATGTTAAAGCCCTGAAAGAGCGTTTGCAGCCCGCTTTTGATGCTTATCGCAAGATGTACAGCGATTATTACGAAACCTGCAAGCATCCCAACAGTCCGGCCATCCGCGACCGTAACCCGGTCATCATCTTGTATCCGGGAGTAGGCATGTTCTCCTTCTCAAAAGACAAGCAAACCGCACGGGTGGCTGCCGAATTTTATACCAATGCCATCAACGTAATGAAAGGCGCCGAAGCGGTGTCCGAGTATACCTCGCTACCCCGCCAGGAAGCGTTTGATATAGAATACTGGCTGCTTGAAGAAGCCAAATTGCAGCGCATGCCAAAGCCCAAAGCCCTTTCGGGGAAAATTGCGCTGGTAACCGGCAGCGCCGGCGGAATCGGCAAGGCCATCGCTAAAAAATTTGCCCAGGAAGGCGCCTGTGTAATTATTAACGATATTAACCAGGAGCGTTTAGATACGGCCATCGAAGAGTTTAAAAAACAGTTCGGGAAAGATACGGCCGCCGCTGTAATACTGGATGTAACCAACGAAGCCACCATTCGGCAGGCATTTGCCGACGCGGCGCTTGCTTTTGGCGGAATTGATATTATTGTCAATAATGCCGGTATCAGCATTTCCAAACCCATCACCGACCATACTACTGCCGATTGGGATAAGCTGTACGATATCCTGGTGAAAGGTCAGTTCATGGTGTCGAAGGCAGGAGTAGAAGTATTGCGCAAGCAGGAGCTCGGTGGTGATATTGTCAACATCGTTTCCAAAAACTCCATCGTTGCCGGGCCGAATAATGCCGGGTATGGTTCCGCGAAAGCGGCTCAGGCACATTTGTCGCGTTTGCTGGCAGCCGAGCTGGGTAGCGATAAAATACGGGTAAATACCGTTAATCCGGATGCGGTTATTGCCGATTCAAACATCTGGGCCGGTGGCTGGGCCGAAGGCCGTGCCAAAGCCTACGGCATTACCGTTGAAGAGTTGCCCGCATACTATGCCAAACGTACCTTGCTGAACGAGATCATCCTGCCGGAAGATATAGCTAACGCATGTTTCGCGTTGACAGGAGGTTTGCTCAATAAATCTACCGGTAATATTATCAACGTGGATGGCGGCGTAGCCATGGCGTTTACGCGATAAGAACAGGAATTAGTAGTTTAGATACTTATAACGTAAAACCTATAACGTACAACTTAAAAATAGTATTTAGTCAGGCACTTATAACGTATAACCTACAACTTATAACTTTAAGATATGCAAGTAGAAAAATATCAGATAGATCAGCACAATAGCGGGCTGCAATCAAAGCACGAACAGCGTTTATCGTTTATACGTTCAGAAGTGGCCAATGCCGAAGAAATTATCAGCAAACTGGTTAAGTTCCAGATAGCTATACCCAGCTGGGCATTAGGAACCGGCGGAACCCGTTTCGGGCGTTTTTCGGGTGGGGGAGAGCCCCGTAACCTGGAAGAAAAGATAGAAGATATCGGCTTGCTTCACAGGCTGAACCGTTCAAGCGGAGCCATATCGCTGCATATTCCCTGGGATATTCCCAAAGACGCTTCGGCCATCAAGGCGCTGGCCGCACAGCATGAGCTGAAATTTGATGCCATGAACTCCAACACGTTCCAGGATCAGCCCGGGCAGGCGTTGAGCTATAAATTCGGCTCCATGCAGCATGTGGATAAGGCGGTTCGTAAACAAGCCGTCGAGCATAATATCGAGGTAATAAAACATGGTATCGAGTTAGGGTCAGAATCATTAACCGTTTGGCTGGCCGATGGCTCCTGTTTCCCCGGACAACTGAATTTCCGTAAAGCGTTTCAGAACACCCTCGAAAGTTTGCAGGAAGTATACGCGGCTCTGCCGGACAACTGGAAAATGTTTGTGGAGTACAAAGCCTTTGAGCCTAACTTTTATTCAACCACGGTTGGTGACTGGGGGCAATCATACCTGTACGCCAGTAAATTAGGCCCAAAAGCTTATACCCTGGTCGATTTGGGGCATCACCTGCCAAACGCCAATATTGAGCAGATTGTGTCGCTGCTGCTGATGGAGGGTAAGCTTGGCGGCTTCCATTTTAACGATTCCAAGTATGGCGATGACGACTTGACAACGGGCAGCATTAAGCCGTATCAGCTATTTTTAATATTTAACGAATTGGTGGAAGGTATGGACGCCCGCGGCATGGATCATGCAACCGGTTTGGGCTGGATGATCGACGCGTCGCATAACGTAAAAGATCCGTTAGAAGATTTGCTGCAATCGGTAGAAGCCATTATGCTGGCTTATACGCAGGCCCTGATGGTAGATCGCAAAGCTCTGGCCGAAGCACAGCAGCAAAACGACGTGGTGCGGGCGCAGGAAATTTTACAGCAGGCTTTCCGTACCGATGCACGTGCTTTGGTTGCCGAAGCCCGTTTGCGTGCAGGCGGAGCCTTAAACCCGGTTCAATTGTTCCGCGAAATTAAAGTAAGGGAAAAGCTCATTAGCGAACGCGGTGCAAAAACCGTTGCCACAGGATTGTGAATAAGATTTTAGATATGAGATATCAGATGTTAGACTGTCTGATGTCTTATATATGTATTTTTAGATGCAGAGTTTATCTCAAATCTTACGTCTCAAATCTCAAATCTAATAATAAAAAATGAAGATTCCGGTTATATCCATATTTGATGTAGGGAAAACCAATAAAAAGCTGTTCCTTTTCGACGAGAATTATAAAATCGTTTACGAAAAGTCGGCCCGCTTTACCGAAACCACCGACGAAGACGGCGATCCCTGCGAAAACCTGGAAAGCCTTCGTCTCTCGGTTTTTGATTCGCTACGAGAAGTATTCCGGCGCAACGAATTTGAGATTAAGGCGATTAACTTTTCCACTTACGGGGCAAGCCTGGTGTATATTGATGAAGATGGAAAGCCGCTTGCGCCCTTGTACAACTACCTGAAAAGCTACCCGGAAGATTTACTGGAACAGTTCTACAACACCTATGGCGGTAAAGAAAAATTTTCGAAAGAAACTGCCTCACCGGTATTAGGAAGCCTTAATTCCGGTATGCAACTGTATCGCATAAAGCATCAGAAACCCGAATTATTTGCGCAGATAAAGTATGCGCTCCATTTGCCGCAATACCTGAGCTACCTGATAACCGGAACGCCTTGTTCGGACATCACCAGCATCGGCTGTCATACTAATTTATGGGATTTTACCCGGAATGATTACCACGATTGGGTAAAGCGGGAAGGTGTTATTGATAAGCTGGCGCCCATTTGTGCGTCGGACGCTGTGATGCCCGCATCCTTTCCCGGAAACAACTATGCGGTTGGTGTCGGTTTGCACGATAGTTCGGCGGCCCTGATACCTTACCTCGTTAATTTCCATGAGCCGTTTGTGCTCATTTCTACCGGAACCTGGTGCATCAGCCTCAACCCGTTTAACGATACCCCTTTAACAGAAGATGAGTTGCATCACGATTGTTTATGTTACATGCAGTACCAGGGAAAGCCGGTAAAAGCCTCGCGATTGTTTGCCGGCTATGAGCATGAACAGCAGGTAAAACGAATTGCGGCTCATTTTAACCAGAATGCGGTGCGTTACCGGAATATGCCGTTTGATCCGGAGATGATCGTCTCGTTGCGGGAAAAAAATGCAAAAATAGCTGATGAAAATGCAAATCGTGGCCCGCTGAAAGAATCTATCTTTGCTACACGCGATTTGGCCGGTTTCGCATCAGATACCGAAGCGTATCATCAACTGATTATGGATTTAATAGAACAGCAATATTATTCCACGCAACTGGTATTAAAAGATACACCGGTTCGGCGCATTTTTGTAGACGGAGGCTTCAGTAAAAACGCCATTTATATGAATTTGCTGGCATCGGCTTTCCCCGAAATGGAAGTTTTTGCCGCTTCTATGGCACAGGCCACCGCCATTGGCACGGCGCTGGCCATACATCGCCACTGGAACAGCAAGCCCCTGCCAAACGATATTATTGAGCTGAAATACTATTCGGTTACTCATAACGCAGCATTATGACCGTTGGCTTATTTATACCCTGCTACGTCGACCAGTTTTATCCTAATGCCGGTATTGCCACGCTGCAACTGCTCGAAAAGCTGGGCGTGAATGTGGTATATCCTGAAAATCAAACCTGCTGCGGTCAGCCGATGGCCAATTCAGGGTACGAACATTTAACCGGCAAATGCGATGAGCTTTTTGTTGATAATTTTTCATCGTTCGATTATATCGTGGCGCCGTCTGGCAGCTGTACATTGCACGTGAAAGAACATTTGCATGCTCACCAATATCCCGAAAAGGCTAAGCACATACGTTCACACATTTATGAGCTGGTCGAGTTTCTCACCGATGTGCTAAAGGTTGATAAGCTACCGGCCAGGTTTCCGCATAAAGTTGGCGTACATCAAAGCTGCCATGGTCAGCGGGGCTTAAAACTTTCGCAGATGACGGAATTAGTCGAACCGTTTTTCTCCAAACCCTTGCAGTTGCTCAATATGGTAGAAGGCATCGAACTGGTACCACTTGACCGTACCGATGAATGCTGCGGCTTTGGCGGAACGTTTTGTGTAGCCGAAGAAGCAGTTTCGGTAAAAATGGGCAAAGACCGCGTTGCCGACCATATCCGGCATGGGGCCGAATACATAACCGGGGCGGATATGTCGTGCCTGATGCACATGGAAGGTATCCTGCGGCGTGAGAAAAGCAACGTGAAAGTGCTGCATATCGCCGAAATTCTGAATGCCGGTTAACAACAATATATCATGAACAGCGAACAGAAAGAACATGCCGGATTAGCCGAAACCTTTAACAAGGATGAAGACCGCGTAAACTGGCACGATGAAACCTTGTGGTGGATTCGGCAGAAACGGGATAAATCAGCGCATAATATCCCCGAATGGGAAACGCTGCGGAATACGGCATCGGCTATCAAAAATCATGTACTGTCTAACCTGCATAATTACCTGGTAGAATTTGAGGCGAATGCCAAAGCCAATGGCATAATTGTTCACTGGGCGGCCAATGCCCAGGAACATAACCAGATTGTTCACGGTATTTTAAAAGAGCATGGCATTACTCAAATGGTAAAAAGTAAGTCCATGCTTACCGAAGAATGCCATCTGAATGAATATTTAGCCCAGCAGGGTGTTGATGTTATCGATTCTGACTTAGGCGAACGCATTGTGCAGCTGGCAAAGGAACCGCCAAGTCATATCGTGCTGCCCTGCATCCATAAAAAGAAAGAAGAAATCGGCGAAATATTCCACGAAAATCTCGGAACCCCGGCGGGTGTTTCAGACCCGCAGGTGCTTACAGAAACCGCCCGTCAGCATTTACGTGAAACATTCCTTACCCGTAAGGTAGCGTTAACGGGGGTAAACTTCGCGATAGCCGAAACCGGCGATTTTGTGGTATGTACCAATGAAGGTAATGCCGATATGGGAGCGCATCTTTCGGATGTACATATCGCTTGCATGGGGATTGAAAAGCTTATTCCCAAGCGCAGGCATCTGGCTATTTTTCTGCGTTTGCTTACGCGAAGCGCTACCGGACAGCCGATAACGACGTATTCCAGTCATTTCCGTAAGCCCCGGCCGGGACAGCAAATGCACCTGGTGCTGGTAGATAACGGGCGTAGTACACAACTGGGGCGCCCTGATTTCAGGAATTCGCTGAAATGTATTCGCTGTGGCGCCTGTATGAATACCTGCCCGGTGTACCGGCGCAGCGGAGGACACAGCTATCACAGCGCTATTGCCGGTCCGATAGGTTCCATTTTAGCGCCTAACCTTGATATGCGCCAGTATGCCGACCTGCCGTTCGCATCCACGCTGTGTGGCTCCTGCTCGAACGTTTGTCCGGTTAAAATCGACATACACGATCAACTGTATAAATGGCGGCAGGTTATTGTAAAAGAAGGTTACGGAAACAAGGCTAAGGGAGTCGGTTTAAAAGTAATGAACTGGACTTTATCATCGCCCGGAGCGTATCATACTGCCGGGAAGCTGGGACGAGCGGTCATGCGTATCGCACCGTTTGCGGTAAATAATCCGTTAAATCCCTGGTATAAGCATCGCGAAATGCCCCAAGCGCCTAAGGAATCTTTCGGCGAATGGTATAAGAAGAATAGAAAGTAGTTAGTTATGGGTTACGGGTTACCTGTTATGGGTTCCATACCCATAACCCACAACACATAACTGGTAACACATCTCACTAGGCAATACTGAATAAATGAACAGCAGAGAACAGATTTTAGCAAAAGTGGCGGCAAATCAGTCGGCAACGTTGTCTTTACCGGCAGATGTTACGTTTACGCCGGATGGCGATGTGCTGGAAACATTTAAAGCTGTAGCGCTTGCCGTTGGGAGTAAACTGTTTGAGGTAAACCAGGTTAGTGAAATTCCGGGAATGATTACAGAGCAGTTTCCTTTTGCAAAGCGTATAGTTTCCCCACTGCCTGAAATGGCTGTGATTGCTGAAACTGATTTGGCCGGAATAAATGATCCGCATACCTTGAAAGATGTGGATTTAGCTATTTTGCAGCCTCATTTTGCGGTGGCCGAAAACAGTGCTGCATGGATAACCGAAGACCGCATGGGACAGCGCATTGTTCCATTTATTTGCCAGCATCTGGCTATCATTGTTCCGGTACAGGATATCGTTGCAACCATGCACCAGGCTTATGAGCGTATTGCAAATGCCGACTATGGCTTTGGCGGATTTATTGCCGGCCCCTCAAAAACGGCGGACATTGAGCAATCGCTGGTTTTGGGAGCGCATGGCCCGCGAAGCATGACTATCTTTTTAGTGCGTTAGCCAGGTTATGATAAATATAACTGGTAAAAATAATTTTAAGCCCGGCGACTGTTTTCACTTTTTACTTTTCACTTTCGACTTTTCACTTAGATGGCGGTTATCTTCCCAGATTAATCTTTTTGTAAGCTTGTTGCTGTCGAAATCAGGACATTTCCCATCGCCTTTACCGGTAAAGCCGCCATCAGGAGCGCAGATCAGGTTACAATCTTTATCGAAAAGCTGGCTGGGAATATCACAGCAGTGAGCCGATATGTAATAATATTTCGTGCCGTTATAATCCCATTCATAAACTTTAGCCGGTGGATTACGTACCGGTTCAGCTTTGATTTGCTCAATCTTAGTTCTAATACATGCCGGTATTTCGGTACTTACCTCAAGCGTCTTACAGGCCGACCATAAAACGGTGAAAGCCATAATTGATAATATACTAATCGGGTTCATCATAAAACAAGTTAATAATCAACGTATCGGGGCGTTTATTGTTTATAAACGATAAATCAAGACCAATTTTTGCCAGACAACTTAAACTAAAATATTGTTTGGATCGTTACTATACCATCTACCAGTATAAAGCCTTATGAGAAATGTTGAAGAGAAGAAGTGTTTTCTCCAGAAAAGATCAACCCGTGAATTAGAGGAAGCCGAACAATTTAATACATTGGTCATTATACTTCTGGTTATAACTGTACTTTTTTGTGTATTGGGAAAATATGTATTTGGCTGGTAACAGGTACAGCTGTTATGCTAACCATGTTTCAATATCGTTTAAAAAGGTGCTGATGCTTGTTACTTGCCACGTTTGTTTGAGTGTGAATGAATCTGAGGAAGGTGTAATAACAATGCTGTGCCGGGGTTGTATATCCTGTATAGTTTGAGTATTACCACGTTTAATATCCGGAACGTTACTAAGCTTTATTTCAACAGCGCACTGTACAAGGTTACCCTTACTTAATAGCAAATCGGTTTCTGCACCATCCTGGCTTCGGTAAAACCAGGGCTGAATGTTTTTAGGCAGTATAGTGAGTATTTGCTGAATGACGAACCCTTCCCATGAATTTCCGGCTTGTGGATGCCCCATTACCTGGTTATATCCTGATAAGAAAAGAAGATTATGCAGCATTCCTGAATCGCGGATGTATATTTTGGAACTTTTCACCAAACGTTTTCCCGAATTAGAGAACCAGGGTTTTAATGTGCGAACGAGCATAGCCTGTTCCAGGTAGTAAATAGCATTGGTAACGGTGGGTTGTGATACACCGAGAGATCGTGATAAGCTGGAATAGTTGATTACCTGTCCGTGCATGTGAGCCAGCATTTGCAGCAACCGGATGATTTGCGTAGCAGGCATAGCCAGTCCCAGTTGGGCAAGGTCGCGGGTAGCATAGCTGTAAATAAAATCAGAAAGCCATTCCATGGCATCTTCATCGCTTTGTGCTAAAAAAGCTTCCGGAAATCCTCCCTTGATCCAAAGTGAGTTTAATTTTTCGGGGCCGACCTCGTTTAACGAAAATGGATAGAGCTCCTGGTACCTGATACGGCCGGCCAGCGATTCTGAGCTTTGTTTTAAAAGTTCTGGTGAAGCTGAGCCCAGTAGTATAAACCTGCCGGGCTTCCTGTTTTTATCAATAACAGATCGTAATACCGGGAAGAGTTCAGGCATGCGTTGAACCTCATCAATGATAATGGTTTTATCTGCATTATTGGTAAGAAACAAGCCGGTGTCCTGTAGTTTGATAGTATCCGCCGGGTCTTCTAAATCGAGATAAATAAAATCGCCTGGAGCACCTTCTATTAATTGCTTAACAAGTGTGGTTTTGCCAACCTGCCGTGGACCTAGAATGGCAACAGCCGGTACTTGTTGCAAGTTCTTTTTTATGATTTGAAATAGATATCGCTTTATCATAACCCTGCAAATTTAAAATTATTTTTTAAATTTGCAGGGTTATGATATCCCTAATACCGTTTTGGCCAGTGTTATCGTCTGTTCATCGCCGGTATATTTGCCATGCTCGTCCGATAGTTTCACAACGGGCATCCATTCGCTGTTTGCAGGCTGGGCCCGCACCATTTTGATCACAATATTCAGTGGGTGAGGGCCAACATCATTGGTAAGGTTAGTGCCAATGCCAAAAGACATACCGATTTTACCGCGGCAAAACCCGGCAATATGAGCTACCTTGTCGTAATCAAGGCCATCAGAAAAAATAATGGTTTTAGATAAAGGATCTATCCCCATTCTTTTGTAATGCGTAATGGCTTTTTGAGCAAAAAGTACCGGGTCGCCGCTATCGTGCCGTATGCCGTCAAACAGCTTTGAGAACATCTTATCAAATTGCCTGAAGAAGACATCTGTAGTATAGGTGTCGCTGAGGGCAATACCCAGGTCGCCGCGATACACATCTACCCAATGTTCCAATCCCATGATATTGGCCATTTTAAAACCATAGCGGGCAGCATGAAACATAAACCATTCATGAGCATGGGTTCCTATCGGTTTAATGCCGTTAAGCATGGCCAGGTAAACATTACTGCTGCCAATAAATGTTCTTCCGCCAAACTGTTTAAGCGCCTGAACCACCAATTTATGCACATTGAACGAATAGCGTCGCCGGGTGCCAAACTCGGCTACAGTAATGCCCAGATTCCGGTAGCTTTTTATTTTCCGCTCATTTTTAATAATGATCTCATCATCGCTAAGCCGGTCCTGATCAGTAATAAGATAATACAGCTCTGATATTAAAGCCATTAAAGGAACTTCCCATAAAATGGTACGATACCAGTATCCGGTAATTTCTACCGAAAGGTTTGTTCCCTGCTGTTTAATGGTGACTTCAGAAGGATCATAGCGGTAGCCTTGTAAAAAATCAAGATATGTAGCCTCCAGGTACGGACAGGTAGCACGCAGGTATTCTTTTTCGGATAGTGTTAGCGCAACGTCGGAAAAATTAGCAAGTGCTTTTTCCAGCTCGCGGGCAAACCCGGTAGGAAACTGGTGATTGCCGCGATTGATAAACCGGTAGTGTGCCTTTGCATGAGGGAATAGCTTAATAACACCCTGCTGCATGGTAAATTTATAAAAATCGTTATCCAGCAGTGAAACAGGTCGTGGTATCATAATAAAAGTAAAAAGTTAAAAATACAAAGTTGAAAGCCTTAATTCAAATCAGCTAAAGCAATATTGAGGTTGAAGGTTGAAGGTTGAAGGTTGAAGGTGAAACGTTTAAAGGTCACTACGTGCAACTTTTGAATTTTGACTTAATAAATGCACGATATGATAAGCCCCCGTTTGTACATTCTGCAGATAATATATAAACTTGCCGGTACTAAGTCAAAATTCAAAAATTAAAATTCAAAAGTTAAAATGGCCATCCTGGTCTGTATAGATAGTAATTTTAGCCAGCTTTACAGGTTTTTACTTTTGAATTTTGACTTTTTACTTAAGATAATTATGAAACCGGTAAATTTCTTCAGCTTTGTACATATTGATGAGTATTCTGCAACACCCAAATACCTGCAGCTTACCAATTCCATTTTAACCGCCATAGGCGCAGGCAAGCTGAATAAGGATGATTTGCTGCCATCTATCAATGAGTTGAGCTATGAGCTTGAAATATCACGCGATACCGCCGAGAAAGGATATAAATACCTGAAAAAAATCGGTGTGCTGGGTTCTATCCCCGGTAAGGGATACTATATTATGAATGCCGAATTCAGGCAAACGCTGAAAATTTGCCTGATGTTCAATAAGCTGAGCGCCCATAAAAAAATTATATACGATGCCTTTATACAGGCGCTTGGCGAGAACGTAGCCGTAGATTTTTACATTTATAATAACGATTTCAAGCTGTTCAAGAAGCTGCTGAATAATAAACGCGAAGATTATTCACATTTTGTGATCATCCCGCATTTTATGGATGGCGATGCAGACAGCTACCAGATTATCAATGAGCTGCCCAAAGAGAAGCTGGTGCTGCTGGATAAGCGCCTGCCCGGCGTAAGCGGTGAATATGCTGCCGTGTATGAGAATTTTGAAAATGATATTTACCAGGCATTGGAACAAGCCCGTCCGCAGTTGAGCAAATATCATACGTTAAAGCTTATATTCCCCGAAAAAAGCTATTATCCCAAAGAGATTCGCAAAGGTTTTAGCCGTTTTTGCCAGCAATATGCCTTTACTCCCGGCCTGGTGTCTGATATAGAAGTTGAACCGATCAAAGCAGGCGAGGCGTATATCAATTTAATGGAAGATGACCTGGTGACGCTCATTAGCCGGGTTATTGCCATGAACCTGAAAATAGGGAAGGATGTGGGCCTGATTTCATATAACGAAACACCATTAAAGAAATTAATTCTGAATGGAATTACCACCATCTCAACAGATTTTCACCAGATGGGAGCTATGGCGGCGCAGCTCATACTGGATAATTCCCGAAAGCAGGTTGAAGTGCCGTTCTACCTTACCTTGCGGCAATCGCTGTAAAAATAAAAAGACCGCTTGCGCAGTCTTTTTAATGTTTCATAGGCGGATGAAAAGATTTCTATAGGCAGTGTTAAATTCAAAAGTTGAAATTCAAAACAGTTAATGCGCTTAAAGTCAATATAAATTGTAGATCTACTTTTAACTTTTAACTTTCCACTTTAAACATGGTCGCTATGCCACCTGAAGGCCGCCACCATTCAAATCATTATCCTTAAAGCTTGACAATACATTGTTCCTTACTTTCCGGATTTGTTTAATTTCTTTTTCAAGGATATCGCGTAATTGCAGATCAAATTTTTCAGTAAGTCTTAATGAGGCGGTTTTTAGTTGATTTTTCATATTTAATAGGATTAAATGGTTAAAATTTATTTGTTCTCGCTTTTATTTTCGTTCTTTTCCAACGTGTTTTTATGGCGTTCGGCCTCGCGTTTTTGCCGGATAAGTTGTTCCTTGTCACGAATATCAGTTGCCTGCTCCGGATTTTGCGGATTATCCCATTCCTGTTCGCGGGTTTGCTCCTTTATTTTCTTTCCAATAACAACCATGTTGTTTAAAAATTTCATTAGAGATAACCAATAATGTACCAGATACCGGCTTAACAGGTGTTACCAATTTGGTTTTGGGTTCAAAAATCACTCCTGCTGACAGAAATCTATTTTTACATTGTAATACACTGTCTGTAGTACAAGTAAATCACATTGTATAAATCACGCTACAGTGTCATAACAACAACGTAGCCATTACTAAACAAAAAGTGTATATGTTGATATTTAGCGGTTGCTTAAAGCGGCGAATACGTTAGTTTTGCATACACCGTTTTTTAAGTTATGGCAGAGCAGATAAATTATAGCGAAGACAGTATACGGTCGTTAGACTGGAAAGAGCACATCCGTTTACGGCCCGGTATGTATATCGGTAAGCTTGGCGACGGTTCGGCTTACGATGATGGTATTTACGTGTTACTGAAAGAGATTGTCGATAACTCCATCGACGAGTTTGTGATGGGCGCCGGTAAAACCATTGATATCACCATGCACGAGCACAAGGTCGCTGTTCGCGATTACGGTCGTGGCATTCCCTTAGGTAAAGTGATTGATTGCGTATCTAAGATCAATACCGGCGGAAAGTACGACAGCAAAGCTTTCCAGAAATCGGTAGGATTGAACGGTGTGGGTACCAAAGCTGTAAATGCGCTCTCAACTACGTTTACCGTACAATCGTACCGCGACGGACGTACCAAGTTTGCTGAATTTAACAAAGGCGACCTGGTACGCGATGAGCCGGAAAAGGAAACCTCGCAGCGAAACGGAACCGCCATCATGTTTACTCCCGACGATTCCATTTTTCGCCACTACCGCTTTATTCCTGAATTTGTGGAGAACATGATATGGAATTACGTGTTCCTCAATTCTGGTTTGACCATTAATTTTAATGGTCAAAAATATTTCTCAGAAAAAGGCCTGCACGATCTGCTGGTGCGCAACACCGATACCGAAACCATCCGTTATCCTATCATCCACCTGAAAGGCGATGATATTGAAATAGCCATGACACATGGCCAGCAATATGGTGAGGAGTACTATTCGTTTGTTAACGGGCAGCACACCACGCAGGGCGGAACGCACCAGGCCGCTTTCCGCGAAGCCGTAGTAAAAACCATCCGCGAATTTTATAAAAAGGAGTTTGACGCGTCCGATATTCGGGCATCCATTGTAGCGGCCATTGCCATTAAAGTGCAGGAGCCGGTTTTCGAATCGCAGACAAAAACCAAGCTGGGTTCGCAGAACGTAGGCCCTGATGGTCCAACTGTGCGTACCTTCATTAACGATTTTGTTAAAAAAGAGCTGGACGACCACCTGCATAAAAATCCTGACGTGGCCGATGCTCTTTTAAAACGTATTCTTCAATCAGAACGCGAACGCAAGGATATTGCCGGAATTAAAAAGCTGGCAAACGAGCGGGCCAAAAAAGCCTCTTTGCATAACCGCAAGCTACGCGATTGCAAGGTGCATTTTGACGATAGCCATGAGCTTCGCCAGGATACCACGCTGTTCATCACCGAGGGAGATTCAGCCAGCGGTTCTATCACCAAATCGCGTGATGTGCAGACACAGGCCGTATTCAGCCTGAAAGGAAAGCCGCTGAACTGCTTCGGCCTCACCAAAAAAGTGGTTTACGAAAACGAAGAATTTAACCTCCTGCAGCACGCCCTCAATATTGAGGATGGCATAGAAAACCTGCGTTACAACAATATTGTGATAGCTACCGATGCCGATGTGGACGGTATGCACATTCGCCTGCTGTTAATGACGTTTTTCCTGCAATTTTTCCCCGATCTGGTCAAGGCCGGGCATGTGTCTATCCTGCAAACGCCGCTGTTCAGGGTGCGCAATAAAAAAGAAACCATTTACTGCTACAGCGAAGAAGAAAAACGCAATGCCATTGCCAGGCTTGGCGCCAAACCCGAGATCACCCGCTTTAAAGGTTTGGGCGAAATATCGCCCGACGAGTTCAGCCTGTTTATCGGTAAAGACATTCGCCTTGAGCCTGTTATTTTGTCAAAAGAGCAAAGCATTAAAAACCTGCTGGAATACTATATGGGTAAAAACACGCCCGACCGTCAGCAGCATATTATCGGTAACCTGCGTATCGAGTTGGATGTTATTGACGAAGATGCGGCGTAGTTTTCTGTTTATCTGAAAAAGTGGGACTACAGTTATTTCTGTATCGGGTGGTCCCGTTTTCCATTCATACGCCGCCTGCGGGCGTTCCGCACAGGCCGGTATGCACTGCAATCGGAGTTTAGTTTGGCCAGGCAGCGCTTATTTGATTTTGACAACTTTTAGAAAGTTGTCAAAGTTTAAAGTCTTTTTAAAATATTTAGTTCCGCCACATAGCCCACATATTATATCGCTTGTTACCTTTTGGTAAGCGGGTCTATTTTTGCATAAAAATAGCGTTGGGGGCCGGTATTGAATTTAAATTTTATGATATTCTTCTCTGTAATCCGGGTAATCTGGGCTTGTGCCGTAAATACAGCCAAACACCATAAGCCGGTTATGATTATCTTTTTCATGAGGTGTATTTTTTAACTATTAGCTTTTCTGGTGTGCCTTTTATATATGGCAAACTTTACTAAAAAAACAATGAGTGAGATAATTACTCCAAGGGGAAATATGAAGACGAGCGGTAAAATAAGCGCATTGCCCAATTTGCGGTGGGAAGGTGCCAGAATGACGAAGAAATAGAGAATGTTGAAGGGCGTGAGGAATGTTTTGAAGTAGAGGTTGGCCACTGTGCCGTTCAGCAAGACATAGATAAGTGCTACAATGGTTGGGGTGGCGGCTATATAATATATGGAAGAGTCGGTGTAAGGACTTGCATGGTAAAATAAAAATGCGGATACGGCCGAGAACAGGATGCCGATGGGGAGTGTATCCTGAACTGTGTCATGCTTAAAAATTAACGCTCTCATTACTATATACCCTCTTTGAGCAGGCGCTCTCCAAATTTAATATAAAGCTGGGAAAATACCATGCCCCAGTTCTGCATGGGCATCGTCCATTTCCGGCTGATATTCCTGATGACCAGGTACATCAGCTTAAGCAGAGCCTGTTCGGAAGAAAAGGCGCCCTTAGTCTTGGTAATTTTGCGGATCTGCCGGTGTACGCCCTCAATGGGGTTTGTAGTGTAAATTACCTTTCGGATTACCGGGTCATACTCAAAGAATGCAGACAGGTTTACCCAGTTGTCCAGCCAGGATTTACAGCTCAGCGGATATTTCCGGCCCCGCTTTTCCTCAAATTCCAGCAGTTTCTCATACCCCTGCTGTTCGCTGGCGGCCTGGTAAACAGGCTTGAGGTCTGCCATCACGGCTTTCTTGTCTTTTTCAGGCACATACCGCATGGAAGAGCGTATCTGGTGGACGATGCACAGCTGCACCCGGGTCTGCGGGAAAACGGCTTCCACCGCTTCAGGAAAACCTTTCAGCCCGTCGATGCAGGCAATGAGCATGTCTTCCACCCCGCGGGCTTTCAGGTCGGTCAGTACCGAAAGCCAGAATTTAGCACCCTCATTTTCTGAGGTGTAAAGACCCAGCACTTCTTTTCTGCCTTCGATATTTACACCCAGTATGTTGTAGACCGCACGGGTTTCCACACTGCCGTTTGTCCGGACCTTGAAAAACATGCAGTCCAAGAACACAAAGGGATAGACAGCTTCCAAGGGACGGCTGCGCCACTCCTGTACGGCAGGAAGCACACTGTCGGTTATCCGTGATATCTCCGCGGGAGAAATCTCCATGGCGTACATTTCCTGAATGTAATCCCGCATGGCACGCGTGCTCATGCCTCTGGCATACATCGAGAGGATGTTCCCTTCCAGCTCCTCGGTAATGATCAGCTGCCGCTTAGGGACGATCTTAGGGTCAAAGGTGCTCAATCTGTCCCTGCCCGTCTCCAGTTCAAACTCGCCGGCATTGAGGCTGCGGACGGTCTTCCTGCTTTTCCCGTTCCTGCGGTTGGGCTGTTCCTGCCGCCTGCTTTCGGAAAGGTGGTGCTCCAGTTCCCCGGCCATCATCGATTCAAGGAAATGTTTCATCAAAGGAGCTAATACCCCTTCGCTGCCGGTCATCTTCTTACCGGCGGATAAGCCGGCCATGGCTTCTTTCTTGAAAGATTCAAAATCAAAATTGTCTGGTGTTTCCATTATTTGTATCAGTTTAACATTCTGTTACTGACACAGTTTGCGGGACATCCTCTGCCGATGGCAAGAACTATTTGTTTGTTGCGTAACATGGCGTAAGTTTTTAAAGTTTAATATTGCCTATCGTTTCGTTTTTATTTTTTTGGTTGGATTGGTATTGAGTATAGCGTACTGCGTATTGAGATATGTGACTTTCTTCCCCTAACCCCCAAAGGGGAAGCCCTCATAGTTCCGACTTTCAGACTTTCCCAACTTCATTTAACTTTTTTACCTGTTTTATCAATATGAAATTTGCGTTTGCCCAACTCTACGGCTGCTTTTCCTGCTACAAAATCATAAGCGTAATCGTATTGGCAGGGAATAACAATTTTACCTGCTTTGTTGATAAACCCGTATTTATTGTGCAACACTACGGCAGCCAGGCCTTCATGGAATTCGCCGGCCATTTCGTATTTCGGGGCAATCACCTCTTTGCCCATTTTGTTGATAAAGCCCCATTTTCCGTTTATTTCTACAGCAGCAAGTCCTTGTGTAAAATCGCCTGCAATACGAAACTGATGTGGGATTATCAATTTCCCCGTTGGGTTGATATAACCGTATTGGTCGTTCAGTTTTACAGCGGCCAAGCCTTCCGAAAATTTGTAGGCGATCTCGTACAAAGGCTGCACTATCGTATCGCCCTTGCTGTTCAAATAGCCGTATTTGCCGTTATTTCCTTTAAAAGATTTAAGGTTTTGCGCCTGTACAGTTATAGCTGCCACACACCAAAGCGATAAGAAAAGGATGGTTTGTTTATTTGTCATTGGTTGAATTAGTCATTGACCATTCCTCTTTTG
The DNA here is from genome assembly GCF_008274585.1 of Pedobacter sp. BS3. Lineage (GTDB taxonomy): Bacteria > Bacteroidota > Bacteroidia > Sphingobacteriales > Sphingobacteriaceae > Hufsiella_A. The sequence continues at coordinate 634,070 of NZ_VTRT01000003.1, read as the reverse complement.
TGGTTAGGGGGCTACTTCCTTTCCCGTTTTATCGATATAAAGCTCCCTGCCGTTCAATTGCACTTTGGCCTTACCGTTTTTAAATTCTTCGGCACCGTCATATTGCAGAGGAATAACTTCTTTCCCGGTTTTATCAACAAAGCCTAATTTGCGGTTTAGTCCTACAATGGCCATCCCTTCAGAAAAGGTCAGGGTTACATCGTATTTGGGCTGAACAACCTGTTTGCCGGTATGGTCTATGTAACCCCACTTGCCGTTCAGCCGAACCGGACAGAACCCTCCTGCAAAAATATCGAGGGCATCGTATTGTATAGCGGTTATTGCTTTGCCTTTTTTATCGATAATGCCCCATTTGCCGTTCAGCTTTACGGCAGCCAGCCCTTCAAAAAAACTATCGGCATAGTCATATTGAGGCTCAATAACCGTTTTGCTGTCCTGGTCTGCGAAGCCATATTTGCCGTTAGCATCTTTAAACGGTTTTAAGTTCTGCGCCTGCGATAGCATGGCCACATTTGTAAGCAGGAGGGTAATGATGAGTACTTTTTTTATCATATTTTGTGGTTTTAATGGTTAATGTAAAGCCGGAGGTTCGCTCTATTGGACTTTCAGCCCCGAACCCCGGATTACTCGGGGAGCCGTACTGCCTGTCCCGGAAGGAACGATTCGGGATTCAACTTTTTAACTTTTAACTCTAATGTATTTCTTTTCCTGTTTTATCGATATAAAGCTCTTTACCGTTGAGCTTTGCCCGGGCTTTGCCATCTAAAAAATAGCCTAACTCATCATAACGCATAGGGATTACTACTTTCCCGGTTTTATCAATAAATCCCCACTTTTGCCCGTTTCTTACGGGAACAATATGCTCGGCCCCGAACCCTAATATTTCATCGTATTTGGGCGGTACTATCTCTTTGCCTGAATTATCCATAATACCCCATTTGCCCTGCTGTAAGTATAATGCCTAATAGCGTTAGTATTGTTGTTTTCATTTTCTCAATGGTTATAAGAATATGTTTAAATTTCATGAAATCATGTTTTTATTGCTGCTGGTGGGGACACCAGCCCCGGCTGAGGCCCTGGACGGTGTCTCCACCGTCCTTCCAACAATGACCACATACATGAAATTTAGATATGTTCTAACAGTAAAAGGGTTAAAAAGAAAAACTTGATATCCCTTAATACTCCGTAGTACATTACTATAAAAAATCCTGATACCTGTTTAGCCAGTGCCAATATGTGGTGCTGGGCTTACAGCACCATATCATTAGCGGTCAAAATCTACCAGTTCCCAACTTGTTTTCTTATATACATCAGATTCGGGACGTCCGCTCTTAGCATCGTAGGTTTCCCATTTCACTAGCACTGCACCCGTGTTTGTAAACCAAAAATCGTCCTCAAGACTGTTACTGTCATTGCCTTTTACCCGGGTAATGTCAGTATATGTACCTGCCGGTACGGTTACCGAAGCGTTTACCTCACTTACGGTACAGGTACCATACAGGTAAGGATAGGTATTACCAACAGCGGCCGAAGTTTTGAACCACAAGGAGCTTTGTGTGCCTGATAACTGGGGATCCATATACCACCAGCCATCAGCTCTTTTTTGTATAGAAATAACGGTAACTCCGGTTACATCTACCAAATTCAGCCATTTAGAGCCGTTTATAGTAACTTCTTGTGCTTTTACCGTTGTGGTATAAGGCGGTGGTGTAGCAGATACCCCGCCATCTTCATTAAAGGTGGTTACTTTGAAAATCCAGGTGCTGTTGTTAATGGGATCTGTACCATTATCCTCTCCCTTGTTCTTGTCTTTTTTGCAGGAGGAGGCGAGCAAAAGTGCACAAGTCATAATGCCTAATAAAACCTTTTTCATCTTTTCTGATTTTAAAATAATATAAAAATAGATACGGATGATGCGGCATACAATAACACGAAAGTTGTATTTTTTACCTCAGGGTTAAGCTTACCAGGAGAGGTTGTTGCTACCCAAAGCCATGTTTATGGCTTCTACTTTTGATTTGACGTTGAGCTTTGCATAAATGTTGGCAAGATGCCTGCGAACCGTTTCGGTGCTGATGCATAATGTTTCGCCGATCTCTTTATACGATCTTCCCTTTGCCAGTAAATTCATAACTTCTCTTTCCCTGTTAGTTAAGGCTCCTTCAAACTTAATCAGGGGCTTGTCCACTTTCACATCTACAAAAGATGGTTCGCCGTCTAAACCAATATAAGAAAGCACCGGCTTCCCCTCTAATTTTAAATGCGAGATGTCAGTGTGTATGCCCAATGCGGTGCTCGGACTTCCGTCCGGATATTGTGCACAAACAACTGCCTGATGCAAAATGCGTACATAATCGCCATTTTTTTTCTAAACCGGTAGTCGCCCTGCACTTTGTATTTCATCGATTTTTCTGTTGGCAAGCTCCATAAAAATTTCATAGTGTTATTTTCATTGTTGGTGAAATAAATAATATCTTCCGGGTGAATAAGACTTGTAATGAATAAAGGAGACATTTCCTGTGGTTTATACCCCAATACTTTTTCAACACTTGGCGACATATAGTCGAATGCCATAGTTGAAAGGTTGAATATGTAGTAATAAAATTCTCCGATCTGGAAATAGCTCAGCAACTTTTTGTGTATTTCTAATTCAACTTTTAATTGCGCTGCGCTTTCTTCTGGTTTAGCATAATTATTCCAAACATTAGAAAGTTCTGAATATGCTTTTGCAACTGCTTCTGATTTAGGTGTTATCTTTTTCATTGCCCTGGTGTTTTAGCTGAAAATTATTTTACTTCTTTGCCGGTTTTATCGATGTAAAACTCCCTGCCGTTTTGCTTTACCTTGGCTTTGCCGTTTTTAAAATCTTCCAATACATCATTGTAATTGCCTGGTATTGCATCTTTCCCGGTTTTGTCAATAAATTTCCAGCCACCGCTTAACCAAACATACACAGCCGCCAGCCCCTCGGAAAAATTATGGGCTATATCATATTTCAGGGGAATAACTTCTTTCCCTGTCGTATCTATAAAACCATACGCATCAGTTCTGTAATATCCGTGGCCGCTGAGGTAAACAAGTGCAAATCCGTTGTTAACGCTATTGATACTGTCATATTTTGGCGGTATTATTTCTTTTCCGGTTTTATCTGCCAGGCCAAACACCGTATACAACCGGGAACCCTCATTAATATCAGCAGCAATTTTAAAATACTTATCACCCCAGAGCTCTATTTCTTTATATTTTGGTGGTATTATTTCATCTCCGTTTTTATCTAAAATACCTTGTAAGTGGCCACGGCTCGCTTTAAAATAACCCTCGGAAAGAAATGAAATGCCTTCATAATACCGGGTGGTGAGCTCTGTACCCGTATTATCTGTCAGGCTCCATTGGTCGAAAAACTGTATGGCTTTATAACCTCCGGGCAAAACTGTTTCATGTGGTACTGTCGCAGTTGCTTCTAATTTATCAACAGGGAAATCTTTGCTTAGAGCTAATGCCAGTCTCCTAATTGAATTATCTAAATCTGCTACCGCAATACTGCTGAAAACCGGGTTGTATATTATTTGGCGGTACATCCACTTCCTGGCCCGGTTAGCACCTTCAGCTACTTCATCAAAAGCCATAGCTTTCAGCGTCTTATCAGTCTTTTTATTTGAGGCTTCAAAGCGATCTATATTTTCTTTAATGGCTCGATAGGACAATGCCTGGTTAATAGTATCCCGTGCCAGTTGTGCAATGAGCCAGTGTTTTATAAATTCTTCATAGCTGTAAAATGGATAGCTATCATAATGGACAGGGGAAATCTGGAAATAGTAGCCGGAAGTGTATTGCGGGTCATTTTTTTCATTGCCAATGAAATATTTTTCCGGAATGGCTGTATAGTTGCAAACATAATAAGCCAGTCCGCTGCTTTTGAGGGCGTCAAAGTAGTCTCTAAAATCTCCTTTTTTAGCAAGTACGTCTATTGAGTCCAATGTGTATTTTATTGCAGCACTGATGGCGTCCTGATAGGCAAAATGTATCCCGGTTGTCCTGCTTTCTTCTGCTTCTATTTGTTTTTTTCGGGCTTCCCACGATGCTTTCTCTGCTTGTCTGGCTCTCCGTCGGGCACCAAAATCAATATAGTAATCATTATTGTAGGTGCTTGCAGCGGGGCTGGAACTTTGGGCTGGAATTTGATACTGATGGTTAATATTGTGCGTTTCCGAAAACGACTTCAACTCTTCAGCGCTTTTTGCACCTGATACTGATTGCCCGTAGCCTGTGCCATTAGTTTGTGCATTTATGGTTATGAAGAACAGGTTTAAAGCAAAAAGTACAGTTGTTTTCTTCCTGTTTGCCGCTTTTAAAATAGAGTGGCGCTTTTTTGTTTGTATTATTGAGGTTTTCATTTCTATCGATTTATTATTTCATTTCTTTACCTGTTTTGTCGATGTAAATCCAATTGCCGTTTAACATCACTTTTGCCTTCCCATCTTTTTTAAAGTAGTATGCTAAATCATAAATAAACGGAATAACTTCTTTTCCCGTTGTATCAACATATCCCCATTTCCCGTTCAGTTTCACTGGTGCCAATCCTCCACTAAAACCATTTACATCCGCATCTTCATACTTAAATGGAATAACTGGCAACCAGGTTAAATATAATATAATACTAAATGTTAAGTTAAAAGTAAAAAATCAAAACCCCGCCAGCTGGCGGGCTCATTGATACCTTAAAAGTAAAAAACAAAAAACAGATCCATAATTAAAAATAGGTAATTTGTTTATAATCAGTAATATAAAAATATATTTCTAAGTCTGTTTATAATTAGCATAACACTAATATAAAGCGGGCTTTAACGTAATTGAGCGAAGCCGGAGCCTCGCTCAATCGGTGTTGCACTCATCTGTCAGTTAAACTTTTAACTTTCTGCTATTTTTTGCCGCCGCCAAAGAAGAAGCCGATCTTGGCAGCAAAGTATCCGCCGCTGCCTACAATATTGTATTCGGCAGACATGCGGAAGTGACCGGTTTCAAAACCAACACGCGGGAAAAATCCAAAATCTGACGAGCCGGGAACAACCTGGGGCGAGCTGCCACCGTTCATGGTTTCATCGTCAAGGGTTACAGATGCCGATTTGAAAAATCCAAGTCCTGCGCCTACAAAGGGGCGAAAACTGCTTTTGCCCAGGTAGTACTCACCGGTGGCGCAATACGAGTACAATACGGATACTTTGGCATCAGAATCTTCGCCACCCAGGTTGTTTACATGAGCCAAAGCCGCACCTTCCATGCGCAATCCCAGAGAAATGGCGTCCGTTAAACGATAATGTGGTTCTAAGGTAAAGGTAGCGCCAGCCTTAGTGCCTCCGCCACTTTCTTTAGGAATGGCATAACCAAGACCGATGTCTACTTTTACCTTTTTGTACGTTTGCGCCGATACCGCTACGGCCAGTGCCATAAGCGGAACTAAGAATAAAGCTTTTTTCATGTTGTTGTTTTTAGTTTAAGGATTTGTGTTTATTGTTTGCCAAACCTACGTTGCATGAACAGCGGGGTCAATTACACTTTAGTGTGAATTATTTAACGTGAGTCCGGGAAGGCGCAGGCTCGTCCCGATTTGCAATCGGGATGCCATAAAACGGCGTTTGCAACGCCGCAATGTTGCTTAAAGCAATCCAAGGCCGCTATTACCGGCGTTACAAACGCCGGAGATTGATGCGCTCGTTTTGCAAACGAGCGCAAACAGGCTATGGAAGACTTTTGAGGACTGTCATCGCATGCCAAAAGATTTGTATGCAAATTTTTAACTTCTGCCAATGACAGCGTTTACGTACTGTCATTTAACGCTGCTTTATCAGGGCAACGGTAGTTGGAGCTGCGATGCAGGTTTTGAAAGGGACAATGCCCGGTTTTTAAAAAAGGTTACCGCCCGAAATCTTATTCAAGGCATCTGTACGGGAGCTTACCTGCAATTTTTCGTAGATGTTATGGATGTGTTTTCTTACCGTTTCAATGCTGATGTATAAAAAACCGGCAACTTCTTTGTAACGGTAGCCCTTTGCCAGGTATTGTAAAATTTCTTTTTCGCGTGAGGAGAGCTTGGCAAGCTCGGTATTTACTTTTTCGCGGGGATTGAAATACGAAACAACCCTGCGGGCAATATGGCTGCTCATGGGCGAGCCTCCGTTATAAACATCCTGGATGGCTTCTAATATTTTTACCGGCGACGATGATTTGGAAATATAGCCATCGGCCCCGGCTTTTAACGCATTAAATATGTTATCATCATCTTCCAGCGAGCTGCAAATCATAAATTTAGTGCCGGGGATCTTGTCTTTTAATGCACTTATCAGGTTAATTCCGGATTTTCCGGGCAGATGAATATCTACCAAAGCAACATCGGGGGTTAAACCGGGCATTTGCGCAGTAGCATCTTCGGCATCCTCAAATTGAGCGATGCATTGAAAACCCGTACTTCCATTAATTAAAGCGCCGAGCATTTCCCGCAGTTCTTTTTGGTCTTCGATAATTACAACTTTAATGGACATCTGATAAAAATAGCAGTTGAAACATCATCTGGCAATTATACTTTAGTGTTATACCGGTAACGTATTTTGCAGTTTTTCCTGCGTGATCTTGATAATTGTGGTAGTCCCCGCTTCTAAATGGGAGAGGCTTTCAAATTCTCCGCCGATAGCTGTTATCCGGTACTTCATATTTCGCAAACCATTGCCCTTACCCTTCAGGTGGTTAATATCGAATCCTTTTCCGTTATCGGCAATAATGATAGTTAGCAACTGGTTGGTATAGGTTAATTTTATAGAAACGGAATTACAGTCGGCATGCTTAATACAATTGTGAAGGGCTTCCTTAAGGGTTAAAAACAGGTTTCTTTGCACCTGCTGCGAAATTTTTAAACAAGGGATCTCGTCCTGTATATCTATTTCTGCGGCAACGGCACAGGTTTCTAAATAATCAGAACAATATTCTCTTATACGGGATGTCAGGTTATCTAAAGTGGCATTTTCGGGGTTTAAAACCCATATCAGATCCCGCATATTTTCTACCAGGTCTTTTGAAACCCGGGCAATGTTTGTAATCTCAGAACTTTCTAACGTATGGTTTTGCAATCGTGCAGTAGCCGAAGCCGCCATCAGCGTTATTTTTGATAAGCCCGAGCCTATATCGTCATGCATATCCTTAGCTATCCGGCTGCGTTCCTGATTTTGCGTTTGCCTGATGGCTTCGGCATGTTTTTTTAGCTGCTTGATTTGTTGAATGTGGTATAACGAATAACCTAAGCCCAGGCTAATAATTAAGATAATGCTGATAAAAAATAGCTGATAATTTTGTCTCTGGATAAGCAGCGCCTGTGCTTTAAGTTTCAGCGCATTAATTTGTCCGTTTTGTTTTAAGTGGTCAATTTGCCGGTTTTGTTTTTCTGTCTGATACAGGGTTTGCAGCTCCGCTAGTTTTTTTGAGCTTTCCAGGTTGATATAATCATTATTTACCTTTATAAATTGCTGGTTCCACCGGTAAGCGTTTTTAAAATCGCCTTTCCCGGCATAATCATCCGCTAAGCTGCTCAACGCCTCTACAATAATATTAGTTGCCCCGATAGATCTGGCCAGCGCTAAACTTTTAGTATTATAACGGATGGCCTGTGGGTAGTCTTTTAGCATGGCGTAAACGTTGCCAATGTTATTGAGGTTGGCGGCAATAAGGAAATTATCGCCTAATAATTCCGAATATTTTAGAGATTGTGTGTAAAAAGAGAGGGCTTTGGAGTAATTGCCCAGAAACTTGTAAACAATACCCATATTATTTAGCGAGAGTGCAATGCGGTCTGTTTTCTTTAATTTTTGATATACCTGCAATGCTTTTTGATAATTCTCTAAGGCCAGAGGATATTTTAATTGCTGCTCGTAAATAATGCCGGTATTGTTATAAATATCGGCTAAAAGCGATTCGTCTTTGATTTCCCTGGCAATGACTTCTGCTTTTTGATAATGGATCAAAGCTTGTCCGAAGTTTTTTTGCTCCTCATAAAGCGCACCAATATTTTCTTCTATTTTTCCCAATGATGCCTGGTCATTCTGCTCATCCGCCATGCGGGCAGCGGTTTGGTAATTTTTTAGTGCCTCGATAGATTTTCCTAATTGTGAGTAGGATTTGCCAATGCTGTTGTAAATAATGGTTTTTAGCTTCGTTTCTTTTTTTTGCTCCGCGATTTTTAACCTGTCAGCTAAGATCTGAATGGCCTGCTCATATTTTCCCTGCCTGTAAAGTATCTCCGATTGTACAAGAACAGGATCCGTTTGTTGGGAAGATGCGGAAGAAACAAAAAAAGTTGAGGCGAAAATTCCTATAAATAGTTTTTTAAGAACATTACTAAGATGTTTTAATCTCATAGCAAGGCATTTGTTTGTAAATGTAATAATTATAGTCCTGTGATAATGTGTTTAGAACATGTTTAAATTTTATGTATGTGGTCATTGTTGGAAGGACGGTGGAGACACCGTCCAGGGCCTCAGCCGGGGCTGGTGTCTCCACCAGCAGCAATAAAAACATTGATTTCATGAAATTTAAACATGTTTTTAGAGACAGATCCCTGTAAGGGGAAGGAAGCAAAGGAATTTCCCGGTTTTGGAACCAACCTGTCACCTCCAATTACTCAGGTGAATAACCGGAGAAACTGGCCTCGGAAATGAAGAGAACAAAGCCCTGAGCTTCGCTCGTATAACCTAAAACCTAAAACTTGCATAGCTGTTAACCTGTAAAATACATTATGCTGACGTGGTACATTGGTTGCTCGGGATTTTACTACAAAAGCTGGAAAGGTGCATTCTATCCCGAAGACCTGCCGCAAAAAAAGTGGTTCGATTATTACTGCCGGCATTTTAACACGCTGGAACTGAATGTAACGTTTTACCGCTTTCCGAAGCTTTCTTTTTTGCAGAACTGGTATGCAAAAAGCCCCGGGAATTTCCGCTTTGCCGTTAAAGCGCCGCGGACGATTACGCACTACAAAAAATTTACCGGTACAGCAGAGCTTCTGGCCGATTTTTATTCGGTTATCAACCAGGGGCTGCAACATAAGCTGGGTTGTGTGCTGTTCCAGATGCCGCCCAGCCTGACGTATGCAGAAGAACGTCTTGAAAAAATTATCAGCAGTTTGGATGAAGCCTTTCTGAACGTGGTAGAGTTCAGGCATGCCAGCTGGTGGCGGCAGGATGTGTACGATGAACTGGCCCGGCACAATATCAGTTTCTGCGGCATGAGCCATCCTTCGCTTCCCGGCGATGTGATTGCCAATACACCGCACCTGTATTACCGCATGCATGGCGAAAGTCAGCTTTATGCCTCAAATTATTCGGATGAACAACTGGAGAAACTGGCTTCGAAGATCAAAGCAAGCCAGGGTGTTAAAGAAGCTTATGTGTATTTTAATAACGATATTCATGCCTACGCCATTGGCAATGCGCAATACCTTCAGAAACTGGCCGGGTCATGAAACCCGATCCCTTACTGAGCTTAAGCGCTTTTTTCTGATAAAAAAGTTATCAAAAGATTACAGTTCCTTGCTGCCTGTCTGTTCGTTTTGGCACGCCGGCCTGATGATTAGGCTCAAAAAGTCCCGTCACCCTGCACCTGCGTTAGAAAACGGCAATATTGCTGCATGGACGATATTTTTTTAAAAATATTTAGCAGATTAAAGGTAAACTTCTATCTTTGCAGTCCAATTAAACGGACCTGTAGCTTAATTGGATAGAGCACCTGACTACGGATCAGGAGGTTAGGGGTTCGACTCCCTTCAGGTCCACGATAATTAAAGTTTAGTAAGAAGCCTTTTCGCCCTATAAAAACCGGAAAGGCTTTTAATTTTAAACCCCATACTAAATGCTTAACCTGGTTATATTTGGCCCTCCCGGAGCGGGAAAAGGCACTCAATCCCAAAAGTTAATTGATAAATATCAGTTAGTGCACATCTCAACAGGCGATCTGTTCAGGGCTCATATCCAGGAACAGACCGGGCTTGGTAAAAAGGTAAGTCAGCTGATTGCCGATGGCCAGTTAGTACCCGACGCGATTACCATAGCCATGCTTGAAGAAGAGGCTGATAAAAATAAAGATGCCAGGGGCTTTATTTTCGATGGCTTTCCGCGTACGGTTCCTCAGGCAGAAGCGCTTGACGCATTTTTAAAGAGCAAAGGAACAGCTATAACCGGTGTTATTGCGTTGGATGTAGACCAGGAAGAGCTAAGCCGTCGTATTGCAGAACGCAAAAAGCTGACCAACCGGGTAGATGATGATGCCGATAAGCTGAAAAAACGCATTGACGAATATTTCAATAAAACTATTCATGTGCTGCCTTATTATGAAGCGCAAGGAAAGCTCACACGGGTAAACGGCATTGGCGATATTGACCAGATCTTTGCCGAGTTAACTGCAGTAATTGATTCGTATTAAGTAATTGTAGAAAGTATCTAAAATGTATAGTATCGTTGTTATGAGGAATCCTGTATAAGGAGAGCAGTCTTGAATTAAAAGATTGCTTCGTCATGCTTCCTCGCAATGACGCTTATTTATAGATACTTTCTTTTATTTTTAACCTTACGCCTTATCCTTTAGCTTAAAGCTTTTAAATCCATGTCTCAGGGTTCAAACTTTGTAGATTATGTAAAAATTTGTTGCCGCTCAGGGCATGGTGGGGCAGGCTCTGCCCATTTGCATCGCGATAAATTTACTTCAAAAGGTGGCCCTGACGGGGGAGACGGAGGCCGTGGCGGACATATTATCTTAAAAGGCAACAGCCAGCTTTGGACGTTGTTGCACCTGAAATACCGTAAGCATGTTATTGCTGAGAATGGCACACCCGGAGGCAGTGCGCTTAAGCATGGTAAAAACGGAACGGATGAAATACTGGAAGTTCCATTGGGAACCATTGCCCGAAATGCCGAAACCGGCGAAATACTGTTTGAAATAACCCGCGACGGGCAGACAAAAATTCTTACTCCCGGTGGCCGGGGAGGTTTAGGCAACTGGCATTTTAAAACCGCTACCTTGCAAACGCCGCGTTTTGCACAGCCCGGCGAACCGGGTAAAGAAGAGTGGATGATCCTTGAGCTTAAAGTGCTGGCCGATGTAGGTTTGGTGGGCTTTCCCAATGCTGGAAAATCAACCCTGCTTTCTGTTATATCCGCTGCAAAACCTGAAATTGCCGATTATCCCTTTACTACCATCGTGCCTAATTTGGGCATTGTTTCCTACCGTGATGGAAAGTCGTTTATTGTAGCCGATATTCCCGGCATTATAGAAGGCGCTTCGCAGGGTAAAGGTTTGGGATTTCGCTTTTTGCGGCATATAGAACGTAATTCCGTGCTGCTGTTTATGGTTCCTGCCGATACTTCACGTACCATCCGCCAAGAGTATGAAATATTACTCCATGAATTGCAGCAGTACAATGCAGAGCTGATGCATAAACCCCGGCTATTGGCCATTACCAAATCGGATATGCTGGATAATGAGCTGATTGCAGAAATGAAACAGCAACTACCGGCCGGTATTCCCTTTGTTTTCATCTCTTCGGTTGCCCAAACCGGATTGACCGAACTGAAAGATATGCTGTGGAAGAAAATTAACGAAGGGTAGCTGCCTGATTATCTGAAGATTTTCACGTGAGGTATTCCCGGGCCAGACACCACGGAGTTTTTTCATGCAAAACTTGTAAGATTTTCACACAAAATTCATGGTAATAAATAAAACGCCAATGCTCCCGGCGTGACCTTCTTAATGTTTTTGTCTGGGATATTTCACGAAAGATGAATTGATCACCCGGTCTTTTTAAAATTCTTAAAAAATATTATTATTCTATATTCTTTTTGTTTTTATTTGTTTAATTTGGTTTTGTTTTTATCGGTGATTAATGCCGGGCAAAAACATAATGATCTGTAACCAATTAATTCTTACTTCATGAACCGGTCTTTTACAGCAAAAAGAATTTCGTTTATACTCTGCATCATGGTATTATTAGCCAGTGCAGGGCTGCATGCGCAACAGAAACCTAATATTATTGTATTCCTGGTAGATGATATGGGCTGGATGGATACCTCGCTGCCTTTTGGCGATAAGGTAATGCCCTTAAATAAACGTTTTCACACGCCCAATATGGAGCGTTTGGCTACCGAAGGCATGAAGTTTACCCATGCCTACGCAGCGCCGGTATGTACACCATCGCGGGTAAGCTTTATGTCGGGAATGAATGCAGCCCACCACCGGGTAACCAACTGGACATCGGTGCTGAAAGATGAACCATCTGATTTTGATCATGAGAAAAATCCCCTGAAAACTCCTGACTGGAATATTAATGGCATGAGCCCGGTCAAAGGTATTTCGCAGACGGTATATGCCACGCCGCTGGCAGAGCTGCTCAAGGAAGCCGGTTATTTCACCATTCATGTTGGTAAAGCGCATTGGGCGGCGGCAGGCACACCGGGAGCCAGCCCGTATAATATGGGTTTCCTGGTCAATGTAGCCGGTAATGTGGCTGGTATGCCGCAGAGTTACCTGAGCGAGGATAACTATGGCAACATACCCGGTAAGACCACGTATTATGCCGTTCAGAACATGACGGAATATTACGGTACGCATACCTTCCTTACCGAAGCGCTCACACGCGAGGCGCTTAAAACCCTGGATCATCCCATCCGTACCCACCAGCCGTTCTTTTTATATATGGCGCATTATGCCGTACATCTTCCGGTAAATGCCGATGACCGTTTCTTTGATAAATACCTGAAAGCCGGCCTGGACTCGGCACAGGCAAAGTATGCCAGCATGATCGAAGGCATGGACAAAAGCCTGGGCGATATCATGGATTTCCTGAAGCAGAAGAATATAGATCAGAACACCATTATCCTGTTCATGTCTGATAACGGCGGAAATAGCATATCGCCGGCCAAGGGAGATAAGCTACATACCGGTAATTTGCCGTTGCGTGAAGGCAAGGGTTCGGTGTACGAAGGCGGTATCCGCGAACCTATGATCGTAAAGTGGCCAGGCGTGGTAAAACCCGGTTCGGTGACCGATCAGCCGGTAATTATCGAAGATTATTTTCCCAGCCTGCTGGAGATGGCCGGTGTCAAAAATCCTAAAGTGGTACAGCCGGTTGACGGTAAAACCTTTGTGCCTATCCTGAAAGGGAATAGTAACGTATATCCCGACAGGATATTTACCTGGCATTATCCCAATAAATGGAAGAAAAAAGACCTGCACGATATTGATTACCTGAGCGCCATACGCCAGGGCGATTGGAAGCTGGTTTACCGCATGCTCACTAAAAAGCTGGAATTGTATAACCTGAAGACCGATATTGGCGAACAACATGACCTGGCGGCGCAATATCCCGATAAGGTGAAAAAACTGGCCGCTTTACTGGGAGAGCAGTTCAGAAGCTGGGGCGCTTTAATGCCCTCGTATAAGGCAGGCGGGCAGCAGGTTCCCTGGCCGGATAAATTGTAATGCGGACAGGATTAGACAAGCCAATATTCAGTGCCGGGTAATAAATCAGGATAAAAACCTATAAATAAACCATACCAATGAGGAAATTTATATTAGTGCTACTGTGCTATGGCCTGGCTGCAGAAGCAGTTATAGCCCAGCAAAAGCCAAATATTATTTTTATCCTGGCCGATGACCTGGGATATTACAGCCTGGGCGCTTTTGGACAAAAACTGATCAAAACGCCTAACCTGGATAAGCTGGCAGCCAATGGCATGACGTTCACCAACTTTTATTCCAACCAGATGTGCTCGCCAAGCCGTGGAAGTTTACTAACCGGTATGCACCAGGGGCATGGATTGATACGCGGGAACCATGAGCTGGGCGGTTATGCCGATTCGCTGGAATACGGGCAGATGCCTTTACAGGCTAATATGCAAACCATGGGCACTGAGCTTCAGAAAGCCGGTTATGTAACTGCAGTAACCGGCAAGTGGGGCGTAGGTGGCCCGAATTCTACCGGGGTGCCTAACCTGCAGGGTATCGACTTCTTTTACGGATACCTGGATCAGAAGCAGGCACAAAATTATTATCCTACACATTTATGGCGTAATGAAGTACGGGAGCCGTTGCCGAATACCTATGTAAGCGTACATCCTAAAAATATAAAGATCAATGATCCTAACGATCCGGGTTCGTATGCCGTCTATAAAGGCAAGGTCTATTCGGCCGATACCATTCACCGGGAGACCCTGAAATTCATTGAAGCACACAAGGATAAACCATTCTTTTTAGAAATGGCCTATACGCTTCCGCACATGGCCTTGCAGGTTCCTGACAGGGCGCTGGCACAATACAAAGGTAAATTTGATGATAAACCTTACCTGGCAGAAAAAGGATATATTCCCAACCAGTATCCCCGGGCCACCTATGCGGCCATGATCTCCTTGCTGGATAGTTATGTAGGAGAGGTAGTAGCCTTGCTTAAAAAACACGGATTGGATAAAAATACGCTGATTGTATTTACCGGCGATAACGGTGCGGCCAAGGTAGGCGGCTGTGATCCGGATTATTTCGGGTGCAGCGGAACTTTGCGGGGCCGTAAGGGAACCATTTACGAGGGCGGTATCAAAGAGCCTTTTATTGCCTGCTGGCCCGGCGTTATAAAACCGGGAACCACATCCGGCCATTTAAGCGCCATTTGGGATCTGATGCCTACCTTTCTGGATGCTGCCGGTGTAAAACATGTAAAAGGAATAGATGGCGTCTCATTTTTGCCCACGCTAAAACAACAGGGAGCACAGCAGCAGCATGAATTTTTATATTGGGAGCGCCATGGCAAAAATGGTAAAAGTATGCATGAGCAGGCCGTACGTTTCGGCGATTGGAAAGCGCTGAAAATAACCGGGAACAACCAGGTTAAGATAGAACTGTATAACCTGAAACAGGATATGTCGGAAAAAAATAATGTGGCTAAGCAGCACCCGGATCTGGTACGTAAAGCCGAAGCCTGTTTTCAAACCCGCAGGTTGGCGGTTATTCCCGAGTGGAATTTCGGCGAGCCAACCGAGGATAATTAACAGGCAGATATACCATGAACAAAAACAGATTAATGCGGGTTAATGCTTTCGCGATCATCCTGATGCTGTCGCTGATCGCTTCTCGCGGATGGGCGCAGCATGATCCTATACAACCGTTTCAGGGCAAAGTTGGTCGGACACTGGCCGATTCACGGCAATGGTGGGCGCCCAAAGTAAAAGCGCCTACAGATGCTCCAAATGTGATCTGGATATTGCTGGACGACACGGGTTTTGGCGCTGCCAGTGCCTTTGGCGGCCTGATAGAAACACCCACGTTTGATTACCTGGCCAATAACGGCTTGCGCTATACCAATGCCCATAATACCGCCATTTGCGGGCCTACCCGGGCGGCCCTGTTAACAGGTCGTAATCATCACATGGTGGGTATGGGTCATCATCCCGACTGGGCGGCAGGTTTCCCCGGATATAATGGCGATATTCCGTTTGAGGCAGGCACTATTGCTGAAATCATGCGTGAAAATGGCTATAATACGTTTGCCCTGGGAAAATGGCATTCTACCCGGCCAGATCAGATATCGCCCGCAGGCCCCTTTAACCGGTGGCCAACGGGACGTGGATTTGAGCACTTTTACGGATTTATGGCCGGTGCTACCGATCAATGGCATCCTGAAATGGTGGAAGAAACCAGTCAGATCAATATCGAACCGAATAAGAAGCATCTCAATCAGCTGATAACCGACAAAGCCATTCAATACATTGCCGATCAAAAATCGGCAGCGCCCGGTAAACCGTTTTTTATGTATTACGCCCCTGGTGCAACACACGCCCCGGCACAGGTAGCGCCCGAATGGATCGCGGAGTATAAGGGTAAGTTTGATAAAGGCTGGGATAGTTATCGTGAAGACGTATTTAAACGTCAGCAGGCTATGGGCTTGTTTCCCAAAGGAACGAAGCTGCCGCCTCGCCAACCGGGATTAAAAGCCTGGAATTCCCTGTCGGGTGATGAACAGAAAGTACTTGCACATTTTATGGAAGTATACGCGGGATATTTGTCTTATACCGATCATGAGATTGGCCGGCTTATTGATTACCTGCGGGATATCGGTCAACTGGACAATACCCTTATTTTTGTCATGATCGGCGACAACGGCGCCACCAAAGAGGGCAGCTATTATGGCCGTGCCGGTACACGCAATGGCTTTAATGCAGGCGATGTGGAACATGGCGAGGGCATGGACTATTTGTTGAGCAAGTACGATGAATTGGGCTCTGAAACTACCTATACAACTATCCCGCTGGGCTGGGCCCAGGCTACCAATACCCCCTTTAAATACTGGAAGAGCGATGCCAATGGCGAGGGCGGCAGTCATTGCCGCTGATCGTATTCTATCCTAAAGGTATTCACGATAAGGGGGGCGTACGGATGCAGTATAACCACGTGATCGATGTATTGCCGACCACGGTAGAGCTAACCGGTACAACCATTCCCGATACCATTAACGGGTATCCGCAAATGCCCATACAGGGTATCAGTTTCGCCTATTCCATAAACCAACCTGATGCACCCTCAAAACATACGGTACAGTATTATGAGCTGCATGGCGGACGGGCCATGTATAAGGATGGCTGGAAGGCCGAAGCCTATCACCCTAAAACCTATAAGCTCAGGCCCGAATCCGGCCCGGATACCCGGGATATTAATTTTCGTGCACCGCTGGATTATAATGAGGATCAATGGGAATTATATAACCTGAATAACGACTGGACGGAGACCACAAACCTGGCTGCAAAGTATCCTGAAAAGCTGAAAGAGCTGAAGGCGCTCTTCGGGCAGGAAGCCATCAAAAATCATGTGTATCCGCTTAAGGACTTTCATGAGGGAACGCCAAAAGACCGGGTGAAACCCCAAACGGTATTATACGGGCAAAGTTCCTCCCGTTTCCCGGTACCGATCGGCAAATTACCGGTGAAGATCACGGCGAATATTGAAATAACCAACACAAATAACGAAGGGATTATTTTTGCTCATGGCGATTTATTCGGTGGCAATGTACTCTATATTAAAAACGGCCTGGTGCATTTCGTAATGAATAAGGCGCAGAAAGAAGTATCCTTGCAGGCATCAGCGCCTTTGGCGACAGGTAAACATACTATCCGTGTGGAATTCTTAACAGATAAGGTACGCCTGCTTGCCGATGAACAGGAACTGGCGGTCATGCCGACCAATGCAGCTAAAGGTTTGCTGGGTAATACTGCCTATAGCGTAGGCATATCGGTAGGTAAAAGCATGAATTCACCGGTTTCTAAATCGTATAGCGGACCTTTTCCTTTTACCGGGAAGATCAGCACGGTGGTTATAGAACAGCAGGGGAAATAGGTTGTATGTTAAAGGATGGAAGTGTAAAAGTGCCCGGCTGTGCTATTATCGAGTGTAAAAATATTTTAACGGTTACCCAGGTATTACAAGATAACACTGCCCAGGTACTGACTACGTGAAACCCGTTTTCGGTCGGCAGAGGCAAACCCGATAAAAAGCTCGGAACGGTAACCTTGTAGTTTAACATCATAGGCCAGTGTATAGTGAAGGTCCCCACGTGTAGCCTGGGCTATTGTAAAAATACTGTCGTGTTGTTCGGGCAGGTATAGTAACACCATCAGCTCGTCGGAGACTTTGGCTCTGTGATTATAGCGGGACTTCCAGCTTATTTCTGCAATGCCGGTGTTGGTTACCTGTACCGCCGGTTCATCTGCACCCAGCAGATCGCCGTCACTTAATACCAATGAGGCGTAATCTACAGTTTCATCGCTTTCGTCCTGTAAAGGTAACAGCCGGTGGTTCAGATTATAAGCGGCGTTATAAGCGGTCATTCGCCCGGAATAATACATTAACCCGATGCTGGTAAACGGTTTAAAAGGGGCCAGCCATTTGTTTACAGTCGCAAAACGGCTCTGGTTGGCCAGTTGTCCGCTTGTTCGTTTGGCAGGCTTTGCCGGTAAGGCCCTGATATATGCGATGTCTCTCCAGGTAGCGCCTACTACATTGCCAACCTTGCCGCTTACCGGTCCGTTAATGCCATATTTTAATCGTCCCATAAGTAACATTCTCCTGCATAAAGGTGTGAGTGAATTTTGTGAAATTAAAGATACCAATAATAATATATAACTTATAATTAATAGCTATTTTATTCGTAATTAGTCGAATGATAGACGAACAAGATACGAATAATATACCTATAAATACCGTTTAAATAATTACACTGATTAACTCAAGGTTAACTGATGATGTGCGCTTTGAGGACTTAGTACACATCCTGATTCGATATGTGGTCTGATAATAATATGTTTCTATACGTTTTTTTGTGCATTAAGGTTAAATGTGTAACTTGCTTTTGCTAACCATTTGCTGCCGACGCTCTCAGGGGGGGGAAATATTGCTTCGTTAGGTTAGTATAAAGAAGTTTAGGGAATAAAAGGGAGTTGATGTAAATAAGAAAGGCGAGTTGCCCCGCCTTGAATGTTTTCACAACGTATGGTGTTGAATTAGAAAAGCAACACGGGTTGCTCTAAATATCAGAATTTCAAAGGGCGAAAGCAATTCACAACAGTGTTGAATAACAGTCAATATACATTTAGATTGTAATGAACGGCATACCCCGCAACTAAGCGTAAAGGAATTTCCCTTAATCCCCGTTCCGAATAATTAAGCACTTTAACGGTGATGTCTGTCTTAGCGCTAACTTCTTCAAGCGTGCCGCAATATGTTTTTCTAAAGTATTTTAGCCGGGCGGCAATCTCTTTATCTACCTCGTAGGTTATTTTGGGCATGGTAAATAATTATTTAGAGCTTGTGATTATATTATTCTTAATAAGCTCATTGATATAATCATTTTGAGATTTGGTGCATTTTGCAAAAGCTTTGAAAAAGTCCTTATCTACTTTGCATTGCTGGCTCATAGATTTAATAAGGTAATCATCTATATCCTGCCCGTTATGGCTTGTCCTGGTTTTGGCTATTAATGTGCCATTATGCCAAAATTCATAAAAATGATGATGGGAATCAGAATTTACAAACCCTTTTTTAAGCAGGTTTTGCCGGGTCTTTTTGTCTTTTAGAACAGCCATTATTTGTTTTTTACATTATCAACTAATAACAATATAAACTGCTTAGCACGCTGCAAATGCTCACTTAACTGTTTATCAGGAAGCCCTGCTATTCTTTGATAGGTGTAATCAAACTGACTGTAAAAATCCTCTTCGGCCTCTTTGATGCTATTACCGTAAGCATAAATATCCAGTAATGGACTATCTATTGTATATGCAGATTTATCTACCTTATTTAAGGTAAATGGAATCTCACTCCTTAAATGATAGATTCTATGCTCTGTCTCGATATACTCCAGCCTGACCGCCAATGTTGTTTCTTTTTCAGTGTAAAGATGCAAGTCTTTTTTGTAAAATTTAGGCTTTTTGCTTTCTAATGAACTGACTTTAAGTGATGCGAATACCTCTATGCGTTCATTGTTTTTCAGGTTTTCTTTTGGCGTTTTGGCGTATAGCTCATTTTTATGAGTTATATCCATTCGTCTTACCTTAGCGATACTTTTATATTGCTGTTTGCCATCAGGCAGTCTTTTAATAATAGTAAATGGCTTTGTGCCTGCCGAATTGCTGAAACTATAAACCGCATCAATGACCTCATTTCTTATTTCAGGAATATCATATTTATCCGCAATGGCCTTAAAATTACCCTTATTTATATTTTGAATAACAAAGTTGAAATCATGGTTTAATTCTTTCATCTCATCATCCAAGGGAAATAATAAGTTGGGAAGTTCTTTAATGCGCCAGGCCGGTTGCGCAGACCCGGGATAAAAGCCTGTAAAAACTAATTTCGTTAGGTCTGGTGATATTTTATCCTTAGTATTGGCGTACTTCATTAAAACATCAATAAGGCGTTGCGTATTGTCGCCTATCTTCTTTAATATCTCCCAGCTAAGGGTATGGTCTTTCTCATCTTTTCCGGCTACACTAAAAGCAATCTCCTGCTGGAGTATTATTTGCTCGTTTGGTTTCTTTTTAGCTGCCATATCTTTTATTTCACCTTTTTATCGCCATGCCAGAGGCTGAATAGCCTTGGATAAAACTAAATCCACTTGAAGTGCTATAAATAGGGGTTATTTTTAAATTTATGATTGCATTAGCACCCTGTGATTTAGCATTATCAACTAATAAATCAACTGCCTTTTGTGCTGTTGCTGAAATAACCTTTATTTTGCCTTCATATCTATTCCCATAAACATTATCAATTTCTTTTTTAGGTATTTCGTCACCCTTTTCTTTCTCATAGCCAGTTGATATATAGCTCTGGACATTAGACAATGGCGTATATTCAAAGTTCACACTATTTGATTCTGTTATAAAGAATCCAGATTGAGAATAAGGGCGATAATCAACAGTTATTATAGAACTTGCCATTTGCTTAACTGTACAAGAGCTTAATAATAGTAATAGAATGGAAGTGTAAATTAAATTTTTCATAAAATTTATATTTTAATTAATAATTTGATTTTTTCAATATATCAGTCAATAAGCAAAGTCGCCTTAGTTGCTCTAAATATCAGAATTTCAAAGGGCGAAAGCAATTCACAACAGGTCAATTTGCATGGTCGTACAAAAAAGAGTTGCTCTAAATATCAGAATTTCAAAGGGCGAAAGCAATTCACAACCCCCCATCTATTCATTCCGTGCTCATCCAATGTTGCTCTAAATATCAGAATTTCAAAGGGCGAAAGCAATAATAAACAACTTGGTCGGCGTTAGTATCACTGACTTATACCAATATTAACCCGACACCAATGTGAATGGTTAGGATTTTACTTTGCTCAACTCTCGCTTTAATCATCCTATTTTAACATCATCCCTGAAACCCAGAACAATTTCCTGAAACTGCAGTTCTGCTTCGATGTATTTGTTGAGCAATACAAACTGGTTTTGCGCCCTTACCAGGTTATGGCCGGGATAGGCTTCTCCGTAATAAATATCATTATTGAGGTAATCGGTAAGGAAACGGATAGCCTGCATATAAATGATGAATTTGCCGGCATAAACAAACAGGTCTTTTTCTTCGGCGGTAAGCGAATGGGCTAACTGGGTATAATATCCCTCAATAATGGCTTTAAAGAACTCAACCCGCACGCTGATTTTGCTGAAATCCTTTTCTTCCTCATTGGCCGGCGACAGGTAAGTGCGCATCATATCACCTAAGTCGCTGATAAAGTAACCCGGCATTACCGTGTCCAGGTCAATAACGCAAAGCCCGTTATCCTCATCATCAAACAGTACATTGCTGATTTTGGTATCGTGATGAATAACCCGTTTCGGAATGTGATTATTGCTGACAATATGCTCGTATAGATCGGCAATATGCTGATGCTTATTAGCCTCGTCAATAGCTGCCTGAGCAGCCTTGATTCGTTCAGGACGAGCGTTGTGATAAGCACTTTTGAACTGATCAATGCGTAACGACAGGTTGTGAAAATCCGGAAGCGTATAGTGCAGGCTGTTAGCGTCAAAATCAGAAAGCAAACAGGTAAATTTACCAAACTGGCTTGCTGCCTGGTAAGCCTGCTTCACGGTGTAAACCGTATCTATGGTATGAGAGCCTTCAACAAACGGCGCCAGCCGGTAATAATCGTTACCGTTTTTTACCATGAATTTACCATCCCGGGTACGAACCGGCGAAACAAACAAATACCTGGGATAACGTTGTGCCAGGTAATTGTCTATTT
Organism: Pedobacter sp. BS3; assembly: GCF_008274585.1. Lineage (GTDB taxonomy): Bacteria > Bacteroidota > Bacteroidia > Sphingobacteriales > Sphingobacteriaceae > Hufsiella_A. The sequence continues at coordinate 612,253 of NZ_VTRT01000003.1, read as the reverse complement.
TTTCAATATTTTCAGAAATCTGATCGGGATGCTTGAAAACGTTTGTATTAACCCGCTGAAGAATATAAGAGTTAGTATTTCTACGGACTTTCCAGGTATGGTTTATCAGTCCGCTGCCAAATTCTTCAATAATAAATTTGTCTGGTTGCAGGTCAAAAGCCTTAAGAATATCACCAAGCATGCGTATTAAATTTACCCTCAAACCTAACGAATTATTGGCTTAACTCTCTGCGCAAACGTTTGATTTATTTTGCCTGTATCAATGTACAGCGTTGTTTTCTACCAGTTGCGATTCAATAATGGTTTGATAAAATGCCTGCTGTTCATTTTTGGTATTGAGCAGATCCAGTAAAATTTCGGTGGCTTTCTGGCCCTGCTGATAGGGAAACTGCTCTACCGAAGCTACCGGCGTATGATCCAGGTAATTAATTACCGGAAGATTGGCATAGCTTACAATCTCAATATCTTTTATCAGGTTCAGGCTTCGGGCATATTTAATGGTAAAAAGCGATACATAATCGTTAAATGTTACAATAGCCGATGGTTTTCGTTTATTGGCCATTAACACATCTACGGCGGCCTGAGTGCTTTCTTCGGTAAGGTCGCAGCTTACAACCAGGCTGGGGTCAAACTTTAGCCGGTTTTTCAGCATGGCCTTAATATACCCTTCGCGACGTTCGCTGCTGGCGTATAGCGTGGCGGGGCCGTTTATCATGCCGATAGTCCGATGTCCGCGTTTCAGCAGGTAGCTCACTGCTTCTATTGTACCGGTTTCAATATTGCAGGCTACATAATGAATATCCGGGATAGGAGGGATGCGGTCAAAAAATACCGTAGGAATATGATATCGCTTAAGCATATCAAAATGCTCAAAGCTGGCAGTGGTTTTAGCTACCGATACCAGCAGGCCATCCACCCGGTGATTTTTCATCTTTTCTACCAACTGTTTTTCCTTTTGTTCATCATCGTGCGATTGGGCCAGCAAAACCGTATAATTCCGTTTATATGCCGTATCTTCAATGGCGCTGATAGCGGATGAAAAGAAATCTTCAGAAAGTTCGGGCAGGATAACACCGATAGTGTATGTTTTGCCTTTCTGGAAGAATATAGCGGTTTGATTAGGCTCATACCGTAGTTCCTGCGCTAACTTTTTAACTTTGATACGGGTAGTAAGGCCGATGCTCGGATGATCATGCAATGCCCGTGAAACGGTTGATACCGAAATGTTCAAGAGCCTGGCAATTTCTTTTATGGTAGCGGGTTTGTCTGACATGCGCACGGGTAAAGAAGCAGCCTAAAAGTAGGAATTTTGCACTGTAATGTAAAATATGAGAAATGCGGATGCATTTTCAAATGGTTGCATCATATTTATTTTTGCAGGCGGTGGCGACGACGGCTTGCCGGGGCTGGTGTCTTCACCAGCCGACAACTATTTGAAATAAGGCATTCCGGAATGTCCTCATTGTAAAATATCAAACGTTTGCGTTGTAATAATCGGGTTAAAATTCGGTTAAGGTCATAGTTAATCCTAACTTCATGGCAGTAATCTATACACAACAATTAAAATTAAACATGGAAAGAAGAGATTTTATTAAAAATTCGGCTATTGCGGCAGCGGGCTTTGCCATTTTACCATCGGGCAGCCTGTTTGCCGATACAGGAAAAGTACGGTTAGGCTACATCGGAGTAGGTATGCGTGGCCGTGTTCATATTGGCTCGGCGTTACTGCGTGACGATGTTGAAATTGTAGCGATATGCGATACGCAGGAAGATTCGCTGAAACATTGCCGTGAGCAGATTGCCAAAGCCGGTAAGCCGGCAGCACAGGAATATACCGGCGGCCTGGATGCTTATAAAAAACTTCTGGACAGAAAAGATATTGATGCTGTAATTATTTCTACACCCTGGCAGTTTCACCGCGATCAGGCTGTTGATGCCATGAAGGCTGGGAAATACGTGGGTTGCGAGGTAATTGCCGGTTTAACCGTACAAGACCATTGGGATATTGTGAATACATCCGAGAAAACGGGTGTACCCTATATGACGCTTGAAAACGTATGTTATCGCCGGGATGTGCTGGCCGTATTAAATATGGTGCGCCAGGGCTTGTTCGGCGAGCTGGTGCATCTTGAAGGCGGATATCAGCACGATTTACGTAATGTGCTGTTTAACGATGGAAAACAGGCTTACGGAGGCGGAGTGAAATTTGGTAAAGAGGGATATAGCGAAGCCCAATGGCGAACCCAGTTCAACATTGACCGGGACGGCGATTTGTACCCGACGCATGGTGCAGGCCCGGTAATGCAATATATTGACATTAACCGGGGTAACCGCTTTACCAACCTGGTGTCTTTTAGCTCTAAGGCCCGCGGACTTGCCGCTTATGTGGAAGAACTGTCGCCCGGACATCCGAACGCTAAAATTAACTATAAAGAGGGCGATGTGGTTACCACGATGTTGAATTGCGCCAATGGCGAAACCGTTTTGCTGACGCACGATACACACCTGCCAAGGCCATACTCTATTGGTTTCAGGGTACAGGGAACCAAAGGTATCTGGATGGATGTAGCCAAATCAATCTATATTGAACATCAGTCGAAGAAAGATGATCAATGGGATTCAACCAAGGAGTGGTTTGAAAAATACGATCATCCGCTGTGGAAGAAGTACGGATCAAATGCTAAAGGTGCAGGACATGGCGGTATAGACTGGTTTGTGTTTAACGCTTTTGTTAAAGCCGTGAAAGAAAAGAAACAAACACCGATTGATGTGTATGATTCGGTAACAATGAGCGTAATCAGTCCGTTATCAGAGAAATCTATTAAAGAAGGCAATAAGCCACAGGAAGTTCCTGACTTTACCCGTGGCAAATGGAAAACACGCAAGAATACATTTGCATTAGATGATAGTGGATATTAATCCGCTGTTTCTGAGCTCATCTTATCTGGCGCAAGCTTAAGCGGTTGCTTTGTGCAGAGGCTTAGCTTGTGCCAGATTCATATCTGGTTAAAGCGATACAATCCCATAGCTCGACGGGATTTGTAACCATAGCTCGACGGGATTTGCAATCCCGTTGCTGATAATCCCGGATTTGTAATCCGCATTTCTTATACAAAAATATTTGACGCTGTTTATCTGCTTACAGGAAATGAATTGATAAAGAAGTATGAGGCTGAATACGCATAAAATCTTTGTAATTACAGGTATATATGTCAGAGCAATATTGCTCCGCGATTGCGGTATGCAGGCAATCGTTAAAATCTTTAAAGCCGATAATCTTTGCCAGCTCTATTGCCCTGGTAAATTCTATTAGCCCATATTGTATCGGCATAGCAGACATTAATGGATGCACTTTTGAGATTATAAAAGATTCTGACTGCCTGAGCTTCGCCGGTACAAAACCAACTTCCTGTATACTTAGCCATGAAATGGAAAAGCGATTTTCCAGGGCCAATGCCTCTATTATATTATTGGCTTTTAAATGCAGATCTGTATTCTGATTAACCAGGGAATGAATCAGTACATCTGTATCAATATACGTCGTGTTAATTATTCGGTAGGATATTGAGAGTCATCAATAAGGCGACGAATATCTGTTTCCTGGGATATTTTGGGTGCTTGTTGCCGGTTTTGCTGAATCATTTCGAGCAGGCCGGTTTGTGTTTTTTCTTGTGGCTTTACCGATTTCACCGTAATTTCGACTTCTTGTCCTGCAAACATAGTTTTAAGAGTCTTTAGAAAAGCCATACTTATTTCCTGTTAAACGATAGGTGGTTTGCATAATACTCAAAAATACTAAAATATTTTATTCGTTTGTGGTAATGATATTTTAAATGGATGCTATAACTGGTTTGTTTGAGAGGCAGGCTAATAGAAGATGCATACTATATAGATAATATGGGTGTTTTGTAATTTTGCGCCTGACTGCTAAGTCGTAAATTTGTATTTTTATAATCGGTATAAGATTAACTTGTATGAGCATATCTGGGAAGAAAGACAACAATAGTATTACCAGTATTACCGAGGCCGAAATAGCATTGCTTAAGGAGGGTCTTAATCGCTCGTACAAAGAACGCTTTGAAATGGCAACCCGGCTTTATAAGGTACAACAGACCTTGCAGAAAGCAGTTATAATTCATAAACCATCCATTAGCAAATAAATTAATATGGATGTTTTTGATGAGGATATTCTGAATTTTTGGAGAAGCCTGGAAACCTGTAATGTAGCATACATTATAGTAGGAGGATATGCAACAAACTTACATGGATTTCAACGATTTACCGGAGACCTGGATATTTGGATACAGGATTCTCCTGAAAATAGAAAACGGCTTCGCAATGCATTCAATGCGTATGGATTTGGAGATATCCCCCAATTGGAAACCATAACTTTTATTGCCGGTTGGACAGACTTTCATCTCAATAATGGTTTACGATTGGATATTTTAACAGAAATGAAAGGATTAGAAGAATATTCTTTTGATGCATGTCTGTCATTAGCTTCTGTAGCTAATATAGATGGTATCCATGTGCCATTTTTGCATATCAATCAACTTATTGCCAACAAAAAGGCTGTAAACAGACCCAAAGACCAGCTTGATGTACAAGCACTGGAGCATATTATAAAGCTTCGTGTAAACAATGAATAACACTGGATAAGTTTTGATAGTAGTACAGGCAAATATTAACTAAACCGGATTGAAGTGGATACCGGCCCTGTGCGGAATGCTCCGCGAGGTACCGGGGCAGGCCGCAGGCGTATGAACGTAAAGCCGGGCTGCCGGAACCCACGGGCAATGGTTTTGCTTTTCTAAAAAAGAAGAAAGAGCTGTTATTAGCTTGCTGCTTCGCGTTTAACAATAAATTCGAACAGCTCGTGAATGGGCTTTTGGAGTACCTTACCCACTTTTACTGATTTTTGTTTACAGGCTGTCAGTAATATATCCTTAAAATGCCAGGCAATGGAGCCTACGAAATGAAACGTATGCTGATGGTAATCGGGATAGGTAAGTATATGGGTATCAATAAATTCGTTAAAGCCGTTTTTAAGCAGGTTTTGGGTGTACTCGTGTGTTCGTACCTCGCTTAAAAACCTTGCAAACGAGGCCAGGTACAGGTTGCCGCCCGGTTGCTGGTACAGCTTTTTGGTAATGGTTTCGTGGTCAACGGTATAATTGCTGCTGAATGCCTGCGCCACTTCATCAGGCATATTGCCGTACATGTAATCGGTGATAAGCTTCTTGCCGTAGTACGTGCCGGAGCCTTCATCGCCGAGGATATAGCCCAAACCGTGTACGCCGTTTATAACGTTTTTTCCATCGAAGAAAGCAATGTTGGAGCCAGTTCCTAATACGCAGCTGAAGCCTTTTCCTGTTCCACAGGTTGCGTAGGCGGAGCCAATACTATCGCTGTCAACGCTGATAAAGGCATTTTTGAAGAACGCCGATAACCCGTTAGAAACTGTTTCATGCTTATCGGGAGTGGAGCAGCCGGCCCCGAAAAAGTATATTTCTGTTACCTGAGCTGCATAGGGCTGAATGGCTGAGGTATTGGCAATTATCTTGGTTATTTCGTTTTCGTTGAGAAAGTAGGGGTTAAGTCCGGGAGTATGAAATTCAAGCGCTTTGGAATCGGGTAACTTCAGCATCCAGTCTGTTTTGGACGATCCGCTATCTGCTACTAATATCATTTTTAATTGCTGTAAGGCTTTGTGAGGTTAAGGGTTTACCAATAAAGTTTGTTACCAGTTTACTTTCTTCCACCTTTTTAAGGTCGGTTGGATCAAGCGACGAAGATAACATATATATTTTAATGTTGTGTTGCAGGATATTATCCATTGCATTAAGTCGTTTTAAAAAATCAAAACCGCTTATTTCAGGCATCCTGATATCCAGGAAGATAATTTCGGGTATATTTTGGTTTTCTGTTAAAGCCTGCTGTATAAAATCCAGCGCTTCCTGCGGAGATTCATAAATAATGATGTTTTCTGAAAAATCATTGTTTTCCAATAACTTGCGGCTTATCAGGTTGTCAATGTAATTATCGTCAACCAGCAATACGGTTTTGTATCGGTGGATTTCCATAAACACGAAATTAGTATTTTTACTTTGCCATTAATATTAAGTAAAAATATAATGAACGGAAAATTGTTTAAAGTTTATTTTAAAATAATTTTCCAGACGGATATAATTCCTGATTTATTGTAATTCTAACGTTCCCGATAGCTGTTTTAGTGCAATTTCTGATATTTTTGCAGCATACTGGGCATTGGTATACCGTACGCTGGCTTCTACGTAATTGAGCTGGGCCTCCCTGAAATCTATGGGTGCAACTGTGCCTAATTTGAATTTTTCTAACGTGATGTCCAGATTCTGCTTAGCCACAGCCTGGTTTTTCTGTTCAAGCGTTACTAACTTTAAATTGGTTTGGTACGTTTGGTAGGCCGACAGCAGCTGCGATTGAATATTCTGATGTAGCTTATCGTATTCAAGCCGGGCATTTTCTATTTCTATTGCAGCATTTTTTTCATTCTTTTTTTGCAAAAAACCATTGAATATGTTGATGGAGGCAGTAAGGCCATAGTTAAAACCTTTTCCTTGCGACTGCCGGGCAAAACCCAGTTCGGAGGTAGTTTTACTGAAATTATACCCGGTATTGAAACTAATATCAGGATAACGGCTGGCTTTTACCTGCTTAAGGTTCAGCTCGGCAATGCGTTGGTTTACAATAGCCGCCTGCAGATCGGGATTTAGGCTGGCCATTTGATTTTGAAGCGTATTCAGCGCCAGCTGATTATCAATAATAATGGTATCGGTTATAGTGAAATCGGTATTAATATCCCTGGCCAGCAACTCATTAAGCTGAATTTTGGATGTTTTAAACGCATCCTGCATGCGCAGCAGGTTTGTTGTATCAGTATTCAGGTCAACTTTAGCGTTAAGCACCTCCAGTTTGGCGGCTTTACCAATACTGTACCGGTTAGTTGCATTGCGTAACCGCAATTGTGAAATTTCAAGCGTGGTTTCGGCCGAATTTAATGCTTGTTGCTGGCTTACCAGGCTGTAATAAGCATTTATTACGTTGGTTACTGTTCCCAGGATAGTTGAACGTAAATTCACCTCGCCCAGCTTTTGCAGCTCTTTTAAACGGTCATAATTGGCAAACATCTCAAAACCATCAAAAATTTTCCAGTTCAGATTCACGCCATAAGTCATGCTGGAGTTTTTTGCACCTTCACGGTGAACCACCTGGCCGGTTGATTGGGTTTGATCGGTATTCTGGATGGTTGCATTGGAATTGAAGTCGCCGCTTACCATTGGCAAAATGCCGGCATTTGCCAGGCTTACATTATTTTTACTGATATCCAATGAATTTGATACCAGCTTAATATCGTAGTTGTTCTGTAATGCTATTTGTACGGCCTGTTCTACAGTTAATTTCTCCTGTGCAGCCAGTTGTTGATTGATAAATAGTGGCGCTATAAAAGCGTAAACTAAAGCAAGGATATATCTCATAACTCTACGGCTACCGGATCGGCGTTTTCTTTTTCTTTAACTTTTTCTTCAACGGCTGGATGTTTTAATTCTCTTGACCACATGGCATAGATGCCCGGAATAACAAACAGGGTAAGTATCAGCGAAAAGGTAGTTCCGCCTACGATAACAATACCCATGCCCATACGGCTTTTGGCTGCTGCACCTAAAGCCAGGGCAATAGGTAAGGCCCCCAGCACAATAGCCATACTGGTCATCAATATCGGGCGAAGACGGGCTTCCGCGGCCAGGATAATGGCTTCGGCTTTGGGTTTACCCTGTTCTTTGAGCTGGTTGGCAAATTCAACAATCAGGATACCGTTTTTGGTAACCAGCCCGATAAGCATAACCGTACCTATCTGGCTGAATATATTCCAGGTTTGCCCGAATAGCCACAGCGAAGCCATCGCACCGGCCACAGCTAAAGGAACCGTAATAATAATGATAAGCGGATCAATGAAACTTTCAAACTGTGCAGCCAGGATGAGATACACCAGCAGCAAGGCCAGTCCGAATGCAAACATGGTGTTTGAGCCGCTTTCCCTGAAATCCCGCGATTCGCCGCCAAGATCGGTAGAAAAACTTTTGTCGAGCACTTTAGCGGCTATACGATCCATCGCATCAATGCCGTCACCTAATGTTTTGTGAGGAGCCAGGCCAGCAGATATGGTTGCCGACATAAACCGGTTGTTGTGATAGAGCTGTGGCGGACTGCTTTGCTCTTTCATCTCGATCAGGTTATCTAACTGGATAAGCTGCCCGGTATTGCTTCGCACAAAAATAGACGAGAGGTCTAAAGGCTCTTCGCGGTCGTGCTTATCAAACTGCCCGACTACCTGGTACTGCCGCCCGTTCATTAAGAAATAAGCGAAGCGCTGTCCGCTTAATGCCAGTTGCAGCGTTTGAGCCACATCAAGTACAGAAACTCCTAAGCTTTGCGCTTTATCACGGTTTATGGTAACGTTAATCTCAGGCTTATTGAATTTCAGGTCTACATCAAACTGCGAGAACGTAGGATCACTACTAACCTGGTTTACAAATTCGGGCAGCTTTTCGCGAAGCTTTTCAAAGTTCGGGGCCTGTATAATATATTGTACCGGTAATCCTCCTTTACGGCTTACCGCGATGGTCGCCTGCTCGGTAAAGAATACTTTTCCTTCAGAAAACTGTTTGGCCAGCTTATTGAGCTTGGTTACAATTTCATGCTGTGAGCGATGCCGTTTTTCAGAATCAACCAGCTTGATGCTCAAACGGCCGGAGTTGGTTGAGCTGGCAGAACCCTGGCTTGAGGCTGTAATAACCAAGTTTACGTTCTTTTCAGGAACAGAATCATTAACCAGCTTAGCCAGTTTGTTCATAAATTTTTCGGTGTACTCAAATGACGAGCCTTCCGGTGTAGTAATGCTGGCTTTGAGCTGGTTACGGTCATCGTAAGGAGCCGTTTCCTTTTGCAGGATTTTCCAGAATAAGCCAATGAGTCCTAAGCAAACAATAACGACCGGCCAGCTGATCCACTTGCGTTTCATGAACGAAGTCAGCGCTTCAGCATAGCCCGAAGTCATTTTCTCAAAATAAGGCTCGGTGAGGTTGTAGAATTTTGATTTTTTGTGTGTTCCGCCTTTCATCAGGTAGGCATTCAGCATCGGTGTAAGCGTAAGCGATACAAAAGCAGAGATCAAAACGGCTGCGGCTATTACCACACCAAATTCACGGAATAACCGGCCTACAAATCCCTCTAAAAATATTACGGGCAGGAACACAGCGGCAAGCGTTATCGAAATGGAAATAACCGCTATAAAAATTTCATTGGCTCCTTTGATGGCTGCTTCTACGGGCGACATGCCTTCTTCCACCTTTTTAAAGATGTTTTCGGTTACCACGATACCGTCATCGACCACTAAGCCTGTTGCCAGCACGATAGCCAGCAGGGTGAGCACGTTTACCGAGAACCCGAACAGGTACATGATAAAGAACGTCGCTATCAGCGATACCGGAATATCTATTAATGGCCGGAAGGCAATGCCCCAATCCCTGAAAAACAGGTAAATGATCAGGATTACCAATACCAATGCCACCAGGATGGTTTCGGCCACCTCGGTTACCGATTTTTTGATAAACAGCGTGTAATCGATAGCCATTTTTAGCTGGATATCTTTCGGAAGCTCGTTTTTCAGTAACTCAAACCGCTTGTTTACAGCTTCGGATATATCCAGGTAATTAGAGCCGGGTTGCGGAATAATGGCCAGACCTACCATCGGGATACCGGATTCGCTGAGGCTGGTTTCCAGGTTTTCAGGGCCATATTCGGCACGGCCAACATCGCTAAAGCGGATAATATTACTTCCATCGGTCTTAATGATCAGGTTATCAAACTGATCGGGAGTAGACATGTTACCCAGCGTTTTAATGGTAAGCTCGGTGTTCTGGCCGGTAAGCTTACCCGATGGCAGCTCTACATTTTGCTGATCCAGCGCATTACGAACATCCTGTACGGTTAAGCCCATCGAAGCCAGCTTCATAGGATCGATCCATAAGCGCATGGCATAGCGCTTTTGTCCGTAGATATACACACTGCTTACGCCGGCAATGGTTTGTAATTGCTGGGCGATAACGTTTTCGGCATAATCGCTCAAATCCATAATATTACGGGTGCTGCTTTGCGCCGTTAATATCATAATGGGCTGCGAGTCGGCATCGGCTTTGGTTACAACCGGGGGAGCATCAATATCCTGAGGTAAAGAGCGTGCAGCCTGCGAAACTTTATCGCGGATATCGTTGGCCGCCTCTTCCAGGTTTTTATCCAGGTTAAATTCAACCGTAATGTTACTGGTTCCCAAACTGCTCGATGATGAGATATTGCGTATACCGTCAATTGAGTTGATGGACTTTTCCAGCGGTTCAGTGATCTGCGATTCAATAATATCGGGGTTTGCACCCGAATAACTGGTACGGACAGATATGGTAGGAGGATCGATAGATGGAAACTCCCGTATGCCGAGAAAGGTATAACCTATCACACCGAACAAAATCAGTATCAGGTTCATTACAATGGTAAGAACCGGTCTCTTTATACTTATGGTTGATAAGCTCATTTTTATAAGTAAAAATTCAAAAAATTAAAAGTAAAAATCCCTGTGCACTATTCTAAAACATGTTCAATATCCTAATCCCGGTTTAAAGCTGTTCTGCTATTTCGGCGTTATAAACGCCGGATATTTATGCACTCGTTCTGTAAACGAGCGCAGGCAGAAAGCCCACCCCGACCCTCCCTCAGGGAGGGAGTTAGACTATGCTGTGCCTTGTTTTTATTCTCACCTTCCACCTTCCACCTTCTACCTTCTACCTTCTACCTTCAGCCTTCCACCTTCAGCCTTCCACCTTCCTACCTTCCTTTCAGCTCCACCTTAACCGGCATATCAACTTTTAGTGCCATAATGCCGCTGGTTAATACCGTATCACCAACATGCAACCCTGATGTTACCAAAACGTCCTTATCGGTACGTTCCGAAGTTTCAATCAGCACCTGTTCGGCTTTTCCGTTTTTAGAAACATATACCTGCTTACCATTCAGCACGGGAATAACCGCTTCGCTGGGGATAAGTATGGCGTTTTTAACTATTGCCAGCGGTAACGATATCTTGGCAAATGAGCCTGGCAACAATTTCCCATCAGGATTAGGTACTTTAGCCCTTAGTTTTAACGTACGGGTGTTGGCATCAATAGCCGGTTCAAGGGCGTAAATGGTTGCCGTATGTTTCTCGGTCGAGCCATTTACAGTGAATGATAAGGCTGAGCCTACTTTTAGCCGGTCGGCATACTTTTCCGGTACGGCCAACTGCACTTTAAGTGGGTTGATACTTACCAGATTAGCTATCACAGTAGCTGGTGTAACATAATCGCCAACAGAAATGGTACGTAACCCGATACGGCCGCTGAACGGAGCCCGTATAATGGTTTTTGCGATCTGGGCCTGAATTAGCTGAGTTTGCGCCTGCTGCGATTTCAGGTCGGCAAGCGCTGTATCGTATTCTTCCTGACTAATAGCTTCTTTTTGCAGTAACAATTTGGCCCGATGTTCGGTTTGTGCTGCAAGTGCTTGTTTTGTAGTAGCTTGTGATAGCTGGGCCCGTAGTTCAGAATCGTCGATACGCAGTAAAACCTGGCCTTTACTTACCGTGCTGCCCTCCTGGAAATTAATGGAGCGTACTATGCCCGATACTTCAGCGGTAACCTTTATTTCCTCGTTGGCTTCCAGCGTTCCTGATAATGACAGGGTATTCGCGAATGTGCCGGTTTTTACAACCGTACCATAAACGCGTACGGGAGCGTTTCCCTGTTTTCCGCCACCTTTACCTTTACCACCGCCTGCGCCTTCTTCTTTATTTTTATGTATGCGATAGCCGATTAAAGCTACCAGGCCGATAACAAGCATGGAATAAATAATATATCTGGTCTTCATATAAGGTTCACTCTTCTGATTGATGGTTTCAGGCATTTTAAGGCCGGTTACTACAGGCTAAAAGTTTCTGAAATGCAGTTTAGTTTAATATAACGATACTCGCTAATGGTATCCTGATGTCAAATCTATTGGTTAATTTTTTCTAATAAAACGTTGTATCAACTATTTTACAGCATCATTTATGGGCTAAATTGTAGCAAACCGGTATTCAATAAATTTTATAATCGGGTTAAAAAGCTGTATAAAAATACGTTAATTTTAGCCGGCACAAACAACGGGTGCATTTCAAATGGTTGCATTATATTACTTTTGCGGACGGTAGGGTACACCGCTCACGGCAAACTGCCACGGCTGTTGAGACACCAGCCGGCGACGATTTGAAATACACCAACAAACAACCGGATTATGTCGAAAAAACACTGTAAGCTCCTGTTATTTCTTTTGTTTATGATACAATTTTCTGCTGCACAAACCAAAATTGCTTTTGAAGTTTCCTTTTCAGAACCACAAGCCCATTATACGGATGTTAAAATGCACATTTCGGGCATTGCTGCCGATTACCTGGATATAAAAATGCCGGTATGGGCGCCGGGTTCCTACCTGGTTCGCGAATTTGCCAAAAATGTAGAGCAGGTAAAGGCGTATGATAAAAATAACCGGCCGGTATCCTACAATAAAATCAATAAAAATACCTGGCGTGTACATACTGCCGGGCAGGAGGTATGGCTGAATTACCGTGTCTATTGTTTTGAAATATCGGTTCGTACCAGTTTTGTTGACAATAGTCATGCTTTTATATCACCTACCGGGATATTTATGTACGTAGACGGTCAGATAAACCAGCCTGCAATCATAACTGTTTCTCCGGCCCGGAACTGGACAAAAATTTCCACCGGCCTGGAAGCTGTAAAAGGTTCGTCAAATACCTACTACACACCCGATTTTGATATATTGTACGACTCGCCGATTGAGGTTGGTAACCAGGATATATTTGAATTTAATGCAGCAGGGGTGAAGCACGAAGTTGCCATGTACGGCGGCGGAAACTATGATAAAGAGCGTCTTAAGGTGGATATGGCGAAAATAGTGGAAGAAGAAACCCGTGTTTTTGGCGAGAATCCCAATAAGCGTTATGTATTTATTGTGCATAATTATGCAGATGGTGGCGGCGGACTGGAGCACCTGAATTCTACGGTTTTAGGCGCTTCGCGTAACGAGTATGCCAACCCATCCGGCTATATCAATTTTCTCCGGCTGGTGGCGCACGAATATTTTCATTTATGGAACGTAAAGCGCCTGCGCCCGGAGGCTTTGGGCCCGTTTGATTATGACCATGAGAACTATACTACCAACCTGTGGATTTCCGAAGGTTTTACGGCTTATTACGATAAATTGTTTGTAGCCAGAAGCGGCATGCAATCTCCCGGCAATTACCTGAATGCTTTGGTCAAGGACATTAATACGTATGAGAACCAACCGGGGAACAAATACCAGTCGGTGAGTGAATCGAGCTTTGACGCCTGGATAAAGCAATACCGCCCGAACGAAAATTCGCGTAACAACAGCATTTCGTATTATACTAAAGGAGCCCTTATCGGGATGTTGTTAGACCTGGAAATTATTCACGCCAGTAACGGTAAAAGAAGCCTTGACGATGTGATGAAGGCTGCTTATAACGAGTTTTACAAGAAGAAAAATAAAGGGTTTACCGATGCTGCCTTTAAAAATCTGCTGGAAATTGCTGCCGGTAAAAATCTCGATGCATTTTATGCCGCCTATATCAACGGAACCGAAGCCATCAAATATAACCAATACCTGGCTTATGCCGGATACAAGCTCGTTAACAATGCCGATTCCGGCACGCCGTACCTGGGTGTATCCACATCGGTAAAAGATGGTAAACTTATGGTTACCGGTATAGTGCGAAATTCAGGCGCCTGGGCTAACGGTATTAACGTTAACGATGAGCTTATTGCCATAGACGGTGAACGTGTAAACACTGACAAAGATCTTGATAAAATGATCTCTGCTAAAAAAGTTGACGATACCATATCTATATTAATTTCCCGCGACAACCGGGTACAAACCATTGTTGCCGAATTGAAGGAGAACCCAACGGTACAATACCGCATTGTTCCTATGGAACAAATTACATCGCAGCAGGCTGCTGTAAGGAAGAAATGGATAGGAGAGTAGACAACGTAAATGGCTGTCTGCACTAACTTTGACAACTTTCTAAAAGGTATCAAAGTTCTCGATAGCGCTAAGCTCTGCTTAGTGCTGTTACTCAAAAGCCTCCAGGCTTTTACGATTTTACCGCAGACAGCGTTCCAAACGCTGTCTGCGGTAACTTTGACAGCCTTCTAAAAGGTATCAAAGTTTCAGAGTAGCACTGTCCTGACCAAGCTAAACCCGGACAGGAGCGGCAGCCCCGAATGCAATGAGGGCTATAGCGGATGGCGGGACTATCAGTACCCAAATGCTATTGCAAGTGCTTTTCAAAAAACAGAATTGTTCAGCTTGTTAGTGATCTATTAAATGTAACGTTTATAGCGTGCTTTTAATGTAATTTAAAAATAAAAGATAAAAATATCTTTTATTAAAAATAACCTGTATATTTGCCGCGTAAAGCGATACGATGTTCTCAAAAACGTGTAAATACGCAATCCGGGCGGTAATATTCATTGCTCATAAATCAGCAGATGGAAGCAGGGTGGGGATAAAGGAAATTGCCAAAGGTATTGACTCGCCCGAGCATTTTATTGCGAAAATACTCCAGGATTTAGGCAAGAGAGGATTGGTGCAATCACTGAAAGGGCCGAACGGGGGTTTTTACCTGGATGAGGTATCTAAAAAACATACGCTGGCAGACGTGGTAGAAGCCATTGACGGCGATGGCATATTTACCGGGTGCGCCCTGGGGTTAAAGCAATGCTCTGAGATCAAACCCTGCCCGTTGCACAGCAAGTTCAAAACCATCAGGGAGCAGCTGCAAATTATGCTGGGCTCGGTAACTGTAGAAAACTTTAATGATGAGCTTAATGCCGGAATCAGCTACCTGAGAAGAAATTAGCATTTTTTTAACTTAATAAAAGATAAAAAGGTCTTATTATATTATAATATGTATATTAAACTTTCACAATTCGCAATCTGCATGCTCCTTTTAGGAGGGATGATGGCTCCGGCAAAAGCTCAGGCAGCTTCTGCGGGAGCAGGTAATTTTGCCTATGGTGATGCTTTCTTGATCAGTATAGGCATTTTGCTCCTGGTAGTAATTGCTGTAGCAGTCAGCTGGTTGCTGGTAAAAACCAAAGCCATTGCATCCCGCGAAAACGACATTAAGGAAGCCTCAAAACAAACCATGCTCGACGCTTATCTCACCAACCTGGATAGCGGCCAGATTGAAACGCTGATAAATGTAAGCAGGCAGAAAGCTGCTCCGGGAAAAGGCAGGCACACCAAAGCGAAGCTGCTAAGCCTGCTAACCGGCTTGTTTTTATGCGGCAACAGCACCGCTTTGTTGGCACAGCCCAGCAATGCGGCATCGGCTTCTTTAAGCAGCGAAGGGGGGATTATCATTACTGTTGTTTTAATTCTTACACCCATTGTGGTTGGTATACTGCTGCTGGTTGTTAAAATTATAAATAGCCTGAAGCAATACCAGAATAAGCAAAATCTGGCCGAAGCCGAACGGCTGGCGGCCTACCTTAAAACCTTACCGGCAGAAGCCATTACGCCGGAATTGCAAAAACGCAAGGCTGCGCTGGATTTCCAGTTGAGCCACACCGAATTATCAGGGAATCTTCCGGCCGAGGATGAAATTGGCTTGCTGAACAATATAGATCATAAAGCCGTTTTGCCTATTGTAGCTGTTAAAAAGAAAGCGCAGAAGCGCCCGAATATCGACCCGCAGCTATCAAAGTTGGTATTGTGGTACATCGGCTGTGCTACCTTCTGGCTGTTATTCGGAACAACCTTAGGCGAATACCTGGGTATTAAGTTTGTAGCTCCTGATGCCGACCATTTCAGCTGGCTGAGCTTTGGCCGCTTACGGCCGGTACATACCAACTCGGTATTCTGGGGATGGGCATCGTTAGGGATGTTAGGCTTAGGCTATTATGTCGTTCCGCGGGTAAGCAATACGCCCCTGTACAGCTTAAAAGCCGCCTGGTACGCACTTTATTTAATTAATGCCGCGGTAATAATAGGCTCGATCAGCTTAATGGCCGGCCTGAATAATGGCGGCGGCGAATATCGCGAATATATATGGCCCATTATGCTGCTTTTCGGCATCGGGTTGGTGCTTACGCTGATCAATTACCTGAAAACCATTGCCCGCCGTACCACCAAAGAAATATACATATCAAACTGGTACATTGTAGCCGCGGTAATGTTTGCATTGGTTATTGCCGTTGTGGCTTACGTTCCGCTTTGGCAGGATGGCCTGGGCGAAACCATTATACAGGGCTATTATATGCACCAGGGCGTGGGCATGTGGTTTATGCTGTTCACGCTTGGTATTGTGTATTATTACCTGCCACAGCAGCTTAATAAACCCATTTATTCGTACAGCCTGGGTATACTGGCTTTCTGGACACAGATTCTGTTTTACACCTTGATCGGTACACACCACTTTGTGTTCAGCTCCATTCCGTGGGCATTACAAACGGTGGCTATTGTGGGAAGCGCCGGAATGGCCATCCCGGTAATTGCCGGAACAACCAACTTTTTAATGACCTTTAAGGGCGCCTGGCACAAAATAGCTGGCAGCTACACCTTGCCGTTTTTCCTGGTGGGAATTGTGTTTTACTTTACCGGCTCTATGCAGGGTACGGCCGAAGCATTTCGCTCCACTAACCTCATCTGGCATTTTACCGATTTTACGGTGGCGCACTCGCACCTCACCATGTATGGTATCATCTGCTTCTTCCTGTGGGCGGGCATGTACGCCGTAATTCCCCGTTTAACGGGAAAAGAGCCGCCTCAGATAACCGTGGGAGCCCACTTCTGGCTGGCATTGATCGGCTTGTTGTTTTATACCATCCCGTTAATGTATGGCAGCACCATGAAAGGACTGATGTGGCTGGAAGGGAAGCCATTTATTGAAGGTGTGGTGTTTATGGCTCCGTTCTGGCTGTGGCGTGCCATCGGCGGAAGCCTGATGTGGCTCTCGCATTTGTTTTTTGCCTATAACTTTTACAGGATGATTGCCCGCAACAATACCATCGATGTAAAGACAAAGGCATTTGAACTGTTAAGCCAGGATATTGCGTTAAACGAAGAAAAGGAATTAGCCGGTTAAGTGCTGAGACTCAGCTTTTGAATTTTGAATTTTGATTTTTGACTTATTAATATGGATTTTTTTGATAATCATAAAAAACTTTTCTGGACGGCATTCCTGTTTTTCGTTGTGCTGACTATGCTGGTAGCCATATTTCCGGCATTGAACAACCAGCGTAACTATGAACCTTTGCCAAATGCCGAGCCTCTGAGCGAAGATGCCATTGCCGGCAAAGCCGTATTTGTGGCCAACGGCTGCGTGGCCTGTCATACCCAGCAGGTGCGTAATGTGGATATGGACAAAACCTGGGGCGAGCGGCCCAGCATAGCTGCCGATTATGCAGGCATCCACCGTACCGATTTCTGGCGTAATACCGCAACGTTGATGGGTACAGAACGTACCGGCCCCGATCTGACCAATATCGGTAACCGCCAGCCCAGTTTAGACTGGAACCTGGTGCATTTGTATAATCCGCGTATCGTGGTAAAAGAATCAGTTATGCCGGCTTATCCCTGGATGTTCGAGGTTAAAAAGCATCCTGCCGAAGGCGATGTTGTGGTTAATATACCAGAAGAATATCTGGATGGCTCGGCAGGTAAAGTGGTAGCTAAAAAAGAAGCATTGCAACTGGTGGCGTACCTGCAATCGCTCAAACAAACCAAATTACCTGACGGCAGCCCGGTTCCGGAATTTTTATATAAGCGGGCGCCCAAAGCGCAGCCCGGGGCAGCGGGAGAGGAAGAGCAATTAGACGGTGCATCACTGTATACGGCTAATTGCCAGAGCTGTCACCAGGCTAATGGCGAAGGGTTGAAAGGAGCTTTCCCGCCGTTAAAAGGAAGTAAAATAGTTTTAGACGATAACCCGGAGCTGATGGTAGATATCATTATGAACGGTTACAGCGGACGTATACAGGAAGGCTTTGGCCCGATGCCGGCCATTGGCACAACCAATAACCTCAAACCCGAAGAGATTGCGGCTATTATGAACCATGAGAAAACAAGCTGGGGAAATAATGCCCGCAAAGTAACGGTTGATGAGATCAAAAAATTAATAGAAACGGTGAAAGTAAAATCGGCTCAAAAATGAAAAAATATATGAAGCGCATGATGTTATTGTTTCCGGCATTGCTGCTTAGCGTGGCCGCATGGGCGTGTCCGGCATGTGAGAAACAGCAGCCCAGGATTTTAAGAGGCATTACCCACGGTACCGGCCCGCAAAGCAACTGGGATTATGTCATTGTGTATATTGCCGTTGGTATTGTGCTGTTTACCTTGTTTTTTTCGGTAAAGTGGCTTATCCGTCCCGGCGAAAGATCAGAAAATCATATTAAACGGTTTGTTTTAGAGCAGGAATAACATGGAAGATAAAAGCAGGATATTTATTTTTATAGACGATAAAGAAAAGCCTATCGCAGAGTTTGTTTCGCCGGTAAATTTTGAGCTTGATACCCGAAAGCTGGTTGACGGACAGCATACGCTTAAAATAGTAAGCAAAGATCCTACAGGAAAAGAAGGTATACGCCTGATTCCGTTTGAGGTGAGAAACGGCCCGGCAATAGCTATAGAAGGTATTTCGGAGAATGCCGTGGTTGACGGTGTGCTACCTATTATGATCAATGCGTATGGTAAAGGCGATCAGAAAAAATTCCTGATAACCGGCAGCGAGACGCCGCACAGTATCCCGTCATGGGTATGGATTTTGATGATAGGTTTTGTAGGCTGGGCGCTGTATTACCTGGTTACCTATGTTTCAATAAAATAATATGATGATGAAGACGCCGAAAGACATACTTACACTGGACGATGTAAAATTACTGGTAGACACCTTTTACACCAAAGTGCGGGATGATCAATTGCTTGCGCCGATATTTAACGAGCGCATCCAGGATCGCTGGCCACAGCACCTGGAAAAAATGTACACCTTCTGGCAAACGGTGCTGCTGGGAGACCACACGTATTTTGGCAGCCCGTTTGTTCCGCATGCTAATCTTCCGGTAGATCATGCACATTTTGAACAATGGCTAAAGCTGTTTTACCAAACGGTTGATGAATTGTTTACCGGCGAAAAGGCCGAAGAAGCTAAATGGCGGGCCGATAAAATGGCCGAAATGTTTGAATATAAAATCAACTATTACCGCGAGAACCCTTTAAAAAAGATCTTATAATGGTAACCGTAAAATTTCCCCTGGTGCTTGTCTGCGTATTTTTATGGATCGGCTTTGTAAGCGCTATCAGCTTCCTGGAAGCCTGGCTGAAATTTCGTGCGCCGGGTATTACCATGCCGCTGGGGTTGGGTATCGGCAGGCTGGTATACAGCGTTTTAAATAAAATAGAATGGGTATTTGCCATAGCCATTATCCTGACCATGTTCCTGAGGGCCAAACCGTTTTTTCTGCCTGCAAATATGCCGGCTATTATTGTGGTTATACTGATCTTGCTGGTTCAAACCCTGTGGCTGCTGCCTACCCTTGACGCCCGTGCTACCATGTTTATAGCCGGTAAAACACCCGGATCGGCCAGCTACCACATCTATTATGTAATTGGAGAATTAATTAAGGTGGCAGGGCTGTTTATTTTTGGCATAGGCCTGTTTAAAACTGTTTAACCATTTAGCTTATGCCAATGAGAACAGGCAGATAACTTTTAGCTTTTAACCCCGAACCCCGGATTACTCGGGGGAGTTTCGCTAAACTCAACTTTAACTTTTGACTTAATATATAATATAGGATCATGGAAAATTTAGCACAAAAAACCGTTGGCGCAATTGTAGCAGACAACTATAAAACCGCATCCGTTTTTCAAAAATATCATATTGATTTTTGCTGTAATGGCGATCGTACGTTAGATGAAGCCTGCAAAGCTGAAAATGTGGATACCCGGTTACTGGAGCGGGAAATTGCATCGGCTTTAGAAGGAAGTCCCGAGAATTATAGCGGCTACAATACCTGGTCGTTAGATTTTCTGGCCGACTTTATCCAGAAGAAGTATCACGGTGGCATACGGGAGAGATCGCCCGAGATCACTGCTTACTTAGATAAGATCTGCAAGGTGCATGGCCAGCGGCATCCGGAGCTTAAGGATATCTATCACCTGTTTTCAGAATCGGTTGCCGAGCTGAATATGCACATGAAAAAAGAGGAAGTGATGCTTTTTCCATTCATCCGTAAAATGGTTCAGGCAAAAAATGAACAGTCGGAATTGGTTTTGCCCATGTTCGGAACGGTGCGCAACCCGGTACAAATGATGATGATAGAGCATAACCAGGAGGGCGAGCGTTTTCGGCAAATTGCCGGATTGAGCAACAATTATACCCCTGCGGATGATGCCTGCTCGACCTATAAAGTAGCTTTTGAGGCATTGAAAACATTTGAGGAAGATCTGCATGTGCACATCCACCTTGAAAATAATATCCTTTTTCCGAAATCAATTTTGTTGGAACAGGAGTTTAATGCATAGAGAATATAGCTATTGGCTGATGGCTATCAGCTAATAGCCTAAAACGTTTCCCATGTCTGCAATTACTATTAAACGGATATATGAGCCGGCTGCTAAAGCCGATGGTTTTAGGGTGCTGGTTGACCGGCTCTGGCCGCGTGGCATAAAAAAAGAAAATGCGCACCTGGATGAATGGGCGAAGGCGGTCGCTCCTTCGGATGCGCTGCGTAAGTGGTTTAACCACGACCCTGAGAAATGGGCTGAGTTCTGCCGCCGGTATGAGGCAGAATTGAAAGAAAATGAAGCGGTTGAAGCGTTGATTGAGCAGGTGAAAGAACACAAAACCGTTACCTTGCTGTATGCCGCTCACGACGAAGAGCATAACCAGGCCCTGGTATTGCAAAAATATATACACAAACGGCTTAAATAATCGGCTATGGCACAGAAACCTATCAGGCGCAACGAGAATATCCTCGAATTATCGCGTGAACATCATTACAGTTTATTGTTTTGCTGGAAAATAAGACAGGGTGTTAAGCAACAAGTAGCTCTTGAAAGAGTATGCCGTTATGTAAACTATTTCTGGCAGCAGCATTTGGGCGAGCACTTCCGTAAAGAAGAGGAGATACTTTTCAGTATGGTGCAGGATGAACCTGTACAAAAGGCGGCAGCCGACCATCAGCGCATCAGGCGGCAAATTGAAGCGCTGAACGATAACTGCACCGATACTTTGCTGCTGCAACTGGCCGATGAGGTTAATGAGCATGTGCGGTATGAAGAACGGATCCTTTTTCCGTATATGGAGCAGGTGCTGAGCCTTTCGCAACTGGAAGCTGTCGGACAACAACTCAACGCTTTGCACGATAACGTAAAAGATAATTATGCGGATGAGTTCTGGCTGGATAAATAATGGAGCATATCCCGGCTATTACATTTACCATTATTTATTCGGGGCGTGAACATTCTATACAAACCCGATGGGGGGAATACCGCGATCTGCGTGCATTGATCAATGATACGATGGACGTAGATGATTTCGGCCAGTGCGGTGGCACAGGGCGTTGTGCCACTTGCCTGGTTGAAATTACTAATTCAAAGGCACCGTTGCCACCCAGGCAGCGGAATGAGCAGACTTCTATTGAAAAAGCCGGAATTGCCAATCCCAATGTACGGCTATCCTGCCAGGTGTATATTACCGATGATCTGGATGGCGCCGTTGTCCGGATAACCTGAGAAAGCGAATCGCAGATTGCGCTTATACCTTAAGTATCATGGTAATTATCAGCTAATGCAAGCGCCCTAAACTGCCTGACTTTATAAAAATTAGCGTTTAACTGGTGAAGAATTACTTCCCTGGTATCCGGGATCATCCTTGTTTCTTCCGCCTTTCTTTTCTCCTTCCAGAGCTTCAGACTATACATCATAACAGCAACAACATAAAAAATTTAAGTGTGCTTAAAATCCTTTGCTTTTTTTGTATAATTGGCTATGCGTAAGTTTACTTTTCAGCAGCAGGTTTTAACCGGGTTTGGCATTACCCTGTTTTTTGTATTTGTTCTGGCTATAGTATCTTATTTAAGCATACAAAAGCTGCAATCGGATATAAACTGGGCAAACCGTACTGAGAAAATTGTTACCCTTTCAGGCAACATACAACAATATCTTGTTGATGCAGAAACAGGTCAGCGGGGATATATTATTACCGGTTCAGAAGCATACCTGGATATTTATAACCTGTCTGTTAACAACGTTGATCCGGCCATACTTCAGCTTAAATCATTACTTGCCGGTTCAAATGATCAACTGGTAAATGTTGACTCGTTACAACTGTATGTTTCGCGGAAAATTGCCGAAATGAAATATACTATCGGCTTACGTAACAGTGCGGGTTTTGAGGCAGTTCAGAAAAGAATATTACAGAATCACGGAAAGCTGTACATGGATAAAGTGCGCTCGTATATCGCAAGTATCCAGGCATTTGAAAATAAAAAGCTGATTCAGCGCAGAAGTCAGAGCGAGGCCGGCGTTGACCGGACATTACTGGTTATTTTAAGTGGCTCGTTCATTATTCTTTGCCTGATATTGTTACTGCTATCGTATATTATCCGCACGTTCAGGCAGCAAAAGGTAATAGAAAACCAGATGCGTATGGCTAACAAAAACCTGCGGCAGGTTTCTGAAGAAAATAGAAATAAGAACTGGTTATTAAAAGGTACATCGATGCTGGATGAATCGATGCGTGGTGAGCTGGAGGTTGGAGAAATAGCAACCAATGTAATTACCCGGATGGCCGAATATATGAATGCAAAAGTGGCTGCGCTGTATTTAGCCAATGAGGCCGGCGATGTCTTAAAGCTTGCTGCCAGCTATGCATATTCGCATAAAAAAATGCCTGTAACCTACAAAATAGGCGAAGGCTTGCTCGGACAGGCGGCTCTTGAAAAAAAACGTATTGTTTTAGAAAATGTACCCGAAAATTACATTAAAGTAAGCTCAGGGTTGGGCGATACCAGGCCAGGCTCGATAGTTTTACAACCCTTTTTATTTAACGGTAACCTGAAAGGGGTTATCGAGCTTGCTTTTGTAGAAAAAGTTGGCACGCAATCGCTAAAATTACTAAGCATTATTGCCGATAGCATTGGCATTTCAATCAATGCAGCGCAGGCTCGTGTAAAAATGCGTGATCTGTTTGAACAAACCCAGCAGCAGGCCGAAGAATTAGAGACCCAGCAGGAAGAGCTTCGTACCACCAATGAGGAGCTGTTGCAAAAAACACATCTATTGCAGGCCTCTGAAGAGGAGCTTCGCGTACAGCAGGAAGAATTGCGGCAAATCAATGCTGAGCTGGAAGAAAAAGCAGAACTGCTTGAAGAACAGCATAAAACGGTAGAGCGGGCCCGCGAAGCTATCAGCGCCAAAGCCCGGGAGCTGGAGCAAACCAATAAGTACAAGTCAGAATTTATGGCCAATATGAGCCATGAATTGCGTACGCCATTAAACAGCATCCTTATCCTGGCCCGTATACTTAAGGAAAACAAAAGCAATAATTTGGCAGATGAGCAGGTAAAGTACGCCGGTGTGATACATAATGCCGGCAGCGACCTGCTGATGCTGATCAATGATATTCTCGACCTTTCTAAAATTGAATCCGGCAAGCTGGAACTTACGGTTGAAGAAGTCAGCCTGGCAGAGATCAGGCAGGAGCTTGAGCTGTTATTTAGCGAAGTAGCTAAGAATAAGAATATTACTTATGAGTTTCACGTAGATGATGCCGTGCCCGATACGTTGATCTCAGACAGGATGCGTATTGAGCAGATCATTAAAAACCTGTTATCCAACTCCTTTAAGTTTACTCCCGAAAACGGTCGTATTACGGTAGATATTCATCTGGCCGGGGCAGATATAAACTATTATAATCCCGATCTGATACAGGTAGCCGATAAGCAAATTGTTGCCATTAGCGTATCTGATACCGGCATAGGCATTTCAGAAGATAAGCAGCAGGTGATTTTTGAGGCGTTCAGGCAGGCCGATGGCTCAACCAGCAGGCAGTATGGCGGCACCGGGCTCGGATTATCAATAAGCAGGCAGCTGGCCTTGATGCTGGGCGGCGAAATTCATGTAAAGAGCAATCTTGGCGAAGGCAGCACGTTCACCCTGTACCTTCCGGTAAAGGCCGGTACATCACTGCAACAATCGGCCGCCGCAAATTCTTTATCACAAAAGGATACCGTTAAGCAGGATGCATTACATAAAGCGGCAACAAATAAGTCAGAAGAGCATATTCTGCTTATTGTTGAAGACGATGAAATATTTGCCGATATATTAAAAAGCTATGCCCTTGAACGAGGGTTTAAACCCATACTGGCACACCGGGGAGATATTGTAGTAGAGATGGTTTTAGCACAACGTCCGGACGCTATTGTAATGGATGTTATGCTGCCGGTGATGGATGGTTGGGAAGTGCTGAAAGCATTGAAGGCCAATCCCGAGACAAGGCATATCCCGGTACACATGATGTCTGCCGGCGATGAGCGGGCCATGCAGGCCAGGCAGGAGGGAGCTATCGGTTTCCTTAAAAAGCCGGTCAATAAAGAATCGCTTGAAAATGCGTTTAACCTGTTAAGCCAGAGCGGCCGGCTGAACCTGAATAAGGTTTTGCTGATAGAAGATCACGAGGTGCAAAGTGAAAACCTGCGGCAGCAATTGGCAGAAAATGCAGCCGAAGTGATACAGGCATTTAGCGGTGAAGAAGCATTGCAAAAGTTACAGGGGACTGGTAGCATTGACTGCATTATACTTGATCTGAACCTGCCCGATATGTCGGGATTAGACCTGCTGGATAAAATTAAAGCCGATAAGCAGCTGGCCGAGATCCCGATCATAATTAATACGGCTATGGAGCTGGATGAGGAGAGCCTGGCACGTGTAATGCAGCATACCCACGCTATGGTGCTGAAAAATAATAAATCAAACGAGCGTTTGCTGGATGAGGTAAACCTCTTTATGCATAAAATTAAGGCCGGTACCATCAGTACAAACCCCGGCAAGCCGCATACAGGCAAATCCGGTAAGCAGGTATCAACATTAGAAAAAGCGCTCGAAAATAAAAATGTGCTGATTGTAGATGATGATATGCGCAACATTTTTGCCCTTACCAGTGTTTTACAGGAGTATAATCTGAATATAGAAATTGCCACAAACGGACATGAAGCACTAAAAAAACTGGATGAAAAACCTGAAACAGACATTATTTTGATGGATATTATGATGCCCGAAATGGATGGTTATGAGGCCATCAGGGAACTGCGTAAGCAAAAACGGTTTAAAAAGCTGCCTGTAATTGCACTTACCGCAAAGGCGATGAAAAACGACCGGGAAAAATGTATAGAGGCCGGGGCCAGCGATTATATCACCAAACCGATAGATGCCGATATGTTGCTTTCAATGATGCGGGTTTGGTTAAGTTAGATGTAGCTATGACCTATTGAGCTGTTGTTAGCCCTTCGGGGTTTTGACTTTTTACTTAACACCTGCGCTAAACTATGGAGGGATCCACAACATATACCATAACATTTAATGAATTGAATGAATTGACGGAGCTGGTGTACAAAATTTACGGACTTGATCTGACTGGTTATGCAAAGGCATCGTTAAAACGCCGGGTAACACGCCTGATGCACGTTAAGCATTTGCCGCTATTTGATTTACGCTCTGTATTGATCAATGATCCTGATTTTTTTGATGAATTTTTAGCCGGTATCACGGTCAACGTTACAGAAATGTTCCGCGATCCTGATTTTTATAAAGCATTTCGCGAAAAAGTATTGCCTTACCTGGCGTCGTTTCAGCGAATTAAAATATGGAATGCAGGCTGTTCAAGCGGCGAGGAGCTGTATTCGTTTGCCATATTATTGTACGAAGAGCAATTGTATAAGCGGGCATTCTTATATGGTACAGATATCAACACGCGGGTAATAGAACAAGCCAAAAAAGGTATCTACAACCTCAGAAGCATGAAACAGTATTCAGAGAATTACCAGGCCTCGGGGGCTATACACTCGCTTTCAGAATATTACATTGCAAAATACGATGCCGCCTGTATACTTCAGAAATTAAAAAAGCACACGCTTTTTTCAGTGCATAACCTGGTGTCAGACGGAGTATTTAATGAATTTCAGGTGATCGTATGTCGCAATGTGCTTATCTATTTTGATATAGAGCAGCAGCAAAAAATTATTGATCTTTTCTATAACAGTTTATGTATGCTTGGTTTTTTATGCCTGGGCTCTAAAGAAAGCCTGCGCAGCGATGAGCTTAAAAACCGGTTCAGGATCATAGACCGTATCGAAAATATTTATCAAAAAATTGCTTGATCTGAGCCAACATATCGAACGAAGAATTACCGATGCAGAAATTTTGCTTATTGGCTGTTCTGCCGGTGGGTTCAGCCTGGTATTTGATATGGTAACCTATCTGCCGGGAGGTTTCCCGCTGCCGGTAATTGTGGTGATGCATCGTGGTAAAAACTATAGATCATCTGTAGAAGCATTATTGCAGCAGAAATCGCAGGTTAGGGTAAAGCTGGCAGAAGACAAAGAGCAGATCAGGAGAAATACGGTTTACTTTGCGCCGGCCAACTATCACGTGCTGGCAGAGCCCGAGAAAATGCTCTCGCTTGATGCATCAGAGCCGGAGCATTATTGCCGCCCGTCTATTGATGTAACCTTTAAAAGCGTTGCCGATGTGTACGGAAGTCATGTTATTGCAGTATTATTATCGGGAGCTAATGCCGATGGCGCCGGTGGTTTATGTTATATTGCCGGTAAAAACGGGTTATCTGTTATACAAAACCCCGAAGTGGCCGAAGTTCGTATCATGCCCCAAGCTGCATTAGATCGCTGCAATCCCGATTTGATCTTAGATAACGAGGCATTATTTGAATTGTTAGATAAAATAGCCATTTTGCATAACATTAAACTATGAGTGTCAACATCCTTATCGTAGACGATAAACCGGAGAATATTATATCGCTTGAAGCGCTGTTAAAGCAAGGCGATATCAATATTATTTCTACAACATCGCCTAACGAAGCCTTGCGGATATGCTGGGAGCAGGATATTTGTATCGCCCTGATCGATGTTCAGATGCCGGGAATGGATGGCTTTGAGCTTGCCGAAACACTGAAAAGCAATCAGCGTACACGCGATATCCTGATCATTTTTGTTACAGCCATATCTAAAGAAAGTAAATATGCCGTAAAAGGCCTGAATGCCGGGGCCATCGATTATCTGTACAAACCCTTAGATCCCTACATTACCACAGCCAAGGTAAACTCGTTTATCAAGCTTGTTGTTACAGAAAGAGAGCTGAAACGGAAAAATCTGGAGCTGGAGGCATTCCAGAAAAAGCTGGTTGAAGCAAAAGAGCAGGCCGAACAGGAAAAGCGTACAAAGGAAAATTTTCTGGCCAACATGAGCCACGAGATCAGAACGCCGGTAAACGGCATTATCGGGCTAACTCACCTGCTGATGAGTACGTCGTTAAACGATGAGCAGAAACAGCTTGCCGATCTATTGCATGTATCGTCACAATCGTTGATCGGAGTTGTTAACGATGTTTTAGATATATCAAAAATAGAATCAGGAAAATTCAAAATAGTACGTTCAGAAACCAATTTATTACAGCTTGCCAAATCAATTATTGAGCTTTTTGTGTTCAGGGCAAACGAAAAAAATATTCACCTGGCATTGGATATTAGTCCCGATGTTCCCACACTGATCATGGCCGATGCCCTGCGTTTAAACCAGATACTGATGAACCTGGTAAGCAATGGCATCAAATTTACTACCGATGGTTCTGTAACACTGTCAATTAAGGTTATTGATAGGGACGGTGATACTGCCCGGATAGAATTTGCGGTAATTGATACAGGCATAGGTATAGCCAGTAACCGGCTGAATGTAATATTCGATTCATTTGAACAGGCCGATGATAGTATTGCGCAAAGCTATGGCGGCACAGGATTGGGTCTTTCTATTGTGAAAAAGCTGGCCGAGCTAAAAGGCGGGGAATTATCGGTAACCAGTACCGAAAATGAAGGAAGCGCTTTTAAATTTACCAATTGGTACCGCGTGATCGATGACAAGGCAGCGGCGAAAAAAATAGATCAACATTCAGTGGAATTACCTAAATTTAATAACATCAGGGTATTGCTTGCCGAAGACAATACGGTCAGTCAGTTTATGCTGACTAAAATACTTGGTAGCTGGAATATCGAGGTAGATATAGCAGGCGATGGTGAGCAGGCTATTCAGCTACTAAAGGAAAAAGACTTCAATTTGGTTCTGATGGATACCCACATGCCGAAGCTTAGCGGTTATGAAGCTATTCACCAGATCAGGACTAATATGCCGGCAGACAAAAAAGATATACCGATAATTTCATTGTCGGCAGCCATATTAGAAGAAGAGCAGGCAACAGCCATGCAAAGCGGGGCAGATGATGTATTGAACAAACCTTTTGAGCCCTTAACATTGTACCGTAAAATAGAAAGCCTGTTAAAGAAGAAGCAGGAACCGGTAAGTATTAAATAGATTAAACCTCGTTCGCAGGATTTTAAAGAGGGTATCTTAAAAGTCTCCTATGGTCATCCTGAGCTTAGTCGAAGGATTGGTTCATCATGGCTACAAGCGCTTCCCCCGAGACTTCGGGGTCAGCGTGACTGTAAATTGATGGTTTTGCTGACTTTTGAGATACCCTCTCTGGATAACTACTGCTTTTTTACTTTTTGCTTTTTACTTTTGAATTTTAAATGTATCTTTGCCGACCAAAATAATTCTTAATCATAACGGTGATTAAAGATTGTTTTAACATAAATCCTATATGCGGAAGTGGCGTAATTGGTAGCCGCACCAGACTTAGGATCTGGCGCCGCGAGGCGTGGGGGTTCGAGTCCCTTCTTCCGCACTGAATTAACCCCGGCTCAAAACCGGGTTTTTTTGTATTGAGGCAATAAACGCAAAAACAAATGAACATTACACAGGAGAAAATTGATAACCTGAATTCGGTAGTAAAAATTAACATCAATCCCGAAGATTATCAGGCACGTGTTGACAAAGCAATAAAAGAACATGCTAAGAAAGCAAAAATACCAGGCTTTCGTCCCGGTATGGTGCCTCCTGCACATATCAGAAAAATGTATGGTAAAAGCATCCTGGTAGATGAAGTAAATAATCTGCTTGCCGATACCTTAAACAACTACATCAACGACAATAAGCTCGAAATTTTAGGTCAGCCGCTACCCAAGCCGGTTGATACACAGTTTAACTGGGATTTTAACGATAATTTTGAGTTCGATTACGAGTTAGGGCTGGCTCCCGAATTTACCATTGATTTTTCATCCAAAGATAAAATCACTTCGTACGATATTACCGTTGATCCGGAAACCTTAGAATCACGCATATCAAACCTGCGCAAAAGCTATGGTAAACGCACTAATCCTGACGTTTCGGCAGATGGTGACATGCTGTATGCCGAATTTCAGCAGCTGGCAGCCGATGGCTCTGTTTTTGAAGGTGGTATAAACAGCACCACTACATTGCGTTTAGACCAGGTTAAAAATGCGAAAATTAAAAAGTCGCTTATTGGCCTGAAAAAAGACGATACGGTAGACATTGACATTCAGAAGGCCTTAGATAACGATACAGAGCAAATTGCCAGGTTGCTGAATATCAGTGAAGAAGATGCTAAAGATTTAAAATCAAACTTCCGGTTAACCGTAAAAAATATTAACCGTCTGGAAGAAAGCGATTTAAATCAGGAGTTCTTTGATAAATTATTTGGTAAAGACGAGGTTAAAACCGAGGAAGAATTTAAGGCCCGGATTGAAAAGGAGCTGGAGGCAATGATGGAGCAAAACGCCGAGCAGCGCCTGCAAACCGATCTTCATGCTTTTGTATTATCCAAAATAGATTTTCAGCTACCCGATGAGTTTTTAAAACGCTGGTTAAAAGCAACCAACGAGAAGCTTACCGAAGAAGAGCTGGCTCAGGGTTATGATGAATTTGCCCGCAACCTGAAATGGACACTGATTGAAAACAAGATCATCAAGGATAATAACATCGAAATTAAGTACGAAGAGGTGTTTCATGCTGCTAAGCTGCGCTTAGATGCACAATTCAGGATGTACAGTCCACAACCATTACCCGAAGATCAGTTATCACAATACACTGTACAATTTTTACAGAATAAAGAAAATGCCAACCGCATTATTGAAGAAGTAAAAGCGCAGAAAGTATTTGATCATCTTAAAACGGTAGTTACGCTTGATAAAAAGAAGATTGCTTATAACAAGTTCCTGGAATTAGCGTAAGCAAAAAGCTGTACAGTAAAAATATAAGGCTCACAAAGCCTGCAGGTCATGCCGGATTATTCCGGCATTTCTTTTATCCGGTAAACTTTATTGGTTAGAGGCCAGCATCTCACATCTCACATCTCACATCTCACGTCTCATATCTCACATCTCAAATAGAATTGACGCTGATATAACCGTAGTCTAAACTAAAATATATATTTTAGCGATAATTAATTCATCACATTATCGCATAGATCATTAAGAGTACATTCATTATTAAAACAATATAAGCTCATGAAAATAGATAAGAACGAATTTAGAAAATATGCAGTAAAGCATCAGCGCATTAATAGTTTACATGTTGATGGCTTTATATCACGGGTAGAAAAAAATGCCCTTCCTATGGGTATGACGCCTTATATTATAGAAGAAAGACAGCTGAATGTGGCGCAGATGGACGTGTTTTCACGCTTAATGATGGATCGCATTATATTTATGGGCGATGCCATTTATGATGCCAATGCGAATATCATACAGGCACAGCTGCTGTTTTTACAGTCAACAGATGCCAAACGCGATATCCAGATATACATTAACTCGCCGGGAGGCTCTGTTTATGCCGGTTTAGGAATTTACGATACCATGCAGTACATCAGTCCCGACGTAGCAACCATTTGTACCGGTATGGCTGCTTCTATGGCTGCCGTACTGTTATGTGCCGGAACTGCGGGCAAACGTGCCGCTTTACCACATTCCCGGGTAATGATCCACCAGCCCCTGGGTGGTGTTCAGGGCCAGGCTTCAGACATTGAGATCACAGCCCGTGAAATTTTAAAATTAAAGCGTGAATTATACGAGATCCTTGCAAAGCACAGTGGTCAGGAATATCAGAAAGTTCATGATGCATCAGACCGTGATTACTGGATGATTGCACAGGAAGCAAAAGAATTTGGTATGATTGATGAAGTGCTGGGAGCAACAAAAGAAAATAACAATGGCTAAAAACATAAAAGACGTCCGGTGCTCTTTTTGCGGATCTGGTAAGCAGGATACGTTAATGCTAATAGCCGGACTGGATGCGCATATATGCGATAAATGTGTGGCCCAGGCCAATCAGATACTTACCGAAGAGCTGGGGCCCCGTAAAAGTAAATCGCCGCAAGGCAATTTTACCTTACTGAAGCCTGCCGAAATCAAAGCGCATATTGATCAATATGTTATCGGGCAGGACGATGCCAAGAAAGTGCTCGCTGTAGCGGTTTACAACCATTACAAGCGCCTCAACCAGAAGGTAGAAAAAGATGAGATCGAGATTGAAAAATCAAACATCATCATGGTTGGCGAGACAGGAACCGGCAAAACCTTACTGGCTAAAACCATTGCCAAAATTCTGCACGTACCTTTCTGCATTTGCGATGCAACCGTATTAACCGAAGCCGGTTACGTAGGCGAGGATGTTGAAAGTATATTAACCCGGTTATTACAGGCCGCAGATTACGATGTTACCGCCGCAGAACGCGGTATTGTGTACATCGACGAAGTGGACAAAATTGCCCGTAAAAGCGATAATCCATCCATTACCCGGGATGTTTCGGGCGAGGGTGTACAGCAGGCCTTATTAAAAATCCTGGAAGGTACGGTAGTAAATGTTCCGCCGCAAGGAGGTCGCAAGCATCCGGATCAAAAAATGATAGCTGTAAATACCAGCAATATCCTGTTTATTTGCGGCGGTGCATTTGACGGTATCGAAAAGAAAATTGCCAACAGGCTGCGCACCCAAACCGTAGGATATAAGGTGAAGAAAGATGAGGTGGAGATCGATCTGAAAAACCTCTATAAATATATCACACCCCAGGATTTAAAGGCTTTTGGTCTGATACCTGAGCTGATCGGTCGCTTGCCTGTAGTTACGCATTTAAATCCGCTTGATCGGAATGCGTTGCTGAATATCTTAACCGAGCCTAAAAACTCCCTGATAAAACAGTATAAAAAGCTGTTTGAATATGAAAATATCGACCTGGAGTTTGATAAAGATGTGCTGGAGTTTATTGTAGATAAGGCGATGGAGTTTAAGCTGGGAGCCCGCGGATTAAGATCCATCTGCGAAGCAATCATGATCGATGCCATGTTTGAAGTTCCATCAGACAAGGAACATGATAAGGAGCTGTACATCACACTCGATTATGCGATAGAAAAATTTGCCAAGTCAGATATCAAAAAATTAAAAGTGGCATAACCAGTCCCCCGCCGAAAGCGGGGGATTTTTGCTTAATAACAGGAGTATGAACGAGCATACAGAAGTAAAAAAAGATGAAGCCATTGTAGCGCAGGCAAAGCAGGTAAAAGAGGTAGAAAGTCCCGTAAAGAAGGGGCTCAAATCGAAAGAAGATATTGTAAATAACTGGCTGCCGCGATATACAGGGAGGCCTCTGAAAGAGTTTACGGATTTTATTTTACTAACTAACTTCTCCAGGTATTTGCAGCTGTTTTCAGAATGGCATGATAATGCACCTATTATGGGACTGGATAAACCCATGCAGAGCGTATCGGCAAACGGAATTACCATTATAAACTTTGGGATGGGCAGTCCGCTGGCAGCAACCATGATGGATCTATTGAGCGCTATTAAGCCAAAGGCTGTTCTTTTTCTGGGTAAATGCGGCGGTTTAAAAAAGAAGAACAGTATTGGCGATCTGATTTTGCCCATTGCAGCTATACGGGGCGAAGGAACTTCCAATGACTATTTTCCTCCCGAAGTTCCGGCTCTTCCGGCATTCGCTCTGCAAAAAGCCATATCAACTACCATCAGGGATTATCAACGCGATTACTGGACCGGAACGGTTTATACTACCAACCGGCGGGTATGGGAGCACGATAAGAATTTCAAAAAATACCTGAAAACCTTGCGGGCCATGGCCATTGACATGGAAACGGCAACCATATTTAGCACTGGTTTCGCTAATAAAATACCAACCGGGGCGCTGTTGCTGATATCAGACCAGCCAATGATTCCCGAAGGTGTAAAAACTACCGAAAGCGACTCTAAAGTTACCGAGCAATACGTGGAAACGCAGTTACGCATAGGTATAGATTCATTGCGGCAGCTCATCAATAATGGCTTAACAGTAAAGCACCTCAAGTTTTAAAGATCGCAGGGCGGTCTGAAGCCCATAAAAAGCAAATAGCTCTTGTGATTTGCCCTTGTTCTGTTACACATTTTGCTTTAAATTGCCCTTGCTTTGTTACAATATCTTTGATAAATTGCCCTTGTTTTGTTACAAATTTATCCTAATTTTGCCTTTGTTTTGTTACAAATAGTGCACTTTGTTTGTCGAAAATGACTTTTAAACGTATAGCAGAAGAACGCTTATCGTATTGGAAATCAAGCGAAACAAGGAAGCCATTGGTCATCAGAGGGGCAAGGCAGGTGGGCAAAACAACGCTTGTACGCGATTTTTGCCGTACGTACAAGCACAGTATACTGCTAAACCTGGAGAGGTCGGATGACCGTAGCTATT
This sequence comes from Pedobacter sp. BS3, assembly GCF_008274585.1. GTDB lineage: Bacteria > Bacteroidota > Bacteroidia > Sphingobacteriales > Sphingobacteriaceae > Hufsiella_A. The sequence goes on along the minus strand of NZ_VTRT01000003.1, from coordinate 578,170 downwards.
TTGAACAATATACCGATGTGGGTACCCTTACCGAAGCCCTGTTCATAGCCCACGGCATTCCGTCTGCCAATGCAGCAGATACTTTATTATTTATAGACGAGATACAGGAGTGCCCCGCGGCCATTCAGCAGCTGCGGTACTTTTATGAAGATATGCCCCGGTTACACGTGATCAGTGCCGGCTCGCTACTGGAGTTTGCGCTTCAAAAAGTAAAGAGTTTTCCGGTTGGCCGGGTAGAATTTTTATATCTCCATCCCTTAAACTTCCCCGAATATTTAACAGCTATTGGCCGGGAAGACTTAGTGGCACAGCTTACTGCCGTGCCTGTTAAGCCTGCTGCCCACACTGTTTTGATGGACATTTTTAACAGGTATGTTATTACCGGAGGCATGCCAGAAGTGGTAAAAACAGATATCCGGAAAAAAAGTCTGTCTGATTTAACACGGGTATATGAGGGGATATGGGCAACTTACAAGAATGATATCGAGAAATATACCAGTAATCCTACGGAGAGAAAAATCATCAGGCATATCATGGATACAGCCCCACTCTATGTGGATGAGCGGGTTAAATTTCAGGGTTTTGGCAATTCCAACTATCGATCCAGGGAAGTAGGTGAGGCTTTCAGGACATTGCATGATGCCCGGATCATACGGTTGATCTATCCTACCACAGATGTGCAGCCACCCTTGCGTCCTGACCTTAAAAAGTCGCCACGGTTACAATTTCTTGATACAGGACTGGTTAATTACAGCCTGAACATCCAGGCGGAGATGCTGGCTATGGACGATCTGAGCAATGCATATAAGGGAAGTATTATCCCGCATATTATTGCACAGGAGGTAAGCGCCCTTCAAAACCAGCGGGATATTGTTCCAATATTCTGGGTAAGAGAGAAAAGTCAGTCGCAGGCTGAGGTAGACATGCTTTATACATCCGGAAGTAATGTTGTCCCCGTTGAGATTAAATCAGGAGCTACGGGCTCATTACGTTCCTTGCATCAGTTCATCGAAATTTCAGGAGTGCGCCACGCCGTCAGGATATACGGAGGCTCATTTTCTGTTATACAAACGCAAACTCCCAATAAGCAGCCATATACGTTAATGAATTTACCCTATTACCTGGGTTCCCAGTTGCCTGCATACATAGCGTGGTTTTTACAACAATAAACTGCCGGTTAGAATAGCTGGGCATAGTTCACGTTTATTTGTTTGCTTGCAGGCATTCTCTCAGGTACATAATTGCTACCTTTGTCTTGGGGCTTTTAGAGCCATTGAACGGCCTTTCGGGGTTTTGATTTGTGACTTTTACTTTTAACTTAATTTATGTGGTATAACAATATTTTAGAGACCATTGGCAATACGCCGCTTGTAAAGCTGAACAAAATTGTAAAAGATGTGCCTGGAACTATTCTGGCGAAGATAGAAACTACAAATCCCGGAAATTCCATTAAAGACCGTATGGCGGTAAAAATGATAGAAGATGCCGAGCGGGAAGGAAAGCTAAAACCCGGCGGAACCATTATAGAAGGAACATCAGGCAATACCGGCATGGGATTGGCCATTGCAGCCGTAATAAAAGGTTATAAATGTATTTTTACTACAACCGATAAGCAATCTAAAGAAAAAGTTGATGCGCTTCGGGCTTTTGGAGCCGAAGTAATTGTATGCCCCACCAATGTAGAACCCGAAGATCCACGGTCGTATTATTCCGTTTCATCGCGGCTTGAACGCGAAACCCCTAACTCGTGGAAGCCCAATCAATACGATAATCTCTCAAATACGCAGGCGCATTACGAACAAACCGGCCCCGAAATATGGGAGCAAACCGAAGGTAAAATTACCCATTTGGTAGTTGGAGTTGGCACGGGCGGCACTATTTCCGGAACAGCCCGCTACCTGAAGGAAAAAAATCCCAATATTAAAGTTTGGGGAATAGATACCTATGGTTCGGTATTTAAAAAGTACAAGGAGACCGGGATCTTCGACAAGAATGAGATCTATCCTTACATTACAGAAGGCATAGGCGAGGATTTTTTGCCCAGGAACGTTGACTTTTCGGTGATTGACCATTTTGAAAAGGTGACTGATAAGGATGCCGCTCTAATGACCCGTGAAATTGCCCGTAAAGAAGGCATTTTTGTAGGCAACTCGGCGGGCGCTGCTATTGCTGGCTTGCTTCAACTGAAACAGCATTTTAAACCGGATGATGTGGTGGTGGTGATCTTTCATGACCACGGCTCACGCTACATGGGTAAAATGTTTAATGATGACTGGCTGCGTGAACGCGGTTTCCTTGCCGATGAAAAACTTACGGCACGTTCAATTCTGGCTAAACGGGAATCGCAGGAGATTGTAACTATTGATATTGATAAAACAGTTACCGAGGCTATCAATACCATGAAAACACTGAATATCTCGCAAATTCCGGTTACACAGCATGATAAAGTGATGGGAAAAATTACAGAAAGCGATATCCTGGATGCTTTGCTGGAAAACCCTTCGGTAAAATCACAAACGTTAGAGGCTGTAGTAACCAAACCTTTTCCGTTTGTTGATCTGAATACATCCATTGATAAAATATCAGCCATGATCAATAAAGAAAACAGTGCTGTGCTGGTAGAAGATGAGCAGGGAAGGTTTGAGATCATTACACAGTATGATATTATCAATGCTATATCCGGAGCGTAGTGATGATGGTATGGTCAGCCCCCTGACGTTTATTGGGCTGATGATCAAATATAGAGGTGCGTCTGTTGACACTTTAGGGATTCCCGATCGCCTCTTACAGATCGGGATTAGTGCTTTAAACTGATCTTATATACTGTAGGAGTCATATTAGTATAACGTTTAAAATTCTTGTTGAAATTGGTCAGGTTATTAAAACCGCATTTATAGCATATTTGAGAAATTGTTAAATCGGGGTTCCATAAAAGCTTGCAGGCGTACCCTATCCTTATTTCGTTAACAAAATTTGAGAATGTTTTTTGGGTTTTATTTTTAAAAAACTTGCAAAAAGCTGTCGGCGTCATATTCGCTATATACGCCGCATCTTCCAGCCTGATCGGTTCGGTAAAGTTATCACGTATATATTGGTAAACCTTATCCAGCCGGTTAATATCTTTCTGGCTAAATGAATTAGAATATCCCTGGCTTGCCAGGCACTCATACTCGTTTGAACTGGATATAAGCTGTAATATATGCAGCATAATAATGATACGTTCAAGCCCAATACCTTTTCGTAAGCTAACGATATTTTTAATGATCTTCTTCCTGGTATTCCCTGTTATTTTTATACCGCGTTTAGCATCATCCAACAGCCGTTTTAATTTTGCCAGGTTGTTAGAGTCTAACTGGGTTTGAGTTAACCAGTTTGGGTTGAAGTAAATAACAATGGCATGTATAATATATCCTTTTTTGTTTTTAACCGGGCTGTCATCATTATTGTAATAAGCAATATGCGGCACATTAGGCCCTAACAAAACCAGGTCTCCTTCGGTAAAGTTTTCAATGCTATCGCCAATAATCCGGGTTCCCTTGCTTTTTAAGATCAAAGCTATTTCATAAGCATTATGATAATGGAACCTGTCATGATCTAATATACTTGTTTTGATCTCTTTAATGTATATGGAATCTTTTAATAAGGATTCCACATCCAATAGCATAGGCTCCATACTTATAAAAACTGCATCATTATAAATTTATTTTGCTATCAACCCCGGTTTAAGATCGTTATAAACAAAACATAAAGATGCAAATAAATAATTTATGGTATTGAGTAGGTTGCTTTAAATCCCTCCCGGTTGATAAAATAAGTATAAAATCCTTAATAAGATAGTTCTCAACTGTCATTATGCTCGATCTGCTATTATTTAACTGGATAAAATAGTTTAAGCATTGGACAAATTATTTAGAATGTAACGCTTAACAGCTGCATAACTTTATTTCACCGATAAATAAAATTATAATAACCAACACTGTTAAATTTAAACATGCATAACTGGCCAAGATCAGCTAAGCTATTAAAAAATAATGAGCGCTGGATCCCGGGTGGAGTAGTATCTCTTAACCGCAAATGCGATCCTAATATCTGCTTTACCCGTGGCGAAGGTGCTTATGTTTGGGATATTGAAGGAAATAAATATATTGATTATCAGGCTGGTTTTGCAGCAGCATTCCTGGGGCATAACGATCCCGATGTAAATGCGGCTGTACGGCAAGCTATGGATGATAACACGGTATTAATGGGTGCCGGCCCAACCGATCTGGAAGGTCAGTTTGCCGAATTGTTTTGCCATTGTGTACCGGGGGCAGAAGCGGTGCAGCTTACCACTACAGGCTCAGAGGCTACCTATCATGCTATCCGTATATCACGTGCTGTAACCGGCCGCGATCATGTGATCATTATGCAAGGCGGCTATAATGGCTGGCATAATGATGTAGCAGGTAACGTGATCAGCAATCTGGCAGATATTGGACCCAGGGTAAGCCCGGGCGAATATCCTTTCGATAGCCTTTCTGCAGGCATACCCGTTGCACATCGCTCGTTGGTACATGTGGTAAATTATAATGACCTGGAATCGGTAGAATATATTACCAAACGTTACCCGGTGGCCTGTATCATTCTTGAGCCGATTCTGCAGAATATTGGTATTATAAAACCTTTGCCCGGTTACCTGCAAGGACTTAGAACAATGGCCGATGAGAAAGGCTTCCTTTTAATATTTGACGAGGTGAAAACCGGTTTCAGGCACGCACTGGGCGGTTATCAAAGCCTTTGCGGGGTAACACCAGACCTGAGTACGTTCGGAAAGGCAGTAGCCAACGGCTACCCGATGGGGGTAATAGGTGGAAAAAAGCAATACATGGATTATTTTATCCATCCTGAAAAATCGAAACGGGTACTGATAGCCGGTACATTTAATGCGCACCCTTTTATTACAGCGGCAGCTATTGCCACACTCCGCAAGCTCTCATCGGCCGAATATGGTGTATATCAGCACGTAAATGAGCTTGGCCTTATCATGGAGAACGGACTGAATACTATTTTCTCCGAATACGATCAGCCGTTTTATATAGCCCGTCAGGGCTCGGCTTTCTGTGTATACTTCATGGATTATATGCCGCGTGATTTTCATGATGTTGCACAGCACCATAATTTTGAGCTGGACAAGGCCTATCGGTTAAAATTGATAGAAAACGGCATATTTAATTTTCCGCTACCCATTAAGCAGGGCAGTATATCATTTGCCCATCATAAAAAAGATATCGAGGTAACATTAGAAAGAACGAGGGAAGTAGTTGCCCATTTATTCAGGAACAAAAAAACAGGTAACCGATCTGTGTAAGTATCAATTAACCAGATAAAATGAAGATCACCGCTATAGAAACCCTGGTTTGCCATGCCAAAATGCGCAACTGGATATTTGTTAAGGTAATAACAGATCAACCTGGCCTTTGGGGCTGGGGCGAAGCAACATTGGAATGGCACACCCGGTCGGTAGTGGGTGCTATTGAGGATATTGCTCAGTTATTGGTAGGCGAGGATCCGCGTTGGATCGAATATCTATGGCAAATGATGTACCGTCAGCATTTCTGGCATGGAGATAATGTGGTTAGGGGAACGGCCATCAGTGGCATTGATATAGCCCTGTGGGATATTTTAGGAAAGATCCACGGTGTACCATGCCATGAACTATGGGGAGGACGCGTACGCGATCATATCCGTCTTTATTGCCACCTGGGTGGCGGAAGAATGGAGGACTTTTATCAAACCGATAACGCCAAACGTTTTGGTGAGCTGGCACAAGAGGCGGTAGAAAATGGCTTTACCGCTTTTAAATCAATGGCCGTGCCCGAAACAATGCCCATAGAAGGCCTTAAACCTATAAAATATGCTGAAGATTGTGTGCGGGCCATGAGAGAGGCTGTAGGTGATGAAGTAGATATAATGGTAGATTGCCACGCCAGGCCCAGCCCAAGAATGGGTATGTTGTTTGCCAAAGCCCTGGAACCATACGGCCTTTATTTTTTAGAAGAACCCTGCTGGCCCGAAACAGCAGACGACATCGCCTTTATACAAAGGTCGGTAAAAACTCCCATAGCTACCGGCGAACGCCTGATTGGTATATATGCCTTCAGAGATTTATTAGAAAAGCATGCAGCCAGCATCATTCAGCCAGATATTACCCATTGTGGCGGCTTAAGCGAGGTACGCCGGATTGCTGCCTTAGGCGAAGCATACAGGGTAGCAATAGCACCTCATAACCCCCAGGGGCCGGTAAGTACTGCTGCATCTGTTGAGTTCGGGTTTTCTACACCTTCTTACATCATTTGTGAGAGCGTGCATAATGATGTGCACTGGCGTAAAGATATAGTGACCGAAGGTTATTCGGTTAAAAAGAAAGGCCGGTTGGTGTTACCTAACAAATTGCCTGGCCTCGGTATAGAAATAAATGAAGCAGAAGTCAGAAAGCATCCTTTTCAGCAAGAAGTATTACAGCGGTCATTTTACAGCGATGGTAGTATTGGCGACTGGTAACCTTATTAACGGCTAACAGGTATGGATAATTTATTTAAAGATAAAACAGTATTGATAAGTGGTGGCCTGGGTGATATAGGTCGGGCTATAGTTACCCGGTTTGCACAGCAGGGAGCAAATATTGCTATAGGAGATTTGTTGCCGGAAAGTGAGGCTGCCACGTTTTTGAAAGAGCTGCAACCCTATAAAGGCTTATACAGCTACACCACTGTTGATGTTACAGATGATACCGCGGTAAACAAATGGATAATAGATACAGAAACCACGCAGGGTATAATCAGCATGGTTATTGCCAACGCGGCAATGGTTACGCTTGCAGATGTAAAAAGCATAACCGCCCAACAATGGTCAAAAGAATTACAGGTTAATTTAAACGGGGCGTTTTATGTAACGCAGGCGGCAACCAGGCGTATGGTTCATCACAAAATTCCGGGCCGGGTAGTATTTATAGGTAGCTGGGCCGCACATGCGCCGCATCCCGGCATTCCGGCATACTGCGTTTCAAAAGCCGGTATCAGAATGTTGTGCCGGTGCATGGCACTGGAACTGGCCCCGTATCAAATATTAGTAAACGAGATTGCACCGGGCTATGTGGCTGCGGGGCTTAGTGCCCGGGTATGGAAACAACAGCCTGATGCGGCCGAAGAGGCCAGGCAAAAAGTGCCTGTAAAAAAAGTGATCAGCCCGGATGAAGTGGCCTGGCAGGTGGTGAATCTTTGTCACCCTGAAAACAGCCAAATGACAGGGAGCACGATTGTAATGGATGGTGGTTTATCACTATTATCATAGCGTATCATGAAAACGATCTATCCTGAATTCAGGCACTCCGGGTTTTATGGTCTTATTGGTTTGTCGCAAAGTGATATTACGCCCCCCGTTGGCATTTATGCACGTAATTGGGGTGCGGCAAAAACGGATGTGGCAACAGGCGTTCATCAGCCGTTACTACTGGGCTGCATTACCTTTCAGTCGGTTGCAACAGCGCAGCCCCTGGTAATTATCACTGTTGACCTGGGGTGGTGGAAAAACATCCAGGATGAACGATTTGTACGCCAGGCGATATTAGATGCGTTGAAAATAGATCATGCTAACCTGATGATCTGTCTGTCGCATACCCATGCAGGCCCCGGTTTATGTCGCGATGATGTATCGAAGCCCGGCGGTCAATATATTGAACCTTATTTGCTTCATGTACGCGACAGTGCTATAGCTGCTGTACGCAAAGCGCTATCTGGAGCATCATGGTCAAACCTGACCTGGCATTACGGGAGTTGCAACCTGGCAGCCAACCGTGATTTGACAGAAGCAGGGAAAACGCGAACGGTTGTTGGTTTTAACCCGGCCGCAGCTCCGGATAATACCCTTTTGGTTGGACGCATAACTAATAGCGAAGGCGATATAACCGGCACTATTGTTAACTATGCCTGTCATCCTACCACCCTGGCTTGGGATAATCAGCTGATCTCTCCGGATTATGTTGGAGCCATGCGTAGTGTGGTACAGGATGGAACCCAGGCTCCGTGCATGTTTCTTCAGGGCGCATCGGGAGAATTGGCCCCGACCGAACAATATTCAGGTGATACCACATTGGCTGAACGTCACGGCAAACAGTTAGGCTATGCGGTACTTTCAACCCTTCAGGCTATGCTTGCACCAGGCCATTTGCTGGCGTTTGACAGCATTGTTGAATCGGGCGCCCCCCTGGCTGTATGGCGTCAGAAAGAGAGCCAGGTGCTTCGTGATCTATCTGCCCGGGTTGTGAGCGTTAAGCTCCCCTTAAAAGAATTAGAGCCCTTGTCGGTTATTGAAAAGCAATGGGAAAACTGCACCGATCACGTATTAAAGGAAAGATTATGGCGTAAGCTTAACGTGCGTAAAGCCGTAGGCAACGGCAGTATGGCTACTGTTCCTTTATGGGTGTGGCAACTCGGTAATTCATTTTTAACCGGCCAGCCTAATGAAGCTTATTCTCTTTTTCAGACAAATTTGCGTGAGCGCTTTCCCTCTTATGCCATAGCGGTAATGAACGTAGTGAACGGGCATATTGGTTATCTTCCCCCGCAAGGTTTGTATAACGATGATAGGTATGCAGTATGGCAAACTCCCTTTGCAAAAGGTTCGCTCGAAACACTCATCAGCACAGCTACCGAGGCCATACAGTTAATGGCCAATAAAAAATAATACCGGTATGAAATTAGATCTTACAACGCTGGATGCTGTGATCTTTGGCCTGTACATACTGGGTGTGCTTGCCTTAGGTATGTATGCGTCGCGTATGGGCAAGCGCACCAAACGGGATTACTTTCTTGCCGGTGATAAGCTGCCATGGTGGATTATTGGGGGAAGCATTATAGCTTCCAATATCAGTAGCCACCACCTGGTAGGCGCTATGGGTGTAGCATACAGCCGCGGCTTTGTAGCTATTGCTATGGAATGGGGAGCCATACTGATAGGCTTTAACGCATTGCTTTGGCTATTTCTGCCTTTTTATATCAGAAATGGCTTTTACACCATGCCCGAATTCTTACAAAAGCGTTTTGGCAGCGGTACGCGTATTACTTATTCTATCCTGGTACTGTTAACTTATATTTTTGTGGAGATTGATGCGGTGCTTTACTTTGGCGCACTGGCCTTGCATTCCTTGCTGGCCTTGCCCGTGTTAAGCAGTGCGCTGCTGCTGGCTATAGCAACAGGTATTTATACTATTGCAGGAGGCTTACGTGCCGTAGTTTGGACAGAGATGCTTCAGCTGATGATCCTGATGTTAGGCGGGATCGCGTTATCGGTTGCCACTGTTCATGCCGCCGGTGGGATATCTGCTGTTATAGCAACATCAAAAAACTGGAAACTTATGCTGCCTGCCAGTGACCCTGATTTTCCCTGGACGATGTATCTGGGAGGTTTATTGTGTATCAGTGTGTTTTATTGTGCAACTAATCAATTTATTGTGCAGCGCACTTTAGCGGCTAAAAATGAGTGGCATGCACGTATGGGTGTTATTTTTGGCGATTACCTCAAATTCCTTATCCCGCTTATCATTACCATTCCCGCATTGGTTGCACCACTGCTATTCCCACACCTGGAAAAACCTGATCTGTTGTTTCCTACATTGGTTGAAAAACTGCTGCCTGCAGGTTTGGTAGGGCTGGTTATGGCGGGTTTAATTTCGGCAGTAATGTCGCATCTTTCGGGTGCTATCAACTCTTGCACCACTATCATTACAATGGATATCTACCTGCCATATTTTCGTAGTAACGCAACCGAGGTTCAATCTATAAGATTTGGCAGGATATCGGGGATCGTCATTGTTGTACTGGGCATTTTGTGTACGATCATTTTGGTGTCTCATTCAGATAAGCCTGTGTTTTTATACCTGTTAAATGCCTATGGTTTATTTACCCCGGGCATTGCAACTATGTTTTTATTAGGTATTCTCTGGAAACGGACCACCGCTGCCGGTGCGCTTGCCGCCGGATTGTTAACCATTCCATTATCATTATTTATAGAATTTTTATTTCCACAGATGCCCTTTTTTAACCGTACAGGGATAGTTTTCTGGCTCTGTATGGCCGTATGCACCTTGTTAAGCCTGGTAACTAAGCCAAAGCCTGAGGCTGAATTGAAGGGTTTGATCTGGAACAGGGCAAGTCTTTCGCTTTTACCGGCAGAAAAAGCCCAGCAGCGGGGCCTTCGTGATCCGTTTATCTGGTGGGCCATTCTTACGGTAATACTATTATTCTTTTACATTAAATATGCCTGATATGCAAAAGATCAGCCATACACAGCATCCCGGGTGGATATATCGGTACATCTTATCAGGTTCAGGTACCTGCCTGACTGGCAGGAATATAACAGGAAATTACATACTATAATACAACAGCGTTATGAGTGAAAAAAAGCAAAATATTAGAAAAGCCGGCCATTCAAGGCGAAGCTTTTTAGGACATGCAGGTTTAGCCGTAGGAGCTGCCTTGCTTCCGGTAGATCTTGCAAGGGCTGAACGCCGAGATCCAGGCCACATACTGAAACAAGCTGACGAGAAAAAGGAAAAAGTACGCTTTGAAGTTAACCTGATTCAGACCGGTTGGAACACATACAGTCCCCGTTATGTGTACGCCCCCCTTTGGACATGGGAACCTATTAAAGGTGCGGCAGCTTATATGGTATCTTTTGCAGACGCAAAAGATACCAAAGCCCGGACCATACGTTTAGATAAGCCCGAATATCACATGGAAAATGACTGGCAACGTATCCACACGGGCCCGGTCGACATAATTGCCTGGGCTGTTGATGCTGACGATAAGCCGCTATGTTCAGCCTGGCGCAGGCGGTTTCATAAATCGCCCGGTTTTGATGGTAAAGCACAGGAACCATTGAACTGGAAAGAGTCAATTGAGCGTTCAATGGCTTATTTGCTTGCGCCCGCACGGGATAAGGTAGAACCATTCGAAGGCGATATGCCACGCTCATGCTGGAGCTGCTGCGAGGAAAGTATCAGCGGACAGCGCCGGCTAATGGCCTTTCCCGCTCTGCATCATCCCAGCTTTATATTTGCTTATCTGAACTATGCCAGGCAATTTCCCGATAGCCGGCAAACGCCAACGGCTTTAAAACAAGCTAAGCAATATGGCGACTGGCTGCTGGCTAACCGGCTCCCTGCTAATTGGCGTTGTGGATTATTTCCATTCTCTACCATTGAGCAGGGCCGCACCGAAGGATATATTGAAGGGAAAAACATAACGTTGTTCAGGGCGGCACGTGTAGGAGAGGCTATGGTAGCTTTATACAGACACTTTAACGATAAAAAATATCTGGATTATGCCCGCCATATTGCTAATGTTTTTGTTGAATTGCAGGAAGAAGATGGTTCGTGGCCATACCGGGTAAATCCACGGGATGGTAAAACTGTTGAAGCGTATACCTCCAATGCGGTTTCGCCGGCCAGGCTTTTTGGTATCCTGGAAGAAATTGAACCCAACGCAAAATATACAGCATCACGCGAAAAGGCCATTGAATGGGTAATGAATAACCCGGTCAATAATAGCAGATGGCAGGGCATGTATGAAGATATAGGTGTCCGGGCTCCTTTTCAAAACCTGGAACACTGGGATACAAACGAGATGATCAGGTACCTGATCCATTACGGGCAAACAAATCCTGATTCGGTAAAGATCGCTGAAAAGCTGAACCGTTATATTGAAGACCAGTTTGTGATGTGGCAGCCCACCGATACCTGTGTTACTAACCATTGTCCTACACCTACAGTAATGGAACAATATACCTGTTATGTGCCTATGGAGGTACATACCGGCATGTGGATCATGTCGTTACTGGCCTTGCACAGGGCTACCCGGAATAAAGATTACCTGACCAAAGCCATAAATGCAGGTAACGCTATTGTGAAAGCCCAGCAAAAAACAGGTGCATATTCTACCTGGGGCTTCGATGTACGTTTTGGCAGGCCATTACTAACAATGGATTGGCCGGGATGTAATGCGGTAGCTGTTTCTGCTTTACTGCAGTTAGATCATTATATCAGATCCTTGCACACATCCCAGGCCGAGCCACAGGCTTTATACTATTAACCTGAGTTCGATTGTTATTTAGCTGATTATTAAATATGGGATTGCTTCAATCGGGTAGGCAAATATCTCGTCTCTTAAAATAAGAAAAGATGCTGTCTAAAAATTCTACCGTCATTCCGCCCCGAGCACCTGGGGGAATCCGGAACCTCCTTAACAGATCCTGAAACAAGTTCAGGATGGCGGAGAATGAAACTTTAGGCAGCATCTTAAAAGTGGTGGCTACTTTACAAATCTCGAACTATTTCCTATCTGATTTGTGTTAATAGCGGATTTAAGCTTTAAATAGTTTGCACGATTATTTTGTAGTTATTTTACTGCTGATTTTTATAAAGCTTATAACACTGCTGCCTTCCAAAACACACGACTGTTTTTAGTGTCAACTCTATTTTTCGCAAGGAACAAGTCGTAACTATCCTGAACCTGCAGCCAAAATTCCGGCGTGGTATTGCTAAATGCTGCGGCCAATTTGAGGGCCATTTCAGGGGTAACGCTTTGTTTGCCATTTATAATTGCAGAAAGCGTTTTACGTGTAGTACCCAAACCCCTTGCTACTTCTTCTACCGTTAACTTTTTACCCGTTTCTTCGGCAATTCCGTCAATAGTTTCACGAATAAGTTCACCGGGATGTGCTGGATTAAACATGGTTTTAATTATTTATATATAACAGATCAGGTGATTTTCCGGCCAAATTCTTTTAATTTGCGCCTGGTGACATCGGCTAAATTGATACGTATAATTATACCGGCTTGGTTGATCTTTATAATGCCTATGTGTGCTGTATTTGCCCAGGACTATCAGCCGGAGAAGGTTTTTACTGTTGTAGTAAAAGATTCAACTACCGCAGATGTTTTGTTATGGCGTGATAAATCCGGCAGACCGGCTTATTTCTCTTCGTTGCTTCAAACAGGCGTTTGTACTGATGGCTTATGTTACCCGGTAGACATCACCATTTACTGGGATCTGCTGGGTAAATTTTCTGATTATAAACCGTCGGAAGGGCACCCGCTGACCAAGTTTGATCATATCGTGTTTACCCGGAATGACCATGCCCGGCTGCATGAGATCCTGGCCGATGGAAATTCATTGTTACGGGATTATAAACCCGAGGATATGATCGATACCAGTGTAAAGGTATTTTCAGCCAAGGTTGATGCCGTAACCGGGGCAACCAGCAAAACATTTGCAGAATCTATTGTGCCGGGAGCTGTGTACACGGTGTACACGCTGTGGCATTTTGTGCATGATGAGATCCCCGGGAGAATCATTAGCTATATACAAAATCATTTGGATGATAACCTGATCAGGCAATTCCTTTGGGGCAAGCCGGATTACCAGATCTATGTGCTTGAACATCTGCCCAAAGATAAGCAGGCGCTTTACCGGCAGGCGTTGATAAACCTGCTGACCGATAAAGACACCTTTGTGCCCCATTATGCCCTTATCCGGTTACCTGCAACAATATGGTCTGATCCGGCCGGGCAGGAGGCGATCCTGCAGAAGTTTCCCGGAACACAACGGACAGTGCAGAATGCCCTGCTTGAAAAATTCCGCGGTCAGAAATTAAGTCAGCCTGCATTAAAGCAACTGGTAAGCTATATTCCTCAAATGGATAAATTTCAACTGAGCAAAGTATTGTTTATTCTTCAAAATAATGATATTAGCGGCCTGAAAAAGCAGCTTACAGTAGCAGCCGACCAGTTGCCGGCCGCAGTTGCAGAACAAAAAAAGCAACTGTTACATCTTACTAAGAACTAACCATGGAAACACCAAGAAGAGATTTTTTAAAAGCCGTTGGCCTGGGTTCAGGCGCCCTGTTATTAAACCCGTTCGATGTATTAGGCGAAACCGAGAAAAAAGAGATCAACGCCATACAAGAGAAAGAGGTTTTTGTAAAAAGAGCTATAACAGCCGATGTGCTGATAGCCGGAGGTGGCCTTGCCGGGGTATGTGCAGCGCTGGCCGCCGCCCGCAATGGCAGCAAGGTAGTGCTTTTTCAAAACCGTTCGCGTCTTGGCGGAAATGCCAGCAGCGAGATACGCATGCACATCTGCGGTGCAACCCAGCTAAAGCAGATATGGCGTGAAACAGGTATCATCGAAGAGCTGATGCTCACCGAATCGGTTACCAATCCGCAGGCCTGTTATGAAATGCTGGATTACGTTTTTTACGATAAGATAGCCAACGAGCCTAACATTACCCTGCTGCTGGACACCATGCTGTTTTCGGTTGAAACCAGCAACGACCATATTACACTGGCCAAAGGCTATTGTTCGCAAACCGAAGAGTTTTATGAAGTAAACGCGAAGTTTTATATCGATTGTACCGGCGATGGTACGCTGGCTGCGTTGGCCGGAGCGGAATTTATGCGTGGCCGCGAGGCAAAATCAACCTGGAACGAACCGTTGGGATTGCCTAAGGCAGATGATATTACCATGGGTAACAGCCTGCTTTTTATGGCGCAGAAACACGATAAGCCCATGCCTTTTAAAGCGCCCTCGTGGGCCAGGAAGTATACGCTCACCGATTTCAGGTATCGTAAAATACAGTCGTGGGAATATGGCTACTGGTGGCTGGAACTGGGTGGAACAGAAAATATTGTGAACGACGGGCAAAAGATCCGGCATGATCTGATGAGCGTGCTTTTTGGCGTGTGGGATTATATTAAAAATTCAGGAAATCATCCTGAATCAGAGAACTGGGCTTTATCCTGGTTTGGCCTGATTCCCGGCAAACGCGAAAGCCGGCGCATTACCGGCGACTACGTGATGATACAACAGGATGTACAAAATCCCCGGTTGTTTGAAGATCGTATAGCTTACGGCGGCTGGCCTTTGGACGATCATTTACCCAAAGGTATGGACGATACTTCCATGAACCCGTACCGCTCCATTAAACTCAAAGGCCCTTATTCCATTCCGTTCCGTTCCATCTACAGCAAAAGCTTTAAGAACCTGCTGATGGCCGGTCGCAACATCAGCGTGTCGCACGTGGCGCTCTCATCTACGCGGGTAATGGCCACATGCGCTACCTTAGGCCAGGCAGCAGGTACGGCCGCGGCATTTTGTATCAGCAAAAATAGTAGTCCGGCACAGGTATATGCCAATAAAGAATTGTTGAACGCGTATCAGCAACTGTTGCTACGGCAGGATCAAGCCCTGCTCGGTGTCGTTAATTCAGACCCGGCCGACCTGGCACGGCAGGCTAAGGTTTCGACATCAGTAGAAACGGCCGAAGGAAAAGCCGTTTCTGTTATTGATGGCTATAACCGTAATGTGGGCGATGGCAGCACACACCAGTGGCAGGCGCCCTTAAACGGAAGCGAACAATGGATAGCCTTAAAATGGCCGAAGCCGCAGCAGATCAATACGGTAGAATTTACGTTTGATACCGGTCTGAACCGTTTTCTGCGTATTTCCGCCGAAGCATCGGTGATGAAAAAGCAGGTGAGGGGCCCGCAGCCGGAAACCGTAGCCGATTATAAGCTGGTACTCAGCTACAAAGGGAAACCGGTTTATACCCAACAGGTCACGGATAATTACCTGCGTAAAAAGATACATACGTTTACCGGGGTAAAAGCGGATGAAGTAAAAGTTGTGATAAGCAAAACCAACGGCGATGCTTTAGCCCGTATTTTTGAGATACGGTGTTACGGATAATACGTACATTTTTCTGCTTTTTGAATTATTGGCTATGCCAAGTCCGATAGCGCTAAGCTCCGGCTTAGTGCTAATTCTTAAAAGCCTCCGGGCTTTTTATCTCAGGCTGGGGCATTGGCAATAAGACTTGTGCCAGTGGAGGAACCGCACACCGTGTATATGTACTCAAACGCCTAAAATAATATCAGAACTGATATTTAGCTTCTGGCTAATAGTCCGTGCCACCTTTAACGTAGGCTCACTTTTGCCCGTAAGGTATTCGCTTATTCTCGACTGGCTTACCTGTAAAAGATCTGCAAGTTTTTTTTGGTTTAATCCCAGCTCATACATCCTTAGCTGTAAAACATCAGAAAGCTTAGGGTTGCCGATAGCGAAATTTTCCTCTGAATAATCTGCCACTAGATCAGATAATAATTTCAGTTCGATAAAATGAGTATCTGTTTCGGGAGTGTTGTCATTCACTAAGGGCAAAAGCTGTTCTACTCTTTCAACTGCCCAATTGTATTGATTTTCGTTTTCTATTCTGGTCATTATCAGATGTTTTTAATATCGTTAATGTTATCATATTCTTTATGGGTTCCCACAAAACGAATATAAACAAACTTAATGGTGAACCTGATTACTGCCACTAAACGGAAGCCGTTCCCTTTAATATTGAAAACAAACCTTCCGTTGCCGACATTATCAACGGTGTTAAAGGTACTTTTAACGTCCGCGAAGTTTGTCCATTCACTTTTTTTAACAATTTTAACCCATTCCTGCAAAGCTGTTTTAGACTCGGGGTGCTTTTCTGCAAATAGCTTCAGGGCTTGTTCTGTGAATATCCGCATGACACAAATATAAATACAATATTTGAAATGTAAATAAAATATCTGATATGCGGAATTGTTCTGGTGCCCTATACTGTCCGTACTTTGTGTTACGACCCGATAGCGCTAAGCTCCGGCTTAGTGCTAATTCTTAAAAGCCTCCGGGCTTTTTATCCTCCGGTTTGATTCAGGCTGTACAATGCTTACTTTTGCCCCTGATGGCACTTATCTTACAGTTAGAAACCGCAACCACCTGCTGCTCGGTTGCCCTGGCGCTTAACGGCAAATGTATCGCGTTAAAAGAACGGAATGAACCCAATATTCACGCGGCATCCATCACGCTTTTTATTGAGGAGGTGATGCGGTCTGCCGGTAAAGCCATGACCGACCTGGATGCCGTCTGCATCAGTAAGGGACCAGGCTCATACACCGGTTTGCGTATAGGCGTTTCAACGGCTAAGGGTTTATGCTATGCGTTGGATATTCCGCTCATTAGTGTGACCACGTTACAAGCTATGGCCGCCTCGCTGGCAGGGCAATATCCCGGCAGCCTGTTATGTCCCATGATTGATGCCCGGCGCATGGAGGTATATACCGCGGTCTATACCCCGCAATTAGCGGAAATAGAACCGGTGCAG
Source organism: Pedobacter sp. BS3 (assembly GCF_008274585.1). GTDB lineage: Bacteria > Bacteroidota > Bacteroidia > Sphingobacteriales > Sphingobacteriaceae > Hufsiella_A. The sequence continues at coordinate 560,942 of NZ_VTRT01000003.1, read as the reverse complement.
GCTAAGGTACTGGACGAACATTCGTTCGATAGCCTGCTTGCAACGAACAAATTAGTCTTCTTTGGCGATGGCGCTCCTAAATATCAGCAGGTGCTGCATCATGAACATGCCACTTTCTTGGATGATTTTACCAACTCGGCGGCACACCTCAGCGCTTTAGCCTATGAAAAATTTCAGCATCAGGAATTTGAGGATATCGCCTACTTTGAGCCCTATTACCTGAAAGAATTTTTGGCTACGGTTAGCAGATAGAAGCCCACCCCGGCCCTCCCTAAGGGAGGGAGTAAGCTTCCGGTCTTCCGGACTTTTCCAACTTTCGGACTAAAAGCCATTATCAATTGTCAACTGTCCATTATCAACTGTCAACTGTCCATTATCAACTGTCAACTGTCCATTATCAACTGTCAACTGTCCATATCAACTGTTAATCAGCTTTTCGGTTTCGTCGTCTTCTCTTTCTTGCCGAATAATCGCCGGAAGAAGCCGCCTTTATCGGCATCTTTACCAATTCCGGGAATAGTATTGGCATTGGCCTGGTGCTCCATGTCGGGGCCGAATTTAAAGCTGAAGCCAAAGTAGAACGAGCCTGCCATATAACCGGTGCTTGTTCCCGCGTCCTGTTTTATGACAGATGATGAGGCGTTAACGGTTTTTACAATATTATCTGTGCCGGTAAACAGCTCAAAATTGGGAGTTTTGTACATCACCATTCCGCCCAGCTGTACATCGGTAACCGGGTTAAAAGCCGCCGAAATACCGAAATTCCAGTTTTTATACATCAGGCGGTTAATTAATGCGATATCCATTCCCTTATAGAACAGGTTTTTAGAAATCAGCAGGCTGGGTTGGTAATTGTCAATGTTATCGTTGCTGATGAGTACTTCGGCTTTACCGTTTATCATGGAGTTAAAGCCTTTGCCCACAATATGGGTATTGAACGCACTGTCCAGGTGACCTAACACATATTTAGCCGAACCTGTGGACGGCACATGGCTCATATCAATATTATCGTTTATGCGGTATGAGCGGGCCTGCTTGCTCCAGTGGATAAAACCAATGTCTTTGAGATTTCCCAGTAAAAACCAGCCCCGGTTAAATTTATAGCTGGCGCTGGTGGTTATGGCGATACCGGGATTCCTGAATCCGGGTTTAAGATTAATATCATCTTCCGGGTTTTCGTAATTGAATGTACGTTTAATGCTGCCATCCAGGTAAAGTTGCAGCGAATTGGTAGTGTTATCCACCTGGATAGACGAGTGCTGAATATCCATCTGGTTAAAGGCCACGCCGCTTAAATAACTTAGCTTGACACCCAGGGCCAGTTTGCGGTCGTAGTTTTCGCGGTAGCTGATGCTGAACTGGTGATATAATTGCGCATAACCTGCATTGTTAAAGGTATTAGGATATAGTGTGCCGTTAAAGCGGGATAATTTATCCAGCAAGGCAAACGTTTCATTAGTAAGCCGGTGCATATTGACATCTTCCCTGACCTGCCAGGCAAAACCCAGTTCGCGGTTATATTTAACGGTTTTAAATATACGGAACATGGCAATGTAATTGTTTGAGCTTGAAATAAGCTGGTTGCTCTGTTCCTGGCCCAGCACAAGGCCTGTTGTGCTATATTTGCCGGTTGAGAAAAGCGTACGGATAGTATTCTCTACCGGCCCCGAAAAGGCAGCATTTACCCCGATGTTGGGTATCAGGAAGTTAAAGGCGTATTTGCGACTGCTATCGGCATAGAACGCCTTTTGTGAGGGATTTTCAAAGGCATCGTACAGGGTACGGGTATTATACAGAGAAAACTGCTGAGCCTGTATCCGGAGGGCAGCAAGTGCTATGCTCAGCATGATTAGCTTCTTCATACTAAAGTTTATATACACTTATAGAGGCGTCCATGTTTCCGCAAATCAGGTACTTTCTTCCGTCATCGTCTAAAGTACCGATATAAAAATTAGCAATTCCCTTTACGGGGAAGCCGTTTGCCAACGTGCCGTCATCGTTAAAGAGGTAAATCTGGTTATCGGCTGAAGTAGCTGCGCCAACTTTGAAGGTTGATGCATCCAATCGTAACAATTGCGGCCTGCCGGTAAGCGGATATTTAAAATCATAACTGAACGATAATGTCCCGTCGGCATTGTAAACCGCCAGTTGTGATTTATCGGAAAAGACAAGCTCAGGTGTCTCATCGCCTGTAATATTCCCGGCATCAAAGAAATGTTTTTCAGACCAGGTTCCTATAATTTTCCGGTTTACTTTCCCGTTGCCGGATACCAATATCAATGTTCCCGAAGTGTTGGTGGTAACGATATTCAAATCGGCCAGCTTATTTGCCGGCATCAGCGCTATAGGATTTTTATAACTGCCATGTTCGGCATGCTGTATGCGTTGGTAAACCGAGCCGTTGGCATTGAAAATAGTAAATTCACCATTGGCCGTTCCGGCTACAATGTATTGCTTATTATCGAATGAAACAGCTTTGAGGTCGAATAACAGCTTCCCGTTAACCGGTTTACTCCAGTTCTCCAGGCTTTTCCCCGAAAGGTCGTATCCTTTGACCACATCCCCGCAAGGGATAAATAATTGATTATTAACCAGGGTTAAACCGTACGATGCGTTCGGACTAAGTGCAACGGGAAAACCCGGTTTTACCGCTCCTGCGGTGGTAAAGGCATACAGTTTGGAGGCGGTGTTGAACATTAACGTTCCATCGGGTAGCTGGGCGATTTTACCCAGGATACGTCCGTCTACCTGGATAGCCCACAGTCGTTTGCCATCAGCCGTAAGGGCATACAGGTTGTTAACATTATCCTGTACCAGGATGATATATGTTTCGGTATTGCCGGATATCACCTGCGGTTCGGAGGCCAAGCGACTGTTCAGCTGGTATTTCCAGGCCAGTTTCAGTGGATTTTTTGCCGTGTCGGTATAATTGGCATACAGGTTTGTGAGGAAATGATCGTTGGCGGCGCTCCATTGGTAGGCCACTCCATAAAAGTTTTTTAAACCGTAATTATCATCCGAAAATGCTGCGGCATAGCTTCTTTTCAGCGTGCTGCGGATAAGATTTTTTGAATTTTGAAGACCTGCAAAGAAACAGATGTTTCCCTGGTTGGCAATATACTGCCTGAACGCGGTATATTGCATGTTAGCTGCCAACAGCTTTTCCTGCTTATATGCAGCCAAAAAATGCTGTAAGGCGGCTGCGGAGTTAGCCACTGCCAGCATGTTGTCTATAATGCAGTAATAGGGGCGGGAATAACTTTTCAGCGGGTCGCCGAGGTAATAATACAGCACGTTTGAATTGTTGAACTGGTGGATAATTTCGCCGTACAAGGTGCTGATGGGTTGCAGGAAGAAATCCAACTGGCTGCCGTTGGAGACTTTTATTAAGGCCAGCTTATCCTGGTTATCCAGCTCAAGCAGTGCAAATTCATCGCCGATATACTTTTTCAGGTTAACATCCAGGTCAATGCCGGATTCCGCTTTAATGCGTTGTATTTGTTCTTTTAGCTTATCCAGTTCATGGCGCTGCTCAAACAAGCGGCTTAACGCGGCATGGTAACGTTTGTAGTTGGATATGCCGAATGAAAGATAGCTGGCCGTTTGCGCCGGGAAGGCCTTGTACAGCGTAGTGGTTACCGGCTGTTGTCTGAGAAACAGGTTGAGATAAGAAGCCTGTGTGGTATCTACCGTACTGATGCCGTTAAACATCAGCGCATCGCTTTTAAAATTCATGTTAAGCGATGTAAATCCGCTTAGCTGCTGCAATAGGGACAGGTTTCCTGATAATTTTCCGGAGATGAAACGCTGTAAAAACCCGGGGAGATTTTGGTGATTAACGTAAATATTTAGCGGGGAGTTATCACTTTTTTGTCCGCCCGAATTAATCAGCGTAACAAATTTGTCTGTGGCTTTCTGATGCTTCCCGTTCAGGGCTCGTTCCAGCAGTTCTTTAGAAAAGCTCCCGATAACGGATTGGTTGTTTATAAAGACGTAGAACTCTTTTTTTATAGAATGTATGGTAATCTGCAAGCCGTTTTTACCCGATAGGCTGACGGTTTTTGCCTTGAATTTTTCCTGTAAGGTTTGTGCCGTAAGATTATTCCCAGCCGTATTAACTGCTGTTATCCATAGTAGTTGAACCTGTCCGGATGCATCGGGATGCAGGCTTACGAACAGGTTTTGTCCCGCTAAGGCGGTTTTTACCGGCTCCTGGTCAAGAAAAAGGCTTTTCAGGGTTTGCAGCTCATCCCAATGCGCATCGCCCAAAGCGGCATTGAGCAGCTGATAATCGTTAAATATCTCGTACGACGATTTATCGTTTCTGAATTCGGCAACAACAGTAGCATCGTCGGGAATATAAGATAATGCCCGTTCGTTGCTGCGTCCATCCATGTTAATTCTCGAAAAATACAGCACAGCAACAGCAATAATGGCAATAACAAGCAGGGATATCAGTATAATTAATTTCTTCATGACGAGGCCTCTCTGCAAAATTATATTTTTAACATTAAGCCAAAGAACATTACAGGTTTATTAATTTAGTGACCTGATTAGTACTAAGTAAAAAGTCAAAAGTGAAAAGTAAAAGGTTGAAAGTGAAAAGTTGGAACAGTAATATAAAGATGATTCTGCCGGTCGGTTTATATTAGCTTAATATTAATTATGAAGACACGAATAATAATTACAGCGGCCTTAACAGGTATGCTGGCCGTTATTTTTGGCGCTTTTGGCGCCCATGCTTTACGCGATAGATTATCGGTTGACGAGCTTGAAATCTGGAAGACAGCCGTTAGCTACCAGTTTTACCATACCATCGCCTTGTTGTTTCTGGCTTTGGCTAACGGGTTGAAACAGGATTTGGTGAACAAAATATATGGCTGCTTTATCGTAGGGATGCTGTTTTTTTGCGGCTCGCTATACCTGTTATCCACCCGGTCGTTAACGCATATCGGTTTTAGTCATATTATTGGCCCCATTACGCCTATCGGCGGCTTATTATTTATAGCAGGCTGGATTATTTTGCTGATTGCGGCCTTAAAGCGTAACGATGCTTGAACTGAATCCCGAACATAGCGAGCGGGATACCTTGTTTGTGGAAGTCATACTTCCGCTGGCATTATCTAAAACCTATACTTATCGCGTTCCGTTTAACCTGAACGACAGGGCGGATATCGGTAAGCGGGTTGTTGTGCAGTTTGGCAAGAGCAAAATTTATACGGCAATTGTACACGGCATCACCCGCGAAGCACCCACCTTGTACGAGGCTAAATATATCATCGATATCCTGGATGACGAACCGCTTGTAAACAGTCACCAGCTCAAATTGTGGCAATGGATGGCCGGTTATTACCTGTGCAACCTGGGCGATGTGATGCAGGCCGCACTACCCGCGGCCTTAAAACTGGCCAGTGAGACCCGCATTATCCTTCTCCCTGACCACGGTTTCGATAAAGCGGAACTGAACGATAAAGAGTACCTGATTGTTGATGCGCTTGAGATACAAAATGAGCTTAAGGTAAGCGACATTGCCAAGCTATTGGGACAAAAAACGGTTTTCCCGATATTAAAATCCCTCTTTGACAAGAACATTATTCATATTTCTGAGGAAATTGTGCAACGTTACCAGCCCCGGTTAAAAGCTTTTATCCGCCTTAACAGCGAATATGCCGACCCGGAAAGCCGGAAAGCCTTGTTTGAAATCCTGGAACGGGCGCCCAAACAGATGGATGCGCTGCTGGCTTATCTCAAATTGTCCCGCGACAATCCCGAAATTGCCAAAAGCCAGTTGTTGGAGGAAAGCGGTTGCGGAAATTCGGCGTTAAAAGCCTTGCTGGATAAGCAAATCTTCGTGCAGCAGGATAAAGTAGTTAGCCGTTTAAGCGAATACGAGGAAGAGTTGCTGCAACATTTTGTGCTGAGCCCTGCACAGCAGGGGGCGCTGGAAGCTGTTGAAGCTCAGTTCGAGGAAAAAGATGTGGTGCTGCTTCAGGGTGTTACGGCGTCGGGTAAAACGCAGCTCTACATCCGGCTCATTGAAAAAGCAATTGCCCGGGGACGGCAGGTGCTGTATCTCGTCCCTGAAATTGCACTAACCACGCAGCTTATTGAGCGGCTGAAAAAATATTTTGGCAATACCATTGGCGTATATCATTCCAAATTCAGCGATAATGAACGGGCCGAAACCTGGAATAAGCTGCTGAAAAACGAATACCAGATAGTTTTGGGTGCAAGGTCGTCGGTTTTTTTGCCTTTCTCAAACCTTGGCCTTATTGTAGTTGATGAAGAGCATGAACCATCATACAAGCAGTTTGACCCGGCACCCCGGTACAATGCCCGCGATTCGTCGGTGTACCTGGCTTCTATTCACCGGGCTAAAGTGTTGTTAGGCTCGGCAACACCGGCCCTGGAAAGTTATTTCAACGCCAAATCCGGAAAATTCGGGTTGGTAAACCTGGCAGAACGTTTTGGTGAAGCACAATTGCCACAGATTGAGATAGCCGATATTGCTGAAGAAACCCGGAAAAAAACAATCCGGGGGCATTTCTCCGGCAAACTGCTGGATGCCATTGAAGCGGCGCTTGCCCGTAAAGAGCAGGTTATTTTATTCCAAAACCGGCGGGGATATAATCCGTACCTGCTATGCCGCAGCTGCGGATATTCGCCAAAGTGCATTAACTGCGATATCGGGTTGACCTACCATAAAAGTACCGGTCGTTTGCACTGTCATTTATGCGGTTACAAGCAGGAAACCATTTCGGTATGTCCGGCTTGCGGTTCGGTGCATATCGAATCTAGAGGCTTTGGCACGGAACGTATTGAAGAAGACCTTGCCGGGATTTTTCCCGATGCACGGATTGCCCGCATGGACTTGGATGCCACCCGTACCCGCAACAGCTTTCAGCGGCTGATAACCGACCTGGAGGAACGGAAAATAGACATCCTGGTGGGTACGCAAATGGTAACCAAAGGCCTGGATTTTGAGGGCGTAACGGTAATTGGTATTATCAGTGCCGATAGCTTGCTGAATTACCCGGATTTCAGAGCGTATGAACGCAGTTTTCAGCTGCTTTCGCAGGTAGCAGGGCGCTCGGGCAGGGGTAACAAACCGGGAACAGTAATTATACAGGCTTATGATGTTAATCACCGGGTAATAAACCAGGTAATACGGCACGATTACGAGGAAATGGCCCGAACGGAACTGGTGGAACGCAGGAACTTTAACTATCCACCATATTGCCGCATGATCCAACTGGATTTTAAGCATAAAAACTTCCAGACACTGGCACAAATCACTGTCCGGGCAGAACGCGTTTTAAAATCGTTGTTCGGTCAGCGTGTCATTGGCCCCGTACAGCCATTGGTCGCTAAAGTGCGTAATTATTATATCGTTACGTTTACGCTGAAAATAGAACGGTCGGGCGTAGCTATCAACAATATCAAAACCGCTCTAAAAAGTGCCCTGCTTCAGCTTGAAGCTGATAAACTAAATGCCGGCATGCTGGTACGGGTTGACGTTGACCCGGCGTAGGAGGGTAGAAGGTTTTAAGGTTTAAGGTGGAAGGCTTAAGGTGGAAGGTGAATTACGAGTTGGGATTTTAGATTTACGAATGTCAGGATTGCTCAATTGTTAGATTGTTGTATTGTTACTCTCATAACGATTCTAAAATCAGACTGAACAAACAGCACTGTTCGGCTCCCTCCCTCAGGGTAGGTTAATAACGCGTACCGAAATTATATTGCAGTGTTAACATGCTGAGCGGCCTGAACAGGTACTCCATTTTTTGGTATTTAACCTGTGTATGTGTACGGGCAGCATCATAGTAGATTTTATCCTGCTTTTCGTAATCATACATAATGTCCATTCCGGTTTCAGCGGTAATGCTTAAATGGTCAATAATATTGAGCCGTAAGCCGATAAAAGGAGTAAGCACGAGGCAGTTTTTCTTTGCTTGAGCATCGTAAAGCGCAGTGTTTGGGTTTTTGCCATCCCACGAAATGCCTTTAAATTCGTTGTCTCGGTAACCGATATCGGCGCCATAATAAGGGCGCAGGCGTGTATAGGTGATGTTTTTTTCAAAACCTATCTTTACCGCATAATCTTCCACTCTGCCGTTCACAATTTCGCAATTGGGACAATTATTATCAAACGAAAGACTTTTTTTGAAGTAAGAGCCTTGTAAGCGATAACTGATCTAACGCCCCGGTTCGTGTCTTCACGAACCGGCACAAAGTGAAGTCAGGGATGAGGCCTCAATGCTCTAACGCCCCCGTTCACATCTTCACGAGCCGGTAAGTAAAGCTTCGAGGAGACACGAAGCCTGGCATGGAAGTAGCCTGTTGCTTAATTAATCACTTGGATACTTTCTGCTTTTCATGAACTTGGGTTTTACACCCCAGCTTTCAATAAAATGTGTGTTTATGGAAAATTCCTTCTCTGTAAAGGCAGACATCTCCTTTAATAAAGGTTCGGCGGCTTCTCTCAGGTATTTGGCTCCTCCGGCTTGTACAAAGTTTGGCATATCGAAGAACCACAATGCATTTCTTAACGGATCTGCTTTTATCGAATAGTACATCCACCAAGACATTCCTATCTTGGAATCTTTACTTTCTTTTATTCTTCTGTCCTCGTCGGTACGAATCAGGGCGGCTGCTTTTTGCGAAACATCATATACACGTTGCAGAGTGGTTTTTATTCCTTCGATGTCTCCTTTCTTTAATAGGGCGGTCAGGTAGAACTCAACTCTGGAATTAAAAACGCTGTAGTCTATGCGATATACACTTGTATCTCCTTTTCGTGTATACTGTTCTTCCAGCGAGCCTTCAAACACCGGTTTAGCAAACTTGATATAGCTGTCTACATCGTTCCCTCTTTCCGCAAAAAGCGTATAGGTGTTTTTTTCGTTGTACTCAAAAATCTTCAAATTGCGACTTTTGACAAGACTATCAATAAACAGGTAATTCTTTTTGATAAACTCATATCCTTCCGGGTAGCTTGCCCGCGACCACTTTTCCGGGAAATTATGATTTATGATAAGCTCATTAAGAATGTTTAATCTTGCGGAGTAAGATTCTGTACCGTTCCAGTAATACTCCAGTAATTTCTCCGCTTCTTTTACATTTCCCGTATAGAAATGATTGATGGCAATCTGTGGTAAAAATGGATGTACATCCTCAACTTTAGGAATGTAAAAATCAAGAACCCGTTTAAATAGTGTATTAGCTTCTTCTTTTCTGCCCATTGCGCAAAACAATTCAACCAAATATAGGTCTGCCAGGAAGCGTTCTTTCGCCAGGTATTTATTAAAATTATATTGTATAGCCAGTTTTGTTGTATCTAAGCAATGGTAATATTTACCGGTAAGAGGGTAAGGCTTATCAGATTCCAGTTTGGCAGGATCATCGTAATCTCGTCCCTTGCTCAAAAATGTATTGTAATAATAAGCAGCATCACTAAGATGCCCGTACTTTACTCCGGATAAAAATATGTATAAGCCTATAGTATTACGATATTGGTCAATATATTGTATAGCTTCATCATAGTTATTATTCTCAGCGACCTCCTTATCAAGTGTTTTGGGAAGAGTAACTCTTAGCGTATTGTAGCAGGGAATAAATGCACCTTTATTAAAATACTCGATAGCTCTGTTTAGGGTTCTTCCATATTCTTCAGCCATTTCTTTTGCCTTGGCATTTCTAAAAGCCTTTTGCCTGGCAGCCCACTCATAATCAATTTCCTGGTCAAGAAAAGACCACCTTGATTTCTTTACATACGTGGTACCTGGAGAAGATGCCGGTGAACCGGATGAATAAGAGGTTGAAGATGGAGTAGAAGGTGTTTTGATATTATACGCCTTTAAATTATAATCATAGGTTTTAGTCCACACAGGAGGTACATAAGCGCCGCCCCAATAGTTTGCTCCCTGCTTATATTCTGTATATGTTTGTGCCTGGAGGTTTATTGCTATAACCAAGCTAAAGGTTAAAAAGCAAAGAAAAAGTTTTCTCATTTTAGTATGTGCAAACTGTCTTTTGATTTATGCAGGTGAATATACTAAGAAAATATGCTAAAATTTACTGATCTGTTGGGTAGACTTAGACAGGCCTAAATTAATTCAGAGCAAATAAAAACGAAGCTAATGCCCCGGTTCGTGTCTTCACGAATCGGCACAAAGTGAAGTTAGGGATGAGTCCTCAATGTTCTAAGATATATAAACCCTGCCGTACCGGCAATAACCGAAGCGATAAGAATAGAAAATTTGGCCTCGGATTGCAACAGCTCATTGTTGAATGAAAGCAGCGAGATAAATATCGACATGGTGAAACCTATGCCGGCCATAATGCCGATGCCGGTGATGTGTTTCCAGTTGGCTTCATCCGGGAGTGTGCTGAGATTAAGTTTAACAGACAGCCAGGAAAAGAGTGTAATGCCGATAGGTTTGCCCAGAATCAAACCAAAAATAATACCCAGCCCGATGGGATGCGTGATGCCGGAAAGCATGGCTTTCTCAAAGCGGATATTGGTATTAGCCAATGCAAAAAGTGGCATAATCATATAGTTCACCGGCTTGTGCAGCAGATGCTCCAGGTTTTCCAGGGGCGATGGCTCGTCCGTTTCATTAGTAGGAATGGTGAAAGCCAGCAGCACGCCCGAAATGGTAGCGTGAATACCTGAGTGATGTATAAAATACCACAGGAAAATTCCCGGAATGAGATAAAAAACAAGATTTTTTACGCCGGTCTTATTTAAAATGATCAGCAGCAAAACAACCAATCCTGCATAAATAAGATAATTGAAATGCAGCTCGTTGGTGTAAAAGGCGGCAATAACCAGTATGGCGCCTAAATCGTCTACAATGGCCAGGGCTGCCATAAAAACCTTTAATGAGGCCGGAACCTTATTGCCCAATAATGATACCACTGCCAACGCGAAGGCAATATCGGTAGCCATCGGTATTCCCCAGCCATCATGGGTAGGTTTATTGTAATTGAACAACAGGAATATCAGTGCCGGGACTATCATACCGCCAACGGCAGCGAAAACAGGCATAGCCGCTTTGGCCGGCGATGAAAGCTCGCCTTCCAGCAGTTCCCGTTTAATTTCCAGGCCAACCAGAAGAAAAAAGACGGCCATCAGGCCATCATTGATCCATAATGAAATGGAATAATTGAGATGTAACGATGACGTGTCAAAACCGATAGTAGTATTGAGCAACTGCATAAAACCATCGGCAAGCGGTGAGTTAGCGATAAGTAAGGAAATAATCACGCATCCTATTAACAGAAAACCCCCAAACTGCCCCGATTGTGCAAAATCCTTAAACGCTTGTAAATTAATTAGTTTGGACATGAAGTGGTTGTTAGTAAGCCTCACCCCAGCCCTCTCCAAAGGAGAGGGAGTAGAGATAGCTTATTCATCTTGTCTCTTATATGTATGTTTTATCGCTAATTAGTACCTTATGCCTTACACCTTTTATCCCGAACTGTCGGGATTTCGCTTCGCTCAACCTTCTGCTTAAAACCTAAAACTTACAACTCCCTCGCAGATTGTTCCACATGCTTGCGCAGGTCTTCTTTGTAAGTTAGTAACCGGTTTGCCAGGTTTTCGTCGGATGTGGCCAATATCTGGGCGGCAAGGATGCCGGCATTCTTTGCGGCGTTTAACGCGACGGTAGCAACCGGGATGCCGTTTGGCATTTGCAGAATGGATAGGATAGAATCCCAGCCATCAATGGAATTAGATGATTTTACCGGAACACCAATGACCGGCAAATGCGTGATGGATGCAACCATTCCGGGCAGGTGAGCCGCTCCGCCGGCGCCGGCAATAATGATCTTCAGACCCCGTTCGGCGGCAGTTTTAGCGTAATTGAACATCCGTTCGGGGGTACGGTGTGCCGAAACTACGGTGATTTCGTACTCTACACCTAATTCTTTAAGTATATCTGCCGCATCCTGCATAGTCGGAAGGTCTGATTTACTGCCCATAATAATGCCTACTTTGGCTGTAGATAATAGCTGCTCCATATTGTGTTAAGTTGAAAGTTAAGAGTCAAAAGTTAAAAGAAGTAATCGGCTTAAAATTAGCGGTATAAAACAATTTATAGTTATTTACCAGCTAAATTAAACCTTTACCTTTAAAGTTTGCTGTACATAACGGGCTTTTTCAATAGCTTTTTCGCGATTCTGGTCTACCACGGTTACGTGGCCCATTTTCCGGAAAGGCTTGGTTAGTTTTTTACCATACAAGTGCACGTAAACACCGTCGAGCTTTAAAATATCCTTTAAGCCCTCATAATCAGCCAGACCTTCGTAACCCTTTTCTCCCAGGATATTCACCATAACCGCGTTGGCTGTACAACTGGTATCGCCCAGCGGCTGATTGAATATCGCACGCAAGTGCTGCTCAAACTGGCTGGTAACATTACCCTCAATAGACTGGTGTCCGCTATTATGCGGACGTGGCGCCAGCTCATTAACCAATATCTCGCCGCTTTTGGTCAGGAACATTTCAACAGCCAGAATACCCACAATTTTCAAATCGTCAGCAATTTTAATAGCCAGGTTTTCGGCCTGTTCGTGAACAGCAAAGGGCAGCAGCGAAGGCGATATCAGATATTCGACCAGGTTAGCGTCCGGGTTAAATTCCATTTCTACCATCGGGAATGTTTTAATGTCGCCATTGTCGTTCCGGGCCACAATTACCGATATTTCCTTCTCAAAATCTACCCACTGCTCAATGAGGCTGGGTTGCTCGAACGCGTTTTCTATATCCTGTTCAGTAAGCACCTTGTAAACCCCGCGACCGTCGTAGCCGTCCTTACGGAGCTTCTGGATGTAGGGTAGGGGAATATCGGCATTTTTTAATGCCGCTTTTGAGGAAATAAGCTGAAACGGTGCGCTGGGAATATCGTTCTGCTTGAAAAATTCTTTTTGCAGCCCCTTATCCTGTATTAAGCGGATAATTCGCGGTTGCGGATATACCAGGATTCCCTCGCTTTCCAGTTGTTCCAGTGCGTCGACATTAACTTTTTCAATCTCAATGGTAATCAAATCCTGCTTTTTGCCAAACTCGTAAACCGTATCGTAATCGGTTAGCGAGCCTACCGAGAACTGCTCGCAGATATGTTTGCATGGAGCTTCGGGGTCGGGGTCGAGCACCCGTATATTGACATTGTAATTGATGGCTTGCTGGATAAACATGCGCCCTAACTGTCCGCCTCCTAAAATGCCAACTTTAAGGTCGCCGTAAAATGATTTCATGGGTTTTCTTATGAATTTATAAGGCTTTCGCCCGCTATTTTTTTCTGAAGTTCTAAAATTGCACCAATCAACGCCTCGGGCCTCGGAGGACATCCCTGTACATACACATCAACCGGGATAACGCGGTCTACACCTTTTACCACGTGATAACCATGCTCCCAATACGGGCCGCCGCAGTTTGAGCATGAGCCCATCGAAATCACGTATCGAGGTTCGGGCATTTGTTCGTATAAACGTTTAATGCGTTCGGCCATTTTAAAGGTTACGGTTCCGGCAATGATAATCACGTCCGATTGTCGTGGTGAAGGTCTCGGAAATACACCGAAACGGTCTAAATCGTATGTAGAAGCCATGGAGCCCATCATTTCTATAGCGCAGCAGGCTATCCCGAAACTCATGGGCCATAACGACGACATGCGTGCCCAGTTTAGCAATTCATCCAGGCGGGTAACCATCACACCGCCGCTTTCCGATAGTTTATCTATGCTCATGACGATGCCGGTTTTCTGAATGTGGGTTTAAATGCTGGTCTCGGAGCGGGTTTCGCAGCCGTATCCGGTACATCGGAAGTTGCTACAGCTTCGACAGTGCGTTCTGTTGTAAATGGTTTTACGGTATATCTCTCGTTATTGATAGTATCATACACGGATAGCGGAATTGCCTGGTCGGTTGCCGGGATTTTGGGTTGTGGTTTTACCCATTCCAAATCGCCTTTTTTCCACGCATATACCAATCCCAATATTAAAATACCGATGAAAATAAACATTTCGGTGAGCGTGAACCATCCCCAGCGGCTATCAGCGGCAACTAAATCGGCATTGCCAAAAATAGTTGTCCACGGAATAATAAAAGCCATTTCAACGTCGAACAGCAGGAATATCAGGGCTATGACATAGAACCGCAGGTTAAATTGTACCCACGAATTTCCGGATGGATTTTCGCCGCACTCATACGAAGTTAATTTTTCGGGATTCGGTTTGCGGGGTGCGATAAAACGCGATGCAAAAAAGGTAAGGGTAACAATCAGAATACCCATCAGCATCATAATGAAAACCTTGCCAAATTCTGTTATCTGCGAGACTTCGTTCATTTCAGCCCAAAATTAACAATATTTGCCGAATGAACCTATTTGATGCCGTGATTATTGGCGGCGGCGCCTGCGGATTGATGTGTGCGGTGCAAGCCGGATTTTTAGGAAAGCGGGTGCTGGTGCTCGAAAAAAATTCGAAGCCGGGCGCCAAAATCCTGATATCAGGCGGCGGACGATGCAATTATACCAACCTGAATGTTTCGGCAGCCAATTTTATTTCGCAGAATAAGCATTTCTGCAAATCGGCATTTTCACAATGGACGGTTGACGATACCATTACCTTTTTTGAGACTTACGGCATTACGGGACAGGAAAAGACATTGGGGCAGCTGTTCCCGGTGAGTAATAAGGCGCAGGATATTGTTGCCGTTTTTACCAACCTGTGTAAAGAGCTGGGGCAGGAGATACGCTGTAACTGCGAGGTAAAAGCTGTCCGGAAAACAGCCGACGGCTTCCGGGTGGAATATGAGGAAAACGGTATAGCCCGAAGCCTGTCTGCTCCTAAACTGGTGATAGCCAGCGGCGGACTGCCCATTGCTAAAATGGGCGCTACGGATTTTGGCCTTCGTGCTGCCCGTAATTTTGACCTGACCGTTACCGAAACAGCCCCGGCACTGGTTCCGCTTACCATTACCGGTAAGGATAGCGAATGGTTTGCCGCATTAGCGGGGAATACCATTTATAGTCGTGTTTGGAATAATAAAGCCAGCTTTGAGGAAAATATCCTGTTTACCCATTGGGGATTAAGCGGTCCGGCCATATTGCAGATTTCTTCGTACTGGCAACCCGGCGAGGAAATTTTCATGGACTTGCTGCCTTCCGGCGATATATCTGAGCGCATTTCTCATGAGCGTGAGCATAACGGCAAAAAGCTGTTGCTGAATTTCCTTGCGGGGATTTATACCAAAAAGTTCGCTGATGCTTTAGGAAAATATCTTCCTGTCGATAAAAACCTGGCTTCCTTATCCCGTAGGGAAGTAGATGCTATCCGGCAGTTTATTCATCATTTCAGGGTAAAGCCCGCCGGAACCAAAGGATATGATAAAGCGGAAGTTATGCGGGGCGGCGTATCAACCGACGAATTGAATTCGAAAACGCTGGAATCTAAGCAGGTAAACGGCCTGTTCTTTGGCGGCGAATGTGTAGATGTTACGGGTTGGCTGGGCGGTTATAACTTTCAGTGGGCCTGGGCCAGCGGTTATGTTATTGCGCAGCATTTGTAGGGGTAAAGTGAAAAGTAAAAAGTGAAAAGTGAAAAGTAAAAATCCCATACTGTCCTTAGTCTTGTGCGGTTGTTAATGTAGTGGCAGACTAAGGATAAAGAATGAAAAGAGTTTGTAAGCTTACTCTATCCATAATTAATTATTATGGTAGGTGGGGGTAAATGAAACTACAGATTGAATAGAATGCAATGGAAAGTTTATAACCTCGCCGGGGGAGTTTAAGCTAACAACCCGTAGCTGCAATGCTCAACGCCATGTGGCAACACTGCGGAGAGTAAGAAGTTGGAAGGTATATCTTCCGTTAGTTTTAAATTCAGAGCTATAGAATTTCTGTAGAAGACAAGGAGAGAAGATCATTCCTGCTCCTCGTCTTTATTTTTTGCACTTGTTCTTGCTCCTGACGCTTTATTTTCCCGCCGCCTTGGCATGGTCTGCCAGGAATTGCGCCAAACCGTTATCGGTTAATGGGTGCTTCAATAAAGCTGTAATAGCAGACAGGGGACCGGTTATTACATCAGCGCCAATTTTAGCACAGTTAACAATGTGCATAGCATGACGTACAGACGCCGCCAGAATTTGTGTTTCGTAACCGTAGTTGTCGTATATCAAGCGGATATCCTCAATAAGCTGCAGGCCATCGGTAGAAACATCGTCCAAACGGCCAATAAACGGCGAAACATAAGTTGCTCCCGCTTTAGCGGCCAGTAAGGCTTGTCCAGCCGAAAATACCAGCGTACAGTTAGTTTTAATGCCTTTTGAAGAAAAGTATTTAATAGCTTTAACACCTTCCTTTATCATCGGAACTTTAACAACAATTTTATCATTCAACGCGGCCAGTTGCTCACCTTCCTTTACCATGCCGTCAAAATCGGTAGAAATCACTTCAGCGCTTACGTCGCCATCAACAATATCGCAAATAGCTTTATAGTGATTAATTACGTTCTGTTCACCGCTAATGCCTTCTTTGGCCATCAGGCTCGGGTTAGTAGTTACACCGTCCAGAACACCCAAATCGTATGCTTCCTTAATTTGTTGCAGGTTTGCTGTGTCAATAAAAAATTTCATTTTGTTAAGGTTAATATTGCTTGTAAAGAGCCCTGAATTATGTTACGGCTTCCCCTTCAGGGGATAGGGGAAATAAAAAATGGGCAAGCCCCTTTTATCGCACCGCTACAACCTTCTACCCTTGCTGTGTTCCCACCCTGGGGGAGTTCAAAGGGAGCTGGTCGTAAAAGACTTACCCGTCGCAAAAGTATAAAAAAAGCCGGCAATCGTAAAATTTTTTGTAAGGTTTTGTACATTAGCATAGAACTGTTTGATACTGAAAAAATTAGCGGGTTTGACTGGGGTAGAGAATATGAAAAATAATTTTTTGAAAAGCACTTACAGCGTTGTATCGGCAAAGATAGTCCCGCCATCCGCTATAGCCCTCATTGCATTCGGGGCTGCCGCTCCTGTCGGGTTTAGTTTGGTTAAAGCAGTGCTGCTATGGCTTCAGAAACCTCTTGCTCCTTGGTCTGTCCCCCGACAGACCATAAATATTCCAGCCTGTCAGGAGACAGGCCGGGGATAAAAGAAAACTCACAGGTTTCATCAAATCCGTGGGGCTTATTACAAAAAACTGCGTATTTTACCCCGAAAAACCGCCTGATTTAAGGCTTTTTTGGTGAAAAAGCAACCAAATGACGATTGTTAAATTTTTAATGAAAGTATGTTTCTGTTGATAATTTGACAAAATAAACCACCATAATAGGCTTATAACTGATTAAAATTAAAAAAATCTTAAGAGCATTTTAATCTTGTTTACATTTTCCGTATTTTCGTAAACTCACCACTTACACCAATAGATCTGATGAAGCAAATAGAGAATGAGCAGCAGGGATTGTACAGACCTGAATATGAACAAGACTCATGTGGCACCGGTTTTATAACCAATATTCATGGACATAAATCGCATCAAACCATTGCGGATGCCCTGACTATACTTGAAAATATGGAGCATCGCGGGGCCTGTGGTTGTGATCCTGAATCCGGCGATGGTGCGGGTATCCTGTTACAAATACCTCATGAGTTTTTTCTGGAAGAATGTATCTCATTAAACATCCGGTTAACAGAGCCGGGTTGTTATGGCGTGGGAATGCTATTCCTGCCTAAAGATGCATCTCTGAAAAAGCAATGTCATCAATACATCGAGCAGGCCGCCGCTAAATTAGGTATACCTTTATTAGGATATCGTAAAGTGCCCGTAGATCCATCTACCATTGGCAAAACCGCACTGGAAGTAGAGCCCGATATTGAACAGGTATTTGTAGGCCGCCCGGCAGCCATTACCAATATCGACGATTTTGAACGTAAATTATACGTATTAAGAAGCTACATCACCAAGCTAGTTCGCGAGAACGTTAAAAACATCGGTGACAGTTTTTATTTCACCACGTTCTCTGCTAAAATAATTGTATATAAAGGACAATTAACCACTTACCAGGTTCGGGCTTATTATAAAGATCTGTCAGATAAACGGGTGAAATCAGCATTCGGCATGGTTCACTCCCGGTTCTCAACCAATACATTCCCATCGTGGAAACTGGCGCAGCCGTTCCGCATCATGTCTCATAACGGTGAAATCAATACCCTTACCGGTAACCTCAACTGGTTCCATTCCGGTCTGCGTTCTTATTTCTCGCCCTATTTCAGCGATGAGGAAATGGAAATGCTGCTGCCCGTAATCGATGGTAATCAGTCAGACTCGGCCTGTTTGGATAATGTGGTAGAGCTGTTATTACATTCAGGACGTTCTTTGCCCCATGTAATGATGATGCTGGTGCCCGAGGCCTGGGATGGAAACGAACAGATGGATCCGCTTAAAAAAGCATTCTATGAGTTTCATGCCACCATCATGGAGCCCTGGGATGGTCCTGCCGCTTTAACCTTTACCGATGGTAAGATCATAGGAGCCATGTTAGACCGTAACGGTTTAAGGCCGTTGCGCTATGTAGTTACCAGCGACGATCGTGTCATCGCCGCATCAGAAGCCGGCGTACTTCCTTTATCAGAAGCCACCGTTGTTAGCAAAGGCCGTTTACAACCCGGTAAAATATTACTGATAGATACTACTAAAGGCAGAATCATCACAGACGACGAGGTAAAACACCAGCTGGCTACCCGTCAGCCTTACGGCCAGTGGTTAGAGAATTACAAGATCCGTATGGAAGAGCTGCCCGAGCCACGTGTAACTTTCACCAACCTTTCGGCAGATTCTGTATATAAGTATCAACAGGTATTTGGTTATAGCCGCGAAGACGTGGATGGCATCATCAAACCTATGGCCTTGGATGGTAAAGAACCCATTGGCTCAATGGGAACCGATGTGCCGCTGGCCGTATTGTCAGACCGCCCGCAGCACTTATCCAGCTACTTCAAACAATTTTTTGCGCAGGTTACCAACCCGCCAATCGACCCGATTCGTGAGCGCCTGGTAATGAGCCTGGCTACCTTTATCGGTAAAAACGGTAACATCCTGGACGAAGATAAAATGCACTGTCACTGTGTGGCTTTGCAACAACCCATCCTTACAAATATTGAGCTTGAAAAATTGCGCAGTATTGATACCGGCTCGTTTAATGCCAAAACCCTGCAAACCTATTTCAGGGCCGATGGCAAACCCGGTTCGTTAGAAAGCGGGTTAGACCGGCTTTGCCGCTATGCCGAGGATGCCGTAAAAGACGGATTTGAAGTGCTGATCCTGTCAGACCGGGCACTTGACTCCGAACATGCCGCAATTCCGTCGTTATTGGCTGTATCGGCCGTGCATCACCACCTGATCCGTACAGGTTACAGGGGCTCTGTCGGATTAGTTGTAGAAGCCGGCGATGTTTGGGAAGTGCATCATTTCGCTTGCCTGCTGGCATTTGGCGCTACAGCCATTAACCCTTACCTGGCACTGGCCACCATCCAGACCATGAAGGAAGAAGGCAAATTAGATACATCCCTTGAGCTGAAATACCTCTATAAAAACTATATTAAAGCCGTTTGCGACGGATTGCTGAAGATCTTCTCAAAAATGGGAATCTCAACACTGCAATCATATCACGGCTCACAAGTATTTGAGATCCTGGGAATTAATAAGGCTGTTGTTGATAAATACTTTGTTGGAGCAGTATCGCGTATAGAAGGGCTTGGCCTGGATGAAATAGCCCAAGAGAACCTGTATAAGCATAATAATGGCTTCGGTAAATCCAAGGCCGAAGATCACTTACTGCCCGAAGGTGGTATCTATCAATGGAAGCGGCGTGGGGAAGCACACTTGTTTAACCCGCAAACCGTGCACCTGTTGCAACATTCAACCCGAACCGGCAGCTACGATATTTATAAAAACTATGCAAAAGCGGTAAATGATCAGGATGACAAAATGTATACTCTGCGTGGTTTGCTGGAATTTGCCCATCATAACGACCCGATCCCGATTGACGAAGTTGAACCGGCAGAAAACATTATGAAACGTTTCGCCACCGGGGCTATGTCTTTCGGATCTATATCGCATGAGGCACACTCAACACTGGCTATTGCTATGAACCGTATTGGCGGTAAAAGTAATACCGGCGAAGGTGGTGAAGATGAGATACGCTATGAAAAGCTGCCTAACGGCGATTCCATGCGCTCTGCCATTAAGCAGGTTGCGTCAGGCCGGTTTGGTGTAACTTCCAATTACCTCACCAATGCCGATGAGTTGCAGATCAAAATGGCACAGGGTGCAAAACCCGGTGAAGGCGGTCAGTTACCCGGGCATAAGGTAGACGACTGGATTGCCCGTGTGCGTCACTCTACGCCGGGAGTTGGTCTGATCTCGCCGCCGCCGCACCACGATATCTATTCTATCGAGGATTTGGCACAATTGATATTCGATCTGAAAAATGCCAACCGTGCGGCCCGTATCAACGTGAAGCTGGTATCAAAAGCCGGGGTAGGAACCATTGCAGCAGGTGTGGCAAAAGCTCACGCCGACGTTATCCTGATTGCCGGGTACGACGGAGGTACAGGAGCATCACCGATCAGCTCTATTAAACATGCCGGATTACCCTGGGAGCTTGGTTTAGCCGAATCCCATCAAACGTTGGTACGCAACCAGTTACGAAGCCGTGTGGTGCTTCAGGCCGACGGCCAGATGAAAACCGGCCGTGACCTGGCAATAGCTACATTGCTTGGAGCCGAAGAATGGGGTGTAGCAACTGCTGCCCTGGTAGCAGGCGGATGTATCATGATGCGTAAATGCCATCTGAACACCTGCCCTGTAGGGGTTGCAACCCAGGATCCTGAACTGAGGAAATTGTTCAGCGGCAAACCGGAGCATATTGTAAACCTGTTCCGTTTCATGGCCGAAGAGCTGCGTGAAATTATGGCCGAGCTTGGCTTCCGTACCATTAACGAGATGGTTGGCCGTGCCCAGTTCCTCAAAGTACGCGAAGGCATTACTCACTGGAAAGCAAGCAAGCTTGATCTTTCTGGTATACTCTATGCTATCAACAATCCTTCGGGACAAACATTGTATAACAGCGAGCCACAGGATCATGGTATGAGCGATATCCTCGACTGGAAACTGCTGGAGCACGCTAAACAGGCATTGGAAAGTAAAACTCCGGTATTTGCCTCATTCATTGTTAAAAATACCGACCGTACCATTGGAACCATGCTGTCTAACGAAGTATCTAAACGTTACCAGTCGGCAGGTTTACCGGATAATACCATCAACTATAAATTCAGTGGTTCTGCCGGTCAAAGCTTTGGCGCTTTCTGTACCAAAGGTATTTCCTTTGAGCTGGAAGGCGAGGCTAATGATTACGTAGGAAAAGGATTATCAGGAGCACAGTTAGCGATTTATCCGTCGGCGGAAGCTAAGTTTGTTCCCGAAGATAATATCATTATTGGAAACGTTGCCTTGTACGGTGCTACCTCAGGCGAGCTTTTTGTCCGCGGACAAGCCGGCGAGCGTTTTGCAGTGCGTAACTCCGGTGCAACAGCTGTTGTTGAAGGAGTTGGCGACCACGGTTGCGAGTACATGACCGGCGGACGGGCGCTTATCCTCGGAAAAACAGGCCGTAACTTTGCTGCCGGAATGAGCGGCGGTATCGCCTGGGTATATGATCCGGATGGCTCATTCCCCGAAAACTGCAACACCGAAATGGTAGAGTTAGACCCGCTTACCAAAGAAGACGAAGAACAAATACTGGCCCTGTTGCGCAAGCACATGCAGCTAACACAAAGCCGCCTGGCGCTGTACCTCATCAGCAATTGGGCCGATGAGTCTGGTAAGTTCATTAAAGTATTCCCAACAGAATACAAAAAAGTATTACAACGTTTACAATATCAATCTGCTAACTAAAAGATGGGAAAGATCACTGGTTTTAAAGAGTTCGAT
Source organism: Pedobacter sp. BS3 (assembly GCF_008274585.1). Lineage (GTDB taxonomy): Bacteria > Bacteroidota > Bacteroidia > Sphingobacteriales > Sphingobacteriaceae > Hufsiella_A. Next base: position 538,954 of record NZ_VTRT01000003.1, on the reverse strand, counting down.
AGAGAATTACCTGCTAAATTACCTGTAGAAGAGCGGGTAAATAATTATAAAGAGTTTGTTGGCCTGTTTCCCGAAGACAAGCTGAATAAACAGGCTGCACGTTGTATGAACTGTGGTATCCCATTTTGTCATTCCGGGTGTCCGCTGGGTAATGTGATACCCGAATTTAACGACGCTGTTTATAAAAAGAATTGGGAAGAAGCATATTATATCTTAACCTCTACCAACAATTTTCCTGAATTTACCGGCAGAATTTGCCCGGCCCCGTGCGAGGCAGCCTGCGTATTAGGCATCAATAAGCCGCCGGTAACCATTGAGGAAATAGAAAAGCACATTATCGAAATTGCTTACTCAAAAGGATATGTTAAACCACAAAAAAGTCATATCCGTTCCGGTAAATCGGTTGCTGTGGTTGGTTCCGGTCCTGCCGGACTTGCTGCCGCGGCACAACTGAACAAAGCGGGGCACCTGGTTACCGTTTTTGAACGCGATGACCGTCCGGGTGGTTTATTACGTTATGGCATCCCTGATTTTAAGCTGGATAAAGGAGTGGTTGAGCGCCGTATTGCCATTATGGAAGAAAGCGGTATCCTGTTCAAATGTAATACCGAGGTTGGTAAAGATATATCCGCAAAAGAATTACAGGATAATTTTGACGCCATTGTACTTGCCGGGGGCTCAACTATTCCGCGTAACCTGAATATCCCCGGAAGGGAACTGAAGGGCATTTATTTTGCGATGGAATTTTTGAAACAGCAAAACAAACGGGTGAGTGGTATTGAAGTGGATGCCGAGCCTATACTGGCTACGGATAAAGATGTGATCGTGATTGGTGGTGGCGATACCGGTTCTGACTGCGTAGGAACCTCAAACCGTCAGAAAGCACGTTCTGTACATCAGTTCGAGGTGATGTTCCAGCCGCCTAAAGAGCGTACGGAGGCAATGCCCTGGCCAACTTACCCGATGCTGCTGAAAACAACCACCTCACACGAGGAAGGTTGTGAGCGTTACTGGAGCATCAATACCAAGAAATTTATTGGCGATGAAAACGGTAACCTGAAAGGTTTATTGGTTTCTGATGTAGAGTGGGAGCGGGATGCCTTGGGCCGTCCGGTTAAATTTAGAGAGGTAGAAGGCTCAGAGCGGGAGCTGGAATGCCAGCGGGTATTCCTGGCTATGGGCTTCTTGCACCCGCAGCATGAGGGCTTGCTGGAACAATTGGGCGTTGAGTTGGATGAGCGTGGAAACGTAAAAGCCCGTGAAGGCATATATCAGACATCAGTAAATAAGGTTTTTGCCGCAGGTGATATGCGCAGAGGCCAGTCGCTGGTAGTGTGGGCCATTTCCGAAGGCCGCGAAGCTGCCCGCAAGGTAGATGAATTTTTAAACGGCGGACACTCTGAGCTGGAAAGCAAAGAGGCTATCCCGATGTTTGCCTGAGGAAGTTTTCTTAGTAGAAATAAAGAATAAAGAAGCCGCCTTGCAGATATATCTGTAAGGCGGATTTGTTTCGGCATGCCAGACAGCGTTTAAGCGCTGTCTGCAGTAGAAATTAATGTCTTGCTAAAATAAGTTTGGACAACGTGAAAGTCTATTGGTATCTTCCGAACCGGTTTAAGAGAAGAGGATGTCTCAAAAGTCAAAAAAATATTAATTTATAGTCACGCTGACCCCGAATTCTCGGGGGAAGCGCCTTCACAACAACAATTCTTCGACAAGCTTAGGAATGACCATAGGAAACTTTTTACCGGTCAACTTCCCCTAATACGATATCAATAGAGCCAATAGTGGCAATTAAATCAGCTATCAGTACATTACGTGAGATTTCGGGTAAAACGGAAAGGTTGTTGAAGCTGGGCCCGCGAGCCTTAACCCGCTTGGGAATTTCACTGCGGCCATCGCAAATAAAGTAAAAACCTAATTCGCCTTTTGGATTTTCGGCCCGGATATAGAAATCCTGGGCTTTAGGAATAATTTTTTTGGGTTGCTTTGCCCGTGGGTCGAAATCAGGAGTACGTTTTAGTTCATGCTGAAGCCGGTTAAGGCATTGCTCAATAATGCGTACAGACTCTACAATTTCATCAACACGAACTTTATATCTGTCCCAGCAATCTCCAACAGTGCCCATTGCACCTTTGCCAACCGGAATATCAAACTCGAGTTCGGGATAAACGGAATAGGCATCTACACGGCGAAGATCCCATTTTAATCCGGAACCACGTAACATGGGCCCGGAACAGCCATAATTAATAGCCACATCCAGCGGTAATACACCCACATTGGCTGTTCGTGATATAAATATCTGGTTTTCGGTAAGCAGTTCATCCAGCTCTGTTAATTTGGGCTTAAAGTAATTCACAAATTCGCGGCAGCGCTCTTCAAAGCCGACGGGAAGATCGTAAAATAAGCCGCCAACCCAGATATAATTGTATAGCATCCGTGCCCCCGAAGCCCATTCCAGCATGTTCATGATGTGTTCCCGGTCACGAAAGCACCATAAGAACGGAGTGAAAGCTCCGATATCAATGCCATAAGTCCCGATAGCGATGAGGTGTGATGCAATACGGTTCAGCTCACAAACCAGCACCCGTATGTATTCAATCCGTTTAGGAATATCCTGGTCGATACCCATCATGCGTTCAACGCCCATTACCCAGGCGTGACTGTTATTCATCGAAGCGAGGTAGTCCATGCGGTCGGTAAAAGGAATGGTTTGCTGCATGGTCAGGTTCTCGGCATGTTTTTCAAAACAGCGATGCAGGTAACCCAGGTGCGGAATTACTTCCTTTACAATTTCGCCATCAGTAATCAGTTCTAAACGCAGTACGCCATGCGTTGACGGATGCTGAGGCCCCATATTCAGGATCATCTCTTCCGGAGCCAGGTTCTGCGTTAGTTCTTCGTATCGTGTCATTTTATTTGATGAATATCGGCCATGAATATTATATCACAAAGTATATTATCATTTAACCAATCAGCAGGTTTATTCTTTTCCCAAGACCGTATTCAAAAATCCGGTAGAGTGTCGATAGCTGAATATCGCATTTACCATTTTCAAGCCGTGAAATGTAACTTTTTTTTGTGCCTACTTTTTCCGCTAATTGCTCCTGTGTCATTTTAGCTTCCCGGCGAGCCTCCTTCAATATCTCGTTAATTACAAAATACTGGGCTTTTTCCTCAAAAGCATCCCGTTTTTCGGTTCCAATTTTTCCATATTTAATATCCAATAACTCATCAAAGTTTTTGGCCTTTCTGATAGACTCGTTGTTATTCATCACTTTGCTTTTTTGAGTTAAAATACTCTTCTTTTAATTTTAATGCCAGCTCGATTTCCTTTTTAGGTGTTTTTTGTGTTTTCTTTTGAAATGCATTGAAAAGTTAACTTAAAAGTTATCAATATGCAAGCGTATCCTAATAATCTATCTTAATACCTTTGTAGTACGCTGCCGTTTTGTAATCTTTCCGCAGAGGATAACCTTCCCAGTCATCAGGTAATAAAATCCGCCGAAGGTCGGAATGCCCTTCAAAGTAAATTCCAACCAGGTCGTAAGCTTCACGCTCGTGCCAGTCGGCAGTTTTCCAGATATGACTTACTGTTTTAAAGGATGGTAAATCAGCGCTGTTACGGTCGTGATCTTTAATCACTTTAAGTGTAAGCTGGGTTTTATACGGAATGGAAGCCAGGTGATATACCACGCCAAATTTATTAGCCTCCACGCCATAATCAACGCCGGTTAAGCACGAGAGAAAGTCAAAATAACATTTCGGGTTATTGCGTAGTTCAAGGCATACTTCATCAATCTTATCCGGCTGAATAATTAATGCCGGTTGCAACCCGCCGGTTTCAACGGCTTCAACAACCTCGCCCAGCTTATCGGTAAGCAATTGTTTAATATCTTCTGCTGTCATGGTGCTAAACGGGCTATTTTCCAGTTGCTTTTATCGGCTTTTAAGTAAATGATGCGATCGTGAAGCCTGCTGGCGCCACCCTGCCAGAACTCAATGGTTTGAGGTTTAACAAGATACCCACCCCAGTACGAAGGTTTTGGAACTTCGCTGTCGTGATATTTCAATTCCAGTTCCGCCCATTTATTTTCCAATACGTCGCGGCTGGCTATTACCTGGCTTTGCGGCGAAGTTAATGCACCGATCTGGCTGGATTTTGGCCGCGAATGAAAGTAGGCTTCCGACTGTTCTTTGCTCACTTTCTCAATGGTTCCTTCAATGCGCACCTGGCGCTCTATTTCGGGCCAGAAAAATACAAGCGCCGCGACCGGGTTTTTTGCTATTTCTTTACCTTTTTTACTCAGGTAGTTGGTATAAAATACAAATCCATCCGGCGAAAAGCCTTTTAACAGCACAATGCGGGCAGATGGTTTTCCTGCCGGCGATGCGGTTGCCAGTGTCATGGCGTTAGGTTCGGATACCCCTGCTGCCAATGCCTGGTTAAACCAGGTACCAAAAAGCGTGAATGGTTCTGCCGGAGCTTCCTTTTCAGTTAATATAGCCGAGCGGTAATCCTGGCGCAGATTTTCAAGCGTTGTTTTATCTACAGACATAGCTGCAAACTTAGCAATAGAAATTTGCTTTTAATTGATCGGATGATATAATTGACATAAAACATAAATTTGAAGATGAATGTTAAAACATTAATATCGCTGATTAACGCAAAAGGAAAAACAGTTAAGGGGAATGATAAATCAGTGAAGTGCTTTAAACAAAAAATAGTATGCTAAGTAAAAATATACCTCAGGTTTCAAGTTTACTGGTTTCAGAGCCTTTTATGCTCGACCCGAACTTTAAGCGTTCGGTTGTGCTGCTTACTGAATATGATGAATCCGTTGTAGGATTTATCCTGAACCAGATGAGCTCATTGCAGTTGCAGGATGTGCTGCCCGATACGCCCGACTGTGATTTCCCGGTTTATATCGGCGGGCCGGTTGGCTCGGATACGTTGCACTTTATACACCGTTGTTATGATAAGATGAACAGTGGTGTAGAGGTTACAGAGAATATATTCTGGGGCGGTAATTTTGAAACGCTGAAAACGCTGATTCAGAATAAGTTGATAGACAGAACAGAAGTTAAGTTTTTTATCGGTTATTCCGGATGGGATTCTGAGCAGTTGAAAGATGAGCTGAAACAAAACTCATGGCTGGTACATAACCGCTATAATAGCGAGCTGCTTTTTGTGGAGGATGAAGAGAATTTATGGAAAGAAGTAGTGGTCAGCATGGGGCAGAAATTTGCTCATATCGCCAATTTTCCTGAAAATCCCATGTGGAATTAAGGATTATCAGGAAGACGCTCAAATAGATTATTTCTCATGCAGCACCCAACTGTTGCCATCCGGATCGGTCACGAAGGCAAACTTGCCCCAGGGCGTTTCATCAATTTTGCCGGTTTCAATGCCAGCCTCCAGTAAGCGTTTCTTTTCCGCAACTATATCATCCGTAAGAATAGTTGCGCCATGAAGACTTCCGGCGGGCATTTTGGGGAACCACGTTACCAACGTAATACTGACATCACCTTCAGGAAATCCCATTTGAACCCATGTCTGGCCGTTGCCCATAGGCGCTTCAGCTATGATTGATAAGCCCATTTTGAGATAAAACTCCTTTGATTTTTGCTGATCGGTTACCGGAACCGAAATAATACCGATTGATTTCATTTGTTTTGATTTTTAGACTGGTCTCCCAAGAAGTTAGGTGTCAGGTTTAATTATATAAATGTATGAGTAACTTTTTAGATTATATAATTGAACAAATAACTTTATATTGAACTGATGTAGGACACAATTGTTGGCGTAATAATTCAATCAGCGGATGAAACAAAGTGCGGGAATATTGCTTTACCGTTTAACGGGAAAGGCACCGGAGTTTTTCCTGGTTCATCCCGGCGGGCCCTTTTTTATAAAGAAAGATGCCGGTTGGTGGTCGATACCTAAAGGGGAGATGATGCCGGATGAAGAACCTTTGGATGCTGCCATCAGGGAATTTGAGGAGGAAACCGGTTATCGTCCATCGGGGGAGTTTAAGGCATTGCAGCCGGTTACGCAGAAAGGAGGGAAGAAGGTTTATTGCTGGCTTGTTGCTGGTGATCTCGATCCCGAAACGATAACGTGTAATACGTTCGAGCTGGAATGGCCGCCCCGTTCGGGAAAAAAGGCCAGCTTTCCCGAAATTGACCGGGCAGCCTGGTTTTCTTTGAATGAGGCCCGGCAAAAGATGAATGAAAAGCAGGTCGCATTTCTGGATGAAGCCGTCGGAATGCTTACTTAAACCAGGAAGATATTCTTCGACTCTCATAAATTTCAGTTAATTTTCACACGTTTTTCCATAACAGGAAATTATGATTGAAAATCCACTCAGAACCGTTAATGTAACCCGTTACGTCACGCCGCTCCGCGAAGGAGGCTCATTACCTGCCATTGCCGAGGCCGATGACGGATTTTTATATGTGCTTAAATTTCGCGGGGCCGGCCAGGGTGTAAAAGCGCTTATTGCCGAACTGATTGGCGGTGAAATTGCACGGGCGTTAGGTTTTCGTGTGCCGGAAATTGTATTTGCCAACCTCGATGAAGCTTTTGGCAGAACTGAACCGGATGAGGAGATCCAGGATCTGCTGAAATTCAGTGTGGGGTTGAACCTGGCTTTGCATTATCTTTCGGGAGCTATTACGTTTGATCCGGTAGTAACGGCGGTTGATGCCAAAACAGCATCTGCTATTGTCTGGATGGATTGCCTGCTTACCAATGTTGATCGCACTGCCCGTAATACCAATATGTTGATTTGGCATAAAGAGCTGTGGCTGATTGATCATGGCGCCTCATTGTACTTTCACCATGCCTGGCACGATTGGGAAAAGCAGGCCAAACGGCCTTTTATGCAGGTTAAGGAGCATGTTTTACTGCCTTATGCCAGTATGCTGGCCGAAGTTGATCCCGAACTGCGTGTGGTTCTTACACCGGAGCGTATCCGGGCTATTGTTAATTTGATTCCGGATGAGTGGCTGAGTGGTAAAGAGTTCAGTTCTGTAGCCGAGCATAGAGAGGCTTACATTCATTTTCTGGAAACACGAATCGCATCTTCTGAGGTTTTTGTTAACGAAGTGCAACATGCAAGAGAAATACTTATTTGAGTACGCCGTTATCCGGGTGGTTCCGAGGGTTGAGCGGGAAGAGTTTATCAATGTGGGGGTTGTGCTATATTGTGCGGGACTAAAATACCTCAAAATGATCTTTGAGGTAAATCATGAACGTTTACAGGCTCTTGCTCCGGATATGGATTGTGCTGAGATCAAGGCGCATTTACAGGCCTTTGAGCAGATTTGCACAGGTGGAAAAGAAAATGGGCCTATCGGTCAGCTGGATATCGCTTCACGCTTTCGCTGGCTTACGGCTACCCGCAGTACGATGGTACAAACCTCAAAGGTGCATCCCGGCTTTTGTACCGATGCCAATGCAACATTGCTCCGTTTGCACCGGCAATTGGTGCTTTAGGTAAAACAAGCAAGTTTGTGCTCAAAAAGATGGAAGTTTAAAAGTGGTTAAACGAAGCTGGAGTTTTACTCAATTGTGATGTATGAAGTAGTGTTCTTTACATCGCTATAAAATATAGCACCTGGATTTATTTAAGTATTCTTATTTATCGTTTTATATTTGATTATCTCTAAGGCAGATGCTGTTTGTAACAGATGAGTGAATCTTAGCTTATTGGCTTTTTCTTCTTTTTCAACTTCATACAGATCGCCGGATTTTATACAGCTTAATACTTTTTTGTAAATAGAAGTCTTAAAATCATCTGCTATATTTTCTGCACCTTCCGATCCGGTTTTGGGATGAAAAAATAGCAGGTAAAGACATTCATCTTTGATAATAACTAAATAATAAAAACGCCATCCTCCCCGGCCTTTTAACCTTTTTTTGATATAGGGGATTTCTGATTGCCCATTTAGTCGTGTGCCTTCTAAAAACGATTGGCCGCTTTTTTCTGGCGCAAAGAAATAGTTCAGAATATCTTGTTCTATGGATCTGTAAGTACTTTTACGCTTGAGCTTGTCAAATTGAGCCTTAAAATCTTCCAAGCAATAGATCTTCATGCTATTATTTACACCAGTTGCAGTTCTTTGGTGGTTTCCTGGAAGTCGTGATTTTGTGGCAGATGAAAAAATACCGATTCCAAATCGTCAGCGCTCTCTCTTAAATCATCAATAGCATGTTTAAAGCTTTTGATATCTTTTGTTGCAATTCCTTTTTCAAGAAGCTTATTCATTTTTAAGAATTGTCTCACTAAAGTGTTGTGCCAGTCTCTGGTTGCAGCAATTAAATCATTTAATAGTTTTAAGCTATCTTCATCTATTTTATTGAACCAGGTCAGCGCTTCTAATTTTTCGCAAAAAGTTTCTATTTCGGTTGTCTTTTTGTGTAATAACTGTTTGAATTCCAGTATTTTATCCAGGAAAGAGTTAATTTGCTCATCTGTAGTTAAAGCATGGGTCTTTTCCCTGAACGACACTTCTTTCGCTTCATTTACAGTAGCTGCAATTTTATCTTTTTCTGTCAGACATTCCATGTTTGAGTACTTTTTATGGTGGAATATTCAAATATACTACCTCTGTCTGATATATCAGGTAATTATAATGACATTATTTGGCTGGCTATCTTTGTATAGTGAGATTTTATTTGTGTTTAATATGGACTTATTTAAAATAACGTGAGTTCGGGATAGGAAACGCACAACTTGTTTGCGCTCGTTTGCAAAACGAGCGCATAAATCTCCGGCGTTTGTAACGCCGGTAATAGCTGCCTTTGATTGTCTTAAGCAACATTGCGGCGTTGCAAACGCCGTTTTATGGCATCCCGATGGCAAATCGGGACGAGCCTGCGCCTTAACCCGAACTCACGTTAAAATAACCTTAATCTATACCTGCAAAACCTTACCCGGCATAATAGCGTAAATATGCTCGCCAGTCTCGGGATAGATCATGGATAAACCCGTAAAAGCGCTGAAAGCCGGTAATATGGCGTAATCTCTTCCGAAATAAAAGCAGGGAAAACGCAGGCGTTGTTTAGCCTTACCGCTTAACGAAACGCCGGGATGAATGTGCCCGCTAATGGCATACAGTTCATCCGCAGTGCGGCGAGGTGCATCGTGTATAAAGCAGAATGGCCCAAGGCAGAACGAATGTTCACAAATTTCAATATCCAGTCGGGCATAATCGGCGGTTTTAAGCTTGTCATGATTGCCTTTAACCAGAATGAAACGGATATGCGGATATTGTTTCCGCCAGCCTTCAAACTCATCAATATCAGTATTTAATCCATGATGAAACATGTCGCCGGTAACCAGCAGGATGAGTGGCCGGTATTTGTCAAACAGGGCCGATAACCGTTGCAAATCGGTACGGGCCAGGGTTGCGGGAACCTGTATACCGCCACGCCTGAAATGCGCTGTTTTGCCCAAATGCAGGTCGCTGATTACCAACAAATGATGCTCCGGCCAGAATAATGCCCGCTCTTCATCCAGTATCAGCTCTTCGCCGTGGCTGTTTATTCTCATTATTCGCTATTATTATTCGCACATCAGCTTTCATCCGTTCCACCCGGCGTTCCAGTTCCTCAGAGCTCATATTTTCCCGCAGGCTGTCTACCTTGATGGGGAAAGCCAATGGTGTAAAACTATGTGGTGTTTTAATGATGATGCGACTTTGCTGTATCCGCTGCAAGGCAGCCGCTAAACGAGGCTCCTCCAACTGGTAGTAAAACACTTCATCATAAGCCTGCCGCAAAAGTAAGTTATGCCGGTCGTAATCGGTAAAAACATTAAAAAATAGGCCGGCGGATGATTGCAGGTGCTTGTTGGCTACATATTTGCCGGGATAGCCCTGAAAAACCAGGCCCGAAATGCAAGCGATATCGCGGAATTTTCTGCGGGCCATCTCCGTGGAATTAATGCTCTGCACAATATCTTCGCCCAAATTAGCAGGCGAAAATACATCGTAGGCAATGGCATCATCCATGGGGATTTGCTGGTCGCTGAGCAGTTCAAAACCATAATCATTCATGGCGATGGAAAAGCTGATGGGTGTAAGTTTGCTGAGGCGGTAAGCTACCAGCGCAGCCAAAACCTCATGCACCAGGCGCCCTTCAAACGGGTAGGCGAATAGGTGGAAGCCTTCCTTATTACTGATCAATTCAATAAGCAGTTCGTCATTTGCCGGCACGTGTGAGAGCTGCTCCTGTAACTGGAACAGGGGATAAACGGTTTCCAGTTCTACATCCTGGTGTTTTTTGATCAATACCTCGTTGTATTTTTTCCGTAAAACAGCGCCCAGGTTAGCCGAGAGCGGTAAGCGTCCGCCCAGCCAGCTGGGCGAAATGGCCCGTTTCTGACGGCTTTTTTTCACCAGAACGGTCATATCTTTAATACCGCTGAATTCCAGCACACGACCGGCCAGTGTAAAGCTATCACCAGGTTTGAGCTTGGAAATAAAATACTCTTCCACCAGGCCGATATAGCCGCCTTTCAGCCATTTAACTTTGAGCATGGCCTCGCTCACAATAGTGCCGATATGCAGCCGGTGACGCATGGCTAGGTACCGGTTTTTTACCTTCCATAGTCCGTCCGTATCGCGACTAACTTTTTTAAATTCATTATAGGCGCTCAGACTGTCGCCGCCCCACGTAATAAATTGCATACACCAGTCCCATTCCTGTTGGGTGATCTCGCTGAAAGCATGGGTATTTTTGATTTCGCGATAGATAATTTTATCGTCGAAACCGTCGCCAACCGCCAGGCTAACGAGGTATTGCACCAATACATCAAAAGATAGAATGAATGGTTCGCGACTTTCGATGTTTCCGTTTTTTGCCGCTTCTTTAATGGCTGCCGCTTCTACCAGTTCAAGGGCATGCGTAGGCAGAAAATAAATGACCGAGGTTTCAAAAGGGGAGTGGCCGCTTCGTCCGGCTCGTTGCAGGAAACGGGCGACGCCTTTCGGCGAACCTACCTGTACGACGGTATCTACCGGCTTAAAGTCTACACCCAAGTCTAAGGACGATGTGCAGATCACGGCTTTGAGCGCACCGGTATGTAGAGCGTCTTCAATCCAAAGGCGCAGTTCGGCATCAATAGAACCATGATGGATGGCGATTTGCCCGGCGAGATCAGGTTCAATATGCAACAGGTGCTGGTACCATACTTCGGCCTGGCCGCGGGTATTGGTAAAAATGAGCGTGGTTTTGCTTTTCGCAATAATGGGCAGCAGCTTTTCTGCCAGCTTCAACCCCAGATGACCGGCCCAGGGTAGGGTTTCAATATCATCGGGTAAAACCGACCGTATCTCAACCCGCTTATGTAAATCAGTCCGGATAATGATTCTTTTATTATTGATATCGGGTTGCAGCACATCCAGCGCTTCTTCGATGTTACCGATAGTAGCCGAAATTCCCCATATTTTAAGCACCGGACGGTTCTTTTCTTCCAGGATTCCTTTGATCCGCGAAAGCGCCAGCTCTACCAGGACACCGCGTTTGGAGCCCATAAGCTCATGCCATTCATCGGCCACAATACACCGCAGGTTTTCAAAAATCGACGACGAACCTTTCTGAGCCAGCAGCAGGTGAAGACTTTCGGGTGTAATGAGCAGTATTTGCGGCATCAGCTTTTTCTGTTGCAGCTTTTCTGCCTGGGTAGTGTCGCCGTTGCGTATGCCTACCATCCAGTCCGACTCCAGTTCCCGTAAAACCTGCTGCATAGCTCGGGCAATGTCTTTCGACAGGGAACGAAGCGGTGTGATCCAGATCAGCTGCAAACCTTTGGCGGCCTTTTTGCCCTGCTGAAACCGGTTTTCGTTGATGGCCTCGATAAGAACGGCCAGGAACAGGGAAAATGTTTTGCCAAAACCCGTAGGCGCATTGACCAGGCCGCTGTAACCGTCCAGGTAATGCTGCCAGGCTTCCTGCTGGAAACGGAAAGGCTTGTTCCCAGCCGTTTTAAGCCATTGTATAATGGTTTTGTAGCCTTTAGTTCGTTTCATCTCCGGGCTGTTCCAGTGTTGATTGCAGTAATTGCTGCAGGTCGGTTAAGGTATTGATCTCGCTTACGTTTTTGTCCTTTCGCCACCGCAGTATTCGCGGAAAGCGTAACGCGATGCCTGCTTTATGTCGTTTGCTGGCCGCTATTCCCTCAAAGGCAATTTCAAATACCAGTTCAGGCCTTACGGTACGAACGGGACCAAATTTCTCTAACGAGTTTTTGGTGACAAAGGTATTGACTTCCCTGATTTCCTGGTCGGTTAAACCGGAATAGGCTTTGGCGATAGTAATCAGGTTTTCGCCATCGCGTACAGCGAAGGTATAATCGGTAAAAAAATTAGCCCGGCGTCCGCTGCCTTTCTGGGCATAAATCATCACGGTATCAACCGTGTACGGGTTGATTTTCCACTTCCACCAGTCGCCACGCTTACGGCCTGAGTGGTACAGCGAATCGCGTTTTTTGAGCATAACTCCCTCGCTGTTAACCGAACGCGAAGTTTCGCGTAAAGCGGCCAACTCACCCCAACTGGAACAGGAAATTATCGGTGAAAGGTTTACCGGAGAATCGTCGTCCAGTGCAGATAATAGCTCCTCGGCCTTTTTCCTCCGTTCAGACAAAGGCTGGCTTCGATAATCCTGACCCTGGTATTCCAGCAGGTCATAAACAAAAAAGCCGATGGGCGCTTCTTCCAACTGCTTTTTACTGATTTTTTTGCGGTTAAGCCGTTGCTGTAACACGCTGAACGGCAGTACCTGCCGGTTTTTAGCAGCCAGTATTTCGCCATCGAGCACGGTTCCGTCTGGAAGCATATCCTGTAAAAACCAAAGTTCGGGAAATTGCTCAGTTACCAGTTCCTCACCCCGCGACCAGATAAACAGTTCGCCGGCCCGTTTCACGATCTGCCCACGAATGCCGTCCCATTTCCATTCAGCCTGCCATTCGTCGGGCGCACCTAATTTTTCAGGTTCGGTATCCAGTGCATAGGCCAGGCAAAAGGGGTAGGGCCACGAATTGTCGGTATTGACGTGAACACCCTGGATGAGCTCCTGGAACGTGATCTGGTAAGGATCCCACTTACCCATGATGCTGTGCATAATCTGGCTGCTGTCGGTATTGCTTTGTTTGGCCAGGGCGTTAACCAGCATCTTGTTGGACACGCCGATGCGAAAGTTTCCCGATATCAGCTTGTTGAAGATAAACCGTTCCTGGGGTTCCAGCGAGTTCCAGGCATGGAGAATAAATTGCTTTTTCTGCTCATCATCTTTGCCTTCCAGTTCATGCAGGCTTTCAATCCATTGATGCAGGGGATGGTCGGAAAGCTGTTCTGCCGGAGGCAGGAGCAGGGCAATGGTTTCGCTCAGATCACCTACATTATGATAGCTTTCGGTAAACAGCCAGTCAGGAAGTTGCGTAAGCTCTTTAACCCACTGCCGCAACAAGGCCGCTTTTACCGGCCGCCGGGGCTTTTTGCCGGTAAACAGGGCAATTACCCAAACCTTATCCTTATCGTCGGTAAAATTGAAATAGTGAACAAGTGCCTCTATTTTATCGTTGGTTTTATTGCTCAGTTCCAACTGTTGGATCAGTTTGGCGAAACGTTTCATGCAATGGGCAAGTTGGTTGTTTAGTTGGTTAGTTCCTGATTGGTCGTTTTTTCGGGTGTGTCCAGCTTAATTTCAGCTTCATCATCACCGTACCGGGTAATTACTTCTTTAGCATCAAACCCGTTTTCGTTCAGAAAGCGGCTGAATGTTGCCGTGAAACCGTGCGTAACATAAATCTTTTCCGCACCTGTGGCTTTAATAGCTTCTAACAAACCGGGCCAGTCGGCATGGTCGCTTAACGCGAAACCGGCGTCGGCGCTTTGCCAGCGGCGGTGCGCCCGCACCTGCATCCAGCCGGAACAAATGCCGGTTACAGGGCCAGAAAGATTCTTCAGCCACCTGCTGTTCCGCATAGCCGAAGGGACAATGACGATGCCGCTCTTTAATTCTTCTTTGCGGGTATCCGCTGTAATACGGATGGTTTCCGGCAAATGTACCCCGGCCTGCTCAAGTGCTTCATTCAGGTTGGCAATGCTGTTATGCACGTAAATAGGCATGTCTCCAGCAAGGTTTTTAATTAAACGTTGCGCTTTGCCCAGACTGTAGGCAATCAGAACGCTGGTTTTATCGCGTTGCCGGTTATCGGCTATCCAGCTTTTTACCTGGTTAAAGATAACATCCTGTTTCTGCCATTTGTATACCGGCAGGCCGAACGTACTTTCAGATACAAAAGCATGGCATCTTACCGGTTCGAACGGGGTGCTGATGCCATCGTATTCGGTTTTATAATCCCCGGAAATTACCCAAATCTCACCTTGGTATTCCAGTCGTACCTGTGCCGAACCGATGATATGCCCGGCCGGGAAAAAGGATATTTTTACACCATTGCGGGTAACTGTTTTGCCGTAATCCTGTGTTTCAACCTGTAAATCCGTGCTAATGCGTTGCCTGATAATCGGGCCGGTCAAGGTATGGCACAGGTAATGTTTATTGCCAAAACGCACATGGTCGCCATGCCCATGTGTAATTACGGCATAGTCTACCGGCAACCACGGGTCAATATAAAAATCGCCCTGCCTGCAATAGATGCCTTTTTTAGTAAATGTTACCAATGCCATGATGAGATAACAAATTTATGCCGGGAAGTTTTTGTTTCGCAACTATTAGCTATTGGCCGTTAGCCATTAGCTCAATCTTAAATCTCTCGTTTCAAATCTCATATCTTAGCAATAAAAACCTAACTTTGGAGGCAAAATCAGCCGGGTGAAAGCGCATAAAAAAACAATCTTACTGTCGTTAATTATTGGTTTTTTGCTGATGGCAGCCAAGTTCGTGGCTTATTTCATCACCTCATCCAACGCCATACTAACCGACGCCGCCGAAAGTATTGTGAATGTGCTGGCCAGCTCGTTCGCGTTTTACAGCATCTATCTTTCTTCGCAACCCCGGGATGAAAATCACCCCTACGGGCACGGCAAGGTAGAGTTTTTTTCCATGTTTGTAGAAGGCATCCTGATTATGGTTGCCGGGTTACTGATACTGGTTAAATCGGTTTATAATTTATTTACTCCTCAGCAAATCAGTAAATTAGCTGATGGTACTATCATTATTGCTGCAGCCGGAGTAATTAATTATGTATTAGGACATTACCTGGTTGTACAAAGCAGGAAGCTCAATTCGGTTACGCTTTACGCGGATGGCAAGCACCTGAAAACGGACGCTTACAGTAGCGCAGGGCTGGTTACGGGTTTGCTGCTGATTTATTCTACCGGGATTTATTACCTGGACAGTGTTTTATCCATCGGTTTGGGTATATATATTATTTACAGCGGTTACCGGCTGGTGCGGCGCTCGGTGGGGGCTTTGATGGATGAATCGGATACAAAATTGCTGCAACGGGTTGTGGATATTCTGAACCGCAACCGGAAGGATTCGTGGATTGATGTGCATAACCTGCGAACACAGCAGTACGGGCATGATTTGCATGTGGATTGTCACGTTACGCTTCCCTATTATTTTGATTTAGGTAGGGTACATGATGAAATTTCGCAGATAGATGCCCTGATAAACAGTAAAATAGAAGAAAAAACCGAGCTGTTTATTCATGCCGATCCGTGTTTGCCGCAATGCTGTCATTATTGCCGTATGAAAAACTGTCCGGTACGCAGCGAAGAAAAAACAACGGATATTACCTGGACTCCGGTTAACGTTACGCGGAACTTTAAGCATTTTGAAAACGATGTATAAATTCAACGTACGGGTTTACGGCTTGCTGATTAACGATAATAGAGAGATTCTTATCAGCGATGAGGAAGAATATGGCATACGGTTTTCTAAATTTCCGGGTGGAGGGCTGGAATATGGTGAAGGATTGATAGAAGCTCTGAAGCGGGAATTTATGGAAGAATGTCTGGCCGAAATAGAAGTGTTGGAGCATTTTTATACGACTGATTTCTTCGTAAAATCGGCCTTTAATGAGAGCCAGGTTATCAGCATTTATTACCTCGTAAAGCCTTTAACTGATTTATCCTTACCGTTTAAGCATCAGCCGTTTGATTTTGATATGGAAGGCGATATTAAACAAGCTTTTCGTTGGAGAAAGCTGGATAAGCTGACTACCGATGATGTGACTTTTCCAACCGATAAGCGGGTTACAGAACTATTAATACAACAATGGAACAAGAAAATTTAGTAAGCAGAGATTTAGCCGCAATATGGCATCCGTATACCCAAATGAAAACCGCAGCAACACCCGTGGCTATTGTAAAAGGGCAGGGGACGTATCTGTACGATAATTCCGGAAAAAGGTATATCGACGCGGTTTCATCCTGGTGGGTAACTACACACGGACATGCACATCCGTATATCGCACAAAAAGTCGCTGAGCAGTTGCGGGTTTTAGAGCACGCTATTTTTGCAGGTTTCACACATCCGGCAGCTATTGAGCTGGCGGAACGGGTATTAGGCGTTTTACCTCAAAATCAACAGAAGATATTTTATTCGGATAACGGTTCAACAGCAGTAGAGGTGGCACTAAAAATGTGCCTGCAATTCTGGAGCAACCAGGGCAAGCCCAAAACTAAAATATTAGCGTTTAAAAATGCCTATCATGGCGATACTTTCGGCGCTATGGCGGTAAGTGGGCGCAGCGCCTTTACAGCGCCTTTTGAGAAGCTGTTGTTTGAGGTTGAGTTTATCGATTTACCCACTGCACATAATATCTCAAATCTCAAATCTCAAATTTCACATCTCAAAGATGATTTGGCCGCATTTATTTTCGAACCGCTGGTGCAAGGTTCAGGCGGTATGCTGATGTATGAAGCCGCCTACCTGGATGAGCTACTCAAAACCTGCAAAGCAAACAATATCTTAACCATTGCCGACGAAGTAATGACCGGCTTCGGGCGTACAGGTCGTTTTTTTGCATCGGATTACCTGGAGCATACAGCCGATATTTTTTGCCTCTCGAAAGGGCTTACCGGTGGTACGATGGCTTTGGGTGTTACCTCCTGCACCAATGAGATTTATAACGCTTTTTTGTCCGACGACCGCTTGAAAACGCTGTTTCACGGACATTCGTTTACGGCAAATCCTGTAGCCTGTTCGGCGGCGCTTGCCAGCATGGATTTAATGGAACAGCCTGAAACGATGCAGCACATCAGGCGCATAAGTGAGCGTCACGCTGCTTTTAAAAAGGAGATAAGCGGGCATCCCAAACTGAAAGATATCCGCCAGACGGGAACTATTATCGCTTTTGAATGGCAAACGGGTAACGATACATCGTATTTCAGCTCACTGCGTGACCGCTTATACCAGTTTTTCCTGCAAAAAAATATTATTCTTCGCCCGTTAGGCAATATCATTTATATTCTTCCTCCGTATTGCATCAGTGATGATGATTTAGCGTATGTGTATGATAGCATAGAGGAGGCGCTGGAGACCATTTAAGCATTTCTTGCCAAAAATTTACAAAGCCATACGCTTGAACGGCCTATATTTACGCCGGATTAAAAACAGATCATAATGGCCTTACCGCAACTTTTCATCAGCCTGATAACAGATAAACAAAAGCATGCCCGTTTGTTGAATACGCTTTCGCTGATGGAAAATACCGGTGCACGCAAAATATCGGCCTGTGAACATAAAACCGATGTCACGCTGATCATACTGAAACATGCCGCGGAAGAGCATCGCCACGCTTATTACCTGAAAAAGCAGATCGCCAAGCTGGGTGAAAACCTGTGTCCAACGTATGCGGATGACTACCTGATCGCCCCTGATGATAGCCGTTTTTACCTGAATAAGCTGGATGTGGATGTTTGCCGCTACCTGAAAGCTGAGCTGGGTTTAAGTGGTTATGAATTGCGTTTTGCAGCATATTTGCTGGTTACCTATGCTATAGAAGTCCGTGCCGATGAGTTATATCCGGTTTACCAGCAGGCATTGGATGATGCGGGAAGTAAGGTGAACGTTAAATCCATTATCCTGGAAGAAGAAGGACATTTAGAGGAGATGATCAATCAACTGAAACAATTCTCGCCCGAATGGGAAAAGCATGCGCAACAGGCCGTTGTTATTGAAACCCGTTTGTTTGAAGAATGGATAGAAGCTATTGCTGCTTCGTGTTAGAGTTTGGAAAGTTATTTCACGCAAAAAGATTTTAAAGTTCTTAGTGTGAGCCTTTTCCTAAGGTCGTAATGTAGCAAATTACACAATCCAACAATTAGGCAATCTCCGGCGTGATACTCATCAATAATCCAGGTATTGCTGAAAAACCTCCTGCATGCAGGCTTTGCCATACAGTAATAACTGCTTATCGGTTTCCGGCAGATTATTTTCCCGGCGGTAGGTTATGGTTTTTCCCGTATTATCAAAAGATATGGTCTGTTGTGCCGTGGTGAAGCCAAAACCATTATCCCAATTGTAAAAAGCGAATCCTGGAATAGTTGGATTCAACACATCCTTACTCCATGTAAAAGCAGATGCGTTCATGCGGAGCTGGTTGAGCAGGATGGCGGCAATATCAACCTGGCTGGTAACCTTGTCGATCCGCTTTCCGCGATATTCATCCTTTAAAGCCCCGCCATACAATAGTATGGGGATATGAAAACGTTCCGGCCTGTTAATTTCATATTTTTCGTCGGGAAGGCGGTGGCCATGATCGGCTACAATAATAAACAGGGTATTGGCAAACCAGGGGCGTTTTTCGGCCTGTTGGAGATAATCCGTGAGGCAGGAATCGGCATAATAAGCTGTACTACGAAATTTCTGACCAATGGCATCGCCGGGAAAATGCGATTTTACCGGCAATTCAAACGGCTCATGGTTGGTCAGCGTAAGAATAATAGAGAAGAAAGGTTGCTGCTCTTTATCCATATCCTCCAGTTGCCTGCGATAAACCACATGGTCATACGTTCCCCATTTGGAGTTCATATCTTTCTGAGAGAAGTCATGAATATCCACTATCCGTGATACGGAATGGCTTAGCATGTATGATTTAAAATTGTAGAACTCGCTCTCGCCGCCATAATAAAAAGAGGTATGATATCCTTTTTTTGCAAATTCGCCGGGAAGGGAAGGAAGCCTGGTAAGCTTGTTGTTTACCTTGATAATGCTTCGTACAGCCTGCGATGGAAATGCGCTTAAAACAGCTATAATACCTTTATCCGTTCTGTCGCCGGCAGCGTACGCATGTGTAAACAGCAAGCCGTTTTTTGCCAGTTGCTCAAAACCCGGCGTGATGCCTTTTTCGCCGCCTAAGCTTTCTACAATATTTGCAGTAAAACTTTCCATGATAATAGGCACTATATTGATATTCTGATTCTTAACTATAGTTTCAGTTGGTGAATCTGTAGGCTTAAAAAGCTGCCTGACAACCTCTTCGGCCTCCTGGTTTGGTAAATAATTATACGGGTTTTTGTTGCCGTATTGATTGGCCAGAATATCATGTATCAGGCTCCATTCTGTATTTACCGCTGCATGATTAAGTAGCTGATTGGATGAGTAATAGGCCATACTCTCATTCATGGGCGTAACGCCGGTATTTCCCCTGATGGCCAGAAAGGTAAGGCCCAAAGTCAATAATGATAAAGGGATAGAAACCGCATATCCCGGTTTGGGAGGAAGTGAGAGCTGTATGATGCGGGCAGACAACCAGAAGCCAAATGCGATTAACAGGGTAATAATTACAAAAGATAATAATAAAGGCGACGATGCGCTTGAAGCAGCGGCCTCTGTAGGTGAGGTGAAGAAAAAATCAAGCGCCTTATAGTTGATCTTGCTACCCCATTCACGGTAAATATTGAAGTTTGCCGCACATAAAATGGCAAACAGCACAATCAAAGTACGGGTGTACCAGATCATTATTTTTTTAGGAAAACGTATGCTTCGAAAATGCCAGGTGAAAATGAAAATCAGCAGTGGCAGGGCCGAAATATATCCAGCCATAGAGCAGTCCATCCAAAGACCATATAAAAAACTTTTAATGATCTCTGCTAAGGCGATGTGCTTAAGCCGTGCTGCAAAATAGAGTATGAATACCAGGCGTTCGGCGAAAAAAAAGATGAGCCAGAACAAATAGAAACGTAGCAGGAAAATAATGGCCTTGAACATGGCGCAAGTTATGTATTTGCAACGATGTTTAAAAAACGGCTATTGCAACAAGCAGGGCACAGCATCAGATCTAAACTATGAAAAGATTAAATGTATTTGCCCTGGCAGTCTCATTTTCATGCTAACAATCAAAGCCGTATCTTTGCGCCGAATCATGGGCAAAAAAGTAGCGTTTTATACCTTAGGCTGTAAGTTAAACTATTCGGAGACATCGGCTATAGGCCGGTTGTTTGCACAGGCTGGTTTTGAAACCGTGGAGTTTACCGGCAAGCCGGATGTGTATGTGATCAATACCTGCTCGGTTACTGAAAATGCCGATAAGAAATGCCGCAAGGTGGTTAAAGAAGCGCTTAAGCATTCGCCTAATGCCTATATAACCATTGTGGGATGTTATGCCCAGCTAAAGCCAAAGGAGATAGCCGAAATTCCCGGTGTGGATATGGTGCTGGGCGCATCAGAAAAGTTCCAGATAGTAGATTATATTACCGACCTGACCAAGCAGGAGAAAGCTCTTGTATATAATCAGCCTATAGCCGAGGCACAGGCATTTAACGCCTCGTATTCTTACGGCGACCGTACCCGTACTTTCTTGAAAGTACAGGATGGCTGCGATTATTCCTGCACATTCTGTACCATTCCGCTGGCACGCGGAACAAGCCGCAGTGATACTATCGAAAATATCGTGCGTCAGGCGAATGAGATTGCCGCTTCGGGCGTGAAGGAAATTGTTCTTACGGGAGTGAATATCGGCGATTTTGGTATCCGCGACGGTAAACGGCAGGATCGTTTTTTAGATCTGGTAAAAGCGCTGGATGAAGTTGAAGGCATTCATCGTATACGCATATCGTCTATAGAGCCCAACCTGCTCAGTAATGAAATTATTGAATTTGTAGCGCAGTCAAAACGCTTTGTTCCGCATTTTCATATCCCGTTGCAATCAGGCTCAAACAAAATTCTGGCCTTGATGCGCCGGCGTTATCGCAGGGAATTGTATGTAGAGCGGATAGCGGCCATAAAACGTATCATGCCCGACTGCTGCATCGGGGTGGATGTTATTGTAGGCTTTCCCGGCGAAACCCGCGAGGACTTTATTGATACCTATAATTTTTTGAACGATCTGGATATCTCATACCTGCACGTGTTTACCTATTCTGAACGTGAAAATACGCCTGCTGCCGAAATGGATGGCTCTGTTCCCGGATCGCAGCGTGCCGACCGTAGCAGGATGCTTCATATCTTATCTGACAAAAAACGCCGGGCGTTTTACCAAACGCAATTGGGTAAGACCACCGAAGTGCTGTTCGAGGCCGATAATAAAGACGGACAGATGCATGGTTTTACACCTAATTATGTGAAAATACAGGCTAAGTATGATCCGCTGGCGGTTAACGAGCTCAGAAATGTAAAGCTGCTTTCAGTATTGCCCGACGGCGATGTTGAAGTAGAGGAAGTTGCTGAAGTTCTGGTGCATTAATGGGTATTGAAGCCTGACTCTCCGGCTATTTGCCATGAACTATGAACCATAAGTCCTTTTGCCTCACATCCTAAAACTTACAACCTAAATATACCTTACAACTTTTTCATTGTAATCCGCTATCTTTAGCGCCATGTTTCCAACCATTTCTTATTTAATACAGTATCTAACCGGTCTCAGCATCCCGTTGCCAGTTCAGACGTTCGGATTTTTTGTAGCCATCGCATTTATAGCAGGTTACTGGGCATTTGTTCAGGAGTTTAAGCGTAAAGAGGCGTTGGGTATTATTCATCCGTTTAAGCGAAAAGTTAAAGTTGGCGAGCCTGCAACGCCTGCTGAACTTATCTTTAATGCTGTATTCGGCTTTATAATCGGATATAAAATACTGTATGGCATATTAAATTACAGCGCATTTGTAGACAATCCGCAGGAATTTATTCTTTCTGCCAAAGGAAATGTTATAGGGGGCCTTTTGCTGGGCGGCATATTTGCCTACTGGGCCTGGTCTGAGAAGAATAAAACCCGTTTGCCACAGCCTAAGCTGGTGGAGGAAACCGTTCATCCATACCAGTTGATGAGCTCTATTGTGGTGTGGGCTGCTATTTGTGGTTTTGTTGGAGCTAAGGTGTTCAATAGCCTGGAATATTTTGATAACTTTTTAAAGGATCCGGTTGCTGATTTATTGTCGTTTAGTGGTTTGACGTTTTATGGCGGTTTGATCTGCGGGGGGGCAGCCGTATTGTATATTGCCTATAAAAACGGAATAAAACCCCTGGTGATGCTGGATATTGGCAGCCCGGGAATGATGCTGGCTTATGCCGTTGGGCGTATCGGCTGCCATTTGTCGGGCGATGGCGACTGGGGAATACCGAATCCGAATCCTAAACCAGGTTGGTTAAGCTGGCTGCCGGACTGGGTTTGGTCGTTCAAGTTTCCGCATAACGTAATTAACGAAGGTGTGCCTATTCCGGGTTGTACCGGTAAATATTGCCATGAGCTGCCGGTAGGCGTGTATCCTACTTCATTTTATGAGCTGGTGATGTGCCTGATCTTATTTGCTGTTTTATGGTCGTTACGTAAACATATCAGGGTCACAGGTTTTATGTTCTCGCTGTACCTGGTATTAAATGGAATTGAACGGTTCTTTATTGAGCATATCCGTGTAAACTCATTGTATCATGTGTTTGGCATGGCATTTACGCAGGCTGAGCTTATCTCGTTCATTATGGTTATTATTGGTATTGTTGGGATGATATGGACATCGCAGCAAGCTAAAAAGACACAATACACCTATGGATCTTAAACAGATTACGTTTGATATTATCGCCATTGCTAAGGAAGCGGGGAATTTCATTCGCCAGGAGTCGGCAGGCTTTACCACCTCAAAAATTGAATATAAGGGATTGAATAACCTGGTTTCATACGTGGATAAAGAGTCGGAAAAGCTGATCGTAGCGAAATTATCCGCCTTGTTGCCACAGGCCGGTTTCATTACCGAGGAGGAAACCGTAAATGTTACCGGCGAAGAGTTTAACTGGATCGTAGATCCGCTTGACGGGACAACAAATTTTATTCATGGTTTGCCGGCTTACGCGGTGAGCATTGCGCTGCAACAGAAGAGTGAGCTGGTTGCCGGTGTGGTGTATGAAATATCGCGGGACGAATGTTTTTATGCGTGGAAAGGTGGCGGGGCCTACCTGAATGACAAGCCCATCCGGGTTACCGATAACGATACTATACCTAAATCGCTTATTGCTACGGGTTTTCCGTATTATGATTTTGCCAAGCTGGAAAAATACCTGAATGTGTTCAGGGAATTGACTCAAAAATGCCACGGTTTACGTCGCTTTGGGTCGGCCGCTACCGATCTGGCTTATGTAGCCTGCGGCCGTTTTGATGGTTACTTTGAATACAACCTCAACTCATACGATATTGCTGCCGGCGTGGTCATTGTCCGCGAAGCGGGGGGTAAAACCTGCAATTTTTCAGGCGGCAGCGAGCTGTTCAACTCGCGGGAGATCGTTGCAACCAATGGAAAAATCGAGGAACCGCTATTGGAAGTGATCGGAAAACATTTTTGATCAGGTTATTTAAAGAAGTACTTTTTAGGTAAATCTCTTTAGGCATTAATGGCGGTGTAAAAATAAAAACATGAAATGGAGCACATAATTGGTCAAACATACAATGAATTAAATACAATCCTTAAAAAAAATGAATCTATAGTAGCAAACATCTTGAAAAGCAGATTCAGTATTTTGTTTCTTTATTTGAC
Organism: Pedobacter sp. BS3; assembly: GCF_008274585.1. Taxonomy (GTDB): domain Bacteria; phylum Bacteroidota; class Bacteroidia; order Sphingobacteriales; family Sphingobacteriaceae; genus Hufsiella_A. The sequence continues at coordinate 515,014 of NZ_VTRT01000003.1, read as the reverse complement.
ACTCAACAGAAGCTAATTAAAAACCATGTTCCTGGAGTCTTCGATCCATACTATGGCATGACACCGATTAAACAAGTGTTATTGCTTACTATATTTTATTAATATTACTTTGTTGTAATTATCACCTGTTAAATAGTTGTGTAATTGATCGAAAGTTAATTTATCGGTCTAATATCTATGGAAAGCATAAAAAGGAAAATGCTGATTTAAAAGTAAAAGCAAAGGAGATTATTATTGAAGTAAAAAAGGAGTTAGCTCCCGGAGGGGTCGCATTCATTAAAACATACTGTGGAAACTGGCAATATTCAACGTAACATGAATAAATGAAGACAATCCTTCATTAATCTACATACTCAACAGCGGAGCTGGGATTTGAACCATTAAATTATTGGATAACAGGTTTTCATAGATATATCAAAAATTACCAGAATCAAAAAACCGCCTTAAAATTGCTTTCAAGACGGTTTCCTTTTTTAGTCGGGGTGCCAGGATTCGAACCCTTATCACAGCTCAATTCCATTTATTATATTTCAATCTGATTATTAGGCATTTATAAAAACTAATTCTTAACTTTACCTACCTTTACAAAGGTGAAATATGGTAATATTAAGCATTTCTGTCCGAAATATGTCCGAGAAATATGAAAGTGAATTTTTATTTAGATAAGCCGTATAATCCCAACGTTGCCCCTGAAAAGATCAAGCAGGAACTGGCTAAGGTTGGCGGAAAAAAGAAGAACCTTGCACAGAAGTTCTGGAATCCATCCCCGACTGCGCTGTATCTTTTCTTTTCGCCGGATAAGTCCTGCAGGATAAAATACAGAACCAACTACAAGATACTGCCCAAGAACTGGGACTTTGAAAAGGAGCGGATGAAGCCAAGTGTCAGCGGTGCATTGGAGTTCAATGTCGAACTGAACAACCTTGCAAACTGCTGTACAAGGGAAGCAATGCGCAAAAAAGACACAAACCAGTTTCTTTCCAAAGAAGATTATAAGCAGATTATACAGGACTGTATCGACAAGGACAATGCCGTCAACAGCGAAATATCCATTTCCCACCTGAAAACCCAGTTCCTTTCCTACAAATCCAATTTTGTCAAAGAGGGTACGTTAAAAGAATACCGGACAGTCTTTAAGGGATTAGAGGATTTTGAGAAGCATAAAGGAACAAAACTTATTCTTAGGGAAATGGACGGTAAATTTCTCGATCAGTTTGAGGTATTTCTAAGCAAGAAAAAGAACACGAACGATGAGGATAAGACGGGCTTGCTGAATGATACCATACACAAGTACATATCCACGTTAAAGGTATTTCTAAAGTGGTGCAACGACAATGATTATTTAGTGCATCCCGATGTTTTCAAGACACAGAAAACAAATTTTAAAAAGAAAGCATATAACGAAATCATTGCGCTGTCCGAAAAGGAAATCGAGAAGCTACTGAACCATGACCTTTCGGACAAGCCCAGTCTGGAAAGGGTACGGGATCTGTTCTGTCTATTGTGCTACACTGGGCAGAGGTTTGAAGATCTGATCAACTTTGACCCAAAGGACATCAGGAACAATGCTTGGGACTTTATTTCCATCAAGGTCAAGAAAAGGGTAATCGTACCATTCGAGGGGTATATTGCCCCTGCAAAGGATATTCTGGAGCGTATCGGTTACAAAGTACCCAAAATATCAAATCAGAAATTCAATGAATATATTAAAACGGTCGGAAAACTGGCAGGGCTGAACGAAACCATAAAGATAACGAGGTATTCGGGCAAGCAAAAACTGGTGATAGAAAAAAAGAAATACGATTTTCTATCGAGCCATGTCGGTAGGCGGTCAATGGTCACAAACCTATTGAGCAGGAACGTACCGATTACACTTGTACAGAAACTGACGGCACATTCCGATATACGGACTTTAATGAAATACGAATCAGCAAGCACGGATTCGTTAATCGATGCACTAAATAAATTTTGAGTTATGGACGAAAGATACTTTAAGTTGAGAAAAACATTGAGGGAACGAAAGAACAGATTTGATATAGGACCGTTTTTCAATATGAATCCTATCCACATTTCGGGGTATTTTGTCATGCGGATATTTAACATAACCGAACAGGAGTATATCCCTTTCTATCAACACCATAAAAAGTACTACCTTGCATGTAACCCTGACGGCAATGAAGAAACGTTTTTAGCAATAGTACTGGAAATTGTCGATAAGGACAGGAAATCACGGGAAACGTTATACTACTACAATACACGGTCTAAGACAAGGATACACAAATTGACCAGATTTCGGGAAGTTCTTAAAGAGGTAGACAAATGGGGTCTGACGGTGACCAACGAAGAACGTCTACGGCAGTCCGTCTCCTATGTGCAGTAAATAATGAACTGGCAGAATACCAACGACACAAAATCCGTATTGTCCAAATTCCTGTTTGACGAGAGGGGTTCTGACCAGTTTTTTATAGAATATCAACGGATCATTGAGAGGAAAAATGAATTGGAGGTGCTTTTGGAAAAAGAACAGTCAACCGTAAAGGATTTGCAGAATCAATTGAAAAATGTTGCTCCGGAATATAGGATTGCAATTTTGAACGGAGATCAAAAACTATTAATTGACCTTTTTATGCAATTGAGAGACTTAAAAGTTCCCAGAACAGATAATAATTTCCTATCGGCAAAGCCTGAATTATGGGCAAGATTGATCCACAACTATTTCACGTTGTCTCACACAAATAGCAAAGAAGACAATCGTCAACTACTTAGCTACGATACGATACTCGATTACTTTAAGGACAACTTGGGAAAAGAGATGCTCAAATCAAAAAACAGGAGTAAATATTTCAATATTAAAGAATCTAATAGAATATATACGTAAAACACATGTAGTTGTTTTTCAGTAATTTGTGAATCAAAAATCCCCTCAAAATTAATTTTGAGGGGATTTTTGATTTGTGTACTTCCCAACTTTGCCCATGTTAACTCACTCGGAGAAAGTGGCCACGACTTCGACATTATTAAATTGATAAACATGAGCAAAGTATGATTTTACTTGACCAAAAAGCCCTCAAAGACTGTATCAAGGATGCCGTAAGGGAGGAACTGCACCTTTTTATTACAGACGTCAAAAAAACGGCTGACAATCCACAGAAACCACAGACAGCAAAACTGTTGACCAAAAAGGAAATGGCGGACGAACTGGATATTTCCCTTGTGAGCCTGACCGAATGGATGAAGCAGGGACGTATTCCGTACAGACGTATGGGAAAACGCATTTACTTCAACAAAGAGGACGTTATGGCATCCATGACGAACTTCAACCATAACAAGGGAGGTAAATGATGATGCCGTTCAAGCAGGAGACCGTTGAAGCGTTCGACCGCTCACTGGTCAGGATTACAGATGAATTTTTAGAGCCACCCATCATGATAAAGATATGCAGTTCGGATTCCGTCATCGGAACACTTGGGAATTTCAGTGCCTCTACGGGCAAGGCAAAGAGCAGAAAGACATTCAACGTCATTTCGTTAATCGCATCGGCATTAAGCGGAAAACAGATATTACAGTACAGGGTGGACGTGCCACGCAATCGCCCCATGGTGCTGTACTGCGATACCGAGCAAGGGAAATACCATTGCCACAGGCTTCTTTCAAGAGTGTATAAGCTCATAGGCTACCCAACGACCGAAGTCCACGAGAACCTAAATTTTATCGCTCTGCGGGAGTACCCTACCAAAGAGCGTATCAATATCATCGAATACGCACTTTTCAAGTACGCAGGCAAGATCGGACTGGTCGTCATTGACGGCATCCGTGACCTTGTCTTTGACATCAACAATGCCACCGAAATAACGAGCAAGCTCATGAAATGGTCACAGGAACTCAATGTACATATCCACGTTGTCCTGCACCTCAACAAAGGCGATGACAATACACGAGGGCATCTGGGAACTGAAATCAACAACAAGGCGGAAACTGTCCTACAGATAAGCAAAAACGATCTGGATGCAAATTACAGCATCGTATCGCCGAAGTTTATCCGTGACATCGAATTTGAGCCGTTCGCATTCTATATCGAGGACGGTTTGCCCCGACTGGAAGAGAATCTGGAAATGGCAATCCCCAAAGCAAGGAAAGGCTTCGATTATCAGGAACTGTCTGCCGATAATCACCGAGAGGTGTTACAGGCGTTGTTCACTGACGGAGAAATAACGTGTAGTTATGGCGACTTCGTGAGCAAGCTACAGGAGGGCTATTTGGCACATGGGTTCAATTTCGGAACGAACAAGGCAAAACAGCTAAAGACATTTTTGGAAAACAAGCGGATGGTCATCAAGAACGACAAGACCTATCGGTTCAACCCCGAATTTTATTACTGAAAAACAGGTTTAGTTTAGTCTGCCCCTATATATAGATAGACTAAACTAAACCTCTCTAAAAATCACGAGTATGACATGTGAAGAATTAAAGCGAATACCGCTCATATCCATATTACAGCATTTACAGATTCCGTGTGCCAAGATGAACAGCAGGGAAGCATGGTTCAAGAACCCCTTTAACGGAGGGGATGAACGGACGGCATCGACAAAGGTGGACGTACACCGAAATATATGGTACTCCCATTCCGAGGGTATCGGTGGGAACAACATTGATTTCCTGATGAAGTTCTTAGGCACGTCCGAACTCGCTAAAGTCTTGGAGTGGGCTGATGAAAGAAAAAATACCCTTTCTTTTCAACAGCAGACCGTTCTGGACAGTCGGCACGTCGTACAGACAGAAAAAGATACAGGCTACACGATACTGTCCGTAAAACCGCTTGAAAACAAAGCATTGCTCGGCTACCTGTCCAATGAGCGCAGGATCGACCCCGATATTGCAAGGGCTTTCTGCAAGGAAATCTACTACCGGACGGCAAATGGACAGACGTATTTTGCCGTATGCTCTGCCAATGATTCGGGAGGGTTTGAACTGCGCAACCCCTATGACAAACGGTCGTTAATGACAAAGGACATCACCACCGTAGACAACGGAAGCGACAGGGTTATGCTGTTCGAGGGGTTTATGGACTGGCTCTCTTTTTTGACACTACGGAAGATTGCAGACCGACCGTTTCCGAGTACAGATTATTGTATCCTGAACACCACTGCCCACCTGAAAAGGTCATTCCCGTTTTTGGAACGGCACAAAACTATCGTCAGCTATCTGGACACGGACGGGTCGGGAACAAAGGCTTACAGGGAATTGGAAATCCGCTTTGGAAAAACCCACGGTCTCAAAAACGGAATACGGGAGCTACAGCGCAGGAACAGTATGATAAAAGACGTGAATGATTATCTGGTGCATGGTCTATCCGACACCAAAATCGAAAATCGCCCTACTGGCAGAAAACTATCGAATAGGTAGGGAGCAAGGTTGTGTTTTGGTGACCCCAAAACCTATTGGCTCCCGATGGTCACAGCTAAAAACGAACATCATGAAAGACAGAAAGAACAAAGGCGGTAGACCCGCACTGGAAAATAAAAAGCGGTTTAGGATCAATGTCCGTTTCGATGAAACGGAACATAAAAGGGTTCTGAAGAATGCGGAAACCGCAGGCATGAGCAAATCGGAATGGGTGCGCAAAAGTGCCGTTAGGTGCAATGCTATGACGGCATCCTAAATTGAGAAAGTTCACGTTCTGTTGGTTCTTTGCTAAACAACCATTCTAACATACTTTTTTGCCCTTTTCTCAAGTTGATTTCGTTTTGTATTGCAATTCTATTTTCTAAAGTAACATCATTACCTGTTGCTGTTCTTAAAAATTCTTCATCTTTAGATATAGCTTTTTTCAACTTTTCAATTTGTTCTTTTATTTGAATTTCACTTTTCATTTTATTTATATTTGTGAGAAGCACTGCACCTAACAAGGTATTGCCAAAAGCAGGGCTGATGTGCTTAAACCAACAGAAGTACACTTATTTAACTTTTGTGCTGACATCGGCAGTAGCACTTCAAATCCCTGCCTTCGCCAATATTTTACCGTTATGCGAAAGATCGTCCCGAGGTTTACCGAGGAACAACTCAAAGCGTTCAGGGCAATCACGGGGGCATCGAACAACCTCAACCAGTTGACAAAGAAAGCCAACCAGACAGGATTGCTAGACGTAGCAACGGAGTGCCGGAATACGATCAGCCACATCAACCATTGTATCAATAAACTACTGCGCCATGATTGCGAAGATAATTGAGGGGAAATCATTCGGCGGATGTGTGGGGTATGTGCTGAAAAAAGACAGTGAGATCATCCTCGCTAACGGACTGCGGACGGATTCGGCTAAGACCATTGCACAGGATTTCAATTTTCAGCGGATGCTGAACCCCAGATTGGGCAGGGCAGTCGGGCATATTATTCTCTCATGGAATACCAATGACAAGAACATGCTGAACAATGACATCATGGTATCATCAGCCAAGCGGTATCTCTCCAAAATGGGGATCAAGGATACACAGTGTCTGATGGTCAGACATCACGACCGCAAACACGATCACATCCACATCATTTACAACCGTGTAAACGATTATGGCAAGACTATCTCCAACAGCAATGGGCGGTACAAGAGTTTTAAAGCCTGTAAGGAACTCAACGCCATGTATGGCTTCAAGCAGTCCGAGGGTAAAACGAATGTCAACAGGGGACGGCTCAAAGGTAACGACAGGACAAGATACCAGATTTACGATACTGTCAAGGCAGGTATACGCCACAGCAAAAACTGGGCTGAACTGGAAAACTATATACGGTACAGGGGTGTGGAAATCCAGTTTAAGTACAGGTCGGGAACAGATGAAATACAGGGCATTTCATTCTCCAAGAACGGACAGGTATTTCAGGGGTCTGCCGTTGACCGTTCGTTGAGCTTCGGGCAGATCGACAAGGCATTAAACGGGATCGATAACGCTCAGGAATAATTCCACAAGGTGGAAAGCAACGTTTCGACAGGTCACCTGACAGATACCAGTATCGGCGAAACTATCGGTGATATAGCATCCGCTTTATTCTCGATCCCCGAAATTACACCAGAACAGGAAGATCCCTTTATCAAAAAGCGAAAAAAGAAAAAGAACAGTAATTTAAAACGTTAGAAATTATGCAGACAGAACTGGAAAACATCAAACAGCAGGTCGATTCCCTACAGGAGAACACAGACCTCATTACGGAGGATATTGTACGTATCATGCCGACCATTGTATCGTTGCTCTCGGCAAATGAAAAAGCGATGCAGGAATTTCACGATATGCGTGCAAAGGATCAGGAACATCTAACCCAGATAAAAGCCTTTATCAAACAGGAACACGACATCTTATCCAAGATCATCAAGGATTACGGCTCTTTGGAAGATGTAGCAAACAGGAGTTCCGAAGCAACACGCAAACACCTTTCAATATTGACTGAAAAGGAAAATGAAATAGTTGCCAAATTATCCAAGATACCCGACAGCGTGAATATAAAACACGTTTACGGTGTTGACCTTAAATCCACACCCGTGATTATTATCATGATATTATTTTCGGTCATTATTTCATTGGGATTAGGTATGTTACTGGAAAAGGATCGACAGATCGGTGATAAGACATCGTATGAACTTCGTTACCGGATGATGACTTTGGAAATGCCAGATATTACTGCGCACATCGATTCCGCATACTCTCTAAACTCTGATAAATTCCACGATTTGGTGATTAAAAGAGAAGAGGAAAACAAACTATTATACAGTATAGATAGGAGGCGAGAAGAAATCAAAAAGCTAAAAGAGGTTGAATAACGTTCCGAGTATTGGCTTGCAGTAGCCATAACTAAGACAAACTTTAAATTAGAAACAAACTTAATTATTAACCAAAAACTTCAAAAACATAGGCTTATCTGGCTATTGCGCCAATACTATGTTACCAGCACGCCCTTTTTTCAGTCGTTAATTTTCGTCTGTCGGAATGTTGCGAAGTATTTTGTAGTCAATGTAAAATGTCCCGAACGGAATGAAACAAGCAACAAGAACTTTCCAAGTGATTTCTTTAAATTTCCATTGTTGCTCAACACCTAAACGCAAAGTGTTAAACACAAATAACAAAAATAACGCACCGTGAATTGGTCCAAGCGTTTTTGACATTGTTGGATTGTCAAAATAATATTTGAGTGGAACGGCTACAAAAACCAAAGCAAGTAATGAAAAGCCTTCTAAAAAAGCTAAAAGTCGTAAACGTCCGATTGTTGTTGTAAAAAACTGTTTCATAGTTAAAATGTTCTGAAATTAGGTCTGCTCGACAATGGTGAAAATGACCAAGGAATGGCAATGAAAATGATGATCAATGCAATAGAAAACCAAACGAACGTGGTCTTAAATTTTTCTTTGTCTGTTGGTTGTCGTTTTGCCAATGCAGAACCGATTGTCAATACTACAATGGCGGTCAGCATTAAGAAAATGTGTATTATGCCATAGAAAGTTAAGTCCAAATTCTGTAAACCGGTTTCGGTTTTTCTCCAAAAGTAATTTACAATCGGGCTTTGCGTGTAAAGGATGATGCCAATCATTAACTGAATATGGGCAATGGTTGCGGTCCAGTGGCGAAAAGCATTGTCCGTTTTGGAAAAAGTTTTGTTATGGATGTAACCAACAAATGCTCTGTAAATAGAATACAGCAAAAAGGCAAGAACAAGCCAGCGAATTAAAGAGTGAAAGACTAATAAAGTTGAATACATTTTATGCCGTAATTGTTTTTTGTTTTCTGAATACGCCCCAAATGGTAGGTGCACCAAAGAAAAACCAAATGGCTAAAACTGCGTCGCACACGGCACATCCGGCAGACGACAATGGTGCAAAGTGAATGATGGGATCACCGTATAGATGATGCATAATGTCCCAGCCTGTATGCATCAGCCAACCAATACCTATGAAATAGTAGTGCTTGAGGGCTTTGAAAGCAACAAATAGCATGGCGGCACCAAATACATATTCCCAGATGCCTAATCCACCGCTCCAATAAACTCCGCCTGCACCGGCAATGATGATGGCGTTGATCTTTTGTCGGGATGGTTCTTTTACAAACGACATGATGATGATAAATACGAAACCAATCAGCACCGCAGCTATTGCATTGGTGATTGTAAATTCCGGAATGGTGTGATGATGTGTATGCATATTTCTTGTTTTTATGTTTGAATACAAAGATAAAAAAACATACTAATTAGTATGTTTTTTGAAGAAAAAAAATGATTTCAAACTGTCTAAATAGATTTTAAGTTGCTTTAAATAAGAAAGTAAACAGAAGAACGAGCAAAAGTTCAACTATAAACGCAATCGTCAGAATAACTGGTAGCGTTTTTTTTAATTATGGAGTATGTGTATTAATTCCAAATTCCATTCATTTCAGTTAGAATCATCGGTTTACCGTCTGTAACGACGATGGTATGTTCGTGTTGCGCCATAAAACCACCTTTGTTGCCAACCATTGTCCAACCATCATTTAACTCTGTTGCATACGTAGAAGTTGTGGTAATAAAAGTTTCTATGGCAACCACTGAATTTTTTCTAAACCGTCTTTGGTCAAAGCGGTTTTTATAGTTCATTATTTCATCGGGCTGTTCGTGTAAACTCCTTCCGATACCGTGACCACCCAAATTTTTAACGACCCTGAATCCTCTTTTTTTGGCTTCGGTTTCCACGATGTGCCCAACTTCAGAAATTTTCATTCCTCCTTTAACGCTGTTAATGGCTTTGTGTAAAATTTCTTTGGATGCATCCACTAATTTTTGATGTTGGTAGATGTCTTCTCCAAGTACAAATGAACCACCATTGTCTGACCAAAAGCCGTCAAGTTCAGCCGAAACGTCAATGTTAACCAAATCGCCCTCTTTTAAAGTTCTCTTCTCAGACGGAATGCCATGGCAAAACTCATTGTTTACACTTATACAAGTCCAACCTGGAAAACCATAAGTCAAATAAGGTGCGGATTTTGCACCGAAATCCGAAAGTATTTTCGCACCGAAGTCGTCTAATTGCTTTGTAGTGATACCGGGTCTTGCATAGTTCCGCATTTCTTTAAGCGTGTAAGCAACTGCTTCGCTTACTTTTTGCATTCCGATTAATTCTTCGTGTTTTGTTATGGACATTTTTTATTTCAATTGTTTTATTAGTAATTGCCAAAAATACAAAAAATACTATTTAGTATGTTTCTGATCGATAAAAATTATTTCAAACTATCTAAATAGATTTTAAGTTGCTTTAAATAAGAAACATAAACTTTCTTGCTGTTCTCTAATTTTCCCAAATTCCGAATGCCCCAATAGCCCGACATAACAAAGATGGTTACCTGTTTCGCATTTACGTCCTTACGGATCGTGTCGCTTTTCTTGCCTCTTTCGATGGTAGCGGTTATTGCTTTTGTCCATTCCTGAGTTAATACATTCAAAGCCTTATTAAATTCCGAATTCCACGGGGTCATTTCTTGCGTAAAATTGGATGCGGGACAACCGTATTCCACTTTCAGAAAATCATTTTTCATTAAAAGATTGTCCATTAGGTTATAAATTGCATCTAATGGATTCTCTTCGGTTTGAAGCGGCTCAATAAAACTATTTGTAAGTGTCGGCTTTAGGATTTCGTTGATGATGGCGAGCCCCATTTCGTCCTTGGATTTGAAATGGTAGTAAAAAGCCCCTTTGGTAACTTTTGTTGTGGCGATGATATCGTCAATGCTTGTCGTTTGGTAACCCTTAACGTAAATCAGTTCAAACGCCTTCTGTAAAATCATCAACCGTGTTGCTTCCGCCTTTTTCATAAAAGATACTGCTTAGTATTTATGCAAAGGAACGAAAAAATGTTGGGTTGTTAGCTGTAATCTTTTGAATTGTCGTCCTGCAGTTCATAAAGTCCGTAATACAATGAATTACTTTGTCCCGAAACAGTCGTAAAATAGAAGTGCCAAAGTTTAAATTTTGTCTCGATGTCAAATAAAAGTCGTCACGAGGACAGTCATTCAATGTCTAATTTTACTCTCGTCAATGGCTGCACTGTCGGTTCTCAGGGTTGCGCAACCGTTACCCTTGTTACAGGCAGTGTTTATTTTCGTCCTGTTGCTTCTTGTATTTGTGCTGGATAGCGTTCACCAACTATTTTAATTGTCGCCAATGTAGAGTTGATTTTGCTTAACTCGTCAGTTGTCAAAGCAATTTTGTCAGCACCAATGTTTTCTTGCAAACGGTGCAACTTTGAAGTTCCTGGAATTGGAACGATGAATGGTTTTTGAGCCAACAACCAAGCTAATGCAATTTGTGCAGGTGTTGCGTTTTTGTCTGTCGCAATGGAAACAACCAAATCAACTAATGCTTGGTTGGCTTCTCGGTTTTCTTTACTAAAACGTGGGGAATAATTTCTAACATCGTCCTTGTCAAGTTCAACATTTGCGTTGATTGTTCCTGTCAAAAAGCCTTTGCCTAATGGACTGAACGGAACAAAACCAATTCCCAATTCTTCCAACGTAGAAATGATGTCAGTTTCAGGCTCACGGTAAAACATTGAATACTCACTTTGCAAAGCTGTTACAGGCAAAACAGCGTGAGCCTTGCGAATAATTTCGGCAGGTGCTTCGGACAAACCAAAGTGTTTTACTTTTCCTTGTTGAATTAAATCTTTTACTGTTCCCGCAACGTCTTCAATCGGAACATTCGGGTCATAACGATGTTGGTAAAACAAATCAATTGCATCGGTTCTTAATCGCTTCAAAGATGCTTCCGCAGTGGCAATAATGTTTTCGGGACGACTATCTAAACCTAATCTTACATTTCCGTCTTTGAAACCGAATTTCGTAGCAATTACCACTTCGTTTTTGAATGGTTCCAACGCTTCGCCTACCAACAATTCATTTTCGCCATAGCCTTGTGCTGTGTCAAAAAACGTAATACCGTGTTCAACTGCCGAACGAATTAATTTTATACTTTCTTCTTTTGTTGGTGCGTTTGGAAAGCTCAAACCCATTGCTCCAAAACCCAATGCAGACACTTCTAATCCGCTGTTTCCTAATTTTCTTGATTTCATTTTTTTCTTGTTTAAAGTTTGACACTACAAAGGTTGCTTAATAAAAAATGAAACCATTTGTCAAATGGCAAAAAGTGATTTTAGTGAATGTTTTTTCTAATTCTGCTTAATGAAGATTGGGTAATTCCCAAATATGAAGCAATAAATGATAACGGTACACGATTTACCAATGTTGGGAATTTCTCCATAAAATCAAGATAACGTTCTTTAGCATCTTGGGAAATCAATTCACTTCTTCTCGAAATTTTTTCGCTGTGATGCTTGGTAATTATTTTTTGAATAATAGCGTCCCAACCGATAATGGTTTCGCCAATTTCTTTCCAATCTTGCTTCGAGAAAACAACCATTTTGCAGTCGGTAATTGCTGATAGATATTCGGAAGGTGTATAAACTTCGTCAACCGTGTTACCCGATAAAATCAAATGGTTTTCGTCAATAAAGTAGCGTGTAATTTCTTCGCCTTTGTTGTTGTAATAATAAACACGAAGAACACCGTCCGTAAGAAATCCGATTTTTCTAACTGTTTTTCCAGCTTCCCAATAAAAATCGTCTTTGCAAAGTTCAATTTCTGTCGCTTTGCTGGTAATGAGGTCAATTTGTTGCTTGTTTAAATTGCCGTATTGCAACACATATTCGATAAATTCTTTCATTTAGCAAAGTTAGAAATTGTTGTCTATCGGAAATTTGTCATTTGGCAAATAGTGTTAGGGCGGTTCGTTAACATTGCCTGTAACGGATCAGGGCTTTGTGAAGTGGCGGATTATTAGCACTAATTTTTAATCGAAGTACCGACTTCAAAATTAGCAAAAAAGTTTCAATCGAAGCCGTTACCCCGCCATTTTACAAAACCCTTGCTGGTGGTATGTGGTTTTCTTCCGTTAAAATTCTTCTTCTGTAAGTGCGTTGTTTGTCATCGAACCTGCAATGTTTCCTGTGGATACAGCATAAGCTACCGAACGCATTGGACTTGCATTGTCGCCACAAGCAAAAATACCATTTACAGTTGCTTTTTGGAACATATCTACTTTTATGTGTCCTTGTTCTGTAAGCTCACAACCCAAGGTTTCGGGAATTTTGCAATGCTGTTCAAATGCAGGTCGTGAATAAATTGCTTTAAGGTCAAAAGTTGAATTGTCTTTGAAAATAATTTGTTTCAGATAGCCGTTTTTGTGATTGAGATAAGCAATTTCTTTTTCGATTATTGGAATATTGTGTTTGGCAAATTTGCCTTTTTGTTCAGGTGTAAATTCGGCTTTACCATTGGTAAAAATGGTCAGGTCTTTTGTAAGGTTTCTGACTAACTGTGCATAGTGATAGGCAAAGTTTCCGTTGGCTAAAATTCCTGTTTTTTCATTTTTCACTTCGTAACCGTGACAATACGGACAATGAATTACCGAAATACCCCAACATTCAGAAAAACCTTTGATGTCGGGCATTGTGTCTTTTACGCCTGTTGCAAAAACGAGTTTTTTAGCTGTAAATTCTTCGCCTGTTTTTGTTGTGATACTAAAACCGTTTTCGGTTTTCTTTCCGCTAACAGCAAGGTCATTGTGAAATTTTACGGTTTCATATTTCAAAACTTGTGTTTTGGCTTTTTCTGCTATCTCACTTGGTTTTACTCCGTCTTGCGTAATGAAGTTGTGCGAATGTGGTGTTTGTCGGTTGCAAGGCAAACCGCTGTCAATGATTAAAACATTTCGCAATGCTCGTCCCAATGCCATTGCTGATGAAAGTCCTGCGTAACTTCCACCAATGATGATTACGTCAAAATTTTTATTGTCTGTCATACGATTGAATTTTGTAAATGCTGTTAATGGAAAAGGCAATGCCAATGCGGTTAAGGCAAGTCCGCCTTGTTTTATGATTTCTCGTCTTGTCATTATCTATTTTTGGGCAAAGATAAGAAGATTTTTATTATTGCGACAATGTCGCAATAATTTAATGCAAATTATTCGCATTAAATTTGCAAAAGAAAAAGAGTAGAGATGAAACGTAGAAATACACCGTCAAAAGAAGCTGTTTTAGATTTATTGATGAATACAGGAAAAGCGATGAGCCGTGATGCTATCGAACAAAAATTAGATTTAGAAATTGACAGAGCTACTATCTACAGGGTTTTAAACCGTTTTTGTGAAGACGGAATGGTACACAAAATTGTAGCCGAAGACGGAAAACAATATTTTGCCGTATGTATCAAATGTGATGAAAAAGCAATGCCTGTTAATCATTTTCATTTTCGCTGTACCAAATGTGAAACGATTGAATGTCTTCCCGAAGCTGTTCATTTTTCCGTGCCGAATGGTTACAATGTAGAAAATATAAATTGTGTTCTTACGGGAATTTGTAAGGACTGTTCGTAAATCTGTTCTTTGTCAGCCGAAAATTTGAATTTAGCACGGTCGTTTTACCATTACCGCCAACGGGAAACGCATTCGGCGGCAAAAAATGCAGAAACTTTCAACTTAACCGTTTCCCCGCCATTTTGCTAATGCGATGTTGTGTGCTGTGTTTTTTAATTTTGCGTTATCATTAACTTATTATATCTAAGGGTTGTTTCGGCTAAATTTTAGAAAGATATTCCTTTAGTTCAAGATTTATATTTTCATAAAATGGTTTGAATGATTGAATCTTTTTTCTCCCTGCAAAAAATGGATAAAGTCCATAAAAATCTTCTCCTTGAATGAGCCTTGTTTTATTATTTTCAATTGGTTCAAGATGCCAAAAATGAAGCCCGACTAAAATACCTACAATTCCACCTCTCCATTTTAATGATTTAAAAGGTATTAATTCAACAATCTTGCCTTTTCCTATATATGTTTTTCCCGAACCGTCTGGTGTGACGGTTTCCATTTTTACAATTTCATTCAGTTTGGGTTTACCCTCAATGAACTTAATAGAGGAACACCATTTTTCATAAGATTCAAAATCGGTTAAAGCTTGCCAAACCTTAGTTGGCTCGGCATTTAAAATTATTTCTGTTTCTATTCTTTTCATTGATACAAAGTATATAATTGTTCGTTTTCGCTACTATATTGCTGGAATCGTATTTTGTGCACATTATTTATTCATTTTTCGATATAGATAATAACACTCATTGTCAATATACTCTAATCCATTATTTTTTTGTTGGAGTTTTGATTTTTTCGATTTTGATAAGCTACTATTAGAATCAATAAAATATTTGTGCTTTTTTCGTTTGATTAAACCTATTAACACGAAATTATCTTTTTCTTTAATCGATTCATTATCAGAAAATAAACTACTTGTTAAAATTAGACCACCTGGCTTTATGTATTGCTCACAATAATCTATCAGTTTTCCAGCAAACAAGGACAGCAACAAGTCGAATGAAGCATATCTCAATCCCAGATCAATTTTAAAGTCTTTAGGTATAAATTTCCAATATGACGTTTCTTTGTATCTCTTGTTTTTATTAATCAAATCTGTAACCATATCAGCGTTGGCAAAAAAATCCGACGCTATTTGATTTTTATCAATGTAAACGACATGGTTAAAATAAAATGAAGGTGTGATATGGACAGAACATCCCGGATAAATTACTGAACGTGGGTTGAATTCCTGTTTTATTAATTCGAAAAGTTCGGAACGTTCAAATCCCATTGATTTATAAATTAGGTCATATTTATTCTTTGCTAAACTATTCATGTTTATTGGTAGACATAGTACACAACGGTCAACGGCTTGGCGTTTGTGGCGGCATTTGAAAACCGTCAGCACAAATTTAGCACAAAAGCTCAATAGAATTACTTCCGTTGAGCTTTTGTTCGTCAGCCGCCATAACGCCAAACCGATGTTGGCAGCTGGGCTTTTAATTCGTCTGTTTTGTTTATCATTTTGTCAAGCCAATAAATTGTCGCCCCAATCTCTGATAGCATAAGATTTTACAAGTCCTTCCAAAATAAAAGGGTCTTCGGTTACAAACTGTTCGGCTGCTTCTCGGGTTCTGAAAATTGCCATATTTCCTCTGTCAGTAAAAGGTCCAATCCCAATCACTTCGCCTCTTTGAATATACTTGTCCACAACAATTTTATGTCGTGGATAAACCAACATAATTTGCTCCATTGTTGCACCCGAACTTTCGCCAATTACTACCGCTTTCATCTTTTATGGTGTTGATATTTCTAATGCACAAAATTAGAGAATTATTTTGTCAGTTGTCCTTTGCCTGTGGTTAAGAATTGCTGTAAACTGATTTTAATATAATGTGTCCAACCTTTACTGCAATTTTCATAACATTCAACTTCGGGAACTAAACCAATGTGTGTGAAATTGATTTGTGTTGAATTGCCGGTTTCTACAATTTCAAAAATTACATCGGTGTTTGTCCATTCCGTTTTATTGTTTTGCCAATGCAAAAAACAATCGGTAACGTGCCAAACAATTTTATTGTCGTTACATTCTGTGATTTTGAAATTTACCCAAGTGTCATTAGGTAAATAACGAAACACATCATTTAGTTTTTCTGTTTTTCCTTCAATGTGCCCCCACCATTCATTTACTTTGCAAATGCCTTCAAACACTTCTTTTGCCGATTTTGCAACTTCTATGGTTGCTGTAAAACTTTTATTTTCCATTTGATGTTCTTTTTATTTTTGTGAATGAAACCCAATTTTATTCCCCTCTGTGTCGGTGAACAAAGCAATGAAGCCAAAACCGCCATTTTCGGTTTTAGGTAAAATTATTTTACCACCTGCTTCTTCTACTCTTGAAAGCGGTTTGCTTAAATCTTGTCCACCGCTTAAATACACAAGAGAACCTTTTGTTGATGGCTCGTAGCCTTTGCCTTCAACAATTGCTGCACCGCCATTTACTTCACCCATTTCAAAAGGGAAACTTCCCCATTTTCCTCTCGGTGTTGGGATTGGTTGAATTTTTGTTTTGAGAATAGTTTCGTAAAACTTTTTTGCTCTCTCGAAATCTTTTACGGGAATTTCTACCCAAGTAATTGCATTTGCCATTTTTTACTCGTTTTATTTTGAGTGCAAAAATGGACAACATTATGAACACAGCATTGTAAAAATCGGAAGTGTTA
This sequence comes from Pedobacter sp. BS3, assembly GCF_008274585.1. Lineage (GTDB taxonomy): Bacteria > Bacteroidota > Bacteroidia > Sphingobacteriales > Sphingobacteriaceae > Hufsiella_A. The sequence continues at coordinate 497,896 of NZ_VTRT01000003.1, read as the reverse complement.
CCGGTAATAGCTTTTGCCGAAATCGTTTATTTGATTTTCAAATTTCGTGGGGGCTAATCCTGTAAAGCGTTTGAAGTCTTTAATGAAATGAGATTGGTCGTAATACAACTCGTAAAAATCATTTTTGAAAAAAGATTTTTCATTTCCGCTAATGAACAATTGATAGTATTGTTTGAAGCGAATGATAGAAGATAAGTTTTTCGGGCTTACGCCTAACTTTTCATTGAATTTCATATTCAGCCAACGACTGCTGTAACCTGTTTTCTTTTCTAATTCTTTAATCGTTATTTTTCCTTTTGAAGCATTTATTTTCTCTACGCAATACTCAAAAATTAAATCCTCATTGTTCAACAAAAGTTGATTGAGCAAAAATTGTTGTATCACAGAAATTTTTTGTTGAACAGAAATTGTGTCGGCAATTTGTTCGGTTAATTGCTTACCTGTTTTGCCCAATAAATCTTCCAACGAATAAATTTGATTTTTAATTTCGTTCAGGTTGAAATGAAAAAATCGATACACACCTTGCGGATTAAATTCAATGCCGATAGTTTCTGTTGCAATGTCTTTTGCAGTGTCTAAAATCACAGGCACATCAATCAAACCCGTCAAAGTAATTTCGTGTTCTTTTGACGAAAAAGTTTGTCCGTTCACATTAGCGACAATTCCGTTTTGGTATGAAATAGTGAGTTTAAGATTTCCGTTCGGCACAACCAATTTCATATCGTCTATTGGCATTCGTCCGCTACTTTTAAACAACCACATTTTTTCAATGTAGTTTTTGAGTAGCGAATGAGGTTCAATATGTTGAAATTGTATTTGCATTTTCTGTCTGCTAATATACGCATTTTGAAGTGTTGGCTATAAGTCTGAATGATTGTCTGTCCGTGATAATTTTCTAAAAGTCAGCGAAGGACTGTCTTACGGCAAAAGTTGATAAAAGAACGAATGTTGAAATGTAGTTGTGTCAGCCAAATAAAGACAGTCAAAGACAGTCCACCGATGACTTTACGAGTGTCGGGCTGTGCGGTCGTTTAGCCTTGCTGCCAACGGTTCGGGGCTTGGCGATGGCGGGCATTTAGAAGCACCAAACTGTTGGCAAGCACAAATGTAAATAGAAAGCACAACCGTTCAATTACGCACAGTCCGCCCGCTATCGCTAAGCCCATGTTAGCGGCATGTGCTACTGTTCGTCCAAAGATGTGTCGTTTCATATCAGCACAAAGTAAATAAAAAGTGTAACAGATTTGTCTGCTACCCTCAAAATTTTGTCGTGTAATACTTATTGCAGTTTCTTCAAAAGTGTCAGCGAATAAAAACCCAACACGCTTGAGATTAAACTGAAAGCTGCTGCAAAAGGAAAGAAATATATTAACTCGTCAATGCCCCAAAGAAGAAGAATGGTGGAAAGAACAAGAACAATTTTACTGCTTATTGATTTTGTCTGGGCGTCAGCATTTGAAATAATCCAAAGAATTATTGAGAAAAAGAGTAATGCCAATGCACCTGCATAACCATATCCTTCATGGTGTCCCGCAAGAGTTTGTTTTGCACCCATGAACACGAATGAATGTTCTGTCATTCCTTTTATTGTTTCCTGAACTGTCGCATCAGGATTGGTTTTCCATGTTGTTGCTCCTACCATGTGTCCTAAAAGATGAAGGAACATGATAACTGATGCGATGCGTAAAATTAATTTTGCTTTCATTGTTTAGTTGTTTGAATGAAGTCCGATATTGTTTCCTTCGGTGTCGTTGATGAAAGCCATGTAGCCAGTGTTTTCATCAATAAATGTTTTAGGCATTGAAATTTTCCCTCCGGCTTTTTCAACTCTGTTTAAAACATTTTGCAAGTCGGGATTTCCATTGAGATAAATGAAAGAACCTGTAATGCCTGGTGTGTGCATTTGACTTTGCACCAATGCACCGCCAACTTTTCCCTGTTCAGGGTTCCACGGAAACATCGCCATTTTCATTCCCATCATTTCCATTTCCTCCATTTCAATTTCAAAGATGCTTTGATAGAATTTCTTTGCCCGTGAAATATCTTTCACTGCAATTTCAAACCAATTCAGTGCATTGGTTTCGGCACTCATTTTTGCACTCATGACTTCTTTAATTTTTTGGTTACAGGTGCAAAGGAAAAAATTGTTCAGCACCTGTCATTGTAAAAAAGGGAAATGACTAAAAGTTCTTTCCGAAGTCGTTGTTGAACTTTGAATACTGAATAGGAGTGAAACCCGTGTAACGCTTGAACTCTTTTATGAAATGTGATTGGTCGTAATACAATTCGTAAATGTTGGTGCTGTCGGTTTCCATTTGCTGATAAAAGTGTTGGAAGCGTTGAATGGTTGCCAAAGTTTTTGGAGAAATACCAATATGATTTTTGAAAAGTAAATCAAGATAGCGCTTTGTGTATCCTGTTTTTTTCTCCAAATGTTTTATGGTTGTCAAGCCGTGAAGCGATGAAATAAAATTTACGGAAAAATCTAAAATGTTATTGTCTGAATTTTCTTTGAGCAGTTGCTGAAACAAAAATTGCTGAATGAGTTTTATTTTTTGCTGCGGATTTTCTTCGTCAGACATTTTATTTATCAGGTCACTTCCTTCGCTTCCATACAAGTCGGCAAAACTGAAAAGATTGTTCGTAAGATGATACATCGGCACTTGCAAAAACTTGTAAGCACCTTCTGTTGTCAGCTCAATTCCGATTGAACCTGAAATACCTTGCGGTGAACCAAGAGTAACAGGCACATCACGAATACCGATAAAATAAATATCGCCTTCCTTGCAGATTGCCGTTTTCCTGTTGCCAGTTGTGGTGAGTGCATTGCGAAACGGAATGATGATTTTTGCTTTTGCGTTTGGAGCAATCAATGTCCCATGATTAACCAACCCCATGTCGTTCTCAAACAACCAAATCTTGGTGATGTAAGGTTTGAGTTCCTGTCTTGGTTGTATGAATTGTAGTTTCAAGTGTCGGTTAATTTATGTCAGTTCGTTGGAAGTTGCACGGTCGCCAAAGCATTGCCACTAACGGTTTGGGGCTTTGCGAAGTGGCGGACTTAGAAGCACAAATGTTCAGTTTTGCACTAAAGTTCAATAGAATTACTGTCGTTGAATTTAGCACTTATCCCGCCATTTTGCAAAACCCTTGTTAGCCGATCGCCCCTTTTGTTTTCGAGATTTATTTCTGTTTTATATTCGGTTTGTGGTTCTTCGACAAGGAATAGTTCAAGTTCTTTTTTGTCGTTGAAACCACCAATTTTTTGTTTGTACGTTGCCGAAGTTTTAGGGTTTTCAATTTCGATTTTTCGGTTTTTGCTTATCGTCAAAAACTCTTCTTCTTGGTCAATTCCGAGAAACCTACGGTTTGCTAAATTTGCTGCAATTCCTGTTGTTGAACTTCCTGTAAATGGATCTAAAATCCAAGCGTTTGGCTTTGTCGAAGCCAAAATTAAACGGGTTAAAACCGACAACGGTTTTTGTGTCGGGTGTTTTCCACAAGATTTTTCCCACGGTGCGATTGCTGGCAACTTCCAAACATCTTTCATTTGTTTGTCGCCATTTAATTGTTTCATTAGTTCATAGTTGAAGTAATGCGGAACTTTATCGCTTTTTCTTGCCCAAATGATTTGTTCGGTTGAATAAGTAAAATAACGACAGGAAAAATTTGGCGGTGGATTTGTCTTTTCCCAAGTGATTACGTTCAGAATTTTAAAACCTAATTCATTGAGAATTTGTCCGACCGAAAAAATGTTGTGCATTGTTCCGCTTATCCAAATGGTTGCGTCATCTTTCATTTTATCACGAACCAACGAAAGCCATTTTCTATTGAAGTCATTGATAAACTCAAACCCTTCGGATTTGTCCCATTTGCCTTTGTTTACGCTTACGATTTCTCCGCTTTGAATTGACAGCCCGTTGTTAGAAAGAAAGTAAGGCGGATCTGCAAAAACCATATCAAACTTATGTTCAAATTCCGACAACAATTTCATTGTATCTCCGTGAAGAAGATAAAAGTCTTTATCGTCTGATTTGAAATAAGGCGTTATCATCTAAAACTCAATTACTGTTTCGGCTTGAATTTTCTTGATGAAATTTTCAAGCGTTATCAAATTGTACAAACTCGGAATAATGTTGTACGCTTCTTCTAATTTATTCTTTGCAGAAAACCAACCTTGTCCGTCTGTAATCCAAACAAACTCGTAATTCTCGTATTGATTAATTTTCGGTGCAACATCGGAATAAGCTCTTGCGGTTTCGTTTAGTTTTGAACCTCCTCCATTGTAATAATTGGTTTCAATTACATACGTTTTCTTTTTTGTTTTAATAACGAAATCAAAACGCTTCACATCTGCACCCAAACTGATAATTTCGGAAAATATTGTATTGTTTACTTCCTTTTTGTAGAAAACGCCTGCTTTGTCAAAAATCAATGAAACGGCTTTCGACATATTATCGCCACCTCTGTTTTTTCTTGCGTTTGTGTCCAAACCGACTTCAATTCCAAAAACGTAATCCACAAGATTTGTAACATCTTTGTTTCTGAAAACTTCCGCCAAACCTGTTTCTTCTATATATTCTAAAATCAATTCGGGCGAAGTGAAATAAGTGTCAAGCAAAACAATTTCGCCTTTGTTGTTGAATGTTTTGGCGTTTTTGTTTTTGCGGATTGCAATCAAAATGTCCAAAACTTCAAAAACTTTCGGATTTTCTTCGTAAAGTTCTTTTACGGCTTCCTTCAAATTTTCCTTACCAATCAAGTAATTCAGTTGGTTAAGTTTGATTGAAATTTTGTTTACGTTGCTTTTTATTTTTTTGAAGTCAGTGAAATAATCAAGCGTTGCGTTGGTTTCCGAAAGTTGCGATAAGAAGATTTTAAATTGCTCTGACATAATCTTGATTGTTCACTTGATTTGTAATTAGTAATTCCGTTAATTTTCCTCGTTTTTCGGGATTTGCGTTTATGCTTCGCTTCGCTTCCACACGCTGAATGTTAAAATCAGAATATAAATCGTCAAAGAAATTATCATTTTCGTTTTTTCCTTTTACATCCGAGTTGCTCAATATCCAAGTGTGGTTCAAAATGTCAAGTTTATTGCAAAAATCTTTTAAGCGAACTTGTTCGCTGTCGTTAAACTCGTCTTTTGCGTAAGAATTAAAACTTGATGTTTCGCTCAATGGTTTGTAGGGCGGATCAAAATAGAAAATCGTATTTTGATCTGCAAAATCAAGCGTTTGCTCAAAATCTCCACACAAAATTTCGACTTTTTGTAGAGCATTACTTACCGCCAAAATATTTTCTTTGTCGCAAATGGTTGGCTTTTTATATCCTCCCATTGGTACGTTATATTCGTTCTTACGATTAACTCTATACAACCCGTTAAAACAAGTACGATTGAGAAAAATAAACAAAGCGGCTTGTCCGCTTTGTTCTTCTTTTCTTGTGTTGTATAGTTCTCTTTTTTGGTAGTAATAGAGTTTTTTGTTCTCCTCGTTTCCTTCCAAAGCGTGGTACTCGTTTTGCAAAATTTCAAGAATTGAAATCAATTCTTTTGGATTTGAAGCGATTGTTTTATATGTGTTAATCAAATCTTCGTTGATGTCATTGATTACAGCATTTTTTAAGTTTTGGAAGTTGTTTAGCACCCAAAAAAGAACTGCACCGCTTCCAACAAATGGCTCGATGTATGTAAAATTTTTCTGCGTTATGTTGGTCGGCAAAGCTCGTTCAATGTCAGAAATGAGCTGGGTTTTCCCACCAGCCCACTTTAAAAACGGTTTTGCTATTTTGTTTTCAGTCATTCCAATTTTTATTCAGTTATACGTTTCAAATTTACGATTTTAATTTTTGATTAAGGTCGGTTTGAAGTTGAAATTTGTCCGAAGGTTGAATTTTAGCACTGTCGTTGTGGGGTGTCGGCTAACGTTTTGGGTATTGCCGAAGGCGGGGATTTTTAGCACAAATGTTCAAACGAAGAACAAATGTTGAACCTTGCACAAATGTCCAATCGAAGCCGTTCAGCCCCGCTTTTGGCAATACCTTGTTATTAAAAGTATTAAATCGTATGTCGCCTTTTGCACTCAAAAACATAATTATCAATAAGTTATAAAATGATAAAGAACAAAATAATGCAGGATAAAGCAATGAAAAGTTAGGTTTGTTGTACCAAATGTTGTATCTTTGTATCAGGTTGCACCGCTTTGAAATAGCTGATTTATAAGGGGTTTCATTGGTTTGCACTCGATTGTTTCTTTTAGTACAACAAATATAATACTTTTTCTTATGGCTTCGATAAAATTAGTACTTCGGACAAATCAGGAAGATAAAACAGGTCATAGCCCTTTGTATATAAGGGTTATAAAGGATAGGAAAGCCAAATTTGTAGCCACAGGCGTAAAGCTGAAACGTAACGAATGGGACGATGACAAGCAAAAGGTAAAGAAGAACCACGCCAATAGTGCCAGAATGAACGCCTTTCTTTCTCAAAAGGTAGCAGATGCAGAGGGAACTATTGCAGACCACGAACGCAAACGCAAATCCGTATCAGCCCGAAAACTCAAAGAAGCCATAAAGGGGAAGGATATGGCAAACTTCTTTGAATATGCCTACAATCGTTGCGAGCGTATCAAGGGAACGGTATCGGTGGCTACTTACAAAAACTACAAACAGTACGTTGCTAAGTTTGAAAAATTCATCGGACACAGAGATGTGTATTTTGATGATATAACCGTTACGATGCTGAAAGATTATATCAATTATATGTCCAATACCTTGAAGAATGGAGCGACCACCATACACTATTCATTATTGATTTTATCCGTAATGTTTCGTGATGCACAAAGGGAAGATGTGATAGAAGAAAACATTTACCCATTCTCAAAAGTGAGGGTAAAAAAATCCGAGAGCAAACGCTTGTTCCTGAATAAAGAACAGATAGAGAAATTACGCACTTTAAAAATTGAATATACAGGCAAAGATGAAGTATTTCGGGATATGTTCATTTTTTCGGTGTATGCAGGTGGTTTGCGTTTCAGTGATGTCGTTAGTCTGAAATGGAAAGACTATAACGAGAAAGAGCAACGTATTACCAAGACTATTCGCAAAACAGGGAGAACTCACAATTTTAAAATCGGTCAGATTGCAATAGATATCCTGAACCAATACAAAACAGCCATATCGCAACCAAGTGATTTTGTTTTTCCGATATTGGAAGATGTAGAGAGGTTTGATGCAGATACCGATTACCAGGCACATATCATCAATGCGAAAAATATTTTATGCGGTCAAAAGTTGCGTAGGTTGGGTAAAGATATGGAACTGCCATTTACTTTGTCATTCCATTTAAGCCGTCATACATTTGCTACCAATGCCTTAAACAATGGTATGCGTATAGAATACGTTTCAAAGCTGTTAGACCATTCAGACATCGGCATTACGCAGATTTACGCCAAAGTAGTCAGTGAGGAATTGGATAAAGCAGTGGAGCAGTATATTAATTAATCTGACAGATTGAATAAATTTGCCCTTAAAACGATGAAACAATGAATAACTCAATCGACCAAGATTATAATCCTAAATTTATGTTGAAAGCAATCGAACTTTCTGAAATTGCATACAAAAGTGGCAAAGGGCTTCCTATTGGCTGCGTGATTGTCAGAGATGGCGAAATTATCGGAGAGGGACATAATGAAATATTTGAGCGGGTCAATCCTACATCACACGGCGAAATGGTTGCTATTGAAAGGGCTTGTAAGAATATTAATAGTCTTCAATTATCTGACTGCCAAATGTACACTACGTTAGAACCCTGCCCTATGTGTTTAGGTGCTGTTTATTGGGCAAAAATCGGTAAAGTGTACTATGCAAACTCTAATACAGATGCATCAAAAGTTGGTTTTGATGATACATTTATATTTGATGAATTACGAAAAAATGCCAATGAACGAAAAATTAGTTTCTTATATATTCCCGACAGAAGTGCATTAACTGTTTTGGAAGAATGGAAATCCAAAGATTTAATATCTGCCCAACCGTGGAGTAACAATGCCGATTAATCTTGGTAAGCTAAAACTAAAATCACAACATTTTTGCTAACACAATAATCCCATCTTCCAAATCTTTTTCAGAAAGTGAGCCATAGCCCAATCTTATACCGTTTATGGTTTCATTAAAGCTGTAGGTATCGGGCGTTATAATTTTGATGCCCTTGTTTTTTAGTTTTTCTGAAACCTGCAACCAATCTATTTGTTTATTTGGCATAATCCAAAAAGCCAAACCACCTTCGGGAATTACGTAAGTTGCTTTGGTCCTGATATGTTTATTCAATAAAGTTGTCATAAAATCCCTTTTAACTTTGTAGTGGTTTGTCGCCTTTTTGATATGCCTTTTTATCGTACCGTCTTTGACCAGTTGCAAAACCGCCTGTTCCATTATACTATCGCCTTGCACATCAATAATCTTTCGCAAATTACCTGCCTTTTCAATCAAACCCCCATCATTGCTTACCAAATAACCGATACGCAGAGCAGGTGCAACAACCTTGCTCATTGTGCCTATATAAACATAATTTGTAAGTTCTATAAAACTTGACAATGGGAACACGGGTCGATAACCAAAATGAAACTCATTATCATAATCATCTTCGATAATCGTAAATCCATATTTGTTAGACAACTTTATCAATTCCAACCTTCTTTTTAGGCTCAATGTGACAGTAGTGGGATATTGACGGTGAGGCGTAACGTAAATTGCCTTTATCTTTTTGCCGGATTTCAGATAAGCAATGACTTCATCAATCACCAAGCCGTCTTTATCTAAGCTTACAGGCAATAATGTTGCCCCGGCATTTTCAAAGGCTTTCCAAGCAGGCTTATAACCAGGGTTTTCAATAAGTACATAATCTCCTTTGGTAAATAGACTTTGGGCTGTTAAATACATCGCCATTTGACTACCACGAGTAATGCAAATACTTTGCTTATCCACCTGCATCCCTCTCTGATGGTTCAACATTTGAACAATCGCTTTTCTAAATTCCAAATCGCCCAGTTCATTACCGTACCCCATCATCTGCCACCTTGCTTTTTGGTTGAAGATTTGACGGTATGCCCTTGCCAGTTCCGTAACGGGAGCAATTTTAGTATCGGGATGCCCATCATCAAATTGTATGAGATAATGCCTGTTTGCCGTATCTTTTATTACGGTTGTTACAAGATTGCTTTTTTTTGCTGCTTTGAAATCTGGCAGTGCATCGGCTACAAAAGTACCTTGTCTTTCTTTGGAAATTAACCAACCCTCAACGAGTAATACATTAAGGGCTTCTACAACCGTATTCCGATTGACCTTTAAAAGTTGTGCAAGATTTCTGCTTCCGGGCAAAGCATCGCCTGGTTTTAACCTGCCTGAATGAATGTCTTTTATGATGGCATCGGCTATTTGCAGATAAATGGCTTTGTCTGATTTTTCATCTAATTGAAGTTCAAAATTCCATTTTCTCAACATCTGGACTATCTGTTTTTATATAAACTGTATCACTATGATAGTCCAAAGGTACAATACTTTTGTAATGCAATAATGCAACAGAACCATAAAAATTTTCAATTATGTCAAAATTAGAAACAGCTACAGAAGTAAAAAAATCAATCCACGCAGAGCAAAAACAGTTCAGCTCGAAAGACTTTCATCAGACATTTGCAAGACCAACGTATGTGAAGCCCTCCCACGTCATTCACAAGAACGTTGAAAATGCAGGTGTGCACAATCAGTTTTCCGAAGAAAGAAAGCACCCGGTTTTCTTTGTGGACTTGCCAAGCAAAAACGTAAGTATGACCATTGGCGGTTTATTGCCCGGACAAAAAACACACTTGCACCGCCATACCTACGAAACTGTTTTGTATGTCATTGAGGGAAAAGGCTGGACAAAAGTAGAGGATGAAATCGTGGAATGGGAAGCTGGAGATGCGGTTTACATCCCGTCTTGGGCTTGGCATCAGCACCAAAACCGTAGTGAAACAGAACCCGCAAAATACATCGCTTGTGAAAATGCACCACAACTGCAAAACTTAGGCGTGGCATTGCGTGAAGAAGAAGGCAGAGATTTTTAATTTTTAAAACAGGACAAAAAATGAACAAAGTACCATTTAAAGGCGTAATCGCATACCCGGTTACACCATTTGACGACAACGAAAACGTTGATATTCCACTATTCAAAAAGCAAGTAGAGCGATTGGTTACCACAGGTTCTCACGGCATTGCTCCCTTGGGAAGTACAGGTGTAATGCCTTACCTCAATGATGCGGAAAAAGAAGCCATCACGGAAGCGACAATGCAACAGGTGGCAGGTAGAGTACCTACATTGGTAGGTGTTTCCAACCTTACCACCGAAAAAACCGTTTACCACGCAAAATTCGCTGAAAAAGCAGGTGCAACGGCAGTAATGATTATTCCGATGAGTTATTGGAAACTGACCGATGATGAAATTGTGAAACACTATGATACCGTTGCTTCCAAAATTTCTATTCCGATAATGGCATATAACAATCCTGCTACAGGAGGAGTGGATATGTCACCTGCTTTATTGAAGCGTTTGTTGGAAATTCCGAATGTAACAATGATAAAGGAAAGTTCAGGCGATATTCAGCGTATGCACTATCTGAGAAAAGAATTGGGAGAAAATGTAGCGTTTTTCAACGGCTCTAATCCATTGGCATTAGCCGCTTTTTCAGCTGGTGCTAAAGGTTGGTGTACCGCCGCTCCTAACTTGATTCCAGAACTCAATATTGCTCTTTACGATGCTATTCAGACAAACGATTTGGAAAAAGCCCAAAGCATATTTTATAAACAGTTTGATTTATTAAAGTTCATTGTGGCAAAAGGTTTACCACGCTCTATAAAAGCAGGTTTAGACCTGTTGGGAGTAGGCGGAGGCGGCTTCAAAAGCCCTTTGAAACCACTTAGTGAAAATGAAATAGCGGAATTAGATAACATACTTTCAGCCATTGAAAGTGAAGTAGTTGTTTAATGCAATATCAAAGCCTGAAAGTGATAAAGAACTTTCGGGCTTTATATATTAATATTTCGTAAAGCAGATGAATTTAAACGAAGAAACCAACCCTGCCGAAGCCCAAAACGAGCAATCGAACATTGTAGAAGTAAGATTGACACTCAACGGAGAAACAAAGTATATCCAATGGAAAAAACAGACACCTTTGCTTGATGCGATGCTCAATGCTGGAATTGATGCTCCACATTCCTGTTGCAGAGGTACCTGTGGCACTTGTGTATGCAAACTGGAGGAGGGGGAAGTGCGGTTAAAACGGAATTTTGTCCTATCTGAAGCTCATATACAGCAAGGTTTGATTTTGGCTTGCGTAGCAGTTCCCATAAGTGCAAGCATTAAGATAAACTATGACAAGTTTTAAATGTTTCTGGACTACTTACATATCATCAAACTGTACCATCAAGCTCATCCTATCATCCAATATTTTTGTATCATTAATCAAAATAATGAAGAGTAATGGATTACAGTATCAAAAAAGTAGGTCTAAACGATTTAGACACAACAGCAGAATTATTTAACCTCTATCGGGTTTTTTATCGTCAGGCAGACGATAACGAAAAGTGCAAACAGTTCATTAAAGAACGATTGGACAATGACCAATCAAACATTTTTGTCGTATATGCAGACGGCAAAGCGGTTGGTTTTGTTCAGTTGTACAAACTCTATCATTACATCAAATTGGCAAAGCAATGGTTATTGAGCGATTTGTTTGTTCACCCCGATTACAGAGGTAAGGGGCTTTCGGTAGCGTTGATAGACCGGGCAAAACAATGGTGCGAGGAAACAGGGGCTTGCGGATTGATGCTGGAAACCGAAAAAACAAACGACATTGGCAACAAGCTTTATCCACGTTGCGGATTTGAATATGACGATAAGCACAATTATTACTATTGATGGAAATAAAAAGAAAAGGCGGACTAAGTCAGTTCGCCTGCAATTGGTCGGATGGCTGAGTGGCAAGGCAAGGATACGCAATATCTTTTACAATGGTTCAAATCCATTTCCGACCTCAAAATATCCCAAGAAAACATCAACGTATGAATGAAGAAATCTTGCGAAATATGGCAGTCATACAAGAACGGATAAACAATGCCTGCAAGGAAAGTAACAGAAATCCCAATGAAGTAAAATTGTTATTAGCAACTAAAACCGTACCTGCCGAACGTATCAAAATTGCATTGCAAGCAGGACATACACTGATAGCAGAAAACAAAGTCCAGGAACTCAAAGAAAAATATGAAGCATTGAAAGGTGTTTCGCATACCAATCATTTCATTGGGCATTTGCAAACCAATAAAATCAAAGAGGTTTTAAAATATGATGTTTCCTGTATTCAATCGCTTGACCGTATAGACTTGGCAGAAAAGTTACAGCAACGTTTGGAGTATGAAAATAAAACCATAGATGTACTTGTACAGGTCAATACGTCCAATGAAGAAAGTAAATTCGGGGTGCATCCCGATAAAGCCATAGCTTTGGTTCAGCAGATTGCCCGATTGAACCGACTAAAAATAAAAGGATTGATGACCATTGGTTTATTCAGTGCTGAAACCGAGAAAGTGAGACAATGCTTTAAATTATTGAAAAGTATTCAACAGGAAATTATCGCAATAAACATTCCTGATATACAAATGAAAGAATTGTCAATGGGAATGAGCGGCGATTTGGAAACAGCCATAGAGGAAGGCGCAACCATCATAAGGGTAGGTACAGCTGTTTTCGGACAGCGTATTTACCCTGATAGTTATTATTGGAATGAACAAAAAGCATAGACAATGAATGTACATTATTTTCAACACGTACCATTTGAAGGATTAGGATACATTGAGACTTGGTTAAAAGAGAATCATCATCATATTTCAGTTACAAAATTTTTTGAAACAGATTTTCTATTGCCTGATATTTCAGAGATAGATGCGTTGATTGTAATGGGTGGCCCGATGGGCGTGTATGATGAAACACAATTCCCTTGGTTGAAACAGGAAAAAGCATTTATAAAATCGTGTATCCAATCCGGTAAAAATGTGTTGGGAATTTGCTTAGGTGCTCAATTGATTGCCGATTGTTTGGGAGCAAAAGTAGTTTCGGCAAAGAACAAAGAAATCGGGTGGTTTCCTGTTTTTCCTACAGAGGGATGTAAGCAAATCGCTTGGTTTTATGAACTGTTCAAACATAATCCGGTTGTATTCCATTGGCACGGAGACCAGTTTGAAATTCCTCAAAACAGCAGTCTGAATTTACTGTATTCGGGAGCCAATATCAATCAGGCATTTTACTACAATCAACATATCATCGGCTTACAATTTCATTTAGAAGTAACTATAGAAAGTTTAATGCAAATGACCGAAAACGGGAAAGATGAACTTTTGTATAACCTACCCTATGTACAAAGTGAAAATGAATTATTGAAGAACAACAGCCATATTGCTCAATGCAACAGACTGATGGATAGAATTCTTTCAAATTGGATAAACGTGATTTAAATCAACCCTTTAGCAATTCTTCCCAACTGTTTCAGCTTGTCATCTATCTGTTCCGACCAGCGTTGCCCGTAACTTAACCGCATACAGTTGTTAAACTGGTTTTGTAATGAAAACATTCTGCCCGGAGCAATGCTTATTTTTTGACGAATAGCCCGGTCGTACAATTCCTTAGTATCAATATTTTTATCCAATTCTACCCAAAGCATAAATCCGCCTTGCGGACGGCTGATTTTAGTCCTTTCCGGAAAATACTCGGCAACAGCCCTGGCAAATTGCAGACTGTTGGCGTGCAATTCAGTTCTCAACTTCCGAAGATGATGTTCATACCTGCCTTTTTCAAGGAAGTTGGCAATGGCTTCCTGTGTGATGGTAGTAGAAGAAACGGTATGAATAAGTTTATGATGAACGATTTTATCTTTAAACTTTCCCGGAGCTAACCAGCCCACACGATAACCCGGAGCTAATGTTTTGGAAACAGAACCACTCCAAAGTACTAACCCCTCTTCATCAAATGCTTTACAAGGTTTAGGGCGGCTGTTTCCGAAATATACATCGCCATACAAATCATCTTCTATAAGCGGAATACCTCGTTCCGAAAGCATCTTTACCACTTCCTTTTTATGCTCATCAGGCATACAGCTTCCCAACGGATTGTTGAAATTAGAAACCAGCATACACACTTTTATTTGGGGCAATATTTTTTTCAAAGCATCGGGTTCAATACCTGTAACCGGATGTGTCGGCAGTTCAATGACATTTAATCCCAAACTTTTAGCCAACTGCAATATGCCGAAATAAACAGGGCTTTCCACAGCAATGGTATCGCCCTTTTGTGTAAGTGCCATCAACCCGAATGAAATAGCATTCATAGCCCCGGCAGTCGTAACAATATCATCTTCACTCAAATTCCCGTTCCAGGTATAAGTCAATCGGGCAATATCCCTGCGTAGCTTTCTGTTTCCCTGAATTTCTTCGTATTCCGTACCACTTCCTTTGAGATTACGCATAGCATTGACCAATTCCTTGTTGAGTTTTGCAATAGGCAATAATTCGTTTTCGGGAACACCCAAAGAAAGCCGGGTAACGTCATTATAGCTTAACGTTGAATATACTTTGGAAATCAGTGCTTCTACACTTTCTGATTTTGCCTGATTAGCAGGCTTACTCACGGAAGGAACGGACAAATTGGAAGGCTTGTAATTCACATAATAGCCAGACTGTGGTCGGGAAACAATCAGGCCATTGGCTTCCAACTCCAAATACGCTTGTATGGCTGTGTTCATACTCACACCATATTCTTTATGCAGCGTACGCAATGACGGCATTTTATCACCTGTTTTCAGTGTGCCGTTTTTGATTTGTTCCGTAAGAACCGTTGCTATTCTTTGATATAATACTTCTTTCATTGTCTAAAAACTGTATCCTGCAAAATTACAAAAATTGTATCTGTAACCATACGTTTTTTCTTCCTTATTTTGCATTATAATTTATCAGATTGCTATGGATAATAATAAAAACATTCTGGCTTACGGAGCACTTTTCATTGTTTGTATCGTTTGGGGAACGACTTATTTTGCTATTCGTATTGGGGTGGAAACCTTTCCGCCGTTTTTGTTTGCTGCTATTCGTCAAGTGATTGCGGGCGGAACTTTACTCTTAGGATTAAAACTCACAGGAAATCTGAATATGAATAAATCGGATTTCCTCTATCAATCTGTTCCGGGCGTTTTAATGGTGGCTTTGGGAAACGGTGTGATTGGTTGGTGCGAACGCTACATTTCGAGCGGACTGGCAGCATTGATATTATCACTCATTCCTGTTTTTGTGGTTGTCATCAGCTATTTGTTTGGGTTTGACAGGAGAAAACCACATTTATTAATTATCGTGGGATTGATATTAGGTTGTTTGGGAATAACGCTTATTTTCAAAGATAACTTGAAAGACATTGCCAACCCTGAATATTTTATGGGAATGCTGATAGCTTTCGGGGCTTGTTTGGCTTGGGCTTCAGGAAGTGTATTTGCAAAATACAAAATCCCCAATAGCAAGAATGTATTACAAAATGCTGCATTGCAATTGCTTTCAGGTGGAATTGCCTTGTTTGTATTCAGTGTTTTTTTGGATGATTATACCGAATTGAAAACCGTTACATCGTCCAGCATCTGGGCATTGGTTTACCTGATTATAGTAGGTTCCATTATTGCGTATTCCGCTTTTGTGTACGCACTGAAACATTTGCCGATAGGCATTTCTTCCCTGTATGCATATATCAATCCGTTCATTGCGATTATGCTCGGATTTTTATTCCTGAATGAAAAACTAACCGGTATCACTTTATTGGCTTTGGTCGCTACTTTAAGCGGTGTGTATTGTGTCAATAGCGGTTATCAGAAAATGGCAAAGAAATGAGAATAGAACGAACTGTTATAGCCGACATTCCTGTGGTGGAAAAGATATACAGCGAAGCAAGAGCCTATCAGTTTCAGCAAAGCGGATACGGTTGGCCTGTTTTCAATAAATCTTTTATTGAAAAGGAAATTACAGAGAAAAGACACTTTAAAGTCTTAGATAAGAACGATGAAATGGCAGGTGTATTTTCCATAGTAAAAGCTGAACCTATCATTTGGAACGACGAAGACGGAAAGGATGCCATTTATTTACACCGTATGGCGATACGTAATTCATACAGAGGAAAGAATATAGCAAAGAAAGTGGTGGATTGGGCTATGGTTGAAGCGTGGAAAAATAAGAAGAAATTTATCCGGATAGATACCTGGGCAAACAATGAAGCATTGACCGATTATTACCGAAAATTAGGATTTGAATGGATAGGTAAAAGACAGTTGCCACCGACAAGCGATTTGCCGGAACACTATAACAATATTGAGGTCAATTTATTTGAGATAAGATTATGAAAACGATAACCATAGAAAATTACCGTCCGGAATGGCAAATCTATTTTGAAAGATTAAACCGAGCGTGGATAGAAAAATATTTTGTGTTGGAAGATATTGACAAATACGTTTTGTCTAATCCTGAAGAAGCGATATTAAATGACGGAGGAAAAATTTTGTTTGCCGTTTATGGAGGTAAGGTAATCGGAACAGTTGCTTTGAAAAAAGTAAATAATGATACAATGGAATTGACCAAAATGGCAGTGGATGAAAATTATCAGGGTATCGGAGCAGGAAAGATGTTGTGTCAGGCAGCTATTGAGAAGGCAAAAGATTTGGGCGTGAAGAAATTGCTGCTCTACACGCAATCCGCATTGAAACCTGCTTTGGGCATTTATAGAAAATTAGGTTTTACGGAAGTTACTATTGAAAAGGGAAAGTACAAGCGGGCAGATACTAAAATGGAAATGATTTTAAAAGATAACTATTAAATGAAGTAAAAAAATGATAAACATCCAAAAGTCTGAAAGAAGTATGAAATCGAATTTTAATTATGATGATTTTGTATTTGGCGTTCAGCCAACAGACCATATTTTACTATCTAATTACAAAGATGGCACTTGGCAATCACCAAGCATAATGCCATATGCCGATATTAAAATGAGCCCGATGTCACTGTGTTTACATTACGGGCAAACCGTATTTGAAGGAATGAAAGCATTTCGTCAAGATAATGGTCAAGTTATCATATTTCGTCCTGATAAGCATTTTAGAAGATTTAATGTTTCATTGGAAAGAATGTGTATGCCTGCTGTGGGGCAAGATTTATTTATCGAAGGAATGAAAGAATTGGTTCGTTTGGAAGAACATTGGCTTCCAGAAGAACAAGAAATAAGTTTATACATACGTCCGTTTATGATTGCCACAGAACCTCGATTAGGAGTTAAAGTTTCGGATGAGTATTTATTCTGCATAGTATGTACACCAATGGGATTATATTATTCTGAACCTGTACGTTTAAAAGTAGAAACAGAATTTGTACGTGCGGCAGAAGGCGGAGTAGGTTATGCCAAATGTGGAGGAAATTATGGTGCTGCATTTTATCCGGCACAGCAAGCCAAAATACAGGGATATGACCAAGTAATTTGGACAGATGCTAAAACTCACGAATATATCGAAGAAGCTGGTACAATGAATATCGCTATTGTAATAGACAATAGATTGATTACACCGAAGTTGAGTACCTCAATTCTTGACGGTGTTACCAGAAGTTCAATTATGCAAATTGCAAAAGATATGGGAATGATTGTCGAAGAAAGGAAAGTGCAACTTCAAGAGCTTATTGATGAATTTCAATCCGATAAAAAGATAGAAATATTTGGTGTGGGCACAGCTGCGGTTATCTCACCTGTTAAGTGTATAAATATCTTGGGAACAGAATATTATCCATATACCGCAAATGATGCAATAATGTTTAAACTGAAAAAGCAACTTGATGATATCAGAAAAGGGCGAAGTTCAGATAAATATAATTGGAACTGGTTTATATAAACACCAGAAAATGGAACAGATTAATCAATATCCGATTGGGAAATACAAAGAGCCGGAAGTAATTACCGAAGAAATGTGTATATCATTCGTTGATATTATTGCTTTATTCCCGAAAAACCTAAAATCAGTGGTAATGAGTTTAGGCGATGAACAATTAGATACACCCTACAGGAAAGGAAGTTGGACTGTCAGGCAGGTTGTTCATCATTTAGCGGATAGCAATATCAATTGTTTTGCCCGCATCAAGTTTGCATTAACGGAAGATAATCCGACTATCAAATCGTTTGCAGAAGAAAAATGGGCGGGATTATCTGATGCAAAACATATATCCATTTTGCCATCATTAAGTATCTTGGAAGGCATTCACGAACGTTGGGCAATACTTTTAAAAGGTTTAGAAAAACAGGATTGGAATCGAACGTTCTTTCATCCGGATTTAAACAAAAGCCAAACGATTGCTGAAGCTATGGCAAAATACAGTTGGCATTGCAATCATCATTTGGCACAAATCAAAAACCTGAAAAATCAAATGCAATGGAAATAAGCAATCAGGTGATTGAAATAAAAACTGACTTTGAAAATATGGATATTAATGCCGTCCATCAGTTTTTGAGTAAGGAAAGTTATTGGGCAAAAGACATTCCGTTGGAAACTGTAAAAACGGCATTGCAAAATTCATTTTGTATTGGGCTATTTGAAGATGAAAAACAGATTGGCTTTGCCCGATTGGTAACGGACTATGCCACTTTCGGCTATTTGGCGGATGTGTATGTTTTGAAAGAATACAGAGGTAAGGGATTATCAAAAATGATGATGAAATACATAATGGAATTGGATTTTGCAGGAAGTTTGAGAAGGATATTATTGGCAACCTTAGATGCTCATTTGCTTTACAGCCAATTTGGATTTCAACTTCCTGAGAATCCGGAGCGATTGATGGAAATAAAAAGAAATAATCTTTATGAAGATGTTTAGGCTATGAACGATGAAAGAAAAACACGACTATTGGAAAGTTTCGGGCGTTCCAAAATAATGCAATTATTCGGTGCGGAAGTAACCGGAATGGACGAAGGTTATTTTGAAATCACTGTTCCCAAACAGGATTTTATGGCTCGTCCGGCAGGAATGTTCAACGGTAGTACCATTGCTTCATTGGTGGATGTTTCGTCAGGTTACGCAGGAGCGTCAGCTAAACCGGAAGACAGTTATTTTACAACAGTTGAGCTGAAAGTAAACTACCTAAATCCTGCCATTGGTAAACAACTTGTGGCTAAAGCACAGGTTATCAAAAACGGAAAAGTGTTGACGGTGGTTCGTTCAGATGTATTTGCCATTACAACTGAAGGGAAAGAAATATTGGCGGCTACTTCATTAGTTACACTGATGCAGTTGTCAAAAAAGTCACCCGACAAACAAATAGATTAATAAGATATGGAAATAGCCAATATGGAAAGTTTTCTGGAGTACTATGGAAAAATCAGGCAACGCACCAATCACCTGATTGCCGTTATCCCACCGAAATATATGGATTGGGCATACAAGCCCGGTAAGTTTACTATTGCCGACCAGATAAGACACATTGCAGCCATTGAGCGGTATATGTTTGCTGAAACCATATCAGGAAATCCCTGTACGTACAATGGGTGTGGGAAAGAACTTGCAGACGGGTACAATAATGTAATCAGTTATTTCAACGAGAAACACGAAGAAGCATTAGCTATTTTCAAAAGTCTGAGTGATGAAGATTTACAACGCAAATGCCTGACACCTGGCAATACTCCCATAACGATTTGGAAGTGGCTTCGAGCGATGACCGAACACGAAATTCACCACAGAGCACAGCTATATATTTATTTGAATTTATTAGATGTTAAAACACCGCCAATGTTTGGGTTGAGTTCGGAAGAAGTAATTCAAAACAGTCAATTAAAGTAAAAGGATATGAATACAGACTTTGCAAAGGAATGGCTTGATGCCTGGAACAGCCACGATTTGGATAAAATAATGGAACATTACAGCGAAAACATTGATTTTGTTTCGCCCATTATCCAGCAAATGGGAATAAACGCAGAAGGTAAAATTTCCAATAAAAGTGATTTAAAGAATTACTTTTCAAAAGCCCTTCAAAAATACCCCGACCTGCACTTTGAATTGTACCACGAACTCAAAGGAGCTAATTCAACCGTATTGTTTTACAGAAGTGTCAATAATTCCTTTTCGGCAGAATATATGGAATTGAATAATGACGGGAAAGTAAGTAAAGTGAGAGCACATTATAAATTTGACGAATAATGAAGGATTTTTTTGTCATAACGGGTGGCCCCGGTGTCGGAAAAACAACCTTATTAAATGCTCTGTCCGCAAATGGATATAAAACTATTCCAGAAGCTGCCAGAACGATTATCCGTGAAGAAACATCGCTAAACGGAGATGCTTTGCCTTGGAAAAACAAACAACTTTATACCGATAAAATGATAGCCGCATCCATTTTAGATTACAACAGAGCAACAGCAAGCCAGCCAAATGAAATTTGCTTTTTCGACCGGAGTATTTTGGATGCCGTTTGTTATGCGGATATGATTGGCTATGTACTTTCAACGGAAACTATGGAAAAAGTGTTGAATTGCCCATATAATAGAAAGGTATTTATCCTGCCACCCTGGAAAGAAATTTATCAAACAGATAATGAACGAAAACAGGATTGGCAGGAGGCAGAACACACTTATTTTCAAATGAAAAGTACTTATGAAAAGTACGGTTATGAAGTCATAAACGTACCGATAGGAAACATTGATGAAAGAAAAGAATTTGTATTAACCCATATAAAATAGAGAAATGGACAGCTATTTAGAAAGTATCAAAAAGCAATTCCTGTATTACAAAATGCTTGGAGAAAAAGCAATGGAACAATTACAGGAAGAACAATTATTCTGGCAGTATAACGAGGAAAGCAACAGTATTGCTATTCTGGTCAATCACGTTGCAGGAAATATGTTGTCACGATTTACCGATTTCCTGACCACAGACGGAGAAAAGCCCTGGCGAAACCGTGATGCGGAGTTTACCAACCCGTTTCAGAATAAAGCTGAATTAATGTCCCATTGGAATAAAGGTTGGGATTGCCTGATGAATGCTTTAAACCAACTTACGGAGGCAGATTTAGAGAAAATCATTTACATCCGAAATGACGGTCATACTGTAACTGAAGCGATTAACAGGCAATTGGCTCATTATCCTTATCATATCGGACAAATGGTTTTCATAGCCAAAATGCTGAAAAATGAAGATTGGAAAACCTTATCTATAGCAAGAAACAAATCAGCAGATTACAACAGCCGCAAGTTTTCGCAGGATAAAGACAGACGGCATTATACAGATGATTTATAAAAATGAAAGTGATATGATTATCAATACAAAGAATACAAAATATTATCAATGGGGTAATAATTGTCAAGCGTGGACTTTTATACAATCTGAAAACGTTATTGTCAAAGAAGAATTAATGCCACCACATACGGAGGAACAGCTTCATTTTCATAATGAAACAGAGCAATTTTTCTATATCCTTGAAGGTAAGGCCACATTCTTATTAGAGAATGGAAAAGTTTCTTTATTAAAAAACGAAGGGATTAAAATTTCCGCTAAGCAAATACACAAAATTGGAAATGAAACTTCTGAAGACTTGCGGTTTTTAGTGATGTCATTTCCGGGAAATATGAATGACAGAATTAATATCCAACATTGAACTTGATTGAATGATGTCAAAACGTTATCAAATAAAGCAAGTTGTTCAATTTACAGAACAAACGACCGTTCCAAAAGAACAGTCCGAAAATGCTTTGTTTGATATTCTGCAGGAAGATGTGGTGGATAACAATGCTTACTGTCAAGAACTTATCAATAAATTATTCAGATTACCTTATGCGCAGCTTCCAGACTTCTTTACCCATCATTGTAACTATGTAGCAGACCCTATAAAATGGCTCAATAAGTTTGAAAAACTGATTGCCGAAAATGAAGAACTGTTTGTCAGTTCTACCAATAGAGGTCGAATGATAAAGTGTTACACCATTATTGAAAGCAAAAGAAAGGAAATTGAATTTACTGGATATAAACACACCTTGGCTAAAATTCCAATGCAATATGTCAATGCAGAATGTGAAAAAAGATACTTTTCATTTAAGGAAACAAAACAAAAAGTTGAAGAGTTGAAAGATTATACAGACAAGATAATGTTCCTGACGAAAGAAAAATTTGATTACGAACAGGCAAGCATAGACTTTATAAATCCCAAACTACCCGACTACTCTAACCAATGTCAGAAAGAAATAGACCAGATACAGCATTTAAACCGTTTAACAAATGAATTTTCTGTTGAGCAAATGAACAAGAATAAAAACGGTATGCCATTCAACAAGCTCAAAATAAACAGCAATATCAATCAGTTGGTAGATATATTTTACCAACTGCACAGGGAATTATTTGTAAATGGAAAACCTATCATTGACGGAAATATAAATGATTTTGTTGCAGTCATTGTAAACAGCTTTGTAGATAAAGACGGCAGGGAATTAAGTCCCGAAACAGTCAAGACAATGCTCACACCGTCAAAGATCGATAAACGCCCCAAACCCCACAAAAGAATAGACATTGATAAAATGCTGTAAATAATTCTTGTCCCGAAAGACCAAATACGGACAAATAGACTTTTTTATGTTGCTGTCCTTTGCTTCCATAATCATAAAATTATTTGAAAATGGAAGCAATTATTTTATCAAAAGACCAGTACACAGAATTGGTAGCAAGGTTAGACGAAATCACAACACGTCTTAACGCAAAGAACGAACCCAAAAAGGACACGTTTTTAGACAATCAGGAGTTTTTACAACTGATGAAAATTAGTAAACGAACTGCCCAGACGTGGCGTGATGAGGGACGTATTTCATTCTCACAAGTCGGGAATAAAATTTATTACAAGCTGTCAGATGTAGAGAGATTATTGAATGAACATTACAACAAGGCTTTTTCAAAGAAATAAGTCTAAAATCTAATGTCTAATATCTAACATCTGAAATTTATGGTAGTAAGTATATTTAAAAACTTCAATGAAGTGGTAGAAAATGCCAAAATAGTTGAAGTATTGAACGACATCAAAACAGGTAAGTATATCAATGTGATAACTTATTTAAGAAAATCGCTGGCAGAAAGCAAAATGGAAGCATACGAAAGGGCAAAGAAATCTTTGCCTGCTTTCACGCCTTCGGCTTCCTTTAAAGGTGGTAGAAAGTTGGAATATCTTACAGCATACACACAAATTGTTGTATTGGATATTGATAAATTGACAAAGGAACAACTGAATACAGCAAAGCAATTATCAAAAGAAACGCCTTACACTTTTGCTTCGTTCGTCAGTCCATCGGGAAACGGTTTAAAAATCTTCGTTCGTGTAAATTCAGCACAGGAAAACCACAAAGAAGCGTTTTTGGCACTTCAAAAATTCTATGAAGAATTTTTATCGTTACCCATTGACAAATCGGGCAAAGACGTTACACGCCTTTGCTTTGTGTCTTACGACACCGATTTGTATTTGAATGAAAATGCAACGGTATATCCTGTAATTTCTACGGAAGATTTAACGCCTTACATTGAGCAATCAGAAGAAGTAATACAGGAACACACAACCATTGCAAGCAATGGTTTTGCTACCGAAAATTTTAGTAATGATTATTTGGCAACATACGAACATTGCGTAAGATTTACCGAGAAAAAGGAAAGCTATGTAAACGGCAACAGAAACAACTTTGTGCATTTGTTGGCTTGCAATCTCAACCGTAAAGGCGTGCCATTGCCTACGGCAATGGGTTATATACTTTCTGATTACAATTACGATGCAAAGGAAGTCGCAACAACCGTAAACAGTGCCTACAGCAATACCCACGAACACAACAAAAGCACCTTATCCATTTCGCCAAATGGCAAAATTTCCGAGCAATCCAAAAGCATAAAATCATCTGAAGATGATGAAAACGAGGAAGAAGAAAAACCAAGTTTCATAGACCGATTAGAGAACTTTTTGAACTACCGTTATAGCTTTCGCTATAACGTAGTTTCGGGAAAGTTGGAATACAAGGCTACCAAAGCTACGCTTTGGAAACCTGTAACGGATTTCGTTGAAAACTCAATCCTGCGTGAGATTATGAAAGCAAAAGTAAAATGCAACATCAATACCTTACGCAATTTGTTACGTTCCGATTTCTGCGAACAGTTCGACCCGTTCAAAGCCTATTTTGATAACCTGCCGAACAATGAAGATGAAACCGACTACATTACAGAGCTTGCCAATACCATTACCACCACAAAGCAGGATTTATGGATAGAATGTTTTAAAAAATGGTTTGTGGCAATGGTGGCTTGTGTAACCAATGATAAAGCAATCAATCAGACCGTAATTGTATTTAGCGGAAAACAAGGCGTAGGAAAAACAACGTGGATAGAAAAGCTAATCCCAAAGCCCTTAAAAGATTATATGTTTTCGGGAACTATCAACCCCAACAATAAAGATACTTTAATTCATTTAGCGGAATGTATGCTCATCAATTTGGACGAACTCGAAAACCTGAACCGTACCGAAATCGGAACACTTAAAGAACTGATTACCAAAACCCATATCCGAATGCGAAAAGCCTACGGACATAATAATGAAACTCTGCCACGCAGGGCATCGTTTGCAGGCAGTGTAAACACTGCCCAATTCCTAAATGATACAACAGGTTCACGTAGGTTTTTATGTTTTGAAGTGGAACACATCGAGTACACCCATAACATTGACATCAACAACGCTTATGCACAGGCAAGGCAATTATATAAAGACGATTTCCGTTATTGGTTCAATCAGGAAGAAATAAAAGAAATCAACCTAAACAACGAGCAATACCAAATCAGAAGCCCTGAAGAAGAATTGCTTTTAACTTGGTTTGAGATTGCCGACAGAGATACCGCAAACAATTTTCTGAACACCACACAGATAGCCACAAAATTAGCAGAGAGAGCCAAATTAAATATTACAGACGGTACAGTTATGAAATTGGGCAAAGCATTGAAGAAACACGGCTATTTGAGATTATCCAAAAAGAACGGTTATGTGTATGCCGTAAAAGAATTGACTTGGGAAGAAGTGGACAACCAAAACAGGGAAAAAGAACCACCACCCGAACCGCCCAAACCACCGGAGCAAACAGGCTTACCGTTCTAAAAATTCAAAAGGTGCAAAATGCACCTTTTTTCATTCGTTGGAGGGGATAAGTAAGATAACCTTTTTTGAACAAAAACATTTTTCATTTTTTATCTTCGATAAAAAACAAGCCAAAACAAAACTATTGAGTGCAAACAGAAACCTACGGTTTCCTGTTTTGCGTTCAATAATCCCGATAAATCAGTTTTTATATTTCTGTGAAACACAAAAAATTGTTTTTCAGTAAGTTTAGTTATCCTACTTATCCTATTAATTGGGTGTAAAACGAAGTAAGCATTTCTTAAATTTGTATATTTGCTCTTTTAATACCATTTCTAAAATAATGCTTGTAAACCAATCCATTATAACAGATATAAAAGCCATTATAGCCCAATCGAAAGACAAGGCTATACGTGCCGTTGACCATCAGCGAACACTGATGTATTGGCATATTGGCAAACGTATTTTTGAAGAAGAACAAGAGGGAAAAGAACGGGCAGATTACGGAACGTTTCTTATCAAATATCTTTCAGAACAATTGCAACCCGAGTTCGGAAGTGGTTTTTCTACAAGACAAATAAACCTTTACAGGCAGTTTTATCGCACATTTGAGAATGTGCATACACTGTATGCACAATTGAGTTGGAGCCAATACAAGTTACTTTTAAGTGTTGATAGTCAAGATAAAAGAGCGTTTTATATTGCCGAAACCGTAAAAAATAATTGGACGGTAAGGCAGTTGGAAAGACAGATTTACAGCAGTTTGTATGAACGTCTTTTGTTAAGCAATGATAAAGAAAGCGTTTTGGCAGTCGCCAAAAACGAAAAACAACCGTCTGATGCCAAAGAAATTATCAAAGACCCAATGTATTTAGAGTTTTTGGGGCTAAAACGTGAAGCATCATACTACGAAAAAGACTTGGAAAGTGCCATTATCACACACTTACAGGAGTTCTTATTGGAGTTGGGTAACGGATTTTCTTTTGTAGCAAGACAGAAAAGAATACACATTGAGGGCGATGAGTTTTTTGTGGACTTGGTATTTTACAACCGTATTTTGCAATGCTTTGTCATTATAGAAATCAAAACCACTAAACTCACACACCAGGACATCGGACAGTTACAAATGTATGTGAACTATTACGACAGAGTAGAAAAACTGCCACACGAAAACCCGACAATTGGTATTTTGCTTTGTGCCAACAAGAATGATGGAGTAGTAAAATTCACACTACCCGAAAATCAAAAACAAATTATTGCAAGCCAATACGAATTATATCTACCAACCGAACAGCAATTGTTGGAAGAAGTAAACAAGGAGTTGGAAAGTTTTGAGGGGAAAAAGGAAGAAACTAACGGATAAGCATTTAAATGTAATCCAATTTGAATATCCGTAATTACTCATATCCAGTTATATTTGCAATAACTAGCCTATCGAAGAGTTTATCTTCAAAGTATCTTCTATTGAGTTTATAGACGAACTCATTGAGATAAAGCTGCAGATATTTCCTTTTGATCTTGTGGTAGTTTCCCAATAAATTCCTCTTAGCGTTGCTGATGGTAATATGAACCCACTTTAAGCTCTCCTTTGTGGTTTGCTTGTCAGACTTTTCGGTAATATGTAACTCAACAAAATCAGCAATATCTACGTATGAAGTACTCTGGTCGGTAAAGACAATACTTTGGTTATCTATGTTTTTCTGAACAGTTTCATTGATTTCTTCCTTGGTATGAGTATTGAGTACTTTTGCCTTGAAATATCTGCAGTGTGATGATTTCTTTCCAGTTTCAACATCCTCCAGCGGAGTAGATTCTGCCATGATGGCGACATTTTGTTTGCCTACAGCTCCACGCCCTCTAACGCCTTTTTGCTGCTCAATCTCAGCTGATTCGATCGTGAAATATCCTTCGTCAAACTCTATCATGCCCTCAAGGGTATAGCGCTCCTCACGCTTGCCCATCGCTTTTCTAAGCTTATGAACCATCGCCCAAACTGGTTCGTAGCGTTTCAGGCCCAACTGGGTTTGTATTTCCTTGCTCGAAAAACCCTTTTTGGTAGCACTTAAAAGAAACATGGTTTTATACCATACCAGAAACGAAAGATTAGAGTTTTGCATGATTGTACCGCTTCTTAAAGAAGTTCGGTGCTTGCAATTCTTACACTCGTAGCTCCAAATGCTTTTATGCCAATAATGTTCCTTTGAGCCACATTGGCAAACCACACCAATTTTATCACGTTGTTCCTTGAAGTGAGTGCGGCAAGCTTCTTCACTATCAAAATGAGCTGTAAAACTGAATAAATTCATCCCTTTTTTTAATAAATTTAAAAAAATTTATACATTATTGCAAATTACGGATATTCAAAATCCAATAATAAAAACAACAAATAAATGAACTATTGGCATATGCAACTTCATCCTAATGACTTGAATTGGTCAAAGGAGAAAGAAGTTTTAGAAAAATATAACTTAATCGGATTAGGAGATTGGGAAGAACAAATATCGCAACAAGATGATTTTGAAAACAAAATGAAAGTTGGCGATATTGTAGCAATTAAAAGAGGAAGTCAATTTATAGCACTTACTAAAGTAATCGGAGAATATGAATACACCGATGAAGTCGGAGATTTGGATTGGTTTCAAAGAAGAAGAAAAGTTGAAATTTTAGATTGGTATAAAAAAGATTATAATTTTTACGTTTCCCCAAGAGGCACACTAACAAGATGCAACACAAACAATAGTGATGCTCAATCAAATATTTCCATAACTAATTGGTACAAAACATCAATGATGAATTATCTACAAAATAAAACAATAGACCTACTCAAATACAAAAATCAAATTATTCTACAAGGTCCTCCCGGAACAGGAAAAACAAGGCAAGCAAAACTGATTGCAGAGGAGTTAATAAAGCCTAAAAAAGTTGGAAATCCTGAAAGTATCATAGATAATTTGCTTGAAAAGTTTAACCCAAATGAAGAAACTCTAAAAGCTTATAGGGAAAATAACGAAAGGCTTCTTGCTAAGTTTCAGGAACTATTTCCTAAAGGAACGCTAAGTCAAATAACTTTAGAAAAGTACTGTACAGGTAAAGGGGATAGAGATAATTTTTGCTGGTGGATTGAAAGAGGATTACAACCCTTAGGCTATTACTTTCCTGGTAGTTCTCGTTCTTATCTAATTTTCTGGAAAAAGGATATTGAAGAATATAGCAAACACGGTTTTGTAAAAGATGTTCAAGACGATGAAGAAGCAATGCAAAAAGTTGCTGATGTAATTTCTGAAGTTGTAAATGAACAAAAAATAGATAACGCAGTCAATTATTTTGGAGACAGTTTTTTGTTGAAACTTTTAAATACCTATTATCCTAACGAATATTTCCCTATCAACAGCGAAAGAATGATTGACAATGCTTTGAAAATATTCAAAGTTAATTATCAGGGATTAAACGCATTTGAGAAAAATAAAAAACTCAACCAAATCTATCTTGAAAAGAAAGCAAAATTTCTAAATCAAATCACAGCTTACGAATTTGGGAGATTGCTTTGGGATAATTTTAATTTGAAAACAGGAGAAGATATTAATCATTCAGATGAATTAATTGCCCAAGGTGAATTTCAGATTATCCAGTTTCATCCTGCATATTCTTATGAAGATTTTGTTCGTGGCATCATTGCAGAAACAACTGAAAACGGAAATGTCACATACAAAGTTGAAAACAAGATTTTAGCCGAATTTGCACAGAAATCCAAAGACAATCCTAATGGAAATTATGTGTTAATCATTGACGAAATAAACAGAGCTAATCTACCATCGGTTTTGGGAGAACTCATTTACGCATTAGAATACAGAAATGAACCTGTAACATCAATGTATGAGTTTGAAAATGAAAGAAATATTATTCTTCCTAAAAATCTGTTTATCATTGGAACAATGAATACGGCAGACCGTTCGGTTGGACATATCGACTACGCAATAAGAAGAAGATTTGCATTTGTGGATATTCTTCCTGATGAAAGTGTGATTGCAAATGAGAAAGCGAAACAATTATTTAATGATGTAAAAATCTTGTTTTCTGATGAGTTTTTATCTCCTGATTTCAAACCTAAAGACGTGATGATAGGACATAGTTATTTTTTAACTAATGATGATAATGAGCTTAAAACAAAATTGGAATTTGAGATAAAACCTATTTTAAGAGAGTATTTAAAAGACGGAATTTTCTTTGAAATTGCATCTGAAAAAATAGAAGCTCTAAATGTCTAAATTATTATTAAACAAGTCTTTTTCAGAACATTCAATTGAGGATATATCTTCAATTGAAAATCTGGTTGCATCTTCTGTCTTATTCAAGAAGAAAGATGGCATAAAGTGTGTTGAAATTATTCAAAACGAAACCGCAAAACATCTGCATTGTAATTATTACATTGGAGTAGATTGGCTTTTGAAAAATGAACTTGCTGTTTATGTTTCTCCCAAACTAAATGACCAAACACAACAAACCGATTATTTAAGGATGCTTTATTCTTGTTTAAAGCATTCAGATGTTGCAAACTTCACTGGAGATTTATACGAGATTAAATTTGATGAACCACATATTGAAATTGAACAAAAACAAGATTTATTAACACCGTTATTGGTTATTCAATTCCTGCAAATACTCAAATCAATTGTTAGAAAAGGACTTAAAAAATCGTATTACAGAGTTGAGCGAAATTTAACATCCAAAATAAAAGGGAAAGTAGTTATGTCCCAAACACTGAAACAAAATATCATAAAAAACAAACCGACCAAAACGTTTTGTGAATATGAAGAATTTGGCTTCAACTGCATTGAAAACAGAATTTTGAAACGTACATTAACTTTTGTACAAAAATACCTTTGCTTATTTCCTGAATATTCAAAGTTCACAACCCCAATTATTAACTTTTGCTATCCTGCATTTCAAGAAGTTGATGAGAATATTAACTTAAACAGCATAAAAAAAATATCTCACAATTCGTTTTACAAAGAATATAAAGAAGCTATACATATAGCCCTCCTAATTCTAAAAAGATTTGGTTACAATTTGAAAGAAGTCGAAGCTCAAAAAACTAAAACAGTCAAAGTTCCTCCTTTTTGGGTTGATATGCCAAAATTGTTTGAATTGTATGTTTTAGGATTGCTTAAAGATAAATATTACAATCAGGTTCAGTTTCAAATCAAAGGCACTTATGGACAACCTGATTTTATTCTTGTCAATGAAAACGAAAAGATTATCATTGACACAAAATACAAAAGAAAATATCAACAAGAAAAATACGAAGCGGATGACATCAGACAATTAAGTGGCTATGCAAGAGATAAAAAAGTTCTATCTCGATTAGGGTATAAAACACCAGAGGAACAGAATAATATTGTTGATTGTCTAATCATTTATCCAGACCAAAATGCTTGTTATAATCTTCCTACTAATCTAAAAGAAAACACTATAAAAGGATTTACAAAATTCTATAAAATAGCAATTAAATTACCTACCATAAATAATTGAAAATAAGTGACGTTTTTGCAAATAAACGGTTCCTCATTATTACCTCCCACCCAGCCAACGCAAAAAAAATACGGCTTTAGCTAGACCCTAACCGCACAAAGCCAACGCTTCGTCTGTCTTCTATGGCATTGCCACCGTTTGCAACTGTCATACTTTTTGCGTTGTTTTTTTGCCTATGCTCCACAGCACATTGCAATCCTCGTTCCTGCGGTTGCAAAGAGCTGTCCCTATGCGAAAAAAACAAAGCAAAAAGACACTTCACTCCAACCACCACCACCGTTCCGTTTATGCCAGTATGCAAATCGGTGGAAGCTATGTTTACATAATGTGGCATTATAGGTTCGCTTCGCACAGCCTTTTCCCTCGCTTATGCGAGCATCCAACCGCACAGGCTGTCCTATAATAACATTATGTAAAATATCCAATGCCATAGTCTTCACCCCGAAAAAATATCCCAACCGCACAATGCCAATGCTGATATTTTTCGGGTTTCAGAAGCCGTATTTTTTTTCCCAACCGCACCCACCCATTGAGCCACAGCACCCCACCACCCATTTTAGCGGTGCAGTAAAAAAATAAAGTATTGATTGGTTGTTTTGCCGATGTGCTGAATAAAGTGTTTAGTCATTTCACTTCATTACATTTCGGTAGGCGAAAGCCAAATCTACCTACATTTATTCCGTTCCATTCCTTGCACACATTATTTCAGCACCGCACAGCAAGCGTATTTCGTACCTCATACCCTTGCTTTTTCCCAACGCTTCAAATTATGGTATGCTTTATTTTTTACTGCGGAGTGTTTGCCCCATTGCCAACGCTCAAAGGCGATTTTTCAAAGGAATAAAAGGAAGTCAATAGACATTTTCCAAAAGAAAAAAGAATAAAAAGGAAAGCAAAGGTAGGCAGTTCCGCACAAGTCCACCGCACCAAAAAAAATCCAAAAGACTACGGCATAATGGCAAGGCAAATAAGGTGCTTCGCAGAGTTAATTTTTTTGCCTTGCCACCCTTCGGGACTTATTCCGTTTCCTTTTGGATTTTTGCCCCACTGCCTGATGAATGGCTTTCTTTTTTTTCTGTTTTTTTCTTTGTAAAAAAGTTTTGGTTTTCAGCCACAGCAACGAAAGGAACGGAGCTAACCTCAAAAGTTGTGCGATATGAAAGCCGTTAAAATCATCACTTACAACCCGAAAAATCAAAAATCGGATTTTGAATTTTATGCCTTATCCAAAGGCTTAAACAGTGGCAAGCCGTTAGACAGCCCTTGCCCGAATTGCTTTGCAATTTCCTGCCGTAATGCGGAAGAATTGGACGTTTACCGTAGCTTATTATTCGGCTTATGGAAAACAAAAGCATTTCATCAGTTCCTAATCGGTTCGGTTATCCCTTACATTCGGATAGGCGATTTTAAAAACTTCGTTTTTGAACAGGCAAGCCATTTGAAAGGCAAAGAAAAAGTATTTAAAAATGATATTCGCAGGGTTAAGACATTGGAGCAACGAGAACGGCACATACACGAACAGTTGCTTTTAATTTCCGAACTCAAACGCATTTATATTGCAAGGCATTTAAAGCGGTAGCCCTATGGGCTACACTCTTTTGCCTTTACAGTTCCCACCGCTTGCCCGATACTTGCACCATTAACCACACATAAAGGCAATATAAAAGCACCTTTTTATAAAAAGAGTGAAAACAGGTGCAACAAAAAATCCCGCCCATTTGGGCAGGATTTCAAACATTCTACAAAACTGAAAAACGTGTTTTTACTCTTTTTTAGGTTCGTTAAAACTTTCGCTCTGTTTTGTTTCTTCGTCATTGTCATCACGCATTGCGGTTTGAGAAATGGCAGTTGCCACAGTTCCGCCCAATATCAGATAACCGCCGACCGTTACAATGGTGGCAGGTAACGCAATGGGTGCGGTTAAAATTGCACCGCCTACGGCTGTCAATGTAATTCCTATATTCCGAATGATTTTAAACCATTTCGGAGTGGGAGCAGTTACACGCTCGACCAAATTAAGACTGTCCTTTTTCATTGTTGAATTGTTTTAAAATGATTTTTTCTAAATTGTTTACTCGGTGTTCCAGATAATCGACTTTGTTATTAAGCAAATCGTAACTGTTTTTGAACTCTGTTTTTATCAGTAATGCCATTGTTTTTACTTCCGTTAAATCCTTTTCCATTCTTTTGAAATCGGAATGAAGCTGTTTGATGAAGTAGGCGACAATCGCCAAAAGCATACTAATCAAAGAGCCAAACACTACATTTAATGTGATTGCATTTTCCATTTTGTTGGCTTTTTAAAATTGAAAATCGTTTTCGATGATGATACCTTTTTCATTGCCTTGTGCCAACTGTAACAGCTTCGGGTAAATCATTTGGTAAGCATCTTTACTGCGTAGGACTTGAAAATCCCCATTGACCATTTCAAAGCCGAAACCACACAACGGGCAACCTGCGGTTTGTCTGTATGTGTTGCCGATATGGATATACACAAAACTGAAATTCGGCAGACCGTTTATTTCAATCATACCTTTGTGGAGCTTCGGGAATTTCTGCCGATACTCGGCATTCATTCCGCCCCAAGTGTTCAGCCTTAAAGTGTAGTTTCCTGTCGGGATTGCGGTTTGCTTTGGGATTTTTATACTTCTGATTTTATCTTCCAATAAATAGCATTGGAAAACATCATCAATATAAAGGTGGCTCAATGTGCTTTGCTTGCCTTCGGCTACTCTTAAAA
Source organism: Pedobacter sp. BS3 (assembly GCF_008274585.1). Taxonomy (GTDB): domain Bacteria; phylum Bacteroidota; class Bacteroidia; order Sphingobacteriales; family Sphingobacteriaceae; genus Hufsiella_A. Next base: position 464,409 of record NZ_VTRT01000003.1, on the reverse strand, counting down.
TTTTTGTTCTCATTGCAGATTGATTTTAAAGGTTAGAAAGAAAAGCCCCTCGCAATGCTTGGGGCTTTCGTTGTGTGTGCTTAAAAAGCATCTTCAATCCGTAAACAGTTACCAGAATTGAAAGCGTAATAGTTTCCGTTGACCTCTTGGAAAAACTCAATGCCTATGCACTGAATAACCGTTACATTCGTTCCCAATGTCGGAGCAGTCGGAAACGTAGCCGTTAGGGTACTTCCTGCAAATGCCGTATTCAAAGGGATATAAGGCGAATATTCAATCACGCTCAATTCGTTGTTTACAATGTCGTCAGGTTCATACGTTCCTGTTGTGGCATTGTACACGAAGTCGGCAACAACCGCCAATGCGTTAATCAATCTGAAATGCGTTGCTCCAGACGGTGCAGAGATTAAGTCCGCAGGATTGAACGGAGCAACCGTAAAATCTGCACTATCCCTGCCTGCGGTATGGGTAACATCATACGGAGCATTGAACACACCGCTTAAAGAAAGTTTTTTGTCAAACTCAAAGCCTAACAAATAGTTTCTTTGGGTTGAAATCTCAACCTTTCTGTAACCCCTTGCTTCCGTTCCGTCCTCTAAATTGATTTTTTTCATTACAGACGTTAAACGTCCTGTAACTTGACTGTCTGCCATTTTTGACATCAATGCAGATAGGGCAGTTCTTACCGACTTACCAGCTCTTGCACAACCGCCAAATTCGTTCATATTCTCACGAGTACGTTCAAATTCGGGGGCGGTCTTTACCTGTTCTGCGGTTGGACCGCCAACCATTCCGGCGAAAAATCCTTGTTGACCTTTTATTTTGAAGTGCCGAACATCACCTATCGTTCCGACATACTTCATAAGTCCTTTTTGTCTTGCCATTTTTTTAAATTTTATGAGTTAATAAATACGTTGCGTACGCATTTACAAAGTTCTATTTAACTCATTTTATGGGCAATACACAGCGTGGTATAAGGCAATGCAATACGGTGCTATCGCACCGAAAATGGAAAAATCGTTAGTTCATTACTGCAATCGGAAAGTTATAACAGGGGAAAATTTGAAGTTGTAGCCCAACAAAAAAGCAAGAACTTTTTATATAAAAATCCTTGCTTTGAAATCCTTGAAAAATATATTTCCAAAGGTTGTACTTATGTTGTACCTACTGTTTGAAATAGTAAGTTTTTATATTGAAAATCAATGTGTTATAATAAGGCTTTTGTTAATACCTTGTTAGCGGTTCGTTGTTTTTCGGTCATAGTCAGTTGTTTATTTTGTACATTTCCTTTACAAGTTCCAAAAGTTTTAATGTTTCAATAAAGTCGCCTTTGAACCGCTTGTCAAATGGATTGATTGTGTCAAAGTGCCAAACATCAAAAATCGCAGGGAATTTTTTTGTAACAAAAATGTAATCGGTAATGATGTTTGTGATAAAATTTGTGTTGTCATAGGCAATCGCCAAAAGCAAATACGGTTTTATGATGTCTGCATATTCTTCGCACCACGTTTCATTTTTTAGAAAATAACTGTGTGCTTGTTCTGCCAAATCAAATTCTTCATTCCACAAATACACAGAAGCTACAATGTGATAACCCGCTAATCTATGGCTTTCATCTTCATCATAAGGCAAAATTTGTTCGCCCATTTTTGCAAACGATAAGGCAATTTCTTTTTTATCGTTTTGTCCTTGTTGTAAATAAAGATAAGCCAATTTCAAAAACGCTTCTTCATTGCCAATAAGCATACTTTTTATGAATGACTGTTCGGCTTCTTCGGGATTTTTTAGCGTTTGGAATTCAATGCTTCCAATAAAATCAAGCAATACGGGTGGTAATTGAATGCGGTTTTCTTCTGCAATTTTTATGGCTCTTTGGAAATACGAATATGCTTTGTTCGGCATATCTAAATACATAAAATAAGTTGCTCCAATTAAGAAATCAGCTAAAAACTCTTTACTTTCAAGCGGTTTTAAAATATCAAATAGTTTTTGGTGGTCATTGCCAAAATACTTTAGTGCTTCTTCAATATTTTCGTTGATTAAGTCAGCCAATAGTTCGTGTGGAACCGAAAAACGTTGTGCTTTCACTTCAAAATTTTCATCGGGTTTGTCTTCGCCTTTCGGGAAAGAATACAATTTCTCGTAAGTAATTTCGCAATACAAATTCGCTTTATATTCTTTCGCTTCTTGCACAAAGTTGTAATCTATTTTTCGGCAATCATTCACTAATCTTTGTAAGTAACCAAAGATTGCATTTCGCCAATCGGTTGTAAGGTCGGTAGGTTTGCTTTGGTTATTAAGTAAGTCAAGGTAATACTTTGTGGTTTCTGATTTTAATTTTGTTGAAGTCCAATTTAGGGTCATTGTGTAACCAAAATCAACTTCTTTTATTTCATAAAAAATCTGTCCGCTTTTGTTGGTGTAGTTCATTATGCCCAACGTGTTGTGTAGAAAGCCAAACAAGTTGCTCCGGTGTTCTTCTTTGGCGTTCAGAATATTCAATACCGTTCCATTGTTCACATTACTGTAAACTTTCCAATTCACATCGTTGTATGTAAACACTCCCATAAATTATTCGCTAAAACTTTTAAGGAAATCCAATACTTCTTGTAATCCATCTTTTTCCAATCCTTCTTGTACTCTGATAAAATGAACATTCGGGATATGTTTTTTGATTATTTTTTCTCGTTGCACATCTTCATCTGTTCTTAATTTGTGGGCTATTTCGTCATATTCTACAATCAAGTTCTCATTTATAAACCAAAAATCGGGACGATATTTTAACTGCCAACTTATACTTTCATCGTGAATAAATCGCCCTTTTAATCCTGCGTTTTCAAGCATTCTTAAAAACTTGATTTCTTTTCGGCTTTCGTCTAAAATTTCCTTTTGCTCAATTTTTCTTTTGATGTGGTCAATCTTGTTCCACAAAGAATTGTCTTGTTCCCACTTTTTGTAAGCTGTAACAACTTCGTTATGTAGCCAAATTTTTTCACTCATCCACATCATTTGCTGACGAACAAATTCTTTGTCAAAAAGATAAAGTCGTTTTCTGATTAGCGTTTCCGCTCTTATGCCTTGTGAAACTTGAAACTCATACAAAAAATTCTTTCCGTTTTTTGATGTTGTCCATTTGTTGATTGGACTGCTTCTGTCAAACGCTTTAAATTGTCTGAGTGTTGCGTATTCTTCTCCTTGTTCTTCATCAAAAAGTTGACGAACAATTTTAATAACTTTGCGATTGATAATACTGCCCCAAAATCCCTCTTTAATTTTTACTCTCGGAATAAAAAGAATTTCGGTTGGAATGTTGTTTTGCTTTGCAAGTTCAAATAGTCGTTCTCTGATTGGCTCAACTGCTTCAATAAACTCCATTTCGTAATACGTTACATCGCAATCGTCATTAAATACAATGTATTCACTTGGGTTTTGTGAAATGTGCTTATACATTCCCTCGTAATACGGTGCCATTCGCTTGGCGTATTCTTCGCCATTGTGCTGTGCTGTTAGGGCAAGTTCTACGTTTACAAATTCACGATACGCTATGATATATTGCTCTGTAATTTCTTTTTCGGCTTTTGGTGCAGGAATATTGATTTCTGCAACTTTAGTTTCAACAACTTGCGGTCTCCTTTCTTGTTTCTTTAAGCTATCCAATTTTCTTTTTACACCAATCTTGGGATTTATCTGAATTGCTTTTTCCCAATTTTCAATCGTTTTTGGAATGTCCGCATTTGCCTCGTAATACTCGCCAATCATTCGATAGATTTTATCTTTCCCGAATGAGTAAGAAGCGTCTTTGTCTGTGAGTGCCTTGTTTAGTAGTTCCAAATACTTCGGGTCTTTCAGTTTTGTTTCGTCTGGCTTTTCAGCATAAACCCAAAGTCTGTCATAGACAGAACCCTTTGTCAAAATATGATTTTCATATTCTTCTGCATTTGTTTGATTTCCTTCAAAATCAATTTCAAAAACAAATCCTCTGTGGTCTTTTAGTCTTATACGCTTGTTTTCCGTGTCAATGATTGCATTATTGAATGAAGCGGGGCGTTCAAACTTTCTAATGATTTGCTTATTCGGAATATCAACGATGAAAATTTTATCTCCGTCATTGGTGTCAGAATTGTGTGTTTCAAATAATGCGATTTGTGAATTGTCGCTGATAGCACAATTTCCCAAATTTGCAGTTGTCTTTTTAGAAAAAAGTTCTTCGCCAGTTGTGCTGAAAACAAAAAACTTTCCTGTCAATGCTCCGGAATTTAGCCAATCGCAAACAATTACAGTTCCGTCATTGTTTACAAAACAGTCGTTGGGTCGTTGAAGTTTCTTTTTGAATAACAGCTTATTGTCTTTAACTAAAGCAATGTCGCCATTTTTCCATTTGTTGTTATCGTAATAGCCGTCAGCATACGAAACGCAGTACTGTCTATTGAGTGAGTATTTTTTTGTGCCGTAAAATCCTGTAATATCCTCAATGTCTATTTCTCGTTTTCCGCTTCCAAGAGTTCCGTCTTTTAGTTTTTTGAGCAAAACTTCTTCGTTTAGTTCAATCGTCATTTCTGTTGTGTTATTTCCAACACTTTTGCTTGTTATATTTACCAACTTGTCTGATGACTGTGAACTGTTAGAGTGTTGAGTTGTTTTTGTTTTAAGTATTTGTGGTTGTATCTGCGTGTCGGAATTAGCGTCTGTCGTTTTCTTTGATAGGGCTTTTGTTACAGGTGGTAATAGTAAAAGTCCTAAACCAAGCGTGAATAATGCTTGCCAAAATTCTCCGCTTGCAAAACCGCCTATTGATGCTAAGCAAAATGTTAGCCCGAAAAACCACCTAATAAATGTCCAAATTACTTTCATTCTTTTTTGTCGTGTTGTTTGGCTTGTTGTTTAAACGGTCGCTTTACAATGACCGCTAACGGGTTGGGTATTGCCGAAGTGGCGGATTATTAGCACTAAAGTTCAATAGTAGCACAAATGTTGAACCTTGCACAATTGTTTCATAGAAGCACTTCTGCCGCCATTTTGGCAATACCTTGTTATAGCCAGTGGTTCTTGTCGTCCACCTTTGTAAACCATTGCCAGCATTGAGTTTCACTGTCTTTGTCGTGTCGGCTTGTGTGTCGGGTGTTTTAATTTTTTTTGAAGGGCAGGAAAAAATATTTTGAATTTTGTCTTGCGTTGTGGCAGGCATACTCTTTGGCAAGCTTTGGTCTGTGCGCTGGCTTGTGCGGCTTGCCAATGTGTATGACTGCTGTGCGTTGGCTGTATGTGTTAGTTGTCCTGTCATTACGCTGCTTTCTGTTTGTAAAGATGTTCTTGAAATTCTATAAACAGTCTGCTGATGTTTGCCACATCTCCTAAAAATTCTTTTGCATCTTCTAATGATTGATATTTGTTTGTCAGTAAAATTGGGAGTTTTTCTTGGTCGAGTTCGTCCACACCTGTTTCAATGTATTTGCTCAATACGAAAGTGATAAACTCTTTTTGTTTGTCGTTGAGCAAGGCAAATATTGTCGCTTCTGCTGCTTTGGCTCTGGCTTCTCTTGTCATTGCGATATAGTCACCGTTGAAAACGTATTCTAACACATCATACAAGTCGCTTTTTTCCATATCTACCAACTTTTGCAAAGTCAGTAAATCGTCTTTCGGGAAACCTGCTGCATCTAAATTTTCAAGTAATACTTTTCGGGTTATTGGATTACTCCAAAGTTTCCGTAATTCTTCTTCGTCTTTGAAAAGTTTGGGCAACTCGCCAAACAGATTATTCAAAAATTCTTCTGCCGAAATGGGTTTGCCGTCTGCACTCCAAAACGAAGTGGAAACCATATGTTTGATTTCTCTTTCCTTACCGTTTTTCAGTTTGATTTTTACTTTCTTCTTACACACACAAGGACGCTGTCCGCATTTCTCACAAGGTTGTGGCGGTTGTTTTTCGCAAACGCAAGGTCTTTCTCCGCAAACGGGGCAAGGTCTTGGCGGAACGTATTCACATTCACACGGATTTAGTCCGCACTTTTTGCAAGGTTCTTCTTCCAAAGGTTCTCCGTCCCATTCAGGGTCTGAAAAGTGTTTGTAAGCATCTACAAAGTCGTAAATGGTAAAAAATTCTTTGCCGTCAAACAAACGTGTGCCACGTCCAACGATTTGTTTAAACTCAATCATTGAATTAACAGGACGAAGCAAAACGATATTCCGAATGTTCCGTGCATCAACTCCCGTAGAAAGTTTTTGCGAAGTGGTCAGAATGGTTGGGATTGTTTTTTCGTTGTCCTGAAATTCACGCAACAGTCTTTCGCCTTCTTCACCGTCATTAGCGGTAACACGAACGCAATAAAACGGGTCTTTGCTTTTGGCATTTTGGTTTACCAAATCTCGTATCAATGCTGCGTGTCCTTGATTGGCACAAAAGATAATTGCCTTTTCATTTTGGTTGGCTTCATCTAAAAAGATATTTACCCGCTTGGCTTCACGCTCTACAATTTCAATGGTGCGGTTAAAGTCTTTTTCTTCATACAACTTTCCTTCTTCAATTTCTCCTTCTACAATCGTGTCATCAGAAGTGTAGCGGTAATCGTCCAACGTGGTTTTGATGCGTTTTACTTTGAATGGCGTTAAGAATCCGTCATTGATGCCTTCTTTCAGCGAATAGATGTAAACTGGCTCGCCAAAGTATTTGTAAGTGTCCACATTGTCTTTTCGCTTGGGTGTGGCGGTTAAACCCAATTGCACTGCCGGACTGAAATACTCTAAAATGCTTCTCCAATTGCTTTCGTCATTGGCTCCGCCACGGTGGCACTCGTCAATGATAATAAAATCAAAATAGTCTGAGGGATATTCGCCAAAGTAGGGTGCAGGTTTTCCTTCTGCATCCGTGCCACTCATAAAGGTTTGAAAAATGGTAAAGAAAATGCTGCCGTTGGTCGGCACTTTTCCGCTTTTCTTTATCTCATTGGGTTTTATCCGCACCAAAGCATCTTCGGGAAATGCCGAAAATGAGTTGTAGGCTTGGTCGGCTAAGATGTTTCTGTCTGCTAAAAATAAAATTCTTGGTCTGCGGTTGCCGTCTTGTTTTAAGTTCCAACGGGTTTGAAACAGTTTCCACGCAATTTGAAAAGCGATTGCCGTTTTTCCTGTTCCTGTGGCAAGGGTGAGCAAAATTCTTTCTTTGCTTTGTGCAATGGCTTCAACGGTTCTTTGAACGGCTATTTCCTGATAGTATCTTAATTGCCAACTTCCGCTTTTGTCTTCAAACGGAACATTGGCAAATTTTTCTCTCCATTCGTTTTGCTCGGCAAAGGTTTTATTCCAAAGTTCGTCAGGACTTAGAAAATCTGCTACCAAACCTTCTTCACCTGATTTCATACAGATTTGGTAAATGGCTTTTCCGTTGGTGCTGTATGTGGTTTCTAATTTTAATTTCTCTGCATACTTCTTGGCTTGCATTACGCCTTCGCCAACTTCCAATTCATCACTTTTGGCTTCTACCACAGCCAATTTGATGCCCTTGTAAACCAACACATAATCGGCAATTTCTCTTTTGCCCCTGCCACCGCCTGTTTGAATTTTACCTGCGGTTATGTTGTATTCACGAAGGACTTTTGAGCCTTCTACAACGCCCCAACCACAAGCCTTTAGCTTTGGGTCTATGAGTTCTGCTCTTGTTTCTGCTTCGTTCATAATTTTTCTTTTATCAAATGACCGTCACATAAAATAGCTTTGTCTATCACATAACCGTCACATAAATAGTTATTGAAAATCAAATAGTTACAGTTGTTGTTGTGCCGTTCTGTTACATAACCATCACATAAGATTTTCGAGGTTATCAAATAACCATCAAATAAGGTTTTAAGCCCGAAATGGTATGTAACTGGCATATTTTCTTGATTTCTATTGAGCATCTTTATTGAGCAATTATTGATTTTCTTGCAGATTTTGCTCAAAAGAATACCGATTTTGTTTTGCAATCCCGAAGGGATGAAAAGATTATAGCTCAATGCAAACCAAAAGTCAACTAAACCCCGAAGGGGTGATATGTTTAATCTATCCATTCAAATAAATATTTTTCATTGTATTCAATTTCAAATTTTTGAAGAAAATCAAGATATTCTTCCTTGAATGTTTTCTTCCTGTGATGTTCTTCCTGATTGGCAATGTATTGATACACATTTTCAATTTGCGAATGAGCATAAGAGAATGCTCCGTATCCTTCTTGCCAAGAGAATTTTCCTTTGATGAATTTTTGTTCGTTTATGAAATTGGAAGAATTGTTTTTAATGTCTCTCACTAAATCGGAGATGCTCATTGCTGGCTTTAAACCCACAAATACGTGAATGTGGTCTGTGACACCATTAACAATAATTGGTTTTTGATTTTTGCCTTTGATAATCCCTGCAATGTATTTGAACACTTCATCACGCCAAGGTTTTTGCAATAAATTTTCTCTGCCTTTTACAGCAAAAACGTATTGGATATAAATTTGTGAAAATGTTCCTGCCATAATGCTATTTCACCCCTTCGGGGTTGGTTCGTGGGTGGTTAATCTTGTTTTCTATAATCTTATCATCCCTTCGGGATTTTTCTGTTTTTGGTTCGGCAGGCTCACCACCACGCAACTCCCCCGCAAACGCCTTTTGCAAGATGGACTTTTTCAGTTCCTCCAAATCATCAATTTTTTGTTGATACACCGCTTCCAATTTTTGTGTTTCGGCTCGCAGGGCATCTAATTGGCGGACGATGGTTTGTTGTTCTTCCTTTGATTTTGGAAAACTGATTTTAATATTTTTCAAATTGTCATTATACAATCTTGAAATCGTTGCTCCTTTAGTTGACCCCCAATTACAAGCTCCGTAAAATTCAAATAGAAAGTCATTTGATACTTTCTTTTCGTCATTTTCAATCCACACAATATTTGAATCTTGGAAGTATGCTGGTTCTCCATCATATCTTACACGTCTGCCGATTGTTCCTGATGCAGAGATCAAAACATCACCTTTTTTAGGGAATGAATATTTTGCTCGGAATTCATCATAAATGTCTTTTGAAATGTAAGCATCTGGCTCTTTACCGAAAGTGCCAATTTTATAAAATGGAATATCCCCAACGGTTGTTGTTTGCTCCTTGAAAATTCTCTTGCACATTTTGGGATTTCCAACTTCTCCCAATTTCTTCTCTTCCCAACCATCCCGTTTGGTTGGTGAGCCTGTCGAACCACCAAACACCCCCTGCAAATAGCTTTCAAAAAGTTCTTTGGCATTTTTGAGGTTTTGTTCGGCATTGGCTTTTGCCCTGGCTATGGCGGCAAAGGCTTCATCTAATATGGAAACAATGCGTTGTTGTTCGGGGAGAGGGGGAATTGGAACTTGAACTGAACTTACCAACGCAATATTCAAATTTCTCACAGTTGAACCTGCTGCCAAATAATCGAATTGATTAAAAACATAGGGTGATGAAAGTAGGTAGTATAAAAACTCTGTATCGAAAATCTTTTGACCATTCTCTTTTAACACTAACCAACCATCGTGAATGCAACCTGATGTTTTCATTATGTAAGGTCTGCCAAAACTCATTGAATTTGATAAAATGAAATCGCCTTCATTTACCATTCTTGTCTTATGCAATCCTTCTTTGGTTATTTTTTCCTTTGTTTCAAAAATATACTTGTCAGAAGCTGTCGCATCTGAAATTTTTATCCAATTAATTCCATCAGGTGAATTTGTTAAATACTTTTCAATCGGACGTGGAGAACCACCCCTTTCAATCGTTAAAACTTCCCCCAACTTCTTTATTTCCCAACCCATTGGCAATTTAGAATGGACAGTTGACAATGGATAATTATGTTCTTTGGTCATTTTACTCATTGTCAATTATCAATTGTAAATTATCCATTATCAAAGCACTTTCTTCGTCTAATGCTTTCATTTCTTCCAAAATGGCTTGCGGTTGGCGTAGGGCAGCTTCTTCTTTTTTGTTCGGGTTTTTTACACTCAAATCAAATGTGCTTTGGTCAATGTCTTTTACATTTATCGTCCACGAGTTTTCGCTATCGGCAAAGGTTTTTTGCAGTTCTACAAATTCTGCTAAATCGTTTTCGTTGAGTGGGTTGGTCTTGCCCAAATTGCGGTCGAGGTTCAACTGGTAAAACCAAACTTTTTGCGTGGCTTTGCCTTTTTCAAAAAACAACACAACGGTTTTTACACCCGCACCGGTAAAGGTGCCACCGGGCAAATCCAACACGGTATGCAGGTTGCAATTTTCCAACAATGTTTTGCGTATGGCAACGGTGGCATTGTCTGTATTGCTCAAAAAGGTGTTTTTAATCACCACACCTGCCTTGCCACCTGCTTTCAATATTTTAATAAAGTGTTGCAAAAAGAGCGAAGCGGTTTCGCCTGTTTTAATGGGGAAGTTTTGTTGCACTTCGGCACGTTCCTTTCCACCAAAAGGCGGATTGGCAAGCACCACATCATAGCGGTCTTTTTCCTGTATGTCAGCCAGGTTTTCGGCAAGCGTGTTGGTGTGAATAATGTTGGGCGCTTCCACACCGTGCAAAATCATATTCATAATGCCAATGATATAGGCCAATGATTTTTTCTCCTTGCCGTAAAAGGTGCGTTTTTGCAGTATCTCGGTTTCTTTGGTAGAAAGTGATTTGCTGCTACGCAAATAGTCAAACGCTTCACAAAGGAAGCCCGCACTACCTACTGCACCGTCATAAATTTTGTCGCCAATTTTTGGCGCAACTACTTTTACAATGGTGGTAATGAGGGGTCGGGGTGTGTAATATTCGCCACCGTTTCGCCCTGCATTGCCCATATTTTTGATTTTGTCTTCATACAGATGGCTCATTTCGTGCTTCTCTGCGTGGGTGCGGAAACGCAACTCGTCAATGCGGTTAATCACTTCACGCAAATTGTAGCCGCTTTGTATGCGGTTTTTCAGTTCGCTGAAAATCTCGCCAATCTTGTATTCAATCGTGTCGGCACTTTCGGCACTTAGCTTAAACTTTTTGAGATAAGGAAAGAGTTTGTTGTTTACAAAGTCGGTGAGGTCGTCACCTGTAAGGGCTTTGTGGTGGTCGAGTTTTCCGTCTTTGCCTTTTGGCATTGCCCAAACTGTCCATTGATATTCCTTGTCAATGATCGGCGTGTAAGTCTTGCCTGTTAGTTCGGCTGCTGTAGCTCGGTCTTTCTCCAAGTCGTCCAAATATTTGAGGAACAAAATCCAGGAGGTTTGCTCCACATAGTCCAATTCACTGCCGCAACCTGCGTCTTTGTGCAGTATATCGTCAATATTCTTAAAGGTCTGTTCAAACATTATTTATCTCTGTTTTTATCAATTGGTAAAGATACAATTTTAGTCAGGGCGTTGGCAAAAAATGGCTCTTTTGGTTTTGCTGAAGGGTCGGCTTGTGGGCGGGGCAAAACCAAATGTGCCATTTGTGCGGTGGTAATTACTCACGTCATTTTTGTTTATAAAGGTGTTCGTGAATACTCCGTATTTCAAAATATTTTGTGCGGTGGGAAAAAAATTAAAACACAGAAGGGTAGGCAATGAGTGTCGGCTTACTCGTTGTCCAATTGTTGTATCGTATCTATGTCTGTGTTCACTTGTCAAAATGGTTTACTTTCTGTTTATGTTTTGGTTGTCTTGTCAATGTTCGGTGTGTCGTCCTACCATTGGCTATAACGGTTCGGGTATTGCCGCAGTGGGGGATTTTTAGCATCAAAGTTCAATAGATGCACTGCCGTTTGTTTACGCACAAAAGTTTCATAGAAGCGCTTCACCCCCCCCATTGCGGCAATACCATGTTAGCGGTTCGTGCTTCTGTCGTCCGTGTCAAGTTGCACTGTCCAACTAATGTCTGCAATATACTGTCAAGTTGCTTGTTTGTCATGGTCTGTGCGGTTGCAAAAAAATTAAAACACCGAAGGGAGGGAGGAAAAAAATTGAATTTCTTCTTTGGTCGGTGAAAAACACACTCTTTTGCAAGCTTTGGTCTGTGCGTTTGCTTGTGCGGCTTGCAAATGTGTGTGTTTTTGCGTGTCGGCTTTTTTCAAATTAAGTTCGTCCTTTCGCTTCATTCAAATCTGATTCATTTATTGTCATAGGAAATGCAGGTAAATGATATACCTTGTCTATTCCACCACTCGCTAAAATTGTCCACGCTACATCTTCTTGTTCACGTAAGTTTGTCCGCAAACAAAAAACGTCTGAACCAACAACCATAAAATACATTGCCAAACTTTTTAAGTGAGAACGGGGACGAATGTCAATTCCGAAATATTGAGGCATTGTCAGTTTGGATTCAGCAAAGGCTTGTTTGAAACTGTCAACAAACGCCATAAACATATTTGTCGCACCGCTTCCAAATTGGTTGTCATACGCTTTTCCAAAAGATTTTTCAGAATACACCTTTTCGTTGTCAGACGGAAATATGAAATGTGAAACACCTGCTTCCCAAAGTCCATTGTCTCGTTGTCTTAGATATGGCGAAGCAAGATATGCACCTGAAAAACCTATTTTGATATATCTGCAATATGCGTCCATTATCATAAAATGTTGCAGTTGGAAAAGCTGTTCGGCTTGTTTACGTTCCACTTCCAAAGGCTGTTGTTTCAGGCAATAAACTTCTTGCTCACCGCATTGCATTACAACACCAAAGTCTGCACCGTTAAATGTTTGCTTGAACGGCATTACTCCATAGGTCAATATATTTTGTAGCTGCTTTAAAGTTGCTGTGTCAGGTTTATGAATGTCAATTGAACCTTTTTTTGTTTGAATTTCCATGTTTTTTATTGTCATAGTTCTTTGATATTTTTCCACAGACTTTTAGATTTCATCACCTTGTTTTAAATAGTAACCAACTACATTCAAACTTTCATCTTTCCGATAGTATTCTGCATCTTGAAGTTTTACCTGATTCAATCGTTTCACCTTAGTCATAAAGCTGTTATCCTTTTGCTTCATTACTTGAACTCCTTTAGTTGTTCGGCTTTCAACTGGATTTATTTTGCTTGTATTGAACAAAACAACTTTGTTGATGCTGCTTAATGCAACTAAGTCAATGTCGTTTTCAATATGCTCAATGAAAATCAATTTTGATTCATCGTTGTAGGCATTTTTAAGTTTTTTCCGATTATGTTCGGTCTGAAACCCTGTCATTGAAATTTTACCTGCTTTTCCGTTTTGAAAAGCTACAATCAAATAACCTGAATAGTTTTTTGTTCCTGTAAAGTAGATTGGTTTTTCTCCTACTTCAAATTCAATTTGTGAAATGACTTGTGATTGACTTGTGAAACTTCTATTTGCAACTTTGTAAACATTGTGTTGCGAAGTGAAAACCAAAATTTCAGGAAATGAAAACAAGTTCGTTGCCGTTTTCATTTTACTTGGCTGCTCCGTTTCATTCGTAAAAGTCATTGCAACTTGACGTTCCTTTCTGAATAAATCAGGTTGCTCAACTTTCTTGTTGCTCACAATGGTTTGCATTTTCACTTCGGGTTGAACTGTTTCAACGACTTCACTAGTGATTTCCTCTTGTCCGTTCTGCTTATGATTGCTTGTAAATGGCGTTTCTTCTTTTTGAATGTCGTTTGCACGAAGAAGTTTCCAAAGAGGTTCTAATGCTTTCTTTCGGTTGGAATAATATTCACCGCCTTTAACTCTGAAAAATTGCCAACCACACCTTTCCAAAACTTTTTGCCGCATTAAATCATTCTGAAATTGCTCTGCACCGTGATATTTATCTCCGTCACATTCTATAGCTATTTTGATTCCGTTTGATAATAGCGTTACTAAATCAATTCTGTATCTTCCTTTAGCAACTTCATATTGTGGAATCACACTGTAATTATTTGTAACGATGTCATTGTAAACATCAACTTCAAACCAACTTTCAAATGGTTCGGGTTGCGTTCCCAAAGTTCTTTCAAAAGTTCTTTGCGGTGGGATTGGTTGCGGTTTATAATTAAGAAAATGGTCAAGCAACTTGTAACGCAAATCATTTGTGTTACTCAAATCATCTAAAAGCACCGAATGGAAAAGCCAAACTTGTTCTTTTGCTCTGCTAACTGCAACATTAAATCTTCTTTCGTCTTCTGGTTGCATCAAAGCCCTTCTATTTCTATGCCCTTCATTCGCAGTTATTAAACTTAAAAACATAATGTCTCTCTCATCTCCCTGAAAACTTGCTGAATTGCCACAAACTATATTTCTTTTTTTAAATTCTATTTCACCAATTTTCTTAATTATCAAATTTTCAATTAATGCGGCTTGTCGATTTCCTTGTAAAGTAATAACACCAATGGATTTGGGTTTTCTAATTCCACCTTCGATTTTAAAATACCTTTCATCGGTAATAATCTCTGATATTTTATTAGCGATTGCTTCTGCTTCTACTTTATTGGTTATATTTTGGTATGTACCTTCAACATATCCACTTTGGCAATAAACAGTTTCTAAAGGCTTTAGTCTATATTCTGAGTACTGTTTTAATGGATATAAACTTTTTCCGTCTGGTGCATAAAAATACTTATTGCTAAATTCAATAATTTCGGGCATACACCTGAAATGTTCTCGAAGAACAGTCATGCCGTTACAAATAATTTTAGCCTGATCAAAAAAACTATATTTTATGTCTAAAAAAGGTCCAATTGGTATATCAACTAAGTACTTTTTTATGAAAGGAAGCATAGTATTTGGATCAACTGCAACATATTCAGGCGATGTCTGTTTGTCATCACCAACGATAATTATTTTTTTTCCTATATAATGAAGAAAGTTTGCATCTGCACCAAGTTGGCTTGCTTCGTCAACGATTACATAATCATACATTCCTTCTTCAGGCTTAATTGTTTCTGCAACTTTGTAAAGTGGCATTATCCAACATGGAACTGAATCTTTACACTTTTCCATTTGTTGTTGAGCCAATTTTCTTGAAGAATGTAAAGTTTTTGCCGTAGCTGTTTTAGGTATTTTCTTCACAGCTAATACCCATTTCTGTAAATGTTGTTTCAATGATACGTCTTTAGTAAGTCTTTCTAAAAGGTAGTACCATGCTTTCATTGAACCTATTAAAGAAATTAGCTTTTCCTCATCTCGTTCAAGGTCTGATAATTTTACAGTAAGTTTTGTTTCGTAATCTTCGGCTAACAACTTTTCAATTTCAGCAAAAGCATGTTTGAAGTGAATTGCATTTTCAAGTTGTCTGAAATTTGAAAAGTCAAAAGTGTTTTCTAAAATCTCCCTCACCAGTGTAGGCAAATACCTGTGAAGATTGTCCTGAAGTTTTTTGTAGTTGTTGTATTTTTCTTTCTCAGAATTTAAAGTGTCAATTTCTGAAAGATGTTGTTCGTATTTTTCTGTATCAATGTTTGCAACCGTCTTTGTAATTGTTGTTGCAATAGGATGAATGTTTTGAATTGAGAGGTGATTGTTTGCATCAACAATTTTTGCCTTAAATTCTTTTGCTTGTGCAAGAAGAAAATTGTAATCAGTTTCTTCAATTAAGTCTTGAACATTGGTACTTCCGTAATCTTGAATTCTTATTGATGAAATTGATTCTATCTGTGATTTAATTTTGTTTGCTTCTGAAAGCAAAGTCATTAAACTTTCTGTATCTTCTTTGAGTTGTCTGTAAAACTTTGCTCTGTCAGAATAGGACTTTGCATTTCCGTTTGGCTCTATTTCCCAAATGGTTTTCAGTTCTTCAAAATCCTGTTTAGTTTTTATGTCAGCTAAAACAGTTTTAAACTCATGTTCGGTATCACAATCGCTACCATTTACCTGAACTCCTTGAATAAAATATTTGCGTTGTTTCACATTTGCAGGTGCAAACGGACTATTGAAAACAGAAAGTAATCCTCTCAATTTTTTCCCCTCACTCAATAACTGTAAAAGAAATTCGGCATCACTCTTTATCTGAATCAAACTTTTGTCATTCGGATATTTTATTTCAACACTTCTGTCAAACTGTTTTAGTTTCTCGTCTGGTAATTCTGCTAATGTGTTAGTAGTTCTTGAAAGTTTATCCTTCCAAAGAAAAAGGTTGCTGCGATAATCACTTATGAGTTTTGCCTTGAAAGGCAAAACATTGTTTTCAATTTCTGAAAACAATTTGTGAAGTGATTGCAACTGCTTTTTTAATTCAGGATAATCTTTGCAGTTGATTGAAATGTGTTCGTCTTTGGAAGAATAGTTTTGAACTAACTCGTTTGCAATTTTGCGACACTCTTTAAGTTCCGAAAGCGAAAGCAATTTTTCTTTCTGTGGAATTAGAAAATTGAAAACACTGCAATCAATACTTTGGTAATACCGTGTTAGCGAATTGAATTTTTCAGTGTCGGTAAGCAAATCAATTTTGCTGATGTCTGTAAATTCATCCTTGAACCAAGCGAAAGCGGAAAATTCTTTTTCAATTCTCTCTGCTATTTCTGAAAGTGTTCCCTGATAAATACGATTTATGCTTTGTCGTCTTGTGGTTTTCTCTTTTACTTTCAGCCACTCGTTTTTTGTATTTGCTTTTTGTTCTTTCAGCAAAGCCAATTCTATTTCTTTTTCCTCAATCTCTTTTTTGTAGCCGTCAAGATTTGTAATTCTTGAAAGTTCGTCATTGATTGCGTTCACACTTGCATCAAGGTCTTGAATAGAAGATGAATCGCCACTCAAAAGATTTACAGTTAAATTTTGAAAATCTTTTGGCAATTGGTTTTTCAAAACTTCTAATGCTCTTTTAGTGTAAGCAGTAACCAAAACCTTTTTGCCGTTTGCTAAAAGGTGGCAAATCAAATTTGCAATGGTGTGGGATTTCCCTGTTCCTGGTGGTCCCTGAACCAACACTTTATTATTTCGTCTTGCTTTCTCTATGATTTCAATTTGCTCATCGTTGAATTTCTTCGGGAAGTAAATCGTTTCATCATTAAGCGAACCTGAATTTTCATTTTCTGAATCGCTTGGAAAATCTTCGGGACTTTGCAAATAACCGATGATGTCATTTATTGAGGGGATGTCTATTGAATCATTTGCTGTGCTTATGTTCTCTATTATTTTTTCATAGAGTGCAGTGAAACTTCTTGTGTTTCTTTTTCTCAATAGCAAAGCTGGTGCGAAAAAAACCGTAGGTTTTTTCGCAACTTCTTTTGCTTTTGCTAAATCATCTTTTGATTGTCCGTCTGTCCGTATTCTGTCAGCGAAAATTTGAATTGCTTCTTTAATCTGATTGTCAAATGGACTATCAGTAATATTTTTCTCTTTTAGAAATTCAGCAACTTTTTTCTCTGCTTCAATGATGTCTGCCGAATCAAACTGCTCAAACAAATCAAGTATTGCATCCGTTTCAATTTGTATTTCGTTCTCAATGCTTGGTGAAACTTTTACGAATGATTCTCTTGCTGAAAATTCAAAAGTGATTTCGGCTTTTGATGTAAGAATGTGTCGGCAAATTACAGGGCTGTTTGCATCTTCTTGAAAATGCAGAAGTCCAACGCCAACAATTAATTCAAACTCTTCCCCGAATTGTTGGGTTTTGTTGTAAATACTGAAAAGATGTCTGTATGTTTTGCTTTGTTTTTCATATTCTACAAGTTTGACTTCATAAGTTTCAAGTTCATTGTTGTATAATTCCAAATCGTCAATCCATTTGTTGTTGAGATAAGTTTGAAACTCTGTTTCAACTTCGGGCTTGTCTGCTAAAGAAATTGTTTTGCCGTTCTTAATAACGGTGTCTTTCAAAATCGGTGTTCCGTTTTCGTCAGTCAAACTTTCCTTTACAATCCAGTCAGTAAGCGTTTCACTTAACTTGGGGAATGTTGGTTCTTGCGGTTCGCCTTTCGGCTTGGCAATCTTCAACCAGTAGTCAGCATCTTGATTGTAATTCGGAAAAGTAATGCAATCAAAAATTTCGTATTGCGGAATGTCAGCAAACCAAACTTTGTCAGGATATTGAGTGTCGGAACTCTCAATATCTCTTACAGGATTACTCCTGAGTTTTGAGAACTCAAGTAAATAATTGAATATCTGTAAGTATTTATCTTTTTTCATTACTGATTAAAAGTCAAATGTAAAGTTTTGAAAGAAGTCCGAAGCAAAATAAAGCGTTGGCAAAAAGCGGCTCTTTTGGGGTTGCCATTGGGTTGGCTTTGAGCGTGGCGGCAACCCCAAATGTGCCGCTTGTGCGGTTGCCAAAGAAATTCAATTTTTTTTTGCGCGGTGGGGGTGTTTTAATTTTTTTACTGCGTAGGCATGAGTGTCGGAATGTCCGCCCGAACTGTCCCGGTGTTATGTTGCCTGTATGTCGTTGTCCACTTGTCAAAATTTCTTGTCTTAAAGTTTATTGTCAGCCCGTCCGCTTAATGTTTGCACTGTCGCCATAGCATGACCGCTAACGTTTTGCGGCTTTGTGATGGTTGCGAAGCGTTGGAGTTGAGCGTTGGGGCAACTTGCACAAAACCGCTGTTATACGCTGTATTATTTTTTTTTGAGCGTGGGCAAATAACTAAAATTTAAAAACAAAATATGAAATTAGATTTAATAACAAACAAAGCTGAAAAGCAAGGAGAAGTAAATCCGAATGATGAATTTTACACTCCAAATTATGCGATTGCACCACTATTAAAATACTTACCGAAAGGAAGTAGAATATGGTGTCCTTTTGATACACAAGAAAGTAATTATGTAAAAATGTTGGCTGAAAATGGGCATCCTGTTGTTTGGTCACATTTATGTACAAATCAAGACTTTTTTACTATGGAAGTTCCTGAATGTGATTACATTATTTCAAATCCACCCTATTCATTAAAAGCAGAAGTTTTTGAACGACTATTTGAGATTGGAAAACCTTTTGCAATGCTTGTTGGAGTGGTAGGAATATTTGAAAGCCAAAGAAGATTTACAATGTTCAAAAACAATGACTTTGAAATAATGTATTTCGATAAAAGAATTAGCTATTTTAAAAGTTACGCAGACCAAAAACCGAGTTTAAATCCACCGTTTTCAAGTGTGTATATTTGCAAAGATTTACTTCCGAAGCAGATTGTCTTTGAAGCGTTGGCAAAAAAATAATATTGCGTATAACGGCAAAACGCTATACGAAGGTGGGGATAAAGATGCACAACCCTTCGCTTACCTAAAAAGCAAATTAGATGCACAACTATACAGATTTGGCACACAGCCCCACTTTTGTATAGCATATGTTATAGGCTGTATTAAAAACTTTTTTGAGCGATGGAAAATCCACTACTAAAATTTGTAAAGAAATCGAAATATGTAACTGTGCGACCAGATAAAGTTGATGGCGTAAATGTTACCCGAATGATTGTAAAAGCAGACGACCTTGATAAAATAAGCGATGCAACTTGGATGGCAATGAAACTACTTGATTTTTGTAGTGGATTTTATGGATACCGAGTGACAATATCAGATGTGACTATCAATGTGCGGGTGGGTAGTTTTTAATATTGCCTATAACGTTTCTGGGCTTGGCGTAAGTGGCGGATTTTAGCACAAAAGTTCAATCGAAGAACTGCACTTGAACCTACCACAAAACTGTCATACGAAGCACTTAACCCGCCATTTCGCCAAACCCTTGTTACCTGCTGGCCGTCTTTTCGTTATGCTTGTCTGCTTATTTTTATTTTTTTGAAGCGTTGGCAAAATTTTAAAACAATTTTTTCAGGTTGGAAAAGCAAGCTCTTTTGCAATTTTGGCTTTGTGTGTTGGCTTGTGCGAATTGCAAATGTGCTTGCTTTAGTGTTGGGCTATTCGTTATTATCTTTTTTGCCTATTTGCTTTTTCTTCTTTTCAGGAAGATAGTTTTGATTTGATACAACTTTTTGGCCAGTATTACTTTCCAGTTCTTTTCTTGCATTTCCAGCAACCGCTCCTCCTTGTTTAGCGGCTTTTTGGATTTCTTAAAATCCTTTTGGGTTTTGTGTCTTTAGTATTGCGGTTGTAGACGCTTCGCCTAACATTGAAAAAATCAACTCAAGGTCAGTCATATGGTCACGCAAATTTTGATTTTTTAGTCCTTTAACTTTTTTATACTCCGATGGTGTTAGTCCAAATGTTGCTTTAGAAATTTCTGCGGTCAGAATAGCGTATTCCATTTGTTCTTTTACTCTTCTGTTTTTCCATTCGTCTGTTAGTTCTTCACGAATGGCGATACTTCGCATACGTTTTTCAATCCAATCGTCAGAATAGCCTTTTAGTTTGTACAATTCTCTTGTCCTTTGTATAGCCAATTCTGGATTTTCAATTTCGTCCAAACAGTCAGCACCTACTTGTGCTAACCAAAGTTTAAAAGGTTCTGCTTTTGGTGAGGGAACAGATTGTATGATTCTCAATAATCCTTTAGTATCAGATGCTTGTATTTTTCGTTTTTTACCGTCTGATGCAGTCATTTCAACTAGGGTACAAATTGTACCCCTGTTGCTTTTTAGCTGTTCATCACGGCTCAACATTCTTTTGATATATTGTTTTACGTCAGCACTTTCAGTTAAAACTTCAACTACTTCTTGAACAGAGAAATACCATTTTTCTTCTGCTTCGTTCCAAGTTGATCGTCTATGTTTGCTCTCAAATAATTTGATATTTCCCAAAAAGCAAATTTATCAAAAAATATCTTTTATATGAGATGCTTTCTCCTTAATTATATTTCCCCTTCTTCCTTCTTATCGGGAAACATCAACGACAAAATTACAGAAAGCACCAAAACACCTCCTACAATTCCTAAAGAAACAGGCGATGGAATATGATACCAAGGTGAGATAATCATTTTAATACCAATAAAAGTTAAAATAATAGCTAATCCATACGGTAATTTGCTGAACATATGGATAAAGTTCGATAACAGAAAATACAACGAACGTAATCCAAGAATAGCAAAAATGTTTGAAGTGTAAAGTATGAAAGGGTCTTTTGAAATGGCAAAAATGGCGGGAATTGAATCTACTGCAAACAATACATCTGTAAACTCAATTACTGCTACGACAACCAACAAAGGGGTTGCTACTTTAATTCCGTTTTGGATAGTGAAAAACTTATCTTTGTCGTAATTATCGCTTACTTTGTAAAGTTTCTTTACCAATTTAGCTCCTGCTGAATTTGCAAAATCTTGTTCTTCGTCATCATCTCCACCTCCCCAAGATTTAATTCCAGCATAAACAAGAAATAGCCCAAACAGTGTTAAAACTACATTAATTTCAACAGGTTTTCCAAATAATTCAAATATTGGCAAATACGTTACATTGATTATTCCAACACCTGCAAAAATGAAAATTGCTCTGAACAATAATGCTCCTAAAATTCCCCAAAATAAGACTTTGTGATGTAATTCTCTTGGAACTTTAAAATATCCGAAGACTAAAATAAAGACAAATAGATTGTCAACCGACAATGCTTTTTCTATCCAATAAGCTGCTTGAAATTGTGTGAATTTCTCGATTGCTAATTCATGCCCTCCTGCATCTTGATTAAATACATAATAAACAACACCAGAAAAAATCATTGCCAATGATATCCATACTATTGACCATATTGTAGCCTCTTTATTAGATACTATATGACTTTTCTTATTAAAAACTCCTAGATCCAATAAGAGCATAATTATTACTAAGATCCCAAACCCCCATACTAAACCTGGGTGTAATTGTAAAATACTTTGTTCCATTTAATTGTTTTTTTAAAAAATAAATTATTTATTATTATTTATTAGCGATAGAAATAACAGCAACGCGTCCTCCATCTTCTTTAGAAAGCAATAATTGTTTGCCGTTTGTTATTTCTACCATTGAGCCGATTGGAATATCTTTTCCTTCGGTTTTGTCTGAAAGAGAGGTTAATTTTTGATTGACAAATACCCATTTCCCGTTGTGAAACGAAAAATATCCTACGGGAATTTTTTCGGCATCTGTCAGTCGCTCGTTGCGAATTATATTTCTGTTAGAGTGCCATTGATGTAATGTGGCATTATTATATACTACTAATCTTTGATTTTCTGGTTTCCAAACATTGGGTTTGAACTGATAATAAAAATCCAAAACAGGAATGGTATGTTTGTATTTTGTTCCACAAAAAGGGCAACAAGTATTTTGCGTATTGTTGTAGATAAACCATTTTTGTTCGCAACTTGGATTGCTACATTCCAGCTTTAAATCATTAGTTTTTATCAATGCTTGTTCCCATTCACTTGCTGTCGGTCGTTGCATTGGATTATGAAGTCCTTTAATGAATGCTTGGTCAAAAAGTTCTTTTAGATAAGGTCCCGTTATTGTGTAAGGTGTTTTTTGCAAATCTGTCCAAGGAGCAAATTTTTGCAAGTTTTCCCCATATTCTCTTTTAAAATTCCGGTTACTGAAATCGGTAGGATGTTCTACAAAAAGAGCTTTTTCACCCATTAGTAAATCTTCCTCTTTTTCGGTTTCCATAGCACCAAAATAATTACCTCCACGCAACGGATGTCTGTACAACAAATACATATAAATCAACACAGCCAAAGCGTGTAAATCGGTCAAACGGTTGGGTAATTTTCTGTTAGGATCGGTTTTCGAAAGATGTTTTGTTGCTAAAACTTCGGGAGCAATAAAATCAGCCGTTCCGATAACATCGGGAGGAAAAAGATTTGGTACAACCAAACCGTCAATGTCAATGATAGCGGCTGTTTTACTAATTGGGTCAATCAAAACATTATTGTAAGATAAGTCAGAATGGGCTAAGCCAGCAGCGTGTAATCGTTTTACACCTCTTGCAATGTTTACGCAAACCTGAAAATAGCTTAACCAATTGCCCAATTCAGAACCATCTAATCTCGACCTTGATGATGCTACTCTGAATTTTGCACTCGCAAACCATTTTCCATTTTTTTCCTCACCTTTCAATAAGTCATTATTAATGTATCCCTTTTTGAAAAAGAAATTTTGGCTGTAAAACGGAACGATGATACCCGTCCTGCCTCCGTCTTCAATAACATCGGTTGGCCAAGCATACAATTCTTTGTAGAATGCACCACTAATTGGGTCTTTTACAAAAAAACTTTCATAATATTGAGTAGCAATTTTTTTGAGTCTTTCTATAGAATTAAAATCTTGTTTGTCTCTGTAAAACGCAACCACATATTTTTTGTCGGGACTAAAATAAACATCTTTTACTCCTCCCTGTTTGGGTTCTCCATTGTCAACATATTGATAGGTTTTGCCTTGGTTGATGATGGATTGTACTGTTTTTATACTCATAATTTCTATGATTAAAATATTATGGCTAGAGTTCTGTCATCGTGATTACCTGCACTCCAGAAATCCATCCAATGAGCCAATTCATCAGCTATTTGTTCATTTTCGGGATTAAAATTTACTTTGGCATTATCTTCATTTTTACCATTTAAATCTTCCAAAAACTCCATCCATTTTTCGTGCTTTTCCAAATTGGCTTCTACTACAAATTTGGCATCGTAAATTCCGTCTGTCATTAGAAATAAATAACTAAAATCAGTTACAATCTGCATATTAAATCGCTGAGCCATAGTCAAGGGTTTAGCATCTTGCTGGTAAATATCGCCTTGTGTTACAAACCTTGTACCACCTCCAAACTCTCCCACATCTAAGGTATTGAGCAGAGAAGTATTAACTTGGTCTTTATCCATTATGGCAATAGGACAATCTCCAACGCCAAATGTCAATACTACATAACCGAAATCAAATTTCTTGAATAATGCAAAAATCAAAGTTGCGTGAAAATAATCGGACAAACTTTTTGCTTTCGGATTATTGAATAATTCGGGATTAGATTGTTGTGTTTTTTCAGCCAAATCTTTTATTTGATTGTGAGCAAACAATACTGCCTTATATAATTTTTGTTTAGCTTCAATCTCTATTTCTTTATGTAAATTCTCCTCTTTTGTTTGACTAAATTCTAATAGCTTGTTTTCAAATTCCAGAAAATTCTCCTTATCCAAATGATTTTCAAAATAATCCACAACCGCATTACAAGCCAGTTCTGAACCTTTTCTGGAAAGTGGATAACTGCCTGCTCCGTCAGAAACAGCGACAACCGACCAACCTGTTTTTTCGATAAACTTGAAAGCAAAATCATCATCTCGAAAAGAGCCAACATTCTCGTGTGAGCGACCACGATTGGAAGCCACAACAATATGTTTTTCGCCTAATTTTCCAAAAGCTTTTGCATCATCTTCTTTCCAGAAAATAGCTTCTTTATCACTCGGAATATTTTTCCAAAGGGTTTTAGGGTCGGGATTTACGACAAGTGTGATGTATTTTTCATTCGGCACACTATTTTCATCTTCGCCTTTTACCTTGAAAAGTAGTTTGAATTTTAATTCTCCGCTTTGATTCGGAATGCCTTTTATTGTATCCGTTTCTTTATCGAATTGCAAGCCAATTTCTTCCAATCCTTGCCATTCTTCAAAAATCAAATCGTTTAAACCTAATTTTTCAAAATTAATTTTGGCATTGTATTCTTTGCTTTCAGTAGCATTAGGGATAAGGATTTGCAAAGCGATAATGTCTTCAATCCTGTTTTTGAGTTTCCATTTATCCATCAGGTAATTTTGTTGTTCGATTATGGTTTTTACGGCTTGTTGGTTACTTTCGTTTTGGATAAATTCTTCAAATAATGCTTGTCTTTTATCCGAAATTATTAGCTCTTTTTGAGCAAACAACTTTTGTATGTAGGGTTTTATCTCTATCATTATTTTTAATTTATCCTTGTGTTCTGTTTACGTCAAATCCGCCATCTCCGCCAAAACCGTATTTTGCGGTTGTGTTGCACCAAGGGCAGGTGCTTATTTCTTCATCTCCGATACAATGCAGATTGCCACAACTACATACCGCAAAAGCAAATTGGTTTCCGCAACACGGACAAGTGGGTGCCCCTCTTAATTCTTCGGTATTTATTTTTTGTGAAATGGCATTTTGGTCAGACAATTCAAAATAGCTATTGTCAATTTGATATGCTCCTACAAGTCGATAGTGCATTGTATCTAATGGTAACCCTCCAAAGTCTTCTGTCCTTAAATTCTTTTTGTATTTCATCAAATACGGACGTTTTGTGTTTTGACATTTGGCTGAAAGCACCACAAAGTTGTTATCCACCCATTGTTTAGGTTGTTCTTTGGATAAATCTATTTTTTCGATGATTGTATTATTCAATTTTCCTAAGTTTATCCCTCCATCTGATATTTCTGCATCCGCAATTCTCGTAGAATGAGTTTTGATAGAAGCCGTAACCCATTTGAAAAATTCTTTGTAAGACGAAGCGTTTGTGTTTTTGAATAGCAACACATTTTCGGTGAGTTCACCTAATAGTTTGCTGTCGGTTTCATCTCCAAACGAAACAGCCACCATATTGGAAGAGCGTTGCCAATTTTGTTTCCATTCATTTATTGCATTGTGTGTTTCATCAGTTGGCACACCATCTGTAAACAGAAAAACAATCGGTTTCCAATCGCCTTTTTGCTCGGGAGTGGTTTTGATAATGTTTCTTCGCAGTTCAAACATCAAATGTCCTAAACCTTTACTCAATGAAGTTCCGCTTCCGATTGGGAATTTTGGCGGATAAAAATTGATGATTTCCTGCAACGGAATCAGTGTTTTTGCTTCTCCCGCAAATACGATGATAGAAACATAAACCGTTTCCATTGCAATAGGGTCTGTTTTTAATGCCTGAATAATCGTTGATAATCCTTCCTCAACTTGTTGGATAGGTTCTCCAACCATTGATTCGGAAATGTCTATTAAGAAATAGATTGGTAAACGTCTGCTCATAAAAAATTAAATTACTAAATGCACTTCTGATGGTGGTGGTGGCAAGGCAACATTATCTGTCGTTCCCATACTTTTATTGCCTTGTTCGATGGTGTCCGAAACCCATTTGAAGAATTGTTTTAAGGTGGTACTATCAGCGGTATCCAGATGTACTACATCATTTGTTAGTTGTAGCAATTTGGTGTTATCTGCTGAATGTCCCGCCGCACAAGCAACTATAGCACCAAAATTTACCGATTGTATTTTTGGTATCATTTCGCTGTAAAGTTGCAAGTCCGAAGGTTTCCCATCTGTGAAAAGAAATAAAAGCGGTCTCCAATCGCCTTTTTGAGTTGGCGAACCTTTTCTTATTTCTTTTCCTACTTTTTCATACAACACTTCTAATGCTTTTCCTGTAAAAGTGGGGCCACTTTCGGGACAAGTAATTTCTGGTAATTGAAAGGTTTCCAATGCGGTTAAAGGCACAATCTCCTTTACTTCTCTATCGAAAGTGATAATGCTAATCCACAAAGTTTCGGCTGCTTGTGCATCGGAACGCAAATTATTTATCATTCCGCTCAACGCATTGTTCAATGCCTGAATGGGTTCTCCATTCATAGAGCCGGAAGTATCCAACAAAAAATAAACAGGTAGTCTTCTCATTTTTATTTTTTTCCGAATAGCATTTTAAGAATTTGATTTCCCAATTTTCTTTCTATTCCTGATTTTGACGTAGGAATACCTGTTTTCCTTGCAAAACTTTGCTTTGCGGACGTAATTCCCAAAGCTCTTTTCCAAGAAAAAGAGAAACCATATTTTTTTCTTTTTGCCATTTCTGTTATAATAATCCTTCTAAAATTTCAGGGAAATTGTTTGATTTAGCTTTTAGATAATTCAAGAGTTCTCGTTCTGTATCATCTATTTGTCCATCGCCTTTGATTTTGTCGTATAACCATTTCGCTTCCTGTTCGTCAATTTCTCCGTTTGAGTTTTCATCATCCAAAACATAGCTTGAAATAGCTTTTACAAATAAATCTGACCACGAACTATCGTTGTCTTTTCCCGAAACGGCATCGTTTAATTCAAAAAGCAATGTTGCTTCTTCTTCATCAATTTTTCCGTCTGCAAAAAGTACTGTTTCCAATTCTTTTACCTCATTAGCATCGATAATTCCGTCTGCTAATATTTCATTTTTCAACTCTGCTAATGTTATCATTTTGATTTTTTTTAAGTTTATACTACAATATTTAATTCTGATGGAGGAGGAGGCAATTCATTAAGTCCTGTAACTTCTTTTCCGCTGTCTTCTACTTTTGTTGAAGAAACTCCAATAGAAGCTGTAACCCAAGCAAAGAATTTAGCAATACTCTGGCTGTCTGCGGTATCTAAACTCACAACATTTTCTGTGATTTGTTTCAACACATTGGTATCTGCACCGCTTCCTGCTGCACAAGCTACGGTATAAGCCGTTTTTCGGGTTTGAAATTCTCTTAGTCCGCTTTGCCAGTCATCGGTAGGAATACCGTCTGTCATAATAAATACCAAAGGTTTCCAGTCTCCTTTAGTTTCGGCAGTCGTTTTAGCCACTTCGTTGTCAATGCAATTACTTACTACTTTTAGGGCATCTCCTAAAGCAGTTGTTCCTGTTGCACGAATATCCACCATTTGGAAACTTCCCAAATCGGTCAATGGAATAATTTGTCTTGCCGAACTATCGAATGTAATTACACTCAAAAAAGCGGTTTCAATAGCTTGCGGATTTTGACGTAATGAACTAATCATTACCTGCACACCATTTTTTACGGCTTCAATAGGTTCGCCACTCATTGAGCCTGATGTGTCTAACAATAGATATACTGGTAATCTTCTCATAATTATTGGTAAGTATAATTTTTTAAAATATCAACAAAGTTGTCGGTGTTATATGGTTCTCCGATTGCTCTGAATTTCCACTCTCCGTTGTGTCTGTACACTTCCGAGAATACCATTGAGCATTTTCCATTCATTGTAGCATCGCCCGACAAACTGTATTTTGCAATTTCTTTGCCTCGGGCATCAACCGCACGGATAAAAGCATTTTCCACCATTCCGAAATGTTGATTTTTCTCGCGACCTTGATAGATAGAAACCACAAAAAGAATTTTTTGGTAACGTTGGTCTAACTGATCTAGTTTTACAATGATTTGCTCATCATCGCCATCTCCAGCACCTGTACGATTATCACCTGTAAGCCAAATATGTCCACTTGGATGCTTCATTGAATTAAAAAATATTACATCTCCTTCGTAAAGTCCAACATGACGACCATTTTGAGTTTGAACAGTTCTACCAAGATTTGCCACTTTTCCGTTACTATCCAACAAAAATGCAATAGCATCTAAGTCATATTCTTCTTCTTTCCCACCAAATAGTTTTCCAAGAAATCCACTTTGTTTTTGACGAACGTCCCAACCTAAACCGATGGTTACTTGTGATAAGTCGTAAACACTTTCTCCTTTATCGTTTTTGCGTAGGTCAATAGTTTGACCTTTTTGTAAATTGATAGCCATAGTTTTAATGTTTAAATTTTATTGCCTTTTTCATCAATGATTGTTCCTTTGTAATATTTAGAAAGGAAGAAAGCTAAGTCTTCTTTATAGCCAATACCAGAGGCTTCAAATTTCCATTGTCCATTTCTTTTGTAAAGTCGTCCAAACTCTACGGCAGTTTCAATAGAGAAGTCTTCTCCCAATTCATATTTTGCTACTTCTTGTCCATTGCTGTCATCCACAATTCTGATATACGAGTTACGAACCTGTCCGTAGTTTTGTTTTCTTGTAGCTGCATCGTGAATGGTTACCACAAATAGGATTTCGTTGATGCGAGGGTCAACTTTTGATAAATCCACTTCGATACTTTCGTCATCTCCGTCATCGCTGTTTCCACCTGTTGGGTCATCTCCTGTGTGGCGTAATGCTCCGTCAGGAGAATCTGTGTTGCTGTAAAATACGAAAAACTGCTCGCTTGGAATTTGTCTTTTTTCGTCAATCATAAATGCCGAAGCATCTAAGTCGAAGTCGTGTCCTGTTCCTTCGTTTGGATCCCATCCCAAACCAATGGTCATTTTGCTAAGTCCGATGTCAATTTTCTGACCTTTTTGTAAGTTGATTGCCATATTGATAATTGTTTTAAAATTTTAGTTTCAATTTGGCGTTTACGCAAAAAAAGAACGTGAGCTAATTCCCACTTCTTGTATCCTGAGGTCCTTGCAAAACCCGTAGCACAAAGCAAAAAGGAGCGCCCACGCTTTATCGTAGGCGTTTCAACTTTTACTCTCCTGTGCTACTTTGAAAATTCGCAATTTTTCAGAATACAGGATTTTTAAAGCGAAACGCTATTTTTTTAATATGTTTAAATTCTTCTTTTTAGTTCATTAATTCGTTTTTAGTTATTTCAAAGATAAAAATTTTAGTAAATATTTAACAGCCTTGTTTTTAGAATGTAGGCAAAAAATGGCTCTTTTGGTTTTTTCAGCGTTGGCTTTGCGTGTCGGCAAAAACCAAATGTGCTGTTTGTGCGGTTGGATAAAATTGTTTTAAAATGTGTGTGGCAAAAAATAAAAATAATTCCATTCGTTGTTTTTTGTTTTTTCCGAAGTTTCAATTTAGTACGGCTGTTCAAATCGGCTTGCAGGTAACGGTTCACGGCTTTGCGTAGTGGCGGCATTTTAGCACTGCTGTTGATTAGAATTACTATCGTTCAATTTAGCACAAATGTTCAATAGAAAGCCGTCACCCGCCATTACGCAAAACCGATGTTATGTGGCGTTTTGTTTCGTTTCTCTAATTTTGTTGTCAATAAATTGTATGTCTTTGTCATTCATATTTGCTCCTTTTTGAATTTTAATTTGTCTGGTTTTTAAGTAGCAATTTAATGCTTCGTCTGTCTGTCCTTCTTTTTTATAGATATCACCCAATGTTAACCATAAGTAGTCAGTCATAGGATACTTTTTTAGTATGTTGTCAAGGTATGAAACCGCTTCATTGAACAGTCCTGATTGATGTAAATATTGTGCTTTCATTGACATTCCTTGTGCAGGATTAATTTGTTTATCAATTAGAAACTCTGCATATTTAATAGCATTTGAAATGTCGCCAATGAAGAAATATGATTTAGATAAGTTGATTATTGTTTCTCCGTCATTTTCGTTATTGCTTAATACAACTTTAAAAAATTTGATAGCGTTTTTGAAATCGTGAACCTGATAACAACACATTGCCGCATTAAATGATTCGTTAATTGTTAGGTCTGAATAGTCAGCCAATTTTGTGTAAATTCTTGAAGCGAACTCAAATAGTTGGTTTTGAACAAACTTAGGAAGAAGGTTTTTTGCATTTATATGTAATGATAGCTTTTCAGGTGTAAGTTCAAAACAACGTAAAATACATTGTGCTGATTCGCTAATATCTCCTGTTTCAACCAATGTATTTGCCAAGTTCATCAACGCTCCACTATTATTAGGGTCAAGTTCAACGGCTCTTAAAAGACAAGTTTTCGCATCTTTATTATTGTCTTGCTCTAAATAAATAATTCCAAGATTATTTAATGCGGTTGGATTGTATTGATATAGAAAAACAGATTTTTTTGTTGATTCTAAAGCATTTTGAAGTTGACCTAATTCATATTCAAGTCGCCCTTTTTGTGACCAAGCTGTAAAATGGTCAGGCTGATGACGTAAATATTCGTTTATTGCTTGTAATGCACCATTTTTATTTCCAATGGCAGATAAAGAACGAGATAGAATGTATAGCTCTTCTAATTTATCATCTTTGGTTATAGTTTGTTTAGGAATGTCAATTGAGTTTTCTTTAGCAACAGATACCAAATCTTTAAAAAGTTCTTGAAATTGCTGGTATCTTTTAGATAAATCCTTTTCCATACACTTCTTGCAAATCTCAAAAAGTGGATGGTTAATACTTTTCACAGGTTCTTTAAGGTGAACTTGTCTTATGTCGGGGCTTGACATTACATAAGGGTAGTTTCCTTTTGTAATGAGTTGATACAATACTATTCCAAAACTATATATATCGCTTCTATGGTCTATTCTATCAGGCTGAAAAATTTGTTCAGGCGAATAGTAAAGTGGCGTTCCACCACCAATTCTGTCGTCATTTAAAATAGATTTGGATAGTCCAAAATCAGTAATCTTTAAATTCAGTTCACGGTCAATAAGTATATTATCAGGTTTAATGTCTGAATGTGCAATCATTCCCTTACCAACACAATGATTCATACCATAGGTAAACTGAATAGCCCATTTGATTATTAACGCTAAAGGAACGTCTTTTCCTATGTAACTTGTTAGTCTATTTTCGTTGTTGTCATTCGGCTCAACAAATTCGGCAGCAACAAAAATTCTTCCTTCAATTTTTTCTGCGAAAAGTGTCTTTACGATGTTTTGATGAACCCCAAAAGAAGTCCAATTTTTTGCTTCAGTGAAAAAAAGTTCTTCAAGGTGTGGTTTTATGTCTTGGTAGCTTTTTAAAACAAAGGGAAACGAGATTCCTTCTTTTTCAACAAGAAATACGTGTCCCATTGCCCCACCAAATTGTTTCAGGACTTTATATTCTCCGCCAATTGTTTTCTTCGTTTCTGTCATTGGTGCGGTGTCGTTTTAAAATGCCACATAACATCTGTTTTAACGAAACGAATATACGGAAAATTTCGCTTAACCAACCCTATATACGTGTTTCGTTATTTGACTTTTCTTTCTACATAAGATGTTGATATATTTGTCTTTAAAAAATAAAACCGCACAAATAGCGAAACAAAATATTATAAAATACTATTTCCCTGATATGAATAGCGAAATCATACTTGAAACCTTCGAAAAGAGATTGCTGATGCAGAGATATGCTGGCAATACCATTAGATCGTACAAGGATTACGCTAGTATATTTCTTAAACATGTTAGCAAATATCCCTCCCTCGAAGAAATTCCACTGTCAGATATTGAGGCGTTTATAAACGAAAAAGTTCAAAATGGGAAAATTAGTGTTTCCTATCAAAAAGGATTAGTGGGCGCAATCAAGAAGATGTACGAACTGATATTGGACAAAAAAATCCAACTGGATTACTTATACCCGAAACGCTCCTTTTCTAAATTACCTAAATTCTTTTCAAAAGAAGAAGTAAGAAATATTCTCGATAACACTCAAAATCTAAAACACAAGGCTATTCTGATGACAATCTATAGTTGTGGACTACGTCTTAGCGAACTGTTGAATCTCAAAATCAAAGACATAAAATCTTCCGATGGAATTATCAGAATCCATCAAAGCAAAGGTAATAAAGATCGGATTGTATCATTACCAGACAAATTGCTGGCGACTTTGAGACATTATTATCAAGCATTCAAGCCAAAGGAGTACATCTTCGAAGGTGTGAAGGGTGGCAAGTATAGCGAACGAAGTGTACAGTTGATTCTGAAAAAAGCATTGGTCAAAGCAAATGTTCAGTCGGAAGGCTCTGTACATACATTGCGACATTCTTATGCCACACATTTAATCCAATCAGGTATCGATATCCGAATTGTAAAAGAGTTATTGGGTCATGAAAATATAAAAACGACTATGATCTACACTCATATCACTGACATAGACAAGCAAAAGACTCCTAGCCCTCTTGATTTTTTATAAGAATAAGATGAACTTTTCACGCTCTATAG
This sequence comes from Pedobacter sp. BS3, assembly GCF_008274585.1. Classification (GTDB taxonomy): domain Bacteria; phylum Bacteroidota; class Bacteroidia; order Sphingobacteriales; family Sphingobacteriaceae; genus Hufsiella_A. The sequence goes on along the minus strand of NZ_VTRT01000003.1, from coordinate 431,961 downwards.
AAACAAACATTATGCTCCAATCATTCTTTAAGAAGGGTTATTCTTCTAGCTTAACTTAACTTTGCTTAGGTTATTGAATAATCAATATTCAGATATAATTTGTCCGAAATATGTCCGAAAATAGAAAAAGCCACTGATAATCAGTGGCTTTTGTCGGGGTGGCAGGATTCGAACCTACGACCTCCACATCCCAAATGTGGCGCGATACCGGGCTACGCTACACCCCGATCTTGTAACTTCAACACTTTGTGTTTCAGGTAACAGCTGCAGGCAACTGTTGCGGAGAGAGAGGGATTCGAACCCCCGGACCTGTTACAGTCAACGGTTTTCAAGACCGCCGCAATCGACCACTCTGCCATCTCTCCGGGGGCAAAAGTACAAACTCTGCCTAAATCTGCAAACAGCCAATTGCTTTTTTTTTCACTCATTGTTTAAGTGTCTAAAAATGAGATACAAAACTTATCTAAAAAAGAAAAGGCCCTTATCTGAAGGGCCTTTTACATACGTTTTAGCAGAATTTGTATTATTGTTTAACCATTGTAAACACTACATAACCCGTTTTTCCGCCATAAGGTACAGGAATTTTTAATACCAGATTGTTTCCATCGGCAGTGCCTATTTCAAGACGATAAGCTTCATCAATGTCCTTTGGCTTTTCGCCCTGATATACTTTTTTGAACTGGAACATCGGACGCATATCACTTTGCTCGTACAGCGACCAGTAAATGGATTGCGAGGTTCCATTAGTTAAGGTGTACATACCGTTTCCGCTGTTGGTAAGTTTCCAGGTGCTGCCAACGAAATCGCGAGGGGGAGCCTGGTTAAAGGCAGATTGTACGGCATTTTCTAACAAATTCTCGTAATTAACCGTACTAACGGTCCAGGTGCCTGTAATTTTACCGCGACTTACCGAAGTACCGGAAGTATTCCGTGTGGATGAGCACGAAATAACAAAAAATGAGGCGACGCAGGCTAAGGCTATAATAGCAATTATTCTTTTCATGTTTTTAAACTAATTTACTCTCTAACAATATATTTATTAAAAAGTTTATTCTACATGAAGCGCTTCTTGTTGTGTGACAACAGGCCGTCCATTTTTAAATGCTTCACGGGGTTTTAATCCGAGTATCTCAAACATCTGCATATCTTCACTGAATGCCGGATTTGGTGTAGTGAGTAATTTATCGCCGGCAAAAATGGAGTTAGCTCCAGCCATAAAACATAAGGCCTGGTCGGTCATGCTCATTTCCGTACGACCTGCAGATAAACGTACTACTGTTTTGGGCATAATAATGCGTGCTGTAGCGATCATTCTAACCATATCCCATACTGGAACCCTGGGTTGATCTGCCAAAGGTGTTCCTTTAACCGGAACCAATGCATTGATGGGTACCGATTCAGGATGCTTGGGCATATTGGATAAAGTTTTCAGCATAGCTATCCGGTCTTCTACCGTTTCGCCCAGACCGATGATGCCGCCACTACATACGGTCAGCTTTGCTTTGCGGACATTTTCTATGGTCTTGAGGCGCTCATCGTAGGTGCGTGTGGTAATAATGCGTTTGTAATCATCTTCAGAAGTATCTAAGTTATGGTTGTATGCATACAAACCGGCATCGGCTAAGCGTTGGGCCTGCGATTCTGTTAACATGCCCAGAGTGCAACATACTTCCATATCCATTGAATTAACGGCTTTTACCATATCAATAACCCGGTCAAAATCGCGGTTATCACGCACTTCACGCCAGGCAGCGCCCATACATAAACGTGATGCACCGGCTGCTTTTGCTTTTTGCGCTGCATCGGTTACCTGCTCTACCGACATTAAGGCCTGCACCTCTACATCGGTGTGATAACGTGCTGCCTGCGGACAATAGGCGCAATCTTCCGGGCATCCGCCGGTTTTGATGGAGAGCAGGCTGCTGATCTGTACTTCGGCATAGTCCTTATTTTCACGGTGCACGGTTGCCGCCCGGTAAATTAAATCCAGCAATGGACTATGATATATGGCAGAAATTTCTTCTTTGGTCCAGTTATTCCTGATTTCGGTCATTGAATGATGATATTTGATAAATCCATGTCAAAAATAAAAAATCAAACCACGCTGTCTAAATATTAATGAAATACTTTTAAACAGGTGCTAATTAAAAAGTTAAAACCCTGCAGGGCTCATTGATACCTAAGAAAATATAAAGTGCATATCAATAATTAAAAAATCAAAAAGTTAACCCAGTCCGTATTTTTGAGCGTGTGAATAAGGCATTGTTTTATTTGCATGACATTAAAGCAGCAACTTACTGGCAAGACCCAGTAGAAGCAAAAAACCGAATACATCTGTAAAGGTAGTGATGATGATGGATGAGGCTATGGCCGGATCAATGCCTAAACGTTTGAGCAACAACGGTATGGATGCTCCCGTAATACCGGCAATAAACAGGTTGCCGATCATGGCCAGGAATATTACAATACCCAGCATCAGGTTATGATCATACACCAGGGCAAATAAAAATACGATAAAGCCGTTTGCAGCGCCGTTTATTACGCCTACGGTTACTTCTTTTAATACGGTGCGATAGGCCTGCATATCGGTTAAATCGCTGAGTGATATACGCCGGATGGTTACAGCCAGCGATTGGGTAGCGGCGTTTCCGCCCATTCCGGCAATGATGGTGCTGTATCCGGCAAGTACTACCAACCGGGCAATGGTTGAATCAAAATAACGCATTACAGAAGCTGCTAAAAAAGCTGTTCCCAGGTTAATTATCAGCCAGGGCAAACGGCTTTTTACAGCATCTTTCCAGTTACCTGACAGTTCCTCGTCTTCAGAAACGCCCGAAAACTTCAGCATATCCTCGGTATTTTCCTGTTCCAGTACATCTATTACATCATCGAATGTGATACGACCCAATAAATACATTGTATCATCTACTACCGGAATGCTGGTGAGATTATATTGTGCAATGAGCCGGGCAACTTCTTCCTGGTCGGTTTCGGCCTTTACGTATACAAATTCGGTATTAACTAATTCATTGATGTGGGCATTGTGCTTTGAGCGGATAATATCTTTTAATGAAACGATGCCTATCAGGCGATTATCGTCGTCGACTACGTTAATGGTATAAAATTCTTCCATTTCTTCCGACTGCCGGATGATCTCATCGATAGCATCTTTTTTACTTAATCCCTGGTTGATCTTGATAACCCGGGTGTTCATTATTCCACCGGCGGTATCCTGGGGATAAGCAAGCAGGCTGCGTATGTGACGGGCATTTTCGTCGGTCAGATCTTCCAGAATAGCATTCTGGCGATGCTCAGGCAACTGACTGATAATGTCGGTTGCATCATCATAATCCAACTCCTGCACAATTTCAGAGCGTTTTTCGGGATGCAGGTTATCGAGTATCTTCTCGGGATGGATCTCGGCATCCATTTCTGAGATCACCTCTGAGGCGACATCCGCCGGGAGGATATGAATAATGCGCTCTCGTGATTCCTGCGGTAAACGCTCAAATAGAATAGCAATTTCTGAAGCATGATATTCTTTCAGCAAGACCCGTAAGGCTTCATCGTCCTGCTCTAAGGCTTGCCTGAGCCGCTGGATATCGGATCTGTCAAGTTCAAATGATTGCATGCTTGCTAAGGTAGTAAAATAAGGCGAAAGGGAACAGAAAGTAAAATGCGTAGGCGGTTACTTTCCTTATATGAAAAACGGACCGCACAACAAACAGGGATCTGGCAGATTATGAGCCGTCCGTTATTATTGAGAGACCTGTAACAGGTATTTTCGGTATTTAAACCTAAGAAGCTGTCTAAGAATGAAAAAGTTAGGTTATACAGAGCTGCTGGTGGAGACACCAGCCCCGGCAGGAGCTTAAAACTTTTAGGCTTCGGGGTGGGGGCTGGAAACTATTGACCGTAAGTTGCAAAACGGTGCGCCAGCTTAATACACTTTCACCATAAAGATGTAATCCTGCATTTTACGTATCTGGTCTGTCCGGCTTAATCCTGCCAACGTATTCTTTTTGCTCAGGCTCAGCTTTTCTTTCAGTGAATCCTGTGGGATATTTTGTATGGCCTTAAGCAGGTAGCTTGATTTGATGGCAAAAGCAGCGCCATCGGTTTGGGTTTGCTTGCCGCTGATGATACCGATAACATTTCCGCGATTATCCAGCAAAGGGCCGCCGCTGTTGCCCGGGTTTACCGGGATAGAAACCTGGTATGCCGTCGTATCGCCTGAATAGCCTGTTCGCGAACTCAGGTAACCGATACCTAACACGGGTTCATCACGCGGAAAACCAATGGTATATACGTTTTCTCCCAGGTCTGACGAGGATCTTTTAATAGTGTAGGGTAATGAACGGTATGCTTTAAAGGCCGGATCAATGATTTGCAAAATGGCAATATCATAAGCCGGATCCACATACACGGTGCGCACCTTATACGAATCGCCTTCGGTATTTTGGATGTATACAGAATCAGAGCCGTTAACCACATGATAGTTAGTTACCACATAACCGTTTGCGGTTAAAGCAAAGCCGGTTCCGCCATATTCTCCGGGATTAACAGTGCTGTTTGCCGGCTTTTTAATGTCGCGTATAAGCGCATTTTGCGAGCGGGCAATATTATTGATCTTCTGGCTCATTTCGCGGCGCAATGCATTGTAATCAGAATGAGCGTTTTTATTGAACAGCGTTCCGGTGGCCAGTAAGGTGCCAACTACGGCAACAACCGCTACCGAAGCAGCCACAGATACAATTGATTGATATTTTTTCCAAAGCGAAACAACCATACCAGGTTCAGGCATCACTTCCTGCCTGATCCGGGCAATATCCAGGCTGGCATGAATATCTTCCATATCTGCCATCAGCTTTTTCTGAGCTGCGTAATCTTCAAATTGCTTCATCAGGGTTTGATGAGCTACTACCTGATGGTCTATGCCGGGATGCTGTCTGCGCAACTGATCAAAAGCGGCACGCTCTTCTGCATTCATCTCGTCCCTCAGGTATGCCTCAATACGATCGATCATGTCTGTTTCACTTTTCATATTCTATCTGGTTTGTGCCTTGAAAAAACAGCTTTTTAAGGCGTTGCAGGCATTTGTATTTCTGATTTTTAGCATTATCTGCATTGGTATAGCCAAAGCGTTCGCAGATCTCCTGCATGGATCTGCCGTTCATGTAAAAATCTTCTAAAATGGTTTTACAGGGCTCGCCGATCTGGTGTAAGGCCTGTTCCATTTTTTTAAATTGTATATCCCGCTCCTCGTGCATCTCAATATCATTCTCTACCGGGATAATTTCTTCAAAATCGGAAATATTGCTGGTATTACGGCTTTGATGTGTTAAGCGTTTTAACCACAACCGCCGGGCAACCGAATAAAGAAACGTTTTAAGCTTACTGCTTAATTCAAAATTTCCGCTTTTTACCTTGTTATAAAGAACAATAACAGACTCCTGAAAAATATCCTTAGCATCGTCCTCATCACCATTATTGGATAAGACAAACTGCAAGATCACCGGGAAATAGGTTCTATACAATTCATCCAGGGTTTCTTTTGAGTTGTTTAAAATACCCAGTATAAACCCTTTATCTTCTGGAAATGATCTCTTTATCGGTCTGTTCACTACTTAATACGCTATACGGTAAATTGTAACCCAATGATAGAAAAAAAATTATTCACGAATAGCAATTTATATACATTGAGGTGATGGCGATAGGGTATCTCATTTTTATGCTATTTTTTTCGTACTGGAAATCAACACTATATATCTTTTTTTATTTTTTTTTATTTTTTGAGGTTACCTTTTGATGATACCGGTATTAAGAGTAAACTTATTAATTACTTTTAGACAAAAGACAATGAAAAATTTATTCAAATTCGGTTTCTTAGCTTTAGCTATTTCTTTATCAGTTGCTGCTTGTAACTCAAACAAAACTTCAGAATCTACTTCTGACACTATTGATTCAGCTGCTTCTGCTGCTAAAGATACTGTAGATTCAACTGCTTCTGCTGCTAAAGATACTGTAGATTCAGCTGCTTCTGCTGCTAAAGATTCTGTTGCAAAATAATTTAACAGAGCCTAACGAAAAAAACCACGTCTTTTAAAGAGCGTGGTTTTTTTGATTTTAAGCCTATATTTTATCAGCTTCTTCTGGATTTACACTGTCTGGCGCTATCTTGGCATAAACTTACTGCCTGATACCAGGCTAAAAACTAACCGCTACCTGCGAACAACTACCCAACTACGTTACGCTACTTCCCGCATATCTACAGCTACCACCCGCGAAACACCTTGTTCAACCATGGTTACGCCATAAATAATATCGGTGCTGGCAATGGTGCGCTTGTTGTGCGATACTACAATGAATTGCGAATTATCTGAGAATTTGCGGATAATGTTGTTGAATTTGTCGATGTTGGTGTCATCCAGAGGAGCATCAACTTCGTCGAAAATACAGAAAGGCGCCGGTTTAAGCAGGTACAGCGAGAAGAGCAGGGCAGTGGCTGTCAGCGTTTTTTCGCCGCCCGAAAGCTGGTTGATAGACAAAGGGCGTTTCCCTTTAGGACGGGCCATAATTTCAATGTCGGAATCTAAAGGCTGATCCGGATCAGTTAGGATAAGATCGCAGGAATCCTCTTCGTTAAACAAGGAGCGGAAAACATGAATAAAGTTTTCGCGAACGGCGGTAAAGGCCTTCATAAACTGTTCACGGGCAGTGTCGTCAATTTCTTTAATGGTTTCCAGCAGGGATGTTTTGGCATCCAGCAAATCCTTTTTCTGGTTCTGGATAAACGTGTAGCGTTCATCCATTTCCTGGTAGGCTTCCATGGCCATTGGGTTGATAGCGCCGAAATCTTCGAGTTGCCGTTTCAACTTTTCGGTTTTATCGCGTAAGCTGTCCTCGGTTTCATCCGATATGTTTTCATCGGCTTCACTATCCAGCAGATCATTAATATCAATGGAGAACTCTACCGATAAACGTTCCTTCAACGCGTTCAGGTCGATACGCAGATTGTTCTTTTTATCCTTGATCTCGTTCAGCAGCAGGTCGGCTTGTTCCTTGAGCTTACGCTGTGCAGAAAGCCTGTTTTCCGTTTCAGTGATCAGCCCTTTCGAAGCATAATAATCCTGCTCGGCTTCATTCAGCCCTTTTTCAAGATTCTCTTTTTCGGTATACATGGCCAGCAGATCATCGTCCGAATGGTCGACATGCTGCAACGTTTCCTTAATATCAGCCTGGGTTTTTGTTAATTCAGAGCCATTAGTTTCCAGCCGTTCGCTCAGGTTACGTTTCTGGCTGTCGCGATATTCCAGGTCTTTATCCAGGCCCGAAACCTTATTTTGCTGCTGGTGAAATCGGATATTTTCCTGGTTGTAAGCCGTAGAAACGGTAGTTACCTGTTCCGACAGTTCCTGGAAAGCCTGTTGTTTTTCAATGAGCTCTTCGCTTTTTAGCTGCAGGTTAGCCTTTAGTTCGGCTAATGCAGGTTCGGCGGTGAGCAGCTCATTATTAATGTTCGTAATTTTGGTCTCGATATCCTGCTTGCGGTTCTGGCTGTTTTGTATAAATGCGGCATACTGTTCCTGCTTGGTTTTTACCGTGATCAGCTCGTTTTGCAGGCGGTTTACCTGGGTTTGCAGCTCCTGTATCTCGGCTTTTTTAGAGCTTTCCTTTAAGGTGACCAGCTTTTGCGAGTTCTGTTCAATATCGGTTTTCAGCTTTCCGATCTCGGTTTCCAGCCGGCGTATTTCTTTCGACAGGTTTTCCAGGTTTTTTGCCCGGCCGATACGTTTACCTTCAAATAAACCTACCGATCCCCCGGACAGGGTATACCGGCTTTTAGAAAATTTACCGGTTCCGCTGAGTATCACCACCGGTTCGCCGGGCAGAGGCTGCTCCAGTTCCTTCTCATCGCCGGAAGGCAAAATAAACACATTATGCAGCAGCATTTCGCACAGCGGGCGATACCGGGCTTCTACATCAATGATTTCGAGTGCCTGAATTAAACCATCCTGTGGTTTAGCTGCGGTTTTTTCCTTAGCTGGGATCGCATCCAAAACGAAAAAGTTAGCCCGTCCCTTTGACGAATCGCTGAGCAGGTGAATGGCTTTCGCGGCTTCGGCAGCCGTTGAAACCACGTAATGGTTCATCACCGGTTCCAGGTAATTTTCAATGGCAATGCGGTATTCCTCGCGGCAAAACAATACATCCGACAATAAGGGTGCATTTTTTGTCCACCCGGCATGCTTGCGCAGAAAACGGATAGATTCCGGAAAACCTTCGAGGTTATCTACCAGCGATTTGGTTAAATTATATTCGTTCTGCCGGGCATCCAGCTTGCGACTTAATGCGTTCAGTTCGTCTTTATCCGATACAATAAGCGATTCGATTTCCTGTATTTGCTGTTGCAGTGCATCTTCCATTTCCTGCAGCGAGCTGTATTCGGCCTTCCTTCCTTCCAGGCGACTTTCCAGGTCGGCTATGGCCTTATTAAACTCATTCAGCTCAATCTCTTTTGATTCGGCATCTGCAATATTCCGGCTGCTTTCCTGTGCCAGCGCATCTTTCTGGATATGCAGCACGGCAATATCCTTTTCCAGCTTATAAATCTGGTTTTGCAGTTCGGTATTCTCTTTATTAAAAATATCCAGCCGGGTTTTAGACGAATGTTGCTGGCCGCGTAATTCATCAAGGGCGATTTTTTGCTCTTCGAGCGACGCTTTCAATGCCAACAGTTTCTCCGATTCCAGCGTATGTTCTTCGGTCAGGCGCTTGATATTATATAATATATGATTAAGCTGGCCTTTATCCCTGTCAATTTCCTCAGTGAGGCGTTTTTCTTTTTCCTGCAAAAAACGAAGCTGCTCATTCCTGATCTTCTTATCGCTTTCATAAGCCCGGATTTTGGCAATATACTCGTTAGTAGCTTTTTGCTGTACCGACAGGTTTTTCTCTTTGGTCAGGCTGTCCAGTTTTTGCTGCTGTAAAAGCGCCTCGGTTTTATCCATTTCGGCAGCGATGTTGTTTTTCTGTGTAACCTGTTCCTGCTCCTGGGTTTCCAGGCGTTCCAGCGCTTCACGAAAACCGGTTATTTTAAACGATGCCAGCGCAACGCTCAGCGCTTTATACTGCTCTTTAATGCGGTAATACCGTTCGGTTTTTTTCGCCTGGTTTTCCAGGGTTTTCAGGTTTTTCTCAATTTCAAACAGCAAATCCTCCACACGACTTAAATCGGCCTCGGTATCTTTCAGCTTGTTAAACGTTTGTTTTTTACGAAGCTTGTATTTCGATATGCCCGAAGCCTCCTCAAAAAGCGCCCTTCGTGAGCCTTCTTTGTTGGCGATGATCTCATCGATCATTTTCAGCTCAATAATCGAGTAGGAGTCGGGCCCGATGCCGGTATCCAGGAAAAGATCGGTAATATCCTTGAGCCGGCACTGTACGTCGTTTAAGCGATATTCGCTTTCGCCGCTGCGATAGAGCTTTCGGGTAATGGTTACCTGCGAGAATTCTGTAGGCAGAATGTTTTTGGTATTGTCGAAGGTCAGCGAAACTTCGGCCAGGTTAGCGGGCTTGCGGGTTTTGCTGCCGTTAAAAATAATGTTCTCCATTTTCTCGGAGCGAAGCATGCGGGTACTTTGCTCGCCTAAAACCCAGCGTATGGAATCTACTACGTTGGATTTTCCGCACCCGTTAGGCCCTACAATAGCGGTTACTCCTTCGTTAAAGTTAATGGTAATTTTATCCCCGAAACTCTTAAACCCCTTAATTTCAAGCCGGTTAAGCTGCATCTGTTGTGTAAATGTATATATGCTTGTTCAACCTGCAAAGTAATAAAATCTTTTCTTGTTTTTTGATAGGATAGTCCGGAAGTCAGGAAAGACAGGAAAGAATTTTAATAATTGACAGCGGACAATTGACAGTGGACAATTGACAATTGACAGTGGACAGTGGACAATTGAGAATGGAGAGTTGACAGTTGAAGCGGAAGCATAAGGAGCTTTAGGCACCGGTATAACCAGATAACACTTCCAAGTTGGGGCGAGGCTTTTGCAATATGCACTACACGATCATTATTTTACAATAAAACAAGATTCTTTTTCCTAAAATTGCATCTTCGTCCTACCCGGACGATTCACTGCACATGAACGAGGATTTTTATAAACAGATATATCAAAAGCAGCAGCAAATAGAGGCCGTTCCTTCAAACAAGGAAATTGCCCAGTGGGCTCTGCGGGTTATCCGCCTGCTGTACCCGGAACAGGCCGGCAAGCCTTTTAAAACCGAGCAGGATGTAGCACATACTTTTGTACAGCTGCAAAGCGAACTGGTGCACATTTTGAATGCCACCAAAGCATGTACCGATTGTGATAACGAAGCCCGTGCAAAGCTGTTTTTTGAGACTTTACCCGAGCTGCACCGCATATTAAATACCGATGTTTCCGCCATTATGGAAGGCGACCCGGCGGCACGCAGCGAATTTGAGATCATCCGTACCTATCCCGGCTTTTTTGCTATTTGTTTTTATCGCCTGGCGCACGAGCTGTTTAAGCTGGATATTCCTTTGCTGCCGCGGATATTGACGGAATATGCCCATTCAAAAACCGGTATAGATATTCATCCGGGAGCTGATATTGGCGAATACCTGTACATCGATCATGGTACCGGAATTGTAATCGGCGAAACTACTAAGGTAGGCAATCACGTTAAGTTGTACCAGGGAGTTACCTTAGGTGCATTGAGCGTGGATAAAAGCATGAGCAGCGTAAAGAGGCATCCAACGGTAGAAGATAATGTAATTATTTACTCCGGTGCGACCATTTTAGGAGGAGATACAGTCATCGGTCGCGATAGCATTATTGGCGGTAACGTGTGGATCACCAAAAGTGTAGCTCCGGGATCAACGGTTTATCACAAAGCCGAAATACGCGTAGTTAAACGAGTTTTAGAATAGCATGGCAGGAATTATAGATGTAATAGGCAATACACCTTTAGTGGAGCTTAGAAAGCTGAGCCCCAAGCCATCGGTGAAGATACTGGCTAAACTTGAGGGCAATAATCCGGGCGGGAGTGTGAAAGACCGGGCTGCATTGAACATGATCAAAAGCGCCATTGCCCGTGGCGATATCAAACCCGGCACACGGCTTATCGAGGCAACCAGCGGAAATACCGGTATTGCGTTGGCTATGATGGCCCGTATTTACGATCTGGACATAGAAATAGTATTACCGGCTAATTCAACCCGCGAGCGCACATTAATTATGGAAGCCTACGGCGCCAAAGTGACTTTGCTGGATGGCATAGAAGCCTGCCGCGATTATGCCGAAGAAAAAGCTGCCGAAGGAGGCTACTATCTGCTTAATCAGTTTGCCAATCCGGATAATTATATGGCGCATTACCAGACCACAGGGCCTGAGATCTGGCGGGATACCAAGGGAACCATTACTCATTTTGTGAGCGCCATGGGTACTACAGGTACTATTATGGGATGCTCCATGTATCTGAAAGAGCAGAATCCGGGGGTGCAGATCGTTGGATGCCAGCCCACGGAAGAATCATCCATACCGGGAATACGCCGTTGGCCGGAAGAATACCTGCCTAAAATATTCGATAGCTCCAGGGTAGACCGTGTGATGGATGTATCGCAAGCCGAAGCTACGGATGTAACCCGTAAACTGGCAAAAGAAGAAGCCATATTTGCCGGCATGAGCAGTGGGGGAGCCGCATCAGCAGCCATCAAACTGGCCGGGGAATTAGAGCAGGGGGTAATTGTATTTATTGTATGTGATCGCGGTGACCGTTACCTGAGCAGCGATTTGTTTGGTTAGAAGAACTGGTATTGCGATTTTAGATTGCTGAATTGTTCTATTGTTACCTGTTATGAGTTACGTGTTACGGGCTCATAACCCCATAACATGTTTCTGTGAACCATGAGCGACACGCATTTAGGTCGCCTTGTCTTGTCTCTTGTATCTGTATTCTTGTCTCTCCATCAAGCCACCAGTTTTCCCGATTTTTTCAGGTAACGTACAGTCAGGTAGATCAATACCAGGATAATTAATATGATGGTGAGTAAGACATTCCTGAAATTAGTATCAAAATCAGTGATCTCAGGATAGCGGGTTAGCAATACTAGGGCAATACCGGCAAGCCATACAAATTGTGTATTATATTCTTTCAGGATCCAGCGTTTGGCATTGAATTTCATTCCTTTAAAGGTTTGACCGAGATTCTTCAGGTTAATAAACCAACGGTTTACACGACTGCAATACGCATCAAACTGCTGACCGAATTTATGACGAAGAAAGTTTTCTTCCGCTAATACAATAGCCTGGTAAATAAACAGGAACAGCGGAATGAATATTACCAGATAAAGAACAGAATTAGATAAAATTCCTACTCCGGTAAGCATCAGGATATTGCCAACATATAACGGATTGCGGCAATGGTTAAAGATGCCCTGGGTTACCAGATCTTCAGCGTAAACCTTTTTGTCTTTTCCCCCACGCACAATATAGGCCAGGCCAATAGTGGCGCCGCGTATAGCCTGACCGGTGACAGTTATAATTAAGCCGATAATAATGGGCCATAGATAATAGGATTCGCCAAAAGATTCAGGGGTAAATACCCGTGGTGAAGGAATAAAAAGTGCCAGGTACAGAAAAATGAACAAAAAATTCCGGTACTTAAAAAAGAAATTACCTATGCTGATCATATTTTATTTTTTACTGCTATTATACCGGAGAAATTATACCATTTAAAAAAGGTTTCACAGTGTGCAAAGCCGGCTTCGCGAAGTATATGATGATTTTCACTCAGCTTATAAGGGATCAGCACGTTTTCTAAAGCCTCGCGTTTTTGCGAGATCTCCAGCTCACTGTAGTGATTGCGTCGTTTATAATTATAGTAATATTTAATAAAATCGCGGTTAAAATTACTGTCTTCAGCCAGAATTTTCTCAACAATAATTAATGCACCGCCTGGCTTAAGGCCTTTAAAAATAGTATTTAATAATTTCTGGCGACTGATGGGGCGTACGAATTGTAGCGTAAGGCAAAGTACTACAACGGATGCATTCTGTATGTTCACTCCTTCGTTTAAATCGGCAATCCGTAACTCATAAGGCCTTTTGAATCCGGCCTCTTTTAGTTTACTGTCGCATTTATTAAGCATATCCTGCGAATCATCAATGCCGATAAATCGGATGTTATCCGGAACAAATTCATTCATGCCGATCATGGTCGTTCCGGTAGAGCAACCCAGGTCATAAACGTCCGAGCTTTCCTGTATAAAATCGGTAGCCAGCTCGGCAACCATCCGTTGTATTTCCCCGTAAAACGGAACAGACCGGCTCACCATATCGTCGAACACACTGGCAACCTTGCTGCCGAATTTAAAGTCGCTGACTTTTTTTATTTCATCTTTAAAGACCTGGTCTTTATCTGCTGTTGGCGTATTGTTACCCATAATTGCCTTATAATGCTTAAAATGTGCGTTTTGTTTGCAGGCACTAAACGTATTAATTTATTGTGAAAGTATAAAGAGCCTGAAATAAATTATGTTAGTACTGAACCGGAGCATGGGGTGAGATTCTTCCGGGGTTATTGTTCATCTTTATGACTTTCTCTTACGTGCCCGGAATTAAGGTCTTTTAACTTCTGACCTTTAACTTTTAACTTAACATTAGTTACCTTTGTGCCCGTCAAAAAATCAAATATCATGAGCCAACACGTGAATGTAGGATTAGTGCAAATGAGCTGCACCAGCAACAAGCAGGAGAACCTGGATAAAGCGGTAGTGAAGATAAGGGAGGCAGCAGCAGGAGGGGCGCATGTTATTTGTTTACAGGAGCTTTTTACATCGCTGTATTTCTGTGATGAAGAAAAATATGACAATTTCAGTCTGGCTGAATCTATTCCGGGGCCATCCACAGAGGCGTTGAGCAAAGTATCCGCCGAACTGAATGTGGTCATTATTGCTTCGCTTTTTGAGAAACGCACACAGGGAATTTATCATAATACCACTGCTGTTTTAGATGCCGATGGCGCTTACCTGGGTAAATACCGCAAAATGCACATTCCGGATGATCCGGGTTTTTACGAAAAATTCTATTTCACTCCCGGCGATTTAGGCTACAAGGTATTCAAAACAAAATATGCCACCATTGGCGTGCTTATCTGCTGGGATCAATGGTATCCCGAAGCAGCACGTATCACCTCATTGATGGGAGCCGAAATATTGTTCTATCCAACCGCTATAGGCTGGGCACACACCCAGGATGAAGGAACAAATACCGAACAATATAATGCCTGGCAAACCATCCAGCGCAGCCATGCCGTGGCTAATGGTGTTCACGTGGTAAGCGTAAACCGGGTAGGCTCTGAAGCCGGTATCAGGTTTTGGGGAGGTTCGTTTGTAGCCAATCCTTTTGGTACGGTGCTTTACCAGGCATCGCATGATCATGAAGAGGTTAAAATAGTTGAACTCGATCTGGCAAAAACAGACAGCTACCGCACTCACTGGCCCTTTATGCGAGACCGCCGCATTGACTCATACCAGCAGATAACAAAGAGGTTTATTGATGAGGAGTAGCGGATAGTTCATGGTTCATAGTTTATAGTCAATTATCTCATAAATATGGCTTTTCGCTTCGAAAATCTTGTGGTATGGCAAAAGGCGTTTGAGCTAAGTGATGAGGTCGATAAAATTGCTAAATCTTTCCCCAAAATTGAGATGTTCAGTTTAGCAACTCAAATTAAGAGAGCGTCAGATTCCGTTGTTTTAAATATTGCAGAAGGTTCAACAGGACAAACTAAGCCTGAATTTGCCAGATTCTTAACTTACGCCCTGCGTTCTGCTATAGAAGTTGTAAGTTGCCTCTTTCTGGCAAAGAAAAGAGGATATATTAATGATGAGACATTTACTGCGCTGTATTCAGGATATGAAAGCTTGTCTAAAATGATTACATCGCTCAAAAATTCTTTATAAGCTATTACCATGAACTATGAACCATCGGCTATAAGCCAACAAAATACCCCCCAACAATTAAACTACCACTTCCCCCCCGAATGGGCTCCGCATGAAGCTACCTGGTTAAGCTGGCCACATAAAGAGGCGAGCTGGCCCGGGAAGATAGATAGTATATTTCCGGTTTACAGCCAGTTTATTAAATTATTGTCTGAGGGCGAGAAAGTACGGATCAACGTAGCCGATGAATGGCTTAAGGCAAAGGCCATTAAATACATCCAGCAGGCCGGTGCAGACCTTTCGCAGATAGAATTCTTTTTTCATCCAACCAACGATGCCTGGTGTCGCGACCATGGCCCGGCATTTTTGATTAATCCGCAGGCAGAGCAAAAGAAAGTTATTGTAGATTGGGGATTTAATGCCTGGGGCGGCAAATATCCGCCGTATGATCTGGATGATGTCATTCCAACGCTTATCGGCAAAGCGCTGAACTTGCCAGTATTTCATCCGGGTATTATTATGGAAGGCGGTTCAGTTGAGTTTAACGGAAATGGAACGGTGCTTACGTCAACCTGCTGCCTGCTGAATAAAAACCGTAACCCGCACTTAACCCAGGCCCAAATTGAAGAATATTTATGCAGCTACTACGGTGTAGAGCAAGTGCTTTGGGTAAGCGAAGGCATAGTTGGTGATGATACCGACGGGCATATTGACGATACTATCCGTTTTGTGAATGAGGATACCGTATTAACCGTTGTTGAAGAAGATCGTACCGATGAGAACTACGAATTGCTACAACAAAATCTGAAAGAATTGAAGGCTATGCGTTTGCTTAACGGTAAGCAGCTTACTATTGTGGAACTTCCTATGCCCGATGCGGTAATTTATGAAGATACACGGCTGCCGGCCTCGTACGCTAATTTTTACATCAGCAATAAGCACGTCATTGTACCCACATACCGCTGCGCTAAAGACGAAAAAGCGTTGGATATCATAGCCTCCTGTTTCCCCGGAAGGCAGGTGGTAGGCCTGGACTCAACCGATATTATCTGGGGCTTGGGAAGTTTCCACTGCCTGAGTCAGCAGGAACCCCGGATATAAACTGTTAACCATTCTTGAAAAATAATTTTAGATAATATATCGAAACAATTCTATATTGGCATTGAAAACAATGAGAATAAGAAGCAATTGCTTTTTGTTTTGACATGCAATTATATTTGTAAATTAGTTTAAACTAACATTGTATGATGCCGCATTCTGATAATGAGCTTTTTGAGTTATGGAAAGGTGGCAATGAACGTTGTTTCCAGGAGTTATTCAGTCGCCATTTTGTGCGCCTGTATAAATTTGCTGCCCGTCATTTCCGGGATGATGGTTATGCCGAAGAAACCGTCATGGATATTTTCTTTAGCGTATGGCGAAGAAGGGAATCCATACAACTAAACGGCCCGTTTGACCAATACCTGTACAAAGCGCTTAAAAACAGAATTATAGATCATTACCGGCGTCCGGCGCCGGTAACAGCGTCATTTACCGATTTACCCGACAGCCAGTATTGCACAAATTCTGTAGAAGATATACTGGTAGACAAAGAGTTAAACCTTATATACCGGCAAGCGCTGGAAAAACTCAGTCCGCAAAGACGGACTGTGTATGAATTAAGTCGCATTCAGGGTCTGAGTCACCGCGAAATAGCGGCCCGCCTGGGTTTATCAGTTAATACGGTAGAAAATCATATTTCGGCCTCGTTACGTTTTTTAAGGGCCTATCTGCGGCAAAATGACCTGGTAACCTTCCTTTCCTTGCTGCTTGTTAATTACTTTCTTTAAAATTTTTTAGCATTCAATTAGTGGCTGTCTGTACAATCTGCGTATGTACAGAAAAAGACAGCTATAATGGATGAAATCCGCTTTAAGGATCTGCTTATAAAATATGTAAACGGAACCTGTAACGATGCAGAAAGACGCATTGTTGAAAAATATATTAAAGAAGATCGCTTTCGCGAAGTTTTAAGCGAGTTTCTGGATGAGGATTGGATCCATTTTGACAGCTACGATAATCCTGCCAATCAGGATTTCTACCTGAAATTTAAAGATAAATATCAATTGCCGGACGAATATACCGGCAAACGCTCTGGGCTTAGGTTTATCAGGTTATTAAAATATGCTGCTGTACTGATAATCATCCTGTCTGTTGGGCAGCTAATGAATAATTACCTCAGATCCGGGCATTCAAAGCACATTGAATATATCACAAAGTACAATCCTAACGGTCAGCGTTCCATTATCACGTTGTCAGACAGTTCCATAGTATACCTGGGCTCTGGCAGTAAAATTGTTTATCCTGCCGTTTTTGATGAACATAAACGCGTTGTAAAGCTTAACGGGGAGGCCTTTTTTGAAGTGAAACATAATCCCGCAAAGGCTTTCATTATCGAGTCGGGCGATATTCAGACCGCTGTTTTGGGCACAACCTTTAAGGTACGGGCGTTTGATAATGAAAACAGAACTACAGTGAGTGTGGCAACCGGTAAGGTACAGGTTTCGCAATTACAAGCCGGACAAACGCGGGTGCTTGGCCTGCTTACGCCGGGCGAGCAAATTCAATGGAATGCAGAGACCGGAACGGCTCAGAAAACAGAAATACGAACAACCGATCTTCAAAAGTGGAAGCAGGGAGAACTGGTATTCCGCAACGTGCGTATGGATTCGCTTTGCAAAGAACTGGAGCGTAACTACAATGTACAGATCGTATTTGCTAACCCCAGGATAGCGGCATATCGTATATCGGCGTCCTTTGAGCAGATCAGTATTACCGATGTGATGAAAATACTGGGCAATACCGCGGGGATAAATTATCAGATAAATAACGGAATAATCACACTAACACATAAATCTAAATAATGACCAGAAAGTTAAGCTAAGAAAAAGTAAAAACCGCCCTGTTGCGAGCAGGGCGGCAGGGTGTTGTGCCGGTTTTAGAAACCCGCAAACATTCAATGTTTCCATTAAGAACCTAAGAGTAATTCAATGAAACTAAACCCTAACCAAAATTATGCAAAAATTACTACATGTACATTTATGTGCTTTCAAAATCATGAGAATTTCCATAACGATAATAGCTATCCAGCTATCAACCCTGGGAGTTTTATCGGCTCTGCCCGTTAGAAGCCAAAGTATCAATGAAGTATCAGTGAATGTAAATTTTAAAAACCTTTCTCTTAAAGAGAGTTTTTTAAAGCTCGAAAACCAGACAGGCTATAAATTTTCATTCCGTGAAGATTTGGTAGATAAAGAAACCCGGAAAGTTAATCTTACAGGCAATAATATCAGTCTTGAGCAGGCGTTGAGCCGCATCTTAGCCAATACACCTTTTATATACAAGCAGGCCGGCAGGTATATTATGATCGATGTTAAACCGCTGGCTGCTGACCCGGGAACAATAACGGGCCAGGTTTTTGACGCTTCAACCAACGAAACCCTGATTGGCGTAAGTATTACAGTAAAAGGTGTACAACGCAGTTATCAGACCGGCCCTGATGGTAAGTTTACCATCAGCCTGCAGCCGGGAACATACGACGTATCGTTCAGGTATATCGGCTTTGAAGAGAAAGTGGTTAGAAATGTGGTGGTAAAATCAAAGCAAACCACTACCGTTAATACCAGTATGCAGGTAGCTGCCAACAGCTTAAACGAAGTGGTGGTTATCGGTTACGGTACATCAACCAAAAGCGATCTGACCGGAGCGGTTGGTACCGTGAAAATGGGCGATATGGAACAGGCGCCTGTACGTTCGTTCGAGGAAGCGTTGGCTGGCCGCGTAGCCGGTGTACAGGTTACCTCATCCGAAGGTCAGCCCGGAGCCACTGCAGACATCCTGATCCGTGGCGCAAATTCACTGACCCAGGATAACTCGCCGCTGTATGTTATTGATGGTTTCCCGATAGAGAATCCGGATAACAATATCTTCAACCCTTCAGAAATAGAATCGATAAGCGTGCTTCAGGATGCTTCGGCAACCGCAATATACGGTGCACGGGGTGCAAATGGTGTAATTATCATCACTACCAAACGCGGCAAGGTTGGCGAGCCTGTTATCAATTACAATGGCTATTACGGATTTTCAAAGAATATTTATGAGGTGCCGCTTATGAACGCTTATGAATACCTGAAACTCCAGTATGAGATCAATCCGGGCGACACACGTAGTCGTTATTTTGGCCCGATAACAGGAACTACTCCCCAGGAATACCAGTATACACTTGATGACTATAAGGATGCGCAGGGTATTGACTGGCAGCACCAGTTATTCCAGACAGCGCCAATGCAAAGCCATTCACTATCCATGTCGGGCGGAACACCAAAAACACGTTATTCTATATCCGGTCAGCTGTTTGAGCAGGAGGGAACCATCATCAACTCCGGGTACAAACGTTATCAGGGAAAAATTACGCTCGATCAAACCGTAAGCAACAAGCTGAAAGTAGGTGGAGACTTAAGGTATACCAACTCGTTAACGTATGGATCATCAACGTCTGATGCCAATAATTCATCCATGAACAACTTTCTGTATAGTGTGTGGGGATACCGTCCGTTGGCGCCCCTTGATGGTTCAGAAGCAGAAATTATTGATGAAGATACCGACGATTTTGTGGCCAGTGGTACCGATTATCGCTTTAACCCGATTAAAACAGCGCAAAACCAACTGCGTAACTATATCTCAAATAACCTGATCGGTAATGCTTATGCCGAGTATACCATTATAAAAGGACTGAAATTTAAAACCACAGGCGGTATAAACAGAACAGTGCGCCGTCGCGAAGTATTTAATAACTCCAATACCTACAGCGGTAGTAAATCCAATCCGTTTTCAAACGGCCCCAATGGCAGCATTATGTATTATGAAACCAGGGCCTGGCAAAATTCAAACCTGCTTACTTACGCTACTAAAATTGGTAAACATAAATTTGATGCGTTGGCCGGTTTCGATCTGTCGGGTAATAATTACAGCTATTACGGATTATCTGCCAATGCTTTGCCTAACGAATCATTGGGCTTAAGCGGCTTATCATCAGGAACACCCCAGCCTGTTTCTTCTTATAATTCGGCATGGCAAATGGTGTCAGGATTAGCCCGTGTTAATTATTCTTACCAGGATAAATATTATGCTACGGCATCATTGCGTGCAGATGCTTCCTCTAAATTTGCTCCCGGCCATCAATGGAGCTATTTCCCTTCGGCAGCCTTATCATGGCGCATCAATAAGGAAGATTTTATGAAAGATCTGTCGTTTGTTTCCAATGCCA
This sequence comes from Pedobacter sp. BS3, assembly GCF_008274585.1. Taxonomy (GTDB): domain Bacteria; phylum Bacteroidota; class Bacteroidia; order Sphingobacteriales; family Sphingobacteriaceae; genus Hufsiella_A. The sequence goes on along the minus strand of NZ_VTRT01000003.1, from coordinate 411,686 downwards.
AGCTAAGGCTTAGCTGGGGCGCTACAGGTAATAACAGGGTAGTTGAATATTCTACCTTTCCGCAAATGACCTATCCTATTACATCTTATTATTCTTTTAACAACGAGCTGGCACAGGGCATTATTGTAACCAATGTGGGTAGTCCTGATCTGAGATGGGAGAGTACCGAAATGGCCAATATCGGCTTAGACCTTGGTGTTTTAAAAGAGCGGTTTACCTTAACGGTGGATTATTATAAAAAGAATACGAAGAAATTGCTGCTCAATGCACAGCTGCCGTATACTACGGGATACACCAGCTCGCTGGTGAATATTGGACAAACACAAAATGAAGGTTTGGAATTTACCCTGAACAGTACCAATATCCGTACAAAGGACTTTACCTGGAGCACCAACTTTAATATTGCCTTTAACCGGAATAAGGTTATAGGATTAACCGCTAACCAGGAAAGCCTGGTCAGTACAATAAGCTGGGACAGCTTTTATAGCGCCGTGCCTTTATATATTGCCAAAATAGGGCAGCCTATGGGGCAGATCTATGGTTATATCTGGGATGGTGTATATCAATACGACGATTTTATAAAAAAGCCGGATGGCTCTTACCTGCTTAAAGCAAGTGTAGCAACCAATGGCAATGGCCAGACGTCCATTAAGCCGGGAGATGTGAAATACCGCGATATTAATGGTGACGGCGTTGTGAACGATTTTGACCGTACCGTTATAGGCCGGGCTTACCCGTTACACCAGGGCGGTTTTTCAAATAATTTCAGGTACAAAGATTTTGATCTGAATGTATTTCTTCAATGGTCGTACGGTAATGACATTGTTAATGCCAACCGCCTGATATTTGAAGCAGGAAATAAACTTTACCTGAACCAGTTTGCCACCTTTGAGAACCGCTGGACGCCTGATAATACCGATACCGATATGCCGCGTGCCGGCGGTCAGTACGGCTACGCCTATTCTACACGCATTATTGAAGATGGTTCATTTTTGCGGTTAAAAACCGTATCGCTGGGGTATAATCTTCCCAAAAGTTTATTACAGCATGTAAAAGTAAAGAGTGTGCGGGTGTATACGTCGGCACAAAACCTGGCCACCTGGACCAAATACAGCGGTTCAGACCCGGAAGTATCTGTTAAACGTACTGCACTCACTCCCGGATTTGATTATTCGGCCTATCCACGGGCCCGAACCATCACGTTTGGAGTTAATGTGTCACTGTAGTAACGTAATAATGCAAATAAGATTAAATACTAAACTCAGAGCAACAATGAAAAAAATAATTTTTACAGGCATTCTGGTAACTGTATTTGCGTTTGCCGGTTGTGAAAAATTTCTGGCAGAACATCCTACCACTTTTGTTTCTCCCGCCAACTATTTTAATAACGAAGAAGAAGTAAACATGGCGCTTAATGGCGTGTATGATATTCTCGGGCGTGAGCAGATCTACGGAGGTCAGTATCCCATCCGGCATACTCCGTCTACAGACGAATCCTTTTTCTCGTATGCGTCTTTTCCTACAGGGCCGTTCTTTTACAATTTCGGTTCAGACGATGCCACCATTCGTATTTTATGGCAGTACCTGTACGATGGTATAGAGCGGGCTAATGTATTATTAGCTAACCTGGATAAAGCAGATATGGATAAAGATAAGCGCTTGCAGGTAAAGGGCGAAGCTCTGTTTTTACGTGCCTATTATTATTTTCTGCTGGTTCAGAACTGGGGCGATGTGCCGTTAAAGCTAACACCAACCTCATCGGTAAATAATGTCAATATTGCCCGTACGCCTATGAGAGAAGTTTATGCCCGGATATTGCAGGACATGACAGAGGCAGAAGGGCTGGTAAGCGAAATATCTACCCTGAATTATGGCGGCAGAGTTTCTAAATCTGCCGTAAGAGGCATTCTTGCCCGTGTGTGCCTGGCCATGGCCGGCGAGCCGTTAAAGGATGTTTCCAAGTATAAAGATGCACGGGATTGGGCTCTTAAGGTGAAAAATTCTGGCATACATTCATTAAATCCCGATTATAAGCAGGTTTTTATTAACCTGTGCCAGGATAAATACGATATCAAAGAAAGTATCTGGGAAGCCGAGGAGTACGGAACCAATAACGATGCCTTTCGTGAAGGCGGTCGTATTGGCAATGAGAATGGGGTGAAATGTTCAGCCTCAGATCCTGCAAACGTAGGTTATGCTTATGGCTTTAACAGTACCACCTGGAAACTGTACTACCTGTACGAATATAACACTACCGATAATTTCGGTAAAAGAGATCTACGGCGGGATTGGGCTATTTCAACTTACACACTCAATGCGGCTGGTACCAAATCAAACATTGCTGCCACTAATATTTACGGTAGGAATTGTGCCAAATGGCGTCGTGAATACGAAGCGGTACGGCCCTTGAATAAGAACTACACGCCCACGAATTTCCAGATCTTACGTTACGCTGATGTATTACTGATGTACGCCGAAGCCGAGAACGAAGTAAATGGTGGCCCCACTCCCGAGGCTATAGCCGCAGTAAATGATGTACGGAGAAGAGGATATGGAAAATACAGTATTGGTGAAGTAGTTAAAAGAATAGTGCTCACCTCTGGCGGTTCAGGATACACCAGCAACCCGACCGTTACCATTACCGGCGGTGGTGGAACCGGAGCAACAGCTACAGCAACCCGCACAGGCAATGCCGTAACTGCTATTAACCTTACTAATACCGGTTCGGGATATACCTCTGCTCCAACCATAACCATTAGCGGTGGTGGCGGAAGCGGCGCAACGGCTATTGCCGAAATATCAGTTATTACCGATGCCGACCTTACCGCGGCACAAACAGACAGTAAAGAACACTTTTTGCAGGCTATTAAAGATGAACGTGCAAGAGAGCTTTGCTTTGAAGGTTTGCGCAAGCATGATTTAATTCGCTGGGGCGATTTTATTACGGCTATGCACCAAACTGCGCAGGATTTTGCTGCCCACGCCAGCATGAGCACAACCATTTATAAGCTGGGCCACGATGCTGCCGAGCGGGTTGAGAAAAAGCATTTATTGTATCCGATACCAATTCTGGAAATGTCTCTCAACAAAGCCATGGTACAAAACGAAGGATATTAACATTAACAGAATTAGGCATCATGAAATCTTTGATGATCAAGAAAATAGAAAAAACACAGATGAAAAAGATAGTTTATATACCCTTGTTTCTCCTGGTAATTATAATCAATGCCTGTAACAAAAAAGAGGTGGCTGCACCCGATTTTTCGGTTACACTCGACCCTGCAAATACCTATAAAGCCGGCGAAAACGTGAAGTTTATTTTTTCGGGAAATCCCAATAACATTACATTTTGGTCTGGCGAAACCGGAAAACAATATGAATTCAGGGACAGGGTGAATGAAACAGCAACTACCAGTGTGAGAACAGATATTGGAGTTCCGTTAAAGAATATGTCTACCCGGATGGATTCGTACTCTTATATTTACACGGCAGCAGGTACTTACAAGGTCACATTTGTAGCCAGCAATACTACCGTTTATGGCTCAAAAACAGATGTAAAGGAGCTGGAAATAACCATTGAGCCGTAGAAGAATGGTTTTACAGGGTTAAACAATAGACGGTGGAGACACCAGCAGCCTCTGTATAACTTAACTTTTTCATTTTTAAACAGCTCTTGGTATGTCTGGGTATTAATGCATAAATGAACAAAGAGATTGCTTCGCTACACTCGCAATGACGCACTTTTTTTCGTCATTGCGAGGACGATAGGACGAAGCAATCTTTTGGACAGGGTTATCAATCGAACTCAGGTTTGTAAGCCTTTTACCTGCTTTAGCTAAAAAAAGCCCCGGTCAACAAGCCGTGGCTTTTTAGCTTCGTTTATATGGCAGGCCAACAGGCAAAATGTTATTGCTTAACCTTTTTACCGCAATACCATGTACTGCCATCTTTAATATAGATATCGGCTTCTTTAGGACGATCGTGGAGGCCTACCTGCCAGTTCTTTTGTTCCTGTGCATGGATCATTTCAATCGGATAATCTTTATCGCCCGTTTGTTGCCATTTTCCTTTAATAATCTTTTGATCCCAACTGCTGTTCCAAACATAAGTGCCGTCAGCGTTGATCCTGATGCTTCCGGGTAACACACCCGTCCCGGCAGAAGTATGTATTACTTCCTGTTTTCGGCTATAATCCGGAACAACGTACGAAGTTCCCGGAACCCAGTAATAATACGTGCCGAAAAATACATTTAAATTGCCTGTAACTTTAGAAGACGCAGGTCGCTTAACATTGTTTTTGTTCTGCGTAGCAGGCTTATCAGGAATAACCTCCTGAGCCTTGAAAACCTCAATGTCTTTGCTTTGCGCAAAGCTTGCCGAAGCAACCAGCATACAGGTGGCCACTGGCAAAATTTTTAAACCATTGAATAGACCTTTCATAGCATTAAAAAATTAAATTTATTTGAGTTGTTTTAACTTTCCTCTATGAGCAATCCCTAAGGTCTGGTTTTTCGTTACCTACTTATTAAATGATAGTTCTTTCTGGAATAGCCGGTTATATTTTCTCCGGTCAAATTTGTAGTATTTGGCTGCACGGTATGAAACGCCTCGCTGTTTTTCATCCAGCTCTTTCAGGATATCATAATTAAGCATTTTCTTGCGGAAGTTCCGTTTATCCAGTTTGCAGTTTAGAATGATCTCGTACAGGTTTTGCAACTGCGTCAGCGTAAACTTTTCAGGCAGGAGCTCAAAAGCTATAGGCTGATAACTGATCTTGCGTCGGATTTTTTGCAGGCTCTTCTCAACGATCTTGTCGTGGTCAAATGCCAGTTGAGGCAGATCCTTGATGGGATGCCAGAAGGCTTTTCGGGCATAGCTGGTTACAGGCTTTAATTCCTTCTGTCCATTGAGCCTGATCATGGCAAAATAGGCTACTGTGATAACCCGTCCTTTAGGGTGCCGGTCAACATCGCCAAAGGTAAACAGCTGCTCCATGTAAATATCCCGCAAACCGGTAAGCTCGTACAAAATACGTTCAGCCGCATGCTCTATACCTTCATCCTGGCCTACATAGTAGCCAGGCAAAGCCCACCAGCTTTTAAAAAGATCTTCATTACGTTCAATCAGTAATATTTTCAGCTCACCTTCATCAAAGCCAAAGACTACGCAGTCAACAGTAAAGATAGATTCAAATTTATGTTCGGGCTCCTGCACAGTATATTGATATTTAGGGGCTAAAGATACTAATTAGATAAAAGTGGAAAAAATTATTACAAAAATTACCTTAGTGTAAAGAATGCTCCACTATCCTAAGAACATTCATGAAACAATGGTTTTATTGGGGCTGGGGATAACACCAGCCCCGGCAGGAAACCATGGACGGTGAAGACACCGTCCATCCACAAAATTAACATGCTTTTCAACCAACAACACTCTTAGTAACGCGTACCGAAATTGTATTGCAGTGTTAACATGCTGAGCGGCCTGAACAGGTACTCCATTTTTTTGTATTTGACCTGTGTATGCGTACGAGGGGTGTCATAATAAATTTTATCCTGCTTTTCGTAAGCATACATAATATCCATGGCGGCTTCGGCAGTGATGCTTAAGTGGTCGATAATATTAAGCCGCAAACCTATAAATGGGGTTATCACCAGGCAATTTTTCTTTGCCTGGGCATCGTAAAGCGTAGTGCCCGGACTTTTTCCATCGCTTGAAATACCCTTAAATTCGTTGTCCCGGTACCCGATATCGGCGCCATAATAGGGGCGCAGGCGTGTGTAGGTGATGTTTTTTTCAAAGCCTACCTTTACGGTATAATCTTCTACTTTGCCGTTCGCTATTTCGCAATCGGGGCAATTGTTCTCAAACGAAAGATCTTTTTTAAAGTAAGACCCTTGTAAGCGATAGCTGATCTGGTTATCGGTCAGTTTCAGTATCACCCCGCTAAAATAAGGCGTATAGTAACTGTCGTTCTGGGTGCTTAATATACCCGGTATCTGCAGGTACTGTATAAAATTGAAGCCTATGGAATAGGCATATTCCTGGGGATATTCATTGCTTTTGGTCTTGTAACTAAATTTAGTTTTTACGGTGTCTATTTTAACTATCTGCTGAGCGTTAGACAGATAATTGACGAATAGAATAATAAGAAGTGTGAGGTTGAGCGTCCTTTTCATTTATCCTGAAATAAATAATTGCCCGAAAGTAACAAAAATATTATCTTCATGAACAAGTACTTAAAAAGTATTTTACTGATATATAATGTTTTTGAACGGCTTTTGTTTTAAATAGTATTTAAATAAAGATTAGGCCGTATTTTTGTGCTGAAATGGCCTATAAACTCATAGATAATTATCGCGAAAAAGGTGCCCGTAAACGTCTGGTTGTCAAGCTCAGAGAACGGGGAATTGCTGACGAAGCAGTACTGAGTGCGATAGGGAAAGTTCCGCGGCATTATTTTTTCGACGAAACCTTCTGGGTGCAGGCTTATAAGGATATTGCTTTTCCTATCGGCGACGGTCAGACCATATCGCAGCCGTATACCGTGGCCTATCAAACAGAATTACTGCATATACAGCCCGGCGACAAGGTGCTTGAGATAGGTACAGGCTCGGGTTACCAGACCTGTATCTTGCTGGAACTGAAAGCAAAGGTGTACACCATAGAGCGGCAGGAGAATTTGTATAACCGGGCCCGCCTGGTGCTGCCTAAAATGGGTTATCGCCCGGAGTTTTACTTAGGCGATGGCTCAAAAGGTATCCCGGAACAGGCTCCCTTTGATAAGATACTGGTTACAGCCGGAGCTCCGTTTGTGCCCGAAATATTACTGAAGCAATTGCGTATCGGTGGTATTATGGTTATCCCGGTAGGGGATGAGAACCAACAAAAAATGATTACCGTTCTGAGGGTCAGCGAAACCGAATACGATAAGATTGTGCTGGATACCTTCCGTTTTGTGCCTTTAGTTGGCGACCAGGCGTGGTAATAGAGGTAATTACGATTTGAGATTTTAGGTTTACGAATGTTAGGATTGTTGAATTGTCGCTCATTGCCTGATACCGGATGGAGAGTAACAACTAATCGCCAAAGTATTCGTATATTTGCAGACCCAAAAACAAAAAACGATTTAATGTAGGATATAATTTCTTTCGGACAATAAACGGCAGCCTTATATAAGGGTTTGCCGGATTCATTAACCCCTTAAAGAAAGAAATTATGCTTACCCTTCAGGATATTTCATATATACATGCTAATAACGATTTGCTGTTTAGCGAGATTAGTCTTACTGTAAATCGTCACGATAAAATAGCCTTAATTGGCAATAACGGTGTTGGAAAATCTACCTTGCTTAAAATTATGGCAGGTGAGTTACAGCCTTCCGGCGGACAGCTACATGTGGATATTCCACCGTATTACGTACCTCAATTGTTCGGGCAATATAACCACCTGACCATTGCACAGGCTTTACGTGTAGAAAATAAACTTAAGGCCCTGAAAGAGATTCTTAATGGCGAAGTAACCGAGGATAACCTGGATTTGCTTAATGACGACTGGACAATTGAAGAACGATGCAAAGAAGCCCTTGAGCATTGGCAATTAAACGACCTGGATTTGATGCAGGAAATGAGAACATTGAGCGGCGGACAAAAAACAAAGGTTTTTCTGGCCGGTATTTCCATTCATCAGCCTGAGTTTGTGCTGTTAGATGAGCCAAGCAATCATCTGGATTCCCGGGGCCGGCAATTGTTGTACCATTTTGTTCGGTCAACAGCCAGTACCCTGGTTGTTGTAAGTCACGACAGAACATTGTTAAATCTTTTGAATACGGTTTGCGAATTGAGTAAACAAGATATAACCTGTTATGGCGGCAACTACGATTTCTATGCCGAACAAAAACAGTTGGCAAGTGATGCTTTAAACCAGGATATTCAGAGTAAGGAAAAAGTATTGCGAAAGGCTAAGGAAAAAGAACGCGAAACATTGGAACGACAACAGCGGGCGGATATCCGTGGGAAAAGGAAACAGGAGAAAGCCGGTGTTGCCCGGATAATGATGAATACCTTAAAGAATAATGCTGAAAGAAGTACTTCTAAAATAAAGAGTGTACATCGTGAAAAGGTGGGAGATATTACACGTGAACTGCGGGAATTGCGTTCGGCATTACCCGACCTGGACAAGATGAAATTCGGTTTTAGCAATTCCATCTTACATACAGGAAAAATCTTGTTCAAAGCCTCGGATATCAACTTTAATTATAGCAATCAGCCGCTTTGGAAAGAAGGCCTGAACTTTCAAATAACCAGTGGAGAGCGTATTGCCCTGAAAGGGTTAAATGGGTCTGGAAAGACCACGTTGATAAAACTTATTTTAGGAGAATTGTTGCCCAAGTCAGGAGTGATTTACAAAGCCGGGAATCAATCGGCTGTATATATAGACCAGGATTACTCGTTGATTAATAATCAGTTAAGTGTATATGAACAAGCCCGGCAATTCAGTACAACCGTGTTACAGGAACATGAAATAAAAATCAGGCTTAACCGGTTTTTGTTCTCCAAAGAAGATTGGGACAAGCCTTGTAATACATTAAGCGGCGGAGAACGTATGCGATTGATATTGTGCTGCCTGACACTTAGCAATCAATCGCCCGATATGATTATATTGGACGAACCTACCAATAACCTGGATATGCAGAATATAGAAATACTGACGGCCGCAATTAACGAATACCGGGGAACGCTAATCGCCGTATCGCACGATGAATACTTCTTGGAGCAGATAAACGCCACACGAATAATTGAATTATAGAAACTGTTAAACTTTTTTTATAACCCGCATTTGTATGTGTTTCGACAAGCTCAACATGACCAATGTGGTCAGCCTGAGCTCAGTCGAAGGCATCGATGTGGAAAAAAAGTTTAACAACTTCACTGATAGAATTTCGATTACAAGACAAAAAGTCCCGAATTGCTGCGGGACTTTTTGTCTTGTAATGTGATCTAAAAACAGCCTATTTCAGGAACAGTAATTCCCTGAATTTTGGTAGAGGCCATCTTGTATCGTCGATCAGTTGCTCCAGTTTATCAACGTGATAGCGGATAGGATCGAAGTAAGATTTTACTTTTTCATCGTAAGCTATCGCTTTTTCACGGGCATCCTCAATAACGTTTGCTTTTTTACGTTCCTCGATCATATCATGCACATTGGTTTTGATGAAGTTTACGTGAGTAGAGATCTTCTTGATCAGGTCAATTTGTGCTGAATAAGTTTCTTCGCCCAGGCCAATTTCCTTTAGGCCTTTCACGTTGGTAATCAGCTCAGTTTGGTAAGCAATTGCGGCCGGAATGATCACGTTGTTTACCAGCTCGCCCATAACGCGGGCTTCAATCTGAAGCTTTTTATAGTAGTTTTCCAGCAGGATCTCATGGCGGGCATGCGATTCGCGTTTGCTGTAAACACCGGTCTCTTCAAATAATTTTTCAGATTTCTCGGCAACAAGCACGTCTAATGCCTTTGGCGTAGTTTTGATGTTTGATAAGCCACGTTTTTCAGCTTCCTGAGCCCATTCGTCGCTGTAACCGTTTCCTTCAAAGCGGATAGCCTTAGATTCTTTGATGTACTTTTTGATAACTGTCATCAAAGCCACATCTTTTTTCTCGCCTTTTTTTAGCAGCTTGTCAACTTCTACCTTGAACTTATTCAATTGATCGGCAACAATCAGGTTAAGAATTGTCATCGGGTTGGCAGAGTTTGCGGAAGAACCTACGGCACGCAGCTCGAATTTATTTCCTGTAAAGGCAAACGGCGAAGTACGGTTACGGTCGGTATTGTCTAATAAAATTTGAGGAATTTTAGGGATGTTGGTCCACAATGCCGACTCCTGTTTCATTTTAGACGTTACACGTGATGTTTCAATCTCATCCAGGACATCGTTTAGCTGGCTTCCCAGGAAGATCGAGATAATTGCCGGAGGAGCTTCGTTGGCACCTAAACGGTGATCGTTGCTTACGGATGCGATAGATGCTCTTAATAAGTCTGAATATTCATATACCGCCCTGATGGTATTTACGAAGAATGTAAGGAACATCAGGTTATTTTTCGGTGTTTTACCGGGAGCAAGCAGGTTTCTGCCGGTATTGGTGATCATAGACCAGTTGTTATGCTTACCAGAACCGTTGATGCCGGCATAAGGTTTTTCGTGGAAAAGCACTTTAAAGTTATGACGACGGGCTACCTTATCCATCAGATCCATTAACAGTTGGTTGTGGTCTATGGCCAGGTTGATCTCCTCATAAATAGGAGCGCACTCAAATTGCGAAGGCGCAACCTCGTTATGGCGGGTTTTTAATGGAATACCCAGCTTTAATGCTTCGATCTCAAGATCCTGCATAAATGCAATAACCCGCTCAGGGATTGAACCAAAATAGTGATCTTCTAACTGCTGGTTCTTGGCAGACATGTGGCCGAATAAAGCACGGCCGGTAAGGTACAGATCGGGACGAGCGTTGTATAACGCCAGGTCAACCAGGAAATATTCCTGCTCAATACCTAAAGAGGCGTTTACTTTCTCAATGCTTTTATCAAAATATTGTGCTACGGCAACGGCAGCTTTATCTAAAGCATTTAACGCTTTCAATAACGGGGCTTTGTAGTCCAGCGCTTCTCCGGTATATGAAACAAATACAGTAGGTATACATAGGGTTGAACCAATGATAAATGCCGGTGAAGATGGATCCCAGGCGGTGTAACCACGGGCTTCGAAAGTACTGCGGATACCACCGTTAGGGAAGCTTGACGCATCAGGTTCTTGCTGTGCCAGGGCTTCGCCTGAAAATTTCTCGATGCCACCATCGCCACTTGGCTCAAAGAATGAATCATGCTTTTCGGCAGTAGTACCGGTTAAAGGCTGAAACCAATGGGTGTAATGAGTAGCGCCCTTGCTGATGGCCCATGCTTTCATTGCCGAAGCAACCTGCTCTGCAATTTCACGATCAATGGGTACACCAAGATTAATAGAGTTGCTGATACTCTCAAATGCTTCTTTTGATAAAAATTCTTTCATCTTCTTTTTATCAAAAACATTGCTGCTATAATAATCAGAAACTTTTACAGCAGGTGGTTTAACTTCAGGAATGTTCCTGGTTAAAACGGCATTTAATGCCTGAAAGCGAAGGTTTGACATATTGTTTTATGTGAGTTTTGTAAAGTTTTAAACAAAAATACTTTTCGGCGGTGAAATTAGCATAAAAAGTTTGAAAAAAATCAAAAAAGAATAAAAAAAAGTCGTAAAAATGATAAAATATCTTTTTTAAGCCCGGATTTGAATTGTTTTTATTGAGAAATCTGATTTTTTACCTGAGATTTCTCATTTATGGAATCCGGTTAGCTGCATCATCTTATAGATAAATTGAATCAATTATGTTAACCTCTAAGTCAAATCTTTACAATACCGGGTGGCTCGATATTGTATTTAAAAACCGGAACAAAGAATATGGCGCTTATGAATTGCGTGCAAATTACGAACGCCGTCTTATCTACTCTTTATTCATTGCCTGTACGGCCGTATCGGTGATGATCATGATGCCATACCTGAAAAAATTATCAGGTCATAAGCCGGATGTAGTTGTAGCCAAGCCAACCGAAGAGGTATTTAGAATGGTGGATGTTCAGCTAAAAAAAGTGAAACCTAAAGAACCTAAAGCTGCTGGGGCATCGCCTGCCGTAGAAAAAACTACTCCGGAAAAAGTAGAAACCAGGAAGTTTACTGCTGCGGTGAAAGTGGTTTCGGCTGCTCAGCCCACTAATGAAATTCCAACAATTGAGGAATTAAAAACTGCTGCTGTGGGCAGCACAGATAGCAAAGGTGAAATGGCCGGTGCAGGTGTTAACGCCAGCCTTTCGGGCAGTGGCACAGGAACCGGGAGTGGCCAGGGAACAGATATGGGCGAAAGCAGTAATGATATCTTTATAGGGGTTGAAAAAAATCCTGAATTTGCCGGTGGCTTGCAGGCTTTTTATAAATTTTTACAAAGAAATCTCCGTTATCCGGCCGATGCCCAGGAAAATAACATCACAGGAAAGGTAGTGCTAAGCTTTGTCGTTGAAAAAGACGGTTCGGTATCAAATATCAAGGTAATAAAAGGTATAGGCTTTGGTTGCGATGAAGAAGCGGTGCGTGTGCTGAAAAGATCGCCTAAATGGCAGGCCGGTGAGCAGAATGGTAAAAAAGTACGCGTACAATATACCGTCCCGATTGCGTTTAACCTGCAATAGATTTTTTGCATACCTGATACGAACACAAAATGCCCGTTCTGCGTGTTATTTATATTCTTTTGTTTCGTCGGGGTGTGTTGAAACTGTGGTAATATCAGTTTTAAACTAATAAATAACGTAATGAACGGTTTTTTTAATGTTCCGGAGCCGGTAAACGAGCCGGTATTGCAATATGGTGCAGGAAGTACAGAGCGCTTGCTGCTGAAGCAGGCGCTCAATAAGGCTTACGAGACCCAGGCGGATATACCGATGTATATTGGTGCCGGAGAAGTGAGAACAGGACAAAAAGTAGCCATCAGGCCACCGCACAATCATCAGCATATCCTGGGTTATTATCACCAGGGAACAGACGCAGATGTTACCAACGCTATTCATGCCGCATTAGCGGCTAAACCGAACTGGGAGCAATTACCCTGGGAACAACGTGCCGCTATATTTTTAAAGGCTGCCGATCTGATTGCCGGGCCATACCGTTACGAAATTAATGCGGCTACCATGCTGGGGCAGTCTAAAAATGCTTACCAGGCAGAAATTGATTCGGCCTGCGAGCTGGTTGATTTTTTGCGGTTCAACGTAAAATATATGGCGGAGATTTATGCGCAGCAGCCCATTTCGGCCAAGGGCACCTGGAACAGGGCAGAGCAACGGCCGCTGGAAGGTTTTGTGTTTGCCCTTACGCCGTTCAATTTTACAGCCATTGCGGGTAATTTGCCCACATCGGCAGCTATGATGGGCAACGTGGTGGTCTGGAAACCATCGCATGCGCAAATTTACTCGGCACACGTTATTATGAAAGTGCTCAAAGCAGTCGGTTTGCCCGATGGCGTTATTAACTTGATATATGTGCCCGGCCCTGTAGCGGGCGAAGTGATTTTTAGCCATCCGGATTTTGCCGGTATACATTTTACCGGTTCTACCGGTGTTTTCCAGCAAATATGGAAAACTATTGGCGCTAATATCCAAAACTATAAAAGCTACCCGCGTATTGTAGGCGAAACCGGCGGGAAAGACTTTATCATTGTACATCATTCTGCCGATGTCCAGGTAGCTGCTGCGGCTATTGTTCGTGGCGCTTTTGAATACCAGGGGCAAAAATGCTCGGCAGCTTCCAGGCTGTATGTGGCCGCTTCTGTCTGGCCCTCATTAAAAAAGGAGCTGCTGGAAGATCTGGCTTCCATTACCACCGGCCCGGTAGAAGATTTCAGCAACTTTGTAAATGCGGTGATCGATGAAAATGCTTTTGATAAGCTGGTGAATGTAATTAAACAGGCAGAAAACGATGTGGAAGCAACTATTATTGCCGGTGGCGGTCACGATAAGTCGGGCGGCTATTTTATTGAGCCAACCATTATAGAAACTACCGATCCGCAGTATTTTACCATGAAGGAGGAGCTGTTCGGCCCAATCTTAACGGTATTTGTTTATGCTGATGATAGCTATGAGGAGACTCTTAAATTGGCAGATAAAACTTCTGTTTACGCTTTGACCGGGGCTATTATCGCTACAGATCGTCATGTTATTGAGCAGGCCTGCTCAATACTGAAAAATGCCGCCGGGAATTTTTATATCAATGATAAATGTACAGGCGCTGTTGTAGGCCAGCAGCCTTTTGGCGGAGCAAGGGCATCGGGTACAAATGATAAGGCCGGTTCAATGATCAATTTATTGCGTTGGGTATCGCCGCGAATTATTAAAGAAACGTTTAATCCGCCGGTTGATTACCGTTACCCGGTTTTTGAGGAAAAGTGAAAGAAGATGGCTTATAGTTCATGGTTCATGGCATATAGTCCGGACGTCGGAAAAGACTGGAAGCGAAGCAGGTTGTAGGTTGTAGGTTTTACGTTATAAGTTTTACGTTGTAGGTTTTACGTTATAAGTTTTACGTGGCTCACATAATCAGAGAAGGTGTCACGAATTTCACAATCTCACATCTAAAATCTCACGTCTCACATCTTTATGTCCTAAAAACATAATGCAGCACTTTCCTGTACAGTTCATCGGGTAAAAATGGCTTGATGACCATATCGTCGATGCCGGTTTGTTTTACTTTGTCTTCTATTTCTTTGGGAAGAATGGCAGTAAGGGCAATAATTGGAATGGTAACGCCATTGGCACGCATTCTTGTTGCTGCTTCGTAGCCATCCATTACGGGCATGTGCAGATCCAGCAATACCAGCTTATGCTTTGAAACATCGAGCTTATTCAGCGCTTCGAGCCCGTTTACGGCAACATCAATACTGGCACCCCAGCGTTTCAGAAACGTTTGCGCCACCATGATATTCATCTGGTTATCCTCAACCAGTAAAATATGGATGCCGGTTAGGGGTTTGTCATCTTCGGCCGGTACTTTGTTTGCCGATCTCTGCTGTTCTATTATCCGGCTGCTTTTTTCGAAGGTTTGCACAAAGTAAAAGGTAGAACCTTTGCCTTCTTCGCTTACCAGTTGTAATGATGAATTTTGAAGCTCCAGTATCTTTTTACAGATGGCCAGTCCGAGGCCGGTACCTCCAAAACCTCTTGAGGTAGAAGAATCGGCCTGGGTAAAACGCTCAAAAATGATCTTTTGCTTTTCCTTGGATATGCCAATGCCGGTATCTTTTACCTGGATTTGCAGCGTAATGGCTTTATCGGTCTGTGATTGTACGCCGATCTGTACTTCTACATACCCTGCCTGTGTAAATTTAATGGCATTGTGCACCAGGTTGGTAATTACCTGCGATAAACGGGTTGGATCTCCGTATACCTTATTTTGTAAGGCCTTATCAATAGAAAGCTTCAGGGCAATGTTCTTATCGTCGGCATAGTTTTGCAGGCCCGAAATAATGTTCCGGGTAATGGCAGTAACATCCATTTCAATCTGCTCGAACGAAATTTTTCCCTCCTCAATTTTTGTGTAGTCCAGGATGTCATTCACAATAGCCAGCAGATTGTTTGCCGAGAACAGCATCACGTTCAGTTGCTCAACCTGGTCTTCACGCGGGTTGTTTTTCAGCAGTAAATGACTCATGCCGATTACCGAGTTCAGCGGTGTTCTGATCTCGTGGCTCATGGTGCTTAAAAATTCGCTTTTGGCTGTTAACCCCTGTTCTGCCTGCTGTTTAGCTTGTTTGAGGACAAATGAAACCCGGTGCGATAATACCAGCGACTGTAAAAAGAAAAAGCTGACATAGCCGGCGAAGCTAAGTAATTGTAGCTGCGGAATAAGCCCCCAGTAATGGAACAATGAAATAGCGAATACGAACATCAGCGCAAGCGAACTGATCAGTGTATATACCGAGCCGGGACGCCGCCTTTTATACGCCTGTATATAGACGTATGGAATGTATATCAGGCAAATCAGCATGACCACCAGAAACGGATTGACCAGTTGGGTAAAATATAATGGTGGCAGTAGTAATGAGGCTAATGCGAATGTAAAGCATATTGCTGTAATAACTTTTATAAAAAGCTTATTGACGTCTTTATCAAACAGATAACGGGTGTAAATACCAAACAAACCAATGCCCAGAAACAGCGTGATGTATTCCAGCCGTACTGTGATATACCAGTCAATTCCGGGGAATGCCGTATGCAGCACATAATTGTCAATACCCACTATACGGTAGCTGTATATAATGGAATATAGTGAGAAAAGCAGGATGGCTTTATCGCGGCTGCCAAACAGGTACAGCCCCAGGAAGAACAGGCCGCCCATAAATAAACAGCCGCACAATAACCAGTCAATGGCTTCTTTTTGCCGTCTGCCCAGTTCAATATCATTTTTTAAACCCAGATATATGGATTTTTTGATACCGCCTTTGCTGTGCACAAAGTTTGCGATCTGTAATACAAACCGAAGCGTGTCTGTGTTTCTGGGTATACCCACAGCTTTATACTCCCAATAGGGAATAAAATCTTTTTTATTAGTGCTTACGCGGCCATTTGCTGCTACCAGCCTACCGTTCATAAACAGGTTATAGGCGCAGTAAACCTCGGGCATGGCTAATTGTAATTTCTCCCTTTTGCGAGGTAACAATACGATAAGTGTATAGGTTGCATAACCCATAGCCGGCCGGCCGGTATGGTTAAATATAAAGCCATTCCAGGTAGACGGAAACTGAACTTTTTCGCTTTCGCCCGGCAAGGAGTCTTGCGGATTGATCAACTGGCGCCAGTAAAATTTCCATTCGCCGTCAAGCGGGATCGGTTGAGTAAATGATTCGTGCCGGAGGTCTATTGTTCCGTTTTTAGCAACGGGAATAACAGTTTTGGATGAAGTACCAAAGGCAGCGCTAATATGAAATAATAACAATACTACAGCATATAAAAGCTGTTTGGTCTTCATAATATGGTAATAAGGATGGTTTAACTTTTTTTAGGTAAAGATAATGATATTCGGTGTTTAGTGTACGTTCGTCAAGAACTATTTACCTGATTTTGAGTATTGAGATGTGAGATTTTAGATATGAGACGTGACAGTCGAACAAAATTGTTGTTTGTTACTCGTAAATCTAAAATCGTAATTCATAAATCATCTTATCCATAAACCTGTTTGCGCTCGTTTGCAAAACGAGTGCATAAATCTCCGGCGTTTGTAACGCCGATAATAGCTGCCTTTGCTTGTTTTAAGCAACAGTGCGGCGTTGCAAACGCCGTTTTATGGCATCCCGATTGCAAATCGGGACGAGCCTGCGCCTTAACCCGAACTCACGTTAAAGTAATAAGTTTGTGATCGGTCAGGTTATCCCCGTATCTCATCAAAAAAAGGTGTGCGGTTTTCCTGCACACAGGTTGCGGCGTACAGGTACAAGGCGGCCGACCATGTTTGCCAGTCCTGGCCCATAACCTTACCGGTCTGGGCTTTGTGCCACTCGTTAAAGCCGTATTGCAGATCCGGGTTTTGTGACTGTTTAACCAATTGGGTGAGCTCGTACAGTTTTTCACGGGCCAGCTTATAACGTTTGGCGGCTACTAAGGCAGCTATATAAAATCCGCAGATAAAAGGCCAGATGCCGCCGTTATGGTAATCGCCGGGATTATTAAAATCCGCGTAACGCGAAATCCAGTCGGGATCTGTAGGTTGAGTGTACGGAAAGAAATTAGGAGGAAGGTTTACCGCCAGATCACCGCATTGTTGCAGGTGCTTACATTCTTCTTCGATCCAGGTAACCATTTCGGCTGCCCGTGTCGGTGAGGCCAACCCAGAGAGAATAGCCAGGCTGTTTCCCAGCAGGTCAAAGCGCTCATTGCTATACACCTTATACGACCAAAAAGCATAATATGGCTTATGTTTTACAACCAGTCCTTCATGAACATGATGATGCTGCACTCCACCGGTAATGGTAAAACGATCCATTTCCCGCTTAAAAGCGCTGGCCCGTTCATGCTGTCCGAAAAGCCGGAGATAGCTGTACGTTAATGTATTAACAAACAACCCATAGCCGATAACCCATTGTTCATCCCGCCAGTCGCTGGTAGGTTGCTGGGCAACCAGGTAACAATCCGACGGGCTTTGGTATTCCATCCAGGTCAGTGCTTTTTGTACGGCATTGTCCAGGAAATCCGGCTCACCGCTTATTTTCCTGAAAATGCCGGTTCCCAGTAAAAACAAAGGCGTGGTATCGCTGGCGCCGCGGTCTTCGCTATCGTGTACCAGAGAGGGAATATGCCCTTTGTTAGATTGATTTTTGGCCAGGGTTTCCAGCACTTTCCTGATGCTTTTCAGTAATTGCTGGTTACCCGAAACGCCGATACCCAGGATAGAAAATAACAGATCGCGGGTGTAAGGTTCCGGGTATCCCCAGCCGGCTGTTCGCGGAAGGCCATGAAACGGGCCCCGTGCATTGTAGATCAATACATCCAGCGCCGCCTTTTTTGCCTGTTCTATTTCCTGCCAGTTTTCAGTTTGCATACCATATTGTTTATGTAATCCCCAGGCGTCGGTTAATAATATCCACAAATTTCCGGGCCACCACCCGGTAATCGAAATGTTGTATAACATGTTCGCGGGCGGCTTTGCCTAATTGCTGCCGTAACTGCGGCTTGTTCATCAGCTCCAGCAGGTGGGTGGCTATCTCCTGCACGCTTGCCCGGTAATCTACCGTCCGGGGTTCGTTAAAGGTTATTGTTCGTGATATATTCAGGTCAAGCTCATCCTGTATCTGTACCTGGCTCACCACTATTTTCTCGGCTACACCGGCCAGCAAAGCGGTTTCGCCGTTTTTCAGCGTATCAAGCATGCCCATGGCGTTAATGCCGATAACAGGTTTTTCGCATGCTCCGGCTTCCACTTGCAGCATCCCAAATCCTTCCAGCCGTGACGGCCCTGCGTAAATATCGCAGGCGCCCAGCAGGTAAGGTATAAAATTACGCGAAACAATATCGGTAGCATACATAATGTTTTTCTCGATGCCCAATTCTTTGGCCAGTTCCATATCCGCCAGGTTTTGTATCCGGGTACGTTCCTGCGGCCACACCTTGCATACATATTTCCAGGCAGGTACCTGTCCGTCAATGGCAGCCAGCGCCTGCATCACTTCACGGGCACCTTTGGATGCGGCATCGCCACCAACGGTCAGTATCAGCAATTCATCCGGCGAAATGCCCAGCATCTGGCGAATGGCGGTTACTTTAGGCTCATCGTTAACGAATGGCCGGAACGCATCTGTATCGCATCCCACAGGCAACACTTCAATATTATCGCCTTTAATGCCATCGCGTACGTACATTTCTTTTACCCAGTGCGAGGTTACCAGTATCAGCGGAAGCCTGTTCAGAACATCCTGGTACCGGGCGATGTACCCGTTGGCAACCAGCCAGGGAACAGGTTGTGCTCCATGTTGCTGCGGATGCAGGATGAGGTGTGGTGTGTAGCCCCAGTAACCAACGCCAACCACTACATCGGGTGCAAACCAGCGGTAATACCATTCTTTCTCCTGGGCAGACTCAAGATGCGCCGCATGAGCTTCGATGCCCATTTCTGTTAATCCCCTGCGTAGCAGGTCGCCCTGGGTTGCCAGGCCGCTGGGCGACGGCGGGTAATCATACAATAACAACACTTTCATGGGCGCCCTCCCTGATTAAGCCAGCTTACCGCCTGGCCAGAACTGGTAAATTGCCAGAACGCTTCAGCCTGCGGGCATGTCCTTGCCTCCCAGCCGTCTTCCTGAAATCCGTAAGTTTTTGTCATGATATGATATTTATGTTGCCAGTCTTTGTAAGTGAGCGGTATATACAGATCGGCAGTTTTAACCGGCCGGGGATAATACTGGCGCCCGCCATCCTCGTAGGCAAATGTCCAGAGCTCATTGGTAATGATCTTACCTGCGTGCCATAATTTAATTACTGCCCTGCTGATCTCCTCGTGACGCAAATGCCGGGTATATTCACCGTTCGGGTTATGCGAGATCACCAAATCGAACCGGCGCTGTGGTAAGAGCTGCAATATGGCCTGTTCCACTACATCTTCGGCCAGCGGAACCTGTTCGGGGCCATCATCTAAATTGCCCATAATGCCTTGTGCATTCAATTGCTTCAATACCTGCTGAAATCTGGGTGCACGGTCTGCATCGTTTTTCCGGCAAAGACAGGCTATGTATTTGTGCCATTCCGGGTGGCTTAGCAGTAATCCTCCGGCCCACAAGGTCTCGTCATCCGGATGGGCGATGATAACGGCTACTGTTTTTAACGGATGCTTCATCGGCAGGAGCAGAGGAAAAACTTTTTTCGTTAATGTAACATACAATGGTCGGGGATGTTTGGCTTGCAACCGTTTTGCAATGATTTTATAAGGAGAAGCTATTTATATCAGAAACGATAAGGCTTTCATCATAATACCTATTACAAATACGCCGGTTGGCAACTTATCTTTGGAATTACGAATTATAAACTAAGCTTAACTACACGGGGCGTGTGTTGGAAAGTATTTTGATTCCGAGTTACCCGGGTAAGTGGGGATTTCGATTCGTTCAATTTTAGATCTTAACTTTATTCTTATGCAGAACAACAATACGTTAAAAATAGGCCTTTTTGGCATCGGGTTAGATGCCTACTGGGAACAGTTCGATGGATTAAAACAACGATTGGAGGGCTACCTTTCGGAAGTGCACCGGAAATTAGCCGGCATTCACCCGCAGGTTGTTAACCTGGGGCTCATTGATACGCCCGAAAAGGCTTTTGAAGCGGGACACCGGTTCAGGCAGGAAGATGTGGACATTATTTTCCTGCACGTTACTACCTATGCGCTTTCGTCAACGGTGCTGCCGGTTGTTCAGCGGGCAAAGGTACCCGTAATTATCCTCAACCTTTCGCCGGAGGCTGCCATTGATTACGATGCATTTAACCGGATGACCGATCGTACTAAAATGACCGGTGAGTGGCTGGCGTATTGTTCGGCTTGTCCCGTTCCTGAGATTGCCAATGTATTTAACCGTACAGGCATTACTTTTCATCAGATAACCGGGATGCTTCATCACGATGAGCTTTGCTGGAACGAGGTAAAGGAATGGATTGAAGCTGCACGGGTGGCTAATACCATGTTCCATAACCGTATGGGATGTATGGGACATTATTACAGCGGCATGCTGGATATTTATTCTGACCTGACCCAGCAGTACGCTCATTTTGGCGGCCATATTGAAATTATTGAAGTTGATGAGCTTGCCGACCTGAGAAAGCAGGTTAGTGATGCCGCTATTAAAGAACGGGTTGATTATTTTAACGAGGTGTTTGATGTTCAGCCGGATTGTGCTGTCGAAGAGCTGGCACGTGCAGCACGGACATCGGTGGCGTTGGATGCCCTGGTAGAACGGCATCAGCTCGGCTCAATGGCTTATTATTATAAAGGAACGGGAAATTTTGACAACGAGGATACCATCAGCTCCATTATTCTGGGAAATTCCCTGTTAACAGCAAGGGGAATACCGGTGGCCGGCGAATATGAAATCAAAAACGCCCAGGCCATGAAAATTATGGACAGCTTTGGTGTAGGAGGTTCGTTTACCGAATATTACGCCATGGATTACCAGGATGATATTGTTTTGATGGGGCATGACGGGCCGGGACACATTGCCATTGCCGAAGGCAAAACCAAGGTACGACCGCTGTATGTATATCATGGTAAGGTTGGCCGGGGGCTGTCGGTAGAAATGTCGGTGAAAAATGGCCCCGTAACGTTGCTGTCGGTAGTGCAGCAGGCTAACGGTAAGCTGATGCTTTTAATGGCCGAAGGAGAATCGGTTGCAGGGCCTATTTTGCAGATCGGTAATACCAACAGCCGTTATCGCTTCCCGATTGGAGCCCGGAGTTTTGTAAATAACTGGAATGTTCACGGGCCGGCACATCACTGTGCTGTAGGAGTAGGGCATATCGCGTCGCGTATACAGAAGTTAGGCCGTTTATTAGGTATGGAAACAGTACAGGTATGCTGATGAAGAGAGTAAGATCAGCCGTTCAAGTTCGGTTGTGATTGACTGATTTTTACTGTTTAATTTGTTGGTAACACAGCAACTTCGGAAGCCATTTTTATGCACTGCCCCGGCAAAAGTAAATGGATGCCGACCTATATTGAGTTCGATTAATAATCCTGCTCAAAACAGGTTTAACAGAGATTGCTTCGTCCTATCGTCCTCGCAATGACGAAAAAAGGTGCGTCATTGTCCCGAGATTTCGGGAAAGTGTTGGAAGTGAGCATTAGAGTGAAGTAATCTGCTAATAATCAACTAAATAATAATCGAACTCAGGTTATATTAGTACCGCAGACAGCGTTCCAAACGCTGTCTGCGGTAAAAGAAATTAGTATTCTTTCATCTTTTAAAATGTTAAATCTGTTCATATAGTAGACAAATAGGGTAACCCAGGCTTCCGAAGTTTAATTTGCTGGTAACACAGCAGCTCCGGAAGTCTTTTTTAGCACTGCCCCGGCCAGAATAAACCTGATTGAAGTGGATACCGGCCTGTGCGGAATGCCCCTGCGAGGTATCGGGGGCAAGGCTTGCAGGCGTATGAACGGAAAGCAGGGCTATCTGCCCCCACAATGCACAGGCTTTGCTTTTCTAATAAAGATCAGAACGGCGGTTCTTCGTCTATGTCGTCCATTCGGGATGGGCGAATGATAAAATTATTGGGCTTATCGAAGTCTGCTGATGGCGCCATTCCGGCAAAGGGATCGGGTGAGCCGCCGCCGTTGAAAGCCGCAAAATCATTATCGAGGTCGGCAAATTTTACGTACTTGCCAATAAAGCGCAGGGGAACCACACCGGTTTCGCCGTTACGGTGTTTGGCGATGATCACCTCGCCGATACCTGCCGTTGGCTGCCCGTTCTCATCTTCGGTTAAACCGTAATATTCCGGGCGGTATAGGAAAAGCACCATATCTGCATCCTGCTCAATAGAGCCCGATTCACGCAAGTCTGAAAGCATAGGCCGTTTGCTGCCTCCCGGCCGGTTTTCTACCGCCCGGCTTAGCTGTGAAAGCGCAATTACCGGAACGTTCAGCTCTTTGGCTACCGATTTCAATGCCCGCGATATGCTGCCGATCTCCTGTTCGCGGTTTCCGCCCTTGCCTTCACCTTTTCCGTGCATCAGCTGCAGGTAGTCGATGATGATCATCTGGATATCGTACTGTGCTTTCAGACGCCGGCATTTGGCCCTGAATTCAAAAATATTCAGGCCGGGCGTATCATCAATAAAGAGCGGTGCTTCGGTAAGCCTGCCGATCTTAGAATGCAGCTGTTGCCATTCCCATTCTGCCAGGTTCCCTTTTCGTATTTTTTCCTGTTCAATTTCGGTTTCGCCGGATATTAAACGGTTTACCAACTGCACCGACGACATTTCGAGCGAGAATACCACCACCGGCTTACCAAACTGCACGGCGGCATTACGGGCACAGCTTAGCACAAAGGCCGTTTTACCCATGGCGGGCCTTGCGGCGATGATAACCAGGTCGGACGCCTGCCAGCCGGACGTCATGCGGTCTAAAGCGGTGAAGCCGGACGGTACGCCGGTAAGGCCATCTACGCGGTCTTTGAGCTTTTCCAGCGATTCCAGCGACTCGCGGACAATGTCGTCCATTCTGCGTGAGTCACGCCGGAGGTTATTCTGGGCAATATCAAACAGGTTTTTTTCGGCGTGATCCAGCAGGTCGAAAATATCGGTGGTGTCTTCGTAAGCGTTGTTAATGATCTCGGTAGAGATGCGTATCAGCTCCCGCTGGATGTATTTTTGCGAGATGATACGGGCGTGATACTCAATATTGGCAGCCGATGCCACACGGTTGGTCAGCTCGGTAATGTAATAGGCGCCACCAACCATTTCCAGGTCGCCCTGCTGGCGCAGCTGTGCCGTAACGGTAAGAATATCTACCGGCGACGATTTCTGGAACAGCGTTGAAATGGCTTCAAATATTTTTTGATGAGATTCTTTATAGAAAATTTCAGGCTTCAGGATATCGATAACAGCCGATAGCGCATCTTTTTCGAGCATTAATGCGCCCAGTACGGCTTCTTCCAGGTCTACAGCTTGTGGTGGTAGTTTGCCCAGACCGCTTACCAGGTTATTTAACCGTGTGCGCTTATCGGCAGCAGTGATATTTTTTCTGCCGGAATTAAAGGGTTGATCGTTTTCAAGGCTCATCACCGCAAATGTACTTATAAAGTGCCGAAGTGTTGTACACAGTGTGCGTTTTACACTTACTTATTTGCATTAGAAACGCTGGTTTAATTTCCACATTTAGCTGTTAATAAACTGTTAAAAGGCATGAAATTCAAGGGATATACCACATCGAACCAGTGTTAATAAATTTTTTGGATGTTTATAATTAAGAGAAACCTTCCGGGCGAAGCCTTTTTTTGAATAAATATTGCCTATTTTTCGTGCTAAATTTTTTATTAATGCACACTAACCCTAAACGCGAAACCAACCAGATGGTATTTGGTATCCGGGCTGTGATTGAGGCGCTGAAAAGCGGCAAGGAACTGGAATCGGTTTTGGTGCAACGTGGCCTTGCCGGTGGTTTGTTCCACGAGCTGAAAAGCCTGTTGCGTGAGCGTGAGCTGGCCTATCAAACTGTACCCGTTGAGAAGCTGAACCGTATCACTGCTAAAAATCACCAGGGCGTTATTGCGTTCATCTCACCGATTATTTACCAAAGGATTGAAGATATTGTGCCCGCCATTTATGAGAAAGGCGAGACTCCGCTGTTGCTGATGCTGGATGGCATTACCGATGTGCGTAATTTCGGGGCTATTGCACGCACCGCCGAATGTGCCGGTGTACATGCCATTATTGTTCCGGCTAAAGGTTCGGCACAGGTTAATCCGGATGCTATTAAAACATCGGCCGGCGCTTTATATAAGATACCGGTATGCCGGCATGAGAGCTTATTAAAAACTGCAAAATTTTTACAGGGATCGGGCTTGCAGCTGGTAGCCTGCACCGAAAAAACTTCCGATTATTTGTACAAGCCTGATTATACGGTTCCTACCGTGGTAATTATGGGCTCTGAAGAGGATGGTATCTCTAACGAGTTATTGCGGATAGCCGATCACCTGGCTAAGATACCCATGTATGGTGAGATAGAATCGTTGAATGTATCGGTCTCGGCCGGAATTATTTTGTACGAGGCGGTGAGGCAGCGATGGTTGTAGGTTTGTTTTAGGCAGAAGGTTTAAGGCATGGGTAGCTAATAGCTTATGGTTCATAGTTCATAGTCCCGAAGTCTGGAAAGTCAGAAAGGACCGGAAATAGAAACATGTTATGAATTACGAGTTGTGGGCTCATGTTTTATTGCTGCTGATATCTCCACCAGCAGGGCCCGAAGCCATGGACGGTGTGTCTTCACTGTCCATTTGTAATTACCACATATATGAAATTTAATATGTTCCAATAACTAAAGATCTAACCAACTAATAACTAATAACTAACTAACCACTAACCACTAACCACTAACCAACCCGCAATCCCCGCAGAAACTCTTCAATATCCATCCGCTTTTTGCCTTCAAGCTGTACATTTTTTGCACAGATAAATCCGTCACGGCAGGCAAATTTAAGGTAGGTTTTGCTGTCGGTGAGGTAACCGCCGGGCTGGATACCGGGTTCTTTTTCTTGTACTTCGGCCTTGAAAATTTTTAACGTTTTGTTGTCGAACGTGGTAAACGCTGTAGGATAAGGACTTAATCCCCGTATCAGGTTATGTACCTGCTTAACCGGCTGGTTCCAGTTTATCTGGCAGGTTTCCTTAAATATCTTAGGCGCATGTTTAAGCGCTTCATCGTCAATTGAGCTTTGGGGAATCTCCTGGTATTGACCATCGGCTATGGCCTGTACGGTTTTAACCAGCAGGGCTGCTCCGGTTTGCATCAGCTTATCGTGGATGTCGCCGGCGGTATCTTCATCGTCAACAGGCACTTTTTCAGAAAACAGGATGTTGCCGGTATCAATTTCGTGTTTCAGGAAAAAGGTAGTAACACCGGTTTCGGTTTCGCCGTTAATTACCGCCCAGTTAATAGGAGCGGCGCCGCGGTATTGCGGAAGGAGCGAGGCGTGAAGATTGATGGTTCCCTTGGGAGGCATGTTCCAGACCACTTCGGGCAGCATACGGAATGCTACAACCACCTGCAGGTCGGCATTTAGGGCACGCAACTGCTCAATAAATTCAGGAGATTTTAATTTTTCGGGTTGTAATACCGGCAGATTTTTAGAAACAGCATATTTCTTTACCGCCGGTTCGGCAATTTTCTGTCCACGTCCCGCAGGTTTATCAGGAGCGGTTATCACGCCCACAACATCGAAACCGGCAGTAACCAGTGCATCTAAAGATGCTACAGCGAAATCGGGCGTACCCATAAAAACTATTCTCATGTTGTGAAAAGTAAAAAGTTAAAATTCAAAATTAAAAGTGGAAATGAGTTACGAGAATTATCTCTTACAACCCATAACAGGTAACACATAACTCGTAACCTTTATTCTCAGGGATACAATAAATATTTCCTTCGCATCAGCTTGTAACGTGACAGATCGGGTTCCCAGCTTTGGCGTATCTCGGCTTCGGATTTGCCTGCTATAATTTGTTTTTTCAGATCGTACGTTCCTGCCAGCTTATCAAAATTGCCGATCTGGTTACTTTGTTTGGCATCAAAAAATTTATCCTTGTAAGGATAAGCATTGTACATCTCCATCAGCCATTGCAAGTTAAGTTTTCTGCTTTTGCGGATCTTTTCTGTGTTGTATTTACGCAGATCAAGGCCATAGCAAGCCTTATCCTGATGCAGTGGTGTTTCACTCATACCGGGTATGCTTACCGGTGTAAAGCTAAAGGTATATTTTCCCTTCAGATCGGGATTTCCCAGTACCTGGAACGGGAAATAAGTTCCGCGTCCCTGGCTGATGATAGTACCTTCAAACCAGCATAGCGACGGATATAGCAAAATGGATTGCTGAGTGTTCAAATTTGGTGACGGCTTTACCGGTAAGGTATAAGGCCGGTCATGGCTGTAATTGGCCACTTTAATGATCTTTAAGCGGCATTTTACATGATCTTCCAGCCAGCCCTCGCCATTAAGCATCTGTGCATACTCGGCTACGGTTAGCCCGTGTACAATCGGTATGGGCTGTAACCCGATCCCGGATTTAAGGCGGCTGTCCAGTATGGGGCCATCTACATAAAACCCGTTCGGGTTAGGCCGGTCGAGTATCATCAGCTCCATGTTGTTCGCGGCACAAGCCTCCATAACATGCTGTAAGGTGTTGATATACGTGTAAAAGCGAACACCAACATCCTGTATATCAAATATCATCAGGTCAATGCCATCCAGATCCTGTTTGGTTGGTTTATAATGCTTGCCGTAAAGCGAAATAACCGGGATGCCTGTTTGAGGATCAACACTATCGTCTACTTTGACGCCAGCGCTGGCATTACCCCTGAAACCATGTTCGGGGCCAAATATCTTAACAATTTTTACCCCCAGCGATAACAGGCTGTCAACACTTGGTTTATTGCCGATAATGGAAGTGGGGTTGACCACCATACCGATGCGTTTACCTTTAAGATAGGAAAGATATTGACCGGTTTGATCGGCGCCGGTGATGATCTTCCCTTTGATTTTAGGCTTGTCAATATCTTCAACACGCACTTTCCTCGGGTCGCGATTGCCGTTATAGATGATCTGAGCGCAAACAAAATCGCCGCTGAGCAGTACCAGGGCAGCAAATAAAAATAGAATCCGGTTTAGCATAAGTTGAAAGTTAAAAGTAAAAAACAGCATGATGCCTAACCATTCGGTGCATTTCAGATCTTCGTAATTTGCCGTACTGTTTGTGGACGAACTGCCCCGGTTGGTGTCTTCACCAATCGGCGAAAATTTGAAATGCACCCAAACACTCTCTGTTTGTTGTTATTAAACAGAACAGAACACGGATCAATTCCCGGTATAATCGGTTTTTGCCGCATCTTAAAAAATTGCATCTTTGCTAAAATACAAAAATACGATTTTGAATCTGCCTTTATTCATCGCAAAGCGCATTACTTTCCAATCCAAACGCTCGTTTTCAAAATTGAGTGTGCGGATTGCCGTATTGGGCATTATGCTGGGACTGGCCGTTATGATCTTATCGGTTGCTGTTGTAAAAGGCTTTAAATCGGAGGTTACCAATAAGATACGCGGTTTTGCCGGCGATGTGATCATCAATAAATACGATTTGAATACTTCGCTTGAGAATACGCCGGTTACCGTCGATGCCAATAATATTGCGGCGATACGCCGGTTAAAAGGGGTTGAATTTATACAGCCCTATGCCAATAAGCCCGGTATTATTAATGCCAATAATGAAATTGAAGGTGTGGTGTTGAAAGGTGTGGATAAAACCTATAACTGGCAGTATTTTAAAAGCATCCTGGTAAAAGGCAATGTGATCGACTTTACAGACAGCCTGAAAGCCCGGCAACAGATCATCATTTCCCGCTATACGGCTAACAGGCTTAACCTGGATGTGGGAGATGATTTCCTGATGTATTTTGTGCAGCAGCCGCTACGTAAGCGCAAGTTTAAGATTGTAGGGATTTATGAACTTGGGGTAGAGGACGTAGATAAAATGTATGTTATTGGCGATTTAAGCCTGATCCAGCGATTAAACAACTGGAAAGATGGCGAGGTTGGCGGTTATGAAATACGTATCAGCAATTTCAGCGATTTGGATAATATGGCCATGCGTATTGCCGATCGGTCGGCGATAAATCTGAAGGCCTATACCGTAAAGGAATACTATACGATGATTTTTCAATGGCTCTCTTTGCTGGATGTAAATGCGCAGGTTATCCTGGTGCTGATGCTGGCGGTGGCCATTATCAATATGGTGTCGGCATTGCTGATCATTATCCTGGAACGCACCAATATGATCGGTATTTTGAAAGCCTTAGGTTCAACCAACTGGAACCTGCGGAAAGTGTTTCTTTATAACGCTGCATACCTGATAGGTCTGGGCCTGTTGCTGGGGAACCTGCTGGGGCTCGGTGTAGCCGTGTTTCAGCAATCCACACACTTTTTTGCCCTCGATCAGGCATCGTACTATATGAACTTTGTGCCGATAGAGTTACATTTACCGGATGTGTTACTGCTCAATGCCGGTACATTAATTATATGCTTGCTGGTGCTGATCATTCCATCCATGCTGGTTAGCCGGATAACTCCCGTAAAGGCTATTGGGTTTAAATAAGTAGCCCACCCAAGGGCCCGATAGAGCGAAGCTCCAGCTTCGTTCTGCTACTTTAAAGCCTCCGGCTTTTACTTACCGAAAGCTTAAGCTATTCTGTCTAAGTTTGTTAAAGTGATCCCGATAGAGCGAAGCTCCAGCTTCGTTCTACCATTTTAAAGCCTGCTGGCTTAGCTTGAGCTGCTGGTGCACAGACTTAGCTTATTTTGTTAAAGCGATGCAATGGCTGTCTCCGGGCAACCAGGTTACAAACGCGGACGATTAAAGAGTTGAAGTTTAGTAGCGCTATCGTTACCTTTCTTTTCAGCTTGTACGTAAAACGTAAAATCCCGATAGAGCGAAGCTCCAGCTTCATTCTACCATTTTAAAGCCTGCTGGCTTAGCTTGAGCTGCTGGTGCACAGACTTAGCTTATTTTGTTAAAGCGATGCAATGGCTGTTTCCGGGCAATCGGGTTACAAACGCGGACGATTAAAGAGTTGAAGTTTAGTAGTGCTATCGTTATACCTTTCTTTTCAGCTTGTACGTAAAACCTAAAACCTACAACTTAAGCCTTTTGCCTTATACCTTCCGCCTTCTTAACCTCAAAATACTTCTGTGCCACTTTAATATCCGTATAGCTGTAGTCGTCGCTTAGCTGCTGTTTCAATTCTGACGAACGTGCATTTGGGTTGGTTTTGATGAGTTGCAGGATGTGATTCAGCTTATCTTCTGGAATAAGGACCGTTGCCGGGACTTCATTCCCGATAAATTCTGCCAGGTGTCCGATAATAGTGCCTGTTGTAAGTTCCCGCTTCGCTGCAATCTCTTCGGGTGGCATCCCTTGCTTGTACATTTCAAGGGTAATCAGTTTGGTTTCGCCACGGGCCGGTTTGATGGATGCGCTTTCTGTAGTGAGCGAAGGCCGGTTCATGCGGTCTACCTGCTCCAGCAATTCGCTAAGCTGCGTGGCCGATTGCAGGCTGCCGGTAATGACAGCAGCTTGCGATATCTGCTCCTTTTTGCGACGTGCCGAAAGTGCAAGCAGCTTCAACTCCTTCACATACTTTTTGGTACGTGGCCTTGCCCTGACCGTATCGATATAATTTTCAATATGAACTAAAACATGCTGTTCAAGCTGTTGGGTAAACCATGCCGAGGCAGATGCGGTGCGTTCATGGAGTAAGGCATAGTTTACCGGTGCGATATTGATGATGTTCTGCAGTTGCCCGGTAAATTTTTCTGATACGGTTTTCTGGTTTTCTACCGCCTGTTGCAGGCTGAGCAGCCAGTTGCCGGCAGCTTCCTCGTCCGGCAACAAGCGATTTTCGTAAGTGCCGGCGTGTTCCTCAATTTCGGCTGCAAAGCGACTGTAATCAAAGGCGTTCAACAAACTTTGCTGTACGTAAAGCAATTGTTCCTGCTCAAGCGTTTGCTGCAAAATCTCGTCGGGAAGCTCATTCCGGGTAAAATCAACGATCCGTTTGTCGGTTTGGATGCTTTGCGCCTGTATGGTTGAGGTTAGCACCAATCCATTCATGGAGGTGAGCCGGCTTAACGCTACATATACCTGTCCCGGAGCAAACGATGCGCCGGCATCAATAATGGCTTTATCGAACGTAAGGCCCTGGCTTTTATGGATGGTGATGGCCCAGGCCAGCCGTATGGGATATTGCGTAAACGTGCCCAGAACCTCCTCGTCAATGGCGTCGTTTTCTTTACTGTAATTATACCGGATATTTTGCCATCTTTCGGTCGTCATCTCAAAATCATCTTCCTCACCCGGAAAGTGGATAAGGATCTTATCGCCCTCGGATAGGATCTTTTTGATGATCCCGATCTTTCCATTATAGTACCGCCGTTCCTCGCCTTTATCGTTTTTGATGAACATGACCTGTGCGCCCTCCTTCAAGGTGAGCGTATAATCGGCGGGGTAAGCGTTTTCCGAAAAATCACCCTTAACCCGGGCCTCAAACTTTCGGGCTTCTCCGGGCAGCTTCTCCAGCTTTTTGCGATTAATCTGGTCGGCAAGATGATTATGCGAAGTCAGGGTGATGTAATTGGCGTCGTCCTCCGGCTCAAAATCGGGCTTGTAATATGTGTTTAGCTGTTCAAGATCGGCAGGATTGCAGCAATTGTTACGGATATTGTTCAGTATCCTGATAAAGGAATCATCGGCCTGGCGGTAAATTTTTTTAAGCTCAATATATACGGGCGGAGCCTGTTTTATTACCAGTGCATCAAAAAAGAAGGGACTCTGGTAATATTCCTGCATCATCATCCACTCCACGTTCCGGGTCACCGGCGGCAGCTGGAACAAATCGCCGATATAGAGCACCTGCACACCACCAAAAGGCTGTGAGCCGCGTTTGCGTACATGACGCAGGATGGTGTCCATCGCATCCAGAACATCAGCCCGTACCATAGATACTTCATCGATAATCAGTAGTTCAAGTTCACGTAATGTTTCCAGTCGCGATTGGTTAAGGCGAAGCTTTGATAACAGGCTACTGCTGTTGTAAACCGCGTTATCGCCCAGTGAATTGCCTCCCGCCGTGGTAGGCAGAAATAATCCCGGAGGAATCTGGAAGAACGAGTGAATGGTAACACCGCCGGCGTTGATAGCCGCTACACCGGTTGGAGCGACGACAGCCATTTTCTTATGACTGTTTTCGCGGATATGTTTCAGAAAGGTGGTTTTGCCGGTGCCTGCTTTTCCCGTCAGGAAAATGTGACGCTGCGTTTGGTTAACAAAAGCCGCCGCCTGTTGAAATAACTTATTGTCTGTTCCGGATAGTTGCATAAACTGGCAGTTTCAAATGTAAGAAATTCTTTGAAATAGGGTAGGAAGGCGGAAGGTTGTAAGTTTTACGTTGTAGGTTTTAAGTTATACGTTTTACGTGGATAGAAGCCCTGGCTGATAGCCAAATCACTAAAACATCGGGATTTGCTGAGCTACCGAATTAGTCGTTGCAGAATCATCCACAGCAGCGGCGCCAATACGGTAAACAGCTGTTTCTTCGTATCGTGAGGCCACAATGATTTGAGTGTTACCTGCATGCTGGTCGAATAGCTGCTGTACCAGCTCGGGGCGGTTGTTATCTTTAGAAAGATGCGCCAGAATGAGATGACTCATGTGATCCGGTTTGTGCAATTTAAACAGCTCAAGCGCTTGTGTATTGGATAAGTGTCCGTACCCGCCGCGTATGCGGTTTTTCAGGTAATAGGGATAGCGGCCTGTTTCCAGTAATACTTCATCGTAGTTGGCTTCTAAAAACGCGGCGTGGCATTGCTTGAAGTGATGGATAACATGTTCGCAAACACGGCCAATATCGGTGAACACACCTATGTTAATATCTCCATAACTAACCAGGAAACTGTGCGGTTCCGCAGCATCGTGAAATTTGGGAAATGCGGTAATGGTAAATCCGCCAATACTAACCTGCTGATGGGTACAGAAGGACAGGAACAGGTGTTCTTCAGGTAGCAGCCTTCCGTGCCGGCAGGTGGCTTCGGTAATGTATACCGGTACCTGGTATTTTTTCGCGAGCACCGGTATGCCACGGATGTGGTCTGTATGTTCGTGCGATACAAAAATGGCCTTTACGTTGTTAAGCGACAGGCCAAGTCGTTTCATGCGCCGTTCGGTCTCCCGGCAGGAGATACCTGCATCAACCAGGATGGCTTCGGTTGAATTGCCAATGTAATAACAATTACCGTTGCTGCCTGAATTTAATGATGCGATGAAAAGCGACATAGAATTACAAAGTCAAAAGTAAAAAGTTAAAAAGTCAAAAGTTAATCTTACAGTTGGCTCAACTAATAAATAAGGAGCGTATGGCTGTGGCGTCTTCGGGTTTCATTTTTCCGCTTAGTACTAAACGTAGTTCACGACGCCGTAAAGCGCCTTCCCACAATGTTTTTTCTTCTTCCGTTTCGGGGATGAGTTCGGGTACCGGTACGGTTCCCAATTCATTAACGGCTACGAACGTATAATATGCTTCGTTGGATTTTATTTTAGTGTTTGACGGAATGTTTTGCGCCCAAACGGTCAGCTTAACTTCCACAGATGTAGTAAAGGCCCGGGTAACTTTAGCTTCAATGGTAACCACATCGCCTAATTTAATGGGCTGTTTAAACGATACGTTGTCCACCGATGCGGTTACGGCGATGGAATTGCAGTGTTTTTGCGCTGAGATGGCCGCCGCAATGTCCATCCAGTGCAGCATACGTCCGCCCATCAGGTTGTGCAGCATATTGGTATCATTGGGTAATACCAGTTCGTTCATAATTACCAGCGAATCTTTGGGAGTTTTAGGTTCCATACATTATTAGTATCGTATAATTATTCAAATGTTCAGAAATGCGGAATGGCCTGTGTAGGGCCTTTTTACTTTTTACTTTTAAATTATCTTCTTGTGTTAAATTCGGTATAACCAACCAGCTCTTCCCATCGCGAACCAACGGGACGGTAATAAAAGAATAGCTGGTAGTTATTTTCTGTTTCATAGTGTGTGCCGTCGAAAACAGAATCGCTGATGATACGCCCGTTCTCATCGGCCCACACATAATGGTAATTATACAGTCCCTGCTTTAAGAAAAGCGTGCCGTAGAATCGTTTACGGTTGTTGTCAAATGTCAGCTTGCTGGCATCGTTCAGGGTATAATCATTAAACCTGCCTACAATATACGCATTGCCGGTATTATCCGGCGCATTGGCTACCAGGGATAACTGTATCGTTGCGTAATCAGCATCGGTACGACTGTCGCTGCCATCCTGGTTGCGGATGTAAAAATTGCCGTTGTTGTCAAAATTGGTGGTATAAGCTACCTTACCCAGATCAGGGTCGGGGAGAAGCAGCACCAGGTTGGCTGTATCTTTATAAATTCTGCCAACACGTTCTGATTGCAGGCGCAGGCTCCGCAGGTCGAAGAAGCGGAATTCGTTGCCACCCAGGAAATCCAGGTTTTGCAAGTCGGTATAAACCAGCTGATTTTGCCGGATAAAAGTTGGTTTTCCGGCCCATTGCGCATTGTCGGGTCTGCTGTTTTGCAATACCTTTAAACGGACATCCTGATAAGGATTCTGGATAGCTACGGCACCGGTGGCAACGGTTGCATTTATTTTTTGAGCCTTGTCCCGTTCGGCGATGCTGTTAGAGCGTACCATTTCGGCTGCTATTGAAACTTTGGGGGTAACAATGTAAAACCGGCGGGTAAGAATAAGCCGTTGCTGGTCACCGTTTTCATACACTTTAAGCAGGTAATTTCCCGAAATTTTAGGCTTAATGGTGAAGTTAGGCAGCGTGACCTCGTAATGTGTGTATTTTTGCAGTGTGTTGAACGAGTAGCGGTAATCGGTAATACGGTCTTCCGTAAAGCTCTCTACATAATCCATTGGCGACAGCCTGCTGCTGTTCCATTCGGCATCGCAATGCTCTATGGAATACCAGTAATTGCGGGTGCCTCCGCGGAGATCATCAAAGGCCAGCAGCAATTGCTCGGAAGTGCCCAGAACCAGTACCGGCATGGATTGCTCCTTGCTGCGATTGTAAAATTCCACCGACTTAATCTCCGGCAGGTAAACATAATCCTCATAACGTAGCGTTTGTTTCGGTGATTCGGTTACTACATCACGTTTACGTTTTTGTGCGTTTGCTTCTACGAAGCCAAAAAGGATAATGAATAAAATGCTTAAATACTTCAAAAGTTGTTAGTTTTTATGTTACAGGTTACGAGTTATCTGTTGCCTGTTGATTATAGTTGATAGAATTAGTAGTTAACAATTTAACAATCAAACACTATAGCAATCCTGGTCATAAATTCTCAATTGCTCATTTCCAATATCTGCTCGGCCAGGATTTCCCAATCACTTTGTACGGTTTCAAGTTCTGTTTTCAACCGGAGATATTCCTCGTTGGTTTGGGCAAGTTTCCGGCTGTCGCTGTAAATAGTGCTGTCAGCAAGCGCATCCTCGGTAGCTTTAATATCTTTTTTAAGCTGAGCGATGGTATCCTCCAGCTTTTGTAACGTTTGGTTCAGCTTTTTGAGATCGGCACTTTTATCCTTTTCAGGAGATGGCTTTTCTGTAGGTTTCAGATCCTCTTTCTTCGGCAAGACTGCTTGTTTAACTACCGGACGTTTGGCCTGCCATTCTTCATACTCGGCATACGTGCCCGGGTACTCCTTGATCTGCTGGTTTTCGATAAACCAGATCTTGTTAGCGATGCTATCCAGGAAATAACGGTCGTGCGATACGACGATCAGGGTGCCTTCGTATTGCTGCAAGGCCTGTATCAGGATATTCACCGACTGGATGTCGAGGTGATTGGTAGGCTCGTCCAGTATCAGGAAGTTAGCATCGGCTGTAAGCGCTTTTGCCAGCGCTACCCGCGATTTTTCACCTCCGGATAATACTTTGATCTTTTTGAACACGTCATCGCCCGAGAACAGGAAGCAGCCCAGGATAGAGCGAAGCTCGGTTTCGGTATGTTTAGGCGCAAAGGCCTGTAATTCCCGCAATATCTCATTTTCCAGGTGCAGTGATTCTAACTGATGCTGGGCGAAAAACGTTGTAGTTACATTATGGCCGGTTTCGCTGGTTCCGGTAAAATCCTTATCGGCATTAGCAATGATGCGTAGCAAGGTAGATTTTCCCCGTCCGTTGGCGCCGATCAGGGCGATTTTATCGCCTTTCTCAATAACGGCATTGGCATGTTTGAGAATATCAATGCCAGGATATGATTTGCTGATATTTTCCAGCCGAACCACATGACGACCGGATTGCTTGCTGAATTTAAAGCTGAAATTAACCGTCGGGTTGTCGTTATCCACATCTTCCACACGTTCCATCCGTTCAAGCGCCTTGATGCGTGATTGGGCCATTTTGGCCTTGCTGGCTTTGGCCCTGAAACGTTCGATCAGCCGCTCTTCCTGGCGTATCTTGGCTTGCTGATTTTTATACTGCCCGGCCTGAATTTCTTCGCGTAAAGCTTTTTCTTCAAGATAGAAACTGTAATTGCCTGCATAAGGAATGAGCTTGCCTTTTCGGGATTCTACAATTTTATTGACTACCCGATCCAGGAAATAGCGGTCGTGCGACACCACCACGATAGCGCCTTCGAAGGCCTGCAAATACGATTCCAGCCATTTGATAGAGGGTAAGTCAAGGTGGTTGGTAGGCTCATCGAGCAACAGGATATCGGGCGCCTGCAAAAGGATACGTGCCAGCATGACCCGCATGCGCCATCCGCCCGAAAATTCGGACAGCGGACGTTGCTGGTCTTCGTCGCTGAAGCCAAGTCCGGCCAGTATTTCGTGCGTGCGATACTCGATGTTGTAGCCGTCAAGCGTTTCAAATTCGTGCTGCTTGTCGCTTAATTTATGCAGTAGTTCCTCCGAATAATCGGTTTCCAGCTTTTTCAGCAGGCTTTCAATCTCGGTATGTAACTGGTTTTGGCGCTCAAAGGCTTCCATCGCTACATGCAGGATGCTTTTTTCGGAATGGTACGACAGCAAATCCTGGTTCAGGTAACCCATTTTCAGGTCTTTAGCCATAGAAATGGTGCCGCTGGTAGGCGTGTAAGTGCCTACAATAATTTTCAGTAAAGTGGTTTTTCCCGTGCCGTTGGCGCCAATCAGGCCAATTTTTTCACCGGGTTTAATGTGCCAGTTGGCTTCATCGTATAAGGCCCTTGCACCAATCTCAAACGTAAGGTTGTTAATCGCAATCACGGCGCAAAGTTACAAACTTCGAATCAAGTATCGAGTAT
The DNA here is from genome assembly GCF_008274585.1 of Pedobacter sp. BS3. Lineage (GTDB taxonomy): Bacteria > Bacteroidota > Bacteroidia > Sphingobacteriales > Sphingobacteriaceae > Hufsiella_A. The sequence continues at coordinate 374,978 of NZ_VTRT01000003.1, read as the reverse complement.
TGAGTATCGGGTATTGAGTATTGAGTATCGAGTTGAGGTAGGGATTGTTTAATTGCTCTATTGTTGGATTGTTACGATATGGATAAACGCCAGATACTAACCACTAACAAACTAACAACTAACCAACCAACTACGACAATATTCCCGCGATGGTGGCCGACAGGTAAGAGGCCAGTGTGCCGCATACTAATGCCCGCAAACCTAAGCGGGCAAGGTCTGAGCGCCGTTCGGGAGCCAGCTCGCCGATGCCGCCAACCTGTATGGCGATGGAGCTGAAATTGGCAAATCCGCATAAGGCGAAGCTGGTAATGATCAGGGTTTTGTGATCCAGCGTGCTTTTGATTTTGGCAAGGTCGAGGTAAGCGACAAACTCGTTAATCACCATTTTAGTGCCCATTAATGAGCCGGCTGCATGTACATCGCGGGCAGGAACGCCCATTGCCCAGGCAAAAACAGAGAATAACGCTCCTAATATTTGGTTCAGACTCAGGGTCTTAATATCAATTCCCAGAAAATCAAGCGAGAGGCCGAGGTGCCATAAGCCCAGGCCGAGCTTGCCCAGCACGTAATCCAGCAGGGCGATGATAGCAATAAAGCCGATAAGCATGGCGATAACGTTAAGTCCGACTTTCAGGCCGTCGCTGGCGCCGTGTGAAACGGCGTCGACCAGGTTGGCATCATTTTTTTTCACGTCGAGCGATACCACGCCTTTGGTTTCGGATACCTGCGTTTCAGGCCATACGATTTTGGAAATGACCAAGGCCGCAGGCGCCGCCATAATGCTAGCCGCGATCAGGTATTCGGCCGGAACGCCCAACGCGATGTAAACGGCCATCACACCGCCGGCTATACAGGCCATGCTTCCGGACATGGATGCCAGCAACTCCGACATGGTCATACCTTTAAGATAGGGTTTGATCATGATCTGCGCTTCCACCTGGCCAACAAAAGCACTGGCGACATTCGATAAGGCTTCCGCTCCCGAAACGCCCATGATCTTGTATACGATATAAGCAAAAAAACGAACCACCTTCTGCATAATGCCCAGGTAATAGGCCATGCTGACCAGCACGGCCACAAAGATGATGGTAGGGATGATGCCGAAAAAGAATACGAAATCATTGCCTACGCCGAAGGCTTTGCTCATGTATTCTTTATTGACCAGCGGTCCAAATACAAACGATGCGCCGGCCTGCGAAAAGTTAAGCACTTTGGTAACGGCCGCACCAAGCCATCCGAAAATAACCTGACCTACAGGTACTTTGAGAATGAATACCGCTAATGCCACCTGAATAGCCAAACCGGACAGGACTACCCGGTAATTGATTGCTTTGCGGTTATTGGAAATTAAAAAGGCAATGGCAAAAATGAGCGCAATGCCGATAAGGCCGGTAAATCTTTCCATATAAAGGGCTTAACTTAAATACGCCCTGAATTTAAAAATTAGATTGATAGAAAACTACTGGTGGATTACGATTTTGGATTTACGAATTACGATTTTGAATTTGTGATTGAATTGTTCTATTGCTAAAATTGTTGCATTGTTAGATTGTTGAATGATTGAAATGGTTTCTGCAATAGGCGCAGGCTCATGGCTTAGGTATTAATAACCGGGCTGAGCGAGCTCTTCGAAGTTAACATCAGAGGAGATAAACGTGCTGTAGGTACAATGGTATTTTGCTTGATATGAATACTCTTTACAAAGCGGTTGTCCCGATGGGACAAAGGGTGCTGTTCCGTTGAAGAGTTGAAGAAGGGTAACATTGAAATCAATTGGTTTGTGCAGCCCAGATAGCGCTAAGTTCCGGTGGCTGTTGCATAAATAAGGTATTGTTTTTCAGTATCTCAAACCTATAGTTTAAACTGCCTGCGTTAACTTTGACAACTTTCTAAAAGTTGTCAAAGTCTCAGAATAGCAGCACTGCCTTGACCAAGCTAAACCCGACAGGAGCGGCAGCCCCGATTGCAATGAGGGCTATAGCGGATGGCGGGACTGGCGGAGCAAATAAGGTAATAGCTTTGCTTTTCATAATTTATTGTCTTGAAGCTGCCTGATAAATTTATCTTTGCGGTTATGCCTTCGTTTGAAGATTTTAAGTTGAACCGGCAACTGTTAAATGCCATTGCCGATGCGGGTTATACCGAGCCTACGCCGATACAGCAGAAAGCGATTAATCCCATATTGGCCGGGCAGGATGTGATGGGGATTGCGCAAACGGGAACCGGCAAAACGGCGGCGTATGTGCTGCCCATGCTCATGAAGCTGAAATATGCGCAGGGCAATGATGTGCGGGCCCTGGTGCTGGCGCCTACGCGTGAGCTGGCTATGCAGATAGCGGAGAATATTGCTTTGTTTGCCCGTTATACGGATTTACGGACGGTGGTGCTGTATGGCGGATTAGGCCCTAAAGCGCAGATTTCAGCGCTGGAAAAGGGCGTTGATATTATTGTATCTACACCCGGCCGCTTTCTGGATTTATACCTTGCCGGACATATTGTGGTGAAGCAATTGCAGATGCTGGTGCTTGACGAAGCGGATAAAATGATGGATATGGGCTTTATCGGCTCCATACACCGTATTTTGGAGATCGTTCCCCGTAAGCGGCAAAACCTGCTGTTTTCGGCTACGATGAGTGAGCTGGTACATAAAATTGCCGGCGATTTTCTGAAGTTTCCTACCGTAGTGGAGGTGGCTCCGCAGGCAACGCCGGCACAAACGGTGCGTCAGGTACTGTACGAAGTGCCTAACCTGAAAACCAAGCTTAACCTGCTGCAGCATCTGCTGAAAAATGATGAAGACTTTAACCGTCTGATCATTTTTTGCAAAACGAAGGCTGTTGCCGATAATATTTACAGCTTTTTGCAGCGTAAGTACGGCGAGGAGCAGGTGAGGGTAATCCATGCTAATAAGGGGCAGAATACCCGGATCAACTCGATCAATGCGTTTAAGGAGGGCGATGTGCGTATGCTGGTGGCTACGGATGTTGCTGCCCGTGGGCTGGATATAAGCCATGTAAGCCATGTGATCAATTTTGACGTTCCGATTGTGATCGAGGATTATGTGCACCGGATCGGGCGTACGGGGCGGGCTTTTAACACCGGCGATGCCATTACTTTCTGTAACCCGGCAGAGGTATATTATGTCCGCAAAATTGAGAAGCTGATACGGCAGCAGATCCCGGTAGTGGAGCTTCCGGCGGAAGTATTTATAGAGCAAACGCCTTTTGACGAACGGCAGGCTATAGCCCGTGAAATTGATATGCAGAAACGAAAGGAGAACCCTGAATTTAAAGGGGCTTTCCATGAGAAGAAGCATGCGCCTTCATCCGCTAAGGGCAAAACAGCTAATGCTGCAAAGAGTGGTAGAAATCCGGTTAACAAATCTGCCAGGCAAAAACGCAGAAAATGATACGGGTAACGCCTTTAAATATGGTGCTGGCTGCCATGCTGGTGTATATATTGTACACCCGTACCGGTTTATTTGGGCAGACTATTGAAAACAGGCAACTGGTTTCTGTATGGGGTGTTTTAGCTATAGCTTTATTGTTTTTTATTGCCGATTTGATTTTCAGACATTACATTAAAAGTACAAAACGCATTTGGATAGTGCAGCTAATATTCATCATCTTTGTGGCCGTTTTAACGATGATTATCAGCAGGATTTAATTAAAGTCAAAATTAAAAAACCCGAAAGGTTCATTAATGCCTTATGAAATAATAAAAAACATATCAATAATTAAAAGTTGAGCGAAGCGAAATCCCGGTTATTCGGGATCAAGAAATCCTGCAAGGTGCATTTGGTTTGCTTACCACAAGCATAATACCCTTGTTATACTGAAAACGTTTATATGAAAAAAGCAGAAATAAAACTTACTATTGAATTAGATGATAACAATGTGCCCGAGAATATTTTATGGGAATCGAGCGATGCTGAAAATAAGGAGGCGTTGCCTGTAAAATCTATGATGCTGGCGCTTTGGGATCATCATTATAAAAATTCATTACGCATTGACCTCTGGACAAAGGATATGCCTGTAGATGAAATGAAGCGTTTTTTTTATGAAACGCTGCAAACTATGGGCGATAGCTTTTTGCGGGCAACCGGCGAAAAGAATATTGTAGAGGATCTGCGTGATTATTGCGCTCATTTTGCTGATAAAATGCAGCTTAAGCAGGATAGCTAACGATAGGAAATTTTTAGATTTTAAATCTTGAACTTGAAAAACGTCAATATTGCAGGTGCTTTGGGCGCCGTGGTAGTTATAGTGGCCGGTTTCTTTCCGTTGCTGCATTTACCCATAGTTGGTAACTGGAATTACTGGAACATAGATATTACACTGGCTTCGCTGGTTTATTTGTTTGCTGTTTTGTCTTTAATTGCTGCTATCCTGAATAAAAGCCGGATGCTTAAATTCTGCGGATGGGCTGTATGGTTCCTGGTGGTTTTAACGCTGGCCGGTATCTGGTTTAAGGTTGACAGTGCTTTTTCGTTTATCCCGCTCAAAAAGCTGGCCCGGTTTGCCGGAAAAATGGTAGAATACCAATGGTATACCTGGCTGGTGATTTTCCTGGGTGTGTTTTTTATTATTACCGGGGCCGGGAAGGAAAACAGGGAATAGGCGGCGTTTTAGAGGTAAGATAAGAGCATAATGAGCAGGAGGCGGGGAGGCAGGGAGCGCTCTTTTAGCTATCTTCTCTTTTGTTCCTGGACACCCATGCGGGGCTTCGGGGACTGAAGCAGTATTTATGTGCTGCTATTGCGGAGGGAGCTGACCAGAAAGCTCCCGTAATCCCGATCCCTCCAGTACATACGGGATCGGGAGAGAGATCTCCGCCAGAAGTACTTAGGAAAGAGATTTTGCTTCGCAGTTACTTCGTGGTCTCCGCCTAAGGTCGTCGAAATGGCAGTGCTTTATGACTTTTGAGACACCCTCTCTCATACTTATGATGTAAACAGCTTACTCGAAATACTCTTTCATGCGCTCGAAAAAGCTTTTCTCATTTTTACCGGGCTGCGGCCTGAAGTTGGGCGAGTGATGCAATTTTTCGAGCAGCTCCCGTTCTTCGTGCGATAAGGCTTTGGGTGTCCAGATGTTCACGTATATCAGCTGATCGCCACGGTGATAAGAGTTTACTTCGGGAATACCTTTGCCTTTGAGGCGCAGGATCTTACCGGGTTGTGTACCGGCATCGATCTTGATCTTGGCCTTGCCGTCTATGGTTGGTACTTCAACGCTGGTGCCCAGGGCGGCATCGGTAAAGCTAATATGCAGGTCGTAAATAATATTGTTGCCTTCACGGTTCAGCAGGTCGTGCGGAATTTCTTCTACCAGGATGATCAGATCGCCGGGAATACCGCCTCTTGGCGCCGCATTTCCCTTGCCGCTCATAGAAAGCTGCATGCCTTCGCTAACGCCGGCCGGAATGTTAATGGATATGGTTTCTTCGCCGCGAACAATGCCGTCGCCATGGCAGGCGTTACATTTATTGGTAATGGTAGTGCCTTCGCCGTTACAGGTGGGGCAAGTGCTGGTAGTTTGCATCTGGCCCAAAATGGTGTTGGTAACCCGGCGTACCGACCCTGTTCCGCCGCAGGTAGGACAGGTGTGGAATGAGGATCGGTCTTTTGCCCCGGTGCCATCGCAGACCTTGCAGATCACCTGTTTGTTTACTTTTATCTTTTTTTCCGTTCCTTTTGCAACTTCTTCGAGTGTGAGCCTGACTTTTATACGCAGGTTGCTGCCGCGGATAACACGCCGGCCTCCGCGGGACTGGCCGCCTCCAAAGAAGCTCTCAAAGGGATTTCCGCCACCAAAAACATCGCCAAACTGGCTGAATATGTCTTCCATATTCATGCCGCCACCAAAACCACCGGATCCGGCTGCGTGCCCGAACTGGTCATAGCGCTGCCTTTTTTCGGGGTTGCTTAAAACCTCGTAAGCCTCTGCGGCTTCTTTAAATTTCTCTTCTGCCGCTTTATCGCCAGGATTTTTATCAGGATGGTATTTTATGGCCAGCTTGCGATAAGCTTTTTTTATCTCATCGGCGCTGGAGCTACGCGATACCCCCAATACATCATAATAGTCTCTTTTTGCCATTTTAGTATAGTAATAGAACGCCGGAACATGTATACCCCGGGCTGTTCAAAACTGTTGTCTGCCTATGCACCTACAATTACTTTTGCAAAGCGTAGCACTTTGTCGTTTAGATAATAGCCTTTTTCCAGCTCATCAACAACCTTGCCTTTCAGATCGTCGGATGGAGCCGGAATATTACTGATCGCTTCATGAATATCGGCATTAAAAGGCTCGCCAACAGACTTCATTTCTTTAACGCCTTTTTGCTGCAGCGTGGTTTTCAGTTTGTGATAAATCAGCATCACACCCTCTTTTACCGATTCTATATCAGTTGCGTTTTCCATAGATTTGATAGCACGTTCAAAATCGTCCAGTACGGGCAATAATGAAAGTAATATATCCTTCCCGGCAGATTGCAGCAGGTCTATGCGTTCTTTTGTGGTACGCCGCTTAAAGTTATCAAACTCGGCATATAGGCGCAGGTATTTATCGTTGGCATCTGCAGCTTCGGCTTTGGCCTTATCTAATTCAGAAAGTTCAGCGCCCTCATCTGCACCATCATCATCTTTGTGATCTTGCGTCGCTTCGTTCACTTGTTCAATTTCCTCTGCACTATTTTTATCTTTTGATACGGGTTGTTGCTCTCGCTGATTAGTCTTCTGCATGTTATTTGAATTTATCGGTTATTCCTTAATAGCTTAGATTGATCACCGGCATACGGCAAATCTTTTGCCAGAGTCTAAAACAGGTCATCCTGTCAGTGTAAAACGTACTTAGACCTGCAAAATGTCTGCCTTGTTGCAATAATGACGGAGTTGGAATTAAGTGAAAAGTGAAAAGTGAAAAACTTTGTAAGAATCCCTAAAATTAACTTAACGCCTATGCGCATAAGGCGGGGCCATGTGCTAAAAAAATCAAAAACGCATCAAAATGGCCCAAGCACACCAGGCCGGCCTGTATTTTGAGCAGGTGTTATTCGATTAATAGCCTTAGCTGATCTTTGCGTCTTCGTGTACCTGGCCGTTCTCGCACTTAATAATACGCGATGGGAATGTCCTGATAATATGGTAATCATGTGTAGCCATAAGCACGGCAGTGCCAGAGCTGCTGATTTCGCGTAACAGCAGCACAATTTCTTCGGAGGTATCGGGATCTAAGTTTCCGGTAGGCTCGTCGGCCAGTATAATTTCAGGATCGTTGAGCAGGGCACGGGCAATTACCACGCGTTGCTGCTCGCCACCCGACATTTCGTGGGGCATTTTTTTGAGCTTGGAGCGTAGTCCTACTTTTTCCAGCACATCACGTACACGCTCATTGATCAGGTTTTTGTCTTTCCAGCCGGTGGCTTTCATTACAAAATGCAGGTTTTGCTCAATGGTACGGTCGGTAAGCAACTGGAAATCCTGGAAAACAATGCCCAGTTTCCGGCGCAGGTAAGGCACATCGTGGTCTGAGAGCTTTTTCAGGTCGAATCCGGCAACCTGCCCTTCACCGGCGCCAATGTGCAGATCGCCATAAATTATTTTCAACAGGCTGCTTTTTCCTGATCCGGTTTGCCCGATAAGGAAAATAAATTCGCCTTTATTTACCTGTAAATTTACGTTAGAAAGCACCAGGTGCTTTTGCTGATATACGTCTACATTCTGTAGTTTTATTACCGCGTTTCCTATCATTATTTTATTAATGCTACACTTTTATAATAAACAGGGATATTGTGATTATGTGCTGTTAATATTGAACTGCCACCTGCTTTTATCCCGGATATCCGGGATTTCACTACGTTCAACTTTTTACTTTTCACTTAATTAAATATCTAATTCCAGGATCTTTCCGAAAGGCAGATCCCTGATCTTTTCCATAATATAAGCTGCGTGTGCACCCAGGCCGGCTTTTTCTAACGATTTGTCAGGCCGGTCGATGCGAAAATAAGCCAGCAATGTGAACTTTTCATCGCGTAACTGCACATAATCCGGAATTTTAGCAACACCCTTTACTTTGATAATATACATGGCTTTCAAAGATATAATTTTTTTTGTTCGTTATTCGTCTGTAGTTGTTAGTTGTTAGTTGTTAGTCCTTCGTTGTTCGTTGTTAGTCCTTCGTTGTTCGCATTACGCCCTAAACCTTACTCCTTTTACCTTCCAGCCTTCTACCTTCTGCCTTCAACCATCAACCATCAACCATCAACCTTCTACCTTCAACCTTCAACCTTCTGCCTTCAACCTTCTACCATCAACCTTCCTTTTTTGGCTTTTACCTTTTTCCTTTTTACTTTTGACCTCATCTCATGTCCGTTAAAGCTGTATTATCAGATCTAAAAGCCCGAAAGTTTAAGCCGGTTTACCTGTTGCATGGCGAGGAGCCTTATTATATTGACCTGATCAGTGATTATATTGAGGATAATGTGCTTAGTGATGCGGAGAAAGGTTTTAACCAGACGATTCTGTATGGTAAGGATACCGATATGGTTACCATTCTGAATACGGTGAAACGCTACCCGATGATGAGCGATTACCAGGTGGTTATTGTAAAGGAAGCCCAGGAATTAAAATGGGGAAAAGAGGATGACAGTAAAAAATCGCCTGACCCGTTTCTGGCTTACCTGGAGAACCCGCTTCGGGGGACGATACTGGTGCTCTGCTATAAATATAATAAGTTTGATAAGCGGAAAAAAGTATATAAAGCCATTGAGAAAAATGGACTGGTACTGGAATCGGCTACTATTTATGAAAATAAGATCCCGGCCTGGATAGAGGAATATGTGCAGGCAAAGGAATATAAGATAAATGCCCGTGCCGCCGCTTTAATAGCCGAATATTTGGGCAACGACCTTTCTAAAATTGCCAATGAGCTTGACAAATTATTATTGAGCACAGAAAAAGGCCGTGAGATCTCGGCGGATGATGTGCAGCGAAATATTGGCATCAGCAAGGAATATAATGTGTTTGAGCTGCAAACTGCCATCGGTAAACGCGATGTGCTGAAAGCGAACCAGATCATTGATTATTTCGCGGCTAATCCGAAGTCGAACCCCATACAAATGGTATTGGGTAACCTGAATACGTATTTTACCCGCCTGTTAAAATACCATTACAGTACCGATAAATCCCCGCAGGGAATAGCCCGGGAACTGGGCGTAAATCCGTTTTTTGTAAAGGATTATGATGTTGCCGCCCGTAATTATGCATGGCCTAAAGTGTTCAGTGTTATTGGCTGGTTAAGAGAATACGACCTGAAAACCAAAGGCGTTGATGCTACCGGCAATACTACCGACGGTGAATTACTGAAAGAGCTGATCTTTAAAATTATTCATTAACAATAACGATCTGCTCGTCGGGGATTAACGGTTTGCACCTGAATTTCATCAGTAGCTGTGCCGTAGTGATAACATCTTTCTGGCAGTATATTTTTATCCGGTCGATATCCTTATCCTGCCAGAATACGGCGTGAACGTCGGCCCCGGTAATATCATCTTTTGGCGTGGGGATATCAAAAATTGCTGCCAGAAGGTTTAAGGAAGTATAGTTTTTATAATCGCCAAACTTCCAGAGCTCCATGGTATCCAGGTGATTGACCTCCCAGGGCTTTTTGCCGGCAATTTGTAACTGGGAAGGTATAGGCATACAGTTGATCAGCATCCGCCGGCACAGGTATGGAAAATCAAACTCTTTGCCATTGTGTGCGCACAAGATCAGCGATGAAGGCTGACGCCTGAGCAACTCTGAAAATTCTTGCAGTACGATCTTTTCATCCTCGCCGGCAAAAGATTTAAGGCGTAAACCGGTTTGGCCATTTGTGTTTGTAAAGATCCCGACCGAGATACATACTATTTTGCCAAACTCGGCCCATATACCGGCCCGGTGATAATATTCCTCGGCGGTTTCGCCTTCGCGACGGTTGTAAACGGTTTTTTGTGCCCAAAGTTCTGCCAGTTGCACCGGCACATGCTCAAAGGAGGGGTACTGCGGAACGGTTTCGATATCCAGTACTAAAACATTTTGCAGGTCGAGGTTTTCAAGCATGGCACAAATTAAAAAATTCAAAAATTAAAATCCCGCCAATTGGGGGGCTCAGTGATATCTTATAAAACAATAAAAAAATATCAATAATTCAAAAAGATATTGTATCAGAATAGCTCCTGCTGGTTGTTATTATTGCTTGCTGCTACCCGGCTTTGATTAACCAGCAGATGCGCCAGCCGGGTAGGCTCGGGAATACGGTGCTTACCTACACAATGCTTAATGATATCAACGCTTTCACGCATACTCACACGATGTCCGGGCGAAACATATACCGGTTCACAGTTCCGTTTAGTGCGAAGCACAATGCCCACTTCTTCGCCCTGGTCATACAGGATGCTTTCTGCAAACGGGATATTTTCCGGTTCGGTAAAATTTCCGGTGAGCCTGCTTTTAGCGCAGCCTATGCTGGGCGCCCCGGTAACTAAACCGAAATGTGTGGCAATACCTAAACGACGCTGATGGGCAATACCCTGACCGTCGAGCACCATCACATCAGGTTTAGTCTGTAGCTGCTTCCAGGCTTTCAGTAAGGCCGGTACTTCGCGAAAGGCAAGCAGACCAGGGATATACGGAAACCGTGTCTGGTCAATAACGGTAATTTTATCAACAACATGCAGCTCCGGGTAGCTTAGTACAATGATACCGGCATAAACGGTTTCTGAGTACTTGTTAAACGAGATGTCTGCTCCGCCAATGTGTTTTACCGGGATATCCAATGGCCGGAGCACGATTTGCTTGCGCAATTCGTGCTGGTATGCAATTGCCCCGGCGGCAGTAAGGTTTTGGTATTGTTCGGGAGACAGTTTAATAAGTTAAAAGTTAAAATTAAAAAGTAAAAAACTGCAAAGTGTACTATTAAAGTTAAAGGTTGAGTTCAGCGAAATCCCCCGAGTAATTCGCCGTTCGGGATTAAAAGCAAAAACCGGTTTATGAGGCTATTTGTTTTGAAAAGATACTAAATGCAAAACGCCCTTCCTGTGCAGAAAGGGCGTTCTGTTCTTGATCTTTTATCGCTTTAGCCTAAATACGATTTCAGGATCTTGCTCCTGGATGTATGACGCAGGCGTTGCAGTGCTTTGTCTTTGATCTGACGTACGCGTTCGCGGGTAAGATTGAATTTCTCTCCGATCTCTTCCAGCGATAACGGATGATTGGTACTTAACCCGAAAAACAGTACAATGATCTCACGCTCACGTTCGGTAAGGGTTGCCAATGAGCGTTTTATCTCCTCCGAAAGCGATTCGTTGATCAGGTTACTGTCCGTATTCGGATCGCGGTTTTCCAGTACGTCGAGCAGGGTATTTTCTTCACCCTGAACAAACGGTGCATCCATAGATACGTGTCTGCCGGAATTGCTGAGCGTATCTGAAATTTTGTCAACCGTAGTTTCCAGAATGTCTGCCAGTTCTTCCGGTGATGGTTCGCGTTCATATTCCTGCTCCAGCTTGGAAAATGCCTTGCTGATCTTGCTCAGCGAGCCTACCTGGTTTAAAGGCAAACGAACAATACGCGATTGCTCGGCAATAGCCTGCAAAATGGACTGACGTATCCACCATACGGCGTACGAAATAAATTTGAAACCTTTGGTTTCATCAAAGCGTTTGGCGGCTTTTATTAAGCCTAAATTTCCCTCGTTAATCAGGTCTCCGAGGGTGAGACCCTGGTTCTGGTACTGTTTCGCTACAGAAACTACGAAACGTAAATTCGTTTTTGTTAAACGTTCTAATGCGCCTTGATCGCCTTCTCTGATCTTTTGGGCAAGAATTACTTCTTCCTCTGCTGTAATTAAATCTACCTTACCAATCTCGTGAAGATATTTATCTAACGATTGCGACTCACGGTTGGTAATGGACTGGGTTATTTTGAGTTGTCTCATGTACGGTATTAGCCCCTTTCATTTTTGAAAGTTTGCAAAGTTAAAAACTTTTATAGCTTTAACGATGGATTGTGTAAAAAGTTGGCTGAAAATTGTTGTTTTTTTGAAATCTTTTATGTAAAGATTCATCCACAAAAATCGTTCCACTACTTGCCGAAATGAATATCTATTGAAAGTAAAATTTTGCACCTATCCCCATTTTGATAATTTGATGTAATCGCAGCGCATGACGGTTCTGTATGTAACTAATTAAATACAATTCGTTTGTGTTAAATTCATTGTACAGGCTGATATACTTTATTTTGCTTTGACCGAGCAGTTTGGCCGCGTTAATCTTTATTTCGGTACTTAGTGAAATATGTGGTCGCAGGGCAGTTGACCACCAGTAGTACCCTTTTTCATAGGTGTTTTTATCCCAAAACCGGCTATAATTACTACCCATGTGGTATGAAATAAACATTCCGGGATTAATTGGGAACAGCGTTCCCCAGTTGCTGACGGGAATAAGAAAAGGACGCCATGCGAATTTCGCGGCCAGGATATTCAACGGACCACCAACTGCTTTGGGAACGAACCCATAGCTTATATCCAGCGAGCCTTTATCTTTCCCGAAAAAGCTATAGCCTGCACCTGCGCTGAAAAAGCCGATGCTACCTGCATATTGTAAAGTAGCTGTATGGGGTATCAGGAAGTCCAGCTTCTGGGCATTGGCAAAATTACCCGGTAAAATAAGTGCCAGTGGCAGGATTATTCGTCTAATACAGGATAAATTCATTGGTAAAATGCCCTTTAAATATCTTGATAATTGAGAATCCCCGTGTATAAACCCCGTTTGTAATGTAATAGGGCTTGTTGTCGCTGTAAGGATATTCTATGCCGATGGTATGATTATGCGCATTTAACGAACCCAGGAAACCGGGTGTGCCATCTAAAATTCTGCCATATTCATTAAACAGCGATTGATCAAAGTCTACACTTGTGGGCGGCACATGGGCTACAGCGACAAAATGGTTGACACCCTGCTGTGGCGTAAACTCTTTACGAAGCCAGTCCAGGTTAGGCACGGTATGATCAAACTTAACTTCACGACTGTTGGTGTCATGGCAAACAAATTTCACACTATCATATACAAAGCTGTAGTTCAATGGGCCATACATGTGCTCAAATACGTTTTTGCCGTTGGCTACGGCATCGTGATTACCGATTACGCCGAGATAAGGCACTTTCAGCTTGCTGAATATCTTATGCACCCATTCCATTTCCTGTAAAAGGCCGAAATCGGAAATATCGCCATCCAGCAATACAAAATCTACGTTATCAATGGCATTTACTTTTTTAACAAAAGCTTCGCACGATTCATACGACCGTTGGGTATCTCCGCATAAGATCAGCTTAATGGTATCATCAGGGGTTTGAGCCTGGATTTTTGCCAGGTTTTGGGCATTCAGGTTTTCAGGAGAATCAGCATCAAAAGCCACATTCGGGCTGTATTCAAAACTGTTACATGCGTTCAGGCACAGGCATATAACAAATGGGAGTGCAGTAACAGAAAAAAGCCGACGATAAATTTTCATATATAAACCTTACAAGTAACCGCCTCTGTAAGGTTTATGTTTGTCAGTCGAAAGTCTGTTTATTTCTGCCTGAAATAAGAATTAGCCAATATCTGTTAAGGGAAATGTGTCTTTAGCACGTATGCCTTTTTCTGTAAGCTGTAGCGTACAACATTCTACCGTTGGGTCGTGCTCCAGGTAAAGAATATAATTATTATCGAGTGCTTCCTTTAAGAACGCTTCCTTTTCGGTTAGCGTGGTCATCGGGAACATATCATAAGCCATGACATAGGGGAGAGGGATGTGTCCCACAGAAGGCAGCAGGTCAGCCATGTAGACGATGGTTTTATCCCGGTGCCGGATAACCGGCAGCATCATGGCATCGGTATGGCCGTAAGCAAATTTTACGGAAATATTGTCAGTAAACCTGATGTTAGCACGTTCTTCAATAAATCGCAGTTGCCCGCTTTCCTGGATAGGAAGAATATTTTCCTTAAAAAACGAGGCTTTTTCGCGGGCGTTGGGATAAACTGCCCAGTTCCAGTGTTTTTCATTGCTCCAGTAAACGGCATTCTTAAAGGCGGGAACCAGCTTATCATCCTGACGGATAATAGCGCCGCCAACATGGTCAAAATGCAAATGGGTAAGGAAAACGTCGGTAATATCATCGCGGTTAAAACCATATTTCGCCAGCGATTTATCCAGCGTGTCATTTCCGTGGAGATAATAATGGCTGAAGAATTTTTCGCTTTGCTTATTACCGATACCGGTATCGATCAGAATAAGGCGGTTACCATCTTCAACCAGCAGGCAACGCATGGCCCAGGTGCACAGGTTGTTTTCATCAGCCGGGTTAGATTTGTTCCAGATGGTTTTAGGAACCACGCCGAACATAGCCCCGCCATCCAGTTTGAAAAGTTCCGTATCGATGGTATATAGCTTCATGGTAAGGGTTTAAGGTCAGAGGTATACGGTTTAAGGCTGTTATGCCATAAAAGTACAAAACCCTTCGGCTGAATCAAAGGGTTTTGTACGGGTTTTGTTGCCGGGATGTATAGCATTCTGCAATGCTCGGCTTGGGTCTTTTAACCTTCCGCCTCACACCTTCCGCCTTCTACCTTACAAGTGTATCACTTCGCCGTAAGCGTCGGCGGTAGCTTCCATAATGGCTTCGCTCATGGTAGGGTGCGGGTGTACCGATTTGATGATCTCTATTCCGGTGGTTTCCAGCTTGCGGGCAACAACTACTTCGGCGATCATTTCGGTTACGTTGGCGCCGATCAGGTGCGCACCCAGGAATTCGCCGTATTTGGCATCGAATATTACCTTCACAAAGCCGTCTTTTGCTCCGGCAGCGCTTGCTTTTCCGGATGCGGAGAACGGAAATTTACCTACCTTGATTTCATATCCGGCTTCGCGGGCGGCTTTCTCTGTATAACCTACAGAGGCAATTTCCGGCGAACAATAGGTACAACCCGGAATGTTATTATAATTAATAGGTTCAGGGTGATGTCCGGCTATTTTTTCCACGCAGGTAATACCTTCGGCGGAAGCAACGTGGGCCAGCGCTTGTCCCTTAACAATATCGCCAATAGCGTATACGCCCTCTACGTTGGTTTTGTAGAAATCGTCAACCACCACTTTACCTTTTTCAACTTTTACGCCAACTTCTTCCAGGCCAATATTTTCCAGGTTTGGCGTTACCCCTACGGCCGATAGCACAATGTCGGCCTCTAACGTTTGCGTTCCGGATGCGGTTTTTACCTGCACCTTGCAGCCGTTGCCGGATGTATCAACCGATTCGACGTTGGAGCCGGTCATGATATCAATACCTGCTTTTTTCAGGCTTTTGGCCAAGGCTTTTGATATTTCCTCATCTTCCAGCGGAACAATATTATCCAGGTATTCTACCACGGTAACTTTAGTGCCTATAGCGTTATAGAAGTATGCAAACTCAATTCCGATAGCTCCTGAACCCACAACAACCATTGATTTTGGCTGTTCCGGCAGGTTCATGGCCTGGCGATATCCGATCACTTTCTTACCGTCCTGTTTCAGGTTCGGCAATTCGCGTGAGCGGCCGCCGGTAGCCAGTATGGTATGTTTCGCGGTATATTCTTTGGTTGATCCGTCGGCCAGCTTTACTTCGGTTTTCCCGCCTTTTTTAATGCGGGCGGTTCCCATGATCACGTCAATTTTATTTTTCTTCATCAGGAACTGGATACCTTTGCTCATGCCTTCGGCAACGCCACGGCTGCGTTTAATAACCGCATTGAAATCAACCTGACCCTGCTGTACATTGATTCCGTATTCTTGTGCGTGATTGATGTATTCAAAAACCTGTGCGCTTTTTAGTAATGCCTTGGTTGGTATACAGCCCCAGTTCAGGCAGATGCCACCTAACGATTCACGTTCTACAATGGCCGTTTTTAGCCCTAACTGCGACGCCCGTATGGCGGCTACATAACCACCCGGACCGCTACCAATAACTATTACGTCGTAATCCATATTTTACTGAAAGTTTGTTGCGGCCAAAACTACTAAGGATTAATGAAAACTGGAAATCGGGGGAAGTCTTCTTCGGGACACGTTCGGGACTTCTTCGGGAAAAATCCCCAAACTTCCGGATGTGTCCCGGAGCAATACACTAAGTAACCCGGAAGGAATCCTGGTTTCTGTGTTTAAAGCATGATAAGCAGGGTTTTTGTTTTAAGGGAATACCGACAAATATATGGTCTTATGGTTTTCTATGTGCTGTCCCGGCAAGCTATAGCTTGTGAGTTCTTCGGGTGCTCTTCGGGGAAAAATAATCACAATGGACTTAGTGTAATCATTTGGAAAGTAAAACGGGTTTAAATAAAAAGTCTTGTATACTATTAGTGAGCTTTTGTTTATGCATAGCTGATATGAGTTTTAAATCAAGGTATAGCTGCCACAGTTAAGAGGGTAATTGCCTGTTTTTTCTTTACTGTTAAGGTGTATTCTACAAAAGTTATAGTTTTTTGGCTTTTATCTATACTAAAAAAGAATCATCTTTAGCATCTATTAACCAATTCCTTATGACCACAAATCTACGTTATCGCCTACAGCGGATAAGAATGATTTTTATCTTGTTTCCGCTATTTGTTACCCAACTGTTAAAAGCGCAGGATGCTCATGAAAAAACCATTAATGATTCCTGTTTATCTGTTGTTACTGTTTGCGATTATAAGCTCAGTCCCGATTATCATGCCAATTCGATTGCCGGATTTTTACAAGGCAGGGTTGCCGGGCTGAAAGTAACGCCCTATAGCGGGCAGCCAGGCACGGCAACTACGTTAGATATTCGTGGAATTACGACTATATCCGGAAGTAATTATCCTCTGATTGTGATAGACGGGCAGGTGTTGAATGCAACTCCGGGCCATACCATTGCAGGAGATAATTCCCGGCCAACGGATGTATTAGGAGGGATAAGTCTGGAAGATATAGAAACGATTGAGGTGCTTAAAGATGCGGCAACAACCGGAATTTACGGAGCGATGGCTGGTAACGGGATTATTAAAATTACCACAAAGCAAGATAAAAAGCAAGGTAAGCTGACTTACTTTAACCGTGTGGATATGGCCGGTTTACCCCGGCAACAATCTGTATTAAACGCCGGCGATTATATGCGGTTTATTAACGAAGGTCGCCAGAATTCCGGTCAAAGCCCGTTGTATACCGATGAGCAGATAAATACATTATCGGCAAACAGTATAAACTGGCAGGACAGGGTGTTCAAAAACTCGTTTTCTCAGATGCATTACCTTTCTTTAAGTGGCAGTAATGATAAGAGCAATTATTTTGTTTCCGGTAATTATAACGATCAGAATGCTATCGCGTCGCAATCTGATTATTTGACAGGAGGGTTACGAATCAATGCCGATCATACCTTTGGTTCAAAACTGAAAGTAGGTTTGCGTTCCTACTATTCAGGTACACGACATAACTATGCGGGAAATACCACGGAAGCGGCTTTTGGCGAAACCAATTTCGCCCCGCTTTTTGCCCTCATCAACAGTCCCCTGGAAAATAATCCGGCATTTTCTGATTCCGCACTTACTTTTTACCTAAATAAAAATGATGCAAAGCTGGATATACTGCTGGGAAACATTAACGCATCGTATCACTTTAACGAAAAATGGACGTATAATTTCCTTGCGGGGATAGACCGTTATCATGCTAAAAATGAGCTTGTCAGAACAACTTCAGGAGATGAGGTAGCCGTTCATGACGGGAATAAAAATACATCATACACTATTTTCAATGAATTGAACTACCGTGAGACCCGGCAGGCGCATACATTTGATGTTTCCGCGATATATGCCTGGCAGAAATGGAAAAATGAAACGGTTAACGGTACAAGCTTATTTGATTATGAGGGCAGTCGCTCTTATTCGAGCTATAATGCCGGTCTTCATTCCATTAAAGCCCGTGTCGGATACGACTATGATAAGCGCTACGCTCTGACATTGACAGGAACTTACGAGGGCATGTCGCGATATGCCCCGGACTCAAGGTGGAAACTCTTTCCTTCAGCCGGTTTTAACTGGACAATATCCAACGAAAAGAACTTTAACTGGCAAGTTATCTCGTTGCTTCGTCTGCGCACCGGTTATGGTGTGGCCGGTATCGAATATGTGAGATCTGCTAATTATGTAGAGACAGGGTCACTTGTTTATTATCCGGGAAGCACTGTTGGACCGGGCTACGTTCTCTCTGATATGAATAACGCGAATTTGAAACCATCCCTGGTGAAAAATTTCAATATTGGCGCTGATATTGGTTTAGCGGGTAACGCATGGAATTTTTCGCTGGACTATTACAGAAAAAATGTCAGTAATATGTTAATAAATGTTAGCGCACCGGGTGGGATAAGTTATTATACCAACATGGGTGAAATAGCCAACAGCGGCTTGGAGATTACCGGAAATTATTTGCTCTGTAAAACAAACTGGTCGGTAACCATTGGCGGCAATATCGCTTTCATGCGTAATAAACTTAACCTTCCTCAAGGCATTGCAGGAGCGGGGCAGGCTTATTATACTTCTTATAATTCAGGTTTGGGTATGGTGGTGCAAACAGCGCAATCCGGTAATACAGTATCTTCCTTTTATACGTATAAAACTGATGGAATTTACCAGACTGCGGCAGAAGTTGCCGCGGGCCCGGAAGCAGCTACCGCCCAGCCGGGCGATATTAAATGGGTAGACTGGAACCATGATAGCCAGATCACAGATGCCGATAGAACAGTAACAGGCAACCCGTATCCTGATTTTATTTACGGGCTAAACGCGGCTGTGAGCTATAAAAAAATATCGGTTAACTTAGGTATTACCGGAAGTTATGGAAATGAGCTTTTGAACCTCAATAAATGGGTTACACATACCAATAATACCTACAACAATTACAATATGTCGCAGGATGCCTATACTAACCGGTGGACAGGGCCAGGCAGCAGTAACCTGTATCCGAGAGCGACCTATAGTAATTTAATAAATGCTCCAATTAATACGCGTGTTCCTGATTGGGCCGTTGAAGACGCTTCTTTTCTCAGGCTTCAATATATTTCTGCTGGGTACACTTTTGCAATGAACCGGAATTCAAAAGTAAAGAAGCTGAGGGTATATCTTTCTGCTACCAATATCTTCACTATAACCAACTATTCGGGCTATGATCCGGATATTGATACGTACGGCGATAGCGTGATTAACCGGGGAATAGATTGGGGAACATTGCCCCGGCCACGAACTGTATCGGCGGGGCTTGAGCTGAATTTGTAGGAGAGTTTATGAGCTTTCACTATCGTAAAAATCGGGTTAACCTGGCGTAAATAGTGTTTCGTCTGTTAAAACATAGTTTTAAACGTCATAGGTTTTAAAAACCTATGACGTTTGTATATTATTAACCCAATGGGTTTAATCGTAAATGATTGATTGTGATTTACTTATGAAATTTTAGATATCGTTATAGGGTTAATAATTTAACAATACCGGATATGTTAGTTTTCTTTTACATTCAGTTTTGAAAAAAAATCCCACAGCACAATGCCAGCTGATATCACGATATTGAACGAATGTTTAGTTCCGAATTGTGGAATTTCCAGGCAGGTATCAACAAGTTTCATCACCTCGTCGGAAACGCCATTTACCTCGTTGCCGAATATCAGAGCGTATTTTTTACCTGTATCAGGCTGGAAATGGTTAAGCATCGTGCTGTTCTCGGCCTGTTCTATAGCGATAAGCTGATAACCATCCTTTCGCAAGCGATTTACCGCTGTTACGGTATGAGCCTCATACGTCCAGGCAACAGAATGGGTAGCGCCTAAAGCCGTTTTCTCAATTTCACGGTGCGGGGGCTGCCCCGTAATGCCGCAAAGTACAATCTCCTCAACGGCAAAACCATCAGTTGTCCGGAATACCGAGCCCACATTATGCATGCTCCGGATATTATCGAGTACAATAACAACAGGCAGTTTTTCCTGCTCCCGAAATTCGGGAACACTTACCCGCCCTAATTTTTCCAGTTTCAGTTTGCGCATTATGGTTCTTTCACGCCATCGCCAATCAGCGAATTGTAAACCGAAGGTGCATAACCGATTTTGTCGGTATAATAAGCGATTATTTTTTCGCTGAAATCATCAAAAGAGTCGCCTTTAACCAACGCGATAGCACAACCGCCGAAACCGGCGCCGGTCATGCGTGCACCGGCCACATCATCGCGTGTTAACGCAAATTCTACAATAGTGTCCAGCTCTTTTCCGGATACTTCGTACAGGTCTTTAAGTGATTGGTGCGAGGCGTACATCAGCTTACCAAATTCATCAATACGGTTGGCAGCCAATGATTGGAGTGAAATAGATAAACAGAAAACTCGTGAATATGTAGATTTTCTTATAGGAAATATCGGCGATGAACGTCTTATTGCCCATAAGAATGAAGTTGCAGATTGTTTTCTTGATAAACTTATTACTGAATATCCGAGGGTTGAAGATATGAAGCAAGCATTACCGGATAATAAGGATCATTTTACCAAATTAATGGCCGGGTGCTTCAGTGAATATGGCGTTAACATTGACAATTAGAGATGAAAAGTTATTTATCTTTATTTCTGTTATTGATGTTAGTAACGTCTTGTGTTAATACTACATCAGATTTATTGAGAGGGAAAAAGCTTTATATTCTTCTTGGTAATAGTTTAGATATAAAAAAGGTAACCTATATCACAGAGCTTGAACTGTATTTTAAAACCAGTAAAGAGGTTGAGATTTTAAGAACAGTGTACTATGGAGATATAGTAGAAGATGGTGTTGACACTGTTAAAACACATGCATATACGTTTAAAAATAATGTTTTAGATATACCAGATTATGGTTTAAATAAGTTGACGTTAATAGAGAGTGATAAGCTTTATAATAGTGACAAGCAATTGTTTTTCTATAAAAGCTCTATATTGACATTGTCTCCTGAAGAGAAAAAAGCTCGATTGAGAGAAACCTTTGAACACGATGGCTGGATGCGGCTATATCAAATGCTCACTAAAGAGCATATAAATCCAAATTATACCTCCCTGATTAAAGCAAAGAAAATTAAAATTTGATAAAGTGCAGGCTCAAAAAGTAGCCGACTAAAAGTCAACTATTATGCAAAAGGTATAAGACTATATTGTATAAAACCTAGCAGTTGTTGGAGACGGCTCTCAGCCAATGTTTGTTCTTGATGGATACGAATAATGACGCATTTCTATTCATGTAATATGGAATAATAAGCGTTCTATTACTGCTTAATCTAATGAAACCTGGATTATAAATAAATGTTAATTGACTCATTTCAAACCCCATATCTAATATATTGATTGCTAATTCTGATTAGCCGGATGGCACCCTATGAGCCTGGGGCAGCAACACGCATGGTCTGCTGTTAATCCTGCTACTGGCTGCAGGAGTATGAATGCAGGTTAGGCGATCTGATTTTGTTGCTCATTTTACGGCGATTCAGCCTATACAATATAACAAACTGAAAGTCAATAATTATCAATAATAACTTCGGGTATTTAGATAAAAGTGGAAAAAATTATTACAAAAATTACCTTAGTGTAAAAAATACACAGTATATTCGTGCTCACATTATTTAAATCACTTAGTGAAATCCATACAAAAAATAGCTGTTTATACATCAGGAGGCGATGCTCCCGGGATGAATGCTGCCATCAGGGCAGTAGTACGTACTGGTTTATATAAAGGTAAGCAAATGGTAGGTATTGTACAGGGATATCAGGGCATGATTGATAAAAATTTCCTGGATATGGATGCCCGCTCAGTTTGCAATATTATCCAGCACGGCGGAACGATGTTAAAAACAGCCCGCTGCCAGGAATTCAGAACACCGGAAGGCCGTGAAAAAGCCTATAAAAATTTAGTAGAAAAAGGTATTGATGCCTTAGTTGCCATAGGTGGCGATGGTACATTTACCGGCGCTGAGCTGCTTTCCAAAGAGTTTGGGATCCCGGTAATTGGAATTCCCGGTACCATAGATAATGATCTGCACGGAACTGATTTTACCATAGGCTATGATACGGCAAACAATACTGTTATTGAAGCCATTGATAAGATCAGGGACACAGCAGCCTCTCACGATCGCATTTTCTTTGTAGAAGTTATGGGACGTGATTCCGGAAGTATCGCTTTGTGGGCCGGTATTGCCGGTGGGGCAGAAGCCGTTCTTCTTCCTGAAAAAGATACCGCCATAGAAGACCTTATTACAAAGCTTGAGCAGGGATACGACAGTAATAAAACATCGAGCATTGTAATTATTGCCGAGGGGGATAAAAATGGTGGAGCTTACAACGTAGCCAAGCGGGTAAAAGAGAAATTACAGTTTTACGATATTAAGGTTACCATTCTCGGCCACTTACAACGGGGCGGTAATCCCAGCAGCTTTGACCGGGTATTGGCCAGCCGTTTAGGATATGGCGCTGTTAATGCCTTGCTGAATGGCGAAACCCGGAAAATGGTAGGGCTAAAAAACAATAAAGTGCAGCTCACCGATCTGAGCGAGGCAATTAATCATTCTACCTTTAAGCTGGAGGAAGATCTGTTGGAAATGGCTAACGTGCTTACTATTTGAGATGATCGCCGTTGTTTACAGTGGTTCGCGGTATGCAAACTGGAAACTGGCCGAAAAACATACGCTGGTTTCCGAGTTCAGAACAATAGGTATAAACCCGTATTTCGACGATGAAAAGGTTATCACACAACTGCTCAATAAAAACAATGAGCTGATAACCCACGCCGAAAAAATAAAAAAGATCTATTTTTTTGGGGCCGGCATAACCTCTAAAGAGCAAAAAAGCATTGTTAGCAATGCACTGGAAGCCTTTTTTATTCACAGTAAGGTAGTTGTTGAGCCCGATATGAAAGCGGCCGCCTTGGGAACCTGTGGCGATAGTAAAGGTATTGTTGGTATATTAGGCAGCGGTTCTAATGCCGCTTATTACAACGGAAAACACCTGAAAAAAAACAATTACGGCTTAGGATTTATTCTTAATGATGAAGGGTCGTCAAACTGGATCGGAAGAAAGTTGCTGAAAAGCTTCCTGGTAAATGAGATGCCCGCCGCACTCAGAGAGAAATTTATATACAAATATAATTATGATCGCAAGTACATCCTTGAAAAAGTTTACCGGAACCCGCATCCAATATTATTTTTAGGCTCGTTTTCCGAATTTTTGATGGATAACAAAAAAGATCCGTTCATTAAGCAAATAGTAAGTACAGGTTTCGACCAGTATTTTAAAAATTATATCATTCCGTTAAGCAAGAAGCATCCAGGCAATCCCTTACATTTTGCCGGTACGGTAGCCGCCGGTTTTGAAGACTGGCTGCACGAAACAGCGCATAAAAACGGAATGGAGATACAATCGGTGGTAAAAGCGCCGATATATAACGTTTTAAATTATTACATAAATAAAAATTAGTACAAATATGAAAATTGGAATTAATGGATTCGGTCGTATTGGCCGTCTGGCATTCAGAGCTGCCAGCGAAAGAAGCGATATTGAAGTTGTTGGTATAAATGATCTGGTAGACCCCGAGTACATGGCTTACATGTTACGGTACGATTCTACCCATGGAGCTTTTAAAGGAACCGTTGAGGTGAAGGACGGTCATTTAGTGGTTAACGGTAAAACCATCCGTGTTACTGCCGAAAAAGACCCGGCAAACCTGAAATGGAACGAGGTAGGCGCTGAGATCATCATCGAGTCTACCGGTTTATTCTTAACCCAGGCCGATGCGCAAAAGCACATCCAGGCAGGTGCTAAAAAAGTAGTAATGTCTGCACCCGCAAAAGACGATACCCCGACATTTGTAATGGGCGTTAATCACAAGCAGGTAAAACCAGAGCAAACTATTGTATCAAACGCATCGTGTACCACGAACTGCCTGGCGCCAATTGCAAAAGTATTGAACGATAAATTCGGCATCCTGGAAGGCCTAATGAGCACTATCCACGCCGTAACAGCTACACAAAAAACCGTTGACGGCCCGTCGCATAAAGACTGGCGTGGCGGACGTGGCGCATACCAGAACATCATTCCATCATCAACCGGGGCAGCCAAAGCGGTAGGTTTGGTATTACCGGAATTAAAAGGTAAACTGACCGGTATGTCGTTCCGTGTGCCTGTGGCCGATGTTTCTGTGGTAGATTTAACCGTACGCCTAGCCAAACCGGCATCTTATGATGATGTTAAGAAAGCCATGAAAGAAGCTTCGGAAGGTGAGCTGAAAGGTATTTTAGGTTACACTGAAGACGAAGTGGTTTCGCAGGATTTCTTAGGTGATGCCCGTACATCAATTTTTGATGCCAAGGCCGGTATCGCGTTAAGCGACACCTTTGTTAAAGTGGTATCATGGTACGATAACGAGTGGGGCTACTCTAACAAGCTGATTGACCTTGTTCAGCACATTGGGTCTATCTAAACCTCATTTATTTTAATACAACAAAATGCCGGAACCACAATTCCGGCATTTTTAGTTAACCAAAAACTGATATTTCCCGGAGCCAACAGTTAAAACAAGGCAATTCTCCTGCCTTTCGGCGATACGAATATCCGTTAGCTTTTCAACCGGCTTTCCACTTTCGGTAACCTGTTGTCTGGCGTTTGCCGGAAGATAGATACGGGCTGTAGCATTAGCTGGAATTTCAACGGTAAGGTTAAAACCTTTGGGTAATTTATTCCATTCCGTGCGGATTACCCCGTAAGGAGAGGAGTATGATGCCTTTGCCGCAGTGACACTACCAACGGGCTGAGGCCTGATCTCAATCGTTTTAAAAGCGATAGAACCATCCGCCTGACGGATACCGCCCAGACCACTGTAAAACCATTCCATTAAATGACCAAGCATTAAGTGGTTATTGGAAACAAAGCCGTAAGCCTGCCACGATTCGGTTAACGCGGTAGCGCCATGAGCAAGCTGATAGCCATAGCCGGGCACATCCGAGCGGCTGTTCATGGCATAGATTACATCCGGATAACCTTCATCTTCCAGCACCCGTAAAACATACCTGAAACCCACATCACCGGCCGTAAGGCTGTTATTCCGGTCGCGGATATCTTTAACCAGATTGGCCACAACAGCGTTTTTGTAAGAAAGTTCAACCAGCTTCATATAAACCGCCATAGCGTTGGCCGCCTGGCTTCCACTGGCATATTGAGCCGTTTTATTATCAAAAAACTGTTCGTTAAACGATTTTTTAACCGTAGCAGCCAAAGCACCATATTGTTCAGCGTCTTGCTTTTCACCCAATAAAGCGGCTACCTGCCGGATAATATCGAGGTCGTAATAATAGATGGCAGTAGCCGTTACGCCTTTTGGAGTAAGCTGCGACTCGCCGGGACGTTTAGGGCCAATGTCGAACCAATCGCCCAAACCGTAGGAGAGGATATGATTTTCGGATTTTTTATCCAGGTAAGCGATGTATCGTTTCATCATGGGGTAGGCCATTTTCAGGTTTTCGATATCGCCATACCAGTGATACAGGTACCAGGGCAAAATAATAGCGCTGCTGCCCCATTCGGGCGAATCGCGAAAGCCACCGCTAAACTGTACATATTCAGGGGCAATATCAGGCACTAAACCCTCACCGGTTTGTGCATTCATCATATCGTGGGTAATTTTACGGCCTAAGGAGGCAATGTTATACGCATAGCGAACGGAACTGCCCATCAGGTGTGCTTCTTCCAGCCAGCCGAGCTTTTCGCGGTGCGGACAGTCGGTAAGTACACTCACCATATTGCTCCGTATCGCCCAGTCTATCAGTTTATAAGTACTGTTAAACAGGGTGTCCGAGCACCAGAATGTACCATCGGCGTGGGCATCGTAATGGTTGTGTAATCCCTTAACGGAATACAAAACCGGCAGGCTGTCAATATGTTCCTGGGCTGGCGCTGCGCCTTCTACCTGCACGTATCTGAAACCATAATAGGTAAATTTAGGCTGCCAGCTTTCCACTCCTTCACCTTTTAGGATATAGCTAAAGTAGTTAGGTCTTCCCGTAGCCGACTGATTTACCGTGCCATCCGGATTGAGCAATTCGCCCGGAGTGATTTTGACGACGCTTCCCCGTTTACCTTTTACGCTGATAGCGGGAATACCGGACGCATTTTGTCCAAGGTCGTAAACCCGCAGACCAGGTTTAGGCTGTGTGATTTTTTGTGGTTTTAGTTCATCGAACAGTTTAACGGGTTCGGCAGTTTGCGAATGAAGCAGGGGAGGCCCGTCAACAACGACCGCTTGCTGCCAATGCCGGTCGTTAAAGCCCGGTTTATCCCATCCGCTCTGCTCCAAGCGGGCGTCATAATCTTCGCCACCGTAAATACTTGAAAAAACAGTCGGACTTTCATGCGTACGCCAGGAGGTATCGCTAACCAGGGTTTCAACAGCGCCGTTTCGGTATTCAATCATCAGTTTACATCGCATTTTGGGAAAGCCGTAGGCGCCTGTTATTTTGGTATAGCGCTCGTTAGGGATATAGTAGAAGCCATTGCCAAGCTGTACGCCCAACGCATTTTTTCCATGTTGCAGTATCTTGGTTACATCGAACGTTACATATAATGCATGTTTATCATATTGAGTCCAGCCCGGGTCTAAAAAATGGTCGCTAACTTTTTTTCCGTTCAGGCTTAGCTCGAATTGCCCAAGTCCGCATATAAACAGGGTAGCGCTTTTTACAGAAGTGCTTACCGTAAATTCTTTTCGTAACAATGGCAGAATATCCCGTTTAAGGCGCACATTTTTACCGGCTTTGGTTAGTGAATGTAAAGCCGGGACAATCCGTGCAGAATCCGGTAGCCTGTTATAGCCAATCCATTGCGCTTTACTCCAATCTGCCGCGGTTAGAAGCCCCATTTGCCAGGAAGCTTTGTCTGACCAATCTGAAACACGACCTTTATTATCCCATACTTTTACTTTCCAGTAGTATGTTTTGGCAGACTTTAGTTTTTGACCGGTATATTTCACTTGTATAGACGACTGGGAATTGATTTTCCCTGAATCCCAGATATTACCCTTATTGCTTTTGAGCAGGTTCACATCATCAGAAACCAAAATACGATAGGCCGTTTGCATCGTATTTCGCTGGTTGCTGGTAAGCTGCCAGCTTAGGGCCGGGTTGGGCTGTTCTACGCCCAGCGGATTGTTTGCATTTTGACATTGCAAACGGGTAACATTGATGGTTTGCGATGCGACGAACAGGGGCGACAAACTCAGCAGGCAAATAAAAAGGCTTTTCATGTATCCGTTACAAGGGAGTGTTTGACCCCGAAATATAAAGGATTTAATATAAATATAAGAATATACTATGCAGTAGTTTTTAATTGTAACATTAATACATTTTTTATCGTGTTATTATAAATTTATATATCTTTAAGGCAACCAACTGATATGGATGTCTGTTTTTCGGCGAAACCCCAGAGAAGCGCAATTAATTCTGCTATACGCTTGTTTAAAACTGGCTATCAATCTGTTAGCCAACCGACATTTGGGTTTTCACCGCGATGAATTATTATATATTGCTTATAGCAAGCATCCAGGTTGGGGATATAACGAAGCGCCGCCTTTTACAGGATATATAGCCTGGTTATCAGGGCATTTATTCGGTGATAGCTTGTATGCGTACAGGTTGTTTCCCGCAATTTTTAGTGCGCTTACTACCT
Organism: Pedobacter sp. BS3; assembly: GCF_008274585.1. GTDB lineage: Bacteria > Bacteroidota > Bacteroidia > Sphingobacteriales > Sphingobacteriaceae > Hufsiella_A. The sequence continues at coordinate 347,215 of NZ_VTRT01000003.1, read as the reverse complement.
ATTTTACCGGTCTGCTTACTATCGCGTTTGGCGGTAAACGTTTTGCTGTAAGCGTGGCCTGCCTGGGAGCCATATTCTCACCGGCTTTTATGGGAAGCCAGTATCTGCTGCAACCGGTAGTTTTTGAGCAGTTCTTCTGGATTGTTATTGCCTATTTACTGGTTAAGTACGTACAGACCCGGCATATTAACTATGTTTACTGGTTTGCATTGACCTTTGGATTTGGTTTGCTGACTAATTATACGATTGCCGTGTATGCTATCAGTTTATTAATTGCCCTGCTTTTTTCTCCACAGCGCAAATACATACTCAACAAACATGTTTTTATAGCGCTTTTACTGGCGTTCCTGATTGCCCTGCCCAATTTATTATGGCAGTATCAGCATCATTTCCCGGCTATAGCGCATTTTAAGCATTTGTACTATTCGCTGGCAATTTATATTAGCACATACGATTATTTGCTGGAACAGGTATTGATTTATGCTACCGGGATACTCATCTGGCTGCCGGGTTTGGTTTACCTGTTTGTTAGCAGAACCCGGATAAAATACACCTTTGTGTCGGTTGCATTTATCATTATACAGATCATACTGCTATTGCTGCATTCTAAATTGCGATACAGTTTTGGCGCTTATCTGCCCTTATTTGCAGCAGGAGGAATAGCCTGGCAGAAATTACTGATGCGTTTATCAGAGCGAACGCATTATGTGCTGTTAACCGTTTGCCTTGTCCCGGCACTGGTATTTGTGCCGCTGGCAATTCCGGTTTTACCTTTACCTGCTACTTTATCATTGTTTGACTTTACGTACCATAGGCTGCACATTAAATTTCCCCTGAAGTGGAGCGACCAGGAATACCATGAGATCAACCAAACCTATGCCGATATGTTGGGATGGGATGAAATTGCCCAATACACGGTTACCGCCTGGGAGCATCAGGGAGATGAGCAGGATACCACCATTATTCTTGCCGATAATTACGGGCTTGCCGGCGCTATTGACCATTTAGGCAAATCAGGAAATCTGCCCCCGGTAATTTGTACCAGCAGCAGCTATATGCTTTGGGCTCCCGAAGCCATCAGACCTAAACATATCATTTACGCCGGTAACAATGAAGTATGGCTTTCGGCATTTGAGAAAATACTAAAAGTTGGCGAAGTAAGCAGTCCGCATGCCAGCGAAAAAGGTACGCCGGTTTACCTGTTATCCAATCCCGTTAAGGATATTAACGCGATTTATACCCAAGAACTTAAAGAACACCGTTAAACGGTAGGAGGGTAGAAGGTAAAGGGTTTAAGGCATAAGGGATTTGCGAATTACGATTTTAGATTTACGAATTTATGATAAGTGGGCAAAACCGGCCATATACCCCCAGCCAACTAACAATTAAATCACTTCACTCTCGACCAGGTTTCTGTTCTGCCTAATAAACTAATGCCGATATAACCCCGTATATTGAGTCGATCGGGGTTTTCTAATGACATTTTACAGCTGTAGGTTTTCCCGGATTTGGGGTCGTAGGCGGTTCCGTCTACCCATTCACCATCATCGTATTTAAAGTTTCTCAATACATCTAATCCGATAACAGGAGCGGACCGCAGATTTTTATTGGGATTATGGATATCGTGTTTGGGCTTTCCGTTCTCGTCGTTAGGTTCTTTGATCCATACCAGCTTTCCAAAATATTGAGCTCCTTTTTTATAGATCTGTATTCTTCCGCTACCGTGAGGACTGGACCAAATGCCGGTTACAGCATCCGGGTTTTGTGCCATACCTGGTACGGCATACACTATAGCCATAATGGCAACTAAAAGCAGTTTATTCATAAACAGATAACGATGATTATATTAATATACGTATCAGTGCGGGCGATTGTTTAAAGATTAAAAGGCTCCAGGCATCGTTTTGAGCTATTCTGACTTACCTGTTTCAAAATACCGGGCGAACAGGAAGTTGTCTGAATATCTATTCAATTTACGAAATCACTTCCCCGATTTTTACAGGTGATCTCTTGTTCAGGCTGCTAACAAGTTCTCTTAGTTGTTCCACGTTCCTTTTATCTGCTTGATACCAGGTTATCTGATAGGGCTGATGTCGAAGAGCGGGGTACCGGCGTTTCCCAGGCATAGCCAGAAAATCCTTCACCCCGGTTTTATCGACAAAGGCATTGCCGGGATCATCACTGATAACCAGGTTTATGAATTTGTTTCCCCGCTTTTCGGGCTGCCCGCTATCTTCCGTCACTTAAATGAGATAACCGGAGTATTACTGGTTCATGAACACAAAGTGATTATCGAACACATCCAGCTTGATCTTGCTGTCTTTATCTACTTTCCCGGCAAGGATATCTTTCGAAAGCTCGTTCAAAATGCGTTTCTGGATAACCCGTTTTAACGGACGGGCGCCAAATTGCGGATCATAGCCCAGCTGAGCCAGCCAGTCCAGCGCTTCGGGCGATGCTTCGATCTGGATACCCATTTCGGCCAGGGTTTGCTGTACGCCTTTGAATTGCAGATCCACAATTTCGCGTATCTCATCGCGGCCAAGCGGAGTAAACATGATCAGGTCGTCTATACGGTTTAAAAATTCGGGCCTGATGGTTTGTTTCAGCAGCTCAAACAGCTCGTTTTTGGTTTTAGCCATGATCTCTTCCTGGTTATCCTCATTTATATCCTTAAAGTTTTCCTGGATAAGGTGCGAGCCGATGTTCGAGGTCATGATAATGATGGTGTTTTTAAAGTTCACCACACGACCTTTGTTATCGGTCAGGCGGCCATCATCCAGTACCTGTAACAGGATATTGAATACATCGGGGTGAGCCTTTTCAATCTCATCCAGCAGGATAACGCTGTACGGCTTACGGCGCACGGCTTCAGTTAGCTGACCGCCTTCATCGTACCCAACATATCCCGGAGGGGCGCCAATAAGGCGTGAAACGGCGTGACGTTCCTGGTATTCGCTCATGTCGATACGTACCAGGGCATGCTCATCATTAAACAGGAACTCGGCTAAAGCCTTGGCCAGCTCGGTTTTACCCACACCGGTTGTTCCCAGGAAGATAAAGGAGCCGATTGGCTTGCGTTTATCGTGCAGCCCGGCACGTGAACGGCGGATGGCATCGGATATGGCTTCGATGGCTTCCTGCTGACCGGCTACACGTTTATGCAGCTCTTCTTCCAGGTGAAGCAGCTTTTCACGTTCGCTCTGCACCATTTTGGTAACCGGTATGCCGGTCCAGCGTGATACAACGCCGGCAATATCCTCGGCGGTGACTTCTTCTTTCAGCATCCTGCTTTCGTTATGCTGCTGGGTTTCAAGCTCTTTTTTCAGGCGTTCAACCTCATCCTGAGCCTCTTTGATCTTACCGTAACGCAGCTCGGCCACTTTTCCGTAATCGCCGGCACGTTCGGCTTGCTCGGCTTCCAGCTTATACGTTTCAATCTGCTCGATCTGGGTGTTCACCTTATCAACCAGGTCTTTTTCGCTTTGCCATTTAGCTTTTAGCGAATCGCGTTGCGATGACAGGTTGGCTATTTCTTCGGATAGATCGGCCACTTTCTTTTCATCTTTTTCGCGTTTGATGGCTTCACGTTCAATTTCCAGCTGCATGATCCGGCGGTCGAGCTCATCGACTTCTTCGGGTACAGAGTCCATTTCCAGGCGAAGCTTTGAAGCCGCTTCGTCCATCAGGTCGATGGCTTTATCCGGCAAAAAGCGGTCTGAAATATAGCGTTGCGATAATTCGACGGCCGCAATAATGGCTTCGTCTTTGATACGCACTTTATGGTGGGTTTCGTACCGCTCTTTCAGCCCACGCAGAATGGAAATGGCATCCTGGGTGTCCGGCTCATCTACCATTACCTTTTGAAAACGTCGTTCCAGCGCTTTATCTTTTTCAAGATATTTCTGGTACTCGTTCAGCGTGGTAGCACCAATGGCTCTCAGCTCGCCACGGGCGAGGGCAGGTTTTAAGATATTGGCCGCGTCCATAGCGCCTTCGCCGCCACCACCGGCTCCCACGAGTGTGTGGATCTCATCAATAAACAGGATGATCTCGCCATCGCTCTGGGTTACTTCTTTCACTACGGCTTTCAGGCGTTCCTCAAATTCGCCCTTGTATTTGGCTCCGGCAATGAGTGCTCCCATATCCAGCGAATAAACGGTTTTACTCTTCAGGTTTTCGGGAACATCGCCTTTAATGATACGAAAAGCGATACCTTCGGCTATGGCGGTTTTACCTACACCGGGCTCACCGATCAATATCGGGTTGTTCTTGGTACGGCGGGAGAGTATCTGTATTACACGGCGTATTTCCTCATCGCGACCAATTACCGGATCGAGTTTACCGCTTTCGGCGTATTCGTTCAGGTTACGGGCATATTTGTTGAGCGCATTATAGGTTGCCTCAGCGTTCTGGTCGGTTACACGACTGTCGCCACGTAACTCGGTGATGGCTTTTTTCAGGTCTTTTTCGGTAACGCCAGCGTCTTTCAGCATGCCGCTTACCTTATCGCCGGTATTTAAAAGGCCAAGCAAAATATGCTCAACAGATACAAACTCGTCTTTAAATTCTTTGAGATACGATTGTGCTTTTTGCAAAGCGCTGTTTGCGCCTGATGATAAATAGACTTCGCTTCCGCTTACTTTGGGGAAGCTCTGGATTTGTGCATCCAGTACACTATTCAGTCGGTTAATGTTCACATTCAGCTTCTTTAGCAGGTAGCTAACCACGTTCTCATCAACCGTTAATAAACCTTTTAACAGGTGTGCGGTTTCAATAGCCTGCTGCTGATTGCCAACCGCAATTTCGGAAGCCTTTTGAATGGCTTCCTGTGCTTTGATGGTAAAGTTGTTGAAGTTCATAGTACTAAGTTAGCATCAAAACAGTTGCCATGTACGTTTAGTTTCCTGCTTCCGGAAATTTTGTCGGTTAGATTTAAATTATTTCTGTAAAAATGTCTGATAAATAGCGGTTTAACCTGAAATAATTGCAGTTTTGGTTTAGAATAATTTGAGTTGGTTATTTGAGAGAAACAAGTTAGGTCTTGCTTCTTCAAGCAAGACACCAAGCTGAAATGCTTCAAACTCTTGTTCCCATTGCTCTCTTTTTTTTGCTCCCCGCTTACCGTATTTCTTATCGAGAATTTCGTCAAGGGTTGTGATATTATTTTCTGTTTTCTGCTTCCTATTGCATTTTGAGCTTGTGAGATAGGAATAGTTTAAATGAACATTTTCATTTTTGCAAAATATAATTGAACTAATTTTTTGTTTGTTATAACTTTATGGAAAGCTCCAAATGTCCACCAAGTCCGAGTTCGACTATTTTTTGGAGTGTTGAAATTCGAACTTCTTTAATATTATTCTCTATTTTAGAGATATAGCCCTTGTTTGTTCCACACTTTTCAGCAAGTTCTTCTTGCGTCATTCCTTTTTCAAGCCGGGCTTGTTGGATAAGAAAACCAAGTTTAAATGCTTCATATCCCTTTTCAAATTTATCACGTTTTGAAGTGCCTCGCTTACCATATTGTTCTTCGACAAATTGGTCAAGCGATTTTAAATTACTATTCTTTTTCATATTCCCTCTTTATTTTTAATGCTTTCTCAATTTCCGTTTTGGGTGTTTTTTGTGTCTTTTTCTGAAATCCATTGGCCAGCACAATGAGTTTTCCGTAGTCAAAAAAGCAGAAAATCGAAATATATCGCTTCCTGTTTGAACTCTTATCTCGTAAAGTCCATCTGTACCTTCCAGATGTTTTAAATATTCCTGAGGTATTTGTGACTGCGTTTCAATTATTCTAAATGTCCACAGAATTTTGTCCTTCACTTTTTGCCTCTGTTTCTCGAAGAAATCAGTGAAGTAATGTTTATACAGGAACACAGTTCTTATCTTCGCATTGTTCATACCTTATACAAAGGTAATGATAGTTGTCCGAAAGTGTAACTATTTTTGCCTGTTATTTCGAAAAAGAATTGGCTATATTCGATATTACTCAGCCTTTTCGTCGGCAGATTATTAAGTGATAATATGGTACGTTCGCTTAATATACCTAATTGCACAATAACAGCCTTAGAAAAACAACCCCCTGAACGTATGCTTTTTATTGATAAAATATTGCCATACAATGCTGCCCCTATAAAAACCTGCGTTATTAAACCGGCTTTTATCTTTTTCTTCTTTGGAAGAATGTTTGCCCAGGTTACCTAAAAAATGAATGTGAGCCTTGCTGATGGCCCTGGCACATCCAAATTTTCCCTGAAACACAAAGCGCAGCAGCGAAAGGAAATCCAGCCAGAAACGGATAAATATGATAACAAAAGCCTGGCCTGCCGGCAGGTTCTTTTTCAGCATGGCCAGGTTATTCCTGAAGTTGAGATAGGTTTTATGCGGGCTGTCGCTGTTCAGCGTTCCGGCGCCAACATGATAAACCACAGAATCAGGACAATACATTACCTTATAACCCCGGTTTTTCAAACGCCAGCACAGGTCAATTTCTTCCATGTGAGCAAAAAATCCGGCATCAAGCCCTTTAACTTCTTTCCAGCAGGAGCTGCGGATAAACAAAGCGGCGCCCGATGCCCAGAATATTTCGGCCTTATCGTCATACTGGCCGGTATCGGTTTCTATGGTGTCAAAAATACGTCCGCGGCAAAACGGGTAACCATAGCGGTCTATATAGCCGCCGGCAGCGCCGGCATATTCAAACTGGTTGCGTTGGTAATAGGAGCGGAGCTTGGGTTGTGTTACGGCAATGGTTGGATCGGCTTCCATCATCGCAATTACCGGTTCGATCCAGTTTTCGGTCACTTCTACATCCGAGTTTAGCAGCACATAATAATCTGCCTCAACACGGTCGATGATGTGATTGTAACCGCCGGCATAGCCGTAGTTTTTATCATTCTGAAGAATGGTGATCCTCGGAAAAACCTGTTTGGTGAAAGCCACGGAATCATCCGTAGAGGCATTGTCGCCTAAAATGATCTCTAAATTTGGATAGCTTGAATTGTAAACCGAAGGCAAAAATTGCTCTAAGAACTTTTGTCCGTTCCAGTTCAGGATGATTACAGCAACTTTAGGATAACTCATGATTGTGCCGTTTCTTCTTTCGGTTTAAACTTCCAGCGCCTGTGCGACCAAAGCCATAGTTCGGGTTTTTGCCGGATGATCCTCTCAAGCTCGCGGGTGTGTAATTCTGTTATTTCATGCGGGGCGGTTTGAGCAGAGTCGGCCACTAATGTTTTGAATGTACAATTATAATAACCTCGTTTTAAACGATCTATGTGGCAAAAAACTACGGGACTGTTGTTCAGCCTGGCAATCTTTTCAACACCCAGAAACACAGCAGTGGGTTGATTTAAGAACCGGGTATAGTACTGGGTCTCGCCCTGAACCGGTGTTTGATCGCTTACCAGCAGCGCAAGAAATGGCTGACCTTTAAATTCAACAATTTTGCGTAATGTACGTTTCATGGCCACCAAATGAGCACCAAACCGGGCTCGCATCCGGTTCATATAGGTTTCAAACCCCTGGTTTTGTATCGGCTTATAAACCACTATGATCGGGTTATCTATAGCCAGGCTAATGATCAATGTTCCCCATTCCCAGTTAGCATAATGTCCGGTAGCGCCAATCACCGCCCGTCCGGCATCAAGATGCTGCCTTAATTCATCCAGGTTATTTAACACGAATCTCTTTTTGATGCATGCCGGGGAGACGCTGCGCATTTTTAATATCTCAAAAGCCTGGTCGCTTAAAAAGCGATAAAACTTCTTTTCTATGGCTTTACGTTCGGCAACACTCTTTTCAGGAAACGCGTTTTGCAGATTGATTTTAACCACCTGCCGGCGATAACCCACTATATAATAAATGAGCACATACGTTATATCGGCTAATACATACAGCGCCCTAAACGGCAGCAGCGATGCCAGGTAAAGAAAAAATGAAATAATACCCGATAAACTTTTCCTCATCCGCTAATTGTGTATTGGCTACAGCAGTTTAATACTGTACCTTTGGCAAAAGTGTTACAAACATAAGTGTTACAATGTATAAAGGCGCAATTTTACCATTATTTTACCTGCCACCAACAGATTTTTTCAAGAAGCTGATCGCCAATAAGCAAAATATCCTGATAGAACAATACGAGCACTTTCCGAAACAAACTTATCGTAACCGTGCCCGCATACAATCGCCAAACGGACGCCTTGACCTGATTGTGCCTGTAGTGAAAGGCTCTAAAGTGCATACTTGCGTTAAGGATGTAAAAATAAGCAACGACTTTAACTGGCAGCGCATTCACTGGATGAGCCTGCAAACTTGTTATCGGACATCATCGTTTTTCGAGTTTTATGAAGATAGCTTAGCGCCTTTTTACTCAAAAAAATTCACTTACCTGTTTGATCTTAATGAGCAATTGCTTCAATTGCTGCTGCAATTGTTCAAAATCAATATCACCTGGCAAAAAACAACGGCTTACGAAAAGCATTATCCCGATATGCTCGATCTTCGCGAAAGCATACATCCAAAAAAGGAGCCCGAAGGCGATTTTAAGCCGTATTTTCAGGTATTTGAAGATAAGTGCGGATTTTTAAAAAACCTGAGTATTGTCGACTTGTTGTTTAGCCAGGGGCCACAAAGCATCCATTACCTGTAATTATGTCGAAAATAAAGCGCTTAGTAATAAAGCATACCAGGCCGGTAACAGAACCGGGCTCCAGTCCGGGAATCATCCGCTTAAGCGAAACAGCGCTGGCCTCCAAGATCAATGTGTATTGTTATAATGAGAAAGAGCTGGTTGAAGAGACGGCAGACAATGTGCATGAGCTTGAAATTATATTAGATAAGTATCCCGAACATACTTCGTGGATAGACATCCAGGGGCTTGGCGATATTGAAATATACAATTTCATCAGCAAAAGATATAATATCCACAGCCTGGTGGTTGAAGATATTACCAACAACAACCAGCGTTCTAAGCTCGATGAGTACGAAGGGTATAACTTTGCGGTAAGCAGGCACATTTTTATAAACAAGCATCATGAAATTGAATCAGAGCAGGTATCCTTCATCCTCACCCAAAATACGCTGCTAAGTTTTCAGGAATCGCATAACAATACGTTTAAGCCGGTTATTGAGCGCCTTAGAGGCGGTAAAGGCAGCATACGTACCGCCGGACCATCGTACATGCTATATGCCTTGACCGATTTAATTATCGATTATTATTTCAATCTGATCTATAAGCTGGGCGACGAACTGGACACCATCGAAGAGCTTTTATATCGCAAGCCCAACAGGAATATCATGTATAAAATGCAGGATATTAAACGGGTAATGATCATGATCCGCCGGGCCGCCTGGCCCGAACGCGACAAGCTGAACGACATGCTGCGCTCAGAATCGCCTCTTGTTACGGATTATACACGCACATTCCTGAAAGATGCTTACGACCACTGTATGCAGGCTGTAGACCTCATCGAAAGCTATAAGGACGTTACCACTACGCTTATTGACATGAATTTATCCATTATCAGTAACCGTATGAACGAGATCATGAAAGTGTTAACCATTATTTCGTCCATTTTCATTCCGTTAACCTTCATTGCCGGTATATACGGTATGAATTTTGCCTACGAAGACCCCATTACGCACCGCATTTTAAAGTATAATATGCCCGAATTATACTCGCCCAATGGCTACATCTATACGCTCATTGCCATGCTGCTTATCGCCATTTTGCAAATTATCTATTTCTGGCGAAAAGGCTGGTTTAAGTAATATAGTTCAGGCTGATCCCTATACATCAATATGTGCTTTACTTTCCCGCTTCCCGGCCTGCGGACTATCCACCATGAACGATGACCCTATAGAGGCCCACCCCGGCCCTCCCAACCGCGTGTCGCCTTAGCGGTGGCGCAAAGGAGGGAGTAAGCTTCCGGTCTTCCGGACTTTTCCAACTTTCGGACTAAAAAAGCACTGCCCATTCTCCACTGTCATCTGTCCATTCTCCATTCTCCATTGTCACCTCTCAACTGTCCATTGCCCATTCTCCACTGTCATCTGTCCATTCTCCATTGTCATCTGTCCATTCTCCATTGTCATCTGTCCATTCTCCACTGTCATCTGTCCATTCTCCATTGTCATCTGTCAACTGTCCATTCTCAACTGTCATCTGTCCATTCTCCATTGTCATCTGTCAACTGTCCATTCTCCATTAAACCTTTCACCTTCCTCCCTCAAAAGAGTTACATCCAAATGATAGGGCTTTTTAACGCATTATTGTACTTTTGTCTGGTAAAGAACAATTCATGAACGAGTCAGCGTTAGACGTTTTACTGAATGACCCCGGTTTACCCGAAGCATTAAAGGCCATAGCCCGTAAGGTGCAGCAAAATGAGCGGATATCTTTTGATGAAGGCGTGCTGCTGTACGAAAAAGGCGAACTGAACTACCTGGGTACGCTTGCCAATTACATCCGCGAAAAGCGCCACGGCGATAACACCTATTTCAACCGTAATTTCCATATCGAGCCTACCAATTTATGTGTGTACGATTGCAAATTCTGCTCGTATTCGCGGCTTATAAAACAGCGTTCGGAAGGGTGGGAATATACCATGGATGAAATGCTGGATATCGTAAAAAAATACGATGACCAGCCCGTTACCGAAGTGCACATTGTAGGCGGAGTGCTGCCGCAATACGATGTTCCGTTTTATTCAGAGCTGTTTACACGGATAAAGCAGCATCGCCCTGAACTGCATGTCAAGGCATTAACTCCTGTAGAGTATCATTATATTTTTAAGAAGGCTAAGATAGATTACGCTACCGGTATGAAGCTGATGAAAGATGCCGGCCTGGAATCTATTCCCGGTGGTGGCGCTGAGATTTTTCACAGCGAGGTACGCGATAAGATAGCCAAAGATAAATGTACGGCCGAACAATGGCTGGCAATCCACGAGGAATGGCATAAACTGGGCATGCGCTCAAACGCTACCATGCTGTACGGGCATATCGAGGAGTTCTGGCACCGGGTAGACCACATGGAACGCTTACGGCAGCTCCAGGATAAAACCGGCGGATTCCAGACGTTCATTCCGCTGAAATTCCGCAACCAGGATAACCAGATGTCTAATGTTCCCGAAGTTTCGGTAGTTGAGGATTTACGCAATTACGCCATTGCCCGCATTTACCTGGATAACTTCGACCATATCAAAGCCTATTGGGCCATGATCAGCCGCGATACCGCCCAGCTTTCGCTGAATTACGGCGTAGACGATATTGACGGTACGCTGGACGATACCACCAAAATCTACTCCATGGCCGGCGCCGAAGAGCAGCATCCTGCTATGAGCACCCGCCAGTTGGTAGACCTCATTAAGCACGTAGGCCGTCGTCCCATAGAACGCGATACCCTTTATCATGTGGTTACCGATTATTCCGATTACGTATTTGCAGACGAACCCGAAAAGCCGGCTTTTTATAAGCTGCCTGTAATATCGCCTGCAACAGATGAAGCCCTTAGTTAAGCATAATGTCCCAGAATACTGTAAATCAAAACGATAACAAATCTGTCTTAAAAACACTCTACATCATTCGGCATGGCGAAACCGATTTAAATAAGCACGGCATTGTACAGGGGCGTGGCGTAGATACTGACCTGAATGAAACCGGCCGTAAGCAGGCCGACGCGTTTTTCAGGGCTTACAAACATATCCCGTTCGACCACATTTATACCTCTACCTTAAAACGTACGCACCAGACCGTACAGCAGTTTATTGATTCAGGTATTCCCTGGACACAATATGCCGGTTTAGATGAGCTGGCTTGGGGCGTTTACGAGGGGCAGGAGAGCACCGAAGATATCCGCCAGGCCTTTAAAAATATGATCGAAAGCTGGCAGCAGGGCGACCTTCACCTTAAATTCGATAGCGGCGAAAGTCCGCTGGAAGTAAAAGAACGCCAACTGACCGTGCTCGAAAAGCTCATTGAAAAAAACGATCACAAAAATATACTGATTTGTATGCACGGCCGGGCTTTACGCCTTTTCCTGTGCCTGCTTACCAACCAGCCGCTTTACAATATGGAAAAGTTTCCGCACCAGAATACAGCGCTTTACCGTCTGGAATATGACGGAGCAGATTTCACCATTGTTGATTTTAATAACACCGATCATTTACACTATTTATTATCCCATCCGTGAGTACCATCAGAGTTTCAGCCGTTTCATATACCAACACCAGTCCCTTTGTGTATGGCATTCAGCATGCCGAAGTATTGAATAAAATAGATTTGAGCTTAGATATTCCTTCAGATTGCGCCAGGAAATTAATTGATAACCAGGCTGATATCGGTTTGGTTCCGGCCGTTGCCCTGTTGCAGATACCCGATGCGCATATCGTTTCAGATTTTTGCATAGGCGCCGTTGGGCCGGTCAATTCGGTATTTATTTTCAGTAATAAACCAATCCGGCAAATAAAAACCATCCGGTCCGATTCCCAGTCGCGTACCTCCAATAGCCTGTCGCGGGTATTGCTTAAAAATTACTGGCAGCACCAGCCGCAATGGGTTAGCTCCGGCCAGGCCGATGCTTTTGTAGAGATCGGCGACCGTACCTTCGGTAAAACCTCGCAATATCCTTATGTGTATGATCTGGCCGAAGAATGGATAAACTTTACCGGTCTGCCTTTTGTGTTTGCCGTGTGGGCTGCCAATAAACCCATTTCGCAGGATTTTATCGATGAGTTTAACCAGGCATTGCAATACGGGCTCAATCACCGCGAAGAAGTGGTTGCCGGTTTGCCGCCCCGTGCTGATTTTGACCTGCACGACTACCTCACCAATCGTATTGATTATGCGCTTACACCAGCCAAACGGCAGGGTTTAAACAAATTTCTGGCCCTGGTACAGGCTTTAGATACCGTTGAGTTGCCCGGTTGATATTTTTTAGAAAAGCAGGTTCACAGCCCTGTTTGTTCCGGTAGTCCCGCTATCCGCATATACGCCTGCAAGCATTCCACACGAGGCCGGTATTTGCTGCTATCGGGTTTAGCTTTGTTAGGGCAGTACTGTTATGTCCATGCAAACTCTAACGCCCCGGTTTGTGTCTTCACGAACCGGTATAAGGAAGCTTCGTGAAGACACGAAGCTTGGCTTCGCTTTCCGGTAGCTATAGTACCGATAGCGCTAAGCTCCGGCTTAGTGCTGTTACTTAAAAGCTTCCGGGCTTTATTATTACTGACTAAGTGATACTCAACTGTCCGGAGTGTTCAGCGCAAGCGTCACTCCGGATTGGTAAAATGATGATGAGTTTTTGAACTCATAGAAACATACCTGGCATACTGGCGTGGCCTTTATATTTATTTTACGAGAGTCTGCAGACTCTTTTCTATATGTTGATCCGTAGAGCCCTTCGGAACTCTACGGATAGTGCAGTGGTTTTTCCATCCTTTATAGTACTAACGCCCCGGTTTGTGTCTTCACGAACCGGTATAAGGAAGCTTCGTGAAGACACGAAGCTTGGCTTTCCGGTACTGATAGCGCTAAGCTCCGGCTTAGTGCTGTTACTTAAAAGCCTCCGGGCTTTATTATTACTGACTAAGTGATACTCAACTGTCCGGAGTGTTCAGCGCAAGCGTCACTCCGGATTGGTAAAATGATGATGAGTTTTTGAACTCATAGAAACATACGTGGCATACTGGCGTGGGCCTTTATATTTATTTTACGAGAGTCTGCAGACTCTTTTCTATATGTTGATCCGTAGAGCCCTTCGGAACTCTACGGATAGTGCAGTGGTTTTTCCATCCTTTATAGTACTAACGCCCCGGTTTGTGTCTTCACGAACCGGTATAAGGAAGCTTCGTGAAGACACGAAGCTTGGCTTCGCTTTCCGGTAGCTATAGCCCGCTAACGTAGAACTATCCCTACATTTCGCATTCAGCCACTAAGATTGTCGCATTTGCACAGCAACAGCATGATGGTTGTTGGCGAGATTTGTATTGTAACAAAACCAATTTTTAAAGAACAGGCTATGAGAAAAATAATCGTCTTATCAATGATCACATTAGATGGGGTTATGCAGGCGCCCGGCGGACCAGGGGAAGATACATCCGGCGGCTTCAAATATGGCGGATGGGTAGCACCGTATACTGACGAAGTTTATAGTAAGGTGGTGCAGGAGGAGCTGAAACCTGCAGATTATCTTTTGGGCAGAAAAACATTTGAGATCTGGGCCGGCTACTGGCCTCAACATGGCGACTTTTGGCCGGGTATCAATGAAGGTACAAAATACGTCCTGTCAAACACCATGAAAGAATCAGAATGGAAAAATTCTGTATTCCTCAAAAGTGTGGCAGATATCAAAAAGCTCAAAAATTCAAATGGCTCCGACATTCAGGTTTGGGGCAGCAGTGAGCTTGTTAAGCTGCTGCTTAAAAATGATCTTGTAGACGAGCTCCGGCTCAAAATCCATCCCCTGACTTTAGGTAAAGGAAAAAAGTTATTTGACAATGGCCCGATCCCGGCAGCATTTACATTGATAGAAAGTATTTTTACACCAGGTGGAGTAATTATTGCCCATTACAAGCGGGCCGGAGAAGTCAGAACAGGTACTGTTGGAGCTTAAGAAAGAAATAAAATGCAGAAAAATAACGTTTCATCAGGACGAATGGCAACAGAATCACAATACACTATCTGTTTTTTTAAAGATAGCACATGCAGGATTAGCGCTATAAAGAAGCATGTTCCTGTAAAATTAATTACTAATTTTGAACTTATGTTGGCTCTTATCGGGTATAAAAAGGCTTGGGGATGTTAAAAAGCCTACGTGAAAACAAAAATTATTAATCTCTAAACAATTACAACAATGGCAACAACAAACACCTATCTGAACTTTAACGGAAATTGCGAGGAAGCATTCAACTTTTATAAATCCGTATTCGGCGGAGAATTTAGCTATATCGGGCGCTTTGGCGAAATGCCCGAAAGTGGGGAATATAAAGTACCCGAAGCAGACAGGAACAAAATCATGCACGTAGGATTACCCATTGGGACATCCATGCTTATGGGAAGCGATTACGGTTGCGAATGGGCTCCAAACTTTAAGCAGGGCAATAACTTTTCTATTTCCGTTTCGGCAGACAGTAAAGAAGAAGCCGACAGGATTTTCAATGCACTGGCAGCAGGCGGACAGGTTACCATGCCAATGAATAATACATTTTGGGGCGATTACTTCGGTATGCTGACCGATAAATTCGGCATTAACTGGATGATGAGCTTTAATGAAAAACAGAAGCAGCAGTAAAAAAGCTAACTTAATTTAGGAATTTGGGAGTAGAGCAGGTCTGACTTAAACTGTTAACAGGAGGGCTTTTGGATAGAACTTCCACGAGTTTTTGCCAAAGCTACGACCTTACAACTCCGGATTGTAAATGGGCGTAAATAAAATTATATCAACCTGAGTTTGATGAGCTCACTTCATTCGATTGTTTTCCCGAGACCTCGGGCTTCGCATAGGCGCCAAGTTAAAAAGCTCCTGTCGTCATTATTCCGGGCCAAGCCCGGAATCTCCTAAATAGTAATAGCTGCCGGCCAATCTGCTTAGTTCAAAGATAAGTTTATAAAACTCCAAAGTTTTCTGGTATCCAGGTAGTTTAAGTTGTGTTCGTGGGTATAAGCCTCACGTTCAAACGATATATTCCTGTAAGCCTGATTCCAGTTGCGATATTTCAGGTAACGTACCAGGAACTCACTACAATACCACAGGTAAAATAGCAGGAGCAGCATTTCCAACTGCTGGCGATGATGTATCCGTTCATGGTTGATGAGCTCTGCTGAAAGCGGTTTACCCCGTAATTTACGGTTTATCAAAATAACAGGCCACAATGCCATTGCAGTAGTGCTTCTGCCTGCGGGAATAATAAATATCCTCATTGTAATATGGGTATAGCTTGATCTTTGAAAATTGCTAATATAACGTTCAACAACATGATGATCCTTGTAAAATCATACCATGCCTCATCATTGGCAGATAGCAACATTGTCTTTTTAGCCGCATGTGTTTATAAAAGAGTGGGGATTTAGCCATTATGAACCATATTATTTTGCCGGCTGATCAAGAAATTGCTCTATTATAGGTACAATGAAATCCTTGTCAGTATAGTTTGGCTTTAAGGACGTGATCTCCCCGATGTACGCTCCGTGACCTCCGGGAATAATAGCCAGTCTACAATTAGGGATTAACCTTGACATGGCCACGATATGCTCTGGCGTAGCTACATCGGCATCGCCGTTAATGAGAAGCACAGGAGCCTTTATGGATTTGATTTGTTCATCGCTAAAGTCCTTGAAATTTATCATCCTGTTTGCACACTTTTGATACATATTGAACAGCTTTGAGCTATCCGGGTTAACTTTTAAAAAGGCCTCTTTATACGGTTGCGGCATTTGCTTAAATGTTCCATTCTTCATAAACTCCCAAAACTGCGGAAACGTTCCGTTACGCTTCAGCAATACTGATCCAGCTATAATTTTATTGCACAACTGCGGATACCTGATAGCCATTTGCAGGGCTGTATTCCCGCCATTGCTAAAGCCGAAGATATCAGCTTTTTTAATGTGAAGATTTTTCAGAAGGGCTGCAACATCATCCGCATCCTGCTCAAACGAAATACCTGTATTTCTGTCGCCCGTGCGGCCATGAGCCTGTAATTCAACACAGATAAGCTGCCGGTGCATGGCAAAAAGCGGTATTACCCTTCCGAAAGTGGTTTGAATGGTAGACCCACCACCATGAATTAATACAAGCGGATGTCCCTGTCCGTAAATCTCATAATACATTTTCAGCCCGTTCACCTCAGCATAACCGCTCTTAAAACCCAAACTATCCGTTATTATCGACATACGATGGTCTATTAACTTCGCTTTTCCGTAACCTGAAACCACAAACGGTATCAGGATAATGCATAAAATGACTCTTTTCATCTGCTCATTGTTTAATCATCACATAGCATCTGATTAAGCCGGTTAAACATCTGGATCCAGCTTGGATAAGCCCCCGTTTCTTTGGCAAGCGATGCAGGTACGGTTTGATGAAGGATCATTTTTGTTTTGCCCCCTGATTCATCAAATGTTACGGTCACTTTAGTTACTGCCGGCCAGCCGGGAGACATTCCGGCATCTGCAGGCTGTACATCGTTTGCTGCCTCATCGGTTACTTCCATAGTAAACACAATCCTCTCAGGGAAATCCAGTTCCAGATAAGTGCCTTTACACCAACAATTTCCATATAACGGATTGTAAATACAGGAATGAAACCGCCCACCTTTCCTGACATCGATCTGCTTGAATGTGATGGTGCATCCTTCGGGAGCATACCATTTTATTAATTGTTCAGGCTCTGTCCAGGCCCTGAAAACCAACTCCCGGCTGGCGTCGAATACATGAGTTATCAGTACTTCCTCCTGTTTAAGGTTTTCTGCTTCGTTTTGCTCATTTTCTATCATGTTGTTCATTTTTTAGTTTAACCTCTTCCAAATGTTTTTCTAAGGCAGAAAACCGGCTTGTCCAGAACTTCTTGTACTGCTCAACCCACGAAGAAACCTCGGCCAGTTTGTCCAGCTGTGCCTCGCAATACCGTTCTCTGCCCTTTTGCCGGGCAACCAAAAGGCCGCATTCTGTCAGGATTTTAACATGAAGTGACACTGCTTGCCTGCTTACATCAAATTTTTCTGCAAGCGCATTAAGATTTAGCGGTTGAGTAGCAACAAGGTCAATGATCTGTCTTCTGGTTGGATCTGCTATCGCCTGAAATACGTCTCGTCTGGTTCTCATTATTATGCAACTATTTGCTTGCAAATATAAATGCAAGTATTTACTTGCGCAAATTTTTATAGATTTTTATATTGATCCGTTTATGGTAGCAACTATCATTTGTATTAGATCAGTCTGTGTTTTACAGCCAGCGAAACTAAGAACGCATTACAATGATCAATGGATGCTGTATCTATCCGGTTCTTTTAAAAATTGTTCCTTACAGTGTTTGTTACAAAATCCGGCTATTTTTCCCCGGAATAGGGTAGTATCGCTGATCGTTCTGCTGGTTAATGGCATACCACAAACAGGATCAGTTTTTGAAGAAAGTGCAGCAAAAACGGATGGCGGAATTTTTTCCGGCGAAATCGTCTGCACAGCGGATTCATTTGTATTATCTAAAATAGTATCCGTATTCAGTTCCTGGTAATAAACCCTTCCCCTATCGCTCCAGGCCACAATAACATGGTTATCGTTTAGCGGTTGTACCACAGGGTATGTAGCAAATACGTGAGGAGGTGTGATTTCCTTTTCAAGGATAGTATTTCCGTCAATTTTATTCAATACGATTTTGCTAAAGATTGAATCCCTGTCTTTATAGTTTTTATTGTAAGCGGTAATCCGCGTACCATTGGGCAACAAGCACAGTTGTATAAACCGGCCGTTTGCACTGATATCTTTCTTTACCAGCATTTTTCCCGAATTATCAAGCTCAGCATAGTGCACGCCGCTTTTCATACCGCCCGAAAACCAGGCAACATACGTTTTATTATTCCTGGTAGCGATGGAAGGCCCATTATGAGGACATCCGTCTATTACCCAATGGTCGTTGCTGAAAGGCGCAGGACGTTGAAACGTTTTTCCGTCATTTGATGAAAGACTTACCGAAATATCTCTTACGGAGCCGGGAAGCAAATCCCGGTACGCGATGCTTACGTGTCCGTTTTTATCACTCGCAATAGCCGTGCGGCAACATTGGCAGGCACGTGGCTCAATCAGTACAGGCTTTTCAAAGCCTTCTTTAGCGGCTGTTTTTGCAAACATTACCGGTCTTCCTTTCTCTTTCGGATCCGGGTCGGTATCTAACCAGCATGCGCCGATCTCACCATCGCCAAGCCTGCATAACCCTGCAAAAGAGCAGGATGCTTCAGCTGTTTTATTTTGAGAGACGGATCGGGCGTCAGTCCAGCTTTTACCTTTATCAAAAGATTGAATATAACGAACATCGGAAATACCCCACTTACTTTTAGGCGAAGGAATTGAGGTTTCGTAAATAGCTATGATGCTGCCATCTCCTTTAATGGCGATTTTGGGCATGCCTTCTTCATGGATGCTGGCATTATTTGCTATTGGAATAAGGTTTGGCGCTGTAAACCTCCTGGTTCCGGCATCCCAGTATGCAAAATAAAATTGCTTGTGATCCATGCTGTCGGCCTCTACCCAGCTTACCACAGGAGCGCCTTTTTCATCTGTTGTCATAAAAACACAGGAAGCCTTGCTGCCTGCATGTGAAAGCGCAACCGGAGAAGCAATGCTTTCGTCCTTCTGATGGCTACCAGTGCAGGATGGCATTGCATAAAGCAATATCAACAGCAAGTAAAAATTGATTATCCTTTTCATTCTTTCTTCTTCAGATTAACTTGTTTCTTTTTTCTTGTTTCTTGTCTCTATATTCTTGCCTCTATTACTTATACAAACGCACTAAAACCCGTGATCGCCCGTCCCACGATCAGTGAATTGATCTCTTTGGTGCCTTCGTACGAATAAATCGCTTCGGCATCGGCAACAAAACGGGCCACATCATAATCCAGCAGGATGCCATTTCCGCCCATTACCTCACGGGCCTTGCTTACAATATCGCGGGTACGCAATGAACAAAATACCTTAGCCAGCGAAGCATGCTCATCTTTCAGCAGGCCGCCATCCTGTAATTCTGATAAGCGGAAAACCAGCGTTTGCATGGCTGTGAGATTCGACAACATTTCTACCAGGTGGTTTTGCACCAGCTGAAACGCCGCGATGGGCTTTCCGAATTGCTTGCGGGTACGGGTATAATTGAGCGCACTCTCGTAAGCGCCACGGGCACAGCCAACGGCCATCCAGGCCACACCGGCACGGGTTAAGCGCAATATTTCGGCGGTATCTTTAAACGAATTGGCCTGCTGCAAACGATCGCTTTCAGGAACCACACAATCGGTCAGCGTAATTAAACCATTCTGCACAATGCGCAAAGCCATTTTACCTTTGATTTTTTCAACCGCAAAACCGGACGTACCTTTCCGTACCAGGAAACCTTTTACCTGGTTGTCGTCCACATCGCGGGCCCAGATAATGGTTACATCAGCAAAAGGAGCATTACCAATCCATTTTTTCTGACCGTTAAGCACCCATCCCGCTCCGGTCTTTTTAGCTGTAGTGGTCAGTCCTCCCGCTACCGCCGAACCCACTTCGGGCTCGGTAAGACCGAATGCACCGATAACCTTTAGCTGCTGTAAGGCCGGCAGCCATTCCTGCTTTTGCTCTTCAGAACCACACCGGTATATCGAACCCATCGCCAGACCACTTTGCACACCGAAAAAAGTTGCTATGGAAGCGTCTACACGGGCCATCTCCATAGCGATAATGCCTTCCATCAGCGAGGATCTGCCCGGACAGCCATAACCCTGGTAAGTAACACCGCAAATGTTCAGGGCAGCAAATTTGGGGATAATATCAAACGGAAATTCATCGTGCAGCCAATAATTGTTCACAATGGGCTTGATCTCTTTTTCCATAAACTCACGGACTTTCAGCTGTAAAGCCCGGTCTTCATCACTCAAACGAAGATCCAGCTCATAAAAATCCGCGTTAAGCGGAGGCAATTCCTTTTTTTTGCCACCCGAGGATAACATTTTCAATAAGCCATTCAACTGGTTATCATCCAAACGGGACACATTATCCATTACCTTTGCCAGGTCAACTTTCTCTGATAACTTGCTGAGCTGGGCAAAATCGATAGTTGTTAAGAGCTTATAAGCCTGTTTGATCTTTGAAAATGTTCCGGACATGACCGTGAGTTTTTTATGATGTAAATATAGGGGTATTCTCTGTTATACTAAGCCTTTTTACAAGGAGCGTTTTAAGTGCTCAGGATAAATACCATTCGATGCCCTTGCTGCTAACACCCGCCAGCTGGCAGAGGACAGCGATTAACGAAGGAAGTAAGGAGAACAGCGTATAGTGCAGATAAGGGCTGTAAAGGTTAAGTTAAAGATGTGGGTAAACCCGGGACTTCATGCCGGGGCAAACGATCTGGTTTTCTCGTTATTGCAATTTGCCGGTTGGCTGAAAAAGCGGTCTTATGATCAGAGATCACAATTAACGTTTCCGTTCCCAGGTCTGTCCCCCCGACAGACCTGGGAAGAGTTACTCCCTATTATAAATTTTATCCCGTAAAAAATGATCGGCGATAACCAGCGCTGCCATGGCCTCAACAATAGCGACGGCACGCGGCACTACACAAGGATCGTGGCGGCCCTTGCCTTTAATTTCGGCAGCGTGGCCATATTTATCAACCGTTGGCTGATTATGCATAATGGTGGCTACTGGCTTAAATGCTACTTTAAAGGTAATATCCATCCCGTTGGAAATGCCGCCCTGTATGCCACCGGAAAAGTTAGTCAGTGTTTTAATGCCGGTTCCTTCCTGCGATGGTGCAGGAATGTCGTTATGTTCGGAACCCCTCATTTCAGAACCCTCAAAGCCGGAGCCATATTCAAAACCGTGTACGGCGTTAATACTTAGCATGGCCTTGCCTAAGTCGGCATGCAGCTTATCAAAAACAGGCTCGCCCAGGCCAACCGGTACGTTACGGATAACACAGGAAATACGTCCGCCAACGGTATCGCCTGCCTTTCGTACTTCGTCAATATAGTTGGTCATGGTTTCGGCAAAGTGGGCATCGGCACAACGCACCAGGTTACTTTCCCTGATCTCTGTGAGTGCAGGAATGTCGGTAATTGTAATTTCGGGGGCTTCAAGCTGACCCACACCGGTTACGTGGGCAAAAAATTCGATACCGTGTTTTTTCAGGAACAGTTTTGCCACAGCTCCGGCAGCAACGCGGGCCGCGGTTTCCCGTGCCGATGAACGGCCACCACCGCGATGATCGCGGATGCCGTATTTTTCCTGGTACACATAATCAGCATGCGAGGGACGGAAAATATCTTTGTTATGGTCGTAGTCTTTAGAGCGTTGGTCGGCATTAGGAATAACCAGGGTTAAAGGCGTTCCGGTACTTTTTCCTTCAAATATTCCGCTAAGGATTTGGAACTCATCGCTTTCGCGACGTTGGGTGGTTATCCTGGACTGGCCGGGTTTACGCTTGTCCAGCTCCGATTGTATGAAATTCTCGTCAATATCAACATTGGGCGGACAGCCGTCTATTACCACTCCAATAGCCGCCCCATGCGACTCGCCGAAGGTAGTGATACGAAACAACTGTCCGAATGAATTGCCTGCCATGTTATTTTAGATTTTAGATATACGATTTTAGATGTGAGATTTCCAATTCGGTCTCACGTCTAACATCTCACATCTGATGTCTGTACTTGTACATTAAATCCTGCTTTTTTCAAATCATCCCAGTAATGGGGATACGATTTTTCTACTACCTGGTGATCTTCAATTTCAACCTCATCAATAACCAGCGCAAGCGGGGCAAAGGCCATGGCCATGCGATGATCATCGTAGGTATGAATACTTACTTTTTCAGGGATATGCTTTTGCGAGCAATCCAGGTAATACGTTTCGTTATCCTCGGTCAGGGTTACACCGATCTTAGCCAGCTCGTTTTGTAACGCTTTTACCCGGTCTGTTTCTTTGATCTTAAGCGTTTCTAATCCTGTAAAGGTAGCATTGTGCCCCAATGCGGCGCAGCAAACCACAACGGTTTGTGCCAAATCGGGGCATTCCTTAAAATCAAACTCACGCTGGGTAAGCTCTTTATCCGTTTTACGGATGGTAAGGCCTTTGCCGGTGAACGTGGATACAATCCCAAAATGCGCCATAATATCAGCAATGCGGCTATCGCCCTGCAAACTATCGGCTTTCAGGTAAGGAAGTTCGATGACAGCTTCCTGAGAAAGTGCCGCGATGGAATACCAGTAAGACGCTGCGCTCCAATCGGGCTCTACAGTCAGTGTAACCGGTTTGAACGCCTGCGGGTCAATATGAATGGTATTGCCTGTCCAGGTATGCGCAATGCCGCTTTGTTCGAGCATGGTCAGTGTCATCTCCACATAGGGTTTCGAGGTGAGCTCTCCTTCGATATATATATCGAGGCCTTGCGGCAGGGTAGGCGCAACTAACAGTAATGCTGTAATGTATTGCGAGCTGACATTGCCTTTAATGCTTACGCGATTGGCTTTCTGGACAAAATTGCTCCCTGTTTTAATAGGGGGGAAGCCTTCGTTTTCTGTATAGGAAATATCGGCTCCTAATACCCTTAACGCGTCAACCAACATGCCGATAGGCCGTTGCTTCATACGTGCTG
This sequence comes from Pedobacter sp. BS3, assembly GCF_008274585.1. Classification (GTDB taxonomy): domain Bacteria; phylum Bacteroidota; class Bacteroidia; order Sphingobacteriales; family Sphingobacteriaceae; genus Hufsiella_A. The sequence continues at coordinate 323,883 of NZ_VTRT01000003.1, read as the reverse complement.
TTCCGGTGAGCGTAACATCCAGGCCTTTCACAGCGCTGTAGGCGGTAAGAAAACGCATGGCCGTACCGGCCGGACCGATATCTACCGTTGCACCGGGATTATGAATTTCCGATTGCAGAATACGATGCAGTGTAACGGTATCGGCAGCCGACGACAGGTTTTCAATACGGATATTCCCGTTGCTGAGCGCCTGCAATATCAGGGCACGGTTGCTCTCGCTTTTAGAGCCGGTAAGCTGTATAATACCGTTAAAGCTGCGTTTGCTGTTAGAAACGATGACGTTTTCGGAACTCATTTCTTATTAAGCAACGGGTTTAGCGTTCATAATTTCGGTTTGCTTACGAATAGATTCGTTATGGAGAAGCTCCAGCAGCTTGGCTGTGAAATCTTCATCCAGTTTAAGCGCTTTTCCGAACGTAATACGCTTTTGCAGGATCTCATCCCAGCGGTTAACCTGAAGAACAGTTACATCGTTATCGCGTTTGTACTCACCGATTTTCTCAGCCACATTCATGCGCTCGGCAATTTTCTGGATGATCTGGTCGTCTAAACGATCGATCTCTTTACGGAGCTCAGCCAGCTTATCAGAAAATTCGGCATTCTGAGCTTCGCTGTGGCGCAATGTTAAGTGATCGATAATATCCGCCAGGGCAGAAGGGGTAACCTGTTGCTTGGCATCGGTCCAGGCAATAGACGGATCAATATGCGATTCGATGATCAGTCCCTGCATATCCAGGTCTAAGGCTTTCTGACTGATGTACGGAATGATCTCCCGGTTTCCGCAAATGTGGCTTGGGTCGTTGATGATGGGTAATTCCGGGCATAGTGTTTTTAGCTGGATGGCCAGTTCCCACATCGGTTGATTGCGGAATGCTGTTTTTTCGTGCGAGCTGAATCCACGGTGAATGGCGGCAAGCTTGGTAATGCCGGCATTGTTGATACGCTCCAAAGCGCCAATCCATAATGAAAGGTCGGGATTAACCGGGTTTTTTACAATAACCGGGATGTCGACACCGCGAACGGCATCGGCAATTTCCTGTACGGTAAACGGATTCGCGGTAGAGCGTGCACCAACCCATAATACATCTACGCCGGCGGCCAGCGCTTCTTCAACGTGCTTAGCGGTAGCTACTTCGGTGGCAACCGGTAAGCCGGTTTCGGCTTTTGCCCGTTTTAACCATTCCAGGCCAATGCTTCCAATACCTTCAAATTCGCCGGGGCGGGTGCGGGGCTTCCAGATACCGGCACGTAAGGCGGCAACCTTACCGGTTTTGGCCAGCAAATGTGCTGTTGCCAGTAATTGATCTTCGGTTTCGGCGCTGCATGGCCCTGCAATTACCAGGGGCGTATTCTCATTTACTGGCTTTAACCAGGTAGACAGCGGTTGTACATTTAAATTCAGTTTCATAGTGTTTTTTATTTCGTTACTCGGCCTCACCCCCGGCCCCTCTCCGAGGGAGAGGGGAGCTTGGGGGCTATACATTTGTTTGTTATTTGTTTATATTATTGTTTACTTCTTCGCTTTTTGAATTTTAAATCCTGAATGCTCAGAATTTCATTCTTTTGATTTTTTAAGGTCTATGCTTTTTCGTTCTTTTTATATTCTCCCATAATAGTAAAGTTAATGGCGTATCGCAAAACATTGCGGATGGCATAATCGTAATCAGCCTGATTTTTCCATTCAATGTCTACGTAAAAATTATATTCATTCCGTTTTCCCAGCACCGGCATCGACTGGATTTTGCTGAGGTTTATCTGCCTTTCGGCGAAGATATTCAGGATTTTTGCCAATGAACCTACTTCATTACCCACCTGGAAACTTAACGAGGCCTTATCCGGTTTTTCGATGGTCGCGGAGCCGTTATCTGAAAGAATGAGGAAACGGGTAAAATTTTTCTTGTTAGATTCAATGCGACGTTCCAGTATTTCAAGACCATAAGTTTTTGCTGCCAGCTGGTTGGCAATGGCTACCGTGTCTGTCAGCTTGTTATCGCGTATTTTTTTTGCACAGGCGGCCGTATCGGTGCTTTCTACTACCTTGATGTGAGGATATTCGTAAAAGAAATCAATACATTGCCGGATAGCGATTGGATGCGATTCCACGTATTTTATCTGTTCGAATTTTACGCCTGGTAATGCCATCAGGTGTAATTGTATCGGCAGATAAACCTCGCCAACAATGGTAAAATGGTAATCACGCAAAAGTGAATAGTTGGGTAAAATACTACCGGCAATGGAATTTTCAATGGCCATTACCACAAAATCGGCTTGTTTGTTTTTTAAGGCCTCGCAGGTTGCACGGAACGAATCGCATTCAATGGTTTTGATGTCCTCGCCAAAAAACTTGAACGCGGCTTCTTCGTGGAATGATGCCTTAATACCCTGTATTGCTATTCTTTTCTGCATAAAAATTTAAAAAAAAAGTCCCGGCTTTTCGGCCGGGACTCTACGCTTATATTTTTTTGTCTACGCAATATTGTCCCGGCTCTTACTGTTGTAAAAGTATCCGTAAAAATATGCGTAGGTAAAATTCACTGTTTTGTTATTTGCTGCGCCAAATGTACGGACTAATTTTTTTTTATCAAGAAAAAAGATAATTTTTTTTCAGGTTGAGATGTGCTGTAAAATAGGGTGTGCCACGAAGTCACCGAGGCACAAAGTTATGGGCTGGTTTTTTTATACCTTATAGTCTTCATGAGCTGGTACATGGGAGATAGTCCACAAATTTAAGGGTGCCACAAAATCCTGAAGGCACAAATTTTAAATTAATTTTTTTGCCTTCGTGGTAAAATATTACTCACGTTCAACCAACTTCACATGGAATATTCAGAAACTTTTTAATCAGCGCAATGATCGCAAAAGCATCGTATAATTCTTTAATATTAGAACTCATTGCCAGTTGACCTTTAGGATTGGCATAAGTGTACGTTCGTTGTTTTTGAGGAGTGCTTAGTGAGAATCGATACATGGTTCCATCTATGGTGATTATGCTTTTTTGTGGTGAAAATGGCAGATCTAACGTGTCCGCTGAGTAATGAATGAGCTGGCTCTGAAGGGCTTTTTGATCGGGAAGTTCCAATACCGCGTGGCTTACAAGTAAACTCCAAAGCTCATCCAGGTATTGCTGATCTATGCTAACTTCTTTTAACCGACCTTCCTGTTTAGTGCTTGTATCATATATAAAATACCGGGCTGTCCACCGGTTATGTACCAGTGTCATTACAAAAACCGTATTCCCTTGGTTATACATTGTTTCCTGATACAATCTAAATTCAAACTGGTAGTTCTTCTCCGGTTGATAAAGTGAATCTAAAGCAAAGTTAGGTGGAGAAGCCGGCTCTGCCATAAAATCAATATGTTTTGAACGTTCAGGCTTAGCTTTAAATCCCGTATAGTTGATCTGGCTCAGGAAATTAGTTGCGCCTGTCGCTTCTTTATTGGTTTGACCAAAAGACGGGATAGTGGAAAGGAGTGTAGTTGCCAAGTAGTATATGGCCTTTCTGGTATCCATGTTTAATGATTTATTTAGGTTATATACTAAAATAGGCAAAATTTTTGTTTAGATAAAGAATTATAAGGTGATTTTTGGTTTAATATTTCAATATTTTAAGCGTTTTATTGATTTTTTAAAAATTTATTTGGAATAATATTGATATTTTATCATTTAAATCGAGTTTTTCATATTTAAGTGTTAAAGTGTGATGTGTTATTTATGCTTATTTTAATAAAATGGTAAAAATTATGAATTATTTATATTTTTTATGTTAATTATTTGATATTTTATCATTTATTTTGGATTTTTGTTGTGTAAATATTAATTATAATACTATGAAAAAGTTATTTATCGCAACAGCAATGGTATCTATGCTAACTGCATCGGCGTATGCATTTGGTGATGACAAAAAATCTGAGAAAAAAGCCGAAGCATCTTATTTGCTGCAAGCGCAGTTTGATGCTGATTTTGAAAATGCTAAACATGTAGAATGGGCGGTAACCGATTCAAGGCTTCAAAAAGCAACCTTTGAACTGGACGGAGTTTATACTACCGCATTTTACGATATGAACAACGTGCATGTGGCTACCACACAACATGTAGCGGCCTCAGAATTACCTGCCGATGCCCGTAAAGAGCTGGCTAAAGCCTATTCCGGATATACCATCGGTCTGGTTATCAAGTACCTGGGTGATGATCATGCGTATTTTGTTGATCTTGCGAACGACAAAGAGGAATTCCTGGTAAAGGTAGATCCTGCCGGCGGCAATATCAGTTTCTTTAAGCAAGTCAAATAATCCGGGTTACTCCGAGTCAAATCGGGTAACGCTGGTAACACCTTTTACCTGTTTCAGCTTTTTGATCAGGTTATCTAAATGTTGGGTGTCGTTCACATACACCATAATCGAGCCTTCAAATATACCGTTGTCACTGTCAACAGTAATGGAGCGCATATTTACCTTGAAATCGTTGGAAATTACCGTGGTTAATTTGTTTATCAAACCCACATCGTCAATGCCGGTAATACGCAGGCCGGTTAAAAAGGCAAGTTCTTTTTGCGAGGTCCATTTCGCCTTGACAATACGGTAACCGTAGCTTGCCATCAGCTTGGCCGCATTTGGACAATTGGTTCGATGGATCTTAATGCCATCGTTTACGGTAATGAATCCAAATACATCATCGCCTGGGATAGGGTTGCAGCAATTGGCCAGCTTATAGTCAATCTTCTGCATATCCTCGCCAATCAGCAGCGTATCGCTGTCTTTAGCTTTTACCCGGTTAATAATGCCTTCTAACTGGTTGGGCTCAATGGTGTTTGGTGTACGGTTTTCAACCGATTTTTCGGATGTCTGAAAATCTTTCAGGTCTTTCAGATCGATGGCGCCTGTGGCTACCCCGTAAAAGAGATCCAGAGTGGAATTCAGCTTGAAAAATGTAGCCAGCTTGTGCAGGTTTTCTGAATTGTAGGTGATCTTAAGCGACTTTAGCTTGCGTTCCAGGATGTCTTTCCCGTCTTCTGCCTTGCGACGTTTTTCTTCTTTAAGCGAAGCCTTGATACGCGATTTGGCTTTTGCCGTTACCACGAAATTCAGCCAGTCTTCTTTGGGCGTTTGCTTGTTTGAGGTAATGATCTCTACCTGGTCGCCGTTCTGCAATTTATACGATAAAGGAACCAGCTTGTGATTTACTTTAGCGCCGATACACCGGGCGCCCAGATCGGAGTGTATCTCAAAAGCGAAATCAAGAGCTGTAGCATCAATAGGTAACTGAATGAGCGCACCTTTGGGGGTAAAAATGAATATCTCGTCAGAGAACAGGTTCATTTTAAAATCATCCAGGAAATCCAGCGCATTTGATTCTGGATTACCTAACAGTTCACGCACCTTTTGTATCCATTGATCCAGTCCGCTATCAGATGTGGATTCCTTATATTTCCAGTGTGCGGCAAAACCCTTTTCGGCAATCTCGTTCATGCGTGCGGTACGTATCTGCACCTCTACCCATTGTCCTTTGGGGCCCATCACGGTAGTGTGCAATGATTCATAACCGTTTGCTTTCGGTGAGGAAATCCAGTCGCGTAAACGATCAGGGTTGGGCCGGTATAAGTCAGTAACAATAGAATACGCCTTCCAGCAGTCGGATTTTTCGTTTTCAAGTGTGCTGTCTAAAATGATACGGATGGCAAACAGGTCATAAACTTCCTCAAAAGGAATACCTTTTTTGCGCATTTTATTCCAGATGGAATGGATGGATTTTGGTCGTCCGTATACTTTGGCATTCAATCCCTGTTCCTGTAAAATCTCCTGTATAGGGCCGATAAAGTTTTTGATGTACAGCTCCCGTTCGGCTTTCTTTTCATTAAGCTTGTAAGCGATAAACTTATACGTTTCAGATTCCATGTACTTCATGGCAAGGTCTTCCAGCTCTGATTTCATGGCATAGAGACCCAAACGATGGGCGAGGGGAGCGTAGAGGTACACCGTTTCGGATGATATCTTTAGCTGCTTATCGCGGGGCATGTAATCCATAGTCCGCATGTTGTGCAGCCTGTCGGCCAGCTTGATCAGTATCACACGTACATCATCAGCCAGCGTCAGCAGCATCTTACGGAAATTCTCTGCCTGCAACGAGCTGTTTGCTCCGAACACGCCGGATATCTTGGTAAGACCGTCGATAATTTTGGCTACTTTCTTGCCAAATTCACGTTCAATATCCTCAAGGGTAATGGCCGTATCCTCAACTACGTCGTGCAGCAATGCACACACAATGGAGGTAGTTCCCAGTCCGATTTCCTCTGCGGCTATTTGCGCAACCGCAATGGGATGATATATATATGGCTCGCCCGATTTGCGCCGCATGTCATGATGGCTGTCAAGCGCCATGTCAAAAGCACGGCGAATCATACGTTTATCGCCTTTCTGCAAGGTGGGCTTGCAGGCACGCAATAAGGCACGGTATCGTTTTAATATTTCTTTCTTCTCGGCTTCAAGATCAATAACCAGTTCCTTCATATCATCTAAAAATCAAAATCGGGTGTTAACCTGTGGTTGCTGTAATTAATTGGGTTACAATTGTTAATTTCTGATATTAATAACAAAAAACAATTATTTTTGCATTGTCTAAAAATATGAAATTTTTTGCCCCTTTATGTATGTTGTGTTTGTTTTTGCTGTGTGTGTCAGTGTATGCACAGGATACAACATCTATTTTTAATAAGGGCAAAAACGATACCATAAGAGTAGCTGTCACAAAAGTTGACGGAGAAATGATACCCTGGCTGCCTTTAGACCAGGTAAATATATACGGCAAACGTGTTTTTGGTTCATCGGCGCAGCGTATGGATTACAACAGACTACGTTATAATGTGCTGAAGGTACTCCCTTATGCCATTTATGCACGAAACCGTTATGCCCAGCTACAGCGTGACCTCTCGCTTACCGGCGACAGGAGGGAGCAAAAACGGCTGGTAAAGGTTTGTGAACAGGAAATCAAAGAGAAATTTAATAAAGATATCAAGAATATGACCATTACGCAGGGCGAGATACTGATCAAACTGATTGACCGGGAAACCGGTAACAGCAGTTACGACCTGGTAAGGGAGTTAAGGGGAGGGGTTACTGCCTTTTTTTACCAGTCAGTTGCCCGTGTTTTTGGCCATGACCTGAAAGAAAAGTACGATCCGCAGCGTGAACGCGATATTGAAAACATCATTCAAACTGCCGGATACTATAATATGTATAATTAAGCTATGAGCGATCAGTGTGAGCAGAAAAGCATCTATCAATTTACTGTAAAACAAATAAACGGCAAAGAGGTAAGTTTAAGTGAGTTTAAAGACAAAGTATTGCTGATTGTCAATACCGCGTCCGAATGTGGTTTTACGCCTCAGCTAAAAGACCTGGAAAACCTGCGAAAAGAGTTTGCCGGTTCCGGGTTTGAGGTACTGGCCTTCCCATCCAATGATTTTGGCCGGCAGGAGCCTCTTCCTGAAAAAGCCATTTCAAAATTCTGTAAGATCAATTTTGGGATCAATTACCCGCTATTTGAGAAAGTACACGTTCGCGGGAAGCATACGCATCCCTTGTTCAAGTTCCTGTCGGATAGAAGGCGCAACGGTAAGCTGAATGCACGGCCCAGGTGGAACTTTCATAAATACCTGGTTAACCGGCATGGCGAGGTAGAAACCTATTTTTATCCGTTTACCCGGCCTAACGCAACACGGGTAAGAAAACGTATCCAGTTATTATTGCAAGATAAAAGCACCGCATGAAATTAGATATCCTGGTATTTGCCGCACATCCTGACGATGCCGAATTAGGCTGTTCCGGAACAATTTTAAAGCATGTTGCCCTGGGCAAGAAAGTAGGTATTATTGATCTTACCCGCGGTGAGCTTGGTAGCCGTGGTACAGCCGAAACCCGTGATGTGGAAGCTGCCGATTCGGCCAGGATATTGGGTCTTGCTGTTCGTGAAAACCTTTGGATGCGTGACGCGTTTTTCAGGAATGATGAGGAGCATCAGCTTCAGGTTATCCGGAAGATACGGCAATATCAGCCGGATATTGTATTGTGTAATGCACTGGAAGACAGGCATCCCGACCACGGGCGTGGCGGAGACCTGGTAAACGATGCTGTGTTTTTATCGGGTTTAACCAAGATTGTAACAGATGATGAGGGGCAGCCGCAACAGGCATGGCGTCCGCGTTTACTGCTGCAATTTATACAGGACCGCTACATAAAACCCGACATTATTGTTGATGTAACGGATTTCTGGCAGCAGAAAGTGGCTTCTATACAGGCATTTAAAACGCAGTTTTATAATCCTGAATATGATGAACCCACAGCAACATACATCTCTTCGCCCGAATTTATGCACATTGTAGAGGGGCGGGCCCGGGAGTTTGGTAAAAACATCGGGGTAACCTTTGGCGAAGGCTTTACCTGCCGGCGGCAGCTGGGGGTAAGCAATTTGTTTGAGCTGCTTTAAGAGAAGCTGTATAAGCCTTGAAAAATAGAACCACAACTTGTTTGACTACCGGCCGGAATGATCGGAAGTGTCCGGTATACTACTGGTTTTCTACAATTGTTCTGAATGTGAGATTTATCCTTGCCGAATGAATTTTTCTGGATGGAGGAAGGCGATGCAGCCAGTGCGTTTGAGTAGTACCTTTCATAACCAGTAGACTGCCATTTTCCAGCATAAGCGATACGGTTTTCTTGCTCTTTTTATGTTTGAAGGCAAATTTACGTTCGGCGCCGAAACTTACTGAGCCGATAGCACCATTCTTTTTTAAATCGGTTTCGCCATCGCTATGCCAGGCCATGCCTTCTTCTCCGTTATGATATAAGTTTAACAGGCATGAATTATACGATTCTCCCGACAACTCTTCTGTTAATTGCTTCAGTGTCAGCAACTCTTCTGTCCAGGGCAGGGCATATTTGTTAACGTTAGAATAGGTGTACTCAAATGCTGCATCGCCGTACCAGGCTACTTTGCGTTTGGTAACTATTCGTTTTCCCATGATCATGGCTTCATCGTTTCGCCATTCAATGGTGTGCAGCAAGCGGTTAAAGTAATTGTTTGCCTGTTCTTCCGGTAACACTTTTCCGTAATAATGTACCGTGCCATCGCAGGGGAGAAGGTTTTTGGTGGAGTCGGGTGCTATATTAAAAAGTTCCACTTCGTCGTATTACTCAAAGCACAACAGCTCAAACCGGTTGCCAAACGGATCCCTGAAAAAGCAACGGTCGCGACCCTTGATCTTTGAAGAAAAGCTGATCTCAATTCCCTGGTTTTGCAGGTGAGCTTTAGCTTTTTCCAGATCATCTACTTCAAATGCGGGATGCCGTGCTGACCGGTCGTTTTCTGTTCCTTCTTCTATAAGGTGTAATTCAATATCGCCTATCTGAAACCAGAGGGCATTATTCGGGTGTTCGCCCGGTATTTCGGTTAATACGAGTTTTTGGGTATAAAAACGGCGGGCTTCTTCACGTTTGCCAACCGGAATAGTGATCAGGACATGATCTGCACGACGGAAATTTATCATGAGTTTTAAGGGTGTTTTATGAGTTGGTGCAAAATAAATAAAATGAGCCATACAAAATAGCTGCGTTGAGACTTTTAATTTCGAATCCCGAATTACTCGGTGCTCAACTTTTCACTTACTCTTGCGCTTTCCCACCCGATAATAGCTGTTTTCCTGGTATTTCCCCACATATAACCTCCAACTACGCCTGTTGACCGGATGACCCGGTGACAGGGAATTAAAAAGGCTACGGGATTACTGCCGATTGCCGTACCAACCGCACGCGACGCATGAGGAGTTCCTATAGTTTGGGCAATGGTTCCATAAGTAGACACTTTTCCCAGGGGAATTTTTAGCAATGTCTCCCAAACTTTTAGCTGGAAATCTGTTCCTTTCAGGTGGAGTTTGACCTGGTTCAGTTCCTGCCAGTTATGTGTAAAAACAGATAAGGCATTTTGTTGTATCCTGTCAGTCATTTGCCTGAATTGCGCATTCGGGAAATGATGGTGTAATCCTTGTAACGCCTGTTGTTCATCATCGGCGAAAGCCATATAACAGATGCCTTTTTGTGTAGAAGCCACAAGGATATTTCCAAATGGGCTTTCTGCGAAACTGTAATTGATCATCAGGTTCCTGCCACCGTTTTTATATTCGGCCGGTGTCATTCCCTCAATATGAATAAACAGATCATGCAGCCTGCCTGTCCCCGAAAGCCCTGTTTCGCCGGCTGCCTCAAACAACGTTACCTGGCTCTCTTTCAATAACTTTTTGGCATGTTCAATGCTAATGTATTGCAGGAACTTCTTCGGACTCACGCCGGCCCATTCGGTAAATAACCGCTGAAAATGGAACGGGCTTAAATGTACTTTTTCGGCTACCTCATCTAAATCAGGCTGGCTTTTGAAATTTTGCCTGATATAATTTATAGCCTGGGCTATACGGTTATAGTTGAAATTATCCTGTGCGTTCATGGCTTACCTCATTTTATCAGGACAAAATTAAAGGGCCTGTCCCTGTTATAAAACCCGAAACTTGCTGATTTACGGCTGGATAATTTGCGATTTCCATTGCCCGCTGATATATTCAAATAACTGCAAGTTCCCTGGCATACCAATCATTGAAAATATCAAATGGGCCCATGCGATAAAGATAATTATATAAGCGCATTCCAGCGTATTATTATACCGATACGTTTTCTTATTATGTCGGAATTTTATATTTTCGTTCAGGATTCTTACTAATTATAACTACAGTATCCATTGTAAACGGCAATATCCTCACTGTTTTTTAACGATGAATTGTAATAAACAAGTTCATACTTAAAGATAAAAATTGTTTGTTAGTATGCTCTCTTACAATCGCTATTCCGATAATGAACTTGCCAATCTGTTAACAAAAGACGACCATGCCGCTTATACAGAAATTTACCACCGGTATTCACGGCTGTTATACCTGCATGCTTATAAGCGGCTGAAGGATAGGGAACAGGCCCGTGATGTTGTCCAGGATTTATTTACGGTATTGTGGAACAACCGTTCTGAATTTAAGCTAAAGTTTTTCATGGAATGTTACCGGTACATTTACGGCAAACCGTAATAAGGTACTTTCATTGGCGGATAGTGTAGAGGTGCTGCAATTACAAAGCGGGCCGGGCGGACGTGGGTCTGTTGAAGCGCATGTAGGCGGAAGTATGGGCGATCTGTACGGTCTTGGCTACGAGCGGGCTCCCGATGGCCAGATCATCTATTCCAACGGCTATCCCGTAAAATCACAAACGGTGAGGTATTTAACCAATATCTATCCTAAATGGAAAGCAAGTATCGGTAACGAGTTCAGGTATAAACGGTTCAGGCTGAATGTTCTATTCGATGCGCAATTTGGCGCTAAAGCTTATTCTCATACCTACGCTAATAACGCTATGACCGGGCAGTTGAAAAGCACCTTACCCGGACGTTATAATGGGCTTGTTGGCGATGGTGTAATACAAAATCCCGACGGAACATTCCGGAAAAACGATGTACCGGCTACAGAGATATGGACTTACTACACAGAGCATTTTATACCCGATAATGTAGAAGCAAATATTTTCAGTACAGATTTTATAAAATTCCGTGAAGCCCGTCTGGATTACACCTTTGCTGCTAAATTTCTGAAAAAGCTGAAGCTCCAAAAGGCCGCGATAGGCATTTACGGCAGAGACCTGTTTATTATCAGTAACTGGCCATCCTTTGATCCTGAGTTCGGAACCATTAATAACGGGCTGATACAATCAGGCTTTGAGGTGGGGCAATTTCCCGCTACCAGAACCTTTGGAGTAAATCTTAATGTAAGTTTCTAACAGAACTAAAATGATGAGAATAAGAAAAATATTGCTTTTAACAGGATCTTCGGTGTTGTTGCTTCTCTTTTCCTGCACAAAAAACTATCAGCAATTAAACGAAAACCCGAATGCAGTAAGCGTTGCCGCTCCTGAGCGTTTGCTTAATCCTGCTTTATACGCTATGGTACAGACGAACGTTGCCAAGAGCTGGCAGATCAATAATCAGCTGACGCAGGTATTTGTTCCCTTAAACGAGCAGGTAGAAATTCACAAGTATATTATCAGGCCCAATTTGTCAGATCCGATATGGAATGCCTGGTACCTGGAAAAAACAAACTTTCTGGATATGTACAATTTGGCGGTCGCCAGCCATAGCGCTGTTACCGGTCAGAGTGAGCCGTATATGGCTATTGCCAATATTTTGGATGCATGGGCCAGCTCCCTGATAACCGATACCTGGGGAGATGTTCCTTATTCGCAGGCAAATAAAGGAAAGGAAAATCGGTTTACACCGGTTTTTGATAAACAAGAAGATATCTACAAAGATATTTTCAGAAAGCTGGAAGAAGCGAATACCTTGCTTACCGGTCTGGTAACAGCTCAGCTTCTTACAGACAATCAAAAAAGCCTCGACGCACTTTATGGCAGCTCGGCAACCAATGTCATTGAGCTGGATCGCTGGCGTAAATTCGGCAATTCGCTTTATCTCCGCCTGTTAATGCGGGTATCGGCCAGAACAGAAGCTGTTATAGATGGAAAAACGGCCGTTCAAAAAATTGGTGAGATAGTTGCATCGCCAACAACATATCCAATTTTTACCAGCAATGCCGAATCGGCGATATTACGTTTAACCGGTGAAGATTTTCCGTTACGTTCGCCCTTTGCAGGCTATCGCGATGTAGATTTTAGCGGAACCGGTTCCCTGAGCGAATTTTTCATCAATACGTTAAGTGAAACCGGCGATCCCCGTTTACCGTTATGGGCCACAAAGGTAGATAATGAATATAAAGGGATACAAAGCGGATATGCAGATGGAAATATTCCTGCCCGTGGTTCAACGTATGTCTCCGCCTTAAAATTAGAACCGCTTTTAGGCAATATCATGAATTATGCTGAGTTGCAGTTTATCCTGGCAGAGGCTGCCCTAAAAGGATATATTCCGGGCGACCCCAAAACCTATTATAATGCAGGCGTACAGGCCGGAATTGAACATTGGGGACTAATCATGCCGGCAAACTATCTGACTACGGGCGAGATTATGTGGCCTGTAACCGGTACGGAAGATCAGAAAATGGAGCAGATCATGACCCAAAAGTATTTCACGCTCTTCTTTACAGATTTTCAGCAATGGTTTGAATACAGGCGTACAAAACGACCCACTTTGCCAATAGGGCCCGGAGTTAAGAATGATGGCATCATGCCAACACGGCTTTATTACCCCGTAACGGTACAATCGTTAAACCGGAGTAATTACCAGGAAGCTGCGGCGAGAATGGGCGGCGATGATCTTAAAGCTAAGGTTTGGTGGCAGGTAGAATAAGTTTTGGTAAATGGAATTTAAGAGTTAATCAATTTCTGAAATAAAATATTCATGAATAATTTGAAGCTTGTTAAAATAAGAAAGGTCAATAAAAGCGCAATACACAAATATAGCCTGTTCTTAGTGCTGTTTGGATGTGTATTGACGCTGGCGTCCTGCCTGAAAAAAGATGTATTCCCGGCTTCGGGAACCCCTAATGAATACATATCTATATTGGATGTACGCAAAATTTATAAAGGGGCTGATGTGGTGCTGAATACAAGTAATATGGATGGTGCGGACAAAATAACCGGGGTGGTTGTTTCAGATGCTACATCGGGAAACATTCCCCCGGGAGTATTTGCCATACAACAAACCAGCAGGACATTGAAGAGGGGAATTGAAGTTTCGGTTACGCAGGCCACCAATATCCCTTATAAAATTGGTGATTCTGTAGTGGTCAATGTAAACGGTGCAACCATTACCCGGAATAAAGGTGCGTTACAAATTCATGTATCTTCAATTGAACGAGTTACCAAAGTAGCAGAAAACCGGCTGGCCGAGCCAACACTGGTATCGCTCGAAACGCTGAATGAAAAGTTTGACGATTATGAGGGCACACTGATAAAAATAGCCAACGTAGATGCCGCGGGAGACGTAATGCAGGGCGATGTTGTGATTACAGAGCCAACCGGTAGCACCGGTATTTTACACACTGAGCCTACGGCCACTTTTGCCGATAAAGCCGTTGCCTTAAATGCTTCTTATACAGCTGTCGCCAGGTGGAACAGCGATGCTGACGATACACACAGGAAGCAATTATGGATAGTTAATGCAGATGGTATTGAAGATGAGAGCGGAAGGATATATACAGGTTTTCCGGAAAGTTTTGAGTCTGGAGAGGCAGCTTTATTTGTTGATGGCTACTCTACCAAAACAGGAAATTTCAGTACCGGAAATTACACGCTTCAAAATATATATGTAGGAAATACAGCTAACGATTTACCGGTTACAGGTCAATATGCTTTACGGTTGGTCGGAAGCTCTGCTACAAGCTCCTGGTGTACCATGAACTATGATCTTCCTAACGGAGCCACAAAAGTAACGGTATGGGCCGGTTCCTATGGCGCATCAGCAGATCTCGGTTCTACCTGGCGCCTGGAGTATTCACAGGATCAGGGAATAACCTGGAGCCAGGTAGGAGAGGATATCCTAACCATAAGCAAAGTGAAAAAGCAATTTACCTTCCTGATGGATCTCAGAGGGCCGGTGCGTTTCCGGATAGGCAAAATAGGCATCGGAAACTCTACCACCAATAACCAGAACGGGCGTTTCAGCATGGACGATTTTGCGGTTTACAAAAATCCGGAAGCAGGTGGCCCTATAACCAACCCGGTACCGGAATACGCAACGGTTTTAGGCTGGCAATTCGGAACTCCGGCTACAGCAGGCAATGAAGTAAGCAAAACCTCAACAACAACCCACGCCGGACTTAGCAATGCCGTGCTTGAACGTGGTCCGGGCTTAACCGCGTCGTCGTTAGTAAGAAGCTTTGCCTCAACTGCCGGGGGAACCATTATCACCTCAACCAAGGCCCTGGCTCTTAGCCAGGATGTATATTACCAGGTAAAGTTTATCGTACAGTCGGGATATAAGCTATCTCTTTCTGCCATTAACGTCAAGCTAAGGCGAAGTGCTGCCGGGGCAAGAAATCACAAATGGTATTACAGCTTAGATGGTGTCAACTTCCATGAAACCCTGGGTACAGGGGATATGAGCTATGAAGGGACAGACACGGAAGGAACTGAAATGCCGGCATACTATATCTATCAAACATCAGAATTGCAAAATATACCGGCAGGTACTACGGTAACATTAAGAATGTATTGCTGGGGTTTTTCTAATATCGGCTCAGGGTCTTTCTCTATCGGTCGCACACCTGCGGGTACTGCCACTGATGTGCTGAGCATAGGCGGTTCTCTTTCTCAGTAACACTACAAATAACACAGATATAATAAAATGATAACCTTATGCTAAAACGTTTTAAGTAGAATTAATAAATCCCAAGAAGGTAAAAAACAGTTGTAAACAATTAAAAATTAAAAGATGATGAAAAATTACGTACGTGTTCTTATCCTGGCAGTTTTGCTGGGAGGATTTATCCGTAATGCAGCCTATTCGCAGATTGTAGGCTGGCAATTCTCCACTCCGGAAAGTGTTGGTAATGAGGCCAGTGCTCCGGCTTCGTATGCAAATGATGGGTTAACAGTAACTGATTTGACGAGAGGTGCAGGTTGGATGGCGCCAAGTACTACTTTGCCACGGGGCTTTGTTTCAAGCCGCGTGGGTACAGCTACTGATACAACCGGTATGGTTGCCCAGGATATGTACTTTGGGTTCAATGTAACAGTGAAATCTGGTTATAAGGCCTCTTTAAGCAATATTATTTATAAATTAAGGTTAAGCAGTGCGGCCGGTGCAAAGCTCTATTTCTGGAAATACAGCTTAGACGGAACTCATTTTAATAAAATTAACGATCCTGTTGATGTTTCTGCGAATCCACCAACCGGCGAAGGTGCTGTTCAGCCTACAGTAAATCTGTCTGGCATACCGGCTTTGCAGGATCTTCCGGCCGGAACTACAGTTTATTTAAGACTATACGCTGGTAATAGTGGTACAGGAACCACAGCTATCGGGCGTTCTGCAGCCGGAACATCAGCCGATTTTTCTCTTTCAGTTGGTGGTTCAGTAGAAAATCTATCCACATCTGCTTCTTTATTGGCGTGGCAATTTGGTAACCCATCAACAGCGGGAAATGAAGTTAGTATTGCTGCCAGCCTGAATAATAGTAATCTGGAAACAGCAACTTTATCACGTGGAGACGGGTTGAATAATACCGCCACTTATTCCCGGGCATTTAGTGCTATTGCTAAGTTTGCTTCAACCAATGACTTTGCAGACACGGCCATAGCTGTAGCCAACGATATGTATTTTACATTCAGCGCTACAGCGAAGACTGGTTATAATATCTCCCTAAGTAAGCTGAATTATAAAGTGAGACGGAGCGCCGGAGGATCGCAGGTATGGTACTGGAAATATAGTGTAGATGGTACGCACTTTGTAAAGCTGGCAGAACCTTACCTGTTGCCGGAAGATAATACATACGGTATCTATGCGCCCTCAATAGATTTATCATCGGTTAATGCCTTACAAGATGTTGTTGCGGGTACTACTGTTTATTTCAGGGTGTATGTTAGCGGTTCTAATAATTCCACCGGTTCTACCAATATTGGTGTATCAGACCAGTATGCTTCAAATAGCTATGTACTGTCTTTAGATGGTACGGTAGAAAGCACATTGCCCGTAAATCTTACCTCCTTCACAGGGAAAAGCAATGGGAGTAATATTCTCCTGAACTGGCAAACGGCGTCAGAAAAGAATAACGCTTATTTTGAAGTATTACGGATAAGGGAGGGGCAGGAGCCGCTGGTGTTAGGTATTGTGCAGGGCAAAGGCACTACCAATGAGCCGCAATCATACAGCTTTACAGATGTTAATCCGGTTAACGGAACAAATTACTATCAACTGCGCCAGGTAGATGACAACGGTAACGCGGAATTGTCTGGCATTATACCCGTAAAATCGGGCTTAACGCAACCGGCGTTTAACGCTTTTTTTAACGGAGATGTTTTGAATATATCATTTACATCAGAAAAAACAGCAGCATCGGATTTTCTGCTAACGGATCTTTCGGGCAGAATAATTTACCGGAAGCTGATCCGGTTAAACAGCGGGCAAAATGTGGTGCAGGTACCTGTATCTGCTCAAAATGGTATATACGTAGCTACGCTGGTTAATCAGGGTAATCCTGTTATCAGTAAAAAGATAATGAAGCTTTAATGCCCGCTTTTATTATCGTTCTTAAAAATTAAATAACCCCTATTAATTATTATTTGAAATAACACACACATGAAAACTATTAAAACGCTATTAACAGTTCTAATTTTATCCGTTAGTATAAGCTCATTGAAAGCTCAAAAAGGTACATTGTATACAAATTTTCCGGAAAGCTTTGAGAATGCACCAGCCGGAGAGGCCGGGTATGGTAAGCAAAACCTTGAATTAAAAAGTGGTTCCTGGACTTTATATGGTGCAAGAATAGACAGTTTTGCTAATGATAAGCCGGTGACAGGTTCCAGTGCAGTCCGGATGCTGGGCAATAATACCAAAGAGTGCTATTTAAGAATGAATTTTGACGTGCCGGATGGTGCATCAAAAGTAACCTTCTGGTATAGCTCGTATGCTACTAAAGCAGATAAGTCCAGTAAATTTCGTCTGGAGTATTCTACCGATAATGGCAAAAGCTGGCAACAAACCGGCGAAGTTATTGAGGCGGTAAGTAAAGTAAAGCAGCAGGCCACCTATAACTTAGATATTAAAGGACAGGTGCGTTTTCGCATTGTCAAGCTCGCTTTAGGTAGCGATAAGAATGATCCGTCTATTGCTAACGGCAGGTTAAGCCTGGATGATTTTGCCATTTATAAAAACTGATCTTAAATACAAATTAGATTGAATGAGAGAGGCAAACAATCCTTTATAGTCATCCTGAGCCTGTCGAAGGATGAGTTTATCATGGTTACAGACGCTTCCCCCGATACTTCGGGGGAAGCGTGACTGTAAACTGATTGACTTTGTCGATTTTTTAGTCTCCCTCATTCAATTATCTCTCCCAACCCGCTCAGTTTTTACTGACCCCGTTTTACTAACCGATAATAACCAGTTATATGAAAAGTACTATATCTGCAATAATCATCTTTTGCCTGTATTTATTGCAGGCAAAAGGTCAGGATCTGGTAGTAGCCAGTTATAATCTTCGTGGTCACGTGGCCACCGGTATTGGAAATTTGTGGGAAGACAGAAAATTACTTGTAGTAAACCTTATTGAAAAATACCAGTTCGATATTATAGGTTTACAGGAAACTGAGGCCGATATGGCCGGCTATTTAATCAACACACTGCCCAGGTTTGATAGTATTGGTGTGTTTACTAAAATCCCTACCGGAATTTTATACAATAAAAACCGGCTTACCTTACAAAACAGCGGGCATTTCTGGTTATCGGCAACGCCCGATACGGAAAGCAAAGGTTGGGATGCCAAGTTTGAACGGATCTGTGCGATTTTAACTTTGACCGGAACAGCCCGGATTATTCACTGCTGAATAATTCGGGACTGTTAAGAGATGCGTTTGAGCTTGCAACGTTCAGGTATTCATCCGGTGGATCCTTCAACCATTTTAACGTTAATTCACCCGCTAAAGGCCCTATAGATCATATTTTTGTTACAGGCTCCCGGTTTAAAATAGAGCAATATAACATTCTTATGGACAGCTATGAGGATAAGCTGCCTTCAGATCATTATCCTGTGTTAATAGAAATAAGCCCTAATGTAAAATAGCAAACGTATAGACGAAAGAAAAACGAGGGTGTCTAAAAAGTCAAAAGACATCGTCATTTCGATGATTTTAGGAGGAGAAATCTCCGTCACAAGCACTTTTGGCGGAGATCCCTCGGCTATGCCTCGGGACGACGTGAGCTTTTT
Organism: Pedobacter sp. BS3; assembly: GCF_008274585.1. Lineage (GTDB taxonomy): Bacteria > Bacteroidota > Bacteroidia > Sphingobacteriales > Sphingobacteriaceae > Hufsiella_A. The sequence goes on along the minus strand of NZ_VTRT01000003.1, from coordinate 304,927 downwards.
AGACACCCTCGTTTACCTATTTTATTTTCACAATAACATCATCTAATAAGAACCGGGTCTTGTTTCCGCTGACACCGGCCGGATCGGAGGATATGGCTATGCGTGTTTCGGGTGTTATATTATTTAAGGTTACCGAATATTCATCAAATTTGTGAAGTGAGCCGGCAATATTAACGGTTTTTGAATCTTTTACCGTGATGCTGCTTAAATTGCTTATAGCGCCTTTAGCCGAAAACGTGGCGCCTTCAATAGCTTCGATTTTAATGTTGTCGCAGTAATTATTTGCTCCTTCAGAATATACAGCTGCTTTAACGCTCACTGTAACAGATGTAAACGAACCTACCTTGCTTAGTTTAGGCGTGTATAATGCTGCAACAGCACCGCTTCCGCCAATTTTTATGTAACCCGGTCGGGTAGAGGTATTGCCATTTTTGCCCCAGTTTTCCATGCCTGTTCCAACAGTATAGGGCGTTGCTACGTTACCTCCGTCAAATACGTTAAACTCAGTAGTCAGATCACATACATTCTGGCCCAGGTCTGCTTTTACAGGATTTGCTCCCGTTGCCGGAGACCATGTGCCTCTTCCCAATGCTGTGCTAACAGTATAGCCAGCCGCAGAAAAAAGTATATCGCCTCCATGAATAAATTTGGAAAAATCCTGCGATAATAAGATATCATCTGCTTTGGAAGGATTACCGCTTGGAGCAGCAATAGCCGCTAATGTTTTTACTTTTAGCACATTTGATTCCATTTTATTGGTTTCATCCTTTATCTTGAGATAATACTCGGTATTGGCATCTAAGCCGGAGAACGTAAAGCGTAATGGCTTGGGTAAACTTACTGTAGATACCGTGAATAACCCTGAAATATTTTCCCAGCTGATATACAGATCAGTACAGGCAGCATCTTTATAAAGTCCTAGCGTGAATTTGTTATTTATTTCACTGTCCATGTCAAGAAAATCAGTGAAAGACCATTCGGCCGTTACCGTAGATGAAGAAGCATTGACCAGTTTAATATAGGTGATCTCGAAATCGTCATCAACAATACCGTAAGCCGGGATAATCCGGGCCCGGCTATCATTGTTCATGATATACACCCATTTTGAAGTTTCCGAGTAGGGGAAATTTGCCCTTACCCGGGCATAATAAGATGTCCGGGCATTTAAATTACTGAATTCAAAATAATCCTCGGTAGAAGTAGTGTAAGTGTACAATGGATTATCAGCATCAGCACTGGCTAAAAGTTGTACCGTATAAGACGTCGCCTTTTCATTAAAATCCCAGGCTACCGTTATGCTTTTACTGGTATACCCCAATAACTGTACGTTTCCCGGAACATCTTCCGCAAACTTATTGGTAATGGTAATCTCGCCTTTGTCCTCGCAGGAGTTTAGTGTAGATACACATACAAATAACAGGAGTATGGCTTGAATATTTTTTAAAATTTTCATGTTGTATCGTTTAATAAGTTACTACTATATCGTCAATATATACCCGTGACGCCTGCACGGTACCGCCCTGGTTAAGCTCTTCCGGTAAAGAGATAACCAGGCTTGATGCGTTAGTGGCGTTTTTAACCACACAGGTAATGTTTACCCAGGTTTGTGCTCTGATATTTAGCGGGATACTTTCCTTATTACTAATCAGGTTTACATTGGTAGTTTTAATACCATCGGTATTTTTAGGAATGAGACCAACGAGGATAGTTGCGGGCGCCGGGTTATTATAAATGGCTGCCCTGAATGTTACCAACAGATCTTGAGTACCGGGCAAGTCAAGTCCGGGAGTAATAAGCGAGCCAAATTCGGTAGCTGTTGCACTGGCAGCGCCTAATTGGATGTATCCGGGGCGCATATAATTCCGCAATCCGAACCAGTTTTCCATTTCTATTTCTTTATAGAAACTAATATTGCTGCTTCGGATAGTTGATGTAACACCTGACCCATTAGCTCCGTTATCGCCAATAGCACAAATTTTGGTTTCGTCTGCTAAAGACATTTCGGCGGTAGCTTTTACCGTAGTGATACCTTCTTTATTACCAATGCAATCGCCGCCCCACAAGAATTTATTAAAATGCTGTTCTATAACAGTATTACCCATAGCGGCAATGGAATTGATCTGGCCAAAATCCTGGTTGTCTATTTTAACACCTATTTGTATATATCCCTGTGTGTTGGGGGTGCCCGATACAGGGATACGAATAAAGCCATCGCCCTCTTCAGGAATGGTTACCGTTGTAGTTCCTACAGATAAGCCCGATGCTCCTTTACCTGACAGCGTAACGGTAACGGGAAAAGATTCGTTTCCCACAGCTTTACTATAAGGAATATTGATGGTTGATGTAGAAGCCTGCCCTACAATTAAGGCATTCTGCAATTCTAAATGAGCACCGTTAGAATAAGTTGTCCATTCAAATAAGCCGTCTTTTTGATTAACCTTAATAGGAACGTTTGATTGATTGGCCCCATTTAAATAAATGGTACCTTCGCGGGAATCTGCCGTATTCCGGCTACAGGTTACAATAACCTTTTGATAGGTTACGCCATCTCCAATCCCTGAAGATGGTTCTACTTTAATCCATGAATATTCAGAAGGTACTTCAATTGACCATTCTCCGGTGGCACGAACAGTAAATTCCCGGCTGCTTTCGGTATAGTCAAAAGATAATTCTTCTAAATTCCTTTTCAGAAAGAGCTCTTTATTATTGTCTTTACAAGAGAAAAATAAAGCGAACCCTGAAAGAAGGAGTAAAGTGATGAGTGGTTTTTGAAATTTCATATAATAAGAATTATTGGTTAGACATTGCTAAAACCAAATATTTCTTATAGTTGAAATTTTTCGACTTGCTGATGCAAGCATAGAAAAAAATAATTGAATATCCAAATCAAAAAAATAAAAAAATACTTGCATTGTTTAAACGTTTAACTATATTTGAAGCGCATTGTTTAAACGTTTAACCAATTACATTAAAAAATTAGCCAGATAGGTTCTTACCGGTTGAGATTAACGACTTGCTGTTAACAACAAACTAATAGACCTAAAACAGAAATGAACAATGAAATACTTTTATTTTCTACTTCGAAATAAGAGGTGTTTACACTTATTTCGAAATGCCTCCTTGTGTTTCATCATGCTTGTAGGAGAAGGGACGCTTTATGCCCAAACTACCGTACATGGAACAATTTTATCGAGAGAAGACAATTTGCCTATCCAGGGTGCGGTCATCAAGGTAAAAGGTACTAACAAAGCCACCTCGTCTGATAAGGATGGTAAATACGCCATTGCTTTGAACAGGCAGGATACGCTGGTATTTTCCTATTTGGGATATAAAACCCAGGAAATGGTTTACCAGGGTCAGGCTACGCTTACAACAACGATGGTAAGCGATAATCTGTTTATGGACGAGGTTGTGGTTGTAGGATACGGAACACTGAAAAAGAAATCGGTTGTGGGAGCTGTGGCTGAGATTTCAGGTGACGATCTTAAAGACCGGCCTACGCCCAACATAACCCGTGCATTGCAAGGCCAGGTTCCCGGTCTTAACATTGTACAGGTAGACGGCAAACCTGATCACGGTGGCGATCTGACTATTCGGGGGCAGAATACCAGCTTTAAAGCCAGAAAAGAGGGCGGTGGTCAGTACAGTAATACGTTGGGCCAGGGTGGCGGGGCCTTGATTTTGATTGATGGGGCGGAAGGTGATATCAATACGGTTAATCCCGATGACATATTGAGCATCAGTGTGCTTAAAGACGCTTCGTCTGCCGCGGTTTATGGGGCCAGGGGGGCTTTTGGTGTGATTTTAATCACCACCCGCAAACCAAAAGCGGGAACAACTAAAATATCGTACGCCAATTCCACCTCATTTTTACAAAGAACCGTTTTATGGGAAGATAATATCGTGAGTGATCCGGTTCAATGGGTAGAGGGATTCAGAGAATCGTACCTGAATTCTTCTCCTACCGCTACAGTACCTTCTTTAATGAATAATTATTTCCCTTATTCCGATAGCTGGTTTACAGAATTAAAGAGACGGCAGAACGATCCTACGTTAGATAACTATAATGTAGATGCAAACGGGAATTATGTGTACTATGGAAATACAAACTGGTTAAAGGAGTTTTATAAAAACCATAACTATTCGTATGTGCACTCCTTAAATTTCCAGGGCGGCCAGGATTTGGTTAATTATTATGTTTCCGGAAGAATATATGACCAAAGCGGTATCTATAAAGTAGGAAATGAAGATTTTAAGCGATATAATCTGAGAGCTAAAGGTTCTATAAAGCTTCGCCCCTGGCTGACTTTTGAAAATAACACCAGCCTGATTAAGGGGAATTACCTGCAACCCATGATTCATTACGGTCAGAACGTAGTAGGCCGGCAAATAGACGCTTTCGGGTTCCCGGTTGCCAATATTAAAAATCCTGACGGAACGTGGACGCAAACCGCGGCAAAAGTTGGTTATGCCGCTTTTGCGGAAGGCACGTCTTTCCAGGAAAATAAAGATATCGAGGTTGGCAATACATCGTCACTGATTATTGATGTTGTCCCCAAAGTATTTAACGTACGGGCCGATTTTACCTATAAATCCATGCGTTCGCAACGGCAACGAGCAGAGAATTTATACACGTTTTACACCGGTATAACGGCTTCGGGAAAAGATTATAATGAATCATCGTTTGAAGACTGGCGATATAACACCGATTATATATCATCCAATGTAGTGGGCACATTTACCCCAAAGCTTTCGGGCGGGCATGAGCTGAACCTGGTGGCCGGATGGAATTTGGAAGACAGTCATTACAGAAATCAAAAAACGTACCGTACAGGAAATCTTTATCCTTCAAAACCAAGCTTTACGCTGATGGACGGCGAGTACTACTCCACGCTGTCGGGCGGTAATACCTGGGGATTAATGGGTGTGTTTTCACGTATCAATTACAATTTTAAGAACCGTTACCTGGGCGAATTTAGCTTCAGGTACGATGGCTCATCCAAATTTCCGAAAGATTCACAATGGGGCTTCTTTCCTTCCGCTTCGCTGGGCTGGCTGGTCTCAGAAGAAAAATGGTTTAAAAACAACGTAGGCCCGTGGTTGAATAACCTTAAGATCCGGGGCAGCGTAGGTTCCTTAGGAAATGCCAATATCAGTCCGTACCAATTCCTGGAAGTCATGAACTTCAGCAAAAGCTCGGTACTGGTCAACGGAAATAAGGTGCCCTATACCGAAGTTCCCAATTTAATTCCTGATGGTATTACCTGGGAAAAAGTATTAACCTATAACCTTGGAGCCGATATAGAGCTTTTGAAAAGCAGGTTAAGCTTTACCGGCGACATCTATAACCGTTATACAGATGATCTATATACTGTAGGGCCTAATTTACCGCAGGTATTAGGCAGTGCCGCACCAAAAGGCAATTTTGCCAGCCTGAAAACCAGGGGCTGGGAAGCCAGCCTGACCTGGAGAGACCAATTTATGATTTCTAAATCGCCGTTTAATTACAGCGTGAGAGCCATGATGTGGGAGGATAGCCGGAGCTGGGTGACCGATTACTACAATGCTAACGGTGACCTGACAACCTATTACAAAGGCATGGAATTAGGAGAGATATGGGGATTCAGAACGGCGGGTATCTATGCAAGTAATGCCGAAGCCAATAACGGGCCCGCGTATAATTTTTTTAAGAACGGGGAGATGTTTCAGGCTTACGCCGGAGACTTAAAATTTGTAGATGTTGATGGCGATGGCATTATGACAAAAGGCAGCCGTACGCTCAGCAGTCATGGCGATATGGAAATTATCGGTAATACTACGCCGCGATACCAGTTCGGGTTTAACCTGTCCGCAAACTGGAAAGGCGTTGGTATTTCATCGTTCTTCCAGGGCGTGTTAAAAAGAAACTGGTATCCCTGGACTGAATCCGGATTTTTCTGGGGCCAGCATAACAGGGCTTATGGATTTCTCATGAAATCGCAAACCGGTGACAACATTGTGCAGGTAGATAAATCTACGGATAACTGGCAGGTAACCAATATGGATAAAGACCCATACTGGACACGCCGGGTATCGCTGGCAGCGAATAGAAATGATGGCCCGCTTACCTGGGAAAATACCCATTATCTCCAAAATGCTTCTTATATACGTTTGAAAAATATCACGGTAGATTATACCATACCAAAACGTATATCGCGAAAAATAGGAGTTGATGTCTTTAAGGTGTACCTGTCGGCAGAAAATCTATGGACGTATTCGCCCATGTATAAATACACCGATATGTTTGATCCTGAAGTGATAGAATCTGGTGACAGTGATTTCGCGAACTCCACAACATCCGGCTTGAACGGCACAGGAAACGGGTTTTCCTACCCGATGCTGAAAACCTTTACATTGGGCTTTAACCTAAGTTTTTAACCACATTAGATATACTGTAATGAATAAGATAATTAGACATATCATGGTGGTCATGCTGATAATATCCGCTGTATCCTGTAAAAAGTTTATGGAAAGAGATACGTATGACTCCATTAGCTCGGATAATTTCTTTGAGTCTGAATCTGACCTTGAACTATATGCCAATGGCTTTCTGCAAAATATGACGCCATCCGCAACAACCATCGGCTATAATGATATCAACGCAGATTATTGTGCGGTACAGATTCCTACCGACCTGCTACGCCCTGACGGTAATGTGTCACCCGGTAACCAGGGAGGCTGGACCGAAGGATCGTGGAGCAACCTTAGAAATATTAATTATTTCTTAAACAACATGACAAAGTTAAAAGGTAAGATCAGCGATGAAGTATACAATCACTATGAAGGCGTCGGCCGGTTTTGGCGTGCCTGGTTTTACTATGACAAGGTTGCTACCTTTGGTGCGGTTCCGTTCTACGACCAGGTTATCAAATCAAATGATACGGAGGCGCTGAATAAACCCAAAGATTCCAGGGAGTTTGTAATGGATAAAATATTGGAAGATTTAGACTTTGCCTCTCAGAATTGTTCAGGAGCCGATAAATACAGCGCCGGGGGAACGGCCATAAATAAATGGGTGGCATTGGCTTTCAAATCCAGGGTTTGTTTATTTGAAGGAACCTACCGGACGTATCACCAGGTAGATCCATCTACCGGGCAAGCCTGGACGAACAGGGATGAAAATATAAAGAAGTTTTTAAGAGCCGCCATTTCCGCGTCAGAAGAGATTATGCAGTCGGGAACATTTTCTTTGGTGAATGGCAACAAGGAAACGGCTTACAGAAGCTTGTTTACTTCAGAAAAGCTCAATACCACAGAAATAATCTGGGGAAGGCAGTTTAGTAAGGGACTTTCTACATTTCATGATCTTTCCTGGGTGTATTATTCGCCTACCTACGGAAGTAAAGCGTCGCTTACCAAAAAGTTTATCAATACCTATTTGATGAAGGACGGGACGCCTTTTACTTCAAAATCAAATTATAAAACCATTACGTACAGTGATGAATTTACTGACAGGGATCTGAGGCTGGCGCAAACGGTGATATCGCCCAAGTACAGAATGACACGGAATGGGGTAAACGCTCTTTATTCACCCAGTTGGTTAACCACACGCACAGGCTATCAGCCTATAAAATGGTCAATAGATGACGATGCCGATAATATTCTTTCGCGGGCTGCAAGCTGGAACAGCTTACCCATATTAAGGTATGCAGAAGTGCTGCTAAACTACGCGGAAGCGAAAGCGGAATTAGGCGAATTGGGTATTTCTGAATGGGCTCGCTCCATTACATTATTGCGCAACAGGGCCGGAGTTACTTCTATTTATCCAACCGTTGCAGACCCTTATTTGAAAGATTATTACAAAAATACCATTTCGGACCCATTGATTTTAGAGGTGCGCCGGGAACGTGCTACCGAATTATGCCTGGAAATGGGATTACGATGGAATGATTTAATGCGCTGGCACATGGGCGACTTGTTAAATAGCAGCGATAATCCCTGGACAGGTATTTATATACCAGATCCCGGTGCGTCCTATGATTTTAATGGTGACGGAATTACTGATTTTGCCGTAAGCTCATCCGAAACGGTCAATACCGTTCCCGTAAGTTCAAGTAATGCCAATCAAACCTTCTCCTTTAATACTGATAAAAACCTGGTATGGAACTACCAGCGGGTATGGGCAGAATATAAATACCTGAAACCAATACCCACCGAAGCCATTACAAGAAATCCCAATTTGAAACAGAATTATTTGTGGGAAAATAAATAACAGAGGTTGTGCAGTTTTTAATGTAAGATTTATGAAGAGAGTAGTGTTTTTAGTTATCGGTTTTTTCTTTCTGGTGGCATGTTCTAAGCATAAAGACGCTGTAGCGCCTCCACCGGAAGAAAATCCTATAAAAACGAAGCTGGATGATAAAACCACGCTTTACGGTTTGGTAAGCGATGAAAATAATCAGCCGGTAGAAGGAGTGGTCGTTAGCGATGGCTTTACCGCAGCTAAAACAGATGATAATGGCATTTATCAGTTAGTAAGAAACAAGAAAGCGAAGTTTGTATTTTACAGCACACCGTCAGATTGTAAGGTAATGGTTGATGCAAACAACTGCCCTAAGTTTTATGAGAAACTGACAAGCAAAGACCGGTTGATTCGCCAGGATTTTTCGCTGGTTAAGCAAGCCGTTGAGAATGAATTTACCCTGTTTGCAGTAGCCGATCCGCAGTGCCGTAATGTTAACGAGCTGGCACGCTATAAAAACGAGACGCTGAAAGACATAGAGGAAGTGGTGAAGAAATATAAAAACGCGTACGCTTTTACCTTAGGCGATATTGTTTTTGATACCCCTGAGCTATGGGGTGACATGAAATCGGCCATGTCGAATAAAAGTTTGCCGTTTTTTCAAACCATTGGTAACCACGACCACTTGCAAACAGCGCCCAACGATGAGAAAAGCGTGGAGAATTACCAGGATACTTTCGGGCCTACCGATTACTCGTTCAATCGCGGGAAAACCCACGTTGTGGTAATGGACAATGTAATCTATACCGCTAAGCAGGTATATACGGGCGGTATCACAGATGAACAGTGGGAGTGGCTTAAAGAGGATTTAGCGCAGGTTCCTAAAGACAATATGGTGATTTATGCGGCCCATATACCTTTTCGAAGCGGTGGGCAATATGACCACATCGGTTATCATGATGAGATTTTAAACCTGTTGTCCACATTCTCCCAAGCCCACATCATGACCGGGCATACGCATTATCAGGCTAATTATTTACACCAGGTAAATGGTAAGCTGATTTACGAGCATATACATGGCGCTGCCTGCGGTGCGTGGTGGAATTCAACGATCTGTTCAGACGGTACGCCTAACGGCTATGCTATTTACCAGGTTAACGGTAATAACATCGTAAACTGGAAATATAAAGCAACCGGCTACGATGAGAATTATCAGATTAGAGCTTACGATGCTTCGCAAATGTACGGGCCGGCAAATAAATACACCTATATTTTTGGTGCAACAGTAAATCTTAACCTGGCCGGTAATGGGTGGGTAGTGGCCAATGTATGGAACGCAGACCCCGACTGGAAAATTGAATTATTTCAAAATGGCACAAAGGTTGGCGATATGCAAAAACGTACCACCAGGGATTTCTGGGCTACTTACTACCATCTCGAAGAACTCGGTAAGGCTAAAGGTTCGGATTTTGATAAATCGCTTGACCATTTTTATATCGGACAGATTCAGGGGCCTGTAACCGGCGCTGATATAGAGGTCAGGGCTACAGACCGGTTTGGCAACGTGTATAAAACCAACGAGCTAAAAGTAGATTATTCTAAAATAGGGGGATATTAATAATTGATTTAGGATGTCTGTAATGGGATTTTTTTAAATTTATTCACTTTTAAATCAAGTAAAGCAGCGTTTATTAGAATAATTTAAAAATGAAAAAGTTAAGTTATACAAAGCTGCTGGTGGTGACACCAGCAGCGGCAGGAAGCCATAGACGGTGTCTTCACCGTCCATTAATTAAATCTGTAAAACCGTTATATAAAATTTAAACAGGCTCCAAGTATGGCGAAAAAAATATCCATGAAAGACATTGCAGGCGAATTAGGCGTTTCTATTGCCCTGGTTTCGTATGTTTTAAATGGAAAAAATCAGAAACGGATAAATGCCGATACCGCTAAAAAGATTTTAGACCTGGCCCGTGAAAAAAACTATTTCCCCAATCAGATAGCCAAAAGCTTAAAAAACAATAAAACACATACATTGGGATTGATAGTGGCCGATATTTCTAACTTCTTTTACTCTTACATTGCCCGGTATATAGAAGACGAGGCCAACCGGTATCGGAATAATGTTTTATTTGGCAGCGCCTACGAAGACCCGGAGCGGTTTAAAAGCCTGTTGAATGTGATGATGTCCCGGCAGGTGGATGGTCTTATACTGGCAATACCCGATGGCGCCGAAGACGTTATCCCTTACCTGCAAAATCTGAATATACCCTTTGTAGTGATAGACCGGGTCTTCCCTAAGTTTCAGCACGTTACCAGTATCTGCCTGGATAACTTTAAAGCATCCGAGATGGTAGTGGAAGATTTTTTGAAACGGGGCTATAAACGCCTGGGAGCAATAGGATTAAGCACCAATCTTTTCCATCTGCATGAGCGGAAAAGAGGATTCACCGAAACAGCTCAGCGACACATCGGAAAAGAAAATGTATTTGTGTATGAAGTAGATGAATCCGATATGAACAACCGGATAGAATCGCTGATTCATAAGGCCATTTATGATGATAAAATAGATGCCCTTTGCTGTTTTACCAACAAAATTGCCATGTCTACATTGCCCATTATCCTTAAATATGGAATAGAAGTGCCAAAAAAACTGGGTATCATCTGTTACGATGAGGCCGAAGCATACCGTTTGTTCCCATACCCCTTATCGTATGTGAAACAGCCACTTAAAGACATGAGCCAATCGGCCGTACAATTTTTGGTTGATACCGGTAAAAAGCCGCAGGATGGCATCTACGAATTCCAGGGTGAATTGATAGACGTAAACGTATAGAACAGGATGAAATAGCGATTTAGAGCTAACCATAAAGAACTATTAATTATGAAACATATAAAATATGTTATAGCACTTATAGGTACATTGTTTATTGTACAAACCGGTTTTGCCCAATTACGGTTGCCGCGTTTTTTTTCTGACCATTTAGTGCTTCAGCACGATACCATTACACCGTTTTGGGGTTGGGCCAGGGCGGGCAGAGAAGTAAAGATACATGCTGGCTGGATGAAAGACACTATAAAAACCGTTGCTACAGGCGAAGCCCAATGGAAGATAAATCTGCCCACTGCCAAGCCCGGCGGGCCTTATGAAATTACGGCTGTTTCAGATGGAGATACCCTCATTTTGCGGGATGTATTGCTGGGCGAAGTGTGGATTTGTTCCGGCCAGTCCAATATGCAGCGGAACGCAGGTGATAAGCTGCAGGAAATGGTAGACAGGTTGCCCACCATCAGCAATCCCAATATCCGTTTGCTGCAAATTGCCAATATTGCCTCCGCTTATCCCCAAAGTGATGTATATAATGTCTGGATGCCCTGCGATTCAAGCTCGGCGGCCAGGTTCAGCGCCATTGGGTATTTTTTTGCTGAGAAATTGCAACAGGAGCTGAATATACCTGTGGGTATCATCAATGCCAGTTGGGGAGGTACGTCAGCAGAGGTATGGACGCCGCAGGAAGTAATTGCCGCCAATAAAGAGTTATCAGAAAAAGCGAAATTACAGGTAACAGCGCCTCGCAAGCCGAATTTGCCGGGACGGGCATGGAACAGCATGATTGCACCTTATGCAGGTTACACCATCGCAGGCGCATTATGGTACCAGGGAGAAAATAATGTGGTATCCTGGGATTCGTATGAACTTTTATTCAGTAAAATGATTGCAAAATGGCGTGAAGAATGGGGCTATAACTTCCCGTTCTACTTTGCGCAGATAGCCCCTTATACCTATAAAAACAAAGATTTGCCTAAGGCAGCTCTGCTTAGAGAAGCTCAAACCAACACCATGCTGCATAACCAGGATGTAAAAATGGTGGTCACCTCAGATTTGGTAACCAATGTGAAAGATATCCATCCAACCCGTAAAAAAGAGGTCGCTTTGCGGCTGGCGGATATCGCTTTGGCAGAACATTACAAAAAAATTAATAAAAACCCGTATTCGCCCGTATACAAATCGCACCAGGTTAAAGGAGATAAGATTATTGTAGATTTCTATTTTATGGATAATCAACATTTAGTAATCAAAGGGAAGAATGTAAATGAGCTATATATTGCCGGGGAAGATAGAAAGTTCTATCCGGCAAAAGCCAGGATAGATAAAAATAAGCTTATTGTATTTAGCGATAACGTTAAAAAACCGGTAGCGGTAAGATTTGCCTTTTCCGAAACGGCGGAAACCAATTTATATTCAAGTAACGGATTACCGGTAGCGTTATTCCGGACAGATGACTGGAACCAGTTTACCACAGCTAATCATTAGACCTATTTAACCGTAATATGATGAGAAAAAAAATAATTGCAATTGCCTTAATGCTTTCAGGAGGGTTTACAGGAAGTACGTATGCCCAGAAACTGCACACTATCAAAGTAAAGAACCTGAAAGAGCTGCAAAACTATTTCACGTATAGCCCGAAAAAAGATATTATCATCAGCGGACACCGCGGAGGGATGTTGCCCGGTTACCCGGAAAACTGTATTCCTTCTTGTGAGAAGACATTGAGCCTGATGCCTTCCTTTTTTGAGATAGACCCCCGTTTAACCAAAGACAGTGTGCTGGTGCTGATGCATGATGCTACGCTTGACCGCACCACAACCGGGAAAGGCAACGTATCGGATTATACTTATAAAGAAATTCAGCAGTTTAACCTGAAGGACAGGGAGGGAAACGTAACATCGTATAAAATCCCAACCTTAATTGAAATGCTGGATTGGGGAAAAGATAAAACCATATTCAACCTGGATAATAAGCATGTGCCCTGGGAAATGTATTCCAAACTGCTTAAAGCGCATAAATACCCTAATATCATGCTCAGCGTACGCAGCATTAAAGAAGCCTTGTTTTACTATGAGCGTAATGACGATGTCATACTCTGCGTAAAAATAAGTAACATGAACGAGTACAAGGAATTTGAACAATCAGGCATTCCGTGGAACCGGATTATGGCTTATGTTGGCCTGGCGATGGACCCGAAGCAACAGGCGGTGTATGATTTGTTGCACAAGCACGGCGTGATGTGTATGTCGTCTGTTCCGTCAACATTGGATAAGCTGCCGCCTAAGCAAAGGAAAGCAGGATACCTGAAAGAAATAGCCAATAAACCGGATATTATTGAAACCGATTATCCGTCGCTATTTATAGGATTACCTTTAAAGAAGTGAATTTAATGAAGGTATACAATAATAAATCGCTGTGGCGAGTGTCTTCACCCTCCACCACATTAAGAATTTTAGTGCTGTTAAATATCCAAACGTCATAGGTTTTAAAGACCTATGACGTTTAAAAACCAATTTCGAATTAACAATGCCAGTTTATTTTTATGTTGCTCATTTTAAATGAGTTGGCTATTTGACTTTTAACTTTTGACTTTCAACTTTTAACTTAAATATTATGCAAATCGCAAATTTTCTAAAACGAGGGCTGTCTGTAAAGCAGAACTTCCTGTGTGTGCTGGCTCTGGTATTGTTGTACGGTTTAACAGCCTGTAATTCCAAACCAGGCGATTCACAGAATCAATCCGGTGAAGCCGCTGTAACCAGTAAAAAAGACCTTTCGCACATTAAAGTAGGGTATTGTACGCCATCGCTCAATGCGTCCTTTTATGTGGCTTTATCAAAATCCATACAGAACAGCGTGGAAGGTTATGGAATGAAGTTCATATCCGTAGATGGCCAGGGAGATATCACCAAGCAAATTACAGGCGTTGAAGACCTGATAGCCAAAGGAGTGGATGTGTTAATTATCAATCCGTTGGACCCCAAAGCGTTGGTTCCCTCTGTGAATGCGGCTGTAAAAAGCGGTTTGCCGGTATTTATTGTAGATAGTTACATCGAGCCATCAGCCCGTTACATTACCTCTGTGCTGGCAGATAACCAGGGTAACGGCGAACTGGTGGGCGAATGGATAGCCAACAAACTGGGCAAAACCAAAATTAAGGCGGCTATTATAAGCGGCGCACAAGGCAATCCGGTAGGCAAGGAAAAACGGCTTGGATTTGTACGTGGCATCGCCGAAACCCAGCTGCGTACCCTCGGTTATACCGATTTCAGCATTGTTTCGCAGGGATGGGGCGGTTGGTCCAATAATGGCGGGCTGAAAGCGATGGAAGATATTCTGGCTGCCCATCCGGATATTAACGTACTAATGGCCGAAAACGATGCCATGGCAATGGGCGCAATGAAAGCGGCGCAGGAAGCGGGCAAAGCCGATAATATGCTTATTGTTGGTTTCGACGGACAAAAAGAAGCGCTGGAATTAATAAAACAAGGCAAATACGGAGCAACGGCGCTTAACAGTCCGATAGGGTTAGGTAAGCTGGTTACCGAATCAGTAGTAAAGTATTTAAACGGCGATAAATACCTGGATAAGGTCATTTATACACCTTCGGTGCTTATCTCAAAAGAAGAAGTTAACAAGTTTTATGACCCGAAATCTATATTTTAATATCCCGGCCAGTAATTTATAAACCTATGGACATGCTTCATGACCAATTAGTGAACAGGGTAGAACTGAGCAATATTTCCAAGTCATTTGGCGGTGTTGCCGCGTTAAAAGATGTTACGTTAAAGGCTTTACCCGGTGAGATTCATGCCCTGATGGGAGAGAACGGCGCCGGTAAATCAACGCTGATGAAAATCCTTTCCGGCGCACATCAGAAAGATGGCGGCAGGATAGCGATAGATGGTGAGGAAGTACACATTAAAAACACGCATGATAGTAAAAAACTGGGTATCGGGATTATCTACCAGGAATTTTCACTGGTGCCCGAGCTGTCTGTAGCCGAAAATGTTTTTCTGAATCGGTTAAGCGAACATGGCGTGTGGATGAAGTGGAATAGCCTGAAGAAAGAAGCCGCGGAACTGATACAAAGCATTGGTTTTAACATAAATCCTTCGGCAAAAGTGGCTAACCTGAGCATTGCCCAGCAGCAGATTGTTGAAATAGCGAAAGCCTTGTCAGAAAAGGTGAAGGTATTGATATTAGACGAGCCGTCCGCGGTTTTAGGGCCTAACGAAGTGCAAAAGCTGTTTGATATATTGCTTAAGCTCAAAAAGGAAGGCGTTACCATTATTTATATCTCGCATCACTTAAGTGAAATCTTCCAGATAGCCGACCGTGTGACTGTATTAAAAGATGGTAAATCATCAGAGAGCCTGAACGTGGCGGAAACAGACCGGGATGCCATCATAAAACTGATGCTGGGCCGGTCGCTGGATGCCATGTTTCCTCCTCGCAAACCGGTTATCGGAAACGAAGTGCTGCGGGTTGAGCATATTCAATCTGATAAAGTGAAAGATGTTTCATTAACCGTAAAGGCGGGTGAGGTACTCGGTATTGCCGGGTTAGTAGGCAGCGGTCGTACCGAAGTGGTAAGAGCCATATTCGCCGCCGATAAAAAGCAAAAAGGCAGTGTGTTTTTACATGGGCGGAAAGTCCGGTTGAGAAATCCGCACCAGGCAGTTGAAAAAGGCATTGGAATGGTTCCCGAAGACCGTAAACAACAGGGCGTTATTCTTTCGCTTTCCATTAAACAGAATATCAGCCTCGCTAATCTTGCCGGTGTTACCGGTAAGCTGGGTTTTATCCGCAGTAACAAGGAAAGCGCTCATGTGCAGCAACTGATTAAAAAGCTGCTTATTAAAACACAACACGAGGATATACCGGCAGGTCAGTTGAGCGGTGGAAACCAGCAGAAAGTAGTGCTGGCGAAATGGTTTAACCGCGATTGCCATGTTATTATTATTGACGAGCCGACTCGCGGCGTTGACGTAGGCGCTAAAACCGAGATTTATAACCTGATAAATGAGCTTGCCGGCAGGGGAGTAGCAATCCTGGTTATCTCTTCAGAAACAGCAGAGCTGATGGGCATCTGCGACCGGATATTGGTTATGCGGGATGGACAGGTACATGGAGAACTGGAGAAACATGAGTTTACAGAAGAGCATATTTTACGCTACGCCATTGGTGCAGACCGGCAGCCACTATCGACAAATTAACGAACTGAACCACCTTAGACCAATTGATTAACCTGTATTATAAATATGAAAAGCAGCTTAAAAAGAACGATACATTTTATTATAAAGCACAATACCATTATTATTTTCCTGCTGATGTTGGTGCTGTCGGCATTAGCCTCAAATGCGTTTTTTACGCCCAACAACCTTGCTAACCTAATCAGGCAGGTTGCGCCTGTAGGGATAATCAGCATGGGGATGCTGCTGGTCATTTTAACCGGCGGTATCGACCTTTCGGTGGGTTCAATAGTAGCCATGATTGGCGTATTATGTGCCTTGTTTACACAAAGCATGTCATTACCATTAGCAATCGTGGCATCCTTATTAGCCGGGATAGTAGTAGGCAGTATTTCAGGTTACCTGGTGTCTGTTCAGAAAATGGCGCCCTTTATCGCAACGCTGGCCTTAATGACCATTGTTCGCGGCCTGGGCTTTATCTTTTCAAAGGGAGCGCCCGTTATGGTTGCAGATTCAGCTTCGGCGCTGACAGATTTCGGCAGTGGCAGTCTTTTGGGAATCCCTAACCCGGCCATTATTTTGTTCCTGGTATTCGGTATCACGGCAGTGCTGTTAAAGTACAATATTTACGGACGCATCCTCATCGCTATTGGAAGTAATGAAGAAGCGGTACGTTTGTCCGGTATCAAAGTACCGGTTTATAAATTCAGCGTATACGCGATTATCGGCGGACTGGCGGCCATATCGGGTATGATAGGTACGGCCCGCACCGGTGTAGGTTCGCCTAATATCGGTATTGGTCTGGAGCTGGATGTGATAGCCGCTGTGGTAATTGGCGGCACCAGCCTGATGGGTGGTAAAGGTTCTGCGCTGAATACCTTTTTAGGCGTATTGATTTTAGGCATGATAGGCAATATCATGAACCTGATGGATATCGCATCGTATTCTCAGCAGGTTATCAAGGGATTGATTATTATCCTGGCTGTATTGCTGCAACGTTTCCAGGAAAAATAATATACCAGCAGGGTACGATTATTTTTCGCCCTTGCCGGTTTTGAATTTTAACTTTTGACTTTTGAATTAACACTCATGATTAAACTTAATGCGGCCAATCTTGCCTCGCTTCCTTCGGAAGTTGAAGTGCCGGCATATAACCGCTCAGAAATAAAAACAGGAATTGTTCATATTGGTATTGGCGGTTTTCATCGTGCTCATCAGGCATTATATACCGATGAAGCATTACAGCAAGGCCAGTGCAATTGGGGCATCTGCGGTATAGCGTTGCTAAATGCCGATAAAAAAATATACGATATCTTAACTGCACAGGATGGATTATATACGCTGGTAATCACTAATCCCGATGGTTCACAAGCTGTCCGGGTAATTGGTTCTATTGTAGAATGCTTGTTTGCACCCGGAAATCCGAATGCCGTGATAGAGAAAATGTCCGACCCGGATATTAAAATCATTACATTAACCATTACCGAAGGCGGCTATAATTTTAACCCGTCAACCGGCGAGTTTCAGTTTGAAACGCCGGCAATACAATGGGATTTAACGTATCCCGAACAGCCCACAACTGTTTTTGGTTACCTGGCTGCCGCGTTAAAACGTCGTAAAGACAAGCGATTGCGGGGAATAACTATCCAATCGTGCGATAATATCCAGCACAATGGTGATGTCGCTAAGCGGATGCTTTTAGCTTATTTGAGTAAAGCTGACCCCAAGCTGATGGCTTGGGTAGAAAGGGAAGTGACGTTTCCCAACAGCATGGTAGACCGCATTACACCCGTTACAACTCCGGCAGATATTGAAAATCTCAAAAAAAATTACGGTATAGACGATGCCTGGCCTGTAGTATGCGAACCTTTCAGGCAATGGATTATTGAAGATAAATTCAGTAACGGGCGTCCGGATTGGAGCGGTGAAGGAGTACAATTTGTTCCCGATGTAACCCCGTATGAGAAGATGAAGATACGGATTTTAAATGGCGGGCATAGTTTAACCGGCTTTCTGGGAACGTTGTTTGGCTATACCTATGTGCATGAAGCCATTCAGAATCAAACCATCCGGCAACTGTTAGAGCGCTTTATCAGCGATGAAGTAATTCCGGTTTTGGATGAAGTTCCCGGGATTGATTTTTCTGCATATCAGCAGGTTATTGTCGAGCGCTTTGGTAATCCGTTTATCAAGGATCAGCTTACCCGCATCATTTCCCAATCATCGGCTAAAATCCCTAAATTTATTTTGCCTACGCTGAATGAGCAACTGGAAAAAGATGGCCCAATTATATTACAGTGCCTGTTAATTGCTATGTGGTGCTATTATCTTGAAAATACTCCGACTGTTGAGATACAGGATGATATGCGGGAAATAATACAGCAAAAAGCCCGTGAATCGGTTTCCGGCGATCCCCTTGCTTTCCTGAAATTACCGGTACTATTTGGTGAACTGTCAGGTTCAGAGCGTGTTACCGAAACATACCTGGAATTACTAACATCCATCAGGAAACAGGGCATCAAAAGAACAGTTGAACAAATGCAATAAAAGCGTTAGATAGTATTTTATGCAATCAAAAAATCCGCATATCGTATGTTTCGGCGAGGTACTTTGGGATAACCTGCCTTCCGGAAAAAAACCGGGTGGTGCGCCCATGAATGTCGCTTATCATTTAACCAGGTCGGGTGTTTCGGCCAGCCTGATCAGCAGGGTTGGTCATGATGCAAATGGTAAGGAATTGCTACAGGTATTGCATCAATTGGATTTAAATACAACATATTGCCAGGTAGATGATTTACAGTCCACTTCTACCGTAGAGGTAGTGATTACACCGGATAATGAAGTAACGTATGATATTGTATTCCCGGTAGCCTGGGATTACATTCAATATGAAAACCGGTTTGAAGAACTGATAAAAAAATCGGATGCCTTTGTGTTTGGCAGCCTGGCCGGGAGAAATGAGGTAACACGGGCAACATTGAACAAGCTGCTGAATTTATCGGCTTTTAACGTGTTTGACGTTAACCTGCGACCTCCGTTTTATGAACAGGCATATATCACTTCTTTGCTGGCAAAAACCAATCTGCTCAAACTGAATCTTTATGAGTTAAACCTGCTTACAGGCTGGTATGGCGATTCAGATAGTAATGAACCAGATAAAGTGAGATTGTTACAGGAAAAATTCGCCATTAGCGAGATTATTGTGACCAAAGGCGGTAAAGGCGCTTCGTATTATAAAGGCGGTAAGGTATATCATAGTCCTGCTTATCAAATAGCGGTAAAAGATACCGTTGGCAGCGGCGATTCCTTTCTGGCCGCTTTTCTATCAAAGCAATTAATGGGCGAAACTCCCGAACATATACTGGAATTTGCTTCCGCCGTGGCCGCTTTTGTTACCACGCAGGCAGGAGCGTGTCCGCCGTATACACCAGCCGATGTCAAAAAATTTATAGACAATACGGCTTCACTGAAGACTGTGATTTCTTAGCATAAGTTATCCATAACCCCTAACGCCCCGGTTTGTGTCTTCACGAACCGGTATAAGAAAAGCTTCGTGAAGACACGAAGCTTGGCCCCCGGTTTTCCATATATAACAGTTCGTCCTGACCCGTATGTACGGGAGTAGGACTTATAGCTGTTGATCCCGAATTACTCAGGATCAACATAACAAAAGGAATTTGTCGTGCACTCGCAATGAACATCCTCCCGGGATTTTTTTACTTTTGGCGTTTGGTTCTCCGGATCATGTTCAATTGCATTCATCATATCGCCATTATTTGTTCCGATTACGCAGTTTCGAAGCATTTTTATACAGACATATTGGGTCTGAAAATAAAAAATGAGGAATATCGGCAGGATAGAAATTCCTTTAAGCTGGATCTGGAGGTTGGCGGCATATACCAGATAGAATTATTTTCATTTCCCGAACCACCTAAACGTCCGTCACGACCGGAAACAACTGGTTTACGTCACCTGGCGTTTGAGGTGGATAATCTGGATATCGTTATCGAACAACTGAACAGGAAAGGCGTGATTACCGAGCCGGTAAGAATTGATGAATGTACCGGAAAGCGTTTTACCTTTTTCGCAGATCCTGACGGATTGCCTTTGGAGTTATATGAAAAATGAGCTGTTCCGGTTTAAGCAATTTTCGGTAGACCAGGCACATTGTCCCATGAAGATCAATACGGACGGTGTTTTGCTTGGTGCGATGGCTCATCATCCGTCTCCCCGGCAGATACTTGATATCGGAACCGGAACCGGTGTTATTGCCCTGATGCTGGCACAGCGTTTTCTGGCAGCGCAGGTAGAAGCTGTAGAAATTGATGCGCAGGCCGCAGATACGGCAAATCGTAATTTTGAAAATTCCGGTTTTGTCAATCGCCCGGTTGTATACCACATATCATTTGAAGATTTTAGCGCCGCTAAGAAATACGATCTGATCGTTTCAAACCCTCCGTTTTTTGTCAACGATTTAAAAAATCCCGATGTACGGAAAACAACAGCAAGGCACACCAATGAATCGTTTTTTCAGTGCCTTTTACAGAAATCAGCCGCAATGCTCAACGAAGGAGGGGAGCTATGGCTGATTTTGCCGGTAAAGCAGGCAGAGAAGATCATAGCTGACGCTTCAGGACTCGGATTGGTATTAGCTGAACGGATTCAGGTTCATTCCGATGTTTCAAAACCGGCTTTCAGGCAAATATGTTGTTTCAGTAACCGGAACGAAGATTTTACAGAACAGGATTTTATGATTTACCAGTCGCACAGCGCCTATACCGAAGCTTATAAGCAACTGTTAAAAGATTTTTTTCTGATCTTTTAATCGATAATTTTTGAATTTTAACTTTTGACTTTGAAAAAGATAGGATTAATTTCTGATACGCACGGTTATTTAGACGACGCCGTTTTTAAGCACTTTGAGCATTGCGATGAAATATGGCATGCCGGGGACTTTGGTCCGGACGTAGCGGAAAAGCTCGCGGCTTTCAAACCCTTGCGGGGCGTGTACGGTAATATTGACGGAAAAAATATCCGGATTCATTACCCGGAGCACCTTCGTTTTAATTGCGAACTGGTGGATGTGTGGATGACGCACATTGGCGGTTATCCCGGAAAATATAACCCCGCAATCCGTGAAGAAATCTACGCAAATCCGCCAAAGTTGTTTGTGTGCGGACACTCGCATATTTTAAAGGTTATGTACGATAAAAAAATCGGTTGTTTACACTTAAATCCAGGCGCCGCCGGAAAGCATGGTTGGCAAAAAGTGCGTACATTGCTTCGTTTTTGCGTTTCTGAAGAAAAAATCCATACCTTAGAGGCCATAGAATTAGCCAATAGATAATGTATAAAATACACTAAGTATGTCTGGATTTGTAACGTTAGGTCAGTTTATCATAGAAAAACAAGCCGAATTTCCGTATGCCAAAGGCGAGCTGTCACGCCTGCTTCGCGATATAGGAATTGCCGCCAAAGTTGTTAACCGTGAAATTAATAAAGCCGGCTTGGTTAATGATATTCTCGGCGATGTGGGTACAGTGAATGTTCAGGGTGAAATGCAGAAAAAGCTGGATGTATATGCCAATGATCATTTTATCGGTGCCCTTACCAGTGGCGGCGAATGTTGCATGGTAGTTTCTGAAGAAAACGAGGAAGTGAATCATATCGAGTCGCCGGTTTCAAAAAATGCTAAATACATTGTGGCTATCGATCCGCTTGACGGTTCTTCGAATATCGATGTAAATGTAGCTGTTGGTACTATTTTTTCGATCTACCGGCGTAAATCTGTTGAAGGCAGGCCAACAATGGAAGATGTATTACAAAAGGGAACAGAGCAGGTTGCGGCGGGTTATATTGTATACGGATCATCAACCATGCTGGTTTATACCACCGGTTGTGGCGTCAATGGCTTTACGCTCGATCCCTCTATCGGCGAGTTTTGCCTTTCGCACCCCAATATGAAAATCCCGAAAGATGGCACCATTTATTCCATTAATGAAGGTAATTATAAGTGTTTCCCGGATGGTGTGAAAAAGTATATTAAATATTGCCAGGAGGAAGATCCCGCCACGCACCGGCCGTATACCTCACGCTATATTGGCTCAATGATAGCCGATCTGCACCGTAATATGATAAAAGGAGGAATTTATATTTATCCCACAACAGCACATGCCCCGCAGGGCAAGCTGCGCCTGGTTTATGAGTGTAACCCGATGGCGTTTATACTGGAGCAGGCAGGCGGTCGTGCAACTAATGGGTATCAGCGTATTCTCGATATGGAAGTCACCGAGCTGCACCAGCGTGCATCTATTTTTGCAGGATCTGAAAATATGGTGTTGTTAGCAGAGGAATATATGCGTCAGTACTCGCCTTTGGAAAAAGCAGTGCTGTGTTGAGATTATAGTCCGAAAGTCAGGAAGACCGAAAGTCCGGAAGCGGGAATAAAAGTGATACGTTTTAAGTGGCTTATGGTTCATAGTTCATAGCTGATAGTAGTCTGAAAGTCGGAAAAGGCCAAAAGTCCGGAAGCGACACATAACGCTAATCAGCCCAACCAACTAACAAACTATTGCAAAGTTTTAATTATAAATAGTCTTGTTGATGCGTTTTTACATTATCGATTTTTAATGCGTTGACTATTTGAATTTTGACTTACACTCGCTACCTATCCTTTCCACCGCCAAAAACAGAGAAGCTTACATAGCGTTTCGGATGGGCTTTCAGGTCGATCATCAGGTTGTTCAGGTTTTCGGCAGAATGATTCAGGTTTTCATAAAGCCGTTTATCATTAATTAACTGACCTAATGAGCCTTCGCCACGATTGATTTTATCCACAGCCGTCTGCATATCGGCAACAGCCTTATTGGCACTGTTAATGGTTTGTGAAAAATCCGCCCGGGCAACCTGGTCGGTTATCTGGTTAAGGTTGCTCATAATAGCCGATATTTTCTGGTTATTTTCCTTGAAATTACTGGATATGGATTCCAGGTTGGCTATGATGGCTGCAATGTGGTCGCTTTGTGTACCCACCATATTGTCCACCTTTTTGGTAGTACCTTCCAGCGTTTCGAGCATGTGTGCTATACTGGCAAAGCTCCTGTTAAAGTTGCGCTGAAAATCAGGGCTTAAGGTTTCGTTAACTGAAGTAAGAATAGAATCCACACGACTGACCATTACTTCCGCTTTTTTCTGTACAGGCTCAACCTGTTCCAGCAGGTTTTTCTGGATGTTGGCTTTCAGTGTATCACCGCTTTTTACGTAATCAGTACTGTTACCCAGGTCAAATACAATGGCCTTGCTGCCCAGCAGGTCGGTGCTGGCTAAACGGGCCACAGTATTTTTCGGGATCTCATATTTAGGATCAACTTTTAACTGTACCAGGATAGCGCCGTCGGGTTGTAACAGCATTTGCGACACGCGGCCAACCTGGAAACCGTTAATCAGTACCGGTTTTGATACGGCCAGGCCGTCTACACGCTCGTATTTTGCGTACAGGTCGTTTTCGCTGGTGAATATTTCGTTTCCCTTTAAAAAGCTGTATCCTAAAATTAATATGGTGATAGCTACAGCGGTTAAAACGCCTACTTTGGTTTCGTTTGTTATTTTCACAAAATATGAGTTATATAATTAATTAAATGATTGTTGTTTTATTCAGCCTCACAATCTGCCCCCGCCTTACCGACCTATAAGTTTATTTTTTATATTGTTGATTAAAATATAGTTATGTGTTTTTGTCCCGAATAGTCGAGATTTTGCTGTACTCAACTTTTTACTTTTGAATTTTTACTTTTGACTTGACATTAGTTTATTTCTACTTGTTTTTTATATGCCTGGATTGCGTTTAACAAACAAGACACAATTTCGTTTTGACCGCTCTCTGAATTCATATAATCCTCTTCTTCCGGGTTGCTGATAAAGCCGATTTCGGTCAATACCGCAGGCATTCCGGCACGAGCCAGTACAGCCAGACTTTTTTCCTGCACACCACGATCAATACGCCCAACCTTAACATATTCCTGCTGTATCAGCGATGCCAGCTTAATGCTCTGGTCTCTGAACGTATTTTTCATCAGCGAAAGCATAATGATACTTTCCGGGTCTTTCGGATCATATCCATCATATTTATCCTGGTAATCATTTTCCAGTAAGATAGAAGCATTTTCACGTAGTACCACATCCTGCTCATCCAAACGGCCAAAGCCCGATACAAACGTCTCTACACCATGAGTAGAAGTACTTTTGCTGTAAACTGTCTTATATCGTGTGATCTTCCGGCCACGCTTATCGCGATAGTAACCGTTAGCCACTTTACGTGATATCACCGGCATATCGTTACAGTGTATCGATATAAACAGGTCAGCCTTTACCCGGTTTGCAATCCCGATACGTTCGTACAAAGGTATAAAAACATCCTCTGTGCGGGTATAAATTACTTTTACATCCTTTAAATTGGCTTCTATCGCTTTGCCCAGGTTAAGTGCGGTTTTCAGGGCAACGTCTTTCTCTTTAGAATAAACACCGTGGGTTGAGCCATCTTTTCCGCCGTGCCCGGCATCAATTACGATGGTCTTTATACGATAAGTGTCTGTTGGTGAGTTATTAGAAAATGATGTTAATGGAAGGATTGCAAATAAACACACGAAACCATAAATCAATCTTTTCAATGGCATTATTTTCATTAATTTTGGCGGATTTGAAAACTATTATTGCAAAAATAATATTCAGCACCGAATTTGAAATTTATTAATGTTTTTTTTGTGCGAAGCGCTGTCCTGCTGGTTTTACTGTTAATGAGTGTAATGCACCTGTTTTCGCAAACGCAGTCTGCGCAAACAACCGTTCAGGATACGGTTAAGCCAGATAAGCGCCTGATACTTGCTGATACCGTAAAAATGGCAGGCACAGATACCGTGAAGGCAGATTCGGTAAAGGGAAACGTAAAAACAGCTACCGGCTTAAATACCGAGGTAAAATACAGCGCCGAAGATTCTATCAGGTTCGATAAGGTAAACAGTATTGTATACCTGTACGGGAAAGCCCGTATTACCTATGAGGATTTTGAGCTGGATGCCAATTATATTGAGCTGAAACAAAAAGAAAATCTGGTTTTTGCCCGTGGCGTTGTTGACGATAAGACGAAGCATTATACCGGGCGACCCATATTTAAACAGGGCGAGGAGCCGCCCGCCGCAACAGATTCGCTGTATTTCAATTTCAAAACCAAGAAAGGTAAAACGTATGGCGTTGCCAGCGAGGTAGAAGGGGGATATATTCAGGCCGGTCAGTCCAAAAAGAACCAGTATGGCGAAATATCCATTAAGGATGCTATTTACACCACTTGTAACCTGCCGCATCCGCATTTCGGTATTCATATTGTCAAAGGGGTGGTTACCGAAAAGCAGATTGTAACCGGACCGGCATACCTGGTTATTGAAGACATTCCGATTCCGGCGGCTATACCGTTTGGCTTTTTTCCTAAAACCAATAAACGTACTTCGGGACTGCTGTTCCCCACATTTGGCGAAGACGGCGCCCGTGGATTTTACATGCGTGATCTGGGCTGGTATCTGGGTTTGAGTGATTATTGGGATGCCGAGATTCGCGGAACGCTTTACAGCAAAGGTTCATACGAAGGAAGCGTACTGGCCCGATATCGTAAAAATTATAAATATGATGGAACGGTAAACGTCCATTACGCGGCTATTAAAAGTGGGATTGAAGGTACGCCAAGCAATAAAGCGTCCCGGCAGTTTAACATCCAGTGGAGCCATAGCCAGCGGCAGGAGGCTAACCCCGGAACAACCTTCAGCGCAAGCGTAAACGTAGGAACCAGCCAGTATTTCCAGACTACGGCGGCCGGCGGTACATACGATATCGACCAGCTTACGCGGAACAGTCTTTCATCCAGTATTGCCTATGGTAAGGTGTTTGCCAATGGTTTGTTCAACTTTACATCCAGCCTTAGCCATAGCCAGGACTTACAGGCGCATACGGTGAATCTGCAACTGCCCCAGTTCAGCCTGAACATGAGCACCATTAACCCTTTTGATAAGAAGGACAGGGTTGGCGAGCAAAAATGGTATCAGCGTATCTCTGTAGGCTATAGCATGCAGGGAAGCAACAGCATAGCCACCTATGATAGTCTGCTGTTTAAAAAAGGCTTTTTGAGCCGTTTCCAGAACGGTATTCAGCACAATATCCCGGTAAGCTTATCGCTTAACGTGCTTAAGTATTTACAATTTAACAGCAGCGTAAACTATACCGAACGCTGGTATCTGCAAACATACCGGCAACGCCGTTTATTTGCACCGGCCAACACGGATGTTCGCGACACCATCTCAGGCTTTAGCCGGGCTTATAATTATTCTATCAGCTCGGGCTTTTCAACCAAAATTTATGGGATGAAGAACTTTAAAAAAGGTAACCTGGTAGCTATCAGGCACGTCATTACACCTTCAGCCAGTTTTGTGTACACCCCTGATTTTGGTGCCGACCGGTACGGTTTTTACCGTGATAAGGTGATAGACCCGGCAGGAACCATCCAACGATACTCCATTTATGACGGTGCTATATTTGGTGGCCCAGGCATGGGGCGACAGGCTGGTATCAGCTTTTCGGTAGATAACAACATTGAGGCAAAAGTGAAGGCTAAGGCCGATACCGCCGCAGAAAAGTTTGAGAAAATTCCCATTCTGCAGGGATTATCCTTTAGTGGAAATTACAATTTCGTAGCCGATTCATTTAAACTGTCTACCATCTCTTTTTCGGGAAGAACTGCTTTCTTTAAGCAAAAATTCGGCGTGAACTTTTACGGAACCTTTGACCCTTATGAGATTAATTCTGCCGGAACACGTATCAACAAGTATGCCTTATCCGATGGTAAGCTGGCCCGCTTGACTAACTTCGGTTTGTCGTTCGATTTCAGTTTCAACTCCGAAGCCGCCAAAAGCAAGAACAGTGCTACCGAGCAGATGAAGCAGGGAACAATGAATCCGCAATTATCCGAAGCGCTGGCCCGCATAAGCCGTGACCCGAATGCGTTTGTTGATTTCAATATCCCATGGAATATATCGGCATCGTACAGCTTTAATTACAGCAACCCGGGACTGGCCGCCTATCGAACGATAACCAATACGCTGAATTTTTCCGGGGATTTTAACGTGACGCCCAAATGGAAGGTGCAATACACTTCGGGATTCGACTTTCAGCAGCATAAAATAAGCCTTACGCAGTTTTCTATTTACCGCGACCTCCATTGTTGGGATTTATCCATGCGCTGGGTTCCGTTCGGCCCATATCGCAGTTACAGCATTGACCTGCGGGTAAAAGCGTCTATCTTACAAGATTTGAAGCTGAACCGCCGCCGCGATTACTTTAATAATTATTGATAGCGGATAGCTTATAGTTCATGGTTCATAGCTTATAGTCCGGAGGCCGGGAAAGTCAGCAAAGACCGGAAGCAATATTAATTGATAGTTGATAACTGACAGTTGACAATGATAAACGTTGGATTTATTTTAGATACAAGAATAAAGAAGTAAGAAGCAATACAAAGAGCACAATCCTAGGGTGGACTAAACATGAATAACGCTCTGCTTAAGTTCTATATTCAACGTGCCTTGCAGAATATGCCCGTTACATGTTAGATAGTGTATGTGTATGTTTGTACGGCAATGAATTCAGGAAATCTTTCCATTCCTGGAGTATATCTAAAAAATCCTGTAACGGAACTTCCATACCATCATTGAAAACGGCTCTGGCAGGGGATGAAAAAATTTCTACTACTTCTTCATAACCACCCCAAACCTGATATTCAGAAATACTCCTGTTGAAAGGATTCTCGCTCGTAATATCATAAATTACCGAATCTATTGATTTAGGTCCCATACCATCAATGAAATCTGCTAATGACCTATTAATTGTTGAGCCGGTAAAATCATTATTGCAAAATATCTTAGGCCAATTGGTTCCATCTGCATATCTCAATACTTCAAATTTTAAATGATATTGTTTTGCTTTGCTTGAAAGTATATCCCAATCTGAAGGTTGCAGCAAGAAATTATTGTACTCTGTTATAATTTGTCTTAGGTCTGCACGTGAAACATTATCAATCATATTGTCATTGTCATAAATATGGCAATTATCCCCTAATAATTTTAATGTTATGCCAGCTGTATTGAAATTTTCGCCGGGAATACCCTGAAGTTGCATTCGCACGGTTAGCAATGCCTCTAAATTGGTGTGGATAGCATTAAGCAGCATGCAAATACCCGAATAGTTTGGACTGGCATTTTTATCTATCAAATCGCATGTTTGACCATCAACAGTACGCTTTCCATTTGATATGAAGTTAAGATTGTATACAAGGTGAGTTTGCTTACTTTTCATCGTATTTCTGTTTATTATTCCATATTTCACATTCAGGTTTATTAACTAAACGAGTTAAACCGCGTAACTAAAACAATTTTATAGTTTCTTAATTACAACTTTTCCATCGTCATCTACTCTTATCAAAAACTCACGTTTAAAATAGCTCTCCAATTCCCCTCCTTTACTGTAAAAAATCTGAATTACCCTATTTTTACCTATATAAAATAATCTATATTCAGCTTCTATTTCACCCTCTGTACTAAAAAACACATTGATAACTTTTGCGTGACCTGTTTCAGGGTTATATAAAATTAAATTTCCGGCTTCACGACAATATGGCTTTTCTATTGCCTTGAGATAAGTCAGTTGTGCGTAGTAACATTTATAAGGGCCGAAATCTGGCAACTGATATCTTACTGAATCTATTGAATTTGTAATTGAATCTATGAAATTATAGGGGTAATTAAGCCGTATATATTCAACGTTCTTAATATTAGGTTTACTAATGACTTTTTTTTCATCTATTACGTTGTAATAGTGGTAAGCTTGGAGCCATAAATCATCTATTTGCTTGTCCTTGTCAGTCGCCTCTTCTGAAGTATCCCATTTAGACGGAAACTTAGTATTTGCCAAAATATCACTGCCAAAAGGTAAATCTCCTGTGAGAGGTGGTTTTAAACCCGGATGCAGGGTAAAAGTCTTAGCTGAATCAGTTAATTGTTGATTGTTTTTAATAATGACGCCATCTGTTATTATTTGAAGAGAATCGGTGCTTATTGTTCCATCGGCCCGAATATGTTTAGCAGGATGTTTATTCTTTGGAGCGCAAGCAGAAAATAAAATTATCAACGGGTAAATTATATTTTTCATTTTTCAACAATTAATATAAAATGTAAATATGGCTCCCTGGTATTTATCCTTGCCCCCATAGCCTTGTTGTCAGACTTTAGCATTATAACTACGGATTGTTAACTAAACGAGTTAAATCTCAATAAGGCGAAGTTATAAACTTTGGTCTGTTTAATACGTAATGTTTTGTCAATTATTAACTATTCTTTTAGGTTAATGCGTCATTAAGCCACTTTTTGTACTTTCGTCCTTCAACTAATACTAACAACCAGCAACTAAAAATGCAAGCCGAGATTATTACTATAGGAGACGAATTACTCATCGGGCAGGTTATTGATACCAATTCCGCATGGATTGCTACCGGACTTAACGATAGGGGAATCCGCGTAAAGCAGATTACCTCTGTTTCTGATGATGCCGGACATATCACCGAGGCGCTGAATGCCGCCGCGAAACGGGCTAATATTATTATCATGACCGGCGGATTGGGGCCAACCAAAGATGATATTACCAAAAAAACACTTGCCCGGTATTTTAATGTCGGTTTTAAACGTGATGAGGCCACATTAAAAAACGTGGAGCGCATATTTTCGCGTACCAATCGCCCGATGCTGGAAATTAACAGGATGCAGGCTGATGTGCCCGAAAATTGTACAGTGCTGCTCAACGAAAACGGTACAGCTCCCGGAATGTGGTTTGAATTTGATGATAATGTGCTGGTTTCGTTGCCCGGTGTACCGCATGAGATGAAGTACCTCATGCAGCAATACGTATATCCACGTTTGCAGGCCCGGTTTAAGATGGGTGCCATCGTGCATCAAACGATACTGACAGCAGGCCTTGGTGAATCGTATCTTGCAGAGCAGATTGCCGATATTGAAGACCGGCTGCCTGCGCATATCAGGCTGGCTTACCTGCCCAAGCTGGGTAATGTTCGATTGCGGTTAAGCGGTTATGGCGATGATTTGGCAGCAATAGAGCAGGAGATTAGCCGGTTTACATCTGAAATTACTAAGCGTTTGTCTGACCATGTTATTGCAACGCAGGATATCGCCATAGAAGAAGCCATTCTGAACCTGATGCTGGCAAATAATCTTAAGCTGGCTGTTGCCGAAAGCTGTACCGGCGGTTATTTGTCGCACCTTATTACGCAGCATCCTGGTTGCAGCGCTGTGTTTCTTGGCGGAGCCGTATCGTATTCCAATGCATTAAAACAGCGTATGCTTGGAGTATCGCCCGAAACGCTGGAACAGTATGGAGCAGTAAGCCAGCAAACGGTAGAGGAAATGGCAAAGGGCGTTATATCGCATTATAATGCAGATTACAGCATCGCCATAAGCGGCATTGCCGGGCCTGATGGCGGTACGCCCGATAAACCTGTTGGAACAGTGTGGATTGCAGTTGCAAACCGGGATAAAATCATTGCCCGGCAGTTTATTTTCGGAAGCAAACGTATCCAGAATATTGAACGGAGCGCTGTTGCCGGACTTGCTTTATTGTTTCAGTTGCTCCGGGAAGAAGTTCAGATAAATCCATAATAAGCCGGGCAAAATTCGTTAAAAGGTTTATTTTTGCGGTAAAGGCTAATAAAAACAGATGGCTCAGTTTGAATTATTACTTCCCAGGATGGGCGAAAGTGTAGCCGAAGCTACCATCGTAAAATGGTTAAAACAACCCGGCGACCGTATTGAAGCCGATGAACCTATACTTGAAATAGCTACCGATAAGGTAGACTCCGATGTTCCGTCGCCGGTAAGTGGTACCTTGCTAAAGCAGTTATTTTCTGAAGAGCAGGTAGCTCAGGTGGGTGATGTTATAGCCTTAATAGAAACCGAAGATGTTGCGGAACCGGAAACGACGATTACGGAGCAGGAAGTTGCAGAAGAAAACGTAACAGAAGAACTCTTATCTGCTATTCCGGGAATAAGCCCTGCTGAAGAATTGCCATCGTTGGGTGCTTCTCAACCCTCCGCACAGGCCGGTTTTAAAAATACATCACGTTTTTATTCACCTTTGGTGAAAAGCATAGCTGCCGAAGAGGGCATATCCCCGGAGCAGCTTGAGCAAATTCCGGGAACCGGTATTGATGGCCGGGTGACCAAACAGGATATTCTTGATTTTGTACAGAAACAGCGGTCTGGTGCAGCTATTGTGCCTGAAAATACTAATCCGGTAACACATCCGGAACCTGAGCCCCATAGTTACAGGCCTGCCACATCTGTTTCCGGTACAGATGAGATTATAGAAATGGACCGTATGCGTAAGCTCATTGCCGACCACATGGTAGCCAGCAAGCAAATAGCGCCGCACGTAACCTCGTTTGTGGAAGCTGATGTAACGAATATTGTAAAATGGCGTGAACGGATAAAAGGCGAGTTTGAGAAACGGGAAGGGGAGAAGATAACCTTTACGCCGATATTTATTGAAGCAGCGGCACGTGCCATCCGCGATTTTCCGATGGTAAATATTTCGCTCGACGGAACGCGTATCATTAAGAAGAAGAGCATTAATATCGGTATGGCTACTGCCTTACCGTCCGGAAATTTAATTGTTCCGGTCATCAAATCTGCCGACCAGTTTAACCTGGTAGGTTTAACCAAGGCGGTAAATGATTTGGCTAACCGTGCCCGGGCCAATAAACTGCAACCGGACGAAGTGAAGGACGGCACATTTACCATTACCAATATCGGTTCGTTTGGCAATATCATGGGTACGCCCATTATTAACCAGCCGCAGGTAGCTATCCTGGCCATCGGTTCCATCATTAAAAAGCCTGCTGTTATCGAAACGCAATATGGCGATGTAATTGGAATCCGCCACATGATGTTCCTCTCGCTTTCATACGACCATCGTATTGTTGACGGCGCTCTGGGCGGTATGTTCTTACGTAAAATAGCCGATTACCTGGAAGCCTGGGATGTGGATAGGAAGATTTAGGAGTCGGTATTGTGTAGTGAGTATAGCGTATTGAGATATGGGATGAAGTGAGTTTAGCTCACTTTCTATCTAACTTTTCGACCATCAGCCATGAATCACAAGCTATTGTCGCAATACTCAATACGCTGTACGCAATACTCTAATTTTCAAAAAAACTAAACGAAGAGTACCCGTATTTACGTTGCTGCGTAAACTGCGGATAATAATCCAGTTTAATGGTAGACGGGTGTTCCACAATCAGCAATCCATCGGGTGAGAGCAGGTTATTGTCAAAAACCAGTTGAGGAATAGTAGGCAGCTTAGGATGGTCGTAAGGGGCGTCGGCGAAAATTAAATCGTAAGCCACAGTCTCATGAGCCAGATATTTGAAAATGTCGCCTTTGATAGTTTTTACTTGGGTTAGCTCATAGCTTTTGGCTGTGTTTTTCAGGTACTGTACGCATGCAGAACTTAAATCCACGGCAGTAATTTTTGCAGCTCCACGCGATGCAAATTCCAGTGCGATGCTGCCCGTACCGCTGCACAAATCCAGCACGGTAAGACCGTCAAAATCAACCAGGTTATTCAGGATGTTAAACAAGGCTTCCTTAGCCATGTCGGTGGTTGGCCTTACCGGCAGATTGGCCGGCGGA
Source organism: Pedobacter sp. BS3 (assembly GCF_008274585.1). Classification (GTDB taxonomy): domain Bacteria; phylum Bacteroidota; class Bacteroidia; order Sphingobacteriales; family Sphingobacteriaceae; genus Hufsiella_A. The sequence continues at coordinate 271,891 of NZ_VTRT01000003.1, read as the reverse complement.
TTTAAGCGCAATCCTTTTAACCGACCGCCGATTATTCGCATTCGTTCAGTCCGGCTAAGGTAAAGTAACGATGAGCAGGTATTTCGTTAAACAGTTCGGGGATATGTATCATTTCATTCCATCCCGCGAAGCGGATATGGTGAAAATACTTTTGCACACGGCTATACCATTCATCCTGCTCATCAACCTGACCGCTGAGCGTTACCTCGGTGTCGGTTTCAGAAAGATTAAGCTGCTGAATGGCCAGTAGTAGAAAATAATTGAATTCATCAGGCGTAGCGGCCGGATATACATTATACAATAACACCTGTTTATTGCGGGTGGCCAGCAATTCCAGGTTATGCTGGTTGATATGGAGGTGCAGATACGTGCCGTCCTCTTTCTGGAGATGTTTAATGGCGGGCTCAATCAGTGTTTCTACCTGGCTGTAGAAGCGTGCCTGCGGAAATTTTTCCTGTAAAAGTTCCCTGAACGGGTGACTTAAATCAGTGACGTTACGAATAGCGGCCTGTTTTACCGGGATAACGGAAACGGTTTCGGGTTTAGCCTGTATAAATTTGCTGTAAGCAGACAGATTATTGACATTGTAAACCTCGTGCGGTATAAACGTGAACTTTTTAGTGTACAGCGCAATTTTGACCTTACGGTAATAGTAATTAAAAAGAGCATCGCTATCCAGCAGGGCTTTAAGTTCGTCAGTATTCTGAATGCGGTGTTCTGCCAGTATTTTAATACGGTCGTGCAACTGGTCAATAATGGCATAGATACATTGCGTTCCGGTAATCTTTATGAGCAAATCACACTTGGAAGAATGCTGCGATTTAAAATCCTCTTCGGCCAGATATAATTCTTTACTTACTAACATGCGTAACAAAGCTAAAATTTTTTTGGATAATAGGCAGTATTCCGCAACTTTACACCATGCAGGTAGCCGCATTGCTTCATAAACAATTTAATCATATACCCACCAAACAGCAGGAAGAAGTTTTTTTACGTTTTGAACAGTTTATACAGGCTGATAACGGCGACGATTGTTTTTTGCTGAAAGGATACGCGGGAACCGGTAAAACCACACTGATAAGTAACCTGGTAAAAACTTTACCCGTTTTACGGCTAAAAGCGGTGCTTCTGGCGCCAACAGGCCGGGCGGCAAAGGTTATCAGTAATTATTCGGGCCGGAAGGCTTTTACTATCCACAAAAAAATATACCGTAAAAAATCGGCTATGGACCCGGCTTCCGCTTTTATGCTGGCGCCCAATATGGCCGAAAATACCCTGTTTATTGTGGATGAGGCTTCTATGATCAGCAATGAGCATGCGGATTTCAGCCGGTTTGGCCTGCTTCATGACCTGGTAAGCTACGTGTATAATGGTAAAAACTGTAAGCTCATGCTGGTTGGCGATACGGCACAGCTACCGCCGGTAGGCAGCAAACGCAGCCCGGCGTTAGACCAGGAATTGCTAAGCAGCACCTTCGGGCTAACCTTGTTCAGTTATGAGCTGACGGATGTGGTGCGTCAGCAGAAAAGCTCGGGCATTTTGTATAATGCCACACGCATCAGGGAGCTGATACGTAAGGAGAAGCAAATCCTGCCCCGGTTCACGGTAAAATCCTACAGGGATATTTACCGGATGAATGGTGAGCGTTTGGCGGAAGGCTTGCAGTACGCTTATGATAAATACGGCATGGAAAATACGCTGCTGATATGCCGTTCGAATAAAGGTGCCAACAGCTACAACCAGCAGATACGAAACCGCATATTGTACCGTGAGGAAGAGCTTACCGGCGGCGATTACGTGATGATTGTTCGAAACAATTATTACTGGAAACAAAATGAGGAAGCCAATACGTTTATTGCTAACGGTGATATTGCCCGCATCCGGCGGGTGCGCAATATCCACGAAATGTATGGCTTTAGGTTTGCCGATGTGGTGCTTGAATTTGTAGATTATCCAGATGAGGAGCCATTAAGCTGCAAAATCTTAATCGATACGTTATATAGTGATACGCCAAGCCTTTCGGGCGAAGACAGCAAGCGATTATACGAAACCGTCATGCTGGATTACGAGCATATCGGTAATAAACATCAGCGTATGCTGGAACTGAAAACAAATCCCTATTACAATGCCCTGCAGGTTAAATTCGCGTACGCGGTTACCTGTCATAAGGCCCAGGGCGGCCAGTGGAATGCCGTATTCGTAGACCAGGGCTTTTTGACCGAGGATATGATAGATACCGAGTTTTTGCGCTGGCTGTACACCGCCGTTACCCGTGCTACTACAGAACTGTTTCTGGTAAACTTTGGTGACGCGTTTTTTGAGCAAGCTGGTATTGAGTAGTGCGTATTGGGTATTGAAATGGCTACGCCTGTCTGCAACGTTTTATAACTTCGCTTTGCTGAGGCGCATGAAAGCTTACCATCTAAAATTGCATTGCTTCCGGATTAGTTGCAATTCCGGTTTTTTACATACTTTTAGCCTGCCATGAAACAAAAAAACAATAAAGGCGTTATTCGTGCCTGGGCCATGTTTGACTGGGCTAACTCAGCCTATAACCTGGTTATTACCTCAACCATATTCCCGGCATATTATACCATTATTACAACTACCAAAGAGCACGGCGACCGTGTCAGCTTCTTTGGAATGGAGTTTATCAATACGGCCCTGGCAAATTATTCGTTGGCGGTGGCTTATCTTATCATGGCTATTCTGCTGCCTGTTTTATCATCGGTGGCAGATTATCATGGCAATAAAAAATCATTCATGAAATTCTTTACCTACATGGGTGGTTTAGCCTGTTGCGGCCTGTTCTTTTTTAAGCTCAGTACGCTGGAGCTTGGCGTGATCTGTTCGGCCATTGCGGCCATGGGCTATATCGGCGGAGTATTGTTTAACAATTCATACCTGCCCGAAATTGCCACTACCGATGAACAGGATCGCGTAAGCGCCCAGGGTTTCGCATACGGTTATATCGGCAGTGTTTTGTTGCAGATCATCTGTTTTGTTTTCGTGCTGAATGATAGCTGGTTTGCCGATAAATCCTTCCCGGCAAGGCTATCTTTCCTGCTGGTAGGCGTATGGTGGATAGCTTTTTCTCAAATTCCTTTCAGTAAGCTTCCCGAAGGAAACCGCAACCAGTCAAAGCTGAATAAAAGCCTGGTAAGAAACAGCTTCCAGGAACTGGGCAAAGTATGGCACCAGCTAAAGCTGATGCCTGTATTGAAACGGTTTTTATTGGCCTTTTTCTTTTATTCTATGGGCGTACAAACCGTTATGCTGGTGGCCGCCAACTTCGGTGAGAAGGTACTGCACCTCGGTACATCCAAATTAATAGCAACTATATTGGTTATTCAGCTGGTGGCTATTCCGGGAGCGTATATCATGTCTGTTTTCGCAAAAAAGATCGGCAATATCGCTGTGCTGATCGGCGTAGTGTGTATATGGATAGGTGTCTGTGTAGTTGCCTACTACCTGCAAAATGAGTATCAGTTTTATGGCCTGGCTGTTGTGGTGGGTCTGGTTATGGGTGGTATTCAATCGCTTTCACGCTCAACCTATTCCAAGTTCCTGCCAGAAAACACACCGGATACCACATCCTTCTTCAGCTTTTACGATGTTACCGAAAAGGTAGCCATTGTAATCGGTTTGTTCAGTTTTGGATTTATTGAAGAGCTGACCAACAATATCCGTAATTCGGCGTTATCCCTGGCGGTATTTTTCATTGTTGGTTTGCTGATCCTGGCTACTGTTCTGAAAGTAAAAAAGTCATATAATGCTATCCCGGCTGCGTAAGAACCGATATTTTTTCTGAATTTTGGGCGTTATTATTCAAGCCGCAAGCATGAAAGTAGAAGTTTTTATTCCCTGTTTTATTGATCAGCTATTTGTTCAGACCGCATTTAATACCATCAGGTTATTAGAAAAAGCCGGTTGCAAGGTATCGTATAACCCGCAACAAACATGCTGCGGACAACCTGCCTTTAACGCGGGATTCTGGGATGAAGCTAAAAAAGTAGGGAGTAAATTCTTAAACGATTTTTCCGAAGAAAGTTACATTGTATCACCATCCGCATCGTGCACGGGCATGGTTAAAAACTATTACAGCGATCTGTTTACCAATACGGTAGTGCACAACAAATGCCGCAATGTGCAGAATCATATTCATGAATTGTCTGATTTCCTGGTCAATATCGCTAAGAAAGACTATTTCGGCGCAGAACTGGAAGGCCGTGCAGTTTATCACGATTCATGCTCCGGCTTGCGGGAATGTAAAATAAAGGATGAGCCCCGTCAATTGCTGTCTAAAGTACATGGTCTGGACTTGGTTGAAATGAAAGATACCGATACCTGCTGCGGTTTTGGCGGAACCTTCGCTGTAAAATTTGAAGCCATTTCAAGCGCTATGGCACAGCAAAAAACAGACAATGCACTGGCTATGGACGCAGAATACATCATTTCTACAGATGCCTCGTGCTTGTTGCACCTGCAAGCCTATATCGATAAAAATAACCTGCCTCTAAAAACCATGCACATTGCCGATGTGCTCACATCCGGCTGGGGAAATGTATAATCCGCCGCTACCGGTCAGGAACTGTTCAGGCTTTTATCAGGTTTATCTGCTTTCTTTTTTAGAACGCTCATAGGGTAGTGTTTTTAATTATGTTACAGCATATACATCATAATAGCTGTTACCAATAATGCATAAACAATAATTGAAAAAGCAATCCGGGTTAACAAGTTTGTTCTCATGACTATATCCTTTTACACTAAATCAGGCAACCGGTAGAATTGTTACCTCATTTTTTCAATCTGACTATATAAACGGGCAGAAGTAAAAAAGGTTGTTAAAAAAAGTAAGTAATTTTTTAGCTTAACCAAGCCGTAAAAAATCTATTTTTGCAGCTTAAATATTAAAATCATAGTTGTAGATGATTAACATTACGCTTCCTGACGGCTCGGTCAGGCAATACGAAAAAGGAACAACTTCATACCAGGTTGCTCAATCCATTTCAGAAGGTTTAGCCCGCAATGTACTGGGCGCCGAAGTTAACGGACAGGTATGGGATGCCAGCCGTCCGATAGAAACCGATGCTACCTTAAAGCTGCTTACGTGGAATGATACCGCCGGAAAATCAACCTTCTGGCATTCGTCTGCTCACTTACTGGCCGAAGCATTAGAAGCGCTCTATCCGGGAATAAAATTCGGAATAGGGCCGGCCATAGAAACCGGCTTTTATTATGATGTGGATTTTGGCGATCAGGAATTCTCTTCAGATGATTTCAAAAAGATCGAAGATAAGATGCTTGAGCTGGCTAAGAACAAGTCAGAATACGTTCGTAAGCCGGTAAGCAAAGCCGAAGCAGTAGCTTATTTTACCGAAAAAGGCGATGAATACAAGCTGGATCTGATCAAGGATCTGCCCGACGGAACCATCACCTTCTATACACAAGGTAATTTTACCGATCTGTGTCGTGGGCCGCACATCCCCAATACCGGTTTTATAAAAGCCGTAAAGCTTACCAATGTGGCTGGCGCTTACTGGCGTGGCGATGAAACCCGCAAACAGCTTACCCGCATTTATGGTGTTACCTTCCCCAAGCAAAGCGAGCTGACCGAATATCTGCAGATGATCGAGGAAGCTAAAAAACGCGATCATCGCAAGCTGGGTAAAGAGTTAGAGCTGTTTACTTTTTCAGAGAAAGTAGGTATGGGGCTTCCCTTATGGTTACCCAAGGGAACCGCTTTACGCGAAAAGCTCACCCGTTTTCTACAAAATGCACAGGCAAAGGCAGGATATGAGCAGGTAGTTACCCCGCATATCGGGCATAAAAACTTATACATCACATCCGGCCATTATGAGAAATATGGCGCCGATTCTTTCCAGCCCATCAAAACACCGCAGGAAGGAGAGGAGTTCCTGTTAAAGCCGATGAATTGCCCGCATCATTGCGAAATTTATAAATCCAAGCCACGCTCGTACAAAGATTTGCCGGTGCGTTACGCCGAGTTTGGAACCGTTTACCGGTATGAGCAAAGCGGGGAGTTACACGGATTGACCCGCGTTCGCGGATTTACGCAGGACGATGCCCATTTATTTTGCCGTCCGGATCAGGTAAAAGACGAATTTAAGAAAGTAATAGACCTGGTATTGTACGTATTCAATGCGCTTGGCTTTGACGAGTACACCGCCCAGGTTTCGCTTCGTGATCCCGATAATAAGTCAAAGTACATTGGCAGCGATGAAAACTGGAGGCTGGCCGAAGCCGCTATTATTGAGGCAGCCGAAGAAAAAGGCCTGAACACCGTTGTAGAGTTGGGCGAAGCCGCTTTTTACGGGCCGAAGCTCGATTTTATGGTTAAGGATGCGCTTGGCCGGAAATGGCAGCTGGGAACCATACAGGTAGACTACAATTTACCCGAACGTTTTGAGCTGGAATATACCGGCAGCGATAATACCAAACACCGGCCGGTAATGATACACCGGGCGCCTTTTGGCTCGCTGGAACGCTTTGTTGCCGTGCTTATTGAGCATTGCGCCGGAAACTTCCCGTTGTGGCTTAGCCCTGAGCAATTTATCGTTTTGCCCATCTCCGAAAAATTCGAAGATTATGCAAAAAAAGTTTTAGAATCTCTTAATAATTCCGATATTCGCGGCTTGATTGATTTAAGAGACGAGAAGATTGGCAGGAAGATACGTGATGCAGAAGTGAAGAAAATCCCGTACATGCTAATCATCGGCGAGAAGGAAATGAATGAAAATAAGGTTTCTGTACGCCGGCATGGAGCAGGAGATATGGGAAGCTTTACAGCGGAAGAGTTTAAAAATCAATTAATTAAAGAAATAACAGTTTAAATTTAATTTCATTTGGCATTAGGAAGACCAGGTTTTAACAGGGGCCCACGCCCTCCGTTTAAAAAGAAAGAAGCAGAACACAACATCAATGAGCATATCAAAGCACCGGAAGTGCGTTTGGTAGGCGATAATGTTGAACCGGGCATTTTTCCGTTGCGTCAGGCTCTTGCCATTGCCGAAGAGCAGGAGTTAGATTTGGTAGAGATCTCACCGAATGCAAATCCGCCCGTATGTAAGGTTATTGATTATAATAAGTTTATATATGAGCAAAAGAAAAAGCTGAAGGAGATCAAGGCCAACGCCAAGCAAACCGTTATTAAAGAGATACGCTTTGGCCCTAATACCAACGATCATGATTTTCAGTTTAAGCTGAAGCATGCCATTGGGTTCTTAGAGAACGGCGAGAAAGTTCGGGCCTATGTGCATTTTAAGGGCCGGGCAATTGTATATAAAGAGCAGGGCGAAATACTTTTATTAAAGTTTGCCCAGGCATTAGAAGAAGTCGGCAAGGTTGAGCAGCTTCCGAAACTGGAAGGGAAACGTATGTTTCTTACCGTAGCGCCCAAAGGCTCAAAAAAATAAGTAGTAAACTATTAATTGTTAATATATCTGTTATGCCAAAAATGAAAACCAATTCCAGTGCCAAAAAGCGGTTTAAGCTTACTGGAACAGGTAAAATCAAGAGAAACAACGCATACATGAGCCACATCTTAACCAAGATGTCTAAAAAACGTAAGCGTAATTTAGGTCAGAGCAGCTTAGTAGCTGATGCTGATTTAGGTAACGTAAAACGTATGCTTTGTATCGGGAAGTAAACAACAAATTTTTTAACCAGGTACCCGGTGCCGGTAATCCGGCCAAAGATTTAGAGTAACTAAACACCGTTTACCAAAAAACAAAACAACATGCCACGTTCGGTTAACGCAGTAGCTTCAAGAAGAAGAAGAAAAAAGATCCTGAAATTAGCCAAAGGTTATTGGGGATCACGCAGCAAGGTTTACACCATTGCCAAAAACACAGTAGAAAAAGGTTTACAATACGCTTACCGCGATCGTAAAGCTAAAAAGAGAGAATTCAGGGCTTTATGGATACAACGTATCAACGCAGGCGCCCGCCATCATGGAATTTCCTATTCACAGTTAATGGGTAAATTATCAGCCAAAAACATCGGTTTAAACCGTAAAGTACTGGCCGATTTAGCCATGAATGAGCCGGAAGCGTTCAAAGCTATTGTTGATGCTGTAAAATAAACAGTATCAGAAATAACATAGAAAAAGGGGAGCAGTTATCTGCTTCCCTTTTTTATTTTTGTAAGGTAAAACCTAACTGATAATATCCGCTTATGGAGTTTGGCCGTTTACCTTTGAATGAACTTTTGCAGGTTGATTTTGATCTTCCCGAAGATACCCTGCTTACACGAAAAGTATTATCCGGGCAAACCGTAGCCCGGCATCCGGGAATATATACCGGTTGTGCCAAATGGGGGCGAAAAGAATGGATCGGTCTTATTTATCCCGAAAAAACCAAAGAGGCCGATTTCCTTTCTGAATATGTGAAGCATTTTAACAGCATAGAAATGAATGGCATTTTTTATGCCATGCCAAAGCCTGAACAGGTAAGCGCCTGGCGTGAAAAAGCTGAATCGGCCGGAAAGGAATTTTTGTTTTGCCCTAAATTTCCACGTCAGATCACACATATTAAACGGTTACTTGGGGCAGAAGAAGCAACCAACAGTTACCTGGAAAGTATGGCCGCATTTGGCAATTACCTGGGGCCGGCCTTTCTGCAGCTGAATGATAACTTTGGCCCGAAGAACTTTACGGCTCTGAAAAGCTATCTTGAACATTTACCGGAAGATTTTAAGGTATTTGTTGAAGTGCGCCATAAAGATTGGTTTAGTGATACCGGAGCAAGGAACGAATTATTTACCATGCTTGCTGAATTAAAGAAGGGGGCCGTAATTACCGATGCCAGCGGTCGCCGGGATTGCGTGCACATGGAGCTCACTATACCGGAAGCATTTGTCCGCTTTGTAGGTAACGGTTTGCATCCTACTGATTATGAACGTATAGATCAATGGGCCGAACGCATCACCGAATGGTTAGAGAACGGTTTGCAGTCGGTTTATTTTTTCCTGCATCAGCATGATGAAAAAGATACTCCTATACTGGCTGATTATACGGTGAATAAACTGAATGCGCTTACGGGCCTCAATATCAGCGGCCCGAAGCTGATCAAAAAACAAAATACATTATTTTGACCAAACTATTATAATTTATATTGGTTATTTCAATATTAAATCTACTAACTTAGTAGACATTAATTGTTAAACAATAAATATTAAAACTATGAGCTTACGATTAGGTGATAAAGCACCAAACTTTAAAGCACAAACTTCGCAAGGCGAAATTGACTTTTACGATTATTTAGGCGATAGCTGGGCAGTTCTTTTCTCGCACCCGGCCGATTATACACCGGTTTGTACAACAGAATTAGGGCGCACTGCTGCATTAAAAGATGAATTTGCCAAACGTAACGTAAAGGTGATCGCGTTAAGCGTAGATTCGGCAGAATCACATAAAGGATGGATCAAGGATATTAACGAAACCCAGGATGTTGAAGTTGACTTCCCCATTATTGCCGACGAAAACCGTGAAGTTGCCGAAGCCTATAATATGATCCACCCCAATGCATCGGCAACAGCCACCGTAAGGTCGTTGTTTGTAATAGCACCCGATAAAACCATTAAGTTAATTATCACCTATCCGGCATCAACCGGACGTAATTTCCAGGAGATCCTGCGTGTGATCGATTCCTTACAGCTAACCGATAAGTATAGTGTAGCTACGCCGGCCGACTGGAAAGAGGGTGAAGATGTGGTGGTTTCGCCTGCTATCAAAACAGAAGATATTCCGGCTAAATTTCCTAAAGGTTTCAGAGAAGTTAAGCCTTATCTGCGTTTAACGCCCCAGCCGAATAAATAAATTATTTATATGCTGATAGTTGACTTCTGAGATAAAACCATATCTTTGACAAACTGTATACAGGATTTCTGATTAAAAGCCATTATTTTTCAGTTAGACAATACAGTATAATTAATAAAAATAGAATATATGAAAACTGGAAAAGTAAAATGGTTTAACAGCCAGAAAGGTTATGGTTTTATTGTTGGCGAAGACGGTAAAGATATCTTCGTACATTTTAAAGATGTTGCAGGAGGCTTAAACGGGCTTCGCGACAATGATGATGTGGAGTATGAAGAAGCCGAAGGTCGCAAAGGTCTTCAAGCTGTTAATGTAAAAAGAGCTTAGTTAAATACCATACAAAGAAGTAAAAAAGAGGCATTCCATTATTTGGATGCCTCTTTTTTTGTGATAATTATAAGCTGATATCCGCTTGGATAGCCTTAGCCGAATCAAGGTGCATTTTAAGGGTAGGAAGTGTTTTCTTTGCAAATTGATTTAAATCATTCATCCTGCTTTTTGCGCCGGTATTTTCAAACAGGCCGATATCTTTTACATGGTCTGTCACCATCATATTGATATAGTTTTTATCAAATTGAGAGCCTGACAGCTTGCCCAGTTCATCCACATGGCTTTTACTTTCAGGACTAAGCCCGGATGGTACAACTACCTGGTGTTGCTGTGCAATCTGCTTTAGTTCATTATTTGCCTTTGTATGGTCGGTGACCATCATCGTGCCGAAATTCTTAACACGTACCGATGCGGCCTTTTGTTGCGCCAGCTTTCCCAGCTCTACTTCCAGCATACCGCCATCGGCAGCTTTTTTAATAAAGTCATTAGAGTCAGCATCCGCACCTGATTCTTCGCTGTAGTCTGTCCGGTTTAAAGCAGTGCCGTTAGATAAGTTATTGGCGGAAGAAGCCTTGTCCCCGCTATTCTGGCAGCACTGAAAAAGGGCGGCAGTCAGAATAATAACCAAATTTGTTGTTTTCATAGTAATGTATTTTAAGATGATGTATATAACACAATTGGGTTTGGTAATAGTTTTTACCAGGTTGATGGTTTGCTAAACCAAGGAGGGGCGATAGACTAATAAAAAGTGAATTTCTGAAATCAGAATCCTGCAATTGATCGGGCGAAGCTCCGGCTTCGTCCGTTTTACATTTAAGCCTCCGGCTTCGCTCATATTTCGTGTCTTCACGAAACTTCTCTGATACCGGCTCGTGGAGACTCAAACCGGGGCGTTGGCTCACTTCGTTCGGTTGCTTTCTCGTAACGTCATTTCATAAGGTAGCGATCGGGCGAAGCTCCAGCTTCGTCCGTTTTACCCTTGAGCCTCCGGCTCCGGCAAAGTTTCATGCCTTCACGAAACTTCTCCAATACCGGTTCGTGGAGACACAAACCAGGGCGTTTGAATAATAACCAAATTTGTTGTTTTCATAGTAATGTATTTTAAGATGATGTATAACACAATTGGGTTTGGTAATAGTTTTTACCAGGTTGATGGTTTGCTAAACCAAGGAAGGGCGATAGGCTAATAAAAAGTGAATTTCTGAAATCAGAATCCTGCAACAATTGTTACACTGTAAGTATTACCTATAAAAAAACAGCTCATGAAAACAAAACTTTTAACAGTTCTTGCCATTGCAGGTATAGCTTTTGCAGGATGTAATTCGAAAAACCGGAATAACCAGAATGCAGATTCCATGATGTCTGACACAAGCATGCGGGATAGCATGAATATGATGGATACCACATCTACCGGAGTTACCGATACAACTACAACCGTACCTCCAACACCGGCTCCCTGATTTATGTATTATCTGTCATAAAAATAAATAAACAGATGAAATCCTTTAAAATAATGTTTCCGCTTAACGGCGTGGAAACCGAGTTACTCGTTGAGTCGATGGATGCAAATGATATGCGCTATTCCGTAATGCGGAATGTGAATGACCCGCATCCATTACTTTTAGAACTTTGTGATCATACCTGGAAATGTAAGTCGCAGGATCATTGGTCGCTTGATGACGAGCAAATTCATCTATTGGGACAAAAAATAAGCGATGAACTTAATAAAGCCGAGCCATTTTCGTCAGGAGTGAATGCCCTTTAACGTAAGTAATAAATTAAGGCGTTCGGCAAACTCCTGCCGGTTTTGTATGTTGTTCTGTTAAATGCAGCAGGGTATGGATTTGTTTACGACAGAGTTCCCGGTAAGAGGAATGATCATGAGCCTCATTGTGACGCCTTTAGATGCCGAATTAAACAGGTTTAAGGTAGAAATGATTACCGGCGCTCCAAACCCTGTTTTACTGAAGCGATCTGTGGATGGTACGCTGGAAATAGAAGACCCCGGAAAGTGGCGTTTAACTATCGAGGAGCTCAATGAATTGTCGGCTCATATTGACCAAAAGATAAAAGAAAAAGCACAGGAATAATTTTCAATCCATAATCCGAATAGTCGGGTTGTTAATTATTGATGTATTTGTTTTTATTCAGACCTCGATGAGCCCTTCAGGATTTTCCCGTATGTACGGGATTTAACTTTTGACTTTTTAATTTTGACTTTTGATTTTTTCTCATGTGGCAGCAAATTGATAACAAACTTTACAGGGAATTTTTATTCGCCGATTTCCCGGAGGCATTTGCCTTTATGACCCGCGTAGCTCTGCTGGCGGAAAAGCACCAGCATCATCCGCAATGGACTAATGTGTGGAATAAGGTAGAGATCTGGTTATACACCCATGATGAAGGACGTATTTCTGAAAAAGACGAGCAGCTTGCCTCCGAAATAGATCAGCTTTTAACGGGGCAAAGTAAATAAAAATTCACCCCCTAAGCGCTGTAAATTAATAGTACGGGACTTAGAACATGTTTAAATTTCACAGATGTGGGTAATTGTGGATGGACGGTGTCTAAAAAGCTTGTTTTTTCCGTCACCCTGAACTCGATTTAGGATATTAAAGCACCGTCAATGCTACATTTAGGAGATTCCTGATCCCCCGAGTACTCGGGGCGGAATGACGTGAAGGCTTTTTAGACACCCTCATGGCTTCAGCCGCTGCTGGTGGAGACACCAGCCGCAATAAAACCATTGTTTCGTGAAATTTAAACATATTCCAGAATTATCAGGCGTATAACCTACCTAACCAACCGGACATTCGGCTTCAAAGACCGTATCAATAAGCCAGGTTTGTTTATTTTGCGATGCAGCCACGGCCAACTGGTCGCAACGTTCATTTTCAGGATGACCGGCATGGCCTTTAACCCAGATAAAACGGATGGAATGTAGCTTATACAGTTCAAGAAAGCGCAGCCAGAGATCCTTGTTCTTTTTGCCGGCAAAACCTTTCTTCAGCCAGCCAAATACCCATTTTTTCTCCACGGCATCAATAATGTATTTTGAATCGGAATAAATAAGTACCGTTTGTCCCGGTTTTTTCAGTGCTTCCAGGCCGGTTATTACAGCCAGCAGCTCCATCCGGTTGTTGGTAGTTTTCCGGTATCCAGCCGAAAGTTCCTTGTAATGCTGCCCCGAACGTAAGATAACACCATAGCCGCCAGGGCCGGGATTGCCGCTTGAAGCGCCATCTGTAAAAATCTCTATTGCCATTAGGGCACAAGTATACGCATTTTAGCAGGTTCACTATCCCCTAATTCCGCATATTAATAAACTGCAACGGCTGACCAAAATCTTCATTCCGGCAAAGCGCAATAACCGCCTGCAGATCATCGATCTTTTTACCCTGCACACGCACCTGGTCGTCCATAATAGAAGCCTGCACCTTAAGGCCGCTGTCTTTAATTTTTTTAACAATTTTCTTGGCCGCCTCCTTATCAATACCCTCTTTAACCTTGATCTCCTTACGTATCATATTGCCTGATGCATATTGTTCTTTACCCATATCTAAACTTTTTGGGTCAAGATGCTGTTTAACCATACGGGATATGATAGCATCCTGTATAGCTTTAAGCCGCATGTCATTTTCAGTAACAATGGTAATTTCATTCGTTTTCTTATCCAGGTCAACGCTGCTTTTAGAATCATGGAAATCATAACGGTTCAATATTTCCTTTTTAGCGTTGTTAATGGCATTATCAAGCGTTTGTCCGTCTATTTTGCTTACAATATCAAATGATGGCATGGTGAAATAATTTGTGTGTTTAAAAATATGTCGATAGATTTAAAATAAAAATATGAAAAGTTAGTGTTATAAACTTGCCTGATTGAATTAAACATTTGATCATCATGATTGCCAGACAAATAAAAAACGATAAAACCTAAAATAAGATGAAAAAAAGTAAAAAAGCCACTGCTAAAAAAGAAAGCAGAAAACAGCTAAGAAAAGATATTGAGCACAGCCTGAGTGAAAAGTTTATCGAAGCCATAAAGGGCTTAGGTCACGATGCTCAGCAGCTATCCAAAGATATCAGGAAGGCCGGTAAACGGATGGCAAAAAAGCTGGCCGGTAAATTTTCCGCTGCTCCGGCCCCCGCAGCAATCCCCGAAAAAGAGAAAAAGCCGGTACAAAGTCCAAAAAATCAAAGTGAAAAAACCGTCAACAAAGCCCGCAAGGTAGTTGAGAAAGTAACCCAAAACGCTTCGCCAAAGGCTAAGCCAATCATTAAACGGGCGGCGCCAACGGTTGGTTCAAAATCGGCAGTAGTAAAGCTGGAAGATAACAGGCAAAGTACCAAAAAGCCGGCTGCTGATAAACCTGTTCAGAAACAGCCAGCTGTACCCAAAGCCACTTCCGCCCGGAAACCTGCCGCTAAAAAGTCAACAGCGAAACCGGCAGATAAACAACCCGGATCACCCGGAAGGGCAATAAAATCTTGAAACGTGTTTAAATTTCATAAAATAATGTTTTTGGGGCTGACCAAAAAGCTCTCCTCCCTCTCCCTCCCGTACATACGGGATCGGGAGAGGGATCTCCGCCAGAAGTGCTTAGGAAGAAGATTTTGCTTCGCAGCTACTTCGTGGTCTCCTCTCCCGAGATTTCGGGATCGAAATGGCGCTGCTTTTTGACTTCTTGGTCGGCCCCAGCGAAGGCTAAGGGCGGTGAGACACCCTCATTCTGAATTACCATATATGAAATTTAAACATGCTCTTAACAATTAATTGATAATATATTAACAAAATAATGTTCAGTTTTGTGATTCCGTTGGTTATATTGGAATTGCCTTTTATACATGTCTAAACACAAAATACCGCTTACAAACCGCGAGATCAGTTGGCTATATTTTAACGACCGGGTGTTGCAGGAAGCTGCCGACGAAACAGTGCCCCTGATTGAGCGGATACGGTTTTTAGCTATATTTTCTTCCAACCTCGACGAGTTTTACCGGGTGCGTGTAGCCACCCTAAACCGGCTTACCAATGTAAACAGCCAGGTTAAGGAAGTATTGGGTTATAATCCTAAAAAAATCCTTGGCGAAATAAAGAACATTGTAGTTAAACAGGAACGCAAATTTGATCACCTGTACGAAGATGTTATCATCAAAGAGCTGGCCAAGGAGCGGATATTCATTATTAACGAAAACCAGCTCAATGTATCGCGTGGACAATACGTAAGGCAGTATTTCTTACAAAAGGTATTATCTAACCTGGTTCCTGTAATGCTTGATGATGACAAGCCGCTGCCCGAGCTGAAAGACCGTGCTATTTATTTCCTGGTAAAATTAACACACAATAACCACAAGCAAAAAGTACGGTACAGTCTCATTGAAATTCCGCTGGACAACATGAGCCGTTTTTTGGTGCTACCCGAAACCAATAACCTGAAATTCATTATCCTGCTGGATGATATTATCCGGTATTGCCTGGAAGATATTTACTTTATTTTTGAGCACAATACCGTTGAAGCCTATTCCATACAGCTTACGCGGGATGCGGAGCTGGATTTAGATACCAACGTGAGCGAAAAATTCATTGATGCGCTCACCAAAAGCCTGCAAAAGCGAAAAAAAGGAAAGCCCATGCGCCTGCTGTACGATAATGGCATGCCACTGGATATGCTGACCTACCTGGTAGCCAAGCTCGATCTGGACGCCGATGCGCTGATTCCCGGTAACAGGTATCATAATTTTAAAGATTTTATTGATTTTCCTAACGTAGGTTCGCCGGAGCTGGAATATCCCAAATTACCCCCTTTGCGTGTTAAAGGGCTTACAGTCAATAAAAGCATCCTGTCCCAGATTGCCACCCGCGATTTTTTGATCAACCTGCCGTATCAGTCGTTCGATTATATCATCCACTTTTTACGCGAAGCAGCCATTGACCCTAAAGTTACCGAGATAAACATGACATTGTACCGCCTGGCGGAAAACTCCAAGGTGATCAATGCGCTTATCAATGCGGCCCGCAACGGAAAAAAAGTAACCTGTTTTTTAGAGCTTAAAGCCCGTTTTGATGAGCAAGCCAATATTTTCTGGACAAACCGGCTGGAAGAAGAGGGCGTTATGGTTAATTACGGCTTGCTTGATTATAAGGTTCATTCCAAATTATGCCTGGTAACACGCCGCGAAAAGGGAAAAGCCGTACATTACGCCAACCTGGCAACCGGTAATTACAATGAAAAAACAGCCCAGCTTTACTGCGATCACAGCTTATTTACTTCCAACAAAAAAATAACCAGCGAAGTAAAAACCTTCTTTAATAGTTTAAATAAAAAAACATTTCATCATCATTATCAGCATCTTATAGTTTCTCCGTTAGAAACCCGCACTAAACTAACGGCGCTGATCGATGCCGAGATCAACAACGCGTTAGCCGGCAAAAAAGCCTGGATGATCTTAAAAATGAACAGCCTTTCGGACGAGGCTATGATCACAAAATTGTACGAAGCCAGTAACGCCGGTGTTAAGCTCCAACTCATTGTACGCGGAATGTGCTGCCTTATTCCCGGTTTGCCCGGGTATAGCACCAATATTGAGGTAATAAGCATTGTAGATAAATACCTGGAGCACGCCCGTGTGTGGATATTCGGCAATGAAGGCGATGAAAAGATCTATCTTTCTTCGGCCGATCTAATGACCCGCAACCTGGATAAACGCGTAGAAGTAGGCTTCCCGGTACTGGATAAAGAAGTGGCCCGGGAGATCAGGGATATCATCAGCATACAGCTAAAGGATAATACCAAGGCCCGCGAAATAACACGATCGAACAATAATCCGTACAAAAAGCAGGGCAAAATAAAGTACCGGGCGCAGGATGATATTTATACTTATTTAAAAACTAAAAATCAGCAACCGTGAGATACGCAGCAATTGATATAGGCTCTAACGCCATCCGTATGCTAATAACCGAAGTTAACCAGACCGGGAAAAACATTACGTCTAAAAAAAACAGCCTGATACGTGTTCCGTTGCGCCTGGGCGACGACGCCTTTTTAGACAAAAAAATATCCCCCAAAAAAGCAACCGACCTGCTTAAAACCATGAGCGCATTCCGTAACCTGATGGATGTATATAAAGTTTCAGATTATATGGCATGTGCTACATCAGCTATGCGTGAGGCAGTTAACGGAAATGATATCGTGGCAGAAATTAAAGACAAAGCCCATATAAACCTCGAGATCATATCCGGTCAACGCGAAGCCAGCATTATTTACGCCAGCAATATCAACGAGCAGATAGACCCGGCAAAAAACTATTTATACATTGACGTGGGTGGCGGGAGCACCGAATTATCCTTTTTCTCGGCCGGCAAGCCGCAGGTATCGCAATCGTTCAACATCGGTACCATACGTATGTTAGACAACCAGGACAAAGAAGAAACCTGGCAGGAAATGAAAGAATGGATCAAAACCCACAGCAAAACATTTAAAAACCTGTACGGTATCGGTACGGGCGGCAACATCAACAAAATATTCCGCATGTCGGAAGAAAAGGACGGCACAGCTCTTTCTTTAGCCAAACTGAGATCCATTGCTGTTTATCTCAACTCCTTTTCACTAAAAGATCGCATTACTGTATTAGGCCTCAGCCAGGATCGTGCTGATGTGATCATACCTGCCTGCGAGATTTACCAGAACGTAATGAAGTGGGGAGGGGTTAAAAGCATTTACGTACCACGTGTCGGGCTTGTCGACGGTATTATACAACTGCTTATAGACAAAAACCTGGCTAAAAACACTCATGTAAGCTGATACAGGAATAATTATTTATAACTAACTTGTCCGATTGCTGGTGGATGGTATTACGGAGTTCCTGTTTGCGCTCGTTTGCAAAACGAGTGCATCAATCTCCGGCGTTTGTAACGCCGGAAATAGCTGCCTTTGATTGTCTTAAGCAACATTGCGGCGTTGCAAACGCCGTTTTCTGGCATCCCGATTGCAAATCGGGACGAGCCTGCGCCTTAACCCGAACTCACGTTAATTTTAGCTATTTATCAATCGAACTCATTCGAAAAATCCCCACAGCGTAAAAATACTATGACCCGGTAACAATATCCGCAAGTCTTTGTAAGTTTATAGCGTATATCATTAGTGCCGGAAATTTTTCTGATGAGTTTTTTACCCGTTGCTGTTACGCTTCCTGTTTTTACCAGACTACGTATGATAAGGTTTGCCCTGTGCTTCTTTTGCCTGTTATATACACAATACAGTCTGTCTCAAACACGGTATACCGTCAGCGGAACAGTTAAAGATGCCGCAACGGGCGAGACATTGATTGGCGCATCTGTTAAAATTAAGGAACTGCAAACCGGCACATCGACCAATGCTTACGGCTTTTTTTCTTTGTCGGCCCCTGCCGGGAAATACGAGCTGGTAACCAGTTACCTGGGATATACAACCCAATCCGTTACGATAGTTCTGGTTAAAGACCTGCGACAAAATATAGAATTAACCGCCGGGGGAAATGAATTGCAGGAAGTAACCGTGAGCGCTGCATCATCAGGTAATGAAAATGTATCGGGTGTGCAAATGGGTGTAGAGAAGCTCAACATGAGTACCATTAACAGTGTGCCTGTGGTGATGGGCGAGAAAGATATCGTCAAAACCATTCAGCTATTGCCCGGCGTAAAAACTTTTGGCGAGGCCAATACCGGCTTTTATGTACGCGGAGGCGGGGCAGACCAGAACTTAATATTGCTTGATGAGGCTACGGTTTACAATGCATCGCACCTGTTCGGCTTTTTTTCAACCTTTAATTCGGATGCCATTAAAGATGCCAGCTTATATAAAGGCGGTATGCCCGCCCAGTTTGGCGGAAGGCTCTCGTCGGTGCTGGATATCAAAATGAACGACGGTAATAACAAGCAATTCGGGGTGGAAGGCGGTATTGGCCTCATTGCTTCGCGGATAAAGGTAGAAGGGCCCGTGGTAAAGAACAAAGGCTCATTTATGGTCAGCGCCCGACGTACGTATGCCGATATGTTCCTGGGCTTGTCCGCAGATACCACTGTGCGTGGAGCATCACTGTATTTTTATGATATCAATGCCAAGCTGAATTACCAGTTCAACGAAAAAAATACCGTGTACCTTTCCGGATATTTCGGTCGCGATGTGCTGGGGCTAAGAAGGTTGTTTTCAACCGATTGGGGCAATGTAACCGGCACGTTCAGGTGGAATCATCTGTTCAGCAACAGATTGTTTCTTAATTCGTCGGTGATATATACCAATTATAACTATGTGGTAGAAAGCCTCAGCAACAGTAACGATTTCAGGTCGACCTCTACCATCCGGGATGTTAATCTTAAGGAAGATTTTCAGTATTTTATCAACAACAGGCACAGCCTGCGTTTTGGTTTAAATGCCATTCATCATACTATCCTTCCGGGAAGTATCAGCACCTCGCAAACGTCGAGCTTTAATTCCAAAACCATCGAATCCCGTTATGGGATGGAAAATGCCCTGTACATTTCGGACGATTGGCATATAAGCAGTAAGCTGAATGTGATGTACGGTTTGCGGGCAAGCTGGTTTGCCTTGCTGGGGCCAGGTACGTTCAATACCTATAATGAGGATGGAGACGTTCAATCTGCTAAACATTACGGTGGAGGCCGCACTGTAGCTAATTATGTCAGCCTGGAGCCCCGTCTATCGGCAGCGTACACTTTTAACGATCGAAATTCCATCAAGGCATCGTATAACCGGAATACGCAGAATATCCATTTACTTTCCAATTCAACCACCGGTTCGCCGATGGATGCCTACATTATGAGCAGCAATAACGTAAAACCCGAAATTGCCGATCAGCTTGCTTTGGGTTACTACAGGAATTTCAGAGACAATGTGTTTGAGTTCTCTGCCGAAGTGTATTATAAATGGCTGCAAAACCAGATCGATTATCGCGATGGGGCGCAGCTCATTGCCAATGAGAATGTGGAATCACAATTGTTATATGGCCTTGGCCGGGCATACGGGCTGGAATTATTCCTGAAAAAGAAATACGGCAATTTTAACGGATGGCTGGGCTATACCTTATCGCGTACGGAGCGAAAGTTTGATGCCATAAGCAACGGTAACTATTTCCCGGCCCGTCAGGACAGGCTGCATGATATTACTGCTGTAGGCATCTATAAATTAAATAATCGCTGGACGTTTTCGGGAACATTTGTATATGGTACGGGCAATGCGGTAACTTTTCCGGCAGGGAAATACCAGGTTGCCGGGATGACCACATTTTATTATACCGAACGCAACGGCTACCGGATGCCGGCCAGCCACCGGCTTGACCTGGGAGCCACGCTTGAAGGCAAACCGGGCAAAAAGTTCCGCTCAAGCTGGACATTCAGCGTATACAATGTTTACAGCCATAAAAATCCGTATACCATTACATTCCAGGATAAGGAAAACGATCCTACGCGTACCGAGGCCGTGCAGACCAGCTTGTTTGGGGCAGTACCTTCGGTTAGCTGGAATTTTAAATTTTGAGGTATGATAAGGGGAGTATCCAAAAAAATCGTTACTGCTTGTGAAGCAAGCCTTTATGAGTTAAAAGCGTTCACGCAAAGAGCATTAAGACGCTTCGCCTCGGCGCAGAGAACGCAAAGAACCTTGTTTTGCACTCTTTGTATGATAAAACGGAAATTTGTCCTGCATCCTGTAATGAAGGTCAGAGCTGTTTTTGGAGTTATTATGTTAAGCATATTGGGCATATCCTGTCAGAAAGTAATAGATATCAAGGTGAACGATGCAGCCAGTCAGTTGGTGGTAGAAGCTACGGTAACCAACACCGGCGAAGCAAAAACCGTGAAGCTAAGCCGCTCCGTACCCTTTAACCAAACCAGCCAGTTTCCCACAGTTTCGGGCGCCGTGGTTACCGTTACTGCCGGCAATGGTCATACTTATCCCTTCATAGAAACAGAGCCGGGTACGTATATTTCCAATACTTTTACAGGAAATCCGGGTAGCAGTTATTCATTAAAAATCGCTGTGGATAACCAGGTGTACCAGGCCGTTTCGGTAATGCCCAAACAGGTTGGAATAGATTCGCTGGGAGTTGAGGAATTAAGCTTTGCATCGAATACCCGAAAGTCCATTTTTGTTTACTATCATGATCCGGAAGAGGAGAGTAACCAGTACCGTTTTGTGGTTGCTATCAACAACCGGCTGGTGAAAGAGCTGTTTACCGATGATGATAAACTAACCAATGGACGTGAAGTAAAAAAGTCGTTGTTTTTTGATGACGACGATATTAAGCTGAAATCAGGCGATAAAGTTCAGGTGGAAATGCAGTGTATCGATAAAAATGTGTACACTTATTTTTACAGCCTGAGTCAGCAGCAACCTAAAGGCCCAACCGGATCGGCAACGCCGTATAATCCGCCGTCAAACATTACCAACAATGCCTTAGGATATTTCAGCGCCTATACCGTGAGCCGGCAAACCGTAACCGTGAAGTGAAGGTTTTTTAGGTTTTAAGTTGTACGTTATACGTTTTTACGTGCTGATGGCTAATAGCTATTAGTACATTAGCCGTTAATCATTGCTTTAAAAGCTTTAAGCTTTTGCCTCCTATAGAAATATAATGTTGCCCTGTGGGTTTTACGTATTTAGAGGCAAACGGGTTAACTTTTTCTAAAATAAGGAATTATTTAACGCTTCCATAATCGCCTGAGCTTTTAACAGGCATTCTTGGTATTCTTTTTCGGCTACCGAAGCGGCGGTAATGGCGCTGCCTACCTGGAAAGATAAATAAGCCGTATCAGCATTGTACAGCAGGGTGCGTATGATCACGTTAAAATCAAAATCCCCGGCAGGGGAAACATAACCCAGGGCGCCAGAAAATACGCCACGTTTACTGCGCTCAAATTTTTCGATAAGCTGCATCGCCCTGATTTTAGGAGCGCCGGTCATGGAACCCATAGGAAAAGTGGCTTTAATGATATCGCTAAAAGAGGTTTCCGGGGAGATGGTGCAGGCCACTGTAGAGATCATCTGGTGTACCTGTTTGAAGCTGTATATACCGAAAAGCTCTTCAACGGTTACGGTGCCAGGCTCAGCGCAACGGGTCAGATCATTACGTACCAGGTCTACAATCATCACATTCTCTGCCTGTTCTTTAGCATCGTGACGTAGCTGTTCTTTGATAGCTTCATCCTCGGCTGCTGTGGCTCCGCGTTTAGCCGTTCCTTTAATAGGTTGCGATATGAGCTTGTTGTTACGTTTACTCAGGAAGCGTTCCGGGCTGGCCGATATAATATATTGCGATCCATTTTTAAAAAAGGTTGCAAATGGAGTAGGCGACAGCGAATTTAACCGCAAAAACAATTGCACAGGATCTATTGTGGTTTTATCGGCGTAAAATTCCTGGCAGAAGTTTACCTCGTAAATATCACCACGGTGAATATGCTCCTGCAACTGTTTAACGGTTTCCAGGTATTCGGCTTTGCTAAAACGGCTGCTGATCTTACCTGTAAAACCTGCATTTCCCGGTGAAATAGCTTGTGTGCTAATCTTCTCAAATACATTCCGGGCATCCGGGGAAATAATGCTCACCTGCCGGTTCTTGATCTGGATAAGATGCCTGGGTTCGAAAAAGAAAGCCAAAGGAAAATTCAGGTAATCTTTGTTTGCCGAGTGTAGATCCTCAATCTCATTTTTCAGATCGTAAGTCAAAAAACCGAACTTATAGGTGTTATTCTGAGAAAGATAAGTGTCGAGACAGTGCAGCGGTTTATTGGCCGAAAATACATACGTTGATACGCTTCCGGCAGTGATCAGTACATCAAATGCGGAATAAGGATCGGTGTAGTGATTGGAATCTAAATAACAGCATTGATCGAACCCGGAGGCCCAAATCAAAGCCTGCCGGCAGAACTGTGGAATATCAGCTACATGAAAAACCTGCTCTTGTGCCATAAGGCATATTATCAGACTGTTTTTTAGTAAGTTAAAACCTCACAGGTTTTCAAAACCTGTGAGGTTTCAGTGTATTACCTCAAAACCAAGGTTTGTACCCGGTCTGGCCCTACAGAAAGGTATTTAACCGGCACGCCAAGCGCAGTTTCCAAATAGCTTACATAGGATTTTAGCTTGGCAGGAATCTCATCTGGCGATTTAATGCCTGTCAGATCTTCGTTCCAGCCTTCTATTTCTTCGTAAACAGGCTCCGGTTTTACCGAGCAAATGTCATAAGGCATGTAATCAATAAGCTCACCATTGTGATTATAATGCGTACAGGCATATATCTTATCAAAACCGCTTAGTACGTCGGCTTTGGTCATTACCAATTCGGTAACACCGTTTAGCATAATTGCGTAACGCAGAGCAGGTAGATCAATCCAGCCGCAGCGACGCGGACGACCGGTTGTTGCGCCAAATTCGTGACCTACGCGACGAAGTTCCTCGCCGGTTTCATCGTGCAGCTCGGTAGGAAAGGGGCCGCCGCCAACACGGGTACAGTAAGCTTTAAAGATACCAATTACCTCTCCAATGGCGCTTGGAGCAATGCCCAAGCCGGTGCATGCCCCGGCTGTTGTGGTGTTTGATGAGGTGACAAATGGGTAAGAACCGAAATCTACATCGAGCATGGTTCCTTGTGCACCTTCAGCCAGTACGGTTTTACCAGCTTTCAGGTATGAATTTACAAAATGCTCGCTGTCAACCTGCGGAATGGTTTTCAGGTAATCAATAGCTTCGAAAAGCTGCTGTTCTTTCTCGCTGAAATCAGGTACTTCGCCATAATGCGATAAAATGGAAAGATGTTTGGACACCAGCTTATCATAGCGTTCTTTAAAATCAGGAAGCATGGTATCGCCGACACGTAAGCCATTGCGGCCGGTTTTGTCCATATAGGTTGGCCCGATGCCTTTCAACGTTGAACCTATTTTGCCATCGCCCATTTTACTTTCGGATGCGGCATCCAGTAATTGGTGAGTAGGTAATATCAGGTGCGCCTTACGGGCAATAACCAGCTTTTGAGCAGCAACCGGGTCAAAGCCGCTTTTTTTCAGCGTTTCTAATTCCCGTTTTAAAATGATAGGATCTATTACCACACCATTGCCGATCAGGTTCATGGTTTTGGTGTTGAATATTCCTGATGGAATGGTGTTTAATACATATTTCTGACCATCAAATTCAAGCGTATGCCCGGCGTTTGGCCCGCCCTGAAAACGGGCAATTAAATCATATTCCGGACTTAAAACATCGACAATTTTTCCTTTTCCTTCATCGCCCCACTGGAGGCCTAATAGTACGTCAACAGCCATTTAGTTTTTGGTATTTTGTTTATAGTAATCGTTAAATGCTTTTTTTATAATGTTTTTCACCTGTTCCCAGGATATCTTCTCAATAATTTCCGGATCTGCATCATCTTCAGCATCGTCGAAGTAAACAATAGATCGCATCACTGCAAAAGTATCATCATAGGGATATCTTGCCTGATAGAAATTCAGAAGTTCTCCAAGCTCATAAAGTTGCAGTAATTTTGCCACATCCCAGAAATCTTTTTTGGCCCCTCTTCCTTTAATTGTATTAAGCTTTAGTGCAATAATGTCTTTTATATTCGCAAAAGGAATAGTGTTTATGTAATCAACAGGGTGAATAAAAGGATCTTTCACACAAACAAAATCTACTTTTACATTTTTTATAATGCATTGAAAAATAGACCTGCTCCTGTTTTCGAGCGAGGAATATTCCGGAAAATTACTATCTAACAGATTTATCAGTTCGTCTTTTTCAAAAGGAATATCTGTGAACAGATCAATATCTATAGATTTACGATGTCCTAACAGCAACGATAGTGCGGTTCCACCAACCAGTCTGAAGTTTGATAATTCAGGCATGGATGTCAGTTTTTTTAGAAGTTCCAGTGTTGACGGTTCAACTGTTTCTTCTCGTAACATTTAAAATCGTTAGGATTTACATCAAACAAGGTACAGCAAAAATTGATGCTGATATCAGAAAGCCAGCCTGCATTGAGGGCCAGCTCTTTGGTTTTTTTAAAGCCATAGAAGTTCAGGATATTTAAAAAATCCTGGTGAGTTCCCCGGTCAATCACCTTTTCTACCACAAAACGGGCATTCTTTTCGTAGTCTATTTTTTCCATATCTACGTCCCAGAAAGCCTGTTTGCTTAATATCGGTTTACGGATGGCCATAGCTTAATTTTTTGAAAATGATTCGCAATAACCATTTTTCAGCTTTGCACAGTTGCCGTAGAGATTTAATGAGTGATGTTTGATGTCGAATTTCAGCAGATCGCCCATCATGGATTGGATCTGGCCAACCCGGGGATCGCAAAATTCTACCACTTTACCGCAGTCAATGCAAATGATGTGGTCGTGTTGCTTGTAACCATACGATTTTTCAAACTGCGCCATGTTCTTACCAAACTGATGTTTGGTAACCAGGTCGCACGAAACCAGTAATTCGAGCGTGTTGTATACAGTAGCCCGGCTTACACGATATTTCTTGTTTTTCATGTGGATATACAGTGATTCCACATCGAAATGATCCGAGCGGGAATAAATCTCTTCAAGTATAGCGAAGCGTTCGGGTGTTTTCCGAAGGTTTTTGTTTTCAAGGTAGGCCTCGAAAATCTTTTTCACCATAGCAATGGTTTCTTGTCCAGCCATATCCGGTAATAACTAAGGCTCAAAGTTATTCAAAAATACCAAAACGTAAAACTCTTTTAGGCCATATCTTCAACTAAAGTATCCTTCTTTCTGACAGAAGCATCGCTAATATGCTGAATGGTCGTTTGGTTTTGTGCCGATTCCTGTGCTTTTAGCTCACGTTGTAATACTTTTGCGGTTTGAGTAGAGCCATCGTGACTCCAGCCGGGCGGATTGATAACATACCTGATTTTATCGGCAAGCGTCGGCGCTTTCTTTATATCGTGCCAGAGCGCAATAAATTCGTGGAAGATAATATCGGCAGGCCCCGGATTTTCCAGCGGTTTGGTTAAGCCGTATTTTACCTTATCGTCATCAGTTTCCTCCTGAAACGTATTAAATATCCTGTCCCAGAGAATCAGTATCATACCCATGTTACGGTCTAAATACCGCACATTGCTGGCATGGTGCACCCGGTGATGTGATGGCGTTACAAAGATATATTCGATAACAGGATGCAGCTTCTTTACGGTTTGGGTGTGTACCAGGTTGCCGTAAATCTGTGTGGCCAGGTAGCAAAACATAATATCGATGGCATTGAAACCCATCAGCGCAAGCGGAACATAAAATAGCATCCGGTACAATGGCTCAAAAACCGTTGACCGGAAACCTGTAGTCAGGTTAAAATGCTCTGAGGAGTGGTGGGTAACATGTATAGCCCAGAAAAAACGGGAATAATGCCCTAACGTGTGTAATGCCCAGTACAGGAAATCCTGCGCAAGCACCAATACCAGCCAATACCAAAATACGTTCTCAATTTCGAAGAGCCGGAACCGGTAAAAAAAATCGAGCACAAAGAATGTGAGTGTTTTGGTTGCCAGGTTAACCACAAAAGCGGCCGACATGAGGTAAAGGTTGGTCCAGGTATCTCGTTTATTATAATATTTCCGGTCGTGATAGTAGCTGAAGAACATTTCGGCTAACGTAAGCAGCGCTACTAATCCGAAAAGTATGCCAATAGTTAAATTCCGTTCCAATTTTAGTTATTGTTTAACAAATTCCTGTAAAAGTCTAAGCTCTCAAAAATCTGTTCTTCGGTGGGGTAGATGTTATAATCACATTTCCCGATGGTATTTAACAGGGCGAAACCGATCTTACCGTTGCTGTTTTTCTTATCGTTTTGCATAAAATCGAGCAGCTCGGCGTAATCGTTCTGCGTAAACCTGTAATCAGGAAATATGCTGCGAATATACGCAGTTATCTCGTCGAGATTTTGCCGGCTCAAATTATTACAGCGATGTGATATATAGCTTTCGCAGATCATACCGATGGCGATGGCCTCACCATGCAGCAGCGGCTGGCGGTTTCCGGTAAGCGAAAAGCTCTCAATGGCATGGCCGATGGTATGTCCGAAATTCAGGATTTTCCGTAATCCTTTCTCATAAGGATCGGTAGTAACCACTTCATTTTTTATTTCTACCGAACGGTAAATCTGTGCTGTGGTAATTTGCTGTGGCGAGATGGTTTTCAGCTCGTTGAAATAGGCTTCATCAAAGATAAGGCCATGCTTAATAACTTCGGCGAAGCCGGAAACCAGTTGCTTCTCATCCAGCGTTTTTAAAAATTTAGAGGAAATAAAAACACCCTTCGGCTGGGTAAACGTGCCGATGATATTTTTTACTTTGCCCAGATCGATGCCCGTTTTGCCGCCTACAGAAGCGTCAACCTGCGATAGCAGGGTAGTGGGAACCTGCACAAAATCGATACCGCGTTTATAGGTTGCCGCCGCAAAACTTCCCATATCGGTTACCACGCCGCCGCCCACGTTAATGAGCAGGCTGTTACGGTCGGCGCCAAAATCAAGCAGCATATTCCATATCCCGATACAGAAATCAATATTCTTGTTCTCTTCGCCTTCATCCACCTCGATCAGGTCGTATTCTTTCAGCGTATCTAACTGCTCAATAACATAAGGAAGACATTTATCCATCGTGATACGATCGGCCAGGAAAAAGATCTTTGAATAATTGCCTTGAGCGATGAAGGTTTTCAGATCATCAAGCTGCTCATTGAAATAAACGGAATATGAATTACTGATTATAGATTGCATTTACTGAATGTGTATAGTGTTGCCGTCAAACTCTACGGTATCGCCGCGTTTTACTTTCAGTCGCTTGCGATAATCAACGTGGCCGTTGTATTTTACCAGTCCTTCTGCAACCACCAGCTGTGCCTGACCGCCGGTTTCAACCAGGTTAACGGCTTTGAGCAGTTGGATTAAAGGAATGTAATCTCTTTCGAGCTTGAACGAAATCATGGCGCAAACTTACGAAATGTAAGCCGATGTTACCGGTGTAATTTTTTAACTTTGTATCATGCCAGCACAACCCGGTGGAAATGTTTCCCAACAGTCAGCCTTATCCTTCAATAATACACAGATCGCTTTCCAGGATAAATCCGTAAAGGAGCTAAAAACTTCGTACCGGATATTTAAGATCATCAGTAATCCGTTTTTGTCCCGTACGGGGCAGAAATTGGTGAAATGGGCCGTTAGGGTAGGATTGCCGGTGACATCGGTTATAAGATCTACTGTTTTCAAGCAATTTTGCGGCGGTGAGGATATTGCCGGCTGCGAACCTGCCATAGCCCGTTTGGCGAACGGAGGTGTGGGAACCATCCTGGATTACTCGGTAGAGGGAAGCCAGGACGAGCAATCGTTTAGTCGTACTGCCGATGAAATTATACGGATCATTAAGCGGGCGCAGCATGATGAGCGCATACCCCTGGCTGTATTTAAGATTTCAGGCATCGGGCGGTTTGAATTATTGAAAAAGGTAAGCGCCGGTGAATCGCTTACGGCAGCAGAACGGGCCGAATGGACAAAGCTCAACGGCCGGGTAAGCATGATCTGTGCTGCTGCCGAACATGCCGGCGTTCCGGTAATGATCGATGCCGAAGAAAGCTGGATCCAGCCTGCCATTGATAAGCTGGCAACAGAGATGATGAAGCGCTTTAACCGCGATAAGGCCGTGGTATACAATACCTATCAGCTCTATTTGCGGCACAAGGAAGAATCGCTTAAAGCGGATATTGAAACTGCCAGGCATAGTGGATATATATTGGGAGCAAAGCTGGTGCGGGGAGCATATATGGAAAAAGAACGGGCCCGTGCAACAGAATTGGGGTATCCATCGCCGGTTTACCCGGATAAAGACGATACTGACAATGCTTACAACAAAAGTCTGCAATATTGTATTGAAAACCTGCAGCAGGTTGCACTGGTTGCAGGCACGCATAATGAGGAAAACTGTATGCTGTTAACCCGCCTGATGGATCTGCAGCGTATCAATAAACAGCATCCTCATGTATATTTCGCACAATTGCTGGGTATGGCCGATCACATCAGCTTTAACCTGGCCCATGCGGGATATCGTGTAGCTAAATATATGCCTTATGGCCCGGTAAAGGCTGTTTTGCCATACCTGTTCAGGCGGGCGGAAGAAAATACATCGGTTACCGGCCACGCCAAACGGGAGCTCAGTTTGCTTTCAGCAGAATTAAAGCGCCGGAAACACTGATCTACCCGGGAGTGTTCAGCTTACGTAATAATTCCTCCGAAATATCATCGGCATACACGCCATACGCATCCACAAATACACCTTTTACCTGGTGTTTGTCCGAATTAATAGCGTATAAAATTGAGTTATCTGCCGGATCTGATTCACCTTCAAAGCGGTAAAGCTCTGTGATCTCAAAATCATCCGGGTGTAAGGTGATATTTTGGGTGCTGTTATGCAGTGCATCCTTTGTCAGGTTAAAATCTAACGTGTAACCTCTCGAACGTAAATCGTTCAGGGCGTCAACCAAAGTTCTGTAATCATTCATACCTTGTTAACATCTGCCGCCTTGTAATTGTTTATGCAATCAGTGCAACAGTCCTGACCGGTACATGAATTTCTCAAGGGAATCGTCAGCCGTCATCAGGTGCGTGTGTAAGCCTAATTTTTTCGCTGTTTCCAGGTGCTGGGGACTATCATCAATAAACAGGGTTTCGTTTATCTGAAGATCATTCTCGTTGATCACCTGCTCAAAAATTTCAGCATTGGGTTTACGCTTACGTACCAGGTGCGAATAATAAACCTTTTCAAAAAATACATCGTTAGAACGGATATGATATTCCTGGTAAAGATAGTTGTGAATATAATCCAGGTGTATCTCGTTGATATTGCTTAATAAAAATGTACGGTACTGCTGTTTGGCCTTTAACAGGATCTCGTGATTCACAGGCGGAACGCCAATCAGCAGTGAGTTCCAGGCACGGTCAATCTGTTCATCGGTCAGATCGGAGTTTTCGGTTATCCGGCGAATGCCATCCCTGAACTGTGCAGCGGAGATGTCACCGGTTTCGAACCGGTCAAAAAGCGGATCGTGACCTTTATGAGCAAAAAATCGTTCTACATTTTTAATGCCCAGTTCGGTAAAACTGTGCTGGGCACGGTTAAAGTCAATTCTAAAAATTACGTTTCCGTAATCAAAAATAATGTTTTTGATATGTTGCATAACTTTGATGAACTGCGAAAGTAACCGAAATATTTCAATTGAACAGCAGTAATATTTGTTTATACTTTAACAATTTTGCTAATCCTTTTTACAAGGCAATTTTTCTAACTTTGTATCGCATGAAAATGATTTATCAAAGCTGGTGGAAGGTTCTCGGTGTGATCCTGGTAACTTACACCATGATTGCGGGTTTGTTATTCCCGGTTCCTCCGCTGCCTATCATTCACGAAACCATACGTAACCTGTATTTTCACGTGCCCATGTGGTTTGCCATGTGTGTGCTGTTCAGCATCTCTGTTTTTTATAGCATTAAGTACCTGGGTAACCCGAAAGAGGAATACGATTTTATTGCGGTTGAATGTGTCAATACCGGCCTGATGTTCTATATACTGGGCCTGGTTACCGGCATGATCTGGGCAAATTATACCTGGGGCGAACCCTGGAGCAACGATCCGAAGCAGAACAGCGCTGCCATTGCTTTTTTGGTATATTGTGCTTACCTGGTATTGCGTAATTCTGTAGACGAGGAACAAAAACGGGCCAAAATATCGGCCATATATAATATTTTCGCCTTCCCGGTAATGATCGTGCTGATCTTTATTCTGCCCCGTATGACCGATTCGCTGCATCCCGGAAACGGCGGAAACCCTGCTTTCGGAAAATATGACCTGGACAATACCATGCGTACCGTGTTTTATCCGGCATGTTTAGGCTGGATATTGATAGGCAGCTGGATCGCTACGTTACGGTTTCGCATCCGGATGCTGGAAAGCAAAAAGCTGAATGATGATTAAAAGCTAATAGTTCATGGTTCATAGCTTATAGTCCGCAAGTCGGGAAAGTTGAGCGCAACGAAATCCCGATTATTCGGGGGTCAGAAAAGACCGGAAGCGGAAAGAATGGTAGAAGTAAATATAATAGCGATAAAGAAATTAAGAACATAAATGCACTAACAACTCCCTCTTCCGCCAGGTGGCGGAGTTGGGGTGAGGCTACTAACAAACTAAACAATGAAAAAAACATCACTGGCAATTGCTTTTGTTTTAATGAGTTACATGGTATCTGCACAAACAGCCACTACTGGTTTTGATATACGCAGCTCAGGGATGATTTACGTGGTGGTGGCAGTTATTACGGTAATATTTATCGGGATTGCCTTGTTTTTATTCGCTATAGAGCGGAGAATAAAGAAACTGGAACAAGATTCTTAAAGCTAAATATAGTTTTTGGTGTTATGCTTTCGAACGAATAGTATTCACCTTTCTAATCTTTATCTAACTTTCTAACCTTTATCTAAATTAAGCTATGGCAAAAACCAACTCTGCTACCAAAGAAGTTTCATTTTTTGGTGATGTATGCGAATTTTTTGATTATGCTGCACAATTTACCAAACATCCTAAAGGCCTGCTGGAACAGATTAAAACCTGTAACAGCGTGTACCGGTTCCAATTCCCCATTCGCAAAGGCAACAGCTTTGAAGTAATTCATGCCTGGCGGGTGGAACATTCACACCACATGTCGCCAACCAAAGGCGGTATCCGCTACAGCGAGATGGTCAATGAAGACGAAGTGATGGCGCTGGCTGCGCTGATGACCTATAAATGTGCCATTGTGAATGTGCCTTTCGGCGGAGCTAAGGGCGGTATAAAAATTAATCCTAAAAATTATACTGTAGCGGAGCTTGAAACCATTACCCGTCGTTATACCGTAGAGCTGATGAAGAAAAACTTTATTGGCCCCGGTATTGATGTCCCTGCACCTGATTACGGTTCCGGTGAGCGTGAAATGAGTTGGATTGCCGATACGTATTATACCATGAACACCGGGCAGATGGATGCGTTGGGCTGCGTAACCGGAAAACCTATTGCGCTGCATGGAATAGCCGGCAGAAAAGAGGCTACCGGCAGGGGAGTTGCCATTGCTGTTCGCGAATGTGCAGGCGTGGCCGAAGATATGAAAGCACTCGGATTAACTCCTGGCTTAACCGGTAAGCGGATAATTGTTCAGGGATTGGGTAATGTGGGTTATTATTCGGCAAAGTTTTTACAGGAGTTTGGCGCTGTGATCGTAGGAATCTGCGAATATGACGGTGCTATTTATAATGCCGACGGACTGGATGTAGAGGAAGTTGTGGCGCATCGTAAGGAAACCGGTTCGATCATGGGATATAAAGGCGCTAAAAAGCAGTTCAAGAAGCCGGCCGAAGGTTTGGAGCAGCCTTGTGATATTTTGGTTCCTGCGGCTTTGGAAAACCAGATCACGACGGAAAATATTAACCGTATCCAGGCCAAGATCATTGCTGAAGGTGCAAATGGGCCAACTTCGCCGGAAGCGGCACGGGCTTTTCTTAAAAAAGGCGGTATTATTATTCCGGATATGTATTGCAATGCCGGCGGTGTTACGGTATCGTATTTTGAGTGGCTTAAAAACCTGTCGCATGTAGCTTTTGGTCGCATGGATAAACGCTATGCAGAAAACGCAAACATGAACATGGTGAATATCCTGGAGTCGGTTAGCGGCATACAGCTTACTGATACACAACGCCGTACGATTATAAAAGGGGCTTCCGAACTGGAACTGGTTAATTCGGGACTGGAAGATACCATGATACGTTCGTACCACGAAATTCGCAATACGAAACTGAGTAACCCTAAAATAGACAGCTTACGCACAGCGGCATTTGTGAAATCTATTGATAAAATTGCCGTATCGTATAATACGCTGGGAATATGGCCGTAGCAATTGATAATGGAACAGTGGACAATGGACAATGGACAGTGGACAATGTGGTTCCAGATCAAATAAACCTGGTTAATTGAAAGAAAATAATTACTTTGATTTTAAAGAGGGTGTTTAAAAAGTCAAACATTACCGTCATTGCGAGAAGGAATCCCGTACGTACGGGAAAGCAATCTGTGATGTCAAAACGCAGATTGCTTCGTCATGCTTCCTCGCAATGACGCGTTTTTTCGGTGTCTGGGGAACTTTTTAGACACCCTCTATGGATAATAACTTTATTCAGAAAATTTAAACATGCTATTATTACAACAATATGGTAAAAAGAAAAAGCCAAGAAAAAATTGGGAACAAGCTTTCAGAAAGATGCATGAAAACAAAGATGACCAACTTTTAATGGATGATGTTTTTGAAGATGAAACTTTTGAAGAAGGAAAGTAAAGCAATATGACAATTTCATTGGTTAATCTTAATTTTACCTGTGCAGCTTCAAATCTCAAATCTAATGTCTCAAACCTTTAATCTTAAACAATGAAAACAGCGTTATTCCCCGGTTCGTTTGACCCCGTAACCAAGGCCCATGTTGATATTCTGAAACGTTCTGTTCCGCTTTTTGATAAGATTGTAGTTGGAGTGGGACTTAATAGTAATAAGCAGGCCTATTTATCGCCGGAAACACGTAAAAGCATGTTACAGGCTGTTTTTGCCTACGAGCCTAAGATTGAAATAGTTACCTACGAGGGTTTAACGGTTGAGTATTGCAAGAAGGCCGGTATTAACTATATGATCAGGGGAATACGCACCGTATCGGATTTTGAGTACGAAAAGGCTATTGCACAAATGAACCATGCGCTTGAGCCGGATATAGAAAGCATATTTATTGTCAGCAAGCCCGGTTATTCGTCCATAAGCTCCACCATTGTTCGTGATATTCTGCGTTATAAAGGCGATGTAAGCCAGTTTGTACCTAAAGAGGCTTTGCCGTTTTTGAAATAGTTTATTGTGGCAGTGGAACAAATCCTGTTTCGCCCGGAACTTCAGGAAACTTTTGTTCCCGCCAATTCTGCTTGGCCTGCTCAATTAATGCTTTGTCTGAGCTTACAAAGTTCCAGTAAATGAAATGCTCTTCGGGAAAAGGTTCTCCGCCGAAAATATAAACGGTGGTGTTTGGGGCCATTTCAAACTGGCATAGCTTACTGTCTTTTGCTACCAGTATCTGCCTGGGCGAATATGTGTTACCATCGTTTCGTATTTCTCCTTCCAGGATATACAGGGCACTTTCGCCGTATAGTTCATCTCCAATGTTAAGTTGCGCCGGTGCGGTACTTTTAATTTCAATAAGGTATAACGGACTGTACACCGGGACTGGTGATTTCCTGCCGAAGGCTTCTCCGGCAATTAGCCTCAGTGTAACCCCGTCTTGTTCCCAATGAGGCAGTTCATGTGCAGCAATGTGCGAAAAAGAGGGATCGGTTTGCTCCATCGCTTTAGGCAGGGCAACCCAGATCTGTAAACCATGCAGGTTTTTATCCGAAGTGCGTAAATATTCCGGCGTCCGCTCGGAGTGAACAACACCTTTGCCGGCGGTCATCCAGTTTACGGCTCCGGGTTGAATTTCCATTTCGGTTCCCAGGCTATCGCGATGCATAATTGCTCCCTCGAACAGGTAGGTGAGTGTAGAAAGTCCGATATGCGGATGAGGCGGCACATCAAAATTCTGGTAATTTTTTAAATGAACGGGACCCATGTGGTCAATAAATACAAAAGGGCCGACTGCACGTTTCTGGCGAAAGGGTAATAAGCGCCCCACCATAAAGTTACCGATATTTGCTGCCCGTTCTTCTATAATCAATCCGATGTTCGACATAATTTTTAGTAATGTAGTGTAGGTTAAAAGTCGAAAGTTAAAAGTAAACCTAAGAAAAACATTAATAGCTGCAATGAACTGTGTAAAATAAACCGGATGGCAGCGGATACCGGCCTTGTGGTTAAGGCCCCACGAGGTATCGGGACAGGTTGCAGGCGTATGAGCGTACAGCCGGACTACCGGAAGCGATGTAATCCGTACTTTGCTTTTCTGAAAAATAACTGACATGGCTTATGATGTGAATCCATTAACTTTGTGAATGACTTACAGATCAACCTACCAGGCCGCCGGAATTGTGGCGGCACCGATAGAAGAGCATTTTAACAGGCTTGCCGCCGGTGGCGACCCTGCCTGTGAAGATAGCAACCGGGCTCCCGTACCCTCGTCGGCAGTTATTGAGGCGTTGATCGATGCTGCGTTCTGGGCCAGTCTTCGCCGGGAAGAGGGACATTCGCCACGTATCTCGCTGGCCTTTTTGCCGCCGGAGCAGGCTGGAAATCCCTTGCTTTTCGGGCATCGCATTCCGTTAAGTCCTGCTATACTCACCAAGCTGGCGCCGGGTGTGGAGCGGGCCGGTGTGCATTTGGGTGTCTGGACGGATGGCGATGAATTGTATTTGTGGGGCACAACGCTTTCTGTGCCGAACTTCTGTTTTGTGCTGGATGTGTCGGAGCCGGGTTTGCTGGTGATCAAGCACCGGCGGATATGTGGCTATGGTAAATATACCAATGTGGCGGTGTTGAAAGGCGACCAGGTGAAAATTGTGGATGCTTATAATGGCGGAGTGCCTGATTGCCCCGATATGCTGAAGTATCTGCTGGGATTTTATTCGGCCGCGTCGTGGAATGACCCGTTAAATGTGCTGATCCAGTTGGCTGTATCTATGCGGGCGCATCGGCATGGCGGAACGTTGTTGCTGGTTTCCGCAGAAGATGCCGGCTGGCAGCATTCTATTATACAGCCTGTACAATACCCGGTAATGCCTACTTTTTCGGGACTTAGCG
This sequence comes from Pedobacter sp. BS3, assembly GCF_008274585.1. Lineage (GTDB taxonomy): Bacteria > Bacteroidota > Bacteroidia > Sphingobacteriales > Sphingobacteriaceae > Hufsiella_A. Next base: position 235,899 of record NZ_VTRT01000003.1, on the reverse strand, counting down.
AACTGATTTTTACCGATGTGGAAAGCCGCGGCAGCGAAAGTGCCCGGCAAAGTTCGCTGAACCGGGAGATTGAGCACCTGGCCGGTCTTACCGCGGTAGACGGTGCTACCATTATTAATACGCAGTATGAGCTGCTGGCTTTCGGTGCAAAGATCGGCCGGGCAAGCGGGCGTCAGCCGGTGGAGCAGGTTGCTATGAGCGAGCCTGTTATTGGCGGCGAATCGGTTATTGTGCATTCAACGCAAATAGGAGGAACAAGGCATCTTTCGGCAGCGCAGTTTGTTCACGATCAGCCGGATGCGCATGCGCTTGTTGCTTCGCAGGACGGTCATTTTACCATATTCACATGGTCGCAGCATCGGTCTATGGTGCAGGCGCATCGTATTGACAGCTTGTTGCTGTAGTTTGGTTGGTTAGTTGGTGCTCTCCTAAGCCCATCACTTGGCAGTGTGTAAGTATTGCGCATTGAGATATGATTGATTCCTTTAAAGAAACAGAGCCGGAATACCCGTAACACTGTCGGTATATCCCATCTTACTGCAATTTATAAATAGCTTGTTCATCGGGATAAAAATAGCTTAAAAGCAATTTCCCTGCGTATTTGCATGTAAAACTTACAGGCTACTCAAAAATTGCATGGTATCTATTCCATCGGCATAATCCCATAATTGCGGTTGCTGGCTTTGTCCAAAGGCTATTACCTGGTTATTTACTGATAATGGTGTTTCAGATACAATACATTGAATGTTATCGCTTTGGTCTCTCAATAGTCTTTCCAGGCTGGGTAAACCGGTATATTCTTCATAATAAACCACCGCCAGGGGTGAGGCCAGTTTGCTGTCAGGTCTAAGCAACACGAATCCGTTATCCAAATGATGATCGCCGTTTACCAGGAAAATGGATTTGTTGTAATCGTAATTGTTGCTATATTTATGATGTTCTGCCACTTTTTTGAAAGGTTCAATAGCCTCGAACAGTGTACTGAAATTATAACCTTGCGGTACAAAGATTTTAGAGACATTCCGGCATCCTAAACCGAAATAATCAAAAATATCATTTCCTAAGCGGTATAATGAAGCTGGGTTTTCGTTGCCGTTCAGCACGGCTACACTATTCCGGTTTTTACGGATAATGTGCGGAACTTTCCCGAAATAATATTCAAAATAACGCGATGTATTATTGCTGCCGGTGGCAATTACGGCATCGAAGTTTTCAAGCCGTTCCACAAAACGGAACTGCCCCGCAAAGGTCGGTTCCTGTTTAACTAATTGATCAAGCAGATAGGGGATAAGCTGCTGATCTTGTGAAGACATTTTTATCAAAGCCCTGTTCCCGGACATCAGCACGCACAAAATATCGTGAAACCCAACTAATGGAATGTTTCCGGCCAGTATCAGCCCTACGTTTTTAGGTTCCTCTGTATAGGTATTGGGATATGGCTGTAACCAGTGTTCTAAATTGCTGATGGTTAGCATGTTGGCAATAGCCTGTAACGCTTTTTGAGTATATGCAGGGGTAAACCAGGCATTATGCATGCTGGTGTGCTGTATCAGTGTATCAAGGGCCGTATCGCCCTGTTTTAACCAGTCGCCCAGGTTTGCCAGTGCGGTTATTCGTTTATTATGTGTCAAAATCTCAATCATTCCAATAAGTTCGCCGAAAGATACTATATTTGCATTGTTTTTGTTACCTGAATAAGGATCTGCAAAAGTATTCAGAATTTAGTTTTTTAAGTAGAAGATGGCAATTAAAATCACCGATGAGTGCATAAACTGTGGGGCATGTGAGCCGGAATGCCCTAATAACGCAATTTATGATGCCGGCACAGCATGGAGATTTTCGGACGGAACCAGCTTAAGAGGAGTTATCGATTTTGGAGATGGTACTACTCTGGATGCTGAGGAATCTCAACCCGCAATTTCAGACGAGGTATACTATATCGTATCTGATAAGTGTACAGAGTGTGTGGGTTTTCACGATGAACCGCAATGTGCAGCAGTATGTCCGGTTGATTGTTGTGTAGACGATGAGGATGTGCGGGAAACCAAAGAAGAGTTGCTTGCTAAAAAAGCCTGGCTGCATGCCGAAGAATAATACCTGGTGTGTAACAAAGTCAATACAATGATTTTTTAAGGCGGTCTTTTTCAGACCGCCTTATTTGTTTTCGGTATTTTTGAATGAGGGCAAGTGCAGATTTTAAGTTATTTTAACGTAAGTTTGAACACGCAACCCTAAAATTAAATATGGTGAAAATTTGTTGTTTCATTTTATTATTATTTGCCGGAAATATAAGTTTTGCTAACGATGCGGCAGATATTACAGATGATGTAAATAATCTGATACGCACTGCTAACACCAAAGAACTTGCAAAGTATTTTGCCGGCAATGTTGAAATTACCATCCTGAACGATGAGGACGTTTATTCTAAATCGCAGGCAGAAATTATATTGAAAGATTTTTTTGCCAAGCACCTGCCGCAATCATTAAAAGTTATTCACAAGCTTACCTCAAATCCGAACTACCGTTTTAATGTGCTATCACTCAATACCTCCAACGGCGTTTTCAGGGTTTCATATTCTATGAAAAACTTTAAGGGTAATTTTCTTATTACCGAAATACGCATAGAAACCAACAAAGAGTAAAGAGATTTCTTAATTTAGCTTCGATTTTATGGAAGACTTTAAGAAATTACTGCATCAGTTTGTGCAGCTTGCGTTGGCAGAAGATGTTGGCCCCGGCGATTATACATCACTTTCTACCATTCCGCAGGGTAAACAGGGCACAGCCAGGTTGCTTATTAAAGAAGATGGTATTTTGGCGGGTGTTGAAGTGGCCCGCGAAATTTTCAGGCAAATAGATCCGCAACTACACTTAGATATTTTTATAGAAGATGGCGCTGCCGTAAAGCCCGGCGATGTTGCTTTTATTATACGCGGTAACCTGTATGCCATACTCATAGCCGAACGTTTGGTACTCAATACCATGCAGCGTATGAGCGGTATTGCCAGCATTACGCATCGCATTACGCAGTTGATCAAAGATACCGGTACCAGGGTACTGGATACCCGTAAAACCACGCCTAATATGCGATTTTTAGAAAAGATTGCAGTAAAAATCGGTGGAGGTGTTAATCACCGGTTTGGTTTGTACGATATGATCCTGATCAAAGATAATCATGTGGATTATGCCGGAGGCATTACGGCGGCTATATCGGCAGCTAAGAAATATGTACACGAAAATCAGCTGAATATCCCGGTAGAAATAGAAGTGCGGTCAATGCAGGAACTGCAGGAAGTAATAGAAGCCGGTGGTGTGGACCGGATCTTGCTGGATAATTTTGATTTCGATACACTTAAAAAAGCTGTACAGCTGGTAAACGGAAGGTTCGTTACAGAGGCATCGGGTGGAATAACCGAAGATAATGTGCGTGATTATGCCCTGTGCGGTGTAGATTACGTATCTATGGGTGCATTAACGCATTCGGTTAAAAGCCTGGATATGAGCTTAAAGGCTGTAAACAATTAAAAATGTTGATTACTTTAGGGCCACTGGCTTATTGTTTTTAGTATTATTGTAACGCATGATTTCCATTTATTCAATTTTAGCGCTGATCGGGGCATATTTGTTTGGTTCAATTCCTACTGCCGTATGGATAGGACAGGCGTTTTATGGTGTGGATGTACGCGAGTACGGTAGCGGTAATGCAGGTGCTACCAATACCTTCCGGGTGTTGGGTAAAAAGGCCGGTACGGCCGTTATGATCCTTGATATTCTGAAAGGATACACCGCCACTAATCTGGCTTTTTTTATTGGTTTATCAGTAACAGGGCCTCAAAACTCAGTGCAATTTGTAAATTACCAGTTAGCCCTGGGCATTACGGCTGTTATGGGGCATTTATTCCCGGTTTTTGCCGGTTTCAGGGGCGGCAAAGGCATTGCTACGCTATTTGGTATGATCCTGGCCGTACACCTTCAGGCAGCTTTGCTGTGCGTACTGGTTTTCCTGGTTTTCTTCCTGGTATTTGGGTATGTTTCATTAGGTTCTATCGCTGCCGGATTTACACTGCCGTTAAGCGTTATTTTCGTGTTTCATTCGCCGGTGCGCTCGGTGGTATTATACGGCATGTGTATCTGTGTGCTCATACTGGTAACCCACCAGAAAAATATTGAACGATTATTAAAGGGAAAAGAATCAAAAGTCAGGCTGTTTAAAAAAACAATTTCGTAACCTTATTGCTTTTTGTAAAAAACAAACAATATGATCTATGAAAAGAATTAAATCATTGCCCGCTCTTATTGCCATTCTTATTCTGGCGGCATGTTCAACGGTTCCGCTTACCGGTCGCAAACAATTAAGCCTGGTTGATGAATCGCAGATACAACAGCAGGCCACAACAGCTTATAAAGAGTTTTTAAGCGATCCTAAAACTAAAGTTATTACCGGCACAACCGATGCGCAGCGGGTTAAACGGGTAGGCTCAAATATAGCTACCGCAATAACACGTTATATGCAGCAAAACGGCTATGGCGACCGCTATAATTATGCCTGGGAGTTTAACCTGGTTCAAAGTAAGGACATTAATGCCTGGTGCATGCCTGGCGGAAAAGTTGCTGTTTACACGGCTATATTACCGGTAACAAAAGATGATAACGGACTGGCCACAGTTTTAGGTCATGAAATAGCCCACGCCATTGCAGGGCATTCTGCCGAGCGTGCTTCGCAAACCGCTTTGGCACAGGCCGGCGGAGGCTTACTTGGCGCCGCAGGCTCTGAAACGTTGACCCAGTTATATGGCATCGGCGGACAGTTGGCGTTACTGAAATATTCGCGTAACCAGGAAAGTGAGGCCGACCGCCTGGGATTAATTTTTATGGCAATGGCCGGATATAATCCCAATACTGCTGTAGATTTCTGGAAGCGTATGGCAACTGCAAGCCAAAGCAACGGCGCTCCTCCTGAGTTTTTAAGCACACACCCCAGCGATGCTACCCGGATAGCTGATATTCAGAAACGCCTGCCGGAAGCGATGAAGTATTATACCGGTAAATAGAGGGCTAAGGTAAAAGGGTTAAGGCGTAGGGTGAGTCGAAAGCGGTTAAGAGAGACAAGAATTAGGATGCTAAAAGCTTGTAAACCTCACAGGTTTCAAAAATCTGTGAGGTTTTCTTTTGAACATAGCAGCACTGTTTCTTCGCTGGTGTTAGCTCGTACATGGCTATTAAAGGGTTTAGGACAGGCTGCAGGCTTTAAATATTACCAGGCAGATTTTATTTTCTGAAAAGCAGGTACAGTAGTGTCATCGGTAAAGATAGCCCCGCCATCCGCTATAGCCCTCATTGCATTCGGGGCTGCCGCTCCTGTCGGGTTTAGTTTGGTTAGGCCAGTGCTGTTTTTCTGAGACTTTGAACTTTGACAACTTTCTAAAAGTTGTCAAAGTCTCCAATTAAAACCTGCTTTTCATTCCGCTATTTTGGTAAATTGCAGCCTTACATAACCATGCAATTATGTCAGCCAGCGAGGTTAAAATATCCCGAAAGAAACCCATTTTCCCGGTAAGCGAGAATCTGCATAAATACCTGCGTACCTATCAGCGTGATGCCCGGTTTCCTGTTAAGTACGAAGATCTAAAAGCCTTTACCGAGAGTTTTCCCATTTTAGATAAGGACGGAAAAGACACGTTGTGGGAGAGCCCTATCTATTCTCCCAACCAGATAGAAGAGCTGCATAATGGCTTGAAAATTATCTATGCCAAGCTAAAGGCATCGGGTAATTTGCGTATTGTTGAGCATAAGTATATAGACAAGATTGATTATTGCACTTTTGGCAACACGCATCCTTTCAGGATAAGGATAGTGAACCGTTTAAACGATGTTTACGATTATTTCTACGTGAAAAAGGCAGACGCCTCACGGATTTACGGGCTGGAGCTGGAAGAAATATTGTCACCAAACCAGGTAAATTACCTGGTAGACGGCGATACTATGGTAGAGGAACATATTGTGGGCCTGCCCGGCGATGTATTTAACAAAGGGAAAATTTACCAGGGCGATTTTAATCCCACCCGTATAGCCAAAGAGTTTGTAAAATTTAACGAACGTTGTCTGACAACCTTGTTGGGCGATATGCGCTCTTACAACTTTGTGGTACAAATTACGCCCGATTTTGATGATATCCAGTTCCGCATCAGGGCTATAGATTTCGACCAGCAATTTTATGAAGGTAATATCAAGGTTTACATGCCGCAGTTCTTTAAGGAAAATTATCCCCTGGTAAAATTGTGTATGGAACATCTCACTGAAAAAACCGTACAGCAGTATCAGCAGGAAGAATTGTCGTCTATTGTGCACCGGGTGCGCAGTGAGCGTCATCGCCTTACCGATTTGCGGGATGTCTCCTGTAAAGAGGAGCTGACTACACAGGAAAATATTCTTAAACTGAAGGAAAGCATGGCCACATATTACCAGGATGCCAATTACCGTGCCTGCCGCAATATGACCGACATTATTGAGCTGAACATTAAGAATATTATCAGGCAGGTGAAGTTGTAGTTAGCCCACCCCGGCCCTCCCAAAGGGAGGGAGTAGGACTGTGCGATTTGTCTTGTCTCTTGTTTCTATATTCTTATCTCTAAAAATACTATTAACCATGCCCTATGAATCATACAGACATTATCAACTGTCCATTATCAACTGTTAATTGTAAAGATTGCTTTCTGACTTTTCTGTCTTTCCCAACTTCCGGACTATCCACCATGAACTATGAACCATAAGCTACAAGCTAATAATTTAGAACAGTTCTTAATAAGTAACAGACTTGTTAATATTATATCAACATCGTACTATTTCGTACCTTTGCAGCATAAAAGTAATTGCTTTTTCAAATCCTGATAAGCTATGAAGAAAAGCGCCATCATTGGTATTATTATTATTGCAGTGGCAATAGGTGTTATTATCAGTACTTACGCTGATTCAAGTACTTACGCTTCGTTTGCAGAAGCAAAGGAAACACAAACCGAATTGCATGTGGTTGGGCAGTTGGAAAAAAATAAAGCCATGATTTATAATCCGCAGGAGAATGCCAATTATTTCGCTTTTTACATGCGTGATAATAAGGGAACCGAATGCAAGGTAGTGTTTAACGGTACCAAACCCCAGGATTTTGAGAAGTCAGAGCAAATTGTATTGACCGGTAAAATGCAGGGCGATGAGTTTCATGCCTCTAAAATACTGATGAAATGCCCCTCCAAGTATAATAAAGACCAGGTTGAGGTAAAAGCCAATACGGCTGCTCAGGCAAAAATCTAATTGAATTAATGGACGTACAATTTGTAGGTGAACACCTGCTGCCCGGAAAATTAGGACAATTTTTCGTAATTCTTTCTTTTGGTTCGGCGTTGCTGTCGACCATTAGCTATTATTTCGCGGCAATTAACGACAGGCCCGGTAATTCGTGGCGCAATATCGGTCGTGCGGCCTTATGGGTAAACACCCTGGCTGTGGTTGGTATCGGCTCATGCCTGTTTTATATCATTTACAATCACCTGTTTGAATATCATTATGCCTGGGCGCATTCGTCGCGTTCGTTGCCGGTATATTACATTATTTCCAGCTTTTGGGAAGGGCAGGAGGGCAGTTTCTGGCTATGGACTTTCTGGCAGATTGTGCTGGCAAATATCCTGGTAAGGGTAGCCAAAAGCTGGGAAAGCCCGGTGCTGGCTATCGTTATGCTGTCGCAGACGCTGATTGCATCGATGCTTATCGGTGTGGATATTTTAGGAACCCGGGTTGGAAGCTCGCCGTTCATCCTGTTACGCAATGCGCTTGAGGCGCCCATTTTTTCACGTCCGGATTACCTGAGCCTGATACAGGATGGTAACGGGTTGAATCCTTTATTGCAAAATTACTGGATGGTGATTCACCCGCCCACACTTTTCCTCGGTTTTGCATCGATGGTTGTTCCGTTTGCTTACGCGATTGCCGGCTTGTGGCAAAAACGGTATACCGAATGGGTGAAGCAGGTAATGCCCTGGGCGCTGTTCGCGGTAATGGTTTTAGGTACTGGCATTATTATGGGTTCGTTCTGGGCTTACGAAGCGCTGAATTTTGGCGGTTTCTGGGCCTGGGACCCGGTAGAAAATGCCTCGATTATTCCCTGGCTTACGCTGATAGCGGCGGTGCATGTGCTGCTGGCTTATAAAAACAGCGGACATTCGTACTTTACAGCCACATTCCTGGTATTGATTAGTTTTGTGCTGGTGTTGTATGCTTCATTCCTTACCCGGAGCGGCATCTTGGGCGAAACTTCTGTACATGCCTTTACCGATTTGGGAATGTTCTGGCACCTGGTCATTGACATTCTGGTTTTTGCCGTTATCGCCATTGGGTTTCTTATTGCCCGCTGGAAAGAGCTGCCCATTACCAAAAAAGACGAAGAAACGTATTCCCGTGAATTCTGGCTGTTTATCGGCGCTTTGGTGCTGACGGTAGCCTGTGTGCAGATTGTGGCAACCACATCGATACCTGTATTTAATGCGGTATTTAAAACCAAGGTAGCTCCGCCAACTGATGTGGTGCAGCATTATAATAAATGGCAAACCCCGTTTGCAATTATCGTGGCGTTGTTATCAGGTTTAGCGCAGTTCCTGAAATACAAGGACACTAACGCTAAGAAATTCTGGCAAAGCCTTGCGGTGTCGTTTGGTATAGCCGTGGTAATAACCATTATCCTGGCTTATGTGGCGCACATCTACAGTAATCCCATATTTGTAGCTTTGATACTGGCCGCATCATTTACCGTGGTGAGCAATGGCAAAATTATGCTCGATGCTTTGAAAGGTAAATGGAAGCTGGCTGGTTCTGCGGTAGCGCATATCGGTTTCGGGTTGCTGCTTATCGGTGCGTTGATTGCCGCCGCAACCAACAAGGTAATATCGGTAAATAAAAGCGGATTTATCCCGGTAAGCGGATTTGAGAAAGAGAATAAGCCCGGCGATAACCTGATGCTGAACCTGAATGAGCCGGTTAAGATAGACCGGTACACGGTAACGTATATTGGCGATACCACTATTGGCCCCAATACCTTTTATAAGGTAAATTATAAATCGTTTGATAAAGACGGTAAGGTTAAGGAAGATTTTAACCTGTTGCCCAATGCGCAGCAAAATCCCAAAATGGGATTGATTGCTTCGCCCGATACCAAGCACTACCTGTTATACGATATTTATACGCATGTAAGCAGTGTGCCCATTAAAACCGAGGAAGCGGAACATGAGCACGAAGGGCATGATGACCACGACCATGCCGATGACGGTAAATACCTGGAACCAATAACTTACCAGGTGTCTCCCGGCGATACGGTACGTTACAAGGAAGGTTTCCTGGTCATCAAATCAGTTAATCGCAATGCAAGCATCAGCAATATTCCTTTAGCCAATGGCGATATTGCCGTAGGCTTAAAGATAGAAGTGCATCAGAACGGCAAAACCGAAGAAGCCGAGCCGGTTTACCTCCTTAAATCGGGCAATAAGTTTGATTTTGGCAAAACCATCGATAACCTGGGTGTAAAACTGCGTTTTACCAATGTTTTACCGGATAAAAACAAGTTAGAGGTGATGCTTTATCGCAGCAAGCCCGCCGAAAAGAAATGGATTGTGATGAAAGCCATTATGTTCCCTTATATCAACCTGTTCTGGGGAGGAACCATTATCATGGTTATCGGCTTCCTGCTGTCCATATTCCGTCGGAATAAAGAGCTGAAGCAGGCATGATATGAAGATTTCATTCATCGGTTCGGGTAATGTAGCAACTCATCTGGCCGCTGCCTTGTATAACGCAGGTCATGTTATTGCACAGGTTTACAGTCGTGATATACAACATGCTTCGTTGCTGGCCTATCACGTACGTGCACAAGCCATTACCGGTTTAGCCCAACTTAATTCCGATGTTGATTTGATCATTATCGCTGTAAGCGATGATGCCATCCCGCAATTGGTGCAGCAGCTAAAATTGGGTAAAACGTTGGTGGTACATACATCCGGTTCAACCGGGATGGACGTTTTGAAACCCGTTTCCAAAAATACCGGTGTTATTTACCCCTTACAAACCTTTTCGAAGGTGAAGGAAGTGGATTTCAGGAATGTTCCGGTGGCTGTTGAAGCTAATAGCGAAGAAAATGCAAAAGTGCTGACTTTACTGATGCAGGATGTTTCTGATAAGGTGTTTTATTTAACATCCGAAAAACGGCTTGCTCTGCATGTTTCGGCTGTTTTTGCCTGTAACTTCACCAATTACCTCTATACCGTTGCCCAGCAAATACTGACCAAACACGACCTGGATTTTGACCTTATTCGTCCACTGATAGCTGAAACAGCAGCAAAAGTCCAGGAACATTTACCTGCCGATGCACAAACAGGGCCCGCTGTTCGTAACGATAAATACATCCTGCAAAAACATATCGATTTTCTTTTGTCACAACCAGCTTTGCAAGAGCTTTACCGGCAGATTAGTCAGCAAATCATCAATTTGTATGATAATCCCGGCGCCTAATGGCAATTTTACTAATTTTGCAAAGCAATGAATGTTTTTAAACTCAAGATAAATTTTGAAGAACCGGGCAAAGAGTCCATAGAGTTGCCTATTGTTGAAGGCGAATCGGTGCTGGATGTTTGCCTGGAGAACGGTGTAGAGCTTCAGCACAACTGCGGCGGTGTTTGCGGATGCAGCACCTGCCATATCTATGTAAATCAGGGAATGGACAATATCCAGGAAATATCCGATAAGGAAGAAGATTTTATAGACCGGGCGGTAAACCCACGGATTAATTCGCGGTTGGGTTGCCAGTGTGTGGTAATAGACGGCGACCTTGAAGTTACACTACCCGACCAAACCCAGTTTCTTGGTCATTAACAACCAAAATAATGATACGGGTAATATTATTGTTGGCCTACTTTCAACTTTTAGCTTTCAACTTTTAACTTTACATAATGACAGATAAATACGCTTTACCGATATACTGGAATAACTATGAGGATATCGCTATGGAACTTTATGAAAAGTTTGGCGATGAGTTTGGCGAATCGCAGATATATCGCATACGCTTTACCGATTTAATGGAATGGGTGCTGTCCCTGCCTAATTTTGCCGGTACACGTGAGGAATGTAACGAAGGTCACCTGGAACAGATACAATCTGCCTGGGTGTACGAATGGCGGGATAATCAATAGTACTGATTAGTGGTTTTAATGTTTTGATTTTTGAATTTTTACTTTTGACTTTAAAACTTGTTTCTCGATAAGCTACATCATATTAAGGGCATCATTCTGGATATAGACGGTGTTCTTACCGATGCTACGGTGCTGGTAACCGAAACGGGTGAGCAATTGCGTCGTTTTAATGTTCGCGACGGATATGCCATGCAGCTTGCCGTTAAACGGGGGTTCAAAGTTTGTTCTATATCCGGTGGAAAGTCCAAAAGTGTGGTTCTGAGGTTAAACAGCCTGGGCATTACCGATATTCATTTAGGTATTGATAAAAAGCTGGATGTGTTTAACAGTTTCCTGGAACAGCATGCGCTCAACGCCGGAGAAGTATTATATATCGGCGATGATATTCCCGATGTGCCGGTTATGAAGATAGCCGGAGCTGCCGCTTGTCCCGCCGATGCCGCCGAAGAAGTAAAAGCGGTCAGCATGTATATATCGCCAAAAGTTGGCGGAGCGGGTTGTGTTCGCGATATTCTTGAAAAATTACTGAAAGTACAGCGAAAATGGTTTGATGCCGAGCCATCTGCACATGATGACAGCATTCCATCTGCTTAACCGTTCAACCCCGAATAGTCGGGATTTCGCTGCACTCAACTTTTAACTTTAAACCTTCAACTTTCAACTTTTCGTATGTTTCCACCCATCATACTTGCATCTAAATCGCCGCGGCGCCAGGAGTTACTTAAATTAATGAACCTGGATTTTCGGGTAGTTTTAAAGGATGTAGATGAATCGTACCCGGAGCATTTACAGCCCGAAGAAATAGCAAGATATATTGCAGAAAAAAAGGCACATGCTTTTGATGAAAGCGTAACGAATGAACTGGTTATCACAGCGGATACCATTGTTTGTATTGACGGACAAATATTGGGTAAACCATCTTCCGAAGAGCATGCCGTAACGATGTTATCGCTTTTGTCCGGTAAAAAACACCAGGTGATTACGGGCGTTTGTATCCTTTATAAACAGCGATACCATACATTTACCGATATCTCTGATGTTTATTTTCGCAAGCTTACAGAAGAGCAGATACAATATTATGTAAAAAAATACCAGCCGTTGGACAAAGCCGGAGCTTACGGCATCCAGGAATGGATTGGCCTTGTGGGCATAGAAAAAATTAACGGCTCATACACCAATATTGTGGGTCTGCCTACCGAAAAACTATACCGGGAATTATCAGTACTGGTTGTTAGTGAGTAGTGAAAGGTAAATTGTTACGTGTTATGAGTTACGTGTTACGAGCGTCTTAGCTCATAACTTATCAGAACAACGCGTTTGATTTCTTCGTCATTGCGAGGCTGTCTGGGGGAGTGCGAGCCGAAGCAATCTTCAATTAACAACGAGATTGCTTCACTCTGCCTCAAAGCCCAGCCCTTCAGTTTGCAATGACGTTACATTTTTTTAGATGCATTCATTATATTTTTTGTCTCTCCCGTGCTTTCTGCTTTGAGCCTTCCACTTTTAGCTTACAACGTAAAACTTACCACGTATAACCTTCCGCCTTTCTGCGTTTTGTCTTGTCTCTTGCTTCTATGCTCTTGCTTCTCTTCCGTGCTTTCTGCTTTAAGCTTACAACGTAAAACTTACCACGTATAACCTTCCGCCTTTCTGCGTTTTGTCTTGTCTCTTGCTTCTATGCTCTTGCTTCTCTTCCGTGCTTTCTGCTTTAAGCTTACAACGTAAAACCTACCACGTACAACCTTCCGCCTTTCTGCGTTTTGTCTTGTCTCTTGCTTCTATGCTCTTGCTTCTCTTCCGTGCTTTCTGCTTTAAGCTTACAACGTAAAACCTACCACGTACAACCTACAACTTAAATATACTCCACCCCGAAATTAGATTTCACATCGGCCACCACTCGTTTTACATTCTGTTCCTGGTCGCGGGGACAAATAAGCAACGTATCATTGGATTCTACTACGATATAATCATGTAATCCCTGTAAAACTACCAGTTTGCCTTTGGGGACATTCACCATACAGTTTGATGAATCGTACATAATTACCTTTTCGGGAGGAATAACCACGTTACCTACATAATCTTTTTCGGCTAATTCGTAAATAGAGGCCCATGTCCCTAAATCAGACCAGCCAAAATCTGCCGGAAGCACATACACATTATCGGCCTTTTCCATAATGGCGTAATCTATTGAGATATTGGTACACTGGTAATATGCCGACTGAATAAAGTTTTGCTCGTTATTGGTGTTGAAATGGGCATATCCTTCTTTAAAGATATCATTAACCTCGGGTAAATGATTCTCGAAGGCATTTAAAATAGATTTGACCGACCAGACGAAGATACCGGCATTCCATAGAAAATCGCCGCTTTGAATAAAGGTTTTCGCCAGTTCCAGGTTGGGCTTTTCGGTAAAGGTTTTTACTTTATAAAACGCGTTGTCGTATTCGGTGGTATCGTATTGAATATATCCATATCCCGTATCAGGGCGTGACGGTTTTATACCCAGAGTAATTAACCGGTTATACTTAGAAGCCGCATCCAGCGAAATCTGTATGTCTTCAACAAATTTTTCGGGTTCAAGTATAAGATGGTCTGACGGTGCAACTACAACGGTTGCGTCCGGATTAAGCGAATATATCTTGTGCGACGCGTATGCAATACACGGAGCCGTGTTACGCATTACAGGCTCAGCCAGAATTTGTTGGCTGGTTATATCCGGCAATTGTTCCTTAATAAGATTGATGTAAATTTCGTTGGTGGCGATATAAATATTTTCTTTAGGCACTATTTTTAAAAAGCGGTCATAAGTGCTTTGTATCAGTGTTTTTCCGGTGCCAAGAATATCAATAAATTGTTTTGGATGTGCAGTTCTGCTTATAGGCCAGAAGCGGCTCCCTATGCCGCCGGCCATAATGATGGCATAATAATTTTTCATTTGAGTATGTTGTTTTTTCAATGGCAATGAAGCTGTTTTAAGCATATTCATTTCCCCGAGCGTACAATTTTAGTGCTAAGTCAAAATTAAAAATTAAAAATTAAAAACCCCGTCAACCGGCAGGTTCATTGATGCATTAATAAAAACGTATCAATAACCCGAACAGCCGGACATTTTGAAATAGTTTGGTTTGATAGGGCAGCAGTGCATTTTCGCTTAGATGATTCCTTCGCGTAATAAATCGTGCAAATGCACAATGCCAGCATATAAACCATCATCTAATACCAATAATTGGGTGATATTGTTTTTGCGCATCAGCTCAAAAGCGTTTATCGCCAGCTCGTTCTTATCAATTGTTTTGGGCGATGTCCCCATAATATCCGAGGCTTTCAGGCTGCCGATGTTATCGTACTTTTCAATCATTCGTCTGATGTCGCCATCGGTAATAATACCCTTAACCTGCTCATCGTCAATAACAGCAACGGCACCAAGCCGGTTTCGGGTAATCTCAATAATTACATGCTTGATGTTATCAGCAGGCGATACCTGTGGCTTTTCGTTATTTACAGAAAGGTCGCCCACTTTCAGGTATAATTTTTTACCTAATGAGCCGCCCGGATGGTACCGTGCAAAATCGCGACTGCTAAATTCACGGCATTCCAGCAGGCAAACGGCCAGCGCATCGCCCAGCGCCAACTGGGCTGTTGTACTGGTAGTAGGGGCCAGGTTGTGCGGACAGGCTTCGGCTGTTACGGTAGTATCCAGTATCAGGTCGGCTTGTTTGGCCAGGTACGATTCCCGGTCGCCAACCATACCAACAAGCAGGTTGCCCGCCAATTTCAGAAAAGGAATAAGCACTTTTATTTCCGGCGTGTTGCCGCTTTTTGAAATACATATCACCAGGTCATCCTGTTGGATGATACCCAAATCGCCATGTATGGCATCGCCGGCATGCATATAAACGGCAGGTGTACCGGTAGAATTAAACGTTGCCACTATTTTTTGAGCAATAATGGCGCTTTTACCAACACCGGTAACAATCACTCTTCCCTTAATTTTCAGGATATGTTGCACGCATTCGGCAAAATCAGCATCAAGACGGTCAATCAGCCCGGCAATGCCTTCCTGTTCGGCCTGTAGCGTTCTGCGTGCCGACCGTAATATTTCTGAGTTATTTTTCAAACGATTTTTTTAATTCAAGTAACGATATATCCGCAAAAATATGTTATTTTGAACTTTATTTAAAAGTGGTTTATACTTTGTGAGCGCATGTAATTGTTGTGTAAAAATCATCGAAACCTGTTATTAATCTGCCCCGGTGAAAACTTTTGGTCATTTCTGTTATAACAGGTATGTTATTATTGCTTATTTCTTGTATATTTAAAGAAATATACTGAAAAATATAAAAGGGCGTTAAACAGATACGCCGGTTAAAATTTACTAAATAATTTTTCCTAACGGGAGATGGAGATAAAAAAATCATTATTTGATAATTTACAAAACTTTTTTGGGTTTGATAATTTTAAAGGGGAGCAGGAAGCGATCATAACCAATGTCCTGCAGCAAAAAGACACATTTGTAATTATGCCTACCGGTGGCGGGAAATCCATTTGCTACCAGCTGCCTGCATTAATGAGCGATGGTACGGCCATTGTGATATCGCCGCTTATTGCGCTGATGAAGAATCAGGTTGACCAGCTCAGAGCTTTTGGCGGAACGGACAGCATTGCGCACTTTTTAAACTCATCGTTAAACAAAACAGATATTGCCAAGGTAAAGCAGGATGTATTGAGCGGCGAGACGAAGCTGCTGTATGTAGCGCCGGAATCGCTTACCAAAGCCGATAATGTTGACTTTTTACGGCTTATCAAGGTTTCTTTTGTGGCTGTTGACGAAGCTCACTGTATTTCAGAGTGGGGGCATGATTTCCGGCCCGAATACCGCAAAATTCGTCAGGTAATCAATAATATAGGCAGTAATATACCCATTATTGCGTTAACCGCGACAGCAACGCCGAAAGTTCAGCAGGATATTATCAAAAACCTGCAAATGAACGACGCAACGCTGTTTAAATCGTCATTTAACCGGCCTAACTTGTATTACGAGGTAAGGGCCAAGCGCAATGTCATCAAGGAGATTATCCGGTTCATTAAATCGCATCCCGGAAAATCGGGTATTGTATATTGCCTGAGCCGGAAAAAAGTAGAAGAGATAGCCGAAGTTCTGAATCTGAATGGCATTAAGGCATTGCCTTATCATGCCGGTTTGGAAGCCAAAATGCGTGCCGAAACCCAGGATAAATTCCTGATGGAAGAGGTTGAGGTCATTGTGGCAACCATTGCGTTTGGTATGGGTATCGATAAACCCGACGTTCGCTATGTAATTCACCATGACATACCCAAAAGTATGGAAGGTTATTACCAGGAAACCGGCCGGGCAGGCAGAGATGGCGGCGAAGGCTTATGCGTGGCGTTCTACTCCGAGAAAGACATTGATAAGCTGGCCAAGTTCATGAAGGATAAGCCTGTTTCTGAACGTGAAATAGGAACCCAGATACTGAAAGAAGTTATCGATTATGCCGAATCGTCGGTATGCCGGCGCAAGCAGATACTGCATTATTTTGGCGAAAACTTTAACGATGCCGGCTGCAGCAATATGTGCGATAATTGCCGGCATCCGAAAACTCATTTCGATGCGTCCGAAAAGCTACAGAAAACGCTGGAGCTTATACAGCGTCTGGGTGAGAAATTTGATGACCACCACATCATTAACCTGATAATGGGTATTGATAATCAGCAAATATCATCGTATGAGCATAATAAGCTACCCGAATTTGGCAGCGGTAAAGAAGATGGTATTTTGCTATGGAAATCGCTGTTGCGCCAGGCAGTGCTGAATAATTTCCTGCAAAAGGATACCGATAATTACGGCCTGCTACAGTTAACCAAATCCGGCAAGGCCTTTATCGAAAGCCCGTACGCCATTAAATTTGTTCTTAACCAGCCCATGGAGGCCGGCGACGAAGACCAGGAAGACAATATGCCTTCGGGTGGTGCTTCGTTAGATACGCAGTTGCTGCAAATGCTGAAAGACCTGCGTAAAAAAATCGCCAAGCAGAAAAACCTGCCGCCGTTCGTGATATTCCAGGATCCGTCGCTCGAGGAAATGTGTAATCATTATCCCATTACCATTGATGAGCTAAAGCAGGTTCAGGGTGTAGGTGCGGGTAAAGCCATGAAATTTGGTGCACCTTTCATTGAGCTTATCAGCAAATACGTGGAAGAAAATGAAATTGAGCGTCCCGTTGATCTGGTTATCAAAAGCACGGCCAATAAATCGGCGTTGAAAGTTTCCATTATCCAGAATATTGATAAGCATATTGCGTTGGAAGACATTGCATCGGCAAAAGGCATCTCTTACGAGGATATTTTACGCGAAGTAGAATCCATTGTTAATTCGGGAACCAAATTGAACCTGAATTATTATATTGATGAGCTGATTGATGAAGACCGTCAGGACGAGGTATTTGATTATTTCCGATCTTCAGAAGTAGATTCTATTGATGTGGCCTTGAAAGAGCTTGGCAGCGATGATTATACCCGTGAGGAAATTCAGCTCATGCGAATCAAGTTCCTGTCGGAGTTAGGAAACTAATATTATGCTCATAGAAGGGTGGGAAAAAGTATGATTGCTTCTTCCTGCCCTGAAAATGCGCAATTCGTGAATCTAAAATCGTAACCCGTAAATCCAATGATTTCTGACAAATTAAAACATACGGCATCCGGTAATTTTTTCCTTATGGCCGGCCCTTGCGCCATTGAAGGCGAAGATATTGCCTTGCGTATTGCCGAACGCATTGTGTCCATCACTGATAAGCTGCAAATACCCTATATTTTTAAAGGTTCATACCGCAAGGCTAATCGGTCACGTGTGGATTCATTTACCGGTATCGGCGATGAAAAAGCGTTGAGAATATTGGCCCGTATAGGTCGTGAGTTTGGTGTTCCCACTGTTACCGATATCCACGAAACTACCGAGGCGGCTATGGCTGCCGAATATGTAGATGTATTGCAGATTCCGGCCTTTCTGTGCCGTCAAACTGATTTGCTGATAGCCGCCGCTAAAACCGGCAAAGCGGTAAACATTAAAAAAGGACAGTTTTTATCGGCAGGTTCCATGAAACATGCCGTAGATAAAGTTAAGGAGGCCGGGAATGACAATGTTATTCTTACCGACCGCGGTAACACGTTCGGTTACCAGGATTTGATTGTAGATTTCAGGGGAATACCCGAAATGCGCTCATTCAATATTCCGGTGGTGATGGATTGTACACATTCGTTGCAGCAGCCTAACCAGGCCAGCGGCGTAACCGGGGGAAAGCCCGCCTTGATAGAAACCATCGCGAAAGCCGCTATTGCCGTAGGTGCTGATGGCCTGTTTATCGAAACGCATCCCGAACCGCAAAACGCTAAATCCGACGGGGCGAATATGCTAAACCTTGCCTTGCTGGAAGATTTGTTGGTGAAGCTGGTTCGGATTAGGGAAGCGGTGAGGGGATAAGTAGATTATAATATCTATATGAAATGAAAAGGAACTTTTTAATAGTGCTCATGCTAATTATTGGGTTTATTTCCTGTAGTAAGGATAACGATAAAGAAACGTTGTCTGGTGTTTATGCGGAAACTTCGCCGGTTGAAGGGCGCTCTCAACTTACTTTTATTAGTAAAAATAAGGTTGTAAAAACTGAATCCGGTAGTTCTGTAAAAGATGAATTTAATTACAGTATATCAGGAAATAAGATTAAACTTACACCAACCTGGGACAACTCACCATCTGTTGAGTTAGGTTTTAAATTAATCAATAGTTCAACATTTGAAATTGAAGATTTGTATCCTCATATTCCGGAATATCCGACTACTTATATGACATTTCAGAAATAAAATCCCTGCATATAACGAGATTTGTAACTATACGCTTAACGGGATTTGCAATCCCGTTATTGTTAACTTCGGATTTGTAATCCGCATGCATAGAGCCGTAAGTCTGCGTTCCTCACAAATCCTTTACTATAATCCGGCGGGCAGGTATCGCAAAAAGCATTATATTTGAAGAATTAAATTGTTGCAGGCAAAGTAAAATGAAAACCAGCCAGAGCGCTTTACATAAATACGAACTTGTTGTTGGCCTTGAGGTGCACGTTCAGCTATCTACCCAAACAAAAATCTTTTCATCAGACCCGGCAAGCTTTGGCGCAGGCCCCAACCAGCATACCAGTCCGGTATCTTTAGGTTTGCCCGGCACATTGCCCATGTTAAATAAAAAGGTAGTTGAGTATGCTGTAAAAATGGGCCTGGCTACACATTGTCACATTAACCGCGAAAACCGGTTTGACCGCAAAAATTACTTTTATGCCGATTTGCCCAAAGGCTACCAGATTACCCAGGATGAAGCTCCGGTATGTGTTAACGGCTACATTCAGCTGGTATTTAAAGATAAGGAAGATAAAAAGATACGCATAAACCGCATCCACATGGAAGAAGATGCCGGTAAAAGTATGCACGATAAAGACCCGCGTTACTCGCTGATTGACCTGAACCGTGCCGGTGTGCCGTTAATAGAAATTGTGTCGGAGCCGGATATCCGTTCGGCCGAAGAAGCGGCTGCTTATTTAACAGAAATCCGGAAGATAGCCCGTTACCTGGATATCTGCGATGGCAATATGGAAGAAGGCAGTATCCGTTGCGATGCCAATATTTCAGTCAGGCTAAAAGGAGCGGAAACCTACGGAAACCGCTGTGAAGTGAAGAATCTGAACTCTATTCGTAACCTTCAGCGGGCTATAAACTACGAATTTCAGCGACAGGTAGCATTGCTGGAAGCCGGCGAAACCATTGGTCAGAACACGTTGAATTTTGATGCTGCAACTGGCAAAACATCCGTATTGCGTTCTAAAGAAATGGCGTACGATTACCGTTATTTTCCCGAACCCGATTTGCAGCCCCTGGTTTTGGAAGATTCCTGGATTGATAACCTGTTAAAATCGTTACCCGAGCTTCCCGAGCAACGTATTGCCCGTTATATGGCCGATTATGGTCTTTCAGAATACGATGCCAACCTGCTCACCATAGAACGCGAAGTGGCCGAATTTTATGAAGAGCTGATTACACATACTTCGAACTATAAAGCGGCCGCCAACTGGACAATCGGGCCAATTCAATCGTACCTGAACGAAGGTAATACATCCATCTCCGAATTGCCGGTAAAAACATCGGTCATTGCGCAGGTTATAGCATTGGTAGACAACGGGAAAATTAATAATACAGCAGCGGTGCAGCAGTTATTCCCGGCCTTAATCCGGCAGCCGGAAACCCCGGTAGAGCGGCTTATGCACGATTTGAACCTGCTTATTGATACCAACGAAGATGAATTGCTGCAATTTATTAACGAAGCCCTGGCCCAATATCCCGATAAGGTAGTTGAATACAATAAAGGTAAAAAAGGCGTTTTAGGTTTGTTTATGGGCGAAGTGATGAAACGCAGCAAAGGAAAAATAGACCCTAAAACCGCTAACAAGCTGATGGTACAGAAGCTTGAAGCTTTAAAATAATATTAAATAAATGTTACGCATGAAAACACGTATTAAAGGTATTTTGCTGGCGATAGCTATATTTTCAGCATGTAAAAACAAAGACCAGTTTGTTATAAATGGTAAGATTGATAATCCCGGGGCCATTAAAAAAGTGTTATTGTATGAAAATGACCAGGTTGTCGATTCGGCATTTCTGAACGAGGATCACGAATTCAGGTTTAAACGGACATCGCCAGAGCCTAATTTTTATACCATTGTTGCAGGTGATAAAAATTACCTGGTAATTGCCCGTAATGGCGATGAGCTTGATTTTAAGGCCAATTTGACCGATACTGCCGGTGTATTTGAAATTAAGGGTTCCGGAGATACCGAAAAAATCAGGGATTTCAACAAAATCACCAATAAGTACGGTAAAATCTACATGGATATACAGAACCGGTACAACACGCAGGTTGCCCAGAATCCCAATGCCAAAGATTCGCTTTATAATGTGCTGATGCCCGAATTTCAGAAAAATATGGATGCTTTTTCTAAAGAGGCGCTGAAGTTTGGCTCGGAAAATAAAGATAACCTGGCCGGGTTTTATGCGGTTGGCTCTATAGACCAGGTAAAATATGAACCGGAGCTCATCCGTTATGCGGAAGATATCAAGAATAAATTTCCGGGTAATAAAGCGGTGCAGGCTTTTGTATCGCACATGATGGAAATAAAACCCGTATCGATTGGTCAGCAGGCGCCAGATTTTACCATTGCCGATACCGAAGGCAAGGATGTTAAGCTTTCTGATTTTAAAGGTAAGTATGTATTGGTTGATTTCTGGGCATCGTGGTGTGGCCCTTGCCGCCAGGAGAACCCTAATGTGGTAAAGACCTATCAGCAGTTCAAAGACAAAAATTTCACCATCCTGGGAGTTTCGCTGGATAAGAAGAAAGATGCCTGGCTGAAAGCCATTAAAGACGATAATCTTACCTGGAAACAAACATCGGAGCTGAAAGAGTGGGAGAGCCAGGTAGCCCGTTTGTATAAGGTAGACGCCATTCCGGCTTCGTTCTTATTGGATCCACAGGGGAAAATTATCGCTAAAAATCTTCGTGGCGACGAGCTTAAAGAATTTTTAAACAAAACATTATAGCAAAATCGCCTTGCTGTTAATAAATCGGTATAGTTAACGATTTTTTAATATTGGGTTAATGTTATCCTGTTAATGGGTTTATATTTTAGCGTCATAAAAAAGAAAAGATATATACCGTATGGCTACTGTAAGGCAAAAAATAGTAATTGTTGACGACGAACCCGATATTTTAGAGCTGATAGAATATAGCCTTAAGAAAGAAGGTTACCAGGTATTTACTGCCGCCAATGGTCAGGAAGGGGTTGCCCTGGCCCGTAAAATTTTGCCCGATCTGATCATCCTGGATATCATGATGCCCAAAATGGACGGTATTGAAGCCTGCCGGATCATGCGGACAATGCCCGAATTTAAAAATACTTTCATGGTGTTTTTAACGGCACGCAGCGAAGAATATTCAGAAATTGCAGGCTTTAACGTAGGAGCCGATGATTATATTGCCAAGCCCATTAAACCGCGGGCCTTGGTGAGCCGAATCAATGCCATATTACGGCGCAATACTCAAACAGAAACCATACAGGATAGCAAGCTGGAGATTGCTGACCTGGTAATTGACCGGGAAACATTTCTGGTATATCGCAATGGCGAAAAGGTTGTGCTGGCAAAAAAAGAATTTGAGCTGTTATACCTGTTGGCATCAAAGCCCGGCAAAGTATATACCCGCGAAGTGATTTTGCGATCCATCTGGGAAGATTCGGTTGTGGTTACCAACCGGACTATTGATGTACACATCCGTAAAATACGCGAAAAGCTTGGCGACAAATACGTAAGTACTGTAAAAGGCGTTGGATATAAGTTTGATGCTTAATCGGGTATCCTGAACCGTTAATCCTCAACCTGACACATCGTTCTATTTGTATACTCTAATATTAGGTCGATTACAGGTTTTGAATTTTAATCCCGAACCCCGAATTACTCGGGGTAGGTGTCGGGATTTCTCAGCGCTCAACTTTTGACTTAATACTCTTCATCTTTCCATAGCAAATAACGCTTGCAAAGATTACTTTTGCAGCATGTCTGATGATGCATTAGAATTAAACGATGGCGATGAGCAGGACCTTTATGAGCACCTGCGTGTAGTGGTTGATAAAGGCCAGAGCTTGTTGCGGATAGACAAGTTCCTGATGCATCGTATTGAGAACGCGTCCCGCAACCGCATACAAAACGCCATAGAATCAGAGAGCGTCCTTGTAAATAATAAACCCGTAAAATCAAGCTATAAGGTAAAGCCTGAGGATGTTATTTCGGTGGTATTACCGCATCCGCCGCGTGACACCGAGGTGTACCCTGAAAATATTCCGCTGGATATACGCTACGAAGATGATGATGTATTGCTGGTGAATAAACCCGCAGGTATGGTAGTGCATCCCGGGTACAATAATTATCACGGCACGCTGGTTAACGCACTGGTTTATCATTTTAATCAATTGCCACAGTTGCCCGGAAATGACGGTCGTCCCGGATTGGTGCACCGTATTGATAAGGATACCTCCGGGCTATTGCTCATCAGTAAAAATGAGCGCTCTATGACGTACCTGGCCAAACAGTTTTTTGATCATACCATTACCCGTAAATATCTGGCATTAGTTTGGGGCGATTTAGCAGAAGATGGAACTGTTACCGGATATATCGGTCGCAGCCTGAGAGACCGTAAGGTGATGGCCATTTACGATGATGAAACCAAGGGCAAATGGGCCGTAACGCATTACAGGGTGCTTGAACGGTTTGGCTATGTCACACTGATCGAATGCCAGTTAGAAACCGGGCGAACCCATCAGATCCGGGCGCACATGAAGCATATCGGCCATCCTTTATTTAGTGATGCTATGTATGGTGGAGATAAAATTCTCAAAGGCACAATTTTTAACAAGTACCGGCAGTTTATAGAGAACTGCTTTGAGCTAATGCCCCGGCAGGCCCTGCATGCACAAACGTTAGGATTTAAACATCCTACTAAAAAAGAGTACATGCATTTTGAAGCAGAGCTACCTGCCGATTTTGCGGCGGTACTTGAAAAATGGCGGGCGTATGCGAAGCAATAAGTTTTAGGTTATAAGTTGTAAGTTCACGATAAACGATAAACGAGCAACGGAAGACGAACAACGAAAGACGAGCAACTACTAATGAAATTTATCAATTATAACGGCGAGATTTACCCATCGGGCCAGGCGGTTGTAACCATTCATAACCGGGCTTTCAGGTATGGTGATGGGTTATTTGAATCGATGAAGATGGTTAAGGGAGAGTTGAAATTTGCCGAATTGCATGCCGACCGGTTACAACGTGGTATGAAAGCGCTGAAGCTGGAAGGATATTCGCAGTTTGACGCCTGGTTTCTGCGTCAGCGGGTTGAAGAGCTGGCTAAACGCAACAAAATTACACAGAATGCACGCATCCGGTTAACGGTTTTCAGAGAAGGTGAGGGATTATACTCGCCGGCAGGTAATAAGGCAGGTTACGCGATGGAGATCAGCAAAGCGGAGGATGTGGTTTATAAATCAAACGGTAATGGACTGATCATTGATGTTTTCCAGGATGTGACCAAGCCGGTAAATGCATTGTCTAACTACAAAACCTGTAATTCGCTGGTGTATGTGCTGGCGGGCGTATTTAAGCAGCAACACAAGCTGGATGAGGCGTTAATACTGAACCAGCATGGTTTTTTGTGTGAGGCTATCAGTTCAAATGTGTTTGTGGTGTATGATAAGCAAATTTATACGCCGGCACTAACAGAGGGTTGTGTAGAAGGAATTATGCGTAGTGTAGTAATGGATATCGCGGCCAAACATCAGCTCCCGGTTACCGAAGCGCAAATTAACCCGCAGATATTAAATGAAGCCGACGAGCTATTTGTAACCAATGCAACACGAGGCATACAATGGGTAATGGGCTATAACCGTAAACGATATTTTTATGAGGTAAGCCGCTTCCTTACAGACAAGCTAAATTCCATTTAACTGACAGATTGTGTCATTGTTTTGTCAAGATAATAGCCTTGATTATGCCTTTATCATTTACATGAGAGGGTAGTTTGTTTCGTCTGTAGAAGAAAGTATTTGTTTATATTAAAACACTTTATACTTTTGCAGCGGAGTTTTAAAACAAATTAATCAAACATGAAAAAGTTATTTTTACTGACAGCTGTTATCGCGTTAGCGGTTAGCGTTGCGTCTGCTCAAAGTACCTCAAAAGGTAAAACCCGTTTTGGTGTAGCTTTTGAAGCCGGAATTCCTGTAGGCGATGCCGGAGATGTTTACAGTGTTGCTTTAGGTGGCTCATTACGTGCCGAAATTCCTTTTGCGCAATCATTTTTTGGTACTGTGTCTGCTGGTTACACCAGCTGGGCTCCTAAGAAAGAATGGAAAGATTTAGGTGCTGAAGCAGCTGGCTTTGTACCTGTAAAGGTTGGTGGAAAGTATTTCTTTGCACAAAACATTTATGGTGCGGTTGAATTAGGTGCCGCCATTGGTACAGAATCTGGTTCAAGTACTGCATTTGCCTGGGCTCCTGGTGTGGGTGTATCTTTCCCGGTTTCTGATAAAAATGATATCGATGCCGGTGTACGTTACGAAAGCTGGAACAAAAATGGTTCTATTGACCAGGTTGCTTTCCACGTAGCTTTCAAATTCTAAGCATTTGAGTAGAAAACTCTTTTAATTGAAAGATCCTCAAAGGTTTTCCTTTGGGGATTTTTTTTGGATATATAGAAATAAATACATACACAAAGGAAGATCCGGATATCTCAGCAACCAGGCGTATCTTTTTATAAACCTGAGCTCGATTAATAGATTGCTTCATCCTTGCGCACATTTTCCACGCTTCGGTTCGCAATGACGTACCTTTTTTGTTCCCGAACGCAGTAGCTCATGAATGCCATTGAAAAACATAAAAACTAATGAATAACCTTTGTTAAACCTGTTTTGAGCAAGCAGGTTATAAAGATTATGCGATAGCTTTTGTCTACCGCTTCATAGCCCGGTCCATTTCAATTTTTGAATCGCGTTCTTTGATGGTTTCGCGTTTATCAAAGCTTTTTTTACCTTGCGCCAGCCCGATCTCCAGCTTGGCAAAACCGCGTTCGTTAATAAAAAGCTTTAGGGGGACAATGGTAAAGCCCTTTTCTTCGCCTTTCTCCCGAAGTTTTTTCAGCTCTTTTTTATGCAGCAGCAATATACGGTCGCGTTTTGATTCATGATTGTAAAATGAGCCATGCGAGTATTCGGCAATGTGCATGTTGCGTACATACAGATGGTCATCTATGAATGCACAAAAAGCATCATTAATATTCGCTTTGCTTTCGCGGATGGATTTAATCTCGGTTCCCAAAAGCTGGATGCCGGCAATATAGGTGTCGAGAATATGGTACTCAAAGTGAGCTTTTTTATTCCGGATGTTAATATTCATGTGTAGTTGTTAGTTGCTTGGTTAGTTTGTTAGTTGTTTGGAAAGCCCACTCTGGTACTCCCAACCGCGTGCCGCCTTAGCTTTAGCGGTGGCGCAAGGGAGGGAGTAAGCAGACTGTGTTACGTCTTGTTTCTTATCTATTAGCCCACCCCGGCCCTCCCTGAGGGAGGGAGTAGGATTGTGCTCTTTGTTTTGTTTCTATGTTTTTGTCTCTCAATCATAACCTATAAATCATACAGGCATTGTCAACTGTCAGTTGTCAACTGTTAATTATTAAAGGTTGCTTCCTGTCTTTTCTAACCCCGAATAATCGGGATTTCGTTGCGCTCAACTTTCCCGGCTTTCGGACTAAGCTATGAACCATGAACTATCCCAATTACTCCCTTCTACCTTCCCACAAAAGTACGCATCTGTTACTTAACAACAAGAATAGGAATATTCACCCGGTGTCGTACAATATCTAATGTGGTGCCAAAGATCAGATCTGAAATTCCGGTATGACCATGTGCGCCCATTACTAACAGATCGAGCTTTTTGTCTTTGGCAAATTCGGGTATGGCTTTAGAAACCTTTCCGTAGCCGATGAGCACCTGCACGTTGTATCCCAATGCCTGCAGATTCTCCTGGTATTTTTCAAGATTTTCCCTGTCGCTTTGTGTTTCGTGATCAAACACTTTGTTGCCGTGATAACTTGCGGCTGCAGTTTCAACAACGTGTATCAGGAAATATTCAGCTTTTTTACCTCCCTGAATTAATGCATGCCGGATGATATTCCGGTCGTTTTGTGAAAAATCTACCGGTATACCGATATGCTGGTACAGGATATTTTCAATACTTTCTATTTGCAGGGCTTTGCCATGCGGCGTTTTAGTTGCCCGGTGCTTCCGCTTATCGATCCAGGGAGCAAACAGTACGTATAATAGTAGTAATAATACCGCTCCCGTAACCGGAATAATAAGCGCATACACCCACCAGTTATTATTGCTGCGGTTTATCCATCCTAAAATTTCCTCAGAAACCAGCCTGATATTCAGGCCCACAATAACCAATGCGCTTATCCAGGCAATGATTTTGGTGCCGGTTTTAATGGCAAATCCATCCATCAGGGTTTTATCTGAAGTAAAATGTATAAGTGGAATAATAGCAAAACCCAGCTGCAGGCTCAATACTACCTGGCTCAGTACAAGCAGTCCGCCGAGGGCATCATCGCCATAATAAACAATGGTTAAAAAGGCTGGAATGATGGCCAGTAATCGTGTAAGCAGGCGCCGCACCCAGGGAGCGATACGCAGGTTCAGGTGTCCCTCCATGATGATCTGTCCGGCAAGTGTGCCGGTAACGGTAGAACTTTGGCCCGATGCAATAAGCGCTATGGCGAACAGGGCAGGAGCCACCGGGCCAAAAATATTTTCGAGCAGTTTGTGGGCATCCCGGATGTCGGCAACCTCATATAAACCATTGCGGTAAAAAGCTGCCGCAGCCAGTATCAGGATAGCTGCATTAACAAAAAACGCC
Source organism: Pedobacter sp. BS3 (assembly GCF_008274585.1). GTDB lineage: Bacteria > Bacteroidota > Bacteroidia > Sphingobacteriales > Sphingobacteriaceae > Hufsiella_A. The sequence goes on along the minus strand of NZ_VTRT01000003.1, from coordinate 208,105 downwards.
AGGTTAAGGGCAATGGCCGTATCCGCAATGTTAAATTTCAGTGCTTCTTTTATGCCTTTATGGCTGCGGTCAATTCTGCGGGTTTGCACCAGCGATGAATGCAGGTACAGGTTATGCGGCATCACCGTGGCGCCAATAATACCGATGGCAATATACAGGGCATCGCCCGAAAGAGCTGATGGCTTTAGTCCTTTGGCTATTTCTGTGATCTCGGGCTCTACAATGAACATTTCGGCCAGGAATGAGATGCCCACAATAAACACCATAGATACAATGAAGCTTTCCATCATGCGCATGCCCTTGTTGAGCAGAACCAACAGTAGCAGGGTATCTAATATGGTGATGGAAACACCCCACAATAAAGGTAGCTTGAACAGTAGCTGTAAGCCGATGGCCATACCGATGATCTCGGCCAGGTCGCAGGCAATAATGGCGATCTGGGCGAAAATGAACAGGAAAAAATTAATTGCCGACGGGTATGCCTTGCGTGATGCCTGTGCCAAATCGAGCTGTTTAACAATACCCAGGCGTGCACTTAACGATTGCAGCAGCAGGGCGATGAGATTTGACATGAGCAGCACCCAGATCAGCTTGTAGCCAAACTGGCTTCCACCGGCAATATCGGTAGCCCAGTTCCCGGGATCCATATAGCCCACGCTTACCAGGTAAGCCGGCCCGATATAGGCCAGAAGCTTACGCCAGCCGGTTTTCCCGGCAATATGTATCGATGAATGAACTTCGCTTAATGATTCGTAATTTTTACTCATCATAAAACAAGGATATTTTTTGCCGCTTCTTTACTGATGGTCAATTCTTTGCTTTGGTTTATTAATAGGGTTACAGAACCGTCAAAGCCGGTGGTTTCAAGCAAGGCGATGTGTTTCCCTAATACCAGGTCGTGTTTCTGGAGGTATTGGAGAAAGCTCACCGAATGTTCAGAAACTCCCGAGATAATACCTGTGTGTCCCGTACTCATTTGATCAACAGGAATGAATTTAGTCTGTTCAAACTCACCGTTTTTATCCGGTATCAGGTCGCCATGAGGGTCTGCAACCGGATTGCCCAGGAAATCGGCCAGCCGGTCGGTCAGTGCATCCGATTGTACATGCTCTAACTGCTCGGCAATATCGTGAACCTCGTCCCAGCCAAAATGGAGCTTATCTACCAGGAATACTTCCCATAAGCGATGCCGGCGTACAATGCTTATTGCCTTTTTCCGCCCCTCGGCCGTTAAGGTAACGCCCTGGTAAGGCTGGTAATTGATCAGGCTTTTATCGGCGAGCTTTTTTAGCATATCGGTTACCGATGAAGCCCGCGTATTCAGCTGGTTGGCAATATGGTTGGTATTTACTGCCGTTTGTCCATTATCGCTTAAATGAAAAATGGATTTCAGGTAGTTTTCTTCTGTTAGCGATAAAATCATTTAGCAAATCTAAGTATATTTTTAGACAAGTCTAAATTTATTGTAATAATGCCAGTTAAGACTGGTTTGCCGATGTGAAAAATCTGTTCGATCCGGGCTATATGGAAAATCAGGTTACACTACTAAAGGACGTGAGTTATTATAAACTGTCGTATTAAGATATTTTATGCTGCTGATCTTAAAAGCGTTAACTGTTTTGTTTTTTAATTCTTGATTTTGACTTAACTATCATTTCATAAAAAATAGCGATGAAATATTTTCATTGCTATTTTTGTAATATGGAGCTATACCGGAAGTACTTCACCGTTGAACAACTGGAGCAAATTGCCCAGACCAAACCCGACTGGGGCGTAAACGTGCTGAACGTAGGCCATAATATCCATCCCCGTAATAAAAAATACCCGGATACAAATCATCCGAATCCGTATTGTTTTGACTGGAATGAGGGACGGGTACTGAATGAATATCAACTGGTTTATATCGCTTCGGGAGGAGGAGTTTTTGAAGCGGAGAAAGTCGGCTCGGTAATTGTTGATCCCGGTACTGTTTTTTTATTGTATCCTGGTGTATGGCATCGGTATAAACCGCTGTATGATAAAGGCTGGGAAGAATATTGGGTAGGTTTTAACGGTCATTACGCTGAATACCTGATGCGGCAGGAATGTTTTGATCCCGATACACCGTTGATCCACATGGGTTTTAATACAGATTTTCTGAATATTTTTATCCGGCTGATCGATACTTTACGGTTTGAGGGAGTGGCATTCTCTCAAATCTCGTCGTGCCTGACCATACAGCTTTTGGGCCTGGTTTATGCATCGGCCTTACTGAAAGAAAGGCCGCATAACCGTAAGGAGCAGATGATTAATAACCTGCGGTATAAAATGCACGAAAACTGGGCATCCGGCCTCACGATGGAAGAACTTGCTGCCCAACATAATGTGAGCTATATATGGTTCAGAAAGGCGTTTAAAGAAGTTGTGGGTATATCTCCGGGACAGTATTATCTTAATTTGAAATTAGAAAAAGCCTGCCAAATGCTAAAAGAAACTGTTTTAACAGTTTCGGAAATAGCTTTTTTAACCGGATTTGTATCTGAATATCATTTTTCGCGGATATTCAAAAAGAAAATAGGCTTTTCGCCGTCGAAATACCGTGAAGGTGGAGTAAGGTTAAGTAGTGAATAAGGTGAAATTTAAGTGTTTAAAAGACCTATAAGGTTTTCAAAACCTTATAGGTCTTCGGCTTAATGCTGTTATTTAAAGTGAGGGTGTATAAAAAGTTGAAGTCGTCGAAACAACGATGTCTTTAATTTTTAGACACCCTCATAATGATGCACCTGTTAGTATAAACGGGCAGTAAGCAAGCGGTTAGATTTTAGAAGGTTAATAGCAGCACTTTCCCTTGTTATATAAACCTGGGTGCAGCGGATACCGGCCTTGTGCGGAATGCTTGCAGGTGTATGAGCGGAACACAGGGCTATCGTTCCCGATGATTTTCCGGCATTGCTTTTCTAAAATATTTTATCGCGGGTCTTTTCCTCTTCAGTGATGATAAATTAGCCTTCCAACTGTATTCCCTTTAGCAATAACCGTGCTGTTGCCGGGTTGGTTGCCAGAGGCACATCGTGTACATCGCATATCCGCAGCAGCATCTGTACATCAGGTTCATGCGGGTGCTTGCCCAAAGGATCGCGGAAAAAGATAATGGCAGCGATCTTTCCTTCGGCAGCCATGGCCGCAATCTGTGCGTCGCCGCCCTTAGGGCCGCTAAGCTTGCGGGTTACCTTTAAGCCGGTTTGCTGAATGTATGAACCGGTTGTGCCCGTAGCTACCAGCTTTACTTTGTTCAGTACATCGAAATGGTCTTTTACAAAAGCTACCATCTCTGCTTTACGACCGTCGTGGGCAATTAATGCAATTGTTTTTTCTGGCATATCTTTTTAAGTTAAAAGTCTAAAGTTAAAAGTCAAAATGGCCTCGCTTTAATCCAATTCGGTATTAGGTAATGTGTATTGAGACGTGTTTAATTGTTGCTATGAACCATGAACCATTAGCTATCCTCCAAAGAACAGGTACGATACAAAAATAGCGGCTATGATCCCGGCAAGATCGGCAATTAACCCATACGGAATGGCATAGCGGGTTTTTTTAATTCCCACCGAGCCGAAATATAAGGCTACGATATAAAATGTAGTATCGGCAGAACCGTTAAATACACATGACAGGCGTCCGATAAACGAATCGGGGCCGTACGTTTTCATGGTGTCGATCATCATGGCTTTAGCACCGCTGCCGCTAAGCGGTTTCATCAGCGCCGTTGGCAGGGCGGGAGTGAAGCCGGTATCAATACCCACCTGTGTAAAGCACCAGTTAAAACCGTCGACAATGTAGCCTAAAACACCCGAATTTCGCAACACGCCAATAGCAACCAGCATACCCACCAGGTACGGAATAATGGTAACGCACACCTGGAAACCTCCTTTTGCGCCTTCAATGAAGGCATCGTACACATTTACTCTTTTAATCAGGGCGCCCGTTATAAAGGCTACAATAATGGTAAACAGGGTGATATTCGATGCAACTTTAGAAACGGTTTCTATTTCATCTTTGGTTAAAAAAGCGCTGAAATAATAAATAGTGCCGGCCAGAAACAGCGTAATACCACCCAGCCAGGCAATAACTACGCTGTTAAACAGGTTAATACGTTGCTTTATGGCTACGGCTACCATGCCTACTACCGTGGCTACATAAGTGGCAATAATGCAGGGAATAAAAATATCCGATGGATCTTTGGCTCCCAGAATAGCCCGCTGTGCAATAATACTTAACGGTATAAGGGTTAATCCCGATGTATGCAGCACCAGGAACATGATCTGGGCGTTGCTGGCTTCCTCTTTTTTAGGATTGATATCCTGTAGGCTTTGCATGGCCTTGAGGCCGAAGGGCGTGGCGGCATTATCGAGTCCCAGCAGGTTTGCCGAAAAATTCATGACCATGTGTCCCGTTGCCGGATGATTTTTAGGTACATCCGGGAAAATACGATTGAAAAACGGACCAATGATGCGTGAAAGAAAATTAATAGCCCCGGCTTTTTCGCCGATATTCATAAATCCCAGCCATAGTGTCATAATGCCGATCAGCGGCAGGGCAATATCAACTACGCCAACCTTGGCCGAATCAAAAGTGCCGTCGATGATCAGTTTAAAGATCTCGGTATCGCCAAAAAATATCAGCCTGATGAGGGCTACAATAAACGCGATGATGAAAAAGGCAATCCATAAATAATTTAATGCCATAAGGATTTATTTTCAGGGCTGAATTTATACTTTTTTTCGACGATATAGTGCTACAGGATACAGTTTTACCATCAATGTGGAAAAATGTCTTTGATTACCAGGAGAACTAACGATTTTTAAGTCTGTAAATCTTTGCCTTGGGCCAAAATTTGAAACTTACCCTTTTTGTTTTATCTGATACAGTAATTATATTTGACTTATGTGTGCGGAAACATAAATGTTTGAAAAGGATATTTAATATTAAATTAACCTGTTTCTAACGAGGATTCCGGATTTTAGCCTTGCCTGTTGGATATGATCTAAATGACAGACGGATTTAGCAAATAAGCATAATGGATGTAGTTAATTACTGGAATTTAATGCGTAGCGGTGATGAAGAGGGCTTTCGGTTGTTATATAAATCCTTATGGAAACCTTTATTCTGCTATGCATCCCGCCTGCTTCAGGACAAAGATGAAGCACAGGATCTTATCCAGGAATTATTTAGTCAATTATGGGTTAAGCATGCCACATTACCGGAAGTGACTCAGGTTGAGGCTTATTTATTCACCTGTACCAAGCGGCTGGTGTTAAACCATTTTCAGGCCCGGCATATTAAAGATAAGCATTTGCAGGCTTTTGCTTTGGCGAATATTAAAGAGGATAATAATACGTTCGATCGTTTATTGGAAAAGGATATGCACCAGCTTGTTTTAAGTGGCATGGACGAACTTCCCGAACGTATGCGGGAGGTGTTTTATCTCCATCGTATTCAGCATATTGAAGTTGCCGACATTGCCAAGCGGATGAACATTTCAGAACAAACTGTTAGAAACCAGGTAAACCTGGCGCTTAAACGTCTCCGGCCTTTAATAGACGTAGCCAGCTTATTGCTGTTTATAGTAAAATTATAGATTGTAGTCCGGAAAGTCGGAAAGACCGGAAGTTAGGTCTGCAAATGATCCTAAGCAAATACCAACAAACTAATCACTAACCAATAACAACGAACCACCAAACCACCTACTCAAACCAGCTCATCACCACATCCTTGGCAGGAATAGCGATTTCGAGTTTTAGTTTTTTTCGCATCCCGCCAAGGTCGTTAAATACCTTGTTTGGATTGGCTGCTTTAAGCTCATCAACCGTGTTAAAGCCCATCTTGTTGATCACCGGAACCCATTCTTCGGGCACGCCGATAACTACAAAATCTTTGGTAGATGAAACTACCTGTTTCTTTTCAGGGCGCATTTGCGGGAAGAACAGCACATCCTGTATGCTTGGCTGATTGGTCAGCAGCATGCACAGGCGGTCTATTCCGATTCCGATTCCGGCAGTAGGTGGCATGCCGTATTCCAATGCCCGCAGGAAATCGTAATCAATGTACATGGCTTCCTCGTCGCCGCGTTCCATGAGTTTTACCTGTTCTTCAAAACGTTCCAACTGGTCTATCGGGTCGTTTAGCTCGCTGTAGGCATTAGCCAGCTCTTTGCCGTTAATCATCAGCTCAAAACGCTCAACCAGCCCTTCTTTGTTACGGTGCTTTTTGGTAAGTGGACTCATTTCTACCGGGTAATCAATAATGAAAGTAGGCTGGATATAGTGCTCTTCGCATTTTTCGCCAAAAATTTCATCTATCAGCTTTCCTTTACCCATCGCTTCGGTAGTTTCAATACCTAACTGGCGGCAAACATCGCGTAAGCCGTTTTCGTCCATATTGCTTACGTCAAATCCGGTATGTTCTTTAATAGCATCGTATATGCTGATACGTTTGTAAGGCGCTTTAAAATCAATCTGTTTATCACCAACCTGAACTACTGTATTCCCATTGGCAGCCAGGGCGATACGCTCAAATAGCTGCTCGGTGGTTTCCATCATCCAGATATAATCTTTGTAGGCCACGTAGAACTCCAGAACAGTAAATTCGGGATTGTGGGTACGATCCATGCCTTCGTTGCGAAAGTTCCGGCTAAACTCATACACCCAGTCAAAGCCGCCAACAATCAGCCGTTTGAGGTACAGCTCATTAGCGATACGGAGATATAGCGGAATATCCAGCGCATTGTGATGGGTAATGAACGGACGTGCAGCAGCGCCTCCGGGAATGCTTTGCAGCACGGGAGTATCTACTTCAAGTGCTCCGCGTTCATCCAAAAATTCGCGGATAGTGCTTTTTATTTTAGTGATTTTCTTAAAGGTATCGCGTACGCCGGGATTGACAACCAGGTCTACATAACGCTGACGGTAACGAAACTCGGCATCGGTAACGGCATCAAAAACCTTACCGTCGGCTTCTTTTACCACTGGAAGCGGTTTTAATGATTTCGCCAGCACTGTAAATTGTGTAACGTGGATAGAAATTTCGCCGGTTTGCGTGGTAAATACGTAACCCTTAACGCCGATGAAGTCGCCAATATCCAGTAATTTCTTAAAAACAGTATTGTATAAGGTTTTATCTTCATCGGGACAAATATCGTCGCGTTTGATGTAAATCTGTATGCGTCCGGTAGAATCCTGCAACTCTGCAAATGAGGCGTTGCCCATAATGCGGCGACTCATGATGCGGCCCGCAAAACTGATGTTTTGGTAGGCGTTGTTATCGGCTGTAAAGTTTTTCTTTATATCGGCGGCAGTGGCATTTACATCAAATAATTCAGCAGGGTAGGGATTAATACCTAATTTACGAAGCTCTTGCAATGCCTCGCGGCGTAGTATTTCCTGTTCAGATAAACCAATACTCATGTTTAAAATTTTTGCAAAAATACATTTTTGCATGGTCTAACGAAACAGGAAATGGTTTTGGATTTGAATGATAGGGAAAGCTGGGCTAAAATCCCGGCTTAATAAATCATCTGGTAAATGTTTTGCATGTAAACAGCCTCGTTTAAGGCTATCTTGAAATCCTCCCATTCTTCAAGGGTAAATGTAAAGCGGATATCATGGTATGGGGTATGTAAGATAAGTCTTTCTTCGCCGTCAGGGAAAGGGAACAGGGATTCTTCTATATTTAGCTTAGCGGTGTAGGATTTGAATGCCCTGAATTGTGCCGGTGTAAAGGTCAGTAAGATATTCTGATGCCAGATGGTCAGCATTTTACAATCCATACACTGGCTGATAACAACTGATTCTTTACTGCTTAAAACGATGGTCTGGCACATAGTTATTGTTTTTGTTTATCTGTACGCTAAAGTTTTCCCGGAAAGCCTTTGATTCAAAAGATTCGATTGGTAATTCGACAAAGTAATGTCTTATTTATAATAAATCCAAATAAAAATAATAAGAAGTGATAAATTATACTGCCTGGCTAACATTATGATGTTTTCCGGTAATTCCAGATGGCCCAGCCATTTAAAATAATGGCAAAACCAATAATGTAAAGTAGCTCCGGCTGTACATCGCTAAAGCCGCTGCCTTTGAGCACAATCATGCGCACAACTTTAATGAAATGGGTAATAGGAACAAGATTGGCTATTGACCTGGCCCAGAGAGGCATGCTTTCTACCGGTGTAAACAGGCCGCTCATCAGCATAAAAATCATCATGAAAAAAAATGCCGTAAACATGGCCTGTATCTGGCTGTTGCTGTAAGTTGAAATCAGCAGTCCGAAACCGAGCAGGGCGATAAGGTAAATGGCGGCAAACAGGTAAAGCAGCGGAATACTTCCCTCTGGTGTAATGCCGTAGACTATACGGCAAACCAGTAATCCCAATGTGAAAACAATCATGCCCATAATCCAGAAAGGGATAAGCTTCCCGGCAATGAACTGCCATTTTTTAATGGGTGTTACATTAATCTGCTCTATGGTTCCTGTTTCTTTTTCCTTCACGATATTTAACGCGGAAAGGAAACCGCCAATCATGGTAAGCAGCAGCACCAGGACTCCCGGAACAACGTAATATTTGTATTCTGCCAGCGGATTAAACCAGTTTGACCAGGTAATATCAATGATACTTGCGGGTGGTGATGTGAGATTAGCTGTAACATTTATACCTAAACCGGCGTTGAATGAGGCAATAACGGTATTGAGATAATTTCCGCCAATAGCGGCCTTTGTACCGTTAATGGCATCGGCAGAAATGCCTATTTTCTGAGCGCCTTCTCTTACGAGGTTTCGCTCAAATCCTGCCGGGATTTCAAGAATGAGGTCGGTTTTGCCTTTTTCAATATAAGTTAAAGCATCGCGGTAAGAGGCTTCTGCGCCTACCATTTTGAAATATCCGGAGGAGGCGATTTTGGTGATCAGCTGCTGTGAGTAAGTGCTATGGTCATGGTCGACAACCGAAAGATTAACGCTTTTTACATCGAAATCCATAGCCAGCGGAAGAATAATGAGCTGAACGGTGGGCATGGCAAACATCATGATAATGATGATTTTATCGCGAAATATCTGCCTGAATTCTTTCCGTAATAAAAATGTTAACCTGTTCATGCCAGCCTGATTTTAAAATTTTTTAATGCGATACCCAGCAAAGCCAGCGTCATGACAATGAGGATGAGTGTTTCCTTCCAGATGTAGGCAAATCCCAAACCTTTCAGCATAACGGCTTTTATAATGAGGAAATACCATCGCGATGGGATGATATTTGAAATCAGCTGGAAAATGTAGGGCATATTCTCCAGCGGAAACAGAAACCCGGTAAATACGATGGTTGGTATCATCATACCCATCATAGAAAGGAGCAGGGCCGTTTGCTGCGATGACGTAACGTTTGAAATCATTAACCCGAATGACAGGCACGTGATGATAAATAAAGTGCTTTCCATGAATAGCAGCAACAGGCTTCCTTTTACTTCTACATGCAGTACAAATACGGCTAAAAGCACGATGAGTATGAAGTTTACCATAGAAAGCACTAGGTAGGGTACGGCTTTGGATATGAGTACCATAACCGGCTTAAACGGCGATACCAGCAGCACTTCCATGGTTCCAAGCTCCTTTTCTTTTACTACCGAAACCGATGTAAGGGCTGTGCAGACCAGCATAAGTATAAGCGCCATTACGCCCGGAATAAAGTTTAACGAGCCGTTTCCCTCCTCGTTATACAGCATGCGGATTTCGGGAACAATGGTATAGGGTAGAGGACTTGCCGGAGCGATTTGCTGCTGGTAACCGGCAATGATTGCCGTAAGGTAATTTACAATGGTTTTAGCGGTATTAGGGTCGGAGCCATCGGTAATAACCTGTACCCGGGCCTTGCCCGAATGTTGTAAGTCGCTGCCGAACTGGGATGGAAAAATAACCACGGCCTTGACCTCGCCTTTTTTCAGAATCTTTTCAATATCCTTACTGCCGGTTACGGCTTCACGCACGTTAAAATAGGCGGATGATTTTATCTTGTTGGTAAGCTGTTGCGAGTTGATGTCTTTGGCATTATCAGAAATCACAATGGTGATATTCCTTACCTCTGTAGTCAGGGCATAGCCAAACAGGAGTATTTGCACCAGCGGCAACCCGAACATAATGAGTAATGTCCGTCTGTCGCGAAACACATGGTAAAACTCTTTTTTTACGAATGTTAGAAGCTGTTTCATTCTATGAATCTGGGGCTATTGGCTGTTAGCTGATAGCTATTGGCTAATGGCTTTAATGAAAGCGTGTATCATTTTTATTTCCTGTTCTAACAATAGTTCCAGGTCTTCAGTGCCTGAGCTTATCCATCCTAATTCTTTTATCAGGACAAGATAGGTTTGAAGTTCAAAGGAAGAGCCTAAAGCTATTTGTAAAAAACGGGCATAATCTTTATCACTGTTTCTACTGCTACCTTCAGCAATGTTGGCGGGTATAGACACAGCAGCTCTTGTCATTTGAGAAATTAAGCCATATTTTTCTGTTTTTGGTAATGCTTCGGTTAATCTGAAAATTCCTTTCACAATTTCAATTCCCTGTTGCCAGGTTTTTAATTCCTGATAATTTTTCATTTTTATTTTGGCTATTAGCCTTTAGCTGTTGGCTATTGGCTGTTACTTTTTACATTTTTTGGGCTATTAGCCTTTGGCTGTTGGCTATTGGCTGTTACTTTTTACATTTTTTGGGCTATTAGCCTTTGGCCACTGGCTGGCTATTAGCTATTACTTTTTTTATGTTTCTAAATTTAGCTAATAGCTATCGGCCAACAGCCATCAGCTAACAAAGGCTATCCGCTATTCTCCCTCTTCGCTCCCCGGGCCAGTTTATAAAAAACATCTTCAACGGTATTGGCGGCAAACTGCTTTTTCAGGTTAGCGGGCGAGTCGAGTGCTTCGATTTTGCCGTCAACCATAATAGTAACCCGGTTGCAGTATTCAGCTTCATCCATGTAATGAGTGGTTACAAAAATGGTGATGCCCGCAGCCGCGGCTTCGTAAATCATGTCCCAGAATTGTCTCCGGGTAACAGGGTCGACACCACCGGTGGGCTCATCCAGGAAAACGATTTTGGGCTGATGAAAAATAGCCACGGAGAATGCCAGCTTCTGTTTCCAGCCTAAAGGAAGCTCACCAACCAGTTTTTTTGCTTCGCGTTGTAGCCCGAGTTTTCGCACCAGTTCCTCACTGCGTTTATTGATTTCCTTACGTGATATGCCGTATGCTCCGCCAAAAAACTCGATGTTTTCTAATACGGTCAGGTTTTCGTACAGTGAGAATTTCTGGCTCATGTAGCCGATATGCTGTTTAATGAGTTCCTGCTGCCTGTACACGTCAAAACCGGCAACGCTGGCCTCGCCGGAGCTGGGAAATGATAAGCCGCATAAAATGCGCATGGCTGTAGTTTTTCCGGCGCCGTTTGCTCCAAGGAAACCAAAAATTTCGCCCCGGTACACATCAAAGCTGATATTGTTTACGGCATAAAAATTGCCAAACTGTTTGGTGAGGTTACGGCAGGTTATTACTTTTTCTTCCATGTTAGTTTGGTTGCTGCATCAGCCTGATAAAGCTGTCTTCAATACCCGGTGTTATCTTTTTTATTTCCGCATCGCTGTGCCCGTGCTGCGCCGCGTATTGTGTTAACATCCTGATGCTGTCCGGCTTATCTTCTTTCAGGGTAAGGTGCATGTATTCGCCGGAGGCGTAAGCGCTGGCAACAAAATCGCTTTTCCTGAAATCGGTGAGGAGCTTGTAAATATTATCGGCTTTAGCGGCATATAAGGATACCGGGAACGCTTTGATGATATTTTGCGGTGTATCAACCGATAAGATTTTCCCGTTCTGAATCAAGGCGATCCGTTCGCACAAATTAGCCTCGTCCATGTAAGGCGTGGAAACCAAGATGGTGATTCCCTGTTGTTTCAGCTTTTTCAGCATATCCCAGAATTCCTTTCTCGAAACTACGTCCACGCCGGTTGTCGGTTCGTCCAGCAGCAATACTTCCGGTTTGTGAATCAGGGCGCAGCACAAAGCCAGCTTTTGTTTCATTCCGCCCGAAAGCTTTCCGGCCCGGCGGTTATTAAAGGGCTTAATCTGGTCGTAAATATCTTTAATCAGCTCGTAGTTCTCTTCGATGGTAGTTCCAAAGACGGTAGCGAAAAATTCCAGGTTTTCTTTAATTGTGAGGTCCTGGTACAAGCTGAATTTGCCCGGCATATAACCTACGCGGTTCCGGATGGCCCGGTAATCATCCACCACATCAAATCCGGCAACGGTAGCTGTACCCTTATCTGCCAGTAAAACGGTGGTTAATATCCTGAAAATAGATGTTTTCCCGGCTCCATCAGGGCCAATCAAACCAAATAATTCGCCCTTTTCAACAGCAAACGATACATCATCTACAGCTAATAGTTCACCTTTGTTGTAGGTTTTGGTAATATTTTCACATTTAATGGACAATTGACGATTGATAATTGATAATGATTGTATCATTTGCCTGATTTTTGCTTAGTTGTTTTTACAATGCTGATGAGTAACTTTAAGATAGATAAAAGCATAGCTTTTACTGGCAATTATATTCTCCATAATTCATCTGATTTGTTCATTAATCAGTTCATTGTCCGTCAACTATCAATTACCCATTGTCAATTAAACAAGGCTTCCCCGTACATGCCTATTTTCAGGTAACCATCGTTTTTAACCCGTACTTTTATAGCATAAACCAGGTTAGCCCGTTCATCTTTAGTCTGGATGGTTTTCGGGGTAAATTCCGCTTTATCCGAAATCCAGGTGATTTTTCCCGGGTAGTTCCTGTAACTATCCTTGTCCTTGTCAACCCGTACGGTTACGGTGTCGCCGGTTTTAATATGCGGTAACTGTGTGCCTGTGACATACGCTTTTAGGGTGAGCGTATCGGTATTGGCAATTTTATACAGCGGTTTCCCGGTTACGGCCATTTCACCGCGAAGCGCATAGCGGGTCAGCACCATGCCATTTATGGGGTTGATGATGGTTCCTTTTTCAACCTGCCTTTCAAACTGCTGCGCTGTTTTTTCGAGCGGTGCTTTTTCGCTTAAAATGCCGCGGTTTTGTGTAGATGTATTAGAAATGGCTACATTGATTTGCTGGCGGGTCACTTTAATTTGCTTTTGTAGCTGTTCAACCTGTGCATCCATGTCGTCCAACTGCTTTTGTGTGGCGGCATCGGCTTTTACCAGGTTTGCTGTGCGTTGCTGTTCATGCAGCAAATGCGCTAACTGCGTTTGTTGTACTGCCAGTTGATTTTTTATCAGGGCAACCTGGTCGCCTGCATTGGCCGTTTTGTTTTTTAATGCCGCAATCGATGCCTGAACCTGTTCTTGCTGAAGTTTCGGAATGGTGACGTCAATTTGCCCGACCACATCTCCCGCCTGTAAATGGTCGCCCTCGTTAACGGAAAACGATAGTAGTTCGCCGGTTTGTTCAGCCGAGACAATAACCTCATCGACCTCAAAATTGCCCGGAGCCGTGTATTCGTTCTTATTTCCTGAACAGGATGCGCATAATAAAATGGCGTTTACTGCGATAAATAGGTGATAGCGGTTCATAAAGATATGTTTAGTTTGTGCCTGAAATATTGTTGAAATGATACTGAGCCTGCAGCAATTGAATTTTATGCAGAATGAGTGTTTGCCGGGCCTGGTTTTCGGCATTGGCATAGTTGATGTAATCCCTGACGGTAATTACACCGTTATCTAATTGGGCTTGCGCCGATTTTTTTACCGATGCCCGAAGGCTGATGGTCTTTTCGTCTTTACTGATTAATTGCCGGAATTTTTCTATTTCGCTGTTCTGCTGAATCAGCGATAGCCGTGTGTTGTATAAGAATGTTTCTTTGTCGGCCTCAAGCGATTGCTGACTGATATCCAACATGTGCTTTTTGTTTGAGAGCGTATATAAACTTCCCAGGTTCCAGTTCAGTCTTAGTCCGCCGATGTACCACAGCCCGAATTTATTCTCCAGGAAATTAAGCGTTGGCCGGCCATAGGCGCCCTGGAAAAATGCGCTCACTTGAGGCAGGTAACCGGTACGGAGCTGTTCTTTTTGGACACCAATTGTTTTTTTCTGTGCGTTAAACAGGGCCAGTTCAGGCCGCTTGATTTCTGAGTTTACCGGTTGTTCGGCCGGCATGACCAGTTCTTTGCTGCTGCTGATATTTTTGCCGGTAAATAGCGATAGCATTTGCAGGTAAGCCTTCCGGTTTGCCGCAAGCTCAATATCGGTCATTTCGGCTGTGGTTAGTTCGGCTTCCAGCTCATCAACATTACTGCGATATGCTGTTCCGTTTTTAAGCGCCGCCCGTGTTTTGCCGGCGATATTTTCCAAATCAGCTTTTCGTAAATCGTTTTGCTTAATTTGCTCATCCATTAATAAAATGGCAAAATAAATCTGGGTGATTCGCTCTTTCAGGGCATACAGGTTTACTTCCAGGCTTTGCTGCTCAGTTTCGGCCTGTGCCCGGGCGGCATCTTTCCGGACTTTGCTCAATCCTCCGTCAAAAATCAGCTGGTTAAGTTCGCCCTGTACTTTGTACTGGTCTTTGCTGATTTCGGGAAAAGAAATTCCAGACAAACTGCTCAATGCGTCAGGAAAGTGGACGGTTTCAGACTGATAGGTAGCTTGTCCGGCAAACGACAGGGTAGGCAGGTATACTTTTGAAGCATTAGCGATGGAATATTGCTCTGTTTCTGTTATCAGTTGCTGTTTGCGGATGAGCGGGTAATTTTCACGGGCCAGTTGGTAACACGTTTCAAGTGTCAGCACCTGGTTTTGGGCATGTACCGGTATCGCCGAAAGGCTGACGTATACTATTGAAATGTATCTGATAAAAACAGTTTTGAAATTCATGGTGAACCTATTTTAAAATTTGTTCAATTGTGCTTTTAAAGTTTGCAGGTTTAATTGGTTGTGTTATTGAGCACCAGCGTTTTAATCCAGACCGGGATAAGTTTTTTCCGTTCTTCCATCAGCGCTTTAAATTCCTCATCCTGTATGCCTGCCGCTTTCAGTAGTACTTTTCTTCCCAGAAACGGGAATACAATAAGGCCCATCAGGTTCATGAGGATGTGTATAGGATGTATGTTTATTTTTCGCTCCGTGCTTAATTCCGCTAATTGCCTGGCAAAATGCGACCCGGAAAATAATTCAGTGTTTTTTAGCAGCGAAGAAAATTTATCGGACCCGGAAAATGTCTCGTTAATGATGAATAAAGGTACATCGGGGTTGTCAAGCAGCATTGTAATATAATGGTCGGCAATACGCTCTGTTTTTTCAATGAGCGATGTTTGCTCATCGGTAATGATGATTTTAACTTCCGAAAGTACTTTCTGGATAGTTTCGGCCATAATCAGTTCAAAAAGTTTTTCCTTACTCCTGAAATAGTAATTAACCAGGGCAAGGTTAATTCCGGCCTCGGCGGCGATATCCCGTACTTTGGTAGCCACATATCCCTTACGGGTGAATACCGTATGTGCAGCTTCCTTTATTTTCTCTTCGGTAGAGGCATCCAATTTTTCTTTCGTAATTTTTTTCATCACAAATGGAGTGTACAAGGCAAATGTAGTTTAAACAATAAAATTAAACAAGTGTTTAAAACAAAAATTTAAATTTGCTTTATTGTATGAGATAGTTCATACTGCTTCTGCGACAGGATGACTAAAACTGAATTGTTTAACAGCTTTTAGTCCGTATGATTGCTTGATTCAGACAACTCAACCGGAATAGCTACCGGGAGTATTTCGGGGATATAATCGGCATGACCGTTCAGTATTTTCCAGGCCGCATGTACAATTTCATCCGGAGAAACGATGCTGCCTGGTTTTGCTGTAAGCTGATAGACATACCGGATTACTTCGTTTTTACTTTGCAAACAGGAAGGGACGTCAAACGTTAATATGCTGCCTTTAGCCATCCAGGGGGTATGTTGCGGATTGCTCAATGCATACAAAACGATAACCGGTGTTTCGGTAGCAGCGGCCAGATGTATCGTGGCCGTATTTACCGAAATGACCAGCGGGGCATAGCGGATTAAGGCAATATATTCCTCCAGCGAAAAACTGCCGGCCAGCGAAAAGGTGTTCGGGCCGCTGAGTTGGCAGAGACGGTCGGTTAGTGTTTTTTCGTCAGGACCACCAGTAAATAAAACCTGGTATCCCATGTTGACTAACTGCCTGGCGGTTTCTGCCCATTGCTGTTCGGGATATTCACGCTTGGCTTCGCTGACGCCCGCGTGAAGAATTAACCAGGAATTATCTGTGAATATACCGTTTTGTGTGAGCTTGTTTTTTGCACTTTCCCATGCATCGGGGGAAATGCTTAATGCCAATTTCTGCTGTAATGTAAATGCCCCGACATGAGCAACCAGATCCAGGTCACGTTTTACCTGGTGCCTGATAAAACTGTACGGTTCCTTATCCGGAACCCAGTCTGTTAGTAATGCGTATGGATTTTCACGGCAGTAGGCCAGCCGTTTAGGAATACCGGCAAAGTAAGGTATCATGGCTGTAGGAAGAATATTCTGGCTGTAAACCGAGAACATCACAGCGGCATCAAATTGCCTGTTTTTAAGTGTTGTGATCAATGATGGAAATTGATCAGGATCTATATGCTGACGATGCTTAACCCAGGGGAGATCGTAAACAATAACATCATCAATTTCAGGAATAAACCCGGCAATACCGGCCGCTGCCGACGAGGTTAATACAGATATTTTTGCACCGAACGTTTCTTTTAATGCACGTATAGCCGGCGACGACATCACCAGGTCGCCCATATTATCGGGCCTGATACAAAGGATATGTTTACAGTTCTCCCAGTTTGTATGCATTTTCCTGCCTCGCTATACTTTTCTGACAACTAATAATATAGTTTGCTGCCTGGTTAATATTCCGTACTATTTTATCAGGCTGATTATAAGCGTTCATTTCCCATTCGGTTTCACTGCCGTTATCAATAAGAATACTTTTGCAGCCGGCCCGGTTACCTGCTTCCACGTCGTGTAAAATATCGCCAATCATCCATGATTCCGTTAAGTCGATATTCCAGTCGGCAGCCGCTTTTAGCAGTAATCCCGGCTGTGGTTTCCGGCATTCGCAGTTTCTTCTGTATGCCCGGATTATCCCGTAAGGATGATGCGGGCAGTAATAAAAGCCGTTCAGGTACAATCCGTGTTGCGATAAAAGCTCAAAGAGCTTTTGCTTTACCGGTTCAAGCTGTGCTTCCTTAAAGTAACCGTGAGCAATGCCTGCCTGATTACTTACCACAATAAGTAGGTAGCCCTGCGCCTGTAGTTGAATTAATCCCTCAACTGCGTTTTTCTCCAGAGAGACAACATCCGGGTTGACATTAAATGGTATATCCGGAATGAGAGTGCCGTCTTTATCCAGGAAAATGGCTTTATTCATATTCAGGCCGCTTTAATAGCTGATGAGGACACCTGTTTTACCGGCTGAGTTATATGTTGATACAAAGCCGCTACCTGGTTGGCTACATGGCTCCATGTAAATACGGCGTTGACCCGTTTAATAGCATTGTGCCGCATTTTAAACATAGTGCTTTTATCAGTAAGCAGATGCCTTATTTTTTCGGCAAGCGCCTGCGGATTGTTTGGCGGAACCAGGAAACCGGTATGGTTATGGGTAACGCTGTATTTGATACCGCCTACATCCGAACCAATTACCGGTGTTCCGCAGGCCATGGCTTCTAATGGGGTAATACCAAAAGGCTCGTACCAGGGTGTGGTCACAAAAATATCAGCCGCGGAATAATAGTATTTTAAAATATCGCGGTTTTTCCGGCCGGCAAATATCACCGATTGAAAAACTTTTTCCTGGTGGGCTATATCCTGCAACCGGGCAAGTTCCGGACTAAGCGCAGGATCAGGTTTATCCGTATCACCACCCACAACCAGCAGCCGGGTGGATGCTGCCAGGTTTTTGAGCTTGCCCATGGCTTTGATAACATTATCAATGCCTTTACGCGGAACCATTCTTCCTAACTGCAAAATAATGTTGTCGTTCGGGTTAAGTCCGAGCCGTTTTCTGGCCAGCGTTTTTTGTATAGGATAAAATTCCTGTTTGCTGAACCCGCAGGGAATAATGCTGATTTTATCTTCGGCAGCATGGTAATACATGGTCAGATCGTCTTTGTCCTGCGGACACTCAGCAATAATATGGTCGGCGTATTTTACAATCTCTTCTTCAATAGCCACCCGTTTTACCGGGAATTTATCGGCTTCCTTCTGGTACATCAGCCTGATATAACCCAGGGCATGGAATGTAATGACGAAGGGAATATTTAAAATGGCTTTCAGCTCGCAGGCTACCATTCCCGACATCCAGAAATTGGCATGTACCAGTTGGTAACTGATACCTTCCTGCTGGATAAATGCCAGCATGCTCTCGGTAAATTCAGGTATATATTCTAATAACTCTTCTTTGGGAATATAGCATACCGGACCGGCTTCCGCATGTATGATCCTGATTCCCGGCAGCCAGTTTACCACCCGGGACAATTGCGGGTCATCCCAACGGGTAAATATATCAACCTCATAACCCTTGGTTACAAGGTGTTTAGCCAGCTCTGCAACATAAACATTCTGTCCGCCGCTGTCTGCCCCGCCCAAGGTTGCCAAAGGGGAGGCGTGTTCACTGATAAATGCAATTTTGTTTTTCATGGTTAGATAGATAGGATGTTTACGATAATTTATTCATGTTGACGTTCAGGTACTGTTTACCGGCACATCAATGTACCGGAGTGTAGCTTTACCATTTATGTAATAGTTTGCAACCATTTTTAATAGATGATGTGTCCCTTTTCTGACAAACAGACATCAGCATTTGTTTACCGGCAAAAACACCTGCAAACGTATTTATGCCGATAAATATCAATGATATTGAGCTGGGCCGGGGAAGCTGAAAATGATGAACAATGCTGGTTTAGAAGCGGTTCTGACACTTAGTCAGCAGACAGGTACGGATAGCTGCTGCTGAAATTACCTGGACATGCGAATTGCAAAACACGTAATTTCCTTTAGAAAAACCGTATTAATATCATAGCGGTTAAAATAATATTTGAAATAAATTTTACCGGAATTTAAAACAGGATAGTCACTCTGGTGTTGCATAAACAAACTGTTATAAACGCTGATAAGTTATAGCTGTGATAAAAATACTACTTGCTGAAGATCATACCATTGTTCGGAACGGGATCAAAACCCTGCTGAATATGGAGCCAGATATGGAGGTTGTTGCCGAGGCATCGGATGCGAAAGAGGCGCTGGATATTTTAGCAGGTGGTATAGCTGTAGATATTTTGCTTACCGATATACACATGCCGGGCCAAAGCGGCATAGAGCTTATTCAGCAGGTAAGCGCTTCTTACCCTAACGTTATTACGGTGGTACTTTCCATGCTTGAGCACGAAAATTATATTGTGGAGGCTATGCGTAATGGCGCCAGTGGTTACCTGTTAAAAAATATTGATAAAGACCAGATGGTGTTTGCCATCAGGCATGTGGCCGCAGGGAATAAATATATTTGTTCTGAACTCGTTTTCGAGCTCTTTAAAAAATATTTTTACAGCGCTGTTCCGGCTTCACCGTCAGAATCGCCTGTGGAGCTTTCTGAGCGGGAAGTTGAGGTGCTATCGCTTATTGCCGATGGTTTTACCAATATGGAAATTGCCGATAAGTTGTTTTCAAGCCGGCGAACCATAGAAGGGCACCGGCAAAACCTGCTGGATAAAACCGGGTCGAGAAATACAGCTTCGCTCATCCGGTTTGCTATCCGGAACAATATTATTCAATAGCTTTTACCGGTATCCGGATAATAATTTCTGACCCTTTTTTTGCCGCTGTATTAATTTCATATTCACCATTCAGCCGGTTAATTCTATCGGCCATGGTACGCCAGCCAAAACGAGGCTTTTTGTCGGTTTCTTTAAAGCCCTTGCCATTATCCGTAAAGTATATTACCAGCCAGTTTTCCTCTTTAGAGATGGTCAGGTTAACATGGTCGGCGCCCGAATGTTTAATAACGTTGGTTATCAGCTCCTGGATAATGCGAAATATAGCCAGCTCGGCGTTTTTGGCAAGCTGCAATTGCGTACCTGTTAAGTTGAGGTTATAGGTAATATCTGCCAGGCGAAGCTTCGACTGGAAAAGGTCTACGATAGCTGCTTCCAAGCCAAAATCGTATAAAATGGCGGGCATCAGCTCAAACGATATGTTACGCACTTTTTTTATAGCCTCGTTTAATATGCGTTCCGCCTCAGCTCCGTTCTGGCTTATTTTCATTTTGGCTATAGACAACAGTTGTCCGATTTCATTATGAATAGCTTCCGCGATGCGTTTGCGTTCAATTTCCTGGGCATCTAAAATCTCATTGCGGTGTTTGATCTCAAGCTCCCGGCGCTCTTTTTCCAGTTTTTTCTGGTTGGTAATATCATTCCAGGTAGCCACCAGGCCGTCGTTCAATTTCACGGCAACAAGGTGCAGACAACCTTTAGTGCCAAAATGCTCGTAAGGTTGCTCGACATCCATGATATTGTTTTCTTCAATTACTTTCCTGTATTCATGAAACAGATCGCCAGCTATGGCTGCCGGAAACACATTGGTGTACGATTCGCCGACCAGGTTACCGCCAATCATATCCTGGGCTATCCGGTTCATCAGCTCCAGCTTAAAGCCGATTAACCTGCCGCGGGTGTTACGCACAGAACGAAGTACGAATATGCCGTTTGTGGTGGTATTAAATATAGATTCTAACAGCTCGGTAGTTTTACGCAGGCTTTTTTCGGCCTGCTTAATATCGGTAATATCCTGAACAGTGCCATATACCTTCCGGATGCGGCCCTTTTCATCGAAAATGCTTTGCGAACGTCGCTGGATGTACCGGATAGTGCCGTCTTTCCGTATGATCTGATGCGTAATATCTGTTGGTTGGCCTGCGTTCCGGGCAGTTTTAATGGCGTTTAACAGTTCAGGGCGGTCGGCTTTATGAACAAACCCGAGCAACTCATTGACCGTTATTCCGCGGTTGCGGGGCTTTATTCCATAGATGTGATAAAGCTCATCCGTCCAGTACTCGCGGATATCGCCGGCCTGCCACTCAAAGCTGCCGATATGCCCGATAGCCTGGGCCTCTTTTAACCGGCGGTGATCGGCTGTAAATTTTTCACGCACCTTAATATGATCGTCAATATCCTGGGCAATGCCTATAAGCTGGGCGGCAGAGCCATCGGCATTACGCTTAAACACTTTATCGCGTATGCGGAACCAGCGCATCGTTTTATTTTCCGTTCGTATGGGCAGCTCTATTTCCTTTACCTGGTTGTCTTTCAGCCGCGTACATTCATCCAGGTGTTCTATGTAGCGTTCATAATCAGCTGGCAGCAAGGCCTTTTTAGCAACATTAAGGCCTCGTTTATAAATATCTGCCGGCTTAATATTTAATATCTGCTGTACCCGTTCGTTTACATAGCTTATTTCTTTTTTTACAGGATCAATAACATACAGCATATCGGGCATGGCATTGCTGATCTGCTCTATGAAATGAGCCTGCTCTTTCAGTGTTTCTTCAATTTTTTTCAGCGTGGTAATATCACGCGATACAGCCAGCACACTCTGTACCTTCCCACGTTCATCCAGTTCGGGAACCATTCTCGAAAAAAGATGCAGGTTGCCGTGAGGTAATGGAAAATGGTTGTAATGCTCTGTCGGCATTCCTGTTTTAAATACCTTTTTCAGGCTTTGAGCCCATGGAAGAGCAATATCTGCCGGTAAGCCCATTTCTAATTTGGTTTTGCCTATCAGAAAGCCGTTTTTCATGCCGGTTTTTGCTTCGAAGCCGGCATTAGCATAGATTAATTTACATTGCCTGTTCCACCGCGTAATAATATCAGGCGAGTTTTCTGTTATAGCTTTAAAATCTATGTTTAAATTCATAATTTAAATTATTTCATAGGTTGCCGCGAAGGGTTAACATCTTTAATAATATATTGATTTAAAAAAAACGTATTTTTACAGATAAAACAGGTATAAATCGCGTTGATGTTAGCATGATATAGTTGTAGATTTGACTTTCTGCTTTGTAAAACAGTTCAAAATGGATCATATAACCAGACCAGGATAACCAGTAAGTTCAGGCGCTCTCCAGGAATAAAAAATGCAATGATTACACTTAAATCTAATCTGATGAAAAAGAGAATTTTAATACTGGATGATGACGCAGGTACTCTGGATGTGCTTACAGAAGCGCTCTATTACGAAAATTTTGAAGTAATGGCTACCAA
The DNA here is from genome assembly GCF_008274585.1 of Pedobacter sp. BS3. GTDB lineage: Bacteria > Bacteroidota > Bacteroidia > Sphingobacteriales > Sphingobacteriaceae > Hufsiella_A. The sequence continues at coordinate 185,735 of NZ_VTRT01000003.1, read as the reverse complement.
TGATAACAGCCGCTTTTTTGAAATAATCAAAGAGTACAAGCCTGATTTAGTGTTGTTGGATTATTTATTGAATGGAATCAATGGCGGAGAAATATGCCACCAGCTAAAGCGAAATTTTCAAAGTCTGCCGGTAATTATGATGTCTGCGTATCCCCGCGTATTTTTATCGCTTGGAACGTATGGGTGTAATGAATTTATACCTAAACCTTTTGATTTGTTTAAGCTGGTTGACCGGATAAAATATTACGTATCGGCAGCGTGGTCTGGCACTAAAAAGAAAAAGAAGAACGACAAATTATTAACCTGAATATCTGGCTAATATTGTTTCGGGATATTCATTAATCAAACTTTTATACCATCAGGTTAGTTATTGTTACATAACTGTTGCTAAGTCAAAAGGAAAAAGTCAAAAATAAGAAAGGCCACGCACAGGCTAACCTTGTTTTTGAATGTCTGAATAGGGCATTATTCCATTGACATGGCACTAACCTGGCGCAATGACAAAAAAATACTCTTTCTTTTATCGTAATGGGTTAACCATTGTTTTCATGACGTTATTTCTGGTTACGCTGCTGGCGCAGGCGTTTACCGGGTGGAAAGCGTATAATGATGAACGGAAACAGGAACACGTTCAAACGCTCAGCTTTTCAGGTTACCTTCATTGCGGGCATTTTATTTCCGCAACGTTTGAGAATTTTCAAAGCGAGTTTCTGCAAATGGCCTTATATGTGGTGCTCACCATTTCTTTACGGCAAATCGGTTCCGGCGAATCGAAAAAGCTGTCAGGAAAAGAAGATGTTGACCGTGAACCCCGGAAATCACCCAATGCGCCCTGGCCGGTGAAGAAAGGCGGCTGGATACTGAAATTGTACAGTCACTCTTTATCGTTAAGCTTTGTACTGTTATTTTTAGCCAGTTGGGGACTCCATTTTTATGGAAGCTGGCAGGATAATAACGCCGAGCAATTAATTCATCACAAACATCCTGACACTGTTATACAATATTTATGTAAGCCTGAGTTCTGGTTTGAAACTTTTCAGAACTGGCAAAGCGAATTTTTGTCTGTTGCTTCTATTGTGTTTTTAACCATTTACCTGCGACAAAAGGGTTCACCGGAATCCAAACCGGTTGATGCCCCGCATACGGAAACAGGGAAATAATTCTTTTTAGCTTTTTTATGGTTGTGCGTTCAGACCTTTTAACTTTTAACTTTTAACTTTTAACTTTTTTAACACATGCCATCATCAGACATTATATCAAGCAGCGAAAAACTGGCTAAGCAAAAGCTCACTATTGCTTTTGCCGAAAGTGCAACGGCCGGCCGGCTGGCGGCAGAGTTTTCGTTAACGCCGTTTGCCGGTGAGGTTTTATGTGGCGGAATAGTTTGTTATAATGTTTGTATTAAAAAAGACGTGCTGGGCGTTTCTGATGAACTGATCAATAAATACACACCCGAATCAGCCGAGGTGACCGAAGCGCTTGCCGTGCAGTTATCTCAGATTATGCCGGCAGATATACACATTGCAGTAACGGGTTTAACAAAGCCCGGTGGTAGCGAAACACCCGAGAAGCCGGTTGGAAGCATGTTTATTCACATCCGGCATAAAGCCCGGGATTACCGGGACTACAACGTTTTTGACGGCAGCCCGGAGAGCATTGTGCTACAAACAGCCAATAGAGTAGCGCAGCTATTGCTGGATATCATTTGAAAAGCAGGCATAATACCCCATTACACCAGCTTTTCTTACTGCTATTTCAGTATTTAACCTTGTATCCCGAACCCCGAATTACCCGGGACGGGTATCGGGATTTCACTTCGCCTAAACCTTACGCCTTAAACCTTTACCTTTTAAGGCTACCAGCTTCTTTCGTTACGGGTAAAATCCCGGCGGCGGTTATTGTCTCTGCTAAAGCCGGGGCGTCTTGCACCTTCCTTACGGTCTTCGGCTTTTGAAACAGCAATAGAGCGGCCATAGATCTCAAAGCCGTTCAGCTCTTCAATTGCTTTCCCGGCTTCGTCGTCGTTAGGCATTTCTACGAATCCAAAGCCTCTTTTTCTTCCGGTTTCTTTGTCCAGAATTAACTTTACTGAAGATACCTCGCCGTACTCTTCAAAAGTTTCCTTTACGTCTGTTTCCTCTAATTGGAAAGGAAGACTGGCAACAAAAATTTTCATTTGATAATTGATATGTAATTGAGTGGTTAAATAGAACAGGATTAAGAAGCGTATGTGGGAAATATATTTGAGATGAAAACCGCTGAAGAAAAGGATTTATATGATGTGGAAGCCTGATGTTTTAGAACTATTCTTGGAAGAAATATGCCTCTTATGTGTAGCTTCTGTCAGTGTTTAAATGTTTAATGTAATAAAATATGTTATTTATTTCACAAAGATAGTGGTTTAAGTTACTTAACCAAAGGTTTTTGCGTATATTTTTAAGGCTGTTTTTATAAACATTCCTTAATAAATCCACAGGTTTATTCAATGACGCGGCTCACTGGTTATCAGCAGGCTGTCTCTTAAACGAGTTAAATACCGGTTTAACAATTTTTATGCTCTTTTTGGAGAGGTCTATGCTGGCATTTAGCTCGAATCCGACTAAAATAATCAGCGAATTAAGGTAAAGCCATATCATGATAACGATAAGTGTACCTATAGAACCATATAATTTGTTGTAATTGCCAAAATTATTGATGTAAAAGGCAAAACCCAGGGAAGTTAGTATGGCCAGAAAGGTAGCCAGCCAGGCTCCGGCGCTGAAAAGCCGCCATCGCTTAGGATTTGCCGGCCCATAGCGGTATAAAATGGATATGGTTGTGAAATAAATGGCGATCATGATGATCCAGCGGGAAAGCATAAGCACATAGATCCAGAATGAATCTTTTAATTCCAGTTCGCTTTTTAAGAAGTTCAGGATATACTCGCCGATGGTAATAATAACAAGCCCTACAATTAAGGCGCTAACCATTAATAAAGTAAGGTTTAAGGCGATAACACGTTGTTTAAACCAGCCCCGGGTCTCTAACGTGAGCGATGCCTTGTTAAAGGCCTGCATCAGCTTATGCACGCCATTGGTAGCAAAGTATAATGCCGCAAAGAAACCGAAAGAAAGCAATCCGCCGTTTTGCTTTTTAACAATATCCTGTAAGGTTGATTCAACAGCCATGTAAGCGTTGTGCGGTAATACCAGGGCGATCAGCGAGATCAGCTGATCCTGGAAATTGGCTATGGGTATATAGGGTATTAGGGTGAATAAAAACAGCAGGCCGGGAAATATGGCCAGCATAAAGTTATAAGCCAGAGACGATGCCTTATTTGTTAGCGATTCCTTTTTTATCTCCTGGAAAAAGAAAACGCCGACAGTATATAAAGGCAGCGGACTAAAACCCGGAAAAATAATAACCTTGGTCCATTCTATCAGGTAATGGTAAGGCTTAAATTTCAACAAGGTTTTATGTATCCATCCCATACGTTGTAGTTGAAAGTAAAAAGTAAAAAGTTAAAAGTCAAAAATGGGTAACGGTTTAAAATCAAATACTGTTAAAGAATACACAGACCAATTCGTAATTAACTTAGCAACAAAGGTATACGCTAACCTAAAAATACGGCTTTAGTTTTTCAATAAAATCCTCCGGCGGATTGCAGGGTTTGTTTTTTTTCATATCAACAAATACCAGCGTAGTTTCGCCGATGTTGATCAGCTCATCCTGTTCATTATACAGCTCATAAGTGAAATGTATCCGGATGCCCGGAAGTTTTTCAAGAATGATTTTTACACGAATCTCCTCATCGTAAAAAGCCGGTTTGATGTATTTGCAGCGTAGCTCAAGCACTGGCAGCATAATGCCGGATGCTTCCATACCTTTATAGGTTAAACCGAGGCTGCGGAGCATTTCTACCCGGCCGACTTCGTAAAACGAAGCGTAATTGCCGTAATACATGTAACCCATCTGGTCGGTTTCGCCATAACGTACGCGTATTTTAGTTTCGTGTGTAAACATTACTTCTTGATATTTCGCTTGTTAAGAGCCTCCTGGAATTTCCGGGCATTAACCAGGTGCTGCGCCATTGTCGATGCAAAATTATGGTAGCCTGAAAAATCGTCTTTGGCGCACATGTACAAATAATCATGATGTTTATAGTTCAAAACAGCATCTATCGCGTTTACGCTGGGCATCATAATGGGCCCGGGAGGCAAGCCGGTATGTAAATAGGTATTGTATGGCGACAGGGTTCTGAGATGCTTATTCAGTACCCTGCGGATGGTGAAATCCTGGGTGGCAAAAATTACCGTCGGGTCAGCTTCCAGCTTCATGCCGCGTTTATAGCGGTTCATATAAAGTCCGGCAATATCCGGCATTTCATCATCATGCAGGGCTTCGGCATCAACAATGGATGCCAGTATAGTTACCTGGATGGGGGAGAGTCCGATGGCTTCGGCTTTGTTCTTGCGGTCGCTGTTCCAGAATTTCTGGTACTCGCTGTACATGCGCTCATAAAATTTGGCAGCGTTGGTGTTCCAGTAAATTTCGTACGAGTTGGGTATAAACATCGTGTAAACGTTATCCGGCGTAAAGCCATAACGGCCAACAAATGTTGCCGAGTCCAGCAGGTTAATTAACTCCATAGAGTCGGTTTCCAACTGGCTGGATACGTATCGTGCAAAATCTTCCTTTAAGCGCAGGTTATGGAACCGTAATGTAACGGGTTGCTGGTTGCCGGATTTCAGCATGTTAATGAGGGTGCGGTTGCTCATCCCTTTGGTAAGCGTGTACCGTCCCGGTTTTACGTGGTTGGTATACTTCATTTTATCGGCTGCCCATAAAAATGAGGTAGTGTCTTTTAGCATATCGCCCTGCTTAATGCTATCGAAAACTGCGGCAAAATCAGAGCCTGTACGTATATACAGGTACTTTTTGTTGCCGGTAACGTTTGGGCCAAAATATTTAAGGTAGTAATTTACAAACGTAATCCCCAGGGCAATAACCAGGATAATTACTAATGCGATGATGGTTTTTCTGAACAAACCGGATGAAGATTTGGATGCCATATAGTTAAAACGAAACGGTTTTTATTAACAAGTATACTGTAAACGGGTTTTAAGAATTTATGAGGTTGTAGGCCAGCAGGCCGCCTTCCAGGTTTTTTACCGAAGTAAACCCGGCGTCAATCAGCAGCTTTTGTGCGGTTCGGCTGCGTAGGCCGCGTTGACATATTACAATAATTTCCTGGTTAGCCAGGTGCTTCAGGGCATCAATGTGCTGATGCAATGTCTGTAACGGGATGTTGATGCCACCAATATTGAACGTGCTGAATTCAACAGGCTCCCGCACATCAACCAGGTTTAATGCTTCGTGGTGTGACAGCCGCTCTTTAAGTTCTGCCGGGTTGATAATCATCGGATACGTTAATTTGAAACCACCACATCAACCTTTGTTCCAATGGCAACTTTGCTCAGCGAATCGCTTAAAGCGGGATATTGCCGGATGATATGCGCATTGAGCGAATCGGTTATAGCGCCTTCGTACATCACGGTGCCTAAACTGAGTGATGCGCCTTTTAGCGAAAAGATGGCTTCGCTGAGCGTTAAACCTTTTAAATCGGGCAGGTCAACCTCGCTGGCACCTTTGCCATCGCCCAGCACCAGGTCAACTTTCGAACCTTTGGGTAGCATCTGACCTTTTTCTACCGGTTCACCACCAAATTTAGCGGCCAGAACCCGGTCGCGGGCAATATCAGAAATATAGGTAGTATCGCCTATTTTAAGACCGTAATTGCTTAAAATAGCCTGAGCTTCCAGGAAGGTGATGTTTTGTATATCAGGGAAACCAACATTCGGAGCCTGCCGGGTGATAATGGTAAGGTAAATCGTACGGTTATTTTTTACGTTCGTATTCGGGTCCGGGTCTTGTTCCACAACCAGTCCCGGCGCTTTGTCCATCTGGAAAACCGAATCTATCTGGTACTTAAATCCCTGCGATTCCAGCAACTGGATAGCATTTTCAACCGAAAGTCCTTTAAGTTTAGGTACTGGCAGGCCCTCGCCATGACGGGTATAAAAGCGCAAACAGAAAAATACAATCAGTACAAAGCCAATGACCGAACCAATAGCAACCAACAGGTTGTTGCGGAAGGTTTTTGTTTTCAGGTATAAAAAGAGTTTACTCATTATCTCAAATCTATGTCTTTCGGGCTGTCAAAAGTAATATTTTTTGTAAGATAATGATTCACAGTAATTGCGGAACTGTGAATTTAAAATATCTTTGAAACCATGAAAACCGTTGCCCTAATAACCGGTGGTTTTACCGGCGAATCTGTTGTTTCGTTAAAAAGCGCCGCCTTTGTAGCCTCTAAGCTCAATCCCGAAAAATATACTGTTTATACTATCATTATATCGCCAAAGCAATGGTATTACGAGGATGAAAGCGGCAGGCATAACATCGATAAAAATGATTTTTCATTAACCCTTTCGGGGAAAAAAATAACGTTTGATGTGGCCTTTATTATCCTGCACGGCTCGCCGGGCGAAGACGGTAGGCTACAGGGATATTTTGATATGATAGGTTTGCCCTATACCAGTTGTAATGCGCTGACTTCATCGCTTACCATGAATAAGGGTTATACCAAGGCCATTGTAAGCAACGTTGAACAATTGCATGTGGCTAAATCATTGCAGTTGTTTAACGATTCGCCCGATAATATTCAAAAAGTAACCGGTGCACTTAAGCTGCCTTATTTTATAAAGCCCAATAACGGTGGCAGCAGCATCGGGATGAGCAAGGTGAAGACCGAAGATGAATTACCCGAAGCGCTCAGAAAGGCTTTCGCCGAGGATGAGCAGGTGCTGGTAGAAGAATTTATTAACGGCCGGGAATTTTCCGTTGGCGCTTACACCGGTAAAAATGGTATCGAGGTACTGCCTGCGACCGAGGTGATTAGCAGTAAGGAATTTTTTGATTTTGAAGCAAAATATACTCCCGGCGTTACCGAAGAAATTACTCCCGGGCGCATGTCGGCGGAGGAACGAAGCAGGGTAGAGCGCATTATTACCGATATTTACCAGGTTCTGAATTGCCGTGGAATGGTACGTGTAGATTATTTCCTGGAACATGAAACCGGGAATTTTTATTTCGTGGAAATCAATACCATACCGGGACAAACAGCAACCAGCTTTATTCCGCAACAGGTAAAGGCGGCCGGTAAAGACATTGCTGATTTTTATGGTGAGCTGATTGAGCAGGCGCTTATGAAGTAAAATGCTGAAAATAAATATAATAGGCTTAACCTATAAACGTTGTAACTTAGTATATCGTCAATTTCAGACTGTTACATCAATCTGTTTTTATATTTATTGATTTTAACCGGTTCAAATGTTTTGACTTTTAAATTTTTAATTTTGACTTAACAAAATGAAGCATAGTGTTTTTATCATCATAAGTTTGCTGTCCGGGCTTACGCTTTTTTCGGCCTGTACAGATAACCAACCTGAGAAATCCAGTAAGCCGGTAGTGCGTACGGTATTGCCCAGACCGTTTACCTATCACAAAGTAGTGGAGGTAAAGCCGGGACTGATATTTGACGTGCTGGCGTGGGGGAGAGGTAAAGATGGGGAAGGAGCCTATGTGATCCTGCGCTCTGATTCCACGCATAACAGATTTCAGTCGTTAAGCGGGGCGATGGGTGGTAAAATTGTGGATGTCTGGAATACCGATCTGGATAACGACGGTAACCCGGAGATATTTATTCAGGCTGTTATTTCCGGCGAACGGAATTACCTGGATATGTATGTGTACGAATTTGATAACAACGGCAACGGTCGCGAAATCAGCTTCCCGAAGCTAACAGCTAAAACGCAGGAAAGTTATCGCGGCCGCGATTCTGTTTATATGAAAGAAGGTAAGCTGATACGTGAATTCCCGCTTTACCAGGATGCCGATGCTGACAATAAACCTACCGGAGGCAAAAAAATTGTTCAATATGACATCCGGAATAACAGCTTTGACCTGCATGAATTAAAGCCGGAAGACCTGGAGAAGAAGTAGAGCTTTACAAGCTAATAACCTCAGTTCGATTATTATTTGCTTGATTATGAATAGATTGCTTCATTCCAACGCTCAATTCCAGCCCTTCGATTCGCAATGACGCTCCTATTTTCGTCTTTGCGAGGACGATAGGACGAAGCAATCTTTGTTAAACCTGCTTTGAGCAGTATTATTAATCGAACTGAGGTTAATAGGTCTTCACCTCATCACCACCGTGCTGCTGAACCTTGCTGTAATCTTCTATACTGCCTTTATCTTCGTGTATTTTCTGCTTTTTATTTTCCGCATCCGGTTTAACTGAAGGCTTAGACTTTTTATCCTTATCATACTTGTTTCCAAGCGGAGTTCCCTGCTCACTGCTTTGCTCCCGCACCTGCCCGGGTTTGTTTTTCGAATTTTTCATAAGTAAATCAATTATACTGATAGAACAATGTACAGGCATTGCGGTTTTGCTTTAGTTGTTAGAAGCCTCTCCCCCGACCCTCCGCCGGCTGGCGGAAGAGGGGCAGGACTATGTTCCTCTCTTGTTTCTTGCATCTATGTTCTTGCTTCTCATTTGCGTATTGAGCCTTATACCTTACACCTTCTACCTTCTACCTTTTACCTCTCTATAGGCTTTCAGCTCGTTTTCAAAAAGGCTATCTTTGCAGGATAATTGAATACAAAGTCTGATATGAGTAATGTACGCTCTGATTTTTATACTGAGATATTGAGCTTCGTACCCGATTTTATCCCGAGTGGTCGGGACTTTCCCGTACTGCCTGTCCCGAGAGGAACGATTCGGGATACGGGACTCAATCCCGGAAAGCCGGGATTTCACTACGTTCAACTTTTGAATTTTGAATTTTTACTTTTGAATTAATATACTATGAAATTTGCAACCAAAGCCATACATGCCGGTCAGCATCCCGATCCGGCTACCGGCGCTGTAATGACTCCCGTTTATCAAACATCTACATACGCCCAAAAATCGCCCGGCGACCATAAAGGATATGAATACTCGAGGGGAACAAATCCTACCCGAAAAGCGCTTGAGGATTGTATGGCGGCTTTGGAAAACGCAAAATTCGGATTGGCATTTGCCAGCGGTATGGCTGCAACCGATGCTGTTTTGAAGCTGCTGAAACCCGGCGATGAGGTAATTACCGGTAACGATCTGTACGGTGGTTCTTATCGTATCTTTACTAAGGTTTTCGCTAATTACGGTATCAAATTCCATTTTCTCAATCTCTCTGATCCCGAAATTATTCGTCATCACATTTCAGAAAAAACACGCCTGATATGGATAGAAACACCTACCAATCCTACGATGCAGGTTATTGACATCCGGGCTGTGGCAGCTATCGCGAAAGCGGAGAATGTGTTGTTAACCGTAGATAATACCTTTGCCTCGCCTTATCTGCAAAACCCGATTGATTTAGGTGCTGATTTAGTCATGCACTCGGTTACCAAATACATTGGCGGCCATTCTGACGTGGTTATGGGCGCATTAATGACCAACAACGAACAGTTGTATAAGGATTTATGGTTTATCTATAATTCGTGTGGGGCAACTCCGGGGCCAATGGATAGCTTTTTGGTGCTACGTGGAATAAAAACGCTGCATCTGCGTATGCAGGCTCATTGCGCTAACGGACGCAGGGTGGCGGAGTTTCTGCAAAATCATCCCAGAATAGAAAAAGTATATTGGCCGGGCTTTGAACATCATCCCAATCACCACATCGCGAAAGCGCAGATGCGTGATTTCGGCGGCATGATTTCCATCGTATTGAAAAACGCCGGGTTGCAGGAAACGTTCAAAATCGCTTCATCTTTCAAAGTGTTTACACTGGCAGAATCGCTGGGAGGAGTGGAGTCGCTGGTTAATCACCCCGCAACCATGACTCATGCGTCTATTCCCCGCGAAGAACGCGAAAAGGCCGGTGTGGTGGATAACCTGTTGCGTTTAAGTGTGGGCGTTGAGGATATTGATGATTTGCTGGCCGATTTAGAACAGGCGTTGAACTAATCCAGGTAAGCTTTACACGATGCACTATCAGCCCGTTATTACAAATCTCAAGGCATTTCTGGATGCCAAAGCCGAACAATATAACCAGCCGGGTTTTATCGAAAATGATCCTGTTGTAATTCCGCATGGTTTTTCAAAAAAACAGGATATTGAAATTTCGGGATTTTTTGCAGCGATATTAGCCTGGGGACAACGCAAAACTATCATCAGCAAATGCCGCGAGCTGATGGCCCGTATGGATAATGCGCCACACGATTTTGTTTTAAATCACAGTGACTCGGATTTAAAAAGCCTGCTCGGGTTCAAGCATCGCACTTTTAACGATACCGACCTGCTATATTTTATCAGTTTCTTTGCAGAACATTACCGGCAGTTCGACTCGCTGGAGCAAGCGTTTATGCCTTTTAAGGAAAAAAACAATTTCCGTGAAGAATACCTGGATAATTCAATTATAACAGAACAAGCACAGGCGAACACATCTTCGGTGTGTTATCAGCATGAGCTCAAAGGACTGACTATTGAAAGCGCATTGAACTACTTTCGCGGGTATTTTTTCAGCTTGCCCGATTATCCCCACCGTACGGTTAAGCACGTATCGTCACCACAGCAAAAATCTACCTGTAAGCGGTTAAACATGTTTTTACGCTGGATGGTGAGAAAAGATAACAATGGCGTTGACTTTGGAATCTGGAATCAGGTTAAGCCATCGCAGCTTATTTGCCCCTGCGATTTGCATGTTGACCGTGTTGCCCGTAAGCTTAGGCTGATTACCCGCAAGCAAACCGATTGGCAAACCGCTGTAGAACTTACTGCCCGGCTACGGGAATTTGATGCCAATGACCCCGTGAAGTACGATTTTGCTTTATTTGGTTTGGGGATAGAAGAGCGGTTTTAAGTTAACGTGAGTTCGGGTTAAGGCGGAGGCTCGTCCCGATTTGCAATCGGGATGCCATAAAACGGCGTTTTCAACGCCGCAATGTTGCTTAAAACAAGCAAAGGCCGCTATTACCGGCGTTACAAACGCCGGAGATTGATGCACTCGTTTTGCAAACGAGCGCAAACAGGTTGTGCGTTTCCTATCCCGAACTCACGTTAATCTAGCAAACAAAAAAAGAGTGGTACGAAACCACTCTTTCTTTTCCAATAGGTGTTAGTTAAACCATCATATTAAAACGCATAACGTACCGTTGCTCCATAAGTTCTTGGGTCACCAAGTACACCGGCATACAAACCGGCGTTTCCGGAAGCAGGCTGCAACTGCTCAAAATAATTCTTATTGGTTAGGTTTCTGCTCCAAACAAACAGCGAGAATGCTGCCGACTGGAATCCTAACCGGACATTCAATAAAGAATAACCGTCTACTACCAACACGTTAGAAGGTGTTGCATTTGATGAGTAAGATGAACGGTAGGTAACATCACCCGCAATAAAATACCGGCCTTGTTTATTAATTAAACTACCCGCCGTACTAAATTCCGCACCTCCCGCGGCGTTCCACTTTGAAATTCCCGGTAGTACACCTCCGGAAGCATCCTTGAACGCCACCTGCGTGCTTACACCATCAATTACTTCGGTATGACCGGTTTCTTCCAATGGCAGAGGAGCGTTTTTAAATGATACATATTTACCATCCAGATAGGTAACCGCGGCGTTTAAGGTCAAAAAACGTTCTAACTGGTAGTTTCCTTCAACTTCTAAACCTTTTACATTTACTTTTTCCGCATTGGCCAGATAACCCCTGTTTACACCTAATTGCGGCGATTGAACAGTAGTTTGATAATCCTTAATATCAGAATTGAATGCCGTTACATTGAATATAGCGCCTTTTACCGGTTGGGTTTTAATACCTAATTCGTAATGTTTCACATATTCCGGTTTTACTACCGCTACAGACAGATCCGGATCTCCGGTAGACGTTGTCGGCAATCCACCTACGTTTACACCAACCGGTTTGTAAGCAGTAGAGTAGGTGGCGAAAACGTTAAACTTATCTGCCGGTCTGTAAGACAAGGTTAAGTTGCCCGAAATGTTGTTATTGTGTGTACTGGTATTGAATTTTTGATCGGAATAAACCGCCTTTTTCAGAGCAAGCAAGTCCGGATCTGTAGTTTCCAATCCTCCGTATGTAGTTCTGTTGTAATCAACATCTTTTTTGTCGTAGGTAAATCGTATTCCCGGTAAGATGTGCAGATGCTTTACAAACTCCCAGTCAACCTGGGCAAATATGGCTGTACTTAACGAGTTAATTACCGAATTTGTTTTTATACCGTACCCATCTAGCAGGCCCGGGGTCGAATATTTTGCTTGTTGTCCGTTGTTGCTGGTTTGCACAAACCGCCACTGATCTTTGCCAACCTCTTCGGTTTGGTCTAATCCCTGCAATTTTTGTCCCAGCAGGAAAACGCCAATAACGCCGCTTAGTTTATCATTGATGTTACCTGCATATCTCACTTCCTGCGAATATTGGTCATGGCGGCTATTGCCCTGTGATTTGGTAAGCGCCACCACCTCGGTAAAATCCCTGTCGTTTGTAGGATCCCAGTTCCAGAATCTCCAGGCCGTGGTAGAGGTTAATGTCCCTTTGCCTATTTTATAATCCGCGTTCAGCGATATTCCGCCTATGGATTGATCTTGTTTCCAGGGCGTATTCGTATATATCACTCTTGAAAAAGGATCAACTTTAGTTGGCTGATAGCCCAGATCGGCAATGATCCGGTCGTATTGACGATAAGCGCTTCTTTCGGTTGTAGTAATTCCTGCCACTACCAAAGGATAACCGGCAGGATGCTGAATATTTACGTCTCCGCTTAACAGCAGCTCAAATTTATCGGACGGTGTAAAGTATAATTGCCCTTTAGCGCCCAGGTTATTTAGCCCATTATACCTTCGTTCTTCATTGGCGTTCCAGATCGTACCATCTCTTTGCGTGCCCGAAATGGATATTCTTGCCGCCAGATTTTTTGCTACAGGCCCCGTAACCGATGTTTTAGCCTGTATGTAATTATAGTTTCCGTAGCTAAGCTCTACCTTTGCGCTGGGTATCTGGCTGGGCTTTTTGGTAGTAATGTTAAATGCGCCCGCAGTAGTGTTCTTGCCAAATAAAGTGCCCTGGGGGCCCCGCAATATTTCTATCTGATCTACATCAATAAAATCTACGGCGGTAGCTGCCGGACGAGCGTAGTAAACTCCGTCTACATAAAAACCAACACCCGGATCAATACCATCATTGGTTAATCCAAAGGTAGAGCCCAATCCGCGGATATTGAGCGTAGTGTTTCTGGCGTTTGATGCATATAACTGAACAGAAGGTACCAGCTCCTTTAAGCGGTTTACATTAAAAGCACCCGCATTCTCTGCTGCAGCGCCGCTTACTACCGAGATAGGGATAGGAATATCCTGTACGATTTCTTTTCTTCGCCGGGCTGTAACCACAATTTCCGACAATTGGTCGTCGTTGTCAAGAACTATCTCTAACGGGGTATCAGGTAATGTGCTAACCGGAACTTCTCTTAGTTTATAACCAACCTGGCTAACCAGAAGTGAGAAGGGGGGAGCTTTTCTCAGGGTGATGGTGAACTTTCCGTTGTTATCTGAAATGGCATACGCGGTGGTTCCTTTTATCCGGAGCGTTGTCCCTTCTAAAACCTCGCCTTTGTTGTTTTTAACCGTTCCTGTTAAACTTTGCTGGGCAAATACGGTGCTGCCCCATAATAAAATGAATAAGGTAAAATATAGAAGTTGTTTCATGATTGTTGTGTATGATTAATTGTTGATAATAGATTTAGTGAAATCGGGATTGGATCACGCTTTCAGTGCGTGCTGGTATTTGCCTGCGCCATACAGTATGGCCTGATAAATAGCTTGTAAGATATCATTCGTGTGTATTTGGCTGCAAAAATAATATATTTTATATAAAATCTATATATTTTGTAGATTATATAGAATTATAGGTTTAAGTCGTTGATAATCAGCGATAAAAAATAAACTATGAGCCGGAGATAGGTTGGTTTAGCATTTTAGAAAAGCAGGATTCTGTAATGATGGGTTCCGGTAGTCCGGCTGTACGCTCATACGCCTGCAAGCCTAACCGCACAAGGCCGGTATCCGCTGCCATCCGGTTTAGATAGGGTGGGGCAGTGCTGTACACAGTTTTGGGTTTGATAGCTGAGTTTTGACAACTTTTTAAAGTTGTCAAAACTATCAAAATTGTTGACTTCTCAGCACCTCATTCAAAAATAACAAGGTATGGTTCCAGGCTCTTTTAGCCATTATCTCATTATAATCCGGCGATTTGGGGTCTGTAAATGTGTGCTTTGAATGAGCATAAGTGATGATCTGCCAATCGGCATTGGCTTCATTCATTTCCGCAATCAGGTTGGTCATGATTTCGGGAGTTACGCTCTTATCATCTGCGGGATTCTCAATCAGTATCTTGGTGCTTAATGGGCCGTTTTTCCTGTCGCTGGCTTTGCCAAGCCCGCCATGAATAGACACTACGCCTTGCACCGGGAGATTGGCACGGGCCGCCTCCAATGCTCCTGTTCCTCCAAAACAATAACCGATAACAGCCAGCTTCTGACTGTTGGCGTTCTTTTTTAGCTGCTCTAACGCCAGACTGATTCTTTTCTGGTAGGCTTTGTAATCGTTTTTAAAGCTGGATGATATACGGGCAGCCGCAGCATTATCGGCAGGAATATTGCCTTCACCATAGATATCGGCGATGAATGCTACGTAGCCCTGCTTTTCTAATGCTAACGCGGCATTCTTTGCTTCCTCGTCAATTCCTTTCCAGGCGGGAAGTATTAAAACACCGGGAAGCTTTTTACCTGTGTTTTTGGTTACCAGGCCATTTAGTTTTTGCTGCCCATCCCAGTAGCTAACTTGTTTTAGGTCTTGTGCCATTACCGGAACAGAAAAATATAGCATTACTGCTGATAAGGTTAATATTTTCATGTTGCTATTTTAAATAATAATATAAGCCAAAACAATATAATCACTGCAAAGTTTGACAATAGCATTCCGGCGTACTGAAATGAGGGTGTCTCAAAAGTCCCCTATGGTCATCCTGAGCCTGTCGAAGGATTGGTTCATTATGGCTACAGGCGCTTCCCCCGAGAATTCGGGGGAAGCGTGACTGTAAATAGATGGTTTTACTGACTTTTGAGACACCCTCATTTTTATTAACTGCACTGACCATTGATCAATAAACCGGATTGGAGCGGATACCGGCCTGTGGCTAATGCTTGTGCAGTATAAGCGTAAAGCCGGGCTATCGTGACCGATAGTTGCCGGAACTTGCTTTTCAATAAAAATGAAGAATTTTACGATTGTATTTCTTCCCTGGGTTCGGTTCTGAACACTTTGTCCCAGAAAACGGAGCTTACGCCAAAGCCTTTTTCGGGATATTTGTAATGATGCAGGTGATGGTTTCGCCACAGGGATTTGAGCATTCTGGGCGGCGGGTAGGCGTGTATGGCATAGTGCATGGAGACATACGCCAGGTAGCCCATCAGGAAGCCGGGAAAATAGACAAAGGCGTAATCGCCGTTTCCGGTAAACAGTGCCGACAGTCCGTAAATGAGCGAAAATATAACTGCTGCCAGGATAATGCTGGGTACGGGCGGCATAAACAGGCGCATCCTGTCGCGGGGATATTCATGATGGTTGCCGTGAAATATGTACACAATACGCTGTCCCAACGTTGAGGTTGCCTCGTAGTGGAACAGGTAACGGTGGGCAAAATACTCAAATAACGTCCAGCTGAAAAAAGCCAGCAAAAATAGCCCGGCAATAAAACCCAGCGACCAGCCAAATGCTGCATAACTGTGATAAAGCATCCAGGCCGACAGGGGAATATACATGATATAAATAACCCAGGGGCGGGTTTTTGTGAGACTTTCTAAAAAATTGTTCTGGAATAATCGGGCTTGACCTTTGTTATGTATTTTCTCAAAATGCATACAAAATAAAATTTCTCGGTTACGGATTTGTACTATAAACAATGATGTTTACGCAGATGTTTTTTGATGGGTAAATTTAAAGATATTTGCCTGGTTAATGAACGTCGCATTTGAAGTTTTTACTTAAAAATGATGATGGAAAATGCTGTACATGATACGTTGCAGTGAATTACAGTTGTAAAATATGCAGTCTTATTCTTCAAAAATGGGGCAAATACAAATCCTGCTAAACAGCCAACAAACTAAAAAACTAAGCAACAGACTTCATGGGATTTTCTCCCAGTCTGAACCGTTATCTTTGAAGGCCTGTAAACGCGGTGAAACGGATTTGATATCAGTGTTTTTATAATCGTTTTCTATCAGGCCGTCACGCATACGCACAATACGATGGGCATGTTGCGCAATATCTTCCTCGTGGGTCACCAGGATAATCGTATTGCCTCGTGAATGGATCTCTTCCAGCAAGCCCATGATCTCTACTGAGGTTTTGGTATCGAGGTTACCGGTAGGTTCATCGGCCAGAATAATAGATGGATCATTGATCAACGCCCGTGCTACAGCCACCCGCTGGCGCTGTCCGCCGGATAATTCATTAGGCTTATGATCGATACGGTTTCCCAGACCTACATTCTCCAGAGCTTTTTTTGCCCGCTCGGTACGCTCGCTTTTACTAATACCGGCATAAACTAAAGGCAACGCCACATTATCTAACGACGATGAACGCGGCAGCAGGTTAAATGTCTGGAAAACAAATCCGATCTCTTTATTACGTACCTCAGCCAGCTCACTATCGCTCATCTGGCTTACGTGTATCCCGTTAAGGATATAGTCGCCTTTAGATGGCGTATCCAGGCAGCCCAGAATATTCATCAGCGTAGATTTTCCCGAACCCGACGGGCCCATCAAAGCAACAAACTCACCTTTGTGAATTTCCAGGCTTACAGATTTCAGGGCATAGATGGTTTCTGCACCAATGACGTATTTCCGGCCAATGTCTTTAATGCTGATTAACGGCTTATCGGGCATGTTTTTATTTCTTTAGACACCGGCCAGTAAGATTTGTTACAGAGTTGGTAGCCCAACCCTACCTGAGGGAGGGAGATAGGAGATACAGCCATCTAATCACTAACAACTAACCACTAACCAACCAATTACTGCTTATGAATAACCTTAGCTACCTTAAAATAGTGTTCATCGTGCAAGGGAGCATTTCTAAGCGCTTCTTCAACAGTGATCTCCTTATTTACCACATCCTCGCGGCAAACATTTACGCTGTCTGTCAGGTAAATAAGCGGCTCAACGCCGGTAGTGTCCAGTTCGTTCAGCTTTTCCATAAAATTGAGGATATTGTTCATATCCTTCAGCAGGTTTTCGCGTTCGCTATCGGCAACGTTAAGACGTGCCAGGTGAGCAATTTTATCAATAGTAGCGTTATCAAGCTTCATTTCTAAGTAAAAAGTCAAAAGTTAAAAATTGAGTACAACGAAATCCCAATCAATCTTTGCATCTATGTCCGAAACTCTTTTTGGATAATCCGGAAAACCGTTTCCCGCAAACTATCCTCATCATTTACCGTTAACCCGGATGTTTCTATGGGTTTGTGCACGCAAATATCGCAAATCCCCGGTCTACTTCCATATTTAAAACCATTATCCCACATTTTTTTCCAGGTATCACGTATGGTTACCGGTACAATGGGTATCTGCTGCTCTATGGCCAGCCTGAACGGCCCGTCTTTGAACGAATGTAACACCGGCGGATAAGTATCTCCGATCTTTCCTTCGGGGAAGATGACCATGCTGATGCCTTGTTTCAGATAGGTTTCGGCTCGCTTAAATGCCCTGAACGACGATATTTTACTTTGACGGTTTAAAGGAATATCAATCGTTTTAAAAAACAACCGGGTTACCGGGTTCTCCAACAGCTCATCCTTGCCCATAAAAGCAAAATTACCGGTTATCATTACGCTAACGGCAGATATATCCAGAAAAGACGTATGGTTTGGACAGATAATGTAGGTTTTTGACCAGTCAACGGGTACTTCGTATGAAAAGGAATAAAAAAATCCGGCTGTTGCCGAGCTGATGAATCCTAAAAACCGGCGTACTTTATTCAAACGTGAAAATCGCGATACCTTGCGTGAAAAGTAGTACAAAAGCGGATACAGCAAAAAGAAATATAAGCATACTTCAATAGCGTAAAACCAAAGGTGTACTTTTTTCAAAAGTCGGAGCATAGCGCCATCAAAAATAGAAAAAATACTTACTTTCGCCGTATATGGAAACTGTTGTCAGCGGCATCCGGAGTACCGGAAAACTTCACTTAGGAAATTATTACGGAGCCATTCAGAATTTTGTAAAAATGCAGCATGAGTATCATTGTTTTTTCTTCATTGCTGATTATCATTCATTAACTACCCATCCAACCCCGCAAAACCTGCACGAAAATGTAAAGCACGTACTGGTTGAATACCTGGCGGCAGGCATTGATCCCGAAAAAGCTACCATATATCTGCAATCTGACGTGCCTGAGGTGATCGAATTATATTTATTCTTAAATATGAATGCGTACCTGGGCGAACTGGAGCGAAGCACTTCTTTTAAAGATAAAGTACGGGCACAGCCCAATAACGTTAATGCCGGATTGTTAACCTATCCGGTGCTTATGGCCGCCGATATCCTGATCCACCGGGCAACCAAAGTTCCGGTTGGAAAAGACCAGGAACAGCACCTGGAAATGGCAAGAACTTTTGGTAACCGGTTTAACCGGATGTATAACGTGGACTATTTCCCCGAGCCTTATGCATTCAGCTTTTCTGATAAGCTGGTTAAGGTTCCCGGCCTCGACGGGAAAGGCAAAATGGGAAAATCTGAAGGCGAGGCTAACGCCGTATATCTATCAGATACACCGGAAATAATCCGCAAAAAAGTAATGCGGGCGGTCAGCGATAGCGGCCCAACGGAACCGAACCAGCAAAAGCCCGAAGCTATTCAAAATCTGTTCGATCTGATGAAAATTGTATCCTCCGAAGATACTTATCAGCATTTTGACCAGTTGTATAATTCCTGCCAGATACGCTATGGCGATTTTAAGAAACAACTGGCCGAGGATATGATCATTGCTACCCAACCGGTACGTGAACGCATCCAGGAAATCGCATCAGATACTAATTATCTCCATAAAGTAGCCACCTTTGGCGCAGAAAAAGCCCGTGAAAGCGCCCGCAAAACCCTCACTGCTGTCAGGGAATTTATTGGCTTTAAACGATTCTGAGTATTTATGGCAGGAATAACTTATTTTAGGCCTTTACTTTTACATTAAACCCATGCATATAGCTATAGTAGGTAATATCGGAGCCGGAAAAACTACCTTAACCGAACTGTTGGCCAAATATTTAGGCTGGGACCCGCAGTTTGAGGTAGTTGACCATAATCCCTATCTGGAAGATTTTTACAGCGATATGAAACGCTGGAGCTTTAACCTCCAGATCTACTTCCTGAACAGTCGCTTTAACCAGCTAATAGAGATACAAAAGCAGGATCGTAACATCGTGCAAGACCGTACCATTTATGAAGATGCTTACATCTTTGCCGAAAACCTGCACGAAATGGGCTTAATGACTACCCGCGATTATGAAAATTACCTGTCTATTTTCAGTAATATCACCTCGTTTATTAAGCCTCCCGATCTGCTGATCTATCTGAAAGCCTCGGTGCCTACACTGGTAAACAACATACAACGCCGGGGTCGCGAATACGAAGCCGGCATCCGGCTGGATTATCTCTCCAAGCTGAATGATAAATATACCAAATGGATAAACAGCTACCAGGAAGGTAAATTACTGGTATTAGATAAAGATACGCTCGATTTTGCCAATAACCCCGAAGATCTCGGACTGATCATACAGCGAATTGAACGTGAAATGCATGGACTTTTTTAAGATGGTTGGTTAGTTTTTTAGTTGGTTAGATGGTTAGTTATTAGTAGATCGTAAATCAAAATTCGTAAATCGTAGATGAAAATACTGGGCATTATACCTGCACGTTACGCGTCAACGCGATATCCCGGAAAGCCGCTGATTGAAATCGGAGGCAAAACCATGATACAGCGTGTGTACGAAAAGGCTAAAACCGCCACCCAACTGGATGATGTGGTAGTTGCTACCGACGATGAACGTATTTTGCTGTGCGTACATGACTTTGGCGGCAAAGCTATTTTAACGTCCGATCAGCATCAAAGCGGAACAGACCGTTGTGCCGAAGTCATTAAAAAATTACCCGGTTTTGATGTGGTCGTCAACATCCAGGGCGATGAACCTTTTATTGACCCGGTACAGATTAACCTGCTATGCACCTGTTTCTCAGATCCGCAGACAACACTGGCCACATTGGTAAAAGAGATCACCTCTGCTGATGAACTGTTCAATCCCAATTCGCCCAAGGTAGTTTTAAATAAAGCTTCGCAAGCCATTTATTTTAGCCGTAATCCCATTCCCTATCTCAAAGGAAAAGAGCAATCCGAATGGCTTCGCCAGCAGGTATATTATAAGCATATCGGCATTTACGGTTACCGTAAAGATACTTTGCTGGCCATCACCGGCCTGGAGGTTTCGTCGCTTGAGCGGGCCGAAGGTTTAGAGCAGCTACGGTGGATCGAGAACGGCTATAGCATTAAAGTAGCGGTAACCGATGTGGAAACGCAGGCCGTTGATACACCCGAAGACCTGCAAAAAATATTACGCTCCGGGTTAGTATAACACGGGCAAACCGATTCATCCCGTTTTGCCCGCTGAATTATTAACAGGTTTTTATTTTTAAGGCATCCGTAGTTTTTGACTTTTGATTTTTAACTTTTGACTTCTCAATGGACAGACATCTCATTTTAATTCAGTGTAAAGATAATGTCGGACTGGTAGCGCTCATATCACAAATACTGGCAAGCCATAATCTCAACATTACCGCCATGCGTGAATTTGTAGATGAACAGGCTTCACGCTTTTTTACACGAATTGATTGCATCGGCAACCTCGGCAATGAACAACTGTTGTACACCGAATTAAAAGATCAGCTGCCCGGCGATGCCGGTATCACCATTAACCCCAAAAGCAGGAAAAAAATAGCCATACTGGTTACCAAAGAGTATCACTGTTTAAGCGATATACTGGCCCGCAACTCATTTAACACTTTAAGTGCAGAAGTTAGCTGCGTGATAGGTAATTACAATACGTTAGAGCAATATACCGTACAGAACCAGGTTCCGTTCCATTACATCAGTCATGAAGACAAAAGCAAAGAAGCATTTGAATCAGAAATTGCAGCCCTGTTAACCCATTATAACATAGATTATATTGTGCTTGCCAAGTTCATGCGTATTCTCTCCCCGGCATTTATAGCGCAATTCACCAACCGTATCATCAATATTCATCATTCCTTTTTACCCGCTTTTATTGGCGCCCGGCCCTATAAACAGGCATTTGAACGCGGCGTGAAGCTGATCGGAGCAACCGCACATTTTGTTACTAATGATCTGGACGAGGGCCCCATCATTGCCCAGCAAACCATACCGGTAAACCATACTTTTGGCGTAGCACAAATGGTAACATCCGGTAAAGAGATCGAAAAGGCCGTATTGAGCCAGGCCCTCAAGCTGGTGCTCGAAGACCGTGTTTTTATCACCGGAAATAAAACCATCGTATTTGAATAAAGAATAAAGCCAACAAGTTTTTCAAAATAATTAGAAAAGCAGATGCAGTAAAGCGTTGGCACCGATAGTCCCGTGTTGCGCTCATACGCCTGCAACCCTGCCCCGATACCTCGTGGGGCGTTACGCACAAGGCCGGTATCCGCTGCACCCGGGTTTATTTTTGTTAGGGTAGTGCTACTATGTTTATTTGTAATTCTGTGAAAACATCGGGAACTTTGCTGCGGCCTGTTTTCTGTTAACACAGGCATTGAGAGTTTAGTATGTCTGAATATTGGAAGGGGAATATCTACAAGGCGCTCATTCTGCGTTTAGGTATTATTCTGGTTTTGTTTACGCTTTGCCGGCTGGTGTTTTACCGGGCGAATGCCGGGCTTTTTAACCCGATCGGGATCCCGGATTTCCTGACCATGCTATGGGGTGGGCTGAAGTTTGACATCAGCGCTATTATGTACGTTAACCTGCTGTTTATTGTCAGTCAGATCATTCCTTTCCGGTTCCGGTATGGTAAAACGTACCAGAAAATAAGCTCCTGGATTTTTTATGTAACCAACGGCATTGCGCTTGCCATGAACGTGGCGGATGTTGCCTATTATCCGTTTACGCTGAAACGTACCACATTCACGCTTTTTTCGCAGTTTGCCAACGAGGAAAATAAGGGCCGGCTGCTGTTTAAATTCATTTTTGTAGATTACTGGTATATTACCCTGTTTTATGTTGCGCTGCTGTTTGCCATGGTTTGGCTGTACCGGAAGATAAGGGTGGCTAAGCCCCGGCATTTTGGTTATCCGGCTTATTATTTATCGTCTTTGCTGGCCCTGGTGCTTGTTTCGGGATGTGTGGTGGCTGGTATACGGGGCGGTTTCAGGCACAGTACGCGGCCAATTACCCTGAGCAATGCCGGGGAATATGTGACGCACCCGGATGAAATTAGTATTGTGATCAATACGCCTTTTTCTATTATCCGGACAATTCATACTCAACCCTTAAAAAAGCTGAATTACTTTAGTACTGAACAATTAAACAGTATTTATAATCCGGTTAAGCAACCGGCAGACAGCGTGGGGTTCAGACCAAAAAACATTGTGATCATTATCTGGGAAAGCCTGAGCCGGGAATATGTGGGCAGCTTTAATCCTGACCTGGAACATGGTAACTATAAAGGGTATGCTCCTTTTATAGATTCGCTGAAGCAGCAATCACTGGCTTTTGACAATGCGTACGCTAATGGCCGGAAATCTATTGAAGCGTTGCCTTCGGTAATTTCGAGCATACCGGGTATTAATGAGCCTTTTGTGCTGGGCTATTATTCGGGCAACAAGATAAGCAGCATAGGTGGTTTGCTAAAGCAAAAGGGTTATTATACGGCGTTTTTTCATGGTGCGCCCAATGGCTCTATGGGTTTCTCGTCGTACATTAAGATGGCTGGTATTGAGCACTATTACGGCAAAACCGAATATAATAATGACGCGGATTTTGACGGTATGTGGGGGATATGGGACGAGCCGTTTTTGCAGTATTTCGCTAAAACGCTGAATACGTTTAAGCAGCCATTCTTCAGTGCGGTGTTTACGCTTTCGTCGCATCATCCGTTTAAGGTTCCTGAAAAATATGAAGGGAAATTCCCGAAAGGCACGTTGCCGGTACATCAGGGAATTGGCTATACGGATATGGCTTTAAAGGAATTTTTTGCTACGGCATCAAAAATGCCCTGGTATAAAAATACCATTTTTGTTATTACCGCCGATCATTCGAGCGTGGCGTGGCATGATGAGTATAAAACTTCGCTTGGCGCTTTTGCCATACCGATTTTAATTTTTGACCCTTCGGGCGAGCTGAAAGGAGAAGTGAAACAGCCGGTGCAGCAAGCGGATATTATGCCTAGTCTGCTGAATTACCTGCATTTTGATAAACCGTATTTCGCTTTTGGTAATGATATGATTCATTACCGGCCTGATCATTTTATTGTTCAGTCTATAAACGGGCTTTACCAGGTTATTGCGGGTGATTATGTGCTGCAATGGGATGGTAAGGAAACGGTTGGCTTATATAATTACCGGGAGGATATTTTACTACAGCACAACTTACGCGGCAAGCAGCCTGAGGTACAGCAGAAGCTGGAACAATACATAAAGGCCTTTTTACAGCAATATAACCGGCACATGGTGGATAATGCCTTGGTAGTGAGGTGATAATTGATTGGTTGCGGGTAAATACGGGATGACGGATGTTTTATAAGTAAAGCCGGAGGCTTTAAGGTAAAAGAGCGAAGCCGGAGCTTCGCTCTATCTCGTTGTTTTATTACGGTTTATAAAGAAACATCACTTGCTAGTTCGAGCCTTCGGCTCGGACCTTTTTAGAAATAAAGGCACATGCTAAGCAGGTACGCAATCAGCCGCTTAAGCTTGCGCCCAATGTCATTAAGTTAAGGAATACTGTCATTCTGAACGTAGTGAAGAATCTGTTTTTAGCCCGAATAGATACTTTCTATTATCAGATATGATAAAATGTTTATAGTTCAAAAGGCTTAACTTAATGACATTGGGCTTGCGCCGGTAGTAGGGTTTTGTAGTTATATATATTCACGTATCTTTGTTATGAGGGTGCGAAACATTGATTATGATTTGCGGCATTTTAATATAAAGTTCTAAATTTATTGCTATGAACATTACGATAACTCAGTTATATACTTTATTGAGTGAGAAGGTTGGTAAAGAAACAGCAGAAAGTCTGACAACTTATATTGAGGCTAAAATAGAGCATAGTGTTGTTGATAAAACACAGCATCTTGCATCAAAGGCCGACTTGGCTAATGCTAAAACAGATATGATCAAATGGTTTGTAGGGCTTTTTCTCACATTAGCATTAATGATTATTGGATTGTATTTAAAGCTTTAATCGACCCTTTAAAAGCAAAGGCACAAGTTAAGCCGACACACAGTCAGTTGTTTAAGTTTGATCCGGCGGTGGAAGCTTCGCTCTATTACTTTAATTATTTTATTCTTTTGTAATTTTATAAAAAGCAATTCGGGAACCATCATCATAATCATAGCCTAAATTAGGTACATCAGGGCTAAACCAAATCTCCTGCACACCGAGTGTGCCGACTTTTATGACATAAGTTGTAGCAAGCATTCCTTTTTCCTGATAGACATCGTTTATAGAATATGTTATTGTTACCCATTTTCCATTTAGGGGAGATTTCTGGGTAACCGTCATATTTATAAAATCAAACGTATGATAAGTGACCTCATGTCGGGTTGATACTGTCGTGCCATCAACCTCCTTATCATATAATGTGCTTTTAAATGTAAATTGCCGCCCGGAGAAATTATTCAGATTTACAGTCTCGTTTTCTGCTGGTGAATTATTAGTATACTCATTTTTATTAGATCCGGTACAATAAGCAATGACCAATATTACAGCTATGACAATAAAAAATATTGTTTTTCCCGAGGACGTTTCCTGAGCATCTTTCATAATGTCGCTGTTTAAGCGTTTATTGTTGTCTTCTTGTTCAAAAGAAAAAAATTCGCTGTCAGAGATTTTATAAATATGCCGAAATATATAATACGCCTCTCTAACAATAGCATCAATTGAAGTCTCAGAGAGATCTTCAGTTGTTTTATAGCGGTTTTTGCGATTGGGATCTGAATCTAATTTATATCCAAGTGCCTCTACTTCGATATCCATTTGTTGCGTAATTTTAGAATTGTAGGCAGATGAAATAACTTCGTAATGCAGATAACCGCTGTCTTTTACAAACTGGATATAATAGTCCGAAATATCAGCAACAAGAAAGCAAAAGCCGTCGCTTTTGATCAGATATAGAAGTTTTGTTTTTAGTGCTTTGTAGCTTTCTGGCAGCTCAACAGATGGCAGTTTAATTATATTAGTTTCTGTATTGCTACTATCTGTTAATCGCTTAACTCCGCAGTTCGGACAAAACTTTTCCAGATTATAGAATTTTGTTCCACACGCAATACAAAAGTTATTATTCATTTTAATGGAGATCGATTAGAGCTTTTAATACAAATCAAAGCCCCACGCATTATCTATGATTTTTTCATGTCGTTTCATCCATGTTACAGGAATGAATGACATTGATAGTGTCAGAGAATCCTGTAAAGATATTTTTCCTATCAAGATGTATAAGTAAAGCCGAAGGCTTTAAAGTGACAGAACGAAGCTGGAGCTTCGCTCCATCAGGCGTTTCCTGAGCATCTTTCATAATGTCGCTGTTTAAGTGTTTATTATTGATTCTATGGGTTGAGCTCCGCTCCAACTAATATTTATTGAAGTATCCGGATCAATAACAATAAAGTGAATACTATTTCTGTGTGCAACATCCGACCCTTTAAATTTATATGTTCTGTTAAAGGAGTTGTTTTCATGTGTTATATTGACTATTAATATATCCTCTGCACCTATTTTTGTAGTATCTATTTTATAACTTATTGACTGTCTTTGCCGGGACGAGGGCCTAATAGTTCTGTTTCTTATGATCTCTGTCATGATGTTTGATTTTTTATTCATCCATAATTTTACAACTTAATACCTCACCTGTGGCCTTATCACAATAGGCATAAGCATAACAGTTGTTTACGCCATTAAATCCATTTTTACAACGAAAGTGCATCGTGACAAAAATTTCATCTCCCTTATCTATGTATGTTGTTTCAACGTGTTCAAAACTACTGGGGTCACGTAATCGTGGTTTAACATATTCTACCAATTTTATATGCGAACCATCCCAAGCACTAAACTTTGATTCAATATCTTGTCTGGCTTTATCTGCTGCTTTTTCTGAGGGGCTTTGACTATAGTAACCTATAGCTGCCAAAAGTATGATGCCTATTATACAACCATATTTCTGATTGGAGGTTGGTTCACTACTTACAGAACTGGCTTCGTTATGAGAAGCAAGCATTGTATCGCTGACAAGTTGTATTTGTTCTTCAAAACTGAACTTTTCGTCGCTGTCAACTTTATATATATTGTGAAAAATGTGATGTGCTTCTTCGATAATATTGTTTATTGATGTAATGGATAGATCATCTGTCGTTTTATAATAGTTTGTGCCTTCTTTATTTACTTTATATCCCAATGCTTCAACCTCTGCGTCCATTTGTTGGGTGATTTTGGAATTATTGGCTGATGTCACAATTTCATAGTATAGAAAATCGCTATCTTCTTTTAAAAATTGGATATAATATTCTTCCAGAAGACTGGCGACAATAAATCCTTTATTCTTTACCAGATGCGAAATTCTTTGTTTTAATTCTTTATAGCCTTCTGGTAAGCTTTTGGAGTGACTTTTTTTATTACTCTCTATGCTATTGTCAGTAGTTTCTCGTTTTGTCCCACAGTTTGGACAAAACTTTTCCAGACTATAGAATTTTGCCCCACACGCATTACAAAAATTATTATTCATTTTAATGGAAAGGAATTAGATATATCTAATACAATACAAAGTTCACCGCGTCATCTACAATTTTTTTCATGTCGCTTCCATCAATATTACATGAATAAATGGCATTAGGAGCATCAGCAAATCCTATAAAAATCTTTTTCCCATCGGGAGATATAGCAAAATGTTCGACATAAGACCATGTATGCCCCGATGGTAATGGAATATTTAATTTCTGCTTGTCGGTTCCATCGTTGTTTGCAATCCAAAATGAGCTATTGTCAGAATTGTAGACCATGTATAGTATTTTACTGCTGACGGTGGATGTTTCTTTCGGTTGATCTGCCTTTAGCTGATTTCTTACAGCTTATCTGGAAAATCAGGATAGAGAGCGAAAAGATAAACAGTACAATAGAGCTTAATAATAGTTTTTTCATGAGTTCTTAATTTAGTTCTGCCAAATATTCTCAAACCCGGTTAAAATATTATTTCTCTGCTTGCAAACTTTATGTATATTCGTGCATAATTTATTATAATTATGCGAGCCGCTGGTAAAAAGATTAAGAAATTCAGGGAGTTACGGAATTTTACACAAGGATATGTGGCCGAACGTTTGGGCATAAGCCAGAGCAATTATGCCCGTATAGAAAACGAAGATATAGGCTTGAGTGAAGACCGGTTGCTAAAAATCGCGGATATTTTGGGAACCGACAAGGAATCTATCCTGGGTTTTGATGAACGATATGTGTTTAACTTTAGTAATAATGAGCACTCAACTAATAATAATATAGTGCATCAATACCAGATAAGTCGTGAAATTAAGTAGCTATACGAGGATAAAATAAAGCTGCTGGAAGAACGTATAAAAGAGTTGGAAAGCAGGCTGGCTGGGAAGTAGGCTTGCGGGGGCTTTCTGGTTTGACAGGTTGTTTTTATTGAGTTATTTTCCTGCAGTTTCACATAAGCGTCACGTTAAGAGGCTAAGAGCTCTTGCGTCATTCTACCTGCCGGTATTCGGAATACCGGGACTCCCTTACGTAAAATTAACCTTAACGCGTATGCAAAGGCATCTCGTTTCACTCAGCTTTTGTATTTTAACTTAACACTATATTTGTACACTATGAAAATTCCTATTTACCAGGCCGATGCTTTTACCGGTAAACTATTTGGTGGCAACCCGGCGGCGATTTGCCCATTAGAACAATGGCTGCCCGTTCCTGAAATGCAAAAAATTGCAGCGGAAAATAACCTGGCCGAAACGGCTTTTTTCGTTCCGCAAGGCGATGATTTTGAACTGCGTTGGTTTACCCCGGAGCTGGAAATAGACTTATGCGGACATGCCACACTGGCTACGGCTCATATTTTATATACCGAATTGGGTTATTCAAAAGACACCATACATTTTCATACGCTAAAGGCCGGAACCTTAATAGTTAGCCGCCGGGAAGGATTATACACCCTTAATTTCCCCTCACGGCCAACAGAGCAGGTAGTGTTACCCGGCGGAATGGCAGAAGCCTTAGGCACAGATATACCTGTTGAGTGCCGGCGTGCCCGCGATTATATGCTGGTTTATGAGACCGAAGAACAGATAAAAGCAATAAAACCCGATTTCAACGCATTAAGCCAATTCGACACCATAGCCGTTATTGTTACTGCTCCAGGCAATAACAGCGATTTTGTTTCCCGTTGCTTTGCTCCAAAAGCAGGTATTAACGAAGATCCTGTTACCGGGTCGGCACATTGCAACCTGATTCCCTACTGGGCCAAACGATTGGGCAAAAACAACCTTCACGCCCTCCAGTTGTCATCCCGGCAAGGCGAACTCTGGTGCACCCTGCAAGGTGATCGCGTATTGATTTCAGGTAAGGCCGTTACTTATCTTAAAGGAGAAATATATGTACTTTAGGTTGAGCTTAGGACTGAAAACAGCGGTCACATCCTAATATCCGCGATAACAGGCACGAGGTTTCCGGGTTATCCGGCACTTAAAATTTCCTGTTGTATTTTCTTTGGCAGCCCTGCAACAACCTGCTGATATGAATGATCAATAAATCCGGTAATTTGCTTGTCGCTGAGTGTACCGGTTAAATCAACCGTATTCCACATTTTTTTATTCATGTGATATCCAGGCTTTACTTCCGGATGCTTTTCCCGCAGCTCAACAGCCAGCTCCGGATCGCACTTTACGTTCATGCTCAGGCTGGTACTTAATGGGGCCAGCAGGAAAATCTTACCCGCAACCTTAAACACTAAGGTATCATCGCCAAACGGCATACACTCTTCTACCGCTGGCTTAGACAGGCAATAATCACGTAACGTTTCTATATCCATTGAGCTAAATCAGATACTGGCGGATTACTTGTAGTAAGCACCGCTTTTAATATTCATTAGTTCAGCTTCTTAATCGCTTTACTTTCTGTTAAAGATTTCATTTGAGTAATAGCAACCTTATTAAGCTGAATAAGCCGTTCACTTTGCGACAAATTTTGTCCAATAAGTAACGCATTGATGCTTTCCATATTGCTCAATACAACCAATTGCTCTAAAGTTGCATAATCTCTCATATTTCCGCTTTTACCGGGATTATTATCTCGCCATTCTTTTGCTGTAATTCCGAAAAGAGCAACGTTCAGTAAATCCGCTTCGTTGGCATAAGTATAGCTTGCCTGTTGCCGGGTAACTTCTTTCGGCACCATGTTTTCTTTAATAGCATCGGTATGTATCTGATAATTAATTTTTGAAATAGTCCGTTGTAAATTCCACTCTAATTGAAGCCTGTCGTTTTCATCATCTTTCAGACGCTGAAATTCCTTGATTACATACAACTTGAATTCGATGGAAATCCAGGAAGCGAATTCTAAAGCAATATCTTTATGCGCAAAAGTACCGCCATATCTACCCGATTTTGAAACTATACCAATGGCATTTGTACTCTCTATCCAACGTTTTGGCGTCATTACAAAGCTGTTCAGCCCAGCCTGTTTTCTAAACCCCTCGAATTCGAGGGGTTTAAAATCAGAGTTGTAAATCGTTTCCCAAAATCCTAAAAGTTCAATGGTATTTCGGTTCCTCATCCAATTCTGAATAATTGTATCTATATGCTCAGGATCTTTATGCCGGGCTATATCGGTGAGTGAAATAAAGTCTGTGATATTGTCTTCATATAAAACAATATCAACTCCCTGGACATTTATCTTTGTGTTCTTCGCCATACGCTTTTTGTGAATGCTAAATCTACAAAAAGCTAACGTTAATATAGTTAAGGTGATTTTTGTGGGTGCAATTCAAATTGTCGCCGGTTGGTGGAGACACCAACCGGGGCGAAAGCCGGGTGATTTTTGTTTGTAATCCAGAAAAAATAAGGCTAACGTCCCGATTCGTTCTTTACGAACCGGTATAAGGAAAGCTTCATGGTAACACGAAACTTGACTTGGTATAATTACCGGTTTACTCCGTATAAAAATGCCGGATAGTGTCCCGCAGGTTATACCCTGAGGCCATTACTTCGCCATAAGCGCCGGCGGTACGTATGGCAATCAGGTCGCCACGCTCTGAAACCGGTAAATCTACCTCTTTACCGAAACAATCGGTCGACTCACAGATCGGACCAACCACATCGTATTTCACTGCATCAAAATCCGACTCGCTTTTTGACAGGTTTTCGATCTTATGATAAGCCTGGTACAGCATAGGCCTCATCAGCTCGGTCATTCCGGCATCCAATATCAAAAAGTTTTTCTTGATACCATGTTTTACATACAGCACCCGGCTAACCAGGTTACCCGATTGTGCTACCAGGGCCCGGCCCAACTCAAAATGAACTTCCTGTCCCGGTTTGCGCTCCAAGAACTGGTTGAACACAGCAAAATAGCTTTCAAAATCAGCAATGGGCTGTTCGTCCGGCTGGTGATAATCTATACCTAAACCACCACCAACGTTCAATACCTTTAGGTTAAAGCCATGTTCTTCAAACCATTGGTGAATCTCATTAACCTTTACGCACAGGCTTTTGAATACCGTCATATCTGTAATTTGGGAACCTACGTGGAAATGAATACCCACCAGTTCAACATGATCGCATTCTTGAATTACATGAATACAATCGGTTAATTCCCAACTATTTATGCCAAATTTATTTTCTTCCAGCCCGGTGGTAATATTGTGGTGTGTGTGCGCATCTACGTTAGGGTTAATGCGTATAGCAACACGAACTTTTTTGCCTTTGGCTGCGGCCAGCGAATCTATTACTGTTAGTTCCTGGATAGATTCCACATTGAAGCAAAAAATATCCAGGTCAATGGCCTGGTTAATTTCCTTATCGGATTTACCGACACCGGCAAAAACAATTTTGTTCCGGTCAAAACCAACCTCAGCCGCCTTTTGCACTTCGTTGCCGCTTACACAATCGGCACCTATGCCCCATTGCATGATCATTTCCAGTACCCTGGGGTTAAAATTGGCTTTCAGCGCATAATGCACATGGAAATCATACCGTGCAGCAGCCTGTGTGCAGGCCGATAGCGTTTTTTTCAGCAATGCCAGGTTATAGTGATAAAAAGGGGTTTCCTGTTGCCCGAACTGCTGAATAACATCCTCGCTAAACATAAAATAAACAATTAAAATAAGCGGTTATGTAAACTTCTCAGGGCCTCGGTCTTATCATCGGTTTTTACCAGCAAGGAAATATTGTGATTGCTGCCTCCGTACGATACCATACGCAGCGGAATATGTTTCAGCGCATCCAATACACGCGATGCAAAACCATGTACACCCACGCTAAAATCACCAACAACGCAGATAATGGTTTGGTTATCATCAACCTCTACCGTGCCGAAATCTTTAAGCTCACGTATAATATCATCTAAGTAACGGGTCTCATCAATGGTAAGCGAAACCGCAACTTCCGATGTGGTAATTAAATCGATAGGAGTTTTGTACCGTTCAAAGATCTCAAATACGCGGCGCAAAAACCCGTAAGCCAGCAACATCCGGCTCGACTGTATTTTTATGGCTGTAATGCCGTCTTTTGCTGCAATAGATTTGATTTTGCCTTTTTCGCTTTCGTTGGTGATCAATGTACCGGCAGCCGCTGGCTCCATCGTATTCAGCAACCTTACCGGGATTTTATACTTCTGTGCCGGGAAAACACTCTGCGGATGCAGAATTTTTGCACCGAAGTAAGCCAGCTCGGCCGCCTCGTCAAATGAAAGCTGGGCAATTGGCGTTGTTCCTTTCACAATACGCGGATCGTTGTTGTGCATACCGTCAATATCGGTCCATATCTGCACTTCCTCCGCCTTAATGGCAGCGCCAATCAGCGATGCAGTATAATCGCTTCCGCCACGACGCAAATTATCTATCTCGCCAAAAGAGTTACGGCAAATATAGCCCTGTGTGATGAACAAGGTATTATCGGCGTGTTTATCCAGCAACGGCTGCAAATGCTCACCGATATACTCAACCATCGGCTCGTTATCTTCATCTATTTTCATGAAGTCAAGCGCCGGCAGCAGCACCGATTTCACACCAATTTCTTTCAGGTAAAAATGATATAAAGTAGTTGACAGCAATTCGCCCTGGGCCAGGATGATTTTTTCCTCTATCGGTGTAAATAGCTCATTGGCAAAATCCGATATCAGCGCAAAATGATAATCAATCAGTTCCCGGCCGCTTGCCAAACCCTCATCAGAACTGAATAACTCCTTAATAAAAACTTCGTATTTGGCATGAAGCGCCTTGATCAACTCCTTGGCCTTTTGCTTATCGCTATTCTGATACGCATTCGCAATTTCTACCAGGCTGTTTGTTGTTCCGGCCACAGCCGATAATACAACAATTTGCTTCTCTTGGGGACGGATGATATCCAATAACCTTTTCATCCGCTCCGGGCTCCCTACCGATGTCCCGCCAAATTTTAAAATTTTCATTCGTTTTAAACTGTACTTAATCGTTAATCTGCAATTTTACCAGAAACCACAATAAAAAATTTGTTAAAAACCCGTCAAAAAGGGTAAACAAGGCCTTTTCATTGCGGCGCTAAAAATAGTTAAAAGCCTGATAAAACGGGTAGTTAAAGTAAATTAATTTAAGACGGTAAATTTACCCCGGATAAGAGCCTTATAGCACATCATTCGCTCTTGAAAAGCAGTGTCCGCATCGCTTGGGTTCCGGTAGCCCGGCTGTACGCTCATACGCCTGCAAGCCTAACCGCACAAGGCCGGTATCCGCTGCCATCCGGTTTAGCTAACACCAGGCATCGCTGCTATTAAAGTATCCGGAAGGTTGCTGCTTAACGGTTAATCGGGGTAGTAGTGCTGTATTGTTCGTACAGCTAAGATCGTATCTCAATAAATCATCCTTCGGGCAATTAATATCCTTCCTGCCAGCGGTAGCTGTTCACTTTAAAGCCTGCTAAATCTAAAACCCGGTTGGTTACTGTGGCGGCTACGTCTTCAATGGTTTTGGGTAAGCTGTAAAATGAGGGATTTGCAGGGCAAATAATACCGCCGGCCTCGGTTACCGTTTTCATGTTATTGATATGTATCAGGTTGAAGGGAGTATCCCGAACTACCAGAATAAGCCTGCGACGTTCTTTGAGCATCACATCGGCAGCACGGGTAAGCAGATCGTCTGAAACACCGGAGGCAATGCGGCCCAGGGTACCCATAGAGCAGGGACAAACGATCATGGTATCGTAATGGGCAGATCCTGATGCAAACGGCGCATTGAAATCGTTTTTAGTGTACAAGTGAAACGGATAAGTGGTATAGCTTTCGTTCCTCAGCTCATGCTTCCAAACCTCACGGGCATTATCAGACATCACAAAGCCTATATCTGCAATCTGGTCTGACAATGTACCCAGGCTATCCAGAAGTACTTTTGCATAAATAGCTCCGCTTGCACCCGTTACCGCAACTACTATTTTTCTCTTCATAATATGCTTGCAAATATAGCTTTCGTAAAGAATAAACTTACCGGCATAAAGCAATCACAACTTTAAATAACAATTCATAACAAATTACATTCAATTGTTTTAAATTTGTACGGTCATAACGAAATTAATGCCTCCCTTGCTTAACTATCTTAACAGTATCGTAGCCAAGTCAGTAAATCGCGAAACAGACCCTATAAACCAGGCCCGTGTAAAAATATTTATATATGCGCTGTTTTTAAACATACTGTTTACCGGCATTTTAACCATATCTTACTTTATCGGAGGCGAAACCCTGCAACTGCTCCGGGCCTGTGTAGCTTCGGTATTTGCCTGGTCACTTTTTGCCATAGTCCGTTATTTCCATGCCTGGAAGCTGGTTTCGCACATTGTGCTCTGGCTGGTTACCATGATGGTTTGGACCAATGTATTATTGTTTGTACAGGGAGTAAATATCTCAACCCTGCAATACATCTGGCTGGCTGCAGCGCTGGGCTTTTATATGCACGGGTTAAAATGGGGATGGTTTTATTCAAGCATTAATGTGCTTCCGGTATTGGTATATACCGCCATTGATAATAAAAACTATTTCTATATCGGTATGGGCGCTCAACCGGTTAGCCAGGCCACTTACCTGTTTGTGATCACTTACAATTTTCTGCTTATCATTTTTCTTCATTATTACTTTTTTAGGGCATTCAACCATAATTTCATTAAGCTTACACGTACCAAAAACGAGCTGAACGAGCTCAATAAAAAGCTGGCTGTCACCCTGGCCGACCTTAAAAAACTGGCCAACGCCCGTATGGAATTCCTGTCGACCATGTCGCATGAACTGCGTACGCCATTAAACGGGGTAATTGGCTTATCGAACGCCTTATTGCTTCAAAACCCGCGTGAAGACCAGCAGGAAAACCTTTCTGTGCTTAAGTTCTCTGCCGAAAATTTATTGTCGCTTATTAATGATATTCTCGATTTCAATAAGCTGGATTCTCAAAAGGCCGAGCTGGAGAGCATTCCATTCAATCTTGCAAACGTTTTAAGAAATAATCACGCCAGTCTTAAGCCAAAGGCCGAGGAAAAGCACCTGGAGCTGAAGCTATCTATTGATAAGGAGATCGAAGATAAAACGGTGATCAGCGATCCTACCCGTTTAACGCAGGTGTTGCTGAACCTGTTAAACAACGCTATAAAGTTTACAGAAACAGGCTTTGTTAGCTTGGAAGCCCAAACTGCCAGGATAAAAGATAGCCAGATAACCGTTCGTTTTACTGTTGAAGATACCGGTATTGGTATTGAGCCGGACAGGCAGCAAACCATCTTCGATGCATTTATTCAGGCTTCAACAAGCACCAACAGGCATTATGGGGGTACCGGTTTGGGGCTTCCTATTGTTAAAAAGGTTTTAAAGATGTTCAAAAGCCAGATCAGGCTGATCAGTACACCTGCCGTAGGCACAAAATTTATTTTTGATATTGATTTCAGGTACCAGCAGGAGCCGGCGCCGGTAGCTCTTAAATCAACAAGCCGCACCTCAGAGCTGGCACATCTTAAAATTCTGGTTGCCGAAGATAATGCTGTAAATATCCTGGTTGTCAAAAAAACACTCGAACTATGGAACATAAAGCCGGTAGTGGCCGAAAACGGGCCGGCTGCACTCGGGAAATTAGAACAGGAGGACTTCGATATTATATTGATGGATCTTTACATGCCGCAGATGGATGGTTATGAGGTAGCCAAAGCGATACGGAAAATGGATAATCCCGTTAAGGCCAATGTACCCATTATAGCGTTTACGGCTACCGTTAATAATAGCGTAGCTAAAGAAGTAATAGAAGCCGGAATGGACGGATACCTGTCAAAACCATTCAATCCTGAGCATTTGTACAGAAAACTGCTGGAATTGTCGTCCGTATCCAAATTAAATATTACCTGACAGATATTGTTCCGGCAAACCGGCTTACGGCCATACTGGTAAAATATCAGGACACGATTTGCGTTATATGCCGGTTATGAAATTACTCACCGCCTTATTTTGGATATTGTATGTACCTGTTTATGCACAAACCTGGACTTCCGGGGAATTGAAAGCTGCCAATACCGCAGCCAATGCAAACTATCTAAGCGCCGAGGAGAAAAATATTATCTTTTATATGAATCTTGCCCGCCTTGACGGCGAGAAGTTTTTTAAAACCTGCTTTATGGAATATGTTGAAGCCAACAACGAAGAAATGAAGCAGTACAGCAATTACGATGAGCTTAAGATTGAAAAACACACATCCTATTATAAGTCGCTAAAAAAAGATCTGCAACAAATTAAAGGATTGCCTATGCTTTACCCCGATAAAGCCTTATGCCAGGTAGCGGCCAACCAGGCCGGTGACCTGAACCGGCACAACCTTACAGGACATATTTCGAGCACAGGAACCACGCCGGCTATGCGTATTGGCAAAATTTACCCGCGAAAAGCTTTGGCCGAGAACTGTGAATTTGGTAACAGCAAAGGCCTGAACATTGTATGCAACCTGCTGCTTGATAAAGGCGTACCTTCGTTGGGGCATCGTATCAATATACTGAATACCAGTTATCGCTTTAATTTTGTCGGCGTAAGTATCGCCCGTCATCCTTCTTACCGGTTTTGCTCAGTTATAGATTTTGTAGCGTTACATTAAAGAGTTTTTAAGTTAAGGTTAAAAACAGAAGTCAAAAGCAGTTGATCGTATACGATCAACCAAACAATGATCAATAAATAACCGGCTTACTTCTCCAATATCGTAAACGTTTGTACCAAACGCTCACCGTTTTCATCGACCAAGGTGAGGATATGCCTGCCGGGTGGCGGACTTACAGCCATCTGATGAAAGCTTCGTGTGCTGCCGATATATTGATTATCGATGTGCCAGTAAATGGTAATACCGGGATTACGGTGCGCTACCGAAAGGATCAGCTTACCGCGGCTGCCGTCAATTTCTAATGGAATATATACCGATGCGTTGTTTTTAGGATAGATCATATCCATTACCGCATTGCTGCCGGTATCATCGCAGCCCGGTTTAAAAGGAGGCAACATTTTGTAACCGCTATTGCGGATCTTATAGTAGTATTCCATAGAAGGAGGAAGCACGAACCACGATCTGTGAATCATATTAACCACGCTTTCGCAACGGTCGGTGACCTGGTACGTGCCGGTTTTATCCAGGTGGATGAGGCGGTGATAGGGGCAAACCGGGGTGCGTAATCCCGCTGCCGGAACAAGCTCTTCGACAATATCGGTACAGTAATCGCCGGCCTTATACCCGCTTTGCTTGCAAACTTTCAGTTTTCTGAGCTTGGTTTTAGGAACTGGGAACCATTTGCCTTGTGGCAGCAACCTGAAAATATCAAACAGTACCGGAGCCGCCGCTTCAATTCCGGTAAGACCCGGGCGTCCTTCGCCGTCGGCATTGCCCACCCATACGCATACTACATATCCGGGTGTTAACCCCACGGCCCAGGCATCACGAAAGCCAAAGCTTGTTCCGGTTTTCCAGGCGATACGCTGCGACGAGGTAAACTGCTCCCATAAGCCTTCATCGCCGGGACGCATCACTTCTTCCATGGCGTTAAAGGCCGACCAGATTGCCGCATGGTCTAATATATACCTGGCCGGTAAATGGTCAACCCGGATATGTTCCGGGGCATTTTGCCGGATATAAACCGGATTGTCGTAATCGTGCGGATTGTAGCGGCCCCGGTAATCGTTAAAATGGTTTAATGTCCGGGCCATACCCATATAGGTTCGTGCCAAATCCCACAGAGTTACCTCGCTGCCGCCCAGTATCAGCGATAGTCCATAATGGTCGGCGGGCTGGGTGAGGGTGGAGAAACCGAGCTTTTTCAGCTGGTCATAAAAGCGCTCGTATTTATATTGCTGAAGCATACGGACTGCTGGTACATTCAGCGAACGACTGAGCGCCTTATCTGCGGGGATGGCGCCATCGTAGCCTAAATCATAGTTTTGCGGCGAATAACCGGCAATCTGGGTTGGAATATCGGGCACCAGTGTGTGGGGTAATAAAAAGCCATCGGTAAGCATGCTGGCATAGAGCAAGGGTTTCAGCGTGCTGCCCGGGCTTCGAGGCGCACGTATCATATCCACGTGACTTTCCAGCTCTTTATTGGCTGGCTCATAGATATTACCGGCGTAACACCGCACAGTACCAGTTTTTACGTCCAGCACCAGGGCAGCAATATTATTGATATCATTGGCCCGGTAACGGTTATTGTAACGTTTCAGTAAATCGTTAATCTGGGTTTGCAGGTTATAATTGATGGTGGTGATAATCCGAGTGGATGACACATGGAGCTTTGACCTTTCGGTTTTAAAACGACTGAGCAGGTGAGGAGCTTCATTGGGCAAAGGAAACGGTTTTCCGGGAACAGGCTCCAGCTTGGAAAGTTCGGCGGTTGACGGGTCGATGTACCCGAGCTCGTGCAAACGGTCAATGAGCTGGTTGCGTTTGCGGATAAGCTGCTTTTCGTTTCTGCCGGGATGTACCAGCGCCGGGCTGTTGGGCAATACGGCCAGCGTAGCC
Organism: Pedobacter sp. BS3; assembly: GCF_008274585.1. Classification (GTDB taxonomy): domain Bacteria; phylum Bacteroidota; class Bacteroidia; order Sphingobacteriales; family Sphingobacteriaceae; genus Hufsiella_A. Next base: position 147,106 of record NZ_VTRT01000003.1, on the reverse strand, counting down.
ATCTCGCCCCAGGAAAGGTTTTCTGCGCTTCGTCCGTAATAGCGCCACGCGGCCGCATCAAGACCAACTACGTTGCTGCCAAAGGGAGCGTTACCGGCATATAGTTGCATAATCTGCTGTTTGGAATAACGCAATTCCAATCGCACAGCAAGAAGCATTTCCACTAACTTTTGCCCAATGGTACGTTCCCTGTTTCGCGATAAGCGAATAACCTGCATGCTGATGGTGCTACCACCGCTCACGATGGCTTTGGCCCGGATATCCTGCCGGATGGCACGTGCCAGAGCGAAAATGTCGATACCCGGATGATGGTAAAAGCGCTTATCCTCGAAAGCGAGAATGCACTTGATAAATTTATCCGGAACGGTATCGGGCGGGGGGAAACGCCATTGCCCATCGGATGCAATGGCAGCGCTGAGCAAACGCCCGTCGGCTGCTTCAATAACGTAAGAGGTAGGCGACCGGAACAATTTCCGTGGCAGAGAAAACCAGAATGCCAGGAAAAGCAGCAGAAATACGCCATCGCTGATGAGTATGCTCCAATTTATTTTTTCGTGAAGCTTTTTTATACCGATTCGTGAAGACACGAACCGGGGCGTATGTTTATCGTGATTTGTATTTTCGTTAAAAATCATTCTAAGCCAAGCTTTGTGTGGCCAAGCTTCGTGTCTTCACGAAGCTTCTTATTCCGATTCGTGGAGACACGAATCGGGGCGTTAGAAGACAGGAGTCAAGGCGAAATTAAAACTCAAATCTTAAATCTTTTAAAAAGGTATGTTTATTTTCTCCCAATTCATAAAATGATGCGGAAGAATATTCATAATCACAGGGATGGGTAACAAGATTCCAATGTGCAGCCAAAGGATTGTTATGAATATAGTCCAATTTTTGAAAGGCTACCTCTCTGCTATACAATTCAACAGCCAGAGAATCTTTCTGCCAGAATTCATATTGCTTATTACTGGCGTTTACCAAATAGGGATGCATATTCATCTTCTCTTTCTGCATCAGTTTCTTGAATTGATGAGCAGTATATTTCAAAAAGGAGCCATGTGCCGATTCTTTCCCGTTTAATGCGTTCATCCGCCAGATGAGGTGAATGTGATTGGGCATGATTACAAATCCAAAAACATCTATTTTGGCCATCCGGCTCAAATAGGATAACGAATCTAAAACCGGTATTTTAAAAGAGTTATTTTCAAACAGGCGCATCCACTTATTCATGGTAGCTGTCCAAAAGTAAATTTTGCCAGTTTCTATAAATGATTTTCTTCGGGCGGTAAACAGGTTCTTATCCATTTTAGTTATTATTTATCCAAGCCAGATTTTGTGTCTCCATCAAGCCTCCTTATGCCGGTTCGTGAAGACACGAACCGGGGCGTTAGCCATATTGATTGCTGCAATTAGCTTTCTCATTATCGTTTGTTTAAATCAATTATCAAATCTCCGGGCCAAGCTTCGTGTCTTCACGATGCTTTTTACCGATTCGTGAAGACACGAACCGGGGCGTTAGTAAACAGGTTCTTATCCATTTTAGTTATTATTTATCCAAGCCAGATTTTGTGTCTCCATCAAGCCTCCTTTTACCGATTCGTGGAGACACGAATCGGGGCGTTAGTTTGCATCATACCAGCACAGTCCCCGCCAGTTAAACCCGGGTGCAGCGGATACCGGCCTTGTGCATAACGCATGTAGGCGTATGAGCGTAACACGGGACTATCGTTGCCCACGTTTTACTGCACCTGCTTTTCTAAAAGCCATCTTCATTTACCGTACTACCTGCACCCACTCGCCGCGTTCCATCGCACTGATGGTATTATCGTACATGGCTTCGCATTGAACGGCCGGCAGGTAATAGCTCCCGGCGTACGACGCGTTGAGCAGCACTTTAAAGGTCAGCGTTTCGTATTCCCGGATATTAAAGTAGGTAAACACCCGGTCGTCGCGGATGTCGCGGTACGTATAGGGCGACGACGCCAGCGCTCCTTCGTTGTCGTTTAAGCGGGTATTGATAATCTCCCAACCCGACGGAAATATCTGCGTTAAGGCCATTTGCTCGTAATAACCTCTGCCGCCCGGATTTTTCAACGTGACTTCGGCGTAAAAGTCTGTTCCCTGTTTGATTTCGGCAGGGTCGATGGGCTTTCCGTTCAGATATTTATAGCTGACGTTCATTTGCAGCACATCGTTGCGGTTGGGCATGAAATTATTCTGCCCCGCGGCAGGCTGTCCCTGCACCGTTACGGTGACAAACAGCACCTGGCTGCCGGTATTATTGATAACCAGGCTGTTGCCGTTAAAGTCGAGCGGCATGGTATTTACGTATTTATTGGTGTGAACAGCAGCCTTTTTGCCATTTAATGTGCAGGTATAGTTCAGCTGACTTTTGCCGGTACCGCAGAATTTGGCGATGGCTAACAGGCTGTAAGCGGTAGTTTGCGTGCTGTACCAGCTATCTTCGCCAAGCTTTGACGCCAGGTGCTGCACCAGTTGTACGGCTTTTGACCGCTGACCAAGCAAGGTGAGGGTTTCCAGTATCATGGCTTCATCGCGAACATCGGAGCCATACGTGCCGCCCGATTGGTGGTAGGGTTTTATGCTGGTTTCCAGTCCGCTAATCAGTTTTACGGCAATATCAGTCTGACCGGCTAACTTATAAGCCGCGGCGAGTCGCCATTTGGCGCTCACGGAAAGATACTGAAATGCCCGTAAGCGGTTCATGGCCGCGATATCGGCTTTACCGGCCAGCGCAAGCACATATAAACGATAGGCTTGCACTAAATCGCCGCCATAGAAATTGGTCGTGCCGGGCGCCCAGTTTGCCGCCTTGTTCCTGAGATACCGGGTTAAGCCATCGAGCATACCAACAGGAAGGCTATAGCCTGATTTCTGGGCTTCGACCAGGAAATGACCGGCATAGTTGCTGCCCCATTCGTCGGCTTCGGAATTACCCGGCCAGTAACTTAAACCGCCATCGGCCGTTTGAAATTCCCTTAATTTGTTGATACCGGCTTTAATGTTTCGTTCGGTGCCCGCTTTTTGCGATTGCGAAAGCTCCATCAGCCGGTCTAAATACAACTGCGGGAATACGGATGAAGTGGTTTGCTCTACACAGCCATGCGGGTATTGTATCAGGAAGCCCAGGCGTTTTTTGAGGTTGATTGCCGGAATGGACGAAACTTCCACACTGCCGGAGTTGGTGCCAGCTATACCGATGGCCGTATAGCTTGTTTTCCAGGTATCACCGGGCTGTATAACTGATGCCGTGGTATTGGTAATATATGGGTTCGGGTTCCTGATTTCGATTTCGGTATCATAAACGGCTTTTTCAGTACCGCTTTGTGCGATAAGGCGAACGGTAGCAACACCGGTAATTTCGGGCACTTTTACCTGGTAATATACCATTTGCTCGCCGGGTTGTGCGTAGCTTATCTGCTGTGTGGCGCTGCCGCTTACCTGTAGATTCCTGGTTTGCAACTGTACGTTGACCTTTTTGATATTGTTTTCGGTGGCAAATACCGTTGCCGGTAGGGTAAAGGTTTCGCCGGGGCCGATTACCCGCGGCAGGGTAGCCATCAGCATTAACGGCTTTTTAACCTGCACCGATTTCTCGGCATTGCCATAAGCGCCATCCTGACCGGCAATGACCATCGCCCGTACAGCGCCCACATATTGCGGCAGCTTGAAGCGGTGGGTTTTACTATCGCCTTTAGGCAGGTAAAACGGCCCCATGAACTTAATTACGGGTTTAAATCGGTTGGCCTTGGCCGGGTTCAGATTCCGGTTGATGCTTCCGTCGCCGCCGATACTGAGTATGCGTTGTAAATCGCCGCCCCAGGCGCCCAGTACGTTATCAAATAAATCCCAGGTTTTTACACCGAGACCTTCACGGGCGTAAAATACGCTGTGCGGATCGGGAGTTTTAAAGCGGGTGAGGTCAAGCAGCCCTTCGTCAACCAGGGCGATGGTATACGTCATGGCTTTGCCCTGCTGCTCGCTTACCGTGATGCTGCTTTCGGTTTCGGGACGCAGCTTATCCGCCATTCTGATAACCGGTTTCAGTATGGTCTGCGGGTCTTCAATAAGGAGCGGAATAGCGCCGTACATGCGTATAGGCAGGTCATTCACCGTTTGGGCGTGAGGCTGCAGCAGCGTAACATTGGCAAATACGTTAGGCGCCATTTCCTTTTCGGCCCTGAATGTAAATTGTGTTTGTCCCGCACGGGTATCCGTCCAATAGGTTTTTAAAATCTTGCTGCCATTTTCTATGGAAATAAGCGCCCGGCCGTTCTTAGCGGTAGGAATGGTTAGCACGATGTTTTCGCCGACGGTAAATTTGGTTTTATTGGCTGTAAACGAAAGCATGGACGCTTCTGTAGGGTTGTCGCGTTGTTCACGCTGTGCCCATCCCGGCCAGTCGACATATACCGATTTACCGGTAACATGTCCGCCACTTAAATCGCGGACAAGTATGAGATAACGGCCCCATTCAGGTTCATTGATACGCAATGTCCATGAGCCGCGTCCGTTGGTTAGTGTAACGTAATCCTTCTTCAGGATTTTATTGTAGTTATCCTGCGTGAAATTGGCATACGTTTCCTGGTTATCCTGTTCCCACCACCAGCGCCATTGCACTTTATACAATTCAAGCTGCACGGTTTTAGTGCCGCTGAGCAGCTTGCCGTCGCGGTCAACATCTACGAAATCTATACGATGGTCTTTTCCGGTTACCAGCATGCCGCTCAGCTTATCGCCCTGCGGCGTTCTTATTCCCAGGTAATTGCTATAAACGTGATAGGGAATACTGAAGTTATCGATACTGAAGTTGCCGCCGGGCTCAAACACTTTGGTGGTAAAATTGGCTTTCAGCACCCCGGGAGCGGCATGTCCTTCGTTCAGGTTGGTATTAACACGGGTAGAGCCATTTTCATCTAAGGTTCCTTCAAATACCGATGTTAGCTGCGATTGAAACGCGACAGTTGGATTATCAAATGTATAATCTTCAAAGCCTTTAAACGTGGTTTGCATGGTGTTCAGGTTTACATCCACTTTGGCTTTGAGATTTTTGGCAATGGTGCCGAACAGCCATTTTGCCGAGAGTGTCGCTGCCGAACCGTTCTGATTGGTGAGATAGGTGCGGTTACCAATATCGAAATTGATTTTCAGGCGGTTGGGCATAATGGTTTCTACCTTTACCGTTTTCTGGAAAACAGCGCCGCCGGCCTTTACTTTAGCTGTCCAGTTACCTGTGGGAGCAGTGCTTATGGTTGCGGTTTTAAAGGTGTAAAACCCGTTAAGCGGTTTGCCGTTAATGGTTTTCTGCACTAGTTGCCCGCGGGGATTATAAAATTCAAAAGTGACCGGGTAGGTTGGAGGCAATTTTTGCTGTTTATCTTCGAGTATGAATGACAGGTAAATGGAATCGCCGGGTCGCCATACGCCACGTTCACCATAGATGAAACCTTTCAGCCCGTTTTGTATCACATCGCCGCCTACATCGAAGCGGCTAAGCGGTAGGGAATTTCCGTCATCCAGCTTAAGATACCCGCGTTCGCTACCATTTTTGGCGATTAACAGGAACGGTTTGCGTTTCAGCTCAAACGAAGCTAAGCCGTCGGAACCCGTTTTTGTTGTATATAGCACCTGTTTCTGGTAATCTAATAGTTCTATGGTGATACCACTGAGCGGCTGGGTGGTCAGTAAATCGGTTGCCGCAACCAGCATGCTGTTGTCGTTGCCGCGTTTAGCCATAAGGCCAATGTTAGAAGCCATCAGGTTACGGCTTGCCCAGCGGTCGTTAGTGTAGTAGGAGGGTGTACAGGGATTATCCCGGTCGTTCCAGCGATAATGCGGCGGGTAGTAATTATTATAACGTTCCCAGAAATCATCATCCTCGTCAATTTTCTCGCCATAGCCATAATAATCATACGCTCCTTCATCTTCGTTATTGTCGGCTGCCTGTTTTGCCGAACCGCATTTATACACGTTATATTCCTGCCTGAAACCGATGGTGACATGGTAAATGGCGCCGGGTTCTGTTTTTAACAGCTTGTCCAGGTCTAAGGTAAAGCGGTTCTTTTTGTGCAGGTTGAGTGATTTATCTTCGTCAAGGCGGATAGTTTTCTGCACAACAGGCTTGCCGACACGCCGTAAATCATTGCTTTCCTTGTAATTATTGCTCTGGAAAAACTGGGGCACATTGTTCTCATAAATTTTGATAATGGTTACATCAACCGCGTTCAGGTTTATAGCCTCAAAGGGTAGCAGCAGCTTTCCTGAATTGGGCAGGATGGTTCCCGTACCTTCAATGCTTACGGCCGGCAGCTTATTTTCAAAAACAACGTTTGAAGTGACGCCGCCCTGAAGTTTTTTATTGCTGATATTTTCAATGCCCTGAAGCACCGTTACGGCATAATTGCCTTCCAGCGGGTCGGGCGAATAAACTTTAACCTGGCTTCCCTCAATGGTATAACGTAAATCGGTTAAAGTGCCAAGAGTAATTAGTCCCGTAAGGTCTTGCGATACACTTACCGGATCGGAAAACTGCACCAACGCGTAATCTTCGTCCTGCTGCACGGCTTTAATAGCTAGCACCTTAAAATCGCCTACCGCAGGAACGGGGAGTATTTCTTTACCGTTATCGTTCGCGTGGATGGCGTCGCCGTTCCAGTTTAATTGTAAGGATTGCTCCGTTTTTTCTCTCTTAATGCTGTCTATGGTAAATACAGATGTCTTTTTTTCGGGATTATGCTGCCATTTAACACGAAGCTGCTGAGTGTACATAACCTGCAGGCATTTCTCTATGGTTTCCGGCTTTTCCGAATCGGCTGTAACGATCTCGCCCGTAAGCTTCATGTAATCCAGGGAAGTATTGTTTTGAGAAACCAGGCCATTCTGGCTCAGGCTAAGTCCCGGTTTCATAATGGTAAAAGTAAAATCAAAATCTTCCAGTCCCTTTTCCGTAGGCGATACCTCGCTGAGGTGAAAAGTAGCGTCATATTCCTTGCCGGGAGAGAGGTCTTCGTCCGGCCTGAACTCAATGGTCTGGGCATCTATCCAGTAGGCTTTTCCTTTTATCTCCGGCGAGAAGCTGAACAGTTCCCGTTTATCAGCTTCGCCAACAGCGCCAAGGGTTTGCACCGAACCGGTCAGGTGAATGCGGATGGCGCTTTTTTTGGAAATGATACCCGATGTATAGGCATCAATGTATTGAGCGTAACGTTGCTTATCGGTAACGCTTTTATGCCGTTTGCTTACCAGAAAAGCAATCAGTGCCAGCAAGATAACCGCCGGAATAATTACAATAAGCTTTTTACTGAGCGAGGAACTGGGATTTTGGTTTTTCATAGCCGGTTTATAAAAGATGGATTGAAAATAAGGAATGTCAGGAGAAAAGTCAAATGGATTTGTTGGATGGATGGTTAGATGTTAGTTGTTAGATAGTATAAATACTTTTCAAGGCAGATTGTTGCTATATGGATGTATCATAATCCATAATCTCAGAGCATTCGCTGTTGTCACTTGTTACGCTGCGGCAGGCGCATCTAATTGCTTGCTGCTGGTTGGACGGACATATCATCTTTCAATTGAAGACGAGATCGCTTTCCGGCAGAAGCCTGATGAATATTCTATCCACATTTCCGACGCTTCGGTTCGTCATTTTTTAATATTTTTACTTTTCACTTTTGATTTAACACTAACGTAACATGAAGCATTTTACCACGATTAAGGATATAGCCAGGGAACTAAATATATCGGTTTCAACGGTGTCGCGTGCCTTGCGGGATACTTATGATGTCAATAAGGAAACCCGTGATAAAGTGCTGGCAATGGCTGCTGAACTGAACTACAAACCCAATTTTAATGCCACCGGTCTGGCAAAAGGGAGCTCGCATAATATTGCCGTCATATTGCCCTTTATTACCAATTACTATTTCTCAACTGTAATTACGGGTATCCAGGAAGTGGCTTACCAAGGCGGTTACAATATTGTGCTGCACGTTACCAACGATTCTCCCGAACGGGAGTTATCTATTGTTAACAACCTGCCCATTACCAGTTTAGATGGCCTGCTGGTTTCCATTTCATCCAGTTCAGATGCCTGTAATCATTTCCAGGAAGTGATGAACATGGGTGTTCCGGTTGTATTTTTTGACCGGGTTGCCGCTAACATAGAAACTTCAAAAGTAATGCAGGACGATTACAATGGCGCTTTTGAAGCTGTTGAATACCTGATATCCTGTGGTTATAAAAAAATAGCGCATATTGCCGGCCCGGAAGGTCTTACTTTTACGCAAAGACGGATGCAGGGATACCTGGACGCATTGAAAAAACACGATATCCCGGTAAAAGAAGATTGGATTATCTGCTCGGGCTTTTCGCAGGAGTGCGGTGAATCTGACGCGTACCAGTTGCTGGAATGTGCCGATGTACCGGATGCTATTTTTGCCGTTAACGATCGTAAAGCAATCGGGGCAATGCTCACCCTGAAAAAACGAAACATTAAAATAGGTAAAGAGATGGGCGTGATGGGTTTTACCAACGATCCGGCATCGACCATTATTTCGCCTACGCTGACTACCATGGCCGAGCCTGCTTTTGATATCGGGCGAAAAAGCTGTGAACTACTGCTAAAGCACATCGCCAAAAGTTATTTTCATCCCGAAGAAATTGTGTTGCCCGGCAGACTGATTGCCCGGGAATCAACAATGCGTTAATATTCACTCCACCGGTGCCGGGGTAATAAAATTGAAGCGTGTTAGCTCAACTATCATACTCCGGTTTCCATCGCTGAAACGTTTCGGTTTCCATAGCAAGGTTAGCCAGGTGTACAGCTATAGCCGCGTCTTTGCCTGTGTCCACGCCAGAAAAGGGTTTCCGGCCGGTACGGATACAATCTGCAAAGTCAAGAAAGGCGTACGATGTGGGATCCCGTTTCTCATTATCCTGATAATTAAAGGTTAATGGAACGGCTTTCCCCTGGGTAGCATTCAGAATAGTAGCTCCCGTAACGCCATCCACAGTTCCGGTTTGCTTTTTAGTGGCTTCTGCATACAGCAAAGCTTCATCGCGTTGTATTTGCAGCGTTGCCTTGCTGCCCAATATGCGGATTTCGTAGCCGTGATAAGCATTTGAGAGGATTGACGATACGTTGGACTTAACACCATTGGGATACTCAAATACCGCCCGGACATTATCGTAAACTTCCCGGCCGTCTTTCCAATAGTTTATCCCGCCAATGCCGGTTACTTTAACCGGATGGCTATCCAGCATCCAGTTTACAATGTCAATCTGGTGACCGCACAATTCGGCCATTAATCCCCCGGAATATTCCTTGTACATGCGCCAGTTAACCTGCCGTTCCGTAGCTGGCGGAACAACCGGAAAACGCCAGTTTGAATTCCGGTGATACTGGCACTCGAAGTGTGTGATTTCACCTAACCAGTTTTGTGATATAATTTCTTTAATCCGGTGATATAAAGCATAGTAACGATATTGATGTCCTACCTGGAATGCCAGTCCCGATTTTTTTACAGCCTGAACAAGGTCAAGCGTTTGCGGAATATTGTAGCTCATGGTTTTTTCGAGGTAAACGTGCTTTCCCTTACGTATGGCATCGAGAGCCATCGGTGCATGCAGATACAAGGGAGTAGCTATAAATACAGCATCGATATTTTTATCCTCAATCAGCTCACGATAATCGGTATATGCTTTTGCACCTGTTGCCGCATGCTGCATACCACGCTGAAGATTTCCGGGAATAATATCGCAACATGCCATTATCCTGATACCCGGCAAAGCTTTAATTAATCTGGCCGTTCCTCCGCCACGATTACCCGTTCCGATAATTCCTAAGTTAATGATATCATTCGCACTTATTTTTTCCCGGCCAATAAGCGATAACGGAAATGTACCTAAAACCGTTCCTGATAAAGCTAAAGCGCCGGCTGACACAAATTTTCTCCTGGAGATGGTATTACCTGTCATTATGTTAGTGAATTATAATTGAACCGGTTAATATTAATAAAAAAGGAGCTATTCCAAAGAAACCGCCTCTGCCGGTTTTCCGGTTGAAAGTGAGCCTGCACGCTGGTAAATAATGTTTCCTTTAATTATTGTTGTTTCAATAGTTATATTCTCATCAAAAATTACCAGGTCGGCATCCTTCCCGGGAAACAATGAACCTTTTTTGTCGTCCACACCCATAATTCTGGCCGGTGTGCTGGTCATCATTTTTACCGCCTCGGTAAGAGGTACTTCTGCCATCTGAATTACATTTCTCACCAGCCTGTCTGCTGTTGCAATGCTGCCTGCAAACGAACTGCGATCGGGTAATTTAGCAACGCCATCCTCTATAATTACTTTAAGTCCGGTATGGAGGTTGCCAATTACGCTGTCGCCCGGAGGCATTCCGGCTCCCCGCATGGCGTCGGTAATTAAAGCTACCCGGTCTGAGCCTTTAATTTTATAGATTAGTTTTAGTAGCTCGGCTGGCAAGTGCACACCATCGGCAATCATTTCAATATCCATTTCATCAATGAGGTAACCGCTTTCTATTACGCCGGCGTGGCGGAAACAGTTGCGCCGGGTAACACCGGACATGCTCGAATAAAAATGGGTGGCCAGCGTATAACCGGCTTCAAACGCCTTGATTACGTCATCGTAAACGGCATCGGTATGAGCAATGGCGGGTAATATACCGTTAGAACGCATATATCGGCCGAATTCTATGGCTCCATTCAGCTCAGGAGCGGCACTCCACCGTTTAATAACGGACGAGCTGGCAACTATCTCCTGGTATTCTTCCGGGTTGGGATCCCTGATATACTTGGGATCCTGGGCGCCACGCTGGCTCAACGCGAAATAAGGCCCTTCAAGATGCATCCCGATAAACTGAGCGCCTTTGGTATTTAGCTTATCGGCTTTTTCGTAAATTTTCAGTGTTTCAAGCAACCCTTCCTTTTCACTGGTTAATGTGGTAGGACACATGGCCGTCATTCCGTACCTGGCATGAGTTTCGGCTATTGCTAAAAAGGCATTCACATCACCATCCATAAAATCACCGCCACCTCCGCCATGCAGGTGGATGTCGATAAAACCGGGGCTGACATATTTTCCCTGCGCATCTATTTCGTATGCGTCATCAATTTCCATATTTTTATCTCCCACATAGCTGATAATCCCATCGGTAACCACAATAGTAGCATTCCTGATCATACGATGCGGTGTAATTGCCTGTGCGTTAAAAATTTTCAGATGCTGTTGCATAATATATATTGTTTAATGGAAAACGGGTTCCTTTATTTAATGGACCACTTTTTTATTTTATATCCATAAAATGAATAATAAACCAGGTAGGCGTAGCAGGGCAATAATACCCAATATGCGGTTCTGGTAGTATAAATATCGGCTAAATGTCCGTAAAAAAGTGGCAGTATGGCATTTCCGCATAAGCCCATAATCATAAGCGATGCGCCCAATTTAGTAAAGCGTCCCAGATTGTTTAATGCTAACGGCCATATTCCGGGCCATATCAGCGAGTTAGCTAAACCAAGCAACACTACAAACCAGATAGAAATATCGGCCGTATGTCCCAGCAGTATCATTTGTCCCTTTACAAATACAATAAGCAGGGTAAGGATAGTTCCCAATAGAGTACAAAGCTGTAAAGCGGCTTTCTGGCTGATGTATCTGGGTATTGCGACGATTCCAATCAGGTAGCCGCATATTGTGGCGAATAGGGTATATGACGGGAATACCTTGGCTTCAAGCAGGGGAATATGCATGGATGTGGCATACCCGATAATGGTATCGATGGAAATTACCTGTGTGCCTACATGCAGAAAAATGGCGAAAGCACCCAGTACCAGGTACGGAAACTGAAAGATGTTCTTCTTACCTGAATTAGCTTCGGCGACTTCCGGGTTTTCATGTTCGGTGTCAATTTCGGGCAACGGCGAATACAATACCACCAGCCCAAGAAGAACAAGGATGCTTCCTACTATAGCATAGGGAACTATCACCCGCCGGATAAGTTCATCGAGCACCACGCTCCGCTCGGCTTCTCCCATCAGGGGAATTTGCTTAAACAATTCGCTGTCGGTGCTGCGTAGAATTACAGCGGCAAAAATTAGTGGCGCTACAATGCCTGCGCCTTTATTGCATATACCCAATATGCTAAAGCGTTGTGCGGCCCGTTCCACAGGCCCCAGAATGGTAACGTACGGGTTGGCTGCCGTTTGTAAAATAGCCAGACCTACGCCCAAAGAAAATAAACCGGTTAAAAATAATCCATAAGTACGGGCAAGGGCGGCCGGTACAAAAATAAAGGCTCCCAGGGCCATAATCCAGAACCCAATCATGATTCCTTTTTTAAACCCTGTTTTTTTTAGCAGGTAGGAGGAGGGCACCGATATGACGAAATAAGAGATATAAAAAGCGAAAGTGACAAAATAAGATTCAAAGTTGGTGAGCTCGCAGGCAATCTTAAAATAAGGAATCAGAATGGAGTTTACCCAGGAAATAAAGCCGATGACAAAAAACATCACACCAATAATCAGTATAGAGATGGTGGTTTGTTGCCTGGTAAGCGATGAAGCATGTATGGCTGAGCTGTCTTTTCTCATAAAAACACGTGATTGTCAGGTTTAATTTAAGAGTTTATGCTTGTAATTGATGCGACTAAAGTATTGATTATTGGTTCGGTTTATATCGTTATTTCCGGATAAATAAATGGTAACGTTCTCGATACCGTTCCCGGCAACGTTCTCGCTATTTTAATTGGTTTAATGCTCAAAACGGGAATGTCTAATTAATACATTTGAACCGGTATTGGAAGTGCTAACCGTGTTTTTAATCTTAACAATCACCTTTAAATATCATGGAAACTAATCGCAGAGAATTTCTGAAACTGTCCGGTCTTGCCGGCATGAGCCTTGCAGGGGCGGGACTGCTGCAGGGATTTACAGCAGATGAGGCGACAGCAAGTTACTTCGCTGAAAAAAACGCGGCTCAACGGTTTAATATGTGTGGTTATGCCGCTCCTAAATTAGACAAGGTCCGGATTGGATTTATCGGGTTAGGTAACCGCGGTCCGGCAGCAGTTACCCGGATGACCCATATTGAGGGTGTAGAAATTAAAGGCTTATGCGATCTGCGGCCGGAGAAACTTCAGTTAGTAAACAAAAAACTGGCCGGTACAGCACATCAACCGGTGCTATACGGTAAAACGGAAGATGACTGGAAGAAGATGTGCGAACGCGACGACATCGACCTGGTTTATATAGCTACTCCGTGGAATTTGCATACGCCCATGGCGGTATATGCCATGAATCATGGTAAACATGTTTGCGTGGAAGTACCTGCCGCTACTACTATTGATGAATGCTGGCAATTGGTCAAAGCATCAGAAAGCACTAAAAAGCACTGCATGATGCTGGAAAATAATTGCTACGGCTTTTTTGAAATGCTAACGTTAAGTATGGCAAGACAGGGCTTTTTCGGGGAGATAGTTCACTGCGAAGGCGCCTATATCCATAACCTGCTTGCCGGGCATTTTTCCAAAGAGAAATACTGGAACCTGTGGCGGTTAAAAGAGAATATTGGTCGTAACGGTAATTTATATCCAACACATGGCCTGGGTCCGGTTGCACAGGTTATGAATATAAATCGCGGCGACAAGATGGAATATCTTACTTCTGTTTCCAGCAATGATTTTATGATGAATGATCTGGCTAAAAAACTGGCGGCTAACGACGCGTTTTATAAGCCTTATGTTGATAAAGCATACCGGGGCAACATGAATACCACGACCATACGTACCAGCAAAGGGCGTACTATCATGATTCAGCACGATGTAACATCTCCCAGGCCGAAATCTACCATACAACTGATTAGCGGTACTAAAGCTACCGCCCAGGGCGACCCGCTGCCAAACCGGCTGGCCATAGGAGATAAGTGGGCCAGTGCAGAGGAATTTAAGGCTTTACAGGAGCAATATAATCCGCCTTTGGTAAAGAAAATAGGAGATAAGGCTAAAAAATACGGCGGTCACGGGGGGATGGATTTCTTTATGGACTGGCGTACTATCGATTGCTTAAGAAACGGTTTGCCTTTAGATCAGGATGTTTACGATGCCGCTTTATGGAGCGCTATAGGTCCGCTTAGTGAATGGTCTGTAGCACACCGATCTAACTCTATTGACGTACCTGATTTTACTGCAGGTTCCTGGAAAACCAATAAACCGGTAGATATATCCCTTGAATCCGGAGGTACTACCCGCATTATCTGATAAATAACATTCTTATTACATCTATCGCAATAATTAGTAAATAATTTAATCGTTTATGAAAATTATAGTTACAAACAACCACTATGAATTAGGTGAAGCGGCCGGAAAAGATGCGGCCAGCCTGATAAAAGAAGCAATTAAAGAAAAAGGTCAGGCAAATGTTATCCTTGCCACCGGCACCAGTCAGTTTGAAACCCTGAACCAGTTAATCACGGAAAAGGATATTGACTGGAGCAAAGTGGTGATGTTCCATTTGGATGAATATATCGGTTTACCCATTACCGAGCCGGCAAGCTTCAGAAAATATCTTAAAGAACGTTTCCTGGCTAAAGTACCGGCGTTAAAAGCCAGTTACCTGATTAATGGCGAAGCTGATCCGGAAGAAGAACGCCGGCGGTTAAAGAACATCATTGAACAGCATCCTATCGACGTGGCGCTGGTAGGTATTGGCGAAAACGGGCATCTGGCGTTTAACGATCCGCCGGCAGATTTTGACGTGGAAGACCCCTATATTATTGTTGACCTGGACGAGAAATGCCGGATGCAGCAATTTGGCGAAGGCTGGTTTAAATCGGTAGATGATGTTCCCTCGCAGGCCATCAGCATGTCGGTAAAGCAAATTATGAAATCAAAACACATTATTTGTTCAGTACCTGATAGCCGCAAGGCCCAGGCCGTAAGAGACAGCCTGGAGCAGCCGGTGAGCAATCTTTTTCCCGCAAGTATTTTGCAACTGCATCCATCCTGCAGCTTCTATTTAGACCAGTCATCGGCAGCTTTACTTTCATCAAAACATTTGGTTTAAGCCTTAAGTTATGAAAAAGAACATTATTTGCTGTCTTTCAGTAATTTTAATAGCATTGAGCGCCAGTGCGCAGTCTGATAGCGCTACAGCCTGGTTATCGCAAATTCCGTACGACGGAGTGCCTTTGGCGCAGGCATTTGACTCCAGAGTGCCGGATCCTGCTGTATACCGTCAGCATGCTAATAAAGTATATTACATCTGGGGCGCAAGGTCACCACAGCAACCCGATGGCGTTATGGCCAGCAAATATTTTCCATCCATGCGTAACCCGGATAGAAAACGAACTATTGACTGGTATAAAGAGCATCACCCGGATTGGATTATGTACCAGGAAGATCGCGTAACGCCCGCGTATGGATTTATTTACAGCTGGGGTGGCGCAACGCCGCTTGATATTTCCAACCCCGAAGTCAGGGAATATTACATGAATGAGTTCATATTACCGGCTATAAAGGCCGGTTATAAAATGGTAGCTATGGATAATGTGAGTCTAAGCAATATGCCTAAATGCGTTGGACATTATTCGGGCACAAAGTGGGTGCCGTTATATTCAGGCAAAAGGGATGATCCGGCATTTCAAAAGGACCTGGTTAGCTGGATAGAGTTTCTTCGTGACAGACTGCACCCTCTGGATGTTAGCATTGCTGCCAATATAAAAGCTACCACCGCCCCCAAAGAGATAAGGTTGAGAATGTTAAACGCCGTTGATGTATGGGGAGACGAAACAGGATTTAGCCATGGCGGAAAAAATCTAACCGATGCGTCCTGGGAAAGAGAATTCTCATCGCTTATGGAAATAACCCCTTCAAAAGGTTATTTTGGTGTTAACCAGGTTAACGGTACCGTTGAAGAAGCGCCGCACGAGCAGATAGAATGGGTAATCGCCAATTTTTTATTGTGCCGCGGACCGAAAAGTATGTTATCTGTCGCAGGTTTTGATATGTCCAATAAGAAGGCCATGTATCAGCAGTTTAATTACCGGCCCGAAATGGATGTCAATATCGGTAAACCGCTTGAAGACCCTCGTAAAGACAGCAGTGATGCCTGGATGAGAGCTTACCAGAAGGGAATGGTTTTGGTTAATCCTTCGTCAAAAGATACGGTTACCGTAAAACTGCCTAAAGGCAAATGGAAAACGCTTAACGGAGATACCGTATCCGGAACTGTGGTATTGCAACCGGCATCGGGCGCTGTGCTGACAAAGAAATAATGTTAAGCATTTGTTATTATTGAGATTAACCCGATAAAGTTTATATTGGATTCTTTTAAGAAAATTCTAAACACTAACTAAACCTGAATAATGAGAAAAGTTATCACTAACAGCAATTCCCCTTATAAAAAGCGTTATGTGTCCGGCTTAACCGCCTTGTTTTTCCTGGCAACCACTTTATGCTTTGCACAAGAGGCAAAACGTAATAACGCTGCCCCCGGAAAGGCATTGACTCAGCCATCATGGGTTGCCGATTACCCGATGGTTTTGGTTTGCGACCATGATATTAAGCTTACATTCAGGCGCCGGGTTGGGGCTAACCCGGAATGGATGGATGATGCTTACGCACAAGCGCATACCGAAGAGCGTATTAAAAAGTTTAAGGAAATGGGCGCAACGGTGCTTGTGATGAATTTCTATAAAGGGTTTGGGTTAACTGCTGAAAAGGAAGAAATTGAAGATGCCAAAAAGGAAGTGGCTTTGTGTAAGAAATACGGTCTGAAAATAGCAGCTTATATTGGAGCGACTATGGCGTATGAAACATTTTTAGCTGAAATGCCCGAAGCTAAGGCCTGGATTGTTCCCGATTATATGGGGCAGCCGGTTACTTATGGCAGCCAGACTTTCCGTAAACTCGTATATTTTCAGCACGAAGGTTATAAAGCCTATATCAAGCGTGTACTTAAAATCGCCATAGAAGATTTCAAAGTTGATATGATCCACTTTGATAATTCATCGGTTCAGGGTATTCCGCCGGTGTTTTATCACCCGTTGGCCGCGGAAAATTTCAGAACGTTTTTAAAGCATAAATATACGCCGGCACAACTAAAGCAACGGTTCGGGTTTAGTGATGTAAGCTATGTGGAGCCGCCTCCGTACAACAAGAACGTTAGCCGGATGTATGATCCGCTTTTGCAGGAATGGACAGATTTCAGGTGTCAGCAGCTTGCCGATTATTATGGCGAAATGGCAAAATATATTCGTGAGCTTAACCCCGAAGTAGCGGTAGAATGTAACCCGCATGGGCTGGCTGGTATGAATACCATGTGGCAGCAGAGTGTTGATTTTCCACGGATACTGGCTCACTCTGATTTTTTCTGGACCGAAGGTGAGAAAACCGGGCTTATGGCAGACGGCGTTTTAATCTCCAAGATTCGCACGTTTAAAATGGGTCGTACCCTAAACAACAGGGTGCTGGTTAATACCACAAACAAACTGGAAATGGCGGAAACAATGGCCTACGACCGGCAGGGGCTGGGTTTAATTGGCGGAATGACAGAGATAGAAGGAGGGAACCTGGGTAAGGAATATCATTTGTCTGATGATGAGAAAGAATATGTGAAGTTTTTTCACAAGCAGTTCGATTACTATCGTGATGTAACGAATATTGCCGATGTAGCGGTGCTTCATTCATACGCCACAATGACGTATGATAGTGACAGGCCGTATCAAAGCACATTTTTGTTTGAGCAGAGCCTCATTCAGAGTAAAATTCCTTTTGATATTATTTTTGATGATCAACTGAATAACCTGGGTAAATACAAAGTATTGGTTTTAGCTGATCAGGAATGTTTAACTGAAGAACAGCTCAACCTCATCCGGAATTTTGTCAGTAAAGGCGGCGGGTTAGTCGCTACAGAGCATACGTCGTTATATACAGACTGGTACCGGCGGAAGGCCGATTTCGGACTTCGTGATTTATTTAAAGTACAGGCTCCCGAATGGCATCTGCGTAGCAAACCGGAAGATATTTTAAAAATACCGGTACAGAAAAACCAAATTGGGAAAGGCCGGGTGGTTTATATTCCCGAAGTACGTGCCGCAGTGCCCAAACCAACTGCAGCAGCCATGTCAGGCAAGTACCTGAAACTTCCGCTTAACAACCAGGAACTGATAGAATCGGTAAAATGGGCGTCGGGCGACAATTTGTCCCTGTATATTGACGGACCTGAAACTGTGACTATGGAGCTTACAGAGAAAACGGACAAAAGCGCTATGCTGCTTCACCTGGTGAATTTTAATTATCAAAAATCGGCTGTACAGAATATCCATGTCGACGTAAAAGTACCGGCAGGAAAGAAAGTAAAGCAGGTGATGATATTATCGCCTGATAATACTTCTGAAAACGTGATACCTTTTAAAGAAAACAGTAACCGGGCTACATTTACAGTCCCGCAATTAGCTGTTTACGATGTGGTTGTGATGAAATTGAAGTAAGAAAGAATTAGTTTTTCTTTCAACGCTGACAGGGTTTCAAACCCTGTCAGCGTTTTTGTTTTATAAAACTTCCGAAGTCTTCTAGTCGCTTGCAAATTAAACTTCAGAAGTCTCTTTTTATGTTCTTCGGATTACAAATCCGGTGCTATTGGCGACGGGATTACAAATAACCTGAGTTCGATTGTTATTTATTTGATTAGTAACAGATTGCTTCATTCCAACGCACAATTCCAGCCCTTTCCCGAAATCTCGGGACAATGACGTACCTATTTACGTCATTGCGAGGAGGTACGACGAAGCAACCGAACGAAGTGAGCTCATGAATACCATTGAAAAACATAAAAACTAATGAATAATCTCTGTTCAACCTGTTTTTTAGTAGGATTATTAATCAAACTGAGGTACATAGTGATTCCTGTGTCTAAAGGACTCCTATAAAGGAACAAATCCCATCGAGCAAAAAATTAACAGTTCGTTGTGTGAAGCTATTTCAGGTATTTTGCTATCGGGAGCTTTAGTTCCTTTAATCCCTCGGCGGCTAATGCTGCAACTTTCGTTGCACCGAAAATACATAAATGGCTATCGTCTTTCTTCCCATTGGGTAACTTGGTGAATTTTCCGGGTTCAATGTACAGGAACAATTTTTTAGATTCTTCCGGGCCGTAGCTTTGAACTAAATCGCCTGTTTTTTTATACAGGTCAATCATCGGGACATGCATTTCTTTTGCCAAATTCCGTACTGCGACAACATAATCTCCGTATGTGTCAACCAGCTTGCCGTTTTTATCAAACTTACGGCGTACAATAGAGGTAAACAGCACGGGGTTAGCGCCTTTTGCCCTCACTTCCTTAACATAGTTCATCATGTTTTCCCGGTAGGTGGTAAACGGTTCTGTATGGCGCAGCGTGTCC
The DNA here is from genome assembly GCF_008274585.1 of Pedobacter sp. BS3. Taxonomy (GTDB): domain Bacteria; phylum Bacteroidota; class Bacteroidia; order Sphingobacteriales; family Sphingobacteriaceae; genus Hufsiella_A. The sequence continues at coordinate 127,672 of NZ_VTRT01000003.1, read as the reverse complement.
GGCTTCTGGTCGTTGCCGCCGAACATAATGAATACATAATCGCCGGGTTTAACACTATCAATTACTGGTTTCCAGAAACCTTCATCGCGAAAGCTTTTAGAGCTTCGTCCGCTTCTGGCGGCATTATGTATAATTACCTGGTCATTAAAAAACTGGGGCATCACTTGCATCCATCCCCGTATAGGATAGTTCGGGCCGCCAAAGGCTGATAAATACCGTTCGCTAAAGTCGCACATGGTAGAATCGCCAATAGAATAGATGGTGATGTTTTTCGGGTCATCTTTAAAACAGAGCGATACGAGCGCACAGCACAATAACAATAGTTTCTTTTTCATGAATTATTTTTTTTGTGGTTTAGGTTCATAGCAGATAGTCCGGATATCGGAAAGTCAGAAAAGACCGGAAGCAAGTTTTAATAATTGACAGTGGACAATGGATAGTTTACAATGTCTGCATGGTTCAGTTCCCCTCTCCAAAGGAGAGGGGTTAGGTGGACTATTTAATATGCTCGCTCAATCCCGGAAGGTTTAACGCCTTCAGTTCCCGGGCAGCCAGGCCGGCAACTTTGGTAGCGCCATATATACATAAATGCGTATCGTCTTTTCTACCCTGTGGTAATCTGGATGTTACACCGGGCTCAACATACATGTACAGCTTTTTAGATTCTTCGGGGCCAAATTCCTGCACCATCTCGGTGGTTTTTTTATTTAAATCAACCAGGGGAATATTTAATTCGGGTGCTAACTCACGTATTACAGAAACATACTTTCCATGGGTGTCTATCAGTTTCCCGCTTTTATCAAACCTTCTTCGGGTAATGGAAGTGAACAGTACGGGGTGGGCGCCCTTAGCTTTTACTTCGTTAACATAATTAATTATATTCTGGCGGAAAGTCGTTTCAGGGTCGGTATGCCGTAACGTATCCGGTTTTTCGTCATTATGTCCAAATTGAATAAACACATAATCGCCGGGCTGAACCTTCGCGATAACCTGTGCCCATCTTCCTTCGCTGCGAAATGACTTGGAGCTGCGTCCGCTGGCGGCCATGTTATTAATAGTGGTTTGTTCGTCGAAGTAAGGAGCAATCATTTGCATCCAGCCGCGACCGGGGTAATTGTCTATTGTTGTGGTATTGCACATGGTAGAATCACCAATGGAATAAATAGTCAGTTTGTGGTCGTTTTTCCAGCAAAGGAATATTAAAAGTAAGGTAGCGGATGTTAAGATAATTCTGAAATTGGTTTTCATATTCGTTGGTTTTAAATTGAACTGAAAGATCAGTTGGTTATTTTCTTTTACCGAATATACCTGCTTTTGCCTGTCGGTAATCCGGTATCCTTCAGAAAAATTTGTGCAATCGTTACCGGTAGCGTTATCGAGAACGCTTGCATAGATTTTTAGCGGCATGTTGCATCTACATTCCTATAAAAATACGTAAGCTTGTTCTGACGATTATGATAAACCATAGTCAACTATTATAAACCATTACCTGATTAAAATGAAGAATCGGTCTTGGATAACGTATATGTTATTCAATGAGGATTGTTTTGAAATAACGTTTAATAATTAGGAAATAAAAAAACAGGATGAAAAAGATTTTACCGCTTTGTTTTTCGCTGATGCTGGGAGTTGCAACACTAACCAATGCTCAAACTGCCAGGCAAATTACCGGCAATGTAAAAGATGCAGATACCAACGAGTCATTGATTGGCGTAAGTATTGTAATAAAAGGGGAGACAAAAGGCACACAGACCGATGCGAATGGCAATTTCAGCATAACTACTTCTGCTAAGGGCAACATTACGTTAGTAGCACGTTATATAGGTTATAAAACACAGGAAATTACTGTTACCGGTAACCAGAATACTGCTCATTTCCGGCTAAAAAATGATAATATTCAGCTCAATGAAGTGGTAGCTATCGGATACGCTACGGTAAACCGGAGAGATCTGACCGGCTCGGTTTCTTCAGTTGGCGAAAAGCAGTTAAAAGATATTCCCATTAACTCTGCCGCCGAGGCGCTGGCCGGCCGGCTGGCTGGTGTACAGGTTACTTCTTCCGAAGGAGCGCCGGGCTCTGAAGTGCAGATTAAAGTGCGGGGCGGTGGTTCAATTACCCAGGACAATTCACCGTTATATGTTATAGATGGTATTGTTGTGGATGATGGTTTATCCAGCCTGTCGCCGCAGGATATAGAATCTGTGGATGTACTGAAAGATGCTTCGGCAACTTCCATATATGGTGCACGTGGGGCCAATGGAGTGGTTATTATCACGACCAAAGGAGGGAAGGTGATGAAAACACGGGTAAATTATAATGGCCTGGTAGGTCTTAAAAGCCTGGCTAATGAGCTTGATGTTATGCATCCTTATGATTTCGTGATCAGCCAATATGAAAGATCACGCGGATTAACCACTACAGAAAACGGTTTTGCCGAAACGTATGGCAATTGGGAAGATTTAGATCAGTATAAAAGTGTACCGTTTATAGACTGGCAGAAAAAAACATTTGGTAACGATGCCATCACCCAGACCCATAATGTAAGCATTGTAGGCGGAACCAAAACCACGCAATTTAACCTGAGCATGACCAGCAATGGCGAAGATGGTATCATGCTCAACTCTGATTTTGACCGTAAGCTTGTTAATTTCAGGTTTGATACCCACGTAAGTAACGCGTTAAGAGCAGGCTTTAATATACGGTACAACAACCAGGTTATTACGGGCGCAGGTACATCTGATGCAGGAGCGGTGTCATATAACTTGTTACGGCATACCATTAAATACCGGCCTTTGCTCATTGGTAATTTATCGCCCGAAGATCTGGACGAGGCCTATTATGAGGAAACCAATACCGGTAACGGTGTGGGCATTATTAATCCGGTGCTATTAAGTGACGCCATGTACCGTAAACGGTATACTAAAGTTACCAACCTGAACGGCTATATCAACTATACGTTTAATAAACACTTTTCATTCAAGTCAACACTGGGCGTAAATTATACGAATCAAACGCTAAACAGCTTCTATGATTATATCACATCGAAGGCAAGAAACCAGGGTGCCGGCATGCCGATGGTTAGCGTGGTAACCAATAATATCAGCAGCTTAACCAATTCCAATGTGTTCTCTTATACTAATTCAAAAAAGTCAGATCATCATTTTGATGCCTTGCTTGGAAACGAATTTTATAATGTATCGGCAAAAAGCCTGGATAACGAGCTGAAAAATTTTCCGGTTGGTATCACGGCCGAAAAAGCGCTGAATCAGCTGAATATTGGTACATCTGTTCCTTCATATCCTTTAGCAACAGCTTACGAGAGCCGTATTGTATCGTTCTTTGGCCGGGCCAATTACGCCTACAAAGACAAATACCTGGCTACATTCAGTATGCGTGCAGACGGATCGTCAAAATTCGCACCCGATAAGCGCTGGGGTTATTTCCCGTCGGGAGCAGTCGCCTGGCGTATATCGCAGGAAGATTTTATGAAAAATATCCCGGTAATATCCGATCTGAAACTTCGTGCCAGCTACGGTACATCCGGTAATAACCGTATGGACGATTATTTGTACATGAATATTTTTAGCAGCACGTATAATGATCTGCCGGTTAAATATGCGCTTAATGAGCAGGTAGTGCCGGGATATACCGTAAGCAGCCTGGCTAATAAGAACCTGAAATGGGAGACCACCGTATCGCGGAATATCGGGCTTGACCTGTCGTTACTTAAAGACCGTATCCAACTAACCGTTGATGCCTATAAAAATTCTGTGCGTGATCTGCTGATCCTTGTTCCCATACCACCCACAGCTGGCTATACTACTCAAATGCAGAATGTGGGAAGCACATCCAACCGTGGACTGGAATTTCAGCTAAATGCAGTGGCCATCCGGCATAAAAACTTTACCTGGAGCACTAACTTCAACATGGCTTTTAACCGCAACAAGATTGAAAAGCTATCCAATCAGCAAAACAGTTATCTTACAAATTCAGGGTTCGGAATATCGGGGCAGCCGGCAGACTATATTGTAAAAGTAGGCGAGCCGGTAGGAACCATGTACGGCTTTGTTTCCGACGGGTTTTATACTGTTGATGATTTTAACTACGATGCGGCAACAAGTCAGTACACACTCAAACCCGGCGTAACCGATGTTTCGAATGCAATAGGTATTGCTCAGCCAGGATGGATGAAACTGAAAGATCTGGATGGCAACCAGGTTATCGATGAAAGCGACAAAACTATTATCGGTAACGCCAATCCCAAGTTTACCGGTGGCCTCAACCAACAGTTTACGTATAAAAATTTCGATTTAAGCGTATTCGTAAACTTTGTGTACGGCAATAAAGTGTATAATGCCAATAAAATTGAATTTACAAACGGATACAGCCGGAATAACAATTCGCTGGCCATCATGAATAACCGCTGGCGCACCATTGATAATAATGGTAATGTTATTCAGCAGGTAGTTACCATTTCAGGCCAGCAGGTAGTAACCGGTGTGCCGCCGGAAGAATTGGCTGCCATTAACAAAAACGCTTCGATATGGATGCCGATAAGCGGCGTGGGAGCCTGGTATCCTACATCATGGGCTATGGAAGACGGCTCGTTTTTGCGGATCAATAACATTACACTCGGCTATACTTTTCCAGTCCGTTTGTTAAGCCCGCTGAAAATAAAAAATCTGCGGGTTTACGGTACAGTCAATAACCTGGCCGTGATTACCGGTTATTCCGGGTATGACCCCGAAGTGAATACACGGCGAACTACACCGGTTACACCGGGAGTTGACTGGTCGGCATATCCCAGAAGCCGGAGCTTTATTTTAGGATTAAATCTTTCATTATAAAAACTCAGCGTGATGAAAACAACAAGATATTACCTGGTACTGATGGTTGCAGCCTTAATTACATTGAGCAGCGCATGTAAAAAATACCTCGACCTGGAACCGCCATCTGCATTTGACGAAAAATACGTGTTCAGCAGTGTTAGCAGTGCAACAAGCGCTGTTCTGGGCGTTTATGATCGGCTTGCCGGCGACCAGGCTTATGGCAGCCGTCTCAGCATGATGTATCCTTATGATACCGACGAAATGATCGGTGTTACTAATGCAGCTTCACCAGATAACAGTTCACGGGATCTTTCGCGATATAATCTGCAACCCAGTAATGCCCAATTATCTGCACCATTTAACCAATTGTATGCCGGGGTAGAACGGGCTAATATCTGTATCAAGAATATACCAGCCATGGATCTGTACACCAATGGCAGTGCTGACGATAAAAAACAGTTGCAGCGCCTGTATGGCGAGGCGCTTACCCTCAGGGCCCAGTTTTATCTTGAACTTATCCGAAATTGGGGAGATATTCCGGCCCAGTTTGAGCCATCTATCGATCAGCCGGATCTGTTCCTGCCAAAAACAGATCGCGATGAGATTTACGACCGATTGATAGCCGATCTGAAAACTGCCGAAGATTTGGTACCCTGGCGTACAGAAGTAGCTTCGGATGAACGCATCACCAAAGGGGCTGTGAAGGCTTTGCGTGCCCGCATGGCGCTGTACCGTGGGGGATATTCGCTGCGCCGCGAATCCGGCGTTATGGAGCGCCGGCCAGACTATCTTACCTATTACCAGATTGCACGCGATGAGTGCTATGATATTATGCAGCATCGCGATCAGCATACCCTGAACCCAAGTTTCCAGGCTGTATTTAAAGATGGTATAGATTCCTATAAAATAGAGCCTCACGGCGAAGTCATGTTCGAGGTAGCGATGGCTCGTGAGGTGGACAGTAAACTGGGATATTACGATGGTCCGAGGTTTTACATTCCCGGTAATACTGCTTTACTAGGTAATGGTTCGGTACGTGTTGTTCCCGTATATTTTTACGCCTTTAATTCGCTGGATACCCGTCGCGATGTAACTACAACTCCGTATTACAATAATGCCGATAAAACCAAGGCTGTACAAACACTGGTAAATATGACCAGCGGGAAATTCCGGTCAGACTGGATCAATCCGGCACTAACCTCAGCTATACAGGCAACCGGTATTAACTGGCCGATCATCCGTTTTTCTGATGTGCTGCTGATGTTTGCCGAAGCCGAAAATGAGCTGAACAATGGGCCTACGGCTGATGCTAAAAACGCGTATGAAGAAGTAAGAAAACGGGCTTTTAAAGGCCATGAAACAGAAATCGGTGTAACGCCATCAACCAAAGAAGATTTTTTTAACGCTATTGTAAATGAACGTTATTTTGAGTTTGGGGGCGAGGGTATACGAAAGTACGATCTCATCCGGTGGAATTTGCTGGGACAGAAAATACAGGAAGCCCGGGATAATTATACCAAAATGTTAAACCAGGAGGCGCCTTACGATAAGCTTCCGAAATACATGTATTATAAACCGGGATCTACAGAAGTTATATGGGGTAATTCATTGTATGAACCATCGCCGGCTACCGCACCAACAGGCTATACACGGGTAAATTGGGTAGCCTCAATAACCACCACCTGGATAACCAATCTGGCACAGTTGTTTCGGCCAAATCACAGTGAACTGCTGCCCATACCGCAATCGGCACGGGACGCGAATCCGCTAATAACCCAGGATTACGGGTATTGATAACTCAGGCTTCCGGGAACAGGTCGATACATAAGCGCCTGTTACCGGAAGTTTTATTGAACTTTTAATAACGGTGCGCATGAACAAAGTTTTACTCAGCCTAATCATTATTTGCCTGCTAACCAGCAGTTGTTTTTATGCGATGGCACAAACTGCTGCCAGTGCAACATGGGCGCTTACTGCTAATCATAATGCGATTGTTACTGGTAATATTACGGCTTCCGCCGGGCAACTGGAAGGATTAAATCATTACGATTACATCAGCGGCGGCGAACGGACTATTCCGCCCGGTAATTCATGGCCGGCGCAAACAGCGCCGGATAGTACCCGTTTTTTACAATATCGTGTGGCCCCGGTTAATGGCAATAACCTGCTGGTTGATGAAATTAAGATCGCGTTGAGTTTCAATAGTTCCGGGGCGGCCCGGGCAAACCTGTCGTGGTCTACAGATAGTGTTCATTTTACCAGTATCACGCCCGATTTCTGGCTGACTTCTTCATCCACACCAACAGAATACACGTTCAGTGATTTGAATATTACCGTTCAGAGTGGCAAAACGTTATATTTCAGGATTTCTCCGTATACAACCGGGGTAATCAATTCCAGATACCTGGTTACTAAGGGGATAACAATTTCCGGTACAACTACAACAGCACCGGTTGCAAACTGGCAGCTTACAGCAAATCAGCAGGTTACAACCAGCGGCGATATTACTGCCGGTGCACAAACAGTAACCGGCCTGTCTGTTTACAGTTATATCTCCGGGAATAAAGGTCAGCAGGTAACAGACGGCACCGGAACATGGCCTGCAGAAACGGGCCCGAATAGTAACCGGTACCTGCAATATACGGTTTCTCCAACCAGCGGCAAGGCATTAACGGTTACCGACATTTCGCTTTATCTAAGCTTTAACAGCTCATCCGCGGCAAGGGCGCAGCTTGCATACTCAACCGATGGTATTCATTTTGAACAACTGGGAGCGCCCGTTACGCTATCATCAGGTACAGATGCCACATTACTTACCAGGAGCGACCTGGATATTGATGTCCCCGAAGGAAAAACATTGTACCTGCGGGTATTTCCCTGGACAACAGCCTCCATTAGTGGTAAATACCTTGTTTCAAAAAATGTAACCGTTTCGGGTTATGCCAGGAGCGTTCCCGTAGCCACCTGGGCATTAACCGCAAACCAGTCGGCTACGGTTAGTGGTAATATTGCTGCGACAGACCAGGCCCTGACCGGTTTGACTGTGAATAATTACATTCCCGGAAATGGGGGACAACGCTTACTGCCATCGGGAGGAATATGGCCCGCGGAAACCGGCCCGAACAATAGCCGTTATGTGCTGTACACAGTTTCTCCCGTTGCCGGGAATAACTTTACCGTTAATCAAATCACGGTACCGTTAAGCTTCAATTCATCCGGCTATGGCCATGTCCGCATTTCCTGGTCGCTGGATAACGTAAGTTATACTAACCTGGTGGCCGACCAGCCTTTAGCATCAGGATCTGTACCGCACAGCTATACATTTGATAACCTGAATATTGAAATCCCTACCGGGAAAACCCTTTACCTGAAGGTTTCTCCCTGGACAGGCGCTTTGATTAGCGATGGCCGTTACCTGGTATCAAGAAATGTAGTGATTAGCGGTCTTACAGAACCTTTCCGGCAGGTAGCGTTTCCCGGAGCCGAAGGAGGAGGACGCTTTGCCAAAGGTGGGCGGGGAGGAAGTGTTTACTATGTTACCAACCTGAACGACTCCGGCCCGGGCAGCTTACGTGATGCTGTCAGTCAGCCTTTCCGGACGGTATTATTTAAGGTTTCGGGGACTATCGAACTGCAAAGCCGGATTAATATCATCAAAGATAATATTACCATAGCCGGGCAAACGGCTCCGGGCGATGGCATTTGCCTGAAAAAATGGGGAATTGCCATTAAAGCCAACAATATCATTATCCGTTATATCCGTTTACGTCCGGGCGACCCGGCTCATACCGATCTGGATGCCATGGGAAATGGATTTGGCGTGCCGCTGACACATCCTTATTCCAATATTATTATAGATCATTGTTCGCTGAGCTGGTCAACAGACGAAATAGGATCATTTTACGCTGTTTCTGATTTTACGCTTCAATGGAGCCTGTTAAGCGAAAGCCTGTATTACTCATATCATCATAAAACAACCGGCGGCGACCATACCGGGCATGGATATGGCGGTATCTGGGGTGGGCAGAATGCTTCATTTCATCACAATCTATTGGCCAGCAACACTAATCGTAATCCCCGGTTTTCGGGAAGCCTTGCTACCATGCAGCCTGAGCTGGAGTATGTCGATTTTAGGAATAATGTGATTTATAACTGGGGCGGTTCATCGTATGGCGGCGAAGGGGGACATATCAACATGGTTAATAATTATTACAAGCCGGGTCCTGCAACTACCGGTAGTGCGTTCTGTACTATTGGTAACCATCGCCATCGTATTCTTTCGTACACAACGTATAGTATAAATACTTCGGGCGATACCGTAAGAGGGGGCAAATTTTACATCAAAGGAAATTATGTTCCGGGCTATTCGTGTGTAACAGAAGCAAGTGATACGGATGATAATAACTGGACGTATGGTGTGTATCCGGATGCTAACGGAACCTCACAGGATGTGATCAATGCCCGTGTGGATACGCCTTTTCCGTATACCCCGGTTACCACACAAACAGCAGAGAACGCTTATTTATTGGTAACAGATAGCGCCGGGGCCATTTTGCCTCGCAGGGATACGCTTGATCGCCGTATTATCCGTGAGACCCGTACCGGTACAGCTACCTACGCCGATACTAGCTATCACCCGGCAGGAATAAGCAACCCATCCGGCATTATAGATAGCCAGGAAACGGTAGGGGGATGGCCGGCCTTAAATAGTACCACATATCCAAACGACAGCGATAACGATGGTATGCCGGATTGGTGGGAAGCTAAAATTAACGGCGGCGGAACCGATTCCACCAGTGTGAATGCAACCAGCTACGCCGATGACGGTTATACCATGCTGGAAAAATACCTGAATGCCATACCTTCCCCCGATAAGCCTGTTACGTTTGAACAGATCAACGGTACACACCTTAGTGGCGATGCTGTTAGCGTGGATTTTACTATCGATTGGGCGAAGGATCAGTTCAAATTTGCCTTATACCGCTCAACGGATGACAGCACATTTACCAAAATCACAGAGATCTTTCCGGATATTAACAAAACCCGGTATGTTATCACTGATCTTTCTGCACCTGCAGGATTAGTGTATTACAAAGTAGGAAGCTATAGGTCTGATGGAAGCGGGAATACTGTTTATAGCGATGTAATAACCGTAAACACAGATGACCTGCTTGTTTTAAACCTGGTGGCAGATTCCTCAAAAAACGCTACTGCCGTGAAAAACCAGGCTGATGTAAAAAAACTGGTAGTTTATCCAAACCCGGTAAACAGCTTATTAACTGTAAACCACTCCAATGCTAATGCTTCGGCAGAGATCATTATTTATACCCGCGATGGCAAACAATTGTACCGGCAAACGCTTCAACAAGGCGTTACACAGACACAAGTCGGTACAGCATCGCTTGCGTCCGGGGTATATATTCTTGAATTAAATAATGTTACTGCTAAACAGCAGATAATGTTTGTAAAGAGATGAGCAAAAACTAAAAAACCAAATTAAAAATCACTAATAATCAGCAATTATGAAAAAGAAAAGTATGTATTCGGCACTCTTATCAGGTATAATCGTATTAACCACAGCACAACTTTATGCGCAAACAGCGGCAAGTGCAACCTGGGGCTTAGTTTCTGAAGCCACACGAACACCTACAACAACAGGCAATATAACAGCGCAGGTACAATCCCCAACAGGAATGGCTGTATCTGCTTATATAAATGGCGAAAAAGGGCAGAGATTAAGTGATACATACGCTAACTGGCCGGCAGAAACAGGGCCACAGGCTGGCAGGCATATCGATTATATCCTTGCCCCTAATAGCTCTGACGAAATGTTAATAACCTCTCTTTCCATTGGTATGGCCTTCAATTCAAGTTCAGCCTGTAAGGTGAACATTTCATGGTCAATAGATGGAGTTGATTTTAATAATATTGTAACAGATTATGCTATTGCTTCGTATGGTACAAACAATTCAACAGTAAATTATTCCTTTAATGATTTGAATTTGTTTACTCCTGCCGGTAAATCGCTAACTATTCGTATTTCTCCGTGGGTTACTTCAGTTCAGGCTGATAAATTTTTTGTCAGCAAAAATGTTATTATTAGCGGCTTTACCGGCGCCGAAGGCACCCTGCCGCTGAATTTTACATCCTTTGATGCTGAATTAAACCCAACCGGTAATCAGACTAACCTGTCGTGGACAACCGCGAATGAAGTGAATACCCGTACGTTTGAAATAGAACGGGCTAATGACAGTGGTGCTTTTTATACCATAGGCAATATTCCTGCTAAAAATACTCCGGGTGCTCACAGCTATACATTTGCAGACAATCATCCTTTGGCAGGAATGAATTATTATCGTATCAGACAACTGGATATTGATGGCAAATTCACGTACAGTGATGTAAAAAGCATTAATAATAAGCTTGGGGTACAAGCCATATCGTTATATCCTAATCCTGCATTGCAGAACGTAACTGTAGCTTACCCTGAAACAAGCGCAAACGGCGAAATAAAAATCATGAATACCCAGGGAAAACTGCTAAGTAGTCAGCTGGTTTTAACGGGCTCAACAAGCGCATCAACAGATGTATCGGCTCTTGCACCAGGAGTATATATACTGTTTTTTAAGGCAGGCGGAAAATCAGGTTGTTCTACTTTTGTGAAGCAGTAAAGGTGATTATAAGAGATTGTCCGAAAAGGCCTGGTTTAAAAAGATGCCACCAAGGTACGAGAATGCAAAAGGCTTGATTGTCAATGTTGATTTTCTTTATGCCTTAGAGCCTTTGTGGCAAAATATTACTTTTCGGATACTCTCTTACCTATTTCTTAGCCAAACCAATCAGCCATTTCGAAAAATCCTCGGCACCTTTGTAATTCTCATATTGAGCAGGTAGCCGCCCGTTACAATATTCATTGTATATCCAGGGATCGCTAACAGCAACAACTTTACCTTTGCCAACGTTAGCCGAAGCAATAACAATAGCTCCTTGTTTATTCTTCAAAACGGCTTGAGCCGGACGCTGCACCGAAATGGAGCAAACATCTTTCATGAAGATCTTCTTTGCAGTTTTAAAAACAGGGTTGCCGGTTGTTACAATAGCTCCGTCTTCAAAATGGTTATCATCAATTACATGATTTTGCAGGTCTGTGTTGAAATGCATACCGAACGCTGCGGCAAGATTGTTGAAATGCTGTAATTCTACGTTGGCACTATCATTAGCCAGCATTACCAATACACCACCGGCTTTTACCCATTGCGAAATAGCCTTAATATGGGCTGGCTCAATATAATTAGGCGATGGGCTTTCTTTCTTTGTGTCCGGGTCAGGGATGATATAGATATCCGTTCCTTTCAAATTGGCGGCAGCAGGCGCTTCGCTCAATGATTTTAGCTGAGCCCCGTTTTGTTTGAAAATGTCGCCCCATACCGAATAGCCGGTATTGGTTTTATCTTCCCAGGTGTAATGATACTGAACCATTTCGCCGGTTTTACTTTTACGGGTTTCATGATTGAAAAAATAATCGAGGGTTACTACCTGGGCCTGAGCACTGCCAATACAAGTCAGGGCTAAAAGCAGCACGGCGGATTTAAATGCCATTTTCATCATTTTAATTGTCTTTTTATGTTGCCAATATGCAAATCAAAATCTTATCCTACAAACTTGTGATGTTATTTTTACATGCTTAGGGCTGCTATAGGCAGTGTCTTTGTATATTCGTGCCTAAAATTTGTTAAATAATCTTGCTGAAGATAGCTTATCATCCGTTGTATGTACATCCTTTGCCGGCCGGACACCGTTTTCCTATGCTGAAATATGAACTTATCCCGGAGCAATTGTTATACGAAGGTATTGTCAGCCGAAATCATTTTTTTGAGCCACAGCCGGTTGATGAGGAAATTATCCTGCTTACGCACGAAATGGATTATTGGCGGCGCCTACGCGATTTACAGCTTACTGCCGATGAAGAGCGTCGTACAGGGTTTAAATTATCACCGCGATTAGTTGAGCGGGAACGGTTAATAGCCGGAGGAACGGTTGAAGGAGCCGTTTATGCGCTCAATGAGGGGATAGCGTTTAATGTTGCAGGTGGCACGCATCATGCCGGAAGCAACTGGGGCGAAGGCTTTTGCCTGTTAAACGATCAGGCTATTGCAGCTAATTATTTACTATCTCAAAACCTGGCAACATCGGTATTGATTATTGACCTGGATGTGCATCAGGGCAATGGCACTGCCGAAATTTTTCAACAAAATCCACAAGTGTTTACCTTTTCCATGCATGCCGAGCATAATTTCCCGTTCCGTAAGGAAAAATCCGATTGGGATATTGGTCTGCCGGCTGTTATTGGCGATGAAGAATACCTGCAAATCTTACAAAATACCTTATCAACATTATTTCAGGATGTAAAACCCGATTTTGTTTTTTATCTTTCGGGAGTGGATGTGCTTGCTACTGACAAGTTGGGAAAGCTAGCTCTTAGCACAGATGGCTGTAAACAACGTGACAAACTGGTACTTGAATATTGCAAGCGCTATGATGTGCCGGTTCAGGTGAGCATGGGCGGAGGTTACTCACCCGACATTCGCGATATTGTTAACGCTCACTGTAATACTTTCAAAATCGGGGAGGAGTTATGGGGATAATTGACAGTGTATAGTTGATAATGGACAATTAGAATAACTGACAATAATGCCCGGGTTGAGAGAGTTGAACTGAACAACAAAAAACGAACAACTATTAATATGCTAACCGAAGTTGACGAAGCAGGCTGGAAAACCGCGTTAAACCTGGAGCAGCATTCTATTTTCTTTCAACCGGATTACCTGAACGCGGTTGCAGAAGCCTTTCGTGTTTCGGTCAAGTATTATATTTATACTAAAAAAGGTAAGGTTCTTGCAGCCCTCGCAGTATTTAAAAAAGGCCGAAATATTGTTATGCCTGAACAGTTTACTTATACACCTTTTTGGGTAGAGGAGGGGTTGAGCGAGGTAAAATGTAATGACATTTTAAAAGAAATTATTACCCACCTCAAAAGGCAGTACCGGAAAATAGCACTTAAATTAGATGTAGATATTAAAGATATCCGTCCATTTTTATGGCAAGGGTTTGTAGCCGATATACGATATACCTATATCAAAAAAACGGATGAACCGGTACATCCAAGCATATATAAGAATTTGAATAAGGCAACACATTATACCTTAGAAACTCATTTCCCCGACGATAAATCGATTGATATTAATGTTGCTTTTTTATCCGAACTGTTTTTTTTCAAAATTAAAGCTGTTAGCTTTATTAAGCTGATGCAGCTTCTTACAATAAAAGGTTATTTGCAAGCCTTTAATGTTTTTTATGAAGAAAAGCATATCTGTTCAAGCTTGGTGTTGCTGGATAAGAAAAAAAATAAATCATATACACTATTGTCGAATAAAATAAATAGGGAGCATGCTTATGCGCACACACTATTATATCAGGGAAGGATAGACTGGATGTGCAATAACGATTTTACCTATATGGATCTTTGTGGTGCAGACATGGAAGGAATATCCCGGTTTAAAGCATTTTTTAATCCAAAGTTGGAGAATCATTTTTATGTATCATATTCTCCTGCTAATCCTTTGCTTAGGATATTGCTAAGGGTTATCAGAAAATTTTAATCTGCAACAAACCAGCGCTGATACCATAATGAGAAAGCGAGTAATGCCCATACTTTTTTGATTATGTGATAATCCGGTTTATTTTGAGAACTTCTCAATATCCTGTCTATAACCTTTGAATCCAGTAAATTGGTACGTTTTAGATATGAAATATTGTCAGATACAAAGTCCCTAAGGAGTGTAGTTAGCCATATTTGCAGTGGAATAGAAAATCCCATTTTAGGTCTGCTAAGTAGCTCTTGAGGAATGTATTGATGGGTAATTTGTTTCAGTAATCCTTTAGGGGAAAGTTGAGGACATTTTAATTTCGCATCTAACTGCATCAGAAACTGAACAAGTTGAGGTGAAAGTAGGGGATCCCGGTTTTCAATGCCGAAATGCATCATTGCCCGGTCGGTTTTCATTAATAAATCATCTGGCAAGTAATAAGATAAATCATAATAAAGTAACTGATTGAGGCCTTGGTGAGTGGATTTTAATAATGAACGTTTCGCATGAACATTGGTAAGTCGGAAAGCTTCATTAGGAGGGAAATAATGTGTTATGGCATCATATAAATCTAAAGCGTTCTTCTGGTTCAGAAGATAGAGTTTCCTGTTATTAAACTGGGGAACCTGTGGAATAAATGATGTAAGTTTGGCTGCATTTAGCGCTTTGAAATAACCGGTATATCCGCCAAAAAGTTCATCGCCACCTTCTGAAGATAATACTACCTTTGCATAAGGTTTAACTAACTGTGCAGCAAGAATTACCGATACAGCCCCACTATCGCCCATAGGCTCATCAAAGTATTCTCCTATATTGTGTATAATGTCTGTTGCATCTTTTTGTGTGAAATAGATTTCATGGTGCTCCGTACCTAAATAATTTGCTATTACTTTCGCATAATGCGCTTCATTAAATTTATCTTCTTCAAACCCAACGGTAAACGTTTTAATTACTTTATCAGAGATGTTTCTGGCAATAGCGGCAACAGTTGTGCTATCATAGCCTCCGCTTAATAGCACACCGATGGGAACGTCGGCAACCAATCTTTGGCCAATAGATTGCTTTAATAATTGGTGTGTACGGTTAATAACTTCTTTTTCAGGAAGCTGATTTGTAATAGATTGTCCGCAAAACTGCCAGTATTTATTTGCCTTTAGTTCTCTGTTTCTGATTTTAAAAACCAACTTTTCGCCCGGAAGTATTTTCCTTACATGCTTTAGTATGCTGCTATTCCCTGGAAAATAAGCATACTGAAAATATAAGTTTAATGAAGGTATGTCAAGTTGCTTTCTAAAGTGTCTGTTTATTAGAAAGGTTCTTAACTCAGACCCCCATACCAGTGTGTTACCGGTATAAGTGTAAAATAGCGGTTTAACACCGATAGGATCACGTACTAAATGGACTTCAGCTTTAGGCTTATCATAAAAAGCAAACGAAAAAATTCCTTCAATTTTGGTCAGGTAATTATCGGGCCAGTTGAGAATGGCTTGTAATAACACCTCAGTATCTGAATTTGAACGAAACTGTATGCCGAGTTGTATAAGCTCAACCTGTAGTTGCCGGTAATTATAGATCATCCCGTTAAAAACCAGTACATAATTACCACATGGACTGCAAAATGGCTGATGTCCTCTTTCTGATAAGTCAATAACAGATAGTCTCCGGTTACCGAAACCTATTGAAAAACTATCTGTTTGCTCAAATATATAGCCTGAATCATCCGGTCCGCGATGCCTGATGCTATCCGTAATAAGTCTTAAGTCATTTAGGTCGTATATATTCTCAAAATCAACAAATCCGGTAATTCCACACATTAGCGCATCAAATAAATTTTACCAAACCCCTTTTTATAAAACGCATCGCCTGCGGTAAACCTGTGCTTTAATTCTGAATTATCTGAATTTTCAGTAATAACGTGATAAAAGTAAACACCATTAGCCAATCTGTCTCCATATTGATCCGTTCCATCCCAGGTAAACTCAGATATGTTATTGCCGATATGTACAGGGCCTAGTTCATCTTTAAAAATTTCACGAACTATTTTACCGCTTATAGTCATAATCTGAATTTTTATTTTATCAGGGACCTTCTCACCGGTTAATGTAAATACAAACTTCATTTTTGTAGTAAACGGATTAGGATATGGATAGAAGTTTGTGATGGAGGACTCATTGATTACCTCAAAATCAGTGAGATAATCATTTACATTATTAGTATTTCCTGATGAATCTTTTCCCTGTATTTTTAATGTATAAATACCATCTTCGAGCTTATCTGGCTGATAAATTACCGAAGCTTTATTGTTCGAGGTTGATTCGGCTGCTACAAACATTAGTTTATTATCAGAATAATTAATCCGTTTAAAACTAACATCATCCTGTCTTTTCAGATATACATTAATTACACTAGTATCGTTTAACAAGATATATTGGTTCTCATCGGTCAAGTTTATATTGATACTTGGCCTTGGAGATATAATTTCTCCATTAATAATATGCTTCCCATCAAATAGAACATCAACTAACGGCGTCTTTTTATCGGTTTCAACAGTAAACGTTTGAGTTAATATGTTATTGAATACATAAGAGTCTTGATTATTTTTAGGAACAAATTCAAATTTTAAACTATTGATTCCTTGCAATCCACGGGTTGATAGTGTAAGCATTGAAGTTAAACTTTCGTCTATTTTAAGCGGGCCATATGTGCCTAAATAGCTACGGGAGACACTTCGATCGCTTTTAGTAAGTGTATAATAAGCTTGAATAGAATCTGTAATATACTTTGAAATGTTCTGATAGCTGAGTTCCCATTTAATAGAGTCCCCCTCTTGCACTGTTTTTGAATAAAAATTATTTTTAATAAGTGGATTTATTGTTCCTTCCGGATATTCGTCATATAGAAATTTCCAAGACTTTAGTTGGGCTGGTGTTCTATTTATATTATCTGTAACATCCGCCTTTATTCTTAAATAAGGATAAATATTTGCGTCGATGTTACTCAGGTCTACTGAATCAGCAGGTAGAGATGATATTAGTGTACTTTCTGTTCCGGTTCTGTTAATTCCCATTAATGACAATGATATTTGATCGGCGTCGTCCTTCTCAAATTCATAATAAGCTTTTGTCCATTTTTGTGAAGGGCCGGCTTTTTCTGAGACATAACCTCCACTATCGAATGGATATGGATATTCATATCGGTCTTTTATAAGTTGGCCTCGTGCCGGGACTATAGATGAATAATCTGCTGTCCTTTCCATTGCCGATCCCGGTGCACTTCCTTTCTGCCCCCAGAACATATAAGGCTCACCAGGGCCAACAGTGCTAAATAATGAGCATCCTAATTGAGATAATGCTGTTTTAGCTGCGTCTGGCAAGTCTTTTAATGATATATTCCTCCCATTGTACCCTACAACAAAATATCCATTGGGAATGTTATTGATGTAACGTATTAAGCTATCAACTTCAACGCTATTGTTTATATTAAAGATAAATTCACCGGAAGGTGTCTTGTAACCATCTACATTGTATGGGGAAGGATATGAATAGGTATCAAAATTTTCTGGAATAAACGTTGTTAATGATAAGCCGGTAAATTCGTATCCCTGAAATCCAACTCGTCCTCCTGAATTTACCCGTATGGTCCGTTCATCTGCGGTTGACGCATCGTCACCACGAGTCTGTACAGAAATACTAAACGAAGTATTATCGAACTTAAATTTCTTTGTTATATTATCCTGATGAATAAATTTATAATCGACATTGTCAAATTGTTGTATATGCGATTGATTCCAACCATCAGGACTATGCGTTATATAAGTAAATGATCCCTCTTGCCAACTCTGCTCCGATTGGCCTGAATTATTAAGTTTTGCTCTCCAATAGTAAACTTTATTATTTTCGGGGGTAAATGATGGTTTCCATGTTGCAATAAAGCCCTGATTAATAACTCCTGAGCTTTTCTTCCAACTGCTATTAAAATTCTTTACTGTATCTATTTCAAACAAATATTCTGCATTTTGAGATAAAAGATTATTGGAACCACATTGTAGCTCTATATCTGGGGTGCCGACGATGCTATATAATTTAGGATACAAAATATTAACCCCGTTGGAAGGCATTAGAAAATCGAAAGACGCTGTATTGTTAGCTTCTGAAAGTTCATCGAAGTGATTATTCGCATCAAGAGTAACACTAAACTTATTATTTCCTCCGGTTTTAACATCGTTGGATTTTATCCAATAAAATAATGTATCTGTATTGTATACTGGCTTGAAATTCTTAATAGTGTACGTTACTATACTATTATCAGGTAAAGTGCGTTTAACAGACACGGATAATGAATCATTTAACGCTTTGCCCAGATTTTTGGCTATAATAGCAACTGCAAATGAATCGCTTACTGCTGTAGCGTTTTCAGGATATATGAACAGATCTTTGTTCTCAATATAATAATCTGGTTTGGCAGGACTATAAAATTTCAAAGCCGGGTCTCCCTGCCACAGATATTCCCTGCAATGTGCCTGATTTAATTGATCTCCAGATCGTTGATATGCTTTTATAGCATCTTTAATGTTTTCTGCTATTGGCTTACCATAACCAATATTGAAGGCATTGTTATAAAAAATCATGGTAAAAGAAGCAAGATAACTGGCAACTCCTTCGTCTGTAGTAGCGAGCCATCCAATAGCACCCTTTTGGGGCAGCAGAAGAAATTTTTCACCAATAGATGTTTCCACAAATGCATTTCCAGCACTGCATCCATTAATCTGATAAACCATAAGCTTATTTTGATTACGAAGTTCTTCCGGTTCTCCCAGATTTACTTCAGTTGCCTGTGTGCTACCATGTCCCAGAAAGGATAGGAAGGCTACACCGTTATTAATTGCTCCTGCTATTTTTGTTTGAAGATTATCTGAAATAGGTTCATTAACAAATTTGTGAAAGTTTATGGTATTTGATCCGAAATAAGGCCCTTTGGAAATATTTTCAAAGTTTTTTTGATAACCAGACCATTGCAGATTTTCTGATAATTGGCCACCACCACTTACATGAATAATATTTTTACGCCATAATGAGTCCGGCTGTTGTTCATACATTTTTAGCTTTTGCAGATACACTTCAACATCATTAACCGTTCTTGCCGATACACGCCCGGTTGGGATAGCAGGTTCCCATGTAGTTCCATTTAAACCGCTGGTAAACATATTATCCGATGGCGGGTTGCCAATTGTAGGCACCAGATCGTTAGCTAATCCCGTTGGTGATCGCAAATAACTATGAGAGTATCCCTTTCCGAGAAGTAAGAGATATTGTGGTTTTGTGCCGGCTTTATCTAATAAAAATTTAGCAAAATTGCGAATAGCGAGTGCATGATGTACACCATAATAAAATTGATCATATAACTGATCTGTTGTTATTAATAAGGTTTTGTATCCGGTTTGATCTCTATAATCTGCATATTCCTGGGCTTTTGATAATAAAGATTGGTTTGTTATTATTATAAAATTTTTATCAGAGGTTGAGGGATTTAAATTTGTAAAATTAACAGGTATAAGTGTAGTGGTTCTGTATTGTAGACTATCATATAGAAAAATGTCTTTTTCCGTACCAGCTCCTGGAATGACGCTTTCTATTGTGTTAGATATATTATTCACATAAATTCGCTTGGCATTGGTCAAATCCAGTAAAACAGGATTGGCAAGACTCGAATTATTAAAACGGACAAATGAATTCTCGCCTGTATTTAATCCTTTTAAAGTAAATTTCAGGTTAGTAACACCTTGCAAATTATATTGTCTTGGATAACTAACCTTTATGTATCCAGGTGCCAGGTAATCTGTCTCCGCCCCTAAATCATCAATGGATGAAAGTCGAAAGTAAGTCGTTGTTCCAATATCCGATAAGTCTAACTGAAACTTATTCTTTGCCACTTGATATGCTTTAAATAATGTATCTTTCCTGGTTTTAAATACAGAACCATTATTGCTAACCTCAATACGGAAATGATGATTCATGCCTTGGCTATTTGACGTTCCGGCGTTTGACCTGCCCGCCACATAAGTTTCGGCTTGAATTGATTGAACTGTTCCTGTATATAGTCCTGGAGTAGATAACGTTTTAATTTGAGAGGTGCCTTTAGAGATTAATGCGCCCAAAAAACCTTCACCTTCCGTATATTCTGACAAACTTAAGGCTGCTAAAATATAATTCCCCGGATAATAGCCCCCATCGGTAAAATAGGTATAAGCCTGGTACATAAAATATGGCTCGGGAGACAGGCCTACGTTACTTAAGCGAACATTCTGATAACGTTTACCCTGAGTAGTAGCGGACCAGGTTAAAAAATAGGCCGAAGTATCTGTATATAAACTATAATAATCGTGTGGTTGATCATTAGGATTACTATACAAAGGTTTATCTAAGCCACCGTCATTTTTTTTACCGTAAAATTCAATAAAATCCTGATTGTTAAATTGATTATCATCTTCTCCTGAAACATATAAAGCTATTTCCTTCCCGCGATAAAACATTTGTATGTTTTTTGGATTTATGGACGATATAGAAACCCCCGCTTGCTGTAACTGAGACTGATTAATACGGTAAATGCCATCTTCAGCTACTTTAATTTTAAAGTAGGTTTGAGTAAAGTTTATCCAATCGTTACCGTACGGAGTTTGAGCGTTTGTTGGCAGGATTGCAAATAAGCAAATAAAGACCAATAAATATTTCATTCTACATCAAATATAAAAGTTTCTGTTTGTTGTATATTAAATAATTTTATCAATATTGTTCTAAATGAATAAAGATTATGTATTAGTGTTGCCAAGTTGGTACCCAAGCAGGGTTCATCGTTTTAATGGTGATTTCAATGAACGTTTGGTTAATGCTACATCAAAGTATATTAAACAAATAGTATTGTATGTGATAAAGGATGCTACTATTAAGGAAACACAAATTGAGGTTGAGGAAGATGATAAAATAATTACCTATATAATTTATTATCCTGCTAAAGGAAACTCGATAATTAGTAAGTTTTTTTTATTCTGTAGATATGCTTATATCAGCATAAAATATACTAACATAATAATCCGAAAATTTGGATTACCTAAGCTTATTCATTGTTATGTGATATTTCCCGCAGGTATAATGGCAAAGTTCGTTAAATGGCGATATAAAATTCCAATCATTCTTACCGAACATTGGTCTGCCTATTATCCTGAAGCTAAAGATAGCTTTATGCGATCTTCCATTCTAAAAAGGCTGCTTATCAGAAATTTATTGAAATCCGTTAATCATATTATACCAGTAGCTCATAAATTAGGATATTTTATAAAACAATGGGCTCCCGGCATTCCACAAACAGTGATCCCGAATGTAGTAGATACATCTTCGTTTAACTATAGTTACGAAAATAGAGGGAAGACATTTAAATTTTTGCATATATCATCTATGTACTATGCTAAGAATGTCGAAGGGTTGTTGCGGGTATTTGAGAATATCGCAATAGAACGAGATAATGTTGAATTGAGTTTAATTGGGTATATGCCTGATCATATTAGGCATATCATTAATGGGTCAAGAGTACTACAATCAGTTATAGACTATAAAGGGGAAATTGCATATAACCAGGTTTCTCATTACATGAAAGAACATGATTGCTTGGTTATGTTTAGCAGGTATGAGAGCCTACCTTGTGTAATATTAGAAGCATTGTGTTGCGGTCTGCCTGTAATTGCTACAGATGTAGGTGGTATAAGAGAGGTGATAAGCCAATATAATGGCATTTTAATTAAATCTGAGTGTGAGACCGCATTAAACGAAGCAATAGGTGCGATGATTGATAACATTGATACCTACAATAGGGAAGAAATATCAAAGGAAGCTATAAAAAAATTTAATTATAATAATGTTACTCGATCTATTTGTGAAATATATAAAAAGGTTATTAAGTTAAGCTGTTAATGATTATTCCCATTCTGTTTTTCAACCTTCTTATAAATAGAATAGTTGTTTTAGGCAAAATCGAAATGCCGATTCTCAGCCAAAGAGACATATTTATAGGAGTATGATAAAGACCTTGTAATAAATTTTTAATAGCAAGATTTTTATTGAAATTTTGATTGAGATATATGCTTCCCAGCAGTAAATAATAATTACTAAGTTTCTTTTTTTTACTTACTGAGGTAATTTTCTTAAGCTCATAGAACTGTTTTTGAGATAAATTACCAGTTCTAATCACTTTATCATATATCTCTCTTAATAATTTTATAGTATATGTAGTGTTGTTCGATACTGATTCAGGGTTGAGTCTATAATATATTAATGGTTCTTTTATGTTATGTAGTTCACCTATTTGGGCAAATTGATTCCATAATATTTTATCTTCAAAATAATGCACAATATCTTCTCTATATCCACCGACTTGGCTCCAAGCGGCTTTTTTAAACATAACAGAACTATGGAAAAATGGATTTTGAGGCAATTCTCTTTGTATTGCGAACCATGAAACAGCACTACTGGAAGTATAGAGATAGTTACCATCAACATCTATATACATAGCATTTGAACCCACCGCTAAAGCCTTAGAAGTTTTATTAAGGAAGTCTATTTGTACTTTTAATCTATGAGGCATTGAGATATCGTCAGCATCCATGCGAGCTATATATTTACCTTTAGCTATACTGATGCCATTGTTTAAGGCTTTTGAAATGCCTTGATTACTTTGATTGATTATTTTAATCCGTTTATCCTGCTCTTGATAGCTCTGAATAATATTTAAACTATCGTCAGTAGAGCCATCGTTTATAATAATAAACTCAAAGTCTGGATAAGATTGGTTTAGTATACTCTCAATGGACTCCTTTAAATACTTTTCTGCATTATAGACGGGCATTATTATGCTAACAAAAGTCATTTGCTATCATTTTTTATCAAATTCCAAAACCTAAGTAATAATGTACGCATTGCCTTTGATGTAACATATAAGGAACTTGTATATAATAAACTATAACCACATATACCTATAATTACTTGTATGATAAAAAGAAAATATTTATTGTCAATTTTGATAAAGGTATGAGATAGAAAATAATTCATAAATATCATGCATGTAAAACATAAAATGATATAACCTGTAATTGAAGTCCAATAATTACGTACACTTTCTTTAAACCCACTTTTATAAAGTAAGCAAGGTTTCCATATAACAACAATTGCAATCAAACTGATTGTTGTACCCATTAATATACCTGTTATGCCAAATTTAGAGCCTAAAGCAATTGAAAATATAATGTTTAAGCCGGCTTCTGTCCATGGAGCCCAGGTATCCTTGAATATACCATACCCGGTAAGGAAATTATCTACAGTTTGCCTTGTAATTATAATAAATGAATTTATTAATAATAAAACGAGTATATATTTATTTAATATAAATTGAGGGCCTATCCACAAGTTTATAAATAAAGGAAGAAATTGATATAAACAAAATATTATTATTCCTGCGGCCCAATATCTTAATACCAATAATTCTTGAAAGACACCTTTTATTTTGCTATAATTATTGGAAGCTATCAGATGTCCAATACCCGCAAGATTACTGCTCAGAATCTGGTTAGATAAGATAATTAGTTTCTGAATCACAAGAAGAT
Organism: Pedobacter sp. BS3; assembly: GCF_008274585.1. GTDB lineage: Bacteria > Bacteroidota > Bacteroidia > Sphingobacteriales > Sphingobacteriaceae > Hufsiella_A. Next base: position 103,550 of record NZ_VTRT01000003.1, on the reverse strand, counting down.
AATTGGAGTAATATGTAACCATTTTTAAAGATAAAAAGGCAAAAATGAGAAGTTGGTCTGTTTGAGTTAATACAAAGCTTGCTAAATGATGAGAAAATATCTGTTTGACATTTGATAAAATTTTATCGTATTTATGGATAATGATTTTTCTGGTTATAAGTTGTGGCTTTAGCCAATTATATTCCTTTGATACTCTGTGATTTATTAAGAGTGCTTGAATTAATGTAAATATAACTTCTATGATAAGATAGAAATAGAAGTTTCCCTTTGAATATATAACAACTAAGATCTGAACCATAATTTTACATATAGTAGTGCTATTTAAGTAAACTGTTACTAAATAGTTTTTCTGGTCAGCTATGAGTAATAGCTGTTTATAATTGATAAAATAACTAATAGTGGAACCCAATAAGTAAGAAAAGAACGTAGCATAAATGGCTGTTTCCGAAATTTGTGATTTTTTAAATATATGAGGGAGAAATAGGCTAAGAATAATTCCCAGGGTAGTGATTAATATACCTATTCTTTTATAAAGATATCCTAATATTGAAACTATATATTCTATCTGTTGCTTATCATTATTATACAGAGGGGTGTATAAGGAATAAGCAATAGCTGTTCCCATACCTAATTCAGCAAGGTTTAAAAGTGAAAGTAGGTTTCCTACAGTTGTGCCCAGCCCTAAATATTCCGCTCCTAAATAGTTTAAAAATATTTTTCTGGAATATATACTAATTAAGGTTGTTAACGTATAAAATATTAGATTAACCTTTGAATTTAACAGGGTATTTTTAACTCTTGACATGTCAATAAGTCAAAATATATATCATATTTTGATCCAATGCTTGGGTAATAAATCTCGAATACTATAGTTTACAGTGTCATTAAACCACTTTTTAGGAGCAATTACTATTTTCTTTTCAAATGAGCCCAAATAAGCTCCCCACCAACTAAAGGTGCTATTAGCTATGATATAATGTTTACAAGCACTCATTAATCTCAGGTCAGTAATGGCATTATTATTTGTTATGAACTGATGCGGATGCCTGATTTTTAAATTTCTTTGAGCCCATTCTATGTCATCGGAAAAAATATAAAATATTGGATTAGGTATTTGTTGTGTAATAATAGTTATTGCATCCGTATAGTATTCCAGAGAACAAGTGGGGTGAAGCATGTGGTTTATATAATCGCCTCTACGTACATGTAATGCAATAGAGTTTTCTGTTTTGATTCTCTCTTCTAAATGTAGTTGCTCTTTACTTAATCTATTGACGAAGGTTAAATCTCGTCTAAGTGTATCTTCGATAGACCTGAAATATTTTTCACTTTGCCAATAACCATATAAATATGTATTATCTGGATAATATAAAACGGTGGGGTCGAAATGAAAAAATTGTTCATGCCTAACTTTGAGTTTAGAAAAGAGCATATCGTAAATATATGCTTTATATTTATTTGTATTGGACTTTCGTTTACTATATGGTAAGTCTTCTTGCCTGGCAATATTTAAAGTTATATTAAAATTATGTAATTCGAACTTCCGAGAATCTGTGTTATAATCTGATATATCAAGTAATAAAATAGTATTATTTTTTAATGATAAATGTCTGCCTAAAGCATATTGGAACAGTTGATTGCCCAATCCACCCATAACATTTGAAATAATCATAGTCAGATCTATAACTTTAGATATTATTAACTGGCATTGATTTAAATATATTATTCCAAATATATTATTTATTCAAACAAAAAAGCCCCAAAGAAAAATCTCCGGGGCTTTTGCTAAACAATTTAATAATCGTTAATTCTCTTCTGCTTGTCCAGCCGGACGGGGAGCGCCGCCGCCTTGCCGGTTCTGCATTCTGTTGCGCATTTCTTCCTGCATGGTCTCGTATTGCTTTTTCTGATCATCGGTTAAAACAGCTTTGATCTTGGTATTAGCGGTTTCGCGGATGCCTTTCATAGCGCTGCGATTTGCCTTCATGTCGGTCGAGGCTTTCATCAGACTGTCTACACGGGTAGCTTGTTCCAGGTTGATGGCCATTACTTTGGCTTTCTGATCATCAGAAAGGTTCAATTTACTTGCCAGCATGTCGGTGTTTCTTTTTGCCCGTTCTTCGGGAGAGGGCATTTTACGGTTTTGGGCGTTGCTTAAGGAAACTATTCCAAGCATAAAAGCGCAGATAATTGCTAATTTTTTCATCTCATTATTAAGTTTAATGTAGCTTAGAGATGGACAATGGCAAATAGTTTAATGCGACTTATAAATTTTATTTATTGCCTTGCAGTTGTGAAAGCGATTTCTGCATTTGTGCCATCATGCTGGTCAGGCTTTCCATGGTTGGTTCCGGACTTGGCTCAGGGAACGATGTCGAGATATAAGCCTTGGATTTCCATATTTCCAGTACATCTTCTGCCGGAATAGAGTAGGGCCCATATACTGTATTGTCCGAAACCAGTTTCAGGCTTTTGTTACCTTTTAGCTTGCTGCCGGCACGTTTGTATACAATACCTTCGGTTTTACTGATAATAACATACGTATCACCGATCTTTATATCATTCCAGTTCTCAAGATATTCGCCAATAATAATGGTGCCCGACTGCAACGGAAGCATGGAATCGCCTTTAATTTCAAATGCCCGGTAAGTCCCTTGTTTGAACATGGGCAGATGAAATTTAGGCAGCTCGCTGATATATTCCGGATCTGCGTAACCGTTTAAATACCCGGCACTGGCCTTAACCGGAACCAGCTCAATATTTTCGCGTTCATCCCGGTCTACTGTAACACTTAAAATGCGCAGGTTACTGCCATCATTTTTTGGTTTGGGTTTCCATTTATCCGTGATCTTTTCATTAACCAGTTCGTCCATGCTCAGGTCATAGAAGTCGGCGAATTTTTTTAGCAATTCATATCTTGGTTCGGCACGATCTTCTTCATAGGCGCCTACCAACGAACGCTTGATATCCATTTTATCGGCGAATTGCTGCTGGGTTAACCCTTGTTTTTTGCGCAGATATTTGAGGTTTTGCGAGATGTTGCTCATAATTTTAAAATTAATTTGCAATTGCTAATATTATTAGTAACTTTATGCTCATAAATTTAGCTTTAATAAAATACAAAACAAATATAGCTAATTAACTTAGTTATCCAAGAGCCGATAAGTTTATTATTATGAAGAAATATGTTTATATCGTTACAGACCGCAACAGAAATTCATTGCATGTAGGTACCAGCACAGATCTGATTAAAACGGTAAAGTTTTACCGGGATATGCCCAGTTTATTTTTCGATACAAGCAACCACGCTACCCGGTTGGTATATTTTGAAGAGTTGAATACGGAACAAGCCGCTTTAGATCGATTTCAATTGATCAGCACCTATACCCGCACTCAAAAGGAGAGGCTTATACGCCAGGTAAATCCTGATTGGATTGATTTAACTATCGGGCTGGATTTTGAGCATGTGGTTTACCGCAAATTAGAAACTATTCCTTCACATAAATTGATTAGAGATACGTTGATTGTAAGAAAAACAGCGTAGGAAATAGCTGTGGAGTTTATAATGTTAGATTTACGAATTACGATTTCTGTTTGCGCTCGTTTGCAAAACGAGCGCATCAATCTCCGGCGTTTGTAACGCCGATAATAATGGGCTTTTATTGTTTTGATTTATTGTAATAGTATAGATATAGATAATGCCAGATTATAAATCCGGGGTTATGAGCATCGGGATTACAAATCCCGATGAGCGGATAATCTCAGGTTCGTAAATCTAACATCGTAATTCATAAATCCAACTACCATCCAGGTGCAAATGTCAGTCCGAATACTGGTCCGGTAACATCGGTACGCTGGAATGGAAAGGCCGCATAAGGTTCCAGTACGAAATAACCAAATACATTAACCCGTAACGACAAACCGGCACTCATTGCCGGCACTCGTTCGTAAACATCATCAGGTTCTCCAGTATTAGGATTTATGTAATCTGTTTTACCGACTACACGAGGTTTAGACCGAAACGCGACTTTCGAGCCCTTGTTATAAGCTAAACCGATATCAAAAAAGGCGTTCAAATCGGTAAACAGGAACTTAGATTCTATGGCGGCCAGTTTTTTAGGACCGGTAAACGGTAAGCGTACTTCAAAATTGGCTACCGCGATTTTAGAACCTATCAACTGATCCAGGTCAAATCCGGAGCCGGTCTGTTGCAGGTTGCCGTTTTTGTAAAACGAATTATATTCATATCCACGTATCAGGTAAGGATAACCCACAAAATTGGAATATAACCTGTCCTGATCCCTTCCCACACGTGTGTCGCTGTAAATACGTCCGGCAATAGTGATCGGCTTTAAACGGACATATTTCCTGAAATCGGCTATGATCTCACCGAAATTATAATCGCCGGCATAGTTGGAATAACCTAAACGGTACCTGAATCCGCTAAGCGGAGCTGTAACGCCGAAAAATGAATTATCACCCACAAAAGCGGCGCTGGTACCAAATATTTTAAAGCTTCTGAAGCCGAAGCCATAATATTGCTCATAAAACTGGTTTGCCTCATCCAACGATACCTTATGCCGTTCTGTTCCAACATAATACCCCGCCAAATCATAATAATCGCTATAACGGTCAATACGGTAACTGTAATTGGCAAAAGAACCGCCAACTTCAAAACGATGTATCCGTGAAAAGGGGTAACTTCCCAAAATCTGTATCTGGTCTTCGAAAGTTCGTATCAGGTCGGTATTGATAGACGCGTAAGAATCAGTGGTTGCAGGAGTATAGGATGAGTAAGCCGATAAATAGGGGATATGTGATATAGCACCTCCCCAGTTAATACGGCCTTCCTGGTTAAGATAAGCGACCTGTCCGCCAAAATCGTAAATTTCGCCGTTTACGGCTGCTGCCGCGTAAATCTGGTTACGTCCCAAAATATCACTGAATATACCTTGTATACCGCTGGACAAACCTGTTCCAAACTGTCCGACAGAAGCACCAACACCATTACTTGCAATATAGTCTAATTTGAAGTAAGGCCTGTATGGAATCTGCTGAATAGAGGATGTGGGTATCTGTTCAAAGCGTTCAAAGTTTTTGAGATTGGCATTTATCAGGTCAACCCCGTACGATTTTTGCGGAGGCAAGAGAGCCGCATCAAAGTTTACGGCATTGTATTGTGTAGTAACGGCCTTAAAATCGCTGGCTTTGGCGCTGTATATCCGGTATTTCTGGGCTCTGTAGTATGAATACACTACATCATCATTACGGGATATACTCAATGCTGGCGAATATTCTGTAATACCACTGATGCCGGTAAAATAATCAGTTAGCTGCTCTAAATTGCCATTAGCCAATGTATAACGATACAGGTTGCGGAAACCATCGTGATTTGACAGGAAGTAGATTTGTTGGTCATTTCCTGAAAATTGCGGGTTCAGGTTATTGGCTCCCGGAAATACGTCGATATTGGTTATTTGTTTGGTATTTACATCGATAACGGCCAGGTTAAACGGAATTTCAGCGCTTTTTCCGGAGCGGTCGTAGCTTTTACGGTCGGTGCTGAAAACAATCTTAGTTCCGTCATTAGAAAAGGCCGGGTGGTAATCCGAATACACATCATTAGTAAGCTGGGTTACTTTTTTGGTATCGAAATTGAACATAAACAAATCGCTCTGACCATTTTTCAAACCGGCAAAAGCAATATCCCTACCGTTTGGCGACCACGTAAGATTGCCGAACTCACCAACATCACCCATACTTTGGGTCAACAGTGTGCGACCTGTTTTAGCATCTACAACCAGCATTTTGATGCGCCCGGCACTGTAAATGGCAAAGGCAAATTTTGAGCCATCCGGCGACCATGCTCCGGCTGATTCAATAAAACTTATTTCATCAATGTGGCTGTCACGGGCCTTACTGGTAAGTTTTCGTATCACTTTGCCCGTCTGGGCATCGGCAAGAAACAAGTCGATGCTGAGTAAATCACGCTCTGATAAAAAAGCGACATATTTGCCATCCGGCGATATCGCTGGAGCCAGGTTATACGTTTCGCCGCCGTTCTTTTCATCAATTAGTTTGCGTCCTATAGGAACCTGGGCTGTGTCTTTTAACAAGGGACGATACGTATTTTCAATACTTGTTTTCCATAAATTGGATAATGTGCGTTCATCGTAACCAAAGGTTCGCCTGATGGCCATTTCATAACCATATTTAGCGGTAGCCTTGAAAAACGGAACAATTACCGTATCGCCATACGTAGAACCGATGTAAGCCCAAAAGGCTTGTCCGTAACGGTAAGGGAAATATTTATTGGATGTAGTGAGGTCTTTTAACGAAGGAATGTCTTTGTTCAGGTAGGCGTCACGCATCCACATGGCGGTATAAGCATCCTTTTTACCGATAGAAAGATATTCGGCCATACCTTCAACCATCCATAAAGGCAGATTGCCGATATTTTCAAGGTTTGTAGAATCGCCTTCTATCAACGAATGATATTGAAACGCGTGTACCAACTCATGTCCTAATACGTGACGGGTTTGCTGATTTATCTGCATCACTGGCATGACCACACGGTTTTTCATTCCTTCGGTAACACCGCCTGTTCCAACACCGATTTCGCCTTCTATAGCGGTAGTTTGTTGGAAATCAGGGCTATTGGCATACAGGATGATCGGGTTTTTCTTTTTGAACGTATCACGAAATACCTGCTGATGTAAATCGTACCAAACTTCACTTTCTTTGGCGAAACGTTTTAATAAGCTATCATTCTGCAAATAATAGTAAATATTGAAGTGTGGTGTTTCGTAAACCTTAAATTTCAGGTTTTTATAGCGAACCTTGTTTTGTCCGAAGTATTGGGCATCAGCCTGATTAGAATACGTGCTGAAAATCAGGATCAAAAGATACCCAAAGAGTTTCAGCGACCGTTTTTTTAAAAAAAAGTTTGGTTGTTTCATTTATCAGATTGTTAACAGATTCTAAATTTATGGAATTCCTGCCTAAGCAAATGTTAAAAAATGTAATTGTTGTTAATTAGAAGCAAATAACGTTTTCTACAGCTGATTTGATACAGTTTATATGTTCCGGTGAATATTGACATAACAATATTGCAATTTTTTAACTAATTAGCTGCACCCTCTCGTCGCAATCTTCTGGCTTCTTGTCGTTTTTCCCGCCGGGTTTTCTTATCATCAACAGTATTATCCTGTTGAGGTTTTACCTGTTCTGCAGGTTGTTTTTCTGCAGGCTGCTGTGGCGATACTTTAGATGGTTTAGCGGATTTATTATTATCAAATGTTGGCTCTTCCATGTCTGGCACGGTCAATTCCTGTGGTATTACCAGAGAGTCTATATCTGTGCTATCTACACTTGTTGTATCGATTACAATACGCGGGCTTGGACAATTGTATTCGCGGGTGATTTTAACATCCGGTTTCGGGAAAGGCCCATAGGTATAACCGCTTGAAGCATCGTGGTAAACTTTTTCCATAAACCGACCGAAAATAGGTAAGGCTGTATGTGCGCCTTCGCCGGTACCCGACGTACGGAAATGTATACTCCGGTCATCACAGCCCACCCAAACACCGGTTACCAGATCTTTGGTGATACCCATATACCAGCCATCTACGTAGTCAGACGATGTACCGGTTTTGCCGCCAATCTGGTTGTTCTTTTTCCAGAGGTCGTATTCCCAAAGTGATTGCGAGGTGCCTCCGGGTTCGTCCATGCCGCCACGGAACATATACAACATCAGCCAGGCTATTTCTTCGCTGATTGCCCGGTGGGTTTTGGGTTTAAAGCTGGCAAGAACATTGCCCTCGCGATCGGTGATTTTTTCAACCAATATAGGCTCAACGCGATTTCCCTTGTTTAGGAATGTGCCGTAAGCCTTTACCATTTCGTACACTGACACATCGTTTGAACCTAAGCTAACAGACGGCACTGACTTCAGCGGACTTTCAATACCGCACTCATGGGCATATTTTACTACGTTATCCCAGCCAACCTTCTCGGTAATTTGTGCCGTTATGGAATTGACCGATTTTCCCATAGCCCAGCGTAATGACATCTCACGGCCGGAAAAGGAAAAATCAGCGTTTTTAGGTTCCCAGTATTTGGTTTGCCCATCTTCCTGGTAAGCTATTTTTACCGGCTTATCTACAAACTTATCGCAAGGGCTCATGCCGCTTTCCAACGCAGCCAGGTAAGCAAATGGTTTAAATGTTGAGCCAGCCTGACGTTTGGCCTGGTTCACATGGTCGTATTTAAAATATTTGAAGTCGATGCCGCCAACCCACACCTTGATTTTTCCGGAAAATGGGTCCAGCGTCATCATACCGGTATTCAGTAATTTGGCATAGTATTTTATTGAGTCAATGGTAGAATAATCAACTTCTTTCTCACCATCCCAGGTAAAAACCTTCATTTTTTTCTTCCTGTTCAACCAGGCATCAATAGAGTCTTTATTGCCATGATATTGTTTTTGCAGCTGCTCATATAAAGGCAATCGTTGTACGGCCTTTTCCACAAAATCAGCAATAACATTGCCCTGCGAATCCCGCCAGGGAATTTCATTGCCCCACACATTATCAAAGCGTCGTTGCAGCATTTTCATTTTTTCATGTACGGCTTCCTCTGCGTATTGCTGGAGCTTAGAATCGATGGTAGTATATATTTTCAAGCCGTCTTCGTACAAATCGTAGTTATTATCTTCGCACCATTTATCCAGGTAGCGGGCAACGGCGGCACGTAAATAAGAGTTTCCCTGGTTGTCGTCCTCCAACTGCCCCATCGACAATTTCAAAGGTTTGGCGCTGTATTGTTTATATTGCTGCGGTGTTATATAATGGTATTTTTCCATTTGGGATAACACGGTGTTACGCCTTTCCAGCGATTTTTCGGGATAACGTGCCGGGTTATAGGTAGTAGTTGCCTTTAGCATGCCTACCAGCAATGCCGATTCTTCCACACTTAATTTATCAGGCTCTTTATTGAAGTATTTTTTTGCCGCCGTTTTAATACCGTAAGTATTATTGCCAAACGGAACGGTATTAAGATATAGGGTGATGATTTCCTGTTTGGTGTATTGCCGTTCCAGCTTTAAGGCGGTCATCCATTCTTTTAGCTTAAACACAACAGTGCGCACTAAGGGAATATATTTTACCAATCCCTGCGATTTATTATAACGGGTACGGTACAGGTTTTTGGCCAACTGTTGTGTAATGGTACTGGCGCCGCGTTTATCGCCAGAAGCGGTAGAAATAGTGCTCGATATCAGTGAACGCAAATCGATACCACTATGCTGATAAAAGCGCACATCTTCGGTAGCTACCAAAGCATTTAATACGCTGGGGGCTATTTTATTAAAGCTTACCGGGCTGCGATTTTCCTTATAATACCGGCCAATTAGTTTACCGTCGGCAGTATACAGCTCGGATGCTATGCGCATATTGGGCGATTTAATATCTTTGATGGTAGGAGAGTAGCCGAATAAGCCAAGAAAGTTTAGTTCAAGCGCACAGAAAAATAGTATAACTGCGTATAGAAAAATAATAATATAACGCAGGGGTTTATTCTTAATCTCTTTAAACATTGTATCGTATTATTCAAATGCGAATATAACGGGGAATTATTGATAAATACGGATGATAACGAATTTTGATTGTAAAAATTTTAGCACTGCTTATGAGCAAGCCAGATAAATTTATTGAGAAACTAACCGTTGACGGCAAACAAAAAATCTCGCTAAAGCAGTTTGATACCGATTTTACAGCCGATTATGATAAGGATGAAGCTGAATCGGTATTGGATACCGCTAAAAAAGAGCTTAGCGAAATACAGGAGAAATTGTATGCCGCCAATCAATATGCGGTGCTGATACTTTTTCAGGCAATGGATGCTGGCGGTAAGGATAGCGCCATTGAGCATGTCATGAGCGGTCTGAATCCACAGGGCTGCCAGGTGTATTCATTTAAACAACCTTCGGTCGAAGAATATGACCATGATTTTTTATGGCGTCATTATAAGGCGTTGCCCGAAAAAGGCCGTATTGGGATACATAACCGCTCGCACTACGAAAATGTGCTGATATGCAGGGTTCACCCGGAAATTGTTTTGAAAGAGCGTCTGCATGATTATACAGATGTTGATAAAGTTGATAAGAAATTCTGGGAGCAGCGTTACGAAAGCATCCGTGATTTTGAAAAGCATCTTGCCCGTAACGGTACGATAATTATCAAGTTCTTTTTGCATGTGTCTAAAAAGGAGCAGAAAGAGCGTTTTTTGGAACGGATTGATGACCCGGCAAAAAACTGGAAATTTTCTTCGTTTGATGTGCAGGAACGTTCGTACTGGAATGATTACATGAACGCATACGAAGATGCCATTAACGCTACTGCGACTGAACATGCGCCCTGGTATATTGTACCTGCTGATAAAAAATGGTTTACCCGGATAGCCATCAGCCAGGTTATTACGGAACGGTTAAAAGCGCTGGATATTCAAATGCCTCAATTATCCGCATCAGAAACCGAAGCATTAGCCGAAAGTAAGCGGTTGTTGGAAGGGGAGGGGTAGAATTGCCGGATTGTTTGATTGTTATGTGTTGTGAGTTAAGTGTTACGGGGCTTCAATCTGGCATTGTGCTGAAATTTCGGGATTAAATATTACGGATACTTTTAATGTCTTTTCTAAACCGTGGAGTGGCTATAACTTCATAGTTCATTTAGTAACTCTTTAGCTGAAATACCTTTTAACTTTCCCTGCTTTATAAGGTTAACTTCGTTAACAGCTTCTTTTAAACCTTCCAGCACGTCTGCTTTATGAGCTGTAAGAGGCTTAACTTTTATGTCCTTAAAGTTTTTTAAAACTTCCATTATAAATGAGGCCTTATCGTCTTTTATCTCCAGCAGTAGTTTCATCAATTTTCAATTTAACTGTATTGCAACAGTTAAAAATTTATTAATAGACTGCTTTGTGATATTAACAGTTCTGCCAACTTTTTAAAAGTTGGCAAAACTAAGTCAGAACTGAGTTTACAGCACTATCCCGGCCAATCTAAACAGGATGGGAGCGGATACCGGCCTTGAGTGTAATGCCCCACGAGGTATGGGGGCAGGTTGCAGGCGTATGAGCGTACAGCCTGACTACCGGAACCCATTATTACAGAACTTTGCTTTTCTAAAAAATGCTTTCTGCTTTAGGCCTTCTGCTTTTCGTTTGAAACTAAACTTACTTCACTCCGCCAAAAGCGGCAAAGCATCCGTTTTTGTGCAGCACTTCGGTATGCCTGAAGCCTGCACGTTTCATCAGGTTCAGCTGGTAATTTACAGACCGAGGGGTGTCTTCGTGTTCAATGTAATCGAACACTTTTTGCCGGTATTCAGCTCCGCCAAGCGATTCCAGGTAAGTTGCAAACCGGTCGGTGAACAATTTATCAAGTTCGGGAGTGTCGTGAATAATCAAATCTGAAATCCAGAAGCTGCCGCCGGGTTTAAGCGCCTGGTATATCTTAGCGAATACCAGCTCCCAATCGTTATCGCCGCGTAAATGATGCAATACGGCGGCCGCAAGCACTACATCAAACTGCTGGTCGCCCAAATTCGCCTCGCGAATGTCGGTTTGAATTGTTTCAACAGTCCCCCATGTAGCTTCCAAAACCCGTTGCCGGGCCCGTTCCAGCATTGGCAAGCTAAGGTCAATCAGGGTACAGTTCAGGTTTGGAATTTTGGAAAGCAGCTTTAGGGTATAGTTTCCGGCGCCACAGCCAATATCTAATACCGCGGTTGCCTGTGGATTGATGTATTTGGCGGCATCGGTAATGAGTTCCATACTTAAAACAGCATCGAGTGTAGTTTGCTGCCCCGTCTCAAGGTTTGAAAAACGTTCCACATCGTTATCAAACCGTTCCCTGATTTCTTCTAAAGAGGATTTTGACGAATAATCTGTTTCCATGTTGTTTTGTTTTTGTCAAAGTTAACCGGAAGTATGATATTTGTAAAATATCAATTTTGTTAATAATTGATATTAATTAGGTATCAATGGAATTACGACACCTGCTTTATTTTAAAACTGTGGCCGAGGAACTGCATTTCAGGAAAGCGGCTTCACGTTTATTTATTTCGCAACCGCCGTTAAGCAGGCAGATACGTGAGTTGGAAGAAGAGCTTGGCGTGCAATTATTTGAACGGAACAATAAGCGGGTGAAGCTCACGGACGCTGGCCTGTATTTTAAAAAGGAAGTGGATGCTATTCTGGGGCGACTGACCGACAGTCAGAACATGGTAAAACAGATTCACCATAACCTAAGCGGACAGTTCAACATCGGTTACATTAGCTCGACGTATCATACACAACTAATTACTGTGTTGAAAGAGATGCGCCAGGAATTTCCGTTCCTCAAAATCAGGCTGTTTGAGGTTCCAACCGTTAAGCAGGTGCAGGCGCTCAACAGTAATAAGCTTGATGTAGGCATTATGCGTACGCCGGTTAATACGGAAACGCTAAAGCTGACGTCGCTTTTTCATGACCCGTTTGTAGTGGTTATGCCACAGGAAACCGGCGGGTTTACTACCACTGAAGCCTTGAGCGAATATCTGCAACAGCAGCCTTTTATATTTTTCAACGGTGATTATGCGCCTGATTATCACCGGAAGCTGGTTGAAATCTGTCAGCGATTGGGCTTTCAGCCCGATATCAGTCACGAAGCTAACAACGTGCACTCTATTTTGCGGCTGGTAGAGAGTGGGATAGGAGTTTCCATCTTACCCAAATCGCTTCAATGGCAATATCCGTACCTGAAATTGCGGTATTATAACCTGGATGACATCCCGGTTTCTACAGAAGTGGTACTGGCCAGCCGGCACAGTAACGAGGCTATCCGCTGGTTTACCAAACGCTATGCGGATTGTGTGCTTTTACCATAGTTTTATAGCTTTACATCGTTAAGCATTTGACATTAAAAAAATGAAATATCTTATTTGGATAATCATCAGTCTGGTATTGGTGTCCTGCAACAGCAGCATAAAGCCTGAGCTACTATACGGACGGTGGCATTATGTTAAGGTAGAATACCTCAATAATCCTGAAGCAAAAGCAATGGATGCGCAGGAAGTGGCGGCTAACAAACCGTATATTGAATTTTCCAGGAATGGCGACCTGATTATGGTATGGAACGGAAAAGTGCTATCGCACGGAAAATATACCATAGCAGACAACCTGATACGCTACCAGGAAATTTTAGACGGCGGACGCATACGCGAATTTCCGTTCCTGGTGCAAAAACTTACCCCCGATGAGTTGGTATTTCAGAACATGGAACAGCAATCTACCCGTGTTACGGCTAAAAAGTAACGGCAGAATTTTGCCCTAAATCAAAGGGTAATGTCGTGACTACGAATATCTTACTCAAACGTCCAAAAAATATAGGTTGAGCAGCAGGACCTATGGATACACTTTTAATTTTTCATTAAGGTATCCAATGAACCCTTGCAGGTTTTTACTTTTGAACCGAGCCTTTGGCGAACTCATCGAAGATAATTTTTACTTTTTACTTAGCAACAGGTGGAAAACCGATTTCAACTGGATGTGGATAACCCGTTGTAAAGTCAAGACTCAACAATTAAAAGTCAAAAACAAGACCTATAGTTTACTCAATATAAGCAAGTTATAGTATAATATGACGTTGATTTAGTAATTATCACGGATGTGGATTGCTGTTAATAAGCTGTTTATAAAAATGTCCTTTTTTTCTTTGCAGTTCCGGGATAATGTGCTACCTTAGTATATATCAAGAAGGAAGTACTTTGACAGCCTGATATTGAAAGACCAAAAGAAGCCAGCGCCTACGGGAAAGCAGTTTCGGACTTTCAAGTTAACAAAGCAGCATGCAACCTACGGGTTTTGATGCAGCGGGATTAAACAGGAATTATGAGACGAGCTGTTTCATAGGAGACAGGCCAGCTCATAAGGATTACGAGGATGCCCACCGGGGTAATCCGGATAATCTGCCAAAGATACAGAACACTTGATATTTTTCATTTAAACTACGGTTTAAGTGAAAGTAAACGGGAATCCAAATCGAACAGAGGCGGGTTCCCGTTTCTATTTTTGGCACTCTCGTGCCAGTACATAGTGAAACGAATTATTCTGCTTGACGCTGATGAACTGGTATGCAGATGTATAGAATTTCAAACCCAGCAATGAAAAAAGACTCCTTTGTGTAGAGGAGTCTTTCAAAAACAGGACAGAAGTCCCGCTTAGTACCTGGGGCGGGAATCGAACCCGCACTCGCTTTAGGGCGAACAGGATTTTAAGTCCTGCGTGTCTACCAGTTCCACCACCCAGGCAGGTGATTACCTTTTAAAACATTAAATCCCTTCACGTGGAAGGGACTTGTGGAGCGAAAGACGAGGTTCGAACTCGCGACCTCAACCTTGGCAAGGTTGCGCTCTACCAACTGAGCTACTTTCGCATCTGCAAGATATAGTATGTTTCTTGCGTTTTGGTGAGTGCAAATATAGGCAGAAAAGCAAATCTGTCAATATTTTTTTAAAATATTTTTGTTTTCAGGCTAAGTTATTCTGTTTCAGTGCATCAGAAATCAGGTCGGTTTCAAAACCGCGGGATAAGGCAAAACGCATGAGCTTATAATAGCGTTTAAACGTATCCTTTTCGTGTAATAGCGATGCTTTTTTCTGTAATATTTGGCTCAGAATATCCATGTATTCATCAGCATCTATGCTCCGCATCGCTTTGCGGATTAACGGTTCAGAGACCTTTTTTAATTTTAATCCTTGTTTGATTTTTAATCGCCCCCAATGCTTTTGCCGCAGCTTACCGCGGGTATAAGCCAATGCGAAGCGTTCTTCATTCAGAAAATTTGTTGATATCAGGTAACTGATAATGTCGTCAACATCGGATGTGTTCATGCCCAAATCATACAATTTATCCCGCACTTCCTGTTGAGAGCGTTCCTGGTAAGCGCAATAATGCTCGGCTTTTTCAATGGCCTGGTTTTTGGTGAGGGATTTACAATTCATAACAACCGTTCAAAGTTGTGAAAAACCGGACTATATCCTAAAAAAATGTAGAAATTTGCATAGCATGAGTCACAAACCTTATCCCATTACGCAGGTTGCTGAAATTGCAGGCGCAACGGCATATATCACTGTTCCTGAAGCTGTCATTCAAACGTTAAGCTACGATAGCCGGAAATTATCGGACACGGAACATAACCTGTTCTTTGCTTTGCATGGTCGCCGGGATGGACATACGTATATTCCGGATGCCTACCGGAGTGGTGTGCGGAATTTCGTCATATCCGATAAGAAAATTGACCGGCAAGCATATCCCGGGGCTAATTTCCTGGTTGTAAATAACCCGCTGAAAGCGTTGCAGGATCTGGCAGCTTATCATCGCCGGCAATTCACTTACCCGGTGATTGCGATAACCGGCAGCAATGGCAAAACTATTGTCAAAGAGTGGTTATACCAGCTGCTTTCGCCGGAGTACACCATTATCCGGAGTCCGAAAAGTTACAACTCACAGATCGGCGTGCCCTTGTCGGTATGGCAAATGACCGATGACCATACGCTGGCCATTATTGAAACCGGAATTTCCAAAGCCGATGAAATGGCCGCATTGGCCCATATCATTCAGCCAACTATTGGCGTATTGACCAATATTGGCGATGCACACAACGAGGGTTTTTTAACCCTGCAGGATAAGATCGCCGAAAAGCTGACGTTATTTCAGGAGGCCGATCTGTTTATTTATTCGCCGAAATACTTACAGGCTTACAGCGGCAAAATTCCCGGAAAAAAGCAGTTTACCTGGTGCATTAATGCTCCTGCCGACCTGGAAGTAATAGGCGAGGAGGTGCTGGAAAATAGATATCGCTACCTGCGTGGCATTTATCAGCATAACGATGTGCAGTGCCTTGTTCCGTTTGCCGATGCCGCTTCGGTAGAAAACGCGGTTTGCTGTTGGGCGGTAATGCTGGCTTTGGGTTATCATCCGGCAATTCCCGATGAGCGACTGGAGAAACTCCAACCAGTAACCATGCGGCTGGAACTAAAAACCGGCATTAATAATTGTTCTGTGATTGACGATTCGTATAGTCTTGATTTGGCATCTTTAACTATTGCGCTCGATTTTCTGAAACAGCAAAATCAGCATCCCCGGAGAACGCTTATCCTGTCGGATATTCCTCAGGCCGGTATAAAGCCGGAGGAGCTCTATCAACAGGTGGCACATCTGCTTGAAAGTAAACAGGTTGATCGTTTGATAGGTGTGGGACCGCAAATAAGCGCTTGCGCTGAATCATTTCCAATCGATAAGCAGTTTTATTCTTCGACGGAAGAATTGCTGAATAATTGGAGCAGCTTGAATTTTAGCGATGAAACCATCCTGTTAAAGGGCGCAAGAGTCTTTGAATTTGAAAAAATCAGTAAACAACTTATTCAGAAAGTGCACGAAACTGTTCTGGAAATTAACCTGAACGCGTTAGAGCATAATCTGAATTATTACAAATCATTACTTCACCCGAACGTAAAGCTGATGGTAATGGTCAAGGCCTTCTCGTATGGCAGCGGCAGCTTTGAGATTGCCAACCTGTTGCAGTTTAATAAGGTAGATTACCTGGCTGTGGCTTTTGCCGATGAAGGTGTTGCCCTACGTAAGGCTGGTATCACGCTGCCCATTATGGTAATGAATGCCGAAGAAGCTGCGTATGATACGTTAATTGAGCACCGGTTAGAGCCTGAAATTTACAGCTTCAGGATTTTACATGATTTTATAACGATACTGAAACAGAAAAATAAAACCCGGTATCCTGTTCACCTGAAAATAGATACAGGCATGCACCGGTTAGGTTTTATGCCACATGAGGTGGAAGCGTTGGTAAGTATCCTGAACAGTTCGGACGATGTCCTTGTCAAGAGCGTGTTTTCGCATCTTGCGGCAAGCGAAGATCCTGTGGAAGATGAGTTTACCCAGCGACAGGTACAATTATTTGCGGAAACAACCCATCATATAGAAAAGGGAATAGGATATCAGTTTTTACGCCATATCGCTAATACTTCAGGCATAAGTCGCTGGCCCGAAGCCCAGTTGGATATGGTGCGTTTGGGTATCGGTCTGTATGGTATAGATAGCTCCATAAAACAAAAATCACCCTTAGAAACGGTAACTACGCTTAAAACCAGCATCTCGCAGATCAAACATATTGAGCCCGGAGAAACCGTAGGTTATAACCGTCGCGGGAAATTGCCCGAAGGCGGAAAAATTGCCACCGTTAAAATCGGGTATGCCGATGGTTATAATCGTAAGCTGGGCAATGGAGTTGGTAAAATGCAGGTAAACGGTCATATTGTACCCACTATTGGCAGCATTTGCATGGATATGTGCATGCTGGATATTACCGGCGTTCATGCGGAAGAAGGTGATGAAGTGATTGTTTTTGGCGAATCTGTACCCGTTCAGCAACTGGCAGATCAGCTTGGAACTATTCCGTACGAAATCCTGACCGGCATTTCGCAGCGGGTTAAACGCGTTTATTATTACGAGTAAGCAATATGCCACTTAAATAGCTTATCTTTGCCGTGGGTTAGAAATTGCTGCGAAAACTATGAACAGGGTATTCAGGGCCTTACTCAATTATTTTGTTAAAGGAATTTTAGTAGTAGTGCCTATAGGTGCAGCTATCTTCCTGATATACTGGATCATGGCTACGCTGGACTCATCGCTTAATTTAAGTGATGTGCTGTGGGTCGACCCTAAAACCCGTAAGCCGATATACATTCCCGGTCTGGGTATTCTTACGGTATTATTTATCATCTTACTTGCCGGTATTATTGTTACCAATTTTGTAACCGACCCGATCAAACAGTGGGCAGGTCGCTGGCTAAATCGCCTGCCTTTGTTTAATTTCTTGTACTCGTCCATTAAAGACCTTACAGAAGCTTTTGTAGGGGATGAGAAAAAGTTCAGTGAGCCGGTATTGGTAGAAATTAACGAGACAGGCTTGAAACAGATCGGCTTTCTTACACAGAAAGATCTGACCGTATTAAATCTTCCCGGCGAGGTAGCTGTATATTTTCCTTACAGCTATTCATTTGCAGGACAACTTTGTGTGGTGCGCAGGGAGAAAGTAAAGCCGCTGAGTATGAGTGGCCCCGATGCGATGAAGTTCGTAGTTTCAGGTGGAGTGAGCGGTATGCCTCATCGTTTTGTAAAAGAATAGATTCCAGGCTGATAAGTAAGTTGTAGAATATAACTTTGTGAAAATATAATCTTTCAGAGTTTTAAATTGTCAATTTGTATTTATTTCATTAAAGATGACAATAAACTTTGCAGATCTTGATTTTTAATCACAAATCCCGAATTGCTCGGGGGATTTCGCTTTATGCAACTTTTGACTTTTAACCAAGCTTTAGCGAGCTCATCGAAGATAATTTTGACTTTTAACTTTTAAAACCGGCATGCAGATAAAACCTCAACTTGTCAACATACCTTTGTTTTTTTTAGTGATATTCTTCACGCTTTGCACAGTTACCTGGGCAACAGCACAACAAGTTCCGGATACTATCTCAACAGAAGGCATTGAGTTTACCGAGATCAATCCGGATAGCGCAACGCAGGGAGATACATCGCTTTCGAAGGCAGATAGTAGTTCAAAACAGGTTGTAGCGGCGGTTTCAGGTACAAACACAGAAACAAAAAGTAATTCACAGAAATCACTTTTGGGCATATTTATAGCCGGGTTGTTAGGCGGCTTTGCAGCGCTTATCATGCCTTGTATTTTCCCCATGCTGCCTTTAACCGTTAGTTATTTCACTAAAAAAGCCAAATCAAAAAGCGGCGCTATAGGCAAAGCCACACTATACGGGGTTTCCATTATTGTAATTTACGTTGTGCTGGGGCTGCTGATCACCGTATTGTTCGGTGCCGACAGCCTGAACGATTTATCCACGAACGGGATATTCAATTTTATTTTCTTCCTGATTATCGTAGTATTTGCGGCCTCTTTTCTGGGGGCTTTTGAATTAACGCTACCATCCAAATGGGTAAACAAGATGGATGAAAAGTCAAATGCGCAAAACCTGAGCGGTATATTTTTTATGGCAGCTACGCTGGCATTGGTATCGTTTTCCTGCACCGGCCCCATTATCGGTTACCTGTTGGTTGATGCGGCCGTAAAAGGAGCCATTTTAGGTCCGGTGGTGGGTATGCTTGGTTTTTCGCTGGCATTGGCCATTCCGTTCACTTTATTTGCCATGTTCCCTTCATGGTTGCAATCCCTGCCTAAATCAGGCAGATGGCTGAACAGCGTTAAAGTCGTGCTGGGCTTCCTGGAACTGGCGCTTTCGCTGAAATTTTTATCCAATGTTGATTTAGCTTATCGCTGGCATTGGTTTGACCGCGAAATATTTCTGGCGCTCTGGATCGTTATTTTTGCCTTGATGGGATTATACCTGTTAGGAAAAATTCGTTTTGCCCATGACAGCGGGCCGCCTTATCTTTCTGTCCCGCGTACCTTTTTGGCCATTGCTGTATTTGCCTTTGTAGTATATATGGTTCCGGGTTTGTGGGGAGCACCGTTAAAGTCGATCGCTGCATTTTTACCGCCGCAGGCAACGCAGGATTTTGATTTATACACCAGCAGTTTTAAATCAGGTGCTTCACCGTCCGGACAAACAGCTTCACGTAAGTATGCAGGCCGGTTTGACAAGCCACTTGGCCTGGAACCTTTTTTTGATTACGATGAAGGGTTAGCTTATGCCCGCAAAGTAAATAAGCCGGTAATGATTGATTTTACCGGGCATGCCTGTGTAAATTGCCGGAAAATGGAAGCAAGCGTTTGGCCGGATAAGGAAGTATATAAACGCATTAGCCAGGATTATGTGCTTATCCAGCTTTATGTAGACGATAAAACCGACCTGTTACCCGGCGATGAGCTGGTAATGCCCGATGGAAGAAAGTTAACTACTATTGGTAAAAAGTGGAGCTATTATCAGGCTAGTCGTTTTCATGCCAACTCGCAGCCATTTTATGTGCTACTGGATACACAGGGTAATTTGCTTGTTGAACCTCGGGGCGCTGATTACGACGTAAAAAGCTTTACAGCCTTTTTAGATCAGGGATTGGAGGCATTTAAAAAGAAAAATACAGTCCTTTAGTTTATGTCAGAAGTCCGTATCTGTTTGGTTGAAGATGATGAGCAGGTAGCATCATTTGTAAAAAAAGGGCTTACGGAGCAGGGGTACGAAGTGGAGCATGCTCCCGACGTTGAATCCGCTAAAAAGCTGGTTCAGCATGCAGCGTTCCAGTTGTTGCTGATTGACATTATGCTGGCCAATGGCAGTAATGGTATTGAGCTTTGCCGTTATATCAGGCAGCAGGATGATACCTTGCCTATCTTGATGCTCACAGCGCTGGGAACTACAGACGATAAGGTTGCGGGCCTGAAGGCCGGGGCGGATGATTACCTGGTTAAACCTTTCCATTTTGCCGAATTGCTTGCCCGTATTGAAGCATTGTTGCGCCGGCGTAGGGCAGAAGAAAAGCAAAGTCGTTACCTGAGCTATGCCGATCTGACATTAGATACCTGGAATAAAACGGCGCAGCGTTCCGGTAAAAGTATTGCATTGACGGCTAAAGAATATGTGCTGCTGGAGCTGTTTCTTAAAAACCCGGATAAGCTCTTGTCCCGCCAATATATTGCAGATAAGGCCTGGGGAATACATTTTGATACCGGCACCAATATTATCGATGTGTATGTAAATTACGTGAGGAATAAGGTGGATAAAAGCTTCGGTGATAAGCTGATACATACGGTGATTGGTATGGGTTATATTCTGAAATCAAAGAAGTAGCGTATTGCCGGCAATGAAAATTAAAGATCGATTATCGCTGTATTTTACCCTGTTATGCGGGGGAATTATGGTGGGGGCAATGATTGTCATTTACTTCGTGTTCTCAAGCAGCATGAAAAATGAATTTTCACACCGCCTGAAAGACCGTACAATGGTGGCCGCCCGGCTTTACCTGGAAGCGGATGAAATATCCAGCGATTCGTTAGATAAAATCAGGGAGCGTTACCTGATTAAAATCCCCGGCGAAGTTATCCGCATTTATGATTCGAGGAATGCCGCCGCTTTCATCCCCGATAAGCAGCAATACTGGGATCAGCGTATTATCGAGGAAGTCCGGAAAAAGGGTTATATCCAATACAGTGATAATACCCGGCAGGTGGTAGGCATTTATTATCATGATAACCAAGGCAATTTTGTGATACTGGCCTCGGCCAGCGATGCCGAAACCGTGTGGCGATTGAACAGGCTGGTCAGGGTCATGGCGCTGGTATTTGTGCTGGTTAGCATCCTGATTTTTATTAGCGGAAGGTGGCTGGCCCGGAAAATGCTATCGCCTTTACAGGTGCTCATTAAAAAAATACGTGATATCCGGGTAAGCAGCCTTGATACACGGATATACGTCAGCAATCAGCACGATGAGATCGGTATGTTGGCGCAGGATTTTAACCACTTGTTAGACCATTTGCAGAACGCCTTTGAAATGCAGCGTACTTTTGTGGCCAATGCGTCGCATGAGCTGCGTACGCCGGTAACCACTATTACCGGTCAGGCCGATGTAGCCTTGCTCAAAGAGCGCAATGTTGACGAATATAAACAAGTGCTGCAGGCGATATTGGCAGAAGCTGATGTTTTACAGGAAACCATCAGCGGCCTGATGGAGCTGGCCCAGATTGACATGAACTTTACTGCCGCGACGTTTTCGGATATACGGATTGATGATGTTGTATGGCAGTTGCAGGATGAATGGAACAGTAAGCAGGAAAAACCACTGCTACTTGTTGAAATGAATGACCTGCCCAGCGAAGAAGAACGGTTAACTATACAGGCTACCAAAACACTGCTTGTCATTGCATTCAATAACATTATTGGCAATGCCCTGAAGTTTTCAAATCATCAGCCTGTAACCTTATCATTAACTATTGCCGGCGATATTATTGAAATAGCCATTCGTGACCAGGGAATAGGCATCCGCGAAAGCGATATAACGCATTTATTTGAACCGTTTTACCGGGCTCCGAATGCCAGGACTTACTCAGGCAGCGGTATCGGTTTGTATGTTACCGGTAAAATAGTTCACCTGTTCAGAGGTACAATACAGGTATCGTCTGTTGTTCATGAAGGAACCGTTATTACAGTGAGGTTTACAGCCGTTTGTGCCGGTTAGTTTGGGGTGTTGGGTATCAAGTAGTGAGTATCAAGTATCAAGGACTGGTCTAACGTACAACGTATAACTTACAACGTATAACGTAATAAATCTAATGGAATTCTAATCTGCTTTTAATCCGTCTCCAATGTTGCCCCGGTAGCTTTGCCTGCAAACGATACTATGTTATTTGCAAAGCGCTATCTTGTTGGAATATTCATCCTGATGCCGTCTGTATTATTGGCCAGTATACCGGTCAGGGACACGGTTACCCTAACTATTAGTGAGGCGGAAAAACGCTTTTTAGCCAATAATCTTGATTTAATAATAAGCCGTTATGATATTGACCGGGCAAAAGCCGGCATCATTACCGCCCGGTTGTTCGACAATCCGGAGCTTAGCTTTGAAAATGCGCTTTATAATCCAGAAACGAAGAAATTCTTTCAATCATCATATCCCGACGGGCAGTACTCAGCGCAGCTCTCGCAGCTGATCACGCTTGCCGGCAAACGCAATAAAAATATACAGCTGGCAAAAACCGATGCACGTATGGCCGAAGCCCGCTTTTACGATTTGCTGCGTACGCTTCGTTATACCCTGCGCACCGATTTTTATAAGCTATATTACCAGCAGCAGACCGCCGATGTATATGTTCGGCAGATAGAATCACTAAAGGAAATACTAGCGGCGTTCCGGCAGCAATACAGCAAAGGAAATATTGCGCTGAAGGATCTGCTGCGGATCCAATCTATGCTGTACAGCCTGCAATCAGAATACAATGAAGCGTTGGCTGCTCTTGAAGATACCCAGGCAGAATTACGACAGTTGGTTGGTATAGCGCCCCCGGCATGTATTCAGGCTTCCTGTCAGCCCGATTTTGATCATATCCCCTCGTTAACAGGTATTTCGTACCAGGCGCTCGTAGATTCGGCCATGTTACACCGTCCGGATATGCAGCTTGTTAAGCTGAACCTGCAATATGCCCGGGCAAATCTTAACCTGCAAAAGGCGTCGGCTGTGCCCGATATTACCCTGTCGCTTACCACAGATCTACAGGGCAGCTATATTAAACATTATACCGGCATCGGTATAAGCCTGCCTTTGCCTTTGTTTAACCGTAACCAGGGAGCTATTAAGCAGGCACGGATAGATGCGGATGCAGGCAGCATACAGGAGCAGAAACAGCAGCAGCTAATTGAGAACGAGGTATCGGGCAGCTACCTGAATGCTGTACGTATGCAACAGGCTTACGAAGGTATTGACAAAAATTTTAATGATGACTATAACCGCCTGATCGCCGAAGTAGGCCGGAGTTATCAGAAACGTACCATCAGCTTACTGGAATTTCTTGATTTTTATGATTCCTATAAAGAAAATGCTATCCAGTTTAATACAACAAGGCTCAATTATCTAACCAGTCTTGAAAATATAAACTATGTAACAGGCAACTCTTCATTCAACCGCTAAAGCCATGCAAAATCTACGATTGTTTTTATATGTCATCATAATGCCAGCCATTATTGTTTCGCTGTTCAGCGCTTGCTCAACTGGCGATAATAACACCATCCAGGAAAAAACGGACCAGAAGTTTACCGTAACAGATTCCTTGTTAAAGCAGCTGCTTATTGATACCGTTGCCCGTGAGGCAGCCGTTTCAGAGCTTACATTGACCGGTAAGGTAACTCCCGATGAAGATAAAATGGTTAAAATATATCCTATGGTAAGCGGATTAGTGCAGGATGTGAAAGTGCAATCGGGCGATTTTGTTAACCGGGGACAGGTGCTGGCTACCCTGCAAAGCGCCGAGGTTGCCGGTTTTTCTACCGAACTTATAAGCGCCGAAGCCGCGTTAAAAACAGCGCAGCGTAATCAGCAGGTAACAGCCGATTGGAGTAAAAGCGGGTTAGCTTCAGACCGTGATGTAGAGCTGGCTGCCGATGAATACCGCAAAGCCGAAGCCGAGTATCAGCGGGCAAAGGCTACTATGCAGCTGAATCCCTCAAAGGGTATGAGTTATGTAATTAAATCGCCGGTATCAGGTTTTGTTATCGAGAAAAATATTACCAATAACATGCAGGTAAGGAGCGATAACGCGGAAAACCTGTTTACCGTGGCCAACCTTTCGGATATGTGGGTAATGGCTAACGTGTATGAATCTGATATTGCCAAAGTAAAGACGGGCGATGATGTATGGATAAGCACACTGTCATACCCCGATAAAGTATTTAAAGGGAAAATAGACAAGGTTTATAACGTTATTGACCCGCAAAGCAAGGTTATGGGAGCCCGTATCCGGGTAAATAATCCGCAATTGCTGCTGAAGCCCGGTATGTTTGCCACGGTGACCATTACGACCCGCGAACGGCAAACACTCCCGGTAATTAATGCACGTTGCCTGGTGTTTGATGATGATAAAAGTTATGTGGTGGCGGTTGATACCGCCAACCATGTGCGGGTGCAGCCCGTGGTTATAGACCGAAAAGCCGGCGATAAGGTCTTTATCAGCAAAGGGCTTCATCCCGGCGACAGGATCATTGCATCGCGGCAGGTATTTTTGTATGAATCATTAAAAAACTAAAGTAAGAACCTACATCTGCCCAAATCATTTCAAACGGCATGAACAAATTCATTAAAGCGGTAATTGCTTTTGCGCTTAAAAACAAATATTTTGTATTCTTTGTAACAGGCCTGCTGGCCATTTTAGGATATGTCAGCTTTAAAAAAATAAGCATCGAAGCTTATCCTGATGTTACCAATACTTCGGTAACCATTATTACCCAATGGCCTGGCAGAAGCGCCGAAGAGGTAGAGCGTTTTGTAACCCGGCCCATTGAAATAGCGCTTAATCCGGCCGAGAAGAAAATCTCCATCCGGTCGTCATCGCTGTTTGGGCTTTCGGTGGTTAAAATAGCATTTGACGATGATGTGGATTATGCGTTTGCACGTGTCCAGGTGAATAATCATATTGCCGATGCCGACCTGCCCGAAGGTATACAGCCGGAAATTCAGCCTAACACCGGCCCAACCGGTGAGATCTACCGCTATACGCTTACCAGTAATAAAAAATCCATACGCGAATTGAAAACCCTGCAAGACTGGGTAATAGAACGTGAGTTGCTGTCCGTTTCGGGCGTGGCAGATGTAGTGAGTTTTGGCGGCGAGGTAAAGACTTACCAGATCACTGTTGACGCCCAGAAAGCCATGCAATATGGTGTGACCCCGCTGGAGCTGTACGAAGCTGTATCAAAAAGCAATGTAAACGTTGGCGGCGATGTTATTGTGCAGAGCGGTCAGGCGTATGTGGTGCGGGGTATCGGGGTATTGAATAATATCAGCGAGATCAACAATATTATTGTTGATAACATTAACGGGACACCGGTTTATGTGAGCAATATAGCCGAAGTTACGGAATCATCATTACCCCGTTTGGGACAGGTAGGCCGCGACAGGGATCCCGATGTGCTGGAAGGTATTGTGGTGATGCGTAAGGGCGAAAATCCCAGCGAAGTGATCAGGAATCTCAAGGAAAAGATCAGGCAGTTAAATACGCATACGTTACCTGATGACGTGAGGATAAAGCCGTTTTATGACCGTGAAGACCTGGTAAACCTGGCTTCGCATACGGTTATACATAATATGCTTGAAGGGATTTTGTTTGTTACCGTGATTGTATTCCTGTTTATGGCCGATTGGCGCACTACGCTGGTTGTGGGCGTTATCATACCATTAGCTCTGCTGTTTGCCTTTATCTGCCTCAAGCTTAAAGGAATGTCGGCTAACCTGTTATCTATGGGCGCCATTGACTTCGGTATTATTATAGACGGGGCCGTGGTTATGGTAGAAGGTATATTTGTGGCGTTAGACCATAAGGCCCGGCAAACGGGTATGGAACGGTTTAACCGCCTGAGCAAAGCCGGCATTATCAAAAAAGCCTGTCTGGAGAATGGTAAAGGGATATTTTTTGCCAAGCTCATTATCATCACCGGCCTGATGCCCATTTTTACATTTGAAAAAGTGGAAGGCAAGATGTTCTCGCCCCTGGCCTGGACACTGGGCTTTGCCTTGCTTGGAGCGTTGATATTTACGTTTACGCTGGTTCCTGCTTTGTCCGGCGTATTGCTGAAAAAGAATGTCAGGGAGAAGCACAACATTTTTGTAGAAGGACTTATCCGTAATGCCATGTGCCTGTCTCATTTCTGCTTTAAATTCAGGAAAATGGTGGTTGTGGTGGCATTATTGACCCTGGGTGTCAGCTTGTTTTGCTTCAAGCTGCTGGGAACGGAGTTCCTGCCCGAGCTGAACGAGGGCTCTATTTATGTGCGTGCTACGGGGCCGCTGAGCATCTCGCTTGACGAATCGAAAAAAATGGCTGATGATATCCGGAAGATATTTCTGAGCTTCGATGAGGTGAAGCAGGTATTATCGCAAACGGGACGCCCCAATGACGGAACCGATGCCACCGGCTTTTATAATATAGAGTTTCATGTAGATATCTATCCGCAGAATACCTGGAAACGCAAGGAGACCAAAGAGCAGCTTATTGAGCGTATGCAGCAAAAATTAAGCGCTTTTCCCGGTATCGACCTGAATTTTTCGCAGCCCATTATGGATAATGTGGAAGAAGCGGTATCGGGTGTAAAAGGCTCTATTGTGGTGAAATTGTTCGGGGAGGATTTTCATTATATCGAGCAGCAGGAAGAGCAGATAATGGCTATCCTGGCAAAGGTAAAAGGTATTGAAGATCTGGGGATTTTGCGGAACCTGGGTCAGCCGGAATTACGTATTGAGCTGGACCAGCAAAAAATGGCCCTGTACGGTGTAACGGCTGCCGATGCCAATGCTGTAGTAGAGATGGCCATAGGAGGGAAGGCCGCGACACAGATTTATGAAGGAGAACGTAAATTTGATTTGCGCATACGCTATCCCGAAGATTTCAGGAATAACGAGCAATCTATTGCCGCCCTGCGTGTACCCGCCCTTAACGGCAATAAAGTGCCTTTAGGCGAAATTGCCACCATCCGTAAAATTACAGGACTAAGCATGATATACCGGGATAAGCACCAGCGTTACGGGGCGATTAAATTTTCGGTAAGAGGCCGTGATATGGGGAGCGCTGTGCAGGAAGCCCGTCAGAAAGTTAATGCGCAGATAAAGCTTCATAAAGATTATCACCTGGAGTGGGCCGGTGATTTTGAAAACCAGCAACGGGCTACAGCACGTCTTTCGCAGGTAGTACCTGTGAGCTTGCTCATTATATTTTTTATCCTCTTTGTATTGTTTGGTAATGTGAAAGACGCGTTACTGGTGCTGAATAATGTGCCTTTTGCCATTATGGGAGGCATATTAGCCTTACTGTTCACCGGCGTTAATTTCAGCATATCGGCGGGGATAGGGTTTATCGCGTTATTTGGTATTTGCGTACAGAACGGCGTAATTCTTATCGCTAAATTTAAGTCGAACATACAAGAGATGAGGCATCACCCCGGCATTACGCTGGTAGATGCATTGAAGCAAGGGGTGCAGGTGCGCATCCGGCCGGTTGTTATGACTGCTATGATGGCTGCCATCGGGTTATTACCGGCGGCAATCTCTACAGGTATCGGCTCTGAAGCCTCTAAACCCCTAGCCATTGTGGTTATCAGCGGACTGATAAGCGGTACTTTGTTCAATCTATTTGTATTCCCGGTAATATTTTACTGGGCGTATAATAAAGCTGTACAGAAGCATCATCTTGGTACGTTGTAAGTTATACGTTGTACGTTATATATAAGGTTAAAATATAGCCCCAGCCCTTGATACTCGATACTAAATAATTGATACTCAATACTCTAACAATACTAACAAACAATAAGAATGATATTATTATTTCTAAACATTGGTACACCGGAGCTCATGCTGATATTATTTGTTGTGCTGCTGCTATTCGGTGGTAAAAAATTACCTGAAATTGCTAAGGGATTAGGTAAAGGAATTCGGGAGTTTAAGGATGCATCTGAAGGGATTAAGCGTGATCTGAACTCAGAGATAAATAACTTTGCCGACAAAGCAAAAAATGAGCACCCTGAACAAGCTTCTTCGGAAGATCCTGAGAACCAGGATTAATAATTCAAATATAATTATTGCGTTGCTCTGGTTTTATCTGATACAGGGCTGACCAAAAGTCAAAAAGCAGCGTCATTTCGACGATCCCGAAGTCTCGGGAGAGGAGACCACGAAGTAGCTGCGAAGCAAAATCTTCTTCCTAAGCACTTCTGGCGTAAATCCTTCTCCTGAAACTTTAGGATAGGGGTGACGAGGGCTTTTTGGTTAGCTCCGTATAGAATTCATATAAAACCGTTGTTCTGTTCGATAACGCTAAACTCCGGCTTAGGCTATTACCCATAAGTTTCCGACTTTTACTCCGCAAAAGACTACGGGGGCTGGATAACCTCACACAGGTAAACAATCTTTTTTCATACCAAAGCAATTAAAAGCTAAAGTTAATGATTTTGCTATGGAAACTTTTGAATTGAAAAAAGTTTCCATAGTTTTGCATCGCTTTTTAAGTTTGACGATGTGGATGTAAAAGAACGGATATTGACAGAATGCGATACTTTATTTTGCCGTTATGGCATAAAAAGTGTTACCATGGATGATATAGCCAGGCATCTGGGCATATCAAAGAAAACAATATACCAGCATTTTAAAGACAAAAGTGACCTGGTTTATCAGTTAATAGACAATCGGCTGCAAAGTCAGATGTGCATTATTGACGAAAACAGCCAGGTTGCGACCAACGCGGTAGAAGAAATTTATTTGTCTGTAACACAAATGCAGCATTTGTTGTCTAATACCCATGTGATGTTATTTTACGACTTGCAGAAATATCATCCGGATGCGTGGTTGCTGTTTAAAAGGTTCAGGGAAAAGTGCTTGTATGATAAAGTATATGCTAACCTGGAACGCGGAATAAAAGAAGGTTATTTCAGGACTGAAATGAACCTTGAAATTATAACCATGATGCGGGTTGAGCAGATTGACGTAGCGTTTAACCAGAGCCTGCATCCCGACAGCAAACACAGTGTGCTGCAGGTTATGGTAGAATTAACGGAGCATTATTTGTACGGCATTTGCAATGCTAAGGGATATAAAATGATTGAGAAACTGAAACAAAATACTGAAGCTAATAAACTACAATAAAAGCATAAACAGAGACACAACTATTTAAAACAAATAATCAATGAAGCGACTATTTCTTATAGCATATTCACTGCTGCTTCCGGGGATAAGTTTATATGCCCAGCAGCCCGATACCAGCCGTACCCATACATTTAACTTACAGCAATGTATTGATTACGCCTATGAGCACCAGGTAGATATGAAAAATGCTGCACTGGATATTAAAAAAGCAGAGTATAAAGTAAAAGAAACTATTGGCATTGGCCTGCCGCAAATTAGCGGAAAAGCCGATTTTCAGGATTACGTGAAAAGTCCTACCATCTTGTTTCCCGATTTTATCAGCCAGGCAATTTATGGCGTAATTAAAAATGAGGATATCCGCGACGCTAACGGTCAGCCTATAACCATGCCCTCCAACTTAGGCGGTACGCAGGAAGTTTCATTCCAGCAGAAATACAATTCAAGCTTAGGATTGAATGTAACGCAGTTGCTATTTGACGGAAGTTATTTAGTAGGGCTGCAGGCATCAAAAACATACAAGGAACTATCCAGCAGAAGCTATGCCCGTACCCGTGTGGAAACAAACGCGGCCGTATCGAAAGCCTATTACCAGGTTTTGGTAAGCGATCAGCAGATCAGGTTATTTGATGCTAATATTAAAACGCTGAAGCAGCAGCTTGACGAAACCACCGCGTTAAACAAACAAGGCTTTGCAGAAAAGGTAGATGTTGACAGGCTCACCGTACAGTACAATAACCTGATAACCAATCGCGATAACGCCATACGGTCAATGGCCTTAGGCTACCAGATGCTCAAATTCCAGATGGGTATGCCGGTTTCCGACATGCTGATCATCCCGGAAAAGATAGAAGATATCAAACTGGATGAAGGCGAGCTTGCCGCGACAACCGATACAACCGCTTACCGGAACAGGATAGAGTATCAGTTATTGGAAACTCAGTTAAAATTGAACCAGTTGGATCTGAAACGGTATAAAAGCCAGTATCTGCCATCGTTGGCGGCATTTGGAAGCAGCTCATTAATGTACCAGGAAAACTCATTTAAAAAATTGTACGACACCAGCTATCCCACTACTGTTGTCGGTTTACAATTAAACGTGCCCATTTTTAGCGGATTACAGCGTTTAAACCAGGTTCGGCAGGCCAAAGTAGAGGTTGAAAAAAGTAAAAATACCCTGCTGAATGCCAAAAATGGTATCAACCTCGAAGTAGAGCAGGCCCGGATCAATTTCCGCAATAACATCAATTCGCTCAATAACCAGAAAAAGAACATGGATCTGGCTAACGAGGTGTTGCGGGTATCCAAGATCAAATACCAGCAGGGCGTGGGTTCAAGCGTTGAAGTAACCCAGGCGCAAACATCGCTGGAAACAGCCGAAGTAAACTATATCGAGGCATTATATAATGCACTGGTTAGTAAAGTTGATTTAAACAAAGCATACGGAAATATTAAATAATCATATCTCAATAAAAAACATGAAACACGTAACTTACTTATTATTGCTTGTTTTCCTCTACTCATGCGGAAATAAGCCACAAAATAAACAGGCAGAGCTGGCTAAGCTCAAAAAGCAGCAAGCCGAAATTGCCCAGAAAATAGAAAAGCTGGAAGCTGAAATGGGCACTAAAGATTCTACGCGTACCATAGATGTTTCGGCAATTGCCATTGCACCGGCTCCGTTTACCACCTATATCCAGGTACAGGGAACCATAGATGCCGACGAGAATGTAACAGCTAACGCTGAAATGGGCGGGGTAATAACCAACATTTATGTAAAGGCTGGTCAGCAGGTACATAAAGGTCAGGTGCTGGTGCAATTAGATAACAAGGCCATGCAACAGCAGATAGCCCAGGCCGAAAGCCAGGTGCAGTTAACCAATACCCTGTATGAGCGTCAGAAAAACCTGTGGGATCAGAAAATAGGCACCGAAGTACAATATCTTCAGGCCAAAACAAACCGCGATGTTGCACAACGTCAGCTATCAACATTAAAGGCACAGGCATCCATGTATCGTATGGTATCGCCTATTGATGGCACGGTAGACCAGATGGATTTAAAAATAGGCCAGGCAATACAACCCGGAATGCAGGGCTTGCGCATTGTTAACCTTAACAAGCTAAAAGTTAAAGCCGGCGTGGCAGAATCGTACGCCGGAATGGTGAACCAGGGCGATCGCGTGCTGGTTAAAATTCCGGATGCTGCTGATTCGGTGAGCACAACCATCAGCTACGCATCAAAAGTAATTGATCCCAGCTCACGAAGCTTTAATGTTGAAGTTAAACTTCCCGCTAAGAAAAATCTGAAACCTAATATGACCGCCGAGCTGAACATTGTAGGCTATAAGAAAGCTAATGCCATTACCGTTCCGCTTAAAGCGATACAGAAAACCGGGCAGGGCACATTTGTATTTCTTGCCGAAGGCAATAAAGCCAAAAAAGCCGATATAAAAATTGGCAATACGTATGGCGGCAAAACCGAAGTGCTTTCAGGTTTAAAAACCGGCGATAAGGTGATTGTTGAAGGAGCCCAGGAGCTGGAAGAAGGCGATCAGGTGAATATCGTAGAGTAATTATAAAGGTATCAATAGGATTATGTCAAATATAGACAGATGTATAAAATCGGTTTTCATATTGTTGATTTTAAGTCTGTTATCTGTTTTGGCTTTTGATCCCGAACCCCGAATTACTCGGGGGAATTTTTCTCCCGACCATTCGGGATACGGGATTCAACTTTTGAATTTTGACTTAAGTATAGCATGAAAGACATAGAAAAAGAATTTAAGCCGTCAAGCTGGGCCATTGATAATAAAACGGCCATTTATGTGCTTACGTTTATTATCGCCGTTATGGGGCTTATCGGGTATGTAAACCTGCCCAAAGAGAACTTTCCCGAGGTGCAGATACCAAAGGTATTTGTACAGACCGTATATCCGGGGACATCGCCCGAAAATATGGAGAAGCTGGTTACCAAGCAGATTGAGAAGCAGTTAAAGTCTACGCAAGGACTAAAAAAGCTGACCTCAAACTCTTACCAGGATTACTCGTTCATTACCGCCGAGTTTGATATTAATGTGGATAAAACGGTGGCTAAGCAGCGTGTGCAGGATGCTGTGGATAAAGCCCGGCCGGATCTTCCACAAGGCGACAGCCGCTTTAAGGAGCCGCAGGTAATTGACATTAACCTTTCGGATTTGCCCATCATGTATATTAACCTTTCGGGAGATTATAACCTGAAACGGTTAAAAGAGTATGCCGATGGTTTGCAGGAGCGCATTGAAAGCTTCCCCGAAATATCAAAGGTAGATATTGTGGGAGCGCTTGACCGCGAGATACAAATTAATGTTGATCTGAACAAGATGGCGGCAGCTCAATTGGGCTTCGCCGATATTATTCAGGCTGTAGGCAATGAAAATATTACGTCATCTGGCGGGACTGTGCCCATTGATGGTGTACGTCGAACCATTAACGTAAAGATGGACTTTAAAGCTGCCGACCAGATCAATAACCTGGTTATTGAAAATCCGTCGGGGAAAGCTATTTACCTGCGTGATATTGCCGAGGTAAAGGATGATTTTAAGACACAGGAAAGCTATGCCCGGTTATATGGCAAAAATGTGATCACGCTGAACGTAGTAAAACGCAGTGGTCAGAACCTGATCGAGGCATCGGATAAGATACGGGATCTGATTACCGAAATGCAGAAAACCGAACTTCCAAGAGGTTTAAAGGTGACCATTACCGGCGACCAGTCTGACCAGACCCGTGTTACACTGCACGATCTGATAAATACCATTATTATCGGCTTTATACTGGTAACCGTTATCCTGATGTTCTTTATGGGCGTAACTAATGCCGTGTTTGTGGCATTGTCTGTTCCTATTTCATGCTTCCTGGCTTTCCTTGCCATGCCGGCCCTGGGCGGGATATTCGGGTTTTCGTTTACGCTGAACATGATCGTGCTCTTCTCGCTGCTGCTGGCTCTGGGTATTGTGGTAGACGATGCCATTGTGGTGATTGAAAATACACACCGAATTTTTAATAACGGGGAAGTGCCGATTGTAAAGGCTGCTAAAATCGCGGCTGGCGAAGTGTTCATGCCCGTACTTTCGGGAACCCTGACCACGTTGGCTCCGTTTGTGCCCCTGCTGTTCTGGAACAGTATTATCGGTAAGTTCATGTTCTTCCTGCCGGCAACCCTGATTGTTACCCTGGTCGCGTCGCTTATTGTGGCCTACATCATCAATCCGGTTTTTGCCGTTGATTTCATGAAGCCTCATCAGGAGCATGAACATGGCAAACCGACCTTTGATCGTAAGGTGAAACGTACAGTAATTGGTTTTGCCATTTTCGCAATAATTGGTTACCTGATCAATATAGGTATAGGCAACTTCGTGGTTTTCATGCTGGTGCTGTACCTGCTCCATCATTTTGTGCTCGAAGGAATTATTAAGCGTTTCCAGGAAAACGCCTGGCCGAAGTTCCAGGGCTGGTACGTAAAACGCCTGGTTTGGTTCCTGCATCGCCCGTGGACAACCCTGTTAGGAACGTTCGGGCTGTTCTTTGTTGCCATCGGGTTTACCATTGTTCGTAATCCCAAAGTAGAGTTTTTCCCATCGGCAGACCCTAACTTTGTATATGTATATATTTCGTTGCCCGTAGGTACCGATCAGGCTTACACCAACCAGGTAACCAAACAGGTAGAAGATCGCGTAACGAAAGCGGTAACCAATAAAGACGGCAAAATCGATCCTGCAGTATCTTCCATTATTTCAAACGTGACTATCGGGGTGACCGACCCGCAGGATGAAGACCAGGGAAATTACCCGAATAAAGGTAAGGTGACTGTTGCCTTTGTGGAATACGGCAAGCGTAACGGGGCTGATACCAAGCAATATTTGTCGAAAATACGGAATGCTGTGCAGGGAATACCTGGCGCCGAAATCAGTGTAGCGCAGGAGCAGGGCGGCCCGCCAACGCAAAAGCCTATCAGTATTGAAATTACAGGCGATAACCTGGATACGCTGGTCAAAGCTTCAGAACGTTTAAAAAACTATCTGGTTAAAAAGAACATTGAGGGTGTTGAAGAGCTGAAATCTGATTTTCAGAATAATAAGCCCGAAGTAGTATTCGATGTTGACCGTGAGCGTGCCAACCGGCAAAATATTACATCGAACCAGATTGCACAAAACCTGGGAGCAGCAATATATGGTGCCGAGGCTTCCAAATTCCATGACCAGAAAGAGGATTACCCGATCAATGTACGGGCCATAGAATCGCAGCGTAACAGTATAGATGCCTTGCGCAACATGAAAATGACCTACCGGGATATGGCAATGGGCGGTCAGATCAGGCAGGTTCCCGTTTCAGCTGTAGCTGATGTGAATTATGTAAACTCGTATGGCGGCATCAAACGTAAGCAGCAAAAACGCATCATTATATTGTCGTCAAACGTGCTTACCGGATATAACGCCAATGAGGTGGTAGCCGCTATACAGCGAAATATCAACAGTTTCAAGGCTCCGGCAGGGGTAACCATAAAAATGGCCGGTGAGCAGGAAGACCAGAAAGAAGCTGCTTCATTCTTATTTGGAGCATTACTTTCGGCCATTGGGATGATCGTGCTGATCCTGATCCTGCTGTTTAACTCGGTGGGTAAAACCCTCATCATCCTGAGCGAGATATTCTTTAGTATCATCGGTGTGCTGTTAGGCTTGTCAATCTTTAACATGAGCTTTGTGATTGTAATGACCATGGTCGGAATTATAGCCCTGGCCGGTGTGGTGGTACGTAACGGTATTTTGCTGGTAGAGTTCTCAGATTATATGATGGTGCAAGGGATGTCGGGCTATGAAGCGGCTGTAGAGGCCGGTCGTACCCGGATGACGCCGGTAATTTTAACGGCTATTGCCGCTATATTGGGTCTGCTGCCGTTGGCAATAGGATTCAATATAGACTTTGTAGCATTGTTCACCGAACTCAATCCGCACATTTACCTGGGTGGCGATAACGTAGCTTTCTGGGGGCCATTATCGTGGACCATGATATTCGGTTTGGCTTTCGGAACATTCCTGACCCTGATATTAGTTCCATGTATGTATTTAATACGTATTAATGTGAAAAACTGGATCAGGAAAAAGTTGGGCAAAAAGCCAAACGAACAAGCTGTGCTGCAACCAGCAACTGAACATGCATAATAGAAAACGCCGGGCTTTACCCGGCGTTTTTGTTTGAATGGTAGAGGCATCTCCGCTTAAAACAATATTGTTTTGCTTAGAAAAGATCTGAATGAGAGCCCAATCGCACTAGTTTAATTGTATTGTCATTACTTATTTCAATCCAAATAATAAGCAGGTCGGACTTAATATGGCATTCCCAATTATCTTTATAATTGCCAGATAACTTATGGACTTTGTACTTTCTATCAAGCCCTTTAGAACCCACGATCGCTAATTCTTTTTCTATAAATTTTTAACCAGCCCAAAATCTTTTATAGACCGTTTCTTAAGCAGTTTTAAATCTTTAAGAAACTTGTTAGTATTAGTCTAATACAAACATTAGATACCATCAAAAAACGCCTTTAAGTCTGTAATCCGTTTTGTTTTACCTTTCCGGGCATCTTCTATAGCCTTAATAGTTTCGGTATTAGGTGTATGATCAAGGTCACAACCTTCGTTAGTTGGGGTCACTATCTTAACATCAAGTTCTTTTAAAAGCTGTTTAATCAGATTGGCTTTCTTATCAGGTACCTGTATAGTTAGTGTTGTCATGCCTGTGAGTTTTATACAAATATACCAATAAATATTTTCGATGGATATTCTTCACGCAAGTAACCGGCTTTGTCAACTTTCTGTACCGTTGCAAAGTAAAGCTGACAAAGCTATGTCAACAAAAGAATAGAGAAGCAAAATGAAAAAGCAATATTAACAACTGAATTGTAATACTTTGTAAATCTAAAGGAACTCAGGTCAATAACTATTTTCGGCAGATATTCTTCACGCAAAACTCATGACGGTTTTACGCCAAGTCCGCAAAGGGGACCCAGTGTTTTGAGCGCACTATTCTTTTAGAGTCTGTTAAGTTAGCTGCTGGTGGGGGACACCAGCAGCGGCGGAAAGTCATGGACGGTGTCTTCACCGTCCATTAAACTGCAAAACCTTCAGGCCTGCTGTTGTCTTCAAATGGGGTTTGTTGACCTGGTTTTTGTATGAATTAGACAAACGGTAGTTTATAAATCATCTGTTGCCCAAAACCAGGTAAATTAATACGCTGACAGAAGCAACCAACCCTGCAAGTAAGATAACCGGTATGGCGACGTTTCTTTTCTTCCTGTCTTTTTTTAGGGCCCTCCACATAAAAAAGCTGGCAATGCCAAAAGGGTAGGCGACAACCAAGGCTATCCAGTAAACCCAGACTACTCCGGTAACGGCAAACCAGCATGCAAACAGCATGGCAATACTAAAACAGATGTCATTTTTTGTTACCATAAGTTTTGCTATTAAATGGGTTGTTAATGCAGCACCCCCGGATTACTTAGCGATTTCGGGTAAAATATTAGCAGGAATTTCATAACCCGTAATCTGCTGCGGTTTATTTACCCGGAATGATTTGACAAGAAATATCGCGTAATACCCGATCAGCATCAGCCTGACGAATATGCTGAGCCCGCCGGATATAGGCAGGTAATAAAATATCAGGAACAGGATGACTACTATTACAAAAGTAAACGCTATGTTGCCATAAAAAACAAAGGGCGTTTGCCCGGCGTACAAATTGCAATACGGGTTTGTGTTCTTTACCCTTTTTACCAGCTCTTTAACAAAGGGTATGTACGTATCGGCCTGGTTATTAAATGTGGCCATACCTTCGTAGCTGCTTGAAAGAATATCGGCTGTTTTTTGCCCTGCGGTTATTTTGCAGCAGTAATTGTTAAGCCGGTAACGGTTATTGGCCAGGTAGCTTAGCCTGATGCTTTGCACTTTCTGGTATGGAATTAACGCATCGGTTTTGCCTTCCTGCCGGCATAGTATACCTTCATCTGTAAGCTCCCAATACTGGGTTTTTTCGAGCGCTGATTTTCTGAATATATAGCTGGTATTCATAGTTTTGTTTTTAATTTAGTTTTAATCACTTATTACTTAACCAGGATTAACCAGGAAGTCTATTACACTTCTTTGCTGGTTTCATCTATAAAAAGGCTCTGCCGCTTTACTAAATGTGGACTTTTCTATTATAGTTTCATCAAAAACAATGGCGTTGTATTTGGGCAGCAACAGGCAAATTATCCTGAGTGCTGTTTCTCTTGTTTATGAGATTTTAATGGTTCAGGATAATTTTAAAAGGACTATCCTGAACCATTGGTTAATTCATTTCAACCTGCCCGGGCATCAGTACAGGCATTTTAACGACTATTACATATACAAATCGTTCCATAATTATAGTATTATAAGTTAGCCTTTGCGCATTTGCACTGCACGTGCCACAAAAGCATCCACCCATTTTTCAATGGCATGTGTTGCGGCAGCCTTGTACTTACTGCGTGTAGTTTGAATGAGCACGGGTGTCAATTCTTTTGCAAAGGCAAATTGCTTAGCAAGGCCGCTTCTGGCTTTCGAAGGGTCTTCGGTCATGGTCTCTGCATACGCTCCGGGGGCAGGAATATCATTCCATTGGTACAGGTATTCAGGCCAGCCTTTAGAGCCCCAGGCATAAGTCCATTGTTTATTATCCTGATCGCCTACACGAAACTCGGGGTTGATTGCCCATGTGTATTTCTTAGTGGTGGTTGCAGGGTAGTACCAACCATCGAAAAGATCTTTGCGGGCCGTAGTTTTGAGATCGAGATTAAGCACTACATCGGCAAAATCCACATTTACTTTGAAGGCTGCCGCTACACAGTCAAGGTCTTTCGCAAAATCCTGTGCCCGTTTACCCTTTCCACCAGCAAAACCAGCCATGCCGGAGTGCACGATCTTTCCTTTATGTGCGGTTGATGCTACCCATTTGTTGCCACCGGTTTCTTTCTTTGAATCATCTTCTGATTTTTCGTCATCACTGCCAATTTTCTGGTAAAATTCGGTGGCTGTAACCTGGTTCCATCCAACGGTATCGATACCATTCTCTTTCAGCTTCTTTTGAAAGTAATCATAAAAGTGATCGGTAAGGCCCTGAAAATCGTCGTTTGTAAGATCACCATCGGTAGTTTCAAGATACGCTGTAACCCTTGCTCCGGCAATCTGACGTGAGCCTTTTTCCTGCACAACAGTTCTTGCGGTGGTGGTCAGTTTGTAGTTAACCGTGAGTTCGGTAATGGCTAACTTTTTAAGTTTAGGGATGAGTTTGGACTTTTCCCAATTAAATTGGGTAGCATCGGGCTTCTCCTTGGGGTCGTCTTTTTTCTTTTGAGCCATTGATGGCGTGCTGAGGGCAAATAATACCGCCAAAGTGATAATAGTTTTTTTGTTCATTTTTTTAAATTTAGATTGTTAATAAATAGTATGTATGGGCATTGTGTCATTGTTACCTCTTTCCCTGTTTTATAGGTTTCATAACAGTAAGTGTTTATGATATGCTATTACAGAAAGACAAGTAAATGTAATAGCGTACCTATGCCGGATATATACCCAGAAATACGGATTTTGAAAGGAGGAAGAAGGCCCAACCCAACCCTCCCTGAGGGAGGGAGCTTGGCAGTGCTATTGTGTTATATTCAGTGCTTCGGCGATTTGAGTTTTATTATGGGTTACGTGGAATAGCAATACAACGTGGCTAACAATACAGCAATATCGCAATTTCACAATTAAATTGTTGTGTGTTACGGGAGGAGTAACAATGCCGCAATACAACAATTGAGCAATTCAACAATCCACTAACCCACAATACTCCGTATAATTTTTACGGCATGCTCGCGTGAGTTTTCAATAAACCAGATATGCGTTTCCATGCCGCCGCAAACCACACCGGCCAGGTAAATGCCTTCCCGGTTACTTTCCATGGTGTCGGGATTATGTACCGGAAGCCGTTTTTCATCGGCAGATAACGTTAGGCCGAACCGCTCCAGCAGGTTAAAGTCAGGCTGATAGCCGGTCATGGCCAGCACAAAATCGTTAGGAATTGTTATAAGCCCATCAGGCGTTTGGATATCCGCTTCGGTTGGTCGTATGGCAGCGAGGCTTGAATTAAAGTAAGCCTTAATGCTGCCCTCGGCTATGCGGTTCTCGATATCAGGTCTTACCCAATATTTCACCCGTTTGCCAATTTCGTTTCCGCGGATAACCATGGTTACCTGGGCGCCCTTGC
This sequence comes from Pedobacter sp. BS3, assembly GCF_008274585.1. Taxonomy (GTDB): domain Bacteria; phylum Bacteroidota; class Bacteroidia; order Sphingobacteriales; family Sphingobacteriaceae; genus Hufsiella_A. The sequence continues at coordinate 63,836 of NZ_VTRT01000003.1, read as the reverse complement.
GGTAGGTTTCAAGCGCCGCATCGACCGAAGAATTATTGGCGCCCACTACAATAACGTTTTGCATGGCATAAAAATGGGGTTCCTCATAGTAGTGACGCACTTTCGGCAGATCTTCACCCGGAATATGCATCAGGTTAGGAATATCGTAAAAGCCCGTTGCTATGATGATATTCCGGGCCTGGTAAGTTGTTTTTGAGGTTTGTATGCTGAAATTGCCCTTTTCGCCGCTTACCTGTTCCACTTTTTCAAACAGGCGGATATCCAGATCAAATTTCAGGGCAACCCGGCGGTAATATTCCAGCGCTTCGGGACGGGTAGGCTTGGGATTATTGGATACAAACGGCACACCGCCAATTTCCAGGCGTTCGGATGTAGAGAAAAAAGTCATGTTTGCCGGGTATTTGTACAGCGAGTTCGTCAGGCTTCCTTTTTCGATAATAATATAATTCAACCCGGCCTTTTTCGCCTCAATACCGCAGGCCAGACCGATAGGCCCTCCGCCAATAACCAGAACATCGTAGATTGTTGCCATGCAGGCAAAAGTACATAAAGAAAGCGGTTGTTGGTTAGATGACCGGATATTGGTTCAAGTATTAAAGCCTGTGTTAGTGTAGTAGCGCAGGCGCATCTATAATATTTTCACTTTATATTCATCTTATTCTCCCGGATTACAAAAATCTCTTGTCGTCAGCAGGGGACTACAATGCTGAATGCGATCAGTATGATCAGGTATTACATAAAAATTCAAAGCTTTTCATTCGCACAAGCTGGTGATCGGGAATAGGGGCCGGTTTATTTTGATCATAATCAAATGCTACACAAACCGTTTTTCCGGTGGCGCATACCGTATCTTCGTTGCCTCTTTTAACAGTGAGTACATATTCCAGGTCAAAGCTGGTATTGCCTGTCCGCGAGGTTCGTACATACACAAAGACCTCATCGTACAATTTTACCGGGCTTATATAATCAATTTCAGCCCGGGCGACGACAATACCCATTTCTTCCCAGTTCCAGTTGATCACTTCTCTCCAATAATTGCAGCGGGCAATTTCAAAATAAGTAAGACAGGTGGCATTACTTACATGACCTGAAACATCCAGGTCGGCAAACCTTACGGGAATATAAGCTTTAAAATTGAACTGTTTCAGGTTCATAAGTTAGTTTTAAATTAAGACAATTTGTCATTAACATATCGCGAATTAATGTCAAATTGTCTTAATATATCAACAATATTACAGGCTTTTTGTTTATGGTATGGTGCTTGATTATCTCTTTGCAGAACAACGATAAATTAATTTAAGGAGGAAATAAAAATGACACTGGTAAAATTTGCTAATCCTAAAAGTTCAACACCCGCTACCTGGTTTAATGATGTATTTGATTCGTTTTTTAACGATTCATTTGTTTCAGACCGTTTAACCAGTCGTGTTCCGGCCGTTAATATTGCCGAAACCGAGAACGAGTATCATATTGAACTGGCAGCTCCGGGTTTAAAAAAGGATGATTTTAAGATCAACCTTGACAAAGACGTATTGAGTATATCTGTAGAAAGCAAGAACGAGACTACCGATGAAAACAAAAAATATTCACGCAGGGAATACAGCTACACCTCGTTTGTACGCTCATTCACCTTGCCCGAAAGCGCAGATCATGCTAAAATCGATGCAGAATATACCGATGGTGTATTGAAAATCAATGTCGCTAAGAAGGAAGAAGCCAAATATCAACCGAGAGAGATTGCGGTGAAGTAAGATTTGTTGATTGTTTGATGTTTGGTTTAGGGTGCCCGCCAATGCGGGCGCTTTTTTATTTTTATAGCATAGAACTACTATTTTACAGTACAGTTTGCCGGTAGTTTTACAGCATATATCACTATTAGCAAATTAAATGAAACGTACTATTGCCGGTTACTGTTACGCTGCAGATGCTCACTTGTTGGCCCTATCTTTTTTTGAAGGTTTTGCTGATGACGGCCTGCCATAAGGGCGCCAATACCTAACAGGAACAGCACAAGCGCAATAAACTTTCCCAATCGTTCTGCAACGGTTACAATTACCGATTCACTATACCTGTTAAAGTGCTGTAATCCGCCCGGCCCTCTCCGGTAAAACCTTCTCCGGTTAATTGAATAGTTAATAACTATCGCCACTGCAATCATGATGATCCCGGTAATGTAGTAAAAATTCATACGCACCTCCCTTATTAAAAAACACGCTCTCCCTGATGCAATGTATTAAAAGTTAAACAGTATTACCAGAATAAGCCTGAAAAATCTCCATTAGTTAATACCAAAGTCGCAAAAACAGAATCGGCGTAAGATGACCTTGTCTTCGTAAACGCTTATCAGGCCTGGAAATCACGAAACCTTTTCGGTCAGCAGCTTTTCGGCAGCAATATGGCTTAGCATTGCCGATGCCCGGTTACCGTAGCTTACAGTGAACGTATTATCAAAGGGTTCAACCGACTGGATATGGATAATGGTGCCCAACAACAGCTCGCGGCTGTTCAGAAATTTTAAAAATTCATCCGACGAATGTGTAACGGCACGAAAGCGTACAGTGTCACCGGCTTTACATTCGCTCAGTTTAATATATTCCGGCCAGGCCATTTTTCCGCTTTGATCGGGGATGGGTGAGCCATGCGGGTCGATCTTTGGAAACCCTAACAGTTCATCCATCTTTGCAAAAAACTCCGGCGATTGAATATGTTCTACCTGCTCGGCAATATTATGTACTTCATCCCATCCAAAGCCCATTTTTTCTACCAGGAACATCTCCGTTAAACGATGTTTCCTGATGATCAAGGCAGCTTCCTTCTTACCTTTTTCAGATAGTCGCACCGGTTTATAGCTTTCGTAATGGATCAGCCCTTTTTCGGCCAGCTTTTTCATCATGCTGTTTACCGTCGGCATTTTCAGATCCAGCTCCCTGCTCAGTTCATTTACATTGACCTCACCTTTGTGATTGCCTAAGTTAAAAAGCGCTTTCAGGTAATTTTCCTCTGTTTGCGAATACATGCTTCAGTATCTAACGGATTTAAAGGTAGAAAATAATTCGCCAATATAATTATTAGATTATTCTAACTTTTATATTTTTGTATTCTAATATTGTATTTAGAAGTATGAAAATATATTCATTAATCTTGTTGTTAATGCTATACCGCTCGGCAGTTCAGGCTCAAACTGCACAGATAAGTGGTACTGTTTCAGATGCTGATGGCAAAAAGCTGGAAGGGGCAACTGTTGCTATTCCTGAATTAAATCTCGCAACAGCAACCGACAGCACCGGCGTTTACCAATTGAAAAAAATCCCTTACGGGAGTTGGTTGCTACAGGTGCGTTATACAGGTTATAAAACCTATCAGCAAGAGATCATGATAAAAAAACAAACTACACGCATACCGGATACCTCGCTGAAGATGCAGGATCTATCGGCGCTTAACGAAGTGGTAATTACAGGCACTATGCGTGAGGTAAGCCGCCTGGAAAGCCCTGTACCTGTAGAAGTATATACACCCGCTTTCTTTAAGAAAAATCCTACACCCAGCTTATTTGACGCTGTATGTATGATCAATGGCGTAAAACCACAGTTAAACTGTAACGTATGCAATACCGGCGACATCCACATTAACGGTATGGAAGGGCCGTATACTATGATTTTAATTGATGGTATGCCTATTGTAAGCGCCCTCTCTACGGTTTATGGTCTTAGCGGTATTCCTAATAGCATGGTTGAGCGGCTGGAAGTAGTAAAAGGACCTGCTTCATCATTATATGGCTCTGAAGCCATGGGCGGTATTATTAACGTTATTACAAAAAATCCACTTAAAGCACCGGCACTAAGTGCCGATGTATTTGGTACCTCGTGGGGAGAGCTGAGCGCCGATGCCGGCATGAAACTCAAAATGGGTAAAGCAACGGCATTGCTGGGGCTGAACTATTATAATTTTGAAAACAGGGTGGATAATAACCATGATAATTTTACGGATATGACCCTGCAAAACCGTATTTCGCTGTTTAATAAATGGGATTTCGGGCCTAAGAACAATCGGGCAGGCAGCCTGGCGGCCCGGTATGTATATGAAGATCGCTGGGGTGGAGAAATGAACTGGAATAAATCATTCCGGGGAAGTGATGAGGTGTACGGTGAGAGCATTTATACCAAACGTGCCGAAATAATTGGATTATATCAGTTGCCCGTAAAAGAAAAAATCTATGTTCAGTTCTCGTACAACTGGCATAACCAGAATTCCTGGTATGGCAATACGCCTTATATGGCTACGCAGCAAGTGGCATTTTTGCAAACATACTGGAACCGTAAGCTTGGTACTGAACATAATTTTTTGTTAGGCGCTGCTGTGCGGTATACCGTTTATGACGATAATACACCGGCAACGGCTTCTGCCGATGGCACTAAAAATAAACCATCTGTAACACCGCTTCCAGGAGCGTTTATACAGGACGAATGGGCTATCGATACTAAAAACACCTTATTGCTGGGTTACAGGTATGATTATGATCAATATCATGGCAGCGTACATTCGCCAAGACTGGCTTATAAATTATCACCTAATAAAAATAATACTATCCGGACGAGTTTTGGAACGGGTTTCAGGGTAGTTAACCTGTTTACCGAAGATCATGCTGCACTGACCGGAGCAAGGCAGGTTGTTATAGCAGAAAAGCTAAACCCGGAACGTTCATACAACAGCAACCTGAACTACGTTCTTCGCATACCTGCCGATAAATTTTTCCTCAGTTTTGATGTTACCGGGTTCTATTCCTATTTCACCAACAGAATTACCGGCGATTTTGATACAGACCCTGATAAAATCATTTACAGTAACCTGGCAGGTCATGCCATATCAAAAGGTATCTCGCTCAATTCTGATCTAACCTTTAATTTCCCTTTAAAAATACTCGCAGGCATTACGTGGATGGATGTTTTCCAGGTAGAGCATCATATAAAGAAGCAACAGATACATGCACCTGAATGGTCGGGAACATTCACCATCAGCTATACGTTGCCTAAGAATTTTACATTAGATTTAACCGGGCAGTGGGATGGGCCTATGCGTTTACCAATTCAACCTAATGATTACCGTCCGGAATATTCGCCCTGGTTTTGTATGGCCAATTTACAGATAACTAAAAAATTCAATAAAGGCTTTACGATTTATGGCGGAGTGAAGAATCTGCTGAACTTCGTTCCAAAATATCCGCTCATGCGTCCTTTTGACCCGTTTGATAAAACAGCAAATAATGCAGTAAGCAACCCGAACGGTTATACGTTTGATACCGAATATAATTATGCGTCGTTACAGGGTATCCGGAGTTTTTTGGGCATACGGTACGATCTGTTTTAAGTTAGGAGATGTGAGTTTACATTGAATTTATCGATATAATTCACCTGTTTATCGGTACTCATGATGCCTCTCGGTTCGAAGTCCGGATTTTTATACTAACCAAATAGTATAAGATCATGATTACCACCACAAAACAGTTGACAGCCCTTTTCAGGAACATGTTCCTGATGGGCTTACTATTTTTTTCCGTTTGGATGCTGGGAGGATGTTCCAAAAGCAAAAATACAGTTAGCGATGATGAAAGCTCATCGGGCGGAACAACTACCATTGAAAGCACTACCGTTACATCGGGTACCGTGGAAGGTTCAACAGAAACCGGCGCTAATGATGAAGACAATATCGAGAATTCTACGTTTTCAAGCATCGTCAGCATTGCCTTTGGCACCACATTAAACATTAGCAATCCATTATCCGGAAGCGGTGTAACCATTACGCAAAGCGGGGGAGATGTGGTTATCAATGCAACCGTTGCAGGGGTGGAGTACCAGTTATCCGGTACTACCACAAACGGCTCGGTAAAGATATACAGCGATAAAAAGTTCAAACTCACCCTGAACGGCGTGTCAATTACCAACAACGATGGCCCTGCCATTAATATACAATCATCCAAACGGGCCTTTATTGTTTTAGCTGATGGCACTACAAATTCGCTGACAGATGGCTCTGCATACGCTACTTCAACGGAAGATATGAAAGGTACTATATTTAGCGAAGGACAATTGATTTTTACAGGAAATGGTAGCTTAACCGTAAAAGGAAACTATAAACATGCTATAGTCAGCGATGATTATATTCGTATTGTTAGTGGGAACATCACCGTTTCCGGAGCTGTTACCGATGGCATTCATACCAACGATGCCTTTATTGCCGATGGCGGTACACTGAAAATAACAGCAAGCAGCGATGGTATTGAAACGGAAGAAGGATATATCATTATTAATAATGGCACGTTTACCCTTAACACCGGGGATGATGGTATAGCGGCTTCTTACGATGAAACGGATACAACCATTACGCCATATATAACTATTAACGGAGGCACAATCACCGTTAATTCAACTGCCGGCGAGGGTATCGAAAGTAAAAGTATACTCACTATTAATGCGGGTAATATTACAACAAAAACAACTGATGACGGCCTGAACGCGGGTACTGCCATTTACATTAACGGTGGTAATATCTATGCTTACAGTACTGGTAATGATGCTATTGATTCTAACGGAACGCTGACTGTTACCGGCGGTATTATTGTTGCTGTAGGAGCCAGAGCGCCCGAAGCCAGCTTTGATTGCGATGCCCGTACATTCAAAATTACCGGCGGTACATTAGTGGGAATTGCCGGGGCTACCAGCGGGCCCAGTTCATCGGTTTCAACCATTCATTCTGTGGTAATGGGCAGCGGAACTGCCGGTAAAATTGTTCATATTGAAGCGGCTGACGGAACAGAGGCATTAACTTTTCTGGCGCCCGTTTCATACAGTACGTTACTATTTGCCAGCGCTAAGTTGAAAGGCAGCACTACCTATAATGTGTATACCGGTGGGAGTGTAGCCAATGGCACTGACTTTTCCGGACTCTATTCGGCCGGGACTTACACAAAAGGAACGAAATCGGCTACGTTTACCACATCGGGTATGGTAACCCAGATAGGGGGAAGCATAAGCAGGGGATAAACTGAAGAAGCTGCTCAACATTTTATCAGGTTGAATGTTATGAGCAGCTTCCTTAACAAAAACTTTAGTGCTTCTCTGTGCTGATGGAATAAAATGTTCCGCCTACAAACACCAGAATAATGCCGATAAATAATGGCCATTCTGTAGTTAATTCGCCTTTCGGATTAGCAGTCATGGGTAATGAATCAACCACATTATTCTGACTTCTGAAATAGAAAAGGCAAATAGCGATAGCAATTACCCCTAACACCATGAGAATTATACTTGTTTTTTTCATCTGAAAATTATTTAGTTGTTTTTAGTTAATCCTGACCGAATAACCGCCGGTAAAGTTATCAATTATTTTTAATCCGGTTTTGTTCACGAGCTATATCCCAGTATTTTTAACACCTGCTTACTGTTCTGTTCTTCGCCGAAAACTTCAAAATTGAACGTTTCATCGCGATTGCGCCGTATAATAACATGCTTTGGAGAGGGCAGGAGGCAGTGATGAATACCTCCATAGCCGCTCAATACTTCCTGGTAAGCGCCTGTATGGAAAAATCCCAGGTATTGCACCTTACGGGTTTTAGGCATAAATACGCTGTTCATGTGCGCTTCCTGGTTATAGTAATCCTGTCCGTCGCAGGTAATGCCACCCAGGTTTACCCGCTCATATTCGGCATCCCAGTTATTAACCGGCAGCAAAATATATTTTTGGTTCAGCGCCCACACATCAGGTAAATTGGTAATAAACGAGCCATCGAGCATTAACCAGCGCTCACGGTCATTCTGCTGTTTACGACCAAGCACCTTATATAAAATACCCGATGCTTCGGCCACTGTATATTTCCCGAACTCGGTAATGATATCGGGCTCAACCACATCATGCTCCGAACAAATTTCCTTGATACGCTTAACGATCTCATTTACCATGTATTCGTAATCGAAATCAAATACCAGCGAATCTTTAAATGGCATACCGCCGCCAATATCCAGCGTATCCAGCTCAGGGTTGATTTTCTTGAATTTGCAATACAACGTAACGTATTTCTCCAGCTCGTTCCAGTAATACGGCGTGTCCGAAATGCCGGAATTAATAAAGAAATGCAGCAGCTTAACCTTAAAATTGGGGTTAGATGCTATTTTACTGTTGTAAAAATCAATCACATCTTCCATACGTATACCTAAACGGGAAGTATAGAATTGTGAATCGGGCTGTTCTTCGGCTGCTATACGGATCCCCAGGTTACAGGCAATATCCAGCTCATCATCGTACAGGTTAAACTCTTCCTTATTATCCAGCACCGGAATAATGTTAGAAAAGCCGTCGTGCAGCATATCAATAATATACTGTTTATACTGGTAGGTTTTAAAGCCGTTGCAGATTACCGTGATGTCCTTATTTACAATTCCTTTTTTCTCCAGGTTGTCAATAACCGGCATGTCGAATGCAGATGAAGTTTCCAGGTGAATATTGTTCTTCAGTGCTTCCTCAACCACATGCCTGAAGTGCGAGCTTTTAGTACAATAACAGTATTTATAACTACCTCTGTAATTGTTATTTACAATAGCCCTTTTAAACAACAGCTTTGCCTGCTGTATTTTCTTTGAGATGATGGGAAGATATGTAAAACGTAAAGGCGTGCCATACGTCTCGATCATCTCCATGAGGTTAAGGTCGTGAAAATAAAGCTCGTCGTCGATGATCTCAAAACCTTCCTGTGGAAAGCCTACGCTTAAATCTAAAAACTCCTGGTAGCTCTGCATTTTTTAATTAAAAAAATTTTGGCAAAAATGTGATTTTTTAGTGAATTTTTTAATGTTAATGGATGTAATATTATATGTAATTAAATTATCCGGAATAAGTTTGTGAATTATGGAAAAAGCATAGATGAATTATAATTCTATATTTTGTCCTATAATTAATATTATGTTAAGTAATAAAATAACAGATATTAATAACGCTCCCTATTTCCTGGCCCTGCTGCAAAATTTCCCTAAGAAGAAGATCGCTTATACGCTCAATGGTGAGAATTGTGTAATTCTAAAATCACAGCCGTATCACAACCTGATTGTAAAAGTTATTGATCATTATGTTTCCGTAAATCTGGTATCATCATTTGTGTATTTGAAATTTCCACATTTTAATGACGTTAACCAATTCTACTATAAACTGGAAAGCCATGGGCCGGACAGATCGTGTAAAAATGGGCAATGATTTAGAAAGCGCTTTAACAGATAGATTTTAACACTGTTCTCTCCCTAACAATGTACGTTCAATTCTTGGGTCAGGAAAAAACCAGATAACCGCAACAACAAAATACAATATTAAGCTTATGGTGGTTGACACAAATGCCATCGCGATAGCTACGGCATAAATCAGTATGGATAATTTTCCTTTACGGTCGTTTCCAAATGCTTTGGCAAGTTTAGAACCCTTGCCTTCCTGTTTCATCAGAACTGTAGCCAGAATAGTATATGCAATAGCATTCATAATCAATGCGACGCCATACATTACTACCGGCCATTGCGTAAAATGATTCTCACCCATCCAGGCGGTTACAAACGGAATTAATGATAACCAGAATAGTAAATGCAGGTTTGCCCACAATGCGGTTCCATTTATTTTTTCAACCGCAAACAGCATGTGATGATGATTATTCCAGTAAATGCCTACGTAAAGAAAGCTGAGAACATAGCTCATTAAAACCGGAATTAATGGCTTAAGCTCTGCGATGTTATCGCTATGCGGAACCTTCAGCTCTAAAACCATAATGGTGATGATAATGGCAATAACGCCATCACTAAAGGCCTCTAAACGATTTTTGTGCATCTTTTAGCTGTTTTACAGCTACTAATTTATATTTTTTCAAATAGAAAAGCTCCTACCCTTCAAAAAAACGGAGCACTTACTGCTCCGTTTACCATTTTTAATCACTTGCTGATGCCGGCGTACCGCCCACATTATCCGAATGCGTTATCTGGTCTTTTGCCGGCTGGTTGCCCGGGTAACTTTCCAGGTCTCCGGTGGTTGGACTTTCACCGGAACTGTGTATAACAGGATGTCCGGCATCACGCGGACTGTGCCACTCCTCATTCTCTGCAATGCCATATTCATTCGTTTTTACAGCATGATCATTGCGAGGTTTGCGATATTCTGCATCGGTTTCGGTTCCTGCTGTTCCAAAATTATTATCCTCAGTAAGCAGGTCTTCTTTTTTGTTTTCTTTGTCAGGTATCATGGCGTTTAAATATTAGGTTGGTATATAAATGACAACCGGTCTGGCATTAAAGTTTTATATTTTTTGCAAAAACCGACATGATAAACCACTTGTTCATAAACATAAACCCTTCATTAATTATGAGTATACAGTCTGTAAATCCCGTAAACGGAAAGGTGCTGAAAAGCTTTAAACCGATAAATCCCGAGACGGTTAGCCGGAAAATTGAGCAAACACACCAGGCCTGGCTTGGTTGGAAAAACACCTCCTTTGCAGAACGTGCTGCTTTAATGCGGAACATGGCCGCAGTATTGCATAAACGTAAAGATGAGCTTGCACACCTGATGGCCTTAGAAATGGGAAAACCACTTAAGCAAGGTATTTCCGAAATAGAGAAATGTGCCCTGGTATGCGATTATTATGCTAAAAATGCCGAGGCCTTTCTTGCCGATGAACCGGTTAAAACCGATGCCGGTAAAAGCTATATCCAGTTTCAGCCGTTGGGCGTAGTACTGGCTGTTATGCCCTGGAATTTCCCCTTTTGGCAGGTTTTTCGTTTCCTGGCCCCTGCCCTGATGGCCGGCAATTGCGGGGTATTGAAACACGCCTCAAATGTACCGCAATGCGCACTGGCTATTGAACAAATTATTCAGGAAGCCCGGTTCCCGAAACACGTTTTCCAAATCCTGCTTATTGGCGGCGAAGGTGTTAACCAGGTTATTGAACATCCCTTAGTCAAAGCGGTAACCCTTACAGGAAGCACGCAGGCCGGCATGGCCGTTGCACAACATGCCGCATCGCTGCTTAAAAAAACGGTACTTGAGCTTGGCGGAAGCGATCCATATATCATATTGGAAGATGCCGACCTGGAGCAGGCAGCCACTATCTGCGCCGAAAGCCGCTTAATTAACAGCGGACAAAGCTGCATAGCCGCCAAACGCTTTATCGTGGTAAAAGCGGTCGAAAAGCAATTTACAGCCCTGTTTAAAGAGAAATTATCAGCTAATACCGTGGGCGATCCCTTAGATACGGTCAATACTGTCGGCCCGCTGGCACGAATGGATCTTCGCGACGATCTACACGAACAGGTGCAAAAATCCATAAAAGCCGGCGCTAAATGCATGCTGGGTGGCGAAATACCAAAACTCAAAAGCAAGCACGCCTTCTACCCTCCCACCTTACTGGTTAATGTCAAACCTGGCATGCCGGCCTACAATGAAGAACTGTTCGGGCCGGTTGCTTCCGTAATTACGGCTAAAAACGAAAAGGACGCTATCGCGATAGCAAACGACACTTCTTTTGGCTTAGGAGCTGCCGTATTTACTTCCGACAAACAACGTGGCGAAGAAATCGCACATCAGCTAAATGCCGGAAGCTGCTTTGTCAACTCATTGGTTAAGTCAGATCCACGGCTGCCATTTGGTGGAATTAACCAATCCGGATACGGTCGTGAATTGGGAATATATGGCATAAAGGAGTTTGTGAATATCAAAACCATTTATATAAAATAAAAAATTAGATAAACATCTTAAATATCTGATTATTAATATCAATTAACTTAAAGTAAATATCAAATTCAACCCTCACTCCTCTCCAAATCTGCGAATTTTACCGCTGGCTGACCACTATCAAAGCCGGATAAAAGCATATTCCGTATCTTTGCGGCATTATGAGTAAGCACGGCCGAATATTGGTAGCCATGAGTGGCGGGGTTGACAGTTCTGTAGCAGCGGTAATGCTGCATGAGCAGGGCTACGAGGTTATCGGCCTTACCATGAAAACCTGGGATTATGCTTCGGCGGGAGGTTCGTCTAAAGAAACCGGGTGTTGCAGCCTGGACAGCATTAATGATGCCCGTGCACTGGCCGTCGCCTATGGGTTTCCGCACTATATCCTGGATATACGCAATGAATTTGGCGATTTTGTCATCGATAACTTTGTTGATGAGTACCTGGCCGGCCGCACGCCTAACCCCTGCGTATTGTGCAACACGCACATTAAATGGGAAGCGCTTTTAAAGCGTGCCGATAAGCTGGACTGCGAATTTATAGCCACCGGGCATTACGCCAACATCCGTTTACAGCCCGAAAACAACCGTTATGTGATATCCAAAGGTCGCGATGAGCATAAAGACCAGTCGTATGTGCTTTGGGGTGTGTCTCAGCAAAACCTTGCCCGCACCAAATTTCCCTTAGGCAGCTTCACCAAGGCTGAAATCAGGCAAATGGCTTTAGAAATGGGCCAGGTAGAGCTTGCGCATAAAAGCGAAAGCTACGAGATCTGTTTTGTGCCCGATAACGATTACCGGGCTTTTCTGCGCCATAAAGTAGACGACCTGGATGCCCGTGTTGCCGGTGGCGATTTTGTGCTAACAGACGGCACAGTTGTCGGAAAACACCAGGGTTACCCTTTTTATACTATTGGCCAGCGTAAAGGCTTGGGAATAGCGCTTGGTCAACCCATGTTTGTAACGCATATAGACCCTGCCACCAACCGGGTTACTTTGGGAACACAGGATGAGCTGAAACGCTCTGTAGCCTTTGTTAAAAACCTCAACCTTGTTAAATACGAACATATCATCCAACCTCTTGAAGCCGTAACCAAAATACGGTATAAAGATGCCGGTACAACCAGCACCATTGTGCAGGATGGCGAGCTGATGAAAATTGATTTTCATCACGCGGTTTCAGGCATAGCTCCCGGGCAATCCGCCGTATTTTACGAAGGGAATGATCTGCTTGGAGGTGGATTTTTAATTTAAGTATACCTGTTCAAATTCCTTTATATCAATAAAATAAGATTTTGAAAAGCACTTGCGGCAGCATTTTTGTGCTGATAGTCCCGCCATCCGCTGTAGCCCCTATTTGGTAAACGCCAGTAATAAGCAATATGAATTCTGGCAGAAAGACTCACTGGCTGTTGAATTGTATAGCAGAGAGGTAGCCTTTCAAAAATTGGACTATATCCATAACAATCCTTTGGCTGCACATTGGAATCTTGTTACCCATCCCTGTGATTATGAATATTCTTCCGCATCATTTTATGAATTGGGAGAAAATAAATATACCTTTTTAAAAGATTTAAGATTTGAGTTTTAATTTCGCCCCGGCTCCTGTCTTAGCGAATCTAACGCCCCGATTCGTGTCTCCACGAATCGGAATAAGAAGCTTCGTGAAGACACGAAGCTTGGCCACACAAAGCTTGGCTTAGAATGATTTTTAACGAAAATACAAATCACGATAAACATACGCCCCGGTTCGTGTCTTCACGAATCGGTATAAGAAGCTTCGTGAAGACACGAAGCTTGGCTATGGGTGTTTCTACAGAAGCCCAAATGCCTAACCTGTCGCAAGCCTGTAAAACGGCCGGATCCTGAGGGTAATGCGCTATGCGTAAAAAATTACCTCCCATTTCTTTCAGCAATTTCACATCTCTTACATGCATAGCATCCGGTAAGGCATTTCCCAAGCCTTTAAAATCCTGGTGCCTGCTTGCGCCAATCAGCTTTACCGGTTTTCCATTCAGGAAAAAACCTTTGGCAGCATCAAAACCATACCACCTGAATCCTAATGGATTGCTTATTTCATCTACTTTTTGGTTAGTATCAGCATCGGTAATAGTGGACACCACACGGTATAAATACGGGTTTTCTATCGACCATAGATTGGGATCCTGGATGTTCCTGATCTCCTGGTTAAAGGTTATTTTCTCACCTGCTTTTGCGCTGAAGTTGTTTTTTTGAACTGCAATCAATTTCCCCTCAGCATCAAAAATCTGATGGCTGATCACCAGGTTTCTGTCAGAATCGCTTTTATTTACAAGGGCCCCTTTCAGGTTTACAACCGCGGTATGATCTGTTACAGATGGGGTAGTGATAAAAATTCCGCTTGAGGCATTATTTTCGGCAGCAAAATGAACTTTATTGATAGCTTGTAAATAAACATCACGATAGATACCACCGAAGAACGTGTAATCTCCGGAAAGGGGCGGAATATCATCATTATGGCTATTATTTAATTTTACTACAAGCTGATTGGCTGCATTTGCACCATTTTTATATGTTAAGTATTTGCTGATAAGAAAACTGAAGGCAGTATAGCTTCCTGTATGTTTTCCTACCAGTTTACCATTAATAAATACTTCTGCAACCTGTGCCGCTCCTTCGAAGAAAATATACACATCCTTTTCTTTCCAGCCGGCTGGCACATAAATAGTTTTTTTATACCAGGCATCTCCCCTATAATAACCAGGCTCATCATCCATTACATCTTCGGCATTCCAGGTATGAGGTATGGATATTCTTTTCCAGGTATCTGATGAAGATATTTTAGCCGTGTCGCCTTTAAAAAACAACCAGTTACTATTAATCGTAGCAACTAACCTTTCCTGTGCCGTTATTGCAGAAAGAAAACAAATATTAAGAAGGAAGAATGGTTTCAAAAACTTCATCTGATATAAATAATTCTGATATAAATAATGTTGTATCGTTTATAATTTAATGTGTCCCTGGTATCGCTCTTTTATCCTTTTTCATAACCAAAACTTACAGACGACAAATTTTCCAGTTGCTGAAAATCATCTCTAAACAGGAGTTTTACAGATAAAAGGCTATACTTTAGTTTTATAATTGTTATGAATCTTAGCTGTAATTTCCCGTCAGCTAATCAGAAACATAAAGCCAAATGTAGGTCTCCGGGGTGTGCCCGATGGTAGAAATTTCATGCATTCTTCATATAAAAATGTTGCAGCGCATTTTTCTGAAAAACACACTCATACGGCCCAACAGCCTGGTTAGCCTTGATTTTTGATAAATCAAAATTGATGCTTATGTGAATAAAAGTTATAAAATCAGCCGCTAAGCTGCGTAGTATTTAAGGGATTGCAACCAGAAAAAAATAACCGTACAGCAGTTGATTAAAATGTTAAAGAAAAAAGAGAAGATAACAGTTTTGGAACAGGCAATACTGGTACTAAGTCAAAAGGCAAAATTATCTTAGCAGGGTAATGTTAACAAATTTCCTTATCTCAACAGCAAATATCAAGGCCGTTATTAGAATCAAAGTACAAATAAGCTGATACGGTATTATTGTGTTTTCCTGATTATTACCACTTTTTCTATGGCTATTGATTTTAGCTTTCTATATTTGCAATATTTTAATCATAACCATGACAGTTTTATCGGATAGAATTAACAACCTGGCAGAGTCGGCAACCATCAAAATGTCTAAACTGGGCCGGGAATTAGCAGCAAAAGGCGTTGATGTGATCAGCCTGAGCCTCGGAGAAACAGATTTTTATACCCCTGATTTTGTAAAATCGGCCGCTAAGGAAGCCATCGACCAGAATTATTCTTACTACACTCCGGTTACCGGTTACCCGGATCTGCGGAAAGCCATTGCCGCCAAACTGAAACGCGAAAACAACCTGGAATACGGCATCGACCAGATCGTAGTTTCAACAGGCGCCAAACAAGCATTGGCCAATGTGATCATGTGCCTGATCAACCCCGGCGACGAAGTAATTATCCCTACACCTTACTGGGTATCGTATTCAGAGCTGGTTAAGCTGGCAGAAGGCGAATCGGTATTCATCAATACATCTATTGAAAGCGACTTTAAGATCACCCCTGAAGAGCTTGAGGCGGTTATTACGCCTAAAAGCAAGCTGTTCATGTTCTCATCGCCAAACAACCCTACCGGTACCGTTTATACCCGCGATGAGCTGGCCGCTTTGGTAAAAGTGTTCGAAAAGCACCCGGAGATCTACATCATTTCCGACGAGATTTACGAGCATATCAACTTCATCGGCAAACACACCTCTATTGCCGAGTTTGAAAGCATAAAAGACCGCGTAATTGTTATTAACGGCTTATCTAAAGCCTATGCCATGACCGGCTGGCGCCTGGGTTATTCAGCCAGCAACAAGGAAATTGCCGCTGCCTGCGATAAGCTGCAAAGCCAGATCACTTCAGGAACCTGCTCTATTACCCAGCGTGCCGCTATTGCAGCTTACGAAGGCGGATTAGATACCGTTCATGAAATGAAGGAAGTTTTCCTGCGCAGAAGAGACCTGGTTTACAGCCTGTTAAAAGATATTGACGGATTAAAGGTTAACCTGCCCGGAGGCGCCTTCTATTTCTTCCCGGATGTAAGCTCATTTTTTGGTAAAGTAAGCGATGATGGCGAGGTTATTAAAGATGCCGACGATTTAGCGCTTTACCTGCTGAACAAAGGGCATGTTGCTACCGTTAGCGGCGACGCGTTCGGTGATCCGAAATCGATACGCTTATCGTACGCTGCTGCCGATGATAAATTAGTTGAGGCTATTAAACGCATTAAATCTGCCCTTGCGCAATTAAAGGATGGAAAACCTGTTCCGGCAGTTTAATAACCTGAATATACTTATTGTTGGGGATGTGATGATCGATGCCTACCTGTGGGGTAAGGTCGACCGCATCTCACCAGAAGCCCCTGTGCCGGTTGTCTCCGTTAACAAACGGGAGAACCGGCTCGGCGGTGCTGCAAACGTAGCACTGAACGTACGGGCATTAGGCGCAAATCCCATAATATGTGCCGTTACCGGCGATGACCTGGATGCAGCAGAGTTTCACAACCTGTTAAACGAGCTGAACCTACCCGCCGAAGGGATTATCAAAGACCCTTCACGGCCTACCACGGTAAAAACCCGCGTTATTGGTCACAGCCAGCAGATCGTTCGCATTGATTCTGAAAATGATGAGCTGCTGGACGAAGAAATGACGCAAAGCCTGCTCCATACCATCCGGAAGATCATTGAAAGCAGGCCTATACATGCCATTATATTTGAAGATTATGATAAAGGCGTGCTTTCGCCTTATCTGATCACCGAAATTGTAGAACTGGCCAACCAAAAGCAGATCATCACCGTAGTTGACCCCAAAAAGCGCAATTTCCTGGATTATAAGGATGTTACACTTTTCAAGCCCAATCTTAAAGAATTACGCGAAGGGCTGAAAATTTCCATTGACGCTTCGTCTCCCAACGAGGTTGAAGATGCCATCAGCCTTTTACAGGATAAGCTGAACTGCAAAATGGCTATGGTTACCCTGTCTGAGCGTGGGGTGTACATCAGCTCGGCAAAGGGCAAACAACGCATTCCGGCCCATATCCGCAATATTGCTGACGTTTCCGGCGCCGGTGATACCGTGATTGCAACCACAGCCGTATGCCTGGCATCCGGTATGGATGAGTTTACCACCGCAGCCATTGCCAATTTAGCCGGCGGTTTAGTCTGCGAATACGTAGGCGTAGTTCCTGTTGATAAAGAACAACTGCTTAACGAAGCGCAAAAGAAGATTTAGGTCTTCTTCTCCCGATTACAGCTTCCATCCTATCTTTACTTCCTTTACCCTGAACAACAGCAAACTGTATTCAGGTAAAAGCCCTGTCTGCCTAAAACTCAGCCAAACCATCAATGCGTACCGTTGTTGTAATTTCATCTGCCACTACCTATGACATTAACTGATATTATCATTCGCGAGATACGGTCGCGGGGGCCAATAAGTTTTCATGATTTTATGGAAATGGCCCTGTATTATCCTGAATTGGGTTACTACACATCGTCAAAAGAAACTATTGGTGAACAGGGCGACTATTATACCAGTCCCTGCCTTACCCCGCCTGTTCGGTGAAATGATTGCCACACAGATCGAGGAAATGTGGGCTATATTAGGTAAAACCGACTTTACCATTATTGAATACGGCGCCGGAACTGGTCTTCTATGCCGGGATATTCTTAACTACCTAAAAAACAATAAAGTTATGTATAATAACCTCAACTATTGCATCATTGAAAAAAGCCCGGCCATGCGTGAAAAAGAGAAGGCTCATTTATGCGAGAAAGTTAGCTGGCACAGCTCCATACAGGATATTCCGCATACCTCGGCCTGTGTATTATCCAACGAAGTGCTGGATAATTTCGCTGTGCACCCGGTAATTATGCAACAGGAGCTTATGGAAGTATTTGTTGATTATAACGAAGGCTTTCATGAGGTTTTACAACCCGCTTCGCCGGAGCTTCATACCTATTTGGAACAGTTGCAGGTAAGCTTACCCAAAGGCTTCCGTACCGAAATAAACCTTGAAGCCAACCATTGGATACAAGAAATTGCCCAAGCTCTGAAAAAAGGCTTCGTTATAACCATAGATTACGGTTATCCATCCGATGAATTTTATCGCCCTTACCGGAGCGCAGGAACCCTGCTTTGCTATAACAAGCACCAGGTAAACACTCATCCCTACCAGGATATTGGCAGGCAGGATATTACGGCTCATGTAAATTTCTCTGCTTTACAGCACTGGGGGGCAGCGTATGGCCTGGATTGTTGCGGGCTAACCAGTCAAACACGGTTTATGCTCGACCTGGGACTGACCGAACATATACGCCGAATGGAGAAAAATAATGAACAATCGGCCGATATAGCCAATCAAACCCTCATGTTACATACCTTCCTTATGGAAATGGGCAATAAATTCAAAGTATTGGTACAACAGAAGGATGAGCACCTGCATCACCTTTCGGGATTAAGACTTGCCCAATTCATACAGTAACAAAATGATCAAACGGCATCCAGCGGTTTCCGGGTTTTATTTTTTTGCGACTTAAACTGGCTCGGCGTAAGCCCTGTAACTTTTTTAAATTGTGCCGATAAATGCGCCACGCTACTATATCCCATTAAATAAGCTATCTCTTTTAGCGACAGCTCGTTATATGTCAGCAATTCTTTAACTCGCTCTGTTTTCTGGTTAATAATATAATGCTCAAGCGTAACGCCCTCAGCTTCCGAGAACAGTTTGCTCAGGTGAGAATAATCGTAATTCAGCTTATCGGCAATAATATGACTGTATTTTTCTTTAGGGATATCGTCTGTACGATGAACCAGCTCTATAACAATATGTTTAATATTCTCTACTAACCGGTCTTTCTTGTCGCCAAGCAGCTCAAATCCCAGGTTATGCAAGGCTTGCTCCAGTTGTTGCAGGGTTTTGGCCGGTACCTCTTCTTCCTGTAAATCTACTTCACCCAGCGCCAAGTTAACCGGATGCAGATCCAGCTTTTCCAACTCAGCCTTAACCACCAGCTTACAGCGGTCGCAAACCATATTTTTTATATACAATTGCATAATTTCTACGTAATAATACAAAATATCCTGCCACAAAAAACATAGAAATTGAGTATAATTACCATGAAATGATAAAGCAGCCAGATACTTCCACTTCTACCGTCCCCGAGTTATATGTTATTGGCGCAGGTCCCGGCGACCCGGAATTAATTACTGTGAAGGGGCAGCGTATTCTGCAGCAGGCAAAAGTAATTTTGTACGATAACCTGGCCAATAAAGATCTATTGGCTTTGGCTCCTGCAGATTGCGAGCTGATCTACGTGGGTAAGCTACCTTATGACGATCTTGCTACCCGGCAGGAAACTATCCATGAGCTTATCCGTGAAAAAGCGTTTGAAAAAGGAAGCGTGGTGCGTTTAAAAGGCGGCGACCCGTTTATTTTCGGCCGCGGATTGGAGGAAGTGCTTTTCGCCCGTTCGCTGGGAATTAAAACGTATTACATTCCGGGCATTACCAGCATGCAAGCCGCCGGATTAGAGGATATCCCCCTGACCCACCGTTCGGTGAGCGAGGGTATCTGGGTGGTTACCGGCACTAAGAAAGACGGTTCGCTTTCTGATGACCTGAAACTGGCGATGCACAGCAATACCACCGTGGTAATTTATATGGGTATGAAAAAACTGGATGCTATAGCCGAAACCTATATTCATTCCGGTAAGGGCGATATTCCGGCAGCTATTATACAGCATGCTTCATTGCCTCATAAAAAGTTTGCCCGCGGTTTGGTGAAGGATTTGCCTGCTATGGCCCGTGAAAACAATATTACTCACCCGGCTATTATTATTATCGGCCGGGTTGTCGCGGTGGAGAGCCTGCAATAACATTGTATTGATAATCTGATGCCTGAGCAAACAGTACATACCGTTTATACCATTGGACATTCTACGCATACTATAGCAGAATTTATTGCCATGCTTCAGCCATACGGTATACAGCTCCTGGTGGATGTCAGGCGTTTTCCCATGTCGAGGAAATTTCCTCAATTTAACGAGCAAAACCTGCAAAAATCATTAGCCGGTGTTGATATTCAATACATTCACCTGGCCGATTTAGGTGGCCGGCGTAAGGCTGAAAAAAATTCGCCCAATACCCGCTGGCATAATGAAGCCTTTCGGGGTTATGCCGATTATATGGAAACGTCTGCCTTTAAAAAATCGGTGAATGAACTGGAACATCTTGCATTAGCGAAAACAACAGCTTATATGTGCTCTGAGGCCGTATGGTGGCGTTGTCATCGCTCCCTGATCTCTGATTATCTGAAAGCGAAAGGCTGGCGGGTGATGCATATTATGTCGGCCGATAAAGTGCAGGAACATCCGTATACGGCGGCAGCCAGGATAAAAAATAATAAGGTGTTTTATACCGAGGATACATTGTTTGATAATAATAGTAAAACCGATGAAAGCAAAATTTAAAACAGGCGACCACGTGAGCTGGAACTCAGAAGCAGGCAGGGTTTCGGGAAAGATCATCAAAGTACATCGCAAGGATTTCGATTACAAAGGCTATACGCATCATGCCGATGCAGATAACCCGCAATACGAAATTAAAAGTGATAAAACAGATCATATAGCTGTGCACAAAGGTGCAGCCTTAACCAAAATTAAGTAAATGGGAAATACGTTAGCTGATAACATTATCGCTTTCAATAAAAACCTGCATTATACCGGCGAACTACCAAACGGTTTTGGTGTGTTAAATCCTTTTAAGGATAACCCGGAGACCATGCAGACCATGGAAGCATTTTATTACAAATTTTACAACGACAACAATGCACGCCGGTTTATTATTGGTATCAACCCCAGCAGGCACGGTGCAGGCTTAACCGGCGTTCCGTTTACCGATACCAAACGGCTTGATACGGTTTGCGGCATCAAAATGCACAGTGCTTACTCGCACGAGGTATCATCTGTTTTTATTTACGATCTGATAGCACAATATGGCGGAGCCAGCAAGTTCTATGCTGATTTTTACATTAATTCGCCGTTCCCGCTGGCCATTATTCGCAATAATGGGATGGGCAAATGGCTGAATGCCAATTATTACGATGATAAGGCGTTAATGCAATGCGTAGAGCCGTTTATGGTACAATCGCTGCGACAGCACATTGCTTTGGGGCTTGATACTTCGGAGGTTTATGTATTGGGTAAGAAGAATGCTTCGTTCATTAGCCGCATCAACCAGAAAGAAAAGCTTTTCGATAACATCGTGGTGCTGGAACATCCCCGCTACATCGAGCAATACAGGTCAAAAGACAAAGAGAAGTATTTGTGTAATTACCTGTTGGCGCTTCAGAAAGCAAAACTTCCTGATTTATAATAAAAAGGCTGTCCGAAAAATCCTTAACGTCATTTTGCTTCCAGGTACTCGATCGGACAAAGGACTTCTTCGAAGAACAGGACAACGAAAACCGGGCTTTTCGGACAGCCTTTTGGATAATATTTCTACGAAAATGCTACACCACCGTTAATGTCGATATTTGTTCCGGTGATAAAGCTGGATTCATCTGAGGCAAGGTAAGCAACCAGATCGGCAACTTCTTCTGCCCTACCCTCTCTTTTCAACGGAGTAGCATTGGCTACATTGGCACGTACTTCGGGCTTGGTAAACACATCGTGAAATGTAGTGGCAATCATACCCGGCGCCACTGCATTTACCCGGATGCCTTTAGGCCCTAATTCCTTCGCCAGCGAGCGTGTGTAAGTCATCAAAGCTCCTTTTGCTGTAGCATATACGCTGGCTCCGGGGCCGCCGCCGTCGCGACCGGCAAGTGAAGTGAAATTGATAATGGCCGAACCCTGCGGCATGTACGGAACGGTTTCACGACTCACCAGGAAAACTGATTTCAGGTTCAGATCCATCACGAAGTCCCAAAACTCCTCATCCATTTCTGTAATAGTTTTCCGGGCTACCAAACCTCCGGCAACATTTACCAGAATATGTATTTCATCGCCAAATGCTTCACGTGCTTTATTGATCAGGTTTGATACATCAGCGGCTTTGGTCATATCGCCATGCACAATAATGGCTTCACCTCCCTGTTGTTTTATCAGCTCTAATGTTTCTTTTGCCAGTTCTTCCTGCTGAAAGTAATTAATTACCACTTTGGCACCTTCACGTGCCAGTTTTAACGATGTGGCCCTGCCAATATCACGGGCTCCTCCGGTAATCACCGCAACTTTATTCTTAAGCTTCATAAATTATGTATTTGTTGTTTTAGTTTTTGTATAAATAAACCGGATGCACAACCAGGCAACGGGTACAAGAACCGCTCCCAGTATAAAAAATCCTTCGTAATGCTGCCGGGTAATAGCCGGAACGGCCCAGGTGGTGAACAGTGTGCCTATCACCGCCGTTGTACCGCCTAAGCCGGCAACCGTGCCTACGTTCTTTCCGTGAAAATAATCGCTTGGCAGCGTTTGTATATTGCCAATTACGAACTGGAAGCCGAACAGCGTGGCGCTGATCAGGCCAATTATAATATCCGGGCGATCTTTAAAATCTTCCAGGAAGAATGCGGTTACAGCCAGCGATACAAGCATGATGACACTGCCTATTGCTATCGCTTTTTTCCGGGCTTTTGAGGCTGCCATTCCTCTTTTTATCAGGTATGCCGAGTAATACCCGCCCAGTAAGCCGCCTATGGCTGCAAACAGGTACGGAACCCATGCAAAAGCGCCTATCTCTTTGATATTAAAATGGAACTGCTCTTTTAAAAATGTGGGTAGCCAGGTTACAAACAACCACCAAACGGGATCGATAAAAAACCGCGACAGGATAATGCCCCAGGTATCTTTAAACCGCAGCAATTGTTTCCAGGTATACACTTCGGTCGCAACCTCACGTTCGGCAGGTTTTGCCCGGTTATCCAGTATATAGTTTCGCTCTTCTTCGGTTATCCAGGGATGTTTATCGGGCGTAGCCTTGTTAACCACCAGCCACGGAATAAGCCATAAAAAACCTAGCACAGCTATCAGTAAAAAGCTCACTTTCCAGCCAAACGCTAAGTATAACAAGGCAATTACCGGCGCCGAAACCACCGATCCCAACGATGCACCTGCACCAAAAATGCCCTGTGCTATGGCCCGCTCCCTGGCCGGGAACCACTCGGCATTATTTTTAGTTGCCCCGGGCCAGTTACCAGCCTCGCTCACACCCAGCATAAACCGGAAAACATTGAACGATGCCAGCGACCGTGCCACCGAATGCAGGGCAATAGATATGCTCCACCCCACAATGGACACAGCCATGCCCAGCCGGGTGCCGATGCTGTCCATCATTTTACCAGTAAGGGTCTGCCCGATGGCATAGGCTATCATAAAAAATGTGGTGATCAGTGCCAGGGCATTTTTATTATCAACATCGGCTATGCCAAAATCTTTATAGATATACGGCCACATGATGTTGATAGCGCTACGGTCAATGTAATTGATAACCGTAGCCAGCGCTATCAGGCTAATGATATACCATCTTAATCCTCTGATCTTCATACTACTTGTCTAAACCAAGGCTTTTCAGGAAATCTGCAATTGCCTTGTTCACCTCACGGTTTTTATCTGCATCAAACTTTCCGTGCTTACCTCCGGGGACGGTCATAAACTTTACGTTAACGCCGGCTTCCTTTAATTTCTCAGCCAATGTAACAGATTCCTGGTAAGGCACTGTCGGGTCGGCATCACCATGTACAATAAAGGTGGGTGGTGTATTTTTTGAGACATAGGTAACTGGCGATAGCGACCGTGCAAAGGCTTCGTCTTTGGCCCGGCTGCCCAGCCAGTTGGTAGCCGATTTGCTGGTAATGTTTGGTCCGTAAGCCCAATCCCAAACGTCGGTAATACCGTATTTATCTACTATTGCGGCTACTTTAATATTATCTACGCCGGGACAATTCGTATCATAAATATGATTATTGCCCAGCATTCCGGCCATTAACGCAAGGTGTCCGCCGGCACTACCACCCATTACCACGATCCTGTTAGGATCGATATTGAGTTTTTTGGCGTTTTTTATCAGGTAGATCAGTGCGCAACGTACGTCTTCTACCGCTGCGGGCGCCGTTGCCTGTGGCGTCAGGCGATATTCTACATTGGCTACACCAAAGCCCATCTTAAAAAAGGTTGAAAACCCGGTTTGTGATTCTTTGGTTCCGTGGTTCCAGCCACCACCGTGGATGTTTATCACTATGGGAGTAGCTTTTCCTTTGTTTGGCGGAAGGTACAGGTCCATCCGTCCATCCCAATCGCCAACTTTGGTGTATACTACATCAATTTGCGAGGTATATCCTTCGGGAAATTCTACTTTTTTTACGGGCGCCGTCTCCTCCTGTGCGTAGCTGCTGTTTAACGCCGTAAAAAGTAAAACGGCGGTGCTTATTTTCCTTATCATTTTCTGATTATTTACTGGTTAAAAAATCCTCACGGTGAGGGCTGAATACATCGATCAACAGGCCGGGCTCTATGCAAACGCAACCGTGCATAACATGCGGCGGAACATAATAACCATCGCCGGTGCGGATAATACGCACTTCTTCGCCAATAGTCATTCTGAACACACCACTTTCTACGTAGGTTACCTGCGAATGCGGATGTTGGTGCAACTCACCTACGGCATCTTTTTCAAACCTGGCCTTTACCAGCATGATCTTGTCATCATAACCATAAATTTTACGTTGCACGCCGTTACCGAGGTCGTTCCATTGAGTTTCTGCTTCAATCTGAAATAAACTGCTTTGTATCATCTTGCTATTGTTTCTTTTCTATTGTTGGATTGCTGTTATTGTTTATGTTTAATTGTTGTATTGTTAAATTGCTTATCCCGGGTAAGTTTACTTTTTATTTTCAATCCCAAACCCCGAATTGCCCGGGACAATATCGGCTTCGCTCAACTTTTTACTTTTCACTTTTTACTTTCAGCTCAATTACTATTTCTCTATCATAATATCAAACTTTATGGTTGACGTTCCGGTAGAAGAAGTAGCTTCTTTTACCCGGATTAGTGCATTTTTATGTGTTGTGCCTCCATTGGCATCCGGTATGCGGGCATAGATCAGGTAAGCGCTGGCAGTATTAAACACGCTGGTTGTGGCTGATGCTGAGGGATCATACTTAGCCGAACTTCCTCCAGGTGCAGCTATCGAATTGGCATCAAAAAAAGCATCATCCAGTTTATCAATAGCATCGGCATTATATAACGCGTACACATTATCTATTCCGGTTGTACCGGGAACCAATACGCGGAAGCGGGTTGCCCGTAAAACCGATTGATTACTTATTACCCACGATGTACCGCTACATTTGTAATTAGCAGCTACATTGGTGGTATTGGTCGGACTGTAAAATGCCGGGCCGGTACTTGTTCCATAATACAAAAATGCCATAGTTGCCTCATTGGCACTGATATCGCAATTACTGCCGGTAGTGCCATTACTGTCAAAAAAGATGGTGTTGGTTGCCGTAGTTTGACCTGTCATGAACACATCCTTATAAAGCGTTGTATAGTAAACAATATCTAAGGGGATAATAAGCTCGGCCTGTAAACCATCCGCATCTTCGGCCACCACTTTGATATGAGCGGCACGCTTGCGAAACGTATAATCGTAGCTCATGTTATAGCTCAGCGCATTGTTCAGGTTACTGATGCTGCCTACCAGCTCATAGCTGCCCTGGTAATCGTCGTAAATATCGATCCGTTTTAACCCGGTTACAGAAGTAATGGTACCGGTAACCGGTGTTGTACCGCTCTGATTAGGTGTTATGGATGCGGCAAAGCCTGTAAACTGCGGCTTGAATATAGAAACATCTACCGGCATATCGATAATCAGCTCGTTAACCTGACCATAGATATCGGTTGCTGCTACTTTTATATGCTGTGCTGCTTTCCGGTATTTATAGGCATAATCTACGGCATATTGCTTAACATCATTTAAACCGGTGATACTGTTTACCAGCACATACGTATTTTCTGTCTGATAATCATCATATATGTCTATCTGCTTCAATCCGTAAGCTGATGTAACCGTACCTTTTATCTGGGTATTCCCGCCATTAATATCAGCCGTAAGGCTTTGAGGAAAACCGGTTAACTGTGGTAGATCGGGATCAAAGAATGTAATGGTAATAAAACCTTCAAGTGAGCTGTTATCCGCCTGTTTCACCATTACTTTTACGCCTTTTACATGCGCCATATTATTAACCGGAAATGATGCTGCCGGTATGGTCAGGGTGTAGTCACGCGGCAGATCGGAAGTATTATTGGTGACATAGATCAATGAATCTGTAGCGTTGCTGCGTACCAGGTAACAATATACAAAGCGTATACCCTGCCCCGAAGTAATTTCAGCTTTTACGTCATCATCGGGCGTAAATTTCTGATTTGCCTTATTGAAGGTATAACCTTCGGCAGTTACAGTACCGTCTCCCGAACTGAGCTCATCCTTTTTGCAGGATGATATGCTGAACAATGCGCCCACAAGCAGCAGGCACATTGATAATTTTAAAAATGTTTTCATTATCCTGTCTTTTTATTAATAACCCGGATTTTGCTGTATGGTAATTTCATTATTGGTATCAATTTCACGCTGTGGTATGGGCAGCAACAAATGCTCCTGTGTAACGTTAGCCTGTAACGTCTCCAAAGCTATTACCGGTTTGTATTTACTGTAATGTGATTTGTATTCGGATGCGTAATAATTACGTATCGCTGTAACAGCCTGCCCGTTCCGTTCCAGGTCAAACAAACGCTGGTTCTCAAAAGCAAACTCCAGGCGCCGCTCGGTTAACAAGGCGGTTAAGAAAGCATCGGATGTAGTGATGGCATTGGCTCCGCTTGCCGGATATTTATAAAATGCCGCGGTAAATGAACCGGTAGTGTAATTGCCGGCCCCTGCCCGCTGGCGTATCTGGTTAATGATGCTTACGGATGTTCCCGAGGAGCCGTCAAAGCCTGTTGCTTCGGCTTTCATCAGCAGTACATCCGGGAAACGGATAACCGGAAAATCGTTCTCTGCATCGTTCTTGATAACCACTTTGGATATAAATTTATTTACATAATATGGCGTAGAACTGGTAAAAACACCAATGTTCACCGGCTTACGGGCATCAGAAAAACTGCTTGTTGAGGATATATAGGCTGCGTACAGATCTGTTGTGGGATAATTATAACCGCTGCCATCGCCGTTTACAATGGCATCGCCGCTGCTTGCCGGTGCAAACAGGTTGGCCATGGGATTGCCCAGGCCTACTAATCCTGCTTTATAGCGCACAGCAAACAGTATTTCTTTATTCATCTCATTGGTGATGGAAAATACCCTGTCGTAACTGCTTTCCAGCCCGTAACCGCTGTTATCAATGATATCGTTAAGCAGTGTAAGGGCATCGGTTTTACGTGGTGTTGGCAACGTTAAATATACTTTTGCCAGCAGCGCCTCGGCAGCCCAGGCATTGGCCCTGCCTAAATCGGCCGACGGTATCTGGCTATAGGTATTTTTAGGAAGCATTTCTGCTGCTGCAAGCAGATCGGCCATAATTAACTGGTAACATTCATCTACCGACGAACGGTTAACCTGCTTGGCGGCTTTGGGATCTAAGGGTTCTGTGACCAGGAAGACGCCGCCGAACAGACGCACGAGGTTAAAATAATGATATGCCCGCAGGAACAAAGCCTGTCCGGCCAGCTCGGCTTTTTGTGCATCGGTTACCACTGCTGTCGGCTGCCCGTAAACCAATTGCCCGTTCTGGTACGTTATGCCCAGGCTTCTGAGCACATAATTGATGTTACGGATATTTTTATACGAGCTAAGCCAGTAATTATATACCTGCTGATGCTGCGGACTTACCATATACAGGTTCAACTGGTTCAGCTCAATATTCGGGTTACTGGTACTGCTGGTTGCACGCTGCTTGGATATATCGCTGCGAAGCTCGGTCATCATCCACTCGGTGGTAAGCGGTTCCTGTAAACCATTATAACATCCCGTAAGGGCTACATTAACTTCGGTATAATTCCGGTAATAGTTTGAAGCCACTTCGTTTGAAACCGGGCTGACATC
Organism: Pedobacter sp. BS3; assembly: GCF_008274585.1. Classification (GTDB taxonomy): domain Bacteria; phylum Bacteroidota; class Bacteroidia; order Sphingobacteriales; family Sphingobacteriaceae; genus Hufsiella_A. The sequence continues at coordinate 35,390 of NZ_VTRT01000003.1, read as the reverse complement.
TATTACTTTTTTACAGGAGCTTATGCCTGCCAACAGCAGCACAATTACCTGTATTTGTATGATCTTTTTCATCTCTTTATGCCTTTATGGTTTATTCTGTTCTATCGGATTCTAAAAATTAACATCGAGGCCCAGGGTAAATGTACGATTCACCGGGAAGCCACCACGCTGGTATCCTGCCACTACGGGCGAAGCATAAGCCGAAGAGGTTACCCGGGCTTCGGGATTGATTCCGCGGTATGATTTTGCCGTAACAAAAAATACATTGTCTGCCGCAGCATATAATCGTAGTGACTTAACCGACAGCTTTTTAAGCAACGGCTTCTGGAAGGTATATCCTAAACTCACATTACGTAAAAAAGCATACGATGCATCTTCAACAGCATAATCGGTCAGCAGCACATCGGCGGCTATACCGTTGGTGTAATACGGCGTTTTTCCGTCGCCGGGATTTGCCGGACTTACCCAGCGATTATCCGTAAAATTGCGGTTCAGCTTTTTGGTTTCGTTGTAATATACATCGCCATCAATGAGCTGGCCGCCCTGTGAACCCTGGATAAGAAAATTCAGATCGAAGTTCTTGTACCTGAAGCTGTTGTTAATTCCCCAGGTAAAATCCGGGAACGGCGAGCCTATTACGGTTCTGTCCTGTTCGTCAATTTTGTTATCGCCGTTAAGGTCTTTTAGCTTTAGACCACCTTCCTGGAAATACTTTTGCAGGATGGATGTCTGCCCGGCGGCTACGGCTGCATCGGCATCGGCCTGCGAAAGCCATACCCCGTCGGTTTTATATCCGTAAAACTGGATATAAGGCTGTCCGACAATGGACGCATAAATTTCGTTGCGCTCGCCATAGTTGTACTGGTAAGGTTCGCCGCCTAATTTGAGCAGCTTATTGCGGTTCGCTGAGAAGTTAAGCGATGTGTTCCATTTAAAGTTTTTGTGATTGATGTTGGCCGAGCTTAGCTCTATTTCCAGACCATGATTCTGGATCTTACCGTTATTGTTCCAGAAAACGTTAGACCCCGTAATGGATTGCGTGCCTTGCTGTAACAATAATTTATCGGTTTGCGAACGGTAATAATCTACGGTTAACGTGAACCTGTTTTTAAGAAAACCAAAGTCAACGCCGGCATCAAATGAGCTGGTGGTTTCCCAGGTAATATCAGGCCCGAATATTACTGCATTATTGGGCGACTGTCCCTGCGATACTGTACCGGTGCCATCACCAAACGAATATGTGGTTTTGTATAACAGATCGAGGTATGAAAAATCCTCGATCCGGTTATTACCGGTCACCCCGTAGCTGGCCCTTACTTTTAAGTTGTTCATCCAGCTTTGTGATTTCTGCATAAAAGGCTCGCTGCTAATCACCCAGCCTCCTGAAACCGAGGGAAACCATCCCCAGCGGCGGCCATCCCGGAACTTAGAGCTGCCATCTGTACGCAGGCTGGTTGAAAAAAGATACTTTCCTTTATAATCGTAATTAATACGTCCCAGGTATGAAAGCAAGCCAATTGGCGTCCTGGTGGTATAGGTTTGCAGCTGATCGATATAAGCAGCCTGACTCAGGCTTGTAAAATCATCGGAAGGTGAATCTGAACCTACGATATTCGACTCATCCAGCGTGGTCTTTTGTACCGTATAACCTAACAACCCACTAAAGTTATGGCTGCCAAAGCTGCGATTATAATTCAGCGTATTTTCCCAAAGCAGGTCGATCGTTCTAAGGGTATGAATAGTGCCTGAATTAACATCTCCATCTTTACGGGCATTGCTCTTGGTAAAGGTATCGTCCTCGCGGTTACTGTAGTAGGCGCTTACCGAAGTTTTAAACACCAGGTCTTTGGTAAAATTGTAGCTCAGATCGGTACTACCCTGAAAGCGGTAGGTGGTAGAATAGCGGTTTTCGCGATTGGCAATAGACAATGGCGTGTTATTCTGGGTAGAGAACGGCTCAATAGTTCCGCTGCTTGTCCAGAAAGAGCCATCAGGCATCGTACCTGCATAATACAAATTGGTAAAATGACGTGCCTGGGCATAATCTCCCGGACGGATATCAGCCCATTGCGCATTCTGATCTACAAACTCTGCCGTAAATGGTGTATGATATACCGGCAGGAAGGAATAAAAGCGATAGTAATCGGTAAAGTTTACCGCAGGCCGCCGGGTTTTGGTATAAGTAGGATTGATATTTACACTAATATTTAACTTAGGACTCAGATTTGCGTCTATCCGGGCTTTAAAATTTCCACGATTGTTCTCGCTGAACTTCATCACCCCCTGATCCTGCTGCAAATTGCCTGAAACATAATAACGCAAATCTTTTTTCCCGCCGGATGCTGCCAATTGTACGTTATAAATGCTGGCATCGCGTAAAGCTACCTGCTGCCAATCGGTTGGTGTACCGCTAATCTGGTTTTCGATGATATACGCGGCACGCTCGTTTGCGGTTATCAGGTTCTGGTTTGCCGTTGCAACCGATGGATCATTGGCCCGCAAGGCGGCTTCAGCGAACAGTAAATTGGTATATTCGGTAGTATTCATTATGGGCAACGTACTGTATGCCTGCTTAATGCCGTAATAGGTTTTAAAGGTAAACTTCGGCCTATCGGCCACACCCTTTTTAGTAGTTACAATAATTACCCCGTTTGCTCCACGAGAACCGTAGATAGCTGCCGATGCAGCATCTTTCAGCACTTCGATGGATTCTACATCCTGCGGGTTAACGTATGCCAGTCCATCTTCTATCGGGTGACCGTCTACTACTACCAACGGATCGGCATTGGCGCTGATAGAGCTTGCCCCGCGGATGCGCAGTGTTGGCTCTGTACCAACCTCAGAGGTATTGTTCTGAACGGTTAACCCGGCCAGTTTCCCGATCAAGGCATTATCCAGCCGCGATGTGGGAATTTCATCCAAATTATCATTCTTCAGCTTGGCCACAGCGCCTGTTAAATGCGATTTTTTTACCGTACCATAACCTACTACCACCACTTCGTCCAGGTCTTTAACTTCTTCTTCCAGCTTTACATTAATGGTTTTACGGTTATTTACAGCAACAGTTAGCGGCTTAAAACCGATATACCTGAACAGCAGTGTTCCTTGTTCAGGCACGCCTTTCAGAACATATTTTCCATCAATACCGGTAGTAGTACCGGTTGCCTTACCTTTTATGGTGATGCTTACGCCTGCCAGCGGCTCGCCCCTGGTATCGGTAACTTGACCGCTTACGGTGATATCCTTCAGAAGATATGTCAAACGGCTATCCGGCACTGTGGTTTCGGCAGCTACAGGATTAAAGTAACCAAGCAATGCAATGGCGCAAACCAGGGCGCTGCTACGGCAATTAAATAATCGTTTTGGTTTATAATACATGATCTTTCGTTTTATTTTAGCGTTGGTTAATTTATCTGCACATTAGAAGTGTTATCGGTATAGTTTATAGTGACGGTATAGGTATGTTTTTTATAAGCAAATGAGAATGAAGTTTGCTGCTTATCGTCTTTGATCAGGCTTAGGTTACCCGATCTCTTCACTGAACCCACCACCGTTTCTGCTATGGGATCAGTTGCACCGTGGGTTTCGGTAAGTGAAATAAAAGAGCAGCCATTATTAGCTTTCTGCGACAGGATGAATGCTTTTTCATTCCTTAAATTATTTTGCGGATCATTAGCGCCCACTGTAACAAACTGTACTTTCATGCCTTTGCCTGCCAAAAACGAGGTAGTGTAAAAGCGCTTGTTATTGAGCACTGTGATATAGCCCTGGTCTGTGACATCAGAAACGGCATTTAACCATAAGTGCTGATAACCGAAGTCTTTGCCTAAAGCCTGCAAATTATTGCTATTAAATACGGTTTTGAACGAGATATCGGTAATGTGCCCCTGATACCAGAATGGCAGATCGTATTGGTGCGGCTGGTCTGATAACGTTTTAAACACGTCGATCAGTAATTCCTTGTCCGCTCCTTCCGGCTTGAACAATATGCTGGTACGAACCAGGGCAACATCCTTGTAAGCGTGCTCTTCTTTTACACTTACTACCTGTAAGCCGGGTTTATCTGAGAAGGACAACAGTTTGGGATAATATTTTTCAGCATCGCCTACTTTGGCCTTAAAATGCGACGTTTGATCGACAACTACCGTATTATGCGCTACCGTTTGCTTCGCCCAGCTTTTATTTTCGGGCAGGTAGCCGCCACCGCTTTTGGTATCAATGTTCAGGAAACGGGCTGAACCGTAATCTGAAAATACTTCAGTACCGTGATCATAATATAACAGGTTCAGGCGATCAAAATGGCCGTGCCCCATACCCTGAGCGGCGGCTTTCACCACCACGCATTGCTGGTCGGTATTTTTTCCATAACGGAGCACGCCTAAACCGCCTTCGTCGCCTTTGTTTCCATCTCTGAACCACATACTTTTATAGCGGAAAGGCTGTGTTTTACCTTCGGCAACGGCTTTAGCCACTTTCAGGCCGGCATCCGATACGATAACCTGGTTTTGCTGCTGTGCAATATCCAGCAGATCGGCAGAACCACCCATGTCACTGTATGCCAGATCAACGCCGTAAACCAGCTCTACCGATTCAAAGCTTTTGTCTTTTATAGCATCGTTCAGCGGGAAAAACAGCCCATTGGTATAAGTTAGCTGTAACGAGGTATTGATTGCCTTGGCTAACACCCCGTTTGCATAATTGTAGATATGCATTTGCGGTTGGTATTGCTGAATGGCCTTGGCAAATATCACGAACGGTAAAATGGCATAACGCTGGTAATACGGGCCTTCGGTATAATACCCGACGGGCGAAAATAATTGCTGCAATTGGGCCAGGTAGCCGGTTTTACCATCTTTTGCGGAACCTTTCAGGGCCATCTCCACATATTCGGGCTTATGCAGCACATAACCGGTCATGCCTACGGCAGCCAGACACCACGTACCGTGATTATGAATGAGATTAAAGGTTTTGTAGCAGTCTTTAGTAAAAAAGTTCAGGATGGGCATGAACAGGTGCTGCTCAATGGTTGCACGATCTGTGGCCGGAATAGCATCGTATACCAGATCATATCCTTGTATTACGTGTACCTGCCATACAAAATCATTCAGCGATTGCCAGAATATGCGACCGGGCTCCTCATCTTTGGCTTTTGGATGCATGGGCCATTTTTCGTACTGATCGGCATATTTTAACAGGATGTTACGTACATAATCGGCATATTTTTTCTCTCCGGTTATCTGGTAGGCAATGCCGCAATTCAGAATGTTCTGGTAATTCCTTTTATGCTGCTCATGCGTGGGTCCACCGCCGCCATCCTTAGGAACAGGAACTTCTATCGGGCTGTTTATCGCCTTATCCGCATCCGCTTTTACCTTTATAAAGGAGCTTTTCAATAACGGATATTGCTGGCATCCCTGGCGTACCGCAGCAACATTGCCTTTAGTCAACATCATGTTAGGATGTACCTGGGCAAAGCAGCTACAGGAAAAACACAGGAAAATAAGAGCCCTTATCACTTTATTCAAGTAATTCATTATCAATTAATTATGTATTTTATTTAATTATCTATCAGACTATAATCGCTATCAGATTTATGATTCATCGATCAGGCGCTTGGCTTCAAAGCCGGCACGGCTAACCTGGAATATCTCATCCAGGTGACCTGCCATTGCATTTTCAGCAGCATCAATATCTTTATTAACAAGCGCTTCGAATATGTTACGGTGTTCCGGGATTGCCCGTTGTCCCCGTCCGTCGCCGCAAATTTTACTTTCAACAATGTTCCTTATCAGATCAGGGATGAGAATAAAGATCATCGATTCAATGATCGTGTTTTTGGTTGCCTTTGCAATCTGCATGTGGAATAACATGTCTTCTTCTACTGCCGGCAAACCTTCGTTAATTTTGTTCTCGTAATCAGTAAGAGCAGTTTCAATAATTTTCAGATCTTCATCGGTACGGCGTTCGGCAGCAAGTTTCACAGAATCGAGCTCCAGGTAATAACGGGCTTCGATCAGCGCATTAAAATCATCTTTGTTAAACTTAATGATATCGGTTATGAGGTTATCCAGCACCTTAATGCTCAATCCCGAAACGTATGTTCCGCTTTGCGGCGACGTTCTGAGCAGGCCATAAAATTCAAGACGCAAAATGGCTTCTCGGACGTAGCTGCGGCCCACGCCAAATTTTTCTGCCAATACACGTTCTGCCGGCAACCTGTCCCCGGGTTTTAATTGGCCCGATACAATCAGCTGTTTTAGCTGGCTGATGATCTTATCAACTGTAGATTCTACCTGTATGGCTTTAATATTTTCAATAAAGGAACTCATGATGTAAGTTGAAGGTTAAAAGCTAATCAATCATTTATTTTTGTCTAAAATGTGAAAATTTACTTACTTATTCTTTATGATCCGGAAATCATCAAACCTGATCTCCTCATCACGTATATAATCCGGATACAATAAGCTGCGGTACATTCCCCATTTCGGCCGGCAAAACGTGGTCTGGCTGCGCCATAAATCTATGGATGACGTGCTGTATGAAAGCAACACCTTCTGCTTATCTACACTCTTAATCGTAATTTCATATTTACCTGTTCCGCCAAATGTTACGTTTTCTGTCACTTCCACCCAGCTTCCTTTAAAGGGCGCCAAATCTACCGACGCAACCTTTCCTAAAGAGGTATTTACATCCGAACCACCGGTATGGATCAGTTCCAGTTGGTCGCCATCTTTTTTATAACGTGCCGTTAGCGTAATGATAGGCATATCGGCATCACCGTCACCTGGTTTTATCTGGTGAATATGGGTAAAGCCCGGCGATGGCTGAAAACCGGCATCCAGCTTAAACTTCCATTTATACGTAAAGCTTTCGCCGTTATGAGCAATTAAGCTATCAGGCGATTGATCGTAGGTTTTGATCTCATTCCGCTGCCGGTCTGTCTTACCGTTACACCGGTCATTGTCCGGTGATTTATGCAGGTAAAATGCAAATACATATTTTTTAAGATCGTTATCATATACTTCACGGATATGCTTTCCAAAGTCAGGATGCGCACAATCCGGCGCTTCAACCACATCGCCCTTTCCACCCAAAACACTGTTGATCAACGCGTAAGTATCTTTACTGCCGGTTGCGGATAATAGAGCGCCCTGCTGCTGAGGAGTACTCACCGGGGGATTAGTGTCTTCTTTTTCTTTGTTTGCTGTTGCCGTTCCTTTTTTACAGGATGAAAAACCGGCTAAAACATGACACAACAATATTAATGACAAGAAAGTTCGCTTCATCTGATTTGGTTATCCAATTAATTGGTTTACCAAATTTAGATATTATTATTGGAATAGCAAATTTTGTTTAAAAAAGAATATTAGCAATTGACAGTGGACAAGTGACAGTGGATAATGGACAGTGGACAATTGATGGGGCTTTCTATGAGCTATGAGTAAAATAAAGCTCTCACAAAAGATGTATCCAAACGATAGCTATTATCGAAAATAAAATGCTTATCGTTCAAACGGCAGTGTAATGACCTGTCCGTTTACCATTTGTACGGAGCGGTCTTCGGGGAGGCAACCTTCGTATCGGATAGGAGTATATCTCTAACCGTCAATAAGACGCTCTTTATTTTTTATCCCAGTCTTGCCGCATGGCTTCTAAATTCTTAAGCATTGCTGCCTGCCGGGATGCTTCAACAACAGATGCCCATTTATCAAAACCTGCTCTGTTTCTATCTAAAAAGTACTGGTACATAATATTGTATGCCATTTCGTACTGGTACGTTTTATTATGAGCTTTTTGCAAAAAATCCGTATAAGTATCTTCTGCCTGTTTCGGGTTGTTGAGTTTACAGTAACTATAAACCAATTCTTTGTAATATAAGGCATTATCCGGATCCTGCTTAAGGGCCGCAACCAGAACATCAATGGCCTTTTTATAATTTTGTAATGCATTGTAGGCAAAAGCAAGCTCAAAAACAAGCTTTTGATTTTTGGTATCTTTCTGGTAGATGGCCTCCAGCAAGGGCAAAGCCATATCAGATCTCCCCACTGCATTATACATAGAGCCTAAGGCGGTTTGATAAGTAGAATTATCAGCACTTTTATATATAGACAACCAATCTGGTACAGGTTTTAGCTGAAGCTTCTCCACCTGTTGTGAGGATAAGATATGCACCAGTCTGGTATTTTGGCCTAATCTGTATTTAAAACCCGCCTTAAGAGTGGAGGGATCTATTATTTTTTCAATTTCAGCTCCGTTAACTTTTATTTTCCCTTCGTAGTTTACTGTGGGGCCAGCTACTACATCTAAATAAATGAACCCATAGCCATAAAGAGAATCTTTCTCAGCTTTTGGAAATACCACCTATTTATCTATAGCCTCATAAAAAGGCTTATTGAATTGAAACGGGGATTGGGATTGTGCTTTAGCTTCAATAGCTGATATAAAGAAGGTGAACAGAAGCAAAGGAGTCAAAAATTTCATAACCTACTGATTTCAGGTAAAATAAGCAATTCAACGTTAACAGGTGCTAAGCTATGAAATAACTTTGTAGAAGTTTATTGGTATCTATAAGAAATGCTCCAAAGCCACAAAAGGTTAATGCTTTATTATCTGTATTTCAGCATCCTGGCAACTTCTTAAACCGTCCGGCCCGTTAGGTATTCACTGTCTAACATCTAACATTTCCTGTCCGCCTACGCTATCAGGTGTAACACCTCGCTTATGGGCTGGTCTGAATCGATCAAAATACCGGTCATGCCGGCAGCCTCACCGGCCAATACATCACGTTCGCGGTCACCAATAAAATAAGATCTTGAAGGGTCGGCATTATAACGGGCGGCGGCTTTTTCCAGCATCAGCGAACCTGGTTTACGGCAAAGGCATTTGCCATTGTATTCGGGATGATGATTGCAGTAATAAATATCGGTCAAGGTAATTCCCTGATCCTGGTAAGTCTTTTTCAGCTTCTGATGCATTTGCTGCAATACCTCATCGCTGTACCAGCCTTTGGCCAAACCGCCCTGGTTGGTAATGACAATGAGCAGATATCCCCTGTCCTGCAATTCTTTAAGCGACTTAAAATTATGCTCCAGCACGGTAAAATCCTCCAGGCGACATACGTAATCGCCCATTTCTTTGTTTAGCACGCCATCACGGTCGAGAAATACAGCCTTAGTTTTTTGCATCATGGCGCCAAAACTATTAAAAAATCTGATGCTGGCAATTACGCAGCCTGTAATTTCGTTACCGCTTTATTCTTCAATATAGTTCAGGTCTTTGTTAAAGCTTTCCTTTAGCTGGCTGAGGGCGAACATGGCCACGATGGTCAGAATGGCCGTCATGATATATGCCGCGGTAATGATGTTATACTTTTCAAGGAAAAACTCGAACGCAAATGTGATGGGTATAAGCGAGCCTCTGACAAAATTCGGCGCTGTAGTGGTTACGGTTGCCCGGATGTTGGTACCGAACTGCTCGGAAGCAATGGTTACAAACGTGGCCCAATAGCCTACGGCAAATCCCATGAACAGGCACAGCCAGATAAAACGGCTTTCGGTGATGCCCTGGCTGTTCAGGTACATGCAGATGCTGATCACTGTGAGTACCTGGAAAACCAATACGGTTAAACGGCGTGACCTTGTTACCTGGGAAAATACTCCGGCGGCTATATCGCCTATAGCGATACCAAAATAGGTGTACATTACGCCAACGCCAGCGCTGAGCGGTTGCGCTGCATGAAGCGCCTTGCCAAATTCCGGCGATTGGGTTACCAGGATACCTACCACAAACCACAGGGGAACGCCGATCAATATGCAATACAGGTATTTCAGAAAACGTTTTCTGTCGGTAAACAGCATCAGGAAGTTTCCCCGCTCAATGTTCTTATGCTCGGCTTCCTTGTATATACCGGATTCAAATGTACCTACCCGCAATAGCAGCAGCAATAAACCTAAACCTCCGCCGACAAAATATGCCGTTTGCCAGGTAAATTCATGTGCTATGGTAGTTGCCGTAGCGGCACCAAGTAAACCTACGCCGGCCACGATCATGGTTCCGTAGCCGCGTTTTTCTTTATCCATGGTTTCGCTTACCAGTGTGATACCGGCGCCAAGCTCTCCGGCCAGACCAATACCGGCTATGAACCGTATCAGGGCATACATATTTACGCTGGTTACCAAACCATTGGCGATGTTGGCGATAGAATACAGCAAAATAGAACCAAACAGCACCTTAACCCGTCCCAGCTTGTCGCCGATGATACCCCAGATAATACCGCCTAACAGCAGTCCGAGCATCTGCATATTGATCACAAATTCGCCTTTAGTACGCATATCGGCAGCAGAAACACCAATATCCGTAAAGCTCTCTACACGTACAATGGAAAATAAAAGCAGATCGTAAATATCTACGAAATAGCCTAAAGCGGCTACAATAACTAAGATAATAACGTTCCGGTTTGAGATTTTGGTTTGCGACATTGGTTTAGCTTTTTAACGCGGCTAAATTACAAATCAAAGTGAATAAACAAAATGCTCGCATCTATCTTTTTAAAAAAAATTAAAAAGATAGATATTGGTTCAAATATTTTAGCTCTGACCGGGTTAAGTTTAGAAGCCGGATTGGGTTTCGGGTTAGCATGGAATATGCTTAAGTTGACTTTTGCAAGAGCAAAAATTAAATGTAAGCGAGTGTGGAGGGGTGAGAGAGGTGTTTCTTGTGAAAAGCTAAACCTGTGCTGCTTTACTTCCGGTAGTCCGGCTATACGCTTATACTGCGCAGCCAACCCACAATCCCTGCAAGGCTTTAGCCGCGAGGCCGGTATCCGCTCCTATCCGGTTTAGCTTACGCAGGTCAGTGTTGCTTTGGTAGCAGCAAAATGCACAATGTTTAATTTGTAAAAATCGAGCCCTTCAAACCTAATTCTGGTTAGGTTTTTCATAGTTCCGAAAGTTTCACGGGATGCTCTTTTTGATGAAAGTATAAATATCTTTCAAATCGGCTTTTGCCTCATAGCCGATAACTTCCCCGATTTCCTTTAAAACCAGTTCTTTTACCTTATATTAGTAACGATTCTTTTTGGGTGTTCAATAAGTGGCGGATTAATTCCAACTTTGTTGCCTGGATATCCATAATCAAAAGAGTTTTAGTAAAATTAAAAAAATAGATTTACCAACGAAAGGTCTCCGGCAATTTTAAACACCGGCAGGAGCCCAAATATCTTCTTCTCTAACCTGATCCTGAAAAGTTCCACCATGTACCAATGCTGTTAACCTGCTTTTAAAAAGTAATTTTTTTAGCTGCATAGAGTTTCAGATATTAGCAACAGATGATTGTTTCAGCCGGTATATTAAAATGGGCGCTCCGCCTCTACCCTCCTTTGTTTTTTCAGCGGGTATGGGTACAACAATTTGACCGGGATTTTACCGGTGTGAGGGTAAAGATTGCCAAAAGCATTCTGAATATCAATTACAATAAATCTATATTTGGAGGTAGCATATACAGTGCATCCGACCCGTTTTACGCCATTTTATTCGACCAGATTATGCAGCGAAAAGGATATAAAGTACGTGTATGGTTAAAAAGCGCACAGATTAATTACCTGAAACCCGGACGCTCTAATCTGTATTTCGCCATACGTTTGCACGATGAAGATATTGATGAGGCCTGTAGGGCTTTAAATACCAACGGTAAATTTGTTAAAGCCTACCCTATGGAAATTGTAAATAAGCATGGCGAGCTGTGCGCAACTGTTTTAAACGAAGTCTATATACGCAATCTGCATCCCGGCGAAAACCGGACCATTGCTTATTGAGGCATTTTGATCCCGAAGCCCGAATTGTTCGGGATAAGTACCGGGGGATTTTCCCCACACATACCGGGCTCAATCCCGAATAGTCGGGATTTCACTACGTTCAACTTTTTACTTTCAACTTTTTACTTTTAACTTGCCATCCCGTGTTATGAATATCAGGAAACTAATTTTTGAAGGCGAAAGCGATACGCTGGATTTTAAGAAGACCATAACCAATTGTGAAAAAATAGCCAAAACGCTGGTAGCTTTTGCCAATAATAAAGGCGGCAGGCTATTAGTGGGCGTTGCCGATGACGGCACCATAAAGGGTGTTAAATCTGAGGACGAAGAGAAATACATGCTCAATAAGGCCGCTCATATTTATTGCCGGCCTGCTCTCGAACCGGTTTTTGAAGAAATTTACGTAGATGACAAGGTCGTGCTGGTAGCCGAAATAAAAGAAAGCGATACCAAACCTCATGCTGCTTTAGGCGAAGACAAAAAATGGTGGGTATATATCCGCGTGAAAGATAAAAGCCTGCTGGCCAGCAAAATAGTTGTTGATGTATTAAAACGCGGCAACAACACTACGGGAACTCATATTGAATATTCTGACAAGGAGAAAACATTGCTGGAATACCTGGATAACCATCAGCGTATTACTTCGGAGGAATATGGCAAGCTGATGAAATTGCCCCGCCGAAAGGCACAGCGAATACTGGTGAACCTGCTGCTGGCTGGCATCATCAGGCTGCATACTACCGAGAAAGAGGAATATTATACGGCATCCTGATAAAAAGTCAAAAGTCAAAAGTCAAAAAGGCCAGGCACAGGCCAACCTGTGTTTAAATAAAAGATTATCTCATTACAACATTTACCTCATTTTAATGCTCAGATACCTTGAAAGCATTGTATAATACCTATAAATCGCATTACAGCAGCAATTTAAAGCTGGCAATCCCGGTGGTTATTTCACAACTGGGCCATACGCTGGTTCAGGTAGCCGATGGCGTTATTGTTGGTCATTTTGCCGGCACTATTCCCCTGGCGGCTGTGTCATTGGGCAATAGTATATTTACCATCATCCTGGTTATTGGTATCGGCATATCTTATGGCCTTACCCCGCTTATTGCACAGCAAAGCGGCAGGAACAATTTTAATGAATGCGGAAGGTTGCTATATAACAGCCTGTACATCAATATCATTTCAGGGATTATTTTATTCCTTACGGTATATATGGGCATACTGGCTTTTATTGACCATTTAGATCAATCGCCGTTGGTTGTTGAGCAGACAAAATCTTTTTTAGCGCTTTTGGGTATTTCTATTATTCCGCTGATGATATTTAATACCTTCAAACAATTTGCCGAAGGCCTGGGCTTCACCAAACAGGCTATGATGATCTCTATCTGGGGAAATGTGCTGAACATTATCCTGGGAATAATTTTTGTAAAAGGTCTGTTCGGCATTGAGCCGATGGGGGTACGCGGCGTGGGTTACAGCACGCTTATTGACCGTACTGTAATGGCTTTCGCGATGGGCTTTTACATTTTCTTTTCAAAGCACTTTAAGCCTTACCTGCAAGCCCGGGCTTTAAAACGTTTCAGTAAAAAACGTACGTTTAATATCCTGAAGATCGGCGCCCCGGTAGCCCTGCAATACACGTTTGAGGTTAGCGCCTTTAGCGGTGCAGCCATTTTAATGGGGATTATCGGTATAGCCGAGCAGGCTGCGCATCAGGTGGCCATCAGCCTGGCAGCTACTACGTATATGATGGCCAGCGGTATTTCTGCAGCGGCAGCCATCCGCTCAGGTAACCATTTTGGCAAAAAAGATTTTGTCCAGTTGCGTTTATCGGCCATATCCAGCTATCATATTGTGCTGGTATTTATGAGCGTGACCGCCCTGCTATTTATCACCTTTAACCAATACCTGCCCTGGCTGTACACCAGCGACGAACGGGTTATCGCTATTGCATCACGGTTATTGGTTATTGCTGGCGTCTTTCAACTGTTTGACGGTGCACAGGTTGTGGGTTTAGGCATTTTACGCGGCATCGGCGATGTAAATATCCCCACCTGGATCACCTTACTGGCCTATTGGATAATCGGACTGCCTGTTGCCTATTTCCTGGGAATACAGCTTCACGCAGGTGCTACCGGGATATGGTACGGCCTGACACTCGGCCTCCTGGTCTCGTCGGTATTGCTGTTCCTGCGATTCCAGCGAAGCAGCAAAAAACTGCATATTTATTAGTGAAAAGTCAATTATAAACCTGTCTCTGACTTAGATTCGTTTAAAACGCTTATAATTACACATATTTTGAGTTAACCGTATTGTGGATTTAGTTGATATTATTGTTTATACCGGGATATTCGTTTTCGCTATTACGGGTGCATTAAAAGCCCGTACGCACCGTATGGATATTTTCGGCGCCTGCGTTATTGCCTTTGTGAATGCGTATGGCGGTGGCACCATACGCGACCTGCTGATAGGAACCCGGCCCATTAACTGGCTCAACGATTATCTGGCGCTTATCCTGGTTATCAGCGCTGTTATTATCACCTTTCTGCTGAAAAGAGGTCTTCACCGGTTTCAACGTACCATTATTATTACCGATGCCATAGGTATCGGTATGTTTACCGTGGTGGGCATTGAGAGAAGTCTGGCCAATGGTATCAATGATGTGTATGCCGTATTGATGGGCGTAATTTCTGCCACTTTTGGCGGCCTGGTAGTCGACATTATCAGCAACACTGTGCCCAGCCTGCTAAAACGCGGTGAGCTGTACGCTACCGCCTGCGCCATTGGCGGTGGCTTATACATGCTGTTACTGCACTACCCTATTTCGCACGATATCAATTTGGTTATCTGCGTGTTAACCATTGTGGCTATCCGCATTGTTTCTATCCGGAAAAGCTGGCAATTGCCCGAAATATGATTTTTTTAAAAAATCTGTTTCCAATTTGGTGCTAACCCTTATATTTGCAGTCCCTTGAGCCCGGGTGGCGAAATTGGTAGACGCACCATCTTGAGGGGGTGGCGCCTTACGGGCGTAGCGGTTCGAATCCGCTTCCGGGCACACCGAAAATAAAGCTCACCGCCCAGGTGGCGAAATTGGTAAACGTTGCGGTCTCAGAAGCCGTTGGGAATTGTCCCTTGAGAGTTCGAGTCTCTCCCTGGGCACGAAAGTGCAAAACCGGCCTTTAAAGCCGGTTTTTTTATTTCAGGACAAGCCATCGAGCTTTAAGAAGGGGGACAATATCCGTTCACTTTTCATCAAATATCCGGGCAACATATCCCCCGCCCGGCGCCATGCTGATTTTCAGCTTACGGTTTTGGGGAACATCTATCACTTCATGTTTATAATCCGATGCTTCACGGTCGGCATTGACACCGTCGCGAAATACTTCAGCTTTATAATTTCCCTTACCCAGGAAACTCAGGTCGAGCTCGGTATCCCGGCTATCCCAATTGGTTAAGGCTCCCACGTACCAATCGTTACCTTTTTTCCGGGCGATGGCAATGTGTTTGGCAATTTCGCCATCCAGGGCTACGGTTTCATCCCATATTTTGGGAACGGACGCAATAAACTTAGCACATTCAGGCTCTTTTAAATAATGTGTGGGATTATCGCACAGCATATTCAGCGGCGCTTCGAATATCACATATTCCGCCAGCTGACGACAACGTGTACCCTGACTCATCGGGTCATTCCAAACGGGATAATAATTTTTCTTTATGGCATTACGCATCGCTCCCTGCGTATAATCCATGGGGCCGGCCAGCATCCTGATAAAGGGAATGGTTACATCGTAAGTAACCTGGTCAACCTTCGGCGAGGCCCATTTCATTTGCTCTAAACCGTGTACTCCTTCAAAGTTAAGTACATTGGGATAGGTACGCTGCAAACCGGTGGGTTTATAGGCGCCGTGAAAATCTACCAGCAATTTATATTTTGCCGCCAACTGAGCTACGCGATAGTAAAAATTTACCGCCAGCTGATCGTCGCGATCCATAAAATCGACCTTAAACCCTTTAACACCCAAACCGGAATAATACTTAAATACGTTTTCCATATCCCTGTCTACCGCATAAAAACCGGCCCAGAGAATAATGTCTACATTTTTCTGCCGGGCATAATCAACCAGCTCTTTGATATTAATTTCGGGCACAACCTGCAACAGATCGGCTTTCAGGTTTACCGCCCAGCCTTCGTCAAGGATAACGTATTCAATGTTATTTTTTGAAGCGAAATCAATGTAGTATTTGTAAGTTGCATTATTTACTCCCGATTTAAAATCAACACCTGAAATATTCCAGTCGTTCCACCAATCCCAGGCAACCTTACCGGGCTTTATCCATGAAACATCGCTTACGCGGGATGGAGAAGCCAGCTTATAAACCAGATCATTATCAGCCAGTTGCTTATCCTGCGTAGAAACGGCTATGATCCGCCAGGGGAAACTGCGTGTTCCTTTGCTTTTCGCGATGTAATTTTCACGCTCTTTTACCAGCTGCTGCAACTGGTTATGTCCGCCTTGCTCAATTTTTTTAGGATAAGGCGCAAAAACGCCGGTCAGCGTATTTCCTGACTGATGATTTAAGTACATGCCAGGATATTCTTCCAGATCGGCTTCGGTAATACATACTTTTTTACCGTTAGCGGCCTCAACAACCAGGGGCAGAAAGGCTAAACGCGTTACATCTAATTTGGAAAGCGGTGCATGTGTATAGGTATTCTCAAATGAATTAAAGAACTGCTCCTCGAAAGTGGCGTTTTTCTTTTTGCTGTTTACGTAAGGGACTATTGCCGGGTAATCTGCCGGAAAGCTAAAGGTGGCTTCTTCACTTTCTACATTAAAATTCTGCTTCCGACTGGTTACAAAACGATAGGCAATACCCTCGTTATACGCTCTGAAAACAACACTGTAATCTTTATTGAAGCTGATAACTAACTCATTGTAATTATCTTTTATGCGGCTACGTTTATAAAACGGCGCTTCTATTTCCTGGTTTACCGTACTGGTTTTAGCGCTTTTCACTTTGGCATTGTGACCCAACACCTCACCTCCGCTTAAATGCATCGCGATAGCAGACGGAGCAAGTAAGGTGTCGGCATTGTGCATAACAAAATAGGTAAGCTTTTCATTAGTTCTGATTACGGCTTTCAATTGCCCATCCGGCGATTTTACGACATAGCCTATCCCGGCCATTGCCGTGTTTACAGCCAGACTTAACGCTAAAAAGAGTAAGGATTGTTTCATGTGATATGCTAAAGTTATAACTGGATTATAAAGGCTGTTCATTTCTTCATAACTGAATACACATCATGATCTTCAGTTACAAACCGGAACAATTCTAAACAAATTACCAGTTACATCAAAGCAAAAAAGAATAAAACAAAAGCTTCCAGCAATTCAACTACGCTTATTACCTAACCGCCACAAATAATACACCGGTAAACCTATCAGCACGATAAATAATCCCGGCCAGGTAAAATTAGGTTTATAGATAATGAGCAGGATACAGAAAGCCAGTCCCATCAGGATATAAATGGCAGGCAATACGGGGTATCCGAAAGCTTTGTACGGGCGCTCCGCATCCGGGCGCTTTTTCCGCAGAATATACACTCCCGCTATAGTCAGCACATAAAAAATTACCACCACAAAGCAAATCATATCGAGCAGGTCGCCATATTTCCCGCTCAGGCACAGTATACAGGCAACAATACATTGTACCCATAAAGCAAACCCGGGAACAGAATACTGATTTAAGCTGGCTGTTTTTTTGAAAAACAAGCCGTCTTTAGCCATGGTATAATATACCCTCGCTCCCGACAGAATTAAGCCGTTATTACAACCAAATGTAGAGATCATGATCATTAAGGCGATAACTACCGTCCCGATATTGCCAAATATGGCATGTGACGCGGCAACTGCCACGCGATCTTTTTCTGCCGTAGCAATTTCATGCAGCGGGAGAACAGCAGTATATACCACATTAATTAAAACATAGATAATAGTAACAATCAGTGTCCCGAGGAAAAGGCTCAGGCCAATATTCCGTTTAGGATTGCTTACTTCGCCGGCAACAAAGGTTACGTTATTCCAGGCATCGCTGCTGAAGATAGATCCTACCATAGCCGCGGCGATAGCGCCCATAGCAGCAGCCGTGGTATAGCCTGTGAATGAACCATCTACGTTTAGTTTATGAAGATCCCACATATCCGACCAGTTAGCCTGCCAGATATCCGGCTTCAGCATGATCAGGCCGAAAGCAATTAAGCCGAACAAGCTCATAATTTTGGTCAGCGTAAAGGTAGTTTGCACGATTTTTCCACCTTTAATACCTTTAGTGTTAAAATACGTGAGACATACGATCAGTAAAATAGATACCAGTTGGGCAGCGCTGACATGAAAAAAAGTAGCGTTTCCGGCTGCATCTGTGCTGGTTTGCATCGATAAAATAAAATTATCTTCGCTTACCTGCGGAACCAGGTAAGCCATAAATTTAGAGAAAGCCACTCCTACCGCAGCAATCGTTCCGGTTTGTATCACCAGGAACAGGCTCCATCCGTATAAAAAGGCAACTAACGGGTTATATGCTTCTTTCAGGTAAACATATTGTCCGCCGGCTTTGGGATACATGCCGCTTAGTTCGCCATAGCTTAATGCGGCAGTCAGGGTCATAAAACCGGTTATCAGCCAAATTAAAATCAACCAGCCGGCAGATCCCACATTACGGGTAATGTCTGCGCTTACAATAAAAATCCCTGAGCCAATCATGCTTCCTGCCACCAGCAGGGTCGCATCCAGAAGGCTTATTTCCCGCTTCATAGCGGTACCGGGTACAGTATTTTCCATTGTTATAAGGTTTAGAGAAACGAATATATTAAAATTACTTTTCTATTACGTCAAAATTAAATTTGATTAATTCATTTCCCCTCTTATTTTTGGGGTTTAACCAATTTCAATTTGTTATTATATATGGAATATCTACAAGATCATTTAATTTACGTAATACCCCTACTCGGACTTGCAGGAATAGTGGTGATGCTGTTAAAATCGGCATGGGTAAGCAAACAGGATGCAGGTGACGAGAACATGAAAACCCTTTCCGGGTACATTGCCAACGGCGCAATGGCCTTTTTAAGGGCAGAATGGAAAATCCTTTCGTATTTTGCTATTATAGCCGGTATACTGCTGGCTTATTCAGGTACGCTCGTTGAAACCTCGAGCCCTGTTATTGCCATATCCTTTATTATTGGTGCTTTTACATCCGCCTTAGCGGGATACATCGGTATGAACATCGCCACTAAAGCTAATGTGCGCACTACCCAGGCCGCACGTACCAGCCTTGAAAAAGCGTTAAAGGTATCGTTTACCGGTGGAAGCGTGATGGGTATCGGCGTTGCCGGATTAGCGGTTTTAGGATTAGGCTCATTATTTATTGTATTTTACCATATCTACGTGGTTAACGTAATGGGCGCTTCGGTTAACGGTAAGGAAATGGAGAAGGCCCTGGAAGTGCTGGCTGGCTTTTCTCTCGGAGCGGAATCGATTGCGTTGTTTGCCCGTGTAGGCGGAGGCATCTATACCAAAGCTGCTGACGTAGGCGCCGATCTGGTAGGAAAAGTGGAAGCCGGTATTCCTGAAGATGACGTACGTAATCCTGCTACTATTGCCGATAACGTAGGCGATAACGTGGGTGACGTTGCCGGTATGGGCGCCGATCTGTTCGGTTCGTACGTGGCAACCATTTTAGCTACGATGGTATTGGGCCGTGAGATCATTTCCAATGATAACTTCGGCGGCATTGCTCCCGTGTTATTACCGATGCTTATTGCCGGCCTGGGATTGATCTTCTCTATCATTGCTACTGCCTTTGTTCGCATTAAAAAAGAAACAGACAGTGTTCAGAGCGCACTGAATACCGGAAACTGGTCATCCATTATTATGACGGCAATTGCAGCCTTTTTCGCGGTGCGCTGGCTGCTGCCCGAAACTATGGTGATCCGCGGATTCGAATTCACTAAAACAGACGTATTCCTTTCTATCGTGGTGGGTCTTATTGTAGGTACGCTGATGAGCATCATTACCGAATACTATACCGCTATGGGTAAACGTCCGGTAAAGGCTATTGTACAGCAATCGTCAACCGGGCATGCTACCAATATTATTGGTGGTTTGGCTATCGGGATGGAATCAACCGTATTACCGGTTATTGTATTAGCTGCCGGAATTGTCTTTTCATATTCCTTTGCGGGATTATATGGTGTAGCCATCGCGGCAGCCGGAATGATGGCCACAACGGCTATGCAACTGGCTATTGATGCTTTTGGCCCTATTGCCGATAATGCAGGCGGAATCGCTGAAATGAGCCAGTTGCCGGAGCAGGTTCGTCACCGTACCGATAACCTGGATGCCGTTGGAAACACTACCGCCGCTACCGGAAAAGGCTTTGCCATCGCATCGGCAGCGTTAACCTCACTGGCACTTTTTGCCGCATTTGTAGGTATCGCGGGCATTGACCGTATCGATATTTATAAAGCACCGGTTTTAGCCGGATTACTGATTGGCGCTATGATTCCGTTCATCTTTTCGGCTTTATGTATTTCTGCCGTTGGACGTGCTGCCATGGACATGGTGCAGGAAGTACGCCGCCAGTTCAGGGAAATTCCCGGTATTATGGAATATAAGGCTAAACCTGAATACGAAAAATGTGTGGCCATTTCTACCAAAGCATCTATTCGCGAGATGATGCTGCCGGGAGCTATTGCGCTGTTGGTTCCTATCATTGTCGGATTTGGATTTAAAGGTGTTTTCGCCGATACCAGTTCAGCAGAAATCCTGGGCGGTTTATTAGCCGGGGTAACCGTTTCGGGCGTACTGATGGGCATGTTCCAAAGCAATGCCGGCGGCGCCTGGGATAATGCCAAGAAATCATTTGAGCAGGGTGTGGAGATCAACGGCGAAACGCATTACAAAAAATCAGAACCGCACAAGGCTTCCGTTACTGGCGATACTGTAGGTGATCCATTCAAGGATACATCCGGCCCATCGATGAATATCCTGATCAAGCTGATGTCTATTGTATCGTTAATTATTGCCCCTCACCTTTCGCACGGCATTGCCGAACACGCAGGGGAAAAGGAAATTAAAAAAGAGATCCGGGTTATTCAAACCGATAGCCTGCAAAACGCAGGAAGTGATACCATTCTGAATAAAAAAGATACGGTTATCCGGTAAAAATCACCCCTAACAAAAAAGAGAATGCAAGCATTCTCTTTTTTGTTTTGAAACAATTATTGATATCATTTTAAAATAAAACAAAAGGCAAGTATTTCAAATATCTAACAGGAAAATTCAACAATTTAAACGAATCAGTTTTATACCAAATTAGTTTATAAACAAATTTTACGCTCAAGCTATCAATAATTATCCAATGCCAATAAAATAGCTTATAAAAAGGTAGGAATTAAATTTTATTTATATTCGATTATAATTTAATATGCTTTTTCACTTAATACGACTTTATGCTTTACAAAAAACCTATATCGCAATTAATTAAAGAGGCCGGAACCGAAGGTGGACTAAAACGCACATTAAATGCCACTAATCTTATCTCATTAGGCATTGGAGCCATTATAGGCGCCGGTATTTTTACATTAACCGGAACTGCTGCTGCATTGCATACCGGTCCAGCAGTAGTATTATCGTTCATCCTGGCAGGTGTAGCCTGTGCCTTTGCCGGTCTTTGCTACTCTGAGTTTGCTTCTATGATCCCCATTGCAGGAAGTGCGTATACGTATGCATACGCAACTATGGGTGAATTTCTGGCCTGGATCATCGGTTGGGATCTGATCATCGAATATTTATTTGCATCATCTACAGTAGCCGTAAGCTGGTCGGGATACGTGGTGAGCTTTTTAAAGGATTTTGGTATTCATATACCGGCAAACATTGCTCAGGCCCCCTATAATTACGACTCCACAGCTGGCACTTTCACGCCTACGGGAGCTATCATCAATTTCCCGGCTATGTTTGTGATTGCCATTATTACCACCTTACTGGTTATCGGTATACGCGAATCGGCACGTTTTAATAACATCATTGTAGTAGTAAAAGTTGCTGTTATCCTGCTGTTTGTTGGATTCGGCATTTCATATATCAATCAGGATAACCTGGTACCGTTTATCCCTGACGCTAAAGGCCCCGGAGAGTTTGGCTTTGATGGCATTGTACGGGGAGCCGGTATCATCTTCTTCGCTTACATTGGGTTTGATGCCGTTTCTACCGCAGCGCAGGAAGCTATAAATCCACAAAAAGACATGCCAAGAGGCATCTTAGGCTCGCTGGTTATCTGTACAATCATTTACATCCTGGTAGGTTGGGTAATGACGGGTATGGTTAATTACAAAGAGCTTAATGTTCCGGATCCGATTGCCGTAGCCGTAAATGCCGGTGGCAGTAGCTTATTCTGGCTGCGATTCCCGATCAAGATCGGCGCTATTGCCGGTTTGAGCTCTGTTATTCTGGTTATGCTGATGGGGCAACCCCGTATATTTTATTCTATGGCAAATGATGGATTATTACCTGCTGTTTTCAGTAAGATACATCCTAAATTCAAAACGCCGTACATTACTACCATTATTACAGGTATTATAGCTATGGCTATTGCTGGTTTTGGGCCGATTAATTTATTAGGCGAATTGGTATCGATAGGTACATTATTAGCCTTTACCATTGTATGCGGCGGCATTTTAGTTTTACGATATACCAGCCCTGAACTAAAACGACCATTTAAAACTCCGTTTTTTCCCGTAGTTCCTATTCTGGGCATGTTAACCTGCTTTTACCTGATGGCCGGATTACCCTGGCACACCTGGGAACGGCTGATTATCTGGCTGATCATTGGATTGATCATTTATTTTACCTACAGCAAGAGGCACTCACACATCCGTAAAGGTATTGTTAAGTTCCCGGTAGATCCCCCGGAACCGGAACTGTAGTTTTATATTAAAGCACTATAAAAGCTGTTTCTGAAAATCCGGAGACAGCTTTTATGGGTTTTTCTGTAGCTTTACATGACCAATTGTTTAATTATGCCCACGTTTGACCTGAAACAGATTGTCTCGGTGACCATGATCTTGTTTGCCATCATTGATATACTGGGCTCCATCCCTATTATCATCGATGTGCGCCGCCGCGTGGGCCATATTGAATCTGAAAAGGCCTCGCTTACTGTACTGGCCCTGATGATCATCTTCCTCTTTTTGGGTAATGAACTGCTGGATATTATTGGTTTGGATATCTCGTCTTTCGCCATTGCGGGGTCACTGGTTATCTTCTTCATTGCCCTGGAAATGACTTTAGGGATAAAATTCTTTAAGGAAGAGGAAATTTCAGCCTCGGCTTCTATTGTGCCGCTGGCCTTTCCGCTGATTGCCGGGGCGGGTACTATGACGACCTTGCTGTCGCTTAAAACACAATATACCATGCCCAACATCATTGTAGGTATCCTGCTCAATACCATCGTTGTTTATATTGTATTAAAAAACACCCAACGTATTGAGCAACTCATCGGTAAAACAGGATTAGAGGTTCTTCGTAAGGCGTTTGGGGTGATCCTGCTGGCTATCGCCATTAAATTATTCAGGAGTAATACGGGGCTGTAGAGAGTGAAAAGTTTTACGTTATACGTTTTACGTGGCTGATAGCTATTAGCTTATGGTTCATAGTTCATGGCGGATAGTCCGGAAGTCGGAAAGTCAGAAAAGACCGGAAGCGGCAGAGGGTTTACGTGGTACGTTTTAGGTTTTAACCCGCAGCAATTTAGCAATTCAACAATAGAACAATTCAGCAATGTAAAACCCAATATGCATCCCTATTTAAAAAATCAAAATTTTCAAACCAACGTTCACGGCTTGTGTTGTACTAACAAATAACCTATTGTTAAACATTTAAAAAGTACTGTTGGTGGCAACCCTAACCGACCACCGTGCTAACATCAACAGACGGACAAAAACGGGAAACCAAGCCCACCCACCACCCAAATTACTTGCTGACAGACTTCTTAAACTCACTTGGACTAACACCTTTGTATTTCTTGAACAACCTGTTCAAATGGCTTGCATCGCTAAAACCCAATTCGTGTACAATTTCATTTATCTGCATATCCGTAAACTGCAATCGGGTTTCAATCAGTTTTAGTTTATAAGATGTTATATATTCTTGTAGACTTTGCCCTATTTGCGTTTTAAAATATTCGCTGATATAAGTAGGCGAAACATTGAAATGCTTTGATATTGTTTCGGCTTTCAAATTCTTTGGCTCATAAATGTTTTGGTGAATGTAATTAAGCAATAGAAAGGCATTTTCTGATTTTAGGTTATTCAAAGTTGCAGACGGTGCTAAAACGATATTTCTTGCAGCAATCGTAATAATCGTATTGATAAGTTGTTTAATTACTTCCTGTTGTTGTGGCTGATTATTAACGTGTTCCCTTATTAACGCTTCTACCAAAGACCTGACCAAAGGTTTGTCAGTTATAGTCTTCAAAATACAACTTGGCGAATGATTGCTGTTGTGAAAAATAAATTCCAACTTCTGCACCCATTCTTTGCTTTGTGTTTTCAAATATGTTTCGTTGAAACGAATAAAGAAAAATTTGCTTGGTGTGCTTACTTCAAAAGTATGTGTGTCTTGCGGAAAAATCAGAAACAATTTATCACTGCAATACGGCAGCTTGTGATTGTTGATTATCTGCGTTCCCTTTCCGTCAAGCACAAACACCATTTCAAAAAAAGTATTCTTATGCTTTTGGGCTTCATATTCGGTTACTTCAACCAAATCCAACTCAAAAGGTTGATATAAATTCCGTATTTCCATACCTGCAAAGATACAAACACTTCCAATGATTATACAACAGTTGAACGAAAAAATGATTGCACCTTTGCAGAGTAATTTAAAGTAAAACAACGCAAAACAATGAATAGTACAGCTTATTTTCTTCTACGTTTGCCAATAGCGGCATCACTATTAGGGCACGGATTAGTTCGCTTGCCAAAATTGCAGGACTTCGCTAATTGGATGCTCGGATTTATGGAAAAGTCTTATTTACCAAAACCTTTAATACTTGGTTTTGGTTATGCAGTCCCTATTATTGAAGTCGTTACAGGAGTAATGATTTTGACAGGCTTCCGCACACGGGAAGCAATTTATGCCGCATTACTACTAATGGCAGCGTTCATTTTCGGAAACACTACCATTGAAAATTGGGACCCGATTACTGCCCAGCTTATTCATTCTATTTATTTAGGCGTTATACTTTTTTTCATTCAGTATAACACCTTGTCGATAGATAACTTACTCAAAAAATAAAAGCAATGGGAACAAGACGAGATTTCATAAAGCAAAGCAGTTTGGTTGGTTTGGCAAGTGTAGTAAATCCTTTTGAAACATTGGCAACCATTCCACAAGCAACAACAAACGAAAAAACAAAATGGGCTGACGGCTCACGTTTGGTTGTTTCCGTTTCTATGCAGTTTGAAGCAGGCAATCAACCGAACAATGCCGATAGTCCGTTTCCTAAAATAAAAGACGGCTTCAAAGATTTGCCCGCTGATACTTGGTTTCAATACGGCTACAAAGAGGGCATTCCGAGAATGTTAGATAATTGGGACAAGTTAGGCATAAAAGTTACTTCGCATATGGTTGGGGCAGCCGTATTGAAAAACCCCGAATTAGCAAAAGAAATTGTAAGCAGAGGACACGAAGCAGCAGCACACGGAATGAATTGGAGCAACTCTTACAATATGTCTTATGAAGATGAAACAAAATTTATCAAAGACGGAGTTGATGCCGTAAAAAATGCAACAGGAGCAACGCCAATCGGCTATAATGCAAATTGGCTTCGCAGGGGCGAAAACACATTAAGCGTTTTGCAGGAATTAGGTTTCAAATATCACATTGACGATTTGAGCCGTGATGAACCTTTTATCATTCAAGTAAACAATAAAGATTTTGTTGTAGTGCCTTACACCTTGCGTTGCAACGATATTTTATTGATTGAGGGCAAAGGCTTTTCTACCGACCAGTTTTTTAACCAAGTGAAAGCCGAGTTTGACCAACTGTATGCCGAGAGTGAATATAAAAGACGGCAACTTTCAATCAGTTTTCACGACCGTATTGGTGGAACGCCGCAAATGGTAAAAACCGCCTACGATTTGATAAAATACATTCAGTCGCACAAAGGCGTTTCATTCAAACGTAAAGATGAAATTGCCGAAATCGCTTTGCACGACAAAACAACAATCAGAGAGTAAAGAACAATCAATAAAACAATAAGAAAATGAACATTTACATCACAGCAATCATCAAAAGCAAACCCGAATTTACTACCGAAGTAAAAGCATTTTTGTTGAATTTGTTAGAGCAATCACGAAAAGAAAAAGCTGCCATTTTATACCAACTACACCAAAGTATAGAAGATGAAAACACCTTTTTCTTTTATGAAAATTGGGAAAACCAAGAGGGCTTAAATGAACATAACAAGCAGCCGTATTTCGTAGAGTTTCAAAAAGTAATACAAGAAAAAGTGCAGGAATTGTCGATAGTAAAGGCTAAATTATTAAAGTGAATTATTATCAAAAAAATAAAAAATCATGACATCTTCAAACAGAAACATTTTAACCCTAAAAACAGGAGCAATAGCATTGCTTTTTGCTTTGACCAGTTGTACAGGCAATACAAATAAAAAAGAAAAGTTTACAGAAACCATAGCCTCAGATACCACTTCCATAGTGGATACGGTAGGTTATCAACACATTATGTTTGTCAAGGTGAAACCTGAAAAATGGGATACCTTGATGAAGGCAATGTACAATAATGTCGTCCAAACCCGTAAGGAACCGGGCAGCGTTTTGTTTACGTTCTTTCAGCCTGAAGATGGTCGTTACGAAGTAGCGTTACTGGAACGATTCAAAAACAGAGCGGTATTTGAAGACCATTTAAAAAAGCCGTATTTGCCTCATCAGGTGTGGAAAGAAGCTAAAGAGGCTAATGATCCTATGGAAATGAAAGAGCTGAAAGAATTAGCGGAAGTGCCTGCAGTAGAACCTGAAAATGCTGATGAGATATATAGTCCACGCAACGTATTGGTAACTTTTGACGTAAAACCAGAAAAAAGACAGGTGTTTTTGGACGCAATAGCAGCAGTAACACCCCGTGCTCGGCAAGCGAAGGGAAATACGCGTTTCAATGTTTTTCAATATGTAGAAAATGCCAATAAATTTCTTTTAGTAGAAAGCTGGGAAAGCGTACCCGACCACGAAGCACATTTAGCACAGGATTATTCCAAGAAATTTGATGCCGCCATCAAAGGCATTTTTGTTTCCAATCCGGTAGATACACGCTGGTTGGCGAAAGATATTTCAAAATAGTAATACTATCGGTTGGTGGGGTTAAGACATTGATAGTGCTGCCATTTTATCCGTTCATATTGGGAAAGAAGATAAATGAAGATACGTAAAAACAGAAAAATGATGACAATAAAGAAATACACAACATTCCTATTGTGTTTGGTTTCTATAAATATGGCAATGGCACAGCAACGTCCCGTTCTGGATATTATGCTTACCAATTACGAATATCCCTACGAAGTGCATTACCTGAATTTCAAATCGCAGAACGAAGCGTTGAAAATGGCGTATATGGACATAAATCCTGAAAAGCCAAATGGGAAAACCATTGTTTTGTTGCACGGTAAAAACTTCAACGGTGCTTATTGGAAAACCACTATTGAAGCCCTCACAAAAGAAGGTTATCGTGTGGTGGTGCCCGATCAAATCGGTTTTGGAAAATCATCAAAACCGACTGACTATCAGTTTACATTTCAACAGCTTGCACAAAATACCAAAGCCGTGTTGGATGAATTAAAAATCAATAAAATCTACTTGTTAGGTCATTCCATGGGTGGGATGATTGCCACGCGTTTTACATTGATGTATCCCGAAACGGTTGAAAAACTGATTCTGGAAAATCCGCTTGGTTTGGAAGATTGGAAATTAGTAGCTCCTTACACTTCCATTGATGCAAATTATGGAAAGGAATTGAAGGCTGATTATGAAACGACCAAAAAATATCAGCTGGGATTTTATTACGACAATAAGTGGAAACCAGAATACGACGAATGGGTGTACCTGCTTACCGGCTGGGTGAAACATCCGGATTATCCAAAAGTTGCATTGGTTAATGCGAAAACTTCCGATATGATTTTCACGCAACCGGTGGTCTATGAATTTCAGAATATAAAAGTTCCAACGCTTTTGATTATCGGTACCAGAGACCGAACAGCCATTGGCAAAGCTGGTGTAAAAGATCCGGAAGTAGCAGATAAAATGGGACAATACCAAACACTCGGAAAAAAAACGCAACAAAAAATTTCAGGTTCACAGTTGGTGGAATTAGACAATGTAGGGCACTTGCCGCACATAGAAGCATTTGACCGCTTTATCCAGCCAATGAAACAATTTTTGAAAAATTAATGACAGTAAATCAAACACTCAGCAAAGGGCTTCTGTTTCTACTGGCGGCAACTACCGGATTGGTGGTTGCCAATAATTATTACAACCAGCCGCTTCTCGGTCTGATGGCGAAATACTTCAACGTCAGTGAATTGGAAATTTCTTCCGTTCCCATGCTGACACAGGTGGGCTACGCTGTCGGGCTGTTTCTCATAGTTCCGCTTGGCGATATGCTGAGGAGGAAAAGATTGATTCTGATAGATTTCTTTTTCATTATTGCAGCACTTCTGGCAGCAGCATATTCACAAACACCATTTCAACTAAAAATGGCAAGTTTCTTTATTGGCCTAACATCGGTGGTTCCGCAGGTCATGGTACCCATGGCGGCGCAACTTGCCGAAGACGAAAAACGTGGTGCAGCCATTGGTACGGTAATGACGGGCATGTTCATTGGGATTTTGGGGTCAAGAACGTTAAGTGGTTTTGTGGGAGCACATCTCGGCTGGCAGGAAATGTTTCTTATTGCAGCCGGCATCATGGCCGCTTTATTTTTCGCTCTATTGAAATTTTTACCTGAAATCTATCCCGACTTTAAAGGAACTTATCCTCAGCTTTTAAAATCTATTACAAAGCAGTTTGTGAGCATTCCGAAACTTCGTCTGGCTTCAGTTCGCGGAGCATTTGACTTTGGAGCTTTTACGATTTTCTGGACAACGGTGGTTTTTCTATTGGAAGGCGAGCCGTTCCACATGGGAAGTGATGTGGCGGGTTCATTGGGGCTGGTCGGCATCGCAGGCGCTACAGTAGCTTCTTTCGTTGGGAGGCTCAGCGACCGCTTTAATAAAAACACCATCATCTATACTGGAACTTTGGTGATCATCTTTGCATGGATAGTTCTCGGTTTTTCTTCCCGGAGCTTAATCGGAATCATCATTGGTGCATTTGTTTTGGATTTGGGCGTACAATCAGTACACATTACCAATCAGACCATCATTTTTGAAGGAAATCCTTCCGCAAGAAACCGTATCAATACGGTCTATATGGTTTGGTATTTCGTAGGGGGCGCTTTCGGAACATTCATCGGCAGCCTGCTTTGGCAATATTATAAATGGTTAGGCGTTTCGGTAGCGGGATTATTTTTCGGTATTGTCATTTTAATCGTACATTTTATAGGAACAAAATTTGTTTTAAATAAAATTAAATAAAAAAACATTCATGTCTCAACAAAAAATAAATACGGTCATTCTCGGTTACGGATTTTCGGGTTCTGTTTTTTTTGCGCCTTTTTTGGATTTGCATCCGGGTTTCCAATTAATTGGTGCTTTGGAACGAAGCAAAAAGAAAATTCAGAACGATTATCCTTATACCCGGTCTTACACTACGCTGGAGGAAATTCTCGCCGATTCCGAAGTGGAATTGGTAGTAGTCAATACGCCCATCGGAACACATTACGAATTAGCCAAACAAGTTCTGGAAGCAGGAAAATCAGCTATTGTAGAAAAAGCTTTTACAAATACCGCAGCGCAAGCCAAAGAATTGGATGACCTTGCAAAAGCAAAAAAATTAAAACTTTATGTTTATCAGAACAGAAGATTCGACAGCGATTTTTTAACGGTAGAAAAAGTGATCAAATCCGGTAAATTGGGTGAGATAAAAGAGGCAACACTTTCTTACGATATATACCTGCCAGAAATTCGTGGTGCTTTCCATACCGAAGAAAAATTAAGTGGAGGTGAATTTAATAACAGAGGTTCTCACGTTACCGATCAAGCCGTAAAATTGTTCGGTCTGCCGGAAAAAGTGTTTGCGGATTTTGCCGCATTCCGCCCGCATTCTCCGGTGGAAGATTATTTTGAAGCGATTTTGTATTATCCCGATAAAAGGGTAAAGATCCGCGGTACGGATATTTCGCTGAGCAATCAGCCCGGATATATCATTCATGGAACGAAAGGGAGTTTTCTGAAATCGCGTTCCGATATTCAGGAAGAACGTTTATTAAAAGGCGAAAAACCGAAATCTACATCTTGGAGTTTGGAGGATGCTTCGGAACAGGGAACACTGACTTATATGGAAAACGGTCAGAAAATCTCCGAAACGATTCCGACCGAAGACGGAAATTATTACAACTATTTTGAAGCTGTTTTTCAAAATTTCAGAAACAGCAAACCCTCGCCCATGACGGGTTTTGAAGGCTACCAAAATATGCTCGTGATGGACGCTGTCCGCAAAAGCGTAGAAGAAGGAAAGATTATTTACCTAAAAAATCAATAATCATGCAATATAGAACGTTTGGAAATACTGATTTGAAATTGCCCATCATCATTTTTATTGTTTCGGCACTTAACCTTATGAATACGGTTTCTGCTCAGGAACTGATTCCTTTCGCCCATTTTGAAAAAGAAATGGTCATCGGCTTAAGTATCAATTCGCAAGACAGGGTCTTTGTTTCCTTCCCGAATTATGATGGCAACGGCAATCTGGCTTTAGCAGAAGAAAAAAATGGGAAGATAACTGCATATCCAACTTTGTCATGGAATACAAAAGGTAACTACAAAAACTCCTTTTTACGGGTTCAGGATATTTTTGTGGATGCAAAAGATAATCTTTGGGTTTTAGACTCCAAACCTGCGGCTTCCGGAAATATTTTTGCTGATGGCAGCAGCAATGATAAAGGGCTATTTAAGCTCGTAAAAATCAACACCCAAACCAATCAGGTAGAAAAAGTGTATTCTTTTAAAAACCTGGACTTTTCTAAATCCGCGTTAAATGACGTCCGTATAGATTTGAAAAACAACGTTGCTTATCTTTCAGATCCTGCACAAGCGGCTATCGTTATTTTAGACTTAAACACGGATGAAGCGAGAACTGTTTTAGTAAATACTAAATTTACGAAGGCTGACAACATTAGTTTAAATTATGATGGAGTGGAAATGAAAGATAAGAACGGAAAGCCTTTTTCCTCCAATGTCAATGGAATCGCTTTAACAGATGACTTCAAGTATTTCTATTTCAAACCGATCAATAAACGGGAACTTTTCCGTATTGAAACCCGATACCTAGCCGATAAAAATCTTTCCGAAGAAGCACTAGAAAGCAAAGTAGAAACCGTTGCCAAAGTGGGTGTTACGCACGGTTTAATCGCCGATAAAAAAGGAAATATTTACCTCACTACTTCCGAATCACATTCGATTTCTTACCTGACTCCCAAAGGGGAATTAAAAGTATTGGTAAAAGACAAACGTCTCCACTGGCCGGATTCTTTGGGCATCGGCAGCGATGGATTTCTTTATTTTTCCGATTCACAATTACAGCGTCTTCCGCAGTGGAACAACGGTGTGGACAAAACGGAATATCCCTATACTGCATACAAAATAGCATTACCATAACCTATAAAATATCATATAATGGATTTACAGTTAAAGAATAAAACAGCTTTGGTGACCGGTTCCACAGATGGAATTGGTTTAGCAACAGCAAAAGGATTGCTCAAAGAAGGCGCAAAAGTATACATCAATGGCCGTCATCTGGCTAAAATAGAAGAAGTTATTGTCGAAATCAAAAAAGATATTCGTGATGCCGATGTGCATGGAATTGCGGCGGATTTTAGCAAAGTGGAAGAAGTGGTTGCACTCTTGGAAAAACTTCCCGAAGTGGACATTCTCATCAACAATGTCGGCACTTACAGTCCGCAACCGTTTGAATCTACCGATGATGAAGCCTGGTTTCAGGATTTTGAAGTAAACGTGATGAGCGGTGTGCGTCTTTCCCGTTTTTATGTTCAGAAAATGAAAGCAAAAAACTGGGGCAGAATCATTTTTCTTTCCAGCGAATCAGCTATCAATATTCCGGATGATATGATTCTGTATGGCGTCACCAAAACAGCCTATCTCGCACTAAGCCGTGGTTTGGCAAAATACCTGAGTGGAACAAATGTTACTGTAAATGCCGTTCTTCCCGGACCTACCTGGTCTGCCGGAAATCATGCGGGAATGAAAAAACTGGCAGAAGAAAGAGGCATTTCAGAGGTTGAAGCTTCATTGGAATTTATCAGAGAAAAAAGACCTTCATCCATCATTGAACGTTTCGCCGAACCCGAAGAGGTCGCCAACTTAATCGTATATATATCAAGCCCGTTGTCATCTGCTACTACCGGAGCTGCCCTGAGAGTGGATGGCGGTGTGGTAAATAGTGCTTTTTAATTAATTGAAATTATGAATAATATCTATTTAAAAATCAGTATTCTTTTTGTGTTGCTTTCGGGTTTGTTTCACAATTCTTTGACTGCTCAGGAAACCCTAAATTTAACCTTTCCGGAAATTCAATACAATGACGATTTGCTGGCAAAAATCCGGCTGGAAGCCAATACCATTCAAGGCGAAAAAGCCACCGAAATACGCTACATCAAATTTGCCGAAAGCCCCCGTACGTTTGCACAAACCGTAGAAGGCGGCACCGATGAACCGTATATTCAGGCAAGAACCGCTTATCAGATTGTCTTTCCGCATTCCACAATTATGTTGGATGCCGGAATGGATGAAGAAGTGCATGAATTTTTCGGAAACGGAAAGAAACAACCGTACTTTCCATCGGCAAATGACAGCGTTCAACAGGCCCTGAGACAAGCTGTGAAAATTCTCATCACACATGAACACGGCGACCATGTTGCAGGTGTTTTACGTACAAAATACTTTGATGAAATTGCCCCCAAGACTATCCTTACCTATCAGATGCTCAACACCTTGGTCAACAAACCGCAGATGCCCCAACTGAAAACAGATATAGAAAAAGTGAAAAACTTTGTTACCGTAGATTTTTACGATGTACTTCCGGTAGCTCCCGGTATTGTTTTAATCAAGGCTCCGGGACATACACCTGGCGAAATTATGGTATACACCCAATTTGAAAACGGTAAAGAATACATCTTTACGGGAGATGTCAGCTGGAGCTATGTCGGTATAGAAGAACGCAAACAGAAACCCGCATCGCAAGTCAAACGCATTGGTGAAGATGCCGTAAGAATCCAATATCAACTGGACTGGCTTAATCAACTTCCGTCTAAAGGAGTCCAACTGATAGTAAGCCATGATGATATTATTCAGCCACAGCTTATCAAAAAAGGAATCATGAAAAAGGGATTTATCTTGAGATAAAAATCACGTAAATAATAAATAAAGAAAAGATGAAAAAAGTATTGATTATTAACGGAGGACAAGTTTATGATGAAAGTGGAGGAAAATTCAACAATACCTTAACGGATTGGACTTCAGGTTTTTTGACAGAAAACGGATTTGAGGTCCGAATCACCAAGACGGGGGAAGAGTATGACACGGCAAAGGAAATTGAAAATTTTGTCTGGGCAGATATTATCATCTTCCACACGCCGATTTGGTGGTTTCAGGTTCCGAATAGACTGAAACTCTTTATTGATGACGTTTTCCAACAGGGACGCGGTACCATCTACAAAAGTGATGGCCGTACGCACAGCAATCCGGAGTACAACTATGGTACAGGTGGTTTGTTGCAAGGAAGAAAATACATGGTTACCAGCAGCTGGAATGCTCCGGAAGGTGCATTTACCATACCGGGTGAAATTATGTACGGCTTTTCGCCTGACAAAGGAGTTCTATATGGATTTCATATTGCCATGAAATTTGTAGGCTTAACCCAATTGGACGGTATGCATTTTTATGATGTCGCAAAAGGTGGAACACCCGAAAGAATTGAAGCATACAGGCAGGCGTATCAGCAACATTTGGAACAAATAATCTAACAATTATAAAATAAAAAGTATGGCAACAAAAATTAAAATCAGCAATACAGATTTAGAAGTAAGTCGTATCAATTTTGGCGGAAATGTATTTGGTTGGACATTAGACGAGCAAAAATCATTTGAAATTTTAGATGCTTTTGCAGGTGCAGGGTTCAACTTTATTGATACTGCAGACACTTATTCGTGGTGGGTAAACGGAAAAGGCGGACAGTCGGAAACCATAATTGGAAATTGGCTCAAAGCAAGAGGAAACCGCAAGGATTTAGTAATTGCTACAAAAGTAGGTTCAGAAACAAAAGAACACGGTTTTGACATCAGCAAAAAACACATCTTAAAATCAGTGGACGAAAGTCTGCAACGCTTACAAACAGACTACATTGATTTGTATTACACCCATTTTGACGACAATGTAACACCTATTGAAGAAACATTATCGGCTTACGATGAAATTGTAAAAGCAGGAAAAGTGCGTTACATCGCAGCTTCCAACGTTTCACCCGAACGTTTGCAACAATCATTTGAGGTTTCCGAGAAAAACGGCTTTCCGAAATATGTAGCCTTGCAACCGCATTACAATTTAGTGGAGCGAACAAAATATGAAACGGAATACTTACCGTTAGTAGAAAAATACGGTTTAACTGTTTTTCCTTATTGGTCATTGGCAGCAGGTTTCTTAACAGGAAAATACAGAAGCGAAGCCGATTTTAGTAAAAGCGTTCGTGGTGGCGGTGCTTCAAAATATCTTAACGAAAAAGGTTTTGCAGTATTGAACGCATTAGACAATGTTGCAGGCAAACACAACACACAACAGGCAACAGTTGCATTAGCTTGGTTGTTGGCACAACCACACATCGGGGCAACGATTGTAAGTGCAACAAGCAAAGCACAATTAGAAACTTTGTTTGCAGCACCCGAATTGAAATTAGACAGCGAAGATTTGGAATTGTTGGACAAAGCAAGTAAGTAAAACCACGACAGACAGAAAAGGGCAGCCACCAACAAGGGCTTGGCGTCAGGCGGGCTGACGTTCAAACGTGAAAGTCCGCAGGAACTTTCACGCCCGAACGCCAAGCCCCGAACCGTTATGCGTAACATGAAGAAAGATGAGAAGAGCAAAGCCTCTCACGAATTAAGAAGCTCAAACACTTCTAAAGAAGAAAAAAGCAAAGCTGCCAAAGAGATGGCAGGAAAAAGGAAAAGTAAATAAATCCTGACAAAGGCCGGGGTAGTGTCTTGAATTTTGTGTAAGTAAAAAAAGATGTAGGTCATTCCTATTGTGATTAAAGAAATTCAGAACTTTA
>NZ_VTRT01000027.1 GCF_008274585.1 Pedobacter sp. BS3 | reverse complement strand
GTAAAAAAGTTATCGGCAAACAGGTCGGTTTGGGTCAGGTACATATCGTTCTGGAAACGTTGTGTCAGGTCTTCATTGCCTACTACACGGTCTGTTTTATAGGTGATCAGCCAGGGGGTGGGATCGTAGCCCCGCCGTTTGATAAACTCTTCTTTGAACTTTGCCGACCATTCGGGATTGCCGACTTCCCAGCTATCGGCTTCAAAGGCTTTGATGGTTTTACCGGCCAGTTGCGGGGAATCTTTGATATAGCGCCCTACCATGCTGCTGAACATGGCATCTACCGCGTCTTTATCCAGCTTGTCGCATTCCAGCCCCTTGCCGCCTATGGGTGCCGGGCGGTTATAGGCCAGCGCATTGCGGATGGCGTAGCGGCGAATGATCCAGTTGCCTGAGGGGGCTGTCCATTCGATCTTTCCTGCTTTGATCTTCTTTGATAGATCTATGACTTCTGAAGGGGAAACTTCCTTTTTATCGGGGAAGGCTACGGTGGTAATATCGCTGGTGTAATAGTCATACCCGGGACG
>NZ_VTRT01000026.1 GCF_008274585.1 Pedobacter sp. BS3 | reverse complement strand
TTGGTATTGTTATCGCCATTGACCAAGGCCATGTAGCTGGGATCGCTGTTATCATCGAGCAGCAGCTTATCGTTATCGATCTTGAAATTATCATAGGTCAGGGCGATGCCGGCTCTTAAGTGGAGCTTGTCTGTTAATTGTACGCCGGAGCTGTAGGATAGTGCTAACTGGTTTTCTGCCAGCGCTCCGTAGGTGTCGTGCAGCAGGGATAGCCCAAAGCCGTGTTGTAGCCTGGATGTGGTTTTGGCTACATCGGCCAGGTTAAGCTCTCCGGAGAGATACAGGGTTTTGGGGGCGTTGTCGAAGCTGGCCCATTGATCGCGGTAATAGCTTTTGATGGCTGTACCCTGGTATCCGGTTAGGGCTGGATTGAAGTTTTGCTGAAACTGCGAGAAGTTTGCGATGTGTTTCCTGTTCTGGGCCTGTGTGCTACTGGCTATCAGGAGCAGGATAAGGTATATGGATATTCTTTTCATGTCTGAATTATTTGATTACCGTTAACACTCCTTTTTTTACCATGAGCAGGTCGGGTACTTTGATGATATAGAAGTAGGATCCTGCTTCTACCTGACCGCTCTGATTCCGGCCATCCCAGCCTACATTGGGGTCGGTGGAATAGAACAGCCGTTTGCCGTCACGGGCGTA
>NZ_VTRT01000025.1 GCF_008274585.1 Pedobacter sp. BS3 | reverse complement strand
GAAGATGCCATTGCCTGGACACACCGCCGTGATGGTGACAGCGATATCTATTTCGTATCCAATCAAACAGGTTCAGAAAATCATGCAGAGCTGTTATTCCGTGTAAACGGTAAAATCCCGCAACTGTGGGATCCCGAAACCGGCAAACAATACAGCTCTACCCAATGGCATACAGAAGGCGATCGCATTCGCATGACCATACCTTTTACGCCCTTTGGGGCAGTGTTCGTTATCTTCCAGCCGAAGAATAGTATAAAGCCAAGCACCGCATTATACCGGGAAGAAAAAATCACGCGGACTATTCCGGTAGAAACCAAATGGCAGGTAACTTTCCCCGCAGGTTACGGAGCGCCGCCCAAAGCCGAGCTTGGCACCGGTTCATGGACCAGCAGCAAAGTGTTCGGAATCAAATATTTCTCAGGCACCGCTACCTATCAAAGTACCATCACCGTTTCTAACCAGCAGCTTAAATCAGGCATTCTGTTAGACCTTGGCGAAGTAAAGAACATGGCCGAAGTGCTGGTGAATGATGTAGTGGCCGATACGCTGTGGAAGCCTCCTTTCCGTACCGACATCAGCAAGCTGCTGAAAGCCGGGCAAAATAAGATCACGTTTAAGATCACCAATACCTGGTGGAACAGGATGGTTGGTGATGAGCAGTTACCGGAAGACCTGCAGTGGCGCCCTAACCTGCAATACGCAGGTAATGATTATAAAGGCTATGAGCTAAAGGAGTTTCCGAAATGGGTTTGGACAGGAGAGCAGCGTCCATCAAAAGACCGGGTAACGTTTACCCCCTGGCGTTTTGTAGAGAAAGACTCACCCTTGCAACCCGCAGGGCTTATCGGCCCGGTTAGCTTGCAGTTGTATGAAAAATAAATGCATAATACCTGTGAATCTTTTTCCCATAGTAAGATAACAGTTACCAGGTAGCTGTTAAAGCCAGG
>NZ_VTRT01000024.1 GCF_008274585.1 Pedobacter sp. BS3 | reverse complement strand
AACGTGTTGTGCGATTAAAAAGCCAAAGCATATTTTAAATGATTTAGCGGTCTGTTATTCTGTTTATTGATGAACTGCAGGCAGGTAATAGCTGTAATCTTGTTTAGGATTCTAACCGATAGACCTGCCACAGATTTCGCATAATTCCTTTTGAGCATAAACTGGTCGCAGAGCTGGGCGAATAAAGTTTCAATCCGTTTTCTGACTCGTTTAAATACCGGTTCAACCGGTTCTTTATTGTTCTGGTTGCTGCGCATGGGAGTTTTCAGCTCTATTTTAGCGGTACTGAAAAGATCAATCTGATGCGTTTTTGAAAGATATCCCTTATCGCCGACAAGGGTACAGTTGTTTAAGCCGGAGCACTTTATGTCATCTAAATAACGAATGTCATGTACGCTGGCCCTGCTTAAGTCCATCGAGTGGAATACGCCTTTAACCGAAGTAACCAGATGCAGCTTGTAGCCGTAATACCAGGCCTTGTTTACGGCAGAGTATCCTTTGTCCGGTGCTGTCTCAAATTTCTCTTTGCAGATTTTCGATGATTTTTCCCGGACAATCCTACACACCGGGACTGGAACAGAATCTACTATGAAGATGTTCTCTCCCTCGTTCAGCTGACTGGACAGGTACTGGTTGAGCTGCTGTAAATAACTTCCCAAAGATTTCTTTCTCCTGTTAAAATTACAGCGGTGGATTAATTGTGGGAAATCAGCCGAATAATCGGAGCGTAGCTTTCCAAACAGGTAGCTTTCCGAATCAATTCCGATAGATTCGGCCGCCAGAGTTAACGCAAGTATCTCACAGTCAGAGAACTTTGGTTTACGGGGATAAAACTTAAAGTTGTTATCCGTATTGATCTGCGATCTGAAAACAGATTTGGTGATGTCCAGAAATAAACGGAAATTGGTCGAAAGGTTGTGCATAAAGAATAATTTACTTGGTCGTAATTGTTCTTTAATATACTGTTTCTCAGTAAAATGCGCAACCTTTTCTTTCATTTCTATCTTTTTTTTAATCGCACAACACGT
>NZ_VTRT01000023.1 GCF_008274585.1 Pedobacter sp. BS3 | reverse complement strand
AATGAAGACCTGACACAACGTTTCCAGAACGATATGTACCTGACCCAAACCGACCTGTTTGCCGATAACTTTTTTACGCATTTAACCAGGAAAGCCGATTCACTGGGCATGGAGTTTATGACCGAGCCTTATATTGCCCCTTTCGATCCCATCCGCATGGCAGGGCGGGTGCAGGTTCCTATGTGTGAGTTCTGGGTAAGCACCGAAATGATGCATACTGTACGTTGGGCCAGCAGTGCTGCCAATACGTATGGCCGCAAAGAGGTCGCTGCGGAAGCCTTTACCGGCCGCTGGAATGACGGTAACTGGAAAACAGATCCGTACGCCATCAAGCGTGCAGGCGATCTGGCCTTTTGTAATGGCGTAAACAAAGTGGTATTACACGGCACCGCCTTACAGCCCTGGGGCATGGATCTGAAACCCGGAATGAATATGTTTTTCTGGGGAACAATGTTTGTGCCCGGTCAAACCTGGTGGGAGCCGGGCAAAGCCTGGGTCAATTACCTTTCCCGTTGCCAGTATATGCTGCAACAAGGCAAAAACGTGGCCGATGTAGTTGGTCTGATGCCTACGTTAAAGTGGCGGCATTCTATGCCGGAAGGCTTGCACAAAAAGTACAATTATGATTTGATGGCCGAAGAAACCCTGCTCCATGAGATGGATTTTTCCGGTGGGTTTTTTCGTTTGCCGTCTGGTGCTAACTACAGGGTTTTAATATTGCCTAAAACAAACGGTAAAATGTCTGCCGCGATATTAAAGAAGCTGATTGCTCTTGCCAAGAAAGGCGGAACAATTGTATGCGAAGACCGGCCTTCATGCTCGCCTGGGTTAACCGGCTATCCGGAAACAGATGCTGAAGTGAAAACCCTTGCAGCGCAACTTTGGGGCGATACAGACGGTAAAACCATTTTTGAGCATCAGGTAGGAGCAGGCCGGCTGGTTTGGCTAAACAGTATATGGCAGGATGATTTTGATCCTGAACGGAAGTATTTTCTGAAGACACGCACAAAAGGCCGCGAGTTTTGGGATAATTCCGCTGTAAGTACCCGGTGGTCGCCGCAGTTTCTGAAGGTTATGCAATCCATTACGCTACCGGATGTCGAGGTTATCAAAGCCTCCGGCGAAGCTATGGCCTGGGGCGGTTCTCCAGAAACCGCCGCCGGAACACGGCAGGGTGAAGATGCCATTGCCTGGACACACCGCCGTGATGGTGACAGCGATATCTATTTCGTATCCAATCAAACAGGTTCAGA
>NZ_VTRT01000022.1 GCF_008274585.1 Pedobacter sp. BS3 | reverse complement strand
AATGAAGACCTGACACAACGTTTCCAGAACGATATGTACCTGACCCAAACCGACCTGTTTGCCGATAACTTTTTTACACATTTAACCAGGAAAGCCGATTCACTGGGCATGGAGTTTATGACCGAGCCTTACACCGGCCCTTTTGATCCGGTTAGAATGGGGGGAAGAACCCATGTACCTACAGCCACGTTCTGGTTAAGTACATCCGCAATGCATACAGCCCGCTGGAGCGCCAGTTCGGCCAATACGTATGGCCGTAAAGAAGTTGCCGCCGAAGCATACACCGGTCGCTGGAACGATGGTAACTGGAAAACAGATCTGTATGCCCTTAAACGGTCAGGAGACCTTGCTTTTGCAAACGGCGTGAATAAAATGATATTACACGGCACCGCCTTACAGCCCTGGGGCATGGATCTGAAACCCGGAATGAATATGTTTTTCTGGGGAACAATGTTTGTGCCCGGTCAAACCTGGTGGGAGCCGGGCAAAGCCTGGGTCAATTACCTTTCACGCTGCCAGTATATGCTGCAGCAGGGTAAAAACGTGGCCGACGTAGTTGGATTAATGCCCACGCTGAATTGGAAAAACACGATGCCTATGGGATTGCACAAGCAATATAATTACGATCTGCTTTCTGAAGAATTATTTCTGAAGGATATGGACTTTACCGATGGCTATTTCCGCCTTCCGTCCGGCGCTAAATATAGGGTGTTGTTTTTACCCAAGACAAACGGTAAAATGGCTCCCGAAATACTTACCAAGCTTATTCAATTAGTAGAAAAGGGTGGGTTGGTTGTGTGCCAGGATAAACCGGTGCAGTCGCCGGGACTTACAAACTATCCTCAGGCTGATCATGAAGTGCAAAAGCTGGTTGCACAGCTCTGGGGAAATGCAGACGGCAAAACGGTTTTTGAGCATAAGCTGGGAGCAGGTAAACTGATCTGGATGAATAACATCTGGAACGATAAGCTTGACCCTGAGCGGAAATATTTTGAAGATACCCGGACAAAGGGAAAGGCCTATTGGGGTGCTCCATCAATAACAACATACTGGTCATCGGATTTTACAAACCTGATGAGATCAATAGATAAGCCGGATGTAGAAGTTATCAAAGCCTCCGGCGAAGCCATGGCCTGGGGAGGTTTTCCTGAAACTGCTGCCGGAACACGGCAAGGCGAAGATGCCATTGCCTGGACACACCGCCGTGATGGTGACAGCGATATCTATTTCGTATCCAATCAAACAGGTTCAGA
>NZ_VTRT01000021.1 GCF_008274585.1 Pedobacter sp. BS3 | reverse complement strand
GAGCCTGTGAAGAATTTTGTGTAAATGGTCAAACCTACTGCCATTAAATCCTACATCTGTTTTCAAATATAATACTAAACTGGTTAATAATTTTGCCCCAGTCCCTGATGGGCATGATCCATTTTTTCTGGATGTTCATAATGGATAGATAAACGGCTTTTACTGCCGCCTGATCATCGGGAAACAG
The DNA here is from genome assembly GCF_008274585.1 of Pedobacter sp. BS3. Classification (GTDB taxonomy): domain Bacteria; phylum Bacteroidota; class Bacteroidia; order Sphingobacteriales; family Sphingobacteriaceae; genus Hufsiella_A. The sequence goes on along the minus strand of NZ_VTRT01000021.1, from coordinate 1,152 downwards.
GTTCTTGGATTTGGTGAATTTCCTGATCCCGCTATTCAGGCTTTCAATCACATTGGTGGTGTAAATGATCCTTCGGATTTCCAGTGGGAAGTCAAAGTAACTGGTCAGCGCATCCCAGTTGTTTTCCCAACTGGTAATAGCGTAACCATATTTACCGCCCCACTTCTGGGTAAATACGTCCAGGGCTGACCGGGCTGCCTCTCTGTTAACGGCGCCATAGATCTGCTTCAGATCAGCACTGAATTCCTTACGCTCTTTCCAGGACACATATTTGCAGCTGTTACGGATCTGGTGGACAACGCATAGCTGGGTGATGGTTTGAGGAAACACCTGGGCTATGGCCTTGGTAAAGCCGGTAAGGTTATCCGTGCAGGCGATCAGGATATCTTCCACACCTCTGGCTTTTAAGTCAGTAAGCACACTTAACCAGAATGAAGCACTTTCTGTTTCATTGATCCACATGCCTAATATTTCTTTGAGTCCGTCATTTCTAAGGCCGATTACTAAGTAAATACATTTGCTGATTACCTTCCCGTTATGGCGGACTTTGAACTGTATGCCGTCCATCCAGCAGGTGAAATAAACAGGCTCCAGTGGCCTTACCTGCCATTCTTTAATAAGGTCAATGACCCGGCTGGTAACCCTGGAAACCGTGCTTTCAGAAATCTCTACACCATACACTTCCCGGATCTGGTCTTCAATATCACGGGTACTCATTCCACGCGAATACATGCCGATGATGCTCTGCTCGATCTGTTCGCTCATCCGCTGATGCTTAGGGATTAGCTTGGGTTCAAAGCTCGAATTACGGTCCCGCGGGATCGACAAGACCATATCCCCAAGGCTTTCACTCTTAACTTTTTTGTTGCTGTAACCGTTACGGGAATTGCCGCTCCCACGGCCTTCAGAGGCGTGCTTTTCGTAGCCAAGGTGATCATCAAGTTCGCCCTGGAGCATTTCCTGAACGCCCTGTTTGAACATCTCCTGAAAGAATTCCTGAAATTGTTCTTTGGACTTGAACTGCTTGAAAAAGTCCTTTGGTAATCCTAATTTGTTCTCTTCCATTTCTTGTAATTAAAGTTCTGAATTTCTTTAATCACAATAGGAATGACCTACATCTTTTTTTACTTACACAAAATTCAAGACACTACC
>NZ_VTRT01000020.1 GCF_008274585.1 Pedobacter sp. BS3 | reverse complement strand
GGCACGCTTGCTACACACTTGTGTTGTTACAAAGCGGTTGTCCCGCTGGGCAATGTCATTAAGTTAAGGATTAGTATGCGGGTTTAAAGTTTGAATAAGTTCGATGCTAGCTATGTCCGTGCTTGTTTTTTCTGACTCGTTCGTAAGATCTGTGTTTACGAATGGGTAATGTATCTTTGATAAAATGATGATGTAATATCTCCAATATACTATCGACATCACTGCTTATAAAAAGGGATAGTATATTGACCTTTAGCTTGCCAAATGATTTATTTTTATTCACTTTCATGGGATATTTACTTTTCTCAGCATTCATATCTACTGAAGCCTGAGCATCTTTTATCAGAATAGAATGTAGGTTTGCAGTAAAAACAGTAGCATAAAAGTCTTGTTCAACAGATTCAACGGTCAATCCGCTAAATGCCTCCAATGGCAGAATATTTTTTTGAATGGAGATATTGGTTTCTACGCCCCATCTCAGAAAATACAATGTTTTGAACCCATCACTGCAATGTCCATCTTCTCCCCAAAGGTTCGTTACCAATACTTCTATTGTCTTTTGCAGTTCTACTCTTACCAGCGGCACTTTCAAAAGCGTATCCCTGGTTACAATGAAACCGCTTTCTCTCAGAGCTTTCATTGCATCCAAAGATGGTGCGAGATAGACAATGGCAGAGGGATCTCCGGTTGCAATAAAATCCTTTATTACTGTTTGGTTCTCCTTTCCCCGGATAATAAACTTGACCTCCTGCTCTGCCCAAATGTGCAGGGCAAACATCTTATAACTGCAGAAATTCCGGTCGTAAATGACCAGCGTATCCTTTTCCAGTTGCCCTATACCGTCATAAACCAGTTGGATTTCTCCATACCGGTATGGCATTATCCTGGAAAACAAGACAAGTTGGTTAAGTACATCATAATAGTAAAAGGTTTTCCCCTGTACAAAACTACCATTTTGATTGCTCTGCCCACCAAAATGTTTATTTAAAGCCGGCGTATTTATCAGGCTTATATTAGACCCATCTGCTGCGATTACACGAAGCCTTTGTGTCGCTTTACCGATGCGCCGCTATAGTAGTAATAGCTGCTCCAAAGCACCCTGTTCCACCAGTCAAAAAAAGATGCCTTTAGCTTTATTCTTTGCTGTGTAAATGCACTTACAGAACAAGGTTCCGGCTCGCCAAGTTCTTCAAAAAAGGCCTCCGGTTCTATGCTAAGTGTCTTCTTGCAAAGTTTAACTATTAATAATACAAGACGCTCAAAGGGTAGTTTTCTATTGCGGGTGAAGGCTTTGCTGGATTTCCAAAAGTTATCCAATGTCATATCGTCTTGGGTGATTAGGGAAACAAAACTTTTGAGTTCGGATATGATTTTTATCCCTATTTTTATCTCGGTCATTAGGATTGCAGTAAGGTTTTGTGTTTTAGTCGATTCAAAACTAACTACTGTAATCCTTTTATATCCCTATTTTCTTAACTTAATGACATTGCC
>NZ_VTRT01000002.1 GCF_008274585.1 Pedobacter sp. BS3 | reverse complement strand
TCTTTAATATACTGTTTCTCAGTAAAATGCGCAACCTTTTCTTTCATTTCTATCTTTTTTTTAATCGCACAACACGTTAATATTAATTAATTATTAAGCTTTTTTTAATTTCTGCCGGTTACCTTGCTTGAAATTATTAACCAAACAAACTCTTAAACCTAATTCAACGCATGAAGAAGATTTTATTTTTATTGCTGGCCACGTGTATGTCCGTTCAGCTCCATGCACAAACCATTCGGGTGAGTGGTAAAGTGACAGATACTGATTCAAAAGAGCCTTTGGTAGGAGTATCTGTAAAAATAAAAGGGACAGCTACAGGTACTACCACAGATGCGGATGGTAATTTTACCATCCAGGCTTCTACTGGTTCAGATATTGTATTAACTTATATCGGGTACGAAAGTAAAACGGTCCGTATAACCGGTAGTAACACCTTAACGATAAACCTGGTAAAAACACAGTCTGATCTGGACGAAGTTGTGGTTGTAGGCTACGGTACACAAAAGAAGGTTTCGTTAACCGGTTCGGTGGCTACTATAAAAGGCGAAGACCTGGTTGTTACCAAGAACGAGAATACCGTAAACATGCTTACCGGTAAAGTTCCTGGGGTACGTGTATGGCAAAAAACCAGTGAGCCGGGAGCTTACGACAACCAGTTTGACATACGCGGTATGGGTAGCCCGCTAATTGTTATTGACGGCGTACCCAGAAGCAGCGGCGACTTTTCCAGGATGGATCCGAATGAAATAGATAATATCTCAGTATTGAAAGACGCCTCTGCCGCAATTTATGGTGTACGGGCGGCTAATGGCGTAATACTGATTACCACGAAGAAAGGAAGCCGGAATGACAAGTTCGATATTAATTATTCCGTAAATCAGGGTTGGCAGCAGTTCTTAGGCATGCCGGATGCGGTAAATGCCGTAGATTACATGATGCTTACCAACGAGAAAACAAAACGGGCGTTCGCCAATAATTTCCCTAATAATACGGAATCAACGTACTCTTATGAAGATATGAAACCGTGGATAGACGGTGTATATCCTTCTGCCGACTGGATTGGTGCTGCGTTTAACAATACGGCTCCTCAAATTCAGCACAACCTGAATGTGAACGGCGGTACCGCGAAGGCGAATTATTTCTTTAACCTGGGTTATATGAAACAAGATGGCTTGTTTAAAAGCGGCGATTTAAATTACGATCGCTGGAACTTCCGCTCAAACATCAATGTGGATATTACCAAGCGGTTCAGGGCCCAGGCTTTACTATCCGGTCACATGGATAAAAAGAACCAGCCATTCCAGGATCTGTGGACTATTTTTAAATATGCCTGGAACTCAATACCCAGGGATCAGATTTATGCCAACAATAATCCCTTGTATCCCAATAAGCTACCCGATGGGGCCAACCCGGTAGCTATAACCGACGCTGACCAGGTAGGTTATAAACTTTATAAGCAAAACAATTTCCAGGGCCAGGTATCACTGGAGTACGACATTCCCGGAATTAAGGGACTGAAAGCAAGGGGGATGTATAATTACGGTTATAATGTTGACGATAATACCGATCATAGACGCTCTTATAGCTTATATGAATATAATGCTGAACTGGATACGTATAATCCAACCGTCTACACTTCCCCGGCATACATCAACCGTTCTTATGGCACAAGCACTTCCATTCTTACGCAGCTATCGTTAGATTATGCCAATACATTTAATAAGGTGCATAATGTGAAGGCTTTACTGTTGCTGGAAGAAAGTCATTTTAAATCCGACAACTTTTATGCACAACGCAATATTAGTATTCCCATTGATTATTTATTTGGTGGAGAATCTGATGAACAGTTAGGAGCCATGAATACCAATGGTCTGGTTGAGGCTACCACCAGAAGTTATATCGGAAGATTAAATTATGACTATAAAGGTAAATACCTGGCAGAATTCAGCTTCCGTAAAGACGGATCCAATAAATTCAAACCGGGTTCAACACAATGGGGATTCTTCCCGGCAGGATCTATTGGCTGGCGCATCAGCGAGGAAAAATTCTTCAAAAACCTGGTGCCGGAAAATCTGCTGAGCAATTTAAAGATACGGGCATCGTATGGTCGTACAGGCGATGATGCCGCTACAGCCTTTCAGTACGTTTCCGGATTCAACTATCCGACCATTAACCCCGATGCGCAAAGTATTATCTGGGGGTACTTTTTTGACGGGAAATTTTATGCTGGCGCCGGTGCCCGTCCGTTAACCAACCCGGATCTGACCTGGTTTACTGCTGATACCAAGAACATCGGTTTAGACTTTGGGTTGTGGAGAGGTAAATTAGACGGTTCATTCGATATATTCAGGAGAGACCGGAAAGGTTTACTGGCCCAAAGAGGGGTACAAATACCCGGGACTGTAGGTGTTCAAACCCCCCAGGAGAATTTAGAAAGCGACAGAACAGAGGGTGCTGAGCTTATCCTGAACTATAAAAACAAAATAGGCCGGTTAGGTTACAATATTGGGGGAAACTTATCATCTACACGTACTATGTGGCGTACGGTAATGCAGGGTATGGCCGGTAACGAATACCAGTATTGGAAAACTTCCCGATCTAACCGCTATACCAGCATATGGTGGGGTAAAACCTATGCCGGACAATTCACCAATTATGATCAGATATTTAACTACCCGGTAAATACCGGTGGCGGTAATAACAATACCATTCCCGGAGATTATTACTATGTAGACTGGAACGAGGATGGCGTGATAAATGACAAAGATGAAAAACCGATAGGAACAAAGGATATTCCCCTGGTTAATTACGGCTTTAATATCGGCTTGTCGTTTAAGAATTTTGACTTAAACGCGTTTTTTGCCGGTGCGACAGGAGTTTACGTACAATACGATGAGCAGTATGCCGAACCGTTAATGTATGGTAAAAGCTCATTATCTAAATTCCTGGATAGCTGGCATACAGTAAATCCTGATGACAATGTGTTTGACCCCAATACACAATGGATACCCGGCAAATACCCGGCCATGGGGTCGCCCATTGCTGATGGGACCAAGGCAGTGCAGAATGCCAGCTATTTACGCCTGAAAACCCTGGAATTAGGGTATTCGGTACCGGCAAGATTGCTGAAAAAAGTAGGGATAGAGAAATTACGCATATATGCTAATGCCTATAATCTGTTTACACTAACCGGTCTGAAAGACAGTGATCCGGAACATCCCGGCAAAATTCCGGATGCCGATTTTAACTATGACCAGGGCGGGTACAAATATCCCTTAAACAGAACATTTAACCTTGGTGCAAACATTTCCTTTTAAAATATTGAATGATGAAAAGATATAGTAAACTGATACTTGCAGTAATGGCAGGGATACTGGTTTCCTGCCAGAAACTGGATATTAAGCCCACAAACGTTGTAACCGAGGATGTGGTGTTTAACGGTGAGGCCGGTATGAATGTATATATGGCCAATATCTACAGAAAACTGCCTATAGAAGATTTTCGGTACCGGCCCGGAGGTGAAGGCAGGGCAGGCATGAACCTGCACCACGAATGGCAGAACTTTTTTCACATGGGTGCCGCTATCGGCGAAATGGTAGGTCCGTTTGGTGATACGTACGAGATCACTTCAGGCTTTGGTTATTGGCCTTATGATGATATCCGGGCTGTAAACTATGTACTGGAAAATCTGCCTAAGTATTCGGCTAACTTTACCGGAAACCGGGTAAATGAGCTGCTTGGTGAAGCGTACTTTTGCAGGGCCTTCTTTTACTTCGCTTTGGTAAAGCGTTATGGTGGAGTACCTATTGTTACCACTGTGCAAAACTACCCGCAGCAAAGTATTGAGGAATTACAGATGCACCGTGATAAGGAAGAAGATGTATGGAATTTTATCGGCGAAGACCTGGACAAGGCTTATGAAATGATGCCTGAGAAAAGTCCGCGGGGAAGAGCCAATAAATATGTGGCTTTAGCATTAAAATCAAGGGCCATGCTGTATGCCGGTTCCATTGCTAAATATGGTTCTGTTAATTATGTAGATGGTGATGCCCGTGCACAAGGATTAGTAGGTATACCTGCAGAATCTGCAAATGGTTTCTTTACCAAGGCTTGGGAGGCCGCATCCTTATTGGAAGGTAAGTATGAACTTTATAATCAAACACCCGGAGATAAGGTAAAAAACTATGTGGATGCTTTTCTTGATCCCGCAAGCAAAGAAAATATCCTGGTACGGGATTACAGTAAGCTACCTAATCTCGAATCAGCACATAGCTGGGATGCTACCTTTTCGCCGGGATATATGACGGTAGGACCGGAGTCAAGAGCATATCCAACACTCGAATTTGTAGAGCGCTGGGGAAAGTTACCCATTGTTGATGCGAACGATTATCCCATTAAATATGATAACCTGGCCGATCTGATGAATGGTTTAGAGCCGCGTTTACTGGCCACTGTATATTTTCCGGGTGCCACGTTGCGGGGCTACACTTTTGATACCCAGCGTGGATTGTATGAAAATATGTTCACCGGCACCGCTACACAGGAAGTTGCAAAGCCACTTGATTCAAGGGCGAGTATTACCGCTTCAGATCCGAATACGTTGTATAATGGTCGCCGGATCATCGGTCAGGCCGGTATGAAACGTCCCGGGAGTCCGGATAACGCTACCCGCACCGGTTTCTTTGTTCGCAAGTATATTGATTATAACAAGGATAAATCACAAACCGGTCTCTTCCAGAGTGAGCAGGCCTGGATAGAATTCCGTTACGGGGAAATATTGCTAAACAGGGCGGAAGCGGCCATGGAACTAAGTAATCCGGGCGATGCACTTTATTGCATTAATCAGCTGCGTGAGCGGGCAGGAGGGCCGCACTTAAATAGCATTACGCTTGATGATGTACGCAATGAAAGGTGTAAGGAACTGGCCTTTGAAAACCATTATTACTGGGATCTGAAACGGTGGCGTATTGCCGATGTGGTATTGGATAATGCGAAGTTCAAGGGGCTTATGCCGTATTATATCATCAGCGAGAATAAATACATTTTCCTTGCTGAGCGTGAAACGTTCGACCGTACGTACACCTTCGAGAAGAAGTTTTATTACGAAGCTATTCCGGGCGGCGAACTGGCTAAAAATCCAAACCTGTATCCTAATAACCCTAATTATTAATTAAGTATGAAAAAGTTAACGAGCAGGATCCTGTTGGGAGTAAGTTTGCTGACAAGTGCTGCATGTACCAAGATAGATAACTACGACGGGCCTAACGCCTCTTTTGAAGGTCGGCTAATCGATGCTGCAACGGGCGAGAATTTTCAAACCTCAACAGGAAGTGTAACCGTACGGCTGGAACAGATCAGTTGGAGCGAAACTCCAGTTCCTCAGGATATTCCAAGTAAAATGGACGGAACGTTTAAAGATACCAAATTATTCAGCGGACATTATCGTATCACGCCCATAGGAGGGGCTTTCTGGCCGGTATATGAACCTGTTGAGATGGATATCAGTAAAGGCAGTTCGCACAATTTTGAACTGACGCCTTACCTGGTGATCACTAATTTTACGCAAGAGCTTAACGGTAATAATTTAACACTCCGGTTCAGTATCGATGCCCCCATCGGTGCCGGCTTACCTACTATTATTGAAGCGCAGCCTTATGTTAATACCACCAAACTTGTTGGGCCAGGAGCGTCCATTTTCAATTATTCAGATGCGTTAAAAGTTCCTGTCAATAAAGAGTGGATTAATATGACCGATGAGGATAAAACCATAGAGATTACTGTACCAGATCTGGTGCCCGGCAGAAAGTTCTTTGTGCGGGTTGGAGTACGGCTTAACGATAGTTATAAAAGCTCTAATCTTTCGCAGATTGTAGAAATTGATGTGCCGCAATAAAAATCTCATGATATGCTCTATGCGGAATTCATTTCCCTCCGGAGTAAAATAGGATAGCAGGTCAGTTTTCCAGCTATCCTATTTGAGAAATCTAATAAAGATGAAAAGAATTAAAAGTTTATTAACATTCCTTCTAGTCGTCGGTACAGTGCTTGCCTGTTCCAAAAAGCGGGAACCGGAAGTTCAGGTTATTGATGAAGGAAACAAAAACGGGCAGAGTGGTTATGATACTTCGGGTTTGCTGTATCCGTCATACACCGGCTTGGTGATGGCGGGTTACCAGGGGTGGTTTGCCGCCGAAGGCGATGGCTCTAACCGGGGATGGTACCACTACCAGGGTAATGGGGGCTTTTATCCGGGCAATACCAATGTGGACTTCTGGCCTGATATAACCGAATACACTAAAACCTACAAATCGCCCTTCAAATTTGCAGACGGCTCAGACGCCTATTTATACAGTCCTTACGACTACGAGAGCGTAGATCTGCACTTTAAGTGGATGAAGGATTACGGTATCGATGGAGTACACATGCAGCGTTTTGTTGGCGAAATCAAGGCCAGTAACCCTTCCGGGAAACGACATTTTAACAAAGTGCTGGAAAATGCGCTGAAAGCCGCTAAAAAATACGGCCGGGCTATCAGTGTGATGTACGATTTGAGCGGCTGTTCCAGCGCTGATGTGGCTTACCTGGAGCAGGATTGGAACGAGCTGGTTAACACGTTTAAGCTGTATGATAAAACAGAGAATCCCACCTATCTATGGCACAATAAAAAGCCACTAATGACCATTTGGGGTGTTGGTTTTAACGATAATCGTAATTATTCCATTCAGGATGTGGATAAGCTGGTAGACAAGCTTAAAGCCGGGCAGAAGCAGGTATCTATCATGTTAGGTGTACCTTATTACTGGAGAACATTTGGTTCTGATACCGAGAATAATCCTTTGCTGCATACGCTGATTAAAAAAGTGGATATTGTGATGCCCTGGGCGGTAGGTCGCTATGGCCCTGATAGCTATAATCCCAATAATTTGAGGCAGGATATGCAATGGTGTAATACCAATAAGGTAGATTATGTGCCCTTAATTTTTCCAGGATTTAGCTGGGGAAATATGCACAAAGATCCAACCATCTATTATTCCATTCCCCGCAACAAAGGAGACTTTTTATGGACACAGGCTGCCGGGGCTATTCAGTTTGGTGCAAAATCACTCTATGTGGCTATGTTTGATGAGATAGATGAAGGCACGGCCATTTTCAAATGCGCCCGGGAATCTGAAACTCCATTAAACGGTAATGCCGGGTTGAAATTTGCAGGCATTGAAAACGATCTCCCGTCTGACCACTATTTGTGGCTGACGGGCCAGGCAGCCAATTGGCTTCATGGAGAAAAAGGATATACGTATAAAAAACCTGAGCGCACACCATAACACCGATAATACCGTATTGCAGCCTTAGCTGCTCAAACTAATGAAATAGTAAACCTTAAATTAAAATACAATGAAATTAACAAAATCAGCCTTGCTGTATTTCATTCTTAGCGTTGCCATACTGGCGTGTAAAAAAGATGAATACACTTCGAGAGACATCAGCGGCTTAAAACCTACACCGGTAACGCCGGAGCCGCCAGACCCGACACTCGTGGTATTTGATAATGCCGAAAGTGCAGATGGATGGGATGCTGCCGGAGGTGCCGTACTTAACGACGATAAAAAACAAGGAGATCACTCGGTAAAAGCTACCATAGCGGGAGGCGATGCGTTGCGTATGCAAAAGGCCTTGGCTACTTCCATCAATCCTAATATTACAAAAGAGAACGGCCAATTAATTTTTTGGCTGTATGTTGAAGATGCTTCCAGGGTGAAACTAAGCGATGGCCAGATTGAGATAACCAGTTCCGGCCAACCAGATCAACAAGAGTATAATTGGCCGACCAGTAGTTTGGGAACATTACAAACCGGATGGAATAAAATCCAGTTAGATCTTAAAGATGCCGGAGAATCCGGAGGTGGAGCTGATTTGGGTGCAATAAACTTCTTTCGTATCTATATGAACACTACAGACGCCGCATCTGCCACTGCTCCTTTTACCATGGCAATTGATGCCGTTGGTTTTGTGCAGATTGGTGGTAGTGGAGGAGGACCGGTTGATACTGGTATATGGGAAAGCTGTGATAATCTGGATGGCTGGGATTCTCCGGGTAATATGGGCGATTATATAGAAACAGCAGGTAAAAAAGAAGGCACAGGGTTTATTAAAGGTAAGATACCAATAGGCTCGAATGAGATGCGTTTTGCTAAATTGAATGCCACTAGCTTTGATAGTAAGGTAACCAAAGAGAATGGCCAGTTAACTTTTTGGTTCTATGTAGAGCATCCTGAGCTATTTAGTGAAATACAGGTACAGATAAGCAGTACCGATAATATTGATTCTTATCGCTATGGCTGGAATTTAATGGATGAACCTGCGACGGGTGTTAAACTCAATACCGGCTGGAATGAAATCAAACTTGATCTTACCAGGGCTTACGATTCAGATGGCGGGGCAGATCTGTCAGCCCTTCGGTTTTTCCGTATTTTCGGTTTTACCAACGATAATGCTACCGCCGAGATTCCGCTGGCTATTGACGGTATTAAATTCCTTAAAAAGCCGGCTCCGGCACCATCTCTGTGGGAAAGCTGTGATAACCTGGATGGCTGGGATATTCCCGGCAATATGGCTGCTTTTATAGAAACTGCCGGCAAGAAAGAAGGCTCGGGATTTATTAAAGGTAAAATACCCGTGGGCGATGACTATATGCGTTTTGCCAAACAGTATGCCTCTACTTTTGATACCAAGGTTACCAAAGATAATGGTCAACTTGCTTTTTGGTTCTATGTAGAGCAGCCGGAACTGTTTAATGAAATACAGGTACAGGTAAGCAGCACCGACAATATTGATTCCTATCGGTACGGCTGGAACTTAATGGACGAACCTGCCACTGGTGTTAAACTCAAAACCGGATGGAACGAAATCAAACTCGATCTTACCCGGTCTTATGATTCGGATGGTGGCGCAGACCTTTCGGCTGTCAAATATTTCCGTATTTTCGGTATTACCAAAGATAAAGTGACAGCCGAAATACCGGTAGGTATTGATGGTATAAAATTTCAGCAAAAATAGTAATACCTAAATCTTAACAATACCAGGGAGGATGTCTTTATAACAAATATCGTTTAAGGCATTCTCCTGGTAATACTGAATAAAGTTGGCTGTGCTTTATTTTAAAGCACAGATAAAATAAATTATTTATGCATATTCAGCGTCTCAATATTAGCGAAATCAGAAAAAGCTTCACTGCCGAACAAAGCAGGAATAGATGGGCACATATCAAAACGGTCGTAAGTCTGGTATTATTGGCAGTTCTTGGTGGCTGCTCAGGCTATAAAAAATCGTTGGTTGTTCACCAGCAAAAAGAAAATCCAATCATCCGTCACATGTATACGGCAGATCCCTCTGCTCATGTTTGGAAAGACGGACGCTTATATATCTATGCCTCGCATGACATTGCGCCGCCGCGTGGCTGCGATTTGATGGATCAATATCATGTTTTCTCTACCAGCGATATGGTTAACTGGACCGATCATGGCGAAATTTTGCGGGCAAGTGATGTGTCCTGGGGACGTAAAGACGGCGGTTTTATGTGGGCTCCCGATTGCGCCTATAAAAATGGTACGTACTATTTCTATTTTCCGCACCCCAGTGGCGATGACTGGAATAAAACCTGGAAAATCGGTGTGGCAACCAGTAAATATCCGGCCAAAGATTTTAAGGTACAAGGTTACATTCCCAATATTGATGCACTTATAGATCCATGCGTATTTGTTGATGACGATGGGCAGGCTTACTTTTACCAGGGTGGTGGCGGTGTGTGCAAGGGCGGCAAGCTGAAAGATAATATGATGGAAATCGATGGTGAAATGCGGGTAATGCAGGGTCTGGAAGATTTCCATGAAGCTACCTGGATACATAAAAAGAACGGAATCTATTACTTATCCTATTCCGACAATCATGATGAAAACCGGAACGATGGTGTAAAGGGTGATAACCGGATGCGTTATGCCACAAGTACCAGCCCTTTAGGACCATGGAAATACCAGGGTATTTACATGGATCCAACCAACAGTTATACCAACCACGGTTCTATTGTAGAATTTAAGGGCCAATGGTATGCATTTTATCATAACAGCGAGCTCTCAGAAGCTAACGGCGAGTTTAACGATTGGTTACGGTCGGTATGTGTTGATAAATTGTATTATAATAGTGATGGCACGATTCAAAAAGTTAAACAAACCGGGTTAGGTATTAAATAAGAACGCAATGAAATTAATTCAAAGCATATGTATAGCGGTATTCTTATTTTCAAGCTGTTCCAAAAAGACGGCCGTTCATGAGCAACCTGAACCCGAAAATAGTATTTACCCCATTTTACATAGCAATCCCATTATCAGGAATATTTATACCGCCGATCCTTCGGCACACGTATGGGCAGACGGACGTTTATATATTTATGCTTCGCATGATATTGAACCTGGCGAAGGGTGCGATTTGATGGATCAGTATCACGTGTATTCCACAGATGATATGGTTAATTTTACCGATCATGGTGAAATTCTCAGGGCCAGCCAGGTTCCGTGGGGACGTAAAGACGGTGGTTTTATGTGGGCACCAGATTGTGCCTATAAAAACGGAACGTATTACTTCTATTTTCCGCATCCCAGCGATGATGACTGGAATAATACCTGGAAAATTGGCGTGGCAACCAGTAAATATCCCGCAAAAGATTTTACAGTGCAAGGTTATATTCCGGGACTTGAATCCCTAATTGATCCTTGTGTTTTTGTTGATGACGACGGGCAGGCTTATTTCTATTATGGCGGTGGAGGTAAATGTATGGGCGGTAAGCTCAAAGATAACATGATGGAAATTGAAAGAAGTATGAAGTCCATGGCCGGCCTGCAGGATTTTCATGAAGCAACCTGGGTACATAAACGGAACGGTTTGTATTATTTATCGTACGCCGATAACTACAATGTAGGCGATAAGCATAACCGGATGCGCTATGCGGTAAGTAAAAATCCCCTGGGGCCATGGACATACAAAGGTATTTACCTGGATCCTACAGATAGTTACACCGATCATGGGTCGATTGTTGAATTTAAGGGCCAATGGTACACTTTTTACCATAACAGCTACCTGTCAACTGCCAATAACAAACCTTCAAATACCCGTGATTGGCTTCGGTCTGTTTGTGTAGATAAGCTGTTTTATAATAGCGATGGAACCATTAAACGGGTTGTGCAAACACTTAATAAAGAGGATGCTGGTCGAACAATCAAAAACTAATCATGGACGACTCTATTTCAACCCTTGAAAAATAAAATAAACAGATGAACTTAAAAATAAAACGGATTGCAGTTGTGGCTTTTGCCGGATTACTTATTGCAGGTCTGAGCAGTTGCTCAAAAAAAAGTGCTAAACCAGGTGGTGATGATAACGGAGGTACTAATCCATCGGATAATAATCCTCCTAAAACTTCACAGCCTGGAGATGTTGTGGGTAAAATAACGGTTGGCTACCAGGGATGGTTTTCCTGCGATGGAGATAATTCGCCTATGGATGGCCGGTGGTGGCATTGGACCCAGGTTTGGGAGCAGAAACCATCGTTAACCAATACTGGTATTAAATCATGGCCTGATGTAAGGGATTATACTCATACATACGCTACAAACTACCCGGATTTAAATGGTGGTGGTCAGGCAAAGCTTTTTTCCTCATACGATGACCAGACAGCAGATACGCAGTTTAAATGGATGAGTGATAATGGTATTCATACAGCAGCCCTTCAGCGGTTTAATCCCAATGGTATAGAAGGCCCTATCCGCGATGCGGTAACCGCAAAAGTGAAGACCTATGCCGAAAAAAACAGTGTGAAGTTCTATATTATGTATGATGTTACCGGCTGGACCAATATGCAGTCTGAAATCAAGCAGGACTGGCTCAACAAAATGAAACAATATACTCAGTCATCAGCTTATGCCACACAGAACGGAAAACCCGTAGTTGGCATTTGGGGATTCGGGTTTAGCGATAATAACCATCCCTGGTCTGCCAATGTATGTAAGGAAGTAATAGATTGGTTTAAGGCACAAGGCTGTTATGTCATGGGCGGCGTACCTACCAACTGGCGATTGGCACCATCCAATAACGATTCGCGGCAGGGTTATATTGATGTCTATAAATCATTTAACATGCTTTCGCCCTGGATGATTGGCCGTATTGCCAATGTTAATCAGGCTGACCAGTATGCGGCGACTCTTAATAAAGATGATTTAAAGTTTTGTAACGAGAACGGTATCGATTATCAGCCTTGTGTGTTACCCGGTGATTTGCAGGAACGGCAACGGGCACATGGTGATTTTATGTGGCGACAGTTCTATAATATGGTACGTATTGGGGTTAAAAGTATCTATGTTTCCATGTTTGATGAGTATAATGAAGGCAACCAGATTGCTAAAACTGCCGAAGTACAGGCTGATGTACCGGCCGGTTCTGGCATACGTTCATTAGATGAGGATGGAACAGCCTGTTCTGCCGATTATTATTTACGTTTAACCGGCGATGGGAGCAAAATGCTCAGGGGTGAAATGACATTAACCGCCAAACGGCCTACCGCCACAAGGTAAAAATTAATTTCGTTGGATAACATCAATTTATGTATCTTAACGCTTTAAGAACCAATAAAACCATGATGTTCCGTTTGATGAGAAAGAATAGCTGGCTATGTCTGTTAACTGTTGCGCTGGCTGTAGCAGTGTTATGTGCTTACACTGATCGCAACGGTTATTCTTTCCCGTTTCAGAACCCCAGGCTGAGCATTGAACAGCGGGTTAACGACCTGGTGAGCCGCATGACGCTGGAAGAAAAGGTATCGCAGATGCTGAATAATGCACCGGCTATTGAGCGATTGGGTATTCCGGCCTATAACTGGTGGAACGAGTGCCTGCACGGTGTTGCCCGAACGCCGTATCACGTTACTTCATACCCGCAGGCCATTGCTATGGCTGCCACGTTTGATCCAGCTTCTTTACATACTATGGCCGATTATACTGCCGAAGAAGGACGGGCCATTTATAATGAAAGCATACGGAACAACAAGCATGATATTTACCTGGGACTTACTTATTGGACCCCAATATTAATATCTTTCGTGATCCGAGATGGGGCAGGGGGCAGGAGACTTATGGTGAAGATCCATATCTGACCGGTACACTGGGTAAAGCCTTTGTGAACGGTTTGCAGGGTAACGATGCCACTTATCTGAAAGCTGCGGCATGTGCCAAACATTATGCCATACATAGTGGTCCCGAATCGTTGAGACATGAGTTTAATGCTGAGGTGAGCGATTATGATTTGTGGGACACCTATCTTCCGGCATTTCAGCATTTGGTTGTCAACGCGAAAGTAGCCGGCGTGATGTGTGCTTACAACGCGTACAAAGGTCAGCCATGTTGCGGGAATGATATCCTGATGAATAACATTTTGCGTAATACCTGGCATTTTACGGGGTATGTGACTTCGGACTGCGGAGCTATTGATGACTTTTACCAGCATCATCATTCCGATGCTGATGCAGAAAGTGCCGCAACGAAGGCCGTATTGCACGGTACAGATGTAGAATGCGGACATATTACCTATAAATCATTGGTACAGGCGGTGAAGCATGGTAAATTAACAGAAAAACAACTGGATGAATCGGTAAAAAGGCTCTTTACTATCCGGTTTCGTTTAGGAATGTTCGACCCGCCGGAACAGGTAAAATATGCCAATATTTCGATTACCTCACTCGAAAGTAAACCGCATCAGGAACAAGCATTAAAGATGGCCAGGCAATCCATCGCATTGTTGAAAAATGATAATCATTTGCTTCCTTTAAGCAAAAAACTGAAGAAAATTGCTGTTCTGGGTCCGAATGCTGATAATAAAGAGACCTTATTAGCAAACTATAACGGCACGCCCTCGAAAGTGGTTACTCCATTAGAGGCTATCCGTGAAAAACTGGGAAAGGATACACACATCTATTATGCAGCGGCAACCGATTTTACCTCGGTAAAAGATTCTATGGTCATGAACGCGGCACTCGACAGTGTGAAGGATGCCGATGTAATTATTTATATCGGGGGTATTACACCGAGGCTGGAAGGCGAGGAAATGCCGGTTAACCAACCGGGTTTTAATGGCGGCGATCGCACGTCTATCCTGTTACCACAAGTGCAGACCGGTTTTATGAAAAAGCTTAAAGCTACCGCTAAGCCTGTGGTGTTTGTAATGATGACCGGAAGCGCTATTGCCATGCCCTGGGAAGCTGCGAATGTTCCGGCTATCATTAATGCCTGGTATGGCGGACAGGCCGCAGGAACAGCGCTTGCCGATGTATTGTTTGGCGATTATAACCCGGCGGGACGGCTTCCGGTTACATTTTATCAATCAGATAGCGATCTGCCAGCTTTTCAGGATTATACCATGAATAACCGGACTTACCGGTATTTTAAGGGAAAACCCTTATATCCTTTTGGATATGGCCTAAGCTATACTAATTTTACGTACCAGTGGAAACAAAAGCCACAATCAAGGTATCATGCAGCAGACTCGCTTACTTTTGCGGTTGATATCAGGAACACCGGGACTCGTGATGGTGATGAAGTGGCGCAAGTGTATATTAGTTATCCCCAAGAGCAGCAGCGGCTGCCACTAAAAGAATTGCGACAGTTTATGCGGATTGCAGTTCGGCATGGGCAGATCCGTACACTACGTTTTTCGATACCGCTGGCTTCGCTGGCCAAGTGGGATGAAACCCTGCAACAACAGGTAGTTTACAAAGGTAATTACCAGGTTTTTACGGGCAGCAATTCCGCAGACCGTCGTTTAGTGAGCAATTTTTCTGTTGAATAGTATAGCGTCTGATACCCGACCATTCAGATATAACGGCTCTTTGGCAATTACAGCAGTTGTTATTCAGAGGAAGGGATGCAAAGTCATTTACTTAATGACTTTTGGAGCAATAGCAATACCGTTGTAGAACGATATCACGAGTTAAGCGACTATATAGACCAGGAACTTAACGCAATAGCAATACCGTTGTAGAATGATATCCCCCTCTCCGAGGGGGCAGGGGGAGGTTATTTCTTATTTACTGATTTATACATCTCTATATAATGAATCAATGTTCTCTCTACATTTGCCATATCATGTAGTATCTCATCATCATCAAAGCGTATAACCGTGAAGCCCATCGACTGCAAGTCTTTTTGACGGTTCTGGTCTTTTGAGTTAACTTCTTCGAATTGATGTGTAATCCCGTCCACCTCAATAATTAACATCAGCTCTTTACATAGAAAATCAGCAATATAATTTCCTGCGGGCCTTTGTCTATTGAACCGGTATCCCATTAGTTGTCTTCCGCTTAACCGGTATTTCCATAGACAAGCCTCAGCTTTAGTCATGTTTTCCGATTGCTTGTAGCAAATGACCTTAATTTAGGATTATAGTGCCAATGGTTGGAATTATCAGCCTTTTCCATTTATTATATTTTCACTAAATATAACAATTTGCCTTTTCCTCCCCTACCCCCTCGGAGAGGGGGACAGTGATTAATAAAGGTAGTGAGAGGAGAAAATAAGGGCTGGAGGTTAATAAACCTATTGTTAAAGTATGGTACACCGTAGGTTAACCAACGCGGACGATCGTTCTTATATAGAAGAAATCAGAACAATCCGCTGTTTTTAACCGAACTCAAGGCTATTTGCCGCTTTCTTCCTGGTGAAATTTTACTAAATCGTCTATAGGGGAGCGCACAATTTTACCGAAAGGCATACCGAAATCTCCGGCAACTTCTTCCAGCACATTTCTGAAATTATAGGCTACCGAGCCGATACAATTGAAGCTGTACGATTGATAATCCGGATAATGACTTACCAGGTTCCGGAAAAAATCTTCGAATGATGTTTTTACAATGTTGCGGGTATATTCAATGTTTACGTTGTTATCGTAAGCAAATTTGGCAAAGCTGGCGCAAAAACGGCTTGCCAGTGGCTGGGTATAAACGCGGTCGTTAATTTCGTCGGGAGTAAGGTGGTATGTTTCCCAGAAGTTTTCATGTACCGCTTTGGGCATGTAACCTCTGATGAAATCTGTTAACAGCTTTTTGCCGATGTAGCAGCCACTGCCTTCGTCGCCTAAGATGTAGGCACCGGAATCAATAGACATGGTTATATCATGACCATCGTAAAGGCATGAGTTTGTTCCTGTTCCCAAAATGGCCGCAAAACCGGCCTCTTTACCTAATAAAGCCCTGGCTGCAGCAAGCAGGTCATGCCCTACGAATATTTTGCTGGAAGTAAATACGGCTGATAAGGCACGGTGCAGGATCTCAGCTTTTTCATCATTATGAACGCCGGCCCCGTAATAATTTACTTCAGAGATATTTTTAATATCCAGATCTTCAGGTAATCCTGATTTCAGGGACTGGACGATATAAGCTTCGTCTACAAAATAAGGGTTATATCCCTCGGTATTAAAATAGATTTTCTTACCGGCATCATTTAACAAGCACCAGTTTGTTTTGGTAGAACCGCCATCGGCTATAATGATCATATCTGTTATTTGTTTGGGTAGCCAAAAATATAAATAATTGCTTATTGTAAAAGAAACACTAAGGGCTTTATATTAAATTATTTTAAAAACTATGCTTTTGCAGGGGCCGCCTCATGAGACGAACTGGTGATCTGTAAGCAGATCTTCAAAATATCGTTGGTAATGTTATTGATAAATTCCAGCTGATCAGCAATCAACCGGGTCTCGTGTGTTTCCTGTTCGGGTAACTTACTGATAGCTGACGAAACAAGCTCCAGCTCGGTAAAATCATCCTCGTGTTCGGTGTCCAGCAAATGGATGCTTTCTGATAAGGCGTATAACGATTTCCGCATCAGCTTGATATGATTTTGATTAAAGCTGCGACTGTTATTGGTTATGATGCCGGCCAGCAGGCTGGCAATATAGGATGACAGGATATGGTTAAGAACAACAAATTTGTGAATATCGCGGGCGTTGTGCTGTTTTGCCTTTGGTTCTGAAAGCATCCGCTGAAAGGCTGATGCCAGGTTGGCGGTGCTCACATAAACTTCTTTCCGGCGTAATTTTATAGTGGTAATGTCCAGGTCTTTAAACGATAAAATATCGGCTATTTGTGCCAGGTAATAATAATTAGCTATGGCCGTTTTGCGCATATAAGTTTTTATCTGGGTGTATTCCCATGCCGGCAAAACAAGGTAGCTGCTGGCGAAAGCAATGGCAGAACCAATGGCCGTATCCAGGATACGCTCTTTAACAATATTGAAATTTCCTAATCCTACAAAGCTGAACATCAATAAGATATACGGCGTCATGAAAATTACAAAGACAATGTAGTTTAATCGCTGGAAGCTGTATGAGAACAGCATGAAAAAAATCATCAGTGCAAAGCGGACGCTGTTATCGCGGATATAAAATACCAATATGGCTCCAATGGTACCTCCGACAAGCGTACCCACCAAACGCTGAAAATTGCGTTCTTTGGTAAGGCTAAATCCCGGTTTAATGATTACGAGTATGGTCAGTAATATCCAGTAGCTATGATGTCCCAACGGGAAAAGTTTTGATACCAGGAATCCGATCAGGGCGGCAATGGCGACACGTAAAGCATGCCTGAAACTTGCCGACTTTAAACTGAGGTTATCTTTTAGGATCTTAATATCATAATCCTGGTGATTGACGAATTTTACAATATCAACGGCCGCTATTCCAACCGGCGGCTTCCCGGAAAAATAGCTGTAGATTTTCTGTATACGGCTGTTGATATTACGCAGGTTGACCAGGATCTTTTTGAGTACAAGGTTGTTGAGCCCGAAATCGGTTTCAACCGCGTCAATGGCAGTTTTTAACTGCTCAAGCTCATGCTGTAAATTATAAACCGGTTGCGGCTTATCGTTACTGATAATGCTAAAGCTGAGGTTTTCCAGCTCATCGGCTGCTTTGGTAATAAGGTTATGAAATTTTTCTAATACGCCGGTATGCTCAAAGGTTTTATGAATAGCTACATAATCATAATGCGTAGCCATGGTATGTTCAAACAGATCGACAATATCTACAAAAACCAGCAATAAGCGCCGGCTGGTATTGGTAGATTCTTTCACCAACTCCCGGCTTTTAAATAAGATCTCGCGGACGGAATCCTGCTCCTTATGTACAACAATTTGCTGGTTGATCAGCTTTTCATACGTGTCGTTATAATCAGCGTCTGTTTGATAGAACTTTGCTTTTATCCGCAGGTAATTAGATACCTGCCGGATACATTCTCCCAGTTCCTGCTGTGCCAGGCGATAAGGTCTGACATGAAAGGAAACCAGGCTGAGCAGGTAATACCATATTCCACCAGCCGTAAGCTGTAAGGTATGTTGCAATGCGTTCTTAAAACTATTTACCTCTTCGATGGTAAGCACCAGGATGAGCAGCGCTGCCGTGCCTATGGAGGTGGCCCGGTTACCATATACGCTGAACATAGAATAGGTGAAAAAGGCGGTAAATATGGCAATGCCTAATAAAATACTGTTTTTATTGATGGCCTCAATAGCCATAGCTGTAATGAAAATGAACAGAATGCAGAACAGCATACCATTGTTCTTATGCCTGATAGGGCCCGGAGAGTCGGCCATGCTTACGGCGGCTGCACCCAGGGAAATATTGATACCGACAGGCAGATTATTAAAGAATCTGGCAGAGATCAGGGCCGGCAATAATACGCCGATAGTAACCCGTAATCCATCCGAAAAATGATGGCTGAAAAAGAAGTTCTTAATTTCACGGCTTTGCTTCATCGGGTTGCTCTTGCTACGAAATTAAAAAACATGTGCATGGTTTAATAATGGAAACCAAGATTATTTCACTAAAATGTTCAAGGTAAATTAGTTAATTTACCGGATTGATAAACACAATAATAAAGACTAAGTTTTAGAATATGCTTGCGTAATACTTTATAGCAGGCTTGAAAAGCACAAAGGCTTTCCGCAGATCAGAAAGCCTTTGTTTTTATTCTATGATAACGCTTTGTATTAAAATCTGGCGCTAACGGTAAGAAACAGGTTGTTGTTCTTTAATTTGGTGTTGGCAACAGGAGAACCTCCGCTGCTTAATTCATAAGGAGTAATTTGTGTTTTGTACGACAGGTTTTGGTAGGCAAGGTCAACAGAAATATTGCCTGCACGATAACCTAAGCCTGCATTGTAAATGTTGGTGGTATTATCCGAACCGTTGCTATTCTGGTAGGGACTGCCTAATAATGAATAGCCTGCACGCAGGAAATACTGGGGAGCCAATCTTAATTCGCCACCTATCCTGAAATTAACGGCGCCGCCGTAGTTATTAGTAATATACCGGTTTTCATCAATAAAGTCACCTTGAGTGTTAGCATCATCAGTTTTTAGCTTTATACTGCTGTAATCCACAAATTCAACATCGGCAGAAATAAGACCGATTTTACCATTGAGTAACGATGCCCCAAAAGAGTAAACCGCCGGGGTTGTTAGATTATAGGTGAATGGATAAACCTCCGGTGAATTAGTGTATTCTGTAAAATAAGGGTTATCTGTTTGGTGGGTATATAAATTTTCTGAATAATTATCCTCTATAGAGTACCAGCTTGGTGTTTGCACATTAAAGCCTAAGCGGAAATTATCGGTCAATCGGCCAATAATACCTAATTTCAGATTCACACCTGAACCCTTGGTATCGTAATTCTGGTAATATTCATTGTGATAATCGGCATAATAATCCGGCACGGTATTACCATTAGCGTCCTGGCTAAATTTAACCTGACCTATTTCGGTAAATGTATTGTTAGACAGGTAACGGATGTTCAGCAGGTTTACACTGGCTCCGATATAAATTTTATTCGAAATATTTACCGCTCCGGCAAAATTGACCTCGGATTGAGAACCCTTTCGCATAATTTTTTGCTGCTGCAATAAGCCTTTATCTTTATTTACAGAACTAAAATAGTTTGTATCATCATAAGTTGAAATTAAATAGCTTTTATATGCAGCTTCACCTATGGCATCCGCATAATTTTCAGCGTAGAACTCTGAAACGGAGTTCTGTGAATTAGTACCTGTAAAATTAATTCCACCTGTAAAATCGTTGATTTTGCTGTATCCTACGCCAAAGTTGAAACTTAACACACCCTGGGTTAAGTTACTGCCTTTTCCACGGCTTGATGGGCCGTAAAATACCAAACCTACGTTGTTAATATTCACGCGGCTTTTATCTGATGAGGAGTTAGTGCCCAAGTAAGCGCTGTTGGCGTTGCTGTTAATAAATTCGGGCGTGAATGAAAACTCCGAACGGGTAAATAGGCCCAGCCCGGCAGGGTTGCTGCTTAATGAGCTGATGTCTCCGCCAAGTGCAATGCTGGCATTGCCCATGGCCTTAAAGCGAGAGGTGGAACCGGGTTGTATCTGCGAGAAGCGTAATGCATCTTTATAATAATCATATTGAGGCATTTGTGCAAAACCCTGCCCTGTCATTGCTATTCCTGCAATGGCCAGGCCAATATATCTGTATTTCATTGACTTAATGTGGTTTAAATTTTATCTTGATGGTCGTGGTCTGGAAGAACCGCCGCTGCTACTGCCACCACCTCCATAACTGCTCCCCCTTCCGGAAGAAGAACTTGGAGAAGGTTGATAGCTGGGTCTGGTTTCTGTTCTTGAAGGTTCATTCTGTGTGTCACGTGATGGTCTTGGACGACTTACCGGCTGATTGGTCCGGCCATTCGATGAGCCGGAGCTTACCGAGTTGCCACGTGGATTGGTTGTTGACGAGCCTCTTGGTTGTCCGCCATAAATGGTAGTTCGTCCACGTGAATAACCGCCATAGCTTTCACCGGTTCTGCCGCCTGGTCTTGGCCGGTAGTTAGGCGAGCTATAAACCGGGCTTCCGTAAATTGGATAACCGCCATAGTAGCCTCCATAGCCGCCCCAATATCCGCCATACGGGCGATAGTAGGAATAAACACCCCAGCGGTAAGGATATCCGTAAGGGTAGTAATAATCATAAAGGCCGTAATATGGAGAACCCCATCCTAAACCGATACCGATATTGAACGACCATCCCGGCCGGTAGTATGGGCTGTAAAATCCGTCATAAAACGGGTCGTATGAATAATAGTTGTACCAGTTGTCATAATATCCCCGCCAGGGCGAGTCATAATAAAAGCGGCTGATACGTGAAGCATAGCTATCATCATAATAGCCGTCGTACTGGCTTCGTTCATCGCCATATAGCTGTTCATCAGTACGGTATGAACGCTCCTGATTGACGCGTTGGCTATAGTCTACTTCTTTGGCTTTGGCAGATGAATAATAAATATCATCATTACCTGTATTTTGTTGTGCCAGTTTATTGGTTGAACATGCACCCAGCAGAACCAGCGGCACCAACATGGCAGAGAGTTTTAATTTTGTTGTCATGGCTTTCATCCTATCCTGTTAGCTGTTAGACGACATTTATCTTAAAAGGTTGCATCAATACGTAAGAATTTTTAAAATAACGTCAAGTAGTTTTATAAATTTGCCGCCTGAACAATTACATATAAAATTACAAAAATTATTCCATATTTCACATGAGTAAAGGCTTAACGAGCAGAAATGACGATTATTCGCAGTGGTATAACGAATTAGTTACAAAAGCAGACCTGGCAGAGCATTCTGCCGTAAGGGGCTGTATGGTAATTAAGCCTTACGGATACACTATTTGGGAGAAAATGCAGGCTGCGCTGGACACGATGTTTAAGGACACAGGGCATAGCAACGCTTATTTCCCATTATTCATTCCCAAGTCATTTTTCTCTAAAGAAGCATCTCATGTAGAGGGTTTTGCCACCGAATGTGCCGTTGTGACACATTATCGCCTTAAAAACGACGGCGCAGGTAATATTGTGGTGGATGAAGAAGCAAAACTGGAAGAGGAGCTTATTGTCCGGCCGACATCCGAAACCATTATCTGGAATACGTACAGAGGATGGATACAGTCATACCGCGATTTGCCGATTTTGGTTAATCAATGGGCTAATGTGGTACGATGGGAGATGCGCACACGGTTATTTTTACGCACGGCCGAATTTCTGTGGCAGGAGGGGCACACGGCCCATGCTACCGAGCAGGAAGCCATTGAGGAAGCCGAGCGGATGCTGGAGGTATATGCCGATTTTGCCGAAAATTGGCTGGCTGTACCCGTTATTCGTGGTAAAAAAACAGCTAATGAGCGTTTTGCCGGAGCACTGGAAACCTATTGTATAGAGGCGCTGATGCAGGATGGAAAAGCTCTGCAAGCCGGAACATCACATTTCCTGGGACAAAACTTTGCCAAGGCGTTTGATGTGAAATTTACCAGCAAAGAGGGCGTGCTTGATTATGTATGGGCCACATCATGGGGTGTTTCCACCCGTTTAATGGGCGCCCTGATCATGGCGCATTCTGATGATTCGGGCCTGGTTTTGCCCCCAAAGCTGGCCCCGGTACAGGTTGTTATTGTGCCTATTTATAAAAATGACGATGAATTAAACCGTATATCCACTTATGTGGATGGCCTGATACCGGAGCTTAAAGCCAAAGGTATTTCAGTAAAATACGATGATCGCGATACCCAGCGCCCCGGCTTTAAATTTGCCGAATATGAATTAAAGGGTGTGCCGGTACGCCTGGCTATCGGCTCCCGCGATATGGACAACGGTACGGTTGAAGTAGCCCGTCGTGATACCCGTGAAAAAGTGACGGTTGCCCAAAATGGTCTGGTTGCTCATATTGAGCAGTTGCTGGTTGATATTCAACAGAATATTTACCAGAAAGCACTTCAGTTCCGCACAGAAAATACCACCGAAGTCAACTCTTATGACGAGTTTAAGCGGGTACTAGATGAAAAAGGCGGCTTTATTTCGGCTCATTGGGATGGAACTCCTGAAACGGAGAAACAGATCAAAGAAGAAACCAAGGCGACCATCCGCTGTATTCCTCTAAATAACAAACAGGAAGCAGGCGTTTGCATGGTTACCGGAAAACCGTCTACGCAACGGGTGCTGTTTGCGAGAGCGTATTAGGAGTAAGCCTCACCCCCAAGCCCCTCTCCAAAAGAGAGGGGAGTTGGACAGCACTATTTTTTGTTAAGTTAGTGCTTTTAGCTTTTTGCCTTTCGCCGCTTAAACCTTCTACCTTAAACCTTTCTTAAGCGCTCTTGCCGCGATAATTGCACTGATAAACATCAGGACAGCGCCAGCCAGGAAAGGGGCTCCCGGAAAATAGATAGTTGTTTTTGGTCGGGTAAACCAGGCAAAGAGGTAGCTCATCATTAGCGGGCCGATAATAGAGGTAGCGCTCATTAAGCTGGTAAGCGATCCCTGTAGTTCACCCTGCTCATTGGCTGGCACATGTCCGGATATAATGGCTTGTAAAGCCGGCCCGGCAATACCGCCCAGGCAATAAGGGATTAGGAATACAAACATCATCCAGCTTTGCGTTGCAAACGCGAACAGCAAAAGCCCCAGGGCGTATAAGCCCAGGCCGATATAGATACTTTTTTCGTTGCCGATTTTAGGGGTAACATACCGGATCAGACCGCCCTGTACCGCAGCAACCAGAACACCGACAACGGCCAGCGAAATTCCGATCAGCGATTTACTCCAGTTAAACTTTTCGATATTGATAAACGTCCAGGTGCTTTGTACGGCATGAGCCGCAATATATACAAATACAATAGAGGTGATCAGTCCGCTAATACCGTGGTATTTTCTTAGCTGAAATAATGAGCCTAAGGGATTTGCCCGTCTCCATTCAAATTTCCGGCGATTCTCCGGCTCAAGCGATTCGGGGAGCACAAAATATCCGTACAATACATTGAGCAATGTCAAACCGGCAGCCACTAAAAAAGGAACACGTAAGCCTACTTCGCCCAGCAAACCGCCCAATGCCGGGCCAATAATAAAGCCCAAGCCAAAAGCGGCGCCCACCAGTCCGAAATTTTGCGCCCGGTTTTCATCGGTGCTGATATCGGCTATATACGCGGTAGCAGTTGTAAAGCTGGCGCCCGTGATACCCGCAATTAACCGGCCAATGAACAGCCACCAGATAGTGGGTGCAAATGCCAGGAATAAGTAATCAATGCCAAAGCCCAGCAAGGAAAACAACAGCACAGGCCGGCGACCATACCTATCGCTTAAATTACCAATGATGGGCGCACAAACAAACTGCATGATGGCGTATACGAAAGTTAGCCAGCCGCCCCATTTTGATGCCGAGCTGATAGTGCCATGCGTCAGCTGCTCAATTAATTGCGGGAATATGGGTATAATGAGTCCCATGCCCGTAATATCAATGAGCAGGGTGATGAAAATAAACTTTAAAGCAGCTTTAGGGGCAGTATTCATACAGGTGGATTTTTGGGCTTGCGAAGGTATAAAAAAATATCACATAACTAAAACCTGAGCCGGTGGGCACAGGCAAATGCGGCTAATTTTTTTGTCATCGATCCGTCTGTCGGTTGGCAGAGAAGTAATCACCCAACTGGCAACCGGATTGCTTCTTCACAGGAATCCAATGGACACGCTGCCCACAATCCTAATGCTTTTCCAAGCTTGTGCAAAACGGTTGGGGTTCGCTTCGCTCAGCTTTGGAGCCCGAATTCCAAATTTCCCGTATGTACGGGACTCAACTTTTAACCCCGAACCCCGAATTACTCAAGGGGCACTACGCTCAACTTTTAACTTTTCACTATTTGGGCGTTCCCCTGCGGGTCGGGCTTTCCGTTTCAATCTTTTGCTCGTACCTCGCAAAAGGATTTTCACTGCAATCCCTAACGCGAACAACGGCACTGCAAGAATGAACCCGATTTCTGCTAATTTTAGCGATACTACTTAATTTCTACGAAACGCTTGTGGTTCGAGGATGGCAGACGCTTCACTTATTTTACGCTTTGCTTTGTCTTTTGTTCTTCTCTTAATTTATAGAGCTCATCTGTAGTGATAAAATTTGTAAATCCTTTTGCAGCCAACCCCTTGATTAATTTCTTGTCACCCGACCAAATCTTACAACGAAAGTGTTTTGAATAAGCAATATAGTGTGTGTCTTTAGGGGCAACGTCGGCTACAATTGCATCTGCCGCAATCCAGTTTGAAACTTTTATTTGTTCCTCTGAAATGAAAACAATGGCTTTGTAAAGATAGAATTCGGCTTCCTGGATTTCCTCAATGGTCATCCCTGAATTTTAACAAGTCTTGGATAATGATTACGTATCTCCGTTCTCAAAAATCCCGGAGCTATAAACGTAAAATATGGTTTTGAGTTAATAAGTAAGTCGCCGATTTTACTGTTTGTGTTTAAAATACCACTAAACACTATGTTGGCATCAACAATAAGCCTCACTTGATAAAGCGTTTGCGATTTTTACTCCACCATGAAGTATTAACGTCGTCGGCTAATTTATCAACCTCAGATTGCTTCGCTTTACTTTTAGAAGTGGCTTCAAGGTACTTCACATAATCAATCAGCCGTTGAAGACTAAAGCTGTCAACAGCAGAAGATAATGTAATTACAATCTTGTCATTATTTGTGCGTTCAACCAGCATATCCAAAATATTTATTCAAAGATACGATTCTTACTTTTCTCTTTAACCCGAAATACCATGACTTTAAACTTTCAATCCCGAATGGTCGGGATTTCGCTTCGCTCAACTTTCAACTAACCCTTACACTCCATAAAAAACCACATTTTCGGCTTCTAAATCAGGCAAAGCGATTTCCTGTTTAAATATTCCAAATACCGAAGCGCCGCTACCACTCATAGCTGCATACAGTGCCCCTGCTTCATATAAGGCAGCCTTAACGCCCCGTACTTCCGGATGGTTGGTAAAAACCGATAGTTCAAAATCGTTTTTAATGATACTTTTCCATTCTTCAACCGGCAATCTCACAGCATCTCGAAGCGAATAAGCCGGCTCGGCAGGCTTAACTCCACGATACGCCTCAGCAGTCGACACATGCACGTCAGGCATCACCAGAACAGTAAAGTATTCGGCGAGATTAAGCGCTAACGGTTCAAATTCATCGCCTTTACCGAAAGCGTATACCGGTTTATTATGCAGAAAAAAGGCGCAATCGGCACCAAGCCGGCGGGCATAAACCTCCATCTGTGCAAGGCTTAGATTCAGCTGAAACTTATCATTAAGCAGCCGGATAAAAAAGCCCGCATCGGCCGAGCCTCCACCCAATCCCGCACCAATAGGTATATGTTTGTGCAAATGAATATGCACAGGTGGCAACGGGAAATCAGCAGCTATCATGTGATAAGCCTTCACACACAGATTATCCGCTATCCGGCCGGGAATGGCTATTCCCGACGAGGTAAACTCAAACCTGGCCGATTCAACAATTTCCAGCGCATCCTGTATGTTAACCGGGTAAAAAACCGTTTGCAGGTTATGGTATCCGTCCGCACGGCGATTAACCACGTTTAACCCGATGTTGATCTTTGCGTTAGGAAATGTTAGCATAAATAATATGTATTATTCGCGGATTCTGTTCTTCAAATCCATTCTTTCGTGTAAAATTCTTACAATCTCAACTTCGTCTTCAGCTATAATTCTGTAAAAGATAATATGTTTATTAGCCCTGAACCCGAAAAGGCTTGGCGTAATTTCTTCGTAGTTTTTTCCTAACGACGGATTTCCGGCTATTGCTTTACAGAAACTTATCAGGACGTTATAATACCTATCCGCCTGAGTTTCAGACCAGGTTTCAAAAGTATAGTTCCAGATATCAGATAAATCTTCAACAGCTTTGTTGGTAAAGCGATACTTAGCCATTGAGCCCTTTAGCAGCCTTTAATGTTTTAAGATGTTTCTCCGGGTCAAAGTTGGCAGCTATTCCGCTATTCAAACCTTCAGCAATCGCATTTTTTAAAGCATCAACACGGTACTCTTCATCTTCTAAAAGACGTAAACCAGCCCGGATTACTTCACTTGCGTTTTTATAACGGCCCTGAGAAATCCTATTTTCAACAAAACCCTCAAAATAATCCCCAAGCGAAACAGAAGTATTTTTTCCCATGACTTCAATTTTTCAATAAAGTTACCAATTTTTGGTAAAATAGTAAGAGCCTGTTTACATTGTGTATAAAATTTACCACAGCCAATCCATCTTCCTGTTAAAAAACAATAGTTTTGTATCAGCGTAACAAGATATAAGGATGAAACAATATTTGGACCTAATGCAGCACGTGCTTGACCATGGCATACAAAAACACGACCGCACCGGAACAGGAACCATCAGCGTATTTGGCTACCAGATGCGCTTTAACCTGGCCGACGGCTTCCCGGTAGTCACTACCAAAAAGCTTCATTTGCGCTCCATTATTCATGAGCTTATCTGGTTTTTAAAAGGCGACACCAATATCCAATACCTGAAGGATAACGGTGTAAGCATCTGGGACGAGTGGGCCGATGAACAGGGAAATTTAGGTCCGGTTTACGGTTATCAATGGCGCTCGTGGCCTGCACCCGACGGACGGCATATCGACCAGATTGAACAGGTGATACACCAGCTTAAACATAATCCCGATTCGCGGCGCATCATAGTTTCAGCATGGAACGTAGCCGATATTGATAAAATGGCGCTTCCGCCCTGTCATAGCTTTTTTCAGTTTTACGTAGCCGACGGCAAGCTGAGCTGTCAGCTGTACCAACGCAGCGCAGATATTTTCCTGGGCGTACCGTTCAATATTGCCTCGTATGCGTTGCTTACGCTGATGATGGCGCAGGTTTGCGACTTGCAGCCTGGTGATTTTATCCATACGCTGGGCGATGCGCATTTATACAACAATCACATCGAACAGGCCAAACTTCAGTTAAGCCGTAACCCGCGTCCGCTGCCGGTAATGAAGCTGAACCCGGATATTAAAAATATTTTTGATTTTAAATTTGAAGACTTCACCCTTGAAAGTTATGACCCGCATCCGCATATCAAAGCACCGGTTGCGGTGTGATCTTAGGTGGAAAGCTTAAAGGTAGAAGGCAGAAGGTTTATGACTATATTAGAAGCAAGAATATAGAGACAAGAAACAAGATAAATAGCACAGTCTTACCCCCTCCCTAAGGGAGGGTTGGGGGGGCCCAACAACGAATAAATGCCCTTGTTTAACCTGAAAAAATCGCAACAACGTAAGCTCACACTTTTTTTAGTGTGCCTGCTGATTGCCATTACGGCATGGCTGTTTTTTGCGTTGTCGGGAAAATACGTTTATCGTGTTGACACTAAGGTGCATTTTACCAATCCGCCCCAAAACAGGGCATTTCATTCGCTGCAATCAGATACGGTAAGCCTCGAAATACAGGGAACCGGCTGGCAGTTGCTGTTTGCACGCCTGCGTGTCAATCCGCATACTATTGACGTCAGCCTGAAAAACCTGGCCAAACGCAGCTATGTCACCTTTACCGAGCAATTGAACGAGATTAACGCTCAATTGGAAAGTAACCAGCGGGTTGTTTCTGTCAATCCGGATACGTTGTATTTTGATTTTTCTACACGTAGCGTAAAGAAAGTGCCCGTTAAGCTGGTATATGAGCTAAAATTTAAGAAACAGTACGGCGTTTCGGCCAAACCGGTAACCGAGCCGGGATATGTTGTAGTTACCGGCCCGTTTGATGAACTCAAGAAAATGGATTACTGGCCAACAGATAGCATTAAAGCAAAAAATGTCAGTGCCGATATTACGGCAAAAGTGTTTCTAAAACCCAGTGATAAAGCGAATATTGACATCTATCCGAACCTGGTTGACGCCAGAATACCTATTGACCAGTTTACCGAAAAGGTTATTGATGTACCGGTACGCATTATCAATGGTAAAAATTATGATATTAAAATTATCCCGAATAAGATAAAAGTCGTATTGCTGACAGCGCTTAGTAATTACAGCAAAATTACCGGCGAATCATTCGATGCAGTTGTAGATATGAACGACTGGCAGCAAAAAGGTTATCGCACATTACCGGTACGGTTGGTCACCATTCCATCGTATTCAAAGCTGATCAGCGCCGAGCCGCAAACCGTAGATTTTATTATTGAGCATTAATGTTAAAGATTGGCATAACGGGCGGCATAGGCAGCGGAAAAAGCACAGTAAGTAAACTATTTGAATTGCTGGGTATTCCAGTATTTTATGCCGATACTGCCGCAAAAACGGTAATGCAAACAGACAGTATATTGGTTGACGCCATTAAAACTACTTTTGGTGAGGCTGCTTATACAAACGGACAACTAAACCGCAAATACCTGGCGAACATCGTTTTCAATGATGAGCAGCAACTGTTAAAGCTGAATGCACTGGTTCATCCGGCGGTTTTCAGGGCATTTGATACCTGGGTACTGCAACAAAAACAAGCTCCGTATGTGTTGAAAGAAGCAGCCCTGTTATTCGAAAGCGGCTCATACAAAATGTCTGATAAAACCATCCTGGTAAAGGCGCCGTTATCACTCAGAATAAGCCGCGTCATGCAACGGGATGGCATTACACAGCAGGAAGTGGAACAGCGCATGAATAAGCAATTAAGCGATGCCGGGAAAGAAAAGCTGGCCGATTACGTAATACAGAATAATGAAACCGAACTGCTGATTCCACAGGTATTAAAGCTGCACCAGACCTTTTTAACGCTTGCGGCCCAATGATTGCTCCGGATTTCTTAGTTTTTAACACCAATGGCCTGTACTGCCGTGCCGGCGATTTTTATCTCGACCCACAGCAACCGGTGCAACGTGCGGTCATTTCGCATGCTCATGCCGACCATGCGGTAAGCGGCAATCAGCAGGTTTGGTGCACCCGCCCAACAGCGGCATTTATGGAACACCGCTATAAAAAAAATGCGGCATCCACATTTCATATAAAATCATACCGGGAACAGTTTACCATCAATGGCGTAATCATTTATTTTTTACCCGCGGGACATATACTGGGGTCAGCACAAATTATGCTGCAACATAACGGCATCCGTTATTTATATACCGGCGATTTCAAGCTTCAGCCAGACGATACCTGCGAACCAGCAGCGTTTGAACCAGCCGACGTGCTGATTACCGAAACAACCTTTGCCGATCCGCAAACCAGTCATCCGGACGTTGCGCAGGAAATGCAGAAATTAAATCAGCACAGCCATAACATCTTATTGGGCGCTTATTCCCTGGGGAAAAGCCAGCGACTGGTTAGCCTGCTCAATACCCATTGTCCGCAACGGCAAGTGCTGGTGCATCACAGTATATTACCACTTCATAAGCTTTATGAATCACTGGGCTATCCCCCCGGACAGTACCAACCCTATAACCGCAAGCTGATGAAAGAACCGGGGCGTGGTTATGTTTACCTTGTACCGCCCGTAACCTTTAACAGTTATTTTAAGGCAAAAAGCGTTATGCGGATATTTGCGTCGGGATGGGAACACCTGCAAAAACAGAATGATATGGCGCTTTACCTGTCTGACCATGCCGACTGGAACGATATTTTGAAGGCTATAACCGAGGTTTCGCCGAAGGAAGTATGGACCTTACACGGCGACGGAAGATTTTTACAGCAACATTTTAATTCGCGTTTAACCATAAAAATCCTGTAGTGGCACAACAATGTCTTATCTAAATATCCAAAAACGCTGGGGAGATTTTTTACTTTTAACTTTTGACATTTAACTTAACCAGCGGATGCTAATTGAAGGCGATGATTATTATGTGGATAAAAATGGTAATTTCGTATTTACCTCTGCCTATCACCTGAAGCGTGGTTATTGCTGTAAAAATAATTGCAGGCATTGCCCATGGAAAGTTAAAGAAGATAAAAAGAGATGCAATAAAAACAAATAAGCCCGAATAGTTTGTTTAATGATGTATTATGGAACTTGAGAAGGAAATTATTACCGATAAGTTTAAAAATCAGTATCATAAAGCTATTGTCAATGTGCTGTACACCAATAACTGGATTACACAGCAGTTGAAAAAGCGCCTTGCTAAATACCACGTTACCTTACAGCAATTTAACATTTTACGTATTTTACGCGGACAATATCCCAAACCGGCAACTATCAATCTACTGAAAGAGCGTATGCTGGATAAAATGTCGGATGCATCACGTATTGTTGACCGCATGATTCAGAAAGACCTGGTAACGCGGTGCACTAATAAATTCGACAGGCGGGCTGTTGATATTATCATCACCGAAAAGGGACTGAAAATACTGGAAACCCTCGACGAGGAGATGACCGGAACTGACATTATTGGCAATAACCTGACCATTGAAGATGCCACCCGGCTTAATTTTTTGCTGGATAAATTCAGGGGGAAATAGCCTTACAGCCTAATGGCGTATGGTTCATAGTTGATAGTCCGAAAGTCCGGAAGATAGTTATGAACATAGATGCAAGAAACAAGACAGGTGCACTGCCCGTCTCCTCTTTCCTTCGGAGAGGGGCTGGAGGAGAGGCCGTAGTCTGGCGCTGATGGTTCATCGTTTATTGTCCGAAAGTCGGGAAAGTCCGAAAAATTACTCCCTCTCTTGCGCTAAAGCTAAGGCGGCACGCGGTTGGGAGGGTCAGGGTGGGCTAAGCAAGAATGCAGAAACAAGAAACAGGACAAACAGCACAGACCTCTCGCTATACTCAATGCGCACTATTCAATACCAGATGAGGGGCTGGAGAGAGGCCTCAATCGGCCAGAATTTGTGCAATATCGTTGAACCCTTTTTCTGCGGCCATATCTGCGGGTGTTTTTCCGCCTTCCATGCGGGTATTTACCTGTGCGCCGGCTTCCAGCAGCAATACCAGGATATCAATATTGCCATTTGCAGCCGCCGAGTGGAGCGGTGTAATGCCCGATTTCTGCATCACATTTACTTCTGCACCGGCTTCTATCAGTATTTTGGTAATGTCGGCATTATTGGCCGCAACGGCAGAATGGATCGGGAAAACGTTAAAGCCATTATCTGAAGGAAGGTTAACTTCGGCGCCTTTTAGCAGCAGGTATCGGGCAATCTCCTCATGCTCAAAATAAGCGGCAAGCCCCAGCGGAGTAAAACCATCGGCAGAATGCGTATTAATAAGCTCA
Organism: Pedobacter sp. BS3; assembly: GCF_008274585.1. GTDB lineage: Bacteria > Bacteroidota > Bacteroidia > Sphingobacteriales > Sphingobacteriaceae > Hufsiella_A. The sequence continues at coordinate 676,792 of NZ_VTRT01000002.1, read as the reverse complement.
GGCTGCTGGTAAATTACGTTGGCTACCACGTCGAATTTTCCCGAGGCGCAGGCTTCGTAGAGGTCGGGATCTTTAACATAATCGAGTATGAGCTTAATAATTGCCGGTTTTTTGTAGTAGCAAGCCAGCATCAGCGGAGAAACATTCAGGCTGGTTTTGCATGTAGCCAGTTCCGGGTTTTTGTTCAGAAGGTCTGATACTGCAACGGTATCGCCGTTTTGTATATATTCTTCCAATAAATCGCTGTCCATTTTTGAGTTAAAAAAATACAACGTGAAAGTACAATAAATGTGCATAATAAAAAACTCCCATCCGGGGAGAATGGGAGTTTAACCAAAATAAACTAAACTAATTTTAATAAACTTGCTTATTTGATGCAAGTATGGATAAAAGGTTTAATGGGGTAAATAAATTTTTTATCTCTTTGCCTTTATTGCTTATTTTCATTTTCAGAGAGCTTATTCTTCTTTAGTAGCATGCTCAATAGCTTTTTCTATACTTATATCACCGAACATACGTTCCATGATAGATGGCAAACTTTTGTCCATTGTTATAATGTTCGTCATTATTAACTCCTCAATAAAGTTTATATTAATATTCAGATTCTTATAGGAGATACTTGTCCTGAACCTGATTTCACCGTCTTCCCAATTCATTTCAAAATTTCCGAAAAACAGCTTGTAGTTAATAGCGTTTAAAAGTTCAAGCATTTTTCTTTTCTTTTCTGCCGGTGTATTAGCGCCACAAATAGATGAGAATATAAATTGGCTCTCATCTTCATTTAGATCTGCAAAACATTGAAAACTACCATTTGTACCCGCTATGCCAAAAAGAAAAATATTTTCTTTTCAACTTGGGTGAACTGCCAGTTCTGACTTTTTAGAAATTCTTTAACTATATTGATTTGCATACTCTATTCCTTTTTTTATCTTCAATCTTTTACTGCTTAAAGTTCTGATCCCTGAATATTCTATATTATTATTCAAATAACTTAAATTATTCTGATTTTTTACATTCACACTTTGATTGCTGTATATTTTTCTTGTAATCCATGTGCTTCGGTCTATTCTATTACAGCAGGTTATTTGATCATAGTGTGGTTTGTGTATTTGAATTTTGAAAAGTTTAGAATATTCATTTTCTGATTTTTGTCTTGATAGAGACGTGATAATTACTGATTTGATCTTCTCTAATGAACCACAGTTTGATAGATCAAAAAAATTCTCATCGTTCGGAAGGTAGTTGTCGGGGATTATTTTTAATGCACAAGCATTATATTGAAAGAATGGTTTGTTTTGATGGTCTATATCAGTAAAATACGTACTATTATTCGGCCTGTTGTTGAAAAGTTCCAGGTGTGATATGTTACCGTTTATATACTCTAATAATTGTCTGGGCGCAACTCTATAAATCATCCATCTATTTGACTTCATGTCACGGTCAACCCAATCGAAAAGATAGAAATGACCTGTATTTAATTCCTCAAATAAACTCAAAAGAGGACCTTCATAAAATGACAGATCACCAACTTTAACTAAGTTGTGGGTATGTAATTTGTCGTTGCTATTGTAGATTAAATTCTCCATTTTCATTGAAAATACTAAATAATTTTAATACCTTACTTTCTAAGTTAGTTTCTGAATATTCATGAAATGTAAAATGGCCGAAATTAGATTCATTTGGGCTATCGGCAACGCCATCAGTTGCCAATAAGTTCAAGCAGGTGACATAGCTCCCTTTATCTTGTTTAAACTGCTCCTTTTGATAAGATCTTAAATTATTATATAATTTCCTATATTTTTTTACAGAATTATTAAGCGTGTCAAACATTGATAAACCATAACCCATACATATTTTGTCAGTGTCTTCCAACATTCTTGCTGGAGGCTCATTTATAAGATTGATAGGCTTAAAGTCGTTTGGTATCATGGGGCTATGAGTCCACCGGAATGCTTCTTTCAATTGCTTTAAAGTTATCAGATGGGCAGTTCGGAAATTTCTCTAAGTATTGTTTATATCTTAGCTTTTTTTCCGTCATTCTTAAACAGATTCTTCTCAAATTTACTAAAATACTTGTGATAGTGTCATTCCAAATTGCACACAACGTTTATATTTGTGGGATAAAGCCGTTGTTTATACGATGCCTGTAAGAGAAAATAAATTCAGATCAAACTCTTTTCGCGAGGAGCCTCAGGTTAGGAAAACCAGGGAGCGGGAGAAGGAAAAAGCGGAAATTATGCCCCGGTTTAATTTTAACGACGGCCGTCTGGTCAAGGTAATCGGTTTGTTTTTCCTTATTGTTTCCTTGTATTTTTTGGTGGCTTTTACCTCGTACCTGTTTACCTGGCAGGATGACCAGAGTTATGTGCTGGATAGCAACGGCGGCTGGAGCAACTTGTTTAAAACCCGCGAAGAGCTGCTTGACAAAGGTATTAAGAATCCGGTAGTGCAAAACTGGCTTGGCAAATTCGGGGCCCTGTTGTCGCATCAGTTCATTTTTGAGTGGTTTGGCATTGCCTCCTTTATATTTGTAGGCGTATTCTTCATTATCGGTTACCGCATGCTGTTTAAGGTGCGGCTATTTTCAACCGTGAAGACCCTGGGCTATTCGTTCTTCCTGCTTATTTATATTTCTGTTTCCCTGGCTTATTTTCATTCGTTTTTTAGCGGATATCCGCATTACCTGGAAGGGGAGTTCGGTTACTGGAATAACGAGCTGCTACAGGCGCAGATAGGTAATGCCGGTGTTGCCGGATTAATTGTGTTTGCCGGATTAACGGCGCTGATCATTGCCTATAACATTGATTTTAAGCTTCCTGAAAGGAAAAAGAAAATCGCTTTGCCGGATTTGCCAGAGGAGCCTGAAAATATGGAGATGGAAGCAGAGCATCGCTCAGAGCCTGTTGAGTTTCCTTTACCCAACCGGGGCGTAACCCGCGATGCAGCAAACCAGCTACAGCAGGAGCGTATTGCTCCGCCGGTGTCGTTAGCAAATGACGAGGTTGAGTCTGTATTGCCATCCCGGAGCGTTTTGCTGGAAACAGAAACTATAGCCGAAAATGTGATCAAACCTGCCGAACCGGTAGGAGTTCCGCAGGTATTGGAAATAGAGCATCCCGTTGAGGATGAGATTGAAGAAAAGGCCGAACCTCAATTAACGGTTGAAAAGAACGAGGAGGAAAAAACTGCCGAAACCCTGGTAGAGCAGTTCGGCGAATACGATCCGAAGCTGGATCTGTCAGACTATAAAATGCCGCCCCTGGATCTGCTGGAAAACTATGGCGCCAAAAAAATTACCGTCGATGCGGAGGAGCTTGAAGCCAATAAAAACAAAATTGTAGAAACGCTGAATAACTACAATATCGAGATTGACAAGATCAAGGCAACCATTGGGCCAACCGTAACCTTGTATGAGATCATCCCGGCGCCGGGTGTGCGTATCTCCAAAATAAAAAACCTGGAAGACGATATTGCCCTTAGCCTGGCTGCCTTAGGCATCCGCATTATTGCGCCTATGCCCGGAAAAGGTACCATTGGTATAGAAGTGCCCAACAAGCATCCCGAAATGGTGGCCATGCGTACGGTGCTGGCAACAGAAAAATTCCAGAATACCACCATGGATCTGCCGATTGCATTGGGTAGAACCATTTCGAACGAAGTGTACATTGCTGATCTGGCTAAAATGCCGCACCTGCTTGTGGCGGGGGCAACCGGGCAGGGTAAATCGGTGGGTATCAATTCTATTCTGGTATCGCTGCTGTACAAGCTGCACCCGGCGCAGCTGAAATTTGTACTGGTTGACCCGAAAAAGGTTGAGCTTACGCTGTTTAACAAGATCGAGCGGCATTTCCTGGCGAAGCTGCCCGGCGAAGCGGATGCTATTATAACCGATACCAAAAAGGTTATCCATACGCTTAATTCGCTGTGCATTGAGATGGATCAGCGGTACGATCTGCTTAAGGATGCGCAGGTGCGTAACCTGAAAGAGTATAACGCTAAATTCATCAAGCGAAAGCTGAACCCGAATAACGGACACCGCTTCTTGCCGTTTATTGTGCTGATAATTGATGAATTTGCCGATCTGATGATGACAGCAGGGAAGGAAGTAGAATCGCCTATTGCCCGTCTGGCGCAACTGGCACGGGCCATTGGCATCCACCTGGTGCTGGCTACGCAGCGTCCTTCGGTAAATATTATTACGGGTACTATTAAGGCTAACTTCCCGGCCCGGTTGGCGTTCAGGGTGTTGTCTAAGATAGATTCCCGGACAATCCTGGACAGCGGCGGGGCAGACCAGCTGATCGGTCGCGGAGATATGCTGCTTGCTACCGGAAGTGATCTGATTCGCCTGCAATGCGCCTTTGTGGATACACCAGAGGTTGATCGTATTTCGGAATACATTGGTAGTCAGCGGGGATACGCTGATGCATACCTGTTGCCTGAATATGTGGATGAAGACGGAGAAGGAGGTAGCATTAAGGATTTTGATCCGGCAGACCGCGATCCATTATTTGAAGATGCGGCCCGCCTGATCGTTATGCACCAGCAGGGCTCAACCTCGTTGATCCAGCGTAAGCTGAAGCTGGGTTACAACCGTGCCGGCCGGATCATAGATCAACTGGAAGCCGCAGGAGTAGTTGGCCCGTTTGAGGGTAGTAAAGCCCGTGATGTACTTATTCCTGATGAATACGCATTGGAACAGTTTTTGGACGAACTGGATAAATAAGATTTTCAAGATGAATAAGATCATAGCTGTTTCCATCTTTATTTGTAGTCTCACGACGACTGCTTTTGCCCAAACAGATGCCCGGGCTAAAGCCATATTGGGGCAAGTGAGCAAAAATTACCGCTCGTATGCTACCAGTAAAGCTGATTTTACCTATTCGGTAGATGACCCTGACAGCAAGGATAAGCAAACACAAACCGGCACTATTTACATTAAATCGAATACGGATAAATATAAGCTGGTGTTTCAAAACCAGGAGGTCATCAGCGATGGTAAAAACCAGTGGACATATTTAAAAGCAGATAAAGAAGTGCAGCTTTCGGAGGTAGACAAAAAAGCCAACAGCATTAATCCGGCAGATATTTTTACGCTGTATGAGAACGGGTTCAAGTATGTTTATACGGGCGATAGCAAGGTAAACGGAAAACTATGTTATACCATCGACCTGTCGCCAACAGACATTAATAAACCTTATTTTAAGGTTCGTTTGAGCATTGACAAAACGGCAAAACGTATTGCAAAGGCCGTTGTATTTAATAAAGACGGCAGCCGGTATAATTATGTCATTACATCGTTCACTCCCAATGTCAAACTTTCGGATGCCATATTTACATTTGATCCGAAGCAGCATCCGGGGGTGGAGCTGGTGGATTTGAGGTAATCTGATTATGCTATCATACATTAAATCATGCAGGAGTCAACCCTCAACCTCTTAGCCTTCAACCTTTAACCTTGGTTATGAATATTACGTATACCACGCATACATTAGATAAACTGGAGAACCTTCTCGGGGCGCTTCAATATAAAGTGCGCTATGAGAAAGGGAATTTTAAAACCGGCGCCTGCATGCTGGAAAACAGCCGAATCATTGTGGTGAATAAATTCTCTAACTTGGAGAGCCGTATCATAGCGCTTGTTGAGCTGATACGGCAGCTTAATATTAATGACGCCGGTTTAGACGAAAAGCAGAAACAATTTTTATATCATCTTAAACAAACTACGCTTCAGCTTTGAAAATTACGCTTTTAGGCACAGGAACGTCACAGGGTATACCGGTAATTGGCTGCGAATGTGCGGTTTGTACCTCTGCAGATAAGCGGGATAAGCGTTTGCGGGTATCGGTGCTGGTTGAGGTCAATGATAAAGTTTTAGTGATCGATTCCGGGCCTGATTTCAGGTACCAGATGCTGCGTGCGGGCGTAAAACAGCTGGATGGCATAATCCTTACTCACGAACATAAAGATCATATTGCCGGCCTTGATGATGTTCGGGCATTCAACTACAGGCAGAAGGCCGCCATGGATGTATATGCCACCAGTCGTGTGCAGGATGCGCTGCGGCGTGAATTTTATTACGCTTTCGCGGATACGAGATATCCCGGTGTTCCGTTAATCAACCTTCATGAAATTACCAATAACCCGTTCACGGCAGCGGGAATTTCTATTACACCTATAGAGACCTTACATTACATGCTGCCTGTTTTCGGCTTTCGTATAGGTGATTTTACCTATATCACTGATGCCAAAACCGTTTCGGAAGTTGAGCGGGAAAAGATCAGGGGCTCGAAGGTTTTGGTAGTTAACGCCCTGCAAAAAGAAAAACACATTTCGCACTTTACCCTCGATGAGGCTATTGCCTTTGCACAGGATATTGGCGCTCCCAAAACATATTTCACTCATATCAGCCATAAGCTGGGCCGTCACAGGGATATCAGCTTAGAATTACCGCCCGGTATAGCCTTGGCTTACGATGGGCTGGTGATTGAGATGTAAGGAGGGGAAAGTATAGGCTGCGAGGTTTACGGTAAAGGGCAGATACAACAACAGAGCGGGAATGTGCTAAAGCCGGAGGCTTTAAAGTAATTGAACGAAGCTGGAGCTTCGCTCAATCAAACTAAAATTATCGCGATAAATATGCGGCCAGTTGATGTGAAAACTCCGTAGCGCCCTGCTTGTTCAGGTGAAACTCATCGGCAAATTTGGTGTACTGGTTATTATAATCTGAATTAGCAGTAAAATCCAGGAAAGTAACGTTGGTATATTTTTTTGCTATTTGTTCTAGTAACTGTTTTTCAGGGGTATTGGGTTCTTTAAGCAGGGTAGGCGATATGATCACATAAGTTTTAATATGAAGAGAAGCCGTCTTGTTCAAGAAATACTCGTAATATTTTACGGCCTTTTGATCTACCGGGATATGCTGCTTAGCCCGTTTTTCATCATATACCCGTTTTTTCTCCCGGTACGATTCAAAATCCTGCCGGCTCATGGTTCGTTCAAGCGGAAAGTAACCGTTTTCATCCTGCGGAAGCTTGTTGGCAAACAGGTAATCGTGAACCGATACCAGCAGGGTTGAATTATACGGATAAGTTTTGCAATACAATTTCAGGTATTCCCATTTGCTGATTTCGTTGGTGTATTTTTTTAATTCGGGATGCCGGGGAATGTATGGCAGCAGCATGGCTAACTTTTCATATTTCTCATTATTTGGGGCCAGTTCCCATACATTCACATCCAGGATGATAGCTTTAGGTTTACGGCGGTTCAGCATGACATCCTCAAGCGCACAGTAATAGGGAATAAACTGACCATCGCGACCGGCATTGTAAACGGAGCAGTGGAGCTGCTCTGCCAATTCCGGCGACGCGTAATGGTGCAACGCTCTTGAGCTGCCAAAGACCACCAGATCGGGGCTTGCTGTCTCGATAGCATAGCTTGTTTGTGCATATTGCCCCTTTTTTAAGCTGAAATACAGGGTTTGCAGGCCGTAGCCGATAATACGATCACAAACAAATAATATGATAATAAATATCAGAAATTTGCGGATAAACTTAATGCTGTCGGATTGTTGCATGGTTAAAACTGAAAATAAATAAACTGTCCGCCGTTAAATACGCCAAAAACCAGGATGATAAATACCAGCCCGATAACAGAAGCCCATCGCACAACTTCATAACGATTATTAAATAACGATATCTCCGGTTTGAACTCCATAAAATATTCTATGGTGAATAACAGCAATATGGCTAAAATGCAATGCCCGAACTGGTTAATGCCATTGCCTAAAAACGGCTGCTGACCAATGGTTTTGAGGTTGGTGATCATGGTAAAGGCATCGTGAACGGTATTTGCCCTGAAAAATATCCAGGCAAATGTTACCAGGGCGAAAGTGAACAGGCCCCGTAACAAGCCCCAGAATTTGCTTTGCGATAACTGTAAGAAGCTTTCCATCCGGCTTACGTAAGGTTTGGCAAGCAGGCCGGCAATCTGATAGGTGCCGTGCAGCGCTCCCCAAATAATAAAGGTATAATTTGCACCATGCCAGAGGCCGCTTACCATAAAAACAATAAACAGGTTAAGAAAGCGACGGCCTTGCGATACCCGGTTTCCGCCCAGAGGAATATATAGATAGTCTCTGAACCATGTGGACAGGGATATATGCCATTTGCTCCAGAATTCGGGAATGGATTTTGAAAAATAGGGACGTTTAAAATTGGTCATCAGCTCAAATCCCATAGTGCGGGCCGAGCCGATGGCTATGTCGGAATAACCTGAAAAATCACAGTAGATCTGGATGGCGAAAAAGATAGAGCTTACAACCACAGATGAGCCGTTATGCAGTTCGGGGTTACTGTAAACCGAATCTACATAAATAGACAAACGATCAGCTACCACCAGCTTTTTAAAGAATCCCCAGGCCATTTGCCGTAATCCGGCCACCATATTGGCATAGCTGAAATTATGCTTTACATGCATCTGGTGAAGGATATTCTGCGGCCGTTCTATGGGGCCGGCCACCAGTTGCGGGTAAAACATGACATACAGGCTATAAATGCCGAAATGTTTTTCGGCTTTCTGGTTGCCACGGTACACCTCGATGGTGTAGCTCATTGCCTGAAACGTATGGAACGATAAGCCGATGGGGAGCAATATGGTCAGGAATGGAATGTGGTTATGCCAGCCCATGCTATTGGCGGCAGCCGTAATGTTTTCGTTAATAAAATTGAAATATTTAAAGAAGGCCAGTACACCGATATTAGCCACCAGGCTGCACACTAACAGCCATTTTCGCTTTCGCCCGGCAGATTTTTCAATGTATATTCCTGCAAAGTAATCAACTACAATGGTGAAGCCCAGTATCAGGATATAAACAGGCACAAATGCCATGTAGAAATAACAACTGGCAGCAAGCAATAAAACCCAACGGCCTTTAAATGGCAGCAGGAAATATAGCAGGGTAACTGTAATGTAGAAGAAAGCAAAATCGACGGAGTTAAATAACATGATTGAGAGAGCTATTTCTTGTTTTACTTTTTACTTTTCACTTTTTACTTTTTACTTTTTACTTTTTACTTTTCACTTTTTACTTTTCACTTTTCACTTTCCTAAGGAGTGATATACTTCCAGTGTTTGATCCATCGATTTTTCGAGCGGGAACAGTAATAAACGTTCTTTTCCTTGTTTAATCAGATTTTCCCGTAATACTGTGTCGGTGATTGCTTTTTCGAGCGCTTCGGCCAGGCTTTCGGCACTTAGAGCAGAAAAGAATAAAGCTGCGTTAGCTGCTACTTCCTTAAAGCATACGGTATCGCTTAATATCACCGGACAGCCGGCACGGTAAGCCTCCAGTATGGGCAAACCAAAACCTTCGTAAAGCGAAGGATATACAAAAAACAACGCGTTCTGATACAGGTAAAATAATTCCTCGTCGCTGGCATGAACATGCGATATTTTACCGGCTAATTTGAGATAGTTAATATACTCATGCTCGGCAATCTCAAGATTTCCGCCGCCGGTTAATACAATATGGATGTCGGGGTATTTTGCCGATATCTGTTTAAAGGCCTCCAGGAACAGGTAGAAATTTTTATACCCGCCACGGTCGCCTACAAAAAGAATATATTGCGCCGGCAAACCGTTTATTTTCTTTGCCTGTGGCAGATTATTAATGTCAATACCGTGGTATATCACCTCAATTTTGCGCTCATCAACATCGGTGTGTTTTAGCAGATCATGTTTTGTAGTTTCGGATATGGCGATGATCTTATCAGCACGTTCAATATTCAGGCGTTTATTATGTGAGAGCGGGTCTTTCGCCCAGAAATATTCCGGTAAACGTTCATGGGTCATATCATGAACCGTGATAACCAGCGGCTTTTTCAGGCGGTTAAAAAAGTAAGTATCGTAATAAGTGGGATGAAAAATGTCAAATTGATCCTGGTTCAGCAGGTAATCGCAATATAACTTGTTGATCGTGTAAACCCAATCGTTCATCATTCCCAGATCCTGTGTCGGAAAGGGAATGTGTGGTTTAATGTATTGATTTTTAGAGGATAGAACGCCGAGTTTATAGCTAAAATCAGGCAAAGGCTTAATATATTCAATGATGTTGGCAAAATAACGGCTGATACCGCCGTAGCGCTGCGTGCTGAATTTCTGATGGTCGAAAAGAATCCTCGTCATTAAATGGTATGCGTATTACTACTGTTAAATCAAATCAAAACGGGCGATCGGACTGAATTGCATCGCTTATAATATTGCTTATTTCCTCAACCCGTTTATACCAGGTATTTTGTTGCGCTACCTGTATGCGTTGTTGCTGCATGCTAAATGTATTATTTTTTAACGACTCATTCATGGCCTGGTTAAATTCTTTGGCATTATTGCAAAAAGCAACCGTCCCTTGGGTAAACTCCTTTAAATCAGGGTTGAAATCGGTGATTACTACCGGTTTGCCGGCTCCAAGGTATTCAAATAATTTAAGTGGGAATATCGTTTTACTCACGTCGTCTTTCTTAAAGGGAATAATAGCCACGTCAAAGCCCTTAATAATGGCAGGCATATCTTTATAATCTTGCCTTCCGGGGAGGTAAACATTGGGCATATTACTAAACCATTCGGGCACAAATTCGGGCGACAATGGGCCTACAAAAGCGAAGCTCTTATCCGGGTTACTTTCTATTACCTTGTTAAGCAGCTCAAAATCCATGCGGCGCTCAATAGTGCCAAAATACCCGATAACCGGCTTAGGCAGGTCCCTGATGCTTTCGTGGATCTCCAGGCTTTCGTCCAATGCTTTGCCACTGTGCGAAATGTCAGCAGCATTAGGAACAAAATAAGTGTGTGGATTTAATGCCCTTTTCTCGTCGGCTAATTGCTTGCTGGTACAGATGACCATATCGCTTTGCGTTACCAGCTTACGCTCAGACACTATGCCGTGCCGTTTGTCGTATTCAATAATTAACGGATCAACGCAATGATACACGGTTAAAACGGGCGACAAGCTTTTCGCGATATCAGGATAGTGAAAATTAAATGAGTTGATATAGATATAATCTTTAATATTCAGTCGCCTGATTACCCGTTTGAGTCGCTTGGTGATGATACGCTCGTTTAACCGTAACAATAAACGGTAAAGCCAGCCTTCGGGCAAAAAATTGATAGAATAGAGCAGGGGGATGAAGATAATTTTTAATCCTGGCAGATCGGTATCCAGCACACCGTTTGAACCTGGCTTGAGATAGGGTTTGCGAACAGTATATTCGGGAGTGCCTTTCTGGCGGATATAATCTTTCCAGGTAAACGGGTAATCGATATAGTAAACGCGGTTATTGCGGGCAAGATACCGGGCAACCGTATAGCTGGTAGATTCGTAAGGGCCATCGAATTTTGTTGCACCCAGTATGAAAATATCGCGGTTCTCAAGAGCCATGATGCTAAGTCAAAAGTCAAAAGTTAAAAGTTAAAAGTCAAAACCGAAAGTCGCTCTAAAATAATAGTTCAGAATTAACTAAACGCATACTTTTTCCCAGCTTTGAGTGTCGAAATTATAGCGCTTTACCACTTTGGCAGGATTTCCTGCCGCCACACAATGATCGGGAATATCTTTGGTTACCACGCTTCCGCCGCCAATAACGGCATGTTTGCCGATATGCACTCCGGCCGTAACAATACTGTTGGCGCCAATCCATACATTATCATCAATGGTAATCTGGCGGGTAGTCACTCCCTGATCCTTAGGCGGCATGTTTATATCCCGGTATTCATGGTTTAATCCTGATAACACTACATGCTGGGCCAGCATCACGTTATTGCCGATCTTTACGGGGCCAATAATGACATCGCCAATGCCAATAATGGAATGATCGCCGATAATGACATCGCCTACGCCGTTGTTAATCACAGAAAAAGCTTCGATAACCGACCGGTTGCCTAAGCTGAACCGGTTGAACGGAAAAACATCAGTACGTGCTTTCCAGCTTATCCGGGAGCCTTTGCCTTTATGATGCTTCAACGGATTTACCAGCAGCTTTACCCATAACCTCGGCGAATAACCGTTTTTAGGAATGAGCAGCCGATGCACAAACTTTTTTATAGCCGGGTTAGATCTGATAACGTCTGATAATGTCATTAAGGTACGGTTATAATAGGAGGAGGAGCAAGCTTTTTCTGTTTCTCAATATCCAGCCTCCGGGTAACATTAATAAGCGCTATCGAGAGATAAAACAATACGTTAGACGGGTATTGCACAAATGCTTCCTGCGGAAAATTACCAAAATGGAAGATGAACACAATAAGCAGCATAGCCAGGCAATAGGCTTTAAGCTCCGGATCTTTTATCTCGAAAAAGTTCTCTATTCCCGTTTTCAATACAATAAATATCAGGGTACAAAGCAATATTAAGCCTATCCAGCCTAATTCGGCTGCCACACGCATATAACCGCTATCGGGTGGAAACTGTGCCAGGAATGAGTAAGGTGCAAAACGAACGCCCCATGCTCCTGTAGCGCCTAAACCGCCACCAAACGGGTGCGACCGTATATAAGGCTGCATCCGTTTCTGGTTGATCTGGCGCACATTATACGATGCATCGGCCGAAGGCCTGAATGCCGACTGAAACCGGTACAGGGTAGGGTTGCTGGTGGGCACAAATACAAAGAATGTGATGACCACAGCTGCTATACCGGCGTAAATAAGGATCTTCCGGTTGAGATTGAGGATGGCAAAAAATATTAACGCCGATGGAAGCAGCACGTATGCGGCACGGGTACCGGCGTAAAACATGGTGGTTAAAAACAGCGCTGCCATAAGCAGGAGTACAATTTTTTTGAAAACCGATGTAGGCCCCCAAACCAGGGCAAGGCACAAGGCGCTGGCCACCACCATATTATAAGAGAACGATACCGGGTCGGCAAAAATGGAAAACTTACGCAGGTGACCGTCAATAAACAGCAGGCTTTGCAAAAGAGGGTCGGCATCTACAATCCGTTGTTCAAAAGGGAATAAGCCCCAGTATTCCTGTCGGATGGCATACAAGGCTGCAAAAACGCATAAGCTAAGCCATACAATAATAATGGTACGTATAAATTTAACCGATGTAATGCTATAGGTAAAAATAAAATACATGAGCATAATGGCTGCTACAGACCGGATGGTATACACCCATGCCAGCCGGGATTCGGCCCAGGGATTGAAAAATTCAAGCAGGTTATAGCTTATCCATATCAGGATCATGTAACTGATGGGGTTACGGAATATGCGCCAGTTGCTATGATATTTTTGTTTGATCAGGAAGCCGATGATAAGTAAGGCCTGCAGGCCGTCCATTAAGGTTCCTAACGGGAATTCGACCCAGCCGAACTTATATACCCACATGAGCAGGAAGGCCGAAATAATTAGTATGATGATGCCAAACCGGGGATAAGCGATTACGCCGTACAGCACGGGAATACCTATCATCAGCGCCAGCGGTATAGCTCCGCCAGCTAATCCCAGCTCTTTGATCAGGAAGGCAAAGCATAACGATACGATAATACCAATGATGCCGAGTACAAGGTACACACGTTTATCACTATGGATTACCCGGTTTGAAAAGCTGCCCATGCTTAAAAGAATATAATTTTAAACACAAAAGCAAATACAAAAATAGCAGCCACAACAATTGCCAGAATTTTGTTCAGGTTCTGCTCTTTTTTTGCGTAGAGATTAAAGTGTTTTGCCGGCTCTGTTCTCATACCTGTTAAAAATAAAAATTTAAAAACTCAAAAACCTGCAAGGGGTTAGAACCTGTTTAAATTTCATGAAACAATGGTTTTATTGCTGCTGGTGGTGACACCAGCAGCAGCTGAAGCCATGGACGGTGTCTTCACCGTCCATCCACAATCACCACATCTATGAAAATTAAACATGTTCTTACTGCTCTTTGTTAGTTTCTATAGTTATAATTGTTTCATATCTCACATCTCACATCTCACATCTCTCGTCTCACATCTCACATTTCACCTCTCTCGTCTCATCCTTACTCTCTGCTTTCCAATTCCGTATGATGATAATGCCTGGTTGCCACCGAATGCTGGTTAGCCCGCCTCACTTTAAAAAGTGATATTACCTGGTATAGCATAAATTTAGGAATACCGCTTAGCGAAGCGTAAATCCGTTTATCGGTATCTGAATATGTCAGGGCGATATAAAAGCTTCCCACAAAACATGCCAGGGCCAAAAACCATGCCACACTGCTTATCAGGCTGATCCATAAGTTTGTAAGCATAAATAATACCGATAGCAGCAAAAAGATAAATAATGGCGGCCGTAGCAGTACCACGCCAAATAAAAGCTGGTTCAGGCTGAAATGGCGTATGCCTTTGCCGATCAGCGTAAAGCCGTATGAAAAATATTTGAACCAGGTATTTATCCAGCGGGAACGCTGTTTGACCAGTTGTTCTGATCGTGATGTTTTTTCGTCGAACACAATGGCATGTTCGGCAAAGGCGATACGCAGATCCCGGTTTAATATCTGTGCCTGTAGTACTTTATCAAATCCTGCACCCTGAACGTCGAGTTTTTCCAGGCAATTTTTATATAAAGCAGTTGTAAAAGCCATGCCCGAGCCTGCCAATGTTGCTGATGAGCCTGCCTCGAACAGCAGTTTGCCATCGTAAAAATGGTAATAAATATCGCGGGCAGCATCTAAGCAGGCGTATGTGCTGTCTAAATTTTTAGCCTTCCTGATACCCTGAACAGCCTGGTATCCCTGGTTAAAGTAAGCGGTAAGCTCCTGTAAATAGGTGGGGGCTACCAGGTTATCGCTGTCAATAATGGTTAAATGGGAGTGAGGACGTTTAAAATGCGCAATAGCATAAAAATGCGATCGCGTATTGCCTGATAAGGTATCTTCAGGGCGAAGCAGCACAACCCGTGGATCGTCAAAATGCAATCCGGAGATATCACACTTATCGGCTACTACGTATAATATGAAATCAGGATAAGTTGAATGAAGAATGGACGAGACCACAGCAGGAAGATTGGCCGTTTCTTCATAAGCGGTCACGATCACGGCATAATCCGGTTGGGTGCTGATCAACGGCTTCCTGACCTGTTTTTTCCAGGTTTTGAACGCATGAAACAGCAGAAGCAATAGCGGGAACACCAAATTAAACGCAATGATAATTTGGATACCGATCCACAGATATGTTACTATTAGTTTCAAGTTAGTGTGTTTCGTTGTGCGTTATTAAGCCCCTTTCAACCTCCCTAAGCGGAGAAGTAGTTAGCATCTTCCACCTTCTCCCTTCTTCACCCCATTGTCCGGTCTGGAATCACCTTATTGATCACCCAGCCGATAAACTTGTCTGATAAGCTTTTTAAATAATTGATATGCTGTTTCTTAGCTTCGTTAAGCGATTGATTCGCCTGGAAAACGGCCGTTACTTTATCAGAGTACATGATCCACTCTTTAGCTTTGTTAAGCGCCTCTAACGGCGGAATTTCAATCAAAACCAGGTGGAATTGCGATTTTAGCTGATCAAGCTTGGTACGGATAAGATCCTCATGCCCGATCTCAAACAGTGATTTGTCGCCGCCGCGGTTACCCATAATGGTTATGCCGGCCGGGAAATTGTAAAACCGGTTATCCATCAGGTAATCTTCAATAAAATACTGCGGGTCTGATGTTTGGGTGATCACCGGGCGGTCAAAATTTCCGTCAATAAGCAATACTTTTTTATTAACCACAATATGCGTATACGCTAAGCTGGCCGCAAAAAAGGTTTTGCCTTCTCCTTCGCGGATGCTGGTTATGGCCAGAGTTTTTGAGTGTGTGGAAGTATTGAACAGCTCGCGGTTCACCTCAAAACGTATGGAGCGCAGCTCGTTTCGTACCGCCTGCAGCGCTTCGGTATCCTGCAATGTTCGCCATATATCGCTCAGGCTGAGTACTTCGGCGTTTATGAGGTTAATACTTCCCAATACGGGAATATTGGTTTTTTCGGCAAGATCTTTCGCATTAATAATGCTATCGTCAAAGAAGAAGATAATGAACAGCACTACCACGCAGAAAACCAGGCTGATGACACCACTCAATATAATGAGCAGCATTTTTTTAGAGGCCTGGGCCATGCCGGGCATAGCCTGCTGCACCTGGCGCAGCTTGATAGAAAAACCCGATTGCATGCTGCTTTTGTTATACTGGTCAAGTATATCCAGGTACTCTTTGCTGGCAATATCAATACGGCGTTCAAACGATTGTATCACAGCCTCGTGCGGTACCAGCTGATCAAAACGCTGGTTTAACCGGTTAAGCTCTTTGTTAATAGTGCTCAGGCTATACAGGGCCAGGTCGTATTGTATCTGCAGGTTTAATTTCTGCTGGATCAGATCCTGCTTGGTATTCATCGGGTTGTAGATGTATTTATCCGAAAGTACCGAGATCTGCGAATTAAGCACATCCTTTAACGAATCGATAGAAGGTTTGTATTTTTCGTCAAAATCATTTTTAATATAATTGTCAGACTGGGCCTGTAATTCCCTTTTGGTTTCAAGAATGTCCTGATTAATGCGGGTTAAGGTCGATTCAAAATACCTGCGGTCGCGGGGATTGAACTTGGCGTCGATATTTTCAATGGCGCCTTTATAGGCGGCAATATCCTTTTCGGTTTGTTGCTTGCGCAACTCAAATTCAGTAACCTGGGCATACATTTGCCGCGATTGCTCGTCGAGGTTAAGAATGCGGTTGTGGATCTTATAATCCCTGAGCTGGTCTACCCGCTGGTTAAGCGTATCTGTTTTTTGTTGCAGCAGGTTACCCAGGAAGGTAACCGATTTGTGCTGGTTCTCTTTAACGATAGAAGTATAGTAAGTGATGAATTCTTTACACAGTGTATTAGATACAAAAGCGGATAATTCCGGGTTTTCCGACGAAAATTCCACGTTGATGAAATCACTCACATCTGCCCGGTAAATGGTCAGCTTGCTTTTTATCGCTTCTTCATCGTATCCCATAGAGCGGATCACCTGGTACAAACCGTTCTGGTCTTTATCCCAAAGATTCAGGCCCTCTTTCAGGTTATATTTTTTAGTATATACCTCAACGGCGTGTGTGCGGGCATCTTCGTTAAGCTCCTTTAACAGTTTGCTGGGGCTCCTGAAAGGTTTTTCAGCGCTTAGATCGTGCAGTATCAGTTGATAAGAAACCTGGTCAATGATCTTTTTCATCCGCATCATTTCGATCAGGTTGCTGAATTCACGGTTTATGCTCGACTCCTGCTGGTTGCTTTCGGTAGCCATGAATTGCTGCGTCTCGTCAACAATACCGGTAGCGATCTGGGCTTGAGACACATACACATCGGGTAAATTACGTACCAGGAAAAAAGCGATGATAACGGTTACAACCGGGACAATGAGTAGCAGATAGCGATATCTGAACAGCAGGTATAGAAATTTCTTGACTTCGCCCATAATTATTTAACTTCTTCTAATTTAATGGTAAGTAATTCTTCCAGCGCAGCCTTGGCCGTTAATAAATTGGCCTCGGCCTCTATTTTTGTACGTGTAGTGTTAGAAAAGGTAATAAGCGCCTGGCTGTACTGGTCAAAAGATGCCTCGCCTTTTTCATATTTCAGCTTGATCGATTTTAGCATGGCATCTACATCCAGCAACGTGTTTGAATATAAACGTACGGTATTAAGCTGCTGGATATACGTAAAATACCGGCGCTTAACCTCGACTTCTATACTCAGGTCATTTTCCTGCTGATCTTCCCTGGCAACGCTATATTGCTGTTTAGCTTCTTTAATATCGTAAGGCTTTTTCAGTATCTCGCCAATGTTTACATTGATGCCTACCTGGTAGCCGGTCAGAAAATTAGGCTCTACCGTATTAATAATGGTGCGGGGCTGGTAAATATACGAGAACGAAAAGGGCTCAAGCCATGACATTTTTTGCCGCGAAACATTATTTTTGGCAATCTCGGTGCGCATGGCATACGATTTAGATCGCGGGTAATTCTGTTTTGCCGTAGCAATTAATTTTTCAAGGTATACGTATGATACATCCGGGATCATGCTTTCCTGGGCGTAGGTGCGGGCCATCCCGGTACATAAGCCTATAGTAAGTAACAGGTAAAAAACACTTTTTTTGTTCATATATATGTTAAAACAGGCAAACTATATGGGTTTAACCTACGTAAAATATGCTTTTAATTAACTGTCTAAATATAGATTATTGTGCCAAATATTAAAATATTAAACAGCTACTTTAGTTTTCTTACCTGTATAAATGTGTTTCCATGACTTAGCGGGTTAACATAATCGTCCGGAGAGCGTTATGGTTAATGATCGTATTCGTTACAGTTAATCATTGCATTGGGGAATATATTACCCATGTGGGGAAAATGTGCGGTGCTGAAGCCCGGGACACTCCGGAGAAAGCAATAACCAGCTATCCATTAATGAATTTTGTTTCAGGATATGATATAGTTTGTTGATAGGGCGAATAATTCAGGTTATGGCAGAATTTAAGCAGTAGCCCAGCCAGTTAACGGCTTAATGACACAGTTTTGGTAAGTAAATTGATAATTGATCTACCGGTATGATGAAAAAACTACTTTCCTTAATTGCCTTTTTAATAAGTGCAAGTGTGTATGATACGTATGCACAGTTCCCCTATTTTGAAAGTTTTAAAAATTCCACCGCTTCGGGTATTGTTTATGGCGGAGCACCAGCCGCATTTCTTACAGCCGGTACACCCACAAACGAAGGTGAGGGAAACGGGTACCTCCGGCTAACCAATAATGATCAAAACCAGAAAGGTTATATATACAGCACTACCAACTTTCCATCAGAATATGGTATGCGGGTAGAGTTTGAATACTTTACTTATGGCGGCACAGGCGCAGATGGCATCACCTTTTTCCTGTTTGATGCCGGTGTAAGCACCTTCAGTATCGGCGGGTTTGGCGGATCGCTGGGATATGCCAACTATGCTGCTGCCGAAACATCACCCGGCTTATCGGGGGCTTACCTTGGCATCGGACTGGATGAATATGGCAATTTCTCAAACCCCATCGAAGGACGCCACGGAGGCCCCGGCTTTTTGCCGCGTTCGGTAACTTTACGGGGCGATGCTGCCAATGGTTACCAGTTCTTAACAACGGCGCAAACCGATCCGCTTGGGTTTACATTAGAAACTTATGGCCCTGACCGTAAACCATTAATTACAGATATGGGCTACCGCCGGGCTATTATTGAGCTGAAACCGGCTACCGTTGGTTTTGATATTACAGTAAAAATACTTGTCGGTAACGGAACGCCCACCGGGCAAACCTATACATTGATTGATAACTATCCATATCATGTTGCGGCACCGACACAATTGCACTACGGATTAGCATCTTCTACCGGTAGCCTCACCAACTTTCACGAGATACGTAACGTACGTATCAACCCGTTTGATGAGGCAGTTGCCTATCCAACCGCCGTAGACGACAGCTATGCCGTTGTACAAAACACACCCTTAACGCTGAATATTCTGGATAACGATAACGGAGGTTTGAATAATACCATTGTACCGGCCAAAACCAAAGTGATTACAGGGCCGGCACACGGTACATTTGACCCGGTTACCGGCGTTTATACCCCTGTAACAGGCTATTCAGGTAAAGACCAGTTTACCTATACCATAGAAAATAATAAAGGGCTGGTCTCCAATCCGGCAACGGTAAGCATCGTAATTAAACCGGTTGGTGTTAATGATAATGCAAACACTAAAGTGAATACGCCCGTTGTTATCCCGGTAAAGAATAATGATCCCGGCGCTACCGGCACAACCATTACCTTAAAAACAGCGCCGCCGCACGGAATAGCCACACTACAGCCCGACGGAACGTTTAAATATACGCCCGATCCGAATTATTCGGGCAACGATACCTTTACCTATACCTTAGTAGCTCCCGACGGAACAGAGTCAGATCCTATAACCGTTACTATCGTGATCCAGTCGCCCCCGCAGGCAGTAAATGATAGCAAGACCACGCTGGTGAACACGCCGGTTGTTATTGATGTTACGGCTAATGATACCGATACCGATGGTACACCTGATAAAACAACGGTAACCGTGGTTACCCAGCCGGCTCATGGCACGGCAGCCGTTAACCCGGTAACGGGCGAAGTAACGTATACGCCGGTAAACGGTTATTCCGGGCCGGATAGTTTTACTTACACCGTAAAAGATAACGATGGTAATGTATCTAATGTGGCAACGGTAAATATTACTGTTAAACCAACCGGAACCAATGATAACGCTACCACCCTGATCAATACACCGGTTGTTATCCCGGTAAAAAATAATGATGCCGGCGCTACCGGAACAACTGTAACATTGAAAACGCCGCCTGCACATGGTACTGCCGTGCCGCAGCCCGACGGAACAGTAAAATATACGCCCGATCCGAATTATTCGGGCAACGATACCTTTACATACACATTAGTAGCTCCCGGCGGAACAGAATCAGACCCCATTACGGTAACGGTTGCTGTATCCGGGCCCCCGCAGGCGGTAAACGATAGCAAGACCACGCTGGTAAACACGCCGGTTGTTATTGACGTTACAGCTAATGATACCGACCCTGATGGTACCATTAATAAAACAACGGTAACGGTTGTTGCCCAGCCGGCACATGGCGCCGTAACGGTAAACCCGGCAAACGGCCAGGTAACCTACACGCCGGCAAATAACTATTTCGGGCCTGATAGCTTTACCTATACCGTGAAAGACAACGATGGAAACATTTCTAATGTGGCCACGGTCAATATCAGTATTCGCCGGGCAATGATCGGGTTGGCCAAAGAGCTGGTATCTGCTACCAAGGGGATCAATAATTCGTACAATGTGGTTTACCTGTTCACCGTACGCAACTACGGCGACGATGATCTGACCAATATCAGCATTACCGATGATCTGTCGGCAACCTTTGCCGGTAATGTTTTTACCGTGACGTCGATCAGCTCTCCGGGCAGCCTCCTGGTCAATAACCTGTACAATGGCTCATCCAATACCGAACTGTTGCAAAGCGGTAATACGCTGGCTACCGGTACACAGCAGCAAATTCAGCTCAGCGTAAATGTGCAGCTAACAGCCGGCAGCGGGGTGTTTAAAAACAGCGCTTACGCAGAAGGAACAACCCCGGTGAACGGCACTAAGGTAAATGACCAGTCTACCAATGGTTTAAAACCCGACCCGGATACGGCAGGCGATGTTTCGCCGGCAGAACCCACTCCGGTTACGCTGGTGGGTACCAACCTGTTCATCCCGCAAGGTTTTTCGCCTAACAGGGATGGCGTTAACGATAAGTTTGTGATCTGGAACCTGGGCGGAAATAAGGCTTCGGTAGAAATATACAACCGCTGGGGTAACCGTATCTATCGCTCTGCCGATTACGATAACTCATGGGAAGGTAAATGTACCGAAGGTATCTATGTAGGCGATGATGCCCCCGACGGAACCTACTATTACATTATTATCATTAATGGTAAAGATAAATACACCGGCTACCTGACAATTAAACGATAGAAATGAAACGCACCTATATATATATTACATTCATTATACAGGTTTTATCCTGCTCTGCTGCCCTGGCACAGCAGGACGCCATGTATTCGCAGTATATGTTCAATACCATGGCTATCAATCCGGCTTATGCCGGCAGCAGGAATGTGGTTTCGGCAACCGCGTTATACCGCAGCCAGTGGACAGGCATAGCCGGGGCGCCTAAAACCTTTACATTTACCATTGATGCACCTGTTAGCGATAAAAAGATCGGCCTGGGCTTACAGCTGTTCAACGATAAATTAGGCATTACCCGTAACACGGGAGTTTCGGCCAGCTATGCTTATCGTATCCGCATGAGCGACCAGGGAACGCTGGCCTTGGGTATCCAGGGAACTGCTGCCCAGTACCGTGCCGATTTTACCTCGGTAGCGTTAGATCCTTACGGAACATCGAATGATGCCGCTTTTCGCGATAATGTAAACCAGGTAAACTTTAATGCCGGCTTTGGAGCATATTATAACTCAGACCGTTTTTACGTGGGATTATCTGCCATGGAGCTGTTAAGTAACGAATATTATAACACTACCGGTACGCCGTATAACCCGGCCGTACACCTGTTTCTGGCAGCGGGTTATGTGTTTAAGCTTAACGACGATTTCAACCTGAAGCCATCTGTATTGGTAAAAGGCGTAAAAGGAGCCCCTGTACAGGCCGATGGCGATCTGGCGCTCTGGATCAAGGATGTTATTGCAGTGGGAGCTACCTATCGTACCAATGCCGATGTTGGGGCAACTGTGCAATTACAGGTTAGTCCGCAGATACGCATTGGCTATCAGTACGATTACAGCACAACAAAGCTGCAGAACTACAATTCGGGAAGCCATGAAATTATGCTGCGCTATGAATTTGGCCGTAATCGCGATAGAATATTAACACCCCGGTATTTCTGATATTGAGCATTATGAAATTGATCTTTAAGATATTCTTATTACAGTTTTGCGTGTTATGCCTGCAGCAGCAAAAAAGTTTTGGAGCAGACGATCCGCGAATGAAAAAAGCGGCGGCAGCCTACCAGTCGTTTCAGTATTTAGCGGTCATACAACTATTAAACCCTATTGTACAGAAAGATACCGCTAACACCCTGGCGCTTGAGATGCTTGCAGACAGCTACCGGAAAATAAGAATGTACAACGAGGCATTGGCAAGTTACGAGGCTCTTTCTAAAAAGCAGCCTTTAAAGCCGGTGTGGGCCTTACGTTATGCCGAGGCGCTGGCCAATAATGAACGATACGAAGAATCAGAGCAATGGTATCGTAAATACCTGGCTATGGTTCCTGCCGATAAACGGGCGTCATCGTTTGTAAAAACTGACCCCTCAGTATTTTCAAAAGATAAGGGTGAGTGGACGGTCGACCCGGTATCATTTAACACAGGAGTTTCAGAATATTCGCCGATTTACTACAAAGACGGCTTGCTGTTTGTGAGCAACCGGACAACCAAGGGCCCTACAAAAAACGTGTTTCTTTGGGATCTGACAGCTTTTTCAGATCTGTACGTAGTAGATAATATGAACGGGGGAGCGGGCAATACATCCTCAAAAGACAATAAGAAAGCGGGGAAGCTGGTTTACAATGATGATGATACTGCGCCCACCAGTAACGATAACAATACGTTCATCCAGTATGGTTCAGAGTACATTAAAGGGGTTTCTGGGACCGCAGGAGCTGGTGGTGCGCATCTTTTATCAGGAAAAGTAAACACACGGTATCATGAAGGGCCTGCCGTTATAGCGCCTGATGGTACACTGATCTTTACACGTAATAATTACAGTAAAGGCGTTGTCCGGAGCGGAGATGGTACGGTAAAATTGAAGCTCTATTTTACCGACGGCTCAAACTGGGATCATATCACGGAGTTCCCGTATAACAGCAACGAGTATTCCATCGGGCATCCGGCCATCAGTAAAGACGGTAATATCCTGATATTTACTTCTGATATGCCGGGCGGCTTTGGCGGAACCGACCTGTACTATTCTGTAAGAAATGGTGCGGGCGGACAATGGGGGCGTCCGGTGAACATGGGCAACAGGATCAATACCGAAGGCGATGAAATGTTCCCTTATTTAGATAAGGATGGCCTGCTGTTCTTTGCCTCTACCGGTTATGCCGGTTTAGGCGGGCTGGATCTGTTCGAAGTGGCGCTTAACGACCTGAAGCCCCAGTACACTCCCCGTAACCTGGGCGTACCGTTCAACTCATCAAAAGATGATTTCGGATTTATTAAAAGTGCCGATGGGCGCAGTGGGTATTTCAGCTCGAACCGCAACGGCAGCGACGATATATTTTCGTATAAGCGTATCGGTTACCGGGTAAACCTGGAAGGTCTGGTAGTTGATGCAAAAACCAATCTTCCGTTAAGCAGTACGGTCTATTTACGGCACAACGGCGAAGTTGACACGTTAAAAGCCAACAGCCGCGGCATGTTTACGGCTACGCTGGCTAAAGCAACCGATTATGAAATTATTGCCGACCGGCCTTCGTATATGCAGGCCCGCACCTTCATCACAACCAACGGCATTAAGGTAGATTCAACCATTAAGGTAACGCTGAAGCTCAGGAAGATGGAGGCATCGCAGCAATGGGTAATGAATAATTGCGATTCGCTGAAACGCCAGTTCTGGATTCCTAATATTTATTACGACCTGGATAAGGATTTTATACGCGATGATGCCAAACCCGTGTTAGACCGGTTGGTGCAGCTGATGAAAGCGCACCCCGAACTCACAGTGATAACCTCAAGCCACTGCGATAGCCGTGCATCGGCAGAATATAATAAAGATTTGTCTATGCGTCGTGGCGAATCTGCAAAGCGCTACCTGGTGGAAAAAGGTATTGCCGAATACCGGATAACCGTTGAGTATTACGGTAAATCACGACTGGTAAACCGTTGTTACGATGGTGTACCCTGCTCTGAAGCCGACCAGCAGCTGAACCGCCGTACCGAGTTCGATATCCTGATGAATGATGTAAATCTCTCGCAGATTGAATGTAAGTAAGGCAAAGGTGGAAGGCAGAGGGTTTAAGGCGTAAGGCGAATAACGAACAACAAATAATAGCCTGGTTTTACTCCCTTTCTTAGGGCTATGGTGTACCCACATCTTTAACAATAGGTTATTAACCCTTACAGCCTTGATCTGCACTATACGCTGCCCAGGCATTGACTTTGTTAATCACTATCCCCCTCATTTCGAGGGGGCAGGGGGAGGAAGAGATTTGTAATAATTGGGAATACCTCACAAAAAGATTTACAGGCGGTGGGCTTTGGGGTTTATGCCTTGATGATGAAGTACCATATGACATGAGAAATTATTTGTTGATTTCATAGATATTTGAAAATCGGATAAGTAAGAAGAAACCTCCTCCTACTCCCTTCCGCCAACTGGCGGAGGGACACTATGCTACAACGGTATTGCTACAAAACAAAACCAATACAAGTAATAATTTTGTGGGTACACCGTAGCCCTTTGGGAGGGTTGGGGTGGGCTTTTCCTCTTGCCGTAATCAATTACATATCCTATCTTTGCGCTGCTTTTGGTCTCCGTTAATTCGGAGTTAAAAGGGAACCGGGTGCGAATCCCGGACAGACCCGCTGCTGTGTTCTCCACAACGGCTATCCAATTCTCAATGCCACTGTTCGCCAACCGGCGGATGGGAAGGCCGGATAAGCCGGGAGTAAGTCAGAAGACCTGCCTCAAGCATTAACTATTCACAGCTTTCGGGGATTGAAGCTTGGAATGACAAATACAAAAGCTCTGTATTTCCATTTCTCTCCACACCTGTTTGCTGCGAGATCTTTTTCATACAAAAAATGAACAAAAAGAAATTTGTAGTTGCTGCAGGCCTGGGGCTTGCACAACTGGCGCTGCTGCCTGCGGTGTTACAGGCACAGGAAAAGGAACCAGCCAAGTTAGACGAAGTTGTAGTTACCGCAAGCCGCACATCGCGTAAGCAGGCCGATGTTGGCCGTGTAGTGCGGGTAATAACTGCCGATCAGCTTAGCAAAAGTCAGGGACGTACTCTGCCCGAAGTATTGAACAATGTTGCCGGGCTGACCTTGTCGGGCACAAACAATGCAGCAGGTTCTGTTATTTCCGTTTTTACCCGTGGTGCATCTGCCGGTAATACGCTGATCCTGATAGACGGCATCCCGGCCAATAATGCATCGTACATCTCTAATGATTACGATATCAACGCTTTTTCCATCGACCAGATCGAGCGTATTGAGATATTACGGGGTGTTAATTCAACTTTATACGGTTCTGATGCTGTTGCTGGCGTAATTAATATCATTACTAAAAAACCTTCGGCAGATAAGCTGAACGCCAGTGTACAGGCTACCGGCGGAAGTTACAATACCTTTAAGGAAGCGTATGGACTTAATGGCTCAGTAGGTAAAACCGGTATTGCCGTAAATTTTTCCAATACAGATTCTAAAGGGTTTTCTTCGGCAGACCCATCCGGAAACCCGGGATTTGATAAAGATGATTTTCATCAACAGGCATTTAATATACACTTAACTCAACAAATTACTGATAAATTTTCGCTGTCGGGTAATATACAGGCTACCCAGAACAGGTTAGGCGCAGATGCCAGTGCTTTTAATGATGATCCGGACCATATCGTTAAAAACACTACCTTATTCGGTGGATTAACCGGAAAGTATGCCTGGGAAACAGGAGCGTTAAATATTATTCTGAATCAAAATAACGTAAATAACCGCTTTGTAAACGGGCCTGCCGGCGATGGAAGCACCTCAAGCCAGGATAATACCGGTAAAATAACCTATACCGAAGCCATCTGGAACCAAAAGTTGTCGGATAATTTTGATCTCACGGCAGGAGTTAACTATCGCTATGCTAAATCAACGCAGGCAGGTGAATCAGCCAGTACCTGGGGTGTATTTAATACTTACATTCCTAATGCGCATAATCATATTTTCAGCGGTTACGCTGATCTCTTCCTGAAGGCCGGAGGTTTTCATTTTGATTTAGGCGGACGGTACAATCATCATTCAGAATATGGAAATAATTATACCTATACCATCAATCCATCATACACTATTGCCGGAAAATTCAAGCTGTTTGCCAGCATGGCATCCGGGTACAAAGTGCCCAGCCTGTATCAGTTATACAGCCAATACGGTAACCTGGATCTGAAACCCGAGGCTTCAACAACCTACGAAGGCGGTATCGATTTTGATATGGTGCCCTCAAAATTAAACCTGAGTGCATCGGTGTTTAAGCGTGATATTAAAGATGTGATTTGCTATATTATGGGTAAATATGACAATGGTATTAAGCAAAAGGATAAAGGTTTAGAAGTTGAATTGACAACTAAACCGATACAAAATCTGGATTTGAGTGCCTGGTATGCTTACGTAGAAGGAGAAGGGCCTAATTCGAGCGGAGTATTTGTAGATTATTTATCCCGCCGCCCGAAACATACCTTTGGCGCAAACGCAGGTTATCAGATTGGTAAAACATTATATATCAATTTGATATATAAATACGTTGGATCCAGAAACGATGCTTATTATGATAATGTAAAAGGACCTGTTGATGTTAACCTAAAAACCTACTCCGTATTTGATGCCTATGTTCAGGTTAAACCATTAAAGAATTTAACCGTGTTTGCTGATGTGAAGAACCTGTTCGACATGGATTATGTGGAAATATCCGGTTACACCACTAAAGGACGTAATTTTAATGCCGGTATCCGGTACGACATAAAGTAATGCCCTATTTAGTAATAAATTATGAACCTGAGTTCGATTAATAATTCTGCTCAAAACAGGTAGATTGCTTTCCCGAAGTCTCGGGCCCCTCGTCCCAAGGCTTCGCATAGGCGTCAAGATAAGAGCTTTCCCCGGCCTGTCCCCCGGCAGGCCGGAACGAATAATGTTGGTCTGTCGGGGGGACAGACCAAGGGGTGGGCAGCCTTTTATTGTTTTAAGCAACATTGCGGCATTGCAAACGCCGTTTTCTGGTATCCCGATTGCAAATCGGGACGAGCCTGCACCTTAACCCGAACTCACGTTAAAAATAACATTACAAAACATATCGGAAAATTGCAAAAGAAATAGTAAACTTGTCGGGAACTATAATGCAACCTAAATTTAAATAAACCAGCACATTATGAGATCTTGCTATCTTACGCTTCTGGCAACTCTTCTTACTTTCGCTTCGTTTGCACAGGTAAACGATTGGGAGAATCCCGCTGTTTTTTCTGTGAATGCAGAAAAGCCGCATGCAACCTTTATTCCTTATGCAACCGAAAAGCAGGCACTGGCCGACGAGGCGTCCGCATCACCGTACTATAAGCTGCTGAACGGGAACTGGAAATTTAACTGGTCAAAAAATCCGTATGTAAGGCCGGCAGACTTTTATAAAGAGGATTATGATGTAAGTAAATGGAAGGAAATTCCGGTACCGTCTGATTGGCAAATGCAGGGATATGATTACCTGATTTATACCAATGTAATTTATCCGTTCCCTAAGGATGAACCGCATATTCCGCACGATTATAACCCGGTGGGTTCTTATAAAACCAGTTTTGAAGTTCCGGCAGATTGGAAAGACCGCGAGGTATTTATTCATTTTGGCGGTGTCAATTCGGCATTTTATGTGTGGGTAAACGGGCAGAAAGTAGGTTATAATGAAGATAGCAAAACACCGGCAGAGTTTAACATCACCAAATATCTTAAAGCGGGCAAAAACTCGCTTGCTGTAGAAGTATACCGCTGGTGCGATGGCAGTTACCTGGAAGACCAGGATTTCTTCCGCATGAGCGGTATTGAGCGTGATGTTTACCTGGTATCTACACCTAAAGTGCGTATCCGCGATTTTTTTGCGCATAGCGGGTTGGATGAGAATTATACCAATGGCAAGTTCTCGCTTGATGTAGATATTCTGAATCACTTACCTAAAGGCGCTTCAGGATATTCAGTAAAAGTAAACCTGTACGATGCGGGTAACAAAACTGTTTATACCGCAGAGCAGCCTTTAAGTGTAAAACCGTCTGCACAAAGCACGTTAAGTTTTAGCAAAGATATACCTGCTGTAAACCAGTGGTCGGCAGAAAATCCGTATTTATATACGCTTTCCATACAGTTACTAAAAGATGGCAAGCTGGTAGAAGCAACTAGCACCAAAACCGGTTTCCGTACCAGCGAAATAAAAAATGGGCAGTTGCTGGTAAATGGTAAACCGATATTGATCAAGGGCGTAAACCGCCATGAGCATGATCCGGTTTTAGGGCATGTAATTACCCGCGACATGATGATTAAGGATATTAAGCTGATGAAAGCGTTTGATATTAACGCGGTACGTACCTGTCATTACCCCAACGATCCGCTGTGGTATAAATTATGTGATGAATACGGTCTGTACCTGTGGGATGAAGCGAATATCGAGTCGCACGGTTACGGCTATGAAACCAATGAGACCTTAGGCAATAATCCACGCTACCTACAAGCGCACCTTAACCGTATGCAGCGCATGCTTGAACGCGATAAAAACCATGCTTCGGTAGTAGTATGGTCAATGGGTAATGAGGCCGGCGATGGGATAAATTTTGTTGAAGGATATAAATGGCTGAAAAACCGTGATGCCAGCCGTCCGGTACATTACGAACGGGCCGAGCGCCAAGGTAAGGATTTCCAGGAACGCCATACCGATATTATTCCGTGGATGTACGCGAAAGTTGATGTAATAAAGAGAAAATATATCGGTAAATATCCCGACAGGCCCTTTATCTGGTGTGAATATTCGCATGCCATGGGTAACAGCAACGGTAATTTTAAGGAATATTGGGATATGGTACGCTCTGAACGCCAGATGCAGGGTGGTTTTATATGGGATTGGGTAGACCAGGGAATTTTGCAGAAAACAAAAGATGGCAGAACCTATTTTGCCTATGGCGGCGATTTTGAACCTGCGGGCACACATAACGACAATAATTTTTGTGCTAATGGTTTGGTGAGCGCCGACAGAACGCCGCATCCCGGCTTATGGGAAGTTAAAAAGAACTACCAGAATGTACACATTAAAGCGATTGATGCCGGCTCGTTGAAATTTGAGATCTATAATGAGAACTTTTTTACCAACCTGGATGCCTATCAAACCGAATGGGAAATTATAGAGAATGGCAAGGTAATTAAAAGCGGAAAATTACCGGTTATGCAACTGGCGCCTCAGCAAAGAAAACAGTTTGAAATAAGCGATTATAAGCCCGGATACCAGTCAGGTAAAGAATATTTTATCAATTTCTACACCAAAACCCGCGAAGAGAAAAACCTGGTTCCTAAAGGCCATGTAGTAGCCACAGACCAGATTAAGCTGAATGATGCGGTATACGCTACACCTTTTAGCACTGCAGTAAAAGGAAAAATTAAATCATCAGAAACAGCAAATGCCGTACAGGTTAGTGGGGCAGATTTTAGTGTTCAAATAGATAAACAGTCGGGGCAACTGGTATCGTACCAGTATAAAGGTCAGGAGCTGCTGAAAAAAGGCTTGCAGCCTAATTTCTGGCGTGCTCCAACCGATAACGATTTTGGTAATAAAATGCCTTCAGTATGCAAGGTATGGAAGGATGCGGGTAAGCAGCTCCAGGTTAAAGATGTTAAGGTACGTAAGTTAGATAACAGCTACCAGGTTACGGTCAATGCCGGTTTACCTGCGGTAAGATCAGCTCTGCGTCTTACGTATACCATCAATGCCGGTGGCGAGGTGCAGGTGCAGGATAGCGTTTTGATCACCGATAAAAAATTACCCGAATTGCCCCGCTTTGGCCTGAACCTGCAAATGCCGGTTCAATATAGCCAGGTGCAATGGTATGGTCGCGGGCCGCTCGAAAATTATTCCGACCGCAACTGGGCGTCGCATGTAGGACTTTACCAGGCTGATGTTAAAGATCTGTATTTCCCGTACATTCGCCCCCAGGAAAACGGTAACCATACCGATATCCGTTGGGTAACGCTTACCGATAAAGATGGGTTCGGGTTAAAGTTTGCCGGCGTACCATTGGTTAATTTTACAGCATTGCACAATACCATAGATGATTTTGACGATGGTGATGAGAAACATCAGCGGCATACCGTAGATGTTGTGCCGCGTGATCTGGTATCGGTAGATATTGATTATGGACAGCGTGGCCTGGGAGGTGATAACAGCTGGGGCTTTTTGCCGCACGATGCTTACAGGTTATTCCCTGAAAATTATGGTTACACGTTCATCATATCGCCTGCAGGCAAATAGTAAAACCAGGTAAAGTTTTAAATAGTTTCATGTCCGAAGGCCCTTAGCAAAGACCTTCGGATATTTTGTTATAAGTTACCGGTAAAAGGCGCAACAGAATGATTTTGCTAATGCTAAGCCATTGCCCGTTTCAATTTTTGATTTTTAATTCCGAACCCCGAATTCCCCGGGGGGATTTTGCATTGCTTAACTTCCCACTTTTAACTTTAGACTCTTAACTTAAACAGCATTTTATTTTTAAAAACTTAGTACACATTGAATTGTGTATATTTGCAGTTTAATGGAAAATATGGACATTCGATTTGGATCAAGGCGAGAAGTAATGAAGCATATTGAGAAATATATGCTTGAAAAAATGGACGAGTATTTGAAGCCCATCGCTACAATCTGGCAGCCTGCCGATTTCTTACCAGATTCAACACGGGAAGATTTTTTCAGTGAGGTAAAAGAATTGCAGGAAAAATCCAAAGGACTGTCGTATGATCTGGTAGCTGTGTTGATCGGTGATACTATTACCGAAGAAGCCTTGCCAACTTATGAATCATGGTTAACCATGGTAGACGATGTTTCTAAAGAGGAATCCGGCGGATGGATGAAGTGGGTTAGAAACTGGACTGCCGAAGAAAACCGGCACGGTGACCTGCTGAATAAATACCTGTACCTTTCGGGACGGGTAAATATGCGTCAGATGGAAATGTCTACCCAATACCTTATTGCCGATGGTTTTGATATCGGCACAGGCGCCGATCCATACCGCAATTTTATTTACACCTCTTTCCAGGAGTTGGCCACCAATATCTCACACCGCCGGGTGGCCTCGTTAGCTAAAAAAGATGGCGACTCGCTGCTTTCAAAAATGTGCGGTGTCATTGCGTCAGATGAAGCCCGTCATGCTAAAGCATATATTGATTTTATTAGGAATATCTTTACTGTTGATCCCAGCGAAGCCATGCTGGCGTTTGAAGATATGATGCGTAAAAAAATTGTAATGCCGGCACATTTTCTGCGTGAGGTTGGCCTCAATATCGGGCAAACCTTTGGTCATTTTACCGATGCTGCCCAGCGTTTGGGTGTTTATACAGCAGTTGATTATGTGGATATTCTGAAACAGCTGATCGTGGAATGGCAGATAGAAAGCATAAAAGATCTGAATGCTGCCGGCGAGAAAGCCCGCGACTATGTGGTGTCGTTACCGGCAAGGTTGCTTCGTGTAGCCGAGCGCATGAAAGACCCGTCGCTCGAATACAAATTCAGTTGGATAGCCGGTTAAGATTAACTGCCCGGACGGTATATAAAAGTTATTTATTGGTTGATTGTATTTTGACTTTCAACTCTCAACTTTAGACTTTCAACTTGTATAAGACTTGGGAACTCCTGTAGATTTTGGACACAAAACATACAATTATTACGGCGCTTACCTGCGTAAAAAATACGATGGTAAACGCGTGTTCAAAATTATTGTTGACGGAGGTTTCACCTGTCCGAACCGTGATGGAAGTAAAGGCTATGGCGGATGTACCTATTGTAACGTAGATTCATTTACGCCGGAATTATCCCGCAGCACGCCATCCATCAAAGAGCAGATAGAACGCGGTATGGAGCGGGCTGTAAAAGGTTATGCCGCCGAAAAATTCATTATCTATTTCCAGCCCAATACCAACACGTATGCTCCCGTGCATTACCTTAAAATGATGTACGACGAGGCCCTGACCATCAATACTGAAAATATCGTAGGCCTTTCGGTAGGAACCCGTCCCGATTGTATCGATGCGGAAAAGATCGCTTTACTTGAAAGCTATGCCGGTCGTTTTGACGTAGACCTGGAAATGGGTATGGAATCCATCTATAATGAAACCTTACAGCAGATCAATCGCGGTTGCACGCACGAAGAGCTTGAAACAGCGCTGAGCCTCGTTAAAAATTCCAGGCTCGATATTTGCGTACATACCATCTTCGGTTTCCCCTGGGAAACACGCGAAATGATGCTGAAGTATGCCGATGAAATTAACCGCTTTGAACAAATAAAATTTGTCAAGCTGCATCATCTGCATATTGTGGAAGGCTCTATTATGGGTGCGAAATACAAAAAGCAACCCTTTAAGGTATTCTCAATTGAAGAATATACCGACTTTCTTGCCGAATTTATCCCTTTGCTTCGGCCTGATATTATTATCCAGCGACTGTTCGGACTGGCTGATTATGATCTGCTGATAGCGCCCAACTGGGGCATGAAAAAAGCCGAAATTCAAACCTATATTGATAAAGAACTGGAGCGCCGCGGCGTACGTCAGGGTGCTGCATACACTACGCTTGTTTAACCGTAAAACCTTTTTGATGTATCACTACCGTTCATTACTACTCCTTTTATTTTGCACCGTTAGCTGTAAATTTGGTTTAGCTCAAACAGATCACCAGTGGGGCAGTTGGAGCATACTGACCGTTCAATTACCCTCAACAACAGCACATAAATGGGGTGGCTACGCCGAAGCGCAGTTACGCACCGATGCTGTATTCAGCCGGTTCCAGTATTACGAGTACAAAGCAGGTGTAAGTTATAGCATCAGTAAAAATTTTACAGGATTATTGGGAGCCGGCCGTTATATAACATACGATGCCGATAACCTGGGTGCCGGTCCGCTGACTAAAGAAACAAGGTTGTGGGAGCAACTGGTCATTAACCAATATCTGGATCGTTTGAAGTTTGAGCATCGCTACCGGGCAGAACAGCGCTGGTTAAGCAGCGGTTATCGCAACAGGTTCCGTTACCGTTTAAGTATGGCTATCCCGCTAAATAAACCTAAGGTAGAGCCTAATACAGCCTATATTTCATTATACGACGAAGTGTTTTTAAACAATCGTGCACCACATTTTGAGCGCAACAGGCTTATGGCCGGTATGGGCTACCAGTTTACAAAAAACATCGGGGCACAGCTCGGTTGGGTAAACCAGTACAATTATACAACGGCATCGTCGGGCAGTAAAAATAATTTAGTAGTCACTTTAATTTATACCCTTGACAGGGATGACAACCAGGAACGCATGCCTGCAACGGTAGATTGATAGCCTTTCAAGCTGGTATTGTGTATTGCGTATTGAGCCTTCCGCCTTAAACCTTCTGCCTTCCATCTTTTTTGTTTCTTTGTTCTTTCCTCTCTTCCCGACTCTCGGACTTTCCCGACTTCCGGACTATATGCCATAAACTATGAACCATAAGCCTCTAAAACCTAAAACGTATAACCTTCTACCTTCCACCTTCTACCCTCAAAGCCCTCCGCCTCTTTATTTGAACTATTCGCCTAATATTTTTTTGGTATTCGGCGCAAAATATTAATTTTGGGCGATTTTAAACTTAGTGTGTTAAATACACTATTACACTTGAAAATCGAGATAATAATCCTTTAAAACTTGGAATAAAAATCATCATGAGTTTAATATTAGATGTACATGCCCGTCAGATACTTGATTCAAGGGGCAATCCTACCGTTGAGGTAGATGTAATTACAGAAAATGGCGTTGTTGGCCGTGCGGCGGTACCTTCGGGTGCTTCTACCGGTATGCATGAGGCGGTTGAGCTTCGTGATAACGACAAGTCAAAATACATGGGTAAGGGTGTTCTGAATGCTGTTAAAAATGTGAACGAAAAGCTTGCGCCCGAGCTGAAAGGTATTGACGTATTCGAGCAAAACCTGATTGATAAAGTGATGAATCAGGTAGATGGTACCGAGAATAAAGGTAAAATCGGTGCAAATGCTATTCTGGGCGTATCATTAGCTGTCGCCAAAGCCGCTGCGCAGGAAAGCCACCAGCCGTTGTACCGTTATGTAGGCGGTGTAAATGCCAATACATTACCCATTCCGTTAATGAATATTCTGAACGGTGGTGTACATGCCGATAATAAAATAGACTACCAGGAATTTATGATCATGCCGGTTGGCGCTGATACATTCTCTGAAGCCCTGCGTATGGGTACCGAAGTATTTCATAACCTGAAAACCGTTTTGAAGAAAAAAGGCTATTCAACCAACGTAGGTGATGAGGGCGGTTTTGCACCCGATATTCAGAGCAATGAGGAGGCTATTGAAACAGTATTAGCTGCCATTGAAGCAGCCGGCTATAAACCGGGCGAGCAGATCTACATTGCTATGGATGCTGCCAGCTCTGAAATGTATGACGAGAAAACCAAAACCTACAAATTCTACAAATCTAACCCGGATAAAGTATTAAGCAGCGATGAGCTGGTAGCTTACTGGGCAGAGTGGGTTAGCAAATATCCCATCTTATCTATTGAAGACGGACTGGCCGAGAACGATTGGGATGGCTGGAAAAAGCTGACCGACACATTAGGTAAAAAAGTTCAGCTGGTAGGCGATGACCTGTTTGTAACTAACGTTAAGTTCCTGCAAAAAGGTATCGATATGGGCGTGGCAAATTCCATCCTGGTAAAAGTAAACCAGATCGGTTCATTAAGCGAAACCATTGATGCCGTTAGCCTGGCTAAAAATAACGGTTATACCTCGGTAATGAGTCATCGTTCCGGTGAGACCGAAGATTACACCATTGCCGATCTGGCGGTTGCCCTGAACTGTGGACAGATTAAAACCGGTTCAGCTTCACGTTCTGACAGGATCGCAAAATACAACCAGTTACTGCGCATCGAGGAAGAATTGGGTGGTAATGCCCGGTTTATCGGCAGGGATTTTAAATTTCTGAAAAAGTAGTCCTGCATTTGCGGCATGATATGCTGTGAATAAGTGGATAAAAAAACTTGCAAAACATCCGGAGTATTCAAATCTTCGGATGTTTTTTATTTACCTTTGATGTAATGGCACGCTTTGTTCATCTTATTCGTAATAAATACCTGATCTCGGCTGTAGCCTTTGTGGTTTGGATGCTGTTTTTCGACCGTAACGACCTCATGTCGCAGTACGAATACAGAACCCAACTCAATAAGCTCGAAGAAGAAAAGGAGTTTTATACCCAGCAGATAGAGAAAGTAAAGCAAGACCTTGACGAACTGACCACTAACCGCGAACAGCTCGAAAAATTTGCCCGCGAAAAATACCACATGAAAAAAGACAATGAAGATGTTTATATCATTGTCCCGGCGAAAAGTAAGGAGCGATAGGGTAGAGCACTATTAATTAAAAGTGAAAGTTTTTTGAAATGGGTTTCGGTAAGCTGTTGAGTGCCGAAAGCTATCGGAAAACGGGAATGGAATTACCCAAACAGATTCACGCTTCTCTTTTAAAATTTCTTTTTAAATTGCCGGCGGATACAGGCTATGTTCGAAATTATTGCATTCGTTCAATATCTATTTTCAAAATTTAAATATGCTCTGACACGTGGAGGAATTATCACTGCAAATAGAAGCGCTTATATTTGCTTCAGAACAAAGTATCAGCCTGCTGGAACTTTGCGAGATATTATCAGCCATTTATGAAAGGGATATTTCGGTGCACGAGGTAAACACCTGCATTGAAGCCATAACAGCCAAATACCAAAACCCAGACCAGGTAATGGCCCTCGTTAAAATCAATAACGGCTACCAGTTTTTGTCTAAACCCGAATATCACGCAACCATTAACCAGCTACAGGCGCACCGTACTAAAAAGAAGCTGAGCCAGGCAGCGCTGGAAACCCTGGCCATCATTGCCTACAGGCAACCCATAACTAAGCTTGAAATTGAACAGATACGTGGCGTAAACTGCGATTATTCTATTCAAAAGCTCCTTGAAAAGGAATTAATTATCATTACCGGTAAAGCCGAAACCATCGGCAAACCCATTTTGTACGGAACAAGTCCGCTATTTATGGATTACTTTGGCATTAACTCAACGGCACAATTACCTCAGCTTAAAGACATTGAGCAGGTTGATAATGAAATAGGGCAATCGGCCGAATAATTTTTTCTTTATCCGTTTTGTAAAAACTGCTTTTATACTATTTTTGGCGGCTGCTTTATTAAAAGCAGTTTAAAATTATTTTAAGTAATTCATTACGGAATATAAAAACTTGTGTATTTTTATATTGAAGTATGAAAGAATATTGAATAAATTTGATTTCATGAAAACGCCCAAAAAGACCGACAAGAAGACTTCAAGTAAAAAGGTATTACCTGCCTCTAAAGCCAATCCGGGAAAAGCAGATCCAAAAGCTAAAAACCGGTTCCTGGATGATGACGATGATGACGATCTGGATGTTCCCATGGAAGATATGGGATTCGAAGATTTTAGTGACGACTTTGACGACGACGATGATTTTTAATAGAAAATCTTAACATAATGTAAAGCATTCAGTGTATACCGGATGCTTTTTTTATTTTAGCCGGGAATTTAGAGCTATGATCATCAGCGAGGTTATAACAAAAAAAGACCGGAAAGATTTTCTGAATCTGCCGAGGATCTTATACAAGCATGATGACGCTTGGGTGTGTCCGCTGGATAGCGACACCGAGGCGGTGTTTGACCCTCAAAAAAACAATTTTCACAGGCATGGCACGGTAACCCGCTGGATATTACGCGACAACCGCGGCAAGCTCATCGGTCGTATAGCTGCTTTTATTAACTACGAAAAGGCTTACACATTTGAGCAGCCGACCGGCGGTATTGGTTTTTTTGAATGTATTGATGATCAGCAGGCAGCCAACCTGCTATTTGATACGGCTAAAAACTGGCTGCAAAATAAAGGTATGAAGGCCATGGATGGGCCTATTAATTTTGGTGAGAACGATACTTTTTGGGGGTTATTGGTTGACGGATTCACTCCGCCTTCATTTGGCATGAATTATAATGCACCTTATTATTACCAGCTCTTTTCCTGTTATGGTTTTAAAACACTGTACGAGCAAATAACCAATCATTTAAGTGTCCATAAGCCCTTTCCGGAACGGTTTACCAGGATTGCAGAATGGGTAATGAAAAAGCCGGGCTATACTTTCGAGCATTTGGATACCCAACGGTTTGAAAAGTTTGCTGCAGACTTTATGGAAATCTACAACGATGCGTGGAAAGATTTTCCCAATTTTGTACCTATCAATCAAAACACCATACTGGAGAGCTTCAATAAAATGAAGATCATTATGGATGAAAACCTGATCTGGTTTGCATACGTGAATGGTGAGCCGGCTTCTTTCATCCTGATCCTGCCTGATGCCAACCAGATCATTAAACCGTTAAAGGGCAAGTTAGGATTTATTGAAAAGCTGAAGTTTTTATACTACCGGCGCTATAAGAAAATATCGCGGATGCGGGCTATTGTAATGGGTACCAAACAGGCTTATCAACGCCACGGGTTGGAGTCGGCAATGTTTATTAAGCTCAAGGAGTACGTACTGCCATTAAACCGTTACGATGAGCTTGAGCTATCGTGGGTTGGCGATTTTAATGAAAAAATGCTGGCTATTCATGAGGCCACCGGCGCAACTTTTGGTAAAAAGCATGTTACCATGCGCAAGATCTTTTAAAGGGTGTCTAAAAAGTCAAAAGGCATTGTCATTTCGACGATCCCTTCTGTACGTACGGGATCGGGAAGAGGAGACCACGAAGTAGCTGCGAAGCAAAATCTCCGGCCAAACCCTTCTGGTTGGAGATCCCACTCCGAAACCCCGGGATCGGGATGACGGGAGCTTTTTAGACACCTTCCTTAGAATGCGGTTGAACTTATTACGTGGAAGATTTTTTGCTGCTTCTGATCTCTTCAAACAGCTCGATGATCTTTTTCTGGAGATCAATAACTTCGGCTTCTCTTTCCTGCAATTTCTTGGTCATTTCTTCTAATTCTGACATGTACTTTTCCTGCTCCTGGGTATCATTAAAAGTAAGCAGTTGTACTACGCTCATTTCGAATAACGCAGCAATCTGCTCCAGACGCGATAGGTTCACATCTGTTATACCTGTTTCTATTTTAGAAAATGCGGGAATAGATATTTCCAATCTCTTTGCCACGTCTTCCTGGCTCCAACCGTTCTGATGTCTCAGCAAACGAATCTTTTTTCCTAACGTTTTCATTATTAATTATTATTCTATTTTTAGTGTATATTATTTTAATTTAAAACTTCCTTAGTTAAGTTATTCAAGTCCATACCACTAAAACTTCCCGAACTCATCAAAAGCAAGTTTTTACCTTTATGATTAATAGTTGTCAAAAACCGCTCCAATATTTTGATATTGTTAAAAAAATTTAATCTATCGTTAGCAAACGCTTGTTTTACGGTGTTTTCATCATACGGCTTAAGCTTTTTGTGTTCAAAAGTGTGGTCATCTATGTACACAATAGCAACATCAGCGCTATCCATACTGTGTGCATATTCTTTTAAAAATGTTTCGTTCAGGCTGCTAAACGTATGTAATTCTATTACAGCTACTAACTCCCTGCCGGGATATTGCTCTTTTACGGCCGTCAGCGTAGCTTTGAGCTTAGATGGCGAATGTGCAAAATCCTTATAGACAGCAGTGTCCTGATTTTCGCCCAGTAATTCCAGCCTCCTTGCCGCTCCCTTAAAAGATTGTATGGCCTGGTAAAATTGTTTACCGGTAATTCCCAGCCCGGCACATACCTGTTTTGCAGCATTAATGTTCAGCAAATTATGTTTACCGAATACCTGTAGCTTTACCTGTTCACTACCATTTAACAGGTAAGTTTTTCCATTATCTATTATAAAATCGGGCACGCCATAACCTACTTTGCTTATCTTGTTCTTGCTTTCTTCAACAACTTTAACCAGTTCCTCATCTTCTTTACAATAGATCAGCGTACCATTTTCGGTTATAGTATCGATAAAGATGCTGAACTGTTTTTCATAATCTTCAAACGTTGGAAATACGTTGATATGATCCCAGGCAATACCGCTGATCACGCCAATATCTGCATGATATAAATGAAATTTCGGACGCCTGTCTATGGCCGAAGCCAGATATTCGTCGCCTTCTATGATCATTACCGGTGCCTGTTCGGTAATTTTCACCATGGTATCAAATCCGGCAAGCTGCGCTCCCACCAGATAATCAAAATCCTGATCATTAGCCTGCAGCACGTGCATAACCATCGACGTAATGGTAGTTTTACCGTGGCTTCCGCCTATTACCACCCGTTTTTTCTGCCTGGACTGTTCATAAATGTATTCAGGGTACGAATACACTTTAACACCCAGCTCTAACGCTTTTAACAATTCCGGGTTATCCACCCTGGCATGCATACCCAAAATAACGCCATCCAGGCCCCGATGAATACGATTTACATCCCAGCCCATTTTATCAGGCAATAGGCCGTATTTCGCTAAACGCGATGCTGAAGGTTCAACAATTTCATCGTCAGAGCCTGTTATTGTATAACCTTTTTTCTTAAGAGCGATGGCGAGGTTATGCATGGCGCTTCCGCCAATGGCGATAAAATGTAAAAACATAAGTACAAAGATAACTATTTTCTATACCGAAAAGTTAAGAATGCATACCAGGTACATAAATTTACAATTTTGTAAATTTCGCTGCTACCCAGTTATTTAACTGCTGAAAATCACTTAATATATATCCGTAACGCTCTGAATGGTCTTTAATTATTTCAAGGTCGGGTTTCTCGTAAAATCCACTCAGAAACAATAATGTTCCCGGTTTTGACACACGGGCATACTGCTCAATCTGATCCAGTAAAATATTGCGGTTTATATTTGCCAAAATAATGTCGAAGCTGGTTTGCAAGGGGATTGCTTCTTTAGAACCGCATAAAGCGCTGATATTTGCACAGGAGTTGAGCGTACTATTTTCGAGCGTACTTTCATAACATACGGGGTCGTAATCAATAGCTGTAATTTGCCGGGCGCCTAATTTTTCGGCCAGAATAGCCAGAATACCGGTTCCGCAGCCCATATCCAGCACTGTTTTATCCTTAAAATCAGTTTTTAACATGTACCGCATCATTAACGTGGTTGTTTGATGATGTCCGGTGCCGAACGCCATTTTAGGGTCTATGACAATTTCGTAAGGATATTCCGGATGCGGGGTATGAAATGTTGCCCGGACGTAGCAGATATTGCCAATGATGATAGGCTCGAAATTGCTTTCCCATACTTCGTTCCAGTTTTGCTGCGCTATCTGGTTAACCTGGTATGATATTGTTATGGCAGAAGGAAACCCGGCCAGCACTTCGGCCAATTTTTCGGGATTAAAATCGGGTTGGGGAATGTATGCGCTAAAACCGGTATCTGTTTCCTGGAACGTATCGAAACCGATACCGGCCAAAGCATCAATAATCAAATCCTGGTAAAAGCTTTCTGCTGCCCGGATCGTAAAAACAAGCTCTAAATAATTCATTAATATAATCTAAATCCGACTGCAATTTTTTGATTACCACATCTTACATAAGATTGCTTCACCCTAATACACACATCCGCCCCTTCAGTTCGCAAAGACGCTCCTATGTTCGTCATTGCGAGTGCAGCGAAGCAATCTATTATTATTAGACTCATCTTAATAGAATTATACAGGCCGGCTTGTGTGCATTAGCCTTTTTACTTTTGAATTTTAACTTTTGAATTAGTTAAAGGCTTTGATAATATCGGTAAAGTCACGCGACTTTAAGGATGCGCCTCCGATAAGACCGCCATCAATATCAGCCTGTGAGAATAAATCCGCGGCATTTTTAGGATTACAGCTTCCGCCGTATAAAATTGTAGTATCGTTAGCGATAGCTTCACCATATTTGGCAGCTAATTCTTTCCGGATAAAGGCATGTACTTCCTGTGCCTGTTCCGGTGTAGCGGTCAAACCGGTTCCTATGGCCCAAACGGGTTCGTAAGCGATAACCAGTTTGCTAAAATCGGCATCTGAAAGATGAAAGATACCATCTCCCAACTGCCTTTTAATTACATCAAAATATTTTCCGCTGTTACGTTCATCTAACGTTTCACCGATACAGAAAATAGGTTTCAGGTTATTTTTCAGCGCTACATTTACCTTTTCTGCCAGTAAAGCATCGGTTTCACCAAAATACTGCCGGCGCTCTGAATGGCCTAAAATTACATAGCTAACGCCTACTGAACGCAACATGGCAGCCGAAATTTCACCCGTATAAGCACCAGACTCTGCCTGGTGGCAATTCTGAGCTCCAATGGTTACACGGCTTTGCTGTGCAGCCAGCTGCGATAAACTTTGTAAATGGATAAATGGCGCACAAACAACCACTTCCTGAGTTCCGGTTACTTCATCTTTCACCATATTCAATACTTCAGAAAAAAGGCTCAGGCCTGAAGTATAGTCCATATTCATTTTCCAGTTACCGGCAACAATTTTTTTTCTCATAATATAATCTGTTTTAAAATCTCCTGTATGATTCTGTTAATTCAAAAACTTTGGTCAATAGTTGTTTTTCTGTTTCGTCTAATACTTTGTTTCTCCGCTCAAAAACACGGGTAGTGGTATCAAACATCTTATTAAGGCCATATACTTCAAAACCGTGCGCACCGCCCCAGGAAAAATCGGGGATAAAATTCCTCGGAAATCCTGCTCCAAATATATTGGCGCTTACTCCTACTACCGTTCCGGTATTAAACATGGTATTAATAGCGCACTTGGAGTGGTCGGCCATAATCAACCCGCAAAACTGTAAGCCGGTTTTACGGAAAACACCTTTTTTATAATCCCATAAACGTACTTCGGCATAATTATTCTTCAGGTTAGAATTATTGCTGTCTGCGCCGATGTTGCACCATTCGCCTAAAACCGAATTACCTAAATAACCCTCGTGACCTTTGGACGAATAACCGAAAATAACGGCATTATTGATTTCGCCACCAACCCGGCAGTAAGGCCCAATGGTAGTTCCGCTATAGATTTTCGCTCCCATCTTCACCTGCGAATCATTGCATAACGCAAATGAACCACGAATATGACAGCCTTCCCACACCTGCGAATTTTTGCCTAAGTAAACCGGCCCCATTCTCGTATTAAACGTGGAGCAATCGGCCTCTGCACCTTCTTCCACAAAAATTTCATCGCCAATAAGGATATTGGTACTACTTAGATTAGCGCTGCTGCGACCTTTTGTTAACAGGGCAAAATCTTTTTTAAGCTCGGCATCGTTCATCCTGAAAATATCTTCGGGATAAATAACCCGCGATATCGTTTGACTGAATGAAACCGGTTTGTATGGTGATAATTCCGTAATATCCAAATTACCGGCGGTAGTTTTTACAGCCACTATAACATCATTGGCCAGCAAAGCCTCGCCCACGGCAAGCTTTTCTATCGCCTCAGCCAGAAATTCATCCGGGCAAACCGAGCCATTAATAAATATATTAACCTGGACTGTTTTTACCGGGAACTTTTGCGACAGGTAATCGGCTGTCTGGTAAGAAACTTCGCTGTTTAACCATTTAGCCCATTTTTCGGCAATGGTCAATATGCCCACCCGAACCTGGGCCACGGGACGTGTAAAAGTAAGCGGCAGTAAGGATTCGTGAGCAGAATCGTCAAACAGGATTACATTCATTGGGCAAAAATAAAAAAATCCCGTTGGTAGCAACGGGATTTAATATGTTAGAAAAAATTTCTTCTTACTTTTTAGCGTAACGGCTGCGGAATTTGTCAATACGTCCGGCAGTGTCTACCAGTTTCATCTTACCGGTATAGAAAGGATGCGAGGTATGCGAAATTTCCAGC
Organism: Pedobacter sp. BS3; assembly: GCF_008274585.1. GTDB lineage: Bacteria > Bacteroidota > Bacteroidia > Sphingobacteriales > Sphingobacteriaceae > Hufsiella_A. Next base: position 633,283 of record NZ_VTRT01000002.1, on the reverse strand, counting down.
TTTACCAGAGGATACTCATTGCCATCTTCCCATGTGATAGTCTCTTTGGTATCTATGCATGATTTTGTTAAAAAAGCATAGTCATTAGACATATCTTTAAATACTACTAATCTATAATTTTTCGGATGTAAGTCAGCCTTCATGATGATTCAAAACTTTTTAAGAGGCGCAAATATAGCAATTAAAAATAAAACTAAAAATTAATTGTAAAGTTTAATGTGCTATGAACCTTAAATCCGGCTATCCGTGGTGGATGGTGAAAAACGGCCTGCCGTTTAATTATCCGAAATTAGAAACATCTGCCGAAACAGAAGTCGTTATTGTCGGCTCGGGTATATCCGGTGCTTTAACAGCACATTTCCTGTGCGAAGCCGGTGTGAAATGCCTTATTGTAGATAAACGCACTGCCTGCACCGGAAGCACCTGTGCAAGCACCTGCTTATTGCAATACGAAACAGATATGCCGCTCTTCCGGCTCATCGAAATACTCGGCATCGAGAAAGCCGTGAAAAGTTACCAGCTATCGCTGCAAAGCATCCGCAACCTGGAAAATATTATCAGCAGCCTGCATATCGACTGCGATTTCAGGCAACGCTCAAGCCTGTACCTGGCATCAGATAAAAAAGGCTTACGCGATATTGAAAAAGAATACCAGGTAAGACAACAATATGGACTGCCTGTAGAATTTATGACCAAAGACGAATTGCAGCAGGGCTTTAACATCAAGGCTCCGGGAGCATTGTACAACCAGGTATCTGCCGATACAGACGCCTATAAACTAAGTCACGCACTCTTACAGCATCATATTATCCATTCGGGATTAAAGGTTTTTGAACGTACTGAGGTTGTTAAAATAGCTTACGAGCCTGATGGCGTTATCTTGCATACAGCTGATGGACTGACTGTTAAAGCGGCTAAAATGGTTTGCGCTCCGGGGTATGAATCGTCATTTTTCCTGACGGAGAAAAACATTCAGCTAAACTCCACCTATGCCCTGATTACAGAACCGGTAACAACGCAAATGCTCTGGCCTGAACAGTGCCTGATATGGGAAACTGCCCGCCCGTATCATTACCTGCGCACCACGCCAGACAACCGTATAATTATTGGCGGCGGCGATGAGAAGTTTAAAGATCCGCGTTTACGCGATAGCCTGTTAGAGCGTAAAACAAACCGGTTAATGAAACGCCTAAACGAAGTATTTCCGCATATCCAAACCAAAGCAGATTACTATTGGTGCGGTACATTTGCCGAAACCAAAGACAGTCTGCCTTACATCGGTACGCATAAAGATGTACCCCATACCTACTTTGCATTGGGTTACGGAGGCAACGGCATCACCTTTAGCGTGATGGCTGCGGAACTGATCTCGGGAATGTACACCGGCCGCACAAATGGCAATGAAACTTTGTTCGGTTTTGAACGTTAAACAGCTGTAAAAATGTCATAAAAATGACGTGTTTATCTATACCAGCATAGATATTGTTGATAACTACTGAAAATATAATTCGTATATTTGTACTGAATTTAGACTCAATCTAACACACTAATAAAATGAATCTTCCCATATATTTAGACAATAATGCGACCACACCGATGGACCCCAGAGTACTGGATGCCATGTTACCTTATTTCAACCAGAAATTTGGTAATGCGGCCAGCCGTAACCATGCTTTCGGATGGGTTGCCGAAGAAGCTGTTGACTACAGTCGCGAGCAGGTAGCTAAGCTGGTTGGAGCCAACGAAAAGGAAATTATCTTTACATCCGGTGCTACCGAATCAGATAACCTGGCCCTTAAAGGTGTGTTTGAAATGTATAAAGATAAAGGTAATCATATTATTACCTGTGTTACCGAGCATAAGGCCGTACTTGACGCCTGCAAGCATCTTGAAAAACTGGGCGCCAGGGTAACTTACCTGCCGGTAAAAACCGATGGTTTAATTGATTTGCAGCAGCTTGAAGATGCCATTACCGATCAGACCATCCTGGTTGCTATTATGTACGGCAACAATGAGATCGGCGTTATTCAGCCTGTCAAGGAAATTTCTGCCATTGCACATAAGCACGGTGCATTATTCTTCACAGATGCCACACAAGCTGTTGGTAAGATACCGGTAAATGTTATTGAAGACGGCATTGACCTGATGGCTTTCAGCGCCCATAAAATGTATGGCCCTAAAGGGGTTGGCGCACTGTATGTACGCCGTAAAAATCCACGGGTTAAAGTTACGGCACAAATGGATGGCGGTGGTCATGAACGGGGCATGCGTTCAGGAACGTTGAATGTGCCGGGCATTGTTGGCTTCGGTAAAGCCTGCGAGCTTTGCCGTTTAGAAATGGCCGATGAAGCCAAACGTCTTTCCGCTTTACGCGATAAGCTGCAAAATTCGCTGCTGGAACTCGAAGAAAGTTACGTAAACGGAAATATAGAACATCGTCTGCCTCACGTAGCCAACATATCCTTTAAGTATGTAGAAGGCGAAGGCCTGATGATGGCCATGAAAGATTTAGCCGTTTCTTCCGGTTCGGCCTGTACATCGGCTTCATTAGAACCATCATACGTACTAAAAAGCCTAGGCTTGTCTGACGATTTGGCACATTCGTCCATCCGTTTTGGACTTGGACGATTTACTACCGAGGAAGAAATTGACTATGCCATTGAACAGACCAAAAAAGCGGTTAATCACCTGCGTGATCTGTCGCCTTTGTGGGAAATGTTTAAAGAAGGCATAGATCTTGATAAGATAGAGTGGGCAGAACATTAAGAGAATTACAGATTTCAGATTTACGAAATACGATTTTGTAGATCTTATAAATTGAATAAAAGTAAAACTGATTTTAGAAAGGAAATCACCAATCTAAAATCGCAAATTGTAAATAAAGATGGCATATTCAGATAAAGTTATTGATCATTACACCAATCCACGGAATGTGGGTACGCTTGATAAAAACAAGAACAACGTAGGCACAGGGTTGGTAGGTGCGCCTGAATGTGGCGACGTTATGCGCTTGCAGATTGAAGTTGATGCAAATAATACCATTACCGACGCTAAATTCAAAACATTTGGCTGCGGTTCGGCTATTGCATCCTCTTCGCTGGCTACAGAATGGTTAAAAGGCAAAACCATTGACGAAGCAGTTAAAATAGATAATATGGATATTGTTGAAGAGCTGGCACTTCCGCCGGTAAAGATCCATTGCTCTGTTTTAGCCGAAGACGCTATTAAAGCCGCCATTAATGATTACAGGGTTAAAAATGGTTTAGAACCATTGGAAGCTGAAAAATCGCACCATTAATAGAAAGGCAAAAGGTAGAAGGTTTAGGGCGTAAGGCTCAATACCCACTACTCAATACCTGGTGAGGCTTCATTACGCAATACGAACAAGATATGGTAACCATAACAGATAAAGCAAAAGGCAAGATAGAAGAACTGATGAGTAGCTCCGGATTGGATAACTCTTATTTTTTAAGGGTATCTGTAAAAGGAGGTGGATGTTCCGGGTTATCTTATAATCTCGATTTTGATAATGAAGAAAAGCCCGGCGACCAGTTTTTTGAAGATAAAGGCATCCGCATAGCATTAGATATGAAATCCTTTTTATACCTGGCCGGTACAGAGCTTGATTTCAGCGACGGATTGAATGGCAAAGGGTTTAATTTTCAAAACCCTAATGCGTCCCGTACCTGCGGTTGCGGAGAAAGCTTTTCAGTATAAAAAATCTATTAATTTTATGATAAAAGAGGCTAAATTTAGCCTCTTTTGTTTTTTTAGACTATTCTGTAATATTGCCAAAACTAACCTGTTGACAAATGAGCCAGCCAATTGACTATAGTACCGTTCCTAATCTGTTGCGAAACGTAGTTAAATATATCCATCCGGACACCCATCCTTTCCTGCTGCATAAATCGGGAGAAAGCTGGCAGGAAATAAGCTATCGCGATGTATTGAGCACTGCCGATGCCATATCGGCCTGGTTCCTGGAAATGGGTATTACCAAAGGCGACAGGCTGTCCCTGCTGATAGAGAACTCACCCGAATATGTATTCTATGACCAGGCGCTGCAACAGATAGGCGCCGTTAACGTATCGATATATCCTACCCTGTCCGAATCGGAAATGGAATATATCCTGGTAGATTCAGGCGCCCGGGTGATATTGGTAGGAAGCGTATTCCTGTTTAAAAAAATAATACGAATAGCCAACAACTGCCCCGATCTGCAACGTATTGTTCCTGTATTTGACGACTATGCCAACCACGTGCAGGGACATGCTGTTAACGCCGGTATTATCGGCTTAAAAACACTGATTGACGAGGGTCACAAGTGCCTGAGCAAATACAAAGACCAGATTACCGCCTTACGGGAAGCGATTATGCCTTCGGATATCTCTTCCTTGATCTATACTTCCGGCACTACCGGTATCCCGAAAGGCGTTATGCTGACCCACTCCAACTTTGTTGAGAATGTAAAGGTTTGCCTCGAACAGATACCCGTACTGGATAACGATGAGACTTTCCTATCGTTCCTGCCCCTTTCGCACGTGTTTGAGCGAACAGCAACGTACCATGTTTGTTGTGCTAAAGGCTGCAAAATCGCTTTTGCGCAAAGCCTGGAATTGTTAGCCCGAAATATGGCCGAGGTAAGACCAACCGTAATGAACGTGGTACCCCGTTTGCTTGAACGGATACATGACAAAGCGGTAAAAAGTGCCACCAGTGCCGGCGGTATTAAAGCAAGTATTTTCAACTGGGCCATGAAAACCGGCGAAGGCTACCGTAAGCTTAAGGAGTCGGGCAGGGAAGCTGGCGTTGCGCTGAAACTGAAGCAGCGAATGGCAGATAAGCTCGTATTCAGCAAGATCAAGGAAAAAACCGGCGGACGCTTAAAGTTTATGATCTCGGGCGGAGCCGCGTTACCTAAAAATGTAGGCGAGTTTTTTGGCAACCTGGGCATTAAAATACTGGAAGGCTTCGGCTTAACTGAAACCTCACCGGTGATGTCGGTTACCGAATTTCACCGGCAGGTATACGGTACGGTTGGCCGTGTTATCCCGGGCATTGAGGTAGGCATACAGGATGTTGACACGAAGAATTTTATAACGGTACAAACGCATAACTCGTTCAAACCCGATTTTGAATGCGCCGAAGGCGAAATTGTTGTACGTGGTCACTGCGTAATGAAGGGCTACTGGAACAAGCCGGAAGAAACCGAACAGGTAATTGACGCCGATGGCTGGTTCCATACCGGCGATATCGGCCGTTTCTTCAAAGGCAACCTGCAAATCACCGACCGGATCAAAAACATGCTGGTTAACGCCTTTGGCAAAAATATCTATCCTACTCCCGTTGAAAATACGTACCTGAAAAGCCAGCGCATAGAGCAATTGTTCTTGATTGGCGATAAACGCGAATATGTAACGGCTATTATCATTCCCTCAAAGGAAGCATTGCAGGAAAAATTTGGCGTAACCGAAGACTTTTTTCAACAACCGGACTTGTTTATTGAAGATAAGGAAATTGTTAGCTGGATCGCCGAAGATATTAAACGCCTGTCCACCGAGCTTGCCAAGTTTGAACGTATCAAGCACTTCAAGATCAAGCGTACCCTGTTCACCATCGAGGCCGGTGAGATCACTCCTACCTTAAAAGCCAAGCGAAAAGTGATCGAGAAGAAATATGCCGAGCAGATCGACGAAATGTACGCACAGGGCATTGAGCACCTGTAGCACCGGGCATACATAGCGGGATATGATCAGCCGGCCTGACCAGGCTCTGGGCTGATCAAGGCAAACGCATCTAAAAAAATGTGGCGTCATTGTCCCGGGACTTCGTATGGGTGTCAAGTTTAAATATTCCCCTCTAAAACATTCAATTAGCGATCGGGCGAAGCTCCAGCTTCGTCCGTTTTACCTTAAGCCTCCGGCTCCACCCCTTGTCCCCGACAGACCAACATTATTCGTTCCGGCCTGTCGGGGGACAGGCCGGGGAAAGCTCTTAATTTGACGTCTCCGGCCAAGTTTCGTGTCTTCACGAAACTTCTCTGATACCGGTTTATGGAGACACGAAACGAAACCGGAGCTTCACTCAATCGAATTACTTTTATCCCCATAAACTCATAACCCTATAAGCTTCTTAACCTTAACCTCAGCCTCAATCTTAGCCTCAATTTGAATTAGCCATCAAAAAACGTAGCTTTGTATCTTAATGAATTTCGTGTATCCCGGCTTTCTGTTCGCCCTGTTTGCTGTCGCTATACCGATTCTTATTCATTTATTTAATTTCAGGAAGTACAAAAAAGTATACTTCAGTAATGTGCAATTCCTGAAAGATGTCGAGCAAAAAACATCGTCGAAACGCAATCTCAAAGAGTTACTCATTTTGCTAAGCCGTATCCTGGCTATTGTGTTTCTCGTGCTGGCTTTCGCGAAACCCTATATCCCGGCGCCGCAGGCCGATGCTGCTGCCGGTGTATCGCAGGTGGTAAGTATTTTCATTGATAACTCGTACAGCATGGAAGCCGTTAATAAAAACGGAACCCTGCTTGACGAAGCCAAACGGCGGGCTAAGGAGATTGTATCCGCCTATGGCCTCAACGACCGTTTTCAGCTGCTTACCAATGATTTTGAGGGCCGGCATCAGCGCCTGGTGAACCGCGATGAGTTTCTGGCATTATTAAATGACATCCGCGTAAGCGCCGCGACCCATACGCTGAAACAGATTGTACAGCGGCAGCAGGATTTCCTGAAAACCGGTACAAAATCGCGTAAAGCGTTATATGTGTTGTCCGATTTTCAAACCAACATGCTTTCGCCCGAACCGCTCAAACCCGACAGCAGCGTACAGGTAAACCTGGTAAAAATAGAAGCCAACAGCCTGCCCAATCTGTCGGTAGATTCGGTTTGGTTTGCTTCGGCTGTGCACAAACCCGGCGACAAAGAGCAATTGATAATCCGGCTGCACAATAATTCGGATAAAGAGGCGGAGCAGGTCCCGGTTAAGGTACTTATCAATAAGGTGCAAAAAGCGATTGCCAGCATTTCCATTGCCCCGCGAAGCATCAGGCAGGATACCCTGACTTTTAGTGGCTTGCGTGAAGGCTGGCAGGATGGCGAAGTGGCATTAACAGACTATCCCATTACATTTGACGACCATTTTTACTTCAGCTTTTATGTTAGGCCGCTTTTATCCGTGCTGGCCATACACAACACCATTCCCAGCCCGTATTTGCAGGCCGTTTACCGTTCGGATGCGTTTTTTAAGCTTACGGATGTCAATGCCGGTAACATCGATTACGCTTCGCTTCCGGCTTATCCGCTTATTATTTTAGACGGCTTGCAAAGTATTCCTTCGGGACTGGTGCAGCAACTACAAAACTACGTAGCCGAGGGTGGCAGCCTGTTTGTTTTTCCGTCCCTTACGGGGAATATGGACGAACTAAGAACTCTTTTACAAAGTATGGGAGCCGATATTCCGCAGCAGGTGGTGAATCAGCCTGCTAAAGTTTCTGCTATCGCGGTTAAAAATTCCCTGTTTGAAGATGTGTTTGAGACCGTTCCGAAGAACCTGGATTTACCTGCCGCATCTTCTTATCTTACCTATACAAACCGGAGCCAGACCAACCGGCAGGAACTGATGACCTTTGCGGGACACCAGCCATTTCTATGCCGTTATACCTGGAAATCCGGCTCCGTTTATTTAGCGGCCGTTCCGCTTGACGATAAAGCCAGCAATTTCGTGCGTCATTCCCTGTTTGTGCCCGTAATGCTTCGTGCGGCGCTTACCGCGGTACATGCAAAACGACTGTCGTACACCATTGGGGTGGATGAAATACTGGAAACCGAAAAGGTCAGACTGGATGCCAACCAGACGTTACACCTGGTGAAAAAGGATTTTGAAGCTATTCCCGATTTACGGCAAACCGATGCCGGAACACAACTATTCATTGCCGACCAGGTGAAAGAACCCGGCATTTACAGCCTGACCAAACAGGATAGCGTATTGGCAAAATTTGCCTTTAACACCTCGCGGCTGGAATCGGATATGCGCTATGCCGGTAATACCGAACTAAAGAGTCAGTTTATACAAACCCGGCCCGAAGTGATAGACCCGGCCAGTACATCACTGAAAAATCAGATAAAAGCTGCCTCCATAGGTACACAATTGTGGAAAGTTTGCCTAATTTTGGCGCTGATTTGTCTGGCAATAGAAATACTGTTAATTAAATTTTTCCGGGTTTCAGGCCCTAAACCTATCGAGCAAAGTCCATGAAGAAAATTCTGCTTAAATCCGTAACTGTTATTCATCCCGAATCATCGTTTAATGGTAAAACGGTTGATGTGCTGCTGGCAGGCGGCTTGATACAGGCAATTGATAAAAATATACCGGTTGCTGATAAATCCGTTCAGGAAGTAGAGGCCAAAGGAAAGTACCTTATTCCCGGTCTTTTCGATTTGAACGCTAATTTCGGTGAACCCGGATTTGAAACAAAGGAGGACCTGGAAAGTGGTTCAGAGGCTGCGGCAGCCGGTGGTTTTACCGGTGTCGCCCTGATGCCCAACACCAATCCGCCCGTTTATTCAAAGGCCGAAGTTGCTTACCTGGTCAATAAGGCCGCACCGTATTTAACCGATGTATTTCCGCTGGGAGCCATCAGCTACAAGCGGGAAGGTAAGGATTTGGCCGAGCTGTACGATATGCACCTGGCAGGCGCTGTGGCTTTTACCGATGGCAACCGCCCGGTAGCCGATTCCGGTTTAATGAGCAGGGCGATGTTGTACGCCAAAGGTTTTGACGGTCTTGTTTTTTCGAATCCGGAAGACCCGTCTATCGCGGGAAGCGGTAAAATGAACGAAGGCGAAACCAGCACGTACCTGGGGATGAAAGGCATTCCGGCTTTAGCCGAAGAGCTGATGATTGCACGGGATATTTACCTGGCCGAATACAACGATTGCCGCATTCACATCAGCACGGTTTCAACGGCAAAAAGTGTGGAGCTTATCCGTCAGGCGAAAAAGAAAGGATTGCGGGTTACCTGCGATGTAGCAGCACATCACCTGGTGCTTACGGAAGATGCCGTAACCAATTTCGACAGCAATTATAAGGTGAAGCCGCCCCTGCGCACTAAAGCTGATGTGAAAGCCTTGCTGAAGGGGCTAAACGACGGAACTATTGACGCGGTAGTATCGCAGCATACGCCCCATGAGGTTGAATTCAAGAACATTGAATTTGAGATTGCATCGTACGGTATCATCGCCTTGCAAACATTATTGCCATTAGTTTTACAAGCCGGACTGAGCATAGAGCAGGTAGTAGAAAAAGTAGCGGTAAATCCGCGTCGAATCCTTAACCTGCCCGTTCCGGAGATAGCTGTTGGGGCTACAGCAAATCTGGCGCTGGTTGACCCGAAAGCACAATGGCAATATTCCGGAGAAACAAATCTTTCAAAATCACAAAACTCGCCGTATCTTGGTAATAAGCTTACCGGTAAGGTGTTGCTGGTTTGCAATAACAACCAGGTAAAAATGTATTAGGGGATTTTAAAATACAGTATATCAGACTTACTAAGTTTTTAAAACCTTCGTAAGTATTACTGTTGGCAGTCATTTCAATCAATAAATCCAGATTTGTTTTTTACTATCTTTGTTACCTATTAGGGCATGGCAAAAGGGAGAATTTTAGAGGTAAAGCAATCAACAATTACGGTTATTACTGAAAATGAAACCGATTTTATCAGTTTGACTGATATGACCTTAGGTTTCAGCGAAGGAAGCGGTTTAATCGGGAAATGGATAACCAATAAAAACACTTTGGAGTATTTGGGCGTTTGGGAAAACATCAAGAACCCGGATTTTAATTACCCCGAATTCGGGGTAATTAACCAGGAAGCAGGTGTAAACAGGTTCATAATGTCCGTAGGACAATGGATTGAACGTACAAAAGCAATCGGGCTGATTGTGAAAGCAGGTCGTTATGGTGGAACTTACGCTCACAAAGACATTGCTTTTCATTTTGCAATGTGGTTAAGTCCCGAATTTCAAATTTATCTTATCAATGAGTTTCAACGCCTGAAAGACGATGAAAACAGTCGCCTGAAATTAGAATGGAACTTACAACGGACATTAGCAAAAGTAAACTACCACATTCACACAGATGCAATCAAAGAAAGTCTGATACCGCAAGAAATTACGAAACAACAAGCAAGTTTTGTTTATGCTAACGAAGCGGATTTGTTAAACGTTGCGCTATTCGGAATTACAGCCAAAGAATGGCGGGACAATAACGCTGACAAAAATGGCAACATCAGGGATTATGCGACATTGGAACAGTTGGTAGTATTGAGCAATATGGAAAGTATAAACGCTTTGCTTATCCAACAAGGATTATCACAAAGCGAACGACTTATCCAACTAAATAAAACTGCCATAACGCAAATGAAATCGCTACTTGATAGCAATGCAATAAAGAAACTAAAATAAATAGACAGACGAAACAACAACGAACCGCCAACATCCCGCCCCTCGCCAATACGAGGCACGATATGAAGGCTTAACTTTTAACTTTTATTATGGAAAATACATTACAACGGGCTATACAAACGGCATTGCCGGCTTTCGGTAAGGTAAGCGGGAGGGATGTTACCGATATTCAGGTTACATTGCTGACCATTATCAACAGCGATAAGCCTTTTATGCAGAAGGTAGAGGAACTGGATGAGGTTTTTGATGACGAACCTACACTGGAAGCTTTGCGGGAAGTCTTTTTTGACCTGTTGCTCATCAATTTCTTTTCAGAAGATGTAAACAAGCTGGAAGAGGATTACCTTGATTCGCCCGAATGGGAAGCCATTGAAGATAAAACCATTGACCGTGGAACTGAACTGCTCAACGTATTGCTATATTTAAAAGAATGTGAGGACGAGCGTATCGAACCCGAACTGGGAGATTTTCTGAAAGAATTCCTGTTAGTTGATGAAGACGAGTTCCAGGATGAGCATCGCATTTACGAAGATATTATCGCCAACCAGATATTGGTGGAAAGCAATTTTGCCGAGATTGCAAGGGTAGCCAACGAACTACCGGCAACTTCGGAGATTAAGGAACTGTTCTATTCGCTGATGTGTTTCTTCAACGAAGCCAATCCGTCAGAAAAGCAGAAAGAGCTCTTTCTGGCTAACGCTCCCGAACCAGAACTGGATATCTTTGTGTATACCTTATTAACCAGCTACATAAACAAATAGTTATGGAAACCACGTTAGAAAATCTTAATCCCACGGCCAGGAATAACGGATTGATATTAGGTATCATAACCTTTATTATCAATATCCTGGTGTATTATGTGTCGCCGTCGTTAATGGCATCAACCGCTTTTGGGATGGGCGTTATCGTAGTATCAATTATACTTTATATCGTATTTATCCTCGATATGCGCCGTAAGATTGGCGGTTATTGGTCGTTTCGCGATGCATTGCGGGGTATATTTTTAATGGCTCTGGTTGCCGGTATAACCGATGCGCTGCTTAAATTTATATTTTACAAGTACATTGAGCCCGGCGCCTACGATAAAGTTATTGGTTTCGTGGTGGATAACCTTACCCGCACGTATGAGCGGATAGGAATGGACCAGGATAAAATTGATGAAGTGCTGGAAAAAGTGAAAGAAGGTATGAAAGCGCAATTTAATCCCTCCATTGGTGATTTCCTGAAATCGCTGGGCATGATGATTATCGTGGAGTTTGTAATGAGCCTGATTTTCGCCGCCATCTTTAAAAAAGATAAACCCATGTTCATGCGTGTAGACGAAATCAGCGAACAGGATGCGGAAGGACTATGAATTGGTATTGTGTAGAGCGTATTGAGTATTGCGATTTATGATTACCGATGGTTAAATTGCTAAGATTGTTCAATTACTTTCTACCGGAGATACATAACATAAACAAATAATTAACAGCCAATGTCAAGTCAATTATAAACCGTCATGTTAATTCGTTTTTATATTGATTTTAAACCTATTACCTGTTTTTAGTTTTGACTTTTTAATTTTGACTTTTGACTTAACATGCAAATATCCGTAGTTATTCCCTTATTAAATGAAGCCGAATCGTTGCCGGAGCTGGTACAATGGATAGACCGTGTGATGCAGGAAAACGGTTTCACGTACGAAGTAATTATGGTTGACGATGGCAGCAGCGATAATTCATGGGAAGTGATACAGGATTTAAAAGCCGGTTATTCCGCTGTGCGGGGAATCAAATTCCGGCGCAATTATGGAAAATCAGCAGCGCTGAATGTGGGGTTTGAGGCCAGTCGCGGCGATGTGGTCATTACCATGGATGCCGATTTGCAGGACAGTCCGGATGAAATCCCGACCTTATACCATCGGATTGTAGACGAGAAGTTTGACCTGGTTTCAGGCTGGAAGCAAAAACGCTACGACCCCTTAACCAAAACCATTCCCACTAAATTATTCAATGCGGTAACCCGGCAAATGTCGGGCATACATAATCTGCATGATTTTAACTGCGGACTGAAAGCCTATCGCAAAGATGTGGTTAAAAGTATCGAGGTGTACGGCGAAATGCACCGTTATATACCGGTTATTGCTAAATGGGCAGGATTTAAACACATTGGCGAGCAGGTGGTAGAGCATCGAGCCCGCAAGTATGGCACTACCAAATTCGGCTTCAGCAGGTTTATTAACGGCTTTTTAGATTTATTGTCGATATTTTTCGTTGGTAAATTCGCTAAGCGTCCCATGCACTTTTTCGGCTCAATGGGCGTGCTGAGCTTTTTAGCCGGTATCATTATCACCATCTGGCTGATTGCTGAGAAGCTGATAGATATAGCGCATAACGTGAAATATCGCAATGTAACCGACCAGCCTTTGTTTTACATAGCGTTGGTAGCCATTATTGTAGGTTTTCAGTTATTTTTAACCGGGTTTGTAGCCGAGCTGATATCCCGCAATTCACATGAACGAAATAAATACCAGATAGAAAAAGAAATATAGTAGGGTGTAGGTAAATAAAGGCGTAAGGTTTGGGGTTGAAGGCATAAGGCCCCTTAAACCTTTTACCGTAAGCCTTAAACCTTCCACCTTTTACCTTCCACCTCAACCCCATGTTTTTCTCCATCATCATTCCCTTATACAACCGCCCGCAGGAAATCAATGAGTTGCTGCATACGCTTACCGGGCAAACCTATATGCAGTTTGAGGTGCTGGTTATTGAAGATGGTTCAACCAACGATGCCCGTGCCATTGTAGAAAGCTATCGCGATAAGCTGGATGTGCATTACTATTATAAGCCGAACGAGGGACAGGGATTTTCACGTAACTTTGGTTTTGCACAGGCCCGTGGCGATTACTTTATTGTGTTCGATTCGGATTGTCTGATTCCTAAACAGTATCTCGAAACGGTAAAGAATTACCTGTACGAGCATCCTTTAGACGCTTACGGTGGTCCGGACGCGGCGCATGAGTCGTTTACCCCTGTTCAAAAAGCCATCAGTTATTCCATGACCTCGCCGTTTACTACCGGTGGTATCCGCGGCAATAAAAAAAGTATCGGGCAATTTCATCCGCGAAGCTTTAACATGGGTATATCCCGCCAGGTATGGGAAAAAACAGGCGGATATATCTTAACGCGGCTTGGCGAAGATATCGAATTCAGTATCCGCATTCAGCGCTCCGGGTTTACTATCGGCCTGATTCCAAATGCGGTAGTATACCATAAGCGTCGTACCAGCCTGTTCCAATTTTATAAACAGTTGCATTTTTTCGGGCGGGCACGCATCAATATTTATAAACATTTTCCGGAAGAGCTTAAACCGGTGCACTTTTTCCCGGCCCTGTTTACCCTGTTTTTATTTTTTACAATGGCCGCAAACATTTTTAACCTGCCAATTGCTGTACTTTGTAACTGTTTACTTGCCGTTTACATTTTGTTAATATTTTTCCATTCGTGGAGTGTAAATAAATCGGCAAAAGTTGCATTTTTGAGCATATTTGCCGCCTTTACACAACTTGCGGCATACGGATTTGGATTTATGCAGGATTTATGGAGAAAAGTTATCTTAAAACACACCTGATAGAATTTTTAAAAGACAGTACATTTACTGTTAATGACGTCATAAAAACGGCTGTAGATGTGCTTAAGGCACATTATGTATCTGTGGCCGGCTTGTGCCTGCTGATGTTTATTACCTGGAATTTATCCGAAATCCTGGCCGCTTTCCTCGGCGAAATCAATGTAGGTATCAATATTTTGATGTTCCTGTTCTTTATACTGGTTTATTTCGGGCTGCAATTAACCCTGCTGAAATATATTCTCCGCATTCTCGATAATAACAACGAGGACGTGTCCATTAAAAATTCGCTGCCAACCCGCAGGCAGATTGTGAACTTCCTGATTGCTACGCTCTACTTTTTTGCGTGTATCGTATTGGTTTACGCACTCATTGCGGTGTTGTTTTTTCCGCTGATTTATACACCGATACAAATGGAAGTTATTATACAAATAGCCACATCGGTAGGTATCATCGCCATTATTATTACCTGGATACGCATTTCGTTTTTCCCATTTTTCATTATCGACCGTGACGACTGGCCGTTTAAATCCATCCGGTTTAGCCTGGCTATCACCCGTGGTAATTTCACGCGACTGCTGTTGCTGCTGTCGTTTTTTGCGCTGTTTCATGTGTTGTCCATTTATTTCAACTACCAGGGATACGCTATGTTTTCAGCGGCTATCAGCATCATCAATTCATTCCTTATCGTACCTTTGTCCAGTGTAGCAATCGCGGTAGCATACCGTAAAATGATGAAGGATTATACCGGCGATGCCGACCCGGATATCATCCATAATATTATTTGATTGCGATTTTTAATTAACTGATGGGATTTAAAGCCGCGTTAAGTAAGCCTTTCGCTGCCCTGGTAATGCGGAAGGAGAATAAGTGGAAACAGCATGCTGTTGAGGCGCAACACCAGACTATGCACCGGCTTATTGCCCGTGCCCGCGATACCGCTTTTGGTAAAGACCACCATTTTAGCGATATAAGTACCTACGATGATTTTAAGAAGCAGGTTCCTGTACGTGATTATGAAGGCCTGCGGACGTATATAGAGCGCATACTACATGGTGAAGAGGGTGTGTTGTGGCCCGGTAAGCCCGCTTATTTTGCCAAAACTTCCGGAACTACTTCGGGGGTAAAGTATATCCCGATAACCAAAGAATCCATGCCGGAGCACATCCGTGCGGCACGAAATGCATTGTTGAGCTATATTTATGAAACGGGCAAGGCCGATTTTGTGGATGGCAAAATGATTTTTTTGCAGGGAAGTCCGGAGCTTACCGTGAAAGCCGGTATTGCCATAGGGCGGCTGTCGGGAATTGTTGCGCACCATGTGCCCGGTTATCTACAGAAAAACCGTTTACCAAATTACCAGACCAATTGTATTGAAGACTGGGAACAAAAAGTAGATGCCATTGTCGATGAAACTATTGACCAGGACATGCGTCTCATATCAGGTATTCCACCCTGGGTGCAAATGTATTTCGACCGGCTTTCCGCGAAGCGTAACGGAACCAAAATCAAGGATATCTTTAAAAATTTCAGCCTTTTTGTTTACGGGGGCGTAAATTTTGAACCATACCGGGCACGTTTAGAAGAAAGTATCGGGCGAAAGGTAGACAGCATCGAAACGTATCCCGCATCCGAGGGATTTATAGCTTATCAGGATTCGCAACAGGATAAAGGCTTATTGCTTTTAGCTGATGCCGGCATATTTTATGAGTTTATCCCTACCGATGAATACTATAATGATAACCCAACCCGTTTAATGCTGGATGAGGTTGAGCTGAATAAAAATTATGCGCTTATCCTGAATACTAATGCCGGTTTATGGGGATACAGTATCGGCGACACCATTAAGTTTGTTTCAAAAAATCCATATAAAATAATTGTTACAGGTCGCATCAAGCATTTTATTTCGGCATTTGGCGAGCATGTAATCGGCGAAGAAGTAGAAGAAGCATTACTATCCGTGGCCCGGCAGGAAAAGGTGGAGATTACCGAGTTCACGGTTGCGCCGCAGGTTAATCCTCCGGCCGGTGAATTGCCTTACCATGAGTGGTTTATCGAGTTTGTCAAAGAGCCGCAAAATATGGTTGAGTTCAGCCGTAAAGTGGATGATGCTTTGCAGAAGAAAAATATTTACTATTTTGACCTCATCGAAGGGAAAATCCTGCAACCGCTTGTCATCCGTTCATTACAGGAAAACGCTTTTGTAAACTATATGAAAAGCGAAGGCAAATTAGGCGGACAGAATAAAGTCCCACGGTTAAGTAATGACCGGAAAATTGCGGACAGGTTAGGGGAGTATGTCACTAATTGCTGAAATTGCTTTATTGTTCAATTGTTGCAATGACTGACCAGTAGTTTTATGGAGAAAAATTATCTACAATTAAATCAGATAACGGCTTATGTAAGGGCTTTTAGGTTAAGCAATGAAATTTGGGATTTAGTAAATAAATGGGATAGCTTTGCTAAATATACAATAGGACAGCAATTTGTGAATGCTATTGACTCGATATCGGCAAATATTGCCGAAGGTTTTGGCCGGTTCCACAAGAAAGATAAAATTAAGTTCTATTATTATAGTTTGGGGTCGGTTAAAGAATGTCTTGATTGGAATGAGAAAGCCAGAATCAGGAAATTAGTTAGTGAAGAAATGTATTTAAAGATTTTTGCAGTTTTAGATACCCTGCCAAAGGATATTCATCAGTTAATACGTTTTACAAATGATAAGCTGAAAATATAACGGTGCACAATCTCGCACTAAACAATAAAGCAATTTAACAATAAAGCAATAAGACAATAGAACAATCCAAACAATAAGCATCCAGCAATATAAACAATAAAGCAATCCAACAATAAAGCAATCATTGAACACTAAAACACCATATCAAAAGCATATAACTATTCTGGGTTCTACCGGCAGTGTTGGTACGCAGGCGCTGGACGTTGTCAGGCAGCACCCTGAACGTTTCAGTGTGAGCGTATTAACCGCTTTCAATAACGCAGATACACTCATCCGGCAGGCTTTGGAATTTAGTCCCGGTATGGTTGTGATTGGTGATGAGCGGAAATATTCTGAGGTTAAAGCTGCCTTATCGGCCACGGCAACACACGTATTGGCAGGTGAGGATGCGTTGTGCGAGGCTGCTGCTTATGCGGCAAGTGATATTGTCTTAACGGCGCTGGTGGGTTCTGCGGGCTTAAAACCGACTATTGCGGCTATCCGTGCAGGCAAGGATATCGCGTTAGCCAATAAAGAAACATTGGTTGTTGCCGGCGATTTGGTAACCACGCTGGCCAAACAATATGGCAGCAGGCTGCTGCCTGTAGATTCAGAACATTCGGCCATTTTTCAATGTCTGGTAGGCGAGGACAATAACCCGGTTGAGAAAATCTACCTCACCGCATCGGGCGGCCCGTTTCGCGGAAAAGACCCCGGCTACCTGGCACATGTTACCTGTGCCGATGCCTTAAAACATCCAAACTGGGTGATGGGTTCTAAAATAACCATCGACTCGGCATCGTTAATGAATAAAGGGCTGGAGGTTATCGAGGCAAAATGGCTGTTTAACCTGGATATTTCGCAGATTGATGTGATTGTGCACCCGCAATCGGTTATTCATTCCATTGTACAGTTCACGGATGGTTCCATGAAGGCGCAAATGGGTGTTCCCGATATGAAGCTGCCGATACAATATGCGCTGGCGTACCCCGACCGGGTAGAAAATAATTTTAAACGGTTCAATTTCCTGGATTATCCGTCTTTAACGTTCGAAAAACCGGATATTGCAACATTCAGGAATTTGGCACTCGCTTTTGATGCGCTCAAAGTTGGCGGAAATATGCCATGCGTGGTCAACGCTGCCAACGAAATAGCTGTGGCAGAGTTTTTGAACAACAGAATTGGCTTCCTGGAGATGAGTGAAATGATTGAAGCCTGTATGCATAAAATGATGTTTATTATGGAGCCTTCGCTGGAAGATTACCTGGAAACCGACCGGTTAACACGTATTTATGCTCACGAACTTGTAACAAGTTATTAATTGAAAAATCAAAATAAATAAAATATTAAAATCAGTATATGGATGGATTAGTTATGGCCGGGCAATTATTGCTGGGACTATCAATATTAATTGTTTTGCACGAATTAGGGCATTTTGTAGCCGCCCGGGCCTTTGGAATTAAAGTAGAGAAATTCTACCTGTTTTTTGACGCATGGGGATTTAAGCTCTTCAGTTTTAAATACAAGGATTGCGAATATGGTATCGGCTGGCTGCCGTTGGGCGGTTATGTCAAAATAGCCGGGATGATTGATGAGTCGATGGATACCGAGCAACTGGCCGGTCCGCCGCAGCCCTGGGAGTTTCGTTCAAAACCGGCTTGGCAGCGACTAATTGTCATGCTTGGCGGAATTACTGTCAACATCATCCTGGGTATCTTCATTTTCTGGATGCTGGTATTCCGCTACGGCGAAACGTATATGCCCAACGATAAGCTGGTGAACGGTATTTCGCCGGGAATAATTGGTAAGGAAATAGGTTTGCAGCCCGGCGATAAAATTGTCGCGGTAAACGGGAAAAAGATTGTTCGCTTTGAGGAACTGAACAGCTCTAAAGTTTTACTGGGTAACAGTGAGCTTACCATTGAACGCCATGGAGAAATTAAGCAAATCGGCGTACCGGGTAATATTCTCGAAATGGTTTCAGATTATGGAATCGGTCAGTTTGTAGAACCTCGTTTAACCTCTTCGGTAGGTGATGTGCTCAAAGGTGGCAATGCTGAAAAAGCCGGTATCAGAGCTGGTGATAAAGTAATTGCGATAGATAACAAGCCAATCGGCTTTTTTGATGAGCTGAAAGATGCTTTGCAGGCCTATAAAAATAACGATGTACAGTTAAAACTGGTACGTCATAGCGATACCATGCAGGTAACATCGCACGTAGATGCTAACGGGCAATTAGGTATTGCGGCTAATGTGGATGAATTGCAGTCAGACAGTATCCATTATAGCTTACTGGCATCGCTTCCGGTAGGCGCATCAAAAGCCTGGGGCTCGTTTATGGATAATGCCCGTGGTTTAGGTAAGGTAATAACCGGTCAGGTGAAAGCCAATAAAGCCTTTACCGGCCCGGTAGGCATTGCCAAAATGTTTGGAGGTGAAGTAAACTGGGTTAAGTTCTGGAGCCTGGTAGGCTTGCTGTCTATGGCGCTGGCCTTAATGAACCTGTTGCCTATTCCGGCTTTAGATGGCGGACACGCTATGTTCCTGATTGTTGAAATGGTAAAAGGAAAACCATTAAGCGAGAAATTTATGGAACGGGCTCAAATTGTTGGTTTCTGCATATTAGTCGCCCTGATGGTTTTTGTGCTGGGCAATGATATTTTCAAGGCAGTGAAGTAGGCTTGGCTTATGGCTGATAGTTCATGGTTCATAGCATAGTAGGAATGTCGAAAACGGGTTATGTGTTATGAGTTGCGAGTTATGAGGCCTGTAACACGTAACCCATAACACGCAACAATTTAGCAATTAATGAATTACTTTGAATTATACGAAATTCCCGAATCGTTCAGTATAGACCGTGCGGCGCTTAAAACGAAGTTTTACGAGCTGAGCAAGCGGTATCATCCGGATTTTTATGTGAACGAAAGTCCGGAAAAACAGCAGGAGATTCTGGCGCTTTCCACCTTAAATAATAAAGCGTACCAGGTATTAACCGATCCGGCCAAACGAACCGCCTACATTCTTTCTAATCACAACTTATTGGAAGAAGGCGAGAAATATCAGCTATCACAGGATTTCCTGATGAATATGATGGAAATCAATGAAGCCCTGATGGAAGCTGAGTTTGATACCGATGCTGAAAAAATACAGCAGCTAAACAGCGATATTAAGCAAATAGAATCAGCGTTAGGTAACGAGCTGAAACAATATACCGAAGCGTTTGATGCCAAAGCTTCGGCTAATCCGGAAGATTTGCTCCTGAAAATTAAGGATGTGTGGTTCCGGCAAAAATATTTGTTGCGAATAAGGGATAGTTTAAATAGATTTGCAGCCCGCTAACAACAATGCCGCGGTGGCGGAATTGGTAGACGCGTTGGTCTCAAACACCAATGATTTCACGATCGTGCCGGTTCGACCCCGGCCCGCGGTACTAAAGCCTTCGAGAGATCGGGGGCTTTACTTTTTACAATGGCTTCTGTTTATATTCTACATTCAACTAAGCTTGACCACTCTTACATTGGTAGTTGCCGTGATCTGCCTTATCGCTTAAAGCAGCATCAGGAAAAACTATTTCCCAAAAGTTTTACTGCAAAGGCAGATGATTGGAACTTGTTTCTTTCTATTGATGATCTTGAATACCAACAAGCCATAGCCATAGAAAAACATCTTAAAGAAATGAAGAGTAAAACTTATATCCAAAATCTTAAGAAGTATCCTGAGATCGAGACAAAGCTGGTAGAACAATATAAATAATGGCGGCCCCGGTAGCTATCGGGACCGGTCCGTGGTACACTTGAAAGCCCGATAAAGGTACTATCCAGACTTTTTTCATAAGTATAGTGTGAAGAAGGGTAGTAAGTTCTATACCTTTTTCAAAATAAAATTCCCGTCAATCCCCAATTTTTGATGCAATGATTTCAGGAAACTTACATCGGGGTCACGCTTGCCATTGAGTATTTGAGATAACTTAGGTGCTCCAATGCCAAGGATAGCAGCAAGTCCCTTTTGCGTAACACCCAATTCTTTTTTTTTAGCTTCTACCACGGCACTAAGTGTCACTGACATTGGCATCAGTTTCATATCCTCGTCCTCATACCGCTCGGCCAACAGGCTTAGCTTCTCCAATTCATCTGCTTCCTGCTGGCTCAACGCATGGAAACCGCCACCATCGGTAGCCTTTTGGAGATAGCCCTCAATCATAGCCATCACCTGGTGGTATTGCTTTTCGTTCCGTATCTTGTTAATATCGGTCATTCCCCACAGCATCTACACTGCCAAATGTATTCCGTACATCATTAAAATTGCCCCAATTGACCTCCTTTACAATTTGATACCAACTATTCAATGCTGCCTTTGAAGCGGGGTGCTTATGAGCAAAAATATTAATGGACGTCTTGGCAATGATGACCATACTACAAAGGTAGATAAAATTTTAAATTTTGAAATTTGTTATATATTTTGAAATATGTTTTATAAAACCTTACCCCTCAGGAGTAACTCTTTCCTTTTAATCCGCATGCACTTTATAAACCAGTTTAAATAGCTATATAGCGTTTAATTATAAACCAACCTGGGAATATATTTTATACCACTGATTATAAGATAGTTACCGGTTTTAAATTTTTAATTTTGACTTTTAACTTAATAATGGATTTCTTTCCTTTGTCCGTTAAATTTATCTGTCAAACAATAACTGTAAGGCAAAGGTTATACATTTTCTGAGGTTTTAATATGGAAGCATTATTGATAATTGATATTCAAAACGATTTTCTCTCAGGTGGAAGCCTCGCTGTTGAGGGAGGAGACGAGATTATCCCGGTTATTAATAAGTTACAGGAACATTTTCAGCTGGTAATTGCCACGCAGGACTGGCATCCGGTATCGCATAAAAGTTTTGCGTCCAATCATCCCGACTGCAAGGTTTATGATACGGTAGATCTCAATGGATTGCAACAAGTGCTATGGCCCGACCATTGCGTGCAGGCGTCAGAAGGAGCTGCCTTATCGTCCAAATTAAGCCAGCACCGGATAGAAGCCATCATCCGGAAAGGAACCAATGCTGAAATAGATAGTTACAGTGCATTTTTTGATAACGGGCATTTAAAGTCCACCGGGCTTACCGGTTACCTGCGTGAACGTGAAGTAATCCGGCTGTATATTGTTGGGCTGGCGGGTGATTTTTGCGTGTATTATACGGCCAAAGATGCTATAAAAGAAGGCTTTGAAACCTGCATTATAGCCGATGCCGTACGTTCTGTATACCCGGATCAATTTCCGGTGATAGCCGCAGACATTATACAGGATGGTGGTTTCCTGATCAGTAGCGATGAAATATTGGAAAATGTGACGTAACTAACAGCTAATGAGCTGTTTGTAAGGATTTTGTTTCAACTTCTGGTTTTGCGGCAACGAATTATGCTTTAAATTGGATTTTGAAATACCTAATTTAGCAGGCTTATAATTTTTATTTTTAGATGAGTACATCTTTTGATTTTGAAAAACCCATTGCAGATCTGCAACAGCAAATAGATAAAGTGAAACAAGTAGCCGATAAAACAAAGGTAGACATGTCTGCCACCCTTGCGGAGCTTAACGGCAAGGTGGAAGAAGCCAAACAGCAGGTTTATAATAACCTGACCGGCTGGCAGCGGGTTCAGATATCCCGGCATCCTGACCGCCCGCAAACATTTGATTATGTTTCCATGATGTGCGATGATTTTTTAGAGCTTCATGGCGACAGAACAGTAAAAGATGACAAAGCCATTGTTGGCGGTTTTGCAACTATTGCCGGTCAGTCGGTAATGATCATCGGGCATCAGAAAGGTAAAAATACCAAAGAGCGGCAGTACCGCAATTTTGGTATGGCAAATCCCGAGGGTTATCGTAAGGCGCTGCGGCTGATGAAGCTTGCTGAGAAGTTTAATAAACCCGTAATTACGTTGATTGATACCATGGGCGCTTATCCGGGCCTTGAGGCTGAAGAACGCGGTCAGGGCGAAGCCATTGCCCGCAACCTGCTGGAAATGTCGGTATTGAAGGTGCCTATTCTTAGTTTCATCATTGGCGAAGGCGCTTCGGGCGGTGCATTAGGTATCGGTGTTGGCGATAAGGTGTACATGCTCGAAAATTCCTGGTATTCAGTGATATCACCCGAATCCTGTTCGTCTATTTTATGGAGAAGCTGGGATTATAAAGAGCAGGCGGCAGAAAAATTAAAGCTTACATCGGGCGATATGTTTGCCAATAAGCTCATTGACGGCGTAATTCCCGAACCGTTGGGCGGCGCACATCAGGATCCGAAATACATGGCCGATGTAGTTAAAGAGCAAATCCTGAAAGATCTGAAAACCTTAAGTAAAAAGAAGATAGACGATCTGGTGAATGCCCGCATTGAGAAATTCTGTTCGATGGGAGTTGTGGAAGAATAGACCAGATAAAAAATACTAAGTTGTTTTGTTGAGCAGAATGTTATACTGCTCATTTTTTTGTTCCTTATGTTGCCGCAAGCGTACCGTCTTGTGTTTAGGTATGAGTGGCAAGCTCGCACCTCCGCAACGGGCGGTTTGTATGTGCTATAGTTTTAAATGCCATGAACCATACGCCATGAACTATAAGCCATGAGCTCTCCGTTTTTTTCACATCCCCTGCAACTTTTGGGGCTCTGAAGCGTCTTACTATAAAAACATCAGGTATGAAAAAATTATTCCTTATCATATTGCCCTTATTTTTACTTGTAAGTGCATGCCAGAAAACAGAATATGTAACGCCTAACCAGACGATATTAACCAGTATTCCCGCTACCGGCTGGGTGAGCTCCAATGGTGGCAGAAGATATTCCGCTACGATTGATATGCCTGAAATTGATAATTATATCGATGAACGGGGCGGCGTTTTGGTATATCTGGCTTTCGGCGACGGCCCTTATGAGCAGATACCGGAAGTGTATGACGGCTTTTCCTACAGCTATTCTTATTTCCCCGGACAACTGACTGTAGATGTGCAAAGCTCAGATGGTAATACGCCGATATCTGCACCGGGAACTGCGTATGTTAAGATCTTACTTATCGAATCCAATTAAACCAGGATATTTATCCCATATCTTCCTTCACTCGAAAACGTTTCCGTAAAAATAAGCAGTAATATCAACCGATAAAGGAATATTTTTTCCCAAATTAACGCCATCAAAACAACACGTAATTATAAATCTGGCGTGAGCCGTTAATACGGATAATTAATAATATGGGAAATAACTTTTCTTTAGCAGACAAGGTGATTGTAGTGACCGGGGCTACCGGTATTTTAGGACATTCATTTATCAAAGGTATTGCCGCTGCGGGCGGTGCTGTGGGCGTTTTAGGTCGCAACAAAGATGTGGCAGAGCAGCGGGTAGCCGAAATTAAAAATAATGGCGGCCGGGCCATAGCGCTTATTGCAGATGTTCAGGACGAAAGTCAGCTTCGGCAGGCAAAAGAGCAGGTGCTGAACACGTATGGTAAAATTGACGGGTTGGTGAACGGGGCAGGAGGGAACCGTCCAAATGGTGTTCTTCAGCCTGATGAAGATATTTTTAATATCAGCATTGACGGTATGAAGGAAGTAATGGAGCTAAATTTGTGGGGAACCTTAATTCCTACGCAGGTATTTGGTCCTGAAATTGCTAAAACCGGCAACGGGAGTATCGTCAATATCTCTTCCATGAGCTCAAAACGGGCTATTACCAAGGTAATGGGTTATAGCCTGGCAAAGGCTGCGGTAGATTGCTACACCCAATGGTTTGCCGTCGAACTGGCTAACCGTTATGGCGATGCCGTTCGTATGAATGCCATTGCCCCCGGCTTTTTCCTTACCGAGCAGAACCGCACCCTGTTAACTACGCCGGATGGTGGTTATACCGAACGCGGAAACCTGGTGTTAAAGCAAACACCATTCAAACGTTTCGGAGATGCCGATGAGCTCATCGGCGGTTTGGTATGGCTGCTTAGCGATGCCTCGAAATTTGTAACCGGAACAGTGATCAATATTGACGGTGGTTTTATGGTGAACAGTGGCGTATAACATACAATGAGCAATCCAAATACAAAACAATTCCGTATGGTGCAAACTATGCGCTGGTACGGCCCCAATGACCCGGTAAGCTTACAGGATATCCGCCAGGCGGGATGCACAGGTGTGGTTACAGCACTGCATCACATTCCCAATGGCGAGGTCTGGACGGTAGAAGAAATAAAAAAGCGTCAGGCGCAGGTAGCGCAGGCCGGTATGGTTTGGAACGTTGTGGAGAGCGTTCCGGTACACGAGGCCATTAAAACGCAGAGCGGAAATTATAAAACGTATATCGAGAATTACAAACAGTCGCTACGTAACCTGGCAGCCTGCGGCATATATATTGTAACGTACAATTTCATGCCTGTGCTCGACTGGACACGAACCGATCTGGCCTTTACGGTTGCCGATGGCTCAAAAGCCTTACGTTTTGAAAAAGCGACATTTATAGCTTTTGAGGTATTTATGCTTAAACGCGAAGGTGCCGAAGCCACTTATACTGCTGAAGAATTAGAGCGAGCCCGGTTGCGTTTTGAAGGTATGAGCGAAGCTGAACGTTTACAGTTGCAGCGTAACATTATCGCCGGTTTACCCGGAAGCGAAGAAAGCTTCACCTTAGAGCAGTTTCAGCAGGCGCTGGATGCTTATAAAAACATTGACGCACAACAGTTACGCGAAAACCTGATCAGTTTTCTGCGTGAAATAATTCCGGTGGCTGATGAGTGTGGTGTTAAAATGGTTATTCATCCCGATGATCCGCCTTACCCGATATTGGGCTTGCCACGGGTAGTAAGCACGGCCGCCGATGTACAGGCATTATTTGAGGCGGTTCCTTCGGTAAATAACGGTCTGTGTTTCTGCACCGGCTCTTTCGGTGTTCGGGCCGATAATGATCTGCCGGCTATGGTCAAACAGTTTGCTGACCGGATCAACTTTGTCCATTTACGCAGTACCCGCAGAAATGAGTTTGGCGATTTTTATGAAGATAATCACCTGGAGGGGAATGTGGATATGTACGCTGTGGTAAGAAATATAGTAGAAATAATGCAGCAACGGCAATTTGCCATACCCATGCGCCCCGACCACGGGCACCAGATGCTGGATGATTTGAATAAAAAGACTAATCCGGGCTATTCGGCTATTGGTAGACTGCGTGGCTTAGCTGAGTTGCGGGGTTTGGAAGAGGGCATTTGCAGATCTGTATTATAAAATAACTAAAGTTAGAGCTTGTTTAAAAAATGAAAAGTTAAGTTATACGGAGCTGCTGGTGAGGGCACCAGCAGCGGCAGGAAGTCATGGACGGTGTCTTCACCGTCCATTAAAGCCTGTGAAATCTTTATATGAAATTTAAACAGGCTCTTATATTTGAGCATTGCCCTGAAAATGATTTTTAGAGGTAATGCTGTTATGCTTTTTAAACATACAAATTCTGCTAAAGCAGGATATGTTATACCAATTAAACCAGATTATTCTAATGAAAAGAACACAGTTATTCATGCTGATTGCCTTGCTGCTTGGCAATTGCCCTTGTACCTTACAGGCACAAACAGAAAAATGGCAAAACCTTTTTAATGGCAAAGATTTAACCGGATGGAAGCAATTAAACGGTAAAGCAAAATTTGCGGCTATGAATGGTGAAATTGTTGGAACAACAGTTGCCAATGAACCCAATTCTTTTTTGGCAACAGAAAAGGATTATAGTAACTTCATTCTTGAATTTGAAGTGCTTGTAGACAACACGGTAAATTCAGGGGTTCAGTTCAGAAGCCAAAGCAACGCTCAATATAAAAACGGGCGGGTTCATGGTTACCAGGTAGAGATAGACCCGTCAGACAGGGCCTGGAGCGGCGGTATATATGATGAAGCCCGCCGTGGGTGGCTGTATCCGTTAGATATCAACCCTGTTGGTAAAACCGCATTTAAGAAAGGTGAGTGGAATAAATACCGTGTTGAATGTATGGACAATACGGTTAGAACCTGGATAAACGGTATTCCAACTGCAAATCTGGTCGATACCATAACGCATTCAGGCTTTATTGCTTTGCAGGTGCATGCTATTGGTAAGAACGATGTGCCCGGTAAGCAGATCCGTTGGCGAAACATCCGCATTCAGACAACAAACCTTAAGCCATCAAAACCCGATAATATTTATGTGGTGAACCTGGTTCCGAATAATCTGTCGGAGCAGGAGAAAGCCCAGGGCTATTCATTATTATGGGATGGTAAAACCACTAAAGGTTGGGTTGGCGCTTATAAAACCACCTTCCCGGATCATGGCTGGACTATTAAAGACGGCGTATTGACTGTAGAACGATCCAATGGAGCAGAATCAACAAATGGCGGAGATATTGTAACTGTGAATGAGTACGGCGCCTTTGAATTGAAGTTTGATTTTAAGCTTACAGAAGGCGCTAATAGCGGAGTTAAATACTTTGTAACGCTAACAGAGCATAACAAAGGTTCAGCTATTGGCATGGAATATCAGATACTTGACGATGAAAGACATCCGGATGCCAAACTGGGAAAAAATGGTAATCGTACCCTAGCTTCGCTTTATGACCTGATTGCGAGCAAAAAAATTCCCGCCGCCCAACGAAAAATTGGCGAATGGAACAAAGGACTGATCCGGGTATATCCTGATAATAAGATAGAATATTGGCTGAATGGATTCAAGGTTGTAGAATTTACCAGGGGATCGCCGGAGTTTAAGGCGCTTGTTGCGGAAAGTAAGTACAAGAATTGGAAAGACTTTGGTATGGCGCCTAAAGGCCATATCCTGCTGCAGGATCACGGCGATCAGGTATCGTTTAGAAGTATAAAAATAAAACAATTCTAAAATTATAAGCTCATTGATCATGATAGAATCAAGAAGAAAGTTTATAAAGCAAACTACCATTGCGGCGGCAGGTACTTACCTGGGAACAATGGGGCTTAGCGCTAAAAGCTACGCCCGGATACTGGGGGCTAATGACCGTGTGCAGGTTGGAGTAGTAGGCTTTTCAGACAGGTTTAAAACCTCCCTTTTTCCGGCCTTTTTAGCCAGTAATAAAGAGCTGAACTTTGATATTGTCGCGGTTTCTGATATATGGAAATACCGGAGAGAGCTGGGGCAGGCTTATTTAAAAGAGAAAATGGCGCATGAGGTTAAAGCCTGTGTCAATAATGATGAGCTTTATCGCCTGAAAGACCTGGATGCTGTTATAATCAGTACAGCGGATTTTCAGCATGCATTACACGCTATTGAGGCCGTGCGGGCTGGATGCGATGCCTACGTGGAAAAGCCTTTTGCCGAAACTATGGAAGATAACTGGGCCGCGTTAAAAGCCGTGAGGGCAACAGATCGCATTGTACAGATCGGGTCGCAGAGGCGAAGCGGTGCTAATTATCATGCAGCCAATGAATTTATTAAGGCAGGTAAATTTGGTGATATAACTATGGTTGAGCTTACCTGGAATGTAAACCAGCCGGGGCGATGGAGAAGGCCTGAACTGGTGGCAAAATGTAAGGAGCAGGATACCGACTGGAAACGATTTTTAATGAACCGTCCGTATGAAGCCTGGGATCCAAGAAAATACCTCGAATACCGTTTATTCTGGCCATATTCATCCGGTATGCCCGGTCAGTGGATGAGCCATCAGATAGATACGGTACATTGGTTTACCGGCTTAAAGCATCCCCGAAGCGTAGTAGCCAATGGTGGCATCTATCAATGGAAAGATGGACGGAGAAACTGGGATACTACGACCGCTGTGTTTGATTATGGCCCTGCTGATGAACCGGATAAAGGCTTCCAGGTAGTGTTCAGCTCACGTATGCACAACGGAGACGAAAGGCCGGCAGAAATATATTATTCGAACGGAGGCGAGCTGAACCTGATCACCAATAAGGTATCGCCGGCAGGTGGATTACAGGAAAGATTTGCAGCACCTATGCACATGAAAGCTAATTTGTTGCCCGAAGTAAGTCTGGCAGATAAATCTGTACGGGCAGTAGCCTCGGCCAATACCGGCGCCGATGTACTTACGGTCAATCACATGCGCAATTGGATGGAATGTGTAAGAAGCCGGAAGCAGCCCAATGCTCCGGTAGAAGCAGGTTATTACCATTCTATAGCTAATATCATGACGAATGCAGCGGTAAGAACAGGCTATAAGGCTACGTTTGATGAACAAAAGCAGGAGGTAATGGCTGATGGTAAAGTCTTTAAATATTAATTCTTTCTGTAAGTAACTATCTAAGAATAAAATATTTACATCTCTCCTGTACGTACAGAGCCGCATAGGCGTCAAGTTAATTTTAGGAATTTACTATCTCTTTCCCCGGCCTGTCTCCCGACAGGCCGGAACGAATAATGTTGGTCTGTCGGGGGACAGACCAAGGAGTGGAGAACTCAGGTTGCATTAATAAAAAAAGGCTGCTCCGAAGAACAGCCTCTTTTATTTTTAGTTTACTTTTATGACCAGAGTTTCTCCGGGTAAACACCATCGGCAACCAGCTTGCTGATGCTTGCCTGTACAATAGGCTTGTCTTCCTTATAGGTTACGCCAAACCATTTTGAGCCGGTAGGTATTACTTTAAACCTGGCCTGACCTGTTTTGATCAGCTCATCGGCTACCAGCGGAATAAAAAATTCTGCTTTAGGATTATTCTCATTCTTCTCAACAAATCGTCTGAACATTTCTTCGCTCTGTTTGAAAACAGCGGGAGTAAATCCCCAGAAATTCATCGATACACGGGTATCGGCAGGCAATTCGGTTTCTTCGCCGTTTTCTTTGTAGAAAACCCGTCCGCCATCTTTAAAATAAACCTCGGTACGCTCGTTAACTTCGGTCATATAGCCTTCGCTGTTTACGCTGCATACGCCGCGTGAAACGGAACCATAATCGGATAAGGTACGGTCTATCTGGTAACCAATCAGGGAGTAATTATCGTCGGCTACTTCGGTAGTTAAGAATCTGGCCATTTTTTCAAATGAATCATAACCGTAAAAGTCATCGGCGTTAATTACGCAGAATGGCTCATGTATCTGGTTGCGGGCAGATAATACGGCATGGGCGGTACCCCAGGGTTTTGCCCGTTCTATTTCTTTATCAATGCCAAACGGTTTCAGGTCATAGCTTTGATATACATAATCGGTTTCAATACGGCCTTTCAGCTTAGGCTCAAATATGGCCTTGAAAGGTTCGGCAAATTCTTCCCTGATAATAAAGCTCACCTTGCCAAAACCTGCCTTAATGGCATCGTAAATAGAGTAATCAATAATGGTTTCGCCATTAGGGCCAAAGCCATCAACTTGTTTCATACTTCCGTAGCGGCTGGCCATTCCTGCGGCCAGAATTAATAGGGTTGGTTTCATGCGGGCTAAAATAATAAATACGCGGTGATATTGGTTATAAAAAATGTAGTTGATATTGTTAAAACAGGCTTCGCGACCGGCTTTTCTTGCCGGTAAGCATACCAAACAGGCCCCGCACAATTTCACGGCCAATTTGCCGTGTGATAGGAGCGTTAATTACTTCTTCAAGCACACTTTTCTCATTTCGCGATACTTTGGCTTGCCGGGCAGCTGCTTTGGCTTCTTCCTGCTGTTGCTTCAGGGCGGTATCGGCTTCCAGCTTCTCGTTAATGCGTTGTGTCAGAATATCGTAAGCGCTGCTTGGATCAATTGTTTGCTGGTATTTGGTATATAAACTACTGCCCTGCATCAGCTTCTGGCAATCGGCATCGGCCAAAGGCCCCATAAGGGCCCGTGGCGGTGTAAGGTGTGTAGCGGCCACTTCGGTTGGGATACCTTTTTCGTTTAATACGGTTATTAAAGCCTGTCCGGTACCTAAGGAAGTTAAAACCTTATCAATTTCATAAAATTCTGATTTTGGGTAGGTGCTTACGGTTTTTCTCAATGCCTCGGCATCGTTAGGCGTGAAGGCACGCAGGGCATGCTGAACCCGGTTGCCTAATTGCGCCAGCACGCTGGGCGGTATATCGGTTGGCGCTTGTGTGCAGAAGAATATGCCGATGCCTTTGGAGCGTATCAGCTTGATGATGGTCTCTATCTGCTCTAAAAATGCTTTCGGCGAATCTTTAAACAGCAAATGGGCTTCATCAATGAAAAATACCAGCTTGGGTTTATCCAGGTCGCCAACCTCGGGCATGGTATTAAATAGTTCAACCAGCAGGCTCAGCAAAAAGGTTGAATACAATACGGTCTGGCTCTGCACGTCGGAGATGTTGAGCAAGCTGATCAGTCCCTTGCCATCTACCCGGTCAAACAGATCCTGGATGTCAAAAGATGTTTCGCCGAATATCTGGCCAAGCCCTTGTTGCTCAATGGCTACGATCTTTCGCAAAATGGTTCCTGCTGTTGCGGATGATATGCTGCCGTAACTGTCTTTAATTTCTGCAGCCCCGGGGCCCTCGGACAGGTAGGATACTGTTTTTTTCAGGTCATTCAGGTCGATAAGCGGCAGCTTATTATCATCGGCATATTTAAAAATAACAGCCATTACGCCTGTTTGCGTTTCGTTAAGGTCTAATATTTTTGATAATAATACAGGCCCGAACTCAATGACCGTTGCCCGCATTTGTGCGCCAGTTTTTCCGGACAGGGAATACAGCTCAACGGGAAATCCGTTTGGGGTAAATGTTTTGCCTAATTGCTGTGCCCGTTCTTCCAGCTTGGGATTGCTTGTTCCCGGCTGGTTTAGCCCTGAAAGATCGCCTTTTACATCCAGCATGAACACGGGTACACCGGCATCCGACAATTGTTCGGCAATAAGCTGCAAGGTACGTGTTTTGCCTGTACCTGTTGCCCCGGCAATCAGTCCATGCCGGTTCATCATCCTTAATGGGAGATTGATCTCGGCCGGAGCAATGATCTGGCCATCCAGGATACCGGCGCCCAGATAAATGAAGGCGCCCTGCGGGCTATATGATGAATTGATTTTTTCGGTAAAAAGTGCCTGTTTATCCATAATTATGTAGTGTTATTAGCAGGTGCGCTCTCTGCTGCATCTGCTGATTTATGTATTGTGAATTTACAAATAGCTGGGCCTGAATTTACAAATAGCGGCTAAAAAACAAAAAAGAAGATGGTATAATTTTCTATTTTCGGCCGGAAAAATGGGAGCGTCTATCCTTTAGTGAATCATTGATCTTTGTGTTAATAGCTTCCTTCAGCTCTGCTCGTTAAGCTCTTTGAAATCATTAAGAATCGATGAATATTTATTTTGTTCTGCTCAACAAATTCCGGCTTTACTGTTACACTTATCATTGTTTGTCTATTTTAGCTTATCTGTACGTTTTTAGATTTTAATATTATAGTTCCTTTTCCTGTTATTAAAAGAACTCCAATCCAGGTAGCGCTAAGTTCCGGCTTGGCACCAGTACAGTTTCAGAAGTTCGGTTTCAGCACATATTTATCGTAGAACCTGAAGATATGTTCGGTGGCTGCTTCGGCGGTATCTACCATCCGGAACAGGTTCATATCGTCGGGACTGATGTTATTTGCCCGGAGCATGTGATCGCTGATCCAGGAAAACAGGCCGCCCCAGTATTCGGTTCCCACCAGCACAATGGGGAAGCGGGCAACTTTACCGGTCTGGATCAGGGTGATAGCCTCGAACAACTCGTCTAATGTTCCAAAACCTCCCGGAAGGACAATAAATCCCTGGGAGTATTTCATAAACATTACCTTCCTGACGAAAAAATAATCGAATTTCATCAGCTTATCCCGGTCAATGTATTTATTATGAAACTCCTCGAACGGAAGATCGATATTCAGTCCCACCGACTTACCGCCGGCTTCGTAAGCGCCTTTATTGGCCGCTTCCATAATACCGGGGCCACCGCCCGAGATCACGCCAAACCCGTGATTGGTTAATCGTGCAGCAATATCTACGGTCAGGTTGTAATATTTATGGTCACTGGTGGTCCGTGCCGATCCGAAAATGGAAACACAAGGACCTATTTTAGCCAGTTTTTCAAAGCCGTCAACAAACTCGGCCATGATCTTAAATATCTGCCAGGAGTCGGTTACCTTAATTTCATGCCAGTTTTTATGATCAAAAGCTCTTCGTATCTTTTCTTCGCCAGTCATATATCCTTTATTCTAATATTCTAAGATTAAAATTTGGTTTGCGCATCGGTTTTTTTGCTGATGAGTAATAAGCCTAAAAACGTTATCAGGCCATTGATCAGGATCAGTTCTACGCTAAAAACATAACCACCCAATAATTTGGCTGAATATGCAGCTAACAAATAACATAAAACGGGTGATAAAATACATATAACAGGTACCCATTTATCATGCAGGCCACGTTTATTTACAAATAAGCCAAAGCTGTAAAGCCCCAAAAGCGGCCCGTATGTATACGATGCAATGGTGAAGATCAGGCTCACTACCGATGAGCTGTTTAAGGCATTGATGATAACAATGACCAAAAACATCAAAATTGAGAAAACAACGTGCACGGTATGGCGTGTTTTTACTGCTTTAGCCGAGTTAGGGTCGGCAGCCTTATCCATGTGTAAAAAATCTACACAAAATGAGGTTGTTAATGCTGTCAATGCCGAATCGGTTGTGGCAAAAGTGGCTGCCGTTAAGCCTAACATAAAAATAATTGCCGGTACTGTCCCTAAATAATTAAGTGCAATTTCCGGGAAAAGTAAGTCGGTGCGTGGTTTGTTGGTGATGTGATCCAGGGGGATATCAATGCCGTTTTTGGCAGCGTATATGTAAAGCAAGGCGCCAACGCTTAAAAAGAAAATATTTAAAATAACAAACACACCAGTAAAAGTGAACATGTTTTTTTGGGCTTCTTTTATGGTTTGCATGCTTAAGTTTTTCTGCATGAGATCCTGGTCAAGACCCGTCATGGCAATGGTAACAAAAATGCCCCCGATAAATTGCTTGCTGAAATGGAATTTGCTTGTCAAAACATCTTCAAAAAAGAAAATTTTAGAATAGCTGCTGTTCTTTACATTTTCAAAGGCTTGCAGCATGCTGAGGTCTAAACTGCTGCAAATAAAGTATATGGTTAAAAAAACCGATAAAACCAGGAAGAAAGTTTGCAGGGTATCGGTAATAATAATGGTTTTTAAACCGCCTTTAAACGTGTACGACCATATTAGGCCTAATGAGATCAACACTGTTAGCCAGAACGGAACGCCGTAGCTGTCAAAAATAAAACGCTGTAATACAATTACAACTAAGTATAACCGTGTTGCAGAGCCTAATGTACGGCTCAATAAAAAAATTGAAGCGGCGGTTTTATAGCTGTAAAATCCCAGCCGTTTTTCAATATAGCTGTAAATAGAGGTTAAACGCATGCGGTAATACAGCGGCAGTAAAACCGTAGCAATGACAATAAAGCCAACCGCATTGCCTAAAATGAACTGGAAATACTGAAACTGGTTGCCTGCGGGTGCTCCAACTTCGCCCGGAACGGAAATGAATGTCACTCCCGATAATGCTGTACCGATCATTCCAAAAGCTACCAGATACCATTTGGAATTGCGGTTGGCGATAAAAAATGCCGAATTATCGGATGACTTGCGGGATGTTAGCCACGAGATGAGAATAAGTATAACAAAGTATCCTAAAATAAAAGCTAATAATACAGCAGGCGACATGTTTATTAAGTTAAAAGTAGAAAGTTAAAAGTAAAAAAGGCCGAATACAAGGGCAATTGATATATTCAGTTAGCATGATGCTGAATTTTAAACATGTTCTAAATCAGGTTGATATTTTATGATCATTTCTCACCATTATGAACCTCACAGGTTTTTACTTTTAACTTTTGAATTAGCCCTTTATCCATCCGTTAGCTATCATCCAGTTTTTGCAATGGTCAAACCATTTGTCGGGCGTGGTTGTGTTGTTTAATCCAAACCCGTGACCGCCTTTGGGGTAAATATGTATTTCGGCAGGAACGTGATTTTTGACCAGGTTCTCATAAAAGTAAAGGCTGTTAAAAACTTTTACCGTTTTGTCATCTTCGGCATGCACCATAAAGGTTGGCGGTGTTTGTGCGGTAATCTGCAGCTCGTTGGAATATAGCTTTATTTTTTCGGGAGTTGGATTTGTACCCAGCAGCCTGTCTCTTGAACCTTTATGCATCAGGGTATCTGCAAAACTGATAACCGGGTACATCAGTATCATAAAATCGGGGCGCAGGTTGGTATTTTCCTTGTTCCCGATAACCGGCATATTAAAATGTGTACCCGCGGTAGATGCCAGGTGCCCACCGGCAGAAAAACCCATAATGCCTACCTTTCCGGTATCAATATTCCACTCTTTGGCATGCATGCGTACCAGCTTAATAGCCTGTTGCGCATCCTGTAAAGGGCCTATTTCTTTGTTTTGCATGATCTTATCGCTGGGCAGGCGATATTTCAATACAAAAGCCGCTACACCAAGTTTGTTGAAAGCTTCGGCTACGTCATAGCCCTCATGACCAACAGCTAAGCGGGCGTAACCACCACCGGGGCATATTACCACGGCTGTTCCATTTGCTTTAGCTTTATTCGGAAGGTATGCTGTTAATGTTGGAATAGAGACATCGCTGATACGGATAGCTTTATTTTTATCAATATCCGTTTTTTCTTCATTCGGACCGGCTATAGCGTTGGGAACCGTTTGATAGAGCGGTATAACTTTTTGAGCTGAACTGCCAAGACTGATCATACAGAGTGCAATAATTAAATTTAGTTTCATAAATTCAGATTTAAGATATGAGCTATTGGATTTAAGACATGAAGCTGCATTTATCGGCTTAAGTCTCATTCTTTTCATCACAATGCGTATGCAATATCTTGTTTTTACACGAACAATTCCATAAAAACTTAAAATTCGTTTTTCACGCAGAGCCCGCAGAGGGTTTTACGCAAAGTTCGCAAAGAAAGAGCTTGGTATCCTTGGTGTGTCATGCTTAGCGCCCTGGCGAGATCTTTTTCACGCAAAGTTCGCGAAGGTTTACGCAAAGTTCACAAAGAGAAATATATCAGCTTGGCGAGATATTCTTGGCGCCCTTGGCGTGGGACCTAGAGATGTTATAATGACAATGCATAAGAAAAAGCACCAGCCAATAATTTTGCCTAATTTTGTACTATGAATTTTTCTTCGAGGCTGCTTGAAAATGCTGTTGCCGAATTTTCTAAATTACCGGGTGTGGGACAAAAAACTGCCTTACGTTTGGTGCTGCACCTGCTTAACCAATCGCAGGAAGATGTTGAAAAATTCAGTTATGCCTTAACACGGCTGCGCAGTGAGATCAGGTACTGCAAAACCTGCCATAATATTTCAGACCAGCAGGTTTGCGAAATTTGTGCCGCACATAAACGTGATCGTTCTATCATTTGTATTGTAGAAGATACCCGCGATGTGATGGCCATTGAGAATACCAACCAATACAATGGCCTGTATCATGTGCTGGGCGGGCTGATATCGCCCATGGATGGCATCGGGCCAGCTGAACTGACCGTAGACAGCCTGGTTGAGCGTGTGAAAAACGGCGATGTGAAGGAAGTTATCCTGGCACTGAGCGCTACTATGGAGGGCGATACCACGATTTTTTATCTTTATAAAAAGCTAAAGGATATGCCCGTACAAATTACCACTATCGCCCGCGGTATCGCCTTTGGCGGCGAACTGGAGTATGCCGATGAGATCACCCTGGGCCGTTCGATAGTAACCCGGGTTCCGTACGAAAATACTATGGTAAAATAGCTTCCGGCCAATGAGAGCACACCTCGTCTTTATTTTAGCTATTATTTTGTGCATACCGGCTATCGGCCAGGTAAAGATACATTCGCATAACGATTATGCTCACGCACAGCCCTTCTGGGAAGCGTATCATCAGCAGGCTTATTCCATAGAAGCCGATGTGTATGTGGTGGGCGATTCGCTGATGGTAGCGCATAACCGTAAAGATATTACTGCCGGTCACAGCCTGGAGCAAATGTACCTGAAACCGATCGCCGGATTGTTTGCCGGAAACGATCATCACGTAAGTGCGGATAAGCAATACACTTTCCAGCTTATGATAGATTTTAAGGATACCTGGGATCTGGTTTACCCGCTGCTGGTCAAAACATTGCAACCTTATCTCGATTGTTTTGATCCTAAGCGAAATGGTAAGGCGGTATCCATTGTGATAAGCGGAAACCGTTTACCGGATTCGGCGTTTCATACCTTGCCTTCGTTTATCCGTTTAGACGGATTGCCATTTAGAAATTATGTCTCCCGTGATTTACGTAAAGTAGCCATGATCAGCGATAATTTTAAAACCTATTCCAAATGGAAAGGAGTGGGGATGTTACCTGAGGCAGATAAACAAAAACTTAACGAAGTAATTGAAAACGCACATCGGCAGCATAAGCTGGTACGCTTCTGGGG
The DNA here is from genome assembly GCF_008274585.1 of Pedobacter sp. BS3. Lineage (GTDB taxonomy): Bacteria > Bacteroidota > Bacteroidia > Sphingobacteriales > Sphingobacteriaceae > Hufsiella_A. The sequence goes on along the minus strand of NZ_VTRT01000002.1, from coordinate 596,049 downwards.
AGCTCCTGACACCGAAGCCACCTGGCGGCAGTTGTATGAGTTAGGTGCTGATATTATCAATACAGATAAAGTTGCATCTTGCAGGCAATTTTTTAATAAGCAGAAATAGCAGAATGAATTTCAAAAACAAGGTAGTAGTTATTACCGGCGCATCGTCGGGGATTGGTAAGGCTTGCGCCGAAGAATTTGCAAAACGCGGAGCTAATATAGTTTTAGGCGCCCGGCAATATGTATCGCTTTGCGAGATAACCCGCGACATAGAAAGCCGTTATGATATAAAAGCTGTTGCCGTGCAATGCGATGTGACGAAGGAAGAAGAATGTGAGCACCTGATCAAACAGGCACTGCTTACGTTTAACCGTATTGATGTGCTGATCAACAATGCCGGTATCAGTATGCGGGCACTATTTAAAGACCTGGATTTACAGGTGTTGAAAAACTTAATGGATGTGAACTTCTGGGGTGCGGTATATTGTACCAAATACGCGTTACCCGAATTGCTGAAAAATTCAGGCTCGGTTGTCGGAGTGTCGTCTATAGCCGGTTACCGCGGCTTGCCCGGCAGAACGGGCTATTCGGCATCTAAATTTGCTTTAAATGGCTTTTTAGAGTCGCTCCGGGTAGAAAACCTGAAAACAGGCTTGCATGTTATGGTTGCCGCTCCCGGGTTTACAGCATCGAATATTCGCAATACGGCGTTAGCTAAGGATGGTTCTGTACAGGGCGAGAGCAGCATGGACGAAGGTAAAATGATGACCGCCGAAGAAGTTGCAGCTATCATTGCGGATGGCATTACCCAGCGTAAGCGCACCGTAGTAATGACTACGCAGGGAAAGCTGGCAGTATTGATGAATAAGCTTGTGCCCGGATGGGTAGACAAACAGGTTTACAAGCTGTTTGCCCGCGAAAAAGATCCGCTGATAAGGTAGGAAAAGCGGAAGGTTTAAGGCGTAAAGGAGCTAATGGCTTATGGTTCATAGCCTTATAGTCCGAAAGTCGGGAAAGTCGGGAAAGTCGGGAAGTCCGGGAAGTCCGGGAAGTCCGGAAGTCAGAAAAGACCAAAAGTAGAAACCATCGTGAAAACCTTAAATCATAGCGAAACCCCTCTTTTCCAGGGAATAAAATCATCCTGCCCCAGCTTCATGGCTTTTACTTCCTGCTCGCCGCTGGCCACCCGGATAATAGTTTCCAGGATATGCTCTGCAACCTGCTCAATGCTTTCAATCCCGTCAATTATCGTCCCGCAATCAATGTCAATAATGTCGGGCATCCGCTTATACAGGCTGGTATTGGTAGACAGCTTGAGTACTGGCGTTATCGGGTTTCCGGTGGGCGTGCCCAATCCGGTTGTAAACAAAACAATATTGGCTCCGGCGGCCACTTCGGCAGTGGTACTTTCTACATCATTCCCGGGAGTGCATAGCAGGCTGAGTCCGGGTTGGGTTACCTTTTCAGGATAGTCAAGCACATCGACAATGGGGGATGTTCCGCCTTTTTTTGCCGCCCCGGCAGATTTAATGGCATCGGTAATCAGACCGTCGCGTACATTACCCGGCGATGGATTGGCATAAAAACCTGAGCCGGTCTCTTCCGCCCGTTTGTTATAGGTTTTCATCAGGTCTGTAAACCTGTTGGCCAGATCCTCGCTGATGCACCGGTCGCTAAGTTCCTGCTCTACACCGCAGAGTTCAGGAAACTCAGAGAGAATAACAGAAGCGCCCAGCGAAACCAGCAGATCGGAGGCATAGCCCACCGCCGGGTTAGCTGAGATTCCCGAAAAGCCATCAGAGCCACCGCATTCCAGCCCAACGCATAACCTGGATAATGGAGCCGGTTTCCGTTCTGTCCGGTTGGCTTCCATCAGTCCGGTAAACGTTCGCTTAATGGCCTTTTGTAAAAGCTGTTTTTCAGTGCCTTCGGCCTGTTGCTCCAGCACAACCAGGGGCTTGCTAAAACCGGGGTCGCGTTTTTTGATCTCCTTTTTCAGAATGCTGGCCTGTGCGTGTTGGCATCCCAGGCTGAGCACAGTAGCGCCTGCAACGTTGGGATGGGTAATGTACCCGGCCAGCAATCCGCACAAAGCGTCCGAATCGAGGCGTGTTCCGCCGCAGCCCATTTCGTGGGTAAGGAACTTTATGCCATCAATATTTGGAAACAGGCGATTCGGGTTGTTCTCCACATAAACATCCTGCAGGTCTGCGTTCAGTATTTCATCGGCAGATCTTCCGGCACGGTACATTGCAACAATATTATCTACGGCAGTTTCGTATTCCGAGTATTTTTGATACCCCAGCTTGCCCAGCAACGCAGATTGTAGTACCCTGATGTTGCGGTTCTCGCAAAAAACCAGGGGAATAACCAGCCAGTAATTGGCTGTACCTACAGCGCCGTTTGCCCGGTGAAAGCCCATAAAGTGCCGGTTCTGCCACTTGCTTACATCAGGTTTTGTCCATTGCAGGTTACGCTCTTTTACAGCATAATCGTTGGTGGCATGCACAATATTCTGAGTGGTAAGCAAGCCTCCGGAAGGAATATCGGCCGTAGCTCTGCCCACCAAAACACCGTACATGTATATATTATCGCCCGCAGCAAACGGCTTAATAGCAAATTTATGTTTGGCTGAAACATCGTTTACCAGCGAGAAAGTATATCCGTTAAACGTGATAAGCGTATTCTCAGGCAGATCTCTTAGGGCAACCAGCACATTATCTTTCGGATGTATTTGTAGGTAGCTGTTAATGTCTGTATCAATTGTTGACATGTGTTGTGATACGTTTAGTAATAATGATCTATAATAGTCCGTATATTATTATTTCAGGGGCTGTTTAACCCGCTGCTGAAATGGAATAACCGGTACTACAAATAAAGGCCTCTTTGCTATTTCTCTTTTATTTTCTATTTGCAATGTTGTAAGCTATATTGGCAAGGCAGCCGGATTTTATCTGATTTTTACATTTTACTAAGCTGGATTAGCATTTATTTCCTTTTAAAGGTTTTATAAGCTATATTGGCATAAAAACCAATTATTAGTGTAATTTAAAGAATATTTAGTTGAATGAAGCCACAATTATTAAAGGTTTCCACAGGGCCTGCTCAATCGTTTAGCGTACGTCAGGATTTAGTGCCTTATATCAACAATCACTGGCATTATCATCCCGAAGTAGAATTGATCCATTTTAATAAGGGGAAGGGAACGCAATTTGTTGGCGATAGCATCAAACGGTTCCAAACCGGCGATGTGGTGCTTATCGGCGCACAGCTGCCGCACTTCTGGCGGTTTGATGATAATTACTTTGCACACGATTCTACCTGCCAGGCCGATGTGCGGGTAGCCCATTTTAACGAAAACTTCTGGGGCGACCAGTTTCTTAATCTTCCTGAAAATAAAACCATAAAAGCCGTATTGGAAAAGGCAAAACGGGGAATAAAGGTGAACGGCAGCTGTAAAAAGACAATTTCTGTGCTGCTTGAAAAAATGCTGCAGGCCGAAGGCAGCGAACGGATCGTTATTTTAATTCAGGCGTTAACCGAGCTGGCCAACAGTAACCAGATCACTATACTTTCATCCATTGGTTTCAGGCATGATTTTGAGGAAGCCGAAAAAGACCGCATCAACGATATTTATAATTATACGCTATCTAATTTTAAACGTAAAATCAATCTGGAAGAGATAGCCGCCGTAGCCAAAGTAAGCCCCAATTCATTTTGCCGGTATTTTAAATCGCGTACCCGGAAAACCTTTACCCAGTTTTTAATAGAGATCAAAGTAGGTCATGCCTGTAAATTATTGATAGAAAATAAGCTGAGTATCAAGCAGCTGTGCTATGAAAGCGGCTTTAATAACTTTGCCAGCTTTCATAAGTATTTTAAGATCATAACCGGTAAAAGTCCGCTGATGTATCAAAAAGACTTTCTGAATAATAAGAAAGAGCTATGATTAAGAACATGTTTAAATTTTATCGGGTAAACGCTTGTTATTGCTGCCGGTGTCTCCACCGGTCATTCTGAAGAGATATGATTAGACCGAAATCCAATATAGCTTAATCATTTGGTAAAATCGTACATTTTTGATTGCAGGCAAGCGCTTTATTTGCATAGTAATTTATTAACCAAGAAAGCATCAATTGTAAACCGAGCCATGCCTAAGAACAAGTATTTATTTGCCCTGATATTAGTTACGTCCTTATTTTTCCTTTGGGCGTTTTTGCACAATATCAATCCCATACTCATACCGCACCTGAAAAAAGCCTGCCAGCTAAGCGATACACAATCATCGTTAATTGATATGTCTGTTTATATGGCTTATTTTATAATTGCCGTTCCGGCAGGCCTGTTTATGCACCGTTTCGGGTATAAAAAGGGCATTATTATCGGACTGGTGCTGTATGCCATCGGTGCATTTCTGTTTATTCCGGCGGCATCCGACAGAAGCTATATGTTTTTTTTAGCGGCTTTATTTGTTATTGCCAGTGGGGCCACTTTTTTAGAGGCGGTAGCCAACCCGTATATTACCGTGTTAGGTCCGCGGGATTCCGCAGCCCAGCGGCTCAACTTCGCTCAATCGTTTAACGGACTCGGCTCTTTTATAGCGCCTATTATTGGTGGCCGGTTCATTTTATCGGGAATTGAACATTCGGCGCAGGAGCTGAACGCTATGCCCGCCGCACAGATGAACGCTTATCTTCAGTCAGAAGCTGACACCGTTAAAATACCTTACCTGGTTATTGGTTTGGGCGTAGTTTTGCTGATTGGTTTGTTCCTGTTTACGCATATTCCCGATGTAAAATCAGATGATGACAGTACGGATACACATTCGCCCGGAACGGATTTTTCGATAAAAGTATTGCGTCATTCACATCTGCGCTGGTCTGTTATCGCCCAGTTTTTCTATGTGGGAGCACAAGTAGGTGTTGGCAGCTTTTTTATCCGCTATGCCAGGTATGTGGCCGATGTCAATGAAAAAGACGCCGCATTTTTGTGGGGCGCCATTGCTATGGTGGGCTTTATGGCCGGCCGGTTTATCGGTACATTTCTGATGCGTTATATCAATCCCGCTAAGCTGCTCAGCCTGTATGCTGCGGTTAATATACTGCTATTGCTTATCGCCTTAAATACTAAAGGCGATGTGGCGTTATATGCCGTTATTGCTGTGCCATTTTTCATGTCGATCATGTACCCCACCATTTTTGCTTTAGGCATTAACGGGCTTGGCGAAGAAACCAAAATAGCCGCTTCATTTCTGGTTATGGCCATAATTGGCGGCGCTATTGCACCGTTTTTGATGGGAATCATATCCGATAAAACCGGAAGCATTCAACTGGCATACAGTGTGCCGTTAATTTGTTTCGGTATTGTGTTATATTATGGTTTAAAAGGACATAAAATCCGTAAGCGTTTTGCAACGGATCTGCCTCTTGAAAACGAAGCGATAAAAGCCTATGCTGAAAATTGATGCGCATCAGCATTTCTGGAAGTTTCACCCGGTAAAAGATGCCTGGATCACCGAAGATATGGGTGTGCTTCGTCAGGATTTTTTGCCGGAGCATTTGCTTCCCCTTTTGCGGCAGAATGGAATGGATGGTTGTGTTGCCGTGCAAGCCGACCAAAGCGAAGCAGAAAACGATTTCCTGCTGGGACTTGCCGCTAAGCATGATTTTATAAAGGGTGTGGTTGGCTGGGTTGATTTGCAGGCGGATAACGTGGCAGAACGGCTTGATTATTATAGTCAATTTAAAAAGATAAAAGGGTTCCGGCATATTTTGCAGGATGCCGCCAACCGGGCCCTTATGCTGCAACCTGGGTTTAAGCGTGGTATCAGCTTGCTGGATAAGTACCGTTTTACCTATGATATCCTGGTTTATCCTGATCAGTTATCCTTCGCTGCCGAACTTGCAAAGTTATTCCCAAATCAACGTTTTGTGCTCGATCATATCGGTAAGCCTTATATTAAAGACGATGAAATTACCCGCTGGGCAGCTGATATTAAGCAATTAGCCGCCTGCGAAAATGTATGGTGTAAAGTATCCGGCTTAGTCACAGAAGCCAGCTGGAAGACATGGCATCAGGATACATTCATCCCGTATTTGGATGTGATAGTTGAATCGTTTGGCATGGATCGTTTAATGTTTGGCTCAGACTGGCCGGTATGCAAGGTGGCGGCAGATTATCACCAGGTAAAAGCAATTGTTGACAGTTACCTTCAACAATTTTCGGTCAACGAACAACAGAAGCTTTTCGGTGGAAATGCTATTGAGTTTTATACGCTATAAACAATCAGGCATAACATCCCTACGGGATAATATAACTTACGAGAATCTACCTTTCTGATACCTTCCTTTCTTTTTAAATAAACTCCTTAGCGGCAAACGCATCAATTTAAACCACATAAAACCCATAAGACATAGGTTAGCATAGAGGTTCTTGAAGCGTAGCTTTAAGCTATGTGCCACTATTGAATGCTAAGATCTTACAGACTATGTTTCTATCCGCCGGTAGTCGGACAAGTTGTGTTTTGATTGATTAGTGCCAATAGTAGAGATATTAGACGCGTCTGCTCTGTTGGTTATTTATTCTTATTTGGATTTAATATAAATAAATATTTTCTTTGCAGCGTTTTTACTCCTTATCAATTAACATTAAAAATGAATATTCATCGATTGCTTTTTACCGGTATTCCAGTAATCCGGAAATCTATGCTATTAAAGAAAAGTATTTATACGATACTATTATTGATTACTTTCAATGTAGTAGTGGCTCAGCAAACGGCCAGCATTAAGGGAAAAGTTACCACGTCAGATGGCCAGCCTGCAGTAGATGTGAGTGTGATTTTAAAGGGAAGTGGTCGGGGGACAATAACCAACACTAACGGCGAATACGAACTGAACAGGATTAAAAAAGGAACGTATACTATTGTAGCTTCGGCCGTTGGTTTAAAACCGGCGCAACAAACGATTACTGTTGACAACCGCAATTCGTATACCGTTAATTTTACACTTGCTGTAAATTCTGAGCAACTGCGGGAAGTGGTTATTTCAGCAAAAAATCTGAATAGAGAAAACAAGGTTGTTGCCAAAATGCCTTTGAAAAACCTGGAAAATCCGCAGGTATATAGCACAGTTTCTTCAGAAATACTGAAACAACAAGGAATTACCACCTACGATGACGCTATGCGGAATATACCCGGCATTGTGCGTACCTGGGAATCTACCGGAAGAACCGGCGACGGCGCTGCCTATTTTGCACTGAGAGGGTTTGATGCGCAACCCGCTTTATACAACGGCCTTCCCGGCTTGGTAAGCGGCAATCTTGATCCGGCAAACGTAGAGGAAATACAGGTAATAAAAGGCCCTTCCGGTACGTTGTTCGGCGGCAGCTTTTACAGCTATGGCGGACTGATCAACACCATTACTAAAAAGCCTTATTTCACCACCGGCGGCGAAATTGCCTATAATTTCGGAAGTTTTGGATTGAACCGTATTACGGCTGATATCAATACTCCCTTAAGCAAAACAGAGAAAATAGCGTTGCGTATCAATACCGCTTTCCACCAGGAAAACAGTTTCCAGGATGCCGGTTTTAAAAAATCGTTTTTTATAGCGCCGTCTTTGGTATACGAAGTAAATGATCGGTTATCGTTCCATTTTAATACCGAAATTTTGCAGGAAGAAAGAGCTGTGGCACCGGTATTTTTCCATTCAGACCGGGTTAATCCATTGCCTTACAAAAACCTGAAAGAGCTGAATCTTGACAACAATTTGTCATTTACCAGCAATGACCTTACAATAAAAAATCCCCGGTATAATATGCAGGGACAGATTATATACAAATTATCTGACCAATGGACTTCGCAAACGGTTTTCTCGCGATCATCAGCTAAATCAGATGGAATTTACGGCTATATCTGGGATGATAATTCTACCGATGGTTATTTTGAACAATATTTGGGTAATGAACAATCAACTATCAATGCCACTAATATTCAGCAAAACTTTAACGGCGATTTTAAAATCGGAAATCTGAGAAACCGTGTCTTGCTGGGACTTGATTACTACAGTACTAATGTTATTAACAACAGTTCTGGGTCAGAGCTTGCCAGGCATGTAACTCCACAGCAGGCAGAAGGTTACTATATCGATAAATCAACTGGCGATACCCTGGCCGCTCCGGTTTATTTAACCCGGTTCTATGTTGACTCATTGTTAGCTAATGCAGGTGGAATCAATTCCAATGTTACCAATGGCTATTATGGCGCATATATTTCTGATGTGTTTAATGTTACGCCTAAATTGTCTGCCATGGCCAGCATCCGGGCAGATTATTATAAATCCAGGGGAACCGATAATGACTATAGCCAATGGGCATTCTCGCCTAAGTTTGGTTTAGTTTACCAGCCTGTACTGGATAAAGTATCTCTTTTTGCCAGCTATATGAACGCGTTTGTGAACGTATCGCCCGCAACGGTGTATGATAATAATGATAATCCGATTGGCGTAAGATCATTCAAACCCGAACACGCTAATCAATGGGAATACGGTGTGAAAACCAATTTGTTTTCTGATAAGCTGTTTGCTACAGTATCGGTATATGATATCAAAGTAAGCGATCGTGTTACGCCCGATCCGGCTAATCCTAACAACTCCGTTCAGGGCGGCAAAGTGAGCAGTAAAGGTTTTGAATTGGATATCAATGCTAATCCATTTACCGGTTTAAACCTGCTTGCCGGGTACAGCTACAATAAAACAAAAACATTAGCGGGAAACACTACTGATTTTTATTCTGAGCCGGGTAGAAGTCCGGGAGGACAGGGGCCGCAAAACCTGGCTAACTTATGGGCTACGTATACCATTACCAGTGGCGGTCTTAAAAATTTTGGTATAGGATTGGGCGGTAATTATGCCAGTGATTATAAAGTAATTGATAACAGCCAGACAGGTGTTTTCATCCTGCCCAGCTATACCTTACTTAACGGAAGTGTGTTTTATAATTCAGATAAATTCCGGATTACAGTGAATGTAAATAACCTGACAGATGAAGTGTATTACTCCGGTTACTGGTCTGTAAACCCGCAACGGCCTCGCAATTATGTAGTTGGTTTTGCTTATAAGTTTTAATGAGCTAGAGTTATTTTGTAATACCAGAGGCTGTCTAAAAAGTTCCCGTCATCCCGAGCGTAGCCGAGGGATCTCTTTCAGAAGTGCTTAGGAAAGAGATTTTGCTTCGCAGCTACTTCGTGGTCTCCTCTCCCGAAACTTCGGGATTAAAGCGGTGTTTATGCTACTACGCAGGAGATTCCGGATCAAGTCCGGACGATATGGGCTTTTAGACAGCCTTCTTGTTATTTTTATTTTAGCAACTGGTACAATAAATCTTTCCGGCGTTGTACAGCCGTTAGCATGTCGATGCCGTTTCGTGTCAGTATATTTCTCAGCGTATCTATGGTAACCTTGCCGGTATTCACCAGATTCAGGCTGATGTTTTTTAGCTTTGGCAGGATGTGCTTACCGAAATACTTTTCTGCATAAACAGGTTCCATTGGCGCAACACCATTTTCGGTCACATTAAAAACCGTAACCGAAGCATTCAGCGAACCGGCAATTTTTCCGAGCAAAGTAATGATATTCATATCCGTAAAACGGATGTCGGTAAGGAAGCCGATATGCCGGATAGCATCTTTGTGGTTTATCCGCGGAAGCAAAAGCAGCGGACACTGCAGCGCATCAAGGAGCTTCAGAATATTTTGCTGGTAAACAGAACCAGAAACCTGTGGCTTTTGCTGAAGAAACGTCAAAGCAGATAACGGATAAGTTTCAGAAGGGAAATAGTTAGTGGTTAAGGTCATTTGCTCCATAGCCGGGTGGCCTGTTGCAGGCATTCTTAAACGATTGGAAGGGCGGTTTGATAGTTTCTTCATGATACTTTTATTTAGTGTGAACCTGTTTCTTTACTTGTTTTTTATCCTGGATAGCCGGGGTTTCGCTACACTCAAGTTTTGGCTTTTGATCCCCGATAATAGTTCCGGAGCAATCGTATAATATACCTTTGATGCCGGATGCAGTAGTTAAGGCGCAGATAACATTACAGTTACCGGGTTGATGCAGCGCAGGAAATGAATACGTTTCGTCAATTTTTACCTTATTGAAACGGATACGAAGCTTTGCCGGATTACAAATAATGAACCCCGAATTAAAATAGAAATCCAGGCGATACCCTCTCTTACGAAGATCGTATACGGCTACATTCAGCGAAGGATAGGTACGCATAGGGCATCGGTTAAGTCGCAAATGTCGCTAAACCAGGTAGCTGATAAAATGACCGGAGTCACCAAACAGATTGATATAGCTTACCTTGCCTGTATAAAGCAGGCGGTGGCGGTTTGATTTCTGCAATCACCTCGCATTTGATTTCGGGAACATCACTTTATCCGGTTGCTGCAATAAAGCTTCAATAGATTTTTTTAATGATAATGCTGCGGATAGCAGAAGCCTGCTTCGGGTCGACCAGGTAATTTACAAGAACATCTTTTGCCGTACGGCATAATACAGCTTCCACATAGGCGAGATCGCTTTCATAAGCAATATGAAACGGTATTTCATTCCAGATGTACGGAAACTTCCGCCAGGAATAATTATATACTTCCGATTGTAAAACCGTCAATTGATTGTATTCATTTTCATCTTCAGGGCCGCGAACTTAAAAATCGTAAAACTTATGCACCATACCGTTGTTGGAAATTTATCTAACTGTGAAAAGCAATGGAGAATAACCTATCGGCCAGCAGGAACGGTATGCCCGGAAACCGCCTGCGAATTTTTACCTGGCACATTCACGGAAGCTATCTGTATTATTTGTCGCAGGGTAATTATGACATCTATATACCGGTTAAGGATGACCGGTCTGAAGGTTATCCGGGCAGGGGAGATACGTTCCCTTTTGCCGGAAATGTGCACGAGATCAGGGCTGAGGATGTCAGAAATGCCGAATTTGACTGCATCCTTTTTCAATCACGCCTGAATTACCTTACCGATCAATATGAGATACTGTCGGCAGAACAGCGGACATTGCCCAAAATCTACCTGGAGCATGATCCACCGCGGGAGAGTCCGGTAGATACCCGCCACGTGGTGGATGATCCTGAGGTGTTACTGGTGCACGTCACCCATTTTAACCGGCTGATGTGGGATAATAACCGTACGCCAACCCGGGTAATTGATCACGGCGTTATTGTGCCTGATGATGTCATGTATTCGGGCGAAAAGCAAAGCGGTATCGTGGTGATCAACAATATCCAAACCCGGGGCCGGCGCCTGGGGCTGGATATTTTTCTTGAGGTACGCAGGCATGTTCCGCTCGATTTGATCGGTATGGGCACCGAAGCGCTTGGACTGGGCGAAGTGAAGCACACGCAACTGCCTGCTTTCATCAGTCAATACCGTTTTTTCTTCAATCCTATCCGGTACACCAGCCTGGGGCTTTCGGTATGCGAAGCCATGATGCTGGGTGTCCCGGTAGTTGGACTGGCTACCACCGAGATGGTTACCGCTATTGATAACGGTGTTTCCGGATATGTGCATACGGATGTGAGTTATCTCATTGATAAAATGCAGCAGTTACTGGAAGATAAACATCTGGCCGGACAGATAGGCCGGCATGGTCAGCGTATGGCACTGGAGCGTTTCCACATCAAACGTTTTACGGATGATTGGGAAAATACGTTCAGGCAGGTTATTGCGCAAAGGTACTCAGCAGAAATATTGGCCGGATAAACAGATTCTGATAAACAATAAATTTTAAATGATGGAAAATTTGAACAATCGCGTAATTCTGGTTACCGGAGGTGCCCAGGGATTGGGGAAAGCCATTTGCACCACGCTGGCTGCTGCCGGAGCGACAATTGTTATCGGTGACATCCAGGAGAATAAGGCGCAGGAAGTTACTGAGGCTATTAACCGGGATAACGGACAGGCTTCTTTCATACGGCTGGATTTAGGCGACGAGAATAATGTGGAGCAGGTTATTAACGGTATTAAAAACCAATTCGGCAAACTGGATGTGCTGATCAATAATGCGGGTATCGATTTTACCAAATCGATTATGGAACTTTCGGTTTCAGAATGGGACAGCGCCATGAAGGTTAACCTTCGGGGACCATTCTTAACTTCAAAGTATACGCTTCCGGTTATGGCAGAGCAGGGTGGAGGACATATCATCAATATTATATCTACCGCTTCGTTAAGGGCCTGGAGCGAAGCCTCGGTATATCATGCCAGCAAATGGGGACTTCGCGGGTTTACCCAGGCTTTGTTTACAGAAGCCCGGCGATACAATGTTAAGGTAACCGGTTTAATTGCCGGCGGTATGAAAACGCCTTTCCTGCTCGACAGGTTCCCGGATATTGACCAGAGCAAGCTGCAGGAGCCGGAAAACGTGGCTAACAAGATCCGGTATATTCTACAGGATGATACCGATACGGTAGTACCCGAAATTATGGTGCTTCCGCTGCAGGAAACCTCGTGGCCGTAGGTTTTATAGAGCCGTATAGTTTTTCAAAATCTGATAAGACTTATATTAACCGCAGACAGCGTTCTAAATGCTGTCTGCGGTACACCAACACGATTTTAATTTGCGGATGTCTGTTTAGCCTGATGGCGAACGGGAAACGGTTTGGCGACAGTGTGGGACAAAATTAGACGGAACGTTCAGTTTTGCACACATAGGTAAATTAAAGATTTTGATTGTTTGCATGTCGCCCCTTGGTCTACTGACCAGCAGTTTTGACAATTTTTCAAAAGTTGTCAAAACTAAATGAGCACTGTCCGAACCAAATTAAACCCGATTGCAGTGGATACCGGCCTGTGGCTAATGCCGTGTGATAGGTAAGCGGGTCGGAGTGCAGTATGAACAAAAGCGGGACTACCGGAGCTCAACAGCGCAGAACTTTGCTTTTCTGATCACATAACTACTAAGCGCTACGCGATGAAAGCGAAATGGATTGGATTTTGTATTTTCGCGGTTCATTACAAAACGCATGGATTACCAATTCAAAGATATTGAGAAGAAGTGGCAGCAATTCTGGGCCGAGAATCACACCTTTAAAGCAGATAACCAATCGGATAAGCCGAAATATTATGTGTTGGATATGTTTCCGTACCCTTCGGGAGCGGGTTTGCACGTAGGGCATCCGCTGGGCTACATTGCTTCTGATATTTTTGCTCGTTACAAGCGGCTGAAAGGATTTAATGTGTTGCATCCGATGGGGTATGACTCGTTTGGCCTTCCGGCAGAGCAGTACGCCATTCAAACCGGTCAGCACCCGGCGGTAACTACGGCGGCAAATATCCGGCGTTACCGCGAGCAACTGGATAATATTGGTTTTTCGTTTGACTGGAGTCGTGAGGTGCGTACCAGCGACCCTTCGTATTATAAATGGACGCAATGGATATTCATGCAGCTATTCAATTCCTGGTATAACCTGGAAACCGATAAGGCCGAACCTGTTACGACGCTTATAGAACGGTTTTCGCGTGAGGGTAATGCAACAGTTAAGGCTGTGGCCGATGAGGATACACCCATATTTACTGCTGGTGAGTGGAACGCGTATGATGAACATACGCAGCAGCAATTGTTGTTAAAATACCGGCTGACGTATTTAAAGGAAAGTACGGTGAATTGGTGTCCGGCGTTGGGAACCGTACTGGCTAATGATGAGGTGAAGGATGGTTTTTCTGAACGGGGTGGCTACCCGGTTGAGCAGAAAAAAATGATGCAGTGGAGCATGCGTATTACGGCTTATGCCGAGCGTTTGTTAAACGGGTTGGACACCATAGACTGGCCTGAGCCCTTAAAGGAAATGCAGCGCAACTGGATTGGCAAAAGTGTGGGGGCGATGGTGAAATTCCCCCTTGCCCCGGCCTCCCTCGTTGAAGAAAGTTTAGATAATATAGACAAGGCGATTGAGCGAAAAGAACAAGCACTCGACAATGCTCCGGACAGGAAATTAAATGAACAGGAGGCTGATTTAGCAGATAACAGCTCCCTCTCCTTTGGAGAGGGTTGGGATGAGGCTATTGAAGTCTTCACCACCCGTGTAGATACCATTTTCGGCGTTTCATTCCTGGTGATTGCGCCTGAGCATGAATTGGTAACGCAGTTAACCACGCCGGAGCAAAAAGCTGCTATTGATGCGTATATTGCACAAACCAAAAAGAAATCGGAGCTTGACCGCATGGCCGATACCAAAACGGTGTCGGGGGCTTTTACCGGGAGCTACGCTATTAATCCCCTAAGCGGTGAAAAAGTACCGGTATGGATTGCCGATTATGTGCTGGCAGGTTATGGAACAGGAGCGGTAATGGCCGTGCCTTCCGGCGACCAGCGGGATTACCTGTTTGCCAAACATTTTGATTTGCCGGTTATCCCGATACTGGATGCGCAGAAAGATATCGACAATCAGGCCGATGCTACGAAAGAAGGTCGTTATATTAATTCCGGCTTTATTAACGGCATGACATACCAGGAAGCCATTCCCGCCCTGATACAAAAGCTTGAAGAGCTTGGCGCCGGCAGGGCAAAGGTAAACTACCGGATGCGTGATGCTATTTTCGGGCGTCAGCGCTACTGGGGCGAGCCTGTTCCTGTATATTTTAAGGATGGGTTACCACACCTGATTGAAGAAAAAGACCTGCCTTTATTGTTACCCGAAGTAGACAAATACCTGCCGACAGAAACGGGCGAACCTCCGTTGGGTCGTGCTGTGGGTTGGAAATATCGGCCTTCCAGTGAAAAAGTCCTCTCCTCCGGAGAGGATTTAGGTGAGGCCTATGATTATGAGCTGAGCACCATGCCGGGCTGGGCGGGTTCAAGCTGGTACTGGTACCGTTATATGGATGCTACTAATGAAGCTGCATTTGCCGGTAAAGAAGCCATTGCTTACTGGAAAGACGTTGATTTATACATCGGTGGTTCTGAACACGCCACCGGTCACCTGTTGTACAGCCGTTTCTGGAACAAGTTTTTGAAAGACCTTGGTTATGTGGTTGAAGAAGAACCGTTCAAAAAGCTGATAAACCAGGGCATGATACAGGGGCGAAGCAACTTTGTGTACCGTGTTATTGATGCGGAAGGTAAGGGAACCAACACCTTTGTGTCGTATGGTTTGCGCTCGCAGTATCAAACATCAGCTATTCATGTGGATGTGAATATTGTAGAGAACGACATGCTGGATATTGAAAAATTCCGCAAGTTCAGATCTGATTTTAAAGATGCAGAATTTATACTCGAAAATGGTAAATATATCTGTGGGCATGAAGTAGAGAAGATGTCCAAATCGAAGTTTAACGTGGTTAACCCGGATGACATTATTGAACGTTACGGAGCCGATACCTTGCGCATGTACGAAATGTTCCTTGGTCCGCTGGAGCAAAGCAAGCCCTGGAATACCAACGGTATAGAAGGTGTATTTAAATTCCTGCGTAAGTTCTGGAAGCTGTTTCACGATGACCAGTTTAACTTCAGCGTTTCTGACGCGGAGCCAACTAAAGCCGAATTGAAATCGCTGCATAAAATTATTCAGAAAGTACAGGATGATGTTGAGCGTTTTTCGTTTAATACCTCGGTATCCAGCTTCATGATTTGCGTGAATGAGCTTACTGACTTGAAATGTAATAAACGGGCTATTCTGGAGCCGCTGACTATCGTGCTTTCGCCGTATGCACCGCACATTACCGAAGAGCTATGGGCTTTACTGGGACACGAAAAAGGTACACTTTCGTATGCTGCCTACCCGCAATTTAACCCGGATTATTTGGTTGAGGATGAATTTGCCTATCCCGTTTCCATTAACGGTAAAACTAAAATGAACCTGAATTTATCGTTGACCATTGACCAGGCCGAAGCTGAAAAACAAGTACTGGCTAATGCCGATGTGCAGCGTTACCTGGATGGAAAAACGCCGAAGAAAGTGATTTTTGTTAAAGGCCGCATTGTGAATATTGTAGTTTGATGTTCTTAGGAGTGTCCTCGTATTCAACTATATTTCCTTAGGACAATATCATTAAGTTAAGCCTTTTTGTCATCCTGACGAGAGGAAGGATCTATTAACTATAGTTTTAGATGCCCTTACAAATACAGCGTAAACTGTTAAAACAGAGTGTTCCTCTTAACTTAATGATGACATTGCTCTAAGGGAATAAGTAAGACTGTGCTATTCGTCTTGTCTTAGTTCTTGGATTGATGTTCTTACTGCCTATTTATCGCTTTCGTTCTTGCTGACTTCCCGACTTGCGGACTACAGGCCATGAACTATGAACCATAAGCTATAAACCAGATTGCTGTGCGCTTTTTCTATGCATTTGGCACAAAATTGCTATTATCCGATACATTAGTGCTAATATAAAATCAGCTTGTTATAGTAATATTGCAATGCAAACCAGCTATAACCTATTGATGATGCATATAAATAGAAAAAAGATCCTGGCAGTAGCCGGCGTTTTAACCTTTGTATGTTTTGGTTTTAACTCCAAAAAGGACTCACCGGTAAAGGAAAATCCCAAGTATAATGTCATCTATATTCTGGCAGACGATCTGGGATATTCGGAGCTTGGATGTTATGGCAATACCTTTAATGAAACGCCGAATATCGACCAGATGGCAAAGCATGGCGTCCGGTTTACGCAATTTTATGCTGCTGCGCCGGTATGCTCGCCGTACCGTGCTGCGTTGATGACGGGGCAATACCCGGCACGTTTACATATTACCGATTACCTGCGTCCCAATGCGGCGCAACACCTGGATACCGCACAAACTACACTGGCCGAGATGTTCCGTGCCAACGGCTATCATACCGGTATTGTTGGTAAGTGGCACCTTTCGGGATATACCCGGGCCGGAGCTACCGAAGAGACCCTGCCCGATAAACATGGTTTTGACGAGGTACTGGTAAGCGAGAACCGGGGGATTGCCGAAGGCTGGTATTTTCATCCGTACGGATTCAATAAGGAAATTGAGAAAAAGCTGCCCGGCGACCACGAATACATTACCGACCGGCAGAATGAAGAAGCGCTTGAATTTATAGACCGTAACCGGGCAAAACCGTTTTTCCTATTTCTGAGCCATTATGCGGTACACACAACCAATCACGGCAAGCCCGAACTGGTCGAACATTTCAGGCGTAAGGATGGTGCGGGAACCAGTCCGCCAACGAAAGGAAATCCCGAAAATGATCCATATAAACGCTGGCCCGCCGATTCAAAAGCACCACGAAACAACCCGCATCTGGCCGCTCAGTTGTTTGTAATAGACCAGGGTGTAGGAATGATCATGAGCCGTTTAAAGGAGCTCGGGTTGGATAAAAATACCATTGTGGTATTTACCAGCGATAACGGCGGCGAAACCAGGGTGACCACCAATGCGCCGTTACGCGGCGGTAAAAGTATGCTCTACGAAGGCGGTGTACGTGAACCGTTCGTGATCTGGAATCCAACCCTGTTTCCGCAGGATAAAACGGTAACCACTCCCGTATGTAATTACGATATGTATCCTTCGTTTATGGAGCTTATTGGCGCCAAACCGAATAAGCAGTTGTTGGACGGAATTTCTATAGCCCGTCTGTTTAAAAATCCGGTTGCCAAAATGCCTGAGCGTACCTTCTACTGGCATTATCCGCTGGATAAACCACACTTCCTGGGCGGTCGTTCTGCCGGAAGTATCCGCGAAGGCGACTGGAAACTCATCGAGTTTTTTGACGATGGCCATAAGGAGTTATATAACCTGAAAGACGATATTGGAGAGACGAATGATCTGGCAGCAAAATATCCCGATAAGGTAACCCATTTACTAAATGATTTAAAAGCCTGGAGGCAACGCGTACATGCAGAGTAAACCTATGAAACGATTATATTTTTTATTACTGGCAGCCTTATGTGCCGGTAAAGTGCAGGCGCAGGATAAGCCTAATGTCATGCTCATTATAGCCGATGATTTGGCGTATAACGATATTGAACCTTATGGGAGTAAGCAGGTGCATACCCCCAATTTAAGCCGGTTAGCGCAGCAGGGCGTATGTTTTGATAACATGTACACCTCAACGGCCATGTGCTCGCCGACCCGGCAGCAACTGTTAACCGGACTTTACCCGGTGCGCAATGGCGCTTATCCGAACCATAGCCACGTAAATACCGGTACCAAAAGTGTAGCGCATTACATGCAGTCGCTGGGATATAATACCGCCATTATCGGTAAGCGTGATTTTGGCCCTGATGAATCGTTCCCGTTTACATTTTTAGGTGGTAAGAATATGGATTACGGTAAAGGCAGGGACATTGAACTGGAAAAGGCCGAAGCATATATCAACAGTTCAAAGAAGCCATATTTTCTGGTGGTAGCCAGCAATCAGCCACATGTACCCTGGAACCGGGGTAATCCGGCCATGTATCCACCCGGAGAAATAAAAGTGCCCGAATGGATGGTGAATACACCGCTTACCCGTAAAGGGCTTTCGAAATACTTTGCCGAGGTAACTTACCTGGACAGCCTGGTTGGGGTGTGCCTGGATATAGTAAAACGTTCCGGCAAGGAAGAAAATACGGTTATAATATTTACCAGCGAGCACGGTTCACAATTTCCATTTGCCAAGTGGACCTGCTATGATGAAGGACTGAAAACCGGGTTTATTGTGAAATGGCCCGGGCATACGCAGGCCGGAACCCGGAATCCGGCATTTACACAGTATGTGGATGTAGTGCCTACACTGGTTGATATAGCGGGAGCCGATCCGGCTTCGTTTAATACCGGGAATAAGGACGCGTATGGGAACAGCAAATTTGATGGCATGAGCTTTAAAAACGTGATACTGGGTAAAGCTAATGGCTTTCGTGATTATGTGTTTGGCGTTCAAACCACTAACGGCATCATCAAAGGCAGCGATTCTTATCCCGTAAGGTCGGTAAGAAACAACAGATATTTATATATTCGTAATCTGAATAACAAAGAGCAGTTTAGTAATGTGGCAACGGCCGCTCCAATGTATCAATCGTGGCTTAAAACAGGTAATGAGGCCGATTTTCGCCGGGCAAAAGCCTATACCAATCGTCCGGCCGAAGAGCTGTACGATTGTGTAAAAGATCCGTTTCAATTAGTTAATCTGGCCGATAAAAGCGAATTTAATGCCGTAAAACAACAATTGCGAACGCAACTGGATAAATTTATGGCGCAGCAGGGCGATAAAGGCGTTGAAACAGAAAAGCGGGCTCCTGAACATCGTGCCGGGCAGGGTGAAGGTGATTGAGAATTCACTGAATAACTTGAAAATGACAGGTAGAAATAGTATTTTGCTGCATAATTGGTACATCGTGTTAAGTTAAGGTGAAAAGTAAAAAGTTAAAAGTGTTGAAAGCGAATCCAATTAATCCGTGTAATCCTCCACATCTGTGTAATCCTAACTATCTGTGTAATCCCAAGTATCCGTGTAATCTTCAATATCTGTGTAATCTTCAATATCCGTGTAATCTATTAACAAAAATGATCAAGACCCAATTCATAGTTCCGGTTATACTGGCCGGTATAATTAGTTCGTGTAATCAGCAATCCGGCAATAAACAGGCATCAGCCGATACCGGCGCCGCAAAACTAAAAGGCAAAACCGCCATTTGCTGTGAATCCAATATTCCTTCCCGTTTCGGGACAACCAAGGTGAAACCCGGTGGTGACATTGCCTCAGGTATCGACACCAGCCATACCGGTATGGTATGGATTGATGGCGGAACCTTTATGATGGGTGGCGATAACAAGCAGGCAGCCGAAGACGAATACCCCAAGCATAAAGTAAGCGTAGATGGTTTCTGGATGGATCAGACCGAGGTAACCAACGCCCAGTTCGCCGCTTTTGTAAAAGCAACCGGTTATGTAACTACCGCCGAGCAAAAACCCGACTGGAATGAAATCAAGAAACAATTACCTCCCGGAACACCCAAACCGGACGAAAGCATGCTGGTTCCGGCATCGCTGGTGTTTGTGCAGGCCAAGCACGATGTAGACCTGAACGATTACAGCCAGTGGTGGGAATGGAAAAAAGGAGCCGATTGGAAGCACCCGCACGGGCCGGGCAGCTCCATTGTGGGTAAAGAGAATTACCCGGTAGTGCACATCTCCTGGTACGATGCCCAGGCCTATTGCAAATGGGCAGGCAAACGGCTGCCAACCGAAGCCGAATGGGAGTGGGCGGCACGAGGCGGCTTAAGCGATAATATTTATCCCTGGGGAAATGAACCGATAGACCAGGGTAAGGTCAAAGCCAATACCTGGCAGGGCACATTTCCATCCAAAAACACCTTGCGGGATAAATTCTTTTATGCCGCACCGGTAAAATCATTTTCCCCGAACGGATACAAGCTGTATGATATGGCCGGTAATGTATGGGAATGGTGTTCAGACCTGTACAATTACCAGTATTACTCCACTATCAATAACCCGGCAGGAGTAAAGAATCCGAAAGGGCCGGATAAGAGTTTTGACCCGCAGGAGCCTTATGCCATTAAGCGGGTGATCCGGGGTGGATCATTCTTATGTAATGACAGCTATTGTTCAGGATACCGTGTTGCCAGAAGGATGAAGAGCACGGAGGACAGTGGCATGGAACACCTTGGCTTCCGGTGTGTGCAGGATAAGTAAGAACCCAGGTATAATATGATACACAGATATGTGATAGCAGGTGCCTTGTGCCTGCTCGTTTCCGGATCTTACCCGGTTTCGGCAAAAGCGATATACCGCCAAAACCTGTTAATGGATACAACGTTTACCAATCCTGTTGGAGGTGGCGCCGATCCCTGGGTGATCAAAGACGGCGGATATTATTACGTATGTTTGAGTGCAGGTAATAACGGCGTATCACATATCACTGTAAGTAAATCCACCTCGCTTACTAAAATAGGGCCACGTAAAATCGTGTGGACTGCACCGGCGAGCGGCTGGAACAGTCATTGCGTATGGGCCCCGGAGCTGCACCGTATCGGTAAAAAATGGTATATTTATTATGCCGCCGGTCAATCCGGGCCACCGTATAAATATCAGCGCTCTGGTGTGCTGGAGTCGGTTACCGATGATCCGCAAGGTGAATATATTGATAAAGGAATGCTGAAAACAGGTGCAGATCCCAATGACCCTACCGGTACAATCTGGGCGATCGATCTTACCGTTACCTCTATCCGCGGAAAATTGTATGCCGTTTGGTCGGGATGGGAGCAGAACGCGTCAACCGATAAAACATCGCAGCATTTATACATGGCCCGCATGAGCAACCCTTGGACCATCAGCTCAGAACGGGTGAAAATTTCCAGCCCGGATCAGCCCTGGGAAACCGGTGGCCCCTTGGATCTGAACGAAGGGCCTGAATTTTTAAAGCATGATGGCAAGGTATTTATTATTTATTCTACCCGCGAATCGTGGACACCGCAATATCGTCTGGGCATGCTGATGCTGAAAGACGATAAAAAGTCCCCGATGGATGCAACGAACTGGATAAAAAAAGGGCCGGTATTCCGCGGAACCAAAGAAGTGCTTGGCCCCGGTCATGCCAGCTTTACTACCTCGCCCGACGGTAAGGAGTGGTGGATATTTTACCACGCCAAAAAAACAACCAAGCCGGGCTGGGCACGTAACCTGAGATTACAAAAGTTTACCTGGGATAAAGACGGTAACCCGGTATTTGGAACACCAGTTCCGGCAGGAATACCTATACCGTTACCTTCGGGAGAGAAGCAGGAATAACTGATATAAGTTGGAAGCAAAATGAGCTACGAGTTATCTGTTGCGGGTTATGAGTCCCATAACACGTAACCCACAACACATAACAATCGAGCATTCAAAAATTATAAACCGTAATTCAAAAATTGTAAATCGTCTGTTTATATTAAACTAAACTAACATGAACTTTGGTAAAAAAATAATCCTCTTTTTATTGGTAGCAAGCGTTGCTTTTTCGGTACAGGCGCAAAAAAAGCAAACTGCTCCGGCTGGTTCCCGGTGGTCGGTTGAAAAAGCTGATAACTGGTATAAAAAGCACAAATGGATAACCGGCGCCGATTACATCCCCGCAACGGCTATTAACCAGCTTGAAATGTGGCAGGCTGATACGTTTGATCCGCAAACCATTGATAAGGAGCTGGGCTGGGCCGAAAGCATTGGTTTTAACACCATGCGGGTATTTCTGCACAGCGTGGCCTGGAAACAGGATCCCGAAGGATTTAAAAAGCGGGTAGACCAGTATCTGGGCATCGCCGCAAAACATCACATTCAAACCATGTTCGTGTTTTTTGACGATTGCTGGAATAAAGTGCCAGTGGCAGGTAAGCAGCCTGCACCAAAAACCGGTATCCACAATTCCGGATGGGTACAGGATCCCGGTCAGCCGGCATCAGAAAACCAGGCATTGTTCCCCGAGCTTGAAAAATATGTAAAAGATGTAATGACCCGTTTCGCACATGATGAGCGCATTTTACTGTGGGATTTGTACAATGAACCTGGTAACTCGGATAAGGGTAATAAATCCATGCCCTTGTTGCAGCAGGTGTTTAAATGGGCCCGTGACGTTAACCCCGATCAACCCATCAGTGCGGGTATCTGGAAATGGGATCTGGAGGAGCTGAATGCTTTTCAGATCATGAACTCGGATATTATTACCTATCATGACTATGAAGAGCCGCAATGGCATTTACGGGTTATCCAGATGCTGAAAACGCACAACAGACCATTGATTTGCACCGAATACATGGCTCGCACCCGTAATAGTCGTTTTTCCAATATTATGCCTTTGCTCAAAAAGGAGAATGTAGGTGCTATAAACTGGGGATTTGTATCGGGTAAGACCAATACTATTTACGCCTGGGACACACCGATAGCCGACGGCGGACAACCCGTAGAGTGGTTCCACGATATCTTTAAAGCGGAGGGTACGCCCTATCGCCAGGACGAGGTAGAACTCATTAAAAAACTAAACGGAAAATAATTCTAATGTAAGTTAATTGTAAACTGTCTTGTTCATACATTTTATTTGTTGAATTTTAATATTTTAACTGTTTTTAATTTTGACTTTTTAATTTTGACTTAACTATAAAACCAATAAACCATGAAATTAAAATTTGCTATACCCGTACTGCCGTTTTGTGTAATGGCTATGGTGTCATGTAACAGTTCTTCAAATCAGCACAGCGCTGCCGACAGTGTACAAAATGATACTGCTAAAACAGCAACCTTACCTGATAGATCGGCCTTTGAAGCTACTATCGATGGTAAAAAAACGGACTTGTACATCCTGAAAAATAAAAATAACATGCAGGCGGCCTTTACCAATTATGGGGGCCGGCTGGTGAGTTTGCTGGTGCCTGATAAAAACGGTAAGTTAACCGATGTGGTTGTCGGGTTTCCCAGCGTACAGGCCTATAAAAATTCTACTGAGCCTTATTTTGGAGCAACCATTGGCCGTTATGGTAATCGCATTGCGAAGGGTAAATTTACACTGGATGGCAAGCAATACACCTTGTTTACCAACAACGGCGTAAATACCCTGCATGGCGGCAAAAAGGGATTCCAGGATGTGGTTTGGGATGCCAGTCAGCCGGATGACCATACACTGGTATTGCACTACCTTTCAAAAGATATGGAAGAAGGCTATCCCGGTAACCTGGATGTGCAGGTAACGTATAGCCTCACAGACAGCAACCAGCTCAAGATGGATTATGTAGCTAAAACAGATAAGAAAACCGTAGTTAACCTCACCAATCATGCTTTCTTTAACCTGAATGGCGAGGGAAGTGGTACTATTCTGAATCATATCATGCAGATCAATGCTTCAAAATATACACCGGTTGATTCAACTTTGATCCCTACCGGGAAGCTGGAATCCGTTGCGGGTACACCGTTTGATTTTACTTCTCCTGAAACCATTGGCAAACGTATTAATGATGATAATGAGCAGCTGAAGAATGGCAAGGGCTATGACCATAACTTTGTGCTGGACGGCAGCGGTATGCGTCACGCCGCTAAAGTAACCGGTGAAAAATCGGGCATTGTAATGGATATTTATACCGAAGAGCCCGGCCTGCAATTTTACAGCGGTAACTTTATGCAAAGCAAAAATACCTTTAAAAATGGCTCAAAAGATGATTTCAGAACTGCTTTGGCGTTAGAAACCCAGCATTTTCCCGATTCACCCAACCAGCCATCATTTCCTTCAACCGTGTTAAGTCCCCGACAGGTATATCATACCAGTTCTGTATATTTGTTTTCAGTAAAACAATAAGGTCTATGAAAAAGGCATTGATTTTTCTTTTAGCCGCATGGTGCTTCAGTACTTCTGCATGGGCGCAGAAAACCAAAGCAAACAAGCTGGTTATTGTATCATTTGATGGATACCGCTGGAAAGATGTTTTTCGCGGTGCAGATTCAGGACTGTTTAATAATAAGCAGTATAATACTCAAAAGCAGCCGGTAAGGGCGGAGAAGTATTGGGCGGCAACGTCAAAAGAGCGCAGGGAAAAATTAATGCCTTTTTTCTGGGGATATTTTGCTAAGAACGGACAGATATACGGCAACCGCGATCTGGGAAATTTCGTGAATGTAAAGAACCCGTATTGGTTTTCCTATCCGGGATATAATGAGATCTTTACCGGTTATCCCGATACGCTGGTTAATTCTAATGATTTTCCGCCAAATCCTAATGTCAATGTGCTGGAATATATTAACAAGCAGCCTGGATATCAGGGTAAAGTTGCCGTGTTTACGTCGTGGGATGCTTATTACCGCATCCTGAACAAGGAACGTAGCGGATTGCTCATTAATTCGGGATATAGCGATCTGGACATCCCATCGCTTACACCGGCACAGCAGGCCCTGAACAAGGCACAGCATGATCTCCCGAAAATATTCGGAGATAGTGAACGCTATGATGCCATTACTTACGGTCTGGCAACAGATTACCTGAAACAAAATCATCCCAACGTATTGTACCTGGCTTTTATAGAAACTGATTCGTTTGGACACCAGGGCAAATACGACTATTACCTTGATGCGGCTCATGGCAATGACGAAATGCTGCGCAAACTTTGGGATTACCTGCAAAGTGATCCATATTATAAAGATCAAACCACGTTGATGATTGTAGGAGACCATGGCCGGGGTGATGATGATCTGTGGCGCAGTCACGGACGCAAAGTGCCACATTCCGATGAAATATGGTTTGCCGTTATGGGGCCACAAACCAAGCCGCTGGGTGAAATTTCTGCACCTGGACAGTTATGGCAAAATCAATATGCCCAAACGATAGCCTCTTTTCTCGGTCTGAAATTTCCAAGTCCCCATATTATAGGCGAACCTATTAAACAGGTTCTGGGCGGGAAACGATAATGTTGTAAGGTTAAAGGCGAAAGGTAGCTAAAAGCAGAAAGCTTAAAGCTAAAAGAATTGATATAACAAATAACATTTCCAAGCTCTATCTTGGAGAGGGTTGGGATAAGGCTGAATAACAATTATCTGTTATTCATTTAACGGATCAGTGTGTGTATACCTTCGGCCAGGATAAGTATAACCGATGCATCCTTTAAAGAAATACGAAGATACTTAAGAGCGTACGTGATCTGGTTTTCGACGGAGCGTTTGGATATACCCAGTTTTTTGGCAATTTCATCGTTACTCAATAGCTGAATGCGGCTCATCAGGAATATTTCACGGCAGCGCTTGGGCAGATTTTCCAGGTAACTGTATAGCTCGTTTTCCAGGTCTTTACCGGTCAGATTGGTATAGCCTGTGTTTTGAACCGCATAGCCCGGTTCAGGTAATTCCTCTTTATAGTCCAACAGGTTGGCTTTTCGTGCCGTCAGGTGTTTATATACCCGGTACCGGGCCGCTGAAGTGAGATAGCCCTTAAACGATTGAATTTGTAATGTTTTGCGGTTATTCCAGATGGTTAAAAAAATATCGTGCACTATTTGCTCGCTGACTTCCCGGTCCCGGATATACGAATAGGCTTTACTGTATATGCCGGAAGCATACCGGTGAAAAAGCAGTGAAAAAGCCTTCTCATTGTCTATCCTGACAGATTCCCAGAGTTCTATATCGCTAACCATTTGAAGTGGAGCCTTAATTGGTATAAGACTAAGGTACAGCTTTTAGGGGCTTAAAAAAAATAATCAAAAATATTTTTAAAAGTATGTGTGTGCCTCCCGGAAACAGGTACTATACACATAACCAATTATATCATGACGCGAGAAGAATACGTTTTATTGTACGAAAAATGTGCTGCCGGTGACTGTACGGAACAGGAAAGAAGATTGCTCGAAGAGTACCGGGACGATTTTTCTTTAGATAAGGCGGATTGGGATACGGATCAGCTTGGTGATGAGCAGGTTGTTATTAACCGGATATATACCCGCTTAATGAACCGTATCAAAAAACGTCCCGATACTATTTGGTTATGGTATAAATTACCGCTTGCGGCAGCAGTGATACTCATTGCACTTTGCTTTGGCTTGTATTTCCATTTTCACGATGTTCCAGTCCCGGTAACGAAGCTACAACAAACAGCTGCCATTGTTCCGGGTAGCAGCAAGGCAGTGCTTACGCTTGGCGATGGCAGAAAGATCAGCCTGACCGATGCCGCTAACGGTATATTGGCAGAACAGGCTGGCGCCAAAATCAGCAAGCAGGCAAGTGGACAACTGGCTTATGTAACGGGAACCCAGGCTCCCTCTCCCTCGGAGAGGGCGGGGGGAGTGGCTCGCAATACCCTCACCGTTCCCCGCGGCGGCGAATATCAACTGGTGTTATCAGATGGTACAAAGGTCTGGTTGAACTCAGCATCGTCGCTCCGTTTTCCAGCCAAATTTACGGGTAAAGAACGCAGGGTAGAGCTAACGGGCGAAGCTTACTTTGAAGTAGCCAAGGCCCCCTTAATCCCCCAAAGGGGGAAACACTCCCTTTCCTTAGGAGAGGGTCGGGGAGAGGCCCGGATTCCATTTATTGTAACTACAGCCAACCAGGAAATAGAGGTTTTAGGTACGCATTTTAACGTGAACGCTTACAACAGCAGGGTAACCACTACGCTGCTTGAAGGATCGGTAAAATTGAAAAGTGCAGGCTACGAGCTTATGTTGAAACCCGGACAGTCGGGTATCAGACAACCTGAAGGAAATTTTAAAGCCGAACCTGCCGATATAGAAGCCGCTGTTGCCTGGAAAAACGGCTACTTTGTTTTTCATGATGAAGATATCAAAAGCATTATGGAACAAATTAGTCGCTGGTATAATGTGGATGTGGTTTACCAGGGTGATGTAAGCAATAAGGCCTTTTATGCCAAGATATCACGCTCAGAAGATATTACTGAACTGCTGAAAAATATGGAAATAACGGGTGTTGTACACTTTAAAATTGAGGCCGGTAATGCTTTCGGCAAGGGAAGGAGGGTAATTGTTATGCCATAATAAATGTACTTTACAATATAATGGTTACCTGAATAAAAAATGGCTCCGGGCGCTTGCAACACCGGGAGCCGGTATTGGTAACTATGAATGATCCTTGTTAAACCATTATAAAACCAATATTCAAATGTATAAATTTTATACGGTATTTCCCCGTAGGAGAAATTCCTGTTGGCTAACCAGACTCTTTTTACGAATGAAATTGATTGCTGTTTTGATGCTTGCAGCCATTATACAGGTTTCGGCTGCTGGTTACGCACAGGTTGTAAGTCTAAAAAAAGAAAATGCTTCTTTAAAAGAGGTCATCAATGATATTCAGCGGCAAACCGGGTATAGCTTCATTATCAGCTCAGACCTGCTCAGGCAAGCTAACCCGGTAAATATTAATTTAAAGAACAGCAGCTTAAAAGAAGCTTTAGATAAATGCTTTATAGACCAGCCTTTAGAATATGTCATTAATAAAAAGACCATTGTTATCAGTCGTAGGAAGGCAGAGAATAAAGATAAGCCGGATCAGACTGTTTCCGTAACTGGTAAGGTGACTGATGAAAAAGGCGAACCGTTGGCAGGGGTAAGTATTAAAGTTAAGGGAACTCCTGCCGGGACAGTATCTGATGCGGATGGGAATTATAAAATTACCGTCCCTTCTGAAAATAGTGTATTGGTGTTTACATACATAGGTTTTGCCACACAGGAAAAGTATGTTGGAAATAGCAGTACCATTAACGTTAAACTTATTCAGGAAGTTTCTAAGCTGGACGAAATTGTAGTTGTAGGATATGGTGTACAAAAACGAAGTGATGTTACGGGAGCCATATCTTCGGTTACGGCAGAACAGGTTAACAAAATGCCTACGACCAGTGTGAGCGAAATGCTTAGAGGAGCAGCGCCGGGAGTACAAGTGACGATGGGAAGTGCGGCACCGGGCGGAAGTTCCAGTATTTTGATAAGGGGCCGAAGGTCACTATCGGCAGGCAATGATCCACTTTATATTGTTGATGGTGTACCTATAGCCAGTATAGATGATATAAATGCCAGTGAGATAGCTTCTGTTGAGATTTTGAAAGATGCCTCGGCACAATCAATTTATGGAGCCAGGGCAGCTAATGGTGTTATCCTGGTGACAACTAAGCGGGGTGTCGCGGGCAAAACGAAAGTAAACGTAAATTCCTATGCAGGTATGCAAAATCTCTATAGAAACTTTGAATTTTATGACGGAGAGCAATGGGCCGCTTACCGTAAAGAGGCGTTCTACAATGCTTATGGGTATTACGATGAAGGTGAAGTTTTCAAAGGTATTATGCAGGACGTTTACCACTCAAAAAAATATGTGGATTGGGAAGATGTTATGCTGAAAACCGCATGGCAAAATAAAAATGACGTATTGATTCAATCAGGTAACGACAAAACAAAATACGCGTTGTCCCTTGGGCAATTTTACCAGGATGGGATGGTTCCGTCATCAGATTTCAAAAGATTTACCGGGCGGTTGAATATAGACCAGACGCTTTCCAATAAAGTTTCCGTAGGTTCTAACATAGCTTATACCAAATCTTACAGAAACATTGCCGACGGAAGCTTTAACTCCTTTATCACCATGCCCCCGCTGGCAGAAGTTTATAATAGCGATGGCTCATTGAAAGAAGATGTTACCGAAGCGGGAGAATCGCATTATAACCCATTGTGGAACATCAGTAATTCAGAAAATCTGAATATTACAGACCGGTTGAACGTAAACCTTTTTGCCGACTGGAAAATAACAAAGAATTTATCTTATCGGCTCAATACCAGCCTGAATAACCGGAAAGTGCAGGAGAATTCCTACCTGGGTATTAATCATACTACCGGCAGAAATAACGGTGGCAGGGCTATTGTGGCAGAAAGTACTTACAATGATTATCTGGTAGAAAATATCCTGAATTATACGAAAGATTTTGGTAAGCACCATTTTGATGCAACGGCAATGGCGAGCCTGAACGGTATTCAATGGAAACGGATTAGCAATACAGGGTTTGGTTTTCCTAACGACGACCTTTCTTACCATGCTATAGGCTCCGCCACAAGCCAGGCGGTTCCTACGTATGAATATTCAGACAGAAAATTATTATCCTACCTGGCCAGGGCAAGGTATAATTACGACAGCAGGTATCTGGTTACGGCGGCAGTTCGTGTAGATGGCTCATCCGTTTTCGGCGCTAATAATAAATATGGTTACTTCCCTTCAATAGCATTGGCATGGCGGGCAAAACAGGAAGAATTTCTTAAAAATGTAGATTTTCTGTCTGAGCTGAAAGTCAGGTTAAGCTACGGACAGGTTGGTAACCAGGCTATTAGTCCGTATACCACGTTGGGTTTAGCCGATAAATATTTGACAGAGTTCGGGAACGTAACAGAGGTTGGTTACCTGCCAAATTCAGAATTAACTAATCCAAACCTGAAATGGGAGACTTCAACATCGGCAAATTTAGGCTTAGATTATGGCTTTTTTAACGGGAGAATAAGCGGTTCGCTTGAGTTATACGATACTCAAACCACAGACCTTTTGGTAGAAAGGTCGCTGCCTACAACAACAGGTTATTCAAGCCAATTGGTTAATCTGGGACATGTGCAGAACAAAGGTATTGAACTTGCTTTAAATGCAATAGCCATTAATAGAAAGGATTTTAAATGGAATGTAGGAATTAACTTCACGGCCAACAGAAATAAGATTAAGAAAATCGATGGCTCACTCGATGCCAATGGAAAGCCGGCCAATGATTTGAATAATAATTGGTTTATAGGCCAATCAATGAATGTTTATTATGATTATCAGTTTGATGGTATCTGGCAGTTAACAGATGATATTGCCAATTCGGCAATGCCAACAGCTACTCCTGGAAGTATTCGGGTTAAGGATGTTAATGGTGACCATGTAATTTCAGCCGCTGACAGGGTTGTTATTCAGCGAGACCCTAAATTCATCACTTCTTTCATTACCAGTTTTGATTACAGGAACTTTAATCTGTCAGTGGATATTTACTATCTAACCGGGGGCTATCTTTATAATTCCTATCTGTCCACTTTCGATACCGGCGGTGATTTAACCGGTAAAAGAAATGGTATTCGCAGAAATTACTGGACAATCAATAATCCGTCCAATGAAGCCCCGGCTCCAAACTTTGTACAACAGCCTGCATATATAACCTCACTAGCTTACGAAAAAGCCGATTATTTAAAATTAAGGAATGTTTCGCTCTCTTATAAAATGCCGGAAAAAATTGTAAAGAAGCTGAGGGTAGACAATCTGAAATTATTTTCTACTCTAAGCAATGTGTGGACATTGACGGATGTGCAGGGTTATGGCCCTGAACAAAATCCGGGAGCATATCCCGAGCCCAGAACATTGTTATTCGGATTAAATTTTTCATTCTAACCTAAAGCATTATGAGAAGGAATATATTCTATATTTTATCATTAACACTAGTGTTTGCTTCCTGTACCAAAATGCTGGAAGAAGAAAATAAAACCAAGTACTCTGCCGACTATATTTACAGTACAGAAGGTGGTTTAAAGTTAGCCGTAAATGCTGTTTATACGCTGTTACGCAACTATGCCAGTGATACAGAGAATGCTACTATTTTTGCGTTAGAGAGAGCAACGGATCTGGCAGTAACTAATGGCGGAACCGGCAATTATTTTGGTACTTATGATCCAAATTACCTTAAGCCGTCTTCGGCTCAGGTTGCCCACATGTGGCAAACCATGTACGAGATAATCGGAAAAGCAAACGAAATAATCAGTGCCGGCGAAAAGCTGCCGGAAACGACAGCCCTGAAAGAAACTATTGCCGAGGCCAAATGTTTCAGGGCACAGGCATACTTCCTGTTATATAGAACCTACGACAGGATCTGGCTGAATACAGAGCCTACTACCTGGCAAAATGTAGATGAGCCAAAAACATATAAGGCAGCAACAACCGCAGAAGTATTTAACCTGCTTTATCAGGATTTGGATTATGCCATTGAAAATCTTCAATGGCAATCTGCCGAACCCGGCAGGTTTAATAAGGCAGCAGCCCGGCATATTAAAGCCAAAGCCGCATTATGGATAAAAGACTGGGACGAAGCATTAGAGCAGGTATATGAAATAGACCATTCGGGTTATTATGGTTTAGTTGCATTAGACAGTATTTTTAATGCGGGAGATCTAAATCATAAAGAAGCCTTGATGGTTCAACAGTGGAGTAAAAATCCGGGAGGGAACCTTTCAACAGGCACGCCCCTAGGAAATTATTTTGCCGCCTATTTTATAGCCTCTTACAGGCAGGAGATTGGAGGAACGGCAGAATACGCTTGCAGTTATGAAAACTGGGGATACACGTATGGAAGATGTCTGCCAAGCCCGTACCTGTTCTCTTTGTATGATACCAGTAAGGATAAAAGATATGATGCTTATTACATACATAGGTACAAAAATACCACCCCGGATCCCAAATCGTATGGGTCAGTTACCGTTCAGCCAGGTGAATATTTTCCTTTATATAAAAGCGGGACCAAGAACAAGCTGGTTTATCCGGGATGTACAAAATATGGCGATATATGGACCCGCAGCGCTTCAGAAACAAGAAGTTATAAAGATGTGATTCTTTACCGTTTGGCAGAAACCTACATTATTGGAGCAGAAGCCGCTTTAATGAAAGGCGATCAGGCATTAGCCAGGCAATATTATAACAAAACCTGGGAAAGGGCTGGTAACGACAAATTTACCGGTACCTTAACCATTAAGGATATTATTGACGAGCAGGCCAGGGAACTTGCTTTTGAAGGAGACCGGTGGTATTTCTTAAAAAGACTGGGAATATTAATACCTCAGGTGGCAAACTATGCCGGAGACCCTGAAATAAGCAGCTCTATACCAGGTCGGACTAACTTACCAGCCAACCCGCAATTTGTAAGATGGCCCATTCCAGAGACCGAGATTATCAATATGGGTGCGGAAAATTTCCCGCAGAATCCGGGATATAATTAAGTGAGATATCTAAAGGGTTTTAATAATGAATATTCAAGCTAATGATTATTGACTAATTCAGCTAAAAATTACTCCTCATGAAAATAAGAAATTTTTTAAGCCTTGCCGTGCTGATCCCCATTGCCTTTTATGCTTGTAAAGAGCCAACCATCATGGTAGACTCTGAGACGAACATCACAAACACTAAAACCAAAAACGCACAAACGTTAACTGATCCCCCACGTCAGGTTCAAATAGTAAACCAAAGTGGAACATGGAAAATGTTGGTCGATGGATCTTCCTATTTTATTAAGGGGCTTGCTGCAAGTAATAAATTACCCAATAAATACTGGTTCCCGATTTCTAATTATGGTGGAAATTCTATCAGAGAATATAGTGTAGATGATGATACGCAAAGCTTATTAGATTCTGCTCAATTAAGAGGGATAACGGTAGTGTTATGTTTGTATGCCAAACATGAAGCCGATGGATTTAATTACAATGATACGGTTGCCGTAAATCAGCAATTACAGGACTTTAAATATTGGGTGCAAAAGTACCGTAACCACCCGGCTTTACTAATGTGGGCTATCGGAAATGAACTAAACAGCGGTTATTCTAATTTAAAGTGCTGGAATGCGGTGAATGATATATCTGAAATGATACACACCGAAGACCCAAACCATCCCACAAGTACCATACTTGCAGGCTCAAGTACTACGGTGTTAAATGCAGTGGCTGCCAGAGCACCTGATTTGGATTGTGTTGGAATAAACGCTTATGGTGCGTTGAACCTGGTTCATAATAAAGTTCTTAGCTCAAATATTAATAAACCTTATTATATCGGTGAATTTGGGCCTCAGGGAACCTGGGAATCTACAGATACCACTTCTTTTGGAACACTTCACGAGCTAAGCAGTACTTCAAAAGCCAATGAGTACAAGAGCAAGTGGGGCGCTTATATTAAACCTAACGAAGGACATGCCTGTTTAGGAGGTTATGCTTTTGTTATGGGCTATCAAAAACATGGAGCAGTACCTATGTGGTATGGTATGCGTTCCAGAATGAACAGGGCATTTGGAGCTTTGGAAGGGCTGCAATACCAGTGGACAGGGGCGTTTCCGTCTAACCGGGCACCGCAAATTGCCGGAAGCCGTAATCATATTATTCTGGGAGGGCAAACCGAAGATGATAATGTTACTTTAACAGCAGGGAATAGTTATACGGGAAGTTTAGCTGCAACAGATCCTGAAGGCGATCCACTGACATATGAATGGACTGTGGTAGCAGAAGGTACACCCATCAGCCAAAACTTTTCTATACCAGGTACCTATCCGGGTATTGCAAATGCCGTAACTTATAACCCGTCTGCTGCTACAGTAACGGTTACGGCACCATCAACGGCTGGCAATTATCGGCTCTATGGTTTCGTGAAAGATAACCATAATCATATCGCGAGCGCTTGTCTTCCCTTTAGGGTACTTTAATTTATAATCCCCCAATATTATCGCAATAGTCGAAAATTTATTATGAAAAAATTATCATATATAGTTCTCTTTTTTATTCTCGTAATCGTAAACGGAGGGCATGCGCAGCAGGTTATGCAAACTTTTGACATCTGTGTGTATGGCGAATCCGCATCAGGGGTAATAGCTGCCATTCAAAGTGCCCGTTTAGGTAAACGCGTAGTATTAGTTTCTAAAAATCAGCATGTGGGTGGTTTAGTTACATCCGGACTCACGGCTACAGATATGAATCGCAACGATATGGTAGGAGGGCTTACCAGGGAATTTTATCAGCGAATATATACCTATTACTTAAACCCTGCTGTCTGGAAGAACCAAACCCGTGATGAATTCTTTATAAAATCCTTAAAAAGAACGTATAAAGGAAAGAATGATGAGCGCCAAATGCAATGGGTTTATGAATCGAAAGTTGCCGAAAAAATTATGCTGGATATGCTAAAGGAAGCAGGCGTAAAACTTTGGACTAATGAACGTTTGCGATTAAAGAACGGTGTTAAAAAGGCCGGAAAACAAATTGTGGCGATAACCATGGAAAGCGGTAAAACCGTAAAGGCAAAAGTATTTATAGATGCTACCTACGAAGGAGATTTAATGGCGCAAGCCGGTATTTCTTACACCGTTGGCCGCGAATCGAATGCTGCTTACAATGAAACTTTGAACGGTTATAGAATTAATTACAGCCAGGGAGCAGATTTGACCGCTATTGACCCGTATACAGAGGCAGGAAATAAAAAATCAGGACTGCTTCCATACATCGATAAAAAACCGGCGGCTGAACAAGGCGCAAAAGATAAAAAGGTTCAGGCTTATTGCTACAGGTTAACGCTTACCGACGACCCGGATAATAGAGTCAAGGTACAAAAACCTGCAAATTATAATCCGTTATGGTATGAAGTATTGGTAAGGCGCATTCAGTTAAACCCTGAATTAACACTTCAAAAAATTATCACGTTAACACCAATGCCTAACCGGAAAACAGATACCAACCATTTGGATTTCTTCGGTGCCAGCTATGATTATGCCGAGGCTGATTATCAAAAAAGAAAAGAGATTGAGCAACTTCATCGGGACTATGCACTCGGAATGCTATGGCTATTAGAACATGATCCCCGTATTCCGGAACATATCAGGAAGGAGATGAGCGATTGGGGTTTGGCAAAAGATGAATTTGAAGATACAGCGAATTTCCCTGGTCAGATTTACGTGAGAGAGGCAAGAAGAATGGTTGGCGAATACGTGATGGTTGAGAAGAATATAATAAAACAAAACCGGGAAAATGCGCAACACGCTGTAGGGGTAGGTACTTATGCTTTAGACTGCCATTATGTATCTAAAGTTATGGATAAGAACGGGAAGTTGCGATTTGAAGGGACGATATTTAAACCAACTGTTCCCTACCCGATAAGTTATTATTCGCTCACGCCAAAGAAAAAAGAATGCAGTAACCTGTTGGTGCCTGTCTGCCTTTCCGCATCGCATGTAGCATATAGCTCCATAAGGATGGAACCGGTCTATATGGTATTGGGACAATCGGCAGCAGTAGCGGCTTCTATGGCTATTGATGAAAACACACCCGTTCAGGATATAGCTTATGATCATTTAGCCAAAAAATTGCTTGACCTTAAACAGATAATCGAACCAGCTAAAATTAAATCTAATTAGGAATGAAAAATTTAAAAACGAGAATTACAAATACAGCATTCTGTTCTTTATTGATCATAATGTTATGCAGTTGTAATGACAGGTACGATTACCCCATACCTGAAAACTCTTTTGTGGAAACCAACCTGCCGCCGGCTGTCAAAGTTACATTATCTAAGTCGGGCGGATCGTGGCAAATGTTTATCAAAGGCAGCGAATTTTACGTGAAAGGTGTTGCCGCGAATAATTTCTATAGCAAGGCTGCCGATTTTGGAGCTAATACTATAAGAACGTACGGCGTAGCCGATAATTCCCGTAAAATTTTAGATGAGGCTTATGCTGCGGGCTTGTATGTAAACTTTGGTTTGTACATGAAGCGGGAAACTGATGGCTTCGACTACAATAATGAAGCTGCAGTACAACAGCAGCTTGAACAAATGAAACAGGATGTAGTTCGTTTTAAAGATCATCCGGCTCTACTATGTTGGTCAATAGGTAATGAGGCAGAATCGAGTTATACAAATACTAAGCTGTGGTCAGCAATAAACGATGTGGCAAAATATATACACCAGGTTGATCCTAACCATCCCACTACTGTTGCGCTTGCTAATTCAGATGTAACTAAAGTTCAATTGATAGCCAGCATGGCTCCGGAGATAGATTTTTTATCTATAAATTCCTATGCGCCCAATGTGCCTTCAGTACGGGACAATCTTAATACAGCGGGTTGGCAAAAACCTTACATGATTACCGAGTTTGGTCCAAGAGGAACCTGGCAGATGAGCCCGGAACCTACAAGGGTATTAAGTTGGGGCGGCCTGGTAGAGCAGACGAGTACTGAAAAAGCAGCTGATTATTTACAGATATATCAAAATCATATCTTCGCTAATAAAGCAAATGGATGTATTGGATCATTTGTGTTTCAATGGGGGTATCAAACCCATGGGGATGTGTTGACCTGGTTTGGACTTTTAGATAAGAAAGGTTATACTTTCCCTGCAGCGGATGCAATGCAATATGCCTGGACAGGCTCATACCCAGCCAACAGGGCGCCGGTAATCCAGGACAGGAATGCGGTATTAATGAATGGAAAAAAAGCAGAAGATAACATCAAGGTTGATAAGAGTTCGACGAATACCGCTTCTGTGGTAGCAACTGATCCTGATGGTGACCCGCTGACCTATTCATGGATGATTATGAAAGAGAAAACTGCCAGTGCAGATGGCAGTCTGCCTGATGGCATTGCTGGTTTAATCACCGATAATACGCTATCCAATATTTCTTTTAAGGCGCCATCAGAGACAGGCGCATACCGGTTAATTGTTTTTGTGAATGATGATGCTAATAAGAAAGTAGCGAGTGCGGTAATTCCATTTTATGTCAATTAGATTGGTTATGAACCCGGTATGATTGAAACACAGCAAATAACTATTTTAATCATCAAAGACTCCATCAGATCATTAAATTATAAAGTAAACAGATGAAAAATATATCAGTAAAGACTTTTATGTTCATCCTCCTGCTGGCTCTGGGAGCCTGTAAAAAAGATGATGAAAATACACAATTGGCAAATGCCTTTTCTGTAAAGGTTACACAAAATATGGCTTTGCCTTATGTGGTAACCTCAAAAGATGATATCGTATTTGATTTAACCATTACCTCTAATTCAGCAAATAAAATTAAAGATGCTGTTTTAAGTCTGGATGGTAATGATTTACACACTGCTACGGTATCTGACGCTAATCAGGTTACTTTGCAATATACGTATGAGGTAACGGGCACAGATATAGGAAAGAGCCTGATATTCAGACTGACGGTTTCAGATGAACAAGGTAATTCTGTAGATAAAGATCTGACGGTATACATACAGTCAGCACCGGCCGATATTAATATCGCTATTCCTGGCGAAGCTCCTACGGAAATTAAAGATAACGAGTCTGCGAATTTTGATATCGCTGTTGTGTCAGAGAATGACATTAAATACATCAAAACATTTCTTGATCAGACAGAAATAACATCTTTAACCAAAGAAACTTTTGCAAGCCCTAAAGAAGATACTTATCATTTCACCTATCAGCCAACCGTGGCAGATGCGGATAAAACACTTTCTTTTACAATTGAAGTAATGGATGTGCTGGGTAATATCGTTAAACAAACGTACTCATTGAATATTATCCGCTCCCAGGAGGCAGATTTTAATTTCTATACCGATGTTAATTTAGGAGCGCAGCGTTCAACAGCATTTGGGCCATTTTTCAATGCGTCTAATGGCGAGGTCTATATAACAACAGGGGCCGCGGCAAAATCGGCGGGAATAGATTTAATTAATTTTTATAGTGGATCAACCTATGCTTATAATATAACTTCCCCAACTTTGGCTACGGTAGCAAACAATGTTTATACTGTTGCTACCTATGGAGAAGATGGAATGGCTAATTGGTCTGTGAAAAACCAGACCTTAATTAAGAAAATAACCTTAACACGCGAAGAGTTCGATTTGTTAGCTTCTTCAGCGGCAATACAAGCTTTGTACACCGGTTCCGGTGTCGCGGAAAGTGAAACTTCCGGAGGTTTAGCCAATAACAATGTTATCGTATTTAAAACGGCATCAGGCAAGTATGGAGTACTGTACGTGAAATCCAGATCTGCCAATGCGAATACAGGCTATTTAACGGTAGATATAAAAGTTCAGAAGTAAGCATGACAAGCAGACAATATATAAGCGGGCTTGAAAAATTAGGCCTGCTGGTACTCTTTTTATGTTTTTTTTCGCCGGTTGATGCGCAGCAAACCCCTAAATATCTTGACCCCGGCCAACCTGTAAAAGAACGGGTAAAAGATTTAATGGGCAGAATGAGCCTGGATATGAAGATAGCTCAGATGTGCCAGTACGTGGGATTAGCCCACATGAGAGATGCGGAAAAAAATATAACCGAAGACGAATTATTGAATGGCCATGCCCGGGGGTTCTATAAAGGCTTACATTCTTCAGGAGTGGAACGGATGGTGCAACAGGGGTTAATCGGTTCTTTTTTACATGTATTAACTGTTGAAGAGGCTAACCATTTACAAGAACTGGCAGAGCAAAGTCCGTTAAAGATTCCGTTACTGATAGGTATTGATGCTATACACGGTAACGGATTAATGTCTGGTTCAACTATTTATCCCTCGCCAATTACCATGGCATCTGCTTTCGCACCCGGTATGGTAGAAAAATCATTTCGTCAAACCGCGTTAGAGATGCGTGCAAGCGGTATGCATTGGGCATTTGCTCCCAATATTGAAATAGCACGAGATCCCAGATGGGGACGGGTTGGAGAAACGTTTGGCGAAGATCCGTATGTGGTTACGCAGATGGGTATTGCTGCGGTACGTGGCTTGCAGATGGATAAATTTGATAAAGACAAAAGTGTATTAGCCTGTATTAAACACCTGGCAGGCGGCGGTATCGGAAATAATGGAACAAACGCATCGCCGGTTGAGATTGGCGAAGGCGAATTGCGCAATGTGATATTGGCCCCTTTTAAAGCTGTTATAGAACAGGCCAGGCCTTTTACCTTAATGCCTGCCCATAATGAAATAAACGGTGTGCCGGGGCATGGTAACAA
Source organism: Pedobacter sp. BS3 (assembly GCF_008274585.1). Classification (GTDB taxonomy): domain Bacteria; phylum Bacteroidota; class Bacteroidia; order Sphingobacteriales; family Sphingobacteriaceae; genus Hufsiella_A. Next base: position 556,830 of record NZ_VTRT01000002.1, on the reverse strand, counting down.
ATGGCTGATGACAGATATAGCCAGAAACGAATACGGTTTTAAAGGCTTTATAGTGAGCGATTGGATGGATATGGAAGCTCTGAGCCAGAAGCATAAAATTGCTCCTACACCAAAAGAAGCGTTCCGGATTTCTGTAGATGCCGGTGTGGATATGCACATGCATGGGCCCGGATTTTTAGAAAGCATTAAAGAACTGGTTGCAGAAAAGAAACTTTCGGAAGAAAGGATCAACGAGGCTTGCGAAAAGATCCTCGAAGCTAAATTTATGTTAGGGCTTTTTGAAAACCGGTACACCAGCAAAAGCGATCAGGCCAAAATTGTATTTGCTAAAGAACATCAGCAAACGGCGCTGGATATTGCCAGGAAAGGCATCGTTTTGCTGAAAAATAAGGATCAGATTCTTCCGCTTACGGCCGGAAAATATAAAAATATCCTTGTGGCAGGTCCAAATGCAGATAATCAATCCATCATGGGCGATTGGGTGTTTGAGCAGCCTCGTGAAAATTATAGAACTGTTTTAGACGGTATTAAAAGCCAGTCGGCAGGAAGTAAGGTTAATTATGTAGATGTAGGCTGGAACCTGCAGACGTTGAATACCGATTCTATTGCAAAAGCTGTTAAAATGGCTAAGAATATGGATTTAATCATCCTTGCATTAGGTGAAGATTCATTCAGACAGCATTGGAAAGAAAAGACGGCGGGAGAAAACCGGGACAGAATGGATATTACGCTTTGGGGTAAACAGCAATACCTGGTAGAAGAATTGAAAAAATCGGGGAAACCGGTTATTGTGGTTCTGATAAACGGCCGGCCGCTGGCAACGCCCTGGATAGAAGAAAACGCAGACGCCATTTTAGAGGCATGGGAACCGGGTTCCTTTGGCGGACAGGCAGTTGCCGAAATATTATATGGCAAAGTAAATCCAAGTGGCAAATTGCCCATAACCATTCCAAGACATGTCGGGCAAATTCCTATCTACTATTATCAAAAACCGTCGCAGTATTCTCATCCGTTCATCGACGGCGCCAAAGACGCTCTGTATAATTTCGGTTATGGATTAAGTTATACCAGCTTTAAGTATTCAGCCTTAAACTGTCCCGGAAACAGCAAATACGGCGAGCCTCTGAAAGTAACTGTTGCCGTTGAAAATACCGGACAAATGGCAGGAGAGGAAGTCGTACAGCTATACCTGAGGGATGATTTTAGTTCAACAACCCGGCCTGTGAAGTTATTGGTTGGATTTCAGCGGGTTCATCTTCAAAAAGGAGAAAAGAAAACGGTAAGTTTCTCTTTAGAGAAAGAAGCGTTTGGCTATTATGATAGCAGAGGGAAATATGTTTTCGAGCCCGGGAGCTTTACGTTGATGGCAGGGGGCAGTTCTGTAACTAAAGACCAGATTTTTCAAAAGGTTACGGTGGATAATTAGCAGCCTGTTAAGATGAAAGATCGGTTCAATTGTCCTCGTTTGCAACGAGGGCTTAAAATGGTAAGTCGATTCAATCGACACACCAATAAGCACTCGTTGCAAACGAGCGCTATTTAAGAAGATTAAAATGAAGAAGCATCTATATATACTATTTCTGTTATCGGCATTCTTGCCGGCTTACGGTCAGTCGCGGCAAAATATAGAACAGAAAATCGAAGCTGTTCTGTCAAAAATGACTGTGCGTGAAAAAGTAGGGCAGTTAAACCAATTAGATGGCAGAGGCATACATGGAACCATAGAACAATTAAAGGAACTGGTACGTAGAGGAGAGGTGGGGTCATTAATGAACATTACCGATCCCAAAATCGTCAATCAGCTACAGGAAGCAGCATGCAAAGAATCCCATACAAAAATTCCATTGATTTTTACACGGGATGTGGTACATGGTTTTAAAACTATGCTTCCCATTCCCTTAGGTCAGGCAGCTACCTTTGATCCTGACCTGGTAAAAGAAGGGGCAAGAATAACTGCTGTTGAGGCCACCGAACACGGTATTCGTTGGTCTTTTGCTCCCATGATAGATATTTCGCGGGATGCCCGTTGGGGACGTATAGCCGAAAGCTTTGGCGAAGATACCTACCTTACCGGACAGATGGCAGTAGCTGTAGTAAAAGGTTTCCAGGGTGAAGATCTTGCTAATCCTCAATCTATGGCAGCCTGTCTGAAACATTTTGTCGGTTACGGCGCTGCCGAAGGAGGACGTGATTACAATTCAACCTATATACCCGAAAGACAGCTTCGCCAGGTGTATCTTCCGCCGTTTAAACAGGGCATTGAAGCAGGGGCTGCCAGTATCATGGTATCGTTTAACGATAATAACGGTATCCCGTCTACAGGAAACAAATATCTTTTGAGAAATATTCTCCGTAAGGAATGGGGGTTTGACGGTGTAACATTGTCAGATTGGGGATCGGTAACTGAAATGATCAGACATGGTTTTGCCGAAGACAGGAAACAGGCTGCGGAAATAGCCATGAATGCGGGACTGGATGTGGAAATGTCATCAAAGTCTTATATCCAGAATCTCGAAAAACTGATCGCAGAAGGCAAGGTTCAGGAAACTGCGCTGGACGATGCTGTAAGGAATATTTTAAGATTAAAATATCGTTTAGGGCTTTTTGAACGGCCTTATACCGACATCCATAAACCTAAAGAAACTTATTCCGCGAAACATCTCGCAGTAGCAAAAAAGTTAGCCGAAGAGTCAGTTGTTTTGTTAAAGAACGAGAACAAAACGTTGCCCTTATCCGCAAACATTAAAAGCATTTTGATAACCGGGCCATTGGCAGATGCGCCTCACGACCAGTTAGGTACCTGGACCATGGACGGCGAACCCGGTAAAACACAAACTCCGGCGAAAGCCATTGCCAACCTATATGGAAACAAAGTAAAAGTACATGTGGTTCCGGGACTTACCTACAGCAGGGATAAGAACCAATCAACGTTTGATGAAGTGTTGCGTATGGCCCGGTCGGTAGATGCCATTGTAGCCTTTGTAGGTGAAGAGGCTATTTTAACCGGAGAAGCGCACAGCCTGGCAGCATTGAATTTACAGGGAGCGCAATCAGAGTTAATTAAGCAACTGAGCGCTACAGGCAAACCATTGGTAACAGTAGTTCTGGCAGGCAGGCCTTTGACTATAGGCAAAGAGGTTGAACAGTCGGATGCTGTATTGTATGCCTGGCATCCGGGAACAATGGGCGGTCCTGCAATAGCCGATATCCTGTTCGGAAAAGCTATCCCGGCAGGTAAATTACCGGTAACATTTCCAAAAGAAGTTGGACAGATACCGATTTATTACAACCACACAAATACCGGTCGTCCGGCCAGAGGAAACGAAAAATCACTGGATGAAATACCGTTAAACGCTCAACAGTCTGTGTTGGGGCATTCTTCCTACTATTTGGATATCGGTTCCAAGCCTTTATATCCCTTTGGTTATGGGTTGTCCTATACCTCATTTGAATATGCGGATTTGAAAATTGCAAATACCAGGTTGAAGAAAAACGATACGCTGTCGGTAAGTGTGGTTATTAAGAATACAGGGCAGTATACAGGAACAGAAATCGCACAGCTGTATATCACAGATCAGGTAGGTTCTGTCACCCGACCGGTTAAAGAGCTAAAAGGGTTTGAACGGGTAGCACTGAACGCGGGAGAAATAAAGACCGTTCATTTTAATCTTCCCGTTTCTGAATTGGCTTTTTGGAATAGCGTAATGGAAAAAACAGTAGAGCCGGGCAAATTTAAAGTAATGGTTGGAACTAACAGTGAAAACGGATCGGAAGCAACTTTTGAAGTTTTATAAGTATTAATAAAAGCAGTTAAGAGAAAGATAAATAGTATAAAAATGAAAAATACCCTCGCATTATTTCTTCTGATATTGACGATACCCACATTTGTGTTAGGAAAAGCTGAAAAGGAAATTTCCGTTGATATTTGTATCTACGGCGGTACTTCCGCAGGAGTGATATCTGCCTATACAGCAGCCAAAGCAGGTAAAAAAGTAATCATCATAGAACCCGGCGCAAGATTGGGAGGATTGAGTTCCGGAGGATTGGGAATGACCGATATCGGTAATAAATATGTGGTTACCGGTCTGGCATTGGATTTCTACCGCAAATTGGGCGCACATTACGGAAACCTTGAAAACTGGGTTTTCGAGCCTAAAGTAGCTTTGGGGATATTCAATGATTATATCAAAAAAGCAAACATCAATGTGGTATACAACCGGCAGTTAATTGATGTAAAAAAAGAAAAACGTAACATAAAAGAAATTACCGTTACCAATTTAGACGAGAAAAACGGCGACAGGCTGAAAATAAAGGCGAAGATGTTTTTAGACTGTACTTACGAAGGCGATTTGTTTGCTATGGCAGGAGTGAGCTATCATGTAGGACGCGAGGATAACAAAGTCTATAACGAAACTTTAAACGGTGTTCAATTACTTAAAGGACATCAGCTTCCCGATGGTGTGGATCCTTACAAAGTAAAAGGAGATCCCTCTAGTGGTTTGCTTTGGGGAATCAGCAACGAAACATTAAAACCTAACGGAACAGGAGATAAAAAAGTACAGGCATACAATTTTCGTATAGCCCTTACGAATGATCCTGCAAACAGAATTCCTATTACCAAACCCGATAATTATGATCCAAAAAGATATGAACTATTGGTTCGACAAAAAGAAATACAGCCATGGAAGGGATTGAGCGATGTTTTTATCTGGAGCCTGATGCCTAATAACAAAACCGACATCAATAACCGCAACGGCATGTCAACCGATATGATCGGAGCGAACTGGGAATACCCGGAGGCAGACTATCGTAAAAGGAAAAAGATTATCAGGGAACACGAGGATTACACCAAAGGCCTGTTATATTTTGTAGGTAATGACCCTGCTGTACCGGAATTTATCCGAAAAGAAATGCAGAAGTGGGGATACCCTAAAGATGAATACCTGAATAACAATCATTGGACCCCGCAATTATACATTCGTGAGGCCCGGAGGATGGTAAGTGACGTGGTGATGACACAGCACCATTGCCAGGGCAGGGAAGTAGTGACAGATGATATCGCTTATGCGGCTTATACTATGGATTCGCACAACTGCGACCGTTTGGTGGTAAACGGAATGGTTAAAAACGAAGGCAATGTGGAAGTGGGAGGGTTTCCGCCTTTCCCGATTTCCTACCGGTCTATCGTACCAAAGCGAACAGAGATAAACAATCTGTTAGTCCCGGTTTGCCTGTCGGCATCGCATATTGCTTATGGTTCCATCCGTATGGAACCTGTATTTATGGTATTGGCACAGTCGGCAGCCGTTGCAGCCTGTTTAGCGCTCGACAAACATATAGCGGTACAGGATGTCAATGTCGACGAAGTTAAGGCTATCCTTAAGGCAAATCCCAAGGCCGATTTTAGGAAACCCGATGTGCTGGTTCAGGTATCGGACACGGCAGCTGTTGAAGTAAAAGGTGATTGGAAAAAGGTTTCGCTAAAAGGTTATGGCAAGTATCACCTGGAGAACAGTTCCGGCAACAGCAATGAATATGTAAAGTTTAATTTAGGTTCGCTGGCTTCGCCGGGTAGATACACCGCTTATTATTATTTACCGGCCCTGCGTTCGAAAGCCGAAACGGCAAATCTTGAATTGTTTGATGGGAAATCGACCCGGATGTTGTCTCTGAATCTGAAAGATGTAAAAATAGTGGGACAAACTACCAGCACATGGGTAGAAATTGGTGACTTTAATTTTGATTTTGCAGCAGGTCCTTATGTAAAAATAGTAGCAAGCTATGCCCATAGAACAGTTGCAGCCAATGCCATATTGTTAGTCCCTAAAGATTAATAGTTTAAAACGTATGGAATTTTTAAATGGCGTTAATGCCCTCACCCTGATTTTTGTAGCGTTGCTGGTATTTGCTATTGCTTACAGGTACTATGGTCTTTTTATGGCGAATAAAGTACTGCGGTTAAATGCCAACCGGGTTACGCCTGCCATAGAATTTGCTGATGGCAAAGATTATGTAGCAACCAATAAAAATGTGCTTTTCGGGCATCATTTTGCGGCAATAGCTGCGGCAGGCCCATTGGTAGGGCCGGTACTGGCGGCCCAGTTCGGCTATTTGCCGGGTGCGTTGTGGATTCTGATAGGGTGTGTGCTGGCAGGCGGTGTGCATGATATGGTAGTTCTTTTTGCATCCGTAAGGCATAAAGGAGAAAGCCTGGCAACCATAGCCGGCAGGGAAATAGGAAAAGGTACCGGCTTAATAGCGGGATTTGCCATTCTTTTTATCCTGATTCTGACACTTGCCGGCCTTTCGTTGGCCTGTATCAGCGCTATGCACGAAGCATCCTGGTCACTGTTTATCGTGCTTGCGACAATGCCTATCGCTATTATCATGGGATTGATTATGCGCTACCGGAAAAACAGTGTAACATTAGCCAGTATTATTGGCGGTGTTTTACTGATTGCCGCAATTATTGGCGGGCATGAATTAATGCAGGTGAAAGAAATCAGTAATTTGTTTTACTGGAATATCAATACCATTTCAATTGCTATTGCCGTATATGGTTTTTTAGCATCGGTTTTGCCGGTCTGGTTACTTTTAGTTCCCCGGGATTATTTGTCGACCTATTTGAAAATTGGAACTATCCTGATGCTGGCGGTAGGCGTAATTTTTATTCATCCTACGTTGCAAATGCCGGCAATTACACGGTTTATACACGGTGGCGGTCCTATAATTGGTGGCCCGGTATTGCCTTTCATCTTTATTGTAATCGCTTGTGGCGCTATTTCGGGCTTTCATGCGATAATTGCTACCGGAACGACACCAAAAATGCTTACCAACGAGAAAGAGATTCTTTTTGTAGGCTATGGTGCCATGCTGGTAGAAGGTTTTGTGGCTTTAATGGCGCTTATTGCGGCTTGTACGTTAGTGCCTGGTGATTATTTTGCTATCAATACACCTAAAGAATTATACGATGGCTTTCTTGCCCAGCATCCTCAGCTGCATACCGTTGACCTGAATTATTTTAGCGAGCGCATTGGAGTAGATTTACACGGACGAACAGGAGGAGCCGTATCGCTGGCGGTCGGTATGGCACATATCTTCAATAAAATCCCCTTTATGAACGATGTAATGGCCTATTGGTACAATTTCGCTATTATGTTCGAAGCCGTCTTTATTTTAACCGCCATTGATGCCGGTACGCGGGTAGGCCGGTTTTTCCTGCAGGAGATGCTGGGTAATGCAATCCCAAAATTTAACGATAAAAACTGGATTCCCGGTATCATTATCAGCAGCTTGATTTTCACTTTTTCGTGGGGATACCTGGTTTATACGGGTAACGTAAGCAGCATCTGGCCGTTATTTGGTATCAGTAACCAGTTACTGGCAGCCTGTGGATTGATTGTATGTACCACCATGCTTATCCGGATGAACAGAAAAAAGTATGCCTTATGTGCAGCCATACCGGGAGTATTTATGGCATTGATAACTTTCTGGGCAGGTTATGAGCAGGTTAAGAATATCTATCTGCCCAAAGAACAGTATCTGCTGGCGTTTCTGGCAATACTGGCAATGCTTCTGATGCTGATTGTATTTGTAAACACTTTCAAAAGATGGTATAAACTATTAAATATCAAAGCAGAAAAAGTTGATTATTATGGAGATACAGTAAAAGAACTGGTAGAGCGGTAAGCCTTTAAAGCGGGCAAGCCGTTTATTGGCTTTTTAATGTATTCAAATGGATTTTCCGTTCATATACCGGAAGATAAGGGATACCTATTTTATAAACTTTAAAAATAAAAATTATGAAAAAAATCTATTTAAACCTGATTTGCGCAGCATTTTTGGTTGTGTTGTCAGCCAATGTTATGGCACAGAATGTCCGTTATGTAAAACCAGGTGCTTCCGGTAGCGGAACAAGTTGGAATGATGCCGGAGATTTACAGGCAATGATTAATGCTTCTGCCATAAACGATGAAGTCTGGGTAGCTGCCGGAACGTATAAACCTACCGAAAAATTAGATGTAGCCGGAGATAACAGGGACAAAACGTTTATTCTAAGGGCAGGCGTTAAAATTTATGGTGGTTTTGTTGGCAATAACGAAACATCTTTGTCTGAAAGAAATGTTACAGCCAATGTAACTATATTAAGTGGCGATTTGAACAACAGCAATAGTGCAAATGATGGTGACGCGTATCACGTAGTAGTATCTGCCGGAAATTCAAACGGTGCGGTTTTAGACGGTTTTACCATTCAGCATGGCTTTGCAAATGTTGCCACAGAACTGGCAGGAGTTGCCAGAAATCAGGGGGCCGGTATTAATATTACCAACGAAGCCACTTCTGTTACATTCAGTAATTTGATTATTAAAGATAATCAGAGTTCTGGTAATAGTGGTGGAGGGGCTTACCTGGCACTTTCCGGCACTTCAAACTGTACCTTTGAAAATGTGGTTTTTGATTCGAATAAAGTTACTTCGGCCAGTGGAGGCGCAATGTATTTTGTATCGGTCTCGGGCTCACCAAAAGTAACTGTTAAAAACTCAAAAGTCTTTAGAAGCGGGGGTAACAGTGGTGCAGGGTTTTATGTGCTTGGCTCGGATGAGAATATCCCCCAACTAAATATCTTTAATACGATATTTTCTGAGAACAGGGCTTCAAACACTCCGGGAGGGGGAGCAATTTATCTCGCGGGTTATACTAAAAGCACAATAGTAAATTGTACTTTTTATAATAATTCAAATACTAATGGCGCACTATCTTTTAACGGTGCAAATACAACTTTAAACCTTTACAATTCTATATTTAATAAAAATACTAAGTCATCATCAAATCAAACTTCAGCCGACATTAGAAATATTACCGGCGCAGTTTTGGATTTACGCTCAAACTTGTTTCAAGTAACACCTCCGGATGGTTTTGAGAGCACAGAATTTAAAAATATAATAGATGAAACTCCTGCAAACCTGTTTTCAAGCACAGATATCAGCAGCGCCAATTTCCTTCAATTGGTAGAGGGTGCAGCAACCGAAAAAGGTGACAATAGCTATATAACCACCTATGGTTTGACAACTGATTTAGCAGGAAATCCTCGAAAAACACATACTAATGTAGATTTAGGTGCTTATGAATATCAGGGAACTTTACCGGTAGAACTGCTATCATTCTCTGTTAAAAAGACAGGTAATGGTGCTGAACTGAACTGGATTGTGGCTTCAGAATCAAATAATGAAAAATTTGTGATTGAACGCAGCAATAATAGGCAGGATTTTAATCCAATTGCCACGGTGCAATCCAAAGGCAACACTACTCAGTCTGTGTCTTATAGCTGTGTGGATAGTACTCCGTTAAACGGGGATAACTATTACAGGCTTTTACAAAGGGACAAGGATGGAACTTCAGAAGTTTTAGGAATAAGAGTAATAAAATTCGATTTATCTGCAGCCGGCATTCAGGTCTATCCAAATCCGGCGAAGGACGTGCTAAAGATAAAAATGGGAACTATCCGGTCTGATATAGCCCGGGTTCGTTTAATTTCATTGGAAGGTAATGCATTACTAACAAAGCAGATTACAAAAACAAATGCCGAACAGGGCTTTGATCTTGACGTAAGGGCGGTCAATGCGGGCACTTATATTTTATTAATTGAATCTGCTGACAAAACTCATGATAAAACAAAAGTGGTGATAGTTAAATAACGCCACTTCGATATAGTGCATAAAAACTGCATATCTGGATAGCCTTATGCTTTAGTTGTAGATGTGTCTAAAAAGTCAGAAAGTACCATTATTAAGACGATCATAGGAAGATATCGCAAAGCAAACGCGAAGTAAAATCTCTTTCCTAAGTTCTTCTGGTAGAGATCTCTGGGTTACACTTTGTCTAAAGATTCTGTGAGTGGGATGGCGAGAATTTTTAGCCATCCTCACTCTCAAGCCTGTTATTCCGACAAAGTTGGGTGTTTGGAATAATCACAAGGGGGTGGTTTTTGGCTCATCAAAGAATCAGCCAGCCGGCGGGCCATGAGCCGGACTGAAGAACATACAAGAAAGGCACACGCGACACGCGATGCGCCAGCGAGGTAGCTATTATGTATACACATCCTATCACTCTTAGCCATGAAGCCAGTGGTTATATATGCGGTATGCCCACTAAGCAAATCGTCAGGTTACTTTGATAAAAGTAGGAGATTTTCCGAAGTACGTCGTCAATCCCCAAGAGCCGGATAAATTAAAAAAACAGTTGCAGAGTAGTATCTTTGGCACAGCCAAGCCTTAAATGTAGTGGTTTTGTGAACAAGTTTGCATAAAACGTTCGTTCTGTATTGACGAACAAAACGAAGCGCCGCTGTTTTTTTGATGAGCGCAGGCTATGTGGATAAAGGCTCCTGGTGGGATTGACAAGCATTTTTGCCTACTTTTGATGCCTCAAAAGTAGGATGCCCCGCGGCATAGAGCGAAATAATATTTGTGTACACACGATAGCCGCTGGAGGGGGTAGGGGGAGGAAAAGACAAATTAATTGTGATACATGATAGTTTGTAACGCGGATGTATGAGTTCTGCGATTTTTATCGCAATATGTAAGTGAAGAAAATCGTTTACATCCCTTAGTTTATTATTACCGATGAGATTGTAAAACCATTTGCAGTCAGGCAGAACTCTTTCGAAGCGTCTGTTAGCTACGATGGGGCATCCCTTGGGGTGGTCAGAATAGTCTAAGGACTTTATAGACTGTTTGCTTTTTAAAAACCAGTATCTTTTGTAATCTTATATTTATTTATAACTTCGTGGTTATAACTAACCTTCATGTCAGCATACAGTGCTCTCACCGATCAGGAACTGGTTGCTTTTTTGTGCGAAGGCAATGAGGCTGCTTTTACCGCTATTTACAACCGGTATTGGGCTGTATTGTATGCGCATGCCCGCAAAATGCTTCGCGATGACGATGAGGCTATGGATGTAGTGCAGGATATTTTTACTACGCTTTGGAAAAAATCGGGCGGGCTTATACTAACAACCTCGATAAAATCATACCTGTATACGGCAGTAAGGAATCAGACGTTAAATCAAATCAACCGCAGCCGGTTGAAGGATACTTACCTGTTGTCGTTAGCCAGGTTTGCCGAACAAGGCGAATACAACACCGACGAGCAGGTAGTATATCATGACCTGCTGGAGCGCATTGAACAGGAAATAGCCAATTTGCCACCCAAAATGCGTGAAATATTTGAAATGAGCCGAAAGTCAGGCCTCTCGCATAAAGCCATTGCCGAAGAACTGAGCATCACCGACCATACAGTTAAAAAAACCATTAACAGGGCGTTAAAGGTACTCAAGGCTCAAATATCATCCTTTTTTACGTTATTGTTTTGACTGGTTGCATTGTTGTTCGTTTTTTGTCATTCGTTTCTCGTTGTTCGTTTTTTGCCTTACGCCTTAAACCTTCCACCTAGCCATTAGCCATTGTCAACTGTCCATTGTCTACTATCCACTGTATCAACTGTCATTAAAAAAAAATTAATTCCGATGTCTACCATTACCGCATCAAATTGTCTTAGCTATAAACAGGCATTAATGCCGGCCAATTATGACGAAAGAAAAGGCGCAGGAATTGCTAAATAAGTACCTGGAAAATAAGTGCTCACCAGAGGAGAAGCGGCTTGTTGAGAGCTGGTATAATCAGGCTGTGGACAGTCATGAACCAATGCCTGATGAGCCGGATTATGAACAGGTACAAAAAATTATCTACAGCCGGCTTCCATTGCCTAGAAACATTCGCAGAATAAATTACTGGCCCCGTATTGCTTCTGCAGCAGCTATTTTATTGTTTGTTGCCATTGGGTTATATTTTTATACGAATGATCATACGTCAAGTCAAAAACCGGTTAAGGCCCCGGCTAAAATTGCTGCTGCCATTCTGCCCGGCAGTAATAAAGCCATCCTGACCTTAGGCGATGGCAGTAAAATCAACCTGACCGATGCCACGAATGGCGAGTTGGCCGAACAGTCCGGTACAAAAATCACCAAGGAGGCCGACGGGCAGTTATCTTATAAAACGGCTCCCTCTCCTTTGGAGAGGGCGGGGGGAGAGGCTACAATACACAACACGCTAACCGTTCCCCGTGGCGGGCAATACCAGCTTCAGCTACCGGATGGCACCAAGGTTTGGTTGAATTCCGCTTCGTCATTGCGCTATCCGTCCAAATTCAGCGGTGGTGAGCGCCGGGTGGAATTAAGTGGAGAGGCTTACTTTGAGGTGGCAAAAGCCCCCCTTAATCCCCCCAAAGGGGGGAAATCCCACAGTTCCAACTCCCTTTCCTCAGGAGAGGGTCGGGAAGAGGCGTGGATACCGTTTATCGTGGTTACAGCCACACAAGAAGTGGAGGTTTTGGGTACACATTTTAACATTAGCGCTTACCATGATGATGAGACGACCCAAACAACCTTACTGGAAGGGAAGGTACGTGTATCTTCAACAAACAGCGGCTTTAGAGATATCATCTTAAAGCCCGGACAGGCCGCCGTTACCAGCTTACGTAAGCCGGGAGTAGAAATAACAACTCCGGATGACGCGGATGATATCATTGCCTGGAAAAACGGTTATTTTATCTTCAATAATGAAAATATCCGTGATATTATGAAGAAACTGTCACGCTGGTACAATTTTGATGTAGCGTATCAGGGGGATATGTCGGATATTGCTTTCCAGGGAAATTATCTGCGGTCAAGGAACCTGGATAACCTGTTAAAGACCATGGAATTAACCAATAAAATTCATTTTAAAACTACGCCGGGAGGCATTGAAAAGGGCGAAAGGAGGATAACTGTTATAGCTAATAATTAACACGACCAAAAATAATTATCAGTAAAACCAGGAGTGTTGGCGCACCCCCGGTTTACCAGCAGCAGGCTGCTGGAGGATAATATTAAAATTGATTACGACAACCAATAAAATTTAATCCTAACCAAATGTATAAAAAGTTTACGGCATTACGATGCGGGAAGAATTCCTGTTGCTCCTTAAAATTCCTCATTATTATGAAACTGAGTTTTATTGTACTGATGGTTGCCTTTTTGCAGGTTAGCGCAACCGGCCTTGCCCAGCAGGTAAGTATCAGTGTAAAGAATGCATCTATTAAGCAGGTTTTTCAGCGATTAACTGAGCGTACCGGCTATACCTTTATTACTGATGCAGAGCTTATAAAAAGTATCAGGCCGCTTAATTTAAAAATGGATAATGTGGCACTGGATGAGGTGTTACACAAATGTTTTGAAGGGCAACGAGTAGAAATATTATTTAATGATGAGTATAAAACGGTAACCATTCGCCGGGGCAGTAAGGCCGCAGTACCTGCGGCTGTACCCATAAGCGGTAAAGTTATGGATGAAAAAGGTGAACCGTTGATAGGAGCCTCCATTATGGTGAAAGGGACCTCAAGTAAAGCAGCCCTTACTAACTCAAAAGGCGAATTTACCATAACGGTAGCAAATGAAAATTCCATACTGGTAGTATCTTATATCGGGTATGTTACACAGGAAATTAGTGTAAAAGGGCGAAGTAATGTATCTGTAATCCTTAAAGTGAACTCACAGGTATTAGATAACGTGATAGTAACCGCGTTGGGTATTAAGCGTGAAGAAAAAGCCCTGGGTTATGCTGTTTCTACTATAAAGGGAGAAGATCTGACAGAGGCGCTATCGAATAACTGGACTGATGCCTTATCCGGAAAAGTTGCAGGACTAAATTTAGTGCGCTCCAACGGCGGGCCAACGGGGTCGATTAAAATTATTTTGAGGGGCGAGAATAATCTTACCGGAGATAATGAGGCGCTTGTTGTGGTAGATGGCGTAGTAATTAACCAGGGGAGCGGTCGCCGTACGGCTATTAGCGGCGAATCGATTAACGGAACTGATGGCGCAAATATGCCGGCCGATTACGGAAGCGGGCTGGATGATATTAATCCCGAAGATATTGAAAGCGTAAGTGTTTTAAAGGGGCCGGGCGCATCAGCACTGTACGGCCAGCGGGGTGCTAATGGCGCCATTATTATTACTACCAAGTCAGGAAATCCCAAAAGGAAAGGTCTTGGAATAACGTTCAGTTCGAATTCGTCTATGGAGGAAGTGAACAGGTGGCCCGACTTTCAATATGAGTACGGGCAGGGATTAGGTGGAGCTTCCTATTACTCGTATAAAGCTTCGGAAGATGGAGCTAACACCAGTAGTACAAGTTCTGCTTATGGACCACGGTTTGAAGGTCAGCTATTTTATCAGTATGATCCGGTAACAAGAGCGCAGGGAACAGAAAGAACACCCTGGGTTCCTTATACCAACCAGATACGCGACTATTTTAATACAGGGCAAACCTTTACTAATTCGGTAAGTATTGATGGCGGAACAGACAAAACTACAGCCAGGTTTTCTGTTACTAATGCAAATAACAAATGGATTATTCCCAATACGGGTTATAAGCGCAATAGTGTTGCTCTGGCTGTAAATTCAAAAGTGAGCGATAAACTGACCATTACTTCTAAAATTAATTATACCAACAAATGGAGCGATAATCTTCCCTCGGTTGGTTATGGTAATCAGGGTATTATGTACTGGACTTTGGCATGGCTACCCAGTGCAGACATAAACTGGTTAAAAAATTATTGGGAATATGGTCAGGAGGGTGTGGCTATACAATACCCGTTTAGCACGCAGCCGCAAAATCCATATGCCATTGCTTATGAATATTTAAACAGTTCTAACCGTTACGGACTTACCGGGAATGTACAGGCTACTTATAACTTCACCAAAGAGCTGAGCTTGCAGCTAAGAACATCCATTGATTTTGTCGAGGAGCAGCGGGCTCAGAAAAGACCTTACGATGCCGGTACCTATTATCAGAAAGGCAGCTACCGTACCCAGTCTATTTTTTCGATGGAACAAAGCAGTGATTTTCTTTTGAAATATGCCAAAAAGATAAGCCGGGAGTTTGATTTGTCTATATCGGCCGGTGGCAGTATGCTGAGAAACAATTATAATAAAGACGAAGTACGGGCCGATTCTCTAATATATCCCGGCGTTTATACCATGGCTAATGCAGCAGGGCCCTTAGATACAAGGCCGTATAGAAGCAAATATGCTATTAACAGCTTCTATGGTTTAGCCTCTTTGGAATACAGAAGATATTTGTATCTGGATTTGACTGCCCGTCAGGACTGGAACAGTGTGCTGGCAACAGCAAACCGCACGGCCAATTCCGGTTTCTTTTATCCTTCGGCCAGTCTGAGCTTTGTAGCATCAGAGCGTTTTCGTTTGCCGGACTATATCAGCTTTGCGAAGTTCCGGGCTTCCGCGTCAGTAGTAGGAAGTGGGGGGACAAGCCCATATCTTACGGCCTTTAATTATGTTTCGCCGGGAAGCGTGTATAGCGGAGCCTTACAGAATCCTTCGTTGCTAGCTAACCCTGATCTGAAGCCCCTGAAAACAACAACATACGAGGTTGGAGCTGACATCAGGTTATTAAAAAGCCGGATAGGCGTTGATGTGGCGCTTTATTCCGGTAACACCAAAGACCAGATCTTACAACGGGTAGCCGATCGCTCGTCGGGATATGCCAAGCTGCTTATTAATGCCGGAAAGATAACCAACAGAGGCATAGAAATAGCGCTAAGCAGCAAACCGGTAATAACCAAAAACTTTAGCTGGGCCTCTAACATGACGTTTTCTGCCAATAAAAACAGGGTGGCGGACCTACCGGATAGCTCTGTTGTGTTGCAAACCGGCATTGCCGGCGGAGGGCAGATTGTGGCTATGGTTGGCGGCAGTATGGATGCCTTATATGGCCGGGGTTTTGTAAGGTCGCCGGATGGACAGATAGTGTATAATGCTACTACCGGTAATGCCTTGATCAGCTCTGATGTACAGTATTTAGGAAATACCATACCCCGCTGGAAAGCCGGATGGAACAATCAGTTCAGGTATAAGCAATTCCGGCTAAATGTGTTGTTTGATGCACAATTTGGTGGGGTAGCCCATTCCATGAGCTATGCTGTATTATCCAGGGCCGGGAAAACAACCAATACTCTGCCCGGAAGGTACAATGGTATTGTTGGTAACGGTGTAATCGACAATGGGGACGGCACCTATCGGAAAAACGATGTTATAGCTTATGATGTTGATGCGTTCTATCAGTCGATGTATGGCGTAGATAATGCCGAGGGCAGTACCTATTCAACCGATTTTGTCAAATTCCGTGAAGCCAGCCTGAATTATACATTTTCAGCCAAACTGGTCAAAAAATTGCGTTTGCAAAAAGCTACCATCGGGATATATGGCCGTGATTTATACATCTGGTCTAAATGGCCAATGTACGACCCTGAATTTGGTACGCTGAGCGGAACGGATATTACGCAGGGTTTTGAAATTGGTCAGTTTCCTTCTACGCGGAACTTTGGTGTTAACCTGGTTATTGGAATTTAAATTTTATACAATGAGAAAGACATACATACTTATGTTGTTAACCGGGATATTTATCCTGGTGCAAGCGGGTTGCACAACAAATTTTGAGGAGATGAATACAGACTCCAATAATACGCCCAATGCACTTCCCCGACAACTTCTGGCGCCAGCGTTGATCAATACCTTGAAATATAATATGATACGGAACCGAAATCTCAACAATGAGCTGATGCAGGTAACGGTTAACATCAGCGATGCGGAAGGATTGGTATTCAGATATGATATACGCGATAACCTGGGACCTTACCTTTGGGATGGCTGGTTCTCGCAGCTAACGAACTTCAAGGATATTTATAGGCTTTCGAGCACAGATCCTAATTATAACAAATCTTATATGGGTATATCGCTCATTTGCCAATCATGGATATATTCCCTGTTAACAGATACCTTTGGCGATGTGCCTTATTTTGACTCCAATAAGGCACGGACAGACAAGGTATATGAGCCGGCTTTTGATAAGCAGAAAGATATCTACCTGGACATTTTTAGTAAGTTGGAAGAAGCCAACACCTTACTGGCAGCCAATACCGCTATTACAGCCGGCAGCGATCCTGTTTTTAGCGGTAATATCAGCCGCTGGCGGAAATTTGGCAATTCGTTATACTTACGGTTATTGCTTCGCTTGTCGGGTAAGGCAGAAGTAGCTGGTGACTGTATCGCGAAGATTAAGCAAATTGTCAATACCGATGCGCCCGCCTATCCGGTAATGGCAGGCAATGATGATTCTGCTATTTTAAGATGGACCGGTATAGCCCCTTACATATCGCCTTATTATACCATCAGGGCAGCAGATTTCAGGGCGCCTGCAATATGCAGTTTCTTTATTGATAACCTGGTGCGTTGGCAGGATCCGCGTATTAATATTACTTATGGAACCGGTGGGGTTAACCGTTGGGGAATAGCGCCATACA
The DNA here is from genome assembly GCF_008274585.1 of Pedobacter sp. BS3. GTDB lineage: Bacteria > Bacteroidota > Bacteroidia > Sphingobacteriales > Sphingobacteriaceae > Hufsiella_A. Next base: position 539,412 of record NZ_VTRT01000002.1, on the reverse strand, counting down.
GCGGTGAGTTTTTAGGAGTTCCCAGTGGCTATGCACAAGGCCAGGGAGATGCCAAGAAGTCTTATTTTTATTCACTGGATCAAACCGTATCAGGCATAACACCGCCAGCAATCAATCTACAGTCAGAGCCCATGACCGGTATGATCATGAATTATGCCGAATTGCAGTTTATATTGGCAGAGGCGGCAGCAAAAGGCTGGATCAGCGGTTCACCAGAAACGTATTATAATAACGGTACAAAAAGTAGCATTACCTTATGGTTGCCCTCGTGGTCTGTTGATGTTGCAACGTATCTTGCCAATGCCGATATACAATGGGTAGATACCGAGAGCCTGGATGAAAAGATGGAAAAAATTCATCTTCAGAAATATTACAGTCTGTTCCTTACAGATTTACAGCAATGGTTTGAATATCGTCGTACGGGGCATCCTGTTTTACCCAAAGGCAGCGGACTGAAAAATAACGGGATAATGCCAGCCCGGTTAAGGTATCCGGTTTATGTGCAATCGACCAATCCGGCCAATTATAAGTTAGCCATTGCATCTCAGGGACCCGATGCAATTTCTACCCAGGTATGGTGGCAGAAACCATAATTCTTATAAAAGTCAATTAATAATCTCATTAAAATGAAAAAGATTATATTTTACATGGTACTGGCTGTTTCGGTAGCCGCATTATGGTCAGGATGTAAAAAAGGTAGTTTTCCGGGTGCGTCCGTTAGCCCATATATCGCCATATATGATTTGAGAAATATATACAAAGGGCAGGATGTTAAGCTTACAGCCGATAATATGTACGGCTCTGATAAAATTACCGGCATTGTTGTTTCCGACCATTCGGGAGGTAACCTTCCGGCAGGTTTGCTGGTTATGCAAGACAGGCGGCGTTTATCGCAATTAAGAGGTATCTCCATAGCGATAGGATCGGATGCCGGTAATTACAAGCCGGGCGATTCTGTTATAGTTGATATTAGCGGCGGCGTTCTGAAACGTGTGGATGGCATTTTGGAGATTACCGGTATTCCGGCAGCAGCCATCACTAAAGTTTCTTCCTATAATGCTATCCCGGTTAACCGGGTTAACAGTAATCTTATTATTGCCAAGCCCGATAATTATGAAAGTACTCTGGTCGCCATTGTAAAGGGAGGTTTCGATCCGTTACCCATATCTACCGATGTATTTGCCGGTAACAAAACCTTGAACGACGGGTTTGGAAAAATCACGCTGCATACCGAAGCCGGTGCAACCTTTGCCAATGATCCGTTGCCGGGATTAGCCAATTTCTATGGCATCATCTTTAATGCGTATGATGATAATGGTCAACTAGTTCCGCAGCACCGGTTACGGACGAAAGATGACCTGGTTACATTAAGCTCGGATATAAAATCCTGTCCGGTGATTATTACTGGTTTTATGAGCGATGCCTCGAATGCCGTGCATGTTACCGATGCCAACTATGAATACGTACAGCTCATGGCCACACGGGACATTAATTTCTCTCAAACGCCGTTCTCGCTGGTAATTAATAATAATGCCACAGCATCAACGCCAACAGGTTACCCGGCAAACGGCTGGGCAACGGGCGATAAGAGGTCGTTTAAATTTAACCTTACCTCAGGCTTTGCCGCAAAAGGTACGTTCTTTTATGTGGGTGGCTCGTCTAAACTCATCAATGGCCGCGGTTCAGACCCAAGTATGACCAGCGCCAATTGGATAAGGTCATTTGATTACAGTACCACTAATGGCGATGGGTTTGGAACCAAAACAACCAACGTAATGTCAAATGGCGGTGCAGCTTTCGGTATAGCGGTGTTTGAGGGTACTAACGTAACGGCAGCCTCCAAACCTATGGATGTAGTTTGGGTAGGAAGCGCTGGTAATATATACACAGCAGGCCCGCCGGTTAAGGGCTACCGTATTGCCAATACCGATTATTACGACGAGGTAGATCCTATCACATTAGCCGAACAGCCATTTTTTAGATCCGGCTCTAATACACAAAGCTTTCCTTATAATCCTACTGCAGGCGTTGGCGCCTTTAATATGCTGGGTGGTACGTACAATCCTGTTTTAGGCAGGTGGACTAAGGCCCGGGTTCAAACCTTCGTGCTGTTAGGGCTGAACTCTACGCTAAGTGATATTGAAACGGGTAAAATTACAACGCTGGAAGAATGATGTGGCGTAAAATAACCGCGATGATAGACTTACGAAGGTTTGAAACCTTGATAAGTCTTAAAAACAGTGTTGCACTGATAATTATTGGACTTCTATTAGTTGTTGGTGCAAACCAGGCTTATGCACAGCAGCCCAAAACGCTGAAAATCATATCGTATAATGTTTACGATTGCTTTCAGGGCAGCGAGCAGATAAAAGCATTGTTTGCCGATTGGACAGGACAGCAAAAGCCTGATGTAATTGCGTTTCAGGAGATTAAAAACTACACCGAAGATAGTTTTAACGCCTTTGCAACACAATTGGGCTTCCCATACAGTGCCTTACAGCGAGAGAAAGGCCATTCCGTTGCTTTTATGTCCAGGTTTCCAATTACCGAAGTGCAAAAAATAACCAAAGGAATGCAGCACGGTTATATGTCGGCCAAAATACTAAACTACCGTATGGTAGTGGTGCACCTGGCTCCGTTTACGTGGCAGCAGCGCAACAGGGAAATGGACAGCCTGATTAATTACTTGCATAAATTTAAGAAAGAGCAGGTGCTGGTCATGGGCGATTTTAATAATATGTCGCCGGCAGACAGTACGGTATACGGGCCGGAAAAGATACGGATGATGGAAGATACCGAAAAAAAGGTTGAACGCATCCGGAATTTAAGAGATGGCCATATAGACTATGTACCCATGCAAAAGATATTAAGTCAGGATTTCGTTGATACGTGGCGTATATTTCATAACACTTACGAAAAAAGCGCCCCAAGCCAGGTTAAAAGCCACAATAACTTTACCCGTATTGATTACATACTGGTAAATAAAGAGATGCAAAAGCGGTGTCTGGATGCCTATATGATTAAAGATACGGCGACAAACCGCATATCCGACCATTATCCGCAAGTATTGATACTGAGAAATTGAGATTGACAGCTAACAGCTAACGACTAACAACTAATGACTAACAAGCTATGAACAAAAACACTTATAGACTCATCATCGCTATGCTCGGGCTTCTTTTTGCCCATGGAGCAATGGCACAGTTTATTTATAAACCGGCAACCGAATTAACCCTCGGAGGGAAAATGATGCCTACTCAAAATCCTTTTCACAGAGTAGATACTGTTGATCATCCTGATCTTCCGGCAAGAATGAAACAATTGTTTACTCACGGTACCGGGATGTACATTGCATTTAAGACTAACAGTACCGCTATTTCCGCGAAATGGTGTGTAACAGCGGCAAGGCCATTGCCGTATTTAACCCCGATTGCAAATAAAGGCTTCGATATCTATGTAAAAAAACAGGGTAAATGGCAATTTGCTGGCGTGGCAGCACCAACCGGCATTTGCTCAACCAAGACCCTTGTAGAGAATATGGAGGAAGGTGAAAAGGAGTTTATCATGTACTTGCCTGTTTATGATGAAATCCGAAGTCTGGAAATTGGCGTAAAGCCAGGGGCTATCATAGAACCCATACCAGAACCCTTTAAGAAACGGGTGTTGATTTATGGTTCCAGTATTGTGCAGGGAGCAGGAACAAGTAGACCGGGTATGGCCTATCCGGCGCAATTATCCCGGCAAACCGGACTGAATTTTATCAATTTTGGATTGAGCGGTATGGCTAAAATGGAAAAGGAAGTGGCCGATATTGTAGCTTCTGTAGATGCCGATGCCTATATTCTGGATTGTGTGCCCAATTCTGCCCCATCAGAAATTAAGGAGCGGACAAAATACCTGCTTCAAACCATCCGGGAAAAACACCCTAAGGCACCGATAATAGTGATGCAAAGTGTTATCAGGGAAAGTAGTTACGTTAATCAGCGGGTTGCAAAATATGTTAGGGATCAAAATACGATGATAGATAGGGAAACAATGAGCCTTACCAATAAAGGCATGAAGGATGTTTATTTCATTACATCAGAAAAGTTTATTGGCGATGATCATGAGGGCTCTATAGACGGCACACACCCGAATGACCTCGGGTATTACCGCATGGCCACATTTCTTAATGGAGAGCTAACCAAAATTTTGAAAAAGTACAATATCAACTAATAAAAATTAACGTGTAATCTAAAAGCAAAAATTATGAAAAAGTTAATTACTATTCTAGCATTGAGCATTTTTGTTCTAAACGCACATAGCCAGATTATTATTACCGGGTTTATGCCAAGCCCTAAAAGAACAAGCGCAAATTTAGAGCGAAATTATGAATACATACAGCTCATGGCCACGCAGGATATTACTTTTGGCACAGGAGCAAACAGCTATACCGTGGTGATCTGTAGAAACGGTGGTGTGCAAGCTGAAGGCTGGGCAAGGGCCGATCAGGTACATTCCTTCGCCCTTACCTCGGGTACCGTACAAAAAGGCGAGTACTTTTATATCGGCGGAACCGAGAAGATAATCGCTGGGGCTGTTACCGTAAGTGGCAATACGGTTAAAAGTACAGATATCAGCGAAACTGCCCCTATACAGGCCAACCGGGCAAAATGGATAAGCGTTCACGATTATGTTGCCCAGGCAGGCGATGTAGTGGGCAATACAATAGCGTCAACAGGCGATATGATACAGGGCTGGACAACCGGTACAAGCAGCAATAATGATAATGCCGATGGTATAGCCGTTTTTGCCGGAGCAACGGTAACAGCAACCACAGTGCCAATAGACGTGGTTTTCTATGGCAGTAAAATCGGCTCTGCTGCTGCAAGAACCGTTAGTGGCAACTTTGCCGGTTACAGGCTTCCCGTAAAAAATGATTATTACGATGGTACAACCGATCAGTATTATGGTCAGGGAGCAAATACATTCTTTTTTAATCCAACCGGTATGACGCCTACTGTTAATGGTGTCGATAATGGCATATTTTTTAAGCTCGAAGGCGAGTATGATCCTTCAGCAAATACATGGACTAGCCCAAGGACATTAAAGCTGATAGATCTATACAATAATGGGAACTGGGGGGTATTGGCGGATATAGAACAGAATGTTACATTACCTGTAACTATCTCGTCCTTTACAGCTGCTTATCAAAAGCAAACCGGTGAAATTCAGTTAGAATGGAAAACCGCTTCTGAACATAATAATGCCCGTTTTGATATTTACCGGGCATCGGCTAATAAAGATTTTAAATTAATTGGTAATAAAACCGGCAGCGGAACAACCAATGTAGAAACAAGCTATAGTTTTACCGATCGTAATCCGTTGGCTGGCACCAATTATTATAAGCTGGTGCAGGTAGATGCCGACGGGAAATCTGCCGAATACGAAAAAATTGTGGCCGTTAAAACCGGTTTGAGTAGTAATGCTATTGTAGTAAATAGTAGTGACCAAAACGTCACTGTATTTTATAAAGACATAGCCGATACAAAGGGAAGTGTTGAAATAGCCGATGTGCTTGGTCGCAAACTGTTTAAGCAAACCGTATTAATAGACGGTAATAGCCTGAATTTGCCCATATCCTTACAAAAAGGGATATATGTGCTGTCGTTAAATACCGAAGCAGGACATTATACAGTCAAGTTCAGCAGGTAAGCAATCTGATAGATAATTAAGATGGGTGTCTGAAAAGTCTGGTATAATCATCCTGTCCATAGGGCTCCTTTGGAGAGCCTGTCGAAGCATTGGTTCATAGTGGCTACAGACGCCTTTCTCGAGACTTCGGGTCAGCTGGGCTGTAAATTGATGGCTTTGTCGACTTCTCAGACACTCTCGTATCTACCCTAGCGCTTACTTAATAATGTTAGTTTAAAACATCATGATTTACATAAGAAAACTTTGCGGTATAAGCTTATTATTAGCGGCAATACTGCCGGCCTGCAAAAAAAAGGAATCGTCATCTGTTTCGTTAAGCCTGCCGCACGAAATTACACTGACTGTAGGCCAGGAAAAGCAGCTCGATGCAGGTACGGGACAGGTAAGCTGGAGCTCGTCAGACCCTACCGTGGTCACCGTAAGCAGCACAGGTTTGGTAAACGCACAAAAAACAGGTACAGCAGATATTAAGGTAACCGCCGGACAATCGTCGTCTACCTGTAAGGTAAGCGTTATCGTCGGTAATGATCCCTTGTCACTGAGTCCATTAGGTCAGCCATACTCCGGTGCACTGGTTTATAGTGCCAATGTGTTATTGAAAGCCACTACCAGCGTAATGCAATGTTTTGATTTGGATAGACAGGGGAATATTTACTATTCACAGCTCGGGCAGCCCAATAGCTATGAGGTAGGTAGAACCAAAGTGCATGAGCTGTATGTGATCAAAGGCCAGCCGAACACAGCAACGGGCAATGATTATATGACCCTAAAATATTTCGGGCATGGTGGCGGCATGGTAATGGAAGAAGACAATGGCCAGCAATACGTATGGATCAACAGTAACGCTACAAAAAATGCGTTGGTAACCGGATTTGAATATAATTATTCAAGGACGATATCGCGGATAAAATACGAGGCCGGGAAAGTATATGGAGACGGTTATGGCGGAGATACCTATTTTCTGGATAAGGCAGATCTGTTCAATTTTAACCCTGCCATTGATGCAAAGAATAAATTGTTGTGTGTTAATGCCACTCAAAGCGGCGGCGCACGTTATTTCTATACCTACAACCTCGATGATGTAAAGAAGCTTCCTTTAGAAACATTTAATGTTTCGGTAAAAATTGGCGGTGAAGAAGCCGGGATTAGCGAGCAAACGGTGAATAGGAGCATACAGGGCAGGAACCTGTCAAAGGCAAAGCCGGTGGGTTCATTTTTTGTACCTAAGGGAAGCAGTTTGGCTGCTGATGTAAACTCATACAGCTTTCAGGGCTTCGATATCGATGGCGATTATATTTACTTCCTTGAGGGCGTTGGTAACAGCAATAATATTGATAACGGCCCATCCAATACGTATGTAACCGTTTTTAATCTTCAGGGGAAATTAATACGGCCCCGGGCCAAAGTAATGGCCATTGCCAATATTGCTACGCTTAATGCTGCCGGCATAACAAGCTCGGGGTATATGGAGCCCGAAGGCATCAAAGTAAAAGACGACAAGCTGTATATCGCCTTTGCTTCACGCAGCAAACCAGGCGTTTCTGATAATTATTGCCGGGCCAATATATGGCGGTATGATGGTGTACAATAATAGTAAAAGTGAAAAGTTGAGCGTTAAAAGTCTAAACAACTAACCAACCAAAAAACGAATAATAAAAAAACAATGATAAATAAATTAATCAAAATCAGCTTATTCCTGGGCTTTGTAGCCCTTTCGGGCGATATATGCGCCCAGAGCAGCCAGCGTTTTGAAACGGCGCTTGCAGCATTGAAAAAAAACTCCCGGAGCTACGTATTGGTTACTGCACATCGTGGTGATTGGCGTGAAGCCCCCGAAAATTCCTTACAGGCATTGCTCAACAGTATTAAAATAGGAGTTGATGTTTTTGAGTGCGATCTGGCTGAAACCAAAGACGGCAGAATAGTGCTGATGCACGATAAGACCATTGATCGTACCATGACCGGCAAGGGCAAACCCGAAGATTATACCCTAAAGGAGCTAAAGGCCATGTTCCTGAAGGCAGGGCAGGGGCATAAAACGCTGCACAAAATACCTACACTCGATCAAATACTCGACAGCGCAAAAAACAGGATACTGATAGATATAGACAAAGGCTACCCATACTTCCAGAAGGTATTACCTATGCTGCAAAAACGAAATATGACCCACCAGGTGCTTTATAATGTGGAAGATAATACACCCTTACAAGATATATTGGCTGCAAATCCAAATATTCCATCTGAAATGTTTCTGGTTGTGGTGGTCAATATGGAAAAGCCCAATGCAAAAGAAGTGATTGAGAGCTACAAAAACCGTCCCAACAGCATTATTCAGACTATTTTTAAGCAAGATACACTGGGCATAGTACAAACAATACCCGAAATCAGGAAAACCAACAGCGTTTGGATGAACGCTCTGTGGCCCGATCATAACGGCGGCCACGACGACGATAAAGCGGTAGAGAAAAACCAACCTGATGAAACATGGGGCTGGCTGGTAAAACAGGGTGCTAACATCATACAAACCGACCGGCCGAGAAACCTCATCAGTTATTTAGAGAAAACGGGGAAGCATTCTTTGGGCAGTAAAAAATGAGTATTAAACAAATCATATCGTTTTTTGCGCCTGAACCGCCTCGTGCATTAGATGAACAGGAATTACCCGAACACAGGCAGGTACGGATGAAAATGTTGCGTTTGCAGGTTTTCTTATCCGCAACATTTGGGTACGGTTTCTACTATGTATGCCGGTTAAGCCTTAACGTTATCAAAAAACCGCTGATAGACCATCACATACTTACCGAAACCCAACTGGGCATTGTTGGCTCAGCCCTGTTTTTCTCGTATGCAGTTGGCAAATTTGTAAACGGATTCCTGGTAGACAGGAGTAACATCAGGAGGTTTATGGCATTAGGCCTGTTCGTTTCAGCCATTATCAACCTTAGCATGGGATTTATCGATTCTTTTGTACTATTTGTAGTGCTTTGGGGCGTTAACGGATGGTTCCAGAGTATGGGCGCACCACCTGCCATCGTGTCCATGTCACGTTGGTTCAATAATAAAGAACGCGGAACCTATTACGGCTTTTTTAGCGCCAGCCATAATATAGGTGAAGCCTTTACCTATATCTTTACCGCATTGCTGGTATCCTATGCCGGGTGGCAATGGGGATTTGTCGGGGCATTTATAGCCGGTATTTTAGGTGTGATTATCGTACTTTTGTGGCTTCACGATTCTCCTGAGGCCAAAGGCCTGCCACCTGTAATGGTTTCAGCCACCAAAAAAGATATCGGTAAGCTCCAGTTAGAAGTATTAAAAACTCCGGCTATTTGGATTCTGGCCATTTCAAGCTCGCTGATGTACGTAAGCCGTTATGCCATTACAAGCTGGGGGATGTTATTTCTGCAGGAACATAGAGGTTATGGTGCTGTACATGCCAGCTTTATTATATCCATAAGTTCTATCAGCGGGATATTCGGCAATATATTTTCAGGCTGGGTAAGCGATAAATTCTTCAACAGTTCGCGAAATATCCCGGCATTTATTTTTGGAGTATTAAATACCCTTTCAATTGCCCTGTTTTTACTTATTCCAATTGGATATGAATGGGTAGAATATATAGCAATGGTAGTTTTTGGATTCTCTATCGGCGTTCTTATTTGTTACCTGGCAGGTTTAATGGCAGTAGATATCGTACCCAAACGCGTTAGCGGAGCAGCCATAGGCGTAGTTGGTGTTGCCAGCTATATAGGGGCAGGACTACAGGATATTGTGAGCGGCATGTTAATAGAATCAGGCAAAACAGTTCAGGGAAATGTAGTAAACTATAATTTTGCACCAGTACTGTTTTTCTGGATAGGAGCAGCGTTATTGTCTGTTATTTTGTGTCTGCTAATATGGAATGTGAAACCAAAAGAGGAGTAACCCTATATCCAAACATTCCTAGTCAATAAAGTCAGTGGGTTTTTCAGCAGGAATTCCTGGAAGAGCTGTCACGTGTCCGTGAAACTATCACAGAAACCGTGCTGCATTGCGATTCCGGTTCACGCATTGAGAATTATATCCGCTTTCACCAGGCAGGGTTGACCCGCTGCTCAGATCAGGTGTACGGTACATTGAACGGAAACCCGGAAAAGCAGAAGCACATCGTGGTTATGTTCGATTAGGGCTAGGGTTATGGTTATGGGTTGTAGCTATCCTATGATCTTCTCAACCTTATCCTCACCCTCACTTAAATCACCTTCTCCAGATCCCGGCGTGGTGGGCCGGTCAGCACATGACCGTTCAGGTCGAACCGGCCGCCATGGCAGGGGCAGTCCCAGCTTTTTTCTGCCGGGTTAAAATGCACTATGCAGCGGGCATGGGTACAAACCGGGTTTAAGGCACTGATCTTTCCCTGTTTATCCTTATAAATCGCCAGTTGTTCGCCCTGGTACTTGACGATTGTTCCCTCTTCTTTAGGAAGCGATTTCAGTGATTCCAACGCATCGGGCGAAAGGCGATCGGCAAGGAAATGATACGCCACATCCGCATTCTCCTTAACAAACGCCTCGAAAGAAGCCAGTGGTTTGATCCGTGAAGGCTTGAGCAGCTCCGCATACGGATTCTTCTTCCCGCAAAGCGTATCCGCCAGTATCCTGGCCGCCAGCGTGCCGAACGTTATACCATTTCCGTTATAGCCGGTAGCGATATAGGTATTATCCTCACCGCCGGGCAACTGACCGATATATGGGAGGCCATCGGCAGGAACATAGTATTGTGACGACCATTTGTAGGCCACCGAGGCCACATGATAATACTGGCGGGCATAAGCTTCTAATTGTTCAAACGCTTTTTCAGGATCGCCGTGACCGGTTTTATGGTCTTCGCCGCCAAGCAGCAGGTATTTCTGCCCGTCTATTTCATGCGTTCTGAAATAATGATAAGGCTCTTTCATATCATAGGCCAGGCAGGAAGGGTAATTGTCATCCTTTAACCGGATGCCTAAAACATAGCTGCGGTATGGCGCACAGGTTAAGTCCATGATGTTGATACCTGGCGGAAGATGCGTGGCGAATACCAGGTTCTTTGCCTGTATTTGAACGGTGCTGTTGCCTGCGATATGGATGCCGTTTTCCAGCTTATGTTCGCTTACAGGCGTATGTTCCAGTAGCACTCCGCCCAGCTTTACAAATTCCCCGGCCAGCCGGTACAGGTATTTTAGCGGGTGAAACTGTCCCTGTCCGGGAAAAAGGAGCGCTTTGGTGAATGGAACAGGTACGCCGTTTTCGGCAGTCTGCTTTACGCGGATACCGGCCTTTGCCGACGCGTCGCGTATGGAGGCCAGTTCTTTATCTTCCTTTTCATCCTGCGAAAACAGGAACGCGTCTTTATATTCCAGATCACAATCAATATTGTATTTTTCAATCAGGCTGGTGATGATTTTGAAAGCTTCTTTACCGGCTTTAGCAACCAGCTTAGCGGCACCTTCGCCAAAATCGCTTTCAATTTCGGGATAAGTAGCGTCGAAAAAAGTATTTAAGTGAGCGCTGGTACCGCCGGTAGTGCCGAACCCTGGGATATGCGCTTCGGCCAGGATTACCTTTTTACCGCGTTGCTGCAATAGCAAGGCCGTAGTAACACCGGTGATGCCGCCACCGATAACCAGTACATCATAAATAGCTTCAGGGTTATGGATGGCTTGTGCTTTGGGGTTATCAAACGGCCCTTTTTGCCAGGGACTGGGGTTTGAACTGTCGCGGGGAAGGTTCTTCCTTCCGGAGGTTGTTGTTTTTTCTTTCATAGGTGGGGCAGATGAGTAACCTGTTTAACATGTTATACAGGATAATTGTTTAAGCGCCATGTTGAGCAAACTTTTGACGGTATCCCCGGTTAGTTTAACAGGGTATCTGTTAATCAATCTGTTATGAAAACAGCAAATATTATTTCCGGAGGAGTAGTTGGCACAACGGCAATGACCCTGTTCTCCTACCTGGTTTCGGCACATAAGCATAAAAATTTTAAAGAGCCGCTGGTGCTTTCGCAGTTAACCAAAAAATTAATGCCGGCATTACGTAATGAATATTGCCACACTGCCGGCTGGGCGATGCATTACGGCGCAGGCATTGCGTTTACGGGCGCATACAGTTATTTGTGGGAAAACAAAAACGTGCGGCCCGGCTTAAAAAATGCGTTGCTGCTGGGCGCTGTCAATGGTGTATTGGCTGTAGGCGTCTGGAAATCAGTCTTCAGGATGCATCCTAATCCACCGGCTATACATTTTAATCGTTATTACGGCCATCTGGTAATGGCTCACCTCGTGTTTGCTACGTTTGCCACAATGGGCTATCATGCGCTTGAATCATACCGCTGTCGCGATAAGCGTCAGGTTCATCCAGGTGCAGTACCCGGGGACGGGACTTCGTGAAGAAACGAAGTTGCCTGCCGCATAATCCAGGTAAACACCGTATTAATACCTGCATGGTTTCAGAAAGTACCTGTTTTGCCTTTAATCATAAACCCTCTTACGCGATTGGTGTTATTCCAATAATCATCTACCTGCAAACATCTACCTATGGAAAACAACTTTAGCAGCACTGGTACTCAGAGAGCAGCAGTGCCAAATCAGCAGCCCAACACGCCGGGCAATGGCCCACGGAACCCGGATGAAGACAATCAAAAGAATAATAACGGTGAGCCTGACACCAGCCCGGAGCAATTGGATACTGATAGCTATCTGGAACGGGTGCATGAAGCAGATCCGGATGATATTGAAGAGGAATCGCAATACCAGGACATAGAAAGTGCCGGTAAAAACAGTGCCGAGCAGGATGCCGGTTTAGAATCAGATACTGGCGGTAAAAATCCGGATAACGAAGACCTGTATAAATAACAGGCGTAAAACTTTACGTTAGATTTGAGCAGGTGATGTCTCTATTGCCTACTTAATGTTCAGCTTTTTGCCGGAACACTTTCGGCGAAACGCCGTTTTTCTTCCTGAAGGCCCTGGAGAAATAAAAAGCCGATTCAAAGCCGGTTTGATAAGCGATTTCGTTTACAGATAACGCGGTAGAAAGCAACAGATCTTTGGCCTTGTTTAATTTCAGGTTGAGATGGTACTGGTTGGGCGATTGTCCGGTAATAGCTTTAAAAGCCTTTCTGAATCTGGAATACCCCATTGGCAGCTGCTGTGCCAGTTGTTCAACATTGACCCAGCTCTCCAGCGATTCCTGCAACAGGAATTTCGCCTTGTTAATGAGCTGCTCGGTAGGGTCAAAGCTTAATTTTTCATGCGATGCAACGGCTTGTACCAGCCCCAGTATCTGCAAGGTAATGCCCGAAATGATCTGGTGATATCCGGCAGGAGCTGCCTGTATGATTTGAATAAGCTTTTGGAAAAGCCCCAGCAGCATTTCATTTGGGCCCGTCCGGATAAAAGGTTGTTCTGGAGTGAAAAACCGATTCATCATGTCATCGGGATAGCTGCCTTTAAATCCCACCCAGTATTCTTCCCAGCCCGAACGGGTATTCGGTTTATAACGATGCCATACACCCGGAAACAGCAGGAAACAGGTGCCTGCCGATATGTTCCGGGTTCCGGTTAATTCCGAATCAAAAATACCCTCACCCTGTGTGATAAATACCAGGTAATAGCCATGAAGCATACGCCCTTTGTTCCAGGTAAACGAATGGTCGTCCGGGTGGATCCGGTTGTCGGGGTAAACCTGATTCGTGTCAATTCTGGAATGCCCTGCCGTTAATACGTAAAACCCCCATTGTTTTTCCAATTCGGTTATAGTGAGGTACTTGCTGTAGTTTTTGTCCATATCTTAACGATAAGTAAACAAAGTAATGCGCTATATAAATGTCAAAAAGTGCATAAAATAAGTCAATTTGTCCATAGTATACAAGCGGTGTTAGTGCTAATTTTAGCCATTCCAATTAAACGAATTGATCTTATGAATTTTGAATTAACCCCCGAACAAATTTCGGCCTACCAGGAGAATGGCTTTGTTGTAATTGATGATTTTTTAACTCCCGACGAGCTGGAGCACTGGCGTGCGGCTGTAACAGAAGCTGTAGAAGAGCGTAACGGGCAAAAGATGCCCGGCAAAGCCGTTAAAGTAGGCGAAGACGATGGTATCAACAAAGATGCCGATTATTTTAATAATGTATTTGACCAGCTGCTGAATCTCTGGCAAACCAATGACAAGGTAAAGGAGCTGATGCTGGATGAGCGCATCGGTAAAATGGCTGCTGACCTGGCCGGGGTAGACGGCATTCGTATCTGGCATGACCAGGCACTGATCAAGCGCCCCTGGGCCAACCCAACCTCGTGGCACCTGGATACGCCATTCTGGTCGTTTTCAGACCGCCGGGCACTGTCAATATGGGTAGCCCTTGACGATGCCACCTTAGAGAACGGCTGTCTCTTTTTTATCCCAGGTTCATACCACAAAACTACCTTCGAAAATCCGGGTATTGGTAAGAACATGGGTGAGATATTCGATTTCTATCCGCAGTTCAGGCATTCAAAATCGGTAGCGGCACCCATGAAAGCCGGAAGCTGCTCTTTTCATAACGGACTTACCATTCACGGTGCACATGCCAACATGACCCCGGGTTTCCGCCGGGCAATGACCTGTGCTTACATGCCCGACGGTAATGTGTACAACGGTCAGCCTAATATTCTGCCGGATAGCTACCTTCAACACATTAAACCCGGAGATTTACTGAATGACGATGCCCAGAACCCGCTTATTTATAAGCGGTGAGAAGGCAAAAGTTGAGCACAGCGAAACCCTGACTGTTCGGGGTTAAAAGTTGAATGCCGGATCCCGAATCATTCCTCTCGGGACAGGCAGTACGGGAAAATCCTCCCGGGTAATCCGGAGTCTAAGGCCAGGAGGGTGTCTAAAAGGTCTGCGACGGTCATCCTGAGCTTGTCGAAGGATTGGTTCATTGTTGCTACAGATGCTGACCCCGAGAATTCGGGGTTAGCGTGACTGCTCATTTATTGGCTTTTTGGCTTTTTAGACACCCTCTTTTCTTATATCAAAACATAAGTAGCTTTAAAGTCTTATATTTCACATCTCAATACTAAAGTCTAACAAATGTTATCCATAAAATTCTATTGCCCCCGGTGGGGATCAGAACATATTCCCTGGCCTGATTTTGTGAAAAATGTAAAAGCCGCCGGGTACAACGGGGTTGAAGTGTATCCGCTGCAAACTCCCGAAGATAAGGACATCATGCTCCGGCAACTGGAAGATGCCGGCCTGGAGTTCAGCTTGCTGCATGCTGAAATGAAAGAAGGTTACGATATAAACAAGTACCTGGCTGCACTGGAACGGAATTTATATCAACTGGCCGAATACCAGACCAACACTATCCGGCCACGGTTCATCACCTCGCAAACCGGCCGCGAATATTATACTCCCGGTCAGGCAGCCGCATGTTTCGACGTATGCGACAGGATCAGCAGGAAAACGGGCATTAAGATCATCCAGGAAACACATCGCAACAAATGGTCGTATGCGGCGCATGTGGTAAAAGCTTACCTGCAAAAGTTTCCTGCATTGGAGCTTGCTTTAGACCTGTCGCATTGGGTGTGCGTTTCAGAAAGCTATCTCGAAGATCAGCAGGAAGCAATCGAGCTGGCCATTGATCACGCCGTGCACCTGCATGCCCGTGTCGGGCATATCGAAGGGCCACAGGTTACCGATCCACGGGCTCCCGAAAATGCTGAAGCGCTTTCTCATCATCTCAGCTGGTGGGACCGGTGGATTGAACGGCAGATAGAAAAGCAGGTTGACGAGTGCACAATCACACCTGAGTTTGGCCCGTATCCCTATATGGCTTACCAGTGTTACAGCAATAAGCCGGTCGCCGATCAGTGGGAGATCAATAAATACATGATGGATATGCTGAAAAGCCGGTATGCTTCCTTGCAGGACAGAGCAGGATAGCTGTATCAATGATCTGTTTTAACTTGCCGGTGATTCAGTTATCATAGTAGCTGAAGCCAACAAAAACCAATTGTAATAGTCGTTTGCAGCGACATGTTAAAACATATCGTAATCTATGGATATATCAAGAAGAGAATTTGTCAGGATGGGCTCCCTTGCACCATTAATGTATGCCTTTCCGTTTAAGCGTTTATTAGCTGGTGAGAAAGAAACGGTGCAGGCAACAGCCCTGTATTCGATATTTCAGAATCCGCCCAATGCCGCCCGGCCCTTTGTACGCTGGTGGTGGAACGGTCTTCGCGTAGAGCAGGCAGAATTGCTGCGGGAGCTGGATATGCTTAAAGAAAAGGGCATTTCGGGCGTGGAGATAAACCCCATTGCTTTTCCGGAAGGGAATGATGCTATGGGATATAAGCCTGTAGACTGGCTGAGCGATGAATGGTTGCGCTTGCTGAAAACCACGGTAGAGGGAGCCAGGGAACGCGGTATCACCTGTGATATCATTGTGGGTTCCGGCTGGCCGTTTGGCGGTGAATTTCTTCAGAAAGATGAGCAGATCCAGTTGCTGGCCCTCGGTACAAAAGAGCTGGCAGGCGGACAGCAACACCAGTTCAAAAGAAGCGAATTACTGGCCGATATGGAAGCCCTGAGAACCTATAAAAGCGGTTCGATAGCATTGTTCGGACTGCGGTTGGTTCCCGATCATCTCGATACATTCCAACCCGGTATTGATCTGAACGATAAGATCAATGATGAGACCATCACCATAGACGTGCCCCAGGGCAAGCACGTGTTGCATTACCTGGTAAAATTAACCGGCTATACGGCAGTAACTCATGGTGCGCCCGGAGCCGCCGGACCGGTGTTGAACCATTACAACAAGGCCGCGGTACAGAAATACCTGAACCGCATGTCGGATGCCATAACAGCTAAAGTTGGCCGTATGGGCGATTATTTCCGGTCGGTATTTGTGGATAGCCTGGAGCTGCGGGGCTCTAACTGGTGCAATGACATACAGCAGCAGTTTAAGCAACGCAGGGGGTATGCGCTTGAGCCTTACCTGCCATTTGTTTTATTCAAGCTCAACAAGAAAAGTACCTATAACGGCGGACAATTGCTTGGCGAGAATAGTATCAGCCTGTCGCCGGCAGTACAGGATGAAATTGAGCGGGTGCGTTATGATTTTGAGATCACCCGCCTGGAGCTGTTCCATGAACGTTTCCTGCAAACCTTTGTAGACTGGTGTCGTAAAAACGGTGTTAAATCCCGGGTACAGGCTTACGGCAGGGAATATTATCCCCTGGAATCGGCTATGGTGCTGGATATACCCGAATGTGAGACCTGGCTTCGGCCGGATGTGGGTACAGACTTTGAGGAAAGAACGTTTAAAACAGGCCGGGCTTACCGTCCGGTCAATAAATTTGTGTCATCCGCGGCCCGGCTTACCGGTAAAAAGATCATTAGCTGCGAAGAGATCACCAATACCTCGATGGTATTTAACGCTACCCTGGAACGGATCAAGATCACCGGCGACCAGAGCAACCTCTCGGGTGTTACCCATTCTATCCTGCATGGCTTTAATTATAGCCCCAAGGATGTTCCTTTCCCGGGATGGGTACGCTATGGAACACTGTTCAATGAGCGGAATACCTGGTGGCCTTACCTGAGAACATGGATCGATTACAAAGCCCGGCTTTCGGCCGTTTTCCAGGCAGCAGAGCTGCAGGCCAATGTGGCGGTATTATTCCCTATGGCCGATATGTGGTCTAAAGTCGGGTTACAATACCAGCAATATCCCCAGATCGTTTATCCGGAATATGCCAATAATATCTGGGAAGCTGTGCATCAGAACGGCGGGGGATGCGATTATATCAATGAGTACATTTTAAAGCAAAGTAAGTTTTCGGGCGGAAAGCTACAGTATGGTTCCCGGGGTTATCAGGTGCTTATGATGCCCGAAGTAGAATCGATAGCCCCGGATACCGTAAATGCGCTCAGGCAGTTTGCTGCGGCGGGTGGAAAGCTCCTGTTTATTGGCAAAGCTCCTGTCAAGTCGCCGGGAATGCTGGATCATAAAGCTAAAGACAATCAGGTGCGTTCTGCTATCGACGCACTCCGGAAGGCTTATCCCAACAATGTGATACTTTGCCCTGAACCGCAGGGTAATATGATAGACTGGTATGCCGGGCTGCAATCCAGGCTGAAGCTGCCATCGTTTGTTACGTTTGATAAGCCGGTTACCCATGTAAACCAGGTGCATTACAAAACGCCGCAGGCCGATGTATTTTTTATCAGCAATTACCACCTGGAGAAATCGCATCAGTTTACGGCTACCTTTAATATCCATAACAGAACAGCCTGGTTGTGGAATCCTGAAACCGGGAAGCGGTACAGGTACCCAACCGCCGGTGCTAAAAATAAGCTCGTTATCAGTCTTGACCCGGCAGAATCGGTATTAATTGTTTTTGCAGAAGATGTAAAAGGCGAATTGTACCCGGTTAAGAAAGCCGCCAATCCTTCACCCCAGGCTATAGCCGGCCCCTGGCAGGTAACCCTTGAAAAAGTGTACGAAAAGCCACGTAAAATAGAGATGGATCAGCTTGTCGATTTCAAGGATGATAAGGAGCTCCGATCTTTTGGAGGTGTTGCTTATTACGAAAAGCGGTTTAATGCGGCTGATCCGGCAAATTATCATTATCTTGACCTGGGTAAAGTTGGCGGCATATCCGAAGTAATGCTTAATGGGAGGTCGCTGGGCTTTAAATGGTATGGAAAGCATCTTTACGATCTGGCAGGCGCTTTAAAATCCGGTGAGAATGTGCTTAAGATCAAGGTCACTACGGTTTTGGGCAATTATGCCAAATCGCTGAAAGATAACCGGGTTGCACAGCAGTGGACGAAAAAGCAGCCGCTGTATTCAGCAGGTCTGATCGGTCCGGTAAAAGTGGTATGATCTCATAAACAACAATTGCATGTACCTGATCATTGTTAAAAAATGTATAAAAAACTTACGAAGCTTCAAAAGCTTTGTAAGTTTTTATCAGATTCATAAAACGCTTGCCGGTATCCTGTTAATTTGCGTTTCGGGGGCACAGGCATTGGCTGTAAGCCGTGAAAATATCCGGCCTGCTAAGCCTAATATTATTTTCCTGCTTACGGATGATCATCGCTGGGATGCGCTGGGCGCTATGGGTAACCGGATCATCCAAACGCCTAACCTGGATAAGCTGGCCAATGCCGGCATCCTGTTCAAGAATGCGTATGTAACAACCAGTATTTGCTGTGTAAGCCGGGCCAGCATTTTAACCGGGCAGTATGAATCGCGGCATAAGATCGATGATTTTGGTACAGATTTTACCAAAGAGGCTGTTGAGAAAACGTATCCTATTTTGCTTAAAAATGCGGGATACCATATCGGTTTCATCAACAAATTCGGGGTAGGCAAAAAAGATCAGCCCAAGGCCTATTTTGATTACTGGACGTGTACAACCAAGAGTCAGCCGGATTACAAAATGACCGACGCGAACGGAAATTTTATCCATAACACGGATAAATGTGGTAACGATATCCGGGAGTTTCTGGATAAGTTTGGTAAAAAAGGGCCGTTCTGCCTCTCGGTAAGCTTTAAGGCGCCACACGAGCAGGATGGTAATCCGCCGGAATATATCATACAGTCCCGGTATAAGGATCTGTATAAAAATGTAACTATCCCTGAGCCTGAAACTGCCGATCCGAAATATTGGAACAATTTTCCTGATTTTTTCCGTACCGGCCAAAACATTGCACGGGTACGCTGGAAGCCCCTGTTTTCGACACCGGAATTATATCAGCAAACGGTTAAAAACTATTACCGTTTAATAACCGGTGTGGATGATGTGGTAGGCGATATGGTGAAAAAGCTCAAAACAATGGGACTGGATAAAAATACCATCATCATTTTTATGGGCGATAACGGCTTTTTCCTGGGCGAGCATGGGCTGGAAGGTAAATGGTATGCCTATGAGGAATCTATCCGGGTGCCACTGTTTATTTATGATCCCCGCCTGCCTGCAAGATCAAGAGGCATACAGGCTGAACAAATGGTGCTGAACATTGATGTTGCTCCCACCATTTTAAACATGGCCGGGGTAAAAGTGCCGTCTGTGATGCAGGGTGAAAATTTACTGGACATTGTAGCCGGTAAAGTACCCGAACGGCACTATTTCTTTTATGAGCATACCTATCAGAAAAGTCCCAAGATCCCGCAAAGCGAGGGCATAGTAACCAAAGACTTTAAGTATATCAACTATATTGAGCACGGTTACGAGGAATTATACAGCATAAAGAAAGATCCGCACGAAACCACCAACCTGGCGAATAACCCGGCCTATAAAACCGTGCTCGAAAGCCTGCGTAAACAATATGCCGAACAGAAAAAAGCAGTGTTGTAATGGCTCTTTACTGATCTTTGTCAGAATGTTTAGCTGACTTACAAAGTAGAATATCGTTTTGTGAATACGCTTCGTAAGTCTGTTCTTGCTAATAACCCGGGTTCGATTAATAATCCTGCTCAAAACAGGGTTTAACAAAAGGTTATTCATTGTTTTTTATGTTTTTCAATGGTATTCATGAGCTCGCTTTGCTTGGTTATTCGTTAGCTTTTATGTTTATCCTATGGAGAAGCAATCTGCTGATGGTCAGCAAAATAACAATTGGTTCAGGTTGTCGCCTTCATTCATCCAGCGGCCACGTACATCCCGGTAAACGGAAATATATCCCTCACGGGTAAAAAGCGTAGACGGCCCTGATAAGTTTTTGTAATGATTATCGCTGTACGGAGACACGTTGTAAGGCATCCGGCTCAATAATATGGGGTATTTTGATTTTTATCTTTGGGAATATAGATAGAAGTAAATAACTTCACACCGTTACGCATAGGTATGTATCGCTCGATCTTTGTATAATGAGCAGCTATGTACGCAGAATCGGTAAGGACTTGTGCCGCTGAATTTAACCGGATTATACTTAGCCATATTATAAATACGCGTTGCATTGTTGATGTAATTTGTGGCTAAGTAAGGGTACTTTTGAAGATTAATTTTGCCCGGAAATACGTTCATGAGATTAATAGAGGTAACTACACCCGCACTGGCCAGGGATTTTTTAACGATGCCAGTGCCCTTATATAAAGATGACCCTAATTATATCCGGCCGCTGGATGATGATGTTGAATCTGTATTTGATCCGCTTAGAAATAAACGGTACCTGGACGGCGATTGTATACGCTGGATATTAAGGGATGATGCCGGGCAAACCATCGGGCGTATTGCCGCTTTTGTACATTACGAAACGGCCATGTCTTTTGAACAGCCTACCGGCGGAGCAGGTTTTTTTGAATGTATCAATAACCGGGAAGCTGCCTTTATGCTGTTTGATGCGGCTAAAGCATGGCTGTTGAATAAGAAGATGGAGGCTATGGATGGCCCCATAAACTTTGGCGACCGGGATAAATGGTGGGGGCTGCTGGTGGACGGGTTTACTGAGCCCTGTTATTGTTGCAACTATAATCCTCCGTATTATCGCGAGCTTTTTGAAAGCTATGGATTTGAAGTGTATTTTAAGCAATACACGTATTATATGGATCCGATGAAGCCTTTACCCGAAGCATTGTATAACCGGGCCGAACGTATCATGGCAAGCGGCGATTACCACTTCGGCCATCTTCGCTTAAACCAATTACCAAAATACGCTGAAGATTTCAGGCAGATCTATAATAAGGCATGGGTACACCATAATGGGGTAAAAGCCATGTCTTCAGACCAGGCCCAGGCGTTGGTTAACGGAATGAAAACTGTTATCGACGAGAAGCTTATCTGGTTTGCCTATTATAAAAAGGAGCCGGTTGGCTTTTTTATCAGTATACCCGAATTGAACCAGCTTTTTGTGAAGTATGTAAACGGAAAGCTTGATCTTATCGGTAAGCTAAAACTGTTTTGGCGTAAATACCTGAAAAAATGCGATACGGCTTACGGCATCGTTTTTGGCGTTGTGCCCGAATTTCAGCGTAAAGGTGTCGAGCTGGCTATGATCGGAGCTGCTTCCCGCGTGGTACAAAACGGGCGATTAATGCCTTACCGGCATTTGCAAATGAACTGGATCGGTGATTTTAACCCGAGAATGATGCGTGTGGTAGAGTTTATTGGCGGCCGGATCTATAAAACCCATCATACGTACCGGTATTTGTTTAACAGGGATCTTGAATTTAAGCGGCACCCGGTGATCTGACAGATGAGTATTGAGTAGTGCATATTGTGAAATCTGGCTCCCGGTATTTGCCGATTGAGGAAGATCCGGGCTGTATGCTGTCTGCCTCTTGCTACTGCTTCTATTCCGGTCTTTTATTCAGCTTGCTGTTGCGATAACTATAAGTAAAATAAACCACCAGGCCAATAGCCAGCCATATCAGGAAACGGAGCCAGTTGGTGTAACCCAGCTCGGTCATCAGGTAAAAACAGCTTAGCAAGCCTAAAACGGGAATAAGCGACAGGCTTTTGACGAATGATAAGTATGCGATAGCGGCAGAAAGCAGGATAAACAAAAAATAAGGCAGCTTATCTTTATACGTATGCCAGTCGCCGGAGTAATGGAATAAATTGATAATAGCCTGATGAAATACCGCCAGTCCGATAATAAAAAGAGCGGGAATAATGTACCTGGAATTAACGTAAGGGATGCGGAAACGGCCTTGTGTATTCTCATCTTTAGGCAATAAGAGCACGCCACCACAAACCAGTACGAAAGCGAACAAGGTACCGATGCTGGTTAAATCGGTTACCTCGGTGAGGTTCATGAATAAGGCAGGAACGGCAACCACAATGCCGGTAATAATGGTAGAGAACGTAGGTGTTTTGTATTTCGGATGAACATACGAAAATGCTTTCGGTAATAAGCCATCGCGGCTCATGCTCATCCAGATGCGGGGCTGTCCTAACTGGAAGATAAGCAATACACTGGCTGTGGCAATAACGGCGCTAATGGAAATAATGTAGCTGATGTGGTTCAACCCGATACGGTGGAACACAAAAGCCAGCGGATCGCCAACCTGCAGCTCTTTATAATTCACCATACCGGTGAGCACCAATGCAATTAATATGTATAAAACGGTACAGATGATCAGCGAATAGATCATGCCTTTGGGCAGGTCGCGTTGCGGGTTTTCGCATTCTTCGGCCGTGGTTGATATAGCGTCAAAACCTATGTAGGCAAAAAATACGCCCGAAACTCCTTTCATAACACCGGCAAGTCCGTTCGGCAGAAAAGGTGACCAGTTTACCGGGCTTACATAAAAAGCACCCAAAACAATAACGGCAATAACAACGCCTATTTTGAGCAATACCATAGCGTTAGTGGCCCGTTTGGTTTCCCGGATGCCAATATAAACCAGGTAAGTTATCAGGATAACGATAAGCAGGGCCGGGATATCGGCGATAAACCGTAATCCCCCAATTTGCGGCGCCGTGTTCCAGGCCACGGCCTGTATCTTTAATTGTTCGGTGATCTCCGTCAGCTTTCCGGATTGTGTTAGTTCGCGGGCATGCTCAAAACCCCGTGATGCAGACAGGTAATCCATGGTGAGATAGGGGGGAATATGGATGTTAAAGCCTTCGAGCAGGTTGGTGAAATATTCGCTCCAGGAAATGGCTACCGCGATGTTGCCGATGGCGTATTCCATCAGCAGATCCCAGCCGATGATCCATGCTATCAGCTCGCCAAACGAAGCATAAGCGTATGTATAGGCGCTTCCCGACACCGGAACCCGCGATGCGAATTCGGCGTAGCATAAGGCCGAAAATCCGCAGGTTATAGCTGTTATAACAAACAGGATGCTAACACCCGGGCCGCCGTTATAGGCCGCCTCGCCAATAGTAGAGAAAATTCCGGCGCCCACTACGGCGGCAATGCCCATAAAGGTGAGGTCTTTAACCCGTAAAACGCGGTTGAGATTGCCTGTAGAGCCGGTTGCTTCGCTATCGCCGGTTTCGGCATCTGCAATAATTGAATCTATGGATTTTTTCCGCAGTAAATTCTTCGCCATTGGCTGTGCTTTATATCAAACATACAGATTTTCAGTGGCTGTTTGAAAATACCTTCTTCAAAAAAGCGGTAATATACCCGACGGTAGGTGTGAACCAGGGTTCAAATAAGCAGAAATCATGCGGCGAGTTGGGAAAAGTGTGCACTTCAGAATAAATACCGTTTTTATTCAGGATGGCCCGGAAATCATCCCGGCCGGCATGCATCCGTTCAACAGAACTGTTCAGGAATAATACCGGAGGCGTATTTTTATCGGCGTATGTTAGTGGCGAAGCCTGTTCCCAGAGTTCCGGGTTATCCTTTTTGGGGTACCCGAACCAGTAGGTTGCTGCCGAAATGGACTTACTGTCATTTCCTTCACCAGATTCAGGATGAACAAACGACAATGTGCCGTCAATATCGACAATAGCCTGAACCTGACTGGAATATTCCTTGTTGCAATCTTTTTGCTCAAAATCAGGGTTGTTATTGGTTACGCCAACAAATGCAGCCAGTTCGCCGCCGGCTGAAAAACCGAGTGCTACAAGTTTGGATGTATCGGTATGAAATTGGGAGGCATGGGCTTTTATCCATCGTAATGCGGCCTTTAAATCATAAATGGCTGCGGGATAGAGTGCCTCGGTAGAAAGCCGGTATTCGACAGTATAGCAAGCAAACCCCTGTTTCGCCAGGTGTTGTGCTAATGGAATATGCTGGCTTCGGTTGCCGCTGCGCCAGCCGCCGCCGTGAATGATCAAAATCCCGGGATACCGTTGTTTCGTCTTCCTTTGCGGATAAAAAGCATC
Organism: Pedobacter sp. BS3; assembly: GCF_008274585.1. Classification (GTDB taxonomy): domain Bacteria; phylum Bacteroidota; class Bacteroidia; order Sphingobacteriales; family Sphingobacteriaceae; genus Hufsiella_A. Next base: position 514,913 of record NZ_VTRT01000002.1, on the reverse strand, counting down.
GAGATACAGCGTTCTGTTACCGATAGTGCAATAGGGGATATTTCTTTGTTCGCCGACTACAGGAGAAGCTGCTTCAGCTACCAGTTTAATATCCGGATAACGTTTTACCACTTTTTTATAAGCGGAGTGATTAGAATACGAAGTATCGCGTACGCCGGTAAGTCCGCTAAGAACAGTTTGGGCCTGGATGCCTGAAATACTGAAAATACACAAGGCCGCTGCCAGTAACTGTTTTGTCATAACACTCAAAGTTAGCAGTCTGCTTTGGCTGTGCAAAAAACTTATGTTGCTTTATTTCGCTTATTGCGGCGGGATAGCCAGATAATAATCAGTATGATAATAACAATCAGGATAGCAACGGCTGCAATCCAAACCGTGTTATTGGTCTCTGGTTTTTGGACGTTACTTTGGGCTGTAAACTGACTTTGAACGGTCGGGTTAAACGCGAATTTAATGGAATTAAAAAAATGCTCATTATCTTCTTTACCCAAATCTTTGTGGACATCCTCGTATAGAAATTCAAACGTGTAGGTAGCGCAGTTTTCATGAAGTATCCTGAAATTGCGGTATTGTTTCCCGCGGCCACTATCTACTTCCAATGTAAAATCTTTTACATGCAAATCACCAAGCATGGTATCCCGTTCTTGCGAAATCATACCTTTAGTGCTGGTTTTGATTTTATTGAGGTAGTTGTCGTAGTAGTTTTGGAGGTGCTTTTTCTTTTCGATATCGGGCATTTTTGCCGGAACATCGGGCGTTTTTACAATAATGATGTTACCAAACTGGCTGATTGCCGAATAAATGGTTTGATTGATGGTGTCGGTCTTGGTATATCCGGCAGGTAATTCTACTGAAACAATGGAATCTAAATGAACTCGTTTCCATTTTTGTGCGAAAGTAGTTAAGGAAATAACACAGGTTAGAGCGGTTAATACGATGATCTTTTTCATAGGATTACAACTCTAAAGCGAGGGAAATGTTTGAAATCAAGGTGCTTGAGGCAGCTCTTTCAGATTACAAATCTGTTTTTATATAAGACCTATAAGGTTTTCAAAACCTTATAGGTTTCATATTGCCATACAATTATTCTTCCAGCTTAGCCAGTTCCTCTTTAACAAAAGAGGCTAATTCGCGTACATATTCCACGCTGAAATTAAACTCGATACCTGCGGTTTCATAAATTTCCTTAATGGTTTTGGTATATCCCAGTTTTAAGGCATTAAGATAGTTGTCGAGTCCTTCGGCCGGATTGTTCTTATAGTTTTTCCATATCGCGATAGCGCCTAACTGGGCCATACCATATTCAATATAGTAAAACGGAACCTCGAAAATGTGCAATTGCTTTTGCCACAGGTTATCGCGGGCATCTTCCAGGCCAGACCAATCGGCAAAATTGTGCCCGAAACGGGCGAAAATCTGCTGCCATGCTTCGCGGCGTTGCTCATTGTTATGATCCGGATTGGTATAGATCCAGTGCTGGAACTGGTCGACAACGGCCACCCAGGGAAGTGTTTTCAGTACATCGACCAATTGGTCGCGTTTGGCACGGATGAGGTCTTCCTTATTCTCGAAGAAAACATCCCAATTATCCATGGAGATAAGCTCCATACTCATGGATGCCAGTTCGGCCACTTCTGATGGCAGATGTTTAAAATCGTTTAATTCCAGATGTGAGGAAATGAACGTATGAACTGCGTGACCGCCTTCATGAACCATGGTTGTGAGGTCTCTGAAGGTATTGGCCGAATTCATGAAAATAAACGGAGCTCCCGTCTCGGCAAGCGGATAATTATAACCGCCGGGCGCTTTTCCCTTACGACTTTCCACATCAAAAAGCTGGTTATCTTTCATAATCTGCAGGCGTTCGCCGAGGTAAGGATGCAGCTTATTGAAACAGGTAATACTTTTATCGATAAGTTCCTGTCCGCCGGAAAATGGCTTCAGTGCCGGTTTACCGGATATATCCACATCCATATCCCAGGGTCGCAGCGTGTCTAAAGCTAGGGCTTCTTTACGCTTTTCGGCCTGTTCCTGTAAAACGGGCACAATTTCACGCTCTATGGCTTCGTGGAATTTATAGCAATCATGCGGTGTATAGTCGAACCGGCCAAGCGCCTGGAACATATAATCGCGGAAGTTTTCAAAGCCAGCATTAAGCGCCACTTTATGCCTCAGTTCGCGAAGCAGGTTAAATAACGTGTCCAGCTTGTCTTTATCCTGCAGGCGGCGTTGCGTAATGGCTTCCCATGCCTGCTGACGTATGCTACGGTCGGTATCTTTCAGAAAAACGGATGCCTGTTCGAGTGTATATTCCTTCCCGTTAAGGGTTACAGACATCGCCCCGGCTATCGCCTGATATTTTTGCTGCTCTACCTGAATTTCCGTTTGCAGCGGTATGTTCTCTTCCCTGAATAATTCGAGCGCTTTTTTGATGCTGCGGATGTAGATAAAGTATTTATCCTGGTCAAGCTCATCCGTAAAAGGAGAATCGACAAATTTTTTATTCAGCTCATTATTTATAGGGGCAATTTTGGGCTCAATTTCGGTAGCGAAATACTGGAAATCCTGCACTAATTTCTCGTTAGCGGTATCGCAGGTCATGCGGATGTATCGCCATGCAAAATCTTCTTCCAGTGCGGCTTCCAGTTCGCTGCGGTCGCGTAACCATTGCTCCAATTCAGTAACCGAGTTTATATCGCGGTTTTTTAGTTCAAGAAATAAAGGTTCTAAGGTTTCCCATTTAACTTCAAGCTTTTCAGGAATATATGTACGTTGTTTCTTTTGGATAATCATGTTTTGGGTTGTTAGTTGGTTCGATGGTTGGTTGTTTAGTTCTGATTATTTAACAATAGAACAATCAACAATTTAGCTATTCAACAGTTTCATAATTCGTTATTGCACCAGCCGGTCGAGCAGGAAGAATACAGCAAAAATTACCGAGGCAATGCCGTTGGTGGTACCGAAAGCAAGTCCCACTCGACTCAAATCATCCGGTTTAACCAAACGATGCTGGTAAATCAGCAGACCGATAAAGAACAGGATACCTGCAATATAGAAGCCTCCCAAGTGAACCAGGAATACAGGTATGGTAACGAATATTACGCATAATACGTGTAACAGTACGGATACTTGCAGGGCTCTTTTCCGTCCCAGCCAGGCCGGAATGGAATAGAGTGAATGGGCTTTGTCAAATTCATCATCCTGTAAAGCATAAATAATGTCAAAGCCGCTGACCCAGCAAATTACTGCCAGCGAAAAAAGAACCGGCGGCCATGCAAACTGACCGGTTACTGTGAGGTAAGCGCCCAGCGGAGCTAATCCTAAACCAATGCCTAATATCAGGTGGCATAATGGTGTAAAACGTTTGGTATAGCTGTATCCTAAAACCACCGCGAGGGCAACCGGAGAGAGGTAAAAGCACAGCGGATTGATGAACCAGGTGGTTAAAATAAATAACACACAATTGGTTAACGTAAAAAATAAGGCGTTTTTCGCGGATATTTTCCCGGCCGGAATATCCCGCTTGGCCGTACGTGGATTTTTTGCATCGAAATCGCGGTCGAGGTAGCGGTTAAACGCCATCGCCGAATTACGGGCAAATACCATACATAAGATCATAAATACCAGCTTCATCCAGTTAAAGGTGTATTCGGTGGTGGTAACTGCCAAAAAAAAACCAATAAACGCAAACGGCATGGCAAAGATGGTATGCGCAAATAATATCAAGGAAAAATATTTCTTCATGAAACGCTTGTTTTGCAGTGCAAAGGTAGCGTATTTGTTAGATTTGAGATGTCAGATTTTAGACATTAGAGCAGAAAATCTATTTCATTATGGGGGCTGAATGGGTGCATTTCAAATTGTCGCATTACTTGCTTCGTGTGGGCGGTGGGGACACCGCCCACGGTTTCCGCCCCGGTTGGTGTCCCCACCAACCGGCGACAATTTGAATTGCACCCGGCTGAATTATCAGCCAATATCAAAATGATTCAGTAAATTTGCTAAAGACTGTAAGCTTAGTATGCAAAAAATCATTCAGAGTAATCTTTCCCAAATTCGCGATCTTATGCAGCAGCATAATGTGAAAAAGGCGTATTTATTTGGAAGTGCAGCAAATGGTACGATGCAGCCCGATAGCGATGTGGATTTTATCATCCGGTTTACCGATGATATAGATTTTACCACCTATAGTAATAACTATTTTAGTTTGCTTTATTCCTTACAGGATTTGTTAAAAAGAGAAGTAGAGCTGGTAGCAGAGGAAACTATTACTAATCCGTATTTTATTGAAAGTATAAATCGTAGTAAGATTCCGGTATTATGACAATTGAGGAGAAAAAACTATTTACAGATGTTTTGCAGTGCATTATTTCTATAGATGAACATTTAGAGGGTCGTCGGATTTATGAAGAGTATAAAAATAATAAAACCAAACGAAGATCTGTTGAAAGGGAACTGGAAATTATTGGAGAGGCAGTAATAAGCTACTGAAGTTAAATTCAGATATCCTGATTTCCTATGCGAGGCAGATAGTTGATTTACGAAATAAAGTTATTCATGCGTATGATAATGTAAACGATGTTATTATATGGAATGTAGTGGTTAATCATCTTCCTGTGTTAAAAGCAGAAATCGAATCTTATATGGAAAAGATGTGAATAGATAGCGTTAAAAGTAAAGAATCTGAACCATTAGCTATCCGCCAAACCTCGTATTCACCTCTTCAATAAACCCTAAAATTTCCTCGCGGCCCCGTTTGGTTTCGGATGAACTGATAAATTCCGGTGGCATTTCCTCAAACTGCTTTAGTATCGCTTTGCGAAATTTTGCAGCGTTTTGGTCAGTTTTTACCACCGATTGTTTATCGGCTTTGGTATAGATAATAACGAAAGGAATACCGTGCTCGCCCAGCCAGGCACAAAAATCAAGGTCAAGCTTCTGAGGTTCAACGCGGCTGTCTATCAGTACGAAAACGCATTGCAAATTTTGCCGGTTTTTGAGGTAATAACGGATGAAACGTTCCCATTCTTCGCGGTTACTTTTAGATGTTTTGGCATAACCATATCCTGGAAGGTCTACCAGGTACCAGTTTTTATTGATGATAAAATGATTGATCAATTGCGTTTTTCCGGGTTGTTGCGAGGTCTTTGCCAGTCCGCGGCGTTGCGTAAGCATATTAATCAGGGATGATTTACCTACGTTGGAACGACCGATAAACGCATATTCAGGCAAATCCGGGTTGGGTAATTTATCGGTTCGGGTATTACTGCAAACAAATTCGGCGGATTTAATAATCATATCTCAAATTCAAAAGTAAAAATTCAGAAGTAAAAAATGTGTGGTTTCATATTATAGTTAGTTGTTGTTTTTGACTTTTGACTTTTAACTTTTAGCTTTTGACTTTTGATTTTGCAATCAGTCCGCGTTCACTTCCTGGATCTCGTAATTAAAAGCACCCTCAACCGGCACTATTGGCGAAGCCTTATGATCGCTAAGTACTTTAACGAAGCACGCTCCGTAATAAAAAATAATGGATGAATAGAACACGAACAGCATAATCAATACTACAGAGCCCGATGTGCCGTAAATAGTGCCGATATTGCTGAGTGCCAGTAAATACCGAACAATATATTTGCCTATCGTGAACAGGAAAGCCGTTAAAGCGCCGCCTGCAAAGCATATTTTCCATTGCGGACGTCCGTTAGTGAGCATGCGGAACAAGACCGTAAACCAGATCAAAACGGTTGCCAGGAAAAGTATTTCGTTAGCAATGCCATTCAGCAGTTTGCCGGCCACCGGCCACAGTTGCTCCACGTAATTTCCAAATAAAGTGCGTATGCTTTCGGTAAGCAGGGTAATAACAAATAAAAATCCGGCAAGAATAAGAATAACAATAGACGTTGCCCGTGATTTCAGCGTGTACGCGAAACTTTTTTTGCCTCGTAACGCGATTTTCCAGATCTGTTCCAGTGAATTTTTAATGATATTAAACAGTGTGCTGGCTACAAACAGGAAGAATATAAACCCGATTAATGCCAAATACCATTGCTGATTGATGGAGCGAATATTACGCAGGGTCTCCCTTACCTGTAACACGCTCGAGTTATCTAACAAAGAAGGTAACCGGGCAAATAAACCACTCACGAAAACCCGCCTGTTGATAAAAAGGCCAAACAGGCGTATCAGGATGATCAGCATAGGAGGCAGGGCAAACGTGGCAAAAAAGGCGGTGGCGCCGGCCATGCGCAACGGATCGTTTTTTTGCAATTCGGTCACCGATTTACGCATCAGCATGAGTAACTCGGATACTTTATTGATGTGGTGTTTTTGCCGGCTCATACGTTAACGCGAACAATGTTTCAACCGCAAAGGTTATCATTTTTACTGTAATCTGATACCCGATAGCTATCTTTGTGCCAATGTCAACACCGGTAACTCCCTACAAAAACCAGCAGGCTACCAAAAAAGAGCAGGTAGCCAGCATGTTTAACAGCATTTCTAAAACATACGATTTCCTGAACCATTTTATGTCGCTGGGTATTGATATCATCTGGCGTAAAAAGGCTATCGGCGAGTTGAAAAAGAATAAGCCACAGCACATACTGGATGTGGCAACCGGCACCGGCGACTTCGCTTTTGAAGCACTGAAGATATTGAAACCCGAAAAAATTACCGGGGTGGATATATCGCAGGGAATGCTGGACATTGCAGCCCGGAAAATTAAACAACGCAATCTGGCAGATAAATTTGAAGTTCGCTTAGGCGATTCCGAAAAGCTGCTGTTTGACAGCGATACATTTGATGCAGTTACGGTTGCGTATGGCGTCCGCAATTTCGAGAACCTGGAAAAAGGCCTCGCCGATATGCTCCGGGTATTAAAACCCGGCGGAAAAGCGGTGATTTTAGAGTTTTCAAAGCCTAAAGTGTTCCCGGTAAAACAGTTGTATAATTTCTATTTCCATTACATTACGCCCGCCATCGGCAAGCTGTTTTCTAAAGACAGCAACGCCTACAGCTATCTGCCTGAATCAGTGCAGGCATTTCCCGATGGCAAAAATTTTACGGCTTTAATGAATAAAATAGGGTATCGCGATACCAAATCCAGACCTTTAGCGTTTGGAATTTGTTCGATTTATACCGGTATTAAATGACGAAACGTCTCATTGCAGTTTATGCCTTGTTATTATCCGGCTTTGCCGCAAACGCCCAGAACTGGGCCGGGGGAGTGGATGACGAGGCCCTGCACTTTGGCTTTATGTTTCAGTATATCTCATCAGAATACAAAATACTGAAGAAAACAGATTGGAGAAATCCGTATCCGAACCCGGATATCCCAGGAAAATATATTACCGATTCGCTGAACAGTATTTATTCCAAAAGTGCGACAGGCTTTGGGCTGGGTTTTGTGGTTAATTTTCGTCTGGGTGAAAATGCCGATATCCGTTTTACACCGGGTTTGTCATTTGCCGACAGGATGTTGTATTATGAGTATCCCAATAGTGGAGGGCCTCACACAGATCCAGGGGTACCGGAACCTAACACTTATGTAAGCCTTGAAGAGAATCCTCTTACTAAAAAAGTACCATCTACCATGGTTGATTTCCCTTTAGGGCTAAAAATAAAATCGAACCGTTTGATGAATTTCAGGGCGTATTTTTTAACCGGAATCAAGTACTCAACTGATATTGTTTCAAAGAAAAAGCTGGATGATAGTGGTAACGATTGGTTAGAAAAATATGTTAAAAATCAACGACACATATTGTCGTATGAAGTAGGTGTAGGCTTCGACTTGTATTTTGAATTTTTTAAAATGACGCCCGAGCTCAAATTTTCGCAATCGATAAACAGTGTATTAAAGCCCGAAGACCAGCCTTTTTCCAAACCGCTGGATAAGCTGTTTCTCCGCAACATTCAATTCAGCCTCTTTTTTGAATAAACTAAAACAAAAAAGGGTATAAAAACTTACAGCTTTATCGTAATTTCGATTAAAATTGCTGCTTATGTCTAAAATAGCATTGATCACCGGCGCTACATCTGGCATTGGCGAAGCGTGTGCAGAGCTCTTCGCCGCTAACGGATATAACCTGATTTTAACTGGCCGGAGAAAAGACCGGTTGAAAAGCCTGGCGGAAAAATTAAACAAAACGTATAACGTTGAAATAGCCGAAGCCGCTTTCGATGTACGCAATCGTAATGCCGTTCATGATAACCTGAATAATTTGCCACCCGAATGGCGAAATATTGACGTGCTGATCAATAACGCCGGTTTAAGTCAGGGGTTAGACCCGGTACATGAAGGCGATGTGACCGATTGGGACACCATGATAGACACCAATGTAAAAGGCTTGCTGTATGTAACCAAAATAGTTTCAGGTTGGATGACCGGGCGGAAAAAGGGACATATTGTAAACATCGGTTCTATTGCGGGCAAGGAAGTTTATCCCAAAGGAAATGTATATTGCGCTACCAAGCACGCTGTAGATGCGCTGAGCCAGGCTATGCGCATCGATCTGTTGCCTTACGGGATCAGGGTAACCGCCATTCATCCCGGGGCGGTAGAAACAGAGTTCTCGGAGGTGCGTTTTAAAGGCGACAAAGAACGGGCAAAGGCCGTTTACAAAGGTTATGAGCCATTGGTCGCGGCCGATATTGCCGATGCCATCTGGTACGCCGTTTCGCGTCCACCGCATGTAAATATTAACGATATGCTGATCATGCCCACAGCACAGGCCAACGCAACAAACTGGAATAAGAAATAGATACGAGTTACGTGTTATTAGTTACCAGTTACGAGGATCTTAGCCCATAACACGTAACTCGCAACACATAACAATTTAACAAACCAAACAATGTTACAACAAAAAATAGATACCGATATTAAGGCCGCCATGCTGGCTAAAGACGATGTTAAGCTACGTAGCCTGCGTGCCATAAAAGCAGCCTTATTACTGGCAAAAACAGAAAAAGGCGTTTCAGAGAATATTACCGAAGAAACAGAGATCAAAGTATTACAGAAGCTGGTAAAGCAGCGTCGTGAATCGGCGGATATTTACAAGGCGCAAAATCGCGAAGATCTCTATAAAATAGAAACCGAAGAAATGGCTGTTATAGAAAGTTACCTGCCCAAACAGTTAAGTCGCGAAGAAATAGCGGAGCAGGTAAAACAGATCATCAGTCAAACCGGGGCGGCGGGTATAAAAGATATGGGTAAGGTTATGGGAATGGCCAATAAAGCCTTTGCCGGCAGGGCCGATGGCAGAACCATATCCGAAGTTGTAAAAGAATTATTAAGCTGATATTTATTGCCGGCAATTCTTTTCAATCCAACATAAAAAACTAATTTTATCCGGCAGGTAAAATGCCGGTAAAATATTATAGAATTCACCAGCAATATGGAGTATAGCATTAAAGAAGAAAATGGTTTTAAGTATATAGAAGAAGGTGAAGGACAGGTTTTGCTATTGCTTCACGGCCTGATGGGCGCCCTGAGCAATTGGCATGATGTTATTGATGAGTTTAAAGCAAATTACCGGGTAATTATCCCCATGTTACCTATTTATGAGCTGCCTTTGCTGACAACAGGCGTGAAAAGTCTGGCCAAGCATGTGCACAAGTTCATTAAGTATAAAAAATTAGAGCAGGTAAACCTGCTGGGCAATTCGCTAGGAGGGCATGTAGCCCTGATCCTGGCTATTACCTACCCGCAGGATGTAAAAACAATGGTTCTTACCGGTAGCTCAGGGTTGTATGAAAATTCGTTTGGTGGTTCATTTCCCCGCAGGGAGAGCTATGATTTCATAAAGGAGAAGGTAGAATACACGTTCTACGATCCGGCTATTGCTACTAAAGAGCTGGTTGATGAAGTGTTTGAAACCGTTAACGACCGTAACCGGGTGATACGTATCCTCGCTATGGCAAAATCGGCCATCAGGCATAATATGGCTAAGGAATTACATAAAATTACCATTCCGGTATGCCTGATATGGGGAAAAAACGATAAGGTTACGCCGCCGGAAGTGGCTAAGGAGTTTCATGAGCTGCTGCCAAACTCCGAATTGAACTGGATCGACGAATGCGGACATGCACCCATGATGGAGCATCCGAAGGAATTTAATGAATATTTACACAAGTTTTTAGACCGGGTATTATTAAAATGACAGCAGGTAACCTGATAAGCGACGCTATACCGCCATTAAGAACTTCTGACACTATTCAGAAGGTACTTGACCGTATGGCCGAGTTCAGGGTGGCCCATTTGCCTATTGTTAACGGTGAGCAATTGCTGGGATTGGTATCGGATAACGATTTAATTGAAGTAGCAGACTATACCGAACCTATTGGAAATCTCAGCCTTTCATTACATAACGCATTTGTTTACCAGAACCAGCATGTGTATGATGTTATCAGGCTGTTTTATGAGCTTCGGCTAACCGTTGTTCCTGTAACCGATTCCTCCAATACCTACCTGGGACTTATTTCCATTAACACCATGATGGAGCACATTGCTACCATAACGTCGGTCAAAGAGCCGGGAGGTATTATCGTGCTTGAGATCGGTAACCGCAGCAATTCGCTGGCGCATATAGCCCAGGTGGTAGAATCAAACAATGCACAGATACTAAGCTCGTATATCCAGTCGTTTCCCGACTCTACACGTCTTGAGGTAACGCTAAAAGTTAACCGCACCGATTTATCGCCCATTATCGCTACATTTTTGCGTTATGACTATACGGTTGTAGCCACCTATAACAATATCCGGACTGATGATGGAAGTTCCGACCGTTACGACCAGCTGATGAATTACCTGAGTTTTTAGTCACCGGATGAATCCGCAACACGTATCTGAAATGAAGATTGCATTATATGGCAGGGAATTTAATAAAAGCGTGCTTCCGTTTGTGCAGCATGTATTTGATTCGCTGGCAAAGCATCAGGCAGAAGTAACCGTTTATCACGATTTTAACCAGTTTATATCCGGTAAGATATTTTTTCCCGGTAAGGTAAATGTGTTTAAAAGCTACCAGGATATTAAAGGGCATGTTGATGTACTTTTGAGCCTTGGCGGCGATGGTACTATGCTGGATACCGTTGCGCTGGTGCGTGATTCGGGTATCCCCGTCATGGGAATTAATCTTGGCCGTCTGGGATTTCTGGCCAGCGTTAAAAAGGAAGATATTGCCGAAGCCGTAAAAATGCTGGTAAATAACCAGTTTTCTATAGATAAGCGGGCTCTGCTATCCGTAGAATCATCGCCCCGTTTATTTGGCGATGCCAATTTCGCGTTAAACGATATTACCATACACCGGCGTGATAATTCGGCCATGATGATCATTCACGCTTACCTTAATAATGAATTCTTAAATTCATACTGGGCCGATGGACTGATTGTAGCCACACCAACCGGGTCAACGGCTTACTCGTTAAGCTGCGGCGGCCCCATTGTGCTGCCGCAGTCAGATAATATCATTATTACGCCAATTTCGCCGCACAATCTTAACGTACGTCCATTGGTTTTATCCGGCTCAAATGTGCTTACTTTTGAGATAGAAGGCCGCAGTTCCAAATACCTGCTGTCATGCGATTCGCGTACCGAAATTATTAACAATACCGCTAAAATAACCGTGCAGCGAGCCGGTTTTACAATTAATTTAGTACGCTTAAATAATGAAAGTTATTTATCTACGTTAAGAAACAAATTGCTTTGGGGCATTGATACCCGCAATTATTAGATAAAGCTGATGCGTGTTAAAAGTCCGCTGCTTACCGGAATCCTGCTATGTTGCTGCCTGTATTGCTCTGCTCAAACCTGGGAGCTTGGTGTGTTTGGCGGCGGCGCAGGGTACATGGGCGATCTTAATCCGGTAAAACCGTATAAACTGAATAACCTGGCTTTTGGTGGCATGATCCAATATAACTTTAACGCGATATGGGGTTTGAAATTGGGCATTACCCACGGTAAAATACAAGCTGCCGATTCACTTTCTGATAACGCCCAGTATCGCCAGCGTAACCTCAGCTTTTATTCGCCAATTACAGAGGCAAGCCTTCAACTGGTATTCAATTTTTTTGAATATGTGCCCTCCATGAGCCGGAAAATATATACACCGTACCTGTTTGTAGGAGTAGGAGGGGTATTTTTTAATCCTAAAACCAGAATGGATGGCAGGGAATATGAATTGAGATATCTCGGAACCGAGGGACAATCTGTAGAAAATCCTTACCGCAACTATACGCTGACCGTACCTTATGGGTTAGGTATAAAATATAACATAGCCGGTAAATGGTCGCTCTCCGGCGAGATCGGTTATCGTACAGCATATACAGACTATTTGGATGATGTAAGCGGAAGATACCCGACTGCGGATCTATTAAGTACAGCGCCACAGCTAACCGCAATCAGAAAAAAACTGTCGGATCCATCAGTAAATCATATCGGAGCTCCGCTTACCCAGCGTGGCGATTTCCGGAAACGCGATACCTATTTTTTTACCGTAATAGGTATTACCTACACGTTTGTAACCCAAAAATGCCCGGTGGTGAATTAGAAGCCTCACCCCACTTCCGTCGACTGGCGGAATATGGAGCTTCGTTGTACCCCCGTCCTGGTTCTTGCATCTATAGTCTTGTTTCTCACCTGCGTATTGTGCCTTACACCAGTCCACTGTCCACTGTCCATTGTCCATTGTCCATTCTCCATTGTCCACTCTCCACTGTCCATTCTCCATTGTCCACTCTCCACTAAGATCATTTTAGTTTCATAAAAAAATAGCAATAAGGCATTTCCATCGCTATTTTTGTTCGTATATTATGTCCGTCATGAAAAAGGTCGTGGTATTAACTGGCGCCGGCATCTCTGCCGGGAGCGGCTTACAAACGTTCAGGGATGCCGGAGGTTTGTGGGAAGGTTATAATGTGTACGATGTGGCTACGCCCGAAGCCTGGCAGCGTAACCCGGAAATGGTTCAGGAGTTTTACAACCAGCGGCGCAAGGCGGTGCTGGAGGCAAAACCCAATGCGGCACATATTGCCCTGGCCGGGCTGGAAGCCGGTTATGACGTAACCGTTATCACACAAAATATTGATGATCTGCATGAACGGGCCGGCTCGTCGCATACTGTTCATCTGCATGGTATCATTACACGATCGCAATCATCAAAAGATCCCCGGCTAACTTATCCGATAGACGGCTGGGAGCTTAAAATGGGCGAGTTATGCGAGCTCGGTTCGCAGCTGCGGCCGCATGTAGTGTGGTTCGGCGAAGCTGTGCCGATGATTGAAACAGCCGCACGCATAGCGGCAGAGGCCGATATTTTTATGGTGATCGGTACATCCTTGCAAGTATATCCTGCCGCGGGATTAACAGACGTGGTACCTGTTCGGGCCGAAAAAATACTGATTGATCCGGTAGTTCCAGGCATTGATCACATCCCTGAACTCCGGGTGATACAGCAACCGGCCGTGACAGGCGTTCCGGCAATAGTGCGTGAATTGCTCGACCGGAACGATTAAAGCATGATTCTTTACATTTTCTGCGCTGAAGCGGCATTTCATTTGGCTTAACTTTTAACCCCGAATAATCAGGATTTTTCCGTACTGTCTGTCCCGAGAGGAATGATTCGGGATACGGGATTCAACTTTTAACTTAACAAATAGTTGTTATTTAATGTGGCTTTACGCTACTTTGTATAACTGTTTAACACCATACCGATTTATAAATCCATGCGAAAGCCCATCAAACTCATCCTCGGAATAGTGATTGTCATACTGACGGTTCATCTGTCGGCTAATGCTAAAGAGCAGCCTAACGTTATTCTTATTCTGATGGACGATATGGGCTATGGGGATCCCGCTTTTGCCAGTGGTATCGGATATTCAACTCCCAATATGGATCAGATAGCGGCCAATGGTATGCGTTTTACCAATTTCTATGCCGCTCAGCCGGTTTGCACTGCATCACGTGCCGGAATATTAACGGGCTGTTATCCTAACAGGATAGGGATGTATGGCGCATTTGGTCCCTGGACAAAAGATGCGCTGAATCCCCGGGAAGAAACTATTGCATCGCTTTTGAAAAAAAACGGTTATCAAACCTGTATGGTTGGGAAATGGGGGCTTGGCGGATTACCACCGTATCTTCCGCTCAGCTATGGTTTTGATAAATATTACGGCGTTCCTTATTCTAACGATATGTGGCCGGTAGACCGCAACGGAAAGCTGATCACAGATACTGCTGATAAGCTGTATCGTTATCCTTTGCTGCCGTTATACGAAGGAAACAACGTAGTGAAGCATATCAATACCATGCAGGATCAGGGTGAGCTGACACAAGACTACACAAAATACGCCTGCAAATTCATAAAAGATAATAGAGACCGTCCGTTTTTCCTGTACCTGGCACATGCTATGGTGCACGTACCTATAGCCTGCTCGCCGGCCTTTCGGGGAAAAAGTAAAGCTGGTCTTTTTGGCGATGTAATGCAGGAAGTTGATTGGTCTGTCGGGCAGATAAAGCAGGCCTTAAAGGAAGCCGGAGTAGATAAAAATACCCTGATCATTTTTACCAGCGATAATGGTCCCTGGTTAAATTACGGCAATTGGGCGGGCAATACCGGAGGTTTGCGTGAAGGTAAAATAACCTCGTTTGAAGGCGGGCAACGAGTACCATGCGTTATGGAATGGCCGGGACATATACCGGTCGGTACCGTTTGCAATAAGATAGCCGCCGCCATTGATCTGCTGCCAACCATTGCAAAAATTTGTAATGCAAAACTGCCGGAACGTAAGATCGATGGAGTAGATATCTTACCCTTATTGCTGAATAAGCCCGGTGCTGATCCCCGCACCGAGTTTGCTTATTATTACAGGCGTAATAACCTGCAGGCTATCCGGAAAGATGAGTGGAAGCTGGTTTTTCCGCATGAATTTAAAAGCTACAAGGTATATCCTCCGGGTAATGATGGGGAACGGGGCCTTACTGCCGCTGTAAAACAACCAGAGGCGCTCTATAATTTAGCGATCGATCCCGGTGAGACCATCGATGTAAAGGCGCAGCATCCTGATATTGTAAAGCAGCTTAATGCACTGGCTAACCGGTACCGTGCAGATCTGGGTGATGACCTGACAGGAGCTAAAGGAATGGGGAGGCGTCTTCCCGCTGCTTGTGAGCCCTGTGAAATCAATTTCAGAAAATCTGGCAAATAAAGTTCAGTTGTTTCAATGCAGAGCTTCCGGTAAAAAGGTGGAAAATGGCTGATAGATCATAATTTGCAGGCAGAACTATCAAAAGAGAAACAAGAGCATAGCAGCAAAAGACAAGATGAGAAGCATAGCCCGGTTTCTTTTTCTTTTGTCCGTGCACTCCTTTAGAGAATGAGGAGAGGATTAGAGTGAGGCCATCGCACTACTCCATACGCACTACACAATACTTGCGGCCGGATTTTGTCAATAAGTTTTAATCAAACTTTCTTATATCGTTTAGAATAATTGCATATATTTATATGCAGGTATTTTAAATAACCGATGGCATTATACCCGGAATTTGACGAAGAACAATTACTGGTGTTGCTTCAGAGTGGCGATAAAAAGTCGTTTGAGGAATTATATCATCGGTATAAGGTCAGAATCTACGGAAACCTGGTCAAGCTGACCAAATCAGAAGACCTGGCCGAAGAACTGTTGCAGGAAGTATTTATCAAGGTATGGTGCAAACGCGAAACCATCGATCCGCAAAGATCTTTCCGCTCTTACCTGTTTAAAATAGCCGAAAATCTGGTGTATGATCTTTTCAGAAAAGCAGCCTGTGATAAAAAGCTCGAAGCTCATTTAATGGCTGTAGCTACCGAGTTTTACTCGCATATTGATGAAATGATCAGCAATAAAGAAAGCCTGGCGCTTATTAACGAAGCGGTAGATCAGCTTCCGCCGCAGCGTAAGCACATTTATACACTCTGCAAGCTTGAAGGTAAAAGCTACGAAGAAGTGAGCCGGCAATTGGGGATATCAACTTCTACAGTTAACGATCATATTGTAAAAGGTTCACGCTCTGTACGCGAATACCTGTTTTTGATACAGGATGTTGCCTTAGTGCTATGCTTGTTTATAATGGGTTTATAAGTTATAGCGGATGGTTCGGGGAGCTTTAACAGGTAACAGTTGATAATTGACAGATGACAATTGACAATGTCTGTAAGGCGGACAATTTCAAAGGGTCGGTTTTTCGTTTTGTCCAACAAACAACGAAGACGAATAACCCAATACCAAAAGTAAGTTTCTATACATAATCCTCGATCAGGCCTTTGCCCTGACGGATAACCTCAAATTCGCCGGAAGTGCAATCAACCACAGTTGACGGTATATTATCACCATAGCCACCGTCGATGACAGCATCTACCGTATCCTTAAATTTTTCATAGATAAGCTCAGGGTCTGTGGTGTATTCAATGATCTCATCGTCATCGTGAATAGAAGTGGAGATGATGGGATTGCCTAACTCCTTGACAATACAGCGGGCAATATTATTATCTGGAACACGTATTCCTACCGTTTTTTTGTTGCTGCTCAACAGCTTCGGTACATTGTTGTTTGCATTAAAGATGAATGTAAACGGGCCCGGAAGCGCTTTCTTTATCAGCCTGAAAACGGTGGTGTCGATAGGTTTAATGTAATCTGAAATATGGCTCAGATCGTGACAGATGAAAGAGAAATTAGCTTTTTCGGGTTTGATCCCGCGAAGACGGCATACTCTCTCTATCGCTTTCTGATTAGTAATATCGCAACCCAGGCCATAAACGGTATCGGTTGGGTAAATGATCAGTCCGCCCTTCCGCAATATAGAAACTACCTGTTCTATAGCCTTCGGATTTGGATTTTCGGGATATATTTTAATCAGCATGATTAAGTTAAAATTCAAAATTCAAAAGTAAAAATGCCTGCGCATCATAATTCATATTAAGTTTTGTTATTACCATAAAGTTTTTCCGGATTGAAATTATTCAAATGTAATGATTGTCTGGTGATCTGCCGGGTAGCCGGTGCAGGTTAATATCCAACCCTGGCTTAATTCAGCATCCGATAGCACTTCGTTAATACTCATTTCCACTTTGCCGTGGGTGCATTTAGCAGCACAGGTAGAGCATATTCCGCCTTCGCAGCTATAAGGCAGGGCAATACCGTTGCGCAATGCTGCACGAAGTATAGTTTCGTTCGATTTTACAGGTAATACGTATGTTTTCCCTTTTATCGTTAACCGGATAGTTGTATCCGGAAAGTGAAAGATCTTTGGCGCCTGGCTGCGTAAAATTGCCGGCAGATACTGTTCCGTGCGTATTTGCTTGCTGTGAAATTTCATAAAACCAAGCGTCAGCTTGATCATACGCATGTAGGTAAACGGGCCGCATATCATAAACACGGCATCGGCCGGCCGGTGCTGAATCAGGCCGGTCATGATCTCTTCGAGCAGGCCGTTATTGAGCCGGATGCGCTTTTCCCAGTGTTGTTGCGGATCGCTAAAAAAATAACGTACCCTGAGCCGGGGATGTGTTTTTGCCAATTGCTGAACCTCGTTAAAAAAGATGGTATCTGCTTCTGACCGGCTGCTGTAAAACAGGTATAAATTACTTTGCTTTTCTGCTTGCAGCAGGTATCGTACCTGGGGAATGATAGGAGCAATCCCGCTGCCGGCTGCGAAGAAAAATAAGTCGCGGGGAAATGAAGTCTGGGGGGCCAGGTGAAACCGCCCGGCAGGAGCGAGGCTTTCAACAGTATCGCCAACCTTCCAGTTGATCAACACAAAGCGTGATACGGCGCCGTTCTCTACCCGCTTTACCGTGATTTTCAGAGGTTCGCCGGGTAACGAAACAATAGAGTATGAGCGGCGGACGGTTTCGTGCTCAAACCGGAAAATGATGGTAAGAAACTGTCCCGGCAAAAAAACAATGTCGCGTTTGTTTAGCGGAGCCAGAATATAGCTTTTGGTATCTGCTGTTTCGGGAATGATCTTTTCAATACGCAGGTGTAGTATATCGTTCTCCATTATTTTAAAATTTACAGGCTAATTTCGTGGATATCAAAGGACTATAGTTATAATTTCAATTGCCTTTAGGTAATTTCTTTTTATAATTTATAGTTTAAATTACTTACTTTTATCTATAACGCAGGCAGCTCAACTAATGTCGTGGCTAAAATACCATGTTCAGATCAATACCTAAAGGGCCATTTATAATAACGCTTTTTTATTTACTGGTAAGTGTAGTATGGATTGTTGCGAGCGATGGCCTGATACAGCAAATGTCTGTAACAACAGGGTTAGATAGAGAACTTCTGCAAACGGGGAAAGGACTTTTTTTTGTTCTGATTACGGCAATACTGCTTTTCTTTTTTATTAAAAAGCAAGAATCCGGCCTTATAATATCAGAAAAACAATATAAAAGTCTTTTTTATAATAACCCGGATCCACTTTGGATATATGATATTAAAACCTTGCGTTTTATTGAAGTAAACCAGGCGGCGATCAATAAATATGGCTATAGCCGGCGTGAATTCAGGCAAATGACCATTCAGGACATACGTCCGCGTGAAGATCAACAGAAGTTGTTAGAATCTGTAGCCAGTATGCATTCAGTGGGATATCGTGTTACCGACTATTGGCGGCATATCAAAAAAAATGGTGAAGTTATCCTGGTTTCCATCCGGTCACATAAGATAAAGTTTAATAATCAGGATTGTGTTATGGTTATGCCCGTTGATGTTACAGATAAATTGAAACAGGAAGAGCAGTTACAGCAAGCTTATGAAACAGAACGGCAGTTGAGAGAGGCTTTGCAGAAGAACATTACCCTGATCAAACAATCGCTGGAAGAGAAAAAGCAATTGGCTGATATTGTAGACCGGATCAATAATATTGTGCTCATAACAGATAAGCATGGCGTAATTACCTGGGTAAACCAGGCGTTTACAAATTTTACCGGGTACACATTTGAGGAAGTTGTTGGCAAAACTCCTGATATTTTACATGGGCCGGATACAGATGCAGAGATTCAGCAGCGTATCGTAGAAGCTGTACGGCGGAATCAATTTGTAGATTTTGAGGTGTTGAATTATACAAAAGATGGTCGGGCATATTGGGTGCAACTGAATATATCGCCAATTTTTAATGAGCACAATGAGGTTGAGCGATACATATCTATTCAAAGCGATATTACCGAACGAAAGTTGAGGGAACAGAAAATAAAAGAGCAGAATAAAACATTGCGGAAACTTGCCTGGACAAATTCACATGCTATACGTAAACCTGTTGCTTCTATTATGGGATTGATCAACCTTTGCAAAGAAACAAACAAGATGAATGAGATCCGCGAAATGCAATTGCTGCTATTGAACTGTGCCGAAGAACTGGATGCGGTGACCAAAAAAATAAGCAGTGAAATTAACCGCGAAGAGTTTAATAGTTAAATAAGCTTGTTAAAATTATACTTTTCTCTTTTTTATACAAATATTGACTTGCTTTTCAAATTTGTTTGTAGTGGTTATTTTATACATCATCTTTGGTACTCAATCTGTATTTTTTGTATCTTTACGATATCAAGAAACAGAATAATGGATTTAGCAACAAGGAAATATAACTTTATACAAGAGCTTATCGATATTGATAAAGAAAGTATTCTTGATGCTTTGGAAAAAGTGTTAAAGCAGAAGAAAGAAGAATCACAGGAACTTTCTGACGAAATCAGGCAGGAATTAGACGACAGGTTGGCAAGTTACCATAAAAATCCTAATGATTTACTTGATTGGGAATCAGTCAAAAAGGATTGGTAATGTACAAAGTTAAATTACTGCCTATAACCCGTGTCGACTTGCAAAAAGCAAAGAAATGGTACAATGAGCAACGTGCAGAATTAGGGGAAGAATTTAAGCAGGAAGTAAACAAGGAAATTGATCGTATTGGCACATATCCTCTTCATTACCAAACCAAATATAAAGAAATCAGAGTATCTTATGTTACCCGTTTTCCTTACGGGATATTTTACTTTATCGAAGAAGATAAAAAGCAAATTATAATTATAGGGGTTTTACATACCAAACGAAACCCAAACATTATTCAAAAAAGGGTACAAAAGCAACGATAAAAATCAGACCCGATAGTGCTGTTAACTTTGACAACTTTTAGAAAGTTGTCAAAGTTCAAAGTCAGAGTAGCACTGCCCTAACCAAACTAAACCCGATTGAATGGATACCGGCCTTGTGTGTAATGCCCCGCGAGGTATAGGGGGCAGGCTCGCAGGCGTATGAATGAAAGCGGGACTACCACTGCCGAAGTGATACCGGCACTGCTTTTCAAAAAAATATCGAGTCAATTATCTTTGCGATCCCGAAGAACTTTGGCTTTAATAATTATACTTTTTCTTTTTGCAGCAGCGCAGGAATAGTGCCGGCAATGATTTTCATGTCAAGCCAGAATGAATAGTTGCTTGCATAAAAATTGTCCAGTTTTTTACGTTCACGCTCAGACATTTCTTCTTTACCGCGTTTGCTGATCTGCCAGAGGCCTGTCAGCCCGGCCGGCCCTAAAAAGCGCTGAGACCATTCGTTCGAGGTCAGCATTTCTGCCTCGTACAAAGGCAGGGGACGGTTTCCTACTAACGACATGTCGCCAATAAGCACATTGAACAACTGTGGTAATTCGTCAATACTGGTTTTACGTATAAAATGCCCGAAACGGGTAATACGCGGATCGTTTTTAATTTTAACAAAAGCTGATTTCCCGTTAGTGGCCTCGGTATCGGTATACTGGTTCAGGTTTGATAGCTGGCTCAGCATTTTATCGGCATCAGACCGCATGGAACGGAACTTATAAAAATCAAATATCTTATATCCTGTACCTACCCGCTTACTTTTATAGATCACAGGCCCTTTGGACTCTAAACGTATGATCAGCGCAACGATGAGCAACAGCGGACTTAGCACCAGCAATGCAGCGCCAGAAGAAATAACATCGAACAAGCGTTTGCTGATGGGCACTTTATAGGTAACATCCACATGCGCCGACAGTTCTGAGAGGTTGGGTACAATGAGCTTAAATTTAACCAGGAAATGTATGCGCTCGCACAAATCTTCAACCGGGAACGGCCAGGTATAATAATCGTGAACTTTAAGCCTGATGGCCCGTGTCCGCCAGGCATCGTTTTTTTGCGGTGCGACCAGGATAAGGATAATGCCCTGGAACAACGGGTTGCTTTTCAGCTTTTCGGTGTAAGAAAAAGCCAGCTCTGAAGCGTCTACCTCAATGATGATACAATCGGGTAAGCTCAACAGGGATTGTTCATTTAAGTATTGCTCTAAATGATCAAGATCAGCACAGTGGTTTAAATGGAATTCGGCCGACAGGCGATTGGAGATTTCAGGAAGCAGGTTGCCCGTATATGTTACTTTTATCCCGTGGTCAACCATTTTTTCTGATGTAGAATTAATGGCTGGTTGTAACATGTTCATTCATGGCTTTAAAAATACGTGATTTTAATTCGGCAGGATTAAAGGGTTTCTGCATAACCGAATCGGCCTTAAAAGGCATTTGTGTTACAATATTCTCCAGGTCTTCTGCTCCCGATAAAATAATAACCGGGGTATCGCGATATAAACCACTTATTTTTAAACTTCGTATAAAAGAGCTGCCATTAAAATAAGGCATGTTCAAATCAGAGATAATTAAATCCGGATCATTACCCTCCTCCAGCCAGCTAATGGCGTCATAACCGCTTTTCTTTATCACCAAATCATAATCTTCATTAAGCACAAAATTAAGCAGCTTCAGTATGCTCAGTTCATCATCTACAACAAGTATTTGTTTTTTCATGCAGTTCTGTTACGTTGTTCCGGTTGTTAATACACCAAATTTATTATCTAAAAACAACTTTTTATAATTATTTCACTTAATTATTGCAGCTATTTCAATATTGTAGCGTTTAACATACAAAAAATACAGTTTTGTACGCTAAAGCTGTGAGATAATCTTTCGGGCTTGTTTTCTGATTAATTGTTGTAGTATCTGAATGTCAATAACTTGTATACAGATAATTATTGTTGTTGCTAATTGGCATTGATATTGATAACCGTATGCCGAAATATAATTAATGACAAATTAATTAGTAACTGAAATGAAACTATCTTTTAAACCAATAGCTTACGCAGTAGCTGCGGTAGCTTTATTAATTTCAACTAACACTTTTGCCCAAACTGATTCTAAAGCCTGGAGGCTGGGAATTGGTTTTAATGCCGGTATAGCTACAGATGACCCTTATGGTTTTGTACCAGGTGGTGACCTTCGCTTACAAAAGGATTTTACATCTAATGTTTCGGCTATTCTTACCACAGGCTATACCTGTTTTGTAATTAAAGATAAATATGACGGACCGGGTAAGCAATCGTACGATTTTATTCCTTTAAAAGCAGGTGTTAAAGTTTTCCCTGTGCAACGTTTCTACGTTGTTGGCGAGCTTGGTGCCGGCTTTGGATTACCTGAAAACTCTAAAACAGGTTTCCTGTATGCGCCGGGTATTGGTGTCGCGTTTAACAACGGTCTCGATTTGGGCTTACGTTATGAAGGCTTGGCTATTAAGAATGATGTGACCAATAATACCGATAATGTAGGTCAGGTAGCTTTACGTATTGCTTACGGATTTAACTTAAGTAAATAACAGCAATACATTAATTTTATAAATTACTATATTTGAAGCCTCGCATTAGCGGGGCTTTTTTGTTTTTGCAGCATACAACTTTTAGAATGCTGCTTATTTGTTTCTAATAGTATACTCCAGGTATTTTTAGTCAGGAAAGAAAGGGATTTAATACGTTTTGGTTATGACAAAAATTTTTACAGGTATTTTCATTTTAATGCTGTTTATTAGCCTTGGCGCATGTGTACGTTCAACGCATACAGCACAAGATGCCGGTCAGAAAGATAGTCTGGAGACGGTATCATTTAAAAATGATACGCTTGCTCAAGTATATACCTGGTATACCGCACTGAAAAATGACCTGGTAAAAGCCGATTCAATACAGGCAGAGCATGCTGCCGATACGCTGGCACAGATATTAAAGCAGATAGACGGTTGTGATACTTCGGTAGGTATTACAGAAAAAATCGGTACGGTAACCGATCTGAAAATCCAACGGGATTTATTTGTACTGTTAAATAACGATTTGATGCCGATATTCAGGCATGCTAAGTTAACAGCAGGCAGTATATACGTTCAATATTGCCCGATGGCTGATAATGGAAACGGTGCTTACTGGCTGTCGTCAAGCAAAGAAATTCGTAATCCTTATTACGGAAATGAGATGTTAACCTGCGGCTCCGTAAAGGAAAAAATCAGGTAACGCTAATTCAAAAGTAGACAGTCCAATTTAAAAATAGTTAACACGTTTAAAATCAATAAATAAAATCAAATTAACGCGATAGTTTATAATTAACTTAACAGTAATTTAATAAATCGCCTGTTAATAGGGAATGTAACAAAAAAATTTAAGTAAAAATTGCAATTCAGTTATAAAAAAACCTTTTATAAAAGGTTGATTTATTTATTTTTGCCACACAACCATTAATTATGTCAGATACAGCTTCATTAAAATTAGGAGAAAAGACGTACGACCTACCTGTAATTACCGGTACAGAAAACGAAAAGGCAATAGATATTTCTAAATTAAGAGATTCCAGCGGCTATATAACCCTTGATAATGGTTATAAAAACACCGGGGCTACCAAAAGTGCTATTACTTTTCTTGATGGCGAGAAAGGAATTTTGAAATACAGGGGGTATCGCATTGAAGACCTTGCCGAAAAATCATCGTTTTTAGAAGTAGCATACCTCTTAATTTATGGTGATTTGCCGACACAGGCTCAGTTAGACGATTTTCAATTTCAGATTACCCGGCATACGCTGGTACATGAGGATATGAAGAAATTCTTTGACGGCTTTCCGTCAAAATCTCATCCAATGGGCCAGTTGTGTTCGCTGATATGCTCATTATCTGCATTTTACCCCGAAAGCTTAGATACCAATCCATCAAAAGAAGACGTAAATCTGACTATTATTAAACTGCTGGCAAAAATGCCTACAGTGGTATCGTGGATATATAAAAAATCGCTTGGACACCCGGTTATTTACCCGCAGAATAACCTGGAATATGTTACCAACTATTTGTACATGACATTTGGTCAGCGTACCGAGCATATAGAGATAGACCCGGTTGTGGTCAGCGCCATGAATAAGCTGCTTATCCTGCATGCCGATCATGAGCAGAACTGCTCTACATCAACCGTTCGCATTGTAGGTTCTTCAGAAAGTAACCTGTACGCTTCTATTTCTGCCGGTATTTCCGCACTTTGGGGACCTCTGCACGGCGGTGCAAACCAGGCGGTTATTGAAATGCTGGAGCAGATCAAAAACGATGGCGGCGATACCGAAAAATGGATAGCTAAAGCAAAAGACAAAAACGATCCGTTCCGTTTGATGGGATTTGGTCATCGCGTATATAAAAACTTTGATCCACGGGCAAAGATCATTAAAAAAGCCTGTGATGACATTCTGGCTAAATTAGGCGTTAATGATCCGGTACTGGATATCGCTAAAAAATTAGAAGAAGTAGCTTTAAGCGATCAGTATTTTATTGACAGAAAGCTATACCCGAACGTAGATTTCTATTCGGGAATTATTTACCGGGCATTAGGTTTCCCAACAGAAATGTTTACCGTATTATTTGCCTTAGGCCGTTTACCGGGATGGATTGCGCAATGGAAAGAAATGCGTGAAAATAAAGAACCGATCGGGCGCCCGCGACAAATATATGTAGGCCATACCGTAAGAGAGTTTGTAGATATTAATAACAGGAAATAGCAGTTAAAAACGTTTTCCAGATAACAGATGCCGGGTTTGCAAGATCCGGCATTTATTGTTTCTACAGCTGCGGATCTGTTTTTTCAGCTTATTGTTTAACCAACCTAAAACCAATCGTTAGAGACTTTTATGGTATCCTTTTTTGAAGCATCGCTCACACAGCTTTCCATCCATAAAACAGGCAATAAGGCGCAGGATGAATTTTATGTGCTGTCTGAAAAACCCGTGAGCCTGAACGATGAGGAGCTGAACAAGCTGCTGATGCAGTATTTCCTGGGGCCATTTGAAAAAACAAACGAAGTATATCGTTTTTATCATTCGGGCGATGATCTTGATCTGAACGAAGTATATCATTATGCATCGGCATTATTTAATGCACCCGGTACTTTTCATGAAAATACAGAGCTGCTGGCCAAATATTTATATGATCTGTCTACACATCCCAAAATTAAACCGGGCGAGCTGTATGTGGCTTTGTTTGATAATGTGCAGATAGAAGGCGAATTGCATCAGGCCGTAGGTATATTCAAATCAGAAACCAAAGAAACTTACCTCAAAGTATTTCCGGAACAGAACGGGTTTAACCTCAGCTATGAGAATGAAGGCATCAATATCCATAAATTAGATAAAGGTTGTCTGATCTTCAACACAGAAAAGGAGGAAGGGTATAAAGTAGTGGTTATTGACCAAACAAACCGTAACCAGGAGGCCGTATACTGGAAAGATGAGTTTCTGAAGCTCAAGATCAGGAATGATAATTATAGCCAGACCAATGCGATACTGGGAGTTTACAAGGATTTTGTAACCACCAAGCTCGATGAAGAGTTTGAAATATCCAAAGCCGATAAAATTGACCTGCTGAACCGCTCCATGAAGTACTTTAAGGAAAAGGAGCAGTTTGAGCTGAAAGAATTTTCGCAGGAAGTTATTGGTAATGAACAGGGTATTGCATCATTTCTGAGCTTCAAGAAAAACTATGAGAATGAGTTTGAAACCGGCATTGCCGATAGTTTTGAAATATCAGGGCCAGCGGTAAAAAAGCAGTCGCGGGTGTATAAAAGCGTGCTGAAGCTGGACAAGAATTTTCATATCTATATTCATGGCAATAAGGATATGATCGAAAAGGGATTTGATGAGGAAAAATCTTTGAATTACTATAAGGTTTACTTCCGGGAAGAGCAGTAACCGGAGATCTAAAAAGCCCGGAGCTCCGTTCACGTTTGTAAAAAATCTGAAAGATAACCCTATTAAAAGAGAGCTCAGACTACCTATAAAATATAATTGTAGTATCTTTATTTTTTGCGTTTGGTTAAAACAGTCCGCTGTATGTATCTATTTTAAATGATAGAGGATCATATTGCCGGGATATAGATCGCATTTCCGGATTATGAGAATGGATCAGTTGTTAGCCTATAAATTGTTAATTATTTATGGATACACTCAAATTTCAAACTAATATAAATTCAGAAGAAAAGCTGGCAAAAGCGGCCCTGGTGGTTGATAAATTAGAAGGAGTAGCGGAATGGACGGTAGATGTTGATTCGCTGTACCATCTGTTAACAGTAAAAGGAGTTGGAATTGATGCGTTAAAAGTAATAAGCGTACTGGAAGCCGCCGGTTTTACGGTGTTACAGCTGTTTGAAGAATAAATAGTACTATACTTTGCTGCCTTGGCCTGTCCCCTGACAGGCTGAAATATTCCGGCCTGTCAGGGCATCAGCAGGTCTGTTTCTATTTTTTAATTTTCAGCGAGGTGTTTTTGTCAATAAACTTCATAATTACCTGGGCAAAGGCATCGGCAAACAGGGGACGGCCTTCCGGATCCCGGACACCTTTGTAATTGCTTTCTATCTGCCAGCCGTGCACATTAGGATATTTGCAATAGCGGGCAGTATTATATCCGCCGTTAAAGTATTTATCACCGTCTTCAGGCGCTTTATCCTGTTTAGAAGGCACGGCCGGGAAACCGCTGTTGGCAATCATGGTGCCAAATGCAATATTGCTTGTCAGCAGATCGGTAAGACTAAGCTTGCTGTTGTCGGCAAGCAGGTTAGATAACGATGACTTTTTAGTGGCCTCAGCCTCGTTCGATTTATTCAGGTCTTTAAGCTCATTAGCCCTTAGCAGGTAACCCAATTCAAGGCGTTGCTTTTTATGTCCGTGCCCATGCAGGTCTATATACAATGTTTTGCCATATTGTGCAGTAGCCAGTGATATAGCACTGTCGATATAATGATGAAACTGTTCCCAGGGCTTTTTCATTAACTCATTGCCACAGGTAGCCTCGTCAACATCACGGTTCTGATCAACATTTTTACGCGATATATTACATATAATAATATGAGGCCTTAAATTGTACTTTTTAATAAAAGCCTTCTCAATTTCCCTGGCCAGCTCAATGGTGCGGGTATCAGTAACGGTTACCGCTCCTTTACATGACCGTAGCGGAACGCCTTCTACCAGTGTAGTACCGCCGTGTGGCACGCTAATTACCAGGGGCATATTACCCTCAATGTACTCAATCCAGTGATTTTTATCGAAATGTACGTTGGCCGGCTGTAGCTCCTGCGCCAAAGTAATAAAGCCCGTGAAAAGTAAGGCGATTAAAAGATGTAATGTTTTCATGCGTGTTTTTAGATATAGACTAAAAAGCCGGGGACTGGTACCGTTTTTTTTAATAATGGTTGCCAATCAGGCTAACACTACAATACATCAATGTGAATTTGTAGTTTACTTTACGTGAACATATAAATATAAAAAAGTATAAAAAAATCGGTCCTTAATCATTTCTTAATAGTCTATACTTTCAAATCAGGATACAAAAGTGTCAGAAAAGCGGATGGGAGCTTAACTAATTCTATTACAGGTTGAATATGAAAAGAAAACTACTATTACTTACAGGGTTATTATTTGCTATTGCCGTAAAGGCACAAGACGTTGTTATTAATAAGGTATATAATTCATCAGCTTCATCACCTTTAGGTGCAAACGATGTTGTTGAACTTTTGGTAATTAAAGATAAGACCGATATGCGTGGTATGTATATTAAAGATGTTACCAGCGCATCGGCAACAAGCTCAACCTTTGGAGATGCCGGTGGTAAATTTATGTTTAATAACAGCGATTTTTGGTCGAGTCTTAGGTCAGGAACAACCATCGTTATCAGAAGATCGCCAACGGCAACGGATTATGTGGAAGACACTGACGCATCCGATTATACGCTTGATATAACCATTAACAATACACAGTACTTTACCGCAGTAGCATCATCCTCGGGCTCTACGGGTACATTTGCCTTAGGAAGCTATGATATTGTAGTACTTAAGGCTGCCAATGCCGATGGTGCATTGAACGGCGCTGCCGATGGCTTTGATTACCTGGTACACGCTTTTTTACCCGTACTTACTACCAATATAACTAATGCGTACAATGCCCTTACCGGGCCCGATGGTACCACTGCCAGCAGCCGCAAAATGGCCGGAAATACTATTGTGCCTTCTAACGGCTTTTTATACGCTTTAAATGCAACACGCAGCCTGGCCGATTTTAACGGAACTAATAACCTGATAGCTTCATCCACTGCTACGCCGGCCTATGGTATAGGAGAAGAACCTGATAATAAAGCTTTCATTAGTTATTTACGCAATGCCCCTGTAATAGACAGTATAACCACTTCAGCAGATTTTGGTGCAGTTACCGTAGTCTATAATGTGTATTTCTCAAAGAATGTTACCGGTGTAGATATGACCGATTTTAATCTTACTGCCACTGGTACAGCTACCGGCACAATTGCTTCGATAAGTGGTTCCGGTAAGTTATACCAGGTAACGGTAACCAATGTGGATGGACAGGGAACACTGCGACTGGACAAAAAGGCTTCGGGAACAGGTATTACAGATGGTGTTAATGTAATTCTTGATGGTTTTGCCTTCACAACTGGTGAAGTTTATACCGTTGGAAAGATAGCTCCGGTTATAACAGCCGGTCAGAGCTTTTATATAACCGCCAATGCAGAGCCCGGCATAACGGTAGGCGTGGTTAAAGCTACCCTGCAAGGACGCGGAAGCATTACAGATTGGGAGATAACCGGTGGTAACGAGGGTAATAATTTTGTTATCGATGCTCAAACAGGCACTATTACGGTAGCAGCTGGCGCCACGTTCGATTATTTCAATAAGCCAACATACACTCTGAGCTTAACCGTGAAAAATGGTGATGATTTAACCTTGGTATCGCAATCGCAAACCATAACTATCAATGTGCTAAAAAGCATTCCGGCACCGGTAATTTATGGCGGATCGAACGGACAAGTTGCATCACTTCTACCGTTAATTAGTGGCGAAACAGGTTTATTAACTACACTGCCCGTATATGTAACCTTATATGTGGATGATGTTCCTCTTGATACTGCCATTACAATTGATGCACAAGGTAACTGGTCTTATAAATTTAGCACCCCGCTCACATCAGCCACACATACTTTTTACTTTATTGCTTCGGTAAACGGAACTGAACTATCGCCAAGTGGAGTATTGACCATGCAAACCGTTACACCAGGTTGGGAGATAAAACCCCATAATATATTAACTCCCAATAACGATGGTAAAAATGATACCTGGGTAATTGAGAACCTTGAAGTTTACCCGGATAACGAAGTACACGTATATGATAAGCTTGGAAAAACAGTTCTTCTTGAAAAAAATTACCAGCAGAACTGGACCGGTACATATAACGGAGAACTGTTACGATCAGGCACTTATTACTACGAAATCAAATACGGTGGAGGCTTGAAACCAATTAAAGGTTCGCTTACCATTCTCAGAGATAAGTAAGCCAAGCATACTAAAATTGTAAGCGTTGTATTTTATATAGCTGTGAACTAAACTATTACCAAAAAATGATACGTAAAAAAAATTATTGCCTGTTTGCACTGACATTAGGTTTGATAATTACCTTTAACAATACCAAAGCCCAGATTAATCCTGTAATAGGCCTTTATTACCAGAACCAATATTTAGCTAACCCGGCAATGGCTGGCTTAGAAAAAGGTGTGGTATTGAACGCCGCCTATAAACAGGGGTTTATAAAGAATAACAGTACTAATTTAGCTGATATACTTACTGCAGAATATCAGCTAAACGGTAAAATGGGACTGGGCCTACAATTAAATACCGACAAAGACGGGTTAGTGCGAGCCAACCGCTATGCCTTAAGCTATGCCTATCATTTACAATTAACCGGCAACAGTATGCTTAATTTTGGTATTTCGGCAGGAATTGCAACAGAGCGTATCGATGAGTCCGGCATAGTAGGCGATTCTGATGATATGCTGATAGAGCAGTATAATAATATAAAACCTTATGCTGATGCCGATTTCGGCTTAGCCTATACTACACCAACTATTACTGTGCAGGCGGCGGTTACTAACCTGCGTAATGTATTTTATGACACAGAAAATGCCATTTACACACCAACCACCTTTTATACTGCCATAAGCTATAAATATGCCTTTAGCGCTATAAAGCTTGAGCCTAAGGTAGTGTACCGGGGAGTACGTAATTATGATAATATAGTTGATGCCGGATTAAACGCCACATTTTTTGAAGATAAGTTTAATTTGCTGGCTATGTATCATAGTTCAAATAACGCAACTCTTGGATTCGGATACTCGCATAAAAAGCAATTGCAATTTTTATTAGCTTATACTTTACCTGTCAATAATAATTTAACTGTACAAACTAACGGAGATATAGAATTAGGCTTACGTATTAATATTTTAAATAAGCAATAATCTAAGCAAGTGTCGGGTAATCAGCAATCGGGGAGGATTTATTTTCCCCGATTTTGTATTTTGTTTACTTTTTGATGTGTGTATATTGTCTATTTTGCAATAAATTGTGTATTTCTTTGAATAAATTATTTTATTTTTAGATTATTTTTGATTTAGTGTTATTAACAAATGGCTTTGTTTGATTTTTTCAAAAAAAATTTCGATTTATCTGAAAAAACTGTATGTTTATAAAAGAAAAGGGCAAGGGCTGTTGCCAGAACGCTCAATGATGGTAGCAGAATATTAATATAATGTTTCTCAATTAACTCTGCATGGCAACTTTGTACAATTTATTCGCCGAAAAGCTTTTACTCCAAAAAATTTACGAAGGGGATGAACTAGCATTCAGGCAAATGTTTAACGAGTATAAAAACCGCATATTTACTTTTGTAGATAATTACATCCATTCAAAGGCCGATGCCGAAGAAATAGTTCAGGAGACCTTTCTGATACTTTGGCAAAACCGCCGTAACCTGCTTGCTATAGAACATCCGCGTAATTACATTTATACCATAGCCCGCAATAAAACCTACGATTATCTTACCAAAACTGCCCGTAATGAAAAGATGTTGAACCAAACGTGGATCAATCTATCCGTTAGTTATAATGATATTGACGATAAGATCAATCTATCCGAAAGTAAACGTATTATAGAAAAAGCATTAACTGAGCTTTCTGAACAGAAACAAGCTGTTTTCAACATGAGTCGCTCTGAAAATATGAACCATGACGAGATAGCCCGGGTTATGGGGCTTTCTAAAAGCAGGGTGAAAAATATTATTGTTGAGGTATTAAAGCATTTAAAATACCGGCTTAGCAAGAGTGCGTTTATCATAGCATTTGTCCTGGTAGTGAAGCAACTCCTCTTTTAACCGATATTATAATATTTCTGTTCGTCCCATTCAGGCACGTTATCAGTGCAGATGCGCTTTTATCGATGTTATGTTTGCTATAATATCGGAATGCGTTCGATTTAGCTATCTCGTTTATAAGTCAGAACTAAATGGCATATATGTTTTTGTTATGTATTAGGAATACTGGCAAAGAAACGAGAGAAGCAGATCGAATAAGAGATTAGGTTTTCATGGAACATGGATAAACTTCCGGAGCCTTATTGCTGCTTTCAGTCAATTAAACTCCGGAAGTAGTTGTGATATGGTTAAAGCTTAATAAGCTTTTTATTTACCCTACCGGATACTCCCCAAAGACTTACCATATACATGCCTTTAGGATAACTGGTCATACTAAACGTTAATGCTTGCTGACCGGCCAGTACAGTTTTGCTCTCCAATATTTTTCCGTTAATATCCAGCAACTCCGCTTTATTAACAGCTCCATTGAGAACTATGGTTACTTTGTCGGGCGAAGGATTAGGGTATAAGTTGATTTCAGAAGCAATCAGGTCAAATTTTAGTGTACGTATACCGTAGTCAGTAGATTTTCCGTCTGCATCGACCTGGGTCAGGCGGTAATAATTAATTCCATATATTGGCTGATTATCTGTATATGAATATTGACCGGCGCCTTTAGCGTATATCTTTGCAAACATGTTAAAGGTTTTACCATCAGTGCTGCGCTCTAACAGAAAATAATCATTATTGTCCTCTGCGGCGGTTTGCCAGCTAATCAGCGCCTTGTTATTTTGCTTCTTTACGCTATAGTTAAATAAGGTAACCGGTAATGTACCCTGGTATTCATAAGCGCCCATATCAACTATCGTATGAGTTATGCGGGCAGAGCCGGCCAGATCAAGTGAAGTTCCGGAAATTTTGGAATTATCACCTTTGTTTATTACCGGGCTGGTGGATGTAAGCTGTAAAAAATCAGCATCTGGTGCGGTTACACTGGCAAACAGGGGATCTGATCCTACGATGTTGCCGTCTGTGCCATCGGTTCCAAACGCTTGTGTTAATGAATTTGCAACAGTAATATTATCACTGCCGCTATTGTGAATATCGGCTCCGGAGCCGGTAGCGCTATTATTGTACAGAATAGTATTATATAGATTAATAACAGAACTACTATATCCCAGATTAATAGCCCCGCCATCATTAATGGCGCTGTTACCATAAAACGTATTATTGGTTATGGTTGTATTGGTATTTGAAGAAGCGTAAATAGCGCCTCCGCCATTATCTGTGTCAGCGTTGGTTTGCTGATTATTATAGAACAGGCAGTTCGTAAGTGCCGTGTTTGCCTGAGCGTTGCTTGTTCCGTACATAAATATCGCTCCTCCTTTTAACGGGGTGTTGTTATTATAAAACTTAATATTGCTAAGTACGGGACTATTAGAGGAAATATATACTGCTCCTCCGGAACCTGTATTGGTACTATTAGATGAAAACAGGGTATTGGTTATAGTGGTTGCACTGCCTGAATCATAAATAGCTCCGCCGCGGCTGTAGGAGCTATTTTGGTCAAATGTTGATCCATCAATAGTTAGGCCGGATGTATTATATATAGCGCCTCCGTATGACGTAGAGGCAGTATTTCCTGTAAATGATACAGCAGTAAAGGTAGGTGATGAGTTGCTTGAGATATAGATAGCACCACCAGAAACGGCCGTATTGTTAGAAAACGCTGAATTTGAGAATTCAGGTGAGGTAGGCACGCTGGAAGTTCCATAAAAGAATAAACCTCCACCATTTCCGCCAGCAGTATTATTGACAATGGTTGCATTAGTAACTGTAGGTGAACTGGTATAAAAATATCCGCCAGCGCCACCGCCTGAAGAAATATTGTCCTTTATAATAATATTACTAAGCTGGGGTTTGCTGGAGCGTAAGTATATACCGGCAGCTCTGTCTTTGTAAAACTCAAATGTACCTGTTGATATAAATGCAGAGCTGGATCCATTAGCCCTGCCGCCGCTAATAGTTACGCCATCCAGTATAGTTGAGGTATTTAAGGAAGCGCCGATAACCACATGGTAGGTATCGTCAGTTCCCGTAGATCCGTCTAAATCTCCGCTTAGAATACAAACGTTTGTGGTATAATTGCGTGCCGACAAAAGGGTTTCGCCACCTGCAAATCCTCCATAAATTGCTACGCCACTTTTCAAAACAAAGGCTTTGTCTCTGCTGGTAGTGCCGTTATAAGCTATAACAGTAGGCAAGTAAGTGCCTGCGGCAAGCCAGATCTGGTCGCCCGAAGACGAAGCATTGATCATAGCCTGAATATCATCTGAGGCCTTGTCCCATGATGTGCCACTTTTATCGCCTGCTCCGGTTGGAGTAACGTATCTAACGGTGGCCCTGGTTATGTTAATAGCTGATATAGCTATAACAAAACAAATAATACGAATTAAATAAACCTGTTTCATGTTTATGTCCTTTAAGTTGTTGATTACTATTATATTGACTGAAATCAATCGCTTTAGGACCGTTCTAACCGTAAAAAATATAAAACAGGTTATCCTTTAAATTTTATTTGTCTGGTTTTGCTATTTAACTGTTTCTTATAGGCTGAAAATCATATTGCTGAGACTTTATTTAATAAAATAAAAATATTTTCGGTCCTATTATACAACTCAAAAGTCTATAGATACAAAAGTTAAAGACAACACACCTACACAGAAATGTTGAGATTCAGGATAGCACGTTGTATTTTTAACTTTCAAAAACAGAAACTTATGCCGTCAGATCAATATAAAAGAATAGAACAGCTCTTAGAAAAGTACAGAGATAAAAGTATCTCTTATGAAGAATACCTGGAGCTGTTTGAATACATCGGTAACAAGGAATATAAAAAGGCTATCTTCGAAATAATGGATCAGCGGTATAGAACCCTGAATCCCGATGCCGATGTGCACGATATTGACTGGGATAATATGTACCGGCAAATTGCCCATGAAAATGGGCACGGTAAAAACAGTTTCTGGCGGCCGTTAAGGTACCTGGCAGCGGCAGTTACATTAATTATTATAAGCTATAGCATTCATAAATTCTATATCAGGAACTCAGTAAAGGGAACAGAAAACCAGGTAGCTGTAACAGATGTAGCGCCAGGCAGCGATAAGGCAACGCTGACCTTGTCAGACGGTTCACGACTGGAATTGAATGAAAACAAAAAAGGCGAACTGGCGGAGCAGGGGGTAACCCGGATAAACCAGGTTAGCGGCGCAATTACTTATGTTCCTGAAAATACAGATGTTACTGCCCAGGACGTAATGTTCAATACCTTAACTACGCCCAGAGGTGGTAAGTATCATGTTGTATTATCAGACGGGAGTAAAGTGTGGCTCAATGCAGAATCGTCTTTAACATTCCCTGCACATTTTAGCGGCCCTCAACGTAAGGTTATTTTAACAGGAGAAGGATATTTTGAGGTTGCTAAAAATAAAGAAATGCCATTTATTGTAGAGGTTGGAGATGCACAGGTCAAGGTGCTTGGAACTCACTTTAATATTATGGCTTATCAGGATGAAAAGGTGCTGAAAACCACCCTTTTGGAAGGTTCTATAAACTTCAGCCGGAATAATCAGAACCGGGTTATTGCACCGGGACAACAGGTGCAATATACAGTAGATAAACAAGGATTTACCATATATAAAGCCGATATGGAAGCGGCAATGGCCTGGAAAAACGGTTTGTTTGTTTTTAACGATACCCGTATAGATGACATTATGAAAAGTATACAGCGCTGGTATAATGTAGATGTTGTTTATAATAACGATAAACCTGATATATCCTATACAGGTGTTATACCCAGAAGCGCTAATTTATCAAAGGTATTAACAGTGCTGGAATCTGCCGGCAATGTGAAATTTGAAATAAAAGGTAATATGGTAACATGCTCAAAAAAATAGATTAATAGTGCTACAAAAAATTCCAGGTTAGAAAAAATAGTGACTTTATAAAGAACTTTCCCGGGTTGCGGCCGGGAAAGAGAGATTTACAAGGTCCGGAACGAATTAATAAACTCAGTGTTCAAAACCTTATATACAAATGTATGAAAGATAAAATACATTGTGTAATACCAAACGTATTGCAATTATTTAAAATACAAAATTATCGGATAGCCAGAAAAGTTTTTTTGACAATGAAGTTAACAGCTATTCTACTCTTGGTATTTAATCTGCATGTCAGCGCTTTAACCTATGGTCAGCAAATCAGCATGTCAGAAAATAACATCAGTTTAAAAGACGCCTTTAAAGAATTAAGGGCTAAAACCGGTTATTATTTTATTTACAATAACGATGCCTTATCCGGCACCAGGCCTGTAAGCATACATGTACAAAATGTAAGCATTAATGAGGCTCTTGACCAATTGCTTGATGGCCAGGGCTTATCGTATAAAATAGAAGACAAGATCATAATTGTAAATGCTTTAAATAAGCCAGTGATCAGTTCGGCAGAAGTACAAACTCGTACTATAACCGGACAGATTACAGATAATGATGATGGTAGTCCTCTGGCCGGAGTATCTATCCGGATTAAGGGAACGACAACCGGAACCATATCTGATGCAGATGGAAATTTCTCAATGGTTGTAAAATCTTCTGACAAGATTTTGCAGCTAACCTATATTGGTTATGCAACTAAAGAAGTAACACTAACTGCCGCTAACAAATACAATATTAGTATGAGCTTAGAGGCAAAACAATTAAATGAAGTTGCTATTGCCTTTGGAACGTCAACCCAAAGGGAGTTGACCAATTCTGTTACACAAATTACCGCCAAAGATATTGAACTAAGGCCAATTGCTAACCTGAATGATGCTATAGCGGGCGCCGCACCTGGTGTGCAAACCAATGCCGGCAGCGGACAGCCAGGCGAAGGCCCAGATATCCGTATAAGGGGATTTAGCTCAATAACCAACAGCAATGGCCCTTTATATGTGCTTGACGGTGCTCCTTACGAAGGAGTGATCAATAATATTAACCCCGATGATATAGAAAGTATATCCTTACTAAAGGATGCTTCGGCAACTGCTTTATATGGAGCACGGGCAGCTAACGGCATTATATTGATCACTACCAAAAAAGGTAAGCGCAACCGCAATAACATTAATATAAAGCTAACCCATGCCATATCAGAAAGAGGTTTGCCCGATTACGAGAAAGTAGATGCCTATCAATATTATGAATTGATATGGGAGAGCTTGAAGAATGGCACTTCAGGTTCGCCAGAACAGGCAAGTAAAGATATTAAAACCTATTTGGGATGGAATCCGTTCAACGTTGCTGATGACGAGGTAGTGTTACCCAGCGGAACCATTAATCCGCAGGCCAGGTTACTTTATCCTGAAGATCTGAGCTTTAAAGATGCTATACAACGTACAGGCCTGCGTACAGATCTGCTACTAAGTTTGATGGGCGGGTCTGCCAAAAGCGACTATTATGTATCGTTAGACTACCTTGATCAGAATGGTTACGTAATCGGATCGGATTTTAAACGCTACTCAGGCCGTGTACGGGTTAACTCACAGCCCGTAAAATGGTTATCTGTAGGCTTAAACCTTTACGGTAACTACACCAAATCAGATCAGGCCAACGAAAGCAGCGGTATTAATGAAAATCCTTTTTATGTAGACCTGTTATTGGCGCCTATTTACCCGGTACATATCCATAATCCTGTAACGGGCGCCTATATCCTTGATGAGAATGGTAACCAGCAATATGATCCGGCAGATTACCGCCCGTTAATGACAGGACGTAATATTATTGCAGAAACGCTGTATAATATTAATCAAATCAGGCGTAATTCTATTATTGCCAATACCAATGCCGAAATAACATTTCTGAAGGATTTTAAATTCAGCACCACATTTAGCGCCAATTTAGGTAATTACAGATCGAACGTTTATGATAATGCTACTATTGGTGATGCCGTAGGGGTAGGCCGTGCCACACGTACCAATAGTATGACGGCTTATCTTAACTTTAATCAATTACTTAATTATGAAAAAAAGTTTGGCGTTCATAAAGTTAAGGTACTGCTTGGTCATGAAAACTACCTGAGCTATTACGATTATATAACCGGTTCAAGAAGAAACCAGGCCGTAGAAGGATCCTCTGTTCTGGATAATTTTACTACAACTACAAATCTGAGCTCGTATGACAGGCTGTACAAAACCGAAGGTTATATTTCAAGGTTAGATTACAGCTACGATGGCAGATATCTGGCCTCGGCCTCTTACCGCCGCGATGGCTCTTCGAAATTCCATCCGGATAGAAAATGGGGTAACTTCTGGTCGGTAAGTGCCGGTTGGAATATAGACAGAGAGGACTTCTTTAAAGCCGATTGGGTTGATCTGCTTAAACTGAGAGCCTCATACGGCGAGGTTGGTAACGATAATATCAGTGGATATTTCGCTTATCAGGCGTTATATGATCTTAACTATAACAATGGGTCAGAACCCGGAGCTTTATACACTAAAGCGGCTGCCGATAGCTTGGTATGGGAATCAAATGCCAATGCAGATATAGCGCTTGAATTTGGGTTATTTAAAAACAGGCTTAACGGAAGCTTCGAAGTCTTTCACCGCCAGTCGCATAACCTGTTGTTTCCGGTATCAACTACATTGCTATCAGGCGTATTAACACAAAATGCCAATTTTGGCAGCATGCGTAACCAGGGTTTAGAAATTAACCTCAACGGTGATATTATCAGGAAGAAGAATTTCAAGTGGAATATGGGCATTAACTGGACTACCTTTAAAAATAAAATTATCTCCCTGCCCCAGGAGTACGAAAACAAAATTAGTGGCACAAAGAAATATGCTACCGGTGAGTCTATGTACGAATTTTGGCTGAGAGACTGGTACGGCGTAGATCCCGAAACAGGAGCAGATCTATACTGGACAGGAGATACCGTTACTACAACAGTAGCAGATGCCCAGTATCATTATACAGGCAGCGCTATTCCTGATTTCTATGGAAGTATTAACAATACATTCACATATAAGAACTTCTCATTGCAATTGATGTTCCTTTACCAGGTGGGTGGTTATGCGTTTGATAACGATTATGAATCGCTTATGTATCGCGGCTCTGCCGGAAGAGCGTTACACGTGGATGCGCTGAAACGCTGGCGAAATCCTGGCGATGTAACAAGCGTACCCAAACGTACAACCGGAACATCCATGTATGATAGCGACCGCTGGCTAACCGATGCTTCGTATCTCAATCTTCGTACTGCTGCGGTAACCTATTCGTTGCCCAAGAAGTTTATATCACGCTATGGTATACAAAGTGCCAGAGCCTATGTAAGCGGTGAGAATTTGTTTATTACATCGGCCCGCAAAGGTATGGATCCAACTCAAACCTATACCGGTTCGCCATCATATACGTACGCTCCGTCGCGTATCATAAGTTTTGGGTTAAATGTTACACTTTAAAATGATTAAGAAGATGCGCTATTTTAAATATATCATCTATTGTGTTCTTGCTCTGTTAGTAACACTTTCATCATGTAATAAAGATTATTTGGACACAAAGCCTTCCGACCAGGTGGCGGAACAGGAAATATTAAGCTCAATGACCAATATCCGGGTTGCTTTAAACGGCTTATACCGGGCTTTGTACATGCAATATGATGGCCAGGAACAGGACGGGCAGGCCGCTATGATGATCACCCTGGACTTTATGGGCGAAGATATTGTTCATTCTGCTGCAGGAACCAGTTATTTCAGAAACTCATATAAATGGATAAACCATCGTAACGTATCCAGCGATCTTAATTATTTCGCCTTCCGGTTCTATTACCGCATCATAGCAGGCGCCAATAAAATATTACCGGCCTTAGACGTAGTTGACGGCTCTGAAACAGAGAAAGCAACCGTTAGGGGAGAGTGTCTTGCCCTGCGTGCCTGGGCTCATTTTCAATTGGTGCAGATTTTTGCCAAACGTTATGATGCCAGTATAATTAATATACAACCCGGTGTACCTATTGTAACCAGGTATTCGCTTGATCCGCTGCCAAGAGCAACAGTTGAAGAAGTATATGAGCGTATCAATACTGATCTTGATTCTGCTATTATTAATCTTTCACAAGCAGAGGCACGTGCTTATAAAACCCACATTGACCTGAGTGTCGCCAAAGGCTTCAAAGCCCGTGTAGCCTTAGTGATGCAACACTGGGATATAGCTGCCCAATATGCTGCCGAAGCCCGGGAAGGTTATAGTTTAATGTCTAATTCAGAATATCTTGGCGGGTTTACCAATTTATCCAATTCAGAATGGATGTGGGGCGCAAATCAACTGGCCGATCAGTTACCCGCTTACGGTTCGTTCTATGCATACATGTCGGCTAATTTTAATTCAGCGCATACACGGCCTAATCCTAAATTAATAAACACCAAATTATTTGCGCTTATATCATCTACAGATATCCGTAAAAAACTATGGTGTACAAACGTTGACGATTATGTTAATTTTCCTGGTGTAATTAACGCATCAACCGGGAAATCAGAACCAACTCAGGTACGAAAGCTGTATATGCACCGTAAGTTTCTGGTAA
Organism: Pedobacter sp. BS3; assembly: GCF_008274585.1. Taxonomy (GTDB): domain Bacteria; phylum Bacteroidota; class Bacteroidia; order Sphingobacteriales; family Sphingobacteriaceae; genus Hufsiella_A. The sequence goes on along the minus strand of NZ_VTRT01000002.1, from coordinate 474,735 downwards.
AAGACCCGGCCGTGAGTGCCGGCGACATTCCGTTTATGCGTGCCGCTGAAATGTACCTGATAGAGGCGGAGGCAAAAGCCATGCAAAACGATTTTGACGGTGCAGCAACAGCGCTCTATCCATTGGCTGTAAACCGCGATCCAAATTATGTAAAACCAACACAAAGCAGCAGCTACACCATAAGCAAGTTGCTTGGCGATATATTAGTACAGCGCAGGGTTGAACTTTGGGGAGAAGGTTTCAGGTTTCTTGACCTGAAACGTACAAATTCTGATTTGAACCGTACAGGAACCGGCGCTACGTCGACATTAGCTAATGTGCTGACGGTACCTCAGGAAGATGTTCGCTGGCAATTTCTCATACCACGCCGGGAAATAGAGGTTAACCCTATGGAGCAAAACCCGTAGTATTTAATAATATCATAACAATATAAATATCGGTTTTATGACCGTGCCGGGGGATTTATTGTCTTAATTGTTGTATAAAATAATGTTATTTTATATGGGTAAGTATTTGTTTTACAGATTGTTGTGTGTTTTTTGCGTAACGTTATCCCTTAATGTGCAAGCTAAAAGGAACATACCTGAAGCAGATAGCCTGCATATCAGGTTTGAATTTAAAACCAGTATTGATAAACAGGCAATATTACCCAAAAACTTTACGGATACCCTGGCCAAAATCAATATACTGCTTAATAAGGTCTTCTCATCTGCAGAGTTCAAAGATTCGCTTTACAGCCATACATTTAATGATTCATCGTATTCAAAATCAAAAGCCAATTGTTTTATACGTGTTATCAATGAGCAGACTCATCGGGTTGATGGGAGTGCCGTTTACGGCAATTTAACTGCCGATTCAGTAATAAATATTGAGCTCGCCATCAGGAGAACCGAAGGTAAAACACGTACACAAGGTTTTTCCAATGCCTGTATTTATAAGATAACGTCCAATGATTTCTGGATGAAACCCGATCAGTTGTTAGCGTTTAGATATGTCCGGCACATTGCCCATGAATTTACTCATATCCGGGGTTACCGGCATGATAATAAAGTAGCCACTGCGTATAAATGGGGTAGAAACCCGGGCGAAGATCCGGCCTACGGAGTTGGGCGTATTGTAGGTAATATCCTGGAACGCTGGAATAAGGCAGGAATAATAAAATTATGATACCATGAAAAGAGGTATTGTTTTTATAATGGTTATGTATTCGGCATTACTGTCATGTAAAAAGAATACCAGGGAGAAGGCAGAAGAGCCGGGAAATCCCATAACCACAGTTGAATTCACTTTCACGTTATCAACTAAAGGAGATGTTAGCCTGCCTGAGCATTTTAGCGATACGCTGACTAAAGTTACAGGCTTTTTAAACAAAGTTTACTCTTCGCAGGAATTTAAAGATTCATTATATAGTCATACCTATAATGATTCGGCTTACAGTGCTACCAGATCAACCTGCTTTAAGCGTGAAATTAATGAACAATTGCACCGGATAGACGGGCGTGTAGTGTATGAAAACTTATTGGCATCAGCTAAGATCAATCTGAATCTGTTAATACAGCAAACCGAAGGTTCCACAAGTACGCAGGGGTTTTCAAGTGCCTGTGTTTATAAGATCACCTCTAACGATTATTGGATATATGCCAATCAGCCACTGGCTTACCGGTACGCCCGGCATATTGCACATGAGTTTACCCATATCAGAGGGTACAGGCATGATAGTAACGTGGCTCAGGTGTATAAATGGGGCCATAGTCCCGAAGAAGATCCGGCTTATGGTGTAGGTAATATTGTAGGCAATATACTTGAACGGTGGAATAAAATGGGCCTCATTAAGATATAGAATAACAAATTATAAAACCAATGAAAGCAAAGTATACGATCGTGCTGCTCTACGCGGTGGCTTTTTTTGCAGTAGTATCATGCAAAAAAAGCAGCAAAGCTTTATCCGATGATACTACTACAGGTACAGATCTGTACGATAAGACGCAATATGTTACCGGTGCGGTCATTTACGGCTCAAACAAGTATACCCGCATTATTGTAGGAAGTATGGATTCTCCCATCATTCTGTCATCACCGCATGATGGGACAATGGAGCCCGATAATATCCCGGACCGTACAAATCCGAACGCTGAAACGGTTAGAGATATTTATGCAACAGACCTGACTTTCCGGATAGCGGATTCGTTGGAGAAAAAAACAGGCTTACGCCCGCATATTATCATCAATATGCTTAGCCGTAAAAAAATGGATCCCAATAGATCGTTAGAAGATGCGTATCTAACCCATAATGATGCTATACAAGCCTGGAAGGATTATCAGAACTTCATTACAATTGCCCGGCAGATCGTAATAGAACATATAGGTAATGGACTGTACCTGGATATGCATGGTCATGGCCATGATAAAGCCCGTATTGAGGTTGGCTACCTGTTATCAAAAAATGAGCTTAACTCAACAGATGCCGACATTAATTCGATGGCCTCAGAATCAAGTATTTATGCTATTGCAAAATCTTCATCAGCGTCATTTTCGCAACTAATAAGAGGTGATAATGCCTTAGGCACGCTTTTAGCCAACAATAATTGCCCGGCAGTGCCCAGCAAGCAAGACCCCAAACCTAATACAGACAGTTATTTTAATGGCGGATATTGCACACTTACTTATGGCTCCAAATCAGGCGGAACAATTTCGGCTATACAATTAGAAACGCCCGGAACCAACAGAAACACTTCTTCCATCAGGCAAATATCCGGTGGGCGCATAGCCAACGCGGTGATCAGCTATATGAAAGTACATTACAATATGGATCTGGCAAAAACACAATGAATTTAAGGCATTGATTTATAGCTGTATAGTAAAGTTTGTTAAAATTTATATGGTCCTTGTGACTGATTAAAGAGACTATATGGTATTCTTCTGTCTCTAAATTAAATGAAGTGAGAAAGCAACGTGTTACAGCCATAGCATATTACAGGTTAAGTAAATGGTTGTTGTCACTATTGGTTTGTGTGTGTTATGCATGTTCCGTTCCCCGGTCATCTGTTTCAACAACATCCCATCCGGCAGCAGCAACAATTAACTTCCAGGATAAGCGTGAGTATGGTTTTAACGATCATACGGTTACCTTTAGCAACCGTTTTGCATCTGCCAGGCTAAATAATGTTAAGCAGCTGAATGATAGTACATTTGCTGTTGTCGTATTGCCGGAAAATTCGCCCATTAATGCAAGCCCCTGGTATGCTTTTAAACTGTGGGCATCTCATAAAAAGAATATTTATATCCATTTAACCTATCCTGACAGCCGGCACCGTTATGATCCCAAAGTAAGCTACAGCGGCAAATCCTGGACTCCGGTCTCGGGCGTTAAACTTAATTCGGCAGGGAACGATGCCAGCTTTAAGGTAGAAGCAGGTGCGGATACCCTGATCATAGCGGCGCAAGAGATCATAGATTCATCAACTGCATACCGCTGGATAGACAGCGTGGCCCAAAAGCCTTTTATAAAGAAACAAGTAATCGGTCAAAGCATATTGGGTAAACCTATTATTGCACTTCATACAACAGAAAGCCCGGGGAAAAAGCTGGTAGTTGTACTAAGTCGTCAGCATCCGCCCGAAGTGACCGGTTTTATGGCCATGCAGGAATTTGTTAAAACAGTATTAGCGGCAACACCGCTGGCAGAACATTTCAGGAAATCGTACGAGGTGATCATGGTACCATTGATCAATCCTGATGGTGTAGATGAGGGTAACTGGAGGCATAGTACTGCAGGTGTTGATCTGAACCGCGACTGGACAGATTTTAAGCAACCGGAAACCAGGGCTGTAAAAGATTATTTACTAAATGTAATAGCCAAACAGCAGGCAAAGGCCTATTTCGGCATCGATTTTCATTCAACTTATCAGGATGTATTTTATATCAATGAAGATAAAAACAATGAGCCAACAAATCTTCCGGGATTTACCCGCAGATGGCTTGAGGCATTTGAGGCTGCTATACCTGGCTTTAAAGCAAATGTACGCCCTTCAGGTAACGGGGGCAACGTATCTAAAAGCTGGATGGGACGGGTTTTAAAAGCAGAAGCGCTAACTTATGAGGTAGGAGATAATACACCAAGATCTGCACTAAAACAAAAGGGCCGTGTAGCTGCAGAAACAATGATGGAACTGCTGCTTAAAGAGAAAATGCTATAAATCACCATAAATTATGTATAAAAAACTATTGCTTGCCTTACTAATAACCGGATCGTTGAACCCGGTTATTGCCCAGGAAACCCCGGACGCTAATGTGATACAGCAGATCCGTAGGGAAGGCCTGGAACATTCAAAAGTTATGGAACATGCCTTCTGGCTTACCGATGTTAATGGCCCGAGACTCGCCAATTCGCCGGGATTAAAACGAGCCGAAGAGTGGGCTGTAAACACGTTGAAAACTATGGGATTGCAAAATGCTCACTTAGAACCCTGGGGCGAGTTTGGCCGGGGATGGGAAATTGAGCGTTGTTACGTCGCCATGAAATCACCATACTACCAGGCTTTGATAGCAACACCCAAGGCCTGGTCAGGTAGCACTAATGGTGAAATAAAGGCAGAAGTAGTATTAATTAAAGCCGATACAACGGTTATTAAGCAAATGGGCAGTAAACTGGCCGGTAAAATAGTAATATTTGATACCAAAACACAGTTAGAGCCCAATTACACTCCCGATGCCACACGTTTTACAGACCAGGAATTAAAGCGCCTTGATTCATTGCCTCCGCTTAAAAAATCAAGTGCCGAATATATTGCCCGTATCAGGGCCACGCAAAAACGGCTCACTCAATTACTTTACGAGCAAAAGGTGGCATTGGTATTAGATCTGGCCAGAGGAGATGATGGTACGGTATTTACAAGCAGTCCAAGAGCTTTCGGTCTTGACGATGGCCCGATGCCGGCGGAGCTTGAAGTTTCATCAGAGCATTACCTGCGTATCGTCCGGCTGATTAAATCAGGAAGGAAGGTAGAGCTGGAGGCCGATGTTAGAACAAAATTTATAACCGATGATCCCAAAGGATATAATGTGATCGCCGAAATTCCGGGAACAGATCCTAAGCTGAAAAAAGAAGTAGTAATGCTTGGAGCTCACCTGGATTCATGGCATGCTGCTACCGGCGCTACCGATAATGCTGCCGGTTGTGCCGTGATGATGGAGGTTGTACGTATTATCAAGACATTGGATCTAAAGCCCCGGCGCACCATCCGCATCGCCTTATGGTCGTCTGAAGAAGAAGGCCTTTGGGGATCAAAAGGATATGTTGCCAATCATTTCGGAGATGTTACCACGATGAAGTTAAAACCGGAGCAAGCTAACATTTCAGCCTATTATAACCTGGATAATGGTACCGGGCGGCTACGCGGCATATTTGCACAGCAGAACGTGGCTGTAAGACCAATTTTTGATGAATGGCTCAAACCATTTCATGATCTGGGAGCCACTACCACTACGCTGCGCAATACAGGTAGCACAGACCATATTTCATTTGATGACATCGGTATTCCGGGTTTCCAGTTTATACAAGACCGGGTAGAATATTTTAGCCGTACGCATCACAGCAACCAGGATACGTATGACCGGTTGGTTGCAGACGATTTAAAACAAGCCGCTACAATTGTTGCATCATTTGTGTATAACACAGCACAACGCGATCAAAAACTGCCACGTAAGCCATTAATTAAAAAATAAGCATAAAAGATAAATTAATCGATGAAATATTTTTCAATAAGTTTCGCTCTCACTTTTTTATTCATCCTGGTAACCGTTGCCCAGCAGGCCGGTAAACCGGTGTATTATAAGAACGGTGTAGTGGTATCAGCGCATCCGGAAGCCTCCCGTGTTGGACTTGAAATATTAAAAAAGGGTGGTAATGCCGTAGATGCCGCTGTTGCCGTACAATTTGCCTTAGCCGTAGTTTTCCCAACGGCCGGCAATATCGGGGGAGGCGGTTTCCTGGTATACCGCGATGCCAGAGGAAATATCAATTCGCTCGATTATCGCGAAAAGGCTCCATTAACAGCCGGCCGCGATATGTATTTAGGTGCAGACGGAAATGTCGTACCGGGAAAAAGTTTGTACGGGCATTTAGCGCCAGGTGTACCCGGAACCGTGGATGGCATGGTCAAGGTACATGAAAAATACGGAAAGCTGAGCTGGAAAGAAGTTGTTCAGCCTGCTGTTGAACTGGCAGAGAAAGGATTTCATATTACCGCCAAAGATGCCAGGAGCTTAAACAGCGTAAAGCAATCCTTGATAAAATATAATCCCGAAGGTACTGCCTTTGTAAAAGAAGAGGTATGGAAAATGGGCGACGTATTGATACAAAAAGAGCTGGTAGAAACACTTAAACGCATCCGTGATAACGGCCGGGCCGGTTTCTATGACGGTAAAACAGCCGATCTGCTGGTTGCAGAAATGAACCGCGGGGCAGGCCTGATCAGCAAAAAAGACCTGGCTGATTACCATTCGGTTTGGCGTACGCCGGTAACCGGTATGTATAAAGGCTATAAGGTAATATCGATGCCGCCGCCATCCAGCGGGGGGATCGCTTTAATGCAATTACTGCATGCTGTAGAACCTTATCCGCTAAGCAGGTGGGGACATAACCAGGATTCAACCGTACAGCTTATTGTAGAAGCCGAAAGAAGGGTATATGCCGACCGTTCAGAATATTTAGGCGATCCGGATTTCTATAAAGTACCCCAAAAGCAGTTACTGGATACAAACTATATCCGTAGCAGGATGAACAATTTTAGCTGGGATAAAGCAACGCCAAGCTCGGAAATAAAACCCGGCAAACTTATGGGTAAAGAAAGCGAAGAAACTACACACTATTCCATTGTAGATAAGCAGGGAAATGCAGTATCGGTAACCACCACGTTAAACGGCACTTATGGTTCAAGAGTGGTAGTAAAAGGCGCCGGTTTCCTGTTAAACAATGAAATGGACGATTTTTCTGCCAAACCCGGAACCCCTAATTTATTTGGTGTTACCGGAGGTGCAGCCAATGCCATTGCTCCTGGAAAACGAATGTTAAGCTCCATGACACCAACCATTATAGAAAAAGATGGTAAATTATACATGGTTGTAGGAACTCCCGGTGGATCAACCATCATTACCTCGGTTTTTCAAACCATATTAAATGTACTGGAGTTTGGACAGGATATGCAGCAGGCGGTCTCTTCGTCACGTTTCCACCATCAATGGTTGCCTGATGAGGTTTACATTGAAAAAGGTACTTTTAATGCTGCTACAGAAAAAACACTGAAAGAAAAAGGATATAAGTTTGTAGAAAGATCATCTATAGGAAGAGTAGATGCCATATTGAAAACAGCACAAGGCTATCAGGGTGGTGCGGATCCTCGTGGAGATGATACCACTGCAGGATGGTAATGAAGTTAAAAGTCAAAAGCTAAAAGTCAAAACAGTCAACGTGTTTAAAAGCATAGCATGAAAATAAATCAACACGGCGGTTTACAATTGGCTTGACAGTAATAGAAAAAAATCAGGTAAGTCAGATCTGATTAATGGTGAGACAGTGACGGAGAGACTGCAGACGGACGTTGTCGCAGTTTTCTCCGAACTGTTTTTGTTGCTAAATTTCTCAGCAGTTTGTCTGCTGTTTAATAATATGATATTTTTATAGTTCACCTTAACCATGCGGCAGATATTAGCCGTCTTATACAGTATGAAGTTAAAGAAAACAGGTCTCATCTCTTTAGTATGTATTACAATTTCGGCTATACTGGCTACCCTTAATTATTATCAATGGCTTATTATACCTCCCGATGTACTTTTCATCTCCAGGTGGATAACCATTCTGACACTTATTGCATGGGGTTTCCAGAAACGGACACTAACGGCCTGGATATTCATCTTTATGGTTATCGGGGCCGAAATAGGTCATGACTTTCCGCAAGTAGCTATCCATTTGCAGGTTTTAAGTAAAGTATTTCTTAAGCTGATAAAGGCGGTTGTAGCACCACTGTTGTTTGGAACACTGGTTTATGGTATTGCCGGGCATTCGGATTTAAAGCAGGTGGGACGAATGGGGTGGAAGTCGTTGGTATACTTTGAAGCAGTTACCACCATAGCCTTATTTATAGGGTTGGCTGTGATCAATATTTCAAAGGCAGGTGTCGGCATTGTTAAACCGAAAGAATTAACAGAACAGCTGCCCCAAGTGCCTACTCAGTCTGTAGACGATATCATCCTGCACATTTTCCCCGAAAATATAGCCAAATCCATAGCCGAAGGACAAATATTACAAATAGTAGTGTTCAGTATTCTTTTCGGTATAGCCCTGGCCCTGGTAAAGCCGGCCAAACGCGAACCTATGCTGAAAGCGGTAGACAGCCTCTCGGAAGTAATGTTCAAGTTTACCAATATTGTGATGTACTTTGCGCCGGTGGGTGTTGGTGCAGCAATAGCTTACACCGTAGGGCACATGGGACTGGGCATATTATTTTATCTCTTACAGTTGCTTATAACGCTTTATCTGGGGCTTATTGTTTTCCTGTTAGTGGTATTATTACCCATAGCGCTCATTGTAGGCGTGCCGGTAAAAGCGTTTGTTAAGGCTATTGCCGAACCCGTTTCTATCGCTTTTGCAACAACCAGCTCAGAGGCGGCACTGCCACGGGCGATGGAAGAAATGAACAAACTGGGCGTACCTAAAAAGATCGTGGCCTTTGTAATGCCTACCGGATACAGTTTCAACCTGGATGGTACTACGCTTTACCTGTCGATAGCAGCTGTATTTGTGGCCCAGGCAGCCGGCATGCATTTAACTTTCGGACACCAATTGCTTATTGTATTTACCTTAATGCTCACGAGCAAAGGTATTGCAGGTGTTCCAAGAGCATCGTTGGTGATTTTGTTAGGTACAGCAGCATCGTTCGGAATGCCGGTTTGGCCCATATTCATTATTTTAGGAATAGACGAGCTGATGGATATGGCCCGCACCTCGGTTAACGTGATTGGGAATTGCCTGGCCACGGTAGTTATTGCCAAATGGGAAAAGGAGTTCCGCAAACCTGAAGAAACTCCTGTAGCCGATGAGGTGGCAGTATTTGACTACCAGGACTGAAAGTGTACACTGCAACCTCAGTGAGTGTAGCCCCTGTTTGCGCTCGTTTGCAAAACGAGCGCATAAATCTCAGGCGTTTGTAACGCCGGTAATAGCTGTCTTTGATTGTCTTAAGCAACATTGCGGCGTTGCAAATGCCGTTTTATGGCATTCCGGTTGCAAATCGGGACGAGCCTGCGCCTTAACCCGGACTCACGTTAAAATACCGAAGGTTATAGAATTTCATTGGCCTTCTGTTTTTCTGATCAGTTTGGCATAGCGATAGATATCAGGTAAAATACCTGCCAGGATGGGTACATTATTTCCTGTGCTGGCCGATGTTGGGTAAAAATCCGGTAATAATACCAATTAACGGCAGATAGGCGCATACCTTAAACACGTATTCAATGCTGGTCTGGTCGGCTAACTTACCTAATACGGCCGAGCCTAAACCACCCATACCGAAAGCAAAACCAAAGAATAAACCGGCTATCATGCCTACTTTACCGGGAACCAGTTCGGTGGCGTATACCAATATCGCCGAAAAGGCCGATGCAATAATTACCCCGATAATAACAGACAAAATGCCTGTCCAGAATAAATTGGTATAAGGTAGCAGCAGCGTAAACGGAGCGGCGCCCAAAATAGAGATCCAGATAATGTATTTCCGGCCAAAACGGTCGCCAAGCGGCCCGCCAAGCAATGTTCCGGTGGCTACGGCGGCCAGAAAGGCAAACAGGTAGAGTTGAGATTGTTGCACCGATACGTGGAATTTATCGATAAGATAAAAGGTGAAATAGCTGCTCATGCTGGCCATGTAGAAGTATTTTGAAAAAATCAGCGCCAGCAGGATGAACAGCGAAAAAATAACCCGAGAGCGTGATAGCTGCGGATGGACTTCATCTGATGCCTGTTTTTTATTGGCAGCTCTGAATACCAGCTGACCTCTGTACCAGGTTGCAATTCTGAGTAATACAATAATGGCTAAAATAGCTGCCAGGGCAAACCAGATAATATAAAATTGCCCGTAAGGAACCACGATAAGCGCAGCTAACAACGGCCCGATGGCGCTTCCGGCATTTCCGCCTAATTGGAAGATCGATTGGGCAAGCCCTTTTTTACCACCGGAGGCCAGGTGAGCTACCCGTGATGATTCCGGGTGAAACACCGATGAGCCCATTCCAATTAAACTTACCGCGATAAGGATGGCTGCAAAGCTGGTTGCAAAAGCCAGGGAGATTAACCCCAATAAGGTAAAGCTCATGCCAATAGCTAATGAATAGGGGCGTGGTGTCTTGTCGGTATACGAGCCGACAAAAGGTTGCAGCAGCGATGCCGTTAGTTGAAAGGTAAACGTTATTAATCCGACCTGGGTAAAGCTCAGGTGAAAATTCTGTTTGATCATGGGGTACATGGCCGGAATAACCGACTGCATCATGTCGTTAAGTAAATGGGTAAAGCTAATGGCAAACAGGATGGAGTAAACCGTTTTCTGTGCGATTTTTTTGGCCTCGGCTGTGGTAGTTGCGTTTTGTAGGGGTTGCATAAATAGTGCTAAGTCAAAATAAAAAGTCAAAATTAAAAACACGTAATAGCTTTGTGGTCAATAATATAAGGATGAATTTGTGTGTCAGTTTATAATTGACTTGCTGCTCTTAAATGTTATTAGTCAGATCATCTGATGAATTGTAGGAAAAATTTTTATCCAGGCCGGTGTCCGATAATTTTAGAGGCATTTTGCCATGCTTTTGCGGCATTACCTTCAATGATACTTTTCAGTAACTGCTCATGTAGTTTTTCAGTTTCGCTAAAAGCCTGGGTATCCTTATAAATGGATATAAACCAGTTGCGCAAATGAATGGCGACCGAACGGTACAGATCGGCCAGGATATCATTGCCCGAAGCCTCGGCGATAGCAGTGTGAAAACGGATATCGGCATCAATACATGCTTCCAGCGAGCCTGCTTTTGCCGATTGTTTACGCTGTTCCAGCAGGCTTTTAATTTTTTCAATATCTGCTTCGGTACGGTTTAATGCCGCTTTTTCGGCAATTTTCATTTCCAGTATTTGCCGCACTTCATCCAGGTCCGGTTTATCTGCCCGTTTAAGCCGCTGGATAAGCGGTTCCTGGTTGCCCGAAGTGCTTTCAACAAAAGTGCCTACGCCCTGCTGTACACGCAGCAGGCCGGAATTGGTTAAGATCTTTATCGCTTCGCGGATGGTAGAACGGCCCACACCGTAGGTTTTCATCAGCTCGGGCTCGATAGGCAGCTTATCGTTAACCTTGTATTTCCCCAGCGAGATCTGCTGCTGCAGCTTGGCGGCAACCTCATCGGCCAGCGAACGGCGGGTTATAGTTAAGTTTTCATTCATCATATCATCTGATGATTCAAAGGTAAAAAGAAGAATGGAAATTCAAAAATTATATTCGGGCTGCTGATCTGCTGAAATTTGCCCTGGATGATTTCAGCAAGCTTATTGAAATAAAGCGTGAAAGTATGAACACCATCGCTGAAGCGGGCCATGACAGAACCAACGATATGATCAACACGTTTATGCAATGCAAGGGAAAGAATACCTGGATGCTGCGGCATTCTGTGGTGAGAAATAAAGTTAGAGCCTGTTAAAAATGAAAATTTAAGTTATACGGAGGGCTGGTGGGGACACCAGCAGCGGCAGGAAGCCGGGGCTGATCAAAAAGCTCTCGTCTTCCCGATCCCTCCCGTACATACGGGATCGTATTAGCTCTATCTGTGCTTTTTGAACAATTGATTGATTTACAGCCAAATTATTAGCATTTCATAAAATTAACTTGACGCCTATGCGAGGTTTCGGGATGAATCAAGTTCAGAATGACGGCGAACCAAGCTTTTTAGACAGCCCCATTAATTAAGCCTGTGAAATCTTTATCTGAAATTTAAACAGGCTCTTAGCTCCCGTTTAAACAGATGCCGGGCAAAATCCGGCATCTGTTTATTCTGCAGGCTTATAACCTACAACTTATAACCTACAACCTAAATAGCAGTTACCTTTACATCAATATTACCTCGTGTAGCCTTAGAATACGGACAAACCCGGTGTGCTTTGTCAACCAGTTGCTGGGCCTCATCAGCGCTCATACCCGGAATATGAACTTCGAGTTCGGCCGAAAGCAAAAATGCGCCGCCATCTTTGTTAAACGAAACCTTTACATCCATACTGGCATCGCTTACATCAACATTAGCCTGCTGGGCAACTACACCCAAAGCGCCCAGAAAGCAGGGGCCCCATGCGGCCGCAAATAATTGTTCAGGATTGGTGCCTTTGCCATCACCGCCCATTTCCCTGGGTTTGCGGATATCAAGGTCTAACGTTCCATCGGCAGATTGGATGTGCCCGTCACGTCCGCCGGTAGCTGTAACCACAGCTGTATATAATTTTTCCATGCTATAAAGTTTTCTATTGATAACAATATCATCCCGAAAAGGTTGATGACTATGTTATTTGATACCGGCATTTAACTTTATCCTTTTAACTTTACACTTTTGACTTTTGACTTTTGACTTTTGACTTTTGACTTTTGACTTTTGACTTTTGACTTTTGACTTTTGACTTTTGACTTTTGACTTTTGACTTTTGACTTTTGACTTTTGACTTTTGACTTTCAATGGGTACACTACGCTGTAAAGTTGCATTAGAGGCCATTCGTTTTTTTGCATATCATGGCTATTACCCGGAAGAGCAGCTAACGGGAAATGAATTCCTGGTGGATATTGAAGTGGTGCAGCCGGTATTCAGTGCAGCTACAGACGATCTGGCCCAAACCGTTAATTATGAACGTCTGCTTGAGATAGCTACAACACGCATGAAGCAAACCGTAAAGCTGCTTGAAACCGTAGCGCATGCTATTTTAGAGGATATTAAAACAGAATTTATGGCGGTAGATTATATAAAGGTACGCATCCGGAAATCCAACTTACCGGTAGCAGCCGAGCTGAAAAATGCGTTAATAGAGTTAGTCTATGAGCGTTGATTATAACAGGATAACACCGGACATAGCCGGCAAGATCAGTGAGATTATTGGCCCTGAGTTTACCATCGGCGATAATGGAGCTATGGAATCCTATGCGCATGATGAAACCGAAGACCTGAAATATTATCCCGAGCTGGTAGTAAAACCCCAAACCACGCAGCAAATAGCGGCTTTGCTCAGGTTGTGTAATAAACATCATATCCCGGTAACGCCACGGGGCGCCGGCACAGGGCTTAGTGGTTCGGCATTACCGGTTTATGGCGGGGTGCTGGTATCTATGGAGCTGATGAATAACATCATTGAAATTGATGCGCAAAATTTGCAGGCAACCATAGAGGCAGGTGTAATTACCGAAGATCTGCGAACCGCTGCCGTCGGTATGGGATTGTTGTTTCCCGTAGATCCGGGCAGCAAAAGTACCTGCCTGATCGGAGGTAATGTGGCGCATGGAGCCGGCGGGCCGCGGGTAGTAAAATACGGCACTATCAGGAATTATATCCTGAACCTGGAAGTTGTGCTGCCTTCCGGCGATATTATCTGGACAGGAGCCAATACCTTAAAATATGCTTCGGGCTACGATCTGACCCAGCTCATGATCGGTGCAGAAGGAACTTTAGGCATCATTACAAAGATTGTAGTTAAGCTGATTGCCAAACCCACGCAAAACCTGGTCATGCTGGCATCGTTTTACAGCAATGAGCAAGCCTGTGCAGCCGTGTCGGCTATTTTCAGGGCGGGTGTAACGCCTTCGGCGGTAGAGTACATGGAGCGCAAAGGGGTAGAATGGGTGATGGAATTTGACTGTGTTGAGTTTGATCTTAAGTCCGGTATTGAAGCATTTCTGCTTATTGAGCTCGACGGAAACCGGCAGGAAGTATTAGCCGAAGATGCGGGAATTATCCGGAATGTATTGAAGCAAAACGCCTGTGCCGATATCCTGCGGGCCCAAACGGAAGCTGAAAAGGATAAATTATGGAAAATACGGCGTATTATGCCCGTATCGGTTAAAGCCAATTCTGTTTACAAGGAAGAAGATACCGTAGTGCCCCGTGCAAAACTACCGCAACTGATACGTGTTATAAAAGAAACCGGGCAGAAATACGGCTTTCAGTCGGTTTGTTACGGTCATGCCGGGGATGGCAATCTGCATGTAAACATCATCAAAGCCGGAATGAGCGATGCGGATTGGAATACCCGGCTTAAAGATGGTATCCGTGAAATATTTGAATGGACGGTTAAAGCAGGAGGAACCCTGTCTGGCGAACACGGCATCGGCCTGGTACAACGTGAATTTATGCCGGTAAAATACAGTGAAGTTCACCTGAATCTGATGCGGGGAATTAAACAGGTGTTCGATAAGAATAATATCCTGAATCCTGGTAAGATATTTTAGAATAATGATGCATTATTGGTATTTCTGATTTTCTTTACAGACATTATGCGAAACAACACGACCAAAAATATTCAGGCACCTGCCGGCAAAAAGATATTTGTTTTAGATACCTCGGTAATATTGTACGACCATAATGCCTTCCGGAATTTCCAGGAGCACGATGTAACGATACCTATCCAGGTGCTTGAAGAGCTGGATAACTTTAAAACCGGTAACGATACCCGCAATTTCGAGGCCCGCAATTTTATTCGGCTGATCGAGGAGATTTCGAGGCAGCACCTGTTAACCGATTGGCTGCCTGTTAACGGAAGGTCGCAGGGCCGGTTTAAGGTGATCCTGGATCATAAGCCGCCTGAAAATAACGCCGAAACAATTTTTGGCAGCGGTAAATTCGATCATCGCATACTCAATGCGGCATTGAGCCTTCAGCTTGAAAATCCCGGTAGTAAGGTAGTGCTGGTGTCCAAGGATATTTGCCTGCGCTTAAAGGCGAAAGCGCTCAACCTGCACGCCGAAGATTATGAAACCGGCAAGATCAAGGATCTTGAAAAGTTGTACACTGGCAAAACCATGTTGCATGTGTCCGATAGCCTGCTGACAAAATTTAACCGGCAAAGAACCGTGCCGGTTGATATATTAAAGCAGCAAACACTACCGCCGGGTAATCATTTTTATATTTTAAACAGTAAAAAGCAAGCTTCGTACGGTTTCTACAGCGTTCAAACAAAAGCGCTTCGTTTGATTGAAAACCAGAGCGTTTTCAACATCAGTCCACGCAATGCGGAACAGGCATGTGCATTAGATGCCTTGATGAACCCCGAAATTTCGCTGGTTACTATTCAGGGGAATGCCGGAACCGGAAAAACCCTGCTGGCGTTGGCAAGCGCCCTGGAGCAGCGTAAAGATTACCGGCAGATCTATGTTACGCGGCCTATTGTTCCGTTAAGTAATAAAGATATCGGGTACCTGCCGGGCGATGTCAAGTCAAAAATAGACCCGTATATGGCCCCGATATGGGATAACCTGCGTTTTATACAGGAGCAGTTTGCCGATAAAAAGATGCAGAATAAAATAGATGAGCTGGTCAATACCGATAAAATTGCCATAACGCCATTGGCATTTATCCGCGGACGAACCCTGACCAAGATATTTTTTATTGTAGATGAGGCACAGAACCTTACGCCGCACGAGGTGAAAACCATCATATCCCGTGCCGGTGAGAATACCAAGATCATCTTTACAGGAGACATTTACCAGATAGATACGCCATACCTGGATGCGGAAAGTAACGGGTTATCCTACCTGATCGATAAAGCAAAATCGCATCCGCGATATGCGCATATTACCCTGCAACGCGGCGAACGAAGCGAGCTGGCCAATCTTGCTACCGAGCTGTTGTAATGCTTTGCTACAGGACACGAAGACCGATAGGGCGAAGCTCCGGCTTCGTCCGGCTACTTTAAAGCCTCCGGCTTTTACCCAATAATTGTAAACTGCATCAGCAAAAGTTCAGAGACTTTCCGTTATTTGAGGCTTAAGTACCGATAGGGCGAAGCTCCGGCTTCGTCCGGTTACTTTAAAGCCTTCGGCTTTTATCCAATAATTGTAAACTGCATCAGCGAAAGTTCAGAGACTTTCCGTTTTTGAGGCTTAAGCTATGCTCGGTCGCTCAACCTTTCGCTGAAACTTAAGCCAGATCAAGGGTGCCTTTATGGCCTATCTTAAAAGTAAAACATTACCGCTCAAACGTCAGGCGTTTACCCATTTGGCCTTCGATAAGTTTTCCATTGGCATAAGCCAGGCTGCCTGAAACAATGGTATGACTAACAGATGATTGAAATGTGTGCCCTTCAAACGGGCTCCATCCGCATTTAGACAACACATGCTCACGGGTTACCGTTTCTTTTTTATCCAGGTCAACCAGTACAAGGTCGGCCCAGTAACCCTCACGGATAAAGCCACGTTTTTCTACCTGGAATAAGATTGCCGGGTTGTGAGCCATTTTGCGTACAATCTGCTCTAAAGATATTTTCTGCTGATGGTACAGGTCAAGCATGGCTTGCAAGGCATGTTGCACCAATGGGCCGCCGGAAGGAGCTTGCAGGTAAGGTTTCTCCTTTTCGGCTATGGTATGCGGAGCATGATCTGTAGCAATAACATCAATGCGGTTATCAAGCACGGCTTGTAAGATGGCGTCGCGGTCGGCGGCTGTTTTAACGGCCGGGTTCCATTTTATCCAGTTGCCTTTGGTGGCGTAATCTTCGTCAGAAAACCAGAGGTGATGAATACAGGCTTCGGCTGTGATCCTTTTCTCTGTGAGCGGAACGTTATTGGCAAATAATTCCGTTTCCCTGGCTGTTGAAATATGTAAAATGTGCAGTCGTGTGCCGTGCTTTTTTGCCAGCGCTACAGCAAATGAAGATGATTTATAACATGCTTCGGCGCTGCGTATCAGCGGGTGCATGTCGGGTGTAATGGCATCGCCGTAGCGGGCTTTATACTCTTCGAGGTTCTTTTTAATAGTTTCTTCGTCTTCGCAATGGGTAGCAATCAGCATAGGCGAGTTCGCGAAGATAGCTTCCAGCGTGCTGGCATTGTCTACCAGCATGTTGCCTGTTGATGAACCCATAAATACCTTGATGCCGCAAACGTTCCGCGTGTCGGTTTTTAAAACTTCATCCAGGTTATCATTAGCGGCACCCATATAAAATGAATAGTTGGCTAACGATTTTCCGGATGCCAACTGGTATTTCTGCTCCAGCAGCTCTTGTGTAAGGGTGTTGGGAACGGTATTGGGCATTTCCATAAACGAGGTAATGCCGCCTGCTACTGCAGCCCTGCTCTCGGTAAAGATGTCGGCTTTGTGAGTTAATCCGGGCTCACGAAAGTGTACCTGGTCGTCAATACAGCCCGGTAACAGGTATTTGCCTTCGGCATTGATCTCCATATCGGCAACGGCCGATAAGCCGGTGCCGATTTTCTCAATAAAACCGTTCTTGATATAAATGTCGCCTTGTGTTATGGTTTCTTCGTTTACAATGGTGGCAGCTTTAATGAGTATGGAGGACATGAGAAAACGGTTTTAACTTATCGGTACGAAATTACTAAAATGTGGCGAATAGCCGTGAATAACATGGCTGGTTTATGTTTGTGCTCCGGCTTGTCCCCCGGTAAACCGGAATATTATTGTTCTGTTGGGGGAGAACAGACCAGATCAACAATAAAAATTGAGTGGGATGAATATTGTTTATAGCTTGATCTCTGCCCGGTTAGACCTGATTATAGATTAAGTTTAGAATGTTTTAGAAAAGCAGGGTTCTGTGATGATCGGTTCCGGTAGTCCGGCTGTGCGCTCATACGCCTGCAAGGCCTTATTCATAGGCCGGTATCCGCTGCCATCCGGTTTAGATAGGGTGGGCAGTGCTGTAAACTTTGGTTTTACCGCAAACAGTAACTTTGACAACTTTTTAAAAGTTGTCAGAGTCTCAGAATAGTAGCACTGCCCTGACCAAGCTAAACCCGACAGCAGCGGCAGCCCCGAATGCAATCTACGGTGTACCCACAATTATTATAGTTAATTATGTATCAGCACTTCCAGTTATTACTTGCACTGGGTTTGTTTTGTAGCAATACCGTGGTAGCATAGTGTCCCTCCGCCAGTTGGCGGAATGGGGCAGGGGGAGGCCCTCTTATTTATCTGATTTTCAAATATCTATGAAATTGACAAATAATTTCTCATGCCATGTGGTACCTCATCATCAAAGCGTAAACCCCAAAGCCCATCGCCTGTAAATCTTTTTGTGGTGTTCTCCCCAATATTACAAATCTCTTTTCCTCCCCCCACCCCCTCGAAATGAGGGGGATAGTGATTAACAAAGTCAATGCCCAGGCAGCGTGTAGTGCAGATAAAGGCTGTAAGGGTTAATCAGCTTATGTGGGTACACCGTAGGAATGTAATGAGGGCTATAGCGGATGGCGGGACTATCTTTGCCGATGCACTACTGCAAGTGCTTTTCAAAAACATTTTATGGCGTAACAAGCAGCGGAAGTTTGAAGTCAATAGGGTGTCTAAAAAGTCAACAAAACCATCAAATTACAGTCACGCTGACCCTGAATTCTCGGGGGAAGCGCCTGTAGCCACAATGAACTAATCCTTCGACAGGCTCAGGATGACCATAGTTGACTTTTTGGACATCCTATTTAGCACGAATGTACCTTAAAATGAGATTTTCATCAGCTCTTCGCCGATTTTTTTGGATGTGTTTTCGCTGACGCTTACTAAAGGCAGCCGCAAGTTGTCCGGACAGATATTGAGGTGTTTTAACACATTTTTTACGCCGGCCGGATTTCCTTCGACAAAGCAAAGCCGCGTAATTTCAAGCAACTGGTAATGTAAGGTTTTTGCTTCGGTAAAATTCCCCTGAAGCGATAGATCTACCATTTTTGAAAGCAGGCCCGGCAGGGCGTTTCCAACAACCGAAATAACACCGGCTGCACCCATGGCGATCATGGGCAGGGCAACGCCATCGTCACCGGAAATTACCAGGAAATCCTGGGGCTTATCGCGAAGGATCTGGCTGATCTGGTCGAAATTACCTGATGCTTCTTTAACAGCGATAATGTTATCACTATCAAAAGCCAATCGTAACGTGGTTTCGGCGCTGATATTGCTTCCTGTACGTCCGGGAACATTGTACAATATAATGGGCAAGACAGAGGCTTCGGCCACGGCTTTGTAGTGCTGGTAAATACCTTCCTGGGTTGGTTTGTTATAATACGGGCTTACAGATAATACAGCATCGTATCCTTGTGTATCGAAATTTTTAACCGCGTTAACCACCTCGCTGGTTTGGTTGCCGCCAATACCGGCCACCAACGGAACCCTGTTTGCAACAGTTTCTGCTGTAAAGCGGAACACTTCCTTCTTTTCTTCCTTGCTGAGTGTGGCCGATTCGCCGGTTGTGCCTAATGACACTAAATAGTTCACACCACCCTCAATCAGGAAGTCAATCAGTTTTTTCAGACTTGTAAAGTCTATGGATCCGTCAGCATTGAACGGGGTTATCATGGCAACCCCGGTTCCGTAAAATTTGTTCATTTCTATATGTACGATAATAAGCTGTTATAAGCCGGTAATACGGCTGACTAAACAGTCCGCTAATTTAGGACTAATTTTGGTTAATCATGGATAAAAGATCATCATCTGATATCATGGGAATATTTAATTTTCTGGCTTTTTCAAGTTTGGATGGCCCCATGTTATCGCCGGCAACCAGGTAATTGAGCTTTGCGGATATACCGCTTAACATTTTGCCGCCGTTGGCTTCAATCAGGGCGGTTAGCTCATCGCGGCTGTAGCGTTCAAAAACGCCCGAAATCAGGAAGGTTTTTCCGCTGAGCTTATCGCTTACCAGGACAGTTTCTGTCTCGCTTACTTCAAACTGTAATCCCGCCTGCCGTAATTGATTGATTTGGTCGATATGGCGCTGGTCTTTGAAATATTCCAGCAGGCTTTCGGCAATACGATCGCCAATTTCATCCACCGATGTGAGCTCTTCAAAGCTGGCGTTCATCAGGCTGTCGATATTTTTAAAATATGCGGTAATTTTTTTAGCGACTGTTTCGCCTACGTACCGTATGCCCAAACCGAATAATACTTTATCAAACGGCATTTGCTTGGATTTTTCAATGCCATCGAGCATGTTTTTTATCGATTTATCACCAAAACGGTTCAGCGAACGTAATTCATCCTGTTTTTCATACAGAGTATACAAATCGCTGATATGCTCAATATAACCGTTGCGGTAAAAAGTTTCGATGGTTTCGTCGCCCAGTCCGTCAATATTCATTGCCTTGCGGCTGATGAAATGCTGAATTTTACCTACGATCTGCGGTGGGCAACCTTCATCATTGGGACAGTAATAGGCCGCTTCGCCTTCTTTACGGATAAGGTTGCTGCCACACTCGGGACAGGTATCGGGGTAAATGATCTTCTTTGCTCCGGCTACGCGTTTTAATGTGTTTACACCGGTGATTTTCGGGATGATCTCGCCGCCTTTTTCAACGGTTACCGTATCTTTTTCGTACAGGTCGAGACGTTCAATTTCATTGGCATTGTGCAATGTAGCCCGCTTAACGGTTGTGCCGGCCAGCAAAACAGGCTTTAAATTGGCAACCGGGGTTACAGCGCCTGTGCGCCCTACCTGGTAGCTTACGCTTTCTAAAATAGTTTCCGCTTCTTCGGCTTTGTATTTATAGGCAATGGCCCACCGGGGCGATTTGGCGGTGAATCCCAGTTCTGCCTGCTGGGCGTAGCTGTTCACTTTGAGCACGATACCGTCGATATCATAGCTTAGCTTTTCGCGATGCTCATCCCAGTAATGGATAAAATCGAACACTTCGTCGAGGTTTTTGCATAAACGGGTATGCTCACAGATATGAAATCCCCAGCTTTTAACTGCGTGGATGCTATCCCAATGGGTTTTAAAGGGGTTTTTATCGGCATAGAGGAAATACAAAAAGCAATCCAGCGGACGTCGTGCCACTTCCGCAGAATCCTGGAGCTTGATGGTTCCGGCGGCAAAATTGCGGGGATTGGCGTACGGAACTTCATCGTTATCGATACGGGCCTGGTTCAGGCGCTCAAAGGCAGCCCGGTGCATGAAAATCTCACCGCGAATTTCAAATTCATCGGGATAACCGCTTCCCGTAAGCTTTTTGGGTATTTTATTAATGGTTTTAACGTTGCTGGTTACGTCATCACCCTTGGTTCCGTCGCCACGTGTAACCGCACGATACAGTTTGCCATCACGGTAAGTAAGGCTCATGGAAAGCCCGTCGAATTTTAGCTCGCATACATATTCGAAATTATCGCCAATGGCTTTGCGGATGCGGGTGTCAAAGTCACGTAAGTCCTGCTCATTATAGGTATTGCCCAGCGAAAGCATGGGCCATTTATGCCGGACGGTCTGGAACTCCTTGGTTATTTCTCCGCCTATTTTTTGGGTAGGGGAGTCGGCATCCTGGTATTCGGGATATTGCTTTTCAAGCTCTTCCAGCTCTTTGAGCTTTTGGTCGAAATCATAATCGGATATGGTTGGCTGGGCCAGTACGTAATAGTTATAATTATGCTGGTTCAGTTCCTTCACCAGCGCATCCATACGTTCTTTTACTTCAAAAAGCGACATGGCAACGAAGATAAGATTTTTACAATTGAGTTGTGAGCTACGGTTATGAGTTATGATACCTGTAACCCACAACCCGTAACTTTTCCTAAAGTTCTTTCCTGAGCCGGGCTACAGGTATATTCATTGCTTCGCGGTATTTGGCTACGGTCCGGCGGGCAATATTGTATCCCTTTTCCTTGAGGATATCGGTCAGTTTTTCGTCGGCAAGAGGCTTGCGCTTATTTTCGTTCTGGATGCATTCTTCCAGTATCTTTTTAACTTCTTTGTTTGATACTTCCTCGCCGCTTTCTAACTGGATGGCTTCTGAGAAGAACGATTTTAACAGGAAAGTGCCAAACTCGGTTTGCACATACTTGGAATTAGCTACCCGTGACACGGTTGAAATATCCATATCGATCTGATCGGCGATATCTTTTAAGATCATTGGTTTCAGATCCCGCTCATTACCGGTAAGGAAAAACGTATACTGGTAGTTCATAATGGCGTTCATGGTTTTGAGCAGGGTTTGCTGCCGTTGCTTAATAGCGTCGATAAACCATTTTGCCGAATCAAGCTTTTGCTTAACAAACTGAACGGCTTCTTTGAGCTTTTTGTCTTTTTGCGAAGCCTTATCATAATGCTCAAACATATCCTGGTATGAGCGGCTTACCCGTAATTCGGGTGCATTTTTGGCATTCAGGGTAAGCACCAGCACGCCATCGTTATTGGTAATGTGGAAATCGGGGATTACCTGTAGCTGCTTGGTACTTACTTCGTTCGAATCGCCTGGCTTGGGATTTAACTTTAATATTTCGTTAATCACTTCCTTTAGCTCATCGGCATTCATGTTTAGCGCTTTTTCGAGCTTATCGTAATGCTTCCGGGTAAATTCGTCCAGGTATTCTTCAACAATAACAATTGCCTTGCGGATAATGGGATTGCCGGTATCTTTTTTCCGTAATTGTATCAGCAGGCATTCCTGCAGATCGCGGGCGCCGATACCGGGAGGATCAAAGCTCTGGATAAGTTTCAGGATTTCCTCAATCTCATCTTCGGTGGCAAAAACATTCTGCGAAAAGGCCAGATCATCTACCAGCGAAGCTATGGGCCTTCGCAGGTAACCGTCATCATCGAGACTACCGATGATCTGCGATGCAATGCGGAATTCTTTATCCGGTAATGAAACCAGATCCAGTTGCTGCATTAAATTCTCGAAAAAAGAACTTTGTACGGCTATGGGGATTTCCTTGCGGTCTTCTTCATCGTCGCCGTTCTGATCGTATTTTGAGCCATAATCGTTCACACTGTCGTCCTGTAAATAATCATCTACATTGAACTCATCAAAATCTTCGGCAGTATTTTCCTGGTCAAAATTGTCTTCAGGGTCTTTATCAGGATATTCTTCAACCGGATCGTTCAGGTTGGTCAGGCTTATATCTTCCAGTGCGGGATTTTCTTCCAGCTCTTCCTTAATACGGGTATCAAGCGCAACGGTAGGAATTTGTAATAGTTTAATAAACTGTATTTGTTGCGGCGATAACTTCTGTAATAACTTTTGCTGGAGGTTTTGTTTTAACATATAATGGATGATATAGGTTGCAAAAATAAGAATAAAGCAAATATGTTTGCTCAACAAACAAGCTTTATTGCTTAATGTTTATTTTGGCTTAATACAATAATTTGTTTATTTGGTGGAAACAATTACTTTTACCTAACCAAAAAATAAACATCTATGGGATTTGTAAAAGAATTTAAGGAGTTTGCCATTAAAGGCAATGTAATGGACCTTGCGGTCGGCGTAATTATAGGGGGCGCTTTTGGTAAGATCATTGACAGTGTGGTTAATGATCTGGTTATGCCGTTGGTCTCTGCTATTATCGGCACGCCCGATTTTAGTAACCTGTATCTTGTACTGAAAGGCAATGTTCCTGCCGGAGCGGCATTGGTTGATGCCCGTAAGGTTGAAGGCTCGGTTATTTTTGCGTATGGTAATTTTATCACGGTAGCCATTAATTTCCTGTTACTGGCGTTGGTAATATTCCTGATGGTAAAAGGAATTAATTCGTTAAAACGTAAACATGAGGCTGCACCGGCAGCTCCGCCGGCACCTACAAAAGAGGAAATGCTGTTAACAGAGATCCGCGATCTGTTAAAGAATAAATAAAAAATACGCACATTTTTATTTATAGGTTGATTTTGATAAAAAATCAACCTATATTTGCGCTCTTGTTTTTGAGAGCACTATTACAAGTTTAAATTATCATGAAAAGAACATTTCAGCCTTCGCAAAGAAAAAGAAGAAATAAACACGGTTTCAGGGAGCGTATGAGCACTGCTAATGGCAGAAGAGTACTGGCTTCAAGAAGAGCTAAAGGCAGAAAAAAATTAACGGTATCTGACGAGCGTCGTCATAAAGCATAAATTGATCGCTGTCTGATCTGCTGCCAGAGCAGTATATATCCGTTTAACGGAACAACCAGCGATTAATATGTACACATTTAAAAAAGAAGAGCGGCTATGCAGTGAGAAGTTGTTAGAACAACTTTTTGATAGCGGCTCTTCTTTTATTTTATATCCATACAAAATTACCTGGCTGCCTTATAACATCCCATCAAAATATCCCGTACAGGTAATTATCAGTGTGCCCAAGCGCCGGTATAAACGGGCGGTAGACCGTAACCTGTTAAAACGCCGTATTCGCGAAGCGTATCGTTTGTATAAACATGAAGATCTTTACAGTAAATTAGGTGATAAGCAGTTACTTTTGGCTATTTCATATATTGGTAAAGAGGTTGAAGGGTTTGATTTTATAGCAAAAAAAATGCGCCTGGCATTAGATAAACTGGTTTATGCGTGTACTGAACATACTATGGAATAAACTGATAAAGCCTGTATTCAGTGCGTTTTTTTTGCTACTTATCCGGTTTTACCAATATTTTATTTCCCCCTTATTAGGAGCATCGTGCCGGTATACGCCTACCTGTTCGCAATATGGTGTAGAAGCCATTAAAAAATATGGCCCTTTTAAAGGAGGCTGGCTTACGCTGAAACGTTTATCACGATGTCATCCCTGGGGCGGACATGGTCATGACCCGGTGCCGTAAAACCTTGTTCACTAAAAAATCTGTTGCAGTTGTTTCAAAAACAGAAACAGTTACAACAGATTTCCTATAAGAATTTCAGAAAGGGAATTATTTATTATCCAGGTTTTCCAGGTAAACACGTGCTTTTTTCAGCTCGGTTTGTATGTCTGTACGGTTGGGATTATTATCCAATACCTTTTGCAGATCGGTCATGCAGGATTTATAAGCATTGGCTGCCGCCGTTTTATCATAGAATCCGGCAATTTTCTGACTTTTTAATATACCATAATCGCGGTAAGCAATAGCCCGGTTCTGGTAAAATTTCATATCGCTCACATTCAGTTCTATGGCTTTTGTAAAATCGCGGATGCTGGCTTGCAGTAATTTCTCCTTTTCGGTTAATGATAAGGTGTTATTTACACCGGTTGCCATAATGTTACGTGCTTTGCCACGGTAATAATAGGCGGATACTTCCTGCGGTCTGAGCGATACAACCTTGCTGAATGAGCTTACTGCTTTCGGATAATTGCCTGAATGGTAATAGGAATATCCCAATATATACAATACATTGGCATTGTTGCTATCGGCAGGAAGCGCTTTTTCGAGGTTTGATACGGCCAGCTTAAAATCGCCATCCAGAAGCGCTTTTTTACCTAACTGTACATACGGATTCTCTGATTCTTTTTGCTGGGCTTCTGCTATTCCAAAGAAGGTTAACAGAGCAAATAAAGGTGCTATAACTTTCATCAACAATCAATATAATTCAATCCACCTTTAACGCGTTAAACACTTATTTATTTTAAGCTTAAATAGCAGCAGACGCTGTTAATAAAATGGATATTACACAATGTTATATATTTTTTACAAAAATGACTACTGCAAAAATCAAAAAATCGGATAAAATTTATCCACATTCTGATTGCGGGTTGCTTTAGCGTAGTCAGAATATACAAGGTGCTTTTAAGGAATTCTATCTTCAATAGTTATATTCGCTTAATTATTCATTATAAACCTCACAGCTATGATCAAACAATGTGTATCAGCCGGTTTACTTTTGGTAGCGGCAGTTTCGGCTTGTCACGCCCAGCATCACACGATAGTGAAATTATGGGAAACCGATAGTGTTGTTAATCTGCCGGAATCGGTGCTTCCGGCCAAAGAAGGTTATCTGTTTGCATCGCAAATGGGGAATAACCCGAATGATAAAGATGGCATTGGCGGAATAGCAAAGATCAGCTTAACCGGGAAAATGCTGAACGCCGATTGGATTACAGGATTGAACGCCCCAAAAGGCTTGGGCCGTTTTGGGAATACGTTATATGCTGCCGACCTGGATGAAGTGGTTGCGATTGATATTGAACGGGGTAAAGTAATAAAGAAAATACCTGTAGAGGGGGCTAAATTTCTGAATGATATTACGATAGATGATAAAGGCATTGTATATGTATCTGACAGCAGAACTAAAAAGATTCACCGGATAGAGAATGGTATGGTTTCTACTTATCTGGAAAATATAGCCGGAGTCAATGGTCTTAAGTCCATCGGAAGCGATTTATATATAGCTGCCGGAAAGTACCTGAAAAAGGCTGATAAGAACAGGGAGCTTACTCAACTGGCCGAATTACCGCAAGGCGGCGACGGCCTGGAGCCGGTAGGCAATGGTGATTTTTTATGGTCGGCCTGGGCTGGCTATCTGTATTATGTCTATGCTGACGGCCATTATGATTTATTGTTGGATACGCACCTGGAGAAAAAGAATACAGCTGATATTGCTTACGATCCGGTTCGTAAGATTATTTATGTGCCTACGTTCTGGAAAAAAAGTGTGATGGCCTATCAGCTTAAATAGTAAGCTGAGTATAGCATAGTGTAAGTTTTATATTTTAATATCAACCGGAATTTATTTAACTTCGCCTCGCATAAAAAAGGTTGCGCCCATAGCTCAGCTGGATAGAGCAACGGTTTTCTAAACCGTCGGTCTCAGGTTCGAATCCTGATGGGCGTACAAAATCACCGTAAGTTGAACGTATGTTTGGCTTACGGTTTTTTTATGAAAAACTGAACCTGAGTTTAACTCTCAATGTATTCAATCTTAACTACGTCTTCAAAGCTGCGTACTTTTTCATGCCTTATATCGACTATATATTCTTTCCTAGTTTCAATAACAACAGTATTATTGTCTTTCCAGTATGCTTTGATCGGCAGGCTGGTTCCCTTTGCACAATATATGCAACCAGAGCCCCCTTTGAGAAGAATGCTCACTTCTGTAAGTGCATTTTGTGTGGAACCATTTGTTCGTGTCATAATTTGTCGCCTGTTATCGGGTGACCGGGCTTCAGATAGTAAACCATTTTTGCGTTGTAATTCTGCAAACTCTGCTTCACTAAGCTCTTTGCTTGTACCAACTGTGTCGGCCATCACAGGGTAATTACTGTCTGGCGGAGGTATTGCAACTTGTACTATGACATGTTTTACTTCTGGAAACTCTGTTTTGCTGATTACTTCGTAGGGCTTCTTGCGTTCATCTATTAGGTTTACCAATATGTCAATCTGTTCTTTGTCTGCAGACATACCGCGATAAACCTGAAGCATTATATCGACACTTTTTAACTCTTCATCATTTTCTATTTTTCCCTTTGAAGCAATGGTAGCAACCTCGTGACGCAAATCTGCAAAAATATCTATCTCATAACCGGTCCGTTCTTTGATATAGTTTCCAAAGTTTAAATCCACTCGATCTCGCAAACGTTTTACAAATCTGTCAAGACGCTGCTGAAGTATGTCTATCCTAAATTCCTGACAGTCTTTTTCCGTTCGCTGTTTTTCTTGCAAGTAAAAATCGGCAGCAGGATCCCACTGGTCAAAGACCATACTACCGGTGTAATATTCAAGATGATAATCAAGTATCGCAAATAAGAGTATCCGATGTTTCTCTATCTCTGCCTGTTTTTCCTCATCTGTCATTTGTAATGATTGCCTATGTGTGAAGGTAAGATAGTATTTTTTTCATCTCTTAGTCTGCTACGAATTATTAAATAATATTTTAATATTTTGAATAATTGGATCCGCTATCAAAACAGATATTGACTGTAGAAATATTGACTGATTCCAGATGAATTGATAATAATCTGGTCTTGTTAATTTCAATCTTGCCGATAGCCCCTAAAACAGTGCTTTTTTATTTTACAATTTTCATTTCCGGGTGCAGATAACTGTATACGTCGGTAACTTTTGTGCCGGGTTGATGAATAATGATAGAATGAACGATGCTGTCCTGCCCGGTTTCAAAAGCAATCCCTTCCTTAATGTCATCGTAAACAGCTATATCCTGATAAGTGGCGAGTTTTTGTAAGGAGTAGGTGGTAAGTAGTTTATACTGCACACCTGTATGAATGCCGGTTGGGGTTGTAAAGTCATGTGAGGTGATACGGATTTGCTTTACCACTTTATTGCTCATGGTTGAATCGCTATATGTGGTATAGATATTTAGCTCATTCGGGTTGCGGGCAGAAGAATCGCTAAGCCAGGTTAGCCATGCTTTACCCATAGCAGCGTCAGATAAATCGGGTTTACCCAATAATTTTTCAAGTCCCGAGGCATCCATCCCCAGAGTTATTTTTCCGATTTTTTTGCCCGGGATAATCAGTTTGTCCGAATCTGTAACAGCAGTTTGCTGATGTTGTTCATCGGTTTGCTTACCAGAATGAGGCGTATTCTGATTGCATGAGGTTATATAAAATACGATGGCTAAAGCCAGATAGTTTAAACGTTGCATGTATATACAACGCTTAAACTGTACGCTGGTTTGTAAATAAAATTACCTTACAGGCTTGCCTCAATGGCCGAAAACGTTTTTTCTAAAGCAACCGGGATGTTTTTATTACCTATTTCGGCAATAAAAATGTCGGGGTTATCCAGCAACTCCTTATGTTTAATCAGGTTGGACAGCTTAATATTCCCGGTAACATAATTAAAGCCGGAAGTGTATAATCGTTCATTGATTTCTTCAAAGCCAAGCTCGCCCAGAATATTTTCATCGCTGTACCGCAGGTACACGTGCAGCAGAAAGTCGTTAGTTAGCTGGGGCGGATTCGGTTGATGATATTTCTTAAACTCGTAGTGATAGTCATAGCGCAATGCCGTAATATCCGACAATACCGCCGAGCCGGTAGGGTGACCGCCGGCGCCTTTACCAAAAAAGAACTGTTGGTCGGCAAATGCGGCCTGTACAATAACGCCATTGTACTCGTTTTCTACATTGTACAGGAAATCATCGTTGTGAATGAGCTTAGGTAATACATACAATACCACCTGGTTGTCGTTGACTTTGCGGGCTGTGGGAATAAGTTTAATCTTATAATTCTTTTCCCGTGCATATTGTATGTCTTTATCCGATAAATATTGTATGCCGATATTCAGCACATCTTCGGGGCGTGTTAATATGCCATAAGCATGAGCCGCTGCAATGACCAGCTTGTATTTGGCGTCAAATCCACCAACATCCAGAATGGGGTCGGTTTCTGCAAAACCCAGGTACTGAGCCTGTTTCAGCGCCGCGTCATAATCAGTATGTTCGTTAAATATCTTTGACAGGATGTAATTAGACGAACCGTTAAAAATTCCGCGGATAGAGTGCAATAATTCGTTATCGTAATACTCTTCCAGGTTCCGGATAATCGGAATACTTCCGCAAACGGCGCCCTCGTATAATAAGGATGTGCCGTGTTTGGTTTGCAAATCAATTAACGTTTCCAGGTTATCGGCAACCATTTTTTTATTGGCCGAAACTACGTTCTTGCCGTTAGCGAGGGCTGTTGAAACAATATCGAAGGCTGCATCGGCATCGTTAATCAGTTCAACAATGGTATTAATTTCCGGGTCGTTCAGTAAAACCTCTGCACGGGTTGTAAATAACTCTCCCGGTAATGACCGCTCTTTTTCCGGGTTTTTAATGGCTATTTTTTTCAGCTCAATATTCAGGTCTTTAGTTTTGAGAATATCGTGCAGACCCTGGCCTACAACGCCAAAACCGAATATTCCTAATGTCAGCTTTTTACTCATTTATGCTATTTTATGCAGGTGAACGATGTCTTTATTGTTGGGGGCAGTTTTTAAGAAATTGCCGATTTCTTTTGAAAGCAGTTTGGTCTCAACCAGGAAGCCGTCGTGGCCGTATAGCGAATCAATTTCGATATAACGACCGTTGCGTACATGATTTGCAATGAATTTTTGTTCATCCGGCGGAAAAAGCAGGTCGGTTTTTATACCGATAACCAGGGTTTGCGCTTGTATTTGTTTCAGCGCATCTTCTACCGATTTACGGTTGCGGCCGACATGATGACTGTCCATTGCCTTGCTTAAATACCAGTAGCTATATGCGTTAAAGCGATTTACCAGCTTATCGCCCTGGTAATTCTGGTACGACGATGCCTTGTAATTGTCCGTTTTGTCGGCTGTTACTTCCTGCTGCGAAATACCGTACGTTTCATACGTGCGGTATGATAGCAGGGCGATGCTGCGGGCAGCCTTTAAGCCTTTCGCTCCGCCATCCGGCGATTGCTGACTGTCAAAGGTCGGGTCGGCGCTAATGGCTAAACGCTGACTTTCATTAAAGGCAATTCCCCAGGGCGAATGATACGCGTTGGTTGCCAGCACAATCAGCCGGTCAATTTTTTCCGGTTGTTTAATAGCCCACTCCAATGCCTGCTGACCGCCCAGCGAGCCGCCAATCAGCACACTGATTTTGCTGATGCCCAAGTGTTCAGCTAACAGCTCATGTGCGGCAACCATATCCCGTACAGAGATTTGCGGAAAGGATAAGTAATAAGGTTGTCCTGTTTCCGGGTTAACCGATAACGGATTAGTTGTCCCGTAAGGAGAGCCCAGCACATTGGCGCAAACAATGTAATAATCCTGCGGATTAAACAGGTCATTGCTGCCAAACAGGCCCTTCCACCAGTCCAGTACATCCGAATTTGCCGTTAAGGCATGGCAAACCCATATCACGTTATCCTTTTTGCTGTTCAGCTTGCCATAGGTATGGTAGCCAATTTCCAGGTTGGATATGGATTTGCCGTTCTCTAACTTGAACCGTTTTTTACAGGTATAGCTTTGAAGTGTGCTCATGTATAAAATTCAGACTGAAATAAAGCCGCTAAATGCTGGCGAAGGCCTGTTCAAAGTCAGCTTTAATATCATCAATATGCTCAATACCCACAGCAACGCGTAAACCTGCCGGTGTTACACCTGCTGCTGCCTGCTCTGCATCGCTCAATTGCTGATGCGTGGTGGCAGAGGGCT
Organism: Pedobacter sp. BS3; assembly: GCF_008274585.1. Classification (GTDB taxonomy): domain Bacteria; phylum Bacteroidota; class Bacteroidia; order Sphingobacteriales; family Sphingobacteriaceae; genus Hufsiella_A. The sequence continues at coordinate 443,678 of NZ_VTRT01000002.1, read as the reverse complement.
GAATAATCAGCGTTTTGGTATCGCCTACGTTGGCTAAGTGGCTTGTTAATTTCAGGCTATCTACAAATTGGGTTGCTTTTTCTTTGCCGCCCTTTATTTCGAAAGATAACACCGAGCCGAAACCATTTTTAAGGTATTTTTTAGCAAGCTGATGATATTTGTTGCTTGCCAATCCGGGATAATTGACACTTTCAACCTTCGGATGTTGTTCCAGCCATTGCGCCAGTTCCAGGGTATTATCCACGTGACGCTGCATACGCAATGACAGTGTTTCAAGCCCTTGCAATAACAGGAATGAGTTGAACGGAGACAGGGCAGGACCAAAATCGCGTAAGCCTTCTACACGGGCACGGATGATGAACTGGATATTTCCGAAAGGTCCGTTAGGGCCGAATACATCGTTAAACACCAGTCCGTGATAACCTTCTGATGGCTCGCTGAACTGTTTGAATTTACCGTTGCCCCAGTTGTAGTTTCCACCGTCGACAATAATACCGCCGATACTGTTTCCGTGTCCTCCAATCCATTTGGTAGCAGCCTGAACCACAATATGAGCGCCATGTTCCAGTGGTCTGAACAGGTAACCGCCGGCAGCAAATGTATTATCTACAATAAGCGGCAGGTCATATTTCTGTGCCAGTGCGGCAAATTTTTCAAAATCGGGAATATTAAATCCGGGGTTACCGATAGTTTCAAGGTATAATGCTTTGGTGTTTTCGTCGATAAGCCGTTCAAAGCTTTCAGGCTCATCAACATTGGCAAAACGGGCTTCTATACCGAGGCGTTTGAACGAAACTTTAAACTGATTATATGAACCGCCGTATAAATTGGATGAAGTAACAAAGTTCTCGCCGGAATTGATAATGTTGGTAATTGCCAGGAACTGTGCAGCCTGACCTGAAGCTGTTGCTAAACCGGCAACCCCGCCTTCGAGCGCCGCAACCCGTTTTTCAAAAACATCGGTTGTGGGGTTCATAATACGGGTGTAAATGTTGCCAAATTCTTTCAGTGCAAACAGGTTAGCACCATGTTCTGAGCTGTTGAATACAAATGAAGTGGTTTGATAGATAGGTACAGCACGTGAGCCTGTGGTTGGGTCGGCTTCCTGGCCGGCATGTACTTGTAAAGTTTCGAATTTTAGATTATTAGCTGACATTTTAATTGATTTTAATGTGTTTGTGATAAATTTCGGAGGATAAGAAACGTAGCTTTTGCGTTTCCTGCCGTAGGAACACTGTGGAAAACCTTAAATAAAAGGAACCGTAGTGCCTGCATTTAGCAACAGCAGCAACACATACAGCAAACTACATTAAACGATTTGGAAATAGATTGACTTCCCGTAAAGGGATACACTGAGGTGATGATTTTGTTTGTTCTTTTCATGGTTTAAACAATTTATAGTTTCCCGGAACTACCGGGACAGGATTTGGCACCTTCTGATTTTCAGGGTTGCCAGTGGGTCGCTGAGCCTGTCTCTCGCCACTTCTTTATAAATCAAAACCTTTGCGGGGTATTTGATATTTTCCGGCATATCTGCCGGATGATGGCTCAAAGATAAGACGTTTGCGAAGTAAATTCCAAATAAAATTCGGATATGTGATTAATTAATTGATTGCCAGTGAAATATCGTTAATTAAATCGTTAATGTTTTCTAACCCAACCGAAACCCGCAACAGTGTTTTCGGGGTTTTAGTATCAGGGCCTTCGATAGATGCCCGATGTTCTATCAGGCTCTCTACACCGCCTAAGCTGGTTGCCTGTGCAAACAATTTGGTGGAGCTGGCTACACGGGCGGCATCGGCTGCCGTACCTTTTATGGTAAAGGATAACATACCGCCAAAATCCTGCATCTGCGCAGCTGCTATAGCATGACCCGGGTGCGAAGGTAATCCCGGGTAGAATACATCTTCTACTTTTGGATGTTGGTACAGGAAATCGGCCAAAGCCCTGGCATTGGCTACATGGCCACGCATCCGGTAAGGCAGGGTTTTAATACCACGAACCGTCATGTAACAATCGAATGGCGAAGGAACTGAACCCGAAAGCTCCTGTATACGCCTGATTTTTTGCCAGAGCTGGTCATTGTTTTTAGTGGTCAGACAGCCTCCGAGCACATCGCTGTGACCGCTGAGATATTTGGTAGTGGAGTGCATTACGATATCGGCGCCCAATGCCAGTGGATTTTGTAAAACGGGTGTGGCAAAAGTATTATCGCAGCATACTTTGATGTTATGTTGCTGCGCTATGGCGGTTATCTCACGGATGGGCGTTATTTGCAGTAGCGGGTTAGACGGCGTTTCAATCCATATTAGTTTTGTTTCTTTCCTGATAAGGGGCAGCAGGTTATTCACATCCGATAAATCGGCAAAATCTACCTGCAGGCTGTTGGTATAAACTTCTTTAAGCAGGTTACGCATACCGTGATACATGTCGGCAGGCGCAATAATATGGTCGCCGGGACTAAGCGCCTGGAACAACGCATTACCGGCTGCATTTCCCGATGCGAAACAGCAGGTATCAGTCCCGCCTTCCAGTTGGGTGAGCACCTGCTCAAGCGCTTTACGGTTCGGGTTGTCTATCCTGGTGTACATGTATCCGCCCGGATAGCTGCCTGTTTCATCGCGTAAAAATGTGGTGGATAGGGTGATCGGCTGAACAACGGCATGTGTAGAATGGTCGGCGATATTGCCGGCATGAATAGCTATAGTTTCTATGTTCATAGTGGGAGGGATTGAAATGTTTCAAATGTAACGTATAAAGAAACATCGTAAGGTCAAAAAACGATTCAGGAATTTTTTTGTTAACTTTCCCAGACTTTAATCCGCCTTTATGAAAGAATTACCGGTTACCGTACGACGTTCTATTGAATTATTGGGGCTGTGCCTTGTTGGAATGTTAATTTTTATTGGCCGGGGCGTAATTATGCCTTTATTGATGGCCTTTTTCATGAGCCTGGTATTGTTGCCGGTATCCCGCTATCTCCGTAAAAAACGTGTTCCCGAAGTATTGTCCATCGTATTATCCATTTTGGTGCTTGCCATTTTTGTGGGTTTGATTGTCTGGTTTTTTTCAGGCCAGGTAGGACGACTGATAGAGGATTTTCCGCAAATACAGGCTAACGTTAAGCAGCATTTGAGTAACCTGAGTGCCTGGATAGGGCGGGTGAGCAGCTTCTCAACAGAAAAGCAGGCTAAACTGCTGAACGATCAGAGCGATAAACTGATGGGCTATGCCGGAAGCATGCTCAGCGGATTTGCCGTATCCTTATCATCGGTATTTGTATTTGTGGGTTTATTGCCCATTTACATTTTCCTGTTTTTATTTTATAAAAACCTGCTGCTCCGCTTTGTTTTTATGTGGTTTGAGGAACATGATCACAAAAAGGTAGAGGAATCTATGCGTGAGATTGAATCTATCGTTAAAAGCTACCTGATTGGCTTGCTGATACAGGTAACTTACATGACCATACTGCTGGGCGGCATTTTGTTACTATGTGGTATTGAACACGCTTTGCTTATCGGTGTGATATTTGCCATCCTCAACCTGATACCTTATATCGGGGCTTTAATTGGTAATATTATAGGCGTATTGCTCACGCTAAGCTCTTCGCAGGAGCTGTTACCGGTGTTTATTGTGCTGGGCGTGATAGCTTTTGTGCAGTTTCTGGATAATAACATCCTGATGCCCCGTATTGTAGGCTCTAAGGTTAAGATTAACGCGATGGGGACACTGGTTGGCGTATTTATTGGCGGAGCGTTAGCCGGTGTATCCGGGATGTTCCTGTCGCTGCCGGTTATTGCTGTTCTTAAAATTATCTTTGACCGTACCGATGATATGAAGCAATGGGGCGTACTGTTGGGAGATGATAAACCTCAGCAAAGCCCCATAGCCTTCCCGGTGCTGCGTAAAAAGCCGAGGAGTAAGAAAAGCGATTAAAACATAAGGTTTTTGAAGCCCTGTTGGTTTCATACCCCTTGTGATATTTTCTTTGAGAAGAAGGTTATAGGCTTGTTTACAAACTGAGCTATTTTATACTAATCCAAAATTATACCATTACGTTCTTCGTCGCTTGCGTTTCAAACGCTTGTCTGGGCTAACGTTGACAACTTTTTAAAAGTTGTCAACGTTCAACAAAGTTAATAGCAGCACTGCCTTAACCAAACTAAACTCCGACAGGAGCGGCAGCCCCGAATGCAATGAGGGCTATAGCGGATGGCGGGGCTATCTTTGCCGATGATGCGATTGGCCGTGCTTTTCAAAAAATAAAATTTTAGTTGCTCTGCCTGTATAAGGTATTTTAGATTACATGAGAGCAAAATAGGCTCCTGCTTACGGGTTACGAGGCTCGCACCAGCACTGGGCCGATGAAATAAAAATTCTTATTGATTATTTCTTGTAAAACTATCCATTACTTCCATCACTTTTATACCTTCTTCGCCGGGACAGGGATTGATTGTGCTGCTACCGTTAAAGTATTGTACAACCAGGTCGATCATGGGTTGCTGGATATGTTCGGGAGAAGGGAAGTGAAATGTTTCTTCTTTTTCTCCCTGGGTTAGTGTGCAGCTGAAGCTGTGAAACGAGAATTTGATTTTACCTGATGTGCCGGTTATTTCGCATTCATCTTTGCTTATTCCTTCGGGCGAATTAAAATGCCACAGTCCTTTACATACAATCTGGTTATTAAACGCGACAATTCCCGAAACCACATCGTCTGCCTGGTATAGCTTGCCCTGGTTTGCCGGGTAGCCGGCAGCATAAACCGGATCGCCGAACAGGTATAACAAAATGTCGATATGGTGGGGCGCCATATCGTGAAACAAGCCTCCGCCAGAAACTGCCGGATCAACACGCCAGTTAGTCCCAGAATTAGCCATCAGCTCAGATTGCGCTGGTTGTATAAAGTCAATATTCACAAAAAGAATCCGCCCGATTTGTTGCAGCAGTTCCTTTATTTTGATAAACATGGGCAGCGCCCGCCGGTAATGTGCCACGGTAAGCTTGGTATTATATCGTTCTGACGCTTCAACCATGCGCCTGCATGCTACGCTGTTAAGCGCCATCGGTTTTTCAACATATACCGGTTTGTTTGCCTGGAGTGCAGCAATAGTGAGCTCTTCGTGATTTAAGGGCGGCGTAGCCACATAAATGGCATTAACATCAGGGTCGTTGATCAGTTGCAGTGCATCGGTATAATATTTACCAACACCGTGTCGCTGAGCATAATCGCGGGCTTTTTCAGCATCACGCCGCATCACGGCAACCAATTTAGAGTTTGGAACCTTGTTAAATGCCGGTCCGCTTTTTTTCTCAGTTACATCGCCGCAGCCAATAATGCCCCAGTTAATTGTGTTCATTAGTGATTGGTTGTTAGTTGGTTAGTTATTCGTCTTTAGTTGTTAGAGTACTCACCCCAATATCTGAAACTGGTATTGAGTATTGAGTATTGAGTATTGAGTAATGGGTAATGGGTATTGTGTATTGAGCCTTACGCCCTAAACCTTCCACCTTTTGCCTCTATCTTGTATATTGCCTTACGCCTTCCACCGTTAAATCCTCCGCCTTTCTACTCGGGAATCACCAGCTCTGTATCCGGCAGTAAATTGTTAATGGTGCTGCCATGTGGAATTTCCCACCAGAACCGGCCGCGGGCTTTTTCAGTATTGCCGGTTTCGTTCATGGTTTCAGCATCGTACAATCGGCCGTTAGCCATGACATATTCAATTTTTTCGCTGTTGCGGATGTCGGATAACGGGTTTGCTTTTAGTACAACCAGATCGGCCAGCTTACCCGGCTCTAATGAGCCGAGCTCTTTGCCCATACCCAGGTATTGCGCCCCGTTCAGTGTGGCGCAGCGTATAGCCTGCAACGGCGACATACCGCCCTGAACCAGCATCCAGAGTTCCCAATGTGCGCCCAGGCCCTGCAATTGCCCATGCGAACCCAGGTTTACTTTTGTGCCGCCACCGGCTATTTGCTTCACTGCCCGCGATACATCAATATGGCCGTAATCACCGTATTCAGACGTTGTTCTTCTGCGTGAACGGGCGTCTATCACCTGACGGGGAGTAAAATTCAGCAGATGGTCGTTTTCCCAAACGTTGGTTCTGTCGTACCAAAAGTTTTCTCCATGCTGCGCTCCCTTACTTACAATGAGCATAGGCGTATAGCCCACCTTGCTTTCGTTCCATAATGATTGTACATCCTTATAAACCGGTACAACCGGGGTGTTACGTTCAATACCGGTATTGCCGTCAAGTATCATGCTCATATCGGCGAAAAAGGATGAACCGCCTTCGGGCATCACATTCATTTTAAACTCACGTGCAGCCTGGATAAGCTGTTGACGTTGATCGCGGCGGGGCTGGCTGGCTGATGTTACAGAAAAAATGCCAAGGGCTTTTAACCGGCGTAGCTGCGACCGGGCATCGTCGAGGCTGTTGATCCCCGCTTGAGGGTCAGCGTCCGGCTCGTCCAGAATTGTTCCTGCGGCATACACTCTCGGCCCTCTCACTATTCCCGCTCTAATCATTTCTGCCTGGCTGATGCTCATTTCTGCGTTGCCCGAAAAATCCTGTGAGGTAGTTACTCCAAAGGCCAGGTTGGCCAAATAATTCCAATCCTGCTGTGGCGAAATACCGCCGGTATTGGCCTGTAGGTTTGCATGCACATCTACAATGCCCGGCATAATGGTTTTGCCACGGACATCCACCACTTTAGCATCTTCGGGGATGGTTACCTGCTTTGATGGCCCCACGGCAATGATCCGGTTACGTTCTATCACGATGCTGCCGTCCTGGATCACTTCATCGCCTTTCATGGTAATGATCCGGGCGTTGGTGAATGCAATTTTGCCTTCGGGATTATCGGCAGGCAATTTCAAGCCGATGTCGATACCATCTGTTTCCTGTGGCGGGAGCTTATCGGGAGCTCCCTCGGCAAAAGCAAAGGAGTTCTTGATCTCACGTGAAAAATATTGCGAACCCAGCACCCACATTAATTTTTTGCTGTCTTTGCTCCAGTGCAGGCAGGAACCGGCATCGCGGCTCACGCGGCTTAATGGCAATGATTTGTTAGACGACGATAGTTCCTGTGGTTTGCCGATGGTAACCATCGGTGTGATGTAAACATTGAATAGCTCATTAAATGCGATCCATTTCTGATCCGGGCTGGGCACAAAACGAGTAGCATACTCGGATGAATAGTGGGTGCGTATTGAGCCGCCATTCAGATCCATGCTTTTAAAAACCTTTTTCTTCCCTTCGGTGGTCTGGAAGAATATGCGACTGTCGTTGCTTGAAAATACCGGGTATTGCCCGTCCTCAGTTAGCTTAACCGGTGTGCCGCCGGTTGCCGGTATCAGGTAAATTCCCGGATTCTTTCCGAAGGCAAACCCCAGGGTAATATTGCCCGTACCTTTGCGGTAAACAATTTTATCACCCTTATTGGAGAAAGAAGGCGAATAATAAAAACCTCTGTCGGAAGTAAGAATGCTGCTTGTTCCGGTTTTTAAATCTATTCTGTTGATGCTTCCCTTAGTTTCATCGTTCCAGCTTACGTAGACCAGCGAAGCGCCGTCGGGGCTGAAAGCAGGATCATATTCCAAATCTGCAGATGTAGTGATGCGCTGCGGTTTTCCGTTCGGCAGATCTTTTATATAAATGTGTCCCGCAGCATTAAAAGCCACTTTTTTACCATCGGGCGAGGTGGTTAGCTGCCGTATCATTTTCACCTCGAATTCATCCTGGAAGGCTTTTTGATCGAAATGCAGCGACTCGGCCAAAGTTTGTTGTGAGTTTACCTCGAACGGAATGACAGTACTTTCGAGGGTTGTAATATCCAGCTTGCGGATCTTACCTTTGGCATAGAAAATAATATATTGGGCATCAGGCGTCCATCCAAAATTAGGATACACACCAAATGTAGCCGCAGATTCCTGCAGGTCATGCGACAGATCGTCGTACACAGACCATTCTTCGCCGGTTTTTAAATTCTGTAAATAAAGCACTGACTTGAGCCTGACACGTTTTACGAAAGCCAGGTATTTGCCATCCGGCGAGGGCTGCGGACGGGAGGCGCCGCCTTGTCCTCCGGCAACGGTTATGATCTCCCCGGTTTCGCGGTTCAGACGTTTGATAACATAAAGCTCCCCATTGGGGTCTTTATTATACGTTGAATTGGTGCTTGTATTTTCGCTGAAATAGATATACTTTCCCTTGGGCGATACGGCCGGCTCACCGGCGCCCTGTTGGTCGTTTTTTCGTTTAATGAGTTGTATGCCGGCTCCGTCGCCCGAAATATGGTACATCCATATTTCTCCTGCACCCAAAGGCTGCATATTGGTAAAATTTTTACAGGCCACCAGGTACTGGTTGTCGGTTGCCCATACCGCGTTCTGCTGCAAGCTATAGTTTTCTGATGTTACGGCATGTTTATCGCTGCCATCAGCATTCATCACCCAGATGTTATTGGCGCCGTCTTTATCGCTGGTATAGGAGATGTGCTTGCCGTCGGGGCTGAATCGCGGTTGAACTTCACAGGCCATACCTCCTGCCAGGATAGTAGCTTTACCGCCGCTAACGGGCATTTTGTAGATATCGCCCAACAGGTCAAAAACCAACTCCTTGCCGTCAGGACTTACATCCAGGTTCATCCAGGTTCCTTCGTTGGTGGTAATGGAAACCGTTTTTAACGAACCCGACGGTTTCTCAACATTCCATTTATTTTGTGCGTATAGGCTGGTGAAGAGTGTGGCAAAAAGGACTGAAGCAAGTGTTTTTTTCATGATATGCAGGGTAAACATAGCTTAAAACTTGCAAATATAACGGCATATTGTCAAGAATACTATTTTTGAGGATTAATAGAGGATTACACAGATTGATAGGATTACACAGATTGGGGGGATTACACGAATTCTTTAGATTAGCATTCGATTTCCATTTTTTAACTTTTAATTTTTTGCCCTGTGACTATCCATCAGATATTACAACATTACTGGAAGCATGCCGCGTTCAGGCCATTGCAGGAAGATGTGATAGAGTCTGTTCTGGCTGGTCACGATACGCTTGCGCTGATGCCGACCGGCGGGGGAAAGTCGCTGTGCTTCCAGGTTCCTGCAATGGCAAAGCCGGGTATCTGTTTGGTGGTGTCGCCGCTTATTGCCCTGATGAAAGACCAGGTAGAGAACCTGCGTTCGCGGGGAATTAATGCCCTGGCGATTGTTTCGGGCATGGGAAAACGGGAAGTGGATATTGCCCTGGACAATTGCATTTACGGCCCGGTAAAATTCCTGTATTTATCGCCCGAGAGGCTGCTCTCTGAATTGGTGCAGACACGGATCAGGCACATGAATGTAAATCTCATTGCGGTTGACGAGGCGCATTGCATATCGCAATGGGGATATGATTTTCGTCCGCCTTACCTGCACCTGGCCGATTTGCGGCAGCTGCACCCCGAAGTGCCCGTGCTGGCGTTAACAGCCACGGCAACGCAGCGTGTGGTGGAAGATATTCAGCAGAAGCTGGCTTTTCGGGAATCCAGGGTTTTTCGTAAAAGTTTTGCACGGGATAACCTGGCATATATGGTTGTTAACGAGGAAGATAAGTTTAAGAAGCTTATCGCGATAGCAAAAAAGAATAAAGGCAGCGGAATTGTGTATGTACGTAACCGTCGCGAAACGCAGGAAGTAGCCCGTTTGCTGAACCGCGAAGGCATTCGTGCCGACTTTTACCATGCCGGGTTGGAGAACACCCTTCGCAGCGCCCGGCAGGAGAGCTGGAAGTTGAATGCTATCCAGGTGATGGTTGCCACTAATGCGTTTGGTATGGGCATTGATAAGCCCGATGTGCGTTTCGTGGTACACCTGGATTTACCCGAGAGCCTGGAAGCCTATTACCAGGAAGCCGGTAGGGCTGGGCGTGATGAAAAGAAGGCCTTTGCCGTGCTGCTGTATAACCGGTCTGATAAATTGCAGCTGCAGAAAAAATTTGAGCTGAGCTTTCCGTCAATAGATGAGATTAAGAATGTTTACCAGCAGCTGGGTAACTATTTTCAGCTGGCTTATGGGGCGGGTGAGGGGCTTACGCTTGATTTTGACATTGCGGAATTTTGTAACCGCTTTAAGCTGGATGCCATAAAAACGCTTAATGCCCTGAAATTCCTGGAGCACGATGAATATATTAGCATCAGCGAAAGCGTTTACCTGCCGTCGCGGGTCATGATTACGGTTTCTGCCGAGGATTTATACCGGTTCCAGATTGAGAACCAGGGCTTTGATCAATTTATAAAAGTCCTGCTGCGTTCTTATGGTGGTATGTTTGATCAGTTTGTACCCATCCGCGAAAGCGATATTGCCCGGCGTACAGGGCAGAATATGATACAGGTGGCAGAAGCGCTGAAACGCCTGGAGCAACTGGAATTGCTAAGCTACAAGGCGCAAACAGATAAGCCGCAGCTGCAATTTATCAGGCCCCGTACCGATATTACCAGTTTGTATATTGACCGGCAGTATATTGAGGAGCGCAGGCAGGTGATGAAACAGCAAATAGATGCTGCCATAAAATATGCCGAAAGTAATAGCTGTCGCAGCCGGTTATTGCTGGCGTATTTTGATGAGCCTGATGCCCCGAAGTGTGGGATTTGTGATGTTTGCCTGGCCGAGAAATATAAAAACGATGCAGCAGACCGGATCGATACCATTCTGAACCAGGTATTGCAATTGTTATCGGGCAACCATTTATTGCTTGATGACCTGATCGCCCAGACAGAAATGGGAACCGAAAAAGAGAAATTGGATGTTATCCGCAACCTGCTGGACGCCGGTAAGATCAAAACAGATGGCAAGTATTATTATATATAATTATCGGCTAAAAAGCCGATAATAGTCAGTTATCGGCTTTTTAGCCGATAATATTGTTTTATTGGTTTTTTTGCCGATATTTAACCAATAACGTGGCCATTATCTTTTAATTTACTCAATGATAGCAATTATAACAGGCGATATCGTTAATTCAAGACAGGTTGCTGACACTAAGAAATGGTTGTCCGTTTTAAAATCTGCCCTGAACATTATTGATAAAAACAACTGGGAAATATATCGTGGCGACAGCTTTCAGTTAAAAACCCGTGTGGAGGATGCCTTAATGCAGGCTATTTACATTAAAACCTGCATTAAAACCATTAAAGATCTGGATATACGCATTGCTATCGGGATAGGCAAGCAAGAGTACGAGGCCGAAAAGGTAAGCTATTCCAATGGCGAGGCATTTATATTTTCGGGCGATACCCTCGAAATGTTAAAAAAAGAAAAAGTAAACCTGGCCATTCAGTCGCCGTCAGCTGACTTTAACGAAGAAATAAATGTGGCTATCCGGCTGGCATTAACGTTTATGGACGGCTGGAGCGTGGTTACAGCCGGTATTGTAAAGGCTGCCTTAGAAAACTCCAGCTTATCGCAGCAGGAACTGGCCGCAAAGATTGGTAAAACGCAATCGTCTGTTAGTGAAGCCCTGAAACGTGCCCACTTTGCAGAAGTTAAGGAACTGGATGCGCTTTACCGCAAAAAGGTGATGCAACTGGATAGTAAGTGAAAATTAAGGGAGCGAGTATCCCTGTTTTCGGCATTTTGGCTTTAAACTTTCAACTTAACAGTATGGATGTTATTTTACTGAAGTTATTAACCGCACATTTTATCGGCGATTTCCTGTTACAGCCCGATAGCTGGGTGATAGAAAAGGAAACCAAAAAACTGCGCTCAGTAAAGCTGTATAAGCATATCGCTGTGCATGCCCTTACTATGCTGCTGCTTTTATGGAACCAGCACTGGGGCTGGCAAATACTCATTATAAGCGGCCTGCACCTGGTAACCGACAGTATGAAACTTGTTTTCCAGAAGCCGCACACCAAGCGGGCATGGTTTTTTATTGACCAGGCGGTGCACTTATTGGTAATTGTTTTAGTATGGTATTTGTCGTTAAGGCCATCCCTGGATTTTTCTTTCTGGGTTGCACCTAAGTTTTGGCTGCTGCTGTTGGCGCTCATCTTGCTAACCATACCTGCCGGCACGGCCATAAAAATTGCCGTTGCCAGGTGGACACCGCAGATCAGCTCGCTGAAAAATGCGGGCAAATACATTGGTATAGCTGAGCGCTTACTGATTTTTGCTTTTATTTATACCAACAATTGGGAAGGTATCGGCTTTTTACTGGCGGCAAAGTCCATTTTCAGGTTCGGCGAACTAAAGGAAGCTAACGACTTGAAACTTACCGAGTATGTGTTAGTTGGTACATTGCTGAGCTTTGGAGTAGCTATTGAAATAACCATCATCACTAAACGTTTGATAGTGCTATTGTAATGTAGGATTTTTCAGGCGGGGTCATAAAGATTTTTACACAAAGCCTACAGAATAGCAATTTAACAATTCAACAATCCTTGCTTATTTAACTTCCGGTCTTCCCGACTATGAACCATAAGCCATGAATTATGAAACCACAGACTATACGGCCTTATCCAGCTTTCCCAGCAAACCGAAGATGCCGCCGGTATGCAGAGCCAATATCGTTTCACCGGGTTTGAAGTAATCTTTTTGTGCGAGGTCATATATCGCGTAAAGCATTTTACCGGTATAAATGGGGTCGATCAAAATGCCGGTTTGGGATGTAAAGCGCCTGATAAAATCCATTAGCTCCGGGGTGGTTTTAGCATAGCCGCCAAAGTGATAATTTTCGTGGAACAGGAAATTGTCGGGCCGGTTAATATAGCTGTTCATAGCGCTTTTCAGGAAGCCGGCGCCTTTAAGCACAGGCACAATATGTAATTGCGTATTTGCCTGACGGGCTGTTAAGCCATTGCTCAATCCCGCGGCGGTTGTTCCTGTTCCGGCTGCACAGAACAGGTGGCTGAACGGTTGCTGCAGTTCATCAATAATTTCAGCGCATCCCTGTACCGCTTCCGCGGAAGCGCCGCCTTCATCAATAAAAAAAGCGGAAGTATTATCAGCGAAATACGTTTGAAACAGGCTCGGCTTATCGCGGTAGCTCTCGCGACTGGTGAAACGCAGCTCCATGCCGAATAAACGGCACAAATCCAATACGGGATTGGTCACCGTTTCACCGCGGACAAAGGCAGTTGTTTTGAACTTGAATGTAGCTCCCGCACAAGCCGTGGCCAGTAAGTGGTTAGACCATGCACCACCAAAAGTCACGAGGTGATTTTTTTGCTGATTTTCAGCCTTTTGCAACAGGTGTTTCAGTTTACGCCACTTGTTTCCCGAGATGAACGGATGAATACAGTCGTCACGTTTAATAAACAGGCGGATGCTCTTCCGGGCAAATAGCTCATCGTAGATTTCCTCTACCGGGCTGTATATCGTAAAATGTTGCATGCGCTGTAAAAATAAACAACAAAAATTTATGCTTGGTATCGTCCGTATGTATACACGTCAGGTTAATTTTATATAGCCAGTTAACAATTATATGCGTATGTTCGCGGTCATAGTGAGGATGTTCCACAGGTAAACCAAAGAGAGATAAAAACATGAAAAAGCTAATTGCAGCAATCAACATGACGGTTGACGGGATTTGCGACCATACAGCAGGGGTGCCTGATGAAGAAATACATCAGCATTATACAGAATTATTGGGTCAGGGAGACGCTATTTTATATGGTAGAACAACGTATCAACTGATGGAGTTTTGGCGAACGTTTTTAGAAAATCCTTCGGAAGAAAAATCAATGAACGACTTTGCTATGGCAATTGACAAAATTCCAAAAATTGTTTTCTCCCATACGCTGAAAAATGTAGATTGGAAGAGTGCAAGATTATCAAACAGGAGCCTTGAAGAAGAGGTTTTAGCGCTCAAACAGTCCCCAGATGGTGGGAGTAAAGACATTTTTGTTGGCAGCCCGGGCTTGATTGTAGCGTTAACGAAGCTTAATTTAATTGACGAATACCAGCTTTGCGTTCATCCTGTTATAGCAGGAAGCGGTTTGCCGTTATTTAAAAACATCAGCGACAGAATTGTTCTTAAGCTTATAAAGACTAAAACATTTAGTGGAGGTGCGATAATACTTTACTATAAACCGGCAACTAAAGAAGAATGAACCGCTAAGTCTATCTATCCGTCAATGGTCAGACAAGGTGCGCTTTCATTTGCCTGGTAGTGATGGCCGCAGGATAAATTTCCATTTTATCACGCGGAGCCCGCAATGTATGATTCTTTGTGCTAAAGTGAAGTACCTTAGCGTTCTTTGCATGAATGCTTTTAGTGTATCTGGTGATGCCAGAATCTTACAAACCTTGCCCATAAAAATGTAATACTTCCGTGGGCATTCCCGGTAATTTTGTACCCGTTAAGTAATTAACCGGAAAAATAATGTACAAGATTTTATCAGGCCGGATAGGTCATATCATCGTATTCCTGGCTTTCCTGATAGGGTATAACCAGGTCAAGGCCCAGCATCACACGAACGGCCAGTCGCTATATACCTGCCCGATGCACCCGGAAGTAACCTCGGATAAACCCGGAAAATGCCCCAAGTGCGGTATGAAGCTGGAAAAGACAGTACATGCCGGACATCACGAGGAAGAGCATCAGCATCTTCCGGCAGCGGTATTTGACAGGGGAAATAACCAAACGTATAAACCGTTCAGCAACTTTGCCGTACCGGTTGCTAAACCAACGCCGGCGGATGCCCCGGTACCGGTAACTGTTTCTAATTCCGAAGCGGATATTCAAAATAAGCCCGTAGAAGCTGCCCGTGCCGGAATACATTTCCCTAAGGGAACCATTGGCGCTAAAACTGTACGCTATGATTTATATGTTACCGATTCAACGGTGAACTATACCGGCAAAAAACGCAAGGGTATCGCGGTAAACGGCAGCATTCCGGCGCCAACGCTGGTGTTTACGGTAGGTGATACCGCTTTGATATACGTGCATAACAACGCCGATGAACCCACTGCGGTACACTGGCATGGCGTGTTTCTGTCTAACCGGATGGATGGCGTGCCTTATCTTACCCAAATGCCCATAGCGCCGCATACCACGTACGTGTATAAATTCCCTGTGGTACAGGATGGTACGTATTGGTATCACAGTCATTTCTCCCTGCAGGAACAGATCGGTTTGTATGGCGCCCTGATTTTTAATAAACGGACAGAGCCGGATATTCCCACAATCCCGGTGGTGCTAAGCGACTGGAGCGATATGAAGCCCAAAGAAATCGACCGCAGCTTGCATGCGGCGACCGATTGGTTCGCTATCCGGAAAAAGGCTACGCAAAGCTATTCAGAAGCGATAAAAGCCGGCCGGTTAGGTGTAAAGTTAACCAACGAATGGAAGCGTATGACGGCTATGGACGTAAGCGATGTGTACTATGAGCGCTTCCTGCTCAACGGGCTTCCTCGAACAGATGTTGCCGGCTTTAAGGCGGGAGAAAAAGTGCGCCTGCGGCTGGTGAATGGCGGTGCATCCACCTATTTCTGGTTAACGTATTCCGACGGGAAGATAACGGTCATTGCCAACGATGGCAATGATGTAGCGCCCGTTGATGTCGACCGCTTGCTGATTGCTCCCTCAGAAACGTACGATGTAGTGGTTCGGCTTCCGCAGGATAAAAAATATGAGTTCCTGGCTACCGCCGAAGACCGCACCGGTTATGCGTCCTTATGGTTAGGAGATGGGGAAGAAGTTCCCGCCATGAAGCTGCCCCGCCTTAATTATTTTGAGGGGATGCAGATGATGAACGACATGATGAAGCTAAACGGCGATATGAAGCCGATGGGCCATAAGATGTCGTTGCAGAAAATGGATATGAATACAGTGATGTATCCTGAAATGGATGGGAAATCCGCGAAGGATATGATGACCCTGAACTACACCATGCTGAAATCTGTGGATAAAACCACACTGCCTCAGGGCAACTGGAAAGAACTGAAATTTGAGCTGACCGGAAACATGAACCGATATGTATGGACACTGGATAATAAAACGGTTTCAGAATCAGATAAAATACTGATTAAACAAGGCGAGAATATCCGCATTATCCTGTACAACAATTCCATGATGCGGCATCCCATGCATTTACATGGACATGATTTCAGGCTGTTAAACAAATATGGCGATTATTCACCCTTGAAAAATGTAGTGGATATTATGCCAATGGAAACCGATACGCTGGAATTTGCGGCTTCTGAAAGCGGCGACTGGTTTTTTCACTGCCATATTCTGTATCACATGATGAGTGGTATGGGTCGCGTATTCAGTTACGAGAATAGTCCGGCCAACCCTGAAATTCATCATCCGGCTATGGCCTATAAGATGCTGAAGATGGATGACCGGATGTTTCATTTAATGGGCGAAGCCGGTTTGCAATCCAACGGCAGCGACGGGCAATTGATGTACTCAAACACCCGCTGGCAATTTGCACAGCTATGGCACCTGGGACTTAATGCCAGGCATGGCTACGAAAGCGAAACTACCGTTGGCCGTTACCTCGGTAAAATGCAATGGCTGATGCCATATATAGGCTTTGATTACCATTACAAAAAAGCGGGAAACACGGGGGACAATATTTTTGGCAGCGAAGAAAGGAATATGTTCGGGCAAACCAGTAACCGCAGCAGCCGGAAAACGGTCATCGCCGGTTTTGCCTACACGTTGCCCTGGCTGGTAGTCGCCGATGCACGGGTGGATGGTAACGGGAAAGTCCGTTTCCAGTTAGGCCGGGAAGATATCCCGTTAACACCACGCTTGCGACTGGATTTTATGGTCAATACAGATAAGGAATATATGCTGGGCTCTAAATATGTGTTAGCCAAGTATTGGTCGCTGGGAGCGCATTACGACAGCGATATGGGGCTTGGCGGAGGAATTGTATTCACGTACTAAGAGAGGCAGAAAGGGTAGAGGGCAGGAAGGTAGAAGGTTTAAGGCTAAAGGCAGAAAGCTTAAAGGCAGAAAGCTTAAAGCGAAAAGCACGGGTATAACAAAATAGCACTATTAAACTCCCTCTTCCGCCAGCTGGCGGAGTTGGGGAGAGGCTAAGCAAGAACATAGAAGCAAGAGACAAGACAAATAGCACGACCCTGCTCCCCTTAAGCTCGACGGGATTTGCAATCCCGTCGCTAATAAATAAGGATTTGTAATCCTGTCTGTATCCCAATACGTTCAGATAAAGATTAACTATTTCAAACTTCTGATAATACCGGCCAGCTCCTGCTGGATGTGTAAGGTTTTATCTTTAGCATACCAGCCTTGCAGCAACTCCACGGCTTTTTCAATCGTGAGATTTTTGTCCTGTTTCCAGTGGTTCAGGTATAGATCCTGCAATACTGCCGGGCGTGGGCCCCAGGTTGCCGCTACCTGCCAGTCGTTGTTTATAAACAGCAATTTAGGAATTGCTTTGCTGCCATTGGTAAGATATTGCGCTATCAGCTCCGGGTATTTATCACGCGGTATACAGCGTAAATTGATTTTACCAGCCGAAGCCTTAGCCATAGCGTTCATCACCGGAACATTTTGCGCTGCATCGCCGCACCAGCCCTCGGTAATAACCAATGCTGTATAATTCGAGCTTAAACCCGCTAAAGCCGAAAGCAGGTCATCCTGTAATACTACCGTTTTATCGAGCCGGTTCATCCGGATAACATTCATTTTATAATAAGGTAAATACTGCTTTTCCTGTTCGGTAAAGTTGTCGCTGTTCTGCGATAAGAAATTATCAATTGATGCACGATATTCGGGATAATTTAAAGCATACTGCTCAGCATATTGACGGTAATCCATGTGTGTAATATTTATTCGCCAAAAGTAATAGCCAGGCAATGAACAAAGCTCCTATTCGTGTCATATTATGCCTTTAGCTTTTAACTTTCAACTCCTGTCAATAGGTTGCTTTTATCCGTTCCGATTCTTCCAGGTAGGTAGTCCACAATTTAGCGCCTTCAATATTATGACCGATACGCGGCCGTGCTATGATGGGCGATTCCGTACCACCGGATGTAATGAACCTTCTTAACTGGTTGTACGGCCGGTGAAGGTTGAATGGAGAACCGGATGATTTTATCCATGTTTCCCGGTACCATTGTTCGAAGGGCGGCCGTTCTGCCCTCAATATCTCTGTTTCCAGTTGCTCAAGCGGTGGCATGGCAGCCATAATAAAATCCCAGGTGCTTTTTTTATCAGGAGCCAAAAGCGCCTGTATAAGCACCTGTGCCGCCTGGGTTGGCCGGTAATCCACTAATAAACCAAAGGCTACATGCTCAAAGAAGAACTGTTTTTGTTGCAGGTTCAGTTTCCTGTAAATGCTGTCGATCAGCTCAAAGGTCTTCCGGTATTTGGCTTCCCGTGTTTTCAGCATAGCGATATTTTCCGGTTCCGGCCGGGTATAGGACTGGCCGTTCAACTTTTTATAGAGCTTTTCCAATACCGATTCAACCATCACCGAACCATAATACACCTGCTCAGACCGGCTGATCAGGTCATAGTAATTGCGGTAGGCCAGGACAACTTCCTGTACCGCCGGGCCAAAATATTCATTGGCCCACCAGCGTATATAAGCTTCTGCCGGGTTGTCCGGTTGGAGCGCCTCGTTAGCATTTGATGCAATATTTGCTATCATACGGGCCTCCATCACATGCTCGCGAAGCTCGGAGACATTGACCAGCAAAAATTCTGTAGCACCGGCATGGATGATGTCTTTAAACTGTCCGGCAACGCGATAGGGCGAGATAACATGCGGGCCTTGTTTGGTTGGCTTTCCGCCGAAGTAGGCCAGGTGATAATATACACCGTGCTTCCACTTGCCGGGATTGTCGGGCAAACCCCGCATAATTCCGTCGTTATCATCGGGCCAAACCAGGATAACATCTTCGGGAATATCGAAATCTTCGGGGTGGTTCCTGAACTTATCCAGCATTTCGGTATACAACGTAAAATGAAATACCGGTGCCTGGATTGACGATGCCACATCTTTTACCGTTTTTACCTGGGCGTCAATAGCCTCCCTGAACACTTTGGCCTGTTCTTTTTCGGATGTACCTTTTGGAAATTCGTACGCGTGGTCATCTGTTCCGCGTAAGCCTACCGGCCAGATGGCCTGAATATCTTTATTTTCCTCTACGCCGCCACGCCAGTATTTGATCATGTTTCCCTTACTCTTAAACCAGTCCCAGTCGGTGCTTACGCCCCGGCGCTTGGCCAGGAAAAAGCGCTCAATGCCGAACGGGTTGGATAGCAGGATGTCGTAATGGTGCGAGGTGTAGAATAATCCCCAGTCGCTGGCGCATTTTTGCACTTCGTAACGCCGGTGTACCCGCACGTAAGGTGCAACCATATTCATGCGCAAACGCAATGCCGTTTCAAAAAAACGCTGATACCATTCCAACGGCACATCGCCAATGCGTAACGGATAACCATAGCGGTCGAACGGGCGGGGCAGCACATCTTCATCATCGTGAAAGAAGCCGCGGTATTTAATGGTTGGCGGCGGGGCATAGAAATCCGTTTTCTTTAATACCAGGTTTTCATTGTGCCGCGGCCGGAATCCTGTCCAGAGGTACAGCGGATCAATACCCAGGCGTTCGCTTAACGTGTAGGCAGCGTAGGCTGTTCCCCGGAAATCAGAACCGATCAGGTAAACGGTATTGTCATTCGTTATCACACGGAAGGCTTCCCATTTGCCGGTCAGGTCACCGGTTGGCACAGTGGCGGGAAGTTCCCCGTTTCCTATGGTTATCAGCCTGATACAGGTCTTCCCCTGAGCAGCCTGCCGGTTAATTGGAGGACGGTAACCGCTGATGTTTTCTATATCGGCAGCCAGGAATTTTGCCGCTTGTTTTACCGCGGTATTTTCTTCATCGGCAACAATGATTTCGCATCCCTGTAACGGGATATCGCCTGCTTCCGCTTGGCCATACCGCACCCAGGAACCGCGTAAGGTGGATGCGTTTTCCTGGTAGTTTTCGGAATTTGCCGTGTAAAATGACGAGGGTTCAGCTTGTGTACCGGCAAAAAACTGCGGCAAATCCACAGCTATCAGCCCCATGGCTGCCGAACATCTTTTAATGAAACTTTTACGCGATACCTTGTTATTCATATCTTATAACTTATTGCGGAGTCAGTGTAACCAATGCTACCGAATTCCGTTCCAGCGTTAAAGGTACACCAACCGAGGCACTATAATCAAATGCTTCATCGCTTAAAGCGGTCAGGTTCTTTTGGGTGGAATTGTTAAAGTAATTGTTGTTTTTAGAATCGATAAGGTAAACCGTACGCCGTATTTTGCCGGTGAACATGGACTGCGGGATATTTTTGATCATGATATTGCCGCTTTGATCTGCCACTGCATTGGTGAAGTTGTAATTCCATACTAAAACGGCGATCCCCTTGTTATTTCCTATAGCAGCCATCGCATTAATACCTAATCCTTTACTATCTAACGCCCTGGTAAGTGTGGCCTGTATGCGGTTGCCGCGTACCGAAAGCTCACTGCTGCATATCAGGGCATTGCCATAAGGATAAGTATAGGCGTTGGTGAGGTCGGCAAATTCGCTTTTGCGTTTAATATCGCCATGATAAACGGCCCAGTTAAATACACGGCTTATGCCGCTATCGTACAAATTGTACAGCTTGGCAAACTGACCTGCAGGCTGTGCGGTAACGGCATCGGCCTCTGTCCATGCAGATGGAATGTAAGAACCGCCGTAAATGCCCAGCTCGGTAACGAAAATGGGAACTTTGGGCACGCCGTAGCTGGTCATCAGGTTCTCGATCTGGGTCTTATCATTCGCAATGGATTTCGGATTATCGTTCTCAGTATAACAGTGAAAACAGAAGAAGTCCAGGTGTTTATCCGGATCAGTATCTGCGGCATACCTGGCCAGGAACTGGCTGGTATACGGCAGCATGGCACTGAATGTGGTGGTACTGGTAAACGGCCCGTTACTTACCAGTATGCGGTTATTTCCTGTCAGGTTAAGTGCTGCATTGGCTGCTGCGATGCCTTTGTAATAATCCTTGTATACGGTGTAATAGGTGTCAATAGCATCTCCGTTATAATCGGGCTCATTGCCAACCTGGATGTATTTGATTTTCGGGAACTTCGTTTTATAATAAACAACGGTGTTTTTAACAAAATTCTGGTAGGCGGTTCCGGCTGCCGGCATCGGGCTGGATGCGGTTCCGTTGTATGCGCTCATGCAGACCAGCAGTGAATCTGATACCGATGAATAAAATGAAAGTGCGTCTTCAACCGCAACACCGCTGCCATCGTATTTATAATTATAACCTTTATTATATACATACCGTAGCTGTATCCACACGCGTACTACCTTGTGGTGAAGCCCTTGCAATAACGTTTGCGCTTTGGTACCTGGTAAAGGACTTGTTGTAGAGGTGGTGTTGGCTTGCTCAAAGCGGTAAAGCGTTCCCTGCGATTGGTTGCAATCTACCGTAACGGCTATATTGCCCAGGTTGGAATTGGCTCCGCCGTCTGCTACCGGTGGATCTTCGGGCTTGGTTGGCGGTGGTTGCGTTTCTCCGGGCGAGCTTTTTTTGCCGCATGCCGCAACAGCTATTATTAAGGAAAGGAAAATACACTGCGTTAAAAATCTGACTTGTCTCATGATCGTATCGTTTGATGATTAATACTCAAAAGCGCCAATTGAGGGTTTCGACGGTTTATTTATTGCCCGTTGGTCTAAATCGAAGGCATAATCTAAAGCTACGCCGTTACCGGCCGCCGGACTGCTTTTTTTGATATGGAAATTCCGGTTGGCTGCATCCACAAACTGCGGGTCGGCTATCCGGTCGTTTTTACCGGGCGGGATACCAATAGGATCGGGATTGCCAGGCGAAAAATAAAGATTGTGGTCATGAACCTGTTCGCCCACATAAGTACGCTTATGCCCTTCGGGTTTAACGTATGGGCCGAATACATGGATATCCTTCGTGAAAACAAAAATGTTGTTCCGTACGGTAAATCGGGTGGCATCGTGGTTAAATGTCCAGAAAATATAGCGATCAACATTCGGTTCCCGTGTACGGATAACGGTATTGTTATAAATGTTCACTTTCATAGAGCCGCCGCCAATAAACTGGTTGCGGTCGTCGCTTAAATTATAGGCTACTGTAATGCTATCGACATTGCGGGCGGCAATTTCCAGAAAACCGTGATTATTAACAGAGGTATTATGGTGTATATTCACATTGCTGGCTTTAAAATCATCGTCAACACCATCTAATTCGATAACGCCGCCGTCTGAACCATAAGGGCCGCCGTAAGCGCCGTAATTTTCTACCCGGTTAAAGCATATCTCGTTGTTCCCTCTTACCACCATAATGGCTATCGGGCCCCAGGAATAGGCCATCATAACACTGGCATCGTGCAGGTAATTCCGGGTGATCAGGCTGTGCGTGCTCTTTACCTTGATGCCCACCGGTGTATGAAAAAACTCGCAGTTCTTTACCACGTGGTGATGTGTGCCTGTTGCCAGGTAGATAGCTCCCATTTTCTGCACGTTTTTGGTTGTCTTATCCGATCCGGGAGGATTGGTGTTATCGTGAAAATACAATCCGTCGATAACAATATAATTGCCCTGTATACGGAAAATATTGCCGTTTAAAACATTCCAGTCGGGATTGGTGAACGATGGGGCAGGGCCGGCGCCATATTTCAGGAACAATGGTGTGAGTTCAGTGCGGGGTGTTTTTAATACCACATCTGCGCCCAGACTGTAGCTGGAAAAAACAATAGGTTTCTCCGGGCTGCCTGAACTGTTGAAAACAAATCCGCCTGTATAACTGGTTCCCCGGGCAAACAAAATACTGTCGCCGGGCATAAACGTATTTTTTTCAAGATTGACCAAACTTTTCCAGGCAAGCTCCCCGGTGTTTCCGGGATTATTATCATTACCGGTACGGCTGTTAATATAATAATTAGCGGCGTAGCCTGGTAAAGCGAACAGTAGGGAAATACAACAGGTTAAACGGTACACAGAAGAAATACTATTCGTCATTTTGTGGCGGATAATTGGCTTTTATAAACTGCTAAATTAGCAGACCGCTTACAGAAAAGGGCGGTAATATCGTGCAAAAATGCAGGCGGATTGTATCGGGGCGATATTATGGCTTCCTGCTGCTGTGCCCTTGCTATGAAAATTACTTTTCAATCCTGGCTGTAATCAGCCTCCGGGTCTAATGCATAAGCCGTTTCGTGCTTTGCTTCCGACATCACAAAAAAACTCTGGAGAGTCCCGATATCGGGAAGGCAAGACAGCTTATTCATCAGGAATTCATGATAGGCCTCCATATCCCTGATGGCAATACGGAGGATAAAGTCGAAAGCCCCGGTCATGTGATAACATTCCATTACCTCATCAAATTTGATGACCTCGGTTTCAAATGCCTTGAGGATAGCCTGCGATTGTACCTTTAGCTGTACATGTGTATAGGCAATCAGTTTCCTGTTTATCTTCCGCGGGTCAAGTATGGCTACATAGCGTTTAATGTAGCCGTGCTTTTGCAGGCGTTTGATCCGTTCAAATACCGGTGTAATAGATTTGTTCAATATGCCGGCTATTTCTTTATTGGTTAACCGGGCATCATTTTGCAGCAGGTTAAGAATACGGATATCGGTTGCATCTAATTTAAGCGCCATAAGGGAAAAATTTTCTTGTATTAAAACAATTCTACAGTTATTGAAGAATAAACGTACTATAATTTAATAGTATATTGATATAATTTTCCAAATATGTTTAACTATATGGATTAATAATCTAATAATAACGACCTTTATATGATATTTTATCCGATTGTTAAAGTAAACTGCTGCATTGAGGGAGCGCTATGGAACGCAGGCTGTTATTGCTGCGGATATGACTGAAACTTCTAACTATGATAAATTAATAACAGGAGTTATGCAAAGCGAATATTTGTCGGTATTTGATATGTTTAAGATAGGCGTAGGGCCATCCAGTTCGCATACGCTCGGGCCATGGAATGCAGCGAGGCAGTTTGCCGGCAATCTGGAGCAAAAAGGCTTGCTTCAGGATGTTAAGTCTGTATTGGTGCAGCTTTACGGATCATTGGCAAAAACCGGCCGGGGGCATGCTACAGACTGGGCCGTTGTGCTGGGCCTGTCGGGATACGATCCTGTACACATTGATACTGCGTTGATACCCGCGATCATTGATAAGGTACAAACAAACCAGCAGCTGAAGCTGAATGATAAGGGCTATATCGGTTTTGATATGGCGCATGATATCCGGTTTAATTGCCGGGAAGCATTGCCTTATCATCCCAATGCCCTGACGTTTATTGCTGATATGGCCGAACAAGGCCAGTATAGCGAAACCTGGTATTCGGTGGGCGGTGGTTTTATCGTCCGTGAAGGCGGGCAATTAGCAGAGGAGCACGGTGAAAAAGCACCCTGCCCTATAAATAATGCTGCAGATTTGTTGCGTTGGTGCACTGCCAGGCAGGAGCATATCTGGCAGGTGGTTTTAGAAAATGAAAACAGCCGGAATAGCCTGGAAGATGTGGAACGTAAGCTGCTGGCCATTTACCGGGTAATGCAGGATTGCATATACCGGGGCTGCCATACGCCGGGGATATTACCGGGCGGACTGCATGTAAAACGCCGGGCGTATGATATGAATCAAAGGCTTATTGCCGGCAAAGAATATACAGATTACGACAGTTGGTTTCAGGCTATCCGAAACGGAGGGAAGGAGTTTGCCTATATCCTGGAGTGGGTAAGCTGCTTTGCATTGGCCGTTAACGAAGAAAATGCCTCGCTGGGAAGGGTTGTTACAGCTCCCACCAATGGCTCGGCAGGTGTGATACCTGCCGTATTGCATTATTTTGTGGTATTTTGTGATGACAATTATCCCGAAAAAATTATCCGCTTTTTGCTTACTGCGGGCGAAATTGGCAGTATCTTTAAAAAAGGTGCAACCATATCGGCAGCACAGGGAGGCTGCCAGGCTGAGATCGGCGTTTCTTCGGCTATGGCGGCAGCCGGGCTTACTGCTGTGCTTGGAGGAACACCCCAACAATGTTTAATGGCTGCCGAAATAGCGATGGAGCATCACCTGGGAATGACCTGTGACCCGGTTGCCGGCCTGGTGCAGGTGCCCTGCATCGAGCGTAACACCATGGGAGCCATAAAGGCTATTGCGGCTGCTCAACTGGCCCTGACAGGAGATCCGGGCGCTGCAAAAGTTTCGCTGGATGATGTGGTAAAAACAATGTGGGAGACCGCCAGGGACATGGATTCACGATACAAGGAAACCGCCGAGGGCGGTCTGGCCGTAAACATTCCGGTTAGCCTGAGCGAATGTTAGGCAGCTTGAGGCTTAAAGTAGAAAGTTTAAGGTTTAAAGCATAGATAGGGAAAGTGTAAGTGCCTTGAAAATGTAATTCAGATGGTCAGGGTTTTGTTTCGTTCACTTTTCAGCTTTCAGCTCCCGGCTTCGCTTAAGGGCTTGTTTCAGATCCGCTTTTTCATCGAATATCGATGTCCAGAGTTCCCCTTTTTCTTTCAGCCTGTCGGCGATATTGAACAACGTGTAATCGCTGATCTTGAGATCGTGGTTTACTTCATCCCAGCTTAACGGTGCTGAAACCGTTGCGCCGGGCTTGGGCCGCACCGAATAGGGGGCAGCAATGGTTTGTCCGCGACGATTTTGCAGGAAATCGAGATAGATCTTGTTTTTTCGTTTTGACGGACTGCGTTCAAGGCTGGTAATATCGGGAAATTGATCGTGTACCAGCTGTCCGATATATTGGATAAAGGATTTGGTCGTATCGTAATCATAGCGGGCGCCTACATGAATAAAAATATGCAGTCCCCGCGACCCGGACGTTTTAATATAGGGTTTTATGCCCATACCGGTGAGAATGTCCTTAATAGCCAGCGCCACGTCAATCACCTGGGTAAAATCGGGCACATTATTAGGGTCGAGATCCATAACGGCAAATACCGGGTTCTCCGGCTTTTTATAGGTGCTTAGCCAGGGATTGATCTCAATACAGCCCAGGTTTACCATCCACAGCAGGGTTGCCAGGTCATTGCATATCAGGTAATCGATATCCTTATCATTGCTTTCCGAATAAATAGGAACCGATTTTATCCAACCGGGAACCTGGTCGGTATCCAGGTCTTTTTGAAAGAACGACGGGCCGTTTATCCCGTTAGGATGCCTGTTTAATGATAAAGGGCGGTCTTTGAGCCAAGGCAGAATATAAGCCGATATGTTGCGGTAATAGTCAATAAGCTGCCCTTTGCTGATGTGTTCTTTTTCCCAATACAGTTTATTCAGATGCGTTAGCTTTAGCTTTTTATTGCCAATTTTTTCTTCCCTGGTGTCTTCCATGATATGATTTTTTGAATTATCTGCCGGTAGCTCCTGCACCACTTCCTCGCGGGATTTATCGTTACGTAAACCTTTAAATACCGGGTGCCGGAGGTGCTTATCTGCGGTCCATTCCGAATACATTACCTCGCAAACCAGCTCAGGCTTAAGCCAGGTTGCATCTTTTTCGCGATGTACCTTTTGGCTAACCGGTTTGTGGTTACTTCGCAGCTTCTGCATGCGGGCATACACATCCTTTAACGACGTTGAATCAAAGCCTGTGCCGCAATTGCCAATGTAAACCAGCTCGTTTTTGTCATACATACCCAGCACCAGCGATCCGAAATAATGACGGCTGCCTTCGGGCTTGGTATAGCCGATAATGATGGCTTCCTGCGAATTTTGAAGCTTGAATTTCTGCCAGTTGTCAGACCGCTTGCCGCTGAGGTAGATACTTTGGGCATTTTTGGCGATAATGCCTTCCCAACCCTTGCTGGATGCATCGGCAAAAAGTTTTTTACCCTTTTCCTTTACATGATCGAGATACACGATGGCCGGATCAGCATATCCTGAAAGCAGGGTTTTTAGCAGCTCTTTGCGTTGTATAAGCGGCATATCGCGTAGATCGTGGCCATTAAGCGCCAGCAGGTCAAACGCGTAGCATTTCAGTGTGAAGGCTTTTTTATTCTGCTCATAATTCTGCAGGTTCTGGAAATAGCTTTTTTGCTGCCGGTCTTCGGCCACCACTTCGCCGTCAATCACCGCTTCTTCCTGTATCTGCTCAAGCGCCTGCATAACGGGCTTATATTTTTTTGAATAATCAATTCCCTTGCGGGAAATAATTCGCGGATTTGTTCCGCTGTAAAGCAATACCCGGTAACCGTCTAATTTGCGTTCGTATATCCAGTTGGCATCGTCAAAAACGTGGTCTGATAATTTAGCCAGCATCGGACTGAAATCTTCGTTTGGTGGCTCTTTTTCAGGCAATTCGGCTACTGCCTCAGAAAGCCTGCGACTTTTGGTTGCAGATGCTTTTTTACGTTCAATGCCTTTTTTCTTTACCGATTCCGGAACCAGGTCTTCGCTGTTAAAGTTCCCGTTTACGGCATACTCATCATTGTGCTTGATCAGCAGCCAGGCGTTATCTTCGGCCGATTTGAGCTTGACCAATGCAAATTCGCCTTTTAAAATATGACCGTGCAGCCTGAACTTCAGGTTACCGCTGTATAACTCCCTGCGTAATTCTTTCTCGCCCGCCTTTTTGTCCAGGGGCTCATACGTGCCTTCGTCAAAGATGCTTACCACGCCGGCGCCGTAGTTCCCTTCGGGGATAATGCCCTCAAAGGTACGGTAGCTGTAGGGGTGATCTTCAACCATCATGGCCAGCCGTTTATCTTTAGGGTTAAGTGAAGGCCCTTTGGGCACAGCCCAGCTTTTCAGCACGCCATCCATCTCCAGCCTGAAATCGTAGTGTAAATGTGAGGCGTGATGACGCTGTACCACAAATCGCAGTTGGCCTTTCGTGGTTTTCCTGCCTGATTTTGGTTCGGAGGTTCGCTCAAAGTTCCGTTTTTCGATGTATTTTTTCAGGCTCATGATAAGTACATCGCGTTAAGCGCCTTTTTTGTTCAGACTTTGCATCAGTTGTTCGTACAGGTTGTCTCCCGTTGTTTTTTTCGGTTTCAGCTTTTTGATGGTCGGACGTTTGCCTTTAGCCTTCGCTTTGATAATTTTCAGCAGTTCGTCATGGTATTCGTCCTTAAACCTATGAATGTCAAACTTAGCGCTGTACTGGTCAATCAGCGCCATGCCAACATCCAGCTCTTTTCTGGTTACATTAATATTATCGGGCGTTAGTATATCTTCGGTAGAGCGTATCTCTTCGGCAAAACGTATTTTGGTAACGGTTATCACGTTATTCAGCGGATGAATGATGCACAGGTTTTCGGTGTTGCGCAGAACAAAGCGGGCCAGTCCGGCTTTTTTTGATTTCTGCAATGCTTTGAGCAGCAGGGCGTACGCTTTTCTGCCCTGTGTTTCCGGCTCAGAATAATACGATGTCTCGAAATAGATCGGGTTAATTTCGTCCAGTTCCACAAAATTCTCCAGTTCTATCATTTTGGTTTTTTCGGGAGCGGCATCCTCAAAATCCTCCTCTTCAAGAATAACATACTCGTCATTCAGCATATAACCTTTCACAATTTTATCATACGGAACTTCCTTATGAGTTCGCTCATTTACCCGCTGGTACCGTATGCGCTCATGGTCGCGGCTGTCGAGCATGTCCAATTCAAGCGTACTGTTTTGCACAGCCGAATACAATTTTATAGGGATGTTAACCAATCCAAAACCAATGGAACCTTTCCAGATTGACCTCATAGCATGCTGTTTTAAAATTTAAGCTTTATTCAATCTTAACCTCAACCTTAGCCTTAACCTTAACCTCAATTTGTTAATAACCAGCATAAAACCGATATAGTTTTATATTTTACCTTTAAGAGCCTGTTTAAATTTCATTGGTAAATGCTTTTTATTGCTGCCGGTGGAGACACCGGCAGCGGCCGAGGCCATGGCTAACCAAAAAGTTCTCATCATCCCGAAACGTAGCTGAGGGATCTTCGCCAGAAGTGCTTGGGAAGAAGATTTTGCTTCGCAGCTACTTTGTGGTCTCCTCTCCCGATCCCGTACGTACGGGAGGGATCGAAATGACACTGCTTTTTGACTTTTTGGTCAGCCATTCTGAATTACCATATAAAATTTAAACATGCTTTAAGTCTGAGCGGTTGTGAATAAGTATTGAAATTTTACAGGCCGGGCATTAAACTTTTTACAGGCTGCGCTGTCAGACCAAATAAACTAACATATAAAGCAAACCTGATATGAAAACCGGTTTTAAATTTTATGCCACACTTGCATTAGCTGTTATATGCTTCATTACGCTGCCCTCGTTTTTTAGCGGGAAGAATGCTAAGCCACGGTTCAAATTTCCATACAAACAGGCGGGACTGACCGAGCGTCAGGCTGCGGCCCATCTGCTGAACCGTTTTACGTATGGCGCTACGCCCGGACAAATTGACGAAGTGGTTAAAATGGGCCTTGAAAAATGGTTCCAGCAACAATTGGATGGTAAGCTGCCCGACGATTCGTTAAATGGCCGGTTAGCCGGATACGATGCCCTGAACCTGACCAATAAGCAGGTTCTGGATACTTATCCGCGTCCACCGATCATATTACGCATGGCTATAAAAGATGGTTATATTGATAAGGATTCGGTAAATAAGCAGACCGATAAAAAAATGTATCGCGATAAGCTGGAAGCCTATATGAATAAAATGGGCTTTAAGCCGGAGCGTGACCTGTACCGGCAGTTTATCAGCCAGAAAATATTACGGGCAGCCTATTCAAATAACCAGTTGCACGAGGTGCTTACCGACTTCTGGTTCAACCATTTTAATGTGGCATTTGTTAAAAACGATTGTGCCCAGTTCATTCCCGCTTATGAACGCGATGTGATACGGCCAAACGTAACCGGAAAATTTGAAACTTTATTACTGGCTACGGCTAAATCTCCGGCCATGCTGATGTATCTGGATAATTTCAGCAGTACCAAGTCAAACGACCCCAAACCGGGCAAATCACGTAAAACTTATGCTGCCGCGAAAAATACTGCACAGCCGGGTGCCGATATCATGATGAGTGATATGGAGGCTATGCAGCAGGCCGATGCTAAAAATCAGCCTCAAAAACCCCGGCAGGGCTTAAATGAGAATTATGCCCGTGAAGTTATGGAACTGCATACAATGGGAGTTGACGGAGGATATACCCAGAACGATGTAACCCAGGCCGCACGTGTGCTTACCGGCTGGACGGTTTATCCCTTGTCTGATGTTGGTTATACCAATGCCCGCAAAAAGGCCCTGGAAAAGTTGGGAGAAGAACGGATGGAAAAGCAGGGCTATGTGCATGATGGCGACTTCCTGTTTGCAGCCAACCGTCATGATAATGGCGAAAAGGTAGTGCTGGGCAAAAAATTTCCGGCAAACGGTGGCTATGAAGAAGGAGTAACGCTGTTATCAATGCTGGCACATCATCCTTCGACCGCAAAATTCATTTCCCGCAAAATTGCCGTACGTTTTGTAAACGATAATCCGCCTCAAAGCCTGATCGATAAAATGGCTCAAACATTCAGCACACAGGATGGCGACATTGCCAAAGTGCTGATCACGATGGTGACTTCGCCCGAATTCTGGAGCAAGGATGCCTTACGCGAAAAAACAAAATCGCCGTTTGAGCTGGCCATGAGCGCCGTACGTACGCTGCATGCCGATATACAGGAGCCTTACCAGCTGTATTCCTGGATCAATAAAATGGGTCAGCGCATGTATTATTACCAGGCTCCAACCGGTTTCCCGGATAGGGGACAATACTGGATCAATACCGGTTCATTGTTAAGCCGCATGAATTTCGGGCTGGCGCTTGCTTCGCAACGTGTGCCGGGAGTAAAAGTAGATTTAGCCGCTTTGAATAACCATCGCGAACCGGAAAGCACTGAGCAGGCATTGCTGGTTTACAGCAAGCTGATCATGCCCGAGCGTAACCTTGACGAAACCGTTAAACACCTGACACCTTTGCTGAATACTCCCGATCTTGGGCAGAAAGTGGCCAAAGCTGCAAGCAAGGCCAATGCAAATAACACAATGACCATGACCGGTAATAAGGATGACGTATTGGCCAGTATGAACGATGAGAAACCTGCTAAAAAAGCATCAGTCAATACGAATAAAAATAATAACCAGATGCTGGCACAGGTTGTAGGCATTATTGTAGGGTCGCCGGAATTTCAACGGAGATAGGGGAAGGCAGAAGGTATATGTGTTACGGGTTGCGAGTTATGTGTTATAAGATCCCATAACGGGTAACTCATAACACGCAACAACAAAAAACGAACAACTAACAACTAACAACGATAGATCATGACATCACGAAGAGGATTTTTAAAAGCCGGCGGGCTGGCGCTTTTTGGAATAGGCGTTGGTGGGTTTCCTACATTTTTGGCCCGTGCAGCCGAAAGCGATAAAATAATCAGTCCATATAAAAAGAAGAAAATTCTGGTTTGCATCTTTCAGCGTGGTGCAATGGATGGGCTGATGGCTGTTACACCATTTACCGATAATTATTTACGGGCGGCAAGGCCGAACCTGTTCATTTCGGCAGCAAAAGCGGGTAAAGGAACGCCGCTAATTGATCTGGATGGCCGTTTTGGGCTGCACCCGGCAATGTCGGCCTTTGAGCCCATGTTCCGCGAAAAACGCCTGGCCATTGTACATGGTATCGGTTCGCCGAATAAAACACGCTCGCACTTTGATGCGCAGGACTACATGGAGTCGGGCACACCCTTTAACAAAGGTACGTCCAGCGGATGGCTCAACCGGGCCGTAGGTTTGATGGGGCACGATGGTGCAACGCCGTTCCAGGCCGTAAGCCTGACCTCCTCTATGCCGCGTTCATTTTATGGCGATAACCCGGCTGTAGCAATCAGTAATTTGCAGGATTTTGCTATCCAGATGCGGGGTAATCCGAAGGGAGCAAACATGGCTGCCAGAAGCTTTGAAGATTTGTACGACCAAACCTCGTCTGATCTGTTAAAGCAAACCGGTAAAGAAAGCTTTGATGCTATTAAAATGCTTCAAAAGGCTGATGTTAAGCGTTATAAGCCTGCAAATGATGTGGTTTATCCATCTTCGGCTTTGGGCAACTCATTGAAACAAATTGCCCAGTTAATTAAGATGGATGTGGGTGTGGAAGTAGCTTTCGCTGAATCCGGCGGATGGGATACGCACTTTAACCAGGGTGCCGAAACCGGTATTTTTGCCCGCAATGTAAACGACCTGAGCAGCAGTATAATGGCTTTCTGGAATGATATGGAAGCCTACCAGGATGATATTACCGTAATGACCATGACCGAGTTTGGCCGTACCGTGCGGCAGAACGGTACCGGCGGTACCGACCACGGACGGGCATCGTGTAACTTTATCTTAGGTAATGATGTCAATGGCGGTCTGGTTCATGGTAATATTCAACCCTTATCGGTAGAAAACCTTGAAGATGGCCGCGATTTGGCTGTAACAACAGATTTTCGCAGCGTATTTAGTGAAGTAGCCGATAAGCACCTGAAGCTCAGTAACGATAAAGTGCTGTTCCCTGACTGGGATGGAAGCAAAATTGGTGTTATGCGTTCTTAAAGCATAACGGATTTTTTTTAAAACTGTCTAAAAAGTCCCTATAGTTATCCTGAGCTTGTCGAAGGATTAGCTCATTATGGCTACAGACGCTTCCCCCCGAGAATTCGGGGTCAGCGTGACTGCAAATAGATGGTTTTACTGACCTTTGAGACAGCCTCTGGTCTCAGCCGGGGCTGGTGCCACCACCAGCCCCGCGGTATAACTTATCTTTTTCATTTTAAACAGCTTCTCAGAAAATTAAGGTTGTCTGCCCGATACCTGTTATGCGGGCTTCGTGCTCAAGCAGCCATTGTTTGCGCCATAGGCCACCGGCATAGCCAACCAGATCGCCGTTGTGGCCAATTACACGATGGCAAGGCACAACAATAGCCAGGTTGTTTTTACCATTGGCTGACGCAATGGCACGTATAGCCAGCGGGTTGTTCAGTTGCCGGGATAGCTGCGTATAACTTATCGGGTAACCGATCTTTATTTTGACCAGCTCATCCCAAACCATCTGCTGAAATGGTGTTCCGTTTTGCCGGTAGGGGAAATCAAATTCCAGCCGTTTGCCCTCAAAATATTCGCTTAATTGTTTTTTAGCTTCCTCGCTTAATGCATTGGCCGGCTCTTCCGTGGGTTGCTGTTCTTCAAATGTGATGGTATGTACAGCATCTTCATCAGCAATCAAGGTAATTAATCCTACGGGCGAAGGCAGGTAACTGTAGTACATACCTGCAAGGTACAATAAACTTGTTTAAATGGGAAGCGCAGCTTACAGGTTTGAATACGTATCTTTGGGGGCATGGATATGTTTAACCAGGTAAAAATGCTTATCCGCAAGGAGGTGATGATAGAATGGCGATCAAAATATGCGCTGAACGGCATTTTGTTATACGTGGTTTCCACTATTTTTGTATGCTACCTGTCTTTCCGGCAAATTGACCCGCTTACCTGGAATGCCCTGTTCTGGATCATTATGCTTTTTGCCTCTATTAACGCTATTTCAAAAAGCTTTGTGCAGGAAAGCCGTGGCCGGCAGCTTTATTATTACACCATTGCCAGTCCGCAGGCCATTATTGTAGCCAAGATAGTGTATAACGTTGTGCTGATGCTGGTGTTATCGGCTATCGCTATCGGCGTTTACCGCATTGTGTTCAGAAATCCCTTGGGCGATCCGCTTTATTACATGCTGGCTGTACTATTAGGAAGCCTCAGCTTTTCTACCGTGTTTACCATGATCTCGGCCATTGCTTCACGGGCCGGAAATAACGGAACCCTGATGGCTATATTGAGCTTTCCTGTGATTATTCCGTTGCTGATGCTGCTGATAAAGCTATCTAAGAATGCTATGGATGGCCTTGACCGTTCAGTTAGCCTGGATGAGATAACGGTGCTGCTGCTCATCAATGCGATGGTTGTAACGGTATCGCTGCTGTTATTCCCGTTTTTGTGGAAAGAGTAGGGAGGGAAAGCTATTTACAAAAAATAGCAGATCGATTTTTTTACGAAGCAAGCATCAACCGTCAGGTGTACAAATAAGCCAGTCCGTTATTTACCGGTTCGCACAGATCGGCAATATGTTTGGTTTTAAACAGGGTCTCGATCCGGTCGCGGGCCTCTTTGTATTCATAATGGATAGGACATGGACGTACAGAAGAGCACTCATGCAGGCCAAGTCCACATTCCTGGAATACCTGCCGTCCATCAATGGCCTCTATAATGGTCATAATGGGTTGTTGCCTTTGTTTTTCAGACATGAAAAAGCCGCCGGTGGGCCCTTTCAGGCTATTGATCACACCTTGCTTTACCAGTGTTTGCAGAATTTTGCCAACAGTATGCTCGCTTGCCTGGATATATTCCGCTATCTCTTTAATAGCCGATTTTCCTTCGGAAGAAGATTTGGTAGCCAGGTAAATTACTGCTTTAATAGCAGTTTTGCAGGTATAGCTTAACATATATTATCCGTTTAAAAACTTTAAACCTTCTTCAGAGATATTCTCCTGGCTCCATGGCGGGTAAAATGTAACATCTACCTCAACGCTATATCCCGGGAAGGTCTGCTTCAGGGTTTGTATAACATTATCCCGGATACTTTCGCCCATAGGGCAAAATTGCGTAGTTAAGGTCATGCTCACAAATAATTCGTTCCTATTGTCAAAAAAATCGATCTCATAGATCAGACCCAGATCTACTACATTTAATCCTATTTCCGGATCATATACATTTTTCAGGGCTGCCAGTGCGGTAGCTACCTTTTCCGGATCGTTAGTGATCAGATTCATAATGGCTGCGGTTTATGCGTTAATACTTTAATTACGTTTTTATTGTAAAATATGGCAGTTAATAATAAAAGCAATGCGGCCGTTCTTAAT
Organism: Pedobacter sp. BS3; assembly: GCF_008274585.1. Taxonomy (GTDB): domain Bacteria; phylum Bacteroidota; class Bacteroidia; order Sphingobacteriales; family Sphingobacteriaceae; genus Hufsiella_A. The sequence continues at coordinate 408,726 of NZ_VTRT01000002.1, read as the reverse complement.
AACAGCGCATTGGCCAGCAGGATACCGGCAATAAACAAGCCGAATCCGGCCAGGTAAGTTATGCCCATTACGGTAAACAGCCTGCTGCTGAACAAGTCTTTCGGGTTAGGAGTTTTACCCAGGCCAGCCTTGTCATGATAAACTTTGTTCCATACAATAAATGGTAATGTTTTAAACGTCATACCCAGAACAATAGCGGTTAGCCAGCCGAAAAATACCGAGAACCCGTAAGCCAGCACCAGCCTGGTGTTGGTGGCAACTAATAAAAGCGTAATTACAACAACCAGGAACAATATGGGGAGCAGCATCATTAAAACAGCTAATAAGGAGATCTTAACCTGCTCATCGGTTTGCTTGCGGATGCGCTGCTTGTAGGCCCGGTAGCAATATCGTGCAAATAATACCAGCGCTGCGGCGATAGCAGCAACCGGCATCAGGTAAAGGGCAGGAGAGAAGCCGTAAAAAAAGATGATAATGAATGCCAGTAAGCCGGCATTGATCAGGTAGTAAATGATCCACAACGTTTTAGGATGGCTGTATTTTGAGATCAGGAACATGGGGATCAAACGCGATGCTACACCGATAACCAGCAGCAGAAACCAACCTACTATACCGATATGCGCATGCAATGAAAGATAATACAACGAGTTTTCGGGCAGAATATTCCGGGTGAAATTGTATACCAGAAATACACCGATCAGGGTGGTAATAAACAGCCACAGCGTAGCAGTAAAAACAAAAACGGCATGTACGCTGTCGGCTTTACTTCTGGCCGTGCTTACCCAGATGTTTACCAGGAATGAAAGCACTGCTGCGTTAATGAGTATAGCGCCGGTTTGCGCCAGCCAGCCCATATTGAAAATGTAAAAGGAGTAAACCAGCAATGGGATGCCTGCACCAGCCGTAACAAAAGAAAGATAAGCCAGCGTATTGCTAAACAGCTTGCCTTCTATTAAAACAGGTACCAACTGATGGCCGGCACCCAGTATGATCATCGTACCCCAGCCTAATGCCATAATGTGTGTAATGGCGGCTATCTGCGGATGAAAATAATGCCCCGTAAAAACCGGTGTAGAAAAAAGCAGTACAACGGTAGCTGCAAGATAAGCTATGCCGGCATACAAATAAAACGGCAATACTACCTTGTAGGTGGTGTTACGGATAAGATTGCCGGAGCCTGATGGAACGATCATATCAGTTTTTAAAAATTAAAAGATGCACTTCGCCATCGCTTACCTCTTTAATGCGGTAATCAAACCCGCGGTCGGTAAGCTCAGGCAGCAGGAAAACCGGTATTCGTTTGTGATAAACGTAGAGCGCTTTATCTTCCGGCAAGCTGTCCAGTGCCTCCAGAATGGTATGCATGGGCAGGGGCATCTCAAGCGTCCGTACATCAACAGTTTGCAGTTTGCCGGTAAATTTCTGTACCATATCATCCCAGTCTGCCTTTTTAATTACCGGTTGCTCATTACCGGCTGTTTCCTGCTGCTTATAAAAATACGTTTCAACCAGGTTACTATCCATAGTATCCACGTAAGTGGTAAAGCCTTTTTTCTCCAGCATGGCAATTAAGGGCGTTGGCTCAAAGGTGTTGATAATTTTTAAGATCCGGCCGGCCGGCAATGCTTTAACCTGGCTTAAGATAGCTTGTAACGGGTCATTACCCTGGGCAAGCATGGGGCGTACATCCAGCACCACAAGCTGCTCTGGTGTAAGCGATGCCATAAATGCAGGCTTGTCGCCGGCATCTTCGGCGAGTACAGGAGCCGTAGCATCGATATCAAAGCCCAAAGCCTGTAGTCCGGTAAAAAAATCGTTTACCGTGCAGCCGCCTATTTTTGCAGCCATGGCTATGCTGGTTCTTCCCGCAATAAGCTTGCGCAGCAAAGGGTTACGCAATTTTTCAAATTTCGGACTGATGCCGATAATAGCATCTATAGCTTGCGGATTGTGTTTTAAGATAGCAGCTATTTTGGTGTTACTGTTAATGAGCATGCTGTTGTTAATTCAAAATTAAAAATTCAAAAGATTTAGTGAGGCTGTCTAAAAAGTCAAAAGCCATCGTTTCGACGATCCCGAAGTCCCGGGAGAGGAGACCACGAAGTAGCTGCGAAGCAAAATCTCCTTCCTAAGTACTTCTGGCGGAGACCCCTCTCCCGATCCCGTATGTACGGGAGGGAGAGGGATGACGAGCGCTTTTTAGACAGCCTCATACTTGTCTGTATTTCATATTTTACTGGCTCAGCTTTTTCTCCAGGATCAAAGCCTTTTTAAACAGGATATTATTTTCCAGGTGAATGTGTGTCAGCAGGTCGGCTTCAAACTCTTCCAGCAGCTTGTAAAGCTGGTTATAGCTGGCACAGCCATCGGCAGGTACGGCAAAGTTATTGCTTAGCCTGCGTATCTCGCTTAAAATATGCCCCACGTTTATATGCTCTGATTCTGTTTTTTCTGTGATGCTTCTCAGGGTTGGAGCACCGTGTACGCTATCGGCATTGACCAGCTTTTTAATAAACGGAAATACAATAGTTTCCTCTTTAAGCAAATGGTCGGCTAACTCTTCGCTAAGCACATCAACCAGTTGTTTAATTTCAAACAGCTCTTCGTGCTGGGATCCGTGTACGCTGGCTACCTTGGTGGCATAACCCTGTATCTCGGGCAAATATTTTTTAACATAAGAGTGGTGCATGTTAACAATATAATCTGCCAGGAAATCGAGGCCCCAGTCGTTATACGGTAACGGCCGCAAAACAGTTGCCTGCGCTTTATCAGCTTCCTGCAAGGCGTTTTCCACTTCGGTTACGTCTAATCCTTTTTCTGCACAAGCCTCTTTAATGGTTTTCTTTCCGCCACAGCAGAAATCAAGTCCATATTTTTTAAATATTTCGGCTTTGCGCAGATCTTTAGCTGCAATTTCTCCCAATGTTTCATCGCCTTTACCGGTTATGCGTTTGGTAATACGTACTTTCCACCAAATAGGGCCCTGTTCCAGGTACTCCCAGGTAAATACATTGCCCCGTTCTCCCAGCAGCTGGTAATAAACCGGTCTGGGATCATGGTCGTTCAGAATGATCAGGCTGCTGCCTTCTGCAAGTCCGTCAAAGCCGCGAAAAATAGTAGGATGTTTCTCACGAGGTTCAATTTCGGGTACATTAATTACAATGTCTTCTAATGTTTCCATAACTTATTAGGTGTTTATTTTTCAGGTAAAGGTAGGGGATATTTTATTTATAAAGTATAAAAGTACTTAAATGCTTTTATTTTAACCTTGTGATGACAAACAGCCCAATCGGGGCTAAATGGCTATTATATTAATATAGAGCGATTTAAGATCACGCCGAAGTATAATATGACGGAGATCATTTTTTATGATGAGTCGTATCATGTCTGGCGCAATATCTGCGCCTAATTTTGAATAAAAAATTTAAACACAACAATATGAAAGTTAAAGCAAAATTTATTGGACTGGTATTAACCGGCAGTATGGCATTAATGTATGCTTGTGGAGGAGGTGAGCAGCAAACCTCGTCAACAGATGAGCAATCTGAAGTGAACACAACAACGCCTCCTGCTGCAGTAGAATCGGTAGACCCTGATTCTAAAAGCGATAGTAAGGGTGTTGGCCGGTTTACTTCTGTACCGGTAGGGCCTATTGATAATGCTATGGCTGCCAAGGGTAAAGAAGTGTTTACTTCTAAATGTATGGCCTGCCACCGGGCAACCGACGAAAAAATAGTGGGCCCCGGCTTAAAAGGTGTAACCAAGCTGCGTACGCCGGAATGGATCATGAACATGATCACCAACCCGGAAGAAATGACCAAAAAAGATCCCTGGGCCAAGGCTCTGTTTGAAAAACACCTGGTGCAGATGACCTTTCAGAATGTGTCTGACGATGAAGCCCGGCAGATACTGGAGTTTTTACGGAAGAACGATGCGGATTAACCCTTTTTTTACTTATAAAAAAGACAAAAACATCCTTTATTATATGTGTTATGAAACACCTTTCACACCAATTACTACTTATGGCAGGAGCCATGAGTATGTTCACAGTAGCATGTAAGCCGGGCAAGGTAAACAATGCCCTTTCGGGCGATGCTGCACAGCGGGTATATGTTGCCCCGGGTAAGTACGATGAGCTTTATATGTTCGCATCGGGAGGATTTAGCGGACAGGTGGCGGCTTACGGCATCCCGTCAGGGCGTTTGCTGAAGGTTATACCTGTGTTTTCGCAAAATCCTGAAAACGGCTACGGGTATTCTGAGGAAACCAAACCGATGCTGAACACTTCGCATGGTTTTGTTCCGTGGGACGATTCGCACCACCCCGAATTATCTAAAACCAATGGCGAAGACGATGGGCGCTGGCTGTTTATTAACGGTAACAATACCCCGCGTATTGCCCGTATCAGCCTGTCGACGTTTAAAACCGAAGAAATTATTGAGCTGCCTAATGTTGGCGGTAACCACGCTTCGCCGTTTTGCACCGAAAATACCGAATACGTGGTTGGAAATACCCGTTTCAGTGTTCCGTTAGACGATGAGCCCGATGTTCCTATTGACAGCTATAAGAAAACATTTAAAGGCGCTGTATCTTTTATTAAGGTCGACAAAAACAGCGGCAACATGAACCTGGCGTTCCAACTGATCGTGCCTGGCTTTAACTACGACCTGGCCCATGCCGGCAAAGGCCCCTCGCACGATTGGGTGTTTTTCTCATCGTATAACACCGAGCAGGCTTATTCTTTATTAGAGGTTAATGCCAGCCAGCGTGACAAGGATTTTATTATGGCCGTTAACTGGAAAAAGGCCGAAGAGCTTATTGCACAGGGCAAAGGCAAAAAGATACCGGCAAAATATGCGCATAATAAATGGAATGATAAAACACATTCGGCAACATCAACCATAGAAACCGGAACGGTAACGCTGGATATCAAAGATTTCCCGGGATTGGTATATTACATGCCTTGTCCTAAATCGCCGCACGGGGCAGATGTTGATCCAACCGGCGAGTACATCGCAGCCAGCGGTAAACTGGCAGCCGTTATCCCGGTGTTCTCGTTTAAAAAGATGCTGGATGCCATTGATAAAAAGCAATATGATGGCAACATAGATGGAACACCGGTTCTGAAATACGAAGCCGTACTTGCTGGTGAAGTACAGAAGCCGGGTTTAGGTCCGCTGCATACCGAGTTTGACGACCAGGGTTACGCCTACACCTCCATGTTTGTATCGTCAGAAATTGTAAAATGGAAAGTGTCTACCCGCGAAATTATCGACCGCATACCTACGTATTACTCTATCGGTCACTTGTCTATTCCGGGTGGTGATTCTAAAAAACCTTACGGGAAATACGTAGTGGCTTTAAACAAAATTACCAAAGACCGTTACCTGCCAACCGGGCCTGAGCTGGCACAATCCGCCCAACTTATTGACATTACCGGTAATAAAATGAAGCTCCTGCTTGATTTTCCGACTATTGGCGAACCGCATTATGCACAAATCATCCCGGCAGACAAGATTGTGAAACAGCAGGTGAAGTTTTACAAGCTGGAAGAAAATCATCACCCGTATGCTACCAAAGCGGAAAAGGATGCACGGGTAGTACGTAAAGGTAATCGTGTGGATGTGTACATGACGGCTATCCGTTCTCACCTGGCCCCGGATAACATTGAAGGCATAAAAATAGGGGATGAGGTATACGTGCATGTGACCAACCTGGAACAGGATTGGGATGTACCGCACGGTTTCGCCATTAAAGGTTCAAATAACGCGGAACTTTTAGTGATGCCTGGTGAAACAGTTACCCTGAAATGGACGCCCGACAGGATCGGTATAACCCCATTCTATTGTACCGACTTTTGCTCTGCGCTGCACCAGGAAATGTCAGGATATTTCAGGGTGTCTGCTGCCGGATCTTCCGTTCCGTTAGTATTCCGGTTGGGCGAAAATCCTGTTAAAGAACAATAAAACAATGAAAACTACAACAACACAATCATCCCGTATATTTATTGCTATAAGTGCAATCTTGTTATCAGGCGCTTATTTTCTGCCCCTTTGGCGGATACTGCTTGAAGCGCCCCAATATCCCGAAGGTTTAGAGCTAAAGATCTGGCTGACGGGTTTATCGGGGAATATAGCGCAGATCAATGGCCTAAATCACTATATTGGTATGAAATTTATAGTTGAGGCCGATTTTTGGGAATTTAAGCTGATGCCTTATATCTATGGAGTGATTGTGTTGTTGGGTTTTATAACGGCTTACTTTAATAGTACAAAGCTGTTGTGGATATGGGTAATATGCCTGGTGCTTTTTGCCATTGTCGGGTTAACCGATTTCTATTTGTGGGAATATGCTTATGGCCACAATCTCGACCCGAGAGCCGCTATTAAAGTGCCCGGAATGACCTACCAGCCGCCCTTATTCGGGTATAAGCAATTGCTTAATTTCCTGGCCGGCTCATTTCCCGATATTGGTGGTATCCTGGCCGGTACGGGTGGGGTAATAGCTGTAGCTGTGCTGTTCTATAAACATCGCGGAAGAACCAAACAAACCAAACAATGATGAATACCCTGGTGAAATATGTATGCCTGCCTGCGCTGATTTTTTTGCAGGCCTGTACCACGAATGGCCCCGAACCCATACATTATGGTAGTGATGCCTGTGCCCATTGTAAAATGACCATTATGGATGACAAGTTCGGCACTGAGCTGGTCACGTCAAAAGGCAAGGTGTTTAAATTCGATTCCATAGAATGTATGCTTGATTTTATAAAGGATGCCCCAAGTGTATATCTCGATGCCGGTAACCAGGTGTTTGTAACCGATATGCTGCAACCCGGTAGCTTCATCGATGCCCGGCAGGCAATTTATGTACACGATGAAACCCTGCAATCGCCAATGGGAGGTAACCTGGCCGCTTTCAGAACCCGGCTGCTGGCACAACGCAGCAGAACCGGCTCCGGGGTAAAATTTTATAGCTGGGATGAGTTGCTGAAGGCAATGTAGGCAGAAGGCTGGAAGGCGGAGGATAGCTAAAAGCAGAAAGCCTAAAGCGAAAAGCACGGGTATAACAAAATGCCACTACCAGGCTCTCTCCCTTTGGGAGGGTTGGGGTGGGCCAAACAAGAACATAGACACAAGAACCAAGACAATGAGCACAAACCAACTCCCTCTCCTTTGGAGAGGGTTGGGGAGAGGCTAAGACAAAGTGCAGAAACAACTCCCTCTCCAAAGGAGAGGGCTGGGGAGAGGCTTATGAAAAAACTACCCATTCTATTATTATGCATGCTTTTTACAAAAGAGCCTTTTGCGAAAACATGGGTTGTTGCGCCCAATACGGCATTGTCCAATTTGCGGCAGGCTGTAAAGCTGGCCCATAATGGCGATTCTATCCTGGTTAAAAAAGGAACCTACAGTTCTGTAAATACCATTATCGATAAATCGCTGGTGATTACCGGCGAAAATTTCCCCGTGCTTGATGCCCGTTTTGCCGATGAAGCTGTCACCATACTCGCAAATCAGGTAACCTTTAGAGGGTTTATAGTTAAAAACTCAAAAACGGGCTCGATGCGTGATTATGCCGCTATCCGGTTATTCAATGTGCGGCATGTAACCATTAGTCATAACAGGCTGGTCAATAACTTTTTTGGCATTTACCTGGCCAACTCTAAAAATTGTACGGTTACCAATAATGACATTATCGGTACAAATAACCGGCAAAATTCGGGCAACGGCATTCATTTATGGCAATGCGATAGTATCTTGATTCGCGATAACCGGGTGTCTGAACATCGCGACGGAATTTACTTTGAGTTTGCCCGGCACAGTCTCATAGAACACAATTATAGCGAGAAAAACCTGCGCTATGGCCTGCATTTCATGTTTTCGGATAACGACATTTACCGGCATAACACTTTTAAGAATAACGGTTCGGGTGTGGCAGTGATGTACACCAAACACATCACCATGTTCAATAACCTGTTTATAGAAAATTGGGGAAGCTCGGTATATGGTCTGCTGCTGAAAGACATTTCCGATAGCCGGATAATGAACAACCGTTTTGTGGGTAATACCACGGCAGTGTATATGGAAGGCTCTGACCGTATTGTTGTAACCGGGAATAATTTCATACGAAACGGCTGGGCAATCCGGGTGCTGGCTAACTGTAACGGTAATCGGTTCATGAAGAATAACTTTATGGCCAATTCCTTTGATGTAACCACTAACGGCTCGATAAACCTGAACCATTTTGCGGATAATTACTGGGATAAATACGAAGGTTATGATTTGAATAAAGACGGTATTGGCGATATTCCGTATCATCCTGTAAGCCTGTATGCACAGGTAATTGAGCAAATTCCGCAAAGTGTTATGCTGATGCGCAGCTTTATTGTTAACCTGCTGGATAAAGTGGAGCGTTCCATCCCGTCGGTTACGCCAGAATCGGTAAAAGATGAAAAGCCCCGCATGAAGCCCAATTATTAAACATCATATCCTTGTTATGGCACTCATTGAAATCTCGAACCTCGAAAAATCTTTTGGCAAGCTGGCCGTGTTAAAGCGTATAAGCTGCAGCTTTGAACAAGGCTGTATTGTTTCCATTCTGGGGCCTAACGCATCGGGGAAAACCACGCTGATCAAATCCATTCTGGGGATGGTTATTCCTGATAGCGGCGAAATTCTGTTTCGCGGGCAACCGGTTATCAACACCTTCGCTTATAAAAAGCATATCGGCTATATGCCGCAAACCGGCTGTTATCCGGATAATATCAAAATCGGACAGCTGTTTAACATGATGCAGGACATCCGGAGGCCATATCCGGATTTAGACACCGGTTTAATCAAGCTGTTTGGCCTGGAAGCCATGTATCAGAAACGTATGGGCGTGCTGTCCGGTGGTACGCGGCAGAAAGTGAGCGCTGCGCTGGCATTTATGTTTAACCCGGATGTGCTCATCCTGGATGAGCCGACAGCCGGGCTTGACCCCGTAGCGGCCGAGCAGCTCAAGGAAAAGATCCGGGAAGAAAAATCGCGTGGTAAGCTTATCCTGGTCACTTCGCACATTATGAGCGAGGTGGATGAAATAGCCGATACAGTGCTGTACCTGTTCGAAGGACAGATCAAATTTTATAAGCCTCTTAGCGTCCTGAAAGCCGAAACCGGCGAAGAAAAATTGGGTAAAGCCTTAACTAAGATCCTGAAATAACATGCTGAAAATTGCCAAATATATTATCCTGGATATCATCAGGAGCAAAGTGCTGATAGCGTATACCGTGTTGCTGTCCATTATTTGCCTGAGTATTCTTATGGCCGATGCCGATGTAACCAAAGGACTTGTCAGTATTACAACAGTGGTAATGATCATTGTTCCGCTGGTAAGTATTGTGTACGCTACTACCTATTATTTCAATACGTATGAGTTTACGGAATTGCTGGTTTCGCAGCCCGTTAGCCGGACGGATATATTAGCCGGAAAGTTTATAGGCATCGGTACAGCCATTTTAGCGGCTTTTGTGATAGGCGTTGGTTTTCCGGTAGTGCTGTTTGCCTTTTCGGTTACGGGATTAATGCTGATGGTTACGGGCAGCCTGCTAACGCTGAGCTTTATTTCGCTGGCCTTTCTGGCATCTACTGTTACACGTGATAAAGCTAAAGGCATCGGCCTGTCGCTGATGATCTGGTTTTACTGCTCCATTATTTTTGATGGCATTGTGCTGCTGTTTCTGTTTTCGTTTAGCGATTATCCGCTCGAAAAAGCGCTTATTGTTCTTACCGCCCTGAATCCCATTGACCTGGCTCGGATACTCATTCTTTTACAGCTGGATATTTCTGCCTTAATGGGATATACCGGCGCATTGTACCAGAGCTTTTTTGGCAGCGGTTACGGCATGGTCTTTTCATTGCTGATGCAGCTAATCTGGATTATTGTACCCCTGTGGCTGGCATTACGGATATTTAAGCGAAAGGATTTGTAGCTGTTGCGTGTTATGAGTTACGGGTTATGTGTTACCAGTTATGTGTTATAAGGCTCGCAACCCGCAACACATAACTCATAACACATTATCCTTAAACCTTCTACCTCCCGCCTCATCACGTAATCTGCCAGTCAATAGGCTCCTGGCCGTTTTCCTGTAGAATAGCGTTGGTTTTTGAGAAATGCCGGCAGCCGAAAAAGCCGTGGTCTGCAGAATACGGCGACGGGTGTGCCGCTTTCAGGATATAATGCTTTTTAGTGTCAATAAGAACCTCTTTGGATTGGGCGAATTTTCCCCAAAGTAAGAAGACAATGCCAGAGCGTTTTTCAGAAAGCTTATGGATGGCCGTATCGGTAAATTCTTCCCAGCCCTTATGCTGATGTGAGCCCGGTTCGCCGGCCCGTACGGTAAGAGTAGCGTTCAGCATCAGCACACCCTGTTCTGTCCATTGGGTCAGGTCGCCATGCGATGGATAACGGAATCCGGGAATATCATCCTGTAATTCCTTGTAAATGCTCCGTAAAGAAGGAGGGATGGCAACACCTTTTTGCACCGAAAAGCACAGTCCGTGCGCCTGCCCTTTACCGTGATAAGGATCCTGCCCGATGATGACAGCTTTCGTTTTATCAACCGGCGTGTGATTAAATGCGTTGAATATCAGTGAGCTTGGCGGGTAAATCACCCGGCCTTCGGCTTTTTCCTGTTGTAAAAAAGCTTTCAGGTCTTTCATGTATTGTTTATCAAATTCTTCCGCTAAAAGCTCTTTCCAACTGTCTTCTAATTGTATTGCCATAATTCGAACAGGATTTTGTTAAACCATTAAATAAGCAGATATTTGCGGTTCTAAAAATAACAGAATTAGATTGTAAATACGATGCCAAATTATATCAGATTAATTATTTCTTTCGCTTTGTTAGGTGCTGCGGTTTCCTTGTTTGTATTTGGTCACTGGGGATGGGGCATACCGGCCATTCTGCTTGCCCTTATTGTGTTTGTAACGTTCTTTTTCAATGAGAATATGCTCATTGCACAATATTATCTCCGTAAAGAAAATATGGATAAAGCCCAGGAATGGTTGAACCGTATTACCAACTACGAAAAACAATTGCTGAGGGCTCAGCACGGTTATTACAACCTGCTTATCGGTTTAATTGAATCGCGGAAAGCGCCAATGCAGTCCGAAAAATATTTTAAACGTGCCCTTTCATTAGGTATGACCATGGACCACAACGTGGCATTGGCTAAACTGAGTCTGGCCGGAATAGCCATGGCAAAACGCAATAAACGAGAAGCGACCATGTACCTGCAGGAAGCTAAAAAGGCCGATAAAAATAAATTGTTAGCCGAGCAGATTAAAATGATGCAGGGACAAATGGTTCAGATGGATAAAACCATTATTAAGGGCGGATACCGGTAGAAGTTGTAGGTTATAGCTTTTATAGCTTATGGCTTATAGTTCATGGTTCATAGCTGAAAAGGCAGAAGGCGTAAAGCGAAAAGCGCTGCACAAGTATAACAGAATAACACTTCCAAAATCTCTCTCCAAAGGAGAAGAGTCGGGGTTGGCTTATCGCAATACCCAATACTCATTACCCAATACTCTCATTTATCTTCCAGCTTGTCGAACTCGTTTACCTCGTTATTTACACGCCGGCTGATGATATCTTCCTCGTAAGAGGAGATACTTTCAAACCTGAAAAATTGTCGTTCGGCCTGTATGCGCTTAATCAGGCAGTTAATAAATCCTAAATCAAAATCATTACGGCAAAGCCGGATAAGGTATTCTTTGTCTGTAATTTCAACGCTTGATGTAGTCATAGCAGTACATTTTGTGGTGAAGATAATAGTAGCATGTAAACAGAATATGTACAGGTATTTAAGATTCTGTTAAGGTTTATCTCCCAAACCTTCGTTTTGGCTTTGTTATTTCATTGATAAATAGCTTGTTATGGGTTGTTTTTAAGAATTGCGAAATAATTTTTTTCCTTCCTATGGTTGTTTGCGTCCTGAGAATTGTCCTGGATATAAATGCAATTCAAGAAAAGACCTAAAGCAAATGAAAAGAAAACTACTTTTAATTCCCTTTCTGTTAGCTTCTGTAATCTATGCAGGCTGTGGTAAAAGCGACAATCCGAAGATCGACAAACCGCCTGTTGTTGAACAACCGGCAGGAGAACAGACCGAAGCAGAGAAAAAAATTACAGCAGCCCAATGGCAGACTACGCAGGTGTCTGATGCCATCGTATGGAAATACTATCATTTTACCGATCTCTTTTCTGCAAAACAGAGTGTTACGGTTCTTGATATCGATCTGAATAATAAAAATTTAACCCTGGATATCCCTTATGTAAGCTCCGGCTTTTTAAAAACAAGCGAGGGGGCAACCATCGTAAGTGCTGCAGCTGCCATTAATGGTGGTTATTTTAATACCAGCACCGGCGGTTCTACGGTTTTTTTCAAAAAAGATGGCCAGGTTATAACGCCCACAAAAAGTGGTTTTACTTCTTACCGTGAAAATGCGGGCATGACCATTGATAATAGCAGGACGGTATCTGTTATTGCCAAGCCGGCTGCCGGGTGGACTACTGTTTCTTCAAGTACCTTGCTGGTCTCGGGGCCATTATTGGTGCTTAATGACAAAATAATTGCCCAGGTTAGTCAATCATTTAATACAGAGCGGAATCCGCGGGCAGGAGTTGGCGTGACAAAAAGCAACCATCTGATCGCAGTAGTGGTTGATGGAAGAGCCGATGAGGCATCCGGTATGACAACTCCTGAACTGGCTGAGGTAATGAAAGCACTGGGTTGCCAAAGTGCCATGAATTTCGATGGCGGAGGGTCTTCAACCGCCTGGGTTAAAAACCATGGAGTGGTAAACTATCCCAGCGATAATAAAAAATTTGATCATGAAGGAGAACGGGGCGTGGCAACGGTCATCGCATTCATAATGAGAAATTAAAAAGAATCATTCGGAGGTACGAACCTTGCTTTCAAGGTTTTTTTGCAAGCGCTCTGTTACAACTCAGAAGCGAAATTCCTCTCGATTCAAAGTTTACAAAAAAAAATTTCTATCCTATGGTTATTTGCATCATGAGAATTGTCTTAGTTAAAAGTGTAGTTCATGGATAGGAGAAAACTTGAAGAATTATTAGATAAATACAGTAAGGGACAATGTGATCCTGAAGAAGTTCAGTTACTGGAAAACTGGCTTTCCAACATGGATCGGATGACCCGGAATGAGCAGGTATTTACATCAGAAGACGAAGCGAAAAAACTGGAGCATACGATATGGCAATCGTTACATATTGAAAAATCAAATCATCGTATCAGCCGCCTGTGGCCGCTTATTGGTAAAACAGCAGCAATGCTGGTTATAGGCATCGGTATATTCATGGTTGCTAAAACGAAGTATGCCGGCAGCAGCTTATTTGCCAGGGCTGTTACCTGGGATACCATCTCTGTTCCGCAGCAGGCTATTAAACGGGTTATGCTCACCGATGGTTCGGAAGTGTACCTGAATGCCGGTTCAAGTATCCGCTATTCGTCTGCTTACGGTACAGAAAAGCGTGAGGTTGAGCTGCTATTCGGCGAAGCCCGGTTTGATGTGGTTCATGATAAAAAACATCCTTTTATTGTACATAGCGGAGGCCTGAAGACCTACGTTTTGGGAACACAGTTTACAGTAACAGCCTATCCTTCGCTTAAAAAGATCCACGTAAGTGTTAACCGGGGCAAAGTATCCGTATTAAAAGATCAGCAGCAGATAAGTGTATTAACCCAGGGGCAGGAGGTAAATTATAACCTGCTTACCCATGTGGCTGAAAGGGGAGAAGGCAAAATATCGGCATTTAATCCCGAGGCGCAGAGCAGCATGCTGAATAATTGCTCGTTTAACGAGCTTGCCTTGCGCATAGAAAATGCATTCGGTTATACACTCATCGCAAAAAACAAGCTTATAGAAACGTATAAGTTTACCGGTGATATACGCTTTGGCGAACCTCTGCCCGGTATCCTGAAAAAATTATGCGCTATCCACGGAAATCAATTTTCCATAGCCGGAAAGGAGGTTTATATGTATTAACGCTACTCAGAAACCCCGTTCATTTCCTGGAGAAAAGAATTCTGTCTGCCCGGCCAGGCAGACAGAAAGATTGGTAAACCGGCGTCCTCCCTGTCAAGTTGGCACCGGTGTTTTCAGATTTAATCACTAAAAACTATTCAAATATGATAAAAAATAATCCGATTTATTGGATAAAAATCATGAAAATTTCCTTATTGTCGTGCGCTATTGTAGTGTGTGTAACAGGTTTAATCAGTGCCAGTCCAGCCTCGGGACAAAGTGCGCTGAAAACAGAGATCTCTGTTAAAATCAATGCCGGAACTCTTGATAAAGCTGTCGAACAGCTTCGTTCTGCCACTAACCTAAGCTTTTATTACGATGCTGATGTGTTAAAGAAATATCACATTACAGCACATGAATTTAACAGGCAGCCGGTAGCTAAAGTATTGAACAGCATACTGCCACAAAATAATCTTGTTTTTACCGAAAGCGACGGCAGTATCATCATCAGCCAGCAAGCTAAAACAGCAAATGCCGACCCTGGAAAGATTGCCGGTAAAATTGTTGACGAAAAAGGCATCCCATTACCGGGCGCCAGTGTAAAAGTGGTTGAGATTAATAAAACCGTTACATCGAATGTGGAGGGTAATTTTTCCATTGTATTAAATCCCGGTACCTATACCGTAGAGGCCCGTTATATTTCGTACCAGCTTAAAAGCTTTAAGGGTGTACAGGTAAATGCCAAAGCAACAACTACCCTGAACATTACATTGCAGCCTTCTTCGCAGGAACTGAACCAGGTGGTTGTAACGGCTTTAGGTATAAAACGCGAAGAAAAAGCATTAGGATATGCCGTTACCACGATAAAAGGCGATGAACTGATGGATGCTGTTTCGAACAACTGGACGGATGCCTTGACCGGTAAAGTGGCCGGTTTGAACCTGATCAAATCGGGCGATGGCCCTGCCGGATCCAACAGGGTGATATTACGGGGCGAAGGCGCTTTGAATGGCGATAACGATGCGCTAATTGTGGTAGACGGCGTTATTGTGAACAGCAAGATAACCGGGCAGTCGGGCAGTGCTTACCTGGATTCCCAGGAATCGCCGGTAGATTATGGCTCCGGCTTAAGCAACATTAACCCCGAAGACATTGAAAGTGTAACCGTATTGAAAGGTGCAGGTGCATCGGCCCTGTACGGTTCAAGGGGAGCAAACGGAGCTATTATTATTACTACCAAATCCGGTAAGGCAACGCCGAAAAGTATCGGGATATCCTTTAATTCCAATGCTACGTTCGGTACCATTAACCGCTGGCCGGATTACCAGTATGAATATGGTCAGGGCGCTTCGGGACAGGATCGTTATTATTCATGGGGCGCAACTGCAGACGGTGCCAGCACCCGCAGCACCGGCGATGCCTGGGGTGCTAAGTTCGATGGACAAAGTTATTTCCAGTATGACCCGGTAACGCAGAAAGGCGGAACTGAGCGTACACCCTGGGTTCCTTATCCAAACAACCATAAGGACTTTTTTAATACTTCGAAAACATTCACCAACAGCTTGAGCATATCGGGCGGCAATGCAAAAACTACGGCACGCTTATCGTTCACTAATCTGGAAAACGAGTGGATTGTTCCTAATACCGGTTATACCCGGAATTCCATTGCTTTATCAGTTAATCAGAAACTTACCGATAAGTTCCAGATAACCTCACAAATCAATTATACCAATACGTACAGCGATAACCTGCCGTCAACCGGTTATAACAATAATACCATTAACTACTTCATGATTGGCCTGGATCCAAGTATGGATATTAACTGGTTTAAAGATTACTGGGTGCACGGGCAGGAAGGTATTACCCAGAATAAACCTTTCAGCAGTGTATTTGATAACCCGTATTTACAGGCTTATGAGATGTTGAATAAGTCAAACCGGAACGGTATTGTGGGTAACATTATGGCTACCTATAATTTTTCCAAAAACCTTAGCCTGATGGCAAGAACCTCAACCGATCTGTACAGCGAAGCTCGTTCACAGCAACGGCCTAAGGATACACAACGGTTCAAGCAGGGAATGTACCGTACGCAAAATATTGTAGCCCAGGAGCTTAATAGCGACTTCTTGCTGCGTTACAGTCATTCATTCGGTTCAAAAGTGAAAACCAATTACTCGCTGGGAGGTAGTCACATGAGCAACCGTTATAACCGGGATGAGCTGAGGGCAGACCAGCTGAACTATCCGGGCATCTATAATTTTGCAAATAGCCTGGTTGTTCCGGTTGCTTATCCATATCAAAGCCGTTATACGGTAAACAGCTTATATGGTTTGGTTCAGTTCAGCTATAACGATTACCTGTTCCTGGATGCAACAGGGCGTAACGACTGGACCAGTACGCTGGCAACAGTTAACTCAACGGAGAATGTATCCTTATTTTACCCTTCGGTAAACCTGAGCGCTATCCTGTCAGATATGGTAAAACTTCCCCGGGAATTTTCTTTTGCCAAACTGCGGGCGTCATGGTCGAAGGTAGGCGGTGGAGGCACTAACCCTTATTTAACCAGCTACGCGTATAACCAGGCAACCGGTTTTCCTGCCGGTTTAAAGAACCCGACCGCAATTGCTAACGAGAACCTGAAACCATTTTTATCCACTACCATAGAGTTGGGAACAGACCTGCGTTTCTTTAAGAACAGGTTGGGTGTGGATGTTGCAGTGTATCGTAAGAGAACCAACAGGCAAATTATCACAGCTCAGCTTGATAGAGCATCAGGTTATTCCGGCGTTATTTTAAACGGTGGCCTGGTGCAAAACAAAGGACTCGAAATAGAGGCTAATGGTTCTCCATTTAAAAAGAAAAACGGGTTTAGCTGGACAATAACAGGAACATATAGCGTTAACCACAATAAAATATTGTCTTTACCGGATAGCACCATTGTAATGTATACCGGGCCACGGGGCACAATGGAGGCCCGTGTGGGCGGAAGCTTAGGCGATATTTACGGGCAAGGTTACCTGCGTTCTCCGGATGGACAGATTGTGTATGATAACCAGGGATATCCCATATTAGACCAGAATTCCAAATTGCGGGGTAACAGTAATCCCGATTGGATGGCGAGTATTAAAAACGACTTTTCCTATAAGCAATTCCGGTTAAGCGTATTGTTCGACGGGCAGTTTGGCGGAATGGCATATTCACTCACCCATGTACGTTTGGCGCTTAGCGGAAAGTTAAAGGAAACCCTTCCCGGACGCTACAATGGTATTATTGGCGAGGGCGTTGTTCAGAACCCGGATGGCTCATATCGTAAAAATGATATCGTAGCTACCAATATACAGGCTTATTATGCAGCCCACTATGTAGCTGATAATGTGGAATCAAACCTGTTCAGCACCTCCTTTGTAAAGCTTCGTGAAGCCCGCCTGGATTATACGCTTCCGGTAAAATTTAATAAACGGTTAAAGCTGCAAAATGCGGCCATAGGTGTATTTGGCCGTGATTTATTTGTGTTTAGCAAATGGCCGGCCTTTGATCCCGAGTTTGGTACGCTGAATAACGGCGACATTACCCGTGGGTTTGAAACCGGGCAGTTTCCATCAACCCGCACATTTGGCGTGAATTTAAAAGTTGGGTTTTAGCATTAATTTATTGAGTATGAAAAGAATAAAATTAGTTATAGGCACATTTCTCATTCTGGCAACGGGTCTTATGCCGTCGTGCACCAAAGATTTTAGCGAATTTAATACAGATCCTAACCGTGCCGCCGCAGCTTTACCGCATAACCTGCTGGCTCCGGCTATATACGATGTAGTTTCGCGAAACAATACACGTGCCTTGCGCATAACCAACGAGCTGATGCAGGTACATGTTCCCTTATCAGATGGTGACCAGATACACCGGTATATTATCCGGCCTACAGAATCAGATTATATGTGGAATAACTGGTATTTGCAGTTAACCAATTTTAAGGATATGTATGCCGGGGCCGAGCGCATTAACCATAAATCATACATGGCCATTTCGCTTATTTGCCAGGTATGGGTATCATCGCTGATAACCGATATGTTTGGCGATGTACCCTATTTTGATGCAAATCTGGGTCGTGAGAATATTTATAAGCCAAAGTTTGACGCACAAAAAGATATCTATGCAGATATGTACGCCAAGCTGGAAGAAGCAAATACGCTGCTGGCTGCAAACCAGGCTATTGACGATAGCCAGAAATCATCCGACCCTTTGTACAATGGCGATATTTCAAAATGGCGCAAGTTTGGCAATTCCTTGTACCTGCGTTTGCTAATGCGTGCTTCCGGCGTAGCCGAATCAGGTGCAGTAGACAAGATCAGGGAAATGATTGATGTTAATCCGGCTAATTACCCGATTTTTACCAGCAATGCCGACGCTGCCATTTTAAAATATACGGCTAACGATCCGTTAATGTCGCCTTTTGCCACCTATCGCGATCTGGATTTCAGCACCGGCAACTCCCTGTCTGAATTTTTTATCAATACACTGAATAATTGGAATGACCCGCGGCGTGCCGTATGGGCTACCAAATATGGCGGCGAATACATCGGCGTTCCCAGTGGTTTTCCAATCGGGCAGGTTCCGGCGCCGCGTTCCCGGTATCCGTCTTCATTAAAAACCGAACCGCTTTTAGGCAATATTATAAACTACGCCGAAGTGCAGTTTATTTTAGCAGAGGCTGCCCTGAAAGGCTACATTGCCGGCAATCCCAAAACGTATTATGATGCCGGAGTAGAGAATGCCATCACCATGTGGGGCATAGCCCTTCCGACAGGATATTTATCCAGTGCAACAATTATTTACAGTCCGTTAGCAACACCCGAGGCTAACCTGGAGAAAATTATCACCCAGAAATATTTTACGTTCTTCTTTACCGATTTTCAGCAGTGGTATGAATATCGTCGTACAGGGTATCCGGCACTTCCCAAAGGCGACGCTTTACAGAACGACGGTATTTTACCTACACGGTTTACCTATCCGGTATACGTACAATCATTGAATCAGGCCAATTACCGGGCTGCGGTTGCTGCTATGGGCGGTTCTGATGATATGAAAACCAAAGTCTGGTGGAATAAATAGTTATCAATCTGTTAAAAGTTAATGTAAACAGCAATGAAAAAAATATTGAACATGATCTTACCCGTCCTGGTGGTTATTACCTGGACGTCCTGTAAAGATAATCCGGAGTTTGCCAAGGGTACGCCGGGACCCACCATTTCCCTGGAAACACTCAGAAACCTGTATAAAGACAGTGATATTACCTTAAGCCAGGATGCCATGAATGGTGCGTATCGCATTTCCGGTATCGTAATTTCTGATGCTGCATCAGGCAATATACCGTCGGGCAATATTGTTGTGCAAAACACTGCCAGGGGAGCTACCCGCGGTATAACTATTCCATTAGGAACGGCTACCGTGCCGGTTGCCCTGGGCGATTCAGTCATAATTAGCGTAGTAGGCAAACGCCTGGTTCGCGTTAATGGCGCCATGCAGCTTACAGGTGTAACAGCCGGCGATATTACCGTCGTGTCGTCAAATAATGTGATATCCAGCCGTCAGGTAGCATTTACTACACTTATTTCAGCCTTTTCTGATTACGAAAGTACGTTAGTGCAGGCTGTTAACGTGAATATTGATCCCGTGCCTGCGCCCAACGAAACGTACAGCGGAGATAAGCAAATGAACGATGGCGCTTACCTGGTTACCTTACATACCGAACCAAGTGCCGTTTTTGCAAATGAGAAGATTCCCGAATACGCTATATTCACGGGCATTGCCCTGATGAATACCTCCGGGGTACAATTATGGATGCGTAACCAGCAGGACGCTGTTGCTGTGCCCCAGTATGTGGTAAGTGATTTCGCCGGAACTACATCCGGATATGCCGATGGCACGCTGACCACTGCGAAGTTTAAAAGTCCCGAAGGAATAGAGTTTGATCCACAAGGTAACCTGTACGTTGCCGACAGAGGCAATAACCGCATCCGTAAAATTGCTCCCGATGGTAAAGTAACCACCTTGGCAGGAAGCGGTACAGCCGCCTTTGCTGATGGTACCGGTTTGGCCGCATCCTTTAATGGCCCCTGGGATTTAACAACTGATACACAGGGAAATGTGTATGTTGCAGACCAGAATAACCAGCGGGTTCGTAAAATTACCCCGGCCGGAGTAGTAACTACATACGCAGGCAGTGGCATAGCAGGTTTGGTTAATGGCGCTGGCGATATTGCCCAGTTAAACAATCCGCTGGCTATTGCTTTTGATAAAATTACAGGCAATATTCTGGTTGGAGAAAATGCCAATCACCTGATACGCCGGGTAGCACCAGACCGTGTGGTAAGTACGTTTGCCGGTAATGGTTCCGGATTTGCTGACGGCGTGTGGTACGAAGCCCAGTTCAAGCAACCTTCGGGGGTGGCGGCAGATGCACAGGGGAATGTATACGTTGCCGATCGTGCCAATCATCGCATTCGTAAAATAACTCCGGATGGTATGGTAAGCACGTTAGCAGGGGCCGGTACAGCAGGCTCTAACGATGGCTCGGCTGCAACCGCCCGCTTCAATAACCCGTACGGTGTAGCTGTAGATGCTCATGGAAATGTGTATGTTGCCGATTTGAATAATCATAAGATCAGGTGCGTGTTAACATCAGGCATTGTAATAACCGTTGCCGGAACCGGCACAGCCGGAAGCACTTCCGGTGCCGGTAATGTGGCACAGCTTAACCAGCCAACTGATCTGGCCATTGCTGCGGATGGAAGCATTTATGTGGCAGATTTGTCGAATAATAAAGTCAGGAAAATTACGCCTGTAGATTGAGATAGCTAAACAGCGGGCGCCCGGAAAGCCAAATACATCAGGATGAATCATCCGGCGATGTAGCACAGGCTTTCCGGGCGCTTTTTTATTGGGCGGGTTTGGGGTATTGAGATTTGTACAATAAAAGAATAGCCGAAGCATTTTAGCGTTCCTGGCGTAAATTCTTTTAGATCGTAAAGGTTCGTTTGATGAGCAGTAACGGGTTTTTGCTGAACACTCGGCCCGTTTTTCTATCCCCGGCAAAAACAATATATTTGAACCCATGAAGCACCTTATCGCTCCCTCGGTTTTAGCCGCCGATTTTGCCAACCTGCAACGGGATATTGAAATGGTTAACCAAAGCCAGGCCGACTGGTTCCATATTGATGTGATGGACGGCGTTTTTGTGCCCAATATTTCGTTCGGGTTCCCGGTAATAGAAGCCATCAGAAAGCATGCTGCCAAGCCATTGGATGTACATTTAATGATCGTTGATCCCGACAGGTACCTGGCGCAATGCCAGAAAGTCGGCGCTTCGGTTATAACCGTGCATTATGAAGCCTGTACGCACCTGCACCGTACGGTTCAGGCTATCAAGGATCTGGGCTGTAAGGCCGGAGTTTCGTTAAACCCGCATACGCCGGTTGCCCTTTTGCAGGATATTATCCAGGATCTGGATCTGGTGCTCATCATGTCGGTAAACCCCGGCTTTGGCGGACAAAAATTCATAGAGCGTACGTACGATAAGATCCGGGCGCTCCGCAACCTGGCTGCCGGACGTAACGACAGTCTGCTGATTGAAGTTGATGGCGGTGTAGGGCCGGCAAATGCGGCAGCCTTGGTTCAGGCCGGTGCCGATGTACTGGTAGCCGGCAACGCTGTTTTCGCGGCAGCAGATCCCACCGAAGTGATAGCCGGTTTAAAAAACGTGTCACCTCAAATTCAACACGCTTAATCGGGGATGGTAAGGCTTTTAAGTATACTGATGCTGTTTGTCGCTACGGTATCGCAGGCGCAGATCAGCATGAGAATTACAGGGCGTATCACCAACCCGCAGGGTGAGCCTTTACAGGGCGTAACGGTACGCATCAGTAATCCGCAAAAATCATCTGTGAGCAGTAAAAGTGGTGAATACCAGATCATTGTAGGTCATAAAACTACCGAAATGGTTTTTTCCCTTACGGGATATCATACCAAAACGGTTCTGGTGCCGGCACAAAAACCGGCTGTAGTGGATGTTGTGCTGGAGCCTGCTGTGCAGAATCTTAATACGGTAACCGTGAAATCGGGCCGTGCAAAGGGTTTAAATACCTCGCCCGTTAACGCCTCGTTATTGCAAAATCTTCCTTCCGTGTCCGGTAATTTTGAATCCATATTAAAAACCCTTCCGGGAGTTTCAACCAATAACGAATTAAGCTCGCAATACTCTGTTCGCGGCGGCAATTTTGATGAAAACCT
The DNA here is from genome assembly GCF_008274585.1 of Pedobacter sp. BS3. Lineage (GTDB taxonomy): Bacteria > Bacteroidota > Bacteroidia > Sphingobacteriales > Sphingobacteriaceae > Hufsiella_A. The sequence continues at coordinate 386,407 of NZ_VTRT01000002.1, read as the reverse complement.
GGTGTATGTGAACGATGTGGAAATATACCGTCCCTTTTTGGTGCGAAGCGGTCAGCAGGAAGGATTAAGTTTCATTAATCCCGAACTGGCAGGAGCGGTAAATTTTTCTGCCGGAGGTTTTGAAGCACGTTATGGCGATAAAATGTCGTCGGTGCTGGATGTGCAGTACGCCCGTCCGGATAGTGAAATAACCATACTTACCGCCGGGTTGCTGGGTCTGTCGGCCACGTACAAAGGACTGTCAAAGAACGATAAAAGCTATATGATGATAGGTTTGCGCAAGAAGACCAATCAGAATATACTGAACAACCAGCCGGTTGTAGGGAGTTACCGTCCCGATTTTTACGATGCGCAACTGGTGCTGGGCACCGATTTTAACCCGAAATGGAAGCTCAGCCTGATGGGCGATTATAATTTAAGCCGCTTTAACCTGATACCGCAAAGCCGTGAAACTGAGTTCGGCACACAATCTGAAGTGTACCGGCTGCATGTGGATTACCTCGGTCAGGAAGCCGATCGTTACGAAACCTGGATGGCTTCATCTTCTTTAAGCTATAAGCCAAGCGATGCATTAAGCTTCAAATGGATAAATGCTGCTTTTAATATCACAGAGCAGGAAAATGCCGATATAGAAGGCTCATATATTTTTGATGAGGTTGAACCCGATGTTCCGGGAAGCCAATCGCCGGTACACAATAACCGGGGGATAGGAACCTATCTTGACCATAACCGGAACGAGCTGACCTCCCGTATTTACAGCTCGGAAATAAAAGGCTACTATCATAAAGACCGTTCATTTTGGGAGGGCGGCCTGAAATTTCAGTATGACCGTATCTCCGACCACCTGCATGAGTTTTCCTACCTGGATTCGGCGGGTTACTCGCTGCCCAATAACGATGGACCGCTGTTATTGAATAATGTGGTGGATGCCGATAACCGGGTATCTACCTCGCGGGTGATGACCTACCTGCAAAATACCTATCGTATCAGCGATAAAACCATGCTGGTAGGAGGGCTGCGTACCAATTATAATTCGTTTACAGAGGAATTCTTGGTAAGTCCCCGTTTGGGATTAAGCTACCGTCCGTATGAAGACGGCCGGGTAACCTGGCGTTTTGCGCTCGGCGCTTATGACCAGCCGCCGTTTTACCGGGAGCTGCGAAACTTTGACGGTACGCTGAATAAAAATGCCCAATCGCAGCGCTCATGGCATGTGCTTGCCGCCAACGATTATTTTTTTGAAGCCCTTGGAACCCGTCTGAAACTAACCTCAGAGCTATACTATAAGTATCTTAGCAGGTTAACGCCTTATCAGATCGATAATCTGCGTATACGTTATTACGCCGACCAAACCGCTAAAGGATATGCCGCCGGAGCCGATTTCAGCCTGAGCGGAGAGTTTGTTGAAGGACTGGAATCATCGTTCAGGTTATCGTTTATGAAAACGGGCGAGAAGGTTGATGATTCTGCTTTTGATGGGGGGGCAGGTTATGTGAAACGGCCTACAGATCAGCGTGTTAATTTTTCCATATTCTTCCAGGACAGGTTGTTTAACAGTCCAACCTATAAGGTGCATCTTAACCTGTTGTACGGTTCTGCCTTACCGGTTGGGCCGTATAATTCGCCTGCTTATCGCGACGCATTTAAAATCCCGGCATACAAACGGGTGGATATCGGTTTCTCAAAAGATATTATGGAACGTAAGCATAAACCGACCTCCGGTTTCCTGTTTGACAACTTCCATTCGTTGGTTTTTTATGCAGAAGTGTTTAACTTGCTCAACATTGATAATACCATTTCATACCTGTGGATTAAGGATGTCGCAAATAATCGGTACGCAATACCCAATTATTTGACATCTCGTCAGCTAAATTTTAAAATTATTGCAAAAATTAAAAATAAATGATTGAATTGATAGAATTCTGTTAATTTTGAATCACCAATTAGATTTAATTATGAAGCACAATTTCGGCGCAGGGCCGTGTATCTTACCCCAGGAGGTTTTTAAGCAGGCCTCTCAAGCTGTACTTAATTTTAATGATACAGGTTTATCAATACTGGAAATTTCGCACCGTACCCCTGAGTTTCAGGCTGTAGTTGATGAGTCTGTACGTTTAGTAAAAGAATTATTAAATGTTCCCGAAGGTTATTCGGTGATCTTTTTACAAGGCGGGGCCAGTCTCCAGTTTTCTATGGTTCCCATGAACCTGCTTGCATCAGATAAAACAGCAGCATATCTTGATACCGGTTCGTGGGCCAGCAAGGCAATAAAAGAAGCAAAGCTTTTTGGTAATGTAAATGTAGTTGCCTCATCAAAAGAGTCGAATTATACGTTTATCCCGAAAGATTTTACTGTTCCGGAAGACTCGGCTTACCTGCATGTTACTTCCAACAATACCATCTTCGGGACAGAAATTTTTGATTTTCCTAAAACTTCTGTGCCATTGGTAAGCGATATGTCATCCGATATCTTCAGCCGCCAGATCAATGTGGCCGATTTCGGGCTGATCTATGCCGGGGCACAAAAAAATATCGGTCCCGCAGGAGCTACCCTGGTTATTATTAAAGACGAACTGCTGGGTAAAGTTGACCGCAAGCTTCCGTCAATGCTCGATTATAAGGTACAAACTGATGGCGGTTCAATGTATAACACGCCTCCGGTATTTTCTATTTATGTTTCAATGCTTAACCTGCGCTGGTTAAAGGCCAAAGGCGGTGTAGCTGAAATTGAGAAGGAAAATATCGCGAAAGCGAAAGCCTTATATGCTGAGATCGACCGCAATCCGTTATTTAAAGGAACCTGTAAGGTGGAAGACCGCTCCCGTATGAATGTTTGCTTCGTAATGGAGAATCCTGAGCTGGAAAAACCATTCCTGGCATTTGCTACCGAGCGTGATATTATAGGTATTAAAGGTCACCGCAGCGTAGGTGGTTTCCGGGCCTCGTTGTATAATGCTTTATCAATAACCAGTGTGCACGCACTGATTGATGTGATGCAGGAATTTGCCGAAAAGCACGGATAACAAGCAGCTATAAAGTTTTTGTGACTGTCGTTGTTAATTATAGCAGCGACCGGTTTTTACTTTTGAATTTTTACTTTTGAATTTTTAATAATCATGATTAAAATATTAGCTAACGATGGTATTGATCCGGTAGGAAAAGAGATGCTTGAAAAAGCGGGTTTCCAGGTAGATACCACCAATATTCCCCAGGATCAACTGAAAGACCGTTTGAACGAATATGATGCTATAACCGTACGCAGCGCTACCAAAGTGCGCAAAGAGCTTATTGACGCTGTTCCCAATTTGAAACTGATTGGCCGTGGTGGCGTAGGTTTGGATAACATCGATGTAGATTATGCCAAGAGCAAGGGCATTGCCGTGGTGAATACGCCGGCAGCGTCATCCTTGTCTGTTGGTGAGCTGGTGTTTGCGCATTTGTTTAACGGTATCCGTTTCCTGTACGATTCTAACCGGAAAATGCCGGTAGAAGGCGACACTAAATTCAACGAGTTGAAGAAGGCGTATGCCAAAGGTGTTGAGCTGAGCGGTAAGAAGATAGGTATTATCGGCTTTGGCCGTATCGGTCGCGAAACGGCTAAAATTGCCTTAGGCTTAGGTATGGAAGTGTTAGCATACGATCTGTTTGACATTCCGACTGAGCTTGAATTAAACCTGGCGCATGGCGTTAAGGTGAAAGTTCCGGTAACCAAAGCATCATTAGATGAATTGCTGGCCCAGTCTGATTTCATCAGTCTGCACGTACCGTTTTTAGATAAGCCGGCCATTGGTAAGGAAGAGTTTGCCAAAATGAAAAAGGGCGTAGCCCTTGTAAACTGTGCCCGTGGCGGTGTTATTGATGAACTGGCATTAATTGAGGCGCTGGATTCTGGTAAAGTGGCTTTTGCCGGACTGGATGTATTCGATAATGAACCTACACCACGGAAGGAAATATTAACGCATCCTAAAATTTCATTAACTCCGCATATCGGTGCGGCCACTAACGAAGCCCAGGAACGTATCGGTGTGGAGCTGGCGAATTTAATTATCAGCCATTTTTCATAAACTTTTTTTCCTCGTTTTAAAAGCCTGCAAAACGGATGTCTTGCAGGCTTTTTTTGTAAGCCCCGACCATCCTAAGCTGTTTGTGCGTTGTTACTTCAAACCTCCGGGAAATTTCTTGCCAGATCTGAGGCGTTGTAAACGCCGGATAACGATGAAGGTGTCTAAAGTCAACAAAGCCATCAATTTACAGTCACGCTGACCCCGAAGACTCGGGGGACGCGTCTGCAGCCATGATGAACCAATCCTTCGACAAGCTCAGGATGACCATAATTGACTTTTTAGACACCTTCACGCAGATTTGTTAAATTTTTGCATTGCCCCGGGTTAACTAAACCGGATTGAGCGGATACCGGTCCTGTGCGGTTAGGCCCCGCGAGGTACCGGGGCAGGCTTGCAGGCGTATTAAAGCCGGGCTACCGCGACCGATAGTTGCCGGAACTTGCTTTTCAAAAAAATATCAAATAACATACGCGGGTAAAAAAGCATTTTTGAGCATATCCGGGTGAATTTATTTGCGGAATTTTGCGCTGTATTAGTTAAATAAGCGTTGGAAGTATCTGTAACACAAGCGCCGGTTACCGGGGTTAATCTTGCCCGCATCCGGTTAGCGGTTTCTTTATTTTATTTTGGTCAGGGAATTAGCTTTGCTTCGTGGGCAAGCCGCATACCCGATATTAAATCGCATTTGCATCTCTCTGATGCAATGCTGGGCAGCATTTTGCTGGCTTTACCCCTGGGACAACTGTGCACCATGCCGCTTTCGGGCCGGTTGGTTACGCGTTTCGGGAGCCGTGCTGTGTTAACGGTGGTAGCGCCGCTGTACGTTGTAGCGTTGAGCAGCCTTGGGTTGGCAACGGCTGCGTGGAACCTGGCTTTGCTTTTATTTGTGTTTGGTGTTGTGGGCAATATGTGCAACATTGCGGTGAATACGCAGGGAGTGGAGGCCGAAAAGTTGTATAGCCGGCCAATCATGACGTCGTTTCATGGTGCGTGGAGCATTGCGGGCTTTTCGGGCGCTTTGATCGGATTGCTGATGATGAACCTGCATGTTTTGCCGTTCTTTCACTTTTTATGCATTGTGGCGTTGGTTTGGGTAAATGTGCTGCTGAATTACCGGTACCTGGTTCCGGGCAAGGGTGAGCATACGGTTGGTCGTTCAAAGTTGTTTGTGAAACCGGAAGGGGCGCTGTTGCAGCTGGGTATTATCGGTTTTTGCAGCATGGCATCGGAAGGGGCAATGTTTGACTGGAGTGGGGTTTATTTTAAAGAGATCGTACAGGCGCCTTCGTCGTTGGTTGTGCTGGGTTATGCCTCGTTCATGGTCATGATGGCTACGGGGCGTTTCGCAGGCGATTCGCTTATCCAGAAACTGGGCCGTAAACGTACCATGCAATTCAGCGGACTGGTGATCTTTACGGGTATGTTTACGGCAGTGCTTTTTCCATACATCATTTCGGCAACTATTGGGTTTATGCTGGTGGGGCTGGGCGTTTCGAGCATTGTGCCTACGGTTTACAGCTCGGCCGGGAGGAACAAAAAGGTTTCGGCCGGGATGGCGCTGGCTATGGTTTCGAGTGTGAGCTACCTGGGGTTCCTGATGGGGCCTCCTTTGATCGGATATGTTTCGGCGTTGTTTAACCTGCGGTATTCGTATGGTATTATCGGTTGTTTCGGGTTGCTGGTTACCGGGATGGCGGCTAAGGTAAAAGCATTTGGGGAATAAGCATCAAATTTGCGGGTTATCCAGCTCCCGGATCTGTTGTTTGTACTGGTGGGGAAAAAGGATGTCTTGCACGAATTTATCCAGTTGTAGCCGGCGGGCTAATTTGTATAGCGGTATGGCCGGAGCGAGCAATGACCATGAGCCGAGCGCCAGAAGCCGGTTAACCCGTCGCGGTACAAGTAGTATTTGCACTTGCTTTAACAGATAAAACCGCAGCGTACCCAGGTTCTTTTTATATTGCCTGTACAGATCGACAGTGAATTTACTTGCAGACAAATTAGCGCTCAAATGCTCCTGACGCATTGTTTCCCATTGCGAGAAGTTTTCCGGTAGACCTGGGATGTGCATGCGCTCGCCAAACCGGTAAAATACATCGAATATTTCGGCTTTTTCATTACCGGTAAGTTTACGGTGCAGCAATTCGAACGAGCGGATGGTGTAATCGATAAGCATAAACAGTACATCGCGGTAAGCCCAATCGGGTATGTTAGCGCCGCGACTTTGTTCTACACCTTTATGGATGGTGCTTATCTGGTCAATAGCCTGTAAGGCGGCTTGTTTTTCGCGGAAGATGATCTTCCGGGCATACGTTACGGTAGAAAACAATCGACCGATCGGATCGGCGGGTAGTTTGCCGGTAAAATAAAGCCAGTCTACCGCTTTGTTTAAAGCAAATTCTGCCGATGCCCCGGCAAAGATGAGCAGCACGGTATCGGCCCGGCCCCATATTTTTCTAACAATTGAATGGCTGCTTACAAAATATTCCATGGTTATTAATTCAAAATTAAAAATTCAAAAGCCTGCACGCACTGGCCAGCCTCTATTTCAGAGTGTTTTATATAAAGCGTTCTACCGTAATAACGAATAAAATTCCCAGCGTATAGGCTGCTATATCTGTCCATGCAAAACTGGTGCCTATTATAATACGGGCCAATAGATATTGTTCCAAACCTAATATCCGGATAACGTGCACATATTGTAAGGCTTCAACCAGGTATGCAAAAAGCAGTACGCCAAGGGCTGCATGCCGGACAGAAACATTCATACAGCTTTTAACCAGGCAATAGAGCAGGATAACCACGAGGAAATCGCCGCCATACGGCCGGATGATGCTATCGTGAACAAACAGAGCGATAAATACTTCGGTAATAAATAATACTATGGTTAGAGCGAGATAGGTTTTGTGGAGACGGAGCATCATGATATAAGGGTAAGGTTGTCCCAAAGACATATAGATACTTCAATATCAATGTAAGTTCTAAATAGGAATTTTAGGACAACCTTTAAAAAATTAATTAATGAGTTCTGTTATTTCTTTTCTATTCCAGTCCATCTTGGCCGATAAATACATCAGTATGGCTACAACGATAAATAATCCTATACTTCCTACAAGCAGGGCTAAATCCTGTAATTGGATAATGACGAATATAAAGCCATAAAAAATGGTAAGGATGCTGCCAAATACCAGTGCCGGTTTCCAGCTTTTTAGCAACATGAAGATAAATGCGGTGATTAGCGCTGCGGTAGCGGTTGAAGCAATCAGGTAAGCCTTGTTAAAACCAACCTGTTCACTGAAGGCAAGCAGTAGCGTATAATAAATAATCATAGCGGCTCCAACCAGCACATATTGTAGTAAATGTACCTTCCTCTTGTTGATAAATTCAGTAAAGAATAACGACACAAACGTTAGCAGGATAATCAGTATGGCATATTTTGCAGAGCGCATGGTTTTCTGATACTGGTCAACCGGTAACAGGAACTTCACGCCGAAAGAAGCGTTACGGGTTTCTTTATTAAAGATGTTTGTGGTATCTGCTACCTCTTTTTCTATCCATTGTTGCGGAAAGGGACGGTTGAAGTACGACAGCTTCCAAGTCGCTGTGAATCCGGTGGTCGAAATGTTGCGGTCTTCCGGCAGGTAACGCCCGGTAAAGCTTGGATTATTCCACGAGCCTTCCATCGTTACTGTTGTGTTTTTACCGGTGTGCAGAAAATTTAATTCACTGCTGCCACGAAAATCCAGGTCGAAGTTAAAATCCAATGTGGTGTTTTTTGCAGCACTTAAATCCGGCTGGATGGTAAGACTATTGCGGAATAAGGGCAGTGTGAAATCCGGCTCAACCTGGCTTACAATAGTCCCGATTTTTATACTCGGATTATTTTTAAGTCCCTTTAAATCACTCAGGCCAATAGCTATCCGGGCTTTATCCCATTGGATCATACCGGGGTTAATACCCGATTTTTTCAATTCAAGCGCACTGAATTTTCCTGTTGCGCTGAGCTTGGTATTATACACTACAGCATCAAATATTCCGCGATGCAGAATTTCCGGACTGGTTTTGCTTGTAATATTCAGGGTTTCGGGTAGGAGATAAATGGATGTAACTGCTTCCCTGACATTCAGCTTGCCTGTAGCATCTTTCCAGCTAATGGTTGTTTTGTAGGGAAGCACCATAACAGGCCCCTGGAGTAACTGGGTGCCAGACCATTTGTCTGAAATTTCTTTAACAACCTCATCTTGCCGGCTCTGTCGCTCCAGGATCAGGCTTTGTATCCAGTTAGAGGGAATGAGCAGGAGCAAGGTTAGCATCCCGATAAGGCCTGCTTTAAGAAGTAAGGATTGATTGAACCAATCGGTGAATGTTTGATTTTGTGTTTTCATGATTTTTTATTTTTAAAAAGTACTTTGAAATTCAAAGTATAAGGTTAAAAAAATATTACTGTTTTTGTTGTTTAATTAAATTTTCAAGCGCTTCCAGGTGTTTCCTGAAGGCATCGCGACCTTTCGCCGAAGCTGCATATTGCGTGTTGGGTTTACGGCCTACAAAGCTTTTATGTATGGTAATGTATTCTTCTTTCTCCAATGCTTTTAAATGGGAGGCCAGGTTGCCGTCGGTTACTTGCAATAACTCTTTGAGCGAATTAAAATCATAACGCTCATTAGCAACCAGTACGCTCATAATCTGCAGGCGTAGTCGATTTTCAAAGGCTTTATCAAATTGTTCTAACGATATGTTCACTGCTTGTATTTAAAATGCATCACCAAACCATATACGATGTGCAGAATGCCAAAGCCGGCTACCCAGAATACAATGCCATAGCCGGGCAGGAGGGCAGCCAGCAAACCCAAAGCAACTTCGCACAAGCCGAGCCATTTAATATCCGAAAAAGTATAATGGCTGCCCGAAATGAGCGCCAGGCCGTAGAAGATCAGGCAGGCCGAAGAAATGATGCCGTAGTTTTGATGGAGAATGGCTATGAAGATAAACAAGCCGCCGGTAACCAACGGTATGCACAGGTTTGTCAGCAAACGTTTGCTGACCGGGTTCCACACGTTTTCACCTTTTTTACGTGCCTGCCGGACAGTAAGCCAGATGCAGGTGACGATTGAGAGTAGCAGCACTACTACCGCAATAAAGAATAATTGCCATAGTACGTTCGGGTTGTTAACATACTGGCTTCTGTATTGCAGACTGCCAGAATTGTCATATACTAACCGGTAACCTGCCCAGGCCCCACCCAAAGCATATATTCCGGCCATAATGCCGGATAGTCCGCTGAGTGAGATAAACTTAGCCGACCGTTCCATCAGGCTGCGGATGGAACTGAGCTCTGCATAAACTTCGTTTTCTTTCATTTAAAAGAACTTTGAAATTCAAAGTAAATAATAAAAAATAAATTTTGCAAGGGTAGGGGGGATTTTTTCCCGGTCAGGTAGTTGGGAGATAAGTGTGGACGTGATCCGTTGTGCGGGTTTACATCCGTCCTCTATCTCAAAACGCTACCATTGTCCTGTACATCTGAACCATTTATCCTGCCGGAATCGCTTTAAACATATTATCTTGCGGCCTGATAAAATATAGCTACAAACCGAGATATACATGAAGTATTTAGAACAAACTTTCAGGTGGTTTGGCCCGCAGGATGAGGTGAGCCTGGCCGATATCCGCCAAACCGGGGCAACCGGCATTGTAACCGCCTTACATCATATTCCCTGTGGTGATGAATGGTCTGTCGCCGAAATTAACCAGCGAAAAGAGACCATTGAAGATGCCGGTCTGACCTGGTCGGTAGTAGAGAGTGTCAATATCCACGAAAGTATAAAAACAGGCAGTCCTGAACGGGATAAATATATTGCCGCTTACATCCGTTCCCTGAAAAACCTATCGGAATGCGGGTTAAAAATAGTGTGTTACAATTTCATGCCGGTGCTCGACTGGACACGTACGCACCTGGATTTCCGCTTACCTAACCAGGCGAGTGCACTGCGTTACGATGCCATTGCATTAGCAGCATTCGATCTGTATATCCTGGAGCGTGAAGGCGCTTTTAAAGAACATGCCCCGGAAAGGCAGGCTGAAGCCAAACATTACCTGGATAAGTTGACCGCAGATGAAGTGACTACGCTGACCAATACCATTATGGCCGGATTGCCCGGCACCGATGAGGTGTTTACCATCGAGGAGTTCAGGCAGCATCTGCAAAGCTACATGCACGTAAACCAGGAAGTGCTTAAAACAAATCTTGCTTACTTTTTACAGGCCATTATCCCCGAAGCGGAGCGTATGGGCGTAAAGATGTGCATTCACCCGGATGACCCGCCATTCCCCATCCTCGGGCTTCCCCGTGTAGTATCTACCGAGGCAGATCTGAGAGATATTGTTGGTTTTGCCCCGTTGGCCAGTAACGGTATTACTTTCTGTACCGGCTCATTAGGCGCTAATGCTGCCAATGATCTGCCCGGAATTGTTGAGCGCCTGGGTGAGCATATTCATTTCATTCACCTGCGTAATGTACAGCGTGAAGCCGGCGGCAGCTTTCACGAGGCTGAGCATCTGAACGGCAGTTCGGATATGTTTGCCATAATGCAGGCTATTATCAGGGAACAGCAAAAACGTGAGCAGGCGGGGAGAAGTGATGTTGCCATGCCCATGCGCCCGGATCACGGGCATAAGCTGCTGGACGATTTTAAACGGAACACCTACCCGGGTTATTCAGTCATTGGCCGGATGAAAGGGCTTGCCGAGCTGCGTGGACTTGAACTGGGTATCAGGCGGTCGCTTGGCATGGAGTAGAAAAAGATAAGCGCAAAGCTCGCAAAGATCCTTTGGGCTCTCTGCACTAAAGCGAAGCGTCCTGGCGTCCTTTGCGTGAATGATCTTGGATGGTAAAAAGCTCACTTCGCGGGCGGTAATGCCGGTTCAGCGTCCGGTATTAGCAGCTATAAGATCAGCCGTTATTGATAAATTAGATAGATATCATAAAATAGTTTCATAGAAATTCTGTCCTGCTTTACCGTATCGGGTTTTAACTTGGCAGGGTCAACAATTGTTTATTGCGCAGGCAATAAATGCTTCACCCCGGACTCTTCGCCCGGACTGTTAATATTCAGTAATTTCTATAAACAAATGATTATGGCAACTTCTATTTCTGCCGAGCCGGTCAGTTCTACTGCTCATCTATCCCATCACCACAAACAAAATTTCCTGACCAAATATGTTTTTAGCCAGGATCATAAAATGATTGCCAAGCAATTTTTAATTACCGCCATCTTAATGGCATTTTTAGGTTTATCCTTATCCATTCTTTTCCGTATTCAGCTGGCATGGCCAGACAGATCTTTTCCGCTCCTGGAAACTTTGTTAGGCAAATGGGCAGAGGGGGGCCGCATTAAGCCTGATTTTTACCTGGCATTGGTTACCATTCACGGTACTATCATGGTGTTTTTTGTGCTTACGGCCGGGCTAAGCGGCACATTCAGCAACCTGTTAATTCCCTTGCAGATCGGTGCCAGGGATATGGCATCGCCTTTTGTGAACATGTTATCTTACTGGTTCTTCCTGGTATCGTGCCTGGTTTTGATCGCTTCCTTTTTTGTACAGAGCGGCCCGGCCAGCGCCGGCTGGACCGTTTATCCGCCATTATCGGCCCTGCCTAAAGCTATTCCGGGCTCCGGTACGGGAATGACGCTGTGGCTGATCAGCATTATATTATTTGTGGCTTCCTCATTAATGGGCTCGCTCAATTATATAAGCACCGTGCTTAACCTGCGTACCAAGGGAATGGATATGTGGAAAATGCCTTTGACCACCTGGGGATTATTCCTGACTGCCATTGTGGGCGTTTTGTCTTTCCCTGTGCTGGTTGCAGGCCTTGTATTGCTCATTTTTGACCGCAGCTTCGGCACAAGCTTTTACCTGTCCGACATTGTGCTGCAGGGGCAGGTATTGCCCAACCAGGGCGGAAGCCCGGTTTTATGGGAGCACCTGTTCTGGTTCCTGGGACACCCGGAAGTGTATATTGCCATACTACCGGCATTTGGTATTGTATCTGAGGTCATATCAACCAATTCCCGCAAACCGATATTTGGCTACCACGCCATGGTGTATTCCTTAATAGCCATTGTGCTGCTGTCATTCCTGGTTTGGGGCCACCACATGTTCATATCCGGGATGAACCCGTTCCTGGGCAGCGTTTTCATGCTAACCACCCTGATCATTGCCGTGCCATCGGCAGTAAAAACATTTAATTACCTGGCAACCCTCTGGCGGGGGAATATCCGCTTCACCCCTGCGCTGCTGTTTGCCATCGGGTTTGTGTCATTCCTCATCTCCGGCGGTCTCACCGGCATTTTCCTGGGCAACGCCGCCCTGGATATTAACCTGCATGACACTTATTTTGTGGTTGCCCACTTTCACCTGGTTATGGGATGCGCCTCGATTTTTGGTATGCTGGCCGGAACTTATCACTGGTTCCCGAAATTTTTTGGCAGACTCATGGACGAGAAGCTGGGTTATCTTCATTTCTGGCTTACCTTTATTTGCGCCTACCTGGTTTTCTTCCCCATGCACTTCATGGGTCTTGACGGTGTTCCGCGAAGGTATTATGCCTTTACCGAATTTGAGTTTATGAAGCCTTGGCTTTCTGTAAACCGGTTCATTACCTGGGCTGCTATTGCCGGCGGACTTTCGCAGCTTTTATTTCTGTGGAACTTCTTTGCGTCTGTTTTTTATGGCAAAAAGAGCAGCCGAAACCCCTGGCAGTCAAATACTTTAGAGTGGACAACACCGGTTGAACATATTCACGGTAACTGGCCCGGCGAGATCCCTACAGTTTACCGCTGGCCTTATGACTATAGCAAACCCGGCCATTACGAAGATTTTATACCGCAAACCGTACCTTTCTCACAAACCATGGAATCTAATCTTCCGCATGATTTTGAAGGAAATGCAGAAAATGAACGTATTCAAAAGGCGTGGGAAGATGAAAGAAAGCATGAGCTACAAACGGAGCAGCACACTCAATCGACGGATTAAATAGTAAGTATCAAACCTTTTCATCTAAAATTCCCGCATAGTATGAAGTACTTCCGTAATTTTGGTCAATAAGAATACGATGGAAGTCAGATATCTCCGGTTAATAAAGGCAATTGTAGAGGAAGGAAGCATTACCAGGGCCATGGATGTGCTTTATTTATCGCAAAGCGCTTTGAGCTATCAGCTGAAAGAGGCGGAATTGCAGGTAGGTACGCCGCTGTTTTTCCGCAGAAATAAAAAGCTGATCCTGACGCCCGTAGGAAAAAAGCTCTATGCCACGGCAAATAAAGTGCTTCGCGAATTAGATGCCGCCGAGGATGAGATCAAAAAAATGATGAACGGCGAGACCGGTGTTATTCGCATAAGTACCGAGTGTTATACCAGCTATCACTGGCTGCCGGCCGTTTTAAAGAAATTTAAAAGCGAGTTTCCGAATGTTGATATAGAAATTGTTTTTGAAGCCACACACAAGCCTATAGAGAAGTTACTGGAGGGCGAATTAGACCTTGCCATAACCAGTAACCCCGAGCATGCTGACCAGATAGAGTTTATCCGGCTTTTCTCGGATGAGATGTTGGCTGTGGTGTCAAACCAGCATCCCTGGGCAAGCCGGGAGTTTGTTACCGCCGAAGATTTTCAGGATGCAGCGCTTATTATCCACTCATTGCCGCTGGATACGGTGTCTATTTTCAGAACCCAGCTAACCCCCAAGGGAATAAACCCTAAAAAGCTGATCATACTACCGCTTACGGAGGCGTCTATTGAGCTTGTAAAAGCCAACATGGGCGTTATTGTATTGGCAAACTGGGCCTTGCAACCTTACCTGAATGATGATATTAAAGCTGTTAAAATAACACCGGAAGGCTTTTTCAGGCAGCAATATATTGCCAGGATAAGAGACAGGAAATATCCTGTTTACTTTGATTACTTTATTAAATTCTTAAGGGAAGAGATCAAGATAGATTCCCATTCCAAACGCATTGTTTAACTTAAATATATAAAAAAATGAGTCTAAAGATTGGAGACACTGCTCCTGATTTCAGTGCACAAACCACCGAGGGTAACATCAACTTTTACGAATGGCTGGGCGATAACTGGGCGATCCTGTATTCCCATCCGGCAGACTATACTCCTATTTGTACCACAGAGCTGGGGCGTACAGCACAGCTGAAAGATGAATTTGCCAAAAGAAATACCAAAGTTTTAGCCGTTAGTGTTGATGACATTGAATCACATCACGGCTGGGTAAAAGACATCAACGAAACCCAGAACACCACCGTTGAGTTCCCTATTATTGCCGATCCCGACAAGGCAATATCAAAGGCATACCAGATGATCCATGAAAATGCATCTACTTCGGCCACTGTACGTTCTGTATATTTCATCGGCCCGGATAAAAAAATAAAGGCAACCATTACCTATCCGGCATCAACCGGAAGAAACTTTACCGAGATACTCCGGGTGCTGGATTCGCTGCAATTAACCGCCGAATACAGCGTAGGCACTCCTGTAGACTGGGAAGACGGACAGGATGTGGTGATCTCTACAGCCATACGCAATACCGATATCCCTTCAAAATTCCCTAAAGGTTACAGGGAAGTTAAACCTTACCTGAGATACACGCCCCAGCCAAATAAATAAGCCGGAAGATCATTTAAAGCAACGGGAATTGCGCTTTCTAAAAGCCGATAGTATACGTTAAATAAAAGAGATATATGGCCAATTTTGAAACATTGTGTGTACATCCGTTGGGCAAAGAAAAAGAGTTTGCAGATTCGGTAACCTCTCCAATTTTTCCTTCGGTAGCATACAATTACCTGGACTCTGATGAGCTTCAATATCCCGGATTTTACTCCAACTATAATCAAAAGCGCCTGGGCAGGATTATCGCTGAGCTGGAAAACGGTGTATGGGGCATGGTCTTTAGCTCGGGTATGGCTGCTATCAGTACAGCCATACTCTCCTTTGTTCAGCATAATGATCATATTATTTTTTCAAGGGATCTGTATGGCGGTACATGGAAATTCGCAGAGCAGGAGCTTGTCAAAAGAAATATCAAGTTCAGCTATGCCGAAAATACGCTGGATAGCTTTCAGTCGGTGCTGACAGACCGTACCAGGCTGATCTATATCGAAACTCCGGCCAACCCGCTGCTCAATATCGTGCCGCTGAAACAAATTGCCGGGTTGGCAAAAAAGCACGGCATTATTACCGTTGTGGACAATACTTTTGCATCGCCCATTAACCAGCAGCCAATTTTGCACGGAATTGATATGGTGGTGCACAGCGGCACTAAATACCTGGGAGGACATAATGATCTGCCGTTCGGGGCGCTGGTTTCAAACCATCAGCAGCATAAGGAGCAGATACTGTCAACGGCTAAAATGTATGGCGGCTCTCTCGCTCCCTATCAGTGCTACCTGGTTGAACATAGCCTAAAAACATTGGCTATCAGGATACAACAACAGAACAAAAACGCCTTAGCGATTGCCGGTTATCTTGCCCAACATTCTGCAATTAACCGGGTTTATTACCCGGGACTGGCATCGCACCCGGAGCATGTCCTGGCGTCAGAGCAAATGAAAGGATTTGGAGGTGTACTGTCTTTTGAACTGGACGCATCGCCCGAAGATATTATCGTTTTCCTGAAAAGCCTTTCCGTTATTCAGCCGGCATTAAGCCTGGGAGGTGTTGAAAGCCTGATCTGCTCACCTGCCGCAACCTCGCACAAAGGATTGACCGGCACTCAACGATCTCATTTAGGCATCCGGGATAACCTGCTACGATTATCAGTCGGCATTGAACATGCTAACGACCTGATAACGGATCTGCAGCAGGCTATCTCGAAAGCACTTGGTAAATGATCTCAGCTGTCCGTAAAGTTCTATTTGCTGCTGGGTGATTTCCTTAATTATTGCCTTGCTATGTGTCAGCCGGAGGCTTAAAAGTAGCCGAACGAAGCCGGAGCTTCGCCCAATCGCTATTTAGCTTCAGGATATTTTGCAGCAATGAAATTATGATATAAGGTACGATAGCAATCCGGCAGCTCTTTTACATCCTTATAGGCACTTTCATATAAAAACGGGCCGGTATAATGAGCCTCCTGTAATGCTGAAAGAATGGCATTCCAATCGTTTTTACCTTTACCGGAGCATGGCAGGTAATGACATTCAGCCTCGCCGTTACCGTCCGAAACGTGCACCGTTTTCAACCGCTCGCCCATAGCCGCTATCAGCTTTTCAGGATTTTTAATATGGTTCATATCCACCGCTGAATAGATATCCGAAGGAAGCTTGTTCATGATCTCAACGGTCTCTTCCACGGTACGGCATAGCGGACGCTCGTGAGTTGCATCGCGAAGCAGGGTTGGGCCGAGCATATTCTCAATGACCATTTTAGCTTTCATACGTTTAACAACCTGATTCAATTCAAGCGCTGATCTGATCATCTGGCTTTTGCGAAGCTCCCGCTCGTTAAGTCCTAAAAACCAGCTTGGATGGAACAGCACGATTTTGGGTTTCAGTACGCGGTAAAATCCAAGCAGCTTCTTGTGCAGGGCCACCACCCGCTGCCGTTCGGCTTCGTCGCCCAGCGAAATATCTATTTTTTCGCCGAAAGGCATGTGCACCGACCATATCTCTATACCGGCATCATCGGCTGCCTTTTTAGCTTTTGCCACAAGCTGCATGCAGGCTTCATCACTTTTTGCCAGGCCGCCGGTCTTTTTGTCGATCAACGCTCCGGGGCCTATTTCTATGCAATCAACCCCTACCGATTTGGCATATTTCATTTTTTCGGGGGTGATGCTGGTAATGGCGATGGAATAACCTACGCGTAAGGGTTTTGGTGCCTTCGGTTTGGCAAAACCGCCCACTGAAAGTGCAGCCATACCGGCTGCTAAACAAGATATTCTGGCTATTTTTATAAGTATCATGTGCCAAATGTATTTATTTGTGAGATTGTATAATCGCTTGTATAAAGTTTATTACACAGTTTTATAAGATTGTTTCTCCGCCAACTGGCGGATCGCAATGACGAAAATAGAAACGTCATTGCGAGGAGGAACGACGAAGCAATCTTTTCCTGTAACGTTCAACCCTGATCAGTTACTATATCGTGAAATAGTAGATAGCTACTCGCCCCAGTTCGGGTTTTGTTTCAGGTTAGGATTCAGGGTTATGTCTTCCTGCGGAATCGGGTATAAGTAATCCTTGCTCTCATCAAAAGTTACCTGCACCCTGAACGGATTCAAGTTACCCGACGTTCCGTTAGTTAACGGCCGTTGCGCAATATTGATCTTAGAGGTTACCCCCGGAGGCGCTCCGGCATCGCTTCCGCTGTACAGGTATACATCCGGCGTACCATCGTTATTGAAATCAAATGCTCCCAGGCTCGGGAAATAAATACCCAACATCGGTTTTTCGAGCTTTTTACCTTCCTTCCACCGCATCAGGTCGTCCCAACGGAAGCCTTCATTGAACAATTCAATACGGCGTTCACGCCTGATCTCTAAAATAACGCCTTTATTGGCTCCCGGATTGACATTAGGATACATGGCTGCCAGGTACGGATCGGGATTGGCATTGGCTGCTATTAAATTCAGGTGTGGCATACCCACACGGTCACGCAGCTTGTTAACCGATTTATCCAGGTCGGCCTGGGTAAGGGTTCCCAGCTCCGCTTTTGCCTCGGCATAAATTAACAAGGTTTCGGCATATCTGTACAGGATAATATCATTATACGAGCTGCTGCTTCCCCATTGTGTGCGGCTTGCCAATGCTTTAATAACGCGATAACCGGTAGTGGTAATGTTCAGGTTCACCGGCTCGCGGGCCGTTTCGCCATATACCACAAAATCAGGCCCGGCCGTAGATTGGGTTAAACGCGGATCGCGGTTCTGCATCTCATCGTAAAAGCCTTTGGTCTGGTAACCCGCAATATCGGTAAACCGGCTGCCATCTTTCATCAGGTAACTGTTAACCAGGTCTTTGGTCATACCCCACGAGCCCTGTGTAGGCGATGTCATGTAATAGCTTAACGGATGCCGGCGAAAATCGGGATTATAATCACCGGCCAGTATGGTTTCTGTTGCATCCTGGTTATTACGGGCAAACAGTTCCCGGTATGCGCTGTTCGCACCGCCTGTGGTAAATATCTTATAGGTATTGTAACCAATTAATTCATCGGCAGCAGCTACCGCTTCATTCAAAAACGCCTCATAATCGCCTAAGCCATGATATTTTCTGAATGTGCCCTCAAACAGGCAGATGCGGGCTTTGAGTGCCAAAGCGGTATATTTGGTTATGCGGTTAAGCTGCACTTCTTTAGGGATATTAGCTACGGCATAATTAATATCGGCCAGCACCGAATCCATCACCAGCTTACGCGAATCGCGGGCTTTATACAGATCCGGATCTCCGGCTTCAAGCACTTTTCCGTACCAGGGCACATCGCCAAAGGTTTTTACCTTATCGTAATAAAAATAGGCCCTGAAAAAGCGGGCAATTCCGCCATATTTCAGCTTGGCCTGTGCATCGGGACATTTCTGATAGTTCTGCAAAAAGAAATTAATAGATCGCAGGTTGGCCCAGTCCCAACCGCCATCTCCACGCTTTACCGGAACCAGCCGTGAGCCTTTGATCCTGTCGGGTACAATAAGCGGCAGCACATCGTCCGACGACTCCCCATAGGAAGCATCATACGGTTGCGTTGTAGGCAGAAAATCGTAAAATTTATTGGTATACACTTCCAGATCGGTTGCCGTGTTAAAAAACTCTTCGGCAGCCAGTCTGTCTTTAGGTTTGGTATCCAGATAGTCTTTACAACCACCGGCCAGCATGGCTATCAGGATAAAAAAAACAGTTTTATATATCGTATTCATCTTCTTTATAGTTAGTGGTTAACGGCCTGTTATAATGTGAGGTTAACACCCAGCGAAAAGGTTTTACCCATGGGATAATTCTCTACCCGGTCTATGGATGTGGCTTTATTCGGATCGGAATAAGAGATACCGGAACCTGCCTGCTCAGGATCAATATATTTGGTGAGGTTACCAAACCGCCAGGTGAGGATGTTTTCTCCGCTGAAGTAGATACGTAATTTCTGTATGTTAACCTTTTGCGTTAATTTCTGAGGCAGCGTATAGCCCACGGTAAGATTTTTTACCCGCAGGTAGCCTACATTGGTGAGATAGTAATCGTTCACCTCGCCTAAAGAACGCTGCGCTCCCAGCGAAACATATCCACGGTAAATTTGTGGATACGTTTTTTCGGGATGTTCCGGTGTCCAGGCGTTGGATATTAGATCTTTACGGATGAACGAAAGATAAGGACGCTCATAGGTTCCCCAGAAAATATCACCTGTAGGATACCAGTCCTGGTGGGCAACACCTGTACCGGCTATTGAAATATCAAATGCTTTCCAGTCGGCGCCGAAGCTGAACCCAAACGGGAATCGTGGCATGGCATTACCGATAGATTGCAGATCGCCATGGTTGGCCAGGGTGTTATCGCCCTTATTAATGGCGCCATCACCGTTTACATCCACGTATTTAATATCGCCGGCACGCAGTTTTTTCCAATCCGCATTGGTAGCGGTGTTAAGCTCAAACTTATATACCTGTCCTAAGCTGGTTGAGGGGTTATTAAAGCTGTTCTGATAAGCCAGCGCTTCCTCATCCGACTGGAATTGTCCGGCGATGTGATAACCATAGATCTCACCCAGCTTTTGCCCTTCCCAGAATGAGCTCATCAGGCCATTGGGATTAGGATATTTGGTGATCACGCCATTGAAATTGTACACGCTGGCATAAGCCCTGAAATGAAGTGGTGCACCTGCAACCATAAACTGGTCGTTATAGGTAACTCCCAGCTCAAACCCGCGGTTACGCAGACTGGCAATGTTTTCTTTGGGTTCGGATGCGCCAAATACAGCGGGTAAAGGTTCGCCGGGCAGATACATGCCTGATATATTTTTCTCATACCAATCGAATGAAACGGTGAGCTTATCTTTGAGGAAACCTAAATCGGCTCCAAAATCAACGGTTTTTGAGCTTTCCCAACTGACTACACTGGGCAGCGGCGCAGGAATACCGACATAGTTTAATTTGGCATTATTATAAAGCCAGTTGGTTTGCCCTAATCCCATGATCTGGGTAAAGGTGTACAGATCAACATTCTGGTTGCCCAATTTACCGTACGAGGCCCGCAGCTTTAACGAGCTGGCTACTTTTTCAAGCGGTTTCCAGAAATTTTCCCGGCTGATATACCACCCTCCTGAAATGGATGGGAATAAACCCCAGCGGCTTTCGGACGGGAAACGGGAAGACCCGTCATAACGGGCATTGATTTCCAGCAGGTATTTGTTCCTGAAATCGTAATTAAACCGGCCGAAATAGCCTTGAACAGCCCACACACTGGCAGAACCATCGGCCTGTAATAGGTTTGTTCCCAGGTTCAGATTTGCCAGGTCTTCAATCAGCAGATCGCCTTGAGCGGCTGTAATGTCATCTGACTGGTAGTGCTCCTGGTTATATCCTAATAAGAGCTTAAAATGATGATCTTTGGCTATATCACGCGAATAAGTGCCATATATGTTCAGTGCATTATAATAATTGCGGTCACGGTCTTCGGTCAGCTTGTTCACCCCTCCGACCGTAGGCGTGGCCTTGGCCCCGGTAAGCACATCGTATTTATTCAAACGGACGCTATTGGCAATATGATTAATGGTATTGCTGTAGTCCAGGTTTAATACCATCCCCTTAAAGGGTGTTACTTTCCCGCTCAATGTATTGATGAACTGTTCGGAATAAAAGCGCTGGTAGTTGCTGCCTTTTTCCAGGGCGCCCTGGGCTCCGCTATTGTAATAATCAAACGGCATACCGTTTAACTCTTTTGGTAAGAACGGGAACAGGTAATACCAGGTAGTGGTGCTCCATATACCGCCGTAACCGTTTCTGGCACCGCCATAATCGATATGATTGTCTGTACTGAATTGGATATTATCAGCTATTTCGAGCCAGCTATTCGCTTTAAAGTTAACGTTTCCCTTCAGGTTATATTTGGTAAGATGCGGGTCTACGATATTCTGGATGGTGGCACTGCGATAGTACCTTCCCGAAAGGTACGCCTGCACTTTCTCATTTCCTCCCGAAAGGGAAATGTTATGGTTTTGCATGGGCTGCCACTTGCGGAACAGGTAGCTGTACCAGTTGGTATTTCCGAAGAATTTATAGCTGCCATCCGGCTGCTGCTCGTTAAAGGGAGCGAGTTCGCCGCTGGCTACCTGTTTGATTTTTTCCCAGTCAGCATCATTATAACCGGTGTAGGTTGTGCCGTTATAACCAAACAGGGCCGCATCTACGGTTTTTCCGTAAACGTAGGGATCTGATATATAATCTGTGCGGGTAGTGGTGGTGGTTTGCCCGAAGCTGTTGGTATAATCCACCGTCATTTTGCCAGCCTTACCTTTTTTAGTTGTGATGAGGATCACGCCAAAGGCGCCGCGTGCACCATAAATGGCAGAGGAAGCGGCATCTTTCAATACGGTTACGCTTTCCACATCGAGCGGATTTACACGGTCAATGCTGCCCTGTATTCCATCAATCAGGATGAGCGGCGATCCGCCGTTTATGGAATTGAAGCCACGGACGTTGATATCGGGTGCATCGCTGGGGTTTCCATTATTTGACTGGATGTTTAAGCCGGGAAGAAGCCCTTGCAATGATGTTGTAATATTTGGCGATGGCCGCGACTCCAGGTCCTTCGAATCAATCTGCGCCACGGCACCTGTTAAATTGATACGTTTCTGCGTTCCGTAACCTACCACCACGACTTCGCTAAGTCCCTGGGTGTCTTCCTTCAGGGTAATGCTCAATGGGCCGGTCTGACCTTTAACAGGGATCTCCTGGCTTACAAAACCGGTATAAGAAATTACCAGCACGGCATTGTTGTCTACATCCGGTAAGCTGAAATTACCGTTCGCATCGGCTATAGCCACTTTTATATCGCCTTTTATACGGATAGTTGCGCCCGGCAGGGGTTCGCCTTTACTATCGGTAACTTTGCCTTTTACATTAACGGGTGGCAGTTGTATCCCATCTGCCGTTTTTTCTTTTTTAACCCTGATCACCAGGGTATTATTTCGCAGGGTGTACACCAGGTTCTGGTCTTTAAATATCGTTCGGAGCGCTTCGTCAAAATTTTCATTGACCAGATTAACCGTTACCGGCCTGGCATTTTTGATCACTTCATTATTGTAAATAAAATAGTAGCCTGTTTGCTGGTGCAGGTCTTTAAAAACCTCCTTTAAGCTGCTGTTTTGCTTTGAAATAGTTACCCGTTGTGCAAAAGAAGTGGCACTAACGTGCAGGGTAAGGGTTAGCAGCATAATACCCGTTAATTTCATAATTAATAAGGCTTTTTTTGCAGGATTTCTTTCTATCGTTTCAGGTAAGCAGCCCGCATGACTAAACAGCATACGGACTTTACAATGTATCAGTTGTTTCATACATTTGTTTGTTTGGGTTAATGGTTAACGTTTGTGTTTTGCCGGTGATAAACCGGCAGATAAGATACGGCCCGAACAATACACCTTCCCGGCCGCAATCCGGGGAGGTGCTTTTCAGCCTGTTTGTTTAGATGGTCAAGTGTCTGGTTTCATGGCTGTCGTGTTTTGGTTTATTTCTTTTTTACAATAATCTTATTGCCTTTTATATCAAAGTTTGCTCCTCCGGCCGATTCGAGCAGGTTTAGCAATTCTGAAACGTAATTGCTGCGGGGCACCATACCTGTAAATGTAACGTCGGGTTTATCGCCCTGGTAAATTACATCTGCATCATACCACCGTTTAACCTGCTGCATTACCTTGTCAATGGGCGTATTATCAAATAAGAACACACCCGATTTCCAGGCTATGATAGATTCGGTATCGGCATGGGGAATAATGTCTATCCGCGAAGCGTTCTTACTGGTACGTGCCTGCTGACCCGGAACAAGCATTTTAGAGATTTCTGAACCTGCCGTACGCATGCTGACCTTTACCGATCCTTGCAACAAGGTGGTTTCCTGCATTTGCTCGTCGGGATAAGCCATTATATTGAAATGTGTACCAAATACCCGTACTTCCGTATGATTTGTTTCGACATAAAACGGCATACGCTCATTGTGTGCAACCTCAAAATAAGCCTCCCCGGTTAATTGAACGCGACGTTCGCTCCCGGTAAAAGCGGCAGGGAATTTTAGGGATGAAGCGGCATTTAGCCATACGTTTGTACCATCGGGCAAGATCAGCTGGTATTGTCCGCCACGGGGCGTGGTGATAGTATTTATTGCGTTACCACCGGCTTTGGCAGCAGCTCCGGTTAAATTATATACCAGCTGACCTTCGCGGGTTTTGCGGATAACACTATTTCCCTGGCTTGCTAAAACCCCCGTTCCGGTATTATTCAGTACAATGGTGCTGCCATCTGCCAGGGTAAGCGTTGCCTTATTACCGCCGGGCGCTATATCGTTACTGTATTTTTTTACAGCTTTTGCAACGGTAGCAACCGGTTTGCCGGAATTCCGGTACAGGTATAATCCGGCTCCCAGCATTATCACAATAGCAGCCGCAGCGGCTATGCGTTTAATGATCTGCTTCCGCAGTGGTATAATCCGGGCATCTTCTGCCTGTATCTGTGAGGTTACCCGATTGTACACCCGGTCAAACATTTCCCCTGCATCGGCCTGTTCCGCCGGGCTCATATTCGCAGGTTCCTGTAATTTTTCCTGTATTAATTCCCGTAACAGACCTTCATTCTGTGCTGCCCCGAATTGACCCAGCAGCCACTTTACCTCCTGCGGCGAGCACTGGTTGTTAATATACCTGGTGAGAATTTCCCGTATTTGATCCTGTTTTTTCAAAATGAATTTTACAGCTAATACGGACGGGAAAAATTTTACATCTGCTGGTAGAGAAAAAAATTAGTTGGTTGGTTAGTTTGTTACGTTGCTTGATAAAACTGATAAAAAAACGGATACCTTAAACAATTTGTATTATTATTCGTTTCTTTAAAGAAAAATAAATGTAATTATGAACGCAAATAAAATAGGGTTAGAAGAAAAGAAAATTAAACCCGTAGTAGATCAATTAAATGATTTATTGGCTAACTATCACATCCATTATCAAAAACTCAGGGGATGTCACTGGAATGTGAAAGGTAGTCATTTTTTTACCTTACATATTAAATTTGAAGAGCTGTATACCAATGCCCAGCAAACCATAGATGAATTGGCCGAACGTATTTTAACGCTGGGAAAACCACCTCACAGTACATTTGCCGATTATATTGCCAATTCGGTTATCAAAGAAGTGAATACCATCGGGGTTAAGGATATTGAGCTGGTGAAATTTATCCTGGACGATTTCAGCAAACTGATTGAGATAGAACGTGAAATTATGGATACTACCGCTGAAGTTGGCGATGACGGAACCAACGATATGATCAACAAGTTCATGCAATTTAAAGAGAAGAATACCTGGATGCTTCGGGCATTCTGTGGTGAGAACTAAGAGCCTGCTTAAATTTCAGATAAAGATTTTACAGGCTTTAATTAATGGACGGTGAAGACACCGTCCATGGCTTCCTGCCTGGCGCTGCTTTTTGGTCAGCCCTTTCGTATACCTTAAATCTTCATTTTTAAACAGACTCTAAGCTTAATTTTTAGCTTTGAATAGGTGCCGGGCAAAGCCCGGCATTTTTATTTTATACTGTAACCTGATTTGTAACCTTGTATTTTGGTTGCTTCCCCGGGGCTTTTCTGACTTTCGTTCTTCAGCCATGAACCATGAGCCATAAGCTACTCTTTGTTCTTGCCGTTCAACCTGATACTTTTGTAGCATGAAGATCTACACCAAAACCGGCGATAAAGGCGAAACTTCGTTAATAGGGGGCGTCCGGGTTCCGAAGTATCATTTGCGTATTGAATGTTACGGCACGGTAGATGAGCTGAATTCGTGCATCGGGTTGATCCGTGACCTGGGCGTAGAGGCTGATCAGGATGCTGTTTTAAGGCAGGTTCAGGACAGGTTGTTTGTTATTGGCTCATTGCTGGCCTCTGATCCTGAAAGATCAAAGATGAAAGTTCCTGATCTGAATAACGAGGATATTGCATTGCTGGAAACCGAAATTGATAATATGAACGCCGTATTGCCGGAACTCCGTCATTTTATATTACCGGGAGGCAGCGTGATCGTTTCGCATTGCCACATAGCACGTTGCGTATGCAGAAGGGCTGAGCGTTTGGTTGTCCATCTGGCAGAAGAATCGTTTGTGGATCAGCAGGTTATAATTTATCTTAATCGTCTGAGCGATTATTTATTTGTACTTGCCCGTAAATTGTGTTTTGATCATGGAATTGTAGAAAATACCTGGTTGCCACGTCTGTAAACACTTTGAATAAAAATATTTTATTTTCTTATTTTTTTTATTATACTTTTGCCGAAATTTTAGAACTCAAATTAGAACGTTATGTATTGGACCTTAGAATTAGCATCGCATTTAGAAGATGCGCCATGGCCGGCAACTAAAGATGAGTTGATTGATTATGCAATCAGGTCTGGTGCTCCAGTAGAGGTAATAGAAAATTTACAGGCTTTAGAAGATGACGGGGAACCGTATGAAAATATAGAGGAAATATGGCCTGATTACCCTACAAAAGATGATTTTTTCTTCAACGAAGATGAATATTAAAAAGCCCTGACAAAGGGCTTTTTTTATTGCCGGGAGGCCCATTAGCCGGGTAGGATACTAAAAAGCTCATGATAGTTAAAACAATTGCATGGTTTTTGGCATATTATAGATATAACCAAAAATTAAAAATTATGGGCAATCTACTTTATTTAATCGCAGTTATCCTTGTAATTATCTGGGCTGTGAGCTTTTTCGCGTATCATGTATCAGGTGGACTGATACATATCTTGTTGGTAATAGCAATAATCGCCATATTGCTTCGTGTTATTCGGAGCGCAGCATAAAGCGGTTTGATTCAGATAAGAGGTTGTTTACAAAAAAGCGACCTCTTTTTTGTTGAATTATTATCAGGCTGAAACTCCTGATTTCAGGCTTTTTGATGGCTGAGATAATATTCGGCAAAGGCCAAATCGGACGGGTAAGTTATTTTAATATTGCTGATATCGCCCGGTATCATCTGAATGGGAAAGCCGGCTTGTTCTACTACCGATGCATCGTCGGTAAATGACGGTTGATAGTCTGCCTGGTAGGCTTTCTTTAACATTTCTGACCAAAAGGTTTGCGGGGTTTGTACCAGGAATATCTCGTCGCGGTTTACGGATCCGGATGCTGAATACGTTCCCTGCCGGACGGAATCTCTGCTTACTATGGCGGTTACAGCGCTGCCGTGTTCTTCGGCAGTTTTAAAAGCGTTGCTAATGATATCAGCGCTGACTAACGGTCTTACGGCGTCATGTACGGCTATAACTGCGGGTTCTGATATACATTGCAAGCCATTTTTAACTGACTCAAAGCGTGTTGATCCTCCTGGTATAACCTGGTGCTTAATATCAAAGTGATATTGCCGGCATAACTCTTTCCAATAAGCATGATATGCTTCCGGCAGCACAACAATAATTGCCGGCTGGTACGCATTGGCATTGAAAGCGGCGATTGTATGCATTAAAACCGGTTTCCCGGCAATGGGTATAAACTGCTTGGGAATTTCCGACTGCATCCGGCTGCCCGAACCGCCTGCAACAATAATAGCGTAATAAGTCATCCTGATAAATAACTAAGGGACTAAGTTAGAAAAAGCAGGAGCTGAAAGCCAAATATCCACAACCAATCGAAGGCTTATCCGATCAGATGATCAGCATGGCATCGCCATAGCTGTAAAAGCGATATTTTTCTTTTACGGCTACTTCGTAGGCATTCATTACGTTTTCATATCCGCCAAAAGCGGCAATCATCATTAATAATGTTGATTCAGGTGTATGAAAGTTCGTAACCATGCTATTTGCAATACTGAAATCGTAAGGAGGGAAGATAAACTTGCTGGTCCAGTCGGAAGTTGCTTTCAGGGTATGATTTGCTGAAACCGCCGATTCAATAGCCCGCATGCTGGTTGTGCCTACCGCACAGATACGCCGCTTGTTCTCAATGCCTCTATTTACAATATCGGCAGCTTTCTGCTCAATAATAAATTGCTCTGAGTCCATTTTGTGCTTGGTCAGATCTTCAACCTCTACCGGACGGAACGTGCCCAAGCCTACGTGAAGGGTAACTTCTGCGAATTCAATTCCTTTGAGCTCCAGGCGCTTCATCAGTTCGCGGCTAAAGTGCAGACCGGCTGTAGGAGCTGCTACTGCACCTTCTTTTTTAGCATAAATGGTCTGATAACGTTCTTTATCTTCGGGAGTAGCTTTACGTTTAATGTATTTCGGAAGCGGCGTTTCGCCCAGTATTTCTATATTCCGTCTGAATTCTTCGTCGGTTCCATCAAATAAAAAGCGTATAGTGCGGCCTCTCGAGGTAGTGTTATCAACCACTTCGGCAACCAGCAGATCATCGTCGCCAAAATAAAGTTTGTTGCCAACCCGTATTTTGCGGGCGGGATCTACCAAGACGTCCCATAACCTAAGCTCATTATTCAGTTCGCGAAGCAAAAATACTTCGATGGTTGCACCAGTTTTCTCTTTATTACCATACATGCGTGCCGGAAACACCTTAGTGTTGTTTAAAATCATCACGTCATGCTCCTCAAAATATCCTAAAATATCTTTGAATATTTTGTGCTCAATAGCCCCGGTTTTGCGGTCAAGAACCATTAACCTGGCTTCGTCACGGTTTTCGGCAGGGGTGTGGGCTATTAAAGATTCTGGCAGATTAAACTTAAACTGGGATAATTTCATAAGTTGGCTTAACTAAATTTCAGGGCGCAAAGATAAAAAATATTAACTGCAATAGCTATAACCATAAAAAAAGTACTATGTTTTTTGTTTTTATTTGGCTAATGGCCGATAGCTATTGGCCATTAGCTAACAGCTACCGAAAGTAACAAGGCTCATAACCGTAACTCATAACAGGCAGCAATATAACCATTTAGCAATTCAACAATTAAAAGCAATTTACTCAATAGCCGCTCTGTAACTATTTTGATTATTTTTGGTCTAAACAAGGTATGATATTTTTTAAGCTGTTTGCCGAAAGTTTTGTGTTTGCCTTTTCTGCTTTGCGGGAAAATAAGCTGCGCACATTTTTATCACTGTTAGGTGTAACTATTGGTATTATGACCATCCTGGTTGTTTTTTCGGCTGTGGATACCTTCAGGGGGAAATTGCAGGAAAGCGTAGATAGACTGGGAAGCAACACCATTTATATCCAGAAGTGGCCCTGGCAGTTCGGCGGAAATTACCCCTGGTGGAAATATATGAACCGGCCACAGCCAAGTATCCGAGATTTTAACAAGCTGCAAAATCGCATAAGCGCCGCCAATGGCATAGCATACGAAATAGGTATTGGCAACCGGCTGATAAAATATCAGAGCAACAGCGTAGAGGGGGCTCAGCTGGCGGCAGCATCACACGATTATTATAAAACCCGTGTATTTGATTTTGATCAGGGACGCTATTTTACGGAGGCCGAATCAAGGGCGGGCAGCGCCATTGCCATTATCGGGTCGGATATTGCGGAAGGTTTGTTTCCCAACCAGACACCCATCGGCAAGGTAATTTCTGTGCTTGGCAGGAAAGTAACCGTTATCGGTGTTTTTAAGAAAGAAGGTGAGGACATGCTGGGCGTATCTTCTGATAAAACTATTTTGCTGCCATTGAATTTTGCCCGTAACGTAATTGATGTGGAAGCTGAGCGTTACGGCCCGCACATTACGGTTAAAGGCAGGGAAGGGGTATCGTTGGATGAGTTGGAGAGCGAATTGCAGGGCATTATGCGTTCGGTGCGCCGGTTAAGCCCGGGACAGGAAGACAATTTTGCGCTGAACAAATCGACCATACTTACCGCCGGTTTAGACCAGATGTTTGCCATTGTAAACTTTGCCGGTGCGTTTATCGGTGGATTTTCTATCCTGGTTGGCGGCTTCGGTATTGCCAATATCATGTTTGTTTCGGTTAGAGAACGTACACATATTATCGGAATACAGAAATCGCTGGGCGCAAAAAATTACTTTATTCTGCTGCAGTTTTTAATAGAATCGGTGATTTTATGCCTCATGGGCGGGGTGATCGGTTTATCTGTTGTCTATCTTCTGGCCTTTATATCCAAAATATTTTTTGATCTTATTATTGTTGTTGACTTCGGTAAAGTGCTCCTGATGTTTGTTTTATCAACGGTGATCGGGCTCATCTCCGGTATTATTCCCGCATACAGAGCTTCTCGGCTCGACCCGGTAGAAGCTATACGAAGCAAATAGTTAAAAGTAAAAAGTTGACTGCTACATTTTCCGCTTTGATTTTTCCCAGGCGGCGCTTTGCTGCTTGTTGAAATAGCGGAATATACCGGCCAGCACAGCGTAATTCATCATGCAGAAATAATAGGGTATAAACAGGATTTTTATACGTAAATGCCTGCTTTCTAATAAATAGCCTAAAACAGCCAGCAGGTAAAATAATACCTGGCCCGCAAATAGTATATTGTAAACCGGTTCGGGAAAACTTAATACAATGAACAGGTTGAGCAGAAAAGCCAGGATGAGCAGGAAAGGTGTAATGGTCCAGCGTAAAACGCGATGGCTGATGTACTGAAAACTTAACATTCCGTATTTGAAAATATTAAGCAGGCTTTTAAGCCAGATAATGGATTGCATGCCGCCGGCGGCAATGCGGATCTTACGTTTCAGTTCTTCCGGTATATTTTCCGATGCTGTTTCAATGGCGTAAGCGTCGGGTTCATACACAATGCGATAACCTTTTTGGGCGATGAGCATCGAGATCATAAAATCGTCAATAATAGCTGCGGCCGATACTGGTTGATATAATTCAGTTCGTACGCTGAATAACTCACCGGCAGCGCCAACTACCGAGTATAATTCAGAATCCCATTGCTTCAGCTTCGATTCATATTTCCAGTAAAAGCCTTCGCCTGCCGAGCTGGCGTCGGCTTCTTCGCCCGAAAATATGCGCTTCTCGCCTGCAACAGCGCCTACCTGCTTATCCTGGTAATGCCGGCAAATATGAATAAGAGCATCGGTATTCAGAAACGTATTGGCATCGGTAAACACAACGACCTCGGTAGTTACCTGTTCAACAGCCCGGTGCACCGCGGCAATTTTACCTTTACGTTCGGGACTATGCATCAGGGTTATTTGCGGGTATTGTGCAATAATTTCAGGGGTTTTATCGGTAGATCCATCGGTAATAAAAAGCAGTTGCAGTTTGTCTTTTGGGTAGTTCAGCGCCAGGGTATTGGCAATTTTTTCGGTGATAAAATCCTGCTCATTATAGGCAGCCACAACCAGCGTACAGCCTGGCAGCAGGTTGTGATCGGCATGAGGAACAGGACGTTTTCCTTTGAATAACTGCCTGATCTTCATGAACAGGTACAGCACAAAACCGTATCCTATAAAGGTATAAACAATGATGATGATGCTTAACCAGAAGATAATTTTCATTGTGTGTGTATCATTGTTATGGGTTATGTGTTGTGAGCCTCGTAGCCTGTAACATATTTTGGGTTCCCTTTTAGTTTTCTACTTTTCACTTTTCACTCTCAGCTTTTCACTTTATAACCCAGCTCCATACTATTTTTACTGTGTGATACATTCCACCAGATAGCCCGGAACAATACGCCGATAAAGTTGTAATTTTTTTCTTTGCAATAACGGATAATATTCCGGGGAGTTACCAGCAGCAGAAAGTAAAAAAAGAAAAACAATTGCTTAAACAACGGAGCGTTTCGCCGGGCGAATAATATCCGGTTACGGTTCATAAAATATTCTTTCAATGCACTACGGGCTCCTACCGAAACCGATTCCTTATGATAGATCAGGGCATTGGTGTTTACCCAAATTTCATATCCGGCACGTTTAAACCGGTCGCACCAGTCCATTTCTTCATAGTACAGGAAAAAGTTTTCAGCCATAAGGCCAACTTCATGCATTGCGCTGGCACGTATCATCATGGCTGCGCCGTGAGCATAACCTGTTGGTGCACAAATGTTATCGTATTGCCCGGTATCGATCTCAAACTGTCCGGGAGCGTTGTTAGCGATGGTATAATAGTTCATCGGCGTAAAGCCTATATATTGAATGGTATTTGGTTGTTGATAATACCGTATTTTTGGCGATATTACAGCAATTTTTGAGTTGTTTTCGAGGGGGGCGATAAGTGTTTCAATAAGACCGGGAGTAAACTCGGTATCGTTATTGACCATGAAAATATAATCGCCTGTAGCGTGTTGGATAGCAGCATTGTTTCCGCCGGCAAAACCCAGATTGGTGTTTAGCCGTATAAAATGCACCGAAGGATATTGATTGCGCCATGCAGGAGTAATATCGGGATCACTGCCGTTATCTGCTACAATAATTTCGATAGCAGGATAGGTGTTTACAGAAAAAATGGACGAAAGCAACTCTTCGGTAACTTGCGGCTGGTTATAATTAACGGTAATGACAGAAATTTTTTTCATTCCGGCATTAAGTTATAATTATTTCTAAAAAGAAATAGAAAGAAAAAATCCTGATGGAAGAAACGAAACAGACAACTACGCTTTTTGGATTAAGCACAACGGAGCAGAAGGCGCATGTTACCCATAAGCTGAATGAGCTGATTGTACTGCTGCAATCCAGCAGCCTGAACCATCAGGACAAGGAACACATCAGGCAGCAGTTTGATAAAGCGATTGCCGATATGCTTTCTTCCTCAAAAAACATACAGGCCTACCGGGAGATGGATAAGGAGGCAACATCACGTGAGGAAATGCTGGATAATCTGGAATTATTACTGTCGCAGCATCCCTTAGACAGTAAGCTATCGCGTAAATACCTGCATTTGTCCCGCATGAAGTATATTTTTCAATTATGTATGGGACTGGCCATGATCACCCTGGGACTATCGATGATATTTTTACCGGCGCCGCCTTACTTTGAAATGTTCACCATTATTTATTTCACTACCGACGATGGTTTTACTTTAATGGATTTAATTTCTTTAATTATTGTATTTTGCGGCGTATATTTAACAATTAACGCTTTAATTAAAATTCGTGCCCTGCGGGCTTCCTGATGGCAACCGGAACGAAAACAATTCTGCTGGTAGACGATGAGCCGTTTATACTGGAGCTCATTGCCAAAACGCTTGAGCGTGATGGATTTATCTGTCACAGGGCAACGTCTGCGGCAGAAGCAATGGAATTGCTCAACGATATCAATCCCGACATCATCCTGTCGGATTACAGTATGCCCGGCGACGACGGATTTGCGTTCAGGAAAAAATTGCTGGCAAACGACCGGCTTAAAAACATCCCCTTTGTATTTTTAACAGCGTTTACCCAGAATGATATGATATTGCAGGGGCTTGATCTGCAGGCGGTTGATTACATTGCTAAAGACACGGCGCTGCCGGTAATCATATCCAAACTCAATAATCTGCTGTCTACGGTTAGAGAGCAACACGAAAAATCGCTGGCAGAATTACGTAAAACCGCCGAAACGCTGAATTTACGGTCAACGCCGCAAAGCGCACCCCGAATTAGGGGATTTGATATTTCTTTCTGGCATAAAACATTTCAGAACTATCCCGGTGGCGATTTTATCGATTTTATCTCCATCAGCGATAAATATACGTATGTGGTGCTGGGCGATGTGATGGGTAAGCAGTGGGGAGCCTGGTGCTTTTCGTTTAACTTTTTAAGTTATATACGCTCGGCCGTACGCCTGTGTGTGTACGATGGTAATATCTCAACAGCCGTTATCCTGAAAAAAATTAACGATGTGGTTTACGGCGATCCTGTTTTGCAGGATGTGATGTCTACCCTGACCTTGATTATGATCGAGCATCAAACCGGCAGATTATATTATTCCGGTGCCGGCGACTTACCGCTTATTCATTATAAATACCAGCGGGGGGTAAGCAGTATTGCTTCCACCGGTTTATTACTGGGCTTATTGGCTAACGGTGATTATACCGAACAGGAAATTGTTTTGAACGCGGGCGATAAATTGCTGGTTATTTCAGACGGAATGATTGACTACAAGGATGATGAAGGCAAGAAAACCGACTACGATTTGTTTGTTAACCGGATAAAATCGTTTATCAGCAATAAAAACGCATTGCAGTATATCAAGGGCGCATTATTTTCAAAACAAAACAACAGGGAACAAATAGACGATTGCAGTATAATTATAATAGAAAAAGAAAAATCAGATGATATTTCAAGTACAACCTCATGAAGATTATATCCTGGTAGAGCTGCTTGTTAAAGAAGCTAACCTGGCTTATGCCGATACCTTTAAGCAGGAGATGGTTAAGCTGATTGACCGTGAAAGCAAACCCTACATCATCAGCTTTAAAAATGTAGATTATGTAGACAGTTCATTTTTAGGTGCGTTGGTGTCATCGCTTAAATATGCCATATCCAAACACGCGGATATTGCCGTTGCGTATCTGAATAAAGATATCTTAAACCTTTTTTCATTGATCAGGATGGATAAAGTATTTAAAATACATCAAACCCTGCCACCGCAACAACCCGCATAATTTGCCGAATGGATTATATAAAAAAAGAAGTGCTGTTTGAGCACTCTACAGATAACATTTACTCCTTTGTTAACACTGTAATTGATATTATCAGGGAAAATGTACACCCCGAAAAATACGAACCTAACAGCAGTGCGGTTAAGCAGGTAATTATTGAGCTATGTACCAATGCTATTAAGCACAGCAATTGCCGGCAAAGCATTTTTATGATCGAAACCGATCATCTCTTTATAAAGATCAGCAAAGCAGATAGCGGATTACCATTTAGTTTGATTTGCAGTAACATGGTTTTAAGTTTTCCGCTTACACTGCCATATACAGCAGAGCCGGTAATTATCCGTAAAGATATGTTATCCACATTGCTGGCAGCTCCGGTTAGCATGAACGAGCTGGTTTTTAAATACATTGAGCACGATGAGCCCGAAAGCTATGACCCGCAGGATTTACTGGAACATTATGGCCTGCTCATTATTGCCAAACACACGTTTGAGTTTACTTACCAGTATGATGAAAATAGCTGTACAAATATATTTAAGGCCGTTATACGGATTTAGAACAATATGCTGATTCAAACTAATACCGGTCAGTGTGAGAGAAAATGGTGCATTTCAAATTATCGCCGGCTGGTGAAGACACCAGCCGGGACAATCCGCCGTGGGCGGTGGAGACACCGCCCACAAAAAGTAACGGAATGCGATAATTTGAAATGCACCTGGGAAAAAATGGCAAGGATCTCAATATTTTTGAGAGATTAAAAACGTAGTGTGTTTTAATTTTTGACTTTTAACTTTTAACTTTCAACTTTTTACTTGGGCCTCGGTATGGGTAATGGTTTATACACCTTCAACGATGTAACCTTATTAATTACGCATTACAATCGCAGTGCGTCGCTTGAACGCCTGCTTAATGCTTTCAACAGGCTCAATTGTACATTTGCTGAAATTATTGTGTCTGATGATGCCAGCAAGGCCGACCATTTTAAGCGTATCCAGGAGCTTCAGGACGAATACGGGTTTAACCTGCTTATTACCCATCATAATAAAGGTTTGGGCAATAACATCAATAAAGGTCAGGACGCTGTTAAAACACCCTATACCTTATATGTACAGGAAGATTTTATCCCTAAAGATGCTTTCCCCGAACATTTTACCGATGCGCTTCAACTGATGGACGAAAATCCCGAGCTGGACATTGCCCGCTTCTATGCCTATTTTAAATATCCCTACCTGGAATCTTTTGCCAAAGGATTTGACAGGATGAAGTTCAAATTCTGGTACCCGGGATATATGAAATTTTACAGCTACAGCGATCATCCGCACCTGCGAAGAAGCACCTTTTTTCAAAAGTTTGGCCGCTATTTGGAAGGGGTGAACGGCGATAAAACCGAATATAATATGTGTCTTTCGTTTCTGAAAAATGGCGGTAAGGGAATATTCTATCATCTTTTCACAACGCTGTTCGACCAAAAAAATACATCCAGCGAGCCCAGCACGGCCGATTTTCGGTCATCGTGGACACAACGTAAAAACATCTTTGTACGCATACTCCGCAAAGTATACCTGCAATACAAATTCCTGAAATTTAGCTGGGATTACCTGTTTTATCCGAAAATCACCAATGAATAACGCTCCACATCAATATACCGGCGTAACCCTGTTAATTACGCATTATAACCGGAGCAGCTCGTTGGAGCGGTTGTTGAAAACCTTTCGCGATAACGGTTACCGGTTCGATGATATTGTAGTTTCGGACGATGGGAGTAAGGTATTTCATATCGATGAACTGAAACGCCTGCAGGCTGAATACGACTTTCAACTATCAGAAACACCGGTTAATAAGGGGCTGGGTAACAATATCAATAAAGGGCAAGACCTGGTAAAAACCCCGCTGACGTTATATGTACAGGAAGATTTTGTGCCCAGGCCGCTGTTCAAAGAAAAGCTTGCCGATGCAGTAGCGTTTATGAACGAGCGTCCCGATATAGACGTTGTCCGGTTTTACGCTTATTTTAAATATCCCTATTTAAAACCCTATAAAAATGGTTTTTCAGAAATGATATTCAATATATGGAATAAAGGATACAAAAAGTTCTATTATTACAGCGACCATCCGCATTTACGACGAAGCAGCTTTTTTGAGAAGTTCGGGCGGTATGCGGAAAACACCAAGCCTGATGTCACGGAATATCGTATGATGATGTCGTTTTTGAAGCACAAGGGTAAAGCCCTGTATTACGATGATTATACCGGTTTATTTGACCAGGTGAACTCGCAGGCAGAGCCAAGCATGGTAAAACGTAATTACTGGCGTAATTCTAACAACCCGTTCGTTACTTTAGTCAGGCATGGGTATCGCTATCTGAAATTTAACTGGGATTTATTAACCTGATATGGCTCAACACGATACATCAGCTCACCTGCCAGAATGGTTGCAACCGCATTTGTTTCCCGGCAAAAAGTTTGCCGACCTTACCGTTGCAGAGCTCAGCGATTTGAAAGAGCGGTTAAGCCGCTTTCGCGATGAGCAGCCCGAAGTTTCGGTAGTAATTCCGGCCTGGAACGAGCAGGATAACATTTTTCGTACGCTGTCTTCGCTGGCTGCCAATACGTGCCGCTATCGTGTTGAAATTGTGGTGATAAACAATAACTCAACCGATGGCACACAGCAGGTGTTGGATGAATTGGGCGTACGAAATTACCTGCAACCCATACAGGGAACGCCGCATGCCCGGCAGATGGGCTTATTTAAAGCACGGGGAAAATATCACTTGTGTGCCGATTCAGATACATTTTATCCACCCAAATGGATCGAATTAATGGTTAAACCGATGGAAAAAGATCCATCGATAACAGGCGTTTACGGGCGGTATTTCTTTTTGCCGCAGCCCGGCGAAGGACGTTTTTTATATTTCTTTTACGAAAAGGTCACCGGCCTGCTTATCCGCTTAAGAAAAATAAATCGCGAATACATCAACGTATTAGGTTTTAATATGGGTTTTGTAACCGAGGTGGGACGTACCACCGGCGGTTTTGAGGTAACCGATGTGCGGAAATTTGATAATGCCCTGGGCAGCGATTATTTTGTGGATGAGGCCGAAGACGGGCGCATGGCCATCAACCTGAAAAAGAAAGGCCGGCTGAAATTAGTAACCAATTACAAAGCCCGCGTATTTACATCTTCACGGAGGTTAAAAGCCGAAGGCGGTTTGGTGAAATCATTTATAAACAGGTTTAAATTGCATACCCGGCGTTTGTCGGAGTATGTTAACGGAAAATAATAGTTTTGGAAGCAGGAAAAATACCCGATAACATCATCACCAAACTGATCAGCCTGTATGTACGGCTGCGGTTTGGCAAATTACACTGGGGGGTGCGATATTATTACCGCGACACCTATTACTGCCAGTTTGTGCAGCTTAAATACATTTTAAGAGATTATGTATTCCGCAAGAAGTATAAAGAAATTTCGTTCGACGGCGAATTTGCTCCCGAACTGGAATTTGTGCTGCCTTTTGCCTACTGGCATTATAAAAACGGCACGCTGAAAAGCACCCGGGGAGCCAAATACACCAAAGAAATGTATTTCTTTTCGCCGGATCATGAAGAAGTATACGATGTACGCACCAACGAGGGCAACTATAATTACGAGATGCCACGCATATTGTACAGTCACAATTACAATATGAAAAAGTGGGCAATGGTTCCGCTCAAAGAAACTTACCGGAATGATATTTACCGTTTCGACAAGCCTATCCTGATTATTGCCAACCGGTACAATATGGAATGGAACGGGCCACCTGTAAGTTTTTACAGTATTGAATTGCTGGATTTTATGATCAGCAGGCTGAAAAACAAATTCACGATTATTTATAATCGTCCGCGTCCGCAAAATATTACGATGGACACCAGCGATATTTATGATCTGGACGAATTTGACTGGCTTGAAAAAACGCATCCGGAGGTGATATTGATGGAAGATCTGTATAAAGAAAATAAAAGTAATGCCCGTAATTTCAATCATCTGCAATTAATGGTTTATGCCAATGCCGATCATTTCATATCCATACATGGCGGCACGGCAGCATTGGCAAGCTACTTTAAAGGCATTAACCTGATATTATCAAAGAAAGGTCCGGAGCATCATTTCGGTTGTTTCCAGAAGTTGTTTCCGAAGCTATCGGGAGCAAAGATATTGCATGCCAAAACCGATGATGAAGTGAAGCAGTACATTGAAACGTATTATGTAAAAGGAGAGAATTTACAATGAGCCCTTTTGAGTTTTCATCCCGAACAGTCGGAATTTCGCTGCGCTCAACTTTTGCCTTTTGAATTAAACCTGCATGGAAGAACAAAAACAAAAAGACCATTACTGGCTGAAATCAGGCATACTGAATGTGCTGCAGAATATGTCTGGCGTGCTGTTTGGTTTTGGCAGTTTTTATATCCTGGTAAGACTCCTCAATAAACACGATTATGGTGCATGGACACTATTCATGTCGACCATAACCATTATGGAGATTACCCGTAACGGATTGATACAGAATGCTTTGGTTAAATTCTACTCGGCAGCTGGAAAAGAAGACCGAAGCAAAATTTTGTCGGCATCGGCTACCATTACATCGGTATTAACGGTGGTGTGCATCATAGC
Organism: Pedobacter sp. BS3; assembly: GCF_008274585.1. Classification (GTDB taxonomy): domain Bacteria; phylum Bacteroidota; class Bacteroidia; order Sphingobacteriales; family Sphingobacteriaceae; genus Hufsiella_A. The sequence goes on along the minus strand of NZ_VTRT01000002.1, from coordinate 347,954 downwards.
CACTTTCTGTTTTGCAGGCTTTTTGGCAAACCTGTGGAAATCGCCAGAGCTTGTTCCCATGTTCTACCTGTATACTATTGTTTTTCTGCTGTTGGGTATATTAATGCAGTTTAATTGTATAGAACAGGCCAACTTTAAATTCAAGGGCATTGTGGTTACAGCTACTATCCGGCAGGCCGTTTTCTTTTCTTACATATTGATATGCTGGATTGCGGGCTGGCAAACCAAACTGATCTACCTGGTACATGTACAGATATTCAGCGTACTGATAAGCACACTGGTGGGTTATGTGTATGCAAAGCCTTACCTGGCTATTTCGCTAAAAATTCATCGCGACTGGATAAAAAAGCTGTTCAACTATGGGAAATATGCGTTTGGTACGTCTGTAAGCGCCATCTTATCTGGAACCATAGACCAAATGATGCTGGGCGCATTGCTATCGCCGGCGGCATCCGGGGCATTTAATATCGCGGTACGCATAACCAACCTCATCGATATACCCACCAGCGCTATGGCGAACATTGTTTTTCCGCAAAGTGCCAAACGTATTGAAACAGAAGGCACGGAAGCTGTAAAGTACCTGTACGAAAAATCGGTGGGCGCTATATTAGCCATACTGATCCCTGGTCTGGTCATCCTGTATCCGTTTACCGACCTGGTGATACATTTTATCGCGGGAGCTAAATACAACGATTCAATCCCGCTTTTGCGGATCACCCTGCTGTATTGCCTGCTTATTCCGTACGGACGCCAGTTTGGAACCATACTTGATTCCATCGGCCGAACCCGCACAACGTTCTTTATTGTATTATTTACGGCTACAACTAATATTGTACTTAACTATTTCTTTATCAGGAATATGGGCGTAATCGGTGCCGCGTATGCTACCTTATGTTCCAACATTATCGGCTTTGCCATCGGGCAATACATTCTTCATAAAGCATTAGGAGTGAATGTGCTCCATACGTTTATTTATGCTTACATGTTTTATCCTGAAATGTATCGAAAGTACATCAGGAAAGCTAATACATCACACACCACATGACAGGAGTTACGTTTAAAGGAAGGCTGGGTAACCAGTTATTTCAACTGTATTTTTTAATATATCTGAGGCGGAATAATCCCCGGAAATTCATCTTTTTTGTAAACCCGCACCATGCTTATTTAACCAAATATTTTGATTTGGGCACATACCGTAATCTGGTGCTTGGCTCTAAGTTATATTCTGTATTTACCCGTTATTTACCCATAGTTTTACCGTTTAAAGAGGTATATATTCAGAATTTTGTGGCTCCCCGCGAAATAAAGCCGGAAAATTTTACCATTTACAATGGATATTTTCAGACCGACTGGTATTTAAAGCATACGCCAGGGAATTATACAATTAAAATTAAACAGAAATATATCGACCGTTTTAACCAGGAATTTGGAGAATTATTTGCCCAGAACAAAACCATTGTGGTACACATCAGGCGTACCGATTATATGACGTATGGTAAACGCGATATCTCATTACCTATTGGTTATTTTCAAAAACGCCTGGCCGAGGTTGAGAATCTGGATAGCTATAAAGTGCTGTTTGTAAGCGATGATATTGAATTTGTGAAGGCTTCGTTTGAAAATAAACCCAATTATATTTTTTCAGTGAACGATGAAATAACCGATTTCCAGATCATTCAGAATGCCGATATCGCCATTATCTCAAACAGTTCGTTTGCCTGGTGGGCAGCTTATCTTTCCGAAAAAAACAACAAGGTAATAGCTCCTAAAAACTGGATGGCCTTCCGTATTGGTCGTGAGCATCCGCGAGGCGTCATGACCGATAAATTTACCTGGGTTGAGGTAGAAGGTAATTGATATCCGGCGTGGTAGCTCGCTCCCGATTGTAAAATAATGTTAAATTAGTTGACAGGTGAAAACTTATTGCTAATTTTCAGACAAAAAGATAACCAATTTTACAGGTTGCAATTGCTCATTAAAATATAGCGTGAAAAAGGTTTTTTTGTTCTGGATGTTAAGTGTGTGCATCACGCAGAGCTATGCCCAGCAGTTACCGCAATACACCCAGTACATATTCAATAATTATTTACTAAATCCCGCATTGTCGGGTATTGAAAATTATATCGATGTGAAACTGGGCTACCGCAAGCAATGGCAGGGGTTGGAGGGTGCGCCCGAAACCAGCTACATATCGTTAAATATGCCCATTGGCAAAAATTTTACCGGTGGCGATGCCAACGGTTTCCCTGAAAAAGGCGATAACCCGAATAACCGGAGCTTTGTGCGTGACTACATGGCTGCCGAACCTCATCACGGTATTGGTATAAATGCGGTAGTAGATAAAGCCGGGCCCTTGCAACGTACAGATGTTAACCTTACATACGCGTATCATCTCGGGCTTAGTAGTCGTGTTAATCTGGCAGCCGGTATTGCTGCTGGTGTGTCGCGAGTGAGCCTGGATATTTCAAAGGTAAGCCTGGAAAATAAGTCGGATCCGGCCATTGTTTCGGGGCAAGACAATGACCTGCAACCCAATTTAAGCGCCGGTTTATGGTTGTATGGCCCTGCATTTTTTGCCGGAGTTTCGGCACAGCAATTACTGGGCAGGCAGATCAGCTTTACTAACGATAATAAATACGATGAAGGCAAACAGGTTATGCACGTTTTTGCCACGGCGGGGTATAAGTTCTTTTTAGGTGAAAATATAACGGCAACGCCATCCGTTATGTTCAAATACATTTCCCCGGCGCCAACATCGGTAGATATGAATTTAAAGCTGGCTTTTCAGGATAAATTCTGGCTTGGAGGAGGCTACCGGAACAAGGATTCATTTTCGGCAATGGCCGGATTTAATGTCAGCTACCTGTTCAACCTTAGCTATTCGTATGATTTTACAACGTCTCAGCTAAATACAGTAAGCAACGGAACGCATGAAATTGTACTCGGTTTACTGCTCAATAACCGTTACCGGGTAACCTGTCCGCAAAGGCAGTTCTGAAATTAAGTCAAAATTCAAAAGCAAAAATTAAAAAACCTGCTAAGCGGGATTATTTGCATATTATATTCACTTGTGTTCGCTGGTTATTAACATCAGGGTCAAACCAACCAACTAACCAACCAAAAACCCAAAAAACCAATCATCCAACCCTATAACCAATCGATCCCCTTTTTAAGCAGGTTTAGCGTACGCTCTTCCTCGCTTCCTTTTTCAGGTTGAAAATCGTAAACCCAGTTAGCCTGCGGAGGAAGGCTCATCAGAATAGATTCAATGCGTCCGTTGGTTTCCAGGCCGAATTTAGTGCCGGCGTCATATACCAGGTTAAATTCCACATACCGGCTGCGGCGCTGGTATTGCCATTGCTTTTGCGCTTCGGTAACAGCCTTATAACGATTCCTGTTTATTAATTCGGAATATACAGGCACAAAAGACCGTCCAACGGCTTTTGAGAATTCAAACAATTGTGTCCAGTTCAATCCCGATTTTTCGGGATTGAGCCGGTCATAGAATATACCGCCAATGCCGCGGGTTTCATTACGATGCCTGATAAAGAAATAGTTATCCGCCCAGGTTTTAAATTCAGAATAAAATGATGGATTGTAACGGTCGCAAACAGATTTGAGATGCCGGTGAAAGAAACGGGCATCTTCATCAATGATATAATGAGGCGTGAGGTCTATGCCGCCGCCAAACCACCGCACCTGATCCGACAATTCAAAATACCGGATATTCATGTGAATGATCGGAACCATGGGATGATTGGGGTGAATAACAATGGAAACACCGGTTGCAAAGAAATCATCCTGGTCTACCTGTAACGCTTTTTTGATGGTTGCGGGTAATTTTCCGTAGACAGCCGAAAAGTTAACGCCGCCTTTCTCAATAATATTACCATGCTGAATAATGCGTGTACGACCGCCACCACCGCCTTCACGGTTCCAAAGTTCTTCTACGAAATGGCCCTTGCCATCTGCGGTTTCAAGCCCTTTGCATATCTCGTCCTGTATGGTGCGGTAAGCGTTGGCAATATCCTCTTTAAGTAACATGCTGTAAAATTGCTCTTTTTATAGCGGAAACCCCGATCTGAAATAAATAATCTACATTGTTTTGACGGAGAAATGCCGAAGCTGAGAATAAAGAAGGGAATAGCAATACTGATTCAGATGCGTTTGCCTTGGACGCACCCGCTATCGTAACAAGCTCAATTCTGCTGATTTTTTAGTCCTTCTTTATATTCAGCTTTGAAAAAACATCCCACAGCACAATACCTGCCGATATCACGATATTGAACGAATGTTTGGTGCCAAACTGTGGAATTTCCAGGCAGGTATCAATGAGCTTCATCACCTCGTCGGAAACGCCGTTTACCTCGTTGCCGAATATCAGGGCATATTTTTGATCCATATCAGGCTGAAAATGGTTGAGCATCGTACTGTTTTCGGCCTGTTCTATAGCAATTAGCTGGTAACCGGCTTTCCGCAAACGATTTACTGCTGTTACAGTATCCTCTTCGTATGTCCAGGCAACAGAATGCGTAGCGCCTAAAGCTGTTTTTTCAATTTCACGATGCGGGGGCTGCCCGGTAATGCCGCAAAGCACAATGGCTTCAACGGCAAAACCATCGGCCGTACGGAACACCGAACCTACGTTGTGCATGCTCCGGATGTTATCGAGCACAATAACAACAGGCAGTTTTTCCTGCTCACGAAATGCGGGGATACTTACCCGCCCTAATTCTTCCAGCTTTAGCTTGCGCATTTATAATTCTTTCACGCCATCGCCGATCAGCGAATTGTAAACCGAAGGAGCATAGCCGATCTTTTCGGTATAGTAAGCGGTTATTTTTTCGCTGAAATCATCAAAAGAATCGCCTTTTACCAATGCGATAGCACAACCACCGAAACCGGCGCCGGTCATACGTGCACCGGCCACATCATCGCGTGTTAACGCAAACTCTACAATAGTATCCAGCTCTTTTCCCGATACCTCGTACAGATCTTTCAGCGACTGGTGCGAGGCATACATCAGCTTACCAAACTCATCGATACGGTTGGCGGCCAAAGCCCCGGCGGCCTGTTTTACCCGGTGATTTTCTTCGACCACATGCTGCGCCCGGTTTTTTACTACCGGATCTTGTATCAGGTGAAGATGTTTTTGTAATACTTCCGGCTCCAGGTCGCATAAATAGTTGATCGCTATTTCGTGCCGGAGCGCTTTCAACGCTTCCTGGCATTCGTTAACACGCTCATTATATTTTGATTCGGCCAGTTTTCGCGGTTTATTGGTGTTGATAATAGCCAATACATAATCGCCGAGGTTGCAATCTACAGCTTCGTATTCTACGGTTTCGCAATCTAATTTCAGCGCCTTGTCCTTTTCGCCAAAGCCTACGGCAAACTGATCCATAATGCCGCAGTTAACACCGATAAACTGGTTTTCAACCTGTTTGGCTATTTTAACCAGATCCAGGCGGGAGAAGTTTCCGTTAAACAAGGTATTCAGGGCAAAAGCCGTAACCACTTCAATAGAGGCCGAAGAAGATAAGCCCGAACCAATGGGAATATCGCCGTAAAACAGCATATCCAAGCCTTGTAATTCTTTGCCTGCCTGTGCAAAATAGTCAATAACGCCTAACGGGTAATTGAACCACGAATCACCTGTTTTCTGGTAATGATCCTGAACGGGTACGGTCAGCTCTTCTTTAAAATTCAGGCTACGGAGCCTGAATTTACCTTCTGCATTTGGAGCAGTCAGCAGATATGTGCCAAAGGTAATGGCGCAGGGCATTACCAGTCCGCCATTATAATCAATATGTTCTCCGATCAGGTTAACGCGGCCCGGGCCAAAAAATGTATGTTGGGCTGTTTGTCCGAATTGTTGCTGAAATTTTTCCTGTAATTGCTGGTTAGTCATTCTGTTTAAAATATGAGCCGCTAAGATAGTAATTTTCCAAAGTGTACAAAATACACTTTGGGTTATTGAGTCGTATCTGCCCTGAACCAGCTTCGGACACTTACCATATCTAAAAGAATTTTATCTAAGTTTGCACGATGTTACAAGCAAGCGGCATTTATAAAAAGTATGGCAACCTGCATATTTTAAAAGGGGTAGACCTTACCGTTCAGCCGGGCGAAATAGTTACCATTATCGGCGCTTCGGGAGCGGGAAAAAGTACATTGCTACATATTATAGGTACGTTAGATAAACCCGATGCAGGTAAAATACTGATCAATAATATTGAAGTTAACAAGCTGTCATCCAAAAAATTAAGCGCTTTCAGAAATCAGCATATCGGCTTTATCTTCCAGTTCCATCACCTGCTGCCCGAGTTTACGGCGCTGGAGAATATTTGTATCCCCGGATATATTGCCGGCATAAATGATAAAGCGGTTATTAAGCGGGCCAAAGAGCTGCTGGCAATTTTGGGTTTAGAGCACCGGGCTGACCATAAACCCGGCGAATTGTCGGGCGGTGAGCAGCAGCGGGTTGCCGTTGCCAGGGCCCTGATCAATAATCCATCGGTAATTCTGGCCGATGAACCGTCAGGAAACCTGGATTCGGCAGGTGCACGGGCGCTGCATGAACTGTTTGTAGAACTGCGTAATACCATGAACCAAACCTTTGTTATTGTAACTCATAATGAGCATCTGGCCGAAATTGCCGACAGGCGTGTTGAAATGAAAGATGGCCTGATCATTAAAAATTAATCGCCTTTAAGTGATGAATTGCTTAATTACGGCAGCCTCAACCGCCTGGGCGTACAAAATAAAAAAGCTTCTGAACCCCGTTGGCAACGTGTTCCTGGGCGATTGTTATACCCTTCCCGGGATATCGCCCGCCGACGCCCGGTTTATTTCATTGCCTAAGGGAAGCTCTGAATCTTTTGCACACCGCCTGCTTACCTTATGCCTTGACCTGGAAATTACTAAGGTATATCCCTTACGGGAAGAAGAGCTGGCTCCGCTGGCAGAATCGGCGTTATTGTTCGCTGAGTTTGGAATAACTGTTTTTACACCGGATAGCCGGCGGTTAAAAGAATATAAAACCAGTGCCGCAGGCGATATTGTTATTGTTGAAAACGGTACTGTCACAACATCTAATGCAATCAAATACAACCATATATCCTTTAACGGTAACGGGATATTTTCTGTAGCCGATGCTTGCCTGCTAACTATTTTTGCTGTCCCTGCTCATGCTGACCTACGCTGATATCGACCCTAAAAAAAGCGCCTTTATTTTTGAGCTGGATAACGTGCTGTATCCCGAAAAGGATTATTTGCTGCAGATCTATTACCTGTTTGCCAATTTCCTGGAATATGTAGAAGCTGTTCCTCTGGCTGCCGATCTGACGGCCTTTCTGAAAAAGGCTTATGAGCATCATGGCAGCGACGGGTTATTTGAGCGGGCCCGGAGCGCCTTTGGTATCGATCCCAAATATCGCGAGAATTTCTTTCGTTTACATGTAACTGCAAAGCTTCCGCTGCCGCTTGTTTTATATCCTGAAATGTTATCCCTGTTGCAGGAAATTGTGGTAGACCGCAAGCAGTTGTACATTATTACTAACGGAAACCCGGCACAGCAGTTAAATAAGATCAGGCAAACCGACTGGAATGGTCTTGAAAAATATTTGCGGGTATATTTTGCCGAAGAGATAAAGCCTAAACCTGAGACAGATGTGCTGGAATATGTATTAACAGCACATCAGCTGTTGCGAAAAGATATCCTGCTGATAGGCAATTCTGCCATTGACGAGGAGTTTGCGGAAGCTGCAGGGGTAGATTATGTGGATGTAGCAGATTTTCGTTAACACAAGGTCGTGATTATACTGCTATTGGTCTCATTTTATGATAATTAACAATGTTAAACTTTGTTAATGCTACGGGCTTTTTGTTCCTTTGTTATATATAACTTTATGGTGACTTTGTTTATTATATGAAAAAAAATATACTGAGATTGCTGATACCTGTACTGGTTTTAAATCTCATTGTGGCAGGAGGTTGTAAAAAGAGCAAACTTTCAACTTCGGATGGTGATAATACCGATAATACCAATATCCCGGGAACGGGCACACGAGACCAGCTGACGAAAGATTCTATCTTTTTATATGCCAAAGAGGCATATTACTGGTATGCCTCATTACCGGATTACGCAACCTTTAAGCCGCGTAACTTTAGCTCTAATGATGCTGAGCTTTACGCTCTTACTCAATATTCAAATAATCCCGCTACCGGGAAACCCTATGAGTATGTAGCAGGTGAAACTTACCCGAAATACTCATTTTTTTATACCGAGGAATCATCCGGAGCAGTTTCGGCCCTGAAAGCGGATTTGAATGAAACAGCCACCGATTATGGTTTTGCCGTGATGTATAACACATTGACAGACTTACGTGTAACCTATGTTTATCCCGGTTCGCCGGCCGCATTACAAGGTTTAACAAGAGGTTGTCGTATCACAGCTATTAACGGGCGTTCCGGAAGCTCTATTTCTTACGATGCCAGCCCTTATGGATCCGGAACCAATCTCAGTTTTGTAGAGTCGGCCATATTTGGTACCAACGCCACGATCAGTATTACTTATATCAACCTGAGTGGCCAGACAAAAAGCGTGGTCATTTCCCGTAGCACCTATACTCTTGATCCGATATTATACACTACCACCTATACCATCGGCGATAAAAAAGTGGGCTACCTGGTATTTAACAGCTTTACAAACAATGTTACTTCCCGTTTAAAAAGTATTTTCTCTGATTTTCAATCCAAAGGCGTTACTGAGCTGGTTGTTGACCTGCGTTATAATGGTGGCGGTTATGTGAATACAGCTATAGATTTAATTAACCTGATAGCGCCTGTTTCGCAGAATAATAACGTGATGTTTACCACGTATTATAACAATAATTTGCAAAGTTTGACAACTCTTGCCAAACGTAAAGCCAGTATTCTGGTTAATCAGCCTTTGCCGGATGAAAATGGCCACCTTCAGAATTATACAGGAGGAGCAAATGGTAAATATGTTACATACGCCGACCTGAATTATAGCTCAACTTCATCTGATAATATTGAGCGCTTTTCAACGTCAGGTTCTTTAGCACCCAGCCGGGTTTATTTTATTGTTACCGGCTCTACGGCTTCGGCCAGCGAGCTCACAATAAATAGTCTTAAACCGGTTATGGATGTTAAGCTCATAGGCGAGACTACTTATGGCAAACCTGTTGGGTTTTTCCCGATACATATTGATGATTTTGATATGTATATCCCTGAATTTGAGACTAAAAACCAGGTTGGAACGGGTGGTTATTATTCCGGCCTGACCGTTGATAGATCGGGTTACGAGGATCTGGATAAAGCCTGGGGCGATTCGACTGAGGCATTGCTGGCTTATGCTTTAGGTTATACTAAAAACGGTGTTTTCAGTGCAACAAAAAAAGTAAATAATTCCGTTTCGTCAGAAGGTAAGGCGAGGTTGTCGGCCGAAGACCACAGTCAAATGGAGCGGTTGCTTGACAGGAACCGTTTTAAGGGGATGGTTGCAACACCTGTTTGGAAATAGGCTAAGTACCTGTTTAAATTTCATGAGATGATCGGGCGAAGCTCCAGCTTCGTCCGTTTTACATTTAAGCCTCCGGATCCGGCCAGGTTTCATGTCTTCACGAAACTTCTGTAGAAAATAAAGTTAACGCCTATGCGAGACTTCGGGAAAGCGTTGGAATTGAGCAATAGAGTGAGGCAACCGAACGCAGTGAGCTCATGAATACCATTGAAAAACACAGAAACTAATGAATAATCTGTTAATGATCAAACCAATAACCATCGAACTCAGGGTGGCATCTGTTCGCTCGTTGTGCCAAATTATTATGAATTGTTTTTGTTAATTTCAACTGATTTTCTATTATTGTTTTTGGTTTCGAATCAGCTATCGAAATTGTAAAAATGATGATAACCACGCATTCTTCGGGGTGAATTGCTTAACCTTGATAACGCGTTAACCTAATTAAACCGAATGGAAAAATACATCTTGTCTTTTGACCAGGGCACAACCAGCTCCCGGGCTATTATTATCAACAAACAGGGCGATATTGTAGCTATTGCACAGAAGGAATTTAAGCAGATCTATCCTAAGCCGGGGTGGGTGGAGCACAATGCTTCAGAGATATGGTCAACACAAGTGTCGGTGGCAACGGAAGCTATTTCAAAAGCCGGCTTATCGGCGCACCAGATAGCCGCTATCGGGATTACTAACCAGCGTGAAACCACGGTAGTTTGGGACAGGGAAACCGGCGAACCGGTTGCAAACGCCATTGTCTGGCAGGATCGTCGCACATCCGCTTATTGCGATAGCCTGAAAGCCGAAGGCTGGGCCGACAAGATCCAGCAAAAAACCGGGCTGATCATTGATGCTTATTTTTCGGCAACCAAAGTAAAGTGGATGCTGGATAATGTTGCCGGAGCCCGTGAAAAAGCGGAAGCCGGCAAGCTGGCTTTCGGGACTATCGATTCGTGGCTGGTATGGAAGCTGACCAACGGGAAAACGCACATTACCGATGTCACCAATGCATCGCGTACCATGCTTTATAATATTCATACGTTGCAGTGGGATAAGGAGCTGCTGGATTTGTTTGGCGTTCCTGAAAGCATGTTGCCCGAGGTGAGATCGTCCAGCGAGGTGTACGGGCATACGGCATCGTCGTTATTAGCCGCTCAGATACCTATTGCCGGTATTGCCGGCGACCAGCAGGCGGCCCTGTTCGGGCAGATGTGTACCGAAAACGGCATGGTGAAAAATACCTACGGTACGGGCTGTTTTATGCTGATGAACATCGGCGATAAGCCTATCGTATCTAAAAATAACCTGGTAACTACTATTGCCTGGCAGGTTAAAGGTCAGGTTGCTTATGCGCTGGAAGGCAGTATTTTTATTGGCGGCGCTGTAGTGCAGTGGCTGCGTGATGAGCTGGGCCTGATCTCTTCTTCCGCCGATGTTGAGGCGCTGGCATCAAAGGTCCCGGATACAGGCGGTGTTTATATTGTTCCGGCTTTTGCAGGATTGGGTGCGCCTTACTGGGATCAGCATGTACGTGGAACTATCACTGGTATTACCCGCGGAACGAACGCTGCTCATTTTGCCCGTGCGGCACTGGAAAGCATTGCTTATCAAACCATGGATGTGCTCAAGGCAATGGAAGCTGACTCCGGTTTGCCGATCAATGAGTTGCGTGTGGATGGTGGTGCGACAGCCAATAACCTGCTGATGCAATTCCAGGCCAATATTCTGCATACCAAGGTGGTGCGCCCGCAAATTACCGAAGTTACCGCGATGGGTTCGGCTTACCTTGCCGGCCTGGCAACCGGTTTTTGGCGTAGCATTGATGAGATCAGGGCGCAATGGAAGGTAGATCGTGAGTTTAACGATGACCACTCTATTGATGCCGATCAGCTGATTGCCGGATGGGGTAAAGCGGTAAAAGCAGCCCGGGCAGGTGTTTAGTGTTGTTTTAACCCTGAACCCGAATTACCGGGGGGGGCCGTACTGCCTGTCTCGAGAGGGACTTTTTGACTTTTAACTTTTAACTTTTGACTTTTGACTTTTGACTTTTGACTTTGTAATATATGAGTGATTTTACAGCAGAACTGGTAGGAACCATGTTCATGATACTTTTAGGCAATGGCGTGGTAGCCAATGTGGTTTTGCCGGGCACAAAGGGTAACGGCGGCGGCTGGATCGTGATTACCACGGCCTGGGCATTGGCCGTATTTGCCGGTGTAGTTATTGCCGGCCCTTACAGCGGGGCGCACCTCAACCCGGCGGTGAGCATAGCGCTGGCTATTGCCGGGAAATTTAGCTGGGCTAAAGTCCCTGTTTATGTTGCCGGACAATTTCTTGGCGCTATGGCCGGAGCATTTTTAGTATGGCTGATGTACCGGGATCATTTTGCCCAAAAGGCCGATCCGGCATTAAAGAGCGCCGCGTTCAGCACTGCCCCCGCCATAAAAGATACGCTGTCTAATTTCATCAGCGAGCTTATTGGAACCTTTGTGCTGATCTTTGTGATCTTTCATTTTACCGAAGCACAGTTGGGCCCGGATAAAACGCCTATTGGCCTGGGTTCGCTTGGTGCAATACCGGTAACCTTTTTGGTATGGGTAATCGGTTTATCGTTAGGCGGAACAACCGGCTATGCCATTAACCCGGCCAGGGATCTTGGCCCACGGATCATGCATGCCTTGCTGCCTATCCCCGAAAAGGAAAGTTTTAACTGGAGCTATTTCTGGATCCCGGTAATTGCACCGATAACCGGAGCTGCACTGGCGGCATTGCTGTATTTGAATTTTGGGATTTAGGTTGGTTGGTTAGTTAGTTAGTTAGTTAGTTAGTTGGTTGGTTGGTGGTTTAGTTGGTAGCTGATTATTTTTAAGATCTGGGGTTGCTTCGGCTTATTTAAAAGGTCATTGCATACCTGGTAGTATAGAAACATAGGGTTTGCTTTGCAGGCACTATGTTTTTTCTTTTTACTAAAAGCTGTATGCAATTGATAAGAAGGTTTTAAAACACCGGCAGTTTTTTGTTGTTAAAAAAAGCATAACCCTATGAAGATCATATTATGCAATCAGCAGCAGAAATCAAGGAGATTAATCCGAAGCAGCACCAGGAGAAGCAGCCGGGTGTTGAATCAGAAATGACACCGCGTCCGGCTTATGAAGGCGAGCGGCAGGACGTATTTTCAAAACTGGCCGGTAAGGTTGCTATCATAACCGGTGGCGACAGTGGTATTGGCAGGGCGGTGGCTGTAGCCTTTGCCCGTGAAGGCGCCAATGTAGTTATCGCTTACCTGGACGAACATGAAGATGCCAAAGAAACCCGCTGGCAGGTGGAGCAATATGGGCAGAAATGTCATCTCATTGCCGGCGATATCAGCTCAGAACAACATTGCAAAGTCATTGTAGAAGAAACGTTGCAGCAGTTTAAACGAATTGATATTGTAGTTAATAATGCCGCGGTGCAATACCCACAGGAAAATTTAGAAGACATCAGCTCTGAGCAGCTTGAAAAAACCTTTCGTACCAACATATTTCCGCATTTTTATTTAACCAAAGCTGCTTTACCGCATCTGCCGAAAGGCGGAACGGTGATTTGTACCACATCGGTAACCGCTTATCGCGGCAGCAGTCATTTAATAGATTACGCTGCCACAAAAGGAGCCATCGTCAGCTTTGTGCGTTCGCTGTCATCAACGGTGGCTCAGCGAGGTATCCGTGTAAACGGTGTAGCGCCCGGCCCGATATGGACCCCGCTAATACCTTCCAGCTTTGATGCCGACCACGTTGCCGGGTTCGGCTCTGATGTACCGTTAAAACGCCCGGGACAACCCGAAGAAGTAGCTCCCTGTTATGTTTTCCTGGCCTCAGAAGATTCGTCTTATATGACCGGCCAGGTATTACATCCCAACGGCGGAGAAATTATTAATGGCTAAGTGTAAACATCTCAGTTATGAGATTGCTTCTCCGCCAACTGGCCGGATCGCGATGACGAAAATAGGAGCGTCATTGCGAGGTGGAACGACGAAGCAATCTTTTCTTTGTAACACCATTACATATTAATTCCCCGGGGACTTCGGGATTGCCCCTCGGGATCGGGATGACGGGAGCTTTTATACTCCTCTTTTTACAAGCGATAAATCACACACCCAGATCTCTCATGATCTGGTCAATTTTATCATTCAGTTTCTTATCGGTTTCCCGATACTGCGATTTATCGGCCAGCGGCGTGTTCACGCTGCAATAAAACTTGATCTTAGGCTCTGTTCCCGACGGCCTTGCCGAAACAATGCTGCCATCTTCGGTTACAAACTGCAGCACATCCGATTTTGGCAATTCGAGCGGGGTAGTAGCTCCGGTAACCAGGTTTGTCTCTGTACGCTTTTCGTAATCTTTGATTGCAATTACCTTAGAGCCGCCGAGGGTCGCAGGCGGATTGTTACGGAATTTCTCAATCATCGCCACAATTTCTTCAGCGCCTGCTTTACCTTTCTTGGTAATAGAGATGAGTTTTTCCTGGTATAGTCCGTATTGTACGTACATGTCAACCAGCGCTTCGTACAGGCTGCTGCCTTTATCCTTGTAAAAAGCTGTCATTTCGGCAATAAAAGCGCTTGAAATAATAGCGTCTTTGTCCCTTACCAGATCGCCGATAAGATAGCCATAGCTTTCTTCGCCACCCACAATAAAGGTTTTCTGCCCTTCAAATTTGGTCATCAGCTCGCCGATGTACTTAAATCCCGTAAGGGTATTATAACATTCAACGCCCTTGCTTGCAGCAATTTTATCGATCAGGTAGCTGGTTACAATAGTTTTAACAATGTACTGGTTGCCATCAAGCTTATTGTTTTGCTGCCAGGCGGTAAGCATGTAATTGATCAGCAAGCTGCCGGTTTGGTTCCCGTTAAGCAGGATAAATTCACCCTTGTCGTCTTTAATAGCAATCCCTACACGGTCGGCATCCGGATCGGTAGCCAGCACCAGGTCGGCATCAATCTCCTGCGCTTTCTTCAGGGCTAACGTCAGCGCTTCCTTTTCTTCAGGGTTAGGATAAACCACCGTTGGGAAATTGCCATCGGGTTTAACCTGCTCTTCTACCAGGTTTACATTTTCAAAGCCCAGCTTGGCCAATATCCTGGGAACCAGTGTAATGCCTGTCCCGTGAATAGGAGAGTATACTATTTTAAGGTCTTTTTGGCGTTTAATAGCATCCGGCGAAACCGAAAGCGCTGCAGCTTTTTCTAAATATAAATTATCCAGGTCTTCGCCGATGTATTCAATATTGCTGTCTACGCGGTCAAATTTAACCTCGTCAATGCTGGTAATTTTGGCTACTTCCTGCAATACGGCCTTATCATGAGGCGCTACAAACTGCCCGCCGTCGGCGCCGTAAGCCTTATAGCCGTTGTATTCCTTGGGGTTGTGCGATGCCGTGATCATTACGCCGCTTTTGCAGCCTAACTGCCTGATGGCGAATGATAGTTCAGGCGTAGGACGTAGCTCCTTAAAGAAATAAACCTGTATGCCATTGGCCGAGAAAACATCGGCAGTAATTTTAGCAAAGTAATCCGAATTGTTGCGGCTATCGTGTGCAACGGCAACCTTTATTTTTTCGTCAGGATAGGTTTTCAGCAGGTAATTGCTCAAACCCTGCGTTGCGGTTCCTATGGTGTACTTATTTACACGGTTTGATCCCGGCCCCATAATACCGCGAAGACCGCCCGTACCAAATTCCAGGTCGCGGTAAAAAGAATCGGTTAATTCTGTAAATTGTTGCGTATTTAACAGGTTTTGAATTTGCGCTTTGGTTTCAGCATCGTAATTTCCCTGTAGCCACTGGTTGATCTTTTGTTGAACAGATGGGTCTAATTCCTGCATGATAATATAATAATTATGGTTTATGGTCGCTTTTTATACGGCCGCAAAATACAAAACAAATCAGATTCATTTTGTTTTGATCAACGAATATTATTGAAAATTGATCTGCACAACTGATTCATTTTATTTTGAAAAGCAGGGCCGGCGGTTCCTGGGTTCTGGTAGCCCGGCTGTTCGCTCATACGCCTGCGAGGCATTACGCACAAGGCCGGTATCCGCTTCCATCCGGTTTAGATAGGATGGGGTAGTGCTGTAAACGTTGGTGTACCGCAGCCAGTAACTTTGGCAACTTTTAGAAAGTTGTCAAAGTTCAAAGTCTTACGGCTTGGGAGCCAATTAAGCTACGTTATAAATTTTGATATTCGGCTCGCCTTTCAGATAAGGTTTTAACGCGATTACCACATCATTGTTGAAAAGGTTGCTCAATAAATATTTCTGTGCACTTTCAGCACTGTCGAATCCGTGTAAAACCTGAACATCTTCAGTATGTACCAGTAGCTCTTTGGACAAAGCTCCTTTAATGGTCTCTAAAAATGGTGCTTTATAGCTGTTGTAAACACCGGCAGCACCTGGTCTGTCTGCTTCGTTAATTTTTAATGTAATCTCTAAATATGCCTTTGCCATAATAATTGAATGTTGTTTATGAAGCAAAGTTCTTTGATAGCCTATTATCGGTAGATGGGCAGAAAGGAAAACAAATGGTAATTTCAGGAAATCGATTTCCTGAACCCGGATGGAGAGATGGTTACCTGTTTTTTAAAATATTTTACGAAATAAGACGGATCGTCAAAACCTAAGCGGTAGCCGATCTGGTTTACGTTCAGGTTGGAATACAGCAGTAAACGCTGTGCTTCCAGGATAATGCGTTCCTGAATCATTTGCGACGGCGTTTTGTTCAACAACTGGTGGGTAAGGTCTGACAAGGTTCTGGATGATACAAAGAGTAAACGGGCATATTCGGTTACGGTGAACCCTTTATGGTAGTTTTCGTCTATCAGATTTATAAACTTAAGCAGTTGAACCCGTTTTTCGTCCAATACAAACGGAATATTGCTTTGAGCTTTGTCAGACTCATTTTTTCTGCGCTGTACCTGGATAAGAAAAGATTTGAGGTAATTTCTTAACAGTTCTTCCTTGCCAAAGTTATCGTTGTTGTCCAACTCCTGCTTTATCAGTGAGATGTATTCGTTCAAAATGCCTGCGGTATCTTTTCCAACCGGACAAACGGGCTGCTGGTAAGGATTATTGAACAGGTTACATTTCAGAAAAAGATCGGTCTCACTTTCTTTCTGAACCAGAAAGGCTTCGTTAAAATGAATAAGAATACCCTCATACGCGGTATTTCCGTCGAAGTAATGAACCTGGTTTTTTGCTACGGAAAAGATGGTATTGTCAAAAACATTGTAGGCTTTGAAATCAACGAAATGCGTTCCTTTTCCCTGTTTAAACCATAGCACCTGGTAGAAGCTGTGTATGTGCGGCCTGGTTGTTTCGTGCTGATGTTGTTTGATATAGGCGTTTAAATCATGAATAGCAATCTGCGGCTTATCAGGCTGATGCCTGTTGAGATGATATTCGTTAATCACGCTGCCGTTTTCTTGAGCCATAGCTTATCGGGAATCGGGATATTTTCTATCCTGTTTCATCCGTCGGCTAATTTAAAAAATCATCTCATGGGATGCTGTTTACTGAACGATAATTTGCCGGCGTTGCTGATAAGTACCATATAATTTCTCAAGTTTCCACTAAAAGAACTGGTGTGAAAAAAGAACTTCGCATCCTGAAAAGAAGGTTAAGAGCAACATTGCACGGATGAAATCAGAAGAAAGAATTATTATCATAGGCGGCGGTTTAAGCGGACTTACGTTAGCTTATTTATTATCGAAAAGAAACAGTAGTGCCATTGTGCTGGAAGCCTCGTCGCGATTAGGCGGAAGAATACAAACCATAAAAGGAGCACTGGAAACGCCGTTGGAATTGGGCGCCACCTGGTTTTCGGATATGCATCCAAACTTACTTTCCTTAATTGATGAACTGGGATTGCAGAAATATCCGCAATTTTCGAAAGGGATATCGCTGTTTCAAACCAAATCATTTGAGCAGCCTCAGAAGTTTTTTATTCCCGAAGCGGAAAATCCGTCTTACAGGCTTGCCGGCGGAACTCAACTGCTGATTGATGCATTAGCACAAAATCTGCCGGATAAGAACATCTGTTTGAACACAAAAGTGGCAGCCATCCAGGAAACAGCGAATGGGTTGTTATTAGAGACTTCGGGCAAGGAGAAATTGCAGGCAGATAAGGTAATTATTTGCATTCCGCCTCAATTGACAGCCACACAAATAAGATTTTCTCCCGAGTTGCCGGAAGCGCTATACGCCGTTTTACCGGCTGTGCAAACATGGATGGCCGGCGCTCTTAAATTTGTTTTGGAATACGAGAGTGCTTTCTGGCGAAATGAAGGTTATTCCGGAATGCTATACAGTCATGCAGGCATTATTACGGAGATGTATGATCACACCAATTTTGAAGAAAATAAGTTTGGCTTTACGGGCTTCCTGAACAGCGGTGCTGCAACATATCCGCAAGAGGTGCGGAGAGAGTTTGTTTTACGCCAGTTGGCCGAATTACTGGGAGAGCAGGCATTAACACCTGTTGCTTATTTTGATAAAATTTGGACAGATGAATTTATATCGGCTGGGGCTCAGGTTATTCAACGACCGCATCAAAACAACGGGCATCCGCTGTTACAGCAAGGTTATATGAACGGAAAATTGTTTTTTACCGGAACGGAAACGGCTGCTGAATTTGCCGGGTATATGGAAGGTGCGGTAATAGCGGCTAAATCTGCTGCACAGCGGATCTAAATGGAGCCAAGCTATCTGATGTAACTTTTATTCAGCCCGGGAAATTTGCGTAACGGCCGTATACTGACCGCACTAACGTTACCTGTTTTACGCAATGGTTGCAAAAACTTATACGGGCGAAACAGTGGCTGCTATCTAAAACTCGATACTGATACGCAAACCGCCCTGCATCAGCCGGATATTTTCTGAAGAAACCGTGCCAAACGGAACTTTTACAAACGGCCCGATATTGAGCTGGTTATGATTGCCCAGGCTGGTTTTTTTACCGGCAGAGAAGGTATAAAAGCCCAGGTAGCGGTTCAGCTTTTCGGGACTTTCCTCGGTTTTGTTCTCCGATACAAGACGTAATGCCTGCTGGGTTTTTCCGCTTGAGCTTAATGTAGGCATAGCCACGGTTTTTTCGGTTCGGTAATGGTATTCCATGCGATCGCGGATAACGGTCATGGCCAAAACTCCCGCGGTAGCATAAAAGCCGCTATGGGTTTTATATTGCAAGCCAAGCGGCACTTCTAAACCAGCCAATTCAAGGTTAAAGCCCTGTACTTCCCGGCCGGGAGTTCCGTTATCATTACCATCTGTGCTGGCATGCATGGATGAGTAGCCGATACCACTGTTCAGGAATAACTTATCGTTAATTCTATAGGCAATTTCCAGCCCTGTGCCAAAATTCAGTTTCTGATTGCCTACAGAAGGGGAGACTACCACAGAATATACCAGGTTTTTCCGTTCTTTTTTAGCCTGAGCCGTTTTAGGTGCATTGGTCAGGCTATCATACGCTGTACCGGTAGCCTTCGCCGTTTTCGGTTCTGTGTTTAAAATTGATCCATTGGGATGTGGTGACGGAGTTGGATGCGGAAGATCAGCTTCGGGAACCGACGGCTCATAATCCGGGTTACCCGGCTTGTTATCAGCTGTTTCTGTTATCCCGTTACCCGGTAAATGCTGATCGGCTTTATTTATAAGCGATAGCTTAGGTTCGCTGGTATTTGTTTTTGCCGGTTTAACGGGTTCGGCTAATTTAGCTGTAGGGTATAGCTGAACAGTCTTGCCCGGTTTAGCTTCTGCAGGCTGAACATTACCGGCTACTGCAACGGTATCCTGGACAGAACTATCGGATTTTGCCTGCTGCACAGTTGTAGCCGGTGGCTCAACGGTAAAGAAGCGGATACCCAGGTATGAAAACAATAAAAGGGCAGCGGCAGTGCCTGTTACCCGGAACAGTATTATCCGGTGCCGGCGTTTTTTCCGTTTCAGGAATTCTTCCCACGCTCCGGGCTTGTACGCTTCTTCATGAGCATGAAGAACGTCTTCTATCTGCTTAAACCACTCTTGCTCATTTTTCATAATACATACCCATAATTTTTTGATAGCGCTGTGCCAGTTGTGTCCTCGCCCGTGTAAGGTATACCCGGCTGGTGCTTGCCGGGATCCGGAGTTTCAAAGCAATTTCTTCGTGCGAAAATCCTTCAATTTCATGCATGTTAAAGATCAGTTGCTGAACAGGGGGCAAACGGTCGAGCAATGCCATTATATCTTTAAACGACAGTTTATCCGGCGATTCAATGGCGATCTCCATCATATCTTTATCTGTAATTTCCTCAACATATACTATTGTTTTTCTCGACCTGAGCCTGTCAATAGCCAGGTTGGCAGTTATGCGACTGATCCATCCTTTAAAGGCTTTATGTAAGGCCTCGGACGGGCCATCGAAAGTAAAGTCGTTAATGTTTTTAAATATCCTGAGAAAAGCATCGTTTACCAGCTCCATTACCATGTCCTGATCTTTAATGTATCGTAAGGTTACCCCATAGATATAGCCGTAGAACGACTTATACAGCAGCTCTTCGTACTTGAACTCCTTCCGGGTGCATCCTGCAATAAGTTCTTTTAACGTTGGTACTTTGTTTCCCACATGGTATTAGTTAAAAACCATTGCTGTGTACAATAGCAATGGTTCTGAATCTGCCGGCTTTATGGTAAAATTACATATTCTTGAGCTACAATGGGATATTTACCTTTAGTTTAGAAATATCACAGGTTTATCTGAACGGGGTATTTTGGCGATACAATAAGGCTGGGTGATAACCGAAGGAGCAGCTCCGTCGGGGCCTGTATACTTCACTTTCACCCATATACTATCGTCGTTATCTACAATGTTTGTAATATCAATAGCATGGCCGCCATTCATTTGTAGCTTATCAAAAATAGCAATAACCATGTACTGATCGAAGTCGATATCCGTTTCAGAAAAATCCTGCGATACATTATTTACCTGGTCTATCCGTTCTATCAGTTGATTCCAATCCCCGGTAGATCTGATAACACATTTTTCTTCAGGAATTTGCTCTTGCCCGTTTCCGTATAAATTACCTTTTGAAATTTGCGTTAAGCTGACCGGCGTTGGTATTACCGGCTTGTCGTCGCATCCGGTCATACCTATCAATACCGGTAGCACTAACAGCAATATAAATCTTTTCATGGCTGAGGAATATCAGAATCAACTAAACTAATAATTTCTGATAATTTCCCCGTCAGGGCCCTTAGTGCCGGTTTCCGTATAAATTCCCTTTGCCCAAATGGTATAAATATGACCGCTTGCAAGCGTAACGGCCGGCAGGCTTATCTTATCTGCTGTTGAGCCATGTTCGCGGATAACAAAGTTATATTGTACGTTACCATTAACGGCTGTAAAACCACTGTTTTGCTTATATTCTTTGTTGCTGATAAGGGTACTTCCGTCATTCAACCCCAGATCAAGAGCGGGTGCGTCGGGGCTCATATTCAGGAACCGGATACTTGCCTTGCCGGGATCGGGCTGGAATAAGCTGTCTTCCAGCAAAACGAATTCGGCATTGGCCCATTTACCGGCCAGAAACAACGAGTACATTTTTCCCTGTTCAAGAGTAACTTTACCTGACACTTTTTTATCACTTCCCACATAGGCATATACGTCCCTGGCTCCCGAATAGGCATTAACATAATCAATGTTATCGCCGTAAGAGAAAATGTCGTTATTCACCATGTTCTGGCCTATGAACAGATTAACAGCCGGCGCATCCGGCGAAGCATGGACAAGGGCCAATCCTGAAATGGCCGGAACCGGCTCGTCATGATGTTTCATACAACTTGCAGCAGTTAGTATGACTAACCCTGCTAATATTACTTTCTGGATTTGCTTTAAACGTTTCATAGTTTTCAATAATTAAAGATGATTAACCGTATTTACTATTGATGAAACGAGATGATTTAGGATTCCGCTACAGCGGATACGAAAAATTTTTTGCCATTGATAGCAGGTTAAAACAAACAAGCCCGCGAAATGAATTGCGGGCTTGCTTCGAGGTATCCGGACAGTACCGGAAAATGTATGTTTATTTCTTAGGATTTGCTGTAATTTAAAGACAGCTTTGGATAGCGTTTCTCCAGCAGGTAAAATCCGCCAAATAGAATAATGCCGTAGATAGCATCGCCGATAATCATATTCCGCAAGAATGGAAGCCCCATAATGTACGATTGAATGATGCCATTGATATTGTGCGGATACAATGAATAATCTGAATATACCACCGCTAAATTAGTGATCAGGAAAAATATAACAGCTCCCGCTATAGACGCACAGCCTACATTAAACACGGAAATGTTTTTTGCAATTACCATTCCGCAGATTACCATCGCAATAAAACCGGCGTACACTACCATGTTAAAGCCATTACCTAAAAAGAGGTCAGACAAAGCCATGGCAACCAGGGGAACAATTAGTGCCAGTCGTTTATCTTTAAACTGTGCTCCGGCAAATACCGCCAATGCACCAACCGCGGTGAAGTTCCAGATATGAGGAATAAATAAGGGCATGGCCCTGGTACCTGCAGCAAACACTACGAAAGCTACCAATACCAAAATACGTTGAATGTTTTCGTGACGAATCATAAGGTCAAAATTAGCAAAAAATATTTTTAATCACAGTCAATATGATGATATAAAAAACTGGTTTCGGTAAAAATAGGGTAGGGGGAAGTATGCAGGAAACCGGGAAATGGAATGTTAAAAGAAGCCTGTATGATGAGGTTGATTTACTCAGCTATCTCGCCTTAGAACAAGTGCTTTTTTGAGATTTCAAAATAAAATTTGGCGAAAAATGGCTTCAAAATTTAATTTTGTAAATTTTATAAAAATTTGTAAATCAAATAATTAATATTACAGTTCTGTAGATTATATTTAAGTTATGCTATTTATTTGCTTTGGATTTTGCTTTCTTGTATCCTTTTTTCAAAATAATATTTTGTTTTAATATATAATATATTGATTTGCAGATGTGTGAATATATTTTATTGAAGTATTTGTGGCGTTTGATATTGAGAAGCCTAATTGTTGTATTACTCAATTGTTATTCACCCTTTCGCTGCCTTATGCTTCACTTTTACGAATCGCCGGAACTTCTCTTCGCTCAACCTTACTGTTTTCTACTTTATCTTTCTGTCTTGTTTCTTGAATCCATGTTTTTGCCTCTCTCTTGCTTCCCGGCTATACCATCCACCATGACGTACGTTCCCTGTCCATCATCTGTCAATCGTCCACTGTCCATTGTCAACTATCCATTATCCATTATCCATTGTCCATTGTCCATTGTCAACTATCCACTGTCCATTATCCACTGTCCATTGTTTACTGGCTACGGGAGTACGCCGCCCTGAAATCTGCCGACATCAATTTGAAACGCTCTATAACGCTTTGTATAAATTCCTCATCCAGCAACTTAAATACGTCGTCTAAACCGTTGATCAGATCCATCTCTGCCAGCTTATAGGTTTGTTCTAACGAGCCTTTTTCAATCTTAATGATGAACTTTCCGTTCATGAAAAATATGGTGATCTTACAATCGGGACGTGGTAATTCTGCAACAACTCTCATAATGTAACTTTTAATTGGCTTTTAACTTTTGGCTTTTAGCCATTAGCTTTTGGCTTTTAGCCTTGGGTTTTAACTTTCTACTTTTAACTTTCTACTTTTAACTTTCTACTTTTAACTTTCTACTTTTAACTTTCTACTTTTAACTTTCTACTTTTAACTTTCTACTTTTAACTTTCTACTTTTAACTTTCTACTTTTAACTTTCTACTCTTTAGTGGGTCTTTTCCTTTAATGGTTCCGTCGGTTTTAATGGGTATAAAGCGGGCGAACAGCTCTTCGCTGTACCAGTTCTCTTCACGGGTTTTGCGGATAACCTGGCTATGCTGTTGCGATTGATAAGCGAAAGTTTTCATGCTATCCGCATCCTGCCATATAGAGAATGTGGCCTGTAAAAAGAGTGGGGCTTCGCCGATGCTAAACGAAGTAATGTAACCGGGAGCCTCAGCCATCATTTTGGCAACATCAGCTACGTGTTTCCAGAAGCTTTTTACCTTAGAAAGGCGAATAGTTGCCCGTGTGAGCACAACAACCGGGCCCTCATAGCTGCTTTTCTGCTTATCTGTGGCAAAAGGATTTTTACCGTTCCATTGTCCGTGACTGGATAAGGGCTCGCAGGTAATAGTCCATAATTCGCAGCCAAAAAAATGCCACCATCTGGCTATGAACGATGTCCGGTAAAACCGGTCGCAATCATCTTGTGTTTTCCAGACAGTTAACAATGCCCACTGCTGTAAATCGGGCTGAAGTGTAAACTCTCCGTTTTTCCCGCTTCCCAATAGTTTCCGGAATGTGCAGCCTTTTGTTATAAGTAACGGCAAACGATGAACAGCCATTGCCAGCAGGGCAAAGGGAATGAATCTTTTTTTATAACGGATAATGCTCAACGATACGATCACGTTCTGTTGGGGGAATTTGTTCAAAAGTAATCAATTGTGCAATATTGTAAGGCAACATCATGAAAGGAGAGTATAACAATTACGATAATGCCGCCTGGTTTTATGACCGGCTTTCTGCATTGGTATTTGGCAAGGCATTGCGGATGGCCGAACGTTATGCATTATCTTATATCCCGGCTGGCGCTACCGTACTGATTGCCGGTGGTGGTACAGGACGCGTCCTGGAAGATATTGCTCTTATACATCCATCGGGGTTAACCATTATTTACGTTGAGCTATCTGCCAAAATGATTGCTCATGCCCGGAAAAGGCAGACTGGCGCCAACCGGATTGTTTTTGTTAATCAGCCGGTTGATACCTATATACCTGAAGAAAAGGTTGACGTAATAATCACTAACTTCCTGTTCGATAATTTCTCATTATTTTATGCTGAGCAGGTATTTAACAGGTTGAACGCCTGTTTAAAGCATCATGGTAAATGGTTTTATACAGATTTTCAGATTGTTGGTAACAGTTTCTGGCAACGGGTACTGCTGCGGATGATGTATGCGTTGTTCAGGTTGTTGTGTAGGGTACAAGCCTGTAAATTGCCCGGGATGAAACAATTTTTTGAGAAATATTCCTACCGGCAAGTAAGTCGCGATGTGTTCTTTAAGGGTTTCATAGAGGCGATGGTGTACGAAAAATATTAGAAGATGTTTAAAACTCATAGATATGGTAATTATGGATGGACAGTGAAGACATCATAGCTTCAGCCGGGGCTGACCAAAAAGTCAAAAAGCAGCGTCATTTCGATCCCTCCCGTACGTACGGGACCGGGAGAGGAGACCACGAAGTAGCTGCGAAGCAAAATTTTCTTCCTAAGTACTTCTGTCTGTGCTGCCACTTCACTTACTGCTTTTCACTAATAACTGTCTAGAAATCAATAGATTGATAGTGGATTCCTAAAATTAACCTGACGCCTATGCGAAACTTCGGGATCGGGATGACGGGAGCTTTTGGTCAGCCCTAATAAAACATTATTTTATGAAATTTAAAATGTTCTTAACGGATCATTGCAGTGGTTATTAGTTTCTTGCATTGCCTGAAGTTAACTAAACCGGATTGAGCGGACACCGGCCTTGTGCGGTTAGGCCCCACGAGGTATCGGAGGCGTATGAGCGTAAAGCCGGACTACCGCAACCGATAATACGCGGGTTATGCTTTTCTGGAAAATTAGTTGCTTGGCCTTACCCCAACCCTAGAACTGGTATTGAGTAATGAGTATTGCGTATTGAGCCTTACACCCTAAACCTTCTACCTTTTGCCTCTCTATGTCTTGTCTCTTGATTCTATGTTCTTGTTTCTGTCCAAAAACTACCCTTGCCGTATTTTAATAACCATGCCTTCTTTCAACGGATTGGTGTCAGTAAGGTTGTTAACCGACTTGATCTCGTCTTCGCTGGTGTCTTTGAATTTGCTGGAAATAGATTCCAGCGTATCGCCATGCTGCACGGTGTACATAATTACGTAACGGGTTTTTGCCACTGCCGGTTGCGCAGGAGCATCCGGTTTGGGAATGGGCAAGCCTAATAATGCGCAAACAGCGTTATACTGGTAGCCAGGCATAACAGGCAGCACCAGGTTTACGGGCCTGGTTTCCGAAGCTTTAACGGTTAACGTTTTATACGCCGGGTTTAACAGGCAAATGGTATTCAGGCTGGTATTGGCCGTTTTTGCAAGTACGTCTAATGCGACGGGCTGCTTAACGGTTACCGTTTGTGTTTCGGTGGTGAAATCCGGCTCAATGGGGTAAATGCCGTGCCGCTGGTAGTTGTTCATGATGTAAACGGTAGCGATATAGGCTGGTACATAATTTTGCGTTTCTACGGGCAGGTAAGGCCTGAGCGACCAATAATCTTTTGCCCCGGGGGCTTCTTCCATAGCCCATTTGATGTTATTGCGACCGCAATTGTACGAGGCAATAGCCAGCAGCCAGTCGCCGTACATATTGTACGAATCCAGCAGGTAGCGGGCTGCCGCTTTACAGGCAATGGCCGGGTCGCGGCGCTCGTCGATGGTGTCATTAACGGTTAACCCGTATAATTTGCCCATTTCGTATAAAAATTGCCAGGGGCCGGCAGCTCCGGCCGATGAAAGTGCATAGGGGTTAAGTGATGACTCGACAATGGAAAGATATTTCAGTTCTTCGGGTACATTGTTCTCTTTTAACACTTTCTCATAAATCGGGAAGTAATATTTGGATAACCCGACAACACGGGCAAAGCGACCTCGTTGATTGGCCAGGTAGCTGTCTATCATGTTTCGTACAGATGGGTTATAGGTGAGCGGAACCACGTTTTGCAAGGCTTCGAGCGATATTTTGTAATATGCCGGGTCGCCGGCCATATATTTCTCCGGCGTTGAAGCACTGCTTGTTAACGGTCTACCCAAAATCAGCACACATCCAAAAAGTACAGCTAACACGGTATGCTTTCTCATCATTTTAATCACAATTAAAAATCCCCTTTTGCTCCTAATATATAAAATCCGGACAGAAATGTCAAGCAATAGATATTAACGCATGTGCATATAACGTATATTTTGCAAATTATTTTATACTGTACTTGTATATTTGTAGCTGATACGAAATGAGTTAACATCTAATCCTAAGCCCGGGTATTCATTTATATTGATTCTGTGAGAGATTATCTGCTATTTATTGATACCGAAACCTCAGGGCTACCACGCAAGTGGAATGTGCCATATTCCAAGGATAAAAACTGGCCCCATGCGGTGCAGATGGCCTGGGTGGTTTATACCAGGAATGGCGATATGGTTAAACAGGAAAATCATTACATCAGCGATTGTGATTTCAATATAGAGCCTTCGGCCGTAAAGGTGCACGGCATAACCCGTAAATTTTTAAATGACAATGGCGTACCCCGTGTGGAGGTACTGTCAAAACTGGAAGAAGACCTTAACCAATACCAGCCCATTGTGGCCGGGCATTTTATGGAGCTGGACTATCATGTTATCGGGGCCGATTTTTCCCGCATCGGTAAAGATAACCCGCTTAAAAATTTCCCCGTGTTCTGCACCATGCTTGCCACGCGGCACCTGGTGCGTAATCCTGCTGTCAATTACCTGCGGCTCAATGAATTGTATACCATGCTTTTTGGTAAGAAATTTCATTTTCAACATAATGCCTTAGCCGATGCGCAGGCAACAGCCGAGTGTTTCTTCCTGCTCATCAGGCGAAATGACATAAACGAAGAACAATTAGAGAAGCAAAGCCGTATAACGATAGAAGGGTACGAGGTAACTGATAATCGCAGCCGGACACTGCAGCTCATTCTACTGATTGTACTTATTATTTTAATTATTGCCTGGATATGGGTAGTAAAGCGGAGCTTTTAAAAACAGTAAAGCCTTTTGATAGTTTACCCGGGGAAGTTTTGCAGGGCGTTGCCGAAAGCCTGCAGGAAACCCGGTATAAAAAAGATACGGTAATATACCAACAGGAGCTTACCAAAATGAAGGGCGTGGATATTATTGCCGAAGGCGGGTATGAGGCTTTTTATTACGACAGTACGCACCATAAACGGATGCAGGAGCAGTATGTGTCCGGTCAATGTTACGGAGGGATTTCTATTTTATTGAACCGGAAACGCTCATTGCGTACCGTAATAGCCCGGAAAGGTACATTGGTCTACACATTGCCTCGTAAAGATTTCAGGAACCTGTGCAAGGCCTACGATGAGTTTTTCCGGTATTTCATGTCCGGTTTTGCCGCCCGGATGCAGGATGACGAATTTGCCCATTTTTTTAAACGTCCCAATGCGTTCCAGGAAAGCTATATTGCGTCAGAACAATTGTATTCCCGCCGCCTGGATGCTATAGAACATCGTGATATTGTGTGGTGCGGCGAGGATACGCCGGTTTATGAGGCCGCTCAGAAAATGGCCGCAGCCAGGGTAAGCTGTATCTTCGTAAAAGACGGGGCGAATAACATAACCGGCTATATTACCGATATTACCTTACGGGATAATGTAATTGCCCGCCGGTTTAGCCCGGATGTTCCGGCAAAAGATGTGATGGATAATCCCATTGTAGCTATCGATGCCGATGCCTACATCTACGAGGCTTTATTAATGATGTTTCAAACCAAAACCAGGTATCTCCTTATCCGTAAAAACAATCAGTATCTCGGTTTTATCAGTCGTAATAAGCTGTTGAGCGAGCAGGCGCAATCGCCGCTGGTATTTATACAGTCGGTAAAGCTGGCGCTCTCGGCCGATGAGCTGAGGCGGAAGTGGGAGCAGGTTCCCGGGTTTGTTAACCAGCTATTGAGCAGGGGAGTACATGCTGAAATTGTGAACGAGGTAATTACCACCATTGCCGATACCATTGCCCTGAAAGTTATTGAAGGCGCCATTGCCGAAATGGGTACGCCGCCCTCGAAATTTGCATTTGTGGTTTTAGGCAGCGAAGGCCGTAAAGAGCAAACCCTTAAAACCGACCAGGATAATGCCATTATTTACGAGGACAAAGCCAACGAGCAGCGTGAAAAGGTACGGAAGTATTTCCTGAAGTTTTCGGCGCTGGTTTCCAAACGGCTCGATTTTATCGGGTTTAGCTACTGTACAGGCGGCTATATGGCAAAAAATCCCAAATGGACACACTCGCTGTCGCACTGGAAACGCAATTACCGGCGTTGGATGGAAGAATCGCTGCCCGAAACCGTGATTAATTTCTCGACCTTTTTTGATTGCCGTTGCCTTTACGGCGATAAAACCATCGTAGACGACCTGAACAACTTTTTAGACGAAGAACTGCAAAAGCCAATGGAGAAATTGTTTTTCTATATGGCTAAAAATGCACTGCAATATGAACCGCCGCTCACATTTTTCAGAAATATACGTACCACCACCATCGACAGCCAGGAGGTATTTGACATTAAAAAAGCAATGACCCCGATTGTTGACCTGGTGCGTGTGTACGCCCTGAAGCATCGCATTTTTGAGCAGAATACCGGTAAACGCTTAAAGGCGTTACAAGAGAAAGGTGTTATTTCAGAAACCGAATTTCACGAGCTGATGCAATCCTATTATTACCTGATGGGCATGCGGCTCAAACATCAGGCCATGCAGATTTCGCAGGATAAAGTGACACCTGATAACTACATCCACGTTAAGAACCTTACCCGCATTGAGCAGGTCACGCTGAAAGAGATATTCAAAACCATCGAAAATTTTCAAGGCGGCATCAAAGTAAAATTCACCAATAACCTGTTTGGATAGGCCGGTTGAGTGGAGAGTGGAAAGTTAAAAGTTGCGGTGTGGGTTCAGTTGAATGTCTTAAAGGTTGGTTGATTTTTAGAAAAGCGATGCTTGTACGGCTTTGGTTCCGATAGCCCGGCTGTACGCTCATACGCCTGCAAGCATTACGCACGAGGCCGGTATCCGCTTCCATTCGGTTTAGTTTACGCGGAGCAGCGCTGCTTTTTATGGTTCTTACTTATCTGTTTAAGCGTGAATAAGTTGCGTATATTTGGGTGTTGTGTGCCATTACCTGACAGAACATCCACTTATGGGAAATTTAAAGGATGAATTAAAAATCAAACTTGAGAAAACTCTTCACATTTATGTCTTTGCTCAAGACTCATTTTTATACACTGAATATTTTCACAATCCTGACACTGTCGAAGAATTAGAACTAATAACAAAATCAGCACATAAAAAATCATTATCAATGATGATGCATTTAATGTTCAGAACTCTTGTTATTGAAATCTCTAAACTCTTTAGCAACTCAGGAAACGATAAATTTCAACTTCAAAAATTAATTAACTCTTTATCAAAATCAGGGCATTTTAGAAAAATTGGAGTTCCAGAAGAGCATATAAATAATTGGAACGGTTTATTAAAAGAAAATGAAAGAACAATTCAAAGCATACTTACATTAAGAACGAAATTATATGCTCATACAGACAATTCCCTAACGGACTTTAGTACGATTGATATTACGTTTAAAGACATAAAAAAGTTACTAGATATTGCAGCTCAAATATTGAAAAGCCTTTATAGTGACATATACGACACAGACTTATTTTTAAGATCACCTACTTTCGACAGAGAAAGGTTTGGGATTTTAAAACTTCTAGCAAAAGCGGAAAAAGAAAGAGTAGATGCGATTTATAAGAAATATAGATTGCGATAAAATAAAACCGGCACACAACATCGTATTGGCAATAGGTGGGCTGGAAATTAACCTCATCTTTTGTGCTACTATCATCGCCTTCGCCGTTTTTCTTGGCAGAAAAACGTAAATTAGCTAATAAAAACGGCTGCGGCTTACTGATGTGGAAGGGCTGAACTTTGGGTTCGCTATTTTCCGTCCATCGCCAATACGCCGCCGTTAGTGGCAAGTGTAGAACGATGCACCGTAGAACAAAAAGCACAATTTTCAAATGAAGAAAGTATATAACTCAAAAATCGGACTTGAATTGGTAATACCTCTTAATTCTTATTTTAGGGACAATTTTGCTTTTGACTGCAAGCGAAAAGCCACATTGGATAGGACCTGCAATCCTTTTACCGGTAATTATTTTTATTGTTCATGTGTTTTTGACAACAAATTATACTATCAAGGATGACGAGCT
Organism: Pedobacter sp. BS3; assembly: GCF_008274585.1. Classification (GTDB taxonomy): domain Bacteria; phylum Bacteroidota; class Bacteroidia; order Sphingobacteriales; family Sphingobacteriaceae; genus Hufsiella_A. Next base: position 317,235 of record NZ_VTRT01000002.1, on the reverse strand, counting down.
GACAATTAAATGCGGCTTTTTGCCCAATAAAACAGTTGACATTAAAACAATTAAGAAAATTACAGAGACCAATAATCCCTTGAGTTCGCCAGCCACTTCTATTGACAGATTAGAAATATCATACGGAAAATTTGACTCAGTAATAATATCACCAAAACTAAAAATGGAATTTATTAACGACATAACTACCTTAAACCCGAATGTAGAAGTTAAGTTCAAGAAGAAAAAAGGAGAAACATTAGACAAATAAAAATGGTAATCACTAACCAACCACTAATTACTAACTACTAACAACTAACCACGGCTCATAACCGTTAAAGCAATTAAACAATTAAATCAGTCACAATCTTGCTACAATTATAACAGATCATTACCTTTGTACCGGTATGTTCAGGCAAATTACGGCTGCATTTTTGATACTTGCTGTTTTATCGGCGAGTTTCTCGCGGCTGTTTGTGTATGCCGGCTTTGAATTAAATAAAAAGTACATCGCTACATCGCTTTGTATCAATCGGGATAAACCACAGCTGCAATGTAACGGTAAATGTTATCTGACCAAGCACCTGCACCAGGAAGACGAAAAAGAAAAAAAGGCTGATAAAAATGTACAGAAAACAGCTTTCCAGGATGTCTTCATTGTTGAGCAGGCTATCACGCTGGATCCGGCAGTAAAAACAATTGGCGAAAAGGCCTTGCCGGAACTATCTCTTAACTTTCCACAACGTCCCGCAGTAATATTTCATCCGCCAAAGGCGTGATCATCATTATTTTATTATCCCTGATCCGGTAACCTGCAACCTTGTATGCCGGTAGTCCGGTAATTTATGTTGTTTCCAACAGCTATTGTTTAACGGTATCGCCCCGGGCAGATGCCATGCACCGTATGCTGTTAAATCCTTTTCAATGATGATCACGTTCAGAACTCTTATAATATACATGGCTTTATGCCTGTTTTCAAACGCTTTGTTTGCACAAAGCCAGTCCGTTAGCGGATACATTTACGATTCACAAACCGGTTTGCCGCTGCCGGGAGTAACCATTAAAACCCAGGATAATGTGGCACTTACCCAATCGGATAGATCCGGGTATTTTAAAACAACGGTTATACCGCCTGCAAATACGGTCAAGGCGGTGCTAATTGGCTATAAAACCCAATCGGTAACGCTTGGGCCCGAGACCAATACATTAAACATACAGTTACAGGCCGATGCCGTAAACCTGAACGAGGTTCGGGTTACCGGTTTTGATGGCAATAAAACCCGGAAAGAGACCGCCGGTTCGGTAGCTTTACTTACATTACAAGATCTGTCTAAAGGAAGTACCCTCTCCCTGCAATCGGCGCTGAATGCTGTTCCCGGGGTGCGCATGGATCAGAGCACCTTATCCGAAGCACGCATTTCTATCCGTGGCAACGGCGTACGGGCCTCGTATGGCATCCGCAACATTAAAATTTATGTGAACGATATCCCGGTTACCGAAGCAGATGGAACTACCCGTATTGAAGCGCTCGATGTGAACAGTATCGGTCGTGCCGAGATTATCAAAGGCCCTGCCTCCAGCATCTATGGCGCAGGAACCGGCGGGGTGATCAATTTCCAGTTACAACGTTCGCCGTACCAGGAAAAAAGCCTGGAAGCTTCGGGACTGGTGGGCGCCTATGGCTTGCACCGGCTGGCAACAACCTTCCGCAGCGGTGGTGATAAAATGAATAGCTATGTGTCGTATGGCTGGCAGGAATACAACGGCTACCGCGAACATAGCAACGATATGCGGCGCTTTATTACCGGCAACTTCCAGCTATTCCCTTCTGAAAAACAGCAGATTACCTTATTGCTGAACCGCACTACCCAGTATTCGCAGATCCCCGGCTCGCTCACAGCCGCACAGGTGGCAGAAGATCCTTTACAGGCCAATGCCAGTAACTTGGATAAAGCCGCAGGGCGTTATCAAACCTGGACACGCATTGGCATCGGACAGCAATACCAGTTTAACAGTAAATTCAGTAACAGCACCAGCGTGTTTACCTATTTTTATGATCTGAACCATCCCTTGCCGTATGCTTATCTGCATAATTATTACCAGAGCTACGGTGGTCGTACCCGGTTTATGTATAACCCGGGTTTCAGCCATTTGCCTACACGCTTTACTATCGGCGCCGAGTTTAATAACGGGCTTACCAAAGGCACACAATACGTAAATAATCATGGTACAGAAGGCGCCCCGAATGCCATTGTAGATTATGATAATACCGCTTACGCGATATTTTACCAGTCGGAAACCAACCTGGATGCCCGTACTGTGCTAACAGTAGGGGTGAGCTACAGCGGCCTGAAATACGATGTGGATAATTATCTAAACAGGGAACAGAGCGGTATAAAGAAATTTAAGCCGCAGGCTTCGCCGCGAATTGCGCTGAGCCATGATTTTGGGAGCTTCCTGAGCCTGCATGCCAGCGTAAGCTCCGGGTTTTCTCCTCCTTCCAGCTCAGAAATTAAAAATGTGGATGGCTTGATTAATCCCGCGATACAGCCGGAAAAAGGGATCAATTATGAGCTGGATGCTAAAGGAAACCTGTTTAACTCCCGCTTAAGCTATGACCTGGCCTTGTTCAGGCTGGATATGAAGGGCGAGCTGATTGCGCAATCGGTACAGCAAAGCATTACCATTTACAATAATGCCGGTAAAACCCGGCATGATGGTGTTGAGCTGGCCTTGTCATACCAGGCGATCAAACCGGATGAGCACCTTTTTGTAACCATCTTACGGCCTTATGCGGCAGTTACTTATTCTGATTTTCGTTTTACCGATTACAAAATACTGGATGCACAAAATAATGTAACGGCCAGCTACGGGGGTAACAAGCTTACCGGCATATCGCCGTGGGTGCTTAGCGCCGGAATAGATGTTGAGACCCACCCGGGATTGTACCTGTATGGAACATATTTATACAACAGCCGCTTGCCGCTGAACGATGCCAACACTGCTTTTAACCCTGAGTACCACGTGCTGAACGCTAAGCTGGGTTATAAAAAGCAATTGGGAAAGGCATTTGAGCTGAACCTGTACGGAGGTATAGACAACATCCTGAACCGGGCTTACAGCTCTATTGTTTCGCTTAATGCCGTTGGCTATGGTGGAGCACAGCCCGCCTATTTCAACCCATCGCCTAAGCGTAACGGTTATGCCGGCGTGGGCATTAAATACCTGTTCTAAGTCAAAATTGAAAAATCAAAACCCCGCCAACTGGCGGGCTCATTGACACCTTGTAAAGTAATTAAAAAACATATCAATAATTGAAAATTACTAACATGCTAAAAACCAGAAATATAAGAACATGGGACTGGCCAAAAAGTCAAAAAGCACCGTCCTTTCGATCCCTCCCGTACGTACGGGATCGGGAGAGGAGACCAGGAAGTAGCTGCAAAGTAAAATCTCTTTCCTAAGTACTTCTGACGGAGATCCCCTCGATTATGTCTCGGGACGAGAGCTTTTTGGTTAGCCCCAGCATAAGCTGAATATTTTATAACACTCCTGGTGTGATACCACTGTGCCTGGGTATGGGCATTAGGTTTCACGCCAGGAGTGCGGCGTTTTTAGTATGGGATATTTTAACATGACATTTCCGGTGTTCCTGGTACAGGCATGATCCATAGGGTTAAATTTCAATCTTCTGCTCAAACAAAATTCTCTAACTTAGCTGCGTTATGGGTTACAGCAGCTTAAAAGAGTGCATCAGCGATTTAGAACGTCACGGCCATTTGATACGTATCCGCGAAGAGATTGATCCTTACCTGGAAATGGCCGCTATTCATTTACGGGTATTTGAGCATCAGGGCCCGGCCATTTTGTTCGAAAACGTAAAAGGAAGCCGGTTCCCGGCCGTGTCAAACCTGTTTGGAACGGTAGAGCGTGCCTCGTTCATGTTCCGGGACACCCTTGAAAAGATCAAAACCCTGGTCGATTTAAAATCCGATCCGCTTAAAGCTGTCAAATCGCCATTCAGATACCTGAATACGGCATTTACTGCGTGGTCTGCTTTGCCGCTTAAGCAACGGGCCAATGCGCCCATATTATACGGACAGACCCAGGTCAGCCAACTGCCGCAAATTGTAAACTGGCCTATGGACGGCGGCCCGTTCGTTACCTTGCCGCAGGTTTATACCGAAGATGCCGACAAGCCCGGCATTATGCAGGCCAACCTGGGCATGTACCGCATACAGCTTGCCGGAAATGAGTATATCCGGGATAAAGAAATAGGATTACATTACCAGCTACATCGTGGAATCGGCGTGCATCAGGCCAAAGCCAATGCCCGCAACCAGCCGCTTAAAGTGAGCATATTTGTTGGCGGGCCACCGTCGCATACGCTTGCGGCGGTTATGCCGCTGCCAGAGGGCCTGTCTGAGATGACCTTTGCCGGAGCGCTGGGTAACAGGCGTTTCCGGTATTTTTATGATGAAGACGGTTTCTGTATCTCTGCCGATGCCGATTTTGTAATTACCGGTACGGTTGAACCTCACGAAAATAAACCCGAAGGCCCTTTTGGCGATCATTTGGGTTATTATAGCTTAAAGCATCCGTTCCCGCTGATGAAAGTGCGGCGGGTTTACCATCGTAAGGATGCTGTATGGGCATTCACGGTTGTGGGCCGTCCGCCACAGGAAGATACCAGCTTTGGCGCTTTAATTCACCAGATAACCGGCGCAGCCATTCCACAGGAAATTCCCGGGCTGCATGCTGTGCACGCCGTTGATGCGGCCGGCGTGCACCCGTTGCTGTTTGCTATTGGCAGTGAACGCTATACGCCGTATCTTACCACCAGGCAGCCGCAGGAACTACTGACCATTGCTAATCATATTTTAGGCAAAAACCAGCTCAGCCTGGCCAAATATCTTTTTATTGCCTCGAAGGAGGATGATCCCAAACTGGATATTCATCATATCCGTGATTTTCTGATCCATGTGCTTGAACGGATAGATCTGTCCCGCGATCTTCATTTCTATACCCGAACCACTATCGATACGCTGGATTACAGCGGTACGGACATTAATTCGGGATCGAAACTGGTTATTGCCGCCGCCGGAGAAAAGAAGCGTGAACTGTTGCATGAATTACCCGCCGGTTTTACATTGCCACGCCCGTTTGACCGTTTTAAGCTGGTGATGCCAGGTGTTTTAGCCGTAGAATCGCCGGCATACACGCATGAAAACCAGTTAAAAGCTGAGCTTGAAATTCTGAATAAAGCGCCTGGTATAGAAAGTTTACCGGGATTACCTTTATTGGTGCTATGCGATGATGCCGGTTTTACAGCCGAGAATATCAGCAATTTTGTGTGGGTAACGTTTACCCGCAGTAATCCATCGCATGATGTACATGGCATGAACAGCTTTATTGAGCATAAGCACTGGGGCTGTAAAGGCCCGCTCATCATTGATGCCCGTAGCAAGCCGCATCACGCTCCGCCGTTGATTAAAGATGAGGCTGTAGAGAAAAGGGTAGACCGTTTGGGCGAAAAGGGCGGCTCATTATACGGTATTATTTGAGCAGAAAAGCTACCCGGTTAAGGATAGTTTTCGGGGTATACAGACATAGAAATGTGTTTGCCCGATTTTAAATAATCGCTTAGCTAAATTTCATCCATTTTTTTCATATTTGATTTGTGCTTTGGTGAGCTTTATTTTTATACAGGGCTCTTTAATAATTTTAATTTTTAACCCCGAACCCCGAATTACCCGGGAGGGGGTACTACGTTCAACTTTTGACTTTTAACTTTTGACTTTTAACTTTTAACTTTTAACTTTTAACTTTTGACTTTTAACTTTTGACTTTTAACTTTTGACTTTTAACTTTTGACTTTTAACTTTTGACTTTTAACTTTTGACTTTTAACTTTTGACTTTTAACTTTTGACTTTTAACTTTTGACTTTTAACTTTTGAATTAACCATGTATACACCAAGTTCTTCACGTTACGCTATGATGCAATACCGCCGCTGCGGAAAAAGCGGCCTGAAATTGCCGGCTATATCGTTAGGTTTATGGCATAATTTCGGCGGTGTTGATGATTATGACCAATACCGCGAAATACTTCATGTTGCCTTTGACCAGGGGATAACGCATTTTGACCTGGCCAATAATTATGGCCCGCCCCCGGGCTCGGCCGAAGAGAATTTTGGAAAGATACTGGCATCTGATTTTAAAGCGTATCGCGATGAGCTGATCATTTCTACCAAAGCGGGTTACACCATGTGGGAGGGCCCTTATGGCGATTGGGGTTCACGCAAGTATTTGATTTCCAGCCTGGATCAGAGCCTGAAACGTATGGGCCTGGATTATGTGGATGTTTTTTACCATCACCGTCCGGACCCGGAAACACCGCTGGAAGAAACCATGACCGCGTTAAACCATATTGTTAAGCAGGGTAAGGCCTTGTACGTTGGCATATCAAATTATGATGTTCCCGAAGCTGAAAAGGCTATCCGCATGCTAAAGCAAATGGGTACGCCTTGTTTAATTCATCAGCCGCGGTACTCCATGTTTGATCGTTGGGTGGAGAATGGTTTGCTGGATCTGCTGGCGAAGCAGGGTGTTGGATGTATTCCGTTCTCGCCGCTGGCTCAGGGTTTATTAACGGATAAATATTTGCATGGCGTACCTGTAGGCTCAAGAGCTTCTAAGGCTCATGGCTTTTTGCGACCAAGCCATATAACCCCGCAGAAGCTGGAACAGATTGAGCACCTTAACCAGATAGCCATTAACCGCGGTCAAACACTTGCCCAGATGGCCCTGGCCTGGATACTTAAAAGTCCGGTAATAACGTCGGTACTGATAGGGGCCAGCAAAGCAGAGCAGGTTACCGATGCTGTACATTGTTTGCACAACCTGTATTTCTCTGAAGACGAAATATTTACCATTAATACGATCCTGGCGATTTAGTTAGTTAGTTAGTTAGTTGGTTAGTTGTTAGTTAGTTGCATGGGTATTGCAAACTAAACCCGGGTGGAGCGTATACCGGCCTTGTGGTTAATGCCCCGGGGGAAGGTATTGGGGGCGGTTGTGCCGTATGAGCGTAACACGGGACTATCTGTGCCCAAACGATACCGCCCCTGCTTTTCAAATGAAAAATACATGAAAATTCTATGCCCTGGCAGGTTATTCCCCAATAAATATTCTAAATGGAATAAATACCGCTCAAAAAACTAAATTTGCACAAATTTTACAGGATGACCACCAAAGAGATACGACAGGCATTTTTAGATTTTTTTAAGGGAAAAGGGCACCAGATTGTTCCGTCTGCGCCTATTGTAGTGAAGAATGACCCGACATTGATGTTCACCAATGCGGGGATGAACCAGTTTAAAGACCTGTTTTTGGGTGAAGCACCTGTAAAATACTCCCGCGTGGCCGATACACAGCGTTGTTTGCGGGTTTCGGGTAAGCATAACGACCTGGAGGAAGTGGGTATTGATACGTACCACCATACCATGTTCGAGATGCTGGGCAACTGGAGCTTTGGCGATTATTTTAAGAAAGAGGCTATTGCCTGGAGCTGGGAATTGCTTACAGAGGTGTATAAAATCAACAAAAACAGGCTGTATGTGACCGTGTTTGAGGGCGATGCCGCCGAGGGCCTTCCTAAAGACCAGGAGGCATTCGATTTATGGAAACAGTTTGTGCCCGAAAGTCATATTCTGCTGGGTAATAAAAAAGATAATTTCTGGGAGATGGGTGAGACAGGGCCGTGTGGCCCCTGTTCGGAGATACATTACGATAACCGGAGCGATGAAGAGCGTGCTAAGGTAGACGGCGCATTGTTAGTGAATAAAGATGACCCGCAGGTTATTGAGATCTGGAATAACGTGTTCATCCAGTTTAACCGGCTTAAAGATGGGTCGTTGCAGCCGCTGCCGGCGAAGCATGTGGATACCGGCATGGGTTTGGAGCGTTTGGTGCGTGTGCTGCAAGGTAAAACGTCCAATTACGATACGGATGTTTTCCAGCCGTTGATCAGCTTTATTGCATCGGCATGTGGAAAACTGTATGCGGGCGATGCTCAACCTGGTGATAAAGGCTGGCAGGATGCGGTTGCTATGCGTGTAATGGCCGATCATATACGGGCCATTGCCTTTGCTATTGCCGATGGGCAATTACCGTCAAACAACAAGGCGGGTTACGTGATACGCCGTATTTTGCGTCGTGCTGTACGTTACGCCTATACGTTTTTGGGCTTTAAAGAGCCTTTCCTGAACCAACTGGTTCCGGTGCTGGCGGCTGAGTTCAAGGGCGTATTTGATGAGCTGGATGCACAGAAAGATTTTGTTCAGAAGGTGATCCTGGAAGAGGAGATCTCGTTTTTGCGTACGCTTGATACCGGCATCCAGCGTTTTGAGAAATACAGCGCCGGTCAGCAGGTTATTAACGGCGACTTTGCCTTTGAACTTTACGATACGTTCGGTTTCCCGATTGATTTAACCGAGCTGATGGCCCGCGAAAAAGGTTTGCAGGTGGATATGGAAGGTTTTGGGCTGGCATTGCAGCAGCAAAAAGACCGTTCGCGGGCGGCTACAGCCATTGATACCGGCGACTGGGTTATCGTGAACCCCGGCGATGAAACGGAGTTTGTAGGGTATGATCTATTGGAAAGTGAGTGCCGGATTTTGAAGTACCGTAAAGTGGTGGCTAAAGGTAAAGACCAGTTTCAGCTGGTGCTTGACCGGACTCCTTTTTACGCGGAAAGCGGCGGGCAGGTAGGTGATACCGGCATCCTGGAAGACCAGAGTCGCCTGTTTTCGGTAGAGATTACCGATACTAAAAAGGAAAATGGGTTAATTATTCATTATACCGATATTTTACCTGATGAATTGCAGGGCAGCTTCCGGGCCGTGGTGAATGCGGTTAACCGTACCGCGACCGAGAACAATCACTCGGCAACGCATTTGCTGCATGCGGCTTTAAAGCAGGTTTTGGGCAATCATGTTAATCAAAAAGGTTCGCTGGTTAATGCTGATTATCTGCGGTTTGACTTTTCGCATTTCGCGAAGCTTACCGATGAAGATCTGGAACAAATAGAAGCTATTGTTAACAAACGCATTCGCGAAAATATCAGGCTGAAAGAGCAACGAAATGTTCCTTACCAGGAAGCAATTGAATCGGGAGTTACAGCTTTATTCGGTGAAAAATACGGCGATCTGGTGCGGGTGATTACCTTTGATGATAATTTTTCGAAAGAGCTTTGCGGCGGTACACATGTAAAAGCTACCGGGCAGATCGGTTTTTTCAAAATTATTTCAGAAAGCGCTGTCGCAGCTGGTGTCAGGCGTATTGAAGCTATAACCGGCGTTGCCGCCGAGCAGTATGTCGCTGAGCAGGCCAAACTGGTGGATACGCTAAAGCAGTTGCTTAAAAATCCTAAAAGCCTGGCTAAATCCGTTGAAAGCTTGCTGGAAGAAAACAATCGCCTCAAGAAGGAAATTGAAAAAAGCATACAGGAGAAAGCTGCCGGTTTAAAACATGAGCTGGCCGCAAAAGCACAGGCAATAAATGGTCTGAATGTAATCACTGAACGGGTATCGTTGCCTAACGCAGAAGCTGTTAAAAACCTGACCTATGCTTTAAAGGATATTGTACCAAACCTGTTCCTGGTTTTAGCTGCTGATATTGACGGGAAGCCGAACATCACGGTGATGATCTCTGAAAATGTGATTAAGGAACGTAACCTGAATGCCGGAGCTATAGTGCGTGAGCTGGCTAAAGAAATACAGGGCGGGGGCGGCGGTCAGCCTTTTTATGCTACGGCCGGTGGTAAGGACATCAGCGGACTGGATAATGCGTTACGCAAGGCTAAGGATCTGGTTTTGTAACTTGAGTTCGAATAATAATTGCAACGCCCTGATTCGTGTTTTCACGAGCCAGCATAAATGAAGCTTCGTGAAGACACAAAGCTTGGCTTGGGGAGCTGATTTTGTGGGCGCTTTCAACTTTTAACTTTCAACTTTCAACTGTTTAGGTTTAGCTCCAGATGTTTGCACTCGGAAAACTGTTCCTTATTTTTCTAAACCCGGTTTTATGGATCGTGGCAGTTTTGCTGTACGGGCTGTTTACCAAACCTGCACGCCGGAAGAAGAACTGTTATACTGCGGGTATTCTCATGTTGTTATTCTTTTCCAACCCGTTTATTATTGACCGGCTTACGGTTGCTTACCAGGAAAAGAAATATACGCCTGCAAAAAACGAGGTTTACAGCGCCGGGATATTGTTGGGGGGCTTCTCAGGATTTAATGAAGGTGATGGCGAAGTGTATTTCAATGCTGCTGCCGACAGGTTTATACAGGCCGCTGAATTGTACCGGACAGGGCATATCCGCAAGATCATTGTGGCTTCGGGAAACGGGAATGTTTTCCTGGATAAAGCGTTCAGGGAAGCGGATTTTGTTACTGAGCAATTACAGAATTTGTGCATCCCTGCTGCTGATATTTTAGCTGACCGGGATTCCCGGAATACGGTAGAAAATGCTGTAAATACTAAGAAATTAATCGATTCATTACACTTACAGCCTCCATATCTTTTAATAACCTCCGCTTTGCATATACCGCGGGCTTTGCGTACGTTCCGGAAAGCCGGGTTGGATGTTAAGCCTTTTCCTGCCGCCTTTACTGCAAAACCCAGCAATAGTTTCTTTCCTGATGATGTGCTGATCCCTTCAGCTGACGCCTTAGCAGCATGGAAAGGTTACCTGAGAGAAGTCTGCGGTAATATTCTGTACCGGATTCTGGGTAGGGGTTAAACGTAAATAAGTCCTTGTAGATGCTTTGGCCGTTTATATTATTGTAATGAAAATGGAGGATGTCTAAAAAGTCAACAGAACCATCAATTAGCGCAGTCACGCTGACCCCGAAGACTCGGGGAAGTGTCTGTAGCCACAATAAACCAATCCTTCGACAAGCTTACGATGACCATAGCAAATTTTTAGACATCCCCTTTATCCTGTTAACTTACCCTTTTACCGCTTTTAGCCAGGCTTCGGCCATCAGGCGGGCGCCGGCCACACTGGGGTGTACGCCATCGGGTGTCCAGTAAGATCCGGGAGCCATTTTCTGGGCGGTATCATACACCTTTTGGTAAGGGATAAATACCGCACCGAAACTTTCGGCCAACTCGCGGGCGGCTTTTTGATATTCATAAAATGCAGGGAACCATGCATCGGTAACCGCTTTTACACCGTTTACGGCATAAGGCTCGCCAATAATAAGCTTTACATCGGGTAAGCGATTTTTTGTTCTATCCAGCAGGGCTTTGAAGTCATCTCGATAGGTTTTAATAGTGCCCTTGTATTTGCCGCTAAGGGTATGCCAGTAATCGTTTACGCCGACCAGTATACTCAGTATATCGGGTTTAATAGCCAGGCAGTCTTCTTCCCAGCGGTCGGCCAGTTGGTATACTTTATTACCACTGATGCCCCGGTTATATATTTTCAGGTTCTTTGACGGGTTGTCCAGCAGCAGGGTGGAGGCTGCTCCCAGGGCATAACCTGTACCCAATCCCATGGCATTGTTTTCTGATGTTTGTTTACGGTCGCGGTGGGCATCAGTGATGGAATCGCCCTGGAAAAGGATGGTTGCATTATCGGGGATTCTGATCTTCCCGGCAGCTTTGCTGGTTTCGGGCATTGCAGCTGCAACAATTTCGGGAATAAGGCTTGAGCCTATTACGCCAAGAGCGGCGGTTTTAATAAAATTTCTACGGTTATTCATATTGGTTTGGTTTTCAAAGCGGTAAATTAAAGGAAATGATTTTACGCTTGCAAATATGTAACAGCGTTTATATGATGCAATGCCATTGATCAATAAACCGGATTGAGCGGATACCGGCCTTGTGCGTAATGCCTTGCAGGCGTATGAGCGTAAAGCCGGGCTAACGCGACCGATAGTTGCCGGAACCTGCTTTTCAAAATATAGCCTTAATTATACACAAACTCACCGAACTCTGAACGGATGGTTACCTGTTTTTTACCGCTTTCTTCTACACGCCCCACAATACGGGCTTCAATGCCGAAACTTTCGGAGATGGCGATCAACTCCTGCGCTATTTCCCGTGGTACATAGAGCTCCATCCGGTGTCCCATATTAAATACCTTGTACATTTCCTGCCAGTTGGTATGGGATTGTTCCTGGATCAACCGGAATAGCGGTGGAACAGGGAAGATATTGTCTTTGATAATGTGCAGGTTATCGATAAAATGCAATACCTTGGTTTGAGCGCCGCCGCTGCAATGCACCATACCATGAATTTGCTCGCGGTAGCCTTCCAGTATTTTTTTTATGACGGGAGCGTAGGTGCGTGTGGGCGAGAGGACGAGCTTTCCGGCGGTTATGGTTTCGCCGTTGCCCAGGTCAATGGTATCGGTTAGCTTTTTATTACCTGCAAATACCAGTTCGTACGGTACTGCCGGATCATAACTTTCGGGATATTTTTCGGCTACGTATTTATGGAAAACATCGTGCCGGGCAGAAGTAAGCCCGTTTGAGCCCATGCCGCCATTATATTCCTGCTCATAGCTGGCCTGTCCGTACGAAGCCAGCCCAACGATCACATCTCCTGCTTGTATGGTATGGTTTGAGATCACATCGCTGCGATGCATGCGGCAGGTAACCGTAGAGTCAACAATAATGGTGCGAACCAAATCGCCGACATCGGCAGTTTCGCCACCCGTCGGGTAAATGCTGATGCCGCCCGAACGGAGATCGGCCAGGACATCCTCGGTTCCGTTAATAATTTCGGCAATTACTTCGCCCGGGATCAGGTTTTTATTGCGGCCAATGGTAGATGATAATAAAATATTATCGGTAGCGCCTACGCAAAGCAGGTCGTCAATATTCATGATGATGGCATCCCGGGCAATGCCCCGCCATACGGAAAGGTCGCCGGTTTCTTTCCAGTACACATACGCCAGCGACGATTTAGTGCCGGCTCCGTCTGCATGCATAATGTTACACCATGCCGGGTCTCCACCTAAAATATCGGGAATGATCTTGCAGAACGCTTTGGGATATATTCCTTTATCGATATTTTTTATGGCGTTATGAACATCTTCTTTGCCGGCAGAAACTCCGCGTTGGTTATACTTATAATCAGACATGGGGGCAAATTTAGCTCAAATATTCCAATTAGAGATGGCCCGCACGCTACCAGGTGCCTGAAAGTTTAAATTTTACGCTGGCTTTTTATCAGCATGGCCTAAATCCTTTGCCGGATTTACCACATCGCGAACCAGTTGTTTCAGCTCTTTAATTTCGGGAAACCGGCCCATCCGTTTACGGTCGAATACGCTGTTGTCATTTATGCGTATTTCATAACGTCCGCTTACTTCGCTGGGCTGTAGCAGCACGCCGTGAACATCGTCAGAGAAAGTGCTTAACAATTCCTGTGCCATATAGGCCGCACGTAACATCCAGCCGCATTTGGGGCAATATTCAATAGTAATAACAGGTTTCATGCCGCAAGATAATGATTGTAGCGAATAGTGCAGGATACGATTTTAGATTTACGGTTTTAGATTTACGATTTACGATTGAACAAAACCCTCAACTGTCCGGAGTGTTCAGCGAAAGCGTCACTCCGGATTGGCATAATGGCCGGTTTTGTAATCGTTCGTTATATTTTACGGGATGTCTGTAACCTCAACCCGATAGCGCTAAGTTCCGGCTTAGTGCTGTTACTTAAAAGCCTCCGGACTTTATTATTACTGACTAAGGATTAATACATAAGTTGGAGTTTTTTAACTCATTTTAATGGTAAGGCCTTTATATTTATTTTACAAGAGTCTGTAGACTCTTCTCTATATGTTAATCCGTAGAGTTAAGCATCAGCGTCTCTACGGACAGTGTAGGTTAATCTGTAGAGCCCTTCGGAAACAGCACGCCAACGGGCAATATACAGGAAGCTTTAAAAAAGCCTCACAGGTTTTGCCAGCGCAAGGGCTTCGGCGCAAACCTGTAAGGTTTATGTAATAACATTGGCCCCGGTCTTTTCTGACCCCGAATAATCGGGATTTCGCTGCGCTCAACTTTCCCGGCTTTCGGACTAAAAAGGCAGCTATTGCTTTTCTTCCGGCGCTTTTCCGATTAAGTCCATAAACTGATCCAGCTTAGGAGTAATGATGATCTCGGTACGCCTGTTTTTAGCCCGGCCGGCATCGGTACTGTTATCAGCCACCGGATTGTATTCGCCGCGACCGCCTGCTGTTAGACGTTTAGGATCAACATTAAAATTGTTTTGCAGGGCTTGCACTACCGACGATGCTCTTAGCGCACTTAGATCCCAGTTGTTACGAATGTTCTTTTGCGAAATAGGTACATTATCGGTATTACCTTCAATCAATACGTCGTAGTTGTTGTAATCCATAATGATCTTAGCGATTTTGCTTAACGTTTCATTGGCCCGGTCTGAAATCTCGTAGCTTCCTGATTTGTAAAGCATGTTGTCTGAAAGCGAGATATAAACCACGCCTTTGAGTACCTTCACATCAACATCCCGCATTTCCTGCTGGCTTAGCGAACGGGTTAAATTGTTGGTTAATACCATATTTAATGAATCGCTTTTATTCTTGGCATTGACCAGTTGTTGAATGTATTTGTTAGAACGGTTAATTTCATCAACCAGCTTGGAGATGTTTACATTGCCCTGGTTGCTGGAGTTTAAACATTTGTCAAGCGCATCCTGCAATGATTTTGCGCTGGCTCTTTCAGACGCTATTTGTTCTTCCAGGCTTTGTACACGGTTATTAACTACCGCCAGGTTACGTTCAGAAGTTAAGTACTTACGTTTCATATTACGATTAGCACTGTCCAACTGATTGTAGTTACTTTGTAACTCTTTATATTTTTTAGTACTTACACAGCTTTGCCCTATTGCTGCAACTATAAACAGCATGGGCACAATTAGTTTTAATTTCATGACGCGTTATATTTAAAATATTAAATGACAATATTTTAACTGATAAAGATGTATAAAGTTTTAGTTTTTAATAAAATTACTCTTTACGAGGTTTGTTAATAGTATAAACCTGTTTTGAAGAGCAGATAAGATTACAGGTTAAAGCTGAAACACCAAACCATAATTGATATAATCGGCCTGGGCCATGTGCATATAGGTTTTGGCCTGTATGCCGATATGAGGTGTGATGTAATAAGTTGGTCCGAACAGCCAGTACCACGTAACGTTTTTATAGTATTTGTCGAAATACAGGTACTTGCCAGCCTGTCCGGTGATGGTGATTCGCCACATGTTCAGATCGGCGCCGGCGCTCAGGCCTAAACGCCAGTCTTTATACGAAGCGCCGTAATATTTGTATTTTCCCTCGGTCTGGTCGGGATCGTAAAACTTATAATAATAGATGGCATCTAATCCCGCCTTGAGGCGGATGAAATCATTAACGCGGTAATTATAACCGGCATATAATCCGCTTTTCCATTTACCGCTATGTGTTTCAGGGATGCCACGCCGGCCAATACCAAGACCCAGTTCAACACTGTTGCGCTGTAACGGTAGAAACGGACTTGCCTTTGTATGTTCAGTTTCGGTGTTATGGTTTTGGAAGGTTAATCCTGCGAAAACGTGAGTTGTATTTAAACCACCGTTAGGAATAACGTAAGCTCCGTTAGAGTAGTGGAGCATGCCAAGCCCGGCGGAAAAGCTCAGGTTAGTATTTAATGGCACAGAAACACCCAGATCCCCTTTCAGGGTCATGTTTAAATGACTGCCGATGAAACGGTTGGTATGATTAGTAAAGTAGGTTTTGGTAAGATAAGATATGCCAAAGGCCGGATTGATGTAAACGCCCGTTTTTCCCAGCTTAAACAGTTGGAATTTAATATTCCCGGCTAAGCCATAGGCTTGTCCGAATGCATTGGCTGAGGTATCGGCATACCCGTTAAAATTGTTGAGCTGGCGGAACATGAAGCCCAGGCCATAGCTTTGGGCGCCGGATGTTCTTATCCAGTTGTCGGCACGGTTGCTGATGTTGTGGTTCCAGTTTACATCGGCGCCATAAAGGTAATTTTTAAAAGTACCGTCCTGCGGCGTATTCACTAAAAAGGAACCGTAATAAAGGGTGGTATTGATCTCCTGTGCTTTGCCGGTTTGAATGGTCAGCAGACTAAACAATAGCAATACGTATTTCATTGCCGGAAGGATTGGCCGTACAGATAAGCTGATTTGCTGTTGAAAAGTTATTAAGCCTGACTGAATTTTATTCATATAACGGTATTTAATGAAGTTGTTTAACGTTTTGTCCTTAAATAGCCTTCGACTGAGCTCAGGCTGACCACATTAGTCATGTTGAGCTTGTCGAAACACAGGCAAAATGTGGTTATAAAGCTGAATTTTAAAGTTTAAACAACTTTTTTATTTAAAGTCTCACATCTAATATCTTATATCTCAAATCTCAATACTATTCAAACCTGTAGCTGATAGTTATCGAACCATATTGATATCCCGTTGCAGTGCTCTTTACTTCGCGGGTTTTGGCAATAATAGCTGCGTTTACGCCCCAATGATTCTTAGCATATTGAACGCCCAGTTGCTGGGCATAAACCCAGTGATGGATACCAAAAGTTACAGGGCCCTTGTTTTCCCTGAAAAGTCCGCCCTGGATGGTTGCATCGTATACCACATAATTAATAAGCGGAACGGTGTAGACAAAGAGCTCCCTTTGCGGAGATTTACCTGCCGGTAAGCGACTGTTAACACGACTATTAAAAGCTGCAGACTGGTTAAAGGCATTCATTCTGCCCAGGCGAACCCTGAAACCTGCTGATGCACCGGAAAACGTATTGCCTAATTTAGCCGAGTAAGTACCGCTGATATCCAGGTTTTGTTTGCTGTTTCTGAAGAACAAGTTGTTATAGGTTGCAGCCAGGTTAATGCCGGGCTCGTTGTTTAGCTGGTATTTCCATCCCTGTACAGGATAAAGTCCGAATAATTTGTGATAGGTTACCTGCACTTCGCGGCCGGCAGCCATCGGACCAATGGTGCCAAGCTGTGCAGACAGCAGCAAGTTATTTTCATTTTTATAGAACCTGTGTAGGGTCACGCCGGCAAATAAATACGCGGTAAAAGGTCTGTCCTGGTCAGCGGCGTTTGGAACTTTGGTAGAGTAGGGGTTAAACAGCATTTGGCCGAATTCAAACCCTAAAATGCGTTTGGTACTATCGGCAGCCGGTTTTAGTGCGTGCCGGTAACGCAGCATAAGACCATTGGTATAGTACCGGTCATACTTATAACCCGATGTATAAAAATCGTTATCGGATGTTAGCGTAAATTCATTACTGTACGTTTGTGCATTGATTCGTACAGTAATGAATAACAGGAAGATAATAATCCTGGAATGCATAGTTGATTAAAACTCAGCATTTTTAGGCGTACGCGGAAACGGAATGACATCGCGAATGTTGGTCATGCCGGTTACGAATAATACCAAACGCTCAAAGCCTAAGCCAAACCCGGCGTGCGGAGCGGAGCCAAACCGGCGGGTATCCAGGTACCAATTCAGCTCCTGGGCTGGCACATGCATTTCTTCCATCCGTTGTAACAGTTTTTCCAGCCGCTCTTCCCGCTGTGAGCCGCCAACGATCTCACCAATTCCGGGAAATAAAATATCCATAGCCCGTACAGTTCTCCTGCCTTCGGCGTCAGGCTCGTTCTGGCGCATATAGAAAGCCTTAATATCTGCCGGGTAATTGGTTAAAATTACCGGTTTTTTAAAGTGCTTTTCAACCAGGTAACGCTCATGCTCCGATTGAAGATCGGCGCCCCAGCCTTCAATGAGATATTTAAACTGCTTTTTCTGGTTAGGCTTGGAGCTTTTCAGGATGTCAATGGCCTCGGTATAGGTTAAGCGTTCAAAGGCGTTGTCCAGGCAGAAATTGAGCTTGCTAATCAAATCCAGCTCAGAACGCTCATTTTGCGGCTTTTGCTTTTCCTCATCCAGCAGGCGGTTTTTTAAAAACTCCAGTTCATCGCTGCAGTTATCCAACGCGTATTTAATAACATATTTCAGCAGATCTTCAGCCAGATCCATGTTATCGTTCAGGTCGTAAAAAGCCATTTCAGGCTCAATCATCCAAAACTCCGCCAGGTGACGGGTGGTATTGGAGTTTTCGGCCCTGAATGTTGGCCCGAACGTGTAGATATCGCCTAAAGCCATGGCGGCAAGCTCACCTTCCAGTTGCCCGGAAACGGTCAGGTTGGTTGGTTTTCCAAAGAAATCTTCCTTGAAATTCACTTCGCCGCTCTCTGTACGGGGAACATTGTCGAAATCAAGGGTAGTTACGCGAAACATTTCTCCGGCGCCTTCGGCATCAGAACCGGTAATAATAGGCGTATGAATGTAGGTAAAGCCCTTGCTGTTAAAAAACTGGTGTATCGCGTAAGCCAGCGCATGCCGTACCTTAAAAACAGCGTTAAAGGTGTTGGTACGGAAACGCAGGTGGGCAATTTCGCGTAGAAATTCAAGGCTGTGCTTTTTGGGTTGCAGGGGGAACTTCTCGGCATCGCTGTCGCCCAGAATTTTCAGGGTGTTTACTTTTGCCTCTACCCGCTGACCTTTACCTAACGATTCTACCAGCTGTCCCTGTATATCCACCGAAGCGCCGGTAGTCAGTCTTTTCAGCAACGCCTCGTCAAAATGATTAAAGTCTACCACCGCTTGTATATTTTGTAAAGACGAACCGTCGTTAATGGCTATAAACTGGTTATTTCTGAATGTTTTTACCCAGCCCATAATCCGTACTTCAGTACCAAAACTTGTTGCGTTCAGCAGATCCTTAATTTTTGTGCGTTTCATCCGTATAATTTTATATCTTGTAGCATTGGCCGGTTGCCCGGTGCTATCAGCGCAAAAATATGGAAGTTGTTCAAATTTTTGACTTTTTAATTTTGACTTTTGATTTTTAACTTTTGAATTGCAGGTATGAGGAGAACATTTTTAGTAACATTTGTTGTATTGATTCTTGCCGTGTTTGTGTGGAGCCTTACATGGCGTCATATTTTGTGGTCGTTTATCATTATTATTCCGGTGCTTGCTGTCGGGATTTACGATCTGGTACAGAAAAAGCATTCTATTTTGCGCAATTTTCCGCTGGTTGGGCATCTGCGGTACCTTATGGAAGACCTCAGACCTAAATTATATCAGTATTTTGTAGAAAGCGATACCGACGGAATGCCTTTTAACCGCATTCAGCGGGATGTAATGTACCAGCGGGCGAAAAAGGTGGATGATACCAAACCTTTCGGTACCGAGCTGGATGTTTATGCTAACGGTTACGAATGGCTAAACCATAGTATCGCGGCCATTGACCATAAGCAGTTGGATGAAGATCCGCGGGTGTTGGTTGGTGGCCCTCAATGTATGCAACCTTATAAAGCGAGTGTTCTTAATATCTCGGCCATGAGCTTTGGTTCGTTAAGCAAAAATGCCATCCTGGCGCTTAATTCGGGTGCGAAGATCGGTAACTTTGCGCACAATACCGGTGAGGGTGGTTTAAGCGATTATCATTTACAGCCTGGCGGCGATATTTTCTGGCAGATTGGTACCGGATATTTCGGGTGTCGCAACCTGGACGGAACATTCAACGAAGAGGCTTTTAAAGAACGTGCAGCCTATCCGCAGGTAAAAATGATTGAGATTAAGCTGTCGCAAGGAGCCAAACCCGGTCATGGTGGTATTTTACCGGCTGCAAAGGTTACCGAAGAGATTGCCCGTATCCGTTTGGTTCATACCGGAGCGGACGTTGTATCGCCACCGGCTCATTCCGCTTTTTCAACGCCGCTTGAAATGGTTCAGTTTATAGATAAGCTGCGCCGTTTATCGGGCGGTAAGCCCATTGGCTTTAAATTATGCATTGGCAACAAAAGCGAGTTTATTGCTATCTGCAAGGCTATGGTAAAAACCGGTATTTATGCCGATTTTATTACTGTGGATGGCGGTGAGGGTGGCACAGGCGCTGCACCGATGGAGTTTTCGAATGCGGTAGGCATGCCTTTGCGGGAAGCGCTGTCGTTCGTATCGGATACCCTGCTGGGTTTCGATTTGAAAAAGCACATCCGCGTTATTGCATCCGGCAAGGTAGTAACCGGTTTTGACCTGGTTAAAAACATTGCGCTTGGCGCTGATATGTGTAATTCGGCCCGTGGAATGATGTTTGCCCTGGGATGTATCCAGGCGCTGGAATGTAACCGGAATACCTGTCCGACAGGCGTTGCCACGCAAAATCCATCGTTAACCAAGGGGCTGGTGGTTGCCGATAAAAAAGTGCGGGTAGCCAATTTTCACCGGGAAACGGTTAACAGCGCCGTTCAACTGATGGGCGCTGCGGGTATCAGAAGCTTGGATGACCTGAAACGCCACTTTATTTACAGGCGTGTAGGGCCGGGACTGGTTAAAACGTATGCCGAAATTTACCCTTATATACCGGTCGGCAGCTTGTTGCAATCGCCCTATCCGGCTACGTTTGAATACGATATGGCCGTAAGCACAGAAACCAGTTTTCTGCCGTTAAGCAATGTAGAGCCTGTTGATGCCAGCTCTTCAAGCCCGTATATGGCCTCATCGTAATGGGGCATCATGAATCCCTTATTTATTACGCAAAGAACCCCAAGTCATTTACGCAAAGCTCGCAAAGATTCTTTGGACTTTCTGCGCTAAAGCGAAGCGTCCCGGTGCCCTTTGCGTGAACGCTTTTGGCTCGCAAAGGCTCGCTTGGCGGGCAGTAACGGATTTTGTTGAACAACTCATCCTGATCAGAGGCGTTTATCCTGAAGAAATTTAGTTATTTTTGTGACGTTTAAATATACATTAACTTATGGCCCACAATACCCAAAACGATAATTTCTGGATGAAGTACCGGCGTTTTGCCAAAACAGAAATTATGCTGTACCTGGTAATGATCCTCATTATCGTTATTGGTTTTCTTATTTTCGGGTAAATTATCCTTCTCATGATGAAATTAAATCTTAAGCGTCCGCTGGCTTTCTTCGATCTGGAAACTACCGGAACCAATATTACTACCGACCGGATTGTGGAAATATCTATTCTCAAAGCCATGCCTGATGGTACCGAAGAGATTAAAACCATGCGTATCAATCCCGAAAGGCCCATTCCGCTGGAGTCATCGTTGATACATGGTATTTATGATGAGGATGTAGCCGATCGGCCGACGTTTAAAATGGTGGGTCCTGAACTGGCCGCTTTCCTGGAAAACAGCGATCTTGCCGGGTACAATTCAAACCGTTTTGATATTCCTGTACTGATGGAGGAGTTTTTGCGTGCCGGTATCGAGTTTGATATTGAAAACCGCCTGTTTGTGGATGTTCAAAATATTTTTCACCAGATGGAGCAGCGCACGCTAAAAGCAGCTTACCAGTTTTATTGCGGTAAGTGCATAGAAAATGCGCACTCTGCCGAAGCCGATATTAAAGCCACTTACGAAGTGCTGCTTGCCCAGATAGAGCGTTACGCCGGGGCTGATTTTGAAGATAAAAAAGGTCATGTCTCAAAACCGGTTAAAAATGATATAGAGGCGTTACACTTGTTTACCAACCTCAATAAACCGGTAGATTATGCCGGCAGATTGGTGTTCAACGAGGATGGTATAGAAGTATTCAATTTCGGTAAGCATAAAGGTAAGCCGGTGGAAGAAATATTTAACCTGGAACCGAGTTATTACGCCTGGATGCAGCAGGGCGATTTTCCGTTATACACCAAAAAATGCCTGGAACGTATCTGGATCCGCTGGAATAGCAAAAAGCAAGCTGCCAAGCAGCAGCAGGCCGCTCAAAACCGCGAGCAGAAACCCAATAGCCAACAGCCGCAGCAATATAAAAAACCGGAAAAGGCCAAACCGGTTACCGATGATATGCTGGAACTGTTAAAGCAGAAGTTTAACCAATAATTTTATACCCATAGCCGGAAAGAGAAACAAGAGCAGCGAGAAAGGTTGAGGGCTGGAAGGTGGAAGGTAGAAGGTAGAAGGTAGAAGGTAAAAGGTTGAAGGCATAGACATTCGAACAACTAACAACTAACAACTAAAGACTAACAACTAACAAGATTATACGCTTGAATAATAGCGCTCAGGGCTAATAGCAATGCAACCAGCGTAAGTATGGTAGTCAGGTCAAATTTTCTCATGATTTTGTGTTTTTCAGTATATCAAACCATGAGTTGATTTGTTACCCAGTTTTCAGGAATAAATCATCTCACCCCCAGTTAGACAACAGCTCTTTAAACGCATCTTTATATTGATCGCCAACGGTAATATCAAGCGATGCGATATGTACCGCGTTTTTGCTGATAGAATCAATTTTATCAATAGCCACAATGAACGAGCGGTGAAGGCGGATAAACCGCGACGGGGGCAATTTTTCTTCGATGGCCTTCAGACTGCTTAGGGCAGTAATGGGCGTTGTGGCAGTTGTAAGGTGTATTTTGATATAATCTTTCAGCGATTCAATATACAGGATATCGTCCAGGTTAACGCGGACAAGCTTATAATCCGATTTTACAAACAGGTATTGATTGTTAGGAGCAGAGATTGTATTGTGTTCTCCGGTACGCTCAAAATAATTCAGCGCTTTGGTGGCCGCCCGCAGAAACTCCTCGTAGTTGAACGGCTTCAGCAGGTAGTCCAGCGCATCAACCTTATATCCCTCAATGGCAAATTGGTTGTATGCGGTAGTGAAAATAATTCTTGTTTGTTTATCAGCCTGCGATTGTAAAACCCGGGCCAGTTCCATGCCGTTCAGGCCAGGCATCTGGATATCTAAAAATACCACCTGGATGTTGTCTTCGTGTAAGGCTTTTAGTGCATCAACTGCGTTACCGAAACTCCCCCTGAGCTCCAGGAAAGGCGTTTGCTGTACAAATGAGGTTATTAATCCTAAAGCCAGCGGTTCATCATCTACGGTAATGCAGTTTAACTTCATGATAACCTGATTTTCAGTTCAACAATATAGCGGTTTTCGTCATCATCTTTACGGATAAGCAGCGTATGCCTGCCGGGATATAACAGATCCAGGCGCCGTTGTGTGTTGGCCAGGCCGATGCCGCCGTTTTCTATGATCAGCGCATTATTATCGTAAATAGTGTTTTCAACAATTAAATGTAGTATATCGTCATCCACTGCAATGGATATCTCGATCCTGGTTTGTTCGGTAGCGCTCACGCCATGTTTAAAGGCATTTTCTACAAATGGCAGCAGTAGCATGGGCGCAATGGAATGATCGCGGCTTAGTTGCGGTTCGCTGAAGGTAACAATAGCCGTTGGGTTAAGCCGCAGCTTCATCAGGGCAATGTAATCCTTCACAAAGGAAATTTCCTGTTTAAGCAGTGTGGTGTCATGCTGTGTTTCGTACAGCAGGTAGCGCATCATCCGCGAAAGCTTATGCAGGGCATCCCTTGACAAGGGCATATCGGTAAACGATAGCGCATAGATGTTATTAAGCGTGTTGAAGAAAAAATGCGGATTGATCTGCGCCTTTAAAAATGACAGCTCAGAGCTGATTTGTTGCTTCTCCATCGCTTCGCGGATACGGGCGTCCTTTTGCCAGCGTTGTACAACCGTAATGCTGGTGCTGATGCCCAGAACAAGCAGCGAGGCCATCATGATGAAAATATCGTAGCCGCTTTTTCCGCCACGCGGAGGTAATTTGTTGAGTTGCTCTATCTGGTGGCGTACCTGTAGCAGGTTTTCGGTAAGATTACTGAGGTAAACGGTGACTGCAATGGCCAGCAGTACCCAAAGTGCGAAGTAAAAGAAACGGTTTTTAAGTACCAGCGATGGTACAAAAACTGAGGCATTGGCATAAAATAATATCACCAGGATGAACAGGCGGAACAGCTGATTGATCCAGAATACCGAAGGTAGCTTTACGCTCCAGGTAAGCGGATGGTAAAACATCAGCGCAAAACCCAAAAGCGCCCAGGCCAGCACATGGACACTTATTGTAATGATGAACCTTGACCTTCCTGATGGCATGATATGAGTAATTATTAATGTATTTATCTACTATAATTAGGTGATACGGCTGATGGCTGGCTGATGCGTGGCCTTTTAACTTTTGACCCCGGACAGCCGGGATTTCGTTTCACTCAACTTTTGAATTTGTCATTGCAAGATTATAACGAATATTACTGGTAACAAAAACAAATCGATACAATCCTGCTTTTTTAGGTTAAACAGATAATTCTTATCGAAGAACCCATTTTTATGACAGAAAAGTCTTTAATAAGCGGTTTTACGGATGAAAACTACCTTTCTATCGATGATCTTCTGTTCTCTGTCGAAACTGTTTTATCGTCCACCCAAATATGGTTCAATTTGTATCAGGTTAACTCACTAATATGCACTACAAACCATTGAAATATTATTTGATCATCTTACTGTTTCTGCCGGGGCTGACTGTATTTGCCCGGCAGGAGCAAGATACAGTAAAAACAGCTTTGCCGGCTGTATGGACATTACAGCAATGCCTGGATTATGCCAAACAGCACAATATCAGCATCAATTCGTTACGGTTGAACAAGGAAGCCAGCCGGCAGGATCTTATTGCCTCAAAAGCGGCAGTTTTACCCGATTTATATGGTTCGGTTTCACAGAATTTATCACACAATAACCGGAACGAGGTGGGGACTTCATCGGCTAATGTGAATGGTTCGGCCGGGATCAGCACATCATGGACACTATACAACGGCGGCTATCTGCGCAATGATATCAGGCAAAAAGATCTGTCGGTACAATCCTCCAATTTAAGTGTGCTGGAAGCCGGGAACAGTATTTCGGTGCAAATTGTGCAGGCGTATCTTAACATTTTACTGGATAAAGAAACCATTCTGTATGCCGAGGATTTAGTGGCTACGTCTAAAACGCAGGTCAGCCAGATGCAGCAGCAGTATAATGTGGGCGCCGTAGCTAAAAAAGACCTGGTACAATTATCGGCACAGCTGGCAAATGATCAGTATACACTCACTACGGCGCAAAATGCCGAACGGCAGGATAAGCTGAACTTAAAGCAACTGCTGCAATTACCAACCGGACAGTCGTTTGATATTGTAAAACCAGATTCTGCCATAGCATTGGCGGCAATTCCCTCGCTGAACGAAGTATTGACCTTGGCCCTGAATACGCGGCCCGAAATGCAGAACAGCAAGCTCGGCGTCGATATAGCCCAGCTTGATCTGGCTAAAGCACGGGCCGGGTATAAACCAACCATCAGCCTTGGCGGAGGTATTGGTACAAGTTACGGTAATAACAGTTCGTACAACGCTTTTAACCAGCTTAACGATAATTTTTATCAGCAGATCGGCATAACAGCCTCTATTCCCATTTTTACCCGGAAGCAGAATAAAACCAACGAAGCTAAGGCAAGGATCAATGTGTCGCAGGCTGAGCTGGACTACCAGAATACCAAGACCGTACTTTCGCAGGAAGTTGAGCAGGCCTTTATTAATGCTCAAAATGCCGGGAACCAGTACACCGCATCGCTGGAACAGCTTAAATATACTCAGGAAGCATACCGGATAGCAGGCGAGGAGCTTAGAGTGGGAGCATCGAACACGGTAGAATATGTGCAGCAGAAAAACCTGTATATACAGGCTTTGCAAGCCTACACACAGGCAAAATACAACGCTTTGTTATCGTTAAAAATTTATGAGTTCTATAAAGGCGAACCATTAACCCTCAAATAGTATTGTTTTATGTTTAATATAACAGGTTATTATTTCCGTAGTGATGAAACTAATGCCGGTTTTTACTTTTTACTTTTTTTTTGACTTAAAATGAAACACAAAAAAATAATCATTATCAGCCTGGTTGTATTAGCGGTAGCCGTTGTTGCTTACCTGTTATTTTTCCGTAAGCGGGAGCAGCCTGTAGCATTTGAAACCGAAAAGCCGGTAAAAGGTCACATTGCCGAAACAGTTACCGCAACCGGAACCATTCAGCCTGTGGATACGGTAGCTGTAGGTACGCAGGTATCCGGAACGATCAGTAAAATTTACGCCGATTACAATTCCACTGTAAAGAAAGGACAATTGCTGGCAGAGCTTGACCCGGTGCTGATGCAGGCTAATGTTGACCAGATAAAGGCAAACCTGGCACAGGCAAAAAGCAACTTTGCATACCAGGAAGCCAATTACGCCCGGCAGAAGCAGTTATATGATGTAGGCGCTATCAGCAAGGCCGCTTATGATAACGCATTAAATACTTACGTTACTGCCAAAGCCAATATCAGCAGCATTCAGGCACAGCTTACATCGGCAGAGAAAAATCTTTCGCTTACTAAAATTTACTCGCCCATAGATGGCGTAGTGTTAAGCCGTAGCGTAAGTGTAGGACAAACCGTGGCGGCAAGCTTCAATACGCCGACCCTGTTTTCCCTTGCTAAGGATATTACCAACATGCAGGTGCTGGCCAAAGTAGATGAGGCTGATATCGGCAACATTAAAGCCGGCGAGCGGGTTACGTTCACCGTTGATGCCTATCTGAATGATTTATTCAAAGGAACCGTTTCAGAGATCAGGCTACGGCCATCTACATCGGCAAATGTGGTAACGTATACCACCATTATCAATACCCGGAATGATTCATTAAAGCTGAAACCGGGTATGACAGCCACTATAACCATTTATACCCGTGAAGCTTCCGACGCATTGCTGATCTCCGTGAAAGCGCTGAAATATACGCCGGATTCAGCAGCGCTTCAAAAGCAATACGTATTGCAGATGGATAACCGGCAGGTAACAGCTAAAGACGATGAAGGAGTAGCCTACGTATGGGTAAAAGAGCGGAATAAACTTATCCGCAAAAAGATTGTGACCGGTCTGAACGACAATATGCACGTACAGGTGTTGGATGGGTTAACAGAAAACGACCGCGTAATTACCAGCATGCTCGGTGGCAGCGAAGCCGTTCAGGCTGCACAAGGTTCATCAAGTCCGTTTATGCCGAAGTTCCGTTCAAGAAAGAAAAAATGAAGAAAAACATCTTAGAAGTACGGGAGCTGAAACGTGAGTTTCTGGTGGGTTCGCAAGTTGTACGGGCCTTGAAAGGAGTTTCTTTTTCTGTTCAGCCCGGCGAATTTGTAACCATTATGGGCAGCAGCGGTTCCGGAAAATCTACGATGCTGAATATCCTGGGTTGCCTGGATAAGCCTACTGAAGGCGATTACCTGCTGGACGGAGTAAATGTAAAGGAGCTGAGCCGTAATGAGCTGGCCCAGTTGAGAAATCGTAAGATCGGTTTTGTTTTCCAGGCATATAATCTGCTGCCACGTACTTCGGCTCTTGAGAATGTAGAGCTTCCATTATTGTATAATGCAGACGTAAATACCAGGGAACGCCGTGAAAAAGCAATGCATGCGCTGGAGCTGGTCAAGCTGGCCGACCGGTTTGACCATACGCCTGCTCAGCTTTCGGGAGGACAGCAGCAACGGGTGGCCATAGCACGGGCCCTGGTCAATGAGCCGGTAATGATACTGGCCGATGAGGCAACCGGAAACCTGGACACCCGTACCTCGTATGAAATTATGTCGCTGGTGCAGGAATTAAATCAGAAGGAAAAGAAAACCATTGTGTTTGTAACTCACGAGCCGGATATTGCCGCGTTCAGCAGCCGTACGATTATGCTCCGTGATGGAAAAATACAGAAGGATACGGCTAATGAAAACGTACGTTCGGCGAAAGAAGCGCTGGAATCACTTCCCGTATCGGATGATTATTAGCGTATTGCGATATGTGTATTGCGTATTGAGATTTATGAAACAAACTAATAAGAAGCCCTGTCAGAACTCCCCTCTCTGTTGGAGAGAGGTTGGGGGAGAGGCTTCCCAAACACCCAAATAATATGCAACTGTTTAACCTGATCAGAATAGCCCTGAAAGCCCTGCAACGTAATAAGCTGCGTGCTTTTTTAACCATGTTAGGTATTATCATTGGTGTTGGAGCGGTAATTACCATGATGTCTATCGGCGAAGGATCGAAGCAAAGCATCCAGTCGTCGTTATCCAGCATGGGCTCTAACATGATCACCATTATGCCGTATAATAATATGCCCATGCCCGGTGGCGCCCGGATGAGCTCCAGCAGCGTGCAATCGTTAACGGAGGATGATGTTAATAAGATCAGGACTAATGTTGCTGATGTGAGCGCCGTTTCGCCGGGCGTATCTTCCAGCGGACAGGCTATTAAAGGCGCCAATAACTGGCCAACACAAATGCAGGGTGTTGCACCCTCGTACCTCGATATCAGGAAGCTGAGCTTAAAAGATGGCGTGAATTTTACCGACGACCAGGTGAGAAAATCGGCTAAAGTATGCCTGATCGGACAAACCGTAGTAACCAACTTATTTCCTGGCGGCGAAAATCCGATAGGGCAGGTTATCCGTTTCGGGAAAATTCCTTTCCAGGTTATCGGGGTGCTGAATCCTAAAGGACAAAATACATTTGGTCAGGATCAGGATGATATTATTATTGCGCCTTACACCACCGTTCAGAAGCGGATACTGGCAACTACTTACCTGCATACCATATATGCGTCGGCTGTGAGCGAAAGCCGTTCGGATGCTGCAACCGAAGAGATTACCCAACTGCTGCGTGAAAACCACAGGCTACGCCCTACAGAGGAAGATGATTTTACGGTGCGTACCCAGGCAGAGCTGATCAGCACCATGAGCTCAACCAGTACCATGATGACCACGCTCTTAACGGCAGTTGCCGGCATATCGCTGGTCATCGGCGGGATCGGGATCATGAATATCATGTATGTATCGGTTACTGAACGCACCCGCGAAATCGGTTTACGCATGTCTATCGGTGCACGGGGCAGCGATATCTTGTTACAGTTCCTGATAGAGGCCATCATGATCAGCATCACCGGTGGAATTATCGGGGTGATTATTGGTATATCGGCATCACTCATTGTTTCATCGGCATTGCACTGGCCTACCGTGATCTCAGAATCGGCCATTGGTTTGTCGTTTGTGGTTTGTGCTCTTACAGGAGTGTTTTTTGGCTATTACCCGGCTCAAAAGGCCGCCCGTTTAGACCCGATCGATGCGCTGCGGTACGAGTAAGGTGGCTTGGAAATAATGATTTTACTTCTTTTTTGTTGTCTGTGAGTTTTTTTATATTACTTTTGGTGTTACTAATCATTTGTTTTTATTAAATTTTATTGATTCTTAAGATGAAGAAACTACTGCTGCTGCCGCTTCTGTTTAGTGTGCTCATTCTGAATGCTCAGACCGGTAAGAACGCGATCAACTGGCCGGATTCTATTTATACCGGGAAACAAGGTCCGTTTCATGTGCAAGGCGTTGCTGTGGACAAAGCGAACGGATACGTTTATTTCTCGTTTACCGACAAGCTGATCAAAATGGATCTTTCCGGCAAGCTGATCGGAAGTGTAACCGGCTTTGTAGGCCATCTTGGCGATCTGGATTTTAATGAAGAAGATGGTAAGATATACGGTTCGCTGGAATATAAAAATGATGCCATAGGTAAAGGCATCCGGAAAAAGCTGGGTGAGCAGGGCAATAGTGAAACCGGTTTCTATATCGCCATATTTGACGGTTCCCGCATTGTGCGTCCGGATATGAGTGCCGAAAAAGAAGACCTGTTGCGTACCGTTTATATGCCCGAAGTGGTAAAGGATTACGAAGCTGAGGTTCATGTAGGCAATGAAGTGAAACCGCACCGCTTCGCATGTTCCGGCATGGACGGCGTTGCATTTGCACCGGCAATTGGCAGCTCTAATACTTCTAAAAAATACTTATATGTAGCCTATGGTGTATACGGAGATATCAACAGGGATGATAATGATTACCAGGTTTTGTTAAAATTTGATATAAGCAACTGGAATAAGTATGCGCAGCCTTTGGCACAAGGGCACCTGCATCATTCAGGGCCGGAAAAACCATTGGAAAAATACTTTGTAAAAACCGGTAATACAAACTATGGTATTCAGAACCTGGCTTATGATGATTATACCGGAAACTTTTTCGCCGCGGCATATCGTGGTAAAAAAACGCAGTTTCCCAACTATGACTTATTTGTTATTGATGGCCATAAAAAGCCGGTGAAAAGCCAGATTCCATCAGATAACAAAAAGATAACTGTCAGCACCTTATCACTATTGCAAGCTGGCCCGGCAGATACTGCAAGCGGTATCAGGGGATGGTATTTCCAATGGGGAGCTACAGGCCTATGCCCTTTAGGCGACGGCTTGTTCTATATTTCGCACAACAAAAAGACCAAAGACGGACAACAGCAAAGCACCATCTATAAATACAAGTGGGTAGGAGATACTCAAAACGCATTTGTGCGGGTGAAGTAGCTGTGCTTATGGCTTATAGCTAATGGTTCATGGTTTAATGGCGGATAGCTTATAGTCCGAAAGTCGGGAAGTCAGGAAAGACCGGAAGCAGAAATAAGCCCAAAGAAACAAGACAATAGCAAAAGCTTACTCCCTCCCTTTGGGAGGGCGGGGGTGGGCTGCCCGTTATTTAATACTCAAAAACAGCTAACCAACTAATATTCTTTTTAATAAGAATATTTTTCTACCTTTGCAGTCCTGATTTTAAAATCGGGAAAAGGAGACAAATTAATTAATGGCTAAAAAACAAGAAGCAGAAAAAGAGTTAAAAGCTAAGGAAGCGGAACTCGGTACAGAAACCAAATCGGTTAAAGAAAAAGAAAAGATTGAATCAGAAGCTGATTCATCCTTTATTGATGAAATCAAATCCAAAACATTTGTTACCCCAAGCGGTGATTTCGACTGGGATGCAGACAGCAAAGGTTTTGGTAACTACAGTAAAGAAGAACGTGCAAAGCTTGAAGAGCAATATGCAGGTACTTTTCATTCGATCAACAAAGGCGAAATTATTTCGGGTACTGTTGTATCGATCAACAACAAAGATGTCGTATTAAACATCGGCTTTAAATCTGATGGTTTAGTATCGCTTTCTGAATTCCGTGATATGCCCGACCTGAAGGTTGGCGACAGCGTTGATGTGTTTGTTGAATCTCAGGAAGATGCCAACGGACAATTGGTGCTTTCACGCAAACGGGCAAAAACCCAAAAATCATGGGAGCTTATTAACGAGGCTTTAGATAATGATACCATTATTAACGGTTTTGTTAAAAGTCGTACCAAAGGTGGTTTAATTGTTGATATTATGGGTGTTGAGGCATTCCTGCCCGGCTCGCAGATCGATATTAAACCTATTCGCGATTACGATATATACGTGGGTAAAACCATGGAATTCAAGGTTGTGAAAATCAACCACGAATTTAAAAACGTAGTGGTATCGCACAAAGTACTGATTGAAGACGATCTGGAAAACCAAAAAACAGAGATCGTTGCCAAACTTGAAAAAGGACAGGTATTGGAAGGAACTGTTAAAAACATTACCGATTTCGGTGTATTTATCGACTTGGGTGGTGTTGACGGTCTGCTTCACATTACAGATATTTCATGGGGACGTATCGAGCATCCGAAAGAAGTATTGTCACTTGATCAGAAAATCAATGTGGTGGTTCTTGACTTTGATGATGAGAAAAAACGTATCGCCCTTGGTCTGAAACAATTAACTCCTCATCCTTGGGAATCATTAGACACTGCTATTGAAGTAGGTTCTACGGTTAAAGGTAAGATCGTGACTGTTGCCGATTACGGTGCATTCCTTGAAATCACCCCGGGTGTTGAAGGTTTGATCCACGTTTCAGAAATGTCGTGGTCTCAAAACCTGCGCAGCCCTCAGGAATTCCTGAAAGTAGGCGACGAGATTGAAGCTCAGGTACTAACATTAGATCGCGATGAGCGTAAAATGAGCCTGGGTATCAAACAACTGACACCTGACCCATGGAAAAACATCGCTGAGCGCTATCCTGTTGGAAGCCAGCACAAAGCGGTAGTGAAAAACATGACCAATTTCGGTGTATTTGTTGAAATTGAAGAAGGTATCGACGGACTGATCCATATTTCAGATTTATCATGGTCTAAGAAGATCAACCATCCTAACGAGTTTACCAAAGTAGGCGAAGAACTGGATGTAGTTGTGTTAGAACTGGATGAAGAAAACCGTAAGCTGAGCTTAGGTCATAAGCAACTGGAAGAAAATCCGTGGGAAACTTTCGAAACCATCTTTACACTGGATTCTATTCATCAGGGAACTGTGTTGAAAGTGACCGATAAAGGCGCTATCGTTGCACTTCCTTATGGTGTGGAAGGTTTCGCTCCAAGCAAACATACCATTAAAGAAGATGGTAAAGCGCTGAAAGCGGATGATGTTGCCGATTTCAAAATCATAGAATTTAACAAAGATTCTAAGCGTATTGTGATTTCACACTCACGCATTTGGGAAGAAGCGAAAGCCGAAGCCAGACATGCCGAAAGCAACAGCAAAAAAGCTGAGCATAAAGCCACCTCGAATGCCGTTAAAAAGGTAAAAGAGTCGGTTGAGAAATCAACCTTAGGCGACCTTGACGTTCTTGCTCAATTGAAAGAGCAGATGGAAGGCGCTGAAAATAAGGCTAAAAAAGCTGCAGCCAAAAAATCAGAAGAAGAAAAGTAATATCTCTGATAAAATAAGTTTTAGCCCCTTCGGTTTACCCGGAGGGGCTTTGTGGTTTATGTCAGATTAGCTCTGTCTCTAAATTATAGAACGCACCATATCGTTTAGCCGCTTGATGCAGTAATTTCTGAGCTTCGGTGCCTGAAGATTGGAAGAATTGCAGTTCAATCTGCACTTTATCTTTCTTTAGTGCCCGTTTCCAGATACCTGTGGTTTGTCCGTTGATAACAATAGTTGGCCTGAATAAGCCATTGCTGGATACCGCTTTATGGTGATGTTCAAAGGGCAGTGTAGCGCTGCGGTCAGTATAGCCAATGATAAACTCATCGAATGCCGGCAATAAATATGCGGAGTCCATATACCTTTTAGGAACGGTAAAGGAGTTGGCAATCCAATAAGTCTGTTCATCAATTTTCTCCGGATAAAAGTTCGGTTTTATCATTTCCAGCGCATGCTTTGCCTCAGTAATCGATAGGCCAGACCACCATATAAAATCCTGTAATGTAGCCGGGCCGTGACTGGTGAAATAGATTTGTGCCAGTTTCGCCAGCGCTTCATCCTTAGGTAAAGTCTTAATTTGGGCAATCCGCTCCGGTAATAAAGCATAAGTACTGTCTTTTTCTTTCTGTGCGCCACTGCACAATAAGCCCTCCAGTTCGGCATGGAGCAGGATATGGCCCGAACGATATTCGTTTGTAGCAATACCCGCTTTGTTCAGTTCCTCAACAAGCGCTGCACGTGTAAGATGACGGTTGCCGGCCAGCGCCTTTTCCATAATGTGTTTACTTTTGGCAAGAATAGCTTCCGTAAGCTCCAGCTGTTTCAATCGCGACTTTAACGATGCCCTGATGCGGGGAGCTGTCAGGGCAAGCATCCAGCCGATATCATCTGCCGAAACAAAATGCCAGGTAGGGCGCAATATATGTGTCCGGATAATATCACCACGGTCAATAGCTTTGTTAATCATAGCCTCGGTTGAATCCTTTAACCGTATGCCAAGCGCCCATTTGGCCATAGCGTAATCCTGGGCTTGCAGGGCGCCCATCCAACTCACAACAGCTTTAGCCGTTTTTAATGTATTTACGGCAATTTGTTGATTGATCAGCCGCATTTTGGCAATGTTAGCGATGTCTTTCATGATTGCTAAAGTATGAAGTTTATTAATGAGTAAATAAGGAACGTTGTCATTCTGTCCGAAGGGCTCCCTATGGAGAAGAGTGTGAAGACCGCGAAGCAGCTACGAAGGCATACACATGCTGGCGCACGCGTGCCGCGTGTGAAAAGGATAACGAATTGTAAACTCATTTTATGCACACGCCACAGGCGTGCGACAGCGAGGGGGTAATATCAACCGTATGATTAATGAAACTGGTAGCAAAAAAAGCAGCCTTATCATTCAGCCAGTTGTTCAGGAACCTAAACTTCGCCCGGGCGGCCAGTTGCTTTTCAGACGGCGGACCAGACGGTTTAGCAGGCAGTGAACGAGTGTACTCAATGTTCTTCCAGCGGCAACCCACCACCGAACCCACTTTTCCGGAGAAGCCGCCCAAAATACCGTTTGTAATACGAGCCATAACATGAAAGAATTGGTTAGATAGCTAATATAGGTATTTTATTAACTAAAAAGAAATATCTGCTAAGATAAAACGAGGTTAGAAGGTACTTTATTCGTAAAACCCCGAACAAAGTCCGATGAAAATCCGTCTAAGGTACGTTTCATATAGGTTAAAACTAAGATGCTGTCTGCGACAGACCCGAGCGTATTCGGCTATTTTTTGTAATATGATTTTTACAAAAATGTGAATAAAAAAGTTCAGTGCAGTTTAACTGCACTGAAGTATGGTAGATCGACCGCCGGAACTAATCTTTCAATATGTACACCTGCGAGAGGATATCCATGAATGGTTGAATCAATTTCATAAGGAGGGGTAACAATTTTTGATACCAGCTTATATAAAAGGGAAACGATATAATTTTTTACCCTTTAAAAAAACAAGTCATGAAAAATTCAACTAAAATCATCGGGGCTTTAGCCGTTATTCTTTCAATCACATTCGCTTGTAAAAAAGACAAGCAGGATGTTCAATCAGAAGAGAAAGAACAAAAGTTTTCGGCGCCTATTCAAATGGCAGCTAAAGGCGAATCTGAAAACGCGATTATTATAGGAACAAATACTGAACTGGAAGCCGCTTTCAGTGGCAAACAGGATGTAGTTTATCTTAAAAAAGCGGCGAGCAAAAATAACCTCTTTGTTCCGGTAACAGGAACTGTTGGCCCGGTTGACCCTGTAAATCCATCAGAGCTTTGTTGGGATGAAATCCATAACTATTACAGTGCGCATATCGATAGTTGGCTAAGTATCGCCAACCAAACCTGCAAGCCGCTTCCCGTATGTATCACCTGTCCTAATGCCGGTGGCGGTTTATATGTCCTGTATATTATAAAACCAACATCGCCCAGGTGCAACATTTCAGAAGCAACAGCTGTGCTATATAATTTCAGTAAATTCAACTTTACCGCAAATCAGTACGAAAGCGAGTCTGTTTCCAGTTACATCAATACCGGAAAATAATGTTAGCCAACAGCAAACTAAAAAAAGCCATCCAGATGGCTTTTTTTAGTTTTTGGGGTTTTAATCAACTCATGCTGGTGTGTAAACAAGCTATTAGTCATACACAGTCCACTGTCAATTCTTCATTGTTAACTATAGCCACGTACCACGTATAACCTACAACTTAGAACCTAAAAACCTTCCACCTTCCCGCCTTCAACCTCCTTTACCCTCTTTCCAAAGTCTAAAAAAAATTATACCTTTGCCCAAATCCAAGCTACTGATGCAAAATTTAACCCTGTTAGACGGTCAGAAATTCCAGATAACCCTACAACGCCTTTGCCATCAGTTAATTGAAAATCACGACGATTTCTCTAATTCTGTTATCCTGGGCATTCAGCCGCGGGGCATTGTTTTGGCCGACCGTATCGCTTCCGGGTTAAAACAGATACTTCCCCAGGCTGATATCGTAAAAGGCAATTTAGACATCACATTTTTTCGTGATGATTTCAGGCGTAAAGAGGGCCTTTTAGTACCCAGCAGCACCGAAATTGATTTTATCATTGAGGGAAAAAAAGTAATCCTGATAGATGATGTGTTATGGACCGGGCGCACCATCCGCTCTGCGATGGATGCCATGCTGGCATTCGGCCGGCCGGAAAAAGTGGAGCTGCTGGTATTGGTAGACCGGCGTTTTTCACGTCATTTACCCATAGAGCCTGATTACATCGGCATAAAGGTAGACTCCATTGATTCGCAGAAAGTAGTGGTAACCTGGCGGGAAACCGATGAGGAGGACCGGGTAGTATTATTTCAGAAGACAGACAAGCAGCAAGATTAATAGGCATAACTATGCAGCAATCATCCATTCAAAAACTAAGTACCAGGCATCTGCTCGGCATTAAGGACCTTTCTGTACAGGATATTGAGTTAATATTTGAGACTGCTGATACCTTTAAAGACGTACTAAACCGCCCCATTAAAAAAGTCCCCTCGTTGCGGGATATTACCATCGCCAATATCTTTTTTGAAAATTCTACCCGTACGCGACTTTCGTTTGAGCTGGCACAGAAAAGACTGTCGGCCGATGTGGTTAATTTTGCGGCATCATCCTCATCGGTAAGCAAAGGCGAAACACTCATTGATACGGTAAATAACATTCTTTCCATGAAAGTGGATATGGTGGTCATGCGTCATCCGTATCCGGGAGCGGGAATTTTCCTGAGCCGGCACATCAACGCCCAGATTGTTAACGCGGGCGACGGTGCGCATGAGCATCCCACACAAGCCTTGCTGGACGCTTTCTCCATACGTGAAAAATATGGTGATGTAGCCGGAAAGAAGATTGCCATTATAGGCGATATCCTGCACTCGCGGGTGGCCTTATCTAATATTCTGTGTCTGCAAAAATTAGGCGCCGAGGTAATGGTTTGCGGGCCAACTACGCTGATACCAAAATATATCGGCAGCTTAGGCGTAAAGGTAGAGCACAACCTTGTTAAAGCGCTTAACTGGTGCGATGTAGCCAATATGCTGCGTATTCAACTCGAGCGTCAGGATATCAAATATTTTCCGTCGCTGCGGGAGTATTCCATGCTGTATGGACTTAACAAGAAAATCCTCGATTCGCTGGATAAAGAAATCACCATTATGCACCCCGGCCCGATTAATAGGGGCGTGGAAATTACCAGCGATGTAGCCGACAGTAAACAGTCCATTATCCTTGACCAGGTAGAAAACGGGGTAGCCATTCGTATGGCTGTATTATACCTGCTTGCCGGACAGGTAAATTAAAGACTTTTCAACAATTTATACCAATTGTTGCACTTCTGCGTTAAATTCACGGTTTTCCACAATTGTTAAAACTATTGTAAACGTAATAAATGCTTAACGGTTAACTTCGCCATATTAGATTGGAAATCTTATGCACAAAAAAGCTCCATATATCCTCATAGTCCTTATTATTTCAACGCTTAGCTCGTTTGCACAATCTACCGCATGGTTTACCATGAATGCCGCCTATAAAAGTGGTTTGGAGTTGTATGAGCATCGGAAATTTGCTGCTGCCAGCGAACAGTTCAAGCATGTGCAGGAAATTAAAACCGGTATTGTCGACCGCAGTACAGATGCATTAAATGTATCGCTGTTGAAAGAAAATGCGCAATACTACCAGGCAGTTTGTGCTCTTGAGCTGGAAAATGACGATGCCGAAAGCCTTTTCATGAAGTTTATTCGTGAGTATCCGGCGAGCGCCAATTCTAAAGCCGCTTATTTTCAGGTAGGCCGGTATTATTTCAAGCAGAAGAACTATGCCAAGTCATTAGAATGGTTTGAGAAGATAGATGCCAACAGCTTAACAGCTAAGGAAAGCGAGGAATATCGCTTTAGTTTGGGCTATGATTATTTTGTAGCGAAGGACTATAACCATGCCGAGCCGTTGTTCGGTAAATTAAAGGACGAAAAAGGCCCTTACCAGGAATCATCTATTTATTATTATGCCTACATCAATTATGTCAATGCCGACTACAAAACAGCTTTACATGAGTTTGAACGCTTAAAAAACTCAAAGCAGTACCAGAATAGCTATCCGTATTACATTTCGGCATTGTATTTTTTAGATAAGCGTTACAATGATGTGCTGAATTACACCATTCCGGCCATCCAGACCATTGATGAGCAGTATAAGGCAGAAATGTACCGCATTGTTGCCGCTACCTATTTCGCTAAAGCGGATTATAAAAATGCAGCTGATTATTACCAGAAATTTCAGCTGAAAGACAATGGCAAGACACAGAATAACCAGGACAGCTACCAGATTGGATATACCTGGTTTAAGCTCGGCGATTATAAAAGAGCCATTACCGAGCTTGAGAAAATGGATACGCCCGATGTTTATTACCAGTATGGTATGATCACACTGGGGAACGCTTTTCTGAAAACCAATAACAAGCAAGCCGCACGTAACGCGTTTTTCAGGGCCTATAAATTGAATTTTGATAAAGGCTTGCAGGAAGAAGGCTTGCTGAATTATGCCAAGTTGTCCTATGAGCTTGAGTTTCATGCCGTAGCGCTCGATGCTACGCAGGAGTTTTTGAAAACCTATCCGAAATCTGCTAAGCTTAACGAGGCTAAAACTCTGCTGGCGGATGTATTACTAAGCACAAAAAATTACAGGGATGCGGTAAACATACTCGAAACCATAAAAATCAGGAACCGCGAAGCCAATGAAACCTACCAGCGTGTAACCTATTACCGGGGCTTGGAGTTCTATAACGAACGTGCTTTTGAGAACAGTATTTCCATGTTCATGCGTTCGGTAAACAATCCGCTTGATTCCGAACTGGAAGCGTTAGCCACCTACTGGTTAGCCGAAGCGATGTTTGAAGTACGTAAATACGGCGAATCGGTAGACCAGTTTGAAAAGTTTCTTTCACTACCGGCAGCGAAAAATACCGATGTGTATAACTATGCCAACTATGCGTTGGGATATTCTGCCTTCCGTGGAGAAAATTATGCAAAGGCAGCCAAATATTTTCAACGTTTCCTGAATGGCGAAGAAAAAGACCAGAATACCATTACCGATGCTACCTTGCGGCTGGCCGATTCGTACTTTGTGCTGAAAAGCTACGATGCAGCGATGCAGCAATACAACAAAATTATTGCCTGGAAGGCTCAGGGACAGGATTACGCCCTGTTTCAACGTGGTATGATACAGGGGCTGCAATCGCAGAACGATGCTAAAATCGCTACCCTGCAATCGCTGCTGACCACCTATCCCAATTCAAACTACGCCGATGATGCCAGCTTTGAAACGGCTTATACCTATTTTGTAAAAGGCGATTACGATCGTGCCAGAACCGATCTGACCGCTATGATAGAGAAATATCCGCACAGCAGTTATGTACCACGGGCTTTGGTAACCATTGGTCTGGTACAATATAACCAGGGCGATAGCAACGGGGCGCAGGAAACATTTCAGCGGGTAATTAAAGAATACGAAACCACCGATGAAGCCAAGCAAGCCCTGGAGTCGTTGAAAAGTATTTACTTGGATAAGGGCGATGCCAGCGGTTTCTTGAACTATGCCAATTCTACCGGCATTGGCAACCTCACTACATACGAGCAGGATAACATCATGTTCCAGGCAGCCAATAACTTGTTCCTGAAAGGTGATTACCAGGGAGCTTATGAGGCCGTAAACGCTTATTTTGATAAGTTCCCCAGACCGGTAAATGAAAAACATGCACGCTTTATACGGGCAGAATCGCTGGTGAAGCTCAACCGGCCTGATGATGCCATACCGGATTATACCTTTATCCTGAACGACTGGACCAGTGAATATACCGAACGGGCACTTATCAGTATCTCTAAGTTGTACCTGAAACAAAAGAAATACAACGAAGCGGTAGTTTACCTCAAAAAGCTGGAGCTTACTTCAGAATATAAGGCCAATTACGGTTATGCCATTAACAACCTTATCCTGGCGTACAGCAATATGGGCATGCCCGATGATGTGCTGAAATATGCTGATATCATTAAGAACTTTGAAAAATCGTCGGATGAGGATAAGAGCCGGGCAGACTTGTTTGCAGCCAATGCGTATTTGCAGAAAGGCGATACAGACAGCGCCTTAAAGCTGTACAAAGCGGTTGAGGGCAATTCCAAAACGGTTAGTGCGGCAGAGGCAAAATACAATATAGCCTTGCTGCAATACCAGAAAGGCGATTACAAAACATCGCAAAAAACAGCCTTTGAGCTAATCAACAAAATGCCGTCGTATGATTATTGGGTAGCTAAGAGCTTTATCCTGCTGGCCGATAACTACGTAGCCCTGAAAGATGAATTTCAGGCGAAAAGTACGCTGCAAAGTATTATTGACAACTACAAAGGCGATGATGACATCCTGCCGACAGCAAAGGAAAAATTAGAGCAACTGAACCAAAAAGCCAAGTAAATGAACTCAAGATATTTAATATTGAACCGTTTTTTTATCCTTACCCTGTTTAGTCTTGCTGCGGGCAGTGTGATGGCTCAAAATAAAAAGGACGATAAAAAGCAGCAGCAACAGCCTGCTGATGCCGAAAAAGGTGCAGTAACCGAAGAAATAGAAGTGGTACGGCCTTACAAACCGGTGCTGGCCGATGCCGCGAAGATACGCCGCAGTCCCGACCTGAATGTAAAAGATAAGTTTAAGCCCAAGGTGAGCTATATGGTTTTGGATAAGCGCCTGGAGCAAAATCGCGATATCCGTCAGCTACAGGCACAAAGCCTGGCCGAGCAGCCGGAGCTTGTGCTTAAAAATAATTATGTAAAGGTAGGCGCCGGTAATTTCAACGGCAGCCTGGCAGAAGTTTACCTCAATACCGGTAAAGACGAAGCCCTGCAAGCCGGCGCATACATCAAGCACCTTAACCAAAAGGGTAACCTGGATGCGCAGGCATATTCCCACCAGCAAGCCGGTATTTTCGGCCGAAGCATACAGGATAAAATCACCCTGGATGGCGAAATTACTTACGACCGATTGGGAACAGGTTTTTACGGCTATGACCCGGCCAACCCGGCAGCCAATCCCGACCCTGAAAAGCAGCGCTTCAGTACCTTCGGATTTAAAGGCGAGCTGCTTAAACGCTATCAGCAGAACGATGACGCTTTAAATTACGCGGTAAAGGCCGATGGATATATCTTAAATAATAAAACAGCCCAAAAGGAGAACTCGTTCGCGTTGCTGGGCATGGTCAATAAAGCCTGGCACCAGTTCAATATCGGTGTAAACGGTTCGGTAGATTTTACCGGCGTAAAAGATTCCATAAGCAGTATAACCAATAATATTGCCCGGATAAACCCGTATATTAAATTTCAGGGAGATAATTATAAGCTGAATATCGGGCTGAATTTCGTTTCAGAATTCGGCACTAATTCACGTACCAACCTGCTGCCGGCTGTAAGCGCTGAGTTTGCCCTAGCGCCAGAATATGCCATTTTGTTCGGAGGATATAGCGGCGATGTGATGAAAACCTCGCTGAAAGACCTGGCTGATCAGAATCCATATTTTTACAGCACCATACTGGTGAAAAATGCGGTAGAAAAAGCCAATATCTATGGTGGAATAAAAGGCAATGCCGGTTCAGGTTTCGGTTATCGGGCTTCTATAGCTTACAAAACCATCAAGGATATGCCTTTATTCGTCAATAATAAACAATATCCGCAAAAGTTTGATGTCATTTACGATGGGGGAGACAGTCACGTGCTTAGTTTTGAGGGCGAGATCAGCTTACAAGCTACCGAAACCATCACCTGGACAGGTAAATTGCTGATTAACAACTATAAAATGGCCACTGAAGAAGCGGCCTGGTTCAAGCCCGATATGCAGCTTTCATCCAACGTAAAGGCTTTTATTGGTAAAAAGCTTACGGTTGATGGCGAAGTATTGCTGAATGGCGGAACGTCGGCTTTATTACGGGTTCCGGACAGGCATACGGTTTCCATAGACAGCTACGTGGATTTAAGCGGTGGCGCCGAAT
Organism: Pedobacter sp. BS3; assembly: GCF_008274585.1. Taxonomy (GTDB): domain Bacteria; phylum Bacteroidota; class Bacteroidia; order Sphingobacteriales; family Sphingobacteriaceae; genus Hufsiella_A. Next base: position 275,547 of record NZ_VTRT01000002.1, on the reverse strand, counting down.
ATCGCATTAAAGATAACCTGGGCGTTTACCTGCGTGTAAACAACATTTTTGGCAACAACTACCAGCAATACCTGTACTACCCGAAGCTTGGAATAAATTTCATGGGTGGGTTTAATTATTCATTCTAACCATTAGAAATTATAACTATTTTTACGGGGAATGGATATTACGCGTTACATAGCCGATTTACTTAAAACACACAACGAAGTAAGTGTGCCAGGATTCGGTTGCTTTTATAAAAAGCGTGTTGAGGCGTATTACGATAAAGACAGTGAAACGTTTTATCCGCCGTCAGAAACCATCGCTTTTCGCGAAACCGATACTTACCTGAACACCCATTTACTGGAATACATCAGCCATAAGCGAAACATATCCGAAGATTCTGCAGCCTATTTCGCTGAAAAGTTTGGTAAAGACATTCAGAAAACCTTATCCGAAACAGGAGAATCGTCCCAATTGCCCTTAGGCGATTTTAGGGGAACGCCCGATACCATTATTTTCGAGCCCGGCGTACTGAATTTTTCACCTTCCGGGTACGGTTTAATGCCGTTGAAAGAACGTATAACCAGCCGTTCTATACCTGTTATACCCGAAGAAGAAGTACTGGAACCGCAACAGGAAGAAATCGTGGTAACGCCCGATATACCGGAACAACCCGAGCCGGAAACAGAAGAAATATTTCCGGAAACTACAGAGATTCCAACGGATACTACAGCGTTTTTAACAGATAATGAGGCTATCCTGGAAGAACCGGAGGCGGTGGCAACAGTCACAGCTATTGCTGAAGATGTTCTTCCGGTACAGGCTACGCAACCCGAAACACTGCTTAACGAGCGGGTAGAAGAAGAGTGGGATGCTATAAAGGTTGCCGAGCTTGAAGCTGAGCACCGGAAAAGAAAGAAAAGGAAATTCTGGATAGAGGTGCTTATGTTTATTGCTATAATTGCGGTGCTGGCAACAGCAGTACATTATTACTATAAAGATATTATCAGGCTGCTGCAAAATCCGGATAAACCGGTAACAGAACAGGCTATAAGCCCCGTCGCTGTACCGGTCCAATCACCGGTATTGTCCGATTCGCTGGCTAAGCTTAAAGCCGACAGTGTGCTGCAGCAGGCGCTGGAAGCTAAAGGTTTTGAGGTAGAAAAGCCGCGTGATACCAGTGATGTGACAGTAACCGGTACAACAACAGTTCCTGAAAAAGTAATTGAAATTATCGGTGCATCGTTAATAAATGATAAAGAGGCCGAAGCCTACATTAAGCGCATGCGTGCCCGTGGATTTGATGCCCATGTGGTTAAAAACTTGCCGGGTCGGCGGGTGAAAGTAAGCTTAGGCACGTTTAATACGCAGGAGCAGGCATTAAAAGAGTTGCCCCGTATAAAGAAAGTTCAGCCGGATGCATATCCCATTCCGGTAAAAAGATAATAGTGTGGTAATATTTTTGACCCCGAATGGTCGGGATTTTCCCGTACTGCCTGTCCCGAGAGGAACGATTCGGGATACGGGACTCAACTTTTTAATTTTTAATTTTTAATTTTGAATTGGTACAATGTTTTTATTACAAATTGATTCCCCGGCATTAACATCCGATACGGCCCAGGCGGCAGCGGCACAGGTAGCTCAGCCTGCCCAGGAGCTTCATTTCATCGATCTGCTTATCAAAGGCGGTTGGGTAATGGTTCCGCTGGCCTTACTTGCATTTATTGGCCTGGTGATTTTTATTGAACGCTATTTAACCATTCGTAAAGCTTCACGCGATGAGTCAAACCTGATGCAGCAGATACGAAGCCACATACTGGCTGGTAAGCTCGATTCGGCTATAGCCGTATGCCGCAACAATAATACGCCGTTAAGCCGTATGCTGCAAAAGGGATTGTTACGTATAGGCCGTCCGATTAAGGATATTGAAGGTGCCATAGAAAATATCGGCAAATTAGAAGTATCCAAACTGGAAAAAAACGTAGGCATACTGGGTATTGTAGCCGGTATTGCACCGATGCTTGGTTTCGTAGGAACCATTGTAGGGGTGATCAGCATTTTTCACCAGGTATCTCTTAAAGGTGTTATTGAAATAAGCACCGTTTCCGGGGGATTGTATACCAAGATGATTACCTCGGCAACAGGTCTGATTATTGGTATTGTAGCGTATGTAGGTTATCATATTTTAAATATGATGATCGAAAAGATCATCCTGAAAATGGAAACCGATGCCATTGAGTTTATTGATTTGTTAGAAGAGCCCGGGCGATGAATTTAAGAAAACGACAAAAAGGACACGTTGAAGTACATACATCGGCGCTGAACGATATCATGTTCTTCCTGCTGTTATTTTTCCTGTTGGCTTCTGCTGTAGCTAATCCACAGGTAGTTAAGCTGTTGCTGCCTCGTTCTTCTTCGGGTGAACAACTGGTAGCTAAGAAAACAATAACCGTTTCCATCGACCAGCAGGGGAATTATTTTATCGAGAAGCAGCCGGTTACCATTGAAGCCTTGCCTGCCAGGCTTCAGGAATATCAGAAAGAGGCCCAGGAACTAACCATTGTATTGTACGTTTATAAAGATATACCCACAGAAACAACTGTAAAAATAATTGATATAGCCAACAAAGCTAAAGCCAAGCTGGTGCTGGCTGTAGAACCGAAGAAGTGATGATGTACGCTCGTGAAGAAAATAATTATCCAAAAGCAGTAGCCATTTCGCTGGCTATTATGGCTGCTTTTTTAGTAGTTGCTTTCTTTTATGTGATAGGTACACCCTTTTTGCCCGAACAGGAGGGAACCGGCGGTGTAATTGTGAATTACGGTACGGCAGAAGAGGGTATTGGTACCGATTACATGAGTATTGAAGAACCTTCGCAGCACCCGGATGCCAATAATACGCCGCCGGATAAAGTTGTACCCAATACTGACCCTAAGACCACGCCGTCGGCAGAAACCAGTGATAAAGAAGTAGTAACACAGGACAATGAAGAAGCTCCGTCGGTAGTTACCAAAGATAAAAAATCCGCTAATGCGCCTTCTGTAACTCCCGATAAAAAAGACAGCAAGCCGGTTATAAATCCCAATGCGCTGTATAAGGGAAGCCAGAATAATGCTACCGGAAAAGGTGACGGGACAGGTAGCAAACCCGGTAACCAGGGCAGTGTAAACGGCGACCCGTTATCAGCGGATTATGGCGAGGGAGGCTCAGGATTCGGAAATAAACCGATAGAATACCGGCACTTTACCAACCTGGTAATTCCGAAAGACGATGGTCAGAAAACCGGTAAAATAGTTATCCGGATATACTTTGACCGTTCGGGTAAAATCCTCAGCGCTAAGCAGGAATTGAAAGGCTCTACCTTGACAGATATTAATCTGGTTAATAAATGTATCCAGGCGGTATTAGATGCCTCTTTGTCGCCGGGCGATGTGGGCGGAACCCAAACCGGGGTAGTGGTGTTTAACTTTAAGGTGAAGTAAGCCTTTTTGAGTTTTAGGTTATACGTTTTAAGTTATACGTTATAAGCCGGTGCGAAGTTATTGGAATGGTGTGGCTACTATCTCAAATCTCACGTCTCAAATCTAATATCTCCAAATGACTTACCCCGAAACGCTTGATTATTTGTATTCCCGTTTACCGATGTTTACGAAGATCGGTTCTTCGGCTATCAAAAAAGATTTAACCAATACCCGTAAGCTGTGCGCTGTTTTAGGTAACCCGCAGGATAATTTCAGGTCGGTGCATGTAGCCGGTACAAACGGAAAAGGTTCCACATCGCACCTGCTGTCCGCCATTCTGCAAACAGCAGGTTATAAAACGGGTTTGTATACCTCACCGCATCTGCGTGATTTCAGGGAACGCATCCGTATCAACGGTGAAATGATCAGTGAGGCGGAGGTAGTTGATTTTGTAGAACGCATACAGCCTGATATAGAAATCACAGAACCCTCATTTTTTGAGGTGACCGTGGCTATGGCTTTTGACCATTTTTCGCGGCACCAGGTGGATGTCGCTGTAATTGAAGTAGGTTTAGGCGGTCGCCTGGATTCAACCAATATCATCATGCCGGAGTTATCGGTCATTACCAATATCGGCCTTGACCACGTAAATATCCTGGGTAACACCTTGCCCGAAATTGCTGCCGAAAAAGCAGGCATCATCAAACCCGGGATTCCGGTAGTTATTGGAGAAAAACATGAGGAAACAGCCCCTGTGTTTCTACACCAGGCGACAGATTGTGACGCACCCCTTGTTTTCGCTTCCGACGAATGGCAGGTTGTAAGCTCGTCTGTGGAAGACGGCAAACTAAACGTAAGTGTTACCGATAACTTACAGGATAATTTAACCGTAGCGCTTGATTTAACTGGAACCTACCAGCTGAAAAACCTGGTTACGGTGTTGAGCTCGGTGAAACAGCTTAATTCGCAGGGTTTTGCTATCACTCACGAACATATTCGTGAGGCTTTGCAGCAAGTGCAGCGGTTAACCGGTTTGATGGGGCGCTGGCAGGTCTTATCGAAAGCTCCGCTAATAATTTGTGATACAGGGCATAATGAGGACGGCATCCGTGAAGTGGTTAAAAATATCCGGGCAACTGCTTACCGGCATTTGCATATAGTAATCGGTATGGTTAAGGATAAAGATATAGCGAAAGTATTGTCACTTTTACCTGTTGAAGCCACGTATTATTTCTGTAATCCCGGTATGGAGCGGGCAAAACCAGCCATAGAGTTACGGGATGAAGCGCTAAGGTTCGGTTTAAAAGGGGAGACCTATCCCTCGGTAAAGGCGGCGCTATCCGCGGCTAAAACCCATGCAGCCCCGGATGACCTGGTATTTGTAGGCGGAAGCACCTTTGTGGTTGCAGAAGTGGTGTAATTGTGAAATAAAAACAGGTGACCGAAGGGGGGGGTAAGGACTACCAAAAACCGCAATTTATAACTTACAACATCCGCTGCTTAACTCTCCTTTATGACGATTTCCTCCGGGCCAGCTCATCCCTGAATTTGGCGGCACGCTCGTATGCTTCTTCCTCAAGCGCCTGTTTTAATTTTGCCTTTAGTTCATCATCGCTTAATGCGCTAATGTTGGCGGCAGAGGTTTCCTGCTTAGGCTGATCTTTGCCCGATTCGATATTTTCAAGAAACACAAAATCATTACCCTCGATCACGATACCGGCCGAAGCCAGGATAAATTCATACGTATAGATCGGGCATCCGAACCGTACGGCCAGTGCAATGGCGTCTGATGTACGGGCATCTATTTCTGTGACTTTTTTGCCATCGTTGCAAAGCAATTTGGCGTAGAAAATTCCATCAACCAGGTTATATATGATAACTTCCTGTATATCTATATGATACGATTGAGCAAAGGATTTGAACAGATCATGGGTTAACGGCCTGCTGGGAGTCATTTTTTCTATTTCAATAGCAATAGCCTGTGCCTCAAATCCTCCGATAATAATGGGTAGCCTGCGACGGCCGCTAACTTCGCCTAAAACCAGCGCATAAGCTCCCGATTGTGTCTGACTGTAAGATAAGCCCACAATGTCTAACTTAATTTTCTTCATCTTTTCCATCAAACACCAATGCTGTTTTCGTACTGTATATTAATTCTCATCGTAATATAATCTCTTATTAAACTGATATCGGTTTAGTTGGTTTGGTACATTTTTAAAGTCCCGTATTAAAGAAGGGGTTTGCAATAGTTTGTCGGATTGTAACTAAATGGAAGACAGAGGTATTGGGAACCAATTGGATTAAATTGCGAATAATTAGCAGTAAAAGTTATTTTTGTTGTGGTATCCGGAACGTTGCTGATGCACTCCAATACTTTCATACTCTTTCGTTTTTACAAATTTAGGCAAAAAAGCCACTTTTTACAATGCAAAGAAACCGATTACAAAAGCTTTTGGAATTTTTGGAGTCCGAGCCTGACGATCCTTTCCTGAAATATGCCCTGGCAACAGAATACCTGCGTTTAAATGAAACCGGCCAGGCATTGGCTTATTATGAGGATCTGGTAAATAAACATCACGATTACGTGGGAACATATTACCACCTGGGCAAACTTTACGAAGCGCTTAACCGTAAGGATGATGCGATAAAAACGTACCGGGAGGGAATGACGGTTGCCCGGGCGGCACATGATAATCACGCTTATGCTGAATTGCAGTCTGTTTACAACGCCGCTATGGGCTTAGATTATGAAGACGATTAGTAACCTGATCCGGGCCAGGAAGCTGCTTTTTTTACGCGATGCAGCGTTGTTTACATTGACCTCTTTCGGCGGGCCACAGGCTCACATGGGCATTATGCTCAGAGAATTTGTAAAAAAGCGCCGTTATGTAACAGAAGAAGAGCTGATCGAGCTGAATGCCCTGGCCCAGGTTTTACCGGGGCCTTCGTCTACGCAAACTTTAATAGGCGTATCATATAAGGTGGGCGGTTTATGGCTGGCCCTGCTAACATTCCTGATCTGGATTGTACCGGCGGCGGCTATAATGTGCTTTATTGCCATCAGTTTTAGCCGCTGGTACACTAAACAGGCTTTTGACCAGGTTCTGCTATACGTACAGCCTATTGCCGTGGGTATAGTTGCTTATGCTGCCTATAGCATGGCCCGGGCGGTATTAAAAAGCCGTACTACTGTATGGCTGGCGGTTATTGCCATTGTGGTTACGCTCATCCTGAAAAACGCTTATGTTTTCCCGATACTGATCTTACTGGGAGGCATTGTATCGTCGGCATTAGAAACGCCATCGTATGAAAATGAGCTGAAATTCAACCTGTTCTCAAAGGTAAACCGCAATAAGGTATTGTACTTTGCCGGTATTTTACTGGTATTTGCCGTTTTGGGTGCGGTAATTAATCAAACGTCGCCGTTCAGCTTGCCTATACGTTTGTTCGAGAACTTTTACCGCAACGGCATTATTATTTTTGGCGGTGGACAGGTGCTTGTTCCGCTGATGTACACGGAGTTTGTGGAGATGAAACATTACCTTTCCTCTTCCGAATTTTTATCGGGGTATGCCTTCCAGCAGGCTATTCCGGGGCCCACATTTTCGTTTACCTCATTTGTTGGGGCTATGGCGTTAAAAAATAACGGGTATGGTGTGTCCGGGCAGATACTGGGTAGCGTGGTGGCTATGCTGGGTATTAACCTGCCCGGGCTGATACTGGTACTGTTTATTGTGCCGTTCTGGAACGATCTGAAAAATATTTCACGCATTAAACACTCATTGACCGGTATAAGCGCCGTTTCGGTAGGGTTTTATGTGGCAGCCTTCGTGTTTTTGTTCAATGCTTTACAGTTCAACCTGATGAATATGGGGCTGGTGGTGGCTACTTTCCTGCTGCTGAATTTTACCCGCATCCGGGTTCCGTTGCTTATCCTTGCCGGGATATTAGTGGGGCTGTTCTTGCATTAAGGTGCTAATGATCAGGCTGCCCGAAAAATCTGAGAACCTGTTTAATTTTATGTATGAATAGACGGTGGGAGACACCGTCTATGGTTTCAGCTGGGGCTGGTGTCTCCACCAGCAGCAATAAAAACATGATTTCATGAAATTGAAATATGTTTTTAGCCTCATTCTATTCCAGGTATCCCGGGAGGGTTCGGAATCTTCTTAATAGTAGCATAGATCTTTATTCCGGTATTTTTAACATTCTGCTATGGTAACAATCAAATTGCCTTTTGTAATTCAGAGGATGCTGAAAAAGCGATAGGTATTTTATATGTCTGACATGATTTTACATTGATTTGATGTAAAAGAATTATATTTGGATATACCTGTTAAAAACTAACTTTATTTTGTGATATGGCACTTGAGCTTGACAAAACAGATATGCAGATCCTAAAGAATCTGCAAGAGAACGGACGGATAACCAACCTGCAATTATCCAATATCATAGGCTTATCGCCTGCGCCCACCTTAGAGCGTGTGCGTAAGCTGGAAAATGCCGGTTATATTAAAAGTTATCATGCACTGGTTGATGAGGAAATGCTGGGTCTTGGTATTAAAACATTTATCCAGATACAGCTTGATTTTCATAAGAATAATACCATACAAACCTTTGTAGATGAGGTAAAGCAGATCAAGGAGGTTACAGAATGTCATCATGTGATGGGGCAGTTTGACTTTATCCTGAAAGTGTATGTAAAGGATATTAAGGATTATGAACGGCTGATCATGGAAAAGATCAGTAAGATAAGCGTGATCAAGACTTTTCAGACCATGGTCATCCTGTCAACCAGTAAAAAAGAGCTGGTAGTACCGCTGGAATATTAGGAGAAGCTTTTAGCCTGAAAGTCAGGAAGCAGTTTTAATAATTGAAAATGGACAGTTGACAATGGACAGTTGATGATGCTTGTATTGCATAACAGACATTTTAGTAAGGGACAATGGACAGTTGACAATTGATAGTTGAATGTCTGTATGGTTCATAACGGATATTTTTAGCGGTAAGAACATAGAGACAGGAAACAAGGCGGAGTACAGGAGCCGGGGTGAGGCTTCAACAGAGAATTGTCAAAATGCGTGCTATCTGCTAATAAATTTGCTATAGAAGATAAAAAAGTCTTTTATTGCATTGGTATTCTTATGGGGGATAGGGTATAGCAATAATGACAAATTGGATCAAACAGCAGGGATTTCATCGCTGGGCTTTCATCAGCCTGGCGGTATTGGCTGCGGCTGGCGTGTTGCTTCGTTATATGCAATTGTTCCCGGCAGGACAACTTAAATACGAGTACATCCTGCATGGCCACTCGCATTTTGCATTTTCGGGATGGATGTTTGTTTCATTAAGCCTGCTTATTATCCACCAGGTAACTGAAAAGCAATACCTGCGAATTTTCAGAAGAATACTGATCACTGCTATCGTGTGCTCTTTTGCCATGCTCATCAGCTTCTTTGCCGAAGGTTATCATGCCATATCCATCTTCTTTTCCACACTGTTTATCCTGATAACCTACTGGTTTACGTACGTGGTTTATCGCAGGTTCCTGTCTTACCGGGGTAGTGGCGATATGGCCTTGTTATTGATAAAGTGGGGATTGTTGTTTTTATGTTTGTCTTCGTTGGGGCCATGGTTACTTGGCCCTTTAATGGCGTCAGGTCATTATGAGATACTAAGCCGGGATGCCATTTATTTTTACCTGCATTTCCAGATGAACGGCTGGATGCAGCTAACTGCCTTAGGATTAACGGCTTCGGTTTACCTGAACGGTATACGGGTAAACGCAAACAGCACCCGGTTCTGGCTTTATGTATTCATACTATCGGCAATACCGTTGTTTGCCATTTTTACGCTATGGTCAAAGCAGATAGTATGGCTTTACTGGCTGGCGTTTTTTGCAGCGGTGCTGCATGCCCTGAGCTGGTTTGTATTGCTTAAACAGCTTAGCAAGCAATGCATCAGGCTACCGGTAATGGTAGGGGCGGCCTTGCTTGCCTTATCGCTCAAAGTTATTTTCCAGGTTCTGATCTGTGTGCCTTTGCTTAGCGAATGGGTGTTTGCCAGCAGGGATCTGATTGTAGGTTATATCCACCTGGTTACGCTGGGGTGCGTAAGTCCGCTTATTATTGATCAGTTTGTCCGGCGGAAGTTCTTACCCGATACCCGGTTTACCAGGGTAGTGAACCGTATGTATCTTGTTCTGGTAGTGCTTTATCTTTGTTTGCTATTTGTACAACCCGTGTTATACATACTGCACAAGCCGATAATGCATTACCACCTGTGCCTGCTTCTTTTTTCGGTGGGCTTGCTGTTAACCGGGATTTTGTACACCGTGTTATGTGGCAGCAAATATAGGCTTTATGGTATGATGCGTGGTTAAGTTGGTATCAGAAACAATAATATTAATTATCTATTCAAATTGCCTGGCTCTTCCGCTTTTACAATACTTATTGTTTCCAGCTTGTTAAAAGTGTTCATGTTCAACAAAGCGAATAGCAGCACTACCTTGACCAGGCTAAACCCGACAGCAGCGGCAGCCCCGAATGCAATGAGGGCTATAGCGGATGGCGGGACTATCTTTACCGATGCATCACTGGATGTGCTTTTCAAAAAATAACTCTAAATTTTTGATACAGGCTGCGGTTGCATGTGTTTTAGCTCAAAAGCGTCCATATCTTTTAAAAACGGATACAGGCGACGGGTTCTGTACACTTCTTCCCTTGAAATAGAGAACGTGTACAGATCTTCATCATTCGGTTTGTAATATACGGTATTGCCCAGCGGGTCAATGCACATGGAATCGCCGGAGTGGTATACTTCGTGGCCATCGTGGCCGACGCGGTTAACGCCTACTACAAAAGCCTGATTTTCAATGGCTCTTGCAGGGATAAGTGTCCGCCAGTGTGCCGACCGTCTTTCGGGCCAGTTGGCTACTATCAGCAGCATATCGTATTCGTCGTCATTACGCAACCATACCGGGAAACGTAGATCGTAACAAATTGCGGGACGTATTTTCCATCCGTTAAGCTCAATAATGGTTTTCTGCCGTCCCGGAGTAAAATAATCATCTTCCTTGCCCATCGCAAACAGGTGACGTTTGTCATAATGTTCCTGCGTTCCGTCGGGCCGCATCCAAACCAGGCGGTTGTAATAGTTGCCTTTATCCTTAATGATCAGGCTTCCGGTTACCACGCAATGATATCTTTGGGCCTGCTGATGCATCCATTCAACTGTTTTACCATTCATATCTTCGGCCAGCGATACGTTCATGGTAAACCCGGTGTTGAACATTTCGGGCAAAACGATCAGATCGGTTTTTTCACGTATAGACGAAAGTCGTAACGCCAGATTTTGCAGGTTTTTATCAATGTTTTCCCAGAATAAGTACGCCTGAAAGGTGGTAATTTTTAAGATACTCATGGTGTTAAGTCAAAAAGTTAAAAATCAAAAGTCAAAATGCCGTAGCACACAACCTTGTAAAATCAAAAACCTGCAACCGGCTTAATATGAATAACCTACCATAAAAAGCTAAATTAAATCTTTTCTAATTTCTTAACGGCATTTTCCAGGGTTTCTTGCTTTTTAGCGAAACAAAATCTCAATAATTGATGGTTTGTTTCTTTAGCATAGAAAGCTGAAACCGGTATTGCCGCCACTCCGTGCTCAATGGTTAACCGGCGTGCAAACTCAATCTCCGACTCGGTACTGATACCTTTATACGTAACTAATTGAAAATAGGATCCATAAGATTTCAACAATTTAAACCGGGTGTTTGTAAGTAAGCCGGCGAAGTAGTCGCGTTTGTGCTGAAAAAACGCTATCAGCTCGTGGTAGCGGCTGGTATTGCGCATATAATCGGCCAGTGCATATTGCACCGGAGTGTTTACGCTGAATACCAGAAACTGGTGCACTTTCCTGAATTCGGTTGTTAAAGCCTTTGGCGCTAACACATAACCCGTTTTCCAGCCGGTAGTATGAAATAATTTACCAAACGATGCTGTAATAAAAGAACGTTCCCGTAATTCGGGATACCGGGCCATGCTTAAATGCTGCCGTCCATCGTAAATCAGGTGCTCATATACTTCGTCGCTTAAAATAAGTATATCGGTGTTCCTGGTCATGGCAATCAATTCACGGATATCTTCCTCTGTTAAAATGGCCCCGGTTGGATTGTTGGGTGAGTTAATGATGATCATCCGGGTGTGCGGCGAAAATAATTTCTTAACCATTGTCCAGTCGATCTTAAAATCGGGCGGCGAAAGCTGGAATGCTTTTACAATGCCGCCAAACAGTTTAATGGTAGGAGCGTAGCTGTCGTAAGCAGGCTCAAAAATGATGACCTCGTCGTTAGGTTTAATTACTGCCGCCATTGCTGTAAACAAAGCCTGTGTGCCGCCAGCCGTAATGGTAATCTCGGATTCGGGATGATAATATGCCTGGTGCTGTTGCTGTATCTTTTCAGAGATGCGTTCGCGTAAGGTCATTACGCCGGGCATGGGGGCATATTGGTTGTGCCCCTGCTGCATATACCGGTTTACCAGCGAGACAAGTTCCGGGTCGCAATCGTAATCCGGAAACCCCTGCGACAGATTGATTGCCTGGTGTTGTGCCGCCAGTTGCGACATTGTGGTAAAAATAGTGGTTTTAACCTGTGGAAGCTTGGATATAAATGAATTTGCCAACGTTATAATTATTGATGATGCAAAATAAGGATTTTTAGGCCTCACCCCCAACTCTCCAACCGTGTGCTGCCTTTGCTTTAGCTAATGGCTATTAGCCAATAGCTGTTAGCCACGAAAACTTACAACCAAAATCACTACATTTAGCCGTCTTTTTAATTGTGTGGAAATGAAACATCCGTATATCATTTTTATCTTCCTTGTCCTTTTTTCCTCATGTCAGACTTCTAATAAAAGTGGCGTGCCCCGTATCGGGTTTGTGGATGCTTTTGAAGATGCAACCATATCGCAGGCCAGGAAAGGCTTTACCGATGCGCTGAAAAAGAACGGGTTTAGCGAGGAACAAAAAAATATTGACATTAATTACCGGAATGCTCAGGGCGATATACCCACCCTGACGCAGATTGTGAATTATTTTATCTCAGAAAAGGTGGATTTGCTGGCTACCTGCACTACCTTATCTACGGTAACCGCTATCCAGAAAACCAGGGACATTCCGATTTTTATGATGGTAGCACCTACACCGGCCCTGATGAAGGTGGAAGATGCTTCGGGTAAGGCTCCGGCCAACCTGTTTGGGGTAGACGAGGATTTGAATTATATCGATACCTCGTTTGCGATTATCCCGCAATTAGTAAAACCTAAAGGTAAACAGTTGGTGGTGGGTATGATCTATAACCAGTCGGAGCCGCAGTCGGTAGATGCCCTGAACAGGATAAAATTGCTGGCTGCAAAATATCATGTGATGATAGAAGCGTTGCCCGTTAATGCTTCCGCGGATAGCCGGATGGTTACGCAGAGCCTGCTTTCAAAACCTGTCGACGCCTTTTTTGCCAATCCCGATAATACGGTGTTTGCATCGTTTGAAACTATCCTGAAAAGCTGTGAGCAGAAAAATGTACCCATTTTTACCAGCGAGGCCGGTTTGGTACAACGTGGAGCTGTGGCTGCCTTTGGCGCCGATATTTATCAATGGGGTTACCAGGCCGGAAAACAGGCTGCACAATACCTCAAAACCAAAAGCACTAAGGGCTTGAGCCCGGAAATGGTAAAGGTGCGTAAACGCGTATATAACCCTGTTGCGGCAGCCAAATATCACATCGCTATACCTGCAAACTTTACAGCCGTTAAGTAATGGATTTTTACCTGGCGGCATTATTACAGGGATTGTGTTTTTCGGGGCTTGCCCTGGGAATCTATCTTTCCATGACGATATTCAATATCCCCGACATCACTACCGATGGCAGTTATACCTTCGGGGCGGTAACGGCCGGCGTGCTGCTATCGCAGCAGATTCCGCTGTATCTCATCATTATCCTGGTATTGTTTGCCGGGGCTTTGGCCGGAACAGCCACCGCGTTAATTCATACCCGGTTGAAAATTAATCCGTTACTGGCCGGTATCCTGGTAATGACGGCCCTGTATTCCGTTAACCTGAAAATCCTGGGTCGTTCAAACCTGCCTTTATTGAATGCCAAAACATTGTTTGACACCGTCAGTTTATCCGCGAACAGCAATGTAAACACCTTGTATGTACTGGCCGGTATGGTATTGTTGCTGCTGCTGTTAATGAGCTATGTGTTGCGTACCGATTTCGGTATCGCTATGCGTGCCACCGGTAACAGCGAAAATATGGTTAGGGCATTAGGCGTGAATACCCAATATATGAAAATTATTGGCCTGGCTATGGCAAATGCGTTAACCGCTTTAAGCGGATGCCTGATGGTGCAATTACAGGGCTTCGCGGATATTAATATGGGCATAGGTATTGTTATTACCGGGTTAGGCTCGGTGATTATCGGCGAAAGTCTGGCTGCCGTATTGGCAATACGTTCTATCCCCATTAATTTGCTGATAGTGCTTGCGGGAGCAGTTATCTTCCAGTTTGTTCTGGCCTTTACCCTGAGCATCGGCATAGATGCCACACTGCTGAAGCTGGTGACCGCCGTTTTTGTGTTGCTCATAGTGAGTTTGCCACGTTTATCTTTTAAGCAAAGCGATGATTAGTTTCAGGCAGGTAGAAAAAATATTCAATAAAGGAAAACCGAACGAAGTTGTTGCGTTAAAGCCGTTGGATTTAACCGTTGCCGATGGCGATTTTTTAGTGGTGGTAGGCTCCAATGGTTCCGGGAAAAGTACGCTGCTCAACCTGGTTTCGGGCAGTATTCTGGCTACTAAGGGAACCATTTATATGGATGATGTGAATGTTACACGGATGCCCGATTATAAACGAAGTCGCTGGGTGGCACGGGTATTTCAGAATCCGTTGCTGGGTACGGCTCCAGATCTGAGCATTTTAGATAATTTCAGGCTGGCTGCCTTGCGAACCACGTCGAAAAAATTGGTTATCGGCAGTTCAGAGAAGTTCAGGCAGCAGGTTCGCGATAAGATAGCCACGCTTGGTATGGGACTGGAAAACAAAACCGGGCAATTAATGGGCACACTTTCCGGCGGACAACGCCAGGCGCTGACGCTGCTGATGAGCGTCATGGATGATCTGAAGATTTTACTGCTTGATGAACCCACTGCCGCCCTCGATCCGCGGTCGGCAGCTGTAGTCATGCAAACCGCCGATAAATTGATTCGCGAGTACCAGCTTACAGCCTTACTGGTTACCCATAACCTGAAAGAAGCTTTTCAGTATGGTAACCGTATTATTCACATGCACGATGGCTCCGTTATCCGGGATGTACCGTCTGCCGAAAAGCAACAGCTTAGAGATACTGATCTGTACCAGTGGTTTCAGTAAAGTAAGTTCAGAGTAAATGCATTAAAAAATGTATCGTCATTTTGTTGGCAGAACGTTTGCAGGGTTCCTGTAGAGTTCTCTAAGTGGTTTTAACTTTAGCAAGGCTATCAGATGCATTTGTACTACCCCAACAAAATGAATAATTGCACTGTTAACAAGAAAAGCCGTTGATATGGAAAATATAAAAATAATTTCTGGTAGCACTGCTGATGAGATATGGGATCAGATCGTTGCAGATTGGAATGCTGATGCCGGGTTACTGGAATACCAGGCGCTGATCAAGCATCAAAATCATGAAATACAATTTATAGTTGATATTGATCCGGGCGGCGGATTTGAAGGTGGATATGAATTAACCCGTTTTGTATCGCAAATAAAGCCTCGATCTGATTTCCGCTTTGCCATTCACAAGCATGATCTGATAGATGATATTGGCAAATTTTTCGGTATGGAAGATGTTGAGATCGGTTACCCGGAATTTGATAAAAAGTTCATTATTAAAACCAATGATGCCTTGCGGGTAAAGAAGTTGCTGGCTGGTGATGAAATACGTGCCGTTTTAATGGAATATGATGATTTTATATTAGAGATCAATCACCAGCATGTTCATCATGAGAAGAAAGCCTTTTTAGAGCTTCGTTTTGAGAACAATGTTCCGGGTGTGGATAAGCTGCGCCGGATATTCCGGGCATATACCGATATGTTAAACAGGCTTGACGCCTGAATATTTTCTCCTATCTTAGCGATTGATCATTAAATCTAATTAAGATGAAGAAACTAACTGTTATGATGCTGTGCCTGGGTTTTATAATGACCGCCTGTGCACAAACTTCGGCCGAAAAAGATGTAGCTAAAGCTGTAGAAACATTACGTAAAGCCATGTTGGATGGTAACCGTGCCGGGCTGGAAAATATTGCTGCCGCCGATTTGAGCTACGGGCATTCCAGCGGCAGGATACAGAACAAGCAGGAATTTGTAAATACGCTGGTTACCGGCGAATCTGATTTTGTTACCCTCAATTTTTCAGAACAAACTATTAAAGTGGTTGGCGAAACAGCTTTGGTTCGTCACCGTTTATGGGGCGATACCAACGACGGCGGTAAACCCGGAAAAGTAAACCTTGGAATATTGCTGGTTTTCCAGAAACAAAAAGGCGAATGGAAATTGCTCGCCCGGCAGGCGTATAAGATTTAGGTATTGATCCTTTAACGAAGCTGCCGTCATTCTGTCCCGGGTATTCAGTGTATCCGGGATCTTCTAAAGTGGCATCACGAGTTCCCAGAGAACAGGGTGATTTATGCTTTTTTAATGTAATCTGATCATTAGTTCATGTCTGCATGGGGCATCGCTCATCACTTTCCAGATATATAAAGACTACTGTCTTTGCGATACTATGTATATTGAACATATCGTATGCTGCTGTTACCGACTCCTTGCAGGTTGCAGCTTATATCAATAAGCAGCCGGTAGCAGCAAAAGAATTTCGCCGCGAAATGTTGCGATACCGGGCTGAGATCTACGGTCAGTTTGCCAAAACGCACCAATCATCAGAGGCGGGTAACTTCTGGAACACTGCTTTTAACGGCGTAAAACCCATAGATTCGTTACGTAGCCGGGCACTTAAAGCATTAATTGTTCTGAAAGTTCAGGAGCAGCTATTAACCCGACATAAGCTTTGGCCGTATAAAAATTATAATCAGCTGCTGGAAGCACTGCATAAAACCAATATCGACCGGAACAATGCCGTTCAAAAAAATGAAGTGATCTACGGACCGGTTAATTATACTGAGCAGGATTTCTATGATTACCAGTTCAGCAATGCCATCATAAGGCTAAAGAAAGCGTTTCGTGATAGCGGCGTAATTAAGGTTAACGACAGTCTGCTATCTGCACATTTTAATCAGCTGAAAAGCAAGGGAATATACTCCGGTAAGCAAAGCTTTGATAAAGTAAAAAACAGTGTGGCAGATAATTATACAGAACAACGTTATCAGCACTTTATTGATAGCCTGGTTTCAAAAGCACAGGTGCAAAAAGTACCAGCCGTATATAATA
The DNA here is from genome assembly GCF_008274585.1 of Pedobacter sp. BS3. Lineage (GTDB taxonomy): Bacteria > Bacteroidota > Bacteroidia > Sphingobacteriales > Sphingobacteriaceae > Hufsiella_A. Next base: position 258,619 of record NZ_VTRT01000002.1, on the reverse strand, counting down.
AGCTTGTTTTTTGACAGAAGGTGTTACGACAAGCCGTTAACTAATGGCTATTGGCCATCAGCCATTAACAACTAACAACTAACCATTATCCATTATCCATTATCCACTATCCATTGTCCACTGTCAATTATCCACTATCCACTATCCACTATCCATTATCCACTGTCCACTGTCCATTATCCAAAATATTTTAAAACCGTTTCTAAGATTACATAATAAACAATATGTTTGTATGAGCTTACCGTAGCGATAAAAATTATCAATACTAAACAGAAAAGGGAATGAACTATTGGCTTGTAAAAAGCGAACCGCATAAATACAGCTGGCAGAAATTTAACGAAGATAAACGCACATTTTGGGACGGAGTCAGGAATTTTCAGGCCCGTAACAACCTGAAAGCAATGAAAGCAGGTGATTTAGTGCTGTTTTATCATAGTAATGAAGGCAAAGAAGTAGTTGGCGTAGCCAAAGTAGTAAAGGAGTTTTACCAGGATCCAACCACCGACGATACCAACTGGGTAGTAGTTGACCTGGCTCCGGTTGAAACGCTGAAGAAACCCGTAACCTTAGAGCAGATCAAGAGCGATAGCCGTCTGAAAGATATAGGCCTTGTGCGTCAGGGACGTTTATCGGTAATGTCGCTTAAACCTGAAGAGTTCGACCGTATTCTGGAACTTGCAAATCAATAAACCATGAAAATAGCCGCCTGTGTGTTATTATGCTGTCTGCTGGCAGAACAGTTGCCTGTAAAGGCAAAAGAAAAACCTTATAAATACGACGCGGTACTTTACACCTCCGGTCATAATCGTTATAAAGGCAATATTGAAACGGTAACCGATAAAGGCATCTCCCTGATTATCAGGAAGCAGCAACAGTTTTTTTCAGCCGACTCTATCAGCTCCATTAAAATTAAACGTCACAGTGCGCTGAGCACCAGTATGTTGCTTGGTTCCGTAGCAGGCCTGGGCGGGGGAGCTGTGTTATACAACTCATTGCATCATAAAGACAAGGTAAATGAACTGTCGCTGCCCGTATTTGTGGTAGGCTCTATTGTTTACGGAGCCAGTTTAGGCGCTTTGGTAAACTCCATTACTGCTGTAAAAAAGTACCACGGTGTCGGCTCAACCTATCCCCAGATCAGGCCACAGTTAGAAGGTTATGCCGGGAAAAGGTAATTATCGCCAGCTGATAAATAATTGCAGGGGCTAAAGAACGTGTTTAAATTTTCATGAAACAATAGTTTTATTGCTGCTGGTGGGGGACACCAGCCCCGGCTGAAGCCATAGACGGTGTCTTCACCGCCATCTCAGAGAAGTTTCGTGAAGACACGAAACCTGGCCGGAGCCGGAGGCTTAAGTATAAAACGGCCGAAGCTGGAGCTTCGCCCGATTGCTAACTTCAGGAAATCATTTAAATTGCGGGCAGAGTGAAGCAATCTGCTGATAAAAGTTCCTCATAACAGGGCGAATTTAAGAAACATCCGAAGTGATATTATCCCACTCGGCCGGATTGTCACGCCATCTGCGAAGCAGCTCCAGGTCATCTTTATTAATAAAGCTATGCTCTGAGGCATATTCAATTAATGCGTTATAGTTGGAAAGGGTAGCGTACCTGCATTTTGCCTGTTTAAAATTGGCATCAGCGGCATCAAATCCATAGCTGAAAATGGCTACCAGACCGGCCACATCATATCCCGCCTGGCGCAATGCTTCCACTGCCTGTAAACTGCTTTTGCCGGTCGATATTAAATCTTCAACCACCACTACCCGCTGGCCGGGAACAACCTCGCCCTCGATCAGGCTGCCGGTTCCGTGGTCTTTCGGTTTAGAGCGTACATAAACAAACGGAAGTCCCAGATCCTGGGCTACCAGTACACCTTGCGGGATACCGGCAGTAGCTACACCGGCTATTACGCTGGCAGAGCCAAATTCTTCCTGGATGAGCGTTGATAATTTTTGACGGATATAAGTACGTATTGCCGGATGTGAAAGCGTTATCCGGTTATCGCAATAAATAGGCGACTTCCAACCCGATGCCCAGGTAAAAGGTTTGTTAGGTTGTAATTTTATTGCTTTAATTTGTAAGAGGAATTCGGCAATTTTCTGTTCGATCTCACTTTTATTCGTCATGGCGCAAAGTTATACAATTTATATCAACGAAACATCCCTAATTATCACAGAACCTACCGTTAAGGTTACAAAAAGTTATCAACAAATTGAGTCTAAGAAATTTAGCTTTTCAGAATTTTATGCCCGGGTAAAATCCGGAGCTTTAAACGGCACTTATGTTATTAATACATCCAACGCGAAAAAATTGTTTAAAACCATACGTGATAGCCTGAAGCTGATAGAAGCGGCCGGCGGATTGGTTAGCAATGAGGAAAACCGGTACCTGTTTATTTTCAGGAAAGGGAAGTGGGATCTGCCCAAAGGTAAGCTTGATGATGGCGAAAAAGTAAGAGAAGCCGCCAGGCGTGAGGTCGAGGAGGAATGTGGTATTAAGGTAAATAAGGTTAAAGACAAGATTTGCAAAACCTGGCATGTGTATGAAATGGGCAGTAAAATCGTGATCAAGAAAACCACCTGGTATTTTATGTCGGCAAAAAATCAGGCTAAGCTGGTACCTCAGTTAGAAGAAGATATTACCGAAGCCCGCTGGATAGCTCCCGGTGATTTCGATCAGGTAAGACAAAATACTTATCCGTTGATAAAAGATGTGATCAGTGTGGTGGGGTAGTGGTTCGTTAGCCATTAGCTAACGGCTATTAGCCATCAGCCACTGGGCCATCAAAACTTTTCCACAGCCTCGGTCTAAACCGCTAAAATTAGTAACTTCGCAGGTCGCAAAAATGCGAACGCATAGCAAAACAGAATAACAACCAATCATAAAGATGGCTGAAGAAACAGAAAACGACGATCTGCAATCAAAAAACGACCGGATAATCCCGATAAACATAGAAGAAGAAATGAAAGCCGCTTACATCGATTACTCGATGTCGGTAATTGTTTCACGTGCCCTGCCCGATGTTCGCGATGGCTTGAAGCCCGTACATCGCCGGGTGCTGTACGGTATGCTCGATCTGGGCGTAACCAGCAGCAAACCGTATAAAAAGTCTGCCCGTATTGTGGGCGACGTGTTAGGTAAGTATCACCCGCATGGCGATGCTTCTGTTTACGATACCATGGTACGTATGGCCCAGGAATGGAGCCTGCGTTATCCGCTGGTAGACGGGCAGGGGAACTTTGGTTCGGTAGACGGGGACAGTCCTGCGGCAATGCGTTATACCGAGGCCCGGTTAAAGAAAATAGCCGAGGAGATGCTGGCCGATATCAATAAAGATACGATAGATTACCAGCCCAATTTTGACGAATCTATTGACGAGCCTACCGTTTTACCCACCAAGATCCCTAACCTGCTGGTAAACGGAGCGTCAGGAATTGCCGTAGGTATGGCAACCAACATGGCCCCGCATAACCTGAGCGAGGTGGTAGACGCAACCGTTGCCTATATTGACGATAATACCATTGATGTGGCCGGTTTAATGCAGCATATCAAAGCCCCTGATTTTCCTACGGGAGGAACCATATACGGTTATAACGGCGTTCGCGAGGCGTTTGAAACAGGACGCGGTCGCGTGGTGCTGCGTGCCAGGGCCGAGATAGAAACCTATAAAGGCGACCGGGAGCGTATCATTGTAACCGAGATTCCTTTCCAGGTAAACAAGGCGAACATGATTGAGCGCACTGCCGAGCTGGTCAACGATAAGAAGATCGAGGGAATTTCAGAGATACGCGATGAATCCGATCGCGAAGGGATGCGTATTGTTTACGAAATTAAACGCGATGCCAATGCTTCCATCGTATTAAATAACCTGTTCAAATATACTGCTTTACAAACCTCGTTCAGCGTAAATAACATTGCGCTGGTGCATGGCAGACCCATGCTGCTTAATCTCAAAGACCTGATCAGGCACTTTGTTGATCACCGGCATGAGGTAGTTATACGCCGTACCAAATTTGAGCTTGCCGAAGCCGAAAAGCGGGCACACATCCTGGAAGGCTTGCTGATTGCGCTGGATCATTTGGATGAGGTTATTAAGCTGATACGCAATTCAGAAACGCCCGAAGATGCCCGTACCGGCTTGATGGAAAAATTCGGTTTGTCAGATATACAGGCCCGTGCAATTCTGGATATGACACTTCGCCGGTTAACCGGACTTGAACGCGACAAGATCAAGGAAGAGTATGCCGAGCTGATGAAAACCATTGATTATTTAAAATCTGTACTGGCTGATGAAGGTTTGCGGATGCAGATCATTAAAGATGAATTGGCAGAGATTAAAGAAAAGTACGGCGACGAGCGAAAAACCAATATCATCCATTCGGCAGAAGACATGCGGATGGAAGACTTCATTGAAGATGAAGAAGTGGTGATCACCATTTCGCACGAAGGTTATATCAAGCGTACGCCGCTTACCGAATACCGCCGCCAGGGTCGTGGCGGAAAAGGTTCGATGGGCTCAAACTCACGCGATGAAGACTTCATCGAACACATTATCACTGCTTCGGCACATAATTATATGCTGTTCTTTACCGAGGCCGGAAGATGCTTCTGGCTGCGGGCATTTGAAATTCCCGAAGGCACACGAACCAGCAAGGGAAGGGCTATCCAGAATATCATCAATATTCCTAAGGAAGAAAAGATCAAGGCTTATATCCGGGTAGTTAACCTGAAGGACCAGGAATACCTGGAAAACAACTATATCATTATGTGTACCAAAAAAGGTACCATCAAAAAAACATCGCTCGAAGCCTATTCCCGTCCACGTGCCAACGGGATCAATGCCATCAATATTAACGAAGGCGATCAGCTGCTTGAAGCCTGCTTAACCAATGGCAGCAGCGAAATTGTAATGGCCTTGCGTTCAGGCCGGGCCATCCGTTTCAACGAGTCTACCGTACGGCCGATGGGACGTACTGCAACCGGTGTTCGTGGTGTAACACTTGCGCATGAAAAAGATGAAGTGGTGGGCATGATCAGTGTAAACAGTCCGGATATCACCGTTCTGGTAGTATCAGAAAAAGGTTATGGTAAACGTACCGATATTGAAGATTATCGTGTAACCAACCGTGGCGGTAAAGGTGTAAAAACCATTAATGTTACCGATAAGACCGGCGAGCTGGTTGCTATCAAGGATGTAACCGATACCGACGACCTGATGATCATCAATAAATCAGGTATCGTGATACGTATCGGGGTTAGTGATCTCCGTGTTATGGGTCGGGCAACACAAGGTGTGCGCCTGATAACATTAAAAGATGACGACGAAATAGCATCAGTAACCAAAGTAGAGCACGAAGAGGAGACCGAAGAAAGCAGCGAAGAAGGTAACAATAACGATACGAATGCAGAGGATGCTGCCCCGGATAATACACCGGCAGAATAATTCGTTAATATAGCGTTACGTTTTATCTTACAGAAACGTAACATTTTTATATTATACTGTTGGTATTGAGCAGATTAGGTGTTTTTATCCCAAGTGTCGGGACTTTGTGTTGCTCAACTTTTTATTTTTGATTTTTTACTGGATAGGCAGTTAACCGGAATATGAAGAAAATAACGCAAATACTTATCCTCGTGGTATGCTGTAATAGTTTTGCCAATGGGCAGATACTACTGCGGGATGCCATGAACAGTTTTGCATTATACTTCAAAAGCAAGGATTTCGCCCAGTTGGAAAAAGCAAAAAAATCCATCGACGACGCCTATAAAACTGCCCGCGACAGCAACTATTACCGGGCAAACCTGTTACGATGCATGATCTATTCAACGCTGGCTAATGCCGATAAAGATCGCAAGCTAAAATACGTGAAAGATCCGTTGAATGAAGGCATGTTCTCTTTAGCCAGATTAACTATACCCAAGTACAATCAGCAGCACATTTACCAGATCAACTATTGCAAAAAACAGTTAGCCAATGCCTGGCTCACAAAAGCCAATACCGATCTGGCAGATAACAGGTATAGTCAGGCTTATGATGATTATTTATGGTCAGACTCACTGAGCGGAGGCAATATCAATGTAAAAAGCAACCTGGCGGTGTTGAGCGAGCGCTTAGGATATACCAGCAAGGCCATCTATTATTATAATGCATATATTAACTCTGGTAAAGATGTACCGGCAGATTATTACCTGGCGTTGGCTAACCTGTATGAACAGCAATCAGATCTGAATAACTGTGTTAAGATACTTAAAAGAGGCGCTGAGAAATATCCTAAAAATAAAGATCTGTTATTTAAGCAGGTCAACCTGTTTAGTGCGGGCAAGGATTACAACGCTTTGGTATTGATTATAGACGATGCCATTAATCTTGAGCCGGATAATATTGATTTGTATTACATGGCCGGTTATGCGTACGAAATGCTTGGCAAAAGCTCGCTTGCCGAAACATATTACAAAAAGATATTAACCATAGAGCCATACAATTACGAAGCACATTATGCTTTGGGCCTGCTTAATCTGGAGGCATATTTAAAAAACAATAGCCGTAAAGAAGCGTTAGAAAATGCGGCTAATTATTTAACCGAAGCCAGCGAAATTAATCCCAATTCGGTCAACGTATTAAAATCATTAGTAATTTTATATAAAAATACCGGAGATGCAGATAAGCTCCGGCAGATAGAAAGTAAGTTAAATCAGGTTATATTAAACTAATTTATTATGAATATTAAACCCTTCGTTGTAGCAGCTATTGTGGGTATAACATCAGTAACTGCCTATGCACAGAAAGCAGAATTAAACAAAGCCAAGTCCAGCTTCGAAAAGTATGAGGGGCTGAAAAGCATGTCGCCAAAAATTTCAAAACCAATTTTGAATGAGGCTAAGGCATCTATAGATAAAGCAGCGCTTGACAGTAAAACCGGCGCCATGGCCGAAACATGGGCTTACCGTGCATTGATCTATTCCAGCATTGCAGCTGCCGATACCACCGGAAAAACATCTGCAGCACCAACCCAGGAAGCAACTGCCGCTTTAAAAAAAGCTGTAGAGCTGGATACCAAAGGCGAACAAAAAGCAAACATTGCCAAAGTAAATACTACATTAGCCCAGTTAGCCTTAAATCAGGGTGTAAGAGAATACAAGGCCCAGAAATATGCCGATGCGTATACTGCGTTTAACAGCGGGCTTACCTACATGCCTAACGATACTACCTTTACCTATTATGCAGGTTTATCGGCAATGGCCGCAAAAGACTATCCCAAAGCCATTGATAAACTCAGTGGGTTGCTGAAAACCAATTATTCTAACCTGGAAGACGTATACAATAACCTGAGCTTACTGTATGCAGCACAAAAAGATACAGCAAAAGCTATTGAAGTATCAGCCGAAGGAGCGAAGCGTTTCCCCAAAAATACAGCGTTAGCACAACGCGAAATAGAGCTTAGTCTGATGACCGGAAAACAGGATGAAGTAATAAGCCGTATTGAGGAGCAAGCTGCAAAAGAGCCCAAAAACAAACTGTATCCGTATTATTTAGGTATCGCTTACAGCAATGCAAAAAATAAAGATCTGGCTAAGGCTGAAGAAAACTACAAGAAAGCCATAGAAATAGATCCTTCGTATACTGATGCCTATATCAACCTTGGCGGATTGATCATGAATAATGGAATAGACCGGTATAATAAAGCCAATAAGATCAAAGATCAGAAAGTATATGAGGCCGAAATGAAAAAGGCTAACGCCGATTTTGACCGGGCTTTCCCGTATGTGCAAAAAGCCGCCGAGCTTGATCCTAAAAATAAACTGGCCTTATCGAACCTGAAAACCTATTATCTGATCAAGAAGAACCAGGCCAAAGTTGCCGAAATACAAAAGCAGTTAGATAGCTTACAATAATTTTAATAATACAGAGACGGCGGGTTTTCCCGCCGTTTGCGTTTGGGATTAGCTGGCTGATGGCTTGGGTTCATAGCTTATAGTCCGGAAGACCGAAAGTCAGGAAAGTCCGCAAACAACCTTTAATAATTAACAGTTGACAACTGACAGTTGATATGTCTGTATGATTCAGAGTTATGATTGAGGGACAAAAACATAGAAACAAGACAAGGAGCAGAAACTCACCCTCCCTTGCGCCACTGCTAAAGCTAAGGCGGCACGCGGTTGGGAGGGCGGGGTGGGCCATCTCAATACTCAATACTCAATACTCAATACCGACTACCCACTACTCGATACTGGCTTATTAAGGTTGGGAATGAGGCTTCATAACAGGTAACAATACAACAATACAACAATTTAGCAATCTCATATCTCATTACGCACTACACATTACCAAATCGAATACTTACTTTTGAACTTCATTTTTATCGATTTTGACTTTTTACGATTTTAATTTCAACGAACAATTGATGGAAGGTATCCAAAGTATGGGATACCGGACACCAACACCTATCCAGCAGCAAACCATTCCGGTTATTCTTAATCATAAGGATTTGATTGCCTGTGCACAAACCGGAACGGGCAAAACAGCGTCCTATCTGCTGCCCATATTACAACATATTGCTACCAGCGATAGGAAGCATGTAAGCGCATTGATTTTAGCGCCAACCCGTGAGCTGGCTTTACAGATAGACCAGCTGGCAGAAGGCATTGCTTATTTTACCGGGCTAAGCTCCATAGCGGTGTACGGCGGTGGTGACGGTATGGTTTTTGAGCAGCAGCGCAAAGCGATGATAGATGGGGTGGATATTATCATTGCCACACCCGGAAGATTGCTTGCTCATTTAAGCAGCGATTCAGTTCAGTTGAATCACCTGGAATACCTGGTGCTGGATGAAGCCGACCGGATGCTCGATATGGGCTTTTACGACGACATTATGAAAGTTATCAGCATGTTGCCGGCCCGCCGTCAGACATTGCTGTTTTCGGCAACCATGCCGCCCAAAATACGTACGCTGGCAAACCGCATACTGCATCAGCCCGAAGAGATCAATATTGCCATATCGCAGCCTGCCAGTGGTATTGATCAGCAGGCCTACCTTACATTCGACGAACAGAAGATCCCATTGATAGAACACCTGTTAAAAGGAGCGTCTTATGCCAGCATCCTTATCTTTGCGTCCCGGAAAGATAAAGTAAAAGAGCTGGAAAAAACATTACGCAAATTGCATATCAAGGCAAAAGCGTTTCACTCAGACCTTGATCAGCAGGAGCGGCAGGAAATTTTACTGGAATTTAAAAACCGGAGCCTGCCGGTAATTATCGGAACCGATGTGCTTTCGCGGGGAATAGACATCGAAGGTATTGACCTGGTTGTTAATTTCGATGTTCCGCCAGATCCCGAAGATTATATTCACCGTATCGGGCGTACGGCACGGGCCGAAACCACCGGTACAGCCATAACATTTATTAATGAAAGAGATCAGCGTCGTTTTGCAGCAATAGAAGCGCTTATCGGTCGCGAAATCACTAAAATTGCCCTGCCCGAAGAGCTTGGTACAGGCCCGGAGTATAATCCGGTACGGAAGAGGGGCGGAGATAACCGTAAAAAGAAGAAAAACTGGCATAAAAAAAAGCCGGCACACCGGAAACAAGATAAACCCAAATAAAGTTATTGGCTTATGGTTACAATTGAAAATGAACTGTTAAAAGTTGTTATACGATCTAAAGGAGCAGAATTATCGTCCCTTATTAATAAACAAACCGAAACAGAACATATCTGGTATGCCGATCCGCAAGTATGGCCCTGGCATGCGCCTAACTTATTCCCGGTTGTTGGCGGATGTATCAATAATGAGATCAGGGTAGATGGGACAGCTTATCCCATGCAGCGGCACGGCTTTGCCCGGCATTCGCAATTTATGAAAATCGAGCATACCGATACTCACGCACAGTTTTCATTACCATATAACCCGGATACGCTGAAGGTTTATCCCTATAAATTTGAATTTCAGGTATTGTATGATCTTTTTGGTAATAAGCTTCGCGTAAGCTATAAAGTGATTAACCGCGATGATAAGGATATTTATTTTTCGGTAGGAGCGCATCCTGCATTTACCGTTCCGTTTTACACCGGTGAAAAATATGCCGATTATTACCTGGAGTTTAATAACGGAGAATCCTTAGAACGCTATATTTTATCGCCGGAAGGCTTTTTTACCGGCGAAACTGAACCTGTTGTTCTGCAAGGGAACAAGTTGCCGCTCAATGCGGAGCTGTTTGCCAACGATGCACTGGTGTTCAAAAACCTGCAATCGCGGGAAGTAAGCATCAAAAGCGATAGGCATGAACATAGCCTTTCCGTATCATTTCCGCATTTCAATTACCTGGGAATTTGGGCTAAGCCCGGTGCGCCATTTGTGTGTATAGAGCCCTGGCTGGGATGCGCCGATACCGTAAATAAAGCCACCGATATCGGCAACAAGGAAGCCATACAAAAGGTAGAGCACGGACATGTTTTTGAAACAGAATTTTACATCGCTGTTTCCTGATTGTTCTGAGGCATTGAACCAATGAGAGAGGTGCTGAACCGTCAGGCTTTTGGAGCAGATTTTGCATGGGGAGTTTCTACTGCTGCCTTTCAGACAGAAGGTTCCTGTAACGTTGATGGTAAAGGCCTTTCTATCTGGGATGTTTTTACATCCCGAAAAGGCAGGATCAGGAATAACGAACATGCGGCCGTTGCCTGCGATTTTTATAACCGCTATACGGATGATATCAAACTGATCAGCCAGTTAAATATTCCTAATTTCCGGTTTTCTATAGCGTGGACGCGACTGCTGCCGAATGGCTTTGGGCAAGTCAATCAGAAAGGCATCGATTATTATAACCGTGTTATAGACCGGTGTCTTAAATTAAATATCAATCCCTGGCTTACGCTGTATCATTGGGATTTACCTGCTGCGCTGGAGCAGAAAGGCGGCTGGACAAACCGTGACAGTGTTTCGTGGTTTGCCGATTATACGGCTTTGTGTGCTAAACATTTTGGCGATAGGGTAAAACATTGGATGGTGATGAATGAACCGGCGGTATTTACCGGCGCCGGTTATTTTTTCGGGGTGCATGCTCCAGGTCGACGTGGACTGAAAAATTTCCTACCGGCTTTGCATCATGTGATATTAAGTATGGCCGAAGGCGGCCGGACTTTACGTGCTTCATTGCCTTCGGATGCGGAAATAGGCAGTACGTTCTCCTGTTCACCGGTAGAGCCAGCATCGTCAAAGCAGCGGGATGTCCGGGCTGCCAAACGGGCGGACGCCCTGCTGAACCGGTTATTTATAGAACCTGTATTGGGGTTGGGTTATCCGCAGCAAGATGTGCCGGTGCTGCAAAGGCTTTCGCGGTACATGCAGGCCAATGATGAGCGTAATATGCAGTTCGACTTTGATTTCATTGGATTGCAAAATTATACCCGTGAAGTAGCGGCTTATTCTTTATTTACACCCTATCTGCATTCCCGGTTGATTCCCGCGGGAAAGCGGAATGTGCCGGTTACAGCTATGGGATGGGAGATTTACCCGCAGGCTATATACCAGGCGCTGAAACAATACAGCGCATATCCACAGATAAAAAAGATATACATCACCGAGAATGGCGCTGCGTTCGCAGATCATGTGCAAAATGGCGGGGTACACGACCGGCAACGTACCGAATATCTGCAAGAGCATATTGGTCAGGTATTGCGTGCAAAGCAGGATGGCTGTAAAGTAAACGGCTATTTTGTATGGACGCTGACAGACAATTTTGAATGGGCAGAAGGATACCATCCCCGGTTTGGTCTGGTATATGTTGATTTTGAAACCCAGCAACGTATTGTAAAAGATTCCGGTAAATGGTATGGGGAGTTTTTAGATGGGTGATTGCATAGATTGAGAGGATTACGCAGATTTTACAGATTCCACGGATTGAGGAGATCGCACGGATTTTCGCTCATCGGGATTTGCAATCCCGATGCATATAACCCCGGAATTGCAATTCGATAATTTGCAACACATCTCAGTATTTAATTCGCTATTGTTACCTTTGCGTTGCATGAAAATTCCAAGATTTGCAGACCTGATTATTTTTGAGAACGACGATATCATTGTTATCAATAAACCGCCTTTCATCAGCTCCTTAGACGATCGCTCACGTAAAGCCGAGGCTATAGGCTCTGAGATCAACATCCTGCGTTTAGCAAAAAGCTATACTCCCGATGCCCAGGTATGTCACCGGCTTGACCGCGAAACTTCCGGTTGCCTGGTTATTGCCAAACATCCGGAGGCTTACCGTTTTATTTCCATGCAGTTTGAGCACCGGCAGGTAAAAAAGGTTTATCATGCCATTATTAACGGAACGCATGTGTTTAAGGATTTAAAGGTTGAATTGCCTATCCTGAACCTGGGCAATAAAAATGTCAGTATCAGCAAGGAGGGTAAGCCGGCCGAAACTTATTTTAATTCGCTGGTTTATTTTAAGCATTATACATTGGTCGAATGTCGTCCGGTAACGGGACGCATGCACCAAATACGCATTCACCTGGCTACACAACGGGCCTCCATTGTCGGCGATGATATGTATGGTGGCAAACCGGTTTTTCTGTCGGCTATAAAGCGTGGCTATCATCTGGGTAAAGACCAGGAAGAGCAGTCCATTATGAAACGCTTTGCATTGCACGCTCATGAAATTACCCTGAAGCTTAACCCTGATACGGAAATGACGTTTCATGCGCCTTACCCGAAGGATTTTGCTACGCTGCTAAAATTACTGGAACGCTTTGATAGTTGAGTTCAAGCGCCATCTATTATAATGTTACAATTATTTATTCCTTTTAATTACTAATATTGAAGTCTTATTGTAATATTGAATTGTATGAAATCCGTTCTTTTGCCTCTTAAACTAAAATTTATTACCGGACTAAGTTTAATTATCTTAGTGTCATTAACCATAATGGCGTTTGATATCCGTAAGGAAGATGCCGGAACCAAGCCCGAAGGAATTAATAAGGTAGGACATGTAGTGGTGATTTACATGGAAAACCACAGCTTTGATTGCCTGTACGGGGAATTTGAAGGAGCGGATGGTCACGCCAACGCAAGCGCCGAAAGCGTTACGCAGATTGATAAGGATGGCAATCCATATACTTATCTGCCGCCTATTCCACGGAGTACCGCTTTTCCTGTCAATCTGCCCAATAATTATTTCAATATAGATCAGTACGTTCCTGCCGACCAGCTAACTCCGGATGTAACGCATCGCTATTACCAGGAGCAGTTGCAAATTAACGGCGGTAAAATGAACCGTTTTGCCCAGTATAATCGTACCAAGGGATTAACTATGGGCTATTACAAAACAAGTTTGCTGCCCCTGTATCCGTTTGCCAAGCAGTATACGCTTTGCGATCGCTTTTTTCATAGCGCATTCGGTTGTTCATTTTTAAATCATCAATGGCTTATCGCGGCTGCAACCCCGGTTTTTCCTAATGCCCCTCAAAGCATGAAAGTTCAGTTAGATTCGGCTGGCAACCTGGTTAAGGATGGTACGGTGACTCCGGATGGTTATGTGGTTAATACCGGATATTCCGTTAATATGCCCCATCCTAAAGGTGCTAATCCCGAAAGACTGATACCAAATCAAACGGCTCCAACCATTGGCGACCGCCTTTCAGAAAAAAATGTTTCATGGGCATGGTATTCCGGTGGGTGGAATGATGCTATTGCGGGCAAGCCAGACCCAACCTTTTCATACCATCATCAACCCTTTATTTACTTTGCCAATTATGCCGATGGAACGCAGGCAAAGAAAGATCACCTGAAAGATGAAACCGAGTTCTTTGAGGCTGCCCGTAAGGGTACGTTGCCTGCTGTTGCGTTTGTAAAGCCCATTGGCCTAGAGAATGAACATCCCGGGCATTCGGATATTCATACCGGGGAAAACCATGCCGTAAAATTAATTAATGCCGTATTGAATGGGCCGAATGGAAAAGATGCGGTAATTATTCTCACCTATGATGAGAACGGTGGTTTCTGGGATCACGTGGCTCCGCCGGTAATTGATAAATGGGGGCCGGGAACACGTATTCCCGCTATTATTATTTCGCCATTTGCCAAAAAAGGTTATGTAGATCATACCCAGTATGAAACGGTAAGCATCCTGTCATTTATCGAGAAGAGGTGGAATTTAAAGCCGCTTAACGACAGGGATAAAAATGCCAACCCGTTAAGCAATGCATTTAGCTTTTAACGTTGAAAATCCGGATTATATCACTATTGCTGACATTAGTTGCGGCTGTTGCGATATCCTCCGGACGGCCTGATAAAGAAGTACCCGAAAAGGCCATTCAGCAGACGTTAGTTGTCCAGGTCGGCAACTTTAGCAGGCTTATTGAGCAAACCCGAAAAATTCTTGAAAAACAGCCGCTGAATATCCGGCAGCTACAGCAGCAGTTTCTACAGATTAGGCTGGCATATAAAGCATTTGAGTGGGCTGCAGAATATTATACGCCTACCATTACCCGCTTTGTGAATGGCCCGCCTGTGCCCGAAGTGGAAGTGAGCGGGAGCGTTTTTGAACCGGACGGATTGCAGGTGATAGAAGCGCTTTTATTCCCTGCAACAGATTCAATCCCTAAAAAAGAGCTGGAAGAACGGTTTAAGCGCCTGGCAGAGAATACCGCCAGGTACAAGGAATACTTCCAAACAATAGATCTGTATAACTGGCAGATAATGGATGCTGCAAAGTTACAGGTGTTCAGGGTAATAACACTGGGTATTACCGGCTTTGACGATCCGCTTTCAGAAAAAAGTATGGAAGAATCAGCGGTTAGCCTGCAAAGCCTGCAGGCTGTAATGGCTCATTATACGACTGCGCCTGACGACTATGGATTTTCAATGCGATTGCAGCAGACCGTGCAGTACTTACAAAGGCATACCAATTTTAATAAGTTTGACCGGGCGCTGTTCATTACCACCTATGCCAACCCGCTTTCCGTAAGTCTAGCCCAAATACAGCGACACAGTGATATGCCGCTGGTAAAATATAACCGCCTGCTGAACCAGGATGCGGAAACGCTTTTTGATGAAAACGCCTTTAATGCAAACGCATATTTGCCTGAACCCGACCATGTCGCTACGGCTAAGAAAATCGCTTTAGGTAAAAAACTGTTTTATGATCCTATTTTATCCGGATCACAAACCCGGAGCTGCTCATCCTGCCACCAGCCGGAAAAAGCATTTACCGACGGGTTGGTAAAAAATGCGGATATTACAGGTAAAGGGACAATTAGCAGAAATACGCCAACCTTAATTAACGCGGCATTGCAACCGGCCCAGTTTTATGATTTACGGGCCATTGCCCTGGAAGACCAGGTAGCTGATGTGATAGCGAACAAGGATGAAATGCATGGCAGTATGCTGGTGTCGGCAAAGCGGCTCTGGAATGATAAAACCTACCGGGCTTTATTCGCGGAAGCCTTTCCGCAGAAAGAACGGGAAGCCATAGATACCATGGAAATCATGAATGCGGTCAGCTCCTATGTTCGTAGCCTTACCTTTTTGAACAGTCGTTTCGATGAATACATGCGGGGAAATAAAGCCGCCCTGAACAAGGAAGAAGTCAATGGCTTTAATTTGTTTATGGGTAAGGCAAAGTGCGCTACCTGTCATTATATGCCATTATTTAACGGAGCACTTCCACCGAAATATATGCGCATAGAAACCGAAGTAATAGGGGTACCCTTAACCAGCGATGCCAAAGCCATTGATTCGGATATGGGCAGCTATGTGGTAATTCCTGTTGAGAGCAATGAGCATGCTTTTAAGACTACCACAGTACGCAATGCGGCACGAACCGCTCCTTATATGCATAACGGCGTATTTAAAACGCTGGAAGAAGTGGTTGACTTCTACGATAAAGGGGGAGGAGTTGGCGCCGGCTTGAAGATATCCAACCAGACGCTGGATAGTGAACCGCTCCGGTTAACCCGGAAAGAAAAGCGTGAGTTGGTGGCATTTATTAAAAGCCTGGACAGTAAAATCAATAAAGAGGTTTACTGAAAGCGACTGTAACAGTTCGTATTAATGGAGCTTTTGATGCTCTTCGGCTGCCTTTTTAGTGCACTTCTCACAAATTCCATACACAATAAAATTAATGGTATGCGGAATAAAATCAGGCGGCATAACCAGGTGAGGAATTTGTAGAGCTTCCAGGCAATACACATTTAAACAGGATGTACAATTAAAATGAACATGCTCGTCGTTATGCTTATGCTCAGTGCAGGAAGCATCACACAGCGCATAATTAGCAGTGCCATGCATATCCAGAACCTTATGGATAATACCTTTTCCCTCAAAGGTACTAAGCGTCCGGTATAACGTAACCCGGTCTACATCTTTGCCTAAAATAGTTTCCAGCTCGGGTTGTGAAATTGCCGTTTCGCGAGACCTTAGAATTGAAAGTACACTTAACCGGGGACTGGTTTTTTTCAGCTGATGCTTATTCAATATTTCGAGAACCTCTTTATCCATAACGATGTAAATTAGATCTTAACCCTGCTGTTAAGACCATAAAGTTGGAGTTGCTTAACGGTGTATAGACACCAATATATACAAAGTTACAAAATCCCGGGGGATGTTGTAACATGTATACAATTGTATCTGATGCCTTTGTTATTGAGAAAAGCTGTGTGGCTTAAATTTTGATGTGTTTGTCTTATCCGGAAAAATACTGCGAAAGGCTGCTCTTATCAACTCTCACAGGAGGAGTGAACGTACTTCCTGCCATATTACTCAATTGCATTTTTCCGGAAGAAGGATCGTCTTTTATGTTCTGATAAGGTAATCACTTTACCAATGCCTGGAAGCATGCGGATGTCTCTAAGTTTTCGTGGATACGAATAGCGCCATATACAGTTAATGCTCCTGTTGGGGGGATATTGGTGATGGGGAATACCTTTATTTCCTTAAAAACTTTTACGCTAAGAGCCGAATCTGTTGACAATACACACGGCTCTGTTGACCTGACAAAGTTTGAAGATGTCTACTTCAGGGATAATACCTGGGAGAAGGTAAAATATAAAACATACAACCCTTTAACGGTAAAAAAAGAAATCCCTAAAGGACAAGAAGTTTCAACAATTACTTTTCAAACAGAAAATGAAGTGCCCTTTGGCGCTCAGATAAACGCGGTAACCGCTGTTGGTTTAAACAATATGCATTATCCGGATGGGAAAGAAGCCTTTCTGCCCTATAACAGTTACCCGGGCAGTATGCTGAACGATAAACGTACCATGCAGGTAAAGTTTCAAACTCCCTGCTCGGGTACTGTAACAGCAACAGGGACGGTGAATGTATTGCCCTGATTATATCGTGGATTACAAATATTAAGAATTTAAACAATTAACTAAAGTTGAACTAAATTTTAACGGTCATGGAAAAATTAAAAATTACAAAAAGATGGCTGCTGGTAATGTTATTATTAGCCGGTGGCATGGGATTCAGTTATGCAGCTACCCCTTTTATTACTGTGTGGAAGACTAATAATGCTTCGACTAACCTAGCAAGCAATAATACAGCGCCTTCCGGTGATAACACTATGAAGTTTAGGGTACCGGTAACCGGAGGAACATTTTCGGGTTCTTATATAAAAGTAGGTGCCGATGAGAGTACAAGGGTAACAATTACGAATGCGGCGGGCAGTACGGATGGCTACACTATTACCACAGCCGAAGCGGGGGAATATGAATTAACCATAACAGCGGTATCAAATGATTTTGTGTTCAGTTTTGGTAATTCAACACCTGCCAAGCCTTACACTTACTAATCGGCCGGTGATCGTCTTAAAATTATGGATATAACACAGTGGGGAGATATTTACACCTTTAAGAATCAACAGGCATTTAGCGGATGCCAAAATATGGACATTACTGCTGCTGATTCTCCAAAATTATCAGGCACAACGGCACAGTTATTTAAATATTGCGATAATTTAGTAGGTACAGCTAGTTTCACAAATTGGGATTTAACAAGTGTTACAGCTGTAAACGGTATGTTTTTAGGGGCAAAGAAATTTAACCAGTCATTAGCTGGGTGGAATTTAAAAAACATTACCAATGTCAACGGTATGTTCGATGGAGCAGTTGCTTTAACTTGCTTAAACTTTAGTTTAACATTAAGAGGTTGGGCAAATAATCCGGAAACACCAAATACGTTGGTGCTTGGCAATCTACCAGCCGGTTTGACTTTCGGCGACCAGGCCGCGTATGATAAATTAACCGTGGATAAAGGCTGGACGATTAATGGCGTTACTTATGATGGAACCTGCGCTGGCTCCCTGCCACTCCCGGTAACCTTTACCGACCTGACAGCCAGCATAAGCAACGGAGAGATGTTGGTTAAATGGAAAACCGTTAGCGAGCATAATAACGATAAGTTTATCATTTATGCGTCTAACGATGGTAAAAACTGGACAGATGTAGGTACTGTAAAAACCAAGGCCGCTAACGGAAATTCAAGCGAAGTGCTGGAGTATGAGCACACTGTTATGATGAGTGACTTAAAGAAAGCGGGCATACCCGTCGTCATTGCCTTAATGTTAGCTAGCGGCCTGTTGTTCAACCATCGTAAGCATTTATTCTTCTGCATAGCATTGCTAACAGGAGTGTTTTTTGCGGGCTGTAACAAAAACGACTTAACACTGGAAGAGATTATGAGTGGCGATGTTTATGTCAAGGTAACCCAAATAGACAAAGACGGAAAAACAACAAGCGACAGCAATGTCATATATGTGAAAAAAGAAAAATAGGAAGGCTTTAGCCAAGCTTCGTGTCTTCACGAAGCTTCTTCCTTCTTATTCCGATTCGTGGAGACACGAATCGGGGGCGTTAGTTAATCTTCCGGCAGGGCTTAACGGGTTATGTTGTTTATCATAACCCGTTTTTCATGTAATCTCACCAGAACGGGAAGCATTGACCTGCTTCCAACTCCGTCGATTTTTCTTTTATCCAGATAGCTTCTGATGAATCCAAGGCTGACTACAGATCTTTATTCCT
The DNA here is from genome assembly GCF_008274585.1 of Pedobacter sp. BS3. Classification (GTDB taxonomy): domain Bacteria; phylum Bacteroidota; class Bacteroidia; order Sphingobacteriales; family Sphingobacteriaceae; genus Hufsiella_A. Next base: position 239,598 of record NZ_VTRT01000002.1, on the reverse strand, counting down.
TGACTTTTACGCCTGATCCCGGAAAACCGGAATCAGAAAATGATAGAACATATCGAACCGCAATAATCAATGAAGCTGCTGAGTTTATTTGTCTGATAAACAGGAATCTATAGAAAAAAATGGGACAAGTCGTTTAAATTTTGACTTGTCCCAATCAGTGAAAACCCACTGGTACAGAACTCGAACTCTTTTTTGGAAGATTTAAGACGATTAAACCAACTGAAAGAGAGTCCGTATCAATCTGATATATTAGTGGAAAAGGTTAATAAACCTAAAGAGTTTATATCTACAATAAAAGAACGAAAATTGAAAAGGTGAGATTGAAGCAGTCATCGTGAATCTCTATGTTGTTTTGAATTTTTCATAGCTTTCAACTTTTTTAATTTCAAATAATTCAAGTAATTTTTTTCTTATAGCATTCTCTGTTTTTTGATTTTTATCCTGTTTATTTAGAACTAAGTCGATTGAAATTTGAAAATCTGAATTTTCGTCTTTAGATTTCACATAATCGGGAAACCCAAGGTTAATTATTGCAGAGCCATCAATACCACTATAATTCAGTTTATATCTAAATTTTACTGCACCAAATATTAATTTGGGAAAATACTCTACCTTATTTAATAATATGTGGTTCTGTAGCCCTTTTCCATTCAGTTTTAAATTATCTATTTCATCTAAAAATATCTTTACATCGTTATGGCTTTCAATATTCTCATCTAAATAGACATCAATGTCAGTTATAGATTTGAATTCAAGGTAAATATTGAAATCACTGGCAAAGGAATAGAAAAATTTAATTCTTGAAGAATTGTCGAAATGATTAAATTTAACGGTAATAATGTCATCATTTGAACTGACTATTGATTTTTGAAATAGCTTTTCTTTCACCACATTCATAATCAAATTATTGACTTCAAATGTCTCTTTTGATGTTGAGTTTTGTTGTACTGAAATCTGTATGTCGTGTTCAGAAACTTTCTTCAGTGTTATCGCTCCGTTGTGATAGGTTTTATTATTTGTCCAATCACTAAGTAAATTCTCTCGTTCTATCTGATATTCAAATATTGCAGTGTTTTCGTCTTCGAAATAGAATGTTGGATTACCAATGATTTTGTAATTTGGTTTGTATGTATGTTTTTCAACAATTAGAGTATGCAAGTCAATTGCAGTGTCAAAAATATCTGTAAAATCAAAGTCAGAATTACATTTGATCGAAGAAGTCCTATACTTTATACTTTCTTCTTTCGTTTTTTGCGTGTCGTATAAAACAGAATAATCCCTCGGACTTATAACACTTTTCATTAACAACGGAACAGAGTTATTCTTCTCGTTATGACCAAGAAACACACCTTTTTCTCTAAGAAGAAAGTTTATGTTTGCGTTTGTGACATTAGATTTTACAAGTAGCTGTCTTATATAATCTCCTTGAGGTAAAATATCTTTATTCATATCATTAATTTCTAAAATCAGAAGGGAACTTCTTTATTTCTAAATTTTCATTGAGCTTATACATTGGAAATTTCACAAGCTTTTCTTTCACTATGTTTTCATTTGTCAAATAATCATACGTCTTATAGCTCAAGATTATTTTATCGACTGCATTTAGATGATCAAATGATTTTGCAAAATTTAAAAGTTGTACAAATTGTTCTTCCTCGAAATCATCATTTATGAATATACTTAATGTAATTCTGTTATTCTTGGCTGTCCTTAGTGCAATTATGTCTGAGTATAAATAGTTTAAAGGAAAGATTTTTCCATAAGAGTTCTCTTGAATGGAAGTGAAGTTTAGACCACTATTGTGGTAGACAAAATCAATATTATCGCCCCCAAATATTTCTTTTGTTCTGAAGATACTTTCATATAAGAAATTGACTTTGCTATTGTCCAGTAGTATTATTTTATCAAAAACTAAGTCCGTATCAATTTGAATGTTATCAACCTTTGAGACTAAATCAAAATTTAAATCACTTGTATTTGACAGCCAAACTAAAATGCCAAAAATTTCTGTTTTGTTAACACCTGTAAAATTCTGGTTTATATTGTTTTTTAATTTAGAGTTGTAAAAACACTCTAAAGTCTGAGCTAAATCTTTTATGTGGGATTTGAACAGGGTTGACGGATATTTGGGATATTCACCTCCTACATACTTAGATGAAATAATGCCGATGTCAAGGCTATAATCTTCTAATGGACTTTTATAGCTAATCAATCCGTCTATTCCATGAGACGATTTGTTTGATTCTGCATATTTGTCTTTATGTTTAAAGCCCTTAATACAATCGATTGAAGGGTTTTCTATTAAAGAGTTGAAATTCAGAATATTTTCAAAAATAAATTTGACTACATATTCGCCCTTTTCTCCTATGGATTTTGACCATTCTCCCATATTTAATTTGTTGGTTTTAAAAAGTTACCTACGGTTTTGATAACGCTTTTGCAGATTAAAAGAAATCAGTAAAAACGGTTGAAAAAAACATTGACAATATAAAGAAAAATATCATAAAAATGATGCAGTCAAAACGTAAACAAGAACTGAGATGTTTATTTAACCCTTAATTATCTTTCCCGACTTCGACCTGTATCATGAAAGAAACTCATTGCTAAGGACAATATTTGTGCATAGATAGTGATAGTGTTCAGTTTTAAAAAATCTTAGCTATGAGACATCCTTTGAACAACATTGTGGCTGAAATCCAAAAGCAAGAGAGAAAGCTGTCAGCCGAAACGTCCAGTTTCATTGACGAAGCATATAAGATGACGGTGTACCTCCAAGAGTTGTTAAGTACCGTTAAAGATGACGTAATAAAAGACGGCTTTTCCAGTAAGGATGAGGAAATCCAATTTTTTAAACAGGTAAAGCCGAACATCCTCGGAAAACTTATCTATTACAATAAGGTGTACCGCATTGAAACGGCTTGCCCCGTGGGTAATGGAAACCTGTATCAAAGCTATTTCGCTTTGCAACTGCGTGACTTAAAACAAGAGTATCAAGAGCATGTCTGCAATTCCGATTTTTACCGCTACTACCGTTCCGGCAGAACTGACCGTGACGAGCAATATTTTACACTTGGCAACATCAACTGCTATGATGGATTAAACAGCTTCGTGTTTGAAATCGACACCAAATTTTCGACATACTTTGATTATAAAGTGGCGAAAATCATAGCCAACGAATTAGTGTACAATTACCTGACGACCAAACTAAGCCCCGAACAAAATCCCGATGTACTGCTCCAACACGAAGAAACAAAAGACTTATTTTGGACACAGACAAAAAATGCCCTTATAGAATTGATTTACGCATTATACGCCTGCGATGCCATTTCGCACGGGAAAATAGGCATCCGAAAAATAAGCATGGTATTCCAAATCCTTTTCCGTATTTCGCTGAACGACATACATAACAGCTTCCACCGAATGAAAACCCGTGCAGGCTCTCGGACATTGTTTTTAGACCAACTAAAACAATGTTTAGAAGAATATATGGACAGGGAAGACAACCTGTAATTTTCATCTTTTCTTACCAATAAGAGGACAGTATCAATCGGTGCTGTCCTTTTTTTGTGCATTTGCCGATATGTGTCTATCGGCAAATTGGTCGGATGGCACACCGAGCCATTGACCAAAAGTGCCGAAATCCCCTAAAAAAAGCACTTTACATGAATTGTAAAAAAATGAAAAAAGCACTTTTTTGATAGACACGCATCGGACGACAGCCTCCGCCAATCGCTCCAATTTTGTGATGTATAAATCATTAAAAAGTTATTGTTATGAACATCGACAGAATGGAATTTATCGCATGGATGGAACGTATTATGGAACGCTTCGACATAATGAAAGAATACGTCCTCAACATCAAGAGAGAACGCCAAAGTATAGATGGCGAAGAGTTACTGGACAATCAGGATATCCTACAAATGCTCAAAATAAGCCATCGTTCCCTGCAACGCTATCGTTCCACAGGCAAGTTGCCGTATTACACCATTAGTGGAAAGCTGTATTACAAATTATCGGACGTACACCAGTTCATAAGGGAAAGTTTTAATGCACCTATAAGGCGTACTAAAGACAATCCCGGACAAAGACCGCCGTCCAAGGATGGATAATTAAATGGGGTATCCATGGGGATTACTTTCGGACAATGTAAACTTTAAATAATCAATATCATGAGTGAACAGACAAATGAAAATCCACAGCAATATCCCGAACAGCTTTCGGATGTGCTGTTGGTGATGGACAAGGAGAAAAAGAAAATCCAAGCCGTTACAGGTGTTGACGAAAACGGTAATCTGAAAACCGTGGATGCCAACAAGAAAAACCAAAGCCAATTCATGAGAGTGGACAGAGCCGGAGATTTGTTTACAAATTTCTTCTCTAACTTTTGGCGACAGCTAAAAGACCCTACCCATTTTTCATTCTTCAAAGTGCCTGCAAATGAAGCGGTCGAAACTGCCAAACAGATACAGAAACAGGTCGATACCCCGACCAAAGAGGGCGAAGCCGTCTTGGCAAAGCATGAGGTCAAAGAGCCAAAGGAACAAACACAGGAAAGCAAAAAGGATGTGGAAGCACCACAGGCGACACCCGAAACGCAGGAAGCACAGCAAAAAGACGACAACCGCTACAAAGCGGATGACGTGGACTGGAAAAACTTAGAACAATTCGGGATAAACAAAGAGCGACTGGAAAAAGACGGGCAGTTGGATTTACTATTGAAAGGCTATAAAACCAATAAAGTCTATCCGACAAGTTTCAATTTTGGTTCGGTCATCATGCGTTCGGAGGCACGTCTCGGTTTCCAAGACGGCGAAAACGGAAAACCCGTACTTGTCATGTACGGTGTCCGCCATGAGCCAAATCTGCATACGCCTTTCTTTGGTCACGAGTTTACCAAAGAGGACAAAGAGAACCTGCTGAAAACGGGAAACATGGGGCGTGTGGTGGAATTGACCAACCGCAAAACGGGCGAAAAGATACCGTCCGTTATCAGTATCGACCACCTAACAAACGAGGTCATTGCATTTAGGCAGGACAGGATAAAAGTACCCGATGAGATTAAGGGCGTAAAACTGACCGAAGACCAAAAACAGGATTTGAAAGTCGGGAAAGCCATTTATTTAGAGGGGTTGGACTTTAAGAACAGTACGAACAAAAATGCCCATGTGCAGTTCAACGCCGACAAAAAATATACAGAGTTCCTTTTCGGTGATAAAGCACCCAAGCAAACACAGGAAAAAGACCCCAAATACTACCGTGGCAAGACGTTTACCGATGAACAGTACAAACAACTCACGGAGGGCAAAACACTCTACGTTTCGGATTTCAAAGACGGACAGGGAAACCCCTATAAAGGATATGTAACACTGAACAAGGAAACGGGAGGTTATGGTTTCAGCTTTAGAAATCCAAATGCGCTGAAAAACAAGGCACAGCCTGCCGAAGCACACAAAACACAGGTAGCCGTCAACTCCGAGGGAAAGACCAACGAGGCGACAAAGAACATCAGAGAGCCTTTGAAACCGGAGCAACAAAAGCCGAAAAACACAGCCCAACAGCAACGGCAGAACAACCCCAACGCTCCGGCTAAATCCAAAGGGGTAAGAAGATAACACTATAAAAAACATTTTTCTTTGGAAATCCCCTCTCAAAAGAGACCGAGGGGTTTCTCAAAGAGAAATGTCCAACACTTAATCCATTAGCATCATGAAAGCAATCATTGCAGAAAAGCCAAGTGTGGCAAGGGAAATAGCTACCCTGTTGGGAGCGACCGAAAAACGGGATGGCTACCTAACGGGAAACGGCTATGAAGTTACGTGGGCATTAGGTCATTTGGTCGGACTGGCTATGCCCGAAGATTACGGGGTATCGGGCTTCCAACGTGAAGCCCTGCCCATATTGCCCGCCCCTTTTTTACTGACGGTACGAAAGATAAAAAAGGACAAAAGCTATGTTGCCGATAGCGGAGCATTGAAACAGTTGAAAACCATCGAACAGGTCATCGGTAGATGCGAAAGTATTATCGTGGCCACCGATGCCGGACGTGAGGGCGAACTCATCTTTAGGTACATTTACGAGTACCTAAAATGCCGTAAACCCTTTGAACGTCTATGGATAAGCTCGCTAACTGAAAAGGCGATTAAACAGGGCTTTGACAGCCTAAAAGCCGGAAGCGATTTTGACGGGCTGTACAGAGCCGGACAAGGGCGAAGTAGAGCCGACTGGCTTGTGGGTATCAATGGCTCGCAGGCGTTGAGCATTTCGGTAGGTCGTGGCGTGTACTCGCTCGGACGTGTACAAACACCAACGCTTGCCCTTGTCTGCAAGCGGTATTTGGAAAACAGAGATTTTGCCATCAAAAAATATTTCCAAATCCAGTTGGAACACCGCAAAGAATTTGTGGACTTTAAGAGCCTTTCCAAGACCAAATGGGATGAGAGGAAACTCGCTGACGACACGCTGAAATCCATTCAGCGAAACGGAACAGCTACCATTACGGCAGTCGAAAGCAAAACGGTTACGGAGCAACCGCCTTTGCTGTTCGACCTAACGGGTTTGCAGAAAGAAGCTAATAAAAGAGCATCCTATACCGCAGAGGAAACATTGAACATTGCCCAAAGCCTCTACGAAAAGAAATTTATCACCTATCCACGTACAGGGAGCAAATACATCCCCGAAGATATGTGGTCGGAAATTCCTGCACTGGTCAGGAATTTGGAAGCAAAGGCTTCATGTAAAAAAGCGGTCGGAAAAGTGAAATGGGGTCGTTTCAATAAACGCATCGTGAACGATGTAAAAGTAACCGACCACCACGGTCTGCTGATTACCGAAAAAATCCCGTCCGAATTGTCCGCACATGAAAACGTTATATACGATATGATTGCGCACCGATTACTGGAAGCCCTTTCACTTGCTTGTACCAAAGAAATAACCGACATCGGATTGCAGGCTTTGCATTACGATTTTACGTTGAAAGGGCATAAAATTATCGAAGCCGGATGGCGTGGCATCAAAGAAAAATTTACAGATGAGGACAGTGAGCCTGTGCAGGAACTGCCGGAATTAAAGGTCGGTGATGAGCTGAAAATCAAAGAGGCTTCCGTACTGGAAAAGAAAACCAAACCACCCGTGCTTTACACAGAGGCAGGTCTGTTGTCCGCAATGGAAAATGCCGGAAAGGAAGTGGACAACGAGGACGAACGGAAAGCCTTAAAAGACATCGGTATCGGTACACCTGCCACAAGAGCCTCCATTATAGAAACGCTTTTTAAGAGGGATTATATACGGCGAGAAAAGAAATCGCTAATCCCTACCGATAAGGGATTGCAGGTTTACAGGGCTGTAAAGGACAAAAAGATTGCCGATGTAGCCATGACAGCCGAATGGGAAATGGCGTTGCAGAAAATCGAGAACAACGAGGCAGATGCAGATGCTTTTCACCGAGATATGGAAGCCTACACCACTTCCATTACACGGGAAATTTTGGATATGACCATTGCCAAAGAAAAGCAACCCGAACTAACCTGCCCCAAATGCAAGAGCCATCAGCTATTGATATGGAATAAGGTTGTAAAATGCCCCGATGAGGGGTGCGGTTGGCTTCAATTCCGTACCGTGTGTGGAGTGCCGTTAAGCCTTGCCGATATAGAAAACCTCGTGACCAAAGGTAAGACCAATCTTATCAAAGGCATGAAAAGTAAGTCGGGCAATAAATTTGATGCCTATATTGTCATGGACGATAAAGGCACAGTCTCTTTTGAATTTGAAAAGCGGAAACCCAAAATGAAATAAAAGCCAATGTTTCTGAACGGCATACAGCGTGAGGGATAGAAGCGACATCCTTTTGTGGTCCTTTCAGATCCACAAAAGATATAACGGATAGCCCGACCCGTCTGCATTTTTTCGATAGCCTGGCATGGTGGCAAAATGCAGACGGTGGCACGCCCAAATCTTATATTCCGTCCTGCTCATCCATTTTCTTGATAAGCGTTTCCCGAAGTGTGTCAAGGAATTTTGTTTGGTTCATCTTCCTATTTCGCAATTCCAAATACGTTTGGTAGAAGTTGCCCAAATTGACGTTAAACGCATCTTCAAAATACTTCGCTATTAACCTTATATCAGCATTTCCATTTTCAAAGACACCTTGATAGTGCAGGGAATAAATCAATTCTATTATTGCCACCTTACTACCCGTCCAGTTGAGTTTTTTAGAGGCTTTAGGCTTACCCTCTTGGTCTTTATTGTACAATTGGTCTTCGATATAGACCTGTATCAAGTCATTGGCTATTATCTTGGCGACCTTGTAATCATGGGAAGTGGAAAATGTGAGGTCGGACTGAAAGTAACCCGTGTCCAAACACAGCTTTATATCATGATTGCCACGTACAAAAAGTTTCTCATCAAGCGAAGCGTTATTGGTGCGGTAGTATTTATAAAAATCGAGATTGTTGTCAAAATACCGTTTGAGTTTTTTCAATTCCCTGTTAAGGTATTTTCTTATAGGTTTTGACCCATAGGGCTTCTTTGTCTCGATTTTATAAATTGAATTGTAATATATGAGTTTGGAAAAAATTACTGGTTTTTGATGTTTGAAAAAGCGGATTTCCTCGTTAACATTCTTAAAGCCACGTTTTAAGACGTACTCCCTTATTTCAGATAGACAGTTTACAATCAAATGTATTATTGCCTCCACACGTTGTGTGGGGCAATCAACCTCTATCTCCAATTCATTAATTGCAGTGTCGAGTTTATACAACGTGTCATTGTAAAATTTATCCATCCGATTGTTTTCAAGCCTTAATGTGGCCTGTGTTGTTTGTTAGCTGTAGTCGTCAATTATTCTTTAGCTGTCTCTTTAATAAAATCAGAAACTTCGTTGCTGTGTGTTAATATTAACTCTTGCATCGCTCGTGTACAGGCTATATATAGCATACTTCGGTCTATATCATTTTTATAATTTGCATTGTTGACAAAGGGTACAATTACTACATCAAATTCAAGCCCCTTGGCCAGCTGGGCACTTGTTACAATAACACCATCGGTAAATCTTGTGCTTTCAGAGGAAAGGTATTGTGCGTTTATCTGCTTATCGTCCAATGTACATTTCACATCCTCCGCTTCCTTTTCTGTTTTACAAATAATGGCTAAAGAATGGAATGTTTTATCTTTTAAAAATTGAGTAGCCAAGGCTATTATCTGCTCTTTTTCAGATGCAATATCTTTTTCATTATAAACGATAGGTGACTTTCCGTGCCTTTCTATTGGTATAATGTCTTCATTGAAAGCAATCCGTTGTGTAAAATTGATAATTTCAAAAGTGGAGCGGTAACTTTTGTTCAATGTCATTAATTGCGATTGCGGGAAAGATTTTTGAAGGCTTTGCAAATTTGTCTGGCTCTGCGGATTAAGCGATTGATTTATGTCGCCAAGCAAGGTTATTTTACAATTGAACAATTTTTTTATAACCGCAAATTGAATAGGTGCATAATCCTGCATTTCGTCAATTACCAAATGTTTTACCTGTCTATCGGCATTGTAGCTGTCAATGTTTATCTTTAAGTATGCCAAACCAAAAGCGTCTAAATATTCAATGTCTTTATTGTTAATGGGCTTTAACAAATCTTTTCTATCAAGCCAGACATAAAAATTCTTGTAAAGGATTTTTATGTTTTTGGTTCCCGACATATTATTAATGGCTTTTTTTAGCTCCGCTTTATCTTTGGACGAAACCTCATAACGGTGTTTGTAAAAAAGATGTTGGGTAAGCCGATTTTCCAGTTCCTTGATACGCTTTAACAATGAAAGTCTGAATAACGATTTATATTCTTTATCGACAATCTCCTGTGGGATAATATATTTTCCTATTTTAATGTCCTTTGCCGTGAAATAATTGCTGTTTAAATAAGCAATGTATTCGTCCAGTTTTTTTACGAAAGCTTCCGATGATTTGAAATTTACCCTTTCCGCAAAAGATTTATTTTCTGTGTTCAATAAAAACGAAACCTGAGCAAATAGACTTTGTACAACATACTGATATTCCAAAAAATCATTTATTAGCTCGACTATTGTTTTCTCCGGTATGTTTTCCTCTCCGAGTTCAGGAAGGACATTCGATATATAATCAGAAAAAACTTTATTCGGGGAAAGTATTAAAATATTAGCCGATGTAATTGTCTCCCTAAACCTATATAGCATAAAAGCTACACGGTGCAACGCTATGGATGTTTTTCCCGAACCTGCGACACCTTGTATGATGAGCGTATTTGAGCTTTCATTTCTGATGATTGCATTCTGGTCTTTCTGGATAGTAGCGATGATGCTTTTCATTTTTTCATCAGCCTTTAAGCTAAGCTCTTTTTGTAACAGTTCATCATAAATATGTGCGGAAGTATCCAACATAAATTCCATTTCACCATTTCGGATTTTATATTGGCGTTTCAAGTTTATATTGCCCGCTACCGTACCAGATGGTGCTTCATAAAGGGCATTCCCTTTTTCAAAATCGTAAAACATACTGCTGATAGGCGCTCGCCAGTCGAACATCAGATTTATCTTGCTTTCTTCGTCTATGAAGTTGCAGATGCCGATATATACAATTTCTTCGTTGTCTTTGGTAATAGGCTGAAAATCAATTCTACCAAAATACGGACTATGGTATAGCCGGTTTAACTGTTTCAGTAATGCCACGGATGCTTCTCCACTGATGGCAGTATTAGAGACTGATTGATGCAATATTGCTTTCTCGTCTTTATTTTCCCGTAAATATTCTTTGTATTCCGCCATTTCATCCGAGCTTTTTTGAAGGCGATGTCGGATGCTTTTTATTTTGTCGGAAATGGCCGTTTTCACCTCCTGCAAATGCTTTTGTTCGTCCTGTTCTGTGTTTATTTTCATCATATCGTTATTATTATTAAATGAGCGATTGCTCATTTATTGGTTAAAAAAAATCATGGTTTCAATCCTTGTAGAACCTGCTTCAGCGTAAACTCAAGTTTTGCTTCTGTAAGTTGAAATGTGCTTGATGTAGTGGTGTTATTCATACCGAAATTAATAAGCTGATATAATGGTGCAAATGCTAATGCCCAATATACTTCAAAAGGCATTTTTGCCAATTGACCATCTTGAACGGCTTTGTTTATAAATGCACCCAATAACGTACCATATCTCTTGTTCAGATTCTCTGTAACGGATAAATATATATCCGAATACCGTACTTTTTCAATAAAAGCCACTTGTTCCGGATACAACTTGTAAAAGTAATAACGGTTTTTCCATTGCAATTTTATCCCTTCGGCAAATTCCATATCAGCTGAGAGTCCCTTTAGGCTTGATGCCAATATATTGGCACTAATCTCATTACATAACGTAGTTAAGATAGCTTCTTTATTCTTGAAATAAACATAGATTGTACCAACAGATAAACCTACCTCTTTCGCAAGTTTATTGACACCAAAGCCCTCAAGACCTTGTTTCACAATCATTTCTACGGCTTTTTTTTTGATTAGTTCTGCCTTGTTTTCATCTCTTTGCCTCATTTTGCAAATATAAAAAAATAGTCGCTCATTTTAATGATTTTCTATGTTTTTTTAGCTCTCCTGTATCAAATGCTGTAAATTCGGGTCATTCTTGATACGCTCCATTTCGCTTTCCACAATCTGAACAACGTCCGCTTTAATCTGCCTGTAATTGGCTTCGACTATCTGTTTCATATTATCGTTGCCGTCTTCATCGGTAAAGAACAATATCTGCGGTATCTTTTTGTAGGCTTTGGTTTCGGCAGAAACCATTTCGTTGTCCACCACGATTTCAGCGTGAAAGATTTTCTGCTCGATACGCTCATCAAAATTATCTGAAACAGAACCAACGAACATTCCCTGTGTCAAGGTGGATATTTTGGAGGCAGGTATGAGGCTGTCCATTTGGGTGGATATGGATGTGGATTTATCATTGCGGTTAATGGTCATGCTTTGGCGTTTCTGCAACACCTTACCAAACCGCTCACTTAGGTTTTTAGCTGTCTCACCGACTACCTGGCCGGAAAAAATATTACCAACGGTATTTTGGATGACCTTGCTTTCCTTGTCGCCGTAATCCCGTGTTAACTGCGAATAGTCTTGAAAGCCCAAGCACACGGCTACCTTATTGCTCCGTGCGGTTGCGATAAGGTTGTCCAATCCTCGAAAATATATCGTAGGCAACTCGTCTATGATAACAGAACTCTTTAATTGTCCTTTCTTATTGATAAGTTTTACAATCCTCGAATTGTATAATCCCAAAGCGGAGGAATAAATGTTTTGACGGTCGGGGTTATTTCCGACACACAGTATTTTCGGCTCTTGTGGATTGTTGATGTCCAGTGAAAAATCATCCCCTGTCATTACCCAATAAAGCTGTGGCGAAATCATCCGTGACAATGGGATTTTCGCCGATGCGATCTGCCCCTGCAACTGGTCTTGCGCTCCACCTTGCCACGCATCCATGAAAGCTGACAGGTAGTTTTCCAGTTCGGGATATGAAGTAAGGATAGTAAAAACGTCTGCATACTTTTTGTTCAATAGCTCAATAGCATGGGGAAATGTGCAATACTTCCCGTTTTCATAGATTTTCAGATACCAAATGATTGAAGCAAGTAATATAATAGGACTTTCCACGAAAAAATCCCCTTGCTTACTTATCCACGTTCTGTTGAGGTTAAGCATGATGGTATAGGATGCTTCGTAGGCATCGGATATATCCGTCATAAATTTTGGGTTGAGCGGATTGCAACGGTGGCTTCGGCGTGGGTCATCGAAATTGATAACATAAAACTTGGGCTTTACCTTATACTTATCGGAGTGTTTCAGCAAATGGTTGTAGGCAATCGTGGAAAGGTCGTCAAACTTAAAATCGTAGATGTACATCGCAAACCCCTTTTCGATGTGTTGCTTGATGTAGTTGTTTACGATGGCGTAGGATTTTCCGGAGCCGGGAGTACCAAGTACAATCGAAGCTCGAAAAGGGTTGACGATATTAATCCACCCATTGTTCCACTTGCCTTTGTAAAAAAACCTTGTGGGAAGATTGACCGAATATTCATTTTCTATCAGACGGGTTTCCTGTTGGAAACTCTCGTTTTCATTATTGAAAACATCGTCCATCAGATTGTTGCGGAGCAGTCGGCTCATCCATACCCCTGCCATCAGCAAGGCTATATATCCCAAGCCCGTTGTAAGGATATAAAGCAATGTGGCAATCCCTGCCGATAGCTTTAACAATGGCGTGTTCAGAAAGAACAGTACAAAGCCAATAGCTAAGGCAGTGTAAATCTTACCCCATGTTATCTTTTCATTCTTTACGCCCTTAGTACCGAGACAGCTTAACGCCAATAATACCAGTGCAAAAATCTTAGTGTAAAGCGTGTGTTCAAAAAGCCCTGCGGTACGGTTGAAATTGGTCAATATCTTACCGATGATTTCCAGTGTCCATCCCCGTTTGGCAAAGAACCCATAACAGAACCAATAAAAGTGCATCAGTACCAAAAGAATACTTACGGCACGCATAAAAGCCATGATTTTGGCTAATCCTCTCAAATCGTCTTCTCCTTGCATAATCTAAAAATTTGTTTTGGTGCAAGTGTAGCCGCTAAGGAGGTCGGTGTAGTGAAAGCGGTTTCAGATGGCCTTTGGTGGCATTATTTGGCTGAATGGGTACGTTAAAAACTTTTTTAACTATTTTTGTATAGAATATTTACCGTGCATAACAAATGAAAGAAAATAAATATGATGAAGTATCATTTTTCGAGCAATATGGAAAAATGAGCCGCTCCCTGAAAGGACTTGACGGTGCAGGGGAATGGCATGTACTTAAAGAAATGCTACCGAATCTTGATGGTAAGAAAATGCTTGATTTAGGATGTGGCTACGGTTGGCATTGCAGATATGCAATCGAAAATGGGGCACTGTCTGTAATCGGCATTGATATTTCGGAAAAAATGCTTCAAAAAGCTAAAGAAATCAATCAATTGGATGGTATTATATATAGGCGGATTGCGCTTGAAGATGTTCAATTTACTGCTGAAATGTTTGATGTTATAATCAGTTCCTTAACTTTTCATTATATACAATCATACGATGTTCTTATCGGTAAAATTTATCAATGGCTTAAACTCGGAGGTAAATTTATCTTTTCTGTTGAACATCCTGTCTTTACAGCTGCGGGCAGTCAGGATTGGGTTTATGATCGAGCCGGAAATAAATTACATTGGGCTGTTGACAGGTATTTTTACGAGAGTCAACGGAACACTTTGTTTTTAGGTGAGGAGGTATTAAAATATCATAGAACGGTCAGTACATATCTGAATGAACTTTTAAAGCAGGGTTTTAAAATCACAGAAGTTAAAGAACCTATGCCAAGTGAAGCGATGCTGGAAAATATTCCCGAAATGAAAGACGAATTACGCCGTCCAATGATGTTACTAATCTCTGTCGAAAAGTAGTGAGTTATTTTATTGGTGTCTTCCTGGTCTTTTGCTTTTCTTCTTTTTCTTCATGCGGTTGGCAAATGCCTGTTCTTCGTAGTCTTCGCCTTGTGCTTCCGGCAATAGACCTCCCAATCCGTCTATCCATAAATCATCGGTCGGCTGTTCTCTATTAAGGAAGTTAAAAAGTGTATGGGCTTCCTCTTTCTCTACGGCTGTGCCGTTGCCTGCGGTCAGTGGCTGATTTAGGATATTTGTGTTTTCAGCTTCTTGGCGTTGCCCGACCGCCTGCTCGTTCCACCAATCATTAAAGATATTAGCCGATAGGTTTTTGCCCAAAGCTGAACCGTTCCAAACGGTACGGCTTTCGTGGTCGATAAAAGTTATACCATAGATGCGCCGCTCATCGTTGCACCGTACCACGGTATTGATAGCCTGCTCTAACAGTTGCTTTTTAAAATCTGCTTCATCCGTGGCGGTGTGCATGGCCACTTCAATGGTGCTTTTGAGTACAGCTCTTACGGGGTCGGCTTTCATGTTCTCTTTAGCCTTTGCGAATTGGTTTTGCAATTCGTCCAGTCCTGCCTGCTTCCCGAAAAGGGATGCCTTAAAAGGATTGCTCGCTTTTTCTCCCTGTTCGTTCAGCGCAAAATAAACAAGACCGTTTTTAGGCTGTCCGTGCAGTTCCCCTTTGACTTCCTCCGCCGTAATATTGAAAAGCGATAGCAAAGCGTTGTACGCTCCGAGGCTTGCGTAACTGTAATACTTCGGCAAGTGTCGCACCACCGATGCGATTTGGCTCTTAACGTCTCCGGCTCTGTAATCCACCGGACGGAATACCTGCTCGTTTCCGGTACGCTGTTTTTCCGTTGCAGGTGTCAGATTATATTTTCGCTCCAAATCCCGACAGATTTCCATTGAGCGTAACTTCTCGTATTTATCGGGTATCTTTTTGCCGTAACGGTCAACGCAGGTAGATACTATATGGATATGGGTACGTTCAATATCGGTATGCTTAAAAACGATATAAGGTTGGTTGACATACCCCATGCGCTCCATATACTCCTGCGCCATTTTTACGAACTGCCCATCGCTGACCCTATCCGCAGGATCAGGGTTCAGCGATATGTGGCGCACAGGCTTTTCCGTTTTGATATTTGCGGACAGATACGGCTCAAAACACTGGTGCAGGTAAGCGGTCGAATAGGTATTATCCAACGTTTCGGGTATTCTGTTCAACAACAGTACCTGTCCGTTTTCGCTGTCAATCTTCTTTTGGTTATAGGAAATAGCACCGTACAAATTTTCGCCCTTGCCAATCTTTGCTATCATATTACTATTGTTTTTGCAGGTGTTCTTTTTCAAATTCCTGTGTTAGCTCAATCACTTTCCGGCACAAGTCCGCCATTTCTGCCGTCTGCTTTTCCAGTTTAAAGAGGTAAGCCGATGCCTTTTTTTCCGAGAAATTGCGGTAAAGTATCTTCACGATTTGGTTGTAATTCACGCCAACCGCTCTGAACTGGCTATAAAAATTGGTCAGCCTCGTATGAAAATCGACTGCATCCATGTCAATTTTTACGGTCTTGACTGGCTTCTGAAAGATGCAGGCTGTAATAAAATGTGCCATTACTTTCATTCCCGATTGCTCAAACAATGTAAGGAATTTGGCATTTTCTTCGTCCGTAAGACGAAATACATAACGGTGGATGCTTGGGTTTGCTTTAGGCTTGCGCCCACCTTTGTTCTGTTCCTTTTTCTCTTTTCCATTCATTATAAAATCCATTTTAATATCCAACAAAACCCCGACTTCGGAGGGTGTTTACCAAGCCCCCTGCAAGGGCAAGTGGTTTTGAGGCACGAAACGGGTTTCGAGTGCCTCAAAACATAACTTGCTCTGTTCGGGTGAACAGAAAATCCGCCCTACGGGTCGGATTGGGTAAAGCGGAAAAAAACGGCTTTTCGCCGTTCCGTCCACAACTTCCATACGCCAATGATTTTTCCATTTACCCCTTGCATTTAAGTCCTTACAAAGTAAGGGTAGCTTTTCCGAACGATTGCCCTGTTGCCCACAACCAAACATTGCCAACAAATGCCCCGAACTACCGCATTAAAAGAGTGCATCGGAATAACCTGCTTCTTTGCGCTATCAGTCATGCAAGCCTGTTTGCAGGCATCCGCTCCCGATGGCAGTTAGGAAAGCCGGAGCGCAGGATTGCAGGAACACCGGAACGCATGACGGCATTCCATACGGCAGGCAGGAACAACGGACAGCATGAAAGCTATCCCGTAGCCATTCCATCGGGCAGGACGATAGGCAAGCCATCGGTCTTGCCTGCATGAAAGCCCGAATGACGGCACGGCTGACTGAACGGATGACGGCAAGCCCGACATACGGAATTGTACCAAGACTGCCGGACAGTGTGCAGGGATGACAGCCCTGCTCCATGCAGGACGGCAGGCAGTCCACGGAAACAGAAACTTAAAAATAGAATAGAAATGGAAGCAACAAACAGGACAAAATTCATTGCCTTTTCAAGCCAAAAGGGAGGCGTTGGAAAAAGCACGTTTACGACAGTTACGGCAAGCATACTCCATTACCAAATGGGGTATAATGTAGCCGTCTTTGACTGTGACTATCCACAGCACAGCATCTGCCAAATGAGGGAACGGGATTTGAAAGCGGTCATGCAGAACGAGGTGCTGAAAAAACTGGCGCACCGCCAATTCTCCACCATCAACAAGAAAGCCTATCCGGTACTACAAAGCAAGGCTGACAATGCACTTACGGATGCGCAGGCATTCGTACAGGCTTCGGCTGTTCCCGTGGATATAGTTTTCTTTGACTTGACCGGAACGGTGAACACTACGGGCTTGCTCAACACACTGGCAGGGATGCACCACATCTTTTCGCCCATCACGGCAGACCGTGTGGTCATGGAAAGCACATTGAGCTTTACCGATGTGCTGACCAATGTGCTTATGAAACACGGGCAGACCTCCATCGAAACCATACGGCTGTTTTGGAACATGGTCGATGGCAGGGAAAAATCCCAACTGTACGAAATCTACGGCAACGTCATTAAGGAAGTCGGACTGCAAGCGATGGAAACACGCATTGCCGATAGCAAACGCTTCCGCAAGGAAAGCGAGGCAACGGCAAAGACCGTCTTCCGCTCCACGCTATTGCCACCCGACAAAAGATTGCTGAAAGCCTCCGGCTTGGATTTGTTCATCAGTGAATTTTTAAGAACCATTAACCTGTAACTGCTATGGACAACGACAACAAGAAAAAGCCGAATGCGCCGATTGACGAGGCATATCTCATGTCGATTATGGCAGGTGAAACAAAGAAGCCTCAACAGGTGGTAGCCCCCCAAGAGCCAACGGCAACGGAAAAGCCCGTAGCCAAAGAGCGTACCCGACAAAAGAGGGCTTCCGATACGGGCTATGGCGAGCGTTTCCTCAATAGCCACACCATGACACGCCGTGGCGATAAAAGCATCTACATCCGGCAGGAATACCACGAACGGCTTTCCCGTATCGTGCAGGTTATCGGCGAGGATAAAATACCTCTGTACGCCTATTTGGACAATATTCTCGAACATCATTTTGAACAGTTCGAGAAAGCCATTACCGATGATTTCAACAATAAGTTTAAACCCATTTTTTAAAATATTCGATTATGAAAAAGCAACAGCAAAACCAACCTAAAAAGGTACTGCAAATAGCCCGATATAAGTCGGCTTTTTTAAGACCGACCGGAGTTGTCGCACGGTGCGGAAAGTCGGTATATATCTGCCCCGACTTCCACAAGAAATTATCCCGTATCGTCTGTATTCTCGGAGAGGGAGATATTACGCTTACCGATTACCTGCACAGTGTATTGAAACACCACTTTGAGGATTTCGGCGAGGAAATAAATACAATCCATGCCCGAAACCAAAAGCCAATATTATAGCAATGGAAACATTGATTGTAATATGCCTTATCATCGTCATTATCCTTTTGCTGAAAGATAAGGTGGTCATCTATAAGAACGTCCGCAAGGAAATAAAGCCAGAAAAGAAAACCCCCGACCTGCCGAATATTATGGGGCTTCCCAAGCCTGTGGAACGCCACACCTTGCCACCGAATGCCACAAAGAGACAATCTGGCGAACGTGACGGGATAGCGGATAATTTTGGAACAGAAACCTACGGGATAGGTGTTGGATTGGAAAATCCGCAGATTGAGGGAGAGCCGGATGAAGTTTTCGGGAGTATGTCCGATTTTGAAAATGAGGAAGACGAATGGGATGAATACGGGTTTGAGGACAGCGACAATGAGTTTGCCACAGGGGTTACCTTTGATGAACTGACGACCGTGGGGGCATGGTTGGAGCAAGATACACTTGAACCTGCCCAGCGACAGAAAGCGGTGGACATAGTTCAGCGATTACAGGGAACGGAATTGTTAAGTCTGCTCGAAAACTCAATGGATGGGGCTTCACGGAAGATTGCAGAGTTGTTGGACAAGAGCCTCTCCGCCGGAATGGATTTCAGTTCTCCCGACTTGCGGAAAAGTGATTTAGAGGATTTCGACATTGGGGAGTTTGTCTGAAAAGACAGCTTCCCTTTGTTTTTTATAACGCCTTATCCAACCGCTTATGTACGTATGATATAGTATTCAAAATATCAAGAGCTTCTTCCTCACTGATTTCAAATTTAATTTTCGGTTGATGAGCGGTAGGGTTTCTTATTAATCCAAAAATACCTTTGATTAAATTACATAGCCCTACATGCTCACTTCTATCCGTTTCTGTTACTAAGTTGTTGATTTTAATCAAAGGATTAGTAGTTGAGAATGCAGTTTCTACCAAAGCGTTACCGTCCGCATATAATCCCGTCATCTTCCTTAAACGGTCTGCGACACTTTTAGTAGCTTCAAAAACGGAATGAAAATAATTTTCAAGCAATAATTCAGCTCGACAATATTCAAAAACGGCTAAATGAACATTTCTATTTTCTAATTTATGCTTTAAACGACTGGCTCTTTGTTCGGCATCTGCAATTGTTTTGGCTTTTTCAACTAATCTAAGGTTGCCCTCTTCTGTTAATTCAGTGCCTATAAAAGCTAAACGTTTATTCACTTCTAATCTGCGATTATGAAAAACCTCTTCTTTACCAATATACCTCACTGGTTGTAAAGCATCTTTGATAAATCTCAATATATGGTTTGAGCATTGGTGTTGATTTTGCCAACTTGCAAATGCAGAATACAATCTTCTCCATTTTGTGTTTTGAGGGTCAACATCTGGAATATTTGAATTTAAAAGTATTTGCCCTATTTCGGAACCTGTTAAACCATCTGCCGTATCTCCAATTGCCCTGCACAAACCCTCCAGTACATGAGCTTCAAACATCGGACGTTTGATATTCGCCATTTTTCTATTTTTTAAAAGAAATCATTACTTAATAAGACTGATAAATTCAGTAGCATACTTTTCTGCTAATTCTCGGCTATTTTCAACACTAACTGTTTCTCTGTTCCAATTAGCTTTAGTCGTCCAGTTATAGGAACCATGAACAACTGTTTTTAAGTCAATCACACAGAATTTGTGGTGCATTATGTTTTCATATTTTCCAGTTTTGGGTACTCTCTTAGTTTCAAAAAACTTCTCATACGGGAAGCCATATTTTGTGTTTATTTCATCATCCAAAACTATTAATCTAACATTTATTCCTGCTTGCATTTTATCATAAATTGCCCTCATTAAAACCTTATTCGTGAACCACGCCACAGCTATCCAAATAGAGAATTTTGCGTTTCGGATTTGTTCGACAACTTGTGCTTCAATATCCTCAAAATGAACTTCAACCTCTATGTTGTCGGGTAAGTCTGCGCCTATTATTTTGTATCTTCCCTCAAACTCATCAAGCCTATAACCATCTTGCTGTAAAAGAGGATTTATTTGCTCGACAGCCTCTTTTATATTCTTACTCGTATCTCTTGCAAAATGTCTTGGGTCGAAGACAATTTGCAATAATAGAACCATTTCCTTACTGCCATTTATCTCATATAATTTTTCCAAAACATAAGCATTTCTACTTAGGCTGTTTGGCATTCCTCCATCTTGATGTTTATAAACGTCCTTAAAACCGATACGGTTAAAAAGTTTTAGAATTTCAGGGCCTGAAAGATAGGGCGACAGTTGATTATCTCCCGATATAAATTCTTTTATGCTCTCTATTGTTAGGTCTGATAATTTCATTAAGTATTTGGATGCTTGTTGTCAATGCTAAAATAATATAAAAAGCCATACCCTGCCAATTAATTCCACGGATTTCCAGTTTCGCATAACGCTTCGATTTCCATGAGACTTTTGTTGCGAAAGCCCGCACGAGGTGGGCAAGTAGTAACAATTTAATTCAGTTTAATCATGGTAAAACAAAGCAAAAAAGTGTTGCTGACAGGCGTTGCGTTCCTGTCGGCATTCGGTGTGTTCGCACAGGGCAACGGCTCGGCAGGTATCACCGAAGCTACGCAGATGGTAACAAGTTACTTCGACCCTGCGACCCAATTAATTTATGCGATTGGGGCTGTGGTCGGGTTAATCGGTGGCGTAAAGGTGTACAACAAATTTAGTAGCGGTGACCCCGATACAAGCAAGACTGCGGCGTCGTGGTTTGGGGCTTGTATCTTCCTCATCGTAGCGGCGACTATACTGCGTTCATTCTTCCTTTAAGCCGACGACCTATGAGCAATTACAATATCAATAAAGGTATCGGCAGAACGGTCGAGTTCAAAGGGCTGAAAGCGCAGTACCTGTTCATCTTCGCAGGTGGTCTGCTCGGTGTGCTTATCCTCGTCATGGTCATGTACATGGCAGGCGTAAACTCCTATGTGTGCCTGCTTGTCGGGGCAGGCGGTGCATCGCTCATCGTTTGGCAAACATTCGCATTGAATGGTAAATACGGCGAATACGGATTGATGAAAATCGGAGCAAAGAAAAGGCATCCGAAATACATCATCTGTCGCAGAGCCGTACACCGCTATTTAAAGTTCCGCACTAAATCCAACACCCTATGAGAAATACAGCAAAAGCCACAACATTGCAAAGCAAGTTCCCTTTACTGGCGGTGGAACACAACTGTATCATTTCAAAGGATGCAGACATCACGGCTTGCTTTCGGGTACACCTGCCGGAACTGTTCACGGTGGCATCGGCAGAGTACGATGCCATTCATTCGGCTTGGCACAAGGCTATCAAGACCTTGCCGGACTATACCATTGTCCACAAACAGGACTGGTACATCAAGGAAAGTTATGCGCCGGATATTGCACGGGAAGACCAAAGCTTCCTTGCGAAATCCTATCAGCAACATTTCAACGAACGTCCTTTTTTAAACCATTACTGCTACCTGTTCCTAACCAAGACCACCAAAGAACGGATGCGGATGCAGAGCAACTTTAGTTCGCTCTGCAAAGGTGTACTTATCCCGAAAGAAATAAGGGATAAAGAAACCGTCCGAAAGTTCATGGAAGCGGTGGCACAGTTTGAGCGCATTGTCAACGATAGCGGTTTTGTGAAATTGGAACGCCTGACCGAGGATGACATCATCGGCACTGGCGACCAACAGGGATTGCTCGAACAGTACCTTACCCTGTCGAGGGAAGCCGGAACGCCCATGCAGGATATAGCTTTGGGCAGTGAGGATGTGCGTATCGGCAACAAAAGGCTGTGCCTGCACACCCTGTCCGATACGGACGATTTGCCGGGCACGGTATCGGCAAATACAAGGTATGAAAAGCTGTCCACGGACAGGAGCGATTGCCTGTTGTCCTTTGCCTCTCCGGTCGGCTTGCTCCTTAGCTGTAACCATATCTATAACCAATACCTGTTTTTGGATAACAGCGATGAGAACCTGCGCAAGTTTGAAAAGTCAGCCCGTAATATGCACTCACTGGCAAGGTACAGCCGTGCCAATCAGATTAACAAAGAGTGGATTGAAAAGTATCTGAACGAAGCGCACAGCTTCGGGCTTTCTTCTATCCGTGCACACTTCAATGTGATGGCGTGGTCGGATAACCCGAACGAACTCAAACAGCTAAAGAACGATACGGGCAGTGCGCTTGCTTTGATGGAATGCAAGCCGAGGCATAACACGGTGGATGTTGCCACACTGTATTGGGCAGGCATACCAGGCAATGCAGGGGACTTTCCGGCAGAGGAAAGTTTCTATACGTTCATCGAACCTGCACTGTGCTTCTTCACCGAGGAAACCAATTACCAAAGTTCGCCATCACCTTTTGGTATCAAGATGGCGGACAGGCTCACGGGCAAGCCTATCCATTTGGACATTTCCGACCTGCCTATGAAAAAAGGTATTATCACGAACCGGAACAAGTTCATACTTGGTCCGTCAGGTTCGGGAAAATCCTTTTTCACCAATCACATGGTACGCCAATACTACGAGCAAGGCTCTCATGTACTATTGGTCGATACGGGCAACTCTTATCAAGGGCTGTGCGAACTGATTAAGGGGAAGACAAAAGGAAAAGACGGTGTGTATTTTACCTACACCGAAGACAACCCGATAGCATTCAATCCATTTTATACGGATGATGGCGTATTCGACATTGAGAAAAGGGAAAGTATCAAAACGCTCATCCTTACGCTTTGGAAGCGTGACGATGAACCGCCGACCCGTTCAGAGGAAGTGGCATTGTCCAATGCCGTGAGCGGTTATATCGACCGTATCAAGCAAAACAATGAATACCCATCTTTCAATGGATTTTACGAGTATGTACGGGGCGACTATAAAAAGGTACTGGAAGACAAACAGGTAAGGGAAAAAGACTTTGACCTCGCAAATTTTCTGAACGTGCTTGAACCCTATTACAAGGGCGGAGAGTACGACTATCTGCTGAACTCCGACAAGCAACTTGACCTGCTTTCCAAACGCTTTATCGTGTTTGAAATTGATGCGATTAAAGACCACAAAATCCTCTTTCCCATAGTGACCATCATCATTATGGAAGTATTCATCAACAAGATGCGCAGGCTCAAAGGTGTGCGCAAAATGATACTGATTGAGGAAGCGTGGAAAGCCATCGCCAAAGAGGGAATGGCGGAGTACATCAAATACCTTTTTAAGACCGTCCGCAAATTTTTTGGTGAAGCTATCGTGGTCACGCAGGAAGTGGACGACATCATCCAGTCACCCGTGGTCAAGGAAAGTATCATTAACAATTCCGACTGTAAAATCCTCTTAGACCAACGCAAGTACATGAACAAATTCGATGCGATACAGGAAATGTTGGGGCTTACGGAAAAGGAAAAATCCCAAATCCTTTCCATCAATCAGAACAATGACCCGTCAAGGCTTTACAAAGAGGTATGGATTGGGCTTGGCGGTACGCATTCCGCCGTGTATGCCACAGAGGTTTCATTCGAAGAATATTTGGCATACACCACAGAGGAAACCGAAAAAATGGAAGTCATGCAACTGGCTTCCGAACTGGACGGCAATGTGGAACTGGCGATAAAACGCATTGCTGGGCAGAGACGTGAGAACGCAAATAATTATTAATCATTTAAAAAAATCAGAGACAATGAAAAAAACAATGTTACTGGTGTGTACGGCATTTATGCTTGCCGTTGCACCGTCCGCAAAGGCACAATGGGTGGTAGTTGACCCGTCAAATTTGGCATCGGGTATCATCAACTCCGCCAATGAAATCGTGCAGACCTCATCCACTGTGTCCAACGTGGTAAAGAATTTCAACGAGGTAAAGAAAGTGTATGAACAGGGCAAGGAATACTACGACAAATTGAAAGCTGTAAACAACTTGGTTAAAGATGCCCGAAAAGTGCAACAAACGGTACTACTCGTAGGCGATGTGTCTGAAATGTACGTGCAGAATTTCGGCAAAATGATGAACGACCCGAATTTCAGTCCGCAGGAACTGACTGCAATCGCCAACGGTTATTCCACGCTCCTAAACGAGAGTACCGAACTACTCAAAGAACTGAAACAGATTGTTACCTCGACCTCGCTTTCGCTGAACGATAAAGAGCGTATGGACATCATCGACAGGGTTTACAGAGAGGTTAAGGATTATCACAGCCTTGTCCGCTATTACACCAATAAAAATGTCTCCGTAAGCATTTTGAGGGCTAAGAAACAGAACAACACCAAAAGGGTGCTTGAACTGTACGGAACTGCTGAACAAAAATACTGGTAAGCTATGGAATGGAACAATCTTCACGAACTCCTGCGCTCGCTTTACGATGAGATGCTCCCACTGTCCGCCGATATGGCGACAGTGGCTAAGGGCATTGCCGGGTTGGGCGCACTGTTCTACGTGGCACTGAAAGTGTGGCAGACATTGAGCCGTGCAGAACCGATAGACGTGTTTCCGCTCCTGCGACCTTTCGCCATTGGGCTTTGCATTATGTTCTTCCCCACCATCGTATTGGGAACTATCAATGCGGTAATGTCTCCGGTGGTAAAAGGAACACACGCCATGCTCGAAAACCAAGTGCTTGACCTCAACAAATTGCAGGCACAAAAAGACCAGTTGGAACGGGAGGCGATGCTCCGCAATCCCGAAACCGCTTACCTCGTAAGCGATGAGGAATTTGATAAGAAACTGGACGAATTGGGATGGTCGCCGTCCGATTTGGCTACCATGTCGGGAATGTACCTTGACCGACAAGCATATAAGATTGAGAAAGCCATAAAGGAATGGTTTCGCAATCTATTGGAGATACTTTTCCAAGCATCCGCTTTGGTCATAGACACTATACGGACGTTCTTCCTTATCGTGCTGTCCATACTCGGGCCGATAGCCTTTGCGATAAGTGTATGGGATGGTTTTCAATCCACGCTTACGCAATGGCTGACCCGATATATCAGCGTGTACCTGTGGTTGCCCATCGCCGATATGTTCAGCTCCATGCTCGCCAAGATACAATCCCTCATCATCGAACGGGATATTGATATGCTTGCCGACCCGACCTACATCCCCGACACATCCAACACCGTGTATATCATCTTCATGATAATTGGCATCGTGGGGTACTTCACCGTTCCAACGGTGGCAGGTTGGGTAATACAGGCAGGGGGCGCAGGGAACTTCATGCGCAACGTAAACTCTACGGCATCGAAAACCGGAAACATCGCCGGAGCAGGAACGGGGGCTGTGGCAGGCAATATCGGTGGCAGGTTAATGAACAAATAAAAATCAAGAAGCAATGGAATTTAAGACACTAAGAAATATCGAAAACAGCTTTAGGCAGATACGGCTGTACGCCATTGTATTTGCCGTACTCTGCATCGCTGTGGTAGGTTATGCCGTATGGCAGTCCTACCAGTTTGCCGAGGCACAACGCCAAAAAATATATGTACTGGACAAAGGCAAATCCTTGATGTTGGCACTTTCACAGGATGCAAGCATCAACAGACCTGTTGAGGCAAGGGAACACGTTAAGCGTTTCCATGAACTGTTCTTTACGCTCGCACCGGATAAAAACGCTATTGAAAGCAACATGAAACGGGCTTTTAATCTTGCCGACAAATCGGCTTTTGATTATTACAAAGACCTCTCGGAAAAGGGGTATTACAACCGTATCATTTCGGGCAATGTGCAACAGCGTATCGAGGTTGACAGCGTGGTCTGCAACTTCGACACCTATCCCTATGCCGTAAGAACGTATGCCAAACAGTATATCATCCGTCCAAGCAACGTGACCAAGCGGAATTTGGTCACTTCATGCCTATTGTTGAACTCGGTCAAGTCTGACAACAACCCACAGGGCTTCAATATCGAAAAGTTTGCCGTGTTGGAAAACAGAGACGTAGAAGTCATAGACCGCTAAAATCAAGATTATGGAAGCAATATCAGATTTGAACACGTTCGCCAAAATCCTTACCGCCAAAGGGTATGACGGCGATTTCCATACGCAGGGTGCGTATGCCGGAAAACTGAAAGAAAGCATCAGCGAATACCTCGAAAACTATCGAAAGGGTGCGGAGGGCGCACCAAAGTCACAGTTACTGTTGACGGGCTTTCTACAATGGGCAGGCGATGACAAACCCTATGTAGAATGCTGTATGTGGGTGAAATACCTAAACGGCAAATTCTTTTTGGGCAGAATGGAGATTGCAAGAAAAGACCAATTCGGGCAATTGCTGAAACAAACGGAGCTGAGCGACCTGTCCGTAGTGACCGCTCCCAAAGCAAAGGAAGCAATCGCTATGGTCAGCGATGCACCGGCGCAAAAGATGGTTCACAGACAGAAACGGTTCAGTTTCTAAAACCGATTAAGGCATGAAAAATCTAAGAACAACAATCAATAATTGGTTTGACAAACTCGATGGACAGTGGCGAGCGATGCCTGTCAAAAAACAGCATCGCTATACGCTACTGCTCTTTGCAGGCTATGCGCTATTGTCCATTATCGTACTGATAAAAGTATGCTATGATGTAGCACAACCCGATAATACCCTAACGATAGAGCATATCGAAAACCCGATTAACGGGCAAAACAAATCCTTGGTTTCTCCGAAGGACAGTATTAACACAATCTTAAAACGTAAAAACAATGAAAGAGAGTAATAATGACAAAATCCGTTTTCTGTTCGCAAAAAAAGAGATGGAAAACGGAATGGATGCACCGCAGGACGGTGCGCAGAACAAAGCCGAAAAGCTAAAGAAGCCTATCATCTTTGCCCTTATGGGCGTGGTATTCTTCGGCTGTATGTACCTCATCTTCAAACCGTCCTCCGATAAGAAAACGGTTGAGGATATTGGTCTGAACGATGCCGTACCCCAGGCGACCGATACAGGGCTTCAATCCGATAAGCAGAAGGCTTATGAACAGGAAATGCTCGAACAGAAGATGCAGGAAAAGCGCAATGCGCTTCTGTCACTATCCGACTATTGGAGCGAGGACAGTACCGCCGATCCGGAAGCGGAGCAACCGGATGAGGGCTACGAAGACGGCTTCGCTTACGGCGGTGGTACACGCCGGAACAGTAACCCTGCATTGAACAGTTACCGAAGTGCGCAAAGTACGCTGACCTCGTTCTACGACAACAGCGATTACGAAACGCAGGAACTCCGCAGACAGGTTGAGGAACTCAAAGAGCAACTGGCGGAAAAGGACGTACCGCCTGTAACGACCGTGGAAGACCAACTGGCTTTGATGGAAAAGTCATACGAAATGGCATCCCGTTACCTGCCGTCAAATCCGGCACAGACAGGTAATGTTGACACAACGGTTTCAGCAAAGAGTGCCTCGCAAAAAGAACATTTCGTGGCATTCACACCCGTAAGGAAAAATACGGTTTCCGCCTTGTACCGTGAACCGACCGACAGTGCTTTTTTGGCAAACTGGAACGAAACCCGAAACCGTGGCTTTTATACGGCAGGTGTTTCGGAACAGGTCATACCGCCCAAAAACAGCATCAAGGCAGTGATACAGGAAACACAGGTCGTTACGGGCGAAAGTGGTGTGCGTTTGCGCCTGTTGGAAACGGCACAAACGCCTGTCCGCTCCATTCCGGCAGGAACGGTATTGACGGCAAATGCCAAGTTTCAAGGTGGCAGGTTGCAGTTAAAGGTAACGTCCATCGAATATGAGGGCAACATTATTCCGGTCGATATAACCGTGTACGATTTGGACGGACAGCAAGGGCTATATGTGCCATATTCGCCCGAAATGAACGCCCTTAGCGAGATAGCTTCCAACATGAGCCAAACCTCCGGCACGTCCATTATGATGACACGCTCGGCAGGTCAACAGGTGGCAGGCGACCTCTCCCGTGGTGTGGTACAGGGTGTATCGGGTTACTTCTCCAAGAAAGTAAGGACACCCAAAGTAACCGTCAAAGCCGGTCATCAAATTTTCCTTGTTTCAAAAAACTAATGTTCAACTAAAATAAAAACGAAAATGAAATGTCCATGTTTCCGAAAAAATCAACACGCATGGACATTCCATATCACCATTAAAAATAAAATAATAACGATATGAACGCAATATTTAAAAGCCTCTTGGCAATGGTCTGTTTGACGGTATTTATCACAGGCGCAAACGCACAGCAAGTTGCATCCAATACCACAAAATTGAGCATGGGCAAGGTAGAGCCTTACGAAATGCAGGTGACGTACAGCAAAACCTCGCATCTGATATTCCCGTCCGCTATCCGCTACGTGGATTTGGGCAGTGAGTACCTTATCGCAGGCAAAGCCGAAGATGCGGAAAACGTCTTGCGCATTAAGGCAAGCGTAAGAGATTTTGACGAGGAAACCAATTTTTCCGTCATTACGGACGATGGACGTTTCTACAATTTCAACGTCTTTTACAGTGCTTATCCGCTAGCGTTGAATTATGATTTGCTGACGATGCAAAAGGCATCGGACAGGGAAAACGGGAACGATGTTCTGTTTGAGGAATTAGGGGGCAATTCTCCGTCACTGGCAGGCTTGCTCATGGAAACGATTTACAAGAAAAACAAACGGATTGTAAAGCATATCGGGTCGAAAAGCTACGGCATACAATTTCTGCTGAAAGGTATCTACGTGCATCATGGAAAATTCTATTTCCATACGGAACTGCGCAACAAAAGCAATGTGCCGTTCAATATTGATTTTGTGAATTTCAAGGTGATGGACAAGAAAGTAGCCAAGCGTACCGTGGTACAGGAAAAGGCAATGCAACCACTACGGACGTACAAAACTCTCGGTGAAATCACGGGCAATACGACCGACCAAAACGTGTTCCTGCTCGACCAGTTTACCATCACGGATGACAAGGTACTGGTGATAGAAGTCTTTGAAAAGAACGGTGGCAGACAACAGGTATTGCAGGTGGAAAATTCCGACCTCGTAAATGCCAAGTTGATAAACGATATGCACCTAAAGATTAATTAACCCAAAACGAAAGAACAATGATACCTGCATGGGTTGCCTTAAAGTATTTTATATGAACCCATGCAAGCTTCATCACCATTAAAAAGAAAATTATAAAGATGAAAACATACATTTTTACCGTGGTGCTTGCCATGTGGAGCATCACGGCGGTACAAGCACAGCGAATGCTCCCCAAACAAAAGGGATTGGAGGTAAACGCAGGTATGCTGTCCAAAGAAGTAAGCGACAATTACTATCTGAATTTGACCCTTACCGTGAACGGAAAGAACGGCAATTACTGGATATGGGGTGCGGAATATGCCCATCAGATTTCCGGTTACAGGGATGTACAGATACCGCTCGAAACCTATACGAGCGAGGTGGGTTACAGTCTTCAGCTATTGGGCGATGCACGGAAGACCGTCACGCTGAATGCAGGGCTTACAGCCGTGGTAGGTTACGAAACCATCAACCGGAGCGAGGCAGTGCTACCGGACGGCTCGACCATCCTCGACAGAGACAATTTTGTCTATGGTACGGGTGGACGGCTCACGCTCGAAACATACCTGTCCGACCGTTTTGTCCTGCTCCTGCAAGGGCGAACAAAAGTGCTTTGGGGTACAGATTTGAAACAGTTTCGTCCATTGGCAGGGATTGGACTAAGGTTTAACTTTTAAAATGATTTGCAATGAAAACATTAATCAGAAAATACAGGCTTCATTTACAGGCAACGTTTATGCTCTTGGCGATGTTGGTCTGCACCGTGGTGCTTACCTCGTGCGAAAAAGACGAACTCGACATCAGGCAGAATTATCCTTTTGAGGTACAGGTAATGCCTGTACCCAAAGAGGTGACAAACGGGCAGACCGTTGAAATAAGGATTACCGTTCAACGGTCGGGCAATTTCAGTGATGCGAAATACTTTATCCGCTATTTCCAGTTTGACGGACAGGGAGCATTGCGGTATTACAGCGAACCGCCATATATGCCCAATGACCTGTACGTGTTGCCACAGACACAGTTTAGGTTGTATTACACTTCCCAATCGACCGTATCACAGTCTTTTGACATTTGGATTTCGGACAATTTCGGGAACGAAAAACAGATAAGTTTCCAGTTTAACAGCCGTGATTAAAGACAGAAAAATCCTGCCCGATGTGGCGGGATTTTTTTAGGCTTAATATATAGTGTATTTTACTCCTAAAGGATAGGATTATATTATTGTGTATAATAAACCGCTTCGTTATCTTTGCTAATAGAAAATATTAAAATACTTAAAGTGTTTTTGCTTTAAGTCTTGGTACTGAAAACTGGTAATTTTTATATCTCCGAGACAATAAGTAAGAACGCTCACGCTATAGGCGTGGGCGCTCGCTTATTTGGAGATAAGGTATACCAGTACCCCAGTATCGAGTAAGTGTAGTTGCCTGCGCTTTTTTTATTGCAGGTCGCTACTTTAAAACAGATATTATGAATACTGGAAAAGAAAACAAAAACAATTTTTGTGTAGCGGTCATAGATGATAATGCACAGCTTCGAGATATGTCTGTAAAGCAACTCGAAAATTCGGGCTATACGGTATTGTTCCAAACAGGCAACGGACAGGAAGCCCTGCAAAAGTTAAAAGAGCATGGCGTGTGGCCGGATGTCTGTATCATCGAGGAAGACTTTGCCACCGCTAAAGTTTTGCTCAAAAAACACCCCGATTTAAAAGTCCTAATTTCAAGTACGGAAAACGACACCGAGCGTGTAAGGGATGTGCTAAAGGCAGGTGTATCGGGGTATGTCTTGAAATTTTCCGATCCCGAAGAATTAGTGACAGCCATTAGAGCATTGAGCGAAAACAAAAAATATTTCAGTGTAGGGATTAGTGGAATAGTGACGGAATATTTTAAAAGTCAATCATAAATATTGGTTTCTTTGCTACTTTCTTTTTCGTTTCACTCATGAAAGAAAGTAGTCCACTACGACACAACCTGTTTGGGAAATGCAGATGTGTTGGTATTGTGGAACGGAGCATTTTACAAAGTGGTTGTTCCGCTTTCTGCAAAAAGACGGTTCCGACCTGGGAAGGATCTGTCTTTTTGCCCGACCGAATTTTAGAGTAAAGCATTTTTCCGAATCATGCCCGTATCATGCTTTGAGGTCATTTTTTAAAACTTTAATTATTTTTTAGGCGACCACCTTTGCAGATGGTCGCCTATGGGTTAGGAATTGTAAAATACATGACCGTTATCGCTCCAATAATCACAGCAAAATAGGTCACGGGCAAAAGCCTCATAATCGAAGTACCTTTTTGCAAATTCGGGTAAATCCATTTGCTCTATCTGTTCATAGGCAAAATCTTCCTCGTCCTTGTATTCACCTATATAATCATCGTCAAAATCACTTATAAGGTCGTTAATATCGTCCTCGCTTAGCTTGTGGCTTTTGTTGTCGCACCATAATAGGAATGCTTCTTGTCGGCTCTCGTCCATATCTTCCAAAGCCTCCAAAACATCAAAAATATTATCGCTTAGCCAACATTCGCCGATTAAGCCGTTCGGGATGTTCTCGTAATCTTGAAACATAAATTCGGGGTCTGCCTCGTCATTGTGTAACTCCTTGCAAGCC
Organism: Pedobacter sp. BS3; assembly: GCF_008274585.1. Classification (GTDB taxonomy): domain Bacteria; phylum Bacteroidota; class Bacteroidia; order Sphingobacteriales; family Sphingobacteriaceae; genus Hufsiella_A. The sequence goes on along the minus strand of NZ_VTRT01000002.1, from coordinate 207,632 downwards.
GTGTAAAACTCTTTTTTATCTGCATAGTCGGACAGCTTTAGCCATTCCCCGAAGATTGAACCGTCATTATATTTTCCGTATGTGCCGACATATACGCTTGCTTCCGATGTGTTTATTTGCTGTATCATTTCTTTACTGTTTTGAATTATTTTTTTTGATTTATTCGGCAATGAGAGGAGGTGCTGTTGTTTTGTTTCAATACTATTTTCAATGCTTTTAATCCTCATGCCTGACATTTTTTTTATTCGTGTAAAGAGCCGGAGTATGCTGTGTTTCGTTTCGGGAGCATAAAAGGTTAGTGTTTAGTAGGCACAAGGTTTTGGAAAAAAAATACTACCCATAGGTGGAGATTTTTTTTCCAAACTTGTCTTGACCTTTTGACTACGTTAAGAACACGGACATACCTTTGCTCCATGAAACGTAAACAACAGGCATACTCGACTTTTACGTAAAACCAATCGTGGAAGTAGTGAGGATAGCATTTGGGAAATGGTTCAGAAAGAATTTAATATCTGTTGGTACAGCTACAGGTGATTGAAGTTTGGAGTGGAACAGCCAAATCTGTGGAACGACATCTTCAATCTCCTGTTCCCAATCATAGCCATAAGCTCTTTTGCGGTCAGTAGCTAAGCGAATGCCGTAAATGTGCTTAGGCTATTGTAATGCTATGAGCCAATCTAAGCCAAGTAATCCAGTAAGAAGACATATTCTAATACTCCTTCCATCAACTCGATAAGTTTGTCTATGCGGATTAATCCGAACGGTTAACATGCAAAATGAGTTGAGGATGGAGAAAGAAACAACGAACGATTTAACTCCTGAACGAGTTATACAAATCTTGAAAAAGAAAGGAACAGAGGTCGATATAGAGGAAGCAAAAACCATCTTGGATTTTGTTAAGAAGATAGCTCATATTGCAGTTAACCAGTATCTAAGAGGAAAACTTTAATCTAATGAACAAGGAAAACTGTTGTGATGAGAAAGGCAGATTTATACATACGTGTATCGACAGACGAGCAAGCGGACAAAGGGTATTCGCAACGTGACCAAGAAGACAGGCTAAGAAGATATTGTGAAATCAAAGGCATTCCGGTAAGAGATGTGTACATAGAAGACCATTCAGCAAAATCTTTCAAACGTCCAGAGTGGCAGAAATATTTATCTAACCTACGTAAAACAAAGAACAACAAAGCGGGGTCAATAATACTATTTACCAAATGGGATAGGTTCAGTAGGAACGCAGGGGATGCCTACCAAATGATTAACCAGTTACGTACACATGGCGTTGAACCTGTGGCAATAGAACAGCCTTTAGACCTTACCATTCCCGAAAATAAAATCATGCTTGCGTTCTATCTTGCTTCACCTGAAGTTGAGAACGACAGGCGTGCATTGAACGTTTTTCACGGAATGCGCAGGGCGAAAAAAGAGGGGCGTTATATGGGTACTGCTCCATTGGGGTATATCAATAAGATAACAGAAGGCAAAAAGAAATTCATTGCACCCCATGATTTTGAAGCACCGCTTTTAAAATGGGCGTTTGAACAAATCGTTTCCAATAACTTTAATACGGAACAGATATGGAAAATGGTTCGGGAGAAAGCTGATGGGAAAGGTCGGTTCAGCAAAAATAATTTTTGGGTAGCCGTCCGTAACCCTTTGTACTGTGGCAAAATATTCATCCCTCCGTACAAAGAGGAAAAGGGATATTTTGTCAAAGGACAACACGAGCCTTTAATCAGCGAAAAGACCTTTGCTGATGTGCAGGATATTCTCGATGGGAGAAAGAGGATTGTAAAGCCTAAAATCGTGGCTATGGACAATTTGCCACTTAGAGGGTTTCTCAAATGCCCTAAATGTGAGCGTATGCTGACCGGAAGTGCCTCAAAAGGCAAGATGGGGGTTTATTACAATTACTATCATTGCACTTCCGCTTGCGGAGTACGGTTCAAAGCTGAAACCGCTAATGAGGCTTTCTTAAAACAATTACGGTATATGTCGCCAAAAGAGGGCATGATCGATGTTTTTATCGAAGCCTTTATTAAAGATTTCAATAACAAAACCAAAGCCCAAAATACCGAACGGGCAAATATCATTGGTGAGATTGATGCGTTGAACAAACGCTATCAAAATGCACTTTTAAAGAATGCGGACGGAGAAATGGCAGACGATGATTTCCAAGAAGTAAAGAAACTGACCAAAGGAAAGATTGAGGTTTTGGAACGAAGATTAAATGACTTGGCGGTGGTCGGAACAGAGATTAAGGATTTAGTTGCATCTACCTTAAAAAAGGTCGCAAACATTGATAGACGCTATGAAAACGGCGATATTGAGGAAAAAAGGCTTATAGTGAGTTCGATGTTCCCCGATTTTTTGGAATTTGACGGAACAAGACATCGAACTCCGAGACTAAATTCTGCGATTGCTCTTATTTATCAGAATAACAGCAAGTTACAGGGCAAAAAAAAAGGGACAAGTCTATCATTTTTAGACTTGTCCCAAGAAGTGATCCCGCTGGGACTCGAACCCAGGACCCCAACATTAAAAGTGTTATGCTCTACCGGCTGAGCTACGGAATCATCACTTTTTCAGAACGTTTAACCGTTTCCGTTAAAGTGGTGCAAATATAGAGTTATCAGGTGTATTGTGCAAATGCTATCTGCTATTTTTTATAAAATCTGGCTTTAAGTGCTTATCTATCATCGTAATAAATTTAGAACAAAGTTAAAGATTCATTCTGCGGTACGAGGTTGTAGTGTTTAACAGGCTGCCATTGCTTGCCATTGTGCTTTAATAAGGTAAACGCATGTACCGGAAATTCCCGTTTAAATTTTCGTGATTTGTATTCATCCCACATAACCGGGAAGATTTCCGGACTGACATCCCGGTAGGCAATGGTAATATGAGGCTTGAAAAGCGTATTGCCGCCTTTTACCTCCCGCGGGTCAAAGCGGTTACGGCTGATGATTGCCGATATGCTTTTTTGCAGTGCGGCCAGGGGAGGACTTTTGATACAGTTTATAAACAAGGTCTGATTGTTAAACGAATCAAAATTTTCAAGCGTCACGGTAAACGGATCCCTGTGCGTCGCCTGCATTAAAACCTTTTCTAAATGTTTCTCTAAGTGTTGTTCAATATGTATGGTCCGGTATAACGTAAGGTGGACGGGCGGTTTCAACGCGGCATAAACGTTATACTTTTCAGAACATTCTTTCCGGATGCCGTCAATCTGTTCGCTGAGCTGCTCTGGTGGGAGCAGGGCAATTAAGAATAAGCTTTTCATAAAACAAAATTACTAAAATATTTAGTAATTTACTTCTTAAAAGCAACCTAATGTTATAATCATTAAACAAAATTGTATAACAGCTTATGGTCGCTATAGCGTGATATTTGTGTACAACAATATAAAAAGTGATATGTCAGAACTTCAACATAAAATATTTCCGGTAACCGGTATGAGTTGCGCTTCCTGTGCCGTGAGTGTAGAATCTATGTTGCAGTCGGTAGAAGGCGTCCAGGAAGCCGGTGTAAACTACGCTAACATGACTGCTAATGTAGTTTATGATGAACATCGCGTTACTACCGAAGCCTTGCAAAAAGCCGTTCAGTCTATTGGATACGACCTGATTATTGATGAAGATAACAGCGCCGAAAAGCAGGAGCAGATACAATCTGAGCACTACCGGCAGGCAAAATTATATACCATCGCATCGGCTATACTGACACTGCCTGTATTTATTATAGGCATGTTTCTGATGGATATGCCTTACGGGACGTGGATATCGATGCTGTTAACCTTGCCGGTTTTGACCTGGTTTGGTCGTATGTTCTTTGTAAATGCCTGGAAACAGGCTGCACACGGCCGGGCCAATATGGATACCCTGGTGGCCTTGAGCACAGGTATTGCTTTTTTGTTCAGCGTGTTCAATACGGTTTATCCCGGATACTGGTTATCCCGGAACCTGGAGCCGCATGTATATTATGAATCGGTAGCTGTTATTATCACGTTTATATCGCTTGGCCGGCTGCTGGAAGAACGGGCCCGGTTCAACACATCTGCAGCTATTAAAAAGCTGATGGGGCTACAACCGAAAACGGTGCTGGTGCTGCGCAACAACGAGGAGCAAGCTATACCGGTAACCCGGGTTGCGGTGGGCGATACCGTGATTGTGCGTCCCGGCGATAAAATACCGGTGGATGGGGAAGTGATCAGCGGAAGCTCTTATGTAGACGAAAGTATGATTACCGGCGAACCTGTTGCCGTGGCGAAGCAGGAAAAAAGCAAGGTAATGGCGGGAACCATCAACCAGAACGGCAGCTTCCGCATGCAGGCGCAGCAGGTAGGGGCCGATACCTTCCTGTCGCATATCATCAGGCAGGTGCAGGAAGCGCAGGCAAGTAAGGCGCCCGTGCAGAAATTGGTGGACAAAATCGCAGGCATATTTGTTCCGGTAGTAATAGGTATCGCCATCGTTACGTTTGTGGTTTGGATGCTTGTCGGGGGGGGAAATGCGTTTACACATGCGCTGTTAACTTCGGTAACAGTGCTGGTGATCGCCTGTCCGTGTGCGCTGGGACTGGCAACGCCTACAGCCATTATGGTTGGCGTTGGTATCGGGGCAGAGCACAATATCCTGATAAAGGATGCCGAAAGCCTGGAAATAGCCCGCAAAGTAGACGTGCTGGTGCTCGATAAAACCGGAACCATTACCGAGGGAAAACCCGCCATTCAGCATATAACCTGGAATGTGCCGGAAGCGGAACAGGAAGAATTTAAACGCATATTATATAGCCTGGAAGCACATTCAACGCATCCGCTGGCCGAAGCGGTATGCCGGACGTTAGACACAGACCAACCGTTGGTTACGTTTAATACCTATGAAAATATTACCGCAAGGGGAGTAAAAGCTACCTTTAACGGGGATACGTATACGGCCGGAAACCTGGAGCTGATGCATGAACAGGCGGTGAAGATCAATGCTGAAACGGCCGGAGAGGCATCAGCCTGGCAGAATAAGGCCAATAGTCTGGTGTATTTCGCCCGTAACCGGCAGCTTATCGCGATACTGATAATTGCCGATAAAATAAAAGATACATCGCGTAAAGCGATAGCGCAGTTACAGCAGGAAGGGATCAGGGTAGTAATGCTAACCGGCGATAATGAGCAAACGGCAAGAGCCGTAGCTGCCGAAGTTGGTATCAGTGAATTCGAGGCGGGACTGCTGCCATCGGCAAAAGCGGAATGGATTAAGCGCCAGCAGGAAGCCGGCAACACAGTGGCTATGGCCGGCGACGGTATAAACGATTCAACAGCTTTGGCCCTTGCCGACATCAGCATTGCCATGGGTAAAGGCTCTGACATAGCTATGGATGTTGCCAAAATAACCCTGCTTACATCCGATCTGCAGGCTATACCCAAAGCATTTAAGCTGTCGCAAAAAACAGTTGCAACTATCCGGCAGAATTTATTCTGGGCATTTATTTATAACCTTATCGGGATACCGCTGGCGGCCGGGGTGCTGTATGCCTGGAATGGTTTTTTGTTAAACCCCATGATTGCCGGAGCTGCAATGGCCTTAAGCTCGGTTTCGGTAGTTACCAATAGTCTGCTGCTGAGAACAGTTAAGCTATCATCATAAAGTTAAATCCATAAAAATGAAAGATACCACATTCAAAACCAATATCAAATGCGATGCCTGTGTGGCTAAAGTAACACCTTACCTGGATGAAGTAGCCGGTAAAGGCAGTTGGCAGGTTGATTTAAAAGACCCCGAAAGAAAGCTGCATGTTCCTGCAGAAGTAGCTGTTGAAGCTGTTCAGCAGGCGCTTCAACAGGCAGGATACACAGCAGAACCGGTATAAAATAAAAGGCCGCCTGTAACAACGGGCGGCCCTTTATATACCATAAGTAGTATCTTGATTAGTAACTACTTAGCTTTGTTTTTTATTGCAGTAACTTCGTTGCGTACTTCTTGCGAAAGCGATTTGATCTCTTGTAATGCTTTACGAATACGTGTTCCTGCAGCAGCATTTCCCTGCTCATAAAATTTCTTAGCATCAGCTTCGGCTGATGAAATCAGTGATTTGATTTGATTGAATTTTTCCATTTTAGTTAGTATTTAAGCCCAAATATAGTACTCTGGGCTATAGATACAAGGCTTTTGGAGAAAATAAGTGCAATAAGTTTTTAACATTCCAGAAATAATGTTGAAGATTTTCGCAAACAAAAATAAATGTCCCGCATTTCGCTGTCGAAAAATCGTCTGTTTATCTGCATTTTAGACAATGCTCTTATAGCGTTTCCAACTGGTAATGCCCTGTTTTTGTACTGCATCACACAACGTAACTTGTTCGCTTAGCTTTTTTCCTGTCTAATTTTAATAGTGGTGTTGTCGATAGCTTATTCAGACAAACTGGTTAGCCTTTGCACTGGCCTTTTGAATTTGGCTTAATAGTATAATATGTTGACAAACACCTGTTGCCATGCCCTGGTTAAAAAGTTAAATTTGCCAAAATTAAAATGTCAATGTCAGAAGAAACCGAACACGTAAGTTGCCTGATTATAGGCTCAGGGCCGGCAGGCTATACTGCGGCTATTTATGCGGCTCGTGCCGATTTGAAGCCGGTGCTTTATACCGGTATTGTGCCGGGCGGACAGCTCACACAAACTACCGATGTTGAGAATTTTCCCGGTTATCCCGAAGGCGTGATGGGCCCCGAAATGATGGAGGATTTCCGGAAGCAGGCCGAACGTTTCGGAACCGATATTCGCTTTGGTTATGTTACTTCGGTCGATTTTTCATCATTGCCCCACAAAGTAGTGATCGACGAGCATAAAACGGTAACTGCCGATACTGTCATTATAGCAACCGGTGCTTCGGCCAAATGGCTGGGATTGGAAAGCGAGCAGAAGTACAACGGATTTGGTGTATCGGCCTGTGCCGTTTGCGATGGCTTTTTCTTTAAGGGGCAGGATGTGGCCATTGTTGGCGCCGGAGATACCGCTGCAGAAGAAGCTACCTACCTGGCCAAATTGTGTAATAAGGTGCACATGCTGGTTCGCCGGGACGAGTTCAGGGCATCCAAAGCCATGCAGAACCGGGTATTACATACACCGAACATTGAAATACATTATAATACCGAAACCCGCGAGATAGTAGGCGATGGGCAGAATGTAACCGGCGTAAAGGTGGCGAATAACCAAACGCAGGCCGAAACGGTTATTCCGGTTACCGGCTTTTTTGTAGCCATTGGCCACAAGCCCAATACCGATATTTTTAAAGGCTGGCTGGATATGGATGAAACCGGTTACCTGATAACCAAGCCAGACAGTACACAAACCAATATAGAAGGTGTTTTTGCCTGCGGCGATGCCCAGGACAAATTATGGCGTCAGGCTATTACGGCAGCAGGAACCGGCTGCATGGCCGCTCTTGAGGCCGAGCGCTACCTGGCCGCCAAAGAAGATGTTTTAGCGGAATCCCGGATAGTTGAGGTTAATAAGTAAAATTCAAAAATAAAAAGACTCCATATATAGTAACTTACATAAACCTTATCTGTTTTTCTGTGTTGTTGCAATTGATTAAGCGATTACTTTTAACTTAATAAATCATGGGAAAAGGAGACATCAAAACCAAAAGAGGGAAGATCAGGAACGGTTCATTCGGTAAAAAACGACCGCATAAGATTGCTAAAAAAAATGCCGGAGAACCGGTTGCTGACGAAAAGAAAAATTAAAGAGTATTCCAAAGTAAAAAGCCCTATTGTCATTTCTTATAATTCATTATGAGAGATGGCAATGGGAACTTTTAGGAGATGCCATTTTGCATTAGGTACTTCGATATTTTAAGCCCCACTATTCTTAAAACCATATCAGTGAGATCATGTTAAGCTACTTTAATCCCTAAGAGGAATGACATACTATATTCCCTTTTCAGGGTTATAACGATGGTATCACCGCTATAAATCGCAGCTCCAAAATCATAAATCATAAACCGGCCGGGCTTGCTCTAAAAATCTGTACCTTTGCAGCCGTAAAAATGATGAGCAGTACACATCCCGAAATAGAAAAAAGAAAAACATTTGCCATTATCAGTCACCCGGATGCCGGCAAAACAACCTTAACCGAGAAATTTTTACTCTTTGGCGGTGCAATAAATACCGCGGGAGCTGTAAAACGTAATAAGGCCAACCAAAGCAATACTTCCGATTTCATGGAGATCGAACGGCAGCGGGGCATTTCCGTAGCCACTTCCGTCATGGGGTTTGAATACCAGGGTAAACGTATAAATATCCTGGATACGCCGGGACACAAAGATTTTGCTGAAGATACCTATCGTACACTTTCGGCGGTAGACAGTGTTATCCTGGTTGTTGATAGTGTAAAAGGAGTGGAGGAGCAGACTCTCCGGCTGATGGAAGTTTGCCGGATGCGCAATACCCCGGTTATTATTTTCATCAACAAAATGGATCGCGAAGGTAAAGATGCTTTCGACCTGCTGGATGAGCTGGAAAACTCATTGCACATCAGTGTTTGCCCGCTTTCATGGCCTATCGGGCAGGGACATACCTTTAAAGGCATTTACAACATTTATCAAAACCAGCTTAATCTCTTTGAAGCAAACAAAAGTAAGGTTACTGCACCGTTAATTCAGGCAAAAAACCTGGATGATGATGTGTTAAAGTCTCATTTGCAACCGGCAGAGGTAGATAAGCTTAAGTACGAGCTGGAAATGGTGGAAGGGATATATGGCCGGTTGGATAAAGAAATGTATCTGGAAGGATTGCTGTGCCCCGTGTTTTTTGGCAGTGCGATCAACAATTTCGGCATCCGCGAGCTGCTGGATACATTCATATCCATAGCGCCCGGCCCGGCAAGCCGCCAGACAGAACAGCGGGAAGTTAAAGCGACAGATCCCGCCTTTACCGGTTTTGTTTTTAAGATACATGCTAACCTTGACCCCAACCATCGCGACCGGATTGCCTTCCTGCGGATATGCTCCGGTAAGTTTGAGCGCAATAAGTTTTATTACCATACCCGTTTAGGTAAAAAGCTGAAATTTGCCAATCCGATGGATTTTATGGCCAATGAGAAAAGCCTGGTAGAAGAAGCCTGGCCCGGTGATGTGATTGGTTTATATGACAGTGGTAATTTTAAAATTGGCGATACGCTTACAGAAGGAGAGAACCTGCAATTCAAGGGCATACCAAGCTTCTCGCCGGAAATATTTAAAGAAGTGGAGAACCGTGATCCACTAAAAACCAAGCAATTAGAAAAAGGCTTACAGCAGCTAACCGAAGAAGGTGTTGCACAATTATTTGTTCAGCAACCCGGTAACCGGAAAATTGTGGGTACGGTGGGGAACCTGCAATTTGAAGTGATCAGCTTCAGGCTGGAACATGAATACGGCGCCAAATGCGCATTCAGAACATTATCATTTTCACGTTCGAAATGGATCAGCTCCAAAGATAAAAATGCACTCCAGGATATTATCAAACGGCGGGCATCTCACATTGCACACGATAAAGACGGAAACCCGGTTTACCTGGGCGACAGCGACTGGGCGATCAATTTAGCTAAACAGGACTTTCCGGAAATAGAATTTCATGCCACTTCCGATTTTATGGGTTAATCTGATTGAGCGAAGCTCCGGCTACGTTTAAGCCTCCGGCTTTACCAAATGATTTAAATTAAAATGAATTGATAATCCGCAAGCTGACAAGTCAATAGGGTTTTACCTCGTTATCCGATCATCACCCCCGGTTTATTGATAACCGGAACGCGGATAAGGTTAGAATCAATAATACTCTCCGGCAGGAAGATAAATTTCTTATCGTAAATTATTCCGTTAATGTAGTAGCTGAGCCAATATTCATTAGTTAAGCCGAATATCTGCTCATCAATAGCTTCGATCTGGGCATAGCCTTTAGCCTCAATATCGCCCATAGAATGCCGGAGAATGGAAGTTTTAACATCTTCGCCATCTTTCAAACCATAACCCTTTGAGCTTACCAACACGGTTTCAATCCGTTCATTCTTCAGGTTGATAAGATAAACGTTCCATTGCTTGCCTTCCGGCGATTCGCTTTCAAGCACCACGGCAATAGCTACATCTTCTACATTATTTTCGGGCAAATCCTTGATCAAAGCAATGTTTTTTGAATATGTTTAATGATGAGTATCTATAGATTGCTTCCTCCAAAATACTACCGAATTACAATTACGGCAAATAGAGATAGGCGTCACTGCGAGCAAAGCGAAGCAGTCTTAATATTAAGTTAACTATAAACTGACCCCTAAACCCATCTTTATATCTCTGGTTTCAGATGTAAAGCGTATTACCGGTTTTCATCCCGAACCCCGAATTACTCGGGGGAGTTTCGCTCCGCTCAACTTTTTACTTTATACTTAATACGTGATTGTCTATCTTTTCTTTGCAGTAGCCTTTTTCTTGTTCTCAAATGCATCAGGAACCTGTGCGGTAATAATTTTCTTAACCTCATCCAGGCTGATATTGGCCAGTTCCTCGGCTGTATATTTTTGTTTGGTAGCCGGGTTATTACCCAGTTTGAGCATTTGCTTTCCAAAACGGATGAACGGCCCCCAGCGACCATTTTCTATGGCTATTTTTTCAGCTTCCCATTGCCTGATGTACCGGTTTGCTTCTTTATCGAGCTTTTTACTGATCAGTTCGGCAATATCATTCGCACTCAGATTATCGAAATTATAGCTTTTAGGCACGTTGATGTACAGATCCTTCCACTTAATGTATGGGCCAAACCGGCCTGTTCCCTTGGTAACCGGTAAGCCTTCGTACTGGGAAACGGGGGCATCAGCCGTAATTTTCTCATCAATAATGGCAATGGCCCGATCCATATTAATGGATAACGGATCTTCATTTTTGGGAACGGAGATAAAAGTATCACCCCATTTTACATACGGGCCAAAACGGCCAACACCAACAGATACCTCCTTACCTTTGTAATCTTCCAGTTGGAAAGGTAATTTGAATAATTGCAGCGCATCGTCCAGGGTAACGGTGTCAACAGATTGGGTTTTTAGTAAGCTGGCATAACGGGGCTTATCGGCATCATCATTTTCACCGATCTGTACCAACGGGCCAAACTTTCCAACCTTGGTGTACACATTTTTACCGCTTGCCGGATCAACACCCAACAGCCGTTCTCCGGTAGCCCGCTCGGCAGTTTGAAGCGTAGTTTCAACCTCGCTGTGGAACGGGTTATAGAACGAATGCAGCATCTTGGTCCAATCCTTCAGACCCTGTGCAATCTCATCAAATTCCTTTTCTACCGAAGCCGTAAAGTTATAGTCAACAATTCCCTTGAAATGGTCTACCAGGAAATCATTGACAACACCGCCAATATCGGTAGGGAACAGTTTTGCCTTTTCGGCGCCGGTAATTTCTGTTTTTTGCCGGTTTGAAATATGCTTGTCTTTCAGGGTAAGTACTGTAAACGAACGTTGCTTACCTTCCCGGTCTTCTTTAACCACATAGCCGCGGTTTTGTATGGTTGAAATGGTAGGAGCGTAGGTTGATGGCCTGCCAATGCCCAGCTCTTCGAGCTTTTTTACCAGGCTGGCTTCCGTATATCGTGCCGGTGGACGCGTATAACGTTCAGTAGCAATGATTTCCTGTGAAAATAACTCCTGTCCCTGAACAAGAGGAGGTAAAATGGCATTGTCCGCGTTATCGTCGGCCAGTGTGTCCTGGTCTTCATCGGTCGATTCGATATAAACTTTCAGGAAACCGTCGAATTTCATCACTTCGCCGGTTGCTGTAAATTCTTCAGAGCGGGTGGAAACCGATATGCGGGCAACCGTTTTTTCAAACAGCGCTTCGCTCATTTGCGATGCAATGGCACGTTTCCAGATAAGCTCATACAGACGCTTTTCAGAATTGTCGCCATTGATGGTATGCTGCTCAAAGTAGGTAGGACGTATAGCCTCGTGTGCCTCCTGCGCACCGGCTGTTTTGGTGCGGAATTGTCGCCGGTGGTGATATTTTTCGCCGTAAGCGGATCTTATTTCGGCAGCGGCAGCATTTAAAGCGGTATCGGATAAATTGACCGAGTCGGTACGCATATAGGTTATTTTCCCGGATTCATACAGCTTTTGAGCAATGCTCATGGTTCTTGAAACCGAATAGCCCAGCTTTCTGCTGGCTTCCTGTTGCAGCGTAGAAGTGGTAAACGGCGGCGCCGGACTGCGTTTTGCCGGTTTGGTTTCCAGGTTACTGATGTGGAAATTTGCCGGAATACAATCTTCCAGGAATTTCTTTGCCTCCGCCTCGGTATCAAACCGTTGCGGTAGTTCGGCACGCACCAGCTCTTTTTGTTTTCCGGTAGTAAAGATCGCGGTGATTTTGAATGTGGCCACAGCCTTGAACCGGTTTATTTCGCGTTCACGCTCCACGATCAGGCGAACAGCGACCGACTGTACGCGTCCTGCCGAAAGCGCCGGTTTTACCTTTTTCCATAATACCGGCGATAGCTCAAAACCCACTAAACGGTCTAAAACGCGGCGTGCCTGCTGTGCATTAACCAGGTTATAATCAATACTGCGTGGCGATTCTATCGCCCGGAGAATAGCCGGCTTGGTAATCTCGTGAAAAACAATGCGCTTGGTTCGGTCTTTCTGGAGATTCAGCGTTTCGTACAGATGCCAGGATATGGCTTCCCCCTCGCGGTCCTCATCAGATGCAAGCCATACGGTTTCTGCATCTTTAGCCAGCTTTTTAAGCTCCGAAACTACAGCTTTTTTATCTGCCGGAACTTCGTATTTCTGAGCGAATCCGTTATTAACATCGATTGCGTCGTCTGTTTTTACCAGGTCACGGATATGCCCATAACTGGATTTTACCAGGAAATCTTTGCCCAGGTAACCTTCTATGGTTTTTGCTTTCGCAGGAGATTCAACTATAAGGAGATTTTTTGCCATTCAAAAAGCGATTTTTTGCAAATAAAAACAAATAAAACAGGTAATGCCAAATCGGATGACAAATTTGGGCATCTTTAATTAAAATAAAAGATAAGCTTAGCCGGTTTTAAAAAGATTTGATTTGCAGGATATAACTGTATCCGCGGGTTATCTGGCCGGTGCTGATGTTTTTATCAACAGCCTTTACTTCACGTCTGATCAGACCAACGTTTTTGGCGTAGGTAGCCACCGCGTAATCCTCGCGTACAAGATTGTTTTCATCAATTTCCTTGACATCAACAGTTTGGTCGAAACTGATACCGTTAATGGTCTGACTGCTTCCGCTGGCAGTAATAATGTACTCCTGGGCGCCGATATTATTATAGGTATTGCCATTCCAAACCCTGCTAAGCTGTGGCGGAAATACCAACCGTACAAACCGTTGGTTATCAATAAATTCTTCGGCCCGGACATCAATCAGCTTTCGCGAAATGGTTTTCTGGAACGTCCATGCTTCCGTACCGTCCTTACGCTTGTAGCGCTCAATCCGTACTTCCTGGTATCCGTTTTCTGAAATATCCTGGGCTACAGAATCCCGCAGCTCAAAGGTATAGGTAGTAACCGTATTGTTAAAATCGTTATAAACGGTAGAATCGACAGCGTAAACGGTGTTGCTGCCAACCGTTAATGGAAAGTAATCCTTCTCCAGGTCGAGCGGAGCCAGGTTTTTAGATTTACTGCATCCCAGCACGGTGAGAGCTGTGATCAGCATAACTGCGGCAATCCGGAGATATGATTGGCTATGTTTCATTTGCAGCATCTAATATAATTCTTTTTTAGCAGGCTCATGACTTCACCATATACTTTTCAAAAAAATCTTTGCAGGTGAGTACTTCCAGTTCAGAAAAGTAAAAATCGCCGGTATTTTCAGTAATGATGCAATGGCATTTATTTTCCTTGGCTGCGTAATATTCCAAACCGTCCTCGAAATCATGTATGGATTTATTTTGAAGCGTGTAGCCTACGCCCGGAGCGGAGTTGGGTGCAATGTTCAGATAATTGCACAGCAGGTCTATTTTCTGTTTGGCAAGCACGGCCTTATGCTTTTTTTCGGCAAAGTAAAAGGCGATAGCCAGGCAAATCGGCGAAGTATAAACTTCGTAAGCAGGGCTTGATGCAAGGCTTACAATACGTGACGAGAAAGTGAATAAGGGATATTCTTTGTTAAGTACAGATACAAGAACGTTGGCATCCAGGAAAATCCTCATGCGATAAGGTAGTGAACTAAACTATTATTTTTTAGATTCAAAAAACTCATGTTTGAGAGACTTTTCATTGTTTTTAGGTGCCCGTTTATATTCTACCTCACCTTCGGCAACCTGGTATACCCAATCTGAAATAGGGTACTCTTCAAGGTTTGCATATTCTTTAGTGGTAACCTTGGTAAGCAGAAACTCAATTAGCCTTGACAGGCTGATGTTGTTATCGGCAGCGTATTTTTTCGCTTTGCGGACAACCTCTTCATCAAAACTTAGGGTTACTTTGGTATCCATACGTGTTTAACTTTACACAAATATAATACTTTACGTATGGAATAAAAAATATATACGTAATTTTTATTAAATTTATTTAGTGTTGATAATCAATAAAATACTATGTAGTCTGTCTTCTGCTTTGTGCCTTCAGTCGAAATTTCTTGTAGCGTTTTTACGGCGTTACAAACGCCGGATAGTTATGCACTCGTTTTGCAAACGAGCGCAAGCAAATTGTCCATTATCAATTATCAATTATCATCTGTCCATTATCAATTATCAATTATCATCTGTCCATTGTCCATTCTCCACTATCAACTGTCCATTGTCAATAAATTTCCCCTTTAGCCGATGCCAGCGTATTTTTAAGCAAGCCAACAATGGTCATCAAGCCTACGCCGCCGGGAACAGGGGTGATGTACGATGCCTTGGGAGCTACATGCTCAAAGTCCACATCGCCGTACAGCTTATAGCCCGATTTGGTTTGCGTGGAAGTTTCGCGGTTAATGCCCACATCAATAATAATGGCGCCGGGTTTTACCATATCGGCTGTAATAAAGTTCTTTTTGCCGATGGCGGCAATCACAATATCAGCTTGCAGAACCTGTTCTTTCAGATCCCTGGTTTTACTGTGGGTCAGGGTAACCGTACAGTTGCCTGGGTTAGCGTTCCGGGCCATCAGGATGCTCATGGGTGTGCCCACAATATTGCTGCGACCAACCACTACGCAATGTTTGCCGGTAGTATCAATATGATACGCTTGTAACATCAGCAAAATGCCGTAAGGCGTAGCGGGAATGAAACAAGGCAGGTTACGCACCATACGGCCCAGGTTAATCGGGTGGAAGCCATCCACATCTTTACGGTAATCAATGGTTTCGGTTACCTTTTCAGGGTCGATGTGTTTGGGCAAGGGTAATTGTACAATCAGCCCGTCAACGCCGGTATCGGCATTAATTTCGCGGATTTTGTTCAGCAGCTCCGCTTCGGTTACGGTATTATCATATCGCACCAGCGAAGATTGAAAGCCAACCTTCTCGCAGTTTTTCATCTTGCTGGCCACATAGGTTTCGCTGCCTCCATCGTTGCCTACCAAAATGGCTGTTAAATGCGGCTTACGACCGGTGCTGGCCAAAAATTGCGCCGCTTCTTCGGCTATTTCTAATTTGATTTTCTCTGAAACAAGTTTTCCGTCTAATAATTCCATAGAATGAGATATGAGATATGAGACGTTAGATATGAGACAAGGGCATTAGCTTCTAAAATCTCACATCTAAAATCTCACATCTGTTTTTAATCTAACTTTAACACCGCCATGAACGCCGATTGCGGGATCTCTACGTTCCCAACCTGGCGCATGCGTTTTTTACCTTTTTTCTGTTTTTCCAATAATTTACGCTTACGCGAAATATCACCGCCGTAACATTTGGCTGTCACATCCTTGCGGAGAGCTTTTACCGTTTCGCGGGCGATAATTTTGGCTCCGATAGATGCCTGGATGATAATTTCAAACTGCTGACGGGGCAACAGCTCTTTGAGCTTCTCGCAAATCTTCTTACCAAACTCATAGGAGTTGCTGCGGTGTATCAGCGATGACAGGGCATCTACGGGTTCGCTGTTCAGGCGGATATCCAGCCGTACCAGATCCGATTGCCGGTAACCGATCTGGTGATAATCAAACGAGGCGTAACCTTTTGAAATGGTTTTAAGCCGGTCGTAAAAATCGAACACGATTTCGCCCATAGGCATCTCGAAAACCAGCTCCACACGGTCAGACGTCAGGTACGACTGGTTAACAATAACACCCCGTTTTTGAATACACAACGACATCACCGGGCCAACAAATTCGGATTTTGTAATAATGTTAGCTTTGATATAAGGCTCTTCCACGTAATCCAGCTTGCTGGGGTCAGGCAAATCGGATGGGTTGTTGACCTGTATTTCATCGCCTTTGGTGGTAAATGCCTTGTACGATACGTTCGGAACGGTGGTAATTACCGTCATGTCGAACTCCCGTTCCAGCCGCTCCTGGATAATTTCCATGTGCAGCATACCCAAAAATCCGCAACGGAAACCAAATCCTAACGCCGCCGAACTTTCGGGCTCAAAAACAATAGACGCATCGTTAAGCTGCAATTTGTGCATGCTTTCGCGGAGCTCCTCGTAATCTTCGGTATCAACCGGGTAAATACCGGCAAACACCATCGGTTTTACTTCCTCAAAGCCTTGTATGGCGTCTTTAGCAGGTCGTTCAACCTGCGTAATGGTATCGCCAACCTTCACTTCACGGGCCTCTTTAATGCCCGAAATGATATATCCCACATCCCCGGTTTTGATCACGTCGCGGGGTTGCATGTTCAGTTTGAGTACGCCAACCTCATCAGCAAGGTACTGTTTGCCGGTGTTGATGAATTTAACCTTATCGTTTTTACGGATTTCGCCGTTAACAACCTTGAAATAGGCAATAATACCCCTGAAAGAATTGAAAACCGAGTCAAAGATCAGCGCCTGTAATTCCCCCTTGGGATTACCAACAGGAGCGGGGATGCGTTCGATAATGGCCCGCAGGATGCTGTCAACACCCATGCCGGTTTTGCCGGAGGCAGGAATAATTTCCTCACGTTTGCAGCCGATCAGGTCAATGATCTGGTCTTTTACCTCTTCGGGCATGGCACCCGGGAGATCCATTTTATTCAGAATGGGGATAATTTCCAGGTCGTGCTCAAGCGCCAGGTACAGGTTGGAAATGGTTTGCGCCTGTATGCCTTGCGAGGCATCCACAATCAATAATGCGCCTTCGCAGGCAGCGATAGAGCGTGACACTTCGTAAGAGAAATCCACGTGCCCCGGTGTGTCGATCAG
The DNA here is from genome assembly GCF_008274585.1 of Pedobacter sp. BS3. Taxonomy (GTDB): domain Bacteria; phylum Bacteroidota; class Bacteroidia; order Sphingobacteriales; family Sphingobacteriaceae; genus Hufsiella_A. The sequence goes on along the minus strand of NZ_VTRT01000002.1, from coordinate 190,301 downwards.
GTTCAGCACATAATCCTCCCCGTCAAGCGTGTAATTCATCTGGATGGCGTGACTTTTAATGGTAATTCCACGCTCACGTTCCAAATCCATATCATCAAGCAGCTGCGCCTGCGCCTCACGTTGTGTAATGGTGTTGGTATATTCTAATAAACGGTCGGCTAAAGTGCTCTTTCCGTGGTCTATATGTGCAATTATGCAAAAATTCCGAATGTGCTTCATCTTTGCGCAAAGATAAATTTTTAGCGCTAATTTCATCCGATGTTTTTACCGGAAGAAATAACCGCCCCTGTAACGGAGATATTATCCCGTAAAGGGCTGATATCTACAAAGCTGACCGGCATACAACGGGTAGCCGGCGGCGATATTAACCAGAGTTACGGTTTGCAATATGGCGATGCCGGTTTCTTCCTGAAACTGAATGATGCGTATCGTTACCCGGATATGCTCGCCAGCGAAGCGAAAGGGCTGATGCTCATACGGTCTGCAGAAGCTATCCGTATTCCGGAAGTGCTATATGTGGATACATTAGGGGCTTCGCAGGTTTTATTATTGGAATGGATTGAACGTGGACCGGTAACAAAGAAATCGTCTGAACTACTGGGCCGGCAACTGGCCGGGATGCACCGGTGTACCCACACTCATTTTGGCCTGGACTTCGATAATTATATGGGTTCGCTGAAGCAGGCAAATACGCCTGCTTTGAATTGGAGCGATTTCTTTATTCACCAGCGCCTGGAACCGCAGGTGAAGCTGGCTCTTGACAAGCATTTACTGGATGCCGCGATGTACAGGAAGTTTGAAGAATTGTACAAGCGACTGGATAATCTATACCCTAAAGAGCCGCCGGCATTAGTGCATGGCGATCTATGGAGCGGCAATTACCTGGTTAACCGTGCGGGTGTTCCGTTCCTGATTGACCCGGCGGTGGCTTATGGATACCGGGAGACGGATATTGCCATGACCTTGTTGTTCGGTGGTTTTGATACGGCGTTTTACCGGGCTTACCAGGAAACTTTCCCGCTTGAAAAGGGCTGGCAGGAGCGAAGCCAATTGTGGAATTTATATCCTTTACTGGTACATGTAAATTTATTTGGCAGGGGATATCTCAGCCAGTTAAGCGCTTGCCTGAATACATGGCTGTAACGGTCGTGCAAAGTAAATTAAGAGATAGATTTTGTTCTGCGATAGCAAAAATTAAATGCTGTTTATTAACACCAATAACCGCTTAAACTGTTAATAATGAAGTTAATACCATCTATTATGAAAAAGCTGATTTATAGTATCGGAATGTTTTTTGTGCTGAGTGCGGGATGTAGCAGCACGCAACTGGTATCTTCGTGGAAAGCGCCCGACGGTACCTTGCAACGTTATAACAAAATCCTGGTTATAGCCCTGATGGGAGCAAAAGATCGCGACATCCGCGAAAGCGTGGAAAATGCAATGGTAACCAACCTGAAGTCGCATGGAATAAATGCAGGTTCGGCTTACGCCGAGTACGGCCCTAAGGCTTTTGAAGCGGCGGATGAGCAGGCAGCGCTCAATCGTATCAGGCGTAATGGGTACGATGGCGCTTTCACTATCGCCCTGCTGGATAAAGAAAAGGAAAAGCGTTATACACCCGGCTCGGTAAGTTATGTGCCATATACGTATTATAACCGCTTCTGGGGTTATTATCATACGGTTTATACCCGCCTGTACAATCCGGGTTATTATTCGGTAACTACCAATTATATGCTTGAGGCTAATTTTTATAACCTGTCGGCGGATAAGCTTGAATACTCTGCACAAACCAAATCGTTTGATCCGTCAAGTGCACAGACACTGGCATCGGAGGTAAGTAATACGCTGATCGATGACATGATTAAGAAGAAAATCGTTCGGGAGTAATGTGTGCGATTGAATGAGCAATGAATGATAAGATGCTAAAACACATCATCCCGGGCCAGGTCCTGTTAGGCGGATAGATGAACCTGTGCTCCGGGATGATTATTGGAGTGTTAAAACAATTATTCGTTAGGCTCCTGGCTGGCTTCGATATTGGCGCTATTCTCGGCAATTTGTGTCAGCAGGGCATCGGCTTCTTTTTCTTCGGCCAGCGTTTGCTTTAACACATCGGCGGCGTCACTGTAGCCCAATGTCTGAGCCAGCGTGATCAATCCACCGTAAGTAGCAATCTCGTAATGTTCGGCTTTCTGGCCGGCGAAAATAAGACCCACATCACGTTGTGCGGTATTTTCTTCCGTTTCGTCAATAATGTCTTCACCTTCATCGATAATGCCGGCCATTGCCGGGCACTTTTGGGCTTTTGCTTTTTCGCCGACCAGGTTAAATACATCTTCCAACCTGGTAACATGGTTGCGGGTTTGCTCTAAATGATCGCTAAAGGCATTGCTAAGCTCGCTGGAAGTAGCGGCTTCCTGGAGCTTGCCCAGGGCTTTAACCAGTTTTTTCTCGGCCCAGTAAATATCGGCCAGTTGGTCGGTAAAGAATTCTTTCAGTTTTGAATCGGTTGCAGCGGGTGCATTCATTGTTTGTGTTTCCATAGCAGAGTTATTTTTAATGTTGTGATTTAATGTGAGAGCTGAACGAACAACTCTTACATTAAAACAAGTAATTCAGCAGGCCGGTTTGTACAATAACTACCTGTTTAGACGTGGTAAATACTTAAAATGCAGGTCAAGCCATTCTGTTTGTTTACATTTTCCGGCACTCGTTAGCACATTGCTTACACAAGTTAGCGCATTCGCGGCAATGGTCGTTATCGTGTCTTGAGCATTCTTCGGCACAAGCTTCGCAGATATCGGCACAGATACGGCAAATCTCAGGGGCTTTGTCGCTTCCCAGGCTCATAAGCTGCGCTGCGGCATAACATATCGCGGCACATTGCATGTCCAGGTCAATACAACGGGCCATCATATTTACGTCTTGTTCTTGAGTGCAGGATGATGCACAATGATTACATACTGCGGCACATGCCAAACAGGCCTCAATACAGGATTTGTTTTCGTGGTAACCCATAAAGTTATAGTTTAAGCGTATAAAAAATAAAACGTGACAAGCTTACGGTGGAGTTAGAATAGATCATAGCTTAAACATATCCCGCAGGTTTTTGTTAACCGCAAAACCCGGATGCGTTAAATTCAGGTAGTTCTCGCGGGAGGGTACGTATTTTTACGTGTAATGGGAATAATCACCTGAAATGCCGCTTACTGGCAAACATTTTACCTGCAAAAGTTATCTCTATTGTTAAGTGAAACGTTAAAAGTTGAATGCAGCGAAATTCAGCCATTTCTATCAAGTTAATAAAGAAATGTACTCTGTAGTAATAAAAGTACCTCCTCCTCCCTATGCACATTGCCAACACGCCCTCCGCCAGTTGGCGGAGGACAGGCACAGTTCGATACTAATTTTACAAAAGTTAGGCAGGTTAGGGCGCTTGCATGTCCCCCCGCCAGTTGGCGGGGAGCAGGGGAGGATTTACTCTTGATCTGGCGCCTATGCGATCGTTAATACCAGTTAATCCAGGCTTAACTAATTATAGCATTATCTTATGAGCACATTAAAAAATATCAGGAAGATCATCATATTCCGGGCATTACAGTTAGGCGATATGCTGTGCGCTATCCCGGCAGTACGGGTACTCAGAAGCGCTTTTCCCAAAGCTGAGATCACCCTTGCCGGATTACCCTGGGCCAGATCATTAACCGAACGGTTCGCCGGTTATTTTGATAACTTCATACATTTTCCCGGTTATCCCGGGTTACCGGAACAGCCGGTGGATGCTGAGGCATTTACCCGGTTTCTGCAAGAAGTGCAGGCTAATAAATACGATCTGGCCTTGCAGATGCAGGGTAACGGTTCTATAGTCAATCCAATGGTAGAGTTATTTGGCGCCCGGTACACTGCCGGCTTTTTTACCGGTCAGCATTATTACCCGCAGAATGGTTTGTTTCTTCGTTACCCAGATACCGGATCTGAAATTGAGCGGCATCTCCGCCTGATGGCGCATTTGGGCATAGCTTCGTGTGATACAGCGTTGGAATTTCCGCTCACCGAGAACGATTACCAGGATTTTTACCGGTTAGATCTCCCGGTACAGCCTGGAAATTATGTATGTGTTCATCCCGGTTCGCGGGGAGCCTGGCGACAATGGCCGCCGGCTTATTTTGCCGCTTTAGCTGATTACTGTATCGGGCAGGGATTGCGTGTTGTAATTACCGGTACAGAAAGCGAGCTGCCTGTTGTGGCCGAAGTTCAACGACACATGCGGCATAAGCCGTTAATTGCCGCCGGCAAAACCAGCCTGGGCGCTGTGGCTGTGCTTATCAAAAATGCTTTTGCGCTGATTTCAAATTGCACGGGCGTATCGCATATAGCGGCTGCCCTGGAAACGCCGAGTATCGTGATCAGTATGGATGGCGAGCCGGGCCGCTGGGCTCCGCTTAACGGCAAATTGCACCGGGTTACCGATTGGACCGTAACGCCTGATTTTGAGCTGGTTTTGAACGATTTAAAGATTTTATTGTTGCCGGCGGCCGGGCGTAAAGCCGGATGAAATATCAGCCTCCGAGCTTTTCAAACATGCTGAATAGGATAATAGCCAATACCAGCAGGCTGATAAAGGTATACAGGTAATCTTTTTCGAGCGTGAAGGCAAGTCCTGAAAAGAAAACCCGCAAGATAGGGGTGGCGATAAGGATAACAACTCCCAACTGGATAATACCCCGGCCATGATATTGTGAGGCGCTTTGTATAATGCCATCCAGTGAGCGCATGGGTTGTGCAGCGCCTTTGAAGATATGGTATTCAGGCTTCCCGGCGCCATGCAAATACAGGTAGATAATTCCGCCGGCAATAGCAACCAGGCACGAAATAACTACGCCAAGACGCAGCAGTGTACCAATAAATTGTTGAATGTCTTTGTCTTTACGTCGCGATGGTGTGTGCATATACTTAAATTTTCCCGGTTAAACCATTATAGATCATTTCCAGCGCCAACAGGCTGATCACCGTGCAAAATACAATCCGTAAACTTTTGGTATGGGCTTTAACAAGCAGCTTTGAGCCCAGTACCGAACCTGCCAGCACCCCGGTTATCACAGGCAGGGCCAGTCCCGGCTCAATATAGCCGCGTTGCAGGTACACCACAGCGCTGGCTGCCGCTGTAACGCCGATCATAAAATTACTGGTAGTGGTTGAAACCTTAAACGGAACGTGCATCACCGTGTCCATCGCCAGCACTTTTAAGGCTCCGGAGCCGATGCCTAAAAGTCCGGATATGATTCCCGCAACGGTCATTAACAGGTAACCTCCGGGAACGTTTTTTAACGAGTAAGCTACGGTTTTACCTTCGTCAGGATACGTGCTGTTTAAGCGTAGCTTCCTGGCCAATGGACTACTTGTCGTTTCCAGGTGATCGGTTTTTTTCTGAACGGATGTGATTGCCGAAAAAATGAGCACCAGCCCGAATATGATGGCCACTACATGGGTTGGGGTATATGCCGCCAGGAAGGCGCCGGCAATAGCGCCTGTTGTAGTGGCAATTTCCAGGAACATGCCCAGTCGCATATTGGTAATTCCTTCTTTTACATAAGCTGCTGCCGAACCTGATGAGGTGGCTATAGACGCTACCAGCGATGCCCCGATGGCGTAGCGAATATCCACATGAAAGATCAGCGTAAGCAGCGGAATGATCACCACACCGCCGCCCAGACCGGTCAGCGAACCCAGAAAGCCTGCTACAACAGCACCGGCCAGTATCAGTAAGGTGAATGTAAGTATGGTCATTGCGGTAAAGGTAGCTATTTAATTACGAAGCCTTTCGGGTGGTATTAGGTAGCGGGTGTAAATTGTTTGATTGTTGCGGGTTTGAGTTACGTGTTACGGGCCTCATAACTCGTAACACGTTTTTGCTTCCCGGCTTTCAGACTATAAGCCATGAACCATCGGCTATAAGCCACTTACAACGTAAAACTTACAACGTAAAACTTTTATTCCCGCTTCCGGGCTTTTGGTCTTTCCCAACTTTCAGACTATAAGCCACTTAAAACGTACAACTTACAACGTATAACGTAAAACTTTTATTCCCGCTTCCGGGCTTTTGGTCTTTCCCAACTTTCAGACTATAAGCCATGAACCATCAGCCATAAGCCACTTACAACGTAAAACTTACAACTTTTAACTCAATGCTTCCATGATCCGTTTGCGGTTGCCAACAATCCATAGCGTATCTCCCGGCTGGAATACCAGCGAGGAATCCGGGTTGACAATACGTTCATTATTGCGCTCTATCGCGGCAATCAGGCCTTGTGTACGTTCGCGTATGCCGGAATCGCGTATGCTTTGCCCGCAAATGGCCGAATGGGCTGTGATGGTGATTTTTTGCAGCTCAAGGTCTTTTTTGGCCGCTTGTGTATCTTCGCTGTAAACGCTGTGGTCTTCAACAAGCTGCTTAATGTGGGCAAGCTGCTCGTCGGTACCGATAACGGTCAGCTTATCATAAGGGAATAGCTGCTCATCGCGGTTGGGCGTTGGAATGCTGATCTTTCCCCGCTCAATCAGTGCAATGCTGACACCATAACGCTCGCGAATGGCCAGTTCGGCTAACGTTTTCCCTGTCAAAGGCGATTCGGGAGCTACCTGCATCTCGGCCAGGTGGGCTTCCCAGGGAATAATGGCCGTTTTTTCCCTCTGGTTTTCACGATCGTTCAGGTTAAGCAGGAAACGGGTTTCCAGCCGGTTATAAAATGCCTGTAGCTTTTTAGAAAACACGATGATGGCCAGTATAATGGCCATTAGTGCAATGATAATAGCCCAGGTAGCATTTAAGAAGATGTTAAGCAGGAAACCAATATATAATATCGCCAGCAGGATACGGGTTACTTCAATGGCTATCAGTGGCCCGCGGGAATACCGCTTGTTGAGCCATAAGTGCGAATAGGCTTTGCGTTCGATCCGCCGCAAGGCAAATGCCCATAAAAAGGGCGCCATCAGGATGAAGGAAATAACGATTCCGATGAGGATGCCATTAAGCCCTGCACCGATATTGGTGGTAATGAACGGATAGAGGTAATATTTCGCCAGGAACAATATCCCGGTAAGGATAACCGAGTGGGTGATAAAATTTATGAGATAAGCCCGCAATAACATTTTCCAGTCGCTGGTTTGGGCAATACCTTCTGTGCTTGAGCTGTAACGGTTCAGGCCGTCTATCCATTTCTGTGGAAGCATGCGCTCGATACCGGCAGCCAATGGCCCCGAGAATTTCATGAGGTAAGGTGTAGTAAAGGTGGTAATTACCGATACAGCCACAGCCACCGGGTACAGGAAGTTGCTGGTTACATGCAGGGTAAGGCCGAGGCTGGCAATGATGAATGAAAATTCACCGATCTGCCCCAGGCTCAGGCCGGCTTGTATGGCCACTTTTAAAGGCTGTCCCGCCACTAAAGCGCCGATGGAAGAGCTCAGGAATTTACCAGCTATGGTAACCAGTACCACGATAATAATTGTTGCGGCGTGCTCAACCAGCACCTGTGGGTCGATCAGCATCCCAACCGATACGAAGAAAACGGCTGCAAACAGATCCTTTACCGATTTGGTGAGATGCTCGATGTGCTCGGCTTGCGTGGTTTCGGCCAGGATAGACCCCATAATGAAAGCGCCGAGGGCGGGAGAGAAGCCGACTTTCACGGCAAGCATCACCATGAGTAAACATAAAGCTAACGATACAATGAGCATGGTTTCATCGTTCATCAGCTTGCGGGTGCGTTTGAGGAAGGTAGGAACCAGGAAAATCCCTCCCAAAAACCACAATACCAGGAAAAAGCCGAATTTTAATACCGAAAGCATAATTTCGGAGCCTGCAAATTGCTGGCTCACGGCCAGGGTAGAAAGCAGTACCATCAGTAAAATAGCTACCAGGTCGTCTACAATAAGCACGCCGAAGACGAGTTTGGCAAACCGTTTATGCTTCACGCCCAGCTCGTCAAACGCTTTGATGATAATGGTTGTGGACGAAACGCAGAGAATGCCGCCCAGGAAAATGCTGTCCATGGTCGACCAGCCCATCAGGCTGCCGACAAGATATCCCAGCAGCAGCATGGATACGGCTTCGGTGATACCGGTTACCGAGGCAGCGCCGCCTACTTTGGCGAGCTTTTTAAAGCTGAATTCAAGTCCCAGGCTGAAAAGCAGGAAAATGACCCCGATTTCAGCCCATATCGAAATGCTTTTTTCTTCTGCAACGGTGGGCAGTAAGGTAAAATGCGGGCCAACAAAGATGCCGGCAATAATATATCCCAAAACAATGGGTTGTTTGATTTTTTTAAACAGCAGGGTGACTACCCCGGCTGCGGCCAGGATGAGTCCGAGGTCAACGATCAGTTCGGGCAAATGAATCATAACGTATCTTCAAAAAAATAAATTAAATGCAATATACTATTTATTTAAAAGTAACAGGCAGCCAGTGCGTTACTGTTTTTTTCGCTGGCGCTTCCTGTCAAAGGTTGATGTAAAAGCTATTGTCTTAGCTGAATTCGTGCGCCGGAAATAAAACAGCGTAGTTATATGCAGGAGTGGTATGCAGGGCTGTATCGGCGGAACTGATTTTGCCGGGCAGCGGTACGGGCTGCCTGACGGTAATACACCATAAATCGGGGGAATTAGCATACGGATGATGTGCCGGGATATGCGCCTGGCGCAAATGCGATAACAGCACTAACTGTTCATCGGAAGTGCTGGGCGCAGGTAATGCGTTGGTTATGATGGGCTTGGCCTGAAGTACAGGGCCGGATTTCTGCAAAACGGGTTGTTTTTGAACACTGGCTTTTGCGGCGAGAGCGTTTATGCTCATACACGTTAAAAACAGTAACGTAAACAGTTTAAACCCGGTAATTTTGCTCATTGGGCTAAATATACTCAAAACAGGCTTAATGAGGGACTTTTTGGTATTTTATGATAAAATAATGAAACGGATGTGTGGTATAAATCCTACTTTTACGATTTGTTTTAACGTATAAGAACATGCAGCTTGCAGATACTATTGTAGCACTTTCAACCCCGCCGGGCAGCGGGGCAATTGGCGTGATACGCCTCTCCGGGCCGGACGCTATTGCCGTTGTCAACCGGGTTTTTTCGGGGAAGAACCTGCTGGAGCAGGCATCGCATACGCTGCACTTCGGTCGTATTGTGGAGGACGGCGCTATTATTGACGAGGTGGTTGCCGGGTTGTATATAGCGCCGAGATCGTACACCAAAGAGAACGTGGTCGAGATCAGTTGCCACGGTTCCAATTATATTATCCAGCAAATCATCAGCCTGCTGATACGCCAGGGAGCCAGGGCGGCCAAACCCGGCGAATTTACCCTTCGGGCTTTCCTGAACGGCGCTTTTGACCTGAGCCAGGCCGAGGCTGTGGCCGATCTCATCGCCTCCAATTCCAAAGCCTCGCACGATGTGGCTATGCAGCAAATGCGGGGCGGCTTTGCCGGCGAGCTGAAGCAGCTTCGTGAGCAGCTGATCCACTTTGCCTCCATGATCGAGCTGGAGCTTGATTTTTCGGAAGAAGACGTGGAATTTGCCAATCGCGGCCAGCTGCGTGAGCTGGTGATGCAGATCATGAAGGTGCTGCACCGGCTTATTGCTTCATTTGAGCTGGGTAATGTGATCAAGAACGGCGTGCCGGTGGTTATTGCCGGCAAGCCCAACGTGGGCAAGTCTACGCTGCTTAACGCCCTGCTGAACGAGGAGCGGGCCATCGTGTCCGAAATTGCGGGTACTACACGCGATACCATCGAGGATGAGATCAATATCAATGGCATTATTTTCCGCTTTATGGATACGGCCGGCATTCGCAGTACGGTGGATGTCATCGAGGCGAAAGGGGTAGAGCGTACGCTCGAAAAAATGAAACAGGCCCGGCTGATCATCTACATGGCCGATAATACGCAAACACTGGCTGAAATGGAAGAGCAGGTAAATGATATGGCCCGACTGCATATTCCATACCTGCTGCTCATCAATAAGGCCGAGCTGCTCACTCCGCAGCAACGTGATGAGCTGGCAAAGCTCAACGCACAGTTTATTTCGGCAAAGCAGAAAGAAGGTATTGACGAGCTGAAAAGCAGCTTGCTGGATGCCGTAAACCTGCACCACATCAATACCAGCGAGACGCTGGTGACCAACCTGCGGCACGTAGAGGCATTACGTCAAACGGAGAATTCCCTGCAACGGGTGTTGCAAAATATCGATAACCCGGTTACCTCTGATTTCCTGGCTATGGACATCAAGCAGGCCCTCCACTACCTCGGCGAAATTACCGGCACAGTCACCACCGATGACCTGCTGGATAATATATTTTCGAAGTTTTGCATCGGGAAGTAACCACCACAAAACAACCAAACACAAAACAAATATAAAACCCACTTAAAGCCCTGAATTAAGGGCTTTTTTATTGATGCAAAGTTATTGTTTATTTTGTGATTTTATGCGTTTATTCGGTACAAATTTGTACCTTTGTTGTACCTTGATACGTTTTGAAAGGTTTATTTGTACCTCAAAGCGTTTTTTTAGGGTAATTGTGGCACACATAGACACATAATGACACACTAAGGCACATACAGGCACAAAATGAGTAGTAACATTAAAGTAAAACGAATTTGTCAGCATTGCAGTAAGGAATTTACAGCCCGTACAACGGTAACTAAATACTGTTCGGACAAATGCAGCAAGGCAGCATACAAAGCCCGTAAAAGAGCCGAAAAGGTTAAGCAGTCAAACGCTGAAACCACACGAATAAAAAACCAACCTATTGAGCAACTGAAAGCCAAAGAGTTTTTAAGTATCAATGAGGTATGCCAGTTGGTTGGAATTAGTAGGCGTACCGTTTACCGATTGATTGAGCAAGGCGACCTAAAGAAAATAAAGGTTGGAAGCCGTACCCTTATTAAGCGTTCAGCCCTTAACAGGCTATTGAACAATAAGGAAACTGGAAAGCCTGAAATACCTGAACAACAAATAAACGACCTCAACGAATGGAAACAGGCAGGGGCGTTTGATATTAAAGACTGTTACACATTAACAGAGGTACAGAACAAATACAAGGTTTCTGAAAGCACCGTACAGCAGTTAATCAAAAGAAACAGCATACCCAAAATAAAGAAAGGTTGGTACGCTTATGTACCGAAACAGATTATTGATGAACTATTGACGTAAAAAAAGTTTTTTTCAGCCGTTCACATTTTTCACGGTTTTCACAAATAGCATAAAAGACAATGGCAACAAAAGTAAGTTTAAGGCAAAAGAAAATAAGCAAGGGGCGTAAAAGCCTGTACCTTGACTTTTACCCACCGATACCACACCCCGAAACAGGCAAACCCACACGCAGGGAGTTTTTAGGGCTTTACATTTATGAGAAACCTAAAACACCAATTGACAAACAGCACAATACTGAAACCCTGAAAATAGGCGAAAGCATACGCCAAAAACGGGAAAACTTTTTAAATAAGCCTGAAATTTACAGCGAATACGAAAAAGAACAGTTACGCAAAAAGGAATTGGGCGAACAATGTTTTGTTGAATATTTCAGAAAGTTAGCGAATAAACGTAAAGCAAGTAACCACGATAATTGGGTTTCAGCACTCAATTACATTGAAGCATTTACCAACGGTAAATTGAAGTTTGCAGACCTCAACGAAAAGTTTTTAGAGGATTTCAAAGAATACCTACTTACCACCAAAAGCAATAGGAGTAATAAAACCACCCTTTCACAAAATTCAGCCGTTTCATACTTCAATAAGGTAAAAGCTGCATTGAAACAAGCTTATAAAGACGGCATACTACAAACCGACCTGAACGCCAAAATAAGCCCAATTAAGGCAGCCGAAACAAGACGGGAATACTTAACTATTGAGGAATTAAATAAACTTGTAAAAACCCCTTGCAATGATGTTTTATTGAAACGTGCAGCCCTATTTTCAGCACTTACAGGGTTGAGGTTTTCAGATATTCAAAAAATGACTTGGGGCGAACTGGAATACATAAACGGGCAAGGGTATTTCCTGAACTTCAACCAAAAGAAAACCAAAGGCGTTGAGGTATTGCCCATTTCAGAACAGGCGTACAGCTTTACAGAGGGCACAGAAAACCCAAAGGATATGCCACAGGATAAACCCGTATTTGAGGGGCTTAAATATTCAGCCTACCATAACAAACACCTGTTTCAATGGATTGGAGCAGCAGGAATAACAAAGGATATTACCTTTCATTGTTTCAGACATACGTTTGCCACCTTGCAACTGTTTAACGGTACGGATATTTACACCGTTTCAAAAATGTTAGGACATAAAGACCTGAAAACAACGCAGGTTTACGCCAAAATAGTTGATGAAGCCAAACGAACAGCAGCCAATAAAATTAAACTGGATATGTAACCACTTAAAACATAAAAGACAAATGAATACATCAAAAGTTTGGTACACTACCGTACTGCAAATAAATACTGAACTCGAAAACCGAACCAAAAGCGACAATAAACACCCGTTGGACTTGCTTTTAATGGAGCAGGCAAATACACTTATTCAGCTTTTCAATGAATGTGAGTTTGTAGGCTTCCCAAAAACAGACCCCGAAGCTGAAACCATTATTTCAAATATTTTGGCAAAAGTTCAAAATTCACTTTCAGACAAAATGGACTTTGTACCCGAAAACCCTTTTTTCAATTTGTATTTGGGTTTATGCTATTTAGAAAAGGTTTTGCAGTTAATCAAACAGGAATACGAAAGCAACCTAAATACAACCCTTGAACACCTTGAAAATATCATTTACAATAGCAATGACTATCAAAATTTAGTTGAGGTTTCCCGAAATATAGGACGTAGAATAATCAATAAACAACAGCACCCCGAATTTGGAAAGTTAAAACAGCATATTACCGAACAGCTTGAATACATTGAACGAAGCAATAAGATTGAAAAAGCCTTACCACCTCAACCGATAAAAACAAAAGCAGATATATTAAAGGAACAATTGAGCCAATACGGTTTTTTTGAACTTGAAAAAGTAAAAACACTTTCAGAACAAAGCAAGGTTTCAATAATTGAAAAAATAGCTGAAAGCGGTTTGCCTTATGCAATTGCAATGTTTGATTACTTACAGTTTATTCCATATTTAGAGAAAAAGCATTTTGATAGCAAGTATAAATTAAATAGAGAGGTTTCAAAATGGTTTGATAGCGACAAGGAAGGACGAGCAGTAAAAGGCAATATAAGTTCATTATTAAAGAATACCACCGAAAATAAAGACCGTTATACAGCCTACAAACACAAAGAAAATGTAATAAAAGACTATGAACTATTAAAATAGGGCGTACCCCCTTATTGTTGCCCCTAAAAGCCCCCTATACCATTGCAGAGAATTACAAACAAAATTCTTTAAGCAATGGAAAATTTAACATTTGACAAGTTGCCCGAAGCGGTAACAATGCTAACAAAAGAAGTTAGCGAATTAAAACGCCTGTTAATTGAAAAACAGGAACAACCACCCACCGAACAGCCTGAACAACTCTTAACCGTTCAAGGTGCAGCGGAGTTTTTAGGTTTGACCGTCCCGACTATCTACTCGAAATGTTCACGTAATGAAATACCTTTTATGAAGCGTTCAAAAAGGTTGTATTTCAGCAGTACCGAACTTATGGAGTACCTCAAAGAGGGGCGTAAAAAGTCAAACGCTGAAATTGAAGCAGAAGCAAAAGCGTATTTGTCTAACGGTAAAAAAGGGTTGAAGTAATGGAAAGCACCAATAACAACAACCCTTTACATAAAAGACAGGGTAAAGATACGGACTTTAAAAGCCAACTGAAAACCATATTTCAGTATTTACAGGAACATATTGCCACAGCTTCAATGGTTTCGGCTGCAACTGGAATACCTCAAAAGAATATTTGCAGGTACAAACGTGATTTAGAAAAGGCAGGGCGACTTTGGGAAATTGAAAAGAAGCTATGTAAACAAACAGGCTTCAAAGCGTGGTACTTAACCACCAACCCCGAACAAGCCCCATTTAATAACCAATTAAACCTTTTCTGAATATGAAAGCAATAAAGATAAACCCACAGTTTGAGGACTTGCAGCAACCTGAAACGCTTTTAAACCACGTTCAGGAAATAACGGAAACCAAAGCAACCCCACACGCTGAAATATTAAGCCAGTTAATTGAACAGTTTGAACCGTTGGACTTTGAAGCAATGGCAAACCCACATAATGCCGAAAACTTCAAATTGACCAATAAGCACTATACTGTTTTATCAATTGAAAACGTCTTACAGATAGCTGAAAACAACCGTTGGGGCTTATGCAAAAACCACGATTTTATTTACTTATTCAACGGCACTTACTGGGATGAACTCAATAAAGAAACATTCCAAAAGTTTTTAGGTAAGGCAGCCGAAAAAATGGGCGTTCCTACCTTTTCAGCACGGTACTATAAATTCAGAAAAGAACTATACGAACAGTTTTTAGGCACAGCATACCTTGAACCTAAACCACCGTTGGCAAATAGGGTTTTAATCAACTTACAAAACGGTACGTTTGAGGTAAGCCCAAAGGGTACACAATTAAGACCGTTTGACCGTTCAGACTTCCTTACCTATCAATTACCATTTGAATACAACCCACAGGCAAAAGCCCCTTTGTTTGAAGCGTATTTAAACAAAGTATTGCCCGATATTGAACGTCAAAAGGTTTTAGCTGAATACTTGGGCTTTGTTTTCATTAAGCACGGGAGCAATAGACTAAAAGAAGAAAAGGCGTTAATACTTTACGGTACTGGAGCAAATGGTAAGTCCGTATTTTTTGAAATAGTAAGTGCCTTACTGGGTGCAGAAAATACAAGTAACTATTCATTGCAAAGCCTTACAAATGATAACGGCTATTTCAGGGCGAAATTAGCTAACAAGTTGGTAAACTATGCAAGTGAGATAAACGGCAAACTGGAAAGTGCAATATTTAAACAGTTGGTTTCAGGCGAACCCGTTGAAGCCCGTTTACCTTATGGCGAACCTTTCACGCTGAAACAATATGCCAAACTAATATTTAACTGTAATGAATTACCCAAAGACGTTGAATACACAAACGCCTATTTCAGACGATTTTTAATCATTCCTTTTGATGTTACCATACCACCACAGGAACAGGATAAACAGTTACACACCAAAATAATTGAAAATGAACTTTCAGGCGTTTTTAACTGGGTACTGGACGGCTTAAACAGACTATTGGAGCAAAAGAGGTTTACAGATTGTGAAGCGGTAAAACAAGCCGTTGAACAGTACAAAAGCCAGTCCGATAGTGTAAAGATGTTCATTGATGAAAACGAATACCAAAGTAGCCCAACCGATTACAGGTTAATAAAAGAACTATACACCGAATACCGGGGCTATTGCATTGAGGACGGTTTTAAACCCGTGAACAAGTCTAATTTCATTAAACGCCTTTCAGGTTTCGGGGTTTTGGTTGATAGGCTTAACGTGGGTAATGTAGCGTATTTGTCAAACGGCAAAAGACCTTTCTAATATGAATACAGAACACCGATACATATTTGAGAAAGGCAGTAAAAAACACCGTTGCCCGAATTGTGATAAAAAACGCTTTGTAAGGTATATTGATACCCAAACAGGCGAATACTTACCCGAACAGTACGGGCGTTGCGACCGTGAAATAAATTGCCCACAGCAGGAATACAACAACCCTTATTTGGACGGTTACGCAAAAGCTATTTGGGAGCAGGAACAAGGCAATAAAACAGAATGGAAGCCACAGCAACCAAAACGAATAAAGAAGCCTGTAAACAAGCCCAAAAGGGCGTTTATTCCCATTCAGGAACTTAAAAAAACACTTACTGGATATAATAACAATATTTTTATTCAAAACCTTTTACAGCGTGTTCCTTTCCCTTTTGAAGTGCAGGACATTGAAAAGGTTGTTTCGTTGTATAGGTTGGGGACTGTTCCCGAAAATGGGGCGGTATGTTTTCCTTATATTGATAGTAAAGGCAATGTAAATGCCGTGCAGGAAAAAATATTTGACTATACCAACCACACCGATAAAACAAAGAAGTACCATACCAGTTGGCTACATTCCCGACTAACTTACAACGAATACAAAAACAAGCCGTTGCCCGAATGGTTGGAAGCCTACAACAAGAACGAAACAAAGGTTTCCTGTTTGTTTGGCGAACACCTTTTAAGCAAATACCCATACAACCCCGTTGCGTTGGTTGAAGCCCCTAAAACGGCTATTTATGGCACGTTGTATTTTGGTTTCCCTGAACAGCCTACAAATTTACTTTGGTTAGCGGTTTACAATTTGAGCAGCTTAAACCTCAACAAGTGCAAAGCCCTGAAAGGAAGGAATGTTTATTTGTTTCCCGACCTATCAAAAGACGGTAAAGCCTTTGAGTTATGGAGCAATAAAGCAGCGGAAATACAAAAGCGTTTACAGGGTACATACTTTCACGTTTCAGACTTATTGGAACAGTTAGCACCACAGCAGGACAAAGAGCAAGGCAAAGACATTGCAGACTATCTTAT
Source organism: Pedobacter sp. BS3 (assembly GCF_008274585.1). Taxonomy (GTDB): domain Bacteria; phylum Bacteroidota; class Bacteroidia; order Sphingobacteriales; family Sphingobacteriaceae; genus Hufsiella_A. The sequence goes on along the minus strand of NZ_VTRT01000002.1, from coordinate 173,719 downwards.
AAAACAGGATTGGCGACTATTCAGAAAGCAGGACATAAAAGAAACACCACAGCCCGAACCTGAACCAGTTGAAACCTCAACCCGTGAAAAACGTGAAAAACGTGAAGCCCCAAAAAAAAACTTTTTTTTCGCAGCTTGAACCATTGCCAAAAGTTGAGGTATTCAAAACTGAACGAATTGAACACCCTATAAAGGAAAAGCCCCAAAACTGGAGCAATGATATTGCAGAACTTGAAAACTACTTTGCAAGTATTGAACTACCAACCCAACCCGTAAAGCTGAACAGGTGCAGCACAATAACGGATTGTTCCCTATTCATTGAAAACCACTTTGCCACCGTGAAAGCGAACAACGGCAAACGAACCTTTTTACCCTACCTGAACAGATTGCAGGAACTCAAACAAGTATTAACTATTCCCTAATTATTTAGGTTATTCTCTTATGGGGCGACATTCAGACATACCAACCCTTTACGATTTCTGTAAGCAGTTAAGCGTTTCAGACTTAAAAAAATGGAACTACTTAAAGCCAAACCAACTAAGTGAGGGCGTAATACGATTTACTTCACATAATTACGAAATACTTGAAATTTCAATAAAAGTTAGTACCGATATTGAAAACCCATTTATCGAATTGAAATATTTAATAAGCGGTACAGAATTAAATTACCGTGTTTACTTTGAGTTTGTACCCTCGAATTTAGGAACGGGCAATATTTGGTATTTTAGTTGCCCACGCTCAAACACAAGGTGCAGGAAACTGTATTTGATTAACGGATATTTTCAGCACCGTACAGCATACGACAAAGGATATTACCAAACCCAAACTTTAGGAACAAAGGATAAGTATTTGATAAGGCAATTTGATAAGCTGCAAAAATCTAATAAAGCCAAAAGCCAACTGTATAGTAAATACTTTAAAAGATACTACAAAGGAAAACCAACAAAACGGTATTTGAAACTACTAAAAGACATTGAAGCTGGGGGCGGTATTTCTGAAACCGAACTACTGATGAAATGATAAGTTGAAATGTTAGGCGGAAAGTTTCTTACTTCCCGTTTTGGAAGTCCTCAAAACCAAAACACTATTTTAGCCCCGAAAGGGGTTTTGTAATGCAGTAATGTACCTTATTTGTACCCCAAAAACATAAGTAACTGATATTAAGTACTAATTACTTTTTGCATCGGAAAATAGGAGATAGATTCTAAATGGTCATAGACTCAATCCCAAATCTGCCATAAATACAAAAATTTAAATATCCAAGTTTGTTGAGAACGGTTAACCAACGCCCAGATGCGTGTCTTCACGGCCGGTATAACAGAGCCTGTTTTTTCCTTCGTTTGTAGTTAAACTAATGTTCTCAAATCAATATTCAATTATCCATTGTCCATTATCATCTCTCCATTGTCACTTGTCCACTATCCATTGTCCATTGTCACTTGTTCATTGTCACTTGTCACTTGTCCATTGTCACTTGTCTACTATTACTGCAAAAAAAGTTTTCCCGGGACTAGTCCTATTTGCCGGCTCGTCCGTATTCCCTATATAAGCCAGTTATAACAGCTTTTAGAAATAGTACTAACCAGGGATGAATATCAACGAAAAACGTCTTCGACATCTGCTTTATCGTTATGCTACAAACAGCATCAGCCGTAAGGATTTTGATGAGCTTACCAGCTATATCCATCAGGCGGATTCAGACCCGGTTTTATTTGAGATAATGGAAGCGTTCTGGAACGACCTGGATAGTTCAAAAGCTGATACCAGTGCCAAAGACAAAGTATACCGGCGTATCGTCAGTGATTCCCGCTTCCGCGATAGTCACCATGTAGTACTGAAACCGGTTAAAAAGCAATCCCGGTATATCAAATGGTACGCGGCAGCGGCTGTTATAGTTATCGCTATTAGCGCAGGTCTGTATTTTTACCGGTCGCTTTCTGTTAATTCACCTGAAAGTAATGTCGCACGTACACAAACCCGGCCCAAACCGTCCCGGCAGCACGCAGGCCAGGCCACATTAACATTAGCGGACGGTACAAACCTGGTTTTAGACCAATCGCAAAACGGAACAGTTGCCATACAGGGTAATTCAAGTGTAAGCCAGGTAAATGGTCAGTTGGTATATATCAATTCGGGAATGAGAAGCAGTGCTGAAAATCTGAAAAACACCGTCACTACCCCGCGGGGAGCTTATTACCAGCTTATCCTTCCCGATGGTACAAAAGTATGGCTCAATACCGCGTCATCATTAACATACCCGGTTGCCTTTAATGATGCGGAGCGTCGTGTGGAGCTGCGGGGCGAGGCATATTTTGAAGTAGCAAAAGCCCCCCTTAATCCCCCCAAAGGAGGGAAATCCGGCAACACAAACTCCCTCTCCTTTGGAGAGGCCTGGATGCCATTTATTGTAGCTACGGCCAACCAGGAAGTAGAGGTGTTGGGTACGCATTTTAATGTAAACGCGTATGCCGATGATCCCTTTGCGAAAACAACCCTTCTTGAAGGGTCGGTAAGGGTTTCAAACCATAAACAACAGGTAATTATAACGCCGGGAGAACAGGCAATAGTAACAGGTGCAAAGCCTGAAATTTCTGTTCGGAAAGTAGATACCGAAGAAGCTATGGCCTGGAAGAACGGCTACTTCGTATTTAATAATGAAGATATCAGGACAGTAATGAAAACCATTTCCCGCTGGTATAACATCAGGATAGAATACCAGGGCGATATGTCGGGAAAAACCTTTGGCGGGACAATCTCCCGTTACGCGGATTTAGATAAATTATTAAAGGCGATAGAACTTACGGGAGCTATCCATTTCCGGGTAGAAGATGAGGCGGAGAACAATGGAAAAGCATCGCTGGAAAGGAGGGTAATTGTTATGCCATAAGTACTTAAGTGCTTAAGCGTAAGTAATCAGGAGCGTTGCAGCGCCCCTGATTTTAAGCCCTTAGGCCCATCAGGTTATCCATTATTTGCCTTACAACTAATAAATAAAAACCTAACATTCAAATGTACAAAAAATTACGACGATTTTTTGCAGGAGCTAGTCTTCGCAAACCGTTGAACCTATTATTTATAATGAAGCTCTCTTTTACTATTGTGCTGTTTTCATGCCTGCAGGTAAGTGCGTTTACGTATGCGCAAAAAATTACCCTTGTAAAGAAGCAGGCCTCGCTGGAAGATGTTTTCAAAGCTATCAGGAAACAGAGTGGTTACAATATTTTTTACAACTCTGAAATGCTGGCGGGAACCTCCCCGGTAACGTTAAATGTTAAAAACCTGGACATCAATGAGGTGATGAAGAAATGCCTGAAAGGGCAAAACCTCAATTATAATATTGTTGATAAGAACATTATTATATCAAAACCTTCTCAGCAGGACAAAGCGCCTGTAAAAGCCACTGTGGTTACCGGTAAAATTACCGATGATAAGAATATTCCCCTGCCGGGAGTCAGCATCCGGGTAAAGGGTACACAGGTTTCGGCGGTATCAGATAAAGACGGTAATTACCGGATTACAGTTCCCGGTAATGATGCCATACTGGTATTTACATCCATCGGTTTTGTCAGCCAGGAGCGCAAGCTTACCGGCGGTTCGGTAATCAATGTGAAGCTGATGCAGCAGGTTACAGGATTAAATGAAGTGGTTGTGGTTGGCTATGGCGAAGTACAGCGTAAAGACCTTACGGGAGCTGTAGCCACGGTAAAAATGGCTGATATAGAACGGGTCCCCGAAGTAAGGGTAGACCAGATGCTGGAAGGGCGTATTGCCGGTGTTGATTTAATATCGGCTGGGGGTGACCCCGGAAGCGGTACTACAGTCAGAGTTCGGGGAACCCGTTCTATTAATGCCGATAATGAACCCCTGTATGTTATTGACGGTATGATTGATGCCGGCGATTTGAGCGATGTCAATCCATCGGATATTGAATCAATCCAGGTATTGAAAGACGCTTCGTCAACCGCTATTTATGGTTCCCGCGGAGCTAATGGCGTAATATTGATTACGACGAAAAAAGGTTCGCCGGGGAAAGATGTATTTAATTACAGGGCCGATATGGGGTTTGCGGAACTTCCCCGGTACCTGGATATGATGAACGCTACCGAATACGCGGAACTGCAGAATGAGAACTATTACAATAATAACCCAACAGGAACCAATCCGCCTTATCCGGATGCGGCATCGTTAGGCGAAGGCACCAACTGGACCAAAGAAATAACACGCAGGGCTCCTTATCAAAATCATACGCTTTCGGTTTCGGGCGGAAATACCGGGCTTCGCTATTACTTTTCCGGTAACTATGCCAACCAGCAGGGTATTATCAAAGCATCAGGATTTGAACGCTACCAGGGCAGATTAAATCTTGATAAAACCTTTTCGATGAAATTAAAGGGTGGATTAAGAATTAACTATTCCAATACTGCTACCGATAACAACAAAGTGGATATAGGTTCAAATGCCGGATGGTGGAATTCTACCCTGGCACTGCCTCCTGTAATGAATGCTTACGATGCAGGTGGCAATTTCGAGTCGTGGAATCCCGGTTGGTATGCAGGTGGCGTAATCAACAGCCCGTTGGCTTTGGTAGAAAGCGTAAAAAATATCACATACCGTAAAGTATTGTGGTCAAACCTGTTCCTGGAGTACCAGCTTTTAAAAAATCTTAAATTAAGGACCGCTTTCAGCAATACCGTTTCCAACGCGAATGTCAATCAGTACCAGCCCAGCACGCTGCCCCGCCGCGAATTTTTGGAGCAGGGCGGTTATGCCTACAAATATGCTAACAGGTACAATGGCATATTAAGCGAAACTACTCTGAGCTATGCTAAAAGCTGGAGAAGTACCCACAATTTAAACCTGCTTGGCGGTTGGACAATACAGAAAAAAACATTTGAAAGTCAAACACAAAGTGGTAGCGGCTATATGCTCGATGAACTGGAGGAAAACAACATGCAGGGTGCGCCAAGCTCCAAAACTTTTGTAAGATCAGATTTGTGGCAGTCTGCCATGCTTTCCGCACTTGGACGTTTAAACTATAATTATGGAAGAAAATATTATGTTACCTTAACCGGCCGTGCCGATGGTGCATCCAATTTCTCGGCTAACCACAAATGGGCGTTTTTTCCATCAGGGGCTTTTAAATGGGCCATGCTGGAAGAGCCCTGGATGCAACCCTTAAAACGTGTGCTTAGCGAAGCATCTGTACGTTTAAGCTACGGGGTATCCGGAAACCAGGCTATACCGGCTTACGGCTCACTGGCAAAACTAACGGCCAGCAGCAGCGGGTACATTTTAGACGGAACAATACCGGTAGCCTATTACCCGGAAAATATTCCCAATGCCAATTTAAGCTGGGAAACCTCATCGCAATGGAATGCCGGTATTGATTTTAAACTGGCTAATAATAAGCTGTCCGTTACCCTCGATGCCTACAACACCATCACCAAAGATTTGCTGCTGAATGTGCAGCTGGCACAGCAGGTAGGTTATACCTCGCGTTTGGTTAACCTGGGCGAAACACAGAATACAGGTTTAGAATTGCTTATCAATTCTGTAAACCTGCAATCGCTATCCGGGTTTAAATGGAGTAGCTACTTCACGTTTTCAACCAATAAAAACCAGGTGTTAAGCCTCGGCTCGTTAACGCGGGTGACCACTGAACCTAATTACTCGGCTCCGCAATATTACATGTATGCCTATGAGGTAGGCCGGCCCATATCAGGCTTATACGGCGTAAATTATGCCGGAACCTGGAAATCGCAGCAGGAAATTACTGATTGGGGCGGCAGCAAATACGTTTCTATAGACTCGTATTATCAGCCCGGTCGTCAGCGTTATATAGATGCCAACGGCGATGGCGTGCTCAGTGAGGCCGATGAAGTGTACCTGGGGCAAAGCGACCCGAAAATATACGGCGGCTTAGGTAACACCTTTAAATACAAAGGTTTTGACCTTGATATATTTTTCCAGTATTCATGGGGAGCCAAAATGTATAATCCCCTGGAATTTAAGCAGGGAACAGGCTATATCGGGCCTAACCAATTCAGGTATGTGGTAAACCGGTGGACGCCGGACAATCCGACTTCAGATATCCCGAAGGTTAATTCGCAGGATTTTGTGGCTACAGACCGCTTTGTGCACGATGCCTCCTACTTACGGCTGGCAACTGTACGACTGGGTTACAATTTCAGCAAAAAGAATATGCCCGTTAAGGCATTGCAGAATCTGGGCTGCTACCTTACCGGTTCCAACCTGTTCCTGCTAACAAAATACAATGGTTACGACCCCGATGTAAGCACTAATTCCTCGTCTACCGTACGCCGTAAAGACGATGGCGCTTATCCTAAAAACAGGACGATAGCTTTGAGTGTGTCGCTTAAATTTTAAACCAGATTTTAATACAGAAACAACATGATAAAGTTATTTAAAACTGCAATATGCTTAGCTCTTTTGGCCATGCTGGGTTCCTGTTCTAACTTTTTGGACGAAAATATTAAAAACAGTGCAACTCCCTCTAACTTTTACAATACCGTAGAAGAAGGCCAGGCAGCGGTAAACGGGATTTATACCGTATTGTACGATATATTCACCGATATTAACTTCTTTGTATCGGCAGAGGGTGCAACAGACCTCATGGTTACGCCCGACTCGCGGCTGCTGACCGGTGCCTTCGGCTATTCGGCCTCTACACCTATTGCCGGGCAAAACATCTGGCAAAGTTCCTACAAAGGCATTATGTATGCCAATAACGCCATCGATGCCATTAACAAAAGTCCAATGTCTGATGCAGAGAAAAAGCCCTTAATTGCCGAAGCGGTATTTCTCAGGAGCCTGTACTATTATTTTCTTACCAGCACGTTTAACGATGTACCCTACTGGGATTATGGTTTGACCTCTGAAGAAGCCGTAAACCATACGCTATCATTACCCCGCAGTAGTGCTGATTCTATACGTAATGTATTGATGGATGACCTGGAAACTCACGCACCCGATTTGGTGCTTACCGCAAGGGGTAGAGCCACCCAGGGGGCAGCCTATGGTCTGATGGCACGCATTGCCCTGTTTAATAAAAACTGGGAGAAGGCACGGTGGGCGGCAGAGCAGGTGATAGACAGCCATACATACAGTTTGCTAAACAATTATGCCGATGCCAGCAATACAAAAAACAGTAAAGAATCTGTTTTTGAAATACAATTTACCTATTCGGCAACAGGCACGCAACGGCCCAGCAATATATTTATTTATTGCATGCCCACTCCTAAAAACGATACCTTTTACGATGGGGTGGATATGGGCAGCAGTACAGCCACTACCTACGGTACTATTAAGCCAACCCGGCGCCTGGTATCCTATTATGCCGATAACGATAAACGTAAACCCTTCGTGTTGGGCTATACCTATAACGGGCAGGAGTTTAACCGCTCTAAAAATCAACATCTGCCCTGGCTGGGGCCCAAATTCTGGGATTTTAACGCTGTTAACATAGCCAGTGGAAAAAACATGCTTTTTATGCGCTATTCGGATGTGTTGCTAATGATGGGCGAGGCATTGATTGAACTGGATGAGCTGGATGATGCTAAATACTATATCGATTTGGTGCGTAACCGTGCTGGTATTGGCGGTATACTCGTTACCGACCAGGCTACCATGCGGGAAGAACTGCACAAAGAGCGTGCCCGTGAGCTTGCAGGTGAATTTACCCGCAGGTGGGATATTGTGCGTTGGGGCACATTTTACCAGGATATTAAATCGGTAGCTCCGGATTATGCGGTGGCGGCAAATAACGTGCGGCCCTATAATTTATATTATCCCATACCGGCCCTGGAAATAGCCAAAAATCCGGCACTGGTACAAAATCCGGGATATTAAGCCCCTCCCGACCTCCCCAAAGGGGAGGAGTAGGGGAAAACGAAAGACAAAAAACGAAGAACCAAAGGTTAGCTCCCTTCTTTAGGAGGGGGAGGCCTGAAAACGAACCAACAATGAAACAAATGTTATATATCGCCCGCTTATGCCTGCTCACACTGGTTTTCCTGTTTGCCGGGGTAGCCGTTAGGGCGCAGGCCGGGCATGAGCTTAAAATTATGACCTACAATGTACTGAAAGGATTTAAGAGTACACCGGCCTATAAAGACAAGTTTGTTACCTGGATATCAAAAGATACGCCCGATATTATCGTTTACGAAGAACTATCGAAATTTAACGATGGAACGTTAAGCGACTTATGCAGGCAATTCGGTCATCGTTATACCGCTTTTTTTGATACTAAAAGTGGGTTCCCCGTTGGTATATCCTCAAAATATCCAATCAGCAATATCCAACGTATCAAGGAAGATTTGCACCACGGCCTTATGATGGCCAAAATACTCGATTATAATATAGCAGTACTGCATTTATCGCCATTTAGCTGGGAAAAACGCTATGATGAAATAGGCAAGATTATACAAAAGCTTCAAACCTTGCCCGGCAATGAAAGAACCATAGTAATGGGCGATTTTAATGCACGTTCCCCTTTGGACAGTCTTGCCTACAATGCCAATCCCGATGCGCAGGAACGGTCGGTAAAGGCAAAAAGCAAAAACGTAAACAGCAAGGGCAAATTTGATTATACGGTAATAGAACGAATGCTACAAGCAGGTTTCACCGACTGTCTTAAACAGTTTAACCCCGATTTCCAATACACCTGCCCAACTCCTTACTATGCCACAGCCGGTGTAGACAGCCGCATGCGGATAGATTATATCTGGGTTAATGAGCCGCTGAAAGCGCATATTAAAAAATGCGAGGTGCTGCGTAACTGGTATACCGATTTCCTTTCAGACCATTATCCCGTATTGCTCACGCTTTCAAATTAGCAGAATATTATGAAAATGAAGACAACATACCTGCTGCTGCTGTTCGTTACGATGAATGCGGCTGCGCTGTTTGCTCAAAACAAACCCGGGCAGAAAAAAATACTCGAAACCTTTCTTGATGCACAAAATAAGCCTCTGTATCCTGTAGCGAGGGTATATACCCCAACCGGGTACTGGATATTTAACGGGGCGCTGGTTACTGCCAGCCAGAAATTGGATATACGGCCAAAAGCGCCCCGCGTGCTTGCGGGCAATGGCAGTAGTGAAAGCGGCTTTATAAGTACCGACTACGATATTAAAGGCCTGCAAAAAATACGTGTTGGCTTTATCGGTTACAAAGTCGATAATGGGCCTTTCGCTGTGGAGGTGCTGGTTTCTACCGATAAAGGCAAAACCTGGAAATCGTTAGGCAGCAAGCCCGGCGACCCCGCCAAAGTGGAAGAAACCATTGCCGAATTTACGTTGGATAATCCCTCAAAAGGTAGCTACCGTGTAAAAATAGCCAATGCTTCAGAGCCTATACCCAACCGTTTAAACCGTATCAATATCACCGAAGTACAATTGATTTATGAAGAATGATAGAATATCTATAAACAAAACCATGAAGAAATTTAATCCTACCGTCCCCTTTAATTCTCCCGCCAGCGGAGGAGACATGGCGCTTTATGCGACTTGCATATCCACCTCTTCGAGGGTGCAGGAGGAGGAAAATATAAAATACTATAATCCAACAATGTTTAATAATGCGCTACGCATAACCTTAATGGTATCTGTGTTTTTATGCCTGATGATATTTAACATGACCGCTTATGCGCAGAAAACCATTACCGAAACCTTTGAGCAGGCTAGCAAAAAAGGGCTTTATCCTATCGGTAAAGTAAATACACCGCTTGGAACCTGGACGTTTGACGATGCCCTGGTAACGCCCAGCGAACCGCTGGATTTCAGGCCAATGGCGCCGCGTATACTGACCGCTTCTACCCCTGAAGAGCCTGCCGGAAGCGTGACCACGGATTTTGATATCCCCGGTCTCAAATCAGTAAAAGTAGGCTTTGTCGGCTTTAAGCAAGACCCCGGCTATTTCCAGGTAGAAGTATTTGTATCTAAGGATAAAGGCAAAACCTGGGAAAGCTTAGGCACAAGCCGCGGTCGTTATGACAAAGCCGCGGAGACCTTCGCTACTTTTAAGGTCAATTCAGATTCAGCTAAAAAACAGTCATACCGGGTGCGCATCGCTAATGCCTCAGCGCCGTTGTTAAGCCGGTATAACCGCATCAACCTCACCTTGGTAGAAATGGAGTATGGAAAATAAAGAAAACCCTATCATGAAGATAAAAAGCACATTTAGAAAAAACTTATGGAAGGGCTTAATTGCCGTTACTATAATAACAGGCTTGTTTTCCTGCAAAAAAGCAGAAATACAGGGTAATATCGTCAATAACTTTTCCCGCTTTGGCGCAAATACCACCATTAGTAAGGTAATTTCCGGCGGCGGTAATATCTCAAATCCCGTGTTTTGGGCTTATGTAACTGCCAGCGGGGGGGCACAAAATGCCCCGGCTATGTTATGGCTGCAAGATGAAACAGGAGGCGTTGCCATAAAACTACAACAAGACCAAAGTACCGAATTTACCCCCGGTACACTGGTATTGGTACATGTTGATGGATTGAGAGTACAGCGTGAAGGTTCTTTTTACCTGTTGGGGCTTCCTGATGGTGATAGCATTAAAGCGCTTGGCGAAACCGAACTGGAAGAATACGTTACCATTGCGGCGAAGGAGCAGGTTATGGCCATAAACCAGGTTACGCTCGGTCAACTGGATACTACCTACAATCAACAGGTAGTAACCGTAAGCGACGTAGAGGTAGCCGATGAGAACCTGACCGGAAACTTTGGCCCCGATACGGAGCCGGAAAAAGAAATTATCCTGCAAGACTGTTCGGGTAATGAAATTACCCTGGTAACAGGTAAAGACGCCGAACTGGCTAAGGTAGCTGTTAAAACAGGCCACGGTAATTTAACCGGGCTGGTTACTATTAATAACGGTGTGAAACAAATAAGGTTGCTCAACGCGGCCGCGGCCGATGTATTGAAGGGGGCACGTTGCAAATACCTGCAATATGCGGAAAATAAGTATTTTGTAACCACAAATGGCAGCGTACTCAATGATGGAAAAAGTTGGGCGACAGCCAAAACTCTTGATGCCGCTATTGCCGCAGCGGTTAGCGGCGACAGCATTTTTGTGGCCAAAGGTACCTATACCGCAACAAGCGGTAGCGCCCTTATTACCCTCACAGGGGCTAACAACGGTATCATGCTGTACGGAGGCTTTGCCGGTACCGAAACCATCCTGAACCAGCGCAACCTTACCGCCAATACTACCATATTACAGGGCGACGGCAACAGGGTAATATACAACCAGGGTAGCAGTGCTTTACCTATTACCGGTGTTGTTTACGATGGCTTTACCATTACGGGAGGTAATGTAACCGGCTCTGGCGGAGGGATGTACAACACCTATGCTAACATTACTGTTGCCAACTGTATCTTTAAGGAAAATACCTCTAGTGCCAGTGGTGGCGGCATGTACAACGGTAATAACCAAATTACCCTTACCAACTGTAAATTTTACAGCAACACGGCCAACACCAACGGTGGTGGCGGCGTGCTAGTTTCATCAGGTTCATCGGCCACTATTACCAATTGTGTATTTGATGACAATAAAACAAGTGCCGGGAATGGTGCAGGTGTATCAACTTATCATATCGATGCCGCTAATCCAACTACTGTTAGCGTGAGCAACTGTACCTTTACACGCAATGCGGCCACAGGCACAGGTGGCGGTATGTACAACTATCAAAATATTACCATTACTGTTTCGGGCTGTACGTTTTCAGACAATACGGCAACCACCGATGGTGGCGGTATATTCAACAACCCTTCTGCCAATGCCACTATTACCAATAGTACCTTTACGAGCAATACCGCAACCTTAAATGGTGGCGGCATATACAATTCCGCTTCTTCCAATGGTGCTATTACCAACTGTACTTTTATAAGCAATATAGCAAATAATACAGCAACCGCCACTGGCGGGGGCGGTTTATTTAGCACCAATGCCAGCCCCATGGTTACCTATTGTAAGTTTATGGGCAATAAGGCGGCCAATGGTGGCGGTATACTGCTTACCAATGCTGCTGCTACCACCAAGTTTGTCAACTGTCTTTTTTCGGGCAATATGGCAACTAATGCAGGTGGCGCCAGCTACATTAATAATAGTGGTACAGGCAGTTCCTGTGAACCATCTTTTATCAATTGTACCATTGCGGCCAATTATGCCAAAAATACCGGCGGTGGCCTATACAACACAGGTAGTAACGGCGGTACTACCATTACGGTTACCAATTGTATTGTTTATGGCAACAGCGGTGGCATAGCAAACAGTGCCGCCGCCGGGGCTACCGCTACGGTAACCTACAGCAATGTACAGTTTATGGGAGCTTCCAACGAAGTAGATTACAGCACTGGCACAGGCAATTTTAACGTTGACCCTAAGTTTACCAACTTACCTGCATATAGCAGTACCGCACCTGTTACCACTGGCAATTATACTTTGCAGGGCACTTCTACGCTAATTAATAAGGGCAACAACAACGCCATTAACGGCTACACTACCGACCTTGCCGGTAATCCGAGAATTAACAACACCACCATAGATATGGGCGCTTATGAGCATCAAAACTAAAATGGTTTATCTTATCCATTATAGTTTAATAATGGTGTTATTGACCGCTTGCAGTAAAAAGCAAACGGCTAGTAACCCTGTGCCTGTTAGTTTATTGGGGTGCAATTGCATGTTAACTGATATATGAAATACAAGTGCCTTATACCGGTTCTGTTTGTGCTGCTGTGCGCTTGTGGCAAAAAGCGGGAGTCCGATGGCATAATTGGCTCACCTGTCAATAAGCAGCAACCAGCGGGTAACAACTGGTTAAGCCCGTTGAAAATAGCTTCATATAACATTGAGTATAACCATGATGCTAAAGTAACAGACAATTACTGGGTAAACCGGAAAGGTATGGTAAAAAGTATGTTTGATAAATACGTGTTTGATATTGCCGGAGTACAGGAACCTTATTACAGCCAGTTGCAGGACATGACAGCCCTGCTGCCCGGTTATGCTTATGTGGGTAAAAGTGTTTACGGCAATACTACGGTTGATAAGCAGCTTACCGTGAATATCTTTTATAAAAAAAGCAGGGTAGAAGTGGCTAAGTGGGATTCTTTCTGGTTTTCAGATACACCCACCATTCCGGGTATAGCCTGGGGAGCGGGGCAATGGCGTATATGCACCTGGGCCTTTGTTAAAGACAGGCAAACCGGTAAGCGCTTTTATTTTTTCAGCGTCCATTTAGATTTTACCGGAACTGAGGCAAGGACAAAAAGCGTGGCCTTGCTGCTTGATACCATCCCGGTAATTTCAAAAGGCTACCCCGCGGTGCTTACGGGCGATTTCAATTTCAGCCAGCATCAGCAGTTCTATCCGCAGATAACCGCCGGTAATATCCTGAAAGATACGTATGCGCTAACAAGCAACCGTACCAATGGCATCAGGGGGACTTTTAACAACTACGACCCCGCACGCACAGACGACAGCCGTATTGACCATGTTTTTGTAACAACTACGGCGCCGGTTAAAGTGAATAGCTGGGCCATACTAACAGACTCGTTTAACGGGAAATTCCCGTCAGACCATTTTCCGGTCAGCGTGGAGTTGAGTTTTTCAACACAATAATAGAAACAAGAAGCTAAATGTAAGTTAAAAGTGGCGAGTTGAAGGTTTAATGTAAACTAGACGCAAAAAGTCTAACGCGATGTGAATGATGAATTTAGGTTTGCGAAAATAGTCAGCGTACAGCATAATTTATACTTGATGCCCGATGCCAACAAACCAAACAACTAACAAACTAAATAACAATTATTTATACACTTAATTAAATTAAAAAACCATGAAAAAGTTGTACTTTTTGTTTATCGTGCTATTTGCGATAACAGTAACACAAGCATGGGCGCAAGCCACTACCTATTATGTTAAACCAGCTACCGATGGCGGCGACAACAACAATAATGGTCTTAGCTGGGCAACAGCCAAAGCAACCATTGCTGGCGCTATTACTGCCGCCAACCCTGCCAATGGCGATATGATTTTTGTGGCCAAAGGCACTTACACCGCCAACAGCGGTTCGGCTGTTATTAGTCCTGGTGCCAAAGTTGGTCTTAAATTTTATGGCGGCTTTACAGGAACGGAAACTTCCCCCGACCAAAGAGTATTTGGTACTACCTCTGCCGATAGCACCAATTTGGTGGGCAATAATTTCAGTGTTATTACTAACTATTCTGCTTCTGCATCAGCCATTACCACCACCCTTTACGATGGCTTTACCATCAAAGACGGTAATAGAGTAGGCAATGGTGGCGGCATGTATAACCAAAACATCGCCCTCATTACCGTTACCAACTGTATTTTTAAAAATAACAAAACCACTATCAGTGGATCTACCGTTACCAATGGCGGTGGTATGTGGAACAGTAATAGTGACGTTAACGTTAGCAACTGTATTTTTGTAGGCAACACTTCAAGTGGCAGTGGTGCCAGTATATACAACACCAACAACCAAATTACCGTTACTGATTGTAAATTTTATGGCAACACCGCCCAAAAGAACGGTGGTGGTGGGTTGTTGGCCTCAACAGGTTCATCGGCTACTATTACTAACTGTGTATTTGAGGGTAATAAAACGAATGCCGGAAATGGTGCCGCCGTATCAACTTATCATACGGATGCCGCTAATCCAACTGCTGTTAGCGTGAGCAACTGTACCTTTACACGCAATGCAGCCACAGGCACGGGTGGCGGTATGTACAACTATCAAAATATTACCATTACTGTTTCGGGCTGTACTTTTACAGACAATACGGCAACCACCGATGGTGGCGGTATATTCAACAACCCTTCTGCCAATGCCACTATTACCGATTGTACCTTTACGGGCAATATAGCAACCCAAAATGGCGGCGGTCTATACAATTCCGCTTCTGCAAATGGCGCTATTACCAACTGTACTTTTACAAGCAACATAGCAAATAACACAGCTGTGGCCACTGGCGGAGGCGGTTTATTCAGCACCGATGCCGGCCCTGTTATTACCTATTGTAAGTTTATAGGTAATAAGGCGGCTAATGGTGGCAGTATCCTGCTTACCAATGCTGCTGCTACAACTAAGTTTGTTAACTGCCTTTTTTCGGGTAATATGGCAACTAATGCAGGTGGTGCAAGCTATATTAATAATAGTGGCACAGGCAACTCCAGTACCCCCTCTTTTATCAACTGTACCATTGCGGCCAATTATGCCAAAAACAATGGCGGTGGCCTATACAACACAGGTAGCAACAGCGGTACTACCGTTACAGTTACCAATTGCATTATTTATGGCAACAGCAGTGGCATAGCAAACAATGGCACCGCAGGGGCTACTGCCACCGTTACTTATAGCAATGTACAATATACAGGAGAAAATAACGAGGTAGATTATAGCAGTGGCACAGGCAATTTCAACGTAGACCCTAAGTTTACCAGCTTACCTGCATATAGCAGCACCGCACCTGTTACCACAGGCGATTATACTTTGCAAAACACATCTCAGGCAATTAATGCGGGCGATAACAATGCCATTAGCGGCTACACTACTGACCTTTTGGGTAGTCCGCGTGTGTATAATGATGTTACGGTGGATATGGGCGCTTATGAGTACCAGGGTGTTTTGCCTGTTAAGTTAAGCTCGTTTACCGCACAAAAACAGGGCGAAAACATACAGTTGAGCTGGGCTACCGCATCAGAAACCAATAATTCACATTTTGAAGTACTGCGTTCAGACGGTAGCGGGTTTAAGGTGATAACTACTGTGCAGGGTAACGGTACAAGCGATCAGGCGCATACGTACAGCTATACCGATACGCACCCTTTGGCAGGTGTATCGTATTACCAGCTACGCCAGGTAGACGTTGATGGCCAGTCTGAGCTTTCGGAAATTATCCCCGTTAAGATGGATTTACAAGCATCTGAACTGAAAGTGTACGCCTCAACCGCTAAACGGCAGGTAGCGGTATGGTTCTATACCGAAAATGCCGGGGCCGGAAAAATCACCATTACCGATGTAAACGGTCGCAAAATAGCTTCCGGTACACCAACTGTAGAAAAAGGGTATAACAAATTTGAGTTGCCGGCAAGGTTACAAAAAGGAGTAAACATACTTGCCTTAACCGTAAACGGAGAGAAATACACCGCTAAGTTTATCGCAGAATAAACCCTTTGATTTTAAAGAGGATGGGCTGACTAAAAAGCTCTCGTCATCCCGATCCCGAAGTCTCGGGAGAGGGATCTCCGTCAGAAGTGCTTAGGAAGAAGATTTTGCTTCGCAGCTACTTCGTGATATTACCATATTGCCTGTTTCCCTGGTTACATTCTCAGGATTAAAACAGGGGAATATGGCACAGTTAAGCTGGGAAACCATGTCAGAGCAAAATAATCATCATTTTGAGATACTTCGTGCTTCTGCGAACCAGGATTTTACAAAAATCAAAACAGTAATAGGGCATGGGACAAGCAATAGCCGGAATACATATAGTATAACGGACTTTTATCCTTTAGCCGGAACAAATTATTATAAGCTGGTTCAGGTAGATGATAATGGCTCGGCTACAGCGGCAAAGGATATTGTAGCCTTAACCTTTGGTGAACAACCGGGCAGGTTAAAAGTATATGCCCCGGATAATAGTCAAATAGATATTCTGTATCATGCTCAAACAACAGAAAAAGCAACGATTCAGCTTACCGATATATCAGGGCGTAAGTTATACTTGAGGGAGGTCAACATAACTAAAGGAGACAATACAATAACCATTCCTGTTGTACTGTCAAACGGTGTTTACGTGGCTACACTGGTAACCCATATCATAAAATCAAGTGTGAAATTTTTAAAATGAACTAAGTTTTATGGAGAAACTTACTTACGAAACGGTTAATCCCGTGTTGATTAATGTGTTAACGGCTTCCCTTTTTAAGAGGGAAGCCTTAATTCTCGATTCGTGAATTGAGAAGGCTATGTTTCTAAAATATGTTATTGTATTACAGGCAGCGGAGCATACGTATAGCAAATAGCTTTCTGATGGTCTTTCGAGTGCTTATTGTTACATAACAAAGCAGAAGAAACCTTTTGAAAACTTGATAAAAGTCACTAATATTACGCTGACTAAAATGAGTAATTCTAACCAACAAACAGAGATTTAATTAGTATGCAAAGACGAGAGGCACTAAAAAATGTTGCTTTCCTGCTGGGAAGTGCCGTTTCTGCCACTACATTAAGCATTGTTCTGGATGGCTGTAAGCCCGGAACAGGTAAAAAAACAGGCGATCTGTTTACAGAAGATCAGAATAAACTGGTTGATGAGATAGCCGACACCATTATCCCCACAACAAGTACGCCCGGCGCTAAAGCGGCCGGAGTAGGTTCATTTGTAACCATGATGGTTAAAGAATGTTATCCCGAAAACGTTCAGAACGATTTTCTGAAAGGCTTGGACGATGTAGATTCACGTTCTAAAAAAGCCTTTAGCAAAACATTTACAGCGTTAAGTGCTGAGCAAAGAAATCAGGTTTTAAAGGCTCTTGCCGATGATACCATTCAGCAGAAAAAGGATGATAAGGGAAAAGAGACCAAAGATAAGAGCAAGAAAGCTGCTGATAAAAGCAAGTACGAAGCTAAAGTGTATTTTTTCCAGTTGATACGTGAGCTTACCCTGCTGGGATATTTTACATCAGAAATTGGCGCCAAGCAAGCGTTAGCTTATGTAGCTATACCTGGCCGTTACGATGGCTGTACTGATTTAAAACCCGGACAAAAAGCCTGGGCAATGTAATATCTCTTAACCTGAATTAAATAATGAATATTAATAATAAAGCACAAGAACAACATACATACGATGCCATCGTAATAGGTTCAGGCATCAGCGGCGGATGGGCTGCCAAAGAGCTGACCGAAAAAGGCTTAAAAGTGCTCATGCTGGAGCGTGGCGAAAATATTGAGCACATAAAAGATTATGATACAGCCATGAAAGCTCCCTGGGAGTTCAAGCATCGCGGACGCTTAACCCAGGAGCAGATAAAAACACATCCCGTACAGATACGCGATTACCCGTATTCAGAGTTCAATGAAAAATGGTGGGTAAACGATCTGGAATGTCCTTATACCGAAGTAAAGCGCTTCGATTGGTACCGTGGATTTCATGTCGGTAGCAAATCCCTGATGTGGGGGCGTCAGAGCTATCGCATAGGCGATATTGATTTTGAAGCGAATGCTAAGGATGGTCATGGGATAGATTGGCCTATCCGTTACAAGGATATTGCGCCCTGGTATGATTACGTAGAAAAATTTGCCGGTATCAGTGGCCAGGCCGAAGGTTGGGCTCAACTGCCCGATGGTCATTTTCTGCCGCCCATGGAAATGAACTGCGTAGAGAAATCGGTGAAAAAGCGCATAGAAGACCATTATAAACGTACCCGTATCATGACTATAGGCCGGGTGGCCAACCTCACCGTACCGCATAATGGTCGTGGAAATTGCCAGTACCGCAACCTGTGTAGCCGGGGCTGTCCGTTTGGGGCCTATTTCAGCACACAATCGGCTACGCTTCCGGCAGCAATGGCAACTGGTAATCTCACGGTAAGGCCATTCTCCATCGTGAATTCCATTATCTACGATAAAGACACAAAAAAGGCCAAAGGCGTGCTGGTTATCGATGCCCAGACCAAAGAGAATATGGAGTTCTACTCCAAAATTATCTTCGTGAATGGCTCAACGCTGGGAACAGCCTTTGTATTGCTTAACTCAACTTCAGATACTTTCCCTGACGGACTGGGTAACAGCAGCGGACAATTGGGACATAACCTGATGGATCACCACTTCCGTTGCGGCGCTTCCGGCGATGTAGAAGGCTTTGACGATAAATATTATTACGGTCGCCGGGCGAATGGCATATACGTGCCACGTTACCGTAATCTCGGGAACGATAAACGCGATTATGTACGTGGTTTCGGTTACCAGGGCGGAGCAAGTCGCTCCGGATGGCAGCGCAATATTGCCGAGCTGGCCTTTGGCGCCGACTTTAAAGAAGAAGTTACCAAACCCGGACCATGGAAAATGGGATTAGGCGGTTTCGGCGAAACACTGCCTTACTATGAGAACCGGGTCTACATTGATCATTCTAAAAAGGATAAATGGGGGCAGCCTGTATTGGCTATCGACTGTGAGTTTAAAGAGAACGAAGCAAAAATGCGGATAGACATGATGAACGATGCCGCCGAAATGCTGGAAATTGCCGGCGTAAAGAATGTTAAAACCTACGATAACGGCTCATATCCCGGTATGGCTATCCACGAAATGGGTATCGCCCGCATGGGTAACGATCCTAAAACTTCGGTGCTTAACAAATGGAACCAAATGCACGATGTAAAGAACGTATTTGTTACCGATGGCTCTTGTATGACATCAACAGCCTGTCAGAATCCATCATTAACCTATATGGCATTAACCGCCCGTGCCTGCGATTACGCAGTAAAGGAACTGAAAAAGATGAATATTTAAGGAAGGTGAAAAGGTAGAGGGCATAAGGTTTAAGGTGAGAAACAAGAACATAGAAACAAGAGAAAAGACAAGAAGCAGAAACAACTCCCTCTTCCGCCAACTGGCGGAGTTGGAGTGAGGCTTAACAACGGACAACAAACAAGTGAACAGAAAACTTAGAATGGGTATGATCGGTGGCGGCAAAGATGCCTTTATAGGCGCCGTACACCGTATCGCTGCCAATATGGACGGGCAGATTGAGCTATGCTGCGGTGCATTGAGCATACATCCCGAAATTGCTATTGAATCCGGGAAAATGTTATTCCTTCCCGAAGACCGTATTTACATGAATTATGAGGAAATGATTACGAAAGAAAGTCAGCTTCCTCCCGAAAAACGTATTGATTTTATCACCATTGTAACTCCCAATTTTGCGCATTTTGCACCGGCCATGATGGCTTTGGAGCACGGGTTCAACGTGGTTATCGAAAAGCCGATCACGCTTTCGCTCGAAGAAGCCAAACAGCTTCGGCAGAAAGTAGCGGAAACCGGCCTGACGCTGTGCTTAACGCACACTTATTCCGGTTACCCGATGGTAAAGCAGGCACGCCAGATGGTAAAAGAAGGCAAATTCGGCGCTATCCGTAAGGTGATGGTAGAATATCCGCAAGGGTGGTTAAGCACGCTGACCGAAAGGGAAGGCAATGCTGGTGCTGCCTGGCGTACAGACCCCAAAAAGAGCGGTAAAAGCGGTAGCATGGGCGATATCGGCACACATGCCGCTCAGCTTACCGAATACATTTCAGGTCTGAAGATTACTAAGATCTGTGCCGATCTGAATATTGTTGTTCCCGGTCGCGGGCTTGATGATGACGGAAACGTGCTGCTCAAATTTGATAATGGCGCAAACGGTGTACTGATAGCTACACAGATTGCGGCAGGCGAAGAAAATGCGTTAAAAATAAAAGTGTACGGTGAAAAAGGCGGATTAGAATGGCACCAGATGGAACCCAATACCTTATTGGTAAAATGGCTGAATGAGCCAACACAGGTTTACCGTGCTGGAAGCGCTTATCTGTCAGATGCGGCAAAACATAACACACGGGTTCCCGCCGGACATCCGGAAGGTTACCTGGAAGCCTTTGCCAATATTTACAGGAATTTCGCCCAGACACTCACCGCAAAAATCAGCGGACAGCAGCCATCTGAATATATGCTTGATTTTCCAACTGCAGAAGATGGCGTACGTGGAATGGCCTTTATTGAAAATGTGGTAGCATCCGGCCAGTCAGACCAGAAATGGACGGATTTTATTGTATAGCTTTGAGTAGAAACAAGAGTCAAGACAAGAGAGGCAAAAGGTAGAAGGTTCAAGGCTCAATACCTAAGTTAGAAACAAGAACATAGAAACAAGACAAAAAGCATAATCTTACCCCCCTTCCGCCAGCCGGCGGAGGGTTGGGGGAGAGGCTCAACAACAAAATGACAACCATAAAAGGACCAGCCGTTTTTTTAGCCCAGTTCATCAGCGACGAAGCCCCATTCAATTCGTTAGATGGAATTTGTAAATGGGCAGCAGATCTTGGGTTTATAGGCATTCAGATGCCCACGCTCGATAAGCGCTTTATCGATTTGCAGCTGGCAGCCGAAAGTAAAACCTATGCCGACGAGCTTAAAGGAAAAATAGCGGAGCATGGCCTGGCAATTACCGAATTGTCAACGCATTTGCAGGGACAACTGATAGCGGTGCATCCCGCATACGACGACTTATTTGACGCATTTGCTCCCGAAAATATGCGAGGCAATCCTAAAGCACGTACCGAATGGGCTGTTCAGCAACTAAACTATGCGGCAAAAGCATCCCAAAACCTGGGCTTAAATGCACATGCAACCTTTAGCGGTTCATTGCTCTGGCAATATTTTCATCCCTGGCCGCAGCGTCCGCCGGGATTGGTTGAAGACGGTTTTCAGGAACTGGCAAAACGCTGGCTTCCTATCCTGAATGCCTTTGATGAATGTGGGGTTGATGTGTGTTATGAGATACATCCCGGCGAGGATTTATTTGACGGACAAACCTATGAGCTGTTCCTGGATAAGGTAAATCAGCATCCCCGGGCATGTTTGCTATATGATCCCTCGCATTTTGTACTGCAACAGCTGGATTATATCCAGTATATTGATTTTTATCATGAACGTATAAAGGCATTCCATGTCAAAGATGCGGAGTTTAATCCTACCGGCAGGCAGGGAACGTTTGGCGGTTACCAGAACTGGGCCGATCGGGCGGGACGATACCGCTCTCCCGGCGATGGACAGGTTGACTTCAAGACCATATTCAGCAAGCTGACACAATATGACTATACCGGTTGGGCTGTAATGGAGTGGGAGTGCTGCATCAAAAACCAGGAAGATGGAGCCAGGGAAGGCGCTGAGTTTATTAAAGATCACATCATCCGGGTAACCGATAAAGCATTTGACGATTTTGCCGCATCGGGTGGCGATGCCGGGTTTAACAAAAAGATACTGGGACTGGATTAAGTTGAAAGTTTAAAGTGAAAAGTTGAGCGTAGCGAAATCCCGACCTTTCGGGAATAAAATATACGCAGAAAGAATAAATACCATTAAATTAGAAAGAGTAAACCACAACAATAGATTAATCACCAAATGAAGAAACTAATCATTTTAGGATGCACGTTAATGGCACTGGCATCTTGCGGAAGCAATGAACAATCTGGCAGTACTACAGATACTACAGCGGTTCTAAGCCCTACAAATAATGGAAACCGCACTACCACAGATACTATGGATACAAAATCGGCGGGCGATTTCACCAAGGGAAGCATGTTAATTTCACAGTCCGACTGCGTTGGATGTCATAAAGAAGACAGCAAGCTGGTAGGGCCTGCCTATAAGGATGTTGCCGCCAAATATCCTTCTACCGATGAGAATGTGGAGCATCTTGCCGACAAAATTATCAGCGGCGGTAAAGGCGTGTGGGGAGAAGTTCCGATGACGGCACATCCTGCACTAAGTAAAGCCGATGCTGAGGAAATGGTAAAATACATTCTATCTTTGAAATAATTAACTAAGCACAATACCTGAATGATGGAAAATAAAAAATCAGACAATTCCTTTTCCCGGAGGGATTTTGTTAAAAGTGGCGCCCTGGCATTGGGTGGCTTTATGATTGTTCCCCGGCACGTGCTGGGCGGAAAAGGCTTTCTTGCCCCCAGCGACCGTTTGGTTGTTGCCGGTGTAGGTGTGGGCGGCAAAGGAAAATCAGACATTGCCAACTTTTACAAAAGTGGTAAAGCCGATATCGCTTACTTGTGCGATGTAGATACACGCCGTGCTGCCGATAGCGTAAATGCTTTCCCTAAAGCTAAATATTATAAAGACTGGCGGGAGCTATTTGATAAGGAAGCGAAAAAGTTCGATGCCGTTTCTGTTTCTACACCCGACCATAACCACGCTGTAATTGCTGCGGCTGCCATGCAGTTGGGTAAGCACGTATACGTTCAAAAGCCCTTAACACACGATTTATACGAAGCCCGCAAGCTCACCGAGCTGGCACGCCGGTATAAAGTAGTAACCCAGATGGGCAACCAGGGTGCATCCAATGACGGGCCACGTATTATGAAAGAATGGTATGATGCCGGTCTGATTGGCGATGTGCATACCGTTTATGCCTGGACAAACCGTCCCGTATGGCCGCAAGGTATTCCCTGGCCAACCGCCAAAGCTGAAGTTCCGAAAGAGCTGGATTGGGATTTATGGCTGGGAACAGCGCCGTACAAAGACTATGTAGAAAAGCTGGTTCCGTTTAACTGGCGTGGCTGGTGGGATTACGGTACCGGCGCTTTGGGCGATATGGGTTGCCACCTGGTAGAAACTCCGTTCAGCGTGCTGAACCTGAAATACGCTACAGATGTACAAGCAAGTGTCGGAACCGTATACGTAGACGAATTTAAACGCGGATATTTCCCCGAAAGTTGCCCGCCGTCAAGCCATGTAACGCTTACATTCCCTAAAACAGATAAAACACAAGGCCCGGTTACTGTGCACTGGATGGATGGCGGCATACAGCCTGAACGTCCCGAAGAGCTTGGCCCGAACGATTTATTTGGTGATGGTGGAAACGGCACGTTGTTTATCGGTACCAAAGGAAAAATGATGAACAGTACCTACGGAGCGAATCCGCGGTTGTTACCATTAAGCCGTAACCAGGAGGTAAATGTGCCGCAGAAATTCAAACGCGTTCCCGGCGAAGCCAATGGCCACTACGGGCAATGGGTGGAAGCCTGTATCGCAGGTTATGGTAAGCATGAAGTTAGCTCGCCGTTTGAAATTGCGGGGCCGTTAACCGAAGCCCTGTTAATGGCAAACCTTGCTATCCGCGGATATGAGATACGCAAACCAAAAGCTAACGGAAAAGGTTTTGACTATCCCGGACAGTACATTAAATACCAATGGGATAACGCAGCCATGAAAGTTACCAACTTTGACGATGTGAACCAGTTTGTAAAACGCGATTACCGTCAGGGATGGTCGTTGCCTTCGTAATAGGGTTGGCACTGTAGTCAGGTCAATTATAAAATTAATGCGTAGATTTATTTATGCTGTTGATTTTAAGTGTGTTACCTGTTTTTGCTTTTTGAATTTTTACTTTTGACTTAATATATAAACTTTAAAAGATATGACAAAGAATATTATTACAGCTGCAGTAATAGCACTTACTGTTAGTAGCCAGGTGCTTCAAAGCTGTGCATCAACAAAACCAATGGAAAAAAATAATCACCTTAAAGGCGGATGGGTATCGCTGTTTGACGGTAAAACCACCAATGGCTGGCACACGTACGGCAGTACTGTTGCCAAAGGCGCATGGAAAGTAGAAGATGGGGTATTGCACCTGGATGCTTCGTTAAACAAAAAAGGTGAGGGCGGTGATCTGGTCACCAACGAAGAATTTGGTGATTTTGACCTGAAGCTGGAATGGAAAATATCTCCCAAAGGAAACAGCGGGATTATTTTTTACGTGCATGAAGACCCTGCCCAATACAAACATACGTATAACACCGGCCCTGAAATGCAGGTGTTAGATAACGACGGTCACCCGGATGGTAAAATTCATAAGCACCGTGCCGGTGATCTGTATGATCTGATCCCTTGTACCAAAGAAACAGTAAAGCCGGTAGGCGAGTGGAACCAGGCCGAGATCATTAGCAAAGGCGGTAAACTGGACTTCTACCTGAATGGAACAAAGGTGGTTTCTACAACCCTGTGGGATGATAACTGGAAAAAGATGGTTGCGGGCAGCAAATTTGCCACCATGCCGGGTTTTGGAACCTTTAAAACCGGTAAAATTGCGTTACAAGATCATGGAAACGATGTTTGGTACCGAAATATCATGATTAAGAAACTGTAGAATATATGTTATGAGTTACCTGCTGTGTGTTACGCGTTATTGTAACTTACAACAGGTAACTCATAACCCGTAACAATAAAACCAAATGAACCTAACTAACCGAATTAAACTATCAACCATGATGTTCCTGGAGTTTTTTATCTGGGGAGCATGGTTTGTAACGCTGGGTACCTTCCTTGGTAAAAACCTGTCGGCTTCAGGGACGCAGATAGGTCTGGCGTATCTTACACAATCTATCGGAGCCATTATAGCGCCGTTTATCATCGGTTTAATAGCCGATAAGTTCTTTTCCGCACAAAAAATTCTGGGCGTTCTGCACCTGGTAGGCGCCGTGCTGTTATGGCTGGCTTCGTCTGCGGCAAATTTTGACGCATTCTTCCCCGAAATACTGGTTTATATGGTACTGTTTATGCCAACCCTGGCCCTGGTAAACTCTGTGTCCTTTCGGCAAATGAAAGATCCCGGCAAGGAATTTCCACCCATCAGGGTTTTAGGAACCATCGGCTGGATAGTTGCCGGGTTGATTATTGGCTGGCTGAGCTGGGAGCAAAGCAACCAGCTACAACTAACCTTTAAAACGGCAGCGGGTGCATCAGCTTTGTTAGGATTGCTGAGCTTTACCCTTCCGGCAACGCCTCCGGTTAAGCGGAATGAAAAAACAACAATTTCAGATATTCTGGGATTAGAAGCGCTACGTCTGTTGGGTAATAAATCATACCGTTTGTTTTTCCTTTCTTCGGTTGCGATCTGTATACCGCTGGCATTTTATTACAACTTTACCAACCTGTTTTTAAACGAGGCAGGAATGAAATCAGCCGCAGGTGTACAATCTCTCGGACAGGTATCAGAAACGTTGTTTATGCTGCTTATTCCCGTGTTTTTTATCCGGCTGGGAGTAAAGAAAATGTTGGCGTTGGGTATGTTTGCCTGGGTGCTGCGGTATGTACTGTTTGCGTTCGGCAATGTAGACGCTAACTACTGGATGCTGATAGTCGGAATTGTATTACACGGAATTTGCTACGATTTCTTCTTTGTAACCGGGCAGATCTATACCGATAATCTTGCCGGGGAGCGCTTTAAAAGTGCAGCCCAGGGCATGATCACATTGGCAACTTATGGTGTTGGCATGCTTATCGGCTCGCTGGTTTCCGGGCCAATTGTTGACCGCTATGCTACTGCCGGAGCCCATGACTGGCAAACCATCTGGCTTATCCCGGCAGGTATAGCCGCAATTGTTTTCTTATTGTTTATTCTTCTTTTCAATGATAAAGCCTCCCGGCAGCCACTGGCAGACAACCCGCTGGAAGAAGAAAAATTAAACCCATTGGTATGAGCACACAAAACAGAAGGGACGCTATTAAGAGCATGATGGCGGGTACAGCGGTAGTTGCCGCATCGGGTATGCTAAGCTCGTTTACGTCCTTGCCGGAAACTATGGAGTATAAATTAAAAGGAAATATCAACCACAGCGTTTGCCAGTGGACGTTTAAACAGCTGTCTATGGATGAGTTATGCGTTGAAGTAAAGAAACTGGGGCTTCATGCTATTGATCTGTTAGCTCCCAAAGATTGGCCCACACTTCAAAAACACGGGCTTATTTGCAGCATGTGTTACATCCCCGGCAAGGTAAGCCTTACCGATGGTTTTGCCGGAAAAGAGTTTCATGCATCGCTCATTAAGGATTATGAAGAAGGTATTCCGCTGGTGGCAAAAGCGGGCTACAAAAACCTGATCTGTTTTAGCGGCAACCGCCGGGGCATGGACGATGAAACCGGGTTGAAGAACTGCGTGGAAGGGCTAAAAAAGATACTTCCGCTTGCCGAAAAGAACAATGTAGTCCTGGTCATGGAATTACTGAACAGCAAAGTGAACCACAAGGATTATATGTGCGATCATACCGCCTGGGGAGTAGAGCTGTGTAAACGCTTGGGCAGCGAAAACTTTAAGCTGCTGTACGATATCTATCACATGCAGGTAGACGAAGGTAATGTGATACAAAATATCCGCGATCATCATCAATACATAGCGCATTACCATACCGCGGGAGTGCCGGGGCGACATGAAATAGACGATAGCCAGGAATTGTATTATCCGGCCATTATGAAGGCCATTGTAGAAACCGGCTTTAAAGGATATGTCGCCCAGGAGTTTATTCCCGTTCATGAAGACAAAATCGGTTCTTTAAGGGATGCTATACGCATCTGCGATGTATAGGGCCGTATCCAAAATCAAACTTAAGAAATGACAACACGAAGAGATTTTATAAAACAAACCGGGCTGGCCGCTGCAGCGGTTATGTTTGTGCCATCACTGGCCTGTACAACTGTGGGTATAAGCAGGAAAGCCGGTATACAACTTTACACCCTACGCGATCTGCTGCCTAAAGATGTACGCGGTGTGATCGCCAAAGTAGCAGGTGCCGGTTATGAGGAAGTAGAACCCTTTGGATATAGCGTAAAAGATGGTTTCTGGGGACTTCCGGCGAAGGATTTTGCACAGCTTTTAAAAGAAAACAACCTGAAGGCGCCCAGCGCCCATTACGATATGACCACTTATATCAATGGCGATGACACGGTGTTTAAGTCGTATATTGACGCTGCTCACGTATTAGGACATCAGTATATTGTAGTGCCGTGGCTGGATGAGAAGCTGCGTACCTCCATTGACAATTATAAATCGATAGCTGCAAAATTTAATCAGGCCGGTGAGTGGTGTAAAAAAGAAGGATTGCAGCTGGCGTATCATAATCATAATTTTGAGTTTCAGAAGCACGGAGACAGCATCGGCTATGATATTTTCCTGAAGGAAACCGATCCTGATCTGGTAAAGTTTGAGCTGGATCTGTACTGGGTGGTACGGGCAGGGTATAATCCTGTAAAGCTGTTTCAGCAGCATCCGGGCAGGTTTGTAATGTGGCATGTGAAGGATATGGATAAGCAGCATCCTGAGCTGAATACCGAGGTTGGCAATGGCAGCATTGATTTTAAACGGATTTTTGCATACCAGAAATTATCGGGCGTTCAGCACTTTTACATGGAGCAGGAAAACAACTACAAACCTAATGAACTGGAAAGTATCCGTGCCAGTTGCAGCTATATTAAGTCTGATCTGTTTACGGTTAAAGCGAAGTAGATTATCTTCTGGCCAACCCACAATATTTAGTTATCATCCTGGCTTGTCAGAAGACAGGCCGGGAAACAACATAGTTCCCCTAAAACCATTAACGGGTTTTGCTGTTTTTGCGGTAAACTAAAGTATATGATAAGAAGTTTTCCGCTCATTTGTATTTTCCTTTCCACAGTTTTCCGCATACAGGCGCAGGAATCACCCTACAAAACCAGTTTAAAAACAGATGGTATAGCCATAGGGGCAGGTATAGGATTAAGCTACCTGGGACTAACATTAATCAAAAATAAAGAGGGACTTTCGCCTGAAGAGGCACAGGCGCTTGCGGGTAATAAAAGCCGTGTGAATGGTTTTGACCGGTTTTCGGCCGGTTATTATTCTAAGCGTGCCGACAGGGACAGCTATTACCCGTTTTATGCATCGTTTGCCATGCCGGTGGTTGTTACGTTGTTTAATAAGGCCGAAAGACAAAAAGCCGGGCAGGTATTATCGCTTTTTGTAGAAACTATGGCCGTAACAGGTACATTGTATACACTGACGGCCGGCAATGTCAACCGTACGCGACCTTATGTATACGGTAACAAAATATCGATGGATGAAAAAACGAAGAACGGCGCCCGCCGGTCGTTTTTTGCCGGACATACGGCAGCAACAGCAGCAGCCACTTTTTTTGCTGCCAAAGTATACCAGGATTTTAATCCCTCGGCTACGCTGAAACCATATATCTGGACGGCGGCAGCCGCTATCCCGGCAACGGTAGGCTATTTACGGTTAAGAGCAGGAATGCATTTCCTGAGCGATAATATTATCGGTTACGCAATTGGCGCTGCATCGGGTATTATGGTGCCTCAGTTTCATAAAACCAATAAAAATAACCATCTTAGCCTAAGCCCCGTCATTACGCCGAACGGACAGCAGCTTATGGTTACATATACATTTCATTAATTTATAGGATGATTAAAAAGCATATTCTGGTTTTCAGCGTTGGTGCAATGTTGTTTACTTTTTGTCGTAACGGTAACCAGGGAAATAGTCAATTGCAGGAATTGAAAGCCCGGAAACAGGTTACAGATTCACTTATTCACGTAAAAGGATTGAATGTATTGGTGAAAGTGAAAGATCAGGACAAGTTGGTACCGGTAGAGGGAAAGAAGTTTCCGGCAAATATTGAAACAACGTATAATGTGCTGAAAGATGATCAGGGGCGGATTCTGTATGTAGGCGAAATGCCTTTTAGTGCAACTCAGGACTGGTTTATTGTATATAAAAGTTACTACGGCACCGATGGGAAGCTTTTTGCCTTTCAGCGGCTCAATAACTTTCTGCACAGCCGTTGTGCGCCAGGTGCAGCTATGGAAGATCTGACGGAGTACTTCGACGCTAAATTTAATGTAATAGACAGCACTTATACATTGAAAGATACTTATGGCAAGGCCCTGCAAAGAGATTCCTGTACATTCCCTTACAATTTTCCTTACCGGTTACATCACTCAACAGACGATTGGCAGGCACTAAAAAATAAGCGATAAGCAGTAAACGTTCCGTATAACTTTCCAAAAAATGCCCGATTAACAATCGGGATGCGTATTTTTGGATGGATTATGAATGTAAAGATTGTCCGCCTGATCGATGATATAAATCATTACCGAAAAACCAAGCTTTCTAACAAGCATTTTCTGGTCATTGCAGCGTTGCTGGTTGGAATTGTCGGTGGTGTGGCATCATCGGTATTGCAACTGCTGACACATCATATTGCCCGGTTCCTGCAAGACGGTTTGCATTGGAAATACAAGTTTGTTTTTTACCTGTTCTTTCCTATGATCGGTATCCTGCTTGCCGTAGCATACGTCAGGCGATTTATCCGTAAAGACAAATTTGAAACCGGTCTTACCCCGATATTATATGCCATTTCACAGAAATCGAGCCGGATACCCTTGCACAACATCTATTCGCAAATTATTACGGCAGCGGCAACAGTAGGTTTTGGCGGATCAGCAGGGCTGGAATCGCCCATTGTGTACAGCGGATCGGCTATAGGTTCAAACATTGGCCGTTTCTTCGGGCTAAGCTATCGCGAAACAACCATGTTGCTGGCCTGCGGAGCGGCAGCCGGCATTTCGGGAGTATTTAACAGCCCGATAGCCGGAATTGTATTTGCCGTAGAAATACTTTTGCCCGAATTTTCAATTCCGGCGTTTATTCCACTATTAATTGCAGCTGCAGTAGCCTCCATTGTATCTAAACTCATCTTTACCGAGCAGATATTCTACCTGGTTACCGAAGGCTGGGAAGTACGGGCGCTGTTCTTTTACCTGCTGATGGCTATTGCCATAGGTTTTTTTTCCATCTATGTAACCAAGCTGACCTACCTGGTCAAAGGTAACCTGGAAAAAATAAGCAATCCCTATTCTAAGGTTATCATCAGTGGCTTAGGATTAGGCCTGTTGATCTTTATCTTCCCGGTATTGTATGGCGAGGGGTATATCACTATCAAAGAATTGCTGATCGGTAATTACAGGACATTACTGCAAAACGGACTTTTTGAAACCTACCAGCAGTTTAACTGGGTAATATTGCTTATAGCATTATTGACCTTATTTGGCAAATCGCTTGCCGCCATGATCACGCTGTATTCCGGCGGTAATGCCGGCATATTTGCTCCCAGCCTGGTAATGGGTGGCCTGTTGGGCTTTGTGTTTGCATTTGCCATTAACCTTACGGGATTGTTTACCCTCAATATTTCCAACTTTATTGTAGCCGGTATGGCGGGCGCTTTAAGCGGAATTATGCATGCACCTTTAACAGGAGTTTTCCTTATTGCGGAGATAACCGGCGGATATGCGCTTATGGTTCCGCTGATGCTGGTATCGGCCATTTCATATTTCATTAATAAAGCCAGCCAGCGGTACAGTATTTACACCAAAGTGCTGGCCGAAAAAGGCGAATTGCTGACGCACGAAGATAAAGACCGCACAGTTATCCAGATGATGAAGCTGAAATACCTTATCGAGAAGAATTTTATAGAGCTTCATCCCGAAGATACACCGCAGGAAAACAGCGCAGCTATTATCCATTCCAAACGCAATGTATTCCCGGTTACCCGGGATGGTAAGCTGGTGGGTATTGTTTACAGCGAGCCTCTGTTTGAAGCGCTGGTTAATAACCAGGAAGTCACCGTAAAAGAGCTGATGCAACAGCCTGCCGGCATTATTCACACCAACGACGCCATGACGGATGTGATGCAGAAAATGGATAAGCAGGATATCTGGATACTGCCTGTTTTAGATGAAGATGATAACTACGTAGGTTTTGTATCCAAGTCGTCCATCTTTAATAAATACCGGGCCCTGATGATACGGCAAAACCGGTACTGGCAATAGGGAATAAGGTCTTGTTGTAACTTCGAATACTTATATATCTTTCCGTTGTTTTTCGATTTTATACCGTTTACGGGTAAATTGAAAGTAAAATTCTTAATACGTAACAATAACATCATCGTAATTTAACGTAAGTCTCCTATCTTAGCAACAGGAGCTATTAATTTATAACCAACTATTTCTATTTTCATGGATACCAGAAGAGAATTTCTACGAAAGTCAATATTGCTTTCGGGAGCAACAGGCCTTGTTACAGTAATGCCTGCTTCCATTCAAAAGGCATTAGCCATTGACCCTGAACCGGGCAGCACTTACTTAGATGCCGAGCACATCGTGATCCTTATGCAGGAAAACCGGTCATTTGACCATGCCTTCGGAACATTGTCCGGCGTACGCGGGTTTAATGATCCGCGGGTTGTAACCTTACCAGATAAAAAGCCTGTTTGGTTTCAAACCGATGCCCTGGGCAAGACCTATGCACCATTCCGGCTCAATATTAAAGACAGTAAAGTTACCTGGATGGGCTCATTGCCGCACAGCCGGCATAGCCAGGTAGACGCTTATAATGCCGGCAAATACGATAAATGGCTGATAGCCAAACGCTCCGGTAATAAAAAGTATGCACAAATGCCGCTCACCCTTGGGTATTATATCCGTGAAGATATTCCATTTAATTATGCTTTGGCCGATGCCTTCACCATCTGCGATCAGAACTTTTGTTCGGGCATGACCAGCACTACACCAAACCGCTCATTCTTCTGGAGCGGAAGGATCACCGATACGGTTAACGGTATCCCAAAGGCTAATATCCGCAACCAGGATTTTGCTTTTGCCAAGCAGCCCTGGAGATCATTTCCCGAATTGCTGGAAGAAAACAATATCGGCTGGAAATTCTACCAGAATGAATTAAGCTGTGGAGCTGGTTTTAAAGGCGAAGAACGTTCATGGCTGGGAAACTTTGGTTGTAACGTACTGGAGTTCTTTGCTGCTTATAATGTTAAATTCCGCGACCGGTATATAGAAAGTCTGCAAAAACAAATAGATACGCTGCCCGGCGAGATTGATAAATTGAATGAGGCAAGCCCTTCGAGCGAAACCGCTTCCCGGCGTATCCAGGCGGCGATCAGAGATAAACAGGCTGCTCTTGACCGTGCACAGGCCGAACTGGCGCAATGGAATAAAGCTAATTTTGAAAAACTAAGTGCAAAAGATAAAAGCCTGTACCAACGGGCGTTTGTAACCAATCAGGCCGATCCCCATTACAGGAGTCTTGATAAGCTAAAATATAACGATAAAGGTGAAGAACGCGAAGTATCCATCCCTAAAGGCGATTTGCTATACCAGTTCAGGCAGGATGTAAATAATGGTAAGCTGCCAACTGTTTCATGGCTGGCCGGCCCGCAAAACTTCTCAGACCATCCCAGCGCACCCTGGTATGGCGCCTGGTACGTATCAGAAGTGCTGGATATTTTGACCAAAAACCCGGAAGTATGGAAAAAGACCATCTTCATAGTAACTTATGATGAAAACGACGGTTATTACGACCATATACCGCCATTCTCTATTCCAGATAATAACAAGCCCGAAACCGGGAAATGCTCTGCCGGTATCGACACCGAGATCGAGCATATCCGTTTAGAGCATGAGCTCAAGCACGGTGTTCCTAAAAAAGAGGCACGCGAAGCTCCTATAGGTTTAGGATTCCGCGTTCCGATGCTCATTGCGTCGCCCTGGAGCCGGGGAGGAAAGGTATGCTCGCAGGTTTTTGATCATACCTCAACGCTTCAGTTCCTGGAAACGTTTCTTACCAAAAAGTATAAGAAGAACATACGTATAGATAATATCAGCGAATG
Source organism: Pedobacter sp. BS3 (assembly GCF_008274585.1). GTDB lineage: Bacteria > Bacteroidota > Bacteroidia > Sphingobacteriales > Sphingobacteriaceae > Hufsiella_A. The sequence goes on along the minus strand of NZ_VTRT01000002.1, from coordinate 140,403 downwards.
GCGAAGAACCATCTGCGGCGATTTGACCGCTGCCTTTGCACCGTTTGATCCCAAGGACAAACCGCTGCCTTTTTTAGACCGGAATAAAACGGTAGAAACGATCTATAACGCAAAATTTAAGCAGGAGCCTAATAATTTTAAAGCCTTATCCGATGCCGAGATCCGGCAGGTGATTGCAGGCAGGCAGTTAGATGCGTTTAAATCGGTGCAGGAGCCGGGCAACCGTAAATCGTGTGCGTTGCCTTATCAGTTAGATACGCCCGGATCTTTGCAGGCAAACAAACGTGATTTCGGTATTACCATGCGTGCCGGGAAGGAGGTGTTCGGTTCCCGTGCAGCCGGATCGCCGTTTACCGTATATGCACCGGTAGAATATACCGAGCAAGATAAAACCGATGTGTGCCGTAATTGGTCGTTCGCGGTTAAGGCTGGCGATGAGATCAGCTATAACTGGCCGGTAAATGCATTTAAAGATGGCCGTTATCATTTGCGTTTGCATGGGCCAAACGGTTTTTACCGTGAGTTTATGGGATCGGCAAATGACCCGTTATTATCGGTTTCTGTACAGCCCGAATTGAACCGTTTAACAAAGAAACCAACCGGCAACGCAAAAGTAACCCTGAGTAATACTGGCAACACGCCGCTTGCGGTTACCTTGAATAACGTGAATTACAAAAAGCAACAGCAGCGTAAAACAATAGCGGCCAAAACGTCAGAAAGTGTGATCCTGAACTTAGCCGATACACACGGATGGTATGATTTTGAGATCAGGGTTGACGATAATAAAACGTATCGCCAGCAACTAGCCGGCCGTATAGAAACCGGCTATGATAGCATTACAGATCCATTGATCGGTAACGCCTGATCTAAAGGTTTTACAAGTTTAATGGACGGTATCTTTACCGTTCATTAAACCTGCCGGAGTGTGAACTTATACCCAGCCGCTACACGTTAAAGCGGAAGTGCATAATATCTCCGTCTTCAACTACGTAGGTTTTACCTTCAACATTCAGTTTGCCGGCTTCTTTACAGGCTGCCTCCGAGCCGTACTGAATAAAATCGTTATATTTAATGACTTCGGCACGGATAAACCCCTTTTCAAAATCGGTGTGAATAACACCTGCCGCCTGCGGGGCAGTAAAGCCCTTGGTTATGGTCCAGGCCCGTACCTCCTGCACGCCGGCCGTGAAATAAGTATATAAGTCGAGCAGGCGATAAGCAGCCCGTATCAATTTATTTACACCCGATTCATCCAGTCCCATATCTTCCAGGAATAGCTGGCGTTCCTCATAGCTTTCCAGCTCGGCAATTTCAGATTCTATTTTAGCCGATATAACCAATACCTCGGCTTTTTCGTCCTTAACAGCTTCTTTAACCTGCTCCACATACGCATTGCCGGTATTTACCGCAGCCTCATCAACGTTGCAGACATACATCACCGGTTTAACCGTAAGCAGGTTCAGATCGGCAATGAATTCAAAATCCTCATCAGTGAGTGGGGCCGTGCGGGCCGATCTCCCGGCTTCTAAATGCGTTTTGACCACGCTTAAAATATCAAAAGTCCGCTTAGCTACCTTATCGCCACCGGTTTTAGCCATTTTTTCAACCTTCTGAATACGCTTATCTACCGTGTCGAGGTCTTTAAGCTGTAATTCGGTATCAATAATTTCCTTATCCCGTACCGGGTTAACCGAGCCGTCCACGTGTACCACATTGCCATCGTCAAAACAACGCAGCACGTGGATAATAGCATTGGTAGAGCGGATATTGCCCAGAAACTGGTTCCCTAAACCTTCGCCTTTGCTGGCTCCCTTTACAAGTCCGGCAATATCAACAATTTCAATGGTGTTAGGTACAATCCTGTTGGGTTTTACCAGTTCGGCAAGTTTGGTAAGCCGCTCGTCGGGAACGGTGATTACGCCAACATTAGGCTCAATAGTACAAAACGGAAAATTAGCCGCCTGCGCCTTGGCGTTAGATAAACAATTAAACAGTGTCGATTTGCCGACATTGGGAAGCCCCACGATACCACATTGTAAGCCCATATTTTGATTTACGATTTACGATTTACGATTTTAGCTATCAGCTATCAGCTATTAGCTATTAGCTATCAGCCATCAGCCATCAGCCATCAGCCTCTTTTTCGGGCGCAAAGATAAACAAAATTGCTGCCCTGTTGCTTTGTTAGTATACTCAAATTTGAATAGCAACTATTGGCAGATCAAAAAAATAAAAAATAACTAAAATTCTGTTAACTTCATATTTCAATTAAAAACCTCAATTATGGACACTACTAATGAACAATTAAACGAGCAGGAAAATTTTCCGGTTATGCAATTCAATGAAGAGATCCAGTATTACCTGTTTGAAACTGCTAAATGGGCAAAAATGCTGTCGATATTCGGTTTTATATTTGTAGGCCTTATTGTTTTGCTGGCTTTTAGTATTGGCAGCATTTTCACATTTCTTGGCCGTATCAATCCCGAAATGTCGCGAATGGCGGGGGCAGGTGCAGCAGGCACTGTTATTTACCTGGTTATGGCTGTTATTTACTTTTTTCCTACACTTTACCTGTACCAGTTTGCCGCTAAAGCTAAAGATGGGATAACGTATAATGCGGAAAACCAGTTAACCGAAGCATTCTCCAGGCTGAAATCCTTTTTCAAATTCTGGGGCGTATTTACGCTGGTAATGGTTGTATTTTATATCCTGGTTATTATTATGATGCTGGCTGGAGGTGTAGGTTTGATGAACTCGATGCCCTGAGCAAGGTTGAAGGAGGGAAGGCCGAAGGTGTAGGGTAGAAAGATTAAGAGAGCGCAGCAAAACTCCCGGGTAATTTGGGGTTCGGGTTAAAATTAAAAACCGGTAATTCATTTGTGATCAGGGATATATAAAAATATATTTTCAGGCCGGTTTATAGTTAATATGACACTATTTGATTTTTTCAAATGCGTATTTGCCTTTGATAGAGAAATTCAGGTATCGTCCCTTAGAGCTGGCAGCCATTAATTCCTTGTACGTTTTCTCCGGTACATTTTTGTACTGGTATACCGCTCCCGAAACATACCTGACGGTTAATTCAGATAAATCAGGATTGTATTTAACGGCAGCAACAACAGACGATGGCATATCGCATACCAGGCTAAAATGATGCCAGTTTGATGAATAGTAAAGTGATAGCAGGAGAGAGGCTATACGGTTGGGGACTACCTTTGCGCCCCTGAGCTCAGGGGAGGGAATGCAAATAAAAAAGAGGGTGTCTGAAAGACATCGTCGGGATGACGGAAGCTTTTAGACACCCTCTTACAAGTTCTTTAATACTTATTAAGCTGCCGGCTGAGGTTTGCTTTCAACAAAATCAACTTCAAATACAGCCAACTGATTTAAAATGTTGTAGTGCAAAGTCCCGAAAAAATTAAATATCGGGCCATTGCTGCTTTTTCCTTCTATCTGGATACGTTCTTTAACAATATCCGATTCCCCGATACGCTTGTCGGATAAAATTACATCTTCATCCTTGATAGTAAAATCAGCCTGATCAATTGAAAACTGTTTCAAGATCTCATTAAAGCTTAACGCTTTTAGCAGTACTTCTTTTAGCTTCATAACGCCTGGGTTTTAAATTATTTACTATTAATACCGGAAACGGAAAAAACATTCCCGGTTGACGGTGCAAATTTAAAACCAAAATTGCATAAATAAAACAGTTTGATAATAAATAAGTCTGTTATATGTAAATTTATTAATAAAACGCCAAAATAATTGATAAATAGATTTTTGTGAGAACCCGGGTGTAGCAAAAAAATGCAGACATGTATGCAATAGCACACATTACTGTAACCCATCAACAGATACCGATAATTTACCTTTGGCAGCTACCATAGCAATGATGGCGTTAGGAACCAAAAATACCTTGTCGGGACTTAGCTGCGTTAAGCGCCCGTTTATTTTTACACCGGCAACCGGCTGGTAGTTAGTTAAATATCCCGACAGGGTTTTCTGAGCTTCATTCAACTGTCCGGCAAGAGAGAAGCGGCAATTCTGTTGTATTTTATTGGTGATAATGCCATGTACCAGCCAATCGCCAACTTTAAGCAGTTTGTTTTTAGAATCAAGCACGAAATCTACATTGTCTAAATAAATTTCTTTTTTAACGGCATCGTACCTGGGAATACCTGATAAATAAAATGTGCCGTTCACAGAGCCCGACATGCCCAGTTCAACGATCATCTTATCATCTTTACCCCAGAGGGCCACATTATTTACAACTACATACCTGTTTCCCGACTCAAATTTTTGTCCGGCGAAATTCTTCTGTATCAGCGCAGAAGCATTTTCGTAGGTAATTACGCCGGCCAGGTTGATATTAAAATCATCCGGAAGCCTATCTACCGCTGCCAGTTGAAGCTTACTTTCATCAAAAGCCAGGGTGGGCTTTTCGCCGACAGTAGATTCCATATAGGCTTTCAGCCCCAGGTTTACTACTACTTTTTTGTTGGCAATAGTGGCTTTGGTAGCATATAATTCAACAGGCTGTAAACCGAACCAGGTGTGGTACGTGCTGTCTACTTCAACCGGCTCACTGAGCAGCTTTAGTGCATCTGTTACGTAAGGTTTTATATCCAGCGATTGCGCAATTGCATCGTCAATCATTTTGGCCATCTGGCTTTTAAACAGCACAAGAGCCGGGTTGATCAGGTATGTTATCGGAATATTTCTTCCGGCTACGGAAACCGTGGGACTTTCTGTCCACTGAATATCTTCAATCTGGGTGCTGGTTTGTACTTTCCAGTTATCCAGGCTAACCAGACTGTTCAGTTTTATTCTGCCGTTCAGGTTTAAATCGCGTGTATCGTAAGCGGAAAAACCGAATTTTTCTATCCCGTATCGCACTCGTGTCCATATTTTTAAGGGAAGCTCGATCTCCAGCCGGCCATTTTTCTCGTAAACAACCGCGGGCGCCTGTTTCCATACCTTTAGCATCAGGTTATCGCCATCCAGCGAATTATCCTCGTAAATTAATCCGTTAAGGTATTTATTGGTTTGCGCCTGGATATCGGCTATAGCCACTTCAACCGGCATATTGATGTACGATAGCTGCTTCTGGTACACTACAGGCCCCGTATTATAGCTGGGCGCCGGCTTTAATGCGGCTATTTTGTTCGTAGTGCTACATGCTGTTACAACAAGCAAAATTGCTGTACATGCTCCTGTTAAATAGTTTGGTTTCATTATGTGTATAAGTTAAAATTAAAAAATTAAAAATCCCGAAGGGTTCATTGATGCCTTAAAAATAAAAAACAAAAACACATCAATAATTCAAAAACAGTTAACGCCTTTTGACTTAACTCCATGTGCGCTGGATATTTTTAATTTTGACTGCGTTTAACTTTTAACTTCTTACTTTTAACTTTTTACTTACCCCATGCGTTTAATACCCTTTGTTTTTGCTGCTATAGGTGTTGTTGGCAGTTATTATTTTAAGTTTCTAACGCAAAAACAAAAAACATGGATTAAATTTGCTATAGGCATATTGCTCATTGCGGGCTGGGCCTATTTGCTTGTAGAAGTAATTTAACAGTTATGGATCAATATATTGTTTATGCCTTAGATCATAAGGATGCCCAGGCTCCCGACAGGAGACTGAAAGCCCGTCCGTTACACATGGATAAGCTTAAAGCGCTGAAAGCCAATGGTAACCTGGTTTTTGCCGGCGCCTTGTTGGATAATCACGAGCAGATGATCGGTTCGACGGTAATTGTACAGTTTGAAACACCGGAAGAGTTGAGAGACTGGCTGGAAGCCGAGCCTTATGTATTAATGCGGGTGTGGGATAACATTGAAGTGCATCCGTTAAAATTAGCCGATATTTAAATGGCAGAGCAGGCTGGCCCCATCGGGGTTTTTGACTCAGGCTATGGCGGCCTGACCGTTTTTAAGGAGATCATTAAAGAATTACCCCAATATGATTATATCTACCTGGGCGATAATGCCCGTGTTCCTTACGGGATACGTTCTTTTGAAACTGTATATCAATACACGCTGGAATGTGTAAATCACTTATTTAATAAAGGCTGCCGCCTGATCATACTGGCGTGTAACACCGCTTCGGCCAAGGCATTACGCACCATACAGCAAAAAAATCTTCCGGAGTTTAAGGATGTTCGCCGGGTTTTAGGCGTAATACGACCTACAACGGAGCGGGCCGGTGAATTTACCCGTACGCGGAATATTGGTATCCTGGCCACTAACGGAACGGTTGCATCGCATTCGTACCCGATCGAGATCAACAAGTTTTATCCGGATATACACGTTTTTCAGCAGGCTTGCCCCTTATGGGTTCCGTTGGTAGAAAGCAATGAGCATGAAAGCGATGGGGCTGATTACTTTGTAAAGAAATACCTGGATGAGCTGATGCGGCAATCGCCGGATATCGACACCCTGATACTGGGCTGTACGCATTATCCTTTATTGATCGAAAAGATCAGGAAATATGTTTCGCCGGAGATCCGTATCGTATCACAAGCCGATATTGTGGCTAAAAGCCTGAAGAATTATCTGCATCGGCATCCTGAAATAGATGCCTTATGCAGTAAAAACGGTACTACTGAATTTTTTACCACCGGCTCTGTGGACGATTTCAATGAAAAAGCCAGTATATTTTTTGGTAAAACGGTAACAGCGAAGCATCAATCATTGATAAATGATTAGCTTAATATCAGGCTCGTTGTATCAAACAATATTTATTTGATTATCAGGCAATAAAACAAATTTACCGTATTTTGTATTGTTTGTATTGTGTTATCAAATCAGTATTTTAGTTGCTAAATACCGCGGTTTGAGTAGCGTGAATATAATATATAACGCGTTTTTAATGCTCTTCAGATGTAAACAAATAGCTTAAGCAATTATGGTAATCGATGATTACTTTTCTGAGGTATTCAATGTTTCGCCAGTACCCACGGTGCTTGTGCAGGTAGATTCCCCCCAATTCACTATCATTGATGCGAACAGCGCCTTTGCAGCATTATGCGGAAAGCCGCGGGGTGACTTGCTGCAGCAAAGTTTCCTGAACGGATTTTCTGACCTGGTGACCGGTGATGAAGCAGCCATCCGGGAATCGCTTGAAAAAACAATTCGTAAAAAAGCAGCAGCCAAAACCAGGCTGCAAGAAATGGCTGCGCATACGGAAAGCCGATGCTTTGAGCTCGTTAGCACTCCCATTCTCAATAAAAACCAAACAATTAAGTATATTTTATGCACCCTGCAAAACGCTGACTGTAGTGAAAGCCATACCGTATCACATACGAAATTTACCCGTATAACTGATCTGGAGCACCTGGAACGCATTGTGCTTGAGCTCAATTCACAAAACAATGTCTCTAAAACCGTATTAACCCGTTATATTGAAGGGCTTGAACGCATTTTTCCGGGAATGCAGTGTTCCGTTTTAAAAGTAAACAATGGATATATTAACAACTGGGCTTCTGTATCATTACCTAAAGCCTTTGAAAATAGTATTGATAATATACCCATTGGCGAGCATGCAGGTTCATGTGGAACGGCCGCCTTTCTTAAAAAGCAAGTCATTGTAAGTGATATTGCCACAGATATTCGCTGGGCCCAGTGTAAGCATCTGGCGCTACAACATAATCTGCTTGCCTGCTGGTCTACGCCTGTTATTAATGCTCAGGGCGAAGTAATGGCTACGCTGGCCATGTATTATCAAACTGTAAGAAAACCGGATGAAGATGAATTAAAAGCCATTGACAGAACCGCTGCCATCCTAAAGATCATTCTGGAGAACAGGCAAAATTCAGAATTGCTGAAAGAAACTTCGTTTTTAATGAAGCAGGGGCAGGAGCTGGCACATTTCGGAAATTGGGCTTGGGATATAAAAACCAATGAAGTTACCTGGTCTGATGAGCTTTTTGAGATTTACGGTGTAGACCGGAACACATTTAAGGCCACTTATGAGGGTTACCTCGAACTGCTTCATGCAGACGACCGCCAACGCGTGTCAGGTTATATCACTAAAATACTGAAAGACCACCGGGATGTCGGATTTGAAGAGCGCATTGTTCGCCCGGATGGCAGCATCAGGCATCTTAAATCATGGGGGCGGTTGTTGCTTGATGAACATGGAAAACCAGCCAAAATGATCGGCGCCTGCCTGGATATTACCGAGAGTAAAAAGATACAGGAAAAGTTGCTGGCCAGCGAAACCCGGCTCAGAAACCTGGTAGACGCCCAAACCAATTATGTTATCCGCATGGATCTGACCGGTAATTACACGTATGCCAATAAAAAATACATAGCAGATTTCAGCCGGTTTTTCAATAAGGAGGATTTTACCGGCGTAAACGCGTTGTTAACCATTCTGCCTCATCATCATCAACGGGTAATAGAAACAGTAAATAACTGTGTTGCCAATCCCAATACAGTTTATGAGGTAGAATTGGATAAGATCAAAGACGATGGTATCCGGGCAACCCTGTGGCATTTTATAGGCCTTACCACTCCGGACGGAAAACCATCTGAGATACAATGCATTGGCCTGGATATTTCAGATAAAAAAGAAGCTGAAAATGAGCGGGCAAAAAAAGTACTTGAGCTGGCCGAATCTGAAAAAAGATACAGTGACCTGTTTCACTCAAGTCCGCAACCCATGTGGGTTTACGATCTGGATACGTATATGTTCCTGGATGTTAACACGGCAGCCATCAAGCAATATGGCTATAGCCGTGAAGAATTTCTATCGATGGATGTATTGGCTATCCGGCCTCCCGAAGAGCGGCAGAAGATGTTAGATGCCATCGGGCTTTCTAAAAAGCAGCAATCCGGTATCTTTTATCATGGCGTTTATGTGCATCGTAAAAAAAGTGGAGAGCTGATACACGTTGATATACAAACCAATCCGTTGCCATACAAAGGCAGAAATGCCAGTGTGGTTTTAGCCACTAACATTACAGAACGGTTAAATTATATCCGGGCAATAGAAAAACAGAATGCCAGGTTGCAGGAAATTGGCTGGATACAATCACACGTGGTCAGGGCGCCGCTGGCCAGGATCATGGGCTTGATCGATATTCTCAAAAATTGTCGCGGTACCGATATTAACCAGGATGAATTGCTGCAACATATCCTGGTCTCAGCGCTGGAAATGGATACTATTATTAAAGATATTGTATCCAGGGCCGAGCAAATTGAACTTTACACATCAGATGAACAAGCCTGAACGCGGCTCAAACTGTAAAATTTACGATTGGTAATCCATCATAGGCGATAATCCACTATCTTGGTAGGATGAAACATAACTTACGTTTTTTACGATTATGCCTGTTTTTACTGTTTGTAAACGCAGGTTTTACCGGCCGGGCTGCCCAGATGCCCGGCACAAGGGACGAAGTCCTGATCGAGAAGAATTTTTATATCCTGCATGTGTTAGAAACCGGTGGATATGGAAAAATACTTAACAATGATGCCATTCTTCAGCGCATCAGGTCAGAACAGCTTGACCGTATCCGTCAGGCCATAAAAAATTGCCCTGATGCAGCCTGTTATACCGAAAAAGTGAAGTTTAGTCAGCCCGAAATTGTACAGGCAGGTGATGAGCTTATTAAATTGTATCAAACGCAAAAGTTGTTTAAAACGCTGGTATCAACATTGCGATCAGGCGGATATTACAATAATTATACATCGCTTGCCGATACTGCCTTTTTAAGAAAAGCCTGGTACAACGCAGCCGAAGGGTTAAATAATCTTTTTGATGTGTATGTAAGCGGGAAGAAGCCACGCTATCCGAAAATTGATTCTATTAGCTTTTCGCCGGGCGATAAGCAGTATAGAGAGCAACTGACCGCTTCATTAAAGCAATTGAGCGCCAATAGCGCCGGAACGTTTTATACAGTTCCATTGTTGTTTTCTGTAAAGGTATTACGGTTAAACGATAGGGATGAAGCTGCCCGCTATGAACCGCTTAACGCGGGGTTGAATGAGCAGCCCTGCAAAAAGCTTAAAAGCACAAACTGGAAAAAATATCCATACAGCCTGATCCTGGTTCCGGGACTTGGGCCGGAAGAGCAGGGAGTAAGCCTTGATCCGGGAGGCGCTGTGCGTTGCGATAGTGCAGCAGCACAATACAAAAAAGGCCTGGCTCCGTTTATTGTGGTTTCGGGCGGGCATGTACATCCCAACAAAACACCATTTTGCGAAGCCGTTGAAATGAAAAAATACCTGGTAGATAAACTGCACGTACCCGCCGATGCTGTTTTTATAGAACCTCATGCCCGGCATACCACCACCAATATGCGTAACGTAGGCCGTATGATCTATCGCTTTGGCATTCCTGCCGATAAACCGGTGCTAACAGTGACCGATGTATCACAAAATAATTATATCCTGAAAATGGCAAAACGCGGTGTAAAGGAGCTTGGTTATGTTCCTTACCGGGATTTAAAACAGGTTTCGGCCACTGAGAATGCGTTTTATCCTGTAGTTACCGTATTGCAGGCCAACCCGATAGACCCGTTAGATCCATAGCGGATATGTTCTAATGCCCCCGGTTTGTGTCTTCACGAACCGGTATGGGAAAAGCTTCGTGAAGACACGAAGCTTGGCTTGGAGGCTTTGAAGAAACAACCACTAAGCCGGAGCTTAGCGCCATTGAATTACATAAATAAAAAACGCTGACAAGGTTCAAAACCCTGTCAGCGTTAAGTTGTACAATTTTATTGATTGTTATTTCTTTTTTCCGCCGGTAGCAGGCTTGGTGGCTGCCTGGCCTTTCTGCTGCTGCTGGCGCATGTAATCTTCCATACGTTTCTGGAAACCTGATTTCTTTTTAGCGCTTTCCGGTTTCTTCTTATTTTCCTGTATCCGGGCATGTATCTTCTCATCGTTCACCATCTGGCGGATAAGAAACTGCTGACCAAAAGTTAACATGTTGGCTAGGAAATAATAATAGTTCAAACCGGAAGGATAGCTGTTCAGAATTCCGAAGAATACAATAGGAGAGATATAACCTATGTATTTCATCTGTCCGGTTGCACCTGATATCTGGTTATTAAAATAGGTATATATCAGTGTTGAAATGGTCATCAGGATACACATCAGGCTGATATGGTTCATATTCAGCACCGGTATGGTGGGAAATGTGATCAGCGCATCGTAAGTTGAAAGGTCCTTCATCCATAAAAAGCTTTCCTGCCTTAATTCAAACAGGTTAGGGAAGAAGAAGAAGAAAGCCATTACGATGGGTAGCTGCAATAACATAGGGATACAACCGCCTAACGGATTTACCCCGGCTTTTTTATACAGTTTGAGGTATTCCTGCTGTAGAAGTGTTGGATTATCCTCGCCAACCTTGGCTTTTATTTCGTCCATTTCAGGTTTCAAAACCCGCATTTTGGCCATCGATAGATACGATTTGTACGTTAATGGCGATAATACCAGCTTAAGCAGGATAGTAAGTACCAGGATGATCAGGCCATAGCTCCAGTTAAAGGTTTCCAGCAGGTTGAAAACTGGCAATACGATGAAACGATTAACATATTTCAACGGCCAGTATCCCATGTCGATCTGCTTCTCTAAATCGTATCCCTGCTGCTTTAATACGCTGAATTTGTTGGGGCCAAAATAAAACTCCATCGGGTACGTATTTACATCCTGACGGTTAAACGGAAGTTCCATGTTGGCCGTAAATGATTTTACCTTTCCCGGCTGGGTCAATGTATTCACGGTGAGCACGCCTTTGCTGAAACCGCTTTTAGCTATCAGCACATTAGAAAAAAAGTGCTGTTTAAACGATATCCATTTTATGCTGCCATCTTCGCCAAGCTCTTTCTTGTCATCTTTACTGATGTCAAGATGGTCAACCTCATCACCTTTATGGTGATAATAAGCAGTAGAGTAGCGGTGCTCGCTTTTGATATCTTTCTCTTTTTGCTCTAAAACAGCTTCCCAGTTCAGGGTTAAATGTTGTTGTGCAGGGGCTATAACATCCTGCATCCCTTTGGTAGCAATAGTCAGATCAACCTTGTAGCTGTCGCCTTTAATGGAATAAATGTAGTCGATATAGCGATTTTCTGCATACGTTAACCGCAGGGTAACCGATGCTGAATCCTGGTTGCTTACGCTGACAGGTGCGTCAGATAGCGGTGTAAAGTACAGATCGTTGGTAGAAATGTTAATGCCTGCAGCATTGAACAGTAATCCGAATTTGTTGTCATCGCCATGAAACATTACCAATGGCTTCTGATCGTACGTTTTAAATTCTTTTAACAAAACCGACTCGATACGTCCGCCTTTAGGACTAATGTTTACTTTAAGGTGTTTATTTTCAAGCACAACCGGCTGATTGCTGCCACTGTGTGCCGCTCCAAACGGGCCACTTAATATCGCAGAATCTATTTTTAAGGGAGCATTTACTGTTTGATTAGTAACAGGTGGTGCTTTTTTTGCGCTTGTTGTAGTTGTTTTTTTAGAGTCTAATATGCTTTTCGAATCTTTATTGATAAAATAGGTTGAGCCAACCAGAATGATAAAGATTAAAAAGAGACCTGTGAATGTATTTCTATCCATTATAAAGTGCTATCGTCGTTATTATTTTTTTCTGGCATGGGCCAGCGAAGCGGCGACAAAGTTAACAAAAAGTGGGTGAGGATTAGCAACTGTTGATTTTAATTCGGGGTGAAACTGTGCTCCTACAAAGAAAGGGTGGTTTTTCAGCTCTACAATTTCAACCAGGTTGCTGTCGGGATTTATGCCTGAAGCTATCAAACCGGCATCTTCGTAGTTTTTAAGGTATTGATTATTAAACTCATACCGGTGACGGTGGCGTTCAGAGATACGCGATTTACCATATATCGCGGCAGCTTTGCTTCCCTTTTTCAGTTCGCAGGGATAGGCACCCAGGCGCATGGTTCCGCCTTTGTTTTTTATCTTTTTCTGCTCTTCCATCATCGATATTACCGGGTACGGCGTATCAGGATCCATTTCTGTGCTATGGGCGTCTTTCCAACCCAGTACGTTGCGGGCAAATTCAACAACGGCGCATTGCATACCGAGGCAAATACCGAAAAACGGAATATTATGCTCACGTACATAACGGATGGCCTCAATTTTGCCATCAATACCGCGGCTTCCAAAGCCGGGAGCTACCAGCACTCCATCTAATCCGGCCAGCTTTTCGGCGGCATTCTCGGGAAGCATATCTTCCGAATGAATATGTTTTAAACGCACTTTACACTCATTTTTAGCGCCGGCATGTATAAATGCTTCGTTGATGGATTTATAGGCGTCGGGCAGCTCCACATACTTACCAATAAGGCCGATCTTTATTTCGGCTGTGGGGTTTTTCAGTCTGCCCAGAAAATCTTTCCAGCTTTCCAGGTCCGGTTCGTTTTTATTCGGAAGCTTTAATTTGGTCAGTACGGTTTTGTCCAGCTGCTCCTTCAGCATCAGCAGCGGAACATCATAAATGGTAGAAGCATCAACCGATTCAATGACCGCATTAATATTTACGTTGCAGAATAAGGCAATTTTCTTGCGGATCTCTGTCGAAATGTGGTGTTCTGTGCGGCAAACCAGAATATCGGGCTGGATTCCATATTCCAGCAGAGTTTTAACGCTGTGCTGTGTCGGCTTGGTTTTCAGTTCGCCGGCAGCGGCCAGGTAGGGGATAAGCGTTAAATGAATAACCAGCGAATTATGCGCCCCGGCTTCCCACCTGAACTGGCGTACGGCCTCGATATAGGGTAATGATTCAATATCGCCTACCGTGCCTCCAAGCTCGGTTATCACAATATCGTATTCACCGCTTTCGCCCAGAATACGCATGTTGCGTTTAATTTCATCGGTAATGTGCGGTACAACCTGCACGGTTTTACCCAGGTATTCGCCCTCACGCTCTTTATTGATAACATTCTGGTAGATGCGCCCGGTTGTAATATTGTTGGCCTGGGATGTTGGCGTATTTAAAAAACGTTCATAATGACCCAGGTCAAGGTCGGTTTCTGCACCGTCTTCTGTAACATAGCATTCTCCGTGCTCGTAAGGATTTAACGTACCCGGATCAATGTTAATGTAAGGATCGAACTTCTGAATGGTTACCCGGTAACCCCTGGCTTGTAGTAATTTGGCTAATGATGCGGAAATTATGCCTTTCCCTAACGACGAGGTTACGCCGCCCGTAACAAAAATGTACTTGGTCATGATATATTGAAAAGATTAAGCAAAAAACGGTTTTTTCAACCTGTGTTCTTTGTTTTTGTACGGGATACAAAAGTACTGATTTTTTGTGATGCCTGATACCGGTGTGGAGAATTATTTTATTGTTGAATAAAAAAGCCTGTAGCAAATACTACAGGCAAATGTGATGTGAAATGTTTTTCCGGCCCTTAAGCATGTTTTGAAACGGCAGATGCAAGGCCTTAGCTCTAATGTAGAATAACCCAAAAACAACTAAGAGAACTTATTCATGAGAACTGTGGCAGGAACGTGTATATTCAAGAAAATAGATAAAATCATTTTCATTTAATAATTCACCGGTACTAAAGCCAATTTTTCTGCCCCAGTTTTCCCAGAAAACTTCATACAAATACCTGCCATTTTTTTCCAGCACCTCAATAAAATAGTGATTAAATAATTTGTACTTAATCTTTCCATTAGTTAATAGCTCCGGTTCTATTTTGAACTTTTTCAATATATCTTGGGAAATCACCATCGTAGCTTTTTAACGGATTTTTTCCGGATTGGTTTTAAAAAAAGCAGAAATAAACCAAATATTTTGAACCGGCAGACCAAATGGATAAAAATATACGGATCTGTTTTTGTGTATCTAATTGTGTATCAAGTGATTTTGCTAATGTAAGTTTGAACAATTTTTTTTGTTAAAAAAATAGCTGAATATTGATTTTATATTTATATTTGTGATGCCCTCCCAAAAGGGCATGTTTTTCATAGGTAGATGTAGGGTCGAATACTTGTTATTCGGCCCTTTTTCTTTTTAGATTTTCCTGTGATTGATCTCAAAAACGTATTTTAGTAGCATGGCCAGAGAGATACTTGAAACCAAGCGTAAAGCATTAAAAATAAATTTAGACCAGCCTATCTACGGTACTTTTGCAGAAATTGGAGCAGGGCAGGAGGTTGCCCGCAACTTTTTTACTGCTGGTGCCGCCTCAGGAACAGTTGCCAAAACCATTTCGGCATACGATATGGTTTTTAGTAATTCCATATATGGCGAAGAAACCTCAGGAAGATATGTCAGCAAATCGCGGTTGCAAAAAATGCTGAACCATGAATACAACCTGCTAACCGAGCGCCTGGTTGGCGAAAAGTATCGTGGCTGTACATTCTTTTCATTTGCCAATACGGTTACTACGCTCAACTTCAATAAAACCAACGACCCTCACGGCTGGATCGGCATTCATTTCCAGGTAACCCCAAATGGCCCTCAAAATGAAATTATTTTCCACGTCAGGCTGCTTGATAACGATACCAGCCTGCAGCAGAATGTACTGGGTATTTTAGGCGTAAACCTGGTGTATGCAGCCTATTATCACCATAACGATACACAAACTATGATAGAATCGCTGGTGGATAATCTTTCGGAAGGTTCGGTTGAGATTGATCTGATCAGCTTACAAGGCGATTTATTTAAAAATGTTAACGACAGGCTGGTAAACCTGTATCTCATAGCCAAAGGATTTTCGGGAGCGGCAATATTTGATAAAAATGCCAATGCTCAGCAGGCTAAAGACGTGCTGTACAAAAAGGATGTGATGATACTGCGCACCAAATACCGGCAAAGATCTACCCCTAACTTTGACCTGTTTAACCGGGCAGTAGAGCAGTTTAAGCGCTCACAGCAGGTAGATGATAAAAACCTGGTGGTATTGATTGAAGTATTGATGAGCAACCTGCTTAACGAAGAAGAGATCGTTAACGACGATCTGCAGGCATTTGCCGACCGTGCCGAAGAACTTTGCGCTACCGGTAATTACGTAATTGTATCTAACTTTTCGCGTAACCATAAGCTGGCCCGTTACCTTTCCCGGTGCAAGCCGAATAGTGTGGGCATATCCACTAACATTGCCAACCTGAGACGTATCTTTGATTCTAAAAGCTTTGGCGAAAATTATACCGACGAGCTGTTATCCTATATCAGCGATCTGTTTAGCCGTAACGTAAAGCTGTATGCGTATCCTTATCTCAATAAAAAGACCAATGAGATCGTTACCACGCAAAATATGCCCGTATCGTACGAGGCTAAGCCGCTTTTTGAGTTCCTGGTGCGTAATAATTACATTACCGATATCGAGGAATTTGACACGAAAGATGTGAAGACGGTGTAAATTTGGTTGAACGGCTATTGGTAAAAATGGTATTTGTGCATGATGAACGGTTAAACAAATCAGTTAAACCACGCCTAACTGGTATAAAGGTAAGTCAGCTGAATATTTTCGATATGCTCCAGCTTATCAACTACCGCATTAACCTGTAATTTGGGGACAGCCAGCTCGATAGTGCAGGTATTATCAAATTGCTGTTTGAGAATAGGCAGATTGCCTTCTTTAACAATGCGCATCACATCGTTCATGTACAGGTAAGCAAATTCAAGCCGGTAAATATCGGTTATCGGTTTCTCTATGATCTGAGCCTGTTTCAGGGCATCGGCAGCAGCCGTTTTATACGCATTGATCAGCCCGGGAACGCCCAGCAAGGTTCCGCCAAAATAACGCACTACGATCAGCATGATATTCGTTACATCAGCCGATAACAGCGTGTTCAATATGGGCCGGCCGGCGGTTCCGGAAGGTTCGCCGTCATCGTTTATACGGAAAACAGAACGGTCGGGAGTAAGACGGTATGCCCAGCAATGATGGCGGGCTTTAGGATGTTCGGCTTTTACGGCATCGAGTTTTTGGCGGGCCTCCTGCTCTGTAGCTACCGGGAACGCATAAGCGATAAACTTGCTGCCTTTATCCTTAAATAATCCTTCAGAAGGTTTCGCTATGGTTTTATAACTATTGTCGAACATGGTTATTGCTGGCTGGCTATGATAATAATGGCTGCTACAGCTAATATAATCCCGATTTTATTAACGAGGGTGAGCTTTTCTTTAAAGACAAAGTAACCAACCAGTGTGCCCAATATAATAACGCCAATATTCATGCTGGTAAACACCACAGAGGGCTTTTGTGCCAGTGCCTGGTGAGCTTTCAGGTAGAACAGAATATTGCCAAAATTGAAGATGCCCAGCAGCCAGCCGCATCCGATGGTTATCCACGACAGCCGCGATCTTCCCGTCAGGATCAGCCCGATGGAAATAGCAGACGAGACGATAGCTGCCAGGATGTAAATAACGCAGAGCGATGTGGTGTAGGGCACTGTGCGATATAACGCCACTTCCTTAAACAGGATATCAATACAACCCATGCCCGCGAAGGTGAGCAATAGCAGCCACCAGCCGGTATTTCTATGGTTAGGGTGATCAGTTGTACGCCGGGGAATGGTGCATACTATCGCCGTAAGGCCCAGCAATATCCCGGTAACCTTATAGGTGGAAACCTGTTCGTTAAAAAGAAAAAATGATGCGCCAAGCGGTAGAAATAAGGACAGGCGTTGTGCAATATCGGTACGGATAATGCCTGCCTGCCTCACGGCTGCCGCGATGACAATGAATATAACAGGCAGTAATATTCCCAGGGCAGTATAAAGCGGGAAAGGTTCGGGGCTTAAGCTCCTGAAATCAGGTTTCAGAAAGATCAGACCCAGGATAATGGCCATGAAATAGTTCCAGGTAATGGCCTGGTTTACATCAATCTCATAGCGTTTGGCCAGCTTAAGCATAACCGAAACAATAATGCTGCAACAGATGCTTAACGCGATATAGATCATTGCACAAGGGGAATAAACGTTTGTAAAAGATCCTGACCGATGGTTTCCTGTGCGGTAAGTTGCCCGTTAATTTGCGGCGCCGGGATACCTGATTGCCAGCTTACAGGCGATACGAACATCCTGGCCTCATCCCACAAACCGCTTTTTATAAAGAGATTGAGCGTTTGTGCGCCACCCTCGATGATCACAGACTGTACATCCATGAGGTAAAGCTGGTAAGCAATATATTGCGGCAGATAATGGTTAAAATCTTCTACCTCAATGTAGCGAAGATGATCCTGATGTTCCGTTTTTAGGGCATTAAAAACAATGGTATCTGCCGAATTGTCAAAAACGTGGAGTGTTGCGGGTAATTGCAGGTTACGGTCAATCACAATGCGGATGGGATTTTTGCCTGGCCACAATCGTGTGGTTAGCTGCGGATTATCGGCTAATGCTGTATTTTTCCCGATCAGAACTGCATCCTCCTCGCTGCGCCATTTGTGTACCAGCGTTTTTGCTTCGGTGCCGCTTATCCATTGCTGCGTTTTATCTGCCGGGGCGAAATACCCGTTAGCAGTTTGCGCCCATTTTAAAATAATATACGGCCGTTGCTTGCAGATACGGGTAAAAAAGCGTTTGTTAAGCGCTTCGCATTCGGTTTTTAGCACATCCTGAACAACTTCAACGCCCGCATTTCGCAGTTTTTCAATGCCTTTGCCGTCTACTGCATCAAACGGATCGCGGCAGCCGATCACCACCTTTGGAATGTTGTGCCGGATGATCAGGTCGGAACAGGGAGGCGTTTTCCCGAAATGGGCGCAAGGCTCAAGACAGACATACAGGGTAGATGCCCGGAGCAGCTCTTCACCATTATCGTGCTGCTCAAAAACGTGGGTTATCGCGTTTACCTCGGCATGGGCCTGGCCGAATTGCCGGTGCCAGCCCTCGCCGATAATGCGATCCCGGTGAACCACTACAGCACCTACCATCGGGTTAGGACTGACGCTGCCCATTCCCAACCGGGCCAGCTCAATACAACGTTGCATGTAGCGTTCGTCGGTGTTCATGCCTGCAAAAGTAATAAATGCATACGTTTATGGCGCTTTCTATCAATGGATCGGCGCCGGATAACGCTAAGCCATTTTTTAAACAGCTTTTTTGTAAGCTAAGGCCGGCTTTTGCCTGCTGTTTTTGTTTGTTCTAACAGCGCTGCCAGCTCTTTTACTATTTCCGGATGCTGGCCGGCAACATTATGCTGTTCGCCTTTATCCTTGCTCAGATCATATAGTTGCGGTTCGGGCGAATTACCCGATTCAATATTGGTCAATTTGAATACCGCCGGACCTTTGTGCGGCTCAATGTATTTCCAGTTGCCTTTAACAACGCATAAAGCGCCGCCTTGTTCAATCAGTACGTTTCTGCCGGTTTGGGTTTTTCCAAGCAAGGTATTTAGCATATTAAAGCTATCGGGTGCATCGTTTGCCGGCAACGGCTGCCCCACAAGCTTAGCTAATGAGGCCAGCAGATCTACCTGGCAGATCAGCGCATCTGAAGTTGCCGGTTTGATAGTGCCGGGCCACGCTGCGATAAAAGGCACACGGGTTCCGCCTTCAAAAGCGCTGTATTTTCCACCCCGAAAAGGGCCGGCCGGCTGATGGCCGTTTTGCTGGGTTACCGCACCATCCTGGTAGCCATCGTCTAATACGGGGCCGTTATCGCTGCTGAAAACAACCAGCGTATTTTTAGAAATACCCAGGTATTCCAGCTGCTTCATAATTTCCCCCACCGTCCAGTCGAGCTGTAAAATGGCATCACCACGATAACCTAACTGGCTTTTCCCTTTAAAAACGGTAGCAGGCATACGCGGAACATGCGGCTCGGTCAATGTCATGCACAAAAAGAAGGGTTTGGCTTTATGCTCTTCGATAAAGCCTTTTGCTTTAGAAAGAAAGGTGCTGGATACTTCTTCATCTACCCACCGGGCTTTTTTTCCGCCGCTCATATAACCAATGCGGCCAATACCGTTCACAATGGTTTGATCATGTCCCTGCCCGGGAGATGAATGCATCTTTAACAGCTCGGGATGTTCCTTCCCTGTCGGATCATTGCCTACGGGTTGTTTATAATCCACACGGATGGGATCGGCCGGATCGGTTGCCAGCACTCGGTGATTTTCGAGGAAAACGGTTGGCACCCTGTCGGCTGTAGCCGGAAAAATGAACGAATAGTCAAAGCCTGTTTCATTCGGCCCCGGAGCAATATCTCCGTTCCAGTCTTTTTCAACCTGCGAGCCGAGACCCAAGTGCCATTTCCCTACAATGGCGGTGGTATATCCTGCTTTTTTCAGCATGGATGGAAGTGTGGTTTTATCTGTAGGGATGATCAATGCTGCGTCGCCGGGTAATATAGCGGTACCGGATTTCCGCCAGGGATAACTGCCGGTCATCAGGGCATAACGCGATGGGGTACAGGTAGCGGAAGTGGCATGTCCGTTGGTAAACCTGATACCCTGGCTGGCCAGCTTATCCACATTGGGTGTGCTGATCTTTGTGGCTCCATAGCAGCTTAAATCGCCATAGCCTAAGTCATCAGCCATAATTAAAATAATGTTGGGCGCTTTTTGTGCCAGCAACTGGTTGGCTGCAATCAGGCAAAAGGCAAGGAGTACGTATTTCTTCATTGGATAATTGATTGGTTATGTTGAGCCAAATATAGGTTTATTGGCAGGCAGGTAAAAATATAATGCTGATTTATTCCTGTTCTTACAGATTATCGCCCCTGTTTTTAAAGTAATTAATACATTTGCGTAGTATGAGTAGATCGGTACGTATCAAAGATATTGCGCTCAAAGCCGGAGTGTCAACAGGAACGGTAGATAGAGTGTTACACAAACGTGGGCGGGTTTCGGAGGAAGCGAGAGAAAAAGTGTTGAAGATCATCAACGAGCTGAATTATGAGCCGAACCTGATGGCCCGTGCATTGGGAAGCAATAAAACCTACCGGATTGCGGCTTTAATACCCGATTATACATTAGACCCCTATTGGGATGATGCCCGTTTAGGTATTGAAAACGCTGAAAAAGACCTGCGTGGATATGGCATCAGCGTCCGGTTATATAGGTTTGATCCGCATGATGTAAACATATTTCTGGAAAAAGCTGCTGAGATCACGGCCGGTAAGCCTGATGGTATCCTGCTTTCGCCGATCTTTTACAGGGAGACGCTGGCATTTTTTGAAAAATGGAAGCAGATGCGGATACCCTTTGCTATTTTCAATACGCAGGTAACCGAGTTTAACCCGCTGAGTTACATCGGGCAGGATTCTTATCAGAGCGGACAGGTGGCCGGCAGGCTTGTGCACCAGGGTAGTCCAGAGCCATGTCATGTGCTTATTGCGCACATTGACGAAGATCTCAGCAATTCGGCCCACCTGGTAAAAAAAGAGCAAGGCTTTAAAGATTACTTCCAGAACAACAACTTGTTCTATACAATATTGCGGGCTGAGTTAAGTCGCCCGGACCTGAAGGCATTTAACCAGCAGCTCGATGATATTATCGCAAAAAATCCGGATTTGAAGCATATTTATGTCACCACTTCCAAGGCCTTTGAAATTGCTGCTTACCTGGAGCAACGGAATATTAAACACATTAAAATAACCGGTTATGACCTTGTGCCGAAAAATATTGACTACCTGAATAAAGGAGCAATTAATTTCCTGATCAATCAGAACCCGAAAGGACAGGGGTATTGGGGCATTTCTTATCTTACCGATTACCTGGTGTTTAAAAAAGAAGTTCCGGCATTGAGATACCTTCCCCTGGACATTGTGGTCAGGGAGAATCTGAATTATTTTTTGTAGTTATTCGTCTTTTGTCTTTCGTTGTTGAGCGAGTGAAATCCCGTCCGATCCTTTTGGGATTGTTTGTTAGTTATTAGCTACTGGCTGTTAGCTGTTAGCCATTAGCTGTTAGCCATTAGCCATTAGCCGTTAGCCATTAGCTGTTAGCCGTTAGCCATTAGCCGTTAGCCGTTAGCTGTTAGCCGTTAGCTACTATCCACTATCCACTATCCACTATTCACTATCCACTATCCATTGTCCACTGTCTAAAAACCAACAACCATCCATTTTTCCACAAGTTGCCGTTAATGAGCGCTAAAAAATTAACTTAGCAGGCTTAAAATAAAGATAGTTTTGGCTAAAAGTGCATCTAAAGAAACGCCTTTAATGCAGCAGTACAACACCATTAAGGCAAAGTATCCCGGCGCCTTGCTGTTGTTCCGCGTGGGCGATTTTTATGAAACATTTGGAGATGATGCCGTGAAGGCAGCGGGGATTCTGGGTATTGTGTTAACCAAGCGGGCTAATGGCTCGGCATCGCACATTGAGCTGGCCGGATTTCCGCATCATTCACTGGAAACTTATCTCCCGAAATTAGTCAGGGCAGGGCAGCGGGTGGCTATCTGCGATCAGCTGGAAGATCCCAAAACGGTAAAAACCATTGTTAAACGTGGTGTTACCGAGCTGGTTACGCCCGGTGTGGCTTATAGCGATAATATTGTTCAGCAGAAGTCTAATAATTACCTGGCTTCACTGTTCTTTGAAAAAAGTACCATTGGTATTTCCTTTCTTGATATTTCTACCGGCGAATTTCTGGTAGCGCAGGGAAACCGCGATTATATTGATAAGTTGTTGCAGGGCTTTAAGCCCGGAGAAGTAATCTTCCAGAAAAGCCGCTACCGCGATTTTATTGAACAATTTGGCGACCGGTTCTATACTTATACGCTGGATGAATGGCCCTATAGCGGCGATTACGCTACCGAAACGCTGCTGAAACATTTTGATGTTAAATCGCTGAAAGGCTTTGGTATCGAGCGGTTAAATACGGCCATAACGGCGGCCGGTGTTGCGTTGCATTACCTCAATGAAACGGAGCATCGCAATTTGCAGCATATTTCGGCTATTTCACGCATTGAGGAAGACCGGTATATGTGGCTTGATCGGTTTACCATCCGCAACCTGGAGCTGGTTCACTCACCTAACGAGAATGCTCAAACGCTGGTTGATGTGCTTGATCAAACCTGCTCGCCCATGGGTGCAAGGCTGCTGAGACGTTGGATAGTGATGCCGTTAAAGGAGAAAAAGCCTATTGAGGCACGCTTACAGGTGGTTGAGTTCCTGGTAAATGAGAGCGAACTACGTGAAAAGTTGGAGCATGAGATCCGGCAGATTGGTGATTTAGAGCGCCTGATCTCAAAAATAGGATTACAGCGGGCCAATCCCCGTGAGGTTTGCCAGCTAAAACGTGCATTGCATGCTATTGAGAGTATCAAGCAGCTTTGTGAGCAGGCCAGCAATGATGCGTTGCGCACTATCGCCGAACAGTTGAATCCCTGCTCGTTAATCCGTAACCGGATAGAAAAAGAGTTGCAGGCGGAACCTCCGGCGCTTCTTGCTAAAGGCAGCGTTATTGCCGATGGCGTAAATGAAGAGTTGGACAGGCTACGGAAGATCGCCTTTGGCGGGAAAGATTACCTGGTTGAGATACAGAAGCGTGAAGCCGAAGCTACCGGCATTCCATCCTTAAAGGTGGCATTTAATAATGTTTTCGGTTATTACCTGGAAGTAACCCATACACACAAGGATAAGGTTCCCACCGACTGGATACGGAAGCAAACACTAGTGAATGCCGAGCGTTACATTACGCCCGAATTAAAGGAGTACGAGGAGCAGATATTGGGTGCCGAAGAAAAAATACTGGCCCTTGAAACCCAGTTGTACAACGCATTGATTGCCGATCTGGCTGAATATATTAAGCCTATCCAACTGAATGCCCAGTTAATAGCTCAGCTCGATGTGCTGCTTTGTTTTGCGGTTGTTGCCCTGAAAAATTACTATGTAAGGCCGGTTATTGAAGATAGTAATGTGCTGGATATAAAAGGTGGCCGGCATCCGGTTATTGAAAGAAATCTGCCGGTAGGTGAAGATTATATTACCAACGATGTTTACCTGGATGCCGAAAATCAGCAGATCATCATCATCACAGGGCCAAATATGGCCGGTAAATCGGCTTTGTTACGCCAAACCGGGTTGATTGTGCTGATGGCACAAATGGGATGCTTTGTTCCGGCAAAAGAGGCGCAGATTGGGCTGGTCGATAAAATATTTACCCGGGTAGGCGCATCGGATAACCTGTCTTCGGGCGAATCTACCTTCATGGTAGAGATGAACGAGACTGCCAGCATCCTGAACAACCTTTCGGATAAAAGTCTCATTTTGCTGGATGAAATTGGTCGCGGAACATCTACTTACGACGGTATTTCCATTGCCTGGGCTATTGCAGAATTTCTCCATAATCAACCATCGGCACGGGCTAAGACCTTGTTTGCTACACATTATCACGAGCTCAATGAACTGTCAACATCGTTTCCACGGATTAAAAATTACAATGTATCGGTAAAAGAAGTTGGTAATAAAGTTATCTTTCTGCGTAAGCTGGTTCCGGGAGGCAGCGAGCATAGCTTTGGTATCCATGTTGCTAAGATGGCCGGAATGCCTCCGAAGCTGATAAACCGGGCAACCGAAATATTGAAACGGCTTGAGCAGGAACGTACCGGCGGCGAAAATATCAAGGACAGCATTAAAAAAGTGCAGCAGCAGGCTTACCAGTTGCAGATGTTCTCTATTGATGACCCTGTTCTGGTGAAAATCCGGGATTTGTTGAATAACCTGGATGTTAATACGCTTACGCCGGTGGAAGCGCTGATGAAATTAGACGAGATACAGCGGCTGCTGAAAACGTAGGTTAAGTAAAAAGTCAAAATTAAAAAGTAAAAAAGGTTACTGTAAGATTTAGAAGGTACTGGAACTCCGGTATAAAAAACTTGCTTATATTTTTGCATTGTCTTGGGTTAGCTAAACCGGATTGGAGCGGACACCGGCCTTGTGCGGTTAGGCCCCCAAGAGGTATCGGGGGCAGGCTGCAGGCGTATAAGCGTAAAGCCGGGCTATCGGAGCCGATAGTTACCAAACCTTGCTTTTCAAAAAAATAGCAATTAATAAATCCAGATATTGTGTAATATCTTTTTAGGCCGTCAGATCCTATCCGTTCTTTTTACAAACGCTACATTCCGTTTGATGCCTGTATATTTTGTGCGCTTAACAGGTGAATTTTTAAAGATTTTCTTAAACGTATCTTCCGTCAGCTCTTCCCAGTCGGTTAAGTTCAGGATACCGGTATGG
Source organism: Pedobacter sp. BS3 (assembly GCF_008274585.1). GTDB lineage: Bacteria > Bacteroidota > Bacteroidia > Sphingobacteriales > Sphingobacteriaceae > Hufsiella_A. Next base: position 115,275 of record NZ_VTRT01000002.1, on the reverse strand, counting down.
GGTAAAAAACGCTCTTCCTGGTGGGGAGACGAAAAACGGTTCCACGGGCAAACGTCCTGGCAGATATCGCAACCAAATATCCAGTTATCCATTTTTCCCTGGAACTCCGCAGGGATCTCATTTTTTAGTTCGATAGTAAGGTAGGATATACAGCGGCTGCCATCGACAACATAAGGTGCAACAATGGCATCGGTAGGACAGGCATCCATGCAGCGGGTGCAGCTTCCGCAATAATCCTTTACCGTCGGATTATCGTACTCCAGCACTATATCCACGATCAGTTCGGCCAGGAAAAAAAATGAGCCTGCCTGTTTGCTGATCAGGTTAGCATTTTTTCCTATCCAGCCAAAACCGGCCTTTTGCGCCCAGGCCCTGTCTAAAACAGGCGCAGAGTCTACAAAAGCCCGGCCATGCACTTCGCCGATCTCTTCCTGTATCGCGGTAAGCAATTGAAACAATTTATCTTTTATGACAAAATGATAATCTTCACCATAGGCGTACTTGGATATTTTCAAATCTGACAGCTGTTGCTCGCCGGGATAATAATTCAGCGCCAGCGAAATAACCGATTTTGCGCCCTCTACCAGTTTCCGCGGATCAAGGCGTTTATCAAAATGGTTTTCCATATAGCTCATTTCGCCATGATAGTCGTTCTTAAGCCAGTTCTCAAGTCGCGGAGCTTCGGTTTCCAGGAAATCAGCCTTGGCAATGCCACAAAAAAAGAAGCCTAATTCGTTGGCTTTTTCTTTAATGAATTTGCTGTGTGCGGAAAGCTGAGACTTCATTTTTAGCTTTTATTTTGATAACAGGCTGTCAGGCAGCATGTTTAAAAATGGTAATGCTTCCCCGTAATTTAATTCATTGTATTCAATACCCAGACGGCGGATATTAGCATAATAAGCGGCATGCTGATCATAATAATATTTTTCGGATTGGATAAACCACGCGTTTTCACCTGATTTTTGGGTAATAAACCATTTTTCCAGCAATCTTGCCATTCTGCCGTTACCATCTTCAAAAGGATGTATTTTTACAAATACCAGATGTAGTAATGAAGCAAAAAACAGCACTTCTTCAAAAGTCAAATCGTTTAAAAGAAGTGTAGATATATCTGTATAAAGTTTTTGCATTTCGGTATTTACCAGTTCCGGAGGAGGGGCTATGTATTCAATTTTTCCATCGTCAGTAGCAACAAACATATTTCCCTGTCTGAATTTTCCCTGTTGCGATTTTTGTAAAATATGCAGGGTAAGCAGGGCATGAGCTTTTGCGAGGGTAGCAGGTGTAAGTTTGTTTTGCTGTGCGAATACATAGGCATTGTACAGATCGTCAATTTTCCGGGTATAATCCGGCCGATACTTTACACCAAACCGCTTATGTTTGATAAAAGAGTCAAGTTCTATGCTCTCTCCTTCAATCTTTGAGGAGAAAACAGCTGATACGGATGTGTAAAAACTGAATGTTTGAATACTTAGTTCGCTATCATGCAGATTTTCAAATGTTTGCCTGGTAGTTTTGCCAACTGTTTCTTTGTACACTTCAAGCAAATCAAGCGGTATAATATGTAAATCAAAACGTTTCACTCAGGTGCAAATATATCCATTTGTTGGTTTAATTGACAGTTGACAGTTGACAACTGACAACTGATAGTTGAGATTGTCCATTATCCATTATCCATTATCCATTGTCCATTGTCCTCTCTTTATTGTCCATATAGCCGATAATTGATACACCGGCTGTATAGAATTGAAGTCAAAATACACACTTCCGCCAATGGCCTGATATCGCAACCGTGAGCATTCTATAATATTTGTTACCGGTTGATAATCAAAAAATTATGATGCAAAAAATATAGTGAATCCCGTTAGCATCTTTACAACTGGCAGGGTTTTGTTATAGTAAATGGCAATTATGGCAACATATTACGAAAGCCGTACCTTAAAATTGAAAATTATGAAAAGTTATTTAATTAAAACTTCATTATTAGCAAGTGGAGTATTTTTATCAACTCAGTTGTTTGCACAGGATGCATCTACCCAAACCATTAAACCTTTTGCTCCGGCCAGTTCTTATCGTACATGGTCGTTAGGCGTACATGGCGGAGTTTTAACACCAAACTTATTTTTCGGTAAAGAAGACTTTAGCGGAGCTAAGGTTGATATTGGTTATGGGGCTTACATTAAAAAGCAAATTAATCACAGTATTGGTATCCGGGCCGATTTCCTTCGCGGTAAGCTCGAAGCTACCAAATCACGCGATGGTGCTTATTCATCGTTTCAAACCGATTTAAACTGGGCCGGTGCATTAAGTGGCGAAGTAAACCTCGCTAACGTAAATTTCATGCACGATAAAAGCGTGATGATCCCTTACATTACTGCCGGTGCCGGTATTCTGGCTTACAATCCGTACCTGGTTGATAACAGCGGAACGAAAACCGAAGTTTATGCAGGCGATAACCAGCATGAGCTGTATTTCCCGATAGGAGCCGGGTTTAAATTCCTGTTATCCAAGGGTATCAATCTTGATTTAGGTTACACCATGAACTTTGCCAATGTGGATAATGTGGATGGTTATAACCTGGGTACTACTAACGACAGGTTTGGTTACGGCCACATCGGTTTGGAATTTGCCCTGGGCAGTTCATCAAAACCACAGTTAGCGGCTCATAATCCCGTTAAGGTAATGTACGATGATTATGTAGCGCAAGACCAGGCTTTACGCGATGAACTGGCTGCCGAAAAAGCCAATACCGCCCAGCAGTTGGCTGATATGAAACAGCAACTGAACGCTGCTTTAGCTGATACCGATGGTGACGGTGTAATAGACAAGCTGGATAAATGTGCCGATACTCCACAGGGAACTAAAGTAGATGGTTCCGGATGTCCGCTGCCGGTACAAACCAACAAGGTAATTATTACCGAGGAAGATCGTAAAGTAGTTCGTGATGCTATCCAGAACCTGGAATTTGATTTCGGAAAATCTACTATTCGTGCCAAATCATATCCTACACTTGATCGCGTAGCTGAATTATTGGTACGTAAAAACTTCAGTCTGAAATTAGCCGGACATACTGATAATGTAGGTAGTGATGCCGCTAACATGAAGCTGTCTAAAGACCGTGCCGAGTCTGTAAAATCATACCTGGTAAGCAAAGGCGCCAATGCTTCACGTATAGAAGCCGTGGGTTATGGCGAAACACAGCCTATTGCTTCAAACGCAACAGCCGAAGGCCGTCAGCAAAACCGCCGTGTAGAATTTACGCTTTACTAAAAGTGTAACCTACATTGCTGAATAAAAAAGCCACTCTGATTAGAGTGGCTTTTTTATGGTATAAACTTGGGATTTGAATTTACATCGCTTCGGAAATTACTTCAGTAACTCCGGGAACCATACGTTTTAACAGGCTTTCAATACCTGCTTTTAAGGTAATGGTTGATGACGGACAGCCGCTGCAGGAACCTCTGAGCTCTACGGTAACTACGCCATTGTCAAATGATTTGTAGTGAATAGCGCCGCCGTCCTGTTCTACCGCCGGGCGAACATAATCATGTAATATCTGCTGTATCTTTACTTCTGTTTCATCGCCTTCAAATTGTGTGGCTTCGGCTTGTTCGTCGGGTTTTATGGCAAGCTCAGATTCAACAGCACCCTTTACAAAGGCTTTCAGTATTTCTTCCACATCATTCCAGTCCGTATCATCTGTTTTGGTAATGGTAACAAAGTTGCTGGCAAAGAACACGCCATTCACAAAACTGAATTTGAACAATTCTGATGCAAAAGGCGACCGTTCAGCACTTTCGCGGGTTGGATAATCTACACTGCCGTTTATTAACAGCTTATTAACCAGGAACTTCATGGTTGCCGGGTTCGGAGTAGATTCGGTATATACATTTATAGTCATTGCCTGAAATTTTAGACTACAAAATTATTAAGAATTTGTCAGTACCGGGTGCTGTCTGCCAGGTTTTACATCACAATGACTGTTATACACCCGTATAATTTGCCGGTGAAATGCGCTTAATTTCTTCCTTAACGCTATCTGATACCTGTAGCGTATCTACAAATTCGGCAATGGTTTGTGCGTTTACCTGCTGATGGGTACGGGTAAGGTCTTTCAGCGTTTCGTACGGATTGGGGTAGCCTTCGCGGCGTAAAATAGTTTGTATCGCTTCGGCTACAACAGCCCAGTTATCTTCCAGATCGCGGTTTATGGCAGCCTCATTCAGCAGCAGCTTGTTCAATCCCCGCAAGGTTGACTTTATCGCAATAAGCGTATACGCCAAAGGTACGCCAATATTTCTTAATACGGTTGAGTCGGTCAGGTCACGCTGTAAACGCGAAACCGGCAGCTTGGCTGCCAGATGCTCAAACATGGCGTTGGCCAGTCCCAGGTTACCTTCAGAGTTCTCAAAATCTATCGGGTTAACCTTATGCGGCATAGCCGATGAGCCTACTTCCCCTGCCTTTATTTTCTGCTTGAAATAGTTCATGGAGATATACGTCCACATGTCGCGGTCTAAATCAAGCAGGATATTATTAATACGTTTCAGCGCATCGCAATGAGCCGCAAAATTATCGTAATGCTCAATCTGCGTGGTGTATTGCGAGCGGTTTAGCTTTAAATTCTTGTTTACAAAGTTGTTCCCGAATATTACCCAGTCTATTTCCGGATAAGCAATATGGTGCGCATTGAAATTGCCGGTTGCACCGCCAAACTTTGCCGAAAACGGGATATGGTTAAGCAGGTTTAGCTGGTTATCCAGCCGCTCAATAAATACCATGATCTCTTTGCCCAGGCGTGTTGGCGAAGCCGGCTGACCATGTGTATGCGCCAGCAAGGGAATACCGGCCCACTCGTTAGCCAGCTTCTGTAAGGCGGCACGAAGCTCATTAATGGCCGGCAGATACGTTTTCTCAATAGCCAGCTTAAACGAATGAGGTATAGCGGTATTGTTAATATCCTGCGATGTCAGCCCGAAGTGAATGAACTCTTTATACTGCGCCAAACCCAGCGCATCAAATTTCTCCTTGATGAAATATTCAACCGCTTTTACATCGTGATTGGTAGTTTTTTCAATACTTTTCACACGTTCTGCATCGTCCTGGTGAAAACGCTCGTAGATCTTCCGTAAGTCGGCGTAACAGCTCTTATCAAAATGGCTTAGCTGTGGTAAAGGCAGCTCGCAAAGTGCAATAAAATACTCAATTTCAATATACACACGGTATTCTATCAATGCCGCTTCAGAAAAATAGGCAGATAACTCCTGTGTAGTATTCCGGTAACGGCCATCAATAGGGGTAATGGCATATAGAGCAGAAACATTCATGGGTTAAAATTTGCGGCAAAGTTACATTTTTTTGCGGTTATCGGCTTACCCGTTATAAACTGTTAGTCCGGAGGGTTTTAGAAAAGCAGGGTTCTGTAATGATGGGTTCCGGTAGTCCGGCTGTACGCTCATACGCCTGCAAGGCCTTAGTCACAGGCCGGTATCCGCTGCCATCCGGTTTAGATAGAGTGGGGCAGTGCTGTACATAGTTTTGAGTTTGATAGTTGGGAGGGCTGACCAAAAAGGGAATAAAAATTACAGCCGTTGCTTGAAAAAGTAGCGGCTGTTTGGTAAATTTAAGTGCGAAAGAAATTTACTATATGGCTAAGATACAAAGTTCAGCACAATTCAAACGTTACCAGCCGTAACAAATTCTATTATTGCCTCCTTCGTTAGGTGAGTTAATCGGGGGACATGATCCTGGTAAGAGTAGTTAACCGGGTAGTGGATTCGCTGGACATCAGCGGTCTGATAAACCAATACAAAGGCGGAGGAACGACAGCTTATCATCCGCGGATGCTGTTGAAGCTACTACTGTATGCTTACAGTGTAAAAATCTATACGGGCGTAAGATAGCTAAATCTTTTCGGCAGGATATTCACTTTATGTGGTTATCGGGCATGAGCCGACCTGATTTCCGAACAATCAATAACTTTCGCAGTTCAAAGGCAAAGGAAGCAATAAAACAGCTATTTCAGCAGATGCTTTTGTTTTTAATGGATCATGGTTACATCAGAATGGAGAACTACTTCTGTGATGGCAGCACGATCTCGGCCGATTATTAAAATTAAAAATACTTTATTTTTCTCTAACCTATTTTTGTTCATTAATCTTCATTTCTAGATATAAAAGAGCAGCACACAGGAAATTTTACCTATATTTTTTTAAAAAATAAATGTCAATCCTAAAAGGGTAATTGCCAATAATGCTTCCAGATATTCTTTACCAACAACTTTTTTGAGTTTTTCTACTGCATTATATATCGTATTATAAGCAGTTTTCACACTAATTCCATTTGAGATGGAAATTTCTTCATAAGAAAGCCCTATATAAAATTTTTGGTATATCATCTGGGCCTGGCTATGGGATAGCCTGTCGATATGTTTTTTGAGCAGCGCCGATATATGTGTTTTTGTATTTTGAACTATAAATTCGGTTTCCACAGATGGAAGGAAAGGCACATCTGATAAATTTAAAGCTTCGAGTTCTTCAGCAATGCTCAAATGCTCTTTTTTAAACAATTTTCTAACAAAGGCCGTTACCAGATAATTGTGGTGGTCTGCAACATTAACCAGTTTTTCTCTCTTTTCAAAGAGGTATAGAAAAAGGTCATTTATACAGTCTTTAACTTTTACAGAATTTACATTTTTACGCAGGCCCAGATAGGTAAAATAGTCATGATAATGGGTATATAATTTATAAAAAGCATCCTCACCCCTTCTTCTACAAAAGCAGTCCAATATCCAGAAAGTTCTTTACCCTTTGCCAATGCTAAAATTAATAATTTTTACTTTAATCAACATCCAAGCCCAATATCAACACTTTATAGAAAACAAATATAACAAACTACCTGTTGTCTTATTAGCATAAATTTTACAGCTGAAATGCTTTATTTTCAGCATCTAAAATATCCAAAAGAAGGGGTAAATCTATTGAAATAATAAATTTAATTATTATTTATGGCTCAAAATAAATTACATATCACTCCTTAAAACATAACCGAATGGTTGGCTTCCACTGGATTTTTGTTTCCACGGAATGAGCTTGAGTTGGCTCGTTTTGATAAACTTTATCCAGATGAATCGGAAGATGTTTCTGATTTTCAAGTTAATTTCGATAAGATTTTCAAAGGAACATTGAAAACTCGGATAATACCCTTAAAAAAAGAGGCAGAGGAAAAGATATTATTCCTTTGAAAATGGTTGCCGGAAAGGGGTCGACAATTCCACAATATATTTTGGACAAAATGAAGAAGAACCAGGATGGAAGATCAAAAGAAAATAGCGGATCATCGGAAAAAGGAACTGAGTAGGATAGCGGATTTCGTTTCAGCCCAATTTTCAGTTAAGAATGTAACCGAACTTGATTTGATCGTTGAATTTGAGCAGATCAACCTCTATATTGACCATTATGAGAATTTCTTTGATAGGATGCTGGTTTTCGATGAAGGAGAATTTCATATTTACCTTAATATCGACCGAAGGAACAGTTTAGATACTACCGGGGGAAGATTTAGTCTGGCTCATGAAATTGCCCACTATTATATAAACGAACATCGTATTGGTTTGCAAAATGGTATTGGAACCACATGGTTCAATTACGGACATCAGTAAGAGCGATCCAATCGAATTAGAAGCAGACTATTTTGCAGGATGCCTATTGATGCCATACAATAAGATCTATTACTTCGATGAAGTCAAAAAAGTGGGCAAATGAAACTGAATTTCATTTGCCCCGTGTGGTGGAGCCGGAGGGATTCGAACCCTCGTCCAAAGGTCTTTTATTATCTAAACCAGCTATTTTGAGCTTTAAAGCGGCTTTTTCGCTTCCGATTTCTGACTCCCAGTCAGTCAGCCGGTCAGCTATTATTTTTTTTAAAGCGCTCATTTATAAAGATTTTTTAGGGCTATCAGCTTCGCTCTATGGCTCTCATCCAGGATATACTTCTCATGTATTTGCCGGTAATGCTTCCTGGCTTTTCTTAACCTGACCTTACTCCATATTAAAACATACAAGCTCCGGATCCATCTCATCCAGAACCAGGCTACAGCTATTAAAACAATTATGCCGGCAATAACAATCATTGTTGTTTAGTATATTCAGCTGTATAGACTGCCTTTTCAGACTCCCATGAAACATTAGTGTCTTCGTATAGGTATACTTCATGTGGTCTCTCAACCTTAAATACAAGACTTGATTTAGTTAGTGTGGTAATCTCAAATTTTGGAAAATCTGAAAATTCAGGGTTAGCAAAGCTGATATATTTCTTACCGTTTTCACTTGTAATGGTGTAAGCTGAATTATCCGTGTTACCACTACCTGAGGTTCCCTGGCAATTAGAACCATCAAATTTTAAATAAGACACATCCTCATCACTCTCACTAATTTTAATCTGGTCATTCTCGTCATAATAATCGACTTTGAATTTTGTTTGCACCCAGGTGCCGATAAGCAGATCTGAAGGACTATCATCTTTATCTTTTTTGCAGGCTGTAGCTGCTACAGCGATAAATGCAATAAGTAAAAATTTTCTCATAGCATGTAAATTTTAAGCTAAATTATAATATCTTTATTAATATACACAACCTTTAACCCGCACGGCTGGCATTTACATTAGGTTGCAGCTCTTCCAGTTGTCTTCTCAAACTCCTTATTTCTTCCTTCAGGGCCTGATTTTCCGCCTTGAGCTCCATTTTGTCATTTTTTAGATTTTCTATAAAATCTCTCTGGGTTTTAATGAGCTCATCCCTGTCTGATCCAGTAGAGCCTGGCGGCTTCTCTAAATCTCCTTCTCCAGTTTCCAACCATCTCCTATTTATATCCGGGAATGTATTTACTATCGCATCTACAATTATAGGCTTTAACTCACCTTTTAGTTTGCCTATGGTACCGTTACCTAAGCCTAATAATCTTTCAGCCTTTCTGAACGAATAGCCTTTGTATTCAATATACTGTATGAGTCTATCAGATTGTGTAGAATTTTCTAAATCCATTTTAAAAATTTATAGGTTGAAAATCAAATAGTTGTGAGATTGTGTAGAAAAATCTATTAATATCAATTTGATATGTAGAATTTTCTACATTATATTTGTTTCAACAAATCAGTTCAACACAAATATAGAGTATCAAATGAAAGTCGAAGCAGATGAGTTAGTTTTTTTCAGGGAGAACGGGCCGCGAAACCTGGCCGCCCTGATTCATGAAACTACCGGAATTAACCGCAGCACCATAAACAATGAGCTAACCAGGATTAAATCAAATTATAATCCCAAAGTTATCGGTGAAGCAAGGCGGATAATTAAAGCCCTTAAAGGTATTGAGTACACATCCAGGGTTACCGCATAGATGCTATACGTAGACTGGATACAGGATGAAGAGGAGATGCCGGTTGAGAAGCCAGCAGCTAAACTGCCTTTACACAAGGATCCGGAATACCTGGCTGCATTAAAAAGAGCATTTATTGAACAGCATAATGCGAGGATAAGAAAACAAAAAGCCGGTAGTTACCAGCTACCGGCCCGGGCCAAAGCCCTTTAAACAAATGTACCTGAATAAAATAATCGATCACAATTATCAATTCAAGCCATGACAAATATGAGTAAAAAATCTCTTATCGACCACGATCTTACCCACTGCTATACCTGTGGTGGCAAGATCAATCCGCACAATTATTACCTGCGGTTCAATCACCGGTTTTGTACAGACTCATGCCGGGACATTTTCGACGAAAAAAACGACTATGGACACATTCCCGAAAGAGAGGAGGTAGAAGATGCTGATTACGAATAACACAGATTACTTCAAGCAGCAGCTTGACCGAATGGTCGATGAGAACAAACAGCACCTGGAAGAGATGATCAGACACACCATCAGGAATATGTTTGATCATGCTACTGTAGACTCAGCCGCTCAATCGTGGATTGAGATAGCTAAAAAGAGAGGGTACGATGATCTTGTGGCTGAGATGGAAGCTGATTTAAAGTTTGAACTTGAAAAGGCAGGATAACATGAGCGATAATCATTACGCACTTCACTACCGGATCAGTACCAGGGGTGAGGAAACAGAAAACAAATTTAAGGTTAGCCAGGCCGATGAAATTAAGGCTGCGGTTATCAAAATAGCAAAGGCCTTTCTGGTATGGATAGCCTTCATTCTGATCGGATTTTTAATCTTCTATTTCGCAACAATATGAACGATGAGGATTGGGACTTCTATCCTCAGGGCAAGCGGCCCGGGGAAGAACGAAACGGAGCAATCTTATCAGCCATGATCATCATTGCATTTGTTCTGCTGATAGCGACAATACTGCTAAATAATTTTTTCACCAAATAAACAAATGTACCATGAGTAAAATTAGAAAACCCGCTGAACTGGAAGTTCAGAAAACACTGAAAGCGTTAATTTATGGCCAGCCTGGTCTTGGTAAGAGTACGCTTGGCCTATCGGCTCCAACACCGCTACATCTTGACTTTGACAGAGGTGTGCACCGTATTAACCCTGCACACCACAAAGATACTTTGCAGGTTGATACGTGGGAAGATGTACAGGAGGTTTTGAAAGATGACCTGTCAGCTTACAAGAGCATTGTGATTGATACGGCCGGAAAGATGTTAGACTTCATGTCTTTATACCTGATAAAGACAGATCCTAAGCTCGGCAAAGCTGACGGCTCACTAACGCTTCAGGGATACGGTGCCAGAAAGATCATGTTCATCAACTTCCTGAAGCAAGTTGAGTTCCTTGGCAAGCATCTTATTTTCATTGCTCATGACAAGGAAGACAAAGATGGTGAGCAAAAGATCATCCGCCCGGAGATTGGTGGATCATCTTCCGGTGACCTGGTTAAAGAACTTGACCTGGTTGGCTATATGGAAGCTAAAGGCCTGAAGAGAACTATCTCATTTAACCCTTGTGAGAAGTTTTACGGTAAGAATACTTGCAACCTACCGAGTACCATCGAGCTACCTGTATTAATTGATTCTACCGGGAATGCACTCCAGGATAAACCAAATGAGCTCCTTACAACCATCATCGTAAGCTATCAGAAATATCTGGAAAGCAGAAAGCAGTTCACTGCTAATTATAATTCCCTGATGGATGTAATCAGGGAGCAGATCGATTCCATTACAGATGCTTCAACAGCAAACGACTTTGTGAAGTGGGTATCAGGTGTTGAGCATGTTTGGGATTCAAAACTTCAGGCAGGCCGTCTTTTCAAGGAAAAGACCAACTCATTAAAATTAGTCTTCAACCCTAAAGAACAGCAATATGAACTTTCAAAACAGCAACCAGTTTCAGCCTAAATATAAGTTTTACGCTACGCTGTTAGATTCGTTTCATTATTATCTGAACAATGAATATAGCACCTTCCAGGAGTTTATTGATAAGATTAACCGGGTGCCTTTTATCAGCGAGAAAGCTGAAAAGGGAACTGCCTTCAACAACTTGGTTGATCTGGTAGCAGCGGGTAAAATTCAGTCATTGTATGACGATGGTTTATTGTCTGAGCGAATCGTCAGAAATAATCAGGTTATCAGATACATACATACGTCAAATGATGGCGGTACCTGGATGTTTGATTTTAAACCAGCGGTTGTGTTTGCATTTGCTGAGGCTTATAAAAATGCTATACCTCAACTTAGAACTGTAGGATATCTGGATACGCCTTTAGGCTTGGTAGAGCTTTATGGTAACCTGGATGAGCTTGAAGGCGATATTGTGACTGATATTAAGACTACGGATAAATATGACTTTCCAAAGTTTCTTCACAATTACCAACATCTGGTTTATCCTTTTACTCTCAACCAGCAAGGTATTCCTGTAACAAAGTTCCGGTATCACATCACTGACTTTAGTAATATCTACGTGGAAGAGTATGTGTATAACCCGGAGCGTGATATTGAGAGATTGAAAAGTCACTGCATGCACCTTATTAATTTTCTGGAAATGCACCGGCATCTTATAACGGATAAGAAGGTGTTTGCTATGGATCAGCAAGAGGAGGCGATCAATGGGTGAGATGGCTGAAGATATAATTGATGGCAGTTGCTGTCAATTATGTGGATGTTATTTTGAACATCCTACAGCTGATGGAATTTACGTCCACGGCTATCCTGCAGTATGCTGGGGGTGTTGGAGCGGCCTTACTAAAGGTGAAAAAGGTTCGTACACAAAGGCAGACGTAAACACATTTTGATGTACAGGCTCATTGAGGATATCTACAGCGTATTTCATAAAGTGCGGCCCTACGGTCTGCGTGGTGAAATGGTTACGGAAATAGCAGACCACGGGCACGTACTTATAGTTGAGAATAAAAAAGGGAACCGGTTTCCGGTTCTCAAAACCAAACTAATAGAAAAATGATAACTAAAATTGAAATTAAGACTATTTGGGGTAGCGTAATTGGTAGCGCAATAACTGGGAACTCCCAGTCATTGGTATAGGTTCGAATCCTGTTCTTGCCACTCATTAAACAAATGTACCATGGATAGAAAAATTAAATCTGGTGACCTGGTCATCGTAAATGGGAACTTCGCCGGGTGTGATTACGGCCTTACCGGTTACGTGTATGAAGAGTATAACCGCGATCAGGAAGATTGGGGCGTAAGTGTATTACTGGAGAACGGCCGTGATCTTGGTGGTTTCAGTTCCGCTGAAGCTACAGGCTTTCTGGAGAAGCTTTGCGATTCAAACCTTGATTACACCTTTCACAGTGTCATTCGGTTAGCTGAAGATTATCGTAACGGTGTATTTACTGAAGCTTTCCGCACCGGCGCTCAGATGCGTATGATTAATGGTAAGATGGATTACTTAAGGCAAAATATATCAAGCGATGACTATAACAAAGCTCGAACTGACGTTGACTGACATCAAGTTGAATTTCAGTAAAAACCTGCAAAATTTCCGTAAAGTGTGGGGGATGAGCCAGGATAGACTTGCTAAACATTTGAATGTAAAGCGGTCAGCGGTCGGCGCCTATGAAGAAGGCCGGGCGCTCCCACGCTTTGACCAGATGCTCAGGATATCTAATAAGCTTGGATTTGATATCGAAACGCTTTTAACAAAAGATGTCTACAAGGAAGGAGGAGGAGCATGAGCGGTTACATCGAACAGCAGGGTAATTACTTTAAAATATACTTCCAGTACAACGCCCGCATAGTTGACCGGGTAAAAGAAATTCCCGGCCGTAGGTTCAATCCATTGGGCAAGTGCTGGGAAGTTCATATCGAAAACAGGATAGCTGTTGAGCGCTTTGCTCATGCAAATAAATTTACATTCGGCAAGCCTCAGGAGGTTGAGCAGGTATTCGAGATACCGCCTATGCCGGATCTTGATATGGATATCCCTTTAAAAATGGAAATGTTTCCATATCAAAAACAGGGCGTGGCCTATAATCTTCAAAAGCGCCGGACAATCCTGGGAGATAAGCCAGGCCTTGGTAAAACTGTTCAGGCCATCGCTACACTGATCGGACTGGAGCAGCAAGGTATTGCCGCCTTCCCTACACTTGTTATTTGCCCGTCAGCGTTAAAAGAAAACTGGCGCCGTGAATGGTCGGTGAAGTGGAGCAATAAAAAAGCGATGGTACTGGAAGATAAAATCCGGACAACCTTTCCGAGATATTGGGAGTACGGCATGGCGGATGTGTTCATCGTAAACTTTGAAAGCCTGAAGAAGTATTTTGTTAAGAGCCTCCCTAAGCGTGAAGCGGATGAAAATGGCCGAAAAAAACGAATAACAATTAAAGATATTGTCTTCCTGGCTGAGAAGATTGGCATGTTTAAATCTGTTATCGTTGATGAAAGCCATAGGTGTAAATCGTTCGCTACACTCACTACCAAGTTTGTCAAGGGTATCTGTACCGGAAAAGATAATATTTTATTGTGTACCGGTACCCCGGTAATGAATAAGCCGGTGGAGCTCGTACCGCAGCTTGGTATTATTGACCAGCTCGGCGCTTTCGGAGGATATAAGGGCTTTATTAACCGGTATTGTGCCGGCATGAATAATGCCAGTAACCTGAAGGAGCTTAATTATAAGCTCAGGCTTAACTGCTTTTACCAGCGTGATAAATCTGAAGTGCTGAAAGATTTGCCGCCAAAAATAAGGCAGATTGTCTACTGTGATATTACCAACCGTAAGGAGTACGACGATGCTGAAGCGGACCTGATGAAGTATCTCCGGCAATATCAGAATGCCGATGATGAGAAGGTTGAGCGGGCGCTACGAGGTGAGATCATGGTAAAGATGGGTATACTGAAGAACATTGCTGCCCGGGGAAAGATGGAGGCCATCTTCGAATATATCGATGACCTTATGGCCAGCGGTGAGAAGCTGATTTTGTTCGGCTACCTAAAAGAGATCATACAGGCTATTAAGCAGCATTACCCGGACTGTGTAACCGTGACCGGCGATGATAATGAAAAACAGAAACAGGCTGCGGTTGACAAGTTTCAGAATGATGATAACTGTAAACTGTTTGTCGGTAATATCATTGCCGCGGGTGTTGGATTAACATTGACAGCTGCCAGTCGTGTGGCCTTTATAGAGCAATGGTGGAACCCGGCTATACATGATCAGGCTGAAGATCGTGCGCACCGCATTGGCCAGAAAGATAGTGTGAGCTGTATCTACTTCCTGGGTAAAGATACTATTGATGAGAAGGTGTATGATATCATCGATAAGAAACGGGGAATGGTCGCTGCGGTTACCGGTAGTGCTGAAGCGGTTGAAGAAAGTGTGATAAGTGACCTTATTAATCTATTCAATCAGAAAGTAGCGTGAAAAAGCACAAGGTAGATTCTGAAATCGTGGTAAAGTTCCTGACTGATATTTATGGTCAGCTTAATGGGATAGATGAGACTATGATGGAAGGCTGGGATAATTACGAGGAACTGGTTAATGGCCAGACGGAATCTATACGTGAACAGATTAAAAGCTTCGAATTGTTAAACCTGGTTCCGGTAAAGCCAATTGCTAAATCCAAGCTTCCGCATTATGCAGAAAAAGCAGACGATTTATATCACAAGGATAACAATGTGGAATATATAGATGAGGTGGTCAATGGTTATATAATGCCGGTAACGTTGAAGCATTGCTGAAGTGCTGGAAATAGAAATTCAAAAGATTAATTAACTACAAATGTTCATAGAAGAAAATAAAGTTGAAGGCATAGGTAACAGCCAGCATTTTAGCAATGAAATGTTACCTGCTGCCATTCCTGTCAGGGTTCAGCGAAAAAGAGTAAAAGGGTGGAAGATTCCTGAAAATACTGTTTATGTTGGTCGTGGAAGCAGATGGGGAAACCCTTTTAGAGTTATCCAATATTCGGATAAAAAATGGGCAATAAAAACAGATGGCAGCGATAAATGTAGTGAGATACTTACTAAACACTGCCATGCTGTGTATGACACCAAACAGGAAGCAGTTATTGATGCAATTAAATGCTATGGCTTTTGGTTATTACCGTACAGCCATAAAGAGGGTTCAATGATGGACTTTTATCAATCAATGGTCGTTATGGATGATGCTTTACTGTCTCTAAAAGGGAAGCATTTGGCTTGTTGGTGTGGACTTGATGAACAATGTCATGCAGACTTGTTATTGAAGTTGGTCAACGGGTAGCAGGTACGTTTTCGGGCTTGGCGAAGTGCCACCAACTCCGAACCTAAATTTCAACGGCACAAACTATCTGGTGGCATTTCCGCCAAACCCGTGTTATCGGATAGTTTTATTTTTTGTGGGTTGGCAATAAACAAATTTCAAAATGAACACTGTAAACAAATCAAACGGAGAATTACCAGCTTTTGCCTGTGTGTCTGAAACATATCAGCAAGACGGATTGACAAAAAGAGAACACTTAACTGCGTTGGCTATGCAAGCCTTAGCATCTAACCCCGATTGGGTAAAAACAATGAGAACACCTGATGATTGGGATGAATACAAAGAAAGGCTTGCAAGTGCTGCGGTTGAGTTGGCTGATGCTGTTCTATGTGCGTTGGAAAAAAAATGAATTTCCGATAACGAGCCGAGTGTTGGCGATGGGCGGACAATAACGCACCAAAGCCGATAGAAGCACAAAAGCTCAATAAAACAACAAAAGTAAAATAGTATTAATTCAGCCCGCCTATTGCCAACACTTTGTTATGTGTAGTGGCGGGTATAAAAAGGAAACATTATGAGTAAAGTAGAACATACAACGATTAGAAACAATTCTCTTTTTTGTTTGAATTGCGGTGGCAATCATCCTCTAAATATGCCTGTTGCTATTAACGAGATGACTAAAAAAATTGATGCTTTCAATGTGTTGCACAAAGACTGTGCAAAAACGTGGACAGAACCAAAAGCCGACCAAAGCAAATCAGTGACAGAAAAAGCAATGTGGTGGATTGGTAACGGACACGTAGGAATGAGTTCAAAAACAATGTGGAATTATTTTATAGGGAATAAAGATTTCCCAATAAACCATCCCTACGACCCTGATGACTTTTCGAGATGTTGGGAACTTTTAGAAGCTGTACCTGAATGGAAAGAACGTGTCCCCGAATTAGCAACATTGTCAAAAGAATGGAAAGCATTATCTGAAAATTGGGAGAAACTTACACAAATGTATGAGCAAAACAAAAAAGAGAATTGGGTTAATTCAAAGAAAGTAGGTATGTACGAATTTATGCAAAATTTGTTAGGTTACGGTTCGTAGCCATTACACATAACGTTCCGATTATTGCCGCAGTGGCGGTTTAAATAGTACAAAATTTCAACTTAAAAACAAATGTATATGAACAGCACAAATGACCAATTAAGCACTTCACCCGCCATTGACGGCAATAATATGTTGGCGGTTGCCCTTACTTCTCCCGCTTTGAAATGGCAGTCAGATAGGGGTGGTAGATTTGATTACCCTGCAAACTTTCGGGGTAGAGTTCCGCTAAAAGTGAAAGTTGCAAAAAATGTAACTCCCGACCTGATGGAGTTTAAAAAGGAATTAGGTATTAAAGACGATACAATTTGCTTGAAAGACAATGAGTATTATGTATGGGTAAATTCATACGGTGCGGTGTCTGCCATTTTACCCAATGGTGAAAAACTTGGTTTGTTGCCGTCCGAGTTTGATGTTACCGAGTGGCATCCATAGGTTTACCGCCAACGGTCGGGTATTGGCGATGCCCGCACTTAGAAACTTTAAATTATAAACAAGCTGTCCAGCGGGTATTGCCAATGCCTTGTTAGCAGCAGTAACGGATTAAAAATGGAACAGTCAAAACAAGAGAAAGAAATTTATGAGTTAGCAGAACTTTTGATGCAGTCTAAAAACATAGAAGCAAGTGTAATTATCCTTCGTGATTTTGCTGAAAAGTGTTATCAAGAAGGGGCAATTGATGCTCAAGAAGATGCAGCGGAAGAAATACGTGAACACTATGTCGAAGGTGGTCGGTAGTTATTGCTGCTAACGTTGGAGCAGCTTTACGCTGTGCCAACTTTGTAAACTAAAATTATTATTAACAGCCGTCCACTGGCATAGCGTAAAACTGCTTGTTATATGCAGTGGCGGTTACAAAACTTAAAGAAATATGGCAAAAAGAAAATATACCCGATGGGGTGAAGAAGCAAAAAGATATGAATGCACGAAGAAAAAGTGTAAATGGCAGGGAAGAGATGAGGAAAAAGCTCATAAACGTATTAATGAGTATCAAACCGACCACGTATGCCCTAAATGTGGAAACAATGAATTTCATGGACTACTCGAATAGCCATTGCATATAACGTGGTAGCAGCTTTGTGTCTGTTACTGAATTTGAAAAACTAAAGTTTAAATACTTACCAATGGCAAATAGAAAAAAGAAAGTTGAAGATAGTTCCAATAGCAGTAATAGCACAAAACTGCCTGTTATGCGCTGTGGCGATTGTTTATTTGCTGAAGGCGGCAAAACAGTTAAGTTTAAAAACGGAAAAACTAATGAACTGTACGACTGCACATTGAAAAGCCGAAATGGCAATATAGTACTACTTGATTCTGATATTAGACAACCTGTTTGGCACAATTCAAGAGCATGCCAACATTTTGAAATAATGTCAAAAACGTTAAAAAAACGAGCCGATTTGGACAAAGAAAAATATCATTTTGCATGCGATGGTCATTTTGAGATTTTACCATAGCGCCTAACGTCTTAGCAGCTTTGCGTTCGTTGCCGAACCAAAGCGATAAACTTTAATTTATAAACAAAATAATATTATGAGTACAGAACTTGAAAATAAACCGTTAGACGGCAATGACGCAAAACTGCCTGTTAGGCGTAGTGTTACTATCACTATGTCCTTAGAAGTAGCTGAAACGTTGCACAGCTTTATTGATGGTGGGATTGGCGTATCGGATAGTGATGACTTTAATGCTGAAATGATACCGTTGAGAGATAAGTTAGACCGTGACCGAAGGGAGGCCAAGCTGAATGCCAGGCTTAAAGAGTTGGAGGGGTAAGCTATGAATTATGAGGAGTTGTCAGCGCAAAACAAACGGCTGTTTGAAGAGCTGGAGCAATGTACTGAAATGATCAAGTACTATGCTGACAAAAAGAATGCGTTGCAGCTCCTCATCGATTTAAATCTTGATAAGCTGGAAATTTTAATTAAAAAACATGAATCGCAGAATTTGGACTCCGGAGGAACGGCAAGAGCTTAGGCGGTTATTCCCTGATACATATACCGCTGAGATATGTAAGCTGTTGAACTGCAGCTATTGCTCTGTCAGTAATCAGGCTTATTTAATGGGACTCGAAAAGTCTGAAGATTTTAAGGCCATGGAGAAAAAGAAACAGGGAGAAAGGTTAGCAGCATCAGGACTTAGATATCGTATCAAGCCTGGAACTCCCCCCCCCAATAAAGGTAAGAAGCAAATGGAAAGTAAGCTGTCAGATATCATTCTTGGTAGGCCTATAGGACGTAAATCATCCAAAACTAAATTGACAGGACAAGAGAAAAAAATTCAAGACCTGTTGGATAAAAATGTTTCCTACAGTGCTATTGGCAGGATACTGGGTGTACATCGATTAACTGTTTCCACATTCGCTAAGGAGAGACTATAATGGCAAGACCGGTAAAACAAGGGTTAGATTACTTCTCATTTGATGTGGACTTCTACGATAATCGGAAGGTCCGGAAAATAATGAGATCCTGCGGACCAGTGTCTGGTACGGTATTATCCTGCCTGATGTGTAATATATACCGGTACAAGGGTTATTATATTCTATTTGATGATGACTTGGCCTTTGATATTTCGGATGTTACCGGCACTCCGGAAGAGGATGTTAATGATATCATTAACAAAGCTATCGAGGTGAATTTTTTCAACCAGGAATTGTATGAAAAGTACGGGATATTAACATCAGATGAGATTCAAAAAAGGTTCAAACAAGGTTCGGCGAAGCGTACAGATGTTCAATTTGATCAGCGTTTTTTAATTTCTTCCGTCAATAACTCTGTTTCTTCCGTCAATAACTCGATTAATGACACCGGAAGTACACAAAGTAAAGTAAAGGAAAGTAAAGTAAATACCCCTATATCCCCAGATACCGGAGCTGAGGCTCCTGATATTGATTTTGAAATTAAAAATGATGAAAACACAGAGACGGTTACGGATGAAAGTGACACGCCTGAAGTAGTCGTTAAATCAATCAATATCCCGTTTGAGGACTTTTGGGATGCTTACAAGAAAAAAGTTGGTAATGTCGTTAAGCTACGGAAGAAGTGGGAGAAACTTTCCAACCGTGACCGTGTGCTGATCATGGAACATATTCCGAAATATATCGCTTCTCAGCCTGAAAAACAGTACCGTAAGAATCCGGAAACCTATCTGAATAACCAGGCCTGGCTTGATGAGATTATTGCCAAGGAGCCAAATCAAAATCAAACAGGCAGCTCATTCCCTGATTACTGGTCATCGGATTATGAGAAGAAACTGGATGTTAAGCAGCTTCAATCCTATTGGGCTCATCTCCGGTCATTGGGTTTGTACCCGGTTAAAGACAGATTTCAGAATACTATTAAATGGGAAAAACGATGAAGTGGACGCATACTAAATTATTCAACCTGGTACTGTATTTTGAGCCTCTTACTATCCAGGAGCTGGCGTTAAAGCTCGGCTGCACTGATAGTGCCGTTCGTCGGAGGGCCCGCGATCTTGGACTTAAAAAATCAGCTTCCGCATTAGCTCTTTTACGGCTTCGGAATGATGGCACGTTCAAGCCCGGCCAGATACCAGTTAATGCTTTACGTGATAAGAAGGTCACCATCAGGAACGATAAAGGACGCCTTGAAAAATGGATACGCCTTTCAGCTGGAGAATGGGAACCGTTGAAGCTCTATCTCTGGAGAAGTGTCGGAAAGGATATCCCTGAAGGTTATTGTCTGTCTTACAAGGATGGTGATTCGCTTAACTGTGTATTATCAAATCTGGAGCTTATTACCCGGGCTGAAAACCTGAAGCGAAATAAAAAGCATCAACAAACCTATCAATCGACAAAGGCTAAACGGAAAGATGCTGAACGTAAGCGTAAGGAGATTCTGAAGGAGCAAAAAAAGAAACAGGCCGCAGCTGAACGCGAACGGAAACGACTGGAAGAACAACTCCGGAAGGAATCTCTAAAGGAAGTTAAGCCGGTTACATTCAAGCCAGTGGACCTGAGTAATAAGATACCGCTGCGTATCGATGCTAAGACAGTTGTTTACATCCGTCCTGGTCAGGATCCGGAAAAAGTGAAATTAAAATATCAACGATGAGTAAAGCCAGGTTCACAGAGAAAGATCTTCATAATCTCGGATTCATTGAATGCGAGCCCGGACATTTTTGCCCGTCTGGCCGTGTTCCTGGAATTTCCAGTACTGAGCGAAAAGTTTCCAAAACTGTCAGGAAAAGGCCCAAAACTGTTACCAAAATTTCCAAAAACGTAACAAAGGTTGACCTTTTCGTACGCCTGGTTGAACAGGAGCTCGGCATCATCCTGGTACCGGAATATGAATTTCATCCGGAAAGACACTGGCGTTTTGATTATGCGGATCCTGACCGCAAAATAGCGATAGAGCAAGAGGGCGGTATCTGGCGTAAAGGAGGCGGCGCTCATTCAAGGCCTAAAAACATACTCCGGGATATGGATAAATACACTCAGGCTGCTTTGCTTGGGTGGAAGGTTATTCGGCGAACACCTAATCAACTTGCCACAACTGAAACATTACAATTAATTAAACAAGCGATACAATAAGTCACCATGTGTCGGTACAGCTTGCTTTAAAAAAAAAAATTCGTTACCCTATTGTCATGCAAAGTATCGACACTCCCATCAGTTCACGTATCATCAAAACGGAACTTATCGACTGGAGAAAGTTAAAGTTCATCCAGGACGACAACTTTAAAGAATTACCTCAAGATGCGTTCCAGAGGCTCAAAAACTCAATTTTAGCTAACGATTTCACGCAGCCGTTTTATGTTTGGTTGGATCCAGAAACAGGGTATCTCTATTGTCTGGATGGTAAGCATAGGACACTGGCTCTTGAATCACTTGCCGGAGACGGCCATATCATTCCGGATATGTTACCAGCGACATATATTAACTGTTCCGGCATAAAGGAAGCTGCAAAGCTGGTACTGATCTACTCATCTATTTACGCAAAGACCACGCAGCAGGGACTGTTTGATTTTATTGAGGAGTTCGACCTGAGCTTTGCTGAATTGATTGATGAGATTGATTTACCTGAGTTCAGTGAAGACCGGTACATGCAGAAATTTAACGTCTATAACCTGGATGGGTGTGAGGAGCCTGAAGTTGAGATAACGGATGATGAGCCTATACTTGTTAAACCTGGTGATATATTTCAACTTGGTAAGCACCGGTTAATCTGCGATAGCTTCTCCAATCGTGATGCACTTGATTTATTATTCGGTGATGTTAAGGCCCGTATTTTATTCACTGATCCTCCGTACAATTTACCTACTGACTTTTTCCTGAAGGACAATAAAAAGCACAACAATCATGAGAACTTTGCAATGGGTGCCGGTGAGATGAGTGATGAGGAGTTCTCAGAGTTTCTCACTTCAATCATGATGATGGCAATAGCCCGCACGGTACCAGGTGCAATTCATTATATCTTCATGGACTTCCGACACTGCTGGCACATGACTGATGCTGCACGTAAGGCTTACGGATCACCTATACCTAAGCAGGTATGTGTCTGGAATAAAGACATGATGGCAAACGGTTCGTTTTACCGGGCTAAGCATGAGCTTTGTTTTGTGTTCAATGAACCATCAGCAGTACCGCTCTGGAACATGGATATGCTTGATCATGGGGGATTCTACAAGAACGATCAGGAAATGATATTCATCTTTAAGCATCCTGATAAGGCGAAGCACTTATCACACCTGGCTTTAAAAGACAGGATCCGCACTAATGTCTGGAATTACCCCTCGGCAATCAGTATCGCTAATCCTGATAAGGATGAAATAAAAAATCATCCTACACCTAAGCCGGTTCAGATGGTAGCCGATGCCATCCTTGATACTACAAATCCCGGGGAAGTTGTAACAGATTTTTTCCATGGATCAGGCACCACGATGATAGCCTGTGAAGCTACTGGCCGTATTTGTTATGCTATCGAGATTTCGCCTAAGTTCGTACAATCGACCATTAAGCGGTATATCAACTATTGTGTTAAACGTGATATTGTTCCTACCTTCACACATTTGAACGGTAACCTTACAATATCAGATTTTTATGAGCAGCGAAATAATTAAGGCTATGGCAGAAGTAAAACAAACGATAATTGATTATCTAACTGAAGAACTGACCATCAATTCAGCAGCTTTAAAAAACTACGATAACGGAGACGACCCGATTAAACAGCGGGATACTAATCCGGAAATCCAGAAGATGCGTGAAATCGAAGCTATAAAACTTCGGGACCGTATCCACGAATTAACCCGGCATATCGCCGTCATCAAGCGAATGATAGTCTAATGATATGGCCAAGTCAACCAAGGTAGAGAAGGCAAAGCGGATTCGCACCGTTCAGGAGTGGATCATGGATGATCATAATACGGTTGACATTATCCGATCTGCTGTAGCTCGATGGGACGTCAGCGAACGTCAGGCAGAACGTTATTATTCAGAAGCATTCACTTTATTCAAAGAGCTTACTGAAAAATCTATCGAAAGTAAAAAGGCGTATTATCTTCAGCGTAAAAAGAAGCTCATTAGAGAGATGGATCCAGCTTTCAAAAAGACTCCGTCCGGAGTGCGGGCCATCAATAAGGTTTTAGACTCAATGGCTAAACTCGACGGCATCATGATTGACAAGCTGGAGGTAACCGGTAAAGATGGAGTACCGCTCAGTTTCCCTGAAGTCAAAGTTACAGTTGTGCATTCCGATGTTCCACCATTTGCCAGCAATGAGAATGAAGTAGATGTTTAGCACAACGCCACTTTATGAGGTCAATCTATACCCGCAGCAGGGAAAGAAGATATTAATAAATCAGGGCGGTACCTGGAGCGCCAAGACGTATTCCATTCTGCAAGTTCTTTTCACACTTGCCATTCAGGAGCCTAATCAGGTTATTACTATTGTTGGTCAGGATATACCTAACTTGAAGTCAGGAGCAATCCGTGATTCAAAGAATATCATTCGTGATTCATCGTTACTGCAAAAGTTTATAAAGCCAATAAGTAACGGCAATTTCTATAATGAGTCAGAGAAGCTGATTACGTTTTGGAATGGTTCAATAATAGAGTTTAAGTCTTACACTAACGAACAGGACGCCAAATCCGGTAAAAGAGATTACTTGTTTGTTAATGAGTCAAACGGCATTAGCTATCCGATTTATAAGCAGCTTGCATTAAGGACTGGTAAAAGGATATTTCTTGACTATAACCCAACTGTTGAATTTTGGGTGCATGATGAACTGTTAGGATTACCAGAGGTACAGCTGATCATCTCTGACCACCGGCACAACAGATTTATTCCTGAGGAAAAACATCAGGAAATTGAAAATCTGAGGTATGAGGACTATGAGTTATTCAAAGTTTATGGTCGCGGTATTACCGGTAAACTTCAGGGCCTTATCTTCCGTAACTATAATATCGTTGATAGTATTCCGGATTATGCTTCATTTATAGCAACAGGCCTCGATTTTGGATATACCAACGATCCTACCGGATGTATTGATGTTTATATGGCTAATGGCCAGCTGTGGGTTGATGAGAAGATCTACGAGACCGGAATGACTAATCTTGATATTGCCAATAGGTTTACATCGTTCGGATGGGACAAAAAAAGAGAAATCATTGCCGATTCAGCCGAACCAAAGTCTATTGATGAAATTAAGAACTTAGGAGGATGGAAGGTAGTTCCAGCTGAAAAGGGACCAGATTCGGTAAAGAATAGTATTGACATCCTGAAGAGGTATGTTATCAATATTACCCGAAGATCTGCTAATACAAAAAAAGAGTTCCAAAGTTATATATGGAAAGTTGACAAAGCCACCGGCAAGTCTCTTAATATTCCTGTAGATTTTAAGAACCACATCATTGACCCACTCCGGTACGTTGCTTTGAATAAACTTTCAAATAATGCAGCTAAGCCTACCAAACGGGCGAAATTCAATTTTTAAATATCATGCCTATTGATTATACTTTGCCGTAATCAGGCAATGAAAAGTTTTAAAATAGGCATCCATAAAGTCAGCATCCCATCCAGCTGGAAAGAAGTAAACACGGCAACGTACTTACAGCTATTAAAAGCCTCTGACGAGGTTACCTGGTTAACAATTCTTACGGGATTGCCTGTAGATGTCATTCGTAACTGTTCAATAAAGACCTTTAAAAAGATTGCTGATCACATCCGTTTCACTCATTCCCTTGATACGGTTACCGGTGCGAAACCCCCGGTTGTTTTACGGCTGAATGATAAGTATATCACAGCACCGGCCAGCATGGATCTGGAGAAGTACGGTCTGTTCGTCCTGGTTGATGAGCGCCTGAAGGAATCGTTCGATAAGGCTGAAGTTAAACCAGGAACACCAGAACCACATGCTACGGTCAAGCGGCTGAACGCTTTCCTGTTTGACATTCCCTTTGTTGTGGCCTGCTATTTATATAAGCCATACAACAACCTAAAGGAACTGGAGGCGCTCGATTTTGAAAACAGGATCCACGAGTTTGAGAAGGTGATCCTGGAGCATCCCTGTACCGATATAATCCCTCTTGGTACTTTTTTTTTAAACAAATTTCTGAACTCCAAGCTCGGAGAAGTGAGCAGCTTAAGTACAATCCCAAGCCCGAAGAAGTACAGGCCGGTATTGATAGCTTTAGCGTTTATGGTAATTTTAACGCTATTAATACTCTTGCTGGCGGCGATCTACTTCGCTGGGTAGATGTCATGAATATGCCTTACAACTGGGTGTTTACCAAGCTATTGATGAACAAAACCGAGCGGATTTATAAGGAGGAGCTTACAGAGATTTTGAAATCTAAACAAAAGAAAAATGGTCACTGAGTTAATCCGTTCAATTGTTTCAACATTACCTAATGAACCAACTTTCGTATTGGGTCACAAGGCCTGGCAAAACTTTGTTTCCGACAACAACAGTAAGAAGCTTGTTATCTGGCCAGCCGTATACATGGAAGATTTGCTGACCAGCGATGACCGGTTTGAGTCGTCAATGGCATTCACTGAATTCTTTAACATCGAAATGATGTTCCTGGATCGTAAGCGTACGGCTCAGCAAAATACGGCGCTGGATGCTACCCCGGAGCAGGAGGAGCCTGTCATCTATTCTATGCGTGAGCTTCGCCGGTTATTCCTTACCAGGCTGGCCCGGCATGAGGCCGTAAACTGGACGGCCGGAGACGGTATTACCAACATCAAAACCATTAATGTAAAAAAGTGGAGCGATGCCAGCCTGAGCGGTTGTGTGCTCACTTTCCGATTAAAGTTATTTAACGAATATTCATTCTGTGATGACTGACCTGGAGATACTTGTAGACTTCCTGCGTAAGATAGAGCTGGAGATAAAGGCGAACATGATTGCAAACAACCAGGTTGCAACTCGCAAAACTATCGATTCATTCGAAGTAATAACGCCTAACGATGTTTCGGCTGAACTTTGGGCGGCAAAATGGGTAATGGCATTGGAAGATGGACGAAAACCAACATCTCATACCGGACCATTCCAAAGTGCCGGTAAAACTTTAGTTGAAAGTATAAAGGAGTGGATTGCAGCAAAGAAGCTTGATCTTAACCCTTATGCTGTAGCAAGGAAGATTCATGCTGAAGGTACTAAGCTATACCGGCAAGGTGGCAAGTCCGGCGTGATCAGTACGGTCATCACTGAGCAGCGGCTTTCAAACCTGGTAGAAATTTTTGCAGATCAATATTTGTCATCACTTGAATCTAACCTTTTAACCGTATGATGCAGCTTGTTAAACGTCCGGAATATGAATATGAAGCTGGCAAGTATAGCCGTTGGTGTGCAGCTTGGAATCCTATTGTTTTTGAGTTTCAGGAAGACGGCGCTACTATTCCGGAGGCGCTGCGAATAAATATTAATGTCATTGGCGCCAATAAAACCATAACGGCCATCTTTACGCCTGATCTATCCGGGCATGTGTATGCCGATATTAGCAGCTGGCTCAATGCTTTCCTTACCGATGTATCGGCCGTAACCTATAATGATGCCGTTCACACGTACAGCAATCTGTTCGATTCATTCGTGATCAGCTGGACGGCAATCTATTCCGGATCACCGGTTAAGCAATTGGGAGACCGTGTATATACTTTCACTCATTCGGCACGACCGATATATGATAATCTGTCTGGCAACTTGTTTAATTACCTGGTATTAGACCGGGCGCCCGAAGCTGGCCAGGCTCTGTTCCTTACCGAATTTAAAAGCCCCCGGTATTTTCCAGGGAAGCCATTCGATATAAGTTTCATTCATGCCGAGGACTTATTCAGCCAGTACGGGGAATCTAACTTTGCCATCCTTCAGGAAGATGCTTTCTACCTGCTGCAAGAGGATGGCTTCAATATTTTATTGGAGGATGCTTCAGCGGCTGACGGTTCCGATAATGATACCTCGCTGCGTGTTACTATTACGGAATATGATATCAACGGCCAGCAACTGAAGGTAACGAATCAAGCTATTGATAACCCGCTCATGCCGTCTATTCGTGGAATACGGTTGAATTTTACGCCGGAGGCGAATACGGATTATTTCAGGCTGAATATCAATAATAGCGAAATGCGTTTCAGTGAAGATAAGCTGATCAGGGTATACAACTCATGCCGGCCGAAAGGATTTTATATCAGGTGGACTGGTCAGCTGGGAGCATATAATTACTGGTGGTTTGATCAGAACTCAGAATCTAAGCCTAAAATAAGCGATTCACAAAACTACAGAACCATTGACAATATTAACCGGCTGCTTTATGTGAATGGAGGAAAGACCGATAAAGTTCAGGCTGACTTTCTAAATGCTGATGAACTGTATGAAGGGTTTCAAAGCTTAATCTTCTCTAACAATGTACAGGTATATGATGATGGGATTTGGAAAGATATAACACTGTCTGATGTGGACTTGAAACATAAGGCAGATAGTAAGTTCTTTTCATTCTCAGCTACTCTTATTAACCAGGATATCAATACACAGCAATGAGAAAGTTATTTATAGCAGACAGGCCTATCGAGCTGGCAGATGATAAACCCATTGCACTGACATTTCAGGCAATAGATATCGCTGATATAAATAATCGTAAGGCTAATACTACCAATCAATTCAAGGTGCCGGATACACGTAGCAACAGGATGGCTATTGAATTTGCTGACAATATACTTACCGAAACCACTTTTCCATACAAGCGGAAAGCCGGAAGGTATATTCAGAACGGTGTTGAGATTTTTGTCAATTGTCCGACCTATATAGATAGCATTGAAGGCCGGTTTATCAACATGCAGTTGGTCAGCGGTAATGCTTCATTTATTGATAGTATCGATGGATCTATCCAGGACCTGCCATTAACTGACCTGGACCATTTGTATTATATCGACAATATCCTTCAGCTCAATGATGCCAATGATAACCTGATCTATCCGATTATTGATTTCGGCAACCTGGTTACTGAAGGCTCAACCGTCAATGTAAAATTTCTCCGGCCGGCGATATACGTCAGCTATCTGATGCAGTTAATAGCTGATGAGATCGGTTATACATTCAACTACTCTTATCTTCCACCAGAGGCATTCGATATCTTCAGCCGGATGGTGCTGCCAAATGTGAATGATAAACTGGAGCCGCCTGATGGCCTGGCTGAACAATTCAAGTTCTCAGCTAAAAAGCCGGTCAATCAGGTTAATAATAATGATGATTGGTTCAAGGTCACGTTTAGTGATGGTGGAGCATCGATGGATAATGAGGGCGGGTATTTTGATACAGCTAACAGCTGTTATGTGTTCCGCCGTAATTGTGTAATGAAATTCACGTTCAAAGCCACGGTACAATCAAATAGCGAGAACCCGCAGAAGGTGACCGTTGGTTTTGCTAAAAATACAATACTCAACCTTTTTACAACGACTGAAACGTATGCGTCAAATGATGATAATGTAGAGATACAGCTGGAGTCTGACTATATGTCTTTCGTCGCCGGCGATAAAATATCAGTTTGGGCAAAAAGGGAGTTCCCGTTCATTACGTTCCAGAAGAAAACCCGTGTCATGGCAGGCGCTACATTTGGCAATGAGCTCGGTGAAGCTGCGTATAATTCGGTTATATCTATTAGCAAGGGGTTGCCCGATATCCAAAAGAAAGACCTGGTTATGTACTTCATGCGGTTCTTTGCGCTCATCCCAATATCCAACAGTAGCAACCAGGTTGACTTTATTCCATTTTCAACTTTGTATGAGAATAAGCCAAAGGCCCGGGACTGGAGTGGTAAAATCGTTAACCCGGATCAGCACAA
The DNA here is from genome assembly GCF_008274585.1 of Pedobacter sp. BS3. Lineage (GTDB taxonomy): Bacteria > Bacteroidota > Bacteroidia > Sphingobacteriales > Sphingobacteriaceae > Hufsiella_A. Next base: position 86,230 of record NZ_VTRT01000002.1, on the reverse strand, counting down.
TAAGTACTTTACATTCGGTAGCTATGGCCAGAACAACTGGTTTAAGTACAAGGAAGATGAAACAGTACCGGATGGCCTTGGAGATGGTAATCTTACTATTGGTAATGAGAACCTGGATAAAGATAAAACCATTATAACCGCTCCGTTTGCAGCATCTGAAGAACATATCAAGGTTGGAGGCAATACGGTTGCATTCATCGATAAATTAGTGACTGAAGATGATAAGACTGAATTTAAAACCAAGGTTGAGCCGCGGATACTAACCGTTTATCCGTTAACTGCTACAATAACGTTTACAGATGGTGCCAGGACATTAACTTCTAATAAGGTGCTGGCCAGCTCATTCCTTACAGGTAACCTGAGCTTTCAGTATGCGGTTGATCATTTCTATGATAAGCTTTCGCTGATGATGAATAACCTGAAGCGTATTGTAGTGCCAATGCTGTTAACGCAAAACGATATTCAGGAGTTCGATCATACCATACCAGTGTACATTAAGTATTACCAGTCTTTCTTCTTTGTCAATAAAATAAGTAACTGGATAGCCGGTAAGATATGCAGCGTGGAGTTGGTGAAGTTAAACTTTGATCTTACGGAGAATGTTCCGCCAGTTATTGATCCACCGGCACGGTATAGCTTTGATCTGTACCGTAACAATGATAGCCAACTGGCCTGTAGTATGAATGGTGGTACAGAAGTTAAAACAAAGTTTTGGGCCGGTGAAACTCCTATCATTTTAGGAACTGCCCTCTTCCAGGATGAGAATCTATTCTTTAAAGCGGTACCCGGTTATTATTCAGATGGTGAGAAGTACTACCAGGTAGATGCTGATGGTGAAGTCGCTTTAATCGATACGTGTGTATTTATATCAGCCATACCTATTGTATTCTCACCTTACTACGTCACTCCATACTCGACATTAACCATGTCCGATGCTCCGGCACCTTATAATCAGATAGGCAGTACGTACTGTTATAAGAATCCCAAGACCGGCCATTATGTATTTAGCCTGTTCTTCAAATTGTCAGGGATAGGTGAAGGTCCTAACTCTTATTATGAGAAGAACGCAATACTTGGCAATCAGCCAAATGGAGTGGAAACATTCGGGAAGGCACGTATTGCCAGGCTCGGTGATCCTGCGTTTTATCCACCGGCAACAATTCAGCTTAATGGTACCGGCAATGGCAAAACAATTAAAGGGTATATCGATACACAAGGCTGGATCTGGATAAATTATTCTGATGCCAAAGCAATTACTGGTTATAAGTCAAGCAACCCATACGCATATATGATGCGGCTGTATAACCTGGATTATTCAAGCGAATTCACTAATCAAGGGAGGGTAGTATAATGTCAGATGTTACTAAGGAATTATTGCTTAAAGTCACATTGGATGATATTAAAGCGGTAAAAAATATTGAGGACTTAAAAAAACTTCAGAAGGACCTCAACCAACAGTTTGAGAAGTCTGATATCGGATCAGATGCTTATAAAAAACTTGAAGCCCAAGTCGGAGCCACACGAGCCAGGATAAAAGAGCTTACAGATGCTACCAAGGCTCAGCAGAATGCACTTGGTGGTATTAATACATCAGCGAAATTTGCTGAAGGAAGTTACGGAGCATTGCGTCAGCGTATCCAGCAACTGAAGAAAGACCTTGATAATGCTGTCATCGGGACTGAAAATTATACCAAGGTTGAAGATGAGCTTACCAAGGCACTCCAGGAGCAAATTGAAATACAGGAGAAGTTTCCGTCACTTCTTTCCAAGCGGATCAGCCAGGGCATTGACGAAAGCAAGACCTTGCAAAAGCAAGCCGATGCCTTGTTTAAGCTGTCTGATGCGTATGAGACAAGCACCGATTTTGCATTCAAGTTCTCAAAATCATTGGGACTTCCTACCGACGTCCTGGAGAAGATAAACGATTTTGCGGGTGCCATCAAAACGGGTTTTGATGCTATGAAGAATAGTGTTGAGGCTTTCGCTAAGGAAAATCTGGCAGCTGCTACCGCTACAGAAGCTGTTGCTGGAGGTCAGGAAGCCATTACCGTAGCTACCGAAGCATCTACTGAAGCAAGTAAGATATTCGGCCTTACCACTAAGAGTGCTCTTATCGCTACCGGTGTTGGCGCTTTCGTGGTGCTGCTTGGCGCCATTATAGCCAATTGGGATAAAGTTTCAGCAGCTGTACAAAAAGCGTTTCCAATCTTTAAAAACTTCGGAAAGATCTGGGATGAAATCAAAAAGGGTTTCATGGGATTTCTGAATGCGTACCTGGAAGGTTTTAAGATAATTGGTGAAGTAGTTAAGGATTTGTTTAATGGTGATTTTGGCGACGCCCTTGATGTTGCAAAAAGTTCAGGACAACGTTTCGCTAAGGCTTTTAATGAGGGTTACGAAGATGAAGCCGAGAAGATCAGGATTCAAGGCCTTCAAAAAGTTGTCGATGCTCAAAACAGGCAGATCAGTATCCTTCAGGCCGGTGGAAAAAATGTTGATGCTATTCAGCGCCAGAAACTGAAGAATGAAGTTGAGATTGCTGGTCTATCCGGGAAGACCTCGAAGGATTATCTGGACAAGCTCGCTGAGCAGCAAGCGTTTGAAGAGGGACTTCGGAAAAAGAACCTGGATGCCGTTAAAGCCTCAAATCGTGCGATACTGGAGGCTACAGGTAGCGCCCGGCAAAAGGAGCTGGCAGCTATCAATCAGGATATCAATGACCGGCTGGAGTCTGTAGAGAAAGGCAGCGCCGCTGAAGCTGCCTTGTACGCTGAACGTAATGCCCGGATATCAGCTCTAAATAAAAAGTATCAGCAGGAAAATGAAGCCGCTCTCCTGGATATTAGGGAAGCTGAGGCAAAATCTGCTGATGATATTCTGAAGGTCAAACTCGACCGCTTGGATTATGAGCGTAAGATTACCCTTCAGAACCAGGAGCTGACTGAGCTTCAAAAGAAAGCGCTGATCGCGAAATATAATAAAGAAGAGCAGGACCTGGTTAAACAGGATACTGAATTCAAAATGGATCAGCTGCTGCGGGAAAAGGAAGCTGAAGCTAATACGCTTGATGAGATTGCGGCCATTGAAATCCAAAAGCTTGAGGAGCAAAAGAAGCGTGCTATCAATAACCAGCAGCTGACCGAACAGGAGCGCCGGGCGATTATAGCAGAAAGTGAGAAGGCTATCGACGATGTCTTACAGACAGCTGAGCAGCGTCGTAAGGATAATCAGGTCCGGATTGACACTGCTAATGCCAGGTCTGAAGAGGAACGGCTGCGGATTCAACTTCAGCAGATCGAACAGCAAAAGACCGATGCTATCAATAATCAGAAACTTACCGAAGACGAACGTCAGGCGATCATTGCAGAAAGCGATCAGAAAATACATGACCTGGCTGTTGAATGGGAAGGCCGCCGTATTGCTGCTATTAATGACCTTCGTGCAGCTCAAGCCATTACTGAAGCGGAACAGTATAGCGCAAAACTTGAACAACTGCAATTACAGAAGGATGCTGCTGTAACTAATGAGCAGCTAACGCAGGAAGAGCGCCTGGCTGTTATCGCTGATGCCGAGCGGCAAATCACAGAGCTTCGCCAAAATACGGTAGACAGAAGCATCGAATTAACGAATGAGGGTTTGAAGAGCATTCAGGGTGCTATGGCTCAAAACTCAAAAACGGCACAAGCTTTTGAGATCATAAGTCAGAAAATAGATGCAGCCCGGTCATTGCGTTTGGATATCCTTACCCTGAAGGAACAACTGTTAGGTATATCTTCTCAGTTAAAAGAGCCGTTCCCAATGAACATTATAGCGGTGGCCGCTACCATTGCGACAATAGGTTCTGCGATTGCTAATGTGAAGCGCTTAGTAAGCAGCTCCAAAACACCCGGTTTTAGTGGTGGCGGCCAGTATACATCTGATGGCCGTGGAGATGTGTTACCTGGTTACAGTACTGCTGATAATGTGAACGCCCGGCTGCGGTCCGGAGAAGGTGTTGTTGTGTCGGAAGCTATGCGTAATCCTTACGCCAGGAATGTTATATCTGCAATCAATGTTGCTTTTGGTGGCCGTGACTTTTCGGTACCGGCTTCCAGACCCTTTTTCGCGGATGGTGGGATTTATGACGGCGGCTTTTTAGCGCAATATTTGGGTAAGGATGTCGTGGATAGTAAGGCAATTGCGGAAGATATTGCCAGTGCATTTACCTCTTTGCCGTCACCGGTTGTAATCGTTGATGATATTGATAACGGACTGAATCGAAAAGTTTCCGTATCAGAAAGGGCTAATTTTAATTAACAATATGTACAAAGAACTTTACCAATTATACCAATCCGGAACACTGAAAAAATTGATCGTGAACGGCTTCGTAAGCCCTAAGACGGTTTATTATCTTGAGATATGCCATTATGTTAATGCGAAGATCGCTGCTAATCAAAGCAAAACAGCGGCGGTAATGCAGGCTGCTGAGGAGTTGAAAAAATCTGAAAGCACAATCTGGCGGGCTCTCAAAATGCTGGATCAGTAATAACTCTTAAAATTGTGACAGTATAACGGCACCTATAATGCTCGACATTATAGGTGTGTCACAACTTCATCTATACTTCTACGGGGAAATTGTCAATTTCCAATCAAAGGAGGCTCCAGATTGGGGCTGCTTTTCACTAAAAAACATCGTTGACCAGATTAATGCCAATCCTGATTCCGATGAGATAATCGGGCATATTCATTCAGTTGGCGGTGATGTTGTGGAGGCGTTTGCAATACACGATTATCTTCTCGGTACCGGCAAAAAGTTAACGATGATCGTTGACGGCCTTTGTGCGTCCGCAGCTACACTTATTTTCCTTACTGGATCTGTTCGGAAGATGGCGAAGAATGCCGAATTCATGATTCATAACCCTTGGGGTGGTGTTTGTGGTGAAGGCGATGAAATTATCAGGTATGGTGAATCTGTGAAGAAAAGTGAAGAGAAACTGCTGGCTAAATACCTGGAGTTCGTAGGTACTGATAAAGAAGAGCAGATACGTGCCTATATGGACGAAGCTACTTATATCGAGCCTGCCGAAGCTCTTGAACTTGGCTTCGCTACCGAAATACTTGAGCCTGTATTTGCTAAGGCTGTACTCCCATCGTTTACTAAAACCCATAATAAAATGTCAAAAACCCTTATTCAAAATGCAAAGAGCCTGTTGAAGGATATCAAGGCTTTTGTGTCTGGTTCAGTCAAAGCGCTTGATGTGACTTTGGAATCAGGAGAAACTTTAACCATTGAGACCGGTGACTCCGAAGAGCCTGAAGTCGGTGACGCTGTAATGCTGGATGGAGATACTGCACCAGATGGTGAGTATACTCTTTCTGATGGCCGGACCATCGTTGTAGCGGATGGTGTGATCAGTGAGATCAAACCAGCGGAAGAAGATGATGATGATCCAGAGGAAACCATTGAAAATCTTCAGGCCGAAAATACCCGCCTTCAGGCTCGGGTTGATGAGATGGAGGCTAACGAGACCGAGATGACCACTGTGTTTAATTCGCTTAAAAAGCAATTCGACACCATCAAAAACACCCGGTCATCATACAAACCAAAGTCAGGTAAACCGCCGATTTCAGCTTCAAGTAAAGAAAAAACAGGCGAAGGCCGTTTCGCTAAGTTCAAAAAATCGGCAAAAAAGGATTAACCATTTAACTATAGGAGACTAAGAAATGTCATTATTTAACGCCGCGCAACTAACTTTTAACGGTAAGGAAGTGCGCGAATTTGCCGAAACCGTTCTCGAGAATGCATTTTCCAAACCTGCATTAGAGGAGTTTCATACGGTAGAGGAGGATATCGTCGCTAAGCAGCAGATTGCTATCCTCGGTCGTTTATCAAAGATATCCAGAACCGACCCAGGCTGCGGTGACGGTAAGTCATCAAAGACAATTCCGATGTCGGAAAAGTTCTGGGATCCGGCACCTATTAAAGCGTGGATCAGCTTCTGTCATACAGAGGTTGAAGCCATGTTCCCGGTATGGAAGAAAAAGAAAGGCGATGAGATATCGGACATGACCGATACTGAAATCGTGGATCTCTTCCTGGTTGAGATATTTACCGATGCACTGTACGAAGATATGCTTCGTATTGCCTGGTTAGGTGATACCGATGCTGAGAATGTTACCGATGGCGGTAAAATTCTGGATGGTGTGGCCATTGCCGATTACACTCAGATTGATGGTTTTATCAAGCAGTTGATTGCTATTGCTACTAACGATACCAGCCGCCGGGTAACAATCAGTGAAAATGCTACAGCTTCGTATGCTTTGCAGGATACCCTTGCAGCCGATACCGCATACAAGGTATTTAACAAGTTCGTTAATACCGCTGATTACAGGCTTCAGGGAGATGAAGGGAAATTGATTATTGCTACACAGTCGCTGGTGAACAACTATGCTGATTACCTGGAAAGCAAAAGTATCGATGCATCTTTCATCCGGATTGAGCAAGGCTTCTCCGTGTTGAAGTATCGGAATACCATCATCATAGGCTTCAACCTACTTGATCGTTATATCCGTGCTGACTTCAAGAATGGCACTAAATATACGTTAGGGCCTCACTTCGCCGTGTACACCACGCCTGAGCAGCTGCGTATCGGTTTGGATGCTAAATCATCAATTGATGACTTCAGCATCTGGTATAACATCGATGAGGAAGAAAATAACCTGCGTGGAAAGTATAAGCTGGATGCAAAGGTTATCCTCAATTACATGGTTCAGGTAGCATTTTAGTTGAAAGGAGACCTGGATATGTTATGCGGAAAAATTAATCAAAATATGACAGTGGATTGCGATAATCCACTGGTAGCTGGTGTGAAGGACCGGATGGTTGTTATTGCTTTTGAGGATTGGCAAAAAGCAACCATTACACGTGATGTGAGCAATCCTCTGTTGATTACCAATATCGCATTAGCTGCTGATACAACCGGTTATGTGTACGAAGGTATTAACGGTTCGCACGAGCCGGAAGATAATAGTACACAGCCGGAGATGGGTTTACCTGTGTATATACACAAAGTAACCTTTCGTGTTTTCTCAGCTTCAGCAGCTGCTAAGCAACAAGTTGAAAAGCTTGTGCGTGGCCGCGTTGTGATCATCACGGAGAACAACATGAAAGGTGCTGACGGAGAACAGGCATTTGAGGTTCGTGGCGCTGAGGTTGGCATGAAGTCTACTGTTACCCGTGCCCGTAAGGATGCAGCCACACAGGGGGCTTTTGTATTGACCACACAGACACTGGAGACTGAGGGTGAGCCTCATCTGCCAGCAACTCTTTTTGCAGAGACATACAGCGCTACGAAGACAATCTTTGATAGTCTGTATGAGACTGAGCCTGATGATGACGGTGAGGGAGGAGATGAAGGAGGAGGTGGAGGCGCATAGATGATGTCTCCTGAAGAAATATTTAATGGCATCCTGGAACTCCAGTCCAGGTATGCCGAATTAGGCCGGAGGGAGCCGCAAACCGTTGAGCAGCTCAGGAAATTGCACCTGGCTGCCTTCGGTGAGCGGTTGGAGAAATCCTGTGGGAACTGCATCACTAAGGCCTATTTTAAAATCAGTCGTTTAACCCTTCAAAATTTAATTGACATGTCAGAAAAACAGTTTAAACTTAAAAAGGATGCCCTGTTGAGTTACAAAGGGGATCACTACACCAACGCCAACCTTACCGATAAGGTTGCAGCTGAAGTGTTAGAAAAGTATCCTAAGATGGCTAAAATGTTTGAGAGTACACCGGCCGGCTTTGAGCCTGGTAAGAAGTCTACTCCTGCAAAGCCAGCTGGAGAAAAATCTACCGGTGGTAAGAAGTCTACTCCTGCAAAGCCAGCTGGAGATGAGCCAAAAAGCGGTACTGAAGGTAAAGGAAGTGGCGAACCTGGAACCGAAAAAAAATAACCTACTATGCGTGCTAACGTTACCGAAATAGAGCAGGTTATAGAGATTAAGGAGGATACCAAGTACGGTATCCTCACTTATGATAAAGACAACCTGTATCCTCAGCGGATCCTGGCTGATACCAGCCGCTCAGGTACTGCCATGGGTTGCATCCGTCAGCACGCAAAATTTATCACCGGTGCCGGTTTTGAGGACCTGAAATTCTGGAAAGCAAAGGTCAACCGTAAAGGATTACGCCTGGATCAGTTGCTTCGGGCTTTATCTATGCAGTATGCACGGTTTTACGGCTATGCCGTTCAATTTAACTATAATGCCTTATACCAGATCGATGAAATTAATATCGTTCCCTTTGAACATTGCCGGTTAGCTATTCCAGATGATACCGGCTTTATCGGGAAGATTGCTGTTTACGACAATTGGGACCGTAGCAAAGGAAGGGTAAAGCCGGAGGATATCGATTTTATTAATGTTTTCAATCCAAAACCAGAAGCTATACAGGCTCAGGTGGATGTCGCTGGAGGTTGGGATCACTACAAAGGCCAGATTATTTATTATACCGGCTTAGATGATTCTATCCTTTATCCTGTTCCCAATTATGATGCTGTTTTACACGATATCCGTACCGATGGAGCGCTTCAGGTATTGAGAAATACCAACGTAGAAAGCAACTTCATGATTGATGCTATACTTACCACTTACGGCAAGTTTGAAAAGGATACCGATCGTCAGGAATTCAATAAGGGTATCGAGAAATTTCAGGGCCCAAGGGCGAAGCGGATCCTGCATGTTGAAGTCGATGAGGCTGAAGGAGAAAAAGCCCCTACTCTGGAAACCTTTGAAGCTCCGGACCGTGATAAAATCTTTGAAGTGACTGAAAAATCGGTCCGGAAAAGCATAATTACATCCTTCATGCAGCCTCAAATCCTGCATAATGGCGAAGTAGCAGACAAAATAGGTGCTAACGATGAATTGGATAACGCCTATAAGTTCTATAACAGTGTCACTAACGATGATCGTCAGCTGTTTGAGGAGCTATTCATGGAGATAATTCCACTTTACAAAGATATAATTAACCCTACCGGCAATTATGCCATTAAAAAACTTGTATTCGGAGCATAATGGACAAGTTAATAACTATAGAGGACTTTGAAGGCTATCGTAATATTACCAGGAACCTGAATGATATTACGAAGCTGGATCCACACATACGTGAAGCTCAAGACTTCGACCTGAAGCCGGTCATTGGCGCCGGACTTTTGTATGATTTTTTGACTAAAGTAAATGAATACCGTGGAGCTCTTGCTGCTGATCCAGAATATGTTGCTACTGCTGATCAGCAGAAGTACTTGGATCTGCTTTACGGAAAAGATTACCAGCAGGACGGGTACACTATTCACTTTGAGGGGTGCCGGGCGTTCCTGGTTTATGCTTCGTACGCACGTTATCTGCCTGAGGCCAATTTAGCCAGCACTGAATACGGACTCCGATATAAAAAGGATGAGTATTCTGAGAATATTGATAAGGCATCAAGGGCGGAGCTGGTGGCTAAGGCAAAAGAGGGCGCCCGGGTATATGAGTCCGATATGATCGACTTTCTAAATGCGAACCTTGACAGTTATCCGCTTTTCCGTAGCAGCTGTAAGTGTGTTCATAAGAAGGACTATTCAGCCGTAAAAGGTAATGTCCGTATTAATGCGATAGGGAGGTAATAATGGCAGATAAGAAAATATCGCAGGTAACCCGAAAGGCGCCGCTCGGCACCGACATCTTTATTGTGGCCCGGGTTCCCGGTGGAGGCGGTACCGCCGAGAACTTAACGTTCACAATAAACGATCTTATCGCACTCATACCTGGTTTAAATTTTAACCCGGCCGATTATATACCGGTTACCCAAAAGGGAGCGGCTAATGGTGTGGCCACACTGGACGCAAACGGAAAGGTGCCGGCCGAGCAATTGGAGGTTGTCGGAGCCTTTATTCCTAAAGGTGGCTATGATGCTTTAAACAATATTCCTAACCTTCCGGATCCTGACGAAAGTAACAACGGCTGGACATATATCATTACGGTTGAAGGCCAAGTACCACCAGAATTATCAGGCAATGATGATGAGATTGATCTTGCAGTTGGTGATTACCTGGTTAGTAATGGTACAACCTGGTTTAAGGTACCGCAGGAGTTGAAAACTACCCTTGATAATGTATTGGCCACTGGCGATACTTCTAACCGTCGTATGACTGTTGGAGGTATAACTGTCAATAACGGCGATGTACAGCTGAATGGTGTTCAACCATCGGTACCGACTGATTATATACTGGCCATCAAACCGGATGGCACTGTTGTAAAGGTTAGTACTTCAGACATAGGCGGATCTGGTGGCGGAACTGTTACGCCCGGGGTTGTGGAACCCGGTACCGCTGTATTTAATACGGATGATGAACCATGGACTGTTACGGTAGACCTATGGATATGGCGGGATGAAAGTGGTAATATAATTGCTCCGGAGGATCCTGCAACATTGGATGTTACTCCGGGCGATGAAGATTATCCACGAATTGACATCTTACAAGGTAATAGTGACGGTGTTTATTCCTGGAAAGAAGGTGAAGCCACGGAAGCTGCGGATGAGCCTGATCCTGATGAGGGATATATTAAGCTACGCAGCTTTATTGTTACGAGTTCCGGAGCATCAGGCCAGCCGGTACCGGTTGGTAATTTTGCGAAGCTGAATGAGCCGAATACATTTTCGGCTTTAAATAAGTTTCTTAACCGGGTCGCTGTAGGTAATAAGAGTGATGTTGAAGAACGAATCAACCGGGCATTTCAATTACTTGGCACCGATGCTGTACTCCGTGTAGGCCGGTTCACTGATACGCCGGCTATAGCAGCTCCGAGTGTTGAGCTGATAAGCTACACTCTTGACGGAACAGTACAGCGATTTTTCTGGGACTTCTTTATAGACGGCGATAATAATTTCTGTGTAAGGAACAGGCTTTATGGTGGCGTAGCCGATGACTTTATCGCATTCTTTGTGGATGGTGAAGGTAATGTAACATTTTCGGGTAAGGCCAAAGGCCAGGAAGCAGAAGAGCCTGATGAGTTTGTAACAAAGTCTCAACTGGATGCTAAGCCATCTGATTTTGAAAGTATAGAAGGAGATGCCCGGGATAATGCAAGTATAGCTGGTTACCTCGATGCAAAAGCAGATTTAGTTGATGGACTAATACCCGCCTCGCAGCTACCTGGGTTTGTTGATGATGTTTTAGAAGGCACTTATGTAGATTCCACAACATTTAATGATTCTGATGGCAATCCTTATACCCCAGAAACGGGAAAGATTTATGTAGACACAGATACCAATATTACCTATAGATGGAGTGGAAGTGCCTATATAAGTATAGGCAGTGATTTAGCTTTAGGTGAAACTTCTTCTACAGCCTATCGGGGTGATAGAGGTAAAATAGCTTATGACCATAGCCAGACAACTGGCAATCCACATGGCACAACTATAGCCGATATAAGCGGGTTACAATCTGCCATAGACGCTAAATTAACCGGCACGCTGGCCGCAGATGCAGACTTACAAACGCAAACCACTCCTTCTGAAGATAATAAGTTTGTTAGCCGTCGTGGCCTTATCTACTTCTGGAACTGGCTGAAAACACAAACTGTCAACATCGCAGCATCGTGGAGCTTTACAAAGGGTTTATTCGGCACTGCAACGGCAAAAAACAGCCATGTAACTGTAGCGGCCAATACCTCTACTAATGCACAAATAAACCTTGCACCGTCATCTACAGATTATACTGGTACTGAAAGCGGTGCTGTGTGGAATAACGCTGGTGAATTGAAGTTCTACGATGGGACAAATGTAAATGCTCTGGTTAAAGCTCTGTCAAATGCTTTATTGTCTGGTTCTACAAATCGCTCACTAAGCGTTAACCAATACGGGGATATTTCGGCGAATGATGAAGAGATTGAAGGCTTCGTGATGGATACCGATGTGATAGATGCCATAACCGGAGCTACTTATACCAGTGACCGGGCTACCATTACACCCGATGATGATAAGGTAATGTACCTCGGACAAATGTATGATGACGGTACCTATACCTATCTAGCCATAGATGATAACGAAGTAAGGAGGTGGTAAAATGAGCAGGATATATCTTTCAAAACGGGCAAAAGATTTCATTGATGCAGCAGATGACAATGGTAATATCAGAAATGATAGGGCCAGTCTGCTGTACATCAATGCTATTGATAACGCTTGTAAGATAACTGGATTAACAACAGGAGCAGTTTATCCTTTTGCTGGAAGCGACTCTAATAGTAGAGCTATTAATTTTTTGAATCCAGCAGAATATAGTATAGAATGGCATGGAACAGTAAATCATAGTGCTCTTGGTATTCAGTCAGATGGAAGTACAGGATATGGGAATACTAATTTTATTCCTAATAATTTTGGAGATAATATTTATTTGGGTGTATATGTTACAGCTCAAAATAATACTCAATCTACTATTAGATATATAGGAACATCAAATGATGCATCTGGTGCAGGTGGAGCTTATATGAATGGTACTTTATCAATAAGAACAGGTAGAGCTAATTCCAGTCAGACTATGAGTTTAAGTACAACAATACGTACTGGATATTCTTCCATATTTAGAGTATCAGGAACAACTTATTATAGCTTAAATAATCAGATAGGATCAACTAATACTGCTGTAGTCAAAAGTACTTATCCTATAACCATCTTGGCAGTTAATTCTGGATCTTCTGGTATTCAGATTATGGGAATGGATACTGTTGGTTTTGCTATGATTGGATATGATATTACTGTTAATCAGAACTTGTATTTCCAACATCTAATCACAGCTGCTCAGCGGGCATATAGGGGAGTATAATGGCAGTACTTACATTCAATAATAAGAGGTTAAGGTTTTTCGATAAAGATGCTATCAACTTTATTGACGCTGCCGGACTGGATAATGATGCTAACATAAACGGAGAAGGCAATTATACTGGTAAAGAAGCAAGGTTATATGTGGATTATATGGTTAAGACTTTAAAAGCCTGTGGAGCTTGGGACGGCATAAAAGCGATACACCCATTTATGGGAGGAACTGATATTACCTGTATGTACAACCTTAAAGATCCGCGTGATGCAGATGATGCTTTTAGAATTGTATGGAAAGGAACAATGAACTTTAATTCGATTGGTATACAAAGTGACGGAACTACTGGATATGGTATAATTTATTATAATCCTTCAATAGAAGATGATGATGATTCATGGTTAGCTGTTAGTACATATTCAGATGATGCTCCAATTTCTGGTGTTACTCCAATTGAAATAGGAACTAATGATACTGGTATTATTAAAGCTATATCAACCAGAATAAATGCCGGTAATTATGATGGAAGATGTAATACCACTGCTATTACTTCTGTTGGTGTACCTAATGGGATTGGACTTCATATTCAATATAGTAAATCAAACGGAACACAGCAATTTGCTCGTAAGAATGGGATTTTATTAGGTTCAAATACTTCTACCTTATCTAAGCCAAATAATAATTTTGTAATTTGTGGAAGGAATGATTCGCCTCTTGCAAGCCCGCCTGTAGCTGCAAATATAACACGTAGGATTATTAATATAGCTATCATAGGCTCATCAGCCTTGAGTGACCAACAAGCTATTTATCTATCTCATCATATAAGAGCAGCACAAGCAATTTTAAACAGAAAATAACTATGGAAGACAAGAGAAAACCAACAGCCTGGGAAGATTTGCAATTCAAAGCAAAGGATTTGATACTATTCTGTAGTTACCTGACCGCTGGGGTGATGTTTATCACAAAAATAACTTCGGCTATAGAGCGTCAGGGGGATAAAATAACCGATGTTCAGGCTCAAATTATCGAACTAAAAAACGATGGCAAAGGCAGCACAAAAGATACACAGATATTTATGCAGTCGTTGCAAAATCAAATCAATGCCACGTCAACGCAGGTTAGATTACTTGACCAACGTGTAACCACATTGGAGAATAAAAAATAAAGTTATGGCAAATTTCAGTACAGCATTTCAGCTAACAATGGGAAATGAAGGCGGTTATGCCAATAATCCCGCAGACCGTGGCGGCGAAACCTATAAGGGTATTGCCCGTAACTTCTGGCCGTCATGGAAAGGGTGGCCCATTGTTGACCAGGTAAAGAATGCCAAGCCGGCAAGTCTGGATAAAGCATTAGCATCGCGAACGGATTTACAAAACCTGGTTCAGGACTTTTACAAAGTACATTTCTGGGATATTAACAAATTGGATAGTATTTCGGAGCAGGATATAGCCAATGAGTTATTTGATACCGGTGTAAACATGGGAACTTCTGTAGCGGCCAAATTCTTACAGGAAGCCCTTAACTACTCCAATAAAAATCAGACATCATATCCTGATTTAATTGTAGATGGAGATATAGGGCCAAAAACATTAGCCACCTATCAAAAGCAGCCGAACAAAAAACAGTTGCTAAAACTGCTCAACATATTACAGGGTGAGCGATACTTAAATATTATTCGTAATTCACCATCACAGGAAGTGTTTCTGTCTTCCTGGTTTAGTCGTGTTGCTATATGAAAAGATTAATAAACTGGATTCGCCCATCATTTGAGGATAATGATGGCAAAGCAAGTTACCGGCGTATTACCGCTTTTGTGTTCGTGTGCCTGATTTGCTATATGGTAATTTGGAACCGTATACAAACAGAAATACATCTAAAGGCTTTTTTTGCGCTGCTTATCACATTATTATTGCTCATAGGTATTGTTACCGTTCAAAATATCCTGACGTTTTTTCACCGGGATAAAGAGCCATCAGATGACGGCATAAAATCAGGTGACCAGGTGACCATAAAAAAAGAAGAATGAGATCGTTAATTATCGTTTTCCTGATATCGGGAATATGTTCCTGCGGCACCCGCAAAGCCGCCACAACTAAAGTTTTGCAGGCGGTTGAGCTAAAGTCGGAGACAGAGGTTAAAACCGATAGTGAGGTTGAGGTTAAGGTTGAGACTGAGGATAAGACCCAGGTTGAGGTTAAGGTTGAGCAGCGTGACACCTTTACCACGGTAGAGGAAGAATTTGACCGGGAAACCGGCAGCCTTATCAAGCGAACTACCACTACAGGCACAAAAAGCAAGTCGGATAACAGCAAAATTAGCGGCTCTAAGACCGTTAAAAAAGATAACAGTGCCAAGGTTAAGGTTGAGGCTAAGATTAAGGTGGACAGCGCAGGTAAAAATCTGAATAAAAATAAGCAGGTTGAGGCGGACAAGACGGTTGTTTCCAATGCAGGCGGCAGGGTGATTCTGCTGGTTATTGTTGTAATTTTCGTTGTAGCATTAGTGTTTAAGAGATAAAGCTACCAGTTACAGGCAAGCTACCACCATCAGCGATAGCCAGCACTGTAATTATTTGAAAATAAATTGAGGGAAAATTATTTAACGGGAGTAAGTATGATTTCTATTTCACATTTCAATGCGGCAGAAATTCTAATTAAGGTATTGATGTTGAAATTTGCTTTCCCAGCTTCTATATCAGAGATAGTTGCAACTCTTAATCCAGCTTCTTCAGCTAATTGCGCCTGGCTCATTTGTCTAAATAAACGCAACTGCTTTATCATTTTACCGTAGGCTTCTAAATGGTCTGACGTTATCATTATATTTGCAGCGATTAATTTGAAAGAATTAGTTACTTTGAAAAGGCAGGGAGATTACCCTGCCTTATTTTTTAACCTTCAACTTCTTCTTCCTGCTCAACTTCTTCAATGTGTGCAGTTACTGCATCAATGGTAAGTTGTCCGTACTTGTCAATATCTTCCAAATGTTCATCAACCTGTCCTTCAAATTCGTCATAATATCTTTCAGCGCATTCAACTAAGTAAGCCTTAGCTTCTTCTTCGCTGTCAAATACTTGCTCACTTGTAAATGAGCCATTACCATTTTTTTTGATGTTCATTCCAAAGCGGCTTAAAGAATTGTACTGGTAAGCAGTTGGAGCAGTTGCGGTGATTTTGAATTGTGTTGTCATTTTGATTAATTTTTGATTGTTATTAATTACTTTGATAACACAAATATACGTTACAGCGTAATACAATCTAAATTTATTTTTACGTTTTACCGTAAAAGTTATCCACATTTATAACCCCTCAATTTCAAAGAACTTTTTTAATCACCCGCCAGCCTGTAACACTGCATTGGCGAATATTGCCGTGAAGTGCTACTATCAGCAGACGAATAAATATTCAACATTTCTATTTCAAACCGGCTGACGTGGTATTAATTTAATTTATCTGTTAATTATCGTTTTGTACTGTTTATTTCTGCGTTGCTTAACCCCGGTCGATTGCAAAGCCCGAAAACGTTTATGCAAGGGCGCCGCGGTTGTCCAGGATAAGGTTTGGAAGATTTAAAACTTTCTCCCTTTCGTATACTCTGTGTTTTGGGTGTCAACGCCCAGACCTCGCATATAAATCATTGTTGTTGCTAAGTCCCGGTGCCGGAATAGCTTCATGATCTTGTACAGGTCTTCCCCATCTTCGCCGAGGTGTACAGCCCTGGTGTGTTTGTACCGGTATATCCCGTGTTCTTCATCCGGAATACCTAATCGTTTCTTATAAGGTCGAAAATGACGTGCAAAATAATCCTGGCCGATTTGGTACGGGGCGCCGATCACAAAATCCTTTTTAGCAACAAAGCGCTGATTCTTTGTTTTTCCGAAAATATAATAATCGGCCGGAAGTTGATCGATCTTCAACTCATACAACAGCTCCAAGAAGTCTGGGTAAATCGGGATGTATTCGGTTGTCCGGTTCTTTGCTGTTCCGGATTCGATTTTTAACGTCCTGATTTTGAAATTAAAATCACCGGCCCTCAGATAATTAGCTTCAGCTTCATTTCGGAGCGCTCCATAATATATAAAGCTGCAGAAGATATAGAGCAGGTCTTCGCCGTCTTCCAGCATCCATTCTTTCAGTTTTTTGAACTGCCAGTCGTTCCAGGCTTGGTTGCCTGGTGATAATGTAGGTTGCCGCTTCAGACTTACCGTAGGAACCTTTTCGATGACCTCATCGTAATTCTCGTGATAATAATTAAAAAAGGTGGTAATGTCGTTAAGGTAGTTGTTGTAGGTTTTCCCCTTCCACTCCTTTTTTAATTTATATTCCTGAAGAAAAGAAGTAACAACAGCCTTTTTCACTTCATTCATCTGAAGCCCGGAAAAGCCGTTTGTTTCAAGCCACTTTTTGAAAAGATTCAGCTCGGTTTCGTATTTACGATAAGTATTAGGCCTGATGCTTCCTTTTATTTCTTTTAAGTAATTATCAATAAGGGTAACAACGCGATTGTCCTGCTGATGGTCGAATACATTGTATTCTTCAAAGGGATTCCAGCCTTCCTTTAGCAGCTCTTCTATCACGGCCTTCAGAGCAAGAGCATGCTGCCGGCGTTCTGTTTTGGTATTGTACTGAGCAAAGCCATAACTATAACGGCCAGCCCGGACCATTTGACCGGTAATAGGGTGTTGATAGTTTAACCAGACAAACCAATCTTTTGTAAGATCACCGCCTGGAGGTTCGTAAATAAAGGGGCCTTCCCATTTTGGTTTCACTGGGAGTAATTTTTCTAAACTCGTGTCAGCTGCTGTGTCAGCCAGCATTTTCATGCGACTGACAATCAGTTGTTTAAAAGTGGAGCCGGAGGGATTCGAACCCTCGTCCAAACATGGAACAAATTATGCTTTCTACATGCTTAGCTTCTGTTCAATTGTCGGGAAGGGGAAGGCCAGTCGCTTGCCTGTACCGTCTTCCTTAGGTGCTTGATCTCGCCGTATTATCGCACCGTTAATACAGCCAGTTCTGTGAATCGATGCCCCGTTTGCTACCGGTACAGAACAAAACCGTTAGCGGGACAAAAGCTATGCTAATTCTAAATTAGGCAGCTAAGGCGTAGTTATTTTCGCCATTTATAAGGTTGAGAGTTCAGATTTAAGCGCTTTACTCACAATGCGCTGCATGCTTACATACTTGCCGCCATCCTGTCAATTCCGGTCGGCCCCATATTTCAAAGATACGTTAAATGGTGTTTACTGCCAACTCCGGGTTTCTCACGGTTCGACCCGGGTACTCTTCCAGCGCTTTTTCAAGGCAGGCCATCGCATTTTTCAGATCATCCTGCTTCAAAACGTATGCCAGTCTTACTTCATCCTTCCCGGCGCCCGGTGTGCTGTAAAAACCTGTCGCGGGAGCCATCATTACTGTCTTATTGTCATAAGAGAATGTTTCAAGCATCCATTGGCAGAATTTATCAGCATCGTCAATAGGCAGACGTGCGGTAACATAAAATGCACCTCCCGGGTTAGGGCAGTAAACGCCTTTCATATTATTCAGCGCCTCAACCAGTATATTTCTGCGTTCGGTATACTCCTGTTTCACATGCTCAAAGTACGAAGCCGGTGTATCAATAGCAGCTTCGCCGGCAATTTGCTCTACTAATCCGGCGCTCAGGCGGGCCTGGGCAAATTTCAGGGCAGTAGCTAAAATCTGTTTGTTCTTGGTGATCAGGAAACCTAAGCGTGCTCCGCAGGCACTGTACCGTTTAGATACGGTATCAATAATGATCACATTTTCATCCATCCCGTCAAGGTGCATGGGCGAAACAAACGTCTGTCCGTCATAACAAAAATCACGGTAAGCCTCATCAGAAAACAGGTACAGATCATATTTTAAGCAAAGCGTTTTGAGATCTTCCAGTTCCTGGCGTGAATACACATAGCCGGTAGGGTTATTCGGGCTGCATATAAAAATGGCCTTGGTCTTCGGCGTGATGTGCTTTTCAAACTCGCTGATGGGCGGCAATGCAAATCCATTATTAATGCTTGCGGTTACAGGCTTAATAATGGCATCGCTCATGCAGGCAAAACCATTATAATTGGCATAAAAGGGCTCAGGAACGATAATCTCGTCGCCTGCATCCAGGCAGGACTGCGTAGCAATAATAAACCCTTCAGAACCGCCATTGGTAACAATGATATTATCCGGGCCGATATTGTAACCCAGCTTATTATAATATTCCGCCAGCTTTTCGCGGAAAGAGAGTATGCCTTCGGAGGGCGTGTAAGCCCATACCTTAAAGCTGATATTCTTAATGGCATCAAGCATCACCTGCGGTGTTTCAATATCAGGTTGCCCGATGTTCAGATGATATACAGTTTTCCCTTCACGTTTAGCCTGTTCTGCATAAGGGGCTAACTTCCTTATTGGTGAGGCCGGTATACGCTGGCCTTTATTTGAAATTTGTGGCATAAGTTGTGCAAAAATAAAAAAACCTCCCCGTTTTATCGGAGAGGTTTTTACAATTGATGATTATTTTTTTTCTATTTGTTTGCTATCACTTCTCCTTTTATATATAACACTTTAACCGGGGTTTTGGCGTTTGATTTTACCGTAACCGCTTTAGTGAATGGTGATGCGACTGCCGCATTAAACGTTAATGTAATGGTACCGGTCTCACCTTTTTTAACAGGAGTATTGGTAAATTTAGCCACAGTGCAACCGCAGGTTGGCTCAACGCTGCTGATGATAAGCGGCTCCTGGCCAACATTGGTAAATGTAAAATCTACCGTTACGGGCTTGCCCTGAGGGATTTTACCAAAATCGTGGGTTTCTGATTCAAACTTAAATTCTGCCTTGTTATCCGTCTGCATAGCTGTCATGGCGGTAAAGCCAACAACCACAGCCAGAAGTAAAATGATTTTTTTCATAATCTATCAGATAGTTGTTAAAATATCTCTTTACAAATATATTTTAATTTTCAATACTTCAAAAAGTATTCCATCATTAATAATTAAGTGGCACCATATTATAAACAATGTCTTATTCAAACATTCAGAAATACAAAAACACAGGGTTGCCCGGCGTTTAGTCTTTTTACTTTTTACTTTTTACTTTTCACTTTTCACTTTTGACTTTTGACTTTTGACTTTTGACTTTTGACTTTTGACTTTTGACTTACATTGGGTGGGTTTGCATTATTTTACTATTTTTGACAGAATTGCTTTTTATAATTGCCGAAATATACACCGATGAATGAACAGCATTTAACCAGTCCGTTTGAGGTATCTGAGCTTACGTTTGATGACTTTAAAAGCATTGTTGTAAACGATTACAGGATAGCTTACATCAGTCGTCAGGCCAGCTTGCTGGGCAGAAAGGAAGTGCTTACCGGCAAGGCCAAGTTCGGTATTTTTGGCGATGGTAAGGAAGTTGCTCAGCTGGCTATGGCCAAGGTGTTCAGAGAAGGCGACTGGCGTGCCGGGTATTACCGCGACCAAACGTTTATGCTGGCAGCCGGTATGTCTGATGTAACAGAGCTTTTTGCGCAGCTTTACGCTAATGCGGATGTGGAACATGATCCGTCATCGGCCGGAAGGCAAATGAACTGCCATTATGCCACACGCGTGGTAAACGATGATGGTAGCTGGAAAAACCAGCTCGAATCTAAAAATACATCGTCGGATATATCTACTACCGGCGGACAAATGGCCCGGTTGGTGGGTTTGGCACAGGCATCGAAGCTGTATCGCAATAATCCCGGATTGGCTCATTTAACCGGCTTTTCGATTAATGGTAATGAAGTTGCCTTTGGCACGGTGGGCAATGGGTCAACATCAGAAGGCGTATTTTTTGAAACATTCAACGCTGCCGGTGTGATGCAAATCCCCATGGCGGTGTCTATCTGGGACGATGGCTACGGTATTTCTGTTCCCGCCGAGCTGCAAACTACCAAGCAGGATATATCTGAAGTGCTGCGGGGTTTCCAGCGGGATGAAAAAGGCGAAGGTTACGAAATCTTTAAAGTAAGAGGATGGGATTACCCGGGCTTGTGCGAAACGTATGAAAAAGCCATTCGCATTTGCCGCGAGAAGCATATTCCGGTGCTGATCCATGTAACTGAAATGACCCAGCCGCAGGGCCATTCTACATCAGGATCGCATGAACGTTATAAAACCCGTGAGCGTTTAGATTGGGAAAAAGAATACGATTGCCTGGTGCAGATGCGCAAATGGATGCTCGAATCGGCCATTGCAACCGAAGATCAATTGCAGGAAATTGAGAATAATGCACGTATTCATGTTCGTGAATCGCAAAAGAAGGCATGGAGTACGTACATCGCTGTGATAAAAAAAGAGGCCGATGAGCTCAATGAACTTTTGCTTGAAACAGGCTATGCTGAGCTTAAGCATTTAGGCCTGACACTGAAAAGCACAGTTGACTATTCCCGTAGGGAGATTTTTTCTACGGCCCGCAAAG
Source organism: Pedobacter sp. BS3 (assembly GCF_008274585.1). Taxonomy (GTDB): domain Bacteria; phylum Bacteroidota; class Bacteroidia; order Sphingobacteriales; family Sphingobacteriaceae; genus Hufsiella_A. The sequence continues at coordinate 64,935 of NZ_VTRT01000002.1, read as the reverse complement.
CTCTTCGTATGCTTCGTGGGACAGATTCGGACGCCAAAACTAAATTGTTAAACTGGTATAACCAGCAGCGCAAGCTGAATTACGAGCGTTATAATACCAAGTTGTTTACCGATGGACTTGAATCGCCGTTCAACGTCCCGGTAGTGGAGGCAGAATATGATGAAAATGCCCCAATGCTTGATGGGCGTGAAATTCTGAATGCCTGTTTTGAAGCTAATTTCCGCCGTGATCCACGTATCATTGCCTTTGGCGAAGATGTAGGCGCTATTGGTGACGTAAACCAGGGCTTTGCCGGTTTACAGGAAAAATTTGGCGATCTACGCATATTTGATACCGGCATACGCGAAATGACGATTGCCGGGCAGGGAATAGGCCTCGCTTTACGCGGATTGAGACCCATTGCCGAAATCCAGTATGTAGATTATTTATTATATGCACTTAATGTGCTGAGCGATGACCTGGCTTCATTAAGCTACCGCACCAAAGCGGGACAGAAAGCCCCGGTCATTATCCGCACCCGCGGACATCGTTTGGAGGGTATCTGGCATTCGGGCTCGCCCATGAGCATGATATTAGGCTCATTGCGTGGCCTGCACGTTTGTGTGCCGCGAAATATGACCCAGGCTGCCGGAATGTACAATACCTTATTGCGTAGTGATGAGCCCGCACTGGTGGTTGAGTGCCTGAATGGTTATCGCCTGAAGGAAAAGCTCCCGGTTAATGTAGGCGATTTTACTGTTCCTTTAGGCAAGGCAGAAATTGTACTGGAAGGTTCGGATGTGACCATTGTAACCTATGGTTCTACACTGCGTATTGTCCAGGAAGCTGCCGATGAATTGCAGGAGTTAGGTATATCTATTGAAATTGTTGACCCGCAAACGTTGCAACCTTTTGATTTAGATGAGTTGTGCGTAAAATCTTTACAAAAAACCAATAAGCTGTTGGTAGTTGATGAAGATGTCCCCGGCGGAGCGTCGGCATTTATATTGCAGCAGGTGCTTGAAAAGCAGAAGGGTTACTATTACCTCGATGCGCAGCCGCGTACCCTGACCGCACAGGCTCACCGGCCTCCCTACGGTTCAGACGGCGATTATTTCAGTAAACCATCGGTAGATGATGTTATTGAGGTTGTTTACGCCATGATGAACGAGAGCAATCCCGGTAAATATCCTGCCATATATTAGCAATGTAAAAAGTTGAACGTGGTGAAATCCCGACTATTCGCACAGGCGTCAAGTTAAGAAAGAATACGTTCAACAAAGGCAAAAATACCTGCCCCTTCCTGCGCACATTGCCAACACGCCCTCCGCCAACTGGCGGAGAACGGGCATAGTTGGCCACTAATTTTTACAAAAGTCAGCAATACCGTTGTCGATCGTGTCCCCCGCTGGAAGGGGTAGGGGGAGGATTTACCCTTAAATTGACACGAATACGACTATCCGGGATTGAGCGAAGCGAACCCCCGACCCTTCGGTGGTAAAAATTTTACAGCCTGGTGCAGGGTTAAGCAGTTGCCTGTAGCATGGCTTACCTTGTACTAAATTTAAATTTGACTGGTCATGATAAGAATCGATAACTATAGATTATATCACCTTAAACCTTCTACCTTCCACCTTCACGCCCTCCACCTTCCACCTTCCACCTTCAGGCCTTCCCTCAATGCAGCGGTCGCCGTTTAACCATGCCGCCCCTGATATCAGTGATCACATTCATCACGATGAACGCTTTACGGTCAATACGTTCAACTTCCTGGCGCAATCGCGAGGCTTCCAGCCGGGTAATTACGGTAAAAACAATATCCAGTTCCTTTTTTACGCCTGTTCCGCCAAATCCGCGTTCACCTTTGTAAATGGTTACACCACGACCCAGGTTATTGATAATAGCTTCGCGGATCTCGTTACTTTTGGTTGATACAATGGTAACACCGGCGTACTCCTCAATACCCTGCACAATAAAATCTACGGTTTTTGAAGCCGAAAGATAGGTGAGGATGGAGTAGAGCGCCGTTTCAAGGCTCAGAACAAAGGCGGCACAAATAAAGATCAGCACATTGATCACCAGAATAATATCGCCAATGCTAAGCACGCTTCTGCGGTTAATATAAACTGCCATAATTTCGGTGCCATCCAGTACGCCACCACCGCGTATAGACATTCCTACGCCGGCTCCCAGGAAAAATCCGCCGAAAATAGCTATCAGCAATTTATCATTGGTAATAACCGGGAAATCCAGGAAATATATCAGCGTAGCCAGCACCAAAATAGCAGATAGCGTAGTAATGGCGAAGCGTTTCCCGATCTGTTTAACAGCCAGTACAATGAATGGTATATTTAAAATAACAAGCCAAAATGAAACCGAAAGATGAGTAATATGGTGCATCAGCAGGGAAATACCTGTAACACCACCATCAATAAAGCCGTTAGGAACTAAAAAGCCTTTAAGCCCAAAAGCAGCCAGAAATATGCCTGCCAGTACAAAGCTGATACGGACTGTTTCGCGTTTTAAATTAAGATAACGTTTGTAGCGTTTGTTGATTTTCATGAATGCTTTATTTATGTGGGTTCACTCTTTTAAGAATTCAGGGCCTGAATCTGTTTTTAAATATTAGAAAAAATCAGAAATAACTTGCAGGCAATAAAAAGAATTTTCATATTTGTCGCAAAGTGATGAGCAATACAAGCAAACATATTACCTGGTGGTGGCACGGCAATGTTAATTCCGGCAATCCGCTATAGTATGTTCTGTTTTTAAAGGAAATAATAAAAAATAAGCAGGGGTTGCCATAAGCAGCCCCTTTTTTTATACAATACTTTCGCTTAACTAAAATGAAGCAGATATTAAATTACTTATTTGAGCATAAAACATATAGCCGCCAGCAGGCTAAGGAAATTTTAACCAATATTACATTAGGTAAATATAATGCCTCGCAAATGGCCGCTTTTATGGTAGCTTACTGTATGCGCAGCATAACGGTTGATGAACTGGAAGGTTTCAGCGAAGCCATGCTGGAGCTTTGTATAGACCCTGGCCTGGCAGGATATGATTTAATTGATTTGTGCGGTACCGGCGGCGATGGAAAGGACACCTTTAATATATCCACGCTGGCATCGTTTGTGGTGGCTGGTGCCGGATACATGGTAGCCAAGCACGGTAATTATGGCGTTTCGTCCGGTTGTGGTTCATCCAATGTGATGGAATACCTGGGCCATACGTTTACCAATAACCCGGATACCTTACGAAGCAACCTGGACAAAGCCGGGATTTGCTTTTTGCATGCGCCTTTGTTTCACCCGGCCATGAAGAATGTGGCGCCTATCCGCAAAGAGCTTGGCGTGAAAACCTTTTTCAATATGCTTGGGCCTATGGTTAATCCCGCGAAGCCCAAAAACCAGGTAGTGGGCGTTTACAGTCTTGAGCTTGCCCGCTTATATGCCTACCTGTACCAGAAATCGGCAAAAAAATATACCATTTTGCATGCCCTTGCGGGATATGATGAAATTTCGCTGACCAGCGATTTTAAAACTTTTACCAATGATGGCGAGAAGATCTACCGCTTATCGGAAATAGGATTTGAAAAAATCAATCCCGAAGCTATTGGCGGCGGAAGCACCGTAAAAGAATCGGCAGACATCTTTACAGCCGTATTGAACGGAAACGGTACCGACGAACAGAACAACGTGGTGTTGTGCAATGCGGCGGCGGCTATTCACACCATAAAGCCCGAAACATCTTTTGCCGATTGCTTTTACGAAGCCGAGGAATCGTTGCTAAGCAAAAAGGCATTGGCCAGCTTTAACGTTTTGGTAGCCTGATGGAACGTCCCCTTAAAATAAAGGTTTGCGGTATGCGCAACCCGGATAATATCCTTTCAGTTGCCGCATTGCAGCCTGACTATATGGGTTTTATATTTTATCCGCAATCCAAGCGTTATGCGGATAACCTTGACCCTAAAACATTAGCGCAGCTTCCGGAAACGGTGCGCAAAACGGGCGTTTTTGTTAATGCGTCTTTCAATGAAATAGTTGAAAAGGTCAGGGATTTGGGATTGCATGCGGTACAACTGCATGGCAATGAGGATGCGCCTTTTTGCGGGCGTGTTAAAGTATCCGGTATAACCGTAATAAAGGCGTTCGGAATAGATACTGATTTTGATTTCGATAGGTTGAAGGATTATGCCGGTAACGTTGATTATTTCCTGTTTGATACCAAAACCACGCTGTATGGAGGTTCAGGGCAGGCATTTAACTGGGACTTATTGCATAACTATACACTGGATAAACCGTATTTTTTAAGTGGCGGTCTGGACGAAGCGTTGCTTGAATCCGTTTATACCCTGAACGATGAACGCTTGCATGCCATTGACCTGAACAGCCGGTTTGAAACGGAGCCGGGGTTAAAAGATGCAGACCGGCTGAAAGCTGTTTTTGAACGAGTAAGAAAGTAAAATATAAAGCGATACATAAAATGAGTTATCATGTAAATGAAAAGGGTTATTACGGCGATTTTGGCGGAGCTTATATTCCCGAAATGCTGTATCCTAACGTGGAAGAGCTGAGGCGTAACTACCTGCAGATCATTAACGATGAATCCTTTAAAAAGGAGTTTGAGCTGTTGTTAAAGGATTATGTAGGCCGGCCATCGCCATTATATCATGCCAGGCGGCTTTCAGAACGGTACGGTGCAACCATCTACCTGAAACGCGAAGATCTGAACCACACCGGCGCCCATAAAATTAACAACGCCATCGGGCAGATCATGGTAGCCGAACGTCTGGGCAAGAAACGTATTATTGCCGAAACCGGCGCCGGGCAGCACGGCGTAGCTACAGCAACCGTTTGTGCGTTAAGAGGGTTAGAATGTGTGGTTTATATGGGCGAGATCGACATTAAGCGCCAGGCTCCTAACGTAGCCCGCATGAAAATGATGGGCGCAACCGTAGTACCGGCAACTTCGGGCAGTAAAACATTAAAAGACGCTACCAACGAGGCCATGCGTGACTGGATCAATAACCCGGTTGATACGCATTATATTATAGGCTCGGCGGTTGGGCCGCATCCGTACCCGGATATGGTTGCCCGTTTTCAATCCATTATTTCCGAAGAGACCCGCTGGCAGTTAAAAGAAAAAACCGGCAAAGAAACCGCCGATTACGTATTGGCTTGTGTGGGTGGCGGAAGTAACGCTATTGGCATGTTCTATCATTTTTTAGATGATGAGGATGTGAAGCTCATAGCCGTGGAAGCTGCCGGTTTGGGGGTGGATTCGGGAGAATCAGCGGCAACTACCGTTTTAGGTAAAGAGGGCGTTTTACACGGAAGCCGGTCTATTCTGATGCAAACGCCCGATGGGCAGGTGGTAGAGCCGTATTCTATTTCTGCCGGATTGGATTATCCGGGAATAGGGCCGCAGCATGCTCACCTGTTCAAGTCAAAACGGGCCAGCTATGTTAGCGCCACCGACGATGAAGCCATGCAGGCAGGTTTATTGTTAACCCGGCTTGAAGGTATTATTCCCGCCATAGAAAGCTCGCATGCGCTGGCTCATCTGGAAAAAATGAGCTTTAAAGGCGGCGAAACCGTAGTGGTTTGTCTTTCAGGGCGTGGAGATAAAGACCTGGATACGTATATCAGGTATTTTGGATTGTAAATTATTGATTTAGCGTAATGAACCGATTAAAACATCTTTTCGAACATAAAAAAGGCCCCGCGTTATCCATTTATTTCACTGCGGGTTACCCTGAGCTGAATGCAACACTGGATATCGCCGAAGCCCTTGAAAAAGCCGGGGCTGATTTCCTGGAAATAGGTTTTCCATATTCAGACCCTGTAGCTGATGGCCCTGTGATACAGGAAAGCTCGCAAAAAGCCCTGGATAATGGCATGACACTGGAAATACTTTTTAAACAGTTAAAGGATCTGCGTAAACGGGTAACCATACCTGTGATGCTTATGGGATACGTAAATCCGGTGCTGCAATATGGCGTTGAAAATTTCTGTCGCGATGCCGCCAAAGCGGGTGTGGATGGCGTAATTGTACCCGATTTACCGATGTATGAATACGAGGAGTTGTACAGCGAATGTTTTGCAAAGCACCAGCTTAGCAATATTTTCCTGGTAACGCCGCAAACGTCAGAAGAGCGTATCCGTAAAATAGACAGTTTAAGCAATGGCTTTATTTACCTGCTGTCGTCATCGTCAACAACGGGCAAAAATCTTTCGGTTTCGCAAAATGTGGAAGATTATTTTAAGCGGATCAAATCTATGAACCTTGATAACCCCGTAGTGATAGGATTCGGTATTTCAGACCACGAAAGTTTTCAAAAAGCCAATCAATATGCTAATGGCGCTATCGTAGGCAGTGCTTTTGTAAAATTATTGGGTTCAGGCGATGGTTATCTGGAAAAAATCCCGGAATTTATACGGAAGATAAAAGGGAGCGGGGTGAGTTGAAAGTTGAGTCCCGTATCCCGGATCGTTCCTCCCGGGACAGGCTGTACGGGAAAATCCCGCCCCCGGGGATTGAAAGTAAAAAGTTCCTTTTGCTCGAGGGTGTCTCAAAAGTCCCCTATGGTCATCCTGAGCCTGTCGAAGGATTGGTTCATTATGGCTACAGGCGCTTCCCCCGAGACTTCGGGGTCAGCGTGGCTGTAAATAGATGGTTTTACTGACTTTTGAGACACCCTCGGTGCTAACTTCGGATTTATAATCCGGAACATAACCAATTGAAATTGCATGAGAGGGACTAACGCCCTGGCTGGTATCTTCATGGGTCATCGTATGGAAGCTTCGTAGAGACATAAAGTTTAGCCTATACTATATTGTTCCCGGGATTTTTACAGGAAATAGGCTTTTTATGAATACATCATCCCATTGAGATTAAAAAATGACCTATAACAGCGATCTCCCTGCAGGAATAATTTAGTATTCTTTGGACTTTCATATTTCATCGTATCTTTAACCATAAAAAGCAGTTTTGGGTTAGTAAATTTAACTGATGCCTGCTTTTTCCTATTTCATAGTTATGCAGTTCAGGCAATATATAGCGCTGGTAGCGTTATTCCTTTCTCAGCTTGTTTATGCGCAGGTAAAATTACCGGTTCCCTTAAATATTGCAGCGGCGTATAATCAACAAACCCGCAGTCCGGATGGTAGTCCGGGAAAGAATTACTGGCAAAATACCGCAGATTATACCATCAAGGTAGACTTTGACCCATCAACACGGTTACTTAAAGGAACGATGGCTATTCGTTATATCAATAATAGTCCCGATACCTTGCATGAGGTATGGTTTAAGCTCTATCCCAATCTTTACAAAAAAGATTCGCCACGCGAAACAAAAGTATCCGCGTCGGATTTTACAGACGGCGTTGCCATTCAGCAGTTTGTAATGAATAATAAGGCATTGGATGTATCCCGGCTGAACATTGACGGTACAAATATGATTGTGCCGGCAGAGATATTGTCCAGACAAACCACGCATTTTCAGATCGCGTGGTCTTATACGCTGAATAAAGGCTCGCATGTACGTACCGGGCAGGTTGATACCGGGGCGTTTTTTATCGCTTATTTCTTTCCGCGGATAGCCGTTTACGATGATATTGACGGCTGGAACGAAAACCCTTATCTGGGCTCGGCCGAATTTTATAATGATTTTTGCTCGTTTAACGTGGAAATTTCAGTTCCTAAAGATTACGCGGTTTGGGCTACCGGAGATCTGGACAACGCTGCCGATGTATTGCAGCCCGGAATTTACAAACGTGTGCAACAGGCAGGGCAGAGCGATAGCGTGGTGAATGTTATTACAGAAGCCGATCTTCAGCAATCTGCTGTAACTACCGGGGCATCCCCCTGGAAATTTACCGCTTCTAATGTTACCGATTTTGCTTTTGCGATAAGCAACCATTACGTATGGAAGGCCGGTAGCCTGGTGGTGGATAAACAAAGTGGCCGGCGGACCCGGGTAGACGTCGTATTCAATCCCCGGCATAATGATTATAACGAAGTGGTGAACTACGCCCGTAAAACGGTGGAAGTAATGAGCTATACCTTCCCGAAATGGCCGTTCCCATATCCGCATGAAACCATATTTGACGGCCTTGACCAGATGGAATATCCCATGATGGTGAACGATAATCCGCTGGCCGATAAGGAAGCGACCATAACGCTTACAGATCACGAGATCTTCCATACGATGTTCCCGTTTTATATGGGTGTTAACGAAACCAAGTACGGCTGGATGGACGAAGGATGGGCCACCATTGGCGAATGGCTGATATCGCCCTGTATTGATCCGGCTATTGTAGATGATTATGGAGTTAAACCCTACGAGAAAAATGCCGGAAGCGAACGTGATTTACCCATTATGACGCTGACAACCCAGCAAAAAGACCCGGCGTTTTACCTCAACTCTTATCCCAAGCCGGCTTTCGGATATTTGTATGTAAAAGATATGCTGGGCGATGAGCTCTTTACTAAAGCCCTGCATTATTATATACGGCAGTGGAATGGCAAACACCCCATGCCTTACGACTTTTTTAACTGTATGAATACCGGCGCCGGGCAAAATATGAACTGGTTCTGGAAGCGCTGGTTTTTTGATAACGGTTTCCCGGATCTGGCCATACGCAACGTGAAAAAAGCAGGCAGTCAATATACGGTGATTATAGAATCGGTAGGCGGGAAGCCCGTGCCCATAGATGTTACCGTATATTTTTCAGACCAGACGGTGCAGAAAATTCATAGAAGCATAGCCTGCTGGAAAGCTGGCAATAAACAGGTTACGATTGAGTTCTCCTCGGATAAAAAAGTAGATAAGGTTGTGTTGGGCAGCACCTATGTTCCCGATGTGAATAAACGGGATAATGTGTATAAGGTGAGGTTGTGATTTTCTCCCATGCCGGATTTTGTGTCTTCACGAAGATATTCTTTAAACCGGTTCAAGGGGGCACGAACCGGAGCATAAGCAGGCTTAAAAGATAAACAGTAACATTTGCCGTTGTTATATAAACCTGGGAGAAGCGGATACCGGCCTGTGCTTAAGGCTTTGCAGGCGTATAAGCGAAACACAGGACTATCCTGACCGATGTTTTGCCACAGTTGCTTTTCTGAAAATTATCAGACTCTCTCAAATCTTAAGTCTCATATCTCACATCTCACATCTCACATCTCAATCTGCATTACACCATACTTTTTTATAAATTTGCCTGCTTAACGCCATTTGCATTGAAGCCGATACTTGTTATAAAATTTGGTACAGCTGCCATCACCACCGAGAAAGGGGAGCTTAACGAGGATGTTATACGTGATATTGCCCGTCAGGTGTCGGTATTGCACCGGCAGTATCATATCGTTATGGTATCGTCGGGGGCGGTTGCGGCCGGGAAAAGTTACCTGAGCAAGTACAGTCGTACGTTAAGCGAGCGTAAAGCGGCGGCGGCCATTGGTAACCCGCTGCTGATTACCAAATATGCGCATGAATTTGCGCCTTACGGGATTGCCATTGCCCAAAGCCTGTGCGAACGGCATCATTTTTCTAACCGCGGACAGTTTTTGCAGCTTAAAAAAACGTACGAAAAACTGTGGGATAACAACATTATTCCGATAGCGAACGAGAATGATGTGGTGAGCAATCTGGAGCTTAAATTTTCGGATAACGACGAGCTGGCTACGCTGATTGCCGTTGGATTTAAGGCTTCGGTATTGCTGTTCAGTACGTCGGTTCCGGGTGTGCTGGATAAAGATAAGCAGGTTGTGCCGCTGCTGGATACCTCCGATAAGAACAGTTTGCTGCTGGCTAACAAAGAAAAATCGGCTTCCGGGCTGGGCGGAATGACCTCGAAGCTGACTTTTGCACGACTGGCAAACCAGATGGGTATTAAGGCGGTAATTTTCGGGATAAAAACCCCCGATGGGATATTAAAAGCGGTAAAAGGCGAAACCGGAACGGTTTGTATGCCGCAGCCTTGCACAATACCGGCCCGTAATCGCTGGCTGGCCAGTGGAAGCATTGCCAAGGGCCGGGTGAAGATTGACGCCGGTGCCTGTAAGGCCCTGCAGGACAGGCATAGCTTGCTTGCTGTAGGTGTAAAAGCCATTACCGGCGATTTTGAGGCGGGCGAGGTATTTGAGATATTGGACGAGAAAGGCGAGGCGGTTGCCGTGGCAAAAGCCAGAATTTCGTCACAAAAACTGGGTGAGAGTTTAAAAACCGTGGGCGTTGAAGTCGCTCATGCAAATGATATCGTATTATTGTAAGATGGAAAGTATTTTACCACTTCTGAAGGACGCGGCGCAGGCCACAACTGGCATTAAGTTGTTAGATGATGCCTCCAGGCAGCAACTGTTACGCAGTTTGGCTGTAAAGTTGCGTCGCGATGTGCAGCATATTATCGCAGAGAATAAAAAGGATCTGGATAGAATGGATGATGCCGACCCTAAAAAAGACCGTTTGTTACTGAACGAACAGCGTATTGAGGATCTGGCCCAAAGCCTGGAAGATATTGCGCTGTTGCCAGACCCATCGAACCAGGTGTTGGTGGAGAAAACGCTGGCTAACGGGTTGAAAGTTCAGAAAAAAACAGCGCCATTGGGTGTAGTAGGGGTAATTTATGAATCGCGGCCCAATGTAACCATTGACGTGGCTGCTTTATGCATCCGTTCGGGTAATGTATGTGTGTTGCGGGGTGGAAGCGACGCTTTTTATACCAATACTGTTTTGGTTTCTATTATACACGAGGCGTTAAAAGAGTTTAACCTGGATGTAAACACGGTACAGCTATTGCCTGTTGACCGGAAGTTTATAGCGGAACTGTTAACCGCAACTCAATATGTTGATATTTTGATTCCCCGCGGTTCGCAGCAGCTGATTGATTATGTACGTGAACATGCCCTTGTTCCGGTTATTGAAACCGGCGCCGGTGTTTGTCATACCTATGTTGAGGCTTCCGCCGATCTGGCCAGCGCCGCGGATATTGTGACCAACGCCAAAGTTTCGCGACCTTCGGTTTGTAATGCCCTGGATACTGTGTTGGTTGATAAGGCCGTTGCCGGCGACTTTTTGGGCCTGGTGGCTCCAAAGCTGGCTGCCTATGATGTGGAGATATTTGCGGATGAGGCTTCGTACGAGGCGCTCCGGCAAAATAATTATCCTTACCTGCAAAAAGCCAGCGCCGAAGATTATGGTCGTGAGTTCCTGGATTTTAAATGCTCGGTAAAAGTGGTTGATGGTATTGATGAAGCGCTTGCACACATTGCCGCTTATTCTTCCAAACATTCGGAGGCTATTGTTTCGGGTAATCCCGACTTGCAGGAGCGTTTTCTGAATGCCGTGGATGCCGCTGCCGTTTATGCCAATGCTTCAACCCGGTTTACCGATGGCGGTGTGTTTGGTCTGGGCGCCGAAATAGGAATTTCTACACAAAAACTTCATGCCCGCGGCCCGTTTGCGCTTGAAAAGCTGGTAACCGAGAAATGGTTTGTACGTGGTAACGGACAGGTGCGCTAATAAACTATTGTGTGGACAAACCACATAGAAGCATAGAAATAACATAGGCCATGTTGCGAATGCAAACGCTATGTTTTTCTTTAATTGTTACATGGTTCATGTTGTTGATTCTAAGCTGATTGCAGGTTTTGAATTTTTACTTAACGACAGTTTTTAACCACATGTTGAAAACTGCCGCTTGCTGAGCCGGTCGTTTCGTGATACCATTGCGGGATGATGAGGATTAGAACAGCATTGTTGCGTGGCGCAGGTTTGTGCCTTGCAGCATCGATACTATTTACATCATGTAAATCAAAGAAGGTATTGTCTGATGCCAGCAGTCTCCGCGGACAGAAAAAGGTGTCGGGCAATGTACGTGAGCGATATGCCGAATTGCTCAATGTTCCCGAACGGCAAATCAGGAATGAAAGATTATATCGCTTTGTAGACGACTGGATGGGTGTGCCTTACCGGGATAACGGGATGGATAAACGTGGTGTGGATTGTTCCGGCTTTACATCTATTCTTGAAAAAGAGGTGTTTAATACCGATGTACCCCGTATTGCACGGGTAATGGCCGATAATGTAAAACGTAAATACGAAGATCAGTTAGAGGAAGGCGATCTGGTGTTTTTCGATTTTAACGGCAAAAAATTCAGCCATGTAGGCGTGTATCTCCAGAATAACAAATTTGTACATGCATCCAGTAGTAAAGGGGTTATTATCAGCGATTTAAAAGACCCCTGGTACTATAAATATTTCTCACGCGGCGGAACATTGCGGAATTGACTTTGTTGTATCTTTATATAAAATGCTGTAACATGCGTTATATAAAGATGGGCTTACGTAACGTACTGATCATTCTTACCTGCTGGCTGTGGTTAAATCCCTCAACATCACAGGCGCAGAATATCCGGTTATTAACGCTGAACCAATTAGAAAGCCGCCTTGCTGCCGGAAAAGATACCACCTTTATCGTTAATTTCTGGGCCACCTGGTGTGTGCCTTGTGTGGCAGAATTGCCCGATTTTGAAAAGTTACAAGCAACTTATTCCGGTAACAAACTGAAAGTATTGCTGGTAAGTCTTGATTTTAAGTCGAAAGTTAACAGCACGGTTATTCCGTTTATAAAGAAGCAGCACCTTCGTAATGAGGTTTATGTGTTGAATGAAACCAATCAGCAGGAATATATTGACCGGGTAGATAAAAGCTGGTCGGGAGCTTTACCGGCTACCTTAATGGTAAATACCACCAGGAATCTGCGTCAGTTTTTTGAACGGGAATTTACGTATCCGGAACTGGAACAAACATATTTATCACTAAAATAATAGCTATGAAATGGTATTTGATCACTTGCTTTATTGCATTAGCAGCTTTTGCAAAAGCACAGGGCGGTTATAAGGTTGGCGATGCCGTGGCTGATTTCAGCCTGAAGAATGTGGATAATAAAACGGTGGCTATGGCCGATTATCCCGCAGCGAAAGGCTTTATCGTTATTTTTACCTGTAATACCTGTCCGGTAGCGCAGGCGTATGAAAGCCGGATTATTGCGCTTCACAATAAGTATGCGCCTAAGGGTTATCCGGTAATTGCCATTAACCCGAACGATCCAAACACTCAACCCGGGGATTCATTTTCCGAAATGCAGAAACGGGCTAAGACTAAGGGTTATTCCTTTGCTTACCTGGAAGATACCGGTAACCAGGTTGCCGACCGCTTCGGCGCTACCCGTACGCCACACGTGTATATTATCTCAAAGGAAGATGGCAAAAGTGTTATTCAATATATTGGCGCTATTGATAACGATACTGAGAATGCCAACCCGGATAAAATAACTTATGCTGAGCAGGCTGTTGATGCGTTGTTAAATGGTAAGAAGCCTGCTATTACGTTCACTAAAGCGGTAGGATGTAGTATTAAGCGGAGCAGGGGTTAGAGCGGTTTTATTCTGGGATCCAGAAGACAATTATCTAATCCAGAGGTAGGTCACACATGAAATGGGTGTGTTAATACTGGAGTGCTTTCTATGTAGACGATATCTGGATCAATATCAATTACATCATCCCATTGCACTATTCCATTTTTTACTGTCACCTTGCTGCAAAACGCCTCATCTTTTAATGGCTCGTAAACTGGATAATCGAGGTATTTGCACAAATCGAATTCTTTTATTTCATTGTTGTTGAAAGTTACTATTAGCTTATGGTGAGGCTTATACTTTACAAAAGATACTCTTGGATTCATATTACAACAATTATTTTAAAGGGTCTATATTAAACACTTTGTTCCCGGTAACTGCCAGTTGCCAATTTGCCATTAAATCTTCCTGGTGGATTTCAATCCATGCCAGTACCAATTTTTCTTTGTTTTTCGGCAAAGATCCTTCTAATAACCTTCCGTTAGGAATCTCATAAACCCCTTCTTGTTCTCCGTATTTTACGTGGATATGGGGCAAATGATGCTTTTTTGTATCCAAATAATACATGGCTACAATTAAACCGTAAAACATTGATATAACGGGCATTTTAAAATGAAATTTAAAAACTAACGAAGCTAATTTACCGAAAAAAATTAATATTGTCTTCCGAGATTAAGGTAAGAAAGGAATACCTGTACCCTTATGGCGAAAGCTTTGCCTTTAGATGTGAGACATAAATTCAATACCAATCAATAGTACAAAGAGAATGGAATACTTTGGTCTCAACATAGTATATGTACCCTCACACCAGCGATTTCAACCCATCAAAAACGGTTTCAATAAAGGTTGAAAAATGTAAGCCGTTGCTTTGATTGAAAAATAACATCACGATGATCAGTATGGCGGCTATAACGATAAACCGCCTGAACATCATAGCGATAACAATCAGTATCAGCGGAATGGCGATAAGCAGCAGCCAGCTTATTTTTATGGGATTCAGGTCGTTATCCTTTTTGATAACGTAGTATAATTTGGCATGTGTACCGGTATCGTTATGATGCCTGATATAAACAAATGTAGATTTGTCTATAACCTGAGGGGCAACAGCAATTCCGTCGTTAAATTTCAGTTCCTGCTCAAAACCGTTGAGGGAGAATTGGAATGTACCGTTGATGTTTTCGAGTGGTTTTTCATCGGCATCGGTGGCAATAATGGCCAGCTTGTTGTTTTTTAACAGGTTTTCTTTAACAATAAAGTTGTTAATTGCCATTTGCTGTGCCATTACCGGCACGCTTACCAGCAATCCGAAACACCATAGAAAATAATTGATCAGCTTCATTTTTATTCGATAGAACGTTTATTATACAACAAATACCCGATATGAAACATTACGCCGTATCGCTTCTGGCTATCATCGTAATGGTTAATGCTTAACGATATGGGGCCAAGAAATGTGGTATAAACTAACCCGGCAGTAGCAGCGTAATGCCTGTTAGCAAAAATAGAACTATAGCTGACATCCTGTATATTATTGAGCTGAAATTCTTTGAACGGCGCAAAGAGATAACCTTCCAGCCGGAAATCGAGTCGTTTTTCCAGCCGGAAAACATTTTTAATCCCTAAAGCAGCATAACTATCCGCCCTGAAATTCTTTAACAACAGTGATTTTGAATCCTGTAAAGGATAAAATGCCGGTGCGCTTAGCACGGTCGACATGTAATTGCTAAAGGCTGGCTTATTGCTGGCAACGGCCTCGGCCAGGTAACCAAACGTGTACCATTTGCGCCTGTACACATAATGCTCGGCGCTTGCTTTTAAGGTGAACCATTGCCGGTGCGCTGATTGCTCAGGCTGGCTGGTACTGATCAGGATATTACCGGGCCGGTAACGTTCAAGCCCGTTATAATAGCTGGCGCTGGCCTGAAAACTGATCCCGGCGCTGGCATATTGTTTGCGGTTTAGTGTGTTTTTCCCCATGCTGATGCTGGCCAGGAACCCGTTAAAACGGGTAAAATCCAGAATGTCACCGGCAGTAAACGTATTATTGGGACTGTACTTGTCTTTAAAATTGATATATCCGGCTAACGCTTCAACCTTTCCGTGTTTGTATATGGGCATCCCGGCTTTGATGGCTGCCTTTAAATCAGATTGCTCCACATAAATAGGTTTTACGTTTTCCACGAAGATCTGGCTGGTGCTGTAAAAATTCCAATGGTTATAGGTGAATTCACCTTCGAGATATAACGGCGTTTTCAGCGGATAATCTACACGGGACAGGGCTTGTATGGATTCATAGAAACGTCCGGAATAAAAATTAGTGTTAAAGGTGTACGATTTCCGGTGGAGGTAATTATACTGTAAACCTACATAAGCATTGCTGATCGGTCGCGACGAAATGTTGCCTCCAAAGTCAACCTTAAATGTGCGCTGCGGCTGTGCCTGTAACTCAAAATCATACACGTTTTTATTCGGACGGTATACCATCCGGGGATATACCGTTTCAAAGTTATCGTCGGCAACCAGGCGATAATAACCTTCTCTGATATCTTCAATATCAATGTGTCTGCTGTCGTGTCTGATCACGTGCTCTACATAATATCGTTGCTTTGAATTGAGTCCGGTAACCTGCACTTTATCAAACTGCAGGTCAAGGATCTGTGTATTAAACCGTTCCCGGCGCTCCTGTAGCTCCTTGGCGCTGGTGCGACGTTTTACAGCCGCCTTAATGGCAGGCATTTCGGCCATGGTAGCATCGTATCCTTTTTTGATCAGTTCGGCTACCGGTGTAAAGTTGGCGACGCTGAAATCCGTCAGGTCGGGTTGCAGGTAAGTACCCTCTTTACCGATGGATGTAGAATCGCTTTTAGAAAGGAACATGTAAATTAAAAAACGGTTCATCAGGCGCTCATCGCTGTTTTTTGGATACTCATTGAACACTTTGGATGAAACATTGGTGCCAATAATATAATCGGGTTTAAACTCTTTCTTCATCACATCCACAGGAAAGTTATCATACAATCCGCCATCGAACACATAGCGTCCGTTTACTTTAATTGGCCGGTAAACCAGCGGAACGGTCATGGTTCCCCTTACGGCTTCGGGAAGGCTGCCGTTATTAACAGCAATCATTTTTTGCGACAAGATATCGGCAACAATGCAACGGTAGGGGACAAACAGGTTGTCGAAATTGTCGTGCGCTGTTGCGGATGCCCGCGATAGTAATTCAAGCAACGCAAAATTGAGCGGGATATCATTCACCAGGTTCGAGCGTATTTTGGCCTGAAATCCGGAATCGAGCTGAAGCTTGGCGGTAACAAACGAAGGATTATCCGGCTTTTTACGAAAAAAATAAGAGTAATTGCTTGAAAAACGTCCGCTTACCCAGTTCTGAAAGTCGGGACTGAGCGCTATCTTCTCAATCTGTTCCGGCGAATAACCGGCAGCATACATACTTCCTACAATGCCGCCCATTGATGTGCCAACAATATAATCTATGGGAATATGATTTTCTTCCAATGCCTTGAGTACACCGATATGCGCTAATCCTTTGGCCCCGCCTCCGCTAAAAACCAGCCCCACTTTCTGGGCCCGGATAGAAAAGGTGGTGAAGAGCAAAACTACAGCTAAAACGTACTTCATAACAGGATGCAACTAAAATAGCTAAAACAGGCGACTATTCTTAAGTCAAAAGTTAAAAGTTAAAAGTCAAAATAGTGACAGCGACAAAATCATCACTATAAAAACAAATTTGCCGGTCGATTTATTTTATGCAGTAGAATAAAACAAGAGTATTAATGTCGGGATTTTTCCGTACAGCCTGTCCCGGGAGAAACAATTCGGGTTACAGGACGCAACTTTTTAATTGTTGATGTGTTTTTATTGTCTTGCAAGACTTCAATAAGCTTTGTTTTTTTAATTCTTAATTTTGACTTTTTAATTTTTCACCATGAAAACATATAAGATCCGGCTTTGGATAATGCTGCTGATTATGCTAAGCTGCTTCAGTGTACAGGCACAGAAAAAAGATAAGCAGGTTGCCGTAAAAAATATGATTGATAAACGGAACTATAACTTTATAGCTCAAACGGCTATACCAACAAGCGGGCGTACCTGGAACCTGACCACAGAGTATACCTTAACGGTTACCAAAGATTCGATAATGTGCTACCTGCCTTATTTCGGCCGGGCGTATGTTGCGCCTATGGATCCGACTAAAGGTGGCATTGAGTTTAAATCGAAAAAGTTTGATTATAAGAGTGTAAAGGGCAGAAAAGGAGGGTGGGATATTACTATTACACCCAATGATACCGAGGATGTCAGGCAGCTGCAGCTCAGTATTTCTGACGATGGTTACGCCTCGCTCAATGTAAACAGCAATAACCGTCAGGCTATATCTTTTAATGGTTATATTGAGGAGAATACACCGAAGAAGTAGTCGCCGGATTTGACTTTAAACTTTAAACCTTTAACTTTCAACTCCATTATGCGTTGGACTTTTTTTATTCAGCAAAAACTTAAGGTTGCTGCATTGCTGGCCTGCATTATGGCGCTCATCGTGATAACCAATTTACTGGGGCGTAAAAGTGTTGGCGATTTCAGTCGTTCATTTTCTGCTATTTACAATGATCGCCTGGTGCCTGCAACGGATATTTTTCACCTGACAGAAAACTTATACCATAAGCGTTTCCTGATTGAGGATCTGCTTTTTTCTGAAAATACCGATGCTCATACAGTGGCGGGTAAGCTGGATGAACACAACAGGCATATCGCGACCCTGGTAACAAAATACGAAAAAACATACCTGGTAGACCGTGAATCCCAATCGCTTGATCGCTTTAAACGGTTACTTGGTAATTATTCGCAGTTAGAGCAAGCCATCATCCGGCTAAGCCGGGATAATTACAAGGAAGCGGGAGCGAATCTGTATAAAACGGAAGGGAAACCGGCGCATCAACAGATTATAAAGCAACTTGCCGAATTGACTGATATACAGGCTTTGGTTGGCAATGAGCTGATCAAAGATTCGGCCGGAATAGCAGCTACTGCCAACCTGTTATTTTTTATACAAATTGTGCTGGCTATGGTTATTGGCGCTATTATTATGGCTCTGGTGTTGTCTTCTAAAATTACGGGTAAAGTGCAGCATGATTATAATCTGAATTAAGATGCTGCAATAGAACTCTGGCTTTTTATTTTATTTTGAGCGTTTGGGGATTTCTTCTTCCATCTCTAATGGTTAAAATATACAAACTGTTTTCGACGATTTCGTAATACAGCAAATAATCCTTTATGACTTTTACATAAACATTTGGGAGGTCTGTCTTTTTGCCAATTTTAGGAAATTTCAATATCAGGTTCAATTGTACATTGATAAGGGAATTAAGTTTTAAACTATAAGTTTTGGATTTATTTCTGTTGACCCCATATTGAAGGATTTCGATAAATTCTTTGCTCGCTCTGGACGACCAGATTATTTTTTCAACCATTCACGGATTTCATTTTGTACTTCTTCATGTGTGAAAAAGTTCCCGTTAGCAATCTGGTTTCTTGCTTCGTGGATTGCATCCTTTTCTTCTTCTGTGGTTTCAAAAACACTATTATCAGACTGAAACCTGAGTAATTGTCGTATTTCCTCAAGCCTGCTTTTCTCTGTGATATTGGTTATTTGATTAATTAAATCTATTTTCAATTCTGCAGTGCTCATATCTGTATCTCCGTTTATAATATAAAGATAGCGTTTTTTTGGAATGAAATTATTTACGTTCTTATATAAGAAGCTTTCCAGGTTTTTACTTTTGAATTTTTACTTTCAACTTAAGCTGATATATTTTCCCGCATCGGTTATTACCCGGTGTGAAAGCGTTTCCAGGTTGGGAACCCGGCCCAATAACGGTGCTTTACTGTAGTTAAGAATATAATTTTCCGAAGAACTATCATTAGGCCCATTGAACACAATTCCTGCTAAGGGAATATGTTTCAGGCGAAGCATTTCTAAGGATAACAAGGTGTGATTAATGCTGCCCAGGTAATTTTTTGCAACCAGTATCACCTCCAGTTCCAGCTTTTTGATCAGGTCAATGATCAATGTCTTTTCATTAAGTGGAACCATTAGTCCGCCAGCGCCTTCAACAACCAGGCTGTTCGTGGTTTGGGGCAGCCTGATCGTGTCAGGGTCAATCTGAATGCCGTCAATTGCGGCTGATTTATGGGGTGAAAAAGGTTGTGTAAGCCGGTATGCTTCGGGGTGAAATACGGTTACCGGGTTAGCTACCAGTTGCTTGATGGTGAGCGTATCGCTGTTATCCAAATCGCCAGATTGTATCGGTTTCCAGTAATCTGCCTGTAGTTTTTCGGTAACAATAGCCGACACAATGGTTTTTCCGATGCCTGTATCAATGCCGGTAATAAAGAAGCGTTTCATATCAAATAAGTCAAAATTCAAAAATAAAAATTCAAAAGGCCAGACTCGCAAGCCAACTGGTTTTAGCTAAAATGGGGCCATTATTTATATCAGCTCATTAATCGCCTGCGTAAGCGAAATAATCTCGGTATCGCTGTTAAACAGGTGCAGACAAATCCGTAACCGTTCTTTACCTTCCGGGACAGTGGGATGCAATATCGCCCGGACATCAAATCCAGCTTCCTGTAATCGTAAAGCCGTATGTCGTGTTTGTGCGTTACCACCAATAATAATGCTCTGAATAGCCGATCGGGACGGTATAAGCGATATGTTAGCACGAATGTTTTCTTTAAACAGCCGGATTTTTTGCTGTAACACGTCCTGCAAATTTTCTTCCCGGAGCAATCGGTACGCTGCTTTTATGGCTGCATGGGTATAGAAAGGGGCCGCGGTGGTATAAATAAATGAACGGGCGAAATTGATAAGATAGCTTTTTAAAACATCGCTCCCTAAAACAATAGCCCCGTGAACGCCCATCGCCTTCCCGAAAGTGACCACACGGGCAAAAATCCGCTTGCTTAAACCGTATTGTTGAACCAATCCGCAGCTATTTGGGCCTAAAATGCCTGTGGCATGCGCTTCATCAACAATTAATGCGGCCTGGTATTTTTCGGCAAGCTGTGCAATTTCCAGTAACGGAGCTTCATCGCCATCCATAGAATAAATGCTTTCCACGGCAATGAAAATGTTTCCCTTAGCTGCTTTGAGCTTGTCTTCCAGGTGAGTTAAATCGTTATGTCTGAACGTAAAACGGTTAGCATGGCTCAGGCGAATGCCATCAATAATAGACGCGTGGATCAGTTCATCCGTAATAACGGTATCTCCACGTTGTAAGATGGCCGAAAATAACCCGATGTTGGCATCGTAACCGGAGTTGAATAACAATCCGGATTGGGCCTCATGGAGACCGGCGATCTCCTGTTCCAACTGTTCGGTGTACCGGTCGTTGCCGGATATAAGCCTTGAACCGGTTGATCCGTTGGGATAGTCGGGGTAACGTTTCAATTCATTGCTGATAAGCTGTTTCAGTACCGGCGATCGGGAAAACCCTAAATAATCATTAGAGCAGAAATCTATGCGGCTGGTGTTTACCTGTAGCTCCCGTAGTGCCTTACTTTTACTGCGTTCACGCAATCTTTCCTGCATAAAACCGGTTACGGGATGTATTTCCATTGCTGCCAAAAATAAAAAAAGCGGCCGATATAAGGCCGCTTTTCACTGAAATCAAAACTTACTATTCACTTTTTGTATTACCCTTTTCAGTTCCGTGTCCCTTAAAATGGTTGTGCATTTTTTTTGCCCGTTCAGCTTTCCAGTCAGCATAAGTTTTTTGCTGTTCTGCTGTTAATACTGAGTTGATTTTCTGGTCAGTTTCTTTCATCTGAGTTTTAAAATCGCTTTTAGCGCCTTTTGCACGTTCGGCAACATTTTTTGCAGCGGCTAAATTAATGTCATAAATTTTTGCCTTTTGGTCTGCGGTAAGCGATAATTTTTTACTCATGGCATCTGTTTTAAACTGGGCCATTTGTTCGGGTGTACGATGCATTCTGTGATGAACACTGTCTTGCTGCGCAAAGGTTATTGTTGAAAAACCGGTTATCAGCGCTAATGCTAAAATTAACTTTTTCATGTTTTCTAATTTTAAGTTTTGTAGGTAAGAGGGGTATTCGTGGCGATTAGTTTAAAAACACGATTGTTAAAAAGTGTTAAACCAAAAGGGCAGGTAAGGTTATCTATCTCTGCCATTTTGACAACCTGGTGCCTTTTGGAACATACCTTGATGAAGTGCCGTTGGTTAAAAATAAATTACTATGAGCGTAAAAGAAAAAGGAACCATTTCAATACACACGGAGAACATTTTCCCGATTATTAAAAAATTCCTCTACTCAGACAACGAGATATTTTTAAGAGAGCTGGTATCTAACGCGGTAGACGCGGTACAGAAAATTAAGCGACTGGCAGCGTTGGGACAATACCAGGGCGAACTGGGCAATCCGCTGGTGGAAGTCGCTTTTGATGAGAAAAAGAAGACCATAACGGTTTCGGATAACGGTCTGGGAATGACAGCCGACGAGATCAAGAAATATATCAACCAGGTGGCATTCTCCGGCGCTACCGAGTTTGTAGAGAAGTTCAAAGATGCTAAAGATGCCAATGAGATCATCGGTAAGTTTGGCCTGGGATTTTACTCGGCCTTTATGGTAGCCGATAAGGTGGAAATCCAGACGCTTTCTTACCAGGATGGAGCAGAGCCCGCCCGTTGGGTATGCGATGGCAGCACCGAGTTTGAAATTTCTGCCGGTAAACGCAAAACACGTGGAACCGATGTTATTCTTTACATTAACAAGGATTCGGAAGAGTTTCTGAGTAAATACAAATTACAGGAGATACTGGATAAGTACGCCAAATTTCTGCCTGTGCCCATTAAGTTTGGCACCAAAACAGAGCAGGCACCGGATGGCGAGGATAAGGACGGCAAGCCGAAATATAAGTCGGTTGAAGTTGATAATATCATCAACACCGTTAATCCTATCTGGACAAAGGCGCCTGCCGATTTAAAGGACGAGGATTACCTGGCATTTTACAAAGAGCTTTACCCGTTCTCGGAAGACCCGCTTTTCTGGATCCATCTCAATGTAGATTATCCGTTCAACCTGACCGGTGTGCTGTATTTCCCGAAAATCAAAAATGATTTCGATTTGCAGCGTAATAAGATCAAGCTGTTCTCCCGGCAGGTATTCATTACCGATGAGGTAAAAGATATTGTTCCTGAATTTTTGATGTTGCTGCACGGTGTAATTGATTCGCCGGATATTCCGCTGAACGTTTCACGGAGCTTTTTACAGGCCGATAGCAATGTGAAGAAAATCAACACCTATATCACCAAAAAGGTTGCCGATAAGTTGCAGGAGTTGTTTAATAAAGATCGCAAGGCTTATGAGGAGAAATGGAAAGATATTGGCTTGTTTGTTAAATACGGCATGGTGAGCGAAGATAAGTTCTACGAAAAGGCTAAAGATTTCGCGTTGTTATCAAACACTCAGAATGAGTATTATACACTGGATGAATATCGGGAGAAAGTAAAGGCGGTGCAAACCGATAAGAACGATACAGTGGTTTACCTGTATACTACCGACCCGGCTAAGCAGGATAGCTTTATACAATCGGCCGTTAAAAAACATTACGATGTATTGCTGATGGATTCGCCTATCGACGGGCATTTTATCAGTCACCTGGAGCAGAAGCTGGAAAAAACTTCGCTCAAACGTGTGGACTCGGCTGTGGCCGATAAGCTCATTGAGAAAGATGAAAATAACGAACATGTGCTAACCGAAGAGCAATCTGCAAAAGTGAAGGAAGTGTTTGAAAAAGCCATCAACAAACCGGGTATGCATGTTGAAGTAGTTGCCCTTAATCCGGATGAATTGCCCGTAACCGTAACTATGGATGAGTTTATGCGCCGGATGAAAGATATGGCCAAAATGGGCGGAGGTATGGGCTTTTACGGTTCAATGCCCGATAACTATAAAGTAGCTGTAAACGGTAATCATAAGCTGATCAGCCGTATTCTGCAAACCGAAAATGAAGAGGAGCAAGGCACATTGGCTAAGCAGGCCGTTGATCTGGCTTTATTGGCTCAAGGTATGCTGGAAGGACCGGAGCTTACCGCTTTTGTAAGCAGAAGCGTAAGTTTGATATAAAATAGTTATTGAATTAAGAGCGGCAAACCGCCGCTCATTTTATAACTCATCCGCTTGTAAATCAAAATGTTTGCATATAAAGCCAAATACCCGATAAAAAATACTTGATTTTAGCAATAAGATTTATAATTTTGCGGTCTCAACACGGTAGGCATAGCTCAGTTGGTTAGAGCATCAGATTGTGGTTCTGAGGGTCGTGGGTTCGAGCCCCATTGCTTACCCCAATAAAAAGCCGGTTTACAATTTTGTAGACCGGCTTTTTTGTTTTTGTAAAGAAGGTAAAAGGTGGAATGTAACCTTTGAGACATAAAAAAGCCTCAAACATATTATTTGAGGCTTTTTGCTTTGTGCTCCCACCTGGGCTCGAACCAGGGACCAAAAGATTATGAGTCTTCTACTCTAACCAACTGAGCTATAGGAGCCGCTAAACCGTTTTCCGATTTGCGAGTGCAATTCTACAACATTTACGCCGGATTTCAAAGATGGAAAAGCAGAAAATTATGAAGAATAGTGCCAATGGCTGTCAATCAGGAAGAACTTCGCAATGATATCCGTTGGCGCCCAGCAGGCTAATGACTGTAGCCTGCGAAATATTGGTTCCCTCTATCCGTAAAATTTTATCGCAATCGTCCAGGTCAAAGTTAATGCAGCTTCCGGGAAAACAGCTCAGAAGCATTTGCACAATAAACGCTGAATCGCAGGCTTCCACGACATTGGTTTTAAATACTTCAACGGCCATAATGTGTCATTCTATGCGTACACGCTCATACTTTTTCCATAATACATACCACACTATCAGAAGAGTCAGCATAACCAGCGGGAAAATGATGAACCCGACGGGCCCGTTGCTGCATGCCCATGAGACGGCGGCGCCAATAAAACTGAATGCAAATCCGGCAAAAGCCCATTCTTTAAGCCGCGGCCACATAGGCTGAACTAAAGCAGCGGCTCCTAAAATTTTTGTTATACCGATAAAGGACAATAAATATATCGGATAACCCAATTGCCTGAATGCCTCTTTTCCGGCTTCCTGTTGTGTAACGCCACCATAGCCATCTAAAAGCATCATGATGGCAAAGATGATGGTGAACACCCAGTAAATAGTTTTAATACGTTTCATGATTTTTAAGTGATTAATATGTCTTTATTTCAATTTAAGATATTCGGTTTCTACTTTTTGAATTATTGATGTGTTTTGATTTTTTTAATAAGGTATCAAGGAATCCGCCAACTGGCGGGATTTTGAATTCTTACTTTTTACTTTTGAATTGGTTACAGTGCAGCAGCCAGTTATTCCCAAATTTATCAGTTAAATCGCCGAATAAGGCGCCCCCAAAAGTAAGTTCCAAGGGGTGAGTAGCTTCTCCACCGGCCGAAAGGCAGTTATAATACGCTTTTATCTGATCTTCATTACTGCAATTCAGCATTAGCGAAATGGTATTGCCCCGTATCAGCCCCTGATCGCTTACCATATCCGAAGCCATAATAGTTAATGTTTCCTGTGTTAAGGTAGCATGTAAAATGTGTTTTTTCATTTGCGACGGCATTTTTTCTGCTAAGGGCGATTCCGCTATGGTCTGAAAATGCAGTTCGCCGCCCAGGCATTGTTGGTAAAAGGTCATGGCTTCGCGGCAATTGCCGTTAAAAGTTAAATACGCGTAAACGGAGGTCATTATTTTGTTATCTTGATATATATTTTGACAGGACTTATAATAGTGTTGGACAGTTTTTGAACCGGATAGTCACGGTTTTTTCCGTACTGCCTGTCCCGAGAGGAACGATTCGGGATTCAACTTTCAACCTTTCACTTTTAACTTTGATAATATATTTTTCAATTGTTGTATGTGCCGTTGTGTGTGAATAATGCCAAAATAAATCCATTCATACCGGGTAAGCAGGCCAAAGCCGGGAAGCTCAGAATCCAGGCAAAGCCGTGTTAAATCCTGGGTTTGAATCATCGTTGTAAGGTTGTTTTCTATGCGCTTTAAAGAAGCATATAAATCATCTTTAGTATAGCTATCCTCTGTTGGAAGAATGAATTCTGGCGATTGCATCCTGATGGTAAAATCAAGAAATAAAGCCTTAATATCCTCAACTTTAGCATCCGGCTGACGATTTGCTTCCTGTGTAGAGCCATCGCATAAGGCAGGTACACCTTTTACTGCCTTGATAATATGGTCTGTAACCTGACCGGCCGTCCAGCTACCCTCGAACGGAGTCCTATTCAGTTCATCTTCGTCAAATTGGGATAAAATAAGGTACAATTCGTTGAATGTACTTTGAATCGAACCCATTAAAAGATTGGTTTCCATAAACTGTTAGATTTTACGCTTACAAACATACATCCGTTGCGTAAAACAGAAAGCGTGCAAAAGCGACAATGTGCGGGGTTGATTACGACAGGTAAGAAATGATATATTTGCTATACAAAAACTTTCAGATGAAACACGTCTCTATTCTTGTGCCTGAAACTGCTGTAATGGGCACCATTTCAGACCCACGTTAT
Organism: Pedobacter sp. BS3; assembly: GCF_008274585.1. GTDB lineage: Bacteria > Bacteroidota > Bacteroidia > Sphingobacteriales > Sphingobacteriaceae > Hufsiella_A. Next base: position 38,869 of record NZ_VTRT01000002.1, on the reverse strand, counting down.
TTCTTTACGGCAGCTAACCAGTTTCTGGAAGCATCCGGGAAACCGGCTTTATTCCAGGTGCAGCTTGTGGGGGCCCGTAAGGAAATAAGGCTCAGCAACAGCTTGTTTTCGGTTCATACAGATGCCTTATTGCAGGATGTGAAGAAAACAGACCTGATCATCATTCCTCCCGTTAGCGGAGATATTTCTGTGGCTTTAGAGCTGAATAAAGATCTGCTTCCGTGGATAAAAGAGCATTATCAGAATGGCGCTGAGCTGGCTTCATTGTGTATCGGTGCATTTCTGCTGGCATCAACCGGCTTATTAAAAGAAAAGCAATGTTCAACACACTGGCTGCATGCGGCTACATTCAGAGCGATGTTCCCGGATGTAGAATTGGTTGATGGCAGCATCATTACCGATGAACAGGGCATTTATTCAAGCGGGGGCGCCAGTTCATACTGGAACCTGCTGCTGTACCTGCTCGAAAAATATACCAGCCGGGATATTGCTATACTGGCTTCCAAGTATTTTGCTATTGATATCGACCGCGATAGCCAGGCCGCATTTATGATGTTCAACGGTCAGAAAGACCATGAAGATACCGAGATCAAAAAAGCGCAGCAGTTTATCGAAGCCAATTACCAGGACAAAATAACGGTCGATCAACTGGCTGACCTGTGTGCCGTTGGACGGAGAAGCTTTGAGCGCCGGTTCAAAAAAGCTACCCGGAATACCGTGGTGGAGTACATCCAGCGGGTAAAAATTGAAGCCGCCAAGCGAAGTTTTGAATCCAGCAGACGTAACATCAGCGAAGTAATGTTCGACATCGGCTATACCGATACCAAGGCTTTCAGGGATGTATTTAAAAAGATTACCGGTTTAACTCCCATTGAATATCGCAATAAATACAACAAACAGGCAGTAGCCGGTTAGCAGATCCCGAAAGGCAAAGCAATGAATAAGGGCTACCGAAAGATCATACACATTGATATGGATGCGTTTTATGCTTCCGTAGAGCAACGGGACAACCCGGAGTACCGGGGAAAACCGGTTGTGGTGGGCGGTTCTCCGGAAGGCCGGGGAGGAGTGGTAGCTACCGCGAGTTATGAAGCCAGGCAATTTGGTGTTCACTCGGCCATGCCGTCTAAAAAAGCATTTCAGCTTTGTCCGCAGGCTATATTTGTGCGGCCAAGGTTTGAGGTTTACAAACAGGTATCGCAAAAGATACGGGCAATATTCAGGCGTTACACCGATTTGATCGAGCCGCTTTCGCTGGACGAGGCTTACCTGGATGTTACGCAGGATAAGCTGAGCATCGGGTCGGCCATTGATATTGCTAAGCAAATAAAGCTGGCCATTAAGAACGAGCTGCAGCTTACAGCATCTGCCGGTGTATCGGTAAACAAATTTGTAGCAAAAATTGCCTCAGATATGCACAAGCCCGATGGCCTGACGTTCATCGCCCCGTCGGTAGTAGAAGCCTTTATGGAGAAGCTGCCGGTAGAGAAGTTTTTTGGCGTTGGTAAGGTAACGGCCGAAAAAATGAAGAATATGCAGTTATACACCGGCGCCGACCTGAAAAAGCTGACCGAAGAAGAGCTGGTGCGTTATTTCGGTAAACCCGGTCGCTTTTATTATCGCATTGTGCGGGGCATTGATGAGCGTGAAGTACAGCCGCACCGCGAAACAAAATCGCTGGGAGCGGAAGATACCTTTCCATACGACCTGGAACAAACGGATGAAATGCATGCCGAACTGGATAAAATTACGCATACTGTTTGTGAGCGGCTGCAACGCTATAACCTGCAAGGACGCACCGTCACCTTGAAAATAAAATACAGCGATTTTAAGCAGGTTACCCGGAGCCGTTCTTTCTCTCAGCCGGTTAACGACAAGAATATTATTTTCAGTACGGTAACCCAATTGCTTGCGGATGCGCTTCCTGATAGTCCTAAAATACGTTTGCTCGGTGTCTCATTATCGAATTTTGGCGAGGCTGTAGTCCGGTCACGAAAACCTGATCTGCCCGGACAAATGGAATTGTTTTAAATTGAAATAGCTGTTTCAACCGGCAGGGATTTATCCATTGTCCATTATCCATTATCCATTATCCATTATCCATTATCCATTGTCACCTGTCCATTGTCCATTGTCCATTGTCACCTGTCCACTGTCCACTGTCCATTGTCCACTGTCCATTGTTCCACTTTTAACTTGCTTGTAACCTTTCCATTTCTCGTTTACTCTATGGTAGTATTGACCAGAAATTTAAAAAAATGGAAACTACACTTTCAAAACAAGCTATTGCGCCTACGTTCAATTTATTGAGATTAACGTTTGGCATTGTGCCCATTGTTGCGGGCTTAGACAAATTCACCAATTTACTTACCGACTGGCAACAGTATTTACATCCGGCCATTGCAGGCATGCTTCCCATCGCGGCACACACGTTTATGATGATAGTAGGTGTGATCGAGATCATAGCGGGTATTATTGTGCTGGTAAAACCGGTTGTCGGAGGACGTATTGTTGCCGCCTGGCTTACCCTGATCGCACTTACCCTGCTGGCCAGTGGAAATTTTTTAGATGTTGCCGTTCGCGATCTGGTAATGGCTATTTCAGCGTTTTCTTTCGCACGTATAGCCGCGTTATTTGTTGTTAGTGATTAGTTGTTCGTATTTTTAACAATTAACTTTCAACTTTCTACTCGTTGTACTAAATAATGAAGGGATCTGAGCAATATACCGATGCCGAAATTATCCGCAGAATATTGCAGGGCGATTCTGCCTTGTTTGAGATACTGATCCGGCGCTATAACCCATTTTTGTACAAAACCGGCAGAAGCTATAATTATGGTCACGAAGATACGCAGGACCTCATGCAGGACACCTTTATTGATGCGTACAATAACTTATCACAGTTTGAGAACCGCTCATCGTTTAAAACATGGATCATAAAAATAATGCTGAATAACTGCTACCGGAAACGTCAGAAATTTAGCTTTAAAAATGAAATATCTGCCGAAATTGATGACAGATCAGTGCCGATGTTCTCCGCAGCAGGTAATGAACACACAACAAAAACAGTGATGCGCAAAGAATTGAATGCTGTAATTGAAGATGCCTTACAGCAAATCCCGTTCGATTACCGGATAGTGTTTTCCTTACGGGAGATGAACCAGCTAAACGTACACGAAACTGCCCATACGCTTAACATCAGCGAAGCCAATGTAAAAGTACGTCTTAACCGGGCAAAGAGCATGTTGCGTAGGGAAATAGAAAAATCATATACTGCCGCCGATATTTTTGAATTTAACCTGGTTTACTGCGATGCGATGGTGAACCGCGTAATGAGCAAATTAAAAAGAAAACATGAATAATCCGTTAGAAACCCTGGATATTATTGACGATGAGCATATCGGAACTTCGTTAGAAACACCGCTGCGAGCCGATGCCTTTACCATGACCGATGATTTAAAAATTGAGCTTATCCAAAACCATGTTAAGGAAATAATGCATATCCTGGGTTTAGATTTAACAGACGATAGCCTGAGCGGAACGCCCTATAGAGTAGCAAAGATGTATGTAAAAGAAGCCTTTAGCGGATTAAATCCCGCAAATAAACCCGATGTGAAGCTCTTTGAAAACAAATACCGGTATAATGAAATGCTGATCGAGAAAAATATTACGTTGTTTTCGTATTGCGAGCATCATTTTGTGCCCATTATCGGCAAGGTTCATGTGGCGTATATTTCAAGCGGACAGGTAATCGGTTTATCGAAAATCAACAGGCTGGTACAGTATTACGCTAAACGACCGCAGGTGCAGGAGCGTTTAACCAACCAGGTAGCCGAAGCGTTAAAGGAAGCCCTTCAAACAAACCATGTTGCTGTTCTGGTAGATGCAGTACACCTTTGCGTTTCATCCCGCGGTATCGGCGATACCAACAGCAGCACCATTACGGCAAGCTATTCCGGCCGTTTCCGGGATGAAAAGCTCAAATCAGAGTTTATTGCCCTGGTAACCGGATAGAAGTCTGTTGGGTAATTTTTGAATTTTGAATTTTAACTTTTTAATTTTATCAAGGTGTCACATATTGTAAAAATAAAATCCATAGATCACGTCACTCATGATGTGCTTCAGGTGGTAACAGAAAAACCTGCCGGGTACGTCTATACACCCGGACAAGCTACCGATGTATCTGTTAATAAACCCGGCTGGGAAAATGAGCTGCGGGCATTTACGTTTACCTCACTGCCCGACAAAGATTATATCGAGTTTACCATTAAAACCTATCCCGAACGGGATGGTGTTACCAATCAGCTGCTTCAGCTTAAGCATGGCGATGAGCTGATACTGCACGATGTTTTTGGAGATATTGCCTACAAAGGCGAAGGGGTATTTATTGCCGGCGGAGCCGGGGTTACGCCCTTTATTGCCATTTTCAGATACTTACAGGCAAATAACCAGGTAGGAAATAATAAGCTGATCTTTGCCAATAAAACCAGGGCCGATATTATACACGAAGCTGACTTTAAACGCCTGCTGGGCAAAAACTTTATCAATATATTATCTCACGAGCAGGCGGAAGATTGCGCCTATGGCTACATCAGCGAAGCCTTTTTAAAGGAAAATATGCCGGAGAATGCCCCGTACGTTTACCTGTGCGGCCCGCCACCCATGATGGATGCAGTAGAATCACACTTAAAGAACCTGGATATCCCTGATGAGCGTGTTGTAAAGGAGGGATTTTAGCAGAAGAGAATGTCCACGAACCAGGCTTCGTGTCTTCACGAAGCTTCTCTTCAGTCACAATGAGCCTACCCTTCGATAGCTCTCCATAGGAGTTCTTTGAACAGGATGACATAATCTTTTAGATACACTCTTTTAATAGTCTTATTTCCTAACAATAAGCAATTACTTACTTTTGCGACTCAAATAAGGTCTATATTTTGAGTCAGGTACAGCATATTTTTTTATTAGCGGTTTTCTTTGTAAACGGGTTGCTGTTTGTTATTCTGCTATACTATTTACGCAGAAAGTAGTGGATAAACATTATGCTTTGTACGGTGCTTGCTGCCATTGCCTGGTATTCGCTAATGATCTATTTGATGGTTAGCGGAGAGGTGAGGAATTATCCAAACCTGTACAACAAAGGCAACCCCTTATATTATCTTTTTGCACCCTGTAGTTATTTATACCTCAGGTTATCACTGTCCGGAAATAACCACCTGAAACGCTATGACTGGCTGCATTTTACCCCCGCAATAATTGCCTTGGTAGATATTGTTCCGTATATGCTTAAGAGTGCTGAAGAAAAACAGTATATCGTCAACCTGGTTGCCCAGGATACCAAGTGGAATTTTCAGTATAAATATGCCTTTATCACACAGGCCGGTCATAATATCATTCGCAGTATACAACAGATCATTTATATTATTTTTCAGTGGTATCTGTTAGTAAAGTATCGGCGAAACAGGATCAACAGCAATCAAAGGAATTGGCTGTTTACATATAATATCATGGTTACAGCGCTTACCTTAGTTGTAATTATAGTGCTGGCGAGATCATTACTATACTCGGCATCGGCGTTAAAAGAAGGTATGCTTCCGATATTTGCTAGCATTGGCATTTTTATATTTTGCATCTTGTTGTTTTTTAAGCCCGAACAATTGTATGGCCTGGATCTGGCTGCCGGAAGCAGTATGCCCTATCAACCGGTATTGTCAACCGGGCGAATACCCGCGGGCTTAGATATCAGCGATGAAGAAAAAGGAAATAATAAAGAATTAAAACTTAGTCCTGAACAAATTGCCATTTATACTAAAAAGTTAGAAAGAAAGCTTGTTGTTAATGAGTGTTTTAAAGAAAAGGGCATAACAGCGCCCGTACTGGCGGTAAAATTAAATATCCCCAATAGGCACTTATCTGTTTTGTTAAAACAATATTATCAGCTAAAATTTAACGATTTTATTAACGGTTACCGGGTAAATTTTGTGAAAGACCAGATAAAGAAGGGCGAATGGCGGAATCTCACCATAGAAGCACTGGCTGAAGATGCCGGCTTTTCTTCGCGAAGTACATTTTACGCTGCATTCAAGAAAAATACAGGACTAACCCCTGCCGAATATATTGCCAGGAACGTCGGCAAAACGGTATAAAAATCAGCTCCCATTTCAACCAGTGGCGGGCTTTGTATCATCACGAAGTTTCTCTAATGCCGGTTAGGAGATATTCCGGAAAAGCAGTCTTGGTATATTTCAATATATTCATTTTAACAGGCTCTTATCTTTTCCACCTCCGGCAGCCTGTTTTCCGGTAGATAAATAAGCATTCTGGCAGAGATATACATTATTTACAGGTAAAAGGTATTTTAGAAGAGATCGGTTATTGTGTGTTTTTTTCAATGTATTGATTATCAGTAGTTTTTGTTGTTTTTTTTCTTTGAATTATATGCTGATGAGTTTGTCCGGATTACAATATTCCGGACAAATTAACGCCTTGCTATCGAAACCTTTGCAATGCAGCTATCGTAAATTCCCCCCTAAAATAAAAATCTGTAAAAGCACAAAAACATGAAGACACTAAGACTATTTGCTACAATGCTGGGACTGTTTACAGGATTATTATCAAAAGCAGCACCAGACCACACCAATGCGTTTATTACCGTATGGGATACCGATAAAATGGACGCAGGCATATCGTTAACTATCCCGACGTCACCAGGAACCAGTTACCAATATTACTGGGAAAAAGTTGGTGACGAAGGCAATGCCAATTCCGGCTCGTACCAGCCTGCCTCCGGAATTCTTTTCATAACCGCCATTACAGCAAAAAGTGGTATTTATAAGGTTTATATCAAAGGGAACTTTACCGGGATATTCATGAGTAGCGATCCTAATTCTGCAAAAGCTTTAACTGAGGTGGAGAGCTGGGGGAATATGAAATGGACAACTATGAAAGGCTCTTTTCAAGGATGTGCAAATTTAACTAAATTACCCACCTCGGCTCCGGATCTGAGCCTGGTAACCGATATGTCAAATATGTTTAGGCAGGCTACCAGCTTCAATCATAATATAGGTAACTGGAACGTTAGCAACGTAACCAATATGAGTACCATGTTTTTTAACGCAGCAAATTTCAACCAGGATATAAGCGGCTGGAATGTCAGCAATGTAACTAATATGACCTGGATGTTTGCCAGCGCTCTAAAATTTAACTAGGATATAAGCACCTGGAACGTTAGCAAAGTGATTAATATGAATACCATGTTCTATGGTGCCACGAGCTTTAACCAAAACCTTGGTACATGGCAGCTAAATGCGAATGTGGATCTTAAATCTATGATAGGCTTCGCCGGTTTAAGCGCCGAAAACTATGGCCTTACCCTTAAAGGCTGGGCACAAAACCCCAATATACCAACAGGCAGAGCCCTGGGAGCTAACAATTTAAAATATAATGCAGATGCACAACAATACCGGGATATTTTGACCAATAAGGGCTGGACAATTACCGATGGTGGTGTGCTGCCCGTGACTCTTGTTTCGTTTACAGCTAAAGTACAGGAAAATACAGTGAAAATAACTTGGCAAACCGCGTCGGAAGCTAACAACAGCCATTTTATTGTAGAAAAAAGTACCGACGGTATACATTTCCGGAACTTAGCTAAAGCTGATGCAAAAGGAGCCGGAACTTACGAGGTTTATGATAGACAGCCTGTCTATGGCGTGAATTATTATCGTTTAACCCAGCTTGATAACGATGGAGCTTCAACAGATTGTGGAGTACGGCCGGTGAATTTCTCAGTACAGTCGACAGCTGTGAAAATATATCCGAACCCTGCAATTTCAAGTCAAAGTACATCGGTTAATTTTCCGGCGGGCATTTACAATAAAGCAGAACTTACTAATATCACTGGTAAAACCATACATACCATCTTGATCAATGCTCAACAACAAAGTATCGGCATAGAAACAGCAGCTTTACCAGCCGGTATGTATTTCATCCGCCTGTCCGGGCAGGAAAATGCCGTTAAAAAGTTAGTGAAGCAATAGCGTGTGGCTGTTTAAGCTTTTTATCTTTCCATGTAAAAGAGCCGTTGCCGATCCCCGGCCTGTCCCTAACAGGCTGGGGCTATTTATGGCTTATCAGCGAACAGTTCAAGACAAAAAATTAATAAAGTAACGTGAGTTCGGGATAGGAAACGCACAATCTGTTTGCGCTCGTTTGCAAAACGAGTGCATAGATCTCCGGCGTTTGTAACGCCGGTAATAGCTGCCTTTGATTGTTTTAAGCAACATTCCGGCATTGCAAACGCCGTTTCATGGCATCCCGATTGCAAATCGGGACGAGCCTGCACCTTAACCCGAACTCACGTTAAGTTATATAGCGGGGATGACGGGAGCTTTTTGGTCAGCCCCGGCAGGAAACCATGGACGGTGTCCTCACCGCCTATTAATTAAACCTGCAAAACCTTAAAATTTAAACAGCTTCTAAGATATCAGTTAAGCCGTTCTGCGGCGATAACCATCTGACCGTTTGGAGCGGTTGTAAACAACAGGTATTGTTCGCCGCCATCAGTAAGCTTATGTTTTTTCTTTAATTGTTCGGTCGTCAGGGGGAAATTGCGAACAATGATGTTGGCTTTAGTCAGAGGAGCTTTTGTGAAGTCCTTGTAAGTTTGTATTTGCTGTATCCGGAATATTCTTCCCGGAAAATCAGGAATTAAATTATCGGAGGTGTATAAGTGGCTGTTAATTTGTAGTTTACTAATCTGAAATTGTTTGCTGATGCTTTTAAAGCAACCTGCTTTGAGCAGGGCAACATCGGGCTCGTACAAATAGGTCAGGGGATTTGAATATGCTTCTATTTGGGTATTCCTTTCATCCGAAAGGTAAAACGAGAACTGCTGTTGTTGTGTATCTGTCAGGAGCATACAGGTAATTTCAGGCTCACCGGTAAAGTCCCGGTCTATTACCCAAAGCAATTCTTTACAATCATTTTTTACGCTGACAATGTGAATGGCAGAAACACATTTCAGCTCCCGTAAGCCGGCCTGGATATCCAACAAAGGAGATGTTTTAACCAGTATTCGTTGCGATCTACGTAACAGCATATCCAGATTTGCCGGAACATCAGGCTGGCAATCGGACAGGCGAAATACTTTCTGGGTATTTACACGTCGCGAAGGGTCAATGTAAATAGTTCCGAACGTATCATTATGCCGACTGAGCCACGTAAAACTGTCTTCGGTTAAAAACCGGATGTTAGAAGCACCCAAAATATTTGCGTTGTGCCGGGCAATCACTGATAAATCCTCATTCAGCTCACAATGGATAACTTTTTCGGCAACCTTTGAAAAATAAAAGCTGTCAACGCCGAAACCGCCGGTGCAGTCAATAACCTCTTTTCCCTTTAGCAGTCCGCTTTTATATTGGGCGGTAAGTTGCGAAGAGCATTGTTCTATTGAAAGCTTTGCAGGATAATAGATTCCCGGTGTACTGAACCATAGTGGCAATTTTTTCTCCGCCCGTTTTTTAGCAGCAACCTGACCTGCCAGCTCCGCTGCACTTATCCCGGCAAACGGACTTTTAGCCAAAGCTATCTGGTGCTCATCAGCATGTAAATGACTGTTGATGTACTCTTGCACTTCCGGCTGTAAAATCAGGTTGTTCATACTGTTAGTATTGCGTATTGAGATATGAGACGTGAGATTTTAGATATAAGATTGTGAAGTTCGTGACAGGCTCTCAGGACTTCCGGATTTTCCGACTATGAACCATGAACTATAAGCCATCTTTTACACTTAAATCTATACAACTTATAACTCACTACCCTTATCTCTCATCACCATCTGGCAGGTGTAACGGCTTTTTACCTCCAGTAAAATATCCTTGTTTTGGGTTACCCGGTCAATGGTTTGCTGGTTATAATAGCGTATAGTTACCAGTTCCAGGTCTTTATTGTATTTGATATTGTAATTTTTTCGCAGGCTGTTGAGCAGTTTTCCGAGCTTGTGGTCGTCGTAATCTACACTTACCGAAAAGCTGATGGCGCTGTTCAGCATGGTATTGATTTTGACTTTGTGCTCATGGAAGATATTGAAAATGTCGCTCAGGTTTTCCTCAATAATGAACGAATAATCCTTGGGGAAGATGGAAATCAACACCTGGTTAACTTTAAAGATAAAGGATGGAATGGGCAAGGGGTTATTCTGGCTGCTGATTTTTGTTCCAACGCCGTCAGGTTGGATAAACGAGCGAACATACAAAGGAATACCTTTATTTTGTAAAGGCTTAATGGTTTTTGGATGGATAACCGTTGCGCCGTAATAGGTAAGCTCAATAGCATCATGGTAGGAGAGGGCGGGAATCTTTTCGGTTTCATCGAACCACTTCGGGTCGGCGTTGAGCACGCCGGGAACATCTTTCCAGATGGTAACCGATTCCGCGTCCAGGCATGAGGCAAATATAGCGGCGGTATAATCCGAGCCTTCGCGACCTAAGGTAGTGGTGTAATTCTCTGATGTTCCGCCGATAAATCCCTGGGTAACAGCAACTCCGTTAGCTATAATTCCCGGTACACGGGATGCGATGGCTGCGCAGGTTTTATCCCAGTCCACTTTAGCTTCGCGATACGTATTGTCCGTATGGATGTAGCTGCGGGCGTCAATCCACTGCGTTGGAATACCGCTTGTGCTCAGGTAGGCGCTTACAATTTTACTTGAAATCAGCTCGCCGATGGATACAATCTGGTCGTAAATATAATCGGCGTTATCCTGCGGCTCTTCTTCCAGTATCCAGTCAATTTCAACGAATGTATTGGCTACATCGTTAAAAACGGGATGCTGCTTATCTTCAAAAAGCTCATTCATAACAGCCGTATGGTAAGCCTTAATTTCGTCAAAAATGGCTTCTGTATCAGTTTTATCCAGATAGGCGAACGTAAGTTTCTCCAGGGCATTGGTGGTTTTGCCCATAGCCGAAACCACAATCAGCAGCTCTTTTTGCTGATTGTTCCTGATAATGTTTGCCAGGTTTTTAACGCCGGCCGCATCTTTTACAGAGGCTCCGCCAAATTTATATACGTTGATCATGTTTGATATATGCGGCAATAGCCGTATTGGGTTTTAGTAAATCTTCAATCTGGTTGTATGGAATGAGCAGTTTGGTAACGCCGTACACGTAAGCCTTAATTTCGTAAGGGTTGTATAAAAACAGCAATCCCTTATCGGTGATGAGAAAATTCTGGTTCAAGGCGAATTTGCCGTTCTCAAAAAAATAATCGTCTTTCAGGCTGGCATCAGGCGATAGTTTTTCCTGTTTTCTGAAGATAGCTTCTGCTATGCTGTCTAATTTTAACTTGTTTTCAGGCGTAAAGAGGTCGTCCAGCAGCATGTTTTTATGGCGGCTCAGGTCGTAATTTTCATAGCTGTAATTATAGTTGGGATGAGCGCCTCCGGTATATTCGGAACTGTATGTTTCAAAACCAATAATGCCGGGTTGTTGTGTGGCGACTTTTACAGCCGTTTCGCGATACCAGGATGTCCGGTAACGTTTTTCCTGGTTGAAAAAGTTGTCGAAGTTTTTGATAAAATCAGCTGCCATATCTTCAACGGTAATGTATTTTGCATCCGGTTCATCCTCGTTAATGACCAGACTTTTTACAAACGCGTTCAGCTCGGCAGATGCAAATTTAGGGTAGCTCACCTGTACATACGAGGTATCGGTAACATTGTTCGCTTTAACCACATTTTTGCTTTCTTTCCGGTAATGAGTGTATGTATAAGTTATCGTATCAGTGGTAGCCCGGCTACTGTCCGGTTGCTGAGTTGTAGTGCTGTCGGCACTTTTCTGCTCTTTCTGCGGCGATGTACAAGCCGCAAAAAATGACAAGATTAAAATGGTTTTACAGATGTTTTTCATGTGTGTTTAATTAGCCTCACCCCCAACCTCCGCCAGTTGGCGGAAGAGGGGAGTTAGGTAGTGCTATTTGTTCGGTTTATCCTTAGTTGCTTTCTTTGTTTATTTCGTAAATCTAAAATCGTAATTCGTAATTCGCCTTCAACCCTCCGCCTTCTACCTTCTTCAATAATTATCCAATTGTTCTTTAGATAACGACGCGTTCAGCCAGCCGGCTTCTGTGCTTGAGTGGTATTTGCTGTAAAACCGCAATGCCGGTTCGTTCCAATCCAGTACCTGCCAGCTTATACCGTTAAAATGGTGTGCTTTCGCTTCCTGGATAATAGCATCGAATAATTGTTTGCCCAAACCTTTTTTTCGCATCCGCTCGGTCACAATAAAATCTTCAAGGTACAAACGGCAGCCTTTCCATGTAGAAAAACGGATGTAATATAGGGCAAAACCCTCAATTTTTCCGTCGACTTCGGCAACAAACGCTTTCCATACCGGTTTTTCGCCGAAGCCAGCCTCCTCAAATTCCTCAAGCGTAATAGTCACCTCATGTGGCATGTGCTCATAATGCGCCAGCTCATGAACCAGCTCCATTAATCGTTTGCAATCCTGTTTTTCAGCTATGCGTATGGTCATTTTTAGTTTGTTAAGCCCACCCCAACCCTCCCAAAGGGAGGGAGCTTGATTTCTGCTCCTTGTCTTGTTTCTTGCGTCTATGTTCTTGTTTCTGTTATTTCTTTAAGCCTTTCGCCTTAAACCTTCCTTTAACCTTTCTTCGGTCTTCCACCAAAAATAGTACTTCCAATGCGTACCATAGTGCTGCCCTGTTCAATGGCAATTTTGTAATCGGCCGACATACCCATAGAAATTTCCTTAAAATAATCCGCTTTGCGGAAAAAGCTTTGCTTAATGCCGTCAAACAGCGTTTTTAATTCATAAAACTCTTCTTTAAGCTGCTTGGGGTTTTCCGTGTTAGTGGCAATACCCATCAGGCCGGTGATGCGTACATGTTTTAAGGCTGCAAAATCCTCAGAACGAAGAAGCTCGATAACTTCATCAAAGCCTAATCCATATTTGGTTTCCTCATCGGCAATGTAAACCTGTAACAGGCAATCAATTACACGGTTGTTCTTTTCGGCTTGCTTATTAATCTCCTGCAAAAGTTTCAGGCTGTCTACAGAATGTATTAAACTAATAAAAGGCGCTATATATTTTACTTTATTGGTTTGCAGGTGACCAATTAAATGCCATTCAATATCCTGTGGTAACTGTGGCTGTTTTTCAACCAGTTCCTGAACCATGTTTTCGCCGAATATTCGCTGTCCGGCATCATAAGCCTCGCGGATATCCTGTACCGGTTTGGTTTTAGAAACAGCTATCAGCTTCACATGCACCGTATCTAATTCTTTCTTAAGCTGTAATAAATTGGCTGTAATGCTCATTAATGTGTAGTTTTGGGATTTGAATTTACCGCGAAATTAACAAATGAGGCGTTTAATCGTATTGTTTTTACTGGTCAATTTTATAATCTCCTGTAGTTCTGACAGAACGCCAGGCGGTATTATGAAGCAAAAACAGATGACCGATTTGCTGGTTGATATTCATTTGGCCGATGGATATTTAATGCAACTGAACACAGATAGTGCCAATAAAGTGGCTCCATCATTATACGGTACGGTTTTTAAAAAGCATGGCACAGATTCGTTGCGTTTTGTGAACAGCCTGAAATATTATTCGGAAAAACCGGATATACTGGACACGATATATAAGCAGGTATCTTCCCGGATTGACAAAATGCAGTCGGAAGAGCAAAAGCGGGAAGAAGAAAAGCGCCGGAAAGAGGCTGCCATTATTGCCCGCAAAGATTCTATTGAGCGGGTGCGTAAAGCCGACTCATTAAAGAAGGCAATTGGTATTGATACCGCCGGAAGAACACGCCGGCCCTTATTAAGGCCATTTATACGAGACATGAGATTAAAATGATTTATCCGGATAACGCTACCGAAAAACTTGGATTTACAGAAATCAGGCAACTGATAAAAGCATACTGCTTAAGCGAAATGGGGCGGGACTTAGTAGATAAAATCCGCCCGATGAGCAATTTTGAGCAGATTAATAAATTCCTGCGCCAAACGGACGAGTTTAAAACCATTGTGCAGAATGATGAGCCGCTGCCTATAAGGAATCTGTACAACATTAAACACATTGCCGATAAGGCCGCAATTGAAGGCATGTTCTTGACAGAGGAAGAGCTGTTTCATGTATTGCTGTCGCTGCAAACCGTTTTTGGCGTAATTTACTATTTCAAAGAACGCGAAGGCCAGTATCCCTATCTCGAAGCCCTGTTTGAACATTTGCCCGTAGAAAAGCAGATAGTAAAGGATATTGAGCAGGTAATCGATGAGAAAGGGAAAATCCGGCAGAATGCCTCGCGGGAGTTGCAGGAGCTGATTTATGCTATCGCCAAAGCCGAGTCCGAATCCCGCAGAAAGGTTGACCAGATATTTAAAACCGCACAAAACAATAACTGGACTGCCGACGGTAATCTTACCATACGTGATGGCCGTTTATGTATCCCGCTTCTGGCGGAAAATAAACGCAAGCTCAAAGGCTTCATTCACGATGAATCGGCATCCGGGCAAACCGTTTACATAGAGCCCGAAGAAGTTTTTCACCTCAATAACCTGGTGCGTGACCTGGAGTTTGAAAAGCGTCGCGAGATTATTAAAATACTTACCGCTTTAACGGATAAATTGCGTCCGTTTGTGCCCTTGCTTATCAGTTATCATGGTTTATTAACTAAGCTCGATTTTGTGCAGGCTAAAGCCCTGTTTGCCATTTCCATAGAAGCCGAAATGCCCGAATTAATAACTCAGGCGGGAGTAAACCTGGTCAATGCCAGGCATCCGCTGTTATATCTCAACTTTAAAAAAGAGCAGCAAACCGTTGTACCGCTCAACATTAAAATTGATGATACCGACCGCGTTATCGTGGTTTCGGGCCCTAATGCCGGCGGGAAATCCGTATGCATGAAAACGGTTGGATTGCTGCAACTGATGGTGCAGGCAGGCTTGCTGATACCGGCAAGCACACATTCTAAAGTAGGCATCTTTAAGCAGATATTTGCCGATATCGGCGACGACCAATCTATTGAAAGCGATTTAAGCACCTACAGCGCTCATCTTACCAAGATGAAATATTTTGTAGAGCAGGCCAACGGCAAAACTCTGGTTTTAATTGACGAGTTTGGAACCGGAACTGACCCTCAGTTTGGCGGCCCCATCGCCGAAGCCGTTCTGGAAGCGCTGAATCAGAGGAAGATACGGGGTGTTATCACCACGCATTATTCAAATCTCAAAGTATTTGCCAGTGCTGCCGAAGGTCTTGAAAATGCTTCTATGCTGTTCAATAATGCCGAAATGAAGCCCATGTACATCCTGGAAATGGGTAAACCCGGCAGCTCGTACGCGTTTGAAATTGCTCAGAAAACCGGCTTACCGGCACAGGTGCTTCATGCCGCCAAAAACAAAGTTGGCGCACAGCAAAAAAAGGTAGACACGCTGCTGGTGGAGCTCGAACGCGATAAAAAGCAACTGCTCGAATCAAAAATAGCGATAGAAAAACAAGAGCGTAAAGTCAGCACCCTCATAGAAGAGAACGAGCGGTTAAAAGCCTATCTCGAAGAAAACAAGAAAAGCATTTTAAAAGAAGCAAAGCTCGAAGCGCAGAATATCCTGAAAGGTGCTAACAAGCTGATAGAAAATACCATATCGCAAATCAAGGAAAGTAAGGCTGATAAGGAAAAAACACAGCAGCTCAGGGGCAGGCTTAACCAGCAATTACAAAGCTATCAGGTTAAGGATAATCAGCCTGCACAGGCAGCTGTAAAGAATGAAGAAATAGCCAAAGGCGATTGGGTTAAGGTAACCGATTCGGGAACCCTGGGCCGGGTGCTTGATATTCATAAAGACAATGTGGTGCTGGCCATAGGCGATTTACGCTCGGTAGTGAAACGTAAGCGGGTAGAACGCGTATCCAATAAACAAGTGCCCAAAGCAGTGCGAAAGTCCTCGTATGCTACGCAAATTACCGACGGTATTGCCAGTTTCAATCCTGAAATAGATGTACGCGGCATGCGTGGTGAAGAAGCGCTTTTTGAAATAGAAAAATACCTCGATAAAGCCATCATGATGGGTTTTGATAACCTTAAAATCATACACGGAAAAGGAGACGGCATCCTGCGCAAGCTCATTCGCGATTACCTCAGAAAATATTCGCAGGTGAGCCGCATGGAAGATGAGCATCCCGACCGTGGCGGCGATGGTATTACGTATGTTTACTTAAGCTAAAAGCTCACCAGACCCCTTTAGGTATAGTATTGGTAGCCCCGAATCTTCGCGTAAGCGGTAGTTTATAGAAATACATAAAAGTTTAAAAACTACGGGAAGATAGGAAGGAAAAAAGAAAAGCAACTTATAGTTTTAAACACATTAAAGCGATGTTTGTAAACTGCTATTTCTGGAGGAATGTGAGAAATATCCATATAAGTCCATATTGGAGATTCCGATGAAATTGACCATGTGATTCTGTTTTAAACAGACCATCTATTGCGGCGGAAATTGACCAGGGTATTCCGCATGAAACTGACCACCCTGTCATGCAGCCTATGTTGTAGAAGCAACCATACATTTGAAGTAATAAAACCTTCAAAAGCATGGCCAACACTACGATCAGCATGAGTAAGATAAGACAGATTCTCAGGATGTACCACCAGCAGCGCAGCATAATGTTTATAGCCGCACAAACTGATACGTCCCGAAATACAGTAAAGAAGTATGTTGCCTCTTTTAAGAGCAGTGGATTTACCTTTGAAGAGGTAAATGCCTTAAATGACAGGGAGTTGGAAGATTTCTTTGGCTCCCAATGCCCGTATGCAGGCAATGCAGCGTTGTTTCCCCCACGTTGACAAGGAGCTTAAACGTACGGGGATGACCCGTTATATATTGTGGGAAGCTTATCGTAAAGAATTTCCGGAAGGTTACCAGTACAGTCAGTTTTGCTTTTACTATGCCCAGTGGAAAGCCAGGGTCAACCCTGTGATGCATTTGGAGCACAAGTTTGGAGACAAGCTATATGTGGATTTTGCGGGAGAAAAGTTAAGTATCATAGATAAGGAAACTGGCGAGGTTATTCCCGTAGAAGTATTTGTATCTATACTGGGAGCCAGTCAGCTCACCTACGTAGAGGCCGTACTGAGCCAGCAAAAGGAAGACTTCATCAGTGCCTGTGAAAACACGCTCCACTATATTGGGGGCGTACCTGCTGCTATCGTTCCCGATAACCTGAAAGCTGCAGTTACTAAAAGTAACCGTTACGAGCCCAAACTTAATGAGACATTTGCAGACTTTGCAGATCATTATGGCACTACCATATTACCCGCAAGAGCCTATCGGCCGCGTGATAAGGCTTTGGTAGAGGGTGCTGTAAAAATCATTTACAACCGTATTTATGTACCCGTTAAAAGAGCTGTCTATCATTCTCTGGGCGAGCTCAATAATGCTATCCGTAAAGAGCTTGAGCGACATAACAGTTTACTGTTGAAGGGCAGGAATTATAGCCGTAGGTTACAGTTCGAGGAAATTGAACGCGGGACATTAGCTCCTTTGCCCGTACTGCGCTATGAGTTCAAGAAACAATCCCACGCCAAGGTAATGAAGAACGGGCATGTTAGTTTAGGCATAGACAAACATTATTACAGTGTTCCTTACCGGTTTATCGGTAAACATGTAAAATTGCTTTTCTCAAAATCTGTTGTGGAAATATATTTCAATTATGAAAGGATAGCATTGCATAAACGTGTGAACAGTCCTTATAATTATACTACAGACAAAGACCATATGGCCAGTACACATCGCTTTATGACAGATTGTACCCCTGATAAGTTTCTGGAATGGGCAACTTCCATCCATGAAGATGTAAGGTTATACATCCTCAAGACCCTTGAACGTAAGCAACACCCGGAACAGGCCTATAAATCCTGTCTGGGCATCTTAAGCTTTGCGAAAAAAGCAGGGAATGACAGGCTCGCCATTGCCTGCAGGAGAGCACTGGGCTATGGCATCTATAATTATAAAACCATACAGTCCATACTGGAAAACAATATGGACAACTATGAAGAAAGCCTGTTCGCAGACGAGCTGCCCATGCCAAGCCATGACAATATCCGTGGGGAAGATTATTACCAATAGCTGTTAACTCATTTACAAAATAACTTTAAACAGTAACCAGATGAATACTGACACATTAGACAAACTAAGAAAGCTGAAGTTCTTTGGCATGTTCCACGCCTTTAAAAGCAGCCTGGAAACAGGCAAAACAAATGATTACACGGACTACCGGGAGAACAGGCGTGTTGACGGGCAGATCCTCTATGCCCGTTTCCGCTACAAAGCCTCTATTGAAGATCTGCATTACCATGCAGAAAGGAGCATTGACCGAAACCAGGTCATGAGGCTGGCAGATTGTACGTTTATCCCACGTAATGAAAACCTGCTGATAACCGGGAAGTACAGGCATAGGTAAAAGCTACCTGGCCTCAGCTATTGGTTACCAGGCCTGCATTATGGGTTATAACGTGCTCTATGCAAGTACACCCAAACTGTTCGCTAAACTAAAAATGGCAAAAGCTGACGGCTCATATATCAAAGAGATTGCGAAAATTGAACGTCAGCAGTTGCTGATACTTGATGACTTTGGTATACAGCCTTTTGACGCACAGAACAGAGCTGCCCTGATGGAAATCATTGAAGACAGGCATGGTAAGGCATCTCTCATTATTACCTCGCAGCTGCCTGTTAATAAATGGCATGAAGTAATTGGCGAAAAAACTATTGCCGATGCCATCCTGGACCGTATAGTTCATGATGCGCACCGCTTAGAATTGAAAGGTGAATCGATGAGAAAAAAACGCAAGCAGGAACAACCGGAAAACACCTACAAATAATACGATTAATTAACTACTTTTGACAACGCTTCTACAGCATCTGATGCATCTGTCCGGAACCTAAATCAATGGTCAGTTTGGAACGGAATTACATGGTCAACTTCTCCGTAATATACAGCATAAGCGCTGCTTTACTCCCGAAGTCTCGGGATGAATCAAGTTCAGGGTGACGGGGTTCCGGGCTTTTTAGTTCTGTCTATGCTGCCACTTCACTCACTGTCCTTTTATTCATAACTATCTAAAAGTCAATAAATTGATAGTAAATATCTAAAATTAGCTTGACGCTTGCGAGACTTCGGGATCGTCGAAATGAAGATAGCCGCCTTTGACTTTTTGGTCAGCCCGCCAACCAAAGCCGGAAACGCGATATCATAGCTTCCTCAAAAGAATTTATACGGTAGTACCTGTAATTATTCCGGGGTAAACTGGTTTAAAAACTATACAAAACAACGAGAGCAGATCAAATGCATGGCTATACCTTTGATGCCGATTAATCTGTGAGTTAGAAAAGGATATTTCATTTTCAAAAGAGCGATCACTGTAGTTTAGAGCGGCGAAGCCATGTCCTTTTAACTCCCGGATATAGTCCAGATAGGAATACAGGTAATGTTTACGCTTAAAAGGCATGGGACAAAATCGGTTTACAAAAGATGACGTTAGAGAAGAAATGGCATGTGGTGTTCACCAGGCCCCGTTGGGAGAAAAAAGTAGCTGATCTGCTGACAAAAGCTGATATAGAAAACTATTGTCCGACAACCCGGGTAAAGCGCCAGTGGAGCGATAGGAAAAAAATTATAATTGAGCCGCTGTTTAAATCGTACGTTTTTGTGCGGGTGGCCGAAAAGCAGAAATGGGAAGTGGTGAACAATATGGGCGTTATTGATTATGTATATTATTTGGGTAAACCGGCAATTGTACGTCCCCAGGAAATTGAGGAGATCAAGCGTTTTTTAAATAGGCATGAGTATGTACGTGTTGGCGAGGCAACCATTAACGCGGGGGATAAGGTGAAAATTAACAGTGGCGTGTTTAAAGATTTAGAGGCCGAAGTAACTTCACGAAAAGGGCAGAAAATAGTGCTTAATATAACAAGTTTGGGATTGGCGTTAATTGCAACAGATGTGGTCAATACCTCGCTGGTGAAAATAATTGAATAGAATTATAATGAGTAAAAGAAAGAGGTATCTATACCTTAACATAGTTGGGCTTGTATGTGTGGGTTTTGCTTTGGCATCTTGCGTAAGCCAGAAAAAAGTAACTTATTTTCAGGCCGGTGAACCCGGAAAAGACAAACAAAGTATAGATTCGTGCGAAAAATATATTGCAACAATACAGCCGGGAGATATACTTTCTATACTGGTAAGCAGTATAAGTCCTGAAGCCAGCGCCATGTTTAATCCTTATTTGCCATTTAGCACCAATATAACCTCTCAGCAAACGGTTCAAAGTAACTCGCCCGGCCCCGCAACCGGGTACCTGGTTAATGAGGCCGGTGACATTACCATACCATTGATCGGAAAATTGAAGGTTGCAGGCTTTACTACTACAGAGGTTACCGGTAGGATTACAGCGCAGCTTAACAAATACCTGGAGCAGCCAACCGTGAACGTACGCATTTTAAACTTTAAGATATCCGTATTGGGAGAAGTTTCCAGGCCTGCCGTTTACACTATCCCTAATGAGCAGGTAACGCTGCCCGAAGCTATAGCGATGGCTGGCGATCTGACCATATACGGCAAACGGGATAATATCCTGCTTATCAGGGAAACGGCCGGTAAAAAGCAGTTTAACCGCATTGATCTAACTAAACGCGATGTGTTCAGGTCGCCCTGTTACTATCTCAAAACCAACGATGTGATATATGTTGAACCTACTAAAAGTAAGGCAACAGCAAGAGATCGCAGTGTGCAACTGGCGCCTATGATTTTGAGCGGACTAAGTTTACTAACCGTAATTCTGGTTAACCTGGCCAAATAGGAAGTTTCTCTCACAATTATCGCATAGCTTTTAATGAATAATATACCGAAGGATCCGTTTGTATTTGAGCCGGTGCCGGATACCGAATTTAACCTGACCAGTTTATTTTATAAATACCTGGCTTATTGGAAATGGTTTGCCCTGTCTTTAGTTTTAGCAGTAGTGCTGGCTTTTTTTTATCTGAAAACCCAGCCACCCTTATACGATATACAGGGAAGTATCCTGATAAAGGACGATAGTAAAGGCCTCGACCAGGGTGATATGCTGAAACAGCTTGATATTTTTTCAGGAACCAAGGTTGTAGATAACGAGATCGAAGTGTTAAAATCGTACACTTTAATGAAGAAAGCAGTAAGCAGTCTCAATTTACAGGTGAGCTATTTCACTGCCGGTAACTTCAGGGATACGGAACTATACGGTGAAACCTGTCCCGTACGGTTAACCTTATTTAAACCGGGAGCCTTATCGTACAAGGAGCCCTTCACCATTGAAATCAGGGATAAAAGCCAGGTTGCATTAAACGGGGAGATTATTCCTGTTAACCGGAAAATAAATACGTTATACGGCACATTGCGTGTTGAGCTAACCGGTTATAATCCCGAAGTTAATGAAGTTAAGGTCCGGCTGTTTCCCGTTTCGGATGTAACCGAGAACTACATGAGCTTACTAAAGGTAGAACCCAGCAGCAAGATGTCGTCCGTATTGCTTATGAGTTTTGAGAGTACCGTTCCGCAAAAAGGAAAAGACCTGCTGAATAAACTGATAGAAGAGTATAATACGGCCGGGCTTGAAGATAAAAACCGCGTGGCATATAATACACTGGCTTTTATTGATAAGCGGCTTAAGCTGGTATCTTCAGATCTGAAAGAAGTGGAGAAGGAAGTAGAAAGTTATAAATCACGCGAAGGTATTACCGATATCAGTGCCGAATCTAAGCTGTTTCTTGAAAGTGTGCAGCAAAATGATCTGCAGCTTAACCAGGTAAAAATACAGGAAGGCATACTGGAAAATATTCGTCAATATGTAAGCAGTAAAAAAAATGAAGGCACAACGCCGGCAACCCTGGGTGTAAGCGATCCGACTTTACTGGCGCTCATTGGCCGTTTATCAGAGTTGCAGGGGCAGCGGGAGCAGAATATAAAACTGATGAAAGCTGATAACCCTATTATCATTTCGCTCGACAAGCAGATCATAACGATCAAAGAGAATATCAGGGATAATATCAAAACATTACAGGAAAGCCTTGCAATAACCCGGCGAAAGCTGGAAAAGCAGAACGCCCTGAAAGAAAGCCTGATAAAAACCATTCCCGGCAAAGAGCGAACTTTAGTAGATATAACCAGGCAACAGGCAATTAAAAATGATATCTATGTATTCCTGTTACAGAAACGCGAAGAAACGGCGCTTTCGTATGCATCGGCCGTTTCAGACAGCCGTACTATTGACGAGGCCAGGAGCAGCAGCCAGCCTTTTAAGCCGGTTAAGCGGAATATTTATTTAGCATTTGGCTTATTGGGACTGTTTCTTCCGGTAGGCATTATTTATATTATTGACCTGTTAAACAATAAAATTAAAAGCAGAAAAGATATAGAACGGTTTACCCGTATCCCCGTACTTGCCGATATTGCCTACTCAGAGCATGAGGATGCAATAGTTATAAACGGGGCAAGCCGGAGCATCCTTGCCGAGCAGATCAGGGCGTTGCGCACTAATCTTTCATTTCTTGCACCGGGAAAAGGTATCCAGAGCCTGCTTTTTACATCAAGTATGAGTGGTGAAGGCAAATCTTTTGTTTCGTTAAACTTAGGTGCCAGCTTAGCCATGATAGGGAAAAAAACCGTCATTTTAGAGTTGGATATGCGTAAGCCTAAGCTCCATTCGGCCCTGAAAATGGCTAATGTTAAAGGAGTAAGCAATTTCCTGATCGGTTCGGCTCAGCTGGATGAAGTTATACAGGAAATTCCCGGTCAGGAGAACTACTATATTATTACCTGCGGGTCTATTCCGCCTAATCCGGTAGAGCTGCTGATTAATGGACGGTTAGGTGAGCTGTTCGAGCAGTTGAGAGAACGTTTTGATCAGATCATTATCGATGCTCCGCCGGTAGGTATTGTTACAGATGCGCAAGTGCTTGAACAGTACGCAGATGCAACAATATTCCTGGTTCGTCATGACTTTACGCCACGCGATAGGCTTAAGCTTGCCGATAGCCTGTTCAGGGAAAAACGGTTTAAAAACCTTAACCTGGTGTTTAATGCCATTAAAGAAGGCGGTAAATACGGTTATGGCTATGGAGGCTATAGCTACGGTTACGGCTATGGCTACGGATATTACCAATAAAAAAGTTTTGAACTTTATTGATTACGGTACAGGGCCGGTATTGCTTAGCCGGCACGTTGCCCGGCTCTTCCGTAGTCATCTTAAAATTTTTAAAAGCATTTAAACAACGCACATAAATCTTATTCATTATGAATCACAATCATCGTATTGCTGTTATCGGACTCGGCTATGTAGGTTTGCCGCTTGCCATGGAATTTAGTAAGCATTATCCGGTTATTGGCTTTGATATCAATAAAGAGCGTATTGCAGAGCTGAACCGGGGAGAGGATCGTACGCTGGAAGCGGATACCAAACAATTAAAAGAATTGCTGGCGCTCAAAAAGCAGGAGCTGGCAGTAGCAGAAATAGAAGATACCTGGGGGCATCCTGGTACAACGGCAGAAATATTGAAAGCAGATGGTATTGAAAAGGGATTATGGTTTTCAGATAGTGCAGATGATTTAAGGTACGCTAATACGTATATTATTACTGTTCCCACGCCCATAGACCGTTTTAAAAAGCCTGATCTGACGCCGCTGTTAAAAGCAAGCGAGACCGTAGGAAAAGTATTAAAGAGCGGCGACATTGTAATTTATGAAAGTACGGTATATCCCGGTTGTACAGAAGAAGATTGCGTACCTGTACTTGAGGCTTATAGCGGGTTAAAGTTTAACCAGGATTTTTATTGCGGATATTCGCCTGAGCGTATCAATCCCGGTGATAAGGTGAATACACTAACTAAAATAAAAAAGGTAACCTCGGGGTCAACAGCCGAAATAGCGGCCATTGTAGATAAGCTGTATAACCAGATTATTGAAGCCGGTACGCACAAAGCGCCCAGCATGAAAGTGGCGGAAGCCTCAAAGGCTATAGAAAACGCCCAGCGTGATGTGAATATCTCTTTTGTAAATGAGCTGGCCCTGATTTTTGAGAAAATGGGTATCGATACCAACGATGTATTGGATGCTGCGGGCAGTAAATGGAACTTCTTAAAGTATGCACCCGGTTTGGTTGGCGGGCATTGTATCGGGGTTGATCCATATTATCTGGCGCACAAGGCCGAATCGTTGGGCTATCATCCGCAGGTTATCCTGTCCGGGCGGCGGGTAAATGATTTTATGGGGCAGTTCGTAGCCAATAAGGTCATTAAATTAATGATAGATAACCAGCTGGCTATTAAAGGCGCAAATGCTTTGGTTCTTGGCGTATCATTTAAAGAGAACTGCCCGGATATCCGCAACTCAAAAGTGGTTGATATTTACCAGGAGCTTTGCCAGTTTGGGTTGCAGGTAGATGTGTATGACCCTTATGCAGATGCAGAAGAAGTAAAAGATGAGTACGGAATAACATTGACGCCTGTGCTTAATAAAAAATACAGCGCCATTATTCTTGCTGTAGCGCACAATGAATTTCACGCATTAAACCTTCATGAGCTGAAAGAAAACGAGAAAACAGTAATTTTTGATACCAAGGCGTTCTTTAACCGTGATCTGGTTAGCGGAAGGCTATAATTAATTCCCGCTGTTTTAGATCTGCCGTTAAAATGATAAGCAAAGCCGTTACTATAATCAATGCCTTTTTTACAAAGGGAGATACCCGGAGCATTAATGCAAAAAAAAACATTGTCTCCTCTTTTATTACAAAAGTAGCAAGTATTGGCGTTAGTCTGCTGGTAGTGCCGTTAACCATTCATTATGTTAACGTAGTTCAGTACGGCATCTGGCTAACATTGAGCTCAATTATAGCCTGGTTTAACTTTTTCGATATCGGTTTCGGACATGGCTTAAGAAATAAGTTTGCAGAATCAGTAGCAAAAGGGAAATATAAGCTGGCCAGGATCTACGTTAGTACCACGTATGCAATATTAGCATTGATAAGCACAGGTGCTATTGCGATATTCTTTGTTCTGAACCATTACCTTAACTGGTCGCGGATATTGAATACTCCCGGCAACCTGAATGCAGATCTGCAATTACTTGCCCTGGTAGTATTTGTATGCTTTTGTATCCAATTCGTGCTGCAACTGATAACCATTATCCTGACAGCCGATCAGCAGCCTGCAAAGGCTGCATTCTTTAAATTGCTGGGCAATGTTTTGTCATTATTGGTCATTTTTATCCTCACCAAAACTACCCGTGGCAATTTAATTGCACTGGGGCTGAGTTTGGGTGCAATGCCCATTATGGTATTGCTGGCAAGTAGTAGCTGGTTTTACAGCCATGAATATAAAAGATACGCCCCTTCATTCAGCTATGTTCGTTTTAAATTCTCAAAAGATTTATTGAATCTGGGCGGGAAATTTTTTATTATCCAGATCGGGGCCCTGGTTCTTTTCCAGACAGATAACATTATTGTTACACAAGTGTTCGGAGCTAAAGAAGTTACAACCTTTAATGTGGCGTATAAGCTTTTTTCTGTGATACTAATGATATTTACAATTGTAAGTACCCCGTTGTGGAGCGCTTATACAGATGCCTATGCCCGCAACGACATTGTTTGGATACAACGAAGCCTGCAAAAACTACAGCTGTTTTGGATAGGTATTATTTTTTCATCGGTATTGCTTTTGGTTGTATCGCCTTTCGTCTTTCACCTGTGGATCGGCGATAGTGTTTCTATTCCGTTCAGCTTATCATTAGCTATGGTACTATACGTAATAACCTATACCTGGCAAACCATTCACGTATCCCTGCTTAATGGTATCGGGAAGATAAAGCTTCAGCTTTACCTGGTTGTAGCAAGCGCTTTAGTTAATATTCCCTTAGCCTTTTTGTTGGGTAAAACCATTGGGTTGGCAGGTATCAGCTTAGCAAACAGCATTACGTTTATCGGTATCGGGATAGTTTTTTTTATTCAAACCCGGAAGATCATCAATAATAATGCGAAAGGTATCTGGAATGCTTGATGCTCTGAAAAGAATGTGTTCATCTTCGGTAGTATACCAGGAATACAAACGATATAAATTATTGAAAAAATATCAGCAAAAGAAGCTGAAAACAGGTTTACGGACGCAAATTGCTCACACCGCAATTGGTTTTAACGTGTACATTGGGAGTGATAGCAGCCTGATCAATTCACAGATAGGCGACTACTCATACATTAATGCTCATGTTAGCATTAAAAATACCACCATTGGTAAATTTTGCAGTATCGGGCCCGGGGTTAAAATAGAATTGGGGAATCATCCTGTACACTTTGTTTCCAGTCATCCGGCTTTTTATGCCAATAATAAACCGTTTGATACGTTTGCCAAAAACACCTGTTTTGAAGAGTACAGGCAGGTTATTATTGGAAACGATGTATGGATCGGTGAAAATGTACTGATACCCGGGGGAGTAAACATTGGCGACGGTGCCGTAATAACAGCCGGCGCAGTGGTAACAAAGAATGTTGAGCCGTATGCCATTGTAGGAGGAGTGCCGGCTAAGATCATCAGATACAGATTTGATGAAAGAACCCGGAAAATTATACACGAAAGTAAGTGGTGGGAAAAAGATGAGGAATGGCTCCGGAAAAACCATTTGCTGTTTCATGATGCAGAGGCATTTATTCATCACGTAGAACAAGGTACATGAACGGCATACAGTATACACATGCCTGCTATAAAACCAATTGGCTGTTTACGGTTTACAGCCTTTATATTGTTCTTTTGATAGCGGCTTGCAGCAATTTTTCGCAAACGTTAGCTGCTCAGCTACTATTTATTGCATTCAGCGTGATTCTGTTGATAAGAAACAATAGCTATTGGATAAAAGATCGCTTTGGTATAGGGTTTCTTATTCTCTGCCTGGCGGTGATCTGCATTCAGTATACAATTACCGGCGTATTTATGTTAGGCTCTGTAAAATTCATTCTTATTCTTACGGTTGTGTATTACATGATCAGGGAGTATAAAGCCTATTTTATGGAATCTTTAATGCAGGTTGTTTATGGCCTGGTGCTCATCACTGTTCCTTTTTATATTGTTCAGTTATTAGACCCTGGCCTTTTGAAAAGCCTGCTCGCCCCATTCAATTTTTCATTTGCAGAACAGGCAAGATCGGGCGGAATTTATGTGTTCTTTTTTAATCTCAACCCTTTTACGCTGTTTAGAAATAGCGGTTTTATGTGGGAGCCCGGCGCCTTTGGAGGTATCCTGCTTTTCCTGATAATTTACGAGTATGTTAGAAACGATAAGCAGATCAACAGAAAGATCGTAGTACTATCGCTGTACGCCCTGACAACAATTTCTACAACCACTTATTTAGCGTTATTATTGTTTGCCTGCCTGATCCTGTTAAAGAAAAACAGAAAGCAACCGGTAGTTCTCTTCGTGTCTCTGTCAGTTTTTGTGCTGGCAGCTATAGAAACCTATAATCTGCCGTTTATGGGCAGTAAGATCAATTCTTACTTAAACAACAATACCGATTATACAACCATAGATGAAAACATTAATGGCGGGTATACCACAGGGTCTTCAATAGGGCGTTTTGCCGGTTTGCTGATCGTAATGAAACGGCTTGAAAAAAGCCCGGTAGTGGGCAACGGCTGGGATAATGATTATTCAGATCTGGGGCTTAGCGATAAATGGTCTAACCCGAACGGCCTGGCATCTGTTTTAGGGAAATTTGGGATTTTAGGCGTTGCATTTTTAGTTTATGGCCTGTATTCCTTTGTATCTTATTCAAAAAAAGGTATGGTTTTAGAAGAGGCCGTACTGGTGCTTATCCTCCTGTTCCCCGTTTTTTCAAATCCATTTGAATCTAACATTATCATGTGGGTTCTGGCACTGGCCGGTATTTACCTGAAGGCCGGTAAGCAACAGAGCATCAGACAATTAATGCCGGCTTACTCATATCAAAACAATGAGCACCATAACTAATGACCGGAACGGCCGTGTATGCGGAAAGATCAGGCGGTTGAGGTTAAAGTATAACCAGCTATTTTATACGGCGTACGTTAAGCTGAATTTAAGATTTAAAAAGATAGGATATGGCAGTGGGCTTGTCTGTTTTGGATATACCTATTTCTGCCGGGCGCCTTATTCATCAATAACCATAGGTAAAAATGTAGAATTCCGGTCGGATAAAACCTCAAACCTCATTGGCTTAAATAAGCCCTGCTTGATTGCAACGCTCAGAAAAAATTCCCGTATCGAAATTGGCGATAATTCAGGTCTGAGTGGTACTGCCATAGGCGCTGCAAATAAAATTATTATTGGATCAAACGTAATGGTTGGAGCCAATTCACTGATCACAGATACCAACTGGCACAACATAGACCCGCATTTAAGGCATACCGCAGATCCTTTGCCCGGGGAAGTTTATATAGGCGATAATGTGTTCATTGGTTATGGTTCAATTATCTTAAAAAATGTCAGCATCGGGAAAAACTCGGTGATAGGCGCCGGCAGTGTGGTGACTAAAAGCATCCCCGCAAATGTAATTGCAGCAGGCAATCCGTGTGTTGTTATCAGAGCGTTAAAATAGCATGAATATTATTTACTTAGGGTGTAACGGCTTTCCGTACGGTTTTGCCGAGGTGCAAAAGCAAAAGATGGTAAGCAAAGCGCTGGTAAAGGCCGGAGCGGCAGTAACCATCATTAATGCTAAAGGTATCTTCAGCAAAAAAGATCATCCTGATATTCCCTATAAGGGGAAAATAGAGCAGATAAATTACGTTTATACCTCATTTTATGCCTATAAGCCGGCAAATTTTATATTCAGAAATGGCATCAAGGTACTGGGCAAGATCAGCGAAGTGTTCCATATCCTTGCCTTGCGGAAAAGGAAACAGAAAAACGTTGCTATTCTCTCCACGCAAAACAGCTATGCTTTAATTTATTACTATTATCTTCTCCGTCTGGCGGGATATAAGATCGTGCTCAGCTACGAAGAATTTGTTAAAGATATCAATGCAGGTAAAAACAAAAGTGGCTTACACCTTAAGTTTGACGACATAGCGCATCGGTATAGCGATGCAATAATTCCAATAAGCGTTTTCCTGGAAGATTACCAGAAAAAAATAAATCCTAACGTATCCCTGTTCCGGATACCCGCATTAACCGATTTTAATAAGGTAGATGCAATTGTGGCTGCAGATAAGTTAAATACCAACATTTTATTTTGCGGTGCTTCAGCCTATTTTGAAAACATCAGCTTTATTATCGATGCTTTTAACAAGGTAAAAAATGTAGCGGTAGACCTGGTTCTGATCATTCATGGCAATGCCGTACAAAATCAACGGGTTCATAACTACATCGGTCAATCTGCTAAAAAAAACAGCATTAAGGTGTTGTCAAATCTCAGTAACGAAGAATTATTCAAAGCATACAAACAAGCCGGCCTGTTGTTGATCCCCTTAAAGCCTTACCAGCGTGATATTGCCCGCTTTCCGCATAAGATAGCCGAATACACCGCCTCAAAAACGCCCATAGTAACTACTGCCGTGGGAGAGATCAGCCGGTATTTTACCGATGGACAAAATGCTTTTGTTGCTACAGAATATGATGTAGCAGCATTTGCCTCAAAAATAGAAGAAGGACTTAACAACCGGGCCTTATCTGATAAAATAGCCCGACAGGCATACCAGTTGGGAAGGCAGAATTTTCATTACGAAACTATAGCAGGCCGGTTGTTTACTTTTTTAGCCGATATATAGAAACAAGCTTAACTACATTTATGATCAAAGCGCTCATGGTAGCACACTACCCTCTTAATCCCGATAATATTAAGGGTGGGGTAGAAGCCGTATCAGTAAACCTGATCAATGGCTTTCTCTCCGTTCCCGGAATAGATCTTAAAATATTTGCCATTAACGGGCAAAATAAGGAAGATCAGGTAATAAGATACAGCGAACATATAACCATTCATCATGCGGGTTGCGGGCCGGTGCGGTCAACCAAATACCGGCTTTTTTTTCATTACAGAAAACAGCTCAGACGACTTATTAAAGCATATAAGCCAGATGTTGTTCATATTCAGGGAAACGGCTCCAATTTGCTGTTATCCTGTAAAATAGATAAAAATAACCTGGTTGTAACGCCGCATGGAATTTTAGCCGAAGAGCTTAAAAATCAGCTTACGTTACGATCAAAGCTCAATTTCCTGGTAAATATCTGTATTGAAACGCTCCTGATGCCCCGCCTCAGGAACTTTATATGTATTTCGCGTTACAACGCAAAAATATTAGATCGCGATGATCTGCCGGGATGTAAAACCGCTTTGATCCATAACCCGGTAAACCCCGGATTTTTCAACGTAAGAAAAAATGAAAAACCGGTTAACCGGTTAATTTACATCGCAGGCATAAAGAAGCTTAAAGGCCTGTTAGATCTGTTAGAGGCTTTGAAAATAACTGCAGACAGGCGGCAGCACTTCCGGCTTGAGGTAGTAGGCGGGGTAGTTGAGCCCGGATATGCAAAGAAAGTTAATGATTTTATTGCCGCTAACCGGTTAACTGGCCAGGTTGTATTTCATAACTGGCTTAACCAGGATGCCATTATAAAACTATATAACGATGTCCACATTTTGGTATTGCCATCGTACCAGGAAGTTTTGCCGGTCTGTATCTCAGAAGCTATGGCAGCCGGACGGGTAGTGGTAGCAGCCAAAGTGGGCGGTGTTTCTGAAATGATAACGCACAGATCATCCGGGTTTTTATACGAAAAAGGCAATGTGCCGGAGCTGGCCGGTATTTTATCAGAATTATATCTGAATGCTGAGTACTATCATAAAATAAGTGCACAGGCCAGAAAGGAGGCTTTTAAAAAGTACAAGCCTGAAAAAATAGCCGGGCAAACATTGGATTTTTATAAGCAGGTAGCCGGTGTATAAGTTGTTGGGATATTAAATTTTTTAACGCTACAGCATAATCAAAGATCCTGCACAGCAGGTAATGCATTTTATGAAAGTTATACACTTTGTCAGAAAATCCAGCCAGTTAAAGGCTTCCTTTATTCAAAACCAGGTAGTAAATCATATAGCATATACTCCCGGTATTGTTTATAAAATTAAAACCGATCAGGGCGGAGGTTTCAGCACATTCCATAACACCGGTTTTAAAACATTAGATTTATCAGGGGCAGGCAATTTTTGGGGTAAAATAAAATTTAAGCTGGTTAAGCTGATCACCACGCGGGAAGCCCGGAAGATACGTGAATTTGTAAATGATGCTGATATATTGCATTTTCATTACGGAACAGATGCCGGGATCTATCTTCCGTTGCTAAGGCACATTGCAAAGCCTAAAGTAGTTTCATTTTACGGTTACGATTGCAGCAGTTTTCCGCAGCGCTTAGGCGGATATGGTAAATATTATCTTAAACAAAGGGTTTTTAAACATGCCGATGTTGTTTTAGCAATGTCTGAGGATATGAAAAAAGACCTGCTGAAACTGGGGTGTCCGGAAGAAAAAATTAAGATCCATTACCACGGGATCCCCCTGGCCAAATTTTACGGCCGGCATAATTATGATCCGTCAGGTAAGCATGTATCGTACCTCATTATTTCCAGCCTGACGCCCAAAAAAGGGCATCTCTTTTTGCTGGAAGCGTTTAAAAAAGCTCAAAGTATCAATCCGGCAATTCAGTTGACCATTGTTGGCTCCGGGTTACAATGGCATGATATCATGCGCTTTATAAAGCTGAACAATATGCAGCGCTATGTCTCTGTATTTGGCAAAATAGCCTATGCATCGCAGCAGCATCTAACTTACTTAAAGCAGGCAGATGTTTTTATACATCCCAGCATAGTCCATAAAAACGCCGATAAGGAAGGTATCCCGGGGGCAATAGTTGAGGCAATGGCTGCCGGGTTACCCGTGATCTCAACCTTTCATGCCGGCATTCCCTATATCATTGAAACCGGCAAAACAGGCTTGCTGGTTCATGAAAATGATGTTGATGCATTATGCCAGGCCATCCTTAAAACAGCAAATGATCCAGGTCTGAGAAAAAATTTAGGCCGGCAGGGGCAGCAATACGCTATGGAACACCTGGATGTTTCAAAAAAAGAGCAACTACTGGAAGCAATTTACAATGGGTTTCAATAAGCTTACCTGTTCTGCTGCTAAGAACAGGTTTAAATTCCATGAAACAATGGTTTTATTGCTGCTGGTGGAGACACCAGCAGCGGCTGAAGCTTACTCGGAAATTCATCCGTATATTTCTGATTTTTAATGTATTACTGGTTTTAACTTTTAATCCCGAACCCCCAATTACCCGGGGGAGTTTCACTACGTTCAACTTTTAACTTAACACTGCCTCCGTCAATTTTACAATGAGAATCCTGATCGATATCGGCCATCCGGCACATGTTCACTATTTTAAGAATTTTATAAGCATTATGCGAAATAAGGGGCATGATATACTGATCACTGCCCGTGATAAGGAAGTAACCCATCAGTTATTAAATGAGTATAAACTGGATTATTATTCGCGGGGCCGGGGCAAAAACAGTGCAATAGGCAAGCTCATTTATATGCTCAAAGCCGATTGGTTTTTGTATAAAAAAGCCCGGAAATTCAAGCCCGATTATTTTTTAAGCTTTGTTTCGCCCTATGCGGCGCAGGTTTCATGGCTTTTACGTAAGCCGCATATCACGTTTGACGATACCGAGCACGCAAACACGGCCCGGAAATTTTACCTGCCATTTTCTAACGTAGTATTTACACCGTTTTGCTTTATGTCGCAGCTGGGTTACAAGCAAATATCCTTTAACGGATTCATGGAGTTACTTTACCTGCATAAAGATTACTTTAAACCCGATCCGGACATTTATAAGCAGCTCGGGATTGAGCCCGGTCAGCCGTATGTATTGCTGCGTTTTGTATCATGGAATGCCAATCACGACATCGGCCAGTCAGGACTGGATCTACAAACCAAAAGAGCAATTATTGAACGGCTGAAAGACAAATACCGGGTTTTTATCTGTGCCGAAGGCTCCATGCCCCAGGATTTAGAACAGTACCGGATAAAGATTTCTCCTTCGCAAATACACGATGTGTTAGCCTGCGCAACATTGTTTATAGGCGAGGGCGCAACAATGGCTTCCGAATGCGCCATGTTGGGCACACCCGCTATTTATGTAAACTCGTTAGAGCTGGGTTATATGAAAGAGCAGGAAAAACGGGGGTTGATCTGCGGCTTCAGAAGCTCTGCCGGGGTATTGGACAAAATAGACGAGCTGCTGTCCGGGGAAGATTTAAGTGAATCAACAAAACAAAAACGGGATATTATGCTATCAGAAATGATCAATCCTACCAAAATGCTGGTAGATACGTTTGAAAATTATCCGCGTAGTATATTGAGCATGCGCATTAACCGGATGTATCAGAACAGGTTTAAATAATGGGGCGTTGCTCTAAACAGATAGGGCTGTTCATAACCGCTTATCTGGTATTGGTAATTCTTGCGTTAAGTGTTCCCGTTACGCCCCTTAAGCAGGCAATGAATAATGTATTTATTTTTCACATACGCCTTGATCATATTTTTCATGGTTCATTATTTGTACCGTGGATGTTTTTACAACCAGCTAAGAACAACAGGCTGAAAGCAGGTTATTGGCTTGCAATAGGTTTGGTAATTACCGTACTGGCAGAATATATCCAGCTTGGTATTCCCTACCGCACCTTTAATGTAAATGATATCAGGGCTAATGTGGCCGGTATGTTAACAGGGGCGGTGTTTTACAGGCTTACCATGAAACATACCCGCTAAGCTTAGCTGCCGGATGGCATAAAATTCTTATAAGAGCTTGTATCTGAGCTCAAATCATACATCTCAGTCTTTGATTACGCTTAATATTTCTGTTTATGCAATTAGCTGAATTGCCGGGACATTCATTTCCCGATGAATTAACTTCATTAAAATCAATAGATTATCCCTGGCGTATCTCCCCGGTCAGGGATTTTATTACAGAATTGGCCGGAGACGGTACGTATAATTTTATTGCAGAACACATAGATCTGGACGACTCGGTATTTCTTACTGCCACAAGCTCGCCCTTTAATATCGACTGGCTGAACAGGAACAGGTATCGCCACATCATTAACCTTAGAAACCTCAATGATATCCCGGCGCTTAATGACTTTTTCCGCTCGGTAAATGCTAAAATAGCCACCGGGGGATTATACGTTAACAGCGCCGAAGTATTTGCCAGTCGTAAAGAGCGGATATTAAATACCATGCCATGGCCGCTAAACCGGGTACATTACCTGTTTGATACGCTGTTTCACAGGATATTTCCCATGTTCAGGCTTACCAAAAGCTTCTATAACTTCATTACCAGGGGAAAAAAGCAGATATACTCTAAAACAGAGATACTGGGACGCCTTTATTATTGTGGGTTTGAGGTTTTGGCCGAAAGATACATAAACAACCGCTTTTACTTTGTTGCCCGTAAGATAAAGGAACCGGTATTGGGCAAAGATCCGCACTACGGATTGCTTATCCGGCTTAAACGGGTTGGCAAGGGAGGCCAAGTATTTAATGTATATAAGCTGAGAACAATGTATGCTTATTCAGAATATCTGCAGCAGTATGTTTACGAAAAATATGGCACTGCAAATGGTGATAAGGCCAATGAGGACTTCAGGGTAACCACTGCCGGCAGAATTTGCAGGAAATTCTGGATTGATGAGCTACCCATGCTCATCAACCTGATAAAAGGCGATATAAAAATTGTGGGCGTTCGCCCCCTGAGCAACCATAAATTTAGCATGTACCCTAAAGAAGCACAGGAAAAAAGGTGCTTAAGCAAGCCCGGGCTTATTCCTCCTTTTTATGCCGATCTGCCCGACAGTTTCCCGGAACTGGTTGACTCTGAAATGCGGTATATCGAATCTTACATCAAACATCCTTTAAAAACGGATCTTACTTATTTGTTCAAAGCCTTTAACAACATTTTATTTAAAGGAGCAAGAAGCAAATAACAAACAGATTTACGATTTACGATTTACGAACAACTAACAACTAACAACGAAAGACGAACAACAAACAACAAATATCCATTGAAAAAGAAAGCGCTAATTACCGGTATTACCGGGCAGGATGGGGCCTATCTGGCCGAATTATTAATTTCAAAAGATTACGAAGTACACGGTATTAAACGCAGAAGCTCATTGTTTAATACAGACCGAATCGATCACCTGTACCAGGATCCGCATGAGCCTGAACGGAACTTTATTTTGCATTACGGCGATCTGACCGATTCAACAAACCTGATCCGCATTATCCAGCAGGTACAACCCGATGAGATCTATAATTTGGGAGCCATGAGCCATGTGCAGGTAAGCTTTGACGTTCCCGAATACACCGCTAATGCCGATGGCATAGGAACATTACGCATTTTAGAGGCGGTAAGATTGTTAAACCTTCAGGATAAAACCAGGATCTATCAGGCTTCCACGTCAGAGCTGTACGGACTGGTGCAGGAAGTTCCGCAAAAAGAAACCACGCCGTTTTACCCGCGTTCGCCGTATGCTGTAGCCAAACTTTACGCGTACTGGATCACGGTAAATTACAGGGAGGCCTATGGCATATTTGCATCAAACGGCATATTGTTTAATCACGAAAGTCCATTGCGGGGCGAGACCTTTGTAACACGCAAAATAACACGTGCTGCGGCTAAAATAGCAACAGGATTACAGGAAAAGCTATATCTGGGAAATTTAGACGCCAAACGCGACTGGGGACATGCAAAAGACTACGTTGAAGCCATGTACCTGATCCTGCAGCAGGATAAAGCCGGTGATTTTGTTATTGCTACCGGTCATACTACCACCGTTCGCGACTTTGTAAAAATGGCTTTCGCCGAATTGGGTATTGAGCTTGTATTTACCGGCGGGGGTGTGAATGAGAAAGGAACAGTTACTGCCTGCTCAAACCCTGATTTCCAGGTTGAAGCCGGAACCGTCGTGGTAGAAGTAGATGCACGGTATTTCCGTCCAACCGAGGTGGAATTGCTGATCGGTGATCCAACTAAAGCTAAGCAACAACTGAGCTGGATCCCGAAATACGATCTGCTGGCTTTGGTTAAAGATATGGTTTGGGCAGATGTAGAAACTTTCCGTAAAGAAAAGCTCTTACACGATGCAGGATACCAGGTACTCAACCAGTTTGAATAAGAAAAGATCGTGATGATTAGTGTTATCCTTTCCGGTGGTGTTGGCAGCCGTTTGTGGCCGCTTTCACGCAAATCCCGTCCCAAACAATATATCCCTTTATTTGAACAAAGATCCCTGTTCCAGTTATGTGCAGAACGTAATGCGGTTTTAGCCGGTCATACCGTTGTAGTTGGCAATATTGATAACTACCAGCTATCGCAAAGAGCTCTTGAAGCTGCGGGAATTAAGCCGTATACCGAAATTATTGAGGCGGCTCCGCGAAATACTGCTGCAGCCATAGCTTTTGCAGCTTTTGCCGCTGATGCTGAAGATGTATTGCTGGTTTGCCCTTCCGATCATATTATACAAGATCAGGATGCTTATATAGCGGCCGTTCAGGAGGCCGAAACGTTGGCTCTTGACGGCTACCTGGTAACGTTTGGTATAAAACCTTCCCGCCCCGAAACAGGCTACGGTTATATCGAATACGCAAACAACAATGTGATCAGTTTTCGTGAAAAACCATCCTATACACATGCCGGAGAGTTTGTACAAAGCGGCCGCTTTTTATGGAACAGCGGGATGTTTTGCTTTAAGGCAGGTGTTTATCTCGAAGAGCTTTGTACTTATGAGCCCGCACTGTTTACGGCTGTTCTAAACGCCTGGAGCAAGCGGCGGGGTAATATGCTCCCGCTAAAGGAATCCATGCTCATTCCCGCTAAAAGCATAGACTATGCTGTAATGGAGCAGTCGGGTAAGATCAAAGTTGTGCCGGCAGCTTTTGGCTGGTCTGATTTAGGTTCATTTGAATCGATGTGGGAATATTTTGAAAAAGAGGTGCAGCAGCACCGGTTTGTTCATAACAACATGGTATTAGGGGTAGATAAGCATGTTGAATTTGTAGGAGTTAAAGACCTTGTTGTGGTAAATACAGAAGATGTCCTGCTTATTCTGCCCAAAAGCGCATCGCAGGATGTAAAAAAGGTATATGAGCGCCTTGAAATAGAAAAGCCTGTTCTGTTGTCCTGATCTAAAAGAGTTTAGTTTAACAGTGCCGGTTGGCAAATTATAATAACGTACAATTTACATGGAAAAAGACAGTAAAATCTATATAGCCGGGCATCGTGGAATGGTTGGTTCGGCACTGGCCCGGGTGCTTGAAAAGCACGGGTATACAACTATTATTACCCGTACGTCCCGTGAGCTGGATTTGAGGAACCAGCAGGCCGTACAGCAGTTCTTCGCCACAGAAAAGCCTGATTATGTATTTCTTGCTGCGGCTAAGGTAGGAGGCATTATGGCCAACAATACCTACCGGGCCGGATTTCTGTATGATAACCTGATGATACAGAGCAATATCATTGATGCCGCCTACCAGGCACAGGTTAAAAAGTTGCTTTTCCTGGGGTCGTCGTGTATTTATCCTAAGCTGGCAGAGCAACCGTTAACAGAAGAAGCCTTGCTGACCGGCCCGCTTGAATATACAAATGAGCCGTATGCCATAGCCAAAATTGCCGGGATCAAATTATGCGATGCCTATCGCTCACAATACGGCTGCAATTTTATTTCGGTAATGCCAACAAATTTATATGGCCCAAATGATAATTATGATCTGCATAACTCGCATGTGCTGCCGGCATTACTGCGAAAAATGATCGAAGCTAAAGAAAACAATGCCGGCGAAGTGGAGATATGGGGGACAGGAACGCCCTTACGTGAATTTTTGCATGTAGACGATTTGGCAGAAGCCTGCTGTTTTCTGATGCAGCATTATAACGAAGCCGGGCAGATCAATATCGGTTGCGGAGCTGACATTTCTATTCGTGATCTTGCTCTATTGATTCAGAAGATAGTTGGCTTTAAAGGGAAGCTGATTTTTAACAGTAGCAAGCCCGATGGAACACCACGAAAGTTGCTGGATGTGTCTAAAATTAACCGGCTGGGCTGGAAAGCCGGCATTGCATTAGAAGAAGGCATACGGCAGGTCTACGATGAAATTAGCCAAAAGCTGCCTGAATGCATGATATAATTGATCTCCTTGGTTTAAAAGTTATCCTGTTTGCGCTCGTTTCCTGTTTGCGCTCGTTTGCAAAACGAGTGCATAAATCTCCGGCATTTGTAATGCCGGTAACAGCTGCCTTTGATTGTCTTAAGCAATATTGCAGTGTTGCAAACGCCGTTTTCTGGCATCCCGGTTGTAAATCGGGACGAGCCTGCGCCTTAACCCGGACTCACGTTAACTTAATTATATGCCAAACTATTACTTAGAACATGTTTAAATTTCATGAAACAATGGTTTTATTGCTGCTGGTGGGGACACCAGCAGCGGCAGGAAGCCATGGACGGTGTCTTCACCGTCCATTCACAATTGTCACATCTATGAAATTTAAACATGTTCTTAGTTAACTATAAACTGATTCGAAAATTCATCTGTATGTTTCTGATTTTAAATTCATTAACAATTTTAACTTTTAATCCCGAACCCCGGATTACCCGGGGGATCTCGCTTCGCTCAACTTTTAATTTTGACTTAACACTATGTGTGGAATAGTAGGCTATATAGGAAACCGTAATGCCTGGGAAGTAGTTATCAA
>NZ_VTRT01000019.1 GCF_008274585.1 Pedobacter sp. BS3 | reverse complement strand
GCCAGGTTACGGGGCTGGTCCACATTGCAGCCACGCAGCACGGCAATATGGTAGGAGATCAGCTGCAACGGAATGGTAGCGATCAGCGGCAGAAACGCCTCGCTGGCATCTGGTATCTCTATCACGTAATCGGCCATCTTCTTTACTTCGGTATCGCCTTCGGTTACAATGGCAATGATGATGCCTTTGCGGGCTTTCACTTCCTGGATGTTGCTGATCACCTTCTCATACGAAGAGTTTTTGGTGGCTATCACAATAACCGGCATCTGCTCATCGATCAGGGCAATGGGCCCGTGCTTCATCTCTGCCGCCGGGTAACCCTCGGCATGGATGTACGAGATCTCCTTCAGCTTCAAAGCCCCTTCCAGCGCTACCGGGAAACCACTTCCCCGGCCCAGAAACAGGCAGTTGCGGGAATGGATGAACTTTTCGGCAATAGCCTTTATCTTTTCATTAGCCTGTAATGATTTTTCTACCAGTGCCGGGATTTCATCCAGTTCGGTCAGCAGGTTGATCAATTGCGACTGGGTAATGGTGCCGCGTTGCTGGGCCATGTAAAAGGCCAGCAGCGTTAAAGCCGTTACCTGTGCGGTAAAGGCTTTGGTAGAGGCTACGCCAATTTCAGGCCCGGCATGAGTATAGATACCGGCATGTGAGATACGCGGTATAGACGAACCGACCACGTTACATATCCCGAAAATGGTAGCGCCTTTTTCTTTGGCCAGGGTAATGGCAGCCATTGTGTCGGCGGTTTCGCCGGACTGGGAGATGGCTATTACGATATCCTTTTCGGAGATTACCGGGTTACGGTACCGGAACTCCGAAGCATATTCTACTTCTACCGGTATGCGGGCATATTCTTCCAGCAGGTATTCACCAACCAAACCGGCATGCCAGGATGTGCCGCAGGCTACAATAATAATGCGGTCTATGTTTTTCAGCTTTTCGGTATATTCTTTAATACCGCCTAACTGTACTTTACCTTCTTTGGGATAGATCCGTCCACGCATGCAATCCTGTATGGAGCGGGGCTGCTCGTAGATCTCTTTGAGCATGAAGTGGTCGTAGCCGCCTTTCTCCAGCATTTCCAGCTTCAGCTCCAGCTCCTGGATGTACGGGGTTTGTACGGTATTATCAATGGATTTGATCAGCAGCTCGTTCCGTTTAAGGAAGGCTATTTCATTATCCTTGAGATAGATGACGTTTTTGGTGAATTCTACAATGGGCGAAGCATCGGAGGCGATGAAGTATTCGTTATTGCCTACGCCAATCACCATCGGGCTGCCTTTGCGGGCGGCAATAAGCTGGCCGGGCTCATCTTCGCTCATGATCACAATGGCATAAGCGCCTACCACTTCGTTCAGGGCTAAGCGTACGGCTTCGCGAAGGTCTACGTGGTTTTGTTTGAGAATCTCCTCGATGAGGTGGATGAGCACTTCGGTATCGGTATCGCTGCTGAAGTGATGACCACGGGCGGCCAGCTCTTCTTTAAGGGTAGCATAGTTTTCGATGATACCGTTGTGGATGATGGCGAGCCTGCCGTCGCCGGAGGTATGGGGGTGAGAGTTGCGGTCGCTGGGTGCGCCGTGGGTGGCCCAGCGGGTGTGCCCCATGCCGATGCTTCCGCTAAGGTTTTTGCCCCGGGAAAACTGTTCCAGATCGCTTACCTTGCCGGCTTTTTTATAAATATTGAGCTGGTTATTGTCTATCAGCGCTACCCCGGCGCTGTCGTAGCCGCGGTATTCTAACCGGTGCAAGCCTTTGATAACTACTTCCCAGGCATTACGGTTTCCTATATAGCCTACTATTCCACACATAGTGTTAAGTCAAAATTAAAA
>NZ_VTRT01000018.1 GCF_008274585.1 Pedobacter sp. BS3 | reverse complement strand
GAAAAATAAATGCATAATACCTGTGAATCTTTTTCCCATAGTAAGATAACAGTTACCAGGTAGCTGTTAAAGCCAGGCAGCTTGTATTGCTGTCTGGCTCCTTATTTCGTGATTGAGGTAATACGGAGGTTCCTTAATCGTTACTTTTAACTCTTGAACTTTGATTTTTGACTTAATATACATGAAGAGACATTATAATAAGCTTGCTGTACTGCTCATGATTCCGGTTTTTGCAACTGCTCAGGCCCAACAAAAATTTGATCCGCAGGCACACCGGGGAGGGCGTGGACTGATGCCCGAAAATTCTGTTGCTGCCATGAAAAATGCCCTTGATTTAGGCGCTACGCTTGAATTAGACTTATCGTATACTAAGGATGGGAAAGTGATCGTATCGCACGATAATTACATTTCATCCGTTTTCGCCTTAGATCCAAACGGTAATCCTATCCCTAAAGCAGACGAGAAAAAATACCGGTTATATAACCTGACCTACGATGAAATACAAAAGTTTGATACCGGTTCCAAGCCGCACCCGGAGTTTCCGGGGCAAAAGAAAATGCATACGGTAATTCCCTTGTTTTCAGATCTGCTTGATTCGGTAGAAGCGTATGCTAAAAGTAAGCACCTGAAGCCGCCCGGATATAACATTGAAGCCAAATTAGCTGTACCAGAAAATACAGATAAAACGGCTTTCCGCGAAGAGTTTATTAAAAAAATAATGGCAATTATTCACGATAAGAAGATTCAGAAACGCATGATGCTTCAGTCCTTTGATATTGGGATGCTGGAGATTGTGCATCGTGATTATAAGGTGAAAATATCTTACCTGGTTGGTAAAGGCGACCTGGAAACCAATCTTAAAAAATTAACCTTCGTGCCGGATATATATAGTCCGTATTATCCGTTGGTAACCAGTGAACTGGTGCAGCAATGTCACCAAAAAGGAATGAAAGTTATTCCCTGGACAGTAAATACCAAAGAAGAAATTGAAACCCTGAAAGCGATGGGTGTTGATGGTATCATCTCAGATTATCCTGATCTGTTTTAAATGTAGCGATATACGTATGAAGTCTAAACCGATAATTTTCCTCTTTCTTTTATTACCTTTTACTGGCTACAGCCAGGATGTGCGGCAATTCCAAAACCCGTCAGATACGTACCGGCCCTGGATATTCTGGGACTGGATCAACGATATGGTAACCAGAAAAGGCATAACCTCCGACTTGGAACAATTCAAAAAGTTCGGCTTAAGCGGAACCCTGATCATGCTGGTCGGCAGCGAGACCAAAGACCGCCAAATGTGGAGCGATCATCACATGCCCAACCCCATCATATCCCAAACCCCCGAATTTTTCAAGACCTGGCAGTTTGCCGCCGAAGAATCCGCCCGCTTAGGCTTAACCATTTCCACCCAGTTAGGCCCCG
This sequence comes from Pedobacter sp. BS3, assembly GCF_008274585.1. Classification (GTDB taxonomy): domain Bacteria; phylum Bacteroidota; class Bacteroidia; order Sphingobacteriales; family Sphingobacteriaceae; genus Hufsiella_A. Next base: position 712 of record NZ_VTRT01000018.1, on the reverse strand, counting down.
GCTGGTGCCACAGCGGCGGGCCCTGGGTCAAGCCCGATCAGGCCGTTCAGCACATCGCCTACAGCGAGATCCAGGTACAGGGAACAGGCAAACCCATTGTGCTGCTGATGGATAACCATCCGGCCGGCAAAGCCAAAGCCTGGCATTCCACCCTTTCAGATACCGAGGAGCCCAAGTGGGTACAGCTCGATTTAGGAGCAGTACAGGAAATAACCGAAATACGCCTGCACCCGTTCGATAACCAGGGAAAGAAAAGCTTCGGCTTTCCACAGCAATACAGGATCGAAGTAGCCAATCGTTCCGATTTCTCCGATAAGCGCAGCTATTATTCACAATCCGGCGGTCAGCCCGGTCCCGGTAACCAGGTAGTATCCTTAAAGCAAAAAAAAGTAAAAGCCCGTTACATCCGGTTAACTACACAGAAGAACTATTCCGTTCTCCGTGGAGGCAAAAAACAATACCTGCTATCGCTGGATGAAATCGAAGTCATTGCCGGCAGTAAAAATACAGCCCCTCAGGCCACCGTAACCACATCCGGCTCCATCGAAGACTTCGGTTATACAGCAGCAGCGCTAAACGACGGATTCAGCATGACCACGATGTACTCAGCAATCCCCGGTCAATACGTATTGCCTCGTCCCGGGTATGACTATTACACCAGCGATATTACCACCGTAGCCTTCCCCGATAAAAAGGAAGTTTCCCCTTCAGA
>NZ_VTRT01000017.1 GCF_008274585.1 Pedobacter sp. BS3 | reverse complement strand
AGGCGTTCAAAAAAAGGGGTGGCACCGACCTACTCTCCCACCTGTTACGGCAGTACCATCGGCTCTGGCGGGCTTAACGTCTCTGTTCGGAATGGGAAGAGGTGGACACCGCCGATATAGGCACCTGAAGGTTTTATAAGGTTAAAGGTGTAAGGTTGAAGGTGTAAGGTTCTCCTTACTCCCTATGCCTTTTGCCTCTTACCTAAGACATGAATTGAAAGAAGTCATTGAAACAGAAGACAGTCCCGAACATGCGGGATTATCTGCTTGAGAAAGCTTCGGGTGATTAGTACTACTCGGCTTTGATGTTACCACCTTTACACCTGTAGCCTATCTACGTAATCGTCTCTTACGACCCTCTATGGAAGTCTCATCTCGTGGCTAGTTTCGCACTTAGATGCTTTCAGCGCTTATCTATTCCCAACATAGCTACTCTGCAGTACAGCTGGCGCCATAACAGATTCACTAGCGGTTGGTCCAACCCGGTCCTCTCGTACTAAGGTCAGCCCCACTCAAACTTCCTGCGCCCACAACAGATAGGGACCGAACTGTCTCGCGACGTTCTGAACCCAGCTCGCGTGCCACTTTAATCGGCGAACAGCCGAACCCTTGGGACCTTCTCCAGCCCCAGGATGTGACGAGCCGACATCGAGGTGCCAAACCTCCCCGTCGATATGAGCTCTTGGGGGAGATCAGCCTGTTATCCCCAGCGTACCTTTTATCCTTTGAGCGATGGCCCTTCCATGCAGAACCACCGGATCACTATATCCGTCTTTCGACCCTGATCGACTTGTCTGTCTCACAGTCAAGCATGCTTTTGCTATTGCACTCCACGTACGGTTACCAAGCGTACTGAGCATACCTTTGAAAGCCTCCGTTACCTTTTTGGAGGCGACCACCCCAGTCAAACTACCCGCCAAACAATGTCTCCGCCAGCCGGCGGATTAGACACCGAATACAGAAAGGGTGGTATTTCAACGTTGACTCCACGACTCCTGGCGAAGCCGCTTCACCGTCTCCCACCTATCCTACACATCCTGTATCCAATATCAATGTTAAGCTGTAGTGAAGGTGCATGGGGTCTTTCCGTCCCGTTGCGGGTAACCGGCGTCTTCACCGATACCACAATTTCACCGAGCTCATGGCTGAGACAGCGCCCAGATCGTTACACCATTCGTGCAGGTCGGAACTTACCCGACAAGGAATTTCGCTACCTTAGGACCGTTATAGTTACGGCCGCCGTTTACTGGGGCTTCGATTCAATGCTTCTCCTTGCGAATAACATCCCCTCTTAACCTTCCAGCACCGGGCAGGTGTCAGGCCTTATACCTCATCTTTCGATTTTGCAAAGCCATGTGTTTTTGTTAAACAGTCGCCTGGGCCTTTTCACTGCGGCCTGCATTGCTGCAGGCGCCCCTTCTCCCGAAGTTACAGGGCCATTTTGCCGAGTTCCTTAGCCATGATTCACTCGAGCACCTTAGGATTCTCTCCTCGACTACCTGTGTCGGTTTACGGTACGGGTTTGTATAACCTGAAGCTTAGCGGGTTTTCTTGGAAGTCTGATTACCTGCACTATCCTCGCCCCCGAAGGTTTAAGGTACTATCAGCTTTCAGCACCTATCACGGATTTGCCTGTGATTGATTTACCTACAGCCTTCAACGATCTATTCCGTCAGATCGCGGCAGTGTCACTACTCCGTCACCACATCGCAGTTATACAAAGTACGGGAATATTAACCCGTTGTCCATCGGATTCTCCACCCGGATTCTCCTTAGGCCCCGACTAACCCTGATCCGATTAGCGTTGATCAGGAAACCTTAGTCTTTCGGTGGGCAGGTTTCTCTCCTGCCTTATCGTTACTTATGCCTACATTTGCTTTTCCAGAAGGTCCAACATACCTTACGATACATCTTCGCCCCCGCTGGAATGCTCCCCTACCATCCGCCATCTGGCGGATCCATAGCTTCGGTAGTAAACTTATGCCCGTTTATTATCCATGCCCGGTCGCTCGACTAGTGAGCTGTTACGCACTCTTTAAATGAATGGCTGCTTCCAAGCCAACATCCTAGCTGTCTGTGCAACCGAACCTCGTTAGTTCAACTTAGCTTACATTTGGGGACCTTAGCTGATGGTCTGGGTTCTTTCCCTCTCGGCCCTGGACCTTAGCACCCAGAGCCTCACTGCAGCGTATATTTCATAGCATTCGGAGTTCGTCTGGATTTGGTAGGATGTGACTCCCCCGCACCCAATCGGTAGCTCTACCTCTATGAAACTCTACCGCCACGCTGTTCCTAAAAACATTTCGGGGAGTACGAGCTATTTCCCAGTTTGATTAGCCTTTCACCCCTACCCTCAAGTCATCCGGAAGCTTTTCAACGCTTATCGGTTCGGTCCTCCAGTACGTGTTACCGCACCTTCAACCTGCTCAAGGGTAGATCACAAGGTTTCGCGTCTACCTCCCCTGACTATACGCCCTTTTCAGACTCGCTTTCGCTTCGGCTGCGTGACTTCATCACTTAACCTTGCCAGGGAAGAGTAACTCGTAGGCTCATTATGCAAAAGGCACGCCGTCATCCGCCTACTGGCGGACTCCGACCGCTTGTAAGCACACGGTTTCAGGTTCTATTTCACTCCCCTGTTCGGGGTTCTTTTCACCTTTCCCTCACGGTACTGGTTCACTATCGGTCTCTCAGGAGTATTTAGCCTTGGCGGATGGTGCCGCCGGATTCCCACAAGGCGTCTCCAACCTCGCGGTACTCAGGATCCTACTAAGTCATTATTCCTTACGCGTACGCAGCTCTCATGCTCTTTGGCGGGCCTTCCCAGACCCTTCCGCTTCGGTTTAATGTACCACATTGTAGTCCTACAACCCCAGTGCTGCCGTAACAGCGCTGGTTTGGGCTATTTCCATTTCGCTCGCCACTACTCTGGAAATCACTATTGTTTTCTCTTCCTATGCTTACTTAGATGTTTCAGTTCAGCACGTTCGCGTATTTTACGATTATCCTTCAGATAATCAGGTTTCCCCATTCGGAAATCCGCGGATCAATTCCTATTTGCAAATCCCCGCGGCTTATCGCAGCTTATCACGTCCTTCTTCGCCTCTGAGAGCCTAGGCATCCCCCGTGTGCCCTTTCTTACTTTCTTCTACCAATACTGCTTTTGCTCAGTATGGTATGCTTTTTTGAGTTTAGAGTTGAAAGTTTAGAGTTGAAAGTCTTGCGACTTAATACTCATTACTTATCACCTACAACTCTTCTGTTGTCTTCTCTTTCAATTACTTCTTCCAATATGTCAAAGAACTTTCTCAAGGTGGAGGGTGAGAGGGTTTGAAGGTGGAGGGTTTCCCTTCCTGCCTTCAGCCTTTCGACCTTAGACCTTAATAGGTGGAGAATAACGGATTCGAACCGTTGACCCCCTGCGTGCAAGGCAGGTGCTCTAGCCAGCTGAGCTAATTCCCCTGAAGATAGTTTTTAGTTTAAAGTGCAATGTTCAAAGTGTTTTCTACTTTTTACCTTCCACTTTTCACTTTCAACTCACCATGTAGTCCCGAGCAGATTTGAACTGCTGACCCCTACATTATCAGTGTAGTGCTCTAACCAAACTGAGCTACGGGACTGTCTTTTGCTTCTTTACGATTGTAGATTGTGATTTACGATCTTCTCCTCTTGCCTGCTTTAATCGTAACTCGTAATTCCGTAAATCGTAATTCATCTTACAATCTCGCCGCCCTGCTGATCTTTACCAACTGATTCGGCTGCTTCTTCCGGGTTGCTTGTTTTAGATGTGAGTATGGAGATATGAGTATTGAGAATAACTGGTACTTAACCGGATTCTCGGCTCAAATCTGATGTCTCCTATCTAAAATCTAATTGTTTAAGAAAATATCTGTAGCATAACGGGCTCAATTCAACCTCTAGAAAGGAGGTATTCCAGCCGCACCTTCCGGTACGGCTACCTTGTTACGACTTAGCCCCAGTTACCGGTTTTACCCTAGGACGCTCCTTGCGGTTACATACTTCAGGTACCCCCAGCTTCCATGGCTTGACGGGCGGTGTGTACAAGGCCCGGGAACGTATTCACCGCAGCATTGCTGATCTGCGATTACTAGCGAATCCAACTTCATGAGGTCGAGTTGCAGACCTCAATCCGAACTGTGAACAGCTTTTTGAGATTGGCTTCATATTACTATGTCGCTGCCCTCTGTACTGCCCATTGTAGCACGTGTGTAGCCCCGGACGTAAGGGCCATGATGACTTGACGTCGTCCCCACCTTCCTCGCTGTTTGCACAGGCAGTCTGTTTAGAGTCCCCACCTTGACATGCTGGCAACTAAACATAGGGGTTGCGCTCGTTGCGGGACTTAACCCAACACCTCACGGCACGAGCTGACGACAGCCATGCAGCACCTAGTTTCGTGTGATAAATCACTGAACCATCTCTGGTTCATTCACTAACTTTCAAGCCCGGGTAAGGTTCCTCGCGTATCATCGAATTAAACCACATGCTCCTCCGCTTGTGCGGGCCCCCGTCAATTCCTTTGAGTTTCACCCTTGCGGGCGTACTCCCCAGGTGGAATACTTAACGCTTTCGCTTGGACGCTAACTGTATATCGCTAACATCGAGTATTCATCGTTTAGGGCGTGGACTACCAGGGTATCTAATCCTGTTTGATCCCCACGCTTTCGTGCCTCAGCGTCATTTACACTTTAGTAAGCTGCCTTCGCAATCGGTGTTCTGAGACATATCTATGCATTTCACCGCTACTTGTCTCATTCCGCCTACCTCAGCTGTAATCAAGCTACTCAGTATCAAAGGCACTGCGACAGTTGAGCTGCCGTCTTTCACCCCTGACTTAAGTAGCCGCCTACGCACCCTTTAAACCCAATAAATCCGGATAACGCTTGGATCCTCCGTATTACCGCGGCTGCTGGCACGGAGTTAGCCGATCCTTATTCTTACCGTACATTCAACTCTTTACTCGTAAAGAGGTTTATTCCGGTACAAAAGCAGTTTACAACCCGTAGGGCCGTCTTCCTGCACGCGGCATGGCTGGTTCAGGCTTGCGCCCATTGACCAATATTCCTTACTGCTGCCTCCCGTAGGAGTCTGGTCCGTGTCTCAGTACCAGTGTGGGGGATTCTCCTCTCAGAGCCCCTAGACATCGTCGCCTTGGTGAGCCGTTACCTCACCAACCAGCTAATGTCACGCATGCCCATCTGTAACCCATAAATGTTTAATCATTGTACCATGCGATACTGTGATTTTATACGGTATTAATCCGGATTTCTCCGGGCTATCCCCTTGTTACAGGTAGGTTGCATACGCGTTACGCACCCGTGCGCCACTTTCATGAGGAGCAAGCTCCTCAATCTCGTTCGACTTGCATGTATTAGGCCTGCCGCTAGCGTTCATCCTGAGCCAGGATCAAACTCTCCATTGTAATGTAAGTTTGTTCTTGACTCTATTTTTCTCAAATAGAATCTGTTTTTATGCTATTTGTTGAATTGACTTTGGATATTTTGTTATCTCTAACGGGTATCGCTACCCGTTACGCTACATGACATTTCTTTAAAGAACTTTTGCGCCGCCCCGTCCCGGTTTGGCTCTGTATTTTTCCCTGAACTCTCCGGCGCTGCCGGTGGGCTCTGGTGTAAATTCGGTGTGTTACTGATGTTCGGCCTTGCGCCTACTGGTCTTGCTTTTCGGGCTTCCGGCATTGCTGCTTTTGCCCTGGCTCATCCTGCCGTTCTGCTTTTGCTTCCGGCTTCCTGATACCCCCGTTTTGTTTGGGACTGCAAAGGTAGAAACTTTATCCTTCCACTCCAAATCTTTTTTTATCTTTTTTTTCCGGAAGGTCTCAGATTCCTTTGAGACTGTTCCCCCTTACCTGGAATCCTCTGCTCCGGGTCTATCCGCCCCTTCTACCCTCAGGTTACCCTCTCCACTTAAAAGATTATATCGCTCCTCAATTGTCCAGGAAATCTTCTCTCCTTATACCCCTATAAACCCCTTCTTCCCTATACGCCCTCATCGCGAAAGCGAGCGCAAAAGTATGACGTTTTTATGT
>NZ_VTRT01000016.1 GCF_008274585.1 Pedobacter sp. BS3 | reverse complement strand
TAGTATTATATTTGAAAACAGATGTAGGATTTAATGGCAGTAGGTTTGACCATTTACACAAAATTCTTCACAGGCTCCAACTAACCGTCCAACAAAACCACAACTAAGCAGCTACGCTGGTACAAAAATATTGATCAGCGTACCTTTTCCGGGAGCGGTGTCAATATCTACCGTACCTTTTAAAAATCCTACACGGGAATAAATATTACTTAGTCCAATACCCGTTTTGCTTTTGATCTTTGATTTATCAAAACCTTTACCGTTGTCTTCAATGGTAACTGTCACTCCTTCTTCGTCTTTAAGTAGCTGGATATGGAGCTTATCAGCCTCAGCGTGCTTAATTACATTGTTGACTGTTTCCTGTATTACCCTGAATAATACGGTTTCAACCTGTTCGTCTAAACGCCCATTCAGACCAATAGTTTCCAGGCTTACCCTGATCTTGTCTTTATCAATCTTATTGATGAACTCTTTAACGGCAGACGCCAATCCGGCCTTAATTAATGCATTGGGCATCATCTGATGGGAGATGCTTCGCATTTCATCATAACTTTCGGTTACCAGGGCCAGCGATTGTTCGGCTTTATAGCGTTCTTCTGTATTTAAGCCCAGTTTTTGAAAAAGACTATTCAGGTTCATCAATGCGGCTGATAGCATCTGCCCTACGCCATCGTGCAGGTCGCCTGCAATACGGCGTCGCTCACGCTCCTCCGCATCTAAAATGCCACGGGCGGCCATCTCCTGTTCTTTATTAATGGCTTCCTGTAACACGGCACGAGCTTTCAACTTACGACGATTGTAGATAAAATAAGCGATAGATATAATAAAAATTAACAGGATACCAGCTATTATCAGGCTAATGTTCTTTTGCCTGATCTGTAACTGTTGGATCAGGTTCTTTTGATTCAGCGACTTTATTTGCTGCTCTTTTTTCTCGGTTTCATATTGTGTTTTTAAATCGGAAATTGTTTTATCTGAAGTTTCATTAAATATCTCTTTTTGTACCTGCACATAATCTTGTTGCGCTTTCAGGGCCTGCCTGTAATTACCTGTATCTTCATAACTCCTGCTTAACAAGGGGAGTGTATAATTAAGTCCTTCCTTATATCCTGTTTTTTTAAAAAGCGCCACGGCCTGCGATGCTAAATCAATAGCCTTTTGATTATTACCGGTCTTTTGATAGCAAGTTGCCAGATTAAAGTACGTATCGGCAATCTGCCGGTCGTCTTTAAAAAATTTATCTATCTCAAGTACCTTATAATGATATATAATGGATTTATCATACTGGCCAAGCTCTGTGTAACAATTGGCCATATTGGAATATATCTGAGAAACGCCCCGCTTATCATTTGCTTTTAAGGCTACTTTGATAGCTTTTTCATCTACTTGTAAGGCTTTTGAATATTGTTCTCTGGAAGCGTACACATTGGCCAGCATGTGCATACAATTGATAATAAGCTTATCATTTTTTGTCTTCTCGCCAATTTTCCATCCCTTAATAAGATATTCTTCGGCATCTTTTGTTTTTTGCAGTGTTGCATACAAGCTGCCCAAGCCCAGATAACTGATTCCCAAACCATTGGTATCCCGATTTTTTTCACGAATCCGCAATGCGCTGAGATGATATCTTAAGGAAGAATCCAGCTTACCGGTATTCCAGAAATATATCGCCATCAGATTTATACCCATGGCGTGTACCCGTTCAACCTTGCCCGACGTGGCTGTTTTGCCGGTTAGCGCAGCATAGTGCTTTACCGAATCATATTGCCCCTGAAGCAACCAGTAAATACCATAATTGTAGTATGCAATGGCCTTTCCCTCGGCATTATTATTCTTTTGGGATAAGGCCATCAGCGCTTTGGCCATGTCAAACGCCTTTTGCGGATCAACCGATTGATAATAACGGATCAAGTCTTCATAAGCATGTATTTTAGCATTGACTGTCCGGGCCTGCTGAAGCTCATGGTTCAGGCTGTCTAAACTTTGCCCTGCTGCCAGGCTGCTGTAAAGAAGAATACCGCTTATTAAAATCAAAAAATGAGTTCTACAGGTAATTAAATGCATAATATTACGATGAGCGTTAAAATTCAGATGCCGGTCATTAATACTGCTGCGACCAATCTACCTTTCCCCCGACAATTAACAAAGCAACTAAAAAAATGGATAATGGTAAAGAGTTTTAGTGGACAATGGAGAGTGGACAATGGACAATGGACAATGGATAATGGACAGTTGACAGTTGACAGTTGACAGTTGACAGTTGACAGTTGACAGTTGACAGTTGATAATGAACAATAGATAATGGACAATGGACAATGCCTGTATGGTTCATAGTGGACAGCCCGACAATCTAACAATGCAACAATTGAACAATGTCTAACGATTAAACAACAAGGCTATCGCTATACTCCATACCTAATCACCACTTTGCAGATAATAAAAGCTTGAAGTGTCTGCTTGAAATTCATCCGGGCCGGAGCGCTTTTTAACAAAGTTGACTTTAACAATTCCGGTTAATCGTGGGCTGACTTTTTCATCTGAAAAATGGGTATGAAGCACATAGTATAATTGTCCTTTATCATCGCTTAACACATCGCCGTGGCCGGTGCCATTATGACCTATGTTTTTCCTGCTGATCACCGGGTTACCTGCCACTTTTTCCCAAGGGCCTAACAGGCTTTTACTTACGGCATAGCCAACCGCATAATCCGGGTTACGAAAATCATTGGCACTATAAAACAGGTAATAATAATCCTTGTGCTTGACTACTGTTGGGCCTTCGGTTACCCGCCACCTGGCGTTCCAGGTATTTTCCCAGGGCTGATCGGCTTCGATACATTTGCGCACCGAGCCTTCCTTAATTCCCGAAAGGTCGTCTTTCAGCTCTGCTACATATATCCGGTTAGCGCCATTGGCAACTACTACATAATATAAATATTTCGCCCCTTTGTTATCCATAAAAACAAACGGATCGATTTGTTTTGCCCCATTGCCTAATAGCAACGGTTGTTTTACCGATTGCACAAAAGGCCCTAAAGGACTGTCGCTAACAGCTATTGCAATATGCTCATCGGCGGTATAGGCCATATAAAACTTCTTCTTGTACTGAAATACCTGCGGCGCCCAAAAGTGGGATTCCCCAAAAGCATCTCCTTTTTTAAGGGCATAGCCCTCGGCAACTCCTTTAGGTTTCTGCCACGTTTTCAGATCGGTTGAGGTATAAACCACAAATCCCTGACTGGTTTGCTTGCTGCCACCAGTTCCATACAGGTAATACATGCCTTTATGATGAAAAATGGTTGGGTCTGCCAGATGAATGTAGTCATGGTCAATATCTTTTTGGAGCGATTGCCCTTTTAAATCGACTGAGAAAAACAGGCAAACCAAAATCAAATTGCGAAATACTGTTTTGAAAATTATCATAACCTTATACTGCAATAGAAAACATAATAATTCGCGTTAAAAATGCATAAAAAGTTAGGCAACTAATACGATTAAGGAAGTACTTCAAATTTAACAACATTAACAAATGTACCTTTTGACTGAGGGTTTTTCTCATCTAAAACCAATAATACCATTTTGTGTGTGCCAACTGCCAAACTACTGTATTGTTTTTCTAAGTAGGAGGAGCCAGGTTTATAACCATTTGCCGAAGCATTAAATGTATCTATAACATCCGTACCTTTACCGTCAATTATTATTTGTGCTTTACCTGAATTACGGTATCCATCCAAATAAACCTTAATACCAGTACCTGTAAAGGTTGTACTTATACTAGCTCCTTTTTCATTGCTAAAAATTGGTCCCCGCCCCTGCTTCCAGTCGCCATTATATACCAAGTCTTTTTGCAATACTATATTCTTTACAACAGAGTCGATATATAAAGTGTAGGCTTCATTGGGAGAAAACTGATAATACGGGCGTAGTATAAGGTCTGAATGGTTTTTAATACGATAATTTAACGGTTTACCGGAAATGGGGATAAATTGTTCCGAAATAGATTTCGATACTACAATATCTTCAGGATAAGGGTTTGACGCGTTAACAGCCATTGCAACCGGACCATACATGAATGCGGCAGGGTAAGGTTTTGAACCATCAAGGCGGTCAATGTATAATTTCATAGGAAAAGTAATTTTTACCTGATCGTTATCTAACCAGAGACGTTTTATCTGCATCCAGTTATTGACTAATTTCGGTTTTATAGCTTTTCCATTTACTGAAATAACCGGCATTGTTTCAGCCCATAAAGGTTTACGAAAGCTTAAAGTTGTTTCTATACCGCCTTTTTTAACATTCAGTTTAATTAGGGATATGTTATTTTCGGGAAAATTTGTTTGTTGGGTTACCGATATGCCATGCCATGTTGCATAAGAAGGCGTATATAGATTCACATATAACCCATCATTATTTTTGAAATAAACCATGTCGGTATATTCTGCCACAGCTTCAGGGCGAGTACCCGTACAACAAGTCCAACCGACGTGATGATTATGCCTGGTTCCTTCACGAGGGTTATAATCTGAATAATATTGAACTCTTCCATCCGGCGACATGGAGATATTTGCACCAATACCATTCATCGTCATTTTCTCTATCCAGTCGCCATATCGGGCATCTCCGGTTATCATTATCAGATATTTACTAAGTTTAAATATGGCCCATGAACCGCATTGGGTCTCAAAAGTATTATGGGTAGTTTCTAAGGTTTTTATTAATTCATTCTTCGGTAATAAGCGTTCATCCGGACCAAATCCTCCTGTTGCAAAACACTGTTCTTTCCAAAAGAAATTATAGGCATTTTTTATAATTGTTTTGTACTTTTCATTGCCGCTTACCAGGTAAGCAGCGGCAGCACTGCTCAACGTATTTAAATGGCTATAGGCATGATGCCTCCGCTCTCCCACCGGCGGAACTCCGGTAAGGTAATAATTCCAGTAATCAGTATACTCCCATATTTTTCCAAAGTCAAGATATTTTTTATCTCCTGTTACACAGTATGCCCGATACAGGTTTTCTGATAAAGTATACCATTCTGATTGGGTCTGACCGTATATCCGATCCCGGTTCAAATTTTTCACAGCCCAGTCTGTAATAATACTTAATTGTTTCAAGGCATTTTTATCTCCCGCAAACACGTACGCATCTACCAGTCCACCAACCATTTTCTCATATACATAATGTGGCGCATTAGGTTTAGACGAATAAAAAAAGTATCCGTTGGCATCAATAGTTTTCGCCCATTCTTCAACAAGAAAGTTTACTTTGTTTTTCAATGCTTGGTTACCTGAAACAGCATACAAGCGACTCATTCCACTTAAAAACTGGCCAAACACATGAAAAATATCATTGGTATACCAGCCTCCCAAATCCCTGGCTCCATAAGTTGGTAAACCAGCCCGCTGTCTGAAGCCTTTTAACAAATCATTATCAGGAATAGCCAGATAATATGCCACAACCTCGTCAAACTGGTGTTTAAGCGGGCTATCTAACAGTTTTACTTCATTGTACTCAAAAGGAGCTAACAGCAATTTATTTTTATCAAAAACTTGCTGCTGTGCATACAATTCTACACATAGACAGACTAAAACAGTAAAACCAATTAACTTTTTCACAGATTTAAACAGCATGATAATGGAGAATGAAAATGGGTATGAAAGAGTAAAAATTAAAAATGTCTCCCAAATTTGATAAAACAAACTTGGGAGACATGATCAACTTCCGGCTTACCACACTGATAATTTTTTACCAAACACAGGTGCAAACGTATATGACAGAGTGATCTCATTACCGCCACGGTAAATGCCGTCTGTTTTGCCGGATGACATTTCACGGGTGTAGCCTACTTGTAGTTGCTTGATGCGTACTCCGGCATTGAAGGTGTAGGCCAGATCGTTCCGGTAACCTGCTCCTACCCAGAAGGTATTGCTCAATACGCCTTTCAACTGGCCTTCGGCTACGCCTTTCTGATTCTTATCGTACCGGTATATACCGTTGATGATCAATCCGATGGATGGGGCTACTTCTCTGCGGTAGCCTGCCTGTACAATATGTTGCATGGCGGAGGAGGCTGCGATGCCTTGATTGCCGTTGTCGTCTTTTTGTACAACGTCGGTCAGGGCGTAGGCTACGTAGTAGTCTCCACCGGTCAGCGCTACGCCCAGGTTTACACCATAGCGGTTGGTATTGTTATCGCCATTGACCAAGGCCATGTAGCTGGGATCGCTGTTATCATCGAGCAGCAGCTTATCGTTATC
>NZ_VTRT01000015.1 GCF_008274585.1 Pedobacter sp. BS3 | reverse complement strand
TCTTTAATATACTGTTTCTCAGTAAAATGCGCAACCTTTTCTTTCATTTCTATCTTTTTTTTAATCGCACAACACGTAATGCTAATCTTTTATTTAGATTAATCAAAATAAAGTAAACTATTAAAAAAATAGAAAATTTGCCGTAAGTGGTCTTTACAGGAAAAGATACAAGAGAGCCATGCTAACTCATTGCCGGTTAGCATTGGTAAATGCTGCTCATATGGAGCTGACCAAAAAGTCAAAAAGCAGCGTCATTTCGATCCCTCCCGTACATACGGGATCGGGAGAGGAGACCACGAAGTAGCTGCGAAGCAAAATCTCTTTCCTAAGTACTTCTGGCGGAGATCCTTCGACTACGTCTCGGGATGACGGGAGCTTTTTGGTCAGCCCCTCACTATCCGGCGTTTGTAACGCCGTAAGTTGATAAAAATCTTAAAGAAGACATTTAAAAAGCCCATCGAAGATAATTTTTAATTTTGGCTGAACAAGGTACCGGTATATGCGTTAGACTTCTGAATTTTGATTTTTGAATTTTGACTTTCAATAAAAAGATCGCCGTTATAGGTTCCGGCTTTGCCGGACTGGCAAGCGCAGCGTTGCTGGCAAAGGCTGGTTATGAAGTTACCATTTTTGAGCAAAACGAACAGCCGGGCGGCAGGGCACGCGTTTGGGAGAAAGACGGCTTTACGTTCGATATGGGCCCCAGCTGGTACTGGATGCCCGATGTTTTCGAAGATTTCTTTGCCCTGTTCAACAAAAAGCCATCTGATTTCTACCAGCTCAGGCAACTCGATCCCGCTTACCGCATATTCTTCAAAGACGAATACCTGGATGTACCGGCCGGAATAACACATATCCGGCAGTTATTTGAACAAATAGAACCGGGCGCTGCCCTCCAGCTCGACCGCTTTTTGCAGCAAGCCGAATATAAATACCGTGTAGGCATGGGCAGCTATGTATTTAAGCCCTCGCACTCCATACGCGAGTTTGCAAGCATTACACTACTCAGGCAAAGTCTTAAAATCCAGTTGCTGGCAAGTATCGCCAAACACGTCAGGCATTATTTTAATGATCCACGGATCATCAAAATCCTTGAATTTCCCTCCCTGTTTTTAGGGGCGACACCGCAAAATACCCCCGCATTGTACACCTTAATGAACTATGCCGATCTAAAGCTGGGAACCTGGTATCCCATGGGCGGCATGAACGAAATTGTAAAAGCCATGGTTACCATTGCAAACAGCCAGGGCGTGCAGTTTAAACTGAATACCCGTGTAACACGGATATGTACCAGCAACGGTTTGGCTACAGGGATAGAAACATCCTCCGGATTTTATGAAACCGATTTTATTGTAGCCAATGCCGATTACGCTCACGTAGACCAGCAATTGCTTGCTCCGCCGGACCGCAACTATTCCGAATCCTATTGGGATAAGCGTACCTTATCTCCTTCCAGCCTGTTATTTTATATCGGATTATCCGGAAAGGTAAATGGCATTCAGCATCACAATTTATTTTTTAATGAAGATTTTGACCAACATGCGCACCATATCTATACACAGCCGCAATGGCCGGATAAACCCTTGTTTTACGTTTGTTGCCCTTCAAAAACCGACCCATCTGTCGCTCCTCCAAGTGGTGAAAACCTATTCTTCCTGGTACCCATAGCTCCCGGATTGACCGATACAGAAACTATACGCGAACACTATTTCAACCTGATCATAAGCCGCTTTGAGAAAATCACCGGTCAGCAGATCACCCCTTTTATAACTGTAAAAAGAAGCTATGCCATTAATGATTTTATTAGCGATTACAACTCATTTAAGGGCAATGCCTACGGACTGGCTAATACGCTTCGCCAAACAGCCTTCCTGAAACCTAAAATGCGCTCTAAAAAAACCAAAAATCTGCTGTTTACCGGCCAACTCACTGTTCCCGGCCCTGGCGTCCCTCCTGCTATTATTTCGGGCAGGATTGCTGCGACAGAGGCAATGAGATATTTGGGTAAAGCATAAAAATTACGATAGTATTCCCTATAAAAAAGAAAGTAGTGTATTTCTATATGTTTTCCCTTGGTCTGTCCCCTAACAGACCAACTAAAACAATCAGGTATTCCGGGCTCGTCAGGGGACAGGCCGGGGATAAAGCAAAATATACCTATCTTAAAATTCAGGTATTTCAGAAAATATGTACTTTAGACTAACCAAAAAACTTAAATAATGAAATTCTTAAAAATCCTGGTAAGCATAATTGTTATTATAGCTGCCATCTATGTTCTGGTAGGTTTGGCACTTCCCAAAACCTATTTCATTAGCAGAAGCGCCGAAATTCAGGCTGCAGACAGTGTGGTATTTAACAACGTCGCCGATTTGAACCAGTTCGTTAAATGGGAACCCTGGAGCAAGATGGACACCACGGCAAAAGTAGAAATCAAAGGAACTCCCGCCCAGCCCGGACATTGCTATACCTGGCATGGCAAAAAAACCGGCGAGGGGCAAATGGAAATTATACACTTAGAGCCCAATAAACAGGTGGATTTTAAACTTGCATTTATTCAACCCTGGCAATCAGTAGCCGACACCAAATTTATATTCGAGCCAATTAATCAGGGTACCAAAGTAACCTGGACAATGAGCGGCGAAAATAAATCATTTTTAGAACGCTGGATGATGCTCTGCATGAAAGGTTCAATGGAGAAGCAATTTGATGAAGGCTTGGCTGATTTAAAGAAACTTTGCGAAGGGTAAACTTCTTTTTGGGTATTGCGTAATGCGATTTTAGATTGTTAAATTGTTTTATTGTTGCCTGTTATGAGTTACGTGTTACAGGTTTTGTAACCCACAGTTCGTAGCTCATAACACGGTTCTGCTTGCGGTCTTTACTGACTTTCCGACTTCCGGACTATGCGCCATGAACCATGAACTATAAGCCTTAAACCACTCTCCTACAACATATAACTTATAGCCTTAGAACTTTCCACTAAAAAAGAAGGTGCCAGGCGGGGAACCTGAGCACCTATATGATGAGTTTAGAAAAGGGGCTTATTTAGTCAAGCTCGGCATAAACGGGTTTTCTTACCCCGTTATCATACGGCTTTAACGTTTTTTTCAGCAGCTTGCGGGCTACGTGGATACGGGTTTTTACAGTCCCGATGGGAATAGCAAGATGATCAGCAATTTCATGGTATTTAAATCCTTCAAAATACATAGTAAAAGGCACATAATATTCTTCAGGCAGCTTATTCAGCGCCATCTTAATATCGTCCATCATAAATTTTGATTCGCCCTGGTTCTTGGTTGAACTGAACACCAGGTTGGCAGATGAAATTTCTTCGGCTTTGGTAACAAACGAACTGATTTTAACAAACCGGCGGTAATTATTAATGAAGGTGTTCTTCATAATGGTATACAGCCAGCCCTTTAGGTTTGTACCCTCCTTAAACTTATTGTAATAAGTAATTGCCTTTAATAAAGTATCCTGCACAAGATCGTTAGCATCATCAGCATCATGAGTAAAATGTAAAGCGTACATTTTTAAAGAGCTTGCCTGGCGCATTACCATGGTGTTAAATTCAATATTTGTCATTTCTTGCTAAGATTTGGGATTAAACTTTAGTTATCTAATCGCGGCGATTAACAAACTGATATGATTAACTAATCGACCGTTTGGATAAATACAACAATCATGCTAAATACTAAAAACAGGAAAATACGTTTTCATATTTTAATACACTTTTAACAAGAAATTAATAAAAAAGGGGAATTACAGGATGTTTACTTCCCGCTCAAGGGTGATATCAAAATGCTTTTCAACATCGGCTATAATCGCGTCAGAAAGCTCATAAATCGCTATTCCTGTGGCATTTCCGGAATTAACGAGGACTAAAGCCTGGTTTTTCCAGGTTCCGGCCGGACCAATAAAACGACCTTTCCAGCCTAATTTTTCAATCATCCAGCCGGCGGATATTTTTTCGTGATGAGTGTCTACAGAAAAATGTACAATGTCCGGAAAAGCAGACTGCAAGTGTCTGAATTTGTCGACCGGAATGATGGGATTTTTAAAAAAGCTACCCGCGTTGCCAATGGTAGACGGGTCGGGAAGTTTGTTTACCCGAATTTGTGAAACTACATCCGAAATGTCTTTAATGGTTGGATTGCTAATACCCCGGTTAGCCAGTTCTTGCCGGATAGCGCCATACTCCAGTTTGAGGTGCGGTATCTTTGAAAGCTTAAAAGTAACCTGTGTGATAATGAATTTATTTTTCAGCTCACTTTTGAACACGCTGTCGCGATAAGCGAAACGGCAATCGGCATTGGAGAACTGCCGTATCTGTGCGGTATCTGTACTAAAAGCGCTGCATGAATAGAGCACGTCTTTAACTTCTACACCATAAGCGCCAATATTCTGTACCGGCGAGGCGCCTACAGAACCCGGAATAAGACTCAGGTTTTCTAAACCTGCAAAGCCGCGGCCAACGCAAAAAGTTACCAGATCGTTCCATACTTCGCCGGCACCGGCTGTCACGTAGATAGCATCACCTTCTTCACGATATTCAATGCCCCGAATATTGACTTTCACGATCAGACCATCAAAATCTTGCGTAAACAACACATTACTGCCACCACCGAGCACAAAGCGTTTATGGTTTTTCCAGATATCAGAAGTAAAGAGCTGCTGCAGATCTTCCGGTGTATTTACCTCGGCAAACCAGCGGGCCTGGGCCTCCACACCAAAAGTGTTCAGGTTTTTCAGCGGGAAATTCTCAAGGATCTGTATCATGTTTCGGTTGCCGAATTTCGTATTTATTGCTGAGTTTTCCTGAAATATTTTTTAGAAACCCACCATAGGCCAAGTCCCTCAGCCGGTTTTTTATGCATCGACTTGTGATGCGCTTTATGCGCTCTTCTTATGGCGCTGAGATACCTGTTATTACTTTTAAAGGCTTTAAACCGGTTATGAATAAACCAGTCATGAAAAATGAAATATGATATCCCGTAAAGGGAAATACCTAAGCCAATCCAGAAACCGGCACCGAACGTTTGTCTCCCGGCATACATGAGCCCTAAGGCTATAGCCGCGAACAGTACACTAAAAACATCGTTCAGCTCAAACCAGCCGCTCCGTTTTTGATGATGGGTTTTATGGATAAACCACAACGGCCCATGAAACAAGTACTTATGCATCAGCCACGACAACGCCTCCATACCTATAAAAGTAAGCAAGATTATACCGATGGCGTATGGCTCATGCGCTGTAGTTTATAGTCCGAAAGTCAGCAAGACCGGAAGTTGAATATCGCTGATGGCTAATAGTTCATGATTCATGGCTTATAGTTTGTAAGTTAGGAAAGTCGGAAAGACCGAAAGTAATCTTTAATAATTGACAACTAACAATGGAGAGTTGACAATGTCTGTATGGTTCACAGCGTATCGCGTAAACACAACCAGTCATCTTGTTTGCGCTCGTTTGCAAAATGAACGCAGCTCTGCCCGGCGTTTATAACGTCGTAGATACAGGGGAAAGTTTCATAACTTTTCCCTGTATTTAAGGCTTAAGTTAGGCAACACCAAATATCCTGGCTGAAACTCAAGCCAGGGACAGGCTTTTTAATTTTGACTTAACCCTAAATATGTATCGCCCGGTTTTCGGTAGCGGCGAGTGCGGCTTCTTTTAGCGCTTCGGTATAGGTTGGGTGCGCATGGCATATCCGACCAATATCTTCAGCAGAAGCACGGAACTCCATAGCAACTACGGCTTCGGCAATCATGTCGGCAGCACGCGGGCCAATAATATGTACACCCAAAACTTCATCGGTTTGAGCATCGGCTAATACTTTTACCAAGCCATCGGTATCCATACTGGCACGGGCACGTCCGCTGGCCTTGAATGGGAATGACCCGGTTTTATACTTCCGTCCCTGTTCCTTTAACTGCTCTTCAGTATAACCTACGCTGGCAACTTCGGGCCAGGTATACACTACGCCAGGGATGAGGTTATAATTAACGTGTGGTTTCTGTCCGGCAATGGTTTCGGCAACAAATACGCCTTCTTCTTCGGCCTTGTGAGCCAGCATAGCGCCTTTAATTACATCGCCAATGGCATACACACCTTCAACCGGGGTTTGTAAGTGCTCATTAACCGGAATTTTCTTTCCACGTTCTTCCAGTTGTATACCAATATTTTCAAGACCTAATCCTTCGGAATACGCGGTGCGACCAACGGCTACAATGCAATAATCGCCTTCGATGGTTACCTGCTCACCTTTCGGATTATCGGCAGTTACCGTAACTTTTTTACCTTTTACCTGTGCGCCGGTAACTTTATGGCTCAGCAAAAACTCAAAGCCCAGCTTCGCCAGCGATTTTTGAAGCTCTTTGCTCAATGTTTTATCCATTGTGCCGATAATGGCATCCATAAATTCAATTACGGTTACCTTAGCTCCCAAACGGGCGTACACTGAGCCTAACTCCAAACCAATAACACCGCCGCCGATAACAATAAGATGCTTAGGCACTTCAGTTAAGTTCAGGGCTTCGGTAGAAGTGATGATACGCTTTTTATCGATGGGTAAAAACGGTAGCGCCGTAGGTTTTGACCCGGTTGCAATAATCACGTTCTTAGCCGTGATGGTTTCTTCGGCACCATCGTTTTTGGCAATTTTAATGGTATTCTTATCTACAAATGAACCTAAGCCCTGATACGTAGTAATCTTATTTTTCTTAAACAGGTATGCAATACCTGCGGTATTTTCCTGCACGACTACATTTTTACGGGCAATCATCTGGCCGATATTCACCTTTAAATCTTTCAGCTCAATGCCGTGGGTTTTAAACGTGTGCGCAGCGTTATGATAATGTTCTGATGAGTCTAATAATGCCTTCGACGGTATACAGCCTACATTTAAGCAGGTTCCGCCAAAAGTGCTGTACTTTTCTATAACTGCCGTTTTTAGTCCTAATTGGGCGCAACGGATTGCGGCTACATATCCGCCGGGTCCGCTACCGATTACTACTACATCGTATTGCATGAGGATTTTTTTAAGATGCGACAAAGGTACATATTGTAAGGTAAATGGTGAAAGGTTTTAAGGTAAAAGGCACAAGGTTGGAGGCATAAGGTGGGCTAAAAGCAGAAGGCTAAAACGTAGAAGTTGTACGTTATAAGTTTTACGTGGTACGTTTAAATATAGTCCGAAAATAATTTAATTACGACAAGTGACAGTTGATAATGGACAAGTGACAGTTGACAGTTGATGATGGACAGTTGATGATGGACAGTTGACAATGGACAATTGAGAATGGACAGTTGACAATTTTAACAATTCAACAATATCAACAATTCAACAGTATCAACAATTCAACAGTATCAATACACACTACTCAATACCAGGTATAAACAAAAACGGCGACAACTTTATCAGTTATCGCCGCCTGTATTGAAAATTAATGTTGATTACTTTTTAGGAGCCGGGGCTGCTGTTGAGGTTGCAGATATACCCAGTTTGGCTTTTACTGTTGCCAGGATATCTTCGCCGCCATCAAAATATACTACACCGGGCTGCGATATATCAAATACATACGCATAGCCTTTTTCTTTAGCTACTGCACGCACAGCATCTTCTGCTTTTTTGAATACAGGCTGGTATAATTCGGCTTGTTTTGCTTTCAGCTCTTCCTGTGCTTTTTCCTGGGCTTCGCCTAAACGTTTTTCAAGGTCCTGAATTTCGTTTTGCAAGCCTAACAGCTCTTTTTGTACCACATCTTTATTGGCTTCGCTCAGGGTTTTGTATTTATCCTGGTAAGCTGTAATTTTTTTCTGACGTTCGTCGTCCATTTGCTGAAGCAAGGTTTGTTTCTGTTTCTGAAAGGTCTGGAAATTGGCATCAGCAGCTTTCATCTCCGGCATAGACTGCAACAGATCTGCCGAATTAATATGCGCTAACTTCTGCTGTGCATTCGCCGTGGTTCCTGCTAAAAATAATCCCGCCGCTACTACCGCTAATTTAATTACTTTTTTCATCGTTGTTCTTTTGTTCTATTGTGTTTGAGAGTTTACTTATTTATTTGGCAAATGTGCCGGGCTTATATCCTAAACGGACAATTATATCGTTACTTTTATCTAAACGAGTGCTGGCATATAATAGTGTTATCTGGCTGTTTTTATCGAAGATCATATCTAAACCCTGATTATCTGCATAAGCCTGAACCGCTTTTGCAACACGGTCTTGTATGGGTTTTATCAGCTTGATACGTTCTTTATACAGATCGCCTTCGTAGCCAAATTTGGTTTTCTGAAATTCTTTGGCCTGCTTTTCTTTATCTACGATCTCATTTTCACGACGCTTGCGCATATCGTCTGTAAGCAGCACCTGGTCTGCCTGGTAGGCTTTATACAATTGGTCTATCTCGCTAAAACGGGCATCAACTTCTTTCTGCCATTGTTCTGACAAGGCATCCAGCTGCTTTTGTGCCGATACATATTCAGGTATATGTTTTAAAATATACTCGCTGTCTACATAGGCAAATCGCTGAGCAAAAGCCGAAACACCGGCAAAAGTTACAAACACTGCTGTTATTAAAAACTTCTTCATCATTAATTAAATCCTCCCATCTGTTGTGCTATACTGAAATGAAATTGTCCTTTGTTGGCATCCGGAATACCGGGTATTTTGTCAAATCCGTACCCGTAATCAATACCCAACAATCCAAATATAGGTAAAAATACCCGTGCTCCCACACCTACCGACCGTCTTACGTTAAACGGAGAAAAATCCTTAAACCTGTCCCAGGTATTACCGGCTTCGGCAAAGGCCAGCACAAACACGGTGGCTTGCTGGTTCAGGGTTATCGGGTGGCGCAACTCTAAAATGTATTTATTAAATATCGGGCTACCGGAATTTTGTGCAATGGTTGGGTTTGAACCTACCGGGATCACCGAGTTATTGCTGTAACCACGCATGGCAATAATTTCTGACCCTTGCAGGAAGTCGAAGCCCTGCATACCGTCTCCACCTAATTTAAAACGCTCAAATGCCGGTTGGCCTACAGCCGAATTATATGCGCTCAAAAATCCGAATTGGGTTTGTGCCTTTAACACCAGCTTACCGTAAATGCGTTGAAACCACTGTGCTTCAAACTTGGTTTTAAAGTACTCGGTGTATTTATATTTTTCGGCATCGGGCGCTATAGCGTAATTGGTATGGTTCCATAAGGAGTACGGCGGCGTAGCCTGCAGGGTTAACTTAATATTGGTTCCCGATGTTGGATATATCGGAGCGTCAACCGAGTTACGGCTTAGCTCTTCGGTGAGGTTGAAGTTATACGATGTTCCGGTTGAAAACAGGAAGCCGGTATAATTTCGCAGTTTGTATTGTTCCAGGTTGATCGAGTGAGTTAACTGGAAATAATCGTCGGGCCATTTCAAACGTTTACCCAGACTAAAGGTCAACCCGTTTAAACGAATACGGGGATCTGTTGGCGATTCCTGGTAGTTGCCGGAGTAATAATCGTAATTGGAATAGGTTGACAGCGATGTAAAGGCGCTGATCCCAAAATAGATAGGCTTTTTGCCACCCAGCCAGGGTTCTGAAAATGAGAAGCTGTATGATTGATATTGTTTACCGTTGGTTTGTCCGCGTAAGCTCAGCTTTTGTCCATCGCCTTTAGGCAGGGGCTTATATTCTTTGAGATTAAACAGGTTACGGGCAGAAAAGTTATTGAACGTCAAGCCCAGCGTCCCGATAATACGGCCACCGCCAAAACCACCGGATAGCTCAATCTGGTCTGACGGCTTTTCGGCTACGGTATATTGAATATCTACCGTTCCATCTACAGGATTTGGAATAGGCTTTACATCGGTTTTTTGCTCGTCAAAATTACCTAACTGGGCAATTTCACGAGTGGTACGCACCACGGCATCCTTAGAAAACTTCTGCCCGGGCTTGGTACGTATTTCCCGGCGCACTACCTTATCGTTGGTGATATCGTTACCTTTTAAAATCACTTTGTTAATAGTGTACTGTGGCCCTTCGTACATGCGTATTTCCAGGTCGATGGTATCGCCATACACTTTGGTTTGTACGGGATCAACATTAAAGGTCAGGTAACCATCGTTCATATACAGCGATGATATATCGTCGCTGTTAGGGCTGCTGCTCAGCTTTTTCTGTAATTTTTCTTCGCTGAATACGTCGCCTTTTTCTATGGCCAGCAGCTTATTCAACGTCTCGGTTGAGTACTTGGCATTACCGGCCCAGGTAATGTTACCAAAGTAATATTTTGGCCCTTCGTGCAACTTGATATGGATATTAACGGTGTTATCGCTGTACCGGTATACACTATCGCTCAGAATTTCGGCATCGCGGTAGCCTTTTGCCTGCATTTTGCTTACGATCTTCTCCTTATCCTCATCGTATTTGCTTTGCATAAACTTGCCTGAACCGAATATTTTATAAAATGCCTGTTGATGCGTTTTTTTCATGTATTTACGCAGTTGAGCGCTTTTAAACACCTTATTCCCTTCAAATGTAATGCGGTGCACTTTTACTTTGGAGTGTTTATCTACATCAACCTCCAATATCAGGCTGTTCGGCTCGTTAGGATCTTTTTGCTGTTTGATATCTACTGTTGTAAATAAGAAACCTTTTTCGGCAAAATATTTCTCAATAATGGCTTTGGTAGTGTTTAACAGGTTCTCATTAACCACTTTTCCTTTTTTATCGTTGAGCTTCTCTTTAATTTCATCGGTTTCACTTTTACGCATGCCTTTAAAATCCATACGGGTTAAACGGGGGCGCTCTGTAACATCGATGTTGAAATAGATGGTATCTTCATTAATACGGGCGATGTTGAGCTTTACGTCATCAAACAAGCCCTGATCCCACAGATTTTTAACTGCTCCGGAAGTTGCCTCGCCGGGCACAGTGATCATATCTCCCTTATTCAGCTTGGTTATTTGAGTGAGGATGTCTTTATCCAGGAACTTGATGCCGGTAAAGGTAACCCCGCCAATAACATATTCTTTTGGATTGAGGTAGCTGGGGTCATCGCCGCTTTGCGATGTTCTTAAGCCCGGTTGGAGCGGTTGCCGGCCGATTTGTGCCATGGCCGATACGGATAAAACAAGAAAAAGTATACTAATGAAGATTTTGTTCATTGATTTTTTATATGGCTGCTAAAATAACTCAATCAGTTGTTAAAAAGTGTTAAAAGTAAAATTAGTTAACCTGTTCGCTGGTGAGACCGAAGCGACGCTCGCGTTTTTGATAGTCAATAATGGCTTCATAAAAATCGTCTTTGCGGAAATCAGGCCACAGTTTAGGGGTAAAATATAATTCGGCATAAGCCAGTTGCCAGAGCAGGTAATTACTGATACGAAATTCGCCACTGGTGCGTATCATGAGTTCAGGATCCGGCATTCCGGCAGTGCTTAAATGGTTTGAAAACAGCTGCTCGGTAATGTCTTCGGGCTGCAATGAACCAGCCTTAACCTCCTGCGCTATCCGCTTTACGGCCTCTGTAATTTCCCACCGTGAGCTGTAACTCAATGCCAGGGTAAGCGTGGTACGTGTATTACCTGCTGTCTGCGTTATTGCCTGCTGCAATTCCTTGTAGCACTTATCCGGCAGCGCTTTCAGGTTGCCGATAGCATTAAGCCGGATACCGTTCTCAAGCAGTGTTTTGGTCTCGTTATTAATGGTATGTACCAGTAATTCCATTAGCGCCATAACTTCCAGCTTGGGCCGGTTCCAGTTTTCGGTTGAGAATGCGTATAATGTTAGATATTGGATACCCAGCTCGGCGGCAGCTTCTACCGTTTCGCGTACAGACTTTACACCATTATGATGCCCGAATACCCGTAGTTTCCCCTTTTCTTTTGCCCAGCGTCCATTTCCATCCATAATAACCGCTACATGGCTGGGAAGCTTTTCTATATCAATTTGTTCGCGTAAACCCATTAAATTCTCAAGAACTAAACAGACAGCTGTTTTTGCATGTTCTCAACGCCATGCTTTTGTAACTGATCAGTTTTAGTTTGCTTATTATTTTTATTAAATGCCGGTGTGGTCTCAACCCCATGCAAATCAGCGCACAAAGGTAAAATTTACTTTTGATAATAAGTCAAAATTCAACAGTAAAAAACCCCGCCAGCCGGCGGGCTCATTGATGCCCTATAAAAACATAGCAATAATTCAAAACTCCAGATCCCCGGGCCCGGTTGCTTCTCTTACAAAAAGTTAAAAGCCGGTAAACAAAGCATACCAGTGTATGTTCTATGTTATTATGAACTCTAAAAAATTAGTATTAGTATGAAAAAGATATTTTTTACACTACTTGGAATTTTGACCATTCATTCTCTGCAAGCCCAATTTAAGGGTCCGAATGTTGGTATAAAAGGCGGTTTTAATTTCAGCAACATTATTAAAACCGGTGATGACAGCTTTAATACGGATTACCATACCGGTTTTCATGCCGGAGTTTTTGTGAGCATACCCATTATTGACCGGCTCGGATTTCAGCCGGAGCTGCTATTCTCACAAAAGGGTTACGAAGCTGATCGCTTCGGTGGGCATTTAACGCAAACCACCAACTGGATCGAGATACCTATACAGGCAAAAATTAATGCTGCCCCCGGCTTTAACATTCTGCTTGGCCCGCAGGTATCTTTTTTGACCAAAACCAACAATAAATTTGAAGGAGCCCTGGGCACTGTTGAACAAACCCGCATTGAAGACGATGCGGATAAATTTAAGAAAAGCATCCTGGGCGGCACTATAGGCATTAGCCTGGATATTGGCTCAAAATTAGTTCTGAACGGCCGCTACGCCCTTGATTTCCAGAAAAACAACGAAAACGGCACTACCGAAACCCCGGAATTTAAAAACCAGGTTTGGCAGGTAGGTCTGGGCATTAAATTTTTGTAACCGATGTTAAAAGCAGCCTGACAGCGTTTCAGCCACCGTCAGGCTGCCTTACCTGTTATCTTCAATAAGCCCCGATCTTAAAGCGGCTTAACTTCTACATAAGTAAAATGCCAGCTGCAGTTAGGGCAATCTTCCTTTTCTTTTACCTTACACCCTAATCTGGCGTAAATAATATCGAAGGTTTGTGTTTCGCCGGGCTTAAGCTTTACTTTGTGATAGATATATTTGTTCAGGGCATCGGTATAATCATTACGGGCTTCGAACGATATGCCTTGCTTGTCCGACAGACTTTTTACCTCTACGGTGTAGTGGCAGGCCATCGCCATTTTTTTCTTCACTTTTATCCTGAATTCTAACGGAACAGCCTCTAAACCTTTGTCCTCGAGTTTTTTCGATGTAAGCCTCAAGAGAAGAGGATTTGACCATTCTGTTGTGCCGTTCGGAAATTGAAATGCTTTATCTACCATATTATCTAAATAGATCTGGGCATCTGCTTGCTGAGTTAAACCGGCTAAGGTAAAAAGCAGCGTGAAAACGTAAATTAATTGTCCTTTTTTCATCCGTTTATTTTTTATTGATGAGACCTTTTTAAAAATACGCTAAACAATGCTGACAGGGCTCAACGCCGCTGTCAGCAGTTAAAGATGCCCTTACTTCCTCACCCAGATATCTATACCAAACGCATATTATATGCAATTGGTAAAATCATCTTTACGGCATCTTTCTCTTTACGGCGATGCCTTCGCGGGCAGCCAGGGCTTTCATCTTTAAGTTGTTGAAACAGGCACTATAAGGTTCTTTTACCCTTTACAGTTATATTGGAACTGCCATCATTAAAAGTACCGCTAAAGGTATCGCCATCCATTGTGGCAATTTCTATATTAGTTCCGCTGCCCCAGTATAGTTTATCGTTCACATAACTGCCGCTTATATCCGTAGTTTCTGATGAACCGTTTTCCCTCGATTTTCCGGTCCAGCCTTTTAACAGCGTTGAAACAATGATATTGAACGTTCCTTTTTCATTTTTGGAATTCTGATAAGTACCTTCATAACATCTTGCCAGGGCCGTTGAGGTTTCTTTAGCTATGCTGAAACTGGCATTGGGGTGGCCGGGAATGGTTGCCGACACAATGGTTGCCCCTGTACCATTGGCGCCTACAGAAAAATTAATGGTTAGTTCCTGCCCGTTTAACATACCTTTAAAAGGCGCTGCCTGAATACCTCCCGATGACCAGGTATACGTAGTGGTCAGGTTAACCGAAACCCCGTCAATTACCAGAACAGCCGTAATAGCGTTACTGCTGGTATTGGCAATATCGAACTTTATGGTGCCGCTGGAGCCTATTATCACGCCTTTGTAAATACCTTTGCTGCTGTTATCGTTAGCGGCTAAACCCTCGGGAATTTGCGTACATGCTGTACACACGTAGGCGTCATCCGTGTCTTTTTCTTTCTTTTTTTTACACGATATAATTGCCAGCGCAATAAGAGCGAGGCACATTAAGTAACTTACTTTTTTCATGAGATTTGTCTTTTTGAGAGATGTAATCATCATGTGTCGCACATTTTCTCCGTGCATACACATGATGATTATTGTTTACTTTATACTTTCAATCCCGAACCCCGAATTACTCGGGGGGATTTCGTTGCGCTCAACTTTTAACTACTTTTTACCCCCGCCAAAGAAGAAGCCGATCTTGGCAGCAAAGTATCCGCCGCTGCCTACAATATTGTATTCGGCAGACATGCGGAAGTGACCGGTTTCAAAACCAACACGCGGGAAAAATCCAAAATCTGATGAGCCGGGAACAACCTGGGGCGCACTGCCACCGCTCATGGTGTCATCATCAAGAGTTACAGATGCCGATTTGAAAAATCCAAGTCCTGCACCCACAAAAGGGCGGAAACTGCTTTTACCCAGGTAATACTCACCGGTGACACAGTATGAGCTTAGTACGGATACTTTAGCATCAGAATCTTCGCCGCCAAGGTTGTTTACATGAGCTAAAGCAGCACCTTCCAAACGCAATCCTAAAGATATAGCATCTGTTAAACGATAATGGGGTTCTAACGTAAATGTAACACCTCCTTTAGTGCCTCCGCCGCTTTCTTTAGGAATGGCATAACCAAAGCCGATGTCTACTTTTACCTTTTTGTACGTTTGCGCCGATACCGCTACAGCCAGTGCCATAAGCGGAATTAAGAATAAAACTTTTTTCATGTTGTTGTTTGTTTTAGTGAGGAAAAAATGAATTAACGACCCGAAAATAGTGGCCTTAAACGGGTAAAAAGGCTCACTTTATAAAGTGAGACAACAAAATGAAAACGCTTATTTAAACGCCGGGGATGGATATGAGATACCCTTATTAATTAAATCTCATAGAGACATCGGTTAAGGGACAAAAAATAGCTGATATGAAAGTTATATAGGAAAATAAATTTTCTCGTATGGCATTGCCAACACACGGTGATCTCTTATGCCGAAGGCATTATTGTGTTGGTATAATACATAAAAACTATATTTCTATCCGCCCATGGTCGGACAGATTGTGGGGGCGAAAGGCTGCTTTTTACCGGGCGTTTAAAAAACATACGGGTATTTATTACTCCTACCGAATATGTAAAGCAGAGCCCGCCTATGCAGAAAAGCTTAGGGAAATTACAAAAACCTGTAAATGCACCGGCTAACGCAGGCATTTACAGGTTGACATTCACAGGTATTACCGGCCAAAATTAATCCCAGCCGGAAACTGTTTTATCAGTAGTGTTATTGTCCATTGCCGGCGCAGGAACTGGTGTAGCCGGCGGGTTGATCAACTGGTGAGAAGCTTCTTCTGCACGATGATTTTTTAGATCTATTGTAAATGCATAACCAATTGCACCTGCCACAGCAAAAGCGACAATTAAAATGATCTTTTTCATAACTTTCTACAATTAACTATTAATCCCAACCTGTAGATTCTTTCCGGTCAGGCCCGCCGTTTACCGGGACTTTTGAAGTAGTAGTAGGTTTAACAACTTCATCTTTTTTACAGGCAGTAAAAGTTAAACCAAATGCGGCGATCAATAAAATAGCAATCTTTTTCATGATGTTTAATTTTAAAATGAGAAATTAAATTAGATATTTATAGCTTATTGTTTACAAACTATTGATAGTCTATTACGTAAATCCGAACTTTATTGTTTCAACAAATTAAAAATGAGACACCTAAGCCTTCTGCTTTTGTATTTTCTTCTGTATTTAAACAAAGGCGTTTGCACTAACAGATCTGTAGCAGAAACAAAGGCTGGCATTGATACGAACTTAATTATTTCCCTTAATGAACGCGGCTATAGCATCAGGCTGACCAACCCCACCCAAACCCAGAAATATGCTGACAGCGCTCTCTCGCTATCGAAAAAAATAAATTATAAACGAGGGATCGCCGAAGCATACCGGGTTAGTGGAATTGCCAAATATTATTTAAATCAGAACGACAGCTCTATACAGAACTTTCTACGCTCTTTAAGCCTATATAGTGAATTAAAGGATAAACAAGGGGAAGCAAAAGTTTATAATAATATCGGGAATTTATACAGAGATGTAGATTACAACAAAAGCCTAGAATATTATCATGAATCCCTGAAGATTGCTGAGAATATTGGCGAAAAAGAACTCGTAGCCGGATTATTTCTAAATATTGGCATCGTTTGTCAAAAAAAGAAAGCATATTTAGAAGCACTTCAATATTTTAAAAAAAGCCATGCCCAATTCTCTTTGCTCAATAACAATACCGGCATCGCAATCTGTTATCAAAATATTAGTATTGTATATCGTCATCTTAAAAACTTTGACCAATCTGAGGATTTTGCTAAAAAGGCCATAGCTATTGCCAGGCAAAGCAACCTGAATTTCATTATAGCCAGTACTAATATCACATTAAGCCTGGTCTATATCGCTAAAAATGAGCTTACCAAAGCCGAAAACGCCATTAAAGAGGGTATTACATACGCCAAACTGATTAAAGATGAGAAACTGTATTACGATCTATTGATAGGTTATTATACGTTAGAACAAAAACGGGGCAACTACAAGCAGGCATTTAATTACCTGCAACAGGTTTACCGCCGCGATAGTCTTACCTATAAAAATAATATATCCGAGAAGATCAGCCTGTTACAGGAGCAATACAAGGCCCGTGAAATTCAGCGTGAAAATGAGCTGACTATCCAGAAACAGCGTACCAGCCGGGTAATACTCTGGTCAAGTATTCTTATTGCCGCTTTACTGGCCGTTGTTGTCATTATGCTATTGAATAATGTTAAGAAAAAACAGCGTACCAATAACCAGCTTACTGCCCTCAACCAGGAAATTTTATTGCAAAAAGAAAATCTTGACCGTATTAATCATAACCTCGAAGCCATTATCAGCGAGCGCACCAACGACCTAAAAGTTAAAAACGATAAGCTGTCACAATATTCGTTTCATTTATCGCACCAGATCCGTAGTCCCATTGCCACTATAAAAGGTTTAATGAGCCTGGAAAAAGATAATTTAATTGACCGGGAAGAGTTTATCCAGCAGCTTGAAAGATGCGTAAACGATATCGACAACAAGATCCTTCATATTAACGAAATGCTGCACAACGCACAGTCGCTGGGATTTAAAAAGAGCGGCGATTAACCTCGGCCAGCCTTCTCTCACATCCGGTATTGAGTAGTGTGTATTGATATTGTTGAATTGTTGATATTGTTGAATTGTTGATATTGTCAACTGTCCATTCTCAATTGTCCATTATCAACTGTCACTTGTCAACTGTTGTCACTTGTCCATTCTCAATTGTCAACTGTCGTAATTAAATTACTTTCGGGCTATACTTAAACGTACCACGTAAAACTTATAACGTCTTAAAACCTTTCACCTTTTACCTTAACAATAGTATCTTTGCCTTAAATTTCAAATTGATAAAAAAGACAATAAAAATAACCGGATGAAAAAAACCTTCATTAAACTGACCGGACTTGGCGCAGCCTGCTTAATAGCTGTAGCAGCCGTTTCATGCAACAATAACTCGTCAAAAACTACTACATCTGCATCCGCTCCTGCCGGAAATGTAAGCGAGAAAAAACCTGCCGAAGCCATTGTATTTGTAAATTCAGACTCTCTGTTAGAGAACTACGAATACTTTAAAGACCTGAAAGACAAGCTGGAAGGCAAATCTAAAAAAGCTCAAGCCGATCTTCAGTCAAAAGGAACTGCTTTCCAGAAGGAAGTTGCCGAATACCAGAAAAATGCGCAAACCATGAGCGCCGATGAACGTGCTGCAACAGAGCAACGCTTAGCCCGAAAACAACAGGAACTACAAACCTATAACCAGAATGCAAGCTCTGCTTTGGCTAATGAACAGGCTGCCGAAAACGAAAAGCTTTACGATAAAGTTGCCGATTACCTGAAAGGTTACGCCAAAGAAAAAGGTTATAAAATGGTGCTTACCTATTCTAAAGGAAACCCCAACTTACTGTATGCCGATGAAAGCCTGGATGTAACACAGGATGTTCTGAAAGGATTAAATGAGGCATACCAGAAAACTAAAAAATAACGTGTTGTGCGATTAAAAAGCCAAAGCATATTTTAAATGATTTAGCGGTCTGTTATTCTGTTTATTGATGAACTG
>NZ_VTRT01000014.1 GCF_008274585.1 Pedobacter sp. BS3 | reverse complement strand
GATAACGATAAGCTGCTGCTCGATGATAACAGCGATCCCAGCTACATGGCCTTGGTCAATGGCGATAACAATACCAATCGCTATGGCATAAACCTGGGCGTAGCCCTGACCGGCGGAGACTACTACGTAGCCTATGCCCTGAGCGACGTGGTACAAAAAGACGACACCGGCAACCAAGGCATCGCAGCCTCCTCCGCTATGCAGCATATCGTACAGGCAGGTTATCGCAGAGAAGTAGCCCCGTCCATCGGATTGATCATCAACGGCATATACCGGTACGATAAGAACCAGAAAGGCGTAGCCGAAGGCCAGCTGAAAGGCGTATTGAGCAATACCTTCTGGGTAGGAGCAGGTTACCGGAACGATCTGGCCTACACGTTCAATGCCGGAATACGCATCAGGCAGCTACAGGTAGGTTACACCCGCGAGATGTCATCCGGCAAAACAGACGGCATTTACCGTGGCGGTAATGAGATCACCCTGTCATACACTTTTGCACCTGTATTTGGTAAAAAGTTATCGGTATGGTAATGTTTAGTCAAAAGTCAGGCAATGCGAAGTCCCGGGATGAAATAAATCCATCCCGGATATAGTTAAGAGCTAAAAAGCCCCTGCCGTCATTCCGCCCCGAGTACTCGGGGGGGCCGGAATCTCCTAAATAGCAGCATAAGCGCCGCCTTAATCCCGAAGTTTCGGGGTGAAATCAGGTTCAGGGTGACGGGGTTCCGGGCTTTTTAGCGCTGTCTGTGCTGCCACTTCACTTGCTGCTTTAATAGTCAATAAATTGATAGCAAAATCCTAAAATTAACCTGATGCCTGTGCGAGACTTCAGGAAAAGTCAATTCGTCCGGGAGCCTTTATACAGGGGATTTTTCTGTGTAGGCATTTCAGCCCCGGCCTGCTTCATGGTTCTGAACAGCTCGTCCAGCATTTCATCGCGTTTGGCGGTATTGATATTGGCCAGATTTTTTGTTTCGCCGATATCATCTTTCAGATGATATAGCTCTACGGCGTTATTCATTGCAATTTTATCCCGGCCTCCGTCAAGAACCCATTCCTCGTGATACAACAATAATTTCCAATCGCCTTTGCGGATGGTGGATACCGGCCTGCTTCTGAAAATCTGGTCGCGGGAGCCCGGATTGGGATTATTCAGGTAGCCGGGGAAATGCCAGAACAACGTACGCTGCTCTAAATCTTTTTCGCCTTTGAATAGCTTTATCAGGCTTTTTCCGTCCAGGATTTTATCTTTCGGCTTAGTTCCCTGTGCAATTTCCAGTACAGTGGGAAAAATATCCTCATCAATAATAGGCGTATGCTGAACGGAGCCGGGCTTAATCACTCCGGGCCAACGCACAGCAAACGGCACCCGGATTCCACCTTCGTAGTACATGCCTTTGAAACCACGCAGCGGGTTTTGCGGCGATTGGGGCAACCCGCCGTTATCGGACGTAAAGATC
This sequence comes from Pedobacter sp. BS3, assembly GCF_008274585.1. Classification (GTDB taxonomy): domain Bacteria; phylum Bacteroidota; class Bacteroidia; order Sphingobacteriales; family Sphingobacteriaceae; genus Hufsiella_A. Next base: position 26,327 of record NZ_VTRT01000014.1, on the reverse strand, counting down.
ACCACGGTATTTTGCTCGAGTCCTAAATCCTTAATTTTCTTCAGCAGGATACCGATGCCGTCATCCATCTGGTTATTCATCGCGGCGAACTTATCGTTATGCTGGTATTTACCTGCTTTGCCTTTGAACATGGCATAACGATCTTCACGGGCCTGTATCATCATGTGTGTGGCATGATGCGCTACGTACATAAAGAAAGGCTTATCTTTATTTTCCTCCATAAACTTACAGGCGCCTTCGGTAATACGGTAGATCCCCTTAGGATCGTTGGTTCGCTCAAATTCTTCCTTCGATGGTGGATTAAATGATCCATCTACATCAAAACCCTGATCACGGGGCAGTGTGCCGGGTCTTTTGCCCAGGTGCCATTTACCGAACATAGCGGTTTTATAGCCGGCATCGTGCATGGCTTCGGCAATAGTATACATGGAAGGTTTTAGTTCCTCGGTATTCGGAATTGGCTCCAGCCGCATTTGCGCCACTGGCCCACGTTTTGTACTGGTTACCGCGTATACGCCGTGCCGCGGAGTGTACTGCCCTGATATAAGACAAGCCCTGCTGGGCGCACAATTACCGGCACCGGCATACGCGTCGGTAAATATCATTCCCTGTTTGGCAAAGGCATCCAGGTTGGGCGTCTGATAGAAATCGCTGCCGGTAAATCCGGCGTCTTTCCATCCCATATCATCGGCCAGGATATAAATAATATTGGGCTTTCGTTGCGCAACGGCAACCACGCTGAAAAGTAAGAGGGGCAAAAGCAATATCCTTTTCATTATTTTTATTTCAAAGGGTCACTGAAATTGGTTAAATAATTGATAGGGTACTAATGTACATGAACTGACCTTATATTCATACCTGAATTTTCATTGACCCATGAAATTTCCGTAATCCCCGGTAAAATGTGGCGAAGTATCTTTTATGATTATCCATAGGATATCAGATTTTATTATGATACATAACAATATGGTGCATAACGAATTATGCGCCTAATGCTCTCCGGGCATATTCCACACATTTGGCTACTTCCTTCACGGCATCTGATCCGGGTGGAATAGGATATTCCAGCTCTATAGCTGCCGGGTATTTATACTGCCGCTGAGACATTAACTTTAACACCTGCACAATGGGTGTATCTCCCTCGCCCCAAGACATATTTGCACCGCCATTGGCTTTGCTTTTGCGGTCTTTGGTGTGCATGCTTACGATGTGTTCGTGTTTGGCATTGATAAATTCAATGGGGTCATATCCGGCAGCTACGTAATGCCCCATATCGAAATTGATGGCGTTATAGGGTGATTCCGCGATCGCGTCATCCCACATATCAAAGGTTTCCTGTAAATGGCCGTGATAGCCTACCTTAATTTTATGCCTGGCGGCGATGGCTGCCAGACGGCTGGTCTGCCCGGGCTTTTTGGGAAATTCCACATTGGCCTGGTTTGCGCCTAATGCCTTAGCTGCCCTGAAGGCATAATCTATCTCGGCATCGGTATTGTTTATGCCTAAAGCATCCGGCTTATAGCCGTATATGGATACTCCGGCCTGGCTGTACATTTTGCGAAGTTGTTCGAATTTATCCATCGATACCTTCGCCCGCCATTCGGCCATTTGCTTTCGATAGTCTGCCATAGCGGCTTTGCGTTCGGCCGCGTCTTTTGAACGTGGCGGAGCGGAAGGCGCTCCGGCAAATTCCTCGGCCGGGGTTCCCATGAGTTCGATGGCACTGATATTGCAATCGAGGCAATATTGCAGCAGTTGCTCGGCGCTGCCCGGCATGCTTCTGAATGAATAGGTAATCACCCCGATTTGTACGCCTTTAAACAGGGAATTGGGCTTGCCCAGGTTCGGGATATAGGCCGGCATGCCAAAGGTTTTTCCCGGAGAAAGGGCGAAGCCTGCGGCTATCAGTCCTGCTGACTCCAGAAAGCGGCGACGGGATAGCCCTTGTTTATGAGTGCCCGTGCTTTTAATTTGTTTTTCGGTATCGTTCATTTCCAGATTTATCATTGGTTACTTTATAAAATAAAGATAAAGCATTAACCAGCAATCGTGTGAGATGTATTATGTAATAATGCGATTACAGACTTTATTTATAGTAACCGTAAAACCAGGGAAACCAGTAAGTTATCCCGTAAAAAAGAATTAGTTAATCACAGGGATTATTATTTATCCCTCACTCACGCTCTCTTCAAGCTCAGTGTACCAATCCTCGCCATATTTACGGATCAACGGCTCTTTTAAGAACTTATATACGGGGATTTTCAGTTCTCTGCCAAAGCTGCATGCCGGACTGCAAATGTGCCAACGGTCATAGTGCAGCACATCGAACTCAGGATAGGCTGTTATACGGATGGGATATAAATGGCAGGAAATGGGTTTTTTCCAGCTGATTTTTCCGTCTTCGTAGGCTTTCTCAATAGCACATTTGGTGATACCGCCTTCCCAGGTTACATAGGCACATTCTTTATAGGTATCTACACAGGGAGTTGTGTAATCGCCTTCAAAATCTTTCACCCAGGTTCCGTTCTCCTCTACGGTTTGTATGCCTTTGGCCGTCATATAAGGTTTTACCTGCGGATAGATTTCTTCTAAAACGGCTAACTCGCTTTTGTCTAACGGCGCACCGGAATCTCCTTCAATACAACAGGCACCTTTGCACTTAGACAAATTACATACAAATTGTTCGGTTACCACATCTTCGTGCACTAAGGTATGCTGAATTTCAATCATCATGTTATTTGGATACTACCAGGGGCGATTTTAACCCTGTGGCTTGTACAATTTCCATGGTAACCGAACCCACGAGTATTTCTACCTGCGCCTTTACCGGAATACGGTTTATATCATCAGATATCCACAAATACAGGCGGCTGTCTTTTTTAAAGATACGACCGGGCTGTATGGAAGGGCTGAATTTCAGACAGTTTACATACCCCAAGGGTGTTTTTACACGTTCTTTACCGATATATTCTATTTTAAGATCGGTCACCTCATCTTTTAAGAAATAATACATGGTAAAGGTATCGCCGCTTTTGACCCCGGTAAGGTCAAGGCTGCGGGCAAAATAAAAGGCCGAAACCATATCAAACGTTTGCCGGGAGCCTTTAAATGTTCCCCTATTGCTTACAATTTTATGCTGATCCTGGTAAAACCGTGCTTTATCGGTACGCCGGTAATTGGATTCACGGATGTTCTCGGTATACAGATACGGCAACAGCGTTTCACGGTCGATGTAAGAATCATAACGGTCGCGGACTTTATAGAATATATCAAACGAGCCGGAGGTTTTACCCTGTGCAACCAGGTGATAAACCGGCCGGTTATCAAAACGCACATCGCTTTCTTCTACGTTGAGGGTAGCTTCTGCCGCGGTTAAAAATCCATATTTCAGCTTGTATCTTAATTGTTCACCCGGCTGAAATGCACCATTCTTGCGATTTTCCAGCAACTCCTGGCCACGAACTGTCAACTGAACAAAAAAAAGCGCTATTAAACAGGTAAATGGTCTCATACTTTTTCTTAACAGATAACAGGCTGAATTGCTTTACCGGCTGCTAATTAAAAATTAAAAAGTTAAAAGTCAAAACTTAAATCAGGAATGGTTCAATCTTTCCGCTTATAAATAGGCACTGTTGAGCATGGTTCGCCGTACATGATGCTTTTGGCAACCCGTGTTAATTGTGCGGTTATTTCTACATAGGCGGAAACCGGCACAGGAATATCTCCGCAGCCCTTTATAACCACACGCTGGTCGCGATAGGTTTCCCAGCTTACAGCAGCTATGGCCTTTTGATACAAAATGCTTTCCAGTTCGTCTAAGGTGCCAAAGTGAACTGTTGCGGCAAACGGAGCCATTTTATTGGCCAGCAGCATATAGGCCCAGGTTGGCACAATGGCATCGGCTGTACAGGTTATCGCCACATGCTTGTCCTGATATTGCTGCCAGTCATGATTTTTAACAAACTCCCTGAAATCTTTCTCCTTCAAAATTAACCCATGAAAAAGATTATCCTTAATATCGTATAAAAGCCTTTCTCCAGCCGGACTAAGCGTAGCCGGGTCAAAACTTATCAATCCGCTTTGTGCAACTTTGTTGATTATATTTTCCTGGATATCCATTGCTACCTCTCTATATTTTAGCAAATATCAGCATTCGGCAGCGAACTGTTGTTAAATAGCAGTCAAAAAACGGGGGCAACTTTACTTAAGTGATAAGGGAAACGGGTTTGTCACAACGATAGCAACCTCAGTTCGGCTAAGGCGTCGGCTCGTCCCGATTTACAATCGGGATGCTATAAAACGGCGTTTGCAACGCAGCAATGTTGCTTAAGACAATCAAAGGCCGCTATTATCGGCGTTACAAACGCCGGAGATTTATGCACTCGTTTCGCAAACGAGCGCAAACAGGTTTGCTTAAAAATAATCAAAGGCCGCTATTATCGGCGTTACAAACGCCGGAGATTTATGCACTCGTTTCGCAAACGAGCGCAAACAGGTTTGCTTAAAAACAATCAAAGGCCGCTATTATCGGCGTTACAAACGCCGGAGATTTATGCACTCGTTTCGCAAACGAGCGCAAACAGGTTTGCTTAAAAATAATCAAAGGCCGCTATTATCGGCGTTACAAACGCCGGAGATTTATGCACTCGTTTCGCAAACGAGCGCAAACAGGTTTGCTTAAAAACAATCAAAGGCCGCTATTATCGGCGTTACAAACGCCGGAGATCTATGCACTCGTTTTGCAAACGAGCGCAAACAGCTATCCCGGATGTTATAACACGGTTGCTTTACGAAAGATATTTTCCCACAATCGGCATTCTTCTACCCATGCCAAACGCTTTAGGCGATACCCGCAGAATGGGTGGCGTTTGATACCGTTTAAACTCGGCTATATTCACTAATTTCAATATCCGGCGAACCAGCGCTTCATCATAGCCCTGTGCAATAATAGCCGCCGAGCTTTGCTTAAGCTCTATATACTGGTATAATATGGCATCAAGGATATCGTATTCGGGCAATGAGTCAGAATCTTTCTGGTCGGGACGTAATTCTGCCGAAGGTGGTTTGACAACGGTATTTACCGGGATAATCTCCCGCTCACGGTTAATAAAACGTGCCAACTCATAAACCTGCGTTTTATACACATCGCCAATGACGGAAATAGCCCCGGCCATATCACCGTACAACGTGCCGTAACCCACGGCGGCCTCGCTTTTATTGGATGTATTGAGCAGGATATAGCCAAACTTATTCGACATGGCCATTACTACGATGGCCCGGCAACGAGCCTGGATATTTTCTTCGGCAAGGTTAAACGGCAAGCCTTTAAATGCCGGTTTCATCATATTGTCAAAGGCATCGGCAGCTTCCTTAATGGGGATAATTTCGTGCCGGCAGCCTAAGTTTTCAACCAAATCCAGCGCATCCTGAACGGAATGACCGGTAGAAAACTTAGAAGGCATCAGCACGGCCATTACATTCTGCGGACCTAAAGCTTCGGCGGCAAGCGCACAAACTACTGCTGAGTCAATACCACCGGACAACCCCAGAACGGCCTGCTTAAACCCTGATTTTTTGAAGTAATCCTGTATCCCTAAAATCAATGCGCCATGAATCTGTTCAATATCGGGATGTGGTTTGTGCTCGCAAGGTTCAAGCCCCTGTATCTGCCCATCAGAGAACTCGTATATCCTGAAATCTTCCTTAAAATAGCTCAACTCATCCAGCAACATGCCTCCAGGATTAAATGCCAGCGAGCCGCCATCGAAGATAATTTCTGTTTGAGCGCCGACCTGGTTTACATACAGCAGGGGCAGTTGATATTTGCTGGTATTATCGCTCAATACCTTTACGCGTTCATCGTCATGGCTGTATGAAAAAGGCGATGCGGCAATGTTTATCATCAAATCCGGCTGTTGCGCTATCAGTACATCCATCGGGTTGGATATATACAAGGGGTTATCGTTGATGTTCCATAAATCCTCGCAGATGGTCAAGGCAATTTTTATTCCCTTAAATTCAATGCAGTTAAACGTACTGGCAGGCTCAAAATACCGGTATTCATCAAAAATATCGTAATTAGGCAGCAGCGCTTTATTCACTATGGCTTTAACCTGCGTATCTTCAATAAACCAGGCCGAATTAAACAAATCTTTACCTAACGGATTATTATTCACGGTTGGTAAACCCACAATACAGGCAATGCCGGTACAGGCTTCGGCAATCTTGCGGGCCGATTCTTCACATAAGCCAACAAATTCGGTAAATTCCAGGAAATCCCGTGGCGGATAACCCGATACCGCCAGCTCTGAGAACACAACAAGATCGGCTCCTTCGGATTTTGCCCGCTCAACAGCATGAATGATTTTTTCGGTATTGGCTTCGAAATTGCCGATATGATAGTTGAGCTGTGCTAAGGCTATTTTCATTGAGTAGAATAATTTGTCTTTAAGAGATAAGGGTCATTATAATTGATTCAGGTAATGGCCCCTTAGAAAAAATATACGGATATCAGTACCTATAACATCATAAACAATACGATGTTCTTTATTTATCCGCCGTGACCATTTGCCGGATAGTTCGTGTTTAAGGACTTCTGGTTTGCCTATGCCAGCATAAGGATTTTCTTCAATAGCTTCTAATAATTGAGCTATTTTCTTTTGTATAGCTTTATTTCCCGTCTTCCTCCAGTATTTTAAGTCCGCAACCGCTTGTGGCATGTAGATTATTTCCATAAATCTGCAATGGCAATTTTAACGCCTTTTCCAGCCTCATAATCCTTCTCACCTTTACGCACTTTAGCAATGGCATCCGGATTATAAATACTTTTCTCAAGGTCTGCCTTTGCAGGAGAAGATATTACCTTACCATTTAATTTTTTTACAATCTGCGTTAGCAATTCCGTTTCTTTATCAGGAATCTGTATAGTTAAAGTAGTCATGACGGATAATTTAAAAGTAGTACGAATATAAGCAAATTTTGTCCCGTATAATTCTTAACTATATGGGATTTCCATTTAATAAGGAAACGCTGAAATCCTGATTTGTTTGCAAACCGTTAAAAGAACACGCCCAAATTCAGTGTCAGGTAAGAGAGTTTGGCATCCGGATTTTTAATTGCTTTGGTAAAACCATTATTATACGAAACCCCGGTAAGAATATCCAGCGTACGCACCTGCCATTCTACTCCGCCGCCCAGCAATAGTCCGGCCCTGAACCGGCTCACGTCCGAAGTGGTAATACCATTGGAAGTTTTTACGCCTAAGTCAAACCCAAATTGTCCGTAAAATTTGCCGCCCACAAAGTCGTTGCTTTTCAGCTTTAAGCTTAGCGGGATATCAAGGTATTGGATTTTATATCCCAATTTTTGCGATGGATTTGAAGCAATCACATCCGCCTTAACGGTGGTTACCGTAAATGCCGTTGAGAAAAAATAGTTCGGCGTAAAGCCAAAATCGCCCAGCACACCGTACGAAAACCCGGCGGCAAGGCCATCCGTTTTATACGAAGAAGCGTCACTACCGTTAAACTTCATCCAGCCAAATGTTGGCGATGCCGTAAAACCCAGTTTAAAATTATGCCGTTGTGCCTTCAAAAGACCCGGTATCAATAGAATGGCCAGAATAGATAATGCTTTTTTCATAACTTCGCTTTCGCAGATTTTAATATGAGAGTTCCTTTTAAACCGGCGCAAATTTACCTGTTTTTTTTAATAAGCCTGCTTGCTGTTTCGTGTGGCAACAATAAACGTGTTGATGTAAGTAATATCCATTTAAATGTGTCTATTGAACGCTTTGACAAGGATTTAGGCCAGGTGACAGCCCATAACCTGAACAGTAAAGCCTCACAGCTCAATAAAAAATACGGTTTCTTTTACCGCGATTACATGGAAAAAATGCTCGCTGTGGGTTCTGTTTCAGACACAGGATATTATGCCAACCTGCGCACCGTTTTACAAAACAAAGATTACCAGGAGCTATATCAAACAACGCAGCAGACTTTCCCCAACCTTGACAAGCAACAAGCCGAGTTAACCGATGCTTTTAAGCATATCAAATACTATTACCCAAAAACAAAGCTGCCCCGGCTCATTGCCTATATATCCGGTTTTGCCGTGCAAACGCCGATTGGTAACGACTATGTAGGCATTGGTCTGGATATGTTCCTGGGCGCCCGTTCTAAATTTTATCCCGCTTTACGCGAAAGCATTCCCGCCTACATCTCCCGTCGCTTTACGCCCGAAAACATTACGCCACGGGTAATGGAAAGCTATATCCGGGAAGACTTGTTCCCTGAACCTGATGCCGACAAATCGCTTATTTCACGGATGATATACAACGGCAAAATACTGTACTTTATGGATGCCGTTATGCCCGATATTGCCGACAGCCTTAAAATAGGTTATACCAAACAGCAAATGGAATGGGCCAAAACGTATGAACCGGACATCTGGGGCTATTTCCTGGAACGTAATCTGGTTTATGAAACCGACTATTTTAAAATTCAGGGATATTTAACCGAAGCGCCGTTTACACCGGATATCGGCGAGAAAAATGATTCAGCACCCAAGCTGGGTTTATTCATCGGCTGGCAGATTGTAAAGAAATACATGGAGAAAAACCCGGATGTTACTGTTCAGCAGCTGATGCAGGAAACCGATTTCCAGAAAATCCTGAACGATTCGCATTACCGGCCGAAGTGAGTGGCAAAGAGAGGCAAGAACATAGATGCAAGAGACAAGAAAATAAAAGGTGGAAGATGGGAAGATAGAAGGTTTAATATGAATAACGAGTTGGGCAATCTCATATCTAAAATCTCATGTCTCACATCTATACCAATACTAAATTTCGTATAATTGGTTTGTGAACTTCATCAGACCTGTATTTAATTACCTGAATGATTTCTTTGCGCTGTTTTACCCGCAGCTATGCGCATCGTGCAATACCAACCTGTACAATAATGAAACGGTAATATGTACCAGTTGCCGCTACCGTTTGCCCTATACTCAATTTCATTCAGACCCGGATAACCGCACTGCCCGGCAGCTTGCAGGCCGGTTCCCGTTTGAGGCTGCCGCATCGTTCCTGTATTTCCACAAAGGTTCAAGGGTACAAAACCTTATTCATCAGCTAAAATATAATAGCAATACCGATGTGGGCACTACTCTTGGCGAAATGTACGGACAGGTTTTAAGATCAGCAGAAAAGTTCAGTACGGCAGATATTATTGTCCCGGTGCCGCTACACCCGGCCAAACTGAAAAAACGCGGTTATAACCAAAGCGAATATTTTGCCAGGGGATTGGCCTCGGCAATGGAAATATCACATGCCAATGCCTTGATGCGCCTGGTAAACACGCAATCGCAAACCCGTAAATCGCGATATGTTCGCTATGAGAATATGAAAGATATTTTCTCGGTCCGGAGCCCGGATATCCTGGAAAATAAGCATGTGCTGTTGGTTGACGATGTACTGACCAGTGGCGCCACTGTAGAAGCCTGCGCCCTGAAAATACTCGAAATTACCGGAACCCGCATTAGTATTGCAACCATTGCTTTTACAGATTGAGTAAAATTAAGCACATTTGTAAGGCCAATATACGGCATCAAAAATCAATGAATACATTATACGCTAAACGCGATATTATCTTCAGAAACCCATTTTACCTGTTGCTTCTGGCAGCAATGCTGCTGTTTGCCTGTAAAAAGGATGAATCCATCACCACAGATCCTTCGGCTAAATTATCCTTTTCTACCGATAGCGTATTGTTCGATACCATTTTTACGTCTGTAGGAAGCACCACACAACGGGTAAAAGTGTTTAATTACAACCGGAAAGCCATAAACATATCCCATATAGCTTTGGTTGGCGGAAACGCTTCCGCTTACCAGGTCAACATCAATGGAAAACCGGCCAGCAGTGCGGAAAACGTACGGCTCAACGGTAATGATTCACTGACGGTTTTCATCAAGGTCAGCATTGATCCGACCAGCAGCGAAACGCCGTTCCTGGTGGAAGATGCGTTATCTTTTGTAACCAACGGCAATACACAGACCATTCCCTTAGTTGCTTACGGACAGAATGCGCACTTCATTAACAACAGCACATTAGCAGAAAATACCGTGTGGGATAACAAGCTCCCCTACGTGATATACAACCAGGTGCAGGTAGCCGAAAATGCTACGCTCACCATCAACGCCGGGGCACGGATTTATTTCCATAAAGACGCGAAAATGATCGTTGCCGGAACACTGAATTGCAAGGGAACTGTTACTGATAGTATCAGCATTGCCAGCGACCGGATGGAACGCATCTACTCCGAAGAACCGGGACAATGGACGGGTATTCATTTTACATCAACCAGCGTTAACAATCGTATTAACCACACCAGTATAAAAAATGCGCTGATAGGCTTACAGGTAGATTCCATGCAAACCGGCGACACTCCCAAGCTGCTGCTTACCAATAGCGAAGTAAAAAACATGCAGGTTTGCGCCCTCGCGGGATATCATACCAACATCGCCGCGTTTAACAACCTGTTTGCCAATTGCGGGCAGTATCTTATCTATGGTATTTTCGGCGGCGACTATAACATTAAACAAAATACCTTTGCCAATTACACGTATAACTTTATCCGTAATACGCCGTCGCTGTATTTTTCGGGCAATAACCCGCAGCAGACCGGCTCCGGAACGAATATCCTGAGCATTAACCTGACCAATAATATTGTATGGGGTGGATTAACCGACGAACTGACCATTGAACATACAGGGTCGCTCGTACTGCAAAGCAACCTGATACGCACTACCGACAATACGCTTGCCACGAACAATTTTTTAAATACCGACCCTAACTTCTTGAATCCCCGTCAGGGAAATTATCAGCTATCAGACGATAGTTTTGCACTGGACAAGGGGATAGATTTATCAGGAGACCCCTACTTTTCAACGTTTTTGCAGAAAGATGCCAAAGAAAATTTAAGATTATTTCCCTCAGAATTAGGATGTTACGAAAAAATGTGATTTTTTATAAAATAAATGTAACCTTATTGCAGTTTATGAGTATAAGTAATTGAGAGCGTTAATTTAGATAGAAAGAGCAGGAAGCCTCCCAAGCGACCAGCTCTTTCTTCATTTTGGGACGTACCTCAATTAATCTCAATCTATAAATCAGAGTTTAACAGCAGTTCTTAAGTAATCTCAATATTTATACAATAGTTTTTTTGCAATTCAGAAATAATCGTAATATTGCAATATTGTATTATCAATGGGAGCAACTAAGACCGAACATTTCACATCTGGCCAGAACCAAATAGCAAGCATTGCTAAAGCGTTGGGGCATCCTGCAAGAATTGCCATTATCGAACATTTATTAAAAGTAAATGAGTGCATTTGCGGAGATATCGTCAATGAGCTTCCGTTGGCGCAGCCTACTGTTTCCCAGCATCTCAAAGAGCTTAAAAGTGCAGGGCTTATAAAAGGAACTATTGAAGGAAATGCTATTTGTTATTGTATTAACAAAGAAAGCATTGAGCTTATAAATAGCTATTTCACTGGCATAATCAAAAAGCTAAAAGAGTCTGATTGCTGTTAATTGCTAAAAAAATTGAACTATACAATCGTAATATTGCAATAATAAAATCACCATGAAACTATCCGAATTAAAAGAAATATTGCCGGCTTTAGGCAATGTCGCATTTCAATTAGAAAATGGAACGCTCATACCTGAAAATTTTCATGTTACCGAAATAGGACAAACTATAAAAAACTTTGTAGACTGTGGCGGAACAGTCCGGAAAGAAGTCGGTATAAGCTTCCAGTTATGGAACACTAACGACTTTGAACATCGCTTAAAACCAACCAAACTGCTTAATATTATCAAGCTATCGGAAAACAGGCTGGGAATTGAGGACGCCGAAATTGAAGTGGAATATCAGACCGAAACCATTGGAAAATATGATTTGGATTTCAACGGTCAGCATTTTATTCTGAAGAACAAGCACACCGCCTGTTTAGCACAAGATGCCTGCGGCGTTCCAATTAAAAACTCAAAAGCCGGATTATCACTATTGCAAAATAGCGGCTGCTGCACGCCAGACTCAGGCTGCTGTGAAAGATGAAAAAGTGGTTTAATAAATACAAAAAGGCTGTAATTATAACCGCATCCGTTATTATACTGCAAATATTTTTTGGATTCGACCCCAAGTTTTGCATTATCAATATTATTTGGCTATACGTCTAACTTTTATAAATATGCTACAAAAAATATTAGTGCTTTGCACAGGAAATAGCTGCAGAAGTCAGATTGCAGAAGGATATTTACGGTATTTTGCAAAAGATAAAGCTGAAGTGTTTAGTGCAGGGGTTGAAACGCATGGAGTAAACCCGAAGGCGATAGAAACAATGAAAGAGGATGGAATAAACATTGCGCATCATACTTCTAACCACATTGACGAATACAGGCACTTGGATTTTGACTTCGTAATAACTGTTTGTGATAATGCAAAAGAACGCTGCCCTTTTTTCCCAGCCAATGCCCGGAAATTTCACTATAATTTCCCCGACCCTGCAAAAGCAACCGGGACAGAAGATGAAATCAGGCAGGAATTTAGCCGCGTAAGAGTATTAATTAAAGCGTACTGTGAAAAATTTGTTAAAGAGAATATTATATGAGGGCTTTAAAATCTTACTTATATCCCGAAAAACAATTAAGGCCGGTTCAAAAGTGACCGGCCTTAACAAAGTTATCAATACTCAATTTTATTTGTACAACGGATGCTCTTCCATCATCTCCAACACCTTTTTACGGGTTTTCTTGATAGTAGCCTCATTGTTGGATGTAATCACCCCGTCAATCAGCTCAACAATTTTTTCCATGTGTTTTTCTTTCAGCCCACGTGTAGTGATGGCCGCGGTGCCAAAACGTATTCCCGAAGTAACAAACGGTGAGCGGTCATCGTAAGGAACCATATTCTTATTGGCAGTAATACCAGCCTGCTCCAGCACATTCTCGGCATCTTTACCGGTAATATTTTTATTGCGCAGGTCAATCAGCATCAGGTGATTATCCGTACCGCCGGAAATAATTTTGTAATCACGTTCTACAAACGCGTTCGCCATAGCAGCCGCGTTTTTCTTCACCTGGATGATGTATTTCATATAATCTTCGCTCAATGCTTCGCCAAAAGCAACCGCCTTAGCGGCAATGATATGCTCCAGCGGGCCGCCCTGTGTGCCGGGGAATACGGCTAAATCCAACAACGACGACATCATCCGCAATTCGCCTTTAGGTGTTTTCAGCCCGAACGGATTTTCAAAATCCTTGCCCAGCATAATCATACCGCCGCGTGGTCCGCGAAGCGTTTTATGCGTTGTGGTGGTAACCACATGACAATGAGGAAGCGGGTCGGTTAACAAGCCGCGGGCGATTAGTCCGGCAGGGTGCGAAATATCGGCCACTACCAAGGCGCCAATCTGGTCTGCAACCTGGCGGATACGGGCATAATCCCAATCGCGTGAATAAGCCGAAGCGCCGCAGATAATTACCTTCGGTTTTTCTTTCAGCGCTACTTCTTCCAGCTTATTATAGTCAACCAGACCGGTTTCGCGGTCAACGCCATAAAAGAATGGCTGGTAAATTTTTCCTGAAAAGTTTACCGGCGAGCCATGCGTAAGGTGTCCGCCATGCGAAAGGTCGAACCCTAAAATCTTATCGCCGGGCTGTAATAAAGCCAGAAACGCGGCAGCGTTGGCTTGTGCGCCCGAATGCGGCTGCACATTTACCCATTCGGCGTTAAACAACTGCTTAGCCCGCTCAATGGCAATGCTTTCAATTTCATCTACAACTTCGCAACCGCCATAATATCGTTTACCGGGCAGGCCTTCGGCATATTTATTGGTTAATACAGAACCTGCCGCCTCCATTACCTGTTTACTCACAAAGTTTTCCGACGCGATAAGCTCGATACCAGTTTCCTGGCGTTCCTGTTCCTCTTCGATAAGCTTAAATACCAGTTTATCCTTTTTCATTGTACTGCTGTTGTAGATTTTAATTTATATATATTAATACGTTGCTTGTTTTAAAGTAACCCTGAAATTATTAAATCCCAGTCCTACCTGTATAGCCACCAGCTGCTGCTGCAACAGCTCAAGTATCGCCAGGAAATTGTACACAAAGTGCACTTTGTTTTCAGAATGCTGTTTCAGGTAAGTGAAATCCAGTTTCTTATTAATTTCGAGCAACTCGGCGATGCGTTTTTTCTGCTGTTCTATGGTGTACGGATATTGCACCACCGTATGCGTTACCTTCCGACTGGTTTGCTGGTATTTGGCCATCACACGCTCATACACCATCATCAGTTTATATAAATCGATGAATTCCAGTTCCTGTCCCGACTCAGCGTACTGTCCAACCTGGCTCAAATCATAAGCGATATTGCCCCGCTTTACCAGCAGCATACGCCGCTCCTCTAACTTGCGGAGTTCCTCAGATACCAGCTTGAATTTTTTATACTCAATAAGCTTTTGAATCAAATCCTGCTTAGGGTCGATGGAGTTTCCTTCTTCATCCAGCTCGGGACGAGGAAGCAACATTTTTGCCTTAATGCGCATCAGCGTAGCCGCGACAAAAATAAATTCGCTGGCCAGCTCAATGTTCAGGGCGTTCATCTGGTGAATATAATCCAGGAAATCGTCGGTAATTTTAGCGATATGAATATCCCTGATGTCCAGTTCGTCGCGTTCAATAAAAAACAACAAAAGGTCAAACGGACCTTCAAACTGGGGCAACCTAATCTCAAAATTTTCGGACTGATTCACAAGTGCCCAAAAATACGCTATTTCCTTTTTTTATTACGGATTTTACTGAAAATAAATGAAGTAAATAACAAGTACAATTCTATAAATTTTATTTGGTTGTATCCTGGCTGGTAATGATAGCTGTTCAACGGTGGTGTACCTAACAGAATGTTCCACTAAAGCGGGTTGATATTGCCAGAAAATGAAAGGATGATTAGCGGCAGGCATTTTATAGCATACCGGACTTGTAATTATAGCTGCAGAATGATATGGTTATTTGGTTCATTGCGTTGCAGCTTCTTCAGGCTGTTTCGGTTTCTTTTTAAATGGAACCAGGAAATGTAACTTCAGGTTCAGTGAATTTCTTACATAAGGCGACGATTTATCGGTTACGTAGCGCCAGGCATTGTACTCTGTAGGCGAATATCCCAAACCCACATTAAGATATGGATTTAAATGAACGTTTATACCAAAATCTCCGTTAATCAGGTTGCCCGTTTTAATAACCGCATCATCGGGATTGGTGCTTTTATATTTTATATAAGTGCCTCTTACAATATCAAACGTTATGGAGCCATTCAGTCTTCCGACTATTTTGACTTGTCCGTACAAGCGTAAGCCATAATAATTATTGTTAAATACATACTGGCCGTCATAGCGTTTGTATAACGGGCCAAGCAGTATCTGACTGGTACTGTCGCATATTCCGGCCAGTAATGAAAGCTGGTCAAAGTTGGTATGTATAACAGAACGTTCAACCTGGGGCGATAAAAGTACGGTGTATTGAGCCTTAACATTGCCGGGAAACAAAAAAACAGCCAGAAACAGGCATTGTAAAATGTGCCGGGCTTGTACAACAACGTTTAACTTCTGTTTTCCAGAAGGATATACCGTGATGTGTGATGTAATCATTTGAGAACGTATTTTAATTACCGTCAGTCCCCAATACGGCAGATTAATAAATACAATAAGCGCAGGACTGTAACCTTTATCCGTCCAAGAGGTCCTAGGAAAACCCACACAACAGATAGGTTACGCCCCACGCTTACCGCATGAGGCGCTACTCTAACTGTCCTTGTTGTGTATCAGAAATTTCCTAGGTTTCTTTTGGACAAGAACTTTTAGTTAACGCTTATATATTTTTACTCTAAATTTTAATTCCTATATATGATATACTTTATATTCTCCTTTTATGGTCTCTTCAAAATTATAAAAAATCGGCTGAACAATTAAATGTGAAGGAACTTCCCGGTATTTACCATGCGCCCACTATTTTTAACATAGAAAAAGCTGTATCTTTGCACCACTGTTAAATCAAAATTAAAAAGTCAAAATTAAAAAGGCCTGGCGGCAGGCCTGTGTTTTGAACGTCTTAATAGGACATTATTTTGTTGACATAACATTCATTTAACGCTGTTTACACCAGTATCAATGCATTATGAAACAATATCAAACTCTTTTATACTATTGCTATACTGCAATAGAAAACGCCGGGCAATTTGCGGCAGAACATCTTGAATTTTGTAGATCAATTAACCTGGTAGGCCGCATCATTGTAGCCGACGAGGGCTTGAATGGTACGGTATCAGGCACACGCGAGGCTTGTAAAACCTATATGGATACTGTCCTGGCCGACCCACGCTTTGCAAAAACCGATTTTAAAATAGATGATGTAGATGAACCATCGTTCATTAAAATGCACTGTCGTTACAAGGCCGAAATTGTACACTCCGGCTTACGCAATCCTGCTATTATTAACCCTGCCAAACAAACCGGAAAACACCTGGAGCCAAAGGAGTTCATGGAAATGAAAGACCGCGATGACGTGGTTATCCTGGATGTACGCTCAAATTATGAGCATGCTTTAGGCCGGTTTAAAAATGCCGTAACGCTTGATATTGAAAATTTCAGGGATTTCCCGGCACGCATCAACGAGCTGGCTAAGTACAAGGACAAGAAAATACTTACCTATTGTACCGGCGGCATTAAATGCGAAAAAGCATCAGCATTATTGCTGCACGAAGGGTTTAAAGAGGTTTACCAGCTGCACGGCGGTATTATCAAGTACGGAAAAGAAGCGGGTGGAAAAGATTTTGAAGGCAAATGTTATGTGTTCGATAACCGCCTGGCTGTTGATGTAAATTCGGTAAATCCTAAAACCATTTCTACCTGCCGTAATTGCGGTAAAACGACATCCAAAATGATTAATTGTGCCAACCCGGAGTGCAATGAGCATTTTACCCAGTGCGATGAGTGCGGCTGGAAACTGGATGGATGCTGCTCTGAAACCTGCCAGGCACATCCGCGTAAGCGCCCGTACGATGGTACCGGTTACTACGTAAAAGTTCCGCAGCCGGTTAATGTCAGCAAGAAATTGAAATTAATTTCTTAATTTCAGTGCCATGCACAATGTCGACTTTAGTTTTCTCCATATCCGGCTGCTGGATATTGTAGATATTTTACTGGTAGCGGTAATTATTTACTACATCTACAACCTGATACGGGGCACTATTGCCGTAAATATCCTGCTGGGCCTTATTATTATTTACCTGACCTACCTTATTGTAAAGCAACTGCACATGCAGCTGCTTACTCAAATTCTCGGGGGGTTTACCAGTGTAGGCTTTATCGCATTGATTGTAGTTTTCCAGACCGAAATACGTCGTTTTTTACTACTGCTGGGTAAGAATGCCACGTTAAAGAATATCTCCTGGTGGTCTTTCCTGTTCCGTAAAAACAATGAGGAAAGCAGCAATCCGGCTTTTATAAAACCGGTTATTGATGCCTGCAAGAGCATGAAGAACAGTCGTACAGGAGCCCTCATTGTATTTGCCAAATATTTTGATGAACAATATTACCAGAACAGCGGCGAACACATGGAGGCTCATATCTCCAAGCGACTTTTAGAAAGCATTTTCCAGAAGAACAGTCCGTTGCATGATGGCGCTGTGGTCATTGCCGACGGTAAGATAAAGTGCGCCAGCTGTATACTTCCGCTAACTGATAACGAAAACCTGCCCCTGCAATTTGGCTTGCGTCACCGGGCCGGTATTGGCATTTCGGAAATGAGTGATGCCGTAGCCGTAATTGTATCGGAGGAAACCGGCGAAATATCCTACGCCAAACAGGGCCGGGTTAAAATGAATGTCAGCTTTGCCGAATTAGAGAATCTGCTAAACAAAGACGCCTGATACAGGTTATGGAATATAACTGTTTCTGTCATCTTTAAAGAAAAACATAAATTATGAAGAAGATTATCGCAGCCACTTTACTGGCAATTATAACTACAACCGCATTTTCGCAAACTGTTGATACCCGCAGAAAAATAGAAGTTACCGGCTCGGCTGAAGCTGAAGTAACACCGGATATTATCTATTTTTCGATATCGCTGAAAGAATATTTTAAAGATAATAACAGCAAGAAAAAAGTAGATATTGAAACGCTGGAGCGTCAGTTGCAAACCGCAGTGCTAAATGCAGGCATTCCCAAAGAAGATTTTACCATTAATAATGTATCGGCTTATAACTACAATTGGGAGAAGAAAAAGAATCCCGATTTCCTGGCTTCAAAGCAATACCGCATAAAAATTACCAACCTCAGTAAATTAAATGATATTCTGGGAGCTGTTGACCCCAAAGGCATTACCGCTACCAATATCGAAAGCTACGATTATTCAAAAATAGCATCGCTGAAGAGAGAGCTAAAAGTTAAAGCGTTGCAGGATGCTAAAGAAAAGGCAACTTACCTGGCACAAGCGGTAGGCGATAAGCTGGGTAATGCTCTGGAAATTAGCGAGATCAATAACGAATCGTATCCGCAGCCTGTTTACCGTACGATGCTTATGAAAGCCGATGCCGTATCCGCCGAAGCTGCACCCATGCCCGATATTGATTTTAAGAAGATCAAGCTTAACTATCAGATGCGTACGGTATTTGAATTGGTAAAGTAAAGCTTCGTACTTTCATAGAGGGTGTCTAAAAAGTCTGCTATGGTCATCCTGAGCCTGTCGAAGGATTGGTTCATTGTGGCCAAACGCTTCTCCCGAGACTTCGCATAGGCGTCAAGTTAAGAGCTGAAAAGCCCCAACTGTAAATTATGGTTTTGCTGACTTTTTAGGCACCGTCCTCAAGGCCAGGCATCGTGTCTTCACGAAGCCTCTCTAAAAGTTTGCATTTTGACTTTTTCCTGTTGAATTAACATAGTAACTTGTAACGGTCATCTCATTAAAGGCTGTTACGAATGCCCGGGATTTTCCCGTACTGCCTGTCCCGGGAGGAACGATTCGGGATACGGGACTCAATCCCGGAAAGCCGGGATTTCACTACGTTCAACTTTTAACTTTTTAACCGAGCTTTAGCGAGTTCATCGAAGATAATTTTTACTTTTGACTTAACACCAATGCGCATTTCATTCCACGAATTAAAAGAACTATTTAAACAGGTATTAATCAAAAATGGCTTTACCGCGATCAAAGCCGATACCTGTGCACAAATATTTGCCGAAAATAGTCGTGACGGTATTTATTCACACGGCTTAAACCGCTTTCCGGTATTTATTGATTATGTACAGCAAGGATTGATCAATGTTGATGCCGGACCCGAACGCGAAAACAGCTTCGGTAACCTGGAGCAGTGGAACGGAAATGGTGGTCCGGGTGTGCTCAATGCCACTGCCTGCATGAACAGAGCCATTGAACTGGCACGTACCACAGGGATTTCGTGCGTTGCACTACGTAATACCAACCATTGGATGCGTGGCGGAACGTACGGCTTGCTGGCCGCAGAAGCCGGTATGATCGGTATCTGCTTTACCAATACCATCGCTATAATTCCGCCCTGGGGAGGCACAACTCCCCGCCTGGGCAATAACCCGCTGATCATTGCGGCTCCCAGGACTAACGGAGCGCATTTCCTGCTTGATATGGCCATGTCGCAATATTCCCTGGGTAAGCTCCAGAGTTACCGGCTTAAAGATAAACAGCTGCCTTTACCAGGCGGATATGATGAAGAAGGGAACCTGAGTACAAATCCTGCCGCAATAATGGCATCGCACCGGCTGCTTCCCATTGGTTTCTGGAAAGGCTCAGGCTTGGCGCTGATGCTTGATGTATTGGCCGCCGTATTAAGTAACGGGCAAACTACGGGTGATATTACCAATAGCAATAAGGAAACCAACGTATCGCAAATATATATCTGTATCAACCCAGCATTGAGCAATTCTGCTGATGAAATTATGAATAGTATCCTGGAATATATGTACGGTACTGATATACTTCCCGGCCAGGCTGTATCCTATCCGGGCCAGAATATGTTTGCTACGCGACTTGAAAATATGGAAAAAGGTATCCCGGTAGATGAAACCATGCTGGCCAGGGTAAAGGCATTGCTGTAACCACCCATGTATCTGTAACCACCGAATATCTGAGCATCCGGCTAACTAACAACTAATTTTCATATCTTCAACCAATGAAATATTTGAAACTACTGCTATTTATTACCTTAGCGGGATGCTATAGCAGCGTTAGTGCGCAATTGTCCTCAGCAGACAGCTTATATATGCAGGCCAATAATTCGGCCGATCTGCATGTATTTGCCGCCCGGATGTACTTTGACCGCAACCTGTCGGGAAAGGCGTTAGAGGAGTTAGAAAAAGCACAGGAACTTTACGGGAAAATAAATAATACGGCTGGCCAGGCATCTGTATTAGAGCAATTCGGTGATTTTTATGCCGGCAAAGGATATTCCAGCGAAGCGCTGACCAGTTACCAGAAAGCATTTGATCTGTCTGCTGCCGGTACAGAGCAGGCAGGTAACCTTGCCTATAAGCTGGCCTCGTTATGTTACAAGCAAAAACGGTACGATGATGCATTGAAATACAGTATAGCATCCAGCAAAGCTTTTGATGCTGCCGGGTTAAAAGCCAATGCCGCAAAAGCCTATGTATTAACGGCTTCTATAAAAAAGCAGCAGAAAAATTATAACGAGGCCGAAGATATTATTTTAAAACAGGCGTTGCCTTTATACCGCTCGGCAGATAATGCAGAAGGCCGTACAGGCAGTTTTGATGTACTGGCCCGTACCTACCTGGATCAGAAACGGTACTCCGAGGCCAAATGGTTTTTTATACAGGCCAATACGCAGAGTCGCATATTAAAAGATACTGTAGGAATTATTACTTCGCTTACCAACCTGGCAAAGGTAAAAAATGCTATAAAAGATTATAAGCTGGCCTTAAGAGATTTGAAGGAGGCCGAAATTCTGGCTAAGCGTACACATACAACGGCTTTACTGGCCGATGTAAAAACAGTACAAACCGAAACGTATGCCCGTTTAGGATACAAAACAGCAGCTGCAGGCGCCCGGCAGGATGTTGATCTGTTAAACGATAGCCTCCGTCAGATGGCCCATCACGATTCGCAGGTGGCCCATAACGCTGTCCGCGAAATGCAGCAGCAAAAACAAGCCGCGGAAAAACCGGTTGCCCGGCATACCGCTGTCGTGCAGAATACACCAATTATGTATATAGTGATTATTGCGGTTATTGCAATAGCAATAATTTTAATAGTGATATTAAAAGGCAGAAGAAAATTAACAAAGGGTTGATAACTTTTTCAAATCGCTGATTTTAACCTGTTTATTTTTATCTTATTAATAATGGCAGGGATAAAAAACGTATATTTGAACGAATACATTTTAGTGAGTTTAGAAGGGGAATGAAAAAAGAAGTATTTTTTCTGATAATGATGTTATTGTCAGGTCTGGCAATTTTTGCCAAAACAAACCCACCGGAAGATACCATATCGGTGGCAACCCAGGCCAAATATCTAAAGCCGGCCAAAGTAGGGCCTTTACCTTATTTTATACCTCCTCCGGTAGATTCTGCCCAGCTTAAGCGTCAGGCTGTTGACGACTGGTTTAACAAAAGCCTGGCCGAGCAGAGCATTAAAAATTACCAGGATGTACAGTGGCTAAATAATAAGTACACACAGATCAGTTTGTATACTGAACCTGATGATAAAAACATAGCGGCGCTCTCGCAGTTGCAGGAATCGTTCAGAAGGGCCGGGAATATTCGCGACAGGGCCATGACGTTAAACAGCATTGCCTTGTACTATATCCGTAGGGCCGATTTTGAAAAGGCAATATCTCCTTTACAGGAATCGTACCTGGTTAAGGAACCTTTTCATGATAAGACCGAACAGGCGGCCCTGGCATCGGCATTGGCCTATATCTGTAAAATTACCGGACGCTATGAGCAGGCTTTGGCCTATAATGACGAGGCCTTACAGCTCAACTTTACATTGAAACGGGCCATCCCGGTAGGAAACCTTTACCTGGAAATAGCATCGGTCAGAACATTGCAGCAAAATTATCCGCTTGCCGAAAGTTATATCCTGAAAAAGGCCCTTCCGCTTTTCAGACGCATGGGCGATAAGAATGGCAAAATGAAAAGTTTTGAATATCTTGCCCGCCTATACCAGCAGCAAAACCGGTATACCGAGGCCAAATGGTATTGTATACAGGCCGGTATGGTTGCCGATCAGATAGGCGATACACAGGCACGGATCAATACCTTAACCAGCCTGGCCCAAATTAAAAGCGCCAGCGGCGACCGGCAGCTTGCTTTGCAGGATTTTAAAACAGCCGAAAGTATGGCACGGGCAAATCAATCGTTACTTAACCTGGTAATGATCAAGAACGATGTAGGAAAGATCTATTACCAAATGGGTGATTATGCCGCTGCCCGCACCGCTATTACAGAATATAGCAAGCTGAATGATACCTTGTTAAATGCTTCGAAATAACGTATCATTTCTGCAATAAATCATTTTTTTAACATCAATTAATACTATTTTTGGTATAAAGTTGTTACAAAGGGGCGGTTAACTTTTACTGCCTCTTTTTTGTTAAATACTACTGTACTTAATACACATGAGGTTTGGCCCGTATGGAAATATTGCATTGCAACCTGGATTTCAATTTATCAATTTTTGATCTTAACTCTCAATGTTTAGTTTAACAAATAGTATAATTGCCGTATAATAGCCCGCATATATGAATTTCAAACAAGTAAAAGAAATGCTTAACAGAATATTTTTAACACTTTTTATTGTAGCTGCCATCGCTTGTAAAGCGAATCAACGCGTTAATCCGGGTATAGAAGGTTCTAATAATTTGCAGCCCGATGCCCAGCAAGGTATCGTTGCCAAAAATCTGGTTGTGCTTATAGAGCGTTACCATTACAAAAAGCCGGTTATTAATGATTCGCTTTCGTCTGTTATATTAGACCGTTACCTGAAAAACCTGGATGCCGGTCATAATTATTTTCTTGCCAGCGATATCAGGGATTTTGAGCAATATCGTAATACCATGGATGACGACCTGCGTAACGGAGATCTGAGCGCCCTGTTCAGAATTTTCAATGTATTCCAAAAACGGTATAATGAGCGTATAAGCTATTCATTAACACAGGTTAATAACAAATTTAATTTTAACGATGGCGGAACGTATACTTACGACCGTTCTAAAATGCCCTGGCTAAGCAGCGTTGCAGATGCCGATAGCTTATGGAAACACCGCGTTCAGTATGATCTGCTGAACCTGAAATTAACCGGTACAGAAGAAACCAAAAACAGGGAAACCCTGAAAAAGCGGTATACCAACCTGCTATCGCAGGCTAAAAAAACCAATAATCAGGATGCTTTCCAGGTAATGATGGATGCTTTTACCGAATCCATCGACCCGCATACCAATTATTTTGTTCCGGTACGGGCACAGGAGTTTAACGAGGAAATGGCCCGCACTTTTGAGGGAATTGGCGCCCGCCTCGGTTTAGATAACGAGGTGGTTAAAATTGTCGAGGTAATTCCCGGCGGACCGGCATGGCGGTCTAAACAGCTTAATGCTAACGACCGTATTGTTGGCGTAGCGCAAGGTAAAGACGGCGAGTTTGAGGATATTATAGGCTGGCGCCTGGATAACGTGGTGGCTAAAATTAAGGGCCCCAAAGGCACCATAGTCCGTCTTAAAATTATCCCGGCCGGGCAGGAGCTTACCTCGAAACCTAAAATAGTATCGCTTGTACGCGATAAGATTGTTTTGCAGGATCAGTCGGCTAAAAAGACCATAAAAACGGTTACATCTAATGGTAAAAGCTATAAAATAGGGGTAATTACCCTGCCTGCATTTTATGCCGATTTTAAAGCTTACCAGGAAGGCGATCCTAACTATAAAAGTACCAGCCGCGATGTAAAATTGCTGCTGGACACCCTGAAACAGCAAAAGGTAGATGGTGTGCTGATCGATCTGCGCACAAACGGAGGCGGCTCGTTGATGGAAGCTATTAAGCTTACAGGACTATTTATTAAGAGCGGGCCGGTAGTACAAACACGCGATATACGGGGTAAAGTAGATGTTGATGAGGATGACGACCCGTCTGTAGCCTACAGCGGCCCTCTGGGCATCATGGTCGATCGTTTCAGCGCTTCAGCATCCGAGATATTTTCGGGCGCTATACAAGATTATGGTCGCGGTATTATTATCGGTAATCAAACCTACGGCAAAGGTTCGGTGCAATCGGCTATTGCAATGTCGAAGGTGATCAGTACTGCAGACCGGCTAATGCTTATGGCCATGAATAAAGATAAGTCTGGCCCCGATGTTAACGGCGATCCGTTCGGGCAGATCAACCTGACTACCGGCAAGTTCTACCGCATCAATGGCAGCAGCACACAGCACAAAGGTGTTATCCCGGATATTCAGTTCCCCATGATCTTCCCGGCAGATAAATATGGTGAAAGTTCAGAGCCATCGGCTATGCCCTGGGATACTATTGCGTCAAGCACTTACCAGCCTGTGGCCGATTTAAGCGCTGTTAAAACGCGGTTAAATGCACTTCATAATAAGCGCATGGAAACATCGGCAGAATATAAATATATGTTGCAAGACATTGAACGGCTTAAAAAACGCGATGCTGAAACTACGGTTACACTTAACGAGGCTAAGCTAAAAAAAGAGCGTGATGAGCAGGAAGCCGAAACGCTTGCCCGCGATAACCAGCGCCGGGCTTTAAAAGGGTTGCCTCCGCTTAAAAAAGGCGATACCAAGCCCAAGGATGATATTGATTTTGTTCAGGATGAAAGCCTGAATATTATGGCTGATCTTATTAAGCTGGGGAAATAGGTAAAGGCAGAGACTGGACGAAAAAGGAAGAAAATTTAAGGCATCAGACGAATACCGGTTTGAAGGTCAGTCAACTAAACAATCTCGTGAAGTATTCTGCACAGGTCGGTATACACTGGTAATCGGAGTCTGGCAGTGCTTTTAACATTTTTGACAACTTTTTAAAAGTTGTCAAAAATGTTAGTGTAACGCAGACAGCGCTCCAAGCGCTGTCTGCGTTATATAGAACTTAGTCGAAGCTTAGCTCAATCAGGCATAGATCTCCATCACTTCCTTCTTTTTTGCCTGGCGCATGTGTTTGGGAACAATTCCCATAATTTCCTGTTCCAGGGCCTGGATAGCGGTTCGCTTCAAAAAATTTCTGTGGGTAATAATGCTGATCTCACGCACTGGTTCAGGCGCTTTAAAATGCCTGACACGTTTAAGCTGTTTGTCGGACAGATCGCTCAGGCTAAGCTCCGGCAAGATAGTTATGCCATTATTCAGATCAACCATACGCTTTAGTGTTTCAACACTTCCGGTGTTATATTCAAATTTGCGGGGTTGTTCGGCAGATTGCTGCTGACGGCAGATGTTAATTACCTGGTTACGCATGCAATGTCCTTCATTCAGCAGCCAGATCTCATTCAGGTTGATGTCCTTGCCGGTTATGGCTTTCTTCTTCATCAGCGAACTGGATTCTGAAACATAAGCCACAAATGTTTCATAAAACAACGGAATTTCATTAATGCTGGCATCGCCTATTGGGGTAGCTAATATCCCACAATCCAGTAATCCTATTTTTAGCTGGTGTACAATTTCCTCGGTAGTATATTCCCAGATCTGTAACTGAAGCTCCGGATACTTCTTTATAAAGTTTAATATGATTTTAGGCAACAGGTAAGGCGCTATGGTGGGAATAACACCAACTTTTAGAACACCCTTAATTTCACCTTTATGCTCGGCTATAATTTCTTTGATCTTAGCGCTTTCGTTCAATATTCTGCGTGCCTGGCTAATAATTTCTACACCGATTTCGGTAGGAACCACAGGCTGTTTGCTGCGGTCGAACAATTTTACACCCAGCATATCTTCCAGCTTCTGTACCTGCATGCTCAGCGTTGGCTGCGTAACAAAGCATTTTTCTGCCGCTGTTACAAAGCTGCGGTAAGTATCAACAGCCACAATATATTCTAACTGGATTAAAGTCATAGTTTTGAATGAAGAGACCAAACCTCAGTCTAACATCTCATATCTCACGTCTTAAATCTCTTCTTACTCCACGGTGACGGACTTGGCCAGGTTACGGGGCTGGTCCACATTGCAGCCACGCAGCACGGCAATATGGTAGGAGATCAGCTGCAACGGAATGGT
>NZ_VTRT01000013.1 GCF_008274585.1 Pedobacter sp. BS3 | reverse complement strand
CAGTTCATCAATAAACAGAATAACAGACCGCTAAATCATTTAAAATATGCTTTGGCTTTTTAATCGCACAACACGTTAATATTATTATGTAGCAATTGAGCATTTTCTAAATAATCTGATGATATTCAGGTTTAAAAACAGTACATCATCGCCGGTTATAATCATGTTCATTTCAAGTAGGTATTTTCTGCCATTTCATTTATAATTTAGTTTTAACTTGGTTATACATCGTAGTAATCGGTATGCGTTTGTTATGACGGGCCAGGGCTCTCATACACAGCCCATCCATCACCTGGTGATTTTACGGCCTGAACTACACAATTAAGGTGGTAAAAGAGGATACATAGTTTGCTTAGCGGTTAGTTTTTCTATAAATTATATCTTCGGTTATATTGGTAACTCAAATAACCGCCCGGGCACTTAATAAAAGATTAATAATTGATTAACATTTAATTTTTAATACAAAACACTGATAATCAGAATAATAAATATTATTTCTTATCCTGATAACGTTCAGGTTGTTTTAATGAAAATGGGATTTCATTCCGTAACATCTTTGCCGCCTGCCCGGTTAACCACAGATAATGGTCAGATGGCTTTCCGTCCATATCTATAAATTGGGCGGTAGCACTTACCGGCGGTTGATCGGTACATTTAAAAATTGCCGTTCCCTCGTTTACCTCGTCAAACATGGCTACATATAACATCTCTGTTCCAGCCTTGAGGGCTGTAGTAATTTGCTGCCAATAGAAACGTCCGCCCTGGCGTGGAATTGAACCGACGGGCTTTATATCGTCCGGGAATTCATGCATACTTAAATTATGCCAGCTAAACCCCGGGTATATACAGGGGACATAACTAACGGCATTATCTTTACACCATTGCAGATCTTTAATAATGATATCCCGGTAACGGTCCATATCATTATGCAACAATGGTGTAAAACGCTGCACCATCCAGGGTAACACAATATCGGCCTGCTTGATCAGATCATGCAGGTAGGGATCATTTACACAGTCGGCATCCAATGTACGCCAAAACGTAGGTACTCCCAGCATTACAGCACAACCGCCATATTGGGGGTCGTTTTTAAGAAAGTTGATCAATTGCTCTATCCCGATGCTACGTATATTATATGGTCTGTCTGGAAAACCGAGCCCCCAGATAGCAACAACCGGCTTGCCATTGTGATGAAGATATGTTTTATTGCCTTTCTGATTGGTTATCTTTAATGAGTCTACCAGGTACTTCCAGTCTTCTATCAGTAAAGAGCAATCTTCGCCAGGATGAAGACCGGACAGATCGTACATTAATGCTATAGCCCGGTTATTTTTTGAGGCGGCTTCTAACGCATTGCTTAAAATTCCTGCTTCAACCTGCCTCCTAGAACCCTTTCTGGCAGCATCGTAAAAACGCTGCATGAAAACGCCGTCAACACCGTAATCCTTCATCCACTTAAAATGTAGCGCTGTCGTGCTTTTATCGGCCGAACTAAAAAACCGTGCTGTGCTGCCATCTCTTAACTTTAAGCCGGTTGGATACGTAATTTCATATTCACTCACGTCCGGCCACATATCGATATAGATGCGTTTCTCATCCTGAAAGAAAGTACCGTCTTTTTGTGGTCTGAACCACCCCTGGTAACCGGCCATTACCAGCCCCTTATATGTGGGATATTGTGTTACAATAGCGTGTTTATTCGTTTTTTGTGCATAAAGCTGCATAGCTAACAGCAATATACCTGCACATGTAATAAGGACTTTGTTCATAATTTTTATATAATGGAGTTTTATTTATCTATCTTGATATTACTTTCAACTTATAGCTTTTACCGGGTTGTGTATTTAAATCATACAGAAAGGTATGTGCAGGCTCATACTGCGTGAGCGTAGCTGCTTCCGAAACCATTGGTTCCGCCGTTTGAGGCACACTGAAAAAAGGATTAGGGTTGTTGCCTGTTGCCTTCCTGAGTTTACCTTTTCCTTTTAATTGCAGCTTATCGTAAGCCCTGAGACGACAGTTTCCGCCAGACCATGATCTAATTTTGAGTTGTGTAAGATGGCCATTTTCCCAACGCATACCGGTTATTTCAAACCCTCCTACCGTTTTTAAGCCACTTACTCTTCCATTCTTCCAGGCATCGGGAAGAGCAGGTAGCAGAAAGATATAACTATCATGGCTTTGCAATAACATTTCGGCAATGCCGGCCGTACAACCAAAATTTCCATCTATCTGGAAAGGCGGATGCGCATCAAATAAATTAGGATATGTACCGCCGCCACTGTTCTGTGCGCCCTGATTTAATCCTGCCGGTGTAAGCTGATTCTGAATAAGTTTAAAGGCATGATTACCATCCAGCAGACGGGCCCACAAATTTACTTTCCATCCCATAGACCATCCGGTAGAGATATCGCCCCGCATCAGCAGCGTTTTTTTAGCGGCAGCAAATAGCGCTGGCGTGCGGTAGGGCGATACCTGGTTAGACGGATATAACCCGAACAGGTGCGATACATGCCGGTTTTTGTCGTTGGGGCTGTCCCAATCCTGAAGCCATTCCTGTAACTGTCCGTAGCGGCCAACCTGCATTGGCGGTAAGCGATCGCGGGCAATCCGGAGACTATCTGCAAATACAGAATCCATTTTTAATATCCTGTTCGCATTAATTACATTAGAAAACAACTCAAATACCAATTGATTATCGATAGTGGTTCCGGCGGCAATAGAGATCTCAGGATGAACGGAAGGACTGTTTTCGGGCGACATAGATGGTGAAATAACCAGCCAGTTATGCGATGGTTCCTGCACCAGGAAATCCAGGCAAAACCGTGCAGCATCTTTCAGTACCGGATAAACGGACTGCAGGTAATTTTTGTCGCCATTATACAGGTACTTATCCCACAAATGCCGGCTAAGCCACACACCACCCATAGGCCACATTCCCCAGTATATACCATCAACAGGGCCGGTGATACGCCACAAATCCGTGTTATGATGTGCCACCCAGCCTCTTGCGCCATACATTACCCTGGCTGTTTCGGCACCTGTTTCAGAAAGTTCCCTGACCATCTGTACCAACGGCTCATGCATCTCCGGCAAACTGGTAACCTCGGCAGGCCAGTAATTCATTTCCGTATTAATATTGATAGTGTATTTGCTCCCCCAGGGTGGATCCATCCGGTTATTCCAAATGCCCTGTAAATTGGCCGGCTGACCACCAGGTTGCGATGAAGAAATAAGCAGGTACCTGCCAAATTGAAAATATAAAGTGGCCAGTTGCGGGTCATCACCATTGGCAAAAGCACTTAATCGTACATCTGTAGGCTGTTTAGTTGCCTTCGTTGTTCCTAAATCAAGTTTTACACGATTAAAATAGTATCGGTAAGATGCAATATGCGCTTTTATCAATTCATTATAAGATATATTCCATGCTCTCTCCAGGTACTTTTCTGCCTGTTCTGTTTCGCTGGCGCTGATATCATTATACCGTACAACGTTAGTGGCGATGGAGATATAAAGGGTAACGGCATCTGCACCGGTTATATGCACGGTCTTACCGGATGCGGTCACCTGCCCTCCCTTAGTTTTAAATCGAACCAGGGATTTAAATTTTACCTGACCCGGCACCCCGTCTCTATCGCCACTAATACCGGACAATATCAACTGATTTACACTATCAACAGCTACGTCTGATCGCTGAAGACTTGAGAGAGCGGCATTGAATGTGATACTGCCTGGTTTACTGGCAGTAAGATGCATTACAATAACCTGCGCTGGTACAGATGCAAAAACAGAACGGGTAAATGTTACTCCATTCACCATATATGATGTTCTTGTTTCAGCAGTTTCCATATCCAGCTCACGATAGTAATTACGATATTGCTGATGCCCCATGAAATCCAGATGCAGTTCGCCAACAGGCTGGTAGCACATACCGTTAATCCGCTCCGACTGGATGTTTTTAACAGCAAGATCATTGGCCTCTTTATACCGGCCCTCGAAAATCAGTTTCCGGATCTGCGGTAACACTTTTAACGCATTTGGATTGTCGTTACGGTTAGGGCCTCCGCTCCATACCGATGATTCGTTTAATTGGAGCACTTCATTAATAGGATTACCAAATACCATAGCTGCCAGCCGACCATTTCCAACGGGTAATGCGGCTTCCCAGGTATCGCCAGCCGGCGTATCATACCAAAGCTTTAAATGTTTATCCTTCGACATCGAAACCCCTGGTAATAAGCAGCCAGAAAATAGTATTGTACTGCATATCGCCAATTGGCACAAAAACTTATGCATAACAGGTTTTTATTGGTTTTAGCTCACAAATAAGTGATTAAAGCCTAATAAAAGATTAAAAAATAATTAATAGTGCATGTTCAATGGTAATTATCTAACCCGGTTTTCCTGTACTTCATTCTTTGACGTGATAACAATGGATGTGATAAACAAAAAACTCCTGGTGGGCAGGAGTTTTTTTGAACCAATTAATTAAACAGAAAGGTAAAAACCTTTAATAACCATTACAGATCAAAGTAAACTTTCGGAAAATAACAAATGATTAATAAAACATTAATCAACATAAAGAGCTTTGAATTTGAATATTTATTCCAGGATTTCCTGGAAAGATTTTTCAAAATCCTCGTCGTATAGCAATTTATATTCCCTGCAAAAGCTCTCAAATGTATTTTTTGCCAGTGAATGCTTGCCCAGACATACCAGGGCTTTACATTTAATCACCATGGCTTCCTCATTTACCGGGTCAAAATAAAAGATGTAGTTGGCTATTTTAACCAGGAACTCCGGATCATCTGTTACTTCAATGGCATTTGCAAAGTGCAGGTATGTATCAATTACATCATTGGATATTTCAGATTTGAACGAATCAAGCCATTCATATTCAACGTTTGATAAAAAACTTCCCCGCTGGGTAATTTCTGCTAGCTGCTGTATCTTGTGCTTATCAAGTTTTCC
This sequence comes from Pedobacter sp. BS3, assembly GCF_008274585.1. Taxonomy (GTDB): domain Bacteria; phylum Bacteroidota; class Bacteroidia; order Sphingobacteriales; family Sphingobacteriaceae; genus Hufsiella_A. The sequence goes on along the minus strand of NZ_VTRT01000013.1, from coordinate 42,265 downwards.
TTTATCTTTTACAATGGTAAGATACTTGTGATAATCTACTTGTAACTGGCTGTAATCGGCGTTAATTTTCCAATATCCCGTCTCTTTGGATATCTGGCAACTCTGCATCTTGTCTAATATGGACTTTAACTTTGCAATATTCACAGAACGGTTATTGCGGGCGCTTTCAGCAGTTTTATCAAACCATAGCAGTTCCTTTAGCTTTTCTGAACTAATACCCCGCTCCCATCGGATAGTGTACAGCAAGATAACCAGGAAAAGTTCTTTAATAAGCGGGGTAAATAAGCGTGTAATATCATTCCCTTCATTATCAAACAGCTGCATCCCACCAAACAGGTAAATGGCATTACGCGTTACAGCTTCTTCATCTTTCGCAGGATATGTTTCATGCAAATTTTCAACACCGGATGTTAAATTCACGGCCGCCATCGGTTCAGTTGCTTTAACTCCTGTATCTTCTGTTGAGGGTACTGCAGATTGTTCCCTAAGCATTGCAACTGCCTCACCACCAGCATGTACGGGCTGTATGTTAGCTAGGTTTTGTTTCAGCCTGCGTTTTCTGACAGCTATAAATAACCCGATAAGCACCAGACACCCGGCAAGCAGAAATAACACCCATTTTCGGGTGACCGCGGAACTTGCCGGGATGAATTTCAGATCGGCCTTTAACGGTGGGCTGGCTAAAGCATATATCACCACTTCGGTTTGGTCACGTTCATTATGGAACAGTGTTACGGCTATAAACTTACCGCTGGTTGGGCAGTAATACAGATCGGCAAACGATTGTATATCATGAAATTTATAGGAAATAGTATCGCCTACTGGTATAAACGAAGCTGTATCTAATGATCCCTTGATTAATTGTAATGCCGTATTGAATTTATGTTTAGGAAATACCAGTCCATAATACGAACGGGTTTTGGAATCAATAACCAATGAATTGGCAAAAACAAAATCCTCACCCTGACTTTTAAGCTCATAACATTTCTTTACCCTTCTGTCTTTTAAACTGAAATACAGCAAGTCATACCAATTTTTAGGGTTTAGAATTTGCTGTCCGCTTTTACTGCCGTAACCGCCGATAATATAGGCTCCGTCATCAGTAACACCCAGGGCTGCAAGATAACGCGGAGAATACACCTCATTAGCCGGCATGATATCCTGCAAGTTCTCATCAGGCAGATGATAACGCTTAATATCATTTTTATATACGTAATGGCCATATCCGTTAAAAATGTAGAATGAGCTGTCTGATGGAGCGTAAAATTTATTAAAATGCCAGTTATCTGTTATCGGACCGGAAGTATCAAAATTACCGCTCCATGTTTGCGTACTGAAATCGAATGTTACAAATTGCCGCTGATCCAGATAAATAGTATACAGCTTTGATCGGCTATCGTCAAAATACGACTGGTTACCTTCTAACAGATTTAATCGGCCGGACTTATATTTCAAGCTGTTTACATGATTATTCCCTACCGAAAAAGTGTATAAAGAGTCTAATCCTACAATATATATCTGTTCATCCTTCTTATTAAACGCCACACTAGCCGCTCCCTGCACGGTCATTTTAGCACAAACCTCCCAGTCGTAATGCATTTTTTTGATCCACAAAGGATTATTTACCCGTGCATTTTTTCCCGATATTGAATCTAAAGCAATATCCCCTTCAGCCTCATTTAACGCCCAACCGTACTTCGGCACCTTATTTTCCTTTATTATAATATTACGAATGCGCATAGGCGGCACATCCGTGGTTTTAAATGTACCGAAGTTGTTTGCGCCGAAAAGTATTTTATAGCAGTTACCCTGTCCAGTGTTAATCCTCTGGATGATCTTTTTGGGCCCCAGGTTAAATGTAAGTGTATGATGGGCTAAATCTGCTTTCAATATTACCTTATTCCAGGTATTAAATGCCGTTATATCGGGTTCATCAAAGCGAATAACCGATGAACTGCTTCCGGCAACCAAAGTGAAGTTACGGGAAATACCGGTAGCATTATCGCAAACCAGGTCGATATTATTTTTATTATTGTCTATTAAGCGGAATACGTACCCGAAATATTCAGGCTGACCAGAGATCAAAGCTAAATCAAACGAAAGCTCAAAATTATTACTCAGGCACAATTCCCGGTCGGGAGTCAGATCGAGCGCTGTCCGGGAATCCTGAACAGCCTCATAACTGGAGAATGCCAGCCCATACGATTGCGAAAGGGCTATCAGCGGACTGTATAGGTGAGCAAATAACAGAATTAAATACAGATATGTCTGATACCCCTGCTTCATTTATTAACAAATATCTAAAGCTCTTTTGATTTTAAAAACAGCTCATACATTTATCTTGCACTATCAGATTAGATAATTTTTTATTCACAAAATAGCAGTTATTTGTATATAAATTACAAGAAACTATCCTCAAAAAACCCATAGAGTTAATTGTCAATGATTTAAATTCTAAACCAGTATGTTTGCCCAAAGACTTGCTGCCCCAATAAGCGATGCATCCTCTCCCAAAACAGATCTTAAAATAGGAATACGAATTGACCGGCTTTGCAATATCTCCTGACATTCGCTGATAAATAAATCGAATGCATTGGCAATATTTCCACCCAGAACAACCACCTGCGGGTTCTCCATATTAATAAATTCACACAAAAAAGCCCCAAGATTACGCCCAAATTCCTTGAAAACCTCCAATGCGTAAACATTGCTGTTTACATACAGACTTAATTCTTTTACATCATTGATATTTAAACCGGTATGATCTTTAAACCGACTTACAAACCAGCGTGTTGACAGATAATCTTCTACAATACCATCCATAAACGGGTGGCACCACAACTCCGCATCGTATGTAAATGATGAACTATATTTAGCTGAACCGAGGCCTGTGCCCAGCGTAAGGCCGATCACATGTTCATAGCCTTTAGCCACACCGCCATATACTTCGCCTTTTAAAAAACAGCTGGCATCATTCATCATCAAAATGTCTGTCTTGCTAATATTAAGCCGGTTTGCAAGTAGTTGTTTGATGTTATGCCCGTAAAAGGCATCGTACTTATTCTGGCCAACCATCAGGCTCACGCCATCTTCATAATCAAACGGGCCGGGCATAGCCATACCAAGTTTTAATATACTATTGCTCTTACCTGAAGAAGAAAAGGCATGATGAATCACAGTTGCCCACCTGTCGAGAATTTCATCAAGCGACCCTTGTGTATCAAGCTTCTCGCGAATAACGGAGCCGTTTAAGATCAGTCCAGCAGCAAGATCAATCACTCCGGCAGTAATGTGCGACCCTCCTACATCTACCCCAACGGTTACAGTATTATAAGAATTTTCCATAAAGTTGTATTATAACCTTTTCTATATTTTAGTTCTGCGTTAATGCCTTACCTGGCTGCCGGCCTTCCCCAAATTTTATTCGGTTTCGGCCCCATCTCCAGTTCCAGGGTGCCTCCTTCCAACAGTTGCGCATGCGTAAACCAAGGTGTGTTTAGAGGTTGTCCGTTAAATTTTGCCTGCTGAATGTACTTATTCTTTACAGAGCAATGATTGGCCAGCACAGCAAACTGTTTACCATTGGGAAGCTTAATAGTAACTTTCTGAAATACAGGACTTCCGATAGTGTACACCGGTAGTCCGGGTGTTATCGGATAAAATCCCATAGATGAGAACACTACAAATGCCGACATGCCGCCGCCATCCTCATCTCCGGGTATACCAAAAATATTGTCTTTAAACCAGGTATCAAGCAAAAGCCTGATGTGCTTCTGGGTTTTCCAGGGGGAATTGGTAAAGTTATACAAGTAAGGGATATGAAAACTGGGTTCATTACCCATAGAATACTGCCCGATAAGACCGGTAGCATCGGGAAACTTAGCCCAAAACGCGTACTTGCTTCGCTCCAGCCCTTCCCTGAATAATTTATCCAGCTCCTGCTCAAAATTATCTTTTCCCTTCATCAGTGAGATCAGTCCGGGTATATCATGCTGCACCTGCCATTTATAGGTATAGCCGTTGTTCTCATCGTAATAATCGCGACCACCCATGCCACCGTCAAACTTCGGATCAATGTCAATGAAATTACCCTGATCATCTTTGGGGATAAACATATTTTTATCGTCATTCCACAGATTTTTATAATTCAAGGTCCGTTTGGTAAATCGTTCGAAATCCTGTTGCCGTCCCAATTCTTTGGCCAACTGCGCTACCGCCCAATCGTCAAAACTGGCACCCAGAGTTACCGCTACCGCCTGACGCTTCTCGAAAGAGTCTACCTCTATCACCGTTTCTTTTTCATGCTCAGCCAGGGCCGGGAAATAACCTTTCTCGTGATAAAAGTCATCAAGCTTCGTTTTTGGCCCAGTACGCCAGGGAATCAGGGTAGCCTCGTCGGCATTTTTTAGCATACCCTCGTAAGCCTTATTCACATCAAAATTCCGTAAGCCTTTTCGGTAGACATCCAGGATCATGATTGAAGAATGGAAACCGTTCATGCAGGCGTGATCACCAAACAACACCGGAAAGGTAGGCATCCACCCACCCTGACGATACATTTCCACATACGAATTAACCATATCTTCTTCCAGGGAGGGGTTCAGGATGGTCCGCAATGGATGATGCGCTAGGTAAGTATCCCAGGTCCAGTCGTCTGTATAAAACGGCCTGCTGCTTTCGTGGACTTTCTTATCAAATCCGCTGTAATAACGGTTATCCTCCGAGATGTTGACCATCCGCTCATAACAACGATATAAAGCGGTATAAAAAGACCGCTTCTGAGCTTCTGTCCCGCCAGCTACCTCTATCTGATTAATTACGGCATCCCAGGTCTTTTCTGCTGCATCCTTAATTGTTTCAAAACTTTGCTCCTTCAGCTCACTTTCAAAATTTCGTTTGGCCTGCTCAGGACTGATATAAGAAATGGCATATTTGAATACAATAGCCGACTCCTGCCCGGTAAATGTAATAAAGGCTTGTGATCTCCAACCCGATGTTTCATTAGACGAAACCGGTTTTCCGCTTTTGATCACCCCGGTACTGCCTCCCTGGCTGAATACCCCATACAGGTAAACTCTGATATCGTTGTGATAGGTCTCCGTACCGGTAATTTCGGTTGGAGAAATGAACTTAAAGTCAGATCGCCCACTGTTATAGCTACCGAACAATAAGTTCTTTACTGCCTTTTGGGGAAACGTAAAACGATAAATTCCTGTTTTTTTACCTGGCGTAAACTCAACCTGTATCTCATCGTCAACCAGATATGTTGAATAATACCAGGGCCGGGTAATTTCCAGATCATGGTCATAAGGCATCCTTTTGTGCCATCGGCTGGTATCAACCGGCATAATATCGGGCTTAACCGAAAACACTTGTCCAAGTCTATGCGATACAATTGTCAGCGGAAAATTATCGATCTGGTCATCCAGATAATCTTTCCGTTGCGGGTACATTCTGATCAGTTGATTAGGCTGCTGCACCGTTGGCCGGGTAGGCTCAAGCAATTGCCCTACGTTACCGATACGCGGATCAACGTATTTTAAACTACCAGGCTCACCAGCAGCCGTTCGGTTCTGAGCGTAACCCAAATGACAACCAATAATGAAACAGTATACAGAAGTTCTGAAAATAACAGATAGTTTATGATTTGAAAGGCGCATATACATGGATCGTGATTAAATCGTCGTAAATAAATTCCGTGGAAGTTGAAAAAATACCCGAATACCAGCCGACCATACGGAAAGCGGTTTTTATTCTAAAAAAGGGGATAAAGCTGTAACTGTACATAGCGGTTTAAATTGGTTAAATGCCCGCTAAGTAATCCGGCAACCATTAAAAAAAGCTTAATAATAGCTTAACAGAAAAAAATTAAGATACTTTTTTAGGTGATGGCTCTTAAGGCGGAACACCCACTATATTCACTGCGCCAACCTCTTATGCGTAGAAGGACGATCTTTCTCCTGCATTTGCTGTTAGTCCTTCATCCTTCTCCCTCTTCAACCTCAGCCCTGGTATAGGTCTGGGTTACTTCAAGTTCGTACCTTGTTCGCTGGAAAGTGCCCTGGTGATGGCAAAAAGGGCCTGTGTAGCGAAGAAGAAGCGAAGGACTAGCGAACAAAAGGTAGTTTTTATACCGTTTTACAATTTGGTCTGTTTTCGCTAAAAACCATGCAAACCAGCAGGAATAACCGGCCAAATGCGGCCATTCGCGGTCAAATAGTATCAACAAAGCCCCATTTTTTGGCAATCAGGCAAAAGAAAACTATTTTTGGATTGTGATTGATATCAAGAGTAAGATAAATATTTTCTGGTAAGCGAGAGGCCATAAAAATCATCAGGTATTTTTTGCGGGAATTATTTCTTCAGGTAATGAGGTATATTCAGTAAAATGCTGTATCAGGAGAAGAACATTTAGAATTTATAAAACAAACCTTCTTGACATACCCTTACTTCCCGAATTAGGGCGAAGCTCTCAGAATAGAATGTAAAGGGATTAGGGCTATAGTGTCCGTTAGAATTACTTACACTGGTTTAACCTAATCCAGCCGGATCAGCTTAACAAAAATAATATCGTTATCCCTTAGCGGGATATCTTTGCGAAACGTACCATCGGTAATGTTAACTTCATAGCTGCTAACCGGTAAACCCGACGATTGCTTTTTCAGTTCAGCAACCTGTGCCGGAGTAACCTGTGCAGGTTTTCCCATAGCTATATAAGCCGTAAAAGGATCGTTGTGGCGATATCCCACCTGGTACAGCTCCACACGGTACTTTCCTTTTTTTACATGGGTTAACACCAACCGGGCGGTTTGTTTAACTGTTGAAGGATGCTCCTTTATGAAATATCCCTGGTCTGAATCATAATCCTTGCCAGGCATGGTGAAATCCCAGATCAATGCCTGTACGTTTTGTCCTTGTTTGCAAACCAGCGATGAGGCATCTGTATTTTTAAGCTCGGCGGAGCCCAGCTCGTTCAGGAACTTATAGGCGTAATACGTAGGCTTCCGGATGTCCTGCAGATTCAGCAGGCCGAAACCGCCATGTAAAGGTGTTGGCCCGGGCCCTGCTTCCTCAAAAATATCCGTAAATGTCCAGTACGACATGGAGTTGCTATTACGAACGGCTTTTTTAAGCACGTGCAGCACATACGCCGCATTCTGGTAGGTATCATGGATCGGGTCGCGGGATGAAGGTGAGGTATTCCATTCGGTGAAATGCAGCTCGGCGTTTTTGTATGCCGAATTGTTGATCAGGTCACGTACCCTTTTAACATTCATGGCAATGGTATCCTGTGTGCTTTTGAGCTTTTGCTTCTTAGTTCCAAATTCATCCAGCACCGATGTTGTACCGTAATCATGGGTACTTACAAAGTCAACAGGCAGCTTATTGGTTGTGCAGTAATCCAGAAATTCGGCGATCCATTTGGTTGCCGAGGTTGCCGGCCCGCCAACACGATAACCGGATGATACACTTTTTACCGCTTTGGCGGTATGGGCGTACAGCTCAAAATAATCGGCTTGGGTTCCATCAAAAAAACCTCTTAGATCCGGCTCATTCCACACCTCGAAATACCATTTTTCTACTTCTTCACGGCCATAGCGTTCCTGCCAATGGGTTACCAGTTTACTAATCAGCTTATCCCATTCATCATACGATTTGGGCTTGGTTACATTTCCTTTCCACCAGAATACCGTTTTAGTTCCCGAAGCAAGATCGGGCGGCATAAAACCCAGTTCTACAAAGGGCCGGATATGGATGCTCAGCAGGTAATCGTACAGTTTATCTACATACTGCCAGTTATATACTACGTTTCCCTGCTTATCCAGGCTGTAAATATGCATATCATCATTCAGCAAGCCGTGAAAACGAATGTATTTAAAGCCGATATCCTTTTGCACCGCTGCCAGTTGCTGCTGCCAGTCGGCACGCAGGCCCTCGCCTGCCCTACCCGCACCTACACATTCGGTATAAACCGGGCTTTTATTCCCGGCCACCTGGTTCAGGTCGACACTAATTTCCCTTACGGGAAGCATTTGTGCGTATAATGTCTGCACAAAAAGCGCACCCGACAGCAAACAAGCTTGTAGTTTCATAGCGTATTATTTAATCGGTTAAGATTGCCGAAAACAGGCACAAGCGTGAGTAGAGATTCTTCACTGCGTTCAGAATGACAAAACTTCTTAACTAATGAGCCGTATTCCACACCTAAGCGTCTCTCTACTTGCCCAGGTTTTTATACCGTAGCATGGCTTCTACAAAGTAATAATCGGCATACGTTAAGGGAACGTCAATCAACACGCCCTTTGGTAAATGCCCTACACTATGTTTCAGGATAAAACCGCCGGTTCCACCATAAGGAGATCTGAATGCTGATGAGGACAAGGTTTTGATGATTGTTTCGGCAGCATCCACATAACGTTTGGCATTAACCGCATCTACATAACCGGCAAGCTCAATAAGCGCTGAGGCATAAATGGCTCCGGCCGAAGCATCCCGGAAGGCGTTTGGCTTACCCGGCGTATTAAAATCCCAATAAGGTACTTTATCGGCTGGTAAATTAGGACTGCTCAGGATAAAATTGGCGATCCCTTTGGCTTGTTTCAGGTATTTCGGGTCTTTGGTTTCACGATACATCATGGTAAAGCCATATAATCCCCATCCCTGACCTCTGCCCCAGGCTGAGTCATCGGCATAACCCTGTACCGTTTGTTTACGGATCACCTGACCGGTTTCTGAATTGTAGTTAACCAGGTGGTAAGAACTGTAATCGGGACGGAAATGGTTCTTCATGGTGGTATTGGCATGCGAAATGGCAATCTTTGCATAGGATGAATCGCCGGTGGCTTTGGTAGCCCACATCAGCAGCTCCAGGTTCATCATATTATCAATGATCACCCGAAACTCACCCGGCTTTGATCCCCACGACATGGTACAGCCCACTTTTGGATTAAAGCGCTTTGACAGCGATTGTGCGCTGGTGAGCAAAATATCTTTATACGAAGGATCGGCATTCAGCTTCATGGCATTACCAAAACTGCAATACATCATAAAGCCGATATCGTGCGAGTTTATAGTTTTCTGGCTCTCCATGATCTTCAGCCTTCTTAAACCCTCGTTATATAACATGGTATCTTTTTTATCCAGGCAGAGGTAAAACAAGGTTCCAGGATAGAAGCCGCTTGTCCAGGATTTGGCAGCACAACTTTGCCAGGTGCCATCCGGCCTGAACGTCTCAGGCAGGCTATCTGCCGGTACGTGTTTCATCAGGAATTTATATTGCGCCCCGGCAAAACTAAGGTCATCGTTGATCAATTTAAGGATCTCTGGTTTGGGTTTGATTACCGTTTTTTGTGCATACCCAAAAGAAACTGCTGCAAAACAGGCTATTGCCGTAAATAAATACCTAATCTTCATTGCTATAAATAAATCAAAAGTTAAAATTCAAAAGTAAAAAACCTAATAAGTTGGTTGTTAACTGGCTATTCCTTTTTTGTTAGTCGTTGATTGTTATTCGTAAATTATAAGTTTTAATACATTTCATTTAGCTTCCGGTCTTTCCGACTTGCAGACTTACCGACTGTCTATAACGCTATGAACCATGAACTATAAGCTGCCTCAATCTCTTCATTCTTATTTCTACCATTAGTCTGCAATAGCATGATCAATAGGCACAGCTTCGCCTTTCCACACTTTGCGTGAAGTCCAGTCGGCATCCGGGGCTGTCCACAGCTCATCTGTTGAAGGTAAACCCAGGATCAAAAAGGCTTCGGAGCATAAATACAGGCTTCCGGTAGAGATATAACCCTCGCCAATACCGGGCTGATGACCGTAAATACCTATTTGCAGCCAGCCATCTTTATTAAAGGTTCCGGGCGCTTCTATCTGCCGTTTTATCACAGAATACAGCGCAAAGCGTACCTGTTGCGGCAAAATTTCTTTGGGAAGCTTTTTCATTAATGCAATTTTTGAAAGCAATTGAAAAGCGCCAAAACGATACGCCAGCGACCGGCCGATGGGCGGATAGGTGGCTTCGGGTGAGATCAGCCGCTCCTGTACAGCCGCATAACGCTGTGCCCGGGCCAGGGTCTGGTCATAATATTTGGAATCTTTACCATAATCTTTCAGCGTTTGCAGCACTTCCACAAACATAGGTTGTATCACAAAGCTGTTATAATAATCCCAGTGAAAATTAGGCCCGTCGCCATAAGCGCCATCACCTTTGTACCACAATAAATGCTGCCTGATGGCATAATCCATCCGCATACGGTCGCCGGAGCCATCAAAACGGAGTAAAGCGGCCTCAATGGTGGCACTGAACAACAGCCAGTTGCTGTAAGACGGCGTGATCACCCGCGATGATTTTAAAGCATCTATAACATTCTTTTGTGTCTGTTTGTCGAGCCTGTCCCACAACTGGTGCGGGGCACGCAACAGGGCTTGGGCAAAAAAAGCGGCATCCACCACCGGCTGGCGTCCCTGATTAAAATTCATAAAATCAGGAGCTTTCGGATCAGTAGCATTATGAATACCTGCCAACGCCAGATCAATATATTTTTTACGGATCTTACCTTCGGGAGTATCATCCGGGCCCAGCTCCAGCCAGGGAGCCATTCCGGCCAGCAAACGTCCAAACGCTTCCAGGTGGGTGCTGTACTGCCGGTCTTTGGGCGATGCCGCTTCTACCGGCATTTTCTTTTTCAGCTCATTTTTGCTCAATGCATTCAGTACCGGGTCGGCAATCAGGGTCAGCTTATTCACGAGATATTCCCGTTCTGCCTTACCATCATTCGACGGCGTATTTTGACGGGCAAATACCATACAGGGCAGCAAAACAGCTAAGGAAGCCACCCGTAACATCATTCTGGGTATAAACATAAATTGATTTATTCTGGTTAATGTATGAGCTCCAAAAATAGCAGAGAGCCCATGCAACAAAGCCGGGTATATCGTTCAGATATACCTGCATATTGTTCCAATATACGATTATTTTTGTGTGCCTTGAGATTTTAGATATAAGACATGAGATTTAAGATTGTTATGGGTTATGTGTCAGGTAACCCGTAACACATAACACATAACTCATAACTCATAACCTCAACAAACTAACCCACTACTTAAACGCCGTTTCCAATACGACCAACCGCCGGTCTCCCGCATAGGTCACATTGACATTGGTCGCGTTTACCGGGCAATCTACCGATATCCTGCCGCCGGCATTGATCACCTGAACCTTTTCGGGCAGATCATTCACCTTAATGTGTATGCTTAACGGCTCCTTTGCGGGATTCCATACTACCGAACTCATGGTATTAAATCCTTGCGGGATGCGGCACCAGAATTTTGCTGTTCCGGTTGTGGATGAGTCGATCAGCTTAGGCTGACCACCAAAAGTCTGCGCATAAGGGCCCCAGGGTCTGCGACCATTAGCCACATACTGTATACCCGGCCGGGTATTAAAGCCACTCCGGCGTCCACCGGCAAACTGGTAACCTTCTTTAGTCACTACGATTTCCTGTTTGGGCAGATCATTATAAGCCGGAATACGGGGTGTGGAGTTAACCAGGAAACCGCTATAATAATCGGTCACAATACCCTTTTCTGTCTCATATTCTCCCCAGATTATCGGGCTGGTAACCAGCTGGTAACGCTCGTGACCATCGGGTTTGCTGCTGTATTCGAGCATGTTGGTCAGCAGGCGACTGGCTACAGGATCTGCTCCTGCCCGGTTAGCTAAATCCATTCCGCAAAGCAATACGCTTCCTGCTCCGTCAAATTGTTCGGCCAGGGCCACCGATTGCAAGCCCGAAGCATAGTTACCAAGAATGGCAATATCGCCTACAGCATCGCGGTTTTCAAACATAAAGCCATCGGTTACCGGGTAAATCTGCGGCATTCCGGGTTTTGATTCATTCCAGTTGCTATAATCAGACCATACTTTCAGGTTCTCGCGGGTAATGCCGTAAAATACGGGATGTTCCGGTCGTTCGGGATTGACATAGTAACCATTTCTTGGTGCAGTGCTGGATACCGGGTAAACCGGGTCATCAATATCTACGGTTGAGTTTTGCAGCTTATAATTCAGAATAGCGTTCACATTGGGCAGGTGCAGGCTATCCTGGCGCAGCACGATCACACGACCGCCTTTGGCCACAAAATCTTTGATTTTCCTTGCCGCTTTTACAAAGGTTTCGTCAGCAGCATTTTCGCCGATAACCAGGAAACTTCCTTTAGCGATATCTCCAGGATTGTTCAGCTGTTTAACATCTATTTTAAGATTGCCGAATGCAGCTTTGGTCTTTCCATTGTTATCGTACAAGGCCACCGAAGCCTGTAAGGGCATAACCGGCCGGGTGAATAATTTATCGCCGATAAACAATTTGTAAGTATTTTCAGAAACAATCCTGTTTGCGGTCTTTACTTTTCCAGCGAGCCAATAGTTTCCTGTAACCAGGTTTTCCGGAAGCTTAACGGATAATTCCTTTTGAACTGTTCCGTAATAACGAATATCGCCCAGTTTTATACTGTCCGACAGAAACACCATGCCGGCTTTGTCTTTCAACTGGTAGCTTAGTGTAACGTTTTTCAGGTCTTTAAAATCATCGCTATCGTTGATAATATGAGCAACAGGATGTATCTCAGCACCGGCAAACGCATTGGGCGTCCAGCACTCCCAGCTCAGCAGCACCGGCTGGTAAGATATTTTTACCTGGTCGGTTACCGGCTTGGGGTTCATATCCATAAATTTCTGAACGGTATTCCAGTTATAGAACAGTATGGTAAACGGGAAAACACCGCTCAGCTCATTATTTACCACACGTAACTGCCGGAAAGTTTCGGTAACCTGCTTCATGGTAAAGCTCTGATGCTCATCGGCAAGCTGAGCCTGCAAATTCTGGGCGGCATGTCCTGTCCAGGTAAGCTGTGAGCTTGGATTTTTATGGGCCGGCGTCAGGTTGTAGCGCCCGTCGGGGCCGGTATAATTACCCACACATTCTGTAAAGGTGATGGGTTGTCCCACTTTTTTAGGAAAAGGAATAATATCGGCATTGTTGCGGATGTGTAAAAATGTAAACGGCGAACTGTAATACCAGCCCCAATACCGGTGCAGATCGCAGATATCGCCGGTTTTTCCATAGCCGTAACCCGCATTGGCAATATATACACGGGTTTCATCCCACTGCTTTAATTTATGATAGGCATAATCCAGGAATTTTTCCCATTGTACGGCACGGCTTCCCTTGAACGGCGTTTCGTTGGTCATGGCGTATACCATCAAACTAGGGTGATGCGCTATAGCGCCCAGCTTGATATTCTCATACCAGGATACTCCCCGGTCATAATCTTTTGGAAAACCGCCGTCGGTTTCATCACCTACCTGCTCAAACTTTCCTACCTTCTCTCCCGCTGCTACCTTTGAGCCGTAATTACCGCCAAATACCATCATACCCAGCTCATCGCATACATTAAACCAGGTTTCATCATCCGGTATGCGGATAATATTTACGTGAATACTTTTCATGAACCTCACATAATCCTCGGCAAAACTGCGACTAGTTTCCACGGAATCAGGGATACCCCTTCCGGGCGGATTAATGGCTATGCCCCGCAAAAAGATGGGCTTCCCGTTCAGGAATAAATTGCCATTCCGGCTGGCAAAGCTCCTGAAGCCAAGCCGTTGTTTCAGCTCATTCAGCAATTTTCCGCCACGGTACTGCTGCAGGGTAACCTCGTACAGATATGGATTTACCGGCTCCCACAGAATGGGTTTGAGGCTTTTAACGGTAAACTGTAAATAATCTTTCTCGACCATTTTTACGGCTTCGGGATTTACTGCTCCCTGCCACAATATGCTGTTATCTTTTGCAGACCGGATAACTGCTTTAAATGTATTGGCTGCCGATGCACGGTATGAGGCATCAACCACCAGGCGCACATAATCGATTCCGGTAAAGGGCGTCAGCCTGAATGTTCCCGGTGGCTGCGCAACCGTAACCCGGACGGATAATAAAGTAATCAGTAAAAAGAAAAAGGATAGTCGTTTCATGTTTATAGGTTTATATTTAAAGTCTCAATACATTCCGCTGGTCAGGATTTGTAATCCTGACTTTGTTAGCGCCGGATTTAAAATCCGGAGTTATAGCCACCGGGATTACAAATCCCGGTGAGCGGAGATTTCTCAAATCTCATATCTCAGCACCCACTCTACCAAATCTCTAATTTAGGCTTATCTGCCGATTCGGAAGAGCTGATGAGCACTTTACGGCCTTTATCTTCATCATCGCCCAGTTGCCGCGTTTCACGAACCAGGATAAAAGTAACGGCTTTACCGACATGTTTCTTTAACAAGTTTGTAACATCCAGGTTATGATATTGCGGTGTTGTGGTAAATGCCAGTTCGCCGGCTATTGCGGCTTTAGTGCCTACCTCGTGTATCAATGCTTCCTTTTTATCTAATAAAGGCGCATTCGTCCAGTTCAGCTGATTTTGCTGCCATGCGACCGATGGTACGGCATATACATGCAAACGATACGGCCGGTTATCTTTATCCGCGTAGCCTTTAACCCGGAACAGGATGCGCCGTGCGGATGTCACATTGGTTTTAGACAGATCAAAGGAAATGTAGCTCACTTTATTATTTGCCGGTTTTGAGGCATCTAATTGCACCTCAAGCTGCTTATTAGCCCCGTAGTTCTCTGACGAATGTTCACCGCCTGCAACAGAAGCATCGGCTGAAGCATATACTACCGAATGTGCTGTTTTTTTACCTGCCGGGATGGTTAGCAGCATCACGCTCTGTGACGGTAAGGTCAGGCTGAGCTTTTTATCGCCGGATACGGTCAATACGTGGCTTGCTTCGCCGTAATAATCCTTATTTACGGTCTCGGCAATCGCGGTGCTGCCTGCTGCCACATCAAGCTGGGAAATATCGATGGTTAAGCGGTAATCGAATGTACCACGCTGAACCAGCCACATATAATAGCTGCCGGATGCTTTGTCGAACGATGTCCAGCTATCCAGATCATTATCTTTTACTGAGGCCGACGTTTGCAATAAGGGCCTTTCATTCTTAAATCCTTTGGCAAATAAACGGACTACTTCGCCGGTACGCTGTATACCCGAAATATTGTAATCCGGTGTATCAGAGGGGCCATCATTCTTATCGAATACCTTAATCTCACGCACTTTTATCTGCCCTTTATCGGTACTTTTAAACCGGATGCGACTGGTGGACACCGGCGTTTTAAACGTCATGAACACCTGGGCATATTTGCAATTTTTCTGTACCGCACCCGGAATATCTTTCCACGATCCGTTGCTGAAATATTGCAGACTGAAATTCTTCACTCTGTCGGGACTGGTATACACGCCATACGACGAACCGGTGTACACCACGGCGCTGCCAAGGTTTCGCGTTTCGCCCAGGTTTATTTCCAGCCATTTACCCTGCGCCGTAGTATCCGAGATCCAGGTTGAGGCATCGGATTTATCTCCGTCGGTAACTAATTTTGCCGATGCTGTTTCGCTTCCCGCCGTTACTGTTTTGTCCAGCGCCAGGTTGGTATAAGCATCTTCTACAATGCGTTTTCCCTGCCAGATATAATGATGCCCCGATTTGATGCCTAGCGGATAGGTGCTGCTTGAGGTATTGGCGAGCTTAAAGGCCCACATGCCATAACACCCGTTCTTCATATTATTGGCATAGATACCAGCCCACTCGGTAAACAGCGACGGCGAATCCATAGTTTCTTCCTTATCAATCAGGTAAGCATTCATCCAGCGACCGATCTCGGTATAAACAATAGGCAATGATTGATGTGCGGGATGATTATCCATAATAATTTTACGGATATTGCTTACCCGCGATTCGTAACCTGCCGCAGGTGAATTGTAGGAATGGGTGGAAAAAATATCGATCAGATCATGATCGATGGTCTTTCCATGATAATCTGTACGTATGGCTTTTGAGATGGCCGCCCACCAATCGGTATTCTGCCCTGCGGTAACCGGCCCTACGAATTTGGGCTCAAGCTTTTTGTTGTATTGCTTATTGACATCGTTAACGGCGGCGTGTATAGCGTCTGACACGATCTGCATACCCATGATCCAGGTTTCCAGCTTCATGGGGCCTGCATTGCGGTGATTGGGTTCGTTATGCATGGCAAACATAGCTACGTTACCCCGCTTTGCCGTATAGTACGCCAGTGCGTAAAAACGCTGCCATTGCTTCCATTTATTTTCCCAGTCATCCTTAAAATCGGTATTATTAATTTGCAGCACCACCTGGATGCCCAGCCGTTTTAATTCATCCAGCGCATAATTAAATTCCATAGCATTGGTTGATGAAGAATCGAGCTTATCGTATAACGGATATAAATCATTCCATTTGATGTAGCTGTTATGCTCCGGGTTAGCCCGCAATCCGGCCTTCCGTTTATCAAACTCGCTTACGGTCTTTATAGCAGGATTTACTTCTACAGCACTTTCGGGGACAAATGAATTGAGACTTGTCCATACCCGCAAAGCATTCACGCCTGAATATTCAATCCAGCCGGATACGTTACTGCCGGGAAAATAGTAACCCTGGTTGTAACCCACAAATTTCAGGCTCTTGCCGATGATTTTATTGTTTACGGTAATAACCGCATCTTGAGGACTGGTTATTTTCTTGGTTACGGGGATATCAGCATTCACACTTGGTGGTGCTGGCATATTGGACATTTCATCGCCAAAGGCTTCTATTTCCATGATGCTGATGGGTTCTCCGTCATCGCACACGAGGCGTATTTTATAGGTGCTGATTCCGGGATTAAACTTAAAATCAACGGTAGTCAGCCTGTTTTCATGTACTTCTGCTTTGGGGAAATCACTCCAGTTTGCGTCGTCCCAATATTGCAATTTAAAATTCTTTACCGACCAGAAACCGGCAGCCTGGGTCATTTCATCCGGCTTCTTTTCGCTGTCCATAATACCGCTATGCACCCTGATCTCCGTAAGGGTATAATATTTTTTCAGGTCGATCTCTACAATATGCGGGGCTTTTGACAAACTGGCAGCCCATTTTGACTTTCGCGATATTACTCCGTCAACCATGTTTCCTGCCGGATTAGCCGGGTCTTCGGATGTAACATATACCGGCTTATGCAAGGCTATATTGGGTTGCTGTGCATTGACTTTTGTTGCCGTAAGAACCAGCAAAATGCTGAATACGATGTTATTTATCTGCCTGATATTTCTCATTATTATACTGTAGCGATTTTCTTTTAGTTTTTAAGACAAGTTAAATTATGGATTTATCGGTTCAATTACATTATGTAAGATTGCTTCACTCCAATCATTCACCCAACCCTTTCCCGAAGTCTCGGGACAATGACGCTCCTATTTTCGTCTTTGCGAGGAGGTACGACGAAGCAATCTCTTACGTTCTCACTATATGTTAGTTTACAATTCTTTACTGCCGCACTAACCGTATCCCGCTTAGCACAGGATTTCCTTTTACTTTACCAAATTCAACAAAAACCCCTTGTCCATTCTTAGCTTCGGCGATCACTTTCTTCTTTACAGCCACACCCTGCCCGTATTCGGCTGCAAGATCAATATTCCGCAAAAAAAGAGAACCGTTAACCGAAACGTTGAATACCCGTTCATTCTTATCAATTTTTTCCGGCTCAATAAAGCATAGTTCCAGCTCATACCGGCCATCAGGAACATCAAACCGGTAGCCTTTAACATCATCCTGGTACGAATAAAACAAGGGCGTATCATTGGTATGGGTTATCAATGTCTTGATATTCAACATCGCCTGAGTGCCGCCAATATAACCGTAACCGCCTTTTTTATACGGGCGATCTTCAATCCATATCTGTCCGGCATCATCAATATATTGTGCATTTGAACCTGTATTCACAGCCAGCGAACTAAAACCAGGCGCTATCTTATCATCAAAAACCGAGTAATGAACAACTACCCTGTCGGCATAAGTTATGCCATCCTTTATCCCCGTTGCCAGCACTACATTATCGCCTTCCTGAAGAGTTACTTTCCAGCTAAGCTTATTCACACCATCCGGTTTATGCGTTCCATACGATTTTCCGTTTACCGTTAATGTTACCTCGCCTGTGTTGGCATACACATCAATGGTTGACGGAGCTCCCGGCTTTCCGCCACGTTTCAGCCAGTCGCGGGTGGCAACATACACCATCGGTTCGGGGTTCCAGTTGGCTTTATACAGGTAATATACATCCTTAGGCTTGCGATCCCAGGTAGCCATTCCCTTGTGGTTCATGTGCGACATGGTTCCACCCACGTTGGGCTGCGAGAAATCAAATTCGTTCCAGATGGCCGTACCAGCCAAATAAGGCATATTTTTCATCTGTGCCAGATAAGATTCATGATAATAGCGCTGATACTGTCCCGAAAAATCCAGCCGTTGCGGATTTTCGGTATTGATCTGCTTATCGCTTTCTGCGCCGTACTCGCTGATCAGCAGCACCTCATGCGGATAAAGCCGGTGCTTTTCATTAAATAGCTTACTAAATTCCGCTACCTCTCCGCTATACCATCCATTATAAATATTCCAGCCCGAAACTGCCGCAATGTTTGCAAAACCATATTTCTCGTAATCATCGCTCATGTGCATGGCCATGGTGCTGTAACGTGTAGGATCTTCGGCTCTTACGGTACTGTCTAACTGCACAGCGAATTTCTTAACGCCATTGACATAAGCGGTATCGGTTTGTACCTGTATTCGTTCTGAATCTTTGCTCCACAGCAGCACCTCGTTCATTGAGCCCCATACAATCACCGATGGATGGTTATAATGTTGCCTGATCATCTCCCGCAGCATATTTTTGCTGTTATTCAGAAATTCTGCGTCAACGTTCATGTTATTCACTACGGGCACTTCTTCCCATACCAGCAAACCCAACTTATCAGCCATACGCAATACTTCGGGATCCTGCGGGTAATGTGCCAGGCGCACAAAATTACAGCCCATTTCCTTGATCAGCTTCATATCACGGATGTGATCTTCGTTGCTAAGCGCCGATCCTTTGCCTTCCATATCCTGATGACGGTTAGTTCCACGCAGTACACACTTCTTCCCGTTCAGGCTAAAACCGGTATCGGGGCTAAAGCTGAACCAGCGAAATCCTAACGGATTACGGATCTCATCCACTACTTTCCCGGCTTCGATCACCTGGCTGACCACCGTATATAAATAGGGATTTTCGGGACTCCACAAATTGGGTGATGAGATATCCCCGCTGGTAAGATTGAATTCTTTGGTTTGTCCGGCATTAGCCAACAGGTTTTGCTTTACCGTAGTTACCAGCTTTTGTTGGGCATCATATATCTGATGGATAATTTCAAATGTTTTTGATCCGGTTCCGTCGTTTTTCACGCTTCCGCGGATGTTTACCGTGGCCTGTTGTGCCGAAACCTTTGGTGTGGAAATAAAAATGCCGGAGGAGGCATGATCGGCCATATTAAAATGCAACTTATTTACCGCGATAAGCCATACATCGCGATAAATGCCTCCATATAAGGCGAATCCGACCGATAAAGGGGGAATAAAATTATCCTGTGCATTATTTACCTGTACAGCAATCAGGTTGTCGGCGCCAAAATTCAGGGAGCCGGTAATATCAAATGAAAATGCGGTATAACCGCCTTTATGCTGCCCCACAAAAGCACCGTTTACATACACATCGCTAACCTGGTTAGCCCCCTCAAAATACAGGTATACTTTTTTATCCTTCAGGCTTTCATCAACAAATAACGTTTTGCGATACCAGCTAATTCCCCGCCGGTAAGTTGCATCATCGTCAAAAGGGTCTTTGGCGTTCCAGGTATGAGGCAGGTTAATACGTTCCCAGGCATTGTCGCTGGTTTTGGCAAGCATGGCAAACTCACTGCCCGAAGGTTTAAACCTCCAGTTATCATTCACGCTCCACTGCACCCTGCCCGGTGGCGTTTGGGCCGGCGTTATACGTGTCAGAAACAACATACAGGCACACAATAGCAAAAATCTCTTTAGCATCACAGGTATTGATTCCGGTTATAAATTGACAAGCACAAGGTATACAGAGCCGGAAAGATTGATACCTGATAAATGAAACAGATATACCGTACAAATCAGACCTGATGTAACAATATACAGTACAAATGTGTTGCAGCATTTAACAGGTATAAATGGGAAAAATGACCCGTACTAATTTTTAAAAGTCAGCTTAATTTTATTAACAGTTTTTGCCTATGAAATCTATATTAAACAAGCTGAAGTCTAACTTTTATGCCGGTCTTCTTTTCATTGCTTTTTTACTAATCAGCTTTTTATTATTCGTTCTGAGAACAATGATCTGATAGTCAGAATACTAAATAAACGAATCCAAAAAGCCAACACTTAATCAATTCTAAATTTAAATGAAAGTATGAAACGATTACTTAAACATCCAATTCATCTCTTCCTGCTGTTTGCTGCATTATGCTATAGCAGTATAGCGTTAGCTCAGGCAGAGATTATTAAGGGTAAGGTTACCGCTCAGAGCGATAACGGCCCTTTACCGGGAACAACAGTAGCTGTAAAAAGTACAGGCAAAAAAGTGGTTACCGATGCTAACGGAAATTACCAGATAGAAGCCGGCAATAACGATATGCTGGTTTTTACTTCCGTAGGATTTATTACCCGGGAAATTCCGGTTTCGGGTAAAACAACCGTTAATGCCGTACTGGCATCGGCCATTACCAACCTGGAAGAAGTTGTTGTTGTGGGATACGGAACCCAAAAGAAGAAAGATATTACCGGGGCCGTAGCATCGGTAGACAGGAAACGGCTGGAAGACCTGCCCAACACCAATTTCGCACAGGCTTTACAGGGAGCTGTTGCCGGCGTATCTATTGACCAGAGCAGTGCCGGAGCCGAAGGCAACAGCAATGATATCCAGATTCGGGGCAGCAATTCTATTACAGCCAGCAATACGCCGCTGATCGTGTTAGATGGTATTATTTATAATGGCAGCATATCGGATATTAATCCTACGGATATTGAATCCATTGAAGTATTGAAAGATGCTTCATCAGCGGCCATATACGGTTCCCGTGGTTCTAACGGAGTAATACTTATTACCACTAAAAAAGGAACACGAGGCAAGCCAACCATTACTTATGACGGTTTTTATGGCATACAGCATTATGCCAACCTGCCGGATATGATGAGTCCCGAAGAGTTTTACCAGTTTAAGCAAACCCGCGAGCCGGGTGTGATTACCGCTTCAGAACAGGCGGTATACAGCTCTAAAAATTTCCCGAACTGGGCCGACCTGGTAACCCGGACCGGCCAGCGGACACAACATTCGCTGGGTGTTAGCGGCGGCAGTGAGAATACCCGTTATTATTTGTCAGGCACCTACCTGGGTGTTAAGGGAATTGCCATTAACGATGATTTCAAGCGTGTTTCAACCCGTGTTAACGTAGAATCTAATGTGACCAAATGGTTAACATTCGGTACCAATACGCAATTATCCTACAATAACCGCAGCGGCCTGCCGGCCACTTTTGCCGGCGAATACGGCGCATTTACCTTTAACCCGCTTACTACAGCATACAACCCCGACGGCTCTCCTACCATATATCCCTGGCCGGAGGACACCTTTTTTGCCAATCCCCTTGCTCCTACCCTGGCCAGCAATGACGATGAAACCTATAAGGTGCTAACCAACAATTACCTGAATATAGACCTGCCGTTCATTAAAGGATTATCATACCGTTTAAATACCGGTATAGAGTATACATCGCGTGAGCAGAAAACCTATTACGGCATGAATACCCGTACAGGTGTACAAAATAAGGGTAGCTTAGGAACCCGTAACAACCTGGAAAATAATTTATTGATTGAAAACATCTTAAATTACAACCGCACATTCGGCAAGCATACCATCAGCTTTACAGGATTATATAGCTACCAGTATGATGTAAACAAAGCAGATACGCTGGATGCTACCGGTTTCCCGAACGACGTTTTAACCTATTATCAGGCCAATGTCGCTCTTTCTGCATTGCCCGCAGCCGGCTATACCAAAGAAACGCTGATCTCACAGATGGCCCGTATCAATTACTCGTACGATAGCCGTTACCTGCTAACGCTGACGGGCCGTAGAGACGGATTTTCCGGTTTTGGCGAGAACTATAAATACGGCTTCTTCCCGTCTGTTGCCCTGGGTTGGAATATCAGTAACGAGAAATTTTTTAATACTAAATGGGTATCTAACCTGAAGCTCCGTTTATCGTACGGCAGTAATGGTAACCAGGCCGTAGGTGCTTACCGGACATTAGCCGCCATGTTAGAACGATCTTATGTTAATGGCTCCTCTACAGCACCCGGGTACATTCCCAAAACATTGGCCAATCCCAACCTGCGCTGGGAAACTACCAATACTGCAAACCTTGGGGTTGACTTTGGCCTGCTGAACGGTCGTATACAGGGAAGCCTGGATGTCTATTCGGCAAGAACACACGACCTGCTGCTGAAACGCCTGATATCATCTGTGCATGGCAGCAGTTCCATTGTACAGAACCTGGGTAAAACAGCCAATAAAGGTCTCGATCTTAGCCTGAACAGCATCAATATGAAAACAGAAAGCGGGTTTTCATGGAACAGCAACGCTACCTTTGCATTTGTACGTAACAAAATTTTAGACCTGTACGGCGATGGCAAGAACGATACGCTGAATAC
Source organism: Pedobacter sp. BS3 (assembly GCF_008274585.1). Classification (GTDB taxonomy): domain Bacteria; phylum Bacteroidota; class Bacteroidia; order Sphingobacteriales; family Sphingobacteriaceae; genus Hufsiella_A. Next base: position 19,536 of record NZ_VTRT01000013.1, on the reverse strand, counting down.
CTGGTTTATCGGGCAGCCTATCAATGTAAATTTTGACTACATCTATGCTGGTGTATGGCAGCTTGATGAAGCAACAGAAGCCGCTAAATACAATGCCAAACCGGGCTATGCAAAAGTTGTCGATTTAAATCACGATGGCTTGATCAATCCTCGCGACAAAACCATTATCGGCAGCCGGCAACCCGATTTCATCTGGGGTTTAGGTAACACCTTCGCCTATAAAAACTTCACATTCTATGTATTTATGCAGGGTGTACAGGGCACCAGCAGAAGTAACCCGTTGTTGATAGATGATGTAAACTCGGGCGTAAGGTATAACACGGTTAAAAAGAACTGGTGGACGCCGGATAATCCTACTAATGAATATTATGCCAACGTTGTGGGAGCAAACACGGCACCTGCACATATTTTTCAAAGCGATAGCTATCTTCGGGTAAAGGATATTTCATTTTCGTATGATATTCCGCAGAAAGTGCTGCGGGATATTCACGTAAATAAGCTACGGGTATACGTTAATGCCCGGAACCTGTTTACCATTACCAAATGGACGGGTATGGATCCCGAACTGACAGATCAGAAAGGCATCCCTTTACAAAAGGAGTTTATTTTCGGGTTAAACATTGGATTGTAAAAGCTTAAACAGAAAAGTCATGAAACTACATAAAAAATTAGCAACCGGCATCTTCACCATCACCTTATTGGCCGGTTGTTCAAAAGATGCACTAAAAATAGACGCCCCGGGCACCTTACTTGCCGACAACCTCTATACCAATAAAGCAGGTTTTAATGCCGGTATCAACGGGCTGTATAACGAGGTCAGACGCTCACGGTCGGGTATTGATTATGGCTCGCCAAACTCCATGATGCTGGGGCCGGCATTCATCGGTGTTGATAACGCGTATGGTAACTATGCCAGCGTTTTAGAAGACATCTTCAATAAATTCGGAGCCAATAACAACTCCTCGCAACCACAGTTCAGCAAAGAATGGGCCTGGCTGTATGAAACCATTAACGCGGCCAATACCATTATCCACCGGGCAGAAAACCCGGGTATAGACTGGACAGAAGCTCAGAAAAATGAGATACTGGCCAATGCCCGTTTCATCCGGGCCTGGTGTTACCGCCATTTAACCTATTTATGGGGCGATGTTCCGCTAACGCTTGAAGAATCGTCGGGAGAAAATATCCGCGAGGATTGGCCACGCAACAGCGTAGCAGAAGTACGCAAAGCGATGGAAGATGACTGGTTATTTGCCGAACAATATTTACCCGAAGAACCCTCCAATGCCGGCGAAATGACCAAAGGCGCTGCCCAGCATTACCTGGCAGAGCTTTATCTTGCCGAAGGGCTTAACGAAAAAGCCAGGGATTACGCGTTAAAAGTTACCACCAATGCCAAATATAAACTGGTAACAGCACGCTTTGGCGCTAATGCCTCGCAACCCGGCACCCCATTTACCGATATGTTTATCGGCGACAACGCGAACCGCAGCGCAGGTAACACCGAAGCGCTTTGGGTACTGCAAAACGAATTAAATGTGGCTGGCGGCGAAGGTGATAACCTGATGCGCCGTTATTGGGTGAATCGCTATTACTCATTTACAATGAAAGGTACCGACGGAAAAAGCACTTCGCCATTCCTGGTATCAGCCGACTTTGGCGGCCGTGGTATCGGGCGGTTCGGGCCAACCCTGTATGCTATCAGCCTGTACGATGCCGGCGATGATCGCGGTTCGGATTACGCCTGGCGATTTTCTTATACCATCAATAACCCCAACGGTGTTCCTGCCGGGTATCATTTGGGAGACGTCGTTGCACTCAACCGTACCTCTATAGAGAAAAACTCTAATGCTAACTGGCCCAGTACCCGTAAATGGGATTATACCAGCCCTATCGACGTTAACGTTGACCGGCAATATAACGATCAGATGTATATCCGCTCGGCAGAAACATACCTTATTCTGGCCGAAGCGTATCTGAAATTAGGCCGCACCGATCTGGCCAGCGATGCAATTAATGCCTTGCGTAACCGTGCTCATGCACCAACGGTGAATGCCAGCCAGATCACGCTTGACTTTATTTTAGACGAACGTTCCAGGGAACTATTCTCTGAAGAAGAACGCCGCTATACGCTGCTGCGTACACACACCTGGCTAACGCGTGTAAAACAATACAACCATATAGCCGGGCCGGTAGTAACTGCACGGGATACCTTGTTGCCTATTCCACAGGATGTAATTGATGCCAACCGGGTGACACCCATGCCGCAGAATAAAGATTATTAAACTGGGCCTCGGGGTAATGACGAAAATAGAGCATCATTGCTTCTCCGCCAGTTGGCGGAGAAGCAATCTTTATTAACCTGTTTTTATAACGGCAACTATTTTTAACGGGGCTGACCAAAAAGTCAAAAAACACTGTCATTTTGACGAGAACTTTTTAGTCAACCCCGTTTTACTAAAAAGTCCGGAAATAAATAATAAATAGAAACAAAAGTTTATTTCGGGGCAACCACTGTACAAAACGCCAGTTTTTGCTTAGATCTTATACTGATCGTCTGAGACCTGCTCCAGCCAGTCAACCACTTTCCCGTTAAGATTTTCCTGTATGGCAATATGGCTCATTCCGTTTGTTGCCGAAGCACCATGCCAGTGCTTTTCGTTAGGTTCAAACCAAACTACGTCTCCGGGACGAACCTGCTCTACCGGGCCGCCTTCGCGTTGTACCCAACCAAGCCCGGCTGTAATAATCAGGGTTTGCCCAAGTGGATGTGTATGCCAGGCAGTTCTCGCTCCTGGTTCAAAGGTTACGGTAGCAGCCGCCCCACGCCGGGCTTCATTCGCGTCAAATAAAGGATCTATCCTCACTGCACCGGTGAACCAATCCGCTGATCCCTTTACGGATGGGTTCGAGCCATTTCTTGTAATTTCCATAATAGCTATTTATAGTTAAAATTCCTGGTTCAGACCCGTGCTCATTTTTTCAATGATGCCATATCGATCACAAAGCGGTATTTTACATCGCCTTTCAGCAAACGTTCATACGCTTCATTGATCTGCTGTATACCGATCATTTCGATATCGGCCGTAATGTTATGCTTACCACAGAAATCAAGCATTTCCTGGGTTTCAGCAATACCACCGATCATCGAGCCGGAAAAGCTTTTGCGCCCAGGGATCAGGCTGAAGGCAACAACCGGCAATGGCTGCTCCGGAGCGCCTACCAACGCCAGCGAACCGTCTACCCGCAACAGGCTGAGATAAGCATTGATATCATGTTCGGCAGAAACAGCATCCAGTATGAAATGCAGTTTACCGCGATATGCAGCCATCTGCTCAGCGTCTTTGGATAATACCACTTCATCTGCACCCAACCGCCTGGCCTCTGCAAACTTTGATTCTGAGGTGGTAAAAGCCACTACCTGTGCCCCCATTGCTTTAGCCAGCTTGATAGCCATGTGACCCAGACCGCCAATACCTACCACACCTACCTTTTTGCCCGGGCCCACGTTCCAGTGGCGCAGCGGTGAATAAGTAGTGATGCCTGCGCATAACAACGGTGCAGTGGCCGCCAGATCCAGGTTTTCTGGTATACGCAGCACAAAATTTTCATCAACCACAATACTTTCTGAATAGCCCCCGAAAGTTTGCATATTTAAATGCTTATCAGGCGAATTGTATGTGCCGGTCATACCGGGTTCGCAATATTGCTCCAAACCTTCCTTGCAGTACTCACATTCCCGGCAGGAATCCACCATACAACCCACGCCAACCAAATCGCCAACCTTAAATTTGCTGACATGATCGCCCACGCTGACTACTCTTCCCACAATTTCATGGCCGGGAACGCATGGATAGATCGTACCATGCCATTCGTTTCTGGCTGTATGTAAATCGGAGTGACAAACACCGCAATACAGGATATCAATGGCCACATCATGCGGCGTCGGTTTCCGACGGTTAATATTTAATAGGTTTAACGGTGCTTCGGCCGCTTTAGTGCCATACGCTTTAACTGCTGTTATATTCATCTGATTCTTATTTTACCTTAATTAATATAATCGTTCCTTATGAAAAAATTGTTTTTAATAACCTTTGCCGGAATGCCGCCAACAACAGTGTTTGCAGGTACATCTTTTGAAACAACGGCTCCTGCAGCCACTACGGCATTTTCGCCGATGGTTACACCAGGCAGAATGGTAACACCCGCACCAATCCAGGCATTGCGTTTGATCAGGATAGGCTTACACAGCATCGATCTCCGGTCGGCCGGATCCAGAGGATGGTTCTCCGTAATGAGGTTGACTTTCGGACCGATCATGACCTGGTCTTCTATGGTGATACCACCCATATCCAGGAAAGAACAGGCATGATTGATAAAAACCTGTTTACCGATTTTTATAAAGCGACCAAAATTGGTATAGAATGGTGCGAATATAGTAGTACTTTCATCCAGCGAAGTACCGATGATCTCACTTAATCTTTGCCGTATTTCAGCCGTACTTGTTGCAGCATTGAGTGCCGGAGACAAAGATAGCGTACGGTTCACCACCTCGTTTACCTTGAGAAACTCAGGGTCATCCAATGGAACGGTCTTGCCGCCTTTCAATCTTTCAAAAATACCTTTCATCATGCAAAGGTCGGATATCCAGGGCTTCTGCTGTTTATAATTTTCAAACCAATGATTAAGAAAATCAAACTTCGGCAACACGAAGCGACATTGGATTGGTACCTGTAAGGCGTTTAAAATAGTTATTGAAATAGCTTGGATATTCAAAGCCGAGGGCATAAGCAATTTCGGCGATATTCCAATCGGTATGTTGTAACAATGCTTTGGCCTCGCTGATGATCCGTTCAGCAATATGGGCAGTTGTCGGCTTTCCGGTAACTTCTTTCACCGCCCGGTTCAGGTAGTTGACATGAAGGGCAAGGTGTTGCGCATAATCCTGCGCTGTTTTGAGCTGCAAAGGTTTATCAGGACTTTCAATGGGAAACTGCCGCTCCAGTAACTCAAAGAAAACAGCGGTAATACGGGAAGCCGCGTTTTTATGCTGATCGTAATTTTCAGAGGGCTGAAGCTTCATGGCTTCATGAATGATCAGGCTGATATAATTGCGGATCAGGTCATCCTTGTGAACATAATCACTCTGCTGCTCTTCGATCATTTTCCGGAATATGCCATTCAGAAAAATGCGTTGCTGCTCGGTGATGGTTAAGATTGGAGTTCCCCCTACCCTGAAAAAAGGCGGCTGCTGCAAGATGGCTGCTCGTTCAGAAGTGTTTAAAAATCCTTCCGAAAAAAGACAAGTATAGCCTGCATAAGCTGAGGAGATCGTCTCCCATGAATATGGAATATGCGGGTTACCGAAAAACAGAACCGTACCTTCAGCTTCAAAGCTACGGTCGGCATAGTGAATGACGCTCTTGCCGGTCGTCAGGCAGATCTTATAAAAATCCTTCCGGCTGTAAAAGCGCACCGCCGGGCTGTCGCTTTCAATCTCAAATACATTGAAACCTTTCAGCTTGAGTTCATTGTTGAATGCAGACACCGGACGCACTTGCTTATCCATAAAACAAAATTAAGAAAATCAATCATTTTAATTCAACTTTACAGTTGAGCGTCCCTATTGTCAATCGTACTTAATTTACCGTTCAGACATTCAATTTTCTAGGATGCCGTGCAGGAATATTGAACTATGCTGCTTTTGCAGAGTTTCTGACATTAAGTCTCTTAATAAAAACGGGCAGCAAAAGTCCCTGGCCTAATATGGTAATTAGCACCACCATCGTTGATATAAAAATAATAGCATTGCGCATCGGGAAATCTGCACCGCTTTCTAATGTTACCGGTAAACCTACCGCAATAGCCAGCGACACAATGCCCCGCATACCGGATAAGCCAATGATCAGACTTTCTTTCACCGTTAAGAGCACCGACTTATACACTCTTCTTCGTGCCGGTATCTGATGAGCACGCTGCTGCACACGTTCTACGCTTTTCCGTTCCCTGAAAACCATCAGCATACGGATAAGCAACGCAACAATTGAGATGAGCAACGCATACCCCATATATGGCAGCAAAAGGCTACTGTCTATTGACCTGATGACCATAGGCAGCTCTAAACCAATAATGATAAAGATTAGTCCGTTTAACAGGAAGACGATCATACTCCAGATAGTATGCGATTGCTGGCGCAAATGCTCCGGAAATTTGGCGGCGCTTAATCTCGATACCGCAAGACCTAATACCACCACCGCGATAATGCCGGAAAAATGAAATTCTTCGGCTACCAGATAAGTAACAAACGGAGCCAGCAAGGTATAGCTCAGAACGGCCAAGCTGTTTTTCCGGACAAAGCGTAACAGGATGCCTAACAGCTTGCCCATCAGCAGGCCGGTAAGTGCTCCCCCGGCCATCAGGATCGCAAAACTCAATGCTGCTTTCCACCAGACGAAAGTGATGCCGGTAACAGCAGCTACGGCAAAACGATAGGCTACCAATGCAGAGGCATCGTTGATCAGGCTTTCGCCTTCCAGCACGGTAACAGTATTATGCGTAAGACCAAGATTTTTGGTGATACCAATGGCCGCCACAGCGTCGGTGGCTGCAAGTATGGCGCCCAGTACAAAAGCAACCGGCCAGGTCATACCCGGAATAGTGTACCGGGCAATAACGGCTATGCCGGCCGTAGTGAGAAACACCAGCCCGATGGCTAAAGCGCTGATAGTGCCAAAATTGGTTTTAAAATGTGGTTGTGAGATGTTAAAGGCCGCATCGTACAGCAATGGCGGCAGAAACAGCAGGAAAATAATTTCAGGATCGATCTGTAAGGGCGGCATACCGGGCAAAAAGCCCATACCGATACCTGCACAGATAAGCAGTATAGGCGACGCAACTTTTATCTTGTCGGATATAGTGCTTAGCAACACCATAACACCGAGCAACAATAATATGATGGTGTAGTTTTCCATGAGGCTATGCCACTTAGATTAAATGCAAAATAGCAATGTTACACGCTGTATGCAATTTCTTATTACGGTGAAATTCAAGGAAATGTTGCTCTAATCACTATATAGAGGAAGTATCATTATCACGCTTTGATCACTTCGGCCCTAAACAAAAAAGGCCGCCTGTTGGCAGCCTTTTTTATTACAGATTTGTTGTTTCCGTTTTTTTCTCTTCTGGTTTTGGCGGACGCGGAATTAACGCTTTACGCGATAATTTCAGCTTGCCCTGCTTATCAATATCCAGCAATTTCACACGAACTTCATCGCCTACATTGAAAATGCCATCCATTGATTCGTACCGTTTCCAGTCAATCTCCGAAATATGGAGTAAGCCATCTTTACCAGGCATAATTTCAACAAATGCACCGAAAGGCATAATTGATTTCACTTTACCTTCATAGATCTCGCCCACTTCCGGTTTTGCGGCTATAGCCCGTACACGCGACAGCGCTTTATCAATGGCTTCCTTATTATCAGCAAATATCTGAACAATGCCCTGGTTATCTTTTTCTTCGATAGCGATGGTAGCGCCGGATTCCCGCTGTATCTCCTGGATAATTTTACCACCCGGCCCGATAACCGCACCGATAAACTCTTTATCGATTTTAAGCGTAATGATACGTGGCGCATGCGGCTTGTAGTCTTCACGCGGAGCCGAAATGGTTTTCTTCATCTCGTTCAGGATATGCAAACGGGCTTCTTTAGCCTGCTCTAAGGCAGCGGTAAGCACTTCCCAACGCAAACCGTTAATTTTAAGGTCCATCTGGCAGGCAACAATACCTTTCTCTGTTCCGGTAACCTTAAAATCCATATCACCTAAGTGATCTTCATCTCCCAGGATGTCGCTCAGAATGGCATATTTACCGGTTTTCTCATCGGTTATTAAACCCATGGCAATACCGGATACAGGTGCTTTGATCTTTACACCGGCATCCATCAGCGCCAGCGTACCGGCGCAAACTGTTGCCATTGATGAGGAACCGTTAGATTCCAGGATATCAGATACTACCCGGATAGTATACGGATTCTCATCATCCGGTGGCAGAACTTTTTTCAACGAACGCATAGCCAGGTTACCGTGACCAATTTCACGACGGCCAGGGCCCCTGTTCGGACGAACTTCTCCGGTTGAAAATCCCGGGAAATTATAGTGTAACAGGAAACGGTTATAACCGTTAATGAATGCACCGTCAATCAGTTGCTCATCCATTTTAGCGCCCAGCGTAACCGAGGTTAACGATTGGGTCTCGCCACGGGTAAATATCGACGAACCGTGTGCGGCAGGCAGATAACCTACTTCGCTCCAGATGGGGCGTACCGTACGTACATCGCGGCCATCTAAGCGGATGCCTTCGTTCAGCACCAGGTTACGAACCGCATCGTATTGCACATCGTGGAAATATTTTTTGGCCAGAAATACGGTTGTATCATCTGCTTCTTCGCCTAACGAAGCAATAAACGCTTCCTCAATTTCGGCAAATTTCTCAGAACGCTCATGCTTGGATGAACCGGATCTGGCAATAGCATATACCTTATCGTATGTATCGGCGAAAGCCTTCTCACGAAGCTCAGGATTACTATCTTCATGGCAATATTCCCGTTTAACGGTTTTTCCAGCCATTTCAGACAGCTCTTTTTGTACCTGTACCTGTACTTTAATTGCTTTGTGGGCAAACTCAATAGCCTCCACCATTTCGGTTTCAGAAATTTCGCTTGCCTCGCCTTCAACCATCACAATATCATTCTCAGAGCCGGCTACAATAAATTCCAGCGTAGCTCTTTCCAGGTCGCTCATTAGCGGGTTTATCACCAGCTTTCCGTCAATTTTAGCTACACGAACCTCGGAAATAGGCCCGTTGAACGGGATATCTGAAACGGCCAATGCCGCCGAAGCTGCTAAGCCGGCAAGCGCATCGGGCATAATATTTTTATCGGCAGAGATCAGGGTAACCATTACCTGTGTGTCTGCATGATAATCGTCCGGGAACATCGGGCGCAAGGCACGGTCTACCAAACGTGAGATCAATACTTCGTAATCTGATAATTTTGCTTCGCGACGGAGAAAGCCTCCCGGGATACGGCCTGTAGCCGCATATTTTTCCTGGTAATCTACCGATAAGGGCAGAAAATCAACGCCCTCTTTAGCTGTTTTTGACGAAACCACTGTGGCAAGCAGCATAGTATCGCCCATTTTCACTACAACCGATCCATCGGCCTGTTTGGCCAGCTTACCGGTCTCAATCTCGATCATACGGCCATCGCCCAGATCGAATGTTTTTTTAATTGTGTTATAACTCATGTTGTTTAAGTAGTGTATTTTTCCTCTTTTGAATACACCGTTTTTATATGATAATTTTTGTTTGTTTTGCAGCTAAGATAAAATTCTTTCGGGTGAATTTTGCTAAAACAGCGTAAAGAATTTTATCATTTTTTCACCAGGTTTTGAAGCCGGCATTTACTGATGAAAAAACAAAAAGCCATCCCCGCTGAGATGGCTTTTTTGTGCCCGGCCAGATCTATTTAATAATATCTCTTAGCTGCAGGGCTTTGATAATAGCACGATATCTTTCAATATCCTTTTTGTAGAGATATGCCAGTATTGCACGGCGTTTACCTACTAATTTTTGCAGTGCAAGCTGGGTAGAAAAATCTTTTTTGTTTGCTTTCAAATGCTCGGTTAAATGAGCAATACGTGTAGTAAACAACGCTACCTGACCTTCAGCGGAACCTGTATCGGTTGCCCCTTTTCCATACTTTGCAAAAATATCTGCTTTTGCTTCTTTACTTAAATACATTACCTGAATAATATTAAAGCGGTTAAAAATGAATTAATTGCCCGCAAAGGTACGCATTGTTAAGTCAAAAATCAAAAGTAAAAAGTAAAAATGCCAGCGCCTGCCCGGTCACCAGGCTGAAATACTAAATGGTTATATTGTTGTTCGTTATTCGTCCTTCGTTGTTAGGCCTCACCCCCAACCCTCCGCCGGCTGGCGGAGAGGGAGTAGTTTCTGCTCCTTGTCTTGTCTCTTGTTTGGCCCACCCCGACCCTCCCAAAGGGAGGGAGAAAGCTTCCGGTCTTTTCTGACCTTCCCGACTTCCGGACTATAAGCCATGAACCATAAGCCATTAGCTACCCTTATGCCTTAAACCTTCTGCCTTCTAACCTTCCACCTTTCTCGCTTCCGGTCTTTTCTGACCTTCCCGACTTCCGGACTATAAGCTATGAACTATGAACCATAAGCTATGAACCATAAGCCCACTTACAACTTCCCCGTAATATTTTCATAAAGCCGGAGATTAACGCTACCCGCCCAATAAAATCATTACCGATATTAAAAGAAAGTGTTGAGCGAACGGCAAACAGGTTTATTTTTTTATTGAAAAGCAAAACTATTGCCGCTTAGTTTCCGGTAGCCCGGCTGTCCGCTCATACGCCTGCGAGGCATTACGCACAAGGCCGGTATCCGCTTCCATCGCGGTTTAGATGGGTCGGGGCAGTGCTGCTATTAACTTACGAATAGGGGCTGACCAAAAAAGCTCTCGTCATCCTATGTTTGTAGGAGTTGAATGATTAGGAGTAAAATAGTAGATTTATTGGAGAAGAAAAAGGGTAAAGAGAAAAGATTAAGCCCCACTCTGGCGCAAGGTTAAGCGGCGACCCGTACAAGGCTTACCTTGTGCCATCCTGATAAAGCATTAAGCTTCATCTGGCTCAAATTTCAACAAAGCATAGTGACTGACATAAATAAGCCGGTATTTATTTCCTTATCCGGGCAGCATTAGGCTGGATAACGGTAAACGAACCGTTCAATTGCTCATGATATTGAGAGATAGCCGGGCAAACCATCTTAGAACGTTCCAAAGTATTCAATCCCTTCATCGGCTAAGAACTTCATACCGCAACCGGATAAATCTTTTCTCCTTTTAACGCATCAGCGGCAAAAGACAAGGCTGCTAAAACGGCATCCCTGGACAACCTGGGATAGGCTTCCAACAAATTTTCAATAGATTTACCCTCCGAAAGTGATTCTAAAATCATTTCTACGGCAATGCGTGTACCTCTTTTACAACGGGCTTACCCATCATAATCTGTGGATTGACTTCGATATAAACATGCGTATCCATGATTGCTGGCCTTTATTCAAAAATAATATTTTTCTTTCTAAAGTCCGAAATACTTACGATTTTGCTCATGCTATCTGGAACTTTAGAACATGTTTAATTTGACCAGTTTCAAATAATTCTGTCACAAAAAAAAGTTTACGCTGTATATCATTAAACCAAATAAGTTAATATAGGCAATAGATGAGAAAAATCATTTTATCATTAGCAATGAGCTTAGACGGGTATATTGCTAAACCAAACGGAGATGTAGAGTGGTTAAAAAGTGTGCCCAACCCTGACAAGACCGACCACGGATTCAGCGAATTTTACAAGAAAATTGATACAACCATCATGGGGAACAGTACCTACAAAGAAATTTTGGGGTTCGGTATCCCATTTCCTTTCCCCGATAAAGAGAACTATGTTATAAGCAGAACAAATCATGCTGACACAGAATTTGTACAGTTCACGTCCGACATTTCTAATCTGGTAAGAAACTTAAAAGCAAAAGGCGGAAAAGATATTTGGTTGATTGGCGGCGGACAGATCAATACTGAGTTTTTAAACAAAGGGCTTGTAGACGAACTCCTGATACGGATTGTACCGATTGTAATTGGAGAAGGGTTACCATTATTTGCAAACAAACCTGATGAAACGATTTTTAAACTGATAAAAACTGAAACTTTTAGTACAGGGACAATCCAGCTAACTTATCAACCCATAAAGAAATAAACATTCTGCCTGGCTTAGATTTCAGCGAGACTAAGCTGGCATAAATAAGCCTTAGAAGGCCCACTCTTGGCGTAAGGTTAAACCGTACAGAGTTTACCTTATGCCATCATGGTAAAGCCTAAAGCTCCTTTCCTACTTAATTTTCTCATAAATATAAAGCTCATGAATTTCTTGCGTGTAGCCTTCATCGGTAAAAGGCCCCTGCGACATGCCAAGAAGAATTTGTGTGCCGCGATTGTTTAAAACAACAAGGTCATCATTCGCCGGGTCGATAGAAAGGCCCTCTATCTCCCCTGCACGCCGAAAGTCGGACATTTCACGGAACAGCGTCAAACGCCCCGCCATAGCTCCGGCAGCAACCTTGCCAGGTGTTTTTACCGGTTTATTATCAACCACAGAAAATTGTTCGCCGTCCTTTAAACCCGTAAATGGAACTGCAGAGATATCAGCAATATAAATATTATCGGCAATCTGGTACGTAGCTTCGCCATCGTCGGCGGTAAACAGCATCTTTCCATCTGCAATGAATATACCCTGGCACCAGTAAGGTGCAGGCCGGCATTGCATCTTAGTGTAATACTTGCCGGTTTCAAGACTGTAGCAATACACATAGCGACTATCTACCCAGTCAGACATCCAAACCATATTCTTTTCACGGTCAATAGCAATGCCCGAAACTTCAACCTGCCCCGAAGCCGGTTCCCAATTCATATCGCGTTTCCACTTTAAAGTCTTCGTATCATAAACCGAAACCGCTATATTCTGCCCGCGTCCATACTCAAATTTCTCAATGCCGCAATATAGTTCACCGTTAAAAATATCTATATCCCCAAAATGATTCGCGATTTCCGGATGTTGGAACGGTTGAAGATTCTTCATGACAACATTACCTGCCTTATCGTATTTATAAAGCGCCTTCGTGTCCGATACATAATAATAGTCCTTATCAATGGCAATTCCCTGGCGCCCCGATACGGGTATCACTTTCTTTAACCGGTACGCTGTACCAATATGTTGTGCGCTTGCCGCTATTCCGATGAATACCCCGGCAAGTAATAAAAATATTTTTCTCATGGCATTTAAAGATAGGTAAACAATTTAATTCTTAGAAGCTCGATTAAACGAAGCTCCAGCTTCATTTATTGATAAGTCTCTAACTCCGGACAACTATCGCTGTCCTTTGTCTGGTTTATATGACAAAGCCCCGCTTCGCTCGCTTTCAAGCTTCCCGAACAAACATTCTTATTAAAAACAAAACATTGTTTCACTAAAGTGAAACTTGCGTATCTTTGCAGTGTGAATGAAAATCGGAAATACAGAACCATTATCTTTTACAAGGATTACTTCCAAACTTTTTTTGAGAAACAGAACAGGAAAGTAAAAGCGAAGATTGTTTGGACATTTGACCTGGTAGAAGATTTAAAAAGAGTCCCTGAAACTTATCTCAAGCATATTAAGAATACAGCCGGGCTTTACGAAATAAGAGTTCAGTCAGGGAGCGATATTTTTCGCATTTTCTGTTTTTTCGACGAAGGAAAATTAGTCGTATTGGCAAACGGATTTCATAAGAAGACACAAAAAACACCTAAAAAAGAGATTGAGTTGGCGCTCAAAATAAAAGAAGAATATGAAAACGAAAAATAAAAATGTGATGACTCTTGAGGAGTTTAAAGAAAAGAACTACGGCAAACGCGGAACAAAAAAGCGGGACGAACTGGAAGCGGGTTATGAAAACTTCAAAATAGGAGTTTTATTGCACCAGGCCAGACTTGAAAAAGGATTAACGCAAGAAGAACTGGCTGCAAAAGTAGGCACAACCAAATCTTACATTTCAAAAATTGAGAATAACATTAAAGAAGCTCGAATTTCAACACTACAAAAGATAGTTGAACTTGGATTTGGCGGGCATTTAGAACTCTCAATCAAACTGTAAAAAGAAAACCCATACTATCTTAACTTTACACCTTTATAATCCCTATGCGAGTTTATCTGGATAATGCAGCCACCACACCCATTGATAAGGAAGTGCTTTCCGAAATGTACCAGGTTATGGAACAACATTTCGGTAATCCGTCATCCATACATGCGCACGGGCGTGAGGTGCGTACCATTATAGAAAAAGCCCGCAAAGCCATCGCCGGACTATTGGGTGTATCACCGGCAGAAATATTTTTCACGTCCGGCGGCACAGAAGCCGATAACATGGCCATCCGTTGTGGTATACACGATTACGGTATCAAACATGCCATTACCTCTCAACTAGAGCATCATGCCGTACTGCATACCCTTCAGGCGCTCGAAAAAGAAAACAGCATCCGCTTAAGCTACGTAGAAACCGACGATAAAGGCAATATCAGCCTGCAGCACCTGGAACAATTACTACAGCAAAACGAACGCAGCTTTGTATCGCTGATGCATGCCAATAACGAAATAGGCACCCTAACCGATATTGAAAAAGTAGGCGAGTTGTGCAAAACCTATAACAGCCTGTTTCATTGCGATACCGTGCAAACTATGGGACATTACCGCTTTGACCTGAGCAAGCTAAACGTACATTTTGTAACCTGTTCAGCGCACAAAATCCACGGGCCCAAAGGAGCCGGCTTTTTATACATCAACCACAACATAAAAATACAGCCCTTCATAACCGGTGGCGCACAGGAACGAAACATGCGTGGTGGAACCGAGAACGTTTACGGCATAGCAGGTCTTGCCAAAGCGCTCACATTAGCTTATGCCAACCTGGATAACCACAGAAACTACATCCAGGGAATCAAAACCTATATGATGCAGCAACTGCAACAAGCCGTACCCGGAATCACGTTTAACGGCGAAACATCGCCCGGTAAAAGTTTGTACACCATTTTAAACGTACTCTTTCCCGAAACCGAAATGGCCGATATGCTACTGTTCAGCCTGGATATAGCCGGAATTTCCGCTTCGGGAGGCAGCGCATGCAGTTCCGGCAGCAACATTGGCTCGCACGTGCTCACTGCAATCGGCGCCGATCCCAATCGCCCGGCAGTACGTTTCTCCTTCAGCAAATACACCACCCGTGAAGAAATAGACTATGCCATCAATTGCATTAAAGAACTATTTAACCCTCAGAAATAGCATTAAGAAATTTTGAAAAGCAAGGTCAGTGTGGCTTTGGCAAAAATAGTCCTGCTTTCCGTTCATACGCCTGCTGCCCGGCCCGATACCTCGCGGGGCATTACGCACCGGGCCGGTATACACTTCAATCAGGTTTAAATAAGTCAGGGCAATCCTTCGTTGGTTAGTATGTTGGTTGTTTGGTTTGTTGGTTGTTTCGTTGTTAGTTGTTAGTTGTTAGTCCTTCGTTGTTTGCATTACGCCCTAAACCTTACTCCTTTTACCTTCCAGCCTTCCACCTTCCATCTTTTAACAATTTCCCCAAAACAATTACTACCCGCTCACTTGTTATTATCAATAAATAAACCTATGGAAACTATCAAAGAAACCGAATGGGCTGATGATTCAAGGAATTATTCACCCTATGATGTGGGGCCAGAACACCCGGGACCAGAGGATATTCCGGATCCTGATGATGACGAAGACTGGGATGAAAATGAAGATACCGGTAACCCGGATACTGACAACGATGAAGATTGGGACGAGAATGAAGATTCTAACGAAAAAATACACATCGATCATACAAATAGTCCGCCAATAGACCCGGACTTTGCCAGTCGCCCAACCGGACGTACCCATGAACCTTTGGGCCCGGGGCACGAACCCGGAATATAATACTCATTTTCAATACATTACAAAAAGGCTTCGCTGAAAAATATTTTTTCAGCGAAGCCTTTTTTATTCAAATAAAATAGTAATTTAATCCCTTATATTAATGATAATAAATTTATGAAAAGATTATTTTTAACAGCAATTATTGCGTTATTTCTGGGTGTAGCGTCACATGCTCAGGAGAAAAAGGCCACGTTTTCATGGAACAAAGAAACAATGGAACAATTAGGTCTTTCGGCAGATCAGCAGCAAAAAATTACAGAGATCAGGAAAAAGGCCAGTGCCGACCGGAAAGCCCTCACTGCAGACACCACGTTAAGTGATGAGGATAAAAAGGCAAAAGCTAAACAGATGTCAAAAGAAACTAATGACGCTATTTCAGCAGTGCTTACTCCTGAACAAAACGAAAAAGTAAAAGAAATGAAAAAAGCCATTAAAGAACAAAACGCCGCAAAGCAATAATCAGAAAGAACAATAAACAAAAGAGGTTGTCTCAAAAGTCCCCTATGGTCATCCTGAGCCTGTCGAAGGATTGGTTCATTATGGCTACAGGCGCTTCCCCCGAGAATTCGGGGGAAGCGTGACTGTAAATAGATGGTTTTACTGACTTTTGAGACAACCCCTTCTTTTTGCAGGTATATTTTTGTTATCTACTCTACCATCCGCAAAAACGCCGATAGCTTGGATTTTAAATGTCTTCTGTCTACAATGAAATCGAGAAAACCATGTTCCAATACAAATTCTGCAGTTTGAAATCCTTTAGGAAGTTCTTTCTTAATCGTTTCTTTAATAACCCGTGGGCCGGCAAAGCCAATTAACGCTCCCGGTTCAGCAATATTAATATCACCAAGCATTGCGTACGAAGCTGTAACGCCACCGGTTGTAGGATCCGTTAGCAACGAAACGTAGGGAATGCCGGCCTTGCTCAATAAAGCCAGCTTTGCCGATGTTTTAGCCATCTGCATCAATGAAAAAGCAGCTTCCATCATACGGGCTCCGCCTGATTTTGATATCATCAGAAAAGGCAATTTCTTTTTTATACAGTGATCTATAGATCGGGCTATCTTCTCGCCCACTACAGAACCCATAGAACCACCGATAAAGCTAAAGTCCATACAGGCAATTACCATATCAATCCCGTTAACTTTACCCTGAGCTGCCCGAATGGCATCGTTAAGACCGGTTTTTTTATAGCTATCCTCCAGGCGCTCGGTGTACTTTTTAGTATCCTCAAAGTGCAAAGGATCGCCCGATTTCAGGTTCCCAAACAACTCTGTAAACTCATTATTATCAAATAATATAGAAAAATACTCTTTTGATCCGATACGCAAGTGATAGTTACAATAATGGCAAACGTACTTATTCTCAACTTGTTCTGTGTAATGCAGCGGCTTCTTACAATTAGGGCACTTATTCCAAAGGCCATCCGGAGCTTCTTTTTTCTCTTCGGTAGTTGTAATTATTCCTTTTTTCTCTCTTTTAAACCAAGCCATGTAGTAGGATTATCGGTACAAATAAACAAAAAATTTAAAAAATAGATTGCCTAAACATTAAACCATTCCCGGCAGCCGTTAAAAACTGCACCTTAATGATACTCAGGTCATTTAAAATTCCTATTTTCGGGCACGCAAATAAAGTCAAACTTAAACTATGGATCTTAAAAATTATAAAGGCGTTTTATACGGCGATTTGGTACAACAATTATTTGAAGAAGCTAAAAAGCATCAGTTTGCCTTACCGGCAGTAAACGTTATTGGCACCAACTCGATCAATGCTGTAATGGAAACAGCCAAAGCGGTAAACTCTCCGGTTATTATTCAACTATCAAACGGCGGAGCCCAGTTTTATGCAGGAAAATCACTGAACAACGATAATTTACAGGCATGCGTATTAGGCGCAGTTTCTGCAGCAAAGCACGTACATTTGTTAGCCGAAAAATACGGAGTTGCAGTTATTCTTCATACCGACCACGCTGCCAAAAAATTATTACCCTGGATAGACGGATTGCTTACCTATGGTGAAGAGTTTTACAAACAGCATGGCAAGCCGTTATTTTCTTCGCACATGCTCGACCTTTCAGAGGAGCCGCTGGAAGAGAACATTGAGATCAGCAAAAAATACCTGGAGCGCATGAAGGCCATGCAAATGACCATCGAAGTAGAGCTTGGCGTAACCGGCGGTGAAGAAGACGGTGTGGATAATTCAGATGTTGACAGCTCAAGATTATACACCCAGCCAGCAGAAGTAGAATATACCTATAAGGAACTGAAAAGTGTTAGCGAGCGCTTTACTATAGCTGCAGCATTCGGCAATGTTCACGGCGTATACAAACCAGGAAACGTAAAATTACAACCTGTAATTCTTAAAAATTCGCAGGATTTCGTAAAACAGCAACATAACCTGTTTACCGAAAAGCCGATTAATTTCGTATTTCATGGTGGCTCAGGCTCGTCAAAAGAAGAAATACGCGAAGCCATTTCTTACGGAGCTATAAAAATGAATATCGATACCGATATGCAATGGGCATTCTGGGAAGGCGTATTAGATTACTACAAATCTAAGGAAGCTTACCTGCAAGGCCAGATCGGTAATCCCGAAGGTGAAGATTCACCAAATAAAAAATATTACGATCCCCGTGTGTGGTTGCGTAAAGGTGAAGAAGCTTTTGTAAAACGATTAAAACAAGCATTTGAAGACCTCAACTGCTTAAATGTAAATGATAAACTGTAATTAAGTTATTTACTCTTTTTTAGAACCACCGATGTTTTATCGGTGGTTTTTTTATGTATATATACTGAAGATTTGGCACATCAGGAACGAAAATCTTGATAGTCAGCCCATCAAACTTCATAGTTAAATATATATTGCATGGATAATCCAAAGCACAGCAAAGTAAAAAAAAGCTTTTTTGAACGCTTTGCTAACGCAGCCACAACCTTCACAGGAAGTTCTTATGCCTTTATTTCAGCCGTATTTATTGTTGTTTTATGGGCAGTATCAGGCCCATTCTTCGATTACTCGGAAACATGGCAACTGGTAATCAATACAGGTACCACCATTGTTACCTTTTTAATGGTATTTCTTATTCAGAAAACTCAGAACAAAGATTCAAAAGCTATACAGCTCAAACTTAATGAGCTGATAGCAGCACAGGAAGGTTCAAGCAATCGAATGGTCGATATAGAAGATCTTACAGAAGAAGAACTGGATCATCTTCATAAATTCTATGCACATCTGGCGCAGGTAGCAAAAAAGGAACGTGATATTACCTGCTCCCATTCTATTGATGCTAAAGAAATTAAAAATGAATTAAAGACTGAAGAGAAGGAATTAGAAGCCATTGATAAGAACATAAAACATGCTAAATCATCAGCTCGAGGTCAAAAAAACAACCGATCCGGAAATGCTAAAAAAAGTATTTGATATCCGGAGAACTGTTTTCATTGAAGAACAGCATTGTCCACCGGAAATGGAGTGGGAGTACGATGAAGAATCTACTCATTTTCTGGCATTTGTTAACGGCAATGCAGCCGGAACAGCCCGTTGGCGTAAGACAGAACAGGGGATCAAATTAGAACGTTTCGCTGTGTTAAAAGACTACAGAGGGATAGGCGTAGGAAGTGCACTGGTAGAAAACGTTTTGGCCGATATCCGGCCGGCACCAGGAGATCAGGTTTGCCTTCATGCACAAATAATGGCAATACCGCTGTATGAAAGATTTGGATTTGTAAAGGAAAACAATCCGTTTGAAGAAGCAGGTATACTGCATTATAAGATGGTATTACATCGCTAAATATCTCTAAAAATTAAAAACTTCCTTAAATACAAAACGCCCGGTAATAGTCATTACCAGGCGTTCAAAAAAAGGGGTGGCACCGACCTACTCTCCCACCTGTTACGGCAGTACCATCGGCTCTGGCGGGCTTAA
>NZ_VTRT01000012.1 GCF_008274585.1 Pedobacter sp. BS3 | reverse complement strand
TTTTGTGTTTTAGTCGATTCAAAACTAACTACTGTAATCCTTTTATATCCCTATTTTCTTAACTTAATGACATTGCCTGTAGGGACAAAAGATGTCGTTTTGTGTTAGGAGCTCCTGAAAATAATAAGTTTGATCGAGCGAAGCTCCGGATTCGTTCAGTTACGTATTGATAGGCTACAAGAATGGTTGGTACTTATAGCCTTTTAACTTTTGATTCTGAACCTCGAATTACCCGGGACAAGTATCAGGATTTTCTCTATTCTCTATTCTCATTCTCCATTGTCCATTGCCCACTGTCCATTATCCACTATCCATTGTCCATTGTCCATTGTTCATTATCCATTATCCACTATCCACTATTCACTATTCACTATTCACTGTCCATTGTCCATTGTCCATTATCCACTATCCACTGTCCACTGTCCATTTTTACTTAACGCCATGTTAGTTCAGCTTACTATAAGGCTAACCGGATAAACTGATTTGAATGTTTTTTTTAGTTATTTGCCGTAGAAAAACCAGGTATTAACGAATAAAATTCAAATCAGTTTTATGATACGTAGATTGATAGGTTTGCTGCTGATGTGTACCTTTTTAGTGTCACAGGCACAATCTCAACAAACGCTTTCCAAAGATGAGCGGATGAAATGGTGGCGGGAAGCCCGTTTCGGGATGTTCATCCATTTTGGTGTGTATGCGCAATTAGGCGGCGAATATAAAGGTCATCAGCAGGCCAGGGGCGGAGCGGAATGGATTATGAACCGCATGAAAATTCCCGTTGCGGAATACAGGGCGGTGGCCAGGGAGTTTAATCCCGTAAAATACGATGCCGACGCCTGGGTAAAGATGGCTAAAGATGCCGGTATGAAATACATCGTTATTACGGCCAAGCATCACGACGGGTTCGCGTTGTTCAATTCCAAAGCGTCCGACTGGGATATTACCGATGCGACACCTTATGGGAAAGATTTATTGAAGCCGCTGGCCGAAGCCTGTAAAAAATACGGTATCAAGCTGGGCTTTTATTACTCACAGGCGCAGGATTGGAACAATCCTGGCGGTGCGGCTGCAAGGAAACTGATGCGGGAAGGCTGGCCAAATCCCGACAGTGCTAAAATCGATGCCTATACGGCTGCCCATCACGGACACTGGGATCCCGCACAGGAAACCAAAACCTTCGAGCAATACATTAACGATGTTTCGGTACCGCAGGTTAAAGAATTATTGACCAATTACGGTGAAATTGCCGTATTGTGGTGGGATACACCAACCAACATGACCGACGAAGCCGCGTTGAAGCTGCAAAACGTACTGAAATTGCAACCGCAGATCATCACTAACGACCGTTTGAAACGCCCGAACTTTCCCGGCGATACCGGAACACCCGAGCAAAAAATACCGGGCTTAAATGAACTGGACGGCAGGGATTGGGAAACCTGCATGACCATGAACGGTACCTGGGGTTATCGTAAATCAGATAATAAATGGAAGTCAGCAGAAACGCTTATCCGTAACCTGGTGGATATTGCCTCAAAAGGCGGAAATTACCTGCTGAACGTAGGGCCAAAACCAGACGGAACATTTCCACAGGAAAGCATAGACCGCTTAAAAGCGATTGGCGAGTGGATGAACGTAAACAGCGAAGCCATCTACGCCACTAAGGCAAATCCGTTACCTGCCGTAAGCTGGGGCCGCATTACCCGGAAAGATACCGGTAGCGGAACAACGTTATACCTGTCGGTTTTTGAATGGCCGAAAGATGGAAAGCTGGAGCTTCCCGGGTTGAAAAATGAAATCATATCAGCATCATTATTAGCCAGCGGCAAGCGGCTAAAAACAAGCATGTCTCCGGATGGAGCACAGATACAGGTTCCGGAACAGGCTCCTGATAAAGTTGCTTCGGTCATTAAGCTAACCGTAAAAGGCGAGGTGGAAAGTAAAGGCGTTAAACCGGCAGCCAGGATGAAAACCGGGGAATTAGATTGATCATGTCCCGAAGAAGTTATCCGGTAATCAAAGGATTTTGCCTGTTGTTGATATGCCTGGGATGTATTTATCAGGCAGCGGCGCAGCCGGTTATAACCGGTGAAAAGCAATCGGCATGGCACCAGTTTACCAGAACTGAATTTAAGCTGAACGGAATTCCTGCCTGGATTATAACACCCCGGAAACCCCTGCCCGGCAAACCCTGGGTTTGGCGGGCGCATTTTCCCAATTGGCATACCCAGGTAGACAGTATGCTGCTGGGAAAAGGATTTTATGTTGCTTACATCAATGCCAATAACCTGTACGGATGCCCGAAAGCCTTATCCGTATGGGATGATTTTTACCGGTATCTGACCGGCGAAAAAGGCTTTGCCGCGAAAGTTGCCTTAGAGGGCGTTAGCCGCGGAGGCTTGTATGTGTATGGCTGGGCCAAGCGGCATCCTGAAAAAGTAAGCTGTATTTACGCTGAGGCGCCGGTATGCGATTTTAAGAGCTGGCCTGCCGGGAAAGGAAAAAGCAAAGGTTCGGCAAACGACTGGAAAAAGCTGTTGCAGGCTTACGGTTTTACCGAAGAGCAAGCGTTGAATTACACCAATCAGCCTAAAGATAATCTTGAAGCCCTGGCTGCATATAAAGTTCCGGTGCTTCATGCCATTAGCCTGACAGATAGTATTGTGCCCTACGCCGAAAATACCGCTGTGCTGATTAACAACTATATTCAGAAGGGCGGCCCCGCAACGGTAATACCTATGACTACGGGCAAACGGGAACTGGATGGACATCATTTCCCTATAGAAAACCCGGAAGTAATTGCCGGATTTATTTACCGGAATAGTGTCCCTGTAGTCAGCTTGTCGCGGGAGACGCATTAAAGCCGGCAGGGCAAAATTGTTGAATGACATGCTAATGTAACTGATTGTGAATAATTAAAAATTATCTTTATTGTGCAGGTAAAATAAGGGCTTGACTTTATTATAGGCTGCTTCAAATGGTATGAACATAAAGAAAGGATTATCAGGATATTATAGTATAATAGCACTATTAGTTACCTGGTTGGTAACCAATAGTGTTTATGCTCAGCCTTCCGGCGATTTAAAACACTGGCCTGCGGGATATTCGCCCCTTGAAGTAGGAAAACGCATCGCTGTACATTTTCTGGCAACGCCGCATACCAATTTCGGGAAACCCACTCCGCCAAGAGTGATTACCTATCCGGAAAGCTGTGCCTGGTATGGAGCGTTGAAATTTGCAAGTGCCACCAAAAACGACTCATTAACTGATGCTTTAGCTAAACGTTTTGAGCCGCTTTTCACCAGCGAAGCCCACATGATTCCGGTACCCGATCATGTAGATTACTGTGTTTTTGGCACTGTCCCGTTAGAATTGTACAGGCAAACCAAGGATAAACGCTATCTGGACTTAGGTCAGCACATTGCCGACAAGCAATGGGGCCCGCCGGAAGGGAAGCGGGTTGTTCCGCAATCGTATATTTTTTATAACCGGGGATTAACCTGGCAAACCCGCCTGTGGATTGACGATATGTTTATGATCAATGCCTTACAGGCGCAGGCTTACCGGGCCACGGGCGACAGCAAATACATTAACCGGGCAGCAAAAGAAATGGTGGTTTACCTCGATTCGCTTCAGCGGCCCAATGGTCTTTTTTACCATGCACCGGATGTGCCTTTTTTCTGGGGACGCGGAAACGGGTGGATGGCCGCCGGTATGGCCGAGATTTTAAGCTCGTTACCGGCAAATAACCCGGACAGGCCCCGTATTTTAACAGGCTATAAAACAATGATGGCTTCGTTACTGAAATATCAGTCCGAATCGGGCATGTGGCGGCAGCTTATAGACGACCCGGAATCGTGGGAAGAAAGCTCAGGAACCGGTATGTTCGCTTTTGCGATGGTAACCGGGGTTAAACAGGGCTGGCTGGATAAAAAAACGTATGCGCCTGCCGCCCGTAAGGCATGGCTGGCATTGGTTAAGCATATTGATGCAAATGCCGATATTAGCGATGTTTGTGAAGGGACGAACAAGAAAAATGACCGGCAATATTATCTTGACCGCAAGCGCCTTACCGGCGATTTGCACGGACAAGCGCCGGTACTTTGGACAGCAGCAGCCCTGTTACAATAATTAACCAGTTTTAACTTTTAACTTATTATGGCTTGTGCGTTCAGGCCTTTTGAATTTTGACTTTTAACTTTTGAATTTTTCAGGCTTGTGTGTTTATGGCTTTTGAATTTTAACTTTTGAATTTTGACTTTATGAAAAGACATTGTCTTGCGCTTGATTTAAAGGATGACCCGGCGCTCATTGAAGAATATATCCGCTGGCATGAAAATATATGGCCGGAGATCAGGGACAGCATTCATAACGCCGGAATTCTGAGCATGGAAATATACCGGTATGCCAACCGCCTGTTCATGATTATTGAGGCAGACGATACCTTCAGTTTTGAGCGTAAAGCCGAAATGGATGCTTCCAATCCCAAAGTACAGGAATGGGAAGAGCTGATGTGGAAATACCAGCAGGAAATGCCCGGGGCAAAACCCGGTGAAAAATGGGTGCTGATGGAAAATATATTCTCATTAAAAAAATAAGATGTTCAGTTTAGCAAATAAAACGGCGGTAGTAACAGGCGCCGGAAGCGGTATCGGTAAGGCTGTAGCGTTAACCTTTGCCCGGCAGCAGGCAACGGTATACGTGGTTGATTTAAACCGTGACAATGCGGAAGAAACAGTCAGGGAAATTGAAGCCTTTGGCGGTAAAGCTTTCGCCGAAGCATGTGATGTAACCCGTCAGCAGGCGGTATGCGAAACGTTTCAACGCATAGGCCGGGTCGATGTCCTGGTTAACAGCGCCGGTATATCACACATCGGCAAAGTGGAAACTACATCCGAGCATGATTTTGAAAAAGTATTCCAGGTAAATGTAAAAGGTGTTTACAATTGCCTGTATGCCGCTATCCCGTTAATGAAGGCACAAGGTGGCGGAGCCATCGTGAACCTGGCCTCTATTGCCGCGGTGATAGGTTTGCCGGACAGGTTCGCGTATTCCATGAGCAAAGGTGCTGTTTACGCCATGACCTTATCGGTAGCGAAAGATTATATTAAGGATAATATCCGTTGCAACAGCATATCCCCGGCAAGGGTACATACACCTTTTGTAGACGGTTTCCTGGCAAAAAATTATCCCGGAAAGGAAAAAGAAATGTTTGAGAAGCTGTCGCAAACACAGCCCATTGGCCGGATGGGTACACCCGATGAAATATCGAAACTGATTCTTTACCTCTGTTCAGACGAAGCATCGTTCATTACCGGTAACGATTACGCCATAGACGGAGGCTTTATTAAATTGAATAACTAACAACTATTTCGCTCATCGGGATTTGTAATCCTGATGGCTATAGTACCGGATTTTAAATCCGGTATTAATAAAAAGAGTGTCTAAAAAGTCAAAAAGCTGCGTCATTTCGACGACCTTAGGAGGAGACCACGAAGTAGCTGCGAAGCAAAATCTTCTTCCTAAGCATTTCTGGCGGAGATCCCTCTCCCGAGACTTCGGGATCGGGATGACGAAAGCTTTTTAGACACCCTCCAACTGTAAGATTCTATTAAATTGAAATAATTAAAAAATATGAAACTGATACGACACGGAGCACTGAATAAAGAAAAACCGGGAGTAATACTGGATGATGTTTACTATGATGCCTCGGCTTTTGGTGAGGATTTCAATGAGCAATTCTTTGAAACGGACGGTTTAACACGTCTGGCATCCTTTATCGAAACCAGCAAAGCAAAGCTGGTACCACTTGCAGAAGGCACACGGATTGGTTCGCCGGTGGCACGTCCCTCAAAAATTCTGTGCATTGGACTGAATTATGCCGACCACGCCCATGAAACGGGAGCACCATTGCCGCCGGAACCGGTGCTGTTCATGAAATCTACTACGGCCTTAGTCGGCCCATTTGACAACATCGTGATACCCAAAAAATCGGAGAAAACCGATTGGGAAGTAGAGCTGGCCTTTGTGATTGGCAAAAAAGCGAGTTACGTAAGCGAAGCGGAAGCAATGGATTACGTTGCCGGTTATTGCCTGCATAACGATGTTTCTGAACGGGCGTTCCAGTTAGAGCGTAATGGTACCTGGGATAAGGGTAAAGGCTGTGATACCTTCGCACCGATAGGCCCTTTTCTGGCCACTAAAGATGAGATTTCGAATCCGGATAACTTGCGCCTTTGGTTAAAAGTTAATGGTAAAACCATGCAGGATGGTAATACCTCGACGTTTATTTTTAAAATCCCATTTCTGGTTTCATACCTGAGCCAGTTCATGACGCTGCTTCCCGGCGATATTATTTCAACCGGAACACCGGCAGGCGTTGGTTTGGGAATGAATCCACAGGTTTACCTTAAACCGGGCGATGTAGTTGAGCTGGGCATTGACGGCTTAGGACAATCCCGGCAGGAAGTGGTAGCGTATAGTTAATCGAGGTTTTTCCTTTTGACTGATATTATTGATTATGGACTTAAATCTTAAGGATAAGGTAGTAGTGGTTACCGGCGGTGCCAAAGGAATAGGCGAGGGCATTGTAAAAGCCCTGGCACGTGAGGACGCAATTCCTGTAATTATAGGCCGGAACGAGCAGGATAACCTGAAAACCATTGCTGAAATTGAAGCTACCGGTAAGCGTGCTTTCCAGGTAACCGCCGAACTCACCCAGCCGCAGGAATGTGAACGGGCCGTTAAGGCTGTTGTGGCTATGCTGGGCCGTATTGACGGATTGGTGAATAACGCCGGTGTAAACGATAGTGTGAGTCTGGAGCATGGAACATATCAGCAGTTTATGGATTCGCTGCACAAAAGCCTGACACATTATTACCTGGTAACCCATTACGCGATTAGCGAGCTTAAAAAAACAAAGGGAGCCATTATCAATATCGGTTCTAAAACCGCCGAAACCGGTCAGGGTGGAACGTCCGGCTACGCGGCATCAAACGGGGCACGTAACGCGTTAACCCGCGAATGGGCGGTGGAATTATTAAAATATGGCATCCGGGTAAACGCCATTATTGTTGCCGAATGTTTTACGCCTTTATACGGTCGCTGGATTCAATCGTTGCCCAATCCGGAAGAGCAGCTTAAAAAGATAAACGCGTTAATTCCGTTGGGAAGGCGTATGACCACGTCGGAAGAAATTGGCGATACTGCTGTTTTTTTACTTTCAGAAAGATCCAGCCATACCACCGGTCAGCTTATTCATGTAGATGGCGGGTATGTGCATTTAGACCGTGCGGTTACAGCGTGATGTAATTTTTTGCTTAGCCTGAAGGTCTTTTCATAAAGCGGCAGTGCCCTGGTCAGGCTACAGCATATCCAACGCCCGAATGATCCTGGCACAAGCTTCCCTGATCTCTTCACGGGTAATAGTAAGTGGGGGAGCGATGCGTAATGCCGTATCGCAGTGTAAAAACCAGTCGATGATCAGGCCGTTATCAAGACATAACCTGCTGACGGTTTCAACTTGGTCAAAGGTTTCTAACTGGATAGCCAGTAACAAGCCGCTTCCGCGGATCTCTTTAATGAGCGGATGATCAAGCAGTTCCCGGAACAGCTTTTCTTTGGCTGGGACATCGGCAAAAAGCTTTTCCTCTAAAATAATATTCAGGGCCGCTAAACCGGCGGCACAAGATACCGGGTGACCGCCGAATGTGGTAATGTGGCCCAGTATCGGGTTCTCTTTCAGGCAGTCCATAATGGTTTTATCTGCAATGAACGCACCTATTGGCATGCCGCCGCCCATGCCTTTGGCAAGTAATAAAACATCGGGTACAATGCCTGTTTGCTCAAAACCGAATAAGGTGCCGGTGCGACCAAAACCGGTCTGTATTTCATCCATGATCAATAAAGCGCCTGTTTCTGTGCAGCGCTGGCGCAGGGCCTGCATGTATGCTGCCGATGGTACACGGACGCCGGCTTCGCCTTGTATGGTCTCTAAGATCACACAGGCGGTATCGGTATCAATAAGCGCTAAGTCAGGAATATTATTATAATGGATGAAATAAACATCGGGCAGCAAAGGGCGGTAAGCCTGTTTGTAATGTTCATTGCCCATCACACTGAGCGCACCCTGGGTGCTGCCATGGTATGAGTTGAAACAGGATATGATCTTGCTGCGGCCGGTGTAGCGTTTGGCCAGCTTTAAAGCGCCTTCGGTTGCCTCTGCACCGGAATTAACAAAATAAACAGCGTTTAAGCTTTTGGGAAGCACAGCGGTCAGCTTCTCTGCAAATTTTACCTGCGGACTTTGTATAAACTCGCCGTATACCGTTACATGCATGTATCTGTCTAATTGCTCATGGATAGCACTTAACACCTGCGGATGCCGGTGCCCTACATTGCTTACGGCAAAGCCCGAAACTAAATCCATATAAGATTTACCGGCGGGATCGTACAGATAAATTCCTTCTGCCCGCTCTACTTCAAGCAACCGTGGAGAAGATGATGTTTGTGCGGTATTAAGCAGGAAAAGCTGGCGGTTGGTAAGCATTGTGCAAAAATACAAATTCGCCAGTTGGAGAATATTACTTTTTTCGCCGCTGCTTCAGCTCTTCAATAAGCTGTTCTCTGAATTCACGTTCGGCCCTGAATAAAGTGGCTATTTTTTCGGGCGGCAGTATGCGTTTAAATTCATTACGGTAGTGTTTCCGCAGATCCAGTATCCTGCTTTCAAACGTAAGCTCATCATCCAGGCCGGTATCCGGGCCTTTGGTCTTTTTGATGCTGCTCAGGCGTTTTTCACGTATAAGTGCACCCAGCTCGTTTTGATAATTATTATAAACCGGCCAGAATTGTTTTGCCTGCTCTTCGTTCAGGTCAAGGCGTTTGGTAAGGTATGCAATTTTCAGCATATCAATTTTTTTAGCCTTGCCGGGTTGTGCATACAGGCTTGTAGTTGTTACCAGGCTACATACAAAAAGAATTATTATGCTCAATCTCATCGTCACTGCTCCTTATAATGCTGTTTGTTCTAAATAATCGCTTAATTCCTGATCGCTGATCATTTCACTGCTGTTAAAAATATCGGCTGTCGGATCGATATTATTTACAATGGTTGTGATGTCGCCCGCATCGGTATGAAGCTCAAGGTAATTGATGATCTCCTGTTCGGGGATCTTAGCCATTTGGGCTTCGATGGAATGTTGCTGGTAGTTGAAATAAATACCGGCAACTGTGGCAATAGTGATACAGGCGGCCGCGGCATAGCTCATCCACGATTGATAAAGCCTGCGAACTTTGCCATGCTTACTGACAGGTTGTATTTTATTTTGTACAGATCGTTCGAGTGTATCAAAGTACCCGGCAGGCACGGCAAACCCGTCTGCGGTAATTTCCTGTTTCAGCGTATCGGCATATATGGCGGCTTCTATCCGCGAAGGCAACTCATCAAAATAATTCCCGGGCAATGAGAATCCACCGTCTGTTAAAAATGGCTGAATAGTACACTGGCTGGTAATCTTTTGTTCCAGTTCGGCAAAATATCCTTCAGGAACCGTATATGGATTACTACCCTGCAAAACGGCCAGGTTCGGAGCGGCTTGTTTCCAATCATCATGTAAATTATCCAGATCCATATTTTAACAGATAGTTTTGGATGCCAAAGGTTTAATCTTTACTGAGCAGGTATTGCTCTATTTTTTTTACGGCCAGGTGAAAAGAGGCTTTCAGGGCTCCTACGCTGGTTCCGAGTACGGCAGAAATATCCTCATATTTCATGTCGTCGAAGTATTTCATGTTAAACACCAGCCGTTGTTTGTCGGGCAGTGTCAGTATGGCCTGCTGCAGTTTCATCTGGGCTTTATCACCGTTAAAATAGCTGCCGGCTCTTAATGATCCTGCCAGCTCGGGATTAATATCTTCCAGCGGGATGTTATTCCGCTGCTTTTTACGATTCAGAAAGGTAATGGATTCGTTGGTGGCAATGCGATAGATCCAGGTATATAATTGCGAATCATTACGGAAGCCGGAAAGGTTTTTCCATACCTTGATAAATACTTCCTGCACCAGGTCATCAGCATCGTCATGGTCTATGACCAGGCGGCGGATGTGCCAATAGATTTTTTGCTGGTATTTTTTTAGGAGAAGGTTGAACGCCTCATTCCGTGTGCGTTCATTCTGGAATTTTTCAAGTATGTCAGCGTCCTCTATCTGCATGGTTTGTTAAAACGCCCCGTATAGGTTAAAAGTATACGGGACGTTTTTGTTTTAACGTTTATGCTTTACGCTTCATTACTTTTTGCACGGCTTCAACGATGTTATCGGCTTCCAGCCCATATTTTTTCATCAGCTGGTCTGGCGTACCGCTTTCGCCGAACGAATCATTCACAGCAACATATTCCTGTGGTGTTGGCAGGTGTGTTGCCAGCACCTGGGCAATACTGTCGCCCAGGCCACCCAGGCGGTTATGCTCTTCGGCGGTAACCACACAGCCGGTTTTAGCGGCCGATTTCAGTACGGCCTCCTCATCAAGCGGTTTAATGGTATGTATATTGATGATCTCGGCATTGATACCCATCTCTGCCAGTTTTTCACCGGCTTCTATGGCTTTCCATACCAGGTGACCGGTAGCAAAGATGCTCACATCGGTACCTTCGTTCACCATCCAGGCTTTGCCAATTTCAAATTTCTGATCAGGGTCGGTAAATACCGGGATAACAGGTCGTCCAAAGCGGAGGTATACCGGACCTTCGTAATCGGCTATGGCAATGGTGGCCGCTTTGGTCTGGTTGTAATCGCAGGTGTTGATCACGGTCATACCCGGAAGCATTTTCATTAAGCCGATATCTTCCAGTATCTGGTGTGTAGCGCCGTCCTCACCCAGGGTTAAACCGGCATGCGAAGCGCATATTTTTACGTTTTTACCAGAGTAGGCTATTGACTGGCGTATCTGGTCGTACACACGACCGGTAGAAAAGTTGGCGAACGTTCCGGTATAGGGAATTTTACCGCCAATGGTCATGCCCGCGGCAATGCCCATCATGTTGGCCTCTGCAATTCCTGTTTGTATAAAACGCTCCGGGAACTCTTTAATAAAATCATTCATTTTTAATGAGCCAACCAGATCGGCGCATAGGGCCACCACATTGCTGTTTTTCTTACCGGCTTCCAGTAAGCCGGCGCCGAAGCCTGAACGGGTATCTTTTTTTTCTGTATATGTATATTTTTTCATTAGTTGCAAATTGCGGTATTGCGTATTGCCAATTGGTTCTAAACAACGGCACGACGCAATAAGATATGAATTAATAATCTCCTAAAGTACATTCTAATTGTCCGAGGGCCAGCTCCAGTTGCTCGTCATTTGGAGCAACACCGTGCCATTTGTGCGATCCCATCATGAAATCAACACCATGACCCATATTAGTTTGCATCAGTATTAAGATCGGTTTGCCTTTACCGGTTTTGCTTTTAGCGAGCTCAAGTACCCGGATAATATCGGTCATGTCGTTACCGTTCATTTCCAGTACATCCCAGCCGAAGGCTTCAAATTTAGCTCGCAGGCTTCCCAGCGATAAAACTTTCTCTGTCGGCCCGTCTATTTGCTGTCCGTTCACATCGATAGTTGAGATCAGATTATCCACTTTATTGTGCGGGGCAAACATCGCGGCTTCCCATATTTGTCCTTCCTGTAATTCACCATCGCCATGCAAAGAAAATACCAGTTGAGGATCGTTATTCAGCTTTTTGGTCAGTGCAGCGCCAATGGCAACCGATAATCCCTGGCCTAATGAACCGGAGGCAATGCGTATGCCCGGAAGATGTTCATGGGTGGTGGGGTGTCCCTGCAATCTTGAATCTATCTTGCGGAAGGTAGCAAGCTCGCTCACCGGGAAATAGCCGGCACGGGCTAATGTGCTATACCACACGGGTGATATATGCCCGTTAGAGAGAAAAAATAAGTCTTCGCCAATACCGTCCATGTTAAAGTTTTTGTTGTGTTTTAATACATGGAAGTAGAGAGCTACAAAAAAGTCAGCGCATCCTAATGAGCCGCCCGGGTGCCCTGATTGGCAGCCATGAACCATGCGCACAATGTCTCTGCGTACCTGACTGGCAATGCTTTCTAAATGTTTGATGTCTGTAGTCATTATTGAAGTTTGATAATCCGGCTAAATTAAGGTATTTATAGCTAACAGCCTACTGTTTTTAACCAAAGTGAAGAAAAATGTAACATTTTAGGGGCTAATGCGGTATTAATGCCTGGTATTAATTATTTATACTGATGGGTAATAAAGTTATTAGGTTTCCACACAGAATAACAGTACAATAATTTATGAGAAAAAATATTGGCAAAATAGGAGGTGCTGCGCCTGTAAAGCCGGTTATATTTCAATGCATGCTGCTGGTTTTTATACTTACGGGTATGCGTGTGCATGCTCAGACAGGCGCTGTAGGCATTGGTACAGAAACACCTAACAGCAAAGCAATACTCGATATATATTCTACGGCCAAGGGCCTGTTGATTCCGCGGTTAACAGAGCTTCAGCGTAACAGCCTTCAGGCCGATGGTGTTACTAATACCGGCATAAACGGCTTACTCATCTATAATACAGATAAAAATAAATTCAACTACTGGCTGGATAATAAATGGACGGATCTGTCGACCGATGCATCAAGCCTGGTCGGACCTCCGGGCCCAGCTGGCCCGGCCGGCCCCGCCGGAGCAAAGGGTGATAAGGGCGACAAGGGAGAAAAAGGCGAGAAGGGAGACCCCGGAGAAAATGGCGCCAAATGGTATACCGATAGTAACTCGCCTGTAGAAACGTTAGGCATAACCGGCGATTATTACCTGGATAACCTGACCGCTGATGTATATACTAAAACTACCGGCGGCTGGCAACTGGTTGCCAACCTGAAATCAGGCGGCAGTTCAGACAGTTGGTTGTTAACGGGTAACAGCGCTACCACTCCGGCTGCCAGCGGTACAGGCGGAACTTATATTGGCACGCGGGATGAGAAGGATTTTGTAGTGGGAACCAAGGGCACCGAGCGCATGCGGGTAAAATCTACCGGGAATGTAGGTATAGCCACATCCAATCCGGGCGCTAAGCTGCATGTGAATGGCGATGTCATCCTGGGACAGGGCGGCTCAGTAATAACCAATGTGCTCAAGGCTTCGGTGGTTAAGGATGTTCCGGCTATCCCGGCAGGGGAAGCCTCTATACAGACTTTTGCGGTTTCCGGTGCATCAATCGGTCTTAAACCGGTGGTTACGGTATCGCCGGATGTTGCTTTGCCCGACGGGGTGATCATTTCCTATTGCCGGGTATCGGCAGCAGGTACTGTTGAAGTGAAATTCTTCAATGCCAGCAGCACCGTTAAGGATCCTGCTTCCATGACATACCATATTGTAGTAATTCAGTAATGCGGAATATTACAGTCCTTATATTTCTTTTTTGTTATGCGTGTGCCGTTCGGTCGCAGGCGCAGGTGACGAATAATGGCTGTAAACTGTTCATCGCAACAGACGGCTTGTTATACATTGACGGCTCATACACCCAGCTTGCAGCTGGCGCACATTCTGATTCAATATATCATAAAGGTAAGCTGGTTATTACCGGCGATATGCTCAATAAAGATGCTGGCTCCCGGATCTTTGATAACCGTTCTGACGGTCTGGTTCAATATGCCGGAGATAATCAGGTAATGGCCGGCGAGAATGCCGTATCATTACCGAATGTAGTACTTTTGAATAACGCGGTTAAAACACTTGCTGCAAATGCCACGGTAGCCGGTTACCTGCATTTGAATGATGCTGAGCTGAAAATAACCAAACAGTATACATTAACCTTATCTGATGACGATGCCGGAAGCTTAACACGGGCCTCGGGAATCATCAGTACAGACGAAGGTGGGTATTTGAAGAGAAAGCTTCGGAACGGTAACCCGTACGTTTACCCGTTCGGTTCTATACAAAACGGAATAACCCGCTACAGGCCGCTCAGTATCTCGCTTCGCGAAACCGGTGACAGTTATTATTCGGCGTCTTTTGTAAACGCGGAACCGGAAAGCCGTGAACAGAAAATGGCTGATGTCGGTACCGTATTTGATAAATACTATTACGTGCTTAATTATCATTCGGGTATCGCTTCAGCGGATATCCGTTTTTATCAGGATACCAATGCCGATGGTGATTTTGATATGCTCGTGAGCCGGTTAAATGGTTTGTGGAGCAAGTCGTTTCCCGGTACGGCAGAATCAGGCTCATTTGGCGATAATTTAAACCGCAACCTGTTGCTGAGCACCTTACAGCCGCTTGACCATGTAGCCGTTACGTTTGCCAGCACAAAGAACATAACCAATCCTGGGAATAACAATAATAACGGTGCACTCTCCTTTTTTAACGGCTTTTCGCCTGATGGAGATGGCAAAAATGATACCTGGCTGATTAAAAATATTGACCAGTATCCGGATAACGAGCTGACCATTTTTAATCGCTGGGGCGATGAGGTTTTTAAGTCCAAAGGCTATTCATCGGCGAAAGCCTGGGATGGGGGAAACCTGAACTCGGGTACTTACTTTTACGTGCTTAAGGCTACTATAAACGGCGAACTGAAGACCTATAAGGGCTTTATTACCATGATAAAGAAAAACTGATATGAACCGTTTGCTCGTTATATGTCTTTTTATCGGTACCGGTTTAAAAGCGCTTGCACAGCAGGATCCGCAGTACAGCCAGTATATGTTCAATATGCTGGTTATTAACCCGGCTTATGCGGGATATAAGGAAACCATCAATCTCAGTTTGCTGCATCGCAATCAATGGACGGGTATAGACGGGGCGCCGAACACACAATCGTTCATAGCCGACGGAGCGTTCTTTAATGAAAAACGGGTAGGCTTAGGTTTATCGCTTATTAATGATAAAATAGGCTTTCAGCGTCAGACCTCGGCCTTTGTTGACTATTCCTATCGTTTACCAGTGAGTGATGATAATGCCCGTTTATCGTTTGGGCTGGCAATCGGTGTTACGGAATATGTATTAAATGCCCGGCAGGCTGTAGTTGATGAAGCCGATGATCCCAACTTTACAAACGGGCATCAAACGTATTTTAGCCCGGACGCTAAATTTGGCGTATTTTATAATAACGACCGGTTTTATGTGCAGGGTTCTGTGGTAAACCTGTTATCGCATGCCATTAATTACCGGGATGGCTCTAACAATACCATTGCCCGGCAGGGCAGGCATTATTTTTTAGGCGCCGGATACCTGGCGGATATTGGCGATGATGTTAAATTTAAACCTTCGCTGCTGATACGCGAAGACACAAAAAGTCCCACCAATATCGATGTCAGTACGTTTTTCCTGTTAAAGGAAACGGTGTGGCTGGGAGCCTCATACCGGGCCGGTGTTAATTTGTGGAAAAAAAGCAATTTGAATGTTGCTAATTTTCAGCAAAATTCGTTAGTAGGTGCATTGGAAGTATTTGTGGCCAAAAATCTCAGATTAGGGTATGCATACGATTACTCGTTGTCTGCATTGACCAATTACTCCAACGGTACACACGAAATTTCGGTGGGTTTTACATTAAACGGGAAAAAAGCGGGGACGGCACTTCTTACGCCCCGGTATTTTTAAGGATGTTTGCATGAGATATAAATCTTTACTTGTTATTACGATAGTTTTTGCTGCCTACTTTTTCCCGCAGAATATTTTCTCTGACGATATCGAAAAAGCAAATAAATATTACGAAAAATACGATTTTAAGTTTGCCCTGGATATCTACGAGAAGCTCATGACAAAGCAGCCTTCGCTGGAGATCGCCCAGAAAATTGCCAGCTGCTATAATTATATGAATGACTCGCAGCATGCCGAGGCTGCGTATGCACGGGTGCTGACCTTTAAGGGATTTGATCCGGTAAACTATAAGTATTATGCCGATATGCTGAAGCAAAACGGCAAATATACCGAGGCTAAAAACAATTATCTGTTATACGGTGAGCATGTGCCTCAGCAAGCAAAAGAGGCGCAGGTAATGGCCAATGCCTGTGATATGGCCCGAACCTGGGCCGAAAATCCCGACAGGAACGTACGCATTGAAAATGAGCTGTCTGTAAATTCAGAATACTCCGATTTTTCTCCCGTGGTGTTAAACAATGCGCTTTATTTTATATCAGACAGGCTGTTTTCGATAGGGAAGTACAACCGTAAAGATGTTATTTACGGCTGGACGGGCAATCCTTATCTTAAGATCTACCAGGCAGGTTTAACCGGCATGGAAAACACCGTTGTTCCGTTGCCCAAGCCTGTAAACGAGAAGTATCATAACGGTCCCTGTGCATTTACCGCCAGTGGCGATACCTTATACTATACCCGCACAGATCTGCCTGCCAACCGCAAGCGGGAGAGCCTGGTTGTAGTGAAAAATGCCATATATATGGCTGTTAAACAGAATGGCGCCTGGCAAACACCGCGAATATTATTCGGAAATGGCCGCGATTATTCTGTTCAGCATCCGGCTTTATCGCCGGACGGTACTATATTATATTTTGCATCTGATATGCCTGGCGGCTATGGCGGAATGGATATCTATGCCGCTAAGAAAAATGCGGACGGTACCTGGGGCGCTCCGAAAAACTGCGGGGCAAATATTAATACAACAGGAGATGAAGCGTTCCCGTATGTACGCAAAGACGGGAAATTTTATTTTGCGTCAGAAGGGAACCTGGGCATGGGTGGGCTTGACCTGTTTTCAGCAGATGGCGCTTATACTACATTCTCGGTAGCCGAAAACCTGAAAGCGCCGTATAATTCGCCTAAAGATGATTTTGGGATATGGTTTACCAATGATGATTCCGGTTATTTATCTTCCAACCGTGAAGGCGGCAAAGGCTTAGATGATATTTACCGGTTCCGTGTAGTTAAACCGGCGCCACAAAAACCGGTACTTGCCGTAAACGGCCTGGTGGTAGATAAAGAAACTTTAATGCCGTTGGAAGATATTCACATCGTGCTTGTTAACCAGGCTACGGGTAAGGAAGTAAGCAAGGTATCTGATGCTCTGGGTCACTTTAATTTTGAGCTGGAAGCGGATATGGATTACATGGTAACCGGCGATAAAGAAAAATATTATGCCCGGCAGATAGGCCGTATCAGCACCAAAGGAGTGAAGCAATCTACCATTTACGATGTGAAATTTGAGCTTGAACGCGTTAAAAATACATTCATCGTTCGACTGAACAATATTTATTACGATTTTAATAAATGGGATATCCGCAAAGATGCTGTTCCTGAACTGAATAGGGTAGTTGACTTTATGAACCAGGTTCCGGATGTTAATGTTCAGATACGTTCGCATACCGATTCAAGAGGCCCGGCGACATATAATTTGTGGTTATCGCAAAAGCGGGCTGCTTCCGCGGTAAATTATTTAAATCATGCCGGTATAGCGCAGCAACGCCTGACATCGGTGGGCCTGGGCGAAACCGAGCTGATCAACCGTTGTAAAGATGGCGTGGCCTGTTCTAAGGAAGAGCACCAGCTAAACCGGCGTACCGAGTTTAAAGTGGTAAAAGTTGAGCCGGTATTGTCTATGGATAAAGTGGCTCCCGGTAGTAAAGCAGGTCGGCGTAGTTTTTAAAGGTGATTTCTAAATAGCGTAGTCGTCATCTTTACTGCCTGAAACAATAATAAAGAAAAGTTAAACTTGCGAAATTTTCTCCGTCAGGCGCAAAGCTCGGTAGTCGCCTGTAGCAGGGTTTTATCGGAATTAGCAACGCAGCCAGCGTTCTGAACGCTGGCTGCGTTATTTTTAGTCCGCTACCTTTGACAACTTTCTAAAAGTTGTCAAAGTCTCAGAAAGGTAATAGGAGCATTGTCCTAACCAGGCTAAACCTGACAGGAGCGACAGCCCCGAATGTAATGAGGGCTACAGCGGATGGCAGGACTATCTTTGCCGATGAACTACTGCAAGTGCTTTTCAAAAACATGTATGGCATAATAAATAGCGGAAATAATACAGCTTTGTAAGCTGACGCCTTAACTCTGCCCCGGCAACTAACAACTAACAACTAATCACTATCAACACGTTTGTAAGTTTCATAAATTAATATTACATTTGCAGCCCGTAAAAATTTTAAAAAGAAAGGTGGTATTAAAGATATGATCATTATCAACGTTAAAGAAGGCGAATCGTTAGACAAGGCATTGAAGCGTTTCAAAAAGAAATTTGAAAAAACCGGCGTATTAAGAGAACTGCGCAGTCGTCAGGCCTTTGAAAAGAAATCGGTTGCCCGCAGAAACGTGGTTAAAAAAGCCATCTACAAACAAGGCCTCAATCAGGACGTAATTTAATCGATATAAATTTCTTTATTAAAAACTATTTGTATATTCACTTGCTGGATATATAAGTAGTTTTTGATGTTTATAGAGCGTTTTATTCGTTACCTGGAATTTGAAAAAAGGGTATCTCCTCATACACTTACGGCCTATAAACACGATCTTGACCAGTTCAATACCTACCTTACCAGTATAGAAGTTAGCCTGGATGCTGTTAAGCACCGGCATATACGCTCGTGGCTGGTTACCTTAATAGAAGCCAACGGTGCTAAAACAGCCAACAGGAAGCTATCGGCACTGCGTTCTCTCTTTAAATTCTTGCAAAAGGAAAACCTGATAACAGAAAATCCCACTGCATTAGTCAAAGCTATTAAAACGCCCAAACGCCTGCCCGTGGTGGTTGATGATCATAAGCTCACCGTGCTGCTGGATAATGCCCAAACGTTTGATGATAGCTTTAAGGGTGTACGTGAGCGTTTAATTATCGAATTGCTATTCGCAACGGGCATGCGCCTGTCCGAGCTGACCTCGTTGCAGGAACAAAGTATTGATTTTTACGGTCGTATGGTCAAGGTGTTTGGTAAGCGTAGTAAAGAGCGGATCATCCCCTTGCACATATCTGTCATTGCTTTGTTGAAGCAATACCTGAACGAGAAAAAAAAGCAGAATTTTGATAACAAAACACAGGCTCTGATCGTTACAGATTCAGGAAGCGCTGCTTATCCGAATTTCGTTTATCGTATCGTGAAAAAGTACTTGTCATACATATCAACCGCCGATAAGAAAAGCCCGCACGTTTTACGACACACGTTTGCAACCAGCCTGCTGGATAAAGGTGCAGACATCAATGCTATTAAAGAGTTACTTGGGCATGCAAGTTTGGCGGCAACCCAGGTATATACCCATAACACAGCCGAACGTTTAAAATCAATCTATAAACAAGCCCATCCAAAGGCTTAAAACAAGGAGGCAATTATGAAAATTAGTGTTCAGTCTATCCATTTTGACGCAGACAAAAAGTTATTAGAGTTCATTCAGAAAAAAGCCGACAAGCTGGATCAGTTTTTTGATCGTATTATCAGTGGCGAAGTGTATTTAAAATTGCAGAATACCGAAGAAGAAGAAAATAAGATTGTAGAGATCAAGCTGACGATACCGGGCTCGCAGCTTTTTAGCAAAGAGCAATGTAAAACGTTTGAAGAAGCAACCGATCTTGCTATAGAATCGTTAAAAAAACAGGTAGATAAGCACAAAACAAAAGCCCGGATCAAAGCAAGTAACCATAAAGATATATTGGTTAATGAAGTAAATTCCCTGTAAAAATCAGGATGTCAACATACTAAGTTATGCGTGTAATTCGGCAGGTTTTTGCCTGCCGAATTTTTTTTCAAAAAAATTTTGTACAGGGTTTAATTTTTGTAGATTTGCAGTCCCTTTCGCACAGGTGTAAATGTGCTTCAGGTAAGTTCTTAAATAAGATTGTACAAAACATAAAAGCCTCCTTAGCTCAGCTGGTAGAGCAACTGACTTGTAATCAGTAGGTCGCTGGTTCGATCCCGGCAGGGGGCTCAGTTTATTTTAGATTGTAAAATTACGATTTACGATCAATTCGTAAATCTAAAATCGTACATCTGAAATCAAACGATGGGGAGATACCAGAGCGGTCAAATGGGACGGACTGTAAATCCGTTGCTTCGGCTACGAAGGTTCGAATCCTTCTCTCCCCACAGAAGATTGTAGATGTAAGGATTTACGAATTACGATTGGCCGGATTGCAAATCTGAGATCGTAGATCCGGAATCTTAAATCAAAAGCGGAAGTAGCTCAGTTGGTAGAGCGATAGCCTTCCAAGCTATAAGTCGCGAGTTCGAATCTCGTCTTCCGCTCGGTAAATTTAGTTGGCAGTCGGCAGTATGCCGTTTGCAGTTTTTTATTTTGAAACGGGTAACATTAAACTGCAAGTAGATAAAAGCCGATGTAGCTCAGCGGTAGAGCACTTCCTTGGTAAGGAAGAGGTCATGGGTTCAAGTCCCATCATTGGCTCAGGAAAACGTAATATCAAAAACAAGTAATATAAAATTAACCTACTAATAAGTATACAAAATGGCAAAAGAAAAATTTGACCGCAGTAAGCCGCACTTAAATATCGGTACAATCGGTCACGTTGACCACGGTAAAACAACTTTAACTGCCGCTATTACAAAAGTACTGGCTGATGCAGGATTATCTGAAGCACGTTCTTTCGATTCAATCGACTCAGCTCCTGAAGAAAAAGAAAGAGGTATCACTATCAATACAGCTCACGTTGAATATCAAACCGCTAACCGTCACTATGCACACGTTGACTGTCCGGGACACGCTGACTATGTGAAAAACATGGTTACCGGTGCTGCCCAGATGGACGGTGCTATCCTGGTGGTTGCCGCTACTGATGGCCCGATGCCTCAAACCCGCGAGCACATCCTGTTAGCTCGCCAGGTAGGTGTACCTGCTTTGGTTGTTTTCATGAACAAAGTAGACATGGTAGACGATCCTGAGCTGTTAGAGCTTGTGGAAATGGAAATCCGTGAATTATTATCATTCTATGAATTCCCTGGCGATGATATCCCTGTAATTCAAGGTTCAGCTCTTGGCGGTTTGAACGGTGATCCGAAATGGGTTGCTAAAATTATGGAATTGATGGATGCTGTAGATAGCTACATTCCAATTCCTCCGCGTCTGACTGATCTTCCGTTCCTGATGCCGGTTGAAGACGTATTCTCAATCACTGGTCGTGGTACTGTAGCTACAGGTCGTATTGAGCGTGGCGTGATCAACACAGGTGATCCGGTAGATATCCTGGGTATGGGTGCAGAAAACCTGAAATCAACTGTAACCGGGGTTGAGATGTTCCGTAAAATTCTTGACCGTGGTGAAGCTGGTGATAACGTAGGTTTATTGTTACGTGGTATTGAGAAAACCGATATCCGTCGTGGTATGGTTATCTGTAAACCAGGTTCAGTAACACCTCACACCGAGTTCAAAGCAGAGGTTTACGTATTGTCAAAAGCAGAAGGTGGTCGTCACACTCCGTTCTTTAACAAATACCGTCCTCAGTTCTATTTCCGTACTACAGACGTAACTGGCGAGATCACACTTGCTGACGGTGTAGAAATGGTTATGCCTGGCGATAACGTAACGATCACTGTAAAACTGATCAACGCTATAGCGATGGAAAAAGGTCTGCGTTTCGCTATCCGTGAAGGTGGCAGAACCGTAGGTGCAGGTCAGGTAACTGAAATCCTGAAATAATTTTTGCTTCCCCCAAGGGACAAAAAATATATAACAAAGTACTCAGAAAATACTCTGAGTACTTTGTAAATATATACGGGCATAGTTCAATGGCAGATATCCCGAGCACTCGGGACAAAACATTTGATCAGGGTTCGTTTTAAAAAGATTGATACACGGGCATAGTTCAATGGTAGAATAGAGGTCTCCAAAACCTTTGATCAGGGTTCGAATCCTTGTGCCCGTGCTTAAGCTAAAATAAATGGCTAACGTAGTAGAATTTATAAAAGAATCATATACCGAGATGACTCAAAAGGTCACCTGGCCAACCTGGCGTGAACTTCAAAGCTCTGCCGTAGTAGTTTTAATAGCATCTGCTATCATTGCTTTGATCATACTGGCTATGGACAGATCGGCAGGAGGCTTACTGGAATTGTTTTATAAATCACTGGCTGGCTAAAATACCTGGAACATGAGCGAGCAATTGAAATGGTATGTTGTAAGGGCTGTTAGCGGAAAAGAGAAGAAAGTTAAACAGTATATAGAAGCAGAAGTAAACCGGCTGGGTATTTCGCATCTGGTGCCGCAGGTATTAATACCTATGGAGAAATACTACCAGATGCGTGATGGTAAAAAAATTGCCAAAGAGCGCAACTACTATCCGGGATATGTGCTGATAGAAGCCGCTTTAGACGGTGAGCTTGAGCATATCATCAAAAATATAAATAGTGTAATCGGCTTTTTAGGTGATAAAGGCGGTAACGCTGTTCCCATGCGTGCGGCAGAGGTAAATCGTATACTGGGTAAGGTAGACGAGATGAGCGAGCAGGGCGAAATGATGAACGTACCGTATTACGTTGGTGAAAATGTCAAAGTAATGGATGGTCCGTTTAACGGCTTTACCGGTGTTATTGAAGAAATAAACGAAGAAAAGAAAAAGCTTAAGGTAATGGTTAAGATCTTCGGAAGAAGAACCCCGCTTGAGCTGAATTATATGCAGGTTGAAAAAGAGTAGGATGTGAGATAACAGATTTGAGATATGAGACCTTGGTCTAACATCTCATGTCTAACATCTAAATATCTGAACTATAAAATCTTAAATGTTACATAGCTTCCAACTTACTAACATTGAGTAATAAAACAAAGTAAATTAAAATGGCAAAAGAAGTCAGTGCGTTAGTAAAATTACAAGTCAAAGGTGGCGCCGCAAATCCGTCTCCGCCGGTAGGACCTGCATTAGGTGCTAAGGGTGTGAACATTATGGAATTTTGCAAGCAGTTTAATGCCCGTACCCAAGACAAACCAGGTAAAGTGCTGCCTGTTGTAATTACTGTGTATGCTGATAAGTCTTTCGATTTTATCATTAAAACCCCTCCGGTTGCTATCCAGCTATTGGAAGCAACAGGACAAAAAAGTGGTTCTGCCGAGCCAAACCGTAAAAAAGTTGCCAGTGTAAGCTGGGAACAGGTTGAGGCTATTGCAAAAGATAAAATGCCCGACTTGAACGCATTTACAGTAGAGTCTGCCATGAAAATGGTGGCTGGTACAGCTCGTAGTATGGGAATTACCGTTAGCGGTACAGCTCCCTGGAATAATTAATTAACTCAAAATCAGTTTAAGAAGTGGCTAGATTAACAAAAAATCAGAAAAAGGCACATTCCAAACTTGAAGCAGGAAAAGCATACTCTTTATCAGAAGCTGCGGCTTTGGTTAAAGAAGTAACTACCACCAAGTTCGATGCATCAGTTGATATTGATGTACGCCTG
Source organism: Pedobacter sp. BS3 (assembly GCF_008274585.1). GTDB lineage: Bacteria > Bacteroidota > Bacteroidia > Sphingobacteriales > Sphingobacteriaceae > Hufsiella_A. Next base: position 25,658 of record NZ_VTRT01000012.1, on the reverse strand, counting down.
GGAGTAGATCCGCGTAAAGCCAATCAAATGGTACGTGGTATTGCAACGCTGCCTCATGGTACTGGTAAGACTGTGCGGGTTTTAGCGCTTGTAACTCCTGATAAGGAAGAAGAAGCTAAAGCTGCCGGTGCAGATTACGTAGGTTTGGATGAGTATATTGCTAAAATAGAAGGTGGATGGACTGATATTGATATCATTATTACCATGCCAAGTGTGATGGCAAAAGTAGGACGCCTGGGCCGTATATTAGGTCCGCGTAACCTGATGCCAAACCCTAAATCAGGCACTGTAACTACCGAAGTAGGTAAGGCAGTAACTGATGTAAAAGGCGGTAAAATAGATTTCAAGGTCGACAAAACAGGTATCATTCATGCTTCAATCGGGAAAGTATCATTCCCGGCAGATAAAATTTATGAGAATGCGTTAGAAGTTATTCAAACCATCTCTAAATTAAAACCATCGGCTGCAAAAGGAACTTATTTCAAAAGCATTCACATGTCTTCAACAATGAGTCCCGGAATAGAAGTTGAAACTAAAACAGTAGCGGGGATCTAAGTCATGAGAAAAGAAGAAAAATTTGAAATAGTTCAGGAGTTAACTGAACGGATCAAAGAGTACGGTAATTTCTACATTACTGATACTGCCGACTTAACTGTGGCGCAGGTCAACACTATCCGTCGTAAGTTTTTCGAAAACGGTATAGCCATTCAGGTAGCAAAAAATACGCTTATTCGTAAAGCGTTGGAAGCTGCCGGAGTAGATTCGCCCGAGCTTAATGGTGTGTTAAAAGGTTCATCAACCATTTTATTCTCATCCGTAGCCAATGCTCCTGCTAAATTAATTAAGGAGCTTCGTAAAACCGGCGATAAACCTGTTCTGAAAGGTGCTTACATTGACTCTGCATTGTTTATCGGCGATAAACAATTAGATGCTCTGGCAACCCTGAAATCAAAAGAGGAACTTATCGGAGAGATCATCGGCTTATTGCAGTCGCCTGCTAAGAACGTGGTTAGCGCCCTTAAATCAGGCGGAAGCACTATTGCAGGTTTGGTTAAAACATTACAGGAAAGAGGTTAACGGACACCTGGAAAGTCCGAACATTTAAAACAAATTAGTAATTTTTTAAAAATTTAAATAAAATGGCAGATTTAAAAGCGTTTGCTGAGCAGTTAGTAAACTTAACAGTAAAAGAAGTTAACGAGTTAGCTCAAATCTTAAAAGATGAGTATGGTATTGAGCCTGCTGCTGCTGCAGTAGCTGTTGCTGGACCTGCTGCAGGTGGTGCTGCTGAAGCTCCTGCTGCTGAAGAAAAAAGCACTTTTGATGTAATCTTAAAAGAAGCTGGTGGCCAGAAGTTAGCTGTAGTTAAATTAGTAAAAGACTTAACCGGTTTAGGTCTGAAAGAAGCTAAAGATTTAGTTGACGGTGCACCTAAAGAATTAAAAGCAGGTGTTGCTAAAGACGAAGCTGAAGCCCTGAAAAAACAATTAGAAGAAGCAGGAGCTGTTGTTGAAATTAAGTAAGTTCTTAATATTCAATAAATCATAACCCTTAGACTCCGGTTTTCGCCGGAGTCTATTGGCGTTTGTATACATCTATGTTTGTTTGACTTACAATTCCGCCTCCACGAGCGGATAAACAAGTTATCAGTTTATTTATTAAGCTAAAATCATAAATCCATTGGCAAATAAAAATCAGAGTAACGAAAGAATAAATTTTGCAACCAGCAGGAAGGTAATTGATTATCCTGACTTTCTGGATGTACAGTTAGAATCTTTCAGGGAGTTTTTCCAGTTGGAAACAACTTCAGATAACCGCCATCAGGAAGGCTTGTTCAAAGTTTTCTCTGAAAACTTTCCGATTTCCGATTCAAGAAACATCTTCGTTTTAGAGTTTCTGGATTATTTTATTGACCCTCCGCGTTACGATATACAGGAGTGTATTGAAAGAGGGCTGACCTACAGTGTTCCGTTGAAAGCGAAACTGCGCTTATCATGTAATGATGAGGAGCACGAGGATTTTGAAACCATTGTTCAGGATGTTTACCTGGGAACTATCCCGTACATGACACCCAAAGGAACTTTTGTGGTTAACGGGGCTGAGCGTGTTATTGTGTCACAATTACACCGTTCGCCGGGCGTATTTTTCGGCCAGAGCCGTCACACCAACGGAACAAAGCTGTATTCTGCCCGTGTTATCCCGTTCAAAGGTTCCTGGATCGAGTTTGCTACAGACGTGAATAACGTGATGTATGCTTACATCGACCGTAAGAAAAAATTCCCCGTAACTACGCTGTTGCGTGCTATCGGCTATGATTCAGATAAAGATATCCTTGAATTATTTGAGCTTGCCGATGAAGTAAAAGTAAGCAAATCAGGCCTTAAAAAGTATGTAGGCCGTAAGCTTGCCGCCAGGGTATTGAAAAAATGGGTTGAGGATTTTGTAGACGAAGATACCGGCGAGGTAGTTTCTATTGATCGTAACGAGATCATCCTTGAACGGGAAACTATTTTAGAAGATGACCATATTGATATGATTATCGATGCAGGTGTTAAAACCATTATTCTTACTAAAGAAGATGCGGCTAACAATGCAGATTATTCTATCATCTATAATACATTACAAAAAGATACATCCAACTCAGAGAAAGAAGCGGTAGAGCACATCTATCGTCAGTTACGTAACGCCGAACCACCTGATGAAGAAACAGCACGCGGTATCATAGAGCGTTTGTTCTTCTCAGACAAACGTTATGATCTGGGTGATGTAGGCCGTTACCGTATTAACCGGAAGCTGAAGCTGGATACGCCTGATGAGATCAAAGTATTAACAAAAGACGATATCATTGCCATTGTTAAATACCTCATCAAGCTGATCAATGCTAAGGCCGAGGTTGACGATATTGACCACTTGTCAAACCGTCGTGTACGTACCGTTGGCGAGCAATTATATGCTCAGTTCGGCGTAGGTCTGGCCCGTATGGCCCGTACTATCCGTGAGCGTATGAACATTCGTGATAACGAGGTGTTTACACCAACCGACCTGATCAATGCACGTACCTTGTCGTCTGTGATCAACTCGTTCTTCGGAACAAACCAGTTATCACAGTTCATGGATCAAACCAACCCGCTGGCAGAAATTACGCACAAGCGTCGTCTTTCAGCTTTAGGGCCAGGCGGTCTGTCGCGTGAGCGTGCCGGGTTTGAGGTTCGTGACGTTCATTATACGCACTATGGTCGTTTGTGTACCATTGAAACGCCCGAAGGTCCGAACATTGGTCTGATCTCATCGCTTTGCGTACATGCCAAGATCAATAACTTAGGATTTATTGAAACGCCGTACCGCAAGGTAGAAAACGGCCGGGTAATGGTTGAAGAACCGGTAATTTACCTTTCGGCGGAAGATGAAGATGGTAAAACCATTGCACAGGCAAATGCCGAATACGATGATAAAGGTAACTTTATCACCCCACGTGTAAAAGCACGTTATGCGGGTGACTTCCCGGTTATTGAGCCGGAAAGACTGGATTTAATGGACGTTGCGCCAAACCAGATCACCTCTATTGCCGCATCGCTCATTCCGTTCTTAGAGCACGATGACGCTAACCGTGCCCTGATGGGTTCAAACATGCAGCGTCAGGCAGTACCATTGTTACGTCCTGAAGCGCCGATTGTTGGAACCGGTTTGGAAGGCCCTGTTGCCCGCGATTCGCGTACGCTGATCAATGCCGAAGGCAAAGGTGTGGTTGAATACGTTGATGCCAATGAGATCCGTATCCGCTATGAGCGTAATTCTGATGACGTGCTGGTATCATTTGATGACGAGGTAAAATCATACCGCTTAACCAAATTCAAAAAGACCAATCAAAGTACCTGTATTAACCTGAAACCTATTGTTCGTAAAGGACAGCAGGTTGTAAAAGGGCAGGTGTTATGCGAAGGTTATGCAACACAGGATGGCGAGCTGGCATTGGGAAGAAACCTGAAAGTGGCGTTCATGCCATGGCAGGGCTTTAACTTTGAGGATGCTATTGTGATCTCTGAGCGTGTTGTTAGTCAGGATATCTTTACCTCACTGCATATCGAGGAATTTGAGCTTGAGGTACGCGATACCAAACGTGGTGAAGAAGAGCTGACCCCGGATATTCCGAACGTTTCTGAAGAGGCCACAAAAGACCTTGATGAAAACGGTATCATCCGCATTGGTGCTGATGTTAAGGAAGGCGATATCCTGATCGGAAAGATCACTCCGAAAGGAGAGTCTGATCCTTCGCCGGAAGAAAAGCTACTGCGTGCCATATTTGGTGATAAGGCAGGCGATGTAAAAGACGCTTCGTTGAAAACTCCTCCTTCTATCAGTGGAGTTGTTATTGATACCAAGCTGTTCTCCCGTGCCAAGAAAACATCAAAGGCCGAAGAAAAAGCACAACTGGATAAGCTGGATGTTAAGCATGAGAAAGCGCTTAAGCAGTTGAAAGATACCTTACTGGATAAGTTGTTCAATATTGTAAATGGTAAAACCTCTCAGGGTGTATACAATGTTTACAAAGAGCTGCTTGTACCTAAGGGCGTGAAGTTTACGCAGAAGATTCTTTCAGAGCTTGAGTTTGCCAACATCAACCCAACCAAATGGACAACTGATGAGGATAAGAATGAGCTGATCAAGATGACGCTTCATAATTATAACATCAAGCTGAATGAGGAGTTGGGAGCTTACAAACGTGATAAGTTTGCCATCAGCGTAGGTGATGAGCTGCCTTCAGGAATTGTACAAATGGCCAAAGTATATATCGCTAAAAAACGTAAACTACGTGTAGGTGATAAAATGGCCGGACGTCACGGTAATAAAGGTATTGTTGCCCGTATTGTACGTGATGAAGATATGCCGTTCCTGGAAGATGGAACACCGGTTGATATTGTGCTGAATCCGCTGGGTGTACCTTCGCGGATGAACCTTGGACAGATCTATGAAACTGTTCTGGGCTGGGCAGGTAAAGAACTGGGCGTGAAATTTGCAACCCCGATATTTGATGGTGCTTCGCACGATGAAGTAGAAGCGTGGGTAGAAAAAGCCGGTATCCCTGCATCGGGAAGAACTTACCTGTACAATGGTTTGACCGGCGAGCGTTTTGACCAACCGACTACCGTAGGTATTATCTATATGCTGAAATTAGGCCACATGGTTGACGATAAGATGCACGCTCGTTCTATCGGGCCATATTCGCTCATTACCCAGCAGCCGTTGGGCGGTAAAGCGCAGTTTGGTGGTCAGCGTTTTGGTGAGATGGAGGTTTGGGCGCTCGAAGCATTCGGTGCAGCAAATATCCTTCAGGAAATACTTACCGTTAAGTCGGATGACGTTATCGGTAGGGCCAAAACTTACGAAGCCATTGTTAAAGGCGAGAATCTGCCGACACCGTCTGTTCCTGAATCATTCAACGTATTGGTTCATGAATTGAGAGGTTTAGGTTTAGATATTACGTTAGATTAATTGAGGTAGAAGGTATAAAGGTAGAAGGTAGAGGGTTTAAGCGCCCTATGCCTTCCACCTTCCAGCCTTCAGCCTTTAACCTTAAAGAGTATGTCTTACAAAAAGGATAATAAAATAAAAAGTAACTTCACCACGATTACCATCGGATTGTCGTCTCCGGAAGCTATCCTGGAACGTTCAAGCGGCGAAGTGTTAAAACCCGAAACCATTAACTACCGTACCTATAAACCTGAGCGTGATGGTTTATTCTGCGAGCGTATTTTTGGCCCGGTAAAAGATTACGAATGCCACTGCGGTAAATACAAACGTATCCGTTACAAGGGTATCGTGTGCGATCGTTGCGGTGTTGAGGTAACAGAGAAGAAAGTACGCCGTGAGCGTATGGGACACATCAACCTGGTGGTTCCTGTAGCTCATATCTGGTATTTCCGCTCGTTACCTAATAAAATTGGTTATTTGTTAGGTCTGCCCACCAAACGTTTGGATTTAATTATCTATTACGAGCGTTATGTGGTTATCCAGCCCGGTATTAAAGAAGCTGACGGAATCTCAAAAATGGATTTCCTGACCGAGGAAGAATACCTGGATATCTTAGATACCCTGCCGAAAGAAAACCAGTACTTAGACGATAAAGATCCTCAGAAATTTATCGCTAAAATGGGTGCAGAAGCTTTAGAAGAGCTTCTGAAACGCCTGGATCTGGATCAGCTATCTTATGATCTGCGCCACCAGGCAGCTAACGAAACTTCACAGCAACGTAAAAACGAAGCGTTAAAACGCTTGCAGGTTGTTGAGGCTTTCCGTGGTGCGAAAACCCGTATTGAGAATAATCCTGAGTGGATGATCGTAAAGATCGTTCCGGTTATTCCGCCTGAGTTACGCCCGCTGGTTCCTTTGGAAGGCGGACGTTTCGCTACATCAGATTTAAATGACCTGTATCGCCGGGTAATTATCCGGAATAACCGTCTGAAACGTCTGATCGAGATCAAGGCTCCGGAAGTGATCTTACGTAACGAAAAGCGGATGTTACAGGAAGCTGTGGATTCACTTTTCGATAACTCACGTAAAGTAAACGCGGTTAAAACCGAAGGTAACCGTGCCCTGAAATCGCTTTCAGATATCCTTAAAGGTAAACAAGGCCGTTTCCGTCAGAACCTGTTAGGTAAACGTGTTGACTATTCTGCCCGTTCGGTAATTGTGGTTGGCCCTAACCTGAAACTGCACGAGTGCGGTTTACCAAAAGATATGGCTGCCGAGCTGTTCAAACCGTTTATCATCCGCAAAATGATTGAGCGTGGTGTGGTTAAAACAGTAAAATCAGCTAAAAAGATCGTTGATCGTAAAGATCCGCTGGTGTGGGATATCCTTGAAAACGTGCTCAAAGGTCACCCGGTATTGTTAAACCGTGCGCCTACGCTGCACCGTCTGGGTATCCAGGCTTTCCAGCCCAAGCTGGTAGAAGGTAAAGCTATCCAGCTGCACCCGTTAGTTTGTACCGCGTTCAACGCCGACTTTGACGGTGACCAGATGGCCGTGCACGTACCGCTGGGTAACGCGGCAATTCTGGAAGCGCAGATATTAATGCTGGCATCGCACAACATTCTGAACCCTGCCAATGGTACGCCGATCACCGTTCCTTCCCAGGACATGGTGTTAGGTCTGTATTATATTACCAAAGGCCGTAAAACAGATGAAACCCGTGTGGTTAAAGGCGAAGGTCAGACATTTTACTCTGCCGAAGAGGTTATTATTGCTTACAACGAGAAAAAAATAGACCTGCATGCCTTCATTAAGGTAAAAACCAACGTTAAAGAGAAAGATGGCAGTATTGTTCAGAAAATTATTGAAACAACTGTTGGCCGTGTATTATTTAACCAGGTTGTACCTGAAGAAGTTGGTTATATCAACGAACTGCTCACCAAAAAATCATTGCGTGATATTATTGGCGAAGTGGTGAAAACTACCGGTATGGCCCGGGCGGCACAGTTCCTTGATGATATTAAGGAATTAGGTTTCCAGATGGCGTTCCGCGGAGGTTTGTCGTTTAACTTGCAGGATCTGAATATTCCTGAAGCTAAAACCAAGCTGATCGAGCAGGCATCGAAAGAAGTTGAAGAAGTAATGAATAACTATAACATGGGATTCATTACCAACAACGAACGTTATAACCAGATCATCGATATCTGGACCCGTATCAACAACAGGTTGACCGCCAATGTGATGGAGATCTTATCTACCGACAATCAGGGCTTCAATTCTGTGTATATGATGCTTGATTCAGGGGCCCGTGGTTCTAAAGAGCAGATCCGTCAGCTGTGCGGTATGCGGGGACTGATGGCTAAACCTCAAAAATCAGGTTCAGGTGGTGAGATTATCGAAAACCCGATCCTTTCTAACTTTAAAGAAGGTCTTTCGGTTCTGGAATACTTCATTTCTACACACGGTGCACGTAAAGGTTTGGCTGATACCGCGTTAAAAACAGCGGATGCCGGTTACCTGACCCGTCGTTTGCACGATGTGGCTCAGGATATGATTGTGAATGAGGAAGATTGCGGTACGTTACGCGGAATCTATACCACAGCGCTGAAAGATAATGAAGATATTGTTGAGCCATTGTATGAGCGTATACTCGGCAGAACTTCGCTGCATGATGTGTACGATCCGCTGACCAACGAATTACTGGTTGCAGCCAACCAGGATATCGACGAGGAAATTGCTCATAAAATTGAAAATTCACCGCTGGAAGGTATCGAAATTCGTTCGGTATTGACCTGCGAAAGCAAACGTGGTGTTTGTGCGCTTTGCTACGGACGTAACCTGGCAACAGGTAAACGGGTACAAAAAGGTGAGGCCGTGGGTGTAATTGCAGCACAGTCTATCGGTGAGCCGGGTACACAATTAACGTTACGTACCTTCCACGTGGGTGGTACGGCATCAAATATTGCTGCCGAATCTCAGATCGTAGCTAAATTTGATGGTATCATTGAATTTGAGAACGTTCGCTCGGTAGTTCGCGAAACTGAAGAAGGGCCGGTAGATATTGTACTGGGCCGTTCCGGCGAGTTCCGTATTATTGAGCCCGGAAGCAACCGGGTAATTATGGCCAATAACATTCCGTACGGTTCTAACCTGTACGTAAAAGATGGTGATAAAATTACCAAAGGCGACCGTATCTGTAGCTGGGATCCGTACAATGCCGTTATTATTTCTGAATTTGGCGGTAAAGTTGAATTTGAAGCAATCATTGATGGTGTAACCTTCCGTGAAGAGTCAGATGAGCAGACCGGCCACAGGGAAAAAGTAATTATCGAAACCCGTGATAAAACTAAGAACCCGGTTATCAAGATCGTTGATAAAGGCGGTTCGGCTATCCGGAGCTACAACATCCCGGTAGGCGCTCACATTTCGGTAGATAACGGAGATAATATCAAGGTAGGTGAGGTTATTGCCAAAATTCCTCGTTCAACCGGTAAAACCCGCGATATTACCGGTGGTCTGCCACGTGTAACCGAGCTGTTTGAAGCACGTAACCCGTCAAATCCTGCCGTTGTAACAGAAATTGACGGTGTGGTATCATTAGGAGGTGTTAAACGCGGTAACCGTGAGATCTCTATCGAATCACGCGACGGTCAAATCAAAAAATACCTGGTTCCGCTTTCAAAACATATCCTGGTACAGGATAATGACTTTGTGAAAGCCGGTATGCCACTATCAGACGGTTCTATCTCGCCTGCGGATATCCTGGCTATTAAAGGCCCGGCTGCCGTGCAGGAATACCTGGTAAATGGTATCCAGGAAGTTTACCGTTTGCAAGGTGTGAAAATTAACGATAAGCACTTTGAAACCATTGTGCACCAGATGATGCAGAAAGTTCAGATCGAGGATCCGGGCGATACCCGTTTCTTAGAGAAAGACTCTGTAGACCGTTGGGATTTCATGCAGGAAAACGATGAGATCTACGATAAAAAGGTAGTTACCGATCCGGGCGATTCTACCGCCTTAAAAGCCGGACAGATTGTTTCTGTACGTAAATTAAGGGATGAGAACTCTGTCCTGAAACGTAAAGACCTGAAACTGGTAGAAGCACGCGATGCTGTACCGGCTACTTCAAGTCCGCTGTTACAGGGTATTACCCGGGCATCGTTAGGAACCAAGTCGTTTATTTCGGCTGCATCGTTCCAGGAAACAACCAAGGTACTTAACGAAGCGGCTATCAGCGGTAAACGCGACGAGTTGTTAGGATTAAAAGAAAACGTAATTGTTGGACACTTAATTCCTTCAGGTACCGGTTTACGTAGCTATGAGCGTATTATTGTAGGTTCTCAGGAAGAATACGATAAGCTGATGGCCTCGAAAAACGAAGAAGTAGAAGCTTAACAGGCTTTAGCTAAATAGAAAGGCGCTCAAATGAGCGCCTTTTTTGTTTGTATGAAAAGGAATCTGACTTAGGAAACGTATTCTGAAGGCCCTGGTTGCCCGTTTATGATCAAACTTGAAATATATCTTCAGAAAAGAACACATGTGCAGGAACACAAACTATTTCTTTTTCGTTAAAGTGAAAGCTATCTTGTTGACTGAGCGTAACAATATATCCTTTTTTTAAGCTGAAAAAATCCATAGCTGCTGCCAATCCATTGATTTCCCTGTCTTTATTGTCAGTTGTAAGTTCGTAACAAACCTGAATTGCCGCTATACATTTATTTTGATTAAAAACCACAAAGTCACATTCTTTTACTTCGCGAAAATAATACAATGTCTTTCCGGCAGTTCTCAAGTAAATAAAAACCTGGTTTTCCAACAATCGCCCGTAATCGGAGGTAAAACTTAGTGTATTTGCTTTTGCCAGACCGTTATCTATGGCATACACTTTTTTGGGACTTATCTGTCTGCTTTTGGCAGACCAGCTGAACTTTTGTAAAAAAAACAATAAATAAGCATCTTCGAGCCAGCTCAGATAATCGCTTATGCTATTTGCTGAGCCTACTTCAAACGCCTTTTTTAGACTGTTGAAAGAGGTTTCTTTGCCTATATTGGATAATAAGAACAGGGTAATATTAACCAGGGTATTGGCATTTCTTATTCCGTACCGTACAGCAATATCCCGATATACAATATCTTTTAAAAGATTTTGCAGAATTTCGGGGTTTTCTGATACCAGAAATTCGGGGAAACCGCCTTTGGTAAGGTAATTTTGATAAGATATCTCACTTTTTTTCTCTTTATTATAACGAAGATACTCTGTGTAAGAAAATGGAAATAATTCTGTGTTCAGATATCGGCCAGTAAGTCTTGTTCCTAAATCGCGACTAAGCATGGAAGCGTTTGACCCGGTGATAAATACTTTTTTGCCATCATCGTGCAACTGCCGTACATAAAGCTCCCATTGAGGTACGTTTTGTATTTCATCAAAAAAATAAGCTTCCGTGTTTTTGGGGATAATTTCATCCAGTTTGGGAAAATCGCTCACCCGAAAACCGAATATCCTGGGATCTTCAAAGTTTAAAAATGCCGTTTTACGATAGTTTTTCATCAGCCCTCTGAGTAAAGTGCTTTTTCCACAACGCCTTATACCCGAAACAATTTGAACGGCACCGCTCTTTATATCAACAAGATTGGCGCTATCCCTGTTTATTACAATTTCTTTGTTTTGCAACTTGGCTTGTTGCAGTAGGTAAGCAGTCTCTATTTCTGATTTGAGCAACATGATCTCTAAAGTTTATATTACAAATATAAGAGATCTTATTTTAGTAAAGTAAACATTTATATATTGGTAATATAAATTACTTTGCCTTAATATAGCTATTGAAGCACCATTATTTACATTATTTATTTGTATGATTTAGAAAATAGAAAGAGGTTGTCTCAAAAGTCAGTAAAACCATCTATTTACAGTCACGCTGACCCCGAATTCTCGGGGGAAGCGCCTGTAGCCATAATGAACCAATCCTTCGACAGGCTCAGGATGACCATAGGGGACTTTTGAGACAGCCCCTTTTTTGTTTGTATGAAAAGGAATCTGACTTAGGAAATATTCCTGAAATCGTGTCCAGGTTTAATAGCCAGCAATACTTCATAAATTAACCGGATAACATTATCCACATCTTCTTTATGCACCATTTCTACCGTGGTATGCATGTAGCGTAAGGGTAGCGATATTAATGCCGAAACCACGCCATCGTTCGAATAAGCAAAGGCATCGGTATCGGTACCCGTAGAGCGGGACGAAGCCTGACGCTGGAACGGAATACCTTTGCTCTCCGCTGTACTTACCAACAGCTTGTTCAGGTTGGTTTGAACTGCCGGGGCATAAGATACAACCGGCCCTTTTCCTGCAGACAGGTCTCCCTGAACAACTTTATTGATCATGGGCGTTTGGGTGTCATGCGTTACATCGGTAATAATGGCAACGTTTGGTTTGATACGGTGTGCGATCATTTCGGCGCCACGCAGACCGATTTCTTCTTGTACTGCATTAACAATATATAAGCCGAAAGGTAGTTTTTTCTTATTTTCTTTCAGCAGGCGGGCAACCTCGGCAATCATAAATCCGCCAATGCGATTATCCAGCGCCCGCCCAACGTAGTAGCGGTCGTTAAGTACGATAAACTCATCCTCGTATGTAATTACGCTGCCTACATGAATGCCCAGCGCTTCAACTTCTTCTTTAGAGGTGCAACCGCAATCGAGAAAGATGTTCTTTAATGTAGGCGCTTCTTCTTTTTCGCCATGACGGGTATGAATAGCCGGCCATCCGAACACTGCTTTTACGATGCCTTTATCGGTATGGATGTTTACGCGTTTGGAAGGTGCAATCTGGTGGTCGGAGCCGCCGTTACGGATGACATAAATAAAGCCCTCTTTGGAGATGTAATTTACAAACCAGGATATTTCATCGGCATGAGCTTCAATGACCACTTTATATTCAGCTTCGGGATTGATCACGCCTACGGCCGTACCGTAATTGTCAACAAAATGCTCGTCGATGTATGGCCTGATATAATCCAGCCATAATTTTTGTCCTTCCCACTCAAAACCGGTGGGAGAGGGATTGTTGATGTATTGTTCTAAAAACTGAAGTGATTTTTCGGTTACTACCGAAGCAGTTGTATGTTCTTTCTTTTTTGCCATGTTTAAACAGAATAAAATTAATCGGACTCTTTCTCGATAAAGCTTTCCAGTATTTTAAAGCCTCCGGATGTTTGGATGCCGATGTTAGTTATTGATGCGGGAATCAGCACGCAATCGCCCATTGTTACATCAAGATGGGTATCGTTGTAACGAATGCTATATGCACCCGATACACATACGTGGATAACGAATGAATCCAGTGCGGAATAATCATGTTGTGTATCCTGCGTATACTCCAGGATGTTGGTTGTAAAGTATGGACACCGGGCCACGTTAACGGGTTCGTTTTTTGCCGGGGTGTATTGGCTCTTGTAATGCGGATACACATGATAATCAAGTGCTGCGAGGGCTTCCTGCGTATGCAGCTCACGCTTATGACCTTGCGCATCAACCCGGTCAAAATCATATATCCGGTAGGTGATGTCTGAAGTTTGCTGAATTTCGGCGATCAGTAAGCCCTTGCCAATGGTGTGCACCCGGCCGGCCGGTAAAAAGAATACATCGCCGGCATGTACCTGCTCGCGGTTCAGGATATCCATGATGTGACCGCTATTGAGCTTATCGAGATAGATCTGCTCATTCACTTCCTGGTTAAATCCCGAGATGAGAGTAGAGCCGGGGTCGGCCTGGATAACATACCACATTTCGGTTTTCCCTTTGGAGTGATGCCGCTTTTCGGCCAGCTCATCATTCGGATGCACCTGTATAGAGAGATCATCGTTAGCGTCAATAAACTTTACCAGTATGGGGAATTCATTGCCGAAACGCTGGTAATTGTGCTTGCCAACCAGTTCACCTTGGTAAGTACTTAGTATTTCGGCAAGATCTTTACCTGCCAGCGGACCGTTTTTGATTACGGAAACATCGCCTTTCACACCAGATATTTCCCAGGTTTCGCCGCAGTTTGGCAGGGGAGAGAAATCTTTATGGAGATAGGTTTTTATTTTATCGCCTCCCCATATTTTGTCTTTGAAAATGGTTTTGAAAATAAACGGATATAATGCAGACATAATTTTTAATGATATCGGCTAAATTAAGCAATTGCTTTTATTAAGCGTGAACCGGTATCGGATGTTTTGCAAAAATGCCGGGTTATTAGATTACACTGCAAACTTCTTCCGAATAGTAAGGATTTCGCTTCACCTACTCCTTCCTTGTTTTTGCCTCTATTTTAGGGAGCATATTAACCTTATGCCTTCCGCCTGAACCCATTAAATCTCCAAACGAAGCGTTTGCCCGGCGTAGTTAATAACAGCCCGGTGTTTCATCAGGATATCGCCGCCGATGACACCGATAACCGGTTCAAATTCAAGGTTGGTGTACGCATAATTAATAGTCGACAGGTCAATCACTGCGGTTTCAAAATTGGTCAATTCAAGGCTGCCGATCCTGAAGTCTGGTAATGTGATAGTGAAGCTTTCCATTGTGGTAGTACCGAGACCGGTAGAGAGCTTATCCGACAGGACAAGCAAATGTTCTTCCTGGGCCAGTTCGGTGATTTGTTGCTTATCCAGCACGGTACGCGATGCCCCCGTATCCAGTACCGCTTTAAAGGTATGCCCAAAAACAACAACTTCCACCAGCAGGTGGAAGCCGTCGTCTTGAAGACTGATAACTTCTAAAGGAACAGTTATCATGAATATCGATAGATTCTGCGTTAAATAATGTTAGAATCTTTTAGAACCTGGTTCATGGTACGTACTGCGTCGGCGCTTTTGTTAAAGGCAGCTTGCTGGTCGGCAGTCAGTTTAAAGTCAATGATCTTTTCCCATCCGTTTTTGCCCAATATAACCGGTACAACCAGCGAAATATCGCTTTGTCCGTACTCGCCGTCTAAGGCAACGCCGCATGAGATCAGTTTTTTCTCATCGCGTACAATAGCTTCAACCATGGCGGCAGTTCCGGCGCCGGGTGCATACCAGGCAGAAGTACCGATCAGTTTGGTTAAGGTAGCGCCGCCCACCATGGTTGCAGCAACAATTTTTTCCTGTTGCTCTTTGCTCAGGAAGTTGGTAACCGGAACACTGTTCCAGGTAGCATGGTCAATCAACGGGATCATGGTGGTATCGCCGTGACCGCCGATAACCACGGCGTTCAGATCGGCCGGCGAGCAGCCCAGTTCCTGGCTCAGGTAATACCTGAAACGTGCTGAATCTAAAGCGCCGCCCATTCCTAAGATACGGTTTTTAGGTAAGCCTGAAGTTTTCAGCGTCAGGTAATTCATAGTATCCATTGGGTTAGAAACCACAATGATGATGGTATTGGGCGAATATTTTAAAATATTCTCGGTAACCTGCTTCACAATACCCGCGTTGGTGCCGATCAGTTCTTCACGGGTCATGCCGGGTTTACGGGGCAGACCTGATGTGATGACAACTACCTCAGAATCGGCGGTAGCCGCATAATCATTGGTAACGCCTTTAATTTTGGTATCAAATCCAAGCAAGGCGGCGGTTTGCATCATATCAATAGCTTTACCTTCGGCAAAACCTTCTTTGATGTCTAACAAAATAAGCTCTTCGGCTAATTCCTTGCGGGCAATGTTATCGGCACAGGTTGCACCTACGGCACCGGCACCAACTACGGTTATTTTCATGTTGAATTATAATGATTTAGAATGTTAACAAAGTGCCCGAAGTTACACATTTGACATTGTTTGTAAAACCCTTTTAGGCTATTTGTAACCTTTTTCTGACAATTGGGAGGTAGTGAATAAAGGATTTAACAATCAGTACAAGAAACGATAAAGGAGTATTGTTCTAAAACGCGAATTGGAAGCCCTTATAAAAGCGATCTGAAGTTTCCGTTGAAAATTTCTAATTTGCCGGCCAATTCATGGTCAATTTTCTTCTCATTATTGTCTCGCTGGGTGCGGGGATATTGTTTAATCTTTTGAAGGTTTTACCTAAAGATTCTTTTCGCAGCATCAATGCCTGGGTGCTTTATATTGCATTACCGGCGCTCTCCCTGAAATATATTCCCCAAATTGAATGGAACAGCAGGATGATTTTTCCGGCAGCTTCGCCTGTCATTGTATGGGTAGGAGCCTGGTTGCTGGTCACGCTGATGGCAAAGTTATATCCCATCTCAAGAGAAACCAGTGGCGCCCTGAAGCTGTCTGCCGGATTGTCAAATACCTCGTTCCTTGGTTTTCCGCTTATCGCGGCGTATTATGGCGAGCAAACATTAAGCATCGCGATAATATGCGACCAGGTTACTTTTGTTTTACTATCTACCGTAGGCATTATTACGGCTTTACGCTCATCTCAGCAAGATGGATTATCGGTTAAGACGATTGTTGTCAGAGCATTAAAATTTCCGCCGTTTATCGCGTTTATACTGGCACTTATCCTGCCCCGGTTTATGGATATCTCGCCTGTAAACCCGTTGCTGGACAAGCTGGTGGTAACCATGGCGCCATTGGCGTTATTCTCCATCGGATTGCAGCTCAGGTTATCAACATCCGGTATTGAAATAAGATACCTCTCATGGGGACTTTTCTATAAACTGCTCATTGCTCCGGCGCTGGTATTGTGTTTAGCCTTCCTTTTAAATGTAAAAGGCATTATACCCCGGCTTGGTGTATTTGAAGCGGCCATGCCATCCCTGGTAACAGGAAGCATCCTGGCCGATCAGTACAAACTAAATCCGCAACTGGCAAATTTGATGGTGGGCCTGGGCATAGGGCTGGCTTTTATAACTACGGCTTTCTGGTATGGCGTGATGCAGCTTATCTGGTAATAAGCACTATTGATCGTGAGCCATCAACTATGAACTAATGGCTAGCCTTAAACCTTATGTCTTTCACCTTACAACCTTTCCTCAATCTAACTTTTTAGAATAAGCCAGTATATGCTGAATAACGTTTTCTGACGGCGATTTCTCCAGACTATTTAACTGATCGGTAAGATGCCGCATAAATTTCTGTTCATCATCCGTTAAGCTTTCTGGTACAACGGCAGATGAGCCGGCATGAATAAAACCCCTGTTTTCGGTTAAATTGCCAGTTTTAGACTGTTTTGATGTAGATATTTTAATCATAAGCGAAGCTATTTATTGATTTATTAGTTTAAACTAAACGTCTTCGCTGGTGATATATTTTATACTATGGCAAAAAAAATTATAAATCATGAAACCGGAGATCCCATCTAATCATCAATCATCAGAATAAGCAGGTAAAATTTATCCGGAAGGGCAGAAATATCTAACAACTAACCGCAAACAACTAATCAACTACTTGTATTGGCACAGGTAAGCAACAGGAGCATCGGTCTTTACTTTGAATGAAGTTCCTTTTTCAACTTCGAAAGCCTGTCCGGCAGCGTAGGTTTGCCAGTTGATTGCTTCGGGCAGTAAAGCTGATAAGCTGCCTTCAATAATGTGCATGGTTTCATGTGTGGATGTACCGAACTCATACTCGCCCGGTGCAATAACACCCACGGTTGATTTATTGCCGGCAAGCTCATAGCCTAAGGATTTAACAGAGCCTCCAAAATATTCGTTTACGTTGATCATATTCAATTGTTACTTTATTATACTTGTTAAATATTAGCCCGGGGATTTAGGCGGTATTTAATCCGTACTTAATATAAAGGAATTCCCCTTTCTTTTAACAGTTACTTTACATTCAAGAATATCAAAAAAATCGTTTTTAGAATAACCCAATATTCTTAGGTTGTTTTTTACAATAAATTCTGGCATTGGGTCAATATGCGATTGAAATATTATCGGTCTTAAACAATCGCATCTTGAATAAACGATATGCCCGCCTGTTTGCCGTACAAGTTTACATTGAGCAAGCTCTAAAAATGATTCGAATTTTGAAACAGAGATATTAGATAGTTTCCTTGTAGACATTAGGCTAAGGCTATCTCAATATTGGTGCTATCTGTTACAACTCCTGGCATGCTTGTCAAATCCCTAAATGTGTCATTATCCTCAAGTAATTGATCATATTCAGGAGGGTGAACCCTTTTCTTTTTTTCGTTCACTGTCCAGCCAAGCCTCTTTAGCTCCTCATAGGTTGTACCTTTATTCTCCATGTATTTAACAAACTCGGTCAATGTAATTTTAAAGGAATCTTTCGCTTCTTGTTCAGATGTGCCGTATCCTGTTAAATCTAAAAAAGGAGAATATATATAAAATATCCCATCTTCTTTCCATGTAAGTATAGGCATATTGATATGATGAGTTACGCCTTTATGATTTATAAATGCATTAGCCCGTTTATTTGCCATTTTTATTGAATGTTGTATTAAATGCTTAGCGCTTGAGTGATACAATAATAATATATTACTTCTGATATTTTATAATACCATTCTAATAATTTTTTGTTTTAAAGCAGAATTTTGGGCCATTTCTTGTTGCTGCATGGATATATGCGTTACCATAAAATGGCAGGTTAATATTGATTCAAAATCCTTTTTATTCCTGTGAATAATATTTAGGATAACTGTTTATTTTCCCCTGCGCTATTGTATGAACGTTTTTTTGAGTTAAAAGCCAAAAAATTGGTAAAATAGTTGTATCGCCCGCGGGTATTCCATAAGTTTAAAATCAAAATCAGATAACGAACGTTTAGTTAAAAAAATCTCATATCTCACGTCTTATATCTAAAATCCAATCATCTCCATGCATATAAAAAAAGTAGCGGTTCTGGGTTCGGGCATTATGGGCTCGCGTATTGCCTGCCATTTTGCCAATATCGGTGTCGAAGTTCTTTTGCTGGATATGCTTCCTAAAGAGCTTACAGCCGAAGAGCAGGGCAAAGGATTGACGATGAATGATAAAGCAGTACGTAACCGTATTGTGAATACGTCGTTAGATACAGCCGCCAAATCCAGCCCCTCGCCAGTGTTTACCAAACAGGTTTTACAACGTATCCGCACCGGTAATTTTACCGATGATATGCCGCAGATAGCCACGTGCGACTGGGTAATTGAGGTGGTTGTAGAAAACCTGGACATCAAAAAGAATATCTATGAGCAGGTTGAAAAATACCGCAGGCCGGGAACGCTTATTACCTCCAACACATCAGGCATACCCATTCATTTGTTAAATGAGGGCAGGAGTGATGATTTTAAGGCGCATTTCTGCGGAACACATTTCTTTAATCCGCCGCGTTACCTGCGCTTGCTGGAAATCATACCCACGCCGCAAACAAAGCCGGAGGTAACCGGTTTCCTGATGCGTTATGGTGATAAATACCTGGGCAAAACCACGGTGTTATGCAAAGATACACCTGCCTTTATCGCTAATCGCGTAGGTGTATATTCCATTATGGCCTTGCTGCACCTGGTAGAAAAGCTGGACTTAACAGTAGAAGAAGTCGATAAATTTACCGGTACTGCGTTAGGTCGGCCGAAGTCGGCTACATTCCGTACCAGCGATGTGGTAGGGTTGGATACCATGATTCATGTGGCAGATGGCTTATATGAAAATTGTCCGGAAGATAAAGCCCGAGAATTGTTCCGATTGCCCGGTTTTGTGCAGAAAATGGCAGAGAATAAATGGCTGGGCGATAAAACCGGGCAGGGTTTTTACAAAAAGATTAAAAAGGCGGACGGCAGCAGCGAGATTTTGGCGCTTGACCTGAAAACGCTGGAATACAAGCCGCAGCAAAAAGTAAAATCGGCAACGCTGGATGCCATAAAACCGGTTGAAAATCTCCGGGAACGGATAAAGATATATGCCAAAGGTACAGATAAGGCCGGCGAGTTATTCCGGCAATCGTTTTATGGGTTGTTTGAATATGTATCAGACCGTATCCCCGAAATTTCGGACGAGCTGTACCGTATAGATGACGCCATGCGTGCCGGATTTGGCTGGGAGCTTGGTCCGTTTGAAGTGTGGGATGCCCTGGGTGTCAGCGAAACAGTGGAGTATATGAAGCAATACCAGCATGAGCCTGCCGCCTGGGTACAGGAAATGCTGGCTGCCGGCAATACCGGTTTTTATAAGCTGGAAAATGGCATCCGGAAATATTACGATATTCCATCTAAAACCTACAAGTCCATTCCCGGAACGGATGCCTTTATTATCCTGGATAATATCCGTGCCACTAAAACTGTGTGGCAGAATGATGGCTTAAGCATTATTGACCTGGGCGATGGTATTCTCAATGCCGAGTTTCATACCAAAATGAATACCATTGGCGCAGAAGTGCTCGAAGGCATCCATAAAGCTATCGATTTAGCTGAAAAGGATTATCGTGGACTGGTAATTGGTAACGACGGCGCTAACTTTTCTGCCGGAGCCAATGTCGGTATGGTGTTTATGATGGCTGTTGAACAGGATTTCGAAGCGCTGAACCGGGCGATAAAACTTTTCCAGGATACGTCCATGCGTATTCGTTATTCGGCTATCCCGGTAGTGCTTGCGCCACATAATCTTACCTTGGGAGGTGGTTGCGAGTTTTGCCTGCATGCCGATTACGTTCAGCTGAACGCCGAAACCTACATGGGTTTGGTGGAATTTGGCGTAGGCGTTATTCCGGGTGGGGGAGGTTCAAAAGAGTTTGCCTTGCGAGCATCCGATGAATATAAAGAAGACCAGATTGACCAGAATATATTTAAGGATAGGTTTTTAACCATTGCCATGGCAAAAGTCTCCACTTCAGGGCCCGAAGCATTGGAGCTTGGTTACCTGCAAAAGGGTAAATATGGTCTCACCATGAACCGCAGTCGTTTAATTGCCGATGCCAAAGCGAAAGCCATTGAACTGGCCGAAGCCGGTTATACGCAGCCTGTCCCGCGAAGCGATATTCGCGTGTTGGGCAAACAGGGACTTGGTATCGTATATTCCGGGGCAAACTCCATGTATGCCGGTCATTACATATCAGAACACGATAAAAAAATATCCGAAAAGCTGGGCTGGGTAATGTGCGGCGGCGATTTGTCGCAACCCACACTGGTAACCGAGCAATACCTGCTCGACCTTGAACGCGAAGCCTTTTTATCGCTTTGTGGGGAAAAGAAAACCCTGGAACGCCTGAAAGCTATTATTACGGGTGGGAAACCGTTGAGGAATTGAATGTTGGTATTGGGTAGTGAGTATTGGGTATTGAGATGGGCGCAGAACCCGAATAAGACCATTTAACTATGCATAATATTAAAGAATTAAAGGTTTGGAGCAAAGCTATTGATTTGGCAATCAGGATATATGAAATATCTGCACAGTTTCCCTCTGATGAGCGATTTGGCTTGACTTCTCAAGTCAGGAGATGTGCCGTTTCAATTTCTTCAAATATTTCGGAAGGAGCTGGAAGAAATACAAAAGGAGAATTTATACAGTTTCTGGGTATTGCCAACGGCTCTTCCTATGAATTGCAGACCCAAATAGTCATTGCAGAAAAATTAGGTTTTATTGACAGTAACTTAAGCAGTGAAATTTTAAAAATTATCGATGAACTCCAAAAGATGAATTATAAACTTCAAAAAAGCTTAATGAATAGTAATCATTAAGAGAATATATAAGATATGTCTCACTACCCAATACTCACTACCCAATACTCACTACCCAATACTAAAATGGAAGCATACATCATAGCAGGACTTCGAAGCGCTGTAGGAAAGGCGCCTCGGGGCGTTTTCAGGTTTACACGGGCCGACGATTTGGCGACAACGGTCATCAGGCAATTAATGGCTTCGGTGCCTGATCTGGATAAAAGCCAGGTCGACGACGTGATTGTCGGAAATGCAACGCCGGAAGCGGAGCAGGGACTGAACATTGGCCGCATGATTTCGCTGATGTCCTTAGATACCGACAAAGTTCCGGGGATGACGGTAAACCGTTATTGTTCGTCGGGATTGGAAACCATTGCCATTGCAACGGCTAAGATACGATCTGGAATGGCCGATTGCATTATTGCCGGAGGTGTCGAGGTGATGTCGGGAATGCCTTTCGGTGGATGGAAACTGGTGCCGAATCCCGAAGTAGCTAAAACACATCCCGACTGGTACTGGGGGATGGGATTAACTGCCGAGGCGGTAGCTAAAGAGTTTAATGTCAGCCGGGAAGACCAGGACAAATTTGCTTTACATTCTCACCAGAAGGCTGTAGAAGCCATTAAGAACGGTCGTTTGCAGGTTGGCATTGCTCCTGTAACGGTTCACGAAACCTACCTGGACGATAAGCTGCAAAAGCAAACCCGTGAATATGTAGTGGATATTGACGAAGGGCCCAGGGCCGATACCTCGCTGGAAAAGCTGGCGAAGCTGAAACCTGTTTTTGCTGCCGGAGGTTGCATTACGGCAGGCAATTCATCGCAAACGTCTGATGGCGCCGCGTTTGTGCTGGTGGTGTCAGAAAAGATGCTGAAACAATTAAATGTTAAACCAATAGCACGTTTGGTGAGTTATTCGGTCGCCGGTGTGCCGCCGCGAATTATGGGTATCGGCCCTGTTGAAGCTATCCCGAAAGTGCTAAAACAAGCCGGGATGAAACTGGACGATATCCAGCTTATCGAGCTTAACGAGGCTTTTGCTTCCCAATCCCTGGCAGTTATTCGCACATTGGGGCTAAATCCTGAAATTGTAAATGTGAATGGGGGAGCCATCGCCTTAGGACATCCGTTAGGTTGTACCGGTTCAAAGCTAACCGTTCAGTTGCTCCACGAACTGAAACACCGTAACCAAAAATATGGCATGGTAACCATGTGCGTAGGCAACGGGCAGGGCGCAGCAGGAGTATTTGAGATGCTGTAACTTCAGTTACGCTCATTTTCTGAGAGCATATTTACACTACCGGGAAAATAGTACTTCATGTTAAAAGCAAAATAAAAATCACCAAACATTAAACTACTAAATCTATAGATTGTATATTTGCTGCGATTTAGTTTTATGAGCGAAACAGAAACAGTAATAGCCGGAGTTGTAGTTAAGGATACTGAGCCCGGATTTCCTGAAGTGCAAAAACAACCAGCTAAGCCCAGAACGAGGAAGTTTATAATCTGGAGTATATGTATTGCTGCATTAATCCTGCTTATTACAGTATTCTGGCATGCCGAACCGCAATTCAGAGCTTATGTAGAAGGTATTCCTGCCACGTTTTATTATTTTCTGGCGGCAGGTTTTGTTTTTGCCATGATTGATGGGGCCATCGGCATGTCGTATGGTGTAACATCAACATCGTTTTCATTATCAATGGGTATTCCACCCGCATCTGCCAGTACGGCGGTACATTTATCCGAGGTGCTTAGCAACGGTATTGCCGGGTGGATGCATTATCGCATGAGGAATGTTAATAAGCGTTTGTTCCGTTTGCTGGTTGTAGCGGGTATTGTTGGGGCCGTATCAGGGGCTTACCTGTTATCATCGCTTGAGCATTACAGCAGGTATACCAAGCCGGTTGTATCGTTATATACGTTAATACTGGGTCTGGTTATCTTGCGTAAAGCTTTTAACCTGCAAAGTAATAAAAGAGCCGGTAAAAAGATCAGGCGGATACGTACACTCGGCTTTCTGGGTGGTTTTATCGATGCCGTTGGTGGCGGCGGATGGGGTTCTATTGTGCTGTCGTCGCTGATGGCCGGCGGCCGGAATCCGCGGACATCGCTTGGTACTGTAAAAGCGACCCGTTTTTTCATAGCCATACTCAGCTCGTTAACCTTTATCACCATGCTGAAAACCATCCATTGGGATGCCGTTGCCGGATTGGTGATCGGCAGCGCTATTGCTTCACCCATTGCTGCCCGTGTATCCAGTAAGATCTCGGCAAAATCCATTATGGTAGCCGTTGGTATTATTGTAGTGGGTGTAAGCTGCCGAAGCATTTATCATTTTATTGTCGACATATTCTAATATTTACATGTTTAAACAACTATTTTAATTGTAAACTGTTATAATAGCTGTAAGTTTTAAAATTTAGTATTATGGCAACAACAAAATGGACTGTAGACCCTACCCACTCGGAGGTACAATTTAAAGTTAAACATTTGGTTATTTCTACCGTTACCGGTAGCTTTAAAACATTTAGCGGTACGTTAGAGACAGAGAATGATGATTTTTCAAATGCTGCTGTCAGCTTTTCGCTGGATGTGGACAGCATTGATACCAATCAGTCAGACCGGGATAACCACCTGAAATCTCCCGATTTTTTTGATGCGGAAAAATATCCGAAAATTACCTTCCAATCAACCTCGTTTACCCATCAGGGAGGCGATGATTACCAACTGCAAGGGAATTTAACCATCCGGGATATTACCAAACCGGTTACGTTGAACGTGGAATATGGCGGTAGCGCCACAGATTTTTATGGTAATACCAAAGCCGGGTTTGAAGTAATGGGGAAAATAAGCCGGAAAGAGTTTGGTTTGCAATGGAATGCTGTTACTGAGGCCGGCGCCGTTGTGGTGGGCGATGAAATTAAGCTGATCATCAACGTACAGTTTGTTAAACAGGCTTCTTAGTTGATTAATACGTATTACTTGTGATTTAAAGGCTCCGGATAGGAGCCTTTTTGTTGCTATCATATAGTGGATGCTTGTTCTGATTTGTAATCATGATGCAGGTGTTTGTAATACCAATTCAATGTATCAGCCGGAGGCTTAAAAGTAATTGAACGAAGCTGGAGCTTCGCTCAATCAAATTTGTAATCAGGATGCAGGTGTTTGTAATACCAATTCAATGTATCAGCCGGAGGCTTAAAAGTAATTGAACGAAGCTGGAGCTTCGTTCAATCAAAACACTTGTTATTTGAGGTTCCGGTATCGGAACCTTTTTTATTGCCTGTGCAATTTTAAGTTTTATTTTTGCACATGATTTTTTTGAACTTCCTGGTAGGATTGGTAGTTAATTTTATCGGCTATATCCCGCTGGGAAATATTAATTTAACGGTTGTGCAGCTTACGGTAAACCGTGGTGTGAAGCATGCCATGTATTTCATTGTAAGCTTTGCTATCGTAGAGTTTTTCTTTACGTACGCCATTATGTACTTTGCCGACTGGTTTGCCGATCAAAAAAATCTGATGCTCTGGCTGGACTGGTTACTGGTAGTGATATTGGTTGTGATGGCAGTAATCACCTGGCGAAACACGGCGAAGGCCAAACAGGCCGATTACTCACGTACAGACAGTATTAAATATGGTATTATCCTGGGATTTATCAATCCTATGCAGGTGCCTTTCTGGATGGTTTGGGGTACTTACCTGCTTTCGCACGATTGGATCATCAGCGGGAAAGGAGCTCTTGCCGTTTTAAGCGCCGGATCAAGCCTTGGTGCTTTTTTAAGTCTGTTCTGCTTTGCACGATTTAGTAATTACCTGAACGAAAAATTTGCCTTTAGCAGCAAGGTGATCAATCACACTATTTCCGTTGTGCTGGCTCTGATTGCCATTGTCCTCTTTATCCGGAATATATGGCGTTAATTGAATTGCCAAATAAGCCAGCTTTTCTCTTTAAATCTCAATAGTCGATCTTAAGATCAGATTCCTGCCATAGCTTGAATGACCGTTGTGCTTCCTGGTGTAAGAGTTGCTGAACCGGTAATGTTCGTTTGGTCAGGGGCCTGGCAATTTCATCGTATATGAATTGGTCGCTGAAGCCATTTTCGGCAGCATCTTTCCGGGTACAGGCCCAGTAAATTTTATCTAAGTGTGCCCAGTAAATGGCTCCCAGGCACATGGGGCAGGGCTCACAACTGGTGTAGATCACACAGCCGCTCAGGTTATAGGTTTTTAGTTTTTTGCAGGCCAGGCGAATGGCCGTAACTTCGGCATGAGCGGTTGGATCGGTAGTAGTGGTTACGGTATTGGCACTTTTGGCTACTACTTTTCCGTCTTTTACAATAACGGCACCAAAGGGGCCGCCTTTTCCGGCCAGTACATTCTGGTCGGCCAGGCGTATAGCCATCCGCATAAATTTTTCGTGCTGCCTGTTGGTTGTTATCATGATCTAAAATAAAAAATGTCCGGCCAATTTAGCCAGACATTGTATAAAACTTTTTATGATGATTATTTATTTTTTAACGTGTTGTGCGATTAAAAAAAAGATAGAAATGAAAGAAAAGGTTGCGCATTTTACTGAGAAACAGTATATTAAAGA
>NZ_VTRT01000011.1 GCF_008274585.1 Pedobacter sp. BS3 | reverse complement strand
ATACTAATCCTTAACTTAATGACATTGCCCAGCGGGACAACCGCTTTGTAACAACACAAGTGTGTAGCAAGCGTGCCATAGGTACGTTTCCTTCCAAAAATCAAACATCGAGTAAACTCGCTATCATTCAGACTAAAATACTATGGATTGAAAATCCATAGGTTGATCTGACGACTGAAAGTCTAATGGTGGCTTCGCCGAATTTTTTATTTTTCTCTTATGCTTCGATTTAAAAATTTGTAGAAGCTAAAGCCTTGGACTAAAGTCCATAGCTTGAACTAACGTTTTGTGACCAGTCAAAAATTAAAAAAGTGTTATGGGCAGTTAAAAACATATACTTATTATCCACCTGATCTCACCTCCAAATAGCATTGAAAAAACAATCATGTTCAAACGTATAGTTTTATGAATTTAAGCAAAGGTTAAAGACAGCACATTATTCCAAAGTGTCGAGGTAAATTCCCGAAGGATATGTCCTGAACTAAGACGAAAAGCCCAGAAAGCCACATCGCTTACCCTATCAGCCAATAAACCAGGCTTGTTACAAGCACTACGGAAAGGAAAAAGTCGGGATTTAGACGCAGTTTAAGTAGTTGAATTGCCCGTTGTTTTTGCGATTTTACTGTATTAATTGAAATACCCAGCTCTTCGGCGATCTCCTTGTTTTTCATTCCGTCAAGGTAGCCCATTTTTGAAATACGCTGACAACTTTCGGGCAGCGAGGCCAGGGCAGTATGAATTTCACCCAAAATTTCTGAGCGCATCAGCGAACTCATTACAGAATCTTCGCTGGGTTCTTCCTCAAGCGTCAGCCGGAATTTTTCTACTACTTTATGATGGCGAAGGGAGTTTAAGCCGGCATTTTTTACAGCTTTATATAAAAAGCTTTTTATAACATTTTTATCGGGCGATAATTCTTCGCTGTTTTCTAAATAAGCGATAAATGCACCCTGAACAATATCTTCGGCAGAAGCGCTGTCTTTAACAAGCTGAACGGCAAAATAAAGCAACCGGGGGTATAATTCCCTGAATAATTCATCCAAGCTATCGTCTCCCCGTGCAACACGGCCAGCTTCTCCCGACGTATTTTTGTATTTGAGATGCATTAACTAAACTATAGCCTGATTGCCGGAAAATGATTCCTGCAAATCGCATCACTAATATCACCCTTTTTTGAAGAAAAAGCAAGGTATTAACAAAATGATAATATTGCTGATCAATGGATTTTCATCCGCTACTTTTCCTGATGAACCTTGCGTAATGAAAAACGGTAGATTTAGGAGCCTGTTTAAATTCATTTAAAAGTTTTACAGGTTTAATTAATGGACGGTGTCTTCACCGTCCATGGCTTCCTGCCGGGGCTGGTGTCGCCACCAGCAGCTCCGTATAGCTTAACTTTTTCATTTTTAAATAGAGGCTCCTACAGATAAGAATTGTCTAAAGGTTCTGCCTCTGCGATTGGATAATACTCATTATATCATCTTTGATAAACTCCCAATATTTACCCCGGAGGCAGAACGGGTCAAAATCCTCATCGGCCCTGGTAAAATCGACAAGGCTATGCAGTATTTGTTCCTCATTATGGGTGTATTCGTGTCGTTGGCGATGTAAGGCCAGCATTTGCTCAAGGGTATATTTGTCCAGTAGTTCGTGGATATCCCAAAAATCTTTTTTGCGTCCGCCACGTGAAATCACATCGATTTTCATCGCTGTAATCTCGTCAACCGTAGCCATACGCACTTTATCGATCTGCATTGCAGGTTGTATAAACGGGTCATTGGTATAGTAAACATCCAATTTGATGTGATCCTGTTCACTATCGCCTACCAGGTAAGATTTACCCAGACCGGGAAGCATCCCGAAATCGCCACGCACATACGGGAAAGTAGCCTGGAGAAATTCATCAATGGCATTAAAATCAACTGAGTCATAGGGCTGGTCTGTAAAGAGATCAATATCTACCGACATACGATGCCCCAGGTACAAACTGAGTGCGGTACCACCCACCAGCCGGAAACTGTTAAATAATGAAGCTTGCATTAGGGTATAAAGGCTGCTTTTTAACAGATCATTAACGGTATTCCAGTACAACGCCATGATTAACTATCAATACCTTCTGAATTCAACACCTTTTTCACGGCATTATGTCCGTAGTGCCGGGCGATGAAGGATTTTTCTTCATCATTACCCCGCTCATAAACTCTACGAATAATGGCATTGGCGTTCTTGACCCAATCAATGCGGTTAATATCTGTATCCCAGAAGAGTCCCTTACGAAGCTTGCCCTGATTGATAGCTTCAAACGGCGCTTTATGCCTTCTCTGGTAATCTTCAATTTCAAAATAGGTTTGCAATAACAGCATCGTACCTTCAGCAAATCCAAGCTCTTTATCAATTTTAAATGCCAGTTCAGCAGGTAGTTTTCGCCTTCCTTTGGTAATGGCATGGATATTCTGCCGGTGCTCATCAACAGCCAGAGCAAACTGGTTTTTCGGGATGCCTCTTTTCTTCAGCTCATGCTCAAGAATCAGCCCCGGGTGTATGCCTTTATATTTTTCTAAAGACGCCTTCATTGCACAAATGTAATCAAATTTGATTACAACATGAAATGATTACAATTGGGGGTTTAAGATAAACGTGAACAATCAGACGCTATATTTTTACCGGTGAAAACTGCTGCCTATACTCCAAAGGCGTCACTCCTTTTAGTAATTTAAAATGACGATAAAAGTTAGCCGGGTTATTGAACCCGCACTCATAGCTGATAAATTCTACAGCATGTTTACCGGCAATAAGCATCCGGCAGGCCTGGTTGACACGTACCTCGGTTAAAAAAGCGGAATAGGTCCTGTGGGTTAACCGTTTAAAATAACGGCAAAAATTAGCCGCACTCATATTACTTATGGCCGCCGCCTGGTTCAGTGTAATATTATCTTTATAATTTGAAAAAATATAATCGTACACCAGGTTGAGGCGGCGGCATTCGGTTTCACCGGGCCGGGAAAATCCCTGGGTCATGGAAATGCTTTTTGAATCGGCCGACTCTAAAAGCACCTTTAATAACGACAGTAATATCACAATACGCTGTAGTCCGGTTGCCGTCTGGGCTTCATACATCAAACCAATAATTTTTTCCTTATGTCGCCCGCGAATCAGTATTCCCTTTCGGGCTCTTTCGAATAAACGGGATAACTGCCAGGCTTCCGGCAAATCTAAAAAATCAGAGCCCAGGCATTCCGGTAAAAATTGCAGCACCACAGCTTCGGTCATGTGCTCCGCGTTATTCTCTCTACAATGCCAGACATGAGGCAGATTAGCGCCCAGCAGTATTAATTCACCTGCCCGGAAGTAGTCGATATTATCGCCGATAAAACGTATTCCTTCGCCCCGGATAACATAATGAAGCTCCATTTCGGGGTGGTAATGCCACACGGTACCAAAATGCGGCTGCATGATATGAAATATCCGGTATGAACGCTGCTGTCCGGAGGCTACAGTATGTAAGCTGGGATTCATTTCCGGCTTGTCTATTGGGGTAGGTATTACAGATCAGGCTGCTGCAAAATCCATTGCAGGTTAAAACAATAATACACTTTACTGCTGATGAGATGTATGTTATTATCAGGAGTTTGCGTGGCGGCAAGATAGCCCATCGGTTCGGCATGGGTTTTATCCATTTTAAATATGCCTGTCCAGCCACCCCCATCCAGAAAGCGCTCTTTGCCATCGGTAAGCAGTTTTTTCACAGGCCAGGTTTTACCTTCATCATACGAAATTGCCGCAAACATGCCATACCCAGTATATTCTTTCCCGCTGCTGCTTTTAAAAAGCATTCCTGGTTTTTCTTTTTCGCGTGGATGATGTGTGAATGAAATCAGCAATAAAGGCCCTTCATTCAGACGACGCAATACAAGCCGTTGCCCACCATATATTCGTGGAAATTCAGATGCACTGTAAGTCCAGCTTTTACCCATATCTTTTGATATACTGATGGGCATGTGCAATTCGCCGTCTTTCCCGGGGATATCGTTGTTCCTGCCAAAGGCAAATAAATCGCCATTTTTCAGTTGCACTACACCCGTGTGAATACCGGCAATCAATCCTCCGTGATATCCCTCTTTAAATTCCGGTTTAGCATTACCGGTATACGGATTGTACCAGGTTTTACCTTTATCTTTACTGATATGGATTGCGGAGCCGTCTGAATGACCCGGACCTGCGTCGGAAGGTTGTATCAACCAGCCTTCTTTGGTTTGAAACATTCCCGCAATCACCTGGTTGCGTACCTGGTGCTCCGGATCAATTAAGCGGGGTTCAGACCAACTGGCGCCATTATCTGTACTGGTTCGCAGCACCATAGCCAGGTTTTTCCAGCCCCCGGCAACTTCCACCCCATTCATGTGATAAAGCGTTCCCTCTTTATCGCAGAACAGGGAAGAACCGGTCATGTTACGGTCGGGAACGTTAAAAAACTCCGATGGCTCATCCCAACTGGTACTTCCTGCCCGCAGGCGACTGGCCAGTATGGTCATTTCGCGGCCGGATTCATCGTTGGTTGAAAACCAGATGGCCAGCAAATCGCCATTAGGGCACCAGGTAATAGCCGGACAATGATTATGCGAATAAAAAGGCGTATTATTTCCGCAGGAAGGCGGCTTAACATAATATACCGGTTCAGAAAAAAATGCTTGTTTAGCGGGAGCTGACCAATGATAAGCCGCTTGCCGCACGTTTTGCATATTGGCAGGTTTGCCGACGGCAGGTAGCGGAGTTGTTGCCGGCAATGGCCCTTCCACTACCCGGAAACCGACCATCCAGTTCTTATCTGCCGGAATCATTGCCGACCTGTTGGCTGAGCGCAGGTATTGAACAAGCGTATTATGACTGCCGCCCCGGGTAACCCGGAAACTGCCGCTTATTCTTCCTACCGGATCTCGCTGCTCGCCCTTCTCATAAGGGCCGTACCAATCGTAACACCATTCTTCTACATTGCCGTGCATGTCATAAAGCCCCCAGTCGTTGGGTGCAAATTCGGCTACTTGTAACGATACCGGTTTCGGATCGCGGTTAAATTCCTGGACTTTTCCTAATTCCTTCGGAAGCTTGGCCGCCATGGAATAAGCTGATAATGTTCCGGCACGACAGGCATACTCCCATTCGGCCTCGGTAGGCAAACGGTAGGCTTTTCCTTCTTTTTCCGACAACCATCGACAAAATGCGCTGGCTTCATCGTAGCTTACAAAAATAACCGCCTCATCATCTCCTTTTGAAAGCCCTTTTTTACCTCTCAACGCTTTATGCGAGGGGTCGAACAGTTCGTATTGTTTATTGGTTATCTCAGTTGACGCTATGCTGAATGGCTTGGTGATGTCTACAATATGAGCCGGAGCTTCGTCTGCGTTTTCACCAATTCCGGCCGAGCCCATATAAAAACGTCCGGCGGGTAAGCGTACCATCTCAAGGCCGATGCTGTTCTTGGTTTTGGGTGTCATTGCATTCATTTCTTGTTGGGCCATAGTATATACAGGCATCGTAAAGCATAAGCTTATGAACCAAATTATCATAAAAAAATTCCCTTTCAGATAATGAATTGCAGGAAACTGTGTTGTGTATTTTTGTGGAGATCGTAAAAAGAAGGATAACTTCATTGTGTTTTCTTATAAAGATAGACTTAATATAGTTCATATTATTACTCCTACCAAGGAGCTCCTTAAAGATAAGGAACTCCTTTTCAGAGCGGGGTATGGGTAAACCCTAAGGTTTTTATCAGCAAAGAGCAGAGTTCCTCTTAAATTTTGTTATTTAATAACGGTTCCATTTATTACAAGTGCATCGGTTACAGCATTGCTTTTCCCAATCCTAAATCCATTATTCGCAGTTACACTATTGCCACCCCAGGCGTATAAACGCAGAATTATTTTCCCGGATGAATCTACCTGCTGTAAACCCTTAACCTGTGCAAGCTCAAGTTGTGGCTGCTGCAATCCGTTATTATCAGTAAAACCTGAAGTTACGGTATACGGCTCGCCGATGGGAGTAAAATTATAACCACCATCAACGCTATATTTCCATAGATAGGTTTTAGGTGCATCTGTTTGTACCCTTAGCGTTATACCAATTGATGACAATGATACTTTATAGCCATTTTTTGCCTTTACCGTAAGCTGGTAATAAGCACGACCGGCCTCGGCCGCAGCCAAATCTGCATTGACAGGAAACGCTGCCGCGAATGAATTGGATGCCTTTTGAGCCGTAATTCCTGCACCCCTGCTTAAAACAGCTTTTTCTAAACCACTAACAGTAAATGTTGATGTGCTGCTTGTTTCGGCACCTGTAATACCTGCCGCCTCAAAATTCCAGGCAAGGATAGGTTTGCCTGTTAACTTTGCAGGATCGATAACCACATGCTTAATATTTTTTCTCCGCCAGGAATACGTAATATGTACTAATCCATCTTTGGTTTGAATTACTGCCGGATAGCTGTACCCTCCATCCTTATCATTTTCAATCACTAATACCTGATACCAATTTTCACCATCGTCAGACAACGCTACGTTGAGCGGCGACCGAAAATCTTCACTGTGATTATAGACGAGTAGTTGCCGGCCGTCTTTTAATGTAACCGCATCTGTACCTGAATTTGGATTAGGTAACTTCAGTAAGTGAAAATTGCTCCAGGTGCTGCCATTATCTGCCGACCATATACTGAATACCCGTTTATCTTTGAGTGTACGGCCTACGGCTTGCAATTTCCCATTTCCATAAAACAGGATGCTGGGCTGTATAACCGGAATTGACCTGTCTGTAACTGATGGGGTACGTGTCCAGGTTTTGCCCCAATCGTCTGTACGCTCAAAATGCAGGCGTGAAGTAATGCTTGACGGACATAACATCCCATTTTCGCCTATGGATACAGGCTTGTTTTTTATAGGGCCATAAATATTGTCAGGTAACCGCTGTGGCTTGCTCCAGGTTTTACCCCCATCTGTTGATGTTATTAACATTCCCCACCATTCGGGCGTGGTAGGGCCGACTTTATAAAACAACATGAGCGGACCGCCGTTATGCGCCTGGAAAAGTACCGGGTTCCAGCAGGGGTAACGTTCTGTTGTGCCATCAGCTTTGAGGGTTACTCCCGTTGCAACTTCTACAGGCACTGTCCAACCTGTATTATGATCATTGCGTGAAACCCAAATCCCAACATCAGGATTCTTCTCTTTAGTGCCGCCAAACCACGCAGCTATTAATCCGTAAGAAGTTTCTTCAATGGTAGAGGCATGCAATTCGGGTGTTTTAGGAGGATTACATATAAATTCGGTTTTAACAATTGCCGAACCGGAAGTATTAACCGGCTGTTCTGTCTCTTTCCCCGAAGGGTGGCCGCTCTCGTCACGACTAACCGTTTTGCAGGCTACAAATATTACAAAATTAGCTGCAGTAAATAACAGCAGATATATTTTTTTCATAAATCAGTTTATCTTAAAAATTTAGTGCTTACATTCTCTGTGGAAGAAGATAACCGGGCAATGTAAATGTTTTTAGGGAGGGCTACTGCTAATCGTAAATCATTATAGCCTTTTTCCAGCTTACAATCTTGCTTTATAACTACCTGACCTAACATATTGGTGATACTTACAGTCGCTCTGCCTGCATGTTCAGTATATACAGCCACATGAATGGCTTCATCACCTGAGGGCGTGTATACCTGCAATTCCGTTTGTTTAAAGCCTGCATTAATATGGATTACCGGAGACCCGGTAATATTTCCGTTAAAATCTACCTGCCTTAACTGATAGTAATTATCTTCCGGCAATGGCTTTGAATCCATATAATTGTAATTACTGGTAGTATTGGTTGTACCATTCCCGGTAACTGTACCAATAACAGTAAAAGGCCGACCATCGGTCGAGCGTAATATTTCAAAATAGGCGTTATTCTGTTCTGATGCCGTTATCCAGTGTAATTTAATTTTACCCGCATCCAACTTGCCGGTAAACGAGGTTAATACTACAGGCAATGTATTTTCCTGTTCAATTATTCCGGATATAGCCAAAGCGTCCTGGGTTGCGGTAAGGCTTTTTCCTATCCGGAAACCATTATTACTGGTGGCACTTGTTCCGCCCCAGGCATACAACCTGAAAATTACCGGAGTACTAACATTTTGTAAATCACTAATACCTGATAAATCTATGGCAGGTTGTTGTATACCATTATTTTGTGTGAACCCCGTTGTCCAGGTATATGGTGTTCCTATATCAGTAAATGCAACGCCTCCATCTTTGCTATAACGCCATATATAAGTGGGCGGGGCACTGGTTTGTATGCGTAGTATCACGTTAAGAGTTGTGAGACTTACCATAGCATTACCTTTGGGAGTTACGGTAAATTCATAATATGCCCCGGCCACTCTTGCCGCAACGCTATCGGCATTTACTGGAAATGTGCTGGCATAGGAACCTCCGGCTGTCTGGGCCTGAATACCCGGCCCACGGCTTAACACAGATACTTCGAGATTGGGATTGGTAAGCGTAGAGCTACTGGTAGCTTCGTCGCCTGCTGCGCCAAGTAAGTTCCAGGCTATCAGGGGTGTAATTGTACCACCTATAGCCAGGGCATTTTGAGTTTCATCTAAGCTTTTTCCTATTCTGAAACCGTTGTTGCTGGTAGCGCTTGTTCCTCCCCAGGCATATAACCTGAAAATTACCGGTGTATTGAATTGTTGTAAATCATTAATACCTGATAAATCTATGGTAGGCTGTTGTATACCATTATTTTGCGAGAACCCCGTTGTCCAAGTATACGGTGCGCCTATATCGTTAAACGTAATACCATTATCTTTACTATAGCGCCATATATAGGTGGGTGGGGCGTTGGTTTGTATACGTAATATCACATCAAGCGTTGTGAGGCTTACTAATGAACTTCCTTTAGGAGTAATTGTAAATTCATAATATGCCCCGGCCACTCTTGCCGCAGCACTATCGATATTTACCGGAAACGTACTGGCGTAAGAACCTCCGGCTGGCTGAACCGCAATTCCGGCCCCACGGCTCAGTGTCGAAATTTCAAGATTAGGATTAGTCAGGGTAGAATTACTGGTAGCTTCATTACCTGCTGCACCCAGCAAATTCCAGGCTAAAATTTGCGCATCAAGCCGGCTTACAATAATTAATGCGACCAACATGAATAATAACTTTTTCATATTTATTTTAATTTTAATGTTAGTAATTGATAATTGTTAGCATTACCAGTTACTGCCTGGTAACTTTACCTTTCAAAACAAGTGCACTTCTTTGTGTATTGCTTTTCCCTATTCTAAACCCATTATCGGTTGTACCAAGGCCTCCCCAGGCATACAAACGAAATGTAATACTAACCGAAGCGGGAACATGCTGCAGTGCTTTATAGCCTGAAAGATCAAGTGTTGGCTGCTCCTGGCCATTATTTATGGTAGTACCTGATTTTATATCCGCATTACCTAAGTCGGTAAAGTTTTTACCATCCAGACTGTATTGCCAACGGTAATATTTAGGCGCATTTTTTTGTATACGCAATACCACATCTAATGCTGACAAAGACACAGCATAATCTTTTTTAGCTTGTATTGTAAACTGATAATATGCGCCTGCCTTAACAGCGTCTTTTTTTGTGGCATTTACCGGGAAAGCCGAGGCAAAAGAGTATGTAGCCTTTTGCGGTATTAAGGCAGGGCCCCTGGTCAACAAAGAAGGTTCCAGGTTAGGGTCAACCTGGGTTGCCGGACTACTTTTTTCACTTCCTTTTATGTTACCTGAAAAACTCCAGGAAAGAACTTGTGCTTTGGCACATTGTAATGTACCTGCCAATAATAATAGAACGATACTTTTTTTCATCACGATAATAATTAATTTGTTGTTACACTTCCACTAACAGTCAACGAACTTTGAGCCGCCGTTAAGCTTTTACCTATTCTAAACCCGCTATTGCTGGTAGCGCTTGTTCCTCCCCAGGCATATAACCTGAAAATCAAGGACGTATCTGCTGAAATGTTCTGCAAATCAGCAATAGTAGAAAGGTCAATCGTGGGTTGCTGTATACCATTATTATCCGAAAAGCCTGTTGTCCAGGTATATGGTACGCCAACATCCTTAAAAGTATCCCCATTATCTAAACTATATTCCCAGATGTAGGTACGCGGCGCACTGGTTTGTATACGTAAAATTACGTCCAGCGCTGAAAGGCTTACTACTGCACTGCTTTTTACTTTTACAGTGAACTGATAATACGAACCGGCTGCCTCTGCCGCAGCCCTGTCTGCATTAATAGGAAATGTACTGGCGTAAGAACTGCCGGCCGCTTGAGCCACAATACCGGGCCCACGACTAAGCACCGATATCTCAAGATTGGTATTAGTTGACGTGGAACTGGCTGTTAGTTCATTACCTTTGGCACCAAATAAGTTCCAGGAGAGCAGTGATGAATTTAACAGCATATCGCTGATATGACGTGGCCACAATTTTATTAAGTTATTATTGCTGCCATCATTATAAAAAAGCGGAATACCGGTAAAAGTCGCGGTAGCTGGTAAAATCTCCGAAGCAAAATCCGCATTGACCTCCGTATGCAGTATTACGGTATCTGACCCATCTGAAAATGCTTTATCGCCACTGTAGGTTTCAGTTGCAGCAGGCTCTGGAATAACTGTACCTGCATAAATTCTAACCAATGTACTTTCGTAGGTATCCGGATTTTCGATTAATTGCTGTGCTGTAATCCTGGCCGGTGTGACAACATTGTCTTTTGAAACCAGTTTGATAGCATCTGTAGTGATTTGTGAGATTTGCAGAGAGCCTCCTTCACGGGATAAAATCCCACCAGAGACATCAATAATCAGGGAATCGCCGGGCATATAATCTGTAGCAGTCTGGCCAACAATGATATTAATACCCCGTGTTTTTTTCCGGAGTGTATTTTGTAAAACAATTGTACCCTGCGGCGCATTACCTGAAACCGCATCTGAAATAACAATACCGGTAATCTGGCTGGCACCTAACATATTATTTGTATTAAGCGAAACCTGGCTACCTTTATATAGTGAACGTATATCACCAAGAAATATAACAGGACTAGGTTTACCGTCAGCCCAATTTTCACGCTTACATGAGATAACGCCAATCAGGCCTACCATCAGTAATAAAAAATATAGTTTCTTCATGCTGTGTATGAATTTTATGGATACTATAAATAATTATCAGGGGCGCTGCCACCAAACCTTTGTACTGATATCATCAGGCCCTTGTATAGCTACCGCGGCGTCATAGTTATCGCGATTAGTGGATTGTAAATAAACAGGATAATTTAAACGGGCTGGCATCTCTCCGTTGTTAAGCAAGCCTGTGCCCTTGGGCAATACAGGATGCCCGGTTCGCCGGTATTCAAACCATTGCTCCAGGTCGGTAAAAAACAAGGAATAATATTTCTGGAGCTGTATTTTTTCCAGTTTATTATCAAAGGGTTCACTCTCATCCCATTTAATAAATGTTCCGGCAAGATAATTTGCAGGTACATTATAGCCCCATAATGTAATACCATTGGTAATTCCGTTTTCATAGTATTGCTGAGCGCTTCCACTTATCCATCCTCTAAGAGCGGCCTCGCATAAAATAAACTGCACTTCGGCATAATTCATGATGTTACCCAGCAACGGCTCTGTTTTTAACGCTAAAGGCATTGCTGATTTTGGATCGGGTACTTCACCAACCGGATATCCACTTGGAATGCCGGCATATTGTCCGTTTTTCAATGTTGCCCATTTAACGATACGCGGATCGCCCCAGGCATTCAGATTATCCACAAAAAATTCTGCCAGCTTAAGTAAATTCCAGTCTGAATCACGGTCTGTCTGAAATGGAGACTGATAAGGCAATACGCCTGTCCATCTGAGTATTGCCGATTCGGCATTTGTGGCTATAATCGGATAATTGTTTGCCTGCGTTTGAACAATTTCCCTAACTTTAGCAGCAACATCAGACTCTGCTTTAGCGGATACTCTTAACAATAATCGCAGATAAAGCGAGTTTCCAAATTTTCTCCATTTTGCCGCTGCGCCTGCATAAATAGGATCTGAACCTGCCTGTTCTGCCGGAAGATCGGCCCCTGTTTTCAGCAATTCATTAGCTTGTTCCAGCTTATCGAAAATATCTTTATAAATATCTTCCTGTCTGTCAAATACGGGCATTAATATGCCATCTTTTCCTTTATTCGCATCAAAATATGGAATATCGCCATAGGTATCGGTTAGCAACGATGCTACCCACGACTGGCATATCAGCCCTATGGCCATATAGGTTTTACTAACGTTATTGCCGTCAACCCTGTAAAGTTCTTCTGCGCTGGTATATAAACTTTTGAAATTTGTAAGCTGCAAATACCAGTTATTCCATAAGTAATCTGCTTCTGACCGTCTGATATCGTAACGGAATATTCGCCCTTCTACATCGCCCATTAAAACATGCACCTGCATTAACTCATTGTTAATACGTTTAGCCCCCCTATCCATATTTCTACTTACCACGTCGGTAATTGCCGGAGCGAGCAAAGCCTGAGGTAGTGCAAATTCACTGGCATTCGGATTTTTATTGAGGTCTTTAAATCCCTTGGTGCAGGATGAAACAACCAGCATAAAAACAACAGCACCTGTATATATGTAATAATTTACCTGTTTCATAATATATTTATTAAAAACCGACGGTTAGATTTAAACCAAATGTTCGTGTTGACGGAAACTGTGCGGTTTCAAAACCTTTATCTATAGAACCATTATTTAATGTCCCAAATTCCGGATCAAAAGCTGGCCATGAGGTTATAATCAATAAATCGCGTCCATAAATACCTATAGTCGCCTTTTGCAATCCCAGGCGCTTATTGAGCTTTGATGGTAATGTATAATCCAGGCGGGCTTCCCGTAGCTTTATAAAATCGGTATTATACATACTTCCTTCCAGGTTCTCACGTCCGTAATGCCGGGTATAGTAAGTCCATATATCACGGGCTATTACATCGTTAGGGCGATATGTACCATCCTCATTTTTAATCACACCATCGCCGATGATTCCATTATAGCGTCCCGGAAGTGTTTCTTTAAGTTTTCCGTGCTCGGCCAGCAAGGCATGAGTAAGCGAATAGCCTACACCGCCGTATTCACCATCAACCAATATATTGAAACGAAATTGCTTGTACCTGAATTCATTACCAAGGCTGGCTCTCCATCTAGGATCACTGTTCCCCAAGAAAACAGGGTCTGCTGTTAACAGCGGAT
This sequence comes from Pedobacter sp. BS3, assembly GCF_008274585.1. Taxonomy (GTDB): domain Bacteria; phylum Bacteroidota; class Bacteroidia; order Sphingobacteriales; family Sphingobacteriaceae; genus Hufsiella_A. Next base: position 35,999 of record NZ_VTRT01000011.1, on the reverse strand, counting down.
AACCGTCCTGGTAGATAATTTGTCCGTCTGGTGCACGCTGATAACCCGGCCCATAAATAGCACTCATACTTCCTCCAACCCGTGCCTCTATAGATCCACGACCGGATAGTGTGTTTTGCAATTGAAGGGCATACAAACTATCTGTTAATCGCACAACCTCATTTCTGTTGGCAGAAAATGTTGCAAAAACATTCCAGTTCAGTCCTTTTTTGTTAACCAAGGGTTTGGCGTTAGCCTGAATTTCAATCCCCTGGTTACGCACCAGCCCTCCGTTTACAACAATATTATTATACCCGGCCGATCTGTCTAATGTAGCGGCCAGAATCTGATCTTTCGTATTACCCTGATACAGAGCTATATCAAATCCTAAACGACTTTTAAAAAGGCGGACATCCGCCCCCACTTCGTAACTGGTGGTATACTGCGGTTTCAGATTGACATTAGGCAGCGTTACCGGGTTCCGTAGCCCACCGGAATAGTTAGTTACTGTAGTAAAACTGTAGGTATTCTGATATGCTTTTGTACCACCGCTACCTACCCCCGCATAAGATGCCCGCAGCTTGGCATACGATATTGCAGCCGGTAATTTAAACATATCAGATACAATGGCACTCAGGTTAACCGATGGATAGAAAAACGAAACATTTGCCAGTGATGTTGATGTAGCCAGCACACTGTTCCAGTCATTACGGGCCGTAACATCAAGAAATAAATAGTTATTATAGCTCAAGGTTCCTAATCCGTAAAAGCTGTTTATAGCATACTCACTACGATAAGGTAAGGCTGTTAATACATCTCTGCTGTTTGCCAATGTAAAAATTTGCGGATACTGCAATGCGTTGGCCCGTAGTTCATCTTTCACATAACGATTCTTCAGCATACTACCCCCGGCGGATATTGACGCATCAAACCTGCTGCTTAACTTCCTGTTATATTTTAACAGGAAATCACTGTTGGCTTCCATGGCAAAAATATTCATGGTGCGAAACATCCCATAGGTAAACTTTTGTGTATCCATCGGGCGTTGCTCAGAGCGGTTATCATACGAAAAGTCCATAGAGGTACGTACCATCAAACTCAGATTCTTTGTAAAGTTGTAGTTAGCCTGTATATTACCTGTAAGTGAATTCCTGTTCAGCTTATTGAGCATCTCGTTTACAATCAAATAGGGATTATCGGGAGAACTACTAAATGGGTAACTCTGCTCAACCCCTTCCTTTCCCGGTATCCAGTATTCTCTTAACCAGTCGAGGTTACCGTTAGGTACCTGCATGATGTTCCAGTACATAATGGTTTGATTGTTATAACCTGTTGCCGGCAAATTATCACTCCATTTATTGGTATAGTTAATTTTAGTTGATATCTGCAGTTTATCTGTAACTTTCTGGCTGGCAGAAAGGGCAATGGTATTTCTTTTATAACCGGTATTAGGAATAATCCAGGTATCGTAAACGTTAGTATATGAAAAACGTACTGCCGTTTTAGCTGTTCCACCGTCCAGGCTTATACTATTGGTAAAGGTCTTACCCGTTTCAAAAAAGTCTTTCCGGTTATTTGGATATGCAATCCAGGGTGTTCTTACTGTAGCTCCAGTATGTGTTACCGGGTCATATTGAAAATACATTTGCCCATCAAACTTTGGGCCCCAGGCGGTGCTTGAACTACGTGTACTGGACCCATCGGCAGCGGAACCCCATGAAAAGTAGTCAACACCTTCGGTTCCAGAACCATACTCGTACTGGTAATCAGGCCATCTGGATATGGTTTCTATCGAAGTATTCGAGTTCAGTGTCACGCCGATGCCCTTCACTCTCGGTTTGCCCGATTTTGTAGTAATAATAATGGCTCCATTAGCGCCACGCTGACCATACAATGCCGCGGCTCCGGGTCCTTTTAATACGTTTACGCTTTCTATATCTTCGGGATTAATGTCATTTAAGCTTGTACCAAAGTCTACCGGCGAATCGCTTCCCAGGTATCCGGCATCACCGGTTCCGGTCATACGGCCACTACTGTTATTAATCACTACGCCATCAACTACAATCAACGCATCGTTATCTCCGTTCAGATTACTTTCTCCACGTAAAATGATTTTGTTTGAGCCTGTCGGCCCTCCGCCCGACCTCACCAGATTTAAGCCCGCCACTTTACCAGATAAAGCATCCGTCCAGTTATTTGAAAGCGCTTCTGTAAGCTGCTCGCCTTTTACCTGTGTTACAGCGTAGCCCAACGCCTTTTCTTCGCGTTTGATACCCAGGGCGGTAACTACTACCTCAGATAAATCGGTATTTTGCTGTTTGAGGGTTACATTGATAGTGGTATGGCCGGCCACTGGTATTTCCTGGCTTACAAATCCCAGGAATGAGAACACCAATATGCTTTTGGTATCAAGAACTTTTAATGTATAGGTTCCATCAGCGGCCGATATTGCCCCAACAGCGGTACCTTTCACTTTTATATTTACACCGGGCAATGCCTCGCCCTGCTCATCAGTTATACGGCCTCTTACCGGTATATCCGGCTGCTGTAGCCTGGGCTGTATGGTGATGGTTTTTTGATTGATGGTATAGGTTAAGGGCTGGTTAGCCATTAAATTATTCATCACCTGGTTTATGGTAGCTTGCTTAAGCGAAAGTGTTACCGGTTTTGCCGATTCCAGCAGTTGCGCATTGTACAGAAAGTTATAACCGCTTTCCTGCTTTAACCGGATAAACACATCTTCCAGATTAGCGTTTTTAAATGCTATGTTTATTTTCTGGGCATACGAGGTTGCGCTAACCTGCATGACAGCCACGAACATAAATGCACACATTAACTTCATAATACGAAAGAGTTTTAAGTGAGCGCAGGCAGCACTGCCGCCATTAAATGCGGTATTTTTTATATACATTTGAACGTTGGGTTTAACTATTATCAATTGGTTTGCAAAAACAATAATGAGTTAGCCCGCACAACTACCCCGGGAGCGTTTGCCCCGTTCCCGGGAAATTTTACGGACCACCTGAAAAGATTAATCCATCACCATCACGCTCCTTTCTCCTGCCGCTTGTCCTTCTCGACTACCGGTTATAATTTTAAATTTCACCAGGCCGGTTAGCTCCAGTCCTTTTAATAATTCTTCCAAATCATTTGTCCTCGAATAAATTCCTCCGAAACGTTTATCGTCTCCTGATATCTTATACTCTACCCCGACGTTATACCAGCGTGCTACTTGTTTCATTACTTCGCGGATAGTATTATTCCTGAAGATAAAATACCCATCTTTCCAGGCGGTTGCCTGCTGCACGTTTACCGGTTTTACGCCAATGTCCAGGCTTTCTGAAGTACCGGCACCCTGCTGGCCAGGTTTTAGTATCACGGCATCATTTTTATTTGACATGCGAACCGAACCTTCGATAAGGGCAGTTTTAACCAAATCATCATCGGTGTAAGCCGATACATTAAAATGCGTCCCCAGCACTTCTACCTTTGTACCTCGTGCGGCTACAACAAAAGGCATGTTCGCATTTTTCGCGACTTCAAAATAGGCTTCGCCAACCAGTTCAACATTTCGCAAATTCCCTGTAAATGAAACAGGATAAGTTAAAGCCGACGCCGCGTTCAGCCACACCTTAGTGCCATCGGGCAGGTTAAGCTGGTATTGCCGTCCGTTGGGCGTGGAAATAGTGTTATAGGCAGGTATATTGGCGCTTAGCTGCTTAGCGGACTGAGTGTAAACCAATGTACCATCGGCTGATTTTTTGATATTAATTCCTGCTTCTTCCGCAATCCGACCGTTCTTCGCGGCATCAAGGTTAATCTTTTTACCATTGGCCAGTGTTAATATGGCTTGCTGCTGCGGTTTATTGTTTTGGTGATAAGCTAATGTCTGTTTTACCTCATTACCTGTTGTCCCCTGCCGGGCCAGGTAGAACCATACACCGCATCCGATAGTGATAAATAAAGAAGCTGCTATGCCTAAACGTATTGTTTTGATAGCTATAACTGGAGTTTTAGATGGTTTTGCCGCTTTTCCTGCTGTGGCAATGTGACGCAAAAGATGAGATTCCATTGCCTCCTGGAGTTGTTGCCGTTCTTCGTCAGTTAACTTATTAAGGATATCGTCTTCACTTTCGAAATATCCGTAATACAATTCCAGGAATTTTAATTCCTCCTTTGTGGCATTGCCACTCAGGTACTTCTGTACAACAGCTATCATATCAGGCTTGGCCTTATAATTCTCCATGGATTATATCCCTTCGTTTATAGATATGTACCGGAAAAGACTAAAAGTCCCAAACGGAGGAGAAAAAAATTAAATAATGGACAGTGGATAATGGACAGTTGACAATGTCCATGTAGTTTATCTCTAAAAGTTGACAGTGGACAATGTCCGTGTCGTTCGTAGTCATAGCCTATAGTCCGCAAGTCGGGAAAGTCCGGAAGCCTGAAAGAAGCCTAAGGTTAAAATGTCTTATACAGACAACCTTAACCTTAGCCTTGACCTCAATCTCACAGCCTGTCCTTAGAGTTAGTGCAACGTTCTAAGGATTTTATAAATAAAACGGAGTCTCTGACTCCGATATGTGCCCAAGCAGTATTTTTCCGGAGTCTGAAAGACTCCATTATATTGCCTAATCCGTAGAGCCCCTGCGGAACTCGGACAGTCTTAGACATCCTTAACCTTAGTCTCAGTCTTAACCTTACTCAACGGAGGATAAAATACAGGAAGATGAGTATGGATAACGATTGCACCACCCGCAGCTTAAGGGTTTGGGTAGCGGTATTTAACTGGTTTTGTACGGTTTTGCGGGAAACCTTGAGCACCTCTGCAATTTGCAGCGTAGATAACTCCTCACGATAATGCAGCAGAAAAATCTCTCGTCTTTTTTCTGGCAATATGTTTATCCAGGCTTGTACCAGTTCGGTTATTTCTTTATAACGGATAGGGTCGTCTGTATTGAACGGAGAAGTGATTATATTTTCCAGTTCCTCTAATAGTACCGGAGAACCTGCATGATGAATGCTTTGTTTTAAGACCTGAAACTTAACAGAGGTATGCAAATAAGCCGGAAGGTTCCTGATTTTGGCATGCTGCCTTCTATCCCACAGCGAAGTAAATACATTCTGAACAATATCCTGACTCAACTCCCGGTTCTTTACCCGTTTATAGGCGACATTATAAAGCTCAGGCCAGTATTTACGATAAATAGTGGTGAAGGCAACCTGATTTCCGGCTGATAATCCCGATAAAAGTTCTTCATCTTTTTCCATCCAGTGAGCTGCAATTTACCCGCAAAAGAAAAAACATAAGTTAACCAGCATATTACCGTTCTATTATATGATTATTAAAATCCATAGTTCCCTGGCATCCCAACCGGGTATACCTGAATACTACCTGAAAGCGATAGGCACAAATGAGTTCCTATAATTGGTTAACAATTACTGCTAATGTACAGAAATCAATGATATAAATTATTGCAATTCTTATCCTATTTATGTAGGATATTATCATGAACTTATTAAAGACAATCCCTGAACAGGCTTTTCTTATATACTGACGGAGTAACCCCTTTTAATTTTTTAAAATGATGGTAGAAGCTGGCGGTAGTATTAAATCCGCATTCGTAGCTGATATACGTTACGGTATTGCTGGTCTCAAGTAACATCCTGCAGGCCTGATTAATGCGCACCTCTGTTAAAAAGTTGCTGTACGTTTTCCTCGTTATCTGCTTAAAGTAGCGGCAAAAATTGGCAATGCTGGTATGACATATTGCTGCTATTTCATTCAGGCTGATGGCATTCCTGTAATGGGTTAATGTATAATCGTAAATACGGTTTAACCGTAGCCGGTCGGCCTCCTTTGGCCGAAAGTTATTAGTTGCTGAAATCGGGTGATATTCTTCTGTATGAGCAAGAATTTTTAATATGCGCAATAAAATCACCAACCGCTCCAGTCCATCAGCCAGCATAGCATGCTGCATCAGCCGGCACACTTCATCCTTACTTTTACCCCTGATGAACATTCCGGCAGATGCCTTATCAAACAGACGGGTGAGTGGCCAGGATTCGGGTAATTCCAGGAAATCACAACCTAAACATTCCGGCAAAAATTGTACTACCATAGCTTCGGCAACTTTATCGCTATCATTCCTGAAATATTCTTCGCGACAGCGCCAGGTATGAGGCAGGTTTGCTCCCAGTAACACCAGCTCGCCCGAACTAAAGTGGTCTATACTGTCGCCGATAAAACGTATTCCTTCGCCCCGGATAATATAATGAAGCTCCAGTTCAGGATGGTAATGCCATACGGTGCCGAAATGCGGCTGAATCGTGTGGAACACCCGGTATGAATGCTGATGCTCAGGTATTACGGTATGTAAGCTGGCCTTCATTTTCCGGCTTATTATTGGGTTTGGCTCAGTTTACCGGCCAGTTATCTGTTCTGAAAGATGATGCAGGCAGACCGTCTTTATTAAATAAATCGCCTGCAACCCAGCCTTTAAACGCATACCGGGCTGCCACTGGTCGGACTACCTGTTCAGCACTCACACGTATTTTATTCCCTGTTATGAGGGCTTTCGCCGGATAAAATACCCGGTCGGCTCCGGCTATTTCAAAATTATCCGATGTTGTACCCGAAAAATGCAGACCTTCGGCATGGCCAAAGCTCAGCAGCAAGGCATTATGTTCTGCCTGCATATTCCGATATACCGGCCCGGACCACGCGATAGGCTGATGATACGTTTTTGCCAAAGCGATATAAGCCAGGCGCTTGCCTACCGACTCCTTATCAGGAGGATGAATTGTTTTTTCCGCCCCGACATCTGTGAGTACAGCCATTCCTGAATTGGGAATTGTTTGTAAACTATTTAGCTGGGCTTCTCTTAGCAGCGGAGCTTTCTTATTCATACTTTTATAATCCCAGGGAGCTATCTGTGCATAATAGAAAGGGAAATCCGCATTCCACACCTGTCGCCAGTTTTTTACCATAGCCGGGAACAACTTCGCGTAGGCATCCGGCTCCCGTACATTTTGCTCACCCTGGTACCATATTACTCCTTTAATACCATACCCGGCAATGGGAGCTATCATCCCGTTAAATAAGCCGGCAGGAGTGTTTTTATTTTCAAAGGCACCATTTATTTCTTCGGGTACATGCACTGACGGAAATGTGCTCAGGCTGTGTGCGCTCATCCAGGCCTGGATAACCGTACCGCCCCAGGCTACCTGTATAATCCCAACAGGAACCTGTAAGCGCCGCTGTAATTCACGGGCAAACGTATAGGCAGCAGCGCTAAAGTTCCTCACCGACACCGGCGTTGATGGCTGCCAGTTATTGCGCCTGAAATCCGTAAGCGGTTTACCCCAGGATATCTGCGGACCTGTGTAAAAGCGAATGTAAGGATTTTCTGCCGTCGCTATGATTTTCTGTCCGTTCAAAATGGAATCTGTGGTAAAACCTCTAACCGGCATTGCCATATTGGATTGCCCTGATGCTACCCAAACTTCGCCTATCCATATATCCGATAAAACAAGCTGGCTTTGGCTATCGCTAACGGTCAGGGTATAAGGACCTCCGGCAGCCGGGGTAGCAATGTTCAGCTTCCAGGTACCGCTGCTATCGCTTGCTGTAGTGTACAACTTTTCATTCCATGAAGGAACTATTGTTATTTTAGCTCCGGCATCGCTCTTCCCCCAAACGGCTACTTTCGACTGCCGCTGCATAACCATTCCATCCGAAAATACTGATGGCAAATCTACCCGGGCATATACCTTACCTACCAGGCAGAAAAGACATAAGAGAATAAAGTGTATAGTTTTCATTCGCATAATTTATTTCTTAAAACAGTATCAGACTTCAGAGAATACCCATCATTACTTCCATAGGATAACCAAGGTTTCGCGTCCCGTTAGATGTACTTTAGTGCCTTCCAGGGCTGCCCCGTTTCCGAATATCACCGTTGGGTTCAGCTTTAAGGTGTTAACCAGTTCTGCATTTATCGCCGTTTTATTATTATTGGTTATCACCGTCAGATATTGATTGCCATTCTGCATCATGCGAAGCAATGCGCCTTTGGTATATTCTTTAAAGTAAAAGGGCTGCGATTGTAAGGTGGTTTTTAGCTCTGTTCCTGCTAATAAGGCGAGCGGCCTTGTATTTGATGGCAAAGCTCCTAAGCTGAAACAGGCTGGCATCCACAGCGTTGTTCCGTTTCCAAAGCTGTTCCGCAGGGCTATGATATCTCCGCCGTCTTTTCCTGCTATTTTTGCAGTGCCTGAGGTGGCTTGCAATAAGGGCTTCCATATATATGCGGGCAGCTTTTCTTCCTGACCGTCTACCTGGAAACTTTTAGGGTCTTCCTGGTATCTTATGTCTGTCATTCTGCCGCCTAACAGTTTTTCCATATCAAAGCTGGTTTGAAAGGTATTGGTTTCGTATTCGTCAAAAAAGCCGGTGAGCCCTTCGGCGATAAGCTGGTTTCCGCTGGCTACAAATTGCTGTATCTGCGTTACTTGTGCTGTGGGTATAGAGACTGCATTGGCTAATATCGCTATACGCCCCTGCTCTGGTGAATTCCATTCGTAATCGTTCATATAGCGGATGTCTGCCTGGCAGCCTATTTCTTGTAATGCTACGAACCACATCATCAGGCTCCGCATGTGGGCATCTTTGTCAAACAGCCGGGCGCCTGTTCCAAAGGCGTCGATGTGTAACAGCACACGCATGGTTTCGGGGCTGAGAATCAGGGTTACTTTGGGCTTATAGGGTTTGGCGTCTTTAAAGAATGCCTGGTATTTTTCCAGCACCTGGTTCATTTTTAATGTTACCCTGGAACGGTCGGTGGCTTCGCCTCTAAAGCCGAACAGTCCCCATTCGCCTGCTTCTATTCCCTGCCTGCGGTAGTTTAAGGCCCAATACACTACTTTTCTGGCTCCGGAGCCTATACCGGTCCATATCCATTGTGCTAAGTCCAGCGAGTCGGGGCACATGGGGGTTTTGCCGCTCCAGATGTTATTGCCTCCCTGTAGTTCGCTAATCCAGAATTTCCCTTGCGGGGCTGCGCCTTTTAATATTTCTGAGATGCCTGCTACGGCGTACCCGTATTGTTCGCGTTCCATAAACCTGAGCTGCCAGGAGGCGTGCATGGATGCGCCCAGGATGTTGTTGAATGTTTTATAGGCTGGTAAATCGTATTGGTGGGCTGACTCGAAAACGTTGGCGGGGTTCATCGTTATTTCGGTCTTTTTGTCGTACTGGCGTATTTGCCCGGCTATCCACTGCAGGTTGAAGGTCAGGTAGTCCCGCTGGAACTGGTACCAGTCTATGGAGGGCACCGGCCAGTAAAAATAGTTCCCCTGGGTCCACAGGGGGTCGTATTTTATTTCTGTGAAGTTTTTATAGTTTTCTATCCAGGCTTTATTGACGGCTTCGATGGTCTTATATTTTTGCTTTACCCATTCTTGCAGCTTTTGGGTGGCTAAGGGTGAGGTGGCGTCGAACCTTCTGGGTTCATTCAGCAGCCACCAGCTTTCCAGGGCTTTGTTATTTTTATACTTGTTTACTGTTTTTTCGATATATATTGCTGACTTGTGCATCAGTTCTTCTGTGGGGAATAGTTCGTTGAACTGCGGACGGCCATGATATATTTTGCTGGCGCTTACGGGACCGTGTATGGCGCATAGGGTGGCTTCTATTTTTATGTTGTATTTGTTTGCCGCGGCAAAGGCCCAATCGTATTGTATAAAATTGAATACTCCGGGTTTTTCTTCGATGTAGTTCCACATCATGAACAGGCGTACGGAGCGCATTTTGTTCTGGCTGGACAGTCTGAACCATTCTTCGATTTCTTCTTTGCGCTGGCCGGGTTCTATCCATATTTCTGAGCCTATGGTTATCTGTTCTTGTGCCTGTAGCTTTGCTACTCCTGCATTTATCGCAAACAAACCGGCCAGTATGATTGTCCTGATATAGTGCTTCACTTATAAGTTGTTACGTTATTTTTTCTTTTGACCCTATAGCTGGATTTTATTTTGACTTTGGTGACTTCCTGACCATAGTCCTGAAGTTTTCTACACTTGCCTGTACGTCGGGGACGTTGTTTTCCCAGTTGTACTCGTATTCGGCGGAGATGACTCCTTTGAATCTCTGGCGCTTGAGCTCGGCGATGACGCCGGGGATATTGCTGATGCCTGTGCCCCAGTGTACATCGTGTGCGTTGATGTTTCCTTTTTCACTCAGGTCTTTGAAGTGTAGCTGGATAATATGCCCCTGCAGCTTCTGCAGGCAGACTATGGGGTCTAATCCTGAACGTACCCAGTGGCCGATATCGGCACAGGCGCCTAAGCGCTTGCTTTGTCCGGCAATGGCTTTGAGCACGGTATCGGGATTCCAATAGTGCGAGGGCCGGGGGTGGTTGTGTATGGCGGCGTTGATTTGGTATTTATCACATAATTGCGATACCAGCGGAATGTCTTTGGCTTCGGGTTCGCAGGTGATGTTTTCTGCGCCCAGCGATTTGGCGAAGGCAAATATTTTTTCCCACTCGCTGCTGTCCTGGGTTTTGATAACGCCATAGGATACCAGCCTGATTTTCTTTGCCTGCAATTGCTGTAGTACGTATTGCCTGCTGCTTTCGGACATGTGGTAGTCCATCTTTTCGTTTATCCCACCACCGATGAGTTGCTGAGGATAGGCTTCTACATTTTTTAGATTGCAGCTGTCTATTTTGTCTAAGGCCTGGGTAAAGGTGAAACGGTTAAATGTGTACGCTTGGGCGCCTAATTGCCAGCCGAGGACGGTTTCTGGTTGACCGGTGGTTCTGTCGGTTTGCGCTTTACACATCAATTGTGTCAATGCAATCAATATCATTGTTATGCTTCTCTTTGTCTTCATCTTTTTATATTATAATTTTAAGGAAGAGAGTAAAGTGGATTAATACTAGAGCTCTATCTCTACCTCAGAAATTTTACCACTTTAACTGTATTATCTTCAAAAACTATTCTGGCAACATATCCTCCTTCTCTAAGCGCTACAGGAAGTGTCACTCGCCCATTATCAATGCTCCCTGCATACACGTTTTGACCGGAAATGGAAGATATAACGATTCGCTTCGGCTTAGACTCAAAACCAACCAGCAATACGTTAACAGACTGGTCGGTAGTACTGATAATGATTTTCTCTTTCTCTAAGGCTGTACCTTCAACCACAATGGTTGAAAGCTCCCTTTGCGTCCCGTCTAAATCTGTTTGCGATAATTTATAATAATTAATACCTGAAACAGGGTTGCGGTGGACATACGTATAGGTTTGCTGAACCGAGGAATTTCCTTTGCCGGATATATCTGTCAGCTTTTTGAATACGGCTCCATCCGGGGAATGTTTAACCGTATAGTAGGCATTATTATATTCTGATGCTACCGCCCATTCTAAGTTTACGCCCCACACGCTGCTCTTGCCCTTAAAGTTTATAAAACCAACAGGGGTGGTGCTTTCTGCCCTGATGCACCTTACGCCATATCCATTGGCCCGGCTGATGTTGGATATTGTTGCGCTGCCGCTTACCAAACTAAGCACATAGGCCCCGCCATTTACTCCTGCAGTAGATGACCAAAGCCGGGTTGTGTTGGTATTGGTGTTCAAATTCCCGGTTCCCCCGTCACGAAAGGTTGTGGACGGAATTTTCAGATTGGAGCTAAAGGCTGTTGCATTATTCGTGATTCCTTCTGCATCTTTTAAGGTTTCCCATTCGGCACTGGTGGGTAATCTCCATTGTCCCGCCAGTAGTTTTTTACAGGGGTCGCAGCCGTCTGTTGCAGAAACATCGTTTGGGGAAGCGGCCGCTGCCTGATCGGAGGACGTTCCACCGGCCCACCACCTGTTTGCTACTGTTGAATTATAATAAAACGGGGCGGGGACTGTAGTACTTAAACCGGTAGGGTCGTTTGGTGACGGGGGGGTGTCTGAGATAGTTAACCCTGACCGGTATTGATGACCGTCATCCCAACGCCCCCACTGGAACAAATCTCCCCAGGAGCCCTGGTCTGTAGCCTGGGCCGTGGCCACATTTGATGAACCTAGATTCTGCTGCAACCAGACATTGCCGTCTTTTGCCCGTACCGTTGTATAAACTACTTCGTTACTATTATACACCAGCCGAACATAACCTGTACTTCCTACACCAGAATCGGGAACTTTCTCTGAGAGTGGTGGTGGTGCCGGAGGATCCGGAGGAAACGTAATGTAAGATCTGAAGTTTTTTAATCTCCCAAAGGTAATCCTGTTGGCGTTGTGATAATTATATGCTCCATCATAAGCTGTTCTTACCAGGTAAATCAAATCATCGCCATCGAAATGCCAATCCGGGTATTGAAAGCCTGTTTTTTCAACAGAGACGGAAAATGGCAGTCCCTGATCATCCTCCATTAACGTTTTAATATGATGCCAGTTCCTCAAATTTGTAGAACCATATAAAGACAAAATATTACGTTGCTGGGGGTATGCCGTATCCGTATTGTTGTTAACCATCGCGAGGTAAACACCGGTAACGGTATCAGGACGAATAACAAATTTATGCAGCCCCCCAGGAAACTCTATATAATCATCGGGCGTAAACGTAGCAGAACTGCCATCGTCACTAATCCTGATAATAGCCGCTTTGTCTATATAAGGTACAGAATTAACCCTTATGATATCCAATAACTTTCCTAAGGGGTCTACTACTACATTTCCCTCTATCCAGCCTGTTGTTGTTAAGTCCGACCCGGGGGGATCCCACCCTGCGTTATAAGTAACCTTGGTGCTCATTTTCCAGTTTGAAGGAACCATAAGGTCTGCGCCTTCCGCTATAGATATTACAAATGCCCTATATCCTCTTGCCCACAGAAATCGCGTATCCAACGCTTCAAAGGCCCGAAATAACCGGCCATTATACGTTACCACAGGGGTTGGCGCACAATGATACCTAACTGGCTGGCTGGGTATATCTTCATCAAAAAGCGTTACCGGCTCAGACCATGTGGCGCCATTATCCGTGGAACGACAAATAACGATTGTTCGCGAAGTAACTCCTGTACCAGCATTGGTTCCTAAAAAGTATATATTTCCCTGATATTCAAAAAGGGTCGCCCAAAATAGTCCCGTAATATCTGTTATATGGGTCCAGGTATATCCATTATCCTGGGAACGGTAAACCCCTGTAGTATTTGAGGTGGGCCCATTATAGTCATGAGATGCCAGTATATCACCATTTGATAGTTTTAGTAAACTGGGACTTCCGAGATAAATACCTGTTGCGGCATCCTGATACTTAACTTCGCTTACCCAAAGGGAATCTGCCCCGGCAATGTTAACTGTTTGGCCATGCCTCAACTGATTCAGGGCAGACACCCTAAATGAACTCATTATTAATTGCACTAAAATTGCAATCAGGCATATTTTTGTGACCCTCATAAAATAGACTTAAACTACTTACCTGTCTAAACTAAAACCCGAAGTTGTTTTACCGATGATTTGTGGTAAAGGCAAAATCTTTACTTTAGAAATTTTACTGTTTTAACTGTATTATCTTTAAAAACTACTCTGGCAACATATCCTCCTTCTCTAAGCGCTACAGGAAGTGTCACTCGCCCATTATCAATGCTCCCTGCATACACGTTTTGACCGGAAATGGAAGATATAACGATTCGCTTCGGCTTAGACTCAAAACCAACCAGCAATACGTTAACAGACTGGTCGGTAGTACTGATAATGATTTTCTCTTTCTCTAAGGCTGTACCTTCAACCACAATGGTTGAAAGCTCCCTTTGCGTCCCGTCTAAATCTGTTTGCGATAATTTATAATAATTAATACCTGAAACAGGGTTGCGGTGGACATACGTATAGGTTTGCTGAACCGAGGAATTTCCTTTGCCGGATATATCTGTCAGCTTTTTGAATACGGCTCCATCCGGGGAATGTTTAACCGTATAGTAGGCATTATTATATTCTGATGCTACCGCCCATTCTAAGTTTACGCCCCACACGCTGCTCTTGCCTTTAAAGTTTATAAAACCAACAGGGGTGGTGCTTTCTGCCCTGATGCACCTTACGCCATATCCATTGGCCCGGCTGATGTTGGGTATTGTTGCGCTGCCGCTTACCAAACTAAGCACATAGGCCCCGCCATTTACTCCTGCAGTAGATGACCAAAGCCGGGTTGTGTTGGTATTGGTGTTCAAATTCCCGGTTCCCCCGTCACGAAAGGTTGTGGACGGAATTTTCAGATTGGAGCTAAAGGCTGTTGCATTATTCGTGATTCCTTCTGCATCTTTTAAGGTTTCCCATTCGGCACTGGTGGGTAATCTCCATTGTCCCGCCAGTAGTTTTTTACAGGGGTCGCAGCCGTCTGTTGCAGAAACATCGTTTGGGGAAGCGGCCGCTGCCTGATCGGAGGACGTTCCACCGGCCCACCACCTGTTTGCTACTGTTGAATTATAATAAAACGGGGCGGGGACTGTAGTACTTAAACCGGTAGGGTCGTTTGGTGACGGGGGGGTGTCTGAGGTAGTTAACCCTGACCGGTATTGATGACCGTCATCCCAACGCCCCCACTGGAACAAATCTCCCCAGGAGCCTTGATCTGTAGCCTGGGCCGTGGCCACATTTGATGAACCTAAATTCTGCTGTAACCAGACATTGCCGTCTTTTGCCCGTACCGTTGTATACGTTACTTCACTGCCTCCGTATGTAAATTTTACTGTTCCGGTATTTCCGGCTGTTGTACCCGGAACTGTTTCTTCTATTAGCTGTCCGGAAGAAATCTTTGCCATGCCAATAAAGACCAGTGTTATTGCACTAATTTGTTTTAGTCTGTTTTTTCTCATCGTTCTTTATTTTTAAAGTTTATAATCATATCATTGCTTGCGATTATTTACATATCCGGGGATTTTTAAACAGATAGAATCTCCCGTCTTCGCCACCTGCAAGAATATCCTTAACAAAACCTTCTTTTGTTAAAACCGGACTCACCCAGCATCCATGCCTGTCCATATTTATCGGCTCTCCATTTTCCTGACAGATTACTTTTGGCCTTTCAAAAACAGGTTTTTGGTTGGTTCCGCTGTTGATGAGCACATAAGCGGTTGCATAGGGTTTTGCTTCTTTTACTTCTTTAGACTGAAACATGTGGATTCCCTGCCCGAACAGAATATCCCATTTTCCATCGCGATTATAATCACATACGCTTAGGGTTGCCCTGCCTTCATGCCCGGCAAAACCCACTATGCGTATACCTTCTCCATTTTCCCATTTCAACGGAATTTCCTCCGTTAGCTTATCCGGGATTGTTTTATCGCGGGTATAGCTGCATAATATACCAGAGCTACTGATAGCCAGCATGGGGGCAGCGGCCTCTATACTTTGTGACAGATAACGTTGAGGAACCATTGCCGGCTTGCTTCTCCAGGCTGCCTTAAACGGCTTGCTGTTGTATTCCAAAGGTTTTGCAGGCCCTAACTTTGGAGTATGCTTATCTCCCGTGTTTCTATAAACCACGTATTCCCCTTTTATATCATTACACAGGACATCTAATAAACCGTCGTTATCCCAATCAATTACAACTGGTTGCACGTAACCCCATCTTTTTTCATTCGGTCCTTGTATTGAACCGGTTAGTCCGGCCTGACGCTGGATTACTTTTCCCTGCGACTTCAATTTCACACCAGGTTGCCATATAGGCTTTTCATCTGTACCCGTATTTTTAAAGAACCAGATGTAACCTGACGCATCGCCACCAATAATATCTGAATTACCGTCTCCGTCCCAATCAACCCATTGCGGAACAGCCAGTGTTTGAATGTGAAGGTTTCCCCCTTTCATTTTTACAGGGCGCTGTTTCCACTCAGACCCTTTTCTATCGAAGTAATATTCTATTAAAATCCCGGGATTCCCTCCCATTACAAAACCATGTCTCGCCGTTAAATCTTTATAAATGGGTTGGGTAGAGCTTATATCTGCTCCGCTATATAGTTCCTTAGTGGTTGAAGAAATTCCTTTGGGTAGTTTCTTTGGGAAAAAGTTCAGAATTCCTTTGAACAGGGCGGTTTCATACAGTGTAACCTTATCTACATCCCACGTTATTAAAACCTGCTGCTCTTTTTTACCTAATACTTCCACATCAAATATCCCTGAAGGACTTTGATAAAATTCGAGTGTCAGTGGCTCGCCGTTAGATAACACCTTTTTATAAGAGCCAAATTCCCATCTGTTTTTATCATTTAGCTCCGCATAACTAAACTGAGCCCTGGTTTTATCCCCTTTCCAGCTTCCATTGGCATTATACCCTTTACCAAACCCTATTTCCGGATTAGGCGGATATATCCATGGGTTACTGCCTCCCGGCCAATACGATTTTCCTTCATTTACATAAGAGTATTTTACCAGGAATACACCATCCCGGTTTTTTACAATTGTAAACTCTCCAACCAGCGGACTACCCGAAACTGTTAAGGATGTGGTTTTAATTATTCTCAGCGGAGCGTCATCTGCCAGTTCTACGTGAACCCATCGCCTGGTTGGTTTTTCTGTGAAAAAGTATTCAGGTTTTCCGTCTACGTATATTTGCTTCCCTTCCCCAAACTTCCTGCTAAACTCTTCGTTTCTTTCCGGCCTACTATATAATAATGAGCCATCGGCTGTTTTGCCCAAATACTTACATTCATAAAAACCATTACCTAACAGCGAAATGCTGACTAATAAATTTTTATTTGGCAAAACAACTGGTTTCAGGTCTAATCCAAAACCAAAATCAGAAATTGTGGAGTCGGGGTATCTTAAAGGTGCAGGCAGGCTATTTTGAGCTTTTACTCCGCCGCCACAGGCTAAAAAACAGGCTAATAATATTCCTTTAGTTTTACTCATCCTAATTTCGTATGGCTCGCTTTTAACGTTATGGTTTTACCACGATTCGCAACTGATGAACAGACTCCTGCTTACTATCCTTATTAGCATTGATAGCAAGGAATACCACATTATAGGTACCCGCGGTCGTGAAGATATAGCTGTAAGATTTCAATGGAACGTCTGTATAGGATTTGATGCCTATTCCGGGATTCTTACCCAGGTTAGTGTCTGTTATAATGAAAGGCTTACTGATACACCACATCTGATATGTTTCTGTAGTGGTTCTTGGCCCTCTCATAGTTACCGCGTATGAGGTAGTAGAAGCGATGCTAAATGGAGTAGGATTCCATAACTCTATTCCTCCCTCATAAACAGGCTGCCAACCCGCATTACCCTGGTTCATGAGCAAAGAACTACCTAATTCTGTTACAGCAGTGAGCGTTAAAGCCTGGAACCTCCAGATAGAAGATTTTCCTACTGTATTATTATTGGGCCTGTTTGTATACCGGAAAGCAATGTATGTTTGCTTATTCTTTTCAACTGAGTCTGCAATATTTGCTGTACCCGATGATATATACGGATTTGTACTTGAACAGGTTAGCGGGCTCCAGGTAAATTTGGCTGTCAAATCTTTCCATACTGCATCCTTAATACGCTGCACTGAATCTTCTTTCGACGCTCCAACTAAATTAAGGTTATTAGTTATCAGCACATGGAACTGATCAGCCTGACACAAAGGTTCTGTACCGCCCTGACTGCGTACCTGGTTTTGAAAAGATAAGTTAAGCTGTTTCAAAGCAACTATACTGTCTTTATCCATATAGCCGTAATCATTACCAAACTCTCCTGAATAAAACGTTATTATATCAGGATTACCTTCAAAATTGAATACTACAGGTTCTCCTGCTTTTACAATTGTATCGGCAACCGATACCTTAAAATTGGGATATTCTGTTTTTAGTTCTTTGGAGCAGGACCATGTATTGAAAACTACAATAAGGCCTAAAACCCATTTTATATTTTTATTCATAACATTCGTTTTAAATAATTATTGGAGATGATGCTACCACCCTT
Organism: Pedobacter sp. BS3; assembly: GCF_008274585.1. Lineage (GTDB taxonomy): Bacteria > Bacteroidota > Bacteroidia > Sphingobacteriales > Sphingobacteriaceae > Hufsiella_A. The sequence continues at coordinate 18,065 of NZ_VTRT01000011.1, read as the reverse complement.
TATTTTGAACCAGTTTAGGATTAACTCCCATTTCATAAGCAGGGATGGGCCAAACAACATCCCTCTCTGTTACATTATTATAATAGTTATACATGGAAACATACAGCGTATTAGTGCCTGCCGGCACTTCTGACAGCCTTTGTTTCATATTTGTATAAAAATCGCCCCACCGTATCAGGTCGTTTTTGCGCAACGCCTCAAAGCACAATTCGCGGGCCCTCTCATTCTTTATCTCTTCTTTGAAATCGGCATAAGACATTCCGGATAAATCAACTGATGTATTGGTTGCAGTTACAGGAAGCCCGTGGGCCCGTCTTCTTACCTGATTGATGTATTCATAAGCATTATCTGGTTTCCCTTCAGATTCATTGATGGCTTCTGCATACATCAATAACACATCGGAGTAACGTAAAAGCGGGAAATTTTGCGGGGTTTGCGTATTGGTTTTAGGAGTAACAAGTTCGTTTTCCCGTCTAAACTTTCCGCAATACCTTTCTATGATAAGGTTAGTTGGAGAGAAAGCCACTTTCCCGGCATCTGCATATTTATAAGGGGATATAGCCCAATCCCGGCGTAAATCAGTTGCGTCATACAGCCTGTACAACCAGGGATGTGGCCTTACCATACCCTGCGAAAATCCCCAGTTGGCTGTGCCTGTTGCAGAATAAGCGATACCATTATTTATCCCAACACAACCACCTGTGGTATTATAAACTCCAGTACCATTACCCCAGAATTCAACTTCCCAAATACTTTCTGGGATATAATATTGGTCTTGTGCATAGTTAACAAAAACCTGTTCGTAAGATTGATTTAATTGATGGAATCCTAAATCAATTACTTTTTTTGCCCAATTAGCGGCATCGGCATACCTGGGTGTTTCATTCAGCGGATAACCTGCCATATATAGATTAACCCTGGCCAGTACTCCCCACACGGCGGATTTACTTATCCTTCCAGCAGATTCTACTTTCGATACATCATCTACCAGCTCTGCAGCCTGCTCCATATCCGAAAGTACCTGTTGGTAAACTTCTTTAGCAGTAGACCGGGGTAGCTTAGTATATTCATCTTCACTGGAAACCGGCGGGTCTAGAACAAGTGGAACACCTCCAAATCTGCTCACCAGCATAAAAAAATAATATCCCCGCAGAAATAAAGCCTGCCCCTTTATACTTGCTCTTTCAGTTTTATCAATGGCTATCTCCGGATTATCAATATTTTTTAACAGAAGGTTTGCCCTGCTTATTCCCTTATATAATGCCCGCCAATGGTTAAGTAATTTATCATCGGTAGTATTAACTACGTAATAACCAATTGTACCGTTATCTGTCGGAAAATGCATAAATCCTTCATCAGCTTCCAGGCCCATACGTCCCAGCATACTATTTCCATACACAAACGTTTCCGCAAGAATGGCATATACCCCTCTCAAAGCAATATCTACTTGCTGGGCATTCTTATAATAATTTTCGGTAGATACTACATACTTATCGGGCTTTACATCCAAAAAGCTTTTACATGATACACTTACCAGCATTGAAGCAAATAGTGTTATAGACAATATATTTTTTATCATTTTCAATGATTTTAATCGTTAAAAATTTGCTTTTACCCCTGCGGTTACGGTCAGATTCCTTGGATAGGAGGAGTAATCAAATCCAGGGGTTAGTGTTGATTGCCTTACAGAAACTTCCGGATCATATCCTGAGTAATTAGTCCATGTATATATATTCTGTGCTGCACCATATACTTCTAATGATTTTAATTTCCCCCGCCATTTCTTAGGAAAAGCATAGGATAACTGAACCGTCTTTAATCTTAAATACGATCCATCCTCAATTATCTTTGTTGAATACCTACCTTTTGGCCCGAAGCCTCCTACCCGGAAATTCTCATTTGTCGGATTATCGGGGGTCCACCTGTTTTCATAAGAAGCAAACTGGTTAAGATTTATTCTGTTGCCCATGTTTCCTTCAAAAGCTAACCTGTTGGCATTTATAATGTCATTTCCGTAGCTCCATTGAAAAAACACGTTTAAACTAAATCCCCTGTAAGTAAAGTTGTTGGTAAAACCTCCATAATGTATCGGCAATCCCCGGCCAATCTGAACCATGTCTTTTTCATTGACAACACCATCCTTATTAAAATCAACATACTTAATATCGCCAGGCTGGACGGTTGTATTGCCGTTTGTTGGGATACCTTTTTTTAATACGTACGATGTTCCTATCAGATCAAAATCGCTATACTGGTAATTGCCATCCCATACATAACCATACAGGGATGCTGCCGGACCGCCCACTTTAGCTATGTATGAAAATGAGCCGTTATAATCGCCCGTAAAGTTTACCCATGACAGTATATTTGACTGCCCATCAGACAACTTCAGAATTTTATTCTTGTTAAAGCTTATATTAAATGATGACTCCCATGAAAAGTCCTTTTTTTGAACGTTTACCGTATTTAATGAAATCTCAAGACCTGTATTACGAATCTTGCCTACATTTTTATAAACAGCATTAAACCCTGTGGCAAGTGGCATATTAGCGTTTAACAGTAAGTCACTGGTTGTTTTGTCATAAGCATCTATGGTAAGATTTACCCTGTTTCGCAGCAACGATATATCGTACCCTAAATCTAACTGCGCCGTCTTTTCCCATTTGAGGTTCTGATTTCCCATACTGTTTATTACAGCCGCGTAAAGAGGAGTTTCATTGCCAAAGGAATAATAATCGCCTATAGCAAGTGTCTGGAACCGGGCAAAATCACTAATTCTGTTATTTCCTGTAATACCATAGCTTAAACGCAATTTTGCATTATTAATAATCCTGGAATTCTTCAGAAAATTCTCTTTTCCCATTTGCCACGCAAATGCGCCGGATGGAAATACGCCCCATCTGTTTCCCGGCGAGAACTTCGAAGAACCATCTGCCCGCAAAGACGCGGTGAATAAATACTTTGATTTTAGGTTATAGTTTACCCTGCTTAAATAGGACATCAACGTATTTTTAGACAATACAGATCGCACATCCTTTGGTATACCAAAATCAAGTGCCCTGATGCCTAATTCCTCATTTGTAATTCTATCTATTTCAAATCCAAAGCTTTCTAAAGAAACACCCTGCATGGTGAAGGCGGCTGTAACATCAATATAATGATCTTTATTCAGCCGCTTTTTGTAGGTAAGCCTATTCTCATTTACCCAAATGCCTAGTTCTATATCACCATAAGTTCCATTTGCTCCATTGGGATTCCAGTTGGATGTAAACCCTTTATAAGTTTGTGAATTGTTAAATGACTGACTTTTGGCAAACCGTTGATTATACCCGCCCCTGACATTAAGGGTAAGCTCATTGGTGATATTGTAGTTCAGTCCCGAATTTATAAGCAAATCTGACTTTGTTTCCTGGCGAATTTCGTTTTTTGTGGAAATTAAGGGGTTCATGAGAAACAAAGCATCCTCATCTTCAGGGTCTATCAGGTTATCAATTATATCTACATTATTAGCAACAGGTCTGTACCCCAAAATCCTATACATTAAATACGATGCGTAAGAATTGGAACTCGACTTCATTTCGGAGGCTAAAGAGCCATAGTTCTTATCTTTAGCATAATTAATATTGATATTAGCCTTTAGCTTTTTACTAATGGTCTGCTCAACAGTGATTCTACCCTGTGCCCGATTAAATCCCGAGTTTATAATTATTCCATCCTGATCGGATAATGATCCAGAAAAAGAGTATTTTGTAGCATTGGTGGCACCTCTTATAGAAAGATTATGATTTTGCATTGCGGCTCTTCTGAACAGAAGCGATTGCCAATCTATATTGTCTGCCCCCTTATAATCATCTAAAGTCATCCCCGGCTTTTGAAAATAAAGTTTATTTGTTTCTTCTGCGTTCATCTCATACTGATATTTAACAAACTCATAGGGATTCATCATATTCATTCTTTTGGTAGCCTCCTGAATACCAAAATAGCCATGATAGGCTACCTGTGGCGGGCCTATTTTTCCTTTCTTGGTTTCTATAATAATAACTCCGTTAGCACCACGCGAACCATATATAGCTGTTGCAGAAGCATCTTTTAGTACGGAAATAGACTCAATATCTTCAGGATTTAAGGAAGAGCTGGAAAAATCTTCCATCGGAAAACCATCTATCACATATAACGGAGCATTGCTTTGTGTTAATGAATTTCCACCTCTGATAACTATATCAACCCCGGAACCAGGCTGACCCTCATTTGAACTCACCTGCACACCCGCAATTCTCCCGGCAAGCGCCTGATCAAAATTAGGAACAGGAGCCTTTTGCAGGTCGGCCATTTTCACCTCGCCTACAGACCCTGTTAAATCGCTCCTTTTAACCTCCCCGTAGCCAATTACTACTACCTGGTCTAAACCTGTGATCTTTTGTTTTAAAACCACATCTATCCGTGCACTATTGGCAACTTTCCGCTCTACCGTTTCAAACCCGATATATACAAATACCAGAATATCATCCGGACTAACGACAGTTACCTTATACGTGCCTTTACTATCAGATATGGCCGATACATTTTTGCCTTTAACCCTGATGCTTACCCCTGCCAGCGGTTCGCCTTTTTCATCAGTAATTTTGCCTGTCACCAGCACATTTTTTGAAGGGTTGCTCACAGAAGCACCGGTCACAACCTTCTTAGTTAAAACGATAACCCGGTCACGCCGGATTTCATAACTGATATTCCGACCAGAAAGTAAAAAGTCAAGCACCTCTGATAACGATGCTTTTTTTAAGTTCACGGTAATTCTTTCCTGGTCGTTTAACAACAAGTTGTTGTAAAAAACGGTTAACCCGGTTTCTTTTTTAATGAGCTGAAAAGCTTTAGCCAGCGTGATATTATTACCTGTAACGGTTATCAGCCTATGCTCATTTTTTTCCTGCGCATACACATTAGAAGAGAGCAGAAGCATAAGTAACACGCAAAACGATATTCCATAGGAAGCTTTCCGGTACTTTCGTAAAATCTGTTGCATGAATATAAATTAATTAGTTACTGTAATTACACAGTATATAGTAATTCGGGTGAACGGGAATCTAAATTAATTTAAAATGTGTTGAGCAGGTGGAAAAGATAAGATTTGAGCAGAAAGCAGAAATTATAGCTGAGTAGCTAATAGCACTCATTCATTACTTGTAACATCCCAGATTCAGTACACTAAGCCGGTCTGTTATGAGGGTATTGAAAACTTACCCGAAGATGCGTCGGAGAATGTGTAAGGTCGCTAAACTTGGAAAGAGGGGGTTTAGCGGATAATGCCGGAAATTTACATTCCTATAAAAGGCTCAAAATCAGACCGGCTAACTACTGCTGTTCTATGATTTGGATATGCTTCTAAAAAAGAATTGGCAAAACGCACTTTCTGTGCTTTCCACTTTATTTCAAAGGCACTCAAAATGCCGTTAGCTTCCTCAATGTAATCAATTTCGGCCTTATCTTGTGTTCGCCAAAAATAAGAATTTACATACAGGCCTTTGTAATGGTTGTTTTTTATCCGTTCAGAAATCAGGAAATTTTCCCACAAAGCGCCTTTGTCGTACCTTAAATCAACACCCGAGAAATTGCTTATCAGCACGTTGCGTATGCCGTTATCATAAAAATAATATTTTTTCCCTTTTTTGATTTCATTACGCAAATTTCGGCTCAAGGCCGGAAGTTTGAATATGACAAATGCTTTTTCCAGCAAATCAATGTATTTTTCTACGGTTGTCGTGTCAATATTCCCGATGGTTTGCGCTAATTCGTGGTAACTCACCTCGCTTCCTACCTGAAATGCCAGAGCCTGTAATAATTTTTCTATATGGGCAGGTTTGCGGATATAATCCAGTTTTAAAATGTCTTTGTATAGATAACTGGCTGCAATTTCGGTCAATACACTTTTTTCAGTACCCGGATGGTTTACCACATCGGGATAAGAACCGTAAATAAGGCGTGTTTCTAACAGTCTTCTTGCCTCTAAAACAGATTGGTTTTGTGCAATTTCCCTGTAACTGAGCGGATATAGATAAAATGTCCGTTTTCGCCCTGTGAGCGGCTCAGCCATTTTGTCCTGCAAATCAAAAGACGACGAACCGGTAGCAATCAGCTGGATGTCAGGCCGGGTATCATAAATCAGCTTGAGCTTTCTGCCGATATCCGGAATTTGTTGGGCTTCATCTATCACAACCAGCTTATTGTTTGTGCCAATCAGTTGCAAAAGCTGTGTACTGGTGGTTGCTGTTTCAAAGGCTTGTAAAACATCGGCTTCATCGGCATTTAACCATACAGACGGAACACCAATTTGGGCTATAACCTCTTTTAACAAGGTTGTTTTTCCTACCTGGCGAGCCCCCAAAAGCAAGATAACCTTACTTTTAAAGCACGTATCTATAATGCTTTGCTGTAAATTCCTATGTATCATGGCTACATATTCTAATACTCAAACCTAAGTAAACCCCAATTGTAATCAAAATTTTAGGCGTAATTTTTAGATTACAATCAAAATTTTAGGCTTAATTTTTAGATTATAATCGAAAAATCAGCATATTGGAGAAAATTAGAAAGTACAAATTTGGTGTTATGACGTATTCTTGTCAAAACTATTCTTGATAATTTGAGCTTCAGCAGACCTTTAATCCGGATAGCCTTTGCAGTAAAAGTATAATTGTCTTAACAGAAACTTTAAATCAAAAGGCGCAGCCATAGTTTTTGCTACTTTGCTCAGCTATGTAATACCCCGAATTCAGTACACTAAGCCGGTCTGTTATGAGGGAGTCGAAACTTTTCCCGAAGAGCTGTCGAAGAACGTGTAAGATTATCAGCCTTGCAAAATGACTTGAAACAAGTAAAAATTGAGCGATACTCCTAATGAAAAAATTTCTGATGTGCGTCAGCGCCTATAAAATCAACTTTCTCCGGGATACTTAGTGTATTGCTTCGGGACACGTTCGGAAATTTGGGGAACTCTCCCGAAGCTGCCTCGAACAAGTCCCGAAGAAGTCCCGGATAAGAACATAATAACTTTTACTTTAAATGAAGCACATTGCCGGAAATGGTATACTGAATATCGCTTGACGTTTCCAGGTCTTTTAAAAAACCGGTCAGTTGCTGTTTTTCTATCATTCCGGATAAGCGTATATCACCCAATGCCGGATTATCAAATGCAACATTAAGCCCGAACCAACGGCTAATTACCGGTTCCAGCTCCTTTAGCTGCACATGCTGAAAGTAATAGACTCCATCCATCCACGAGAGCACTTCATCCGCGTCAAAAGATGTTGTTTTAAATCCATCTTTCGTATACACCGATTGGTAACCCGGCGATAACTTTGTAGCACTCCCGTTTTTAGCTGTCAGCAAAACAGAACCTTCCACCAGCGAGGTTTTCATACTGCCTGCCTGGTAGGTATTCACATTGAATTTTGTTCCTAAAACACGGATATCCGATTGTTCGGTATGAACAATAAACGGATGTTGGGCATCTTTGACCACTTCGAGATAGGCCTCCCCTTCCAGGTAAACTTCCCGTGTTTTCCCGGTAAAGCGTACGGGGAAACGTAATTTTGAGATGGAGTTCAGCCACACTTTCGTACCATCTGACAAGGTTACCCGGAAATCTTCTTTTACCGGAACCGAAAGCGTGGTCAGCTGTTCGGGATTACTGCCGCTTACGGTCTGCAAAGTATTGCCGGAAGTCTGAAACTTCACATTTCCCAACGTTAAAACACGATGTTTCGTGGTTTTATCCAGCGTCACGGCTTCGCCGTTTTCCAGTAACAACTGGACGTGCTCAGAACTACTTTTAACCGTATTTTTAGCCAATATCTTCTCCGGCTGATTTTTCCTTACCAATAAAAACCAGCTGCTGATTCCCAGCACAACCAGCAACATAGCGGCCGCCGAAATTACCCAGGGACGTATCCGCTTTACAGAACGCTGCTGTATTGTTTTCCTGATTGCTGACAAATCATGCTCCGTATCTAATTTATCGAGAAAATCGCCTGCACCAATATTAGCACTTTGTTTTTCAAGCGATTGCCACAACGCCCGGTTACGCTCATCGGCATTCAGTAACTGCTGTAAACGGAGCTCATCTGCCGGACTAAGTGTGCCGGCCAGCTTCTCCATAAACAACTGGCGTATATGCTCGTAATCGGATGTCATTAGTAGTAATACAATAAAGAGGGGATTTCAGGTTAATTTTTTTAAAAGATATTCAGCATTTCGCGTAGATTCTTTAATCCGATTTTTAAATGTGTTTTCAGCGAATTGATGCTGATACCCATAATATCGGCAGCTTCCTGGTACTTTTTATCCTGGAAATAAACCAGCTTTAATGCTTCTTTACGCTGGTTGGGCAACTCGCTGAACGCACCGTTCAGCATGGCATAAACCGCTTCCAACGAGTCTTCTTCCTCAAATATATACTCGGTTTCTAAATCACTGACCAGCTCGGATTGCTTTTTGGTATTGGTTTCCTGCTTTCGCAAATAATTCAAACATCTATTTTGTATGGAACGGTATAAATATCCTTTAATATCGCCCTCCAACCGCATATAAATTTTCTTTTCCCACAATTCCAGGAAAAAAGCCTGTACCAGGTCTTTGGCTTCCTGTTCATCGTGAAGATAAAAATAGGCATTAATACACAGCAGCTTATAGTATTTCAGGAATATAGCATCATAAGCCCTGGAACTACCCGCTTTAAGCTGTTGCAATAACTGCTGGTCGGATTGAATATTCATGAGAGCAGAATTCTGGGTTAAACCATAAATATAATACCTATTATTTTAATGTTGTAGCTGTTTATAGCGCTCGTACAATTTTTCGTAAACCGCTACTTTATCCTTTTCGGGCGAATATACGGTTTCAATTCCTCCCGACATGGCTTTTTGCGCCTGCTGAATATCCGGATATACGCCGCTTGCCGTTGCCGCGAACATGGCGGCGCCTAATGCGCAAGCCTGCTCGCTTTGGATAACTTCAATAGGCAGGTTCAAAATGCTGGACAGCGTTTGCATCACAAAGGCTGATTTCTTACTGATGCCGCCCAAGGCGATTATCTTTTTGACGGGGACTCCCTCATCATTAAAACGCTCAACAATGGCCTTTGAGCCAAAGGCTGTAGCTTCTACCAGCGCCTTAAAAATTCGCGGGGCATCGGTTCCTAAGCTGATACCCGCAATGGTACCGGTTAATGTCAGGTCTGCATCCGGTGTGCGGCGACCGTTAATCCAGTCTAAGGCTACCACATCTTTTTCTGTAACCGGAAGCGTTGCCGCCAGCTTATTCAATTCTGGCAGTATATTTTCTGCCGCCGCTGTAAGAGTTTCGGCCGGTATTTTATCTTTTAATAGCTGCTTTAGCGGAAAACTTAACAGCTCCTTAAACCAGAAATAGACATCGCCAAAGGCCGACTGACCGGCTTCCATACCCAGCATTCCGGGAAGAATGGAGCCATCAACCTGACCGCAAATTCCCTTCACACAATGATTTTTATGCTTTTCTGCCGGCGCTATCAGCATGTCGCAGGTTGAGGTTCCCATTACTTTTACCAGCGAATAAGGTTCTATGCAAGCGCCCACAGCTCCAAAGTGTGCGTCGATAGCGCCTACGCCGATTTTAACGTGCTCCGGTAAACCGAGCCGGTGCGCCCATTCGGCAGAAATTGTTCCCGCGGCTTCATCGGCCGTATGAGTATCCTGGTAAAGACGGCTTCTTAAACCGGTTAACAAGGGGTCGAGCGTTTTCCAGAATGCTTCTTCGGGTAAACCGTCAAATTCCTCGTGCCACATGGCCTTGTGCCCCGCGGCGCAGCGATTACGTTTCGCGGTAAGCGGATTGGTATTACCAGTTAATACAGCCGGCATCCAGTCGCTATGTTCCATCCACGAAAACGCTTTTTGCCTTACCTGCTCATCCACCCGCAGGGTATGCAGTATTTTGGACCAGAACCATTCCGACGAATAGGCTCCGCCTGAGTAACGGGTATAATCCGTATGCCACCGGCGACATAGCTTGTTTATCTCTTCGGCCTCGGCATTAGCCGTATGGTCTTTCCATAAAATAAACATAGCATTGGGATTTTCCGAAAATTCAGGCAAAAGCGCCAGTGGTGTCCCGTTTTTATCAACCGCTACCGGCGATGAGCCCGTAGTATCTACCGAAATACCGGTGATATTATTCACCACTTCCGGCGATAGGCCTGCCAGCACCTCGTGCAAACAGGCTTCCATACTTTCCAGGTAATCCAGCGGATGCTGCCTGAATTGTGAAACAGCAGCATTACAATATTTGCCTTCTTTCCATCGCGGATAATAATGAACGGCACATCCGGCTTCTTCCCCGGTATGGGCATTCACCAATAAGGTTCTAACCGAATCGGTACCGAAATCTATACCAATAACATATTTTGCGGGCATTCTCTTTTAGATTTTAAGATATGAGATTTTAGATATGAGATTTTAGATATGAGATTTTAGATGTGAGATGTCACACTAACCAACCAATCACTAACCAACTAACAACTAATCCAGTTCCACATCTCCGCAGAAATGCACTTCAATACCTAATCCTGCCAGGGCAGCGGCCTTAATCCGGCAGGCCTGATGTGCCTGTGCCTCATTATCCGTGTACACTACATGGATGTGATTGGCTTTGTGCCGCCCCATCAACTGGTCGCGGGAAACGCCTTTAAGCACGGCGTGCATAATGGGCCACTGTGGCGTGGTTGCCTTCCAGCGACGCTGCGATTCGTCTTCGGGGAGCTTTACAGCTTCGCCAACACCTAAATCGCAATGCAGCTTATCATCCATAATGTAAACGCGGCTCCACACAATCGGTCCCGGTTTGCTTACACCTTTTAATGTACCGCCGCCTAACCTGAAATACATTGGTGGCTGCCTGTCGCTGCCTGCATCGCGGTAGCCATTTGCAAAATGCGAAGCGGGTACAGCTCCTGAAATCAGGAACACCCAAACAAAATCATCAATACCATCGCCCCGGTAATGTTCGCCCCAGCGAATATCATGCAGGGTGTTATCGCCGCGTAAGCCTAATTTATTCCACAGATGATAGGTTACCAACGCATCAATACCAGCGCATTCGTCAACCTCGTTAAAATGCGGAAGCGCTTTGCCTGCATACAATTCTCTGCCATCTTCGCTATACACCGGCGGACGTTCGGTATTATTTAACAATCCTTCTACCAAATCGCTTGCGCCAGTGAGGTCTTTCAGGCCCTGCTGGTATTGTATACCGATGGTATTGCAGCCAAATTCATCGGCAATGCGGAGCGCAGCGATATACATTTTACATTGTTCCAATGTTTGTTTTTCGGTAAGCTCGGTAGCTTCATCGCTGCCCCAGTTAAAGCTCATTCCCTTTTGCAGCAGCCAATCTAATACCTTGCGGGCATCCGCGTCGCTTACCTGCTGCATACGGGCATATAACGTTGATTGGCTGAGACGCTCCTTGAAAATGCCTGTAGCATGCAACAAATGGTCGGGCACAATGGCATTGAACATGCCCATACAGCCTTCATCGAACACACCCATAATGGCTTTGTTGCCTTTCAGTTCAGCGGCAAATTCCAACCCAGTCTTCTCATCCGCTGCCGGAATCTTAACCAGCTTATAATCTTTCACATGCTGCAGGTCATGTTTAATTTTCCCGGTAGTCAGCCACTCGTTCAGGTTCCGGGTAAAGAAATCATCGCCGAAATCTTTACTCCACAGCGTGCTGTAATTTACTCCTGCTTTGGTTAGCGAACCATTCAGGTTTAACAAGCCGACCAAACCCGGCCACATACCGCTCCAATTGGCAACGGTAAGAATCGGGCCCTGATGCGTGGTAAGTCCGGCAAGCACATGGTGTGTATATTGCCAGACGCTTTCTGCAACAATCAGCGGCGCATTGGGGTCAATATTTCGGAAAACTTCCATCCCCATCTTTTGCGAATCGATAAACCCGTGTTTCTTTACTTCATCGTAAGGATGTGCCCGCCTGATGGTATAACCTTGCTTTTCAAGGGCCGCTTTTAACAGCTCTTCCATTTCATATTGCGCCTGCCAGCAATCCTGGTTGGCTGCTAATCGTAAATCTCCGCTGGCAACCAGCCAGATTTCTTTGTTGCCTGTACTCATAATATCGTAAGAATGATTAATACGTTAAACTGAAAATTTAATTCATAAACCGGTTAGTGGCTGCCCTCATGCAGCTATACAAATATGCGTTAACCAATCTCCGGATTTATGCAGTTTCTTATCCTTTTTTTGTAGGATATTATCATAAACTTTGAAAGATTGTATTTTTTGCTTTCCTTAGTAATAGAATTAAAAAAACAAAACCAATTGATGAGAACCGGCTGTATTGCTAAAGCGCTGTAGCCTGTAATACTTAATTTCTAACCAGAACTTAAATTAGTAAAAAGCCGCTATGAAGCCGCAATATCATAAAGTACCGGTTAAACTTCAGAACTCGTTCAGCATACGGCATGACATACAGCCCAACTTTGGCACTATCTGGCACTACCATCCGGAACTGGAATTACATTATGTGATGCGGGGTGAGGGAGTGCGTTTCATCGGGGATAATATCAGCAATTTTTCTTCCGGCGATATTATCCTGCTCGGACAAAATTTACCGCATACCTGGCGTTGCCGCGAGGAGTATTTTCAGCAAAATGATGAGCTGAGCGTTGAGGCCATCGTGATTCATTTTTTACCCGATTGCCTGGGTAAAGATATCCTGAGCTTGCCGGAGGCTTACCTGCTGCCCAAGCTTTTTGAGAAAGCGCTTCGCGGCATGGTTATACAGGGCGAAGCACGGAAAAAATTGTCGGAACTGATGGTGTCGGCTATTGATGCTACCAACCTTGACCGGCTGATTATCCTGCTTTCTATCTTAAAAACCCTTGCAGAGACTGAAGAGTACAAAAATATTGCCTCGGTGCCGAATTTTACCCAGTCGAACGACACGGTCAGGCTGAATAAAATTTATACACATACCTTGTCAAATTATAAGCGGGAAATTACCCTGGAAGAGATTTCTGCATTGAGCAATTTGAGCGTTACTTCGTTTTGTCGTTATTTTAAGCTGATTACCAAGAAAACCTATTACGATTTTTTAATTGAAATCAGGATAAGCCATGCCTGCCGCTACCTGGTAGAAGATAAATTACCTACCGAGGTTATTTGTTTTGAGTGCGGATTTAATAACGTTTCTAACTTTTACCGTCATTTTAAGAAAGTTAAAGGCATGACTCCGTTAGAATATAAAAAGAAGTATCTGACGTATTGATGTCAGGTTGAAAGTTAAGAGTTAAGCGAGGTACGAAAAATAAGGATATAATCGAGTGACTCTTGCTCCGTAGGAGCAGCCGCTTTATAACAGCACAAACGTATGAGAAGCGTGCCGCAGGTACACACCTTACTGGGTTATATCTTTTGGTTAATCATTTGCTACATTGTGAGACCAATCAATGGATTGCCCCTACAGGGCAAGTATATTTACATACATTTTTTACAAAGCGATTGTGCCTACGGCACATTACTATTTTCATATCGGATAGCGCTCGTTTGCAACGAGCGCCTCATTGCACGGCGTTTATAACGCCAAAAATCATGATTGTTTGTGATACAATCACAACAGAATATAGCACTCGTTGCAAACGAGCGCTAACAGAAAGCAGGTACTTTTTAATTACAACCGCTTACTCACAAAAATCTGCAAAAACTGCTCATTTCCTGATTTTACATAACGGTTATAAGCCAGTGTTTTGCCGTCATGCGACCAAACTACACCGCCTACCGGTTTTTCATCATCGGTTGATTTTGGTGTTACCCGTTCTGAGCGGGATGTTTTTAAATCGGTTATAAAAATGCTGTTATCAGCAGGATAAGCAATATAGCGGTTATCGGGACTGAAATTAAACGGTCCTGCAACCGAAAATTCATTGAATGTTAATTGTGTAATAGCTCCGCCGTTCGGCGAAACCCCATAAATTTGTACAATGCCCTTTGCATCTTTAGCCAGGAAAGCAATTTGTTTACCATCGCTGGTACTGCGCAGCCAATGCCGCGGCCCTTCTATTCCATGTGCTGTAAATGTAATCCGGCGTTGCACTACTCCGGCCGGTACATTTGGACGGCTGCTTGCTGTACCTTCTAATGGCAATCCCGGACGAGCCACGGTAAGATTATCGGGCAGGTCAACGACAAATACTTCGGTTTTGGTTTTTCCATTCTTGTCACGCACATTTCCCTGAAAAGCAATAGCCCGTTTCTGCCAGCTGCCATCGGTCTTTTGATAACCGTTACCAATCCAGCCCTCATCAAATGCCCGGTCAATTTCATCGCTGCCGGGCTGTGGATGTTCGGTAACCTGGGTTACCGCAACGGCAAACATTTTACCGCTGTTATTTTCGCCTGCATTGTCCGATTCCACCGTAACCGGATGTCCCGGAACCATCACGCCTACTGCCCGCAAATCCTGCACCGAGGTATCGGTTTTTGCCAGTTGCTCTATCACATAATCGTTGTAGGTAAAGCTAATCCATTGCCCGTCAGCGCTCCATGAATGGGCATGCGTACCTCCGCGTAAAGCGCCCGGAGTAAACGGTACGGTAATATCGCGGGCATCCATAAACACGGGTTGATACGGATGATGAATATCTACCGCAACGCCGGTACGACGGGTAAAGCTGTACGGATTACGGCTATCGGCATTGCGAATACCGTGAATAAACAAGACGGTATCGGCAACCGGCGAAAATGTTACAGCTCCCACACCTGGCCCATATTCCGTCTGATTAGAGGTTTTATAAACCTCTTTTATCTCCCCGGTTTTTACATTTACTATCTCAATGCTTCCGGTGCTCCGTATCAGCGTATCATTATTACGGGTATCGTACACCAGCCATTCGTTATCCGGCGAAAAGCTTTGTGAAATATGCAGACAATGACCTTTTTTATCGTGTGTAAGTTGTTTTTCGCGAAAAGACATGTTACCGGATTGATTGACAGAACAAGCCTGCATAATAAACAAATATCCTGGTAAGATAACGTAAAATACAGCGATATGCAGGCGGTTGTACATATTATGCTATTTCAAAAGTGAGATTTAATTCGGCACGAAGCTGGTAATATTCATTGTACAGCACATCAATGCGTTGCTTAACATCTGGTGTAAACCGGCCAACGTCTCTGCGTGTAAACGATGAGATATTAAGTCCGCGTTTTTGAAGAAAATATTTGGCAACGATGGGATATACTTCATGCATAGGTTCCATGTTACGGGTAATGAATGACTGCACTTTAACAACCTGTTGTTGTAGCTCCGGACGGTCATAGTTATTGCATAACCAAACAATCAGTTCGGGGAAGAAATTACCCTGGATACAGGACAGCCCCGCGGAACCGGCTTTAAGCGATTCAACGGCGTGTACCATGTAAGCATCGTACAAACCGAATTGTTCATAATCTTTAGTAGCCTCGATTTTTTCCTTTATCAGGTTTATATCCAGGCAGGTATCTTTATGATAAATTACCCGGCCGGTTTCAACAAACCGCTTTAATTGTGCTGGTGAAATTAATCGTTTATACGGCTCGGGACACTCGTAAAATCCTAAGGGAATATCTGGCGTAAGCGCTATCAGCTTGAAAACATTGTTATCGAAAATTTCATCCGGCTCGGTTTCTTCGGCCATTAGTCCCGTAATTACTATGGCGGCCTCAATACCGGTATCGTATATACGCTTTATAAAATCAGCCTGTTGCGCTACAGTACCGGCAAATGTCCCGGTAGCGACTATAGGCACTGCTCCGTCTGCGATGTTAACAATATGCTTTACACTGTCAATACGTTCCTGTGGCGTAAGCTCAAACATTTCGCTGGAAAGGCAGTTGGCAAACAACCCGGCGGCCCCTGCTTCTATATTCAGTTCGGTTATTCGCGATAATCCATCATAATCTACAGCGCCATTGTCTTTAAACGGCGTTAACATAACGGGAATAAATCCCTTTTGCTTGTTCTTCATTATTTTATTTCTTTTCTTGTTAATTTCTTATCGCGTTACCGGCTGTTTGCGGACTGACGTCATGAATAATCCCACCAGGAAAATGGTAAGCGTACCAATCACAATAATCATATTACTGTGCAATGGGTTACGTAAAAAGCTGTATTGCTCCGGTATCAGGTTAGAGAAGGTCATCCAGAGGATAACCAGTATACCGATAAGTGTAGCTGTCAGCGCTTCATGATTTCCTGCCCGGCGGCTTATCATGCCCAACAGGAATAGGCCCAACATTCCCCCGGCAAAAATCCCGGAAAGCTCCCACCAGATATCAAGCAGGCTTTTGACTCCAATCATCGCGATACCGGTTCCCATACCGAGCAGACCAAACACAACCGTAGCCACATATAATAAATTCATATTTTGTTTTTCGGTGATATCAGGTTTAATGTAGCGCTTGAAAATATCGACAGAGAACACCGTTGCCGATGCATTCATACCGGAGCTGATGGTACTCATGGCTGCCGAAAGAATAGCTGAAATAATCAATCCAACCAGGCCCGCCGGTATATTAGTCACCATAAACTGCGGCATTACCTTATCACCATAATCGGCGGGTTTTAGAGAAGATGCCAGCTGTGATATTTCCTGTGAAGAAGCCCCATGCGGTAGTCGCTCTATAGCTACCTGCTGCTTAATGCTGGTCAAGAATTCCGGGTGCACCTGGTAATAAGCGTACAGGCAGGTGCCGATTATGAAAAATAACAGCGATGCCGGAACATACAGCCACACACACAACCAAACTGATTTGGTTGCTTCTTTTTCGGATGTGGCGGTATGATAACGCTGTACATAATTCTGGTCCATACCAAAGTTGTTCAGGTTAATAAAGAAGCCATAAAAAAGCACTACCCAGAATGTGGATTCGGTGAAATTGGGCGACAGGCTTCCTAAACTGAATTTCTGGTCTGTCACACCAATTTTTATAATATCGGAGACGCCTCCGGGCATATCCTTAATAATCAGGAAAAGAATAAGCAAGGCTCCAACTGTCTTGACAATAGCCTGCACTACCTCCGTCCAGATAACGGCCTCAATACCGCCCAATACAGTGTAAAAAATAATACAGACGCCCATTACAATCATGATAACACTCATGCTGTATCCGGTAAGCGCCTGTAAGCTCAGGGCTATACCAAAGAATATGGAGCCCATACGGGCAAGCTGTGTTAATAAAAAGCACACAACGGCGTAGGTACGTGCCCAGGCGCCAAACCGGTGCTCTAAATGTGTATAAGCGGATACTCCGCCAATGGTACGATAAAATGGTACAAAATATTTGGATGCTACCCAGGCAGCAAGAGGCATGGATATACTGAACACAAAGGCGTTCCAGTTACCTCCAAATGCCTTACCGGGAACTCCGAGGAATGTATTGCTACTTAAAAATGTAGCATATATAGATAAACCAATGGCCCAGCCGGGTATTTTTCCGGATGCTTTGGTAAATTGTTCGGAACTCTTATTCTTACGTGAGAAATAGATTCCGACAACTATCATGGCTATCAGGTAAAGTGCAATAACACAAAGGTCAAGTACAGGAAGATTTTTCATCTATCGTTTAAAATTGGTTAAGAACAGGCAAGTCCGGAAAACACTTGTTTTGAACATCGCCTGCTTTATTTCAAAGTCTGCTATTAAAACAGTAACAAAGCTATTCTGAAAACATACGTATTTACTATAATATTTTCGCTATATTTTGTAGGATATTATCATATTATAGTTCAACTACGATTATACAGGTGGAAGGCCAGAAGGTTGAAGGCGGCTGATGGTTCATAGTTCATGGCTGATAGTAGTCCGAAAGTCGGGAAAGTCAGACCGGAAGAGAGAAACAAGAACATAGAATCAAGAGACAAGAAAGTCAGGAAGACCGAAAGAGAGAAACAAGAGAGCCTGTGAAGAATTTTGTGTAAATGGTCAAACCTACTGCCATTAAATCCTACATCTGTTTTCAAATATAATACTA
>NZ_VTRT01000010.1 GCF_008274585.1 Pedobacter sp. BS3 | reverse complement strand
ATACTAATCCTTAACTTAATGACATTGCCCAGCGGGACAACCGCTTTGTAACAACACAAGTGTGTAGCAAGCGTGCCGTAGGTACGTTTCCTTCCAATTATACCGTAGTCACATACTTGCAAAAACACTTTGCATCTTAGCCAACGCTTTGCCGTGGCCAATCCCCACTGGCAGGCCGGAGAAACGCACAAATTTGAGTATTATAGACGTTCTTCGTCTTGCAATCTCCTGTCTCAATACCCACCGCTCAATACCCGCTACGATTTCTCAAACACCTCAAACTTTTCCCAGAAACCATCGTGCGGGAGCGGAGCAAAAACAGCTACCGGCTCATGCTTTACCGGATGAATGAATTGCAATTGCCGGGCATGTAAGCAGATACTTTTTTTAAGACTGCCACGAGGGTAACCGTATTTATTGTCGCCAACAATGGGGCAACCTAACGTGGATAACTGCACCCGTATCTGGTGCGGCCTGCCGGTAATTGGGTTTACCTCGATAAGATAATAACCATTCAGCTCGCCGATAAGCCGGTAGTTCAGTTCGGCACGCAGGCTTCCGGCCACTTCATGGTCGTATGCCTTCGTTACATTTTTTTGCGGATTTTTTACCAGCCAGTGCACCAGGTTACCTTCGGGCTGCGATGGTTTGTTACGAACCACGGCCCAGTAGGTTTTATGCATCTGGCGGTTTTTGAACAGCTTGTTTACGCGGTCTAAAGCTTTGCTGGTTTTAGCAAACAGGATGACGCCGCTTACGGGACGGTCTAAACGGTGCACTACGCCCAGGAATGCGCCATTGGGCTTATTATACTTTTGGGCGATAAACTTCTTGACCTTTTCGTCGAGCGATTCATCGCCGGTATTGTCTACCTGCACAATATCGCCGGCCCGTTTATTAACGGCAATGAGATGATTATCTTCGTATAAAATATCTTTTTCTGTTACCTGCACTGTATTTTGTTTAATAAACCCGGTTGCAGCGGATACCGGCCTTGTGGCTAATGCCCCGCGAGGTTTCGGGGCGGGCTGAAGGCGTATGAGCGTAAAACGGGACTATGGTAAGCGATAGATCACTGCATTTGCTTTTCCTGACTTATCAATATTGCTCTTTTTCGTTAGGGAAATCCTTATCTTTTACATCCTGCACGTAACGACCAACGGCGTTTTTCATTTCTTCGTACAGGTTGAGGTACTGGCGCAAAAACCGGGGCTTAAAGCCCTTAGTAAGGCCAAACATATCGTTAACAACCAACACCTGGCCATCGCAATCGGCACCGGCACCAATGCCAATGGTCGGGATTTTGAGGCTTGCCGTAACTTCTCTTGCCAGCATAGCGGGTATTTTTTCAAGCACAATGGAGAAGCATCCGGCCTGCTGCAGCACCTGTACATCGTTGCGTAGCTTTTCGGCTTCGGCTTCTTCTTTTGCCCGCACGGTGTAGGTGCCAAATTTATAAATGGACTGCGGCGTTAGGCCCAAATGTCCCATTACCGGGATTCCAGCCGTAATGATACGCTCTACCGACTCGCGGATTTCGGCGCCGCCTTCCAGCTTTACGGCATGCGCTCCGGATTCTTTCATAATACGGATAGCCGAGCTGAGCGCTTCCTTGGAGTTGCCCTGGTACGAGCCAAACGGCAAATCGACAACTACCAACGCCCGTTTTGCCGCCCGCACCACGGACGAAGCGTGATAAATCATCTGGTCTAAAGTGATGGGCAGCGTAGTTTCGTGTCCGGCCATAACGTTCGAAGCCGAATCACCCACCAGGATAGCGTCTATACCGCCATCATCAACAATGGTCGCGGTAGAAAAATCGTACGAGGTTAGCATCGCGATTTTTTCGCCACGCTCTTTCATTTCCTGGAACGTATTGGTGGTTACGCGGCGTATTTCTTTGTTTACAGACATGCCAGACAAGTTTAATTGCCAAAAGTATTAAAAAAGGTGGGAAGGGTGAAGGGTTTTAGGTTCTAAGTTTTACGTAGCTGATGGTTCAAGCTAATGGACAGTTGACACAGTTGACAATCGTTAGTTTATACTCAGCAAGAAAAGACAAGGAAAAAGATTAAATCGTGAAATACTATCTTAGTATAAATAAGCTCCATCTGCTGCCCTAACTTTAAGTTGACGTAAGGCTGAACCTAATATCCATATTAAGGACAGCAGATTTATTGAGTCAAAGCAGAGAGTATTTAGGGCAGAACCCATTATCACGATTTTAGCTACTCAAATGGGGAGCATAAAACAAAATGTTATGCAAGTATATGGAATTGATTTGTCAAAGGAGAAGTTCGATGTAAGCTTCCTTGATTCAACAGGAGAAGAAAAGAACAAAACCGTGAAAAACGGATTGTCGGCTATTTCTGGAGAGAACAATCTACAGTGTGGTAAAGAACAAAAAAGTATTCTCTGCTGACTACGTAGGTATAGACCCCAGAGTAATAAATGCAAACCGCTCCGAAAAAAAAGTGGCCTGATAGCTTGCATTTTATTAGAGTATATGGATAGTGGATAGTGGACAGTGGACAGTGGACAATGGACAATGGACAATATCTGTATGGTTCAGCTCCCCTCTTCCGCCAACTGCGGAGCTGGGGGTGAGGCCAAGCAAAAGCATAGACCCAAGAAAGGTAGAGGGTGGAAGGCATAAGGTTGTACCTTATAAGTTTTACGTAGCACTGCCATGTTCCCTTCTTCCTCCAGTTGGCGGAGTTAGAGATGAGGCCAAACACAAACAAAGAAGCAGAGATAAGACTAACTAACAACCAACTACCAACTACCTCCTACCCACAATCACCTTTTCAAACCTGTCAAAATCAAGGTACTGGTTAGCGAGCTCCTGTAGCCGTTGTGGTGTGATGGTTTTAACGGTATTCACGTAGTGCTCAAAATAATCGTAACCTAAGCCGGAAAAATAAATATTCTTAAACTTATCAGCGTGAGAGAACGCGTTTTCAAGGCTTCCTAAAAAAGAGCCAAGCATATAATTACGTACTAACGCAAGCTCATCCGGCAGTATGAGTTCATCACGTAATAACCGGACTTCCTTTCTGATTTCTTCCATGGCAGCGCCGCACACTTCCGCCCCAACTTCAGAAGCAATGAACAAATAACCCGCATGCTGTAAAGACACCAGCGCCGAGCCGATACCATACGTATATCCCTTATCTTCGCGAATATTAGCCATTAAACGGGAGCCAAAGTAACCGCCTAAAACGGTATTAAGCACCTGTAGCCCGGCAAAATCCGGGTGCGACCGGTTAATGGCCAGTATACCCATGCGTATGGCAGACTGCAACGCTTCCGGCTTTTCAATGTAATGTTCCTGTCCCTGCCCTGCCGTAAATCCGAATGTATTTTTATGATACGAAGCCTGCGATTTCCATTCGCCGAAATAACTGTTCAATTGGGCAATAACATGGTCATTAACCTTTCCTGATGCTACGATTATGCAGTTCTGCGGCTGATAAGCCGTTGAAAAGTACGAACAAACATCTTCACGTTGCAGCTCCTGGTAATCGGTAACGGTTACCGGATGCCCATAAATGCTGCTTCCAAACAACGCATGGCCAAGAGTCTGCCGGGCAACAAAATCATTCTTTTCCAGCTGTACCTTGATCTGCTGCTGGTGATTAAGCCGGTAAACCTCCAATTCATCTACGGGGAATACCGAATGGGTCAATACATCGTGTACAACGGGCAAAACGTTATCCAGGTACTTATTCAGCGTATATAAAACCAACGATGAATGGTCATACGTATATTCAGTTTGCAGAAAGGCTCCGTAATAATCGATCTTTTCAGCGATTTGTGCCGCGTTTAAAGTCGCTGTACCCTCGTTAAGCATTCCGTTAGCCACAGAAGCCTGTAAAGGCCGCGATGCATCCCAGTTGACATTATCGAAAATAAATTCCAGGCGTATTAAGTCCTGCTCTCCGGAATAAATGGAATACACCGGGATACCGTTATCTAATTTTAAAGGAACTGCCTGAATAAGGTCTACTTTTTCAATCTGCCTGAAGGCTGGAGCTATGGTTCTGTCTATCATGCGCCGGCTAAATAATATAATGTAGATGAATTTTCTTTGGTGAATAGTTTTGCTGCACGCTGCTGTATATCGGCAGTACTCACCGCCAGGTATTTATCAATCTCGTGATTAAACCCGTCGGCATCGCCCAGCAATTCAAAATAAGCCAGGTTCATGGCTTTATCCAGCAGGTTCATTTCGCTGAACACGAACGTTGATTCCTGCTTATTTTTTACTTTATCAAGCTCCATATCGGCTACAAGAGTCTTTTTAAGCTGTTCCAGCTCTTCCCAAACTGCCTGTTCCGCCTGGTGAATATCAATGCCGGGAAGCAATTTACCATCAATCACAAACAAGCCGGCATCAATGCTTCCCGTATGATAAGCGTGCAAATCGCTGAAAAGCTTTTTACCCTTAACCAGGTTTAAGCACAACCGTGATGAGTTTCCGCGTGAAAGAATATCCGAAATTAAATCACATTCATAATAACCGGCTGTTTTGCGGGCAGGCATGTGAAAGGTAATATACAAGGCGTTTAATGGCACGTGGCTGCTGGTAACGGTTTCTGCTCGGGCCTCGGTCTGAACAGGTTCCTGCGGCAGGTTCCGGTTGTATTTTTCGCCTGCCGGGATAGGCCCGAACCACTTTTCGGCAAGAGCTTTAACTTCATTGGTAGTTACATGCCCCCCAACCACAAGAATGGCATTTTGCGGGTTATAGTGCTTCTTAAAAAAGGCCTTTACATCCTCAATCCTGGCATCGGCAATGTGGGCAATCTCCTGCCCTATGGTTGGCCAGCGGTACGGATGAACTTTATACGACAGCGGTCTGAGCTTTAGCCATACATCGCCGTAGGGCTGATTCAGGTAACGCTGTTTAAACTCTTCAATAACTACATTTCGCTGCACATCCAGGCTTTTTTCGCTGAACGCCAGACTTAACATGCGGTCGCTCTCCAGCCAGAAAGCCGTTTCCAGGTTCTCGGCGGGCAATGTGATATAATAATTGGTGATATCGTTGCTGGTAAAGGCATTATTTTCGCCGCCAACCCGCTGTAAAGGCTCGTCGTAGCTGGGAATATTTACCGAACCACCGAACATGAGATGCTCAAACAAATGCGCAAATCCCGTCTGGTTAGGATTTTCATCACGTGCACCTACATCGTATAAAATATTAACTACCGCCATGGGCGTAGTTTTATCCTCGTGGACCAACACCCGTAGTCCGTTATCTAACGTAAACCGATCAAATTTTACCATTACTGTGGCAAAGGTAATAGTTTTGTTGGAGTATCATGAAGCCCACCCCAACCCTCCCAAAGGGAGGGAGCTAGTCTATGCTCCCTAGTCGTGTTTCTTGCCTCTCTATCAGCTATGAACCATAAGCTATAAGCTGAAAAAAACCTAAATTTAGGCCATACTTAACTTATCATCTCATGACCATCACAGGAAACATCGTCGATATTTTTAATCGGTCCATCTATTACGGCTCTGTTCGTACAGAAAACGGCCTTATTCAGAACATAGAGCAGTTTAGTTCATCACCGAAAGACGGTTTACCGTTTATCCTGCCGGGATTTATAGATGCTCATGTACACATTGAAAGCTCCATGCTCGTGCCCTCTGAATTTGCCCGGCTGGCCGTAGTACATGGCACTGTAGCTACTGTAAGCGACCCACACGAAATTGCCAACGTGTGTGGTATGGAAGGCGTTGAGTTTATGATTGAGAATGGCAAAAGCGTCCCGTTTAAATTTCACTTTGGCGCTCCAAGCTGCGTTCCGGCAACCGTTTTTGAAACAGCAGGCGCAACTATAAACTCCGGCCAGGTAGCTCAATTGCTTGAACGTGATGATATTTTCTATTTATCTGAGATGATGAATTTTCCCGGTGTATTATATGGAGACGAAGAGGTATTAAAGAAAATTGCGGCAGCCAAACATACAGGCAAACCGGTAGATGGCCATGCTCCGGGATTGCGGGGCGAACAGGCCCGTAAATACATTTCGGCGGGTATCAGTACAGACCACGAATGTTTTACCCGCGACGAGGCTTTGGATAAACTGAATGCCGGTATGAAAATCATCGTTCGGGAGGGCAGTGCCGCTAAAAATTTCGAAGAGCTGATTGACTTATTGCACGACCACCCGGATGCCATGATGTTCTGCAGCGATGATAAACATCCCGACAGCCTGGTTGAAGGGCATATTAACAAGCTATGCCAACGGGCTTTACAAAAGGGAATTAACCTTTTCAACATCCTGAAAGCAGCCTGTGTTAATCCGGTGTTGCATTACAAACTACCGGTTGGTTTATTGCGTAAGGGCGATGCTGCCGATTTTATCGCGGTAGAAAGCCTGGAAAACTTCAACGTATTGCAAACCTGGATAAACGGACAATTAGTAGCTGAAAATGGCAAAAGCCTTATCCTGGGAAAAACGGTAACAGCCATTAATAATTTCAGCTGTTCGCCTAAAAAAGCGGAAGATTTTCAATACCCGGCACAAACCGGTATATCCGAAGTCGATGTGATAGAAGCCTACGATGGTCAGCTGATAACCGGCTGGAAAAAATATCCGCTTAAAGCGAGTAACGGTTTTTTAATTACCGATACCGCTGCCGATATTTTAAAAATTGCCGTAGTAAACCGTTACCGGGATGCTCCGGTTGCCATCGCATTTATTAAGAATTTCGGGTTAAAAGAGGGAGCTATTGCCTCTTCCGTAGCTCACGACAGCCATAATATTGTGGTCGTAGGCGTTGATGATAAAAGCATAGCACAAGCCGTAAACCTGGTTATTGAGCAACAAGGCGGAATCAGCTGCGTAAGCAGCACTGAAAGCCAGATTTTAGCTTTGCCCGTTGCCGGATTAATGAGCACAGACAATGGTTATGACGTAGCCGCCGCTTATACCAGCATCAGCAATAAGGCAAAAAAGCTCGGCTCCATACTTTCAGCCCCGTTCATGACACTCTCTTTTATGGCCTTACTGGTTATTCCCCGACTTAAATTAAGTGATAAAGGCTTATTTGATGGCGAAACGTTTACGTTTGTGCAGGAAAAGAGGTAGAGGGCAGAAGGTTTAAGTTTTATGTGGCTGGTGGTTCAAGCTAATGGACAGTGGGCAGTGGACAAGGGACAAGGGACAATGGACAGTGGACAGTGGACAATGGAGAGTTGACAATGGAGAGTTGACAATGGGCAGTTGACAATGGACAATATCTGTATGATTCATGAGTTGAAAGAGAGACAAAAGCAAAAGGCTAAAAGCCAAAAGCTATAACAGAAGAGACAAAACAAGAAGCAGAACCTACTCCTCCCTTGCGCCACCGCTAAAGCTAAGGCAGCACGCGGTTGGGAAGGTCGGGGTGAGCTTAACCAAAAAACTCCACCTTGCTGTTTACAGATTGGCGAATAATTCTTACCTTTGTCCCTCGTGCAAACAGAAGTCACCTGCTTCATCACGCCAAGTACTTTTAACGCGGATTTTCTCCGTAAACTACCTTCTTTTTTATTAAGTTCCCGTAAGGGCGAAACCTGCAACATACAATTACAGCAATATATTTTAACAGATAAATGACAACGAATTACACCAAACTGCCCGCAATTTTACTCCTGGAGGATGGAACGGTCTACCATGGCAAGGCCGCCGGTAAAATAGGTACTACCACCGGCGAGATTTGTTTTAATACCGGAATGACGGGATATCAGGAGATTTTTACTGACCCTTCGTATTTCGGACAGATCATGGTTACCACCAATGCGCACATTGGCAATTATGGTATCCATGACGATGAAACTGAATCGGGCAACATTAAAATTTCCGGGCTGGTGTGCAAAAACTTTAATATTGCTTACAGCCGCAAGCTATCCTCAGAATCTATCCAGGATTATTTCCAGGAAGAAAACATTGTAGGTATTTCGGATGTAGACACCCGCTCGCTGGTGCGTCATATTCGTGATAAAGGTGCCATGAACGCCATTATTTCATCAGAGATACTGGATGTTGAAGTGCTGAAACAGAAGCTGGCCGAAGTTCCATCAATGGACGGGTTAGAGCTTTCATCAAAGGTTTCTACCCGGGAACCTTATTTCTACGGCGACTCAAACAGCACATATCGCGTAGCTGTACTTGACCTGGGTGTTAAGAAAAACATTCTTCGCAACTTTGATAATCGCGATGTTTATGCCAAGGTTTTCCCGGCCAAAACCAGCTTCAAGGAAATGGAAGCCTGGCAACCACACGGCTATTTCATCTCTAATGGCCCCGGCGACCCGGCGGCTATGCCTTATGCCATAGATACGGTTACCGAAATATTGCAGGCCGATAAACCGATGTTCGGTATCTGCTTAGGGCACCAGCTACTGGCACTGGCCAACGGCATACGCACCCGGAAAATGTTTAACGGGCACCGGGGCATCAATCACCCGGTAAAAAACATTATTCTTGACCGTTGTGAAGTTACCTCGCAAAACCACGGTTTTGGCGTAGTGGCCGAAGACATTGAAAAATCTGACAAGGTTGAGATCACTCATGTTAACCTGAACGATCAGTCGATTGAGGGAATACGGGTTAAAGGCAAAAAGGCTTTTTCGGTGCAATATCACCCGGAGTCATCTCCCGGCCCGCACGATTCCCGCTACCTGTTCGACCAGTTTGTAACATCCCTGCAAAACTAATGTTCTCCACCCTGCGGTAAATAATTATCGGGAAATGGAAGAAAAACCGGCTATTATCACGGTAAGTAACCTGGTAAAAAAATACGATGATTTTACCGCGGTAAACCATATCAGCTTCAGCGTACAGGAAGGCGAAATTTTCGGGTTATTAGGCCCAAACGGAGCCGGTAAAACCACCACGCTGGAGATCATGGAAACCTTACGGGATAAAACTTCCGGCAAGGTAATCATCAATGGCTTCGACCTTGATCAATCGCCTGCGGCCATTAAGCGCATTATTGGCGTGCAGCTACAGGCAGCCGGGTATTATCCCAATTTAAACCTTACCGAGCTGATCGAGCTGTTTTCGGGCCTGTATGGCGTACCGGCCAATCCCATGCAATTGCTTGAGAAAGTAGCGCTTACCGACAAGGCCAAGGCACGCTACAAGGCTTTATCCGGCGGACAAAAACAGCGCTTTTCTATAGCTACTACGCTGATCAATCAGCCCAAAATCATTTTCCTGGATGAGCCTACCACCGGTTTAGACCCGCAGGCCCGGCGTAATTTATGGGATCTGATCCTCGATATACGCCAATCCGGAACTACAGTGGTGATCACTACACATTATATGGACGAGGCCGAAGTGCTGTGCGACCGCGTTGCCTTTATTGACAGCGGTAATATTATCGGCATTAACACCCCCGACCATTTTATTGATGAACTGGTAGCCTCGGGATTTGAACGCACCAAAGAAGTGAAAAAAGCTAATCTGGAAGACGTATTTATACACCTTACGGGAAAAGCATGGCGGGAAGGATGAAGAAATAGAAACAAGAGCATAGAAGCAAGAAAATTAAGCTGAAAGCATAAGTTATGTGTTGTGAGTTATGTGTTGTGGGACTCGTAACCCGTAACCCGTAACTCACAACCCGTAACGATTTAACACTAACTAACAACTAAATAAAATGCAATACAGCAATACAAAAGCAACCCTGGCTATGGCGAAAGCCAGCTTCAGGTCTATCCTGCGCAGCCCGTCTGCTGTGGTATTCAGCCTGGCATTTCCGCTGGTGTTTATTGTTGCATTTGGATTTATTAAAGGCGGTGGTGTAAAAGTAGATGTGGGTGTCGATAAAGCCAGCAACCCGGATAACCCGGTATATTCTATACTAAAACACACTATGGTATTGCACCTGGTTGAAGATCAAACCGAGGATGAAATGCAAAAAAACCTCCAGCGAGGCCACCTCGATGCCATTATTAATATTCAAAAAAACACCACCGGAACTCCTTATACTGTTGCGGTTCAGTATACCAAAGCATCGCCCGATAAAAAGCAGGTTCTAAGCTCGCTGTTGCACAACATTTTATATAAGCTCAACTCAAAAGCGCTCCAAACGCCTGAACCGGTTGCCAAATTAGAGGAGGCCAGCATACAGGGACGTGAGTATAAAAGCATTGATTTCATATTACCCGGTCAGTTGGGGTTTTCATTACTCAGCAGCGGCGTTTTTGGCACAGCTTTCGTTTTTCTGAGCCTGCGGCTAACCCTGGTTATCAAACGTTTTTTTGCTACACCCGTTAAGCGCTCAAGCATTGTGCTTGGCGAGGCGCTTGCCCGTATCGGCTTCTCGCTGATCGGCGCACTATTCATTATTGTTTTAGGCCATTACGTATTTGGCTTCACGCTGATACATGGCATCGTTACCGTATTAAACCTGCTCATACTCTCAGCCATCGGACTGATCGTATTTATGGGATTCGGCTTCGCAGTATCAGGTATTGCCCGCAACGAGAGTTCTGTGCCACCTATAGCCAACATCATTACCTTACCGCAGTTTCTCCTGTCGGGAACATTCTTTTCTATCAGTGTTTTTCCAACCTGGCTGCAATACATCAGCAAGGCATTACCCCTCACCTATCTTAACGAGGCGATGCGCAATGTAGCGTTCGACGGAGCCAGCCTGTTTGATGTCAGGCAGCAGCTACTGATTTTACTATTGTGGGGAGTCGCCATTTATGCACTGGCAGTGAAAGTGTTTAAATGGGAATAGCGAAGTGTGGAAGTTATCCAACACAAGCTAACCTTACGCTCAGGCAAACACGTTAAGCTTGCGCCAGCGAAAAGACGTTACAAATTACTCCTTACTCTTTGCCGGAACAATGATATAAACATCTTCATTGTCTTTTTTCATGTGGTATTTTTCGCGGGCAAATTTTTCGAGTTGATCGCGATTGGTGGTCAATTCGTCGAGGTCTTGTTTTACTTTTTCTATCTGCTGGGTATAAAATTCCTTTTCTTCTTCGAGCTTATTGAGTTGGGTTCTGTATTCGTACTGTGACATCAGGTCGTTACGGTCGAAAAACAGCATCCACACGACAAAGGCCACAGTCGAAATCAGGTATTTATTACGAATGAGATGAACAAAACGAGCCATTGCAATCAAAGGTAAATAAAAAACGTCCGAAGATTTGAATACTCCGGATGTTTTCCAAGTTTTTTTATGTTCGATTGGGCGAAGCTCCAGCTTCGCCCGACTACTTTTAAGCCTCTGGCTTTATACCTGTTAATATTAAATGAACCCTTGCTAACCTTCACTTAGCCAGCCATTCAAGCTTATACCAGCGAAGTGAACCATGAACCATACGCTACACAGATTCCTCGTTTTGTTTCCAACCTTAAGTTTCTCACTATTGTCAGAAATCAATGTAACGCTGTTGGAAGGGTAACTTTTTCCTTTTGATTAACAATAATTACATTTGCCTCTATGCAGAAAAAAGAGCGCTACAAAGCCTTTGTCGATTATTTTTCAGAACACCAGCCCAATGCCGAAACCGAGCTGCATTACTCCAATCCATACGAATTATTGGTTGCCGTAATATTATCAGCACAATGCACCGATAAGCGCATAAACCAGGTTACGCCCAGGTTATTTGAACGTTTTCCGGATGCGGAGAGCCTGGCTGCCGCATCTTCCGACGAGGTTTTCACCTACATTCGCAGTGTAAGCTATCCGAACAATAAGGCTAAACACCTTGTTGGCATGGCTCAAAAGCTGGTTCACGAGTTTAATAGTGTAGTGCCTTCTGATGTTAAAACCCTGCAAACCTTGCCCGGGGTAGGTCGCAAAACGGCCAACGTTATTGCCTCTGTTATTTACGATGTTCCGGCGCTGGCCGTAGATACGCATGTGTTCCGGGTGGCAAACCGTATTGGTCTTACCAGCAATGCCCGTACTCCGCTTGCGGTAGAAAAACAACTGGTTAAATACCTGCCGAAAGATAAAATCGCGGTAGCACATCACTGGCTTATTCTGCATGGTCGCTACATTTGCGTAGCCCGGAAACCGAAATGTGAGATATGTCCGTTAACCTGGTTTTGTAAATACTTTGAATATGTCAAAATTCAAAAATCGGGCATTAAATAAAACCGAATAAAAAATTGAGTATATTCGTTAGTCAGGATAATTAAGAGTATGTTAAAAATGAAAAGTAAGTTATACAGGGCTGCTGGTATTTCCACTAGCAGTGGCAGAGGCCATGGACGGTGTCCTCACCGTCCATTAATTAAACCTGTAAAACCTCTATATAAATTTAATCAACTCTAAAAAATGATAATATTTTTAGCATAATTTATTAAAACAAATACTATATTTGCATTTATAAAACTAAAATAATGAGCAATCCGGAAAAATTAAAAGCCCTGCAATTAACCTTAGATAAGCTTGAAAAATCATACGGCAAGGGTACAATAATGAAACTTGGCGATACAGCTGTAGAACCTATCGATGCCATTTCAACCGGCTCTATTGGTCTGGATATTGCGTTGGGTATTGGCGGATTACCCAAAGGCCGGGTTATAGAAATATACGGGCCGGAATCATCCGGTAAAACCACCCTGGCTATTCATGCCATAGCCGAAGCACAGAAAAAAGGCGGTATAGCAGCTTTTATTGATGCCGAGCACGCCTTCGATAAATTCTATGCAAAGAAATTAGGTGTGGATATTGAGAACCTGCTGATATCGCAGCCGGATAATGGCGAGCAGGCACTGGAAATTGCCGATAACCTGATCCGTTCAGGCGCTATTGATGTTATCGTTATCGACTCGGTAGCCGCATTGGTTCCGAAGGGAGAGATCGAAGGCGAAATGGGCGACTCTAAAATGGGATTACAAGCCCGTTTAATGTCTCAGGCACTGCGTAAACTGACCGGAACCATCAGCAAAACCGGCTGCTGCTGTATCTTCATCAACCAGCTACGCGATAAGATCGGCGTCATGTTTGGTAATCCAGAAACCACTACCGGTGGTAATGCCCTCAAATTCTATGCATCGGTAAGGCTTGATGTACGCCGTATGTCGCAAATTAAAGATACCGATGAGGTATCGGGTAACCGCGTGAAAGTAAAAATTGTGAAAAATAAAGTTGCCCCACCCTTCAGGGTAGCTGAATTTGATATTATGTTTGGCGAAGGAATTTCTAAAGCCGGCGAAATCATTGACCTGGGCGTTGATTTTGATATTATCAAAAAGTCAGGTTCCTGGTTTAGCTACGGCGATACCCGCTTAGGCCAGGGACGCGATGCCGTAAAGCAGCTCTTGCTGGATAACCCTGATCTGATGGATGAATTGGAAGCAAAAATTAAAGAAACCGTTACAGGAGAAAAGCTGGAAGGCAGGGAATAAAGAAGTGTATAATAGCGTTCTCAGCAACATTTACCTGCTGAAACAGTATAGCCAGATGGAATGTGATTTCATCTGGCTTTTTTTATTACAAATCCCGTCGGGCGAAAGGGAGCGTTGTTGAGCAAACCGAAATCCCAGGCATCCAGAATTGTTCGTTGTGCCTTATTCGTTTTTAATTGGTCATTGTCAATTGTCCACTGTCAACTGTCAATTGTCCACTGTCCACTGTCCACTGTATTAAATTTTCTCAAACCAAAAGCCATTTAAACCGTTAAAGTTTGCGTTAACTGATCTTTTCAGGATATTACAAATCCAATAATAACCCGGTCTGTTTCTGGCAGGCTGTTTATCTAAAACAATTAAAACCATGAAAAAAGAAAATCTTTTCGGAATGATGGCTATTGCACTGATTATAGCCGCAGGTTGTAGTAATAATAACCGCAACCAAAACATGACAGACAGCACCATGGCCATGTCTGATACTTCTATGACCGATTCAATGGCTTCGGGAGCTAATGCAACTATGGCGCATGCCGATATTAGCGCAACCAAAACCGATACCGCCGGAACGGGCACCGCTGATTTTGTCAAAGAAAGCGATGGCACTGTTCAGCTACAGTTAAAAATTCATTTCCCGTCAATGGCCAATAAAAGTGTAGCTGTGCACATTCATGAGCATGGCGATTGCGGCGATTCAGGCAAAATGACCCACGGCCACTGGAACCCAACTCATGAGCAGCATGGTAAATGGGGATCAGCATCCTATCATTCCGGCGATATTGGTAATGTACAATTAGATAACAAAGGCGACGGCGAATTAACCATGAAAACAAACCGCTGGAGCATTGGCGGCGATTCAACAACCAATGTAGTGGGCCATGGTATCATTGTTCACTCTGGCGTAGACGATTATAAATCACAACCGGCAGGTAATGCAGGCAGCAGAATTGGCTGCGGTGTGATCACTGCCATGTAGTAGCATTCAAAATCCAGGATCAGAAAGAGTGTCTAAAAGGTTCCCGTCATCCCGAGCGTAGTCGAGATATCTTCGTCAGAAATGCTTGGAACTTCACCTCCTAAAGTCGTCGAAATGACGATGTCTTTTGGCTTTTTAGACACTCTTTTTTTATTGCTATCAGCTTCCGCTCTTACTTATCTTCCATCCCATTTCTACCCGTTCGCTCATTAGCTGCTCATAAAGCCGGATAATGGCATGATATAAATCGGCAGAACGCTCATTATCTTCAAACCGCAAGATGAGTGGAAAAATTTCCCGGTTATAGGTGATCACCCGGATACTATCCTGCGTGTAGGTAGCAGTCAGTCTTTTCAGAAGCTCTTTTACCATTTGCCAGTCCATAGCATAATTCTTTAATGGATTATTTGACTGCGGGTTCAACGTCCAATACATCACGGGTAACGTTTACTATCCTGAAAGTTTTCAGGCCATTAGGCATTTCCCATTGTACCTCAGCGCCCACACCATACCCCAACAGGGCCACTCCTATTGGCGCCAATACCGATAATTTGTACTTTTTCATATCAGCTTCATCAGGACTTACCAGTTGGAAAGTAAAACGCTGCCCTCCTGCAACTTCCTCAATTTCAACCTGCGAATTGGTTGCAACAATATCATCAGGCAGATCTTCCAGCCTCATTATCCGGGCCGACTGCAATTCCTCATTTAGCTTCTTCCTGTTAAATTCAGACAAATTACTGCTTAATTTCAGATGACTCTGTAAAAGATCAAAATCGTTTTGAGAAATAATTAAACGTGCATTTTCCATGTTACTATAGATTTATATAAAAACATTAATTGATAACAAACAGACCTTATTACGGGAGCGAACTGCGCCGTCTTAACCGGTCAAAGTGCCGGCTGATCAGCTTCCTGCGCTGCAAATAATGGTAAGCCGCCAGTTGTAATAACGACAACGTAATGGCGACAAATAATAGCAACTGCTCGTGAGTAAATAAAGCACCCAGGATAGCTGCTATATTGAGTAAAAAAATAAAAACAAATGCAACCCGTGTATAGGGGTAAAATCCAACTGGTTTCATGAAATAAAATTTTAAACAGTAAAAGAAGAAAAAGCGGAATGATACTCCCCAAGCCTGAAAAACAGAGGCCGGGGCTTACTGAATAAAGTCCTTACTGCTCGTTTGGAAAGAATACCCGATTGGAGACGCAGAACGGCCGAGCATACAACAACACCGGTACGCCTGCTGCATCTGTAATGCATGGCATCTCATTGTAGTGGTATGTATATGCTTCTTGTTATTCATAATAGTCCTTGTTGACCATGATGTGATACGAAGATAAGGTATTTATGTATTAGAAACAAAAATTATTACTGCATGCTGCCAGAACAGGCGCAACTGAAAATTCGGCGTCATCGCTGTATGCAATAGCAACAGGAAGAAACTTAAAACGAAGCAATCTCGTCGCCAATTGAGAGATTACCTCAACCCACACGGTCATACAGTGATGACGAAAAAAATTTGATACAGCACCTTGGTGCGCTGCTGATTATTGGTTAACAGCCGCTTTTAAAGTTTTTTTGATATTAACCAGGCTAACACTCCGCCTTAACTCATTCGAATTAAAATACCCTATTATATCTTATATTTTCATATACAGCTCCAATAACATGATTTCGCAAAACTATTGGTTAACCACAGATAACATACTTCATAAGCAGGCAATTTTTTTTCAGAAAAAAGCCACCAGACGCACCAAAAACGATATTAAAAAAAATTTAACTCAAAAAATGAGCTACAACATTGTGATTGTCAACTATTTTTATATAATTTTGCTCCTCTTAACCCCTTTAATACGCTCAACCATGAAAAAAAATTTACGCATCTCTTATTGCGGCAAAGTCTTTACTGCAATATGTTTATTAATCACTTGTTTTGTAATTACCGTATCAGGCCAGATTTATGTATCTGCTTCAGGCGATGATATTACCGGAAACGGTTCGTCAGGATCGCCGTACAAAACCATTAACAAAGCAATAAGTACAGCAACAGGCTCGGCTGTTACTATCAACATTGCGGCCGGTATTTACGATGAGAATGTTGTAATTAACAAAACCAATATTAAGCTCCAGGGTGCAGGAAATGCAAATAGTTTAACCTATAATCCTGCTACAAATACTATTATTAAAGCTGTATCATTAGCCGATGTTACCCACGAAGGAATCTTCATCAACAATAATATTACCGGGACTGAAATTACAGGGATTATTGTTGACGGATTTAAAGCCGGAATAGTTGGAAAGCTAGGCAACAGTAATACCAGCATAACTTATTGTGACATCATCAATAACAACGCTTCCGGCGGGATTGGTGAGCAAGGTGGAATTTATTTTAACGGACCATTGGACAATATAGTCTTTGACCACAACTATCTTGAAAATAATGGCATGGCTGGAGGCTTTAGGCAAATGGTTATTTGGAATGGGTTTAAAACCC
Organism: Pedobacter sp. BS3; assembly: GCF_008274585.1. Classification (GTDB taxonomy): domain Bacteria; phylum Bacteroidota; class Bacteroidia; order Sphingobacteriales; family Sphingobacteriaceae; genus Hufsiella_A. Next base: position 67,234 of record NZ_VTRT01000010.1, on the reverse strand, counting down.
ATGTTAATATAACTAATAATACCGTAAAAAACACGGATGCCTGTTGTTCTATCGAGCTTCAGGACGGAACAGCATCGGGTGTGAATATTTCAAACAACACGATAGAAAATTCAAGTGATAATGGTATTGGCGTTACAGGCTTAACTTCAGGTGCTGGCCCTAATATTATTTCAGGCAATACCATTACGGTTGCTAAGCGCTACGGTATTGAAATAAAAAACCCGATGGGCAGCGGTGCTGATGATGAAGTGGCCGATGGCAGTATTATCGTGAAAAATAATATTATTACACGGTCAGGAAGTTTGGGTACTGAAAAACGTGACCTGGCAGGAATCGCAGTCTTTCGTCGTGGGGTACTAGAAGATAACAGCGCAGGTTATTTAGATGTTCCGGCAGGTGTAGTGATTAAAAGCAATACCATTGACGGATTCCAACAACCGGATGCCAATGGTGAAGGATATGGTATTGTGGCTGAAGGCGTTCTGGTAACTATAAAGGATAACATTGTTAAAAACTGTGATGTGGGCATCCAGCGACAGTCGGGCAATGCCAGTGGTTACGTTAAAAATAATAAGGGCGATGCCGACCAGGCCGCAGTTGATGACTATTTCGACCGTGGTAACTCGCCTTTTTCTGCCGCAATAACGTTATCAGGCAATGATTTAAGCACCGGAAATATCGTACAGACACGTGATCAATTTGCAGCAAACACTTATTTTGGCGATACGCAATACGTGTTTAACACTACGCTAAACACCGCTTTTGCGACTATTGGCCTGGGTGTCGAAGCTGCTTCGGCCGGGAATACACTGCAACTTTCAGCTAATACCTTTGATGAACGGGTTATTATTGACAAAGCCATTACCATTGATGGGTTAGATACCACCAAGGCAAAGGCTACTTACACAGGCCCTGCTATAACTACTACCGGAAACGGTATACCTACCATTTTTACTGTTGCCTCGCCCAATGTGACTATTAAAAACATTAATTTCATTGTTAATTTAGATAAAATACATTCAGCTATCCATTCGTATGGAGATGTTAGTGGCATAACCATTACAGATAATAATTTTGTAGCCGCGGCTACTGGTACATTGGTAAGTGGAAAACTAAAATATACTTTCCGCAATGCGGTAGGTATTAACATTGACCCGTACGATTCTGATTATAGTAATGTAAATACAGGAATAACCGGGGTAACCATCCAGCGAAATACGGTACAGGGACTTATCGGGGGCACACCGGCTAAAGGGTTCAGAGGCGGCTTCCAGGTTGACAGGGCAAGAAATGTACTTATTGGCGGCAATACTGCCGCTGATGGAAATACTGTTCAGACCATCAGTCAGGACGTTATTTGCCGCTTCTTCACCGATGGCGATGTAACCGTAAAGAACAACACCCTGAACGGTGGCGGACTCGAAATGTCATCTACAAACAACGCATCGGGCACGGTTACTGTTGAGGATAACAGCTTTGATGGAACAACTTCAAATACTTACACTTCACTAGCCCGTTTCCAGTTTAACACCAATAAAAAAACATTCATTGTAAAGAACAACACGTTCACCAATGTAAACTGGGGAATGAGCTTAGAAAACTTCAACAGCATTACATTAGACGGCAATACGTTCACGCCATCGGTTGACGGGTTCAGATTGGTTACTATTAATACCAAAGCTCTGGTTACTTCTCCTCCTACAACCTTACCAATGGGCTTTTTAATGAAGAATAATACATTCAACGGGTTAGCAGGAAGCACCAACGGTACCGCGATAGGGTTCTACAATCACAATGAAGATGGCACAAGTAACTACATAACCAATTCATCATACCTTATTGGTCAGCCCGGAGCTGAGAATACCTTTAATACCAATATTAAAAACTTCATCTGGATAGATAATTCCAATGGTATTTCAACAACAGATGGCACATTCCAATCAACATACCCGGCAGATTATGGTGGAATTCCAGCCACAACAACTGGCTATTGGACAAAAGACATTACTGCTGTTTATAACAAGTATGATATCGGAGCCGGTCTCCAACTAGCCGGCGATATGAATTCATCAGACCGCACAACATTAAAAACGTTTATGCACGATAAGGATGAAGATAATAATATCGGAGAAGTACTTATCTATTTTCCGGTTAAGGATATAACTTCCGGTTATGGGTTTGCCTCGATACAAGATGCTATTGACGATGCTACCACTCAAAACGGTGATGTGATCAACGTTGACGCTGGAACCTACACCTTAACCAGTGGTATCCAGATAAACAAAGAACTCACCATTCAGGGCAACAATAATACAACCAGCACTAAACCTGTAATTAATGGAAATGATAATTCAGCACAACAGGCATTATTTATTGTAAACAAACCCAATACTACCATTTCAAACTTCAGAATAGAAGTTGCTCAAAATGGAAGCACTAAAAACGGAATAAGGGCTCCCCTTTCAGGCACTTACAACAACCTGACTATTCAGGACAATGAAATTGTGGCCATGAGTTCCTCCTATGCTACCTCCTCTACAACAACCCAGTTTGGCACGTATGGCGTACAGTTGGGACATCAGTTAAACGCGTCTCCCCAGGTTTACGATAAAGTAACTATTATACGTAATACTATCACAGCCGACAATCCTAAGTCAGCGTTCGGACGTGCTATCCGTTCGTGGAACATTAACGGAACCATTGGCGGGTCATCGGCAAACGCCAATACATTAAAAGCTTATTTCGCTTCATTCCAGGGAGGTATTTTTGGTGGAGACGCTAACGAAACCATTGATTTCAGTTACAACAATATCATTGCCGGAAAATTAGATCTGTCAGTTTTCAAAACTCCGGGCAATACCATTTCTCATAACACCATTTCAAGTGGAGGCACAGCTTTAAAAGCTACCTGGGCTAGCAACGATGAAGATGCCGCCGACCAATTCCCTGCACTTATTGAAATTAATTCTTCTACTGCCGGAGATGTTACCTTAAGCGACAATACTATTCAGGACTATAAATATCTTGGTATTTTTGTCATGGCTTCGAGCAATGTAAATATTAAAAATAACACATTAACTCCGCTCTCTGGCGTTACTGACTTTACAGCGATAGCTGTTAATACCAAAACATCTAACAGCAATGAGAACAGCTTCGATTCGTACGATAACATCACCATACAGGGAAATACGCTGAACGGTTCGGGCAGTGCTGGCGGAAGAGGTATCTGGTTTGCCAATCATCAGGGCACAGCGTCTGTTATTCCGTTTACCAATATAAAAGTAGGCGGTACCGGTTCTGAAGAAAATACATTCGCATCCAGCCTGGCTACCTACATCGATTTAGACAACCAGGAAGTAGCCGATTCAAAAACAATTTTCCCCTGGAATCCGGAGTTTAAAAGCCCAACTAATGCCAGTTCATTTTACTATGGAAGCAGCTTATCCGCATCACCAACCGCAGCCTATAAAGGTGATGTAGACGCATCTGGCAATATATTTGGCGGTTCATCTTCTTCAGCCATGACTAACGCCGATTTATATGCCCTTGAAACAAAGATCAGCCACGGCATTGACAACGGAACAACCGGCTTTGTAACCATCAAACCGCAAATGGCCTATGTAAGCACCGCTACGGAAACCATCAACGCATTTGCTGTTGTGCCTGATGCCAACTATACTGTTTTGGTAAAAGCAGGAACAGACCTTTCTTCGGCTACTATTTCGGCAGACCGGGATATTACATTAGATGCGGAAAATGCGACAATATCCTTAAGTGGCGTTACTATCAATGCCGCCGGTAAAACATTAACTCTTGCCAAGCCAGTAACCGTTGGTGCATTAACGACCACTGCAGGTGCAATTAAAACAGATGCTACCAATATTTTAAGCGTATCCTCTCCAACCGGGATTACAACCCCGACCGCCAATGGCTATGTTGACGGTCCAATGAAGGTAACTGCCGATGGAACCAATGCCATTATATTCCCTGTAGGTAAAAATGGCGCCTCTGCTCCTATTGAAGTAAGCGGTACAGTTAGTTCAGATATTTTCACTGCCGAATACTTTAAAACTGCCTACAGCGATGTAAGCAGTGTAGAAAGCGGCTTAACTGGCGGTGTAAGTGGTCATGAATATTGGAATTTAGCGCATAGCGGCGCTTCAAATGCAGTAACCGTTACACTGTACAGCTTTGATAAAACGGCCAGTAATATTGCCGGTAGTACAGGTTACACTGTTGCCCACTACGAAAGTGGCGAATGGAAGAACTATGGCGGCACAATTGTCGATGGAGTACCCTATAAAGTAACTTCTACCACAACTTTATCTTCATTCAGTCCGTTTACGTTTGGTTCAACCGACAATGTTCTTCCGGTTAACCTCATCAGCTTTGAAGCTGTTGCCAAAACACAGGGAGCCATGTTAACCTGGGTTACCGCATCCGAAAACAACAACCTGCATTTTGAAATTGAGAAAAGCAGCGATGGCGTAAACTTCACAACGATAGGTATTGTACCCGCACAAGGCGCCGGTAATTATACCTATACTGACGGAACGCTTAGCGGTCTTGCTTATTACCGCCTGGTTCAGGTAGACATAAACGGTAAACGCACCGTTTATACCGATAAAGTTCGTGCAGTAACCGGCCTTAACGGCAACAATATTGTACTGAGCGCTTACCCTGTACCAACACCGTCATCATTAAATGTAATAGCCGGAACACCAGGCAGTGAGCAGGTAACCTTTAAAGTGCTCGATTTGTACGGACGCACTGTCATCAGCCAGTCCGGATTAAGCAACAGCAAACATGAGCTTAACCTGGCATCATTAGCTTCGGGTATTTACACCCTGCAGGTAACTACGTCAGTGGGCGTTAAAGTTCAAAAAATCATCAAGCAATAAATAAATCGGCTATTGCCTCGATAAAAGGCCGGGTAATTGCCCGGCCTTTTATATTTTTACACCGGTTATGCAAATGCTCAGATGGTTGTTACTTCCGTTCTCACTGCTCTATGGGCTGGTAGTGTATCTGCGTAATTTTTTTTACAATCACGGCATATTCAAAAGTTACACCTTTGACCTGCCGGTTATATCGGTAGGTAATATCACAGTAGGTGGTTCAGGTAAAAGCCCGGCAACAGAATATCTTATCCGCTTGCTGAACAGCCGGTATCGTATAGCCACCTTAAGCCGTGGCTACGGACGACAGACAAAAGGTTTTTTGGAAGTAACCACTACAACACCCGCTACCGAAGGCGGCGATGAGCCGGTACAGTTCAAGCAAAAGTTTCCGGCAATTACCGTAGCGGTATGCGAAGACCGGGTAAAAGGTATTCAGCAGCTTCAGCAGAATCACGATGTTATCCTGCTGGACGATGCATACCAGCACCGGGCCGTTAAGCCCGGCCTGTCCATCCTGTTATTTGATTATAACCGCTTACATGAACCTCAGCTTCTGCTTCCGGCAGGAAATCTACGCGAACCGCGAAGCAGTAAGAGCCGGGCGGATGTTATTATCGTGACCAAAACACCAGCTAATCTGGATAATAATGAACGGCAAGAGATTGGCAAAAAAATCCGGCCGTTACCCAAACAACAATTATTTTTTTCATACCTGCAATACGGTAACCTATTGTCGCTTCATGATGGACATAATAAAGCCTTGGGAAGCATCGCTCCGCAAACAGGAATTGTTGTGCTTACCGGGATAGCCTATGCCGAGCCGTTACTTAAGGAACTGCAACGCTATACCAGTCATATCCGGCACATCCGCTACCCCGACCATCATACCTACACCACAAAAAATATTAGTAAACTTGCAGAAATATTTAACGCATGGCCGTATACCGAAAAGCTGATTATTACCACCGAGAAGGACAGTCAGCGGTTGCGCATGCCGGAGTTTAAACAACTTTTAGATACTTTGCCTGTTTACTATCTGCCTGTTGAAGCACGCATTCACCAGCCCGACGAACACAGGTTTAATCAGCTCATAGAACTATATGTTAGAAAGTATAGAAACAACTACTGAATATATAAAACGACGTATAGGCGATTTTAATCCCGAAATAGGCATTATTTTAGGCACAGGGCTGGGGGCGTTGGTCAACGATATCGAGATACAGCACCAGTTGCTCTACGCCCATATCCCGGATTTCCCGGTGTCAACGCTCGAATTCCATTCCGGGAAATTAATCTTCGGCACGCTTAGCGGTAAACGCGTTGTCGCCATGCAGGGCCGCCTTCACCTGTATGAGGGCTACAACATGCAGCAGATCACGTTCCCCGTCAGGGTAATGAAAATGCTGGGCATCAGGCAACTGTTTGTATCCAATGCCAGCGGCGCACTTAATCCCGGCTATCGCAAGGGCGATTTAATGATCATTGACGACCACATTAACCTTCAGGGTAACAATCCCTTACGGGGAAGAAATTACGACGAGTTAGGCCCCCGTTTCCCGGATATGAGCCAGCCGTATGACCCGGTACTACTTTCAAAAGGATTGGAAATCGCAAGCCGGCATAATATTACCTGTCATAAAGGAGTTTATGTATCAGTTTTAGGCCCGAATCTGGAAACACGTGCAGAATACCGTTTTTTACGGATTATTGGCGGCGATGCGGTGGGCATGAGCACGGTACCCGAAGTTATCGTAGCGAACCACATGAGTTTGCCAGTCTTCGCCATATCCGTTTTAACAGATGAAGGATTCCCGGAAACGTTAAAGCCTGTATCTGTAGAGGAAATTATAGAAGTGGCCATGAAAGCCGAACCCAAAATGACACTGATTCTTAAAGAGCTTATTGCCACGTTATAAGATGCGGAACACGTTAACCCGGATTTTAATTTTCATATTATGGTGTTGCAGTTGCAGCGCAGCCTTAGCACAAATACGCCCTGCCGAGCCGCCCAATACACAACAGCAGCCAAAGGATAGCGGCTCGGAAATTGACTCGTTACGTAAGCGTGAAGAACAGCAGCAGGATACGGTTATTTTTACAGCTAAATACATACGGTACACCACTATCGGCTTATTAAAGGACAGTACCCGTACATTGCCATTAGATACCACGCTCAATAATTACGAAAACTACAATCCGCTGTTTCAGCCTCAATCGCCAACGGCAAACCTGGGCAATATGGGCCTGCCGTATCGCGATTTATTGTTTACACCCCGTAAAAACATTGGCTTCGATGCCGGCTTTCATGCCTTAGATGCTTATTTATTAACCGAAGATTCCATTAAATACTACCGGGCACGAACACCCTTTACCCAACTTTACTACGTTAACGGCGGACAAGCACAGCAACTATTTAAGGTTATTCATACACAAAACATCAAGCCTAACTGGAATTTCGGAGCTAATTATAACCGTATAGGCGGCAATGGCTTTTATAAAAATCAAAATCCCGACCATACCAATATCGCGGTTTTTACCTGGTATCAATCGCCGGGAAAACGCTATAATGCACTGGCCAATGTGCTGTTTAACACGTTAAAGGCAGCCGAAAACGGTTCGGTAGTGAATGACAGCTTATTTACAACCAGCCAAACCCTCGGTCATGATGCGCAAACCGTGAGCCTTAGCGGAAGCCAGGGCAACACACCCCGGCAAATCTGGAAAAGCAAAACGTTCTACCTGAAGCAGTTTTATTATATCGGCCGGATAGACAGCCTTACATCCGACAGTAATTCCAGCATTTTACCTACACAGCGCATATCGCACAGCATTTCTTATTCATCCAATAAATACCAGTTTTATAAAAACGAGGCTGATACATACGGGGCTCTCCCCCAACTGATACCCGCCGTTTCAGACCCGCTAACCAACGACTCTACCCTGGTTACCGATTTGCGGAATGAGTTCTTCTACAGTTTCTACCTGCGTGGTAAATCGGTAAAATTTATCAAGAACGAGATGAAGCTGGATTTAGGCTTTCAGCACGATTTATACCGGTACGAGCAGATGGGCACAAAGCTATCGTTCCAGAACATTACGCTAAAGGCTAACGCCGGATACCGTTTCAGCGACCGTGTAAATATCCAGGCCAACCTGCAGCAGGTTGCACAGGGACGTAACGCGGGCGATTTTTTATATGAAGCTAATACCAATTTCCTGCTCAGCAACTCGGTTGGGCGAATTGTACTGGGCGCTTACCTGCTTAACCGTTCGCCGGAGCTGATGTTTGAGCGGGTTAACTACCAATATTATTCCTGGCTCAACAATTTCGACCGGCCTAAGACAACCAACTTCTCTTTCTTTTACGAAAACCCTAAATTCAGGTTTTCAGCCAAAGCCGAATACTTCCTGCTAAGCAAATACCTGTACTATGCATCCGGAGCTTTGCCGAAGCAGGTTATTCCGGTACAGTCAGGCACTGATATCAACCTGCTTAAAGTTTCCGTTGGTAAAAAATTCACATTTGGCAAGTTCAACCTGGACAATTACATTGTGTATCAAAAAACTGACAATAATGATGTTCTACGGGTTCCGGAGTTATATTCTTATAATAGCCTGTATTTCTCTAACCGCTTTTTTAAGGTATTGTATACCAGTATCGGTTTTGATGTCCGCTACAACACCGCCTATCCGGTATCATCGTACGCGTTGGATATCATGCAGTTTTATAACGGAACGCCGGTTAAATATGAGACCTATCCGTTAGTGGATGTGTGGTTAAAGGCCAATCTCCGCCGGGCTAATTTATTCCTGAAATACAATTATGTCAATCAGGGATTCCCGGCCAAAGGCTATTATACCGTAAACCGTTATCCTATGCAGGACGCCTTACTGACTTTTGGCGTACAGTGGAATTTTTATGATTAAGCCTCCGGCTAGTATTGCGTAATGAGCATTGCGTATTGAGATGATGTAATTGCTAAATTGTTATATTGTTGTTCGTTATTCGTTGTTTGCCTTACGCCTTAAACCCTCTGCCTTCTACCTTTTCCCGCTTCCGGACTTTTCTGACTTCCCGACTTCCGGACTATGAGCTATGAACCATCCGCCATCAGCTACCTCACGTTTTCAATTTCTTCTTTTTAGCCGCCGGGAATAACACATTATTCAAGATAAGCCGGTATCCCGGTGAGTTGGGATGCAGGTTCAGGTCAGTTGGCGGGTCTCCAACCACATGCTGGTAATCCTCAGGGTCATGACCGCCATAAAACGTCCACTGACCTTTACCGAAATCACCGTGAATATAACGGGCTTCGTTGGCTGTCTTGGTTTCACCCATGATCAATACGTCCGGCTTGATCAGGTCTTTCCTGAAAGCGGTAGTTTGTCCCATAAATCCTTTAATTACCTTATCGTGGTTTTGGGTTAGCATAGTGGGTACGATATCCCATTTCGCCGAAAAATCAAATAAGGTAAAAAAATCCTCGGTGCGGTCAACATGGCGGGTTTGTGTTACATCGATATCAGCAAACTCATAATCACCGGGATTCATATCCAGCTTGAAATCCTTAAAGGCAAACGTCTTGCTAAAATCAAGCTTAGACTGGGCGTTGGGGTCGGCGGCATCCCCGTCAAATACACTTGCACAAATATCCACGCCATCGGCCGCCAGGGCAATATCAAAGCTGTCCGTTCCGGAGCACATGGCAAACAGGAAACCGCCTCCGGCGCAGAAATCGCGTATGCGTTTAGCCACAGCCAGCTTCATTTGCGAAACCTTGGTAAAGCCTAACTTTTTTGCCATCGCTTCCTGTGATTTTACGTCTTCAATATACCAGGGGGCATTCCTGAAAGCGGCCCAGAATCTGCCGTACTGACCGGTAAAGTCTTCGTGATGCAGGTGCAGCCAGTCATATTTCGGCAAATCGCCTTTTAAAACCTCTTCATCGTAAATTTTATCGTAGGGGATTTCCGCATACGTTAATACCAGCGTAACAGCATCATCCCAGGGTAATTTGCTTTTGGGTGTATACACGGCAATTTTAGGAGCCTTCTCTAATTTTACCATTTCCATGTTCACCTGCGGGTCGGATATTTGTGTAAGAATGGTATTGACCTGGGCATCGGTAATTACCTCGAAAGATACACCGCGTATTTTACATTCATTTTCTACAGCCTGCGAGTATGCGGTCAAAAAGCTACCTCCGCGATAATTCAGCAGCCAGTCGGCCTCCTGTCCGTTTTTCAGCACCCAATATGTAATACCGTAGGCTTTAAGATGATTCTTCTGGTCTTCGTCCATTGGGATGAGTATAGATGCAGCCCGAACCGCTACGGTAAAGCAAAGGCAGATAATGGTTATAAAAAAACGTATGCTCATGCAGGTTAAAACGTAAAAACCAGCTAAAGGTATATAAAATAACCATTAAATATACGGTATAGGCATTGGATAAACCGTCCTATCAGGGAATAATTCGCAGGCTTCTATTTTTACACACTTAACTCCGGGTATACTAAAAATAATTACCTTTGCTGCCTGTTAAAAAAACTATGAGTAAGGCAATTATAAAAACCGAGAAAGGTGACATGACCGTAGAATTTTACGACAAAGACGCACCTAACACTGTAGCTAATTTCTTAAAGCTGGCAAAAGAGGGCTTTTACGATGGTGTGGCATTTCACCGGGTAATTCCTAATTTTGTTATCCAGGGTGGCGACCCTACCGGTACGGGTGCCGGAGGCTCGGGTACACGCATTAAATGCGAGCTTGACGGCGACAACCAATATCATGACCGCGGCGTGTTATCTATGGCTCATGCCGGCCGGGATACCGGAAGCTCTCAGTTTTTTATTTGCCATAACCGCACGAATACAGCCCACCTGGACAGGCATCATACCTGCTTCGGTAAGGTGATTGAAAACGTGGATGTGGTAGATGACATTCGTGTTGGCGACAAAATTTTAGGCATCGATATTATTGAAGAATAACGTTCACCAGACCCGGAATTAATAACATACTATGAATTTAAGAGGACTTGTAGCCGTATCGGGCAAACCCGGCTTATTTAAATTACTTGGACAGAACAAATCGGGTTTTATCCTGGAAAGCCTTGATGCGCAAAAATTGAAGCTGGTGGTTAACATGTCTACCGCTAAGCTGGCATCGCTTGAAGACATCACGATATTCGGCGAGGACGAAGACCTGAAGCTATCGGATATTTTTGCCAGGATGAAAGATGCATCGTCTATTCCCGACAGCAAAAAAGCCGACGGAGCTACACTACGGAACTTTTTCAGAGAAGTTGCCCCCAATCATGATGAAGAACGGGTATATGCTTCGGATATTAAAAAAGTGATCAACTGGTTCTCAATCATAAAGGATTTACCTCTGTTTACCGAAGAGGCTCCGGAACCGGTACAAACAGCAGCCGTTACAGAAAGCAAACAACCGGCCGAAAAGAAACCGGAGCAAACGGAACCCAAAGCTAAACCGACACCAAAAGCGGGTAAAAGCGCTACCCGATTGTCGCAAAAATCAAAATAAGCAGTTCACGTAATTGAACGTTTGTCAACTTTTTGAAAGTTGACAAACGTTATAACAAATACAATAAAATAGCGCCAATAGCTATTCCAATAATGATCCAAATCCAGAAATTACGCTGTTCTTTATCCGGATTAATTCCTTTATAGCGATAATTGCGTTTCAAATCCATCGTAACACTTCTTTATAAGATACCCACTCATACTACTTTAAAAGCCGAGAACCTTTTTACTCATGATGATAAGGCTCTCCTTTGAGTATGGTAAATGCCCGGTACACCTGCTCCATAAAAAACAACCGTACCATCTGGTGCGAAAATGTCATTTTAGAAAGCGACAGCTTATCCGCAGCACGGTTATACACTTCCTGGCTAAAACCATACGGCCCGCCAACTACAAACACCAGGTGCTGTACACTGGCCAGCATTTTTTTGTTCAGGTAACCTGAAAACTGCATCGACGAATATTCCGCACCTTTTTCATCTAACAAAACCAACTGGTCGGTTGTGCTGATATGTTTAAAAATAAGTTCAGCCTCTTTTGCCTTCTGCTGCTCCTCGGTCAGGCTTTTGGTATTTTTTAACTCCGTTATTTCAACCAGCTTAAAGTTAATATAATGTTTAAGACGTTTCTGATATTTTGCAATCCCGTCTTGTAAATATTGTTCTTCTGTCTTACCGATAACAAGCAGGCTTATTTTCATTGGTATTGAGTATTAAGGCCCACCCCGACCCTCCCTAAGGGAGGGAGTTTGGCAGTGCTTCTTGTTTTGTTTCTTCTGTTATAGTTTTTGGCTTTTAGCCTTTTGCTTTTGGCTCTCTTTCAACTCATGAACCATACAGATATTGTCCATTGTCAACTGCCCATTATCAACTCTCACTTGTCCATTGTCCACTGTCCATTAGCTTGAACCATCAGCCATCCAGCGTATAATAAAATACAAAGAACCCCGCCTTTGTTTGATAAAGCAGGGTTCTTTTATTTAAAAGGAGAACTAAATTAAGCTTGCTGTTGCTTCATACGGATAATATTAAGCGCCGCACCAGCTTTAAACCACTCTATTTGCTGCTCATTATAGGTATGGTTTACCAGGAATGATTCTTCCGAACCATCGGCATGATGCAATACCACTTTTAGCTGTTTGCCCGGGGCAAAATCAGTTAATCCAACAATGTCAATAGTATCATCTTCCTGAACCTTATTGTAATCGTTAGAATCAGAAAATGTTATTGCCAGCATACCTTGTTTTTTCAGGTTGGTTTCGTGAATACGGGCAAATGATTTAACTAATATTACACGTACTCCCAGATGCCGAGGCTCCATGGCCGCATGTTCACGAGATGAACCTTCGCCATAGTTTTCATCGCCCACAACAACGGTTCCGATACCGGCAGCCTTATAAGCACGCTGCGTAGCCGGTACAGGGCCATATTCGCCGGTTAGCTGGTTTTTAACATGGTCGGCAGTATCGTTGAAATAGTTAATAGCGCCAATCAGCATGTTATTGGAAATGTTGTCCAGATGTCCGCGGAATTTCAACCACGGACCGGCCATAGAAATATGGTCGGTGGTACATTTACCTTTAGCTTTAATTAACAGTTTTAAGCCGGTAAGGTCGGCTCCTTCCCATGCAGGGAATGGCTCAAGCAGTTGTAAACGGCTTGAAGTCGGACTTACAATTACCTGCACCTGGCTACCGTCTGCTGCAGGAGCCTGGTATCCGGCATCTTCAACCGCATACCCTTTAAGCGGCATTTGCAAGCCTTGCGGCTCATCCAGCTTCACCTCCTGACCATCTTCATTTACCAGGGTATCAGTAAGAGGGTTGAATGTTAAGCTTCCGGCAATAGCCAGTGCTGTAACAATCTCCGGCGACGCTACAAAAGCATGTGTATTGGGGTTACCATCATTACGTTTAGCGAAGTTCCGGTTAAACGAAGTAATGATGGAATTTTTCTCCTGCATGTCAGCGCCATGACGTGCCCATTGACCAATACAAGGGCCACAGGCGTTAGCCAACACTGTTCCGCCAATTTTTTCAAACGTATCTAAATAACCATCCCGCTCAACGGTGTAGCGTACCAGCTCAGAACCGGGAGTAACAGTGTATTCTGATTTTGCTACTAAGTGCTTATCTACAGCTTGTTGTGCCAGCGATGCAGCACGGGTAATATCTTCGTAAGATGAATTAGTACACGAGCCAATCAAACCAACTTCCAGTTTTGCAGGCCAGTTATGCTCTTTAACAGCATCGGCAAATTTAGAAATCGGCCATGCCAGGTCTGGCGTAAACGGACCGTTAATGTGCGGTTCAAGCTCAGAAAGGTTAATTTCTATCACCTGGTCAAAATAAGCCTCAGGATTAGCATACACCTCATCATCGCCGGTTAAATGCTGTTTGATGGCGTTGGCCAGGTCGGCAATTTCGCCGCGTTCGGTTCCGCGTAAATATTCTTCAGATTTTTCGTCGTAACCAAAAATAGAGGTGGTTGCACCAATCTCAGCGCCCATATTACAGATAGTACCTTTTCCGGTAGCCGATAACGAGCGGGCGCCATCGCCAAAATATTCCACAATACATCCGGTACCACCTTTTACGGTAAGGATACCGGCAACTTTCAGTATAACGTCCTTGGCCGAAGTCCATCCGGATAATTTACCGGTAAGCTTAATACCAATCAGTTTCGGGAATTTAAGCTCCCAGGCAAAACCGGCCATCACGTCGCAGGCATCAGCACCGCCCACCCCAATAGCAATCATACCTAAACCACCGGCATTAGGCGTGTGCGAGTCGGTTCCAATCATCATTCCACCAGGGAAAGCATAATTTTCCAATACCACCTGGTGAATAATACCCGCCCCGGGCTTCCAGAAACCGATACCATATTTATTTGATACAGACGAAAGGAAATCATAAACCTCCTTGTTGGTCGAGTTGGCTGTCGCCAGATCCTCGGCAGCGCCTACCTTAGCCTGAATCAGGTGGTCGCAATGCACGGTAGACGGAACGGCCACTTTCGGGCGACCGGCCTGCATAAACTGTAACAGGGCCATTTGCGCTGTCGCGTCCTGCATCGCCACACGGTCGGGGGCAAAATCAACATAAGATACGCCACGCCCGTAAGCTTCATGTGCCTCACCATGCCATAGATGACTGTATAAAATCTTCTCCGTTAAGGTTAGCGGCTTATTTACAACTTTACGAGCAGCTTCAACACGACTTTCAAGGTTGCTGTAAACCTTTTTTATCATATCTATATCAAACGCCATGATACTATTATTTAAATGTTGGTTACGTGAATATTTTGCGGCGAATTTACAAAAAAATAAAGATGCTGCACGTTAATAACAAGTCAATTTCTTGTTTGGAAAAAATCTAAATACCACTTTATCAAGTTAAAAGTCAAAAGTATAAAGTATAAAGTTGAGCACAGCGAAATTCTCCCGAGTAATCGGGGGTTCGGTGTCAAAATGCCGACCCGGGTTTACTCACAGTACGAGTTCTTAACCGGATAATATATTTTTTGCAAAGCAGTGCCGGTATTGCTTCGGTACCGGTAGCCCCGCTTTGCATTCATACGCCTGCAAGCCTTACACACAGGCCGGTATCCATTTCAATCGGGTTTAATTCGGTTCGGGCAGTACACCTGCAATGACGCAAATCCAAACACGCTTTCTAAGCTTTGTATTTTGCCTATATTTAGGCAACTAAAAAGGCAGCTCTATCAGACAAAGCCAACCAAATATGGTGGATATGTCTGATAAAATTAGGCATATAAATGAGTTACCTGCTATTTTAAACCGACACCGTCCGACAAAAAAAATCACGAAATTTGTCCCCGACTTGAAAAGTCAATCGTCATTAAGTCGAACAATTAAAATTTTAAAAAAATGAAAGAATTTGCGTTAATTTTCAGACTGAAAGACATTGCTGACTTCAAACCATCGCCTGAACAAATGCAGGAACGTATGAATTGGTTAGCAGGTATTGCTTCACAAAACAAGTTGGTGGACAAAGGAAACACACTTTTACCAATTCCGGGAAGTGCGAAAACAGTAAAGCCTAACAATGTAGTAACGGACGGACCTTACACCGAAATCAAAGAATTTATTAGCGGTTACATTGTTGTACAAGCTGACACCATTGATGAAGCCGTAGAAATGGCAAAAGGCAATCCGATATTTGACCAAGTTGGTGGAAACATTGAAGTGAGAGAAGTTCTAAAACGTGATTAGCAAAAAATCACATAAAGAACTTTTACCTCACCTATTCCGACAGGAATATGCGAAAATGACGGCTGTTTTATGCCGTCATTTTGGCTTGAAGCATATTGAAATTGCCGAAGACATTGCCAGCGACACATTTCTAAAAGCATCGGAACATTGGGCAATTAACGGAATACCCGAAAACCCGACAGCTTGGCTTTATGCAGTTGCCAAAAACAAAACAAAAGATTATTTTAAACACATTGCCGTTTTTGAAACGCAAATCAAAGAAGCGATAAAACCAACCGAACTTGAAACAGAGCAAAATTTTGAGTTTAGTAATCAAACCATTTCGGACAGTCAGTTAGCAATGATTTTTGCGGTTTGTAACCCGACAAATTCGACCGAAAGTCAAATTTGTTTGGCACTTCAAATCCTCTGCGGTTTCAGCGTGGAAGAAATCGCCAATGCTTTTTTGACAAAAACAGAAACGATAAAAAAGCGGTTGTTACGAGCCAGAACAAATCTTCGCAACGACAATTTTCAAATCAAAACATTAAGCGAAACGGAAATTAAATCACGGTTAGACACCGTTTTGAAAACATTGTATTTGCTGTTTAACGAAGGTTATTTTTCCAAAACAAACAATCAGCAAATCCGAAAAGACTTTTGTTCGGAAGCCGTAAGATTAACGCTAATCTTAACAGACAACGACTATACAAACACACCGCAGACAAACGCATTACTTGCTTTAATGTGCTTTCAAAGTTCACGACTTGAAGCGAGAACAAACGACAAAGGCGAAGCCGTTTTGTTTGACGAACAAGACAAAAGTTTGTGGGACAAAACACTGATTGAAAAAGGGAATTACTATTTGGTAAATGCTTGTAATGGAAACGAAGTTTCAAAATATCATTTAGAAGCAGGTATTGCTTATTGGCATACCACACCGACAGACCAAAACAAATGGCAACACATTTTACAACTTTACAACCAACTTATTCTTATTGAATATTCGCCCATAACAGCGTTGAACAGGACTTTTGCGTTTGCCAAAGTTTACGGACACGACAAAGCAATTTCCGAAGCCGAAAAACTAAAATTGACAGACAGCAATTATTATCACGAATTGTTAGGTTACTTGTATGCTGACACAGACCTTGACAAAGCAATTTACCATTACAAACAAGCAATCGGGCTGACAAAATCCAAGACAGAAAAACAGACGCTGACAAAAGAAATCGAACGACTGACCGAGAAAAAAACAGCAGGTAACAAGGGTTTGGCGTCAGGCGGCCAGACGTGCTAAATTAAACATTCGTACTTTTTTGTAACTTTGGTGCAAGGTTGAACATTCGTGCATTTAATCCCGCCCGAACGCAAAGCCCCGAACCGTTGCCATATATAAATGTCGTATTTTGTATATTAACACGCAAATAAACTAAATTATTTTGAATAATTTTTATACAGAATTCGACAAATTAATCTTCCCCCAAAGCTAACAGTATCAGTCCCTTTCGAAAAAAGATGTTACGGATAAATATTTTTATCAATATTAAAAAGTGGCGTATATTTGAGAGTTAGCAGGCATTGTAAGTGCGACCCTTCCAACATTATGAGAAATGAACGATATGACTTTCTTCATCTCCCTAAGGAGTTCCATCGACAACATAAAAGTTGCGAGTTTTTGCTTTATCAAATTGAAGATTTTGTTACTTCAGAAACATTTAAAGGGTTAAGAGTCCAGACAGTTCAGTTCGACAAAGAAATAGATTTAAACAACGGCGAACATATATTGGACTACTTACTCAGAGCTGATAAATCTGACAAACATGATGAAATACTTACAAGTCATATTCTAAATGCAGTTATCGCTGACTCTTGCCAGTTTTTACAGATTGCACTTTTTGCTTCTTTACAACAGCGACTGACGGTGACATTTTCTCTTATTAGAAAGCCTTTCGTTTACAATCTCCTAGTTATTTTAAGGTTGTATCTTACAAGCGACTTTTTGGAAAAGTTTAATAAAGAAGACAGCTTTGACACAACGGGAATTTCTCAAGAGGATATTATTGAGCTATTAAATGCTACAGAAAACCTTCTTTTAAGCAAATCAATAAAAGCTTCAGATGTATATGATTTCATATTTAATCCAGCTTTGTCAGACAGTTTAGTAAATATGTCAAACAAAGCTCTTCATCCATCGACGACAAGAAACAAAAACAATAAGACAGAAATACAAAACATCAATTTTGTATTCAGCACAAAAGACAGCATTTTAACGCAATGGAATTACTTGTATAGAAGATTGCCTTTTTTATTATTGTATCTTAATGAGGTACTTGAAATACTTGTGTTTGATCATTTAAAATTGGACAACGAACTTTATGTTGAGCGTTTGACAGAAAGAGCAGATTTCTTCAAACAAAACAACGCCTGCTAACAGTGCATTGGCAATATGGCGGGGAGATGAACATATTCTCAGCTTTTTGTTCGCTAATCAAACTCGGTTTCAGCCGACGAATAACACCGAGCAACGGAATAAACAATGAGCCTTTGTATCTTTATTCAGCAGCGGCTCCGGCAGACGGAACACAGAATACCGCCACATCGCCAATGCTTTAACGTTGGCGGTCATTTTAAGCGACACCGTGCAAATGGACAGACGACAATGCAAAATGACTTTACATACAAAATCATTGAACCCGACAAATCACTTGCCGATTTCGTAGAAAGTTTTTGGTTTCTGAAACATCAATCGGACGACAACGCAGAAAAAGTTGTTGTTCCTGACGGTAAAATTGATTTGGTCTTGTCTAAGCCTGAAACAAAGCCATTCCATATCACATTAATTGGTTTGGAAACAAAGCCAAAACTAAATCCTTCTTATCCAAATTCTATATCGTGTGCAATTAGTTTTAAACCACTTGCAACAGAGTATATTTTGCGCTATTCCATTGCCGATATATTGGACAGCAAGAAAATTTTGCCAAATGATTTTTGGAATTTCTACGCAGATGATTTGAATGACTTTGAAGCGTTTTGCGAAAAGGCTTCACAAAAAATTCAGTCGCTTTTACCGAAAGATATTGACAACCGAAAACAAAAATTGTTTGAGTTGATTTATGCTACAAACGGAGCAATTTCCGTAAAAGAACTTTCTGAAAAAGTGTTTTGGAGCAGGCAACAAATCAATCGTTATTTCAATCAACAATTCGGGCTTTCATTAAAAGCATATTGCAATATAATCCGCTTCCGTGCTTCATTTCAGCATATCAAAGAAGGTAAATTATTTCCACAACAAAACTTTACCGACCAATCACATTTCATCAAAGAAGTGAAAAAACTTTCAAGTGCTTTACCAAAGGAACTTAAACAAAATCAAAACGAGCGATTTATACAATTTTCAGTGCTTGACCCCAAATAATTTTGCTGCATAAATTTCAATAGCAATGAAAGCAGCAATCTTAAAAGAAATTGGGACGACACCTGTTTGTGTTGATTTTCCCGAACCTGTTGTTGAAAATGAACAACAAGTTTTAGTGAGTGTAAAAGCATCATCTATTAAACAATTAGATTTACTGAAAGCAGCGGGAAAACACTACACAAAGTATTCATCATTGCCCATTATTGTGGGAATGGACGGTGTTGCAATGTTAGAAAACGGACAAAGAATTTACGCAATGGGTGTAACGGGAATGATGGCAGAAAAGGCTATTGTGCAAAAAAACAGATGGATAATTCTTCCCGAAGGACTTGATGACAATACAGCAGCAGCATTACCTAATTTTTTGGTTGGCTCTGACATTGCTTTGCGAACCAAAGCACAAATAAAAAAAGGCGATATAGTTTTAATAAACGGAGCAACAGGTTCAACGGGAACAATAGCGGTTCAAATGGCAAAATACCATAACGCTGCAACTATTATTGCAACAGGTCGCAATACAAAAGTTCTTGAAAAATTAAAAGAACTTGGTGCAGACATAACCATTTCATTAGACCAACCCGAAAATGATATTGTCAACGATTTTAAAAAAGCATACGCTACCTATCCTTTTGATATTGTTATTGATTATTTGTGGGGAAAACCAATGGAATTGCTTTTGCAATCCTTGCTGACACAGACCTCACAAACAACAACCAAAATTGTTACGGTTGGCGAAATGGCAGGGCACACAATTTCTTCATTGACATCAGACACATTGCGAAGTAGAGATATTGTTCTTTTAGGTTCAGGAATCGGAAGTTTTAAGCAGCAGGTAATAACGGACTATATGCAAAACATACTTCCCGAAATTTTTCAATACGCAGCTTCGGGCAAACTTTTCATAGACACAGAAATTTTTCCTTTAACAGAAATATCCAATGCCTGGAATTTAAACAAAACCATTGTTATTAAAATTTGACATAGACAAGTAGAACAAAAACGAACCGCCAACAAACGGTTTGGCGGCAGTCGGGGGGGACAAGAATATCTCCTCAACTTCAGTTCGCTAATCAGCTTTTGTTCCGGCTGACGGAACACTGTTCAACTTTTAGTTCTTAACTTCAACTTTTGTAACTTTATTTGGCTTCAGTTGTCATCTGACGTTTTTCAAATGCCCGACCGACCGCCAAGCCCCAAAACGTTGGCGGTCATTGTAACGGACGACACAACAAAACAATTAACAAAGGACACATTATAAACAGAAATATAAAGTATGAGAAAAATAATTTCATTTATGCACATATCGCTTGACGGTTTTGTAGCAGGACTAAGCGGAGAACTCAATTGGGCAAAGGCAGACGAAGAAATTTTTACTTATGTCGGCAATCGTATAAGCAAAACGGAAACTGCATTATACGGACGAAAAACTTATGAAATGATGCAAGGTTATTGGCTGACAGCAGGCGACAAACCAACAGCAACCAAACACGACATTGAACATTCAAAATGGTATAAAAAAGCTCACAAAGTTGTTTTGTCAAAAACACTTAATGAAGCGAAATTGCATAACACGACAATCATTAACGACAATCTTGCAGACCAAATAAATGAAATAAAACAGCAGGACGGTAAAGAAATCTTGCTTTTTGGTAGCCCGACAGCCACACATTCGCTTATGCAACAGAATTTAATTGACGGCTATTGGCTATTTGTCAATCCAATTATTCTCGGACAAGGCATTCCATTGTTTGTGGATATAAAAGACAAAACTTCGCTAAACTTAGTAAATACACGACAATTTAATAACGGAGTAACAGAACTGAATTACATTGTGGACAGACAATAATCAACGAACTACCAACATCATTGGCAGTCATAGTAACGGACGACAGTAACAGACAAGATAACAATATGAACAAATTAATTCTTGAAACACAAATTAGTATTGACGGATATATCGCTGACGAAAATGGTGGTACAGATTGGATGATTTGGAATTGGGGACCAAATTGGAATTGGGATAAAGACCTGCAAAGTTATCATACAAATCTAAACAAATCCGCTAACAGCATTTTGATAAGCAGTCAAATGGCACAAGAAGGTTTTAACGCACATTGGAAACAAGTAACACAAGACCCGACAGACACAAGATTTGAATTTGCCAACCATATTGTAAACACCAATAAGTTTGTAGCAAGCAGAACTTTGACAACGGAAACCGAAATCCCGGGCGGTTGGGAAAACGTATCCATTCTAAAAGGCAATTTAGCTGACGAAATCACGAAACTGAAAAACCAAGACAATGGAGACATTATCGTTTATGGTGGTGCAACGCTTGTTTCTTCGCTTATCAACGCAGACCTCATAGACGAATTTCATTTGATAACAAACCCAGTAGCATTAGGACAAGGTTTACCTATTTTCCAAAAGCAGACAAACCTGAAAACAGTAAACTCAACACCGTTTAAGTGTGGTATCATCGTCAATCACTACAAAAAATGAAACAAAAAGATAAAAACAACGAACCGCCAACATCGTATTGGCAATAGGCGGGCTGAACGGCTTCGTATCAACGAAAGTGCAAAATTCGACTTTCGTTCTTCGTATCAGGGTTAGTGCTAAAAATCCCGCCCATCGCCAATACGCGGCTCGTTAGCGGTAATTTCACCAGACACATCATAGCATAAATATGAATATAAAAGTTGGAGCAATTACAATTGGTTCCTTGCTTTGGGACCCGACAGAAATTAGAAAGAAATGGCAATCAGAATTAGCGCTCGACAAAAAATTAAAAGTGCCTTTGCCAATAAGATACGGCAGACTTTCAGAGGAGAGCAGAAATGGAACATTTTCAATGGTTTTTTCCAATAGCATCAATAAGGAAGAAAGTCTTGGGCTTGGATATGTGCTTCCTTACAAACAAAACATTACCTCAACAGAGGAATTTGTTAGACAAATGAGATTGCTTTCACAAGCAGAGGGGATTTCTAAAGACAGAATTTGTAAAAGTTGGGGAACCGTTTGTATTTCAATCAATCCATTTATTAACAAAACCGCAAAGGATGAAATAGCTATGATATGGAATAATCTCGTAAAAGCGACAAAAGACAATTTAACTGGAAATCAAAGACAACCTGACGTTGAGAAATTTGGCGAAATAGATGAATTAAAATCAATTGATAATAATTGGCAACTTACCGTTGACCTAAATTACCTTTTTAAGAACCAGCTAAGGGAATTTGATTGCCTGGTTGCAACATCTAATGCAATTAAGCTAAACTCAAATGATGATAATATATACCCGTCTATTAAGCAAATTGCAAAAGCAATAAGAGACAAAAATTATTATGACTACTTTCTTAAAAACAGAATGAATAGTATTAGGACATTTCAAGACAAGAAGATTGCTAAAATCCTAAAGCTTAAATATAGAGTTTCGCTAAAGGATAAAATGAAAAGCTGCCGCTATGCTGTAATATAAATAAGACACGTTTCTGGGCGATCATTCTGACTTGGCAGCTTGATAATTTAAAAGGACTGCCAAACGACAGTCCTCAAAACCAATGAATTTAATTTTCTTCCTCTATCCGTTTAAAGCCTTCCCAAAGCAACTTTAAATCGAATAAAGCGAATTTCTCCCCCACCTGGCTTAAGTTTCAGCAGAGGAATTGAGCGCAGGAATAACTTAAGCCTTACAATAGCAGGGAAGCTTTAAGAATTTCCTATACCCAAAGTGTTCAGAACGCGGTGGTATAAAGCCCGGAGAGTTTCAGCCGGAGCCTTAGCGCTCCCAACACAAAACTGAACTGACAGAAAATAAACTAAAATAAATATTCTAAACTGACCCCAAAATCTATATATATATTCCTAATTTCAAACGAATTACCGATTTTTATCCCGAAAGGTCAGGCTTTCACTACATTCAACTTTTGGATTTTGACTTTTTACTTAACACTAAATTATGCTTGCCAACCAAAAACTTAAAGCGTTTGTACCAACGGTAAAGCCAAACGAAGCCAAACTATTTTATAAAGATATTCTGGGGCTAAAATTATTGTCGGAAGACAATTTTGCTTTAGAATTTGATGCAAACGGCACTTTGCTGCGTATTACCACTGTCCGGGAGTTCAAGCCACATCCATTCACCATCCTGGGTTGGAACGTTAATAACATTGTTTCTGTCATAAAGCAACTCAACGACAAAAACATCTTTTGCGAACGTTATGACTTCTTTGAACAGGACAGCTTAGGTATCTGGATCTCACCCAATGGCTCAAAGGTTGCCTGGTTCAAAGACCCTGATGGAAACGTTCTTTCATTAACTGAATAGCAAATCAGCTAAAAAGCAACCTGACCTGCCTTAAGTTTCAGCACAGGATTGAACACAGGAATAACCTGAACCTTAACATAGCAGGAAAGTTTTAAGAACTTTCTACCACGAAATGTTCAAAACGCTGCTTACGGTATAATGTCCAACAAAGCCCGGAGGCTTTTTAGGTAACATCACCAAGCCGGAGCTTGGCGCTATCGACTCGCAGGAATTGAACTTAAATCGTTTTTTTATAATGCACAACCCACTCATTACTTTCAGTCTTTTCTGTCTTTCGGACTATATAAACTTTTGACTTTCGGCTTTTAACTTTTAACTTGCCCTCGTTATGATACAACGCATTCAATCCATCTGGCTTATTCTGGCTTCACTAAGCTTATTCTGCCTTTTTTTATTTCCCTTTATCCAGTTTGTAGATATCGACGGACTGGCAAAAACCGTACGTATTACAGGTCTTTATCAGCACACCGGGCAAGAGGACATTAAACTACAGGAATTTATTCCCTTAACTATTGTAACCGTGATTATCGCCCTGGTTCCATTGGTTATTCTTGGTAGTTTCCGCAACCGGAAGAAGCAGCTAACCTTAAGCTACATCACTATTGTGCTGATCCTCGCCTATAGCTTCTGGCTGGTTCAAACCGCAAAAGCGTACTTAAACGGCTTACAACTCCAGTTACAGAACTACGGTATTGGTGTCATCTTACCCTCTTTATCTATTTTATTCATTATTCTCGCCATACGTGGAATCCGCCACGACGAAAAACTGGTAAAATCTGCCGACAGGCTGAGATGATGGAACGGTGTGACGAATGGTTAATGGCTCTTTAATAATTGACAGTGGATAATGGATAGTTGACAATGTCTGCATGGTTCATAGCTTTTTAGTCCGAAAGTTGGAAAGTCCGGAAGTAATCTTTAATAATTGACAGAGGACAATGGAGAGTTGACAATGTCTCCATCCCCTCTTCCGCCAGTTGGCGGAGCTGGGGGTGAGGCCAAGCAAGAATATAGACGCAAGAAACAAGACGAATAGCACAGACCAATTCCCTTCTTCCGCCAACTGGCGGAGTTAGGGATGAGGCTTTAATTCGACGTCTTCGCCGGCCTGATCTCAATCTTGCTGGGCAGCGTTCGCGGGTGCATCTTTAACAGATCAACCAGTAATTGGCCCATATCTTCCGGCTGAATTTTCCAGGCATCTGCCTGGGCATCCGGTTCGTGATCATTAAAATAAGTTGACACCGAGCCGGGCATAATGGTAGCAACCCTAACGCCGTATTGCCTTAGATCCAGCATAACGGCCTGTGTAAATCCGGTTAAACCAAATTTACTGGCATTGTACGCCG
Source organism: Pedobacter sp. BS3 (assembly GCF_008274585.1). Lineage (GTDB taxonomy): Bacteria > Bacteroidota > Bacteroidia > Sphingobacteriales > Sphingobacteriaceae > Hufsiella_A. The sequence goes on along the minus strand of NZ_VTRT01000010.1, from coordinate 42,481 downwards.
ACCCTCCGGCAAAAAAGTTGCAACCGGCCAGGCTCGAAATGGTAAAAATATATCCTTTATTCTTTTTCAGCTCGGCTAAAGCCGCTTTAATGCTGTAAAACACACCGGTAAGATTAGTATCAATCGTATCGTGCCAGGTTTCCGGCTCCATTTCTTCAATAGAAGCAAAATGCCCTACCCCGGCATTAGCAATCAAAAAATCCAGCCGGCCCCATTTATCGACAATTTGTTTTACCGCGTGTTGCTGCGATTCCCAGTTTTTTACGTCGGCACCAATAGCCAGCACTTCGCCAAATACGCTTAAACGCCGGGCAGCCTCATCGGCATGCTGCTGTGAGCGACTGGTAATGGCCACTTTAATATTTTCTTTCAGCAAGGCTTCGGCAACACCATAGCCAATACCCTTGCTTCCCCCGGTAATGAGGGCTACTTTATTTGTTAATTGTTGCATGATAAAAGTATTTAATGTAAGAAATCCAAAGGTAAAAAGTTAAATCAAAGGCCGGGAAGTATTTTACGTCATTTTAACTCCGGATGCCGTGATCATCATATATGTTCTGCCTCAATAGTGATACAGATCACGCCCTGATCTGATCGTTATCATTTTAAAAATTACCCGCCAGGCAGACTTTTACACCAAAAAAGTGCAACCAACAATCACAAAATTCTTCGGGTCAAATAAAATAGCTACGCTTTGTTGTGTGGCCGATAATGCCGTTCCTCACTGCTTTAATTGCTTTTACGCATTCGATGAGCAGCATCATTTATTATTCTTCAAATCTTCTGACGATTCTTATCACTCAAAAATACTTGCAGACAATCATAAGGTAGCCGGAACTATTCTGCCGGCAAAGATCTCATTGCCTTTAATTAAAGGACTCCAGTTCTCAGGCACAATTCTCTGTAGCTCTCTGCCACCGGTACATCCCGATAGTTTTTATCATAAAATTTATCCGCTTGCTGTTGCCAGGGCGGGCAAGGTTTGGTGTGTACAGCTCGACTCTGTAAAAATGACAGATAACACGCCGGTATTTGGTGGCAAAACATATTGGCAAAGACAATTACATCATCGTTAACATATTTTTTATGCTCTTATACAAGCAGTTTTCTTTTGATGCCGCTCATTTTTTACCTTATGTACCCAACGGACATAAATGCAAATCTGTACACGGGCACACTTATTATTTAACGGTATTTGCCGAAGGTAAAATAAGCCAAAAGGAAGGCTGGATCTTAGATTATAATGATCTTAAGAAAGCAGTAAAGCCTGTGATCGAATGCGTAGATCATACCCTTTTAAATAATATCACGGGATTAGAAAATCCAACCACAGAATTATTTTCTGTCTGGCTCTGGAATAAGATCAAGCCCCGGTTACCGTCATTAGTAAAAATTGAGCTTAAAGAAACACCAACAGCAGGTGTAATTTATGAGGGCGAATGAGCCTAAACATGCAAATGGTCATTATTTATGAAAACAAGTTATAAATTAGTGATAGCTGCTTTCTTTTGCATCTTAGCGGCTATTGGGATCGACTTGTTTCTTTTACCTCACAATACAGATCAATCAGCAACAGCCTCTAAAGAAGAAAATGCGTTTGTAGGCGATGCAGCATGCAGATCATGCCATGCTATAGCATACAAGCACTGGCAAAGCTCTGATCACTTTATGGCTATGCAGCCCGCAACTGATTCTACCGTGAAGGGCAACTTTAACAATACGGTGCTCACTGCCGATGGTGTTACTTCGCGTTTTTTTAAAAAAGGCGATCGTTTTTTTATCCATACACAGGGCGGGGATGGCAAATATCACGATTTTGAGATCAAATATACCTTCGGATTTTACCCCTTACAGCAATATCTTGTAGAATTCCCGGGAGGCAGAATGCAGGTGACCCGGGCCAGCTGGGATGCGAGGCAAAACAAGTGGTTTCATCAGTATAAAGGTCAGCAAATACCTGCCGGCGACTGGCTGCACTGGACAGGAAATGCTCAAAACTGGAACACCACCTGCGCCGATTGCCACAGCACTAACGTGAAAAAGAATTACGATATAGAAAGCGATACCTATAAAACAACCTACAGTGCTATTAACGTAAGCTGCGAAGCCTGTCACGGTGCAGGGAAAAATCATATTGACTATATAAACAACGATTATAAAGCAGGAAATAAAATTAAGGGAAGTGCACTGGAAATGCCCGGAAACACTTCACAGCTAACTCAAATAAACACCTGCGCCCCATGCCATGCACGCCGTACGGTAATAAGCAATACCCCGCTTGCTTCCACCGGGCTCCTGGATAATTATATCCCGGATATTCCGTCGACAGAAAATTTTTATGCCGATGGACAAATCAAGGATGAGGATTTCATTTACACTTCTTTTCTGCAAAGTAAAATGTTCCAGGCCGGTGTAAAGTGCAGCAATTGCCACGAGCCTCATTCTCAAAAAGTTTTATTCATTGATAACAAGCTGTGCCTGCAATGCCATCAGCAAAAATACAATGACCTATCGCATACCTTTCACGCTGCCTCTACCGCCGGAGCCAAATGTGTCAATTGCCACATGCCCGGCAAATACTATATGGGTAATGATTACAGGCACGACCATAGTTTCCGGGTACCGCGTCCCGATCTGTCTGTTAAATTCGGAACGCCCAATTCATGCAACAATTGCCATACAGATAAATCCAGCCAATGGGCTGCCGGCACAGTAGAAAAGTGGTATGGCAAAACCCGCAGATACCATTTTTCAGAAGATCTTATTCCAGGAAGTAACCCGGGCCCTGATGCCGAACCGCATTTATTAAAGCTGTTAGATAGCAAAACAATACCTGCCATTATTAAAGCCACGGCAGCATCTTACCTGGCTAATACTCCTTCAGAAAAGAGTTTGAATGCCCTGCTTGCCTGCATAAAAAGCAGCGACGCCCAGGTACGGTACAGGGCGTTAAGAAGCCTGGCAAGTTATGAGCCACCGAACTGGATAAATGCGGCAGCGCCTTTATTAAATGATCCGGTACGGGCCGTACGTATTGCTGCAGCCGATCTGTTCCTGACCGTTCCGCCCGATCAGCTCCCACCAGGATATGATGCTGCCCTGAAAACAGCCAAAAATGATCTATCGGTCTTTCTGCGAAACCAGGCCGATTTTGCCGCAGGGAATGTAATGCTCGGCGATTATTATATGCGCCTGCAAGACAATACAAATGCCGAAAAGTTTTATTTACGCGGATTAAAAAAGGACAGCCTGATGAACCTTGCCCGGTTAAATCTTGCCGTGGTATACAACCTGCAGGGAAAAAATGCACTGGCATTGAGCACATTAAAAACTGCTGCTAAAATTACGCCTAAAAATAGCCAGATCTATTTCAACATGGCCCTTCTATACAATGAAATGGGAGACCGGCCCAATGCCCTGGCCTGTTTTGAGAAAGCAATGCTGACAGGATCTGACAATCCCAGGTTATACTATAATTATGGCCTGCTTTTATTACAAACAGATATTATTAAAGCAGAAACCATTTTACAAAAGGGAGCGCATATTTGGCCCAAAGATAATAGCCTGCATTATGCATTAGCCTATTTATACTTAAAGCAAAACAAACTTTTACAAGCATTAGAACATGCTTCGGTTTTAAAAAACACCGATCCCGGTAACCCGGAGTACAGCAGTATTTTTAATGCTTTAAGAATGCAATAACAGTTTATTTTTCTACCAGGATACTAACTGCATTTCCGCCAAAGCCCACCGCATTGATCAGGATCTTTTTTAAAGGAGAGCGCTGTTCCTGCGGTTCAAGATAAGGTGGTTGTATAAAGCGATCGTGTTCCAGCATCAGCAAAGCCATTTCCAGGCTTAAAGCGCCCGATGCCCCAAACGTATGCCCGATCTTCCATTTATTGGATGTTAATAATGGCTTTTTAGCACCAAAAACTGCCTCAACTGCATTCATTTCTGATGCATCGCCTTTTACCGTGCCCGGTGCATGCATAATAAGCACATCAACACTATCCGGATCGTGGTTTTTTATGGCCATTTGCATAGCACGTTGTAAACAAAGCCCTTCTGCCGATATGGATGCCCCGTGACTGATCATCTCCGTACTGTAACCCACCCCTGTAATATACGCCAGGGCAGTATCTGCATTCAGCTCCAGGCAGAAGCTGGCAGCGCCTTCACCTAAAATCATCGAATTTTGCTTTTTATCCGACTCCATCGAGCGGCATGGATATTGATCTTCAAGCGACGAATAAATTTTTAACGCCCGCATTTGTGCGACGGTAAACGCGGTTAGTGCAGCTTCACTTCCGCCGGCCAGGAAACGGCTGCACAAACCTGATCTTAGCCAGGCTACAGCGTTCAGAATGGCGTGAAGTGCCGTGGAACAGGTGATAGAATGTGAAATTACAGGCCCGTTTGCCGCTAAATCGGCAGCTACCCAGCTGGCAATATTTCCCAGCGTGGTTGCAGGAGATGTTAATGGATGTACCTGGCTATTGCCGCTATGAATAAACTGGCTGTGATATTCTTCAAAAGAGGAGGTTGCCCCCCTGGATGAGCCTAAATTGATGCCAAATGCGGTATCACTGTTCCATCCGGCAGCTAATACGGCGACCCTTGATGCATACATGGCATATAATACGCTTGGATCAAGATTTTTATACGCCGGTTTTTCTAATCTCAGGGCATCAATTTTTAGTGCATCTGTAGCAGATAAAGTACCGCACCAGGTATCCGTGCCGCAATATTCCCGGATTGAAAAATAGCTCCTGTTGTCTGAATAGCACTCCCAGATAATGGCGCTATTATCGCCTAATGGCGAAATACTCCCCCAACCGGTAATGGCAATTTTATTATCCGACATCTAACCTGTTATTATTTACCGGGATGTTAAACTTTATACGCCATAGCATCCCGCTAAAACCGTTAAGACCACACTCTAATCCCGGGCTTTTAGTTCTGCAACTTTTGTTCTGATATTTTCCATTACCTCCCGGGCCTCATCCAGGTCAAAATCTTCGTGCTGTTTTTTCTTAACGCCCATCTCGGCAAGCTGCACATGCACTGTGGCCGTAACGCCATGCATGGCCAGACTGGCTTTAACACAGGCCAACGGACAACCATCTATGGCTATGATCTTTCTGCCTGAGGTAGCTACCCGCACCAGGTTCTTCACATTTCCACCAACGCCGGCAATGCACGACATTTCTGCCTCGCCCGAACGGTCTAATTTAACAGCAACATAATTTGCCAACTGGGCAGCGCTTGAACATCCTGAGCAGGAATAAACAATGGGTTTGTCTCTATCTTCCATAAAAGCCGGTTTAAATAGTAATCATGCTACTACCTTTTGGGGTAATGCATAATATAACCAAAAGTAACTTTTTCTGGCCGGAAGGAATAGTTCAGGAGTTATATATCATACTGATTGTAAGAATTTTACTTTGGCATGAGTTTAACGATTTTTTTCACCAGCGTTCAATTCTTTTTCAGAATAATGGATTCTAACTTTTTTGTGGGGGAGATATAAATTTTGTAACTTCACGTAGTGGAGAAAAGACGCAAAATAGCACTGGCTATGTTTCATTTACAGCAAAGACAAAGCTAATTGACCATTACACAAAAATGCTCAATGCTGTTTTGTTTAGCGGACAACTCATGGTAATTAATACAGCCCCAGCAAACATTTTAATTGATAAATATTTTAAAAACACATAATCATGGGATATATTAAAGAACCGTTACCACTAAACTTTACCTAAGAAACACAATACTTACCACTTTTGCCCTTACACAAAAATAAAACCATTGAGTTTAGCACTAACTCAATGGTTCATTTCATATCCCCGATTCAGATTTTACAGTATCCCAATCCTATCTTACCTTGCCCTGATCTCCCTCCGCATAAACAAGTAATACGATCCGGCAAAGCAGGCAATAGTAGCGGCAATAAGCCCGGTAAGCTGAGGCCACACAAGAAGCAAACTTTGCCCTAACGGCAACGGGCTTGGAATAGCGCCATAAACCTGTTCCATAGTTAATGGCCCCAAGCTGCGTACCGATGGCATTAACAAGGTAACGGTAGCATCGCTAAACAACTGGCTCGGAACCAGGCGCATCAGGTTCATGAAGAACGACTGATACCCCATAATTTCTTCGGGCGATGCAGCCGGATCGGGCAACATTACCCTGGCCACCATCTTGATAATGATCTGGTAAAAGATGGTAAAGAACAGCCAGACGGCTATGGCAGTAAGCGCTGATGTTGCCGCCTGCTTAAAGCGGATGGAAAATAAGATAGACAAATTAAGCCAGAATGCAACGTAGCATATACTAAGGCACAGAAAGCATATTATTCTTAAAAATTCTGAAGCTGATGGCGGGATACCGATAATGAATAATCCCAGTCCCATTACCATAAAGCCCAGCGAAAAGAACAGCACGCTGATCACAATCAATGCCGAAACAAACTTGGCATTGATCAGGTAATCGCGGTGTATGGGCTGCGATATGATACGGCTTAATGTGCCCCGGTTTTGCTCGGAGTTAACCGCATCAAATCCCATGGCTATACCTAACAGAGGGCCCAAAAACCCGATAAATACATGGAAGGGCGGTAATGTACCGTCGGATACGGTAAACAGCTTCAGAAAAAGAAACCCCTTTTCAGCATCGTTCTGCTTTAATGCTTCCGGTAAATTAGTAATGGATGTATATAATGAACCAAAGCAGGTTAGCAATATCAGGAACAGCAATACCAGGAAGCGCCAGCTGCGCACCTGGTCGGCGACTTCTTTTCTTACCATTACCCGGAATGCGGATGGAACAGCATTGACACTACCAGGAAACAAACGATCCTTAATATGCTGCACCATGCTATCCCAGGCGCTGATATACTGTGTTAATTTATGCATGAGCTTTGCCTCCTTCAAAATAACGCTGGTAAATATCATCCAGCGCATACGTCTTGCGGTTCAGGTGAACCAGGTCATAACCTTTTTCAACAATAAAGCGGGATATAGCCGCACTCAGATCATGCGTACAGCTGATCCTGAATTTATCCTCTTCGTAACGCACAGAACTTACACCATCCAGTTGCTGCAAGGCATCTGCCAGAGCGGCCTGCCAATTGCCTGTCGTGCCGGAACCCGGCACAGCACCCGCCTCAATGACATAAGGTTCGCCGGGAAACAATTGTGCCGACAGGCTGGAAACATCACCTTCGGCAAGCAGCTTACCTTCTACAAAGATGCCTACACGATCGCATACCTGCTGCACGTGGTGCAGATGGTGCGATGATAACAATACCGTAATTCCTTCTTTACTGCTCAGCTGAATGATCAGCTCCAGGAATTCACGTATCCCCTGCGGGTCAATACCCAAAGTTGGCTCATCCAGTATAATAATTTCCGGATCTTTGATCAGCACATCCGCCAGCCCCAGCCGTTGCCGCATACCGCGGGAGTACTTTCCGGCCTTCTTATGTGCCACATCGCGTAAGCCGACACGCTCAAGCAACTGCATGGCTCTTTCCTCGGCTTCGCGTACGGGTATCCGGTTCAAACCGGCAGTGTACAGCAGGTTATCCAACCCTGAATAATTTTCGTAAAACCCGATATCATCCGGCATATAACCCACTTTCCGTTTCACCTCAAGCGGATGCTTCAGCGGGTCAATACCGCATACCCTTACCGTCCCTGAAGTAGGTTCTGTTAAGCCAAGCATCATTAAAATGGTAGTGGATTTTCCGGCACCATTGGGGCCAAGAAGGCCAAACACTTCGCCTTTACGGATATTCAGGTTAAGATGGTTTACAGCCGTTAGTGAATCATATTGTTTCGTAAGGCCTACCAGCTCAATAACAGATTCGCCCACGGCCTACCTCCTTCCGTATCTTCTGAACAAATAATAAACGCTTCCTGCCGCTATCAGAACGATCAAAATGCCCAGCCAGCCCCATATCAGCGAGGTTTCCACAGTGACCCTTACAGAAATCTTTGACGAGGTTTCGGGTGTGGAGGCGGTCATTTCAGTTACATAATCGCCGGCAATAGCCTTCCTGTCGGCTTTGATAGTTGCAAATACCTGTGCCGATTGCCCGGCGGATATCGATTCGACCTTTGCAGGCTCAAATTGCACATCCCAGTTTGCAGGAGTGGTAGCTTTTAATTCAACATTCTTCAAATCGGCAGAGCCGGTATTTTTCACCTGGAGCTCTATCCGCTTATGATCGCCGGCAGTGACGTCGGTGCTTAGTAAACCGCTTGGTGTGGTAAGCTCCATGCTGTAAGAACCGGTAACCGTTACTTCCAGCTCAAGCCGGGCCGAAGTGCCGCCGCTGCTTGCCAGTACCGGAATTTTGTACGTACCGGCCTTTGTCTGGTCTGACGGCTTAATTTCAATCGTTAGCTCCTGGGTTTTATTGGCTTCTATATTAACAGATGATACCTGCTTGTAATTAGCCTTAAAGGCAATATTCCAGCCTTCGGGGGCCAGCGCACTTAACGCATACACCTGGTTGCCGGCGGTACGGTTTTGTAATGTGGCATTGAAAGTAAACGTGGAGCTTGCTGCGCCCTCCATATTGGCCTGAGTAGTGGTCAGATCAGTTTGATAGGTTCCCTGCCGGGAGATGATGACCGTTAGCGGCAATGTGCCCATACCCCGGGCTGTAACATAGAAGCGGTAAGCGCCTTTATTCACCTTAAACGGAACCTGCACCTGCAAGGCCAGGTTTTTCCTGTCGTTAGGCAGCACCGAAACCTGCTCTACCGTCCAGCCCCCGGATTTTAGGGTGTACGTCCAGCCTTTAGGCAAGCCTGTAATGGCTATATCGGCCCGCTTAACGGCTTTTGAGTTGTTAATGACGTCAATTGAAAAATCAAGCGACTCGCCCGGCGGAACCGAGATTTTAGTGTACGGCGTGTACAGGGTAAGTCCCTGAGCCCGGACTGATTGTGCAGAAAATACTGCGATGGCCCCTGTTATCAACAGCAAAGCCATACATTGCATGATGCGTTTTGTACGTATAGACATTGAAAAAACTATTTAAGATAAATTATAGATTCTTAAAATGGCTCCTGGTACCCTAACAAACATTACCGCGAATGATACTCATCACTGCTGTACGTTTCCCCCCTCTAAATTTTCCGGTAATGGTTTTGAACACCGCAAATTTATAAATGCAACTAAAATCCGGAAGGGGTTGAAATGTTAATAAATGTTAAAAATGGCTTATAGTTCATAGCTTGTAGTCCGTAAGTCGGGAAAGTCAGAAAAGACCGGAAACAATCTTTAATAATTGACAGTGGACAATGGACAGTGGACAAGTGAGAGTTGATAATGGGCAGTTGACAATGGACAATATCTGTATGGTTCATGAGTTGAAAGAGAGCCAAAAGCAAAAGGCTAAAAGCCAAAAACTATAACAGAAGAAACAAGACAAGGAGCACTACCAAACTCCCTCCCTTAGGGAGGGTCGGGGTGGGCTTCAATACTCAATACCAAACTCCCCTAACAGCAAAAAACTAACATGAACCACTTTTTTTCAACAGCCAGACAGTAATATTGCTATTTATCAATACGTTTCATTACTTTTAACTTCAATCAAATCAAAACGTTATGAAAAAAGCTTTACTATTCGCATTATCTTTATTTCTTATGGAAGTATTATCTGCTTCAGTATCCAAAGCAGACATATTAGGTCAATGGAATTTCACAAGTGAAACAACTACCGCTACAACATCTTCCGGTGATGTAACAAATAGTAGTTTAATTTTCAGTGCCGGCAATGTCACATACTTATCCTCGCCATCATCTGTTTATGCGAGTGGATGGCCAACAAGTGCTACTTTTAGCAGTTCCAGCAAATATTGCGAATTTAGTATAACTACCAATTCAGGAAAACAGATGCTATTATCTTCCGTTACTTTTGATGCTGGACGAACAAATGCAGGGCCGACAGCTTTAAAAGTTCAATATAGCCAGAATGGTTTTTCCACTTCAAGTGAGGCAGGAGATTTTAGTAACGACAACACATCATCTTTAACTACTTTTACCTTAACTAATCTTCCAACAACAGCTATTAGTGGTACTATAACATTTAGAATATGGGGATACAATGCATCATCTTCAGGTGGGAACTTCCGTATTAATAATATTACCATTAATGGAGTAACTTCCACCCTCCCCGTCACCCTAACATCCTTCACCGCTAAAAAACAAGGCACAACCGCTCTGCTAAACTGGCAAACCGCATCCGAGCAGGATAATGCTTATTTTGACATCTTACGTTCGCAGGATGGCAGCAATTTCAGCAGCATTGCCAGGGTAACAGGTAAAGGCACAACAACAGAATATTCAACATACACATTCACCGATTTCAATCCGCAAAATGGGTTAAACTATTACCGTTTAAAACAGGTAGACCAAAACGGGAATGAAAAAATTCTTGCCGATGCGTATGCTGATATGGGCCTGACCGACGAACACCTCAACGTATATGCCGATGCATCACAGCAAAAGGTAAACCTGTTTGTGTATGCCCATACAGAAGGGCCGGCCACGGTACAAATTACAGATATAAGCGGTCATGCCATTGCAAACGCTTCGGTAGCTTTAACAAAAGGGTACAATACGTTAACTGTTCCTGCTTTACTTTCTAAAAATATCTACATTGCTACATTAACCGGCCCGGGATTGCACAGCAGCGCCCGTTTTGTGAGTAGATAAAGGTAGAAGTAACTTTAATAGTGGACAATGGATAGTTGATAGTGAACAATACCTGTATGGTTCATAGTTTAAGCAGTGACATTCCAGAGATAAGACTGTAGAAGCAAGAGACAAAACAAAGAGTATTGTCCTACCCCTCCCTTTGGGAGGGTTGGGGTGGGCTTTCACATCAGCAAAAAAAGCGTATCTTTGCGGCGCTTTCGCAATGACGCGAAAGCATTATATGTTATCATGAACCCATTTAGTACGTTGGGTATCCGTCATGATATTGTTAATGCCATTACCGAGCTGGGATTTGAGAATCCCACGCCTATCCAGGAACAAGCCATCCCGGTATTACTTTCAGGCAGCAACGATTTTGTCGGATTAGCTCAAACCGGCACAGGAAAAACCGCAGCATTTGGTCTTCCTTTGTTAGAATTACTTGATTTCTCAGAAAATCATCCCCAGGCACTTGTCTTGTGCCCCACCCGCGAATTGTGCTTACAAATCGCGAACGACATCAAAAACTACGCAAAAAACCTCAGTAACGTGCATATTGTTGCCGTTTACGGGGGCGCCAGCATCTCAGATCAGCTTCGCCAGATTAAACGCGGCGTGCAGATTGTAGTTGCAACCCCCGGCCGTATGCTGGACATTATCAACCGCAAGGCTATTGATTTTTCGGCAGTACGTTACGTAGTGCTCGACGAAGCCGACGAAATGCTCAATATGGGCTTCCAGGAAGACATCGACAGCATATTATCCACCACTCCGGAGGATAAAAAAACATGGCTGTTTTCGGCAACCATGCCAAGTGAAGTTCGTCGCATCGCCAAGAAATACATGACCGATCCGCATGAGCTGACCATGGGCACCAAAAATACCGGTAATGCCAACATTGACCATGAGTATTATGTGGTGCGTGCCCGCGATAAATATGCAGCGTTTAAACGGATCGTTGATTTTAATCCCGAAATTTTTGGTATCGTATTTTGCCGTACCAAAATAGAAACGCAAGAAATTGCCGAAGCGCTTATCAAAGACGGTTATAATGCTGATGCCTTGCATGGCGATTTATCGCAGCAGCAGCGTGACAAGGTAATGAAGCGTTACCGCGACAGAAGCCTGCAACTGTTAATTGCTACCGATGTTGCCGCACGTGGTATTGATGTAAACGATGTTACCCACGTAATCAACTATTCGCTGCCCGATGAGATAGAAAACTATACGCACCGCAGCGGACGAACCGCACGTGCGGGTAAAACCGGTGTTTCTATTGCCATTATTAACTCAAAGGAGTTAGGCAAAATACGCCAGATAGAGCGTGTGATCGGCAAACAGTTTACCAAGGCCGAGATCCCTACCGGCTTTGATGTGTGCGAAAAACAACTTTTCGGCCTGATACACAAAGTACATAGTGTAACGGTTAACGAAGATCAGATCGAGCAATACATTCCCCGCATTATGGACGAGTTTAAAGACCTGAGCAAGGAAGATGTGATCAAGCGCTTTGCATCGTTGGAATTTAACCGGTTCCTGGATTATTATAAGGATGCGCCAGACCTGAATGCTCCGGCTTACGAAGAGCGCAGCAGCGACCGTGGTCGTGGCGACCGGTATGACCGTACTTCTTCCCGGGGCAATTATACCCGCCTGTTCATTAACCTGGGCTCTGTAGATGATTTTACCCGTGGCGATATGCTCGGATTTATTTGCAGCAACGCCCGCATTAGCGGAAAAGCCGTTGGGAAAATAGACCTGAAAGGTGTGTATACCTTCTTTGAAGTGGAGAATAATGTAGTCGACCAGGTTCAGCAAGGCTTTAAATCGGTAGACTTTCAGGGCCGAAATGTACGTATCGAACTGGCTGGCGACCGTGGCGAAAGCCGTGGTGGTGGCAGGGAACGCAGCACCGGAGGTTCTTTCCGCGAACGCAGGGAACGGCGCAGCAACTCTACTGGCGGTTTTCGCGATTTTTCAGGAAAGCGCCGCGATGAACGGCACGAAGGTAACCGTGGCGGCGACCGCAGAAAAAAGTGGTAAAAGTGGTTACCCAAATTCTATATAAAGAAAAAGCTACCCGTTTTAGGTAGCTTTTTCTCTTTATATAAGATATGTAATTTAATGTTTACTCTTTAGGCGCATCTTTCAGTTGAGCTTTAGTAACATACACCTTCTCTCCTTTTTTATTAATCCAATAATATTTGGAGTGACTGTCTATGTAAATGGTTTGTCCCTGAGGACCAACCTTGTCTTTATACGTTTTATCCACAATCTTTGCGGCGCCCTTACTGGCAACCTCCGCCGTTTTATGCCCAACCTTTTTAGCGGCCCGGTCAATTCCTTCGCCTATTTTAACGGTGTCTTTTTTCTTATCCTGAGCCGAAGCTCCGGTAGCTACAGCCATACACACAGCTATAGCAGCTATTTTCCATATCGCTTTCATTGTTCTTATGTTTTTTTAATGGTAAGATGCAATCACAAGTTGAGTTTAAACAGATTCAGGTTGCATATATATCCTTCTGCCGGCCTCATCTTCGTAGAACATGCGGTCATACATATCGGTATAAACCGCTTCGCCGTTAGGCCCTGTAATATGATGCAGCAATTTATTTTTTAACCGGCGGGCATAACGGGCGGTACGCTTACCCATGTCGCGTGCTTCATCAGCAAGCTTTTGCCCCATACGCATGGTTTCTTTACGATTGAAGTACCAGGCGGCGCCTAACGCTGCAGCACCAGCTGCTATGGTTAGTAATGACGATGTTTTCATAATGTCTTTGGTTTTCATGAATAACACCGTAAAAAGTGAGTGGTTTTGAAAATGTAAAATCAGTTCAGCTTATCGGCCAGTAGTTTCATTTCTATCAAAGGCGATCTTTTTTCATACAGTACAGCATAAACGGCCTGGCATATCGGCATATCTACCTGGTATGCCTTATTAATTTGCTGCAGGCAATTAGCTGCATAATATCCCTCGGCAATCATATTCATTTCCAGTTGTGCCGAACGTACCGTATATCCTTTACCTATCATATTTCCAAATGTCCGGTTACGGCTGAATTGTGAGTACGCGGTAACCAGTAAATCACCGAGGTATGCAGGTTCCTTAATATCACGGTTTATAGGATGAACAGCAGCCACAAAACGTTCCATCTCACGGATGGCATTCGAGATAAGCACGGCCTGAAAATTATCCCCGTAACCTACCCCGTGACAAATACCACTGGCTATGGCATAGATATTTTTCAGAACAGCTCCATATTCGGTTCCATAAATATCATCAGAAATGCTGGTTTTAATATACCGCGTCTGTATCAGCGAAGCAAAATCAGAAGCCAGCTGAACATCCGCGGAAGCGATGGTGAGATATGATAACTTTTCAAGCGCCACTTCTTCAGCATGGCAGGGACCACTGATAACCACAATATCGGTAAGCGGAACATCGTATTTCTGGTTCAGAAATTCGGCAATGATCATATTCTCATCGGGAACAATGCCTTTTATTGCCGATATGATTTTTTTATCCTTGAAATCCTCAGCCGAAACATTTTTTAATGCTTCTTTTAAAAAGGCCGCCGGCACATTGAGCAAAATGGTATCAGCCTGCTTTACCAACGATTTCAGGTTTGTACCGATATTTTCGGCAGGTACTTTAATTTCTATCGAACTTAAATACTGCGGATTATGTTTAAAGCTGCGAACGTGGTTTGCGGTATCACGGTTACGTATCCACCAGAATATTTCTTTAGGCTGCGTATTGTCCGTCAGCATTTTGATAATCGCGGTAGCCCAGCTTCCACCCCCAATTACAGCAATTTTATTGATTGAAAATTTCATTAAGTGTACGTTACTCTTTTGTTTGGTGTTTTGATCACTTACCTCTTGTTTAGCTGCTTCAAAATCAAACGATGATACGTCCAACTCAATTTGCTACACAGTGTGTAGCAAATCCCGATATCAGGATAAGTAAGATAAAATTGCCTGAAATTACGCAGGTTAGCATAAGAAAATCCCTTGCCAAATTCCCCGGTAAGGGCAACAGAGAGCTTTTTTAACAGGGCTTCACCATGCCCGGCCCGTTCTTTTCCGTGTTGTTCTTCTTCTACAATACGTTTACCGATGAGCCAGTAAGCTTCTACCATAGCCGCGTTCACTGCCTGATACGCTTTCTGCCTTGCCTGTGCCAGAATAGTTTTTATCTCGACAATGTATGCTTCGGGTTTCCTGAATGCCATAGTTAAATGCGCTATACGTCACAAATCTAAACATTTGTTCGTTATTCGGCACTTCAACTCTTTCTGGTATTGAGTGTAGGGTATTGTGTAGTAGCTTTCTGCTTAAAACGCTTTCGGATTTTCTCAACTTGTGGACTAAAAGGCTATGAACTATGCAGACATTGTCAACTCTCCATTGTCAACTGTCAATTTTTAAAGAACCATGAACCATCCGCCACCTTCAGCTATTTTTTATCCGCAGCAAAAAGTTTGTCTTTACTTACTTTTTCTACAGCCATACCATCTTTCAGCGTAGTAGTAATCGCCGTAAACGGATGAGCTACAACTTCATCCCCAGCGTTCAACCCGGATAAGACTTGGATATACGTATCATCCTGAATACCGGTAGTTACCGGGATCTGCTTTACTTTGCCATCCTTCTGGTATGCGAATACCACGAATCGCGTCGCTGTATGCTCCTTTTTGGCTTCTTCTTTCTGACCAGTGTCAGGCTTATCTGTTTTCTTCTGCTCATCACGGGTAGTAACAGCTTGAATGGGAACGGAGAGAGCGGTCACCTTATTGGTTTGAATATCTACCGTTGCCGATAAACCCGGGCGGAACGGCGATGGATTGGTCGCATCCTTTTTAACCAGCGCCTGGTATGATTCGGGCAGAATACGCACCTTGACCGTGAAGTTGGTCACCTGGTCGGCGCTGGTTCCGGTTACACTGGCCGAGCTGGCAATCTCGGTAACAATACCTTTAAATTTTTTATTGCGAAAAGCGTCAATCTCAATTTCGGCAGAATCGTTAATGCTTACGCGATTAATATCGCTTTCATTCACATCAACACTGGCCTGCATGGTATTCATATTGGCAATACGCATAATTTCGGTACCTGCCATCTGCGCCGTACCTACCACCCGCTCACCGAGCTCAACCTCCAGAGCCGAAATCACACCGTCAACAGGAGCAAATATGGTGGTTTTTGCCAGGTTGTCGCCGGCTTCTTTTACAGCAGCAGCAGATTGCTCCACGCCGTAACGTGACCCGATAACATTTTGCCGCAGCGCCTCAATGTTCGCTTTGGCAGCCTGATATTCGGCTTGCGCCGCATCAAATTCAGATGCTGATAATACCTTCTGCTTATATAATTCGGTACTACGCTTGTAATGGGCCTCCGTATTTTTATAATTGGCTTCGGCTTGTTTCAACAATTGCTCTGAATTTGCCAGTGCGGCCTTCTGACTGTTTAACGATGCTTCTGCACGATTATAACCCGACTGTAATACATCCGGACGGATTTTACACAATAGCTGTCCCTTTTTAACCACATCACCTTCTTTAACCAGCAGCTCAACAATCTCGCCCGACACCTCAGAGCTTAGCTTCACTTCTACTTCGGGCTCTATTTTGCCGCTTGCCGACACGGTTTCAATAATGGTACGGGTCTCGGCCTTCTCGGTAGCTACCTGCACCTTTTTGCCATTACCAAACCAGCCTAGTTTGTTACCTACTACAGCTATAATAAGTAATACTACTGCGGTTATGAGTACATATTTTAAGGTATTGTTTTTCTTTGCCATGTATATATGTTTTTGACGTTTAATCCTGAACGGTCGAAATTGTACTTCGCTCAACTTTTGCCCTCAAACAATCGGGTTTCCCTGCATCCAACTTTCTACTTTCAACTTTTTAACTTAAAACGTAATGGGCTTACCCAAATAAAAATCAATTACTTTACTGCGGAAGATGAGGTCGTATTTGGCCTGTATCATATTAAACTCAGCAGTATTCAAATCTGTTTGCGATTGATTGAAATCCAATGAATTTACCAATCCTACATTATAGCGCTTTTCAATAACGTTAAATGCTTCTTTTGTAGATTGATAGGCGCTAACGGTTGAATAATATTTCTTTTCGGCGGCACGAAGGTCAAGTACGGCCTGGTTAATCACCTTGTTGTAATTATTTTTTGCAAGCTGCTCGGCAATTTCGGCATTTTGTAAAGATATTTTTGCTTTACGAACGTTTAACCGTGAATACCAGCCGTTAAAAATCGGGATATCTAAGTTAAAGCCAACCGATTGATAAAAGTTATCCCTGATCTGGTCGTTAAACGGATACTTATCCAGGCCCAGCGGCGACATAGCTTTATTGGAATACTGGCTTCGCAGATTGGCGCCCAATGTTAGCCGAGGATACAAACCACCTTTCGCAATATCAACTCCTTTTGCCGCTACCAGCCGGTTATATTGCGCCACCTTAACATCCGGATAATTATCAACCGACTCATTATAAATCTGTGAAGCGGCATAACCGGTATTCAGTTGCCCGATCACATCGATAACCGGGTCTACAATCTCGAACTTATCGTCGGGATTACGTTCCATCAGCTGCGATAAATCCAGCATGGCAATATCAAACTGGTTTTGCGTGTTGGTTACGTTTAATTCTGCCGAAGCAACCTGCGCTTTTGCCTGCGATAAATCGGCCTGTGTATTATTTCCCACATCAAACAGCTTCTGCGTACGGTCAAGCTGCTGCCTGGATAAATCCAGTTGCTGCTGTGCCGCCCGTAGCAAATCGCGATTATTCAGTATTTGCAGGTAAACGGTTACCACGTTCAGCACCAGATCATTCTTTGCCTTTTTAGTACTACTTTTATCGGCCTCTAACTGGTATTTATTTTGCGATATCTGATTCATTTTCTGTAATCCCTGAAACAGCGTAACATCGCTTGACAAGCCGCCAGCCGCCGTAGTAATAGCTTGGTTTACAAATTGATACGTTGTTGGATCAACGTTACGACCGAAGTTAAAATTCAAGCTGCTGTTTGCATTTAGCGTAGGGTACAGCGCTAACTTTGACTGCTTTACGTTCACATCAGATAACGATTCGTTCAGCGCAATTTGCTTTACCTGCAAATTGTTTTTCAGGGCAATATCCACCGCCTGCTGAATAGTGATCTTTTCCTGGGCATACAAACCGGAACAGCATATAATAACCGGAACAAAAGCACTTAGTGAATAAAAAAGATTTGACCTCATATTTAACGTACCCTAAATTAACAATTATTAGTAATCTGCTTCATTATACGCTTTTTCCTCATACAAAACTATGCTATACGCATTTTTAAATTCTCCAGTTTTTACTTTTAATCCCGAATGGTTGGGACTGCACCTTTCCCCAACTTTTGACTTTAACTTTTTACTTTCTACTTTTAAAGGCATGTATCTCGTTAAAACCCCAACCCTGCTTAAATGGTATTATAATAAACTTACCTGGCACAAAAGCCGGACTGAAAAAAAAATATATCTTACATTTGACGATGGCCCCATACCGGATGTTACACCTTTTGTATTAAATACATTAAAAAAATTCAATGCCAAGGCCACTTTTTTTTGCATTGGCGATAATATCCGCAAACATCCATCTATTTTTGAGGCCGTGCAGGCCGATGGTCATGCAATTGGCAATCATACCTATAATCATTTAAAAGGATGGGATACACCGGATGAAGTGTATACAGAAAACATGCTTAAATGCGATGAATTAATACATTCTCATCTGTTCAGGCCGCCTTACGGAAGAATAAAACGCAGCCAGGTTAAAGCCCTGAAAGCTCTAAAACCCGGTTTAGATATCATCATGTGGGATGTATTGAGTGGAGATTTTGATACCAGTTTGCTCCCTGAAAACTGCCTCAAAAACGTAACCCGCCACACAACCAGCGGCTCCATCGTGGTTTTTCACGATAGCCTGAAAGCGTTTCCACGCTTAGAATATGCTCTGCCGAAAGCCCTGGAATTCTGGGTTGCACAGGATTACTCTTTCGAAAGTCTTTAAAAGAAACATTTTATATTATTAAATTAAATATGACACAAATAAGATATTTTCAATAAAATTATACGTATCTTTGTAGAAGTTCCTAAAACATACTATTTTTTCAACAAAGCGTTTAAGATAAGAGGGGGAAGAAAAACTATGAGAAAAAATTCAGTGAAGGGCATATTTGTCCTGGCTTTTTTACTAACCATTAGCAGCCTGAGCTGGAAAGCCGCTACCAACGAAAACAAAATCAGTACAAAACCCATCATCGCTAAAGCCTCGGTTAACAACAACGCAGTCCGGTTTGAACAATATGCAGAAAGCATATATACCACATCCGGATTATCAGGAAAGCTGAACTTTAATGTATTTAAAAAAGCATTGACCGGTTATTACAATATGCAGCCGGTTGGCAATAAAAACATCTTAACCGTTATAGACTTTTCGTTGCCAAGCTCGGTAAAACGCCTCTGGGTTATTGATCTGGTTAACCAGAAAGTACTATACAATACATTAGTAGCCCACGGGCAAGGCAGTGGCGACAATATGGCTACCCGTTTCTCTAATAATGCAGAATCGCACCAGAGTAGCCTCGGCTTTTATATTACAGACGATATATATACCGGCAAGCACGGCATGTCGCTGCATTTAAATGGCCTGGACCAGGGAATTAACAGCAATGCCCGAAACCGTTCTATTGTTGTACATGGAGCCGATTATGTTAGCCAGCAATTTATTAACCGGCATGGCCGTTTAGGGCGCAGCTTTGGTTGTCCTGCCCTACCTTTTGAGTTTACAGCTGCAATTATTAATACCATAAAAGGAGGCTCATGCTTATATATCAACGGCCCGGACACTACTTATTCATCCAAATTTCTGGATGAAGACTTTGCTGTTAACAGTTTCGTAAAAGCAAACACCGAATATCTCACCAAAATTTAAACAAATTTGCAATATAGCAACAGAAAAAGCGACCACTTGGTCGCTTTTTCTGTTTAAAACCCATACATATTCCTAAAAAATCATACAATAATTCACATTTTTGATAAAAATTCAAATAAAACACCAAAAAAATTTGTTTTTTAAATATTAAAATTCAATTTTTACAGAAGATATAATAAAAACAACGATTTATATATAATTTATCAACAAAAACTACAAACAATTAAAAAAATGAAACAGAAATATTAAAAATCACAGTAAAAAATCAAACATTCACTAAAAATCTATTTCATCAAACCTTAATTTAACTTAACAATGAAAAAAATCTTACCTTTTCTGCTTTTATTTGTAGCAGTAATCCTGGCATTTGTTTTTCCTTCGGTAGATCTTGTTGAAGTAAAAGATTCAACAATTGATACCGGCGACACCGCATGGCTGTTAGTATCTACAGCTCTGGTTCTGTTAATGACCCCCGGTCTGGCTTTCTTCTATGGGGGTATGGTTCGCAAAAAGAACGTTATCTCTACCATGTTGCAAAGCTTTGTGTGTATGGGGCTCATTACCGTGATCTGGGTAATATTTGGCTTCAGCCTGGCCTTTGGTGAAGACATTGGCGGCGTTATCGGCAATCCATCCACATTCTTTATGATGAAAGGCATGCTGGGCAATGCAACCTGGTCATTGATGCCTACTGTTCCCATTGTACTTTTTGCCATGTTCCAGCTAAAGTTCGCGGTTATTACACCGGCACTGATCACCGGGGCATTTGCAGAACGTATCCGCTTTAACTCCTATCTTATTTTCATCACACTGTTCCTTATATTTATCTATGCACCTCTGGCACATGCCACCTGGCATCCGGATGGGTTAATGGCTAAAGCCGGCGTATTAGACTTTGCAGGCGGTACCGTTGTACACATGTCTGCAGGATGGGCTGCTCTCGCCTCTGCCATTTACCTCAAAAAACGTAATGAGCCAGGACATGCGCCTGCCCGCATCAGCTACGTGATCTTAGGAACCGGCTTATTATGGTTCGGCTGGTTCGGTTTCAATGCCGGTTCTGCCGGTGGTGCCGGAACATTAGCCGCAACAGCGCTTGCAACTACCACAACAGCATCTGCTGCTGCTGCAATGGCCTGGGTATTTTTTGATATGCTAAGAGGTAAAAAACCATCTGCTTTAGGCGCCTGTATCGGTGCTGTAGTTGGCCTGGTAGCTATTACTCCGGCTGCCGGTTTTGTTACCGTACCACATTCATTGGCCGTAGGCGTTATCGCCGCTGTGATCAGCAACCTGGTTGCTACCTGGAGAGCAGGCACTAATATAGACGATACCTTAGACGTATTCCCCTGCCACGGCGTTGGCGGTATGGTAGGTATGTTGTTAACCGGCTTTTTTGCCACCAAGAATGTAAACAGCGCTATCGGCGGTAACGGCTTATATTATGGTGAATCGCACCTGTTCCTGGTGCACATTGCAGCCTTGATCGGTGTTTCCATATTTGCGTTTGCAGGTGCATTTATTCTATTAAAAGTTACCGATATGATCAGCCCGTTGCGTGTTACCCCGGAAGAGGAAACGCTTGGTCTGGACACTACACAACACGACGAAGAACTATAAATCAACCCCTATCTTAAAACTCCGAAGGATGGCCGCCTGGTCATCCTTTTTTTATTTTACAGAATAACCGACCTTTGTTTTCAACCCGATTAACAATCCATGCGTTTATTCATTACCGGTTTTCTGATATGCACAGCCACTTATCTTAGCGTAGCAAAACAACTCAACGATACCATTGCCCACCTGGATACGGTTACTGTAAACGCTTATTTCAGCAAGCAACCCGTTATGCGCACTACCGGCACTATTGGCCTGGTAACAGCGCAGCAGCTTAATAACCAGCCACCAACATCATTGGTACATGCGTTCAATACTGTTCCGGGCGTATCCATGGAGGAGCGTTCACCGGGCAGCTACCGGCTATCCATCCGGGGTAGCTTACTACGCTCACCGTTCGGCATCAGGAATGTAAAAATTTATGTTGACGATTTTCCGCTTACGGACGCCGGAGGAAACAGCTACCTGAATCTTTTCGATCCTTCATCGGTAAACCGGGCAGAGATACTTAAAGGTCCGCAAGCCGGTTTGTTCGGAGCCAACTCAGAAGGTGTTGTTTTAGTGCATACGCTTCCTGCCGGCGAAGATTCATCCCGGATCAAAGCAGGTATAAATGCAGGCTCGTATGGCCTGTTCCAGCAATATGCCGGCTATAACCAACCCGGCAAACGTTATCAGTTTAGCATCAATGAAGCGTTTCAGCGGGCAGATGGTTACCGTCAGAACAGCGCCCTGAACCGGAAATCCATCAGCACAAGCCAGCAATACCGGTATGCTCCATCAGGCACGTTACGCTTGCTGGCTTTATATACCGATCTGGCATACCAAACTCCGGGCGGACTCACCCAAGAGCAATACCTGTCATCGCCCCGCATGGCCCGCCCTGCCACCAGTAGTCTGCCAGGTGCTGCTGAGCAACAGGCCGGCATTGTTAATCGGTCTTTTTTTGGCGGTATTACCAACGAAAATATTCTTTCGACACATACACGCTTTTTAGTGTCCCTTTACGGGATGAATACCGCATTCAGCAATCCGTTTATCACCAATTACGAGCAACGGAAGGAGAATACCATTGGCATACGCAGTTTTTTCGAGCTTAAAAATCAGTGGAATCATGTACACTGGCAATGGAATACAGGCGTTGAAGGATCGATAACCTCATCCCATATCAACAATTACGATAATGATGCCGGCCGGAAAGCCGCTCCCCAGAAGTTTGATAAGATCCGTACTTCGCAGGATTTTGTATTTACCCACCTGAACATCGATATCAGCAGAAAGCTGATGATCGAGCTGGCTACAAGCCTGAATTTTTTTGGCTATAAATACCGTGGATTATACCCGCAGGACATTCCGTGGCAAAAAAAATCGTTCGATGCTGAATGGATGCCCCGTTTTGCAGCCTCATATCAGGCTACTTCCAACTTTGCCGTTCGGGCCTCGGTGAGCCGGGGATATAGCTCGCCCACTACAGACGAAGTTCGGGGAACAAACAACATTATCAATACCGCATTGCAGGCCGAAACCGGCTGGAATTATGAGGCTGGCATCCGGTTTAGTGACAACAAGGACTTTGTACGACTGGATATTACGACCTTCTATTACCGCTTAAATCAGGCCATTGTTCGCCGGGTAAACGCTGACGAGGAAGATTACTATATCAACGCCGGCGGTACTGATCAATCCGGTATTGAATCGCAACTTATTGCCTGGATCAAACACCCGGCAAAAAAAGGATTTATACGCAGCTTACAACTTTGTAACGACTATACATTCAGCCACTTCATGTTCAGGGACTACATTGCCGGAACAGCAAACTACTCAGGAAATAAGCTTACCGGAGTTCCTCAAAATCGCATAATAAATAGTATAGAAACCCATTTTCCATTGAGTATTTACCTGTTTGTACAGCATAACTATACCTCCTCTCTCCCGCTTAACGATGCCAACACAGCAACTGCAAGCGCTTACCACCTGGTACAGTTAAAGGCTGGCTGGCGAAGCGCCATTCACCGCAAAACGAGCTATGAAATTTATGGTGGAATAGACAACCTGCTTAATATGCAGTATAGCCTGGGCAACGACCTCAATGCTGTAGGCAACCGTTATTATAATGCAGCGCCACTCCGGAATGTATATTTTGGCGTAAGGGCTGCATTTTTATAGAATGTTCTTATTATTATAATTTGTATCTATTGTCTCGTTTCACTGTCACAACAATAGCTGAAAAGTATTGAAACGTACAATCCGTAACGATATGTATCCTTATATTTTAGCGCAAGTCAGAAAAAGTAAACCTTTATAAACATTATTATATTTACATACAAGTTTATTATGATTCCTTAGCGTTTTATACCAAAAGCACTAAGGAATTTTATACTTAAATACAATGAAACCATTATTCTTACTTCTCTTATCACTAACCATAGCTTGCCACCAGAGTACACATATCACCAGTGTAGAACCAACATATTCCGTTACAACAGTAAAGCCATTATCTTTCGGCCGGGATATCCAATTATTCCGGCATAAAAAAACACAGGATGGTAATGTAGAATTTTTGGCTCGTATTTATCCGTTACTGGGATTAAATACTGAACAAGTATATGGAATAACAAAATTTATCACTTTTTCTCCTTTGGGTGATACGCTAACGACTAAAGCTGTACGGTTTAATCATGATATTATAGACTACATCAAGGTAAAGAATGGCTATTATGCGGTCACAACCGACCGTAACACACTTCACTCGCCAACCGTCGACTATCTGGAAAAATACAATCTGCAGTGGCAGCTTATCCACTCCGAGGAGTTAACTGTTTCCAAATTTCCCAGGGGTAATAGCCTGATAGATACTACACATAACGGAGAACTATTCTTAGTATCTGATAACAGGAAGCCCATGCGAAAAGATGATAAAGGTATGGGATTATCCATGTTCAGGTTCTCGCCTGAAGTAAGACTTATTGCAGAAAAGGATTTCATAACCCCAGAGTATTGTAATCCGACATCATTATTACGAACTTCTGATGGCAATTTTTTAATCACAGCGGCAACATCACGCAACGAAAGGCCGATTACACAACTACTTAAAGCAAACGCAAAAGGGGATATTATTTGGCAGAAACAGCTTAATACGCAATGTGACGGACCGGTTATAGCATTAAAGGACAGAGGCTTTCTATTTTATACTATTGATTGTAAGTTTCCTTATGAAGCACCATTAAAACCCTATTTTCGTATTATCAAGTTCGACAAAAACGGGAAAATACAATGGCAAAAAATCATTAAAGGCCCTATTGACGTGGTCACTGGAGATGCGCTTGAAACCGAAGACGGATATTATCTCTTTACAGGGAATGTCCAGTTCTCTGAAAATGGCCCTGTTCAGAATATTGTTTTTGAGTTAGATAAGAAGGGGAACCGGAGATTCACCTATTTATTTAATTACAATACTGACCCGCACAGCCGACCAGCACTGATTACGGGTAATGGAGACATTCTCCTGTACGGGTTAAAGCAAGATGCTATAGATAAACGAACAGTAATCATATCTCATTTAAAAAAACAAACTGAACAGGAACGTTAGCATATGGTTAAATTTGCATAAGGCTGTCTCACCAGATCTCCTGCCAATGACAGATTTTTCCAGCTAATTGATTTCAACACTGGCTTTCTTATTGTTGGCCTCCTCCACTGTCCGGAGTGTTTAGCGAAAGCGTCACTCCGGATTAGTAAATGATGATGAGTTTCTGAACTCATTTAAGCAGGGCTAAACAATCTGAGCTCAATTATAAGTTTCTGATTATTAACAGATTGCTTCATTCCAACACACAACTCCAACCCTTTCCCGAAGTCTCGTATAGGCGTCAAGATAAAAGCTAAAAAGCCCCTGCCGTCCTTCCGCCCCGAGTACTCGGGGGATCCGGAATCTCCTAAATAGCAGCATAAGCGCCGCTTTACTCCCGAAATCTCGGGATGGATCAAGTTCAGGGTAACGGGGTTCCGGGCTTTTTAGCTCTGTCTGTGCTTTTTGAACAATTGATTGATTTACAGCCAATTATTAATATTTCATAAAATTAACTTGACACTAATGCGAAGTCTCGGGACAATGACGTACCTATTTGCATCCTTGCGAGAAGGTACGACAGTTATTACAGCTCATACCTGTATTTACAAGCGTATACGCGGCGTACGGTGCGCCAGCGTGTGGGTTTTTATATTTATTTTACGAGAATCTGCTATTGCGGTACCTGGTGCTTCTCGACAAACTCGCTGGGCGTTAGCTGAAACTGCTGGTAAAAACATTTTGAAAAATACGAATGTGAGTTAAAACCGACCATATAGCATATCTCCGAAATAGTATACTCGTTAGAAAGCAACAGACGGGCTGCATGTTTAAGGCGTATCAGCCGGATGAACTCATTGGGCACATGGCCTGAAAGGGATTTGAGCTTTTTATGTAAGCTCGAACGGCTCATACCTACATCCCGGCTCAGCTCTTCTACCGAAAGCTGCGGATCGGTAATGCGCTCTTCGATAATTTCCACAATTTTTTCCATGAACTTTTTATCCCGGCTGTTGGTTCCCAGGCTGTTCACGGTCTCAAACGGATGCTGTGCGAATTTTTCACGCAATAACGTCCGGGATTCGAGCAGGTTTTTCATCACGGCCGAAACGTGTTTCCACTTAAACGGCTTGATGATGTACGAATCGGCGCCATTTTCTATACCCGCAATTTCGGCATCTGAATTACCTTTGGCTGTTAACAATATCAACGGAATGTGGCTGTAATTAATATTGGTTTTTACCTGCTTGCAGAACTCCAGGCCATCCATTTCGGGCATCATCACATCCGAGATCACCAGGTCTACCGTATGATTTTCGAGCATGGAAAGCCCCTCCCGGCCATTACCGGCTTTAAGTACGTTGTATCCTTCGTTACGTAGTGTACCTGAAATAAAATCGATCAATGATTCATCATCCTCTACCACCAATACTGTTGTACGGTCAGCATCATCAACTTGTGATTCACCGGTCTTATCAATACTCTCTACAATGGCATTTTCCTGCTGATTTTCATCCGTATAAGGGATCAGCACGTTGAATGTGGTGCTCACACCTTCTGTGCTGCTTACCTCAAGCCGGCCGTTATGCTTTTCGGTCAGCGATTTTGCCAGCGACAAGCCTATGCCTGTTCCGCCAAGATTAGTATAATGATGCTCTCCTTCGGATACTTTAAAGAACTTTTTAAAGATATTATCAATTTCGGAGGCGGGTATGCCGATTCCGTCATCTTCAATACTCACCGAAAAATACACTTGTCCCGATTCATCTTTTTCCGGCTCATTGATGCTTATCCTTACTTTGGTTCGTGTAAACTTAAAGGCATTTATGAGCAGGTTATTCAGAATTTTAGTGAGCGCTTCGGGATCGGCCTGCACCATTAAGCGGCTGATCTTGGTGCTTAATGTAAACTTTAATCCTTTCTGATACGGGATGGCGGAAAACCGCGAATAAATGGCATGCACAAATGATACCAGCTCGATATTCTCAGTATGAAGGGTATAAATATCGCTCTCAATGCGCCTGAAATCGAGCAACTGATTGACCAGGTTCAGTAACCGGCTGGAATTTTCGTCCATAATGCGTAATTGCTCTTGTTCCTGGGGCTCCCATTTGTTTGAATTTAGCAGCTTTTCAAGCGGGGCAATGATCAGCGATAATGGTGTGCGCACTTCATGGGCCATGGCTGTAAAGAATTCTATTTTCTGTGTATAGAACTCCTGCTCCCGCTTGTTCTTCAGGCGTTCAAGTTTTATCTGGTTCTTCTTACGGGCCTGGTTAATGATATATCGCCGTAAGCCGATAACACTGCCAATAATCAGCAAGAGGTATATGATATAAGCCAGGTCGGTACGGTAAAACGGCGGCTTTACGGTTAGCCGGATGCTTGTTTCGGGTACATTCCAGTTATCTTTATCGCCCGTTGCTTTTACTTTGAACGTATAGCTTCCGGGAGGTAAATTGGTATAGGTTGCCTTACGCTGATTGCCTACATAGTTCCAGTTTTTATCAAAACCTTCCATCATATAGGCGTAATGTGTTTTTTGCGGAGCGATGTAGCTTAATGCCGCATACTCAAAGCTGATTACCGACTGATCGTACGCCAGTACAATATTTTTAGCAAAGCTGATCGGCTTGGTGAGCGGCCCTTCAATGCTGTCCACATTCACATCCTGGTTAAACAGCTGAAAATTGGTTAATGTTACCTGTGTTTTGCCATAGTTATTCGCAATACTATCCGGGTAAAACGCGTTAAAACCTTTTATTCCACCAAAATACAACTTACCGTCCGAAGCTTTATAATAGGCCGTATAGTTAAACTGCTTGCTTTGAATAGAATTCCAGCCGTTATAATGCTTTGCCTTACCGGTACGAAGATCGAGCTTATAAATACTATTATTAGTTGATATCCATAAGTTTCCGTTATCATCCTGCAAAATACCATAGATCACGTTGGCATCAATTCCCTCCTGACTTCCGTAGACTTTTACGGTTCTGTCTTTTAAGCTAAAGCGGTTCAATCCGCCGCCATCTGTCCCGATCCACAAATTTCCGGCATGATCATCCAGCATACAGGTCAGCCTGTCCGAACTCAGAGAATGCGTCTTACCATCTGCCATATAGTGCCTCCATTTGCCTGAACGCTTATTTTTTACAAACAGCCCGTAGTTATAAGTGGCAAACCATATATTGTGGACATTGTCTTCGTAAATATCATAGATATAACCACTGTCAAGCCCCATATCGTTAATCCGGATAAATGAGTCTGTTTGGGGATTATAGATATTCAGCCCATATACAGTACCTACCCAAATCGTATTATCCTTATCCTGGTATATGGAATAAATAATATTACTGCTTAAGGAAGTAGAATCACCCGATATATTTTTATAACGTTTTATCTTCCCTGTTTTCGGGTTATAGATATTTAATCCGCCGGTAAATGTACCAATCCAGATATTACCCGCATTGTCCTTAAACAGGGAATGGATATTATGGTAAGATAATTCGTCCTGACCGGGCGAAAATGGGTAATGCTTAAACTTACCGGTGACAGTATTAAAATAATTCAGACCGCCATCTTCAGTTCCGATCCAGAATTTTCCAGGCTCATCCTCCAGAAAACAGCTTACCGCACTACCGCTAATAGAGTTGGCCTGCGCCTTGGGGTAATAAAGCTCAAAACTATAGCCGTCATTCCGGAAATAATCAACTCCACCAAAGAAAGTACCCACCCAAACATTGCCTTCACGATCCGGACAAATGGAATATACCGCATTATCGCTGATACTAAAAATATCACTGGATTGTTTTTCATACGATACAAACTGATCTGTAGCCAGGTTGAGTACTCCCAGTCCTTTCTCTGTACCCACATACAATTTACCGGGGCCTGGCTGATAAATAGCACGAACAATATTATCTTTGATCGTTCCCGGCCCCGATTTTTTATAGGTTTTAATAGTACCACTGTCTTTACGCCAGACATTTAATCCACCCTGTACGGTTCCTATCCAGATATTATCTTCGTTATCAGCATATAGCGTAAGAATACTGTTATTTGAAAGATTACTGTTTGTTGCAGTATAATGTTTAAACTTCAGGCTTAGCGGATTAAGCATATCCACTCCACCTCCATAAGCTCCTAACCAGATATTACCGCTCTTATCTTCTGTAATTTTACGAATTTGATTGGCTGAAGGCGAAGTATCCGTATGGCTGGCAGTAAACTGCCTGATCTGTCCGTTTTGCGGATCATAGCGGTAAAGGCCTGCACTATGTGTGCCAATCCACACTATTCCACGTTTATCGCGATGGATATCATACGTTAACTTATCGGCTAAAGGGGCGAAATGTGTAAATTCATCCGTTTCAAGATTAAGGATATAAACGCCTCTTTCTGTGGCCACCCACAGATTTTTTGTATCGTAACGGCAGATATCGTGAATAAAATTATCGCCTAATGAGCCGGGTTTTTGCTTATTGAACTGGTACGATTTGAACCGGTAGCCGTCAAACCTGCTCAGCCCGTTTTTGGTTCCAAACCACATATAACCCTGATCATCCTGCGCTATGCACCAAACGGTATTTGAACATAATCCATCTTCCACAGAATAATTCTTAAACAGTATTTGCTGACCGAAAAGATTATTCATCCATCCGAACAGGATTATGTTTAAACACAGGCGCATTTTTATGTTCACGACGCTAATTGCAAAATTTAAAAGTCAAGTTACTCATTTCCCTGATATGCCACAAAGGCGCTAAGACACGAGGCTATATTTTCATCTTTTTATGCTACTAAGGCTCTAAGGCACAGAGTTTATTTCTTTGTGCCTTAGAGCCTTAGTGGCAATAGGTGCTATTTTTTACCTTTTTTCTTATTTTTATTCATATTCACTGCATTCATATCCGGAGCTTCGGCATTTACTTCAGTTTTCCATTTATCGAGCATGGCTTTCAATTCTGCTGTTTTATCCGGCATTTTGTCTGCCAGGTTCTCTTTTTCGGATGGATCATTTTTCAGATCATACAGTTCCAGCCTGTCGTCTTCATAAAAATACAGCAATTTATAATCACCTTTACGTATGGCGCTGGCCATCCGGTTTTTCCAATGCCCGGTTTCTGATGGATAATGCCAGAAGAACGTATCGCGTTGCGGCTGGATCCCTTTTGCAAGCAAGGGCAGTATGCTTGTACCATCCAATATGTTACCTGATGGATTTTTAGTGCCTGCTACATCCAGGAAAGTAGGATAAAAATCAATGCTGCAAACCGGAACATCGCTCACAGCGCCAGCCTTTATTTTACCGGGCCAGCGTACAATAAGCGGCTCACGGATACCGCCTTCATACAGCCAGGATTTGCCGGCACGCAAAAACGCATTATTAGCTACTTTGCCGGCACCGCCATTGTCTGAGAAGAATATCAGCAGCGTATTTTTCTCCAAACCGTTCTTTTTCAGTGTTTCCATAACCTGTCCAACGCCGGCATCAATACGCTCCAGCATTGCTGCCAGATACGGATTGTCTTTATGATCGGCTTCATGCCGGATATTGGCCGGGCCAAACAGTTCTTCTGCCTTACCTGCGCCATATTTGGCATCGAATTTCTTTTTGTATTTATTTACCAGTGCTTCGGGGGCATCAAGTTTGGTATGCACACTGTAAAACGTCAGGTACAGGAAAAACGGCTTTTGCTTATTGCGTTCAATAAATTTACAGGCTTCGGCGCTTTGCCGGTCGGTAAGATATTCGTTTTCGGCGCCGGTAGTGAAGGTGCTTATCTTGTCGTACGGGAAGAAATAATCGCCATCGGCAATGTACTTGGTTTCTGAACCGATAACTTCGTCAAAACCGTGCTCTTTAGGCCCGCCACGATGGTTTTGAAAATCGGTATCCAGGTGCCATTTACCTACTATGCCGGTATGATAGCCTGTTTTTGACAGCGCTTCGTTAACGGTAATATATTTATCCGGATCTAAAAAACGGTCTGTTTTTCCGGGCAGGAAATCGGTGATGTGCACCCGTGCGGGATATTGCCCGGTCATGATACTTGCCCGCGTAGGCGAACAGATAGGCGCCGCGGCATAAGCCTGCATAAATTTTGTTCCTTCAGCCGCCAGCTTGTTTAAATTAGGTGTTTCGTTAAAGGTGTTCCCGTATGCCTGTAATTCACCCCAGCCCAGGTCATCGGCCATAATGAACACTATATTAGTTTTTTCACCTTTCCCGGGTTGGGCAGATGTCAGGTGCGGCAGGGTCATGAGCACCCCGGCCATTATCAGACAGTTATTTAACAATTTTTTCATCATATCTCTCCTCATATTATTTGTTATCCCGCTCAAAAGGTACATCCATTGCAGCGCCTTTATCGCCTTGTTGTTTCATCCAGTCGTTTAGTTTAGCAGTAAATTTATTGATCAACTCTTTATAAGATACATCTCCCGCAAGGTTATTCAGTTCCCAGGGGTCTTTCTGTATATCGTAAAATTCCACAGCGGGATGATGCACAATACGGTTTGTGGCAAACCGGGCATGCTCATTTGTATCTACCCGTGCCATCCAGGTGCTCCAAACACTATTCTTTTTAGCCGGGTTCATAGAGTACTTAATATAATAATCTTTCGTTGAAAGTAGATTGAGTATCAATTTATAATGGGTATCCCGGATACTCCGCATCGGATATGGATTCCCTTCGGGGAAATTATTATGGATGCCATAGGCGTAATCACGATGCGTTTGCTGCTTGCCTTCAATTACCGGTAAAAAACTACGTCCGTCAAGACCTTTAACAGCTTTACCACCGGCAATATCGATCAAGGTTGGTGTAATATCTTCATACTGAACGATAGCCTCTGTTTCGGTATGAGGCTTTACTTTCCCCGGCCAGCGTACAATCATGGAGCTTTTCTGTCCATAATCCCAGCAGGTCCATTTACCACCCGGGAACTGCGGTCCCTGTTCACCTAAGAATATAACGATAGTATTTTCATCCTGCCCGGTTTCTTTAAGCATGTGCATAACATCGCCTACCTGGTTATCCAGCCGGCGTACTTCGGCCAGGTAATGACAAAATGCATCACGCGTTACTCTGGTGTCTACCCAGTGTGGCGGCAATTTCAGCTTAGCGGCATTAAACTCGGAGGGGTCGCCGTTTGTCCAGGGCGCATGCGGGTTAATGCTCATGATAAACAGGCAATACGGTTTATCTTTCTGCGTGATAAACTGCTTCACACTATCCAGAAAATAGTCATCGGTTTTTGAAACGCAATTCGGCTCAAAGCCTTTTATTATCCGAAACGGGAATACCGTGCGGGGCGTGGTGCTATGATCTTTCCCCGTAAGAGCAACCTCGTAGCCTGCATCTCTCATGTAATGGCATACGCTTTTCAGGTTATCATAAACGTGCTTATGGTTTTGGTATGAACCGTGCCTTGCGGGATATAAGCCGGTAAACAGGGATGCCCTTGTAGGTACACACATAGCCTCCGACGCATAGATCTGGTTAAACTTCAGGCCCTGATCTGCCAATGCATCGATGTTTGTTGTACGGAGATTCTGACCGCCGTAACAGCTTAGCTGTCGCGAGTCCAGATCATCAGCCATAATAATGATGATATTGGGCTGTTTCTTAGCCGGCAATGGCTTACCGGCCTGTGCGATAAAGGATGAACACAGCATAACACCGGCTGCCAGGAATGTAATAAAAGGACTGAAGTTTGTTTTCATAAATTAAAGGGTTAAAGTGCCTACAGTTTTTCCGCTGTCATCCAGCATAGTCAGGTTTAGCGCATTGCTATCCGCTTTAACAGCTATCACCGTGCGCTCGCCATCCTTTGGCCCACCGCCAATTACAATGGGAAAGTTATGCTGACCGGTAACAGCCGTGCGTATTTTGTAACGATGCGTATGTCCGCAAATCATCAAATCTATGTTGGCTTTATTTAATACCGGAACCCACAGTTCGCGACAGGCTGTAGTACCGTGGGCATCTTTATTAGCGGTATAATACGGTGGGATATGCACAAAAACCACCTTATATTTTGCCTTACGAAATGCCGGTTTCCGCACTTCCTGCTCCAGCCATACTTTTTGCTCCATGCGATAGTCGTCAAAATCAAGGATACCGCCATAAGCCGGGTGGTTATCTTCTTTGTCTTCGCCCGAATCAAGCACAATGGCATACATTGGGCCCAACTGAAAGGAATAATAGAATTTATGCTCACGTCCATTCACATAATCCGGCAGTTGCCTGCAATATTCACCACGGGCTTCGTGGTTTCCCCGCGAATAAATGAACGGTGTTTGTGTCGCGAATAAATTGGTAACCGGTTGCAACAAGTGTGCTACAATCTGGTCTTCGCCATCTTTCAGTGAGCTGAAAATATCGCCGTTAAGCAGGACGAAATCTTTTCCGGTTGCACTTGCGTATTGCATCATGTGCCCAAATGTTTCGGGCCGGTCGTGTACATCATTAAACACCAGGAACTCCGCTTTACCGGCTTGTGATACCGGCGTTTTAAATGCGTATACCTTACTTTCGGCAGTTTCGGCATACGCAATCTTACCGGCGGTAAAATGGTCTACTCTTTTAGATACCGCCTTGTAATAATAGGTTTTGCCCGGCTGGAGATTTTTCAGTACAATATTATGAATGGTATTATTGGCTTGTACCAACCCGTCTGTTACCGTTTGTGCTCTCTGGTTCAGCATATCCGGACTTTCGCCATATTCTACCCAACTGTAGGTACGCACATTGGTAATCCAACGAACAACCGCACTGTTTAGCTGAACAGCCTGCAAATAGGGCTTGCATTTCATTATTTCGCCGGTTTGCCAGGCTAAAGGCTCTTCGTCTGCCAGCGTAACCAGCGGATTAATCCCGGCGGCGGCCCCGGCTAACCCCAGTGATGTAATGAATTTTCTGCGACTGAGCGATGTCCCCGCCTGTGCCGTATCTTCCCGTTCAAGTGTTTCTTCCATATTATCTGCCACTTAAAATCCCCGATATCAAAATGCCGTCGGGAGCTTTAAAATTCAATCCCAACAATTGCGAAACCAAGGGCGCCACATCTTTAATACCCATTTCCGGAATTTCCTTTTTCTGGTTAATGCCGGCACCAATAGCGATGAAACCGGTGTTTATCTCATGGAAATCGGGATAATAACCGTGTGCGGAACCTTGCTTCTTCACTTTCCTTAAGGGTTCGCCTGCAAAGGCGTTTGATACCGTTATACCTTTTTTCATTGCAATTCCTAAGGCAGCTTCGGGGTTTGCTCCGATTTTGTCCAGTGCTGTACGATCGAGCACCCGGAATAAAGCCTTTTTATCTTCCGGCAGATCGGCCAGGATTTTCTTCACTTCTTCCAGTGTTTTGGTATCGTTTTTATCTTTCAGGTATAAAAACGCCGAGCCGCCTGCCGGATGAAATTTCGCACGCCAGTTTTTACCATCGGTAAGTATTTGGTGCTGTGCCAGGTAAACATTGGGTGCAAACGAGGCTTTGGTGTCCACATGTCCGTGATCGCCGGTTATGATAATAGCTGTACTGCTTTTTAAGCCAGCATCGTTAACGGTTTTAATTACGGTGCCAATCATGCTGTCTATCACCGCCACCGCGTTCTTTACTTCGGCAGCATCGCGTCCATGAGCGTGCTGTTCATGGTCGGCACCCAGAAAATGGATGGCCGTAAGGTTAGGCTTATAGGTTCTGATGATATAGCTGGCCAGGTTGCCTACCGTTTTGTCGAAACGATCGTGAGCAGAGCCAAAATCTTCTTTACTCAGCGTTCCATACGCTTTTCCGTAATCATCAATCAGGGTTGAAGGAGTTACGTAGGGTCGCGTTACCGTGAGTTGGTCTGTTTTTTCGTCGTCATCTGCCCGGCGTACAGGAAAATTATAATTAATGGGTGCGCCCACGGTTACCGGCCACATCACGGCTGCCGAGGTCATGCCGGCTTTTTTAATGGCATCCCACAAAGTTCCGGTTTTAATATAGCTTTCTTCCCAATACCAGTGCCCGTTCTTTGCACCAAACGGAACATTATAATAAATACCGTGCCTTGCCGGGTATGCTCCTGTTACAATAGTTGTATGCGACGGATAGGTTACTGACGGAAATACGCTGTGCACTTCATCGGCATATACGCCTTCTGCCATTAAACGCTGCAAATTAGGAGCTGGCCAGCTTTTGTCTTTATAAAAATCCGGCCGCAGGCCGTCAATACTGACCAGGATAACGTGCTTTACTTTTTGTGCATAAGCGGCGGCACAGGTTGTTACCGTAAGTGCCAGAATGAAAATAATGCGCTTCATGTGAGTTGTGAGTTATACGTTGTAAGTTGTACGTTATAGGTTTTACGTCAATTCTTTACTTTTTAAAGACTTCCGAAGTTTGTTTAATTGGCAAGCAGTAGAAAAACTTCGGAAGTCTGCTGTTTATTACATTATAAGTTAATGCTTCATTGGAGTCAGCGTTACGTCGTCTATCCAGACCTTATCGCCGGAGGCGAGAGTACCAAAATACAGTGCAATACGGTAACGTCCGTCTTCGGGAACTTCTGCCGATTGAAAACTATTTTTGGCAGGGCTGGCTGAAACCTCAATTTTCTGGTCAAGCAGCTTCGGCGCTCCCGGGCTCACTTTTTCCATACGCAGATAATAGGTGGCTGCCTTGTTGGCTACCGAGTTAACAGAAATGGTAAATTTTTCGCCTTTTTTTGCCGGGAAGGGCCAGTTCATAGCTATACCGGCCGGTTTATCGCCGGGCTTATTCATGGCAACTACAGCAGATCTTTTTCCGCTAAGCCGCCCCGTAGTATCTACGCTTACAACGCCTTTTACTTCGGGATTTATCTTTACCTTCCATCCGCCCAGGTTATCATCAAAATTGCCGTTTATCATCCGCTGGTAATCCTGCTTCCGTTCTCCATAACCCCGCGTATCTAAGGGAAAAATACCGATCTGTTTCCCCCAGTTTTCCCAGGTGGCGTACATTTTTTTCACCTTATCGGGATATTTGGCCGCCAGGTTATTCATCTCGGTAGGATCTTCCTTCATGTTGTACAGATCGAGCGATTTCATATCCAACTGCCCGTTTTCGGGAGTTTTTGCGACCAGCTTCCAGTCGCCATCGCGTAAAGCGATATTGGCTTCATGCTCCCAGAAAACCTGCCCGCGATTATTATGTCCGCCTGTAAAATTGGGGGCCAGGCTTTTGCCCTGCATGGGATGGATTTTATTACCCTTATAGGTAAGCGGATAAGTGGCATGCGCCACATCCACACAGGTAGCCATAATATCGGTGATGTGACCGTAATCGTCTATGAATTTATTATCCAGGTTTTTGGATACGCCGTTTGGCCAATGCACAATTAAGGGCGTGGCAATGCCGCCTTCGTAAGTATAATGCTTATATTCTTTGAACGGAGTGCTGCTTACGTTGGCCCAGTTTATACGATAGCTTTCAAAGGTATCTTCTTTTCCGTCAACGGCCTTACGTTTCCCGCTGCTGATAAATTCGGCACAGGCGCCGTTATCGCTCAGGAAAAAGATCAGGGTATTATCTAACTGGTTTTCTGCCTTTAGTTTGGCAATAATGCGCCCGATGCCCTGATCCATAATATCGATCTGTGCGGCATAAATAGCCATACGCATGGCCATGTCTTTCTGTTTTGCCGGACTAAGGCTTTCCCATGCAGGCACTTCGGCATCCCGCGGTGACATCACGGTATTTGCCGGAAATAAGCCGAGTTTTCGCTGTTTTTCAAACCGCTCTTTACGGATAACATCCCAGCCTTTGGTGTACACATCTTTGTATTTGTCGATATCCTGCTGCAATGCCTGTAAGGGCCAGTGCGGCGAGGTATAGGCCACATACATGAACATGGGCTTATCCTTGTGTTTGGTAAAATGTTCGTCGATAAATTTTACGCTGGTATCGCTGATGGCATTGGTAAGGTAAAAATCAGCCGGAGCCTTATAACGTTTGTTATCGCTGTAAATTACCGGGGTAAAATAGTTTGCACCGCCGGGAATAATACCGAAATAACGGTTAAATCCACGCTGATGCGGCCAGTTGTCGGTAACCATACCTTCTATTTTACGCTCATTCGTTAAATGCCATTTACCGCTCATATAAGTGTCATACCCAGCGCTTTTCAACACCTCCGCGATAGTTACCGAGTTGTTATTCAGGTTTCCCTGGTATTCGGACCTGCCCATATCGGCAGCAGCCATCCAACCCATACCGGCCTGATGCGGATATAAACCTGTAATGAGCGATGCCCGTGTGGGACAGCAGCGTGCCGCATTATAAAATTGCTTGTAT
Source organism: Pedobacter sp. BS3 (assembly GCF_008274585.1). Lineage (GTDB taxonomy): Bacteria > Bacteroidota > Bacteroidia > Sphingobacteriales > Sphingobacteriaceae > Hufsiella_A. Next base: position 5,254 of record NZ_VTRT01000010.1, on the reverse strand, counting down.
TTAATGCCTTCTGATGCCAGGCGATCAATATTTGGCGTTTGTATTTCGCCGCCATAGCAACCGATATCTGAAAAGCCCATATCATCGGCAAGAATGAGAATAATATTAGGCCGTTTACCGGTATCTGGATTATCATTGGCAAAAACCTGAATGCCAAGAGTTAAAATAAATAGTGACAGGATGATTTTCATATATAAAATTCAAAATTCAAAAGTTAAAAGTCAAAAAGCAGCCACCTTAGCATGCTTTCACACATCGAAATCCCACATTAGAAGCTGTACTACCGGGCGTGCTTGACGAACGGGCAGCTACACGATACCGGTTGCAATAGGATTGATGGCACAGAAACGAACCGCCTTTGATCACTTTCGCCTGTCCCTGAGGCGGTCCCTGCGGGTTAAGCAACGAAGCTGTGCAATGAAAATCGGCGCTGAACCAATCGGAGCACCATTCCCATACATTTCCGGCCATATTATACAGACCGTAGCCGTTCGGTTTGAAGCTCTTTGCCGGAGCTGTTCCAAGGTAACCATCTTCTAAAGTGTTCTTTCCAGGAAAAACGCCCTGCCAGATGTTACAATAATGTTCTCCGTCAGGCGTCAGCTCATCTCCCCAGGGAAACATTTTCTGCACCAAACCTCCGCGGGCGGCATATTCCCATTCTGCTTCGGTTGGCAGCCGTTTGCCTGCCCAACGGGCATAAGCCACGGCATCATTCCAGGATATATGTACAACCGGATGTTCCATCCTGTCTTTCAGCGAACTGTTCCAACCTTCGGGATGATTCCAGCATGCACCGGGAACAATGCACCACCAGGGCGTTTGCTCTACTACTTCGATATCACCGGTTAACGTTTTCTGGTCTAACAACCCGTCAAACACAAACGACCAGCCAAATCGCTCGGCATCGGTTTGGTAACCGGTAGCCCGTATAAATTCAGCGAACTGCGAGTTGGTGACCGCTGCTTCATCCATATAAAATGAATTTACCGTTACTTCTCTCACCGGGCCTTCACCATCGGCCCAAAAACCTTCATCGCTTTCTGTGCCCATCAGAAAGCTGCCACCGGGAAGCAAAACCATACCTTCCACGGTATTATTCACGTTCGGTGGCAACCCGCCTAAAACGTTTAACACCGACGCAGGCCGTTGGGCGGAGCAACATGGTTTTGATTCTGCATTCATGGGTTCTTCTTTCAATCGTTTTCGTCTCAGATTTCGGCGTTACAAACGCCAGGTAAGTATGCACCCGTTAAAAACGGGCGCAGGCTAACCTCGTTAAAAACGAGCGCAAGCCAGGCTTCTGCTATAAATTCTTTTTCAACTCTTCTTCCGGCTCGTTACGATAGGGAGCCCAGTAATTTCTCGGATCGCGTTTATAGCCATACTTCCGCATTTTATTGGGCCTCGGCAAAGGCAGCGGATCCTGCGTACGCAGCTCCCAGGCCAGCAGATCCTGCAACAACTCGGTTTGCTTATCTTTATACTTGTTATTTCCGTAAAGGTTATTGATTTCTGCCGGATCTTCTGCCAGGTTATATAACTGGCCGCTTCCCTGCATATCGTAAACCAGTTTCCAGTTGTCTTTACGCAACATGCGCATGATGCCGCTCTGGCTCCAGGTATTCAATTCATCAAACTCCTCCTTGCCTTTGGTTATGGTTCCATCCTGTGTATAGGGATCATATTCCCGCAAATTGGTGAAGTGCAAGCCGCCGAAGCCTTGCTGTACCACAATACTCTCAAACTCGGCCTTTGGATATTTATCGCCGGTAAGCAAGGGCCATAAGCTGCGTCCCTGCACACCATCAGGTAACCGTACACCTAACATATCGCAAATAGTGGGCATAATATCTACGTTAGATACATGCGCCGTGTGCGGTTGCGCATTTTTTGCAATGCCGGGGCCGTGCCAGATCATCGGAATACGGGTTAAACATTCGGGCACTTCCACACCTTTTTTAATCAGGCCGTATTCACCGGTAAAATCGCCGTGATCGCCTACAAAAATGAGGATGGTATTGTCGTACAGGTTTTCTGCTTTCAGGAAGTCAACGAACTTTTTCACCTGGTCGTCAATCAGGCGCAGCATACCGTAATAATTACTACGTATGCGGGGAATATTCTTTTCAAAATGGGGGTAGCCCATCTCCATCATTTTTTTCTGTAATACCCACTTATTCCCTTTCTTGGGTAAAACTTCTGCCCCTGCTTTTACCGGCGGCAATGTTTCGGGAGGAAACATGGAATAGTAAGGCTCTGATACCTGGTACGGGTTATGCGGCTCGGGAATGGACATATACAGGAAAAATGGTTTATCCTGCTTTTGAGCTGTATTTTTTATCCAGTCGGCCGAATCTTTTGCAATTCGTGACGGCAGCTGCATTTCGGCAGGAAAAGGCGCCGGTTTCAGGCTGACGTAATAATGAGTACTTTGCAAATACTGATTAAATGCCTTTTCTTCATCGGTTTCGGGTTTATCAACGCCTAAATGGAAATATCCTTTCCAGTAATCAAAATGTTCCGGCTTGAGGTAGCTGTGGTTTTTACCGACAAGCGCCGTAGTGTAACCTTTTGATTTTACTACATCGATCAGATCGGCTGTATAGGTAGCATCCTGCACATTCATGTTTGATTTTACCCGTGTAGCGTTGGGAAAACGACCGGTCATCATCGACGTTCGGCTGGGCACACAGGCCGGAGCCGCACAATACGCCTTGTTCAACCAGGTTCCATCTTTAGCCAGGCTGTCAAGAAAAGGCATGGTATCTAAAGGAAACCCTTCACGTTTGCAAGCATCGGCACGTATCTGGTCGGTTATGATCAGAACGATATTAGGCGCATTTTTTGCGGGTGTAGATTGTCCCAGCGGATTCACATATCCTTTAGGAAGATCTGCTTTTACAATGGCGGGCACCATGCCCGAGAGCATTAGTCCACCTATCTGTTTCAGCGCTTTTTTGCGTGTTATTTTTTCCTGCATATTTTAAAAGTCAAAATTCAAAAGTTAAAATTCAAAAGTTGAGTCCCGTATCCCGAATGGTACAGCAATTGCCAATATCCATTACTGATGGCTCTATTTCTGTATCGGATCAATATATTCTGTTCGAAGCGGCTTTTTCAGCTCCTGCCATGGTGTTGGGTAAACGGGAACTGTTTTTGTCCATTCCTCCCACATGGCGGCCATCTCTTTCACCCTATCAGGATATTCTCCTGCCAGGTTACGGGTTTCGGCCCTGTCGGTTTTGATGTTGTATAACTCCCACGGCCCTTTCTGATAGTATTTCCATAAACCATATCCGCCGTCCATTACCTGTCCTGTAGATACCAGCTTCCAGTCGCCCATGCGTACCGCCCGGTTCATTTCGTGCTCCCAGAAAATGGCTTTTCGGTTTATAGGCTTATTGTAAAATGCCGGTACCAGGCTTACGCCAGCCACCGGAGTTATTTTATTACCGTTAAATTCTGTAGGATATCTGGCTCCGGCGAGATCAACAATAGTTGGCATTATATCGATAAAGTTACCTATCTGGTTACGAAACTCGCCCTTACTTTTTATACCTGCTGGCCAGTGGGCAATTAACGGCGTGGCGATTCCTCCCTCATGAACATAATGTTTATATTCTCTGAAAGGTGTATTGGATACCTGTCCCCAGGGTTTCAGATAAGCCAGATAGGTGTCTGCCGGACCGGCCATTACTTTTTTGCCAGCCATAACCAGCTTGCCGTCACGGGTTATAGGCGGAATGCCTTCTGACTGTGTTTCATTTTTCCCCAATGCCTTTAATCCTTCGGTTTTTCCGGCGATGGGCTGTGTCTTTCCTTCCGGACCACCGCCATAGCCAAGTCCCTCGGCATTACCGCCGTTATCTTCCATAAACAGGATGACGGTATTTTCAAAAATGCCTTTCTTTTTCAGCTCGGAAACCATACGGCCAATGCCCTGGTCCATAATATCTATCATAGCAGCGTAGGTTTCCATACGACGGGCCATGGCTGCTTTATCGGGTTCGTCTTCCCAGGTATGGGTATCTAATGGCGGCAGTATCACCGATGAATCGATCAATCCCAATCGTTTCATTTTATCCAGACGCTGTCTGCGGATAACGTCCCAACCTTTATCATAACGTCCTTTATATTTATTGATGGCTTCTTCGGGCGCCTGCATCGGCCAGTGTGCCGCGGTATAAGCCATGTACATAAAGAATGGCTGTTTGCCTTTATCGTCTTCAATAAATTTTATGGCATTATCGGTAATGGCATTGGTAAAGTAATAGTTATTGGGTTTGTATTCAGGATCATTAAAAGGCGAAATGAGCGTATTGTTACGGCATAACGTACCAGGATCATAGTAGCTTCCGGCTCCTTTCAGGATGCCGTAGAACTTATCAAATCCGCGTTGAATCGGCCAATCGTAATTTGGACTATCCTGGCGGGTATCTTTTTCATATTGCAGGTGCCATTTACCGGCCATATAGGTGCTGTAACCAGCACTTTTTAATACCTGTGCAATGGTTACACAATTTTTATTCAGCTGCGCCTGATATCCCGGCAGGTTATGATTAACGGCATCCATCCAGCCTATGCCGGTTTGGTGCGGATATAAACCGGTCATTAACGATGCTCTTGACGGACAGCAACGTGCCTGGTTATAAAACTGGGTAAAACGTATACCATCATTTGCCAGCGCATCCAGGTTGGGGGTTTCTATTTCGCTGCCGTAACAGCCGATATCCGAATAGCCCATATCATCCGAAAGGATTAGAATAATATTAGGACGTTTTTGCTGGGCATTTGCTGTAGCAATAATAAAAAGGAATGCTAACGCAGAAAGTATCTTGCAGTATTTCATTTAACAGGAATTATTGGTTATTGTGTTACAATATTAACGAACTCTGGCCAGCCTGCACTAATATATTTGTTGCTATTGTTAGCAATATTGTAGCGTTGGGTAGTTGACAATGGATAGTTGACAATGGATAGTTGACAGTGGAGAGTGGACAGTGGAGAGTTGACAGTGGAGAGTTGACAGTGGATAATGGACAGTGGATAATGGATAATGGCTGACAGCTAACAGCTATATGCATGTAGTTCATGAGCAATGGTCTGGAGCTAAAGAGGGTCAGGAAAGATAAAGGGCCGGAAGGTGGAGGTTTAGGGATTACCAAACAACTAACGGTAGTGTCTTGAATTTTGTGTAAGTAAAAAAAGATGTAGGTCATTCCTATTGTGATTAAAGAAATTCAGAACTTTA
>NZ_VTRT01000001.1 GCF_008274585.1 Pedobacter sp. BS3 | reverse complement strand
TGACCGCTCTGATTCCGGCCATCCCAGCCTACATTGGGGTCGGTGGAATAGAACAGCCGTTTGCCGTCACGGGCGTACACTTCTACGGTGGGGTGGACATAGCGCTGCAAGTCAGGAATAATCCAGGTATCATTTTTACCATCACCGTTGGGTGAAAAGGTATTTACAATATTGATATTATCCCGCAAGGTTACTGTAGTGATTACCGAAAGATTATTGAGGTTAATAGCGCCGCTACCCGGCACAATAGCACCCAAAACGGTGTATTCGCCTAACTTGTAAGGGTTGTAGGTAGTTACTGCCGACCAACGCACCGTGGCTACGCCTGTGGTACCGTCCTCATAGGTTACACCAATCTGCGCAGGCAAAGGCAGCAGGCTGAAAATGGTTTTCACCGGAGCGGTAACAGGTGAAACGTCCGCAACGCTTGTTATGGTTTTCAGCTCTATAGTAGGCTCCTCAGATATCACTATATCGTCTATATCCAATGTAGCTACAAAATTGGGGTTATTCGAAATTTTCAATTGCTGAAGTCCTGCCAGTGTAGGGGTTGTGGCGGGTGCATCGTCTATGGCCAGCACTGCCTTACCCGATTCGTCTATGGCCCAAATATCAGCGTAATCGTTTAACACGCTGGCCTGTGTACCATCGGGGGCATTGTAACCTACCGGGACACCGGTATTGTTAATATACCATACTATTTTTTGTGTACCCGAAAACGCCGAGCTCTTCACAGCCCCCCCGGCCCCGGCTCCTCCCGCTAATATAAACGCTCCCGGTGTGGCGGTAGGATTAACATACAGATCTGAATGAACATTGCCATCGGCCGGTGCAGCAGGAGCTGTACCACTCATATTTGCACCGATAGAAAACCGGAAGCCATTGCTAATATTGGTCGTATTATTACTGACCGTTATTTCCATGGAAACTTTTAAAAAGCCTCCTGTACCGCCCGGGTTGAAGGGATGGTCTGTTTTGGTAACGCTTGCCCGGTTCGTCCCGGTTCCACCATTTTTAATGATCTGGAGTTTATTATTTAATGTATTAATACTATTGGTACCATTGAACATTAATCCATCAAACTGGTTAGTGCCCGACCCAATATATGTAGTGTAATCTGTTGAGGAATTAAAATCCTGCGAAAAATATACCGTCTGCGCCTTCACTCCCCAGACACCGGACAGGAATACACTGCATAGCAATAAATATCTTTTCATTGTTGTTTAGTTTAAAATTTTCACGTTCTACGTGTTAGGTTTTTTTATTATTCATTCTCAATTGTCAACTGTCCGTTCTCAATTATCCATTGTCCACTCTCAATTGTCCACTGTCAACTCTCCACTCAGTTGCCCCAACCGTCATTTTGCAGTCCAAATTTTGGATTCTGAATCAGTTCTGTTGTCGGAACCGGGAACAATAAAAACTTAGCACTTACATTGAGCATATAGGAATAAACCGCATTTTGGGTACTATACGTTTTGGTAGTATTATTGTATGAAGGAAGCGTGGTTGTATAGGTTGGATACCCGCTGAGCTCATTTTTAAACCGGTGCAGGAACTGATATTCGTACATGGTTTCATCAGAGCTGCGGGGACTGCGCATACGCACCAGGTCAAACCAGCGCTGGCCTTCACCTACCAACTCCAGGCCCCGGTCATCAAAGATCTTCATCCTGAACGTGTCCTTATCTCCCGCTGTAACTGTTGTTAAATCGGCAGGTATCAGCCTGGGGACGCCATCGGCATTTCGAGCCCGCTTTCTCACGGTATTAAATGCGGCTAAGGCATCGGCAGTAGGCCCATATAACTCATTTAAGGCTTCAGCTTTAATATAATATACTTCCGCCAGACGAATAATAAAGAAATCGTTGCCATTATTCCGTTCATCCTTACCATTGGGATCAATATATTTACGGCAAAGTGGCGTTAAAATGGTAAAATTACCAGCACCGGCAGGAACTACATTCGGGTAGATATAATAGGTATTATTTGACGGGCCGATTGAGCTTTGCCAGAATGCGCCTTCGTTACGATAATCAATGGTATCGCCGGTTGCGCTTGCATAGTCGCCTGTACGGTAATAATCGGCAAACCAGTGCATTACCCGGTAAGTACCATCGCCGTTCTGAAAACCGTTGGTTCTGCCAGATACAAAATACGTATTAGGCGCATTAAATCTTAAGGCAAACTCAGAACCGGCCGCAGGTTGTGCCCGGGCAGTACCATCGGTTTGGAAGCGGATGCCAAAGATCACCTCACTGTAGGCCTGGGTTTCTTTGGCAATATCAAACAAATCAGCATAATTGTTTAACAAAGCATATTGCCCACTCGTAATTACTGAATCGGCATAAGTAACCGCATTCTGAAACTGCGCTGTGGCATCCTGACCTTTTAACGAAAGTTGGTCGCCATAGGTAAGGTAGGCCTGTGCCAACAGGGCTTGTGCAGCGCCTTTAGAGGCTCGTCCTAATTCAGCAGAGGTTATCGCACTGTTTAATGGCAAACGTTCTGATGCCGCCTTAAAATCGCTGAATATCTGGGCATAGGTATCATCTACCGAGGCTCTGGGCAAATAGAAATCACTGTTTATGGTAGTAACTTTAAGCCGTAAAGGTACACCACCATATAAACGTACCAGGTAATAGTAGCAAAACGCCCGGATGAAATAGGCTTCGCCATAAGCCCTTTTCTCAAAGGCATCGCTAAACTGCATGTTATCCAGCACATCGATCAGGTTATTGGCATTTGCTATGGTTGCATACATGTTATTCCACATCGAGGCGGTATTTACTCCGGTAAAAGTGCGTTGTGCATACGGCCCATATTCTGACCCTGAAGTTGAATAAAAGTCATCCGCACATAGTACCAGCATGATATGCCCCTGGAATTTAAACATCCCGGGATCATTAAACCGTGCATACATACCTTGTATTATTGCCGTTACATCATTTTCGGTAGTGATGGTTGCCGGGGTCGGCGTATCCTTAATGTGTTCATCCAGGCTGCATGATTGTACCAGCAGCAATATCATGATAAACAACGGATATACATATTTTAAACTTTTCGTTTTCATAAATCCAATCATTAAAACATTAATTTTACAGTAGCTGAATATGATCGTGCCTGCGGCAATGTGCCCAGATCAATACCATTGTTCAGCGAATTTTGTCCAAATGAATTTACATTCGGATCATACCCGGTGTACTTAGTGAGTGTAAACAGGTTGGTGCCTGTTACTGATAATTTTATATCGCCCAGGCGATATCTTTTAGGTAAAGAAAGCGTATATCCCAGGGTAATATTCTGCAACCTGAGGAAGGAGGCATCCTCCACCATCCAGTCGGGAAAACGTTGCTGCAAACGTACCGCTTCTGTAGTTAAGGCCGGGTACAAATTGCTGGTTCCCTCGCCATACCAGCGCCCCTCGTAAGCATCCTTCATCATATTCATGCTGGTATTGGCATGGCCTGAACCTAACATCCAGCGGTTCAGGTTTAATAACTGGGCGCCATAGCTGCCAAACAGGGTCATGCTGGCCGAGAATTTTTTATAAGTAAAATTTGCCGAGAAACCATAAGTAAAATCGGGGGTGGCATCTCCGATCACTGTTTTATCCGCATCAGTTATTTGGCCATCACCATTCAGATCAACATATTTTACCATACCCGGATGAATGCTTGATTTCGCGTTATCATTAGCCAATGCCGGATCATTGTCAATTTCCGCCTGATTCTGGTATATACCATTGGTTTTATATCCCCAGAATGAAGATATTGCCTGCCCGGGAACCGCAGCAGTAACCGGCTGGCCCAATACAATGCCACCGCCGGCAAAAAAGCCTCGGCCATAGATAATACTTGAGCTACCCAGATTATTTATTTTACTGTCTACCGGCGAAATGTTGGCGCTCAGGCTTAGCGATTTATTCTTTTTGCTGAACACATTATAAGTAGCTTCAAAGTCAATACCCCTGTTAGTTACTTTTCCTACATTGGTGTAGTAGCTGCCAATACCGGCCGAAGCAGGCAACGACAGATTGATAAGCAGACCGGTAGTTACCTTACTATACGCATCCACAGTAAGCGTTAACTTATCTTTTAAAAAGCCAAAATCACCACCCAGGTTATACTGTGTAGTTTTTTCCCATGTCAGGTCAGGATTTTCAAAACGGTTGACTACATAGCCCGGCACAATGGTTGACCCTATAGGATAATAATTCAGCGCATAAGAGGCCTGCGAACCGCCAATAGCGATATTATCATTACCCGCAACACCTACGCTGGCACGCAATTTAAGCGATGACATGAATTTAACCTGTTCTTTAAAAAAGTCTTCGTTACTTACATTCCAGGCCAGACCTACCGAAGGGTATAGCAGCCATTTATGACCGGGAGAAAGGCGGGTAGAGCCATCATAACGGCCGGTTGCCATAATAGAATAACGTTTATCATACGTATAGTTTATACGACCGATAATTGATTCCAGAGCTCTGTCTCGATCTGTATTATAATACCTTCCGGGATAGGCCGCCCCTGCCATGTTATAATAAGTCAGGGTATTTGACGGGAAACTCATGTTAATGACACTTGACGAAGAGTTAAACCATTGCTGCCATGAAAAACCACCCACTGCATTAATGGAATGTTTACGGGCAAAAACCTTTTTAAACATGAGCAGGTTATCGATCAGATAATTATAATTATCATTGTCGGCACGGGTTGCGTAACCATCAGGAGCAGTATCGCCAAGCCAGGTACCGGTTGGATAATATACATTACGCCGTGAATAAATATCATTTACCCCCGCACGCAGCTGATACGATAGATAGGGAGTGATTTTATAATCGAGCGAGAAATTAGAAATAAACGTACGGATAGCGGTTCGGTCAGTTACCTTATATATAAGTGTCAAAGGGTTATTTTGTAGGGCCTGATCAATCTCATCGTCTTCATCACCGGTATAGGGTATTTGCAACGGATTAAATGCCAAAGCGCCCAATACCGTTGTGCCACTTAGAATACCGGTCCAGTTGGATTGTAACCCGAACTTACGGTCGGCGAGTGAAACAAATGAACGCAGCCCCACTTTAATTTTAGGGCTTATATTGCGTTCGTAATTTAAACGTAAGCCACCGCGTTTAAAGCCGGCATTTAAAATAATACTCTGCTGATCGGCATAATTTCCTGACAGTAGATAGTTATACTTATTTCGCTCGCTTCCGGTAAAAGAAACCTGATAATCCTGCGAAAATGCATTACGATAAACTTCATCCTGCCAGTTTGTATTCGGTAATCTCGCCACCGAATCCAGTTGGGCCTGGTTGTATACCGGTGTTGGTGTTGTTCCATTTAGAATAGCACTGTTAATAGCAGCTTCGTTTTTGTACAGCATGTACTCATAATTGCTCAGCATGGGTATCTGCTTAGGCAGCTGGCTTATATCAAAGCGTGATGAAAAGGTGGTCTGATCTTTTCCGGCCTTGCCTGATTTGGTAGTCACCAGGACAACGCCATTAGCCCCGCGTGAACCATAAATAGCTGTTGAGGATGCATCTTTTAATATCTCTATGGATTCTATGTCGTTAGGGTTTAACATGGCCAGCGGATCTGCCGGAGGAGCATCAACTGTACCGTCAAGATTTGAACCCGCATACGTTGCATCAAAGGAAGATTCAACGGGCTGTCCATCAATTACAATCAACGGCTGATTGCTACCGGTAACCGAGGTCATACCGCGAATATTAAATGTAATGGCGCCGCCGGGTTCACCGGTATTGGTAACAATGTTTACACCGGCCACTTTACCCTGCAAAGCCTCAGCAAATGACACTGCCTTGGTTTCATCCACATCCTTAAGCTTTACCGAAGATATGGCCCCGGTAACATCGCTTTTCTGCATGGTTCCGTAACCCACTACTACCACCTCATCAAGCGCTGTTGCGGTAGATTCCAACACTACATCTAATTGCGGTTTACCGGCAATGCGTACTTCTCTCCGTTGAAATCCAAGATAAGTAAATACTAAAACTCCGTCTGAAGGAGCGTTAATGGAATACCGGCCTTCTGTATTAGTGTTAACACCCTTGTTTGTTCCTTTAATTTTTACGCTAACACCCACCAGCGGTTCTCCGTCTGATGATCTGACGACACCCGTTACCCGGATGTCTTCCCTGAAGGAACTCGTTGCAGCGGCCCTGGCTTCTGTATTTGCGTTGAGCATGATCAGAAAAATAAGACCTAATAGTTGGGAGCAGACATACCGCCTCCTCCTGAGCATGATGGTTTTATTCATTTTATATAGTTTATGGTTTGGTTAATAAGATTTATTATCCTGTAATAATCCCAGAAATATTATTGCCCCGAACAACGGCTAATACCATTCTTTCATCAGCAAAAGCTTATAGGTTTAAAATTGTATGTTATAATCCGGTTAATAAATTGAGTTAGCCCTTTCAGGGAATTGTTATTAGTTTAGTTTATCCTGGTTTATAGTAAGTAAACTCTAAATCATCATTTACCTCCTTTTTTGGTTAAACAATATTAAGCGCACAGCTTATCTGCGTGTAACAAATTTGTATCAGATAATATGAATTTTGTAGTTATCGCACTGTAAGCATGTAAAACGCTACTTAACGGGGGTATTAAAAATGTTTAAAGCCTCATCATCCTGGTATTGGACTATTAAATTCTTTAGCTGCGATTTGAGATTCCGGGTAATTTCTTCATAGCCTTTTTTACCATACAGGTTATTCATCTCCTTCGGATCTTTTTCAAGATCAAAAAGTTCCCAGCTGTTTACCCGCTCATAAAAACGAATGAGCTTGTAGCGCTGTGTACGAATGCCGAAATGCGGCGATACCAGGTGAACAGCAGCCTCGTAATAATGATAATACATAGCATCCCGGCCCTGTGCCTGCCTGCCCGAAAGCAAGGGCAAAAATGATCTTCCCTGCATGCCGGCAGGGATTGCTGCATGCGCCGCATCCAGCAGGGTTGGCGCAATATCCAGGTTCAGGATAAAATCATTGGATGCTGTGCCGGGCTTTATTACCCCGGGATAACGGACGAGCATCGGTGTGCGGAATGATTCCTCGTACATGAAACGTTTATCAAACCAGCCATGCTCGCCCATAAAGAATCCCTGGTCTGACATATAAATAACCAGCGTATTTTTACTTAGCTGATGCTGGTCAAGATAATCGAGGATACGGCCTACGTTGCGGTCTAAAGCCGCCGCAGTGCTTAAATAATCACGCATATAACGCTGGTATTTCCATTCTATGAGTGATTTTCCTGTGAGATGGCGTGATTCAAAATCTGCCCGGATAGAATCATAATACGCTTTATAACGGGTGCGCTGCGCCGGATTCATAGGCGCCAGGCTCCGGTCTTTTTCTCCCTCGGGGAACATTTTGAGATCCTTATCAACCAGCATGGTTTGCGCAATGGTCATGTTCTGAGCCTGTGCCGCTTTTCTGCCGGCATAATCATCGTAAAAATTAGCCGGCAATGGAAAGTTCACCTTGTCATACCTGCCCAGATCGGCTGTATCCGGCATCCAGTTACGATGTGTGGCCTTATGCCCGATAACCAGGCAAAAGGGTTTTGTCTTATCGCGTTTATCCAGCCAGCTTTCAGCCAGATCAGAAACAACATTGGTCACGTATCCGTTGCGCCGCACTTTCTCACCATTCATCTCAATAAACTCAGGGTTGTAGTATCTCCCCTGACCGGGCAATATTTCCCAATAACTGAATCCTTCAGGCTGGCTCTCCAGGTGATATTTTCCTATCCAGGCTGTCTGGTAGCCTGCAAGCTGCAGCTCCCTGGCAAAGTTATCCTGCGAAGCATCGAACGCTACGCCTCCCACATTCTGCTTAAAGCCGTTCTTATGGCTGTACTTACCGGTTAGTATAACTGCCCGACTGGGGCCGCAAAGTGAGTTAGTGACATACGCCCTGTTCAATATAGCGCCTTCTTTAGCAATACGGTCTATATTGGGTGTGCTGGCATACCGGCTGCCATAAGCGCTAATGGTCTGGTAAGCATGGTCATCTGACAAAATCACCACGATATTGGGTTTCTGCTGCGCCTTAGCTAAGCTCGCCAAGAGAACGAGCGGCAGGATAATGTATCTTTTAATCATATTTCAATTGCATTTGTGAAAAAACATTACATGATCAAAACAAGTTTTGTGCACAACAATTTTATCAGATTTCGAGGTTTTGGGATGGTGAAGCCTCGCCTTTTCTATTGAAAAGGCGATACTTCTCATCCCTGCCGGTCTCTGACAGAACAGTGTATTTCCAGCCTGCCAGGAGACAGGCCGGGATCAGGACTTTTTCTAAAACGCATACATACCCATATCAAACTCGTTAGGGGTCATTACATTTTTAACTTCGGCCACAAGCTGATTATTCCCTTTTTTAAGCTGCCCAACGTATTCGCTCAGGTTAATTTCATCGTAATGCCGTTTGGCATTGACCATTTTATCAACCACCAGTTTGCCGTTCAACCATATTTTAACATCGCCGCTGGTAACCAGGCGCAGCTGAATACCCTTCGGGATATCGGTTAATGAGAAGGTTTTTGCAAACCAGCCCTGCTCTCCTTTTTTCAGATCCAAAGTTCCATTCACTGTTTTAAATTTCGACAGATCAGGCTGTCCGTTACCACCCGGATCAACGTTAGTATGCAACATGCTGTGAGCGCTTACTTCCGAATCCGGAACAATAACCCATGTCCGTTTAGGCTGCTGAAATAATGGAGCATGCAAGGAGCGCATTAACGAAGGTTCTATTTTTATCTGCCGGCGATCATAGGTAATCAAGCCATTGACCTCGCCTTCCACATCAGTGGTTTGCGTGTATACCGCAGCAGCCAAACCGTGTCCAGTCATTGGATACAGGTTATGTATCAGATCTTTATATTGTTTAATTAATTCATCCTTAGTTTTATAGGTACGGTATCCCCAGTTACGCATGCCGGGGTTCCACAAATGTCCCTGGATGGGTAAACCTAATCCGCCAAACTCGCCCAATACCATTACCTTGCCGGGATTTTGCTCCGCCGGCTCCATGCCCGGACCGGGATAATGATGCGCATCATTCATAGCGCCAACTTTTCTGTCTGTCCAGCCACTCACGCCGTCAACTACCCGTGACGGATCATACTTCTGCGTCCATTCCACGATCCGTTTGGTATCGTACTGTCCCCAGCCTTCGTTGAACGTTACCCATACCACAATGGAAGGGAAAAACCGTAAATGATCTATAATAGATTTCCACTCCTTTTCAAATTGCACTGCAGATTCCTTCGGGCGCTGCCAGTCTTCCGCAGCCTCGGGTTTTATATGCTGAACATCGCTTTTGACGCTTTCAAACCCGGTTACCATATCCTGCCATATCAGTAATCCAACCGAGTCGGCATAATAATAATATCGCGATGGCTCTACCTTGATGTGTTTACGCAGCATGTTAAAGCCCATGCTTTTCAGCACATCCATATCGTAACGCATGGCTTCATCAGTCGGCGGGGTAAGTAGGCCATCCGGCCACCAGCCCTGATCTAAGGTTCCATATTCAAATAACGGTTTATTATTAAGCAGCAAGCGCTCATAACCCAGGTCATCTTTGCCTACCGAGATCTTCCGCATAGCAAAATACGACGATACCTTATCGAGACTTTGACTTCCACGTATCAATTCGATATCCAGGTGATATAGTTCCGGCTTATCCGGAGTCCATAATTGGGCATTGGGGATAGCCACCTCGGCAACTTTATTCGCGGCAAAAACCTGCTGTGCTACACGCTTTTTATCTTTAGTGACGGTAACCCGCACCTGCTCATTACCAGTTAATCCTGCAATTTTGTTATTGATAGTGATCCTATTACGATCGATATCGGCAACCGGCAATACCGCCGTGATATGCGTTTTAGCCACGGGCTCCAGCCAAACAGTTTGCCAGATGCCGGTTACAGGGGTATACCAGATCCCTTTAGGATTTAACATCTGTTTTCCCCGTGGCTGTGTACCGGTATCGGTTGGATCCCAAACGGATACCACCAGCTCCTGCGAAGATTGCGCAGTAAGATAGGGTGTAATATCAAACGTAAACGGATCGCTTCCACCGCGATGCTCACCTACTTTTTTCCCGTTCAGCCAAACCGTGGTTTCCCAGTCTACCGCGTCAAAATGCAGCAATAATTGTTTTGATTTCCATGTTGAAGGCACGGTAAATGTGGTTTGATACCATAATTTCTGATCAGGCTTCACACTCTTTCCAACTCCCGAAAGGCTGGACTCCGCACAAAAAGGAACCAGGATATTACCGTCGTACTTTTCAGGCTTCGCTGCATTTTTATCTACAATAGCGTAATTCCACAGGCCATTCAGGTTTTTCCATTGGCTGCGTACCAATTGCGGCCGTGGATACTCATCGTGCGGTTTACTGGCCGTAACTTTATCCGTCCAGGGAGTAGTAATTCTTCCCGGAACAGGTTTCCAGGTGCTCTGCGAAAAAGCAGTTAACGCTTGTATACAAATAACTGCTGCTGTGAGGGTTCTCTTCATTTCAATAATCTGACAAAAAATAATGAATATGCTTGTTTCTTAATGTTCTTGTTTTGGAGGAGCAGCAGGCTTGGGGAATACCTGATGCGAGGTTGCCCACTGCCGCCATTGTTGTTCCAGTTCTTTCACTTTACCGGGATGTTGTTCTTTCAAGTCTTTCAATTCGGTCTGATCATCGCTGATGTGATACAGATGCCAGGTTGTATCTTTAGCATGCGACACCAGCTTCCAGTCGCCAACACGGGCATAACGGGCATTGTAATGCTCATTAAATAAAGCATCATGACCTTTGGCAGATTGGCCTTTAAGCGCAGGAACCAGGCTGATCCCCTGCATCGGAGTGATCTTGCGCCCTTTGTACTCGGCAGGATAATGTGCTTTTGCCAGTTCAACACAGGTAGCCATAAAATCCATAACATGCCCCATTGTACCGGTAATGCTGCCTTTTTTAGCGGTAATACCCGCCGGCCAAAAAGCTATCAGGGGGGCATGCACGCCACCTTCGTATGAATCGGCTTTGGCAAACTGGTACGGTGTATTGGCTACGTTTGCCCAACGCGGCCCAATGGAAGCATAAGTTGTTTGAGGGCCGGTAAGCGCTTTCTTATTCACATCATACGTTATTTTCTGCCCGGTTCTGGTTTCGCCAGGGCGGTCAAAGCCGGGGCCGAAACGGGCACAGATCTCGGGACTTGCACCGTTATCGCTTAAAAAGAAGATCAGCGTATTATCCAGCTGCCCGGTTTCACGCAAGGCTTTAATGATACGGCCAATTCCCTGATCCATACGGTCTACCATAGCTGCATGCACGGCCATTGCCCGGGCATCCCAATCCTTATCGGGGTTATTTTCCCAGCTCAGGTTATTTTGCCAGCGTGGTGATAAGGGCGCTTTTGCCGGATCGATCAACCCGGATTGTACCATACGCTTATAACGTGCTTCACGAATGGCGTCCCAGCCAGCTTTATAAGTATCTTTATACTTTTCTATGTCTTCGGGCAATGCCTGGATAGGCCAGTGCGGCGCATTTTGAGCAACATACAAAAAGAACGGCTTATTGTCTTTACTGAACTCGCGAATGTAGGCCGCAGCAGTATCGTTAATGGCATCGGTATGGTAATAATTTGCCGGCACATTTTTTATAGGTGTAGTACCGCTTACCAGGCTGAAAGGATCGTAATAATCTACAACTCCCCATAAGGTGCCAAAGAATTTCTCAAATCCGCGGCTGGTAGGATACTGCTCCAATGGTGAAAATAAAGGATGATCTGTTTGGTGGTTAAGCCAGGCTAACTGCGCTTCTTTTGTGGGCTGTTCTACGGTATTGGACACATGCCACTTACCCGACATGGCGGTATGATACCCCGCGGTTTTCAATACCTCGGCCAGCGTGACCGTATTTTCGGTAAGATACCCCCGGTAACCGGGCTCATGCTTATCCATGGTCATCTCGCCAATACCGGCCACGTGATTATACAATCCGGTTAGCAGCGAAGCCCGGCTGGGACAACAGCGTGATATGTTATAAAAACGGGAAAATCGCAATCCGTTAGCCGCAAGGTAATCCAGGTTAGGCGTATGAATTTCGCCGCCATAGGCGCCAATATCAGAGTAGCCTAAATCATCGGCCAGGATGATAATGATATTGGGGCGATTATCCTTTTTTGTTTCAGGTTTATAATTTATAAACCCATAGCCTGTTATAAGGATGATTGCAAATAAGATAGTGCCTGATAAAATTTTCCTACAGTTTACCATACTACAATAATTGGTTATTCAGGATACAATATTACTGCTATTGGCTTAAAGCCATTATCATATTTGTGGCTAAACCTAAAAACATTGTCGTTGAAAAGTTTAAAAATGCAATTTGGATGATGCATTGATGAATGTACCTGCGAAAAATTTGCACTGCCGTTCGTTATTCCGCCCCGGGTATTTGTATACGCATCAGGTTTAATATTTTCCCTCTGAAACGTGCAATCCTACCGCTGCTGGTGTCCCCACCAGCAGCAATAAAACCATTGTTTTATGAAATTAAACACGTGCTAAAACGCTGAATTCTTTTCTGCTCTCTATCAGCAAATTATAACTCATATTAGATAAAAAGTAAGAAGTTTTGCCTTTAATATCACCCTAATATTGTGTTGCTGATTATATAATGCCAACGTTTTACTATACTTCTGTTCCTTTACTTCTTACGGCGTTCGGCATCGGGTATATTATTCAGCTGATTGTTACTGATAATTTTTAACCAATTAAATCAAAAAGCTATGAGAGTAAAAAAAATTCTTCCCCATTTTTTTATTGCAATAGTTGCAATTACAGCAATGGGGTGCAAAAGAAGTCCCGCTCTTGCTACAAAGGAGCAACGTACTGAACAAACAGCCGAAGCAGGTATTTCCCAGATCACCACCAACATTTTCGGGGCGCTGATCAATGAAACAGACGGAGTACAGTTTACACCTGCACAGAAAGTTGTTTTGGTAAAAGACTCGTTAAAATGCAAGTATGCCCGTATGAACATTGCCTTATCTACCTTTAGCGGAACAGCTAATCTGTATGATGCCTACGCCAATGCAGGCATCAAAGTTGTGCTGAACATCAGCAACAAACCAACCGGCAGTCAGCAACCTTTTCCAACCGATACGGTAGCCTTTAAAACAAAGTTATCCAGTGTTTTGGCCGTTTACCAGCCCGAAGTGCTTGTTATAGAAAATGAGGAAGTGAACCAAAACTATCATTCAGGGCCCTTGTCTGATTATTTTAATGAGCTAAAGGCAGCCATTAATGTGGCTCACTCCCAGTCTACGCCGATCAAGGTTACCAACGGTGGTATTGTATGCCGCATGGCTACGCTAATAACATGGAAAAGTTATATTGATAGCGGACTGGTGAATAAGGCTAAGAATTATGCAGCAAAAGCATTCCCTGCCGATAAATTGGATGCTAACGGTAATCCTGATCTTACCAAAGGCGGATACCAGGCCATGTTAGATACCGGTTTAGTGCTGATCAACAAGTATAAGCAGCTTCCGCTGGATTATGTTAACTTCCACTGGTATGAGCCGGTTGCCATGCGGGCAATGCCCAGCGAGCAGGGAGGCTTAGATACCATCTCTCATATCGATGCAACAACGCTTGGTTCAACTATACGCTGCCTGCGGAATAAAACCGGCAAAGAGGTTATAACCAACGAGATCGGTCAGCTTAATCTTCAGCCCGGCATTACTACAGACATTATGAGTAAGGTAAAAGCCATGAGCGTACCTTATGTACTATGGTACAGTGGTGGCGACGGTATTATTGGAGATGCTATTCCGCTGCAAAATGGTAATGGAACGTTAAGAAACACCGGCAAAGCCTTTAGAAACTTTATTATTACGAATTATCCATAAGGGGTGTTGAGATTTGAGATTTAAGATTTAAGGAGTATAATCATTAGTTCTTACCCCCCTTGGTCTGTTCCCCGACCAACATTTATTCGTTGGGGCTGACTAAAAAGTCAAAAAGCACCCGGGGAAGATTTAAGGAGTATACTCATTGTTGGATTATATTGCTCCCGAATTGTTTCTTTGTTCATTCTGCTTCCGGAGTTTTTCTATCACCTGTAAAATTAAACTCCGGAAGTTTTCATTATTCGTAACCTCAAGATCATCATTCGCAGATCATCTGCACTATTCTAAATGCTGCCTGCGATACCCATGAGGAGTTAGCTGGGTAATGGTTTTAAATTGCCGGTTAAAATTGGTTAAGGACTTAAATCCTGATTCATAGCATACCTGGGATACGGAATAATCGGTTTCAATAAGCAGCTTACAGGCATGCCGGATCTTCACTTCATTCAAAAACTCGGAAAATGTTTTCTGAGTATGTTTTTTAAAATATTTACAAAACGCGGAAGTGCTTAAATGTGCTACCTCTGCAATTTCATCTAAATTAATGTCATCTTTAAAGTGATGGCTCAGGTAGGTATAAATTTTGTCCATCAAAATAGTATCTATATGTGTTGAGCTATGGCTTTTGTCAGATAATTCTTCCAGCTCGGTTGATAAGGCCAGGGAATGCAGCACATCAAGTAAAAACAATATCCTGGAAAATGGCTGTGCCTTTATCATAACGCTGAATTTATCGGATAACAGCTTTTTTGTTTTCCCCTTAATGGCAAGACCTTTCTCGGCCTTACGAAGTAATTGCAGGATATGAGCCATTGCCGGCCTGTAAAAAAAATCCTTCCCTAAAAAATCCTCGGAAAAATGCGTAAACAATACCTCAACATCGTTATGTTTATAATAGGGATCGGTACGCCATAAATGAGGCAGGTTTGATCCTAAAAAAGCCAGGTCACCTTCAGAGAAGGGATAAATTTTATCTGCCACCAATAGCATACCGTGCCCTTTCAACACATGGATAAATTCATATTCAGGGTGAAAATGCGGAATTTCATCTGTACAGGGCTGCTTATCTTTCCATATTGAAAACGAAGCATTAATAGGTAACGACAACTTTTTTAGTACTAATTTCATCTATCTATTTTTATGTTATTAAATGATTAAATGGAACCTCTGATGTTAAAATAAATATTTCTCCGCCTGTTTAATATTTGTTTTTATTATATGCTGGTTTATTTAATTGAACAGTAGCGGTTAACTGAATTTAACTCATATTAGATGAAACACTGGTATCAAGGTTTACTGAAACAAAACGGGAAGTTATTTTACATACGTTTTTTGCAGTACCAGCTCTTTTCGTAGCCGATCGAATGTTTCGTTGCCGGTGTATTTTAACAGAACAGAGCTTATACCTTTTAAATGACAGCTTAATACACCGTTTGTTATTTTAATAGCATTATTACCGTTATATGCTGTTAATACTCCATCAGATGTAAAGCCTGTTATCTTAAACGCTGCGTTATCAGCACTCCAGTTAAATAAGCCGATACAGATCTCACCGTCGGTGCTTTTTGCAAGATAAAAGTTAGGCGCATCTGAGGCCGATGTATAATGATCCCAAAAATCCATGGGAACGGTTTTATCAAAAAATGGCATATTGAATGTCTGTTTGATCAGCTCTTTTTTATTATCCGCTAACAGGCTAAGCTCATCGCTTTCAAGACGTACATTACCATAAATAGCTACAAAGTTTGCCCACATAGCTGCCTGCTCATAAGTTAACGATGCCCTTTTGCCATCCCGTTCATTACTTTCAGCTTTTGAACGCAATACCAGGTAATCCGGATCGCACTGGTATATTTTCTTACTGAAATAGTAGCTGCCTGAGTTATGCTGCGCCCGTACCTTTACAGATTCATAATCCGGTTGAATATCCGGCCCTGTCCTTGAGGCCGGGATCAGCCCGATATTTACTCCGAAATTCGGACTGCATGCCAGGAAATAAGCATCGGATATTCCTTTTTTCATGGCCATAATACCCATTCTGTATCGTTCTACATTGGTAACCGGCAAATAGCTTTTGCCTTTTGCTACCAACCCATTACGCATAAAGTCTATTTTAAAGTAATCAACCTTCCAGTTCTCCCTGGCATTTTTCATTACCCGGGTGATGTAGCTTTGGGCTCCCGGGTGTGAGTAATCCCAATATACCAACGGATCTTTAGTAACCGGGTCCATGCCTTTTTCGAGCAAATCGCCATTGGCCGTATGCAAAAAATATTCAGGATGCGCTTTAACAATATGCGCTCCTTTTGATACGCGATAACCGTCAAAATGCAATCCTGCCTTATATCCAGCCTTATGTATCTGCTCAACCATAGCTTTAATGCCCCCGGGTATATTATCCCGTACATCAAAATAATCGCCACGCTGTTTCCACCAGCCGCCGTCAATCTGTATTATATTGACGTCTACATGCATATCCTGTATTATTTGGGTATTGCGGGTTACATCGCCAGGCAAAAAATGCTGAACATAAAAATCCCAGGTGGCCCATCCTTTCCAGTGTACATCTGGCGGTACAGGTACTTTATTTTCCTTAACGATCAGATCCGCATAGCGGTCAAGCAAATTCTGCCATGAAGCATCATGCATGCAAACTATCTTTTCAAAAGCTACCTTCTCCCCTGCCTTTAGCTCCTTATTATCTCCATCGCCATTAATATGTACCATACCGTTATCAGAAAATATCTGGCATAAAAAAGTACGCCACGATAGCACGCCAACCAGCATATAATCCGTATCGCTGTTTTTAAACATCAGGTACATATTATTATCATTATTCCTGGTAGACTTGCCGGTTTGGGTAAGCACGGCATTACCCTCGTTTCTCAGCATTTCATCGGCGCCAATTACGTAGGTTGTACCGTCGGGGATAAGAGGGTTGGGACGCAATGTAACATGGATGCCCGTTAAATTCCGCGATTGCTTATCCGGGTTTTTTAATTCAATGGTGTATATCTCCTGCCGGGAATCTCCTGTTTTATTGATATGCGTGCTGATGTTACCACCGTTAGCTGTTTGCACATTAACCTGCAGGGTGCTTTGCTGGGCCAAAGCACAATGAGACGCAGCAAGCAGTACCACCGTAAGCAATGTAAAAAAGCACCTGTTATGGATTGAGTTTCTGTTTGAATCAGGATGATTGCTCATAGATAATTTATTAAAGTCTTGTTAATTCTACCAGGCTGAATATGGTATCGTCTCCCGACAGGTATTTCAGCGAAAAGTCTGTTCCATGCTCCAGCTTTTTACTGGTCACCGCGTCGTCTAATACGATGTCTTTTACCACCCAACGGCCGGAATTTTTACAGGTTATTTTATACTTTTCTGTTTTTCCTTTTGCCGTTGCGTAATTCAATGACCAGCTACCGTTGCCTTTATCAAAATAGGCAACGGTAAATTTGATCTTATGTGCGGCGGAATTATCCGCATAAAAATTATCATCCAGCTTAAACCACATTTCATTCATACCGGCCTTGTGGTCAAAACTACGTGCATATCTGCCATAGGGCTGATCCTTAGGCCCTACACGCCATCTTCCTTTGCTGGTACCGTTAGGGTTATATTGCACTAAAAAACGATTATAGTTATCAGGCAGCAAACCAATGCCCATATCATTATTGTACTTATCCTGCAGATCGGGCCGCACATTATCTTTACGCAATTTAGCGGGTAGAATGGAATCGTTGCTGTACAGCCTGGCCTCAAGCTCCGGCGAAGGGCCGCTCTGCGCACCGCTTGCCTGGAATTTTTTCAGGATATTCTGTATACGAACAGGGTTTACATCTTTTAATAGCCGCACGCCTTTTTCGGGAGCAGCAGATTGCGCCGCAATGATAGGGCCATATTCACTTTCGGGAAACCGTTTCACATCAGTAACATCCAACACATCCCGTAACACACAGAAAGCCCCGGTAGCCTCCGCAGGATTACGCTGGCCGGCGTAACGGTTAAAAAACAAAAACGGGTAATCGCCCTCAGCAGACCGGACGGCATTTTTGCGCACATTGATCATATCTAAACCAATAGCCAGCGAAGAAGCCATAATATTGAAGGTGTTTTGCTGCGGCGATTGTTTGAACCAGCCCATCAGCTGCACTTCTTCCGATTCACTTCTGAACCGGTTAGCATAGCCGTTATTATCTGGCCTGACCACACGCTTTAACCGGTTATAATAATCGTTTTCACGATTAAATGAATACGTATGGGCTAACGATCCGGCTTTGAACCAGCAGGTTGGCGTGTTTTCAAGCAGCCAGTCCAGGTACATGCCGTTATTAGCCTGATTGATCAGTATATTTAACTGAGGCGTTAGCTTTTTTCCTTCCTCATACATATAGCTCCAAACGCCTTTTTTAAACTCAAACCAGTCTTTCATGCTGATGTTGTAGCTGCTATTCTTTAATGTGCCCTTATAGGGGCCTTCATCGCCGGTTGAACCTTCGGCGCTCATCCAGAAAAGCATTTTATTACGGGTACGGGCAGGAAGTGTTTTAATATGCTCAAATACGCTGGCTAATAAATGATGGTAACCGGCTTTGTAAGCATCAGAGAAATAATACGGGAAATATGGAAAGTTATGAACTTTATCATTTACTTCTACTTTAGGAACGCCATCGGTAGTATAGATCCATTCCGGACTATTCTGCCCCACCCATATCATAAACCCGATGTAAAGGTTATTTTCGGCGGCAAAATTCACCTGCTTATCAAACAGGCTCCAGTTAAATTTACCCTTTTCTGGTTCCAGATCTTTCCAGGCAAAAGTGAAATTCCATCCCCTGATAAAGGGAAGCTCCCCCAGAATGGGTTTTGAGATCCCGGGGCCGTGACCCCACACTCCAAACACGCCTTCCGGAAACTTATTATCCTGAGCCGAACAGCTTAATACTACCAGAAGTAATAGCTTTATAGCAAGTGCTTTTATAAATTGTTTCATTGTATTGTGTTTAATCACCAGACTCCTTTGCCCGGGGTTTTCCGGGATATTGCAGCTTATCCAGTGTTATAAAATCCGTTTTTTTAATACTACCATCGGTTAAAACGTGATACCCTTCAGGTATCTTACCTGTCCATTTTAACGACGGAACCTGTTCAAGCATGTATGCACGAAGTTTTGCAATTATCTTTTTTGAGGACGCTTTATAAGCGATATTGTCCCACTCAGCATCATCTGTCTGGTGGTCATACAATTCTTCCAAACCAATAACCGGATAATAAATATACCGGTACCGTTCTGTCCGTATCGCGAAAGCCGCCCCCGTATCTATCGGATAATAAGCCACATTAGAACCTATAGAAAACTTATAAGCGGTAACCGGATATTTGTGCGCCGCATGCTCTCCCTTTAAAAGCGGAAGAAGGCTTTGTCCGTCGCAGTTGGGCGGTGGTGTTTCTCCAATAAGCTCGCACAATGTGGGATAAATATCCAGCAGGCTAACAGGAACATTACAGGTTGTGCCGGGTTTGGTCAGGCCCGGCGCCATAAAGAATAAAGGCACATGCGTTGAGCGCTCCCATAGGGTAAATTTCTCCCAGTTCTCTTTTTCGCCCATGTGCATTCCATGATCAGACCATAGCACCACAATGGTATTATCCTTTAAAGGAGATTTTTGAAGACCGTCCAGCAAGCGACCTAACTGTGCATCTGCAAAGCTTAACGCCGCCATATAAGCCTGCATAACGTTTTTCCACTGGTTGTTTTCAAGCACAAACTTATGCCAAAGCCTGCGACCGTGATCAAAGGCATCATCCAGGTCATTCTCTTTTATTTTCAGATCGGGGATGGATGATAAAGGATACATGTCAAAATACTTTTGAGGCACTTCCCAGGGCATGTGCGGCTTGAAAAGACCAACTGCCAGGAATAGCGGTTTTTCCTGCTTTTGCATCAGCTCATACCGGGCCCAGTCAACCGTCTGGTAATCGGCCATTTTTACATCTTCCTGTGGCAGCGGCGCCCACGTAAAATATTTATTGGGGCGTGCTCCCTTCATTCCCGGCGGAAAAGCAAGCCTGTCCGGCGCCCTGACCTGGTAGGGTATAGGTACATGAATGTTGGGGAACCAGAAATCCCATCCGTCAGGGTCTGCCTGGTTAAGCAGCGTCCAGGGCGGAGCTAAAGAGTGATAAATTTTGCCTCCGGCCAGGGTATGATAACCCGCCTTTTTAAAGAATTGCTCAATCGTTAACACATTCGCTAAAACAGGATTTTTACGCCATTGAGGGCCATCGTAGCCAATATTATTCATTACGCCCGAACGGGCAGGATGCACTCCCGTCATGACCGAAAGCCTTGAAGGGGCGCAAGCCGGTGAAGCACAATGCGCATTAGTAAACAGCATTGACATGTTAGCTAACCGGTCGAAATTTGGTGTTTTAACCCCGGTTAAGCCTTTTAACGGCGATATCCAGTCATTCATATCGTCTACCGCGATAAACAATACGTTGTATTTGGGGGGCGCAGAAGCAGATGCGGATATACTTACTGTCAGTAGTAATATAAGCAGCCAGCGTCCTGCTAAAAGTTTTCGGTTGGTATGTATCATTTTATAATAAGCTATACTTCATTAAGAAACATTATGACATAACACGTGCAAATTGTAAAGTTTACCTTATACAATCTTTGCAAATTTTATCCTAAAGCAGCAATATTTAGTTCAGTTATACCTGCCTGTAAGCTACTGTTAATCTTATTACATTTAAAAAAAGCCGATTTTTATAGAAAAAAGATAATTATTGATATACAATACCTGTTATTACTCTCTATCTTAGATTCCGAAATCAATTGTATACTTAATTATAGTCAGACATGAAATTTATCAGATGCTTGGTTATTATTTTGCTATTGGCAAGTCAAACGGTTAAAAGCCAGCCGGCAAAACAGGTTAGTACAGGTAAACCTAATATTATTTTTATACTAACAGATGATCTGGGCTATGGCGATGTAGGTGTCTTCTTCCAGAATCAACGATCAAAAGCAAATGATCACAGCAAACCCTGGATGTCTACTCCCAATCTTGATAAGATGGCTGCCCAGGGAGCCATGCTAATGAACGCCTATGCTGCCGCCCCTGTTTGCGCTCCTTCCCGCTCATCTATCCTGACCGGCCTAAGCCAGGGACATGCCCGCGTTAGAGATAACCAGTTTGATAAAGATATAGCCGATAATTACACCGTAGGAAACGTTTTGCAAAAAGCCGGCTACGCCACTGCCGCCATTGGTAAATGGGGCTTACAGGGCGATCGCAGATGGTCTGCCGATGGCGCCCAATGGCCTGCCCATCCTTTAAACCGTGGGTTTGACTACTTCTACGGTTATATGCGCCATAAAGACGGACACGAGCACTACCCGAAAGAAGGGCTATACGATGGCGCAAAAGAAGTTTGGGAAAACCGTAAAGAAGTAAGTAAAGATTTAGACAAATGTTATACGGCCGATCTATGGACAGCGGCAGCTAAGAAATGGATCATTGAGCATGAGAAAAGTAAAGCCCGGCAGCCCTTTTTTATGTACCTGGCGTATGATACGCCTCACGCGGTATTGGAATTGCCAACAGGCCCTTATCCGGCAGGAGGCGGTGCACAGGGCGGAGTGCAATGGGTAGGAAAATCAGGCCGGATGATCAATACAGCAACAGGCACTATTGATAGCTGGACACATCCCGATTATGCAAATGCAACGTACGATAACGATAAAAACCACGATACACCCGAAATTCCCTGGCCCGATACTTATAAACGTTATGCCACCAGTGTACGCAGAATAGATGATTGCATCGGTGATCTGTTTAAACTGTTAGCCGACTTAAAAATAGACGATAATACCCTTGTAGTGTTCAGCTCAGACAACGGCCCCTCAAATGAAGCCTATCTGCCTAAGCCTCATGTGCCTTTTAAACCGAACTTTTTTGAGAGCTTTGGCCCCTTTGACGGCATAAAACGCGATGCGCTTGAAGGAGGAGAACGCATGCCGGTAATAGTTCGCTGGCCTCAGCACATTCCAGATCATACGGTGGTCAATAATCCAAGTATATCGTACGACTGGCTGCCAACATTTACAGACGCAGCCGGCTTACCGGCTCCGGTAAATACAGACGGGGTATCGATACTTCCCGCACTCACCGGTAAAGGGGAGCAACGAAAGGGCCTGATCTATGTAGAATACTTTCAGCCGGGAAAAACACCGGATTATCCTGAATTTGCCCCTCAGCATCGTAACCAGCCGCGTAAACAAATGCAGATGATACGTATGGATAACCTGCTGGGATTGCGGTATAACATACAATCCGCAGACGACGACTTCCAGATATTTGATATTCAAAAAGATACGCACCAGCTACATAACCTGGCTGCAAACGGCAATATGGCCGGTTTGCAAAAAGCCATGAAAGAAAAAGTGTTGCAGGTAAGGCGCATAGATACGTCTGCCACAAGACCGTATGATAATGCATTCATTCCGGCTGTTCAGGCTGCCAGGGCAGAGAAAGGTATTACCTGGCAGGTGTATAATGGCAATTATCCCTGGCTGCCCGATGTAACTATGCTAAAAACCGTAGGCAGCGGTAAAAGCACCAAGCCTGATCTGGCAGTCTTAAAGCCGTCGGGTGGAAATATAGGCATGTTTCAGGGCTTTATAAAAGTACCTGAAAATGGCGATTATACCTTTTATTTAAGCGCTCCGGGCAAAGCATATTTACGTTTGCACGAAGCAACAGTAATAGATGCCGATTATGGCTATAAACCGGGAGAAATTAAGGAAAGCACCTTAAAATTACAGGCAGGCCTGCATCCGTTCAGGTTGTATTACTATGGCACATCAGCTAACCCGTCCCAGCTAAAATTAGAATGGAAAACTCCGTCAGGAACGAAAGAAGTTATTCCCGTTACGGCATTTTACAGGCAGGCTAAGTAGAGTAAAAAGTGAAAAGTGAAAAGTAAAAAGGGTCGGAACACGCCAGCCCGGTTATTAATAATTATAAACAAGTAACAGGTGTAGTATGAACAATATCGTAAATCATAAATCATAAATCGTAAATCGTAAATCGAAGTACGCCTGATTATCTTAAAACTTCACACCAAATTATGATGGACAAACTCAAAATCATTATTTTAACCTTTGGCTGCAGCCTGTTACTTTATTCTTGCCAGCAGCAATCATCATCAACAGCTAAAAGCTCAAAGCCCAATATCGTCATCATCTATGTGGATGATCTGGGTTATGGCGATGTAGGCTGCTATGGAGCAAAAGGTGTAAAAACGCCCAATGTAGACTCAATGGCTAAGCAGGGTCTCAGATTTACAGATGCGCACGCTTCTGCATCTACCTGCACTCCATCGCGGTTTGCCCTGCTTACCGGCAGCTATGCATTTAGAAACGATGCTGCCATTTTACCCGGCGATGCTCCGCTGCTGATCAGGCCCGGTACGCCAACCCTGCCCGCCATGCTGCAAAAAGCCGGCTATACAACAGCAGTTATCGGTAAATGGCATCTGGGCTTAGGCAATGGCAATCCCGATTGGAACGGAGAGCTTAAGCCCGGCCCGTTAGAGGTAGGATTCGATTATTCTTTCCTGGTTCCGGCCACATTAGACCGGGTGCCAACCGTATTTGTAGAAAATCATAAAGTGGTGAATTTAGATCCCAAAGATCCTATCAAGGTTAACTATGATCATAAAATAGGCAATATGCCCACTGGTCTGGAACATCCCGAAGAATTAAAATTCAAAGGAGACCTACAGCATAGCAATACCATCATCAACGGTATCAGCCGGATAGGCTACATGTCGGGAGGGAAATCAGCATTGTGGAAAGACGAAGAGATCCCGAATGTATTACTGGGAAAAGTGAAAGACTTTCTCAATGAAAATAAAGACAAGCCGTTCTTTTTATATTTCTCGTTTACAGACATACACGTGCCCCGTGCCCCCAACGCAAAATTTGTTGGTAAAAGCACAATGGGCTCCCGCGGCGATGTGATAGCCCAGATGGATTGGCTGACCGGTGAGACCCTGAACACGCTTAAAAAATTAGGTTTACAGGATAATACGCTTGTAATCTTTACCAGCGATAACGGCCCCGTATTAGACGATGGGTATGACGACCATGCAGCGCAGCTGGTTGGCGATCATAGTCCTTCCGGCCCATATAAGGGCGGCAAGTACAGTGCATACGAAGGCGGTACGCGTATGCCCACCATTGTGTACTGGCCGGGTAAGGTTAAGCCGGGGATAAGCAATGCGCTGGTAAGCCAGGTTGATCTGTATGCTTCGCTTGCGGCGCTGGTAAACCAGGATCTAAACCCTAACGAAGCTCCGGATAGCTTTGACTGTTTGCCGGCATGGTTAGGAACTTCAGAAAAAGGACGGCAGGTTATGCTTGAAGAAGCGTTCACATTGGCTTTAAGAGATAATAGCTGGAAATACATCGATCCGGTAAGCAAGCCTGCTCCCGATTGGCTGAAAAATAAAGATATCCCCACCGGGCTTACCCATGAGCAGCAGTTATACGATCTGAAGACAGATATTCACGAAGACAAAAATCTGAGTAAAACCCATGCGGATATCATGAACAAGCTCAAATCAGAATTAGAAACCATTAAAAAAGGAGGAAGCCGGCCTGGATATAAAAAGTAACCTTTTTAGAAAGGAAAGTTATTTAGAGTACTGTTTAAAAATGAAAATTTAAGTTATGAAGCTGCCGGTGGGGACACCAGCAGGAAGCCATGAACGGTGTCTTCACCGTCCATTAATTAAAGCCTGTGAGATCTTTATATGAAATTTAAACAGGCTCTTAGATTTTTTAGTAACCGATTATGTTTTATCCCTGAGAAATAATAAAAAAAGCAAGTTAATTTCTAATTTAGCTGTTTTCAGAATAAACCGCTAATGACACGATATTCAGGGCAAACCCGGTTACTGGTAGCAGTAGACTGTATTATTTTTGGATTTGATGGACAGGATTTAAAGATTCTGCTTATACAACGGGGATTTGAACCGGAAAAAAATAAATGGAGCTTAATGGGAGGATTCGTTCAGCCCGATGAAAGTCCCGACGAAGCAGCAACCCGCGTACTTAAAGAGCTAACCGGCCTTGAAGGAGTTTATATGGAGCAGATACAGGCATTTGGTCATCCCGGTAGAGACCCGCAGGAAAGAACGATCAGTATAGCTTATTTTGCATTGATAGATATTCATAAATATGAAAAGCAGATCAGCGATCAGTATCATGCGGAATGGTTTACGCTAAATAATATACCTCCGCTCATTTTTGACCATACCGATATGATTAAAATGGCCCGAAAGAAATTACGTTATAAAGCGGCGATACACCCTATTCTGTTTGAGCTGCTGCCCGGAAAATTTACGGTTCCCCAGCTACAGAATTTGTATCAGGGAATTTATGATACCGTATTAGACAAGCGCAATTTCAGCCGTAAACTCATGTCGACCGGCTTGCTGGTAAAACAACAGGAAAAAGATAAGGCAGGCTCAAAAAAGGGCGCCTTTTACTTTAAATTAGATAAGAAACAATACAAAAAGAAATTCCAGGCATTTTTGAATTTTATACCCAATCCTGATAATCTGTTGAATTAACAACCGGTTACCATTCAACAAATTATTAGTGTTGGAATTTTTGTTTTATAAAAAATAAGTGTTTATTTAACACTAAAAAAATGAAGATAAAAAATTATGTTATTGGTGTAGATTATGGTACAGATTCTGTCCGTTCCATACTCGTTGATGCAGGCAACGGGCACGAAATAACAGCTTCGGTATGTTACTATCCCCGCTGGAAACAAGGTTTGTATTGCGATCCTTCTGCAAACCGGTTCCGGCAGCATCCCCTGGATTATATTGAAAGCCTTGAACATACGGTCAGGCAATGTATTGCCCGGGCCGGAGAAGATATTGCTAACAACGTTCGGGCTTTGTCCGTAGCTACTACGGGGTCGACTCCGGTTGCAGTTAATGAATCAGGAATGCCACTGGCATTACTTGATGCATTTAAGGAAAATCCCAATGCGATGTTTGTGCTGTGGAAAGATCACACCTCGGTAAAAGAAGCGGCAGAAATAAACGAACATGCAGGCCGGTTCAATACCCATTACCTCCGGTTTGCAGGCGGCATTTACTCTTCCGAATGGTTTTGGGCAAAACTACTGCACATTTTACGGACAGATGAGCAGGTAAGAAAAGTCTGCTACTCGTGGGTAGAGCATTGCGACTGGATCCCATTTTTATTGACCGGCGGCAACCATGCTTCCCGGATAAAACGCAGCGTTTGTGCAGCCGGGCACAAGGCTTTATGGGCAGAGCAATTTGGCGGATTACCGCCTGAGGAATTCTTTAGCTCACTGGATCCTTTGCTAAAAGGATTCAGGTCACGGCTTTTTAGCCACGTATATACTGCAAACCAGGCAGCAGGCAAATTAAGCTCCGAATGGGCGGCAAGGCTGGGACTGCATACGGATGTACAGGTTGGCATTGGCGCCTTTGATGCGCACATGGGAGCTGTTGGCGGTCAGATAGAGCCGTATCATTTAAGTAAGGTGATGGGCACATCGACATGTGATATGCTGGTAGCTCCGCTCAACGAAGTTGAAAATAAACTGGTTAAAGGCATTTGCGGACAGGTTAATGGCTCCATTATTCCCGGTATGATGGGTATGGAGGCCGGGCAATCGGCCTTTGGCGATACGTATGCCTGGTTTAAGAAAATACTGGCATGGCCGGTAGAAAAGCTGCTGCAAAATAACCTGTATACTGCAGATACGTCACGGCAGCTAAGCGAAGAAATAAGTGCACGTATTCTTACCGAGCTAAGTAAAGAGGCCGAAAAGATACCGGTAACGGAGCATGCAGAGTTAGCCCTGGACTGGTTTAACGGGCGGCGTACGCCGGATGCCAACCAGCTTTTAAAAGGAGCTATCTGCGGATTAAACTTAGGCAGCCAGGCTCCCGCGATATTCAGGGCCCTGGTAGAAGCAACCTGCTTTGGTGCAAAAAAAATAGTCGACCGGTTCCATGATCAAGGCATCCCGGTAAAAGGGCTGATCGGTTTGGGCGGAGTGGCCCGTAAATCGCCTTTTATCATGCAAATGCTGGCTGATGTGATCAATATGCCCATCCGTATCCATCGGTCAGAGCATACCTGTGCCCTGGGAGCCGCCATGTTTGCTGCTACCGTTGCAGGTATTTATCCTAAAGTAGAAGACGCCATGCAGGCAATGGGCAACGGTTTTGAAATAACCTATTACCCCGATAGCAGTAAAGCACCTGTTTATGCCAGGCGGTATCAGCAATATAACCTATTGGGAAATTTTATTGAATCACAAACAACAGTGTCATGAGCCGATATAAACACATCAGGGAACAGGCATACAAGGCTAACATGCAGTTGCCGGAACTCGGTTTGGTGATCTTTACATTTGGTAATGTGAGTGCAGCCGACCATA
This sequence comes from Pedobacter sp. BS3, assembly GCF_008274585.1. Classification (GTDB taxonomy): domain Bacteria; phylum Bacteroidota; class Bacteroidia; order Sphingobacteriales; family Sphingobacteriaceae; genus Hufsiella_A. Next base: position 1,282,831 of record NZ_VTRT01000001.1, on the reverse strand, counting down.
ACCTGGGCGTATTCGCCATTAAGCCGAGTGGTATTCCTTATGATAAGCTATCGCCCGGTAACATGGTCATTGTTGATTTTGAGGGGAATGTTGTGGAAGGGACGCTCCGGCCTTCCTCAGACACAAAGACCCACGCTGTACTGTATAAACATTGGGCGAACATTACCGGTATAGTGCATACCCATTCTACGTATGCCACGGCCTGGGCGCAATCACAGCGGGATATCCCTATTTTCGGAACCACCCATGCCGACCATAATACAAACGATATCCCTTGTGCCGCACCCATGTCTGATGAGCGGATAAAAGGGGATTACGAATATCAGACGGGCTTCCAGATCATGGATTGCCTGAAAGACAGGGGGCTTAGCTATGAAGAAACAGAAATGATATTAGTTGGCAATCATGCACCATTTACCTGGGGGAAAACTGTTGAGCAGGCATTGTACAACAGCGCAGTGCTCGAAAACATTGCAAAAATGGCCTGGCTAACCGAGCAAATAAATCCCTCGGTTACCCGGTTGAAACATACCCTGGTTAAAAAACATTATGAACGTAAACATGGGCCGGGCTCATACTATGGCCAGTAACCAGGATAACCAGTAGAATATTAGTAAATGATTGATCTTAAACAATTAGAAGTTTGGTTTATCACCGGAAGCCAGCATCTTTATGGTGAAGAAAGCCTTAAGCAGGTAGCAGCACACTCGCAGCAGATTGCCCAGGCTTTGCACCATGCAAAGCAAATCCCGGTAAGCATTGTTTTTAAGCCGGTTGTAAAAACATCCGAAGAAATTTACGGAATCATTCAGCAGGCCAATACCGAAGCAAGCTGCATTGGCATTATTACCTGGATGCACACCTTCTCACCGGCCAAAATGTGGATACGCGGCCTGCTTGCCCTGCAAAAACCCTTGCTTCACCTGCACACCCAGTTTAACCGCGACATTCCCTGGCAATCTATTGATATGGATTTCATGAATCTCAACCAGAGCGCTCATGGCGACCGTGAATTTGGGTTTATGGTTTCGCGGTTACGCATGAACCGTAAGATAGTTGTGGGGCATTGGCAGGATATTGCAGTTTTGGAACAGATCAACGCATGGAGCCGTGCAGCGGCAGGCTGGCACGACTGGCAGGGCGCCAGGTTTGTGCGTTTTGGCGATAACATGCGCTATGTTGCCGTAACGGATGGTGATAAGGTTGAGGCCGAAATAACATTCGGATTTTCTGTAAACACTCATGGTATTGGCGATCTGGCAGCCGTAATCAACCGGGTAAATGACCGGGAGATCAATGAGCTGATCGCTGAGTATGAAGATAGCTATACGCTTGCCCCATCATTATATAAAGATGGAAAATTGCGTAACTCATTACGGGAAGCGGCCAGAATAGAGATAGGCTTACGAAACTTCCTCCGTGAAGGTAATTATAAGGGCTTTAGCGATACATTTGAGGATCTGCACGGTATGGTGCAGCTCCCCGGTATCGCCGTACAACGTTTAATGGCCCGGGGATATGGTTTTGCCGGAGAAGGCGACTGGAAAACGGCTGCCCTGGTAAGGGCTATGAAGGTAATGGGCAGTGGCTTACCCGGCGGAAATGCCTTTATGGAGGATTATACCTATCATTTTGATCCGGCAAACGCCATGGTGCTTGGGTCGCACATGCTGGAAGTAGATGCCTCTATTGCTAAGGGTAAGCCTTCGTTGGAAGTACATCCCCTGGATATTGGTGGCAAAGCCGATCCCGTAAGATTGGTATTCAATGTTGCGGCAGGGCCTGCCTTAAATGCTTCGCTGGTAGATATGGGCAATCGCTTCCGGCTGCTGGTTAATGAGGTAGAAGCGGTAGAACCTGTAGATGAACTGCCGAAACTCCCTGTGGCCCGTGTACTGTGGAAGCCTTATCCTGATATGAAGACCGGCTGTGCCGCCTGGATCCTGGCCGGTGGTGCGCATCATACCTGTTTCAGCCAAAACCTCACATCTGAACATCTAAACGATTTTGCAGATATCGCAGATATTGAATGTGTATTGATTGACCGAAATACCAATTTAAATCAGCTTAAAAGGGAACTACGCTGGAGTGATATGGCATATAAATAAGTTTCCGGCTTATTGCAGGGTAATAAAGCCGGAAACGGTTATAAATATCATTACATACACCCGGTATGTACTCCGGTGTAACTGCCGCTATGAGCATTACCCCGTATTACACGATGAAAGAAACAGGCAGTATTGCTCATGATATTTTCTTTAGACAACTCTACAGGGCCATGCTTGCCGTTAATAATGAGATCTAAAATGGCAGGCTGATGATATGTTCTCAACTGCCTGTATATGCATGCGGACCCATATAATACAGGAAATGTATCAGGACACATGCTTCGCCAGGTACCATGATCATAGGGAACAACCATATCTTTTGTACCATGGAACAAAATAGAAGGCACCGCGTTAGATGCTGTAATCATGGTTGAATCAGATAGTCCACCCCACATGTTACAAACACCTTTAATTTTATAAACATCCTTTAAATCATTGGATGCATTATTAAGCTTTCCAAACTTCTTAATCTGAGGAGCGAATTCAGTATCGGCATGTTTTTGATCCATATAGGTTAAATTTAAGGCAATTATACCACCGGCACTAGCTCCGCCAACAAATATCCAGTCTGGATCGATATGATATTGAGCCGCATGATGTACCAGAAAGCGTAAAGCGGCGTGTCCATCCTGAAAAGCTCTGTAAACCGCGTTAGGCAAGTCAGAAAGATCGGCGTTACAACCGTCTGTAACTTTGGGCCTGTTCCAGCCTAAGCGATAGTTTATAGAAACCGCTACAAAACCCGAATCTGCCAATTGTGCTAACGATGGTCTAAAGCCCTTTTTGTCTCCGCCGACAAAACTACCTCCATGTATCAGTACTACCAGCGGATATTGCTTTTTACCGGTTTTGGGCCAGTATATATCCATCAGCAATTTTTCGTTATCACCCTGATAATTTACGTTCTTACCGTATTCAACATCGAAAGCATAATTATTGCCTGTTTGTCTGCTGTCTTGGCTTGTGATTGTATTGAATGAGGAGAGCAGGAAGAACAACAAACATCCGGTATAACAGGCTATATTTTTCATGGTATACTTCATGATCAGGGTATTAGTATTTAGGATTTTGAATCAATGATGGATTTAATATTCTTTCGGGTTCCGGAATGGGAAACCAGATATGTTTGGGAGCAAAATTCTGCTTTAGAATCGATGCTTCCGTGTTATTCTTTGATAAGCTGTTATCTGTGCTTAGCGCATTTATTGTACTTTGGTATCTGCCAAAACGTACCAAATCAAAACGCCTGACAGCCTCAAAACAAAGCTCCCGGCTTCGTTCATCCAGTAATTCTTCAATAAAATCAGACTTTGCATAGGCAGTATTTACCGTGTTCATATCTGCTGGTGCAATAGATCGCTGACGTACAGTATATAAATCGGCTCTTGCCGTGGCAGCATCGTTGGTTAACATGTAAGTGGCTTCTGCACGCAACAAATAAATTTCTGCCAGTCGTAAAATCGGATAGTTACCTGTCCATAAATATAAGGTAACGGTTTTGGTTGCGGGATCTATCATCCTGAATTTACCACCGTAGTAAAAGAAATTGTTTTTAATACTGTTGGCTGTAACCGCGGTAGGAACATAATACTGGGCACCCCCTGCAACCTCCATTGGGTTACTGGCGTTCAGTTTCTGGGTAAGATTATTGCCTCGGCGAGGGTCTTTATTATGGTATTTATAAAACAATTCGCCCAAAGGCACAAGTCGGGCCAGGCCGCCTCCCAGCGTAGCGTTTGCCCCCTGCGGTACAAAACCGTTTTGCATATTAACACCGTTACCATTAACCGGGTCTGTACTACCTACTGCCATAAATAAACATTCTTCATCTTGCGAACTTTGGGTAGTTTCCCTGAATAAATAACTGTAATTCTCAGTTAGTTTATACCCGCTATAAGTAACAATACTATCGGTTAGCTCCTTAACTTTGGTATAGCTGTCGTTAATATCAACCCAGTCAAAATCATTTAACGGAAAATCCAGGTTCTTATTTACATTATTTTGTTTACAACTGCCCATAAACGCGTAGGCTTTTGCCAAAAAACCGGCTGCCGACCATTTGTTTGCCCTGTCATATATTGAAGCTTTGGGTGGTAACACATCATACGCGTATTGAAGGTCTTCAATTACCTGGGAGAATACCTGCTGTACAGAAGCCCGCGGCGCTTGTAAATCGGGGGTAGAGGTGGTGTTTATGGGTACCCCGCCAAACATCATTCCAAGATATAATAAGTAGAACCCGCGTAAAAACCTGGCTTCTCCCTTGATTTCTGTTTTGCGGGCTTCGCTGATATCGGGTATATTTTCGAGATGATCCAACAACAGGTTGCACCGCTGGATACCGGCATAAAAATAGAACCAAACCTGTCTGAAGTAAGTTGTATTCGCATCCCACGAAAGTTGTCCTAACTGTGTTTCGTTAGTTGCGCTGGTAACCCGGGCAAAAGCCTCGTCTGTACCGGCTGTAAGCATGTTTTGCAACTGCATAAAGTATAAACCGCCCTGCGTACCTAAGTTAGTGCCTTGTATCTGTTTGGCATTTAGTACGTTATAACATCCTGCAAGTGCCAGCTCGGCGTCAGCCGCCGTTTTATAAAACTGCTCTGTAGATACGGTTGAATAGGGTGCCGTATCGATAAATTTTTTACAACCGCTGTTTGCCAGTATGAAGATAAATATCGCTGAGTATATATGAATAGGCTTAATCATGACTTGATGGTTTTAAAAGTTTGCAGTAATTCCTAACATGATATTTTTTGTCCGGGGATATACCAGTTGATCTACCCCTGATAAGAGCTGGTTCCTGTGAGAAACCTCCGGATCATATCCTGAATATTTTGTCCAGGTTACTAGGTCATTGCCTGCGATATATATCCGTAACCCCGAAAATGTTTTTGTATGCTGTAATAACCGTTTCGGAAGATTATACGCCAGGGTGATGTTTTTTAGGCGCAGATAGGAAGCGTCTTCAACATAAAACGTATTATTGGTATTTGCCGTAGCGTTGGCATCGCTCCATGTTCCGTATGTATCGGTTGGATTATCCGGTGTCCACCGGTTATAGAAAAAATCAGTTCCCAGGTTCCGGTTGGGCTTATATCCAGTTAAATCCAGTTTGATGATATTGAGCACATCTCTGCCCTGAACTCCCTGTAAGAAGAAAGAAAAATCAAAGTTCTTATAGCTAAACACGTTGTTTATTCCACCTGTTAATTTGGGTGAACTGTTGGATATCACCGTTTGGTCGTAAGAATCTACAATACCGTCCGGTATTCCGTCAGGGCCGCTGATATCCCTGAATTTATAACTGCCCGGTTGCACCGTACCTCCGCTATATTCCGGTACTCCTGCTTTAAGGGTATAGGTGGTTCCATCGTAATCAAAATCACTTAATTGATATACGCCATCTTTAATATAGCCATACCCTGTTCCAAATGGTTGCCCTACAATTACGGCTCCCAGTAAAGAAATGTCTCCGCCAAACGTTACCGGTATCATGTTGGCGCCGCCCAGATTTTTAACTTCGCTTCTGTCAAAACTCAGGTTCAGGCTGGTATTCCAGGTGAAATTCTTTTTTTTAATATTTTTTGTACTTACCGCTAATTCAAAACCCCGGTTATCAATACGGCCTAGGTTTTTAAATTGCGAATAGTAACCTCCCTGGGTTGCAAGCGGCGTATTGATAAGCTGTTTATTTACCTTTTTGCTATAATAATCTGCCGTGATATTAACGCGGCCCTTAAACATGCCAATGTCTATACCGGCATCAAACTCAACATTTTGCTCCCACTGCAGATCGGGATTTCCCGGATTAGCCGGAGCCAGGCCAATATTGTTACTGCCATTGCTTCCGCCATAATAAGCACCTTCCAGCAAAGCCAGGTAATTGTACGGACTTATCTTATCGTTACCGGTAACGCCATAGCTTACCCGCAGTTTCATATCGCTGAAAGTATGCTGATTTTTCATGAAACCCTCATTAATTAACCGCCATGCGAAAGCGCCGCTTGGGAAATAGCCGTGTTTATGGTTAGCGCCAAATTTATCTGAGGCATCATCGCGAATGCTTGCTGTAAATAAGTACTTATCCTGTAAGTTATAAAAAGCCCGTGCTAAAAAAGAATACCTGTTGTTAATAAATTTATAACTGGAGTTTTCTGAAATGGTAACGGCAGAACCAATATTATCTACCCCGTTAGCCGGAAACGGAAAATTTTGCGCTGAAACCAGGCTTTTATCAAACCGGTAAGAGGAGACTTCAAAAACCCCGGTTACATTCAGCGTGTTTTTACCCCATTGTTTTTTGTAGGTAAGCTGATTGGTGTTTGTCCAGTTCAGGCTGTTAATATTTTGTATGGTTGCTGAACCGTTGGTTTTAGCCCCGCCGGTTGTATTTACCGGGTAGAATTCCTTACCCTTTGAATTAGAAAGGTTTCCACCCGCGGTTATATTAAACGATAGTTCTTTGGTGATTTTAAAATCCAGATAGGCGTTTCCGATAGTACGGCTTGTATTGGAAGTTAACTGGGCCGAGGTAATATTATTAACTGGCGATATGTACGTATCAAATCCGTCTGATGCGTCGCCGGGGCCGCTCACTTCAACCGGTCTTGAAAAAAGCGCTGTACGGGTTACACCCTGCCAGGCCCCGCCGCTGTTTGTGGCGCCTCTGATTACATTATTGGAGAAGTTAATATTGATACCTGCTTTTACTTTGTTCCCAAGATTTTGATCCAGCCTTAACCGGGCATTATATCGTTTATTCTCGTTGGTGATAATAATCCCCTGGTCGTCAAGATATCCTAAGCTGCCCGAAAAACGCGTGTCTTTTGAGCCGCCGTTTACCGTAGCGGTATGACTGTTTGAAATGGATGTATGATATACTTCCTGCTGCCAGTTGTGACCGGGTATATCCAATATGCCATCCTGATTGGGGTCCATTTTCAGGGCTACTTCATCATCTGCCCCGCCCCTGATAATACGGTAATCTAAAAATTCCTGGGCGCTCAGTACACTTAAGCGTTTGGTAATAGAATTAACCCTGAGGTTACCATCATAGGTTACTGTAAGTTTTCCCGGTTTTCCCGATTTTGTAGTGATCAGCACAACGCCATTTGCTCCCCGCGAACCATAAATAGCCGTAGCGGAAGCATCTTTTAAAATTTCTATAGATTCAATATCCTGAGGATTAATATTGGCAAGAGGGTTGGGGGCAGTAGAGCCCACCTGTGTTGACCCGGCAACCTCATCGCTGTAACTATCGAAGGGAATACCATCTATTACATATAAGGGTGTTGTTAAACTATTAATCGAGCTGGCTCCTCTTATGCGTATATCGTATCCTGAACCCAACTCTCCGGATTGCGAAAATATTTGCACCCCGGCAGCTTTTCCATTCAGCGCACCCAGAATATCTGTGCTCCGGTTCCGGTTCAAATCCTCAGTACTCACACTGGAAATGGCTCCGGTTAAGTCTGATTTTTTCTGCGTACCATAACCAATAACTACTACTTCATCTAACGAGGTGGTGCTTGTGTTTAACTTTACGGTAAGCTCTGCCCCGCCTGCCGTAACATTGACCGTTTTTGTTTGATAACCAATAAATGAAAATACTAAGGCGGCCTGCCCGGCTGGTAAATTTATGCTGAACCTGCCATTTTTATCAGTTGAAACGCCCGTTGCCGCACCTTTTACCTTAACGGTTACACCAGGGAGCCGATCCCCACTGCTGGCATCAATAACAGTGCCCGAAATACTATTTTGCTGCGCATATACCATTGCCGGGAACAACATCATAATGAGCATTTGTTTAATATGCAATTTTCGATACAGGTCAAATAACTTCATCTCAGCTATATTTTATATTATCTTTTATGTACCAGGATTCCATGCCATAATGGGCATGCAACACTACTTTCTAAATTTCACAACGTTAACTTTACCACCTATATTCAGGCTCCCTATCAGTATCCCGTTTGTCAGCTTATCTGCGGGTAAACTAATCGCGTTAGCCCCTTTTTGCAGGTTTAATTCAGCCGAAAGCAGACGCTTCCCGGTTATATCGCATACTTTCAGACTGGCCGGCATCGCATCTGGTGATTGTACCCTGACAGTTAACTGGTTATTATTTACATACACATTGAGGTTATCTGTTTGAAAGGTGTATCGAACGGCAATGATCGATGATTCGGTAGCCATCCCGTTAAAATCAACCTGGCGTAAACGGTAATAGTTTATTCCCTGAACCGGCTCTCTGTCTGTAAATGTATAATCGCCTGGAGTAGACGTAGTGCCTTTGCCAGGCAGCGAGCCTATCGTTGTAAATATTTTACCGTCTGCCGAGCGCTCGATCTCAAAGTGTGAATTGTTCAGCTCCGACGCGGTTGTCCAGTGTAAACGTATATTATCATTCGCATTTTCGCCGGTAAAAGAAACTAAGTCTACCGGTAGCGGTGTAAATGATTGCACCGTGATATTGTCAAGCTGTATCGTCCCCGTGCTGTTAACGTATCCGATCTTAAAGCTGTTAAGGTCTACAGTGCCGGTTGCCGCGGTATGCCCGTTTACAATAAGCTTTTGAGTAGCTGTGGTGTTTCCGGCACCTACCCAAACATCATAAGAATCATCTGCCAGGTTATGGTTTGTGCCATCGGGGGCCGGATATGTTACGGCAGAGCCTGTATTATTTATAAACCAGCTTATGGTTTGTTCGCCGCTAAATATTAAGGATGGATCTGTTGGTACAGGTAGTGCAGGACTTTCATAGGGTAATACTGAAAATTTACCACTAACAGACTGAAATGCGATAAAAATCCGCGAATGAGTAATACCTATGCCAGGGTTACCGGTAGTGCTTGTAAAACCATTACCATAAGAAATTATAACGGCATTACCCGATTCACTTGTGTTACCTGAAACAGAAAAATCAAACGATGCTTTAATAAAGGTTGCGGCCAGACTGCTCTTTCCTGCCGAGGCTTTGGATGATGCATCTGTTTTAGCAAAGGTCAGCTTACCATCGGTAATGCTTATCGTGTTCGTAGCTGAATTATCAGTGTTGATGTACGCGAACTTATTAGCGCCCCCAATATAATCCGTATAGGCTGTGCTGCTTTCAAAATCCTGCGTAAACAAAGTGGTGTATTGCGCTTTTGCATTGGTAAGAGATCCACTCACAAAGGCTAACAGTAGTAAAGATCTTTTCATATTAAAAATGTGTTTAATTAATATTTAGCCGTTTATCCTGTTATAAGTTATTATCAGGCTTTACTTAGCCTTATTATTATTTAAGTGCAGCGTTATGAATAATTGGTATGACAATATTAGGGTTGTCTCGCACACAAAACTTCTTAAAAATTATCTATTTATAGCTTTTTTATATCCCCTGTTATGGGTATAGCTGAATACATTTCTGATGGCTGTATTTGTGGAATGTTCTCAATTATATGCCACCGTAACCCGTTATAAATCCATATACCGGGATGGTTTCCTCCCTTGTCAGATACATTTTCTTTTACCTGACAATCAGCTAATTACAAAGATTCACTACGCTAAAATGTGCTTAAAATTTGTTTTAGTGATTTTTTTTCTAACTTTACTAATAATTGTCAGTTTAACAATTATTAATTGATGGCATAAAATTGCCTTTATTATTTACTAACCAACCATCCCAATTATGAAACTATTATTAAAAAAGCTGCTGCTGCCTGATGATGTAACAGTCTCGGTAAACAGGCACGTATCTCCCTGTTATGAAGAAACGCTTCACTTTCATCCCGCATTTGAGCTGATATATGTATTTAAGGGACAGGGATCAAAATTTATCGGCCACAGCATTAATACCTTTAAGGCAGGCGATTGTGCTTTAATCAGCCCGGATACTCCTCATTTATGGCGTAACGATGAGCTTAAGGGGCCCGACGCGGAATTTATCGAGGTCCATTTCAAGGCAGATTTTTTAGGTGAAGGCTTCTTTGAACGTCCGGAGATGAAGCCTATCAAAAAGCTGTTAAGCAGGTCGGTAAGCGGGTTAAATATCACAGGAAGCGTCAACAAGCTTTTGGCCGACCGTATAAAGCAATTATCAGAATTAACAGACGAGTTTTTAAAAGTAACGGCCTTATTAGATATTCTGAATGAGCTGGCCTGCTCCAATGAAGTATCTCCATTACTAAAAGGAGGATACAATCACCAGCTTATTTCGCCCGATACGCATCGCATTGATAAAGTGTATAAGTTTATTATGAACCATTTCTGCCATGACATTACACTTGAAGAAATAGCCGAAGTAGCCAATCTGAGCATACCGGCATTTTGCAAATACTTTAAAAAGCACGCTCAAAAAACCTTTTCGGCTTTTCTGAACGAGATTAAAATCAGCCATGTTTGCAAGCTGCTCATTGAAACCAATTATTCTGTTTCACAAATATGCTTTGAATCGGGATTTAAATCTATTGCAAGCTTTAACCGTCAGTTTAAAACCATGATGCAGCTAACACCATACGAGTACCGGCAATATTATAACCATGTTCTGTCATCCAGAACCAAACAGGCATAAGCCATAATTTAGTTTAACTCATGATGAAATTTATGCTATTATCCCTGCTTACGGGCTTTATGCTGCTATCAGCATTACGTTTCCCACAACCCGTAGAAAACAGGTCTGTCAAAAATCCTTTCGGCATACTGGCCGATAAAACCGAAAATAAGGCCATTGGGATAGCAACCACCATACGGGTTGCCAAAGACTTAGGCGTACCTTATGTACGAACCCGGATATGGTTAAATAAATGGAACGGTAAATGCATCCCCTGTGAAGCTATCACCGCAGCCGGCCTGAAAATCATACTGAATATAAACGCCGGTGCGCCGGTTAACGGCCCTGTACCCTTTCCAACCGATATAACGGCCTATAAAAAAACTGTCAGGGAAATATTAACAAAGTATAAACCCGCTTTGGTCTCTATCGAAAATGAGGAAGATAATCCGTTATATCATACCGGAACGGCAGAGGATTATATCAACGAGCTAAAGGCGGGCACTGAGATTGCCCACCAGATGGGAATAAAAGTAAGCAACGGTGGTATTACCAGCGCACTTGTTGCCATGCTAACTTACCAGGATATGATACAACATGGCCGGACGAATGAGGCGGATATCTTTGCCCGCAAGATCTTTCCCGACTATAAGGTACGCAACCTGGCAAAGATCATTTCTAACAATGAGAAAATACGGTTTGCCACCAGCGTGCTGGAAGCCATTAAAAGCTCAGACGTGGATTATATAAATTTCCATTGGTACACCCCCGGCAGAGGCCTGAAAGGAGCAGATATTTCAACTAAAACTGACGTTAACGTATTAGATGACATCACAGCCTTTTTGAAAAAAAGCACCGGGAAGCCTGTTATAACTACAGAAATAGGGCAATTAGCTCCCTCGCCGGTTATTGTTACAAACCTGCTCCAGAAAACTTCGGAACTGAACATGGATTTTGTAATATGGTATAGTGGCGATGGCGGCGACGGAAAAGCCATTGCACTGCAAAATGCCGATGGCAGCTTAAGGGAAAATGGTAAAGCCTTTAAAAATTTTATACATTATACAATTAGCAATTCTCAAAAACATTAAATCACAACCGATACTGCTTTATATTAATAATGTAAATCTGATAACCATGAGATATTTCATAAGCCAATTAACAGCTACCGCTATAGTAGCAATACTTATTTCCCACACCGTGATGGCACAGTCCGTTCAAACCAAAGTTCCGCCTAAAGGATGGAATAGCTGGGACAGCTACGGCATGTACCCAACACAGGAAGCCATGCTTGCCAATATGGAAGTAATGGCCAAACGACTTAAGCCGTTTGGCTATGAATACTTTGTAATTGACGCAGGCTGGAATAAAGTAAAAGATGCCCAGGGAAAGATCATTACCATGAGCCTGGATAACTACGGCAGGTATATACCGAACAAAGAAACATTTCCCGGAGGCATTAAAGCAGTAGCAGACCGGGCGCATGCCTTAGGTTTAAAATTTGGCATTCATATCATGCGTGGCATATCGCGTATAGCGTATAGAAAAAACATGCCGGTACTGGGTACTAAATATACGGCCAGAGATATTGCAGATACCACTTCGTTATGCAAATGGAACCATGATAATTATGGCATTAACATGAAGAAACCGGGTGCACAGCAATATTACGACTCTTACATTGCCTTACTGGTTAGCTGGGGAATAGATTTTATAAAGGCTGATGATATTGCCGGGCATCCGGATGAAATTGACGCGGTTATTTCGGCAATAAGAAAAACCGGGAAACCGGTTGTATTGAGCTTATCGCCCGGCGGCGATTCCAGGCCCGAATATTTCCAAACCTATAAGCAGGCCAATATGCTACGCGTAACCCGCGATGTGTGGGATGACCAGATTGGAATAGACAGGGTATTTACAGCATGGAAGCAATGGAGCAATATCGATCATGATGGGTTTTGGTTAGATATGGATATGATCCCGTTCGGGCATTTATGCCTGCACAATCCCGATAAAAACTACCTGACCGCTAAACCAGATCCAAATAAACACGGAGTTAAACAAAGTGAGCATATAAGCTTTTTTAATGCCGACCAAAAATACACGTTCATGGCTATGCGGGCATTAAGCGCATCGCCTTTATTTATGGGCGGCGATCTGCCTACCAGCGACGATTTTACATTTGAACTGCTCACCAACAAAGAAATGCTGGCTTGTAATGAAAATGGCGTGGTTGGTAAACTTGTTTCAGACCATAACAACATTGAAATATGGAAAACTCCCAATAAAAACATGCCTCAGAAAGGCTGGATCGGGATCTTTAACCGCAACGGTGAAGCCGTAACCGTTAAACTTACAAGCACGTTATTAGGATTTGAAGGCACAGCCGTAAGTTTACAGGATGTCTGGAACGATAAAAACTTAGGTACGGTCAGCTCATCTGCACCCAAAGAGGTAAAGATCAATGCAGGTGGTGTTTTATTCTGTAAATATGAGATAAAATAATATTCAGCGAAGGTTATAAATCCATTTTTTTAAATCGTTAATCAAATTATTATGATGAATAATCATTGGCTCCAAAGAGCTTTCATGCTTTATCTGCTCATTATAGCTCAATCAGGTTATGCTCAACAATATAGTGATCCCTACGCCCCCGTTGGTGATAAGAGATATACCGTACCAGATATTGTAAGGCCGCTTTTTGACTATTGGATGCGTGATACGTATATCACCTACGGCCCCGATAGTATGTATTATATGACCGGTACTACTGCTCCGCCAGATCGTAAGTTTCAAAACAACATCATACATCCCTGGGACTATAATGACGGGATATACCTGTGGCAATCTGCCGATATGAAAGTGTGGAAGCCTTTAGGCCGAATCTGGTCATTTGATAAAGATGCTACCTGGCAGAAAAAGGGAGTGCCGCTAAAACCAAAGGCAAGAGGAGTTAACGGTGAGCCGCTCGATTCTATGTACCGGGCCGCATGGGCGCCGGAACTTCATTATATAAAAAGTAAAAAACAATGGCTACTGGTAGCCTGCCTGAGCGGGAAAGTAGGCTCCTTTGTGCTAAAAAGTGTATCGGGAAAACCCACCGGCCCTTATGTTAATATACCCGGTAACAGCAACGGCCCCATTTTTTCGGCTAAAGAGGTTATTGCAATTCCCGGCAATACAGAAAAACTACCTTATTCCGGTATTGATGGAACTTTATTCGAAGATGACAATGGTGAGGTATATTTCATCGGCAAAGATCATTATATCGCTAAAATGAAAGATGATCTGAGCGGTCTGGCAGAACCTTTCAGGCGTTTTAAAGAAACCCCTTACAATCCCGAACAATATATTGAGGGGGTTTATATGGTTAAGCATCATGGAAAATACCAGCTACTGCAAACTGTATGGTGCGTACGTGATGAGCCGGGGAAAAACAAATTCTCATATATAGAAAACGGTAACAAAGCATTAGTGCACAGCTATGATGTGGTAGTAGCCGAAGCAGATAATATTTATGGCCCGTATGGCCCCCGGTATCCGGCAATTCTGGAAGGCGGACACAACAATCTATTTACGGATAAAGATGGCAACTGGTGGTCTACCACATTTTTCAATCCCAGGGGCGAGATGGGCAAAATATATCCTGTTACGTGCAGACCCGCCGTATTAGCTGTAAAATGGGAAAACAACAAGCTGATGCCTGATATTAAACGCACAGAACAATTTTACAAAAGCTTAAAGTAAGGCGAATTTTGACGCATTTTTACGCCGGCCTGCCCCGGCAGACCGGAATATTATTTAAAACTTATGCAGTTTACCCGTCATGCGATATCAGGGCTAATATGCCTGGTATGAAACAGCTTCCTTAACTCTTTTGACCTGAAATTATCCGGAAAGGCCGGCCATAAAATCACTCACAGCCTTATTAAATTCAACCGGGTTTTCCAGGTTGGGCAGATGCCCGCTACCGGGAATGATTTCCAGCTTAGCATTACTGATACCGGCAGTTAATTGCCGGGTCTGCTCATTGCTCATTAATGCATCATGCTCTCCGCGAATAACCAATACCGGAACGGCTATTTTTGAAAGACCGGCCGACGTATCCGTACGTGAAGCCAGTGCTAATAATGTTGCACAAATATCTTCCGGTGAGTTCTCTGTAATGGTTTGTTTTACATGCCGCACAACATGCGGCTTATGCTGTAATGTAGATTGCGCCAGTACCTTACCCACAAAATTGTCCGCATACGGTACATTGCCATTTTTTAGCAGGGTGTCAATACCGGCAAACCGGTTAAGCTTCGCCTCGTTACTATCGGCAACAGCATTGGTGTCGCACAAGATCAAGCCGGTAATTTTCCCGGCATCAATTTCCATTGCCCGCAGGGCAATATAACCGCCCATGGATATACCGCATAAAACAACCTGCTTCAGTTGCAGGCTGTCTATTAATTGAAGCAGATCGCGGGCAAACAAGTCTATACTGAAAAAACGGTGCGATGATACCGTATTGCCGTGCCCACGCACATCATAACTCAGCAGATCGGCATAACGCTGCAAAGCCTGCATCTGAGGGTCCCATATCGACTGGTTGAATGGAAATCCGTGAATAAAAACAAGTGTATATGATGTTTCGGAAGGGATCAGCCGGTAAGAGACCTTTACATCTCCCAGATCTTTTACAGATATATTCATATCCGGTTTAACCGAAATGCATACAAATTGTTTACCACAGGAAATTGATAAAGCGGTAAGATTTCCGCTGTCTTGAACGGATTAGATACGACAAGATCATATTAAACAGCACACAAATGGAAAACTGGATACCGATCAGCAGGAAATTGCCAAAATCCCGCATCAGCAGGGTAACGTATATCATCAGTACATTGAACAGCAGCAGGATAAATGCTGTTTGCAGATGGTTCAAGCCTAACAATAGCATCCGGTGATGGATATGATTTCTATCGCCGGCAAATGGCGAGGTCTTCTTTACTATACGGATAACAAAAACGCGTATGGCATCAAATATAGGGCCTATCAGTATGGCAACGGCAATAGATGGCGCCGAACTGTAAAACAGCTTAGGCGATACACCTACTTTATTCAGCTCGATAAAATGGATGCTCAATACAGCTGCTATAAAACCGATCAGCAGCGATCCGGTATCGCCCATAAAGATCTTTGCCGGCGTAAAATTGTATTTCAGAAAACCCATACAAGCGCCCGCCAGTGAAAAAGCCATGCACGATAGTGTAACTTCCTTCATCCGGGCAAATAATACCCCGAAGGCTATGCTTACAACAATACCGGTTATACCAGCCAGGCCGTCTATGCCATCAATCAGGTTAAATGCATTGGTGATGAACATAATAACCAGCACCGAAATAATAACGCTGGGAATGTACGGCAGATCGTGAATATTAAATACCCCATACAGGCTTGTCAGGCGCACATTGGCCAGCAATACCATGATCAAGGCTACAATAAACTGCATCCCGAATTTAGTGCTTGGATTGACGCCCCAAAGGTCATCCTTAAGACCTACCACAAACAGTATCATGGCCGAAGCCAGCAGGTAGTTAGGCGTACCAAAACCATTAATGCCCGCCATAACCAGGCAGGTGATCATAAAACTACAGAAAATAGCGACACCGCCTAAACGCGAAATATGGCAGCTATGATCCTTCCGGTCTGTATCCATATCATCAAAAAGCGAGCGCTCTTTAGCTACGTGAATAATAGACGGAATAGCTAAAAGGACGAGCAAAAAGGAGAACAGTACTACGGAGATGTAAAATAAAGGTTCGGGCATACGCACTTTTCAATTTCAAGTAATGAGAGACTTATGATTACAATCTTCGCAAAAAAAAACAACAACTGCAACAAATTTGTCATATTTGAGATGCATAGTGCTTTGCCCAGGATTTTCTTTGAATATTTTTTACAGCAAAACTAAAAGAAAGCATATACCTGCTGACTTTAAGATAATTAATTTAATTTTGATTTGACACTTAATAAAGTTATGAAACCATATTTCTTTTTTTACGCTATTGCAGGCCTGTCCCTGTTAGGCGCATGCTCGCAAAATCAATCGTCAAACCAATCGGCTTCTGCCACGGCCGATACTTTTGAAGTAAAAGCAGAATCGTTTGCCGATCTGCAGGTACTGCGTTACCAGGTACCAGGCTTTGATGAACTGAGCCTGCAACAAAAGAAATTATGTTACTATCTGTCGCAAGCCGCTCTGTCAGGCCGCGATATTATCTACGACCAGCGGGGCAAATACAACCTGCTCATCCGCAAAACGTTAGAGAATATTTTTAATACCTATAAAGGCGATACCAGTTCTGCCGACTGGCAAAAATTTAAAACCTACAGCGGACGTTTCTGGTTCAGCAACGGCAATCATCACCATTATGGCAATGAAAAGTTCATTCCCGAATGTTCGTTTGAATATTTCAGTACGCTGGTAAAGGGTTCAGATGCCAGGGGCTTTCCCCTGAACAAGGGCGAGAGTGTTGATGCTTTCCTGATCCGCCTCAAACCCATTGTTTACGACCTGGATTTTCAGCCTAAAATGGTTGATCTCTCGCCGAACATCGACAACATTACCGCTTCCTCGAATAATTTCTATGAAAATGTCACTCAAAAAGAGGTTGAGGCCTTTTACAACCGCTTTGATGCAAAAGGCGATCAGCCTTTATGGGGATTAAACTCTAAACTGGTAAAGGAAAACGGCACCATAAAGGAAAAGGTATGGAAAATAGGCGGCATGTATAGTTCTGCCATTGAAAAGATCGTCTACTGGCTGAACAAAGCCACTGAAGTGGCCGAAAATGAGCAGCAAAAACTGACCCTACAGAAGCTGATAAACTATTATAAAACCGGTAATCTGAAAGATTTCGACGATTATAACATTGCCTGGGTGGCCGATACCACATCACGCGTAGACGTAGTAAACGGATTTATTGAAGTTTATAACGATGCCATCGGCAAAAAGGGCAGCTTTGAAAGCGTGGTTTCCATTAAAGACCTTGAAGAAACCAAACGCATACAGGCTATAGCCGGTCAGGCACAATGGTTTGAAGATAACTCGCCGCTGATGCCACAGCATAAAAAGAAACAGGTGAAAGGTATTACCGCCAAAGCGATTACCGTAGTAACCGAGTCGGGCGACGCAACTCCTTCAACACCTATTGGCATCAATTTGCCCAATTCCGACTGGATC
Source organism: Pedobacter sp. BS3 (assembly GCF_008274585.1). Lineage (GTDB taxonomy): Bacteria > Bacteroidota > Bacteroidia > Sphingobacteriales > Sphingobacteriaceae > Hufsiella_A. The sequence goes on along the minus strand of NZ_VTRT01000001.1, from coordinate 1,264,956 downwards.
CGCAAGGAATATGGCTCTAAGTCGGTTTCGCTCAGCAACATTATCCATTCGTACAATGTTGCCGGCCGTAGCAGCGGACTGCTGGACGAATTTGCTTACAGCGATAGCGTGAAAGCACGGCTGAAAAAATATGGCGACCTGGCTTCTGACCTGCATACCGATATGCACGAGTGTATCGGCCACGCTTCGGGACAGATCAATCCCGGTGTAGAAACACCGGAAAAAACACTCAAAAATTATGCTTCGGCTTTAGAGGAGGCCCGTGCCGACCTGGTTGGACTGTACTATATCCTGGATCAGAAACTGGTGGATATCGGTGTCATGCCTTCGCTGGAAGTGGGCAAAGCCGAATACGATAGCTATATCATGAACGGGCTGATTACCCAGCTTACCCGTATTAAACCGGGCGATAACATCGAGGAAGCGCACATGCGTAACCGGCAGCTTATTGCCCGCTGGGCCTATGAACAGGGTAAAAAAGATCACGTTATCGAATTTGTTAAGGAAAACGGCAAGACCTATACCAGGATCAATGATTATAAGAAACTTCGCCAGCTTTTCGGGCAATTGCTCCGCGAAATACAACGCGTAAAATCTGAAGGCGATTTTAATGCCGGTAAAAATCTCATTGAAACTTATGGCGTAAAAGTTGACCAGGATTTATTGAACGAGGTGCTGGCACGTTACGCTAAATTAAACATTAAACCCTATAAAGGATTTATCCAGCCGGAATTGCAGCCTGTAATGAACAGCGATGAGATCACCGATGTTAAAGTAGTGTATCCCACCTCGTTTTTTAAGCAGATGCTTGATTATGGCAAAAAATACGCGTTCCTGCCGGTGATGAATTAAATTGATCCGGTGATTTATTGGTTTGGTTATTTATAATACCTGAGTTCGATTAAAACCATATACATGTGGCGGAACAAATTGTGTGGTTTATATTGTAAACCAATATGCTAATAACCAAGCTGGGGTTAATAATCATAAAGAACGGTAATGGCATAGAATTGCTATAGATAACGTATCCATACTTCAGGATCTCTTTCCGTTTCCTTTGGAAGATGGTCTTCGCTATGCTTTGTGCTTTTTTTCAATAACATTTACATACAGGGCTGATAACCCAAAGAAATTTAACACATTATTGTAACAACAATTGTTAATTGCAATCAAAATCGTATATTCAAAACATTGAAAAATACATTCATCATGAGAAAAAACCTTTATATCTTATTTGTTGGCGCTATAGCCTTATTTTCTTTAAGCTCATGCGGTTATAACAGCATGGTAAAACTTGATGAGCAGGTACAGGCACAATGGGCCCAGGTAGAAAATGTTTATCAACGCCGGGCCGACCTTATTCCCAACCTGGTCAATACAGTAAAAGGAGCCGCTAATTTTGAGCAGCAAACACTCACCCAGGTAGTAGAGGCCCGGGCTAAGGCAACCCAGGTTACGGTAGATCCTACCAAGCTTACCCCGGAATCTATCCAGAAATTCCAGGCGGCACAAGGTGAATTAAGCTCTGCCCTGGGGCGTCTGCTGATGGTTACAGAAAACTATCCGGAACTAAAAGCCAATGCCAACTTCCAGGAATTGCAGGCCCAGATCGAGGGAACGGAAAACCGTATTACGGTTGAGCGGCAGAAGTTTAACCAGGTTACGCAGGAATACAATGCTAAGATCCGCAGTTTCCCTACTAATCTTACCGCTTCTATCTTCGGGTTTGAGAAAAAAGGCTACTTCCAGGCCGAAGCCGGCGCCAACAAAGCTCCCAAAGTTGAGTTTTAAATCTAAACAATGGCCCTATTTTCTGAACAGGAACAACAGCAGATACGCAAGGCTATTGAAGATGCCGAGGCGCTTACATCAGGCGAGATACGCATTTGCATAGAGAAAAGCTGCCCTGGAGATGCACTCGACCGTGCGGCGGAGTATTTTCATAAGCTGGGCATGTCGCAAACCAGTTTGCACAATGGCGTGTTGATCTACCTGGCAACTCAGGATCGTAAGTTTGCCATTATCGGCGATTCCGGCATCAATAGCGTTGTGCCCGAAAACTTCTGGAACGATACCAAAGAGCAAATGCTGCAATACTTTAAGCAGGGCGATATGGCCGAAGGTATTATTACCGGTATCAGGCTTGCCGGTGAGAAGTTAAAAGCCTATTTCCCTTACCGGGATGGTGATAAAAATGAGCTATCTGATGATATTGCGTTCTTTTGACCCGTCCCGCTAAACTGATAAACGTGTATTATTTTATTAAGAGATTTTTTCTATTCGTTTTTTTCATTTGCGGGGCAGGCTTACTGTTACAGGCACAGGATTTTCCTGCAAAACCCAATACCCTGGTCAACGATTACACTCATACCCTGTCCGCTAATGAGATTAACCAGTTAGAGCAAAAGCTGGTCCGGTTTGACGATTCAACCTCAACCCAGATTGCCGTGGTTCTTATTCCATCGCTGAACGGCTATGAAGTTGCTGATTACGGTGCTCAGCTTGCCCAGAAATGGGGAATTGGTCAGCAGGGAAAAAACAACGGTGTATTGATACTGGTTTCTACCGGCGACCGGAAGATCACCATTCAAACCGGCTATGGCGTTGAAGGCGCTCTTCCGGATGCTATTGCCAAGCGAATTATTGAAAACCAGATAACTCCTGAATTCCGGCAAGGCAATTACTATGCCGGACTGGACAAGGGTACAGATGCCATTATTGCTTATACCAAAGGGGAATATAAAAACGATAAGCCCAAACAGAAGGATCAGGGTGGTTCCGTAGGATTAATTATCCTCATCATTATTATCATATTGATCATTATTTCCCGCAGGGGTGGTGGCGGTAACCAGGTTATCGGCAGCCGCGGCGGTGCCAGTCCGTTCTGGTGGTTCCTGATGGGTAATGCCATGGGTCGCGGCAGCAGCGGAAACTGGGGCGGAGGTCGTGGCGGCAGCTGGGGAGGTGGTAGCGGTGGATTCGGCGGTTTTGGTGGCGGAAGCTTTGGCGGCGGTGGCGCCAGCGGAAGCTGGTAAGTGAGGTAGAAGGCAGAAAGGTGTGAGGCATAAGGTGAGCTAAAAGCGGAAAACAATATTAGAAGTAGGAACAAATATAAATAGCATAGGCCGGTTCCCTTCTCCTTGGGAGAAGAGTTAGGGATGAGGCCAAGCAAGAACCAAGAGACAAGGTGTTAAAAGTAGAAAGTTAAAGGCTGCTAACTACGAACAACTAATCACTAACAACTAAGAAAACATGTTACGTAAAGATTTAATCAGTACCGAAATTCAAAAATTACGTGAGGCGCTTGCACGTATCCTTAATCTTAAGAAAGAAGGTAATATTGATGATGCCCATACCCAAACCCGTAAAGTACTGAACGAAAGTTTCGATATCCCCGAGGATTATTTTTCAGACAGCTTCAGCACTGCTGATTTTGAGCAAACACTCCAAAACAGCAACCTGGATGCAGAAAAGCTTAACATTCTTTCAACACTTATTTTTGAGAGCGCTCATCCCTTTGAAGATACCGACGAAACATATCATAAGCTTCATGCTGTATTGGCTATTTTTAACCGTCTGGAGCAGGTGTATCACCAGCAATCGCTGGATAACCTGAGCAAACGGGAGATGATTGATAAATTCCTGAACACCGATCAATATGAGTAAGCTGAACTGGGAGCGTCTTTCGTCTGAATACCTTGTTAAAGAAAACTGGGCAACCCTCCGGGTAGATACCTGCCGCATGCCCAACGGAACTATCATTGATGATTATTATGTACTGGAATATCCGGATTGGGTAAATGCCGTTGCTCTTACAAAAGATAACGAGGTCATTATTATCCGGCAATACCGCCATGCTGCCGGTAAGGTGATCACTGAAATTCCGGGCGGATGTATTGATCCCGGCGAAACACCGGAGGAAGCGGTTAAACGTGAGTTATCTGAAGAAACCGGCTATGAGTTTCAAACCATCGAACCTATCGCCACGCTATATGCCAATCCATCTACAGCCGGAAATAAAACCTACAGCTTTTTACTTACCGGCGGCAGAAAAGTCCGGGAGCAGCACCTGGACGGACGGGAAGAAATTGAGGTGGAGCTGGTCAGCATCAATAAACTGAAAGAAATGTTATTCAATAACCAGTTTGAGCAGGCTTTACATGCCAGCGCTATTTTTTATGCGCTGGAGAAGCTTCAGAAGATCGCTCATCCATCAGCTCTTTAACAATAGCCACTAATTTCTGGGCTTCATATTCACGACTGAGCTTATAGTGGAAATCGGCTGGGCGCTCGATAACAAAGCTTTCTTTATTCTGAAATTTACGCCATAACTCGTTTAGCGCAGCCAGGCATTCTTCCTTACTATTACATACATAACCAGCATTATTCTCAACTATGCTTTGAGCAATATCGCCATGATCCGTCAGGGGCAAAAGTATTGGCTTTTGTAGTGCCAAATAATCGGCTTGCTTGGAGGTGATGATTTTTGACCTTGAACCATATTTTAGATGAAGGAATACAGAGGCCGAGCACATAACTTCCATGCTTTCTTCTAATGGTAATCGATCAGATATTGTGGTAAAATCATTCAGTCGATATTTATTAATTATCTTTTTTAAAAGAAGTTCCTGCCCCGCTCCCAAAAAACACAACTCCAACTGCCCCGGTTTAATATGATTGGTTTCAATAAAGCAAATGAGGTTAAAAAAGAAGGATTCGTCTTTTAGCTGGGACCGGTATAGCGTACCCGAATATATTATCCTGAATACATCGAATTGGTCAGTAATCCGCTCTTTATTAATCGCTGAAACGTTAGCACCGTTTTTCAGAACAGAAATTTTACCGCGGATTTTACGGGGAAAAAAACGTTTGAGGCTTTCTGAAACAGTAAAAACATTCAAAGCATAGGATAATATATTTTTCTCTGCCCTTCTTTCTAAAAGCACTCTAAACAAATAAAATATATGATTTACATTTAATATACGATAACCATACGTCCAGGGATCTCTATAATCTACTATTAATGGAATAGTATTTTTCTTTATCAACTTATATGTTTTTATGAGAAAACCAGTAGGCGGAATAGAGCATATGATAATATCATTACTTGTCAATTGAGCATTTACATTAAAATAATGTTTAAACAATTGGTCTGTAGAATAAATATCTTTAAAATAAATGATATAATGAAGTATATATAGCAACCAGAATAACCTTAATGACCCATTTCGCTTGGAGTTAGAAAAAGCCAATCGCTGAATAAAGTTCCCTTTGTTAAGGTCTAAAATTATAATATCTTCTCTTTCTTCGCTAGGGGTTTGGGCATTAATAGCTATTGGGTTTGCTGACAATACTATTAATTTAACAGGATAGCCATTATCTTTTAGACATCTATAGAATGATTGAATCCTACTATTGAACGTTACGTTTCTAGAGAACGGAAAAACAGAGAGAGTATAAATCATCCTGCCTAATATACACACATTGAATCAGAAATCCTGGTATAAATTTCTGAATGAACTTCTCAGACCAAACGTCAGCCAGCCGGTTTTATTGGTTGCCAGACTATTCTTTTCTATCCGGGCAACAGCGCCCAGCTCCAGGCGAAGGTTATATTTTGGATTGAGCAGGTAAGCTACTTTTCCTTCACCATAATAAAAATCGGTACCGATACCTTGTCCTACATGACTTCCATAATTCACACTACGGGTATCATACGACAGGAAGATATTCTTTCCATAATTCTCACCTGCAGGATCTAACCCGTAGCGGGCATAATTTAGCTGTCCCTGGAAGTCAAAACGCTTTACGCTATAATTCAATATGCTTAAAAACTCCCTGAAGTTTGCCCCAAATGGATGGGCTAAGGGCTGATTGTAATGCGCATAATTGGAAACCCGGTCAAAATGCGAATAGGTATACGGCCGGGCTGTATTAAACTCAAACAAATAATTGAGGTTTTTAACATGAAATATATCAGCTCCCCTTATCCCAAATTGAGCAGCCCATTTATTAGCCCAATAACCATTGCCGGCAAAAAATTCTTTTGCTGTAAATTCATCAATCATAAACTGCCCGTATAAAGCCATACCTTCAAACAGTTCATATTTGGTATTCAGCCCTAAACGTAATTTATCCGGCGAGGTGCTGTTCGCTCCTTCAATAGGCCTCAAGAACACAAAAGGATGAATGTAATTAAAGTCAAACCCCCGATAGCCTTCTTTCTCCGCCTCGGCCCAGGTTATGGCCTGGAAAAATCCCAACGACAGGCGCTTATTCACATTCCAGTCCACATAATGAAATACACCCCATTTATGCCGGTCGCCCAGGCGCCGGTCTGTAGTGAATCGTTCGGCCCCGGGATCAGCCATATAAGCGTATATAGCCTGGTAAGTTACATTTCCTAACGAGGCCCTTAACCGGAAGAAAGAATAATTAGCCGCCAGATCCGACAACAGCATCGACCTGTAGCCGTCACCAATAAAGTTCTTATCATATCCTAAAGCCAGATTCAGATATTTATTGGGCGTGTACGATAATAAAGCAGTAACATAGGCCCAATCTTTCGTTGCCTTATTGATCTTACCATTTACCTGTCCCGGAATGATCTTGTTAGAATCGATAAAGCTCTCCAGATAGTTAGGGAACACACCCTGGTTTTCATAACCGCTGGTATAGAATGAGAACTTTTTACCAACATTTCCGCCTACCTGATAACCACGGGTATACAGCCAGGTGGTTTTCTGATCTGCGAACTCTTTCCCCACCTGGAAGTCCGGGAGGAAATCAGCATATACCTGGTAATCACTATCTCTGAATTGCAGCAGGTGTTCATTAAATAGCTTACGATGTCCCCAGGAGTGTTTCTGAAGTGTATCTACCCCTAAACTCATCAGCTCATTATAGCGTCCGGCTAAAACAGAGTCGTCTGCAAAAGAAGGCCTTATGGCACTGTGAAACCGTGTTTCCTTAGAATAGACTACATTATTTAGTTTCTGGTAAAACTGGTAGGTGTATGGTATTACCTGGTTAGGCGTTTGTGCCCAGGCATTTGCAGCAAAAGCCCATAGCGCCACTATCTTAGCTAATCTCTTCATTAAATTAACAGGGATGTTATAACAAGGAAGCAATATTATCCGGAACAATTACTTCCGGGTGATCCAATTCCTCGTAAATTGAATTATTGCTGATGAATTCCGGAACTATCGTTTTCATTTTCAGCACAACCTGCCTGTCATTACATTCATTACTTAATCGGATCAGCTCTTCCACCTCCTTGTTCACCTGCTCAAAGTCATAGCAGCGGGTTTTAGCGATCATAATTTTTTCATGATGTGTCGGCACCGTATTTTCCTTATCATTCAATAGTTCTTCATATAACTTTTCGCCAGGTCTGAGACCAGTATATTCTATCGCAATGTCCTGGTTAGGGATTAACCCGGATAAGCGAATCATCTTTTTGGCCAGCTCTGCAATTTTGACCGATTGCCCCATATCAAATATATAGATCTCGCCGCCATTACCCATTGAGCCGGCTTCAAGCACCAGACGGCAGGCCTCGGGAATGGTCATGAAATAACGGGTAATATCCGGGTGAGTCACCGTGATAGGGCCTCCCTTTTGTATCTGTGCCTTAAAGCGGGGAATCACCGAACCGTTAGAACCCAGCACATTACCAAAGCGGGTGGTAATAAATTTGGTATTTACCTGTCTTAACGTGGCATTCAGATAGCTTAATCCATTGCTGAATAGTTTATCTTTCCGCTCAATGGCCTGGTAAAGCGATTGGACATATATCTCGGCGATACGCTTGGATGCTCCCATCACATTGGTTGGGTTTACCGCTTTATCGGTAGATACCATTACAAACTTCTTCACCTGGTATTTTAGCGCTAAGTTGGCTATGGTGCGTGTTCCCATCACATTGGTACGTATGGCCTCGGATGGATTATGCTCCATCATCGGCACATGCTTGTATGCTGCCGCATGATATACATAGTGTGGTTTAAACGTCCGGAACAGCATTTCCATCCGGGCGGCATCACGAACATCACCGATAAAGGCTTTAAAATCGTTGTTCAGGTCTTTATCCTGTAATTCCAGTTCCAGTTCATGCAACGGTGTTTCCGCCTGATCATTCAGGATGATCATCTGCGGGGAAAACTTTGCCAGTTGCCGCACAATCTCACTTCCGATAGAACCCGCCGCACCAGTAACCAATATCCGCTTATTCCGCAATTGCTCACGGATGGCATCGGTATTGATCACGATGGAATCCCGCTCCAGCAGATCCTCAATTTTGATATTCTGTATCTGCCGGGTATTGATATGTCCGTTGATCCAGTTAGGAACAGGCGGTAAGGTTAATACCTTAATGTTATTTTCCAGGCAGAAATCCACAATGGTGGTTTTACGCTCCAACGGCAAATCTGCAACAATCAATATATCATTAACCAACTCCTGCTGTACCAATAATTTAAATTCTTTAGTTAGGAATATTTTAACACCATCGATTACTTTACCAGCTTTGCGCTCATCATCGTCAATAAAGGCAACCACATGCATATTCAACGTGGCATCATGATCCAAGGTACGTTTTACAGCAACACCGTTTTCGCCTGCACCATATAATACTACCCGTCTCCGATCGATACGCAGATTTTTGATATACAAAAAGAAATATTTGATCAACACCCGGTAGGTGATCAGCAGTAAGAAGCTGCACAGCAGATTAATGACCAATACCACATTACTGATGATAACCGGCCGGGCAAAGGCAACCAAAAGCAAATTGGTGAAAAAAAACAAGGCATTATTGATCAGCACCGCCGTTAATATCCGGAACGAATCCTGGGCGCTGGTATAACGGATAATACCGGCATAAGTACGCACACTGTAAAATACAATACTGCTAATAACCAAGGTAACCAACAGGTTACGGCTTAATTCGGTGGTATTGATATCGGTAACATCAAAATTGAACCTGATAAAATAGGCAAACACCATAGATACCAGGCAACAACACAAGTCTATGGTAAAGATGATCCAGCGGGGTACAATATTAATGCGTGTAAACAAGGTACAATATTGCTAATTTTAAGTCAGCAACAAAGATAGTTTAATCTTGTTTTACTTTTGCAAAATATTAATGTTTATCTGAATTTATCTCTTGTATAGAGAGGCAATTTCGCCTATTGGCCAACCAGCTATCGTCCATGTTAATTACCTTTTAGGTTGAGGCCGAAGATAAGGTTGAGGGGTGTATAGGGTTATAAGTTTATGAGGTTATAAGATAGTGTAAGACCACAGTCCTATCAAACATTACAGGCACTGCCGGTTGAGGGCAAGGATAAGGCTGAGGTGGTACTAACAGTGAGTTTGTACGTGTATGTTAGTAGCTTATAATTTACCGATACTACCTTTTAGAGAACAGGATCTTGCCTGTTATCCCAAAACCATAAAACTGTGACTTTTTCTGAATCACCTGATAAAATACAGAACATTGCTTACTGATCAAACCCTTACGTACATTTCTGAAACAGATCTTTTGAATATGTAAGGTTGAACTGATATGGTTGCTATTACCTCCAGGGTTCTTTTAACAAATTTCTTAGCATCCTTTTCACTCCATGTTTCTTCGATAAACTTTACTATAGCATCGAATGTTTCTGTCGCCTCATCAGTCTAATAAACCGGGAGACTCATAGATACTTTGAGTACTTCTTAATTACTTCATCATGGGCTGTCAGCAAACCACACGTAGCCTGCTTTTTACTCTTTTTGATTCCTTTTTTTACATGAACCGGCAGCCCCGGCCAAAAATCCTCCTGCCTGCTTTTAAACAAATCCCTGACAGCTTCAATTAAATCCCTATCTTCTGTTTCAAGCAACATTTTAACGAGCTCTATTTTATCTGCCTGCAAATCCATATAACAAATTTATACTTTATCAGTTAAACTGTCAACGTATGAGATCAAAAGTTATGAGATTGTTCACTGCTCATGGCAACCGGAGGACTGGTTGAGGAGGTTATGAGTGTATGAGGTTATAGGAAGCGGCTATAATATCCTTGCGTGTTTTGAACAGTGGATCGTGCTATCATTTTCTGCAGTCCGGCCCGCCGCCGCCGGAGGGCTGGTTGAGGATAAGGTTGAGGAGTGGATGGGGTCGTAAAGATAGCATACTAATCAACAAGACAAATCAATCAACCTCTCCAAACAGGTATTTTTTCCCTTCAAAGATTAACCTGCACCCTATAAATAGTATTGTTGTAATCAGTAAAAATACTACGCAACCCAAAAGGGAATCACGAAAGTATTCTGAATAACTTATTATAAACAGGTTAATGATTAATTGAACTATCATATAACTGATGCTAACCCATACGTGCGGCCATTTTTTTGTATTAGCCAGAAACTGGTATACATGGCTACGATGGGCTTTAAAGATATTTTCTTTACGGATCAAACGAAAACAGATGGTTGTCACCGCATCCAGGCCGTACAACAATAATAAAAAGATATATACCGGATTCTGAGAAATTACCAGTAACTGCCCCAGGAAAAACAGGATAATAAATGCCATGCTTACACTGCCTACGTCCCCGGCAAAACAACGGGCTGTTTTCCGGAAATTAAAATAGTTGAACACCAGAAGTGAAAGAATAATTACTATCATCAAAGTTGAAGAACCGAATGGCTGCACTTTTTCATTGATATACCATAATGTTAACAGGGTTACCAGACTGTAGCCACCGGTGATGCCATTAATACCATCCATAAAGTTATAGGCATTGATCGTGCCGATCACGAATATCAATGTGGGCAATAACCAGAATAACGATAATTGATATATATCCAACTGGTAAAACAGTAAGGCTACGGCTGCCAGGTGCACTACCAGACGAATTTTATTATCCAGTGTATAAATATCATCCAGGAAACTGATTGCTGCAATAGCCAGTAACCCGATAGTAAAATAAGGATATGTCCAACCGGAATACCCGGAAAATACCAATACGGCTATGGGGAATAAAATCCCACCTCCACGAATAGTAACCGAACTGTGTGAACTGCGGTGATTGGGTTTATCAATAATGTTATACCGGTCGGCTATTCTGAAATATACGGTTTCAACAATAAAGAAGAAAAGGATAGTTCCGATGATCAACAGTAGATTCATGCCGCAAAGATGTTGATTTTTCAGGAGATGGCAATGTTGTCGGAAAGTTTGAGAGTCGGAAAGTCCGGAAGTTACGAATGAGCGTGTTCATCGTTCAGAGCGGATGGTTCATGGTAAGGAAGCCGGAGTTTAAGAGACCGGAAGTTAAAATGTATATCCTGTCGAACGAAAATACGACTTTCAATTTACATAAAAAATGCACTAATTTCCATGTAAATTGAAAATAAAACTTTCAATTTACATGGAAATTAGTATCTTTAACTATTCTTAAAGGTGCTAACACATGATCAGAAGGAGTATTCATCAGCAATTACTTTATGCCGTGAACAACATGCCCGTTGTGGCCTTACTGGGCCCCAGACAGGTTGGAAAAACCACATTAGCCTTGTCTATTGTCAAAGAAACCGGCAAACCAACCACGTATATAGACCTGGAACTGGATTCGGATTTCAACAAACTGAGCGATCCTGAAGCCTATTTAAAGCGCATGGAAGGTCAATTGCTCATTATTGATGAAGTGCAACGCAAACCTGACCTGTTCAGGACATTAAGAGCCTTAGTAGATATCCGCCGGAGAGCGGGAGAAAAAACAGGACAGTTCCTGCTGTTAGGCTCCGCTTCCAAAGACCTGTTACAACATACTGCAGAAACATTGGCCGGCCGTATCCGATACCTGGAATTGAGCCCGTTTAACATCTTTGAAATCCTACAGGAAGATGCCCTGGGTACGGCATACGATAAACTCTGGTTCAGAGGGGGATTCCCGGATAGTTACCTGGCGGCAACAGACCACGAAAGCTGGGAATGGCGGGGAGATTTTATCGCTTCGTACGTGGAACGCGATATCCCGCTGATGGGCCCGCAGGTGCAAGCTAACCGGATAAAAACATTCTGGTCTATGCTGGCGCATTATCACGGGCAGCAGGTAGTTTTTTCTGAATTGGGAAGAAGCCTGGAATTAAGTCACACCACCATTCGCTCTTACCTGGATATACTGACTGATTTTTATATGGTCCGCCAACTGCAACCGTGGTCTGGTAATACCAAAAAGCGGTTAGTTAAATCCCCAAAGATCTATTTACGGGATTCGGGAATACTTCACCGGTTACTTAACATATCTTCCTTCGAAAACCTGTTAGGACATCCTGTACTGGGAGCCAGTTGGGAAGGTTTTGTTGTTGAGAACATCCTGCTACAACTTTCTGATAAATGGCGTTACAGTTATTACCGGAGCAGTAACCAGGCCGAAATAGACCTGGTACTGGAAACCCCGGACAATGAGGTGTGGGCCATTGAGATCAAACGTTCTTCTGCTCCCACTATTAAACGAAGCTTTCATGAGGCCTGTGCGGACGTGCAGGCGGTGAAAAAGTTTATCGTGTACCATGGTCCGGAACAATATCCTATCGCCAACGGGGTTGAAGTTATCGGGCTCACACCGTTTCTGGAGCTTGTGAGCAGTATGTAAGGCTTTTGTCCGCTCATTGCCGTGGGGACTTAGTTCAAGGATAAGTTTAGAAGGTTATAGGGGTTATGAGTTTATGAGGGGAAAGTGTCCGAGAGACCGGAAGTTATGAGTTGGGGGTTCATAGTTCATGGGCGGAGGGCTGGTTGAGGTTGAGGGGAGCATAAGGTTATAAGACAGACATTGCAGGATGGTGTATTTTGGGTGCCAGGCACAGGCTACGCTCGTTTGGCATCAGCTCGGGCTGCGTCTTGCATTCGCCGTTACTTTCCCTTGCCCCAGAATGCAAGCCAAGGCCCCTTGCCTTCCCACAGGCTGTCCGTGATACCAAACTTTACAGGCACTGCCGGAAAGCACGGCGCACCGGGCAAGGCCTGGGTTCATCGTTTAGTATAGCGACCGTTGAGCTACGAATGTACTTTCCGCATTTCCGGTTGAGGGCAAGGATAAGGTTTAGAAGGATATAGGCTTATGTATTTATGAGGCGAAGTTCTTTGACGGGCCAAAGTTTAGTATAGCGTATAAAGAGCAACGCAGGTATTTTAAGCACTGCCGTTCATTTTTCACGTTCATTGCGAGGAACCGGCCCCGAGTACTTCCAGCAAGATGTTACCTGTTACTTTTGCCACTGCACTATGAATTATTGCTAATGTTATCTAAAGATACGAAGATTATATTATCTGTATTGAAATGATGCAGCGGTTCTTAAAATACCTTCACGTGCCGAAACAGGAAAGTCTTTTCCTATGGCTGCTTTAATTTTGGCATTAGAAACCACATAATTCTCTGTCAGCTTAGTAAGACGTTCTGTATTTAGGGGAAGCCGTAGTATATCACCCGCTTTAGCTACTGCTTTTATGAAGGCTTTAGGTATATGCCACAACCTGGGCTTATGTCCTATCGCTTCAGCCAATAGCTGTACTACTTCGTTGGTAGATAAGGCTTCGTCATCGGCAATATGGTATATTCCTGACGGAATATCGTTTTTGAGCAATTCTTTTATCACAAAACACAAATTCTCTACACTTAAAAACGACCGCTTATTTTCGAAAGCTGCCAGCGGGTAAGGAATACCTTTTCTTACAAACTGGTATAGCAGGTTTAAGTTCCCTTTATTTCCCGGTCCATGTATCATACAGGGACGAAGAATATAATATGATTTACCTTCCCGAAGAGTTTGTGATTGAATATATTGCTCTGCCATTAACTTAGATTTCCCGTAATCGGTTTGAGGGGCCGCAAGGCATTCCTCGGTTAGTGTTTCTTTTACTACATCAGCGGCGGCTTTTACAGAACTAATAAAAATGAACTTCTTTGCGTTGGACTCTAGGAAAGAATCATAGAGCTTTTTGGCAAGCTTGTAATTAACTTGATAATATTCTTCAGGATTGGATGTCTTTTTTAAATCATGGGCTTTACCTGCGAGATGGATAACAGCGTCTGTATTGTTTAATTGTTTAATTGTTAAGTTATTTAATTGCTGACGGTTGGGGGTATTTACACCTGAATCCTCCAGATAGTGTAACAGGTTCTGACCAACAAAGCCAGTTGCGCCAGTGACAGTAATTCTCATTTAAACTGGGCTAATGTTTCTTTATTAAACTTTTTACGTTCCTTATCGAAAAACCAACCCCATTTATTAAAATAGGTTATCATCGATTTAATATAAATCTTAAACAGTTTCCAGCTCTTATTAGCACCACCTTCATAACCATGATAAACTGATACTTTTGGGAAATAAATGGTTTTATATTTTTTGTGCATTCGCCGGGATAAATCAAAATCCTCGAAATACATGAAGAATTTTTCATCAAACTTGCCCACTTCTTTTATCGCATCCAATCTTAACAAAGTAAAACATCCCGAAAGAATGGGAACATTATATATTAAGCTATAGGGCACTTTCCTTAGCTCATATTTATTTATAAATGTTTCGCTAAATGGATCCATTTTTTTCAGTTTTCTCCTAAATATCCAAGCAGGGTGGGGTAGCAACTTCGGTAAGTTTTGAACAGAACCGTCTCCATTGAGCACTTTAGGCATCATCATTCCAACATCTGGATTCGCTTCCATATATTCAATCATCGGCGTAAATACATCTTCTTTAATTTCGATATCTGGATTGATGATGAAATGGTATTTTAATCCGTCTTCCATTGCTTTTCTAATGGCAATATTATGAGCCGCTCCAAAACCTAGATTGGAAGAGTTGTGGATATATATTACTCCGCTATCTTTTGAAATATTTTTAAGTACATCTGTTGGAGAGTTGTCGATAAGATAAACTTGCAAAAACTGTGATTCGATTACCCTCAATATAGTATTTTGGACGACTTTAGTTTCATTTTTAAATAATACAATACTAGCAGAGCCTCCTATATTACTCATATCTTAATCCAAGAATTCTGTTGAAAATCAAAAACCTTTATTACTTTACATGGATTTCCTACCGCAATTGAATTTGGAGGAACATCTTTTGTTACAACTGAACCCGCACCAATTATCGTCCCTTCTCCAATAGTAACTCCAGGCAAAACACATACGTTTTCTCCAAGCCAAACTCTGTCTCCAATATAAACAGGATCTGTATAAATTTTTCTATCCTTTGGCAATGAGGTCGGGGTATCTACATTCTTTCCTGAGTATATTCCATGATTTAAATCTGTAATAAAAACTTTGCTGGCAATAAGAACGTTATTTCCAATTTCAACTCTATACCCCGCTGCGATATGTACGTAATCATTTATTTCAACATTTTTACCAAAAATGACACACTTTTGAGTTAATTCTTTAATTGGATGTGCTTCTATTCTACATCCAAAACCAGAGGTAAACCCTTTCCCAATCGAAATATACTGCTTATTTCTAATATCAAATGGCAATCTGACTAATCTTGCTCTGGAGCATACAGTTTTGGTATATATTAAAGAAATAACGAGCCTAATTGATCCTAAGAGTCCGTATCTTTTATACATAAATAAGCATTTTAACACTTAAAACTTAAGACAAAAGTATTGAAAATAACTTATCCCAGTTTTCTGCAAAAGGTTCTGTCTTTTTGAGACTTCCTGTTTGATCATACTTTAATGTCCTTTTTTTGATAAATTCCTCCATAATACAAGCCAGTTGGCTTGTATTATCCGCGTCAAAAAACTTAACTAAATCATAACTTCCAACAGTTTCTTTTGCATATGGTAAGTTGACTGTAAAAATGGGTTTATTAAACTGTTTAAATTCGCTTATGGGCAACCCCCAAGTCTCTAGTTTGGACGGAAAAATCAAACAATCTATTTCAGAATATAAATTATAAACTTCGTCTCTGGAAACCAGCCCAATAAATCTCAGAGAATGCTCTGTACCATACTTTTTGATTATACTTTTGGAATAATTATTTTCTGAGCCATCAATTGTAATAATTACTTTATAATCAACAACGTTTCCTTGATTTAAAAGCTTGACAGCTTCACATATAATCTCTATATTTTTAAATGGGCGAGGAAACGTAGGAAAAAAGAACGTAGTAATTGCACTGACTTCATCTCTTTGCAAATACGTTTCAGGAACAATGGGTATTTGAGGAGGAGAAACTATTATCTGACTATTATTTATAGCGAACATTCGTTCGAATTCTTTTTTTATCCATTGCTGTTGAACCACTATATACTTATTTTTTTTTATATTAATTGCATATAAATATTTATAAAATAAGCGAAAAAAGAACTGAGTTGGCTGAACCACAATATCTTTTAAATTTAGTGTATTAAATGGGGAGGGATTATGACAATAAACTGCTTGGGGAATTCCTCTTATATTAGGAGTAATATCATGCAATGAGAACCAAAACTTAACATTATTTATAGAGGAGAATTTATTAAAGTAATAATATTCATAATATAACCTATATAAGTATGATTTTCTTGATTTAGGAAATTCAATGAATTCAATATTTGAGTAATCAGCTTCATTAAAAAGTTTTTTACTATGCACTAGTGCCATAATTCTCGTGTTGGCAATAATTTGCTGAGTATTTAGATAAGCTAAACAATCTTTTAAAACAGAAAGCGGACCTCCTTCAAAAAAATTGATAGCAGAGATTACAATTGTATACATTATAGATCATGAAGATGTGGGATATAAATAACCATATACATATAATTTGTCAGGAATCTGCTTAATATTTAAATCCCAATATTTTTCTAAAATAATATTTCACATAAAAAATTAGAGCATCTCTTCTCAATTGAACAACTGTACGAGCATTTGTTAATTGTTTAGCTCTTAAAACTTCCTTAAATGCTCGAGTACCTTGGCTGCTAACCCCTCCAACTCGCATCTCAGCTGTTATCTCATCTAAAAAACCTGCATTTAAACTACTATTTGCCCTAAGCAACATCTCGTAATCACCAACAATCTTAAAACTTGTATTAAAGTCCCCATATTTCAAAAAGAAATTCTTACTATGCAGGGATCCTACATGAGCAACATTCATATAAATTTGAAAACGTTTCCAATCGTAACGCTCTCCAATTAGCCCCAATGGCTTTCCATTATTATCTATCAAACACACCCTAGAGCTGATATATTCAAGTAAAGAATTATCAATATCAGCAATACGTTGAATATAACTATCTATAGCTTTAGGGAGATATCTATCATCTGCTCCTAAAAATGCGATCCAATTTCCCTCAGCCCTTTTTAATCCCTTGTTCCATGCGTCATAAATACCTAAATCCTTTTCAGACTCCCAATAGAAAATACTACTTTCATATTTTTTTATAATATCAACAGTGCCATCTGTTGAGCCTCCATCTATAATAATGTATTGAATCTTTTTATAAGTTTGAGTCAATACACTTACAATACTTTTTTCTAATGTATCTTCAGCATTATAGACTGCTGTTATAATTGTAACTAATGGTTCTTGCTTCATTAAATTTTAACATTCTTCAAAATATCATTATACACAGCATTTATATTACAAGCGTAATTACTCCATTTATAATGTCTTGAAATTTGCTCTACAGCCCCTTGTCCTATTCTCTTTCTTAGCTCATGATCTTTAATCAATCTTTCTATTGAATTGGCCAATGCTAAAGAATTTTTCACAGGAACAATAAGTCCTGTTTTCTCATTTTGAATAGGGGATCCACAATTCTCCGTAGTTATAACAGGAAGTCCAGCGGCCATCGCCTCCATTACAGATCTAGCAGAACCTTCAGCTAGAGAGGGAAAAACATAAATATCACTACTAAAAAAAAAGTTTTTTAAATCATCTTGCAAAATATTACCATAAAAACGAATGTTATTGGGGATCTTGTAATGTTTTTTGATAAAAGCCAACTCATCGTAATAACCTATCACATGCAACACAATCGGATAGCTCAATTGGTTCAAAATCTCCATCGCATCTATGAGAATATGAGCTCCTTTACGTATACTAAAACTACCCGTAAAAAGAAGATTAATTGTTCCATTAATGTCCCAATTTTGTTTTAATCCAATAAAATCTTCGCGAACACCCAAATAAACTATTCTTATTTTTTCTTTATTATAACCCCATTTTTGAAAAGTTTCTGCCACAAATTTTGAATTAACCAATAAATAGTCAGCCTGGGTACAATCATTTATAACCATTTGCCAAAACTCACTCCTTGGATTTAGATCAAAAGACATATTAAACTTTTCATACTCTTTGCTCAAAATTTCGTCAATCTCTAACGGATGAGCAATACTATGATCCACAATTATTTTTATACCTTGTTTTTTAGCAGCATTGATAGCTCCGCCTTGCCCTGCCCCGCTTCTTACATGAAAAATGTTTTTACCATATAGATATTTCTTTGAATAAGCTCCCCAATATTTCCATCCCATTGATGTAGCCGTCTCTAGTGGTAACAAACCACATTTAGAAAGCAAAACCAATAAATAGTAATAAAACTCAGGCCATAAGCAAAAGATAATCTTATCTGATGGCACATTTACTGGCACTCTAAGTTTTAACCGTTGAGACAACGAGCTTTTATCAAATATTCTTCCAATTAAGTCGACAAGTTTCTCCGGTATATACTTTGGTACCCAACCTATTAGAGTTACAAAACGAACATTTACTCTTTCTAAAGCTTCGCAAGCTTCACTAAAATGTAATCTACCTTGACCTTGAGATATTAAGACTTCTTTCTCCATTATTTTTAATCCCCCCTAAACCTTTTATATCATAACCTAAACATAACACACTCACAAAAAGTGGCCCTACTCCATAATTGGGTTCCTTAATCAAGGATCCAATAAATATACTCAATCCGAAGACGAATAGAGATTGCTTATCAAGTGAAATCGGCTCTGTTCTATCTCTAAAGTTCTTCATAAATCTTTTTATTTTATTATGCAATATATACAATATAAATAGAAGTGTTAGAAGCCCAACCTCTATTATTAACCTAAACATCAAACTATACGCATCCA
Source organism: Pedobacter sp. BS3 (assembly GCF_008274585.1). Taxonomy (GTDB): domain Bacteria; phylum Bacteroidota; class Bacteroidia; order Sphingobacteriales; family Sphingobacteriaceae; genus Hufsiella_A. Next base: position 1,245,848 of record NZ_VTRT01000001.1, on the reverse strand, counting down.
ATAGATTCAAATTTCCACTATCCAATTTATCTAAATAAAAAGCGGACTGACTATTAAAATTAAAACATCCTGTAGAACCCAGCCCAAATCCAAAAACTGGAGAATGCTTTGCTACATAGACTGCTTGTTCCCCTCCCCTTAGCCATGCCAACTGTGAAAGATTAAAATTTTCTATTATTCTAAAATCAAATTTCTCAACAAAATATTCATTATTAAGGACAATATACATCATTAGAATAAAGAACGTTCCTAATCCCAAGGAGACTTTAATGAAATTTTTCATTGTCAAACCGTATAAAACAAATAAAAAGGGGAGCAAAAAAACCAAGACAACGTGTGAAGATTTAGTAAGAAAACCACATACTAGAAACAATAATAAAAAGGTAACATCACAGATACTTTTTTTTAAATGATTACGATAAACAATTCTATACATCATTACAATAGCAAGACTAAAAAATATGAGTCCTGCTGTTGATGGCTCTTGAAAAAAAGCTTTGGGTCGATCCGAACGAAGAATAGTAAATTGAAACAGCACAACTAAACAACTAATTAGACAAGTTATAATTACTGATTTATAAATATTATCGCTATATAATTTAGTGGCCGAAAAATAAACGAATAAAAGACTTGAAAGCCAAAACAAAGCTGATAAAAATCTTGAAATTGGTGCATAATGCAGCAAAATCCATATTAGAACACTAATAATAATAAAACAGGATAATTTATAAAACTGGTTTTTTGAAATATATTTAATTCTTTCAAAAATCAGAACTTCGGCCATTAACAAAAGTACCAAAACTACTGGAAAGACATCAAATTTCGTAGTAGCCACACCTATAGCTAAGTTTTGAAAAGGAAAAAAGAGCAACAAATAGGGAAGAATATTTTTCATTTAGTTTTCAGCATTCTTTACACTCCGATTCGCCGATTCTATTATCTTACGCTCCCGGTTCTAACTTGCTCAATAACATCGTCAATTGCAGTAAAATATCTCCCCCAATTTAACTCTGCTCTAAACTTTTTATATGCGTTCCTAGAAAAAGTATCATATAAAACCTGATCTGTCATAAGTTTGACAATTGCACTCTCATAAGCTATATAATCGGCTTCTAGGGGTAAAGTATAACCATTATATAGATTCTCAACGTAAGAACACACGCCACCTGTTTCAGTAGTAATAACAGGTAAACTGAAGGCTGCAGCCTCAGCATATACGATTGCTGAACATTCTGCTCTAGTTGGGAGTATAAATAAGTGACTATTTTGATACAAACTTTGAATAGTTTTTAAATCCACTTCTTTATTCTTATCCAGAAAAGGATATATCTTTATATTACTGTCTAGCTCACAAGGAGGAATTGTTCCACAAATTGTTAAACATAAATTATCATAACCTTTTTCCTTTAACGAAAGGTAACTTCTGAGTAAAATATCTCCCCCCTTCCTATTCCAATCAACGCCAACAAATAACAAATTGAATACCTTATCACGACCAACTTCTCTTTCGATAGGACGATCAAAGACTATATTAACATTCGACCCAAATTTTGCAATACTAGTTCTCTTACGGTCAATATCATAATTTATAACCGACTCATTTAAAGCCCATTCCGAAGAAAATATAATATGATTACATTTCTTTATCGCACATTTTTCTACATGATTGGACTCTCTTATTGAAAATTTCCATAGATCAAACACATAATAATCAACAAGACTTAAAAATGTTGCATCTGTTAAATATATAATTTTTGCTGATGTTTTTAAAAAAGCTAATGCCGGAGAGGATATCACTGAAATTATGACTTCATAATCATTTTTTCTTCTCTTAATTATCCTATTAAGCTGATATGAGTATAAATAGGCTAATAATACCGAATGCCCATAGTTGTATCTTTTTCTAAACAGAAGCAAACTAATCTTATTGAAAACGGACAATAATTTCTTTAGATAAAAATCCTTCAAAGGACCAAATACATCTATATTTTCAAAATGCGTCTCTAGATGTGTTAATACCATATAATTAATACCAGACCAAGACCTTCTATCTCGTGGAGAATCAATCGTTACAAAACCAATCTTAATATCTTTTGAATTCTTCATAAAAAACTAAACCAATACACAGTCTCTACTAATGATTTCTATTTATCCAAGATAATATTAAAGCCTTATTATTCAAGTATAATCTTATTAATAAAGCAATCAACCATAAACTTGCCGCAATCATATAAAAAAGAAATGAAAGTTTTTGATAGCTCATCCTTAACCATATAGCTAATAAAATCAACAACAATAAACTAAAAGCTATAATCAAATTTCTAGAAAATACTTCAAAAAAAGGCGGCTTAAACGTTATATGATAATAAATAAATGTGATTGAAGTTGAAATAATTGTCGCAACGGAATATCCAATTATAACTCCATCACCATGAAAATACTTACCTAAAAAGTAACATAAGATATTACTAAGAAATAATAAACTAATATGATTCCCTAATATACCTTTCAAATTTCCTATTCCTATACTTGAAAAATATGCAGGAGCAACAATCAAACTAAAAAAAACGCCAAGTCCCATCATTAATAGCGAAAACTCAAATTCTGGTACTCGCAATTTTAACCAGATTATTGAAATAACAGGAGAAAAAACAATAATAAATAGAAGAAATAACAATGATATAGAAAAAACAATTCGTAATAAGATTGGATAAGTGTAATCCTTTGCCCCCATACTGGATGTTGTTTTAGAGACATATGGAACCATCACTTGATTCGCAGATGTTATTAGTACTTTAAATTGCTGTGCAAGTCTATTAGCCATTTCAAAATATCCTACATAAGCCAATCCCCCAAATCTCGAAAGGAATAATTTCAAGACTGGCTCAATTAAAATTGAACAAACACCAATTATTTGAAAACTTAAGTTATAATTTAATGTCTTTCTAAAGACACTTTTACTAAACTTAATTGAGAATTGGAAAGATTTAAAAATATACTTAGTAGCAATTATTCCTAAAAAGACGCTTAGTATCGCTTGTGCAATTTGAGCAATAGCTATTCCAAAAAGCTGATATTTATCTATTAAGAAATAAGAAAGGAAAAAGAAAAAAATTATCGATATAATCGAAATAAAACTGCGAAGACTGCTATGATGAAACCCATCTAAAGTAGATAAAAAAACACCTGATAATCCATTCAACCATAAAGTAATTAATGAGAATGGAAGTAAATTGAACGCCAAATCTAGTTCTGAACGTACTATAGCTTTCGGTAAAAAAAACTGTGCTAAAAAGTATATTATAATTACAACTCCTCCATTTAATAGTGAGACTATTAAAAAACTGGTCTGAACTAAATCATTTGCCTCCACGGAATCTTTTTTAGAATCTAGGACTGCTAAATATTTGACCAAACTTGCTGTTAAGCCCATTGTTGCAACATTTGCGATTGAGGATGTTGCTAAGATTATTGACCATACACCTAACTTCTCAGCGCCGACCTTGTGCAATAATAGAGTATAAATTAATAAATATATACCTGCCGTACAGCAAACCTGAATCCCAGAGAATATCGCATTAACAAATAATCTTTTCCTTATATATATTTCTTTCAGTTTATTCTTCAAGGATAGGAGAGTTAAAAAGCGCTATAAATGACTCTCCTTAGGGACAAAAAAATGATTGTCAAAAAAGAGAAGCCTGAAAAGAACGCCATGATTGCCAAAAAAGCATTTACAGTATTTTTCTCCAATGGAAGCATCGGACGATCCACTACCTGTATCAACGGTGTTTCTCTCCTTAACGTAACTTTAGCAAGTTCCAGGTTTTTCACCAGTTCCTCCAAAATAGCCGTATTGGCCTGTATATCTACCGTACGGCGTTGCGAAGGCACCCGTAATACCTGGCGGGCCGGGTTGGCGTTGGGGTTAGCGTCTATCGAAATGGCAACTCCACCGATTGCTGAGTTTAATTCCCGCCGTACCGAATCGGTTTGATGCTGTAAAATTGCCAGGTTTTCCATCGCCTTTTTAGTTTTGGTTTGCACGTAAAAATTATTCACGTTAGCAACCAGTTGATCGGTAAATTGTTTAGCAAATAATTCGTCTTTTGCCTTTACCTCTACTTTGATAATGCTTAATTTTTTATCCGGCTTACTTACTGTGAGATAATTTTTATTAATTGATTTAACGATCTCACCAACCAGGCTATCCTGCTTGATAGAAAACCTGGCCGGATCACCGGTAAACTGAATATTTTTTAATTCTTTCTTTTTATCCCAACCCTTACGTAATTCATTAAATTCTACAAAACGGTCGATCAGCAATTGCTTCCTGCCATTAAAATCAGCTTCGGTAAGCAACGTCTTCTGCAGCATGGTACGTGATTTGTACAATTCCATGATATTATCCCCCTGGAAAATACCACCGCCGCTCCCACCCAGATCAATACCTACCATAGCCGCAAGGCCCATGTACTGGCTTAATCCTCCGCCTCCTTTTTCATCTTCTAATACAAAGGTGGTGGTAGCGGTATAGACAGGCTTTTTTAACCATGCATACGTTAATCCTAATACTCCGCCCAGGATACCGGCCAGTACAATGGGTTTCCATTTACTCAGGAGATAACGGTACCATTCTCTGAGCTTCAGAATGAGCTCCTTTAGGGAGATCTCATCATCGGGATATGTTCGTTGTTCGTTGTTCGGCCCACCCCAACTCTCCCTAAGGGAGGGAGTTGTTTGCGGTTTGTCTTGTCGTTCGTTCATAAACTTATAACCTTATCAACTTCTTAACCTTATACTCAACCTATTTCGTTTTCGTCACTCGTCTTTCGTTATTCGCGGGGCGGCCTTGGCCTAACCCGGAGATGCTTCTCCCGAATATCTCGGGATCAGCATGACAAAAAGCTTGTCTTTCGTTAGATCATATAACCTTCTAAACTTATAACCCTATAACCTCCTTATCCTTATCCTCAGCCTATTGCGTTTTCGTTGTTCGTTTGTCAGCCTCACCCCAGCCCTCTCCAAAGGAGAGGGAGCCGTTTCACGTTCTTATTTAAAGCCTTTCCTCATTTATATATCACCAGGCTCTGATAAATGTTACCTTTTCGTTATCCGTTTGTTGTTGCTTGTCTGTCGTTGGTCGTCTGTCATAAACCTATAACCTCATCAACTCATAACCTTATCACCCTATAACCTTCTCAACCTTATGTTGGCTGTTGGTCGTTAGCCGTTGGCTGTTAGCCCGTAACCCCTCAACCTCATAACCTTCTCAACCTCAACCTTATCTTTGTCGTTTCCCGTTGGTTATAAACCTATAACCTCATAACCCTATAACCTTCTCAACCTCAACCTTAGCCTTAGCCTCATTTTCAACCTCAACCTCCCTTCACTTCCCAATACCCGTTCTTTGTGGCGCCTATACGTTTTATCATGCCCTTTTGTTTCAATCGGGCGATATGCCACTCTATCCCCCGGCGGGAAAGCCCGGTCTTTTCCATTAACTGTGCCTGGGTTATACGCGGATCATTAACCATGCTATCCAGTATAACCGCTACCGCTTTATCACGGGGCACAGTTTCTTCCACAGTTTCTTCCACAGTTTTTTCCACAGTTTCTTCCACAGTTTCCGGATATCCATCCGATACCGTTACCATAAACCCATCCGAAATATTTCTAAATTCGGGCATAGGCAACCGGGCGCCTGCAAAATAATCAATAATTCTTTTTATTCCCGAACCGTATTTTTCAATAATGCCCAGACTTTTACAAAAATCGGCAATTAATTTATTTCTTGGCGTTGATTTATAGTTATTGGTCAGCAGATCTTCTACGGTAATGTTATCCGGCAAACGCCCCGGGTTATAAAACTCTATTTTATGATCGTATATTTTCACGATGGCGTCGGAGGCCGAGCGATAGTCGCGGTGGACGACCATGTTCAGGACAATTTCACGAATGGCTTCCAGGGGATATTGCCATCTTTCGATATGCCGGGCATTCCCGGTAACAATAATTTCCTTGTTTATGTGCTTTCTGACAAAATCCAACACCTGCTCTGCCTGGGTCAGGATATCCGCTTTGGTGCGAACCGCATCCTTTATAATAATATCCGACTGAAACCGGCCTAATTCAATGGTAGTTAATACCGAATCGCTTTTTGCGAATAATAAATAAGCCGCGTTGGTCAAAGCGCTTTCCCGCACCAGATCATTTTTCAGTAAAAAGGTCAGCGGATCATCATGAGTACGGCCTCCGGCCTGGTTCATGGTATCAATGGCCAGTTGCACTTTCTCCAGTGAAATACTTTCAATAGAAAACTGATTATTGAGATGGTAATCCCAACTGGTATTAAAGGTCTGCAGGTGCATATTCACTACCTCGGAGGTAGAAAGCAGGTGATTGGAGTTCGCTACCCGCTTATAGTATTTCCCCCTTACCGAAACCGGTTTGACCGGATATTCCTGGATGATAAAAACCACAACTTTTTTTGCCCCGGTCGCTATAACATCTACATCAGGAATAAGCATGGGGGATGTTTTGGTTTTAATTTCGTTGACCCAGGTTTGCACAGTTTCTGTATTCAGATCAATACCCACCGCAGTCCCCTTGTGAATACCTATCAGCACCTTACCGCCACCGGTATTGGCAAAAGCAACCAGGCTTTCAATAGCTTCGATGTTAAAGCTGCTTTTGAATTCAACTTTATCATTCTCTCCTTCTGAAATTAACTTATGCAGTTCCTGAAGGTTCACGTCTTATTCGTTGTTCGTTATTCGTCCTTCGTTAGTCATAAACTTATAACCTTATCAACTTCTTAACCTTATCCTCAACCTGTTTCGTCTCCGTCACTCGTTTTTCGTTGTCCGGCCATTATTGGCTGGCCTCTGCCCAACCCCGGAGATGCTTCTCCAGAATATCCCGGGATCAGCATGACAAAAGAACGTTGTCTTTCGTTGTTCGTTCATCGTTATTCGTCTCTCGACTATAAACCTATAACCTCATCAACTTCTAACCTTTGATTTCCCATGGTCGTTTATCGACTTTCTCTGTTGGCCTTATACCGTACACCTTTAACCTCGCTTTGATTGCTTAACCGTCTCTCTCACTTTCCCTAAGCAGACTTCGCAATAACGGGGCTGACAGTCGTTGTTCGTTATTCGTCCTTCGTTGGTCATAAACTTATAACCTTATCAACTCCTAAACTTTGGCTTCCGCTGGTAGTGGATCTAAAACTTATAACCTATCATTTCAACCTTTATCGCCTTCAACCTTTCTCCTACCTCGCACTATTCATAATACCGATCACAATAGCACCTAATGAAGCGATGGCAGAAGCCAGACCAATGGTCTCACCTGTTGTTAAGTGTTTACGTTCCGGTTTTGTTGGCACGAAAATCTCTGCTCCGGGACGTACAGCCGGGTAGTTGTTAAAGAACAAGAACTTCTTTGTACTCTGCACCGAACCATTGGCATAAATAATATACGCCCGTTTCTTGAGCGCTTTAGTACTAAATCCTCCGGCATTGGCTATATACTGCCTGAAACCTTTCCCTGTAGAATACAGCACTGTAACCGGCGAAAGCACTTCTCCCCTGACTTTTATAGTTTGTAATTGTTTGGGCACGGTTAAAATATCGCCATCCTCCAGGAAGAGGTCATACTTCGAACCTGGTTTCTCCAGTATTCTGCCCAGGTTAATGCCCACATAATCATTCTGCTTGGCTTCTTCCACCACGTCTATTTTAACGGTATCTGTCAGCCGTTTCTGTAATCGCTGAAACTGATTCAAACGGTCATTCTCCCGTTTCTTCTCCGGCGGTATACTGTCACGCGTTACGTGACCGGGGCGTTTTAATGAGGCGCCGTCCGGGTAAGCCAGGGCCGTAAAACCACCTGCACGCTGCACCAGGTCTGAAACCCGCTCATCACGTCGGGTAATAGTGTAAGTACCGGGGAACAATACTTCGCCTTCCACACGCACCTGCTTTTGTTCTTCATACCCGGCAGAGGCCCGCACAGATACAATATCAAATGGTTTCAGGATAAATTTCTTTCCTTTTATCCGCAGATCCTGGTCAATATTGATCTGGTAAACATCGGCAATATGGGCTGAACTGGATGTTGCATCGCTATTTTTCACCCGGCGGGATACCTCTATCCGCTTTGCTGTAGCGCCCTCTTTAAAGCCTCCGGCTTTCATGACCAGGTCTTCCAGCGTCATATTATCTGCATAATCAAATGAGCCCGGGTAACGCACCTCACCATCAATAGACACTTTATATTCTTCGCGAAGATCGAAAATGGAGGAAATAGTTACCACATCTTCCCGCTTTAGTGCAATGTCGTCGCCTTCGCCCTTTAGTATTTTACCTAAATCGAATGAGATCAACTGTGTGGTATTATCATCATTTAACCGGGTAATATAACCACGGGGTAAGAAAGCGTCTTCTTTTATTCCATTGGCCTTTTTAATAAGCTGTGAGAGCGTTAAACCGTTCTCCAGCTCGTATTGCCCCGGACGGAATACCGCTCCATTGATGGTTACGCGGTTCTCAAATCGATCCAATATCTCATCCACAAAGAATTTATCACCGCTTTGTGGTACATACGAATCATAATCTGCAGCCATCACATCGGTAATTTTACGCTCCGTGTCGGTGTTTTTCAGCACCTTGATCTTCGCTTTATAAGCAACCTCGTTAAATCCACCGGCAAAACGTAACAGATCCGACAGGCTTTCGGAAGTCTTCATCTCAAATATACCGGGGCGCTTAACCTGCCCCACCATTTCCACGCGGGTTTGATAGGTTGGAATATGAATAATATCCTGATCCTGCAAACGTATATTATTTTTGAGGCTACCTTTTAACAGGAAATCGTAAATATCCAGCGTGGCGATCTTTTGTCCTGCCCGGATAATTTCAATATTCCGGAATGAGCCGTTATCGCCAGGGCCACCGGAAGCATACAGGGCATTAAATACGGTTGCTACCGAAGGCAATGTGTATGTTCCCGGCTTCACCACCTCGCCGGTAAGAATAACTTTAATGCTGCGGATATTACCCAATGCAATGCTCAATGAAGTTCCGCCATTACGCAAACCAGAATACACCGTGGCCATGCGTGAACGGATACGGGAAGTGGCCTGCTCAATGGTCATACCGGCAACGGGAATGATGCCTACGTATTGTAGATTGATCGTCCCTTCGGGCGAAACGCGTAATTTATAGCTGGCTTCTGAATTACCATAAATATCGATCAGCAATTCATCGTCGGGACCAATGACATAATTTTTAGGTGTTGCTAAACGCAGGTTGGGCTCAAAGGTGATCTGGTTATTCCGGAAGAGATCGGCTCCAAAAATTTTTGAACGCAATTCACTAAATACTTTTTGTCCTTCTATCTGTGGGTTAGCTGGGTTTAATTCAAGCGAATCGTCAGGCGGATTATATTGCCTGCCTCTGCTCAATACCTGATTATTCCCTGACCGATTATTTACCGATGTACCTTGTGTACCGGATGCTGACTGACCGGATCTTATTTTTTGAACGCGATCCCTCAGTTTCTGAATTTCGCCAGCATTCATCCCTCTTGATAATGCAACCTGCTCTAACTGCGCATCACTCAATCCGCTGGCTTCTACCCGGTTTATAAACTCACGTATCTGGTCATCGCTCAGTTCATCTACCTTAATGTTGCTGAAATTCTGCTGATTAATACTCTGAGCACGGATGCCGCCTGTAAAAAACATCCCGGTAAGGAGACAAACGATGAAAGCGATTTTTTGTATGTTCATGAATAGATTCTCTTTGGCAATTGGCAAAAGTAATATTTATTTGGCTATGTGCTTAATTGTTGGTCGTCTTTCGTTGAGCGGCCCACCCCAACCCTCCCTAAGGGGGAGTTGTTTCGCGTTCGCTGGTCGTTGGAAGACAAGCCCATTTATCACTATAGTCATGTCAGATTCTCTAAATCATCCATATCTTTTGGTCTGGCACTGGCCTTTTTAGCGGTCAGCAAATCATTCAAATGAATGGTCCTGATTTTTAGATCATCATCCTTAAATTCAACTGCGTTTTGATAACATTTATTAAATTCCAAACCTTTTATCTTGACCATTATATCAATGGCTGCCGGGGGCCGGCCATACGTAAATACATCCCAAACCGGATGATGCAGAAAATTTTGCTCGGTCATATCAAAAACCGGCATTCCAAACTTTTCAAAAACATGCCGAATCTTCGAGTAATTATCTGCACTTCTTTCTACCCAAATATCCATATCACCCGTTGTCCTTGAATAACCATGCAATATCACTGAGAACCCTCCGACTAAGATATACCTTACCTCACAGACATTCAAATAATGAATAAACGCTCTAAAATCAGTATTGAAAATATTACCCATCTTTTCTTGCACGTACTGAAAACATGGTCTTATCCATCAATGGCGGCCTATTCTCGGGATAATTAAATGCTATACTATTCAGATAGTTCGCAATTTTCAATCGCTCCTGCCAGGATAAACTCCTGTAATAACGAGCATGCTGCGCAGAAGCCTCTGATGCGGTTTGCGCTTTAAAAGCTGTTTTATCTACACGGTATGACATCTCGCTGTTGATTTGTTTAATCGTTAATTCGTTGACCGAAGTTATCCAACCTGGTTTTTGTTTAATACATTCAATAAGCCCTTAAATGTATCCCAATGCCTTGTTAAATCCGCATAGATCAAATCGTACATTTCTTCCCGGTAAATATGACTTAATTTATTTCTATCATCAATGGTTTGAAAAAGAGCGTTATAAAGAGGTTCCTTGACCAAGCCGGTTGTAAACATGGTTTTATATACCTGCTTAGGAGACATTTCAATCTCGCCGGTTTCCAATTGCAAGAATAATTTACTTACTTTCCAGGCAAGCTCCGTACAATACTCAAATTTTTGGATCTTCCCGTTTTTAAGCAGGTCAGAGGTAACCGCATCAAATTTTTGCTCGTTTACCTGTAAGGCCCGGCCAAATGTTTCTATTGCCTGCTTAAGATTTAACCGTTCTGCAATAAACTTTTCGGTAAGTTCCATATTACAGTTTTTTTTAAGGCTTCTTCTTTAAATGCTTCTGTTACCTGATAAAAATCTACTAAATCAACATGAAAAGGCACAACGCTCTCGTCTATTTCCTCTTCTATTCTTGCTTTTACCCCAACAGGTAAGGCTGCTGTACCCATAAACCCTATATCTATATCAGACATGGGGTGGGCATTCCCTACGGCCCTGCTACCAAACAGGAATACCGTATAACTATCTAAAGGCACCTGCTTAAGCACGATGGACTTAATGATGTCAACGTATCGTTGGTCGTTTTGTTCGTTCATCGTTTTTCGTTTATCGTTGTATGAACTGCCATGCTTTCACTTAAACGGTTAACCAACTAAACAGTTACCCAACAACTCCCAAACACTAACTTATTCAAAATAGTTCAGAATTTTATATCCACCTAGCTTCAGATATTCATCTTTTTTCATCAGGTGAAGATCAGAATGTACCATATCCTTAACCAAAGCAGGTAAATCATACTTCGGCTTCCAGCCTAATTTTGTTTTCGACTTGGTTGGGTCGCCCAGTAACAGATCCACTTCGGTTGGCCGGAAATATTTCTCGTCTACTTTCACTACGGTTTGTCCCATCTTCAGTTTTTCTTTGTCAATACCCAGTTCTTTTAAACGATCCTCGTCATAAGATATTATAACCCCTTTTTCATGAATATCTTTTCCGCTAAACTCAACTTCTATACCCAGTTCGGCGAAGCTCATTTTCACAAAATCACGCACGGTGGTGGTAATACCAGAGGCAATTACGTAGTCTTCCGGCTTATCCTGCTGCAGAATAAGCCACATCGCCTCAACATAATCTTTGGCATGTCCCCAATCGCGTTGTGCAGAAAGGTTACCTAAATACAGGCAGTTTTGCAATCCTAACGCTATTTTAGCTGTGGCCCTGGTAATTTTACGCGTTACAAACGTTTCACCCCGAATAGGGCTTTCGTGATTGAACAATATCCCGTTACAGGCATACATGTTATAGGCTTCGCGATAGTTAACGGTAATCCAATAACCATATAGTTTGGCTACGGCATACGGCGAACGGGGATAGAACGGCGTGGTTTCGCTTTGCGGAACGGCTTGAACCAAGCCATATAATTCGGAGGTGGAGGCCTGGTAAACCCTGGTTTTTTTCGTCATACCCAGCAAACGCACCGCTTCCAGGATACGCAAAGTTCCTATCCCATCGGCATTGGCAGTATATTCCGGCGTATCAAAGCTCACTTTTACGTGGCTCATCGCCGCAAGGTTATAGATTTCATCAGGTTGCGTTTCCTGTATTAACCGGATAAGGTTAGTTGAATCTGTCAGGTCGCCATAATGGAGTTGTAAGCGAATGCCTTTTTCATGCGGATCCTGATAAAGGTGATCAATTCTATCGGTATTAAACAACGAACTCCGCCGTTTCAGGCCGTGCACCATGTATCCTTTTTTAATAAGCAGCTCGGCCAGGTAAGCTCCATCCTGCCCGGTAATCCCTGTAATTAATGCAACTTTCATATTTTATATTCCGTATCAGACCTTTAGTTCTTTGTCTAACGGCTTCAAAAATATAAGTTTTTTTTGTTCGTTGCTCGTGTTTGTAGCTTATATTGCAATTACGGCGTTACAAACGCCGGATATCGATGCACCCGTTGTAAACAAGCGCAAGCGAATTCCAGGATTAAAGCTATTTCAGGTGCAAAACCCGGGCAATCTTCTTCGGGACATGTTCGGGACTTCTTCGGGAAAGATCCCCAAATTTTCGAATGTGTCCCGGAGCAATACACTAAGTGTTTTGAAAAAAATCGGTTTTTGTGTACGCTGGGTTACTTTGATAACTTTTTGCTTGTCGGGCGTCACCCCATTTTCGCCCATTTCAGGATATTCGGCAAGGTAGATGATCCTGCACTTTCTTCGACAGCTCTTCGGGAAAATTTCTAAAAACGCTGCTTTAAGCCCACTTAGTGTACGGAAATTTTTTTTGAAGGGGCTTACACTTTTTTATCGCTTCAAGCCATTTTTTCATTTTCCTTTAAACCCTGGATGCCCCCAGCTATAAGGCTGCTATCCTGATCTGCCGAAATTGGGATTGGAAAACGGATGGCCGGGTTTGGTAGATATTTTCTATTAATGATACCGGTAAAAATAAATCATCGTGATTAACCAGCAGCTTCCTCTGTACATTATCCAGGTATTGATTTAATAACTGAAATGAGCAATATGAAGCGATATCGTCTGGATAATCCCGTGGCTGCTCCCCGGATAGTTGCATTGCATTAATTTTATTTACCGGTTGGAGACTTTTTACTTTTTCAAAATATTTACCCTCCAGCTGTATTTTTACCGTATCGGTAATAATGGTCAGTTCATTTGAGGAAGTTCCTTCGGGCGCAGAAGTTGTATAATTGATCACACCTACCTGCTGCTCAGCATTAAACTTCAGCAGAATGGAACCGCTATCTTCAAAGTCAGTGATAATATCATCACGAAGTTTAAAAAATGACGATTCTGCGGCTTCACAATCACCCAGCAGCCATATTAACAAGTCAATGACATGACTGAATTGGGTATATAACGGGCCTCCATCCAGTTCCATTTTTCCATGCCAGGGATGATTGTGATAGTATTGCTCGCCCCGGTTCCAGAAACAGTCGGCCTGTACCCATAGTACATTGCCCAACGAACCGTCTGAGAAGCATTCTTTCAATTGCCTGATAACGGGGCTATGCCTGATCTGCCATACCGGTTTAAGACATACCTGCTGCTGTTGCGCAATGTGCATTAAATCACTAACCTGATCAGCATATAATGCAACGGGCTTTTCCACCAGCACATGCTTGCCGGCCATCAGGCATGCTTTAGCATGTTCATAATGCAGGCCGTTCGGGGTGGCAATAACAACGGCATCGGTAATTTTATCCTGTGTCAGAAAGCTATCTACCGATGTGTATTGAGCTATTTCGGAATCATCGCTATCCACCAAAGCCGGATCAACAATGGCTGTAAGCCGTGCAAAAGGATGGGATGCAATAACGGCAGCATGCCGCCGGCCAATATTGCCATATCCAATTAAGGCTATGTTGATAATTTCATTCATTCCCTGTTAAACTTACCCGACCATTATCCAAGCTGTATTTCTCACCGGTTTGAGGACATACTGCCTGATTGTTTGCAAAATTCAGTTTATATCCGTTCCTGCTTACCCATCCGTGCTGTTTTGCCGGATTACCATACATTAAAGCAAAAGCAGGAACATCTTTTGTCACTACAGAGCCGGCACCGATCATTGCATATTTACCTACCGTGATTCCACAAATCAAGGTACTGTTAGCTCCGATAGAAGCCCCCTGTTGCAATACGGTCGGTTTAAATTCTGACTTACGATCTACAAAACTGCGTGGATTAAGCACATTGGTAAAAACTACCGATGGCCCTATAAATACATCATCTGAACAGGTGACCCCTGTGTATACCGATACATTATTCTGGATCTTAACACGATTACCTATCTGTACCCGTTCGCCAATAAATACATTCTGCCCGATAGTACAATGGTCGCCAATGATACAGCCGGGCATTAGATGCGAAAAATGCCACACGGTTGTACCTAACCCTATCGTACAGCCCGAATCTATGACTGCGGTTGGATGTATGAGCGTTTTTGTTGTCAATTCAGATTTTCAAACTCTGCAATGCTTTCAATTACATAGTCAACCTGTGCAGGCGTTAATTCAGCATAAACCGGTATGGAAAGTACTGTTTCTGATAATGCTTCAGATACCGGAAAACTGTTTTCAGCACAAGTAATATGATGAAAAGCCTGTTGCAAATGTAAGGGTTGCGGGTAATAAATCATTGAAGATATGGATTTTTCTTTCAAATAATTTATCAGAAGATCTCGTAAAGTCTTGTTAGAAAGTCTCAGCGTATACTGATGATATACATGCGAACTGCCTTTTTCAGCAACAGGCGTGCTGAAAAAATTGTATGGAGCAAATGCTGCCGAATATTGTTCAGCGATTTGAACCCTATGGCGATTTTGCTCGTCCAGATGCGGTAATTTGGCCAGCAGCACTGCCGCCTGAATACTGTCTAAGCGTGAATTAATACCGACCTGCCGGTAGGTATATTTTTTTTCCTGCCCGTGGTTTGCAATCTGTTTTAACCGACCGGCAAGCTCCGCATTATTGGTAAATAATGCACCTCCATCGCCAAAGCAACCCAGGTTTTTGGTTGGAAAAAACGAGGTACAACCGATATGCCCTATGGTTCCGGCTTTCTTTATTTCCCCTGTGCTGAATGTATACGTGGCCCCCATAGCCTGTGCTGCATCTTCTATAACATAGAGATTATGGCGGCGGGCTATCTCCAGAATAGCCTCCATATTGGCTATCTGGCCAAATAAATGTACCGGTATAATGGTCCTGGTTCTGGATGTAATGTATTTTTCAAGCTGAGCTTCATCCAGCATAAAGGTATCCGGCTTTACATCTGCAAAAACGGGCTTGAGTTGCAGTAATAGTGCCGCTTCTGCGGGAGAAATGTAAGCAAAGGAAGGTACAATTACCTCATCTCCGGGTTGCAGGTTCAGCCCCATCAGCGCTATCTGCAGCGCATCGGTACCATTGCCGCAGGGAATAACATGTTCTACCGAAAGATAAGCGGCAAGTGCTTCGGCAAACTCTTTGACCTGCGGACCGTTGATATATGCCCCGGATGCCAGGCATGCCTGCACGCGGGCGTCTATTTCCTGCCGGAAATGCTGATATTGAAGCTGAATATCTGCAAATGGAACCTGCATGGCACTAAGTTAAAAGTAGAAAGTTAAAAGTTAGACTCTGTATATGTTCGTTGTTTAGCCTCACCCCCAATCCTTCTCCAACCGCGTGCCGCCTTAGCTTTAGCGGTGGCGCAGGGAGAGGGGAGTTGGGTAGTGTTATTTCTTGTTTCTTGCATCTATATTCTGGTTTCTACATAGCTTTACCATCTGCCTTCACAGCCTGGCATCTACCCACCGGCGGTCGATAACAGACTTCGTATCATAAATTATCGCTCCTGCTTGCTTTAGCCGGGCAAAATCAATAGCTAAAAATTCTTTATGCGCTACCGCCAGAATAACAGCGTGGTAGTTGTGAGCGTAAATATCATCTATTAAATCGATGTTATACTGCTGCTGAACCTCGCTTTTATCCGCACAGGGATCGTACACATCTACCATCATTCCAAACTGCTGTAACTCCCGGTAAATATCCACTACTTTGGAGTTACGGATATCGGGACAGTTTTCTTTAAAGGTGATACCCAGCACCAACACGCCTGACTGTTTGATATTGCTACCTTTTTCTATCATCAGCTTAACCACCTTATTGACAATAAAAGTGCTGATATAATCATTTACCCGTCTGCCGGATAAGATCACCTCCGGATGATACCCCAGCGATTCGGCCTTATGCGCCAGGTAATACGGATCTACACCGATGCAATGCCCGCCCACCAGGCCGGGCTTAAACTTCAGGAAATTCCACTTGGTGGCTGCAGCCTCAATAACATCTGTGGTGTCTATGCCTATTTTATCGCATATCAGCGAAAGCTCATTGACAAACGAGATATTAACATCCCGCTGGGCATTTTCTATGGCTTTGGCAGCCTCAGCTACCTTTATAGAAGGTGCTTTATACGTTCCGGCCGTAATAATTGAAGCATACAGCTCATCTACAAATGCAGCTGTTTCAGGAGTTGAGCCGGATGTTATCTTTACAATACTTTCAAGTGTGTGAAGTTCATCCCCGGGACTGATCCGTTCGGGCGAATAACCGCAAAAGAAATCATGATTGTAGCTTAAGCCACTTGCTTCTTCTAACACCGGTATGCAATCTTCTTCGGTACAACCGGGGTAAACTGTTGATTCGTAAATCACCACATCGCCTTTTTTCAGTACGTTACCCACCTGCTGCGATGCCTGCAGCAAGGGCGCCAGATCGGGCTTTTTGGAGTGATCTACCGGCGTAGGTACCGTTATAATGTATACGTTGCAGTCTGCAATGGTATTTATATCACTCGTAAAGTATATGTGAGAATCCTGCAGAGCCTTTCCGCTTACCTGGTTGGTGCTATCATGCCCGTTCTCCAAGTCGCGGATACGCTTTTCATTGATATCATATCCTTTTACAGGATATTTCTTTGCAAAAGCCAGGCTTAGAGGCAACCCGACATATCCCAAACCAATTACCGCTATACTGATGTCGCTATGCACAGGGATCAGTTGTTTTTATTTTTAACAAGTTTCAGCAGATATTGTCCATAACCACTCTTCACCAGGGGCTCTGCAATTTGCTGTAATTGTTGCGCAGAAATAAATCCCATACGGTAAGCAATCTCCTCAATACATCCTATTTTAAGGCCTTGTCGCTCTTCTATTACCTGCACAAATTGTCCGGCCTGCATTAGCGAGGCAAATGTACCGGTATCCAGCCAGGCTGTACCACGGCTTAAAATGCTGACTTTAAGCTGCTTTCTCCTGAGGTACTCTTTGTTTACATCGGTAATTTCATACTCCCCGCGTGGCGATGGCTTGATGTTTTTAGCGATCTCTATTACCGAATTATCGTAAAAATACAAACCGGGAACGGCGTAATTGGATTTTGGCTCCGCCGGCTTTTCTTCGATAGAAAGTGCATTGTTATGGGCATCAAACTCAACAACCCCATAGCGCTCCGGGTCGGAAACCTGGTAGGCAAACACCACACCTCCCTGCGGATCAGTCAAATGCTGTAATTGTTGTGAAAGGCCATCGCCATAAAAAATATTATCACCCAGTATAAGTGCTACACTATCTTTCCCGATAAATTCCTCGCCGATCACAAAAGCCTGGGCCAAACCATTCGGCTCCGGCTGCACGGCGTATGAAAAACGGCATCCTAAACGGGAACCATCGCCCAGCAAACGTTCAAAGTTCGGCAGATCGTGCGGTGTGGATATGATCAGCACTTCCTTAATTCCGGCCAGCATAAGGATAGACAGCGGGTAATAGATCATCGGTTTATCATAAACCGGCATCATTTGCTTGCTGGTAGCCAGTGTAAGCGGGTGTAAACGTGTACCGGAGCCTCCGGCAAGTATAATTCCTTTCATATATTTTTACAGAACCAAGATACAAGAATCAAGACACAAGATTATTCGATGCCTGTAAATGCTGTATGCAAATTTTCAGGCTATCCCGCCAATAGGGAATAGTCAGGCAAAACACTTCTTTTATTTTACTTTTGTCCATCACCGAAAATGCCGGGCGGACAGCTCGTGTAACGTATTGATCTGTGGTTACCGGAGATACGGGAATATTAATTTCTGCCAGGTCAAAGATCGCCTTAGCAAAATCATACCAGGACGTAACGCCCTCATTGCTATAATGATAAACGCCATATCCCCGGACACCTGATTGCATGATCTGCACGATACACGCAGCCAGATCAACCGCGTAGGTAGGTGTACCAATCTGATCGGCAATAACATTCAGCGAATCTTTCTCCCTGCCCAGCCTGAGCATGGTTTTCACGAAATTATTGCCATATTCTGAATACAACCAACTGGTACGGATGATATAATATTTGCCGGCAAATGCTGCTACAGCCTGCTCGCCTTCCAGCTTGGTCAGCCCGTAAATATTAACCGGTTTAGCCTTATCGGTTTCTGATAATATACGACCGCTGTTGCCTTCAAAAACAAAATCGGTGGAGATATGGACAAGGGTTGCACCATATTTACCGCAAAGCCGGGCGAGGTTTTCAGCACCTGTTTTATTAATTAACCGGGCGGTATCAACATCGTCTTCGGCCTTATCTACAGCCGTATACGCTGCACAGTTTATACAAAAATCCGGATTGTATGCTTTAAAAAGCGCATTTAATAAATCAGGTTCCAGGATATTGGCTTCGATCTCCGCCGGAAAATACCACTCCAAACCAGTGGATTTACTATTTTGCGACACCAGTTGCAGGCATTGTCCTAATTGTCCGCCTGCACCAAATACAATTACTTTGCTCATATACCGGGTTAAACATAGCAAAATTATTTCAGAGATGGTAAAGCCTAAACGGTAGCGTCAAGGCAAATACATCAAAATATAGGCTACCGGTAAGTTAAAAGTCAAACGTTAGAAAAACAACAAATAATATTTTACATCTACAGTAAGCGAACCTAATTTCCGGCATAAGTTTCTACTGTTTTCTGGTATTTTTCTTTCAGCAGGATAGCAAAAGGCTTGCGGCAAAGCTTGGCTTCTATCCAGGAAGCAAAATCAAATATTTTAAGCAGTTGTATCTCGTATTTATCCGAGCTGATGGCGTCAAACTGCTGCTTGAATTTTTGCCATATTGCCTGTCGCCCTTTATTGCCGGAGGCCTGTACGGGCTGCTGTATAAACTTAAACACTATTTTTTCAAGCAGGTAATCCCTTTTGTGACTGCTGCTCAGGCTGCGTTTAATGGAGCGGGTTTCGTATTCAATGTAATCGTGATTTTCCATTTCAAAATGCACCAATAAATGTATCAGCCGGAAAGTACGATAAACAGGTAATGCATAATACAATTTGCTTTCCAGTAAAATACGGTTGAGGTAATAATGTGCCTTAGGCATATTGTTTCCGCCTATATAAATAAGCGCTGTATACAGGTACACCTCGGCCTGCTTGCTGATATCGAGCAGGTGTATCTTTTTGAAAAGTGTTTGTTCAAATTGCTTTTTCAGGGCTTCGGCCTCGTCAAAATCGCCACGGTCCAGGTATCCCACAATGGTGTAAATAAAAGCCAGGCGTTGTACCATGATCTCAAAGTATACCGACTGGTTCTCAAGAAACTGCAACTTTTGCAGGAAGAAATGCATTTCGTCGTATCTTTTTATGGTATGCAGGCTGTCCAGGATACCTTCTATCGTAGACAGGTAATCCATAGGCGAATCAACCCACAAGTAGTTATGCTCTTCAAAGAGATCGTTAAGCTCATAAAATGTTTTCAGGGCCGATTTATAATCGCTCACAGTAATAAAATAATGCGCCTGGAACAACAGGTGGGTCTTATGGCTTTCAAACGTTTCGGCTGTAGGATTTGAAACAATATTCAGCTCGCTTACCACCAGGTCATTCAGCTCCTCTTTTTGCTGAGGCGTTCGTACGCTGCCTTTGTATAGCAAACGGTGACGCAGCAGCTCGTATAACGAAGTATGCTGGTGCGCATTGCGGGCATATTTCAGCAGGTCTGCAATGTTCATCTGCTTTTGTATCAGCTCCGGCTCGGTAATGGTATGAAAGTTCAGGTTGCAGAGGTAATAAAGCTCCAGCCGTGCCGCCCATAATTCTATAATATACAGCTCGAACTCTTCGGCCGTAGCCTGTATTTTTTGCAATTGCTTAAACCCTTCCTCGTATAGTGATTTTTCAAACATGATGTTTGCTTTCAGCAAAGCGGTTACCAGTTTGGTGGTAATATCCTTTTCGGTACGTAAATGCAGCATGCAATCTGTAATGATCTTATACAGGTATTTGCTGGTTGCTTCGTACGATGCTTTAGGCCGTTTTTGCAGAAAAGCCTCTCTAATATCAGCTATAGAATCGCTGCCTTTTTCAAACAGCTCAAAAAGATACAGGTAATCTTTAGAGCCCTGCTGTAAAGAGGTGTAGAGCTTAAAATAACGTTTCTCGCCTTTAGACAGTGAATTAATTAACAGTGTTAGGGTATTGGTTTTGCTCATAGCTTTATGATTATCCCTTAGGGTTAATAAAATTGAGGTTATTAATTAATAAATTCAAATAAAATTGGATAAAAAACTATATTTATAGTAATTTAGGATTATCCGAATCTGGCAATTATTGGTAAATGACCGTTGTGAACTAAAACTACTTTTATATGATTAAAAAAAGAATTTTGAATATGAATCCAATGGTTTTAGTTGTAGGTAGTTCTAATACCGACATGGTTATCAAAGCCGATCATTTACCTGCAGCCGGTGAAACAATTTTAGGAGGTACGTTTTTCATGAATCCTGGTGGCAAGGGTGCCAACCAGGCTGTTGCCGCGGCCAGGCTTGGAGGCAATGTAACCTTTATTTGTAAAACAGGCAACGATATTTTTGGTCGTCAGTCTGTACAATTGTTTGAAGACGAAGGTATCAATACCTCATACCTGTTGTCTGATTCCAAAAATCCATCGGGCGTAGCCCTTATTACGGTGGATAAAGATGCCGAGAACTGTATTGTGGTAGCTTCGGGTGCAAATGCAGCACTCAATGCCGGCGATTTGCAGAAAGCACAGGCCGTAATAGAGCAGGCCGCAATAGTTTTAATGCAGCTGGAGATACCGCTTGAAACAGTGCAATACGTAGCCTCTACCGCTGCCGAGAAAAGCGTGAAAGTAGTGTTAAACCCGGCGCCGGCCTGTGAGCTTCCCGATGATCTGCTACGAAAGATATCCATTATCACGCCTAACAAAACCGA
The DNA here is from genome assembly GCF_008274585.1 of Pedobacter sp. BS3. GTDB lineage: Bacteria > Bacteroidota > Bacteroidia > Sphingobacteriales > Sphingobacteriaceae > Hufsiella_A. The sequence continues at coordinate 1,224,284 of NZ_VTRT01000001.1, read as the reverse complement.
AGCCGAAATGCTTTCGGGCGTACAGGTTAACGATATGGAAAGCGCTAAAAAAGCAGCACGTATCATCTGCGATAAAGGCGTTAAAACGGTAATCATCACCCTGGGACAAAATGGCGCCCTGGTGCTGCATGAAGATGAGTTTACACACGTACCAGCCGTAAAGGTAGAAGCTGTAGATACCACCGCCGCCGGAGATGTGTTCAACGGTGCGCTGGTAGTTGCCTTATCGCAAAACAAAAGCATGCTTGAGGCTGTGGCCTTTGCCTGCAATGCTTCGGCAATTTCAGTAACCCGTTTGGGAGCCCAATCGTCTGCGCCGTACAAACGTGAGCTGGACACCTTTATCAGCATTGAAAAATAAACAGCGCATTACACGCACTATTGTTCAATTATTTAACCTAAAGATTATAAACCGACATGAATAAATTCACTTTTTGTTATACGTTGCTTTTATGCTGGATGATGAGCAGTAACGCCCAAACAGCTAAAAAGAGCACAACATCGTTACCCAAAACCGTTACGTTTACCAATGAGCAATTGCAGGATAAAATAAAAGGAGGCTGGGCCGGACAAACCATCGGCGTAACTTATGGTGGCCCGTATGAATTTAAGTTTAACGGAACCTTTATCCAGAATTACCAGCCGCTGGTATGGCATCAGGGATATATTAAAGAAACCATGATCCAGGATCCTGGTTTGTACGATGATCTGTATATGGACCTCACCTTTGTGGATGTGTTTGAGCGCCTGGGCCTGGATGCGCCGGTCGATTCATTTGCCAACGCGTTTGCCAAAGCCGGGTATAAGCTCTGGCATGCCAACCAGGCCGCCCGGTATAATATCCTTAACGGGATAAAGGCGCCGGAGTCCGGGCACTGGCTCAATAATCCTCACGCCGATTGTATAGACTACCAGATAGAAGCAGATTATGCCGGATTAATGAGTCCCGGTATGCCTAATGCCGCTTCTGCTATCAGCGATAAAATAGGCCATATCATGAACTATGGCGACGGCTGGTACGGCGGCGTATATATCGGCGCCTTATACAGTCTGGCCTTTGTTTCTGATGATATTCCTTTCATCATATCCGAAGCTTTAAAAACCATACCACAGCAAAGCGATTACTATCAGTGTATCTCGGATGTGATCAGCTGGCATAAGCAATATCCTGATGACTGGCATCAAACCTGGTTCGAATTGCAGAAAAAATGGTCTAATGACCGGAGCTGTCCTAACGGGATATTTAATTCCTTCGATATTGATGCTACCATCAATTCAGCGTACGTGGTAATGGGCTTATTGTACGGCAACGGCGATTTTGGCAAATCACTCGAAATTGCAACCCGCTCAGGCCAGGATGCCGATTGTAATCCATCGTCAGTAGGTGGAATATTGGGAACCTTACTCGGCTACAGCAAAATTCCCGATTACTGGAAATCTGGCCTGCAAGGCGCCGAAGATATTGATTTTAAATACACTACCATCTCGCTAAACCGGGTTTATGATATCGGCTTTAAGCATGCGCTCGAAAATGTTAAACGCAATGGCGGTAAGGTTGATGCCGGAAAGGTGACCATCCCGGTACAGGCTCCAAAGGCCGTACGGTTTGAAAAAAGCTTTCCGGATATGTATCCTGTAGCCGTTAAGGATATCCGGGGAAATATCAAAAAAGATTTTTCCTTTGATTTTGACGGTACAGGCTTTATGCTTCGTGGCGAAGCCAAAAAGAAGAATGATATTGATAAAGATTATGTTTTTGAGGCCGAATTATACCTGGATGGCAAGAAGATTGAAACAGCTAAGCTGCCTACCGATTTTACCACACGCCGTTTAGAGCTGTTCTGGAAATATCCGTTGCCAAAAGGAAAGCATACGGTAAGGATCAATATACTTAACCCCGATAAAAACTATTATGTAAGAGGTATATCGTATATTGTTTTTTCTGATAAACCTGCAAAGTAATAAACCGATAACACTAACCAAATTATATCATGTTCATCATTGAAAATTATTCGCTTGCTATTGTGTTCTGCGTGATAACCATGCTATGCTGGGGCTCATGGGCCAACACACAGAAACTGGCCAGTAAAACCTGGCGTTTTGAATTATTTTACTGGGATTACGTCATTGGAATCCTGCTGTTTTCCATTATTTCTGCCCTTACATTAGGAAGTATAGGCAGCGAAGGCCGCAGCTTTATGGATGATATCCGTCAGGCTGATCCTGAAAACATCGGGAGCGCCCTGATTGGCGGAGTGATTTTTAACGCCGCTAATATCCTGTTTTCGGCCGCTATCGCCATAGCCGGTATGTCGGTTGCATTCCCCGTAGCTATTGGGCTTGCCCTGGTGCTGGGTGTAATTGTTAATTACGCTGCTGCCGAAAAAGGCGACCCTATCCTGTTGTTTGCGGGTGTTGCCCTTGTGGTAATTGCCATCATCATTAATGCCGTTGCTTATGGTAAGAAGAGCGCCGGCGAGCAGAAAGTTTCAGCAAAGGGTATCATTATATCGCTGGTAGCAGGTATCCTGATGTCTTTCTTCTACCGCTTTATTGCTGCCGGTATGGATCTGGATAACTTTGTTTCGCCGGCAGTTGGTAAAATGACCCCGTACACAGCCGTGTTTGTTTTCTCTGTAGGGATATTCCTGAGCAACTTTGTGTTTAATACCATCCTGATAAAGAAACCGATTGTTGGTCCGCCAACCAGCTACGCTGAATATTTTAAAGGCGGGTTTGGCACACATTTAACCGGTATACTCGGAGGTTTGATCTGGGGCTTAGGAAACTCGCTGAATCTGATAGCTGCGGGTAAGGCCGGCCCTGCCATTTCGTACGGCTTAGGCCAGGGCGCAACCCTGATTGCCGCATTATGGGGCGTTTTTGTATGGAAGGAATTTAAAAATTCACCGAAAGGAACTAACGCGTTATTAACGGCTATGTTCCTGTTCTTTGTGGTGGGATTAGGGTTGTTAGTTTTTGCAGGGATGTAATGTAAAAGGTCAGGCACAGGCTCTTTTTAAACTTTCCTCATTATGACCAAGACAACTCTTTTTAAATCAGCCCTTTTTACAAGCCTGATAATCGGGCTTGTAGGAGGGCTTTTGAAAATACTGCATTTGCCAATGGCGCAATTGTTTCTTATCGTAAGCCTTTTAGCGACTTTGGTTTATATCATCTGCGGTCTTTATGAAATATACGGCTCTAAAAGGATTAAAGCAGTCGAAAAACTAATGTGGACTATTGGCTTTATTGTACTATGCAGTATAACCGGTTTGTTATACCTCTTTATGGGCCGCCCAAGAATTTTACGTCAATATAAAATTCTTCATCAGCAGGATATCTAAGAACATGTTTAATTTCATGAAACAATGGTTTTATTGCTGCCGGTGGGGACACCAGCAGCGGCAGGAAGCCATGGACGGTGTCTTCACTGTCCATCCACAATTATCACATCTATGAAATTTAAACATGTTCTTAATTAAAGCAGGTGATATAGAATATTTATTTGTGGTAACAGGTACCTTCACCTTGTAGAATTACCGAGGATGAAATTATTAATACTAATAATGATTGTATTATCATTGCTGTAGGGATCCCGACAAATTTAGGGTTTATAGCTCTTTATGGCAGCGAGTTTTTGGGCCCCATTTCATTAATCCGGGCAGGAAATATATCTGCATTCCGTTTTATACATTGGCTTTTATTATTGGTTTCTCATGTCACTGTTATCAGCTTGTTGTTTATAACAAACTCAAAACGTTTTACTCAATTGTTAACCTGGCTTCCGGGAATATTTATTGCTTTGTTCATATCATTTGAATTGTTCAACGTTATTTTTTTGCTGCCGTTTATAATGGTATGGGTAGCTGCTGTAATCAGGCAATATTCTGAACGTGAGGTGCTGCAACTGCTGGACAGGTTTATGCAGTAACTACCCGATTAACCGCGTAGCCATAATTTATCAATTAACCTTATCCGGCAAACAGGCTATCTCCCTCCCAATTTATAGGATTATTAAGGATGTAAGATGCAATTCTTTCATGTTCCGGCTGGTCACGGATAATACGGTCGTGGTATCTTGATTGCCAGGCGAAATTGGGATTGATTGTTCGGGCATATTTTGTAACACCGATTTTAAACCCACGGATAATGGATGCCAGATTTTTCGATTGCGGCCCGAATTTATTAATCGGCAATTGGTTGTTTCGATGTAGAGACGCAAAATTTTGCGTCTCTACAAGATTTGGTGTCGTACAACCGCCGTTTTCGGCATTACCCTTATCAATCACCACAATCCCATGAATATGGTTGGGCATCACCACAAATTCATCCAACAATACAAACGGAAAATGTAAGGGTATTTCTTTCCAGCATTTGTGCGCAATCTTTCCGATATCAGACAATTCAACCAGTCCTTCTGCCACCTTTCCAAAATACGGCAGTCTGTTTTGGGTACAGATAGTGACAAAATAGGCTGCATTAGCGCCATAATTCCACCAGTCTGCCCTGGCGGATTTTATACGGTATTTCTGTTGAAATTTATCGGACACATCCGGCACAATTGGTCATGTCAAATATATCCAAAATACCTGTAATAGAAAGAGACGCGATTAAATCACATCCCTATCTGTAAATTTAATCATCATCACCCGAAAGCATACGACTGTCGGCAGCCAGCTCTGTCTCTTTACCTTTATCGCCCTGTTGCTTCATCCAGGCTGTTAATTGATTCTTTAACGTGGTTTTTATGGATGCGTATTGGGCATCACCGGCTAAATTTACCAATTGATCAGGGTCATTTACAACATTGTACAATTCCTCTTCCGGACGTTGCTGGTAAAATACTCCTCTACCGGTCGGGTATCTTTCTAACCAGCTTTGAAACATTTGTCCCTTGATGAGCGCACAGGAAAAAAGCGCTGTATAATTAAGATTGTTAATGTATAAAAACTGCTTGTTTCTGACAGACCGTATGGCATAAGCATCGCTGCCATTAATAATGCCCCGCGTTGTTTGTACGCCGAAAACATAATCACGCAGGGTGCTTTTGGTTCCTTTCAGCACGTCTGCAAAACTCAGCCCGTCAAAGCCGGTTTTTCCATTTGCATCAGTAGTGCCTGTATTTATAGTCGCCGGGTTCCCGCCGCCTATTTCAACAAGCGTAGGCGCCACATCTACATACTGTATCATAGCCTGCGACCGGACTCCCGCCTGTATAACACCTGGCCAGCGGGCAATGAAGGCTGTTTTTAACCCACGGTCGTAACACGTCCATTTATCAAACGGAAATTGAGAACCCTGCTCACTTGTAAATATCACCAAGGTGTTATTCTTATTACCCGTACTTTCAATAATGTTCAGTGTACGTCCAACAAGGCTGTCCAAATAGGTAACCTCGGCATAATACTTGGCTAAATTCTGGCGTGTTAACGGGGTGTTTTCATAACCTTGAGGAACCGCCCACAACACCAGATGCTGATATCCTGGTAAGTATGGATCCTGAGATCACTTTATTGGATGATGGCTTTGGCTACAACACCCGTTTCCCGGAAACGGCAGAACCCTGGGGATCTCCGGTGGGTGCTGGCTCTGCTACTACATGGACAAGTGCTTTAGATGCCAGTTTTGCTAACTGCATCAGGTATCCGGGCGGAACAGTAGCCAATTTCTGGGGTGCCCAACAGGATAAGCTGTTCAGCAAAAAAGCCAGTCATAACCCCAGCGGATGGATCGATGTGAATAAGGTTGGTTTTGATATTATAACCAATGCAGTAAATGCTGATGCACAGCAGGTTAACTCTCTGGCTGACCTGAAAAAAGCATATAACACAGGAGTATCCGTACTTTTCGTCATGAACCTGGTGACCCCCGGTAAGGATTTTTACGCTTCGGCAGAAGGATGGAACAGAACCATTAACGATCATCCCGGAACAAGCGGCCAGAATGACGACTGGTACAAAATGCTGGATGCCCGTTATGAAAAATCCAAGCAAATGTTGATCAAAGCCCAGCAGCAGGGCATTACGGTAAAATACATTGAAATAGGTAACGAGGTTTACCTGGCCAATGCCACGTATTATGCCGAAGTATTTTCCGCCTACGGTGGTCGTAGCGCCGGTGAGAATTATGCTATAGCAGCAAATTATATTGCCAATAAGCTGAAGAATGATCCGGATCTCACTAATCGCAATAATTTTATTTTCTCCGTGCCCGGCGCTGCCGAGAAGGTAGATTTCACTTCATCCAGGATACTGGACTGGAACAGCCAAATGGTTCCAAGCCTTAACACAGATCTTTTTGATTACATCACCTTGCATAGCTACCAGGAGGCCGATCTCACTATCGACAATTTTACGGCTGCCAATGTAAAATCGAACATTAGCACCTGGCTGGATAACATGAACCAGACATTTACAGATAAAAGTACATACAGCTATATTTTAAATACCGACAAAAAATGGAGGGTATGGTGGAATGAATTGGGTATAACCCAAAAAAGCGCTGCCGTTGAAAAGAAATGGGGAGCCATACTGGCACAGGTATTTGCCGCATTATGGTCTTTAGAGAAGAAAGGGGCATTGTATATGCAGCCCAATCTAAACAACACGAATGTGGTTGATCCTAATACCGGCGCAATAAAAGGGAAAGGCTATGCTTTTATTCCGTTAATGCAGGCCAGTCGTGATAATATCAAAGCCAGGAAGCTCAAATTCCCGGGATCTCCAACTTTGGGGCCGGGCGGCAGAACGGTTCTGCAGGGCTACCTGTTTAGCAATGCCTCCGGCGGTAATAAAAAGGCGTGTATCATCAATTTAAGTGATCAGCCTATAGCTGTTGATCTCTCTGACGCATTTCCTGGCATGGCTCAGCTTGCTATTTCAGGTGAGAAGAGTGCAGACCCCAACAATGCCGGCGATCCTGATCATGTAAGTTATCATACCAATCCAAGTAACAACGTTACCCTGGATGCATATTCTGTAAATCTCGTCAGGTAAAACACGTCATAACATAAGGAGAAGCCGCCTCATAAATCAGATGTAAGGCGGCTTTTTTTATACCTAAATTCTCGGGGAAAAGAATGAATATGATGGTGGAGATTTAGGTGAAAAGCTGATGAATCTTTTTACAGACTTTGTAAACACTAACCTGACGAAAGAAGGATAAAAAATTCAATATTACATGAATATGCCAGATTTGCGAGGACTTAAATCCTTGCAGATCTGGCATATCAGAATGGCAAGCAGGATTCTAAGATTAATTGCCTGCTTCAGAATCGTATTTGATGTCTTTAACATGCTTGTCGATCTGCCATCTGCCGGTTCCTTCTTCACCAATAACCTCAAACAGTTCGAGTGCACGGCGGGCCTTGTATTCTTCCTCACGTTGTTCTTTCAGGAACCAGTTCAGAAACTCCATCGTAACAAAGTCCTGTTCCTTATGGCAGCGGGCTGCTATGTTTTTAAACGATTGAGTAATGGCAATTTCCTGTTCCAGGGCATCCTCAAATACTTCCCTGAACGAAGCAAACTCAATTTTTATATTCGAGATGTCGGGCGATATTGCTGTGCCGCCCATATCCAGGATGTATTTGTATATTTTTAGCTGATGATGCCTTTCTTCCTCGGCTTGTTTAAAGAAATATTCTGCCGATCCGTCGAAGCCGTTACGGTCGCACCAGGAAGCCATTGCCAGGTATAATGACGATGAATGAGCTTCTTTTTTTACCTGCTGGTTCAGTAAGCTTTCAATCTCGGTAGAAAGTAAGCTTTTTATGCGAACGAGATCTTTCATGATGTATAGTTTTATTTTGTATAAAGTTAACTATACAATCGTGCTGTTGCTTTAAAAAAATGTAATTTGAAGTTAATCTAAATAGAAAATCAAACAACCAGGCGGTATAAACAGTCCTGAATAATGTTATTAAGCTGGAACATGGCAAAGGCGCCCGCTAAAAGCTCTTTTAGTGCAAGCACTTCTGGAACGGTTAGCACATAACAGTTACTGCAGCCATGTAAAAAAATAATTTCAATACCAGGGTGATCTACCTGCGTCATTTGAGCTATATCAATTTGCTCTACCAGCTTGTTAAGACGCTGAAAACAGGCAAACCGGAAGCAGGCAATCTTATGATTAAAATCAAGATAGATACAATTGTCAGCATCGGACTGGTAAACAGCGCCGTGTTGGGTCTTAAAAACTTCTGTTAATTGTAAATCTGTTGTGAGCATGTTCTAAACGCAGCACAAATATGAACTTTATTTAGACCTATTCCAAATAAAATTTAAAAAATATTCCGGCTTCTGATACAAGCCTAAAAAAGGTAAAGGTGCGGGTTTGACCGGGATCATAAAAAGAAGTTTTTGAAGAAGCTATAAGCGGATAGGGTAATGCGCTGAAGCGGATACAAGATTTTAGGCAGATCATTAGCTGTAAAGCATGTTGGGCTTTTGCAGGGGAGACAGCGGCTGTGATATGTGGTTTTTAGTATTGTTCTTTGTATCTTTGAAAAAACACGTATTACCATGACAGACAGCCAGTTATATACGCAAATTGCTTCGTTACCAGCCGAGCTGAAAAAAGAGGTTTCGGATTTTGTAGCGTTTTTAAAGCAAAAGACCAGCTCATCTTCTAAAAAAAGAACAAAGAAAACAGTACCAATATTTGGAAGTTTAAAAGGAAAAATCCACATGTTATCCGATTTTGATGAGCCTTTGGAAGACTTTAAAGACTATATGTAATGAATGTCCTTTTAGATACCCATACTTTTTTATGGTTCATCAATGGGGATAAGCAGTTAACAGCAAAGCAAAAAAAGTTATTGTTGATGAACAAACGACAAACTTTATCAGTATTGCCTCCTTATGGGAAATAGCTATTAAAATAAATATCGACAAACTAAAGCTGGATATCTCCTTCTCAGAGCTATGGAAAAATATACAGGCAAATGGTTTTGAAATTCTTCCTGTTACTTTTGAGCATTTACAGCAACTACTGCTTCTTGATTTTCATCACAGAGATCCTTTTGACAGGATAATTATTGCACAGGCCTGCAGCGAGCACATGCCCATGATCACAAAAGACGCTAATTTCCGTCTTTACAGCCAGGCACAGGTACTCTGGTAAATTTTATATGCTGAATCCCCAACGTCGGGGGGAAGCGGCCCTTATAACTTTCTAAACAGCTTTTAAAGCTCTGTACAGGCGTTATTATTTTCTTAAGCTCTAATGTTAATTAACCTGAGCTCGATTAATATTTAACTGTTCGCAATGACGCTCCTATTTTCGTTCCCCCCCGTACATACGGGATCGCACAGGCGTCAAGATAATTTCAGGAATTTACTGTCAATTTATTGATATTTAGATAGTTATTGGTAAAAAAGCAGTAAGTGAAGTGGCAGCACAGACAGAGCTAATACGAAGCCTCGGGACGAGGATCCCCAGGCCTCGGGAAAGCAACCGAACGCAGCGAGCTCATGAATACCACTGAAAAACATAAAAACTAATGAATAACCTTTGTTAAATCTTGTTTTGAGCAGGATTATTAATCGAAATCAGATTAATTAATAATGTTATTAATATAATGAGTGTCTACCAGCTCAAATCTTTACGGTCATAAAACATATAGGCGCCGGTTTCAATTCCTGCAATTAAATTAAGCCTGTTTCCCGGCCCGATACGGGCTGCAACGGGGGCACAGGAATGTCCGCCAAGAGACAAGTTTTCTCCCTTAAACTTCAATACTTTGGGATATTCATATACCGGCCGCTCATCTGTGCCGGCGTTTTTCAGGAACAAAACGGTAGAAGCCCGTTTGGGTTTCATGTGCAAAGGTAAGCCGGTAATAGTATCGGGGATAGATTGTTTGCCATACGTGCCTATCAGCAAGTCCATCTTACCATCTTCATCCCAATCTACCAGCTCTATTTTAGCACGCCCCACTGTACCGCCGCCATAATAGTTACCGTGTATGGTTTGGTTGGTCGTCAGTTTCAATTTGCCACCATCCTCCAGGTTGTATTTATCCAGTTGCCAGTACAGATGAAATTCATCATCGCGATCCATGATCACATACGCCATCCGGTTACCGATCTTTGCAACTCCCGGCTTCACCCGCCATGTTCCGTACATATCCATCCCGTTAAGGTATAAAGGATGCTCCGGCTCTAAAACGGGTTGTGTTTTTGTACCTTTATTGAGATACACCATGAATTTCCCGCGACTATCTCCCGTAAGGATGTCGGGTAAGCCGTCGCCATTCCAGTCAATAACTGTCGGACAGGTGTATCCCCAGCGAGCTTCGCCCGGGCCTTGTATATCTTCACGGTAACCGGGCTGCACATGAATAACCTTATCGCCAGCTTTTAACGGCTCTGGATCAACGTATTGCGGATCAGCATTAGTACCGGTATTTTTATAGAAGAAAATAAAGCCCATCGAATTGCCCGAGATCATATCCAGCTTGCCATCGCCATCCCAATCGGCAATAGCCGGAACTACCAGCGAACCACCGTATAAGTCGGGTTTTTCCTGCAATAAGGGCTGCGATTCCCTGAAAATCAGGTTTCCCGTTTTACTGAATTTCTCCGTATTACGATAATAATAGATGCCGCCCTCGCCTACCGTTACCAATCCCTGGTTTCCGGGCGAGTGATAAAAGTAACCGGCATAGGCGTGCACATTGGGATTCCTTAACAGGATATTTTCACTGTCTGCGGCATACTTTCTTTCGCCTATAGCGCCATTATTCTCATTAAGATCATATACCAGGATATTCCCTAAACGTGAGCCGCTTATTAAAAACGACTTTGAACCTTGCCTGTACAGGGCAAAGCCTTCCAGCGAATAATATGCCTGGTTAAGTTTGGTAAACTGTTTTACGACAACCTGTGAAGTATTCAATTCATCAATCATAGCGCCATAAATACCAGCACGGGCAATCTCGTAAGGCCAAAAGCCTTCGGGTGTATACATAATCTTAGCCGGGAAAGGCTTGCCATTACTAAATATGCCTTCTTCCCGCACAGAAAAGAGCAGGAGATACTTGCCATTTTTGAGCTGAACAATGCCATAATCTGAATAGCCTCGCGGCAAGCCTGCAATTTTTATGGTTTTCAGCCCGGAAAAAGTATAGGTTGATGGATTAAACTGCGCCCATTTTAAGGTTTTTCCAAAACTCCAGATACCATATATTTTACCATTAGCAGCCTGAAGCATCACCGTTCTGTTGTTGCCTTTATCTGTAAAAGGCATGGTTATTTTACGGGGATGCGAATAAACCGGCACTCCGGCGGCAGACAGCTTCCGGAAGGTATAGAAATAAAGCCCCCGGCCATGCCCATCGGTTCCCTGCAAAAACAGATCTGTTCTCTCTTTTCCGCTGATAGCTACAAACCCTGCCAGGTACCCGTTGTAAAAAGGTAAGGCTAAGCGACCAACTCCTCCCGGAGTACTGTTTTTGACAGGTTCGCCGCTTTGCAACATGGACGTATTTCCCTGGGCGTTGGCCTGGAAAGCAAACGTAATGCTGAACAGAAAAACAGTAACTGGTTTTAACACGGCTTTTGACTTTAAATAAAAGTTCATATTCTTTCTAATATTATGTTTTTACCGGTTAGCGCTCGTTTGCAACGAGTGCTTTATTAAACGGCGTTTATAACGCCAAAGATTATGTTTGTTTGCGATGCAATCACAACAGAATAGGCACTCGTTGCAAACGAGTCCCATTGAATTATCTTCATTACCACGACAAATCCTTGCGGTCATAGAACATATACGTGCCGTATTCTGTCCCTACAACAAGATTCAGGCTTTTACCATCGCCGCCAATATAGGTGGCAGCCGGTGAACAGGAATGTGCGCCCAGCAGAATGTCTTTTCCCTTAAATTCCATCATCTTGGGGAATTCAAAGACCGGTTTGGCTTCAGTGCCTGCATTTTTCAGAAACAGAACCGCGGCGCCCTCATTTTTCTTTGCCCGGTTATAGGGCAAACCATTAACCGGATTAGGTACCGAGGCGCTGCGTCCTGTACCAACCAGTAAATCCTTCACACCATCGCCATCCCAGTCTACCAGGTCAATCTTCATGCGACCAACCTGCCCACCTGGCCTGCGGTTTGCCTTAATGTATTTGCCATCGCTCATCATCAGCTTGCCACCATCTTCCAGGTTATATTGATCCAACTGCCGGTACAGGTGAAACTCGTTGTCACGATCAAGAATGATATAAGCCATCTTTCCGTTCAGCTTACCCGCTCCGGGTCTTACCCGCCAGCCTCCATGCACATTCATGCCATCCATATACAGCGGATGTTCCGGCTCTAAACGAGGTTGCGCCTTAGTGCCGGTATTTATAAACACCATGAACTTCCCGCGACTATCGCCGGTAAGGATATCCGGCAAGCCATCATCATTCCAATCTATTACTGTCGGGCATGTGTAGCCCCAGCGGGCTTCGCCAGGCCCCTGAATATCTTCGCGGTAGCCAGGCTGTATATGAATTTCCCTGCCACCTGCTTTTAACGGTACCGGCGACTGAAAAGCGGGCTTACTATTTGTTCCGGTATTTTTAAAGAAAAAGATATGTCCGGATGAAGCTCCCGATATCATGTCGGTCACGCCATCGCCATCCCAGTCTGCCAGGCTCGGCACTACCAGCGAACCACCGTATAATTCAGGGTCTTCCTGCATCAGGTAAACCGGATCGCTGAACACCGGGTTGCCCTTGCTATCACTCCGGTGGATATTCTCATAAAAACAGATCCCGCCTTCGCCGGAAGCAATGATCCCTTCTTTATTACCCGGCATTTTGCAATATGCCGGAAAAGCATTCACACCCGGCTGACGCAGCAACACCTCATCTGTACCAACCAGATACCTCTTTTTGTCAAAAATTCCTTTATTCTCATCTAATGTATAAGCCAGGAAATTACCCATGCGCACTCCGCCAACCACATAAGCTGTTTGGCCTTCACGATACGAGGTAAAACCGCTAAAGCTGAATAATGCTTCATCTAAACCGGTCAGGACGACGGCATTCAGCGATTCTGTTCGGGTAAAATCATTGGTTAAAGCCCCATAAACTCCGGCAGAAGGCAAATCAAAGGGCCAGAAACCTTCGGACGTGTAATAAGCGCTATCCGGGCCTTGCTTAGGATCACTGAACACACCCGGCTTACCTACAGCAAATACAAAAAGAAATTTTCCTTTACTGGTTTCTGTTACCCCGAATGTTGAAAAATTACGGGGCAAGCCTTTAACGGCAAGGGTTTGCAGATCCCCAAACTGACCCGAAGCGGCATTGAACCTGGCATATTTCAGTACCTTTGAGAACCGCCAGAATCCCCAGATGTTATGCTTCGAATCCTGTAAGATAACACCTCTGTTTTCACCCGTATCTTCAAATGGAAGATACAGCCTGACACCCTGCGAAAAAACCGGCTCACCTTTTTCAGTAAATCGCTTAAATGTGTAATAATATGTGCCGGGGCTTCGCTTATCGCTTTGCAGAAATAAGGAGGGATTATTATTCTGCCCTACAGTTGCCACGCCCATAACATAGCCGGTAAGCGATGGCAGCACGAACCGTCCGATATCAGCGCCCGTTAATATAGGGCTACCGCTTTGCAATTGTTTATTGCTTCTGTCGCGATTAATGGAATAGGTGGCTTGCTGTGCACTGACCGTAGCTGCACATCCTAAACATAACAACAGGGTTACGCCAAAATGAACTGTTTTCCTCACCATTTCTGACTGGTATTACAATTGGTATTCAAGCTACCAAGTTAGCTATCTTACCTGTATCGTTATTGTCGTTTATTTTCCTGTTTTTGTAGGATATTATCAGGAAAACCGATCGGGCGAAGCTCCAGCTTCGCCCGGCAACTATTAAGCCTCCGGCTTATAATTCCCTCTGATCATCTGCATTTGCAACCTGCTCGCCCGCGTTTGCAACGCGGATGGTAGAAAACAGCGATTGCATCGCATAGATTATTCAAACCTGAGCTATCAGTACATTGGGTTATAGTACAAGATATTATACACCCTGAAATCCTTTCTTATACTCCAGCGGTGTTTTCCCGGTAATCAGCTTAAAATGCCGGTTAAAATTTGATAGATTGTTAAACCCGCTTTCGTGGCACACCACATACATACTGTAATCGGTTTCCATTAATAATTTGCAGGCATGGCTAACCCTGATCTCAAGCAAGAACTGCGAGTACCGTTTCTTGGTCCGGGATTTAAAATAACGGCAAAATGAATGCGGGCACATATAAATCACATCGGCAATTTCCTGCAAGGTAATAGGCCGCGAGAAATTATTCAGCGTATAATGATACACCCGGTTCAAGCGGTTTTCATCCGATTTATTAAAGGCATGTTGAAATGCTTTATTAGACAATAGCTTCATTTCCTGAGATTCGGCAATGAGGTGCAGCACCTGCAACAGTTTGATAATACGTTCGCCGTTGCGGGCATAACGCATAGACCTGATCAGCTCAATAGCCGCTGTCCGGGTGTTACCTTGTACCAGGATACCGTGCGCTGCTTTTTTCAACAACTGTCCGATCGCTTTATTTTCCGGAAGATTGAGAAAAGAAGCGCCTAACGTTTCGGGCAGAAAATGCACAATAATTGCTTCTGCAATCAGCTCCGGCTTATTCTCATAATATTTATCATCACTGCGAAACATGTGCGGCATGTTTGCACCGATCAACAGCAGATCTCCCTCATTCAGATTTTCAATAGAATCACCGATAAACCGTGTTCCCGTACCCTCTACAATATAGGCCAGCTCTATCTCTTTATGATAATGCCATTGGTTATAAAAGGCCGGGCCAATAAACGCCTGTACACTAAAGGAGTGCTCGGGTGCAACAGGAACGGTATGAAGTAAAGCATTATTCACGTATCAAATTAACTCAATAATATGAATATATTCAAAATATAGGTTAAGATAGTATCAAAATTGGTTAACATCCCGGCAAAGACAATGTAATGCCCACCCTACCTTTGTAAAAAACAAATTGCAATGAATATACAAGCAACACCGTTCATTCTCAACCTTAGCGAGGTAGGCATTCATGACATTGACATAGCAGGAGGCAAAAACGCATCCTTAGGCGAGATGCTGCAACATCTTTCCAACCTGGGCATTCGCATCCCGGGCGGTTTTGTAATTACCGTGGGGGCTTATAAAAGCTACATTCAGTTCAACAACCTGGAAAACCGCATTAAAGCAGCTATTAACAGTATTATTCCCGATAGTGTAGATTCTTTAAAGAAAACCGGGGCGCAGGTCAGGGCGCTGATCACCGAAGGAACATTCCCGCCTGAACTGACAGTGCAAATCACGGCAGCATATAACAGCTTATGCAAACATTACAAACAGCAAGATGTGGATGTTGCCGTACGGTCATCGGCTACCGCCGAGGATCTGCCAGACGCTTCTTTTGCCGGACAGCAGGAAACTTTTCTGAATGTAAACGGTGTCGAAGCCGTTTTAAGCACCGTTAAGCAATGTTTTGCATCCTTATTCACCGACCGGGCCATCAGTTACCGGCAAAGTTTTGGCTACGATCATTTCCAGATAGGTTTATCGGTTTGCGTGCAAAAAATGGTGCGTTCAGACCTGGGAGCATCGGGTGTGGCCTTCTCGCTGGACACCGAAAGCGGGTTTAAAGATGTGGTGATCATCAACGGTTCGTATGGCCTTGGAGAGATGGTAGTACAGGGCGCTGTGTCTCCGGATGAGTTCATTGTTTTTAAACCTGCGCTGAAGCAGGGCTACAAAGCCATCATTGAAAAGAAGCTGGGCGTAAAAGATAAAAAAATGGTTTACTCGGATGTTCCCGGCGAACGCGTAAAGATCGTACCGGTTACACCGGAACACTTTAACCAGTTCTGCATTCCTGATGCGATGATTCTGCAGCTGGCAAACTGGGTAAGCATTATTGAGAACTACTACAGCACACTTAAACAACGCTGGTGCCCGATGGATGTGGAATGGGCCGTTGACGGCAAAACAGGCGAGCTGTTTATTGTTCAGGCCCGGCCTGAAACTATTCACTCACAGAAAAAGGCACAACGCATTATTGAATATCAGATCGATGAGCCGGCTGATTCTGAAAAGATCATCTTAACGGGCATTGCGGTAGGCAGTAAAATTGCCAGTGGACGAGTAAATATTCTACTTGACAGAACCGGCGATCAGGATATCCACTTTACCAAGGGCGACGTATTGGTAACCGATATGACCGACCCCGACTGGGAACCGGTAATGAAACAGGCATCGGCCATTATCACCAATAAAGGCGGCCGAACCTGCCACGCGGCCATTGTTGCCCGCGAATTGGGAATACCGGCTATTGTTGGCTGTGGCAATGCCACCGAATTACTATCAAACGGGCAACTGGTTACCGCTTCGTGTGCCCAGGGAAATACCGGAATTATCTACGATGGTAAAATAAACTTCACGCCACAGGAATTCGACTTGAATAACCTGCCTGCTATTAAAACACCTGTTATGCTGAATGTGGCTTCGCCGGATCATGCTTTCCGGTTTTCCGGCTTCCCGGCTTCGGGCATTGGGCTTGCACGCGAAGAGTTTATCATCAATAATTATATCAAAATACACCCGCTGGCGCTGATACATCACAAACAGTTAGGCGATGCAGCCTTATCTGAGCAGATTGCCGATCTATGCCGGGGCTTTGACAGCGAGCGGGAGTTCTTTATTGAAAAACTTTCCTACGGCATTGCCCGTATCGCAGCATCAGCTTATCCAAATAAGGTGATCGTGCGCTTTTCTGACTTTAAAAGCAATGAATATTACAACTTGCTGGGTGGCGAACATTTTGAGCCGCAGGAAGAAAACCCAATGATCGGCTGGCGGGGAGCCTCACGGTACTATTCTCCTGAATACAAAGAGGCCTTTGGCTTAGAGTGCACCGCAATCCGCAAGGTACGCAACGAAATGGGCTTAAGCAATGTAGTAGTGATGATCCCTTTTTGCCGCACAGTGAAGGAATTGCAGCTTGTTTATCAAACCATGAATGAATTTGGACTTAAGCGTGGAGAAAACGGGCTGGAGGTTTACCTGATGGCCGAACTTCCTTCTAACGTGCTGATGGCCGATGAATTTGCGCAGTATATTGATGGATTTTCTATTGGCTCTAACGATCTTACCCAACTGGTGTTAGGGCTTGACCGGGATTCATCGCTGGTATCGCATATTTACGATGAGCGTGATAGGGCGGTGAAAACAATGATCGATATGCTTATCCGCTCGGCTAAGAAAGCAGGTATTAAAGTGGGTATTTGCGGACAAGGGCCGTCCGATTTCCCCGACTTTGCCCAATTCCTGGTCGCAGCAGGCATCGACAGTATTTCAGTAACGCCCGATTCGTTTTTCAAGACGGTAAACGCTATAGCGGAAGCCGAAAAATTTGATATCGCTGAACCGGCTTAGGCAACTATTCTGATCATCTTTTGATCGTCCGCATTTGCAACACGGATGGTGAAAAACAGCGATTGTATCGCAGAATGGTATTAAGGTACAGGACAAAACGCTTTATCTTGCGTCAGAACCCATTAAGCATAGCTCAACGCAGACAGCGTTCAGAACGCTGTCTGCGTTAATAAAGAAGTATCAGAACGACATCTGATCGTCCGCGTTTGCAAACACGAATGGCCGGAAACAGCGATCGCATCGCGTGGTTGATAAAGGGAGGCCTAAGGGTGTTTCAAAAGCCTCTTATGGTGTCATCCTGAGCTTAGTCGAAGGATTGGTTCATCATGACTACAGGCGCTTCCCCCGAGACTTCGGGGTCAGCGTGACTATAAATTGATGGTTTTGCTGACTTTTGAGTCACCCTTAGGTCTTTTAGCCAGAAGGTTTAAGTAATCATACTAAGCCGGAGCTTACACCATAGAATTTACTCCAACCCTAAGTTAAACCGCTTCCGGAATTCTTCCAGCACAGGGTTTTTCTCAACCATGTGCTGGTATTTTTCGGTAGAGGTATACAACCGCTTTTTAACGGTTTGTTCTACCTGCCTGGGAATAACATCAATAGCGAAATTCTGCAGTTTTACCCGGAGAAAGTTCAGCAGGTCGATCTTCTCATTGAGCAGCAGGTTCTCCTGTATCTTATTCTCAATACATACCTCAATGATAAAATCCTCTTTCAAAACCGGTGCATTGGCTGTCATCAGGGTAAACAAATTCAGCTTAGCCTGCTCCTTGGCCTGGTTGGCGTACTGGTTCCAGAGTTTCAGAAATTCATCCTGTGTAAAGGGATTGCGATTTTCGCCGATGATGTATTGCGGTTCATCCGAGGCCTGTGGGCCCGTATTCGACGTCAGGTCATTCAGGTTTGGGATAATAGAAGGCGCTGCCGAAAGGTTAGGTTTCTGAATAACTATTTTGGGCTTAACAGCCGTTACTTCCAGGGAGGTGGCTTCCGAAGGTTTTTCAGGCTGATTGTTTGTAGCCGCATAAACAGGCTCCGGCTCTTTCACTACCGGAAGCGGCGGCTGGGTTTCCTGAACGGGAGCAGCCTGCTCCTTAACTGGCTGCGGCTCCGGTTTCGGAGCTACTGCATCAGGTTTTTTTTTTAGGGCTTCGTCAGAAACCGTTAAGTCTAAGGCTGATGCAATGTGACACATTTTTATCAGCGAAAGCTCAACCTGTAACCGCTGATTTTTGCTCAGCTTATAATTTAAATCGCACTGGTTGGCAATGCTGAGCGCAGAAAGCAGAAACGATACCGAAACGGCCTGCGACTGCTGTAAATACTTCTGGCGAATACCTTCGCTCACCTCCAGTAATTTAAGCGTGGCCGGATCTTTACCTACCAGCAAATTCCTGAAATGCGATGCCAGACCATTGATAAAATGATTGCCGTCAAAACCGTTGGCCAGGATATCATCAAAAATTACCAGCGCCCCGGCTACATCCTGCGCCAGCAACGCATCGGTTATCCGGAAATAATAATCGTAATCCAGGATGTTCAGGTTATCGATAACCGATTTGTAGGTAACATTCCGGTTTGAGAAGCTCACGATCTGGTCGAACATGGAAAGTGCATCACGCAAGCCGCCATCAGCTTTTTGGGCGATGAGGTGCAACCCGTCCTGGTCGAAATTTACATTCTCTTTATTCGCTATCGATGCCAGGTGCGCCGCCATATCCTCTACACGAATACGGTTGAAGTCAAATATCTGGCAACGGGATAATATGGTTGGCAGTATTTTATGCTTTTCGGTTGTTGCCAGAATGAAAATGGCATAGTTGGGCGGCTCTTCCAGCGTTTTCAAAAAGGCATTGAACGCCGCCTGCGACAGCATGTGAACCTCGTCAATAATGTAAATTTTATATTTACCGGCTTGCGGAGGTATGCGCACCTGCTCAATGAGGCTGCGGATATCATCTACCGAGTTATTTGATGCTGCATCCAGCTCATGGATATTAAAGGAATTACCATTCTGAAAGGAACGGCAGGAATCGCACTGGCCACAGGGTTCAATGTTCGCGGAAAGATTCTGGCAGTTGATGGTTTTTGCCAGGATACGGGCACAGGTGGTTTTACCTACACCCCGCGGACCGCAGAATAAAAATGCCTGTGCCAGCTGATTATTTTTAATGGCATTTTTAAGCGTGTTGGTAATATGTTGCTGGCCAACAACGCTTTCGAACGTTACCGGGCGATACTTGCGGGCCGAAACAATAAAATTTTCCATCGCAACGAAGGTAATGCTTTTCAGGATGAGTTGAAAGTTTGGACAGTTGGTTTGTTATACGGTCGGGCGCCCTGGATGGCAGCTTCCGCTATTCTGCCGGTAAAAATGCAGAAACTGTCGCAGCCAATTCCGGCATCTTACTTCTTTTCTATCGCACAGATCACACGATACTCGTCTGATGCTATCCTTTCAAGTCCTAAATGAATGGTTTTAGGCTGATTTTCCCAGGTATAATTCCAGGCTGTGCTACCGTTCTTCATCGTTTTAAAATCCGGGAAGCCGGCATCTTCCGTTGGCGCTCCGTTCTCTGTTTTTAATACCGAAAGTAAATTCTGCATCTGGTTAAACAATTTACTTTGTACTCTATCTGCCGACTCGGATAAAGAGCGCAGTCTTAATACTGTTAATTTCCCCGCTTTAGAAAACCCCGGCTGCAATTCATAACGGTAACTGCCTACCTGCATATAAGTTCCGGGTACTTTGGCCGGATATTCCTGCGGCGAAATATCAAAATTTATCGGACCAAGAGCCCGGTTGGTATCATACGATGGCTGCTCAACCTGCTGTTGTTCTTTTACCTGCGGGTTGTTATTACAGGCAAACAGGAATCCTGCCAGCATTAAAATGATCAATTTTCTCATAACTAATATGAAGTCAAAACGTAAAAACAGTTAACATTTAAAATCAACAAGGTAATAACGAGTTACAAGACGGTTTGCATATAGAATCTGTTTAAACTTTTTAAAAATAAACCACGCTATTTGTCCCACCTTATGCGGGATAGTGACAGCTCATTATGAGCCTGGCACTAAACCCTAAAAAACTGGGGTAATTTACGCAATGGTTTTAAAAGAGCTGTTATGCGTGGAAATCGTATCCCGTTGATACGCATTGCTTCCAGATCTGCTTTGTTGGCGCTTACGCGATTTTTAACCGAACTGTTGCTCATTCCCCCGGTACGCATTTTTACGATCACCTCGGGCAGGAATACCGTACAGGCTTCATGCTTATGGATAAACCGCAGCATCAGCTCATAATCGGCAGCACTGCCAAAGCCGGGCTTATAAGCGCCATACCGGGTAAATAAATCCCGGCGGGCATAAAAAGTAGGATGTGCCGGCATCCAGCCCCAGTCAAACATTCCCTTACTGTAGGGTTTGCTACGCCATTTACGCACAACTTTATCGCTGTTCTGCGGATGAACATAATCCAGGTTACCGTAAACAATATCGGCGGCGCTGGCCTTAAACGTATCCGCAATTCTGCTGATCACCTGCGGGCCGGCAAAATAATCATCGGCATGCAGTACGCCAACTACATCGCCCGTAGCCAGGCTGATCCCTTTATTCAGGGCATCGTACATCCCGTTATCCGGTTCCGAAACCAGGATATCAACGCTATCGCGATAATGGTTGATGATCTGCAGGGTATTATCCGTTGATCTTCCGTCAATTACAATATATTCCACATCACCGTAATCCTGCGCCATAACCGATTGCAGGCTATGTTCCAGGAAAGCCTGCGCATTGTAGGTTACCGTGATAAGGGATATTTTCATACAAACTGAATAAGCCAAAAGTAAAAAGTTAAAAGTAAAAACCCGGCGCCTTTATTAAGATTAAGGATAAGGTTGAGGAGGTTATGGGTTTATAAGTTTAGACATTACCGGTTAACGAATAACGAGTTGGGAAAGGTTGAGTACAAGGATAAGGTTGAGAAGGTTATAGGTTTATGAGTTTATGGCTTACCAAGACAAATAACGGCCCTCGCTGGCGCATCGTGTGTGCCTTTCTTGTAAGCTGACAGACACACATTAATAAATCAACCAATCGAAATTAACAACAAACAAAACATACACTGCATCGCTTAATACGGTAAAATAAATTGCCATGATCGGAGCCGAGATATTTATTGAGCCGGGACAAACGGAAGCTGAAACCGAAACCTGGTTTCAACGCCTGCAAGCGCATCACCTGACGGTCACCCGCATCCGGATGTTTGAAAGCTACATGCACCAACCTGGCGGAAGCTGGGATTTCAGCCTGTTTGACCGGGCCTTTATCCTGGCCGGAAAATACGGCATACGAGTTTATGCCAACCTGTTCCCGGCTACGGATTTTACCGATATCGGCGGCTTCAAATTTCCCGATGATGAGGCCCATCTGCAACGTATCGCTCTATACATTGAACAGGTAGTCAATCACTTTAAAGATTTCCCTGCCCTGTACGGCTGGGTGCCTGTCAATGAACCGGGAGCCGGCAAATTACCGCAAAGTCCACTGACCGGGCAAAAATTTGCAGCATGGAAGCAGCAACAACCGGACACCCTGTATAACGATCTCGGCTACCCGTACCTGCATTTTGACGAAGAACGTTTTTTACTGGATCATAATACCTGGTTCCTGGCCTGGCTTACAGACGAGATCCGCAAGTATGATCCTCACAAGCCCATACACGTTAACAATCATCAGATCTTTTCGAACGTTGCTGAATACGACTTTCCTGCCTGGCGCAGCTTCCTGAGCAGCTTAGGCGGATCAGCCCATCCAGGCTGGCATTTCGGATACTTCAACCGTTCTGAATATGCCCTGGCTGTATCGGCTAACAGCGAGATCATCCGCTCCGGCGCCGGAACAATTCCCTGGTTCATGACAGAACTTACCGGTGGAAATATGACCTACAGTGGCAGTCGCGATATATTTTGCCCTACACAGGAAGAGATCAGCCAGTGGCTTTGGGCCTGCCTGGCTACCGAAAGCAAAGGCGCCATTTTCTGGTGCCTCAACCCCCGCATGTCGGGCATGGAAGCAGGCGAATGGGCTATGCTCAATTACCAGAACGAGCCATCGGACAGGATGCAGGCTGCGGGTGAAATTGCCGGACTCGTCAATACACATGCTGATCTGTTTGCCTGTGCCCGCACGGATGAATCAGGCATTCATATCCTCTACACCCGTGAGTCGTTATGGATAGAGGCCCGGTTTTCTCCCGTAGATGCATCGGACGAGGCCCGGCGCCCGGGCGGCGTGATGCAGTCGGCATTAGCCTATTTCGAAACGCTGAGCCAGCTGGGTGTTCAGGCGAACCTGAAGGAGATCCGGGAATTTGACTTTTCAAAAGACAGCTACCGGAACCAGGCGCTGATCCTGCCACATACCATCGCCCTGCCTTCGTCATACTGGCAATCCATAGTGCATTTTGTGGCCAAAGGCGGTAAACTTATTGCCGATGGTTTGACCGGCTATTACAACGAACATGCCTTTTGTATACTGAAGGCCTGTCCTCTGCAAGAGCTACTGGGCGGCCGGGTCAGCGAGTTTAAATACACGGCCAACCGGTTTACCGTTACCTTTAATCAGCCGCCGGTAAGCCTTCCGGCGCATGCCTGGCTGGGGACTATCCGGCCGGACACCGGAACTGTGGTGGCAACATATCATGATGTGCCTATAGCCCTGAGAAACCGCTATGGCGATGGAGAAGTTTTCTGGACAACAGCGCTCCTGGGGTTGGGAGCCCGGATCGAACGCAATTACCGGCCACTGGCTGCCTTGCTGGAACAGGAAACGGCTGAAATATTGCAACAAGTTTCTTTCCGTTTCCGGGAGTTTCAAAAAGGCATGCTGATGAAAACCCTTGTCTCCGGCAGCACTTATATAACGGTTATTATCAACAAGTCCGGCGAGCAGCGTACCGCAGAAGTTCTTGTAAGGCCACCTTATGGCAACAACCGGATATTTTATGCCAACAAGGGCGGAAGTATTCAGGGTACAATAATTACCATTTACCCGGAAGAAACATTGGTTGTGGAATGGGGTTGAGGACAAGGTTGAGGCTGAGGTTAAGGAGGTTATAGGGTTATAAATTTACAAGAAGCATAAGTGTATGGTAGCGATCGGGCGAAGCGCCGGCTTCGTCGTTCTACACTTAAGCCTCCGGCTACGAAACTCCAGGTTTCGTGTCTTCACGAAACTTCTCTTTTCCCCCGGCAAGCCGGAACGAATAAATGTTGGTCTGTTGGGGACAGACCAAGGGATAGGGCAATCAGAACAATGCCGGACAATTACAAAGCGCAGCCGTTTTCATCACAGTTCGCACCGTTTTGTGAACCTAAGGAGGTAAGTTTGGTTTGTGGTTGTGTGGCTTTCCATTCGGTAAAGCTTTGTGTAAGCGCCTGGGTAAACATATCAACCGGCTGGGCTCCCGAAATGCCGTATTTACGGTCGAGTACAAAATACGGTACACCACGAATGCCCAGGTTTTGCGCTTCGTACTGGTCATACCGTACGGCATCAGCAAATTCATCCCCGCTTAATAATGCGGCTGTTTCATCTTTATCTAAGCCGATTTCAGTGGCAACCTGTAAGAGAACATCCGGCTTATCAACATCCAGGTTCTGCACAAAATGAGCGTTGAAGAATGCTTCCTCAGCCTTATCCTGTAAGCTATGTTTGGCTGCCAGGTGAATGATCCGGTGCGCATTAAATGAATTGGCCGGAATGTTATGCGCAAAGTCGATTTTTAATCCTGCTGCATTGGCCATACCGGCAACCTGCGAGGTCATGGCTTTGGCCTGTTCTACAGAAATGCCTTTACTTTTGGCCAGGTATTCATACAGGCTCTCGCCGCTAGTGTTTTTATATTCCGGGTTAAGCTGAAAGCTTTTCCATTCCACAGTGATTTCATTCTTAAAAGGAAGTGTTTCGAGGGCTTGCTCGAAGTGCCGTTTGCCGATATAGCAGAACGGGCACATTACATCCGACCAGATTTCTACTTTCATAACTGCAAAGCTACAGCTTATGTAACCGACTTTGGTTTGGGAGATGTAAAAAGAGGTTTATCAATATGCCACTTTCAGTGATAAACCAGACGATTTGTATGAGAGTCAAGTAAAAGATCCATCACATATATGCTTCGGATCCTTGTACCGGATCGTCAAAATTATCCTTCATGGTTATTAATCCTTTAGCTTTGCCGGCAATTCTTTTAGCTGGTGTATTGGTTTTCTTATTTGATCTATATTTTAAAAAATCAATATAATCTGAAACCTCTGATTTTAGTCTGCCAGACAGATTAGCTATTTTAGTATATAACTGTATATCAGTCATAAAGAACATTGTTTAAAACAAAAAAAATGAAAAATATTCACACTTATTTGAATATTTAGATAGATGGATCTCGCAAATTTTACTTCAATGGTGCTGTAGTTAACGGCGTTTCCGGCGTAGTTGCCGGAATCCTGTTTTGCAGCACCGGCATAGACACGTTAGGCAGCTGTGGCAAAACGTATTTCGCAAAAAGCCGGCTTTCTTCCAGCAAAGGGTATCCCGAAAGGATAAATGAACGCATGCCCATATCCATATAGCGGTTCAGTTTCTGAATGATCTGGTCGGGATTGCCTACGATGGCAGCCCCGCATCCCGAACGGGCTTTGCCAATACCTGTCCATAACAGGGGCTCTACAAAGCCATCCTTATCGGCCAGCTCACGAAGCTCATTCTGCCGTAGCACACCCAGCGAAGCGGCATCCTGCGCCCGGTTTTTCAGTTTGAGGCCCTCCTGCTCATTGTACTTTGACATAATATACCGGCTGTACTCGATAGCCTCGCTTTCGCTTTCACGTACAATAACATGCACCCGCAGGCCAAAATCCAGTTTGCGACCATACCTGGCGGCCCGGGCGCTCATATCCTTCATGGTTTCGTACAGGCGGTCTTCCGTTTCGGGCCACATCAGGAAAACATCGCAATATTTGGCACAAACCTCCCGTGCACCTTCAGAAATGCCGCCAAAATATAACAGCGGCCCGCCATTTTGCTGGTAAGGTTTAACAGGG
The DNA here is from genome assembly GCF_008274585.1 of Pedobacter sp. BS3. GTDB lineage: Bacteria > Bacteroidota > Bacteroidia > Sphingobacteriales > Sphingobacteriaceae > Hufsiella_A. The sequence continues at coordinate 1,198,708 of NZ_VTRT01000001.1, read as the reverse complement.
TCTGATGAAAGGTCGATATGCTGGTATACCTCGCCATGATGAACGATTCGGTCGTTTTGCCAGCCTTGTTTCAGAATTTCTATGGTTTCGGCGCACCGTTGGTAGCGCAGTCCGGCATCCTCTTTCAGCCCCGGAAGGTCAGAATTAATGATATTGATGGTTAACCGGCCTTTCAGAATATGATCCAGCGTAGCTATGGTTCTGGCCAGCATGGGCGGGTATAACTCGCCGCAACGGATGGCTGTTAGCAAATTAATGGTAGTTGTTTGCGGTGCAATGGCCGAGGCAAACGTAAGCACATCCTGACCTACGGTGTACGAGGATGGCAGCAGGATATTTTTATATCCCGATTGCTCGGCTGTGAGAAGAATTTCGCGGGCATGGGCATAATTGCTTCGACGGGCATTGTCAAGTATACCCAGGTATTGGGTGTCGCCGCCGCAAAGATCGCAGAACCATGAAATTTCTGCAACGCGTTGTTCTGTCCGGATAGTTATCGGTTCCATAAGGTTAATGTTAGCTGTGCTAAAATTCGTCAAAAAATACCAGGTTAGGTAACCGATATGAAATTAATTTTAGAAAGATAAATAATTTGAATTGGCCGGAGATTTAAGCTAAGCAGCTTTAAATCAGCGTATTTATACAGATAACATCTTGCTTGTTTGGTTTACCTGATAAATATTTATTTTTGATAACAACTGTTTTGTGTGGATAAAGTAGCTATTCTCTCTAAATATATGCCCGAAAAAGCGGCGCCACTGATTGCCCGCTGGATAGATTATTTTAAATGTGAGTTCAAGGTTTCGCGGGGACGTAACAGCAAATTCGGCGATTACCGTCCACCGCAACAGGGAAAGGGGCATCGTATTTCTGTGAATTATAACCTGAATCCGTATGCTTTTTTGGTAACCACGGTACATGAGTTTGCCCATTTGCATACCTGGAATGAGCATAAAAGCCTGGTAAAACCGCACGGCACTGAGTGGAAAGCTAACTTTAAGCGGATGATGGTTCCTTTTTTTGAAATGGAAGTTTTCCCGGAAGATATTCACCGGGCAATACGTGCTTACCTGCAAAACCCGGCTGCTTCCAGTTGCAGCGATGCAAATTTGTTCAGAGCGTTACAGCGTTATGATAAGCGTGCAGAAAACGTGTTCACGGTAGAGCGTGTGGCACTGCATGCATTGTTTACACTAAAAAACGGACGTGTATTTAAGAAAGGCGAACGCATTAAAAAGCGTTATCGTTGCGTTGAGGTTAAAACCGGAAATATTTACCTGTTTAACCCGCTGGCCGAGGTGTTTTTGGTAACAGGTTAATTCAGAAGTTAAGTCCCGTACTACGGGAAGCTCCCAATCATTCGCCTACCTCGTCAAGTTTAACTGCATGTAATTTATTGGAAACTCAACAAAGTTGCACAGGCAGCGCTAAAAAGCCCGGAAGCTCACCCCTTCTGCTCGCTATACCTGATACCAACAATTAGTTAAGCTACTATTGCACTATCTTATTGGCGCAAGCCGAGCTGGCAAAGGCTTCGGGTTTGGCTTTAAATACAAAACCCATGCTTAGGATATATCCCATAGCTTCGTGCAGTGCCTGGTTAGACTTGAACATCGGGTTGGTATTGATATCGGCATGAACTTCCAGGTCTACATCATAAATGTCAAGCAGATCGCACAGCGAGTAGGCTGTTTCAATAGATTTCTGCACTTCGGTAAGCATGCGTTCTTTGATGGTCATTTTGCGGGCGATACGCTCCTGGTGGATGAACATGAAACCGCCTTTCTGCTCACGCAGAAATACAATTACCGTAGCAAAATCGATCAGGCTACCTTTTACCTGAGAGTCGGTACCGATACACACTTTCAGCTTATTGCCTAAGCGGTATTCGCGTTCAATGGCTTGTTCTACTTCCTGATGGATAGGCGTTTTGAGGATTTCGCCGCTAAATTTTTTCCAGGTCATATTAGTTGAGGTTAAAGTGAATGACCTTAAAAAAAATCGCTTGAATTAAAGCATTATTTTTAGGTCTTATAAAGATATACGTTTATAAATAACCAATACATTGTTTTTTTGTTAACATATTAACATCAAGTGATTTATCCTGCAAATCCACCAAGGTTTTTGATTCCGTTAATAACCCTGTTAGCGCTCGTTTACAAAACGGATACTACGTAATCTGCGGCGTTATAAACGCCGTATTATGAGGCACTCATTACAAACGAGCGCCATCGAAGCTGTATTACAGATATAATGTAACTTGTTAGCGCTCGCTTGTATTCAACCAACGCAGACAGTTCGGAACGCTGTCTGCGTTGAACTTAAAGGTATTGCAAACGAGCGCCATCGATTTTTCAACTTTTCACTTTTCCACTTCCTACAGCATTCCGCCGCAAACCGGTATAACCTGCCCGGTAACGTAGGCGCTCATGTCCGATGCCAGGAATACGCATACATTAGCTACGTCTTCAGTTTCGCCTGCCCGTTTAAGCGGGATATTCTGAGTCCAGCCTTCTACAACTTTAACATCCAGCACATCAGTCATTTCTGTGCGGATAAACCCGGGCGCCACTACATTGGCACGTATGTTTCTTGAGCCTAGCTCTTTGGCAACCGATTTGGAGAACCCGATAATGCCTGCTTTTGAGGCCGCATAGTTTGCCTGTCCGGCATTACCCTGAACGCCAACCACCGAGCTCATATTAACAAATACACCTTTACGGTTCTTCATCATAATTTTAGAAGCAGCCTTGGTAACGTTAAAAACCGATTTCAGGTTTACGTCGAGCACCTCATCCCAGTTTTCTTCGGTCATGCGCATCAGCAGACCATCTTTGGTGATGCCTGCGTTATTAACTACAATGTCGATGCTGCCAAAATCAGCTACAACATCGTTTATCAGTTTTTCAGCCTCGTCAAACTTAGAGGCATCAGACCGGTATCCCTTTACTTTAATGCCGGTTGCTGCAAGCTCCTGCTCCAGGGCCTGGCCTTTTTCTACCGATGATAAATAAGTAAATGCAACCTGGGCTCCGTGTTCAATAAATTTCTCTGCTATCTTCCGTCCTATGCCTTTCGATGCCCCTGTTATTAATGCTATTTTTCCTTCTAATAATTTCATGCTATGCTGTTTTCTGGTATCTGCAAATATTAAACTTTTTGAGTAAAACTTTGGCAGATGTGGTCAGAATCTTTTACTGTAATGATACCGGCAGTTCCCATCCTAATTTTTATGTATTCCAATGAATATACTGCGTTTTAATACTTATGGAGTTAAAATGAATGAAAAATTGGAGGATTTTTGTTTTTATTTTTGGTTATATGGTGTTTTTGGGGATTTTATCGTTGAAATATATGCTGTTTTATTATCTATTATGTAATATGTATTTTATATTTTTTTGATAGTTTTTTCATGTTTAATGTCTTGTGTAATTGTGTTTTTTTGATTTTACAGTCAATAAAGTGGAGATTTTGTATTATTTTTTTATTGAAAATGCTATAAATGTTAAAATTATAAATATTAATTGATGTAATTTTTTGATGTTGTTTTTAGAATAATTTCGGTTATTTATGTGTTTTATTCTAAAAAAATGTATGTTTTTAAAATAATCAATGAAAAAATTGATAATTTTCTATGATTTTTCATTTAAATATTCGTAATTCGTAAAAAATTAATCAATAATTATCTGAAAACATATTGATATGTCAAGATTAACATTAAAAAGAGTAGTGCCATTTTTGATTCTGTCTGTAGTAGCGTTGGCTTCTGTGTTTGTGCCATCGTTACCCACATTCAATGGCGAGGGGAAATACAATAGCGCCGACATTGCCTGGATAATTGTGGCAACGGCCCTGGTTTTCATCATGACGCCTGGCCTGGCATTTTTTTATGGTGGTATGGTTCACCGTAAAAATGTGCTTTCTACCATGATAAAGAGTGTAGTTGCCGCCGGAGTTGTAAGCGTATTGTGGGTAGTGGTAGGTTTCAGCCTGTGTTTTGGTAAAGATCTGGGCGGATTAGGGCTTATCGGCGATCCATCAACATTTATGTTCTTTAAAGGAGTAATGTCAGGCGGGCCCTGGAGCTTAGCGCCAACAATTCCATTGGCATTGTTCGCTTTGTTTCAGCTCATGTTTGCTATTATCACGCCGGGATTAGTGGTTGGTGCTGTAGCCGAACGCGTTCGCTTTACTTCTTATATTTTATTCATTGTGCTGTTTGGGTTGTTGGTGTATGCGCCGCTGGCTCACGCTACCTGGCATCCGGATGGTATCTTCTTTAAATGGGGTGTGCTCGATTTCGCTGGAGGTACCGTGGTGCATATTTCCGCCGGATGTGCAGCCCTGGCAGGCGCTTTAGTACTGAAACGTCGTAAAGCCCATCTTGAAAATAAAGAAATTCCACCGGCAAACATTCCTTATGTATTAATAGGTACAAGTTTGTTATGGTTTGGCTGGTTCGGTTTCAACGCCGGTTCTGCGTTGGGCGCTAATGCACTTTCAGTATCCGCTTTTGCTACCACCAATACCGCTGCCGCCTCTGCCGGGTTATCGTGGATGTTTTTTGATGTAATGAAAGGCAAAAAGCCATCTGTGCTTGGCTTCTGTATTGGTGCGGTTGTGGGTTTGGTTGCCATTACACCAGCTGCAGGTTTTGTGGCGGTTCCTCAGAGTATCTTCATCGGTGTCTTTGCGGCCCTCATTTCAAATATCGCGGTAGCCTATAAACATAAATCTACCGTAGACGATACATTGGATGTATTTCCATGTCACGGGCTTGGCGGTATAGTAGGTATGCTGCTAACCGGCGTTTTTGCTACTGTAACCGTTAACTCAGGCGGCAACAACGGGTTATTATATGGCAACGCAGCATTCTTTTTCACACAGTTAAAGGCCATGCTGATCGTTGTAGCCTACAGCTTTACCGTATCATACCTGATCTTTAAGCTGATCAACCTCATAGAGCCTATCCGCGTATCGTCTGAAGACGAAGAGATAGGACTGGACGCCAGTCAGCACGATGAAACTTACGCGGTTCACACAGAAACGTTACTTGTTAACGAGAAAGGAGACGTACTGGCAGAGACGTTTTAACAGCTATTCACCACAATCAAACTTTAACTCATACAATCAAACTTTATTTAACCTTAAAAATTATGGAAATGATCAGAAAGTTTACTTTTATGGCAGCTTTTGCTGCAGGTTCCGTGTTTGTCGCTAATGCACAGGATTCAGCGCCGCTTGAAATCTCAGGTTCTGTAGATACGTATTACAAATACGATTTTCAGAAAACACCTAACATTGCTACCAGCTTTGCAACAGACCAGAATTCCGTTTCATTAGGTATGATCGATCTTGCCCTGAAGAAGTCTACCGGTAAAGCTTCTTTCGTGGGTGAGCTGTCTTTCGGCCCTCGCGGACAATACCAGTCGCTTCTTCCCGGTGACGGAGCAGCCGCTAACGGCGGTAATTCTTTCCACATCCAGAACCTGTACGTAAACTACGCGTTCACGGATAAATTCAGCATGACTGCCGGTTTTATGGGTACTTTTGTAGGATACGAAGTAATTTCACCCACAGCTAATTTTAATTACTCCACCTCTTACTTGTTCTCCAGCGGCCCGTTCCAGAATGCAGGCATCAAGGGCACCTATGCTTTCTCAGATAAGGTAAGCCTGATGGTGGGTTTATTTAACGAGTGGAATGCCTATACGGCAACACGCGGTGTATCAAGCGTAGGGGCACAGCTTATGGTAGCTCCGGTTAAGGACTGGACCGCTTACCTGAATGTAATTACCGGCGGCGATGGTTACGGTGGCTATGGAACGGAGTTTGACCTGACCACTTCCTACCAGGTAACTGAATCATTCAAGGTAGGTTTAAATGCGGCTGATTTCTCAAAATCAGATGCTGAAGATGGCGGATTTACCGGCGCTGCCCTGTACCTGCAAAACTTCTTTACTCCGAATATTGGCTTAGGTGTAAGAGGCGAATACTTTAAGGCTAAAAGCGGCGCTACAGCCTTGTCGTTTGCCGGTGTAGTTCCCGATGAATCAGTGTTTGCCGTAACCTTATCGGCTAACTTAAAAGCCGGCGGATTGACCTTTATCCCTGAAGTAAGACTAGATAACGGTTCTGCCAACATGTTCTTTAAGAGCAATGGCTCTGCAACCAAATCGGCTGCACAGTTTTCATTAGCTGCGGTTTACGCGTTTTAAGATTTATTAACATAACTTTAAGCCGTCTGTAATTGCAGGCGGCTTTTTATTTTTTATGAAGCAATTGTTGTTTTTACTTTTTGTGCTTTTCAGCGTGAATGCGTGGGCACAATCCGGAACGCTAACCATGAGCGCCGAGGGGAAATATCTGTTTTACCAGGTAATTGAAGCTCCCGGACTTTCGGCGGATAGTTTGGCGAGTCATGCGAAGCAATTTTTCAGGCAGCAGAAAAAAGACCTTAAATTGAGTAAATCGGAAGCCGATACCTCTTTCCATGGCAAGGGGAAACTTGTTCTAAGTAAAACCGCATCCTTTGTAACACATCCCAGCGCCGAAGTTGCCTACACTATGACCCTCGAAATAAAAAATGGAAAATACCGGTACTGGCTAACCGATTTTGTAATTAGCCCGTACATGCGTAATCGTTACGGTAACTTTGTTCCGGCGGGGAACAGTTATCCGCTTGAAAAAATACCCACCAAGCTGGACGCTGCCGAATGGAAAGGCTATATTTCTTCAACAGAAATACAATGTAATAAGGTGGCGGCACGTTTAAAGGAGGTCATGCTGGCAGCAAAAAAAGCGTCGCGGGTGGATTCCGGCAAAAAAGCAATTCCCGAAAAATGGTAATTTGCGTGCCGAACCAATACAATGGAAAATTTAGCTACGTATAAAGACCTTCAGGATTTCGGAAACCTTGACCTGCTTGCCCGGCAGGTAGTTGAGGGTTTTATTACTGGTTTGCATAAAAGTCCGTTTCATGGGTTTTCGGTTGAATTTGCCGAGCATCGGTTATACAATACCGGCGATTCTGTTAAAAATATCGATTGGAAACTATATGGCCGTACAGACCGGCTGTTTGTAAAGCGTTTTGAAGAGGAAACCAACCTGCGGTGCCAGCTGGTGCTTGATGCTTCTTCGTCCATGTATTTCCCCGAAAAGAGATATAACAAACTGCTGTTTTCTGTTTATGCGGCTGCGGCACTGGTTTACCTGCTACAAAAACAGCGTGATGCCTTCGGCTTGACCACCTTTACCGATCATATCACGCTATCAACCGCTGCAAAATCGACCGTAACGCACCAGAAATACCTGTTTGCCGAGCTGGAAAAATTAATGCGGCAAACAGACCTTCATCAAAAAACATCGGTGGCCGCTGTGCTGCACCAGGTTGCCGAACAGGTTCATAAACGTTCGCTTATTGTGGTGTTTAGCGATTGGCTGCAACCGGGAACCGGCCGGGATAGCCTGACGGACATCTTTTCGGCTTTGCAGCACCTGAAATACAATAAGCACGAAGTCATTTTATTCAACGTAACCGATGCTGCCAAGGAGCAGAATCTGGAATTTGAAAACCGCCCTCATCATTTTATCGATATGGAATCGGGCGAAGACCTGAAAATAAACCCGTTGCAGGTTCGTGAGCACTATATTAACCAAATGACCGCGTACCAGAAAGAGCTGGAATTAAAATGCGCTCAATACCATATCGACCTGGTTCATGCCGATATTAACCAGGGTTTTTATCCTGTACTGCATAATTATTTAATTAAGCGGGCAAAAATGGGATAAAAATATAAAGGAAACCTTTTCGCCATTCTCCCGTAGAGAATCCAAGCTGATATTAACACAAATTATGGGAAACGGTTACCAGAAATAAGCTGTCATTATTTATTAATATGTACCGGGGCTTAAGCTATTCGATAGAAATCTTATTCTGCTGATAGATATTGTCGTCCAAAAGGCTTTTTTGAGTAGCCAGTGGAACAAAGAGTAAAAAACTTTGTTACAAAGAGCCTATTGTGATAAATTAGAAAAATAAAGATTTACTTTTGAGGTAATCAGTGGGGATGGTTCTATAAGATTTTATATTGGAATGTTGAGAAATAAGATAACAGATAAATTTCCTATTCGTTCCATTGTTTTAAAAGTGTGCATTGCGCTTGCATGTTATCTTTACACCACTTCGCCATATACTTACGCACAGGTTAAGCCTGCTCCGGAATACCAGGTCAAAGCGGCCTTCCTGTATAATTTCACCAGGTTTATTGATTGGCCGCCTGATGCCTTTGATTCTCCGGATGAGCCGTTCATCATTGGTATTGCAGGCAAAAATCCCTTTGGTACTTACCTGCAGGAAATTGTATCGGGCGAGACAGTTAACGGGCATCCTATTATTGTTCAACATTATGCTGCACGAAAAGATATTGATAATTGCCACCTGCTTTTCATAAATTTAAATGAAGGTGCAAAAATAAAGGAAGCCATATCGGCCATGAGCCAGAAAAATGTTTTAACGGTAGGCAATGCCGATAACTTTTTAAAATGGGGCGGCATGATACGCTTTTATACCGAGAGAAATAAAATCCGGTTCGAAATTAACGCTGCGGCCGTCAAAGCAGCACAATTAGAGATAAGTTCCAAACTACTTAACGTTGCGAAGGTTTATAATTTGCAGAATTAACACATGAATTTCAGAAACTCACCCATACAGCGCAAATTAATGAGCATTATATTACTCACCTGCTCGGTAGTGTTAACGCTGATGTGTTGTGTTTATATTTTTTTTGAATTTATCACGTTCCGGCAGGCGGTAAAAAATAATGTTTCTACGTTGGGAGTGATCATAGCTTCGAATAGCTCTGCCGCTCTTGCGTTCGATAGTCAGGCAGATGCCAACGAAATTCTGAGCGCCCTGGATGCAGATAAGCATATTGTTGCAGCCTGTCTGTATGATCGCTCCGGTAAGCTGTTCGCAAAATACCCGGATACTATTTCTTCAAACGCATTGCCTGCCCAGCCGGGCAAAAGCGGCTACCGTATTGAAGGCGCATTTCTGGCCGGTTTCCAGCCGGTAATGCAGCATCAGTACCGGCTCGGAACGCTCTATATCCGGTCAGATCTTGAGGCAATGTACGGGCAGCTTAAAAAATACATTATCATTGCCCTTTTTCTTATTGCAGGTTCGCTGTTTGTTGCTTACCTGCTTTCTATCGTACTGCAAAAAGCTATTTCAAAACCCATTATTGCCCTTGAACAAACGGCCAGTATTATTTCGCAAAAGCGGGATTATTCCATCCGGGCGACAAAAATGGGTGGCGGTGAGGTCGGTTCGCTTACCGATGCTTTTAACCAGATGCTGGCACAGATTGAGGCGCAAAATTTAGAGATCATAAAGGCCCGGGAAGAAAGCTTACAACTGGCTGCTATTGTAGAATCATCCGGCGATGCCATTATCGGCAATGATCTTTCGGGCAGAATAACCAGTTGGAACCTCTCTGCAGAACGGATGCTGGGCTATACTGCCGGGGAAATGATCGGTCAGCCCGTATCGGCCATTATGCCGCCCGAAAAGCAAAAAGAAGAAGCCCGGTTTGCCGAATATCTCAAAAAGGGCGAACAGGTTGAATCTTTTGAGACCCAGTTTATAACCCGCGATAACAACCTGCTTGATATTTCGCTTACGGTTTCGGCCGTTAAAGATGCATCCGGAAATATTATCGGTCTGTCTAAAATTGCCCGTGATATTTCCAAACAGAAGGAAAACGAACGGCAGCTTGTTCAAAGTGAAGAACATCTGCGGCTGGCCACACAGGCAGCAGAGCTTGGAACCTTTGACATGGACGTTGTAAACAACATATTGAGCTGCGATACCCGGTGCCGGGAGCTGCTTTGTATTGCACATAATGATCCGAGCACGTTCAATGAACAAATTTTAAAACGGTTACATCGTGATGATCTTCCCCGGATAAACCGGGTAATGGAGAGTGCATTTAACAGGTCGCTGGATGATGGCAATTACGATGTGGAGTACCGTATTGTGGATACTGATGATAAGATACGCTGGTTGCGGGCAAAGGGCCGGGTGTTCTTTAATGATGAGGATAAACCAGTCCGTTTTATCGGGGCAATATTGGATGTAACCGATAAGAAACAGGAAGAGATCAGAAAAAATGATTTTATAGCCATCATCAGCCACGAGCTGAAAACACCTTTAACATCTATTAAAGCTTATGTCCAGATACTGCTGGTTCATGCCAAAAAGCATGCCGATACATTCTGCATTAATGCACTTACCCGTGCCGAAGCCCAGGCCAATAAAATGGGCGCCATGATCAAGGATTTCCTGAGCCTGGCCCGCATTGAAGAAGGGAAAATCCAGATTGTAAAAGAGGTATTTGACTTAAGCCGTTTAATGGAAGATGTAGTTGCCGATGCTGTATTTCTCAATTCCGGTCACACCATTAAATTGTTGGCCGCTGATGCGGTAAATGTTAATGCCGACCGTGATAAGATAGGACAGGTATTGAATAACCTGTTAAGCAATGCCATGAAATATTCTTCACCCAATAGCACCATAACCGTTGGTTATGAGAAACAGGCAGATGAAGTACGGGTTTACATCAGCGATGAAGGTATCGGCATCAGCAGCAGAGACCAGAAAAAGCTGTTTGAGCGATTTTACCGGGTAGAAAATGAGAAAATAAAAACGGTATCGGGTTTTGGTATCGGACTTTACCTGGTTTCAGAAATTCTGCGCCATCATAACAGCCATATCATGGTAGAAAGCACCGAAGGTAAAGGATCTACCTTCTATTTTAACCTTGAGGCTTTTGCATAACTGAAACACCGGACGTAATAAGGGTGATTGTAAAGTTCCCTAAATTTTCAGGGTCTCGTCGTTCTTAATATCGCCATACAATTTTTCCGTAAATATTGCGTGGGATTTGCCGGTTGGGGCCTACTTCCGTGTGCCGTTTTTTCAGCAGGTTCTGGCCGTTAACAGAAAATTCCAAACGCTTTTGGAATTTCCAGGCAATACGGGTATCCAGTGTAAAATAGGCGGGTACATACAAGTTATATATCGTGGTAGGTAGCGGATCTGAGTAACGGGCTGTGATGTCTAATTGAAAGTTCGCTGGTAGATCCAATATAGATTGCAGTACTGCCTGGTGATTAGCATCAACGCCCAGGCCGGCTAATGTAGCCGGATCGGTAACATTATCCGGTTTATTCTTTACTTTTTTGAAGAAATAGGTATAGCCGCCACGTAACCGCCAGTTGGTGCTCAATACATAGTTGCCAGACAACTCGGCGCCGTATGAATGTCCTTCCGCTCCATTTTGAATCTGGTAAACCTTTGTATCCGGAAGCGGTACAACACTATACAGGTCATCGTATTGATTATAAAACGTAGCCAGCGATAACGACAAACCCCGGAATGGTTGTATGCGGTATCCCAGCTCATAAGCCATTACCTTTTCTGATGCAAAATCTGGTCCGCCGGCTACATGCCGCACACTGTCCGGAAGAGGATAGACAGGGATGTGATAATCTACATCGATACGGCTGGGAGCACGTACAGCCCGCGAAGCGGCCGCCCAGAGTACCTGCTGTTTGGTAAGAAGATAGGATAATCTGGCGTTAGGCTGTATTTCAAAACCGGTAAATGTGGTGTGCTGAAGCTTCGCACCAAGTGTTAATTTAAATTTCTGGGAAACAGAGATCTCGTCCTGCACAAAGCTGCTGAACAAATGCATTTTCCGGTCGGCAGGTACAAAACCCACAAATTGCGTGAAGTTATGTGTTTTATCGTTCATAAAACGATAACCCAGCCCCCAGATAAAGCGATGGTATTTTCCCGGCGATAAGTTATGCTGAAAATCAAAATCATAAGTTGTCAGTTCATCACTAAGCATATTTTCCGGATCAAGCTCAACCCGCCAGGTACGGTCGGCATAAGCCTGTACAATAATATTAGAGCTATCCGAAAGGTTATGTGTCCATTTGCCCATAATATTCTGCCCGTCTATGCCAGATGCAGGCGGCGAGTCACGCTCTTTGCCCATATAAAAGTTGCCCTGTACATTCAGCATATCGGCCTGCGAAAGGTTCCAGTCCAGGTCAAAACCAGCCTGCGAAAATCGCCATTTATCCATATTATCCGTGCCATTTGGCAGGAATGTGTGGTCGCGATCATTATGCTGTGCATAAATGCGATAATTTGCTTCGGAGCCTATTTTGCCGCCGTACCGGGCCTCTGCAAACCGCTGTAAGAAGGTACCGCCCCCCGCCGATACAAATAACCCCTGTGTATCTTTAGCGCTTTTAGTGATAATATTGATCACGCCGTTTACAGCATTTGCTCCCCAAAGCGCAGCTCCCGGCCCGCTGATCACTTCGATACGGTCAACATCTTCCAGCAGCACACTTTGGGCATCCCAGAAAACCCCGGCAAAAAGCGGCGAATACACGGTTCGGCCGTCTATCATTACCAGCAGCTTATTAGAAAATGTTGAATTAAAGCCGCGGGCACTGATTATCCAATGGCGTGAATTTAGTTGTGTAACCTGTAAATTAGGTACAAGACGCAATGCTTCGGGCACGTTGGTAGCCGCCGACCGCTGAATGTCCTGTTGGGTGATCACCTGGATTGCGGAAGCGGCCTCTGTTAATTTTTCGGGCGTTTTGGAAACGGAAGTAACCTCAATGCCCATAAGCTCTTCAATGCTCAGGTCTTTAAGCTTCTGCGAAGATAACTGGGGTGCCGGCTCCTGGGAGAAAGCGCTGGTTGAAAAGAGGATAAGCCAGGTTAGGATGGAAAGAACATTCCTGAAAGTAATAGTTCCCGGAGTTTTATAATATAGAAAATCAGTTAATTTCATGAACGCTTTATTGCCCGAATCTTGCCGGGTAAAGATAATCCTTGTAAAATAATAATGGCAAAAAAATTACTAACGGTTCTGATAGCCAATAGCTGATAGCTCAAAGCAATCCGATTGTGCGAAGCTCCAGCTTCGTTCAGCTACTTAAAAAAAAGGTTCCCCTTAGGGACTTTTACCGCTTTATCACCTTTTTAATCTCTGTTTGTCCCTTTCCATTTAGTTTAATGATATACATTCCTGCCGTGTAAGCACTTAATGAAATCGTTTTTCTACTTTCTGTTTCATTTAAAATAAGGTGTTGTAATACCCTTCCGCTTAGGTCAGTTACTTCCAGGCTTTGATAGCGGTCTGCCGGAAAAGTCACGGTCAGGGAGTTGTTTGTAGGATTTGGATAGAGGTTTAAGGTAGAAGGCTGAAGGTGGAAGGCGACCGTTCTGACGCCTAATTCTGTTGCCTTGTCATCATTATCTACCTGTACCAGTTTGTAATAGTTGTTGCCGTTTAACGGCGAATTATCATAAAACGCGTACGTAGAGACGGACGATTGTCCGTCTGCGCCTGATGAAGACGGACGATTATCCGTCTTTACAACCTGTACATCACCAATTTTTACAAACGTCGCGTTCTCTTCACCTTCCATCCTTCCACCTTCCATCCCTCCGGCCTTATAAATGATGAAGCCTTTGTTGTTTAATTCGCTGGCGGTTTGCCATTGCAGCAAGGCGCTGTTGCCGGAAGCCTTAGCGGTAAAGTTAATCAGTGTAACGGGCAGCGGGGTTGGGTCGCTCTGGTACTCGTAAGCGCCTAAATCTATAATACCGCTTTCGTCGTATTTGTACACCCGAACGTTTCCGGCAAAATCTAAGCCCCCTCCGACTCCCCCTAAGGGGGAGGGAAGCGGAACTCCACCGTTAACGGCATCCCAATAAAGCTGATTGTTGCCGGTGTTGATAGCGGGGCTGTTACTTTGTAATGCCAAACCATCATCGGCTGTGCCAAAAACACCATCATCTCCGGCAGGGTTACTGCTATTTACAAATAGCGGGTCGGCGTTGATGTTCCCTTCGCCCGGATAAACCCCAACGGTCTGCTGCACCAGGCTGTACGTCACTGTCGAGTGGGAACCATCGCTGTTATCAAATGGATTCGTGCCGGTATTGCCGTAAATAATAGAATTTCTTATAACCGAAGTGGATGAAGCACTATTAGCGATAGCTCCACCTTGAGAGGTGCTTGCCTCATTCCCGAAAAATGTACAATTAACAATATCCGGGGCCGATGAAGAAGCATTATATATTCCGCCACCACCGTCGTTTGCCATGTTTTTCGAAAAGATGCATCCGGAAATTACCGGTGAAGAAGTATAGTTGGCTATACCGCCGCCTACACTTACAGCATTATTTCCTGAAAAAGAGCAATTGGTAATAGCCGGTTGTGAATTATCCTGATTGTACATAGCGCCTCCCCGCATATTTGCCGTATTATCTGAAAAAGTACAATTGGTTATTAATGGTGAAGATTGTTGATTGAATATTGCTGCACCGTGGTTTGCGGTATTGTTTGAAAAAGTACAGTTGGTAATAGCCGGCTGCGAATTATCTTGGTTGTACATCGCTCCTCCCTGCTGATTTGCCACATTGTCTGAAAAAGTACAGTCGTTTATGGTAGGCGAAGCCTGGAGGTTAAATATTCCTGCACCGTGTTGCGCAGTGTTGTTTGAAAACGTACAGTTGGTAACAGCAGGAGAGGCATTGTTTGTATTGTACATAGCTCCACCTTGTTGAGTTACGCTGTTGCCTGAAAAAATACAATTGTTTATTACAAGAGAAGAGGCATTGCTATATATAGCGGCTCCGAATACTCTGGCTACCTTAATGCCATTTACTGTAATATTACCGCTGCCATTATTGGCATTGCCTTTAGTAATGGTAAAGCCGTCTAACGCAGTTGTGTTATCTATAGCGCTACCTACTGCCACTACGATATGGTAACTGTTATCTGTACCGTCGTTAGGTGCGCCAATATCGCCGCTGAGAATGGTAGGATTAGCGATAATATCTCTTGTACCACCACCGGCAGGATAACCGCCCAGTAGCTTCAATCCGCCACGGTTAATCAAAAAAGTACTATCGCGGTTAGTCCCACTTTGCTCGCCGGTAGGGAAATAGGTACCTTCGGCAACAAGAATACTGTCTACACCGGCATAACATGTTGAACTCTGGGTTGTCTTCAATGCATACGAAAGGGTTTTAAAAGCGGTGGCCCAGCTTATACCCGTATTGTTATCATTACCATTAGTGCTATCCACATATACGGAATGCCCTACAGAAAGCGGTGCGCTTTGCCTCTCGTAAGCTCCCATATCCGCAGTACTATGGTAGGTTCGTGGATTACCGGCAATATCCTCCGTGTTTTCAGGGGAAACATTGTCATTGTTGCCAGTATTTAAGGCCGGTGAACAGCCTTGCAGAGCCAAACCATCATCGGCTGTGCCCCAAATGCCGTCATTGCCAACAGGATTACTGGCATTGACAAACAACGGGTCGGCGTTGATATTCCCTTCGCCCAGATAAACCCCAACCGTTTGCTGCACCAAACTGTAGGTTACGGTAGAATTTGAACCATCACTATTGTCAAAGATGCCAGAGCCGGTATTGCCGTAAATAATAGAATTGGTTATGGTTGAAGCAGATGAACCGCTATTGGCGATAGCCCCGCCTGCCGGGAAGGTTACTTCATTTCCAAAGAAGGTACAATTAACAATATCCGAAGACGAATGGTCTATATTACTTATTCCGCCACCTAAGCTTGCCGTATTTTTTGAAAAGACACAGTTAATCACCGTTGGTGAAGAGGCGTTCCGGTTGGCTATTCCGCCGCCATTGCCAGAATCCGATGTGTTTTCTGAAAAAACGCACTCAAAAATTACCGGTGAAGAAGCCATATTGATTATCCCACCGCCGTCGCCCTGCGAGTCGCCGTTAGCTTCGTTTTTCAGGAAATTACAGTAGCTTATTTTAGTGCCAGACAGCACACCTTGATTAAACATTCCTCCTCCAGAGGGAGCTGTATTTTCTGAAAAAGTACAATGTGTTACCAGTGGAGTCGAGGCACTGCTATACATGCCACCACCCTGCCAGTCGGTTGTGTTTTTTGAAAATGTACAGTAGGAAATGGTTGGTGAGGAAGCCGATGAATTATACATGCCGCCACCATTCAGGTCAACGCTGTTTTCTGAAAAGTTACAATGGCTGATTGCCGGAGCGGAATTATTGTTGCCCATACCACCGCCAGAATGTGCCGTATTTTCTGAAAACGTACAGTTGCTTATTATGGGTGAAGCCGCGGCAGCTGATTGGCTGTACATATATATGCCGCCGCCAATGTTTTCGGCCGTGTTTTTTGAAAATGTACAATTAGTTATGGTAAATGTTGAGCCACAATTGTATATCATTATTCCGGCACCATTACTACGGGTAATGATGGTAGAATTTACGGTGATATTGGTAGAGCCTCCCGAAGCGTATCCACCGGTAATGGTAAAGCCATTCAGCTCGGCGCTGCCCATATCGCCTGCGGCAATAAGTACGTGAGTAGCATCGTTAGCGTCTGATGTGCTGTTTTTATCAATGTCGCCGCTTAGTATTGTGGGGTTGGCAGCAATATCACGTGTGCCATCTCCACCACCATTAGGATAGCCGCCCAGTATTTTTACATTGGCAGGCAGCACAAAGGTTTTGTCTCTTTCTTCCGTGCCATTGCCGGCCTTGTACTCAGGAGAGTAAGTGCCTTTAGCTACCAATATGGTATCGATGGTGGCTGAATATCCGGCGATATTCAGGGCGTCGGAAAGCGAGGTAAGCGCATTGGCCCAGTCGTTGCCGCTGTTGCTGCCGGTAGCCGAAGCGTCCACATATAATACGTTGCCGCTGGTAGCTTCGCTAAGTATATAGCCATTTACCCAATTGGAAGTATTACCGTTTAGGGCAAAGTTCACTGCTGTGCCAGGATTGGCATTGGCCGTTAGGTCGGTAACCTGTGTAAGCCCGGTGTTGTCGCTCCCGGCTGTTCCCTCATCCATGTTATAATAAGCCACCAGTCCGGGAGTAGTGGGCAGTACAGTACGGCCCATGTTTCCCTGTAGCTGTTCGGGGGTGAGGGCAACATTCCATATCCGTACCTCGTCTATCGTACCGTTAAAATAACGAGGCGATGACTGGTAATCCATTCCCAGCGCAAGTTTATCCGTATTGGCTGCTACGGGTATAGCTGTGCCGCTAAGCGCTTGGGCTACGCCGTTTACATAAAGCGTCCGGGTACCTCCGTTATTTACAGCGGCAATGTGATACCAGGTATTTGGCGCCAGGATTCCGTTCGCGGTTTTCAGGCCGTCAAAGTCTAAACCTGTATACGGGCCATCGCCGGTAAGCCGCAGAAAATAACCATTGGCACCGGAGTTGTGGTATTTGGAAATAATACCGGCCAACGCATTAAAGCCTGATGGCTTTATCCAGCATTCGAGGGTATAAGTGCCGGTATTGGTAAAGTCGAGCGCATCGTTATCCGGAATATCTACATGGTCGTCTGTTCCGTCAAAATGAAGGGCGTTAACACCCGGCTTGATATAGGGATGCAGGTTCATACGCAAAACCGGTACTTTCTTCAATACGTAAGGTATTGAATTACTCCAACCGTTGGCAGTGGTGTAATACCATAACTGGCCTTCTGTATAGGTTTCATCACATGAGGCAACAGCCGACGTGTTGTCAAACTGAATATCGGCAATCACATAAGTACCCGGCATAAGCACAATCGGCCCGTTTTTAAAAGACAATGTTGTTTTCAGGGTATCTTCTCCTGAATACGATAATGTATCTGTACTGCCAATCATTTCGACAGGTGTACCCGTATTGTTTTCTTTCCATACCGAAACGGCGTATTGCCGTGGTGCGGCGCTGGTATTATATTGTACATATACGGAACTGAGTACCGATGGATTGATAATGGTAAACGCCTGTCCGGTATGACCCGGTTCCCCGATAGATAATTGCCCGGTGACGATGCCGTTATCCCTGGCCAGTGTACTATCGGTTATCGTTACGGTTCTCGTCAGGGTATCGTTTAGCGGGTTTTCATCGGCTTCGCTGGCTGATGGAAAATATTTAATGGTATAAATCCCGGACGCATCGGGTGTCCATTCAGGACTTAAGGTGAACGAATTGCTTGCCAGTGTGCCGAGCGAACTAAGCGCACTGCTTTCGGCTGTGTGTACCAGATTGTGAGCGGAATCGTATATGCGGGCATTCAGCTTAACCTGGCTGAGGGATTGAACGCCCGTATTTTTAATGCTACCGCTTAACGGGATGCTACTGATATTGAATACCGGCATCTGGGTATATTCGTAACCGGTAATGCCGGTAACCGCGGCATCCGCGTTATAATTGACAGCTACTTTCACATCATCTATAAACAGCAAAAATTTATCATCAGAATGGTTTCTGAAACCGATATATACTGTTTGCCCCGCATACGCACTTAAATCAACGGAGTGAGTGGCCCAGGTTGTACTTTCTGTAATAGAACTGTATAATACGATAGAATTACTAAGCATATTGCCTATATTACCCGCACTGCCGGTAGGAGTATCGGTCATGATACGCACTTCGTAGCTGTCAGGATAATCGGCATCGCCTACTTTACCCCGCCATGTTAACTGCACAACACCGTTGCTCAGTGTAATGGCGGGGGTCCACATCCAGTCATCGGCTGTGCCTGCAGGAGTGTAATATGAAGTAGATATGGCGCAGCTATCGGCATAGTTGGCATCAGTGAAGGAATTTTCACGCCGTATCCAGCTATTATTTACATAAGACACCTGCTCTGCAGGAGTGAAGTTATCCACATTTGCCAGTGTCCAGCCAGCGGGAAAAGTGTAAGACTGGTAGCCGCCTACAGCGATCGCACCGGGAATATTATCAAAGTCTTCGTAAAAAAGCACCTGTGCTTTTAGCGATAGCGATGAGATGAACAGGATGAGGAAAGTAAAGGATAAACGTAGATTCATATTGCGCTGTATTTAAATAACATGCAATATTATTGCTCGCAGGTAGTATTCTTGTGTAAAAATGCGAACGAAATTTGTTGGCCTCACCCCCAGCCCCTCTCCAAGGGAGAGGGGAGTAAGCTGATTGAGCGAAGCTCCGGCTTCGTTCAGTAACTTTAAGGCTTGTGGCTTTTTAGGTAATTAAGGAAGTTTCAGAACTTCCTGTAATGCTAAGGCCTAAGTTATCCGGTGCTCAATATTCCTGCTGAAACTTAAGACAGGTGAAGTTTTTAAGACTGTCAGAGTTTTAAACCCTGACAGCGTTATAGCATTTGAAACTTAAGCCATGTTCTGGAATTCCTATCGCGATTTGACTTGATTTGTTCCGGGATTACTCCGGGACGAAGATGTCTCAAAGAGGCCTTCCACCTTCCGGCCTTATCGTACCGGCGAGAAATTAGAATTATATGCAAACAGGTATTCCTGCAACGGATGCTGCTTATCGTTAATGTAGTCCTGAAATTTAATACCCATGCACCGTTGAAAATCTTTCTGAAAGTGAGAATAGTCGTAATACTCCAGGATACTTATAACAGCATCAATGTGTTCTTTCTGCGATTGTTGCAACAGGGTAAGCACCGAAGCGAAACGACAGGTTTTGGTGTAATGGGCAGGTGTAATACCAATTTCTTTTTTAAAATATTTTTCGAGGGAACGCCGGGATAGCTTAAAACGCCTGGCGATTTCCAGCATTTTTACACATCCATTTTTTGTATGGATGTATTCAATAATAGCATCGATAAGGTTATTTGAATTCCGGATATTTTTGCACCAGGGCTCCATCCAGTTGAATAACCGGTTTGCTATTTCCTCATAATTATTACAGGTCTGCAGTTCTTCGCGGATATCATGTAAATCATCGTTTATGGCCTTTTTAGCAGGAAGGTACTTCCCGTTGTAGTCGGCCGGGTTTAGATGGAAGACCCGGTTAAATGTCGTGGGTTTCAGGGATATAATGGCAAACAGCGTATCAGACTGTACCTTAAACTCAAAGAATTGTGTTCCTGAAGCGTTAAAGAGTACCTCGCTACCATCGTATATGACCTCGTTTGAGCGGATCTGTACATCGCCTTTAAGAACAAATGTGATATAGTTGCCGCCAAGATGAAATAATTTTTCCCATCCTTTGGTAACGGCCATCTCAGCCACCGTTATGTTCTTGACGATAGCTGTCAATATTCCGGGTTCGGGGTAAAACCTGTTAATATTGGTGAATGCAGGCATTTTCGTGAAAATGAATATTATTTCTGTGTTAAAGATAATGTTTTTAGCTTAAAGTTGAATGGCGGATAGTTTATGGCTGATGGCTTATAGTTCATGGTTCATAGTCCTTAGTCCGGAAGTCGGGAAAGTCTGAAAGCAGAAATGTGTTGCCAGTTGTGAGTTACGTGTTATGAGGCCCGTAACACGTAACTCATAACTCGTAACTCATAACACGTAACAATATAACAATCTGGCAATACAACAATTTGAGCGAAGCGAAACAATCTCACATCTAAAATCTCGTGTCTCAATACTCAACACTAATTTTACCTAATTATCGCAGAGGGTTGGAACAGGCAACCGTTCAAAAAACTATCTTTGCGGGGTGAATACTATCCGGCGCTATTTTGCTGAAATCTGCTTTAAAGGCACGCAATATCATGGCTGGCAGGTGCAGCCTAATGCTGTTACTGTACAGCAGGTGCTTAACCAGATGCTGAATACGGTTTTCAGGCAGACCGTTGAAACGGTGGGTTGTGGCCGTACCGATGCCGGCGTACATGCCACCCAGTTTTATGTACATTTTGATGTAAGCGATGTGGATATGCCGTTTGAAGAGCAGCGCTCGCTGAACAGCCTGAACGCTTTGCTTCCGTATGATATCGCGGTAAAGCGGCTTATCCCGGTTAAGCCGGATGCCCATGCCCGTTTTGACGCCACGCTACGTTCGTATGAATATCGTATTCATTTTGAAAAAGATCCGTTTAAAAAAGATTTATCCTGGCAGTTACGCGACCGTCCTGATATTGCCGTTATGAACAAAGCTTCGGCGATTTTGCAGCAATACCGGGATTTCAGTTGTTTCAGTAAATCAAACACGCAGGTGTTTACCAACAATTGCATGATTAAAGAGGCGGTGTGGAGAGAGCAGGCAGATGGTATTGTATTTTATATTTCGGCCGACCGTTTTTTGCGGAACATGGTGCGTGCCATCGTTGGTACGCTGCTGGAAGTAGGGCGTGGTGAAATGGCCCCGGAGGCCTTGCATGATATTATAATGAGTAAAGACCGTTCGAATGCCGGTACATCGGTGCCGGCCTGTGGTTTGTATCTTACGGCGGTACATTATCCTTATATTGAAAGTCAAAATTAAAAAGTCAAAAGTCAAAATGCCCGGCGCACATGGCCTTTTTAAAGGCAAAGTTGGGTGGAGCGAAATCCTCCCGGGTAATTCGGGGTTCGGGGATTAAAAGTTGCGAGGAGTAAAATATGGCAAAAGTTACCGGAAAAGCATTAGATATTAAATTACTGGGGCGTGTGCTGCAGTATGTCAGGCCTTTTCGTTTGCTGTTTATTGTATCGGCGGTGCTTACTATTTTGCTTTCGGTGGTGTCGCTGGCGCAACCGTTTTTAATGCAGCTTGCGGTCGACCGGTATATCATCCGGGCAGATTATCCGGGGTTGATCAAGATTTGTTTGCTGATGTCGGGATTATTAATCCTGCAATCGCTGGTGCAATATTATCAAACGTTTTCCACGAATTTATTGGGGCAGTCGGTTATCCGCAACCTGCGTATTGATGTGTTTAATCATATCACTTCGCTGCGATTGAAGTATTTTGACCGTACACCTATCGGGATGCTGATAACACGTACGGTATCTGACCTGGAAACTATTGCCGATATTTTTTCTGAAGGCTTAATTTCCATCATTGGCGATTTATTGCTGGTAATTGGTGTTCTGGTGGTGATGCTGATTCAGGACTGGAAACTTACATTGGTAACGCTTATTCCCATGCCACTGCTTTTTCTGGCTACGTATATCTTTAAGGAAGCTATTAAATCGGCTTTCCAGGAAGTGCGTACGCAGGTTGCCCGGCTCAATACGTTCTTGCAGGAACATATTACGGGCATCAGCATTATCCAGTATTTCGCCCGCGAGGCGCAGGAAATGAAGAAATTTAAAGCTGTAAATAAGCTGCACCGCGATGCGCATATCCGTTCAAACTGGTACTATTCCATATTTTTCCCGGTGGTCGAAATTATCTCCGCCATGTCGCTGGGTTTGCTGGTTTGGTACGGCTCAAAGCGTATTCTTTCAGACCATGAGCTGGCCGCTTTGTCTGCCTCGTCGGGCGGTGTAACGCCGGGTTTAATCGTATCATTCATCGCCTTTATTAACATGATGTTCAGGCCCATCAGGCAACTGGCTGATAAATTCAACACGCTGCAAATGGGTATGGTGGGCGCCGACCGGATTTTTACCGTTTTGGATACCGATGAAACTACGGCCAATAACGGTACACTGAAACCTGTAGCCATACAGGGCGATATTCGTTTTGAGCATGTATGGTTTGCTTATAACGATGAAAATTGGGTGTTGAAGAATATTTCGTTTCATGTAAAACCCGGCGAAACGCTAGCGCTGGTAGGCGCAACGGGGGCGGGAAAATCATCAACCATTAATATTCTTAACCGTTTTTACGAGATTGGTAAGGGCACCGTATTGCTTGACGATGTGGATATCCGGCATTATGAGCTTGGTTTTCTGCGTTCGCAGATTGCTACCGTGATACAGGATGTTTTCCTGTTTTCGGATACCATTGCCAACAACATCAGCCTGAATAACCCGGATATTTCGCGGGAGCAGATCATTGCCGCGGCCAAAGAAGTGGGTGCGCATGAGTTTATTATGCGTTTGCCCGGCGGCTATGATTACGTGGTGCAGGAACGCGGCGCAACCTTATCGGCCGGGCAGGCGCAGCTCGTGTCGTTTATCCGTGCCCTGGTGTATAATCCTAAGATTCTGGTGTTGGATGAAGCTACTTCTTCGGTAGATACTGAAACGGAACATCTTATCCAAACGGCTATTGAAAAGCTGATGCAGGGACGTACATCCATTGTGATTGCGCACCGTTTGTCTACCATCCAGCATGCCGACAGAATTATTGTGCTTGACCATGGTGAGATTAAGGAGATGGGCTCACACCAGGAATTGCTGCGTTTAGATGGTTATTACAAACGCCTGTACGATTTGCAATTTAATTCGGCCGGGATTGGAGAGCGGTAGCGGGAAACTTCACTATGCGCTATTCTGTTTCCCCTACAATTACTATGGTATGAACCTTTGTTTATCAGCCGGAGGCTTAAAAGTAGTTGAACGAAGCCGGAGCTTCGCTCAATCGATAAGAATTTTGCTTCACCAAGGAAATTCCCTTTGTCTACCCAACACTTTTATTTCGGTTTAGATATTCTTTTGCTGTTAATATTGGAATAGTTTGTTTACCGAAATCCTTTTTATTTCTGGTTATAATCATATTCGCATTATTTTCTATGGTAGTGTAGTATTGAATGGCATCTTCAAAGTCTTTTAAGTCTGAAGCCAAAGCCAGCTCAATTATTTTGTCATCCAATGGCAAAACTTCTACCAGAACTTTAAATTTTGCCAATATTTTCCTGGCCTCATCAGAGTTATAATTCCTTAAGAGTAAAAAATGTGTATTCGCAATGGTTAATGAAGAAATAAAAA
Organism: Pedobacter sp. BS3; assembly: GCF_008274585.1. Classification (GTDB taxonomy): domain Bacteria; phylum Bacteroidota; class Bacteroidia; order Sphingobacteriales; family Sphingobacteriaceae; genus Hufsiella_A. The sequence goes on along the minus strand of NZ_VTRT01000001.1, from coordinate 1,174,990 downwards.
GTTTTACTTTCTTTTTGTCAGCAAGTGTAAATAATTCCTGAGCTTCTTCATAAAATCCTTCTCTCTTTTGAAGAAGGTCAATGATAATGTTTGTGTCAACAAAAAGTTTATCCATTATGAATATTTTTTGTTTAAATATTCATAATAGTTTTTTCTGAAGTCAGCGTCTTGTTCACTTGGAATTACACCGGTTAAACTCTCAACAAGCGGACTTACTTTAATCTCTTTTTCGTTCTTTTGGGTCAATGAGTTTAAATAGTTTTCGATTAATTGCGATAAGCTAACTTTATGACTTTTTGCATAGTCTTTTGCACTTTCAATGATATGCTTGTTTAAGTTCAATGTCAGTTTCGTATTCATTCCTTTAAACGTATGTTACGTGTAAAGTTAGGAATAATTTACGTAATTGAATAAGTGGTCATGCAAAGTTGTTCTGGCTTTTAACGCTGTCAGGGTTCAAAACCCTGACAGCGTTTACCGAAATAAATCCCGGTACGAAATTCGACAAGAACAACAGCCGTTTTGAGTGTAATTTTACTCCTTTGTAAACGCAAATTGCCCTCCTCTTTGTTTAAGTGTCATTGTTTTTGCTGCCGGATTAAATTCTAATACTACACCTGCCTGGTCAAATTTAAATTTGTCTTTTTCTATTGCTTCAAGCGGAAAGGAAGGTTGTCCTGTGCCTTGCGCAATGAGTGTACTGTTTTTTTTAGTTATTGTTATTTTAAGCGGGATTTGCGTTGATGAATAAACGCCCAAATACTTGTCCAAATCTGCTGAACTCACTTTGTAAGTTGAAAATTCAGGAATGTCATAAGGCTTGTCATAAACGGCACTCAGAACCGCAATAGAAATGTTGTTATTGTTAAAGTTTGTTCCGTTTGAGGTTAGCGCATAAGAAATATTGCCGTCTGAAAAATGTGCGAAAACAGCACTAAAACCATCTATACCTCCAGTGTGTCCATAACCTGTTTTATTGTAAAAAGGAATTTGAAACAATCCAATTCCATAATGGTCTTTGATGGTTTTCATCGTTTCAAGACTTTCTTTTTTTAAAAGTTTTCCTCCAAACAACGCGTCGCTGAATTTTACCAAATCGCCCGGTGTGGAAACAATGCCGCCCGCACCTAAAGGAATAGAAATATCGGTTTCGGGTTCAACTTTCCAGGTATCTGTGTATTTATATGATTTACTTTCTTTCTCCGAAGTTTTAATTTTTCCTCCCAGGTATGTATTGACTAATCCAATGGGTTGAGTAATGTATTCTTTCAGTAATTCGGTATAGGATTTTTTGAAGCTCTTTTCAAGAATATAGGTTAGAAGCACAAAGTTTGAATTGCTGTATTCAGCTTTACTGCCAGGCTCAAAATCGCTGCCGGCTTTAGCAATAATCGCTACCATTTCTGCTTCAGTCTTGGGTTGGGTGTGCCAGGTCAGGTAATCTTTTTCATTGGTAAAATTAGGTATTCCGCTTCGGTGACTGAGCAAATCTTTAATGGTTATTTTAGCGGCATTTTTAATAGCCGGAAAATATTGGTCAATGGTTTGGCTCAGGTCTAATTTTTTCCCTTCTACGGCTTTTAATACCAAAACCGAAGTGAACGTTTTGGATATTGAGCCAATCCGGTATTTGGTATTTGCGTCTGCCAGTATATTGTTCTCAATGTCCGCAAATCCTATGGATTTTGAGTAAATGAGTTTTCCGTCCCGTGAAACAGCCACACTCCCCATAAACTTATCGTTTGCTTTAAGTGCGTTAAAGTAATTATCCAGCTTGATTTTGTCAAAGTTTTGGGCAATCCCGATTTGACATAAAACTCCGGTAATCAGTATTGTTAACGTTGTTTTTTTCATTTGTTAATTTTCCAATGTCCGCCCTTGTCGCTACCAATGCGTTCAAGTATTCCTATTGTTTTTAGTTTTGCTATATTCTTTTCTACTGCTCTTGTTGATATATTCAGTTGTTCTGCTAATTCTTTAATCGTTATCCGGGCATTGTTTTTTATCAATCGTATAATTTTCTCCGAACTTTTCCAGGGTTTCTCCGAACTTTTCTCCGAACCTTCTTTTTTAGTCTATGCCTTCAACTACTTTTTTTCAACCAATCCCGATTTGACATAAAACTCCGGTAACCATATTGTTTTTTCATTTATTATTTATTTGTTCGGCAAGTCCAATAAGAAGTCCTTCAACTCCACGAATGTAGCAAAGCCGGTATATGTTTTCATAATTAACCACTTCGCCAACAAGTTCTGCACCTTGCTTTGTAAGTCTGGACACCAACTCGTCAATATTGTCAACTTTGAACATGACTCTTAGATACCCCAAAGAATTAACAGGTGCTGCCCTATGGTCAGAAATGATTGCCGGTGTTAGAAATCTTGAAAGTTCAAGCCGGCTGTGCCCGTCAGGTGTAACCATCATTGCAATTTCTACGGATTGATTTCCAAGTCCTGTTACTCGTCCCGCCCATTCGCCTTCAATCATGGTTCGTCCTTCAAGTTTCAGCCCCATTTCTGTGAAAAAAGAAATAGCGTTATCAAGATTTTCTACAACGATGCCTACGTTGTTCATTTCAAGTAATTTACTTTTTGTCATATTGTTCTTGTTATGTCGTTTATTAATGTCTACTGTGGCGTCCTGCAACGACCGCTAACTCCCAAATATACACAACACGTTCACGTATAAACAGATAAAATGGTTATACCCGGATAAAATCTACTCAACTTATGCTAATCTTTCATTATCAATAAATGGTATTTATCAACTACATTCGCAATCTTGTAAACTTTGGTATTAAATCCACTTTTTATTTTTACGGTAAAAAATAAATGAAGTTAATCTATACTAACCTAACCTTCCAGGTAATTGTGGCCATTATAACAGGCATGATTATCGGTGCGTTCTTTCCCGGCTTTTCACCTTACGCCAAATTGATCAGTCAGAGCTTTATCAACATGATCAACATGCTGATAGCACCCATTATATTTCTAACCATTGTGCTGGGTATTGCGCACATGGGCGATATGAAAAAGGTAGGTCGCGTGGGAGGAAAGGCTTTAATATATTTTGAAATAGTTACCACGCTGGCCATTATCATCGGTATGCTGGTTGCCAATCTCCTGAAGCCCGGCGAGGGTTTGAGCACGGCAGGCAGCGATGCCCAAAGCGTAGATAAATATGCCAAAGAGGCTGCAGAGATAAACTGGAGTGAGTTTATTGCCCATATTATTCCGCATAATATTTTTGAGTCCTTTGTTAAGGGAGATATTCTGCAACTACTGTTCTTCGCCATTTTGTTTGGCTACGGTTTAAACCGTATGGGCAGCAGCGGACAATCGCTGTTATCAACCTTCGATAAGCTATCGAAAGTGTTTTTCAATATCATGAAGGTGGTAATGCGCCTGGCCCCGGTGGGTGCTTTCGGCGGAATGGCTTACAGTATTGGTACGTACGGATTATCCACCCTGCTGCCTATGGCCAAGCTGATGGGAACGGTATATTTAACCTGTATCCTGTTTATCTTCGCGGTTTTAAATGCCATTTGCCGCTACTATAAATTCAGCCTGTGGAAATATTTGCGGTATATCCGCCAGGAAATATTAATTGTACTGGGAACCTCGTCATCAGAATCGGTATTGCCCAGTATGATGCAGAAGATGGAAACCATTGGTTGCGATAAATCCGTTGTCGGTTTAGTTATACCTACCGGCTACTCGTTTAACTTAGACGGAACCGCCATTTACCTTTCTATGGCGGTGTTGTTTTTAACGCAGGCGTTTAATATTCATTTAGGGTTGGGTCAGCAAATATCGCTGCTGGCGGTTTTGATGGTTACATCCAAGGGAGCAGCCGGAGTTACCGGAAGCGGGTTTATCGTGCTGGCGTCAACCTTATCGGCATTAAAAATTATGCCGGTAGAGCATATTGCCCTATTGCTGGGCGTAGACCGTTTTATGTCCGAAGCCCGTGCCATTACCAATATGATCGGTAACGGGATAGCTACCATTGTTATCGCCAAAAGCGAAAATGAATTTGATGAGGATAAATACCGTTGGGCCACACAACCTGCCGCTATAGAAAAGATGGAGGAGATGATGTAACGCGTATTGTGGCCTATTTCTGCTTCCTGACTATAGGCCATTAGCTGTTAGCCATTGGCTATCGGCCATCAGCCATCAGCCACCTTCGTAAATCATAAATCTAAAATCGTAAATGGGATTACCGCCAATTTCAATTTGACAATCCATGCAATAATAGTAGCTTTGCACCCAAAGCAAAAAATAAAGATCTATGAGCGTTTTAGTTAATAAAAATTCTAAAGTTATCGTACAGGGTTTTACAGGCAACGAGGGTACTTATCACGCGTCGCAAATGATAGAATACGGAACCAACGTTGTTGGAGGGGTTACCCCCGGCAAAGGCGGTCAGACCCATTTGGAGCGTCCCGTTTTTAATACTGTAAAAGATGCTGTGGATAAAACAGGCGCCGACGTATCTATTATTTTTGTTCCTCCGGCATTTGCTGCCGATGCCATTATGGAAGCTGCCGATGCCGGCATCAAAGTAATTGTATGTATTACTGAAGGTATTCCTACTAAAGATATGATCATGGTGAAGGAATACATTAAAGACAGGGACACCCGTTTGATCGGACCAAATTGCCCCGGAATTATTACTGCTGACGAAGCTAAAATCGGTATTATGCCTGGTTTTATCTTCAGGAAAGGTAATGTAGGTGTTGTATCCAAATCAGGAACCCTGACTTATGAAGCCGTAGACCAGGTGGTAAAAGCCGGGTTGGGTATTACTACAGCCATCGGAATTGGTGGCGACCCGATTATCGGTACGCCAACGGTAGAAGCGGTAAAGCTGCTGATGAACGATCCTGAAACTGCCGGTATCATCATGATTGGCGAGATTGGCGGTGGTATGGAAGCCGAAGCAGCCCGTTGGATAAAAGAGAACGGTACTAAGCCGGTTGTAGGCTTTATCGCCGGACAAACTGCGCCTCCGGGACGTCGTATGGGTCATGCCGGCGCTATTGTTGGCGGTGCCGACGATACAGCGGCTGCCAAAATGAAAATTATGCGTGAGTGCGGCATACGGGTAGTGGAATCTCCGGCAGAGATTGGCGCTGCCATGGCCGAAGAACTGGCAAAATAATATGCTGCTTTAGCAGATACGTTGATATTTATTAATACCTCATCCGTAAAACGATGGGGTATTTTAAGTTAATTACAAACGAATAATTTTAAGCCGATTACCTGTTTTGATGTTTACTTAATCTAAATCGGTAGGTTAGGATTGCGAGGTGAGCCTTTTGAATTTTTACTTTTGAATTGAAAACATGCGCATAGTTATTATTGGAATATTGACGGCAGCTCTGTGTGTTCATACAACTAAAGTAAAAGCTGCATTTACAAAAGCATACACTGATACATTAAGCGGTAAGGCAACCTATTATGCCGGCTATTTCGAAGGCCGGAAAACTACCAGCGGACAGCGCTATCATCATAAAAAGTTTACGGCCGCACACCGCACGCTTCCATTTGGCAGCCGGGTTACCGTTGTTAACAAAGCCAACGGCAAATCCATTGATGTACTGGTAAACGACCGTGGACCTTTTAATAAAAAGTACCTCATCGATATTTCGCAGGGAGCGGCAAAAGCTATTGGCATCTATGGTCGCGGTGTAGCCGATGTTCAGTTGATTTACCAGGATGGTAATGAACCATAGTTTCATTTGACAACTTTTTAAAAAGTTGTCAAATTTTAAGAGTCTGTTTAAAAATGAAAAAGTTAAGTTATACAGAGCTGCCAGTGGAGACACAGGCAGCGGCCGAGACCATGGCCGGTGGAGATACCGGCCATTCTAAATTACCCATATATAAATTTATACATACTCTAGAATCTCCTCTTAACGATTTTTAACAAAAAATTCTGCCTGTAAAATTTCATACATATAAAGTAAAAAGTGTTCTTTTGCAAGGTATTAGCTGTTTAAACATTGAAAACGCAACGCTCTGGCAACCTGTTTATCAGGATAGCTAAAATTACAGGCTTTAGTATACTCGGTATAGTTGTTCTTCTGGCCGTTCTTCCATTATTTTTATCAAAAACCATTAACGGCAAAGTAACCGAATGGGCCAATGCCAACATTAACGGCACAGTTGCATTTAAAGATGTTAACTTATCATTTTTTAAGCATTTTCCCTACCTGACCGTTACACTCTATCAGGTTGATTTAAAAGGTTCTGCACCGTTTGAGAAAGAAAACCTGTTGAATGCCGGCGAAATCGCATTGGGCGTTAACGTGTGGTCTGCTTTTGGCGATAAAATCAGTATCAATAAATTTTACGTAGATAATGCCCTGATCAATATCCAGACGGATAGCCTTGGAGCGGCTAATTACAATATTTATAAATCATCATCGCCGGCAGACAGCACTGAAACGATGGATACTACCAGTGTATCGTTGGGTATTGAGCTGATAAAGATCAGCAACAGTCACCTGGTTTATCATGACCGTTCTTTACCGATGATGATTGACGCGAAAGGATTTAATTACCAGGGCAAAGGCGATTTAATGAACGCTGTGTTCACGCTGCAAACCCATGCCCGTGTTGATTCGCTGGATTTTGCTTATGGCGATCAGCAATACCTTAAAAACAAAAAGATAGATGCCCGGCTGGTTACCCGGATCAATACCCATTCGCTGAGCTTTATTTTTGAGAAAAACGATTTGAAGATCAATGATCTGCCTTTAACCTTTACCGGGAAGTTCGCCTTTCTGAAAAGCGGCTATGATATGTCTTTCAGTGTAAGCAGTAGGCAGGTTGCACTGGCTGATTTCATCAGCGCATTGCCGCCGGATTATCTGCGCTATGTCGCCGGTACAAAGCTGAAGGGAACCGGAAGTTTAACACTGACCTTAAACGGGCAATACAATGCCGAAGATCAAAAAATGCCGGATGCAGCTTTCGGACTAAGCATACAGGATGGCTTTATACAACATGAAAAGGCCCCTTTCCCGCTGGAGAATCTGGCATTGGAAATGAAGGCTAATGTTCCGGGGCTTGATCCACAAAAACTGGATCTGGCAGTGAATAAGGTGCACTTTAATATCGGGAAAGATTATTTTGACGGCTCACTGAAGCTGAACGGCTTAAATCCCTGCACGGTTGATAGTAAGGTACAAACGCAGCTTAACCTGGCTGAACTTGACCAGGCCCTCGGCTTACCGGATTTTGATTTCAGGGGTTTGTTGCACCTGGATTTCAGCGCCAAAGGAAAATATGCTACCGCGATAAGAAAAAGCGGTATCCGGCAGGTAGATACTGTAATTGCCAGTATCCCGGCTTTCACGCTGAAAAGCAGGGTAAGCGACGGCTATTTTAAGTACACCGCTTTGCCGGAAGCCTTAAAGAATATCAGCTTTGATATCAACGCATCCTGCGCAGACAGCAATTATAAGAATACCACTGCCGAGCTTACCAACATCAACGTAAACCTGCTTGATAATTACCTGAAAGGCTATATCAAGGTTAAAGACCTTAATAAATTTACCGTAAATGCCGACCTTAAATCGGTATTTGATTTACAGGATATTGCCAAATTTTATCCGTTAAACGGGATTGAACTGGGCGGCAAGCTAACGGTAAACGCGGTTGCTAACGGAACGTATGAGCCTAAGAAGCATATCTTCCCGGTTACGGTTACCGAGCTTGCGTTGAAAAACGGACATTTTAAAACCGACGCTTATCCTATTCCGCTGAATAATATTGATTTATTGACACGGGTTACTAGTAGCAAAGGCTCGTACAAAGATTTGAGGATTGAAATTCTGCCGGTTTCCTTTAAGGTTTCCCAGGAACCTTTCCTGCTTAAAGCAAACCTGGAAGATTTTAACAATCTGCGTTATGATATCAAATCAAAAGGCAGCGTCGATTTAGCCAAGCTGTATAAGATATTTGGTGTTTCCGGCTATGATCTGGCAGGTAAAATTAAAACCAACCTGGCTTTAAAAGGTCGTCAAAGCGATGCTGCCAGCGGCCAGTACCAGAAGCTGGATAACAAAGGGATGCTGGAGATTAAGGACATGGCCGTGAGCAGCGACCTTTTCCCGCAGGCATTCCTGATCAGGAGCGGTCGATTTGTGTTTTACCGCGAGAAAATGCTGTTTAAAAGCTTTACCGCCCAATACGGTAAAACGGCATTTAACATGGACGGGCAACTATCCAATATGCTTAATTACCTTACCCGCGAGGGGGAACCGTTAAAAGGTGATTTCAAATTGAGCAGCGATAAGCTGGATATAAACGAGTTTATGGCTTACGCACCGGTTTCATCGTCGGCAGCGCCTGCCCCCCAACAGGCTGTCGGTGTGGTGCTTATTCCGGATAACCTGGATGTTAACCTGTCCGCTGCGGTAAAACGTGTCCGTTATGATGATTTGAACCTGGATAATTTCAAGGGCGAGGCGGAAGTAAAAGATGGGCAACTGTTTTTAAAGAATACCGGCTTTAACGTTATTGGAACCACGGTGAATATGAATGCTTCGTATGCACCGGTAAATCCGCGTAAAGCGAACTTTACGTATGATGTAAAAGCGGAGAACTTTGATATTCAGAAGGCGTATCAGCAGATAAAGCTGTTCAGGGAAATGGCTTCGGCGGCTAAAGATGCTTACGGAACGGTTTCGCTAAACTATAAGCTGGAAGGTAAACTGGATGAAAACATGTTCCCTGTACTGCCCAGCCTGAAAGGTAACGGAACATTAAGCCTAAATAACATTCGCTTTAAAGGTTTTAAGCTGATGAACAGTATTGCCCGTAAAACTTCCAGCGAAAGTTTGAATGACCCCAGTGTATCGCAGGTGGATATTAAAACGAGCATCAGCAATAATGTGATGACCATTGAACGTACCCGGATGAAGATTGCGGGTTTCAGGCCCCGGTTTGAAGGTCAGGTAAGCCTTGACGGCCGGATGAACATCGGTTTCAGGCTGGGCCTCCCTCCTTTTGGAATATTTGGTATCCCCATGAAGATCACCGGAACGCAGGAAAAGCCTGTGATTAAACTGGGCAGGCAGCAAAAGGAAGATGAATTGCAGGAAACAACGGAGAACTAAGGTTTTTAAGTTATAAGTTTTAGGTTGTACGTTGACCGTTCCAATGTCCAATACCAGAACTAAAATTCAAATTTCAAACAACTAAAAACAAACAATACAATAAAATGAAAAAAGTAGTCTTCACCATTGCCCTGGCTTGCATTGCGGCCATGGGGTATTCACAATCGCTGTTAAGCACGGTTAAATCTGCCGGTAAAACGGCAGCCACTAACGCGGTTACGGCATCAGCATCGCAAATTGTATCGGCCTTAGATACCAAGCTGAATTTAAACAGCAAACAGGAGAGCAGCTCATTATCGGCGGTAACATCGTTTTTGAACGAAAAATCGAGCATCGCATCGCTGGCAACCACTAACGCTGCAGCTTACGCCACTAAGCTGGCCGGTTCAAAAAGCAAGCTGCTGTCTAACCTGAAAACCATTTTAACAGTTAACCAGTATGCTAATTTGTTAGGGCTGAAATCATCGGCTAAAAGCACCAGCACAGATGCTGCATTGAGTGTGCTTTCGCAGATTTTATAAAACCATATTTATTATAAAGCCGGTTTGTATGCTGAATGGAGTATAAACCGGCTTATTATTTTAACGGTATATGTATGGCTACCAAAGTTCCTTTACCGGGAGCCGAATCAATATCGATAATCCCCTTAAGCAATTCAACCCGCGAATGTATATTTTTTAGACCGATGCCTTCGTTGCCGGTAAACTTCCTGCTGTCAAACCCATTGCCGTTATCTTCAACGGTTACCGATATGCCGTCAGTATCGTTTATGATCTGAACCGTTAATTTTGATGCCGAGGCATGCTTGATCACATTGTTAACCGTTTCTTGTATAATGCGGTAAAGCACCGTTTCTACCTGCTCGTCCAGGCGTTGGGTAAGACCGATGGTTTCAAGACTTACCTTGATCTGGTTTTCGTCAATATGATTTAAAAAATCCTTTACAGCCGAGGCTAATCCTGCTTTGAGCAGGGCGTTCGGCATCATTTGATGAGAAATGGTGCGCATTTCATCGTAACCTTCTGTCACCAGGCTCAGCAAGCGTTGGGCCTGTAATTCTTCATCGCCTTTAAGGTTCAGCTTTTTAAACAACCCATTCATATTCATTAGCGCAGCCGACAAAATTTGCCCTATACCATCGTGCAGATCGGTAGCAATGCGTCGCCGTTCACGTTCTTCTGCATCAAGCAAAGCCTTTGTAGCCAGCTCCTGCTGTTTGTTGATCTCGGCCTGCAGGTGAGCTTCGGTCTTTAATTTACGCCAGTTGTTGAACAGGTAGGCAACCAGCACACCGGCTAACAGCAGTGCTACAGCAATGAGCAGCAGAATGGTGCGCTGCCTGATCTTTAGTTGCTGTATGGTGTTTTGCTGGTTGAGCGAAACGATCTGCTGCTCCTTTTTCCCGGTTTCGTATTTCGTTTTTAAATCTTCAATAATCTGCATTTTGCTGTTAGTGAGAATAGAATCACGACTATGTACAGATAATTTGAGATTTTCGTACGCCGCTTTATACTGGTCTCTGTTGGCATGAAGCTCAGAAAGCCGGGCGTAGGTCTCCTGAATGATCTGTTTTTCTCCAACCTTTTCGGCCAGGTCAAGTGCTTTGTCAAACCATTGCTCTGCCTTCACGGTATCTTTTAGCTGCTTGTAAGCAACGCCTAAGTTATAATAACTATGGCTTAGAAATTTCCGGTTGCCAAAGCGTTTGTAGGCATCCATACTTTTTTTGTGATAAACAATGGCATTCTGTAAATCTTTTTTTGACTCATAGAGAGCGCCAATATTTTCGTACACCGCACCTAAGCCGTTTAGATTGTTAACCTTATTATGCAGATATGCGGCAAGTTTAAGGTAGTATATGGCCGAATCTGGTTTCGATAACGATTGATAGGTTGTACCAATATTGTTGTAGCTTGTTGCAATCTCAACCGTGTCGCGGGCTTGTTTAACAAGTTTATTGTACTGGATAAAATAGTTAACGGCACTTCTGTAATCTTTCTGTGCCGATGAACAAATACCCAGCAAATTTAGTACACGTCCCTGGCCGTTCAGGTCATTTAGCTGTTCGAATATTTTCAACGCCTTTAGCCCGTATTGTATGCTCTTTACAAAATCATATTTGCTGCTATATGAAGTAGCAATATTCAGGTTGACTTTACCAATTTCAAGCGGAATATGCAAATCTTCAAAAATGGCTAACGATTGCTGATAATATTGAATGGCCTGGTCAAAATTGCTAACGCGATGCTCATAAATTCCCTTTAACTTGAGTGATTGCGCTTCTCCTGATACATAATTTTCGCTTTTTGCAAACTGGTAGGCTTCATTAGCATACCTGATCAACGAATCAGGTTTCAGGAGATATTTAACAGCCTGTGTGTAAATTTTATCGAATCTCTCCTTGGTATCCTGTTGAGCAAATGCCGGACAGATAATCAAAGAAAGGGCAATGCACAAGTAACCCCCTTTTATAAATGTAAATGATTTGAGCATAAGCGTTAATTTGTTTGTTATGAACAATGATTTAACTTAGTATGGGGGTAAGTTAATTGGCTAACGTATTGATTTACATACCAATTTTTACGTATTTTTAAGGCGTTCGCTCTTGTGTATGAAAATAAAAATCCTGTTGGTTGATGATCATGCCATACTGATTGATGGTCTTGAATCTTTATTGAAAGAAAACCCAAACTTATGCGTGTGCGCCAAGTCGCAATCGGCAGACTTTGCCCTGGCCAACCTGAAACGTGAAACGTTTGATATAATGATAACAGATTATTCCATGCCCGATATGGACGGCGCCACGCTGGTAAAAAAGGCCAGGCAGATGCACCCTGATCTGAAAATTATCATGTTAAGCATGCACGATGATCCGCAGATAGTACGCGAAATTATGGCGACCGGTGTTGATGCTTATGTGCTTAAAAAGTATGCGCAACAAGAGCTGTTACATGCCATAGATTCGGTTCTTAACCATCGCCAGTACTGGAGCCAGGAGGTAAGCCGGGCGCTGTTTCACAAACCTGAATTTCCGGATGAGCAATGTGCACCTACCGAACGCGAACTGGAAGTGCTGAAGCTGCTGATGCAGGAGCTAACCAGTCGCGAAATAGCCGACCGGCTTTTTATAAGTGAACGTACCGTTGAAACACATCGTAAAAACCTGATGCGCAAAACCAATTCAGTGAATACCATCGGCCTTATTAAATATGCTTATACCCATAAGCTGGTGTAATTTAGTGTTAAGTCAAAAGTAAAAATTCAAAATTCAAAAGTTGGGCGCCGTAAAATCCCGACACTTTAGGATGAAAAAGGTAATACGAATATATTTGTACGCTGGCTTATATTTACCCATGATTGCTATCTTTAAAGAAGTATCGCTGATGTAAGCTTAGTTTTTTGTGCTCGGGAAACCTATGAATGAGATTTTCAAACGGCGAAGTCCTCAATTTTATCTTAAAAGAAGAAACCAACCAAAATTAAATCTCATAGATCTTTAAGTACAAGCATCAGGCCGGTATATGTATGGCTACCATTGTTCCTTTACCAGGTGTCGAATCGATATCAACAATTCCTTTCAGCAATTCAACCCGCGAACGTATATTCTTTAAGCCGATACCCTCGTTACCGGCAAGCTTTCTGCTGTCAAAACCTTTGCCGTTATCCTCAATGGTTACCGATGTGCTGTCGGTATCGTGTATAATCTGAACGGTCAGCTTTGATGCCGAAGCATGTTTGATCACGTTGTTAACGGTTTCCTGTATCACACGGTACAGTACGGTTTCTACCTGTTCATCCAGGCGTTTGGTGAGACCGACGGTTTCAAGACTTACCTTGATCTGGTTTTCGTCAATATGATTTAAAAAGTCCTTGACAGCCGAGGCCAGTCCGGCTTTGAGCAGGGCATTCGGCATCATTTGATGAGAGATGGTGCGCATTTCACTGTAGCCTTCTGTAACCAGGTTTAATGAGCGCTGTGCCTGCGTTTCTTCATCGCCTTTAAGCCCCAGCTTTTTAAATAAGCTGCTCAGGTTCATCAGGGCGGCAGATAAGATCTGTCCGACACCATCGTGCAAATCGGTAGCAATGCGCCGCCGTTCACGTTCTTCGGCATCAAGTACGGCCCTGGTAGTTAATTCCTGTTGTTTATTGATTTCGGTCTGCAGGCGGGCCTCTGCTTTTAATTTACGCCGGTTATTCAATAAATAGGTGATGATGGCGCCTGCTAACAATAGGGCTACAGCAATGAGCAACAGGACGGTGCGCTGCCTGATCTTCAATTGCTGTATGGTATTTTGCTGGTTGAGTGAAACGATCTGCTGTTCCTTTTTCTCGGTTTCGTATTTTGTTTGAAACTCTGTGATTAACCTGGTCTTTTCCTTCCTGAATAGAGAATCTTTAATAAAGCCATAAGCCTGTTGCGCCTGATAGGCACGCTCAAAATCCTTCTCATCGCGATAGACATCAGCTAACAACAACTGGGCATCCATAACCTGTTTACTGGCGCCAATTTGTTCGCCCAGGCTGATGGCCTGTTTTAAATACGCCTGTGCCGCAGCATTGTTTTTTTGCTTCATCATGATGCGGGCCAGGTGTATGTTACAAAAAGACATTTCTTTTTTATTTCCATACCGGGCATGCTGTGTCAGTGCTGATTGCAGCAGCTCTAACGCTTTTGCGGTATTTCCTAACTCAAAATACGCTATTCCGGCGTTGGCGTAGGTAACGGGTAAAAACTGGAGAATGTGCTGTTCTTTCAACACTTTGGCAGCTTTCAGGGAATAATACAGGCAGCTATCGTATTGATGGGTGTAGTGATATCCCGAGCCGAGATTGGCTTCGGTAAACGCAGATTCCAGGGGCATTTTTAAGGTCTTATATATAGCATACGCCTCTTTATAATAGGCAATGGCTTGTCTGAAATCTTCGTGTCCTTTAAACAGAATACCAAGATTGGTGGTTACCATGGCTAATTTTTCACGGTCGTTGAGCTTTTTGTAGATCTGGTAGGCCTCATTATAATATTTAAGCGCCAGGGTGAAATTTCCCAGCTCATCATAAGAGATACCAATATTATTAAGCGTGTTTGCTGTTTTAATGCTATCGGCTAATAGTTTCCTGATTTTTAATGCCCTGAAATTATAGTTTAATGCGGTCTGGTAATTTCCCTGCGCTTCGTAGGTTATTGCCAGGTTATGAAGCGCCTCGGCCTCAAACGATGGCATTTTTTTCTGCATTGCCGCTTCCAGTGCTTCAAATCCGTATTTCCGTGCAGTGTCGGGTTTGCTGTAACGGTATTCCCAGCATAATTCAAGTAATGCCGGTATACGGGAATCCTTATTGCCGTTTGCCAGGATTTTCTTAAGGCTGTCTATCCTGGGTTGGGCACTGCATAAGCATGTGATGCAAAGGAGCGTTAAGCTGATATATCTGCGCATAATTGGCCGGCATTTCAGCGTACAATATAATAGCTTTCTTTTTTAGGTGAAAATAGTACGCTGCTTCCGAAATGTACAAACAGGTTATTGGGATTGCCTCCGTAGAAATACGGATGTAAAATCAGCAATTTTACGGATAAACCATTCTTCTGCTTTAAGATAGCTTTGATAGCAAGATTTAAGTTTGTGTGTGGCGATTAATGATACATCCGAAGACTATTTCTAGATAATATATGCTCTCTGTTTTTTAGCAGCCTGAATGGGCGATTGATTGATATCCCCGTGCAGGCTGTTGTTATTTATAAACTACAATATGAAGAACGATTAGGATTGTGGGCTTGATTGTACCTGCTCTTCCGCCTAAAGCGGGAGGCAGGTTATTTGTGTATATGGTATGCCCGGCAAACAAACTTTTTAAATTAGCGGATATAAGCGCTACCGAAGCCTTTACTCTTTTGTTCATTATCCCACTATCTTTTTATACACCTCTATATAATCGGCTACCATTTTTTCCTGTGAGAACATGGTACTGGCCCATTCGCGGCAATAGCTGCGGTTGATGGTTTCAAGTTGTGCTACTGCCTGCACAGCTTCGTCAATGCTGGTTACCAGGAACCCCGTTTTCCGGTGCCGGATCAGTTCGGGCATAGAGCCGCGGTTAAATGCAATAACAGGCGTTCCGCAAAGCATGGCTTCGGCTACGCTCATCCCGAAAGGTTCGTTAAAATTAATGGGATGGAGCAGTGCAGCAGCGTTGCCCAATAAGGTATTGCGCATTTCAGGCCCGGCGTGACCGATAAATTCTACCGAACCTCCCAAATGCGGCTCTACGTGGTTTCTGAAATAAGCCTCGTCCTGTATAATCCCGGCCATAATGAGCCTTCGCTTGCTCTTTAACGCTATTTGTATAGCTTCGGCAGCGCCCTTATCCGGGTGAATGCGTCCGAAAAACAGCAAATAGTCGTCCGGTTGTGCATTGAATACAAAATCCTGTATACGCAAACCGTTATAAACGGTAGCAATATAGTCTAATGAAGGATCGCGGTCGGCATTGCTGATAGAAACGTAATAAGTGTGTTTATTATATTTCTGGTAAACCGGTAAAATGCGCTTTGACGAAAAGCCGTGAATGGTGGTAAGCACCGGTGTTTTTATCACCTGCGACCAGGTTAGTGGCAGAAAGTCAAAGTTATTGTGGATCAGGTCAAAGTCGGCTGCTTTTTCCATCAGGTTACTGATGTGCAGGCATTCGGCTACCTTAGCGTCCTGGGTTTTATCCTCTTCATATCCCTTGGGTATAACAGCGTCCAGCCTGGCACTGGTGATAGCATCCGCAGTAGCAAATAAGGTTACATCCAGCCCGGCTTTAACCAGGCCTTCGGTAATATTGGATGCTATTTGTTCCCAGGGACCATAATGCCGGGGAGGGGTTCGCCAGGCTACAGGCGATAATACCGCAATTCTCATCAGTTGTCAAAAACAAATGAAGCCTTTTAACATCAGCGCTTAAAGGCTTCACCGGCTATGCTTGTTATAGTTGTTCTACCGTTAATGCTGTGCTGTTGTTAGACTTGTTGTACTGGTACTCCATTTGGAAACCGTTCAGCACGGCCAGATGTGAGATCATATACGCCAGCGTACTTTCTGCGCCCTGGTTGCGGTTTATGCCGCCGGGCTGCAGGCCATCGCAACAGCCTTTGGTCTCATGATCGTACAGCGGGATCCGTAAGGTATTCTCGCCCAGGAACCACATGTAGCTGATAAACATTTTACGCAGGTATTCGGTTTTTTGTGCAACGCGGTAGGCTTGCAGGTGCACTAAAACCGAAGCCATGGTTTCTATAGCTTGCTGGTCGTATAAAGGCATCGTTCCGCCGCGGTAATACCAGCCGTCGTTACCAACAGGACATAAATACCCTTTGCTTAACACCAGCTCATCTAAAAATGCCAGCGATTTTAATGCAATGCTTTTTACCTGTTCGTTGCCGGTTATCTCGCAGGAATGTAACAAGGCCAGGGGGAATATGGCATTATCGTACGTCAGCTTATCTTCAAACCAATGCCATGTGCCGCTGCTGTGTGCCTGGTATGCTTCAATAACGCGGTTTGTCATGTCGTTCAGTTCACGTAGAAGGCCTTCATCGTATGGATAAACCTTCAGGTAATGCGCCAACCCGATAATGGTATTGATTATGCCGCGAAGATGTTCGAGGGACTTGAAATGGCGGACTGAATTGTGAAAAAGCTCGTATGCAAATTCGCGGTAAGAGTTGTTGGGGGCACAGTTTATCATGTATCCCAAGGCCCACACTGTCCGGCCGAATGAATCTTCAGAACCCACATCATCCAGGTAACGGCGATCGAAACTTAGAAAGTTACGGAAGTTGCCATCTTCAAGCTGCATGTAATGGATATAGCTTAAGTAAATGGGCAGCAACTCCAATGCTTCGGGACTTTTATTTTGCTGGTAAGCCATTAATGCCATGATCAGCGCCCTGGCATTATCATCCAGGCAATAGCCTTCTTTAAGATTGGGAATGCCGTATTTAGCGTGCTGAACAATGCCGGTATCGTCTGTTAAGCGTTTGATATGCGCCAGCGAAAAGGTGGGCATAATTTCGGGGTCAATGATCTGCCGCGGTGTTTTTTGACTGTAATCGGCATTGGTTATGGCATGCGTTAATACATTCACATACTCGGCACCGATGCGGGGCCACCGTAATTTTAATCCATATTCGTATGCATGCGCTTTAAGGCGTTTTAACTTTTCAGGATGGCCAAGCAGGTCGTTTACAATATCGGCCAAACCATCGGCATCTTTAAAATTGAACAGTCGCCCGCGATTATCGTCCAGTAATTCCTGGGCATGCCAGTAAGGTGTTGACACTACGGCTGCCCCGGCGCCAATGGCATACGATAGGGTTCCGCTGGTAATCTGAGCCTCATTCAGGTAAGGCGTAATGTAGATATCGATCGCCGTAAGGTAATTGAACAAGTCTTCTTCCGATACAAATTTATTGATGAAATACAGGTGATCCTGTACGCCCAGTTCGGTAGCGAGTCGTTTCAAATGATCGCGATATTCTTCACCTGAATTTCTCAACACGCCCGGATGCGTATTGCCCAGTATCACATACATTGCGTCCGGATGCCTGCTTATTATTTTAGGTAAAGCCCTTACTACGGTCTCAAGCCCCTTGCCCCGGCTAATGAGACCGAATGTAAACAGCACTCTCTTATCTCTGAAGGGATATTGTTTCTTTACGGGGTTAATATCCAGTATTTCCAGATCAGGAACGCCATGCTCGATCAACTGGATCTTATCTGGCGAAATGCGATAAATATCTTTGAGAAAGCCTACCGCTTTTTTGCTCATTACCACAATTTTTGCTGCATTTGCAGCAATTTCCCGGATAGCAATTTTTTGCATAAACGTGGGTTCACGCAAAACGGTGTGCAAAATGGCCACAATGGGTTTATTTACCCGGTGTATAAGTGGCAGAACATAAATGCCACTTTCGCCGCCATAAATACCAAATTCATGCTCCAGGATGCATACATCTGCGGTACTGTTGTTGATATAGCCGGCTGCCCGGATATAATCATTCTGATTCTCCTGCCGGATAATGAATTCAACCTCAGAGGGATATTCATACTCGTTCAATTTATCAGAATCGTTCAGGGCTACAACAAAGCCGGTATCCTTTACAGATTTGTTCTTGAAATTGGCGGCAATAGCCTTTACAAGATTATTGTTGAATGTTGCAATGCCACATTCGCGAGGTGGATACGTTGAAATATATGCGATCTTCATACCTTAATGGTAATTTATTTAATAGTTAATATAGGATAATGCATTTGATTAACACGCTTTTGTACGTATTGTTTAATGTGATAGTGTAAAATATTTGCGTATTTCTCTTTACCGGCGATTTTAAACTTATACGAAAAACGGCTATTCCGGAACAAGTGCTTATTTATATAAAACGATAGTTGTAAAAGCAAGGTTTTATGTAATCAATTTTTGATCTTGTTTGTTAAACATACCAACTAAAGCAATTAGCCTCATGAATAAAGTAGAAATCATTCAGCAGCCTTACCTTGTATCGCACACTTTTGCCGATGATGGCATTTTTCCCAATTCAGACCTGCCGCTTTTGGTTTATAAAGGTGCTTTGCGGCTGCACCCGGAAGAAAATGACGAGACCGTAAAGGCAATTTTTAATAGTAACGGCTGGACGAATGCCTGGTCTGGCGATATTTATACCTATCATCATTATCACAGCACAACACACGAAGCTCTGGGCATTGTTTGCGGTCAGGCCGATGTTCAATTTGGCGGTGATGAAGGGACTTGCATTGAGCTATTCCGGGGCGATGTGGTAATCATCCCGGCAGGTGTGGCTCATAAATGCCTCAAAGCTACCAAGGATTTCAGTTGTGTGGGAGCTTATCCCCCGGGCGGAAACTACGATATACTGTATGGTAAAGATGGCGAACGGCCTGCTGCCGATGAGCGCATTAAGCAGGTGCCTTTGCCGGAATCAGACCCTGTGTATGGTAAAAACGGGCATCTTACAGAATTGTGGCAGCCTGTTAGAGGGTGAGTTGGGTTTATGATGGGTATCGTATAGCTCATCGGGATTTGTAATCTTAGAATTATAATTCCCGGATTTTACGATCCGGCTATTACAAGACAAGGATGAAACAACAGATCAATTTTTAGAGATAATATGGCATTAGGATAGGATAATTTAGCAAAAAGCTCCCCTGTTTCGTATACTTGTTTTTTTAGTTTTTATATTAGATAGAAACTGAAATAACAAACTGCATGACCAAGTATATAGATCCCCTAACCGACTTTTCTTTCAAGCGCCTGTTTGGCACCGAACCCAACAAGGACATTTTGATCAGTTTTATCAATAGTATATTCCGAGGCCGGAAAACGGTTATTGACTTGGTATATAACAAAAATGAATATACCGGGGATACAGAAAATGTAGGTTCGGTTATTTTCGATCTGACTTGTACCGGTGACGACGGTTCTCAATTTCTGATAGAGGTACAGCGTACCGACCAGTCTAACCTGAAGAAGCGTATGCTCTACTATTCCAGTAAACTGATAGCCGACCAGGCGCCCAAGGGCAGGCGTTCGGAATGGGGGTACCAGATCAGTGAAGTTTATGTAATAGCGCTACTGGACGGATTTACTTTAACAGACGGCAAAAGAGACCGGTATTTGCATGATGTTTGCTTGTGTAACCGGGAGACGGGCGAAGTATTTTATGAAGAGTTAGGATTTTTCTATTTAGAATTGGTTAACTTTGTTAAAGATGAGGCGGAACTGGTATCAGATTTAGACAAATGGTTGTACGTATTGACCAATATGTCTAAATTAGACAAACTACCGGTATACCTGAGGAAGCCCATATTTGAGAAACTGTTTGATATAGCAGAGTACAGCAAATTAAATAAGGAGGAAAGAACAATGTACGATGTAAGTTTAAAGCGCCGCTGGGACGAATATAGCGTGAAGGAAACAATACGCCAGAAGATAGAAGAAGGCAGGGAACGAGGTAGAGCTGAAGGTAGAGCTGAAGGTAGAGTTGAGGGCAGAGTTGAGGGCAGAGAACAAGGCAGAACCGAAGGGATAGAAAAAGGCAAAGCTGAAATTGTTCGTAATCTTATTCTTTCAAATCGTTTTACAGATGAGGAGATAGCCGCCTTTGCTTCTGTGGAGATTGATTTTGTTCGTAAAATTCACGAGTTAGAAAAAGAAAAGTAAGTTTCTCTCTTTTTAGATATTAGCCACGAGCCTCCTTTGATTAATGACACAAACAGTCCATTTTTCATACAAATTCCGTAAATACGAAAAAACAGCTTTTATATGGTTTGTTGTTAATTGAGGATAGCTTTCCAAAAGCTGTTGCTCTGTCCATCCGGAAGATAATAAGTCCAGGATGAGCTCAATGGATATACGGGTGCCCTTTATCGTGGGTTTTCCGATGAGTATATTCTTATCCGAAATGATATAATCCTGCCAAACCATATTTTTAATTGATTCGTTAACGATTAACGGCCATATACAAACATAATAAATATGTTATAAGTAATTGGCCATATTGTCTGTGCAGCTCAAAGCTTACAATTGCGACACAGGCAGTTTGTCTCGGTGCAAATACACTAAGTCGAAGGTTTAGAGCAACCTTAATGTAAGTAGATTTGAAAACGATTTAATCGCTTTTTTTTGAGATCTGTAAAATAAACTGACTGGGGGTAACCTGTTTGATCTTTTTAAATTGCTTGTTAAAATTAGACAAGTTGTCAAATCCGGATTCAAAAGCCACCTGTGAAATGCTGAATTTGTCTTCGTATAGCAGCTTACAGGCATAACCTATGCGTATTTCATTGACATACTGTACGAACGATTTATTGATCCTTTTTCTAAAGAAACGACAAAAAGAAGTAGGTGTCATGGAGATCTCTGCAGCAATCTGATCTATCGATAGCTGATTTTTGAAATTGGTCATCACATACTTATATACTTTATTAATCCGGTGATCATGGTCGTTTTGAATGGAATCCACAAAGCTGGTGCTGGATAGAAAGCTTATTTTGTCGGTACGGGTAATGCTGCTCAATATAGATAACAGGAGGCTAATGCGTTCTACTCCCTGAGTTTCAATTAACTGGATAAGTTTATTCTTCACCGTTTCTTTAACAGGATTGCTTTGGATAGCAATTCCCCTGACAGATTGCTCTAATAGCAAGTTAATGGGTTGCATTTCGGGAATTTTGTAAAAATCATTTCCCAATGAACCGGGCTTAAAATGAACGGCTATTGATTGTGAATAGTTGTCAGGATCCTCTTTGATGTTGCTCCGCCATTCATGCGGCAGATTCGGGCCGATCAATACCAGCTCATTTTCCGAATAATTTAAAACCCGGTCGCCAATAAACAGGATACCGCTGCCTTTAATGATAAAGGTTATCTCACATTCCGGGTGATAATGCCAGGGATTATGGCGGTAAGGTTTCTCATTTTTCCATGATTTAAATGATTCGCTGTACGCTTCTACATGACGCATTAAAACTGGTTTCATAGTTGACGGAGTTAAGAGTCGTAACCTAAATATAGGATTCTTTTTAGGTATTGAATGCTATTTTGTTGAATTTTTATAGGTGAATCCTGGTTTTAGATAGAAAAGCATCAGTGTTGGGCAATTTCGTATGGGTTGAGTAGCAGAATTCGGGGCAATTTTGAATTGCTATTCGATTATTTAATACTAACCATTTACAAACTAACGCATAATATGAAAAGGTATTTACTAATAAGTTGGTTGGCGGCTATTGTGTTATTGTGCCATGAGCAACTTTATTCGCAAGAACCATATATAATATATAACAAATCTCAGGTTTACATAAAAAACAAAACGATTGTCCCCTTGGAACCAATTAATACTGGTGGAGAAATTCCAGCTATTGTATATGGTGAGGTAAGCACATTTGCTGGCAGTGGCATTGCCGGCTCGACTGACGGCACGGGGATAGCAGCCACTTTTAATTCGCCGGTGGGAGTGGCAGTTGATGTTTCAGGTAATCTGTATATAGCTGACAGAGCGAATAATAAAATACGAAAGATTACCCCGGCAGGTGTAGTCAGTACATTGGCAGGTAGTGGTGTTGTGGGCTCTGCAGATGGTACAGGGGCATCGGCAAGCTTTTATAATCCTTACGGGGTGGCTGTAGATACTTCAGGCAACATTTATGTAGCTGATCGTTATAATCATAAGATACGGAAGATTACCCCGGCAGGTGTAGTCAGTACATTTGCCGGCAGTGGTGCTGTGGGCTCTGCAGATGGTACAGGTACATCAGCCAGTTTCAGTGAACTTGGTGGAATTGCCATCGATATTGCCGGAAACCTGTATGTTTCTGATTTACAGAATCAAACAATTCGGAAAATTACTCCCGCTGCAGTAGTAAGTACACTTGCCGGTAGTGTTGGTACAGCAGGTTTTGCAAATGGTACAGGCAGTGCGGCAAAGTTTAATTATCCCTTTGGGATTGCTGTTGACAGAACCGGAAATCTGTATGTAGCTGATCGAGCCAATCATAGAATACGAAAGATTACTCCCGGAGGCTTAGTAAGTACTGTAGCGGGTAGTGGTGCCGCGAATTCAATCGATGGCATTGATACGGTAGCAAGTTTTAATAATCCGGTTGGTGTGGCTGTTGATAGTATAGGAAATATATATGTGAGCGATTATGGGAATCAAAAAATCCGGAAAATTTCCGCTGGGATGGTAAGTACGCTGGCCGGTTGTGCCTGTAGCGGTTCTATGGATGGTGTAAGAGATTCGGCTAGTTTCAATAATCCTTTTGGAATTGCTGTTGACAGAACTGGTAATCTCTATGTAGCCGAATTTACCGGAAACGTTATCCGAAAAATATCAACAGTTGGTTTTACCATTAGGCCGTCATTACCAGCCGGGTTAAATTTTGATGCTACCGCAGGTATAATCAGTGGTACGCCAACAGCAGTAGCACCCATAACAGATTATATCATTACGGCATATAACAGAACAGGGAATAGTTCTGATACTGTAAGTATTCAAGTAATAGATAACTTATCTCCTGATATTAATTATGGGGCAGGGCAGATTTATGTGAAAAATAAAGAAATTCCATTACTTATTCCCGTGAATAATGGTGGTAGTGTGCCATCTGTAGTTGCCTATGGTGAAACCAGCACATTTGCAGGCAGTGGAAGTTATGGCTTTGCGGATGGTGTAGGTACAACAGCAAAATTCAAGACACCTTATGGAATGGTTGCAGACAATACAGGAAATATTTATGTGGCCGATCGTTATAATCATAGAATACGAAAAATCACCCCTGCAGGTGTAGTTAGCACATTTGCAGGTAGCGGTGTAGCTGGTTCGGCAGATGGTACAGGAACGGGTGCCAGTTTTAATGAACCGGCCGGAATTGTAATTGATAGTTCCGGTACCTTGTATATTTCTGACATGCGGAATCATACAATAAGAAAAATCACCCCGGCAGGGGTTGTCAGCACGCTGGCCGGTACTGTTGGAACTGCAGGTTTTGCTGATGGTACGGGTAGTGCCGCAAAATTTAATTATCCTTTTGGTCTTGCTGTCGACCGGTCAGGAGATGTATATGTCGCCGATCGTTATAACTATAAGATACGGAAAATTACTCCGGTGGGAGTAGTGACTACAATAGCAGGGAGCACTGCGGGGTTTGCAGATTCAAGTAATCCGCTAACTGCAAAATTTAACAATCCGGTAGGAGTTGCGGTTGACAGTGCTGGCAACATATATGTTGGTGACTACACGAATAACCGGATTCGGAAAATTACTGCAGCAGGCGTAGTCAGTACTTTAGCAGGTCAAACCAGCCCTGGTTCTGCTGATGGTATTGGCGGAGCTGCCAGTTTCACTAATCCGTTTGGTGTAACGGTGGATAATCTGGGAAATGTGTACGTGGCAGATTATAATAATCAAAAAATCCGAAAAATCACTCCTTCTGGTATAGTAAGTACTCTTGCGGGAAGTGGCACAATCGGCTTGGCAGAAGGTATAGGCAGTGCCGCTAGTTTTAAGTATCCGGTTGATGTAATAACAGATAACATAGGAAACTTATATGTAGCGGACGGTAACAATAAAATTCGAAAAATTACTATCACAGGTTACACTATTAATCCTGAATTACCGGGAGGGTTGTCTCTCAATGCCGCAACAGGAGTAATTAGCGGAACGCCTTCGGCCGTATCGCCCGCTACAAATTATATTATTACGGCTTATAATCAGGCTGGTAATAGTTCGGATACTCTAAATATAGAAATTATAAATACCCCGCCACACATAGCTTATCCGGATGTGCAGAATTATATTAAAAATCAAATCATTACGCCTATAGCTCCTGTAAACACTGGTGGCCCTGTTCCAGCTACCACTTATGGTGAAACAAGTACAATAACTATCAGCGGAGATGTTTCAAGGCCGCAAGGTATTGCAATTGATAAATCTGGTAATGTATACATCGCTGATCGGGCATATCACAGGATTAGGAAAATTACTCCGCAAGAAACTATAAGTACTCTTGCAGGCAGCGGAACCGCAGGGTTTGCAGATGGTTCAAGTGCCACAGCCATGTTTAATAATCCGTCTGATATTGCTATAGATAGTGCTGGTAATGTTTATGTTTCTGATATTCAGAATGAGCGTATCCGGAAAATTAGTCCGGCGGGGCAGGTAAGTACACTTGCCGGAGACGGTTCAGTAGGATCATCTGACGGTGCAGGCACATCAGCTAGTTTCTATTACCCATTTGGATTATCCCTGGACTCAACAGGAAACCTGTATGTTGCGGATCGTGCAAATCATAGAATTCGTAAAGTAACCGTATCTGGTACCGTAAGTACTTTCGCTGGTAGTACGGCAGGGTCTATTGATGGCACAGGAACAAGTGCCAAGTTTAATAACCCGGTAGGAATCGCAATCAGTCAGGCAGGGGATTTTTATATTGGGGATTTTAATAACAATAAAATCCGGAAAATTACCTCGACAGGTGAAGTAACAACATTTGCAGGGACAGGGAGTGCCGGATCGGCTGATGGCTCGGTAGCGACTGCAAGCTTTAATGGCCCTTTCGGAATGGCATTTGATGGTGCTGGTAACCTCTATATAGCTGATTATACTAATAATAAAATTCGTAAGATAGCACCGACTGGAACTGTAAGTACACTTGCCGGTAGTGGGACCGGAGCGTTAACAGATGGAATAGGCACTGCTGCGAGTTTTAAAAATCCGGCGGATGTGGCAGCGGATGCAGATGGAAACCTGTATGTAGCAGATTATCTTAATGATAGGATTAGGAAAATTGTAACCACTGGTTACACTATCAATCCGTCACTGCCAACTGGGTTAACATTTGATAACAAAACAGGTGTTATTAGTGGTACACCTACCGTAGTATCGCCAGCTACAGATTATGTTGTTACAGCATATAATAGTGCAGGTAGCAGCTCTGATACCATTAGTATCGAAGTATCAGATGACTTGCTATTAGCTTCTCGGCCTACTGGTAATGAAAATATGAGAGTAGAAATTAACCCTGAAAATTTAATAAAAGCAGATTGGAGCATTTACCCCAATCCTGTTGATAACAGATGGTTTAGAATAGTTGTGCCAATTGCTGCCTCAAAGGAAAAGATTGTGAAAATTTATGATATGACCGGACGAATAGTGTTCAGCAAAGGCTTGACCGTAAATGACGGGCAAGCTAATATATATCTTCCATCCCGATTAATGCCAGGCATGTATATGGTGCAGGTACAGGAATTGGGGGTAAAAAAGATATTCATACGTTAATGATAGTATTGCTTTTGGAGACAGGCTCAAATTTCAAGCTCTCTTACTTCATGGTAAATACTATTCTGTTTCAAATCTGTTTTTGTAATTTATATAAAGATAGAATAGCATTGATATTGGGCAATTTCGTATGAGTTGAGCAGTAAATTTCGATGCATCTTTGAGTAAAGGATAATGCTTTTGAAGCAAGTTTCTGTCAATCAATTTGTTAACTCGTAATTAAAGTAATATGAAAAGA
Organism: Pedobacter sp. BS3; assembly: GCF_008274585.1. Lineage (GTDB taxonomy): Bacteria > Bacteroidota > Bacteroidia > Sphingobacteriales > Sphingobacteriaceae > Hufsiella_A. The sequence goes on along the minus strand of NZ_VTRT01000001.1, from coordinate 1,148,782 downwards.
AAACTACTATTAAGCGTTTTTTTGATGTTTTCTGGTACAAGCATCACATTGGCTCAGGCTCCGGTTATTAGCTACAATGTATCAAATGTGTTTACACAAAACACGGCAATTTCTCCTTTAAACCCTGTTAATACAGGAGGAGCTGTACCTGCTACAATTTATGGACAGGTAAGTACCATTACTGTTGCTGGGGCAGCAGGAGGTGTTTCCAGACCCCAAGGTATAGCAGTAGATGCCTCTGGGAATGTCTATGTTGCTGATAGGGCTTACCATAGAATAACAAAAATAACTCCAGAAGGTGTTGTAAGTACTCTTGCAGGTGTTACCAGTTCTTCTGGTGTATTGGCAGATGGAAAATTTAATAATCCTTTAGGAGTGGCGGTGGATGCATCGGGAAATATATATGCATCAGACCAAGGTAATATTATACGTAAAATTACTTCGGCAGGAGTGCAAACTCATTTTTCCGGGGCTGGTAGTGCAGCAGGTAATAGGGATGCAGATGGTGATGCCGTTTCCGCTGAATTCTACTTACCTTTTGGGATGGCATTTGATGCCTCGGGCAATATGTATGTAGCAGACAGAGCAAGGCATAAGATACGTAAAGTTTCACCAACTGGAGATGTGGTAACTTTTGCTGGTGCGCCTGTTGGTTCAAATCAATCTGGTGCTTTGGATGGCATAGGAACTGATGCAAGATTTAATAATCCTGTCGGTATTGCTGTGAGCAGTACAGGAGATATTTATGTAAGTGATAATGGTAATAACAGGATACGAAAAATTAATGCCACAACAGCTCAGGTGGAAACATTAAATATCTGTCCTTGTGGTGGTTCTAATGATGGTCCTATTGATACAGATGCAAGTTTTAATGGACCTTTTGGATTAACTTTTGATAATGCGGGAAATCTGTACATAGCAGATTATAATAATCATAAAATACGAAAAATGAGTCCTTCTGGTATAGTAACTACTTTAGCCGGAAGCGGGACAGGAGCTTTAGCAGATGGTATAGGCACAGAGGCAAGTTTTAAAAATCCAGCAGATGTGGCGATAGATGCCTCAGGAAACCTATATGTTGCTGATTATACTAATGATAGGATTAGAAAAATAAGCACAACAGGATATACAATAAGCCCACAGCTACCAGCAGGTTTAAGTTTTGATGCTACAACAGGTATAATCAGCGGAACACCAACAGAGATTTCTCCAGCCACAGATTATACCGTTACCGCATATAATACATCAGGCAGTAGTACCGCAACAATCAATATTACAGTAGAAGCGGCTTTACCGGTGTCTTTGGTTGATTACTCGGTTAGTTTGTTAACTAACGGAAGTGTAGAATTAATATGGAAAACTTCGTCGGAGACTAATAACAGCCATTTCAATATACTAAGGAGTACAGATGGAAAGGACTTTAAAATATATACCAGAATAGATTCTAAAGGAAATGAGGGAGGTAACTATATTTATACAGATTCAGATCCAAACCCGGGTATCAATTATTACAAACTTGTGCAGACAGATAAAGATGGTGTATACAAGGAATTGGGATTGAAGTCTGTTAATGTGGGTTTAACTGATTTTAACAGCTGGAAAGTTTTTCCTAATCCTGTAAGTGCAGAGAAGTTTACAATATCGGGAATAAATACGATTGATAAACTAAAACTGGTGAAAATAATTGACTTGAATGGTAAAGCAGTATTTCAGAAAGAGCTGGAAGTGATAGATAATGAGATATCTGTAAATATTTCTAAAAAATTACCTGCAGGAATTTATCTGTTAGAAGTAGACGGTATAAGCACTAAAAAAATAGTGATAGAATAAATTTATTCTACATTCAATTTATAAACATTTAAAAAATCAGGTTATGGCTAAATCAATTCGATGGTGCCTGCTATTGTACTTTTCCTTATTGACAGTTTTGTCATACGCACAGGATAGAACAATTACAGGTTTAGTAAGCTCAAGAGATGGGAATGAACCTTTAGTGGGAGTAAACGTAACGGTGAAAGGTACATCTGTAAAAACCCAGACAAATGGCGATGGGAAATACGCTATCAGAGTCCCTCAGGGTAGTGGACAATTAGAGTTCAGTTATATTGGATACACAACAAGGATAGTATCCATAGGTTCGCAAGCGCAGCTTAATATAGTGTTGGAAGTCGCAGACAAAAGACTTAACGAAGTAGTAGTGATAGGATACGGCACAGTTAGAAAGGGAGATTTAACAGGCGCTGTTGGCCAGGTGAGTGTGGAAGATATGGAAAAAGCTCCTGTTGCTACCTTTGCCGATGCCTTGGCGGGTAGAGTTGCTGGTGTGCAGGTGGCTTCAAATGATGGGCAGCCAGGTTCTGCTCCTAATATTACCATAAGAGGGGTAGGGTCGTTGACGCAGAGTACAGATCCGCTGTATGTAGTAGATGGTTTTCCGATGGAAAATTTTGACCCTACCACTATAAGTCCGGACAATGTGGAATCAATAAGCGTTTTGAAAGACGCTTCATCAACTGCAATTTATGGAGCTCGCGGGTCTAACGGAGTAATACTGATAGAGACCAAGAAAGGGAAAGTAGGGAAGGCAAGGATTACTTATAATGGTAGTCAGGGATTTAATAAGGTGACAAATAGAATGGAGATGATGGATGGATATGAGTTTGTCAAATTACAATTAGAGCGTTTCCCTGCTGATGCGAAGGCAGTTTATTATCCTGATCTTCAGGCAGGAGAGACACCTGATCCTGAAGTATACAGAAATGCAGAATCTATAGACTGGCAGGATAAAGTATTTCGTCTGGGCACAGTTCAAATACATAACCTTTCTGTAAGTGGTGGAACAGGTGGCACCAAATATCTTGTGTCAGGTTCCTATTATAATCAGAATGGTACCATCATCAATACAGCATTCAATAGATTTAATGGTCGTATTGCATTAGAACAAACCATTAATAAAAAACTATCAACTGGTTTAAGCTTATATTATACGGATAACCATGCATCAGGGCTCGTAGCCGCAGATGATGCATTAAGTGGTACAGCAACCAGCTCTTTCTTTTCAAGTATATGGGGATACAGGCCTGTTACAGGCCCTAATGAATCTTTATATGATTTGGAAACACAGTTGACAGATCCCACACTTAATGCCGCGAGTGACTACAGGATAAATCCCGTAATTATGGCAGAAAATGAGAATCTGCATACAAAAAATTCGATAATTACCGGAAATCTGTCTCTCAAATATAAAATTACCGGAAACTTATTACTGACCGTAAATGGCCGGGCAGACAAAAGGCTAAGAGAATATAATTATTTCTATAATTCTAAAACCAGAAGAGGGATTATGCGCCCCGGAGTAGTGTACGCTGGAGTACAAGGTGGAGCAAATTTCTATCAATATAAGCTTTTCTCTAATGAAAATATTCTCTCTTATGCAAAGGCCTTTGGTAACCATCATCTGGATGTTAAGGGAGGCTTCAGCCTGGAAGGTATCAATACAAGTTATTATGCTTTTGGTTCCCAAAATGTGCCAAATGAGGAGTTGGGGCTGAGTGGCCTTGATCAGGGAGTTCCTGTAACCAATAGGAGTATTATAAGTGATTCAAAGCAAATGTCTTTTTTCGGAAGAGTTGACTATAAATTCAAATCTAAATATTTGCTGACAGCTTCTTATCGGGCTGATGGTTCTTCCAGATTCCCATCAGGTAACAGATGGGGATATTTCCCTTCCGGAGCAATTGCATGGAGAATGAGTGATGAGGATTTTATGAAGCAGGTTAAATTTATAACTGATGCAAAATTAAGAATTGGTTATGGGCTATCGGGTAATAACAGGGTTGGAGATTATGACTATTTATCCTCCATTGAACTGCCGTACACTTATTATTACTCGTTTAATAACCAAACCCCGTCTAGAGGAGCCATAGCCAATACTTTGGGAAACGAATCTCTTAAATGGGAAACCTCTGAACAGGTAAATATTGGTTATGACCTTTCTATGTTTAAAAATCGTATTAACCTGACGGCAGATATATATAGAAGAACGGTACGCGATTTACTGTTACGAGCTAATTTGCCATTAGTGTCGGGCTTTTCTACAGCCTTTAAAAATGTCGGCTCTCTTAAAAATGAAGGATTGGAAATTTCATTGAACACTAAAAATGTAAAAGGAAGAACGTTTAGTTGGGAGAGCAGTTTCAATATAAGTTTTAACAGGAATAAGGTACTTGCCCTGAATGATAATGAACCCTTTATGCTCAACTACATGTCATGGGACAGTAACTATAGTGGAACGCCATTATATAGAACTGAAGTAGGAGGGCCTGCAGCGTCATTCTGGGGAGTTATATGGGATGGTGTATATCAATACAGCGATTTCAATGAAACTTCGCCCGGAGTATATGAACTTAAAGATGAAGTACCTACCAATGGAGATCCGCGGGCTTCTATAAAACCGGGAGATATAAAATACCGAGATTTGAATAATGACGGTATAGTTAATAGTGAAGACAGAACGGTTATAGGAAGAGCGTTCCCTATTCATACCGGAGGTTTCAACAACAATTTTGCTTACAAAAATTTTAAGCTCAATATCTTTTTCCAATGGTCGTATGGTAACGATATTATGAATGCAAATAGAATATATTTTGAAGGAGGTTATAATATAAGGCCTCTGATGAATCAGTTTGCATCTTATAATAACCGTTGGACTCCTGAGAATCAAAATACCAATATGTTTAGAGCAGGTTTAGGCGGTGCAGATTCAGGAGCAGGACCAAATGGAGTGTATTCGTCCATGACATTAGAAGATGGGTCTTATTTACGGCTAAAAACAGTATCACTGGATTATGATATACCTTCCAAATATTTAAAACGGGTAAAAGTAAGCAAGCTTTCTTTAGGATGTTCTGCTCAGAACTTATTTACCTGGACTAATTATACAGGTATGGATCCTGAAGTGGCAGTGAAAAATTCCATTCTGACTCCGGGATTTGACTTTTCTGCATATCCCAGGGCGAAAACAATTGTATTTAGTTTAAAAGCCATTTTATAACAGATAAAGCAAAAAATTATGAAACGGATAATTATATCGGCGCTAAGTATCGTGATGTTACTTCTTGGTTCGTGTGAGAAGTTTCTGGATACCAAACCCAAAGATTTTCTATCTCCTGTAACTTATTATGAAACAGAAGAACAGTTAAATTATGCACTAAATGCGGTGTATGCTACTCTTATTAGTTTTAACACGTATGGAAATGCGATGCATGGATATATGGGTTTACAAGCAGATGAAGGATGGTTCAGAAGAACCGGTGGAGTACAGGTATATAATGTAGTGACGAGCGATCCTTACATAACTAAGTTATGGGCTGAATTTTATAAAGGTATTAATAATGCAAACCTGCTTTTGGAGAATATTAATAAACCAGAAATGGATGAGGAAAAGAGAAAAGTAATAAAGGGTGAAGCGCAGTTTCTAAGGGCTTACTTTTATCTTATTCTGGTGAATAATTTCGGGAATATTCCTTTAAAACTGAAGAGTACTACTTCACCAGGTGAACCAAACATTCCACAAACTCCTGCAAAAGAGGTTTACGAGTTTATTCTCAAAGAAATGATCGAAGCAGAAAAACTTGTATTACCTATAAATGAAATTGGTTTTGGGGGAAGGGTAAGCAAATCTGCTGTTCAGGGCATTATTGCAAGAACGTGCCTGTATATGGCAGGAAATCCTATCAATGATGTCTCTAAATATGAAGATGCTAGAACCTGGGCTAAAAAAGTAATAGATTCTAAATTACATGCTCTTAATCCCAGTTATAAACAGGTTTTTATCAATTATGCACAGGATATATACGATATTAAAGAAAGTATATGGGAAGTTGAATTTTGGGGAAATCGTGAACCTCCTTATGAACAGGCAGGCAGGATAGGAACAAACTTTGGGGTTTTGTATAATGGGTCAACTACAGAAAGCGGCGTGTCTTACGGATGGGTACAAGGCACAAGGTGGCTATACGACTCATATGAAACAGGAGACCTGAGAAGAGATTGGTGTATAGCACCGTACACTATATCGAATGGCGTTGAAGTGGCAAGACCTGCTACCTCAAGATTATTTAGATATGCGGGCAAATGGTATAGAAAATATGAGGCTGCCGGAGCAAGGGAATATCCTAACTCATGTCTCAATTTTGTATTGCTAAGATATTCTGATGTGCTGTTGATGTTTGCAGAGGCCGATAACTATCTTAACGGACCTACGGCAGAAGCCTATAGCGCATTAAATCAAATTAGAAGAAGGGCGTTTGGAATGTCTCCGATTCCATTAACGGAGAATACGATTTTCGCCTCGTGGAAACTGGATACAGAAGCAGGGTCGGGTGGCGTATTGCAAGACGATGAAGGAGAATACAATCTTACTGAACAGGTAACTTTCGCCAACGGCACTTGGTCAGGATACAGCAGTGCCTATCCGTCAGTATTGGACATAAGGGATAGGGCTTGGGTATGCGAAGGATATTTTAAAACAACTAATACGGCGTTACAGAACATCGCAGGAACCAGGTCAACTTATTCTTCTTATTCCGGTTGGGATCTTGTTATGCTGGCGACCGGTTCCGTTCGCTTTTTGGTATCAAAGGGGTCGGGCCAGGCAACAGCTAGTGTTTCCACTCCTACCTCACTTAATCTTAGGGATGGAGAGCGGCATCACTTCGAGGTCAAATGGAATCCCGATGACGGTGCACTAGGAAAAATTACCTTGATCATCGACGGAACAAATGAGTATTCGGCTGATGGTGTTGGTGATTTAGGCGCTAACACAAATCGTCGCTTTTCGATTGGGTCTGATATATATGCTTCTGGCCCCAATCTACTGAAAAGATACCTTTGGAATGGAAACCTGAGTGATTTTAAGTTTTATTATCCGCCAGAACCGGCCGGAGCATCCGGCATTGAATTGTCCGGGTTTACCAAAGAATCTTTACAGGAATATATAATGGCCGAAAGAGCGAGGGAACTGTGTTATGAAGGTTTACGAAAATCGGATTTAAGAAGGTGGGGGAATTTTGTTGAAAGAATGAAAATAGGAGTAGACGAGTTTGCCATAGAAGCCCCTACCAATGCGGGAGTTGAATACTTTAAAAATGCCACCGCCCGTGATGTTCTTTGGCCAATACCTGAACAAGAAAGAGGATTGAACCCATTACTGGACCAGAACTATGGATGGTAATCGATGCTAATATGTAAAGGCAACGTATACTACAAAGGATATAAAGATGAGAAAAATAATAAATAAGAGACACTATACTAAGCTATTGTTGCTGCTTTTAGGATGGATCTTAACATTCAATGCGTTAGCTTCTTATCAGGCGGGCAGTAAACTTATGGCACATTGGCCTTTGGACGTAAATGATAAATCTACATTCATAAAGGATAACACAGGAACTTATAATCTAAATAAGCAGGCATCTGTTGAAAAAGGAACATGGTCGGGTTTTAGCAGCTCGTATTTGCCATCGTTGGATATGCGTAACCTTCCTTGGGTGTTTGAAGGAAACTTCCAGACAACAAACGAGGACGGAAATATAGCGGTTATAGCCGGCACTCGCTCTGCTCTATCAGGTTATACAGGCTGGGATTTTTTAATGTTAAAAGATGGGACATTAAGAGTAATGGCCGTTAATAACGATAAGAAAGGGGTTTCATTAATGTCTTCGGGCCGTAGCTTTAACGATGGAAAAATTCATTTCTTTTCTTTGGAATGGAGCCCCGATGGTGGAAAAGGAACCATTACACTTGTAATAGATCGGAAACACAAATATTCTGTTGCTGGGATAGGTGATTTAGGAGAAAACTCAAAAAGACTGTTTGAAATAGGCTGTCAGGCAGGTAACAGTAGTAAATCTTTATTATGGATAGGAAAACTGCAGAATTTTAAATTTACAGGTGTTCCGCAGGCATCAACGACATCATCCACAGAAACACGTATAGAAAACCTGGATGCAGAAATGAGAACAGGAAAGCCTGTAGATCTAACTGTAAAATGGATAAACGCTACTGAATTAAATATTGAAGGTAAAGGATGGAAAGATACAGAAACACCATATAACAGATTGCCAGCCCGTTTTAAATCTGTGGTGAGAAATCCGGTATGGGCATTAAGCACACATTCGGCGGGTATTGCTCTGCATTTTACCGCTTCCAATACAAAATTTATTACTGCGAAATGGAAATTGAAGAGTAATCCGTTTCTTCCCCACATGACTCCTCTTGGTGTTAATGGGCTCGATTTGTATGTTAAATTAAACGGGAAATGGCAGTGGGCTGGTGTTGGGAAACCGACACGGAGTGATGTTGATAATGAGGCAAGTTTAAAAAACGGAATTCCCGAAACAGGTAAATATGAATATATCCTCTATTTGCCATTATATAGTGCTTTAACTGATATACAGTTGGGTTTTTCGCCAGATGTTAAAATAGAAAAGCCTCATGATCGCGGAAAGCCCCTGGTTTTTTATGGCACTTCAATATTGCAGGGATGTAGCGCCTCAAGACCCGGCATGGCATATCCTTCTATGTTGGGTAGAAGGCTGGATATGCCAACTATCAATCTGGGATTTTCAGGCAATGGTACTATGGATCCGGAATTTGCTGATATACTGGCAGAAATCTCTGCATCAGCTTATATTATAGACTGTCTGCCCAATATGGGAAAGATGAGTTCTGATGAAATTGTAGACCGAACACTTTTTCTTGTAAGAAAACTTCGGGCTAAACGCCCCGAAACACCGATAATACTTGTCGAAGACCGAACGTATGCCTATGCAAATTTTACGGGAGCGGCAGTGCCAAATAATCGCCGGGCAGGATTGAAAAAAGCCTATGAACAACTCCTGAAAGAAAATGTGAAGGCTGTGTCATATATACCGGGAGAAGGGCTGATTGGCTATGATAATGAAGCAACTGTTGATGGGTCTCATCCTACTGATTTAGGCATGTTTCGCTATTGTGAGGTGATAGAGCCCGTATTACGAAAAATTTTAGGTAAGTAAACTACACTAATTTTATTGTTCGATGAATGGCATAAGAAGAATGATAGCCTTATTGGCTTTGCTGTCTGCTTATACAATATCTGCAGAGGCGGAAGAATTATATAAAGCTTTCCCTATAAAGAAGGAAGCTAATACGGGAAATGATTTTCAATGTAAACTATTAGACCTGTATGCCCGTATTTATTCTGATAATTTTCCTGTTACAGAACCAGGGTATCAGTCTGTTAATATTCCGCGAAACTATACTTTAGGCATGCAATTGGCCATCACGGGTTCGAGCACGCAGCAATTCACAATAGTGCTTGACAGCGTAAAAAATGAAGAAGGTACATCCTTTACGGGTGGATTTGCTTTTAGACGACTGTTGCCTGTGCATGTTGAAGGAAATACACAGGGTTCAATGATTAATGTCCCAGGGGGGGCGTTTCCAGATTCCTGGGTACCTTATCTCGTACGGCTTGCACCATTTGATGTTCTGGAGGCAGTAGCAGACACACAAACAACTGCTATCAATGTACCTGCTGAAGAAATTGCAGGCGTATTACTACAAATACAGGTACCTACAGATTGCCCCATTGGGCATTATCAGGGGAATATTAAAATCACGGGCTCGTTAGGAATAGAAAAAAATATCCCGGTTTCGTTTACCGTACACAAAACCGTACTGCCAGAAGATTATTTCCTGGATAGCACACATTGGCTTTCTGAATTGCCTGAAAATCTCAAAAGCGGTACTTCGGTGGAATGGTGGAGCGAAGCACACTGGAATTTACTGGAACGGGCCGGGAAAATGCTGCGGGAAGATGGAGCGAATACGATGTTTACGCCACTTGTTAGTACAGCACATCCACTCATACAAACATTATGGAATAGCCAGACAAAGACATTATCATTTGATTATTCCAGATTCGATCGTTGGGTACACATGTTTGACAGTCTGGGCTTTAAATATTTTGCCGGCCGGCATATGAAGTTAATGGGTTCAGGCCTTACTATTAAAGATAGTGTAACTGGAAATACGATTAGTTTGGGCAGCACACAAATTAACTTTGAATGTTTTCAACAAACATTTCTTAAAGATTTAAATAATCATCTTCAAACGCTGGGGATGTTAAACCGTTATGTACAGCATATATACGATGAGCCTTCACCTGCGGCCCTGAATGAATATAAGCATTATAATAATATCCTGAAACGAACTATGCCGACTGTTAAGTCCATAGATGCCAATAGTTCACACCCGGAATTGTTTACCGATATGATTGGTATACAGGTTTTTAATCTTCCAGGTATTATTCTTCAAAAAAATGATGCGGTGAAGGATCGATTAAGCCAGCATAAGAGTATATGGCTATATAATACCTCAAGTCCCTATCCGCCTTATCCTAACCGTCATCTGGACCAGCCGCTGATTGAGAATCGGTTATGGCCATGGCTGTGTATGAAATATAATGCTTCAGGATATTTATTTTGGGCAGCGAATGAATACCGGGGAGTTCCGGATGAATATCAAACATCATTGGGGCCGCTCCCTAACGGATCGCAAAATCCGGGACACCCACCTGGCGATGCCTGGTTGTATTACCGATCTCCAAATGGCCTGATACCTTCTATGCGGATTATAAGTTTCAGAGAAGGCATGGTTGATGCGACCTTGCTGGCAAAGCTTCGTTCTGCTAATCCATCAAAAGCGCAGGAATTGATAGCAAAGTTGGTCTTTCCCGAAATTGAACAGGGGCAGGACTTGCCTTTTTCTACGTACCTCACCCGGGCAGAAACTATTCCAAAAGGTTATGAAGATTCACCTGCAACGTTTAACGCTGTACGCAAGGAAATGCTTGACTATTTAGACACTATCTATTGAAACAACTTTTATATATAAATACATGCACTTAACAAGATCCATCATTAATAACAGTATTGATACAGCTAAGCTGGTAATTGAACATTTTAACGTAAAACTTCCTGATTTTTACAATTGGAGCCCGGAACAATGGGAACGGGCAGGAGAAGAATATAATGAAATACGTGATTGTATGCTGGGCTGGGACGTTACCGATTTTAACAGTAAAGATTTTTATAATATAGGAAGAGTGCTGTTTACCCTGCGCAATGGGCGTAAAGGAAAAACGGGATATCCTAAAGAGTATGCGGAGAAACTATTGATCGATCCTGAAATTCAGCGTGCACCGGCCCATTTTCATCTCTCAAAGCGTGAAGATTTGATTTGCCGGGCTGGTGGAAATATTCTGGTGCAGGTAACCAAGGCCGATGAAGAAGGCCGGCATTCAACAGAGCGATTTACAATACAGGTAGATGGCTGTACCGTCAAAATGGAACCGGGAAGTATCATCAGGCTTAAGCCGGGAATGAGCGTATGTATTCCGCCCCGCACCATTCATCAGTTTTGGGGTGAGGAAGGTACCGGTTACAAAATAGATGGTGTTGGTTATACTATCAGTAATGAAATATCCAGCGTTTGTGATGATTGGAGCGATAACGTATTCCTGGTAGATTATGCACAACGCTTTCCGGAGATTGAGGAAGATGAAGCCCGGAAATATTATTTGTGTCATGAATATCCGGTGGCGTGTTCATCGGTATAATTTAATCCATTAATCAAATACTTTATGAACAAGATTCTCTATATAATCGGGGCTATTATAGTAATATTAAGCATGCCAGGTAAGCTGGTGCTAGCCCAATCTGCAGATCCAAGAAACATACAAAATGGTTATTCTATCTATGATAACGGATATATCGATCAGCCTTATGTGGTGGTACTAAAAGACGGGCGCTGGTTGTGTGTGTTTACCACAGGAGCAGAATCAGAAAGCCGGCCCGGTCAACATATTGTTTCTGCAATAAGCGTAGATCATGGTAAAACATGGTCAGATGTGGTTGCTATAGAGCCAAATGTTGGGCCAATTTCGTCCTGGGCTATTCCGTACCTAACGTCCTATGGACGGGTATATGTTTTTTACAATTATAATGGAGATAATGTTTCAAAAGTAAACGGCAAACCCATTCGGCAGGCGGGATTATTGGGATGGTATTGCTACAAATTCTCAGATGATAATGGAAAGACATGGTCGCAACGTTACCGCTTGCCGGTACGCAAAACCAGCCTGGACTTTAACAATGATTTTAAGGGTAAAGTGCAAATGTTCTGGGGAATAGATAAACCTGATAAAATAAAAAGCAGCATCTATTTCGCATTTACGAAATTAGGGAAATTTCCCCAGGATATCGGTGAGGGATGGCTGTTTAAGTCGGATAATATTGCTTTTGAAAAAGACCCTGGTAAAATTCACTGGCAAATGCTTCCTGAGGGAGATGCCGGATTACGTAATCCTGCTTTTGGTTCAGTCCAGGAAGAACACAATACCGTTACACTCAGCAACGGCAATATTTATTGTATGTATCGTACGGCAATGGGATTCCCTGCTGATGCCTATAGCCAGGATGCTGGTAAGACCTGGACGCTGCCTCAAAGGGCTGTATATAGCCTCGGTAATACAATCAAAACTCCCAGAGCCTGTCCACGGGTATTCAAATGCGCTAATGGTAAGTATCTGTTTTGGTTTCATAATCATGGAGGTAAAGATTTTAAAGGGCGCAATCCTGCCTGGATTAGCGGGGGAATAGAGAAAAATGGTAAAATCTACTGGTCGCAGCCCGAAATTATACTGTATAGCAATGATTTAACTTATGCCGGTATGAGTTATCCGGATTTGATAGAACAAGACGGCAAGTATTGGATAACCGAAACCCAGAAAACCAAAGCCCGTGTCCATGCGGTAGATGTTGATTTATTGAAAGGTCTGTGGAATCAGCCAACCGCACGAAAACTTATCCGGAAAGGGCTGATTTATAATCAGGCTGGTATTAAAGCGAACAGCACTGTTGCTGCCGGCACCTTACCCAATCTACAAGAAGGAGGTTTTACAATTGATCTCTGGCTTGAGTTAAAAGATATGGAACCGGGGCAGATTGTATTAGATAACCGGGATAATCAGGGTAAAGGCGTCCGTTTAATAACCACGCCACAGCATACGCTAAGGCTGGAACTAAGTGATGGAAAGCACACCGAAGGCTGGGATACCGATCCCGGAACCCTCGCTGCAGGCAAATTACATCATGTAGTTTTTATTGTAGATGGCCTGCCCGATATTATCACCGTTGTTGTAGATGGAAAACTATGCGACGGAGGAACGGCCCGTATACATGGCTGGGGCAGATTCAGTGATAAAATGCAAAATATAGGTAATAATGCGATATGGAAACTTGCTCCGGCGCTGCATGGCTCCCTTGTGAACCTCAGATTGTACAACCGTTACCTCACCACATCCGAGGCCATCAGTAATTTTCACGCAGGCATTAAAAGAAAATAACATGTTCAACACCTCCTTTTTACGGATAATTATCTGTTTTGCGTACCTGTTTTCTTCGGGCCTGGTCTTATATGCGCAGGAGAGTGAGCGCTACCCGCTTATTCCCAAGCCGGTAAAACTTGTACCGGGAAAAGGGTATTTTGATATCACTGCAAAGACAAAAGTTATCCTGGATAACAATAATCCGGCATTAAAAACAGCAGCCGGTTTCCTTATTGAGTTGATTGAACATTCCACAGGTTATAAGCTGGGTTATGGGAATAAGGGAAATCATAAAAACAGTATCTGTTTCTCAATAGATAATACCATCGTTAACGACGAGGGATACCAGTTATCGGTAACGGGTAAGATAGTGATGATAAACTATAAAACCCCGCGTGGAGCGTTCTGGGCCGTTCAGACATTACGGCAACTCATGCCGCCGGATGTTGAAACAAAAGATGGTCATGTGAAAAATCTTACCATTCCAGCCGTTCAAATTGAGGATACTCCCCGTTTTGCATATCGCGGGGCGTTATTAGACGTGGCCCGTCATTTTTTTTCGGTGGAGTTTATAAAAAAGTATATCGATGCACTTTCGTTTTATAAGATCAACACGCTTCATCTGCATCTCAATGATGATCAGGGATGGCGGATAGCCATTGAAAAATATCCGCGTTTGCAAACAGTGGCTGCCTGGCGTAAAGAAACCTTGGTTGGCCACCGGCTGGATGTGCCCGAAAAATTTGATGGTAAACCACATGGCGGTTACTACACGCGGCAGCAGCTTGAAGACCTGGTGGCGTATGCCGGCAAACATTTCATGACCATTATTCCTGAAATAGATGTCCCCGGACATTCACAGGCTATACTGGCAGCTTATCCAAATCTGGGATGCAAAGCCGATACAACGTATGAAGTTTCAACACGCTGGGGTGTGCATAAGGAAATACTCTGCCCTAAAGAAGAAACGTTTAAATTCCTGGAGGACGTACTCACCGAAGTGATGGATATCTTTCCAAGCAAATACATCCATATCGGAGGCGATGAGGTACCCAAAGACCGGTGGAAAGAATCGGCATATTGCCAGAACCTGATTCGAACATTGAATCTGAAGGATGAACATGGTCTGCAAAGCTATTTTATCGGCCGGCTTGAAAAGTTCCTGAATTCAAAAGGGCGTGAAATTATAGGTTGGGATGAGATCCTGGAAGGCGGTCTGGCTCCAAATGCTACGCTGATGTCGTGGCATGGCGAGAAAGGTGGAATAGCTGCCGCCCGGCAAAACCATCAGGTAATTATGACACCCAGCGCTTATACCTATGTGAATTTGTACCAGACAAAAGACAGGAAACAGGAACCCTTTTCTAACGGGGGCTTTTTACCTTTAGAAAAAGTATATTCCTATAATCCGGTACCTGCCGGTTTAACACCGGATGAAGCCCGGTATATTCTGGGTACGCAGGCCTGTTTATGGACAGAATATGTTACCAATGAACGAGACGCTGAGTTTATGACATTTCCGAGGGCCTGTGCTCTGGCTGAAGTAGGATGGACATCTTTGGCACAAAAGGATTATAATGGCTTTCTGCGCAGGTTAAATTATAATCTCAGGCATTTGGATAAGATGAAGATGGATTTTTTTAAGTACTATAGTAATGCGAATTGAATTTATCGGATTCAGTTTGTTTCAGTTCTTTTAATAAAGGCTTAAAAGGATATCAGAACAAAACCATACAACACAATTACATTATAAACCTAAAATGACCAGTCAAAATATAACCGCCGGCAAACGATGGTATCGCCTGATGCCTATTGTTTTTGTAACGTATAGTCTCGCTTACCTTGACCGTGCAAATTTTGGATTTGCCGCTGCCGGCGGCATGGCCGACGATCTGAATATAACGCCGGCGATGGTATCCCTGCTGGGATCGCTGTTCTTTCTGGGTTATTTCCTTTTCCAGATTCCCGGGGCGCATTATGCTGCAACCAAAAGCACAAAAAAACTGATTTTCTGGTCGCTGGTATTATGGGGCGTATTAGCAACCATAACAGGTATAGTGAATAATATCAGCATCCTGATCGTTATCCGGTTTATGCTTGGAGTTGTTGAAAGTGCGGTAATGCCGGGTATGCTGATACTGTTGAGTAATTGGTTTACAAAAAGCGAGCGATCCAAGGCGAATTCGTTTTTAATTCTGGGCAATCCGGCAACGATGCTGTGGATGTCTATTCTATCGGGATATTTAATTGACGCGGTGGGCTGGAGAGGGATGTTTATCATTGAAGGAGTACCCGCGGTGATCTGGGCCTTTTTTTGGTGGGAACAGGTTGGCGACAAACCCCGGGATGTAAAATGGTTGTCAGACCATGAAAAACAGGTTATAGAAAACCAGTTACAACAGGAGCAGGAACATATCAAACCGGTTAAGAATTATGTAACAGCTTTTAAATCGAGATTCGTGGTATTGCTGAGCCTGCAATTTGCTTTATGGAGTATCGGCACGTATGGATTTATGATGTGGCTGCCCTCTGTAATTAAAGCTGCCCCGGATATGGATATTGTAGAAACCGGATGGCTTTCATCCATTGCTTACGCATTTGCCATTATCGGGATGATTAGTGTGTCGTATTTCTCTGATAAAACCTTAAACCGGAAGACATTTGTCTGGGCATTTCTGTTAATCAGCTCACTTGCTTTTTACGGTTCTTATTTGGTTGGAGCAAGCAATTTCTGGTTGTCGTTTGTGCTGCTGGTCATAGCAGGCGCATCATTATGTGCGCCGTTTGGACCTTTCTTTGCCCTGATAGCCGAAACATTACCCCGCAACGTAGCGGGAGTATCTATTGCGTTGATAAATAGTATTGGCGCTTTAGGCTCTTTTGTAGGATCTTATATTGTGGGTTATCTTCACGGAACAGGCCAGGTCGGACAATCGTTTTTATTTATGTCGGGGTCACTGTTCCTGGCATCCGTTTTAGTTATACTTGCGGTGCGTGGCAGAAAGCCATAGCAAAGATTTATAAAAAACGTTGGATTTCTCTCCTTAGTCCATCCCTGACAGACCAACAATATTCACAGGTGATGTTCCGCCCTACCCTTGGGGTTGACCAAAAAGCTCCCGTCATCCCGATGGTCTCCTCTCCCGAGACTTCGTATAGGCGTCAAGTTAAGAGCTAAAAGCCCCTGCCGTCCTTCCGCCCCGAGTACTCGGGGGATCCGGAATCTCCTAAATAGCAGCATAAGCGCCACTTTACTCCCGAAGTCTCGGGATAAATCAAGTTCAGGGTGACGGGGTTCCGGGCTTTTTAGTTCTGTCTGTGTTGCCACTTCACTTACTGCTTTTTTTGATAATAACTATCTAAAAATCAATAAATTAATAGTAAATCCATAAAATTATCTTGAGGCCTATGCGAGACTTCGGGATCGAAATGACACTACTTTTTGACTTTTTAGTTAGCCCCGAATCTGTTTATACCGATAAGATAAACTTTGACAACTTTTAAAAAGTTGTCAAAGTTAACTAAGGCACTTAAGTTAAGCCCAGAACACTATGCCTAGCTGAAACTTAAGCCAGGCATGAGAAAGAATACTACGATCAAAGCTCCCTCTCCTTGCGCCACCGCTAAAGCTAAGGTGGTACGCGGTCGGAGAGGGCTGGGGAGAGGCCCACTACCTCATACTGCTCATAAACTTCGATTCAAACGCTTTAAAGCTGTTATCCAGTTGCGTGTGCAAAGCCGTTTGGTTGTTTTGCTGGGTTAGAGTCACCAGTTGGTTCAATACCGACATACCTAACTGGATATCGTTGGTGCTCAGGTTTTCTTTTGATTTCGAGATCTCATACATATACTCCAGTTCCTTATCCAGGTAATCGGCGGTCTGCTTAACCAGGGTATTCGCTTTATCCGTTTCTTTCAGCTTGTACAGCATGTCGGCGGTATAGAAGCGGTGTATGGTGAAATACAAGGAGTAGTTTTTATCGGGAACAACCTCCAGGCTTTTATCAATGGCCTTTTTTGCTTTATCAATTTCGCCGGCATTGTATAATGATTGGGCAAGCTCGTTGAAGCTTTTGATCACAATACCGATCATCCGTGAGCTTTCGGGATCAAGGTAACGGGCATTTTTCATATTTCCCCATACAAACTTGTTCACCATATTATTATACATAGGCTCGGGGTTTAACCGGTCATCCTGCTGCTGGGTAGTATCTTCGGCGGCAGGTTTTAAAGGAAGCAGCCGTGAGGCAAATCCTTCGTTATACAGGTATTTATCCAGGCCGATAAAATTGCTGGATGGCACGGTAACGGCAAAATAAACCGGACGTTTCCAGTTGTTATGCGCCAGGATATCGATCATTCCCAGCTCGGTTTTGGTAACATAATTTTTGTTGTATTTCCATTCCATCACCGGGATAATGCTGTCGCGTAAAGCGGCGCTTACCGTATTGGTGGCAATTACCTGGTCGGGATTGATCGTTAATTTGAAGTTTTTGGTCGGGAGGAAATTCTCTTTCGAACCATCCTGGTAAGTTAATTTATCATTATCATTATCGGATGTAATGATATCGAAAATATCCTTCAATTCAACCGATCCATCAATTTTGTACTGATCGTTGTAGCGGATAACATCGCGTACGCCTTGTACAAACTTATCATCCGGCATGGTGATCGGCAGCGGGTCGGCTTCGTTTACCTTATACTTTTGCTGGCGCAGGTACCAGTCGGTTCCCAATAAGCTCAGGTTAACAATGCGCACATCCGGACGTACGTTTTCCACTTCCTGTACATACCACAGCGGATAGGTATCGTTATCACCATACGTAAACAGAATGGCATTTGGTGCGCATGATTCGAGGTAATCTTTCGCAAAATCGCGTACTGTATATTTGGTGGAGCGGTCGTGATCATCCCACCCGTCTTTTGCCATAAGTACCGGGGCCGCGAAGATGCCGATAACGGTTGCCAGTATAGCGCCGTTTACCGGGTTCATTTTCTTTTTCAGGAAATCGGCTATGCAGGCAACGCCCATACCTATCCATATCGCGAAAGCGTAGAACGAACCGGCATACGCGTAATCACGCTCACGGGGCTGCAACGGCGTTTGGTTAAGG
Source organism: Pedobacter sp. BS3 (assembly GCF_008274585.1). Taxonomy (GTDB): domain Bacteria; phylum Bacteroidota; class Bacteroidia; order Sphingobacteriales; family Sphingobacteriaceae; genus Hufsiella_A. The sequence continues at coordinate 1,130,236 of NZ_VTRT01000001.1, read as the reverse complement.
TAAAGCACAATGGCCAGACCGGTAAAGAAAAATAATAAACCGACAACGCCGGCATCTTTCTGCTTGCGTTTAAAGTGCCAGAATGCACCTAATAATCCAAGTATCAGCGGAAGCATATAAAAACGGTTATAACCGTTATTGCCGGCAATGCTTGGCGGTAAATTATCCTGCGGGCCCAAACGCAGCGCATCCAGGAATTTAATACCGGTTATCCAGTTACCATCGGTATAATTACCATTGCCCTGTGTATCGTTCTGCCGACCTGAGAAATTCCACAGGAAATAACGGGCATACATAAAGCCGGACTGGTAGCTGAACAAAAAGCCCAGGTTATCGGTAAAGGTTGGCGATTGATCCTGCCCCAAACCCATCCAGTCGCGGTAATAACCCACATGTTGCGGATCATCGCTGTACATGCGTGGCAGCAAGGTATTGCGGTCGTATATCTGGTCAAATTTGCGGCCGGCAACTTCGTATTTTTCTTTGCCCTTGCGGTAAATTTTTTCGCCTTCCTCGTAATCAATAGGCTTTGAGTCAAAATACGGGCCGTATAATAAAGGACGATCACCGTATTGCTCACGGTTCAGGTAGCTTAAAAATGAAAAGGCATTGTCGGGGTCATTGTTGTTCAGTGATGGATTGGCTTTTGCCCGGATAATAACCATGGCAAAGGAGCTGTAGCCTATCAGGATAAAAGCGAAACAGACCAGCGCCAGGTTAAGTATAGGCTTAGCCCGTTTGATGGAATACAGAATACCATATATAATAGCAGCAATGAGCAGTACAGAAAAGACAATAACTCCACTGCCAAAGCCCATTCCCAGCGAGTTAACAAAGAACAGGTCAAAATAAGCGGCAAATTTAATGAGGTATTGAATAATGCCATATTGTATAACGGCAAGGATGATACATCCAACAATAAGCGCTACGATAACACCCTTATTGGTTGGCTTAGCCGTTCTTCTGAAATAGTAAACCAGCGCTATTGCCGGTATGGCCAGCAGGTTAAGCAGGTGCACACCAATGGAAAGGCCCATCACATAAGCAATAAAAATAAGCCAACGGTCGGCTTTGGGCTCATCAGCATGAGCATCCCATTTTAAGATGGCCCAGAATACAATGGCCGTACATAATGACGACATGGCATATACTTCAGATTCAACGGCAGAGAACCAGAAAGAATCAGAGTAAGTATAGGCTAAGGCACCAACAAGACCCGAGCCCATGATAATAACCAGCTTGGAGATGGTAAGCTCTTCGCCGGGTCTCCACACCACCTTACGCACCAGGGCTGTGATTGTCCAGAACAGGAAGAGAATAGTTGCCCCGCTTGAAAGCGCCGAGCCAACATTCATCCAGTAGGCCAGCCTGTGAATATCGCCCATGGCCAGTAATGAAAACATTTTTTGTATCATTAAAAACAGCGGAGCGCCGGGCTGATGCACAATTTGCAGCTTATAGGCGGCAGAAATAAATTCGCCGCAGTCCCAGAAACTGGCAGAAGGCTCCAGGGTAAGCACATAGGTTAACGATGCAATTACAAAGCATACCCAGCCTAAAATGTTGTTGGTTTTTGTATAGTTCATCATAAAATACCTGAACAGTAAATAATTTGCGCCGAAAATAGTGAATAGTATTTGAATACCATGGGTAATTAACGGCTTTTAACGTTTTCGTGTTAACGAAATTACGTGCTGAATTATTTGCAAGATAAAAAATAAAATTCTTTTGCAGGTTTTGTTTTATCGCTCTATATTTGCAGTCCATTTCAGAGCGATGTTTTTGCGATGGAAATTGCCCGATAGTATAATGGTAGTACGACAGATTTTGGTTCTGTTTGTCTAGGTTCGAATCCTGGTCGGGCAACAATTAACATTCAATTGCTGCACTTTCGTTAAAGAACAGATTGAACATTTAAGATTCGTGATTTCGAAATCCAGAAATGCCACTCCAGTTTAATCCCATCAAATTATTTGCCGGCTCAGGTTCCAGGGAATTGGCCGAAAAAATTGCAAAAGCTTACGGAAAAGAGTTAGGTGATCTTACCTTGTCCCGCTTCAGCGATGGCGAGTTTCAGCCTATCTATAATGAATCTGTACGCGGATGCGATGTTTTCCTGATCCAATCCACCTGCCAGCCAAATGATAATATTATTGAGCTGTTACTGATGACGGATGCGGCAAAACGGGCTTCGGCGCACTACATCACTGCTGTGGTACCTTATTTTGGGATGGCACGCCAGGATCGTAAAGATAAGCCGCGGGTAGCTATCGGCGCCAAGCTGATGGCAAACCTGATCATGGCGGCAGGCGCTCACCGCATCATGACCATGGACTTGCATGCTGCGCAAATCCAGGGATTTTTTGATATCCCGGTAGATCACCTGGATGCAGCGATCATTTTTGTTCCGTACATCAAAAGCCTGGGACTTAAAAATTTAACCATCGCATCGCCGGATATTGGCGGCTCATACCGGGCACGTACCTTTGCGAAATATTTTAACGCCGAGATCGTTATCTGCGACAAGCGTCGTAAACGGGCCAATGAGATAGAGTCTATGTCTATTATCGGTGATGTTACCGGGCAGGATATTGTGCTGATCGATGATATTTGCGATACCGCAGGTACTTTGTCTAAAGCGGCGGCCCTCATCATGGAAAACGGAGCCAACAGTGTACGGGCCGTATGTACTCACGCTGTTTTATCAGGCAAGGCGTACGAAACCATCGAAAAATCAGCCCTGGCCGAGCTCATCGTTACCGATACCATTCCGTTAAAGCAACAGTGCAGCAAAATCAAAGTGCTGTCAACAGCCGAGCTGTTCGCTAAGGCCATTACCAATGTAAATGAGCATAGCTCCATCAGCCAGCTATTTAAAGTAGATTAATAACAAATAAAATAGATAAACATGAAAACTATCGCTATTAGCGGTTCTCCAAGAGAGAACGTAGGGAAACGCGACGCCAAAGAGCTACGTTACCAGGGAAAGATTCCGGCTGTTCTGTACGGTGGAAAAACACAATTGCATTTTGCGGTTGACGCTGCTGATTTAACAGGACTGGTTTATACACCGGATGTTCATTTTGTAGATCTGGATATTGCAGGTACAAAAGCTCAGGCTATTGTTCAGGATATCCAGTTTCACCCGTTAAATGAAAAAGTTCAGCACATAGACTTTTTAGAATTAAATGATAAAAAGCCTGTTGCTATAGAAATACCGGTAAAATTAACAGGAACATCACCCGGTGTTAAAGTGGGTGGTAAACTGATCCAGAAGTTACGTAAGCTACGTGTAAAAGCCTTGCCAAAAGATATTCCTCAATACGTTGAAGTAAGCATTGAAACGCTTGAAGTAGGAAAATCAGTACGCGTAGGCGAGCTTAAATTTGATAACTTCTCTATTCTGAATAATGCCGACGATACGATTGTATCGGTTGTTATGTCCCGTGCATTACGTCAGGCAGAACAGGAAGCTGCAAAAGGCAAATAATCCTTAACCTTTATCGGGAAAGAGATTGTATACAACGTCATTCCGGTTACATTGAGATCAAAGCTTCAATTTACCGGAATGACGTTATGCGTTTAAAGACTCTCATACAAAATAGTTAAGATTATGGGGATAAGAAAAGCCAGGCCGGATGATTTGCCTGTGATCAAGGAATTATTAAGGCAGTTAGGATATCCTGATACCGGGCCATTTTTGGCTAACCGGATATTGCAGCTACTCGATCATCCGGATGCAGAATTGCTGGTATATGAGCACGGGGAAACGGTTGCTGCCGTAATGTCCATCCATTTTATTCCTCAGATTGCCTTACAAGGCGATTTTGCCCGGATCAGCTATTTTGCAGTAGACGAAAAATTTCGCAGCCAGGGCATTGGCCGTAAAATGGAGCAATATTGTACCCGTTTGGCCCGCAAAAGAAACTGCGACCGTATTGAGATCCATTCCCATTCTCTGCGGGAGGCCGCACACCGCTTTTATTTCCGGCAAGGTTATATCGAATGGCCTAAATACCTGATCAAACCCTTGCAGAATCCGGATGTATAGAAGGCTTGGCCTGCTATAAGCCACCCCGACAATAGTTAGTGTTCTTTGTCTTGGTTCTTGCATCTATGTTCTTGCTTCTATTTAGCTTCCGGACTTCTTCGACTTCTGAACTAAAGGCCATGAACCATACAGACATTGTCAATTGTCCATTATCAATTGTCAATTATTAAAGATTTCTTCCGGACTATCCGCCATGAACCATAAGCCATAAACCTTCTACCTTCTACCTTTCTTGTCTCTTGTTTCTATTCTAAGCCTTATACCTTCCCCCCATTACCTTCCACCTTATTTACTACCTTTACGCCATGAAATACCTGATAGTTGGTTTGGGAAATATTGGCCCGGAATATGCAGATACACGGCATAACATTGGTTTTATGGTGGCCGATGCATTAGCGAAAAAAGCCGGAACAAGTTTTTCCAATCTCCGTCTGGCATACTATGCCGAGCTAAGCCATAAGGGAAAAAAGCTGCATGTGATCAAACCGACTACCTACATGAACCTGAGCGGCAAAGCCGTAAACTATTGGATGCATGAGCTGAAAATCCCTGTAGAAAATATCCTGGTTATTGTGGACGATCTGGCTTTACCTTTTGGTGCGCTCCGGTTAAAACCCAAAGGCGGCAATGCTGGACATAACGGACTGAAAAGCATTGAAGCGTTGGTTGGCGGGCAGCACTATCCACGTTTACGTTTCGGTATAGGCGATAACTTCCCCAAAGGTCGCCAGGTAGATTACGTATTAAGCGGGTTTGACGATGACGAGATCCCCGAGCTACCAGCCCTGATCGATCGCTCGGTTGAAATGATTGAAAGCTTTGTTACCGCCGGCCCGGAACTGACAATGACAAGGTATAATAAGTAGTTGGTTAGTGATTAGTAGTTAGTGATTAGTTGGTTGGTAGTTGGTTGATTCGGTATTTTGATTTTTAGCTGCAGGCTTTAACGAGTAATCAACAATATAGCAATAAAACAATTAAACAATCACAGCAATTCAACACTATAGCAACCCCGCAATACAGCAATTCAACGATCTCAATACGCACTACTCATGACCCAATACCTTATAAATTTGCTTATTAATTATTATTTGTGGAATTTGAGATGCCAATTCATCCTGATATCACAAACTAATCATTATGACAGCATCATCTTTCCGGCAATTACTTCTTGTAGGAATTATCCTGGTAATTGCAGGTAGCACCTCAATAGCTCAAACCCAAAGTCAGAATTTTTATACCCGCAGCTTTAAACTGATCGATTCCCTGGCCGATGAAGGTCTGCCGAAAGATGCGTTAACGCACATTGAGCAGATCAATGCACGGGCCAGGGCCGAAGGTAACAGTGCTATGCTGGTAAAATCGGTGATATACCGCATGATCTTTCAAAGCTACCTGGAAGAAGATGCGTTGGTGAAAATCATTACTGCCATGCAGCAGGATATTGCCAAAGCCGGTCAGCCGGAGAAAAGTATTTTGCAATCGTTGCTGGCAGAAACCTATTGGAATTATTATCAGCAAAATTCATGGAAGATCATGCAGCGTACCGGTGTGGAAGAACAATCCGCGTTAAGCCCGGATATCCGTACCTGGCCTGCCGCAACACTGGTAAATGAGGTGTTGAAACAATATCGAGGGTCGCTGGCCGATGCCGGCATGCTGAAAAAGACACCGGTTAGTGTGCTCGATAGTGTGCTGAAAGGCGATAAAGCTACCCGCAAATATCGCCCGACATTGTACGATCTGCTGGCGCAACGGGCAATTGATGTACTGATGGATGCCCGAACCACATTGCCCGTCGCTGAAGATGCGTTTACGGTAAACCATGCAGTTTGGCTGGGCAATATAACCGATTTTATCAAACAACCGGTACCACAAACAGACAGCCTTTCGCTCATTGCCGTAACCGTAAAGCTTTTTCAGGATATTCTTGCCTTTCATAATAACGATGCCGATAAAGCAGCGCTGGCCGATGCCGACCTGAAACGGCTGCAATTTATTTATCGCAAAAGCGATCTGGAGAATAAGGATACGCTTTACCTGAACCGGTTAAAACAATTGGAAACCTTATCGCGAAACAGCGAGGTGTATAGCGATGTACTCTTCCAGGAAGCACAATTTTACAAGCAAAAAGGCGATCAATACAAAACCGAAAAAAGCGATCGCAACCGGCTGGGATATGTAGAAGCAGTTAACGTTGCCCGGCGGGCAATAACGGCATATCCTAAAAGTACCGGTGCTGTTAATGCCCGGCAGCTCATAAAGGTTGTTCAAAAAGAGCAGATCACAGCTAAAACCGAGGACGTAAACCTGCCAGGAAAACCCATGCGCCTGTTTATCCAATACCAGAATGCCGGCATGCTTTTCCTGTACTTGTATAAAATTCCGGTTAACGCATCAGATACCTATAACACATACGGCTTATACGGTGGCGAAAAATCCTATACCGAATTTCTACAAAACCATCAGGCGCTGCGTACCTGGCGGATCATCTTACCTGCACAGACCGATTATCAGCAACATAACTGGATGGATAAAATAGATGCGCTTGACGCAGGACAATATGTGTTGTTTGTTTCATCATCCGACAGCTTATTGCAGAAAAAGCAGCCCGTTTATGCTTCATTGATTACGGTTTCAAACCTGGCGGTAAGCAATCGTACCGTAAATGACAATATGGAATTTACGGTAACCGACAGAACGGTTGGTAAGCCGCTTCAAAATGCCAGGATCAGGTTATATACAGTTAAAAACAATGAAGAAAAAACAATCAACCGACTGGTTACCGATACGGAAGGGTATGCCTCATGTCCGTGGAACACAGAAATAAGAAGGGGCCTCGCCATTTTAAATAAAGATACATTGGTATTTAATGTAAATGGCGGATACAGTAGCCATTCGTCAAAACCGTCCAGGCGGATTGTGCTTTTTACTGACCGGGGTATTTATCGTCCCGCACAGACCGTGTATTTTAAAGGCCTGTATCTTCGGGTAGAAAATAATAAAAACTCGATCGTCACTAACGAAAAGGTAACGGTAACCTTTAAAGATGTGAATCGTGAGAAATTAGCTGAGCTTTTGCTGCAAACCAATGAATACGGTACATTCCAGGGCTCATTTGCTATCCCGCAAGGGAAATTAAATGGCGCTATGGTATTGTCTGCCAAATATGGTTCGGTAAACGTACAAGTTGAAGAATATAAACGTCCCTCATTTGAAGTAACGTTTGATAAGCCAGATCAACGATATAAGCTAAACGATAGCATCACGGTTACAGGCCGGTCTGTAGCTCTTGCCGGGTACGCGGTAAGCCAGGCCGGCGTAAAATATACCGTTACCAGGGCCGGTTTCCCGGTTGGTCGCTGGTATTATGCGCCCGTATCAACCCGGCAAATTGCCCACGGAACGATAAAAACAGATGACAACGGGAATTTTAAGATCCGGTTTTTAGCTGCGGCTGATGATATGAAGCACAATTACAGCTATACGGTAAACGTGGATGTTACCGATGCCAGTGGCGAAACACACAGCAATAGCACACGCGTCAATGCCGGGCAGCATGACATCCTGTTGCAGGCCGAGGTTCCGGGAAAGATACAATCCCGCGATTCCATACAGGTACAGGTGACCAATCTGAATCAAACGCCGGTAGCAGCTACAGCTGATGTGAAAGTGGTAAAGCTCAAAGAGCCCGGCAGGATGATACGCAGTGACCTGTTTGATAAAGGCGAGCTGCAGTATGCTTTCAGTAAAAAGCAGTACCTGGAGTATTTTCCGTTCGATGCTTACCAGGGCGATGACCAGCCGGAAAACTGGCCGGATGGCAACGTGGTATTAACTCGGCAGCTGAAGCTGGCAAACGGCCGGGAATCGCTGGCGCTGGATGCCGGGAAACTGGAAAGCGGTTATTACCGGGTATATATTAAGGCTACAACTCATGTTGGAGATACCGCCAGCACCGTTAAAGTATTTGCAGTAACGTCCGGGGGAGAAACGCTTATTGAAACACCGGATGACTGGCTGATCGCCGAACAGGAAAGTATAAGTCCTGGTGAAAATGCCGTATTCAAAGTTGCCGCTCCATTCAGCAACGGTTATGTATTGTACGAAATTTACCGGCAGGATAGGGTGATCAAACGGCAATGGCTTCCGGTATCTCGTAAGCAAACCAAAATAAGCATCCCGGTTACGGCTGATTTTGATAACAGCTTCGCCGTGCAATTCAGCATGATGCAGCAGAATCGCCTTTATCGCTCACTGCGTACTATACAGGTAGATGATAAAAGCAAATCCTTAGATGTGAAGCTGCTCACCTTCCGGAATAAGCTGCAGCCCGGTGAGCAGGAGCAGTGGAAAATCCAGGTCAGCAATAAAAAAGGTGAAAAGGAGCTGGCTGAAATGGTAGCTACGCTATATGATGCCTCGCTGGATGCCTTTAAACCGCTTAACTGGCAAACCAACTTTACCCGCACCGCCAGCTATAGTAAATTTAGCTGGCATTCTTATTATAACACTGTTTCTGTAACTAACCCGATCTGGTTTTTGCAGCATTATAGCTATCTGAACCCTCAAAAGCATAACTATGAGCAAATTGACCTGCTGGGATATTCCTACTATGGCGGATATAACTCCTTATACCGTAATTATATGAACCGGGTGAGATGGAATCGTGAGCATAAAGAAAGAATTGCTGCCTTAAAGCTGAAATTAGACAGCCTGGCCAAAACCTATAAGGGCGTATTCGGTATGGTTACCGATGCCAGAACAGGAGAAGGATTGCCCCGCGTAGTAATAAAATTAAAAGATATAAGCATTACTACAGATGCAGATGGCATGTATAAATTTCATGCTGCCACAGGTGATATGATCACCATTAGTTTTGTTGGTTATGAGCCTCAAACTATTCGTATTCCGGGTGCAGGACGTTTGGATATCAAGCTTATGCCACTTTCATCAGGATTGGATGAGGTGGTGGTTGTGGGTTATGGAGAGCAAAAGCGACAAGATTTAACAGGAGCTGTAGCGTCCACTGATTACGTAGGTGCAGCTCCCAAGGTAACTATCAGAGGTTCAGCAACAGTAACAGATAATAATACTCATGATTTCGCATCCGTTGCGATTTATGATAAAGCTAATGGGACAGCCATTATAAACGGCCGGGCCGTCCAGATACCAAAGGAATATCCTTATTTAGCATTAATAGAACCTCGCAAAAACTTCAACGAAACGGCTTTCTTCTACCCGCAGTTGCATACGGATGAAAATGGTCAGATTGTCATCGATTTTACCATCCCACAGTCGCTGACACGCTGGAAGCTGATGGCCTTTGCACATACCAAAGACCTGAAAACCGGTTCATTGACACAAACGCTGATTACACAAAAACAGCTGGCTGTTTCGGCCAATGCACCCCGTTTCTTCCGCGAAGGCGATACTATTATTTTCGCTGCAAAGCTGAATAATATATCAGGCAGTCGTCTCAGCAGCCAGGTACTGCTTAGCTTAAAAGATGCCTTTACCGGGCAGCCGCTGAATATCATTTCAGCAACCGACCGGGCTGCAAAAACCGTTACGTTGGCTAACGGCGGCAGCGAAGCATTAAAATGGCAACTGGTCATCCCGCAGGGAATACAGGCCATTACCTACCGCTTACAGGCGCAATCCGGCAGCTATGCCGATGGCGAGGAAAACACCATTCCCGTATTACCCAATGCTATGTTAGTTACCGAAACGCTTCCGCTAAACCTGCGTGATAACCAGACCAAAACGTTCACATTTGATAAATTGCTGCAATCAGGGCAATCAGCAACCCTGCGTCAGCAGAGTTTAACCGTAGAGTTTACGCCTAACCCGGTCTGGTATGCGGTGCAGGCCCTGCCGTACCTGATGGAATATCCGTACGAATGTGCCGAGCAAACATTCAGCCGGTTTTATGCCAATAGCTTTGCCACCGGCATCATCAACAGCTCGCCTAAGATAAAGCAGGTATTTGAGCAATGGCAGCAGGATAAAAACGGACAAAGTCTGTTGTCAAACCTGGAGAAAAACCAGGAATTGAAGACCATTTTGCTGGAAGAAACGCCCTGGGTGCGTGATGCTGCCGGTGAAACCGGGCGTAAAAAGCGCATAGCCATTTTATTCGATCTGAACAGGATGCGTTATGAGCTGAAAAACAATTTCGATAAGCTGAAGAAAATGCAGAACAGCGACGGCTCATTCCCCTGGTTTACCGGCATGAGCGCAGACCGTTATATTACGCAGCATATCGTTTTAGGTATCGGACAGCTGAAACACCTCAACCTTATTGATAATAAAACTTATCCGGAGGTGGATGCGCTGCTGAAAAAGGCCATTACCTGGTTAGACGGTAAAATGGTGGAAGATTACAAGCACATTTTATCAAAAAAGGATCAACATTTTACCTACCTGCCGCTGCATTATTTATATGCCCGCAGCTACGGTAAACAGGAAAATGCCAGTGCAGATTTCCAGAAGGCCTACTCGTTTTTCCTGAAACAGACTGCTACAGACTGGAAAACCATGAGCCCTTACCAGCAGGCGCAGGCGGCATTGGTGCTGCAACGGGCCGGAAATACCACCGAAGCGCTTAAAATTATCCGCACCTTAAAGCAACGGGCGCAGCAAAGCGAAGAGCTGGGAATGTATTGGCCGGAGAATAAGGCCGGTTGGTGGTGGTATCAGTCGCCGATAGAGACACAGGCCATATTAATTGAAGCCTTTGACGAGGTAGCTCATGATACACAGGCTGTAGAAGAAATGAAAGTCTGGCTGCTTAAGAACAAGCAAACTAACGATTGGGAAACTACAAAAGCAACTGCTGCTGCATGTTATGCGTTATTGATGCGTGGTTATAACTTGCTGGATGAATCGGCGCAACCGCAAATTACCTTAGGCGGACAGGCCTTACCGGTAAGCGACAGTCCGGCAGAAGCAGGAACCGGATATACCAAAACCGTTATATCGGGAAATGCCGTAAAACCTGCAATGGGCAATATCCGGGTAACCAATACCAATAAAGGCATTGCCTGGGGCGCTGTTTACTGGCAGTATTTTGAGAACCTGGATAAGGTCACATCGTCGGCTACAGCCGTGAAAATTAAAAAGCAGCTATTCCTGCAAAAGCAGACTTCGGCAGGCAAGGTGCTCGCAGCATTAGACAATAACACCATGCTGGCTGTTGGTGATTTGATAAAGGTTCGTATTGAGATCAGCACCGACCGGGATATGGAATATATCCACCTGAAAGATATGCGTTCCGCAGGTTTTGAGCCGGTGAATGTGATCTCGCGGTATAAGTACCAGGATGGTTTGGGATATTATGAAAGCACCAAAGATGCCTCTACCAATTTCTTTATCAGCTATTTGCGTAAAGGTGTTTATGTGTTTGAATATCCGTTGCGGGTAACGCATGCCGGTAATTTTTCGAACGGAATTACCTCTTTGCAATGCATGTATGCGCCGGAGTTCAGCACCTATTGGCAGGGAACACGGGTAACAGTGAAATAGTGTAGGATTGCTGTAGTATGATGGTGTGCTGACGCAAATATTAGCAGAGAACCTTTCCGCTCTTAACTCTTCTTTATATTCCGCATATTAAACCGCGGCTTATAAGCGGTTGCAGGTTGGATAGGTGAATCTTCTTTTGGTTCAGGTTGGGCAGGAGTATCGGCAGCGCTGTCGGATGTTTCTGTAAATGCCGGTACATCCAGTGGCTTGCTTTCCTGCCCTGCTTTCGTTTCCTCTGCCGGTTTCTTCGGCAGGTTCCTGGGGTTAAACCGCGGTTTGTAAGCGGGCCTGGCTGTAACTGATGAAGCATCTTCAGAGGAACTTTCTGTTGGCGAGGGTTGTGTTTCGGCCTGTACCGGTTCATTGGCCGGAGTTTCGGTTGAAGGAACAGTCTTGGTTAATCCCGGTCTAAAGCGGGGCTTAAATACCGGTTTAGCAGCAGTTTTCTCTTTTAATAAAGGATCTGGTGCTGCCGGGGTATCGGTTAATGTCTGTTCTGTTTCCGGTTGTGCCTGTTCATTAACCGGTGTTTCGGCCGTTGCGGCAGGCTTGGTTAAGCCGGGTTTGAAACGTGGTTTAAATGCCGGTGGTTTTGAAGCCGGTGTATCCCCTGAAACTTCATTATCTGCCGGTTTATTTTCCGCAGGTTCAGGTGCATCTGCTGGCTTAGGTTTGGCCAGTCCCGGTTTAAAACGAGGCGTAAAGCCGGTTTTAGCAGGAGTAGCTGGCTCTGCCGGGGTAGCCGCCGGAGCAGTTGGTTCGGGCTGAGCCGGCTGGGTGGCAATCCTGGCCGGTTTAGGCTCTTCCTTAGTATGATAGAGCCGGCGCAATTTGTTGAACCAGAATTTCTTGGTGTGGTCAAAGCTTTTTTCGCCCATCTGGGCATAATCGTACTCAAATTCGGTATATAGCGCTGGCTCCGCAGCTTTAAGCTGCACCAGATCTATCTTTTTTTTCTTAAAAAATTCTTCGAATGTGAGCATAATAATACGTTTATATAAATTAGCCTACACGAACTATACTATACAACCAGTTTTAAAAAAGACCCTCAGTTTCGTTAGCCATATCAGGAGCCTTGTGTGGTTTTTGGCCCCGAATAGTCGGAGTCTTCCCGTACTGCCTGTCCCGAGAGGAACGATTTGGGATACGGGATTCAACTTTTGACTTTTGATTAAGCAATGCTTACGCCATGTTATAATATACCGCCTGCACATCATCGTCCTCTTCCAGCTTATCGATCAGCTTTAATACGTCTGCCGCCTGTTCTTCGGTAACTTCAGTGGTCGACAAGGCGATACGCTCCAGCTTGGCGCTTTTTACTTCAATGCCCTTCTCTTCCAGCGCTTTTTGCATTTTACCAAAATCCTCAAACGACGTGTGGATCACGGCAACATCGTTCCCTTCTTCATCTTCTTCCACGTACAGATCTTCCAGGCCAAAGTCGATCAGTTCCAGTTCCAGCTCTTCCAGGTCAAAATCTCCCGGATCAAACCTGAAAACAGACTTACGTGCAAAAATAAAGTCCAGCGAACCGGTTTTACCCAGTGTGCCGCCAACTTTGTTAAAATAGCTGCGCACATTGGCCACGGTGCGGTTGGTGTTATCGGTAGCGGTCTCAACCAGCACGGCAACGCCGTATGGCGCATAACCTTCGTATACAATTTCTTCGTAATCGCTTTCGTCTTTGCTCGACGCCCGTTTAATAGCTGCTTCAACGCGGTCTTTCGGCATATTTACCGCCTTTGCGTTTTGCATGGCTGTGCGTAAGCGTGCATTGGCGTCGGGGTTCGGGCCGCCGGCTTTAACCGCCATGGCAATTTCCTTACCTAAGCGGGTAAACTGCACGGCCATTTTAGCCCAGCGTTTAAATTTTCTCTCTTTGCGGAATTCAAAAGCTCTTCCCATAAAAAATGATCTGTCGTTAGTGCAGCAAAGTTAATGTTATCTTTAATTTCTGGTAGGCTTTTTAGTTGATATTTGAAAAGCAGTTGTCGTATTTCATAGGTTCAGGTAGTCCCGCCATCCGCTATAGCCCTCATTGCAATCGGGGCTGCCGCTCCTGTCGGGTTTAGTTTGGTTAAAGCAGTGCTGCTGTTACTTTTCTGAGACGTTAACTTTGACAACTTTTAAAAAGTTGTCAAAGTTAACGCAGACAGCGTTTTGAACGCTGTCTGCGTTGTAAATATTATCCAACTTTAAACTCCGGGTTTTCTATTAAACCAATAACATTGCCAAACGGATCGTAAATGCTTCCAACCCAAATTGGGCCGCCTACATTTTTAGGAGCTTCGTGTATGCTGATATTTAGTGCTGCAAAACGCTTAAAAGCACTTTGTATATCAGCAACTCCCCAGTAAGTTAGGGCATGATGCCCGTTGGTATACGTAGTTGGATCAGGGTCAAGGCCAAGCTCATAACCGCCCACATTAAATCCTACATAAAAAGACTCATCAAAATACGGTTCTATAGCAAAAACCTGCTTATACCATTGCTTAGCCTGCTCTATATCGGCAACATGATAAATTATCGTTCTAAGTCCCTGTAGCATCCCTGTTATTTTTTAAACATTCTTTTTTTCTTATCGCTCGCACCCGCTTCTTTGGCCTGAGCATCAACAACTGCAATGGTTACCATGTTGACAATTTCACGTACCGAGCTGCCCAGCTGCAAAATATGAACCGGCTTATTCAAACCAAGCAGAATTGGTCCTACCGCTTCTGCCTCACCCAGTTCCTGTAACAGTTTATAAGCAATATTTCCCGATTCAAGGTTAGGAAACACCAATGTATTTGCCGGTTTATCTACCAGTGTGCTAAAAGGAAAATTGTCTTTTAACAACTGCGGATTAATGGCAAAATTAGCCTGCATTTCACCATCTACAATAATATCCGGGTATTTTTCGTGCAGAATAGAAACAGCTTTCCGGGTTTTTAACGGCACTTCACCTTCGGTAGAGCCAAAGTTCGAATAGCTTAGCATGGCTATCCTTGGGGTGATATTAAATTGCTTTACTGCCTCATTCACCAGAACGGTGATGTCTACCAATTCATCAATGGTGGGATCTTCGTTAATGGTTGTATCTGCAAAAAACACAGGGCCTTTACGTGTCAGCATCATGTACATACCGGCTACACGGTTAACATTGGGCGCCGTACCGATAATCTGTAATGCAGGCCGCACCGTTGACGCATAATCTTTGGTAAGACCGGAGATCAGTGCATCAGCTTCGCCAAACTCAACCATGCTGGCGCCAAAATAATTCCGGTCGAGCATAAATTTAGCAGCCTGAAAGGTGCTTACACCTCTTCGCTGACGCTTTTTATACAAATAATCAGCATATTTCTGGCTACGTGCAGTCTCTTCCCTCGGATCAATAATTTCCACACCATCCAGTTCTAATGCATGTTCGCGGATAATGGCCCGGATAGCATCCTTATTTCCCAGTAAAATGGGTATGGCTATGCCGTCATCTTTTACGATCTGAGCAGCCTTGAGTATCTTATAATTATCGGCTTCAGCAAAAATCACCCGTTTAGGATTACTCTTTGCCTTCGTAATTAACGAGCGCATCAGGGCCTCTTCAATACCCAAACGTTTTTCCAGCTCTTCGGTGTAAGCATTCCAATCGGTAATTACCTTACGTGCCACCCCTGATTCGATGGCTGCTTTTGCCACCGCCGGCGATACGGTTGTGATCAGCCGCAGATCAACAGGCTTGGGTATGATATAATCTTTTCCGAACTTAAGGTTCACATTGTTATAAGCCATATTAACAGCTTCCGGAACAGGTTTCCGGGCCAGATCGGCTATAGCTTTAACGGCGGCAATTTTCATTTCCTCGTTAATGGTTGTGGCACGTACATCCAGCGCCCCCCTGAAAATATAGGGGAAACCGAGCACATTGTTTACCTGGTTGGGATAATCAGACCGGCCGGTAGCCATAATGATATCCTTGCGGGTGCTCACAGCCAGCTCATAAGCAATTTCAGGATCGGGGTTAGCCATGGCAAACACGATGGGATTTTTGGCCATCGTTTTGAGGGCCTCGGCACCAAGCACATTAGCTGATGACAGGCCAATAAATACGTCGGCCCCCTTCATCGCATCTTCTAATGTGCTCAGATCACGCGATGTAGCAAACTCAGCTTTTAACGGATCAAGCTTTTCCCGGTCAGTTCGGATTACTCCCGAACGATCAAGCATCACAATATTTTCTTTCCTGGCTCCTACGCTTACATACAGGCGGGAACAAGAAATGGCTGCCGCACCGGCCCCATTAACCACAATTTTAACCTTGTCGATCTTTTTCTTTTGTAACTCGCAGGCATTTAATAAGGCCGCCGCCGATATAATGGCTGTACCGTGCTGGTCATCGTGCATTACAGGAATGTTCATTTCCTCTTTTAGCCGGCGTTCTATCTCGAAGCATTCGGGAGCTTTGATATCTTCCAGGTTTACCCCGCCAAATGTTGGTTCCAGCGCTTTAACAATGCGGACAAATTCATCCACATTCTTAGTATCAAGCTCCAGGTCGAATACATCAATATCTGCAAATATTTTAAACAGCAGACCTTTTCCTTCCATCACCGGTTTCCCGGCTGCCGGGCCAATATCGCCCAAACCTAAAACGGCTGTACCATTGCTGATAACAGCAACCAAATTCCCTTTGGTTGTATATTTATAGGCATCGTCGGCATTGCTGGCAATGCGTAAACAGGGCTCTGCAACACCTGGCGAATAAGCCAAAGAAAGATCTCGTTGTGAATTGGTGGGTTTGGTTGGTAAGACCTGTATTTTACCCGGACGGCCCTGTGAATGATAATCCAGTGCGTCCTGCTTGCGATTTATTTTACTCATTATGCTTTTTAATCTTTGTGAGCGCCTCAAAGTTAGTATCTTTTTTGAGCTAAGACCGAAGTTGTTTTGAAAACATTTTTTGAAAAAAGTTCAGTTTTATAAGCATAATAGACTCATAATCTAACCAAAAGGACCGGAAAGATTTGTATTTTCAGATTCATGGGTTAAGAGTGTGAGCACAACTACACCGAAACTTAGCTATCTCATATTCAGCAATAACACAGTTATACACATGCTGTAAATATTATATAAATTGCTTATCTTTTTGTTATGACCACAATGATGTTAAATGTTCCCGAGGCACTTGAAAAAGAACATGACGAAACTGTCCGTTTTTTTGCAGCTAAGTTATATGAGGCAGGTAAATTATCTTTAGGGCAAGCGGCTGAAATGTGTGGAATGGCTAAACGGGATTTTACTAAAATATTGGCAAAGTTCAATGTAAACTATATCCAATATACTTATGAAGATGTATTAACTGACGTAGCCAGAATCAATGGCTGAATACGTTATTATTACAGACACCAGTTGTTTAATTCTATTAGACAAGATTGGAGCGCTTAATTTACTGTATACTTTATATCGCAACGTATTAATTACTCCACAGATTGCTGCTGAGTTTAAAACAGCCTTACCGGCATGGATACAAGTCGTATCAGTAAAGAACAGCAATTTGCTCAAAGCCTATGCCAATCAGGTGGATTTAGGTGAAGCCAGCGCCATTGCTTGAGCCCAGGAGATACAACATGCGCTACTTATTGTAGATGACCTGAAAGGACGTCGGCTTGCTACCCAACTGAATATTCGTTTTACAGGTACAATAGGTATTCTAATTTCTGCTCGGCAACAAAATGTAATAGATTATTCTTTAAGACCCTACTTTGAGCTGATTAAATCAACTGATTTTAGAATAGATCCTTTACTGCTCAAACGTATTCTCCTTGATTTTAAGGATTAATAACACTTCCTAATTATAAATTCTCAAATTATTGAATTGCTGCTACATTGTTTAATTTAGCAGTATGCTCAACCTGTTAACATCAGAACAAATGCGCCAGGCTGATACCTGGACCATTGCTCATAAGCCGATAACCTCTATTGACCTGATGGAAGACGCGGCAAAGGCATTTGTGCGGATTTTCATTACACATTATCCCGATAGGGATAAACACATTGCCGTTTATTGCGGAACCGGGAATAATGGTGGCGACGGACTGGCCATAGCACGATTGCTGTCACAGCAGGATTATAAACATATCCGGGTGTATATTGCCAGGTTCAGCAACAAACAGTCCCCGGATTTTGAGCAGAATTTACAACGACTCCGGTCAACACCGGTAAATAGCTGCGAGCTTCAATCCGGAGATTTCCCAACGGAACAGGCCGATATCATTATCGACGCCTTACTCGGCTCAGGTTTAAACAAGCCATTAGCAGGTGACTGGCTTCAGCTGGTTTCGTTTATCAATTCGCTTCATGCAGAAAAGGTCGCAGTGGATATTCCTACCGGTTTCTTTGCCGATGGAAGCGCACCGGAGCAATCCATGACACTTAAAGCCAACCGGGTTATCACCTTTCAGCGACCTAAAATCAACTTCCTGCTGCCTGAATCTGCCGTGACGTTCGATACATTTGAAGTAGCTGATATTGGCCTGGATGAAAATTTTATCCGGGATCTGCCGAGTCCATATAAATTAATTGAAGAAGCGGACATCCGGCATTTATTAAAACCGCGAAAGCCGTTTAGCCATAAAGGCACTTACGGACATGCGCTCATTATAGCAGGCGCAGAAGAAACTATGGGCGCCGCTCTGCTATCGGCAGAAGCCTGCCTTAAAACCGGGGCTGGCTTAACAACAGCCTGCATCCCGGCAAGCGGATTAACTGCCTTAAATACCCGTTTACCTGAAGTGATGGCCGTTTTACGAGATAATAATCCTCCGGCACTAAACTGGGAGAAATATCAATCCATCGCTATTGGGCCGGGACTTGGTGAAACTACATCCGCTAAAAGCCTGGTAGAAACTACCCTGCGAAATGCTCAAAAGCCAATTGTCATTGATGCCGACGCCATTAACCTGATTGCTAAAAATTATGAGCTTATGTCATTTGTCCCCGAGGGTTCAGTATTTACGCCACACGTAAAAGAATTCGACCGGCTTTTTGGTAATCATCAATCCTGGTGGGAACGTTTAGAGACCGGGCTAGACCGGGCCAAAACACTGGGATGCACCATCCTGCTAAAAAACCGCTATACCATCATCTTTACAACCTCCGGTGAATGCCTGTTCAATCCAACCGGAAGTCCAGCGATGGCAACAGGCGGTATGGGCGATGTGCTTACCGGAATGATTGCATCGTTACTGGCCCAGGGATATACGCCCCAACATTCGGCCATTGCAGCTGCTTATATTCATGGCCTTTGCGGCGAACAATACAAAGGGAATGTATTAACGGCATCAGCATTGACAGACCGGATTTCTACGCTGATGGCGGAGTTGATGGATAAGTAAGGGATAATGTACTCCAATTATAAAGTAAAAACCAAGGCTTGTAAGTGTAAAACATCGCTTTGAAGATTTTGCCAATCTTAAAAGTTTAGCAAAGCGACTTACGAGGTAAATCACTCCTAAATTGTTATTTTTGTTAAAAGGAGGTTTTTATGCAAGGTCAAAAGCT
This sequence comes from Pedobacter sp. BS3, assembly GCF_008274585.1. Classification (GTDB taxonomy): domain Bacteria; phylum Bacteroidota; class Bacteroidia; order Sphingobacteriales; family Sphingobacteriaceae; genus Hufsiella_A. The sequence goes on along the minus strand of NZ_VTRT01000001.1, from coordinate 1,111,122 downwards.
AAGTGCACTACAACTGGAATTATTAAATGTCTACTCTTTTCAACCAAAGGAAGAAGATTTGTTAGCCATAAAAAAAATGCTGGCTCAATATTTTTCCGATAAACTGCAAAAGAACATTCAAAAAGCGGTTGACGACAAAGGTATTACCGAAAAGGATTTGGATAAGTGGCTAAATGGATAGGTTACGTTTAGTTTTAGACAACTAATGTTTTCATGGTAGCGCTTGCGCCTAAGTACAAGTACCATTGGATATACAAAGCATTATTACAGGAGAAATATGATTTAGTAGTTTCCAACGAAATATTAACAGAATATCAAGAGCAAATTAGTATAAGATATGGGCTTGAACAAACAGAGGCTTCGCTCGACTTTCTGTTATTATTGCCAAATGTCATACTAAAAAATCCAAGTTTTTTATGGCAATTGGTTGAAAATGATAAGGATGACAATAAATTTATAGATTGTTATATAGCCGGTCAAAGTGACTATATCATAAGTAACGATAAGCATATTCATCAAATCAAGAACAATCGGTTTCCACAAATTTTAGTATTAACCTACGAAGAATTTGAAGCTCAATATAAAAAAGAGTTTGAATAGAAACAGGCCAGTTATGGTTCAATACGATGTTTAGGCTATAACTCAAATTATAAGATATAGTCCGTAGGCTGTAAAAGTTAGTTAAACGAAGTTAGGGCCTCGCTCAATCGATAGAATTATACTGAGAAATCTCTAACATCTCACGTCTTACCCCTACTGCGTCAATGCAAACTGCACCAGGTTAGCGCCCATTTTAAGCGCTTTTTCGCGGGTTTCCTGGGTATCGCCGGTATACGTACCATAATCTTCCCAGCCGTTCCCCAAATCACATTCGTAGGTATAAAAGCAAACCACACGGCCTTTATAAATCAATGCAAATCCCTGCGGACGTTTGCCATCGTGCTCATGGATTTTAGGTAGCCCCGTTGGAAATTTATATTTCTGTGAATAAATGGGATGTGTAACTGGTAGTTCCTTAAACTCTAACTCGGGAAAAACCTTCTTCATCTGCGGACGCACAAACGCATCAAGTCCGTAGTTATCATCGATATGGAGAAACCCCCCTGCTATAAGATATTGCCTCAGATTGCGGGCTTCCTGGTCTGAGAACTGTACATTACCATGCCCGGTCATAAATACGAACGGATAGTTAAACAGGTCTTTACTTCCCACTTCAACAACAGCATCATCCTCGCTGAAATTGGTGCCTAAATTTTTATTGCAGAATTTAATCAGGTTAGGTAAGGCCGTACGGTCGCCATACCAATCGCCACCGCCATTATATTTAAGCTTAGCCATTTTATACGATGGCGGCACAAAGGCAGTAAGCAATAAAGCTCCGAAAATAACCAGCAGATGCAACTTCATCGGTTCAGGAAATTAAATTCAAAACAGGCCTCAAGCGCTGCCGTTTCGGTACGCAAACGACTTTCTCCTAATGTTACCGGTTGATAACCCGCTTGTAAGGCCGCATCAACTTCCGCCGGAGTAAAATCACCTTCAGGTCCGATTAATACGGTATATGTCCCGTTAAGGTTCATTAAATCTTTAACGTACGATTTTTGCGCATCAATACAATGTGCTATAAATTTCTGCCCGGCCGGTTTCTGCTGCAAAAACGTTTTGTATTTCACAGCTTCATTAAGTCTGGGATGATACGCTTTAATGGATTGCTTTACCGCTGCTGTGATAATTTTATTGAGCCGCTCTAACTTAATATCTTTACGCTCAGAACGGTCGCAAATGATAAAGGAAACCTCATCAACACCAATTTCGGTAGCTTTTTCCAGGAACCATTCTATACGCTCAATATTTTTTGTAGGTGCAATAGCAATGTGCAGGTAATGATTCCGTTTACCATAATCATACCGGCTATGAACAATGGCTACACTGACTTTCCTGGGATGGATATTCTCAATAACGGCATTAAAAAATCCGCCTTTACCATCAACCAGCACAATCTCATCGCCCTGCTGCAAGCGTAGCACCCTGACACAGTGTTTGCTCTCTTCTTCATTGAGTTCATACGCTGCATCTGGAACAATATCCGGCGTATAAAAAATGTGCATACTAGCGTACATTCACTAAATCGGGTTTTTCAAGCTCCAGTTCTAATTTCACCGATTCAATATTCTGGTCTGTTTTTTTCAAAACAATAAAAGTATAGCCAAACGCACTACGACGCTCGCCTACTTCGGGAATTTTGTCAAACACATCGCTTACCAAACCGGCTACGGTATCGTAATCGCGGTCTTCGGGCAAATCGTGTGGTAAATATTCGTTCACATCGTATATACTTGCCGATGCGTTGACCATAAATTCATGGTCGGAAAGCTTCTCTACAATAGGCTTTTCTTCATCATATTCATCCTGAATTTCGCCTACCAGCTCTTCAACAATATCTTCCAGGGTAACCATACCGGCAGTACCGCCAAACTCGTCCAATACAATGGCAATCTGTATCCGCTTAGCCTGCAATTCGCTTAGCAAGTCGTTAATTTTCTTGGTTTCGGGAATAAAATAGGGCTTCCGGATAATATCTTTTAACACTAATGGTTTATTATCCGCCAGGAGCGGCAAAATGTCTTTGGCATGTACAATACCCACTATTTTGTCGATGGTTTCATCATAAACCGGAATACGGGAATAGCCTTCCTTGATAACGGTATCCAACAGTTCCTTGTAATCGGTATTAAGCTCTATGGCTGATATTTTGGTTCGGGGAACCATGATGTTTTTCACCATGCGTTCGTTAAAATCAAACACATTCTTAATCAGCTCATGCTCGCTGATGTCGATTACACCGCTTTCTTTTCCCTGGTCTAACAAATATTGCAGCTCTTCAGAGCTGTGATGTACCTCGCCGCCTTCAACGGGCTTAATGCCAAACACGCTGAGAATCAGCATAGCCAGGCTGTTCAGCAGCCAGATAACCGGCCTGAATATGACGTAGAAAAATTGCAGGGGTAACGAAATACCCATCGTAACGCCAATGGGACGTTGTATGGCTAACGACTTAGGGGCCAGCTCGCCAAAAACAATGTGCAGAATGGTGATGATGGAGAAAGCCAGCGCATGAATAATGTTAATGGTGATGCTGCCGGTTACATCAATGTTGAACCAGGCAAAGCAATCTTTAACAATTTCGGTCATTACACTTTCGCCTACCCAACCAAGACCGAGCGAAGCCAGCGTGATACCCAGCTGCGTAGCCGCCAGGTAACCATCTAAATGATGGGTAATGTGCTTGGCTATTTTTGCTACCCGGCTTCCGGATTTCGCCTTAATTTCTATCTGCGAGCCACGCACTTTTACAATGGCAAACTCCGCCGCCACGAAAAACCCGTTTAAAAATACCAGAAAGAATGTTATGAAAAGCTGGAAACCCATTGCTAAATCTTATTTGTTAACAAAAGTTGTCTGGTAAAGTTCCAGACCTTCACGGACAATGCGATACGCCTCCTCACGACCCATTAACGCCTCAATGGTTACATTTTTATGTTCAAGCGCTTTATAATCCTGGAAAAAGCGAACAACTTCTTTCATGGTATGCGGCGGCAACTGCTCTAAATCTTCAATATAATTTACAGACATATCGTTTTTAGCTACCGCGATGATTTTATCGTCCTGCTCGCCATTATCAACCATGTGCATCACGCCAACAACCTTTGCTTCAATAATGGTCAAGGGATAAACATCGGCGGAACAAAGTACCAGAATATCCAGAGGGTCTTTGTCATCGCAGTAGGTTTGGGGAATAAAACCATAGTTTGCCGGATACATTACCGACGAAAACAAGATGCGGTCTAATTTTAATAAACCGGATTCCTTTTCAATTTCGTATTTTGCTTTTGAGCCTTTAGGAATTTCAATAATAGCATTAACTATAGACGGAATATCAGCGCCGCCGGGGGAAACATCATGCCAAGGATGGTTTTTACTCATTTTTGTTTATCGTCTTTAAAAAACTGGTTTCTGATGTAAGTTATTATTAATGGCAACGTAGTAATTACTACAAAACCGATAATAATGTATAATAAATAATCGTTTATCTGCCTCTCAAACTTCCGTCCGAGATAATATCCCAACAAAGTTAATGAAGTAACCCATAATATTGCACCCACAATGTTGTACAGAGCAAACCGTTTAAAATTCAGGCCTACTATTCCTGCTATTATGGGAGCAAATGTTCGTACAATGGGTATAAAGCGTCCCATGATGAGGGCAAATGCACCTTGTTTACGATAATATTGTTCGGCTGCAGCTAAATACTTCTGCTTAAAAAAAAATGAATCTTTACGGTGATACAGCACCGGGCCGGTACGCTTTCCGAACCAATATCCTGTAAAGTTGCCCGATATCGCTGCCACAATTAACCCTACAACCAGAACAATGATATTAGCATCTAATTTTTGAGTGGCTACAAACATCCCCGCAAGGAACAGCAGATAGTCACCCGGTAAGAAGAAACCAAAAAACAGGCCGGTTTCAGCAAAAACAACAAACAGAAGTACGTATAAGCCTCCTTCTCTTAACAGTTTCTCTGGATTGATGATGTGTTGCAGGGAAGCCCAAATATCTTGCATAGTGCCTATTATCCGTAAAATTACGAATATAGATAATTCTTATCAGATAAGATTAGTTAAAACTGCAGGATAAATACCAATCAGGATTGTTGCCGCTACCGTGATAACCAGTACCAGCTTAAAATATGCCGGAACCACAATATTACCGTGTTCGGCATCTTTAAAATACATGGCAACTACCACCCGCAGGTAATAGAATATGGCAATTACTGCGTTTACCACCGCCAGAATAACTAACCAGATATGATAACTGCTGAGCGCATTTGAGAACATGATAAACTTACCGATAAATCCGCCTGTTAGCGGAATACCGGCCAATGACAGCATGGCAACTGTTACTGCAAATGCCAGCCAGGGGTTGCGCTTGCCCAAGCCATTCAGTCCATCGATGGCGTCTGAAGCGGTTTGCGACTGGATAAGCATTAAAGCGGCAAAGGCAATGATGGTTGCTGCCGAATAAACAATGGCATACACAAATACGCCATAAGCTGAATTTCCGTTCAATGCTACAATGGCAAAAAGCATATATCCTGCATGCGAAATGCTTGAATAAGCCAGCAAGCGTTTAAAGCTATGCTGATATAAAGCCGTAATGTTGCCTACAAACAAGGTGATAATTGTTATGGTAAGCATTGCCGGCATCCAAAAATCCTGTAGCGGCACAAAGCAGGTAGCAAACAAGCGTAAAAACGCGGCAAATCCGGCGGTTTTCACAGCTGTGCTCATGAATGTTGTGATAATGGTTGGAGCGCCATCGTACACATCGGGTGTCCAGAAATGGAACGGAGCAGCGCCAACCTTGAATAGCAAACCAACCGAAATCAGCAATATGCCCGCATAAAATAACGGCGATATATCTTTAGGCTGAACTTTCTCCAGCGAACCTTTAATCACCTCCAAATCGAATGAGCCGGAAGCACCGTAAATCAGGGCGACACCAAACAACAAAAAGCCTGTTGAAAATGCTCCCATCAGGAAATATTTCAGCGCAGCTTCGTTTGAAGCAAAATCCTGCTTCTTTATACCGGCAAGAATGTACAGGCTTACCGACATGATTTCTATGCCGATGAACAGCATGGTAAGGTTATGATACGAAACCATGACCACCATCCCGGCCAGCGAAAATAGCATAACGGCATAATATTCGGCCACATGCCGGCTGATGCGCTCAAAATAGTTTTTAGATAACAGCAGGATTAAAATGGTTGATACAATTACTATCGACGAAAACGCTACGGCATAATTATCAAATTGCATCATACCGTGAAAGATAGGCGGATTAAACTGGTTCCATTGCACTACTGCGTTACCCAGCGCAAACAGTAAGCCCAGAATGGTAACAGGCAATAAGGCCTTTTTAGCCTTAAATAAACCTAAATATAAAACCAGTATGGCTAAAACAGATATGGTTAATAATGAATTCATTGATTCTTTCTGACCTGTTTAAAATTTGGTACTTAATAGTTTGCTGTTCACGGTTTCTACCAGGTTGCTTACGGCAGCCTCTGATAAATGAAGCAACGGTTTTGGATATACCCCGATAGCCAGGATAAGGATGCCGATAATTACAAGCACTGTTTTTTCGGTTCCGTCTATATCAGCAAAAACCGGAATCTTTTCGTTCACCGGCCCAAGCATTATCCGCTGGTACATACGCAGCATATATACGGCGCCAAGAATAATGGTTAAACCGGATATCGCGGCGGCCCAGATACTATACTGATAAACGCCCAGCAACAGTAAAAATTCGCCGATGAAACTATTTGTTAACGGTAAAGCTACGGCAGCCATTACTACCAGCAGGAAAGCAATGGCAAACGTTGGAGCTTGTTTAGCGATGCCGCCCATGTTGTGCATATCGCGGGTATTAAGCCGGCGGATAATGATATCGGCAATGAAAAACAGACCAACAACATTGATACCGTGATTCAGCATCTGAATCATGGCGCCCTGTAAGCTCTGCACATTCCACACAAACACACCGGCAGCAATCAGGCCAACGTGTGCAATAGATGAATACGCGATTAAACGCTTGATGTCATTGCGGGTAAAGGCAATGATTGAGGCATATACAATTCCGATTATGGCAAGTATGATAGCAGTTTTACCCCAGGCAGCAAATGCCAGCGGAACAACCGGTATCAACCAGCGGATAGCGCCATAAACACCCATTTTAAGCATAACACCGGCTAACAGCATGGTACCGGCAGTTGGCGCTTCGGTATAGGTATCGGGCTGCCAGGTATGGAATGGAAATACCGGCATTTTTATCGCGAAAGCAATAAAGAAAGCCCAGAATATCCAGCTTTGCGCATTTCCACTCACGGCAAGACTGTAAATAGCATTAATATCATACGTCTGTCCGGGAGTTTGCAGGTACAGGTAAATAATGGCTACCAGCATCAGTAAACTTCCGAAAATGGTATAGATGAAAAATTTCAGGTTAACCCGGATACGGTTTTCGCCGCCCCACAGTGCACAGATAAAATAAATGGGAATTAACGCGGCTTCCCAACCTACGTAGAATAAAAAGGCATCGAGCGCTGTAAATACAACCAGCAAACCGGCCTGCATAAACAGTACCAAAGCATAAAACGCGGCGCTGTTTTTATACGTTTGCTTGAAGCTGGCCAGGATAATGAGCGGCATGAGTCCGTTGGTTAAAAGCACCATCGGCAGGCTGATACCATCAATACCGGTTTTGAAGTTTATCCCCAGTGAGTAAATCCACGGGTAACTGGTAACAAACTGCATGGAAGCATCGGGAACAAAGTTACAGGTCAGTACGAAAGTATATCCCAATGTAATAAGCGATGCTACCAGGGCAAACTGCCGGGCATAGCTTTTAACCAGTAACAGCAGCAGCGATGCTACCAACGGAAAAAATATGATAAAGGGTAAATACATGTTTCTAAACTATTCTATCCGTTTAAATTTTATAAAAACCATAAACCAGCAGGGCGATGATTCCGATAACCATCATAAAAATATAAAAGCCGATATTACCGGTTTGCAATAAACGCAGCCCATTACCGGCTTCGGTAGCGCTTTTACCCACGCCATTCACAATACCATCAATACCCGAACGGTCAATAATTTTATAAAAGAATCCAGAAATCGCGTCTAACGGCTTTTTAAACAACGCATCATACAATTCATCGATATAATATTTGTTATACGATAGTTTTGCCAGGAAGCTCCGCTCACCATTGTCGGGCTGCGGAACATGGGTTTTACCCACATACCGGCTGTATGCCACAAAAGCAGCAATCAGGGCTCCTATTACAGAAACCGCCATCAACAAATATTCGGTATTATGGTCTGCCGGGGTATTTTCTGCCGGCGCATTTGAAAAGCTAAGTACAGGTGAAAGGAAATTAGCCAGCCAATGGTTTCCGCCAAATACTTCGGGGATATTGATTAATCCGCCAATAGCAGAAAGAACTGCCAGGATAATCAATGGCATGGTCATGGCCTTAGGCGATTCGTGCAGATGATGCTCCTGCTCGTGTGTACCGCGAAATGTTCCGAAAAAAGTCAGGAACAGCATACGGAACATATAGAATGAGGTAAACAATGCACCGATAACACCCAAAACCCATAATACTTTATTATGCTCATAAGCATGGGCCAGGATTTCGTCTTTGGAGAAAAAGCCTGAGAATGGCGGAATACCGGCTATGGCAATAGTTGCGATAAGCATGGTGATATAAGTAACCGGCATTTTTTTCTTCAACCCGCCCATTAAACGCATATCCTGCTCGCCGCTTACACCGTGAATTACCGAGCCTGCCCCCAAAAACAACAGGGCTTTAAAAAAGGCATGTGTAATTACATGAAACATGGCCCCGGTGAAGGCGCCCACGCCCAAACCTAAAAACATGTAGCCCAATTGCGATACCGTTGAATACGCCAATACTTTTTTAATATCTGTTTGAGATAACGCGATAGTTGCCGCCAGTAATGCCGTAGCCAAACCAACCACCGCAACTACTTCCATAGTTACCGGCGATAGCGTGAACAACACGTTTGAACGTGTAATCATATAAATACCGGCTGTAACCATGGTCGCGGCGTGTATCAGCGCTGATACCGGCGTAGGGCCAGCCATCGCATCGGGTAACCAGGTAAACAACGGAATTTGTGCCGATTTACCGGTAGCTGCTACCAGGAGTAAAATGGTAATCAGCACCAGCGTAGCATTTCCCGAAGCCATATTGGCTGCTGCCGGAAATACCTTGGCAAACTCCAGGCTTCCGAAGGTGTAAAATATCAGGAAAGCGGCAACCAGGAAACCCAAATCGCCGATACGGTTCATTACAAAGGCTTTTTTAGCGGCACTGGCATAACTGGAATTTGTAAACCAAAAGCCGATAAGCAGGTATGAGCACAAGCCCACGCCTTCCCAGCCAATAAACATCACGATGTAGTTTGAGCCAAGCACCAGCAGCAGCATGAAAAACACAAAAAGATTCAGGTAAGAAAAGAACTTAGCGAATCCCTTATCGTCATGCATATAAGCGGTAGAATATACGTGAATCAGAAAACCGATACCGGTAACAATAAGCAACATAACAGCGCTTAATGAATCTACCAGGAATGAAAATGTTACCGATAAATTTCCGGCTTGTATCCAGCTAAATAAAGGAACGGTAATACTTTGCGCCGCAACATCTGTTTGTTGCACAGCCGTGTATATCTGTCCAAAAACACCACAGCTCAATAAAAACGACAGAAAAACAACTCCACAGCCAATAACACTTACAGCGCCTTTTGAAAGAACATTGCGCCCAAAGCCATTGATGAGGAATCCTGCTAATGGTAATAAAGGAATTAACCAAACTAAATCTATCATAATCGAAATCCCTTACCGGGAGATTTTATTTGTCACAATTGCCAAGTCAATTATAAACTGTCTTGTTTATTGTTTTTATTTATTGATTTTAAACGTATTAACTGTTTTGACTTTTAACTTTACACTTTTAGCTTTAACCCTACCACTTTAAGCGGTTAAGTATATTAATATCTATTGAATTGGTGTTGCGGTAAACCATTACAATAATGGCTAAACCCACGGCTACCTCGGCAGCGGCAAGCGCCATAATAAAAAACACGAACACCTGTCCTGAAGCATCGCCCAGGTAAACAGAAAATGCCGTAAGCAACAGGTTTACCGCGTTCAGCATCAGCTCTACCGACATGAATATCACAATAGCATTGCGGCGTATCAGCACCCCGATAACGCCGATGGTAAATATAATAGCGCTTAACAGGATGTAATGATTAAGCGGAACGCCATGTATGGATTTTACTAATGCTTCCATTATGCTTCAGGTTGTGTTTCGTCCTTTTTAGCCAACAGTACAGCGCCTACCATAGCGGTAAGCAACAGTATTGACGATATTTCGAACGGTAAAAGAAATTCGCTGAACAGTACCCTCCCCAGGTTCTGAACCAACCCCAGATTAGGATGATGCAGTAAAACCGGGTTTGAAGTATGCAATGCCTTTACAGAACCGGCCAGTGTTACCAGTAAACACATACCGGCAATAACAGCCGTTAACTTGAGTAGCAGGGGTTTTGCCGGCTCGCTCTGGCGGTTCAGGTTTAACAACATCAGTACAAACAGGAACAGCACCATAATGGCTCCCATGTACACAATGAAGTTTACTACAGCCAGGAATTGTGCGTTGAGAATAATGTAGTGGATGGTAAACGTAAAGAAGGTTATTATCAGGTACAGCACACTGTGCACCGGATTTTTGGAAAAAATAACCAGCAGCGAAAAAAATATGGATAAAAACGCTACTAAATAGAATAGAGATATGCCCATTTATCTTGTTGTTGTTGCCTCATCCGCTTACAATGCGGGCAAAGGTATAATTTCTCTTCCAAAAATTTAATTAAAACGGTTAATTAGCCTGTTCCGCATGAAACGGTTGTTCAACCAGTTTATCTTTTCCGTATATAAAATCTTTACGCAGGTAATCCGCCGGTACAATGGGGCCGTCCAGATAGATGGCTTCCTTAGGACAAGCTTCCTCGCATAAACCACAGAATATGCACCGCAGCATATTGATTTCATAAACCGCTGCGTATTTTTCCTCACGGTACAGGTTTTCCTCGCCTTTCTGACGCTCGGCGGCAATCATGGTAATGGCTTCCGCCGGACATGACAAGGCGCACAAACCGCAGGCGGTACAACGTTCCCGGCCCTGCTCATCGCGTTTTAACGAGTGCATGCCACGCCAGTTTTTAGAGAACTCCCGCTGTTGTTCGGGATATTTAACCGTTGGCACACGCTTAAACAGGTGGCTTATTGTTGTAGCCATTCCTTTAAGGATAGCAGGCAGGTATAACCGTTCTGATAAACTTAAAGGCTTCTGCTCTAATACTTTCTTTTTTGAACTCAATGCTTCCATTAGTATCTCTTCCTATCCGCTTCAGGCGGATGCGTTTCTACTTAAAATATATGTCTTTCACCGTTATCCAGATTCCTGTTAGTACAATATTGACAATAGATAACGGAATAAGCACTTTCCAGCCTAAATCCATTAACTGGTCATAACGGAAACGGGGAACTGTCCACCGTACCCACATAAACAGGAATATGAAAAAGAAGGTTTTCAGCAACATCGCCACAATTCCCAATATGCTTAACCAGTTGGCATCCAGGCCTAAATGATGCATGAACGGAAAATTATATCCTCCAAAATAGAGGCTGGCCATTACTGCCGATGACACGAACATATTGATATATTCGGCAAACAGGTAAAACCCTAATTTCATGGACGAATACTCGGTATGGTAACCACCAATAAGCTCGGTTTCACATTCGGGCAGGTCAAACGGTGTACGATTGGTTTCCGCGAAAGCGCACACCAGGAAAATCAGGAAGCCCAAAGGCTGCTGAAACGCGTTCCAGGTAAACCAGCCATGCGCCCAGAAACCGGATTGCTGTTCTACAATTACTTTGAGCGACAATGAGCCGGTAGACATCAGTAAAGCGATAATCGATAAGCCCATGGCAATTTCATAACTGATATTCTGTGACGCTGCCCGGATAGCGCCCATCAGCGAATATTTATTATTGGAGGCCCAGCCGCCAATTAAAATTCCGTAAACACCCAGCGATACCACGCCAAAAATGTACAGTATACCTACATTAATGTCTGTTACCTGCAAGGGGATGGTTTTAGAACCGATGGTAAGCGGTGTACTCCAGGGAATAACGGCACTACCGATACAGGCTGTTAAAATAGCCAGCGACGGGCCTGCGATAAACAGGAACTTATTGGAGTCTAAAGGAATAATCTCTTCTTTGGTAAACATCTTTATACCATCGGCCAGAGGTTGTAAAATTCCCCCGGGGCCGGCCCGGTTAGGGCCAACACGATCCTGCAAAAAGGCGGCTACTTTACGCTCTGCCCAGGTGGAATACATGGCAACAAGCAGGCTAACCGCAAAAATGACGATAACCAGGATAAATTTTTGTATAACGAGTGCTAATTCCATTACAGTTTTGTAGCTCTTTCAAATTGTTCTTTATTAAACTCCTGCAATTGCGGCTTTTGTTGTATAACCGGCAGCGGATGCATGGTTTCATAATGGTTAGACGATATCACCGAATGCCTGGAAATATGACGAGGGCCTTCAATCACCCAGTCGCTGGTTTTCTTGGTATCAAAGCGGCAGGTATTGCAGATAAATTCCTCTGCTTCACCATATTCATCTTTCCGGGCGGTAACGCGAATTACATCCTCACCTTTATACCAAAGGGTTACTTTACCGCTGCAGGTCGGGCAATCGCGATGTGCATCTACCGGCTTGGTAAACCACACCCGGTTTTTAAACCGGAACGTTTTATCGGTTAATGCGCCAACCGGGCAAACATCGATCATGTTGCCCGAAAAATCGTTATCAATAGCCTTTTCAATATATGTTGATATTTCGGCGGCATCGCCACGGCCTAACACGCCATGAATACGCTTATTGGTAATCTGGTCGGCTACGAAAACACAACGGTAACATAAAATACAACGCGTCATGTGCAGCTGGATTTTATCGCCCAAGGTATGTTTTTCAAACGTACGACGCTCAAATTCATAGCGGGTGGCTTCTTCTCCGTGTTCGTAAGCCAGGTCTTGCAAATGACACTCACCGGCCTGGTCGCAAATCGGGCAATCCAACGGGTGATTGATGAGCAGCATCTCTACCACACCTTTACGTGCTTCAATAACTTCCGGCGAAGTGATATTCTGCACTTCCATACCGTCCATTACACCTGTACGGCATGATGCTACCAGCTTTGGCATCGGACGCGGGTCTTTTTCTGAACCCTTGCTTACCTTAACTAAACAGGTACGGCATTTACCTCCACTTCCCTGTAATTTAGAGTAATAGCACATCGCCGGCGGAACAATCTCCCCTCCTATCTGCCTTGCAGCATTTAAAATGGTAGTGCCGGGAGCTACCTCTACTGTTATTCCATCTATGGTCACTTTAACTGTTTCAGCCATTTTTATTTCTTCTTATCAGGAATTTTATATCCTATCTGTTTTCTCGGCTTTTCCTGTTGTTGTAATAATTCATCAAAATAACGAAATATTACCTCTATATTTTTATCTTGATTATCTACTTTCTTTTTAACCTTTTCTATTTCGATGCGAAGGTCTGCATTACTTAAAGCCATTGTTCTAAGCTCAACAAACACATCTATTATTTTTATACTTACCTCTACCGCACGTTTACTTTTTAAAACGTTCGACAATTGCAAAATACCATGTTCGCTAAATGCAAAAGGCAGGTATTTTGAATATTTCCCTTGTTCTAAGGTCACATTTTGCGACCTTAGAACTTCGTTTTCTTCTTTTGTTAGTTCAAACATAAAATGTTCTGGAAAACGCTCTATGTTTCTTCTAACTTATTGCTTCAACAACCTCGTTTCTACTCCAAAAAGTTCTGCCAAATCTGTATCCAACATCACTTTAATATCTCTAAAAAGATATATTTTATTAATGATTATCTCATTAGGAATTATGGATAACTCTTGTTTTGACATTTATTAAGTTGTTATCCTAAGGTCACAAAATGTGATCTTAGAATTTTATTATTATTTTATATTAAACGGCCTCAATTAGCTACCAAGTCCCATTTTCAAAGTCTTTATTCAAATTTCTAAGATCACAAAATGTGATCTTAGAAATTTCTTTTCACAAATTTGACAATTCTCACAAAATGTGACCTTAACGAGTTCATTTAACAAGTTTTGTAATTCTAAGGTCGCAAATTGCGACCTTAAGATTGTAATTATTTCTCCTCAGCCGCCACAGCTTTTTCAATCGGCTTTGCATAATTGGCCAAACCATAATTGGTACTTTGGCTTTTCATTGGCTCTTTTACATGCCACTCAAATTCATCCCTGAAATGCCGTATGGCACTGGCTACCGGCCATGCCGCCGCGTCCCCTAACGGACAAATGGTGTTACCTTCTATTTTTTTGGATACATCAACCAGCAAATCAATATCGCTTAATTTACCGTGACCATATTCCAGCCGGTGCAGCACTTTTTCCATCCAGCCCGTACCTTCACGACATGGAGAACACTGTCCGCAGCTTTCGTGATGGTAAAACCGCGAAAAGTTCCAGGTATTGCGTACAATACACTGGTCTTCATCAAATACAATAAATCCGCCCGACCCCATCATGGTGCCGGTAGCGAATCCACCGTCAGCAAGCGATTCATAAGTCATCAGGCGATTCTCACCATTAGCGGTTTTCATAACCAGGTTGGCTGGCAAAATAGGCACAGATGAACCTCCGGCTACAACCGCCTTTAACCGTTTTCCGTTAGCAATTCCGCCACAGTATTCATCAGAATAAATAAATTCTTCTACCGGAACACCTAATTCAATTTCGTAAACACCGGGCTTATTAATATTTCCCGAAGCGGAAATTAACTTAGTTCCGGTACTACGGCCAACGCCTATTTTAGCGTATTCTTCGCCGCCATCGTTAATAATGGGTACCGTAGCTGCAATAGATTCTACGTTATTAACAACGGTGGGACAATTATATAAACCGGCAATGGCTGGAAAAGGAGGCTTGATCCGTGGATTTCCTCGTTTTCCCTCAAGGGATTCTATCAGTGCTGTTTCCTCGCCGCAGATGTATGCTCCGCCACCGGGCTGTACATATAATTCTAAATCGTAACCTGAGCCTAAGATATTTTTACCCAGGAAACCGGCATTTTTAGCTTCGGCAATGGCTTTTTCAAGAATGCGTATTTGCGGCATCATCTCGCCACGCACGTAAATGTAAGATACGTTAGCGCCTAATGCGTAGCTCGAAATGATCATTCCTTCAATTAAAGCATGAGGAATATAGGTCATCAGGTGCCTGTCCTTGAATGTTCCCGGCTCAGATTCATCGGCATTGCACACCAGGTAACGGGGAACTCCTTCGGGCTTAGCCAAAAAGCTCCACTTCATCCCGGTAGGAAAACCGGCGCCACCACGTCCGCGTAAGCCCGATTTTTTCACTTCTTCAACCACATCATCAGGCGACATGGTTTTCAAGGCTTTTTCTACTGCACGGTAACCACCTTTTTGCCGGTAAACTTCCAGGGTATTGATTCCGGGAACGTTGATATGCTCTATTAATAGTTTACGGCCCATTGTATTTTAGATTTGAGATGTAAGATTTGAGACATCAGTCTATCGTCAAATCCGTATCTGCTTTTATCTTTTTGCTAATAATTTTAATTTAAATACGAGACTATAACTTTTCATATTTTACTTCGTCCTTTAGATATAAGATTATCTTATATCTAAAATCTCATATCTTATGTCTCTTATATCTTATCCTTTTAAATCCGCTATCAGCTTATCTATTTTCTCCTCGGTCAGGTTTTCATAGAATGTGTACTCGGGTCCAATCTGCAATACCGGGCCAAAGCCGCATGCTGCCAAACATTCTACTCCCCGCCAGCTAAATTGCCCATCGGCTGTTACTTCGCCTTCTTTAACGCCCAGCTTTTGCTCAATGTACTTCATTATTTTTTCTGCACCTACCAGACAGCACGGGCCGGTACGGCATACTTCAAGTACATATTTGCCCTGCGGCTTTAGGAAAAACATGGTATAAAAGGTAGCTACTTCATAAACCTCGATGGGTTCTATCGATAAAAATTGCGCTACTTTATCCATTGCCGGAACACTTACCCAGCCGTATTCGGCCTGCACTAAATGCAGAATGGGTAATAACGCCGATTTTTGTTTTCCTTCGGGATAGCGGCTTACTATTTCTGAGAATTGTGCCAGCAATGCAGGGCTAAACTCAATTTCTTCGGTATGGGTTACACTAAGCATCTAACTCTCCTGCTATAACGTTCAAGCTACTCATGTTAATAATGGCGTCAGAAAGTAACATTCCCCGGCTCATTGGCGCATACATCTGGTAGTTGATGAAGCTTGGCCTGCGGAAATGCAACCGGTAAGGCGAGCGTCCTCCATCACTGATCAGGTAAAAACCCAACTCGCCGTTTCCGCCTTCAACACAATGGTACACTTCTGTTTTCGGTGTATCTACCTCGCCCATCACAATTTTAAAGTGATATATCAAGGCTTCCATGTTGTTATATACTTCCTCTTTCGGGGGAAGGTAAAATTCGGGAACATCGGCATGGAAAACGCCTTTTTCCTCCTTAGCCATTTTTTCAACGGCCTGTTCAATGATGCGTAAGCTTTGCCACATTTCCTCGTTACGTACATTGAAACGGTCATAAATGTCGCCGTTTGTACCTACCGGGATATCAAATTCAAAATCTTCGTACGATGAATACGGCTCATTAACACGCACATCGTAATCAATGCCGGTAGCCCGCAGCAACGGGCCGCTCCAGCTGTAATCCAGGGCAACTTCCGGTTTTACACATGCAACGCCGGCGGTACGGTCTATAAATATCCGGTTACGGGTAAGCAGGCTTTCAAATTCTTTTAATGCCGGCGGGAACGTTTGCAGGAACTTATCAAGCTTTGCAAAGACCCGATCGTTAAAATCACGCTCAAAACCACCAATACGACCAATATTTGTGGTTAAACGGGCGCCGCATACTTCTTCAAATATTTCGTAGATATGCTCGCGGTATTGAAACAGGTACAAAAATGGCGTGGTAGCACCGGTGTCCTGCCCAATAATAGTATTGCAGATAATGTGGTCGGATATACGCGATAATTCCATGATAATCACCCGCATATAATCTACCCGTTTAGGCGTTTTTATTCCCAGCAGCTTTTCTACCGTCATGTGCCAGCCCATATTATTAATAGGCGACGAGCAATAGTTCAAGCGGTCTGTTAACGGCGTTATCTGGTAAAAAGGACGGTGCTCGGCAATTTTTTCAAATGCACGGTGTATATACCCAATGGTGGATACACCGCTCACGATACGCTCCCCATCCATTTCAAGTACATTCTGAAACACACCATGTGTAGCCGGGTGCGTTGGCCCCAGATTCAGGGTTGTGGTTTGTACCTGCGGATCTGTATCAATATAAACGGGATGATTCTCCATTATCTTCCAAAGAAATAATCTCTTTTGTCAACTCTGTTAGGGTCTTCCAGCGGATATTCTTTCCGCATGGGGAATACGGTCATATCATCTACATTGAGAATACGCCGTAAATCCGGGTGACCGATAAAATTGACTCCAAAAAAATCGTATGTTTCACGCTCCATCCAGTTGGCGCCATTCCATAAACTGGTAGCTGTTGGAATCTGCGGATTTTCACTCTCTAAAAACACTTTTATCCGCACCCGTACATTATTTGAAAGGCTGTGCAGGTGATAAACTACAGCTATGCTCAGCTCCTTTTCGGGATAATGTACTGCCGTAATATCTGTCAGGTAGTTAAACTTTAGTGTTTCATCGTTTTTCAGGAAGCTTAGCACTTCGCTGATATTCTCCTTACCGGTCTCGAACGTTAGCAGTCCAAAAGGTTCCACTGGTATGGATATCTGCTCACCGAAACGGGTGGTTAACTTCTGTAAAACTTCCTGATTGCTTAATTTACCCATTATTGGATGCCGTATTTAGCCAACAATTCTTTATATTCGGGAGAGTTACGTCTCCGTAAGGATTCATTTTTTACCAGCTCCTGGATTTTGAGCACGCCGTCTAATATTGCTTCGGGACGCGGCGGACAACCCGGAACATAAACATCTACCGGTATCACTTCATCAATACCCTGTAAAACAGAATAGGTATCAAATATTCCTCCACTTGATGCACAAGCGCCAACTGCCATTACCCACCTCGGTTCTGCCATTTGCAGGTAAACCTGCCGCAAAACCGGCCCCATCTTTTTAGCTATTGTACCCATTACCATTAATAAGTCTGCCTGCCTGGGCGAAAAGCTTAAGCGCTCTGCTCCAAACCGGGCAAAATCATAATGCGAAGCCATGGTTGCCATAAATTCAATACCGCAGCAGGAAGTTGCAAACGGCAGGGGCCATAATGAATTAGACCGGGCCATGCCAATTACCTTATCCAGCGATGTTGCAAAGAATCCGGAACCTTCAACTCCAGGGGGGGCTTCAACTAAATTTACTTCACTCATTGAACTATGCTTTGCAATAAAAAAGCTCATTTCTACACGTGCCAGAAATGAGCTACAAAGTTACTAACTTATAAGTTGTTTATTTAGGAACGACACTTATTTAGAATCAGTCTAAAAACGTCGTTAATCCCAGTCTAAAGCCTTCTTTTTGATGATATAGATAAAGCCCAGCAGCAGCGTAGCCATAAACACAAACATCTCGATCATGCCGGGTATTCCCATCTCTTTGAAATTCACCGCCCAGGGATACATAAAGATAACTTCAATGTCAAACAGCACAAATAAAATGGCTACCAGAAAGTATTTGATGGAAAAGGGCTGACGGGCGTTACCTACCACTTCTATACCCGATTCGAACGTTGATAATTTATCTTTTGTTTTCCGTTTGGGCCCAATAAGATGCGTTGCCAGCATGGTGGTTACCACAAACCCGACGGCTATAATCATCTGAAAAATAATGGGCAGGTAATCTATGGGGGTACTTTGAACTTGCATGTGCACAATTTTCCTGCAAATATAAAAAGAGCCCCGGATTTTGCGGAGCTCTTTTTATATTTTCTGTTAATAACTAACGGAAATTAACTACCCGAAACGGCTTTTTTGGCTTCGAGCAGTGTAGCATTCTGCGGATCTAACGCCAGGCCTTTGTTAAAGTATTCCAGGGCTTTGGCATTATCCTGGTCTTTTCGTGCCGATACAGAACCCAGGTAAGTATAGGCTTCTACCATCTGCGTTTTATTTTTCTCTGCTTTTTCAGGGCGGGTTACCGTTACCAGCTCAACATATTGCTGATAATAAGGTACGGCTAAGCCCTGGCTGTCGTTTTCATCGTCCATTAAACGATGGATACGGGCACGGTACAATATAGCCTGCTCTGTAGTTGGAGACCGTTGCAGCAGTTTACTAAAGGCAGAGTCAGCTTGTACCAGGATCTGCTTATCCGGATTAAGG
The DNA here is from genome assembly GCF_008274585.1 of Pedobacter sp. BS3. GTDB lineage: Bacteria > Bacteroidota > Bacteroidia > Sphingobacteriales > Sphingobacteriaceae > Hufsiella_A. Next base: position 1,091,927 of record NZ_VTRT01000001.1, on the reverse strand, counting down.
TTTGCTGTTTTCTTGGCTCCGTAATCAAAATAATGCGAAACTCCTAAATAATAGTAGTCCAGCAGGGGAACTTTAGGGCTCTGTGTTGCCAATTCATAGATACGGGCTGCTTCACCGTATTTCCTGGCAGTATAAAGCTCTTTGGCTATGTCTGACATGTCATCGGCAATGGTAGAATCCATGTCCACAGCTTTTTCCAGGTTCGCAAATCCTTTGCTGTTAGCAGTTGTATCTGTTTTAAGCTGGGCTTTACCCAGGTACAGATAATCGCGGGCAATAACCCGGCTTGAATCTACTTTATTGATAAATTCCTGGATAGCTTTTTCGCTGGCCGCATAATTTCCATTCTCATAAGCAGAATATCCTAAATAGCGGAATATACGGGGATTGGTCTTATCAATTTGCGACATGGCCTGTGCTTCGGCCTCAAGTGCCTTATAATCTTTGGCAAGAATGAGGAAGTCGGCATGACGCATACGCGAATCCAGCGACTTATCGGTAAGATCAATGTATTTTTCGTAATACTGCAACGCCTGTTTTATCCTGGTATCGTATTCTTTTGGCTCTGCATTGGCCCAGAGATAATAGGTTTCGGCAAGCTCGCGGTAAGCCGGGCCATAGTTAGGGTCAATAGCCAGAACACTGTTAAATTCATCAGCAGATTCTTTAAAGGCTTTTGACTGCTTATTAATTACGCCTAACTCAACCTTGGCACGCAAAAGCTTGTTATCCATATCGTATGCGGTACGATAATCGCTGTAGGCAGCGCTATTATCTTTCATAGCACGATGTGCGTCGCCCAATGCCAGGTACACCTCAGCATTTTTTTCGTTCAGCGCTTTTGCCTGTTCCAGGTAATTAATAGCTGTAGTGTAATCAGGTTTTTTGGTATCGATATAGGCTCTTCCTATATACAATAAGGGTAGCTCATCTTTACGCTTTTTCAGCTCAATAGCCTTGTCAAAATTAGCTTTGGCTGCGGCTGTATTATTAGCACTCAGATCTACTGCGCCTAAACCCACATAATTTAGGGGGTTTTTAGCATCGGCGGCAACACCTTTGTTGTAAGTAGCCTTGGCAGAATCGATATAATCTGTTTTAAGATAAACGTTGCCCAGAAAAAAATAATTTTCAGGTTCTGCAGGCTTTTCGGTTATTAACTTCTTTAATACATCTTTAGCCTTCTGATACTGTTCGGCATCTATAGCTTTTTTCGCATCGTCAATGTTTTGAGCAAATGCCGAAGATGCAGCTAAGGCAAGCACTAAAGATGCTTTAATTGCATTTTTCATTACTTTCATTTCCAAATTTATAGTTATCTATTTTCTAATTATTATTTCCCGTGAGGGTATACTATCCGGTAATAAACCAGATTTAAGTATGATGCGTTGACCACGGTCGCTTGCTACAAAAGCAGCAAAACCTGTGCCTAATCCGGGACCACCCTGGCAATTTATAATAAATACTTCTCTTTTCAAAGGATACAAACTTAAAGCCAGGTTGGTTTGATTGGGTTTATAAAACTTATCGTCTCCGGGTTTACCCGCCAGATTTTTCACGCCCAGCACCCTGATCTTACTCACAGCTTCCTCCATATCCTTATCCGGCTGTTCTATCCAGTTAAATCCTACAACTCCAATTGCGCCCTTATTATTGTATATATATTTAATTACTTCCTTATTATTTTTTAACGCATACACGCCGCTGGCAGGCACATCGGTTACATTGCTCAGCTCTTTCAGGTACCTTACCGTGCTTGAGTTTGCATTGTCAAACACCAGTTTTTTTATTGGCGATGGCTTGCCCTGCAAAACATTTACTATATCGTTTACCGTAACTGCCGTATCGGCAGAGGCCTGGTTAACAATGAGTGTTACCGCATCAATAGCAATACGGTTTACCCGAACCCTGATCTTCCTATTGTCAAAAACCTTCTGTTCCCTGTTATTAAGTTTCCTGGATAATACCGCGATCCGGGTTTCAGGGTTATTGAGAAGCGAATTAACAACGCCAGCCTCCGGCTGGTATATCATTTTTATCCGGGCATCGGGATAGCTGCTTGAAAACACAAAAAGCTGGTCTTCCAGGATGGGCTCAAATGTTTCGTCGGCAACAATTTGCGTAGCACCTGCCACATAAGACTGCGTAGCCTGTGTAGCTGACTTATTCCTCTGACAGGAAACAAGGAACAAAAGAACGATTATGTAACTAAATTTATACATGAGTTACCTTTCCTGGCTGCGATTTTGTACTATCCGGGACAGCCTGAACAGAGCGTAAAAGATCAAAACACCACCAAATACTGAACGAAACGGGCCGTTCAGGCCTGGTAAAAAGTCTTTTTTCAGCAAAATAAGCAATCCCAGTATAATATATACCGTAGCTACAAAAAGTCCTAAAATGAACAAAAATCGCTTTGCGGGCGATTTCTGTTCTGAATCTTCTTTCTGAACCTGTCTCATTTATTGAACTTCAAGATTCAACATGATCGGTATGGTATAGGCTACCCGCACCGGACGCCCGTTCTGTATACCGGGTTTCCATTTTGGCGATTTTTTTAATAAGCGTACTGCTTCTTCGCCGGTACCCATACCCAGATCACGTAATACTTTAATATCGGTCAGGCTTCCGTCTTTTTCTACGATGAAGCTAACGGTAACACGGCCTGAAACACCTTGTTCTTTAGCCGCTGCCGGATAATTATAGTTTTTAGCAACATACTGGTAGAACTTTTGTATCCCTCCGGGAAATTCGGGAAGAACTTCCACGCTGGCAAAATCGTGTACACCATTATCTTCGGTAACAGCAGCGCCTTTTGGTGCTTCGCCTACAGGCTCATCAATGCGCACCTCAGCATTCGGGTCACCTTCAATTTTCTTTTGCCCCGGATCTGCTGTTTTAAGCTCTTCAACGGTTGGAGGCTCCTCATCACGCACCTGCTCTTTAGGAACAACAACGGGAGGCGGGAACTTCACCTGGTTAACCCTCGGGCGGGGAGGCTCTGCCGGTGGTGTCGGAGGCGGAGTTTTCTCATCTACCGGAGGCGGAGGTGTTAACACAACTTCTGTTTGTATTATCTTTTCCTCCTGCTTTTCTGGTATAAAACCCGAAATATATTTTATAATAATAGGCGAGCTTACTGCTAAAACAAACAGTATACTACCTATTATAAGTGCCCTGGATGTAGTTTTTGAGTTATCTTTACGCAATTCATACGCACCGTAGGCTTTGTTACGGCCGGCAAAAACCACGTCTATCCAGTCTAATTTAAAAAGATCTAACTTTGATCCTAACATATCACCTTATTTTTAGGTTAATTACTTGTTGCAACGGTACTATTTTTTATCTTTATAGATACCATCGCGTTTTATCAAATCTATTTCCGGATCTGTAATGTCAACTATCGCATACTGTTGAATATTGGTAATTTTCATTTCATCCAATATGTCAACCAGGTTACGGTATTTTGACTGATCGCTGGGCTTTATCAGTACGATCAGGCCCTTTTTAGGATCGCCGGTTGCAGCAAGTACTTCTTTATTTTTCTGGATCAGTATCTTACGGATACCATTTTTACCGTAACTGTCTACTGTTGGTGGTGTTAATGGTTTCTCTACCTGACCCATATACCATTCTAACCGGTTATCGGTACCTAATAACACGTTCAATGTACGGTTATCGGCTATCTCTAACCTGTTTTCAGGCTGTTTCTTGTCTTTATCCGGCATGGCCAAATCCATCGCTTTGGGCTTAGCCAGCGTGGTAGTTAACATAAAGAAGGTAATTAGCAGGAACATGAGGTCAACCATAGGGGTCATATCAACCCTGGCCGACTGCTTTTTGCTCCGTATTTTTTTGCCGCCCTTCTTATGGCCACCGCCACCGCCGCCGCTATTTAATTCTGCCATTGTCTTTTACTATTTTATTTGTCCTCTGCACGCAGAGAAGTTATCAAGCTAAATTTATTAACCTCTTGGTCCTGAAGAATGTCTATCACTCTTTTAATTACGGGATAATCTTCCTGGGCATCGCCTTTTATACTGATACGCATGTCCTTGTTATTCAGCTCTTTGGTTGCATAACGGGCCTGGTATATCCATTCTTTTAACTGATTATCGGTAGAATCGGTCGGGATACCGGGTTGCAGGCCCTCCTTGTTGCGCTGTGCACCGCTCATGGCAATAAGCTGTTTCAGGTTACCAATAGGCACCCCAAAATTGTCTATCAGCGAAAAGCGCTTAATTTCTTCGGGTGTAAATGGTATTTTATAGATGGCAGCCATTTTCTCCAGCATACGTGCACGTACAGGCTGATCTTTCACGCCAAAGAATACCTTTCCTTGACCGATGGTAATGGTACCGATATCGGTATCAGGCTGTGGCATGGTAACTGTAGATGCTGGGGTATCAACAGGAAGCGGTTCTGGCTGGCGGGCTGTTGCTGTCAGGATGAAAAATGTCAGCAGGAGAGCAGCCACGTCGCACATTGCCGTCATGTCAATGATCGTGCTCTTTCTTGGAACTTTTACTTTAGGCATCGTTTAATTTATTGATCCTTTAACTATCTATATAGTAGATGCTTATTCATCCCGGTTTCCATAAACCGGGATAAATAATTTTTTTACTACTTCATTTTATTTGTGTGTACTGGCGTAGGTCTGAACAATTGAGAAGCCGGCCTCATCAATAGAGTAAGTGAGCTTATCAATTTTAGACGTAAATACATTGTACATGATAACAGCCAGTGTAGAAGTTAATATACCTGTAGCAGTGTTGATAAGCGCTTCAGAAATACCGTTTGCCAATTGAGCCTGATCCGGAGCGCCGGCAGTAGCCAACGCGGCAAACGCCTTGATCATACCGGTTACTGTTCCTAACAGACCCATCAGCGTACCCACAGATACCAGGGTAGCTATTACGGTTAGATTTTGTTCTAACATAGGCATTTCAAGAGCCGTAGCCTCTTCGATATCTTTTTGAATGGCCAGGCATTTTTGCTCTGTATCCATAGCCTGATCAGGCTCTACTTCCCTGTATTTCTTCAGCCCGGATTTAATTACGTTAGCTACAGAACCTTTCTGTTTATCGCACTCGGCAATAGCAGCTTCGATATTGCTGCTGGCAAGCTGTACCTGTACCTTTTTAACAAAGGCGTCAACATTACCTGTTCCGGCTGCTTTACTGATAACGAAAAAACGTTCAATTGAAAATACAATAACCATCAGAAGCATTCCGATCAGAATAGGCACAATGATACCTCCTTTGTATACCATACCAAAATAATTTTCCGGCAACGGGTGTCCGTGCACAGGGTCTCCCCCCTCAAAGTTAGCCGGATTTCCCATGATGAACTTCCAGATCAGGATACCGACTATAACACAAATAACAATTGTAAGACTTGCAAAAATGCTTGACCCAGAGCTCTCTTTCTTCGCTGTTGTAGGTTTTGGTGCGTTTGCCATTGTTTTAATAGTTTAATTTAAATTTTAAGTTTTCTTTATTTATTGAATTTTAGTGTGTTGCTTTTTAAGCGATAACAAAGTTATAATTTTCGGATTAACAAAAAATACCACAATTGTTATTCTAACATTAATGCTATCTTATTTCTGCAGCAGTCCCTGTTCAGGATAACTATAACGTTTTTTCAAAAAAAAATTGCCCCTCTGCGAGACAATTTTTTACAATAAAAACTATTTTTTTTTTGAATTGCAAATTCTTATGAAATATTTCGCTTGTTTTTAACCGCCTGCCTTTTTAACACGATAACCATCCTGAAGCAATAGTGCTACAATTCGATCACGAAAATCGCCTTGTATCATGATCTCGTTATCCTTTACAGCGCCTCCGACACCGCATTTTTGCTTTAGCTTCTTTCCGAGCGCTTCCAGGTCGGTGGTTGTACCAACAAAGCCGGTTACCAGCGTTACCGCCTTGCCTGCCCGCTGTTTTTTATCTAACCAAACCCGCAAATCCTGCCGGGCAGGAGGCAACGTTTCTTCCTGGCCGTCACTTGCGTTATAATCATATTCAAAATCCGGATCGGTTGAATATACTACACCGGATATCTGTTTATTTTTCTTTGACACTGTATTTAAAGTTGAAAGTCAAAAGTAAAAAATATCGTTAATATTAACCGGTAAGCGCTCGCCAAATTCCTGCAATGATCTGTTAGCGATTTGCTATACCCGGGAGATCAGAATAAAAGAATAAAACGGAACTAATCGAAAAACGGAGAGCGAAAGGCTAAAGATTGAAGCTTCGCCCGACCGGGTTTGTAATTGCAAATTTTTATTGATCCCGATTGTCTGATAGTGATTTCCAAGTTAGGGCTTCGTGTCATCGCGAAGCTTCTTATTATCGGTTCATGGAGACACGAATCGGGGCGTTAGAACTATGGAATTAATTTAACTGATTGAAAATCAGAGGCTATTAACGACGGGATTTCAAATCCCGTCGAGCGGCGGGCACCCCGAAGCGCAGTGCACAACAAAAAAAATCCGGAAGAATGATCTTCCGGATTTCTATATAAAATGCGTTGTATCGGATTAGAAGAATTTAACGCGATAATCTTTAATATCGGCTTTATCGCGTAAAGCGGTAAATGCGGCGCCCTGCACCCGCTGACTGATGGATTGTATCATCTGGTCTTTTTGCTTAACGATATTGGTAAGCGGAGCCGGATTGGTGAAGCCTTTTACAACTACCACGTAAACACCGTGGTCGCCTTCAATAGGCTTGGATAGTTTACCCGGCTGCATGCCGAATACAGTACCTATAACCTTGTTTTCCTGGGCTACACCGGGAAGTACCGGGTTAGCAAATACAACATTTTCTACCGGTTGTACCGTTTTGCCTACTTTTTGAGCTACCTGGTTGATAGAGGCAGCGCCAGCCAGTGCGTTATTTAGCTTTTCGATAAGTTTCCTAGCTTTAACGGCATTGATTACGGCAGGCTCTATTTGTTTTTTTACCTGGTCAACGCTCAGGTAACCTTTTTCATTAATTCCGGTAAGTTTTGCAACTACGTATTTGTTATCCATTTCAAATACCTGCTCTGAAACATCGCCTACGTCGGCTTTATAGGCCCAGCGTATCAGCTCACGCGGACTATCAAGTCCCTGAACATAACCTTGTGAACTGGTAATGTTCTCGGCAGAAAGCTTGTTCAGCTTTTGCTTTTGCGCTGTTTCGTCAAAAGCTTTGGCATTAGCAGCTTGCGACAAAAATGTCGAAGCTTTGGCATACGCTGCCTGTTGGGTCTTATTACTGCTTACCAAGGCTTTATCCACAACCGCAACTTTGGCAACTTTAGATGCTCCTTTTTGTGCATCGATATGGATAACATGCACACCATATTGAGTGGTAATAACTTTTAAATCGCCGGTTTTGCCATTGAAAACAGCATCTTCAAATACCGGGATCATGGCGCCGCGGCCAAATGTTCCTAAATCGCCGCCTTTATCTTTTGAGGCATCGGTTCCGAATTTTTTAGCCATTTCGGCAAAGCTGGCTCCTTTACGGATAAGATTGGCAATAGAATCTGCTTTGGCTCTTGCCTTATCCATACCGCCTTCGGTAGCCGGGTTGATCAGGATGTGACTTGCTTTTACTGAATCGGGGCTCATGCGGACATCAAGCACCTTTGCCATTTTGTAGCTTCCGTTGATAAATACGGGGCCAATGAATGTGCCGGCTTCTGATTTGAATGCAACCGAATCAATAGCCGGGTCAAGCTGCCCTTTATGTACGTAAGAAATTGGCGTTTTGGTATCTGAGTTAATGCTTACAAACAGCGAATCGTTTTTGGTTGCCTTAAAATCGGCAGCTAATTTTTCTATGCGGGCTTTTGCCTCAAGAGTATCTTCTTTAGAAGGCTCGGCATTAAAGATCACGTAATCTATAGAGCGTGTTTCCTCACGATTTTTGAACTTCTCTTTGTTAGCGTTATAATAATCCTTATAGTCCTGTTCGGTAGGTTGTGCATCCTTATCAGGAATGGAAGCATAATCAAGGGATACGTAATCAAATTTAGCCAGGCGGTTACGGTTCTGATAATCGTCCTGCGCTTCAAGCGAAGTTACATATACCGAGTTTTTTACCAGGTTTGAATATTTACGTGATAAACGGCTCTCGCGTAAGCTTACCAGGAAGTTACCCCATTGCTGCCGGATGGGACTTGAGGGATCTTGTGTCTCCATATTGGAAAGAAAGGCATTAAGCTGAGAACGGTTGATCTGTCCTGTCTGAGGATCTCCAAAATTCTGCACTACCTGCGGATCGGGATTTTTTCCGGTCAGCATATCATTCAGCTCGTTTTTACTCACGGTTAAACCTAAACGCTCTGTCTCTTTGCTCAGGATGATTTCGGCCACGGTCTGATTCCAGGTATTTTCCTGCACGTATGCTGTCATTTGTGCATTCAGGCTTCCCTGACCCATTTGCTGCTTAAAGTTATTGGAGTTTTGGTCTACCTTTGCCTGATATTCCTGTATATCAATAGATTCACCTGCTACTTCGCCAACTTTATTACGGTTGCCTCCCATAAAAGAGCCGCCCATTCTTACTGCATCGCTCACCAAGAAAGCGCAAATTGCTACACCGATTGCCACTACAATGATGGCACCTGCACGGTTTCGCAGAAAATTCATTATTCCCATATATGTATTCTAATATTCTAAAAATTTACGTTGCAAAACTAAGGCCTTAAGGCTTATCATCACTCTATAAAAAGAGGCGCAAGATACAATTTTTGATAAAAATTCGGCATAAAAATTTGTTTCATAAATGCCTTGAAAACATAAAGGCTAAATGAATAATCCTTACACTCCAAAATTGTACCTTATTTAACTTACCGCTACGGTTGTACGGCTGGTGTCACAGCTTGCGAATCGGTTCCTAATTCCTGTTCGGGAACGTTCAGCGTACCGGTCGACTGCTTGATCTCGTAGTATGAGAAATTTTCGTTAGCCCAGAAGCTGGTTCCGTAAATGGTTTGATTAGGCGAGGTAATGGTTACGGTTTTATTGGAATAAAAGCGGCGTTTGGTCTCATCCCAGAATAGTTCATCCGATTTAAATGTACTGCCTTCACGATTCGTAGCAACCACATTTTTGCGTAATTCAACCAGCTTTTCAGTCTCCCGGCTAATGGCATAATCGGCTACTATGTTGCTTTCTTCCTGGTGGTTCTCATCAAAAAAAATTACTTTAACGCCTTTGGGCATTTCGTAATAGGGCTTATTAACGCCTTTGTAATGCAGTAAAACGGGAGTGATCAACTTAGCTTTTACAACAGCGGAGTCGCTGTATATGATCTCCACATCGGTAGACCGGTCCATTAGTATGGCTACTTTCTGGGAGGATATACGCTCTACATCCTTCAAATTGTTCTCGCAACCTGTAAGTGCCAGACAGGAAACAATACTTAATAAGCCATATCGTAGATAACCGGTCAATTAATCAAACTTATATTTCTGGAACCACTGATCGTTCAGCGTAAAGCCTAAATAGAAATTGATGTAACGTTCACGCACCAGGCTGTTGGTGTACGAGCCCCGCTGACCGAATTCTGTTCCCAGGTTTATCTTATAAAAAGAGGTACGGTTTGAAGGCAGCGGTAAGCCAAGACCGAAGGTAATGGCTTTCTGGGTAATATCGGTGTTGTTGATGTTGATATACGTTTTATCGTATTTAAAGCCCAGACGGTAATCTATGAGCTTGAAATAGCTGGTTACAGAGGTTACATCGGGAGTGTACTGGCCGCCAACAGCTATGCTGTAGCTGTCGTTCAAACCTTGTGCAACATTCCCCACCTTGTAGTCAGACCACTTAGTGATGTTGTAATCAGCGCCTAAGAGCCATTTATTGGAATGGCTCAGTGTAAACCCAACGGTATGCGACATGGGCAGGGTTAATTTTTGCCGGGCGCCTTCCTTATAATAGGTGCTGTCTATAGCTGATGGTGCATCATCTGAGCTTGATGTAAGGAAATAACGGGTAACTACCGTGGTGGAGGATGCCTTGATCTTGTTGCCTGCAGAACCCGCATAGCCTAAAGTAAGATCGGTTTTTTTGGAAATTTTTGCCCTGTACTGTGCTCCGTAATCAAACGTTAAACCCGAAATGCTTGAACTGTTTTCTATCTGCGAGTTCATGAAGGTGGCAATGTCATCCGGAAATTCTGTAGAGCGGTCATCTTTGATCTTACCAAATAATACCGAGGCGTTAAAGCCCACGCTTAAATGTTTGCCGATACCGATACCATATCCCAGGTAGGCTTTTGAGATACCGCCGTCGCCGGAATAGAGGTAATTTACTACGTTGCTGTCTATTTTATCAGCAATGCGATATTGGTAGCCGCGATCGCTGTAAGGTAACAAACCAAAGCTGATGGCCGATTTTTTAGTTACCGGCATGGCAAAGGCAACATGATTCAGCGAAGCGTTAAAGCTGTTCTGCGAAAGCGAGCCGTTGCTGAGCTGGGTTAACCCGCCGTAAGCGCCGATATCAATCGTTGTCATTGAAATTGAGGCATACGATGCCGGGTTAGCCATATTGATGTTATTGTACAGTCCGATCCTGCTTACACCGGCAGATATACCGCCCATTGCCCGGTTTTGAGGCAGTAATGAACCTTTAATATTACCTAACCCATATTGTGAATACGGCGAACTGGTTGTAGTTTGTGCTGAAACAACAAAGGGCACAACCAGCAGGGCCAGAAGAGTTGTATTTCTGAAAAATTTAAGCATTATAATAGTGAATAACTTCATTTAAACCTTTAAGTACCAGATACGGATCTGCTTTTACAATGGGGGCAAAGATGCTATTTTTCAACCGAGTATCAAAAAATTTAAAATCGCCGCCGCAGAGTATCACCTGCAAATCATCTGCTGTTTTTTTATAGCTTTCAATAAAACCTGAGACTTCAAACAATAAACCGTTTTGCACACCTGATTGCATGGCTGATGGTGTATCATCGCCGTACGGGCTGTTAAACGAACCGGAAAAATTAACGGAAGGCAGCCGTTGTGTAAACGTGTGCATCGCCTGGTAGCGCATCGCTAAGCCCGGCGATATACTTCCCCCAAAGTAATTTTTATCGGCATCAACAAGATCATACGTAATACAGGTGCCGGCATCTATAACCAGGCTGTTCCGGTTAGGAAATTCAGCCGATGCGCCAATAACGGCAGCCAGCCGGTCTAAGCCTAAGCTGCCCGGTGTTTTATAATGATTTTTTATTCCGGCTGTATAAGTGGAGTTAAAGCGCTGATAGCGGGTTTCCTGTTGCAACAGCGCCTCAAAAGCTGTTACATCGGCATCTACCGATGATATGACCGAATGAGTAACGGGATATGCAGCCAGATGTTCGCGAAGCATTTCTATATTAAATTGTTCGAGAACAACCGTTTTCGCTATCGTACGGTTATTGAAGATGGCAAGCTTGGTAAACGTATTACCGATATCAATAACGAGACTTACCATTTAAACGTATAGGATTTAGAATAAAACTCAAAACGCCATTTTTAGCATTAAACCGGCATCATAATGACGATAACAAACTTAATAGTGCAAAGCTATTTAATTTTTGCACTACGCGAAGCGGCTAATTGTTAAAAAAGGTTAAACCGGATTCTTTCTGGAAGCTGTCTAAAAAGCACTCCTGGTCATCCTGAGCCTGTCGAAAGATTAGTTCATTGTGGTTACAGACGCTTCCCCCGAGAATTCGGGGTCAGCGTACTGTAAATGATAGTTCTGCTTGACTTTTTAGACGGCTTCTTACTGGCTAATAAAATCGAGCACCAGTTTTTCGGCATTGGCACAGGCCTCATCCAGTTCGTAGTTCTTTAAAATAACATCGAATTTGTCGGCATAGCCCAGTTCTTTGCTCGCCTTGGCTATGCGCTCCTGTAGTTTAAGCTCGCTGTCTGTACCGCGGCCTCTTAATCGCTCAATAAGAACGTCCAGCGAGGGCGGCTGGACAAAGATGGCAAGAGCATCATCGCCATATTTGCGTTTCAGGTGCAGTCCGCCTTCTACGTCAATATCAAAAATAACGTGTTTGCCGGTTTGCCAGATACGCTCAATTTCAGAACGTAACGTGCCGTAAAATGTACCGGAATATACTTCCTCAAATTCTACAAACTCTTTTTGTGCGATACGATGTAAAAATTCTTCCTTGGAAATAAAGTAATAATCTTTGCCGTGTACCTCTGCTCCGCGTAACTGCCTGGTGGTAGCCGATATGGAAAACTGTATTTTATCCGGGAATTTATTTAACAGATGGTGTACAATGGTGGTTTTGCCTGCTCCTGATGGGGCTGAAAATATAACGAGTTTACCTTGCATCGGCCCTTATAAAACGTTTAACAATTGTTCTTTAATTTTTTCGAGTTCTTCTTTCATGCCAACAACGAGTTGCTGTATTTGTGCGTCGTTGGCTTTTGAACCGGTGGTGTTAATTTCGCGGCCAATTTCCTGCGAGATAAAGCCCAGCTTTTTGCCATTGGCATCTTCGTTCTGCAACGTTTTCAGAAAATAATCGCAATGGCTTTTCAGCCTTATCTTCTCCTCGGTAATATCCAGCTTATCAATGTAGTAAATAAGCTCCTGCTCAAAACGGTTCTGGTCTATATTTTCACGGCCAACGTTATCTTCCAGCAATTGGTTAATGCGTTCGCGTATTGCCGGGATGCGATTGGGATCCAGCTTCTCAACTTCAGCGAGTAAACTCAGTATTTTTTCAATACGCATGGCGAGGTCTTGCTGCAGCACCCGGCCCTCGTCTTGCCTGAACGTTTGAAAGTTGTTCAGCGCCTGTAAAAAGGTGTTGTAGAACACCTGCCATTCCTCGTCAGAAGCGGTGCTTTCATCGGTGCTTATTACCTCTGGGAAGCCCAACGCAAGCTGTAAAATATTTGAGCCGGTATCGCCCAGTTCTTCTGCCGATTGCCGGATCTGATCGTAGTATGCTTTGAGCAGGCTTTTGTTAATAGCGGCAGGTTTAATGTTGCCTTCGGGATATTCTACCGTGAAAACCAGGCTTACCTTGCCGCGTTCAACCAGCCGGGTGCAATCATTGCGTATCTGTAATTCTTTATCAGAAAAGGCTTTGGGGAGTTTTAATGCCAGTTCCAGGAACTTACTGTTAAGCGATTTGATTTCCACCGTGTACTTTGCCGAAGCGAAATTACTGGTGGCTACGCCATAACCTGTCATGGATTTAATCATAGGCAAAGATATGATTTATTCGCTATGCGGATGTACGATAAATTTCCTTTTTGTTAGTCCTGTTTAAAAACTATTACCGGTCTTCGGCAGTGCTTTTTTCGTTGTCCTGGTTATATAATGACAAGCCGTAAGCTACAGCAATCATGTAGATCAGCTGTAAACCGGCGGTATTCCAGTCTTCTTTTAAGGTTGTGCCAAATAGCAGCAGGCAAAGGATAATGCCGCAAAGCACAAACCCGTTACGGCTCCATTTTCCGCCAAAAATAATCAAAAGGCCGGTAGCCAGTTCCATAAAGGGCAATACCAGCAAAAAGAGCTTAATCAATGGAAAGGGTAGAAACGTACCATGAAAGGTTAAGGCTGTTTTTTCGGCAAATTCCTGCAATTGCGGAATACGTACCAGGCCATGCATCAGCATATTAATGCCTAAGCCAATGCGAAGAATTAAAAGTGAGGTTATTTTCATGATGTTGATAATTGGCTGTCAGAACCGAAGTTACTGATTTTTGCCGGATTTTCCTCGCTCTTTGCTGGCGCTCGTTTTTAACGAGTGCCGTGTTCTACGGCGTTTTTAACGCCGTGCCTGTGAAAATTTTAGACTTACGAAGTTTTCAATATCAAGCCGGAGGATAGACTTCGTAAGTCTACCTGCTATTAACGTCGTTTGTAAATGGTTTGCGATACAATCGCAGTAAAGATATGCACTCGTTACAAACGAGCGCATGCGTCGTACTTTTAGATTTACTGGCTTTTGCCGAATTTTTCTTCCATCATTTTTTCAAGAGCGAACATTTCGTCACGCAGCGTGGCGGCCAGCAGGAAATCCATGTCTTTTGCAGCGGCGGTCATTTCTTTTTTTGCCGTATCAATGGCTTTTTGTAATTGCGGCTTGCTCATGTACTGAACAACCGGATCAGCAGCAATCATCTCGGTAGCATCAGCCGCTTCGATATATGGTTTCTGCACACCACCTTTAAAATCAACTACCGAAGTTTGTTCAATAATGGCTTCCCTGGATTTGCCGACTGTTTTTGGAACAATGCCATGCTCCAGGTTATAGGTAATCTGCTTATCCCGGCGACGGTTGGTTTCGTCGATGGTCTGGCGCATGCTGTCAGTTATGCTGTCGGCGTACATAATTACCCGGCCGCGATCATTACGGGCAGCACGGCCAATGGTTTGTATCAGCGAACGCACCGAACGTAAAAAACCTTCCTTATCGGCATCCAGTATGGCTACCAGCGAAACCTCGGGCAGATCCAGCCCTTCACGCAGCAGGTTAATACCAACCAGCACATCAAATTCGCCCAGGCGCAGCCCACGCAGAATTTCAACCCGGTCAAGCGTTTTCACTTCAGAATGGATGTACCGTACACGGATACCCAGCCTGTCCATGTATTTGGTCAGTTCTTCGGCCATGCGCTTGGTGAGTGTAGTTACCAGCACGCGGTCGCCTTTTTTCACGGTCTGGTCTACTTCTTCCAGCAGATCATCCACCTGGTTAATTACCGGCCTAACCTCGATGGTCGGATCCAGCAGTCCCGTTGGCCGGATAACCTGTTCTACAATCACCCCACCCGATTTTTCCAGCTCATAATCGCCTGGCGTGGCGCTTACGTAAATGGTTTGAGGCGCTAAACGCTCAAACTCGTTAAAATTCAACGGACGGTTATCCAGCGCAGCCGGCAGACGGAAGCCATATTCCACCAGCGATAATTTCCGAGACCGGTCGCCGCCGTACATTGCCCTGATCTGAGGTACGGTTACGTGGCTTTCGTCAATCACCATCAGGTAATCGTCCGGAAAGTAATCCAGCAGGCAGAAGGGGCGCATACCCGGCGATCGGCCATCAAAAAACCGTGAATAATTCTCAATACCGCTGCAATATCCCAGCTCACGGATCATTTCCAGATCGTAGTTTACACGCTCTTCCAGCCGTTTCGCTTCTAAAAGTCGTTTTTCGTCAATAAGCTGCTGCTTACGCACTTCCAGCTCTTCCTGTATGGCCCAAACAGACTGGTTGAATCGCTCTTTGGGCGTCACAAACAGGTTAGCCGGGAAAACGGCCAGGTGTGTCATTTTTTCCAGCGTTTTGCCACTGGCCGGGTCAATGGCGCTCAGCTCTTCAATGTCATCGCCAAAAAAGGAAACGCGGTAAGCATGATCCATATAGGCCGGGTAAATATCTACCGTGTCGCCCTTTACGCGGAAGGTTCCCCGCCTGAAATCAGCCGTAGTGCGTGAATATAAAATCTCTACCAGGCGGTGCAGGAACGCGTTTCTGCTGATTTTGGTTCCCACGGCAAAGCGGAAAACCGAGTTGGAAAAATCTTCCGGGTTACCCATACCATAAATGCACGATACGGATGATACCACAATAATATCACGCCGGCCCGACATCAGTGCCGATGTGGTACGCAGGCGTAATTTCTCTATCTCATCGTTTATCTGTAAGTCTTTTTCAATGTATGTATTTGATGACGCGATATAGGCCTCCGGCTGGTAATAATCGTAATACGAAACAAAATAGTTGACCGCATTTTCCGGAAAAAACTGTTTAAACTCCCCGTATAATTGCGCTGCCAGCGTTTTGTTGTGGCTTAATATCAAGGTTGGCTTTTGTGTTTGCTGAATAACATTAGCCACCGTAAATGTTTTTCCGGAACCGGTAACGCCAAGCAGCGTTTGATAATGCTCACCGCGGTTTACCCCCTCTGTTAATTGTTGTATGGCCTCCGGCTGGTCGCCGGTAGGCTGGTATGCAGATGTTAATTTAAAATCCATAGTAATCCCGTCCCCGAATATCCTGAAAAACAGCAAAAAGAAAAAATAAGAGGAGCCACCTGGTGACTCCTCACAATCAAACCTTATTTAACAAAACATTATGGAAATGTTTCATCGATAAAAATAATACATTTATGGCAGCAATTTGGTTTTTAAATACTCTTATAGCCATTTTGTTAGCTAAAAATGACATGCAGATGCTAATCTATACCCCGGAGGTTTCAAACAGGCAAAACTACGTGTTTAAGTTTTTGCTTACGCAGATACTGGGATTGTCGTTTGCCTTAACATCCGATTTGCAGGAGTTCGCGGCGTATAAAGGCATAAAGTTCAGCTATACAGACCGTCCGCTTGCCGATGAAATTTTTTTTAAACGTTACGGGCTGTTACAACAAGATGCTATTCAGGCAATAAATCCCGATACCGTTGCTTACCAGAATTACCGGGCTTGCTTTGCCGTTACCGGATCGGCTATGCCGTTTGATGTTTTTTCGGCAGCATTTTTCCTGCTTTCGCGATACGAGGAATACATATCGTTTTCCGGCGATGACCATAACCGTTACCAGGCCGAGCAGAGTTTTGCTTACCGGAACGGCTTTTTGCTCAGGCCGGTAATTGATGAATGGGCTTATGAAATAGCACGCATATTGCAAAACCGTTTCCCTGATTTAGTGATAAATCAGCGCAAAGTAGGTTTTATACCTACTATTGATATTGACCGGGCTTATTGCTGGAAATATGCTCCTGCGTGGCTGAATATGGCGAAGCTGTTCAAAGCTGTCGTAACCCTTAATTTTACTAAGTTTAACCGGATAATTGGTGTGCTGGCCGGTAAGCAGCCGGATCCGTTCGATACGTATGAGCTGATGCAAAACCTGCACAAGGGATTTAGCCCGGTGTACTTTTTCCTGCTGGCCAACTGGTCGGAACGTGATCCAAGCCTCTCTTTCCGGCATCCGGCAATGATTAAGCTCATCCGGCAGGTTAGCGCTTACGCAGATGCGGGTATCCATCCTTCGTATCGTACAATGGAAGATCCGCAGCTGATGCGCACAGAGAAATCCCGCCTGGAAACCATTACCGGCAAAAAAGCAGCATTATCGCGGCAGCATTTTTTAAGGATGAAATTGCCTGATACGTATCGGTTGCTGCTTGAAAACGATATCACTCATGATTATACGATGGTGTACGCTTCACAACCGGGATTCAGAGCGTCTACCTGTACCCCGTTTTACTGGTATGACCTGGAAAAGGAATGCGAAACCGGGTTGCTGTTACATCCCACAGCAGTAATGGAAGCTACGCTGAAACGTTACCTGAAATTAAACCCGGACGAAGCGCTAATTTTATTAAAGAAACTGGCGGATAACGTGTTCAGTGTTGGAGGCACGTTGTGCACCTTGTGGCACAATGAATCATTAACCAATCAGGATAGATGGAAAGGGTGGCTGACGGTTTATGAGAGACTGATACAGTATATAAAAGAGAGACTTGATGAATAGTACCTGCCCGAAAAAAAGCTGGAAGCGCAGATCGTTGTTCGCCGGATCGGTACGATGCTGTATGTACCAGCCTGAGCTTTATTGCCGGCGAGAAAAAAAGCAAGGTGATCTGCATCAGTTTCGAGATCTCCGGTGAGGATAAATCTTTTGTTTCTCTCAACCCGGCCAGCTTTTTAGCACTTATAGCACTATGAACGCCCCAGCTTCTTTAAAAGCTTTGCATAAAACTTTTACGAACTTTGCATGAAAATGGTCTACATCAAGACCTCTTTTGAGAACCTTGCGTAAAACCAGGTGCCAGTATTACCCATCTGCACCTCAAAATAGGTATAAATACCTATAACAATTAGAACTTCTCCTTATTGTTGTCCGCCAGGTTGTTCGCCAATTTTGTAATGTTAATTCATTAATAATCATAAATTAAAACAGCACTAAAATGAAATTCACTCAAACAATCACAGCATGTATTCTTATCAGCCTCCTTGCCATTGGCGGATGTAAAAAAGATAAAGATAACGATGATGCAGTCGGGGGCAGCGGAACAGTAACGGTAGAAAGGTTGGGCATTGGCAGCGGAACACCCGGCAAATTTTCCTCCACCGCGGCGGGTATTATCCAGGTTACCGCGGCTGGCGTTACCGTATTTACCGTTACGGCTATAAAAGATGGCAGCAAAGAAAGCATTACCGCAATAATAAACCACAAAATTACCGGCTCAGAAACAATTGACCTTTCTTACAACAATGCGGAGGGGTCGGGCATTATCTATTCAAAAGACTATACCAAACCTGCCGATGGCACTTTAAACTACAAGACTACCAATTTTGGCGCTGGTTATAAAGGAGGAGGCCAGCTTAAAATTACCAAATTAGATGGCAGCAAAGTAGAGGGTGAGTTTTATTTTTCTGCCTATAACACTGCCGGCGAATCTGCCTGGGCAGAACAGGGCACATTTAGCGGTACCATTAAGTAAGTGGTAAATAGTTTTAGTCAATAACGTTCTCATTCCCGGCTACCTCCAGGTACCGGGTTTTTCCATTCACCCATAAAACATCATGTTATGAAAAAGTTTTATCTAATTATTTGTGTGCTGGTATCGTGTATTGCCAGCTTGTATGGACAACCCGGTTCCGGATGGGACTGGGCATCTGCTTCCGGAACAGCCGCGTCATCGCCCGGTATCGGAGCATTAGACATTGCTACCGATGCAGACGGCAATGTGTATACTGTTGGCCGGTATAATGCAGCAATAAGCGTTGGTTCATTCAGTTTAAGCGCTCCAACCGGAACCGATATTTTCATTGCAAAATACAATGCGTCGGGAGTTATACAGTGGTTAAAACGTCATACGCCACCAACCGGATACAATGAATTAAGTAAGGTAATTACCATTGATGCGGACGGCAACATTTACATTGGTGGTACTGATGATACGCCGAGTCTTTCGGGCGTAGCTTTTCTGGCCAAATATGATAATGATGGCAACATGCTTTGGAATAAATATTTCTCATTGTACGAAGTTGGCGGAATCAACATTGGCCCTGATGGCAATCTCATTATCATGGAAAGCAATCAAACCACAAAAAATATCCTCAAAATCAATAAAACTGATGGCAGTACTATCTGGACGGTACAAAATACCAATGCGGGTTCAAACGCAGGCACAGTTTATAAAGATTTTGTAGACCAGAATGGCAATATCTATTACACCTGTTTTACTTCGTCTGCAACCACAGTAAGTATTGCCGGCGAAAGCATTACTACAACCGGATTAGCCAGCTTTATTGCTTCAATAGACAATAGCGGGCAAAAACGTTGGGTGCAAACTATTAATAATATCCAGGTGCAGCTAGGTTATACTATTGATGAAACCGGGAAAAGCTATATTATTTTTACAGGCGGTAGCGGTGGAACATTCCAGGGAGTTTCAACTGCATCGCTGGCCAATCGTTATTTTGAATTGGATAATACAGGAACGGTTACAAAATATGCCCCGGTTTCGCCATACATTGTCTCTAAGGTTATGTTTAGGGTTAAGGGCAACAGTGTATATGGCTTTTATATGGATCAGGCAGGAAATGCACATGGTGTTACTTACGGTGATTATATTTATAACCTGCCTGCAACTTCTACTTTTGCTTTGGGTATCATTGTCAAATACAATCTTCCCAACGGACAAGTTACCTGGGCCAACTCGTTTGAGATTAATGGTTCCAGTTATAATTCCGGGAGTTTTAATGCTTTAGAAACTTCGGCAAATGGCAAAATCATTGTTGCAGGGGCTTACGGAACATCGGTTAAGTTTGGCTCTACCCTTCTTTCGGCAAGTGGCTCATTATATGCCACAGACTTTTATCTGGCGCAATTTAACGGCAATAATGTTGCCGCACCTGCCATAACCAACTGGACTGGAACAGCCAGCGATGGTGACTGGAACAATGCTGCCAACTGGGATAACGGCATTCCGGACGGCAGCAAGAAAACAGTTATCCCGGCAGGGTTAACCTCTTATCCAACCACTATACCTACAAACGCTGCGGGTGGAAAACTGGAAATTGCAACGGGGGCTACTATGCAATTGCCGTTAAACTTTTCTGCACCTGCGGGTATTGTAAACAATGGTATTATAGAAATTAACGAAAGCACTACCGGATTTTTCATGGGAACTTTTGCTAATACTGTCAAGCCTACCGGAACGGGGAAACTGGTATTTAAAAACAATAAAACAAGCATATATCTTACTCAGCCTTTAGACCAATCCATAGAAATAAACAGCACAGGAACAATTACTTCTTATGGAGGCACTATCAACGGCGATTTGATATTGACCAACGGTATTTATTCTGGCTCGATAACAGTTAATGGAAATGTTACAGGTGGTTCAGCATCCAGCTATGTTGCAGGCACACTAAGCCGAAAGGTAACAACAACCGGAAGCTATACTTTTCCGGTAGGGACAGCCGACCGATATGCTCCGGCTAGCCTGCAATTAAATAATATTACCGGCCCTCAAACCATTTCGGCAACTTTTTCTAAAACTATTAATGGTTCAGCGCCCAATACCACAGCCGGCGGACAAACGGTTACATCGCTGTTAAATGCAGGTATCTGGACCATAACACCTGATGTTGCGCTAACATCAGGCAGCTATACCGTAACGCTCGAAGGTCATGATTATACCAATGGCGTGGCCGATGCCGCTAACTACGTTGTAGTAAAACGGCCCAACTCATCCGGTGCCTGGGCTTTTTATGGCGATAACGGTACATCCACTCAATCGGACGGCATAGTTACCGCCACAGCAGGAAATATTACGGGTTTCTCTGATTTCGCCATTGGTATTGCCGGCGGTGAAGTACCTGTGATACTGCCTGTAAATCTCACCAAATTTACCGCTAAAGCCCAAAACAACAATGTACTGTTGACCTGGGAAACCGCAAGTGAGCTTAACAACAAAGGCTTTATCATTTATAAGGCAGGAGGGTTGGAAGGTGGAAGTCTGGAAGGTTTTGTGAAAATAGGCGAGGTATCTGCGGCGGCTATGCAGGCGAATGATTATTCGCCCCTCTTGTACGCCTTTACAGATTATTCGCCGCTAAACGGCAATAACTATTATAAACTGGTACAGGTTGACAATGATGGCAAAGAAACGGAATTAGGCATAAGGACAGTCACCTTCCACCTTCAGCCTTCTACCTTACGCCTTTTCCCCAACCCGGCTACCGATTATTTCAGCATTGCCGGTAATACCTCGCCTGTAAGCAAAGTGATCTTAACCGATTTATTAGGTAGGCCAGTGTTAACCGTCGCAAACCCGGCAGAAAAAATAACGCTGCCTGATTTGCCTAAGGGCATTTACGTACTGAACATCGGTTATTTGGATGGCACAAGCAGTAAACATAAATTACAGATTGATTAAAGATGAAACCGTGAAGTGGGCTGACCAAAAAGTCAAAAAGTAGTGTCATTTCGATCCCTCCCGTACATACGGGATCGGGAGAGGAAACCACGAAGTAGCTGCGAAGCAAAATCTTCTGCCTAAGTATTTCTGGTGGAGATCCCTCGGCTGCGTCTCGAAATGACGATCGACTTTTTGGTCAGCCCCCTCTATTTACGGCAATTCAAAAGCGTTATAACTTCGATGCGATAATAGAAAAATCGATAGCATAAACCAAAATTTTAACCATGAAAAAGTTATTATTTATTATCATCGTTTGTGCTTCTTTTGCACAAACAGCCCAGGCACAATACAAAGCCTATCAGGATAAAAACGGTAAATGGGGATATAAAGATTCGCAAGGAAAAGTAATCGTAAAACCCATCTATGAGGCCGCCGAAGATTATATAGACCACGACAACCATTATGGAAAAGTGAAACTGAACGGCAAATGGGGTTTTGTTGGCGGCTACTATCAAAAATACAAAATAGTTGTTCCGTTGGTGTACGAAGAAGAAAAAGATTTTTCGGGGGGGCGAAGCGGGTGGTGGATACGGTCGTAAGGCAGCTGTAAAACAAAATGGAAAATGGGGTTATATAGATAGGGACGGAAAAGAAATCGTACCGTTTCAATACGATGAAGCCAATCCGTTTGAGGGAAATGGTCATAATGACAAGAACGACAGAGCCATTGTGAAACTGAACGGCAAATGGGGTATTATTGATAACACGGGCAAGAGAATTACCGATATAAAATACGACACAGTGAAGTTCGTTTCTGCTTATGGCGATGCCGAAGCAGTATTAAACGGCGTAAAATTTAAAGTTGATGAAACAGGGCGCACACAAATAAAAAAATACAGCAATTACGACTATGACAATGTTTTTGTTTATGAATTTAGAAATGGGTATACCCCGGCTCAAATTAGAAAATATACCGACAAAGAACACAATCGTTTCACAGAAAAAATTGGGCTGATAGCCAAAGACAGCACTGAAGCAATCCCTTTTGGGAAATATGACGATGTTGGTGTGGAAAACGGCGCCGAGAATAAAGGAATAGCTTGGGTAAAATCTAACGGTAAATGGGGTATAATCAATATTGCCACAGGCAAGGAAATCATCCCGGTAAAATACAATTCAATTTCTCGCTTTCAGGATGGGATTGCCCGTGTCTTTAACGGCAAATACGGGTATATCGATAAAACCGGCAAAGAAATTATTCCGATAAAATACGAAGACACACGGGATTTTTACAAGGGCACAGCTATCGTAAAGCTCAACGGCAACTGGGGTGTGATAGATAGAAACGATAAAATTATCATCCCGATGAAATATGAGTATGTTGATTTTATTGATGAGGTGAGCGGGCTGATATGCGTAAAACTTAATGGCAAATATGGATATATAGACAAAACAGACAGGGTTGTTGTGCCGTTCATATATGTTAATCTTGGCAGTTTTCACGATGGGTTGGCTACGGCAAGTCGCAATGGCAATCAGGGATATATTGATATCTCGGGTAGAGAGGTTATTCCGATACAATATCTCATTGCCCATTCTTTTGAAAATGGAAGAGCAAAAGTGGTTAAAATGAACGGCGACGAGGGCTATATAGACAAAAGCGGTTATTTTACATTTACAAATAAAAATGAATTAGGCCCGAAGACAAAGGACGAGCCAAGCAAGCCCAACACTTCGCAACCGACCGACAACAATAACAGGTTTCAGCGCAGGGTTTGTTCTGTCTGCCACGGTACGGGCAAAATTCAGGAAACTTATATCGGCGGAAAGAAAGTAAACGGCAAAACGGTATTTGCCGGCGAGCGCCTTTGCCCAATGTGCGCCGGTACGGGGTATAATTAAGTGGAGAGTTGAAAGTGGAAAATGCCCTGCAACCCATAACCAACGACAAACGAACAACGATGAACGAAAACCCAAACAAAAAACAATGAAAACAAACAATAACTTTTACCTCATCCTTTTATTGAGCGCTTTTTTTTCCTGTAAAAAACACCAAGACGATAACAATGTCGGCAATACCGCCTCTCCGCTGGTGCGCAGCACAAATTGGGAAACCCTTGGGTCTGTAAAATTCTCTATTACCGGAGGCATAAACGGCTGTGGTATGCAGGCCGAGGATATGGTAATAAACGGCAACAATATAGGCGTATTGTACGGCGAAGTGTACGACCCTTTTAAGGGCCTTGCCTCAAGCGGAGCCAGAAGCTACAAGGCCATCATCAATATCGGCAACAAAGATGCGGTAACGGTCAATCAAGTTTTTAAAGATGTGTACATCGGAAAAACGTACACCGCTACCGATTATCGGGTAAATATGATTTTCTTCAACAACACGTTCAATGCCCGTTTATTTGGTACTTATAACGCCTCTACCCAAACTCAGCCCAATCGTATTTCCTATGAGGAAAAAGATGAACGAGATACGGTTACCGTGCCTCAATACAGTATGTACGATGGATGTTTCCAAAGGCAAAACATTGTCCATAATGAAGATGGTTCGGTATTGTTCACTGATGCAGGTCCCGATTATTTATATGGTGCTATGTATCTCAATTATTACGATGCGCCTACAAAAACATGGCTGGCAAAAACCGCTCCTTATGAGAATGGGTTCAATTCCATTTCCCCTTCGTTGCCCAATCGTCCGCCAGCAATTACCAGCAGTTGGGGCTTTATGACGGGCAGTGGCAAATATCGGGCAATGATAGCGGACTATAACGGAGGCATTACGATTGTACGCCCTAATATGACCAACCACAATTGCGATACGCTGGCCAACATACAGAATGCCCTGCCAGTTGGTTCGCCTAAAAATCAATTGGTAGGTGGCACCGTAAGTGGCAATATTTTTTACGGACTGGTGTACAACAGCGATAGTAAAAAGTTGTACGAGTTTAAATGGACAGAAGGCGACAACACCATTACCAAAGTGTTTGGCGATATTGCCTTGGATGGTCTGCCCAATGCGATGCTATACTCAAAGGAAAAATATTTTGAGATGAAGCCCGACGGTACACCTTTTTATCTGATGAAAGGTTCTATACAACAAGCTTCGGACTTTACATTGAATACCGTCAGCGCATCGGGAATAAAAGAAATAGGACGTATAAAGGTGGGCGAGTTCGTTGCACCCACACAACTTTCGCTTCCGCGATACAGCAACGGTTATTATTACGTGGTGGCCTATATCCCTTACCTCGCCGGGTTGGATGTATTTCCGCAGTTGGATGTGATTAGGATTAAAGAGTAGCAATCTATAGACAGTGCTTAATAAATTTGTAAAAAATGTTGATTCAAGATTGATAAATCAACAGATAGTTTCTATAGATTGCGTCATTTAGCAAAGAGAATTCATACATGAATAAAAAAAGACCGGTGGATTATAACGCCAGCACCTTTAACATGGTGCTGGTGTTTTTTCTTTGCTTATTAGTAAAAGGAGTGAGTGCACAAACCGCTTCCATACAGATAGATAGCCTGGAAAAAGCTTTTGAGCAGGCTAAATCTGATACTGCAAAATTCAATATTTCCCTGGATTTAATTGACCGGTATAAAAACATAGATTCTGCCAAAGCCAATACCTATCTCTTAAAAGCAGAAAAACTTGGCAAAACGTCCCTGCAAAAAGTCCGGTATCTTTCGGCTAAGGCCGCTTTCTTAATTGTTTACGGAAAGATGGAAAAGGCCAATGCATTGTTGTTTGAGGCTTTGAAAATCGCGATAGCTAAACACTATAAAAAAGATGAGGCCAGGATCTATAATAATTTAGGAGTTTCTTATTTGCAACTGTCCAACAACAAACTATCCTTAAAATATCAGTTGTTGGCACTAAAAATACGCGAAGAACTGAATGACGAAGCTGAGCTGGAGGCCAGCAATATCAACATCGGTAATATTTATTTTGACATTATGGAAGACGACAAAGCGCTTCTTTATTATCAAAAAGCCTTGTCTTATGCCGAAAAGCTGGGTATGGAAGTTGAGCTGGGGAAACTTTATAATAACATTGCCACGGTGTTTTACGATAGGAACGATTATAAGCAAACCAAAAGTTACCTGCTAAAGTCCTTAACCTACAAACTGAAAACACATAACGTTACCGGCCAGATCACTACGCTAAATTCGTTGGGCGATGTTTGCAGCTCGCTGAAAAGCTTTAAAGAATCTGAAGATTATTACCGGCAGGCCATGGCATTGGCGAATAAAATAGGCGACGATATGAACAAAGCGAATATCCTGAATTCGTTGGGTCATCTATACCGTTATAAAAATGAATTTGAGAAAGCTGTAAGCTTCCAGGAGCAGGCGCTAAAACTCAGCAAAGAAATTAAATACCAGAATATGCATAAAGATGCACTTCTGGAGCTTTCCATTGATTACCGCAACTTGAAAAATTATCAAAAGGCTTATGAATTTTACAGGGAATACGTATCCTTAAAAGATTCCATTGAAAATGAAAGCAGTAAAACAGCAATCGCCGAACTGCAAACCAAATACGATACAGAGCATAAAGAACAAAAAATCGCCTTGCTGAATAAGGAAAATACCATTCAGAAGCTTGCCTTACAAAGTAAAAACCTGAGTATCGGCATCATTATTTCTATATTTTGCATTGCCTTAATTATGGGCATTCTGTTTTATAATAGTTATAAGCTAAAGCAACAAAAGGCATTGCAGGCCGAAATACACAAACAACAGGAAATAGCCACCAAAGCGGTTTTTGATGGCGAGCAGCAGGAGCGCATACGCATTGCAAGAGATTTGCACGACAGCATTGGCCAAATGCTATCGGTAGTGAAAATGAACCTTTCCACTGCGGAAAATACCGATAATAAGACGCTGCAACTGGTGGACAAAACCATTGCCGAGGTGCGCAACATTTCGCACAACCTGATACCCGAAGAGCTGAACTTTGGACTTGTTAACGCCATTGAGGATATGTGCAGTAAGATAAACACGGGCGATCAACCTTGCGTAAAGCTGCATATCGCTCCTGACATTCGTGGTATAAAGTTCCTGAGGCAAAATGAGCTTTCTATTTACCGCATTGTGCAGGAAGTGTTGGGCAATATGCTCAAACATGCCAATGCCACCGAAATAACTTTGGAGATTGAAAAAATCAATCAAAATATACAGATCTCTATAAAAGATAACGGCCAGGGTTTTGATACAGAAAAAATCAGTCAATCGAACGGTTTGGGCTGGAAAAACATCAGCGCCAGGGTAAACCTGCTGGATGGTGAAATGAAGATAGCTTCCGAGAAACTGGTGGGCACACGCATCGAAATTCTGATTCCATCGTAGGAGCTGAGTGCATCATCCCCGGGTATAGTGAAGTACGCTTATATACCTGTGCAGTTTTATTTTTATCTTTATAAATGAAAGCCTAAACTGAACATGAAAAAGCCGGTAAACCAAAATTCGGGCATAGCAGGAAAAGCTTGTGCGATACTGTTCAACTTTTTCTTTGACTAATAACAATATGGCAGCCCAGAGTAAACATATCGCATTATCCAGCATATACTTTCTGCTTTCAGCACTGTTAACCGGACTGTTTATTGCTTCCAAATCCTGGCTTTACCCAAGTGTGGGCATTATGATACTTGTAGGTTCAATTGCCGGTGTTAAGTGGGGTATCCAGGTTGTTGCCGCTTTAACCTTTTTAGGAAAAAATAAATGGCTTTTTATCAGGCATATAGGCTTTGCTTGCCTTATTGGCTCGTGTTTACTGTTCAGCTATAACCTGATGTCCTTTTTGCCATTTAGCAGATTTATACAATCAATAGCTGCTATTTACCTGTCGCTCATTGTCACAATAATTCTGTATTACCGGGCTGTCAGAAATACAGGGATAGGCATACAATGGTTTTGGGGATGGCTGGCATGTCTAATCATCGCCATCATGTTACAGATAGTAGTTTTGAAATAGCATAAAAAAGATTTATTAAACAAAAGCATAAAGCCGTACCTTCTGCGGGCATCCTTATGCGACCTAAGCTATAACTTTTTTTAAAGAGGTCTCTCCTATTCTGAATTGCTCAATATTTCTATTTCAATACGATAAATGATATAATGTAAACACTATATCGTTTAGGCTGTTATTAGCAATAAACAAATCTGAGATCTATGGAAACTACATTAAATAGCATTGGCAATACACTTGAGGAAGCATTATTACAGGATAACCCCAACGCGAATGTTGAAAGATCAGAACGTATCCTGTCCATCGGCGCCGGCGCTTTTGTGTTTATAAAGGGAATTGGCAACCTGTTCTCTCATCCGCTTTTAGCCTTGGGTGAGCTTGCGCTTGGTGGTGGATTGGTTTACCGCGGAGTTACCGGTTATTGTCCGGTAAAAGCAGCCAAAAATTTGGGGAACGACGCTATTATTGAAGAAACCACCGTAGTGATTGAATAGATAATTTAAGTGAGGATATATGACGTGAGATTAAGTTTTCACGCAAAGCGATATTCAGACTTACGAAGTTTACTTGTCATTTCACATTAAGCTGACTTAAGTTTTAGCGAGGCAATTAGCGTTTGGCCTAACTTAAGCCTTAAAATAATGAAAAAGTTTTAGAACTTTTTGTTGCGTTTGCGGCGTTACAAACGCCGGATAGCTATGCACTCGTTTTGCAAACGAGCGCAAGCGGGATTTCGCTTTGCTCAGAATTAATTGTTTAATTGCTGAATTGTTTCATTGTTATGAGCCGTGAGTGATGTGTGATTACCCGTGACGTAAAACGTATAACTTAAAACCTATAACCTACATCGCTTTCCGGACTATAAACCATGAACCATAAGCCATGAACTATAAGCTATAAAGCCATGAACCATAAGCTACCTTAAACCATCCTCCTTATACCTTTCTCAATTCAAGCCCTCGTATCCTGGTTATGGTAAATGCTCAGGTAACTTTCGTAGCGTGAAGGTTCTATCTCACCATTTTGAACGGCTTTCAGAACAGCGCATCCTGGCTCATTAATATGACGGCAGTTATGAAATTTACAATCGTTCATCCGGCTGCGTATCTCAGGAAAAAAATGGCCCAGTTCCTGGGGCTCGATGTCGATAATGCCTAATTCGCGGATGCCCGGCGTATCGATCAGGTGTCCGCCGAAAGGCAGCTCGAACATTTCAGCAAATGTGGTAGTATGCATTCCCTTATCGTGCCATTCAGAAATTTCGGTTGTACGCAATTGCAGTTCGGGACAAATAGCATTGATCAAACTGGATTTACCCACTCCTGAATGTCCCGAAAAAAGCGTGGTTTTATTTTTAAGCGCCTCCTTAACCGGTTCTATATTGGTATGCTTCAATGCCGAAACATCAAAACAGATATAACCTAAATTCTCATAAATAGTCCTGTATTCGGCCAATACCTCCAGACCTTCATCGCAAAACAGATCCAGTTTATTAAAAATAAGTCCCGCAGGAATATCATAGGCTTCGGCAGTTACCAGGAAACGGTCGATAAACCCCAGCGAAGTGCGTGGAGAAGCCAATGTAACTATCAAAAAGGCCTGATCAAGATTGGCCGCAAGTATTTGCGCTTGTTTTGACAGGTTGATCGATTTACGGATGATGTAGTTTTTACGTTCGTGCAACCGGGTGATAATACCGGTTTGCAGATCGGGCTCCAGTTCAAAATCCACACGGTCGCCTACAGCAATGGGGTTAGTGGTTTGTATGCCTTTGATCCGGAATTTGCCTTTAATACGGCAGTCATAACGTTCACCGGCCTCCGTTTTAACGCTATACCAGCTTCCGGTTGATTTGATCACAAGCCCCTGCATGAGAAAAGTCAAAAGTGCAAAATCAAGATGTCAAAATTGCTCATACAGTATGTACTGAAAATACTACCTTGTTTCTTCACGTAAGGCTTCACGTATTTTTTCGGCTGTAGCCGATAATTCCTCGGGCGTAGGATTCAGCTTTTTACGGCTAAAGTTAATATCATCCATGGTATTAAGCGGTACCAGGTGAACATGCGTATGCGGCACTTCCAGGCCAACAACAGCTATACCAATACGCAGACACGGAACGGCTTTCTTTATGCCCGATGCAACGATCTTGGCAAACATCATCAGGCCGACATAGGTCTCCTCATCCAGGTCAAAAATATAATCCACTTCCCTTTTAGGGATAACCAGCACATGCCCTTCTACCAGCGGGTTAATGTCTAAAAATGCCAGGAACTCCGTTGTTTCGGCCACCTTATACGCCGGAATATCACCCGCCACAATTTTTGAGAAAATACTTGCCATAACTGAATATTAACACGATAAAAGTAGATAAAATAACGCAATAGCTGTAACAATTGTTGATAAGGCGCCGTCAAAATCCGGATATTACCGGTATTTTTATAACATGGCTACACAGATAAGCTATAAGGAAAATATTGCGATGGCGCTGCAGGCTATTAGCGGTAATAAGCTGCGCACATTTTTAACGGCGCTTATTATTGCCATCGGGTTAACTGCATTAGTGGGTATTTTAACGTCTATTGATGCCATCAAAAGCTCGCTGAATAGCACATTTTCCAGCATGGGCGCCAATTCGTTCACCATCCGTAACCACGGCATTGGCATTCGTATTGGCGGTAGCGGTAAAGCACCCAAGCATTATACGGCCATTACGTTTAACCAGGCTATGGATTTTAAGCAACGGTTTACCTTTCCGGCAACCGTATCGGTAAACGTTTTTGCCAGCTATGCATCCACCGTAAAATATGGCGGATTGAAAACCAACCCGAACATTAATGTGCTGGGCGCCGATGAAAACTATATCGTTACCGGTGGTTACAAGCTGGAAGAAGGTCGAAATTTTTCGCAAAATGATATTGATCTGGGCAGTAATGTTGCCATTATCGGTCACGAGATCAAAAACCAGCTGTTTGAGAATAAAAGCCCGATTAATAAAATGATTTATGTGGGAAGCAACAAGTTCCGGGTGATCGGATTGTTTGCCGAAAAAGGCGCCAGTGTTGGCTTTGGCGGCGATAAGGTGTGCGTTATTCCTATTATCAAGGCTAAACAGATCTCTACACAAGCCAATCCATCCTACACCATATCGGTAATGACCTCATCGCCTACGCAGAATGACGCTGCTGTCGGCGAGGCTACTTCCCTGTTCAGAAATATCAGGGGACTGCATGCCGGAACAGAGAATAATTTCGAGATCACCAAAAGCGATGCCCTGGCCCAAACGTTACTGGATAATATTAAATGGGTAACGCTTGCCGCTATCGTTATTGGCTTTATTACACTCGTTGGTGCATCAATTGGTTTGATGAACATCATGCTGGTTTCTGTTACCGAACGTACACAAGAGATCGGTGTGCGTAAGGCGATCGGTGCTACACCATCGGTTATCCGCAGGCAATTCCTGATGGAAGCTATTGTTATTTGCCTTATCGGCGGATTAACCGGCATTATACTGGGTATCGTGATTGGTAACCTGGTGGCAGCGGCACTTAAAGCCAGCTTCATTATTCCCTGGCTATGGATCGGCTTAGGTTTGTGCCTGTGCGTGCTGGTTGGTATAATTTCCGGCTTTTACCCGGCATCCAAAGCCTCAAAATTAGACCCAATTGAAGCGCTACGATACGAATAGAGAAGCAGGAACATAGAATCAAGATACAAGATAAAGAGCATTAACTGCTCCCCTCTCCTTAGGAGAGAGGCCGGGGGTGAGGCTTACAACAACTACCCTAAAACACTGCTTTGGCAATTCTTCGTGTTGGTTCCGGATTGCTCATGGTGTAAAAATGAAGTACAGGTGCTCCTACTTTCACCAATTCCTTGCATTGATTGATCATCCATTCAATACCTACTTCTTTCACCTCTTTTTCAGATTTACAGGCCAGCACCGCTTCGCTCAATTCCTCCGGAATGTCAATATGAAAAATTTTAGGCAGGCTAATCAGTTGTTTGGATGATGTAATAGGTTTTAATCCGGGAATAATGGGCACGTGAATATCATTTTCGCGGCACAGCTTCACAAAATCACAATATTTCTGAATATCGAAAAACATCTGGGTAACAATAAATTCTGCTCCCATCTCTACCTTCTTTTTCAGGAAGCTGAAATCTGTTTTCATGTTCGGAGCTTCGAAATGCTTTTCGGGATAGCCGGCCACACCGATACAAAAGTTGGTTTTATAAGCCTCGTGATCTTCGTGCAGGTATAAACCTTTATTCATGTTAACAACCTGCTCCAGCAAATCGGTTGCATACGCATGTCCGCCGGGTGTGGGAATAAAGCCGGCATCAGCCTTGCGGGCATCTCCCCGCAACACCAGCACATTATCAATTCCCAGGAATTGCAGATCAATGAGGGCGTTTTCCGTCTCCTCTTTGGTAAAACCGCCACAAATTAGATGCGGAACAGCATCTACCTTGTATTTATTCATGATAGCGGCACAAATGGCTACCGTTCCCGGCCGCTTACGGTACGATACTTTTTCCAGCAATCCGCTGGTATGCTGCTTATAAATATAATCCTCACGGTGATAGGTAACATCAATAAA
The DNA here is from genome assembly GCF_008274585.1 of Pedobacter sp. BS3. Classification (GTDB taxonomy): domain Bacteria; phylum Bacteroidota; class Bacteroidia; order Sphingobacteriales; family Sphingobacteriaceae; genus Hufsiella_A. The sequence goes on along the minus strand of NZ_VTRT01000001.1, from coordinate 1,059,919 downwards.
TGGCGGATCAAACTCCATCAGCGGGTCAATAGCATCATAAATTTCGTCAATGCACTTGCCCTTTACCGGAGGTAGTAATTCAAACGAGAACAGAGTTTTACCTTTTGCGTTTTGTATGTGTTGTGTTATTTTCATTTAACTGTTGCGGGTTATGAGTTATGGGTTGCGGGTTGTATTCGTCAAACTTTGATAATATTTTATGAAACCATTTAATAATTTCCTGGACACCTCAATCTTTAGCAGAAATTCCTTCAGACTATTCTCATCAATATACCCTAAATCAAAGGAAAGATACAATTGGGTTTCCAATTCATAAACAGAACCTCTTGCATAAAAAAGAATTGAATACTATCTTTAGGATAATTTCTCCCACAGCCTTCAGCAATATTTGAAGGAATCGAAACAGCACACCGCCGCATCTGGCTTATTAATCCATACTGTTCCTCCTTTGGAAACAAAGAAGTGATAGTATAAATTTCTTTAGCTAAAAATCTGGCTGATTTCCAAACATCTAACTCGATATACGATTTATTATCTTTACTCATGATCTACTTGATTCGTCTATACCCATAACACGCAACACATAACTCATAACTAAAAAACTAATAAGCTAAATTCGGCGCCAGCCATTTCTCAACTTCCTCAAGTGGCATGTTCTTACGGATAGCGTAATCTTCTACCTGGTCTTTGGTGATTTTGCCTAAGCCGAAGTAACGTGATTGCGGGTGAGCAAAGTAATATCCGCTAACGGCCGCTGCCGGGTACATGGCAAAGCTTTCGGTTAAGCGCAGGCCGATTTGCTTTTCGGCATCCAGCAAAGCAAATAAGGTAGCTTTCTCGGTATGATCCGGGCAGGCCGGGTAGCCCGGTGCCGGACGTATGCCTTTGTACTCTTCTTTAATGAGCTGCTCGTTGGAAAACTGCTCATCTTTGGCATATCCCCAATATTCCTTGCGTACCAGCTCGTGCATTTTTTCAGCAAAGGCTTCTGCCAGACGGTCGGCAAGCGCTTTCGTCATAATGCTGTTATAATCGTCGTAATTCTTTTCAAACGAAGCGACCAATTCATCACAACCAATGCCTGCCGTAACGGCAAATCCGCCAAAATAATCCTGCTTTCCTGATGATTCAGGTGCAATGAAATCCGCTAAAGCGTAATAAGGTTCGCCGTTCACTTTTTCAGTTTGCTGGCGCAACGTATGAATGACGGCCCCTCCCGGCCTTCCGCCATTTGGCGGGGAGGAGTCCTCCACTTCTAAGACAATATCATCTCCTACCGAATTTGCGGGCCAGAAACCAATAACGGCTCTGGCGGTCAGCAATTTTTCATCAATAATTCTTTTTAGAAGCGCCTGAGCGTCATCAAACAGCTTTTTAGCCTCAGTACCTACCACCTTATCTTCAAATATCCGGGGATAGCTTCCCCGCAATTCCCAGGTATGGAAAAATGGTGTCCAGTCGATGTAAGGGACAAGCTCTTCCAACGGAAAATCGTGAAAAACCTTAGTTCCGGTAAAGGTTGGCGCCGGAGCCAGCGAGCCGTTCAGATCAATCTGAAACCTGTTTTCCCGTGCTTCTGCGATACTTTTATACCGTTTATCAGAACGTTTATTCAGGTGCGCCTCACGAGCTTTGGTATATTCCTCTTTAATGTTGCTGATGTAGCTATCGCGAAGCTCATTGTTCATCAATGTGCTGCACACAGTTACACTTCGCGATGCATCCAGCACATGGATAGCCGGCCCTGAATAATTAGGAGCTACCTTTACCGCTGCATGGATACGCGATGTGGTTGCACCGCCAACCAGCAACGGAATGGTAAAGCCTTCCCGCTCCATTTCTTTGGCAAAATGTACCATTTCGTCCAGCGACGGTGTAATGAGTCCGCTTAAACCAATGATGTCGGCATTAATTTCCCTTGCTTTTTTAATGATATCCTGGGCAGGAACCATTACGCCCATATCTACCACCTCAAAATTATTACAGGCCAGCACCACCCCTACGATGTTTTTACCAATGTCATGCACATCGCCTTTTACGGTAGCCAGCAGCACAAGACCAGCAGCCCCTCCCGACCTCCCCTGCGGGGAGGAGTTAGAGGCCCCTGCCTCTAATTCTTCTTCTTCTTCTTCTGCTTTAATCGACGGGCGTTTTTCCAGAGCATCTACTAACCGATTTAAAACATTATCCGTATCAGCTAAAACCTCATCGTTAGTAAATCTGATTACTTCATAACCTTGATCCTGTAGCCAGGCTGTCCGCTCCTGATCAGACAGCTGATTTTCAGGCAACTGATGGATCAACCCATCTATCTCTATTACCAGCTTGCGATCAAGGCAAACCAAATCGGTTATAAAAGTTCCAATAATATGCTGCCTGCAGAATTTATATCCTTCCAGTTTTTTGCCTTTAACCAACTGCCACATTATGTTTTCTGCTTCTGTTGGCACAGCCCGGTGTTTCAAAGAAAACTCTTTTAAAACAGGATATAGCATTGGATCGGCCGTATGGTAGCCCAGCTGCCCTCCCTTCCCTTTGGGAAGGGCCGGGGATGGGCTTTTTTCCGGCTCCCCTCCCTTAGGGAGGGGTTGGGGGTGGGCTCTTTTTTCTTCTTCAATAAATGGTAGCAGGTAAGCAACTGCCTTTTTCATTACCCGTGCTGATTTTACCACCTGTGGTAAAAACATCTTCCCGGAGCCGAACAGGTCGCCGACAACATTCATCCCATCCATCAGCGGACCTTCAATTACCTGTAATGGTTTGGGATATTTCTGCCGGGCTTCTTCCACATCGGCATCCAGGTATTCAATAATACCCTTTACCAGGGCGTGCGACAGGCGTTCTTCAACTGTACCTTTCCGCCATTCTTCATCCTTAACCGCTTCTTTCCCTTTGGCTTTAACTGTTTCGGCAAATTCCACTAACCGTTCGGTAGCATCTTCACGGCGATTGAGCAGCACATCTTCTACCTTTTCAAGCAGTTCTTTCGGAATTTCCTCGTAAACTTCCAGCATCCCGGCATTCACAATACCCATATCTAAACCCGCCTTAATGGCGTGATAAAGAAATGCGGAGTGCATGGCTTCGCGAACTACATTGTTACCTCTAAATGAGAATGAGATATTAGATACACCGCCGCTCACCTTAGCATACGGAAGATTTTCCTTGATCCACCGGGTTGCCTTGATAAAATCTACCGCATAATTGTTATGCTCTTCTAATCCCGTGGCAACGGTTAGAATGTTAGGGTCAAAAATAATGTCCTGCGGCGGGAAACCTACCTGGTTAACCAGGATGTCGTACGAGCGCTTGCATATTTCGGTACGACGCTCGTAATTATCGGCCTGTCCCTGCTCGTCAAAAGCCATTACTACAACGGCAGCACCAAATTTTAATATTTTGCGAGCGCTTTCAATAAATTTTTCTTCGCCTTCTTTTAACGAAATGGAGTTTACAATACCCTTACCCTGTAAGCATTTTAAGCCACATTCAATGACACTCCATTTGGATGAATCGACCATGATGGGCAGCTTGGCGATATCCGGTTCGGAAGCAATCAGGTTCAGGAATTTGGTCATGGCCGCCTCGCCATCAAGCATGCCTTCATCCATGTTTACATCGATGATCTGTGCACCGCCTTCCACCTGCTGACGGGCAACCGATAATGCTCCTTCGTAATCACCACCCAGAATGAGCTTCGAAAACTTCGGCGAACCGGTAATATTGGTACGCTCGCCAATGTTTACAAATATGCTTTCGGGTGTGATGGTAACCGGTTCCAATCCGCTTAAACGCAGGTATGGTTCCGGGTGCGGTACTTTACGTGGCTGTGCTTTCCGGGCTTTTTCGGCAATACAGCCTATATGCTCCGGCGTTGTACCGCAACAGCCGCCTACAATATTTACAAATCCTGATTCAATAAAATCTTCGACCTGATGAGCGGTTTCGTGCGGTAATTCATCATAAGCACCAAACTCGTTGGGCAGGCCTGCATTCGGGTAAGCTGAAATATAGCATCCTGCCTTTGCAGACAGCTCTTCGATATAGGGACGCATTTCTTTAGCGCCCAATGCACAGTTAAAGCCGATGCTCAGGGGTTTGGCATGCATTACCGAATTCAGAAATGCTTCGGCAGTCTGGCCAGATAAGGTACGACCGGAAGCATCGGTAATGGTTCCGGAAATCATGATTTCAATCCCCTCCCAACCTCCCCCAAGGGGAGGAGTGCATCCTGCAACCTCCCTTCCCTTTGGGAAGGGCCGGGGATGGGCTTTTAATTCTTCTTCATATTGTTTAATAGCATAAATGGCTGCCTTGGCATTGAGTGTATCAAAAATGGTTTCAATGAGCAAAACGTCGGCACCACCATCAACCAATCCCCGTACCTGCTCGTAATACGCGTCAACCAGTTGATCAAAGGTAATGGCCCGGAACCCGGGGTCATTTACATCCGGTGAGATAGAAAGCGTACGGTTGGTGGGGCCAATAGCTCCCGCGACAAAACACACCCTGCCAGGATTAGCGGCCATAAATTCTGTTACGGCCTGCTTTGCAATACATGCTCCTTCATAACTGAGCTCGTACGACAGGTCTTCCATCTGGTAATCGGCCATAGAAATACGCTGTGTACTAAAGGTATTTGTCTCAATAATATCTGCGCCGGCTTTAAGATATTCCAGGTGAATTTCTTTAATGATATCCGGCCTGGTGATGTTCAGCAAATCATTATTGCCCTTTACATCACAGGGATGATCCTTGAACCGTTCACCACGAAAATCTTCCTCACTCAGCCTGTATCGCTGTATCATGGTGCCCATTGCACCATCTATTACCAGAATACGTTTTTTTAACTCTTGTCTGATACTCATTTGTATTGCGTATAGCGTAATGAGTATTGCGATGATTGCCAGTCGTATTAGCACTGCGACACATTATCACAATACGCAATACTCACATCTCAATACTCGTAGGGCTTATCTTCGAAAAGTCCGGTTGCTGGTTTGACTTTCACTTATCTTTTCCGCCAACCGGCGGATAGAATTTAGCACCTTGTTAGCACAGGTTGCTAAGACTTCGCAGGGTCTAATCCCTCCGTCTTTCTTAATAAGCGGTACAAAGGTGCGCAATAAAATACTAATGTGCAAGTGGATAGCTATAAACAAAAAATCCGCATAAACCACGAGGCTTATACGGATTCCTGTTATCGGGAAATTTCTTCTATTTTCTTCTGCCAAATAAGCGCAGCAAGTACAAGAACAGGTTAATAAAATCAAGATACAGGGTTAAGGCTCCCATAACCGCCATTTTTTTGGCCGATGCATCGCCGTACTCCAAACCTGCGCCAATACGTTTCAGCTTTTGTACATCGTACGCGGTTAATCCCACAAAGATGGCCACCCCAACATAGCTTAAAATATAATCCAGCTTTTCGCTGCCCAGGAACATATTTACCACGCTGGCTACTACCAGACCAATAAGCAGCATAATGAGAATAGAGCCAAATTTGGTAAGATCCTGGTGTGTAGTATACCCGGCAACAGCCATCACACCAAACAACACTGCGGTAGTAATAAACACACCTGTAACAGAGGAAGCTGTATAGGCCAGCAGAATAAAACTCAGGCTGATACCTGTTAACGCTGCATAAGCAATAAATAATACCGTTAGTACCGGATAGGATAACCGGTTTAAACCAAAAGACATGAGTAATACAAATGCCAATGGTGAAAATATGGCGATTTTACCCAGCAGCGTTGTACTGCCGGTGTTAAAATCCACCAAGTATTGTATTAATGTAACATCGTTTGCGAAATAATACGCAAAGCCTGCGGATATGCCCAAAGCGGCAAACATCCATAAAAACACGTTGGCTATAAACTTACGTGATGATGCATCGGCATCATCTAACTGGATAACGTTTTGGTAGGTGAAGTCGTTATTCTGATCTTGCATAATATTAAGTCAAAAGTTAAAAATCAAAATTAAAAAGGCCAAGCATACAAGCCGTTCGCAAAGTAAAAATTCAAAAGTTAAAAATCAAAATTCAAAAGTAAAAATGCCGATATACAGGGCTAATTGGTTACCTGGGCTTTTGGATTTTATTTTTGAATGTGCATCACATCAGCCTGCGCTGCAATTGTTCTTCTACCTTTTTAAATACCTGGATGGGTTTCAGGTTACGCCAGGACATATCGTCAAGCTCGCCGCCAAAATTGATATAATAATCGATATTATTCTGCCGGAATTCGTCAACCACATGCTCCCTGAAATTGACACCGGCAATCCAGCCCTCGTCAATCTCCTGGAACCACTCTTCGTAATAACAATCATCCGAAGCATGGAAGTTCAGTACATTCTCACCGATCAGGATAAACTTGTTAATCCCCTCACCGATCATCAGCTCGATCAGCTCACGCTTCAGCAGCATAATATCATTGTAAATGGCATCATTCCACTCGCCTATTAATTCAATAATGGCATAGCCACGATCGTAATCTACAAAAAGCACCTTCAGGTACAGCGTCAACGAACCAAAGGTGTCCCATTGAGGATGAATGTAATAATTATAGATCTGCTTATCGAATTCAAATTCGCTGTATTCTGTTTCATAAAACGGTGAACGTTCATCTTCGGAAGCGATATAATCATCTCTCCACCGGTAATATGGCTCAATCTCGTGCATTCACTAATTCAAAAGTAAAAATTCAAAATTACCTGTCTGCTTCAACCGGACTTAATCCTTATGTTCATACTCGCTTATCGCTTTGCGCACACTGCCATACCGGTCTAACAATTGCTGTGCTTCCTGCTCGTCTAAACCGGTAGCTTCCCTGACCATATCCACTGCCCGTTTTACCAGTTTATGATTGGTCAGCTGCATATCCACCATTTTATTGCCTTTTACATGCCCCAATTGTATCATGGCAGTAGTGCTTATCATGTTTAGTACCAGCTTTTGTGCTGTACCTGCCTTCATGCGGGTAGATCCCGTCACAAATTCGGGGCCAACAATCACTTCGACCGGGAATTTAGCTTCGGCTGCTACCGGCGATCCCTGGTTGCAAACAATACATCCGGTAAGGATGCCATGCCGGTTGGCTGTTTTTAATCCGCCGATTACGTATGGCGTAGTACCTGATGCAGCGATACCGATCAGGAAATCGTTATCATTAATAGCGTACTCCTGCAAATCCTTCCAGGCCTGGGTTTCATCGTCTTCGGCAAATTCCACAGCTTTACGGATAGCGCCATCACCTCCGGCTATAATACCCACAACCCTGTCGAACGGTACACCATACGTGGGCGGGCATTCAGATGCATCTACAATTCCCAGCCTGCCGCTTGTTCCCGCACCTATGTAAAATAAACGTCCACCGGCCTTCATTTTTTCAACCACGGCCTTAACCAGCTTTTCTACTGCCGGTAAAGCTTTTTCAACAGCCAGCGGAACAGTTTTATCTTCATTATTAATACTTTTCAGCAAATCTGCCACCGGCATGTGCTCCAGGTTCTGGTACGCCGACTCCTGCTCTGTAATGCGCTTCATCTTACAAAAATAATCAATTATCAGTGTTAAATGATATTGGAATACATTTTGGATTTAGGATGTTTGATGACTCTGTAAGGCACAAATAATTATTTGTATTTAGCCTTGTCAATGGCTCTGTAAAATTAAAAGGATTGACTATTTTTGTACTATATTAAGAATGCGCCCACAAACGAAGAACAACCTGATCATCGCTGCCTGTTACACTGCCGTATTTATTGTGGGAATGGTTTTTGGCCCCAAATTTTCCAAGGAAAATCACACCACAAAAAACGGAACTTTTCTTCCTTTTACCACACTGACCGGCCGGTCTGAGAAAGTGGATAAGGTGTTACAAATTATAGACAATAATTATGTGGATGCCGTAGCGATTGATACGCTGCAAAACACGGCCATACAGGGAATTTTAAAACAACTTGACCCGCATTCATCGTACCTGCCGCCAAGCGATGCCCGGCTTATGAAGGAAGATCTTGACGGCAACTTTAATGGTATCGGTATTGAGTATTACCTGTTAAACGATACCTTGCTGGTAACCGTGGTAAAACCAAATGGCCCTGCCGATAAAGCCGGGCTAAAAAGAGGCGATAAAATTATCCGCATTGGCGGTAAAAATATTGCGGGTACCGGCGTTACCGCTAATGCCATTGCCGATATGGTTCGGGGGGCACGTGGTTCTACCATAGTGCTTTCGGTAAAACGTGCGGGAAGCAGTGCCCTGAAAGACATCAGCGTAAGCCGCGACAGGATCATTGTAAGCAGCATTGATGTGGCTTACATGCTTAACCACGATACCGGTTATATCAAGATCAGCAAATTTGGTTCGCAAACCGATGCTGATTTTTCTGAAGCGCTGGAGGGATTACTAAAGCAACACATGAACAGCCTGGTGCTTGATCTGCGTGGCAATGGCGGTGGTTATTTAAATGCGGCCACCGCTTTGGCCGATCAGTTTTTGCCAGACCGGAAATTAATTGTTTATACCATGGGCAAACATGAACCGCGGGTAGATTATTATGCTACGGCCCGTGGCGAGTTTGAAAAAGGCAACCTGGTAATTCTGATTGATGAAAATACAGCTTCGGCCAGCGAAATTGTAGCCGGAGCCATACAGGATCTCGACCGTGGAACTATTGTCGGTCGCCGTTCTTTTGGAAAAGGACTGGTTCAGGAGCAGTTTGATTTTGGCGATGGCTCAGCGCTTAACCTTACCGTTGCACGGTATTATACACCATCGGGAAGATCGATACAACGCTCATACAAAGACGGCCGGGATGCCTATTTCCAGGAAATCGGCAACCGCTTTAAAAGCGGCGAAATGACATCGACCGGGCAGCACGTGCTGGATAGCTTCATCAATAAAACCAGGATTTACCGTACTTCTGCGGGCCGTAAAATATATGCCGGCGGCGGTATCATGCCCGATGTTTACGTGCCTGTAGACACCAGTGGCTTTACCGGATTTTATTATGATATATCGTTACGCGGCTTATTGAACGATTTTGTTTTCAGTAATATTTGCCCGAAAATCAACCCGCAAAACCTGGATACCTTCCTGAAAACCTACCAGGTGAGTGATAAGCAATGGCAGCAGATCATAGCCCTGGCTAAAGCCGATCAAATCACAGCCGGCCCTGAAGAGCTTAAACGTAGCCGCCAGGTAATCAGCACCGAGCTTAAAGCGCTGGTAGCCCGCTACTTTTTTGGCGACGAGGGCTATTATCGCGTACTCAATGCCAACGATAATGTTTTGGCACGTTCATTAGAAGTATTGAAAAAGGGTAATTAGATTAAGAACATGTTTAAATTTCATAGATGTGATAATTGTGGATGGACGGTGAAGACACCGTCCCTGGCTTCCTGCCGCTGCTGGTGTCCCCACCAGCAGCAATAAAACCATTGTTTCATGAAATTTAAACATGTTCTTACAAAAAACAAATTCAAATAAAAATTACAATCTTATCTAATATCATCACTTAAGGAATTAATGAGCCTGGCAGAAAGCGCCGGCGCACCGCAATATGAAGGTATCGCTAACATTTTAATGGCTCTGAATCTGATGCAACGTACAGATCTGTGGGAAGATCTTCCTTACTCTGAAGCCTTTTGGGGTTCTGCCAATTTAACTCCCAAGTATGATAATCAGGGAAGATATCTGCAATACCTACCAGGTTCCCTCTGGATTATCCAGCGGCACAACCATTACGATGGAAGCACAAGTAGTTAATAAAAATACGCTGAGTAAATCGGCTACGCTGGCACTAAAAGTGCAATAATTATAGTGTTAAGAGGATGTTTTCAGCTTCACAGGAAGTTTAAAACATCCTCTTATCTTTGTTTCCATGAAATCCCTTTTTCTATCTGTATTAATTTGTATTACGGCTTCGACGGCATTTTGCCAGAAACTGGTTATCATGACCTATAACATCCGCCACGGCGAGGGCATAGATAACAAGGTTGACATTAAACGCATAGCTGCTGTAATTAACCGCTATCACCCGGATATGGTGGCCTTGCAGGAAGTTGACAGTGTTACCAACCGCAATGGGAAGGTAAACCAGATGGAGGAATTGGGAAAGCTTACCGGCATGAATAGCTGCTATGGCAGAAATTTCGTCTACGACGGCGGCTCTTACGGGCTCGGCATTTTATCCCGTTTTCCAATAACCGAAACACGCCAGTTGCGCCTGCCTTATTATACCGATGATGCCAATTCGCCTACCCGGTTATTGTTTGCTGCTACCTTACAGGTTACGCCGGATACCAAACTGCAATTTTGTACGGTGCACCTGGATTACAAAAAGGCATCGCAACGAAAAATACAGGCCGAGGCCCTGCTCAAGCTCATTCCGGATTCAATTCCTGTGGTTTTAGCCGGCGACTTTAACGCTGAACCAACCGAAGAAACCTTACAAATTATCCGCACAGCATTTGAACCCCTTATACCGGGCGATAATACATTTACTTTTCCCGCCGATAAGCCGGGAACCAAAATAGATCATGTTTTCCTGGGGAAGAACTTCCGTTGGATAAACAGGAAACAGCAGGTTATTGATGAAGAACAGGCCTCAGACCACCGGCCGTTACTGGCACGTGTTAAACTGAAAGGTAAAAAGTGATGGCTGATAAGTCCGGAAGTCGGGAAAGTAAGAAAAGACCGGAAGTAAGAAAAGACCGGAAGTAAGAGAGACAAGAATATAGAAACAAGAGACAAGAACGTTTTAAGTTGTACGTTTTACGTAGTACGTTTTAGGTAGAGAGCTAATAAAAACAAGAGCAAAGAAGCAAGAGACAAGAACGGTGTACGGTAAAAGGCGGAAGGTAGAAGGTTTTTGGCGGAAATCCCGTAAACAATTTGATAATGGACAATAGATAATGGACAGTGGATAATGGACAGTGGACAATGGACAATGGATAATGGACAATGTGTGTATGGTTCATGGTGGATAGTCCGGAAAGCGATGTAGGTTATAGGTTTTAAGTTATACGTTTTACGTCACGGGTAATCACACATCACTCACGGCTCATAACAATGAAACAATTCAGCAATACAACAATCCTGAGCGAAGCGCAATCCCGGGATTTCGGGAAAACAATCTCACATCTCACATCTCACATCTCACATCTCACATCTCATATCTCACATCTCATATCTCACATCTAAAATCTAAAATCTAAATACCCGCTAATTCAGCTTATACGTAATATTATTCAGCTTATTGAGCCGCTCCAGGAACTCGTTGCTTGGGAAGATCTTCAGGTTCTTGGCAGGCATATCTACCGCAATGGTTTCCTCAAAATCCAATACACTGAACTTTAAAGCGCAGTTTCGCTGCTGGTTTTGTTCGGTATTGATGCGTACAATTTCGTCAAGCTGCTCAATCAGTCCGCCTGAAAGCTCATGAAGCGGCAATTGGATGGTCAGACATTTGGACATTTTATCGCGAATATCCGATAGCAAAGCAATACTGGTTACCTTAAATTCCCAGGCATCTTTCTGCCGGAAGCGTTCTGAAACCGTACCCCTGATCTGCAGGAAATAACCATCGGTAAAAAACTGCTTCAGCTTGACATAATCTTCGCCGAACAGCACAATTTCATACGTATCCGAATAATCTTCAAACAGCATCGAGCCAAACGGCTTACCAGTTTTGGTGGTACGATGCTGGGCATTAGAAACCAACCCTCCAACAACCAGTTCGCGGTTGCGCAATTTGTTAAACTCTTCAAGCGCATCTTCCTGCAATTCGCCATTTCTAAACCTGGTAATAAGCGCCAGATCACGCACTTTATGCGAACAGAAATTATCCAGCTCAAACTTGTAATTATCCAGCGGGTGACCGGTAAGGTAGATACCAATCACATCTTTTTCGGCTTTAAGCTTTTCTATCAGCCCCCATTCGGGACAATCGGGCAATTGCGGTTCGGGAATATGGGCATCGCTGGTACCCCCGAATAAGGATGCCTGCGATGAGTTAAGCTGATTCTGGTAATCGCTGTTATATTTTATCAGGCGCTCAATGCCATTCATCGCCGCCGGGTCCGGCTTATGAAAATATTGCGCCCGGTGATATCCGAAACAATCAAAAGCGCCGCCATACACCAGGTTTTCGTACACCTTTTTATTTACTGTACGTGAGTTGACCCGCCGGGCAAAATCGCTAATGGAAGTATAAGGCCCATTTGCCTCCCGCTCTTCGATAATACTTTCTACGGCTTTTTCGCCTACGCCTTTTACTCCCGACATCCCAAAACGGATCTCCCCTTTTTTATTCACTGCAAAGCTCAGGTCAGATTCATTGATATCCGGCCCCAAAACGGGGATACCCATGCGGCGGCTTTCTTCCATAAAGAAAGATATCTTTTCGATATTGCTCTGGTTATTTAAAACCGCGGCCATGTATTCTGCCGGGAAATGCGCTTTAAGATAGGCTGTTTGGTAAGCCACAAAGGCATAACAGGTTGAATGCGATTTATTGAACGCATACGATGCGAAGGCTTCCCAGTCCGTCCAGATCTTCTCCAGCTTTTTCTCATCGTGACCTAAGGCTTTGGCGTTTTCAATAAACTGTGGTTTCAGCTTATCCAGCGTTTTACGGTCTTTTTTACCCATCGCCTTGCGCAGCACGTCGGCATCGCCTTTGGTAAAGTTGGCCAGCTTCTGCGACAGCAGCATCACCTGCTCCTGGTACACGGTAATACCATACGTATCGGCCAGGTATTCTTCCATATCCGGCAAATCGTAGCTTACCTGTTCGCGGCCATGCTTACGGGCAATAAAGTTGGGTATATACTCTATCGGCCCCGGACGGTACAGGGCGTTCATGGCGATGAGATCCTCGAACTTATCGGGTTTCAGCTCACGCAGGTACATCTGCATCCCGTCACTTTCAAACTGGAACGTACCGTTGGTATCGCCTCGCTGGTAAAGCTCAAACGTTTTCTGGTCGTCGAGCGGGATGTTATCTATATCAATATCCTTATTATGATTCTGCTTAATGAGCCGCAGCGCATCTTTAATAATGGTGAGCGTTTTGAGGCCCAGGAAGTCCATTTTGATAACGCCGGCATCCTCGATCACCCGTCCGTCAAACTGGGTGACCAGCAGATCAGATTCCTTGGATGTTGCCACCGGAATGATCTCGGTAAGGTCTGATGGGGCAATGATAATTCCGGCTGCATGGATACCGGTATTCCGGATAGAACCTTCCAGCTTCACCGCTTCGGACAATACCTGGCTGAGCACGGTCTCGCCTTTGGCAATTTCGCGAAGCTCTTTCACCCGCTCCAGCGCATCGTTGCTTAAACGTTCTTTATCTTCCAGCGATTTCTCCCCCGAAAGCGGAGCGAACATCACCCGGTCTAACGTGATACCCAAGGTATCGGGAACCAGCTTTTTCAGGCTGCTTACTTCCGGCAAAGGCACATCCAATACCCGGGCAACGTCCTGGATGCTGGTACGGGCCGCCATTGAACCGTAGGTAATGATTTGTGCCACCTGGTTTTTGCCGTATTTATCTACTACGTAATCAATAACCTTCTGCCGGCCAGAATCGTCAAAGTCGGTATCAATATCGGGCATTGATTTCCGGTCGGGATTGAGAAAACGCTCAAACAGCAGGTTATACTTGATGGGATCGATATTGGTTATCCCGATACAATAGGCTACTACCGAGCCCGCAGCCGAGCCACGGCCCGGCCCCACGAATACGCCCAGTTCACGACCGGCCCTGATAAAGTCTGACACGATAAGGAAATACCCGGCGAAGCCCATGATCTTAATGGTATTCAGCTCAAAGTCAAGCCGCTCCTGCACTTCGGGCGTAATATCCTGGTAACGCTTACGGGCACCTTCCATGGTAAGATGACGCAGGTATTCCCACTGGTTCAGCGTATCGTCAGCATGGATCTTAAACTCATCGGGAATGGGGAAATTAGGCAGCAGGATATCGCGTTTCAGTTGCAGATGCTCTACCTTGTCTACAATTTCATTGGTATTATCCAGCGACTGCGGCAGATCGTGGAACAATTGCGCCATTTCGGACTGCGTTTTAAAATAGAACTGGTCGTTCGGGAAACCGAAACGGTAGCCTTTGCCTCCTTCCTCATCAGTAGCGATAGGCGTTCTTTGCATATCGCCCGTATTTACGCACAGCAAAATATCGTGAGCATTGGCATCTTCGCGGTCCACATAGTGCGAATCGTTCGAACAGATGATCTTAACGTTGTACTTTTTGGCAAATTTCAGCAGCACCTCGTTAATAATGCCCTGCTCAGCAATATCATGGCGTTGCAATTCAATGTAATAGTCTTCGCCAAAAATATCCAGCCACCATTTAAATTCTTTTTCGGCTTCCTCCTCACCTTTTTTCAGGATGGCTTGCGGCACCGATGCACCGATACAACAAGTGGTGGCAATAAGCCCCTCGTGGTATTTTAGTATCAGCTCTTTATCAATACGCGGCCACTTGCTGTACAGGCCTTCAATATATCCCAGCGAACATAGCTTAACGAGATTTTTATAGCCTTGTGCATTTTTTGCCAGGAAAAGCTGGTGGTAACGGATGTCTTTATTCTCTTTGGTAAACTGCTTTTTGTGCCGGTCGTCAACTACGTAAAACTCGCAGCCCACAATGGGTTTCACGCCATGCTTGCCGGCTTCGGCCACAAACTTGAACACGCCAAACATATTACCGTGATCGGTTATGGCAAGCGCTTTCATGCCATCGGCGGCGGCTTTTTTATAGAGTTTTGCAATATCGGCGGCGCCGTCAAGCAGCGAAAATTGTGTATGTACGTGTAAATGAGAAAAATCAGGCATCAGCAGATCAGAATTACAACCAATCCAAATTTACCAAAATTTTAATGCAATGGCAGGATGTTGAAAACTTAGAGAAAACAGGAGTTCAGGTAGGTCTGAAAGGGATAACCTATCAGGTAGTTCCAGGATATATTTAACAAAAAAATAATAAACAGCCCAATAAATAAACCTTGTACCTTTATGGGATTAAAACGCTACAGCAAGCGAGCTAAAGTTCATTATCCCATTACAAGTTATTTTAATTTTTATAAATTCGTTTGCGGGAATTCACTATGACAGCTTATAACGGTCTCAGCGATTTGGAGTTGGTTGCTTCTTTGCAGGATGGCGATCAGGCTGCCTTTGCAGAAATTTACGACCGGTATTTTGGTGTGCTTTATGTACACGCTTTCAAGCGTCTGAAGGATGAGGATGAGGCTAAAGACCTGGTTCAGGAGCTTTTTGCCGGATTATGGTCTAAGCGGACAGAGCTATTTCTTAAAACCAATCTTTCTAATTACCTGTATACATCCGTTCGCAACCGCGTTATCAATACCATTGCTCATAAGGACGTCGCTTCCAGGTACATTGCAGAACTTCCTCATCAGATAGCAACCGAAAACTGCATTACAGACTATCGTTTACGGGAACGCCAACTGGCTGCTATCATTGAACAGGAGATACAGGCATTACCTCCCCGTATGCGGGAAGTATTTCAGTTAAGCCGTAAAGCTAACCTTACCTATAAAGAAATTGCCGAAGAACTTGGCCTATCTGAGCAATCGGTACGTAGTCATGTAAAAAATGCCTTAAAAATTTTGCGTACACGACTAGGCGTAGTTATATACCTGATGTGGTTAATTTATATGTAACGGTATTGAGAGGACCTCTCCCCAACCCTTCTCCAAAGGAGAGGGAGCTTGGCAGTTCTATTTTGTTATACCGGTGCTTTCAGCTTAGTAAAATTGTCGCATTGCTGAATTGTTTCATTGTTATGAGCCGTGAGTGATGCGTGATTACCTGTGACGTAAAACGTATAACTTAAAACTTAAAACCTACATCGCTTCCGGTCTTTCCGACTTTCGGACTATACGTTATGAACTATGAACTATGAACTATGAACCATAAGCCCATAAGCCATAAAAATTTTCTTTTTCTACCCCCCTCCCCTCCGGGTTTCCTGTCTATAGATTAAAAGGGGCTGAAAGCCTGGCATATTATGCAATCAATAGACCTGGAAAACTTATTAAAAAAATATAAAGAAGGCACCTGCACCCAAGAGGAGCTTGATCTGCTGGAAAACTGGTATTTGCAATGGAAAGCCGACGATGTGACTCCCGGGCACGAAGATATTGAACGGGTGAAGGCAGAAGTCTGGGCTTCGCTGCCGGTACATGGCGCTCAAACAGCTGCAGCACCCATTCATCGCCGCCTGTATTGGAAACTCGGAACTGCCGCTGCAATAGCAGCTATTATTTTAAGTACCGGATTATATTTTTATAGACATTATCCCGACAATAATATTATCAAGAAAGACAATTCATATACAAGTGATATACAACCCGGCGGAAATAAAGCCTTTTTAATATTGGCCAACGGCAAAAAAATCTCCTTAACCGATGCGGCTAAAGGTAAACTGGCCGAGCAAAGCGGTGTAAAAATCACCAAGACAGCCGATGGACAGTTGGTTTACACTGTTAGTAAAACAACGTCCTCTCTAAAAGCCAGGAAGGGTGCAGTCGCCTTTAACACGATCGAAACTCCACGTGGCGGACAATATCAGGTCATCCTGCCAGACGGAACAAAGGTATGGCTCAATGCGGCTTCATCATTAACCTATCCAACGGTATTTACCGGTAATGAACGGCGGGTAACCCTAACGGGTGAAGGATATTTTGAAGTAGCCAAAGCCCCCCTTAATCCCCCCAAAGGGGGGAAATCCGGCACTACAAACTCCCTCTCCCGCCAGCTGACGGGGCAGGGTGAGGCCAGGCTTCCGTTCATAGTAACGGCAGGAAACCAGGAGGTAGAAGTACTGGGGACCCACTTTAACATTAATGCGTATACCGATGAAGAAGCTATTCGTACAACTTTACTTGAAGGTAGTGTAAAAGTCTCATATCTCACATCTCATATCTCACATCTTAATAATGGGGTGAGGCTTAAACCCGGTCAGCAAGCCCGGCTTAGCAAAGCATCCGGCATAGAAGTAATGAATGTCAATACCGAAGATGCCGTAGCATGGAAAAATGGCTACTTTAAATTCAACCGTGATAACACGCCAGGTGTAATGCGGCAAATCAGCCGCTGGTACGATATTGATGTTGTCTACGAAGGGAATATACCGGATTATGAATTTGTAGGCGTGATCCGGCGTAGTGTAACCATCTCGCAGGTACTGAAAATGCTTGAATTAAGCAATGTACATTTCAGGATAGAAGGTAGGAAAGTAATTATTACACAATAATTGTAAGCTAACAGATATCACTCAACTAAAAACTTACGGCATATGGAAAAAACATGACTCTTACAAACCAATTATCCGTTAACACAAAACCGGAAATGCAGCTAACATCCCCGGTTTAATAATGGGTAAACCTTAAAATTCCTTGAACGAATCATTAATTATTAACCCAATTCACAAAAGTATGCAATTTAACTTATGTGGTAAAGGCCGTTATTTGTGGCCCTTATCTCCCAAAACGTTTCTTGTTATGAAACTGACAGCCTTATTGTTAACTGTGGCTTGTTTGCAACTTAGCGCTACAGGCTATTCACAAAACATAAGCTTAAGCGGTACCGATATTCCTCTTGACAAGGTTTTTTCTTCAATAGAAAAGCAAAGCGGATATTTCTTTTTTTATAAATATAAAGAAATTGAGCAGGCTACACCTGTTAGTTTAAATCTGAAAAATATCCCGTTTAAACAGGCGCTCGAATTAACGTTTCAAAATTTGCCTTTTACTTACTCTATTGAGGATAAAACAATTATTGTAAGCAGAAAACCAGGCTCAACGCTGGCTAAAGATGAATCTTTAACTATAAGAGGCCGTGTTTTTGACACTTACGAACCTCCTGTACCTATACCGGGTGTAAGTATTATCATAAAAGGGAAGAATACCGGAACCACAACAGATAATGACGGCTACTTTACCATTAAGGCAGAAAAAGGTGACGTTCTTGTATTTTCAATGATAAGCTATAAAAAGCGGGAATATACCGTTACCCGTTCTGAAAAAAGTCTGACGATATCGCTTGAAAACGATGTAGCCGCATTAGAACAGGTAGTAGTAACCGGTATGTCAGAACAGCAGGTAAAACACATTGCCAGCTCCATTGCAACACTTAATGTTAAAAGCAATATTGAAGGCAAGCCCATTACATCACTATCACAGGCTTTGCAGGGCGGAGTAACAGGCATCAACGTAAATCAAGGCTCAGGGCTTCCCGGAGGGGACGCTGCCGCTATTAAGATCAGGGGTATTACCACACTGAATAATTCAGATGCGCTTGTTTTGGTAGATGGAGTTCCAATGGATATGAACTATCTCGACCCTGTTACCATAGAAAGTGTAACAGTGCTGAAAGATGCAGCAGCTGCTGCCATTTACGGAGCCAGAGCTGCAAATGGCGTTATCCTGGTAACCACTAAAAGAGGAGTACCGGGAAAGGTTTCGGTTACCTATGATGCGTATGCCGGAGTACAATCGCCAAACCAGATACCCGATTTTGTGGATGCCCCAACCTATATGAGGATGTATAACGTGGCCATGGTAAATTCCGGGGGACAGCCTTTTTATTCTGAAGACGACATTCAAAAAACACTCAGCGGTGAGGACCCTATTAATTACCCTAATACAGATTGGGCCGATTTAGTGATCAGCAAATATTCCCCGATAACATCACACTCGCTATCTGTTAGCGGCGGAAATGAGCTGGCCAGATTTGCCATAACCGGGAATTACCTGTACCAGGATGGTATGATCCCTGTAAACCATGCCAACCGGTATACACTACGGGCAAATACATCCATTTCCTTATCCAAAAAATTTCTTGTTTACCTGGATGCATTAACCATCAAACGGAATACCTTATATCCTAACAGACCGTTAGACAATGGCGGCAGCCGGATACTGGACGACATGTACCGGTTACCGCCTACTGTACTACCCAAATACCCCGACGTGGAAGGGTACCCGACCATGTACGGCCGTTATGCCGATATTGTTAACCCTGTTGCCTATGCTGAACGTGGCGGATCTATTAAATATGAATTTGCCCAAACCAATATCAACCTGCAACCCAAATGGGAGGTTTTTCCGGGATTTAACCTGAAAGGCCAGTTCAGCTTCCGGCTAAACAGTGATGTATACAAAGCACAACGTGATAACTACTACTTTTTTGATTATTATACTAACCAGTTAGTGCAAACCTGGGCAGTTCAGCGGGATGCCTATTCGCAAACCAGGGATACCTATTATTATTTAGCCGGATCGGCCGATTATACACTTCGGGCAAATAAACACCAGGTATTTGCTATCGGCGGCTATAGCATGGAGCAATACAATAACGGATATTATGATATATCATCCCTGCTATCGGGCTTTGCCAAAGTAAATTACTCGTATGACGATAAATATTTACTTGAAGGCTCCATACGGGTTGACGGTTCCTCCAAATTTGGACCAGGCAATAAATTCGGATATTTCCCTTCTGTTGCCTTAGGATGGAATCTTCATAATGAAACCTTTCTGAAAAACTCATCCCTAATTAAAAACCTGAAGCTAAGAGCATCTTATGGCCAATTAGGCAATGAAAGTATAGGGTTATACCAATACCAGAACCTGATCAGCGCTACCGACGGCACTGAAACATCCTGGGGAAACCCGAACATCACCTGGGAAAAAGTGAACATGTTTGATGTAGGAACTGACATAAGCCTGTTCCCGGATAAATCACTAAGCTTTACGGTAGATTATTATAACAAGGTAACTAAAGATATTATCCTGAAACCTGTGGTCTCATTGGTTGGGGCTGTAGGTAAATCGCCACTTAATGCCGGCAGCGTTAGAAATACCGGTTTGGAAGCAACATTTACATATACTCCATCTCTGGGCAAAAACCTTTCGTTAACATTTAAGCCAGGAGTTACCTATAATAAAAATAAGATCATATCACTACCGGGAGGTGATTTAATTAATGCCGTTACTATTCAAAGAGAAGGTTATGCCTTAGGCAGTTATTTTGGATACAAAACCAATGGGTTACTGCAGGCCAGCGATTTTAACGCAGATGGAACTCCCAAGATACCTGTAGTGGTTACTGATGCAGCCCCCGGAGATGTAAAATACCTGGATTTAAACCATGACGGATCTATAACCGATGCCGACCGCGAGGTAATAGGCGATCCTACTCCCAAACTGAACTACTTTGCCGATGTATCGTTTTCCTGGAAAAAATTTGACCTTGAATTTTTAGTACAGGGAGTTGGCAAGTATGACTATAGTGCAAACATTGCAGGAAAGTCAAGCGGCTATTTATGGAACCCACTGAATTTTGATTACAGTGGAGGAGTGCCTACTAACTACCGGGCGGCCAATACCTGGCGGCCCAACAATACCGATGCTTTGTTTCCCAGGCTATTAGCTAACCCGAACAGAAATACACTATACTCAGACTTCTGGCTTTTTAACGGAGCTTATACCCGTATGAAATTCATTCAGTTAGGTTATCGCCTGGATAGTAAACGGTTAAAGCTGTTGGGTATAACATCCCTTCGATTCTATGTAAATGCCCAGAATCCGTTTGTTCTTACTTCGTTAAAACAAACCGACCCCGAATCTGGCGGAGGCTCCTGGACTTATGGTATTATGAAAACATACACATTCGGTGTTCACGTTGGTATTTAACTATATAATATGAAAAATATTAATCAACTAAGCATAGCATTAGTAACGTTTATACTGATGCTAACCACGCAAAGCTGCGAGAAATTTATTACGCACGACAACCCTCAGGGAGTGACCGATGCACTGTGGTGGAACACAGAGACAGACGCAAAAGCCGCGTTAAAAACGGTTTATGCCGGTATCCCGGCAGGTACATCCGGCAGAAATGTCATGTACTTTTCGGGAATGAGCGATGAAGCTGTTGACCGTGGTGATTTTAAGGGTGCTTACGACTTATTTACCCGAAGCCTTCAGGATACCCGGTGGGCCGTAGCGCTTAGTATCTGGACTGATGATTATATCGATATCAGAAGGGCAAACCGGTTCCTGGAAAATGTAGATAAGGTTTACATGGACGAAGCTGTTAAAACCCGGATGAAATACGAGGCCAGGGCATTGAGAGCTTATTACCACATGGAACTGATGCTGCTTTTTGGTGATATCCCTCTTGTCACACATTCCGTTTTACCTAACGACAACAACTTATCCCGAAATCCGAGCAGCGAAGTATACAGCTTTATTGTAAGCGAATTAACAGACTGTGCTCAAAATCTGCCTACGGAATATGTAACAGCAGAAGCCTGGCGAATTTCATCCGGAGCCTGCTGGGCTTTGTTATCCCGCTTAGCATTATACTCCAAAGATTATGAGCTGGCTAAGAAAGCCACCCTGGAAATTATTAATTCAAACGTATACCAGCTTTATAAAAGCACTAAAAGCAATGGCGACAGCTATGCCGAGCTATTTGGTTACACCGGCGAATTGAATAAGGAACGCATTTTTTATTCAGAAAATGGCTGTGGTTCGGCATGGACTACCCTGGCCCCGGTGGGCATTGGTGGCGAGACTTATATTTCGCCGACCAACACCGTAGTTGATAATTATGAAACCAAACAAGGGAACACCATCTATGAATTGGGTGCCGATTCAATGGCTATTTACAGAAAATATCCTAATTACCATAACAACCGGGATCCCCGTCTGGAAGCCTCTGTTTTTTATCCCGGCGAAAACTTCCAGGGCAAATATATTTTAGACCCATTTTATAACAATACAGACAAAATCGGTGCAACAAAATCTACTGCAACCGGCTACTGGGTACAGAAATATATTGACCCATTAGATCAGGCGGCAAAAAAAGGAACGCTGGATTTTATGATCATCCGGTATGCAGAAGTGCTGCTTAACTATACCGAAGCGCTCGTGGAACTTGGTGACTGGCAAAATCCGGATGTGCTTAAATACCTGAACGAAGTTCGCAACCGTGCAAGAATGCCTTCTGTACAGACTTTTAAATACAATACTCAGGATAAGCTGCGAACACTAATCAGAAGAGAACGCCAGGCTGAACTTGCTTTTGAAGGCCAACGCTACTTTGATATCAGGCGCTGGGGAATAGTGAATGATGTGATGAACGGAGACGTATACGGAGCTACTAATCCGCAAACCGGCGAAATAGCAAAGGTGCAGACGCGGGTGTATAATCTAAATCGCGATTTTCTGTGGCCAATTCCTCAAACAGAGATTGACGCCAATCCGAACATGACTCAAAATCCTAAATATTAAAATATTATGATAACTACAAACAATTCAAAATCCATAACAAAGACCATCGGATACTTTGTATATGTGTTTATGCTGTTATCAGTAACGGCTTGCAAAAAATCTATTGATCCCGGCAATTGGGATATTCTCACACATGACGTTGTTGACCCCGGACCAGGAAATAATGACCCTGATGACAAAAAGACGATTACACTGAAAGTAATGTCATATAATGCAAAATTGGCCAATGCCAATGACTTTACAACATTAGTAGATTATATTAAAGAGTATCAGCCGGATTTACTGTTGTTACGGCAGGTTGATAGCGCAACCACCCGGGCAAATAAAATCAACAGGCCGCAGGAAGTTGCTGATGCAACAGGGATGAACGTATTCTTCGCCAAAGCATTTGATTACCAAACCGGAGGATATGGCAATGCGGTGTTGTCCAAGTATCCAATAGTTGGCAAAAAAAGCATTCTGTTACAAGGAGGTACAGAAGTACGTTCATTGGCTGCAATTACTGTAAAAATTGACGATCTGAATACTATTGTTTTTGCCGGAACAGAGTTAGATCCCTTTAAAACGGATGAAAGTGCACGTATAAGCCAGATCTTACCTGTGCTAACTTACACTCATGATCTTACCGATCCGGTAATTTTAGCCGGCAACTTTAATTTCAATTTATCCGGGCAGGGATATAACAATATTACCAACACACAGGTATACAACTATATTATTGATCAGTTTACGTTTGGTTGCATAGGTGGCGGATGTGCCTTAAACTCTCCTGTAGCTGCTCCTACCGGCATTTTTGATTTTGTTGCATATAAGCCGTCAGACCGGTTTAGTGTTACCAATTACAGTGCAGGCAGCAAAACAACCAGCGGATTTCTACCCATTATGGCCGACCTGAAATTAACGCTTAACGAAGAATAATCTATTCATTATACCCTACTTAAATTTTATGATTAACATCATGAGCACCATAAAAAATCTCAGTTTATTACTAATCGGTATTCTACTGCTATCTTGCGGCAAAAGCAACGCGGTTGATAAGCCTGCGCCTGTAAAAAACAAGCTATTACGTATTGTATCTTATAACATACATCACGGTACACCTATTAATTCAGCATCAGGAGCTGTTGATCTGAATAATATTGCTAAAGTAATTAAGGCCCAGAATCCTGATCTGGTTGCGCTGCAGGAAGTGGATAAAAACACCAAGCGAGCCGGATTGGACGAGGCTAAAGTGCTCGCCGAACAGTTAGGGATGTCCTATTTCTTCTCGAAATCAATAAATTATGATGGAGGAGAGTATGGTATAGCCGTATTATCCAAATATCCGGTACTTGCTTCAGAACGGATAGAGCTTTCTAACGAGGCTGCGGGTGGAGAGCAACGCACCGTTGCCATTGTTACGGTAGAGATTCCTGATTTCGAAAAAATCAGGTTCGCCTGTGCTCACCTCGACCTGGTTTTAGAGAACAGAACTGCCCAGATCGGGCAGTTAAACGATCTGTCTAAAGCTTCGCAATACCCATTGCTTGTTGCCGGCGATTTCAATACCACACCGGATTCTCCGGAGATTGCGCTGTTAAAAAAAGAGTTTTCATTAGGCTGTACAACCAATTGTGCGCTTACTTTTCCTGCCGATAAACCGGCAAAAACAATTGATTACATCGTGCTCAATCCGGCAGCAGCCAAAAAATTAACCGTCAAAAGCTATAATGCCGTTGCCGGGCAATTAGCATCAGATCATCTTCCACTATTAGGCGTTTACACTTATTAAAAACAGATTATGAGCACCTTGTTAAAAAGAAATAACTTCTTCTATGCTGTATTGATCATGGCGGGTATTATCCTGGCATGCGGTAAGAAAGGATCAGAACCCGGTAAATCCAATGATAAACCCGATACACGTCCCGGATTAAAAGTAATGACCTATAATGTACATCATTGCAACCCTCCGGCAAAAGCCGATGTTATTGACGTTGCAGCTATAGCCAGGGTTATCAATACAGAGGATCCGGACTTTGTGGCATTGCAGGAAATTGATGTTAATACAACCCGCTCTGGCACAAACCTCAACGAAGCCCAGGAGCTTGCCAGGCTAACCGGCCGGCAGTATTTCTTTGCAAAAGCCTTAGATTATGGAGGTGGCGAATACGGCGTGGCTATATTGAGTAAATACCTTATCCAGGAATCGGGACAACAGCTTTTACCCATGAAAGCCGGAGTTCCATACGAACAACGGACTGTGGCCTGGATAACCGTTCAACTACAGAATGGCAAAAAGCTGATTTTTGCTGCCACCCATTTTGACAGCCAGGAGCATCGCCTGCTTCAGGCTGAAAAAATCTGCGAAATTTTTAAAGATAAACCCTATCCTGTCATTCTGGGTGGAGACTTTAATGATGGCCCCGGAAGCGAGGCAATTAATTATCTGGATAAATATTTTTCCAGAACCTGCCCGAAAACATGCTACAATACAGCCCCAGCCACATTCCCTACAAAAGCTATTGATCTGATTTTTTTCAAACCGGCAAATGCATTAGAAGTGATAAAAAACAATACTGTACTCGAAAAAAATGCATCAGACCACCTGCCCTTAGTAGCACAATTTAAAATCAATGATTATTAACCAGGAGCTCTTTACGGAGCTCTGAAATTTGAATGAATTATGAAAAAGCTATTACTTCTAACTACACTTCTTTTTTGTATTGCTTTTGTTTACGCACAAACAGCATTTACTTCAGGTAATCTAGTGGTTTACCGCTATAACAGCGCACTTACAGCTTCCTCTAACACCAAAAATATTGCTGTTTTCTTAGATGAATATAAGCCCGATGGCACACTTGTTCGCAGTATTCCTATATCAGCTACAACAAATACAACAACAGGCGATAGGGGCTTAACAGGAATTAACAGCGGCCACCAAGAGGGAACTTTAACCCGTTCGGCAGATGGCAGGTACATCATCTTCTGTGGATATGAAATAGATGTAAATGCCACTACGACCAATTATGGCCCTAGAGTAATTGGCAGGGCTTCTTTTGATGGCACAATTAATACGGCCACAGCAGTTAAACACAGAAATACATTAAGTGAAACCGCTAACATGATTTCATCTATCAGGGCTGCGACCAGTGTGGATGGTACAACATTTTGGGTGGCAGGTACAGGCTTAAATAAAACAGTTGACGGAACAGTTGCAGGTATGATTGCTGTACCCTTTGAATTAAATAAAGGCATTGCCAAGAGCGAGCCTGAAAATTTTTCACTTCCTACTTATATAGGTGTTGGAGGAGGAGCTTTTTTTAATACTAATATTTTTTATAATCAATTGTATTACTCTACTACGGCATCTGTTTACAAAGTGGGTACAGGAGTACCCACTAGCAGTTCTACCGGTACTCTTTTTGAAGGTTTCTCTACCAGTAGTACCAAACCTAATCCATTCCAATTTATATTAATTGATACGGATAACGATCAACAGCCAGACCTCATGTATCTGGCAACAGACAACGGCTCTTCTACAGTTGGAGCTATTTGTAAATATAAGCTCGAAAGCGGCAGTTGGGTAAACAAAGGAAGTATCTGGAAAGATAATATCACTAATAATATGAGATGGTTAGCCGTAAAGTACGACCAAGCAACAACAACAGCCACCATCTATTGTACAACTGCCGGCACAACCGATGGAAACACGCCTTCTGCCCTGTACAAGGTAGAAAACGCATTAAATGACAACTTGAGCAATTCAACAACTATGACTAAATTAGCAACAGCCCCTGCCAATACCAGCTTTAGAGGTGTTGCTCTTGCTCCGGAACCTCTTTCAGCTACACCTGTTAAACTTAGCTCATTTAATGGCAAACTAAACAGTTCAGGCAGTATCCATTTAACGTGGAGCACAGCATCAGAACAAAACAACTCATATTTCGAGATTTTAAGATCTGCCGATAAAGATAACTTTACAACAATCGGTAATATGACGGGTAATGGCACGTCAAATACCATTCACAACTATTCTTTTACTGATGAAAAACCTTTGCCCGGCACAAATTATTATCAGCTCAACCAGGTGGATTTTGATGGCAAATCAGAAAAATCAACAGTAATTGCCATTAACGCAATCTTCGAAACCGGCTCCTTCAGGGCATTTTTCAAACCTGACAATATGCTGGAATTGTCGGTTACTACGACAAAAGAAGAGCAGGCAACTTTTTACCTAACAGATGCCTCCGGCAAACAGGTTCTTTCAGAAAGAATATTCTTACAAAATGGTAAGAATAACAAGTCAGTTGTTGTTAACAGTCTGCCACCGGGCATCTATATCGCCACACTCGTACTCAGCAATAATAAAACAAGTATTAAACTTATTAAATAGCTCAGTTTAAGTATAGTTGATAACCTAAAAAGCATGAACAGAAGAAACCTTATAAGAACGTTAGGATTAGGCTTTGGAGCAAGCTTTATCAATACAGAGGCATTTTCAAAAATAGCAGAAGATGTTTATGAATATAAGCTACCATCCAATCCTTTGTATAAGCCAGTCAGCAAGCCCGTAACAGCCATCACATTGGGTGCCGGAAGCCGGGGAAATGTATATGGTGATTATGCGGCCAATTATCCCGAACAACTGAAAATAGTAGGTGTGGCTGAACCCATACCGTTTCGGAACCAAAAATATGCCGACAAGCACAAAATTATCGACAAACACAGATTTAACACCTGGGAAGATGTGTTCAAACAACCCAAATTTGCAGATGCGATAATTATATCAACTCCTGATAATCTGCACTACGCTCCTTGCATGAAAGCGTTGTCAATGGGTTACGATATCCTGCTGGAGAAACCAATTGCTCCAACTGAGCAGGAGTGTCGCGATATTCTGGCTTTGGCCAAAAAAACAGGCCGTATTGTAGCGGTTTGCCATGTATTACGCTACGCTCCGTATTTCATAAAAATGCGGGAATTACTACGGAATAATGCCATTGGTACCTTAATAAGTGTACAGCACCTGGAACCCATAGAACACATACACATGGCCCACTCGTACGTAAGAGGCAATTGGCATAATTCAAAAGAAACCACCCCTATCATTTTGGCTAAATCCTGTCATGACCTGGACATTATTAAATGGTTAATTAATAAACCCGGCAAGCGTATTTCTGCTATGGGCGATTTAAAATGGTTTAAAAAAGAAAACGCTCCCCAGGGAAGCACCATGCGATGTACAGATGGCTGCGCCGTTGAACCAAATTGTCCTTATTCGGCAATGAAGATATATCTGAAGAAAGGCCGGCATACATACGTTTTTGATTTGCCTGAAGACAAGTCCAAACAAAACGATGCCATCTTGCAATACCTAAAAACCACCAATTATGGCAAATGCGTGTACAGGATGGATAATGATCAACCAGATCATTACATTACTAACATCCAGTTTGCAGACAGTGTAACCGCCAGTTTCTCAATGGAAGCCTTTACCGCTTATCATGGTCGCCGCACCAGGCTTATGGGTTCTATGGGTGATATGGTAGGCGATATGACAGAGCTGGTGGTTACAGATTTCAGAACAGATAAACAAATTAAATTGATGCCACACGCTGAAGATGTAGAGGCGTATAAAAACAGTGGTCATGGTGGCGGAGACTGGTTGCTGGTACGAGACTTTGTACAAGCGGTATCACAACAGGATCCCAAATTGTTAACCTCAACTATCGATGATTCTATCGAAGCACATATCCTGGGCTTTATGGCAGAAGAAAGCAGGAAAACCGGAAAAATAATGGATATCAAAATGAGTTAAAACGCATTTAACACCTTTATTCAGGCAGGATTAATTGATAGTCCTGCCTTTTTTATTGCTTAAACATTTAATAATTACTTAATGGCTGTTTGATAGTGCTGAAAATAAAATATTTGTACTTTTGATAGTAATATTTTATCATTTCACTCAAAACATAACGTTTCAAGCCATCTGTTGTAATTATCATGACAGCATATCGTACTTATACTGATG
Source organism: Pedobacter sp. BS3 (assembly GCF_008274585.1). GTDB lineage: Bacteria > Bacteroidota > Bacteroidia > Sphingobacteriales > Sphingobacteriaceae > Hufsiella_A. The sequence goes on along the minus strand of NZ_VTRT01000001.1, from coordinate 1,031,549 downwards.
ATACACTTGCTGAGCTGTTACATGCAGGCGATGGAGAAGCTTTCGCTGAAATTTACAACAGGTACTGGGCCATCATTTACCGGCATGCCCGCAAAATGACCAAAGACGATGAACTGGCAAAAGACGTGGTACAGGATGTATTTGTCTTGCTATGGGATAAGGCGACCGAATTGCAATTTAACTTTTCTTTAAGCGCTTACCTATACGCTACAACCCGTAACAAAATACTGAATTTGCTTGAGCGGGATAAGGTTAAATCTAATTACATCGCATCATTGGGTAACTTTATAGATGCCGGGGCAAACATCACCGATCATTTGTTACGGGAGCGGATGCTCGCCGCCAAAATTGAGCAGGAAATTGCCTTACTTCCCAAAAAAATGCGTGAGGTTTTTGAAATGAGCCGGAAGGCCAACATGACGTACAAACAAATTGCCGACAGCCTGGATATCTCTGATAAAACGGTAAAAAAACAAATGAGCAACGCCATTAAAATTCTCCGGTTAAAATTAGGCGCTTTATTTACCGTGATTTTATTTTGATAATTAGAACCTGTTTAAAAATAAAAAAATTAAGTTATACGGAGCTGCTGGTGGAGACACCAGCAGCGGCAGGAAGCCATGGACGGTGTCTTCACCGTCCATTAATAAACCTGTAAAACCGTTATCTGAAATTTAAACAGGCTCTTAACTCCGTAATTGCTGACAATGACTGTCTCACTAAATTAAAAGTAAGTCATAACGGCAAACTCAAACTGCGACTTAAATATTTCCTTAAATGGACTAATGTTATTTTGCTCATAAAATACCAACATAGCTTTTTTATATGCAATAGAATCTACTGTTCTAAAAGAGACAGGGCAGTAGCCATTCGCAATTAATATCGCATTACTTACAATACGAGTTGTTCTTTTATTACCATCGGCAAATGCCTGTATATAAGAAAGTAAAACCAAAGCAAGCAAAGCTTTTTCAAACACATTCTCTTTTTCATTGACCAATGCGCACATATCATTCAGGGCCTCCCGAATCTGATATTCATTATCTAAAGGTTTGTAATTCGTCCCCGATATACCAACCCTTCTTTGACGGATATTCCGGTCAACATCTAAATCTTTAACCAAAAGGCTATGAATATCTTCTATGCTCCTGATAGTTAATGGTACTACATAATCCGGATGCTCAACTATAAAGTTAATCGCCTCCTTATGATTCAGGAGCATAACAGCATCATCTTTTGGCTTACCGGCTGCCGTTTCTTTTTCTCTTAGCAGCCGTTCTGTCTCTAATAATGAGTAGGTATTACCCTCAATCTGGGATGACTTCCAGCTCAGGTCAATTGCCAGACGCTCTAATTCTTTACTATATTCTGTTGGCGACAACTGTGAAACGTTATATTTAAACTTTTCATGAAGCTCGTTAAGGCGCCGTTCTTCATCTGCTGTAAATAATTTTGCCTGCCTTAACACCTCATTGATCAGCGATAAATTAAAGCTGTCATTTATTTGGCGATCATCCTGCTCCTTTTTAAAATAGCTTTCTACATCAACCGGCTGGAGTAAACCGTAAGCGGAACTAATGGCATATTTTGTCCCTTTGCCCTTGCCCTGCCTGACTATCAAATTATCAGCAACAAGACGAGCTAATATCCGTTTTAAAGTAGCATAACCTATCTCCTGCTTTAAGCCGGAATAGATCTCTTTAGACGAATACAAGGGATGTTCCCGTATAAAAGTCAGTATCTCTTTATTAACTTCAGTCACTTTATTTAGGCTCAACATTAAACCAAATATAGCTCAAAACAAATTGAATTTGAGCTGTATTCATAAATAAAGTGAGCCATATTTCATCATAAAGCTCACCGTCAGCCAATTTGTAGCTCAAACTAATCTTACCTTGAGCCCGAAGCATACATTTCCTGAGCTTTATTTTTTTCAAATTTTTCTACTACCTGTATCCCGGTAAGCTGTCTTAACCATAAACAGCCCTTAAAGGGGTAAAGCAGTTATGGAAGACAAACGAGTAAAAGAACTCATAAAAAAATATAATGCAGGCAGTTGCACTCCCGAAGAAAAAGCATGGGTAGAGAGCTGGTACCTGAACCAAATTTCAGCAGAAGATGATGACAGCCTGGAAAAACCGGATTACCAGGCTATTAAAAATAAAATTTGGAACAACATAAAACGAGAACGGCCTGTAACTATCAGAAAAGTAGTACGATGGCCACGAATAGCTGCCGCGGCTATCGTTATTATTGCTGCAACGTTAGCCATTTATACCTACAATAGCCGTTCGGGATTGACAACACAGGATGCCGACATTGCAGATAACGCGATACAACCCGGCGGCAATAAAGCCATCTTAACGTTAGCCAACGGTAAAAAGATATCGTTAACTGATGCTGCCAACGGACAACTGGCTGAACAAGCTGGTGTAAAGATTGCCAAAGCAGCCGATGGTCAACTGGTCTATACCGTAACAAAAACAGCTCCCTCTTCCGCCAACTGGCGGAGCGGGGCTGAGGCCTTCAACACCATTGAAACTCCGCGTGGCGGTCAGTACCGGGTTATTTTACCCGATGGCACAAAAGTGTGGCTAAACGCCGCATCCTCTTTAACCTATCCTGCCGCATTTACCGGTAATGAGCGCCGGGTAACGTTAACCGGCGAGGGATATTTTGAGGTAGCTAAAAAGGTAGAAGGTGGTAAGGCTGAAGGCAAAAGGGTGCCGTTCATAGTAACTACCAAAGAGCAGGAGGTAGAAGTATTGGGTACGCACTTTAATATCAATGCCTATACCGATGAAGAAGCCATTCGTACAACTTTACTTGAAGGCAGTGTAAAAGTCTCAAATCTCACGTCTCACAGCTCACATCTTTTGCGGCCCGGTCAGCAGGCCCGGCTGGACAAAGAATCCGGTATAAGAGTGGTAAACGTCAACGCCGAAGATGCCGTAGCCTGGAAAAATGGTTATTTCCTGTTTAAACGGGAACATATTCAAACCGTTATGCGGCAACTAAGCCGCTGGTACGATTTCGAAGTGGCTTACCAGGGCACCGTATCCAACGATGAATTTGTAGGTAAAATACCACGCAACGCGACTATTGAACAGGTGATCCGGGTACTTAAATTAAGTAACGTCAATTGCCGGGCAGAAGGGAAAAAACTAGTTATAATACACTGATTTATTAACCTCTAAAAACGAAAAAGTATGGATACATAAAGACAACGCTTTACAGGTTGGCAAAAAAATAGCCGGAAACGCTACCAACATTTCCAGCTGTGCTTAGCATAACCTTATCATCTCTTGGAAAGAATTTATTGATTAACTAAACATCACAAAAGTATGCAATTAAACTTTAGTGGTAAAATCCATTGGGTTTTACCATCCAAAATGTTTCTTATAATGAAACTAACGGTATTTCTGGTAACAATCGCCTGTTTGCAGCTCAGTGCAAAAAGCTATTCTCAAAACATCAGTTTTTCCGGTCAAAATGTAACGCTTGAAAAGGTGTTGTCAGCCATTGAGCAGCAAAGCGGATATTATTTTTTCTATAAATATAACGAGCTACAGCAGGCTAACCCTGTTACTGTGAACCTTCAAAACGTCCCGGTAGAACAGGCACTGGAACAGGCTTTTAAAAATCAGCCCCTTATCTACTCTATTGATAATAAAATCATCGTGGTAAGGAAGAAAACAGGCGATCTGTTGTCTTTACCACTTCAACAACATGATATCAGGGGTAAAGTTACCGATAGCAAAGGAGAGCCGTTGCCGGGAGCTTCGGTACGGGTAAAAGGGTCATCGTTAGCTACGCTTACAAACAGTAAGGGTGAATTTACCCTTAAAAGCATTAACGATAATGCAGTATTAATCATCACCTATACCGGTTTTGTTACACGCGAGGTGGCTCTTGCCGATAACCAATCTGAGATTACGATCACACTTACCGCAGATCTGCAAAACCTGAAAGAGGTAGTCGTAGTGGGCTATGGCACACAAAAGCGTAGTGACGTTACCAGCGCAATAAGCACATTTAAACCCAACGAGCTTAATTCAAGACCGGTTCTGGGCCCCGACCAGATGATCCAGGGTAAAATGGCAGGCGTGATGGTAGCTTCCGGCTCCGGGAATCCCGGTAGCGCTAACCGGGTAAGCATACGCGGCATAGGTTCATTAAGTGCCAGCAATGAACCTCTATATGTTATTGATGGTATCCCGGTAAGGTCGCACAACGCAGCGTTGTTCAATTTTGGTGAGGATATGAACCCACTTTCAGAGCTCAATCCTAACGATATCGAATCCATAGACGTGCTGAAAGATGCCGCATCCGCAGCAATTTACGGTTCAAGAGCAACAAACGGCGTAGTTCTGATTACTACAAAGTCAGGAAAAAAAGGCAAATCAAGGCTCAGCGTAGATACTTATACCGGCATCCAGCAGGTTCCCTATTTAAGTAAATTAAAAATGGCCGATTCAAAATTGTACGTAGATGTTATCAATGAAGCTATTGATAATTATAACCTGCAATATGGCTATGAACCGGGCGTAGGTAATTTTGTACCTTATATTACTAATCCATACCCGGGTTTGCCCGATACCAATTGGCTGGATTTGGTGTTGCGTACCGCCAAAACAAATAGTGCGAATGTTTCTTTTTCCGGCGGTTCTGATAAAGGAACATACTATGTTTCCGGGAGCTATTTAAACCAGGACGGAGCGATAATAACCAATAACCTGAAAAAATATACCGGGAAGATCAACTTGTCTCAAAACGTATTTTCCTGGCTGCAGGTAGGAGCTAATACCAATTTCAGTTTTTCGCACAATAACAGAATACCCGGCTCAAACCTAGGCTCTACCGTGCTGGCAAGAGGCCTTGAGCAACGCCCCTTTGATAGGCCGTATAAACCTAATGGCTCTTATTATGTGGGCGGCACCTCAGAAATGTTACGCAATAATTCCATCCAGATACTTAACGAAGAAAAATCATACCTCGATAATCATCGTTTTTTAGGTAATTTCTTTGCGGATATTAATTTTTCAAAGAACCTGACGTTTAGATCCACGTTGGGTACCGATATTATTTATACCCATGATTACGTATATTACAATGAAAATCATCCGTATGGTACCGGCAATGGTCGCCTGATAGACAATACACGTCTTATCAGCAACCTGGTAGTTGAAAATACCCTGACTTATAAAAAGCAGTTCAATCAGCTCAATATGGAGTTGCTGGCCGGGCACTCTTATCAAAAATTAGCTACTTCTACCAATCTGGTAGATGGTAATGGCTTCCCTTCATCGTCGTTTGATGTTAATTCAGTTGCTGCAACCATTAGCAATGCTTCGACCGGGCTATCTGAAAATGCGCTCGAATCTTATTTTGCCAGGGCTAATTTTTCGTATAACAGCCGCTACCTGCTTGCTTTATCGATGCGAGCTGATGGCTCATCCAGGTTTGCACCCGAAAAACGGGTAGGTTACTTTCCATCAGTTTCTGCCGGTTGGGATATTTCAAAAGAAGATTTCTGGAAACCAGCTAAAACCGATCTGAAACTTCGTGCAAGCTACGGTTCAACCGGTAACCAGGAGGGCATTGGCAACTACGCCTACCAGGCTTTAGCCGGAGGAGGATATAATTACAACAATAGCAGTGGGTTGGCCATCACCAATGTTGGCAACGCCAATCTTACCTGGGAGTCGGCTCACCAGTTTGACGGAGGTTTTGACCTGGGTATCAATAATGGTAAATTCCGCCTTACGGCCGATTACTTTGTAAAAAATACCACCAACCTGCTGTATGAGAAACCCACAGCGGCAACAACCGGTTTTACCAGCGTAACAACCAACGTTGGCTCTATGAGAAACTGGGGATACGAATTCGGATTAAACGCCAACGTCAATTTGGGGCCGGTTTCATGGGCGTCTGATTTCAATATATCATTTATAAAGAACAAGCTCACATCGTTAATCGGAGATGACCCTTTGCTGATAGGCGCTAACCGTGTATTGAAGGTAGGCGAAGAAGTGGGCAGCTTCTACATCTATAAGCAATTAGGCATTTACCAGTATGACTCGGAGGTTCCGCAATCGCTGTATAATACCGGTATCAGGGCCGGCGATGTAAAATACGATGATGTGGATAACAACGGCGCAATTGACGTAAACGACAGGCAGGTTGTAGGATCATCTAACCCCGACTTTTTCGGAGGATGGAACAATACTTTCCAGTACCGTAATTTTGATTTCAGCTTTGCGGTAACCTATTCATACGGAGCCGAAATTTATGCTCCGTGGCGTATCAATGTATCCCGTTTGGGCGGCACATACTTTCCATTCCTGGAAAGCGAGGCCAACGGGCGGTGGACAGGGCCGGGTACAAGCAATACCATACCAAGGGCCATATCCGGCAATACGTATAACACATATAATTCAACCCGGTACCTTGAAGATGGTTCATATCTCAGGATGCGTTATGTAAGCCTCGGGTACAACCTCCCAAAGAAAATGCTGACCCGGCTTAAGCTGGAACGGCTTCGTGTGTATGTACAGGCCGATAACCTGTTCCTGCTTACCCGGTATTCTGGCATAGACCCTGAAGTAAGCGATAACCTCGACCCTAAATTTATCGGAGATGATAACCTGGTTATGCCACAGCTTCGCTCATTTAACCTTGGTATTAATCTAACTTTTTAGCACGTTAAAAACTAAAGCGATGAAAATTAAGATATTATTACTCATAGCAGGATTTGCTGCCCTGACATCCTGCCAGAAGCAGTTGGATCTGTACCCGCACTCAGCCGCATCCTCTGCAAATTTATCGGCAAAAGATGTAGAGCTGTTTTTAAACGGCGTTTACAACAAAGTGCAAAACGCTCCCGGCAGAGAATCCTACATCATGTTTGACCTGATTGGCGGAAACCTCATCACCGCCCGGGGAACAGGCGGGGCTATCCAACTGATAAACAGCATTATGAAACCGGAGCAATCGATGGTAAGCGCTGCCTGGAATGGCTATTATGGCGCATTATACCAGGTAAATGTATTGCTGGAATCGGCGCAGTCTATGGAAGAATCTGCCCGTAAAAATGAAGTGTTAGGCATCGTTCACTTTTTCAGGGGATATATCTACTATAACCTGATCACCCGTTGGGGCGGTGTACCAATCATCGAAAAAAATACGCTGGATAACCTCCCCCGGAATTCTGAGGCAGAAGTTTGGGCATTCATTGAATCAGAACTGACACAGGCTATTAATCTTGCCCCTGCATACAACGATTATTACTATGTGTCTAAACAAGCGGCACAGGCGCTTATGGCCCGTGTAAAGCTGGCCGAAGGTAAAAAATCAGAGGCAGCAACCCTGGCAGAAGGCCTCATTAACTCAGGGGCATTTAAACTGGATAGCTTTGAAAAGATTTTCAGGAACCAGCAAAATACGGAAGAGATTTTTGCTTTTAAGAACCTGACAGCCGAATCAAGCATCACCATTAGCACCCTGTTTTATACCTACGCACACCCGGTTAAAGGCAGCTATGCTTATGCTCCTGCAGCCGATGTAATGCAGCTATACGAAGACGGCGACAAACGCAAGGCCATGTCAATTGACATTTACGGTTCTGATAATGTGATCAATAAATATCCCAGCGGACAATCAGGAACCGACCCGATCATCATTACCCGGTTAGCGGAAATGTATCTTATCAGTGCCGAGGCACAAGGGTTAAGTAACGGTCTTAGCCGGTTAAATGAGCTGAGATCATTTAGGGGCCTGACGCCCGTCAGTCCGGCCAATGATGCTGATTATATCAATGCCGTTTTGCTGGAAAGACGTCGTGAATTGCTGGCCGAAGGGTTCAGATGGTACGACCTTGTACGCTTGCAGCGGGCGAAACAAGACCTGGGCATTAGCGATGCTCAGCTAAAAATGCCTTTGCCCGAAAAGGAGCTGGTATTAAATACCGCTCTTGAGCAAAATCCAGGATATGTTAATTAATAAATCACCTTTTAACTGATTGTAACTTATGGCACCTATAAAAATATACCCGCTGCTGCTCTTTTTTATTGCCTTTGGCAGTTGTAAAAAAGACAACGCTCCCGTAGCAGAGAAACACTATACAGCGGTTACTCAAAGTATTGTAGATAAAACCGATATCATAGCTACCGTATTTTCAGACACCACCTTCCAGGTGCATCCGGGAGTTGAAGAAACTGATATTCACTATTTAAACATGCAGGGCTTAACTACCCGGGCCTTCATCCTGAAAATAGATTTAAAAAACACGAACATCAGCCTGGAAGCGGCAACTCCTTACGATTCCCCCAGTTACGGAGCGCAAACAGTAACCGAAATGGCCAAATATGTAGATGCCCCTCACCACCGGGTAATGGCAGGTATTAACGGCGATTTTTTTAATACATCCAGCTATGTGCCCCTGGGCATTGTATACAAGAAGGGTGTAGCAGTAAAAAGCGCATTTTCAGATAATACCGATAAGCCACAGCAGGGACTGAGCTTTTTAGGCATTTTATCTGATGGCACAGCCTTCATCGGCGATAAAGACACCGACTACCCTGCCGTACGTTCGCAATTGAAAGAAGCGTTGGGCGGCGGCGTGTTTCTTGTTCGCGATCACCGGATAGTACAGCAAACCATTCCAACGGTAGACCCCAGAACCGCTATCGGCGTAACAGACGACAATGTAGTTTATTTCATCGTAGTAGACGGCCGCAACTTTTACTATTCAAACGGTATTAATTACGAACAGTTAGCCAAGCTGATGTATGCGTTAAACGCCAAAACCGCCATTAATGTTGATGGAGGCGGCTCCTCTACGTTTATGATCAAACATCCGCTGGCCGATATATGGCAGGTTAGAAATATGCCATCCGATGGTTCGCCCAGGGCAATAGCCAATTCCTGGCTGGTTGTTTCTAAAACTCAGCCGTAATAAAAAACTATCATGTAAACCTTTAAAAACAAATAACAATGAAAAGGTTAATCACTCACTTATTATATACAAGTCTGTTCATAACAGTTATAACAGCCTGTAAAAAAGACACAAAAGCTCCTGTCGTATCTTCCGATGTACACATCACTTCATTGTGGCCAAGCAGCGGAAGCGGCTCCATTATAGTGACCATTAATGGTAAAAATTTCGACAATACCGTTACTGGCAATGTGGTGAAATTTAACGGGGTAAACGCCGTTGTTATCGAGGCATCGGCAACTCAGCTACAGGTTGTATCTCCCGAAAATGCGGGTACCGGAAAAGTAACCATAATCGCCAATAACCAAACCGTTGAAGGCCCTGTATATACTTACCGGGAAGCGCCCGTTGCCGAATATATTGTAAGCACCTATGCCGGCGACGGCACTGCCGGGTTAGTAAATGGCCCTGCTGCTTCGGCCGAGTTCAGGAACCCGGAAGGCGTAGCGGTTGACGCGAATGGGAACATATTTGTAGCCGACCGGCAAAATAGTGTTATCCGCAAAATATCCGTTGACGGTGTGGTAAGCACCTATGCCGGCGACGGCACTGCCGGATATGCCGATGGCCCGGCAGCAACCGCAAAATTTAATTTACCCTGGAAACTGGCCATTGATGCGCAGGGCAACATTTTTGTAGCCGATAGAGATAACTTCAAGATCCGTAAAATCAGCCCCGACGGAATAGTAAGCACACTGGCCGGTAGCACAGCAGGTTATGCGGATGGTTCCGGAGCAGCCGCTAAGTTTATGCAGCCGCTGGACGTAGCGGTTGATGCCCAGGGAAACGTCATCGTAGCCGATAACACAGGGCATCGTATCAGGAAGGTAACTCCTGACGGAACGGTTAGCACCATCGCCGGAGATGGAACAGCCGGGTTGGTTAACGGAACAGGTACGGCCGCTAAGTTTAAGAACCCCTCAGGTCTGACCATTGACGCCAGTGGTAACATCCTGGTAGCCGACCGGCTCAACCATTGCATACGTAAAATTACTCCTGCCGGAGTAGTCTCTACTGTTGCCGGAAGCGGCACATCCGGTTTGCTGGACGGCGATGCGCTAACAGCAAAATTTGCCGACCCATACGGTGTGGCAGTTGATGCCAACGGCAATATCCTGGTAGCGGAATTAACCAATGCCCGTATTCGCAAAATAACACCTAATGGCATAGTAAGTACACTTGCCGGCAGTTCAGCAGGTTTCGCAGACGGTTTAAGCACTACAGCGAAATTCAATCAGCCTACTGATCTGGATACCGATGCAGAAGGGAATATTTATGTAGCCGAGGTAACCAATCATCGCATCCGCAAAATCCGGTTGATTAAATAAACCTGGCACTACGAAAGTCTCCTGCGTTTGATCCTAAACGTAGGAGACATCTTCTACCTGACAAACATTAAAAAGATAAACAGATGAAATATTCTAAAACCAGCAGGATAATACTGTCCGTATTGTTAATCCTGGCCTCTGTCCATATTTACTGTACCAAACCAGTTGAGCAAATCCTGATAAGACCTGCACAAGGGCATCCCTCTCCTGCAAAAACACTGTCTTATTGCAGCTTAACCCAAAAGCTAGTTGACAGCACCAGCCTGATTGGAAGCGTGATCTCAGATAATGAAATAACCATAGCGCCCGGCGTTACAGAAACAGACATCAGCTACACCGATACAGCCGGCAAAGCCATGCATTTATTTATCCTTCAGGTTAATCTGAACGAGCCTAAGGTATTTATGGAGGTAGCTACCCCGTTTAATCTTCCCGCCTTTAGCAGGCAAACCGTACCCAATCAGGCAGCCAAAGTAGATACTGCTACCCATAAAGTAATTGCGGGAATTAATGGCGATTTTTTTAATATCAGCACAGGCGAGCCCAGGGGCATTGTTCATAAAAATGGCGTTGTTATTAAAAACACCTTTGATGATAACACGGTAAGACCGCAACAGGCAGTCAGCTTTTTCGGCGTTTCGGAAGACTACGTTCCCTACATCGACCTCAAAAGCAGTTATTCCGCTTTAAGCTCCCAGTTATATAATAGCACCGGCAGCGGTGTATTACTGGTGCACAACCATGTAGCTGTGTCGCAGCCTTATACCGCCATTGAACCAAGAACATCGGTAGGATATGATGATAACGGCATCGTTTATTTTGTGGTGATAGATGGCAGAAGTGCTTCTTATTCCAATGGAATGAACTATGCGCAACTATCCAGCATCTTCATGGCCTTTAATGTAAAAAATGCCGTTAACCTGGATGGCGGCGGCTCGTCTACCTTTATGACAAGAAATCCGGGAACAGGCATCCTGGAAGTTAGAAACCGACCCTCAGACGGCACAGCACGTACAGTTGCCAATGCCTGGCTGGTTTACATCAGTAAAGTCATCGCCAGCAACTATGCCGGAACGGGTACAACAGGTTTACTCAATGGAAGTAATACAAGCGCCCGTTTCGACAGTCCGGAAGGTGTGGCAGTTGATGCATCCGGTAACATGTACATTGCAGATAAAAATAATCATGTCATACGTAAGATAACTTCATCAGGCACAGTCAGCACCTTTGCCGGAACTGGTGTTGCGGGTTACGCGGATGGCCCGGGCAGCTCGGCCAGGTTTAACAATCCGTGGAAAGTAGCTGTAGATGCGTCAGGTAATGTATATGTGGCAGACCGGGATAATTATAAGATCAGAAAGATCACCCCTGCGGGTATAGTAAGCACGCTGGCGGGCAGCACAGCCGGATATGCAGACGGAACCGGAAGCGCTGCCAAGTTTATGCAGCCGTTGGATGTAGCCATTGACCCATCAGGGAATATTATTGTAGCCGATAATACCAGTCATCGTATCCGTAAGGTAACACCTGCCGGGGTGGTTACAACTATTGCCGGAAACGGTACGGCAGGATATGCCAATGGCACAGGCACTGCCGCACAATTTAAAAACCCCTCGGGAGTTGCAGTAGACGCATCCGGCAACATTTATGTAGCCGACCGCTTAAATCAGCGGATCAGGAAGATCACTACAGCTGGAGTTGTCAGCTCATTTGCCGGTAACGGAACCTCCGGCACTACAGATGGGGCTACAGGCTCAGCTAAATTTTCCGATCCTTACGGCATTACCGTTGACGCATCCGGAAACGTGTATGTAGCAGATTTGGTCAGCTCGCGTATACGCAAAATAGCTTCAGGGCAGGTGAGCACTCTTGCCGGAAGCATTCCAGGCTATCAGAATGGAACAAGTACGGTGGCTAAATTTAACCAGCCCACTGCTCTCACCATCGATGCCTCGTCTAATATTTATGTAGCAGATCACGCTAATAACAGGATCCGTCTGGTCAAAATCATTAACTAACTATCTATTTTATGCTTCAAATAAAATATTACAGGCTGGTACTTCCAGTCTTATTATTCATTTCAATAACCGTATTCGCCCAGCATAACACCTTATCCAAACCGGCATTACAAAGGCCCAAGCTGGTGATAGGTATTGTTGTTGACCAGATGCGTTGGGACTATTTGTACAGGTATTATGACCGTTACCGGGATGGCGGCTTTAAACGAATGCTTAACGAGGGGTTCTCATGTGAAAACACGTCCGTAAATTATATTCCTACGTACACAGCAATTGGACATAGTTCTGTCTATACAGGCTCGGTACCCGCGATACACGGCATGGCCGGCAATGATTTTATTATTGAGGCTACCGGTAAATCCCTGTATTGTGCCGGTGATAGTACCGTACAAACAGTCGGTAGTTCATCGCCGGCTGGTAAAATGTCGCCTAAAAACCTGCTGGTTTCCACCATTACCGATGAATTAAAGCTGGCAACTAATTTCAGGTCAAAGGTTATTGGCATCGCATTGAAAGATCGTGCCGCCATCCTGCCTGCTGGGCATGCCGCCGATGCCGCTTACTGGCTTGACGATGCTACCGGAAACTGGATAAGCAGCACCTGGTATATGCAGCAGCTACCATCATGGGTAACTAAGATCAATGCCGAGAAGCTGGTAGAAAATTATCTAAAACAGGACTGGAATACGTTATATCCGCTTGATACGTATGTACAAAGCACAACAGATAACAGCAAATATGAGGGTAAATTTAAAGGAGCGGCGGCACCCGTTTTTCCTGTAAAAACATCGGAACTAATAAAAGCAAACGGGTTAGGGCTCATCCGCTCAACACCGTACGGCAATACCTTAACGCTAAACATGGCTAAAGCAGCTATTGAAAATGAACTATTAGGAAAAAACATAGTCACCGACTTTTTAACGGTCAGCTTATCATCTACAGATTATATCGGCCATCAGTTTGGCATCAACTCGGTTGAGGTAGAAGACACCTATTTACGTTTGGACAGGAATTTTGCAGACTTTTTTACTTTCCTGGATGAGAAAGTAGGCAAGGGAAATTACACGGTATTCTTGACAGCCGACCACGGCGGGTCGCATAATCCGGTATTCCTGGCAGATAATAAATTACCCGGAGGACTTTGGAACAGCCCCTTATTTTTAAACGAGATAAACGCTTTGCTTCAAAAGAAGTACGGCCCAGCCCGTATAGTGTTAAGCCTGATTAACAATCAGGTTCATTTGAACAATACACTCATCAAAGAACAGCATCTGGATGAACAAGCTATACGCAAAGATTGTATTGATTTCTTTCAGCAAAAAGAAGGGATTGCCTGGGCTATTGATATGGATAGCGTAGCAACAGCAAACCTCCCTGCTGTTGTTAAAGAGAGAATTATAAACGGCTATAACCGGGAACGAAGCGGAATTATACAATTGGTATTTAAAGCCGGATGGTACAGCGGACAATCTAAAACCGGAACCACACACGGAAGCTGGAACCCATACGACTCCCATATTCCATGTTTGTGGATGGGCTGGGGAGTAAAACATGGAAGCACCACCCGGCAAACGTATATGACGGATATTGCTCCAACTATAAGTGCTTTACTGCATATCCAGGCTCCCGGCGGATGTATCGGTGAACCGATAGAAGAATTGCTTAAACCATTATTTTAAAAACAAGCACATAACAGGCATTTCAATTGTCGCCGGCTATATACGTTAACAATTATCGGGAACGGCTAACTCATATATTATGGATGACAAATATTAAGAGGCAGTCCCTTCAAAATTAGAATTTACTTTTTAAAGAGAAAGGGGGAGCTATGACATAGCTACTATATATAACAATCATCGGGAGTGTGGCTGCACTCCCGACAGATTACGTTCTCATGATTCATTAATCATTGCTTTGGTCGAATAAATAAACCATTAAAACTTAAAACAAATGTATACTTTTTCTACTAAAGGTTATGGCAGCAGTGGCTGTCACACTTTATATCCGCTATTCAATAATTTAAAAAGGTGGCTTACATTAATCTGTTTAACCTGTACTATTGCAATTATTTCTTTAAATGTCTCGCAAGCCGCAGGCGTATTGTTTGATCTTTCGCCTGACCGGCATTTGTATGTAAAAGAAGATGGATCGGCTACAGCCGATGGCTCATCATGGGACCAGGCAACCACGCTGGACAATGCCTTGCAAATAGCCAACAGCGGCGATGTTATTCATATTGCCGCGGGCACTTATAGACCGGCCAGTGTTATTACCAATGGTACGGCAAGCGAATTAAAGGATTATACATTTGAGATTCGCACTAACGTACAATTGATTGGTGGTTACCCGGCAAATGCTCAGGATGGTGCACAACCTGATCCTGAAACAAATCCAACAATACTGAACGGAAACCTTGGTACCGCAAAAGCACGACATGTTGTTACAGTGAGTGCCGTTATGGAAGAAGGGAAACAGGTATCGCTGCAAGGGCTTACCATACGCGAAGGCGAAGCTGGAGGCTCCGGTACGGTAACCATCAATGGAACTGCTTTTAGCCGTGCTCATGGTGGTGGTATGATCATCGGTAACGCAAGGGTTTCTATAGACAACTGCCAGATTATTGAAAACACTACCAATAACCATGCGGCTGGCATGTATGTAACCAATCAGGCGATCGTAACCATTAAAAACAGCAGCATTAGTAAGAATAGTGCAACAAGAGCATCCTCTAATGGCGGCGGTATGTGGAATGATGGTTCTACCATCTACTTGTACAATTCTACGATCAGCGAAAACCGTATTGGTGGTGTAGGTGGCGGCATATATGCCATCAATACAACCCGTACTTCTTATACCTATATGTATAATGTTACCATTGCCAATAACGTTACCGGGATATTTGGAGCCAATAGTGCCGCGGCGGGATATTATGGGCGTGAGCAATCACAAGGTGTTATGGTTAACTGTACCGTGTATGGTAATAAGGCAGGTGGCACGGGTGCAGGCGGAGGTATTCAACTGTATGGTTCGGCTAAACTGGATGTTATCAGCTCTACTATTGTTAATAATTCGGGAGCAGTAGGTTCTGCCAGCGTAGCAGGTAGTGGTATTAATGTAACCACCAACGGAACAAATATCCTGAACCTGTATAATACCATTGTCGCCGGCAATACCGGTTCGCACGGACAAATTGAAGGTAGTGTGGCTACAACCTCATCAACAATAATTGGAGATAAAGTTTATGATGCGGATGGCAACATTATTGCCAGTGCAACTTTTGATGCTGCTACGATGTTAAACATCTTACTTCTACCGGTAGGAGAAGATAATCCGGCGCTTACCTACGGTATGTCCGCCAGTTCCTTAACTGCCCTGGGCAATACATTTAGTCCACCGTTAGAAAATTTGATTGCTTCCGACATGAACGGTAACAGCCGCTCTGACAAAAGCACTATGGGCGCTTTGGTAATTGACCCTTTGCCTGTAAGTTTAGTAACATTTACAGCTTCACTACAGGACAATGCCGTAAATCTGGCCTGGCATACTGCCAGCGAAAGCAATAATGCCGGTTTCTACATTGAACGCAGCAATGACCTGCGGCAATGGAGAACCCTGACATTTGTACTTTCAAAAGGTATAAACGGAACAAGTAATGTTTCTCTTACTTACGCTTATACAGACCATGCACCTAATACAGGTAACAATTATTACCGCTTACGCCAGAAAGATTATGATGGTGCATCCAGTTACTCGGATATCAAAGTCATTCCATTAGCCCTGGAAAATGAAATAGTATGTTACCCAAACCCGGTAGCTGCAACATACACTATAAAGGCTCAACAATTACAAAAGGTAGCATTATATAATGCCGGAGGCAAGCGCCTTTCTGTAAAAACAAACCTGGCAGGAGATATGGCCACAATGGATGTTTCATCGTTATCGGCAGGTGTATACGTTGCGAAAATTCAGCGGGCTAATACTGTAAAAGCGGTTAAGGTAATAATAAACAGGTAATGATTCAGAAACAGAAAGTCCTCTTTTTAGAATAATCCAATGAGGGCTGGGGTAAGAACGCTTTCAAGCAGAATTAATTTGATTAATTCTGCTTTTTGTTATTGTCTCACCGGCCGCAACGTGCCGCTTATGCTTATATTCTGGCGTTTGCCATTATATAGCTACGGCACTGGACTGTACTTTTATGGTAAATGAGGCTTATCCAGGCCACCTATTTACATATTTTAGCTCCTGAAAAGAAAGCTTTATTAAGCTTTTGCTGATCTTCGAGCTGTTTTACCGAAATATCCACAAAATCTTTCAGGGTATCATTGATTTTTTCCATCCTCCCTTTCAATTTTCTCCAATCGGTTATTCGAATTTTCCAGCCGATTGCTAATATTCATAAGCGCTTTACGGTATACTTCAAGTATTGCAGCTGACTGTCCTGCTTTTGCAGCATTTCAGAAATTGCTACTAAAAGGCTTTTAGCAGTTATAACATTTTTATTGCTATAGCTAAAGATAAGAATAAATATAGTATCATTACACTTCAATTTTTCTATTTTTGGCCACATTAAACTATTAATCAATGAATAACTGGTTTCAGCGGAATGGCGTTCACCTCATTATTACCGGCATTTTCATAGCACTTTGCTTTGTATATTTCAGCCCGGCTTTACAGGGGAAATCCTTATACCAGAATGATGTATTGCAGGCTCAGGCTATGCAAAAGGAGATTATGGATTTTAAGGCTAAAGACGGAAAAGGGCCCCTGTGGACAAACGCCATGTTTGGTGGAATGCCTGCTTACCAGATCTGGGTACAATTCCCTAAAAACGTTACCACATATATTATTTCATTCTTTAAGACCGTTTTTCCAACTCCGGTTGATACTGTCCTGATATACCTGTTAGGTGCTTACCTGTTATTTTGCGTATTGCGCATCAATCCATGGCTTGCTGCCGCAGGAGCCATTGCCGTAGCTTTTTCATCCTATAACTTTATTATTATTGAAGCCGGACACAGCAATAAAGCCATGGCCATTGCCTTTTTTGCACCACTGCTGGCTGGCATTCTGCTCACGTTGCAAGGTAAACGCCTTACCGGTGCCGCTTTAACAGCGTTGTTCCTGGCATTGGAAATCAGGGCGAACCATATTCAGATGACGTATTACCTGTTTATTGCCCTGCTTATCCTTATCGGGATAGAATTATATCATGCCATTAAAGCGAAGGTTACAGCCGATTTTCTGAAATCTGTAGGAAGCCTGGCCATTGCCGTTATGGTTGCTGTTGGTGTAAATGCCGGGTTATTGTGGACCACTTACGAATACGGCCAGCATTCCATTCGCGGCAAATCAAACCTTACGGTTGATAAATCAGAGCCTAAAAACGGTTTAGATAAAGAATATGCTTATGCCTGGAGTCAGGGCGTAGGCGAAAGCATCACGTTTTTAGTTCCCAACGCTTATGGTGGCTCATCATCGTCGCAAGCTTTAGATGAAAATTCGGCCGTTGCTAAGCTTTTACAAACCAAAGGCGCTACCGCAGAACAAGCGGCCGGATTCGCTAAACAAATGCCGACCTATTGGGGCGATAAACCATTTACCTCCGGCCCTTATTATTTCGGTGCCATTGTATGTTTCTTATTTGTGCTGGGTTTATTTGTGGTTAAAAGCCGGATAAAATGGTGGATACTTGCCGCCTCGCTATTAAGCTTGTTCCTTTCGTTCGGTAAGAATTTCCCGCTCATTTCAGATCTGTTCTTCAATTACTTCCCGCTATACAATAAATTCAGGGCCGTAGAATCCGCCCTGGTTATTGCCG
The DNA here is from genome assembly GCF_008274585.1 of Pedobacter sp. BS3. Taxonomy (GTDB): domain Bacteria; phylum Bacteroidota; class Bacteroidia; order Sphingobacteriales; family Sphingobacteriaceae; genus Hufsiella_A. The sequence continues at coordinate 1,013,387 of NZ_VTRT01000001.1, read as the reverse complement.
ACTTCCTGGTGCCGGTATTGGCTGTAATGGCTGTTTCTGAAATAGCTTTCAACAAACCGGAACCCAAAAAACTACAAAAGCAGTTGCAGTACTCATTTTATATTACCGGTGGTATTGCACTCATTATACTGTTATTACCTTCACTGTTTTTCAGCTTTAAACCAGCCGGAAACGAGCAGTTTGTACAACAGCTAATGCAGGCCACAGGCGGCGACCGTGGCTTTGCCGACGCCATTTCAAACGCATTGGTTCAGGACAGGATCAGCATGGCCCGTATGGACGCCTTCCGGTCACTGATATTTATAGCATTAGGAGCTGCCTGCCTCTGGGCGTTCATGAAACAAAAGCTGAAGCTGCAAACGGCATTCCTGGTTATCGGAGCATTAATCCTGGTGGATATGTGGACTGTTGACCGTCGGTATCTGAATAATAACAACTTTGTTGATTCATCGGAACTAAACCGGCAGTTTCAGCCCCGCGAGGTTGACCAGTTGATTTTACGCGACCAAAGTTTGGATTACCGTGTACTGGATCTCACCATACCTACATTTTCAAGCGCAACAGCTTCTTATTTCCACAAAACCGTTGGCGGATATCATGCAGCCAAGCTAAAACGCTTCCAGGAAGTTATTGATAAGCAATTCAATAATTCCATTAACGAAGATGTACTGGATATGCTGAACACCAAATACGTTATTACCAGTGATAAAAACGGGCAATCGCAGCGTATCGAAAACCGCAGCACAACGTGCGGCAACGCATGGTTTGTTGAAAATATTAATTATGTAAATAATGCCGACGAAGAGATGGCAGGCATCAACAGCTTTAACCCTAAAAAAGAAGCTATTGTGGACAAAAGCTTTAAATCTATTATTGATGCCCACAAACTGGCTTTCTCTCCCAGCGATAAGATAACGCTGACAGATTATCGCCCCGACCATTTAACGTATGAATACTCTTCAGGGCATGATGCGCTGGCTGTTTTTGCCGAAATATGGTATGATAAAGGCTGGAACGCTTATGTGGACGGCGAAAAAATTCCGCACCTGCGGGCCAACTATATCCTGCGGGCAGCTGTATTACCGGGAGGAAATCACAAGCTGGAATTTAAGTTTGAACCGGCATCTTATTACGCCGGTGAGAACATTTCACTGGCCGCATCCATCCTGTTAATAGCAGGTTTGGGCTTTGCCGCTTACCAGGGAAGCAAAAAAAATAAAAATAAAATTGTGAATTAATTTTTTGGCGATTATATTGTACTATCCTTTATCTTTATTCGTTAAAAGCTGATACTACCTTTAAATGTAAGAATATATCAACTTATAAGCGCAGCAGAATAGCGCATATTCTGGATTGTAAAATGAAAAACGGAACAGGAATACAACAGTTTGCCGGTGAGATATGGAAACCGGTTAAGTTTGATTTAGACTGCACTAATGAGAAGAATATTGAAATTTCAAATTATGGGCGGGTTAAAAGTTCTACAAAAATAGCCAAGGAGCGACTTTTAGAAGGCTCAAGACAAGGAGGCTATAAAATTATACGTCTTAAACTGTTCAGGGCCCGCGATGCAGAAACCCAGGAATACCTGGCCGGGTTAAAAGCTGAAATTGCTAAACAGAAAAAGCAACTGGCTTTAACAGAAAAAGCTGTTTCAAAGCAAAAAACGCCAACTGATAAGCTTACCAAACAACTGGAAGCCGATAAAAAGCAGTTGGAAACTGCAACCAAAAAATATTACAAAGCCTATAAAGCAGATGAGCGCAAGCGAACCATTAATGTAGGTTTGCTGGTACATCGCCTGGTGGCAGAATATTTTTTAGAAAAGCCTTCGCCCGAGCATAACCTGGTTATTCACCACGATTTTAATAAGCTGAATAATCATGTAGACAACCTGCAATGGGTTACACAGGCAGAAAGTTCGGCCCATCAGCAAAACAGCCCTGCTGTAATAGCCGATAAAAAGAACCGCCCCGGGCGCCGGCCGGAAAACTCAAAAGTATATAAATTAACGCCTACAAGGGTAATGCTGATCAAGAAGAAAATTGCACAGGGCAAATCGCTGCGGTCGTTATCCAAGCAATTTAAAGTTACCGAAACCCAGCTATTGCGCATAAAACGCGGTGAAAACTGGAAGGATATTCCTGCCGCTACGTAAGAATATTAATTTCAGCGCTGCTATGAAGGAGATTTTTTTTCCTTTCCTCGTCAGTATAACGAGTTAATTGAAACCATTGCAAAAGAGTGTTCTATAATGGCTTAACCGGGATTTTTCCCGGTAGCAATATCCGCTTTACCTGGCAATAAAATAACCTCTACTCCTTCACTTTAATGAGCCGCTGCATAAGAGGTGATATTTCCTTCAGTTATTATAAGCCTGGCAACGAGCATCCCGATAAGTTGCTTTTCTTTTATTCTTATTTTTTTTCTTTTCCATTGCTACCTGTATGCGGGTTTAACAATCAAATTGAGGTTTCAGGCAATATCTGCCACATGAATAAAGCCCTCTTTTGCAGCGAGCCTGACATTCATTTATGTCTTACGGCAATGCTTAATTTTTTTATTTGCCCGGCTTCGTAAAGCGCATTAACCCAAAAGTCAAAAAAAGAAAAGCATTCTTGTTAAGAAATAGCAAAAAAAAGAAACATAATGAAAAATATTTATTTCGATTTATTTTTATTTTTCATTTATTTGTTAGGTTTGTGGATTATATGTTTTTGTTGTATAATAAGATGAAACGGACTGCTCAATAGATTAAGCTCCGGGGTCGTTTGAGAACATTGCCAGGTTGACCATTCCTAACTAAAAAGCTAACACATATTTAAAACATGTCTAAAGTAGAAACAGCACTAAAAGCTGCCAGCGAAACCAAAGCCCTGATCATAGGCCGGGGCGTATTGAAACAAGCTGCACAATTATTTAAAGCACAATTTCCAGGTAAAAAAGCTATCATCGTGGCCGATACCATTACCTTTGGCGTGGCCGGCGAAACGGTAAGCAAACAATTTGAAAGTGAAGACATCGACCAGGAAAACCCATACATCTATTCAGATCCGGAAATTTATGCGGAATACAGCTATGTAGACGAGTTGGTTGCGGTGTTGAAAAACTATGATGCCATTCCCGTTGCCGTAGGTTCAGGAACGATTAACGATTTGACCAAACTGGCTTCGCACCTTACCGGCAGGCCCTATATGTGCGTAGCTACCGCTGCTTCAATGGACGGTTACACCGCTTTTGGAGCTTCTATTACAGCCAATGGTGCCAAGCAAACCTTTAATTGCCCGGCGCCGCAGGCCTGCTTAGCCGATATTGATATTTTGAGCGCAGCTCCTGCCGCAATGACCGCATCGGGCTATGCCGATCTATTTGCCAAGATAACTGCCGGTGCAGACTGGATTTTAGCCGACGCCCTGCAGGTTGAGGCAATAGATCCAACAGCCTGGTCTATTGTACAGGATGGCTTACACGAAGCCCTTTCTGATCCGAAAGGCACTAAAAACGGAGACCCAAAAGCGGTAACACAGTTAACGGAAGGGTTAATGCTGGGCGGTTTCGCCATGCAATGGTCAAAATCCAGCCGGCCTGCTTCCGGCGCCGAGCACCAGTTTAGCCATTTATGGAATATGGAACACCACCTTAACAATGGCGAGCATGTTTCACATGGGTTTCAGGTGAGCATAGGCACGCTGGCCATTACCGCCCTGTACGGTCTGGTGCTGAAAACACCTTTCGAAAATTTAGATATACAGGCGGCATTAAAACAATGGCCAACACTGAACGAATTGAAAGCAGAATCGCTGGCTATTTTTAAGGATACCGATTTTCCTGAAATCGGCTTACAGGAAACTACAGCAAAATACATTGATCATAAAGCCCTGGAAGAACAATTGCAGATATTGAAAGACAATTGGAGCGCTATCAAAGAAAGATTAGCCAGACAAATTGTACCTTTTGAAGAAGCAAAATCACGCCTGGCAACTGTTGGCGCCCCAACCGAACCGGAACATATCGGTATTACCCGAAAAAAACTGAAAGAAACTTTTGTGAGGGCGCAGTATATCAGAAGAAGATTTACGATACTTGACCTTGCGGTAAGAACCGGCTACCTGGATCAATGGCTGGATCAGCTTTTTGGCAAAGGCGGCATTTGGGAGGTTGAATGAAAAGGTGAGCGATCAAATAGAAGCAAGAGCATAGAGACAAGAAAGGTAAAAGGCTTATAGCTTATAGTTCATAGATGATAGTCCGAAAGTCAGGAAGTCAGAAGAGACCGAAAGCAGAAGGCTCAAACTAAACAAATTGCACTGTCCGGTTCCCTTCTTCCACCAGTTGGCGGAGTTAGGGCTGAGGGCTGAAAAACTAAAAATAGACAACGAATTAACCAATTGAATATGAACCAGGAAACAACAAACGTCAAAGACGAAACCACATCAAAATTGTTTAAATACTGGCAAACCCGAACCATCATCGTCACCATGATCGGTTACGCCATCTTCTATTTTGTGCGTAAGAATTTCTCCTTTGCCATTCCCGGGCTAACAGCTGAATTTGGCATCACGAAAACAAGCTTTGGCATAATCATGACCCTGGTTACCATTGTTTACGGGGTATCACGCTTTCTCAACGGACTGATAGCAGACCGGGTAAATGCCCGCTACCACATGTCTGTTGGCTTATTTCTATGTGCCATAGCCAATTTTGCATTTGGCTGGGGCGCCGATCTCAGCGCCCTGTTCACAGGTCAGACCGGCGGGCCGATGTTTACAAATACTATGGTGCTCATCTTCGGGATCATCCTGATCTTAAACAACCTTATTCAGGGAAGCGGCTTCCCCCCCGTAGCCCGTTTATTAACCCATTGGATACCCCAAAATGAACTGGCCACAAAAATGTCGGTCTGGAACACCTCACACTCCATCGGCGCAGCCCTGGTGGCTATTCTTGCCGGCTACATCATGGGCTCAATGGGCACTAACATGAGCGCTAACCCGGAAGTGATCGCCTCCATCGCAGCAAATTTGAAAGTAGATCCGGCAGATACCGAAAAGATGAAAAGTGTCATTGAATCTGCTTCGCATTACGGTGCCTGGAAATGGTGTTTCTGGATACCTGCTACTATCGCGTTAGCGGGTTCTATCGGGTTGTTCATCACCTTGCGGGATACGCCCTCATCCGTAGGCTTGCCCGAATTACATAAAACCCATAAAAAAGGTAAGGACTCCTCTGCCGAGTTTAAGGCTTTCATCCGTAAATCGGTTTATCGTAACAAATGGATCTGGATATTGGGAATAGCCAATTTCTTCGTTTATGTGGTTCGTTTTGCGGTTTTAGACTGGGGCCCTACATTTTTAAAAGAAGCGCATGGCATGACATTGACCAATGCCGGATGGACTGTAGCCGTTTTTGAGATTTTTGGCATCATGGGTATGCTGGTATCCGGGTGGGTTACCGATAAGTACCTGGCCGGAAAAGCGCATCGTACCTCTTTGTATTGCATGGTAGGTGTGGCCATATTTATGACCATCTTCTTATACCTGCCGCCAAGCACCCCTCCCTGGGTAATGATATTGGTTTTGGCTATGGCCGGATTTTTTATTTACGGCCCGCAAGCCCTTATTGGTATCGCGGCAGCAAATCAGGCAACCAACCGGGCTGCGGCTACCGCAAACGGACTGACCGGCTTGTTTGGCTATGCAAGTGGCCTGGTTTCGGGTGTTGGCGTTGGTTATATGGTAGATGTGCTCAGCAAAAGTCACCCCGAAAAAGCCTGGGACTACGTTTTCATGATGATGATAGGTATGGCGATACTCTGTATATTCATTTTTGCCTTAATGTGGAAAGCAAAGGCACATGGATATGATGAAGCCCCCTAGCCCCCAAAGGGGGAATTTGACAGTTTTCAGTTGGCAAGTTAACAGTATGCGCCCAAACTATCAACTATTAACTATTAACCATCAACAATGAAACAATTTAACAATGAAACAATAGAAAAAGCCCCCTTTGGGGGTTTGGGGGCCATTAAGCATTTCGCGTTGGACATGGACGGCACCATTTATAATGGCAGTACACTTTTTCCATACACCAACGATTTTTTAAATTATTTAAAGGCTAATGGCATTGGCTATTCTTTTTTAACCAACAACCCGTCTAAAAGCACTGCCGATTATCTTAAACATTTGGAAAAAATGGGTATTCCGGCAACTAAGGAAGAAATGTACACTTCAGCAGTAGCAACCATCAATTTTATCAAAAATCATCATCCTTCGGTTAAAAGGCTGTTTATTCTGGGCACACCCAGCATGGTTAAGGAGTTTGAGGATGCCGGATTTATTTCTACTGCCGATAGCGCCGATGATAAGCCCGATGCGCTGGTAGTAGGCTTTGATACCACGCTGGTATATTCGAGATTGTGCAGGGCAGCCTATTGGGCAAGTCAACAGTTGCCATACATTGCCACAAATCCCGACTGGGTCTGCCCTACCGACCAGCCTAATATTTTGGTGGATTGCGGCTCGATATGCGCCTGCATTGAGGGCGCTACCAAAAGAAAGCCCGATGCGGTAATCGGCAAGCCCGATCCTCAGATGCTGGATGGCATTATTCATAAATACAACTTAAAGCCGGGCGAAATTGCCATGACCGGCGATAGAATTTATACCGATGTGCAAATGGCAAAAAATGCCGGAGCATTAGGTGTTCTGGTGCTATCCGGCGAAGCTACCGCCGCAGACGTACAACAATCAACCGTAAAACCGGATATTGTAGTCCGGGATCTGGCCGAATTACAGGAATTTATTCAACAAGCTAAGGCTTAAAATAGCAGGCACATAAGTAACTGCCTAACCTTTCGGAGTTTTACCGGAGACAACGTTTTGAACGTTGTCTCCGGTATATCCGGAATCGAGAATATCCAATCGACAGGTAAATCAGGTCTGAATATCACTTCTCTTTGCAGACTTTTCGCGATGTCATTAAGTTAACGCGAGTTAATTTCTTCCAAACACCTGTACAACCTTCATGTAATTTTATGGTATTACGTCAAACTAACGCCGACCCAGCAATAGCATATAATTATAATGTATATCTTTAGCAAAGCATTGTAAACTGCAACTATAGCGATGAGGTGGTTTAAATATCTTTTATGTATTTGCTTTACAGGCATCTGTGCCGTCTCTGCTGCGCAGCATTATCCGTTGAAGTTTAAGCATATCTCTTATGAGCAGGGATTATCGCAAAGTCCCATTGGCGCACTTTTCCAAGATAAAAAGGGCTTTATCTGGGTAGGTAACCGCGAAGGGCTCTCCCGTTATGACGGATATGAGTTTATCACGTACAAACACAGGGAAGGTGATGCTAACAGCCTTAGTCATAACCTGGTCAGAGCTATTTACCAGGACTCAAAAGGTATATTCTGGATCGGTACATCTAACGGATTGAACCGGTTTAATCCATCTACAGAAAAGTTTACCTACCTTGATATTTCAGACAAGCAACCCGTGGTTGCCCTATTAGAAGATAAGAGGCAGCATCTGTGGATCGCATCATACAGAGGTTTAAAACAAATTAACCTGAACAAGAACAGAAATGAGGCAATAAACTGGAGCGGGAATGAAGATATATTAAAAAGTGGTCGTATCCGGGCTTTGCTTCTGGATAAAAGGGGTAAAATATGGGTTGGCCTTGAAAGCGGTGTGAAGTGTATTGACCCGGTAAACGGAAAACTGCTTACTCTTCCGGATGCCATGAAAAACAATGCCACCCTTTTAAATGCTAAAATTGCCGCTATCCATGAAGATAAAGCCGGCGATCTGTGGTTTGCTTCCGAAGATAAAGGCCTATTCTGGTATCAGTCAGCAGCTAATCAATGTCATAATTTTCGTCACAGTATCAATACGGCCAATAGTATTCCCTCCGATGTGATTAAAGATCTGCTGGTATATGATGAAGAACATATCTGGCTGGGAACCCGCATGGGCTTGAGTGTTTTCAATAAAGAGAATTTAACGTTTACCAATTACCAGCACATTGGTGGTGATGTGAATAGCCTGAGCCAGAATTCGGTATGGAACTTTTTGCGTGACCGTTCAGGAAATATCTGGATGGGGACCTATGCTGGTGGACTGAATGTATATTATCCCGGCTTTAACAATTTTGATAATATCGGTGAAAAGGTTGGCGATAACGTAGGTCTTAGCCAGCCTATTGTGAATGCTATACTTGAAGACCCTAATGGAGCTTTATGGGTAGCTACCGATGGCGGAGGCATTAATTACCTCAACCGGGCGACAAAGCAGTCGCGTTATATTCCCCTGGTTGACAAAAGCAGGCAGCACTCCAGTAACATTGTAAAGGTGATGGCTAGGGATAACCACGGAAAATTTTATGTGGGTACACTGGAAGGTCTGGGTATTTTCACCCCATCAGACGGCAGTGTCAGATATTTACCAATAGACCAGGAATACCCAATGGTAAACAGGCGGGTGAATACATTAATTGCTGACGGAGACCTAGTTTGGGCAGGTATGCACACAACCGGGCTTTGGCTGATTCGTGCAGACGGCACTACAACTTCTTTTAAGCACGATCCTAAAAATATATATACCTTAAGCAGCAACTGTATCCATGCATTATACAGGGATGGCAAGCAAGGAATATGGATCGGTACACAAAACGGACTCAACTTTTATAGTCGTCAAACCAACAACATTACTCGTTATCAGGCATTTGATCAACAGGTGATATTAGCTGTTTTTAAAGATTCAGAGAACCGGCTTTGGGTGGGTACCGAAACCGGCTTAAACCTGTTTGATCCTGAAACAGGCAAAAGGCAGCTTATAAACGACCAAAACGGTTTAATTAATAATGTAATTGAAAGCATTACAGAAGATAATTCGGGACATATCTGGGTAAGCACCCAACGGGGAATATCAAAAATTAACCATGCCGGTACCACGTTTTCAATACATAATTATACCTCTAATGACGGTTTATCCAGCAACCAGTTTTTACCGGGCGCTGTTTTTAAAACCGCTGGGGGCGAGCTATTATTCGGCGGGGTAAATGGTCTCACTACATTTTACCCCGAGAAGATTATAAAAAACGAATACCAGCCCCACGTTGTCTTCACCGATTTTTTAATTCATAATAAGCCCGTAACCTGCAGAACCAAAGACTCCCCTTTAACGCTGCCCATAGACGATACTAAAAAGTTGACCCTGAATTATCAACAAGCCTCCATTGCCTTTAAAGTAGCAGCACTGAACTATATCAATTCATCTAAAAATCAATATGCGTATAAACTGGAAGGTTTTGATAAAAACGATGAATGGCATTACGCCGGCGATCAGCGTATCATTAATTATACCAATTTACCTGCCGGCAACTATACTTTCAGGGTTAAGGCATCTAATAATGATGGTATCTGGAATGAAACCGGACGGAGTATAGCAATAACCATACTGCCTCCTTTCTGGAAAACAACATGGGCCTATATCGGTTATTTCCTGTTATTTGCCGGCCTGTTATACCTGTTTAATTACTACTCGGTTAAAACAGAACGTTTACGGCATCAACTCGAGTTGGAAAGTCTCAGTCATGTTAAAGACCAGGAGCTTGCCCAGCGTAAAATGACGTTCTTCACCAATATTTCTCATGAAATTAAAACACCGTTAACCATGATCCTTGCTCCTATAGAGCGCTTGCTGGGTATGAGCGATGGTGATCATAAGGTTCAGCATCAGTTAGCACTGATGCACCGTAACGGGCAACGTTTAATGCGGCTCATCAACCAGTTGCTGGATTTCAGGAGATTTGATTCAGGCAGTGAAGCGCTGCAAGCCACCGAAGGCGATATTGTACGCTTTTCAAAGGAAGTTTTTTTAGCGTTTAAAGGACTGGCAGAACAAAAGCGCATCAGTTTAAACTTTCATGCTGAAATGCCGGAGTTGCCGGTTTGGTTTGATGGCGATAAGCTTGAAAAAGTGTTGTATAACCTGCTTTCCAATGCGGTTAAGTTTACGCCTTACGAAGGCTCCATTACCTTCTCTATCCGGCAAACCGGTGATTGTGCGACATTAACCGTAGAAGATAACGGATGCGGCATTTCGGCTTCACATATAGAAAATATATTTGAGCAGTTTAAATTTTATAATGAAAATGGTCAGAACGAAGAAGGTTCAGGCGTGGGATTGGCTTTTTCTAAAAGCCTGGTGAAGCTGCATCATGGCGAAATTACAGTGGAGAGCAGACAGGCCACCTCTGAAAAGCCCGGTTATACCGCTTTTACGGTGACCTTACCGCTGGGTAAAGCGCATCTCGCAGCAAACGAACTCAGCGGCACAATTACCGATGAAGAGCGGGTTGAAGATTATCAGCCCCTTTCTTCAACAGGCAGGCAACAATTTTCACAACGCAAGCAGGAAATTTTAGCAGGGCTTGAAAAAGAAAAACCATCGCTGTTGCTGGTAGAAGATAATCCGGAAGTACTGGACTTTATGGTTTCAGGATTTAGTGATGAGTTTGAAGTGCACACGGCTGTAAACGGTGAACTGGGCATACAACAGGCCGCAAATCTGGTTCCTGATATCATCATCAGCGATGTGATGATGCCTGTAATGGATGGCATAGCATTATGCGGAAGGTTAAAATCTGATATCAGGACCAGTCATATACCTGTTATCTTACTAACCGCCAGAAGTTCGCTGGTGTTTAAGATCGAAGGATTTGAAACCGGGGCTGATGATTACATCACCAAACCATTTGCCTTTAGCATACTGAATGCACGGGTGTGGAACTTGCTGGATTCCAGGCAGAAATTACGCGAACGGTATAAAAAGGAAATACGTCTTGAACCACAAAACATTGTGCTGTCATCGGCCGATGATAAATTACTGATGGATTTAATGAGCTATATCGAGCAACACCTGGATAACCCGGATCTCACGGTTGACGAGTTAAGCAGGGAAGTTGCTGTGGGCAGGGCGACATTATATAAAAAGATTAAAGCGCTTACCGGGCAAACTGTCAATGATTTTGTACGATCCATCCGGCTAAAGCGAGCTGCTCAGCTGCTTGAACAAGGTAAACATACGATAAGCGAGGTTGCCTATATTGTAGGTTTTTCAGACATTAATTATTTCAGAAAATGTTTTAAAGAACAGTTTGGCTTCACTCCAAAAGAATACAGCAAACAATCAAAATAAATACCAGGTCTGATCATATTATTCGGGTGCACAGCAAATTTCACTTTCACATAGAAAGATCTTTGTCATCATCCCGACGCGGCTCATCCCGAGTATTCGGGATTAAAGCGGAAAATCGTGTAGTATGTTGCATTAGGATGCCGGATCAAGCCCGGCATGACGGTAATAGGAACGGAAATGCAAGTTGCAGGCCATTCCGAAGCACGTCATCCTGACGCGAGTCATCCCGAGTATTCGGGATTAAAGCGGAAAACCGGTACTGTATATTGCATTAGGATGCTGAATTAAGTCCAGCATGACGGTAATGGGTATTGCTGCAACAAAAACAGTACAAGTAATAACAAAAAGAAAATTTGCCATACACCGATACCATTTGTTTACCTTCATAAAATCAAAAAATCGCTTTTAACTGATATACAGCAATTTACACATTTCACAACAACCAGTCGCATACGTTAGACCTGTGTTTTCTGAACGGCAATCATGCTTTCTTTCCAGACTCACCTCCTATCTTGGCTCCATGAAACGTGACAGAAGTAATCACATAAAACAGGTGTCTGTATCTGTTTTATTAGTGCTGCTCATGTTTTATATACTTTTTCTGATATTATAGATTGTCTAGGGGATAAAGGACAGACAATATTGATATTTCGGAAAAAGGACTCTCAAACCAATTATAAATTAAATTATGCTACACCTTTATGTAAACTATTTCGTACAGAAATTACGTATCCCGACTTTTCTATGGTTAAGCATTTGCCTGTTTATTGTGCTATGCCTGTGTACAGGGATACAAACTGCTGTCGCACAAAATCAGCAAAACAGTATTTCAGGACAGGTAACCGATGAACAGGGCGAGGCGCTTCCCGGCGTTTCAGTAACCTTAAAAGGTGGCCGGATAGCAGCGGTTACCGATAATAAAGGGAACTACAACATTGCCGGTGTTCCAGCCAATGCTATCCTGGTGTTTTCTTACCTGGGGTTCCAGCCCGTAGAGCGGTCGGCAGGCGTTGGTAAGGTCATCAATGTGGTGCTGAAAATGAAATCCACCAGTCTGGATGAAATTGTTGTTATCGGCTATGGAACTGTTAAAAAGGGCGATGTAACGGGATCGGTAGGCCAGGTGAATATCCAGGATATGGAGAAAGCGCCGGTAATATCTTTTGACCAGGCGCTTGCCGGGCGGATAGCCGGGGTTGACGTTTCATCAGATGAAGGACAACCCGGCGAGGAAGGTACTAATATTGTTATCCGCGGGGGCAATTCATTAACGCAAGATAACTCGCCACTGTATGTTGTTGACGGCTTCCCCATGGAATCGCCCGATAATGCGGCGATCAATCCCGATGATATCGAGTCCATTACCGTTCTAAAAGATGCTTCGGCTACTGCAATTTATGGTGCCCGTGGCGCTAACGGTGTTATTGTCATAGAAACCAAGAAAGGTAAAGCGGGGCAACCGGTTATTAATTACAGCGGGTCTTTCGGGTTTCAGAAGGTAACTAAAACCATGGACATGATGAGTCCTTATGAATTTGTAAAATACCAACACGAGCTTAATCCATCAGCGGCCGAAACACGGTATGGAACAGATCTGGAGCTATATAAAAATGTGAAAGGATACGACTGGCAGGATCAGATCTTCCATACGGCTCCCACACAAATTCACAACCTTTCTTTAAGAGGCGGAAACGCACAAACCAAATATTCGGTCTCCGGCTCCATTTATAATATGGAGGGCGTAATTATTAACTCCGGGCAAAAACGTTATCAGGGCAGGGCAGTACTTGACCAGGTAATTAACAAACGCCTGAAAGCGGGTATCAATATCAACTATAGTTCCACTACCAATCATGGACAAATCGCGTCTTCGGGCGGTTCGGCTTCCAGCAGCTATATGTACAGTGTTTGGGGTTACCGGCCTATAACCATCGGGGCAATAGACGATGATGACCAGGATCTGAACTTAGAAGATGAATTAACAGATGATGTGGTTGATGGTTCTACCGATACCCGGGTGAATCCCATCATATCGGCAAAGAACGAACTGAGACGCCGAAGAAGCAGCACATCAAATTTCAACGCATACGTAACGTATAATATCACCCCCGAGCTCACCTTCAAAGCAACAGGCGGACTCAATTTGTGGATGCGCCGCAACGATTCATTCAATAACTCACAAACCTCCCACGGCACACCGCTTTTGCCAAGAAATATCAGGGGAGTAAACGGTTCCGTAGGTTATACGGAAAGCAATACCTGGCTCAATGAAAATACGCTGACCTGGAAGAAAACATTCAATAAACAGCATAGCCTGGATGCTGTGGCCGGATTTACCATGCAGGGTAATCATAGCGAAGGTTACGGCTATAATTCTCAACTTATATCTAACGAGGTGTTGGGCATGAGTGGCCTGGATACAGGCACACCTTATAATTCCACCGCCAGCATATCAGACAATGGCCTGGTATCGTTCCTGGGCCGGGTGAATTACAGCTATAAATCAAAATACCTCCTTACCGCCTCATTCCGGGCTGACGGCTCTTCAAAGTTTCCGCCTCAAAACCGCTGGGGGTATTTCCCTTCGGCAGCATTTGCCTGGCGCATGAAGAATGAGCCCTTTTTGAAAAGCTCAAGAGTCATTTATGATTCTAAATTACGGTTCAGTTATGGATTAACAGGGAATAACCGGGTGAGTGATTTTGCACCCCTGCCAGCGCTGGGACAATCATACAGCTATTATTACTCCTTCAACAATGCCACACCTACACCCGGCATTACACCCACTAATATGGGTAACGCTAACCTGAAATGGGAAAGTACCCTGCAGGCCGATCTGGGTTACGATATCAGCCTTTTTAAAAGCCGGGTAGAATTAACAATCGATGCATACCGGAAAACGACGTATGATCTATTATTAAATGCAGACCTTCCCTTTGCGACCGGGTTTTCAAGCGTATACCAGAACATCGGTAAAATTCGTAATCAAGGGTTAGAGTTTACATTGAATACGGTAAATATCCGGAATCGAAATTTCAGGTGGGAAAGCAATTTCAATATTAGCTTTAACAATAATAAAATTTTGGAATTGGTAGATAACCAGCAAAATAAACTGTCTACCATGACCTGGGAAAGTGCCTGGAATTCCGTTCCCCTGTACATTGCCGAGGTGGGTGGACCGGCTGCTATGTTCTATGGTTATGTATGGGACGGCGTGTACCAGACAAGTGATTTTGAAGATGGCGTACTTAAAAAGGATATGGCCTATTATGGCACAGACAGGGGGCTGATCCAGCCAGGAGACACCAAATATAAAGACCTGAATGGCGATGGTGTGATTACCACTGCCGATCAGACGCTGATAGGCCGGACATTACCCATACATTCGGGCGGGTTTTCAAATAATTTCAGTTACAAAGGATTTAACCTGAACATATTCTTTCAATGGAAATACGGGAATGACGTCTATAATGCCAACCGGATCATTTTCGAAGGAAATGTATTAAACCGGTATAACCTGAATCAATACGCCAGTTACGTGAACCGTTGGGAACCTGATAATCCAAGTAACACCCTGTTTCGTACAGGAGGACGAGGCCCAACCGGTTATTATTCTTCACGCGAAGTTGAAGACGGCTCATACTTACGGTTAAAGACCGTTCAGCTTTCTTACGATGTGCCGGCCCGGTACAGTAAACTCATCACTGCCAAAAACCTTTCCTTTAACGTAACAGCACAAAACCTGTTTACGTGGACAGATTATTCCGGTATGGATCCAGAAGTTGCTGTGCGCAATACCACGCTGACACCCGGATTTGACTATTCGGCTTACCCTCGGGCCAGAACCATTGTATTTGGCGTAAAAGCAACCTTTTAGTTAAACAGGAATACTTAAATATGAAGAGACATGAAAAATATAAAATATATCCTCATCATAACCCTGCTGTTATCCGGTAGTTCCTGTAAAAAATTGCTGGAAACAGAGCCCTCAGATTTTCTGTCGCCTGTAAATTCTTACAATACAGAAGACGACATGAACTATGCACTGGCAGCCATATACAGCCGGCTTACACCCGACGCTACGTATGGTGCAAACCTGTGGAGCTATTTTGATATTTCGGACGAGATGTTCTGGTCGCTGGTAAGTACCAGCAGCACTCTTCCTGATATTGTAGCTTATAAATATACCGCTTCTGACCCTAATATACGAAGCCTTTGGCAGGCACTTTATAAGGGTATTGGTGATGCAAATCTTCTATTGGCCAATATTAACAAGCCGGTAATGAGTGACGATAAGCGCAAGCAGATCAGGGGAGAAGCCTTATTTCTGCGGGGCTATTATTACTTTCTGTTAGTACAAAACTGGGGAGCCGTTCCGTTAGTACTGGAGCCGGTTACCTCACCGGAAAACGTTCAGATGCCTCGCACACCGATCAAGGATGTATATGCCCAGATACTGAAGGACATGGAAGAGGCAGAAGGTTTGGTAGCGAGTATGAAAGATGTAAAATTTGGCGGCCGGGTAACCAAATCAGCTGTAAGGGGAATACTGGCACGAGTATGCCTTTACATGGCAGGAGAACCCTTAAAGGATGTCTCCAAATATACCGATGCCAGGAACTGGGCGAAGAAAGTAATGGATGACCCCGATTTTCGGCACGAGCTGAATCCATCGTACCAACAGGTATTTATCAATTACGCGGCCGACAAATATGATCCTCAGGAAAGTATCTGGGAAGTAGAGTTCTGGGGAAACAGGCAGGATTCATATGTGTCGAGCGGAAGAGTAGGTTCCCGTAACGGGATAGAAATGCGTAATGATGATACCGGCATTGGATATTCTTATGGCCAGGTAAGCGCTTTAGGGCGACAATACCGTCGGTACGACGCGTTAGATGACCGGAGGGACTGGGCCATAGCTCCGTTTAAGTACAGTAACGACGGAACAAAAACCAACTGGACCGCCACACAATTATACAACAGAAATGTAGCTAAATGGCGCAGGGAATATGAAGTGGTTGTGCCTAAGAATAAAAATTATACACCTGAAAATTTTCCGCTGCTGCGCTATTCTGATGTGTTGCTGATGTA
This sequence comes from Pedobacter sp. BS3, assembly GCF_008274585.1. Classification (GTDB taxonomy): domain Bacteria; phylum Bacteroidota; class Bacteroidia; order Sphingobacteriales; family Sphingobacteriaceae; genus Hufsiella_A. Next base: position 997,092 of record NZ_VTRT01000001.1, on the reverse strand, counting down.
TGCCGAAGCGGAAAACGAGTTGAGCGGCGATAAAGATGCCATCATCGCGGCAATTAATACGGTTAGGCGGCGGGGATTCGGTAAGGATGTGCATGGCGAGCGGGTAAGAACCATCAATGTGCTTGCCGGCGGCTCTGGCTATGCTTCCGCTACCACTACGGTTACCATTTCGGGCGGCGGCGGAAGCGGGGCCACAGCTACAGCTACCGTATCATCCGGTAAAATCTCGTCCATCACCATTACCAACCGGGGAAGCTTTTATACGTCTAACCCCACGGTAACAATCTCAGGAGCCGGCACCGGGGCCACCGCGTCAGCGATCATTACGCTGAGTAATGATTATGAGCTACTGCCCGATCAGACCGCCGATTATGAAACCCTGAGAGACGCTATCCGGGAAGAAAGGTCGCGAGAGCTATGTTTTGAGGGTCTCAGGAAAATGGACCTGATACGATGGGGAACATTTGTATCCACCATGAAACAGGTAGCTAATGAAGTCATGCAGGAAGTACCTTCAACATTTCCGTACGCGGCACAGGCGGGTATAAATATCGGGAATAAGCACCTGTTGCTGCCCATTCCTACTTATGAGCTTTCCCTAAACCGGGCATTGACACAGAACCCGGAATGGTAAACAGAGTATATACAATTAAACTCATCAGTTATGAACCTAAAATATATTGTCATTTACATATCAGCTTTCATACTCGTATTGGCAGGCTGTGATAAAAGCCTCGACCTGGATGCGCCTACCTTTAATGTTAAAGGCTACACGGTAGCTGATGACGTGGATACCTTAGGTAACCCGGTAAAGAAGGTAACCTTTAATTTTGAGGGCGACGCCAAACTTATTTCAGTGTATCCCGGTGAAATAGGTAATGATTATGCCTATGCCCAGGGCAGAGAATTGGATTATGATGCCCTGCTCATGTCATTCTCCACTACAGTACAATATGGTACCCAACCTAATCAATTATCAGTATGGGCATCAACAGATTTCGATGGCACCTATACGCCCGAACATATTCATGCTGCTAACTGGACCAATATTACAAACCGGTTTACCTTGGCTGCAACGGTAGGATCATCAACACCAGCCTCTTCAGGGACACAGGATATCTCTGATCTGAAAGTCGAAGGCAAACCGCTTTACATAGGGTTTAAGTATGTGACTTTGCCACAATCAACAGCCGGTACTCAAAACACATGGAAGATCAGAAATTTTTTACTTACCGGTCAGTCTAATATCGGCCCTATTACCTTATCTGACCAGGTAAGCGCAGGATGGCTGCTGGTTAATGATGGTGAAATCATTGATCCGGGCAGAGCCCAAATAGAATCAGGTAATGTAGTTAACCTTCGGGGTAACAACGTGAACATTAACGTGTACACCGAGACGTGGGCCATTAGTAAATCTATCAGTACCAGCAAAGCAAACCTAGGCCCTGACCGGTCTATCGCCATAAAAAGTTATACGGACCCGGTATTGAACAGCTATACCTACAACTATACAAAACCGGGAAATTATACTGTGGTATTTGTGGCGCAAAACAGCACGCTGAAACACGAAAAATCGGTTATACGGACAGTTAACGTAGACGCAAACTAATCATTAAATAAAATCAACAGTTATGAAAAAGAATGTACTCTTTATTGTGCTCCTGTGTATAATAACAGGAAGCCAGGCCCAGGTTTTTTTCAACCAGGACTTTAGCTCGTCCACGATTCTTACAGATTACGCAAGTACCACACCATCTGCCAACCAGTTTGATGCCATTGGTGTTGCGGCAGGCAGTAGTGGCTTAGGTGTAACAGCGGCTATAGACAACAGTAAATTCCATATTGTTAAAACTTTGGCTGGATCTGCTAACGGCACGGCGTATTTCGTCCGTACCACGGATATGAACATTGCTACTCAATTTGTTTCAGTATCATTTAAGCTCAGCATAAGCAATTTTTCTGCCACAGGCAACAGCCAGGCCCAATTCTTTTTCGGAAACAATTATGCTGTTAATGAGACACAAGAAACAGCTTCTAATTTTGCAAGGTTAGGAATAAACTATGCGACCGGAGGTGCATTTCAAATGAGAGATGTTTCGGGAGGGAACGGTAATGGTGCAGGAACTTTTACAGGCGAGCAAACTATTACATTGATCTTAAATGCTACCCCTGACAGCCGTAAGTATACGGCGCCGGATAATAACGAATATATTATTGCCAGCGGAAAGTGGAATGTCTGGGTAGGTACACAGAAACAATTTACAAACGATATATCCAGAATAAACGCAGGTGCAACGCTTTCAAATTTTAAATTTATTGCAACAGGAAATCCAGCAACGTACGATATCGATGATATTGTAATGACTGCGCTTGACGGTACGCTGCCCGTATCATTAACATCTTTTACAGGACATATCAGGACCGGCCAGGCCGAACTCAACTGGGTCACCGCTTCAGAACAAAATAATGCCCGGTTTGAAGTATCCCGTTCTGCTGATGGCCAGCAATTTAATTACCTCGGACAAGTGACCGGTAATGGAACTTCACAAGAGATTAACCGGTACAGCTATATTGATCGGCAACCGTTACCCAGTATAAGCTATTACCAGTTAAAACAGGTAGATTTTGACGGCCAGAGCAGGATCCTAGGTACCATTGCATTAAAAGCAACATTAAATTCCGGTAACGTTCAAGCATTTGTGGCGTCCGATGACCGGTTATGTGTGCGTATTAACGCAGCCACAGCCGGATCCATAAGACTGCGTGTAGCTGACATATCGGGGCATTCTTTAATGCAGGATCAATTACAGTTAAACCAGGGATATAATGAGCTGTTTGTTCCTTTAAATCTTTCCAAATCAGGAACTTACATCGCCAGTGTTATTGAAAATAACAGCGTGTATCGTATTAAGTTTAATAAATAAACCGCAGAAGTATTGTTCAGAAATCCTGTTCCAGACTATCTTTTTAAAACCGTTTAGTTAAAATAAAGATGAAAAAACACCTGTTCTTTCTGTTTGCTTTGTGGTCTATAGGTCAGAGTAAGGCCCAGGTTATGTTCAGCCAGGACTTCAGCACTTCATCGTTACTTGCGGACTACATAAACCCGGCAAATCCCTCGGCTGGTCAGTTTAATGCTGCAGGGGTCATGACCGGGAGTAGCGGTTCGGATGGAGTAACGGTTACGGTGGTCAATAATGCCCTGCATGTTGAAAGAACCATTAGTGGTGCAGCCAATGGCACAGGATTTTTCGCAAGGACAAGCAATCTTAATCCAGCTTCACAGTGTATAGCTGTACGATTTAAACTGTCTGTAAGTAACATTTCCAGTACTGGCAGCAGCCAGGCGCAGTTCTTCTTCGGCAGTGGCTTTTCTGCCGACGGTACTCAGGAAGATAATACAAACATAAATTCCAAATTTGGAATAAGTTTAGTGGGATCGGCAGGTGATTACCATTATGCGTTAAGGGATGTATCAACTGGCACTAACAGTACCTATAACTATTCAGGCGAGCATCTGGTTACCTGGTTTATAAATGCTTCGGGAGCCGATTGCCAATATACCGGTCCGGATGGGAATAAATATACCCTGGCAAACGGCAAATGGAATATCTGGGTAGACGATGTAAAACAATTCTCAACCGATCGCAACGCTACAACGGCTACGATAAGCTTATCCAATTTCAAATTCATTGCGACAGGAGGAACACCCACCTATGATATGGATAACCTGATGGTAGTTTCGCTTGCCAATTTTACGCATCCCGGTATCAGTGTGAGTAAAGAGCAATTGGACGAAATAGCTATGCAGGCCAATGCCGGCAACAGATACCGCCTGGCCGGATATCAGAAAGTAGAAGAGTTTATCGCTGCAAACCCTGTACCGACATCTTTCCCTTCAGTAGTATATGCAAAAGGAGCAGGCGGTACACCAACAGAAGACCAGATCAGAACAGATGCTATTTTAGCCTATGCCTGGGCATTGCGTTGGGCCCGTACCGGCTTAACTGCCGATGCTGATTCGGCGATCTATATTTTAAATGGCTGGGCAAGCAATTTTGATCGATATGAGGTAGTTTCCGGCACTTCCGAAGCACAAAAATGGCTGGAGGCATCGTGGGTGGCACCCTCATTTGCCGCTGCTGCCGAGATATTAAAAAATTACACCGTAAACAGCAACGGCTCCGGATGGCAATCTACAGCTATTACTGCCTGCTCTGCTTTTTTAACCAGGCTGGATACTACCTACATCAGCAAGATGGTAGAAGCTGTTGACGCTAATGAACCTTTACGACTGAATAACCAGGGGGTATCTGCCGGTTATGCGAAAATGGCTATTGGCATATTCCAGGATAATGCTGTTGAATATGCCGAAGGGAAAAGAATCATACAACGCTTATTGCCTGAGATTATTGATGGAAGCACAGGTGAGGTATTTGAGCTTTGTTCCAGAGATTGTACGCATCCGCAGTACTCCATGTGTGGGTTCACCTATGCCGCAGAAATGGCCAGGATACAGACGGATAGTTCCTTATACGAGGCCAATGCACAACGGCTGAGAAAGGGGTGGAACTGGATTGCCAAAGCCTTTGCAGGACAGATTGGCTGCCGCGATTGCTCAACGGCAAACAACGTTATCCAGCCTGCCATAGAAACGGCCTACCGTTATTACCAGACCGATTCGCTGGCCTCGTTCCGGAATAAGCAAAGCCCCTACGGAGTAAAAAGTGATAATACCTTTTTGGGCTTCACTACCTACACCAACTTGCAGTTAACTACAGAACTGGACAGCGCCGGTGTATGGAACTACCCCGTTACTACATGGAGTTATGACTTAAGTTCCGGCGGTTCACTGGGAACAACTTACCATAGCACATCTGCCTCCAATTCTGTTTCATCGGGAAGCAGTGTTGGTTTCCTGCCTTCACCCCCGTCAGGTTCGGCCCGGGTAGCACAGGGCTCTACCGGCAATGGAGGTTATGAGCTATTGAATTTAGGGACATCAGATGCGGCTTTAAAAATTACTGCGAATTCAGCAGCACTAAATAAATTCTCGGTATACGATATTACGGAGGCTGGTCCTGCCGCCGCTTTCTCCTTTAAAATCATCTTTGGAACTGGCGGAACAAATGGTGAGTATGCCTTTAGCGTAGGTAACGGAACGGGTGGTGTATTTACGAGCGGTAGCCAGGTGAGTACATCGACAGTGAACAGCAGTATTTTTTCATCCCTGCGATGGATATATTCAGATTCAGGTATTAGGCTATGCTACCGCTCCGTGTCAGATGGTGTGATATCATATACCACCATTGCAAACTTTGTTAAAGGGAATGAGTACGATATTGAATTATATCTGAATAATGACACTGTTGGTAAGGAATATATCCGCGGAAGCGTAGGTTACACTGTACCACCGCAGCGTTACCAGTTTTGGGTAAACGGTCTGCGGATGTCAGATCTGGGCAATTATAATTTCCCCTACTCCCAGCAAACGGAGCTCGATTCAGATAAAGCTTTAAACGCTTTTCTCATTACCAGTACAGGCAACACATCACCATCGGCAAATTCAGCTACCCTGACGCTAAGCCATATAAATATGACTTTTCCGAACCTTACACTTCCGGTATCCCTGAAAGCTTTTAATGCTGATTATCAGTCAGGTCGTATTCAATTAAACTGGACAACTGTGTCAGAATATAATACTATGCAATTCGATATTCTGCGGTCGGCCGATGGCAAAACGTTCAGCCTGCTGGGAGCTGTTCAAGGAAACGGAACCTCAAAAAGTACCCGGGGTTATAGCTATATCGATTATCAGCCTTTAGCAAATACCGGGTATTACCAGTTACGACAAGTAGATTTTAATGGTAGTTCTAACCTGTTGGGCACACTTAGTGTGAGATCCTTATCACCGCGGGCAAGTCTGTCCTTTTATAAAGCCGGCGATCTATCACTTTATGCTCGTATTTATGCTGTGAAAACGGGTATGGGCAAACTCGTGATAAACGATCTATCCGGCAGGGTGATCTTTAGCCATAGTATCATGTTAAATCAGGGCAGTCAGGATATTCAAATTCCCTCCTCAACCTTATTGCCTGGAATTTACGTAGGAAAGCTGGATATGCAGCCTGGCATAGTCACCTCTAAATTTATTTTTTAAAACCTGCAAATGAAAAATTATCAGATATACATAACATAAATAGAGAACAATGAAAAAGAACCAAAGAGTAGTAGCCCTATGTATCATGGCCTTGAGCATATCTGTAGCAGTATATGCACAAAGCAGTCATAAAATAGAAGCAGAAAGTTTTAGCGAAACAAGCGGAGCAGCCCGTAAAAAGACCGAAACCGGTACCGTAGTCAATAAATTCGATAAGGGTAAATGGATTCGTTTTGATAAGATCGATTTCCAGACCGGAATATCCAAAATCAGGATAAAGGCAGGCAGCGGAAGTTCAGACGGAAAAGCGACGCTCGAATTCAGGACAGGAAGTGAAACGGGCCCGCTGTTGGGTAAAGCTGATATTAAAACAGCAGGATGGACCGTATTATCTGAACAGGTTATTGATATTACTAGAACTTCAGGAATACAAGACCTTGTGGTAGTTTCCAGCCAGGGAGGAGTTATATTAGACTGGATTTCATTAGAACAATAAGCTGCCAACCAGCTTGAAATTTTTTTGCCGATACGTATACTTAATTTATTGTGAAAGAAGTTAAATTGATCATTGTCTTATTCCTGCTTATTCCGGCCACTTATGCACAGCAGGCACAGCGGCTAAACGCTAACTGGCAGTTTATTAAACAGGATTTAAGTACAGCGTGGGAAGCTGTCAGACCTGTGGAGGGCGATAGTGCAGAAATTGTACCGTTGTGGCAGCCTGTTACATTGCCGCATTGCTACAATGCGGAAGATGCGGTTGATCCGGATGTAAATTATTACCAGGGCCCCGCCTGGTATCGTACCGTGCTCGATATTAATAATCCCTATCCGAACGGCAATACCCTGCTGCATTTTGAGGGAGCCGGGCAAAAAACCGAGGTTTATATTTACGACCAGAAAGTAGGAAGTCATGTAGGCGGGTATGATGAGTGGACGGTAGATATTACCCAGGCTGTAGCCGATTTTAAGAAAAAAGCCGTATACAATACACGGTTTAAACATAAAATCCCCATTGTTATCCGAACAGATAATTCACGCGACAGGGAAATGATCCCTTCCAGTCTTTCTGATTTTAATGTATATGGAGGGCTTTACCGGTATGTGAACCTGGTATACAACCCGCCTTTGTCTGTAGAAAAATTATTTATCAAAACGCATGTGTCGTTGGCTGATAAACTGGGGAGTTTACAGGTAACGCCCCGGTTTTATAACCCGGATCATATCGCTACAGTGTCGGGCACATTACGGGTATACGGGCCGGATGGCAAACTGGTTTTAGAAAAAGAGTCGGGAGAGAAAGCCGTAACAGAAACAGCGTTCTGGAACCTAACTATTAAAAGCCCACGCCTATGGTCGCCGCAAACCCCGGCATTATATACTGTAAAAGCAAGCTTTCGTTCCGCTGTCGGTGAAATCACACATACTGAAAAAATCGGTTTCAAGGATGTGATCTTTAAAGAACAGGGGCCATTCTTCCTGAATGGAGAACGATTGCTTCTACGCGGAACTCATCGTCATGAAGACCATGCCGGCGTAGGCGCTGCCATGACCGAAGATATGATACGCACCGAGATGAAGCTGATCAAAGCCATGGGCGTGAACTTCATTCGTCTGGCGCATTACCAGCAGTCGCAGATTGTACTTAACCTGTGCGACAGCCTGGGCATCCTGGTATGGGAAGAAATTCCCTGGTGCCGCGGTGGTTTAGGCGGCCCCGTTTACCAGGAGCAGGCAAAACGGATGCTCACCAACATGATCGAGCAGCATTATGACCACCCTTCGGTGATGATATGGGGGCTGGGGAATGAGAACGACTGGCCCGGTGATTTCCAGGAATTTGATAAGCAAAAGATCCGGACTTTTATGAAAGAGCTGAATGATCTGGCTCATCGCTTAGACCCGTCACGGAAAACCGCTATCCGCCGGTGCGACTTTTGTAAGGACATTGTGGATGTTTATTCGCCATCTATATGGGCCGGCTGGTACAGGGGCTTGTATAAGGAGTACAAAACCATTTCAGAAGCTGAAATGAAACAGGTGAACCATTTCCTGCATGTAGAGTGGGGCGGCGATAGCCATGCGGGGCGTCATGCGGAAAATCCTTATGAAAATCTACCTCCTATTAAAACCGGTAACGGAGGAGCCGAAAAAGACGGCGATGCGTTATTGAACGGCGGTCCGCCAAGGATAGCCAAGGACGGCGACTGGAGCGAAACCTATGTTTGCGACCTGATTGACTGGCACCTGAAAGAGCAGGAAACCATGCCCTGGCTCAACGGGACTGCATACTGGTGTTTTAAAGATTTTTCTACACCCTTACGGCCCGAAAATCCGGTACCCTATGTGAATCAGAAAGGCGTTGTAGAACGCGATTTCACCAAAAAAGAAGCTTACTATGTATTCCAATCCTACTGGACAGAGAAAGCCATGGTACATATCTATGGGCATACGTGGCCAGTGCGCTGGGGAAAGCCGGACGAGGAAAAGCAGGTTAAAGTATATTCCAATTGCGATGAGGTGGAGTTATTCCTCAACGGTAAAAGCATGGGTAAGAGAAAGCGACACAGCCAGGATTTTCCCGCCGCAGGCTTGCGGTGGAACCTGTATTTCAGGGAAGGTGAAAATAAGATCCATGTTACCGGCTTTAAGGACAAAGCGCTTGTGAGGGATACCATCACTTTTACCTATCAAACGCAGAAATGGGGAAAGCCTGCAACTATTAAATTAGAAAAGGTCATCGAAAATGATGATACCGTTAAGGTGAATGTTACCTTAACAGATGCGAATGGCGTTCCCTGCCTGGACGCGAAAAACTACCTGTACTTTTCGCTTGCAGGAGACGGTAAACTGATTAAAAACCTGGGCACTCCTACCGGCTCATCCAAGGTACAGGCATTTAATGGCAGAGGCAGCATCCGGGTGCAAACCGGCAGCGGTATCAATACCATTATAGTCAAGAGTGATGGCTTGAAAACAGCAACATTAACATTTTAAAATCAACTAGCATGAAATATTTTGTCAGACAAGTAAGCCTTTTGCTATTACTTACAGCAACAGTAAAGGGACAAGATAAACCCGTTAAAAATTTAGATATTTACCTGCTTATCGGGCAATCCAACATGGCTGGTGTAGCCGAAGTGAGTACTTTACAAAGAGATACGCTCTCAAAAGTCTTTCTGTTTAACGATAAAAACCAATGGGAAAAAGCGGTGTGTACCCAGGAAGAAGGCTTTAACCGGTATTCTACCGTAAAAAAATCATATCCTCAGAAACTGGGACCGGGTTATGGTTTTGCCCAGAAATTAACAGCTTATGTTAAGCAGGACATTGGCGTTGTTGTTAATGCGAAAGGAGGCACATCCATAGTCTGGTGGCAAAAGGGATATGAAGGGCCGAATGATTATAACTTATACGAACAGGCTATAGCAAGGGCAAAAGCTGCCCTGGCAGCTACCCCCGGCAGCACTATCAAGGCCATTATATGGCATCAGGGCGAAAGTGATAACTCCTCTCCTAAAAATGAATTGTATATGAGTCGTTTGAAGAAGTTGGTAGCAGATTTACGGACTGATCTCGGAAATGACAAGCTGCCGTTCATAGCTGGTGAGGTAGGAACCTGGAACGGCCGGGGAAAAGGTGTCAATCCGGTAATTCGCCAAATACAGGACAGTATCCCTTACAGTACCTGGGTATCTTCATCCGGACTTACATCCATTGATGTGAAAAAGAATAATCCGCATTTCGATACATACAGTCAGTTGGTGTTGGGTGGCCGTTACGCGGATAAGGTGCTGCAAATAATTTATAAATTGTCACCGGGAGACGTAACGCTGTATACCGGTGAAGATTATACTGGCCGGTCTGTTATCCTCAAGCCAGGAACTTATAACAGTACGGACCTGGAGCGGTTCGGTATAGGCAAGCAGGAAATCAGATCCATAGACATTAACAAAGGTGCACAGGTGCTTTGTTATCCGGATAATTTGAATGATAAACCTGCAAAATACACTAAAAGTATCAACCGTTTGACAAACCCGGTTTCATCAATAACCATCCGGTAAAAACCTTTAGCAGAACAATAATGAAGAAGAAATTGATTTTAACGTACCTTTTAGGAAGCTTGCTGGTATCCTTAAAAGCCCAGGAGATAATTAATATCAAGCAGTTTGGGGCTGTTGCCGATGGTAAAACCGTGAACACAAAAGCTATCCAGAAAGCTATTGACGCCTGTGCCCAAAATGGCGGTGGCCAGGTAATTATTCCTAACGGGGTGTTTATCTCAGGCACCATCAAGCTGAAGGACAATGTGGCATTGTACCTGGAACCCTCCGCAGTATTAAAAGGAAGCCCCGATTACAAAGATTATGAATGGGAACCGTATGAAGTGGGGAAAAACGAAAAGCGGCGGGCACTGATTAGCGGAAGGAACCTAACGAATGTGGCTATTTTAGGCCGGGGAACCATAGACGGAAACGGCGGTCATAAAAACTTCCAGGGCAAAAATAACTATGGTGGCATTGGCGGCGGTGTAAGGCCCTTCCCTATTTCCATTTCACGCTCAACCGCTGTAAAAATAAAAGACATATCCGTTATAAACGGGGCATTCTGGAATATGAAAATAGATGCCTGCGACGATGTACTGATTGATGGTATTACCATTAAAAGCCGTATTGTAGCCAACAACGACGGAATTGATATCGTTGATTGTTATAATGTACGTATAGCCAACTGCAATGTATTTTCCGGAGACGACGGTATTTGCTTAAAAAGTAACACGAAACGCGGCGTAAAAAATGTAACCGTTACTAATTGCGTGGTGAGCAGCGAATCAAATGCACTTAAATTAGGAGCCGTTGGCAGGGGTCCTTTTGAAAACATTGTATTCTCCAATTGTACGGTATATGACACCCGTTTATCAGGCATTGCGTTCGAGATTGTTGACGGAGGCAGGGCAGACCGGGTAATATTCAGCAATATTACCATGCATAATACAAACGGGGCAATATTTTTAAAGTGCGATACCCGGGCAGATGCCGTTGGAACCCAGGTTAAGAATATCATTATCTCTGATATCATTGCCGATGGTATCGGTAAATGGAGGGCAGATACCACCATAAAATATCATAAAAAGGAATTTGATGAGCGCATCGGTATGGTGATATCAGGTAATGACCAATGCCCGATAGAAAATGTAACGCTAAGCAACATTCATTTGCAGTTTGCAGGAGGCGCAAAAGCCGGGGATGCCCAACCCACTATGGTAGATAAAAATGCTCATGGTTATCCCGATTACTATACCTGGGGAATAACGCCGGCCTATGGTATAAACTGTAATTACGTTAACGGTATCAGGTTCAATAACATTGTTATGGATTTTATAGCAGCCCAGGACGAGCGTCCGGCATTCTATTTTCAAAACTCAGGCGATGTTGTACTGGACAATATTCAGGCCAAAACATCATCCTCAGCGCCATCTTACATTCGTTTCAACACCATAAAAGGAGCCTACATTACCAATAACAAACCACGCTTTGCTAAAATTCCATTTTGCTCCTTTGAGGGGATGGCAGAAGATGTAAGCATTGTCAATAATGATCTGTCAGGGACCTCAGTTCCATATATACTAAAAGGCAAAATAGATGAAAAGCAAATAACGGCAAAGAACAACTAACACTGTGCTATTGAGCTGATTGATATAAACGAGTGTGCCTGGAAAATCAAAAATACCGTTATTTCTCTTCTTTGAGCACTACTAACGGAGGACCCTTCTAGACACACTCGTTCAAAACACTAAAGTGTTAAAAATGCAATGAAATAAAATCTAATTATTAAACGTATATTGTTTTATTGCTTCCTGTAAGCGTTGTTTCGCAACAGCCCATGTTAAGTTATTCAGCATGTTAGGCTCCGGCTGAAAATCTATATCAGAAAAACTTGACAAATAACGTAATACGAGGGATATATCACTATTTTTATGACGCTCCTGATAAAAATTCAACATCTCCTTTAGCGAATATTCATCAAGCAGCGTTGCAATATCCATATAATCTTTCTTTTCACCGCGTTGTAATATGGCAAACAGCTTCATCGCGATAATATCCTTTTTATAAATCATCCGGATATTATTCTCTTCTATAGGCTCTGCAATAAAAGGCAGATTCCAGCTCAAAAAATCCAGCTTTAAGCCAGATACTCTCAGAAAAACGCCATATTGATTTTGGTGTATATCAGTTACGTCCGAAAAGCGCTCAATAAGAACTTTAATCAGATTGTCTTTATCAAAATTGTTTTCAGAAACAAAGTCAGCATCAACAGATATCCTGTGTCCAAGTTGCAGCGCTAAAGCAGTACCCCCACATAAATAAAATTGATTAAAGTCGGGCATGATACAGACTTGCTCGATTAATTGTCGCAATGGTGTAGATATGGTGTTGAAATGCAACATTACAAATAGCCTAATACTTTGGCGAAATTAACAGTCTGGCGGTTTAACCCCCGGTAGTTCTTTAATGCCTGGTTGATTGTTTGAGCGTCATAATGCTTAATGACCGCCTTAATATCGGACATCAGGCCATATTGAAACACACGGGCAATGATGAAATCTGCATGCTGATCCTCATCCATCTTCGCCATATCGACATCCCAAAAGGCTGTGTTGCTCAATTGCATAACACAAAAATACTAAATATCAGAAAGATTCAGAGGGAGGCTGTTATCTGAACGCACAATCAGCCACATGATCATTCACCATGCCGGTAGCTTGCATGTGGGCATAGCAAATGGTAGAACCGAAAAACTTGAAGCCTCGCTTTTTCATGTCTTTGGCAATGGCATCCGATATTTCGGTGCGTGCCGGAGCCATTTTATGATCACTTAAATGATTCGATATAGGCTTGCCATCCGGCATAAAACTGTATAAATAGGCATCAAACGAGCCAAATTCCTTTTGAATATCCAAAAACAAACGGGCATTGGTTATTGCAGCTTCAATCTTCATCCGGTTACGGATAATCCCCGTATCCTGCATCAGTCGTTCCACATCCTTTTCGGTAAACTGAGCAACCTTAACCGGGTCAAATCCGGCGAAAGCCTCACGGTAATTCTCCCGGCGTTTTAAAATAGTTATCCAGCTTAGCCCGGCCTGTGCCGATTCCAGTACCAGGAACTCAAATAATATCCGGTCGTCATGCACCTCCTTGCCCCACTCCTCATCGTGATATTTTACATACAAAGGGTCTGTGCCGCACCAGCCGCAACGTTTAAGGTCAGATTGATTTTTTGCAGTCATACAGCTAAGGTAAACAAATTGCGGATGTTTCAGATGGTAAATTGTGTGGTAAACGCCGGCAATTTATCCAAATATCATTACCGGCATTACAGGATAAATGATAACTTTGCAGGCTGCTAAAAGCTGATTACTACCATGTTCGAAAATTTACAGGATAAACTTGACAGAGCGTTTAAAGTTCTGAAAGGTCAGGGAAGCATTACCGAGATAAACGTTGCCGAAACCATGAAAGAGATCCGTAAGGCTCTTCTGGACGCGGACGTTAACTATAAAACGGCCAAGACATTTACCGATGAGGTGAAAGAGAAAGCGCTGGGACAGAATGTGCTCACCAGTATTTCACCAGGACAGCTGCTTACCAAGATCATGAACGATGAGCTTGCCCGGTTAATGGGCGGCGAAGCATCGGATCTGAACCTGCAGGCAAATCCAACCATCATACTCATTGCCGGACTAAATGGTGCGGGTAAAACCACCTTTTCGGGTAAGCTGGCTAATTTCCTGAAAACACAGAAAGGCAAGAAACCTTTGCTGGTAGCCGGCGACGTTTACCGTCCGGCGGCGATTGATCAGTTACAGGTCTTAGGTACACAAATTGGTGTTCCGGTATATGCTAACCTCGAATCAAAAGACCCGATTGCGATTGCACAGGAAGGTATCGCCGAAGGTAAGCGCAACGGCAATAATGTAATTATTGTAGATACCGCCGGTCGTTTGGCAGTTGACGAGGAAATGATGAACGAGATTGCGGCCGTTAAAGCGGGAACCCGTCCGGATGAGATCCTGTTTGTGGTAGATGCCATGACCGGTCAGGATGCGGTAAATACAGCCAAGGCTTTTAACGATCGCCTGGATTTTACCGGTGTGGTGCTCACCAAGCTGGACGGCGATACCCGCGGCGGTGCTGCCTTATCCATCAAATCGGTAGTAAACAAGCCGATCAAGTTTATCGGTACCGGTGAGAAAATGGAAGCGCTGGACGTGTTCCATCCCGACCGTATGGCTTCACGTATCCTGGGAATGGGCGACGTGGTTTCGCTGGTGGAACGTGCCCAGCAGCAGTTTGACGAAAAGCAGGCTGCCGAACTTCAGAAGAAAATCCGCAAAAACAAATTTGACTTTAACGATTTTATCGGCCAGATCCAGCAGATCAAAAAGATGGGTAACATGAAAGACCTGATGGGCATGATACCCGGCGTTGGTAAAGCCATAAAAGATATTGATATTGACGATAATGCCTTTAAGCCCATTGAAGCCATTATCCAGTCCATGACCCCGTACGAACGCGAAAATCCCGATGCCATCAGCCAAAGCCGTCGTGCCCGTATAGCAAAAGGTTCAGGAACAAACATCGCTGAGGTTAATAAGCTCATCAAGCAGTTTGAGGATATGCGCAAAGCGATGAAAATGTTCTCTAACCCGGCAATGGCATCAAAAATGATGCGGGGAATGCCTAAAATGCCTTTTGGGAAATAAGAGTAGTTGCAGTCTATCCTGGTAAGATAGATGCAATCCTGCCGAACGGCTATACAAGCATTAATAGAAATATAGAAATGAGAAGATCCTAACATTTCACAGATTAATATAGTTTTTCGTGCCAGAGAGAGTATGTTTAAATTGCCTAACCGCACCTAACACCCGGCAAATTCAATATTGTTGATAAAATGTCTAAGCGCCTTTACTTAGCAACACGATCATTTTCTTATATTCGCCAATATTTGTCAAGTCAAAATAAAGCAAATTGAAAACGATAGGAACAATACTAAGGGAATTGAGAGAGGCAAAAGGGCTTTTGCTTAGAGAAGTCGGAGCTGAACTTTCGCTTGACCCGACTATTTTAAGCAAAATAGAACGAGATGAACGTATGCCGACAAGAGAACAGGTAAAAGCACTTTCCGACTTTTACAAAGAGCACAAAAATGATGTAATCATTGCGTGGCTTTCCGACAAATTGGCTTACGAAGTGCAAGATGAAGATTTGGCATTACAGGCTTTGAAAGTGGCGGAGGAAAAAGTAAAATACCGTCTGAACCACAGGTTGACCTGATTTTTATGATTAAATGATTTTGATATGAAGGAAATAATAAACGAAAAATATAAGTATTCCGAACTGACAGGTAAGATAATTGGCTGTTCTATGGAAGTGCATAAAATTTTGGGTAATGGTTTTCAGGAAGTCATTTATCAAAGGGCATTAGAAGAAGAATTTATTCTTCAAAAAATTCCTGCGCAAAGAGAATTTGAAATGAAAGTCTTTTATAAAGAAAAGATTGTAGGAACAAGACGAGTCGATTTTTTCGTTGATAACGCAGTTTCCTTAGAAATAAAGGCATTAATTAAATTGGAAGACGTTCATTTAACACAAGCTATTAATTATTTGGAAGCATATAATTTAGAAATCGGGCTGTTAATCAATTTTGGAGCAAAAAGTTTAGAGTACAAGCGGTTGATAAATTCAAAATTTGACCCCAACAAGCCACATACATCAACTCAATCAAAATAATCAACTTAATCAAAGGTACAGATATGCCAACACTCAATTTCAAAGGAAAAACATTTGTGCAAAACCACCATTTGGCGGTTAAATACCACCAACTTGTGCCAAAGGCAGAATTGAGCCTTACGGACAAAGTTTCTTTGCACGATAACCTGATTGTACAAGGCGACAACCTGAAAGCATTGAAAGCACTTTTGCCTACTTACGCAGGTAAAGTAAAGTGCATTTACATAGACCCCCCTTACAATACAGGAAACGAAAATTGGGTGTATAACGACAATGTAAACAGCCCGATGATTAAAGAATGGTTGGGCAAAGCCGTAGATATTGAAGATTTGACAAGACACGACAAATGGCTTTGTATGATGATGCCACGCCTAAAACTGTTGCGTGAATTATTGAGCGAAGACGGTGTTATTTTTATTTCTTGTGATGATAATGAACTTGCCAATTTACGAGTATTGTTAAGTGAAATTTTTGGCGAAACCAATTTTTACAGTCAAGTAATTGTAAGAGCAAACAGTAGAGGGCAAACCTATAATCAAATTGCGAAAACACACGAGTATTTAATCGTTTACACCAAAAATCCAGAAACTGAATTATTTGAACTCGAAAAAGATAGCGAAACAAGTGATTTAAACTTAAATGACGAAATAGGTGCTTTTAATGTTCGTGAACTTAGAAACCGTAATCCAAAATTCGGAAAGCACAATCGTCCAAATTTGTTTTACCCGATTTACATAAACCCAAAATCAGAAGATAAAGACGGATTTTGTTTAGTTTCATTGACCGAAAGCGAGGGTTTTACTGAAATGGTAGAACCATTCAATTCACAAATGAAAGAAAGTTGTTGGAGGTGGGGAAAAGATAAGGTTACAAAAAATACATCTTCAAAAACAACTACAAGTAATTTAGTTGCCAAAAAGAAAACTGACGGCTCTTACGGAATTTATGAGAAGTATCGTAAAACCACATTTAAACCCAAATCTATTTGGGACGATAATTCATTTTTAAATGAAACGGGAACTATTGAATTACGAGAATTGGGATTAGAAAATCAATTTGATTTTCCAAAACCAAAATCTTTGGTAAAGCAATGTATATCCTTAGCGACAAGCGAGGGCGATATTGTTCTTGACAGTTTTGCAGGTTCGGGAACTACGGCACAAGCCGTTTTAGAACTAAATGAAGAAAGCGGAGTTGAGCGAAATTTCATTTTAGTAGAAATGGAAAATTACGCAAATGAATTGACGGCGGAAAGAGCAAGACGAGTAATCAAAGGCGTACCAACCGCCAAAAGCGAATTGCTGAAAAAAGGCACAGGTGGAACGTTCAGTTATTTTGAATTGGGCGAAACCATAGAAATGGAAAGTTTGTTGAGTGGCGAAAATCTGCCGTCTTTCACAGAATTTGCACGTTATCTTTTTTACACCGCCACAGGCGAAGAATTTAACGAAAAAAACATTGACACCCAAACAGGTTTTATAGGCGAAAGCAAAAACTATGAAGTGTATTTGTTTTACAATGCAGACATTGAATGGCTGAAAACAAACGCTTTGACTTTGGAGCGTTGTAAATCTTTGCCAAAATTCAAAGGCAAACAACGTTTGGTATTTGCACCTGCCAAATATGTGGACGATTACACTTGTTTAGAATACCGAATTGATTTTTGCCAATTACCTTACGAAATTTACCGTCTGAACCGATGATTTTTTAATGATTAAATGATGTCGTTGATTATGAAAGAAATTGTAAATGATAAATATAGGCATTCTGATTTGACAGGAAAGATAATCGGTTGTGCAATGAAAGTCCATAGTACTTTGGGAAATGGTTTTCAAGAAGTGATTTATCAGCGTTGTTTGGCTATTGAAATGCAAAAGCAAGGTTTAGGCTTTGCAAGAGAATTGGAAATGACTATTCATTATGAAGGAATTGATGTTGGTACAAGACGAGTTGATTTTTTAGTCGCTGACACGATAATGGTAGAATTAAAAGCGCTCACAAAATTGGAAGATGTTCATTTGGCACAAGCATTAAATTATTTGGAGGCATATAAATTAGAAACAGGGTTATTAATCAATTTTGGTTCAAAAAGTTTAGAATTTAAACGAGTAACCAATGAAAGGAAGTTGGCAAAACAACAAATCAAAAAATCAGACGGCTGATTCGTTTGATTAAATGATGATATGATTATAAAAAAGACAGTAAAAAAATCAGCGAAATCTGATAATCAAATAAATCAACGGTTCAGACAATGAAATTAAAGCACTATCAGGATAAAGTTTTAAAGGAACTCAAAGATTATTTGGGTGCTTTGGCTGATGCGAAAAAAGAGTTTGAAGAAATTGCCGAACTCAAACCGCATTTAGCAAAACATATTAATTTCCCGAAAGAGGCTTGGGAAAAATCGACAGGACGTATTGTTTACAGTTCCAAAACAAACGGCTTGGACGAACCTGTACCCGACATTTATCTGAAAGTGCCGACAGGTGGCGGTAAAACTTTATTGGCTTGCCACGCTATTGACAGTATCCAAAAAACGTATCTCAAAAAACAAACAGGTTTGGTACTTTGGGTTGTGCCGTCCACACAAATTTATCGCCAAACCATAAAAGCATTAAAAGACAGAAATCACCCATACAGACAGGTTTTAGATATTTCGAGCGGTGGCAGAACTTTGATAAAAGAAAAGACAGAAATGTTTAACCGTCTTGATGTGGAAGAACATTTAGTCGTGTTACTTTTAATGTTGCCGTCTGCAAACCGTCAAAACAAAGAAACGCTAAAAGTATTCCGTGACCAAGGCGGATTTACCGATTTTTTTCCAAGAGAAGATGATTTTGAAGGACATAAAAAACTAAAAGAATTACTTCCAAATTTAGATTGTTTCACAACCGAAATGGAAGTTTTCGGAACGCAAATAAAAACATCATTGGGTAATACTTTGAAAGTTTTACGTCCACTTGTTGTGATTGATGAAGGACATCGTGCTTATGGCGAAAATGCGAGGAATACAATACGCAATTTCAATCCGTCATTTATACTTGAACTTTCGGCAACACCACCGCCAAACAGCAATGAGTTGGTAAAAATTACAGGTCGTGAATTGCACGAAGAAGAAATGATAAAGTTGGATATTCACTTAACCAACAAAACAAGTTTGGATTGGCAGGACACACTTTTGGCAAGTTTTGAAAAGCGAAACGATTTAGAGAAAAAAGCCAAAGAGTACGAAGCCAATACAGGCGAATATATTCGTCCGATTTGTTTGATACAAGTTGAACGAACAGGGAAAGACCAACGAGATAAAAAGTTTATTCACGCAGAAGATGCGAAAGAATATTTAATCAAAAAATGTAATGTTCCCGAAAGTCATATTGCTATCAAATCAAGCGAAAAAGACGATATTGAGGGAATTGATTTGTTTGCCAATGATTGCGAAATTCGCTACATCATTACCAAACAAGCCTTGCAAGAGGGTTGGGATTGTTCGTTTGCGTATGTGCTAACCGTGCTTACAAACCCAAGTTCAGCAACAGGAATAACGCAATTAGTTGGTCGTATTTTAAGACAGCCGTTTGCACGAAAAACCAAAATACAGGATTTGGACGAATGTTATGTTTTTACATTCCGACAAAATGCAAAATCGTTGGTTAGCGACATCAAAAAAGGATTAGAAGATGAAGGATTGGGCGACATTGCAGGAAGAATTGTAAGCGATGAAGCAGGAATGGACACAGGAAGTTTAAAAGACCGTGAAATGCAGTATCGTTCGGGCTTTAAGAAGTTCGAGGGGAAAATTTATTTACCAAAATTTGTTGTACAAGAAACAGAAAGTTGGAGAAATCTGAATTTTGAAATTGATATTTTAAGTGAGATTGATTGGGAAGACATTAACATTGATGAAATTCAAAATCTTTCGTTGCAAAACAAGTTGAGCAAAGAACAAGAAATTGTTTTGGGTTTGAGCAACGAAGAACAGGAATTGCTAAGAGAAACAGGCAGAGCAGAAAAAACAGGAACATTAGAAATAGACGAAGTTTTTCTGACAAGACAGATAACTGAAATAGTTCCTAACCCTTGGTATTGTTTCCAGATTGGCAAAAAAGCGATTGATTTATTACAAACGAAATATGACCGTGAAACGGTTGCAACCAATTTTGTTTTCATCATAGAAGAACTAAAAAAGGTTTTAGACAAAGAGCGTAACCGCTTATCAGAACAAGTTTTCAGAAAAATGATTACCGACAAAAAACTTTGTTTTTTCTTGATTGAAAACAAAGGTGGATTTGTGTTGCCATCAAGAATAAAAGTGAAAAGCAACAAACAGTTAGTCCGTAACGACAACACGCCAATTCAGAAATCCTTGTTTGACTACGTTCCCGAAGAAAACATCAATGACCTTGAAAAATCGGTTGCCATTTACCTTGATGAACAAGAGAAACTATTGTGGTGGTATCGCAATATGAGCCGACAAGATTATCATATTCAAGGTTGGAAACCTAACAAGATTTATCCCGACTTTCTTCTCGCAGACAAGCAAGAAAGCAAGGACGACTACGGAACGGTTTATGTGTTAGAAACAAAAGGTATTCATTTGAAAAACGAGGACACAAAATACAAACAAGACGTGTTTGCATTATGCAACGAATTAGGAGCGAAAAAGGCTTGGAAAGAATTGTTTGACGAATTTCCCGACCACGACTTTGAATTTCAAGTAGTGTTTGAGGACGAATGGCAGAATAAAATAAATGAATTAATGCGGTAGGATAGCCAATGCTATAGTAGCATATTTGCATTTTGTCAACTGTACATTAGTCGTATAACTTCCGGTCTGAAACTAAACCGCTTTTTTTATCTTTGCCGCTATGAATATTCTTTTACTTGGTTCCGGTGGTAGGGAAAGCACATTTGCCTGGAAAATAGCGCAAAGCAAAAAGTGTACACAATTATTTATTGCGCCGGGTAATGCCGGCACAGGCGCTTATGGCAAAAATGTGGCTATAAAACCTACCGATTTTGAAGCTGTTGGTCGGTTTGCTATCGATAATAACATCAGTATGGTTGTGGTTGGCCCCGAAGAGCCATTAGTAAAAGGTATTCACGATTATTTCCTGGAGCAGGAAGAGCTGGCCCATATTCCGGTAATTGGTCCGCAAAAACAAGGTGCACAATTAGAGGGAAGCAAGGATTTCTCCAAGCAGTTTATGCAGCGACATTGTATACCAACCGCGGCATCAAAAACCTTTACGCTTGCAACGCTTGAAGAAGGGTTGCAATACCTGGAAACCCAAACCTTACCAATTGTATTAAAGGCGGATGGCCTGGCAGCCGGTAAAGGTGTGCTGATATGCGAAACACTCGAATCGGCCAAAGCGGAATTAAAGGCCATGCTGCAGGACGCCAAATTTGGCGAAGCCAGCAGCACCGTGGTTGTTGAACAGTTTTTAAGAGGCATTGAGCTTTCGGTTTTTGTATTAACCGATGGTAAGCATTATAAAATTTTACCTTCCGCCAAAGATTACAAACGTATTGGCGAGGGCGATACCGGTTTAAATACCGGTGGTATGGGTTCTATTTCTCCTGTACCGTTTGCCGATAAAACCTTTATGGGCAAAGTGGAACAACGCATTGTGATCCCAACCATTAACGGGCTGAAGCAGGACAATATTCCGTATAAAGGATTTATTTTCATCGGGCTGATGAATGTAAACGGCGAGCCTTACGTTATTGAATACAATGTACGCATGGGCGATCCGGAAACGCAAAGTGTGCTTTCCCGCATAGAAACTGATCTGGTTGATCTGCTGGAAGCAGTGGGCAATCAAACGCTTGATAAGGTTGAGCTGAAAATCTCTCCGAAAACTGCCGCAACCATTGTAATTGTAGCCGGTGGTTATCCCGGCGAATACCTGAAAGGCAAGGTTATATCCGGGATAGAAAATGTTCGCGAATCCCGGGTTTTTCATGCCGGAACAGAGCTGGATGGCGGTGTAATTAAATCATCCGGCGGACGTGTTTTAGCGGTTACCGCCTTACGGGATAACCTGTTCGACGCCGTGCAACAGGCTACCGCCGATGCCGGACGCATTTACTTCGACGCGTTCTACTTCCGTAAGGATATTGGTTTTGATTTATTGTAATAGTATTAGGTGATGCCGGATTATAAATCCGGAGGTTATGAGCATCGGGATTACAAATCCCGATGAGCGGAGAAATCAGGCAGTGAAGCAATCTGTTTTTAAGACTTACGAAGTTTCCAAAACTTCGTAAGTCCATATTCATTTATAATTCCAAAGCCCCTTCTACCAGTTTAAGGTTTTTGATATTAACCGACGAAAGCTTAGTAACGGACCCGGCCGGAACCAATACTACTTTGATGTCAAAATGTTTGCTTTTCAATTCGTTACCATTAGTGTCGCTGGTCAAACTTTCATAGCCGGAAATTATAGCTTTATCCTTTTAGTGGCATAGTGCAGCGTTTCTGCAATTGTCATGCCTGAAACGGCAACGATGTTGATTGTCATGGCAGCCCAGGTAGCTACCTATTAAATAGAGACAAGTTGTTTTCTATACATTTTGGCACTCATTCTGGTTATTTTTTTGAATTGTCTGTTAAAATAAGAGATGTTGTTATAACCTACCTTGTAGCAGATTTCTGAAATACTTAAGCTCTTATTTAAGAGTAGTTTACAGGCTTGGGAAATCCTTATTTCATTGAGGAACTCTGTACATGTTTTGTGGGTTCTGGTTTTAAAGTATCGGCAAAATGAAGCTTTGTTCATGTTGATGATAGCGGCCAATTGATCCAGATAGATATCGTCACGATAGTTTTTCATCATAAAGTCGATCACTATGTTTAGCCGGTCCGTTTCTATTTTATTTATATTTTGAACATATAGTGGCGTAGAAAGTAATTTGATATCCTTTGCTGTTGCTATGGTATCGAGCAGATTTAGAAAATTTATTAGCCGTTCGTATCCGTTGGAATGATAGACAGCTTTGATCATCTGGGATATCTTGCTGTGCTCCTTGCCTAATATGGATATACCTTGTCTGCCTAATTCAAATAATTGTGCTATATGATTTAATTCAGGCAATTTGAAAAAATCTTTTCCAAAACAATCTTCCAGGAAATGAATAACGTATACATCTACATATAACTCTTTGTTTCCTTCGTAATATTCTTTGTCGTTTTTCCACACATGGGGTAGATAAGAACTGATGAACGCCAGATCGCCATCGGAAAACTGATCTACATGATTTCCCATTATTCTCAATCCTTTGCTTTTTTCTACAAAGATTATCTCATATTCTGGATGATAGTGGAGGGGATAATCCATATAAGGTGTCACCTCTCTTTTTACGGCGAGAGAGGAAAGCAGATTCGGAGATATTTTTTCTAGTTTGGGTTCCAATTAAATACTAAATTGCTATTAAACCAATGGTATTGGATTGTATATTGCAAATATAGTGTTATTTTTTTGAATTATGGTGGTTTCTTGCCGTGACAATCTGCAATAATTTTGGGTATACTAAAATAAGAAAGACAGGATAGGGTGTACCCTGACAGTCTTTGAGGTAAAATAATATCTTATTGTAACTAGTGCTATATATAAACAGTTTTTGTGCGATAAATTATGATATAACTCTATATGAAAATCAATTTATGGTATATTTTAAGGGTGGCTTTGGTCGCATCAGTGGGTGGATTTCTTTTTGGCTTTGATCTGGTCATTATCTCCGGTGCATTACCCTTTCTAACGGCTGAATTTGAACTGCCTGAAGCATTGCAAGGCCTGGCTGTAAGTAGTGCGATTTTAGGCTGCATAGTTGGCCCCCTGGGAGGGTTATGGTTTGCCGATCGTTGGGGACGAAAGAAGACGCTGATGTTTGCCGGAGTACTTTTTGTGATAAGTACGATTGGCTGTACATTTTCTCTGGGTATCTGGGATTTTTCTTGTTATCGTTTCTTTGGGGGATTAGGTATCGGTCTGGCTATGATTTCGTCACCGATATATATAGCCGAATTGGCCCCGGCTCATTTGCGGGGTGTACTGGTGAACGTCAATCAATTATCTAATGTCATTGGGATCAATATTGCCGCGGTTTCCTGTTATTTTTTCTCCTTTGATGGATGGGGCTGGCGCTGGATGATGATGTCACAGATTGTTCCTGCTATGTTTTTGATTATTGGGCTGCTCAGTATTCCTGAGAGCCCACGCTGGCTGGTGATGAACGGTAAATTGAAATTGGCCGAAAAAATACTATCCAAAATCAATGGGCAGGAGATGGCTACTGTCGAAATACAGCGGATCACCGAAAGTATGTCTGAGGAAAAAGGAAATTTCAAGGATCTTTTATCGCCCGGTATCAAAAGTGCCCTGATAGTCGCTATCCTTTTGATGATTCTTCAGCAAATCAATGGTGTCAATATGCTGTTGCTTTACGCACCTACTATCATGGCGAGTGCCGGTGTGACCGTGGGCTCACACGCTATTTTGAGTTCGCTCCCAGTGTATGTATTTATTCTTATCAGTACGTTGATTTCGTTTCCTCTTATCAAGGTTTTGAACAGGCGCACGTTACTGATCTGGAGTGTGGTTTTTATGGGGATCGGCCATATCGTGATGGCGTTAAATTTCCAACAGGGCTGGCCGCCTATGTATACGTTGATTCCTATGCTTATCGGGACTAGTGCATTTACATTGGGATTGGCTCCTTTGGGCTGGATTATTATTTCGGAGATCTTTCCGAACCGAATACGGGCTAAGGCAACTGCCGTTGTTTGTTTCTTTCTGTATTTGTCTTCATTTATTACAGCGCAATTCTTTCCTATGCTTAATCAATGGTTTAATGATCTATACGGAAACAGAGCCGGTGTATATTGGATGTTTGCGATAATATGCCTTTTAGGGGCTCTTTTTTGCTGGCTCAAGGTGCCGGAGACAAAAGGTGTCAGCCTGGAAAATATCAGTGAATTCTGGAGAAATAGAAATAGTAAAAACAAATAAAAAATAATGATAGGTAAAATTGATAGAAAAGTTGGTTTTGTATCCTTTGGAGAGGTTAATTCACCCAAAAAACTCATTGCTGAGATGTCTGACAAGGCTCTGCGGGGGATCCATAGCCTTGGGTATCAGATTGTTACAACAGGTCTGGTGACAGATGATGAACGAGGAGAAGATGTATTGCGGGCACAGGAGGAGTTAGCACAGGAGAAATTTGATGTGCTGATTATATGTTTGAGTGGATGGATACCCTCACATACTGTCATTTCGATCACGGACAAATACAGACATCTGCCAATCGTGCTGTGGGGGCTTGCCGGAGAAAAGCCAAACGGGCATATTGTAACTACCGCCGCTCAGGCAGGTACTTCGGCGTTGCGTAAAGTATTTCAGGATTTAGGTTACAAGTTTATTTATCTGTACAATATCATTGGCAGCCCTTCGCCGCTATCAAAAATAGAAAGTTTTATCACAGCAGCTTTTGCCGGTAAAAACCTGCGAGACTCTAGAATAGGAATGATGGGGTTCAGGGATATGAGACTCTATAATACGTTGTATGAAGGAATATCCCTTAAAAAGAATCTGGGGATTGAAGTTGAATTTTTTGAAATGCTGGAAGTGGTTTCGCTAAGCGAAAAAATAAACGCAGATGAGGTTCAGGTTGTCTTGGATAAGATAAAATCGGCCTGGGAGTTTTTAGGGGAAATGGATAAAGATTTTTTAAAACGAGGTATAACTTATTATCTGGCTATTAAGCAGATCGCAGACGAAAGGGGTCTGGATGCGATTTCTTTGAAAGATGTGGATGGTATGAAAAAGATATTGGGGTTTCCTCCGGCTTTTGTCTTTATGCTGCTTGCCGACGAGGCCGGTTTTTGTACTATTCCTGAGAATGATGTGATGGGAGCTGTGACACAGCTTGTCGTCAAACAGCTTACAGGGCAATGTGCGGCTTACCTGGAGTTTTACGAATACTTTGAAGATAGCGTGCTGATGGGCGTTCCTGATTATGTTCCACAGGAGGTTGTAGAGGGCGGCATACGGGTGCTGCCTGCCGCGTTTGGCCAGATAAGTGGAGGGTTACTCAATGTTTCTGCCATGAAAGAGGGCGGGCTGACGATTGCGAGAATTTCTAATACGGGTTCTGACTATACAATGCACATCGCCTATGGACAGGGTGAGCGTTGTTCCTGGGAAGAGGCTGGTTGGACGCAACCTGCGCCGCAGTTGCCAAGCCTGCTCGTGAAACTGGAAACTCCGGTCGAACAATTTGTAAAACATATCTCAGGCCAGCATTATATTTTGGCCTATGGGGATTACAGAAACCAGTTTGTTGATTTCTGTGAGTTGAATGATATAGCTGTGGTATTACACTAATCAAGATATGATGGACAACAGTGAATCTTTTGATGTCTTTGTGTGTGGGTATATCTGTGTGGATATGTTGCCTGTATTCAAAAAAACATACCGTATCCCTACGCCTCCAAAGGAGTTTTTCAGACCAGGAATGCTGGTGGAATTGGACGGAATGGCTTTTACAGTAGGTGGTGTTGTGGGCAATACGGGGCTGGTTTTGCATAGAATCGGGAAGAAGGTTGTTTTGAATGGTGTGGTAGGTGACGATCATTTAGGCCAGTTTCTGACTGCCCGTCTGAATGAAATACAGATTGAGAGCGACATGAAGAAAATCCAGTATGCAGGAACTTCCTTTGGTCTGGTGCTTTCTCCTCCGGGTAATGACAGGATGTTCTTGGAATATCCCGGATGTAGTCATCTTTTTGATCTTGATTGTGTCAATTTTCAGCAGGTAGCCAAGAGCAAAATACTTCATTTCGGCTACTTACCGCTTATGCAGAAATTTTACAGAAATGGAGGAGAAGATCTGATCAAGCTGCTGGACTATGCCCGGCAGCACGGTACAGTGACTTCTATGGATTTATGTTTACCGGATGAGCACGTGGGATCGGGAGAAATAAGATGGAGAGATATTTTGCACAATGTCCTGCCATATACAGACATTATCGCCCCAAGCATCGAAGAGATTTTATACATGCTGATGCCTGACTTGTATCAGGAATTGGTTGCTATGTATGGTGGAAGCAATTTAATAGACTTTATCCCTAATGAAACAGTGCAGGAAATCGGACGGCAACTGTTGGGCTTCGGTGCAAAAATTGTCATGATCAAGCTGGCCCATAAAGGCATATATATGGTTACAGGAGATGCGCAAGATATACTGGATTTGGGAGAAGAATGGACAGATCAGGAGATATTTTGTAAAGCATACGCTGTTGAGGATACACGCTTTGTGAATGCCTCCGGAGCAGGAGATTCGGCCGTAGCGGTATTTTTAGCAGCATTGCTCCATCGAAAAAAACCATTAGAGGCTCTCAAACTGGCGGCCATGGCAGGAAAAGAAAGCCTGTATTGCCTGGATCTAAGTGATGAATTCCCAGATCTAAATAATATTGAGCAGCAGGTAGCATTAGAAAATACAGTAATAACCTTATAAAAAGACATTTAATTCAATATGATGAAGACTTTAGAAGTAAACAAAGATTGGTGGAGAGAAAGTGCCCGTCAGATACCTCAGATTGTTCAGGCCCCTCCTGGGCCGGTTTCGAAGCGGATGCATGCGAACACGGCAAAGTACATGAGAGGACTAAGCGGTCAGGTAAATTTATTCCCCGTGTGTTTTGAAAGCGGGCATGGTATCTCTCTGATCGATTCGGACGGTAATCGTTACCTGGATTTTTCTTCGGGGATCTATGTAACTTCCCTGGGCCACTGTCATCCCAAAATTTCAGAAGCGATAGCCCATTGGGCAAACCGCTTGATGAACATGCATGATTTCACCACACCTGTAAAGGAAAAATTGATGGAAAAGATGGCAGCTATCCTGCCTAAAGGATTGACGTCTATCCAACTGTTCAGTGACGGAGCTACGGCGGTAGAAGCCGGTATTCGGGCGGCTCGTGCCATTACGGGCAAGCATGAATTTATATCATGTTTCCGTGATTTCCATGGCAAAACAATGGCAGCCGTAAGCTGCGGGCAGATGATTAGAGGCGATGTACACAGTTATGGGCCGACCAGAGCTCCCGGGTTCTATATGGTGCCCCGTCCTGATCCGTATAGACCTATCTGGACAAAAGCAGATGGTAGCCTGGATACGGACGCTTATATCAGGTTCTATGAGCAGTTTATTCAGGAAGCAACGGTAGGCAATTTGGCCGCATTTGTACTTGAGCCGGCACAAGGGTGGGCCGGGTCTATTTTTCCGCCGGATGATTTTTTTCCGAAACTTAGACAGCTATGTGATAGATTGGGAGTGCTCTTGTTTGATGACGAAGTGCTTGCCGGTATGGGAAGAACAGGGGAATGGCTGACGATGAACCATTGGAATGTAGTACCTGATATTGTCACTTTCGGAAAATCATTTGGAAACGGATTCCCTGTAACTGCACTCGTTGTCAAAGACGAATATGCGGAGGCTATGGATAAGATATCAGGCTCATCAAGTTATGGAGGCAACCCTATGGCCTGTGCCGCCGCCCTGGCCTCGCTAGAAGTCATCGAAGAGGAAGGTCTTTTGGAAAATGTGAGAAATGTTAGTGCCAAGATGATGGTGCGTATGCGTGAAATGATGGACAGGCATCCTATTATAGGCGATGTGAAAGGTAAAGGCTTTCTTTTGGGCATTGAGCTCGTGAAAGACAAAAAGACGAAAGAACCTTTTGCAAAGGCCGGAGAACTGGTGTACCAAAAGGCTTTTCGTAAAGGGCTTGCCTGGATACCTGCAGGACATATTTTAAGGATGTCGCCACCTTTGATAACGGATGAGGCCTATGCCATGATGGGACTGGAGATCATAGAGGAGGCCATATCCGAAGTAGAAAAAGAATATGGATACTAACGATGTGTACGATGTTTACAACAGGTAAAATATATACCGGATGGAGTGAGATCGACATCACGCCTGAGAGGGCTGTCCCTTTGTTTGGACAGTATTACGAACGCTTATCTAAATATGTTCAGAGCAATCTGACAGCTACGGCTCTGGCTTTAGAATCTATCGCCGTAGACGGCGCTAAAGAGCAGGCGATCATGATTTCGATCGACCTGTTGTGGTGTACCGCCGAAATTCAATGTTGTGTGCGGAAACAGGTTGCGGATAGGCTGGAGGGGTTTGATGCCAATAAGTTGCTCATTTTCGCTACCCATACACATTCGGGGCCTGAGCCGGATGCAAAAAGTGAATATGGTACCATGCTGATAGACAAGCTGACCGAGGCCGCTGTTACGGCATGGCACAACCGGACGGCAAGTGGAGGTCTCCAATCCTGTCTGACTTATGTGCCGGTTGGGCACAATAGACGGGTACAGTATGCAGATGGATCTACCGAGATGTATGGAGAAGTGAATCGGGAAGATTATATAGGCATTGAAGGACCGGGTGATTCTTCTATGGACTTGCTGTTCTGTAGGGATAGTAAGGGAGATTTGGAAGGTATCATTGTAAATATTCCATGTCCGGCGCAGGTAACGGAAGCCAAAGACTACATATCGGCAGACTACTGGCATGAGGTGCGGAAGGTGTTGCGAGAGCGATTCTCCAAAGCGTTGTATGTGCTGGCGCAATGTGGTGCAGCTGGTGATCTCTCTCCCCGCGATTTGACAAGAGGCTATAAGGCCGATGAACCGAATATGTGGGAAGCGGAAGGAACTGTAGCGTTGGGAAAAAGAATCGGAGATGTGATTTTTGAAGCCTATTCCAACTTAGGCAAGCGTGAACGGGAGGCTATCGTTTTTAAACATATCGTCTGCACATTGGATATTCCCTTGCGTAGCATATCTCCCGAAGCCTATGCCGAATCACTGTCCATCGTCAGGGAAATCAAATCCAGGGAACCCGAAGACAAGAATTCTCCCGGAACAGCATGGAACAGGTTCCTGGCAGAAATCAAGTCTAACGAAAAGGTAAAACGACATGGGCCATGGGATAATAAAAAAAGTGACTATGCTATTCTTCGGAAGAAAGAGTTGGAAGTAGAACAATACAAAATCCATCCTATACAGAAAATCTATAAAGCTGAAATCCACGTGCTTAGGCTGGGCGATATTGTATTTGCTACAAATCCTTTCGAGCTGTTTGTGGATTATGGCTTTATGATTAAAGGAAGAGGTGCATCAAAGCAAATATTTGTCGTTCAGTTGTGCGGTGATTATGCAGATTATCTTCCTACAAAGAGAGCTTTGGCAGGAGGGGGGTATAGTGCGATGGCTACTATGGTCGGTGATGATGGGGGGAAGGTGCTGGTAAACAATACTGTCAGGATTATAAATGAATTATTTAGATAGGAGGAACTATATATGAAGATTTTTATCTACTTGTTTTTATATCTGCTTCCTTTTTCTGTTTGGGCGATTGGAAAAGATACTGTCTGGACGATTGATTTGCAGGAAAACATCGGAAAGATCAAGCCCTTGCACGGAGTGAATGGCGGTCCTTTTTATTATAGCAGGCATCAGGAGCCCATAGCGGAATATCATAAGGGGGCAGGGTTTCCTTATACACGGCTTCATGATGCCAACTGGCCTCATCCTGATGTCGTGGATGTGCCTGCCATCTTTCCGGATTTTGACGCCAATCCTAATGACCCGAAAAATTACTATTTCAAAAAAACGGATGATTATCTGCAACCTATCCTAAAAAACAAATCTGAGATTATATTCAGGCTCGGCGTAAGCATAGAGCACGTAACCAAATATCATTTGTCGCCTCCGTCAGATTATGCCAAATGGGTACGGGTCTGTACGCAAATCATCAGGCATTACAATGAAGGATGGGCAGATGGTTTTCATTACAATATCAGGTATTGGGAGATATACAATGAACCTGATAACAAACCGTGCTGGACGGGTACACAAGATGAGTTCTTCGACTTTTTTAAAGTTGCAGCCAAAGGCCTGAAAAAATACAATGCGAAATTGAAGATAGGAGGTCCGGCTTTTACGAATATTAATTCGTCATGGGTTATACCGTTTCTGAAGTACTGCCAGCAAAACCAGGTACCGCTTGATTTTTTCAGCTGGCATGCCTATTATGCAAAAACGGATTCGCTTGTCCGGGATGCACAGATTGCCAGAAACTTGTTGGATAAGTACGGCTATAACAAGACAGAAAGTCACTTAAATGAATGGCATTATTTAAGATCGGGGTGGCAATATATTTTTCCGGGAGCCTCTTCTACAAGAGCGATTTACGATAATCTCCAAAACGAATATGATTTGATGAAAGGGCCCGAAGGAGCTGTTTTTTCTGCAAACGTGTTGATGAAGCTACAGGATAGCCCTGTCGATGTAGCCAATTTTTTTGCAGCAGATTATAACCCTTTGAGCATGTTCAGTTATTATGGTGTGCCATCAAAGGTGTATTACGCCTTTAAGCAATTCAATACCTTGTTTATGTATCACAATCGTGTAGGCTGCAAGAGTAGTGAACCGGATCGTACAGTAACGATATGTGCAGGTAAAAATGCAGACAGTTCTTCGGTTGGCGTGCTGTTGACAAATAGTCGGGGTTCAAAAATAAAAAGGCAGATCAGGTTTGAAAACCTCCAGAATAATATCAGGTATGATGTAGAGGTGTATGCTACCGATCAAGATAAAAATATGCAGCCTGTGTCCGCCGTGAAAGGATTTAAAGCCGGTGATGTACTGGATCTTAATATCGACGGTATGTCTGTCTTGCTGATAGAATTGAAAAAAGAGAGCCAGAAATAAAATGTATAAGATCATCATTGCACCCAATAGTTTTAAAGAGGGGCTGCCTGCAGATGAAGTGGCATACGCTATTCAGCAAGGATTGTCCGAAAGCGTGCTGGACCATGTGAGTCACGTTATTCCGATTGGCGACGGGGGAGATTATACGGGGAGATTATTGACCGATTTTTTCAAGGGCAGGCATTGCTCTTTTCGGGTGACGGGTGCATACGGTGAGATGGTGAATGCGTGGTACGGATTGATCGATGATGGGCAAACAGCCGTACTGGAGATTGCAGAGACATCGGGATTTGGAACAATACGAGGAGGCGTGAAAATAACGCCTTTAGAAGCGTCCACCAAGGGGCTGGGGGAACTCATAAACCATGTTCTGTCCTTGGGTATTTCTGATATGATCTTATGCTTGGGTGGGTCAGCTACAGTGGACGGTGGTGTGGGGATGTTGGCCGAGTTAGGTGTCTCTTTTTGGGGTCGTAGTGGTAGAGAGATTGCTCCAAGGCCGGTCAACTATTTTGAAGTAGACCGTTTAGATGTGACATGCTTACACCGGAGAATGCGTCATTGTAAGATCCGGGTTTTATGTGATGTTAACAACACACTGTTGGGAGAATTGGGAGCAGCTCCTGTATTTGGACCACAAAAAGGAGCCACTCAGGAAGAGGTAATTTTTTTGGAAAAGTTTCTGGAGAAATTTAATGAGGATACGCTCAAATGTATGGGCGAATCGTTGGCAGACCACGAATGCGGCGGGGCGGCGGGAGGTGTTGCAGCGGCATGTAAGGTATATCTACAGGCCGAACTGCTTTATGGTGCACAATATTTTTGCGAGATGGTGAAATTATGCGAAGCTATCTCAACAGCTAATATATTGATTACAGGAGAGGGGTGTATTGATATGCAGTCTTTGGGCGGAAAGGCTCCGGTTGTTGTTGCACGAATAGCAAAAAGCAAGCATGTACCTGTCATAGGTTTGGCCGGGAAGGTAACACGAACCGTTGTAGAAGAGTTACAAGAGGTCTTTGATGGACTATTCAGTATTGGGAACGAGCCCGAATGCAGGGAAGAAGCGCTGAAAAATACACGGGAAAATTTAATAAGGACTTCCAAACAAATAGGAAATCTATTAGCGATAAAAAACTGAATGTTAAACCATCAAAAGAGTGTGTTCTAATAAAAAATGACAGTATAGGAAAAAATAAACCCTATCATCCAGGATGATAAGGTCGATAAAAATACTGCCCGAAATTCTGTACAAAAACTAAGGCAGTGAATTGTAAATCAAAAACTTAAGTGAATTGTAAATCAAAAACTTAAATAATGAAAATCTTAGATAAAGTAATAAAGTGTATTCAATCAAAACACAATGTCATCGGCTTGACATTACTTGTGTTTCAATTCTGTACGACTACTTTATATAGCAAAGATAATATTTCTAACCGTAATACTTTGTTTTTTCAGCGGGATGGGAAAATAATGGGATATATTACTGATGTCAAAAATGAAAAACTGGTGGGCGCCAGTATCCGCATAAAGGAATTGAACCTATCCACGAGCTCGAATATAAATGGTTATTTTGAAATAAAAGTTCCCCATGGGACTTATTCGGTCGAGGTAAGTTATGTGTCCTATCAAAAAGCCTTGAAGTCAAATATAGTAGTAGGAGATAAGGCGGTACAATTAAATTTTGTATTGGAAGAAGATGAGGCTACAGGATTAAAAGAGGTTGTGGTAGTAGGGTTTGGACGGGCGAAAAAGGAAAGCCTGGTAGGTGCTATCGCAAGCATAGATGTTTCTTCTCTGCAAGAACGTCCGCTGGTTGATGCGGGATCCCTGTTGCAGGGAGTAAGTCCTGGTTTGAATATTGTACGTTCTACAGGTAAAATCGGTGCAGATGCACGGATCAATATCCGGGGATTTACCTCCATTAACGGTGGTTCTCCTCTGGTCATCATAGATGGATTTGAGGGGGATATCAATAATCTGAATGTCAATGATATTGCTACAATTAGTGTGTTGAAAGATGCAGGTGCATCCGCTATATATGGAGCAAGAGGAGCCTATGGGGTTATTTTGATTACTACGAAAAATGCACAACAAGGCAAGATGGCCATAGATGTTAATATTTCAAGCTCCTTGAATACGCCTACGGTTAATACGGATTTTCTTACGGATCCTTACCAGGCGATTCAGTTGATTGACGAAGCCCATAAAACAGCCACTGGAGCTACATTTAGCCAATACACAGATGCTGACTATGAGGCTTTGAAAGAGGTTTCTGAAAAACCTTATTTGGCCAGGGTTATCATAGCTAATCGTAATGGCAGGGATCAATGGGTTCATTATGGACATACCGATTGGTGGGACTATTTTAACCGTAAATGGTCTCCTTCTCAACAATACAGTGGTTCTGTTTCAGGTGGAAACGAACAGCTTAAAAGTTTTTTTTCTTTTCAGCACTTCAATTCACTGGGTATCCTTAAGGTACAGGATGATACCTATCAGCGGGATAATTTAAGAGGGAAGTTCGAAATTAAGGTCAATAACTGGTTAAAATTTACAAACAATTCCCAATATTTCTCTTCAAAGGATTTGATCCATAGAGGAGCGGATGATGGAACGTGGGGTGGCGACAACGATATCATCGGCTGGGGATCGACCATGGCCCCGCCGTTTTATATGCCTGTCAATCCTGATGGCACAGCTTTCTATAAGACAGGCTTAAATCAATATACCATTTCAGGCGGAAGATACGCATCGGCATTATATGGCAAAGCCATTGGCCAGACGGATGAGTCTGAATATTCGAATTTCCTGACGGCAGATGTGTCGCCATTCAAAGGTTTTAAGGTGACAGGGAGTTATTCATTTCGCCAAAATCATAATGAATCTTTTCAGAGATCAACGAAAATCCCGTACTCACTGTATCCGGGAGAGATTGACTATGTGGGTGTAGATGAACTTTCCGAGTATCGTACAACGAGCAATTATAATGCGGTCAACCTATATGCAGATTATACGGTCACTCTGCACAAGCACAATTTAAAAGGGCTTTTGGGATTCAATCAGGAGCAATTTTCCACGAAAAATATCAGTGCGAGCAAGCAGGACAACATTTCTGATGATCTGAATTCACTGAATCTGGCCAGTGGCGTGCCTGAGAATTCGGGAGATGGAGGAGAGTGGGCTTTGCGGGGAATTTTCTATCGCTTGTCTTATGACTATATGGGCAAGTATCTTCTCGAACTGAACGGGAGGTATGATGGTACGTCCAGGTTTCCCAAAAATTCAAGGTGGGGGTTTTTCCCGTCAACCTCTGCGGGATGGGTTGTAAGCAAAGAACATTTTATGGAAGGAGCATCAGATTGGCTCAGCCTGTTCAAGATCAGAGGATCCTATGGATCGTTGGGCAATCAGAATATTGGCAATTATGTGTATTACTCCTTGCTTGCCAAAGGCGTCAATACGGGGTACGCACTTGACGGGCAACACCTGGATTACGTAGGATCGCCGGCACTTACGCCTCTGGATATCACGTGGGAGAAAGTGACCACTTCCAATGTAGGCCTGGATTTGTCGTTTTTCAAGGACAGGCTCAGTATCAATGGCGATCTGTTCAGGAGAGACACCAAAGGTATGCTGACACAGAGTGCCATGCTGCCAAGTGTGTTAGGGACAAGCTCACCTCTGGCCAATGCTGCCGATCTGCGTACGAATGGCTTTGAAATTTCTTTGGGCTATAAGGATCAATTTAATCTGGGCGGAAAACCGTTTCACTTTGGCTTATCCGCTAATCTGTCCAATACAAAGACTAAGATTACCCATTTTGATAACCCTGCAAAAAGCCTGTTGGACTACTACACAGGTATGACTATCGGCGAAATATGGGGCTATCATATAGAAGGTTTGTTCCAATCGCCGGAAGATATAGCGAATCATGCCAATCAACAATTGGTGGCAGCAAGACAGATTAATACCGGAGGGCTACAGCCGGGAGATGTAAAATATGCCGACCTGGACGGTGATATGCGGATCAGCCCGGGAGCTAATACGGTAGATAATCCGGGCGACCGCAGGATTATAGGTAATAGTGTTCCACAATATCTGTATGGACTCCGTCTGGAGGCTTCATGGAACGGTATAGATGTATCGGCTTTTTTCAATGGAGTAGGCAAGCAAGATTGGTATCCGCATACCAATGCCCGCATTTTCTGGAATGTGTATTCACAATCGTATTCTTCATTTATACGCAAGGATATGCTTAATGATATGTGGTCTCCCGAAAATCCAAATGCTTATTTCCCCCGTCTTTGGGGCTTCATCGCATTCAATGATAACGCTACACTTTCTACCGTCAACGACAGATATTTGCAGGATATTTCTTATCTGAGGCTGAAGAACCTTACCATAGGATACACCTTGCCCTCAAAATGGATTATCAAGGGAGGGTTGAAGCGTGCAAGATTATTTTTTAGTGGAGAGAACTTGCTGACACTTACAAAGCTTACCAAGTACGTTGATCCGGAAGCTGCGGGTAGTACGGTGAATTTTAATCAGGTGAGTGCATCAGCTTATCGAAGCGCCGCACTGGTTACACCTTTTATGGCAAGTTACTCTTTTGGTATTTCATTACAGTTTTAATTGAATTGATTATGTTAGGTAAAAAGGAAATTATATCGATCCTGTCATGTGTCTTACTGATGGGATGTAAGGATAGTTATCTGGATAAGATTCCGGTAGCGTCAGTTTCTGGAGAAACCTTTTTTAACAAAGCCCGAGATCTGGAATTGTTTACGAACGGTTTCTATCAGATGCTGCCGGATGGAGTGACCATATATTCCGGCGATGCCCGGGCGGCAAATGTTGTTCACTTTACGCTTTCACAGGAAGTGTTGGGAACGCGAACCGTACCTACATCGGGAGGAGGATGGACCTGGGGATATTTGCGGGATATCAATTATTTTTTGGCAAACTATGAAAAAGTTCCCGATGAAGCCGCTAAACGCCACTATGGCGGGGTTGCACGGTTTTTTAGGGCTTATTTCTATTTTGATAAGCTAAAACGCTTTGGAGATGTCCCATGGTACGATTATGTTATTGACCCTTCGGATGTCCAAAGCTTAAGGAAATCGAGAAGTCCGAGGCGGTATATCGTAGACAAGATACTGGAAGACCTGGATTGGGCCATCCAGAATTTGAACGAGGAGGTAAAACCCTATACGATTACCAAATATACGGCATTGGCCCTGGAGTCTCGCGTAGCATTATACGAGGGTACCTACATGAAGTATAGAAATATTTCGGGATATGAGCCTTATCTAGAGAAGTGTGCGGAAGCATCCCTCGAGTTAATGCTCAATTCGCCCTATGGGATATATACCACGGGCCATCCCGACGAGGATTATGCAACGCTCTTCAATTCATTGGATGCAAAGACGGAGGAGGTTATTTTGAGCAGGCAATACGATGAGGCCCTGGCTGTTAGGCATGCCGCTAACTATTATTCGCTGACGACTTCCAATGTAAGGCCTGGTATGCCTAAAGATATGGTAAATAGTTACCTGAAAAGTGATGGGAGCCGTTTTACAGATCAGCCGAATTTTAACCGGATTTTCTTTACGCAAGAGGTGGCCAATAGAGATCTGCGTCTGTCCCAGACCATACGTACACCTGGCTATACCCGAAAGGGATCTACGCAGGCGTTAGTACCCAATCTGGGCGCAACCGTTACAGGCTATCAGGTAACCAAGTATGTAACAGAGCCTATATATGATGGAGATAACCGATCGGTTAATGATTTGCCGCTTTTTAGGTACGCCGAAGTATTGTTGAACTATGCCGAAGCAAAGGCAGAGCTGGGAACCATTACGCAGGGTGATATAGATCGGTCGATAAAACGGTTACGTGATCGGGTTAATATGCCCAATCTTAACCTGGCCTTATCCAATGCTACGCCCTGCCCGTATATAGGTGCTCAATACCCCAATGTAAAGGGAGCATATAAGGGGGTCATTTTAGAGATAAGACGGGAGAGAAGAATAGAGCTTTATATGGAGAATTTCCGTTGGGATGATATTGTGCGGTGGAAGTCGGGTCAGACACTGACACAGCCTATTCGTGGAATATATTTCCCGGGGGCAGGTTCATACGATATGGATGGCAACGGTACAACCGATGTAGTGTTGTATTCGGGCAGTGCTCCGGCACAGGTGCCAGGTGTACAGTATTACAATCTGAGCAGTGAATTTGTGTTGGATAATAATGGTCTTAAAGATCCGCATCCCACTTTCAACAACAGGAGTTTTAACGAGACCAGGGACTATCTGTACCCTGTTCCGACTGTAGAGCTACAGTTAAATACAAATCTGACACAGACCCAGGGATGGTAAAAGTCTATAAATGTTTTACTAAAAAATAAAAAGATGAAAATTAAATTGTTGATCATATCTTTTTTTTGGTTATGCTTCGTATTAGCTTGTAAAAAGGATACAGATACCACAAAAGCGGAACTGGATGCTCCGGTTTTAGAAGGGTACGAAGCCCGTGAGATCATAACCTGCGAAGGTACTTACCCTATGCACCTGCAAGGTATTGCCCGTGACGAGAACAATATGTTTTGGTGTTATACCAATCAGTTGGTCAAGACAGATATGCACGGGAAAGTTTTGAAGAAGATCGATGTCCCATACCATCACGGAGACTTGACTGTTGTCTCGGGCAAAGTATATGTAGCCGTTGGATTTGGAACGTGGAATAATATCAATGGCTTAGCAGATTCCTGGGTGTATGTGTATGATGCCGGTACCTTGGAGCGTCTGTCTACCTATCATATTCCCGAGGTGATTTACGGAGCGGGTGGAATAGTGAAACGAGGAGATAGTTTCTATGTAGTAGGCGGATTGCCCGAAGAGATTTTTGAAAATTATGTGTATGAGTACGATAGTGATTTCAACTTCAAAAAGAGATATATCGTTGAAAGCGGGTATACATCGCTCGGTATACAGACCATAGATTATCATGGGGGTGAGTTTTGGGTAGGTTGTTATGGCAATATCGGACTTATACGGCTGACCAATGATTTTAAAATCGCGGGTTGGGGGCCTTTTGATGCCTCTATTGGAATAGCCAGCATATCCGACAGCGAGCTTCTGATTGGAAAAGACTCGGGAAACGATAATCTGGGGTATGCAGGGGAAGCTATTGATTATATAAAAAAATAGATTAGCCATGAGAGAATTTAGGTTAAAAAGGCTATTTAATAGTCAGTCTGGAAATTGTTTTGATGTGGCCATTGACCATGGGTTTTTCAATGAGTACCCTTTTCTGGAAAGTATCGAAAACATCAATAAGGTAGTAGATACCTTGATATCGGCACGGCCGGATGCCATTCAGCTGACCGTAGGGCAAGCCCATTATTTACAGCGTATTCCAGGGAGGGAAAAGCCGTCTTTGGTTTTAAGGACTGATGTGGCGAATGTATATGGAAAAAAACTGCCCAGAAAGCTTTTCAGTTTGATGATAGACAACCCCGTAGAGCAAGCGCTTAAATTGGATGCGGCCTGTGTGGTGGTAAATTTATTCAGTATTCCCGATGAGCCTGAGGTGATGGAGGACTGCATCAAAAATATATTGCGTATAAAACCCGAAGCAGAGCGATATGGTATGCCCCTGATGATAGAGCCTTTGGTGTTTAGGCCCAATAGCGAGGCAGGGGGATACATGGTAGATGGAGACTTGTCGAAGATACTTCCCCTGGTAAGGCAAGGTGTAGAATTGGGTGCTGATATCATTAAAGCCGATCCAACAGATCAGATTGAAGACTATTACAAAGTAGTGGAAATAGCAGGTGAAATCCCTGTTCTTGTCAGAGGCGGAGGGAAAACAAGTGATCAGGATATCCTTGAAAGGACGTATAATCTAATGCAGCAAGGCGTGAGGGGAATCGTATATGGACGAAATGTGATCCAGCATCGTAATCCCCGGGGCATAACCAGGGCACTGATGGATATCGTTCATAAAAAGGCGAAGCCGGAAAACGTTGTCGATTTTTTGAGTTAGGATTTTTAACTATAAATTATAAAACCATGAAAAAAATTATCAACTTAAGTATAGCATCGTTGTTGCTAACTTTTTTCTCATGCTCAAAAGAGCATTTGGAACCATTTTTAAAGCAAGATCCGGAGAAGCTGATGTTTGATTATAAAGGGGCAAAGAGAATGTTTACGTTAAAGACGAACGAGGCATGGTCTGTTGATCTTGGCGGGGCGGATTGGATTACTGTGGATAAAATGAACGGACAGGGGGATAAAGACCAGTCTCAGGTGATTACCATTACAGTGGAGCGAAACACGGGAGATGAGCGGGAAGCAGCGCTCAAAATAATTACGGCTACGCAACAAAGCGTGATGATGGTCGAACAGGAAAGAGGTAAGATCACCTTCGGTACGCCATCTTTCACAGAACCCCTCATGCCTACGTACAGCCTGGACGGGATTTACCTTGTATTGCCTTATTCCAGAGGCGGTGTTCCAGATCCTGTATTGGTAACTACCCGGGTTAGTGGCACAGGCAGTGAGGGAGTGGTTGTTGCGGATGTTCAAGCAGATCTTACCGAAGAGACCGGTACAATCCGTATCCCATTGAGCGGGGTACCGGCCAAAAAGGGAGAAATACAATTTACCTTGAGCTTGTTGGGAGAAGAGGTAGTGGTGAACGCTGTCGTAGAAGGGAACGATGATCCGGTAGGAATGGTTTATCTGTCGCAGGATTTTAATTTGCTGGAGTTTGGGGGAGATCAGATTGCCAATACACCAGGTATAGCATTGGTGGCTTGGGATAAATTGGATGATAACGGCGTGTTGAAAGATATGCTTCCGGCAAATCCCCAATATAAAACCGTAGTTTCTTATGCCGATGGAAGCCAGGATTATTTCAGGTTTGTTCATCCTGCCTATCTGGCATTAAGAGGCTTGACAGGGTGGACGGGTTTGGATGTGTACGAACGCCCCGGTCATATCAAGTTAAATACCAGTGCAAGAAACGGAGGATATATTACTACACCTGCGTTGTCCCAAATTCAGGGTAAGGTAGCGGTTAAGGTAACGTTTTCGATGGCAAAAGCGAACAATAATGATACGTACGTAATTGTGGATGTTTTGGGTGCCGGCACTTTTGATGATGGCAGTACCAGCAAAGAACTTAATCCTCTATACCTGCAATGGGATAATAGAGAACTGGTTGTAGAGGGGGCAACGTCTGCTACATCTATTAGATTCAGCGCAAAAAATAATGTAGTTAATCCGGTGTTTTTATTGGATAATATTCAGGTTTTGAAAGAAAGATAAAAAACAATCAATTAAATAACAAAATAGTTAATCTAAAATTAATTTCAATTATGAAAAAGTATTATTTTACCTTGTTGCTATGTTTAGCAATAAGCATGC
Organism: Pedobacter sp. BS3; assembly: GCF_008274585.1. Taxonomy (GTDB): domain Bacteria; phylum Bacteroidota; class Bacteroidia; order Sphingobacteriales; family Sphingobacteriaceae; genus Hufsiella_A. Next base: position 955,904 of record NZ_VTRT01000001.1, on the reverse strand, counting down.
TAAAAGCACAGACCACCATCTACTTTGTAACAACAGACGGGGTTGCCGGTAACAGCGGTGCAGACTGGGATAATGCCAAAACCCTTGCGGCCGCCATTAGTGCTGCAACTGATGGCGACATGATTTTTGTAAAGAAAGGTACTTACACTGCCGCAAGTGGCCTACCTCTTATTGACCTGACCGGAACCAAAAGCGGCGTAAAACTATATGGCGGCTTTGCCGGGACAGAAACCTCGTTGGGTGACAGGGTATTTGGCACTACCGCAGCCGACAGCACCAATTTTGTAGGCAATGGCAGTAGGGTGATTGCAAATGCTGGTACCGTAACACCTTTTACCAAACCCATAACGTATGATGGTTTTACCATTAAGGATGGTAGTGTGGACGCTAGTGGTGGTGGCGGCATGAATAACTTCAATGCCAATGCTATTGTTACCAATTGTATTTTTAAAGGCAACAAAACAACAACCAGCGGCAACGGTGGTGCGTTATATAGTGCTGGCGGTCCCATTACCATAACAAACTGTATGTTTTATGGCAATACATCGGCAGGCAGTGGCGGAGCGGTAATTATCTCTTCGGCGTCTAATGCCGACATTACCAGCTGCACATTTGATAGCAATACTGCACCGGGTTATGGCGGCGGTTTGTACACCTATATGGATGTTGCCAACCCAACTACCATTACCATTACCAATTGTACGTTTATCCGTAATAAATCAACAAGGGCTACTTATAGCGGTGGTGGCTTGACCAATGAGAACACTAACCCTATTGTTACTAATTGTACTTTTAGAGGTAATGAGGCAAGTGTTGGTTCTGGTGCTAGCGGTGGAGGGGTGTTAAACTTAAACACTACTACCGCCAAGTTTATCAACTGCCTTTTTTCGGGCAATAAGGGCGCCAATGCCGGTGGTGGGGTGTATAATTTTAGTGCCGCCGGTAAAACCTGTACACCAGCTTTTATCAACTGTACCATTGCCGGCAATAATGCCGCCAGTATTGGTGGTGCAATGTGTAACACAGGTGCGGCTGGCTCTGGTACTAATCCCGTAATTATCAATTGTATAATTTACGGTAATAACCACGGTATATGGAACAATGCTACCAACGGGGCTACTGCCACCGTTACCTATAGCGATGTGCAATACGCCGGAGTAGCCAATGAAACAAATTATAGCAGCGGTACAGGCAACATCAATGCAGACCCTATGTTTAGCAACTCGCCCGCATTTGTCGGTGCACCTTTTACCACAGGCGATTATACTTTAGGTAGCAATAGCGGCAGTGTAATAGACAAGGGGCTAAACAGTGCTATATCTGGCTACGATTTCGATATAACAGGCATAAACCCACGTATATATAATGGTGTTAGAGTAGATATGGGGGCTTACGAGTATCAGAGTGTTTTACCGGTTACCGTGAGTGCTTTTACTGCCAGCTTGGTTAACAACCGTACTCAATTAAAATGGAGCGTAGGTACAGAGAACAATGTAAAGCGCTACGAAATAGAACGTTCGCAAAACGGCATTGATTTTGTAAACGTGGCCACCGTAAGTGCCAATGGTTCGGCTTCGTACAACACAACAGATGCCAGCCCGCAATTGGGTGTTAACTACTATCGTTTGGTAACCGTAGATAATGATGGCACTACTGCCAGATATAAAGATATACAAACGGTAAAAGTAACCTCGCTTGCCATAGAGAGCATACTGATTTATCCAAACCCGGTAAAGGGAAATGTAATTAATATGGCGTTAAATGGTTACACTACTGGAAATTATAGTTATAAATTGGTGAACGAGGCCGGAGCAACTGTACAACAGGGTAGTGTAAACTACGGCAGTTCAAATGTTTCCATTGCAACAACTGCACCGGCTGGCGTATATGTGCTGTATCTTAGCCACGGAAACAGTGTGGTAAAGGCAAAACTGGTAAAATTGTAGCTTACTTACACGAACTTTGACAATTTTAGAAAGTTGTCAAAGTTCGTGTCTGCTTCCGTAAGGATATTGGTTTTGATTTATTGTAATAGTATAGATGATGCCGGATTTACCAATCAGGAATGTTCGAACCTTTCAAAATCACTAAAAGTAAGACAAGCTTATCTGAGCTGCTTAGCCTTCAAAAAATAGACTTACGAAGTTTGATTTACAAACAGCAGAGAAACTTCGATTTCTATGATTTAAGCAAGAAATTTTTGATAATTATTTTCATAGGGAGAGTTGTGATTAACGCAGGCAAATATTCTTAGTATGAGTTTGTTTCTGATTGCGTTGATCACGCTCATTTTATTCTTTTTTTGCTCGTTTACTTTTCGCTGGTAATATTGTTTAAGATCCCTGTTGTGTTGTATGGCGACCATAGCCGACATGTGCAGGAGTGTTTTCACTTTTTTATTTGCCATGTGTGATACCCTGCCCCTGCCTTTGAAAATTCCCGACTCTTCCACAAAAGGAGCTACTCCGGCGTAACATGCGTATTGTTTTGGGGCACTTATGTCCTTGAATTCATTAGTGGTGACCAATATCTGTGTAGCGGTTACCTTACCAATGCCCGTTACCGATGTCACCAAACCAAACAATCGCTTTAACTCCGGGTCTTTATCAATCAGTCCATCTATCGCATTATCAGCCCGCTCAAGATCGGCATCTATTGCTTTCAGGGTATGGCTGCAAACCGCCGTGCTCTGTTTTGTGATACCTTTCCCAGTGAAGCTGTCTTGTTCTTGGAGCGGTGTCCCTAACATCTTTTTTGCTTCTATTAAACGGGTACGGGTAACCGTAAGGTTGGCCAGTTGTTGGACAACTTCCCTTTTAGGTATCCATAAGCGTACCTTAGCCCTTTTGGTATAGGCATAGTCGGCTATTCTTATCGCATCCACTTTATCATTCTTGCCCCTTATCTTTCCTGATGACCGCTTGATCTGGATGGCAGACTCTAACCAGATGTTCGCTTTCTTTTTATGCAGGAAAGCCAATAGATGATTGTTGTAGATTCCGGTATGCTCCATGCAAAAAACAGCGTTTGGCCAATCGAATCCAGGTTGTTTGGCCAGCTCTTTGATTAGGATACCGATGGCCTGCTCCGTATTGGCAATCTCCCTGTGGAACAAGAGCGTGTTTAAACGCATTACTGCAAAATCCAGTTCGTTTTTTGAGACGTCGATGCCGATGAAATAAGTGAATTCCATAACTTTGCTTTTTGATTGTTAATAATCGAGATTAAACTGTTTAAACACAATCAATACCTTACTAATGAGCCTGGAACTCTAATTTCTATTTGATGCTTGTTTAAACAAACTGACAGGGGGATTGAATCGAAGTATAGGCCTTGAGCCTGGCAAGTCTTTTAATGTGCCCCTGTCAGTGTTTAATCTTTTCAACAAAAATCGGAGTTGTCAACAAAGAAAAAGAAGCAAAAAGAAAGCTTCAACAATAATAACAACCCGTTAATTCTTGTTGAAGCTAATCTAAAGGGAAGTCTGGAAGGTACAATGAACAGAGCGGAATAACAATATAAATAGCAGCATTGGCAAATGTTAGCTAAACCGGATTGTAGCGAATACCGGCCTGTGTGGAATGCCTGCAGGCGTATAAGCGTAAAGCCGGACCGCAGGAACCGATGTTATGCAAGCCCTGCTTTTCCAAAAATTAGCCGCTACGTCTGCTTGTACAAATCAGGCTGAGCTATCTTACCCCAAACCTTACACCGTCAACCCTAAACCTCCTCTACCTCTCCCCTACCCAAACAAAACCGTAAATACTTCCTCTATTTTGGCAACGGTTTCCAGCTTGATGTGGTAACGCGACGTATCCAGGTTTTTAATGTTGTATTTGGAGATAAATATCCGTTCAAAGCCCAGTTTTTCGGCCTCGGCAATGCGTTGCTCTATCCGGGTAACGGCACGTATTTCGCCCGAAAGCCCGACTTCGGCGGCAAAGCAGGTTTTATAGGATATGGGAATATCCTCGTGTGAGGAAATGATAGCGGCAACAAGGCCCAGGTCAATGCTGGGATCTTCTACCCGGATGCCGCCGGCAATATTCAGGAACACGTCTTTTGCGCCTAAGCGGAACCCGCACCGTTTTTCGAGCACGGCCAGCAGCATATTCATACGTTTGGTATCAAAGCCCGTGGAAGAACGCTGCGGCGTACCATAAGGCGATGTGCTTACCAGCGCCTGCGTTTCAATGAGCATGGGGCGCATTCCCTCCATGGTGGCCGATATGGTTACGCCGCTCAGCGGTTCATCGCGTTGCGACAGCAATATTTCTGATGGATTGGAGACTTCGCGTAAGCCGGTTCCCTGCATCTCGTAAATACCCAGCTCTGATGAGGAGCCGAAGCGGTTTTTCACGGCCCGCAATATGCGGTAAACGTGATGCCGGTCGCCCTCAAACTGCAGCACCGTATCTACCATGTGCTCCAGAATCTTGGGGCCTGCTATCATACCATCTTTAGTAATGTGACCGATGATAAAAACCGGAGTGCCCGACTCTTTGGCAAAGCGCAACAGCTCTGCCGTACATTCGCGTACCTGCGAAACGCTTCCCGGTGAAGATTCGATATGTGCCGAATGAAGCGTTTGTATGGAATCAATAATAACCAGGTTGGGCTCCAGCTGCTCAATTTGCTTGAAAATATTTTGAGTGGATGTTTCGGTAAGGATATAGGTCTCACCGGTTGCAAAACCGGGAAGCAGGCGCTCGGCCCGCATTTTGATCTGCTGCTCGCTTTCTTCGCCCGATACATACAGCACTTTTTGCTGCGGAAGGGTTAATGCAATTTGTAACATCAGCGTTGACTTACCAATACCGGGCTCACCGCCGATCAGCACCAGCGATCCGCTGACTATGCCGCCACCCAGCACCCGGTTAAGTTCTTTATCGGGCGTAAGCAAACGCTGTTCTTCGCTGTAAATGATCTCCTGTACCAGGGCCGGTTTGCTAATTCTGGATTGCTGGGCTCCGCCTGTGCTTTTCCATGTGGGATGATTGTTTTTATCCTGTTCCAGCAGCTCTTCAACAAAGGTATTCCATTGCTGACAGGCCGGGCATTTACCCAGCCATTTAGGCGATTCATATCCGCAGCTCTGGCAGAAATATGCTGTTTTTGTCTTGGCCAATTCTCTTCCTGTTCTTGTTCCGAAGGTATCAATGCTATGGTAAAAGTCAAAATGAAAAGTCAAAAAACTGTATGGGATAGTGCATAATGAATGTACAGACGTGCCTGAAGGATTCATCCGGAGGAGAGACTTTAATTGATTAATTGTTGCCTGTTATGAGTTGCGTGTTACGGGCCTCGCAACCACAGCTTGTAGCTTATAACACATTTCTGCCCCGGTACAAACCATACAGGCACTGTCAATTGTCCACTGTCAATTGTCCACTGTCAATTGTCCACTGTCAATTGTCCACTGTCAATTGTCCACTGTCAATTATGAAAACTTGCTTTCGGCCTTTTCTGACTTTCCGGGACTGTGAACCACCAGCTTTCCACTTAAAATTCACCATTACTGAAAATGAGAAAGATCATTTCACATCCTGATAGCAATCATGTAGCAACCAGGCTGCCGTAAGTAGTTTTGAACCGACAATTAAAAAACAACAAAACAATGAAAAGTAATCAAACCAACAGGCAAGGAAGTCGCAGACTATTTGCCTTACTTGTGATAATCTTATCTGCAGCACAGTTAACTTTTGGCCAAGGCGTTGCTTATAAAGCAGGCGGCGAGATCAAAGTTCTGGGAACTTCTAACCTGCACGACTGGGATATGAAGGCACAGACGTTTACCTGCGATGCCCAGTTTACGTTTAAGGCCGGCGAACTGAGCGACATCAGCCAGCTTGATTTTACCCTGCCGGTTAAAAACCTGAAAAGCAAAGAAACAAGTATGGATGGCCGGGCCTACAAGGCGCTTAAAGCCGAGCAGTTTAACAAAATAAGCTTTAAGCTGAATACCGCTGATGTTTCCGGACAAACCATAAAGGCTACCGGCAACCTTACCATTGCCGGTGTTACAAAAAACATTGCCCTGAACGCCACCGCACGGGTTAATGCCGACGGAAGCGTTACCTGCACCGGGTCAAAGAAAATAAAAATGACCGATTTTAAGATCGAGCCGCCCACGTTTATGATGGGCGCCCTGAAAACCGGCGACGAAGTTACCATTGAATTTGCACTAAAGTTTAATAAATAAAATTTACAACCCTCTAATTAAAAAATAAACATGAAAACACAGATTTTTACCAGCTTAAGAAGTTTAGTAATACTTCTTGCTTTAACAAGTCCGTTTGCCTTACAAGCGCAAACCGGTAAAATAGCTAACCTGAGGCCTTATGATCAAAGCGGCATAAATGTTTTTGAAACTCCTAAAGATACAGCTGCCTTCAACGGGTTAAAGCTTCGTTTCGGTGCGGGCTTTACCCAATCATTCCAGGGATTGAAACATGAAAATAACGGCGCCAGCGTTCCCACCAATAAGCTGTATGCCATATCGCCCGGCTTTAACACTGCTAATGCCAATTTATACATGGATGTGCAGCTTGCCGACGGTATCCGGTTAAACGTGACCAGCTACCTGTCTTCACGTCACCATAACGAAACCTGGGTTAAAGGCGGGTATATCCAGTTTGATAAGCTCCCTTTTAAAGGACAGTTCTGGCAAGACCTGATGGAGATTGCCACCATTAAAGTGGGACACATGGAAATAAACTATGGCGATGCGCACTTCCGCCGTTCTGACGGAGGCCATACCCTCTACAATCCATTTGTTGAGAACTATATCATGGATGCCTTTACCACCGAAATTGGCGGCGAAGTTTACCTGCAAAAAAATAGTGTATTTGGTATGTTAGGTGTTTCTAACGGGATGATCAAAGGTAATATTGAAGATGTATCACCAGAACACAAATCTCCTTCTGTTTATGGTAAACTCGGTTATGATAAACAGCTTGTCGAAAAAATACGGGTACGGGTATCCGGCTCAGTATATCATAACGGCAGCTCTGGCAGCAATACGCTATACGGAGGCGACCGTACCGGATCTAATTATTTCATGGTAATGGAAAAAGCCGGCAGCGGTGTAACCTATGCTACCAACGCCTTTTCAGGACGGTTCAATCCCGGTTTTACCTACAAGATCACTGCTTACCAGTTGAACGGGTTCCTGAAAGTATCCGGACTGGAATTATTCGGAACATACGAAGCAGCCAAAGGCCGCTCCAAATCCGAAACAGCTGCACGGGATGCTGATCAGTATGCTATTGACGGTGTGTACCGCTTTGGCCAGAACGAAGACCTGTTTGTAGGCTTGCGCTATAATGCTGTTAGTGCCAGACCAGCCAATGTTGCGGCTATTCCGGCAACCGGCACTACCCCCGCTATTCCGGCCATTGTGTACACCGAGGATGTTAATATTGACCGGGTTGCCTTTTCTGCAGGCTGGTTCATTACACGCAATATCCTGCTTAAAGGCGAATATGTGGTACAGAAATACAAAGATTTTCCTGCTACCGATCAAAGGAACAGCGGAAAATTTAATGGCTACGTTATCCAGGCCGTTGTTGGATTCTAACTGCCAATAGTTAACTCAGGGGCCGGGCAGCATGATAAGCCCGGCCTTTTTTAAATCCCTATAGTGATCATGCGCACCTCGCCCCTTCCCTTATATTCTATGCTGTTTATCCTGTTAACAGCATTCGTTCCCGAAAATTATTACGGAACTGCAAAATGGGTAATTATGCAGGGCTGCTCCCTGCGTGTTGAGGGCAATACCAATGTCAACAAATTCAATTGCGAAATTGCCAACTATGGCAAGCCCGATACCTTACTGATCCGTAAAAACGATAAAGGCAATGTACCTGTAAAAGGCCGTATCAGCCTTGATGTAGAGCGATTTGACTGCCACAATGCGGTTATGACAAGCGATCTTCGGAAAACGCTGAAACAAAAACAATTCCCCAAACTGAATATCGAATTTATCAGCCTGAGCCGTTTCCCTGAGCTGCAAAAACCGGACAAAGTTACCGGCAATGTAAACATAGAGCTGGCCGGCGTTACCCGCAGCTTTGATGTTCCGTACAGCATCTCTATGGATAGCAATGGCGTTATTCACCTCATCGGCTCACGCGATATTAACTTTTCTGATTTTAACCTCACCCCTCCGCAAAAGCTGGGCGGAATGATACGCACCGAGAACCGTCTGCATATCGAATTTCATTTACGGATGAAAGCGATAGAATAATGAAGAATAGTATATACCTCTCGATCTGAATTACAGCAAATAGTAACTATGTAATTAGTTTTTTTACCCCTAACATCCATGTACACAACGCTTATTTAGTGGACTATACCTTTATAGCTGTAAGTTGGATTATAAGATACATGCAGATCTGGAGTAATCCGGTACCGCCTACCAGGTTAAGGCATATAACCGAAAGATGGTTAGATACCATTATAAAAAATCCCTTAGCCCACAGCTTAGATAGCGGGGCTAAAGGATCACCACAAAAACAAACCGTTTTAACGGTTTTAAACAGTACTATTCAGGTATTTATTGACTGGTCTTTATGCCGTTTAAGCCTTCGAAAAATTGATTTCCAGCAGCCTCAGCTCTGCATCACAAAGCTCCTGGTACATTTTGCCAAGATATTCATCCGTTTGGTTATGAATTTCAAGAAGCAGCTCTTTATAATACTCAATTCCCTGCTGTAACCGGCTCTTAAAAGTTGCAAAATACCGTGATTTTTTCTCGTTAAGATCATGGATATGATTACCGATATCCTTTTTAAGATAATCAATATATAAGGTAAGCTCATTAATAAACATGTGCGGACGCTTTACGCCATACAGCAGGTTAAGCTTACCATAAATATGTTTCACCAGCTCGTCTAACGAGTAAATACGTGAAAAATAAGCCAGGTTTGGTCCCGGGCAAATAGCTACTGCCGAACTTTCTTTTGGCTTCAGAATGTTATTTTTACGGTATACGGAAGCAACAAGTCCTTCGCATAAACAGATCTTTTCGGTAATGCGGTTATATTGTTCCTGGTAATCGGCTTTCGAAAGTCCCGAAGCCTGTAATTCTTTTATTTTCAGATGCTGATATTCGCGTGAAGCGGTACATATCGGCTCGGCAGTAAATTCAGTATTAGATACCAGGTACTTTTTTGTACAGGGGCTTCCCGGCCGTCCCCGTTCTATACGCTGACGGCGTTGCAGCTCGATAGAGCTGTGCCTGAAATTATTGAAAGGAACACCCAGCGGCGATGCATTGCTGATATAAAAATCTTCTTTTTGGGCAGAAACCAATCGCTGTAAGGTTTCATTGTCTACATTAGTAACTTCGGGAACCAGCAAAAACGGACTTCCCCAGCCCGTGCTGTCTATCTCATAATAGTTAAGCAGGAAACTATTCTCTTCGGCAGTACCAATACCGCCCTGCACGCTGATGCGCAACGCAGGCCTGGCCGGCACGGTCAGTCCTTTGGCCTGTAAGCCTTTCTGATACAGCTCATACAGCTCGTGAAGCAATTCCTGCCGTTTCTGCTTAAACTCTTCCAGTATGGGGCCAAGCAAATAACCTTCGGTGGCAAAGGCGTGACCGCCGCAATTCAGTCCCGATTCAATTCTGAACTCTGATACCCACAAACCCTTTTTTGCCAGGAATTTTGCCTGTATCAAAGCAGAACGAAAATCACTGACCTTCAGGATGATCTTTTTCGTAAAGCGGCCATTGCTGTCGGGGAAAAAATCAGGAAAATGTTCCAGGTAACTGTATAACCGGGGATTCATTCCTGCCGATAATACCAGCGATGATTGCAGGTTACTGTTAACAAATCCCCGCAGGGACGATAAGGCATCGCTGTACTCTTCGCCCAACGGTTTATGTCCCGGAGCAAAGTTCAGCTTATCTACCTTTGCCATGATATTTACGTCAATTGAGCCGCAAACCATCTCTGCTCTCAGCTCCTGCTGCAATTGCAGCTTTGCCCCGGCATCAGTTTCTCTAAGCATCCGATGGTATTTTGCCTTCAAGGGCGATGTTTCGGGCAGCAGCTGAAAATACCGGGTAATATCGGCCAAGGGTTCAAATGGTTGTGTTTTCAGCTCTGCAAATTGCTGCTGTACCATTTCATTCACCAGGTTGAGGTAAGCCGTTATCCGCCTTGCACGGCTATCCGCCTCGCGGCTGTCTATCGGGATAAATGTTTGCTGCCGGCTCCGGCTGTAAAACTCCCGCATGCGCTCGGTAAGCATATCATCAACTACAGAAATTACAGAAGATATCCCGTATTTGGCTACTTTCAAGGGGGTATCAATAGAAAATCCCAGGCCCATTACAGGGATATGGAAGGTATGGCTCATAAGCGTTTATTGAATTTACAATTACTGTTTAAACCGGTTATAAAAGGCTTCTTCTAACTTTTCGCGATGATCGGGGTGCGCTATCTCTATCAGCGCTTTAGCCCGCTGTTTCAGGCTTTTGCCGAACAGGTCGGTTATACCGTACTCGGTAACCACCCAATGCACATGGCCGCGGGTAGTTACCACGCCTGCGCCTTCCTGTAAAAAAGGCACTATTTTAGATGCTCCCGATGATGTTACCGAAGATAATGCAATAATAGGTTTTCCGCCCGGCGACAGGGACGCTCCGTGGATAAAGTCCATTTGTCCGCCAATGCCCGAATATTGGTAAGTGCCAATAGAATCGGCACAAACCTGGCCGGTAAGGTCAATCTCAACCGCCGAATTGATGGCAGCAACCCGCGGGTTCTGGCGTATCACACTGGTATCGTTCACATACGAAATATCCATTACCCGGAAGGCCGGATTATCGTTTACAAAATCATATAGCTTACGCGTACCCACCATAAAAGCGGTTACCGATTTTCCGCGGTTTAGCTTTTTCTGGCTGTTATTGATCACGCCACTCTCAATGAGCGGGATCACACCATCTGAAAGCATTTCGGTGTGCAAGCCCAGGTTTTTATGATTGCCCAGGTTTTTCAGAACCTGGTCGGGTATGCTGCCAATGCCCAGTTGCAGGGTGGCGCCATCTTCAACCAGCGAGGCTACGTTGCGGCCAATAGCTGCCGTTGTTTCATTCACTTTGGCCGAATAATCAACCTCGGGCAAACCGGCCTGGTGCCATACCATAGCATTAATTTTACTGATATGAATAAACCCATCGCCATGTGTACGCGGCATATCCGGGTTTACCTGCGCTATAACATAAGCAGCCGTATCAATAGCTGCCCGGGCAATATCAACCGATGTACCCAGCGAGCAGTAACCATGCGCATCGGGCACCGAAACCTGTATGAGCGCAACATCTACGGCAAGCACCCGCTCCCTGAAAAGTTGTGGTATCTGGCTCAGAAATACCGGTACATAATCGCCATAACTGCTGTTGGCAACTGCACGCGTAGCTGCCGAAACAAATAAAGAATTAAAGAAAAAGCTTTTACGGTAAACCGGATCGTTAAAGTTAACATCACCTAATGTGGTTATGCTTACCAGCTCTACATTGTTTAGCTCTGAATGCCTGTTTTGTAATGCTTTAACCAGGTGCACAGGTGTGGCCGCACTGCCATGGATAAAAACCCGGCTGCCCGGTTGTATTTTTTTGACTGCCTCTTCGACGGTAACATAGTTTCTCATGTTATTAAAACAACCCATTTATTTGGTAATACAAAGTTCTGCTACAGTTGCTGGCTGTAAAATGATACGCCGCAACCGCTTTTGTGACTTAAATCATTTCACGGAACCTGGAAACCCACTACCAACCGCGTGCCGCCTTAGCTTTAGCGGTAGCGCAAGGGAGGGAGTAAGCTTCCGGTCTTTTCTGACCTTCCCGACTTCCGGACTACAGGCCATGAACTATGAACCATTAGCTATAGGCTACCTCCAATCCTCCGGCCTCCTGCCTGCAACGTAAAACTTTTCACTTCGCAGTAGGAGAATATTTCGTTTATTTGGGCCAATATATTTCGTTATTTTTAGCTAATGGATAATTCAGCCTTACTTAAAGCCATTATTGAAAATGCCATTGATGGAATTATTACCATTGATGACAAGGGCCTGGTAGAATCCATCAATCCTTCTGCCTGCAAACTGTTTGGTTATCAGCCTGATGAAGTTATCGGCCGGAACATTTCCATGCTAATGCCCAGCCCCTACAGTGAGCAGCACGACGAGTATATTGCCCGTTACCAGCGCACCGGGAAAGCACATATTATTGGCATTGGCCGCGAGGTTCAGGGGCTGAAAAAAGACGGCAGCGTTTTTCCTTTCCGTTTGGGAGTAAGCGAGGTACAATACTCGGGCAGAAAAATATATACCGGCTTTATTCATGATCTGACCAAAGAAAAAGAGGCCGAAGAGCGCATACGCAACTATGCCTCAGAGCTGGAACAACTGGTTGAAGAGCGGACATCATCGTTACGCAACATGGTTGAGGCGCTTGAAACCGCCAAGGAGGAAGTGAGCTTATCGCTTGAAAAAGAAAAAGAGCTTAACCAGTTGAAAAGCCGCTTTGTGTCTATGGCTTCGCATGAGTTCCGTACGCCCTTAAGCTCTATCCAGCTATCGGCATCGTTAATTGAAAAATACTCGCAGCTATCAGATAAAGCCAATATCACCAAGCATGTTACTAAAATTAAAAATGCGGTGAACAACCTGATGTCTATCCTCAGCGATTTTCTTTCGCACGAGCGTCTTGAGGCGGGTAATATTCAACCCGTATTTAAGCCCATAGACCTGGTAAAATTTGCCGAAGAAATTACCGAGGAGTTGCAAATGATTTCGCGTGACAATCAATCTATTATTTACCAGCATACCGGTTTTGACCGCATGGTATCGCTTGACCAGAACTTACTAAAAAATTGTATTATCAACCTGATAACCAATGCCATTAAATATTCGGGCGAAAATACATTTATAGAATTTAATACCCAGATCACTCCGGCCGAATGCATTATAACGGTTAAAGATAACGGCATAGGCATCCCTCAAACAGACCATAAAAACCTGTTCGAGCCATTTTTCAGGGCGCATAATACCGGTAATATTCCCGGAACAGGCCTGGGTTTACACATTGTGAAACGTTACGCACAACTTATGAACGGAACTGTTTCATTTGAAAGTGACATTAATAAAGGGACCATATTTACGCTAACTTTTCCATTAAACAATGCAAACAACGCTACTGATTATTGAAGATAATGAGGATATCCGCGAAAGTACCGCAGAAATTCTCGAGCTGGCAGGTTATACCGTATTAAAAGCCGAAAACGGTAAAAAAGGCGTTGAGCTGGCGCAGGCTCACCTGCCCGATCTGATACTTTGCGATATTATGATGCCCGAGCTGGATGGCTACGGCGTGTTATACCTGCTCAATAAAAATCCGGAAACGGCAACCATTCCCTTTATTTTTTTAACGGCAAAAACAGAACGGGTAGATATGCGCAAGGGTATGGAAATGGGCGCCGATGATTACCTGACCAAACCATTTGATGAAATAGAGCTGATGAACGCCATTGAGAGCCGGCTTTCAAAGCGTAAGCAGCAACAGGCTTTTTACAGCAGATCGCTGGAAAATCTGCAGCAGCTGGCGCAGCATGGCGGTCTGGCCGAATTGCAAAAGCTGGTTTCTGAGCGCAAAGTCAGACACATTCGCAAAAAGCAGGTTATTTATTACGAAGGCGACCCGGTGCAGGGAATATACCTGGTAATTTCAGGCCGTGTAAAAGCGTTTAAGCTAAGCGAAGATGGACGTGAGCTGGTTACCGGGATATACGAACCCGAAGAATATTTCGGCATTCATGCGCTTATCTTGAACGAAGCATACAACGAAACCACCGAAGCCATTGAAGATACCACGGTATGCCTTTTATCCAAAGATGTGGTAAGGCAATTATTGCACACATACTCTGATATAGGGCAAAAATTCATCAATATACTATCAAACAATCTCCGTGAAAAGGAGGAACAGTTACTGCAGTTAGCTTATCATTCTGTAAGAAAACGCATGGCCGAAGTGTTGCTGAGGCTTTCCAGGCAAAAAGGCAGTGAAACAGGCGGCAGTTCATCCATACGGATCTCACGCGAAGACCTGGCCGCCATGGCCGGTATGGCAACAGAAACGGTAAGCCGTACATTAAGTGATTTTAAGGAAGAAGGCCTTATCAGCAAACAGGGAAGCCAGATAGAGCTGCTTGATGTAGTCCGGCTACAGCGGATGAAAAATTAGCAATAAACCATGGAATCGGTAATTTTTCAGCTGATTATTGACAGATTGCTTCTCCACAGGAGTCCTTGGGACATTCCAACGCACACTTCTTTCCCTTTTCCCGAAGCCTCAGGACGAGGAGGTATGATGAAGCAATCCCCTATTTATAGCGGAATTATTTATCGAATTGAGTAGTAAAAATCCGGAAAACTATCAGCCATCGGCCGGTTCTACCCAAAAGTGATATTGCTCACCTAAAACGGTGCGGCAACTCATTACCTGTACGGGTTAATATTCAGACCTTTATGTTTTAGAAGGAGAGGTTTATCATGAAAACATTACGATTTAACTTTTGCCATCCGGTTCAGGGAAAAATCAAATTCCTGCATCCTTCAAACAAAAAGCTTAACCGGGTAAAAACATTCAATACCGGCACAGATAACCTGCTGGAGGTTTGCATGGATAAATTTAAAAAAGGCCCCTGGAAACTTTTACTGGAATGGGAGCATAACGGCATGGGATATGTACACCAAAAAGATGTTGTAGTTACCTGACTGTTTAGCCTATAACAAATGCGGTTATGTTCAAAAATACAGCTGGCCTGTTGTCTGGCCCCCCATGATATGTTCTTAATTTTTTATTAAGGAGCCAATGAACGCTTGCCGGGCTTTTGACCCTGAACCCCAAATTACCCGGGGATTTCGTTTCACTCAACTTTTGACTTTTCACTTTTGACTCATCGTGAGGTAAGTTTGTAAGATCAGCGTAGCAGAAACCTGGTCAATCAGCGCTTTGTTCTGCCGGTCAGATTTTTTCAATCCGCTTTGAGCGATGCTTGCCGAGGCCATTTTCGAGGTAAAGCGTTCATCCACCTGTGCTATCGGTATATCCGGGAAGTTCTTCTTCAGGATAGTCATAAATCCACGTATATGTTGCGCCGACTGCGATTCCGTGCCGTCCATTTGCCGGGGCATGCCTACTACAAAACATTCTACGGATTCGGTTTGCAGGTATTTTTTCAGGAAATCAATGCTGTCTTTCGGGTGTATGGTGGTAAGTGCCGTGGCGATGATCTGTAAAGGGTCTGTAACCGCAATACCCAGGCGTTTGGTTCCATAATCAAAGGCTATAATGCGAGGCATAGATAAGAATATCGGTAAAAGTACATAAGCATATTGATAATTTAAACCATTTTATCAAATAGAGCGAAGCTCCTGCTTCGTTCTGTTACCTTAAAGCCTCCGGCTTTAATAACTTCAACACAGTCAACATTTCTTATATGGCACTTTGCGCTGCAAGTAGGGCACAAGATAGGCCTTCTACGGCCCAACTGCTTAATCTTGCGCCACATTAGGGAAAACCTATAAACGTAGCAAAAAATCCGCCTAAACCGGATCGGCGTATCACAGTACTGATATTTAATTTATTACAAAATAGCTTATCTTTAATCATGGCAAAAACCGCAAGATACATGCCGCCTTTGATAGGGCGTTATATAGACCCACTCACTGATTTTGGGTTCAAGAGGATATTCGGCTCCGAGCCAAACAAAGACCTGCTCATTGCAATCCTTAACGAGTTGTTCCAGGGTCGCAAAATAATACGTGATCTGGTCTATAATCCACAGGAAAACAACGGCCCTTTAAAAGGATACCGGAAAACTATTTTCGACCTGACCTGCACAGGTGCGGACGGAGAGACCTTTATTGTTGAGGTGCAAAGAGCTGAACAAAAGTATTTTACAGATAGGGCAATATTTTATACCGCCAGCAAGCTGCATGAGCAAGGCCCAAAAGGTAGAAAAGATTGGGATTATGCGTTAAAAGAAGTGTATTTCATCGGGTTGATGGATTTTAATTTTGATAACACAGCTCCTGATAAATACCTGCACCGGGTTCGGTTGGCTGAGGAAGAAACAGGAGAGACCTTTTACCACAAGCTGGGTTTTATATTTTTAGAATTGCCAAACTTTAACCTTGAAGAAAAGGAGATACAAACAGACCTGGATCGCTGGTTCTATGTACTGCGCAATATGGGAAAATTGAAAAAAATTCCCGTAATTTTGCATAAGAAAATATTTCAGAAACTGTTCCGGATATCAGAAATATCCAATTTAAAAAAGGAGGAGTATATGCTGTACGAGAAAAGCCTTATGGACAAATGGGATACCTACTCGGTGCTAAAAACCGCTGAAGAAAGAGGTATGGAAAGAGGTATGGAAAGAGGAAAGGCTGAAGGGAAAGCCGAGGTAGTCGGCAACCTGATAACCAAACTTGGCCTTTCGGATAGCAAGGCGGCAGAAGTTGCCGAAGTACCTGTTGATTTTGTGCAGAAAGTTAGAGCCTCCCTAAAAAAGAGAAAATAGACAGCCAGGTATCCGTTAGATTCAGATAGAGCGAAGCCCCTGCTTCGTTCCGTTACCTTAAAGCCTCCGGCTTTTTAATAACTTCAACGGTTTGAAAAATGTGGAGACTGACAGCTATACAAGTTGGCCCATGTCTGTGGCCTTTTTAATTTTAACCCGAAAGGCCGGGATTTTCCCGTACAGCCTGTCCCGAGAGGAACGATTCGGGATACGGAGCCCAACTTTTCACTTTCAACTTTCCACTTTTAACTTATTGCTACTTGCCATTAATTCATTAATTTGCAAACCATGCAGTTTAGAGATATTGTTGGCCAGAACGAAGTAAAAAAACATCTGCTCAGAACCGTGCAGGAAAACCGGATAAGTCATGCCCAGCTGTTCCTGGGGCCTGAAGGCAGCGGCAGTCTGCCCATTGCCCTGGCGTATGCACAATACATCTCGTGCCAGAACCGTCAGGTCGATGACAGTTGCGGCGAATGTGCATCGTGCCGTAAATACCAGAAGCTGATCCATCCCGACCTGCATTTTTCATATCCTTTTTTCGCTAAACATAAAGAAGATACGGCGCTTACATTTCTCAATGCCTGGCGTGAGGCTTTTTTAGCTAACCCATACCTGGGCCTGGATGAATGGCGCAGCCAGCTTGACGCAGAAAACAAACAGGCCAATATCAACATAGCGGAATGTCATCAGATTATCCAGAAGCTAAGTTTAAAACCATTTGAGTCCGAGTACAAGGTGCTGATTATGTGGCTGCCGGAATACCTGGACAAAGAAGGTAACACGCTGCTGAAAATCATCGAAGAGCCGCCGCAAAAAACACTTTTCCTGCTGGTTGCTCAAAACCAGGATCAGATTCTGAATACTATTTTGTCGCGGACACAGCTGGTAAAAGTTAACCGGTTAACAGACGAGGATATTCGCGATTACCTGGTAAAGACGCATCATGTTGATGCCGGTAGAGCCATGCAGATCGCTTATTTAAGCGATGGCAACCTGCAAACCGCCCGTAACCTGTATCGCGAGGACGCCAACAATAATTTTGAGCTTTTTTCCAACTGGCTCAGGCTGTGTTTCGGTAATAAAGTATCGCAGCTTACCGATTACGTAGAAACACTGGCAAAAATGGGTCGTGAGAACCAGAAAGATTTTCTTCGTTACGGTATTCATTTCATCCGCGAATGTATTTTGATACTATCAGGAGCTGAAAAGCTGGTACGTTTACCCTCGGCCGAGCGTGAGGTTGCCATAAATTTTTCGGCCAAGGTGTTAAAGCTGAACCAGGCCGATGCTATCATCAGCGAGTTGGAAAAGGCGCATTATCATATTGAAAGAAATGCAAACCCTAAAATTTTATTT
This sequence comes from Pedobacter sp. BS3, assembly GCF_008274585.1. Taxonomy (GTDB): domain Bacteria; phylum Bacteroidota; class Bacteroidia; order Sphingobacteriales; family Sphingobacteriaceae; genus Hufsiella_A. Next base: position 937,944 of record NZ_VTRT01000001.1, on the reverse strand, counting down.
TTAGATGTATCTTTACAACTTATAAAGATATTAAAGTTTAATACGCTCCGCCAAACGGCGGACTCTATCATATTACAATAATTATGGGTTGTGGAAGTTGTTCAACAGGTGGCGGATGCGCACCTGCCGGCTGCAAAAGTAACGGCACATGCCTTACCAACGGGTGCAGCAAATTAGATGTTTACGACTGGCTGTCTGATATGGATATGCCATCCAATTATAAACCGTTTAACATTGTCGAGGTAAAGTTTAAAGGCTCACGCAAGGATTTTTACATTAACCACGAAAATATCTACCTGGAAGCCGGCGAACTGGTTGCTGTAGAAACCGCTACCGGCGGATATGACATTGGCCACGTTTCGCTAACCGGCGAACTGGTGCGGATGCAGCTGCAAAAAAAGCACCTTACCGTAGATGATGTTACCAAAAAGATATACCGGAAAGCCAATCCTGCCGATGTAGAGCGGTGGAAGGCAGCCAAAGATCTGGAATGGGAAACCATGCACCGGGCCCGTAAGCTGGCGCTGGAGCTTGGCCTGTCTATGAAGCTGAGCGATGTGGATTACCAGGGCGATAAAACCAAAGCCACGTTTTACTATACGGCCGAAGGACGTGTTGACTTTCGCGAGCTGATTAAACGGATGGCGGAAGCTTTCCGTATCCGTATTGAAATGCGGCAGATCGGAATGCGGCAGGAAGCCAGCCGCTTAGGAGGAATTGGCTCATGCGGACGTGAATTGTGCTGTTCAACCTGGTTAACCGATTTCAAAACCGTTTCTACATCGGCCGCACGTTATCAAAACTTATCACTGAATACGCTGAAGCTGGCCGGCCAATGCGGCAAGCTGAAATGCTGCCTCAATTATGAGTTGGATACCTATATGGATGCATTAAAAGACATCCCCGATAACGTTGAGCAGCTTGAAACCGAACGCGGTATAGCCCGGCTGCAAAAAACAGACATCTTTAAAAAGCTGATGTGGTTCAGTTATCCGAACGATGATACCTGGATCCCGCTGGAGATAGACCGTGTAAAGGAAATTCAGCAGCTCAATAAACAGGGCGTAAAACCCGGCGACCTGAAAGAAATTGCCGCCGAAATTGCGCCACCGGTTATTGATAAGATCCTGGATTATGAGAACGTGGTTGGCCAGGATAGCATTACCCGGCTGGACGAACGGTCGAGGAAGAAAAACCGCAACAACCGCAACCGGAATAAGAACAACGGCGAGCATAAGCAGCAAAACAATAATCGCCAGCAGCAGGGCCTGGCTAATAGCACCCCGCCAACCGCTAAAGGCAGCGAGCAAAAAGAAAGTGCTCCGCAGAACGGACAGCAGAACAGGAACAAAAATAAGCGGCGCTTTAAAGGTAACAGGCCTAAAAATTCTGATAATGGGTAAGTGGATAAGTGTTGTTGCAGGATTGCTTTTTGTTTTGGGTTTGCAGGCCTGCTCCGATACGGCAATAGTAGATGTAAATCAGCCGGTTCCTCATCGCAACTGGAGCTATATCAAAAAAATTACGGTTCCTGTAACCATAACCGATGCCGGCAAACGCTATAATATTTACATGAATTTGCGCCATACGGCCGATTATAAATATTCAAACCTGTTTGTGCTTATCCGGCAGCGTAACCCCGACGGTAAGCTGGATACCGTCCGCAAAGAATTTCAACTGGCTTATCCCGATGGTGAATGGCTGGGCAGCGGTTCGGGGAATTTATACAGTTACCAGCTTCCCGTTAAAACGGGATATAAGTTCCCCGAAAAGGGAAAATATATCTTTGAGTTAGAGCAGAATATGCGTGACAATCCGCTGAAAGAAATCAGCGACGTTGGATTAAGGGTTGAGCCGGTAGAATAAACAGGGCAGCAAGGAAACTACAAATGTCAGGTAGCGGCAATAAACCGTAGATCCTTAGGCTTTTATTTGCCAATTACATTTCAACATTGAAACAAAAAGCGTTTCTTTGTATCTATATATTCCAAACTTGAATACCCGTGACAGCGACTATTGACATCCAAATCACTAAAACAACGGCTTCAAGGTTATCAGAAACAGATTTTAATAACCTGCCGTTTGGGAAGCATTTTGCCGACCACATGTTTATTGCCGATTACGAAGGCGGCGAATGGAAAAACTTACGCATTGTGCCTTATGGCAACCTTTCTTTAAGTCCGGCAATTTCTGCCTTACATTACGGACAAACTTTTTTTGAAGGATTAAAAGCGTATAAGCACGTCAATGGAAACGTCGGTATTTTCAGGCCCTACAAAAATGCTGAGCGGGCAAATCACTCGGCACAACGGTTAAGCATGCCCGCCATTCCCGAAGATATCTTTGTGCAAAGTATTGCCGCATTGGTAGACCTTGACCGCAACTGGGTTCCTGATAAAGCAAATCATTCGCTGTATATCAGGCCATTTATGTTTGCCACCGATGCCGCCCTGGGTGTACAGCCATCATCAACGTATAAGTTTATGGTACTAACCGGCCCGGTAGGCGCTTATTTTTCTAAAAACCTGAAGGTAAAAATCGAAACAAATTATTCCCGCTCCTGCGAAGGTGGGTTCGGCTATGCCAAGGCTGCCGGTAATTATGCCGGTTCGCTGCTGCCATCTGCTGAAGCAATGAAAGAAGGCTTTGACCAGCTTATCTGGACTGATGCCAAAAATCACGAATATATCGAGGAGTTGGGTGCCGCTAATATCATGTTTATCATTAACGGCAGGCTGATCACCCCTTCAACCCGCGATACCATTTTAAAAGGCGTTACCCGCGATACTGTAATTGCGTTGGCCAAACATTGGGGCATAGAAGTTGAAGAGCGCCGCGTGGCTGTAGCTGAAATTATTCAAGCTATCAAAAACGGGCAGCTTACCGAGGCTTTTGGTGTAGGTACGGCCGCTACTATAGCGCCTATTACAGAAATTGGTCACGAAGGTCAACTATACCAGCTCAGCGACCCATCGACCCGCGAATTTTCAAACAAAACGTTAAAAACGCTGAATGATATCCGCTATGGTGTCATTCCGGATGAATTCGGCTGGAATTATATCGTTGGTTAATGTACCGATCGGCACTTCAACCAACAACGTCTTTTTTGTCCCAATCGGGACAGGCGCTTTGTAAACAGGCCGGAGTATACAGATAAGCGTGACCGTACGCCATCTTTATCGTGGGTTGCTCCTACGGAGCAAAATATCGTTTGCAGGTATTTTTACAAAGCGGTTGTGCCTACGGCACATTTTCCTGATGCTTTAATCAACGAGCTGATCGGGCGAAGCTGGAGCTTCGCCTGTAGACTCTAAAGCCTCTGGCTTATATAGAAAGATAAAAAAAGCGCTGGAACCTGCTTGCGCTCGTTTGCGAAACGAGTGCATTACTGTCCGGCGTTTGTAACGCCGCAACCACCAGGCCGGGCTTCGTATCTTCATAAAAATAATTCGGACGAAGCTGGGGTCTACCCGATCGATACTTCAAACAACATCCTTTTTGTCCCATCGGGACAGGCGCTTTGTAAACAGGCCGGAGTATACAGATAAGCGTGACCGTACGCCATCTTTATCGTGGGTTGCTCCTACGGAGCAAAATATCGTTTGCAGGTATTTTTACAAAGCGGTTGTGCCTACGGCACATTTTCCTGATGCTTTATCAACGAGCTGATCGGGCGAAGCTCCGGCTTCGCCTGTAGACTCTAAAGCCTCTGGCTTATATAGAAAGATAAAAAAAGCACTGGATCAGTACTGATCCAGCGCTTTTTTTATAACCTTTTATCGAAACTATTAATAGCGATAATGTTCCGGTTTATAGGGGCCATCTACCGGTACGCCGATATATTCGGCCTGATGCGGATCTAAAACATCCAGTTCTACACCGATCTTTTCCAGGTGTAAACGGGCAACTTTTTCGTCCAGGTGCTTGGGCAAAGTGTATACTTTATTCTCGTATTTATCCGAGTTCGTCCAAAGCTCTATTTGCGCCAGTGTCTGGTTGGTAAACGAGTTGCTCATTACAAAACTTGGGTGACCTGTAGCGCATCCTAAGTTTACTAAACGACCTTCGGCCAGCAGGATAATATCTTTACCGTCAATAGTGTATTTATCAACCTGTGGTTTGATCTCTATTTTGGTATGTCCGTAGTTGTTGTTCAGCCAGGCTACGTCAATTTCGTTATCAAAATGCCCGATGTTACATACCACGGCTTTATCCTTCATTGTTTTGAAGTGCTCGGCACGTACAATATCACAGTTACCGGTGGTGGTCACAATAATATCAGCCTCCTTTACGGCGTTGGCAAACTTTTTCACTTCGTAACCTTCCATAGCAGCCTGTAAGGCACAGATCGGGTCAATTTCGGTAACAATTACACGTACACCGGCGCTACTTAATGATTCTGCCGAACCTTTGCCCACATCGCCATACCCCGCAACAACGGCAACTTTACCAGCCAGCATTAAATCGGTAGCACGACGAATGGCATCAACCAGCGATTCGCGGCAGCCATATTTATTATCAAATTTTGATTTGGTAACCGAATCGTTGACGTTGATGGCCGGTAAATGCAAGGTTCCGTTTTTCATACGCTCGTACAAGCGATGCACGCCGGTAGTGGTTTCTTCAGATAAACCTTTAATACCTGCAATTAATTCGGGGAATTTATCAAATACCATATTGGTCAGGTCGCCGCCATCATCTAAAATCATATTTAACGGTTTCCGTTCTTCACCGAAGAACAAGGTTTGCTCGATACACCAGTCAAACTCTTCGGCGTTCATACCTTTCCAGGCATATACTGAAATACCTGCAGCAGCAATAGCAGCAGCGGCATGATCCTGGGTTGAGAAAATGTTACATGACGACCAGGTAACTTCGGCTCCCAGCTCAATCAGCGTCTCGATCAGCACTGCCGTCTGAATGGTCATGTGCAGGCAGCCTGCAATACGTGCGCCTTTAAGGGGTTTTGACGGTCCAAATTCTTTGCGTAACGACATTAAGCCGGGCATCTCGGCCTCTGCCAATTGGATCTCTTTGCGGCCCCATTCCGCCAGTGAAATGTCCTTAACTTTGTAAGGCACATAGGTTGTCTCTACTGATGACATAAATTTTTGTTTTTTAATGAGATGCAAAATTACCGCATTACCCGGTGAATAGCAAGGGCTGCCACTGTAATGACAAAAGGATTAGAAGAGAAGGGGCCGAGATCAGATAGCTACTGCATCCTTTTCCGTTGCTTTAGGCAGCAGGTGAAATAGCTACTTGAAATTTTTTGGTTATAATTTTATAACCTATATTTGTGTAGCAACAATCAAAGCAATGCCAACGGTGTTATATTTTTAGGGTTCAGATTTTATTTCTTTGCTAATGACCATGAGCCTATACACATCCACATCGACAAAGATGGTTCTCACGCTAAATTCAATTTGTTCCGGGTGCATTTCAAATTGTAGCATTACTTGCTTCGTGTGGGCGGTGGGGACACCGCCCACGGCTTCCGCCCCGGTTGGTGTCTCCACCAACCGGCGACAATTTGAAGTTGCACCCTTTGTTCCGCAATATAAAATTGGTAAGAAATTATGGCTTTAAGAAATCTGAAATAAGGATAATAGAAACCATAATAGAAGAAAATAAAGAAGTAATTGTAGAAAGGTGGGTAGAATTTTTTAACAATAAGTGATATGGAACTTACAATAGAAAACATTAAAAGAATATGGCTTACAGATGAAGCTGTATGTATAGAAACCAAAGACGGAAAAACAGGGAAAGAGTATTTTACTGATTATCCAAGTCTCAAAAATGCAACTCCCGGACAAAGAGAAAAATATATTACATCTCCATTCGGAATACATTGGCCAGATTTGGATGAAGATTTAAGCTTTGGAGGATTTTTTAGACCGAAACCTGAACCAACGGAAATAGTAAAAACGTTCAGAAAGTTGCACGAATTAAATATTTCTGCTTTTGCAAGAAGATTAGGCATATCTCAGCCATTAATGGCAGCTTATCTAAATGGAAGTAAATCACCAGGTGAAAAACGCAAAAAAGAGATAGAAAAGGAGTTACACCGTATCGGACAAGAACTTATAGAAATCTCTTTCTAAGTACCGTTAAAAGGCGGATGTTGAAGCTGGAGTTAGGTTTTTGTGATACTATATTTATACTAATGCAGCATCCTTTTCCGTTGCTTTAGGCAGCAGCTCCGGTGTATTTTTGTACGACATATTCAGCTTGCCATTATATACGGCTCCCAGTTCAACCTGTAGCTGGCGGGTAGAGATATCGCCATTTACCTTGCCGGTTTGTTTAATTTCTAATATCTGGGCACTGATATTGCCATTTACCGTACCGTAAACTATCATGTCTTTAGTAACCACGTCGCCGTTAACCGATGCCTTTTCGCCCAATATCAGCCCTTGCTCAACCGTTACGTTGCCATGCACCGTACCGTCAATACGGATAAACCCGGGCGCTTTTAATTGCCCGTCCAGAACGCAACCTTCGCTGATCAGCGAGGTTATTTTCTGTTCATCAAGATTCATTTTTCGCGATTTCTGAAACATAACGTTGTTAAGTTAAGGTTGAAGGTGAAAAGTTGAACATAGTGAAACCCCGATTGTTCGGGGTTTAAAGTTTGCCATCAGATTAATTTAACCGCAAATAGCTTATCGGGTTAACCGCTTTACCGTTTTTCCTTACCTCGTAATGCAGGTGGTTACCGGTAGAGCGACCTGTTGAGCCAATTGCCCCGATCTTATCGCCTACCTTTACTTTCTGCCCTACTTTAACATTGATTTTTGAAAGATGCCCGTATAAGGTCTCGTAATTATTGGCGTGCCGTATACGGATACAGTTCCCGTAGCCGCCCATCCAACCGGCGCTGATTACTGTTCCGTTAGCGGTGCAGGTTACCTTATCGCCACGGTGTCCCCTGAAATCAATACCCGGGTGAAACTCACCCCGGCCGGAATCGAACGGATCGCCGCGATAACCGAAGAAAGAGGTCAGATCGCTTACTTTTGGATAGCCCATTGGCGTAAACGCAACGCCGGTTAATACCCGGGCCAGGTAATCATCGTACGATGAGTATAATTCTTCCTCTGAAAGTGAGGTATCTGCGGCCACTCCACCTACCGATTTAACGGAAAATCCTTTTAATCCACGTTTAGTTAGATAGCTGTTTATTTTTTTCAGCTTCGCTTCAATGCCCTGAATATAAACCTGTGCCCTGTTCACCGTATCCGGCTCGGGTATCTGCTGCTTTAACGATAATACCTGCCGTAACAATCTTTGCCGTTCCTCTTCATGGTGCTGGTTTTGCCGGTGCAGGTAAAACACCGCACAGCTTAATGAAACAATAAGCAGTACAACAAACGCTATGTAATGCTTTAGCCGGTATATGTGTTTTGTGGGAATACGTAAAGACCGGCTTTGCTGTTGATCCCTGCTCACAATTATAACCGTGCTGATATCACGTTTACTTTTGCTCATAATAATAAGATAAGGTTTCTAAACTCAAACGGGAGTGTAAATATAATACTCCTTGCGGAATAAACAAGATATTTAGCTGATAATCTGCATAGTCAGTTAAATGTTATATTCCAGATATTAAAACAAATACTTTGGCGATTTATTATTTTTGTGCTGAAATTATTCAAAGATTTTAAATTATGTATCCGGAATATTTGGTAGAGCCCATGCGCAAGGATTTAACCGGCGCCGGTTTTGAAGAGTTAAAAACCCCTGAGGAAGTAGATGCCGCCATTAGCAGCGAGGGAACTGTATTTGTTGTAGTAAATTCTGTTTGTGGCTGTGCAGCAGCCAATGCCCGTCCGGCTGCTAAGATAGCTGCATCGCATGAGAAGCGTCCCGACAGACTGGTTACTGTATTTGCCGGTATGGAAAAAGCTGCGGTTGATAAAGCCCGTTCGTACATGCTGCCTTATCCGCCATCATCACCGTCAATGGCCCTGTTCAAAGATGGCAGGCTGGTGCACATGATCGAGCGTCACCAGATAGAAGGCCGTGGTGCACAGATGATCGCTGATAACTTAACTGCTGCTTTTGAGCAGTATTGTTAATTAAGTTGAAATGCTGTTATGCTGATCCGCCAACTGGCGGAGAAGTGAAGCATCTCTGTAAAGTGTTGAGCTATTAAACTATGCATCAGCCAGAATATGATGAGATGCTTCTCCCGAATTACTCGGGATCAGCATGAAAAAGGATTATAATACAAAACCCCGTAGCTTCAATTAACTACGGGGTTTTGTGTATATCTTCGGGTGTTAAAGCCTTTTACTCTTCTACCACCTCGCTGTTCGGGTTACTGATCTCCTTTTTTTCTTCTTTAAAATAATGTTTCTGGAAAACCAGTATCAGGATAACGCCTACCGAAATGGCCGCATCGGCAATGTTGAACACCGGCCGGAAGAATACAAAATCCTGGCCGCCCCATACGGGAACCCATTGGGGAAAAATGCCCTCGATAAGCGGAAAGTAGAACATGTCTACCACGCGTCCATGAAACAGGCTGGCATAGCCACCGCCCGGCGGAAACAGCTTTGCGGGAGCGAAATAGGTGCTTTCGCTGAATATCATCCCGTAAAAGGTTGAATCGATAATATTGCCTAAAGCGCCGGCAAAAATCAGCGATACGTTCAGGATAAGGCCACGGTGGTATTTCTTTTTGATCAGGTAAATTACGCCGTAACCAATGGCACACACGGCCGCGATACGGAACAGGGTGAGAAACAGCTTGCCGGCCTCACCGCCAAATTCCATCCCGAACGCCATCCCGTTGTTTTCGGTAAAATGGATGATAAACCACTTCCCTGCAATGTTATATTCCTGACCCAGGGTCATGTGCAGCTTGATCCAGAACTTGAGCACCTGGTCGGCCAGCAGGATCAAGAAAACAGCCAGTACCGGCTTGGTATAAGCTTTCATCAGGACTGCTTCAGTTTAGCTTCCATACTCAGCGTAGTGTGCGGCACGGCACGCAGGCGTTCCTTCTGGATGAGTTTACCGGTTTCGCGGCAAATGCCATACGTTTTATTTTCAATGCGCACCAAAGCGGCTTCGAGGTTTTCAATAAACTTTTTCTGACGGGCAGCCAACTGGTTGGTTTGCTCTTTTTCGAGCGTTGCCGAACCATCTTCCAGCGTTTTATAGGTTCCGGCGGTATCGTCGGTGCCGTTGGAGTTAGGGCTGCTGAGCGCTTGTGTTAACGAGGCCAGCTCTTCGCGGGCACTGCGTAATTTATCGAGGATGATCTCTTTGAACTCCTGTAATTCCGCATCAGAATAACGGGTCTTTTCGTTAGTATTTTCCATTTTACGATATTATGCTTTAGTTATCACTATTTTCAATTCGGTTTCGTCTACTTCTACCGTTTGGCCTCCGGACAGATCGTTGTTAAATGCTAACGACTGTGCCAGAATTTCGGCGCAAATATAAGATAAATTATTTTCCACAGATTCAGCTATCAACGGGCTGCCTGAGAGTTGTACGTTAATCTTATCAGTAACCTCTAAACCCATTTCCTTGCGTAATGTTTGAATACGGTTTACAACTTCGCGGGAAATGCCTTCCTGCTTGAGCTCCGGTGTTACGGTTACATCGAGCGCAACGGTCAGGCGGCCTAACGAAGCAACCTGCCAGCCAGGTACATCTTCGGCAATGATTTCCACGTCGGTATCCAGAATGGTGTACGATACCTCCTGTCCGCTATGCTGTACGGTAATTTGCAGCTGCCCATCAGCTTCAATACGGCTGATGTCCTGCTGACCGAACGCGGTTATGGCGGCGGCAACGGCTTTCATATCTTTTCCTACCTTGGCTCCCAGGGCCTTAAAGTTGGGCTTTACCTTCTTCTTGATGATTCCGGCCGTATCGGTAATGTATTCAATGGTTTTGATGTTGGTTTCGGAGAGTATCAGGTCTTTTACCGTTTCTACCTGCTGCTGAAACGATGCGTCCAATACCGGAAGCAGGATCTTATTCAGCGGCTGCCTTACATTGAGCCCGGTTTTTTTCCGCAGGGACAATACCAGCGATGAAATATCCTGGGCCAAAGCCATCCGTTCTTCCAATACTTTATCTACCAGTTGCGGCTGATAGGCGGGAAAATCGGCTAAATGCACAGATTCAACCTGCTCTTTGCCGGTAGCGGCATTTAAATCAAGGAACAGACGTTCGCTGAAGAACGGCGCCACCGGCGACATCAGCTTGGCTACCGTAACCAGGCAGGTGTACAGCGTTTGGTAAGCCGAAATTTTGTCTTCAGTATAATCGCCTTTCCAGAAACGGCGACGGCACAGGCGTACATACCAGTTGCTCAGATGCTCATCCACAAAGTTTTGTATGGCCCTCGTAGCTTTGGTGGGCTCAAAGTCGGCGTAATATCCGTCTACCTCTTTGCTTAAAGAATTGAGCAGCGAGATGATCCAGCGGTCAATTTCGGGACGGCTGGCGATGGCAATTTCGGGCTCGGCATACGAGAATTTATCGATGTTGGCATACAGTGCAAAAAATGCGTAGGTGTTATACAACGTACCGAAGAACTTACGCCGCACTTCGTCCAGACCTTCGATGTTGAATTTCAGGTTGTCCCAGGGCGCCGCGTTGCTGATCATGTACCAGCGGGTGGCATCGGCGCTGTATTGCTCGATGGTCTCGAACGGGTCGACGGCATTGCCCAGGCGTTTGGACATTTTGTTGCCGTTTTTATCGAGCACCAGCCCGTTTGATACCACGTTTTTAAACGCGATGCCGGCATTGCCTACCTGTTGGTTAACGGCTTTAATGTCGTCGCTGGCTTCGCTCAGCATAACGGCTATGGCGTGAAGCGTGAAAAACCAGCCTCGTGTCTGGTCAACCCCTTCGGCAATGAAATCGGCCGGGTAAGCGTGTGCAAATTCGTCTTTATTCTCGAACGGGAAATGCCACTGGGCATACGGCATAGAGCCGGAATCAAACCATACATCGATGAGGTCGGGTTCGCGGAACATTTTTTTGCCTGCCGGCGATACCAGGGTAATGTCATCTACATACGGGCGGTGTAAGTCGAACGTGTCGCTGCCCAACGATTCGGCGAACGCCCGGTTTTTTTCTTTCTCGGCCTCGCTCAGCGAATTGCCTGCCAGCGATTTTTCCAGTCCGGCTTTGAGCTCCTGAATGGAACCGATGCAGATTTCTTCGGAACCGTCTTCGGTACGCCAGATGGGTAGCGGTGTGCCCCAGTACCGGGAACGTGACAGGTTCCAGTCCACCAGGTTCTCCAGCCAGTTGCCAAAGCGGCCTGTTCCGGTGGCTTCGGGTTTCCAGTTAATGGTTTTGTTAAGCTCAACCAGCTTGTCTTTTACTGCCGTTGTGCGGATGAACCAGCTATCTAAGGGATAGTAAAGTACCGGTTTATCGGTGCGCCAGCAGTGCGGATAGCTGTGCACGTATTTTTCAACTTTAAAGGCTTTATTTTCTTCTTTCAGCCGGATGGCGATTTCTACGTCTACCGATTTTTCGGGTGCATCCTGGGCATAGTATTCGTTTTTAACATACTTGCCGCCCAGACCACCGCCTAAGGACGCGATGAATTTTCCCTGCAGATCAACCAGGGGAACCGGGTTGCCCTGCTCATCCAGTACCAGCATGGGCGGTACTTCCGGTTTCGCGGCTTTTGCTACACGGGCGTCGTCGGCGCCAAAGGTGGGTGCCGTGTGCACGATACCGGTACCGTCTTCGGTGGTAACAAAATCGCCGGCAATTACCCTGAACGCGTTTTCGGGGTTTTGATAGGGTAATGCCAGCGGCAGCAACTGCTCATATTTTATGCCAACTAAATCTTCGCCTTTACATTCTGCTAAGATTTGATAAGGAAGCCCCCCAGCCCCCGAGGGGGGAGTTTTAAAATCTTCGTCGTTATCCGTTTGTTTAAACTTTTTATCGAAGATTTTGCCAACTAAATTTTTTGCCAATACTACATTAATTGGCTCAAAAGTATATTGGTTAAAAGTTTTTACCAATACATAATCTATTTTGGGGCCAACGGTTAATGCGGTATTGCTCGGAAGTGTCCACGGGGTGGTTGTCCATGCCAGGAAAAAAGCCTCCCCCGACCCCTCCAAAGGAGGCGAGTTAAAAGCCTTCAATATGGAATTTTCAGTTCCCCCTTTGGGGGTTAGGAGGCTTTTAAACTGTGCCACAATGGTGGTGTCGCTTACATCGCGGTAGGTTCCCGGCTGGTTCAGCTCGTGCGAGCTTAAGCCGGTTCCGGCAGCGGGCGAATAGGGCTGTATGGTGTAGCCTTTATACAGGAAACCTTTGTTATACAGTTGTTTTAATATCCACCAGAGGCTTTCTATGTAATTGTTTTCGTAGGTAATATAGGGATGATCGAGGTCTACCCAATAGCCCATTTTCTCGGTCAGGTCGTTCCACACGTCGGTGTATTTCATAACCTCTTTGCGGCAGGCGGCGTTGTATGCCTCTACCGAGATCTTTTTACCGATATCGTCTTTGGTGATGCCTAATGTTTTTTCTACCGCAAGCTCAATGGGCAAACCGTGGGTATCCCAGCCTCCTTTGCGCTTTACGCGATAGCCTTTCAGGGTTTTGTAACGGCAAAAAATATCTTTAATAGTCCGTGCCATGACGTGGTGAATGCCGGGCATTCCGTTAGCCGATGGCGGACCTTCGTAAAAGGTGTATGGCTTTGACTCAGGACGGTTTGTAATACTTTTTTCGAAAATCCTGTTCGATTTCCAGTAATTAAGTATTTCTTTTCCTGTTTGCGATAAATTAAGTTGCTTATATTCTTTGTACATCAGCGCTTTAAACCAAAAATTTTTGAGGCTGCAAAGTTAGCAATTTTAAGGTAATAAAGGTAGAGGGGGGATAATGGACAGTGGAGAGTGGAGAGTGGAGAATGGACAATGGACAATGGATAATGGATAATGGATAATGGAGAATGGACAATGGATAATGGATAATGGATAATGGAGAGTGGACAGTGGAGAGTGGACAGTGGACGGCTGATAATGGATAATGGAGAGTGGACAGTGGACAGTGGAATAGATGGGTTCATGGTTAATAGTCTGCCTGCGCCTGTTTGCAAACGGGCACATCAATATATGGTGTTAAATGACCCGGCCAAACTAAAGCCCGTAGCAATGAATAGGGTAACATGGTTTCCAGCTTCTTAGATAGCCTCTTAAATAAGGCTACAAACGCCTTTCCGGATTAATCCAGCAATTTCCCCAGCTTATCCAGCAGCTCCTGGCCACGCAGGTTTTTCGCAATGATCTTACCTTCGGGACTGAGCAAAAAATTGTGCGGAATTGAAGTAACATTATACAATCGTGCGGCCTCGCTGTTCCAGAATTTGAGGTCTGAGATATGTGTCCAGGTAAGGTGATCGTCTTTTATAGCCTGCAACCAGTTTTTACGGTCGCGGTCTAACGACACGCCTAACACGGTAAAGCCTTTTGATTTATATTTGTTGTAAGCCTCAACCACGGTTGGATTTTCCTGGCGACAGGGGCCGCACCACGATGCCCAGAAGTCCAGCAGTACATATTTTCCCCGCAGGGATGATAATTTTACCGGTGTGGATGTTGTATCGGGCAAACTGAAATCGGGAGCGACGGCTCCCACAGAAAATTTCTTTTCTTCACCGATCTTTTTCTTTATCACTGCAGCCGTAGGCATTTGCCTGATGTTATTGCTCAGCGTTCCGAACAGGCTATCGGCCTGCACATAATTGCCGCTATGCTGGGCCAGCTGCGAGATGAGCAGCAGGCTTAAGAACTCATCGCGTTGTGATAAGATGGTTTTCTTCTGCAACTCTTCGAGCTGCGTTAAAACAAGCTCATAATTATGCTGTGCCGCCTGCGCTGCCGAATCGAGATTGGCCGATGTACCTTTCAGCTTGTTAAAATCTGCTACAATCTGGCCGGCTTTATTGTATAACGCGGCTGCATTTTTATTGTATGCCTTAAACGCAACATCGGCCTTTGAGCCGCTTACAAGAGCATCGCTCAATTTGTTCTTAACGACTACAGTTATGATTCCTTTATCGAGGAAAAACATACAGTAATCGTCTTTCTCTTTCTGCGGATTTGCTGTCCAGGCTATAATACATTGCTCGGGCTCGGCCAGCGTTCCGCTAAAGCTGAACCGGGGCTTAACGGCCATACTGTCCCTTTTTTCTTCGCCGTTGCTCAGGGAAGTGCGTATAACATACAGCTTATCGTGACCCGCGGTATTCTCTATTTTTCCGTTCACGGTGAACTTATCCTGCGCTAACACGAAGCAAGCCTGGGATAATAAAAAAGACAAAATAAGGTATTTCTTCATGTTAGCTCAGTTTCTGATAGGTTTTCCACCATAGATCGGGCATTTCGCCGGCAACAGCCACCTGGTAATCCTCGTAACGGCAGGGCACTAAATGATAACGCTCATTACCGGATAAGCCCGAAGGATAAGGAACCTGCATCCACCAACGGTCTGTTTTTTTACTTTTAACGAAGATAAGCTCATGTGTATTATCTTTTAACGATGCCCGGTAAATAAGGTATTGCGATTTAGGCTGTAACGGAAAATCTTTTTTCCGGTTATAAAAGCCATCTACAAAATACCAGAGCATCTGGCTGAGCAGTACCGCCGTCTGCCCATTCTGATCATACGCCGGATTAAACTCGTAAAAGCCTATGGATGTCAGCTTATCGTTCATACCGGCATAACGGCAAAGCTGGCAGGCTTCTTCGCCGTAAAACCCGTTGGGAGTGGCATTACCGTTGGCGCAGGCATCGGCAGAGCGTATGGCCGAAATGTCAAAGCTGATCATGTTGGCATTCCGGATAATGGGTTCGGCAACGCTCATATTACCCGTGAAATCGCCCAGGCGATTCACGTCAAAATAGAGCTTTTCCATCACCCGCAGGCTATCCTGGCTTACAAAATAGGTTTGATAACCTATATTGCTGAAGTTAAACAGGTAGTTGGGTTCGTGCAAAAATATCTTGTTAAGATAGGCGGTAGACTTTGTAGCAACGGTATTTTCTTCGGATTCATCCAGGTCAAAATGTGAATCGATAACTACCAGATCAACCTTTTGCTCCAGTTCTTCGTAAGCCATATATTGAGCATACGTAATATCCTGTCCCCCACCTAAAATTACCGGCAGGATATTCTTTTTTACCAGCTCGGCCACTACCAGCTTTACAGCTATATAGGTATCGGCAACACTGGCCCCTGCTTTAATGTTACCCAGATCGACAATTTTGGTGTGATACGGGCCTTCGTACAACATGTAAAACTTTTCACGGATATAATCAGGGCCCAGGGCACAACCCTGGTTGTTCTCCGCATTACGATCGTCTAAAACACCGATAAGCGCAATATCAAACGTACCGGCCTCCAGGTCGGGAAATTCATGGGTGTAAACTTCCACCAGACTACCCAGCTGGCTGGTATAAAAGCCCTGCTTCGGGCTGATGTTGCTTTTATTTACCGGACTGAAAAAATCAGCTAATGACATGGTTATGGTTTTACTGCGATTTTAACGCAAAACTACTTTAATTAAATCGTATCTTACGGTTTTTGCCTGATTAAAGATAAGTTATTTTGTAGTGAATTAAATATCAGTACTATGGATCTTTTGCTACGTTATAGGGACTCTTAGGGAAGTGATGAGGCTTAAATTGAACAGTCCGGCCAAAAGCATACGGAAGTATGCTATATTAAAAATAACCTTGATTTTATGGTAATCCCATATTTTTTTCGTTTCTTCAAACTCGTAAACAATAAGAAGAAAACATAATAAATAGAAACATGAAAGCTAACCAATTCATTTTCGGTGCATTAGTTACCGGCGCCTGTTTAAGCGGATGCTCTACTTCAAAAAAACTAACTGCGGCTAACACTCCCGAATTTCCAAAGTTTGATTACGAAGCTCACCGAGGCGGTCGTGGGTTAATGCCCGAGAATACCATTCCGGCAATGAAACATGCTATCGACCTGAATGTAACCACGCTGGAGCTGGATATGAATATTACGAAAGATAAAAAGGTAGTAGTGTCGCACGATCCCTATTTTAATCCTGATATTACCACCACCCCCGAAGGCAAGCATCTTACCATGTCCGAAGCCAGAAAGCGCCTGTTATACAGCATGACCTATGATAGCATCCGGAAGTATGATGTAGGTATCAAACCAGACCCTCATTTCCCGCAACGCAAGAATGTAGCTGTAGTAAAACCCTTACTAGCTGATCTGATCGATGAAGCCGAGGCGTATGCCGCAACCAAAGGTCGTAAGATGTTTTACGATATGGAAATTAAATCCAGCAAAGCCGGAGATAACATCAGGCATCCCGAGCCGGAAGAGTTTGTGAACCTGGTTTTTAAGGTATTGAAAGATAAAAAAGTGCTCGACCGTACTGTTATCCAGTCATTTGATATCCGTCCGCTGCAGATCATTCATAAGCGTTACCCCGAAGTAAAACTTTCTTACCTGGTAGGTAAAAAAACGGCTGCTGATGTGAATAAACGGATGGAAGAGCTTGGTTTCAATCCTTATATTTACAGCGTGCAGTATGATGCCATTACACCTGAAATGGTTAAAGCCTGCCATGACAGGAACATCAAAATTATAGCCTGGACACCAAACACCGAGCAGGATTTCAAAGCATTAACCGATATGGGTGTAGACGGTATAATAACCGATTATCCTAACCTGTATCATTTGAGTAAATAAGCTTATAGTTCATGGCGTATGGTTCATGGCATATAGCCGGGAAAGAAAAGACGAGATTTGTGAATAACAGGGCTAAAGCAACCCGCTCGTGCCTGTTTACAAAATGGGTACAAGCTGATATGAACAATTTCCAGAGCCTTCTTTTTGCTTCCGGGTATCCGGTATAGCTACAAACTGGCTTTACATACAATAACTTAAACTTTTTAACTTTCATTCTATGATCCGTATACGAATAATCTGTTTGCTTTTTATAGCTATCGCCGGAAATAGCTATGCCCAAACCAATGGACCTATTAGCATTACAACCAAAAACACCGAGCTTATTTTCACAGTTGGCAAAAACAAGCGATTGTACCAGAATTACTTAGGAAAGAAATTGGATAAGCCAGTATTGCCCTTACCTAAGGGAATCGAGGCATATCCCGGTGGCGGTATGGACTTTGAGTTCGAGCCGGCTATTCGTGTGGTACATCCCGATGACAATCCATCGCTGGAGCTGAAATATCAATCGTATAAAACGGTAGCAATAGCCGGGGGAACACAGACAGACATCCTGCTAAAAGACGAGGTATATAATATGGGAGTAACGCTGCATTTTGCAGCTTATGCAGATCAGGACATCATTAAAACCTGGGCGGATATTCATAATGGTGAGAAGAAAACAATTACACTTACCAATTATGCATCGGCCATGTTACATTTTGATGCCGGGAAATACTGGCTTACCCAGTTTCATGGCGACTGGGCCAAGGAAATGAGCATGCAGGAAAGCCAGCTAACCAGTGGCAGCAAGGTGATCGACAGCCGTTTGGGCACACGTTCCAACAAATTCCAGGCGCCGGTTTTCTTCCTTTCATTGGGCGATAAGCCTGCAAACGAAACCGAGGGAGAATTGATAGCCGGTACTCTGGCCTGGACCGGGAATTTTCGCTTCTCATTCGAGATCGATAACAAAAATGTATTGCATGTCCTTTCGGGTATCAATTACTATGCTTCAGAATATCGCCTGGAACCCGGCAAGGATTTTACCACGCCGCAGTTCATCTTTACCTACAGCAACCAGGGCAAGGGCCTGGCCAGTCGCAACCTTCACACTTGGGCCCGTAAATATGCTGTACTGGATGGCGAAAAGTCACGCATGACCCTGCTCAATAACTGGGAAGCTACGGGCATGAAATTTAACCAGGAGAAACTGGTGGGTTTGTTTGACGATGCCAGGAAGTTAGGTGTTGATCTCTTCCTGCTCGACGATGGCTGGTTTGGAAATAAATATCCCCGCGATAACGATAAGTCATCACTGGGCGATTGGCAGGCCGATAAGAAAAAGCTGCCCGATGGAGTGCCTTACCTGGTAAAGCAGGCAACGGCTAAGGGCTTGAAATTCGGTATCTGGATCGAACCCGAAATGGTGAACCCGAAAAGTGAGCTGTATGAAAAGCATCCCGACTGGATACTGAAGCTACCCAACCGCGACGAGAGCTATCAGCGTAATCAACTGGTGCTTGATCTGACCAATCCTAAGGTTCAGGATTTTGTTTTCGGCGTGGTTGATGGTCTGTTTTCTGAGAATCCTGATCTGGCGTACATCAAGTGGGACTGCAATCGTACCATGACGAATGCCTATTCAGCTTATCTTAAAGGTAATCAATCGCACCTGTATATTGAGTACACCCGGGCATGGTATAAAGTGCTGGATCGTATACGGGCCAAATATCCGCATATTCCCATCATGTTATGTTCCGGCGGCGGCGGTCGTGCAGATTACGGGGCTTTAAAATACTTCACCAGCTTCTGGCCCAGCGATAATACCGACGGGGCAGAACGGGTTTATATCCAGTGGGGATACTCGTATTTCTTCCCGGCTAATACTATTTCGGCGCATGTGACCAACTGGGGCAAGCAATCGTTAAAGTTCCGTACCGATGTAGCCATGATGGATAAGTTGGGCTACGATATCAATGTAGGGGAATTTAGCGGCGAAGATTCACAGTTCAGCAAAGAAGCGGTAGCCAATTATAAACGCATCAGCAATACCATCTGGTTTGGCGATCTATACCGTTTGGTATCGCCCTATGAGGCTAACCGTGCAGTGCTGATGTATGTGGATACCCTGAAGACAAAATCTGTTCTGTTCTCTTATAACCTGCAGACGCGTTATCACGAACTTTTAACGGTGGTTCGTTTACAGGGACTCGATCCGGCAAAGAGTTACCGTATTAAAGAAATTAATTTATTGCCGGGTAAAAAGTCAGCCTTAGCCTGCAATAATAAGGTTTACAGCGGTCAATACCTGATGGAAGTAGGAATTGATGTAAGCCCGGCCAGGCAGGCTGCATTTAGCAGCGCTGTGCTGGAGATCACTGCGGAATAATAAAGAAGCTGGCATATAAACAGGCCGGAGTTATCTCAATGGGGGATAACGCCGGCCTGTTCGTTTAACCCGACGGAGTTGTTCCAGATGCAGCTCTATCGGTATACCTTGGTTATAATCCGGAGATTATGTAATTATCAGTTTGATAATTATCATTTTAAACTTTCAACCTTCCACTTCCTGGTTTCTTGCTTCTCTCAGATGTTTTATTGTTTCGGTATTCGGCTTCCTTTAGCTACCCTTGCTTTTCAACTTCTTGTTTCTTGTCTCTCAGTTCTTGCTTCTCTTTTCAATCAATCACCCTATCTCTAACCTTTACAGCAGGATTTCCCTGGTAAATACTATAAGCTTCCAGATCTTTGGTTGCTATAGCGCCCGCAGCAAGTACGGCATGCGAATAACAATGCACTCCCGGGCAGACCATGGCTCCGGCACCGATCCATACGCCGTCTTCCAGAAAAATTTTTCCGGTCATCAGGTCAAAGCCTTCCGTTTTATAATTATGGTTTCCCGTCATTAAAACCGCTTTTTGCGATACGCATACATTCCGGCCAATGATCACATCATCCAGGTTTTCGATAAAACATTCGGCAATCCAGGAATGATCACCCATCGTGAATTTCCAGGGATATTTAATATGTACGTACGGTTTAATACGTACATCCTGGCCAATACGGGCGCCAAACAAACGCAGGATAAATGCTAAAACACTACTAAAAGGGATTAATCCCGAACGGAAAAACAGGCAGCTGGTGAAATACCAGAGCAACTGTTTGAATACAGATGCTCCGGGTTGATAATCCTTGGTATCAAATTTCTTTTTGAGTTGTACAGCGTTTTTCATGTTGCATTTCTGCAAAGGTGTTTTATGAGCTGCTTAAGCGTATGGATTGTGTATCTCTAAATTTTCAATACGTCTGAAATCGCTAATATTACGGGTAACAAGCGTTAATCTTTGAGCCAAAGCTGTTGCGGCTATAATAGCATCGGGAGTTTTAATTTTAATTTTCTTCCTGATAGTGATGGTGGTGTCTACAATATCATCTGTGAGTGGCAGAATAGTTGCTAGCTTAAGAAAGGTAGACATTTTTTGCTCTTCTTCAGGTATACTATTAAAGCCCAGTATTTCAATTTTGGTGATAATCGAAATATTGAACGAATGGTCAAAAATTCCGTCCAGAGCAACAAGTTGCTCTGGGTTAAAACACTCTGCTGTATAATCTATTAAGACATTGCTGTCTATCAGATATCCCATTCTGCCCTACTTTTATGGATATGTTGATGCATCGCCTCAGAACTTTCGGCTGATAAAAAGCCTCTCAGTTGCGAAGGCTTTAATTCTTCAAGTTGTTGTTCTGTCCCAGATTCAGATTCTTTTATTTCAAAAGCTATGACTTCAATTAGCTTTCCAATTAAGTTTTCCGGAAGTTGTAATTGAAGCGTAGCCTGTGTAGGTTTTAAAATAGTCCTTATCATATTATAAATATAACAATATTTTAGGAAAAATGATTGAGTATTTCATATGTACAACCTACACCTGACTTTTCACTTCTCACTTTTCACTTTTGACTCTTGGAGCAATTCTTCAATCTTCACATCTACAATTAAACGGAACCAGAAGCCCTGTAAAAAATGAAATAATATACCATTTTTGCCATCCAGTATACCCAGTTGAAAGACCATCCGGTAGGTAAAATACAAAAACGGACGGATAAAGCGTGGCAATCGCCACCAGATCTGTTTGAGCCAGGCGATACGTTCATCCGGCGAGCCCATCAGGCGTGGTCGTATAGTTTGTGTGCGGAGTTTCTGTAAACGTTCTATTTCCTCATGAGCAACGAGATCACTATAACGATTATGTTTATTGATCCAGAAGCTGATCTCGTTCTCCTTCAGGTTTTCTTCCAGGATATGGCCTTGCTTCCAGATGATGGAATTTCCAGGCACTACGAAGCGGTGATCCATATTCTCATTCAGATCCGAGTAACCAATACCGTAACGAAACATTTTGAGCAGGTACTTCGGGTAATAGCCACCGTATTTTATCCAGCTTCCCTTGAAGAAATTTTTACGGTTAAAATAAATGCCATTAACGCCCTGGTACTGTGCATCGCCGAACGTGCTAAGTTGTTGATATAGCTCAGGTGTAACTACCTGGTCGGCATCAAGACCGATTACCCAGGGTGTGCTGACCGGGAAGGTCTTTAAAGCCACGTCCCATTGTTTAGGATGATTTTCGAAAGGATGTACGGCTATTTTTGCCCCATACTGTTCACAAATAGCAGGTGTAGCGTCTGTACTGCCAGAGTCGAGTACAAAAATATCGGCATTAAGCCCTTTGATAGACTTAAACAACCGCGGAAGGTGTATCTCCTCGTTATAGGCTAATATGATGAATGAAAAATCAGGCATGGATATAGATAGCGGATAGTTAATAGCTTATAGTTCATGGCTGAAGATAGTGTTAATTTATGTTGCAACAATGTATCTGTTGATAAACTTATCACCCCATAACCTTCTCACCCTCAGTTTATAGGTTTATAAGTTGATAAGGTTATGTTATTGTGAATTTACTCATAAACTTATACCCTCCTAACCTTCTCACCCTCAACCTCAATCCTCGCTTTGATCATCATTGATTTCCAGAGGCCGGGAAAGCGCCCGCATCCCAGGAAATCTGTTACGGTGAAGCCCTGCTCTTCTAACGCCTGTGTCAATGTTTTCCGCGACCATAGCTTAATATGGCCACCGTCCCATAACGGGTTGGCATGTGCATCCCATTTCCCGGCTATGGCTAAAGCAAGGTTTTTCAAATAGCCATGATAGGGAGTGGAAAGTATCAGGTTACCGCCGCCATTCTGCAAAAGTATTTTCCGGCAAAAAGCAATAAAACGCCGCGGATCATAGAGGTGTTCAATCACTTCGGTTGATATGATGGTATTAAACGGAATTTCAGCAAGCTGCCCGGGCAAATCGTCGGTAGATAAGTCCTGCACTGCAAAGTGCTCCGGGTGCTGTTTCCGGGCAATGGCAATGCCTTGCTCAGAGGCGTCGGTTCCGTATGCAATATAACCTTGTTTAAGCAGAAAACGAACCATTGCTCCGTTACCGCATCCTAAATCAAGTATATATTGAGATTTATTGGTTCCCAACAATTTAAGCAGTGGTTGTTCCAGGTAAGCATGCGTATGTGCAGCATCTTCATTGAAAAAACCGTAATCGTGATAAGCCGACATGTAGCGGGTTTAGGGGATTATAAGTTTATAAGGTTGGCTATAAGTTACCAGGAAATGTTTAACTGTTGAATCGTTTAGTTGTTGAAGTATCTGGATTCCAATTAATAATATGTCAATAAACTTATAATCTCATAACCCTCTCAACCCTACGAAGCTTATAAGTTAATGAGTTTATAGGTTTATGCTGTTCGTTTCATTTATAATCTCATAACCCTATAACCTTCTCAACCTCGGCCTCACCCTCATCCAGCCCCTCAGGCTATAGGTTTATAAGTTGATGAGGTTATGTTATAGTGAATTTACTCATAAACTATCACCCCATAACCTCCTTAACCTTAGCCTCGTCCTCATCCAGCCCCGCAAGTTTATAGGTTTATAAGTTGATGAGGTTATGTTATAGTGAATTTACTCATAAACTATCACCCCATAACCCCCTTAACCTTAACCTCGTCCTCATCCAGCCCCTCAGGCTATAGGTTTATAAGTTGATGAGGTTATGTTATAGTGAATTTACTCATAAACTATCACCCCATAATCTCCTTAACCTTAACCTCGTCCTCATCCAGCCCCTCAGTTTATAGGTTTATAAGTTGATAGGGTTATGTTGTAGTGAGCTACCCATAAACTTATAACCTCATAACCTTCTCAACCTCAACCTTATCCTCCACCTCATCCTGACAAAGCATCCTCATACATTGCCAGGTATCGTTTCACCAGCACGTGTTCATCAAAATCCCGGCGAATAATATCCGGGGCGGCTTCCCGTATGTGGGTTCGCATAGCGATATCTTCCATAGCTTGCACAATATGCTGTGCTATAATTTCCGGTTTAGCCTCACAGACCCATCCTAATTGTTTGTGCTGTACATAGTCTGCAAGACCAACGTTAGTACTGATCAGGACAGCTGTGCCCACAGAAAGACTCTCGATGACCACATTGGCAAAATTCTCATCGTGCGAAGGTAAAATCAGCAAGTCGTGTTGTTGCAATACGGTAAATTTTTCCTCCTGTCCCAGGTGGCCCAGCCAGCGGATATGCTGGTCAATGCCCAGGGCAGCGGCCTGCGACTTTAATTGTTCCAGGTAACCTGGCTGTCCGTCGCCTGCAATAGCCAGTTCCCAGGGCCGGTTACACCATGCTAACGCGTCAAATAGTTTATCCAGTCCTTTCTTTTCTTCAACCCGGGACAGAAACACAAGTCTGAATATCTCTTGCTTATTGCTTCTTGTTTCTTGCCTCTTATTTCCGGTTTCTTGCCCCTCTTCCAATAGCACAAAATTCGGTATAACGCTAATGCTTTTGGGATCAAGCAATCTACAGATATCCTGTTTCTCCTTCTCGCTGGTAACATGAAAATGGCAGCGCTGTAACAGCGGTTTGCCGATAAAATAGTGAAACAGCTTTTTTACCGGACTGTTACGGTTGCAGAATGAATAGGTGCTCAACGTCCCCCGGGGCGACAGAATTACCGGGTAGCTGTGCCATAAAGCTATTGCAACCGAAAATACCGAAACCAGGTTCCACCAGGCATGAATGTGAATAATGGTATCGCTTCCGGTATTGTTGATGGGGTGATTTGGTGATTGATTAATGGTGCGTCTTTGTAACTGTTTATGCAGGTGCCACAGCAACGCCGGACTAAAGTGCGAATGATCTTTCGTGAGGCGTTTAAAATAACGTACCGGTACCCCGTCAACAAACACCTGTTTACCCGGTATTATGCCTTCCAATTCTGTGGAGCCGTTGGCGGTAGTTGTGAGCACCTCAACGTGTAGATTGTTTATTTGTTTATTTGTTAATGAGTTTATTGCACTGTTATGCTCGTCCTCAACTCCGGCTTTGTTTAACTGTTTATTTGTTGATGCGTTTATTTTACTATTATTCTTAACCTTATCCTCAACCTTGATCTCAGCCTCAGCCTCAATCGCAGTCTCATCCTTGTTAATCTGTTGATCTGTTAATTTGTTTATTCCCTTGTCCTGCTCAACCTTAACCTCATCCTCACCTTTGGCCAGCGCTTCGCTCAGCCGCGAAACCGACATGGTTGGACCGCCGTAGATATAAGCCGGCTTATAGGAAGCGTTGATCTGGATGATATGCAAGGTTGTGTGCGTTATTTGTTGTTCGCTGAGCTATGTAATAATGGATGAGAGACAATAGCTGGTTTAATTGTTGAATCCTTCCTTGAATTACCGGTATTTTCTGGTTAATCAATTAAACAATCTGTTAATTAGGTATGTCCATTGCACGATAATGTAATAAAAACATTACCTCATAATCTCCTTGATCTTGAATTCACTCATGTTTTTTAGCTATGATTTCAAGTAGTTGAGCAATGGTTTTAAAAATACGGTTTTGACTAACAGGTACATTACAAAATACATACATAAGGCTCCCACAATTTTATCCAGTGCTGTTTCAAAGCTATTAATTACGTAAAACATGGGCAATACCAGTGCACTACCCACCACAATGTCTGGTGATTCCTGGATAACAAATTTATAGATAGAGCCAATAATAAAACCGAATACCAGCAGGATAATATGCATACCTATCATTCCAAAATCCACGTAGCTTTCGGCAAAATAACCCAGGCTTACTGAAGTACCCTTATCAGCACCATAAAATTCTGTTCCAGTATACAAACTGGCCTTCTCTGAATCATCAATCACTTCCTTGTTAGGGAACAATAAGCGAGGTTGCAGGATACGTGTAAATGCGCCTGTCCATAATTTCCCATTTGTATGAGGTACATTTTCAGGTACATTACTCATTGTGGCAGATAAGAAGTCAATATAGGATAGACGGGCTACTGTATATTCAAAACCATCTTCAATGCCTTCCTGGTCAGTTTCGAGTACTAAGCTAAGCAATTTGGCCAGCGATTCTTGCGTACCACGTACCGAAATCTGGGCTTCCGCCCCACCAGACAGGAATTTGCGATACTCGGGTTTTACGTGCTGCCAGATCATCAGGAAATAAGTTCCGATAGTAAGTATCAGAGCCAGTGGAATAATATGTTTGGGTTTTAAGCGTTTTCCAAACACAATGATCATTCCGATAAACAGGGCGAAGAAATAATCCTTAAATCCCGAAAAATAACCGGTCAGGCTGATGATAATATCGTAACAGGCTACCAGGATAAACAACTTATAGCGTCCGGTATTGAAAGAATAGAGCATGAACAGGAAAAATATGGCCCATTTAAATTCAACAAACTTACTGAGCGGCTGTTGCAGGCCTCCTAACGTAAATGATAGTGCATAGAGTATAGGGTAAGAAAAGGAACAGATCAGGTAAGTTCTGAGCAGTTTACTATAATTATAATCACTTTCTCTGATAGTAAATGTTCCTTTATCTTCCAGGTTAAGTGTTCGTAACTGGATATGAATACCGATAGCCAGGGCGATTAAACCGATCAAGCCCAGATAAAAAGCGGCCTCTATATGTTCAGGATAGTCATGTACCGTAATAAAATCAACACCTGTATAGTTGGCATAGAAAACCTTGATACTTACGGCCACCCATTGCGCAAGCAGGGCAAAAAACAAAATGGGTGAATCTCCTTTTCGCCAGACCAGCTTCATCAGAATAAACGGTACAATGATAGCGCTGATAGTCAGCAGGGTATTATAGCTCATAATGGCATAAATAATCCCTAAAACAAAAATAGCGGTACCTTCTTTCCCGGGTGATCTGAATTTATTCATATTATTTCCCCAACTTAGGCATAACCAGTAATTGGATTCGTGAAAAAGCCTGTCGGCTTAAGTAGGTTTCCAATATGGGGCACAAAAATAGCATAATGAATATAATACCTGCTTGTGTTATAGCTGATACGTGGTAATGCTGCATGATAATGAATACCGGGTAATGCAGGGCGTATAGTGCATAACTACCATGCCCTATATGGTTAAAACAAAAATTAAATCCTTTTTTTAAGGAATTCTTTAAGGATGATTTCCAACAGGCATTAAGCTTAAACAGGCCATACAGGATAGCTGCGATACATAGACCCTGAGCAATTTCATATATGGATGCGGACGGAATATATTGCCTGCTGGTGATCAGTAAAACCGATAGGAAAAATATCAGTAACCAGGATTGTCCCGGACGCCGGGCACAATAAACATCTACAGCAACCTTAAAGCCTGCTATCCAGATAATAAAAGCAGTCAGAAAAGCCATCAGTGGCATAAAACCAACGTAACGGTTAACCAGAATTCCTGTAATAGAAAATACACCTAGCACGATCCACTGCACATTTTCTGAACGCAATATCCGGATGCGCAGTATCAAAAAAGAGAAAAAAGGAAAGAAGAGATAAAAAAACATCTCATACGCTAATGACCACAAAGGGCCATTATTGCCATAAGGGGAGAACCAATAAGATGTAGCATATTTAGAAGTTTGCAGAAACAACAGATTTCCAATAAGATTTTTTAACGAATAGTCACTTTGATGGATGGTACCCGATAATAACCCAATAAATATGGAAAGTAATAAGGCTAACCAATAGACCGGCAATATACGCTTAAACCGCCGGTATAGATAGAGATTAGTATCTTCCTTTCCCAAAAGCCATTTCCCTTGCCGGGACAGGGCGATACAGAAACCCGAAAGCACAAAGAAAAACAAAACTGCTATAGTATTCTGCTCAGATATAAAGCTCAGGATCCTTACGAAAGGAATAGCCACCTGACGCTGCACTACCTCGCCATTAAAAACCATATAATGATGTACCACAACAATCAATGCGGCAAGCCCGCGCAGACTATCTAAAAGAGGAAGGCGATTATGTGGGATTAAAGGCAAGTTATCAGTTTAAAGTTTTCAGCACTTTCCGGTAAAACCACATTTCTATACGTAATACCCGGAAAATTTTAATCAAAAGCCAGCGGTAACACAATGCCGGCAAAAAGGCAATCTCTGATAATAGCCTGAAACCGCTGCGGGAAAGCATGTATTGTTTTTTATAAAACAGAAACACTAATTCATTGAAATACATCGTTTGTGTTTTCCACTTCCAGCAGCGCAATACTTTTTTCGTATCAGCAGCGGAAACCATGGTTAATAATGATTGCATAATCAGAATATCTTCCTCTATCCGGTAAAGCATGCTGATATATTGCCTGCTTAACTGGTTTGTATGTTCACGCAGAAAAATATTGGCATCACGGTTAAAACCGATTGGAGCGTGTTGTACCAGACGGGTCCAGAGCTCAAAATCCCCGCTTACGCTCATATCTTCCCGGAACAGATCTGTTTGATTTAACACATCCCGCACAAGTGTAACGTTGGCTATATTGCCGGGCATACAACCCCAATAACAGGATGTCTTTGCATATAATTCTTTGGGAATAATATCCGGAGTCCCGTCTCGCTTATTAAGCTGTAATACTTTCCCGGTTTGGTCAATAATATCCCTGCCTGAGTAACTCATGCTAATGGAAGGATATCGCCGATGAAAAGTAAGGGTGGAAGAAAGACAATGTGGTTTCATGACATCATCCTGCGACCATAAATGAATCAAGGGAGCAGTACTTTCATGAATAAGCTTATTTAATGTCTTAAATAAACCCAGGTTTCGTTCATTGCGGTATATTTTTACAAAATTGAGATGCTGAACCAGGTTTACTATACGCTCATAGCTGTTATCCGTCGAACAATCATCACAAATTAAAAATTCAAAATTCTCAAAATCCTGC
This sequence comes from Pedobacter sp. BS3, assembly GCF_008274585.1. Classification (GTDB taxonomy): domain Bacteria; phylum Bacteroidota; class Bacteroidia; order Sphingobacteriales; family Sphingobacteriaceae; genus Hufsiella_A. Next base: position 909,876 of record NZ_VTRT01000001.1, on the reverse strand, counting down.
TTCAGTACCGATCGGATAGATTGTTCAAGCAAATCACCCCCATTATATACTGGCAATATCACACAAATTTCAGCTTTCAAGGCAGTTGTTTTAAAATAGCTTTAACTTGTTCACCTAACGACCAGCTTTTAATCAGTTCCCTGGAACGCCCTCCCATAATTCGTAATCTGGATTTACTGATACATAGGCTATTCAGGGCACTTATTAATGCGTTCTTATCGCCGGCTTTAAAGACTTCACCATTATCCCCCCGCCTGACTAAATCATGGGCACAACCTGCCTTATCTGAAACCAGTACCGCCTTACCGGCAGCCATAGCTTCATTCACCGCAAGGCCCCAGGTTTCACCCGGCCCCTGTGAAGGTAAACAGAACAGATCGCAGGCCTGGTAAACTACCGGCATATACTGCTGGTTCTGGAAATCCATGAAATGCACATCTTTTAACTTTTCACTTTCCACTTTCCACTTTAAACTTTCCTCCAAAACGCCATTCCCGACAAATAACAGGTGAACCTTAGGCTTAACCTCGGCCTCGTCTTTGTTGAATTGTCGACTTGTTGATTTGTTTATCTCAATCTCAACCTTAATCTCAGCCTTATCCTTAACCTCAATAAAGGCTTCCAATAACAATTGTGGGTCTTTCTTAGGTTCCAGTTTACCGGCAAACAGAATAAGAACATCTTGGTCTGAGATACCCAATCGTTGTCGCAATACTGTCGCTTCCGTTGTTCTATCAGCGGCAAAACGTTCGTTGTCGACGGCATGCGGCACAAACACCAGTTGATCGTCTTTCAGGCCATAGCGTTTAAAATACCGCCGGTTTTCTTCGCCCACGTATAAGGCCTTGTCAACGTGCTTATACACCCACCTCAATAAAACCGTTTTGAGCAGACTTTTCCAGTTGTATTGTTCATCCAGCAGGGTGGAGTCTCCGCGGAACCATACCGGTATTTTCCCACTAAAGTATCGTAATACCTTCACATGACCGGCATAGGCGTAGCCTATTAGCAGAATGGCGTCTGCCTGCCAGGCCTCGATCTCTCCGGCAAGGTCAGGATTTTGTATCCTCAAAAAACCTGAGGATCCGGGTTGCCGGGCAATATTGCGGGTAAAATGATATTCATATCCATCTAATAAGGGAATGTCCCAGGTAATGTGCCTGCCAAAATCCGGATCGTATTTATTTTGCAATACCGATGTCCCCCAGGTATAAAATACCTTGATGCTTAATCGTTCTTCCATGGCCAGCAACCGGAAAAGCGGAGCGTAATACTGGATGGGATGGGTAATGACAATAGCAAGTCTCATGCTTTTATTTGTGGCCAGCAAATTAGCATGTGAGGAATATAGCCAATAGCCAAAAGCTCTTGTGCAGATGAGCAGACCGCCTTACTTGGATTGTTAAAGTGCGCTATATCTTTTGCACAATATTTATATTTCTCCAAAAATAAGGCCGTTGTTTCAAAAGCTTCTTTTCCATGTAATTCAAGAAATAATATCGGTTTCTTTTCAGTGAAGAGCTTATGCCCGTTCATTAAAGCATATACCTCAGCTGATTCAATATCGAACTTAATTAAATCAGGTTTTGGTAAACCTTGTGAAACGAGTTCATCTATACCGTAACACTTTACAGTTTCAAGTTCAAGTTCATGAATATCCTCCTTATACTGCTTCGATAAACCGTACGGACCATTGCTGCCATTTAGATTTGAAACAAATTGTATTTCAGAATTATCAGGGCCAACAGCACAATGTTTAATCGTAACATTTCCCCAATTATTAAGTATAGGTATTTCTTTAAGTCTGCTATATGTACTTTTTGATGCTTCAAAAGTGATTACCTGTCCCTTCTCACCAACCAATTTCCGAAAGATTGCTGTGTAATATCCCACGTAAGCACCGCAATCCCAAACGATAAAACCCGGTTTAATTAATTCATGGAGGTGCATTTTTTTTAATATCCAATTATCATAGTTACCAAGCCAGTAAGACCCTTCTTTTCTGATATCTAAATTTAGTTTCACGCCTTTAGCGGGTCCTGAAAGCACCTTGTATGTATTATAATCCTTCCCCCCAGATGTGAGTTTCCATATCAAATGCTTTATGTACTTCTTTTTTATACTCATTACCGTATTAATTTTGGTGTATTAAAAAATGGCTTAATCTCGCTGCTAATGCCAATAAAGTAAGAGTGGGATTTGAGTGAGAAGATGTAGGGAATACAGAGCAACTGCAAATATAGAGATTATCTGTTCCCCACAATTTTAGATTCGGATCAACTATACCTGTTTCAGGCAAATCACTCATTCGGGTGCCTCCCATATGATGGTTAACATCCGAAACTAGGTTTTGCCAATCTTTATTATCAATATCAATTTCCTTTCTTACCTGTAACTGTCCCAATTTAAGCCGTTCAAATTCTGTTTTTATTAAGCTTGTCATCTGTACAATGGTACGCCATGAGCGTGGTGATATATCCCAATTGACTATTGGAACGGGGTGTCCTAAATAATCTTTAACTTCTGATAAACTGATAAAACTGGTATGTATAGCTTCCTGTTCTACCATTAGTTTTATATTGGCTTCAGCTTTAGCTTTATAATAGAATTTGTGAAATATTAAAGCATAAGCAGAACGTATTAAGTCTTTACTGTATATAGGAAGTCTTTTCAGGTATTTGATTTCATACCGGTTTAAGAAACGTTTGATAGCAATATAGGGGTTTTCGACATTTTCTGGCAGAGAAAAAAATGCCATGGCTGAACCATTTAATAACTGGTTTCGGACTTGTTGGGATTCGGCTAAACTTAATCGTATAGAAATTTTATTGTGACAATCAGTATGAGTATTAAAGAATCTCTGCAGCCTATAAGATTTTTTAGAAGAAAGTTTGCCAATATCTATACAGGGATGTTCCATAAAACCTGTTCCTAATATAGAACGGGCTGATTCATTTTTAATAAGGTGATTATTGTTTAATAAAATACGATTTGTCTCAATTCCACCCGGTGTAAGAAGGAGATATCGGACGTTTAACGTAAATTTCTTTTTTAAGTGATTGATTACGGTTATATTCTGAGCCCTGTTGTTATTTATAGTAATATGCTCTAATACAGCATGAAATAATACTGTGACATTTTTCTTTAAAACAGAATTATACAGAGTTTTAAAATTGGGTTGTCTGGCCCATTTTGAAACATGATATTTAAGTTTAGAAGGATCAAATAATGGGCGATCACTAAGTGCTATCTTGTGAAATAATCGTTCTCCCTCATATTCCATTCCTTCAATTTTCATAAACTGATTAGCTTGTTTGTAAAAAGGCATCAACTCGGCATAACTTATGGGCCAACCACTGTTTGAAACCCAGTCTCTTTTTTCAAAGTCCAATGGTGAAAAGGGTAAAGATTGTCCTCCCCACGCAAGTGTACTGCCACCAATAGCTCTTTTTCTCCCCCAGGAAACACCCCCCATCTTTTTCCCACTTTCTATCACTTGATTTAATTTCTGAATATGATCGTCTATATAAAAATTGCCACTTTCAATCAATAATACGTTATAGCCGGCTTCACTTAACTTAACTGAAAGCAAGATTCCTGCAGCACCTGCACCAACAATTGTATAATCAAAAGTCTGGTTCACAAAACCAGCAGTTGTATCGTCATGAAGATCAAGAAATGGCATTCTGAATCAACTTATCAAGTTTATTTGGTTGGATATTTTTGTATTTATCAAGTACAGATAAATTTTTAATCAGGTTTTTTTCTTTGGTAGTAGAAAACAATACCTTACCGCAAGGATTACTTATTATAGCGTGCATTAATAGAAAACCAGCCAATTCATCTGAAGAAATATCGACTGATTTAATACCTTGCGCAAGTGGTTTCAATATGCTATGAAAGATATGTAGTTTATCAGTATGTTGATTATAAAAATCTAATTTACTTTTAAAATCAGGGATAAACTCATACTGAAGGATGTCCCAATCCTGATAATTATTTTCCTGTTTAAAGTTTGTAAAACTACATGCGATACCTAATTTTTTAATAGTTCCGTTTTCCTTCATTTTGAACAGATAGTCTAAGCTATCTTCAGTTAAGAAACCAGGTAATCCTTCATGCAATAAATAATTATCGATATAGTCGGTTCGTAATGCATGGAGACTCTGCTCTAAACTTCGTTGAATCGAGTTTTTCTGAATCTTTCTGTAAGATTGTAAAGATTCAGATTGTATAATATGCGGGATAATAGTCTTGAATGAGTTACTCTTTCGCAATTTATTAAGATAATTTATAAATAACGCTACAGAAATAGGTATTCTATTGTCAAAATTATCTCCTAAGCCAAATTTAGTACTAATAACAAGTTTATCTCGTTTCCCTCTGGAAAATTCCCCCACGATCTTTTCAGAATAACCTTTTCCATATAAAGGAGCCGTATCAAATAAAGTAATTCCCTGATCATAAACAGTGTTTAATAATCGAATGGCCTGTTGTTTAAAGGGAAAAGTAGTAAGAGTTACACAACCAAAACCAATATGCTTCCTCATTTTTTAGTGTTTAAAAACCTTTTTTAGTGCATTTGCCAGCATCCTCGTCACATTGCGGGCCGAATATTGTTCAAAAGCTTCCTGGTTAATCGTTGCGGTATCAAAGCCATCAAGCAACCGGAGGTATTCCGCCCATTTCGCCAGGAAGGTTTCAGCAATATGTGATATGTCAGGTTCTCCCTTAAAGCTGAGTACGGTTCCTGCACCGCTCTGTTCAATAACCTGACAGGCAGTACTGTCCTGATGCAGGATAGCAAATGCGGCTTTACCACTCAATACCGATTGATAGACCTTAGACGGTGTATAGTGCGCTTCCGTACTTCCCAATATAAAAGTACCATCGGCCGCATGCAGGTGGCATAATACATCCAGGTATGGAATACGCCGGGGATATTCAAAAAAAACAGAATGCCAGAGTCCGTACTGCTCAGCCAGTTCGCGGATATTATAGCCTTCCGTATCATCCGGTGATTTGCCCGAACCAATAAAGTGGATACGTACTCCCTCAAATTGCCGGCGGTGCGTCGAAATAACTTTCATAACTTCTTCCAGCGGACGGAATGCTTTGGGTAGCATAGCGCCGGCATATACAAAATCTTTTACTCCAGGTTCTTTTTCAAACAGGTGAGGCTTCAGCTGTAATTGTGCTACAATGTCATTATCCCGTTTTTCACCGCCATAAGGCATGGCTATGCATACTGCCGTATTCCTGAGGCCTGGGTTGCGATCAAGTACAGCCTCGTAATATCCCGGAGCTACGCCGCTGATTAAGGCTGCTTTTTTAACAGCCAGGGGCTCCAGCCATTCGCCCAGCTTCATAGACCACCAGGCTTTGCTTAATGTTCTCTCGGTACCAGGCCAGCGGTGCACCCAGGGGTCAATATAGTCAATGCCATAAGGGATACCGGTTACGCGATGTACCAGCGGCCCCAGCAGAGCGGCAAAATTGGATGGAATGGGTATATAAAGGAAGTCGATCTGTTCTTTCTTGGCAATCTTTAATATTCGTTGTAATAAAGGTATAAAAGCCCGTATCCCGATATCGCCTACCAGCTTAACCGGTTTAACCGGTAGGGCTTTTACCTTTTCAATACGCAGCCCGCTGGGCAACAGGTCACAGATATAAGGGTCTGTTTGCTCCTCGTAATAACGTTCGTGTACCGTCACAATAACGGGCTCCCAGCCAAAGTCAGGCAGGTGCTGGGCAAACAACCGGCTGCGGTGTACTGCCGCCAGGTTGGAGGGAGGGAAATGCGGCGCTACGATAATGATTTTTTTGGGTTGAGGCATGTATGGATTAAATAAATAAACTTCTCTTGTTCACGTTCCCAATTCAGATAGTTAGCACCATAGTAATAGGCCTTTTGCTTTGCTTGTTCAAGCTTGTTTGGATGATCTATCAGTAGTTGAATGGTTTCAGAAAGATTTTGATGATTTTTAAGATCAACTAGCCATCCACAATCGGGCCATTTCTCTAGAAAAGTACGTTGTGCCAACGTATTGCTCGCTATAAGCGCCAATCCGGCCTGTAAGTAAACAAAAAGCTTATTAGTCAGGCATACCTCCCGGTTATATGGCTCTCCGGTTTCTAATGCCAGACCCACGTCAAAGTTGGCAGTGAATTCTATAAGTTCTTGTTCTGATATAGGAGGGTGGAATCTAACAAGCCCTTCCTCTAGGTGATATTTCTTGATTAATGTATTAAAATATTTTTCTTCTTCCGTATGGAGCAGACCTAATAAATGAAGCTCTACATTATCATGATTCAATAAAGCTAATGCCTGCAAACATTCTTCAATACCCCGGTCTCTACCAATATATTGTGAAAACCAGAATAGCCTAAGTTTATTGGCCGTTTTAAATTGGAGTTCAGCATTGTTTTTAGGGAAAACATTTAGGATAACTTCAATCTTGCCGAGTTGGTATTTTTCCTGGTAAGCCTGAGCGATCAAAGGGCTGGCAGCAGTAATAAAGATCGCCTGGTCCAAATAACGTCTCTGAATATGTTCTATGCATTTTAGAATATCTGGCGAGTGGCTCTCCGCATCATGAAAATCTTCTGCATCAAACGCAAAACGCGAGCTTATACAGCGTGCAGCATCTGCAGCTACAGCTAAAGCCCCTGAATTGTGTGCCACATACAGGTCTGCTTTACATTTGTTGGCCTGTTTTAATTGCCAGTAATAATATCGGTTTAAGGCAATCTTGTTCAGTAATCTACTGTTGATGATTTTACTTAAAACAATGGTCAGTTTCTGCAAGAGCCCACTCAGATATTTCCTGTATTGATCCTTAAATTCTCTTTTACCCCAGGATAGTAAGATGACACGGCACTGCGGATTTTGCCTGATAAACGCTGCATCATCTTCATACAGATAAGGCATATATTGAGTGGCAATAACAGTTGTTTCGTAACCCTGTCTCTGAGCAGCCAAAACTTCCTTTCTCAACCTTGGGCTGGTACTCAAATGCCCTGGCGTAATCCAGCATATTTTAGCCATTCGGTGGTTGATTGTCTCTCGTTATTCGTTTGTTGTTGTTCATCTTTCTTTGAACAGGGATGATTTTACACTATCTTGTAATCCTATAACTTTCGCAATCTCACTCTCAGTTTATAAGTTGATGGGGTTATAGGTTTATGCCATATCTTCCTTTATAAACTTATAACTTTTCAGTCCTTAATCTCAATCTCACCCTCAACCTCAGTTTATAGGTTGATAGGGTTATGGCTGTACACAATTCAATAAACTTATAACCTCATTACCTTCTCACCTTATCCTCAACCTTACCTTTAACCTCACTCACCAATCTTTTCCGATATGTACTCCAGGGATAGGCTTGTGCCTGTTTCAGGGCGTTGATACCCATCGTTTGTAGTTTTTCCGGGTGATTATAACACCAGGTTAAAGCCTGCACGATGGCCTCTTTATCGCCGGGGGGGATCAGGATACCGTCCTGGTACGGTCGGATAATATCCGGCCCCCCCGAGTTGGTGGTGGTAATCACGGGAATACCCATGGATATTGCTTCAGAGATCACCATGCCAAACCCGTCTGCAAGAGTAGGCAGGATGAAGGCATCGGCTTGTTGCAGGATATGGAAATACTCGGGCTGGGGCAGGTTCTCAATAAAATGCACATTCTCTGGCAGATCCTGCCTGAAGAAATCAGGAAGTAAGTACTTACCTACCAGGAAAAGCTCTGCTTCTGCCAGACCAGCCGTTTTCCAGGCTTGCAGCAGGATATGAACGCCTTTACGCAGGCTTAAATTGCCAGCATATAGGAAACGGATCCTGGTTCTTGTTTTTTCCGGTTTGGCTGTAAGCGCATCCGGAAAGCCATACGGGATACAGATGATTTTATCCCCTGCAACGCCGGCCTCTTCCAACGTATGTCGCGTAAAGGTAGAATTACACAAGATAATATCAGCAGTTTGTAGTTCTTCGTCTCGTCGCGTATTCCGGCGTATGGCATTTTCGTCGTATAATAAACGGGTCGTACTATCGCCAAGTTCAGGATACTGCCGCAGTTGTTCCTTTACGATAGAATCAAAAAAAGCATGATGCTGGCTGGGCTGTTCATATATGCTTAATATTCCCAGGCGCTTTGCTGTCTGCAAAGTCATTAATGCCGCATGCTCATAGGTATGTACAAAATCCAGACCGGCATGGAGCTCCCCGGATACCCAATGGTCAAAACCCAGCTCACTCCATTCCCATAGCTTGTCGGACAATCCTGCAGGTGCATACCGGGCGCTGAAAACCCGTAAAAGTTCGGGAAATGGAGATTGCCTGATGAGCTTAGGGTTCAATTCAGGTACCTGCCTCCGTTTTAATTCACGTTTGATCCGGAGCGATAAAGATGCCATAAAAGTTGAGAGGGCATGAGCATGATGATAACAAAAGCGGGTATAAAAGCCCTCCAGCGAACCGGCTTCCTGGTAGGCCAGCACACTCTGCGTAATGTATGGCGCTATATTCGGATTGGCAATAATTCCCTTCATGCAGGCCGTTGTTTCGTGGTTCGTCTTTCGATGTTCGTTTATCGTTATTCGTTGGTTGTCCGCCCATAACTTCTTCACCCTCAATGCATATAGGTTTATAAGTTGATAAGGTTATGTTGTAATGAATTTACTCATAAACTTCTCACCTCATAAACTTCTCACCCTCGACCTCATTCTCAACCTTGTTTATCGGTTTATACTGTTCGTTTACAAAAGCCATTGTCCATATAAACTTATAACCCTATAACCTTCTCCCCCTTAACCTCACCCTCGTTTATAGGTTTATGCTGTTCGTTTACAAAAGCCATTATCCATTGTAAATTATCCATTAACCCTATAACCTCCTCACCTTTTAACCTTAACCTCAGTCTTATCCTCAACCTCATTCTCACCCTCAGTTTATAAGCCGATGGGTTTATAGGTTTATGCTATGATTATCTTATAACCCTATACCCCTATAACCTCCTCACCTTTTAACCTTAACCTCAGTCTTATCCTCAACCTCATCCTTAACCTTATTCCTCGCCATTTCCTCATAAAGCTCAAGGTACTGCGCTACGATTACATCGGCAGAAAACTGCTGTACCATACTTTCGCGTACGATTTTCCGGTCAATAGTAGCGACTTCCGCCAGTTTGTACTCCATATCATCCAGATCAGAGCATACATAACCGTTAATACCCGGTTCCACAATTTCGGGAACAGCTCCCCTGTTAAAACCCAGCACCGGCGTACCGCAGGCCATCGCTTCGATCATCACAATGCCGAAAGGCTCGTCCCACTGGATGGGCATCAGCAAGGCCAGCGCTTGTCCCAACAGGGTATTTTTCTGTGTGTCGTTTACCGGGCCCAGGTATTCAATCTGTTCATTGAGATAAGGTTTAACTTCTTGCGCAAAATAGGAGATACCTTCGGGGGGAATGTTACCAGCGATCCAGAGGCGCTTGCCGGTACGGATAGCCAATTCGATGGCCAGGTGAGTACCTTTAATAGATTCTATTCGTCCCAGGAAGATGAGCGGAGCATCGGTAGGAACAGTTTCCTTAAAGGTATAATAATCACTGTTTACCGCATTGTAAATGGTGTGGGCTGGTGCCAGCTGCGTTATCTGCCGGGTAATGTACCGGCTGCAGCCGGTGAAGCACAGGCTGTTTTTACGGGCGATCAGTACCGCTTTCCTGATTTGCGACTGGGTAGGCTCACGCTGGTACGACATGAGCTTGGGTAATGCCCGCGGCAACAGGAATGTCAGGTACGCCAGGCGACTGAAACTATGTACTACATCGGCAGGTACTTTTGTGATGACGCCGGTAAGCTGCAGCATGTTGTGTAAGGTGTCGATTAGGGGCCTGCTTTTGTGCCCTTTCCAGGAAACCAGCTGGCACGGGAGGTCTGAAAGAGGATTCGCAAATACTGTTACCTGGTGTCCGCGGCTTACCAAACCATTGACCAGCAGGTAGACCATGCGTTCAATCCCACCGTATAGCAGGGGGGGGACTGGTATCTCCGGATCGACCGTTAGCACAATGTGCAGTTTTCTTTTCCGGCGCAGTCCTTCCCCGCTTAATTGCAATAACCGTTTAGCTTCCTCTTCCCAGTTCAGTGACCCGGCAGCAAGCAGGCGGGCTTGTTGCTGATATTGCCGCAGGATATCCCGGTTGGTATACCAGCGTTTTAAAATAGCGGCGATTTCATCAATATGATCGCGGTGGTACATTTCGCCGATACCGGGGTAACGCTCTAAAAAATCCTGCTGTGCGGGTGTATCCGATGCTAACACAGCTAATCCTGCTTGAACGTAAGCGAATATTTTGTTGGTGAGGCACACCCGCCTGTTTTCGGTATGACCGGTTTCCGCGGCTATACCTGCATCATACCGGCTTAATGATTGATTCAGCACATTATTATCGACCAGCCCCATGAACACCAGTTGATGGTGAGGGGATGACAATGTCCGGAGAAAGTGATTTTTGATTGCATCGGTATATTCACCGTATACATAACAGGTAACCGGAATATCCGGTACGTAATTAAGCGCCTGGAAAATAGCATCCAGTCCGCGGTCCATTCCCACAACTTGCGAGAACCAGACCAGCTTCAGTGCTTCTTCCTCAGGTTGTTCGCGGTGGTTGAATTGTGCTGCCGGAAAAACATTGTTGATAACAGTTGGAACCTGACCGGGATACAGGTCACGATAGCGCCGGGCAATCAGGGGGCTGGCGGTAAGAAACAGGTCCAGGTGTGGAATGTACTGGTCTTCTATGCGGCTTACCAGTATAGCATCAGGGCTGTTTCCGGGGTATTCGCCCCGGTGAAAGTCTTCCGCATCAAAGCCGGCATAAGCGCCTTGTTGTTTAGCTGCCCGTACCACCACGGCCAGGCTGCCGGGGTTATGCCCGTGCACCAGGTGAAAATCAGATCGGTAGCATTGTTTGAGCAGAGGTAGGTAACCTGGGAACAACTGTTGTTCTGGTAAGATGCAAAGTTTGGTAAGGCGATAAACCAGCTTTACGATTTTTTGTAACAGGGTATAAAAAAAACGGGCCGGGTAATATTTATGCCGCCAGTCGATTGGTCGAAAAACCACTTCCGGGTGTTCCCGAATGATCCGCTTATCAAAATTTACATATTCGGGCCGAGTTTGGAAATAGATAACTTCCACATCATAAACAGCTTTAAAGGCGGAGATCTCCTTAACCAGCCGGGGGTTTTTTGCCAGGTGGGTGGTGGTGATGAGCAGGAGCTTTTGACGCATGTTTAGTTGGTTGAGAAGTTGATGAGGTTATAAGGTTATGAACACGTTAAGCCATAAACTAATAACCCTATAAACTTATACACTTCGTCAGGAGGGCTAATTGATCTTCGGGTATCCAATAAGTTGCTTTAAACGGATAATATTCCTCCATCCGAAAATATTATTTAAAAATTGAGTCATTCCGCCGGCCGGGTAGCTGTAGCCGGAACCCCCAAGCTTTTTTGCCTCATTTAAGGCCTCCCTGCTGACAGCCCGGTTATAGGGGTACGCTTTGTAGCCCACAATCTGATATTGGATAGCTGCCGCCTGCCGGCTTGCCTTGTCAGCAGGATATTTTTCAAGCAAATATCCCACGGAGCGTTTGACCGTTTCAAGGTACCATTCAAAACTTACAGTACTTTTTAACCCGGACAGGCTATTAGCTTGTCCCGAACGGTAATACAAGATAGCTTGAGGGCAAAAAGCAATTCCTTCTGAATACAAGATTAGGCGGGTATAAAATTCCATGTCGTCACAGGGACCCTGAGATAGCTCTTCCTGCCATAAGCCCTGTTTGTTTATCAGGTCTCGCGGAATAAGAAAAATGCCGGGTTGGGTCATATTAGGGCCTTGCGACCAGGACTCGATAATCCAGGTTTTCCCGTCACAATTTTTCCAGACACTTTCTGGCGAAAGCCGAAAGGTCGTAATATCGTTGTTATAAAACCGGCCCCATTTGCCCGATACAATTTTTCCGGGATTAGCTTCGGCCAGCTTAAGCTGCTGTTCAATACAGTCGGGAGAAAGTAAATCATCTGCATCTAAAAATTTAATGTATTTACCCCGGCTGTACTTAAAGGCGGTATTTCGGGCCGCTCCGGCTCCGGCGTTTTTTTGTATAATATATTGTATAGGGAGTTGAGGGAAGCTTTCAATTATGGCAGTATAATCTAACCCGTCGCCATCATTCACTAAGATTAGTTCTAATTCTTTGTAGGTCTGCCTTGATAAGCAATAAAGTGTGTCCTTGAGGTAACTTTGTGCTTTGTAAACCGGAATGCAAATGGAAATCAAGGCGTGATAGTTAAAATCCTAAAAGATATTTAATATATTTTGTTCTCTTCCATCCTAATAATGTAGCAAGAACCCTCGTATATCCTGCACTAACGAATTTGAGATTTGAACCACCTATATTATCTGCTAACAGTTTCAGTTCCAGGCTTTCGATTGGAAGTTGTGGATAACATTCGTAATGCCATAATTGATAAAGGTTTGCACATATTTCTCTTGTGCGGGCACTATTTTCAAAGGATAAAATTGAAGCGCATCCCAGTTTGGTTGATAGGTAGCCTGATAATAATGCTTTTTTGCTTTTTTGCCTGGAAAGCGAGTGTTGCATTCCTGAACGATAAAAAAGGGTAGCCTTATCAGAAAATTTGATTTGTTCGGCGGTTAAAAGTACTCTGATGAAAAACTCGAAGTCGTTAATCAACGAAAGCTCTTCATTCCATAGTCCTGTCCTATCAAGAATATTTCGGGGAATCAACCAAAGGGCGCATTGCATCATATTGGGGCCATCTTGTAACGATTCCACCAACCAGTCGATAGGTTTCATATCTTTCCATACCCGTTCCGGGTTTAATGTAAAAGTGGATAGGTCATTATGGTAAAATCGGCCCCATTGGGCGGAGGCTATCCAGGTTGGATGGCCGTTGATCAGCTCATATTGATTTTTAATAAAGTCCCTGGAGATAATATCATCAGCATCCATGAATTTAATATACTCACCGGTCGCGTGTTGATAAGCCAGGTTGGCAGCAGCGCATTGACCTTTGTTCTCCCTATTAATGATCTTGATTCGTGGATCTGAAAATTGTTTTACTACAGAAAGGGTTTGATCAGTAGATCCGTCATTAACTATAATTAATTCAAGGTTAGTATAACTTTGAACTAATATGGAGTTAATAGCTTCCCTAATGTATTTTTCCGCATTATATGCGGGCATACAAACAGAAATTAATTCGTTTTTTATTACAGACTTATTTTTTTCCATTCACTTGAAAAATATGGTAGCTTGGCTTTAAAAATATAATGTTTTAAAGTGTTAGCTTCATTATCTAACTTTGAACTATAATAAATCTTATATTCATTTTTATCCAGGCCAACTGCTTTTTGCTCCGCTAATATGATGCTCATTAATGTTTGCTCTATTCTGGCTGGGCCTTTGTCTGCATAATTATTTAACAATAAGGTTGCATAAAATTCCAGTTTATCATAATTTACATTATCACCCTTATAACCAATTATACCACCGTTAACATTCTCTAACAGGTCTATTCCATGTTTAATTTTTAACGTTTGTTTATCATCTACAAAATAGGAGTAACTTAATTGCTCGATCATATAGCATGGTCTTTCATTTAAAGCATTGTGGATTAACTCATGAGGAGTTTGAAAAAATAACATATCGCTGTCCAGATGAATATGATATCCCGGCCGGGAATGAATATCAATCATTCTTTTAAAAAAAGGATGCCAATGTCTTAAGTAATTTAAAGAAGGGAATTTGTGAGCTGGCAATTTTTCATTGAGATATTGATTAGTATCCTCGTCTGCTATAATATTAATTGAAGGACAGAATCGTTTAAGTTTATCCACTGTCTTTTCAGTCAGCGAGCCATCTGAAAATATATTTATGGTTATGGCATTTTTGCTATTATTGAGAAAAGATTGGATGCAAAAAATAGTTTGGTGCCAATACTTCTCACCTGTAAGAAAATTAAACTGTACTTTAGATGGATAGGTTAATATTGGAGGAATATGGGTAGCAACTTGTTTCATTTGTAGTTCTCCACGTAAAATATTCATCCAGCCATTTAAACCGAAGTGAGTGAGATTATATCGAATGGGTAATGTAGGTGCAAAAAAATATTTATAGACGATTTTTCCTATGCTCATAATTTCTTCAATTATCCCTGAAAATTTTCTGCCACGCCAGTGTGTAATATCCATATTTTGATAGATCGACATAATGGTGCATGATAGCTTGTGGTTGATTGATTTCTTTCATATCAGGGTTAACAATATATTTATTTTTATGAAGTATTTCAGCTGTTTGTCCAGCTACCAGCATGGCCGTTAAAGCCTGTTCCAGGTAGTAACACGTACCTTCCTGTGCTTCTAAGCGTTTGATCCAGTGTTCCAAATGGTACCAGTTGATGGTGGTACTGTTTAACCCGATAATACCCACATTGACCAAATCGGGAATAATATGCCCGCAAAGTTCAGCCATAAAACTTTTGGTATATCCGTAGGATTCTTCGCAGTCAACCATATAAACCGAACTGGCAGGCTTTTGCATCCAGTTAATAAGTTCCAAAGGTGGCTGCCAGAATAACATATCCGAATCTAAAACCAGTTTATACGGTGATGCAGACAATATCGTGTGGATGTCGGTAAGCTTTTTAATGTGAGCGTATTCTTCGCGTTTTTTATGCAGTATGGGAAAGTCCCTGGCGGGTAATTGCTTTTCAAGGTTACTCATAATTTCTTTTGCTAAAACTAACCGGCAACCGGGAAGTTTAGCCCGAACCCGGGAAATGAGGTTGGTATCAAAACTACCGTCATCCACCAGCACGTACTGTATGGGCACTGAACTTTGCCGGTTCAGGGATGCAATGCAAAACAGTGTCTGGTAGAGGTACTTCTTTCCGGTAAGAAAATAAATTTCATGGCCATTGGTATCTGAATATACCGGAGGCAGATGGTTTGCATGATGTATCATGGCCTTTTGTCCTGCCAGCATACTCCGATATGCTTTCAAGCCTCCAAAACGCCTGATATTTTGGATCTTGGATTTTGGATATCGGTATAAACAGTTAATAATTTTTTGCATTATCAGCAAGTACCGGAGGACCTAAACACGCTTTTTAATGAAATGTTTGCCATATATAATCGCTGGCGATTCAATGTAAGTATAAATATAATAGCTGATGTATAGTACAATAAGATATACGCCACTGTCGAATAGGATATTAGCTGTTATATGAGTCTGAATAAAATTATTTTTTAATAATCCCAGCAGATAAACTCCAATGGGCACATGTATTAAGTATACGGAGTATGATAAGTCACCTAATCTTTGTACCTTTTCGTTTAGATATTGGTTTAAGTATGGGCTTAGGTAGATTAATATGCCGCTGGCAAATGTTGCTGTTACATAAGCATAATAGCCCATCTTATAATGGAATAGATATAAGCCCACCAAGCAAAATATAAGTAACAGCAAGGTTAGACGATAATATGCGAGTTTTTGAGAATGCAAATAATAGATACCCGCTCCTAAAGCGAAGGTATGCCAGTAAGGTACCCAGAATAAATATGCTGATAGATTAGGGTCAATAAAAATGCTTACTAAGCTTATTGCCCCAATAAAATAAAATAGTTGGGCTGTGGAACCAAAAAGTAAGCCAAGGCCAATAATGAAGTAGAAGAACAGCTCACAGGTTAATGACCAATATACCCAGTTAATAGTGGTTGTACTGCCAAAAGGCTTGGTCAATATAAATATAGTTTTTAAAGCATCGGATATAGTATGGGGAAAAACAGCTACCGAATTATTTCCTAAAGTAAGTTTCTGGAAGATGGCAACAGCTAAAACAATTGCTAAACTAAACCAGTATGTTGGGAAAATTCTGAAGCATCTTCGGGATATAAATTCCAAACTGTTTTTACAATGCCTGGTAGCAAGTAAGATACAATAGCCGCTGATGACAAAGAAAACAGGGACTCCAATATGCCCCAGTTTAACTATGCTACGGTAAAAATTATGAATATATGGTATAGGCTCATTAAGGTGGAAAAATACTACCATAGCCGCGGCTATTCCCCGCAACAGATCGATGGTATAATTCCGCTGATTCACCTGATTTCGGATTGGCCTTTTAGGATGCCTTTAGAACTATGAAATTTGATTTTATTAACCTCAGACTCCCAGGGTTTATGCTTAATATATGACTTAAAGATCCGGAAGGGATATGTCCACCGAGCTATAGGCCTCCAGGGACAAATATCATGTATACTTAATACTTTAATCCAGCTACGATTACTCTCATAGGCCATTTTTTTTAGATAGGAAAGGCTATACCTTTTGGCCGGAATGAAGTGATGAATAATAAGCTGAGGAACATAGGCTATTTGAAAGCCTTCCTTTATAATGGTTAAAATAATATCATTATCTTCTCCTGAGGTAAGAACAGCTCCTTTTCTTCCCAGGCTAAGTCGTGTTTTATTGCTGTTTACATTCTTATCATACGACAAAAAGGCAACCTTGGTGATTACCATGCCCGTCCCAATGGGTGCGAAACTTGGATATTGTTTAATTGTGTAAACCTCCGCATTATATGATGACAAACACAACTCATTGCCCAGATCACGACATCCTAAACTAATTTCGACCTGTGCAAACCAAGGAGGAGGCGTGGTTTCGAATATTGGGATTGATTTGCCACCGAATGCACCCATATTTGGATGTGCCTTATGAAATTCGTATGTAATATTTAAATATTCTTTATCAGCTATATTATCGTCGTCTATAAAAACAATTAATTCTGTTGATGCTTCTTTTACTCCTTTAAGTCTTGCGTAAGCCAGGCCGGGCTGTTTTTCCTGCACGATTTTATGATGAGGATGCCAGCTTAAATCAAATAAATTACCTAAAGAAATAGTGCTTGCATTATCTATAATAATCAACTCCCACTCTTCTTTAGGAAGTGTTTGCTGTCTTAACGACTCCAGCACCCGGTTAAAAATACCCGGGTTAGGGTTATAGGTGCATATAACAACAGATAATTTCATCTGACAAGCCTAATTTCAATCTCCTGCTCTATATTCTTCTATAATTTCCTTATAGATGGAGATCTGCTGCTCTATGATAATTTTGGGATGATAACGGTCAATGCTATGTGCGGCCATACGGCCATACAAGTCTCGTAAAGAACTGTTTATAATTAATTCAGACAGAACATTAAATAGCCCTTTTACATCGTCTGGATATATTAGAGCGCCGGATTTCCTGTCTTCTATCATTTCAGCCATACCTCCGCTTTTAGTTGCGATAATACATTTGCCGGCAGCCATAACTTCTAAACAAGCTACTGGAAAATTATCAAATAAACTTGGCATCAGGAAAATATCACCGGCTTGAATAAGATTCCCTACTTCATGATAAGGTACAGCAGGAAGTACTGTTACTGAAGTTTCATATCGTTTGAGTTCTTGGCGGATAAAAGCATCCATTAATAAAGACGGTTGAGGAGATTGTGCAGGATTCCCAATAAAGAAAAAATGTACATTCTTATAGCGCTTTAAAATTTGGGGAATTACTTTTATAATAGTTAAAATTCCTTTCCTCACTTCCAGTCTTCCAAAAAAAACAATCTTGATCTTATTAGTGCTATCAGCTATTCTAGATAGCGGAGGAGTGGAAGAGTGATTAGATATTGTAAAAAGGTAGGGCAGATGATAATATTTGTTTCTGATACCATGCTCCTTATACGTTTCCATTAGCGCTTTCGAAGGGGAAACAATCGCTGCAGCTTTTTCCAAAAATAAAAACTCTTTCGAATAATTCTCTTTTTGAGGGCCTTGAGGAAGCTTCGGAAATTTACCTCGCCGGAGTGCACCTAATGCAAAGCGCATTTTACCTTTTAATGTCAACTTAGGCTGTAAATATAGATCTACCACATAATTAATGGTATGTGCACGAGCAAGTACCGGAATGTTCTTTTGATGATTTACTAAGCTAAGACCGCACCCTCTGAAATCCACACCTTCAATGATATCAAAATCAACATTCAATTTATCAATATAATATGGTAAATTTTTATCAAATTCAGCCCAGTTAATAGCAGGTATTCTAAATACGGTTTCAGTTTCCCAAAAAGCAGTATTTTTAGATGTGCCACACATAATAATAGCTGTGTGTCCATACTGATTAAGCCAGGTATTACATTGCAATAAATAGCTTCCTATGCCACCACCACCTGTTTCTGGCGGGTATTCGTACGATACAAATAAAATATTCATACTAAAATGCTAAAAACCATCTGAGTAAATGCAAAAATGCTATCGGCTCAACATTCAAAAAAGGCGCAAAAGCCTTAAGGCTGCTTATTGGCTTTTTTCGGCCAGGTAGTTTGATATGATTTTTTATAAAATAATCAATCAACTCTTTCTTATTAAGATAATAGTTGTTTGAAACTATCCATTTGAAAATTTCGGCAATTTCCCTATTTCGATCAATGGATGCACTCCCTCTGGTAGTTGCCTGGTGATAGCGAAAGAAGTTTTGGGTATCTGTTGAGTAGCTTAATTGCTTACTGCATTTCAGATATTGAAGCCAGAATAGCCAGTCACCACAATATTTAAATTCTTGTATGTTTTTTAAATACTTACATATATCCGGTTTATTTTGAAATACCACAGCCGAGGCATTAACTATTACATTCTTTTTATACAAATAGGTTCTTATTTCACTATCCCCCGCATTAGTATAATTTTCTGTCCAACGAGAGCCAGACATATCATGATACCACCATTCTAACTCATCAAGAAGATTATTATTCTCATCAACACGTATTGATTTACAGAAAAACAAATCGATATTCCCGGTATCTAGACGGCTTGTTGCTACATGCAGAAAGTTATTGTCACAAAAATCATCGCTTTCTGCAATCCAAATATAGTTACCTTTCGCAAGCTCTATTCCCTTAAGCCATTGTTTAAAGGGACTACCGCTATTTGTTTTGCTGTAGACAACATGACTAACATGACTATTATTATGATATTGGCTTATTATTTCTTTACTATTATCTGTAGAACAATCATCTAGAATAATGACCTCAAAATCCTGATATGTTTGATGTAAAATGCTATCGATTCTTTTTTCAAGAAATTGGGCATGATTATAATTAGGTATTATAACTGAAACCACTTTACCTAAATAAATTTCTACAGAATCTGGCTGGAGATAATAATGCATTGCCTAATCGGTAACTCAAAGATCCCCGAACTCTTTTGACAACATCCTGTATTATATTGTCTAAAGAATGTATAAAATAACTATTACCAAGGGCTGGTAAATCTGTATCGGAAGCAATACACAAAAGATATATAAAATTTTCTTTTGATTTAGAAGACACATGGGTAAAATCTCCCGAAAACTCTTTTAGAAAATGCTCCTTGGTAAAATTGACAACTATGGATGCATATGTCATTTTTTGAAAATAGGTATCGACATATTGAAAGTTTTCTTTTAATAAAGATTCAAACTCATCTTTATATAACTCCTTAATATGAAATTCATTTTTATAGTTTCTTTTGTCCGAATAATTCAGTTTATCAGGTGTAGAAATAATTACAAGGCCATCTTTTCTTAAAACCCTTTTAAATTCACGCATCATTAGCTGGTGCTCATCGTGGTGCTCAATAGTCTCAAAACTTACGATAATGTCAACCGAATTATCGTCTAATGGTATATCGGAAGTGGTTCCCTGTTTAAAAGATAAATTTTCTTTTCGATATTTGATAGTTGCCTTATCGATGGTAGGTTTATCAATATCAATACCATATACATACGCTGCAGTATTGGACAATAGATGGCTACCATATCCTTCTCCACATGCTATATCTAAAATGGTCTTGCCAGTTGTAAGCTCTGCAGCAATTGCATACCTGTGCAAATGTTCAGTTGCAACTTCGCCTATATATTCAGTGTGTAGACGTTCTAACGTTGAGTTATCCTTCATCGACTGTTTTTATGATAATCTTTTAATAAACTGTAAAATGCCTCGTTTACATAATTTCATGAGATTTAGCATTAAGTAAAAAATTAATTTGAGCGTATCGGGAACGGTTAAATCTTGATATATCATAATGCCATGATGAGAAATAGGATAATAAAACCTGCGCCAGCCATTCTTATGGCGGATATGATTAAGGTCCTTTTCAATAATAGGCAACTGGTTTTGAGGCCTGCCATGTAATACTTTTACCTTTTGTAAAGTGTAGTTAGGATAATAAGTAATAAAATTATAAGCTGTTGAAAATGTACTGTACCTGATTGTCGAGTTATAAAGGGCCCATCTGAGATGATATTGGTCAGTACTTATTTCCGGTTTTCTATGATAAGAAGCTTGCCAGTCCCCGAATAGCTTTTTAACCGGTTGTGTGTTCCTAAACGCAAATACGCCTGTATTAAATTCAGGCATGGCCCCGTTAAACTCATAAATAATATGCTCGTATCCTTCATCTGCCTGATGAATGGCAAATTCGGTATAATCCAATAAACCATATAAATCACTTAGATCCTGGCATACATACGTATCCGTGTCTAAAAATATGGTTTTATCATAGGGAGTTTCTATGGCTAATAATTTATCAATATAGTTGTATTGACAAGGTCTTATTAATATAGTGTCAAATATTTCCAGGTTTTCTTCGGGATATAACCGGTCGGTAATTAAGCATATAGGTTCAGCATTATGCTTTTTAAAAGATGTAGCAGAAAAAACCGCTTCTTTAATATATGAACTGCCGCTGGCAACATACACAACTCCCTTGCTCTTGGTCATTTTTGTAATAATCTCCTTATCAGGTTATGCAGTCTGGACAACCTGAAGTATCGCATGTTGTTTAAATACTCAAAATCAATTAAAAAATTAGGATAAAAATCTTTGATAAAACTAAGTTTTTCTTCGTAAGATACATGGTGGTTGGAAGAAACTCCTCCAGGCTCAAAGATTGTTACTAACAAGTCGATATAATGTAATTTTTTTTGAGCGATATATGCACTAAAAAAAAAGATCCAATCAGAAATAATCTTGTAATTTTCATTATACAAACCTATTTCACTAAAAAGTTTTTTGGCGATAAAGCTTGCAGGGTGTGGCAATGAATCAATAGCAAATAACTCCATGCTTGGAATTATTTTATGCTTTGCAGCTCTGGTATTTTTATTAGCATAAGCAATCCTTCCATAGTATACATCCTGCTGAGGAACCTGTTTCTCGTAGGTAAGAAAGCTTTGAATCACTGAATGATCATACAAGGTATCGCCAGAGTTTAGAAATAAAAGATATTCACCATTTGCACGGGCGATACCCTTGTTCATGGCTTGATAAATACCCTGGTCTTTCTCTGACGTATAATAATTAATGGTGGCTGCATATTTCTTAGCGATTTCCTGCGACCCATCGGTACTATTACCATCAATAACAATATATTCTATTTTGTCCAGGCTGGTTTGATTCTTAACCGATATAATAGTGCGCTCTAATCCTGCTGCATGGTTGAGGTTAATAGTAACAATAGATAATTTAAAATTGGGAACCAAAGCAGACATAGTTAAACGTGCCAGGTTACATTTCGTTTTACAGCCTTAGCAGGAAAGCCTGAAATTAAAAGGCTGGTCTCTGTAAATGAACTTTTGACTACGGAATCAGCCGCAATTACACAGCCATCGGGAATAGTTACTCCCCGGTATATTTTTACATTACATCCTATCCACACATTATTACCTATATGTATACCGCTTTCCTTTTGAGACTGACCTTCATATGTAATATGATGAAAATCTTCATCTAAAAATTGACAGTTCCAGGATATGATGGTGTTTTCCCCAATAATCAATTTGTTCATAATAACAAACAAGCAGTTATTGTTTATATACCCGCCTTTCCCAATGGTGACAACAGCGTTGGGGCCAATATCTAGTCTGCACCCTTTGCCAACGGAGTAGTTTCCTGCAATAATCAGTTTACCACGTATATTGAAAAAACTTTTATCCGAGCTTAATCCAAATCCATTTTCTAAAAATCCAATCTCTAGTCTTCCATTTAAATTTATATTATCGATCCCTTTAATAAAAGTACCTGAATGTGGAATTATATTTTTCTTTTTGAGCCTGTAATAGGTTCTATATATAAAAGTCTTAATAAAGTTGCTACTCGCCTTTTTGCATTTTAAAAAAAAACTTAAAAATAGAACTACGGGCATTTTACTTTGGTTGGTTTTGGAGTTTCTTTAATTCATGCCAGTTCATAAAATTATAATATGCCCAAAAAATAGATAATAATAATCCGATGATTCCATCTTTATAACCCCTGGTAATTATATAACTACTTCTGAATGCCTTTATAGTTGTTAGTAGTTGTTTTTTTAATGAAAAAGTCTCACCAGTGTTAAATAATTTCTGGGCTTCTTTGGAATTATATCTATGATGTTTTTCAAAAAGCTGATGCCAAGAGGTCATCCAGTAATGATGATTTACAAGAGAGTACTCACTACGATATACATTCAGGATTTTTTTACTATCATTTATTCGAGTCCCTCCATGTACTTCGTTATAAACTGAGAAATGCCCCTTTCTAAACATATATCTGCAGTTATTAAAATAACCTCCCCATATAGTACCTTTTAAAGGAGTGCTTTTAAAGTAGAATTGTATAGGAACTCTAACAGCACTATATTGATAAACTTCCTTGTTCTGAAATAGCTTAATTATATGATTTGCTAATTTAATACTTGTCTCTTCATCCGGGTCTGTTAGTAAAATCCATTCATGCCGGGCCTCTGGTATAGCATAATAAAGTGCCTGTTCTACAATGGGGTAATGAGGATAATTTAAAATCCTAGTAGCATACTTTCTTGCTATCTCAACAGTATTATCTGTTGATAATAAATTAATCACAATGATTTCATCGCAAAAGAATAAGGCGCTTAAGCACCGCTCTAAGAGATGACCTTCATTATAACTGGCTACTATGGCAGTGATAGGGAGTTTATTGGGGCCTGGCATAGAAATTGTCATCCAATGAAGCTTGAAAATCATTTTCGGCTTCCATTCTATTATTATCTAAATCAAATACTTCATAATTAAACTCTTTGAGTAGCTTTAATAAATCAGTAAGGGTATGGGATTGGTGTTTTAGATTTTTTGGATTGATTTCTAAATAAATTTCGGGCTTGGTGTTTTGTATCAATATTCTTGCCCCCAATAATACATTATATTCGTAACCTTCAACATCAATTTTCAATAAATCTATTTTAGGCTGGCCTGTATCCTGCCACCAGTTATCTAGAGATACTTGATTGACTTTAACTTTTTTAGTTTTTCCTGCCCGCTGTGTGTCTACGATTCCATCGCCTGAAGTATGGATGGGATGGTGAACATAAAAGTCCACTATTTGAGTGGTGCTACCTACTGCTACATTATATACCGTGGCTTTTTCAAGCGGTTTGAAGCTCCTCTCTAAAAACTTAAATTGATGGTTGCCAGGCTCAAATAGAAAAAGGTTTTTTATATCCAGCTTCTCTAACAATAGAGAAGATAATAATCCAATGTTTGCCCCCACATCTATAAAGGTGATTTTTTTTTGTAAAGCTGGGTTGTTAGAGATATGATTAATTAATTCAGGCTCATAACCCTGTTTAAAGTAACGTTCAATTATCGTATACCCTTTAGGAAAATAAAGAATATGGTTTTTAAATTTTATTCGACCATCGTTGAACGATAAAAAGTGTATTAATTTTAATTTTGTTTCTTCATTATATAATAGTTTTTTAATTCTCCGTAAAATATTTATAATGTGCATGCGATTAAATAAATAGGTGATTTTTTGTAATCCTGTGTATAAATAGGAATAATTTAGTGGGAATCTCACTCTTGAGACTACTTGTATAATAAAGTCAATTTTATCTTTAGTCTCGTTTCTTCGTTTTTTAAATTTCCATAAAAAAGCTAAACTTAGAAACTTGTAACCTTGCCATTTAAAATAATTCCTGGGGTCATAAAGAATATCTAAGGTGTTATAATTAAATGTAGACAAATAATTATTATGATTGTCTATTTCTGGAAACAAAACTTTAAGCGCTTCATATTTATGCTCATCCTTTGTAATAATATCAAAGTCTCTATTATTTCTTAACCCAATAAGTGTAAGAGGCAAACTTCCAACGAAGATGAAATCCTCATCGTTGTCTGGTAAAGTATTTTTTAGTGATTTTAAAAATTTGTCAAAGTTCCAGAATGTATTGTTGGGGAGAATGTGATTTAAGAAATCAATACAGTTGTCATTTAAAAAAATATCCGACAGTCTTCTGGTCTCGCTGTATGTATCATTAATATGTACACTGAAATTTCCGATATCGCAAATCTGCCTGATTTCGGATTTTATTTTATTTAAAACCTCCAGGTCAGGCTGCAAGACATAAAAAACTCTTAATGATTTCCTTCTTTTCCAGGATTGGGTGGCATGGTTAGTAATTCCGGCAAATTTATTGCTATAATCCCCAATCCATCTTTCATTTTTATAATACTCTCTTACTATAAACCGAAAGGCAGTCTTTTTTAATGTTATTTCTTTGGTATATTCAACAATTGTATTATGCTTTTTCAAAATTTCCAATACACCGGCATCTGTGATATTAGCTTTAGGATTTATATGGATAATTCTAATATTAGGATTAGAATTGACTCGTTGTAAATACACGTAGTCATTAACCCACGATGGTTGTTGGTTTTCCCTGAAAAATTGATAAGAATAGTTAGGCTCCGGAATAGAGTTGAGAGTAATGGCTTTTAATTTTTTTTGATAAAATGCTGCTAAGCTGACACGATGAGAGCCATCGATGATTGTTTGGTTACTTATAGGAATATAGGATAGATTATTGTTAAAATTTTCTTTTTCAAATTTATTTATTAAAAGCTCAAGATTGCTTAAAAAATCAACAAAACTATCCTTTAAACCATCACCTTCTTTAAAGGAGCCTCCTGAAAATGCTTTAATGTGTTCATAATAAATATCATGAAACCAGCTCCCATGGGCCTTCCGTCTCTCGGATAGAAAAACATATTTTGTAGCAAGATCAAATCTTCTAATATCCCAAATATATTTTCCTGGATCAATCTCAAATACTTCAGCTACTTCCTCTAAATTAGGATATAGTGTATAGAGATGTGAATTAATTTTATCTTTTATACATTCTGGCATATTAACTTTTCCACCTGGGTTGTGTAATAATTTTGCCCCATGCACCAGAATGTGGGCGGATAGTTCTATTCGCAAGCTCATGCCTAACATCAAAAGCTATACATTTCTCTACCTGATCCAAACAAACTCCCCTGTAAATCCCGGTAAGAGTTATAAAATATCGGCCTGGTGCAAGATTAAAGCCGGGGAATTCAATCTCTATATCTTTATACCCATCAATATCAAACCCAATACCATGATCCATTGATCTCGGTCCTGTTAAAGAAATGCCCATGTCGTCTTCTATCCTAAACCCGATGTTCATTTTTTCCAAAGGACTTTTGGCATAAGCCTTTATCTTAAAACTTAATTCTTCACCATATAAAAAAGAATTGCTAACGTCTGACAATTTAGAAAGGGTTTGGCAATGCTCAAAACTAAATTCTTTGCCATAGTTCTTATCAGCTCTGGGTATATGGCTAAAGTTTTCTATAGAATTATCAATAGGATCTGCATTGATATATTGAAAAATTATTTTATCAGTTTCACCATATCCTGAAATCATACCATTTTTAAGATAAATAGCGTTTGAACATAAGTGTCTTATCGAACCCATATTGTGGCTCACAAACAACACCGTTCTTCCCTCTCCTTTACTCACGTCACCCATTTTACCGAGGCATTTCTTTTGAAATTCTGCGTCGCCCACTGCTAAAACTTCATCCACAATGAGGATTTCGCTCTCCAAGTGGGCGGCTACCGCGAAAGCCAGGCGCACATACATGCCGCTGGAATAGCGCTTTACCGGGGTATCAAGATAACGTTCCACACCGGCAAAATCCACGATCTCATCCAGCCGGCGTTTAATTTCCTTTTTGCGCATGCCGAGGATAGCGCCGTTGAGGAAAATATTTTCCCGTCCGGTCAGTTCGGGGTGGAAGCCCGTGCCGACTTCCAGCAGGCTGGCTACCCGTCCTTTGATCTTCACCGATCCGGTTGTCGGGGAAGTCACCCGGCTTAATATTTTAAGCAGTGTACTTTTGCCGGCGCCATTACGTCCGATAATACCCACCGCGTCACCCTGCTCAATTTCAAAGTTAATATCCTTTAAGCTCCATACCACGTCGCTGTTTCCCTTGGTGCTGCGGTCGTTAGTCTCACCGATCTTCAGGAAAGGATCTTCCTTTCCCCGAACCTTAGCCCACCAGCGCTCCAGGTCACGGCTGATGGTGCCGGTACCAATTTCACCCAGTTGGTACGCTTTAGAAAGATTTTCTGCTTTAATGGCTATTGACATGGAGTAAAACTTGGAATGGAAACTGAAATAAATCTTCTCCCCTTGGGGGAGAATTAAAGAGGGGCCTTTCTGCTTTTATTGCTATGTTGGACATGTTCGTTATTCGTTGCTTGTTGTTCGTTGTTCGTTATTCGTTATTCGTTATTCGTTGTTCGTTATTCGTTATTCGTTGTTCGTTATTCGTTGTTCGTTATTCGTTGTTCGTTATTCGTTGTTCGTTGCTCGATAAACGATGGACGAAAGACGAAAGACGAAAGACGATGGACGACAAACGAAACTATGCGAATTCGAAAGGATTGATTACCTCTAAACCAGGGATGTTTTTAAAATCAGAAGTATTTCTTGTTAGCAGTATTTGCTTGTTAATTAATGCTGTTGCGGCTATAATTGCATCAGGAAGCTTGATTTTTTTCAGTTTACATAAAGCTATCGTTTTATCAACTGTGATATTATCAAGACTATACACTAAAGATGATTTGATAAACTCCTGTAATACCTTATACGCTTTTTCAGGTGCGTTAAACCGTAATATCTCAATTTTGGTAATCACAGAGATTCTGGGAATATCATTAAAAACAGTGTGCATGAATAACATGCCTCTTTCCGGCAATTTATTATCTAGATATCCGATAAGTATATTAGAATCGATCAAATATTCCTGTCCCATTCGTTACGCACTTCGGTAAGGTATTCCTGAAATTCTTTATACTCGTCTTCAGATAACTTTAATGAACCTGCAAATTTCTCTGATAAAGGTACTTGTTCGATGTCTGTACTTTGCTTTAGTACCTTGATGATCTTAAGGTCCTCCAGGTCTTTTAAAAGCTGATAAGCCTTGTCGTTATTTATCTGTAATAATATAGTTTGCATAGCTATAGTATAAACTGAATTATATAAATATAGCAATTTTTATTGATACCATTTGTTGTTCGTTGCTCGATATTCGTTGTTCGTTATTCGTTATTCGATGCTCGTTATTCGTTGTTCGTTGCTCGTTGCTCGTTGTTCGTTGCTCGTTGTTCGTTGTTCGTTGTTCGTTGCTCGTTGTTCGTTGTTCGTTATTCGACAAACGATAAACGACGGACGATAAACGACGGACGATAAACGAAAGCCCCAATCATTTCAAGCTACTGATTAATTTATTCAGCATCATTCTTATGGATATAATATCTGTTGAAATATCCTGGTATTGATCTTCGGTTATATATTTTAAATCTTTTGCCAGAAACAAGTGATATTCTGTTTCTGATAAAGATCCTTTCGATATATAAAGGAATTGGATAAATTCTTTTTTGTATTGTCTCGATTGACCCTCAATAATATTTGAGGGAATGCTACCCGCACATCTTTTAAGCTGGCTGGTTAATCCAAATTGCTCAGAAGATGGGAATTGTTTAGTTAACTCATACACTTTTAGAGTGAGCTGGTGAGCCTTTTTCCAAACCTCTAACTTATTCTCCATGATGTATTTGATATTCGTTGTTTGTTGCTCGTTGCTTGTTGCTTGTTGTTCGATAAACGACGGACGATAAACGATAAACAAAAGACGAAGGACGAAGAACGACAAACGAATCAAACCGTATCCACAAACGTCTTCTCCACTTTATTGAAGATCACAATGCCTGCCAGTAAAATAACCACGGTAACTGCGGTGGCATAGCCCAAGAAGGCCCAGTTGAAGGTTCCGTTGCCCAGGAACCCGTACCGGAAGGTTTCAATAATGGGTGTCATCGGGTTATATTGAATGATCCAGGCGTATTCCGGGTATTTCTCCAGCGCTGTGCTTAGCGGGTAGATCACCGTGGTGGCATACATGAGCAACTGTATCCCGAAGGTGACCAGGAAGGCCAGGTCGCGGTACCTGGTGGTCATGGCCGAGATGATCATGCCCAACCCAAGTCCCTGTGCGGCCATCAGGAGAACCAATACCGGGAAAAGCAGGATATACGTATTCGGCTGCACATTAGCGTTATGCAGATAATAATACACCATAAGTAGCAGGAACAGCAGGAATTGTACCCCAAAGCGTACCAGGTTGCTGATGACAATGCTCAAAGGCATTACCAGCCTGGGAAAATAAACTTTTCCGAAAATATTGGCATTGTCTTTAAATACGGTAGAGGTTTTGGTGAGGCAGTCAGCAAAATAATTCCAGGCGGTAATACCCGCCATATAGAACAGGGGTTGGGGTAGCCCATCGGTAGAGATACCGGCCAGGTTACCGAATACAAACGTATAGATCAAAGTAGTGAACAGCGGCTGAATGAAGAACCAGAGTGGTCCCAGGATGGTCTGTTTATAAAAGCTTACAAAATCCCGGCGTACCAGCAAACCAAGCAGGTCGCGGTAACGCCATACATCGGCCAGGTGAAGCTCAAACAGGTTGTTATGTGGTTTGATCTCCAGGTCCCATTCGTTTTCGGTATGTCCTGTCTTTTCAGCTTCCATGTTTAATGTTGTTTTATTCACAAGGCGTCACGCTGAGCTTGTCGAAGCATATACGTATGAAATCTCGGTTTAAGGCTCGTTTGGTATAGCCGGATTCCTTTGTAGGCCTGTCGCATTGCATTGTCATTCAGATAAAATAAGTTGTTCAATGCGTTGCCGGTAGGCGTCAAAGCCATATTGCTTCACGGTAGCCTCTTGTATGGTACTTGCGGATTGAGGGAAAGTCTGTAATTCCCGGAGTTTCTTCAGTAGATTATCCGGATTATCACTATCGCATAACAGGCCGGTTTGCGGGAGAACGGCATCTGCACTGCCGTCACTATTGCCGGCCAGCACCGGGCGCCCGCAGGCTGTGGCTTCAATAAAGGCGATGCCAAACCCTTCGCCGGTACTGGGCATTACATAGCTATCCGCTAATAAATAATGATCAACCAGTTCTTGCTCATCCACGTAACCCAATAGTTTTACATTGTGCTGCAATCCTGCATCTTCAATCAGTATATTGACCCGTTGCTGCTCCGCCGGATCGGCCTTGCCCACTACCAGGTAAACAAGGCCCGGATACTGTTTCAGCAGGTAAGGCAGCGCCTGGATCACCTTATCGTATCCTTTATATTGCTCTTCCGAAGATAAGCGGGTTACAGTAAGCAGCACTTTTTGTGTGGAACTAAGCCCATAACGTTCCAAAAGATAAGCGGGTTTATTCAGGTTATCCGGAACATAAAAAAACACGTCGAGGGCATTAGGCCATACCTCGATATGGGTTCCAGGAACCTGATGTTGTTCAATGAGTTGCTGCCGGGTATACCGGCTTACTGCCAGTATCTTGTCGGCTAACCGCAAGGCCTGCAGTTGCATTCTGTTAAGAGAGTGCCACACCTCGATACCATGCGCATGAAGATAAATCTTGATTGAAGGACACAATTTCTTGATGAATACAACAAGCGGAGCCAGGTGGACATGGCTGATAATGATGATATCCGAGCGAAGGGCCTGCCGGCAGGTAGCAAACAGAAAACGGAAGCGCTGCCGTTGGTAACCTTTAAAATAACGATTATTGATATATCGTTCATCCGGTGATCTGTCGGCCAGGATATGCCCGGAGAACCGGATGCCATCCTGCTCGGCCAGTTGACTAAGTACCTTTAACCAGTTCCGGTTTACCTTCTCAATGCCGCCCGTATGGGCGAAAGCGCTTAAACCAGCAAACAACACTTTTTTCATCAGGCGCTCAGTAAAGATTCGCCGCCGAATTGTTCCAGTACCAGCAGGCTCATGATCTTAGACCAGTGTACCTTATCCTGTTCATAACCGGCAAAGAGCTTTTTGGCTGCCGGATTCCGTGTATACCGGCCTTTCAACTCCCGGTAACGGTTGTGTGATTTAAGCCATTGCTGGAATGGAAATGTAAAACCCATTTTTGGGCGATCCCATATTTCCCGGGGTAACAGATTATTAAAAGCATGGATCAGGAAATGTTTTGCCGGTTGATTAGCCGGGTAGAGGGTTGCCGGCGGCAATCGCCTGGTAAATGCTGCCAGCGTTTCATCCAGGAAAGGAACCCGGATTTCCAGGCCATGCTGCATACTCATATTGTCAGTGTCTTTCAGCAATTGGTTTTGCATAAAATAATGCTGTTCATACCAGGAAGCCATCGCTCCAGTATATTCCTGCGGTTTATCCGGAGGTTCTGGCAGCGTATGCAATAGTTCGTATTGCTTAGCCCCAGGTATGCTGAATAATGTCTTTAACTGTCCGGTTGTGTAAAAGCCTCGCAGAAAGAGGTATTCAAATATGCTTCTGGGGCTGTGTTCCAGATACGCTGCCCGCTGAAGTGTATCCCGCTGAGTTAGGTTTGCATATAAGCTCATCGGAAGGCGTAACTTCCGGATAAACGGTAGTTGCGGTACCCTGCGAAAGGAAGGGTAGCCACCAAATAGCTCATCGGCGCCAATACCCGAAATTACGGTTTTTAAGCCCGCTTCGCGTGCGGCTTTGGAAACGAACCACGAATTAATGCCGTCAACCGAGGGCTGGTCCATACCCGACAGAATGTGTTCAAAATACGTTTCAAAGTCCTGTTGGGTAATTTGTTGGGCGACATGTTTACCCGGCAAACGTTTGCTGATCAGATCCTGGTAACATTTTTCTGAATAGTGATCTTCCGGGAAGTGAATGGAAGTGGTAATGAGCTGCTCGCCCTGGTATTTGGCTGCCTGAAGCGCCAGCAGGGAACTGTCAATACCACCGCTCAGGAATACACCGATAGGGGCATCCGAAACCAACTGCTGTTGAATGGCCTGATCAAGCAGGGAATCAACTTGTGCCTGTACATCTGCATCGTCTGTAATAATATATTCAGCGATATCCTCATAATAGGTCTTAACCTCAACCTCGGTTTCAGCCTCAACCTTAACCTCAAGATAATGGCCTTTAGGCAGCATGAAAACACCCTGTAGTGTGGTCAGCGGCTCGGGAAGGTGTCCCAGGCTCAAAAACGCGACAGGCCAGTCGGTATAAGTTTCCGGAGGATTTTGTAAATGCTTAAATGCTTTTACCTCCGACGCGAAACTTAACTGTCCATGTTTATGGTAATAATACAGGGGCTTGATGCCCTGCGAATCACGTACCAGGTATAGCGTTTGTTTTCGCCGGTCGTATAAGGCAAACGCGAACATTCCCCGTAGTGCACTGAAGGCTTTTGTTCCCCAGTGCTGGTAGCCTTTCAGGATAACTTCCGTATCGGTCTGTGTGGTAAACCGGGATCCGGCTTTTTCCAGCTTCGCCCGTAGTTTTCTGAAATTATAGATTTCCCCGTTAAAGCTGATCCATAACTGTCCCTCATCGGCGCTCATCGGCTGGTGTCCCGCTTCCGAAAGATCCAGGATGGCCAGCCGCCGGTGCCCCAGGCACACCGCACCGTCCGGGCTCAGGTATATACCCTCATCGTCCGGCCCGCCATGCTGCAGGCTCTGACACATGGCCTTCACCTGCCGGTACGTCTCCGCCGGCTCAGTCTTGGATGAAATAATTCCTGCTATTCGACACACGGTGGCTGAGGTTGAGGATAAGGATGAGGTTAAGACTGAGGTTTAGTAACAAACATTACTTAAACGATTTAATCAATTTATTCAGGGAAAAATGGAGTTTGTCACAAAACAATTTTAGCATTTCAACCTCTTGCTGGCTGAAGTAACCTACCTGGTGTCCATACATGAGTTGACTGCTTGTTTCAAGCAGCGACCCTCTGGACATGATATAGAAATTTTTCTTGTCCGCCGCGGTTTCCCTGCCAAAGCCTTCAGCAAGATTACTTGAGATGGACAAAGCTGCCCGGCGTAACTGGCTGGTAAGCCCATAATCTTCGGACTTAGGTAACCGGCTGGTCAGTTCATGAATTTTGACAGCGTAATCCATTGCAAGTTGCCATACCGGCATATCCTCAAAACGGTAATACATACTCTCCGTATTGTACTTATACTTGACCTCAACCTTATCCTCAGCCTCACTCTCCCACAGCTTCGCCCCGTCAGTCACAGTCTTTTAAAAAAAGAGCGGCCAACAAGGTGGATAACCGTTATGTAAAATCCTGCAAAAAAACAGGATGCGTTATTAACTCATCACAAAGGATGGTATAAAATTATAGCTTTTCCGTTTACGAGGAAAATTACTTGTAATATCTATCAACTTCCGTGTCATTGCGAACCGGAGCGTTGGGTGGAGTATAGACGTGAAGCAATCTTTTTTAAGTAGCAGATTGCTTCGTCTGCAGCTCAGGCACATCCTGTGGCTACATCCTCGCAATGACGTATATAGGAGCGTCATTGCGAACGGAAGCTTAGGTTGGTGTGTAGGCGTGAAGCAATCTCTTAGTTTTAGATATATTTGTTGAACTTTTTCAGGCAACAGATTGCTTCGTCCGCTGCCTTTCCTTATGTCTGTCCTGCTTCTTCGCAATGACGAAAATAGGAACGTCATTGTCCCGATACTTCTGGAGAGCGTTGGCTGGTGTTCAAGCGTGAAGCAATCTCCGGCATTAAACACCCAGGGTTGACTATACACGCTGACCCCTCCCTTCTTTCTGTACCATCAATGGCTCCAGGTAGGCTGCCGGTACCTGTACCAATAGCGATTGCCCGATATGATCCAGGCGTACCAGGAAACGCTGTGCCGAACGGTGGGAAACCAGCTCACCCCGGAGTCCCTGTAAAGCACCGGCTTTAACCAGCACCTGGTCACCCGCTTCAAAGGGATGATCAGTTACCTCCAGTTCAGCGCTGGATGCTAATAAGAGTTTCAGTTGTTCGATCTGCCGTTCGGGCATGGTGGCTACTTTTCCAGAAAAATACAGGAAACGGCAGACGCCGGATGTCATCAGCACGTCGGCCTGTTGTTTAGGATGAATGCGAACAAACAGGTAGGAGCGGATCAGCGGCTCTTCTACCCATTTCTTGCGATCGCTCCATTGTTTCAGCGTCCGGCTTAAAGGCAGGTAACATTCCAGGCCTTTCCGCACTAAACTCTCGTATGCCTTTTTCTCTGCCCGGGCGTGGGTATATACCGGGTACCAGCTATGTCCTTCATCACGTATCAT
Source organism: Pedobacter sp. BS3 (assembly GCF_008274585.1). Lineage (GTDB taxonomy): Bacteria > Bacteroidota > Bacteroidia > Sphingobacteriales > Sphingobacteriaceae > Hufsiella_A. The sequence continues at coordinate 876,221 of NZ_VTRT01000001.1, read as the reverse complement.
ACACTCATTCCTAACCTCAGGAAAGCCCAATTTTCTTTTTAACTTTCCCCCAGGTGCGTTTTAGCCAGCCCCGCCGTACCCCCTCATCGTCATAATACCCGTCAGAATAATACGTATTGGCTGAATAGTAATAGCCGTAATAGCCATCAGAATATTTGGTGGTATAATAATGCGAATAGAACTGGTCCTGTACAAAGTCGTTTAGGATGATAAAGGTATTGTTCAACTGGTATTCGCCTGCAATACGATCGGGGATAGAGGCGGCCGAGAATTTCGATTTGCCTGTGCGAATTACGAACAGGTTTACATCACTCATGCGGATCAATGGCAGGGCGTCGGATACCAGTCCGATAGGAGCCGTATCAAAAATGATAAAATCATAACGGGATCGCAATGTTTCAATCAGCTCCGTTAAACGTGCCTTATACATTAGCTCGGCAGGATTCGGTGGTACAGGGCCGGCAGTAACCAGATCGAGGTTATGTTCACCGCTGGGTTTGATAATGTCTTCCAACGTACTTTGATGGGCCAGGTAGGTGCTCAAACCGTGAGTATTGTCCAGTTCAAAATTTCGATGGATACGGGATTTTCGAAGATCAGCCGCGATCAGGATGACTTTTTTGTCAATTAAACCCAGCGAGGCGGCGATGTTGACGGATACGAAAGATTTTCCTTCACCAGAGATCTCGGAAGTGATACAAACCACCTTACTGCTTTTCTCACCGGCAATAAAGCTGAGATTGGTACGTACGGAGCGTACCGATTCGGCGAACAGGGATTTGGGTTGGATGATAGATAACAGTTGTCGGCTGTCTTCATCGATCTTACCAGGATAATGCCGGATGAGGCCAACAATAGGTGTATTGGTCAGGCTTTCGATCATCTCCTTATCGTAAATATAAGGGTTCAAGGCACGCACCAGGAAGATGAGCCCGACACCGGAAGCCAGACCGATGATCCAGGAAAACTTCCAAGCACTGGCCCGGTTGGGCGCTACCGGAATAGGGTTGCTCTGAGCCGCGTCAACTAATACGGCTCCTGGCAGTACAGCAGCCCTGGAAATCTGTGCTTCCAGTTTCTTCTGGGATAACAGGGTATAAATCTTATCATTGATGTCGTAATCGCGTTGCAAGTCGAACAGGGCTCGTTCCTGCGTTGGTAATCCATTTAACTTGAGATATTCCTGTGCCAGTTTCTTGTCAATAAAATTCTTATTCGTAATTAATTTGGCTTGATTTGACCGAATATTTACTTTAGCAGCATTTCTAATTAATTGCAAGGTTTTATCTATATTCTGGACTTTTTCTGCTTGTTTGGTATAGGTTTCCAATAAAGTCGCTTTATCCAGTTGAGTTTTATTCCAATCGTTAATTAATTGCATTAAAAGCGGATCCAGTTGTCCGCTCAGATTGAAATTCAAAGCGATATCCTGATTGCTATTCAGTTGTTCATCCAATTGTTTCAGTTCCAGCAATTGCAGTTCAATGGTTCGCTTCTCGGTTTCAAGCGACTTAATGGATTCAAAAACATCCTTTGACCGGTCTCCTAATTGAAGCAGATTATTCCGTTGCTTGAAATCCTTCAGCTTATTCCCACTTTCATGCACGTTTTTAGACAGGTAGGTGAGTTGGGCATCAATAAAATCGATGATCTGCGTAGCTGACTGGCTCTTAAGTATAAGATCCTGATTCAGGTATTCCCGGGCAATGGCGTTAAGCGCATTACGAGCAAACACCGGGTTCTCATCGATTTTGGTGATTTGTGCGATGTTAGAGTATTTTTCGGCCTCAGAAATGTTTAAATTCCTGCCAATACGAGCGGCGAATTCTGGTCGGTTATTGAAACGGAAGTAAAACAGAGCATCAGCACTCAGGTTATTATTCTGCTCAATATAAAAGGATATACCCGGTAGGTGAATGGGCTTACTATACGTCGTATGTAATTCAATGGGTTGTTCATCCCGGATATAGGAGATCAGGATATCCTTCCCGGTCTGTCGGAAATGTATGGGCCCCCGGAAAAAGTTCAGGCTGTCCTGTTTCAGGATATGAACCACGAAAGGCTTGTCGGGATACATTTCCGAGATGCGTACCTTGCCGTCAATGAAATAGCTCACCTGCCAGTCAAAATGATCCACGGCTTTATTCAGAACAGTTTTGCTACGGATTACCCAACTCTCGGAAGTAATGTTGTTAACCTTATTGAGATTGAGGGATGACTTTAAAACCTCGTTGATACCGGATTCTTCGTCTTTGAACTTCAGGTAAATACTGGATGTGTACTGTTTGGGTGTATACCACAGGTATAGGTAAGCTGTTAGCAGAGCGATAATGAGTGTGGCAGCAACCCAATACCATCGGCTCAGAACGATCTTCAGGAATTTGGCGTAGTCCAGTTCTTGTTTTAGTGGAGCTTTAGCTTCTTTGAGAACTTCTGCAGGCATGTTTATTTGGAAAGGGTATAAATTAATATGAAACTGTTCACCAGGGTAAGCCCGATACCCAGGAAAGAAGTGGCCGGGTTCAGCTGATCTAAGGCATTGAAGATCGATTTGGGCTTAGCATAGATAATATCGTTGTTCTGGAGGTATAGCAAGGGATTTGCTACACTCCGGATATCTTCCAGGTTCACGGAGATGACCTGGGGATGTGCCCGGTCACCCCGGATGATCTTGATCTCCCGTTTGTTAGCCCGGTTGGTAAAGCCTCCGGCCTCGCTGATGATATCCACCAGGTGTATCTGATCTTTGTTTAAATTATAATTGCCTTGTTTGCTGAATTCCCCCAATAAAGAAACCTTTAAATTAGTAATGGTCAGGGTAATGATGGGGGATTTTAATAAGATGGATTGATAAAGTTTATTTAGCTGTTGTTCCGCTTCGGTTCGTTTCACTCCGCCCAGTTTGACCTTACCGACCACAGGTAGTACAACCGAGCTGTCATTTTCTACGCGGTACCCGTATTGTGTTTGCTGGCTGCCGTATGAAGAATTACTGCCGTTAAGTCCATTGATCAGATCGTCATCCTGTAGATTACGTATAAACAGCATGTCTCCCGGCTGGATAATTTGCTCTTTACTGGCCAGGCTATCGCGGCCTTTTTCAATGACATATACCGGTACGTTGGGTATGTTTTTATCATTTGGCGTATTAAACAATACATTCTTCCTGGAAGCACATGATGAAAAAAATAATACGGAGCACACTATCCCGATTATCGCGTCAATCTTTAAACTCATTGATGTTGCAGATGCTGATATCCCACTATAAACCGCTAAAATACAGGAAATAAATTGATTTGGTATAGAAATGTCATTTTTTTTAAAACAAATAGTTTGGAATATTGTAATGCGGGTTTTCTGTTGGTCGGTAAGTTTATAATTTGATAGAGTTATGGTCATAAGTTATCTCAAAAACTTATAATCTTATAGTCTCCTCAACCTGTCACGTGCTTGTCTTTAGGTAGTCTGCGAAAAAGCCCTCGCCAAGAGTGCCAAGGGTTTCTCTCTTTGTGAGCTTTGCGTGAAAAAGCTTTGCGGGCTTTGCGTGAAAAAAGTCTCACGCCAGAACGCCAAGGTTATCACGCTAAAAACGCCAAGGATTCTCTCTTCGCAAGCTTTGCGTGAAAACCTCTGCGAGCTTAGCGTGAGATACACAACGAATTAATCATTGATACTTTTAATCAGCTTGCCATTGGCGGAGTACCATAAGGTTTTATCCGGAGTACCATCGATGTCTACCTTGTAGCTGATCTTACCGTCCGATTCGATGCGTTCCACATCGTCAATCCTAGCCTTGGGGTAATTGGCTTTTACATGACTGGTAATGCTTGCCGGAAGCGTGGATCTGGCAATATCCCGTTGCTGAGACCGCACCTTTCCTGTCGGGGCTATCAGCATCTTATGATCTACGCGACCGATATCAAAGGAAACCTCGTAGTTTACGCCTTTCTTTTCCCAATCAATGTCTGTTGCATTGGGATAAGCCTTATTCAATGTATTTTTTACTACAGCCGGAACATCGCTGGCATGAATATCCTGTGCATAACCTGAAACCGCAACTCCGCCCAGGAAGCATACGGTTACCCAAATCTGTTTTAAATTCATATTCGCTTAAACAAATAAATGCTATTTGAGTTTGTTACAGCTATGTAAAGAAAGGCCCTGCACAATGCTAACTTAAAACATAGCCTACCACTTAAAACTTCTTTTCCTCACGTTTAACAGCAGCAAAGCAGCAAACAGGCCACAGCCCAAACATCCCGCGAAAGCGATATAATCGCCGAATTTCACATAAAAGGTCAGTTCCTCGTTCAGATTGATATCCTGTTTTAATGCTTTAGCAGTCCACCATTTAGTGCGTTGTACAATATCGCCACGCTGGTTAATAAAGGCTGAAATTCCGGTATTGGCAGAGCGGGCTACCCAGCGCCGCGTTTCTATGGCCCGCAGCTTGGCATATTCCAGGTGCTGGTCTTTGCCGGATGTGTTTCCCCACCAGCCATCATTGGTAATAATGGCAATGAACTGTGCGCCTTTGCTAACGTACTGCGCCACGTAAGCGCCCCAAATGGATTCGTAACAAATTACAGGTGCCGCCCCGATACCGCTTTGCGCAAAAAACACCGAAGGTTCCGGCTGACTGCCGTAGCTGCCTGTAGTGCCGCCAAAACCGGCAAATACCGGTTTCAAAAAAGCCAGCGCCTTGGCAAAAGGCAATTGCTCTACACCCGGAACCAGCTTGGATTTATGATAAAAATCAACGTGTGCCGAGTTTTCTATCTGGATGGCGGCGTTGAAGCTATCGTAATACATGCCGGAGTTGGCGTCAAAATTGGCGGTAAGCGTTTTGGCTGTGTTGTATAAGGTATAGCTGGAGATGCCCGATATGACGTTGCCATTTTTATATTGCTGCAAAAAGTTCTGCACTGTCCTGAAATTCAGGTCGTATCGTATCTTATCCTCATCGGTGTACTGTGGAATAGCCGTTTCGGGCCAGATAAAATATTCGGTATTCACCTGTGCCACAGAATCCGATAATCGGATAAGATTTTGAACCTGTTCGGCAGTAGATAAATGCCCGAACTTTTCGTAAGGGTCTACATTGGGCTGAACCACCACTACATTTGAAGGGTCTTCTTTTTCGCGGTAGCTGAAATACATGGCCAGCGATATGCCTGCCGGGATGATTATGAGGGCCACCGGAGCGATAAACCGTTTCCACGTTTTCCGGGGACTTAACAGCGCTTCATACAGCAGGATATTGACCAGCAGTATCCAAAGCGTGCCGCCGTAAACGCCGGTAATGCTGTACCACTGCGCCAACTGGTGGAATTGCGCCAGCCCGTTGCCGAGATTCATCCAGGGGAAGGCCAGATCCCAGCTCTGATGCAGGTATTCATAACCTATCCAGAAACAAACTAAACCGATATAGCTTGTTACCTTGCCGGTAACCCGGCGCAGGCGGTAATATAACCAGAACGCCAGCGCCATGAGCACGGCTGCCAATCCGAAAGGAATCAGTGAAATGAGCAGGGCCACCCAGGTTGGCATTACGGCATCCATGGCGTTAAATACCCAATAGATACATGCTGTATTCCACACAAAAAAGGACAGAAAGGTTATTCCAAATACCTGTTTCCCCTTTTTTTGACCATCCCATTGCAGGATATCCTCAACCACACTTAAGAGCGGAATAAAGCCTATAAGCAGTAACAGTGCCGTGTAGGGCATCGGCGGCCAGGCCAGCCAAAGTAAAAAAGCGCTGAGGAGCGCTTTTGCATACCGGGAATTTTTAAATGTCATGAGCGGCTACAGTTGCGATAGGATATCGGCTTTTTTAGCTTCGTATTCTTCGCCAGTGATCAGTTGCTTTTCGTACAGCATTTTAAGACGCTGTAATTTCTGCGTCACCTCGTCGGCCGGTTCAGGTTCTTCAACAACCGGCGGTTTTACAGGTTCTGGCTGCACATTAACCGCTACCGGCGGAACACTTGCCTTTTTATCTTCCATTTCCTGCTGACGTGCAGCTTCACGCTGATTTTCAAGCTGCTGGTTTGAAAACTGGTACAGCTTACGGGCTTGCACTTTAGGGATGTAATCAATGGTCAGGTTTTCACCCTTTAAGGGGATGGCGGTAAATTTGGCTCCAAAAAATTCCTCCTTAAAGGCCACTTCCTTGATATCTTTCCAGAGAAAAATCTCAAAGTTGGTCGTGAGTCCCAGGTTGCCGGGGATACAAAAGATAATGCGTTTGCTGGTTAGCACAATGGCGTCGGGGATGAGATTAGCCACGGGCTTTTTCTGCACTGCCAGGTACACCAGATCTTCTCCGGATGTCAGCATATCCTGAACCTTGGTCAGCACCTTTTCTGCTGTCTTGGCATCCTGTTCGTCGGTTAAAAAACGGTCTATATTCATTGCTAAAAGTCAAAATTAAAAAATCAAAAGTCAAAAAACTACAGGTATCTTCGTTATTAAAAGTTGAGCGAAGCGAAATCCCGACGCTTCGGGACCAAAAGTTAAAATTAAAAAGTCAAAAACAGAAACGGGACTCTATCATTGAAAGCTACTCTTTTACACTACCTTTTCCGGCCACACAAATTACAAATTCTCCTTTTAAGGTATTGTTTTCAAAATGTGATTTTATATCTGCCAGGCTGCCCCGTACAGTTTCCTCAAAAAGTTTGGTCAGCTCACGCGATACTGATGCCGGGCGGTTATCGCCAAAGTATTGTATAAATTCAGTTAGTGTTTTTAACAGCCGATGGGGCGATTCGTAAAAAATCATGGTTCGTTCTTCGTGCTCCAGCTGTTTGAGCCGGGTCTGGCGTCCTTTTTTTACGGGGAGAAATCCCTCAAACGTAAAACGGTCTGAAGGCAAGCCCGAATTAACCAAAGCAGGCACAAAGGCCGTTGCTCCGGGCAGGCATTCTACGGCAATATCATTTCTTATGGCTTCACGAACAAGGAAAAAACCGGGATCGGAGATGGCCGGCGTTCCGGCGTCAGACATCAGGGCAACGGTTTTACCTTCGCTTAAAAAACGGATGATCTCTTTTGCGGACTGGTGTTCGTTATGCTGGTGGTGCGCCAGTATTTTTTTGTCGATGCCCAGGTGCTTTAGCAGTAAGCTGCTGGTGCGGGTATCTTCGGCCAACAGCACATCAGCCTCTTTTAGCAGGCGTATGGCCCGCAGGGTAATATCTTCCAGGTTGCCGATAGGTGTAGGTATTAAATACAGTTTACCGCTCATGTATGGCTGTTTTTCGCTTGCAAATCAGTCAAATTACGAAATCGTAACCTGTAATTCGCAATTCAGTTATATCTTTGCCTTGCCAAAATTTATTAGCATGCTGCAAGTTAATTATATCCGCGAAAATAGGGAGAAAGTTTTAGAGCGTTTAGCTGTCAGGAATTTTAAACAGCCGGAACTGGTTGATGAACTGTTACAGGTTGACGAAAAACGCCGCCAGGTTCAGACTAAGCTGGATGCCATATCCGCGGAAGCGAATGCCACCGCAAAACAAATTGGCGAATTAATGCGCAAAGGTGAAAAGCAACAGGCTGAACAGCTGAAAGCGAACAGCGGTGCTTATAAAGAACAAACCAAAACACTGGCGGATGAGCTTCAGCAGTTAGAGCAGCAATTGCAGCAGATTATTGTGCTGTTACCTAACCTGCCGCACAGTTCTGTTCCCAAAGGTATATCGGCTGATGATAACGAAGTGGCACTTGAGCATGGCGACAAACCTAATTTGCCTGAAAATGCTTTGCCTCACTGGGAGCTTGCCGCCAAATACGATATTATTGATTTTGAGCTGGGTAATAAGATCACCGGGGCCGGTTTCCCGGTTTACAAAGGAAAAGGTGCCAGGTTGCAGCGGGCTTTAATTAATTTCTTTCTGGATAATGCCGGAAAACAAGGCTACCGCGAAATACAGCCGCCTGTAGTAGTTAATGAGGATTCTGGGTTTGGTACAGGGCAGCTTCCCGATAAGGAAGGCCAGATGTATCATATCGGTGTGGATAATTTATACCTCATTCCTACCGCCGAAGTACCCATTACCAACCTGTACCGGGATGTGATTGTGAAAGAGGAAGAATTGCCCATCCGGAATTGTGGTTATACGCCCTGCTTTCGTCGTGAGGCCGGTTCGTATGGCGCTCATGTTCGTGGGTTAAATCGCCTGCACCAGTTTGATAAGGTTGAAATTGTTCAGATTGCGCACCCCGATAGCTCTTACCAAGTGCTGGAAGAGATGAGCAGCTATGTGCAGTCGTTGCTTCAGGCGTTGAAGCTGCCATACCGTGTGCTAAGCCTTTGTGGTGGCGATATGGGCTTTACCTCAGCCAAAACCTACGATATGGAAGTATGGTGTGCCGCACAGAAACGCTGGCTGGAAGTTTCATCGGTTTCTAATTTTGAGACCTACCAGGCCAACCGCTTAAAGCTGCGGTTTAAGGGTAAAGAAGGCAAACCCCAGTTAGCGCATACGCTTAACGGAAGCGCCCTGGCCCTGCCGCGTATCGTGGCATCGTTGCTGGAAAACAACCAGACTGACCAGGGGATTAAGATTCCGGCTGCCTTAGTGCCGTATACCGGTTTTGAGTATATTGACTGAGTTGTTTCACACCAAGCCCACGAAAGTTTTACGCGAAGTTCGCAAAGAGAAACAATCATCGCTGGTCAGGATTTGTAATCCTGACCCTGTTAGTGCCGGATTTTAAATCCGGGGTTATGGCCACCGGGATTGCAAATCCCGATGAGCAAAGCGAGAGCTTTTTTACGCAAAGTTTACAACGAGAAACGATTAGACCTTAATCTGCCTTTACCGTAATAAACAACCCTGAGTGTGGGTTTACCGTTGCCGAAAAGCTGTTGTTAAAACTGCCGAGCTTTTTACCTGCATATACATCGCTGATTTGTTTTTTGCCGGTTAAGCCTAGGTCCGTCCAGCTGAGGGTAATGGGCTTAGCGACTGCATTATCCCGGTTTAAAAGGAGTACCGCGTAACTGCCGTCTTTAAGCTTCTTAGCCCACAATTCGGCGTTATCTTCCGATTTAATTTTCTTTCCCTGCTCGGTAGGATCCTGGTTAATGGCTATTGCCTGTTTATTGGTTATGATGCTTAACTCTTCACTGGTCATGTTGCGGGGATCGTTACCCAGCATAAGCGGCGAAGTCATGATGCACCACAGTGCAAAATGAGCTTTTTGTTCCTCATAAGTAAGTCCCTGGGCGCCGGTTACCAGCATGTCCGGGTCATTCCAGTAACCCGGTTTTGCATATTGGCTGTATTTGTTGTTCTTGTCGGCAACGGTCATTACACTGTTTACCTTCGGGTTGTCAAAAACGGCGCCTTTAGTTTGGTTTGATTTGATATCACCGGTAGTACGCCCCATATTGGTTAATTGGGGATACCAGTCATAAAAGCGGTATGCGCTGGCGCTGAAAAGGATCTTACGCCCGCTTTCTTTCAGCAGCTTGCTCCATTTGCTGTATGCCGTCAGGATATTTTTGCCTTCCGCATCCCAGCCTTTGTACCATCGCGGATCTTTTTTAGGATAATCCGGGTGTTCATCCAGCGAAAACCGGCAACGGTCTAATTTTACAAAATCCAGTCCCCAGTCTGTAAATTGTTTTGCCTGTACTTCTTCTACGCCCCAGCCGCCAACTTTATCGCAGCCACAATCGTGTGAGCCGGGCACTGTATGCAGCCCGAATTTGAATCCTTTGCTATGGGCATAATCGGCCAGAGCTTTCATCCCATGAGGGAATTTCTGCTTGTTTACCAATAGCTCTCCATTTTTACCCAGCACGGTATCCCGCCAGCCGCCGTCTACCACGATATATTCATAGCCCAGTTGCTTCATATTATGGGCCGCCATAGCATCAATAACTTCTTTAATAATTTTTTCATCAATACCGGCTTTGCCGAAATAATTCCAGCTGTTCCAGCCCATTGGCGGTGTTTTTGCCAACCCGTTATCCGGTTGTGCATAGGTTAACGTAAAAACAAAAGCAAACAGAAAAGTTAAAATGGCTTTCATACAATCGATCAGTTATTTTTCTATTGCAAGTTGCACGTTTTATCTGTTACAGACCTATCAATTTTTAGCTTTATGTTAGCATTTTTGTGTGCTATATTATAAAAAAATCCCGCATGAAAAGTATCCTGCAGGATTTTTATAAAAAGATATCAGGCTCGTGTTATACGGCAAAAGACGAACCGCAGCCACAGGTGCTGGTTGCATTGGGGTTATTAAACGTGAAACCACGGGCATTCAGTCCGTTTTGAAAATCTATTTCCATGCCCACCAGGTAAAGCCCGTGAGCCTTATTCATGTAGATCTTAATATCATCGATCATATATTCCTGGTCGCCGTCTTTCTTCTGGTCAAAGCCCAGCACGTAATTCATGCCTGAACAGCCACCGCCTTCCACACCCACGCGTAAGCCAAAATCTTCGTTAAGCTCCTGCTGGCTTCTTAATTTTCTAATCTCTGCCTTAGCTCCTTCTGTTAAAGTAACCGGAGCTGAGGTAAGGGTTGCAGTACTCATATTTCATCCTCTTTTGATCATGCAAATATAAGGTAAAATGCACATTTTTGTTTGCGTTAATTCTTTCATGACCATACGTTAACATAATGGATATCATCAGCTTTTTAATTGATACGTTAAAATATACCCTTGCCGGATTGGTTGTTTTTGGGGTAGGATACCTGGTATTGCGCCCATATATCCGGAAACAGGGACATATCCAGCTGCTGGAACTGAAAAAGGGAGCCCAGGCTCAACTGCTTCCTTTAAGGATACAGGCTTATGAGCGCCTGGTGATCTTTACCGAACGTATTAACCCGGTGAATATGCTTATCCGCCTGCATGTTAGCGGTATGAGCGCCCGCGAACTGCAAAATATGGTTATTACAGAGATCAGGAATGAGTACCAGCACAATATTGCCCAGCAGTTGTATGTAGGTGATGCGGCATGGGAAATGGTGAGAAAGCTAAAAGACGAGACCATTAACATGGTTAAGAATGCTGCGTTGGGATTGCCGGAAGATGCTTCGGGAACTGAGCTGAGCCGCACTATTTTGTCGCATCTGGCCAAACAGGAGGAAAGTCCGTACGATACGGCTTTGCTGATCATTAAACGGGATATGAGCCAGCTTTATTAAGCCTGAGTTGGGAGTTTAACATCAGGATGCACTGACAGCCTTACCAAAACGCAGGCGATGAATAACTCTTCGCTTTGAGCGCTTAGCGCTTTTCCTGCCTTTTCCGAGCCATATCAATAACCCGGTTACAGGCAGGCTGGCGGCTATCAGGCTGGCGCAGAAGGCAATGATTTTTCCGGGGAGACCGAGAATAGCGCCCACATGAATATCGTAATTCATGGAGATGAGTTTTTCGCCGGCGTTGCCGTCTTTGAAGTTTTCGCGGTTAAGCAGCTTACCGGTATATTGGTCAAATTGCAGCCCATCGGCATCGTAATAGGTTTCCTCATCGCGATAGCCGTATATATAGATAAGGCCTTCTTTTCCCGTTGCCGGAGATACTCCGATACGCTCTGCCTCCGGAAATGTGTTTTGAGCTGTTCTGAAAGCAATATCGAGCGGAGTTTTTACAGCAACCGCAGTGGTATCTGACTTTACTGTTTTATGCTGCGGAGGAGTCACCGATTGCGACGCAACCACATACACTGCGCTTTGAAACCAGCTGAATGCCCATACCAGCCCGGTGAAGGCAAGTATCAACGTTATCAGCATGGCATAAAAGCCAAGCACATTATGCAGATCGTAGTTTATACGCTTAAACTTCGCCGACCATTTGATGTTGAAGCTCTTTTGAATATTGGTTTTATTCCACTTCTTTGGCCACCATAAAATGAGGCCGCTTATCAGCATGATAACAAAAATAAACGTAGACCAGCCTACAATGGGCTGCCCATAGATAGTATTTAACAACAGGCTCCAGTGCAGGTATTTAATAACGGTAAAAAAATCATATTTATAATCTTTTATACCGGTAATTTCACCTGTATACGGGTTAACAAAAGCTGATTTATAATAATCAACTGTTCCGAAAAAGGTAAATGCTTTTTCATCGCCATCTTTATAGGCCATAAATTCCCAGGTACGGTCGGGACTGCGGTAGCTGGTAATAAAATTGGGGTAAACCTTACCGTCCAGTGCACCTTCTGCCCGCTGTAATAAGGTACTTAGCGGTAGCGTTTGCGCCTGTGCTGACGGTGGCTTGATAAAAAACAGATCACGCTCTACGGCTTCGCTGATCTCTTTTTGAAAAGCGAAGATGCAGCCCGTAATACTCACAATAAACACCACCAGCCCGGACGCTAATCCGAGCCAGAGGTGTATTTTGCCAACTGCCTTTTTAAAGGTCATCCATTAAAATTTATACCCTATAGAGAGCCTGAAATTAGTACCCGGCTCAGTTTGCCAGTAATAATAATCTTCATAGGGAGCTCCCATATACAAATATTTGTTCAGTATGTTATTAACATTTAACCCGATGTTCATGTTATCGTTTTGCCAGCTTATAGCACCATCTAAGCGGAAATAATCAGGCAATGATACATTTAACGGATTGATACCGCCCCAGTTACCGGCAACACGGTCTATCTGGTACTGGTAACCCAGCGAAATCCCTAAGCCCTTAAATTCGCTTTGGGTAACACGGTATGACAGCCAACCGTTGGTATTGTGCTTAGCATAGCTATCGATGCTGGCTCCTATATAGGCATCGCCACCATTTTCAGTAATTTTTGAATCCGTATAAGCATAATTGAAAATTAAGCTTAACCCGGTTGCAATTTCACCATGAAGATCAAACTCTATACCTTTTGCTTTAACCTGGCCAATTTGTATGGCGTAAGTACCAACCGGCTCTTCGTCTGTAATATGCTCCGGATTGGTATCCGTTCCCATAATATTGTTTTTTGTGATCTGATAAACTGACAACGTTGTATTCCAGTTACCACCAAACCAGTCTTTTTTAAGACCAAACTCTATACTGTTGCCTGTTAAAGGTTTTATCTTACCGCCACCATATACGCGGCCGGACTGTGGCAGGAATGTCTGATCATACAAGCCATAGAATGAGGTTTGCTTATCGATAGACACGCTTAGGCCAACCCGTGGTGTAAGTTTAGAATCGTTTGTTTCTGGACTATAGCCATCAAATTGCTTTAAGGTTGAATAACGACCTGCCAGTGTTAAACGTATCCTGTTTTCCAGGAAGCCTAATTCATCCTGAAGATACAAACCGGTATAATTCTCATAATTCATACTTGCACCGGCACGTTGCCTCAGACTTTTGCTGCGATCGTACGTTAAGATAGAATCTGGTGGAACCTGTCCATAAGCAGGATTGTAAATATTAAACAGCGAGCCGTCTGCATTTCTTAATAAGAAACTCTGGCTCCAATCTCCCAGATATTGCTTATTGCTCATATCTAACCCCGCCAGGATTTTATGGCTAACAGCACCAGTGCCTACATTTCCGTTTAAAAATACCTGACCTAACTTATTTTGCCCCCATGCATCCCATACATTTATGCTGCGACGAATATCTCCGTTAATGGCAGCACCCGATACTGCTATATTGCCATTATCATCATATATACTGCTTGCCCAGGTAGAGCTTCCCTTCTGTGAGAAAGTTAAATAGGCCAGTTGTGCCGTAAATTTCCAGTTTTCGTTAAGCTGGTGATTAAATGTCAGGAAAGCGCTGTGATCATTAATTTTGGTAGGGTCAATATTGGGTTCAAGTAATGATAGGTCACGATCTGTGGTTGCATATCCATTAGCACCAAATACGTAGGCCGAACCCAGTAATGGTACTTGTGAGAACTGATAAGTATATTCGCCTGTAATGGATGTTTTATCATTTATTTTATAGGTGATCACCGGGGCAAGTGTATACCGGTTATTATAATCGTATTGCCGGTGCGAGCCTTTAAGCATACCCATTACATTTAAACGGTACAATAATTTACCATTGCTGCTTAATTTTCCATCCAGGTCAACTGTACTGCGATAGGTATCAAAACTGCCTAACGAGAGGGTAGCTTCGCCTTTGGTTTCGCCGGTAGGCTTTTTGGTAACCACGTTGTAAAAACCGGCAGGCTCGCCATTACCAAGCATAAATCCGGCCGGGCCTTTTACAAATTCAATACGTTCAACAAAGCTCATATCTTCGGTGAGCGGCCCCCAGGGCATGGTTACATTCATCCCGTTACGGAAGGCCTGAATATTGGCGCCACGCATGGTTACACGGGCGTAGTTATCCCAATGTTCAGTACGCGATGCCCCGCTTACATTCCTGGTCACACCCTCTAACATATCAAAGATCTGCTGATCTTTAATAAGACCATTTGTTACTACCTGAACGTTCTGTGGCATTTCAAGAATTGGTTCATTGAGACGTAAAGAAGGCGAAGGTTTATCAACCTTGTACTTATTACGCACAGCCGATACCGTTACTTCCTTAAGCTGTTCTGCATTTTCGGTAAGTGTAAAATTAATAGTTTGACTTTGGTTAGCAGATAATGTGATGGTCTTTTCCTGAACTGCCAGGCCCACAGCCGATACGCGAAGCGTATAAGTTCCGGGTTTCACCTTTTTGAGCTCATAATAGCCCCTGGTATCGGTTATAGTACCCAACCCTTTGCCTTTTAGGCCTACAGATACAGCCTCGGCCGGCTGACCATCTGATGTGGAAATAGTTCCGGAAATAGTTCCGGTTTGTGCATAAACGCCTATTGCTGTAAATAACAGCATCAGCAGCGAATAAACAAAGTGTAATGATCTTTTCATTGAATTATGATATTAATTTGCAGTACGTGATATTATTTAGATTAAATCTAATTAAATTCGCTGCAAAGGAACGCATTGCACTTTATATTTGCAATAATTATTTAGCATTAATCTAAATTAACACGATGTGATTTACGCCAGGAGTGCCAAGGAATTCTTCTCTGTGAATGTTGTGTGAAAACCTCATGGGCCCTTTGGCACTAACGTGGGGTATCAGCCTGCTACATTTGTAAGGGGGACCAGGCTATTCAGGTAAACTTCAATATTATCGTAGTTTTTGTCTAAATCACGACCGTTTGCATTGGCTTTAGCGGGATCAAGCTTCATTTTTTTCTCCCAGACATCGGGCATACCGTCCCTGTCCGTATCAGCCGGAGCTGGTAGAGATTTTAATTCGGGCCAGCCACCTACATCATTCTGCGAATCTATCAGCCCGTTTTTATTGACTCCTGCGGTAGCCATCCCCAAGCGGGTTTCTTCTATGATGCGTTTATCCACAGCATCGCGGGTTATGCTGGCGCCGGCTTTGGCCAGTACATCTGTGTAGGCTTTGTGTGCTTTTTGCAGGCTGATAGCTGCTACCGGGAACGGTTTATCTGTGTATGTTGAATCGGTAGATTGACCGTGCTCATATTCTACGCCTTTCCAGTTGTCTGCGCTTACTTCTTTGCTCCCTTCCATTATATTGCCGGCAATGTAAAACTTCCCGTAAGGCGACCAGGGATTCATCATACGCTGGCGCTTGCTTTTGGATGTTGCCGGGCCGGGCTTGTAATAATTGTTTACCATGTTGTAACGTCCTTTTTCACCGCCGTAGCTGCTGTTTTGCCCCCAGTTAAAAATCACGTTATTACTGAAATCTACCAGCTCATCTTCGGGGTTCAGGGTAGTTGACGAGCCGCTGAAACGGGGATTGCGGCTGTTGTTGCATGCAATGAGGTTATGATGATAGCTGGCTCCCTCGCCACCCCAGATACCGCCATAACCGTGCGGCCCTTTGCTGTGCACGGAATGGTTCAGCGCCTCGGCAATAATACACCATTGCAGGGTAAAATTATGGTTCCGGTAAAAAGAAGCGCATTCATCTACCGACCAGCTCATGGAACAGTGATCGATAATAATGTCGCGATGGTTATGTGTACTATTGATGGCATCGTCTTCCTGCTTAGATTCATCGCCCAGGCGGAAACGGATGTAACGGATGATCACATTGTCGGCATCAATATGCGTGGTATAATTTTTCAGGCAAATACCATCGCCGGGAGCTGACTGACCGGCTATGGTGACATCACCGTTTTTAATGCTTAACGGAGATTGCAACGCAATTGTGCCTGAAACCGTGAAAACAATTATTCGCGGGCCGTTGGCTTTTACTGCTTCGCGTAAGCTGCCGGGGCCACTATCGTTCACGTTGGTTACCATCAACACTTTACCCCCACGACCACCGGTAGTATATTTCCCAAATCCTTCGGCCCCGGGAAAAGCCGGAACCTGTGCATATAAAACGTTAACAAACAGTGTTAACAGGAGAAAAATTGCTTTCATAATTATTATTGTGCCTGATTTTGGGTAATGTTTTTCACCAGGCTGTTCAGATATACTTCAATGTTATCATAGCCGGTGCTTAGATCGTGGCTATTGGCATTGGCTTTTTTCGGGTCGAGCTTATTGGCTGTTTCCCACTCATCGGGCATACCGTCGCCATCGGTATCAAGCGGCGCCGGCTGCGATTTTAATTCGGGCCAGCCGCCAGCGTCGGCTTGTGAGTCGATGATGCCCTTCCGGCCGGTTTTAGAACCACTGTAAGTTACTGTGCCGGTTTGAACTTCATTGACTATCCGGCTGTCTACTGCATCTCGTTTGAAACTGGCACCGGCATAACTTAAAACCAAAGCGAAAGCACTTTCTGCTGTTTGCCCGGTAATATTTTCATCAGTAAAAGGCGAGCTTACTTTTGAAAGGCTCATTGAAGCACCGGTTTTATAGGCTACGCCAGTCCAGTTATCGGCTGTTACCGACGTACTGCCGTTCATGTAATTACCACTAATAAAAAACTGCCCGTATCCTGGAGAAGCTACCGAATTATCAAAATAAACATCCAGCAAACGGGCTGTTTTACTGGTTGCTGTTCCCGGACCGGCTTTATAATAGTTGTTTACAATATTGTATTTACCATTTTCGCCGCCATAGCTGCTGTTGTCGCCCCAATTATATACTACGTTATTCCGGTAATCAACCAAATCGCCTCCATACGGCCCGGGGTCAATACCCGAACGTAAGCCGCCATTAAACCTTGGTAACCGGCTTAAATGATTAGCCAGCAGGTTATGATGGAAACTTGCATTAGTGCCACCCCAGATTGCCCCATAGCCATGATCATCTTTTTCGTGAAAGGATTTATTCAGGCTTTCTGAAAGCATACACCATTGCATGGTGAAGTTTTTATTGTTATAAAATGATGAGGTTTCATCAATAGACCAGCTCATGGAGCAATGATCAATAATGATATTCTGATGATTACGGCCCCAGAATGCGTCTGTTTCCTGCTGGGTTAAATCCCCGAGACGAAAACGCATATACCTTACGATCACATTATCGGCATCGATCTGTACTTCGTAATTCTGGATACAGATCCCATCGCCGGGAGCAGTTTGCCCGGCTATAGTTACGTCGCCATTTTTAATTTGTAAGCGGCTTTTTAGCTGAATATTCCCGGATACCTCAAAAACAATAATGCGGGCTCCGCTGGTATTGATGGCTTCGCGTAAGCTGCCTGAACCGGAGTCATTAAGGTTGGTTACTTTAATAACTTTGCCACCACGTCCACCGGTGGTATTCTTACCAAATCCTTCGGCTCCGGGAAAGGCGTAAGCGGTTTCTACAACCTGCACCGGCTTATCATTATTTTGATTATTACTTCCGCCGGTATCTTCTTTTTTAGATTTTTTACAAGAAAAAAAAGTTGTTAAAGCAAATACCAAAATAATCAAACTACAGTTGAGTCTTCGCATATATCCATATAATTAAAAAGGTGGTGTAAATGCACCACCTTTACTGACTAATCTTTATCTTATTAACGCCATCTTGCGGCGCCAATACCATTTAATTTTAAATCGTCATTACTTAATGTAAAATCGCCACTATCAGGAGATTTAAAGCCAGGGTCGAGGGTTGTACCATTAGCATCATTAATTTTAGATGTGGCTTCATTAATAAACTTGGGCGCATTGAAGTAATTGTTAGCAACCATAGCAACGACATGCGTTGCAGCCTGATCACTATAAAATGCCCCCGAGTTAGCTATAATATTTTTAGAAAAAGTAATTCCATGATTCGCTAAGCGGATATATAGCATACGGGATTTACCATCAGTAACCGGAATCTTATTAAAGGTGTTATTCGATATATTTATCACACTATTTATACTTGGGAAATTTGTTGATCCTCCTGCGTCCATACGGAAGATATCCCTGGCTGAACCAGCGCTACTGCTATTATAAACCGTATTGTTTTGGAAAAGGAATGTTTTTGCTATACCATTTCTAAAGTCAACAAAATCACCACCATCACATTTGATATCATGAATAATGTTATCACTATAGTTTACTGACTCTATCAGGGCTTTAACGTTTACATATATAATGCCTTTTACATAGTTTTTAATTTCACAACCCTGTACATTTAAATTGCCATACGCATTATCTGAAGCTTCATCATATATAATAGCCTGGTTATTATTTAACGCTCCTGTGCCATCAAGCACTACATCTTTTAACGCAAAAGCAGCGTTAGCCTTTATCCTGAAAACTGCCCCGGTAATAACCGGCCTATCTGTGGGCTTTGCACCTTTAATGGATATAGATTTACTAACAGTAATATCGGCATTAATGGTATAAGCTCCTGGTAACAGGGCA
The DNA here is from genome assembly GCF_008274585.1 of Pedobacter sp. BS3. Taxonomy (GTDB): domain Bacteria; phylum Bacteroidota; class Bacteroidia; order Sphingobacteriales; family Sphingobacteriaceae; genus Hufsiella_A. Next base: position 857,469 of record NZ_VTRT01000001.1, on the reverse strand, counting down.
AAAGTCTCGCCTCCGGTGGCATTTGCAATTAATGTTGCTAAGTTATCTGTTGGAGAAACAGGGATCGCTCCGCCTAAATCTATTAAGGTAGTGAATGTTATGGTACCACGAACCTTAGTGCCATTCATTAGCTTAGCCGTATAGGTAGTTTCTCCGGTCAGGCCTGAAATAGTGGCTTCTCCGGCAGTAATTTCAGTGCTGGTAACCGTATGCGTAATATTTCCCGGCGTGAGCACTATAGAGGTTGCTGTTTCTCCTGCAGGCCAGTTCAGTGTAACCGAGTTTGCAGTTAGCTTATCCGGATCGACCGCCTGGAAGATTTGCTCTGCATCGGTAGCAAATGTAGCTGTTACCCATTTAGAGTCATCAATATTCTCACCAATAGCTTTTACTCTTACTGCGTATTGGGTTTCTCCAGCAAGACCAGTAACAGTGTAAGGTACCTGACTAAATGAAATATCAGAGATAGTTTTTACCGGCGAACCGGAAAAATCTACATTGTCAAAAATCTCTATGGTATAAGAATTAGCATTATTTACGGCTTTCCATGTCAACTTTACTCCTGTTTTATTAACTACCTGAGCAGTTAATCCAGTTGGAGAAAAGGCTCTATTGACGTTTAAGGTAGTTATTTCGGACAACACATCATCCTTACAACCGGATAAGCTTACTATACCAGCTAGGAAAGCGATAATTATATATATTTTGTTTGTATTCATAATAGTATGAATTAAAAGTTATAACCATTATTATTTAACATGCCGTTAGATGAATCTAAGAATGTTTGCCAGATCGGCCAGTACTGCTGTGTATCCGGGTTTCTCCGGAAAAGTGCATCCCAATAGGTAACAACATCTCCGTCAGAAGATAATTTCCATGATTTATTTGATGTATATCCTAACGAGGCGCCCTGTGCATCAGTATCGCCGTGGTTTAAGCCATAAATTTGTACGGTTTCTCCATCGGCGGCTGTTTTGTAATAAATTTTTGCAGGAAGGTCAGCATATTGGCCTTGCCTGTTTTCAAGCTGCTGCAATTTTGTTTTGGCCTCATTTAGTTTGGCGCTTAATAAATTCCAGCGAATCAGGTCGGACTTCCGTAACATTTCGCCGGTAAATTCCAAGGCTCTTTCGTTAACAATGGCATTGAAAAAGGTTGGTTTATCTGCTGTAACTTCAGACATATATTGAGCAACTTTTTCAGGATTGTTCGGGAAAGCCCTGTCCCGCACCTGTTTTAAGTACGGCGCTGCCGCGGTTGGGCCATCTAATTCATTGATCGCTTCCGCTGCCATTAACAGTACATCAGCGTAACGCATGTAAAGCCAGTTCAGACCATCATCATTAGTAGAAGTTACCCGCCTTGACATCCATTCGTAACGGTATTTTCCAAAATACCATTTATTTAAGTTAGTCGGAACCTGTACGCCGCTTGTCCATTCATAAGGAACACAGGTAACATCGCGACGAACATCGTCTTTATCATACTCATAAAACATAATGGGATTAGGTCCATTCGTACCGCCTTTGGCCTGTCCGGTATATTTATCGGTTGTAGTATGTTTAACACCTAAATCAAAAATCACCCTACCGCGGCCTTCGCTAAACGGGATTTCCCACATCGATTCCAAACCGGCTTTACCAGTTTCCTGATTTAAAGTTTTAAAAAGTTCTTCAAAACCAAGCAAGTGTAACTTCCCGCTTTGTATGATGTCCAGACATTCATTTTTTGCAATAGTATACATCTTTTCGCGGGCCAAATCAGGATCATTACTTAAACGAATACCATCCGGGCGTTGTCCGTATCCACCAGCAGCTAAGGCTATACGTGCTCTCATGCCTTTGGCAAACGCTTTATTTACACGCTCAACCGAAGTTGTGGTTGATGTTTCATTAGGCCAGGGTAGCAAATTGGCGGCCGAATCCAGATCAACAAGCAGTTGTTTATAAATAACGTCCCGATCACTTCGGGGCAGGTAAGCGGTAGCAGAAGTTACCGGCTCAAACCTGGCAGGCACATCTCCCCATGCTTTTACCAGGTCACTATACACTACAGCCCTTAAGGTTAGCATTTCGCCTAATATTTGCGCCAACTGCGGGTTGCTTTCAACATGTCCATAGGTTCTTAATCCTCTGATTGCTAAATTAGCCCGCTCAATGCCCTCATAAAGCTTTGCCCACACATTATCGTTTGTGTTCATTTGAGAGTTATTCACGTTGGTATTATAGTTTGATAACCGGGCCTTATCATCATCTACTGATTTTAAGCTGTTATATACCTCAGCATCCGTATTGATACCATAGTAAACTAAAAATCTGCCACGGTATGAGTTAGTTTCTGCAAATGATTGGATAACACCAGCAATGGCTCCTTCAGCCAAGCTGGGGGTAGAAAAAATAACCGATTCATCCAAAGATGATTTGGTAGGAGCTTCCAGCGTGTCTTTACAACTGCTTATAAAAGCAATCCCTGTAATTATGAATAATATATTGATGATCTTTTTCATTTCCTGACTCTATTAAAAGTTAACATTCAGACCGAATACATAAGATTTGCTTTTGGGGTAGGCTGAATAGTCTACACCCGGTGTAAGCGGTGTTTTGCGGCGGGTTGACACTTCCGGATCAAAGCCGGAATAATTGGTCCATAACCATAAATTATAACCCGAAGCATATATTCGTAAGCCTTTCATTTTCAATTTAGAAGATATGGCTTTAGGTAGCGTATAACCTAGCGTTATGGTGGATAAACGTAGAAAAGAACCATCTTCTACTGCCCAGTCGCTTAGAACAAACCGGCTCATATATGGCGACCACAGGGTTGTATTGGCATTCATGGCTTCAAGTTCGGCCGGATCATTGCTGATGGTACCATCGGCACGCAGGTTTGTCCAGCGATTGCCACTTGCCATCATCGCGATCATATTCCTGGAATTGTATTTACTGGTAGATGTATATTCAATTTTATTAGCATTATATACATCGTTACCATAGCTCCAGTTAAAATAAGCGCCTATATCAAATTGATAAATTCGTGACGTAATTGAAAAACCGCCGGTATGTAAGGGATTAGTATTACCTATAAAAGTTTTATCTGATTCATTTACTTTACCGTCGCCATCGTCAACAATGTCTTTTAATTTCATCGATCCGGGACGCACAGTACCGATAACCGGGCTATCATCTGCCACACCGGGTTTTAATGTCCATCTTCCGGTAGCTGAATCGTAGCCGCTAAAATCTGAAACCTCATATCTGCCATCGCTTTGGTAGCCATATATCCGTCCCACTGAAGCACCTGCTAATATCAGGTAATCCGTACCGATCTCAGACGATGCCCAATCTGATTTACCAGGAATATTTTCAAGTCCTCCGATCGAGATCACTTTATTTCTGTTAAAGTTAATGTTGGCATTCACTGACAGATCAAAGTTCTTTTTCCGGATAGCACTCCAATTCAAAGAAAACTCCAGGCCTTTATTTTCTGTTTCACCTATATTACGGAATTGGTTATCATAACCTGTTCCGGGCACCGGATAAAGAACAAGTAAATCTTTTGTTCGGTTAAGATAGGCATCAATTGTACCATTAAGCTTAGAATTCAGCAGTGAAAAATCAAACCCGACATTTCTGGTAACCGTAGTTTCCCATTTTAAATCGGGGTTAGCCATTGTTTTAGAAGGAGCCCAATAGTTATTATACCCGTTAACCCAGGAAGTAGTGGAGTTATTAAACGATTGTACCATCTGGCCTGAAGAAATATTATTATTACCTGCAGCACCATAACTGGCCCGTAATTTTAAATCAGCCAGCCAGGACTTAGTTCCTTCCATAAAACTTTCCTGCGAAATTCTCCATGCTCCCGAAACGGACGGGAAATATCCCCAACGGTTTCCTTTAGAAAATTTTGAAGATCCATCAGCCCTGAAAGTGGCGCTAAGCAAATATTTATCTTTATAACTGTAATTTGCTCTGCCAAAAAAAGACAATAGCTTATCATCAGGCAAAAAGTTATTATCTATAGAGTTTGCCAGCCCCTGGGTAGATAATCTCCTGGCATCATCGAAAGTAAACGATTCTGGAAATCCATGTACCACATCCGTTAATGTACCTTCTATGGTTTTAATATATTCCTCTCCCAATAAGAGGTTCAAACTATGATCTTTGTTTATATATTTCTTAAAATCGTAATTTAAGGTATTAGTATTTCTAAAGCTGTTGCGGCTGGTATTGGCAAAAATGACAGCAGGCAGATTTTGATAATCTCCAGCAGGAATGTTTTTTACATAGTAAGTGGTAGTACCGTAAAACCGGTCCTGATCATTTCTATAACCATCATAACCAACTTCTGAGCGGAGTTTCAGGTTTTTAACCACTTCGTAAGTAAGCGCACTATTTAAATTGTAGGTTTTACGATGGATATACTGATCATTATCTGAAATAGCCACTACCGGGTTGTACAGGTTAAAGCTGTCATCTGTTTCGTCCGAATTAGTTAGACCTGTTACCGGAAATGGTGGGTAGATCATGGCGTATTTTAAACGGGAATCTGCTGATGAAACTTCGTTTTGCTCATTGGCGCCACCTCCGTTTATTTTGGTGTCGGCATAACGTGCGCCAATATCCAGCGTAAGTTTGTCATACAATTTGTGATTTAGTTTGAAGTTGATATTTTGTCTTTCGTAGTTAGAAAGCAACATGATGGCTTTATCCTTAACAAAACTATGGCTCAGGCTGAATTTTGTTTTATCACTTCCACCACTAATGGTTAAGTTTTGATTGTACGTATTTCCTGTGCGGCCAAAAACAATATCCTGCCAATCATTAGGTTGTACGGTAGCGTATAAATCAATATCCTGGTAATTACCAAAATACTTGGTGTAATCATCTGTTTTATTTGTGGCAAGTAAAGAGCGCTCATATTGCCAGGTAGCGTAATCATACGGTGTTAATACGTCTATTTTCTTAGCAAGATTTCTTACCCCGGTAAATACATTATAGCTAACAGCTGTTTTACCTGTTTTACTGTTTTTGGTGGTAACCAAAACTACACCGTTTGCACCCCGTGAACCATAGATTGCGGTCGACGAAGCATCTTTTAAGACGTCAATAGATTCTATATCTGATGGAGCAATATCATCAATCGAGCTTACCGGGAATCCATCGACAATGTATAATGGTGAGTTATCCTGTGTAATGGATCCCCCTCCTCTCACCCGTACGGTCATTTCTGCATCGGGAGAACCTTCTGTTGTAGTGATATTTACTCCTGAAACGCGGCCTGCAATAGCTTCAAGGGCCGATGATACCGGTGCTGCCGATATTGTTTCAGCACTGACAGATGAAACTGCGCCTGTAAGATCTTTCTTTTTTACCGTGCCATATCCAATTACCACTACTTCATCTAACTGGCTGTTAGCGGTTTCCATTTTAATGGATAAATCGGATTTACCGGAAACCGAAACCTCCTGGGTTTTATATCCGATATATTTGATGACTAATACAGCATTTGAGGGCGCCGATAATTTAAATTTTCCATCAGCATCTGTAGACGTGCCTTTAGTAGTTCCTTTAATTGTAATGCTAACACCAATAAGCGGCTCGTTACTGGTTTTGTCTGTTACTTTACCTGTTACCTGCTGCGTTTGGGCATATACACCTGAAACGAGAAATAACAGCATACCGAAAAGAAGTAATACGTGTTTCATATTTATAATTGATTGATTAGCCGAAATACAGTTAACTGTAATTCTTACCTGATGTTTTTGCAATTTATAAGTCCTTTTTTGGTTAGTTCCTAAAACAAGTTTAAAGAGATAAAACCGAAAAAATTAATGTTTCAGGATAAAAATTTGTGCAATCGATGCCGGGAACGATTGCACAAATAAAGTGGGGTATTTTCATTACTGTTAACCCTGCCTTAAATAGTATAGCCCGAATTCTGCCAATGCAGAATTCGGGCTATACTTCCTTCTAAATAAGAATTTATTGCTTTATGAAAGCGCCAGATAGTTTGTTATTGCCACTTGTAAACAGCACGGAATAAAATCCGGCCTTTAATCCCGAAACATCAACTGTATAAGGTGCCGATAGCGCATTAATTGTACCTGATGTGAACACAACCTTCCCGTCAATACTTATAATACGGATCTGGGTATTACCGCTTACTTTTCCGCATTGAATACTTAATTTTTCTGAAACGGGATTAGGATATAAGGCTAATTTTAGCGTACCGGCATTTTCTACAGCTCGTATGCCACTGTAGCTGTACTTGCCATCCAAATCCACCTGCTTAATACGGTAATAAGAGGTGCCATCCATAGGCATTACATCTGTGAATGAATAATTGTTAGTTCCCGAAGTATTAAACGCCGACTGCGACCCAATTTTAACGAAAACTAAGTCTGCACCTGCACGTTCAACTTCAAAATTTGAAGTATTTACTTCATCGGCAGTTTGCCAGTTTAATACTACCGAAGGCGTTAACTGTTGAGTTAATTTTGCTGTAAACGATAGCATTTTTAGCGGCAGGGCCAACTCGTTGGCAACTACAAAAGGGCTAAATATGTCAATCCCGGTAATTTTTGCCATATAAGGGTTTGAACCGCTTACCGTTGCGGTATATCCCACATAACTGCCGTTATGATAATTAGCGGCTACTACCGGCGAAGCTATATCAAAGCCACTGTTCTGGTCGGCGGTATTCCACTGAAAAGTAATGTCTACTTTTCCTCCTGCTGTAGCTGGCGTAACATCCCATTGCAGATTCACTGATTTTGAATTGTTGCTGGGTAAGGTATGATCAAGCCCGGTTTTAACTTTAACCGCAAAGTCGCTTATGGTTCCGGTATTAGAAAGAATAAGTGGATTATAACCCGATGCCGTACCAACAGGAAACAGAACATCGGTTGGGCCAACACTCTTAACAGTCAATGTTCCTGCTCCATTGGTAACAATATAGCCGGTACCCGTTCTGGCAACTGTACTTGCTGTTAAGGTGTTATCACCCAAAGTGATCTTACCATCAGCTATGTTTAAATTATTAACAGTTAAAGGCGATTGTAATGTGTAATTGCCGGTTACATCTATCTTTAGCCCTGTTAGCAAATTTGTGGCATCATTATATTGATATTTACTATCAGCGCCTTTCAGGTTAATTTCAACCGAAACGGCGGAGTTAGACTCCAATGTACCCCCGTTCACCATAAAATCTCCGGCAACATTAATTACCGCATTTACCGTACTGTTTTCTCGCACCAGCACCCTGCCACCGTTTTGTTCATAACTTCCCAGACCAACAGTACCATTAGCATTCAATAAAGCTAAATATTGTGAACCGGTGTTGTTAACTGTAAACTTGCCACGAATGTTCTCCACCAGGTTTCCCTGGAAAGCATAATATTTGGTTTGCCCCGGATTATCCCAGGTTACGTTGTAATAGCTGATGGTATTTTTCAATATACCTGTTTGAGAGGTTGTTATTCCTGAAATAAGGAAAGTAGAGCCGTCTTCAAAAGTAATGGTTGCAGGCATAGTGTTTGAGTTTGCAGCGTGCTCATAAACACCACCATCTTTTACAGTCACATAGTTATAGTTAACCGATGCCTTATTGATCAGCTTACCTTTAATATACACATTGCTTCCGGTTTGATCTACCTTTAGCGTGCCGTTATTAGTTACCGTTCCGTTAATGATCAGATCATATTTACCATCGTTATTTATGGTTCCGTTATTTTCAAGCTCACCATCAATTTGGTAAAGCTGATCATGGTGTACATTCATGGTTTTTCCGCTTTCAACAATTAGCTTACCACCTTCTCTCACTACAGTGGAATTTACATAACCATACGAACTATTGTAAGCCGTATTTAAGTCGGTACTGTTAGGCGCCGTTACAATATGTCCTGATTCTATAAACGAGGTATGTCCTGTGCCGTAATGCGGAGGAGTAGCCGCCGCAGTCCAAACCCCGCCTACCATTTGGGCCCAGATAGAAACGTCTAACCACGATCCGCTGCTTACGGTTTTATAATCGCCTTCAGCTGCCGCCAGACCAACACTTCCTTTAAAATCAATGTCTTTAAGTGTAATGTACCTGCCATCAGATGAACTGCCTGTTCTGAAATACATTCTTACTTTTAGCTGTTCGCCGGCAGCAACCCGTACGCCTGTAGCACCGTTCAAGGCAAACGCGTATCTTTTGGCTCCCGTGTTTTGATTGGCCAGCGCAAATGCACCATTGGTAAAGCTTCCATATGTAGTACCTGCTACCGGCGAACCATTTAAAAGCGTATTCTGCAATAATGTACTTGTAGCAAAATCATCTGTTGAATATTCTAATGCGAAATTGCCTGTGGTTTGAAAAACAGCAAGGTTAAATAATAACGAATCTGCCCGTGCTTCGTGGGTTGACGCGGTTTTCAGTGTAATTTCTATGTATCTGGACTTATCCGTCATGTTTTTAATGGCATTATCATTCCAACCGCCACCGGCTGCTGTTGGGCCAAACTGTATGCCATAATCAGTAGAATAAGGGATGTTTGTACCTGAGGTCTTATCAGACAAGATATAGGTATTCAGGTCCAGGTTTGCCGATTCCAGGCCTTCTTTAAGATAGGTTGCACCGGCATTTTGAGCTAAAGAAAGGCTGGCTATTGACTGGCTGTTTACCAAAGGATGGTCATACGTTTCGCCGCTTACCGCGATACTTTTGTTATGACTGCCGGTGCCCGAAACAATAGTTAAATTACCGGTACTTGTACCTGCAGCAGATGCATTCAAACGCACCAGAACAGTTTTGGAAGTTAATAACCCGCCGCTTATGTTGAGTATCAACGGATTAGCCGAATTGTACCAGGTTGTACCGTTATCGGCGCTTACTTCAAAATTTGCAGGAGGGGTAATGGTTACATTTTCCTGCAAATATTCTCCGCTAATAGTAATAGGCTGCGATTGCGAAGGCGCATCACTTCCTTGTTTAAATGCTTGTAGCGTACCTGTTAAGTTAATTACCGGTATAGCCGATATCATTACACTTTCTGAACGTACGGTTCCGTTTGCTGAGCTGGCTTCTACATAATATTCATAAGTTGACATGGAGGGTGGAACCGTTTCTTTACCGGTTGCGGGAGTGTAAGATACATTCACATTGTTATCCGCAATGGTTTGTTCATTTACCAGAACAGGCGCTCCACCGTCTGTTATACGGTATAGCTTGTAGGTTACGTTACTTTCTGGCCAATTCAGGTTCCAGGTAAATGTTAATTCCGTGCCGCTCTTTACATATTTAAAATTAGAGATGGCAAGCCTGTTTACCGGCACATCCTGACCATCCGGAAAAACCGAATATGGATCCCAGATGTTGTTATTCCGGTCTTTAAACATCACCGAATTATCCAGGTATTCTGCCGCCTCTGTGCTGTTAAGCTGCTTAGACCACGATACACGTGAAGAAACATCCAACGGATCACCACTCATATCCATAGAATTATACTCGGCATAAATAATTTTGGAAACATCTGTTCCGGCATCCCAAACCGACCAACCTTCCGGTTTTACAACAGAACTCATTTTTGTATTGATAAATACTGTTGCCGCGGTAGATTTATCCGCTGATGCTGTATTGGCATCATTTTGCCATGGCCTGCCTAAAACATATTTGGTTGTGCCTCTGTTGGCTATAATTTCGCAATTTCTAAAAACAAAACCCCTTGTTTCGCGGGTATTGGACGCGGTTATGTAACTTCCGTTGTTATCAGACCTGTCCCTGGCGTAAATGGTACATTCATCAAAAACGGTTTTAGAATTCCCGAAAATAAAGTCGACAACACCCTCGATATAACATTTATATAGTGATTGCGGATACTTGGAATTATATCCCAAAAAAGTATCCTGACCACCTAAGAACCGGCAGTTCTTGAACGATGCTCTGTCTCCGCTAACATTTATGGCAAGCGCTTGCGGAGCGTCACCTGTTGAATTTTCAAAGGTAATATTGGCCGCACTAAAATCATCGGCTGTTATAATTACCGAAGCTGAATTTGCGGTACCGTAGGTTGTGCCCCCACCACCGGGGATAGCTTTACCGTTATAATTGTTGTATGTAATAATCGTTTTTGCCGCACTTTCGCCAATAAACTGTATGAATGGCTTAGCAATAGTAAGATTTTCATAGTAAACACCACTTTTAATGTAGATTCTGTAAGGTGAGGTAGCGCTGGCTGGGGCGGCATCTAAGGCCGCTTGTATTGTAGTATAATCACCAGTGCCGTTTTTATCTACAACAGCGTCGTAGGATGCAGCCTTTACATAGGTTGAACATAACAACCCGACGAACATCAAGCATACTCTTAGTGGGAAAGTAAAAAATGTTTTCATATTCTATTGGTTTTTATTTTATTGATTGATTAGCAGATTTACAGGCAAATACTATCCTTATGTGGTATCCTGCTTAAGGTACCGGCATAGACATACAGGGCAAATACCCTTGATTAAATTGAATGATGTATTCGGTTAAAAAAAAGCTTATGAATAATCTTTTTTCATACTCAAAACAGATTAAATTTCTTTACTTAAGAACATCAAACTGAACGAATCTCACTTAAAAGAATAATATCAAAGGCCTGTTTAATATAGTTTTGGTCAGCTCCTAAAACAAGTTTAAAGAGATAAAACTGAAAAGATTAATGTTTTAGGATAAAAATTTGTGCAATCGATGCCGGGAACGATTGCGCTATTGTCGAAGATAAAGGAATAATAAGCTAATGAATAAAAGCTATTCAATATTTATACTTTGTTTTCCATAGCGATTTGAGCCTTTCCCGGAGTTTCTGCTCCGCGGCGTTATTACCCGGATCATACAGCAAGGTTCCGCTCAGGCTGTCGGGAAAGTATTCCTGCTCAGAGAAATTATTCTCATAAGCGTGGGAGTATTTGTAATCTTTTCCGTAGCCAATATTTTTCATCAGCTTGGTTGGAGCATTGCGGATATGCAGCGGAACCGGTAGATCTCCGGTACGGTTAACCAGCTCCTGCGCTTTGTTGATGGCCTCATAAGCAGCATTGCTTTTAACCGATGATGCCAGATAAGTTACGGTTTGAGAAAGGATGATCCGTGATTCTGGCCAGCCGATAACATTTACCGCCTGGAAGCAATTGTTTGCCAGCAATAAGGCGTTGGGATTGGCATTGCCGATATCCTCAGAAGCAAGTATTAAAAGTCGCCGGGCAATAAACAAGGGATCTTCGCTACCGGCAATCATACGGGCAAGCCAGTAGACAGCTGCATTAGGATCGCTGCCGCGGATGGATTTGATAAATGCCGAAATAATATCGTAGTGTTGCTCGCCGGCTTTATCGTAAAGCGCCATGTTCTGCTGAACCTGCTGCAGCACGAATTCGTTAGTGATAGCCCGGCCATCGGCAGCCTGGATAACAAGCTCTAAGATGTTCAGCAATTTACGGGCATCGCCTCCCGACAGGCGCAACAGGGCCTCATACTCTTCTATAACTACCTGCTGATCTTTCAGCAACTCATCTTCGGCCAGCGCCCGCTTAATTAAGCTGATCAGGTCATCCTCGGTAAGCGGTTTCAGGATGTAGACCTGGCATCGCGAAAGCAGAGCCGAAATAACCTCGAATGAAGGATTTTCTGTTGTTGCACCAATCAGTGTAACCAATCCACGCTCTACGGCGCCCAACAACGAATCCTGCTGCGATTTGGAGAAGCGATGAATTTCATCAATAAACAATATAGGCAGATTAGCTTCGGTTTCTTTTAATCTGGCCGCCTGCTCAATTACTTCGCGGACGTCTTTCACACCCGAGTTAATGGCGCTTAAGCTAAAGAATGGCCGGTTAAGCTGTTGTGAGATGATGTACGCCAGCGTTGTTTTACCTACTCCGGGCGGCCCCCACAATATCAGCGAAGGCAGGTTGCCGCTTTCTATGGCCTTGCGTAAAACCGCATTCGGGCCAACAAGGTGCTGCTGCCCGGCATATTCGTCGAGAGTTTTGGGGCGCATACGTTCTGCCAGAGGTGCACGGGTAGCCATAGGGAAACAAATATCGAATGTTAAGTTGAAAGGGAAAAAGAAAAATTCAAAAGCCCCCAAAGAGTGGTTAGACTTAGATGTTTCAATCCTTTCAAAATGGCACTCGTTTACAACGGGCACCTCATTTATACGGCGTTTATAACGCCGAAGATGACCGATTGTTTGCGATACGGTCGCAGGATTCAAACATAAAACCCTTCTTTCTGCCAAACAATATATTTTTTACAGGGTTATTCTGTTACACTACAAATGAAAATCGAATTATGCGTATAAGAAGAATAAACATTGCAGGCGCCTTTATTGGTTTGATGTTATTAAGTTTATCTTGTAAAAAAGATAGATCCGGCAGTAAAGGGGCCCTGGGTAGCGGGAATGTATATTTTACATGGGCAGATGAAGGGACATTAAAGATTAACCTGCAATCGGGAGCTAAATCGTTAGTACTTCCTAACGACACCAAACAAAACGGTTTTGATGTTAGTAAGGATCAAAAAAGAATTCTCGTTCAGGAAGATGTCCCGGGGCAATATGATACGCAACGGTTTAAGATTTTGGATCTGAATAACGGAACCGTTATCAGTTCTATGGATTTTACCAGTACCGAAACCTACACCAATCCCCGTTTATCACCTAATGGTACATTGATACTCTGTTCTCCCTTATTGCCAGGCTCTGTTACTATCCTGAATATTGTAACTCAGAAATTTACTACCATAAAGGACATACAGGGAAAGAGCCTTACAAACGCCTGTTGGATGCCGGATGAGACCATTTTGCTATCGACCGCCAATGCGCTTTACCGAAGCAACAAAACGTTTGATCAGGTTTCGTTAATAAAAAATATGGACTTTAGCTCGTGGGGTTCTGTAGCAGTGCGAAACGATGGTAAGAAAATTGCATTTGCAGGCGACAAGCACATTTGGATGATGGATGCCAATGCGGATAACCTGATGCAAATTACAGATAGTAATTCAGAAGAAGGAGCTGTCTGTTTCTCTCCAGATGGGTCTTTCATGATAGTAGGAACTTATAATTTTGCCAGTGGCGGCGGTCCCTGGGCTAAATATTATACCATGTTTATTGTTCCGGCAGATGGAAAGAAGTACCAGATGGATAGCAGCGATTCAAATGTAAAACCTGTTATTGCTCATGGCGAATCTTCGCCTCAGTCTTACGATAGTAAGGTACAATGGTTGTGATTAAGGATGCTGATATGGGTTTCATTCTATTGAGATATTAAAGTCTATCCCATAATCAAAATCAAGCAAATCTTTAGGGTGAATTCCTAACCCGGTTGCCAACTCTGTAATGGTTAAAAGGGTTAGGTTTTTCTTACCATCCTCATATCTTTTAATATCGCTATGGTCAATATTGCAAAGCGTAGCTATTTTACGATATGAAAGTTTTTTTTCTTTGCGGATGGCACTGAGCCTTTTCCCAAACTTTACTAAAATATCCTGCTTATTTTTTTCCATTAACATCTCCCTTTGGCAATGGAGAAATGGTACTTAGTTTTCTCCAGGTTCTTGCTTATTTAGCAAGTACGAAACGTCAATATCTAAAGCCTTACAAAGTTCTATCAACGTAGAGAACATGTAGTCCTCCCGTGCATTTTCTATTTTACTAATTTTAGCAGAATTTACACTGCATCTATTAGCTAATTCGTCCTGAGTCCAATTTTTCTTTACTCTCGCCTTTCTTAAGTTAATTCCAATTCTTACATAATAATTCCTGAACTCATCCTTCATGAAGGAAATTTCGAGTGTTTAGCAAAATAAATTCTTGTCAATATTGACAATTTTTAAAATAATCATTACTTTTGGTCTGAGGCTTTTGATAAAATAGTACTCTTTATATGAAGCTAACATGAATAAAACTAATTCAACTCTTACCACACAAACTCCATTGCACTCCCTTCAGGACTTCTTCCTCTGCTTTGATGTGGAAGAAAGCAGAAAGCTACTTTGGGATTGGCTCAATATTACGGTAAGCGGCAGCTTCGGGCAAGAGCCTGTAAATGTGAGGCAAAATCTGCTGACCTTTTACGTACACATACAGGAGCTTTTGGATGCTACACATGCGTTGGTTACGCAGAACGGGCAAATAATCCCTCCACATGAGTCAGATCAGGTTAATTCTAAAGTATGACAAGTCGATTCGTCTGTCGGAAAATTGGTCAAGGTGTAATATCGTATTGCTTTATCCCCTAAATAGTTCTAAGCTCTTTATAAACTTAAAATCTTTAGTGTTGTAGGTGAACAAGGTCAGTTTTGCTTCTAATGCTGTAGCTGCAATCATTCCATCAGCTAAAGCTAAACCATGACTAAGCTTGTATTTCTGAATTAGTTCTATTGCCAGTATAGTTATAGCAGGATTGATAAGCAAAATATCAAAGCGGGATAATTTTTTGTTAATAGTATTTAACTCGGCTTTATTTCCCGCTCCGGATAACAATTACAGTTTAGTTATCGCTGAAAAAAGAATATTATCCAAGCCTATATTATTCTCGATTATATGCTTCGTTTCATTATGACGAGCTTTTTTCTCATCAAAATAATCAATCATTACATCGGTATCGCAAATTATTTGTTGCGCCGCCATTCAGTTTTTCTTAAATCAGAAGCATTAAGCTCTTTACCCGTAAAGATTGCGGTTAACTCTGCTATATCAATAGTTTTGTCACCAGGTATTACCGGCACTCCATTTACGGTATTGCTACCTTGCTTCTTTCCAACCGGATTCTGGGAGGATACAGAAAATCCAAGATATTTACTCAGATCGTACAAAGCTTTGAGAGTTTTTGGATTTCTGTATTTAATAATGGCCTCTTTCATGCTGACAAATAAAAGTAAATTTATAAATATTAATCCGACTTGTAAAGTAGTAAATAACACCTTTCTGCCTTTTCTCTTTCATCAAATCTGTCTAATCGTACATCAAACCTGTTTTGGATAAATGGAACAAATTTATTTCTCCGCTTTATAAGCCGGATTAGGCTTAGGCATAACTGCATGCTGACTTTCCAGCCATTTATCTAACTCATTGCGAAGCTTCCGGGCAACGGCCGACTGTATTTGAATCAGGTCATTTTTCTCTGAAATATCATCACGCAGGTTATAAAGTTCCTCCCGGTTATCTTCATACCAGCGTATCAGTTTCCAATCGCCATCAATAACCGCAGACCCCGGCGCTCCTCCCTGATTACCATAATGCGGATAATGCCAGTAAAGCGGACGCTGTTTCATGCTTTTCCCGGCCAGTAACGGGGTAATACTCTCGCCATCAACATGTTGCTGTGGCTGCAACGGCTGCCCGGTCATTTGTAGCAAGGTAGGATAAAAATCAGTACTTATTACAGGCATATTGCAAATAGCGCCATTGGTTGTATGCCCCGGCCACCTGATCAGCAAAGGTTCACGTATTCCACCTTCGTAAAGCCATCCTTTGCCTCCACGTAACGGCAGATTTGATGTTGGATGGCCTTCGGCAGTAGAAAGCCCACCATTATCAGAAAAAAATACAATAATAGTATTATCATACAAGCCATCATCCTTTAATTTTTGGATCACTTTTCCAATAGACTCATCCATCGCTTCTACCATAGCAGCATATACCACATTTGCCTGCACCGTACGCACTTTTGATTTACCTTCGCTTGCAAACACGTCCTTAAGCCCAAGCTTCTCCTTTTTCCGCTCGTATTTTTCAATCAGATCCTTGCGACCCTGTAACGGCGTATGTACCGAATAAAATGAGAAATAAGCAAAAAATGGTTTATCCTTGTTCTCATTTATAAACTTAATGGTTTCGTTCGCTAAACGGTCAGGAAGATGCTCTCCTACCGGCCCATCCGGAAGCATCGGATTAAAATACGGTGAAAAGTAACTTTTAGGATGTCCGGCTGTAAAGCCACCTTTGTTAACATCAAATCCCTGATGTTGAGGCCAGTATTTCTCTTCATCGCCAAGATGCCATTTACCCGCAATAAACGTGGTATAACCACCTTGCTTAAATGCTTCGGCAATGGTGTTTTCCTGCAAAGGTAAATACTCGATATACGATGCAGGAAGTAACTTACGTAAACCGGCCTTTTTAGGATTAGCTAACACCTCTTCAGGCTGAGGCGCTCCAAACCAGTCGGTAGTTTGTAACCTTGCGGGATATTTGCCGGTCATGATGCTTGCCCTTGTTGGCGAACATACCGGACAAGCCGCATAAGCCCTCGTAAACCGCACAGATTCTGCGGCCAGCTTTTTGATATTCGGCGTTTCATAAAACGTGGTTCCGAAAGGCTCAACATCAGTCCAGCCCAGATCATCCACCAGGAAAAATACCACATTGGGTTTTGATTGAAAATCTTTAGACCTCTGATGGATCGCTGTCTGACAAAAACTCTCCGTACCCAATAGCATGAAACATATCCAGGTAAAAGTGAAGATTTGGTTTCTCATATCGTTTATTTAACATCCGGGAATAATTGGCTAACCCGGTTTGATAATTATACAAAGATTGCAGGATTTCAGGGTATATGAATAGCATTTTTCATGAAAATGATAGATATTATTCCGGCGCTGGCCAATAATCCAGATAACAATAACTTAACAACAACCTTACCTTTAGTTAATTGAAACCTAACTCAAGGCTAACATTGTGATAATATTTTTGCCTGCATAACAATAAGCAGCAAGTGAAATCACAAATTAATCTAAAAACGCTTTTATTCGCCGTAGTTGCTCTGTTTTACAGCGGAATGATCTTCGCGGCAGAGGTTCCCGGAAGAATTTCAGGAACAATATCTGATAAAAAGACCGGCGAAACACTGATCGGTGTTTCAGTTAAAATTGCAGGAACAACCAAGGGTATTGCCACCAATGTGGAAGGAAAATTCTCTCTCATCGGTATTAACCCGGGCACTTACACCCTCGAAATATCATACGTAGGTTACGCAACAAAACGCATTACAGGTGTAGAGGTAAAACCAGGCAATGTAACTCCGCTCAATATTATCCTGGAAGAATCATCGGACATCCGATTAAATGAGGTGGTTGTTACAGCCAGTTACAAACAAGAGTCGGTCAATTCATTATATGCGCAACAAAAAAACAGCGGTGCAATAACCGATGGCGTATCTTCAGAACTGATAAAAAAATCGCCGGATAAAAATACTTCGGATGTATTAAAACGGGTAAGTGGCGCTACCATACAGGATAACAAATTTGTAATTGTGCGTGGCTTAAGCGACCGGTATAATACCGCCATGCTGGATAATGCAACTTTGCCCAGTACAGAACCTAACCGCAAGGCATTTTCGTTCGATATTGTTCCATCAGGTTTAGTTGACAATCTGGTGATCAGTAAAACCGCTACCCCCGACTTACCCGGCGACTTTACAGGCGGAGCCGTACAAATACGCACCAAAGACATTCCGGACAACAATTTTATAACCGTAGGTGCTGGTGTAGGATATAACACCGTTTCTACATTTAAAGATTTTCAAAGCGGCCCGAGAAACACTTTGAACTATTTCGGTTTTGACAATAACAGCAAAAGCTTAAGCAACAATTTTCCATCACGCAACCAGATTGTTAACGGTTTAACCGCCGTACAAAATCAGGCTGCTATACAAAGCCTGCCCCGGGACTGGAACATTTATAATCATAACGCGTTACCCAGCCAGAACTACCAGCTTACTATAGGACGCGTAAAAGACTTCGATAACGGCAATAAAAAGCTTGGAGCCATTGTATCGTTAACCTATCGTAACGCACAAAACACCAACGCCAATCTTGAGCGTAGCTTCTACGATTATAAATATACCGACAATCAGTATAAATTTTCTACCAGCTTAGGAGCCCTGGCTAATTTCGCATACAGCTTCGGCAACAGCAAGATAACCTTCAAAAACATCTATAATAAATCGTTTGATGACCAGTTTTTGTACAGAAGCGGTGTGTTGCGGCAAAACGACGAGATCCGGTATTATGCTTTCGATCTGTTAGAAAAATCGCTGTTTAAATCAACCATTGAAGGGATACATAAAGTTGGTGATAACAACAAATTAAACTGGTCATTAGCGTACAGCAATGTACTGAACAATCAGCCGGATCAGCGTAAGATCGGCTACCAGCGCAATATCGCTTCATACCAGGCCGATCCATCAACCGGTTTTTCTGCCAATGTTACTTCGCCCGGCAAAGAGAATGCCCGTTTATTTTCCCGCATGAATGAGAACAATTATTCAGCCGGTATTAATTACTCCACCCTGGTCACCATGTTTAGCAAATCAGCATTGTTAAAATTCGGGCTGTCATCTCAGTACCGTGATCGTGACTTTAGCGCCCGCTTTATCACCCTGGTATTGCCTGTCAGCACACCCGATCTTAATGAGATCAGGTTACGGCCTATCGAAACGTTATTCGGCGAAGATTTAATAGAACGGAATGTTTACCAACTGAATGATATTGCTAACTTAACCGATAACTACACGGCAAATGCCTTTACCAATGCGGCTTATGCCATGCTGGATAATAAAATCGGCGAAAAACTGCGTGTGCTTTGGGGAGTACGGGCAGAGCAGTTCAGCCTGAACCTCACTACGCCAGATCCTATGCAAAAAGCCATTGAGCAGCATTACCTGGATATATTACCATCGGCCAATTTTACATACAGCTTAACGGCCAGGAGCAATTTACGGGCATCGTACTATCGCAGCCTGGCCCGTCCGGAATTCAGGGAGCTGGCTCCATTTATTTATTATGACTTTGAATTGCTGGCCTCGCAAACCGGTAATCCCGATCTAAAAAGAGCATTGATAGACAACATGGATCTCCGTTACGAGATCTATCCCTCGGCCGGGCAGATCCTGTCAGTTTCTGCGTTTTATAAAAACTTCAACAATGCCATAGAAGCTTATATTGACGATGCTAATTCCCTGCCCAATATCTCCTATTTCAACTCAGAAAAGGCCAATGTGTACGGGTTGGAGTTTGAAATACGCAAATCGCTGGATTTTATCGCGGCAAGCAACTTTCTCAAAAACACTACGTTATATACCAATGTATCGCTGGTAAAATCGGAAGTAAAAAACCCGAACAATCCACTGCTGATAGAAAAGAACAGGCCAATGGTTGGTCAGGCTCCGTATGTTATCAACGGTGGATTACAACACGCTTTCTTACAGGATAAGCTCACTTTCAATGCCTTATATAACCGGGTAGGACGCAGAATATTTAAGGCGGCCGGGCAATTGTTCCCAAGTATGTGGGAAGCTCCCCGCAATGTGATCGATTTACAGCTCAGCCTGAAAGTATTACGAAACAAAGGCGAAGTGAAGTTCAATGCCGGCGATATTCTGAATGAAGATAACGTATTATACTGGGACAAAGATAACAGCAAATCGTACACGGGCGGTGCAGATGAAACCATAAGCCGTTATAAATCCGGCAGCAATTATTCTTTATCATTTTCGTACACGTTCTGATTGCTTCAGACTTTATAGGTTTATAAAACCTGTGAAGTCTGAACCTGTGAGACCTTCAGTCAATGCATATTTTATGTTGATAACCCATATTACAAATACGGAATAACATCATTGAAAGGTGGAACTGAGGGCTCGCTTTATTATCATATACGCTCTTTGTCCAACAAAAGGTTCTCCATTGTTAAGTGCAATGTACGAACGAGTAAGTTCTTCTCCGTCACTATTTCTGATAATTTTTAAAACTGTTTCTTTGAATGCGATAACCGAATTCGTTGTTCCAAGGTCAATGCCGATTGCTTTTTTCATTTGTTAATTTTGGTTTTTATATGCTACAAAAAAAGCGCAGGCTAATTCCTCTACTCGTTTCAGAGGCCCGACCAAGAGCCCACACCACAAAGCAAAAAGGAACGCCCGCGTTTTACCGCAGGCGTTTCCACTTTACTTCCTGTAGTGTTAGAAAATTTTGGTCGGTTTCTGAAACAGGAATCCTAAAGCAAAACGCTATTTAATATGATTTTTAACTCATCTGTATTTAATTATATCTTTCGAAGGTAGAAAAGTTAAACAATATTGCTTTTAGCTTTGGAGCTTTCTGTTTTTACCCCACCAGAATTTTTTACAAACCCCGTAAACCCGGCAATTGCCATATAGGTTCGATATGACGGCGTACAGGTATATTATGGCGAATTACTTAAAGAATTTTACTAACTTGCTTTAAACAAATACGCTGGTCACGCAATTCCTTCAATTTAAAGTTTAACCAGGTATTTTACCGGGACATCTTCGTACCATGTTCGGTGATCCTACGTTCGGGAACGTAAGATCACCGAAGGATCCCACAAGGAATGAGTGTTTAATCTGAGTCTTAAACTTAAGCCGGTGTGGAGGTACAAAGGGAATTTGTAAACCTAAACTCATCATTCACATCGCTTCAGGCCTTCTGCTTTAGGCTTTTAGCTCACCTTCTGCCCTACATCCTAAACCTTCTACCTTTTGCCTCTTCGTCTTGTCTCTTGCTTCTATGTTCTTGTTTCTCTTCCGGTCTTCCAAACTTTTCCGACTATAAGCCATAAATATCAGGTGCGACAAATAGCTTTTGTTTTTTGTTTTTTTTATTTTTATGAGAAATAAGAACAGTAGTTAACGGCAACAATAGTGGAAAAGAAAGTAAAAAAAAGCACAGCAAAGCCTGTCGCAAAAAAGAAAGTTAATATAAAGGCGGAGATTCAGCAGCTATCTGACCAGATAAACCGCAACATTACTAAAAAATGGCTTGAAACAATGATTGCAAAGTGATTGTAATTGCCGATAGTAATATCATTATTTGATTATTCGTTTAATTGTCGCCTGCTTTCCACCCTGCTACGTACTACGTAAAACTTATAACGTAAAACTTTTCTTATCCTACTTCCGAGCTTTCTTGTTCTCTTACTTCTATGTTCTTGTTTCGCTTCCGGTCTTCCGGACTTTCCCGACTTTCGGACTATCCGCCATGAACCATGAACCATTCGCCACCAGCCATCAACTTTTTTTACACCAGCCTAACAACCTTGCGCTAACAAACTTTTAACTTCGTTTTTTCGTTATTCCAGAAAGGAAATTATGCGGGGCTACCAGTTTTCAAAATTCATTCCGCGGCAGTTGCCTAAGGGCGGCTTCGACGAGTTGCTCAAGCTGTTCTTGGAATTGCTTAATTACACATCGGGCGATGCCGGCGAAGCCTTGGCCTGGATGAACGAGCTGGATAAGCAATACCAGCTCACCACCGATGAATACGGTATGGGCGATTTTATCGAAGACCTGAAGAAGCAGGGCTATATTGACGATGACGGTAATTCCGGCGAGATCAGGATCACCGCTAAAACCGAGCAGAGCATCCGGCAGTCGGCGCTGGAAGAAATATTCGGCAAGCTGAAAAAATCCGGTAAGGGACAGCATAATACCTCCAAATCCGGCCACGGAGAAGAAAAGAATGCCGACCGCCGCGAATACCAGTTTGGCGACTCAGCAGACCAGATCGATATGACGACGTCCATCCACAATGCACAGATAAATCATGGCATTGGCGATTTTCATCTTACAGAACGCGACCTGGAAGTAGAGGAAAAAGATTTTAAAACGCTTACCTCAACCGTGCTGATGATCGATATTTCGCACTCCATGATCCTGTATGGCGAAGATCGTATTACACCGGCTAAAAAAGTAGCTATGGCGCTGGCGGAGCTTATCCATACAAAATATCCTAAAGATACGCTGGATATCGTGGTATTCGGTAACGACGCCTGGCCCATTACGCTAAAAGATCTGCCGTATTTGCAGGTTGGCCCGTATCATACCAACACGTATGCCGGACTGGAGCTGGCTACGGATATTCTGCGTCGTCGTAAAACGCATAACAAGCAAATATTTATGATAACCGACGGCAAGCCAACCTGCCTGAAAGAGAACGGCCGGTATTACAAAAACAGTATGGGCCTCGACCGCAAGGTGATCAATAAAACATTGAACATGGCGGCGCAATGCAAACGGTTAAAAATTCCCATTACTACTTTTATGATAGCCCGCGATCCATACCTGCAGCAATTTGTACGTACTTTTACCGAAGTAAACGGTGGCCGGGCATTTTACAGCTCATTAAAAGGATTGGGCGAATATATTTTTGAAGATTATATCCGCAACCGCAGAAAAACGGTTCGGTAAGCCGGAAGGCTTATATTTAAAATTACAAAAAGGAGGGTGGTTCCTGAAAAGCCTTACGTCATTCCGGACCTGATCCGGAATCTCCTCAATAGCAGCATAAATGGTGCTTTATCCCGTACGTACGGGATGAATCAAGTTCAGGATGACGGAAATCGGCTTTTTAGAAAACATCTTAGGAGAGGCTAATGAATAAGATCACAACATTCGGAGCATTAAAAAAATCAGGGTACAAATCACGACCCGTTAAAGAAGAATTACGCGAAAACCTGGTTAAGCAGCTAAAAAACAAGGAAGCCGGTTTTGAAGGCATCATCGGTTACGAAGATACCGTAATCCCCGACCTGCAGACCGCTATTCTATCGCGGCACAACATTCTGCTGCTGGGTTTGCGTGGACAGGCAAAAACCCGTATTGCACGGCTCATGATCAACCTGCTGGACGAATATGTCCCTTATATCGAAGGTTCAGAGTTATACGACGATCCCTTTCATCCCATATCCTGGTACGGACGTCAGCGGCTACAGGAATTAGGCGACGACACACCGGTAGCCTGGCTGCACCGGTCAGAACGTTATACCGAGAAGCTGGCTACGCCCGATGTTACCGTTGCCGACCTGATAGGCGATGTTGACCCCATTAAGGCAGCAACGCTCAAGCTGACTTATTCAGACGAGCGGGTAATTCATTTCGGACTTATTCCGCGGGCGCATCGAGGCATATTTGTTATTAACGAGCTGCCCGATCTGCAGGCCCGCATACAAGTTGCTTTGTTCAATATCCTGCAGGAAAAAGACATCCAGATACGCGGCTTCAAGCTGCGGTTGCCGCTGGATATCCAGTTTGTGTTTACCGCCAACCCGGAAGATTATACCAATCGCGGAAGCATTGTAACACCGTTGAAAGACCGTATAGAAAGCCAGATACTAACCCATTATCCGCGAAGCATAGAAATTTCCCGGAAAATTACCCAGCAGGAAGCTAACCTGGCTACCCAGCAGCGCAACGCTATTGAAGCAGATGGCCTGGTGAAGGATTTGGTAGAACAAATTGCTTTTGAAGCCCGGCAGTCGGAGTATATCGATAAAAAATCCGGGGTGTCTGCCCGGCTTACCATATCGGCTTATGAGAATTTGGTCAGTGCCGCCGAAAGGCGCCTGCTGCTAAACAATGAAAAACGGACGGCAGTACGTATTTCAGATTTCCTGGGTATTATACCCGCAATAACCGGCAAGATAGAGCTGGTGTACGAAGGCGAGCAGGAGGGGCCTGCCAAGGTAGCGACTATATTGGTGGGCAAAGCCATTAAAACCTTAATGGCCCGGTACTTCCCCGACCCTGAAAAGATTAAAAAATCAAAGCAAACCAATCCTTACGAAGAAATTGTGGACTGGTTTGCCGCCGGGAATACCATTAACCTGCTGGATGATCTGTCAGACCAGGATTATAAATCAGCCTTGCTTACCGTGCCGGGATTGCGGGTGGTAGTCAAAAAATTTCATCCCGGTTTAAGTGATAACCAGCAATATCTGCTCATGGAATTTCTATTGCACGGGCTGGCCGAGTTTTCACAGTTGCATAAATCGCACCTGGATAATGGTTTTGCCTTTACCGATATGTTCAACAGCTTGTTCAGCGCCGGTTTCGAAGAAGATGAAGGCGAATAAGCCGTTATGAGGAGTCTGTGTAACAAAATCCGGTGCTGTGTGTCTGTATAGTATTGGTTTATGCAACACACAGGCTCTTTTAACTTTCAACTTTTGACTCCGAGTGCTCGGGGTTTCACTACGTTCAACTTTTGACTTTCAACTTTTGACTTTATAACTCATGTCCGACCGCATACTTCCGTTAATAGGCATCAGCATTTTACTGCTATTAATAGATTATTACATTTTCAGGGCTATACGTGCCGTTAAGCCCAAATGGGGCGCCAAAAAGCACCGGGCTTTTGTTTACGTATGGTGGGGATATTCCTTTTTACTGATAATCGGCGTATTCATTGGTGTGTTTTTCAACCTGCGGTTAAGCATTCGTTCCATCCTGCTGGTTGCGTTCTTTATTACCGTTGTTACCAAGATATTTTTGCTGCCTTTTGTGCTCATCGACGATTTAAGACGCAGCGTTATCTGGATTTGGCGCAAGCTGTTCAGTAAAAAGAAACCTGCCGGGGAAGTTGTCCGGCGTACCGAAGGAGAGAAAATATCCCGCTCAGACTTTATCATCAAAGCCGGTATCGCGGTAGCCGCTGTTCCGTTTGCCGGACTTACCTGGGGAATAGTCTCAGGCGCTTACGATTACCAGGTAAAACGCCGCAAAGTTTACCTGCCCAACCTGCCCAAAGAATTTGATGGCATCACCCTGGGGCAAATATCCGACATTCACTCCGGCAGCTTTTATAACAAAAAAGCGGTGTTGGGCGGCGTGGAGATGCTGCTGGCCGAAAAGCCGGATTTTATTTTCTTTACAGGCGACATTGTGAATAACCTGGCCAGCGAAATGCGGGATTACCAGGACATCTTCTCAAAGGTAAAAGCTCCCCTGGGCGTATTCTCTACCTTAGGTAATCACGATTACGGCAATTATTATTTCGGGCCCAAGCCATCGCCGGCAAAGGCTAAAAACCTGAAAGACGTGATAGCCACCCATAAAAACCTGAACTGGGATCTGCTCATGAACGAAAACCGCCGCCTGAAAGTCGACGGAGCCGAAATAGCCATCCTGGGTATTGAAAATTGGGGCGCCGGGCGTTTCCCGAAATATGGCCGCATGGATCTGGCCGTAAAAGGCACCGAGGATGCACCGGTACGCTTGCTGCTATCGCACGATCCATCGCACTGGCGGGCACAGGTGCTGCCCGAATATCCGCAAATCGACATCATGTTCAGCGGACATACACATGGCATGCAGTTCGGTATCATAACCGAGCATTACCAGTGGAGCCCTATAAAATATATTTATAAAGAATGGGCAGGCTTTTATCGCGAAAAGCAGCAGCAATTATATGTTAACGTGGGATATGGCTTTCTGGGCTACCCCGGCCGTGTTGGAGTTTTGCCCGAAATTACGATATTTGAGCTTAAGCGAGGCCCTGTTCCCGCTTAGCATACATGAAAAACCTGTTCCGGCAATTTCTTGACTTCCTGCTATTCAGCAACATTTTCATGGCGCTTTGCGCCGTTGCACAGGCATTGGTAACGTACCAGTTGCTATACACCACTCCCGATCTGTACGTGCCCGGCATTTTATTTTGCGCTACGCTGGCACTGTACAATTTCAGCATCCTGCTGGCCAAACCGGCAATCCCGGAAGAATCGCCTTTCAGGCGGGTACGATGGTTCTTTAAATACGAACGCTTAATGATCTCCATCACCATTATCTGCGTGCTGGCGCTTATTCCATTGGCGCTATTTTTATCCATGTCATCACTGCTTTTACTGGGCCTTTTAGGAATAATAGCCGTTGCGTATAATCTGCCGCTGTTTAGCTGGCAGGATAAGCGCTTCGGCCTGCGTAACATCCCCGGCATCAAGCTGTTGCTCATTGCCGTGGTATGGTCTGCAAGCTGTGTGCTGCTGCCCGTACTTGAGCTGGAAAATAACCACCATTTCGTTGTTTCCGCCCGCGATACCGGCCTGCTGCTGGCCAAGCGCTTTTTATTCATCGCGGCGCTGGCCGTCCCGTTCGATATCCGCGACCTGTTCCAGGACAGAACCTACGAGCTGAAAACCATCCCCGTTATTGTAGGCGAAAAGCGGGCCTATTTATTTTGCCTGTTTCTGCTGGCATTATACCTCGTACTGCTTTTCCTGTTTAACAAAACCCTCGATGCCAATTTTATCGGGCTAACCCTCAGCATTGTGCTGGCCGGATGGCTGATCTTTAAATCCAACTGGGAACGCAACGAATATTACTACTTCTTTTACCTCGACGGCATCCTGATCTTGCAATACATTATATTGCTGGTTTGCAGCTACCTGCAGTTTTAAATAATTTGAAAAGCAAAAGCCGTGCTGCTGTTTTACGGTAGTCCGGCTTTACGCTCATACGCCTGCAAGGCATTAGCCACAGGCCGGTATCCGCTACAATCCGGTTTAGCCGGGACAGGCCAGTGCTACTATTATTGCATTATTGCAGAAAATGCTAACGCCCGGTTCGTGTCTTCACAGAACCGGCAAAAAGTGAAGTTAGGGATGAGGCCTCAATGTTCTAAGATCGTTTAAATCGTAATTCTAAGATCATAGCTCGTAAATCCCTTCTTTTTTTACTTTTGAGCTTTAACTGAAATACAAATGCCCCATCACAAAACCTATTTTAACTGGAGCACCGGTAAAGACTCGGCGTTAGCGCTGTATTACCTGTTACAGGATAAGAAATACAATGTGGAATATTTGCTTACCGCCGTTAATACGCATTATAACCGGGTAAGTATGCACGGCCTAAGAACCAGATTGCTGGAACAGCAAATTGCCGCTATAGATATTCCCGGTGGAATTTTGGAATTACCGGAGCAGCCCGCAAATGCTGAATATGAAATGCTGATGAAACAAAAAGTAACTCAGCTAAAAGCTATGGGATTTGAGTATGCCGCGTTTGGCGATATTTTCCTGGAGGATTTACGGCA
This sequence comes from Pedobacter sp. BS3, assembly GCF_008274585.1. Classification (GTDB taxonomy): domain Bacteria; phylum Bacteroidota; class Bacteroidia; order Sphingobacteriales; family Sphingobacteriaceae; genus Hufsiella_A. The sequence goes on along the minus strand of NZ_VTRT01000001.1, from coordinate 830,619 downwards.
ATACCGCGAGCGGCAGTTAGAACCATTGGGAATGAAGACCATTTTCCCGCTTTGGCAAAAAGATTCCAGGCAACTGATGGAAGAATTTATCGCATTGGGATTTAAAGCCATTACAGTTTGCGTAAATGCGGAGCTATTGGATCAATCTTTTGCCGGCAGGGTGATTGATAACGATTTTATTAACAGCTTACCCAATGGTGTAGACGCCTGCGGTGAGAACGGAGAATTCCATACCTTCTGCTTTGACGGGCCGGTATTCAAATTCCCAATCCGGTTTTCAATTGGCGAAACTGTTTTTAAAGAATATGGTACAGAAGAAACTAAAAACGGATTCTGGTTTTGCGATTTGTTACCTGTGGATTAATATGCCCGCCTTTAAGTACGAGTTCTGCTTTATTTTTTTAGTATTTCAAACAATTTACCTGGGTCTTGCCTGTTGTCCCAAAATGCAGTAATGAAAATATTTTCTTCAATTATTCTGTAGTAGATGCTAAAATTACCCATAGCTGTTGTTCGAGTCTCAAAATGATTAGTCGGTTTTCCGATATATGGGTTTTGTAATATTAAAGCTGTTTTTCTTTTGTTATTTTAATTAATCTTTCAGCGTATTTTGTTGAACAGTTAAATACTTCAGGATTTCACGTCTTTGCTTTAAAGCCGTTTCAGTCCATATTACAGACTTTTTAACCATTCTAAATCTTTCTGGTCTAACTCATCCTGAGAGATAATACGATTGTTTTTAATGTCTTCATCACTCATGTTTAACATGAGTATCTGTTCTTCAGAAAGTTTTACCATGTCATTGCCAACAGCACTTTTGTCTACCAATTGATATAGAGCTGTTAAATAGTCTTTGTTTGAAATGGTCAGCAATTTATCAATTATGCTGTTTCTGATGTTATCTGTAGCTGTCATAACATTCCTTTCTACAAAGATTGTACTTTTCATCCGGTTCTCCAAAAGAAGCATATAACCGGTTGTAATATAAACCCTTATATAGTGAAGAACTTACGTAAAGAGGAGATAGTTTATTCTTCTTTTGTAGATTTTAGCTGATATCCGATGCTTTTCCTCATCGGTGTTTCTTCCTTCTTTACCAGTAATTCATAGCCACCTAAATGTTGTTTGGAAGGTATCACATTTTGTGATACCACTATTTCGGTTTCCACTTCGTTTAAAACAAACATAAAATCGTCGGGGAATAAATCTGAATTTCTGCGGACTGCCTGTTTTAATACCCTTGTTTCCACTCCGTAAATTTCTGCTATATGAATGTCTAAGATTACTTTTTCTTCTCGTAGTACTATTATTTTACTAATAATTTGTTCCTGGGGGATTGTTACAGGCATTTTTCTTGTATTCTACTGTACGGATAATATGAGTTAAATATACAGGATTATATAAATATCAAACAAAAAAGCCACCCGTAATCAGGTGGCTTACTGTTAGATGTTATGCTGTTAAAGCGCTCCGGCTTTAATTTCTTCAACAACGGCAGGGTCGAGTAGGGTAGTTGTATCGCCCAGATTGCTGGTATCGCCCTCGGCAATTTTGCGAAGAATACGACGCATAATTTTGCCTGAACGGGTTTTAGGCAGGCCAGACACAAATTGTATTTTGTCAGGTTTGGCAATTGGCCCGATAATACGTGAAACTGTCATCACAATATCTTTCCGGGTAAGATCGGCATCATCATGCAATTCAGGACAAACCACGAAGGCATAAACGCCTTGTCCCTTAATATCATGCGGATAGCCAACAACAGCTGATTCAACTACGCTGGAGTGCATGTTAATGGCATTTTCAACCTCGGCAGTTCCGATACGGTGTCCCGAAACATTCAGCACATCATCCACACGACCTGTAATACGATAATAGCCGTCCTCATCGCGTAAGCAACCGTCGCCGGTAAAGTACATATCCGGGTAGGTGGCGAAATAAGTGGTGCGGCAGCGCTCGTGGTCGCCATAGGTGGTGCGCAACATTCCCGGCCAGGGGAACTTGATACATAAATTCCCGCTTACGCCGTTACCTGCTATTTCATTCCCGTTCTCATCCACTATAACAGGCTGCACTCCGGGCAGCGGCAGGGTGGCATATCCCGGTTTGGTTGGTGTTACATTGGCTATAGGCGAGATCATGATCCCGCCGTTTTCGGTTTGCCACCAGGTATCTACAATCGGACATTTCCGCTTGCCGATATGTTCATCGTACCAGTGCCATGCTTCTTCGTTAATGGGCTCGCCAACAGAACCCAGCTTTTTGAGTGAGCTCAGGTCTTTACCTTCAAGCGGCTCAAGGCCGAAGCTCATGAGCGAGCGGATTGCGGTTGGAGCGGTGTACAGGATATTTACCTGGTATTTCTGCACAATATCCCAGAAACGTCCGGCATCCGGCCAGGTTGGAATACCTTCAAACATCAGGGATGTGGCTCCCTGCGATAGCGGCCCGTACACGATATACGAATGACCTGTGATCCAGCCGATATCGGCGGTACAGAAATAGATCTCGCCGGGCTGGTAGTTGAATACATTAGCAAAAGTGTACCCGGTGTATACCATGTAACCGGCACAGGTATGCACAACACCTTTGGGTTTGCCGGTTGAGCCGGAGGTATATAATATGAACAGTTCGTCTTCGGCGGCCATTTCTTCTGCCGGGCATGGCGGATTGCCCATCGTTTCTACTTTTTTCAGCTCATCTTCCCACCATACGTCGCGGCCTTTTATCATGGATACCGGTGTGCGGCTTCGTGTAAGTACGATAACTTTTTGTACGGTATGACATTGCACTAAGGCATCGTCAATAACGCTTTTGAGCGGAATTTCTTTCGTTCCTCTGAAACCGCCATCGGCCGTAATAACCAGTGTACAGCCGGCATCCTGTATACGATCTGCAATAGATTGGGCAGAAAAACCGCCAAATACTACTGAATGGATGGCTCCGATACGGGCGCAAGCCAGCACAGCAATGGCCAGCTCGGGAACCATGGGCATATAGATACAAATGCGGTCGCCTTTTTTTGCGCCGTTGTTTTTTAATACGTTGGCAAACTGGCAAACTTTTTCATGCAGCTGCTTATAGGTTAAAACCCGGTGACTTTCTTCGGGGTCGTTGGGCTCCCAGATAATAGCGGGCCTATCGCCAATAGTGTCTAAATGGCGGTCGAGGCAATTTTCGGTAATATTAAGAGTTGCACCATCAAACCACCGGATATTGGGTTCCTTAAAGTTCCATTTAACTACCGTGTCCCATTTTTTACGCCACTGAAAATTCTCGGCTATTTCTGCCCAAAATGCTTCGGGGTTTGAAACACTGTAATCGTATATTTTTTTGTACTCTTCAAAGGAATCAATTGTTAGTTTCATGATTGTTAGTTAATTCTGATAATTGGTGATATTGAGATGGTAAATTTAAAAACTCTTACTCTTACTTAAAAATCTATTTGTTTACGTTACCAATGGGCAGAACGGTACGACCGTACACTTCGTTTAGCAAGTTGGCCATGCCGGTATAAATGGCAGAGGCTCCGCAAATAATACCCTCGTAACCGGCAAATTGCTTGATACCGGCATTTCCGGTTGCATCGCCTATGGCTAACAGGAAGAACAGGATGGTTAATGTGGCAAATACAAATTGCAGGGCCCGGTTAAGCTTAAATGTACCGATAAAAAGGAAACCGGTGAATATTCCCCACATAACCAGGTAAGCAACCATACTTTCTTCGGATGCGGGTTCTATCCAGCCCAGCTTAGGCATTACAATTAGGGCCACAAGTGTGAGCCAGAAACATCCGTACGAGGTAAATGCGGTAAGTCCGAAGGTGTTGTTTTTCTTAGCTTCCATAATACCGGCAATGATTTGCGCCAGGCCGCCATAAAATATGCCCATGGCAAGGATCATGGAGCTTAGCTCAAATAAACCGGAATTGTGCAGGTTTAACAGTACGGTTGTTAAACCAAAACCAAGTAAGCCCAGCGGGGCCGGATTTGCTGTGGTATCCTTCTGGATAATTTCAGTGATTGGGTTCATAATTCTTTATTGGTTAGATAATTTGTTTGGGTTAAACTTACTAAGTATAACGTCAAAAGTCAAAATTCAAAAGTAAAAACCTGCAAAGCGTACTTAAAGCCAAAGGCAAAAATCAAATTCTATAAGCGTTATGTTATAGATAATTATGTCTCTTCGGCCTGTTCCCTGAAAGGGCGGAGCAGTAGCTGTTTATTGCTTTGTAAAAAAAATGTTATGAATATTCAGTGATTTTACTTACTTTCATTAAACTAATTAAAACCAGGTAAAACGTTAGCTTATGAAAAAAATAAGCGAAATTCTCAGGCAAAAACCCAGCAGGCTGATCTCGGTGCCACGTGAAGTTACTGTTTATGAAGCGCTTCAAATTATGATGGATCACAACATCAGCGCTATTTTGGTCATGGATCAGGACCGGTTAGCCGGCATTTTTACCGAACGCGATTATGCCCGTAAGGTAGTATTGCTGGGTAAAACATCTAAAACTACACCGATAACAGAGGTAATGACATCAACAGGCTTGTATGTGATCAGCCCGGACGATAGCATTGAAAAATGTATGGAAATGATGTCGTCTAAACACATCCGTCATCTGCCGGTAATGGAAGGCGATAAGGTAACCGGCATTGTATCGATAGGCGATGTGGTGAAGTTTATTATTGAAGATCAGAAGCATATTATCCGGGAGCTTGAAAATTATATCAGCACCTGACTTTAGGGTGGAGTAATAAAAAGGCTACAGGCTTTTCAAAGTATTTTAGGAAACAAGGTTGTTACCGCTTGGGTACACATAGTTCTGTTTGTTGGCTTAACAGCAAGAATGCAACAGCTTAGTAAATTTTCCGGGCCTGCTTCGGATCAGATGCTGCTATAGCCTGTAGGTCATCTTCAATAATTAACCGTACTATTATTGGTCTTATTGCTTTAAGCTTTACCTGATCCGCTTTGTATTCTCTTTTACAAAAGCCTCCCAGCCCGAATAACTTTTTTTATTCCCCGATCTGCCGATCTTCTGAAACGAATGGCAAACAGCTACAGCAAGGCCATCGGTAGCATCTAAAAATTCGGGAGTTTCATTGAACCCAAGTAAGGTTTTAAGCATGGCAGCAACCTGCTCTTTGGTTGCATTTCCGTTACCGGTGATAGACTGCTTGATCTTACGCGGCGAATATTCAAAAATGGGCAAATTACGCGATAATGCTGCCGCCATGGCTACACCCTGAGCCCGGCCCAGTTTCAGCATTACCTGCACGTTTTTGCCATAAAAAGGGGCTTCAACTGCCAGGCAGTCGGGGTGATACTGGTCGATCAGTGCAAGCGTTTTGTTAAAAATGTGTTGCAGCTTCAGCGGATGATCGTCAAAATGGTTAAGCTTTACAATGCCCAGGCTGATCAATGAAGTTTTACTACCAGCCTCGTTCACCAAGCCATAGCCCATAATAGCTGTACCCGGATCAATACCCAGTATAATTCTTTCTTTTAATTCATTCGGGAATGCCACGTTGGAGTCAAAAGTAAAAAGTAAAACGCAAAAACAGGTCAGTTTATCAGATTTTGATTTTCAACACAGAAGGTTCCTTGCGAGGCTACGGTTCTCCCACATTTAGTTAATGCTTTTATATATTGCCTGTACTGCCTTTTTACTACAGGGTATCTAAAAAGCCAAAGGACATTGTCATTTCGACGATCCCCGAAGTCTCGTATTAGCGTCAAGTTAAGAGCTTTCCCCGGCCTGTCCCCCGACAGGCCCCAACGAATAGTGTTGGTCTGTCCTGGGGACAGACCAAGGGGTGGGTTTTCCCGTACTGCCTGTCCCGGGAAGGAACGATTCGGGATACGGGATTCAACTTTTTAATTTTTAATTTTTACTTTTGAATTATAACATGAAGAGAACAAGCATAATAATCATCCTGGCCGTCCTGTTAAGCAGTACAGTTCATGCGCAATTGCTTAAACCCGTAAAATGGTCGTACGCTGCCAAAAAAATAAGCGCTACCGAAGCCGTTATTTTTATGAAAGCCACCATTGAAAAAGGGTGGCATATTTATTCACTAAACGTGCCCGATGGCGGCCCGATAAAAACCTCTTTTACATTTTCCCCATCAAAAAGCTATGTTCTTTCGGGTAAAACCATTGAGCCCAAACCGGTAACCAAATTTGAAAAAACCTTCAATATGAATGTAAGTTACTTTGAAAATTCGGTTATTTTCCAGCAGCGTATCAAGCTCCATACTCCCTCTGCTACCGTAAAAGGCAAACTGGAATACATGGTTTGCAGCGACCGGCAATGCCTTCCTCCCGAAGAAATAGCATTTAGTGTTCCTGTTAAATAATCTGTGTTTACCAGATCTTAAGATTTTATTGCATTTTTGGCCCTGTTAATTGTGAGGAGATGGTTTGGCTGAAAGATTGCCGTAGAGAAAAAGCTTCAAAGCTATTGAAACGTTCAAATCGCAGATGATCTTTATTTTAACTTTTTAATTTTAACTTTTGACTTTCCCAATATGAGCACTGTTAAACATATAGGTGTATTAACCTCCGGCGGCGATTCGCCGGGTATGAATGCTGCAATACGTGCTGTTGTTCGTGCAGCATTGTATTATGATGTAAAAGTTACGGGCATAATGCGGGGATATGAAGGGATGATAAACGGCGAGCTTTTTGAAATGGACCGTAAATCTGTGGCAAACATCATACAGCGTGGCGGTACCATTTTAAAAACAGCCCGGAGCGAGGCGTTTAAAACCACAGAAGGCCGCAAGAAGGCGTACGAGAATCTGAAAGCTCATGGAGTAGATGCACTTGTGGCCATTGGTGGTGACGGTACGTTTACCGGCGCCAATATCTTTATCAGCGAGTTTGATGTGCCGGTTATCGGCTTACCTGGAACCATAGATAACGACCTGGTAGGAACGGATTTCACCATTGGTTATGATACCGCTATCAACACCGTAGTGCAGGCCGTAGATAAGATACGCGATACGGCCGAATCTCACGATCGCCTGTTTATTGTTGAGGTTATGGGACGCGACTCAGGGCTGATAGCGCTACGCAGCGGCATTGGTGTTGGTGCAGAATGTATACTCATTCCCGAATTAAAAACAGATATCAACGAATTATTCAACCGATTGGAGTACGGGCGAAAAGATAAAGCATCTAAAATTATTATTGTAGCCGAAGGCGATGAGGCCGGTGGCGCTTTCGAAGTAGCTAAAAATGTGAAAGAGCGGTTCCCAAATTACGATACGAGGGTTTCGGTTTTGGGACATATCCAACGTGGCGGAAGCCCGACCTGTATGGACCGGGTATTATCAAGCAGGCTGGGTGTAGCTGCTGTTGAAGCCTTACTCGAAGGACGCAAAGGCGAAATGGCCGGTGTTGTAAATGGTCATGTGGAATTTACGCCGTTTAAAAATGCCATCAAACATATCTCCGAATTAAACCCGGGCTTACTAAAGCTGGTTGAAATATTATCCCTGTAATTATGGAAGCTATAAAAAAGCATTTTCAACAGGCAGAGCAGGTGTTATCCACCTTTTTGGCTGATGATGCTAATTTTCGTACAATAGAGCAGGCCGGTCAGTTGCTGGTTGATGCGCTGCGAAACGGACATAAGGTAATTTCCTGCGGCAACGGCGGATCCATGTGTGATGCCATGCATTTTGCCGAAGAGCTTTCGGGACGATACCGCAATGACCGGCCCGCCCTGGCAGCGATTTCCATATCCGACCCATCGCATTTATCCTGTGTAAGCAATGATTATGGCTATGCGTTTGTTTTTTCGCGAATGGTGGAAGCCATCGGCCAAAGCGGCGATGTACTGTTAGGCATCAGTACCAGCGGCAACTCTGAAAATGTGCTTAATGCCATTCAGGCGGCCAAAGCCAAAGGGCTAAAAGTTATCGGTTTAACCGGCAAAGACGGCGGCAAAATGGCAGCTTTGTGCGATGTGGAAGTTCGTGCGCCAAAATCAGAATATGCAGACCGGGCACAGGAGATCCACATTAAAGTGATTCACTCGCTGATAGATTATGTAGAGCGAAACCTGTAATTACCAGTTATACTTCAATCCTATGCCTGAATTGCTCCATTTGAAACCTTTCCCCGGAAGAGAAATGCCCATTGTACCTTCCGAAAACAGGGCAAATTTTTCGGTAATTCTGAACGAAATACCCAGGCCGGTTACGATGCCAACCTCACCTATGGCTATTTTTTGATTATAATTTTCGGGGGTATCATCGTCATTAACCATGTATTGTGATACTGTTACATTTTTGTTGGCATATAAAAATTCGGGACCTAAAAGCCATTGGAACTGCAACCGGTGATCGGTGTTTTTGGTGAGCAGATAGCTGGCTAATACGCTTAACTGTGCAATCCTGGATTTATCATTCGTAATCAGATCGGTACGTGAAACCAAACCGGTAACTAACCTGGCTATAAGGAAAGCTGTGCGCAATGAAAATTTATCCGAAAGTTTCCGGTCATAACCAACTTTAACGCCCGAAGAGTAATTATACCGTTCCAGCGAGAAGAAATCGCCGAATGTATGGGCGGCTTTTAGGGGTTCGCTGTAGCCCGGAAGCGCTACATTTTTACCATCTACCCAAATAATGTTGCCGAATGACAAACTTACCGCGTTTTGCGGCCCGCCCCAAAATGACCGGCTGGGATTACGCCCATTGATGTGAATCTGGGCTTTAGAAGAAAGACATATCAGCAAAAAAACTGCCGATGTGAGTAATTGCTTAGGCATTTTTTTCATTGTGACAGTGGTTATTTGCAGCTTAATGTAACGGGTGTTACAGTATCAACAGCGACCCCATAGGTATTTATTCTGTTACGAACGGTACTAAGATTCCCTTCCTTATCAAATGTATAATCATATTTGGCCTCTGTAGATAGAGCGGGGAAAAGTGGTGAATTGATCTGGTAACCTGTAATATATACATTACGTATTGATGGTATCAGGTACATGGCCATGGATTCAAAAAAAGCAACAACAAATGAGTTATCATTTTTAGGTTTATCCAGGTAGGTAAAGTTTTCATATACAAATATTTCGTCATCAAAAGTATCCTGTATTGATATACGATTTAGCCTGTTTTTACTATCATAAGTCAGTTTATATACACCCTGATCTCCTATACTTGATTCAACCTTAATCAGCTGTTTTTTACTGTTATAGGTAAACAAGCGTACCTGGTCAGGATCCTCTGTTAATGTAACCCCATCGGCATTTAGCGTAACAACTATTTCCTTTTCAATGCTGCCAAAATCGTTCAAATAGATTCTGGTTTTAGCATTTTTCAGGCTCTTGTCACCGTCCATAAATATAAATTGCTTAGGGTTTTCTATCTGGAGATACCATTTAAGGGCTTCATTCCCGTTGGTGGTTTTTATTTCTGTAACAATAGAATCAAGTTCATATTTTGCTATGGCAGTGGTATATCCATCGGGCGATGTTGAGCTTAGCAATAAACATTTTTGGTTGCTCACAGTACTGGGAACAGATGTCGAGCTGTCTTTACGGCAGGCGAAGGTTATCAGTAATAAAAACGCAGGTAAAAGTTTCTTCATGCAAATGAAAGTATTTAGGTTTCTCGCATTGCAAGATAGCGATTATTCGCTTGAGCGCAAATTTTGGTCTATCGGGATTTTAGATATGAGGCGTGAGATTTTTTAATTGCTAAATTGTTATTCGTCCTTCGTTATTCACATTACATTGTCAGCTGTCAATTATCAACTATCAATTATCAGAGAATCATTAGTCACCTTAAACCTTCCTTCTACCTTTTTCCGCTTCCAGGCTATGAACCATAAGCCATGAACTATCCGCCACCTACAACGTAAAACATACTATGTATAACTTAAAACCTTCCACTTCCTGCTTCTATTCCAGGCTCACCGGTAACCGCCCTGTTGTATCAGGAAGCTTACCCGTTCCTCCTTTTTCAACGGTACGTTCCAGTTGCCCTGGTAGCTTATTTTAACAGGAAGCAGGGTTTCGCCATCGATGAAATAGCCCAGCTCAATATTCATTTGCACATCAAAGTCAAACAGCATGTTGCTGTACTTCATATCTACGTAACGGCCCAGGATCTGCATATTGCGCTTATCGAAAATAGTGGTAAGCTCTTTAATCATAATACCGCTTTTCGTCCAGTTAGAAAGGTCGGTTTTTTGCGTTACCTTAAAGCGGTACACCGGGATAGAATCTAGGTATGTACCGCTGTAAAAATTATAATCATAGTACTGCCGCATGTTGGCCGTAAAGATTTCGGTTTTATCGCTAATAAACGGTATTCCTTTTACCGGCCTTCCCGGACTGAACAATAATGTTTTGAGCTTTTGTTTATACGATTGATTGGTACCGCCGCCAACAGGCGACTCTGCCGATGCCGAATAAGCGGATTTATAGGCGTTCATAAAAATGTAGTCGAACATTTCTACGGTGTAAAGCTGGTATTTGCCGTTTTTCTTATAAATTTTGCCGCTGTCGCGTTGGGCCAGCACTTTAACCCTGTCAGCTCCGGGACTAACCGTATGCAGCAATTTACGGTACAGCTTAGCTTCAACTTTATTGTGCTTATTATACGTATAAAGCTGATTTTCGGCAGTAAAGGTGTATTTTTTCATATTGCGGAAAGCCTCGTAAAAGCTGGTATCACGCAATATTTCGTCAATAAAGGTTTCGGCCGAAAGGCGCTTGGCCGTAATATTAATAGCCGAATCAATAGTTACGGTAAGCAGCGTATCCGGGTTAAAGCGGGGAATTTGCTGCGCCATAACCGGCAGGCTGTAAAGCGCTGAAAACAAAATTGCGAGGGCAATTTTCTTCATTGATAAGTTGTTTGCCCGATATAACGGAATATCCCCCTAACGGGTTTTAATTACCCAGTTGCTTTACGGCAATATACGCCATTAAACCGGTGCTGATGGCCAGCGCACTTTCATCAATATTAAATGTAGGTGTATGCACCGATGAAGTTATTCCCAGTGACTGGTTGCCCGTGCCCAGCCGGTAGAAACAGGCATCGGCTATTTGCGAGTAATAGGCAAAATCTTCGGCCGCCATCCAGATATCCAGGTCAACCACATTTTCCTTACCCAGAAAATCCTCGGCAAAAGCCCGCACGTCTGCGGTAAGTTTTTCCTCGTTGATCAGGAACGGATAACCTTTCATAATATTAAACTCGCAAACAGCGCCCATACTTTCGGCAATGCCTTCGGCCATCTTTTTCATACGCTTGTGCGCCTCGGCACGCCAGTCTTCATCAAGAGTTCTGAAAGTGCCTTCCAGGTAAACCTCGTTAGGGATTACGTTGGTAGCACCATTGGCAATCACTTTGCCAAACGAAAGCACCGTGGGTAATTTCGGGTCGGCTATGCGACTAACAATCTGCTGCAAAGCCACAATAATATGAGCCGTAATTACAACAGGGTCTATATTTTGTTGCGGCTGGGCCCCATGGCCGCCTTTTCCCCGAACTGTTACATACAACTCATCAGTGGATGCCATGTATTTACCGGAACGAAAACCGACTTTACCCGCTTCGATCAGCGGCATAACATGCTGGCCGATAACCGCCGAAGGCTTAGGGTTTTCCAGCACACCTTCCTTTATCATGATGCTGGCGCCGCCGGGTAGTTTTTCCTCCGCGGGCTGAAAAATCAGCTTTACCGTACCGCCAAACTCATCCTTTAACTCTGAAAGTATCCTGGCCGTTCCCAGTAGCGACGAAGTATGCACATCGTGTCCGCAGGCATGCATCACGCCCGGATTGGTTGATTTATACTCCACGTTATTCGTTTCAGTTATGGGCAAAGCATCCATATCGGCACGCAGGGCAATTACCTTATCAGACGGTTTGTTGCCTTTGATCAGAGCTACCACACCGGTATCGGCCATAGCCTCAAAAGGGATGCCCATGCCGGCAAGCTTTTCTTTTACAAACGCCGAAGTTTGGTACTCGTGGAAAGACAGTTCGGGATTAGCATGCAGGTGCCGGCGTATGGCAATGGTATCCTGGTGGATATCCCGGGCCATTTGCCTGATTTTATCTTTTAACATCGTGCGGAATTTGAAAACAGCTCAAACTTAGATAAAATTTCAGCTACAACCATCATTTAAACGTCTGTATCGCATAATTTTAATACAAATTACTTGAAAAGCAGGGGCCGGTTTGCTTCGGTGCCGGTAGTCCTGTGTTACGCTCATACGCCTGCAACCCGCCCCGATACCTCGCGGGAGGCTTCATAGATATTAAAAGATTGCAGATTATTTCTTACAAGGAAGCTATATACCGTAAATATGATGATTAGATTTTAAACTTCTTCAACCATAGTTGTATTCTCCTTGAAATAAGACTCAAGAGTTGTCAAGTTTAACAATGGTAATATAATTGGATTCATATTTGCCTGAAAACTTAGCATACTCACAAAAGCCCTAACATAGGGGAACATTATTCCGAGCACATTTCGATAGAAGTAAGATGGAATATCTTTTAGTGCTATTAGTTCTTCTTCAAATTTGAATGTAGCAATGAATAAGACCTCCACAATTTTGAAATTACTAAATTACTAAAAAGAGTATCGTATAAACGCTTCCATAGCTTCATATTCGGCCAGGCCAAGCTCATCGTATATATGAGCAGTTTCGCGGGTACGGTCTTCGGCACGTACCCAGAATTCGCGGGCATCGTCGCCGGGAAATACCGGCCGGTCTTTTTGCGACTGGTGTTTAAAGATAGCCAGGCGTTTACGCTCCACTTCAGAAGGTGATAGCGGAACAGCCATCTCAATTTCATATACTTCAAATTCATGCCATGCTCCGCGATACAGCCACAGCCAGCAATCTTTCACCCAGTCGTCGGTTGCTTTTAAACGTTGCAATGCCTTTAACACAATATCAAAACATATCTTGTGTGTGCCGTGAGGATCGGCAAAATCGCCGGCAGCAAAAACCTGGTGCGGTTTTATGCTTCTTAACAGCTCCATGGTTTGCAGAATATCATCTTCGCCAACCGGGTTTTTCTGTACTTTACCCCGGTCGTAAAACGGAAGATCCATGAAATGAATATGATCATCCGGCAAACCGGCGAAGCGGGCTCCTGCAATAGCCTCTCCCTTGCGTATCAGGCCCTTAACGGTAAGAATTTCTTTCGGATCGGGCTGATTAGGCTGCTTAGCGGCAACAAAATTACGCATGTTGCCATACAGGTTTTCCAGCTGTTTGGTATCCAATTGCTGGGATTTACCGAAATCAATGGCAAACTCAACAAAGCGCAGGGCGTCGTCATCCCAAACGGCAGTATTGCCCGATGTCTGGTAAGCCACATGTACATCGTGCCCCTGATCAGCCAGCCGGATAAATGTACCGCCCATCGAGATCACATCATCATCCGGGTGCGGAGAAAAGATCACTACCCGTTTATGGGCAGGTACTGCACGTTCCGGTCGCTGGCTGTCGTCGGCATTCGGTTTGCCGCCCGGCCAGCCGGTAATGGTATGCTGTATCTCATTAAAAATGCGGATGTTGATATCGTACACCGGCCCTTTCTCGGTTGCCAGCTGCGCCATACCGTTGTTGTTGTAATCTTCTTCGGTGAGTTTCAGTATGGGTTTACCGGTGTGTTGTGCCAGCCAGATCACTGCTTTCCTGATCAGGTAATCTGTCCAGGTACAATCTTTAACCAGCCACGGAGTTTTAAAGCGGGTCAACTCTGATGCCGCGTCGGTATCAATAACAAATTCAACCTTATCCGAAAGCTGCAGGTACGTTGCCGGCACTTCGGATGATATCTCACCTTCAACAGCCTTTCGGATAATGGGCGCTTTCTTCTGATTCCAGGCCATCAGGATAATTTCCCGGGCCTTGAAAATGGTGCCGATACCCATGGTGATGGCTTTGGTGGGCACGTTGGCTTTACCGCCAAAATCGCGTGAAGCGTCACGGCGGGTAAGGTCATCCAGCGTAACGAGGCGTGTTCCTGAATTTGGCGCTGATCCCGGCTCGTTAAAACCGATGTGGCCCGTACGTCCTATACCCAGGATCTGCAGGTCTAAACCACCGTAAGATGATATTTTACGCTCGTATTCAATGCAGTAAGCCGGTATTTCATCCAGCGATAGCGTTCCGTCAGGAATATGCACATTAGCCCGGTTAATATCCACGTGATTAAATAAATGCTCATTCATAAAAGTCACGTAGCTCTGGGCTGATTCCGGCTTCATGGGGTAGTACTCATCCAGGTTGAAGGTAACTACGTTTTTAAAGCTCAAACCTTCTTCCCGGTGCAAACGTACCAGCTCGGCATAAACACCCACCGGTGTTTGCCCGGTAGCTAATCCTAAAACAGCCGGTTGGTTATTTTCCTGCTTCTCGCGAATCAGGTTAGCAATACGTGCGGCAACTTTTTTTGAGGCAATATGTTCGTCCGGGTATATAGTGACCGGTAGTTTTTCGTAACGGGTTTCTTCTAATAAGTTTAAGCGAGCCATAATGTGTATTTAAGGTTAAACAAAACTAAGATAATAATGATGGTTATAAAGTTAATTTTTAAATTACATCGCTTAATTTATTATGAGTTTAAGAGATATTGGCAGCTTATGGCAGATGGCCCAAAAGCCATCGCGGCTTATTATCGGACTGATGTCGGGAACATCGCTGGACGGCTTGGATATGGCACTTTGCCGGATTTCGGGGCACGGAAAAGAAACCACGGCCCGCGTGCTCGAATTTGAAACGGCACCGTATGAAAACGCTTTTAAGGATGATATACTGCGTATCTTTTCTAAAAAAACAGTCGACCTTGAGAAGCTTACCCTGCTCAATGAGCAAACCGGGAATTTGCATGCCGGACTGATCAATGCCTTTTTGAAAAAACATGCCCTATCGCCTTCGGAAGTGGATTGTATTGCCAGCCACGGCCAAACCATTTATCATGCGCCTAAACGGTTGCATGGCTTAGCCGCTTACCCGGATGCTACCCTGCAAATTGGCGACGCCGATCATATTGCAGTTAAAACAGGTATTATCACCTTGAGCGATTTCAGGCAGAAACACCTGGCGGTTGGCGGCGAAGGCGCTCCGCTGGCCGTTTACGGCGATTACCTGCTGTTTTCTGACCGGCAGGAAGACCGGATCTTACTGAACATCGGCGGTATAGCCAATTTTACGTACCTGCCTTCGGATGGCGATACGGCTAAAATTGTATGTACCGATACCGGCCCGGGAAATACCCTGCTGGATGCATTAGCGAGGCGTGATTTTAGCAGGCCGTATGATCGTGATGCCGAAATAGGCTTCAGGGGTAACGTAAATGAAACGCTTTTAACCCGCTTGCTGGAACATCCTTTTTTCAAAGAGGCCTTACCTAAAACCACCGGCCCTGAATTGTTCAACCTGGACTGGTTAGGGTCTTTTTTAAAAGAACCCGTTTCCGGTGAGGACTTGATGGCTACACTTGCACAACTGAGTGCCCGGAGTATTGCCGAAGCAATTATCTCCATACATAAGCCGGCAGCGATCTATGTAAGTGGCGGCGGATGCCATAATCCTTTATTAATGCGAAACCTGCAACAGCTTCTTCCCCCATACACCATAAAAAATTTTGATGAGTTAGGTATAAATCCTGATGCGAAAGAAGCCCTGCTTTTTGCCGTATTGGCCAATGAAGCCATTGCCGGAAAAGGCACAGCCATTGCCGGATTACCGGCGGTAACCATGGGAAAGATCAGTATGCCGGGGTAGTTGGCCGCACTCTTAATATGGTATTGAGTAGTGGGTAGTGTGTATTGAGATACTGTAAATTGCTTAATTGTTGCATTGTCAAATTGTTGCGGGTTACGAGGATCTGCTGTAAGGGCTAAAACGTATAACTTACAACCCATAACTTATAACCTTTTTAGCCTCACGCCCTAAATCCTCTGCCTCTCTACCTTTACTGTCTTGTTTCTTGCATCTATGTTCTTGCTTCTCAATCGCTATGAACCACAAAAATTGTCCACTGTCCATTATCAATTATTAAAGATTGCTTTCAGCCTTTGGCTTTCTGCTTTTAGCTCACCTTTTACCTTTCCACTCTAAACCAGTCAAAATCGGCGTAGCCCGAATCATTGATCTGAGTTTTCCTTGTGGCGAACAGACCTACTTTAGCACCGATCCACTGACCGGCAACGGCCTGAAATTCCTGTTGTACATCTGTAAAGTTTGTGCCGTCTGTGCTGTATGCAAACCGGCATTTGGCGCCCTTACTTACGCTTACCCGCAGGTAAACCGGTTGATTGCTGATTTTAGCGAGTTGTGTTTCGGTCTCTGACTTGCCCTTATCCGCATTCTGGCAAATGCTGTAAACAATATAAATACCATCCTTTTTGCTTTCCAGGCTTAAGGCAGCATAACTGCGGCCCATAATGACCAGGCCGGTTTGCTCATTTTCAATATTCGGATTGGGTGTAAACGCCAGTTTTGTGGTAACGGTAAATTCATCGGCCGGAAATTTCTGCATCAGGATATTGGGTACATCCCACAAATTCCTGGCGCTATCCGGTACCTGGTAAGTATATAACCGTAAAGCCCCTTTTGCCGGGTTCATAAACATCCAGGTGGCCTGCGGATTGGCCTGCCATTGCCACTGTAATCCTAATTTGTTAGAGTTAAATTCATCACTTTCGGCCGGAGTGGCAATGGGATATATTTTGCCCACATTTGGTTTTTTATAGCTCAGTACCGGTTCGCCCTTTCCACTGTTTTGTTTATCTATACCAATAACCGGCCAGTTATTTATCCATTTCATAGGTTGCAGGTGAACAACCCGTCCATAGGCATCCTTATCCTGGAAGTGCAAAAACCAGTCTTCGCCGGTAGGCGTATCCACCCAAGCGCCCTGGTGCGGGCCGTTTACCGGTGACGACCCCTGATCCATGACCACCTTACGCTCATACGGGCCATATACATTTTTTGACCGTAAAACCAGTTGCCAACCGGTAGGAACGCCTCCGGCAGGTGCGAAAATGTAGTAATAGCCATTACGTTTGTAAAATTTGGGGCCTTCAATGGTCGGGTCGGTTTCATGACCATCGTATACAATGGTTCCGGCATCCAGTGTTTTATCGCCCGCAGCATTGAGCTTTTTCACGGCAATAATGCTTTTAACACCTGCACGACTGCCGGCATACGCATAAACCAGGTAAACCCGACCGTCATCATCCCATAAAGGACATGGATCTATTAAGCCTTTACCGGCTTCTACGAGTATGGGTTCAGACCACGGCCCCACGGCATTTTTAGCTTTTATCAAATAAATACCAAAATCCGGGTCGGGATAATAAATATAGAATTCGCCGTTATGATAACGAATGGACGGCGCCCACACGCCATTGCCGTGTTGTGTTTTTTCGAAATGCTTAAAAGGCGGTTGCCTTTTTAAGGCATGGGTGAGTATAGACCAGTTCACCAAATCTTTTGAATGTAATATCGGCAAGCCCGGAACTGCATCAAAGCTTGACGCTACCATGTAAAAATCGGCACCTACACGTATCGCATCCGGATCGGAATAATCGGCATTGATAACCGGGTTTTTATAGGTTCCGTTTCCCTGATCGGCCACCCACACGTTAGAAACATACGGTGTGGTTTGCGCTATTGCATAACTTGATATCGCCGTAAGGCATACTAAAAGAAATATGTTTTTTATTGAGATCATTTCTCGATTTTTGGCTTTAAGCTAATGGCCAATAGCTGTTGGCTAATAGCCCGGTAACCAAGCGGTTTGACCAAATATATTTTTAAGTGTATAGTGTTTATATGCTTTGGCGGATAACTGTTTCGCCCAGCTTACCCGTTTTTCAGTGTTTGCTCCCGGGCCGGTACATTGGTATTCGGCATAAAACGTGGTTTTTTCTTTGTCAGGAAACATCGCGTCACCTTTCCAGGGATTCCAGCCGTCGGGGACAATGTGCCCGCCCATTTCGGTATGGATAAAAACAGTTTTGGCGTACGGACGCCAGGGCCTTCCCAGGTAAACTTTGGTAACAGCTGTATCGGCAATAAGCCTGCAATTTATAAATACAAAACCGAAAGAACGCCCCGCGGGTGTAGCCGCGGCTGTAATGTACGAGTTGCTCAGGCTTTTGATCGTGCAGTTATCAAATACCGCCGTAGCTTCGCCAAAGATAAAATCGGTAGTTCCCTCCACATAGCAATCCCGGTAATATTGGCGACTGTTCCCTGTTGCGGTGTACAAGGTATCCTGGTTACCCAGTATGCGGCAATTTTTAATAACGGTACAATCGGCTTCTACATGCAGGGCTACGGCTTGTCCAACCCTTCCGGCAGTATTCTGTATGGTCAGGTTTTCGGCAGTAAAATAATTGCCCTGTACCAAAACCGTGCAGGATGTATAGGTGCTGAATTTCGTATTCCCGTAAGGGTCTTTACCGCCGGGAAAAGGTTTCCCAGAAAAATCATTACCGGTAATAATCGTGTGCTCTTTGCTTTCGCCGATAAGCGATATATGGGTTTTCCACGAGGGGATAACCAGTTTTTCAGGATATATGCCGTTCTTAATGTAAATGCGCACCTGCTTTTGCGATAAATCGCGAACTGAGTTTACGGCTTCCTGTATCGTTCTGAAATTTCCACTACCGTTTTGTGCTACTGTTATGGTCAATTGCTGAGCAAACAGCGGGATAGTGATCAGGCAGAAAAAGATACAGAGTAAATGCTTCATTTAATGTCCCGGTTTTTAGGATAGCTGTACAAGTTTAGTCAAGAAATAACAAAATCGGCTTTTTTGAGACGGTAAAAATATGCAATCGATGCCGGGAACGATTGCATAAAACATGGCAATTGCCGGAGTTTTAATAAAAGATCAGATCAACCATACGCGGAAGGCACACGCCACAGGCGTGCACCAGCAAGAGGAAGCAGCTCCGGACAAAAAGAAATTACGAACTACGAATTTAGATTTACGAAATGGAGAGAAGCAGGCACAAACAACTAACTATCTAATAACCGCTAACAACGAACAATAAGTAATCAGTAAAACAAATATTACAAAACCATCATCTTCTTATTTAGAAAAACGCTAAACAGTTTTAATAATTTCGCCGTAAAAATCATCATAAAAGATAGGTTTCTTTTATTAATGAGGTTGTAATCATGCGCTTTTACGACATTCTGGTTGCCGGAGGAGTACTTACAAGTTTTCTTACAAGCCTGTTGTTGTTCACGCGGGGAAGATACCAGCTACATGCTAACCGGCTTTTGGGCGTAGTGATCTTTACCTGGGGATGGTATGCCCTGTTATATTTACTGGTTATTACCGGTTGGATACGCTCTATTCCATGGATACACCGTGTAGGCAGTCCGCTTTATTACCTTATCCCACCCTGCAGCTACCTGTATGTCAGGAGTGTTTTATTAGATGAAACTAAATTCAGGAAATGCGACTGGTTGCATTTTATACCGGCCCTGATCAATGTGATTGATTTGATGCCTTTTTATCTGGCAGATATGGAGACGAAAAAAGCCGTGGTTAATGCCATTACAACAGATTTTAACCTGTCTTATCAGAAAGGATCGGGTATGATACCCGCCTTCTGGCACTTCCAATTGCGCTGGATACAAGGGATAGTTTACCTGGTTTTTCAATGGGCATTGTTGTATCGGATCACAAAAAAAGATAAGCTGGAAAATTTCAGCAATGTAACCGGTTGGTTATTCACATTTTCAGCATTCAGCACAATCATATATACCGGCCTGGGTATTATGTCTGTTATTGCCTGGCTGAACCTGGGTTCGGGAGTGAACCTGCTTTCTTCGGCCCGTTCTGTTCCTGCGCTGCTGCAAATACTTGGTTTTATGTGCTTAAGTGTCTATCTCTTTTTCAAACCTGATATTTTATATGGTATCCCCCGGGAAGTTTATACCAGTAAATCACCAGTGGCAAATACAGGGCAGATAAAGGTTGAACAGTCAACGGATCATCATCATAAAGAGAGTAAAAAAGATAGTTGTACAACGTCAAAACGAGAGGCTCCTTTTAATCCGGAATTAATGAATATGTATGTGTGCCGGCTGGAAACCTACGTCCGGCTGGAAGAGCCCTTTAAGAAACAGGGCTTCACTGTTAATGAGCTGGCTCTGGCATTGCAAATCCCCCTGCATCACCTGTCTTATGTGCTTAACCATTACTATAAGCAGCGGTTCACCGATTTTATTAATACCTGTCGCGTTAATTATGTAAAAAAACGACTGGAACGCGAAGACTGGCGATCTTTTACTCTTGAAGCCCTGGCTAATGAAGCAGGCTTTGCATCCAGGAGTACGTTTTTTACTTCGTTTAAAAAAGTTACCGGTTTAAGCCCTTCGCAATATCTGCATTTTAAGGATTAGTCCAGCTATTAGCCGAGTCTGAATAGCAAAGCTCAGCAGCCTGCAAGTAATAAGCGAAGCTGCATACTGCAATGGCAGGAACATAGAAGCAAGAGACAAGAAAGGTGGAAGGTGGAAGGTTTTAAGGTGAAGGTAGAAGGTGTATGGCGTAAGGCGAACAACGAAGGACGAATAACGAACAACAATAGAACAATTCAGCAATCTAAAATCGCAATACTCAATACCAACTTACACAAACAGCTCCGCAGCAATATGGTCGGCAAACAGCTTACCGGGTTGCGTGAGCCTGACTACGTTTCCATGCTGCTCTATCCAGCTCTTTTCAAAAAACGGACGACAATTGTTTATAATTAAATCGTAGTGATCAGTTCCGAAATCGCTGTGGATCTTATCCAGGTTCATGCCCCATATCGTACGCAGCGAAGTCATAATGTATTCGTTAACACGGTTTTCTATGGTAAGCAGCTCTGTTTCGGCGGAAACGCGACCTTGTTCTATTGCTTCCATATACCGGGCATTGTTGGCAACAGTCCACTGCCGCGATATGCCGTTAAATGAGTGTGCCGAAGGGCCTATTCCCAGGTACGGCACGCCACGCCAGTAATTGGTGTTATGTTGTGAATAGCGTCCGGGCCTGGCAAAATTGGATATTTCATAATGTTCAAAGCCTGCACCGGTAAGCGTATCGCTTAACAGTAGGAACTGCGAAGAGCTTTGCGCATCGTTCATGGCCTGCTGTTTTCCCTTACGGATGAAAGAGGCAAGAGCTGTCCGTGGCTCAACCGTCATGCTGTACGCCGACAGGTGCGGAATATCCAATTGCAATAGATTATGCATATTGCTTTTCCACTTATCATCGCTCAACAGCGGATAGCCATAGATCAGATCGGCGGTAATGTTCTCAAAGCCGGCATCCTGCACCCGTTTTATAGCGCTATCCGCTTCCGCGGATGTATGCGCCCGGTTCATCCAACGTAAATCTTCATCAAAAAAAGACTGTATCCCGATGCTGAAACGGTTAACCGGAGTTCGCCTCAACGCTTTTACCTTTTGGGGAGTGAGATCGTCGGGATTAGCTTCCAGTGTTATTTCGGCATCGGCTGCAACGGAATGATAGCGGTTAACTTCATCCATCAGTGACTGAATATCTTCTGCATCCAGGATGCTGGGTGTGCCGCCGCCAAAATACAGCGTTTGTATTTCCTGACCGCTAAGGTAATCTTTCTGCAAAGCCAGCTCTTTTTTCATGGCCTGTAACATTTCCGGTTTATACTTCAGGGATGTGCTGAAATGAAAATCGCAGTAGTAACAGGCTTTTTTGCAAAACGGAATATGGAGATAGATACCGGCCATGGCGCAAAGGTAGCACTTATCTAAACCTCAGATGGCATAGAAATTATTATCGGGAGAGTGAGGCAGAGCTTTTGTCGATTAAATTTTCGACGTTATTGCCTGCAATTAGGTATACATCCCTATAAAAACAAAGATTATTCTCTGTTTACTGCCGCATATTGATTTTCATTTTTGCTGATGTAAACGCAAAATCGCTCTCAATGAAAACACAGTTTTATAATACAATCACTGTTTAGCCGCAGTTTTTGCGCTATGTATAAGAACTCCGTATTTCCACTGACACAAAATCAGCATTTATACGGATAACCTTTTACGGTGCTTCACAATAGTTTTGCCAACATAACCCAATCTTAAATCAATTAAAATAACACACATGATGAACTTAAACCTCAAAAAGTTAGCATTCTCCCTACTGGTTGCAGGATGCAGTGTAACAATTGCCTCAGCGCAGAATTACAAAAAAGGCGACAACCTGCTCAACATCGGTGCAGGCTTCGGCGGTGGCTTTGGCACTCCTATCGGACTTAGCTTTGAACATGGCTTTTCCGATAAGATCAGCGGTGGCGCCTATGTTTCTTATTCAAGCAAAAAGGAAGCTTTAGGCGCCTGGGGAGATTATAAATATTCGTACATCCTTACTGCAGCAAGAGCATCGTACCATTTTTCTTTTGGTGGCGACAAGTTAGACCCGTATATCGGCGCTATCCTGGGTTATAACATTGCTTCGGCCAAATGGAGCGGTAGCGGCACTGCTCCGGCCAGCGCTTCTGCGGGCGGCGTTATTTATGGCGGCCATGCCGGTGCAAGATATTTCTTCTCTGATAAGATCGGCATATTCGCCGAAGTAGGCTATGGGGTTGGAAACTTAAATGCAGGTGTTACATTTAAATTCTAACTCTGTTTTAAAACTCCAGAAAGAAAGGAGGCTGTTTCACAACGGTCTCCTTTTGTATTTTTCAGGGTTTATTGCGGTATTCCGCTTTGATTTTTTCTTTTGGCTTAATACTACAGAGACGGTATATTTACGGCAAACCGCTCTCAATGAAATACATCTTAGTTGTGCTGAAGATAATCTGCTGCTTCAGCGTATTTGCCGCAACTCCCGGAGCATATAGTCTGGAGCTGATGAAACACCCGGAGAGTCCCGCAGCACTGCTGGAATCAGGTATCTCCTATCTTAAAAAAGGAAACGCAGATAAGGCGGAGCTTCTTCTGACAGAGGCGGCACAAACAGCTATCCGGAAAAAAGATATCCCGGTTTTTATAAAAGCTCAAATGAACATCGGCAGAATATATGCCGATAAAGGTGAGAACGTTAAGGCACTAAGCCATTTTCAGCAGGGGCTAACTAAAGCAGAAAGCACCGGCAATAAACAGCTTACTGCACATTTGTACAAAAACATCGGTGCACTGTACATCAGCTGGAAAAAATTCGGACGGGCCATAAGCTATTACGAAAAGGCCGAAAATATTGCGGCCGAAATTCACGAAGATGAGCTTGTGGCCGACTGCCAGAATAACAAGGGAACGGTTTACGAACAACAGCAGGAATACAACAAAGCAATAAGCGCTTATAAAAATGCCCTGACCGTTTATACGCAGAAAAACATTACTGATAAAATATCTATGGCATTGAGCAATATTGCCATTGTTTATAAATACCAGAAAAATTACCAGGCATCGCTCGAATACAACTTAAAGGCGTTGACACTTTCCACAAAGCTTGGCGATAAATGGCTTATGGCAGCTACAAACAATAATATAGGTAGCCTTTACTGCGAAATGGCTGATTACAAAAAAGCAATTGCTTATTGTGAAAAAGCATTGGCTTTAGCCAAAGAGATAAGCGCCCTGGAGATCATCGAATCTACATACGATACCATGAGCGAGATTGCAGCAAAAGCCGGTGATTACAAAGCTGCGTTTAATTATCACAAACGGTTTTCTGATGCTAACGCGAAGTTCATCAACATAGAAAGTACCCGGCAATTATCAGAGCTTAACATCAAATACGAAACAGCGAAAAAACAGAAGCTGATCCAGCAGCAGCAATTTGAGATCAGCAAACAGAACTACCTGCTTTTCAGCTTATTTATATTGATCTTATTGGGTGCAACCGTTGCCTATTTAATTTACCGAACCAATAAATACAAGCTGGAAAAACGCTTACAGGCCGAAGTGTACAGGCAACAGGAACTGGCCAGCAGGGCGCTTTTTGAAGGCGAACAAAAGGAGCGCATCCGCATTGCCCGCGACCTGCACGACAGCATCGGACAGATGCTGGCCGTATTAAAAATGAAACTCTCTAATCAGCAGTCGCCGGCAGATACCATTGAGGTCCTGGATAAAACCATCACTGAGGTACGCCACATCTCACATAACCTGATTCCCGAAGCGCTTAATTTTGGTTTGATAAATGCCATTGAAGATTTAGCCGGTAAAATTAATGCCACCGGTAAAACCAGGGTCGAGGTAGCCATTTCCGATGAGGTACGCAACTATACGTTTACCGAACAGAATGCGCTTTCTGTATACCGAATTGTACAGGAAGTGCTTGGCAACATCTCCAAACATGCTGACGCTACTGAAATTGATCTGGATATTACAAAAGCTCATGATACCTTTACCATTACTATAAAAGATAACGGAAAGGGATTTGATACCTCAAAAATCAAAGAGTCTAAAGGATTAGGCTGGAAAAATATCAGCGCCAGGGTACATCTGCTTAATGGGAGCATGCAGGTAACCTCTGAAAAATTAACCGGAACCCAAATAAAAATTACTATACCCACATAATGGAAACAGAAATAAACTCAATTATTATTGCCGACGACCATCAAATGGTGATTGACGGCATTAAAAGTATGCTGCAAAATGAAACGCAATATACCGTTGTAGATGAAGTGATTAACGGACAGCTGGCACTGAACAAAATTTCAGTGCATCCCGAAAAATATAACATTCTGCTTACAGATATCAGCATGCCTTTATTATCGGGGATTGACCTTTGCAAGATGGTAAAATCGCAGTATCCGCACATACAGGTGCTGGTGCTCTCCATGTACAGCAATGGCCCGGCAGTAAAAGAAGCCATTCTGGCCGAAGCCGATGGTTACATTCTTAAAAGCTCCGGCAAGGAAGAGTTGTTGTCAGCATTGCATCGCATTGTAAATGGCGGAACCTATTTTTCGCAGGATATTTTGCCGGTAATCTATAGCCAATACACCAAAAAGAAAGTTCAGGATGAGCAACTGAATAACCTTTCGGCCCGCGAAAAGGAAGTACTAAGCCTGATAGTTAAAGAGCTTACCAGCGAAGAAATTGCCCAAAAGCTATTCATCAGTAAAAAAACGGTTGACAATCACCGGCAAAACCTGTTTGCCAAATGCAACTGCAAAAGCACTATCGGGTTGGTAAAATACGCTATCAAAAACGGGTTGGAATAAAAAGATCTCACACCGCCTGGCGCTCCCGGGCATAAATCCCCTTTCTTACAAAAGTGTTACAATTTTTCTCATTAGCACAGCCGGATAATGAGGGTGCATTTCAAATTGTCGCATTACTTGCTTCGTGTGGGCGGTGGGGACACCGCCCACGGCTTCCGCCCCGGTTGGTGTCCCCACCAACCGGCGACAATTTGAATTGCACCCGATAATGCGTAATTTTAAATATGAAGAATTTAATCAGAAGTCTGACAGGTTTCCTGGCGCTTTGCCTGCTGGCCTGTAACAGCTCGGGACAGGCTAAAAAGACCGATACCAGCATAAAGCTGACAGCACCTAAAGGTAAGGCTATTGCCGCTTTTGCCGAAGGCTGTTTCTGGTGCTCAGAACATATTTTTGAGGAAATTGCCGGAGTAGATTCTGCCGTTTCAGGATATGCGGGTGGCCATGTTAAAAATCCAACGTATAAGCAGGTTTGCAGTGAAACTACCGGCCATGCCGAAACCGTGCTGGTGTACTATAATCCCAAAGTAGTATCGTACAGCGATTTGCTCGATGCTTTCTTTTCATCACACGACCCAACCACACTGAACCGCCAGGGGCCGGATGTGGGTACCTCGTACCGTTCTGCTATCTTTTATACCGATGCCAGCCAGTTGGAGCAGGCCAAACAAGCCATCCGGAAATGGACACCATCGTTTAAAAAGCCCATTGTTACCCAGTTAGAACCGTTAAAAGCCTTTTACCGGGCCGAAGAATACCATCAGAACTACGAAGAATATAACCCGTCATCGGCCTATATCCAGGGCGTTTCGGTGCCGAGGTTTAACGCGTTCAAGCAGAAATGTAAATTACAGCTTAAGCATTAACAGGTCGGCTAAGTAACGTTAGCTGCCCAGAGCAGGGAATGAAGTGTTGTGCTGAATGGTAAAACTATGGGTCGCTTTTGCCGATTGTCCAGTCCTCTAACTTAATTCCCTTTATGCGTTTAAAGTGATTGGTGTATTGTTGGTAACCATTGTCAGGTTATGAGTCACTGAAGTTACACCTATTAAAAGGTCAAAGTCATCAACAGGTGTTCCTTCCCTTTGCAGCCTTTCCTTTTCCTTTGCGAATAGGTCTAATGAATGAAAAATAGGTAGAATCTGGACACCACTTAAGAAGTTATTTAAAGCTTTTCTATTCTTTTCCGGCTTCTCACTTTTCTCGACCCCGAATTTGAGTTCAGCTAAGGTTATCTCTGAAATGAAGCAATCCTCAGCATTGACGGTATCGAATTTAGCATCCAGACCAAACTTGCCTTTCATATAGAATATGGCAATATTGGTATCAATTAGATAGCGCTTCAAAATGATTCTATTTGTCTGGTGAACACCCTGCTTTTACGAATATCTTCTATAATCTCCTCAGCGCTTGCCTTTGAATCAAACGCTCCAAATGCCTTTTTAAAAGAAGACTTCTTTTTAATCAGGTCGGTCTTAACCGATATAGTTAGCTTAGATATCAGGTCGAGCTTACTACCTGGGCTTAGATTGTCTAACAGGTCGATATAACCATTTATTAATGTTGTATTCGCGTCCGCTGCTCTCATAGAGTCAAATTTAATGAAAAGTATTAAGTTTTAAAAAGCTTCTTTCAGCGTTAGACTACTGACTTCAAGCTATATGATTTCCTATCGGGACTATGAAAGCTATGTGGACGTTATTACTGACAACCATTCAATTATGTGCTTAAATAGTGGTAATACCAACTGTTAAATACCTGCATTACCACGGGTATTACTATCTTTGCTCTCCGCATGGACCAATACGTTATTACGTTGCCTAATGGCATACGCATAATTTTTAAGCCTTTTTCATCGCCTGTTTCGCATGCCTGTATCGTAATTAATGCCGGTACACGTGACGAAAGCCCTCAAACGTCGGGCCTGGCTCATTTCATAGAGCATTTATTATTTAAAAAGACGGAACGGCGTAACACATCACAGATACTTAACCGGCTTGAGAGCATTGGCGCCGACCTGAATGCCTATACCACCAAGGAATATACCTGTATTCATGCCTCGTTTTTGCAGGCCTACCTCGACCGCACGTTAGACCTTTTTGAGGATCTGGTATTTCATTCGGTTTACCCGGATGAAGAGCTGGAGAAAGAAAAGAGCGTTATTCTGGATGAGATAGCATCGTACCAGGATTTGCCGGAAGATGCAATAAATGATGATTTTGAAGAATTACTGTTTGCCGGGCATCCGCTGGGACGTAATATCCTGGGTACTGCCGAAAGCGTGAGCCGTTTATCCCGCCAGGATATTTTCACCTTTTTGCAGGAGCACTATACAACCAACCAGATGGTTATCGGTATATCGGGTAATTATTCGCCTTCGCGGATAGAAAAGCTGGCGCAGCGTTATTTTGCACATTTGCCCGCTACACATTCATCGCGAAAGCGGGAACCTGTAGCGCAGTATATGGCGCAAACCAGAAAAGAAAGTAAGCCCATATCACAGGTGCATTGTGTAATAGGAGCACCGGCCTATAACCTGTATCACGAAAATAAAACCGGTCTGCTGCTGCTCAACAATATGCTGGGCGGCAATGGCATGAGCTCCCGGCTCAACCTGCAGATACGCGAAAAATACGGTATTGCCTATACCATCGATTCCAATTATACGCCCTTAACCGACACGGGCATTTTCTCCATTTATTTTGGTACAGATGCCGAAAAATCGGATAAAGCACTGCGGCTGATCTACCGGGAGCTGAAAAAGCTGTGCGAGCATAAGCTGGGAACATTGCAGTTACATACGGCCCGGCAGAAATTCATCGGGCAAATTGCCCTGGCCGAAGAAAACCGTATCGGGATGATCATTTCGATGGCAAAAAGCCTGCTGGATTATAACCGGGTAGATACGCTCGACGAGATCTTCGCCCGCATCCAGGCATGTACCGCTTCGCAGCTGCAGGATATCGCTAACGAGATTTTTAACCCATCAGCCTTATCGGTGCTGTTGTTCCAACCCGAATCACAGTAATTTACTTATTTTTGTATCATGAAATTACCTATTATTGCTTACGGACATCCGGTTTTACGCAAAAAGGCTGACGATATTACCAAAGATTATCCTAACCTGGATGAGTTGATAGCAAACATGTTTGAGACCATGTATAATGCCCAGGGTGTAGGACTGGCTGCCCCTCAGGTTGGCCTTTCCATACGTTTATTCGTGATAGATGCCCGTCCATTTGCTGATGAAGATAACGAGCTGGAAAATTTCAAAAAGGTATTTATCAATGCGCATGTAATTGATGAGGAAGGTGAAAAATGGGATTTCAATGAGGGATGCCTGAGCATTCCGGACATACGTGAAGATGTAAGCCGCCACCAGACTGTTAAACTATCCTATTATGATGAAAACTGGCAGCATCATGAAGAAACCTTTTCGGGGGTGGCTGCCCGTGTTATCCAGCACGAATACGACCATATTGATGGTAAATTGTTTATCGACAAATTATCGCCCTTACGCAAAACCATGCTGAAAAGCAGGCTTGATGCTATTTCAAAGGGACAAATCAATGTGGCGTATAAAATGAAATTCCCGGCAGCCAAGCCTGGCAAGAAATAACAGAGCAAACATTTTCGGGGCCGGCTTGTGTATTTATTAATACAAAACATAAGCCGATGAAAACATGCTTCATTTTAGGTTGTGCCCTGTTTGGGATGGCAGCCTGCAAGAATAATACTTCTAAAAACGGTGCTTCAGCAGCGAAAGACATTTCCGGCTGTTATCACTTTATCCATGATAAAGATACCGTTTTCCTGCATCTCACTGCCGCCGGAAAGACGGTAACTGGCACACTTTCATACAATTATTTTGAGAAAGATAAAAGCACCGGCTCCATTAAGGGCAAATTATATGGTGATACCATTATTGCCGATTATCGTTTTACTTCCGAAGGTATGGAATCTGTGCGGCAGGTGGCTTTGCTTAAAAAGGGAGATACCCTGGTTGAAGGTTACGGCGATGTAACCGAACAGAACGGAAAAATGGTCTTTACCAACCCGGACTCATTGGTTTATAATAACGACAACGTGCTGCAACGAACAGATTGCCCTTAATTTCGGGCAGGATTAATATTAATCTGAGTTTGATTTTATTAAGCTGATTACTAACAGATTGCTTCATTCTGTCGCACAAATCCAATCCTTTCCCGAAGCCTCGGGACAATGACGCTCCTATTTCCGTTCCCGAAGTCTCGGGACGAGGAGGTACGACGAAGCAATCTCTGTTAAACCTGTTTTTGAGCAGGATTATTAATCGAACTCAGGTTATTAAAACCGCCATACCTGTTGCGGTGTCAGGCATAGGTTTAACGGAATATCGTGCTCATTAACCGGAATAGGATTGATTTCAGGCTCAAAGAACGAAACTCCCGCTTTAATAACATCCGGCCTGCATTGAGTTAAAAAACGGTCGTAAAAACCTTTACCATAGCCCACACGATTCCCCCTTGTGTCAAAAATCAGCAACGGTACCAGGACAAAGTCCAGCTCTCCGGGTGCAATTTCAGCGCCGGAAACAGGTTCGGTTATACCCCAGCTATTCATTGCCAGGGGCGTGTCCGGATTCCAAATGATATGTGTCAGGGTATGATTCTTTAAATCGCTACGCGATAAAACCAGCTTAATTTCCGGGTGATTTAGCCGCAGCCAGTCGGCCAGAACAAGGCTGTTAAACTCATGTTTCCCCGGAATGGGATAGAACAAGTGAAAATAACGTACCTGCGAAAAATCTAACGAGGCAAATTGCCGGAGAATCCCCCGCGTAAGCAGGTCAGCTGCTTTTAAGCTCAGGTTTTTCCGTTTCTCAAGATACAATTTCCTTAACCGGTCTTTTTCCACGTTTGTAAAATTTCCCTAAAATAAAAAACGGCTCGTAAATGAGCCGTTTTTCAATAATCAACCTAAACTTAATATATGAAAAAGAATCTTTATTTCACACGCTCGATGTAATCTCCGGTGCGGGTATCAATTTTAACTTTATCGCCCTGGTTAATAAACAGGGGAACCCGGACTTCAACACCGGTTTCTACCGTTGCACTTTTTAAGGCATTGGTAGAAGTATCGCCTTTTACGGCAGGCTCTGTGTAAGTAATCTCAAGCTCAACGCTGGTTGGGGCCTGGGCCATAATCGGCTCATCGCTTTCAAAGGCAACAATTACGTTCATGCCTTCTTTCAGAAAGCGGGCAGCATCACCAAACAATGATTTTGGGATATTAAACTGCTCGAACGTATTATTATCCATTACCACAAAGTAGTCGCCATCCTCATACAAATACTGGTAATCGTTAGTTTCAACACGGCAAATTTCAACCTCTTCATCGGTACGGAAGCGGTATTCTACCAGCTTGCCGGTACGGATATTCCGCATTCTGGCCTGGTAAAATGCACGCAGGTTGCCGGGAGTACGGTGAATAAACTCTTCAACAGAAACTAATTCGCCATTAAAGCGCAAAATATTGCCATTTTTTATTTCGGATGCTTTTGACATGCTTAAAGGTTTCGAGCCGCAAAGGTACGCACTATTCTTTAGTTATGCAATATTTTAGATTTTGAAACCCCTATGTCATTTTTTAAAGATGCTCTCAAAAACTTATTAACATGATATTAAATAAACAGCGAAGAGAGCTAAATTTGAGCATGGAGATACGAGCAGATTTGTATTTGGGTGACTGCAAGACAGAGTTAAGTAATCTTTCAGATAATTCGGTTGACCTCATTATTACTTCTCCGCCTTATGCCGACCAACGGAAGGAAACCTATGGCGGTATTCATCCTGACAAATACGTGCAATGGTTTTTACCTATTTCTAAAGAACTTTTGAGGGTATTAAAACCTACAGGAACATTTATACTCAATATAAAGGAAAAAGTAGTTGATGGGGAGCGAAGCACATACGTTATGGAGCTAATTCTCGAAATGCGAAAGCAGGGATGGTTATGGACCGAGGAATTCATCTGGCACAAGAAAAATTGTTACCCCGGGAAATGGCCTAACCGATTCCGTGATGCCTGGGAAAGACTTCTTCAATTTAATAAGGATAAAAAATTCAATATGTACCAGGAAGAAGTGATGGTACCGATGGGTGATTGGGCAAAATCACGCCTTAAAAATCTTTCTGATACCGATAAAACAAGAGATAGCTCTAAAGTAGGGAGTGGTTTTGGGAAGAATATTTCTAATTGGCTTAATCGCGATAAAGCCTATCCTACAAATGTTCTCCATCTTGCAACAGAATGTAGTAACAAGAATCATAGTGCGGCCTTTCCCGAAGAATTGCCCGAATGGTTTATCAAGCTCTTTACCAAAGCTGGAGATACAGTGCTTGACCCTTTTATGGGTTCGGGAACTACGCTTAATGTAGCAAATCGCATGAAACGGCATTCTATAGGTATTGAAATAGTAGAGGACTACTACAATATGGTTAAGGCGCAAATAAATCCTGCAGAACTTTATTCATTAGAACCTGAAGCAGTGTATGAATCAGCTAAGCATAACAGACGTATCGCAGTACGTTGAAGATAATATCGGTACATTTCATCAGAAACGTATTGAGGGATTGACAAAGCTGAAGCTGAACCGGGTACTTGGCAAGAAAAATCCATATCTTTTTAAAGCAAAGTTTGTGCTTACGGCGCAGGAAATAATCAAGAGCTTTACCGATGCTTTTATATCCTCGCAGGAAGAAACTATTTTCGGCGACTGGCTTGAAGGGCTTGCCATTTTTATTAATACCCGGGTATATAATGGCTGGAAATCAGGCATTCCGGGTATTGACCTTGAATTTGATAATAATGGGGCAAGGCATATTGTAACCATTAAATCAGGCCCAAACTGGGGAAATAGCAGCCAAATCGGAAAAATGATAGCTGATTTTAAGACCGCAAAAAAGACTTTACGTACAAGTAACTCTCAAATTAATGTTGTAGCGGTAAATGGTTGTTGTTATGGAAAAGATAATCAGCCGGACAAAGGAGATTACTTTAAATATTGCGGACAACGTTTCTGGGCCTTTATTTCAGGAGATCATGAATTATATACAAAGATCATTGAACCATTAGGACATCAGGCTAAAGAACGAAACGATGAATTCATCATTTCTTATTCCAAAATGATCAACAGGTTTACCAAAGAGTTTGCCGATACATTTTGTTTAACTGATGGATCAATTGACTGGGACAAGCTGGTTCGGTTTAATTCCTCTGCATCAGGCTGATTGAAAAGCTATTTCAGAATTAACTCACCCTGCACAGTAATCCTTTTAAATACTCACCTTCAGGAAACGATGCCCGTACCGGATGGTCTTCGGGCTGGCAGAATTGCCCGATAAATTGCACTTCTTTTCCGGCGTCCAGTGCGGCCCAGGCCAGTATTTGTTTAAAGGTGGTGATATCCACAGCCCCCGAGCACGAAAACGTTGCCAGCAAGCCGCCCTCATTCAGCAGTTGCATACCCAGGCGGTTAAGGTCTTTATAGGCACGGGCCGCTTTATCCAACGCCGATCGCGAAGGCGCATACTTAGGCGGGTCGAGCACAATGATATCAAACTTTTCATTCTGCTCTTTGAACAGGCGCAATTGCCGGTTAACGTCAGACTGAATAGCCTGGTGCCTGGCGGAATCAAACCGGTTCAGTGCAATGTTCTTCTTCAGCGTTTCAATAGCCAGGGCCGAGCTATCTACACTATAGACCTGTGCCGCCTGGTGCTGTAAAGCATTTAACGTAAACCCGCCGGAATAACAGAAACAATCCAGCAGCTTTTTGCCGGCGGCATGTGCGGCAACCAAACGCCGGTTATCACGCTGGTCGCAGTAAAAGCCCGATTTCTGCCCCTCGGCAATATTTACGCTGTATGCAATATTGTTTTCCTTTACGGTGATAAACGCCGGAGGCTCTGCTCCCCGTAATCTCCCGCCGGCAGGCTCCAGCCCTTCATGATTTCGTGCGCCATTATCGCTTTTATCAAATATCCCCGCAGGGTTCAGGCATTTCTCCAGTTCGTCAAGCAAAATATCCTTAACCCGGTCTACGCCGGAGGATAATATCTGAACCGAAATAAAATCGGCATATTTATCGGCAATAAATCCCGGCAGGAAGTCGGCCTCACTAAAAATCAGGCGGCAGGTATCCGTATCTCCCGATGAAAGTAAGGTATTTCGTGCAGCTATTGCTTTACGAACCCGGTGGCGCCACCACTCTTCGTTTATCGGATTTTCAGGAAGCCATTCCAGCAAACGTACCGCCACCCGCGACTGGCTGTTAAACATCCCGTAAGCCAGAAAATTGCCAGCCGGGTCGGTAACCGTTACAATATCGCCGTTGGCCGGATTCCCCGTTACCTGTTCAACAGCGCCCGAAAAAATCCAGGGATGCAGCTGCCTTACCGCTTTTTCCTTACCTTTTTTTAACCTGATAACCGGATTCATATCCCGCAAAGGTAACGCAAAATGCCAACATGGCGCAAAAGCCGTGGACGGTGTCCTCACCGTCTACAGAAACAACCTGGTACGACAACCAAAAATGCCAGCATGGCGGCAGTTAGTGTTTTTAAAAGATATGCATAAAACCTTTGCGGGATGTTTATTTTTGAGGAATGGAATTTATTAGCTGGAACGATTTTACAAAAGTAGAGCTTCGGGCAGGTACGGTTCTCGAAGTACATGATTTTCCGCAGGCACGCAAGCCGGCCTACAAGCTGAAAGTTGATTTTGGCGAATTTGGCATCAGGTGGAGCAGTGCGCAAGTCACAAAACACTACACCAAAGAGAGCCTGGTGGGGCGCCAGATAGTAGGCGTTATCAATTTCCCCGAAAAGCAGATCGCTAATTTTATGTCGCAGTTCTTAGTTACCGGCTTTGCCGACGAGAATGGCGATATCGTGCTAACCTGCATCGACAAACCTGTTCCCAACGGCTCCCGCTTAATTTAAGATACCATGCGATATATTAACTTTTCTGATGAACCGGTTGTTGCTCCCGACGAGTTTTTTATGAGCGAAGCGTTGAAAGAAGCACAGCTGGCCCTTGACGCCGATGAAGTGCCGATAGGCGCTGTTGTGGTTTGCAACGGTAAGATCATTGGCCGCGGACATAACCTTACCGAACGGTTAAACGATGTTACGGCACATGCCGAAATGCAGGCGTTTACAGCTGCAGCCAATTACCTGGGCGGCAAATACCTTAAAGATTGCACGTTGTATGTTACCATCGAGCCTTGTGTAATGTGCGCCGGCGCTTCCTACTGGACACAGATCAGTCGCATCGTATTTGGCGCTCACGATGCTCAACGCGGCTTTATGCGCCTTAACCAGAAAATAACTCATCCTAAAACAGAAATTACCGGCGGAATTAAAGAAAATGAATGCAGCATGCTGGTTAAACAGTTCTTTATACGTAAGCGTGACAAAAGTTAACCAGAAAAGCTGAACAATTTTAAGCCTAAGCCGTTATATTTGCGATATTCATTGTTCACTTAAACATTACATAATATGGCTTTCGTATTACCTGCGTTACCTTACGCAACAGACGCATTAGAACCGCATATTGACAAATTAACCATGGAAATTCATCATGGCAAGCACCACCAGGCTTATGTTGACAATTTAAACAAAGCCATTGCCGGTACCGATGCAGAAAATTTATCTATTGACGAGATCATAAAAAACATCTCCAAGTATCCGGCAGCGGTTAGAAATAATGGTGGTGGTCATTTTAATCACAGCTTATTCTGGACGGTTTTAGGCCCAAATAAAGGCGGGCAGCCCAGTGGTGAACTGGCTGAAGCCATTAACTCAACCTTTGGTTCATTTGATGAGCTGAAAAAGAAATTATCAGAAGCCGGCGCTACCCGTTTTGGTTCAGGCTGGGCCTGGTTAAGCGTAGCTGCCGATGGCAAGCTACAGGTTTCTTCAACTCCCAACCAGGATAACCCTTTAATGGACATCGCGGAAGTGAAAGGAACACCTATCTTCGGTATCGACGTGTGGGAGCATGCCTATTACCTGAAATACCAGAATAAACGTCCCGATTACTTAGCAGCAATCTGGAACGTGGTTAACTGGGACGCCGTTGCAGAGCGCTATCAAAAAGCTAAAAAATAGCCGCTTCTAAAACCTTTTAAAAAAAGTAGTGTATTAACAATTCACTACTTTTTTATTTTATGAACCTTTTAACTAAATCATACCTTGCCATTGCTGTCCTCGCAGTATGTTTATTAAGCAGCTGCGAAGTAATTGGCGGTATTTTCAAGGCAGGCTTTTACACAGCGCTTATCGGCGTTGTTATTGTTATTGCCATCATTATCTGGATTGTTTCCGCTTTGCGTAAGCGGGAATAAACAAACCTGGTTTTTACTTTTTTGAAAAGCAGTGCCAGTATCGTTTCGGTACCGGTAGCCCCGCTTTCCGTTCATACTGCGCTGGCTTTCGCTCATGTCCCCCATCGGCATTAGCCACAGGCCGGTATACACTGCAATCGGAGTTTAGTTTGGCCGGGGCAGTGCGCTTGTTTAATTTTGACAACTTTTAAAAAGTTGTCAAAATTGCTGTACAACGCAGACAGCGTTTAAAACGCTGTCTGCGTTGGATATAAGCAAGAAGTTCTAAAACTTTTCTATTATTTTAAGGCTTAAGTTAACCGAACATGCAATTCTCAGGCTGAAATTTAAGCCAGACATGGGGCAGTGCTTATTTGATTTTGATTTGATTTTGATTTGATTTTGACTTTTAAAAAGTTGTCAAAATTGCAGTTGAGCAGTGTTAAATCATAATTCTCTTTTTGCAAAGTTTTAGGCTTTTGTCAAACCGGTTGGTAGTAATTATTTTATACATTACCTCAGCACTTTTTCAAAGAGGTCGTCACTGTTTTTATAAGTGGTCAGTCTACCAAGTTTTACATCTTCAAAGGCAGCTTCTATACCAGATTGAGCAAGACCTTTTTCATCTTTTACCACTGCTACCCCTTTTTTTTCTGCGGCGAAAAACTTTAACAGGCTAAGAAATTGCTTCCCGAATTTCGTATGCTCGTCTATTCTGATAGTTATTGTCCTCATATAGAACATCCTTTTTATCTAACAAATTTACAAAAACTATAGCTAATACTCCATTCTCCAATACCATTAATACAATCCAAACATATCAGCCAGCAATTCATACGACCGTAAGCGGTCTTCAAAGTGCTCGGTAATAGTTACAGTCATAATTTCGGTAGTCTGGTAATCTTTCGCAAGTTGAAGCAGTTTTGATTTTACTTCGCCGGGATTGCCGGTAATCGTACGTTTACGGTTATGTGCAATCCGCTCCTGCTCAAATGACGTATATAGCACGTCCTTAATATCCTGGTAAGTTATTGGAACCAAACCGCCTCCCTTTTCCAGTTGCAAAAACCGGTAATCCATAACTGCCTGATGTTGCTTCACTTTTTCCTCATCTTCAGAACAAAAAACAAAAATGGCCACATTGGCTTCGGGTTGCTTTAGCTCCAGGGAAGGCTGAAAACGGTTGCGGTACAGCTTAATGGCCTCGGGGCCACCAATTGGATTAATAAAATGTGCAAACGCAACAGCCAGTCCAAAATGAGCGGCGAACAGCCCGCTCTGTCCGCTTGAGGTCAACAGCCATAACGGGGGCACTGTTTCAGCTTGCGGAATGGCAATGATGCGTGGCTGAGCCGAATTGGTATCGGCGGTATCGTGCAGGTAATTCTGCAAATCAATGATCTGTTCAATAAAATCCTGCTCGTTCCAGCGGTTTGAAGGATTCAGAACCGATGCCGTAATACGGTCTGTTCCGGGAGCACGACCAATGCCTAAATCAATACGGCCGGGAAAAAGCACTTCGAGCATCCTGAAATTTTCAGCCACCTTTAGCGCACTGTGATTAGGCAGCATAATGCCTCCCGACCCTAACCGGATGCGCTTCGTCTCCCCGGCAAGATGGGCAATCAGCACTTCGGGCGTTGAGCCTGCAAGGGTCGTGGTATTATGGTGCTCTGAAACCCAGAAGCGGGTATATCCCAGCTTATCAGCCAGCTTCACCAGCTCAATGGTTTCTTGTACAGCCTGCTGTGCGGTAACGCCTTTTCTAACCGGCGACTGGTCGAGGATGCTTAAATGTAAATCTGCCATGATGAATGGTTACAAATCTATTGGCGAAAAGATTTCATTCAGCCGGCCCGGTTCAATTTATGGCATTGCAATTACTATATCCGTTAATTATTACAAAACGGAAACAGCATTATTCTTTCCCGGGAGGATGTATATCGTTTAGGCCCAAGGGAACCAGGCGTTTGGTTTTTAGATAGGTAACGCCCACTACACTCAAGGTCATACAACCTCCGAATATTACAGCAGTTACCGTCCCCATAAGCCGGGCGGTTAAACCGGATTCAAATGCCCCGATCTCGTTTGAAGATCCGATGAACATCGAATTTACTGCCGATACCCGGCCCCGCATCTCATCCGGAGTTAACAGCTGTACAATGGTTGAGCGAATGATCACGCTCACGCTATCGAAAGCTCCTTCAAAAAACAGGAAGAATAGCGTCAGGTAATAATTTCTGGATAGGCCATAGCTGATAATGCTCAGGCCGAACCCGGTAACGGCAATGAGCAGGTTACGCCAGGGTTTATTCATCGGCGAATAGCGGGCCATCAGCAACATGGTCAATACAGCACCAACGGCCGGCGCAGCCCGCATAATTCCAAACTGTTGTGCACCCACGTGCAAAACTTCGCTGGCTATAACCGGGATAAGCGCCACTGCCCCGCCAAAGAACACCGAAAACAGGTCGAGGCTCAAAGCGCCCAATAACATGCGACTATTGAATACAAAACGTATCCCTGCTTTCAGGCTGTCAAAAATATCTTCTTTAGGAATATATTGCGGCGGTCTTCTTTTAATAAACAGCAGCGAGATGAACGACAGGGTGATGAAAGCCATCACTACGGTGAACGTTACGGTTATACCGGTATAACCGTACAATAAACCACCAACAGCCGGCCCCGCAATAGCGGCTATCTGGTAACCGGTGCTGTTCCAGGTAGATGAATTGGGATAATGATCGCGGGGTACGATCTGAGCCATTAACGAAAACATAGCTGGCGATAAAAATCCCCGGGCAATACCGATGCAGAAAATCATACTATAGATAATCCATACAATATGTCCGTGGTAAACCTGGTTTTTGATGGATGGCAGGGTAACCAGCAATAACACAAATGAGCACGTAAACATGGCAGCGAGTATCCACCGCAACAGGATGGTTTTATCTGATTTATCGGCTACATAACCGCCGTATAAGGCGATACTTATAGCCGGAATGGCTTCGGCAAGACCGATCATACCTAACGATAAGGGATCGCGGGTTAAGTGATAGATATACCAGCCAATTACTACTGCCTGAATCTGGTAGCCGAAAGTGAGAAAGAAACGTGCACCTACAAATGCCCTGAACTCGGGAAACCTGAGGGCCGAATATGGGTCGGGGCGACTAATGGTATCCAAAATAATTTTTTTGCAAAAATAGGTGTTTCATTTTTGCGATTAGCTCAGGAATGAAAAAATTACATCAGGATATTTTATTCCATACCAGTCCGTGTTCCCGCTGGTTAAAGTACTGCCAGAGCAGCCGGTTTTTTTCTGAAGAAAGATCGGGATCTTCATCAAAAATACGGATAACACAATCGCGGGCGGTTTGCAGAATAGCCTGATCGGTTACCAGGTCGGCCAGTTTCAAATCCAATACGCCGCTTTGCCGGGTTCCTTCGATGTCTCCCGGCCCCCGCAGCTGCATGTCAATTTCCGAGATTTCAAACCCGTTATTGGTGCGTACCATGGTATCAAGCCTGATCCGGGCATCTTTGCTTAACTTACTTCCCGACATGAGTATGCAATAGGATTGCTCTGCCCCGCGACCCACCCGTCCTCTTAGCTGGTGCAATTGCGATAAACCGAACCGCTCGGCATTTTCTATGATCATTACACTGGCGTTGGGCACATTAACGCCTACCTCGATAACCGTTGTGGCAACCATGATCTGCGTTTCACCTCGGGCAAAACGCTGCATCTCGGCTTCCTTATCGCTGGCGCTTAGCTTACCGTGCACAATACTGATCCGGTATTGCGGTAACGGAAACTCCTGCGAGATAGCTTCAATACCGGCTTCAAGGTGCAGCAGATCCAGCTTTTCGCTTTCTTTTATTAAGGGATATACAATATAGACCTGTCTTCCTTTTGCGATCTCTTCCCGCATAAAGCCAAACATCCGTAAACGCTGGCTCTCGTAAAGATGAATGGTTTTTATCGGCTTTCGGCCAACAGGCAGCTCATCTATTACAGAAACATCCAGGTCGCCGTACAAGGTCATTGCCAGTGTACGCGGGATAGGCGTGGCCGTCATTACCAGGATATGCGGCGGAACATGATTTTTAGTCCACAATTTAGCCCGCTGCTCCACCCCGAAGCGATGCTGCTCATCAATTACTACCAGGCCCAGGTTGTTAAACTTTACAGTATCTTCAATTAAGGCATGCGTACCGATAAGGATATTAATATTCCCGTTTTCGAGTTCAGCATGGATAATTTTGCGTTGCTTTTTGGGTGTAGAACCGGTTAATAACGCTATGGTGGCCAGGTTATCGCCCAATAGTTTTTCCAGCGACAGGTAATGTTGCTGGGCCAGTATTTCGGTGGGTGCCATCATACACGCCTGAAAACCGTTATCTATGGCCAGCAGCATGCACATTAAGGCAACAGCTGTTTTCCCGCTGCCTACATCGCCCTGTAGCAGCCTGTTCATTTGTACGCCACGCTGTGTATCCTGCCTGATCTCTTTTATTACCCGTTTTTGCGCACCGGTAAGCTCAAAAGGAAGTCGCTCATTGTAAAACGTATTAAATTTATCGCCAACCTGCCCGAAAATCAATCCCTTATACTTACGGGTCAATACCGTTTTGTTGCGTAATAGCTTAAGCTGGATAAAAAACAGTTCCTCGAATTTAATGCGTTGCTGAGCCGCATGCATCAGGTTAACATCCGACGGAAAGTGAATATGCTGGAGCGCCAGGCGTTTTGAAATTAAACGATACTGTTGTAAAATATAATCGGGAAGTGTTTCCGGTACATGGCTCAGCACCACCTGTAACAGGTTAGCTGTTAGTCGCTGAATACCTTTGGAATCTAAGGAATATTGTTTCAGTTTTTCTGTTGAGCCGTAAACCGGCTGCAAGGCAAGATTACCGGGTTTTTTATTTTCCGGGTCATACAGTTCCAGCTCGGGGTGAGACATGCTCAGCTTCCCATTAAAGCTGCTGGGTTTACCAAAAACAATAAATACCAAACCGGGTTGCAGCAAAGAATCTATCCATTTTATTCCCTGAAACCATACGAGCTCCAGCAAGCCGGTATCATCTTTTAATAAAGCTACCAGGCGCTTCTTTTGCTTTTCGCCAATAATTTCCTTTGATACAACACGGCCTAAAACCTGTACCATTGGAAGCTCTGGTTTCAGACTGCTGATCTTGTAGAACTGGGTACGGTCTATATATCTGAAGGGATAATAATAGAGCAGATCGCTATAGGTAAATATAGACAACTCCTTTTTAAGCAGTTCTCCTCTTTGCGGGCCAACTCCTTTTAAATATTCTATAGGCGTATCTAAAAGATGATGAGGCAACAGAAAATAGATTTATGTTACTGCCGGTAGGCAACTACCGAGATTTCTACATTTACGTTTTTAGGTAATCCGGCTACGGCTACAGTTTCCCTGGCCGGAAAATCAGCTGTGAAATAAGAGCCATAAATTTCATTTACCTGTGCAAATAAATTCATGTTACTCAAAAAAATGGTCGTTTTTATGATATCAGAAAAGCTATAGCCTGCTTCACGAAGAATGGCATCTATATTTTTCATTACCTGCTCGGTTTCTGCTTCAATGTTGCCGGTTACTAATTCACCTGATGTGGTATTAATAGCAATCTGCCCCGACACGTATAAAAAATCACCTGCCTTTACCGCCTGGTTATACGGGCCTATCGGTGCAGGAGCATTGGTGGTTTTAATAATTCTTTTCACACTTATTTCTTTAGAATGAACCAATCTATTAGTTTATATATCAGCCCGGCTACAAACAACAATATGGCCAGGGCATTGATAAAATGCATTACTTTCAGGTTAAAGCTTGTTGGCCGGTTTGGATCTTTTTTTCTGAAAAAATACATATAAACAAATGTAAAAATAAAAAGCCCCCCACCAACTGGCGGGGGGCTTTTTTTAAATAATATGCTTATTTATACATTATTATTTGAATTCAACACGACGGTTTAAGATACGTCCTTCTTCAGTGCTGTTGTCAGCAATTGGGTTAGATTCACCAAAAGCTTTAATAGTGATGCGTTTTGCATCTACACCAGAGTTAACCAGGTAAGTTTTTACTGAGTTAGCACGATCTTTAGATAATTTCAGGTTGTAAGCTT
Organism: Pedobacter sp. BS3; assembly: GCF_008274585.1. Lineage (GTDB taxonomy): Bacteria > Bacteroidota > Bacteroidia > Sphingobacteriales > Sphingobacteriaceae > Hufsiella_A. The sequence goes on along the minus strand of NZ_VTRT01000001.1, from coordinate 788,864 downwards.
CGGTACCTTCGGCAGAAGCATATCCTGATAAAGTGATAGTCTTAGTGTTGTCTGCTCTTAAGTCTGCAGAAACTTGATCTAATGTAGGGTAAGAAGAAGTTTTTAATACAGAGCTATCGAACTCGAACTGGATGTTTGAATAGTTTCCAGAAGAGGTAGTTGTAGCAGCAGGCTCAGGGAATTTGATAGGGCATCCAGAACCATCAACAACAGTACCTGCAGGAGTTCCAGGGCATTTGTCAAATTTATCAGAAACACCATCACCGTCTGCATCAGCAGCTAATTGGTTAACAGTATTTTCTAAAGTTGACACACGGCCTTTTAAAGCTTCTACTTCCTGACGCAGTGTATTGTCTTTCAACTCATCATACATCATAGCTACAGGGTTAACCCAGTCTAAGTTTGGTTTAGATGATTTACCCAAAGAGAACTCAAGACCGCCGTAACCATAAGAGAACTTATCTTTAGAAGTACCTTTTGCATAAGTACCATCCAGGTTATCAGCATCTACAAAGTACATGTTGTAACCTAAGTCAAAGTTAACGCGGTTAGACAGTTTGAATTTAACACCTACACCTACAGGAATAAATGCGCCGATCACATAATCTTTATCACCACTGCTTCCGGCTTTTCCTTTCCAGTCTAAAGCTACATTAGCGGCATTTACGGTTTTAGGAGCGTAACCTGCAAAGCCGTAACCTGCTTTTACGATGAAGTTAACTGAGTTTTCGCGACGTAAAAAGTCTACAGTGGCTACGTTAACCACACCCGATAAGCTTCCGGCCCAACCTAATTCAGTTTCAAAAGAACGACGGTCAGTTGCGGCAATATCAGTAGCGCTGCTGTTGCTACCAGAAAGATCGCCTCTTAAACCGGCTAATTCTAATCCGAAAGCGTGGCCTAACTGCTTACGCAAGGTTAAGCCATAGCCTAATTTCACATCCCAGTTGGCAAAATCATCTGAACCACCAGTTACTGCAACAGGCATTAATACACCTGCGTTAACACCTAATGACCAAGTTCTGTACTGTGCTCTACCGCCAAATACCTTGGCAGAAGAAGAAGTTGTGCCGTCCTGTGCGCTCGCTGAAGTAACGCCAAGCGCTGCTATCATAGAACAAGCAACAACTTTTTTAATCGTAGAATAATTCATGTTCTGTTTTTGTTAAAGGTTAAACAATTTTTAATTGTGTAATTTTCTGCAAAAATAATTATAAGTTTGGTTTTGCCAAATTATACAATAATTGTTCCAATTTAGTTTCAGCAACAAATTTTATATTTTATTGTTTTTAATATCTCCGGATTTTTTTAAAAATGAAATACCCTTATATCGATAATACCTTGTTTATAAGCAACAGAGCGGCTTTTGTTAAACATCTGAAAAACAATTCTATAGCCATATTAAATGCCAACGATGAGTATATGCGAAGCGGCGACCAGAATTTTAATTTTAAGCAAAATGCCGATTTATTTTATTTAAGCGGAATTGACCAGGAGCAAACTATTTTACTTTTATATCCGGATTGTCCTAATCCACTATACAGAGAAGTACTGTTTTTAAGACAGACCAATGAGCATATTGCTGTTTGGGAAGGACATAAATATACCAAAGAAGAGGCTCAACGGGCATCAGGTATCCAGGCGATATACTGGCTGGAAGACTTTGATAATATTTTGCAAAGTATAGCGCACTATGCAGACACTATATACCTGAATACCAATGAGAACGACCGGTCTGAGATAACTGTTCCCTACCGGGATCTACGCTTTATCCGGCAGATGAAAGACCGGTTTCCACTGCATCATTATGAGCGCATGGCTCCTATATTAAGAGGGCTTCGTGCTGTAAAATCAACTATCGAGGTAGAACTGACCAGAAAAGCATGCAGCATTACCCGCGATGCTTTTATCCGTGTGCTTAAGTTTGTAAAACCTGGCGTTAAAGAGTATGAAATTGAGGCCGAAATCATTCATGAGTTTATCCGGCAGGGGGCAACAGGCCATGCGTATAGTCCGATTATCGCTTCAGGTAACAATGCTGTTATACTTCATTATACAGATAATAACCAGGTTTGTAAGGACGGGGATGTGATTCTATTTGACTTTGCCGCAGAGTACGCTAATTATAATGCGGATCTTAGTCGCTCTATCCCGGTAAACGGTCGTTTTACAAAACGGCAAAAAGATGTTTACAATGCTGTACACCGTGTAATGATTGAAGCTAAAAAGTTACTTAAGCCCGGAGCCGTCTGGAACGAATACCAGGATGAAGTAGGGCGGATCATGGAATCTGAGCTGATCGGGTTAGGCTTATTGGATAAGCATGATGTGGCAAAGCAAAATCCGAAGGTGCCGCTGTATAAGAAATATTTTATGCACGGCGTTTCGCATCATCTGGGTATTGATGTTCACGATTTTGCCGGAAGATACACACCTTTTGAGGCCGGAAATATTCTGACGTGTGAGCCTGGCATCTATATTCGTGAAGAAGGTTTAGGCATACGGTTAGAAAATGATATACTACTAACTACCGACGGAAATATTGACCTGATGGCTGATATACCGCTTGAAGCGGAAGAGATTGAGGAACTGATGAACGAGGTATAAGGTAGAGGGCTGGAAGACGGAAGATTATAAGTTTTACGTGCTACGTTTTAGGTTGAAGGCGGAGGGTTTAAAGCATAGGGTAGCTTATGGCTTATGGCTCATAGTTCATGGTTCATAGTTCATGGTTCATAGTTCATGGTTCATAGTTCATGGTTCATAGTTCATAGTTCATAGTCCGGAAGCCGGGAAAGTCAGAAAAGTCCGGAAGCAATAGTGAGAAACAAGAGCATAGAAGTAAGAAACAAGATAGAAGCACTGCCGGCCTCCCCTTTCCTTCGGAGAGGGGTTGGGGGTGAGGCTAAACAAGAATATAAGAATATAGAAACAAGAGACAAGACAAAGACATAGAGAGAGGCAAAAGGTGGAAGGTTTAAGGCGTAGGGCAAACTAATCACTAACAACTAACCAACTAACATATCTAATCAACTAAACCTTATCATCAATCAGAAAAACAATAAGCTCTTTAGGGCCGTGGGCGCCGAGGACTAATGTTTTTTCAATATCGGCGGTACGGCTGGGGCCGGTAACATTTGATATCATGGTAGGAAGCTGCTCCGGGTATTTCTCTTTTAACCTTTTAAAGGCATCCTTCAAGTCGAGAACCAGTTGTGATGTGTAAGCCACCACAATATGATAATGCGGATAAATGCTTAACCGTCTGCCAGCCTGAGAGCCGTTAGAGACCAGCACACTGCCATTGCGTGCTATTAATGATTCACACAGGGTAATACCTACTTCGGCCTGTAAAAAACCGGTATCAGTGCTGTAAAAGGGAAATTCGTACGTTGAAAGGATATCCTGTAAAGGCTTTTCCCAGCAGTAAATTTTGCGCCAGCTACGTTCGTCGGTTAGGATCAGCAGGCTTTCAATGAACTGGAGCTCGTCTTCGCAGAAAACAAATTTACCGGCTACCTGGGTTAGCTGTTCGGCAAATATTACTTCAAGCGCTTCATCAGCGGGTGCGTAAAGCGGCAATTCTTCGAGGTTGGGATATGGATTATCCCGCTTCTCTAACAATGCTTTACGGATCTTTTTGAGTAGCTTCTCTTTTGAAGTAGTATTATCGGCCATAGTTAGCTGAATATTTGACATAGGGGCTGACCAAAAAGTCAAAAAGCAGCGTCATTTCGACGACCTTAGGAGGAGAAATCTCTTTCCTAAGTACTTTTGGCGGAGATCCCTCTCCCGATCCCGTATGTACGGGAGGGATCGGGATGACGAAAGCTTTTTGGTCAGCCCCAGTTATCCGGAGAAATAATGCTTATTTATGCTTCTTTCTTTTCTGCTTCGAATTTATCATCCGGCTCGGGATGAATGACCTCATTTGGAATAGCGTTATTATCTACATCCGGATTTAAGGCGGCTTCCCCGTTTACAAACTTATCGTACGTAGTACGGTGATCGAACGGGCGTTTTCCCAGGATCTCTTCCAGATCACTTTGGAAAAGCACTTCTTTTTCAAGCAGCTTTGCGGCAAGTTTTTCCAGTCCGTCACGCTTGCTGATTAACAAATCTTTAGTGCGTTTATAAACTTCATCTACCAGTTTGCGCACTTCGGCATCTATCAGCTCGGCTGTAGTATCAGAGTAAGGTTTGTTAAACTGGTATTCGCCTTGCGGGTCGTAAAACGAAACATTACCTACCAGGTTGTTCATACCATAAATTTTTATCATGGCATAAGCCATTTTGGTAATGCGTTCCAGATCGCTTAAAGCGCCGGTAGAAATTTTACCGAATACAATATCTTCGGCCACACGTCCACCCATAGACACCGACATTTCATCCATGAGCTGCTCGGTAGTATACAGAAACTGCTCTTTGGGCAGGTATTGCGCATAACCTAACGCGGCCACACCACGCGGAACGATGGAAACTTTCACCAATGGATCGGCATGTTCCAGGAACCAGCCGGCTATAGCGTGACCGGCTTCGTGGTAAGCTACAATGCGTTTCTCTTCGGGTGATATGATCTTATTTTTCTTTTCCAATCCGCCAATTACCCGGTCAATAGCATCCTGGAAGTCCTGCATATCAACTTCCTGTTTGTCTTTACGGGCGGCTATCAGGGCAGCTTCGTTACATACGTTGGCAATTTCTGCCCCGGCAAAGCCCGGAGTTTGAGCCGATAATTTTTTAGCGTCTACATCTTTCGCCAGCTTGATAGGCTGAAGATGGACTTTGAATATCTGCTCACGGCCATTTAAATCCGGCTTATCGATAGAGATCTGCCTGTCGAAACGTCCGGGACGCAATAACGCTGAATCCAGCACATCGGGACGGTTGGTTGCAGCCAGGATGATAATACCTGAATCGGTGCCGAAACCATCCATTTCAACCAGCAATTGGTTCAGGGTATTTTCGCGTTCGTCGTTTCCGCCAACAATGTTGTTTTTTCCGCGGGCACGCCCTATGGCGTCTATCTCATCAATAAAAATGATGCAAGGCGCCTTGTCTTTTGCCTGCTTGAACAAATCGCGTACGCGGGATGCTCCCACGCCAACAAACATTTCCACAAAGTCAGAACCCGAAAGGGAAAAGAACGGAACTTGTGCCTCGCCGGCAACGGCTTTGGCCAGCAGGGTTTTACCTGTACCCGGCGAACCTACCAGCAATGCGCCTTTTGGTATTTTACCGCCCAGGTTGGTATATTTTTTAGGATTACGCAGGAAATCAACAATTTCCATTACTTCCTGTTTGGCTTCCTCCAGTCCGGCTACATCGTTAAACGTTACGCTTACCTGCGATTCTTTGTCAAACAGCGTAGCCCGCGATTTGCCAATATTGAATATCTGGCCGCCGCCTGCACCACCTGCGCCACCACCCATACGCCGCATAATGAAAATCCAGAAACCTATCAGCAGCAATACCGGTACGATGAATTGCAGGAACCAGTTTCCAAAAAAGCTTTCGCGGGACTCAATGCTGAGCGGTGTGCGTTGGTCTATGGGCAGATCTTTTTCGGCCTCTTTCAGCTTGGACTGCAATGCATCAAACGAACCGTCGGTAAAAACATATTGCGGCCCGTTAGTGTTAAAGTTGCTTTTATCTCTAACATCATTATATTTAGGCTGATCGAGCCGGTCTTTTTTAATATAAACTTCTACATTCACCAGGTCGTTATTGCGATAGGCTACCAGCTTTTCAACGTCACGCGGCTTAAGCATTTCGCTTTCAAACTTCTGGTAATTTATCAGCTTGGCGCTGGTGGTGTTAAATAAATACTGAACAGCAAATAATCCGGCAATAATAATAGCATACAGCCACATGATGTTAAACCGTGGCGGCTTTGGAACTACTTTTTTACCGGGAAGCTTTTTCACTGTTCTTCGTTTTCTATCCTGATTATCTTTCATCTTTTCTAAACAACATCAAAAAATTATAACATAAATAAGCGGGTTACGCATGTCAGGCGCTTTGATAATATTTCATTTCGGCATCCCCCCATAATTCTTCTATGCCGTAATACTGACGCTTATCTGTTTTAAATATGTGCGCTACAACATCCACATAGTCAAGCAATATCCACTCTGCATGTTGCAGCCCTTCTTTTCTGTAAGGTTCTAAACCAAGTGCTTTAAAAACTTCTTCTTCAACACTATCGGCAATTGCCCTTACCTGTGTACCCGATTCGGCATGGCAAACCACAAAGTAGTCGGCCACCGAACTATGAATGTTTCTAAGGTCTAAACGAACTATTTCATTCCCCTTTTTCTCCTGTATACCGTGAATAATTAATTCAGATATGTATGTTGATTCATTGCGAAGATTGTTTTTTACCATTAAAAAAATTATAGTTTTGGAAATTAAATCATTACAAGCATTTAGCTGTTGCAAAATAACACTTTTTCAGAACTAATTGTTGGTAGAAAAATCATTGTTCTTACAAAGGTAGATTCTACAAATAACTATTTAAAAAATAGTTTGTCAAAATTTGAGCCATTACCTCATGGAACTGTAATATTGGCAGAAGAGCAATACGCTGGCAGAGGGCAGATGAATAGCAAATGGCAGGCTGATCCGGGAAAAAATCTTACATTCAGCTTGCTGCTGCATACGTCTGATCTGGCTATTGCACACCAGTTTTACCTGAATAAAGCAATCAGTATTGCCATAAACGAAACCATAGAGCGAATAATTGGCCCGGTAGCCAGAATAAAATGGCCTAATGATGTATTTGCCGCTGATGATAAAATGGGTGGCGTGCTCATAGAGAACATTATCCGGGGTAATACGTGGAAATATGCCATTATTGGTATCGGGATCAATGTGAACCAGCGGCATTTTCCGGATGATATTAAAAATGTTACATCTATCAGCAGGCTTTTGCAGGCCGATTACGAGCTGCCTGTTTTATTGTCAGCACTTTGCCGCAATATGGATACCTGGTACGGGATTTTAAAGGCCGGTAACTTACAAACTATAGATGATGCTTATCGCGATAAGCTGTACCGGTTTAATGAAGCGCATTTGTTTGAAGCTGCGGGAGAAACTTTCGAGGGAAGAATTATTGATGTGGATGCTTCGGGATTGCTGCACGTATTAACGGTTAACGGAATAAAGGTTTTTAATCTGAAAGAGATCAGGTTTAAAGACCTGTGATATCTTACTATTATTTTTCCCTAAGCGGATCATTGTACCCGTAATTTTTAATTAAACCGGCATCGTGCAGAAACAGCATTTTATTTACCGTAGCCAATGCCAATAGGCGGATCACAATGATGAAAAAAATCACCTGCCTTTATCTTGAGGAGCCATAGCAAATACCGGATAATTGCATTTTATCTTTAAGTTTGTGAATATATTTTAAGTTCGTTTAAATACAACGGGGCAAATTTTGAACTTTATTAAGGATAAGCATTCTGACCACATCAACGAGCACCACTTGTTGGAAGAATATCGCAAAAGCGGTAATCTGAAAACGCTGGGCCAGCTTTACCAGCTATACATGCCGCTGGTATATGGTCTTTGCCTGAAATACCTGAAAGACGAAGAATTGAGCAAAGATGCCGTAATGCAAATTTTTGAGGAGCTGGTAAAAAAGCTCCGGGTTCACCAGGTAATCAACTTCAAAAGCTGGTTGTATACCCTTGCCAGGAATTACTGTTTAATGCAACTGCGCTCATCGGGCAGGCATGAGCATGTATCTATTGATAACGAATTTATGGAATTTCAGGATGACAGTCATCTTGATATAAGTGCTATGCGGGAACGGCAGCTTACCATGATGGAAAACTGCCTTGAAACATTACCCGAAGAGCAGCGTAAAAGTATCCGGTTATTCTACCTGGAGCAGAAATGCTACCAGGAAATATCCGGTTTAACCGGGTACGATATGAATAAAGTAAAGAGCTATATACAAAACGGCAAGCGGAATCTTAAAATCTGTATGGAGAAAAAGGGTGGAAACGAATAACATAGACTATAGCCTCATAAAAGCTTATTTTGAAGGCCGGCTGGATGCAAAGCAACAGCATACGCTTGAAAAACAGGCGTTAAATGACCCCTTTCTGGCCGATGCCATGGAAGGGTACAAACATGCTATGCCCGCAGCCAGTCAGTTGAGCATTTTACAACGCCAGTTGGAAGAACGCATAGCCTTGCAGCAGGAGCGTAAAAATATCTTAGGTTTCACCTGGCAACGCATCAGCATAGCTGCCGCAGCCGGCTTAATGTTCCTGGTTGCCGGTATGCTGTTCTGGCTGAAGAGCGAAAGCAATCGTAACCAGATGGCAGCAACAACTAAAAAGGTGGATGTAACGCTATCAAATCCTAAAGATTTGCAGCAAGAGGCTGCGGTAAAAGCGAATACGGATACCCCGCTTTTATATCCATCGCCGGGAACTAAAGAAATACCAGCCAGGCAACACATCGCAAAAGCGAGACCTATTACCTTAGCCGCCCAAGCAAAACAAAATCCGGCCATTGCCGGCGACGACCAACCGGATAAAAACGTAATGTTTGCTGCCAAAGACGCCAAAGCATTAAGCAAGGCCGCTGCGTTAAGTGAAGTTGCAGTTACAGACGCCATAGCCCCTCACCCGGTAATGGGTTGGAAAAATTATCATGAGTATATACAGGAACAAGTAAAATGGCTTATCATTCCGGCAGACCAGGAAGGTAAAGTTGTGGTGCAATTTATAGTAAATCCGGGCGGCATATTAAGCGATTTTAAAATTACAGATGGCTTAACACCAGGATTAAATGATGAAGCGCTTCGCTTAATTAAAGAAGGCCCCGCCTGGGAAGCGGCTTCGAACGGGAAAGCACAAACGGTGGAAGTAGAGATAGAATTTAAGGCTCAGCCATAAACTACAATCCAATTTCCATCTCTATAGCCTTTTTTAACGCTGTGGCGAAAGCTATTTTAATAACCCACCATTTGAGCAGAGGTACGATTTTATCGCAGGAAAAAATTACAATCCCAGCAATTCTTTAATACGTAGGGTTTTATTATTAATTAACGGCCGGGCATAATACGCAATAAATAAAATGTAGCCCAGTGTAACGTATAAAACTAACAAGGCATACCGCAACCCGATCAGATCGCCTAAAGCGCCAACAATTAAGGGGATTAAGGCTCCTCCGAAAATACCGGAGCACAGTATCCCGGAAAAAGAACCGTGATGCATGGAGACCGAATTGAGCGCCAGTGAAAACACAATAGAAAACATCACCGAGATAAAGAACCCGATGGCCGGGAAAGCATAAAGAGACCACGCTGCGTTACCAAACAAAGCACAGGTAACCACCAGCATGGTAATTACCGATGCTACTTTTAATATGAGCTTTGAATCCCATAGCTTCAGCAAGCCAAGTCCCAGCAGGCACCCCAGCGACATTAAGCCCCAAAACCAGGCTACCGCGGCAGCGCCTTCTTTATTGGGGTCAAAGTGATGATACGTTCTTAAAAATTCTGACATCCAGTTTGCCGCAGCCTGCTCGGTTCCCACGTATGCAACAATCCCAAAAAAGAACAAAATAACATCTTTATTCTTAATCAATTGCAGGTAATTTTGCAGACTTCCGGTTTTCTCATCTTCGTTCAGTTTTACAACGGGCATTTTAATCAGCGAAAGCACAACCAGCATGAGGATAAAAATTACAGTGAACAGCCAGTAAAGCGCTGTCCAGTACAGGTTATGCTGCACCACATCATGCAGCAGGGAGATAAAGGGATTGCCGGAGCTGTTTCCCGGTATCTCACGCATCAGGTATGAAAATATAAACGGGCTTACAAATGAGGCTAAACCAAATACCAGCTGACCCAATACGGAGAAAAAAGCAAAATTTTCTTCTCCGCCAGCCGTACGCATCAGCGGGTTAATAATTACCTGCAACATGGCCATGCCAATACCAATAATGAATAAAGATGCTAAGGCAATACCATACTGCGGATACAACGCAAAAGCAAAAGCTCCGGCAAGGTTTAAGGTAAAGGCAATAAGCATGGATTTTTTCTCACCAATACGCTCAATCATTACTCCTGCCGGTATAGACATAATACCGTAGGCCAGGAAAAAAGAGAAGGGAAGAAAAGCAGCCAATGTTAAGCTTAAATGATAGGTTTGTATAATAATAGGCATTAAAGGTCCCAGGATATTGGTAACAAAAGATATAACAAACCAGATAACCAGAATGATACCTACCAGGAAATTATTACGTTGCATAATGAAAAGTCAAAAAGAAATGAATGTTTTATTGTCAATAAATATATGCTGTGAGGCCACTTAAATGCCTTGAAAACACATTACCCGTACAGCCAAGTATGCCAGCCTTGTTTCCCAAAGTAGCAGCCACCAGCTGCGTATTGGCCACAGCATCTTTCATAGCTTTTTGAAGCACACGTTTGCCGATCTCTTCGATATAAAAATTTCCGGCTTCTGTTATTCCGCCGCCAACAACCACTTTCTGCGGACTAAATATGTTAACCAGGCTGGCTACTCCGCTGGCCATATAATCAAAATGCCGGTTCATGGCCGCTGTTGCAGTTACATCGCCGGCCAGGTAGCGTTCTGTAATAAGTTTACCGTTTATGGCATTAACTTCGGCCGCAATGCGTTCTGCATAATCTGTGATCAATGCGTTAACCGAAGCATACGCTTCCAGGCATCCCCGTCCGCCGCATGAACAAGGCAAGCCATCATGCTCAATAATGATGTGCCCAAGCTCCGTTCCGCGGTTTTTGTAGCCGCCATACAGACTACCATTAATTACCAGGCTACCGCCAATACCGGTACCAACGGTTAGAAACACCACATCGGTACAATTTTGGGCAGCGCCATACATTACTTCGCCCCAGGCCATCATGTTGGCATCATTGTCTATCAGAGTATTCAATCCGGTAGTTTGCTGTATCATTTGGCTGAGGGCAATGTTTGTGAATCCCGGCAGGTTATCGGCCCCGCCAATTACAACACCGTTTTCTACTATGCCCGGAAAACCGATTCCAATACCTTTAATGCCTGATTTATGTCCCACCTTTTGGATGCACTCCTGTGCAGCGCTGATGATGAGTGCAATAACTTCTTTTTCTGATGTAATTTTCCCCAGCGGTAAAAGCGACGAATAAACCATCGTACCTTTTTTATCGGCCAGCCCATATTTAATGGCTGTTCCGCCTACATCAATGCCAATGGCGTATGAGTCCTTCACGTTTAACTTCCTTTAAAACTGTAAAAGTAAACCGGGCGCCGAAACAGGGGTTTCAAATATGTGTTATATGCTTCAAATTTTGATTAACCCATAGCCTCACCATCAGCTTTTTTTCTGGCAAGGTATTCCGTGGGCATGCAATCATAATACTGCTTAAAGCAGGTTGAAAAATAAGAGGGTGAGTTAAAACCTGACATATAGGCCACCTGCGATATGGTGTACCGCCGCGATTCAAGCAGCTCCACCGCTTTTTTAAAGCGTATGCGTTTAATAAAGTCGGTTGCCGATTCGCCGGTAATGGCTTTTAGTTTCAGGTACAGGTTTGAGCGGCTCATACCAATCTCACGACTGAATTTATCTACTGAAAAATCTGATTCGGTAATGTGATTTTCAATAATGGTGATGGCTTCGCGGATAAATTCCTCATCGAGGGTGTTAAACGTAATATTTTCGGGAACAACTTCTTTGGTATTAGAATAATACTCTTTAAGGCGCTTGCGTGAACGGATGATGTTATGCACCTTGGCATCCAGCAGATTAATGGAAAACGGCTTGGTAACATAATCATCAGCCCCTACTTCAAGGCCCTCAATCTGCTGCCGGGTTTCACTTTTAGCTGTTAGCAGGATAACCGGGATATGACAGGTTTGTATATTCTGCTTGATTTTTTTGCAGAAATGAATGCCGTCCAGCTCAGGCATCATGATATCGCAGATAATCATATCTACCGTTTCACTTTCAACCAGCATTAACGCTTCTTTGCCATTTGCGGCCGTTAAAACAATGTAGTTTTTGCTGAAATATTTTTGCAGGTAATCTATAATCTCCTTGTTGTCGTCTACAATCAGTAATTTTTCTGTATGCGGTTCAGTGGTTACCAGCTCCTGCCAATCCGGTAAATCATCGGCCGGTATATCTGTTTCCACGCCGTTACGTATGGTTAGCTCATAGCTTTGTTCATCCTGATGCTCGTCATACGTGTAACTGTCTTCTGCCAACGGAATGGCCACACGGAATAAGGTTCCTTCACCCGGCGTACTTTCCACGTCAATGGTTCCATGATGCAGCTCTACCAGCCGCTTGGTGAGCGCTAATCCCACACCGGAACCAATGTTCATGGTATGGTCATTCACCTGGTAAAAGCGTTCAAATATTTGCGATTGATATTTAGGGTCTATGCCAATGCCCGTATCTGAAACGGTTATCACGGCAAAACCTTGTTTTTTGGCCAGCTTAATGGCTATTGAACCACCCGGCTGGGTATATTTAAACGCGTTGGAGAGCAGGTTAAAGCATATTTTCTCCAGCGAGTCTTTATCAAACCAGAACGAAAGCTTCGCTTCGGTAGAGCGGAAGGTGTAATTGATGTTGTTTTTATCAGAAAGGGTAGCAAATGAGAGATATACCTCGTGGATAAAGCTGACCATGTCGCCACGACTCACCTTTAGCTTCTTTGTTCCCAGTTCGGTTTTCCTGAACTCCAGCAGCTCATCTACCAGGTAGAACAAGCGTTTGGCATTGAGCATAATCAGCTCATGCTGCTTGCGGAGCGCTTTATCCGTAACGGGCTTGCTCATAATTTCTTCCAGCGGAGCCAGGATTAGCGTTAACGGCGTTCGGAATTCGTGCGATACGTTGGTGAAGAATTCCATCTTCATCTGGTTAACATAGTCCACTTTTTCGCGTTCCAGGCGCTCCAGCTTTAACTGATGGCGGGTTTTAATGCGCTCTGAAATCACTTTATAGGCCACGTATATGGTGGCAAGCACCAGCAGCACAATGAGCGAGTAAAACCAGGAGCTGTTCCACCAGGGTGGCAGAATTTCAATATTCAGGCTCCGCTCCGGACTCATCTCGCCTGAAGGACCAACGGCTCTTACATAAAAAACGTACCTACCGGGTTTCAGGTTAGAATAGGCCGCTTTGGGTATATTTTCTGTAACCTGCCATTCACGGTCAAACCCTGCCAGCTTATACTGGTATTTTATTTTGTTTGGCGATATGTAATTGAAGGTATTAAAGAATATGGTGAACTGTTGCAGGTCGGGTTTAAAGCGCAATTGCTGTGCCTGGTCAATATGCCGGTCGAGCACATTATACTGGTCTGAAGGTATCACCGGCTTATTAAATACTTCCAGCCCGGTAAAGGTAACTTTCAGCTTAAAGATATTCTGTTTAAGCAGCTGGGGATAGAAATAGGATATACCATTTATGCCACCAAAAAGCATCATACCATCGCTGGCTTTACAAAAGGCGTATAAATTAAACTGGTTATTTTGTAAGCCGTCCCTGTGGTCAAATGTTTGCGTCTGGTGCGTATCGGGATTAAAACGGGCTAATCCTTTATTGGTAGATATCCACAAATTACCGTCATTATCAGACAAGATTCCGTAAATGGTTCCCTTTAGAAAATCGTGCCTGTGGGCAGGAGTTATGAAGGAACGTGAGGCTTCATCAAACAGGTTCAGACCATTACGCGTTCCCACCCAGATACGATTTTTAGTATCTTCTGCAATGCAGTTAACCACATCATCGCTTAAAGCTTCGCTTGAAATGGGTTCAAACAGCATATTATCCGGATAAAAGATATTAACGCCATTGGTCGTTCCAATCCAGATACGCCCCTGCGAATCTTCCGTCAGGTAAGTAATTTCATCGGAGGTGAGGCGCTTGCCTGCCTTATCGATATAAATGTGTTTAAAGGTATGTTCGCGACTGTTAAACTGGTCTAAGCCGGTACGCGTTCCTACCCAAATGCGACCCTGATGGTCTTTGAGCAGGGCATAAACCATATCGCCTGCTATACCGTCCGGCTGGTTTGCGGCATAACGATAAATAGTGTTTTTACCGGTACGCGGATTAAAGCAATTCAGACCGGCGTTATGCGTACCAACCAGTACATTATCGCCATCAAAAATAATGGCTTTGACATTATTGGAGCTCAGTGAATTGGGTTTTGCCTCGTTGTAGGCATAATACGTAATGGCATTCGTTTGCCTGTCCCAATAATCCAACCCTTTATCGTTTGTACCTATCCAGAAATTGCCTTTTGCATCCTGCTTAATTACATTGATTACCTGGTCGTTCAGGGACAAGCGCCCGGCATTCTGATTGAGCAGGTTGAACTTGATATCGCTGGCATGATAATAGTTAACGCCCCCATAAAACGTACCTAGCCACATGCCATCCTGCTTATCGCGATAAATATACCGCACCGAATTCTGGCTGATGGTGTAGGGTATGGACGATTGGTGATAATAACTCTGAAAGGTCTGACTTTTTGAATCGTAAACCGATAATCCCCGGAAAGTGCCTACCCAGATATTTCCTTCATTGTCTTTTTTAATGCTGCGCACATCGTTATCGGCAATGCTGCTGTTATCTGTTCTGGCATGACGGTAATTAACCAGCTTGCCCGAAGCAGTATCGTACACAAACAGGCCGTTCCCTTCGGTACCAATCCATAAGGTTTTACCGTCAGGAAAAAGGTCGTTTATCATCGGCTTTTCATTGCTTAAAAATACATCGCTTAACTGATGTGTCTTCGCGTCCATTTTAAACAGACCCACATCGGTGCCTGCCAGCAAGGTATTTTGCCACAAAAGCAAAAGCCTCACACTCCGGATGTTATGTGCCGAAGCATTAAAATTAACCTGCTTAAACTGGTTGGTTTGTGTGTCGAGGTAAAAAATCTCGCCGCTGCTTGAACTGGCCCAGATTTGCTGCCGGACATCCTGCACAATAGACGTAACATACCATTCGCCTGGTTTGCGTGGTAAACGGTAATTGACAAAACGGTCGGTAGCATAATCATACCGGCTGATACCCATGTTACCGCCAATCCACAGCAGGCCTTTGTTATCCAGGTAAATAGCCCGGATATAGTTGGATTGCAGGCTGTATTTATTATTCTTGACCGGCCGGTACACGGTAAACGTTTCGCCATCATACCGGTTCAGGCCGTCCTGGGTTCCTATCCACATAAATCCCAGCGTATCCTGCGCTATGCTGAATACCGTGCTTTGCGATAAACCCTGCTCAATAGATATATTCCTGAAATAACGCTTGGTGAGCGTATCGGTAGCAGGAACTGCCCGGGTCTGCAAGCCGGAGAAGGCAAGCAGTATTGAAAAACCAATATAACGCCACGTTTTTTTCATTTTATTCCACTTCACAATTCATTGTAATATCGTTATTTATTCTGAAATCCAATATCATATTTTACTACGGCCGGGTACTGGTCAACAACTTCCTGCTTAACATCTTCAACCAGCATAGAGCTTCCATTTACCGCATGCGTGTACTGCTTACCTTTTACGGTTACGGGAGCTGCTCCGTAGCTAAACGCCGCATTACCATCGGTTGCTGTTACGGTTAGCGAAGCGGCTTTACCGGTATTCAATTCGGCATTAATGGTCCAGTTACCAGCCTTCAGGCGATAGTTACCGTCTTTTTTATCCAGAACTTTTACTGGCTCAGCAGCGGCGCCACCTACATGGATGAGCGTTAAAAAACGGTTGGCTTTTACCGGGGCCGATGTGGTAATACCCACATGCCACTGGTCTTTAAATTCAATAATGTTGCCTTCATCATCGGTTTTACCTTTCCAGTTTTTTGCCGGGTAATTGTATTTCTGGTGAATAACTTTCCCGGCAGGTACGCTGGCAAATACTTCGGTAAAGGCATTTCCTGCCGGTGTGCTTACCGAAAAGGCCGCCGCATCAGATTCTTCACGACTTTTTATACTAAACGGGCTGTGAAACTGCGACGTCCATTTAACCGGTTTGGCGGCTTCAAGCTCATCGTACAGCAAAATATAATTATCATCCAGTTGCAGCACATGGCGACGGTATAGTTTTACTTCGGGATTGCCGTAACCGTTTTTTTCATCGGGCGCCACATTAATTTCTTTGAATCGCGACAGCCAGAAATCAGTTGTAACATTACCATAGGCATTTGAGGCATCGCCCAGGGCGTACTGTATGCGTTTGCCGGTGATGGCACGTGGTATCCAGCCGTACCCATCCTCACCGATACGCTGACCCAAACTATCGGCAAGGATGGTGCAATATCCGCGTGATGAACGATAGTCCAGCAGGTTATGCGCATCGCTGAAATTGCTGTAATAGCCGGTTCCACCAAATATTTTAGCTCCTTTATAATTTACGGTTATGGCATTTTGGGCGGCATGTCCGTGCCCGGCAGCGCCAAACGGGTTAGCGTTCAGGTAGACTGCCATATCCTTTGCCTGATTGGCCAGGTTTGAATGCATGGCCACCAAACCAACATCCTTAAATTCCCTTGACCGGGGTAACGTTTCGGGAGATTTTACGACAACAGCCTGCTTATCTTTATATGTCAGCAAACGGAATAACAGGAAATCATCATTTCCTTTAAAGAAACGGGGATAATGCTTTTTCAGCTCGCTAACATACCCATTGAGGTACGGGTTATTTACCTTACGAGATAAGGCATCAGCAAACAAAGCCTGTGTTTTTACCATATCGCTCAGGTTCTCGTGCATATCGCCAAACTCGGTTGAAGCCGATTGCGGCGGATAGGAGTAAAGCATATAGTAGGGCAGGTTTTGCATCCACGGAAGGTTAAAATAATCCTGTCCCGAAATCTCGCTGAACAGCAGGGGCAGATAAATGAGCGTTTCAAAATGTACCCGGAAATAACCGTTTCCTTCGTGCCAGCCGCCATCTGTTGTTCCCAGAACCGGGAACCGGGCGCTCCATACTTCGTACACATAGGCCAACCACTCGTTAGCCTGCGGAACATCGTTGGCAGCCGCTACCGCAGCTATTGAAAAATTACGGAGAATGTGCTGCCAAATGTGATTATCACACATTTGCAATTCAAAACGGTTGGGCAGGTTTTTATAGATACGTTGTCCACGTGTCAGCATGGCTGTTCTAAGGGCTTCCTTTTCTGCGGCTGATAACTGGTCATAACCAATATCGTACACCCAGGCTATCCCTTCCAGCACATTACCGTTATTGAAATCGTCGCGGGTTGCCAGCCCGTCGGGACTCATGTTGGCCATGTGTACGCCGCGTTTAATGGCTTCGCTGATAAAGCGCTTGTCTTTGGTAAGCAGATACGCCAGGCATAGTTTTTTTACCGGTTCGGCAACTTTATCGCCAAAGCCATGATACATAAACTCGACCATTTGCTTACGCTGAAGCGCCGTCATGCCGGTGGTATCGCGGGGACGGGTAGGATTCTCTTCCGGTAAGGGTTGTCCAAGCAGCTTTTGCGCCGAAGCAATTACGTCCAGCGCTTCGGGATTGCTTTTATTATTGGCATAAAATGCGGCTGCACCGGTACGCAGTCCCCATAAACGCGGATGCGGTTGATTGTTCCGTTGCAATACCTCGGCTACTCCGGGTGTGACAACTGCCTTTTTACTTTTTGCGCCTACTACAAAATCATACACCGGCGACCAGTTCCACTGGCCTTCGGAACCGCTTTTATAAGCATATTTCCAGAACCAGCGGCCAGGTTTTAATGGCTGATGCACCGGGTAAACGGCCCAACGCTGATTGCTGCTTTCGGTAAGGTTGTTCTTAAACAGGCTGTCGGTAGCCAGCATTACCTTATAGGTTACTTTCTTACCGTCTGCCTCAGGCCATAATAATGAGGGACAATTGTCCGGCACTTCAACCCGGTTTACCGGATAGGCCCATTCACGCATCCGCGGATGCAGCATATTTACATGCAAGGGTTTAACAGCAGATGTATCCGGCGGCGTCAACCATAAATTTAGCGGAAGTAATAATGTAAGTAGGGTCATTTCAGTAGGATAATTTCTTAAACATTACACTGATTGGTATGGGCTTTTGACTTTTTTAATTTTGACTTAATAAAACGTATCATGATGCTGCCTGCACCACTGCTTTAAATAATCTCTGAATATTTTCAGCTTAGCGGTATAAGCTTTTTGTACCGCCAGGTTATTCATTTCGCCCGGGTCAGCAGCCAGGTTGAACAGTTGCTCACGTAATTCGCCTTTATTGTAAACAATGTATTTAAAATGGCTCGTGAAAACGGCCCGGCCTTTAATACCCAGCGATTTATCGTTATCGGCAAATTCTGTTTCAGTTACCAGTGTATCCCGCCATGCGGATTCCGGGTTGTCAATACGTGTTTTTACGTTCATGCCGTTTAAACCTTTAGGAACTGCAATACCCGCAAAACCGCACATGGTTGGTATCATATCAATGCCGTTGCAGACCAAACTACTGTCGGTTCGCGATTTCCATACACCGATTTTTGATACGATGAACGGCACTTTTGCCGATTCTTCGTACAATACCTGTTTCTGGTTCCACTGATGTTCGGCATAACCGTCGCCATGGTCGCTGGTAAAGATGACGATGGTATTATTCTCAACCTGGTACTTTTTGAGTGATGCCAGCACCATAGCGATGTAATTATCTACCTTTTCTACCAAACGGTTGTAAGCCCAGCGGTACTGGCGCCATTGCGACTCATTCCAGTTTAAGGACGGATAGGTACGGTAATTACTATGCTGCTGCTCACGTATTACCGGCGGCTCGTTAGCCGGTTTACGCCAGTTAGCCGGTAGCTTCGGCCAGAAAGAAGAATCGGGCACTGCCGGTAATAAATCCATTTTCAAATTATCCTTTCGTGCCCATTCGCAAATATCATGAGGGTTAAGAAAAGAGGCTACCAGTAGAAACGGGTTGTCCTTGTTCTTCTTAATAAAGTCTGCACAGAAAGCGGGAGTAGCCGCATCCGTATAATCGCCCATACCGGTATTTTCGATGTATTCAAAACCGTGCTGCTGCTTTTTGGTAACCGGTAAGGGCAAATGCCATTTGCCTACGTACCCGGTTTTATAACCGGCACTGGCGAATATCTTGCCCATCATTAACAGTGAATCCGGCAATTGGTCGTTTTTAGAGGCATTGACTGTAAAGCCGGTTTCATGGGGCATTTTACCACTGAAAATGGAGGTACGAGATGGTGTACACAAAGGCTGGGCCGCATAAGCACGAACAAAACGCACTCCGTTTGCCGCCAGCATATCCATTGCGGGCGTATGCAAGTCGGTATTGCCGGCACAGCTCATGGCATCGGCTGTTTGCTGGTCGGTCATGATGAGCAGGATGTTTGGCTTTGAAGATTTAACGGCAGCTTGCGCTAAGGCTAAAGCCGGGTTCAGCATAACCCATACTGCAAGGACAGCGTTCATCCTAAAAATCATTTTTCCCATCACTGTTAATTTTTTCAATCATCTGTTGAGCCCACTTTAGCCGGATTACAAATCCGGGGTTATGTCCATCGGGATTGCAAATCCCGATGAGCGGCGTTGGCTGGTCAGGATTTGCAATCCTGACCCTGCTAATACCGGATTTAAAATCCGGCCTACATAAGCCTGATTACCAATACCCTTACTTCAAATAATTATATACCGAATCCAGGTGCAGCAGCTTTTGTGCTTCGGCACTCGGACGCGGTGTTTTGTCAATTTCGCTAAAATATGCGGTATTATCCCAGATTATTTTTCCGCCTACTTCTCTTGGGTCGCCGGTCTTTTTAAGATAAGCATCCAGTTCCGCGGATAATTGTTCTTTAACTTTCTTATATGCCGGGTTGGTAGCCAGGTTGGTCAGCTCATCCGGGTCTTTGTTCACATCAAACAATTCTTCGGCGGGCCTTTTCGCAAATGCCAGGTCGAAGGTAGGCTTAACCTTTGGATTGTTTTGATTTTCGAGCATATACATTTTTGTCGGGCCCGCAAAGCTTAACATATAGGGGTCTACATCGCCATACAGGGGTGGATCGCCGGCAGGCCAGCGACTTGGCTCATAATTACGTATGTACAGAAAATCTTTGGTGCGTATCGCTCTTCCGGGATAGCTCAATCCGTGCTGCCGCACAAAAGCATGACGCTCACGACCCATTACCACATAATCCCGTGAGTTCGTTTCGGTTTTACCTTTTTCCAGGATTGACAATAAGCTCTTAGCGGTCATATCTGCCGGAATTTTAAGGTTTGCCAATTCCAGGAATGTTGGTGCCAAATCGTTTAGCGTTACCAGGTTATCGGCAATTTCATCTTGTTTGAACTTACCCGGCCATGCAATAATCAGCGGAATATGTGTTCCGAAATCATACAAATTAGCCAACCCACGGGGCATTTGCCAGCCGTTATCACTGCATACCACAATTACGGTATTTTCCAGATCGCCACTTTCTTTCAGTAGCTGCATAGCCTGTCCAATCTGGCGGTCGAACGTTTCAATAGCGGCGTAATAATCGCAGATATCATTACGCACCTCTTTATTATCGGGCAGATAGGCAGGCACAACTACCTTAGCGGGGTCTAAGCCCGCAGCTTTTCCGGAACCTACCGCATACGGACGGGCCGGTTCTACGCTGCTCAGCCAATAGCTCCACGGCTGACCTTCTTTGCGTTCTTTCATAAAATCAGCAAAGCTTTTATACTCATTTCCTGCCGGATTGCGTTTCCGGCCATTCGCCTTAAAGCTGCCAGGCCCCCAGCCTTTTCCCTGGAAACCGATTTTGTAACCGGATTCTTCAAGCATATCAGGATATACCTTAAACTTAGTCGGCAGTATTCCCCATAAGTTAGCGCCTTCTTCAAGCCGCCAGATATCCTGCCCGGTTAACATGGCTCCCCGAGCAGGCGTGCAGGAGGGCGAGTTACAGAACGCATTGGTAAACCTTACACCCATTTTCGCAATGCTATCCGTATTGGGTGTTCGTACCACATTATCGCCATAACAACCGGCATGTTCATAAAACTGATTGTCTGACATGATTAATAAGAAGTTTGGCCGCTTCGCTTCTTCTTTTTTCTGTGTACAGGAATTTAAACAGAACAGGCATGCTATCCATGTAGCAATGAAACCTGTATAGTAATGGTGCCTGAAATTCATCATCTTATTGTTTTACTTTTCTGTTGGATTGGTGTCTTTATATTTAACTTGTAACTGTGTTAGCTGCTCTTTAAGCTGTTTAATAATTTCCTTGTATGCCGGACTGTTATACTGATTATACATCTCGTGCGGGTCTTTCTGCAAATCGTATAACTCCCATTCATCAATATCATTATAAAAATGAATGAGCTTGTAACGGTCTGTGCGTATACCGTAATGACGTTTTACCATGTGCCAGCCCGGAAATTCATAATAGTGGTAATAAACGGCTTTACGCCAGTTTTCGGGCGCTTTGCCTTCGTTATCTAAGATAGGTCTTAACGATTCGCCCTGCATATCTGCCGGTATGCTTACGCCGGCATAATCCAGCAAGGTAGGGGCAAAATCAAGGTTCATGGCAAAGGCTTTGCTAACCGATCCGGCTTTAACAGCTAGCGGATATCTCACCAATAGTGGCGTGCGGAATGATTCATCGTACATAAAACGTTTATCAAACCAGCCGTGTTCGCCGAGGTAAAAACCCTGGTCTGAGGTGTACACGATGATGGTATTATCCAGTTCACCGATTTTTTTGAGGTAATCCATCAGCCGGCCTACATTTTCGTCGACAGCAACCACGCAAGCCAGGTAATCACGCATGTACTGCTGGTATTTCCAGCGCACCAGGTCGGCTCCCTTCAGGTTCAGCCTTTTAAACTCGGCTACCCGCTTATCGTACACTTTATTCCAGGCTGCCTTTTGTTCGGGTGTCATCCGGTTATATACCTGGAAAAAACGGTATTTATCCAGCGATTTATCGTTAGCCTGCCGGTAATCATCACTTTTAGCATCTTTGAAATGAACTTTACCAGCAATCTTAGCCATCGAATCCAGTTCTTCTGATGATTCGAGCTTCAAATCCCAGGCATCCCACATATTGGTGGAAATGTTCATCATCTGCTCTTTGGCCGCCCGCCCGCGATGGCTGAAATCATCTAACAGGTTCGATGGCTCGGGAAATGTCACGTTATCAAACATTCCGAGATGCCGCGTGGCTGGCAACCAATCGCGATGCGGCGCTTTATGCTGATAGATCAGCAGGAACGGTTTATCGTGATCGCGATGGTCAAGAAAATTAATGGCCTTATCAGTTATTACATCCGTTACGTAACCTTTCTCAGTTATTTTGCGCCCGTTCTCTATAAATTCGGGCTGGTAATATTCGCCCTGGTTGGGCAATATGCTGTAATAATCAAATCCCACAGGCAGCGAGCCCAAGTGCCATTTGCCGATCATAGCGGTTTGATATCCGGCCTTTTTTAACAGCTGCGGGTAGATAACCTGTGTGCTGTCAAACACTTTTGAATTATCGGTCAACCCATTCAGGTGACTGTATTTCCCGGTAAGGATGGTTGCCCGTGACGGCCCGCACACGGCATTAGTAACAAAGCAATTTTCAAACAACATGCCTTCTTTGGCAATACGGTCGAGGTTTGGCGTTTTAACCAGCTTGCTTCCGTAACAGCTCATGGCCTGTATAGTATGGTCATCAGTCATGATGAACACAATATTTGGCCGTTTTGCAGCTGTATTTTCTGCGCTCCTGCCGGATTTAGGATTCCCGCATGACGCTACTAAAAACCCGGCGGCAAACAAACAAAAGATATAGGTGATAAACTTCACTCTCATTGTATTAAGGTAAATCATAGCCAATGGTATAATCCTGCCCGTCTATGGTGATCTTAGCAGTCAGCTTTTTTGCCGATGCGCTGGTTATGCGGCCTTCAATTACAGGCGGAACCATAGTTTGTGAATAGGGATAAATCACGGTAAGAAAACGCAGCGTTGAGTTATCGGATTTGTTCAGCCCGATTGCATAGGCCGGCCGGGCAACTTTAGTATTGTATGAATACGATACATAACCATCTTCAAGCTCCATAGCCGAATTTTCTGGCGCAAAGCATTTCAGGGTGATATTATTTTTATCGGAATTGGTAGTGGTTACCGACATGGAACATTGGTCGGCAATAACGTTTCCTTCCTTAAATTCATAATGCAGCGCTACTTTGCCGGTGGCGCTGCCTATGGCTTCGTCGACAATTACAAAAAAGGTTTTATTGACGAAGTATACCGAGCGCCGGTGCGTGAGGTTGGTATAGCTGGGATTTTCATACACCAGCATATCCAGCGTTGGCGATGCCGACCATTGCAGACAGTTGGCGTTTACCGTGATATTCTGATTGTTAAGGGTTAATGTATTGTGTACACGGGTTTGCTTAAACCAGTCGCGTTCGGCATTTACAGTTGCATCGCCTTCGTAAATAAAGGGGCCTGAATCGGGCATAAAGTTCCGTCCTTTTACCCATAGCTCAAAGGTTCCGTTATCGGGTTGGCTGTGCCATTTTCCCGGCGGACTTGCTTTTAACACCATCACGGTAGATTGCATATCCCAGCCGCTCCTGAACGTGTAAATACCCGAATTTTCAAGCCGGGAAGAGGTGTAGGTTGGCAGGGAACCGGTCTGCCCGTCGCTGGCAAAGTATTGTATTACCGGATTATCCGGAAACAGGTCTGCCCAACGTTTATATTGCTTTAATATTCCCGATTTCTTAACCAACTGCGCATCGCTGAACATGGGATAGGTATAATCGGGATAAGAAAAGTTAATTTCTGCCAGTATCATTTTTTCTACGGTTTGGGCATAGCTGGCCGGAAACTGGCCTTCAATGCCGTTTATTTTGAGCATTTTAAGCGCTTCGTAGAAAATGTTGATGCAGGCAATATGGTAATTGAACGATAATTCGTTTTGCAAACCATCGGGATATACCTGGATGTTTATTTGATTGTTGAGCGTATCTATACCGCTTTGCCGCCAGGTATCAGCGTTTTTAAATTCAGGGAAAAACGTACCGGCATAAATCATGCGTTGCGCTTCAAACAGCAGGTGATTACCTTCATCGGTATAATTCCGTATCAGATACTCAGCGTGGTCATAATAATTATTTAAAAATGCCACCAGGAACTCCGGCGTAAAATTAGGCGACTTAATGAAATACTGTATCAGGCTGCTTTGGCTTTCAAGCCGTTCGCTTACCTCCAGCGGACGCCAGGCAAAACGGTCGTTATCTGCCGAAAGGCCCAGCGGATTTTTCTTTATCCAGTCAACATATTCGGCCATCCATTCTACAGCATAACGTTCATCGCCGGTGCTGGCATAGGTAACAGCCATAGGCATCCACCAGGGCATGCGGTGCAATTGCCAGCGCAATTCATTATCATGAACCGGCCAGTATTGCCAGTTAATATCATCGCCGTAGAAATACGATTCATAGCCATCGTGCACAAAAAAATGATGGGTTAACGCATCGTTCGCTTTTTGCAAATCAGAGGCGCTCACTGCAGCCCCAGTGGGAAAGGTCACTCCGGTAAGGTCAACATCGGGATGCTTAACTGTAGTTCTATTACGGTAGTAATTCAAAAGCGCATTGGCCGCATTATTGGTATCGCCGGCAAGGTAATAGGAGTTTACCTGCTCCAGGCCCGGTCTGGAGAGGTCGAGCCTGGAGAGTAAAATGGTTTTGTTGTTGGTTTGCGCCAGTGCTTGTACATACGAAAACAAACCAATCAGTATAATAACGTGATGAACGGCTTTACTGACCATCATAACCGGGATTTTGAGTCAGATTAGGATCCAGGTCACGTTCTTTTTGCGGGATGGGGTACAGCTCATGTTTGTTATCCACAAAGTAGGTTCCGGCAACGTACGGAAAATTACTGCGATACTTCTTCACTGCCGCTTCTGTAGCCCGTAACGTTGAACCCAGGATATTCCACCGGATGAGATCCATACGGCGCCAGCCTTCAAAACATAATTCATAAGCACGTTCTTTCTGTACACGTGCCAGAAAATCTTCTTTATTTAAACCGCCGGGTAAATCTACGGTTGGATCAACAGTATTGATATCTTTGCCAAAACCTCTCCGCCGAACCATATTAATGGCATTATAGGCATCGCTGTTAGGGCCATCGTTCACTTCATTTTCGGCTTCGGCACGCATCAGCAGCACATCGGCATAACGCAGCAGCACCCAGTTAATGTCGGTATTATTTTGATCTTTATAGGATGTTCCCTGCCAGTTCCGGCGCCATTTTCCCGGCGCCCACTTGGCATCGTTGGAATTTGATTTGGTGGTATCAAAAGCTGATATAGTATTGGTTGCGGTTATCTGGAATGCCGCGACGGCTACATCTTTCCGCAGATCGCCTTTGGCATAGCTTTTCTGAAACAGCGGAATAACTTTGTAAAACGAGTTTGCACGACCGTAAGATGAGGCCGCATCGCAAATCGGGCTGTTCCAGGTGCCGATATAACCGCTGTTTGCGTTGGCTCCGGTAGTGTTGTATAAGGCTACCTCGAACATGCTTTCTTTTGGCTCAAGGGTAAGGTTGCAATAATTGCGGAAGATATTTTCGTAGCTTGTATTCAGGGCATGCTCGCCGGATTGCATAATTTCCTTGGTCTCCTGCAATGCCGCGGCGTAATAATCCTTATAATTGGCCGGACGTTGCATGGTTCCGTTTTGCCGTAATGAATAACCGCCCCTGAACAGGTAAACCCGTGCCAGGATGCCTTTCACTGCTCCCTTGCTTACACGCTCGTCTGTTGCTTTGGCTGATGCCCAGGGCACAACTTCTTCGGCAGCTTTCATATCGGTAATGATCTGATCATAGATCTCTTCACGGTCTGTACGGGCAGGCTGCATATCATCTGTGGCTTCGGTAAATTTCAGCTTGAAAGGCACATCGCCAAACAAACGAACCAGGTCAAAATAATACAGGCCTCTTAAAAACTGTGCTTCGCCCAGCAGGCGTTTCAACTCTGTTTTCTGACTGTCGCTGCCGTTTTGGTACAGAGCCATTTCGGGTATTTTTTGTATCACCAGGTTGGCCCGGTCAATACCCTGGTAAAGCAGCTTCCACGAAGCTAAGATATAACTGTGGTTAGGGGTAACATTGTAGTGCGCAATGGTACGGTTATCGTTACTCAGGCCCGAACCGTCCATTTGGGCAATGTCCGAATCAATATCGTACACCAACGACATGTAAAAACCGTAGGTGTTCAGGTTAGACATGGCCTCATATACCCCCAACACGGCTTTGGTAGCTTCATCCACCGAAGTGAAATAGGTATTGGTTGAATACAGGGAATAGGGCTTTTCTTCCAGCCATTTTTTGCAGGATGACAAAGCCGATACAGCCACAAGGGAAGCCATGCATACCATCACTTTGTATGCGGGCTTTTTAAACCGGGATATCAGGAAACGTGTTTTCATGATTCAATATTTTATATTCTTAGAAAGAAAGATTTGCTCCCGCTACAAATGAGCGGCTTCTGGGATATGCGCCAAAGTCTACACCGGGTGTTAAACGTGTGCTGTTACGCGTACTTACTTCGGGATCATAACCGCTATACTTGGTAAATGTGTACAGGTTATAACCGGTTACATACACCCGTAAATTGCCGGCATGTATTTTAGAAAGCACTTTTTTAGGAATGGTGTAGCCCAGGCTGATATTATTGATACGCAGGAAAGAGCCATCTTCCACCATCTGATCATAAAATTTAAGCGAGGTACCGGCGCCATTATAAACAGGCACTGTTTTTCCGCCATTCAGCGCAGCCAGGGTTGCGGGGTCCGTTACACGCTGACCTGTTGCGTCAATACTTATCCAGCGGTTGGCAACGTACGAGTACGTATTACGGTAATCCAGGTTGGTCTGGCTGGCATACAACTTATTGGCATTGTACACATCATTTCCGTAAGACCAGTTAAGAAATACGCTCAGATCAAAGTTTTTGTACGACAGGGTATTGGTCAAACCTCCTGTAAACTTTGGATTGGCATTACCAATAACGGTTCGGTCATCGGCAGTGATTGAGCCTTCTCCGGTTCGGTCTACCAGCTTAAGATAACCGGGGCCGGGACTTTGCGTGGTGGCATTAACAATGTTGTTCGGGTCTTTAGCAATGCCAGGCTTCAGATAGTAGTATTTTGTTGCCGGATCGTACGTAAAATCATCTACCTGGTACAAGCCGTTTGACTGATAACCGAACATCTGTCCTAGCGGTTGTCCTACGCGGATAATATAATCGCTTTCTGTGAGCACACCCCAGTTAGATGAAGCGTACATAAACGAGTTTCCGCTGGTAAGGGCTAACACCTTGTTGCGGTTAAAGGCGATGTTAAAATTGCTGGTCCAGCGAAAATCTTTGTTACGGATATTGATAGAGCTCAGGGTAAATTCCAACCCTTTGTTGCTGGTTGAACCGGCATTGATCAGCATAGTAGTATATCCCGTAAGGTTTGGTACTTCTGCGTTAAGCAACAGGTCTTTGGTTACGTTTTTATACGCATCTACCGTTAGTTGTATACGCTGGTTAAGAACGCCCACGTCTAAACCGATATTGGTAGAACGGGTTTGTTCCCATTTTAAGGCCGGATTAGGCAGTGTATTGGCTCCAACGGTAACATTATTGGTGTTGTTTAACGGGTAATTTCCTGTGGTTAACAAGGCAAGCGATGAATAATTATCTATGCGGTTATTACCGGATGTTCCTACACTCAGGCGCAGTTTTAAGTCTGAAAGAACCTTTACATTTTTCATGAAGTCTTCCTGCATGATGCGCCAGGCGGCAGATACTGCCGGGAAATAGCCGAACTTATTGCCTGAGCCGAATTTTGAGGAACCGTCTGCACGGATACTGGCGGCTAACAGGTATTTATCCTTATAGGCGTAGTTAACACGTGAGAAAAATGAAATTATTTTTTCATCTTCCGTGCCCGATGCGGCTACGAAAGTAGCTGCTTCCGACAGGTTATCAAGTCCCAGGGTGCTTCCGGGAAATGCAGTAGCCGTAGTTCTTATATAATTGCTTTTCAGGTAGCTCTGCTCCTGGCCAACCAGCACATCTAATTTATGTACCTTATTGAACAGGTTTGAATAGGTAAGTGTATTGGAATAGTTCCAGCTGCTGCGGGTTAAATCATTAATAGAACCCTGCGGGCCTCCATTACGCTTAGCGGTAACCGAGCGGTTATCGTAAAACATATTGGTTCTGGCAGTATAGGATCTCACACCAACCAATCCCCGGTATGTCAGGTGATTAATGATCTGGTAATCTAACGTACCGTTCAGGTAAAGCGTTTTATTAATAACTTCACGGGTTTGCGATTCGGCATTAACTAACGGATTTTGCAATGTATTACCCGATACTTCATCCAAGATCGGGTCTTCGTCCATATTTACCAGATCATCATCACTGCCTTTTATACCATAGGTTGGCCGGTAGGTAATGATGTTTTGCAACTGGTTAAAATAGGTATTACCCTCGCTGCTGCCTATACCGAATGTATTTTGTTGCGAGTAGTTTACACTTGCCGATGCCTTCAGCTTTTTGCTGGCAGTATGATTCAGCGTTAGCTTGGCCACATTCTTTCTGGCCCCGCTATTTATCATGGTACCCTGATCGTTATTGTATGAATAGAAGAAACCGAAGCGGGTTGCCTTATCGCCGCCGCTGATACCTATTTTATGATACTGGCTGTTTGCCGAACGACCAAAAACTTCGTCCTGCCAGTTAACGCCGGCTCTGTTTCCATACAGGCTTTCTAACTGATCAAATGTTCCATAATTACTGGTAAACGATGCCAGCTTAGTTGCATCGCCCAAGCTGCGTTCATACTGCAACACGGTATACTGGTATGGATCAAGCACCGGCAGCATATTATTCACTTTCTTGCTGCCGTAATACATATCGTAGGTAACAGCGGTTTTACCGGCTTTGGCCTGTTTGGTAGTAACCAGCACAACGCCATTGGCTCCGCGTGCTCCGTAAATGGCTGTTGCAGCAGCGTCTTTCAATACGTCGATGCTTTCAATGTCTGTAGGATCCAGGAAGCTCAGTCCATCGGTTTGCGGAATACCGTCAATAACGTACAAAGGCTCATTGCTTTGTGTAATAGAACCGCCGCCACGAATGGTGATGGAAATATCAGCGCCGGGTGCGCCTTCGGTAGTATTTACCTGCACACCGGCCAACCGACCGGCCAGGGCGCTTGCCACATTTTGCACGGGAACTTTGTCCAGGTCTTCACCTTTTACAGAAGATACGGCACCGGTAAGGTCTTTCCGTTTTACAGTTCCATAACCTACAACCACTACTTCTTCCATGCTTTTCATTTCAAGCTTCATGGTCACATTAATAGTGCTGTGGCTATTTACTTTTACCTCGCTTTTCTGATATCCGATATAAGAAAAAACAAGTGTAGCATTTGGCGAACTTACGGAGAGAGCGTAATTGCCATTCTGATCGGAGCTTACCCCGTGGGTGGTACCTTTCTCCATGACGCCCACGCCGATTAACGGTTCCCCCGATGCGTCTGTTACCTTACCATTTACCCGCACCTGCTGTGCATACAATGCACCGGTTCCGGGAATAAGCATTAACAGTAAATAAAATAGTTTCATAATCGCGTTTTTTAGTTTAGCATTCGAAAAGTGAATTTCGATAGATACGACAGGAAAGGCTTAAAAATTTGATTAAAATTGTTTAAATCCTGATTAATGCAGAATTAACATTGGGTTATATAAGTTGTTATTAATACAGCTTATGGATACATTAATGCCCCTGTAAGCTGTTTACGCCGGTTCTATTAAAAACCATAGTCGAACTTTACTACATCAGGAACAGTGTCTGTTACTTCCTGATGGCTCAGCTTATCAGACCCTGATTCTAAAAGTAATGAGCTGCCCTTTATTTGTTTATAGTCCCGGCCTTGCCACTGTACGGGTAATACGCCATAATTGAATAATGATCTTGCCGCACTACTACTTACCTGCAAAGCCGCAGGTTTTGTGGCATCTAATTGCACTTGTATATCCCATTGGCCAACTTTTAAATGATACAACCCATTCGTATCAGCTATCGTTTTAATTATATCTGTCTTATCGCTTTTTATCTGGATGATAGTTAAGAACCGGAACGTTTTTGAAGGAACTGATGTAATACCGGCATGCCACTGACTTTTAAATTCTTTTATTTTCCCCTCATCATTGGTAACCTTTGCCCAGTTTATAGCGGGCTCGGCAAATTGATCATGAACAGTTAATTTTAACGACGAGTCGGCGAATACGCTTGCCGTTATTTTGCCCAGATCAGTTTTTACTTCAAAATTCTGCTGATTAGTACGAGTTGTTTGTTGTGTTAAAATGGTGTAATAAGGTGCATGAAATTGTGTTGTCCACTTAACCGGATTTTTTGCTTCCAGCTCATCGTACAATACCACATATTCTCCGTCTAATTGTAGCATGTGCCTGCGATACAGGGTGACTCCGGCATCGCCATAGCCATTGCTTTTATCGGGCTTAATGCCAATTTGTTTAAACCGGTCTAACCAGAACTCGCTCACAATATCGCCATAGGCGTTTGACGCATCACCTAAAGCATATTGAATATGATTGCCGCTAATGGTGCGGGGTATCCATCCGTAACCTTCTTCACCTAATTTTTGCCCTAAGCTATCGGCCAGTATGGTGCAATAGGCCCTGGATGTGCGATAGTATAACAAATTGTGCTTATCGCTGAAATTGCTGTAATACCCCGAACCTCCGAAAATGGTTTTTCCTTTATAATTAATGGTAAAGGCATTTTGCGAAGCATGACCATGGCCCGATGAGCCAAACGGGTTGCTGAATAAATAGCTGCTCAGGCTTTTATCGGCATGAGCCAGATCCTGGTGCATAGCCACTACGCCTATATCGGTAAAGGCCCTTGTTTTAGGCAGGTTTCCGGGCGAAGAAACAGGCAGCTTACGATCCGGATTATAGTTTAACAGGCGGAATAACAATAAATCATCGGTCCCTCCGAAAAATTCCGGGTTATTCTTCCTGATTTCGCTGACATACCAGTTGAGATACGGATTTTCTATCTTATAGGTAAGGGCATCGGCAAACCAGGCCTGCATTTTTACCATGTTGGGCAGATTTTCCCACATATCGCCTATGGCTGTAGACATGGAATTTGGCGGATACGTATATAACATATAATAAGGCAGGTTTTGCATCCACGGCAGGTTGAAGTAATTGACACCACTAAAGTCTCCGAATAACTGCGACAGATAAATAAACGATTTAAAGTTCACCCTGAAATAGCCATTACCTTCGTGCCAGCCGCCGTCGGTTGTACCTAAAATTGGAAAGCGTGCCGACCATACCTCGTATAAATAGGTTAACCATTCTTTGGCTTCGGGTATTTCGTTCACTACGGCTACAGTACCAATGGCCAGGTTACGCATGGTGATTTGCCATACGTGGTTATCGCTTACATGCAACTCAAAGCGATTGGGTAAATTATCGTACACCCGCTTAGCTCTTATTTTAATAATGTTGCGCAACAGTTGTTTTTCATCGTTGCTTAAAAATTGATAACCCGCATCATAAAACCAGCCCAACGCTTCCAGCACCGCACCACTGGTAAAATCATCGTGGGTTGCCAATCCGTTTGGATCCATTCGGGCAATGTTCAAAGCCCGTTTTTTGGCATTTTGTATGAACCGTTCATCTTTAGTAAGCTGGTAAGCAATACACAGGTTGCGTACAGGTGTACCTACCATATCGCCAAAACCATGATACATACGCTCTATCAGCTTCTTTTTCTCAAGCGGAGTTTTGCCCGTGGTGTCAATGATCCGCATCGGTTCTTCTTTGGGCAAAGGCTGCTGCATAAGCTTTTCTGCGTAGGCTATGAATTTTTTTGCTTCGGGATTTTGCAGGTTATTGCGATAAAAGCTTTCACCTATCCTGCTCATGTTCCATAACCTGGGATGTGGCCCTTCATTCCGTTTTAACACCTCGCTTACAGGCGGCGATACTTCTCCGCCTGAATTTTTATCTACCACAAAATCATATACCGGAGACCATGTCCATTTATTGCTGTTTTTAAGCATATAGGCATATTTCCAAAACCAATGCCCCGGTTTTAAACGCTGGTGCAGAGGATATACTGTCCAGCGTTGTGCTGTACCGGCAATAACATCCTTTTTAAAATCCTTATCGCCTGCCAATATCACCTTATAAACAACATTGCCGATATTGGGATCTTCCGGTACTTCGCTGCCACTTTCCATTGGAAAGATCATGCTTTTTCCATTGGTGCCCGGCCACAACAACGCCGGAGCGCTGGTGGGAACCGTTATGCCATTTTTAGGATATGACCATTCCCGTATGCGTGCATGGAGCTTTATAGCATCGAGGTGGATTATAGGCGGCTGAGAATCTTTTTGCAGCGGCTGTTGCTGCTGGCAAGCAGTTATTAAAGTTAATGCCGAGTGAAGCAGTATGTTAAAACTCATTTTTAGGGGTTATAAATGGTACTTGTTATTTTATTCGCTTGCTGATATAGGTCTTTTCCTCGTAGCCTGATAGAAGGCTATTATTCTGAAGTAAATTTAGGCTAACCTTGCAGGAACAATTTCAAAAATTAACCAAAATCATTCAAATCCTGGTTAGTGTTTTACGAAATTCCGGATGCCGGTTTGTTAAATAATATTGTCGGTTGCCGTAATCATAAATTCTATCTATACATTCATCAATTTTAGAAGCAAAAAAGACCATTTCTAAAGCCTCCCAGCAGCAGCCTGCCTAACTTGCGGGTTGTAAATCATTATATTTTAATATTCCTTATTTATGAAAAAACGATTAGGCACGTGTTGTGCATTTGTTGTTTTGCTGGGACTAGGCCAGAGCCTTGTTAATGCACAATCTACCCCCGAAGACTGGTTGATCAAATCAAAAAACAGGGCAGTTTATCAGTTAACCAAAGCTGCCGAAACCTATAAACCGGGCATGACGCCACGTTCTGTTGAGCCGGATGGCAGTGTAAGGCTAGCTCCCTGCCGCGACTGGACCTCGGGATTTTTTCCCGGCAGCTTATGGTATGCTTACGAGCTATCAGGCAATAAAAAATTAGCTGCACAAGCCGGCAGGTTTACACTGGCTCTTGATTCAGTACAACATTTTACCTTTACCCACGATCTGGGTTTTATGCTGTTCTGCTCATACGGTAACGCGTACCGCATTACCGGAAACAAACAATATTTAAAGCCTTTGGAAAATGGCGCCGCCAGCCTTTATACACGGTATAATAAACGGGTTAAAGCCATCCGTTCGTGGGATTTTGGTGAGTGGCAGTTCCCGGTTATTATTGATAATATGATGAACATTGACTTTTTGTTCTGGGCGGCTAAGCAATTTAACAAACCGGCTTATTTCCAGGCAGCCGACAATCATGCCAACACCACCATGCGCAATCACTTTCGTAAAGATTACAGCTCGTATCATGTGGTTAGTTATGATACCATTAGTGGTAAAGCTATACATAAAGGTACGTTCCAGGGATATGCGGATAACTCAGCCTGGGCACGCGGGCAGGCCTGGGGGCTTTATGGATTCACTATGAGCTACGGCTATACCAAAGAAAAAAAGTTCCTGGCACAGGCCGAGCATATTGCCGCTTTTATTATGAATCATCCGCGTCTTCCTAAAGATAAAATACCTTATTGGGATTACGATGCACCCAATATTCCAAATGCCTTACGGGATGTTTCTGCGGCAACCATCACGGCCTCAGCTTTGCTTGAGCTAAGCACCCAGGTAACCGATGGCGATAAGTATTTCAAGTTTGCCGAGCAGATATTAAAATCCCTATCTTCGGATAAATACCTGGCAGCGCCCGGTAGCGAACATTACTTTATTTTGAAACATAGCGTGGGTGCGTTCCCCAATAAATCAGAAGTAGATACCCCGATAAATTATGCGGATTATTATTACCTCGAAGCATTAAAACGCTATGCGGATATTAAAAAGATCGATCTGAAGTTAGTAGCATCAACCACGAAGTAAAAAGGCCATACGCAATCTGTGTAATCTGTGTAACCCATTTATCCGTGTAATCTGTGCAATCCGTGTAATCACATATAAAATGAAAAAGTTCCCTAAACTCATGCTCACATTCCTGGTAATGCCCGCTTTGCTGGCGGCACAGGAAAAACCGCAAACAAGGTTAGAGCAACCTGAAGAAGTGTTTGCACGCCTTAACCTGGATTACCCGGGTTTGGCCAATGTCAAAAAACTGGTCGATAAAAAAGATTATCAGCAAGCCGCAGCAGCATTGCTTAACTATTACAGGCACCGCACCGGTATAAAACACCCGGATTATAACCTGGAAGACAAGGCCCGGTATGCCGGTAAAAAATTACCTGCCGGCGTTCAGGAAAAAGCCGATAAAGGCATGCAGCATTTGTTTTATGTGCACCCCGGTTACGGTTTTATTGACTATGGCAAAGACATTAACTGGCAATACTGGCCCATTAAAGATAACGAGATACGCTGGCAGCTGCACCGTACTTATTGGTGGGAACCCATGGGTCTGGCCTACTGGTCATCAGGCGATGAGAAATATGCTAAAGAATGGGTATTTCAGTACCGCGACTGGATAAAGAAAAACCCGTTAGGTCTTTCGGCAGATAACGACCGTTTTGCCTGGCGTCCGCTGGAAGTAGCTACCCGTATACAGGATCAGACCGGCTTGTTCAATATGTTTGTCAGCTCACCCAATTTTACACCCGATTTCCTGCTGGATTTCCTGGAAAACTACGCCAGACATGCCGATTACCTGCTGGCCAATTATACCAAAGTAGGCAATCACCTGTTGTTCGAGGCACAACGCATGGTGTATGCAGGCTGCTTTTTTCCCGAGCTGAAAAATGCTGAAAAATGGCGCCAGAGTGGTATAGAAAAGCTGAACACCGAGATCGGCAAGCAAATCTACCCCGATGGGTTACAGTTCGAGCTCTCGCCTAACTACCACGTAGCCACCGTTAACATCTTTCTAAAGGCGCTCAGGATGGCGCAGCTTTCGGGACTCGACAATGAGTTTCCGGCAAGCTACAAAGCAACCATAGAAAAAATGATTATGGCTTTGGTCAATTTTTCATTCCCGGATTACACTTATCCTATGTTTGGCGATGCTAAGCTGGTACATAAAGATGAGATGGTGAAACAGTATAAAAGCTGGCTGGAAGTATTTCCGCAAAACAAGATCATCCGTTATTATGCCACCGAAGGTAAAGAAGGCAATCCGCCGGCCTATTTATCAAGCGCATTAAAAACCGGCGGATTTTATACCTTCAGAAACGGTTGGGATGAGAAATCGACCGTGATGGTGTTACGGGCAAGTCCTCCGGGATTTTTTCACAGCCAGCCCGATAACGGCACGTTCGATCTGTGGGTAAAAGGACGCAATTTTATGCCTGATGCCGGTTGTTATGTGTACAGCGGCAACGCAGAAATACTGAAACTGAGAAACTGGTATCGCCAGACGATGGTGCACAAAACACTTACATTGGACAACAAAAACCAGGACAGCACCAACGCTAAGTTCATTTACTGGAAAACGTCGCCTTCGCTGGATGTCCTGGTGTACGAAAATCCAAGTTATACCAATTTGAAACATCGCCGTACAGTATTGTTTGTAGATAAAAGCTATTTCGTGATTTTAGACCAGGCCATCGGAACCGCACAGGGAACCATTGGCATACATTTCCAGTTAGCAGAGGGTAACAGCGTAACCAATACCGCACAAAGCAGCGTACGTACCGACTTTGACGATAACAACAACCTGCTTATTCAAACTTTCGGAAAAGACATTAAGACAACCGAAGAGGAAGGTAAGGTTTCTTACGCCTATCGCCAGGAAAAGCCACGCCCGGCCTTCGCGTTCGAAAAGCAAAAAACCGTGAATGAACCGGTAAATTTCACCACCGTTTTATATCCGTATGCCACCGCAAAAGCACCCGTTATTACAGTTACGCCGGACAGCAAAATGGATTTGAATACAGGTATTATTGACCTTACGGTGAACGTTGCCGGCAAACAACGGCATATCACCGAACAGGTTCCTGTTAAATAATCTTTAGATATGCCACAAAGCTTCAAAGACACAAGGCGCTGAACATTTTTCGGGCCTTGTGTCTTAGCGGCGAATGATTTATCGTTTCATTTAAGTTCCTCTGTCAATTCTTCCGATAGATAAAATGGGTTGTATGCTGGTTTTATCACAGCTCATTAGGCTCATTCATGGCTATTTTTGGAGTTGAAAACTCCGCTTATTGATCAATCCGTAGAGACGCTTTCGTTGAACACTTCGGACAGCCAAAAGAAGCCATAATGAAATAACTTACGTTTACGCTTTCAATAGCTCCAACCTGTTTGCGCTCGTTTGCAAAACGAGTGCATAAATCTCCGGCGTTTGCAACGCCGCAATGTTGCTTAAGACAATCAAAAGGCAGCTATTACCGGCGTTGCAAACGCCGTTTTATGGCATCCCGATTGCAAATCGGGACGAGCCTGCGCCTTAACCCGAACTCACATTAATTTACGCTTTCAATAGCTCCACCACAGTTTCCAGCGGGCGGCCAATGACAGCTTTATTGCCCTTGATAACAATAGGCCGCTCTATCAATATGGGATTTTCTGTCAGAATGCTGATCCATTCTTCATCCGAAAATGTTTTGTCCTGGTAATGCTCTTTGTATACCGCTTCATTTTTCCGCACCAACGCTTCGGGTGTAATACCCAGCTTATTGATCAGTTCCCGCAGCTCCTCCTTATTGAGCGGATTTTCAAGATAAGGAATAACCTGGTGCGCAATATGCTCGTTTTCTAAATACTGAAGCGCACACCGGCTTTTAGAACACCGGTTATTATGAAGTATCTGTATCATGATAAAAGCAAAAGTAAGCATTTAAACCAGGCTATGCTCTTAATACCAAGGCTACCACTACAGGTAAAAAATTTTTAGCATTGAATGCCTCCAGGTTTAAACGACATTAAAAGAGTTTTAACTAAAATTAAAAGCGTTCCCGGCGCTGCAACACTACTTTAGGCATTACAATTTAACGCATCAGACAAGTACTGTTTGCTCAATTAATCACATTATAAATGATACATTTTATGAAAAAATTACTTTTACTATTATCAGGTATTACCTCATCCGGGATGCTGTATGCACAGTTTGCACCGGACAATTTGGTGGCGGTAAAAAACACTCCAACGGCAATAACAACAAACAGAGCGGCCACTATAAGTTTGGTAGAACTAACCACTGCCGGTGCAGCAGTCTCAGAAACCACGGTAGGCTCCAACAATTTTTATGTGGGAATGGCTTCAAGTACCAATAATAACGGAAACTTAACCTTATCTACAGATAATAAATATCTGACGATGTATGGCTATTCTGCATTGCCTTCATCATCATCAACAAATGTTCAAAGCACAACAGATCCACGTGCCGTAATGGTTGTTGGCGCAGATCAAACGCCTCATATTATTACCATTGGTCTTCACAGCGGTACACAGGCACGCTCTGCTGTAGCTTATCCTATCTCAGTAAACAGCTACGGCATATATCTCGGTGGTGGCGGTTCAGGTGGTGATGCAAACTCCTATTTACAATATGCTATACTAAATACTTCTGATTATACACTCGCAAATCCTACGCAAATAGCAGCAAACAATACTGCCGGAGTTAAGATTTTTAATGGTCAGTTGTACAATACCTCACCGGCTTCTCCAGGAACATTGAATAAAATTGGCGACGGCCTGCCAACCACAACTGCAACCCCTACTGGCTTAGTGTCTTCAACTACTCCTGTAGATTTTGTGATGTTTGGTAATAGTTTATTATATGTTGCCGACGAAACCACTGGTATACTTAAATTTTATTCTAACGATGGCGGAACTACCTGGAGTGCGGCCGGTTCGGTAAATTCAGGTATCACCGGCGATGAAGGTATCCGTTTCATGACCGGGCGCTTAGAAGACGGGAAGGTAACCCTATATGCGGTAACTGCACTTTCACAAAAAAACAGCGTGGTTAAAATAGTGGATGAAACATCATCGGCAACAACCATTAGCAATGGCACTTCGGGCGTTACAATAAGTACTCTCAATACCCTCACCGGCAACAACGGTTATCGTGGCATAGCCTTTACCCCAAACAGCACCGTAACCCTGCCCGTTTCGCTGGCATCATTCAGCATTAAAGCCGAAAGCAAAGGCGTGGTATTAAAGTGGAGCACAGCATCTGAGCAAAATAATTCGCACTTTGATGTTTTGCGCTCAACAGATGGCGTAACGTTTACCAAAATTGGCGAAGTAGCCGCTTCGTCGTCTGCTACCGCTGTGAAATATTACAGCTTTACCGATATTTCTGCCCAGGCAGGTGTAAACTATTATCAGCTAAAGCAGGTAGATTATAATGGTGATGCTAAGCTGTACGGCCCTTATGCCGCCAACGTCGCGTTAACGGCAAATGATGTAAAAATACACGCCACAGATAACGCTGTTGAAGTACTTGTTTCGGCCATAAGCAATAGCAAAACGCAGGTATCGGTTATGGATTTAACCGGCAAAAAATTAGCCGGGGTAAACCAGGTGCTGAACCAGGGAAGCAATAAAGTACAAATTCCTGTTTCGCTGAATACCGGTGTATATGTAGTTGAGTTAAAAGGACAGGGAATCAGCTATTCACAAAAGATCATTAAAAACTAATTGAATTGGTTATTCAACAGGGGGCGTACTGTCCGTTACCGACAAGTACGCCCTTATAATTTCAGGCACTGTAATATGAGAATCTTCCTTGCTGCATGGTTTATCCTGGCTTTCACGGTTTCAGGTTACGCCCAGTTTGCTGCCGATAATCTGGTTGTATCGCAAACAAGCGGCACAACAACAACCGGGGTTACGCTAAGCCTGGCAGAATACAGCCTTACCGGCGAGCTGAAAAGCACCACCGCCGTAGGGGCATCCAATTTTTACGTGGGCGGGGCGGCAAGTTCGGCAGCCGAAGGTGTGCTGGCACTCTCAAGCGATAACAAGCTCTTAACCCTGTACGGTTATTCACGCACCAGTCCCACCACGGCCGGGCCATCAAACAATACATCAGCGGATAACCCCCGTGCATTGGCTGTTATAGATGCCAGCAAAAACCAAAGCATTATTACCGTGGCAGATGTTCATTCGGGGCAGGCAGCTAAAAGCGCTATCGCGATACCGCTTAGCTCAAACACGTATGGCGTTTACCTGGGAGGCGCCGGAACCGGTGCGGCTACCGGCCTTCAATATGTTACCATTAATACAGCAACCAATCCGGCCACACTGGTTAATGCGCCGGTTTCGCTGGCTAAGGTCAATACCCGCAGTGTCAAAATTTTTAACGGACAATTGTATGTCAGCTCAAGTTTCCAGGCTGATAAACGTCTGCTTGCCATAGGTTTGGGAACGCCAACCGCAACCGGGCAAACCGCCGTAAGCTTACCAGCACCTATCAGCCAGTTGGAAACGCCCAACGATTTTATTTTTTTCGGCAGCAACCTGTTGTACGTAACCGAAGAAAATTCCGCAACCGGAGGCATCAAAAAGTTTTATTTCGATGGCACCCAGTGGATACTGCTTGGGCTTATTGATTCCGGGATTGCCAATGATTACGGTTTCAGGGGGCTGACCGGTCGCCTGGAAAATGGTGTGATCACGTTATACGGTGTTACTTCCTCGAACACGCAAAACAGCCTTGTTAAAATAACGGACGCAACACCCCGCGATGCTGCTACCGACCGCTGTACCGCCGGAGTATCGGTACAGGTTTTGGCACGGGCTACCGAAACCACCGGCTTCAGGGGAATTGCTTTTACGCCGAATAGTAACATTGTCCTTCCGGTATCGTTAACCTCGTTTACGGCTAAACTAACCGGCTCTGATGTACTGTTGCAGTGGACAACCTCCTCGGAGCAGAACAATTCTCATTTTGAAATACTGCGCTCATCCGACGGCAAATCGTTTGTAACCATCGGCAGCGTTGAGGCAGCCGGCAGCAGTTCAAATGCAAATAAATATTCTTTTAAAGACAGCAAAGCGCAAAGCGGCGTTAATTATTATCAGCTGAAACAGGTAGATAAAGATGGAAGATCGGCATTATACGGGCCGGTATCGGCAAAGCTCGCTTTACGCGATGCTGATTTGCAGGTGCAGGCAAGTGCAAACGCCGTAAACGTTACCCTGTACGCTGCCGCCGATAGTAAAAATACACGCATTATCCTGTATGATATTAATGGAAAAAAGATAACGGAGCAAACCGTGAATATCAATGCCGGCATTAACCAGGTTAATATTCCGGTAACACTGATTTCTGGTGTTTACCTGCTCAAAATTACCGGGCAGGATATCTTACTATCGAAGAAACTGGTGAAAGGTTAGCTTTAAGTTTTTAACGCTGACAGGGTTTGAAACCCTGTCAGCGTTTATCCTAAAATCACCCTTCCAGCCGTTCGTAAAAGCTCAGGCGGTTTTTAAGTTCGGTTACCTGTTGTTGCAGGTTTTCCATACGGTCAAGCAGCCCGGCTACTACATCCAGATCATCGGCCTGAATGTCAAGATCCTGGTGCAGGCGTACCAGCCTCTCAACCCGGTTAAGCTGCTCATGCGGCAAATAGGCTGTTTTACGGATAATTTTAGTTTGTATCAGTCCGCTTTGCTCTAATATGCTGATAAACGAAACATCGATATGATGGTGTGTACAAAACTCGCTAACCAAAATCAGATTACTTGTTTCCATGGCTTAACAGTTACAGGGTTGACAGTTTTTTAAACAGCTCTTTTTGTTCGCTGGAAAGGTTTACCGGCAGCTTAACCTGCCAGCGGATATACAAATCGCCAAAATGGCCCTCTTTTTTGTACACCGGGAAGCCTTTGCCTTTTAAACGAATTTTTGTGCCGTTTTGCGTTTCGGGCTTTATGGGTACTTTCACCATACCGCCAAGCGTTTCAACGGTTTTTTCGCCGCCAAGCACCGCCGTGTACAAGTCGAGATCTTCGTTAATATAAATATCGTTTCCCTTTCGCTGGTAACGGCTGTCTTCGGCAATGATAAAGGTAATATACAGATCGCCTGCAGGCCCATTGTTAACGCCGGGACCACCGTACCCGGATAGCTTGATCTTTTGCCCGTTTTCTATACCGGCCGGAACCGTAATGCGGATGTTTTTACCATTAACGGTAATGGTTTGCTTGTGCGTGGTATAAGCATCCCGCAAGGCGAGATGCAGCTCTGCCTGGTAGTCCTGTCCACGGAAGCGTGCCTGTTGCCTGCTGCTGCCGGTAGTACGTCCGCCACCAAACATAGAAGCAAAGAAGTCAGAGAAATCGCCTTCGTCAAAGCCCCCTGAATAACTGTAACCGCCGTCGTAGCTGCTTTGCCGGTGTTGCCGCTGCTGTTGCTGACGAGCCTGCTCAAACTGTTCGGCATGCTGCCAGTCTTTGCCGTATTGATCGTATTTTTTCCGCTTTTCCGGATCGCTCAATACTTCATTGGCCTCATTGATCTGCTGAAATTTTTTGTTTGCCTCCTTATCATCGGGATTTAAATCCGGATGATATTTTCGGGCAAGTTTCCGGTAGGCTTTTTTAATATCATCCGCGGAAGCGTTTTTATCTATACCCAGAATTTTGTAGTAATCAATATAATCCATAATAACGTGTGATAAGACCGATTTCTGTTGTTAAACACGGATTTTATCACTTGGTTTTCAGATTCAAATGTATTACTGTTTAATGGATGGTACAAATAAATTGGTATTGCCATAGGATTGCGGCTTACTATCGGCAATTATTTCCAAAGTTCCGCCTTTTACAATTTCCGCATGTTTAAGCCAGGTACGTCCAATGTCCTTGCCGTTTAAAAGCATCTGCCTGATATACATGTTTTTATCGTCGAAATTCCTCACCGAAACCGTGAAGTATTTATTAGGGGCAACCTCTATTTTAACGGTTTTAAAATAAGGTACATTGACATAATAAACCGGGTAGCCAACCGATGCCGGGTAAATGCCACAGGCCGCCAGCACAAACCACGACGACATGGCGCCGCCGTCATCGTCCATAGTACGTAAATATCCGTTAGGCGCATTGCGATAAATTTTGCCGATATAGGCGCCCACATCACGTTCGTTGGTGTTAAAGTAGTTTTGCACCATGGTATCTAAACCTATCTGGTGCATTAAACGCTGGCTTTTCCAGGTTTGTGCGGTGGCATTGTAATACACCGGCGCCTGTATATCAGGTTCGTTGGAGTGACAGTAGAAATTGTCGTCAAAAAAGGTGTCGAGCTGACCGGTAAATTGCTTTTCGCCGCCGCATAAATTGATCAGCCCGGCCAGATCATACGGAACCAGCCACCGGTATTGCCAAACCGTTCCCTGGTACATGCCGCGGGCAGGCATTTTATCCACATCTTTTTTCTTTACATCCTTAAAATCTTTTTGCCACGCTTCCTGGTAAAGAGTTTTGGCTTTTTGAAGGTATTCACCGGCTGCAGTCTGCTGCTTGCATATTTCCGCAATCTGCGAGAATGCCCACAAATCATAAGCGGTTTCCAGCTTTTTATCCGGACTTTTCGCTTCAATATGATCCACTTCGTGCTTCACAGAATCATAAATGGAGTTAAAATCTATCCGATAACCTTTTCGTGCCGCGTCAAGCAACACAACCACGGCATGTTCTGTACGTACGGTGTTCGATGGCTCGTTTTGGGTAGCATAATCTTTTTTACCGTAGCGGTACAAGTTAGCGATAGACCAGGCAATAGCCTGATACCGGTCTGTAAAGGCAAACGACAGCAGCGGAAGCTGGGTTTTGTAATTGTCCCAGATGCTCCATCCGTTGTAAACCGGTTGCCCGGAGGTTTGCAGCGAACCGTCAATGGCCCGGTAACGGCCATCGGCAGCTGAAATGATGTATGGCGACTGGATTGCCCGGTAAAGCAATGAATAGAACAGCTTTTTCCGTTCGGCATCGCCTTCTACCCGGATATGAGCCAGTTCGCGGTTCCAGGCGGCGCTGCTATTTTCCTTAACCTGACTGATATCGCCGGCAGGCAGGTTTTTGATGGCGTCGTTCACATCTACCGACGAAAGCCCAACACGGACATCGAGGTTTGTTGTGCCGGATGAATTTAACACCGCGATAAGCTGATGGGTATCTGCCGTGGTTTCTATGCGGATGCTTTTATCAAATTTCAGGCAAAAAAACAGTTTGTAAGTCCCTACGCTGCACGTGGTTTTTGCCTGTATCCATCCGGAAACCGTATTCTGATCAACAGTATGCTCTTCGGCAACAAAAGCGTTATTGAACGCGTGTGAGAAATCGATAAACAGCCTTTTATCCTTCACATTTGCCGGAAAGATATATTGATGAATGCCGCTATACTGGTGTACGGCAAAGGATGCCTTAAGTCCGTTATCAAATTTTACGGTATAATATCCCGGCGAGGCCTGGTCATATACTTTATTAAGCTCAACGTCTTTGTAATTATCTCCCCAAAAGGGTTTGACAAACAGTACGCCTCCACTACCTTTACAGCCTACGCCTTCAAAACGGTTATGGGTAAATCCAAGGAATTTTTTAGCCAGAAATTCGTACCCGGGATGTATATGCGGACTGGTTTGCGGTCCGATGCTTAAATAACCGAAAGGTGAGGATGCCGCAGGCGAAAGCTGCCCGTGGTCGCCGGAAGTTCCAAAGAACGGATTTACTTCGCTGGTAAGATCCTGAGCCAACAGGTTACTAAAAATAAACAAGTGTAATAAAAGAAGCGTGTATCTGTATTTCATTATCGGAGGTTTATAACAAGGCACAAATGTATTAACTAAATTGATTTAGCAAAATCTTTTAGGGAGAAAATCTTCGGTTATAGCAAATGTCAATTAGCTTTAAACGCTTGGGTACCATTTGAAAATTTCGTAATTTCACATAGTGAAAAAGAGAGATGGAGTTCAGTTGGATTTTGTAGTGGATAAGTTGACACACTCTATCCAAAATACTATTTCGGGAGATAGCTTTCCGACTGAGGTAGCAAGGTTTACTATAAGAGATACCAGACAAACTATCAAGAAAAACGGCTGGAATTTCAATTGGAAATCTGAACTCAATAATGATCTGAATGAAGTTTATAAATTGACCATTATTCATAATC
The DNA here is from genome assembly GCF_008274585.1 of Pedobacter sp. BS3. Classification (GTDB taxonomy): domain Bacteria; phylum Bacteroidota; class Bacteroidia; order Sphingobacteriales; family Sphingobacteriaceae; genus Hufsiella_A. Next base: position 744,548 of record NZ_VTRT01000001.1, on the reverse strand, counting down.
CGATATTATCCAAGGTCTTCTAAGCATACGCAAGGAAACTGATCATATTTTTATGAATCTGCTTGAAAATGCACCATTCAATATCAGCAAAAATAAACTTTATGAAGGTGTAGCTGGAAATCTCGTAGCTTTTGCATGCAAACTCTCGTTTCAATTCAGATTTGATGGCTTCGTGGCATTTACAGCCAAAACCAACATTATGAAGATACGTTGGGTGCACATCACTTTGGCGGACATAGAATGATTATACCTACAAAATCAGCGAAAGTATTGGTTGAAAAATATTTTAAAACATAAAATAATGGGATTTATAAAGGAACCAAAAGGTGTCGACTTTATCATACAAAGCGAACCATTAACAGACAAAGACAGACAGGAAATCAGCAAGTTTATAGCCGATTACAAGGCTAAAAATAAAAAGAAACATCCGGCAAAATCGACAACAAAACATCCGGCGAAAACAACAATTTAGGATAACCTGTTCTCTAATTACAAGTATTTAATTCTTATTCCACCTGCAGCCGCATGTCCTGCTTTACACTTAATCGTGATGAAATACCCGAGGCTATCGCCGAAATAACCACCACGGTGAAAAACACCAGCAGAATATCCAACGCCCTGAAACTAACCGGGTAAGCGTCAACCACCATATTTTCGCCGCCCATTTTGATCAGTCCATAATGTTGCTGAATAAGCGCCAGAACTATTCCCAGGGCTATTCCCACTGCGCAACCAACCAGGGAGATCATCATCCCTTCGGCAAAAAAGATATTGCGGATCAGGCCATCATTTGCACCAATGCTTCGTAAAATGGCAATGTCTTTCCGCTTGTCCATTACCAGCATGGTAAGCGAACCGATGATATTAAAAATGGCGATAATGAGCACAAACGTGAGTATGAAAAATATAGCCCATTTCTCGGTGTTAAGTATCTTATAAAGCAGCTGGTTTTGCTGCACGCGGTTTTTGACCACAAACTGCGTTCCGAGCTTCCGCGATAGCTCCTCCTGGTAGTTGCTTACAGAGGTTCCGGGTTTAAAATTAAGCTCTATGGCCGAAACGCCTTCATGCTCATCCAATAACTGCCGGGCGAAAGCAATAGGAACAATAATCATTTCATCGAACTGCTGCTGCAGCTCAAAAACCCCGGCGGGCTGAATATCCATTTTGATAAACTCGTCGGCAGGATTAATGGCATTGCCACCGCCTTTGCGTGGCGAAAACAGCTCAAGCGTGCTGAAATGATCATGAATGTTCACACCCAGGTAGCTTTGCACTACCGACCCGATCACAGCACTGGGTTCGCCGTTTTTACCGAGGTCAAAATTACCCTGGATCATGGCACTGTCTATCCCTTTTTGCCGGGCAAAATCAGCGCTTACTCCTTTAACCAGCCCGATGTATTGTCCGTCGTTATAGCGAATCAACGCCTTTTCCTGCAATACTTCGGTATAGCTGGCAACCTGCTTACCGGCTTTCAGGTTTTTAAAATCAGGGCCATCAGCCACAAAGGTTTTGCCTTTGGCCGGCTCAATACGCAGCTCGGGCGTAAAGGTATTATACATGGAAAGGATGAGCTGCTCAAAGCCGTTAAAAACCGACAGGATAAGTATTAATGCCGCACTGCCTACCAGCACACCCAGCATGGAAATGCCCGAAATGAAGTTAATGGCATTAAAGGACTTCTTTGAGAACAAGTACCGTTTGGCTATGTACAGCGACGTATTCATTGTTTAAAAGAATGGATTGTGCTGCTTTTCAAACCCGATGGAAGTTTCTGGTCCGTGACCGGGATATACGATACAATCATCAGGAAGAGCAAACAGCTTTTCGCGGATGTTCTTTAAAAGCTGCCCGTGGTTTCCTCCCGGGAGATCGGTTCGGCCGATGCTTCCCCGAAACAGCACATCACCGCCGATCAGGAAGTTATCGGCCTTGCTATAAAAACACAAGTGAGCCGGCGAATGTCCCGGGGCAAAGATCAGCTCCAGCTCACTGTTACCAAAACGGATGATTCCGGTTTCAGGTAAAAAGGTTTCGGGCAAAGGCGATACATCGTAATGCATGCCCATTTGCGGCGCATACGCCGGAACGGCCGATATAACCGGTAGCTCGCCTTCGTGAAACTGCGGATACAAGCCATAGGTATCGTAAACCAGCTTGTTGCCCAGCACATGGTCAATATGGCAATGGGTGTTAAGCAGCATAACCGGCTTCAGCTTTTCGTGAGCAATAAATTTCAAAACCTCGTTCTGCTCATCGGCGCCGTACATACCCGGGTCAATAATTACGCACTCACGGGTTTCGTCAAACAGCAGGTAGGTGTTTTCCTGATAAGGGTTACAAACAAACGACTGGACATGGATCATACCTGCAAAGGTAAACAAATGCTAACACGCGTACCTACTCGCCTCCGGTAAATTCTGTTCACCGTATCCTGATCTGTTTTAACTTTTCTATATTCTCTTTGGTTTTTGTTAACAGTTTGATAAGTCCTAAATCAATGTTTTCCTTAGGGTTTTCGATGTGATAAACGGTAACGGATAGCCTCATCCGCTACCTACAACGGCTCTAACCCTTACTAGGCTCCCGCAACCTTAAACATTATTCCGCATTTCGAGCAGCATTTCGGGGCATATTTCCCCGATGACGGCATGCAAAGCATTGTGCGGAGTCTGCTGAAACTGGCTTCGGAAACCGGCGTGAAGTTCAGCTACCGTTCAAAGGTTACCAGGATTCTTACCGACAAAAACAGGGTAACCGGTATTGAGGTAAACGGGAAACAGGTAAACGCGGATGTCATCGTTTCAAACATGGATGTTTGGTTTACTTACAGGCAACTGCTTAACGAAAGGAATTTCCCTAAACGTGTACTGCGCCAGGAAAGAAGCAGTTCGGCCCTGATATTTTACTGGGGCATCAGCAAGCGCTTTGAGCAACTGGATTTGCATAATATCTTTTTCAGTGAGGATTATGAGGATGAATTCAGGCATATCTGGCAACACCAAAACCATCAGTAACGATCCTACCATTTATATCAATATCAGCTCCAAACGTCAATCCGGTGATGCTCCCGAAGGCTCCGAGAACTGGTTCGTGATGATTAATGCGCCGGCAAACAGCGGTCAAAACTGGAATATACTTATCGCGGAAGCACGGCAGTATATCCTAAAAAAATTAACCCGGATGTTAGCGGTCATTGTATCGAGTGCACAACAGAAAGCAATGGAGTACAAAAAGATAAAACCTGACAAAGACTTAAAGCCCTTTATTCATTTTTATTGGGAGCTGAAAGGAAACGAACTTGAAAAACAATGGGAACGGGTTTTTCCGGACGGTTGTGCAGGCATATTAATAAATTTGGGAGATACTTGTTTAACAGATAACGGTTCGCTTTCTATGGAGTTTGGAAAAACGTATGTAGTTGGTGCGATGACTTCATTTAAAGACAGTTTTATTGATAATAATACTCATTTAGTAGGCGTGTGTCTAAAACCAGCGACTTTTATTAATTTCTATAATTACGCCCCACAAAATGAATTGACGAACGATACCATTGAGTTTGAAAAATCCAATTCATTTAATGTCGCTAAAATTCTCAACAGCCCATCAGACTATTTTAACCAATTTTTTTCCGAGAGAATAAAAATCAAAAATAATCCGTTACAATCGGTTATTAATGATATTCATTCAACAAACGGACAAATCAGCATTTACGAATTATCAAAACGAAATTTCACAACTGTCAGACAATTAGAGCGGAATTTTAAAAAGTTTGTTGGACTATCCCCGAAAGAATATTCAAACATTATTCGCTTTCAAAAGGCTTTGAGCATTATCAAAAATTCAAATAAAAATCGAAGTTTTTTAGATATTGCTTTTGAATGTGGCTATTATGACCATTCGCATCTTACTAATGAAATCAAACGAAATACAGGACTTTTGCCATCACAACTTTAAAATGTCGCATTTTTACAAAGTGCAAATAGTCGCCTAAAACTAACTTTGCAGAAACATTAAGATTTAAAACAAATGCGAAAAATATCACTTTTTATTGCAACAAGTTTAGACGGCTATATCGCAAAACCAAATGACGACCTTACTTTCTTAAAGCTTGTTGAAAAAGCAGGAGAAGACTATGGTTATGCAGAATTCACAGATACTATTGACACATTGATTATTGGTAGAAGAACTTATGATTATGTACTTAAAGAAATCGGTGTTTCTCACTACGACAATGGCGAAAGGAACGTGTATGTTATCACAAGGACAGAAAGACCAAGTATTGGTAAGACAACATTTTATACAGGAAACTTGACAGAATTGGTACGACAACTGAAATCAGAGAACGGAAAAAATATTTATTGTGACGGTGGCGCAGAAATAATAAACGAACTTTTGAAAAATGACTTAATTGATGAGTTCATTATTTCTGTCGTTCCTGTATTGCTTGGCAATGGAACACGACTTTTCAAAGACGGCAGACCCGAACAAGAACTTGAACTTGTGAATACAAAAACGTTTGAGACAGGATTAACACAACTACATTACAGACGAAAAAAAGAGAAAACAACGAACCGCTAACATCGGTTTTGCAAAAGAGCGGGTTAAGTAAAAAACTCAACGTCTGTAATTCTATCACCGCATAAGCCATTTTTATTTCCTTTTTTGTAATTTAGCAAATAGAAAATGGCTTATGCTACGGTAGTGCTAAATTGAACTTTTGTGCTTCTATTTCCGCTCCTTCGCAAAGCCGTTTCTCGTTAGGCGAAGATATCAGCAAGCTGATTGTATGCGAAGAGATTCTCGACCCGCGAAAAATAGAGCATCAATCCTCCTCTTACCAGGGATCGCTGTATGGCACGGCATCCAACAACCGGTTCGCGGCTTTTTTCAGGCATGCTAATTTTTCTTCGAAATGCAAGGGCTTATATTTTACCGGCGGAAGTGTACATCCCGGCGGCGGTATTCCGCTGGCACTGCTTTCAGCCAGAATTGTGGATGGGTTGATTGAATAAATTAATCAAATCCATAGTAATCCAATTATAAGCGTATTGATGTATTACCTAATTCGCATAGATGTATTATTTACCACAAATATACACTTACAGAAAAGGATTTAAAGGGACTTCTGCTTTTGTTAGTCTTGCATTTTGGGTTAACAAGACTCCTATAAAAAACTAAAGCTGCTTTCATCACCAACACGAGTTTGGGAGAGGAGGAAGCAGCATCACAAAACAAATGTACACCATTTTTCGGCTCGGAACAAAAATTTTCGCAAATTTATATCGTTTTATGACCAAACAACAGCTAAAATACTACCTATCAACGCCAAGGTTTAACATATATCTTGCCAAAACGATTAACGACTTTGATAAAGCCTATCTGCTTTACAAGGCAAACATTGAACTTTCTGAAGCCTTCTACCCTATTCTGTCCATTCTTGAAATCAGTTTGAGAAATGCTGTAAATGAAGCATTGAAGGCTCATTTCCAGGATGAATATTGGTTCAAAAATAATTTGCCTGTTGAGTTCTTGCCATTTGTTTCAGAAGCAACACAAAAACTAACAGCACAACGTAAGCCCATTACGGCAGACAGGATGATTGCGGAGTTGAATTTTGGGTTTTGGAATAGGTTGTTTAACAGACACTACACGGGGTTACTTTGGAAACCGTTAAGACTGATTTTCAAAAATACGCCTAAACACTTACGACAAAGAGACACAATCGCAAATGCACTCTATCGCATACGGACATTACGCAATAGAATTTATCATTATGAGCCGATTTTTGGCAACTTACAAGACATAGAAGATTTATACAACGAAATGCTTACGTTCTTGGCGTGGCTTGACCGCGATTTACCGAAACTACTTACTGACATTGACCGTTTCAACAACATATTGAAAAAAGCAAAAGCAATTTAGTCCGTGACAGACTGCAAAAAAGAGCCCATTATAAAGCCCTGATTTAGTACAGTCTTTTTCATTTTACCAATCGTACAGGTATCTTTACCCTGATGTACGGCCCGCGAAAAAATAAGCTGATTTATTGGTTTTTCTCTTTTTATATTGCCCGCAGCATAAAAAGAGACTTCTACACATTTCAGTTCAATGCGGTAGAAACCCATCCCGATCAGGCCATTTTGCTGCTGGCCAATCATTCTTCCTGGTGGGATGGCTTCCTGTTATTCCGGCTTAACCAGCTGCTGTTTAAGCGGAAGTTCCACATTATGGTTAGCGAAGAAAACTACCGTAAAGTTGCCTTTCTAAAATACCTCGGCGCTTTTTCCGTTAAAAAAGGATCAAAAGACATGCTGGAAACATTAGACTATGCCGGAGAATTGCTAAAGGATAAAAATAACCTGGTGGTCATATTCCCGCAGGGAAAACTGTACTCCTCGCATGTTACGCAGGTAGATTTTGAGCGGGGATTGCTCCGGCTGGCACAGTCGGCAGGGAAAAAATTTCAGTATGTTTTAGCCGCCTTATTTACCGATTATTTTGAGCATCGCAAGCCCGGTATAACGGTTTACCTGCACAACTGGCAGGCCGAAGAATTTACCAGCCTGCAGCTTATCAAAAACGCATACAACAAGCATTATGAACGTTCGCGACAGCAACAGTGCGTTAAAATTGTTTAGATGATCATATACTACATTATATTTTTCTTCCTGATCCTCCGCTTTACGGTTACGCTGTTCAACATGATCTCCAACCCGAAGCTCACCATGTCGCCCAGGCGATATACCGATAAGGTTTCGGTACTCATTCCTGCCCGTAATGAAGAAGCATCGTTACCCGGATTGCTCATCTCGCTCATGAACCAGGATTATCAGAACATAGAAGTTATTGTGCTCGACGATAATTCAACCGACCATACTTATCCCGCCGCCGAAAGCCTCTGCAAGCAGGATTCCCGCTTCCATGTGGTAAAGGGACTTCCTCTCCCCGACGGCTGGCTTGGGAAAAACTTCGCCTGCTACCAACTGGCCGAACTCGCAACAGGCGACTATTTCTTATTCCTCGATGCCGATGAACTGGTTGCCGATGGCTTGATCAACAATGCCGTACATCGCATGAAAATGAACAGACAGCACTTGCTCAGCCTGTTTACCAACCAGGAAATGAAAACGTTAGGCGAATACACTGTAGTGCCACTCATGCACTTTGTGCTGCTGAACCTGCTGCCTTTACGTTTGGTACGCTTGTCAAACAATCCCTCGTTCGCCGCGGCCAGCGGCCAGTTCATGCTGTTTGATGCGGAAAATTACCGGAACCGGCAATGGCATAAACAAGTTAAAAACCGTGTGGTAGAAGATATCGAGATTATGAAAGCGCTTAAAGCTGAAGGTTTTAAAGGCGAAGCCTTGCTGGCCAACGGTTATATCCGTTGCCGGATGTATTCAGGTTACGGCGAAGCAATACGGGGATTCGGCAAAAATTTCCTGGCCGGCTTTAACGACAATATTCCCATGCTGCTCATCTATCTTTTACTGGTTGTTTTTGGACCAATTTATGTAGCTGTTTATCTGAATTTCCAATTGCTGTTTTTTGCCGTAACTTTGATCATCCTAAGCCGCGTCATGATTGCATACTTATCCGGCCAAAAGGTATGGATCAACGTTCTGCTCCATCCCATACAAATAATAAATATGCTTATTATTGCAGGCTTATCGATAAAAAATCACGTATCCGGTAACCTGACATGGAAAGGGCGAAAAATAAACCGCTTCTGAAACCCGGCACTAACTGTGCACTCATTATCCTGTTTCATACTGTTGGTCTGATAGGATTTCTGTACCCGGTCTGGACGCCCCTGTTTCTTAAGCTGGTTCCTTTTCACTTGCTGCTCATGATGGCATTGCTCATTGCCGGACAACCCGACCGGCGAAAAGCATTCTGGCTTTTCCTGACTATGGCCTACCTTGCCGGGTTCTTTATTGAACTGCTGGGAATAAGCACCGGAACTATCTTCGGCGATTACCAATACGGCAATACCCTGGGGCTCAAGCTGCTGGATGTTCCCCTGATGATAGGTATTAACTGGTCCATGCTGCTTTATTCCGTTGCCGCCTTTGTGGTGATGCTGCAAATACGTAACCGGGTACAACGAGCCCTGCTCGGCGCTGTTCTATTAGTGCTCCTGGATATCCTGATAGAGCCAGTGGCTGTAAAATACAATTACTGGAGCTGGGCGGATATGAACATTCCTTTCAGTAATTACGTAGCCTGGTTCCTGTTCTCGTTCGTTATGCTGCTTTTCCTGTTCCAGTTCCGGTTCCGGCGAAAAAATATCGCCGCCGCTGTTTTGTTCATTGTGCAGGTATTGTTCTTTGCCGCGTTGAATATTTGGGCGTTTTGAAAAAAGAGTATTGTGTAGTGAGATTTACGATTGCTCAATTGTCGGATTGTTTTATTGCTGAATTGCTTACCAAAAACTGCGATATCACAAATCAAGCTAACCAACTACCCAAAAAACAAAACATCCAAACACCTGACCAACTAAATATTAATTCGTAATTTTGCGAGATTACCAGCACTTCCTGTATCATGAAACGCAATCTTCAGGTTACCATAGATAGTTCGTCGGGGTTTTGTTTTGGAGTGGTGTACGCTATCGACATGGCCGAAGATATCCTGGAACAGGAGGGTTATTTATACTGCCTGGGCGATATTGTCCATAACGATGAAGAAGTAGAGCGGTTGAAGCAAAAGGGCTTGCGCATTATCCGGCACGATGACCTGAAAAAGCTGAAGAACGAAAAAGTGCTGATCCGGGCACATGGTGAAGCTCCCGAAACCTATAAAACAGCACTTGAGAACAATATCACACTGATAGATGCTTCGTGCCCTGTAGTGCTGAAACTACAAAACCGTATTAAAGGCTCGTACGATAACGACGAGAAAATCCTGATTTTTGGTAAGCACGGCCATGCCGAGGTTATCGGTTTGCAGGGACAAACCAATAACGAGGCGCTGGTTTTCCAGGATATTTCAGAGCTTAACGATGCCGATCTTCCGGCAAAGTTTACCCTGTATAGCCAAACCACCAAAAGCACCGACAAATTTTACCAGATCAAGGCCGAGCTAATGGAACGGGGCTATGAGATAAAGGCTAATGATACCATTTGCAGGCAGGTTTCTAACCGCGACGAGGAGCTACGGGATTTCGTCAAAAATTTCGACCGTATTGTATTTGTATCCGGTAAAAAATCATCCAACGGCAAAGTGCTGTATGAGATCTGTAAAGCCAATAATCCAAATACCTATTTCATTTCCAACCCGGATGAACTGACCCCTGAAATGTTCGCTGCCAACGATAAGGTTGGCATTTGCGGCGCCACCTCAACACCGATGTGGCTGATGGAGCAGGTAAAAGCCCAGTTGGAAACGTACTGATGTCAAGTCAAAAGTCAAAATTAAAAACCTGCCAAGCGCTACGTTAGCGGGCATTGTAACGAACGACATCGTAAAGACAAAACAGACAACAGAAAATGCAAGACTTTATCGACCAAGCAACAAAAAATGGTGTAACACTTTCCGACAAAGGGAAATGTCAATTTTGTGGTGCGGACTATCAAAAAGGCATTTTTGACTGTATGGACAATTACAACAATGGACTTGAACTTTTAGACTTTAATAATTCGGAATATCACATTTCAAGATTTTTAAGCGTTGATGCACACGCCTTGCAACATCCAGAAATTCACGGACGGTGGAGCAATCATTTTCACTTGACAAGATTGAATTTAATACTTGACAAAAATCAACATTGGAGCTATAAAAAATCACCGCTATTAAGTGGTTATCTGAATGAATATAAATTAAACAGACAGAGTGAATTTCTTGCTGTTCCAAAACCTTTGGAAAGGGGTAACATAACGGCAAAAGACTTGACTAAGGCGACAACGGCAAACGAATGTGTTGAACTAATAAGAAAGTGGGCGAATGAAGTTTATTATGCTTGGAGTTTAAATCATTCGTTAATTTCAAAAATTGCAGACGGATTTTTAAAGAATGACAATAGTAAAACATACGACAGAAAAACAACGACCCGCTAACATCGTATTGGCGATAGGCGGGCTGAACGTCTTCGTATCAACGGAAGTGCAAAATTCAACTTTTGTTCTTCGATTAAAGTTCAGTGCTAAAAATCCAGCCCATCGCCAATACGCGGCACGTTTCTCTCTACAAAACAATTTACTATGACAAACAGCGGCTCATCCCGGGGACTTTTCATCGCGATTACGCTGATTGCCTGCTGGGGAGTTTGCCTGGGCACGCTGTTAAGCTGGCAGTTTAGCTGGAACAATCCGCTGGTTTATTTCATGGTGCTGGTACAAATGCACCTGTATACCGGCTTATTCATTACCGCTCACGATGCCATGCACGGAACAGTCTCGGCCAACAAAACCGTAAATACGGTTATCGGGCAGGTTTGCACTTTCCTGTATGCGTTGTTTCCATATCGTAAATTATACACTAAACATCACCGGCATCACCGTTATGTACACACCCGGCAGGATCCCGATTATCACGAAGGTAGTTTTGTAACCTGGTATGCCCGGTTTATCGCTCAATATTTATCCTGGTGGCAGATTCTATGCCTTGCCGTACTGTTCAATATCCTCAAGTTAGCATTCCCGGAACGGAATCTTATCCTGTTTTGGGTTTTGCCTTCGCTGCTTAGCACCCTGCAATTATTTTATTTCGGCACCTGGCTGCCGCATCACGGCGAGCATAGCAATAAACACCATTCGCGAACGCAGCGTAAAAACCACCTGGCCGCTTTTCTGTCGTGTTATTTCTTTGGTTATCATTATGAGCATCATGAACACCCCGGCGTTCCCTGGTGGAAGTTATGGCAAATGCGTTGATGCTTCCGCGATGCTAAGTCATCACAGCATCAAAATGACGGTGGTCATTTATTTATCGCCGGTAACTGCTTATTTTTGCCGTCCATGACCGGATCTAAAAAAGGAATTTTACTGGTAAACCTGGGCACGCCTGATAGCCCGTCGGTACCTGATGTGCGGAAATACCTGGATGAGTTTTTAATGGATGAGCGGGTGATCGACATCAACGTGGTTAGCCGGGCCTTGCTTATTAAAGGTATTATCGTTCCGTTCAGGGGACCGAAATCAGCCAAACTTTACCGTGAGATCTGGTCGCCGGAGACTGGATCGCCTTTGTTATATTACAGCATCCGACAAGCCGAATTATTACAACAACGCCTGGGCGATGACTATTACGTGGAACTGGCCATGCGCTATCAAAGCCCGTCTATTGCCGCCGCTTTAGACCGGCTGAAAGCCGCCGGTGTGGAAAGTATCCGCGTTATTCCCCTGTTTCCGCAATACGCGTCCGCAAGCACCGGATCGGTTATCCAGAAGGTGATGGAGCTGGTAAAAAGCTGGCCTACTATCCCCAATATTTCATTTGTCAATTCCTTTCATGATAATGAATTGATGATTAAAACGTTTGCCGAAAATGCCCGCAAACATCAGCCTGAAACGTACGATCATATTCTGTTCAGCTTTCACGGACTGCCCCAACGCCAGTTGCAGAAATGTGATCATAGCGGCAATTACTGCCTGAAACGTGAGAATTGCTGCGAATCCCTCAATCCGACCAATAAATTTTGCTACTCTGCCCAAAGCTATGATACCGCCCGGCGTATTGCTGCCGAGCTTGGCATTAATAGGGAAAACTATACCGTGTGCTTCCAGAGCCGCCTTGGGAAAGATCCCTGGGTACAGCCCTATACCAGCGAAGTGCTGAAAACCCTTGCCGCCGATGGTAAAAAACGCTTACTGGTACTTTGCCCGGCTTTTGTTGCCGACTGTCTGGAAACCGTTTACGAGGTGAGTGTAGAATACCATGAAGAGTTTAAAACACTGGGCGGCGCAAAGGTACAACTGGTAGAAAGCCTGAACGATAACCCGATGTGGATAGAAGCGCTGGCGGAGATGGCGGGATAATTATCCACACATTACCCAACTCACAGAACGAACTACCTTAATTCTCCGGCAATTAAGTAACACATTGTATTTGTATCATTATATTCTAAAGTGTTATATTGGTACAAATGAAAAGGGAGCAAATACAACAATTACTTGAGCAGTTTGAACATGCCTGTTATGATTATAAAGGCATAGAATGTTGGAGTGCACGAGAGTTGCAGGGCATTTTCAATTATAAAGAATGGCGTAACTTTTTAAAAGTTGTTGATAAGGCCAAAGCTGCTTGTAAAAACAGCGAAAATATAGTTTCCGACCATTTTGTTGATGTTAACAAAATGGTTGTTTTGGGAAGTGGATCGCAGCGGAAAATTGAAGATATTGCTCTTACAAGATACGCCTGCTACCTTATCGCTCAAAATGGCGATGCTACCAAACCGGCCATTGCGTTTGCACAGACCTATTTTGCTGTACAAACGCGAAAGCAGGAAATTATTGAACAACGGTTACTTGATATTGCACGGGTAACCGCCAGAGAGAAATTATCTAAATCGGAGAAAAAATTATCGGGAATTATTTATGAAAGAGGGGTAGATGAGAAAGGTTTTGCCATTATCCGTAGCAAAGGCGATGAGGCCTTATTTGGCGGCTTTTCTACCAATGAGATGAAACACAAACTTGCTATCCCGGCAACCCGGCCATTGGCAGATTTTCTTCCGACACTTACCATCAAGGCAAAGGATTTTGCTACCGAGCTAACCAGCCACAATGTGATAGAAAAAGATCTGCATGGAGAGCAACCCATAGCTAAAGAGCACATAGATAATAATTTTGCAGTAAGAAAAATGCTTATAGAACGTGGCGTAAAACCAGAACAACTGCCTCCTTCTGATGATATAAAAAAATTGCAACGCAAGCTGGAAAAAGATGAAAAGCAAGTATTAAAAGATGCCCGAAAAAAGAAATGAGCTCAGCTCAACCGCCTTTTCAACAGCCTCAGCCTGATCCGCACATTATCGTAAACCAAGCCCAGAATAAGTATGACAGCGGCAATAAGCAGCTCATAAAGACCGATAAAAGAATAGAATACGCCACCTGCCACACCTCCCAGGAAAAAGAAATTAATAATGGTAAGTCTCAGGCGTATAGAAGACCGGAGCTTATTTTTCTGCTGCTCCTGTTTGTAAAAAAACAATTGCGATAATTCTATGCCCAGATCAGTAAACAGCCCGGTAAGGTGAGTGGTTCTAACCACAGCATTCGAGATGGTAGTAACCAGCGAGTTTTGCAGGCCCATGGCGAAAAGCAGGCAAAACGCCAGTAAATCCGGGTGTTTAAACGCTGTTAACTCACCCCATAAGGCCACTACAGCCAAAATAACACTTTCTATAATTACAGGGATGCTGTAAATGCTGCTACGGTTGCGCCTTGAAATCACTTCTACCAGGAAACTGGAAACGAACGAGCCCAGGAAAAAGAAGAAAATATACAGGAAATAACTCAGTGCCTGCACCAAATTGAGCTTAAAAACCTCGTCAATAAAAAAGGCAAAATGTCCGGTAACATTGGTTGTAAGGCGCTGAACTGATAAAAAGCCTGCCACATTAACAATGCCGGCAATAAATGATAACAGGGAAGCTATCTGCAGATTATGCTTAAAGGTTCGTGTTTTACCTCGGTGCCTGAACATGGGTTAAGTCAATAGTAACCTCTCAGCACGCTGAGCGGATTTTTATCTGGCTTTTTCATCCACTTCAAAAATATCAAATGTATTATTACCCTGTTTAAAATAAATTACCGGGATATTTCCCGAATGATTACTCATTAAGATATCAGTTAAGTAAGAAACCGGCATTGCTATTATGACACAAAGCTATCCATTATCCTCTTTCCTTACCAGCAAATACCAATCGTCGGCTAAGGCAAGGTAGCCCTGGTCATAGCAGAACACATACGTATGCCCGTTCTGAGTTTGGTAATGATGCGTATGATAATTAAAATTAAAACCGGCGTTCAGCAGCTTATTCTTATTAACCTTACTCTTTCCTTCGGGATTCAACTTTTGCAGGATCTGCCGGTTTTTAGCCAGTATCTTATTCACCTGGTTTACATAACTGTTATCGGTAACCTTTAAACGGTTGTTATAATTACTCCGGCACTGATCGTCACAAAATTTTTTGTCGGCACGGCCCTTTACCACAGCGCCGCAATCTAAGCAAAAACGCTCCATTACGTGGATTTAAAATGGTTTAGGTTATAAATCTACAAAAAATTATCCGTGTATAAACGTTTATACACGAATATAAATGTTTATCATCCGGCTAAATTTTCGCAACGGTTGCAACTTTGTCCTGTCGGTAATCACGATGTATTACCGGTCGTTAACAGATGTTTTACTTTAATAATTTAACACGATGAGCAATTTAAGAAACAGTGTTCGCCTGGCAGGATTCCTGGGCAACCAACCCGAAGTGAAAGTAGTTGGAGACAACAAAAAATTAGTACGTGTATCGCTGGCCACCAACGATACTTACCGCAACGACAAAGGCGAACTGGTAAAAGACACCCAATGGCATAACCTGGTGTTGTGGAATAAAAATGCTCAGCTCGCGGAGCAGTATTTAAATAAAGGCAGCGAGATTACCGTAGAGGGTAAACTAACTTCACGCAGCTACACCGATAAAGAAGGTCAAAAACGTTACGTTACCGAAATCCTGGTAAGCGAGATCCTGATGATGGGCCGTAAGGTTTAGCGGGATTATAAGTTAAAAGTACTTAGCGGACTTATCTCTTACTGAGTCCGCTAAGGCTAAATATACTTTCATGCATATCCTTGGCGTGGAATTTTTCACGCAAAGCTTATTAAGGACTACATAGAGTTCGCAAAGAATGTCCTGGCGCTCTTGACGTGATATTCTCAGCGAGCTTGGCTTGGAATTCTTCACGCTAAGCCCGCAAGGTTTTTACACAAAGCTCGCAAAGAAAAAACTTGGCGTTCTTGGCGTGGCTTCTCAGAGCCCCTTGGCGTGAGCCTTTTCTCACGCAGACCTTGTATAGAATATCCTGGCACTCTTTGCCTGATCAAGCCGATATAGCTTATTATGTAAATTTGATCTCACTTTAACAGCCTTTTAGCTTATTTTGAACAATCAATGACTTTTCTCCAGGCCTTATGACACAATTAAAACAGCCTGGCTAATGAATACCGGTAATTTTGCACATTAAAGAACCGGTTTATGTCAAAGTTATTTTCACCGCTCACTGTAAAAAATGTAACCATCAGAAACAGGATCACTATTTCGTCCATGTGCCAGTATTCGTGTACCGATGGTTTTGCAACCGACTGGCACCTGGTTCATTTAGGCAGTCGTGCGGTGGGTGGCGCCGGACTGGTGATGCAGGAAGCTACCGCAGTATCCCCCGAAGGACGTATATCTTACGGCGATGCAGGTATATGGCGTGACGAGCATATTGAAAAGCTGCAACAAATTGTTTCGTTCATTCATTTGCAAGGGGCGGTGGCCGGCATACAGCTTGCTCATGCCGGGCGCAAGGCCAGTTGCGATCTTCCGTGGAATGGCGGCAAACAATTAAAAGAGGGTATAAACAGCTGGCAAACTGTTGCACCCTCGCCAATTGGCTTTTGGAATAATGACAACGAACCGCATGAGCTCTCTGCCGACGAAATTGGCAGCTTGGTTTACGACTTTAAAACGGCTGCAAAACGTGCATCTTATGCAGGATACCGGGTATTAGAAATTCACGCGGCACATGGTTATCTCATTCACCAATTTCTTTCGCCGTTAAGCAATAAGCGTACCGATGAATATGGCGGCAGTTTTGATAACCGAATCAGGGTTTTGCTTGAAATTATTGAAGCGGTAAAAACCGTATGGCCCAAAGATCTACCGCTCTTTGTGCGTATTTCTGCTACTGATTATGCGGAAGGTGGCTGGGATATTGAGCAATCGGTTCAGCTTGCGGAAATATTAAAAGCCAGTGGTGTTGATTTGATCGATACCTCTTCCGGAGGGCTGGTATCTTATGCAAAAATTAAGCCCGCTCCTAATTACCAGGTGGGCTTTGCAGAACGTATCCGGAAAGAAACCGGCATATTGACAGGTGCCGTTGGATTAATAACGGATGCTTTACAGGCCGAAACTATTTTGCAAAACAAACAGGCTGACCTGGTATTCATTGCTCGTGAAGCCTTACGCGACCCTTATTTTCCATTACATGCTGCCAAAGAATTGGGCGTAGACATCCAATGGCCTGTGCAATATGAACGGGCGAAGTAAAACGCAAGTGAACTTCAGGAATCCTCGTAGCTGCTACATTGCTTCAGATTTTTCAAACTATGAGCCATCAGCTATAAGCCATTTCCCAGCTGCTCTAATTTCTCCGCCAGCACCTCGCTGATTTTGCGGTACGAATCAAATGTCCAGCCGGCAATGTGCGGACTCAATAACACCCGGTTGCTTGCTGCCAGTTCGTTAAACCAGGGTTGCTCTTTTAATGCCGGAAATTTCTCGGTTTCGAGCACGTCGAGCGCTGCTGCAATAATTTTACCGGACTTGATAGCTTGTAGTATAGCCTGTGTGTTTACTATCTCGCCACGGGCGGTATTGACAAAGAAAATCGGTTTGCGGAACCGTTGCAGATAATCTTCCGTAACCAGGTAGCGGCTCTCGGCAGTAAGCGGTATATGCAGGCTTAAGATATCTGCCTGTTCAAAAATTTCATCCATACCGGCTTGCCGGGCAAATTCATCGCCGTAATTCACCCTGTATTTGTCATAAGCTAAAACCGTTACATCAAAACCTTTCAGCTTACGGGCAATACTTTGACCATTATTGCCATAACCAATAATACCAACGGTTTTTCCTTTCAGTTCATAGCCCCGGTTCCCTTCACGGTTCCACACGCCATTACGTACCTCTATATCGCTTTTGCGGAGGTTATTCATCAGCGACAATAACATTCCGATAGCATGCTCACCTACGGCATCGCGGTTACCTTCGGGCGCATTGATACATTGGATATTTTTAGACCGGGCATAATCCTCATCAACATTATCCATCCCTGAACCAGCCCTTGCAATAAACTTTAACTGTTCGCCGGCATCCATCAGTTGTTTGTCGACCCTGAATTTAGTGCGAACCACCAGGCCATGATACCGGCCGATATTAGCCAGTGTATCAGCCAGCGTAAACTGCGGATAATCATCAACCTGGTAGCCCAGTTGCCCGGCACGTTGTTTAAATATGGGATGTAAATCGTCAACAATTAAGATGGCTGGTTTATCCATGCAGTGATAATGTTATAAAAGTTCAAAGATATTATTCTGAAAGGGCATTTGTCAGCTCCACAAAATCGCTTACGCTAAGCCGTTCCGCCCGTAGTTCAAGCAAGGGTGTATCGGGCATTTTGTCTTTGCTTACCAGTACAGAAAGTGCATTTCGTAATGTTTTCCGGCGTTGATTAAAAGCTGCTTTTACCACTTTCTTAAACAAAGATTCATTACAGCCCAGTTGCGTAACGCCGTTTCGCGTTAAGCGTATAACAGCCGACAATACCTTAGGCGGAGGATTAAATACCCCAGCTTTAACGGTAAACAGATATTCCACCTGGTAATATGCCTGCAGCAATACGCTCAGGATGCCGTACTCCTTGCTGCCCGGTTTTGCCGTGCAACGCTCAGCCACCTCTTTCTGGAACATGCCCACCACCTCGGTAACCTGTTCGCGGTTATCAATAATTTTAAACAATATCTGCGATGAAATATTGTACGGAAAATTGCCAATAATGCTGAAACTGCCGGGAAAAACATCGCCAAAATTCATTTCCAGGAAGTCACCGTTTATTAGCCTGTCGCCCAGTTGTGGGTATTTTTGCTGCAGAAACTCAAACGATTCGGTATCCACATCAATCAGGTAAGTTTCAAAATCGCTTTGCTGAAGCAAAAAATCAGACAGAATGCCCATTCCCGGTCCTACTTCAAGCACCTTTTTCGAGCCGTTTTGCAGGCTTTCAACAATTTTGCGGGCAATATTTTTATCGGTTAGAAAATGCTGTCCCAGGTGTTTTTTGGCTCGTACCAAACTCATAGCATACAAAGTACGGTAAAATACCTGTCAGAAATACCAATTTTTACGATAAAGTAGTTATTTTGCGACTTTAACGGTTTGGCAAATATGTTACAGGCTGTAGCTTTTGGCTGATGAGGCCGGTGCAAACCTTAAGTTTAAACGGATGAGCGAAAAAATTAAAATTGGAATTTCTGTTGGCGATGTTAATGGTATTGGCCTTGAGATAATCATAAAATCGCTGGCCGACAGCCGGGTACTCGATTTTTTTACACCGATTGTGTACGGTCATACCAAAATTGCCTCTTTTCACCGTAAGGCGCTGAATATAAATGATTTTAGCTTTAATGTAATTCAATCCCCACAGCAGGCCAACAGCAGGCGGGCGAACATGATCAACTGCTGGGATGAGGATGTAAAGATAGACCTGGGCATTGCCAATGAAACCGGCGGAAAATACGCGTTTATTTCGCTTGAGCGGGCTGTAGACGATTTGATAAGCGGGAAAATTGATGCCCTGGTTACTGCCCCCATCAATAAGCACAATATCCAGAATGATAATTTTCGCTTTGCCGGACATACTGAATATATACAGGCCAAAGCGGGAGCCAGCGATTCGCTGATGTTCCTGGTTGGCGAAGAGCTGCGGGTAGGCGTGGTAACAGGTCATGTTCCCGTTAAGGAAGTAGCTCCCCGGATAACCGTTGATGCCATCCTGTCAAAGCTACGGTTAATGAACGAGAGCCTTAAAACCGATTTCTGGATACAAAAGCCCAAAATTGCCGTTCTGGGACTGAATCCTCATGCCGGAGACAATGGTTTGATTGGCACAGAAGAAAAAGACATCATTGTCCCGGCCATTCACCAGGCTAATGAAAAAGGCATTTTTGCCTTCGGCCCATACCCAGCCGACGGTTTTTTTGCCAATCACAGTTACCTGAAATTTGATGCGGTACTGGCCATGTATCATGACCAGGGATTAATCCCTTTTAAAAGTATCGCGTTTCATAACGGCGTAAACTTTACCGCCGGGCTGCCTGTGGTACGTACTTCGCCAGACCATGGCACAGGCTATGACATTGCCGGTAAAAACCTGGCTTCTCCGGCATCATTCCTGGAAGCTATATTCACCGCCGTAAACATTGTTGAACGGCGTAAAGAGATGAAAGAACTAACGGCCAATCCCCTGAAAATCACCAAGCTTTCTAAAGACAGGGATTAATCTGCCGGAATTTTCCGATATTCATCCTGTTCTATGAAAGCCTTTTTAGATGAAGTAGCCGAAAGCCTGGTAGCCCGTTTGGGTAATGACCTGAAAGATTGCGCTATTGTTTTCAACAATAAACGGCCGGTGCTATACCTGCAGCAATACCTGGCCAAAGCTATCGGGAAGCCATTCTGGAGCCCTTCATTCTTCACTGTACAGGAGTTTTTCGCCCTTTCAACCACCCTGCAAATTGCCGATAACTTCACGCAGTTCTTTACACTGTACGAGGAATATTGCAACATATTAGGGCAGGAGGGCGAAAATCCCATCAGCATAGAGGTATTTTATGCTTTGTCGCAAACCATTTTAAGCGATTTTGCACAAATAGACAGTGATTTGGTCAATGCGGAGCAGCTCTTTTCAGAGCTGGAGGATATTGCCGTTATCCAGCATCAGTTCCAGTTCTTAACAGCCGAGCAACAGCAGTTCCTGCAACAATTCTGGTCAACCTTTTCGGTAGAAAAACGGCTCATTCAGCAGCAAAACTTTATCAGGATGTGGCGGCGAATGCCCAAATTGTATAAAGCCTTTCACCTGGCATTGAAGCAAAAGGGCTACACCACAATAGGTAACGTTTATCGTGAACTGGCTATGCAATTGCATAATAACCCCGGTTTTACGGATGTTTTCAGCAAATTGGTTTTTGTGGGATTTAATGCCTTGAGCAAAGCCGAAACCACCGTGTTTAAACGCTGGAATACTGACGGAAAAGCCTTGTTCTATTTTGATACCGATACCTATTACCTGGATGACCCTTTGCAGGAAGCCGGTTTATTTCTGCGCCGAAACATTCAGCAGGCAGATTTACCTAACGTGTTAGATAACAGCCGGAGCTTCATATCCGACCAATCGAAAACTATTACTGTTTATAAAACACAGGGACAAACTGCCCAGGCTAAAATACTGGATGCCGCGTTAAGCAAGCAATATCCGTTATTACAACAAAGTGGTGATGCCGCCAAAATAGCTATTATCCTGGCGGATGAAACCCTGCTGATGCCTGTGCTGCAAACCATTCCGAAAACATTTCCGGGTACGGATGAAGAAATCAAGCTCAATGTTACCATGGGATATCCGCTGGCGGCTTCGCCGGTTTTCGGCCTGACCGATTTATGGTTAACCGTACAGGAAGAATTTATTTCTGACAATAAAGATACCGTATACCACCATCACGCCGAGGCTTTCCTCTCACATCCGCTGATTATTATTGACAGCGAAAAGCGCACCCAACTGCAACAAAAAATAGTACAGGAGCAATTCGTAGAAGTTCCCGTGGATTTATTGGCTTCCATTGATGCAACAGCGAACAATTTTTTCAGGAGACCGGTAACCGGGCAGGAAACGATAGCTTTTCTGGATTCGTTATTGCAGCAGGTACTTCGGCACTTGCTTGAGCAGCATGAATTAAAACAAACCGATACCGACTTGTTCGCAGCGATGCTGAAAGAGCTGAATCGTTTACACGATGCACTATCAGAATACGCCCCCCGTCTTTCTGTATCATTTGCGTTGACGCTGATACGCAAAGCCCTCGCCGGTATTTCCGTTCCCTTAAACGGCGAACCGTTACAAGGCATACAGGTTATGGGTTTGCTCGAAAGCCGGAGTCTGGATTTTGAGCAGGTATATATCCTGGGAGCAAACGAGGGCGTATTGCCAAAGACCGCTTCGCCACGCAGTTTTATTCCCGATAGTATACGCCGGGCTTACGGATTACCCGTGCCTGAAAATCAGGATGCCGTTTCCGCCTATATGTTTTACCGTTTGTTACAGCGCTCGGAAGGGGTACATGTGGTGTACAACAGTCAAACTGATGAAACTAATTCCGGTGAGCCGACGCGGTTTTTAAAACAGTTGGAATATGAAAGTAATTTCAGCTTCAGATATGTGGAACATGCTCAAACCATCGCATCTCAAACGCATGAGCACTTCGAAATACCCAAGCAAGGCGAAGTCCTGGCGCAGCTAAACCGTTATCTGGACGATGGCGACCTTTTCGCTAAGAAATTATCGGCTACAGCCTTTACCACTTACATGAACTGCCCTATGCAGTTCTTTTATAAGCACGTTGCGGGCATTAAAGAACCGGAAGAGTTGACCGAAAACATGGAAGCCAACCAGATTGGCTCTATCCTGCACCTGGTTCTGGAAAAATTTTACGCAGCGTTAATGAGCGAAAGTCCTGAGATAACCGCAGAGCGCATCGCTGCATATCGTAAGGTTATTCCACAGCTTTGTAAAGAAGCCTTTGCCGAAGTGCTGTTTAAACAACAGCAGGTTTTGGAGCACTACAACGGCATGCAGCAGGTTATTTTAGCCATTGTAGAACAATATGCCGGCGTTATTTTAGACCACGATGAACAGCAGGCGCCCTTCACCATACTGGAGCTTGAAAATAAAACCGATTATACGCTATCATTTCCAATTACGGTACAAGGCAAGGAAGTCCGCGTGAATTTGCTGGGTATAATTGACCGGGTAGACCGTAGAAATGGTGTTGTCCGCATTGTAGATTACAAAACCGGTCGTGATGAGCTGAAATACACCAATCTGGAAGATATATTCAAGTCCGATACCGAAGACCAGAATAAGGCGCTGGTTCAAACCTTATTTTACACGTACATCTATGAACAGGTAAAAGGTACCAGGGCGGTAGAACCTAATCTGTACATCATTCGCAAAATACGGAATGAGGGCACACTATTCCATTTCTCAGAGAACCGCTCTAAGGTGATTCTTGAGGCAGAGCAATTGCAAAACGTTAAACAGGAGTTCAAAGAGAAGCTTCGGGAAAAGCTGGAAGAAATCTTCAACCCGGAAATCCCGTTCAGGCAAACTGAAATTGAAGATAATTGCTTGTATTGCCCGTACCGGAGTATGTGTGGCAGGCTATCGTGAGATGTTTTGGAGCACATTTCTGAAGTTGGTTAAGACAACAGCTACAGACAGTTTATTAAACTTCAATAGAGATCTTTACTTTTCCGCCCAATCCTTTTTCAACAATATCAAATAACGTTTTTAATGTTAAGTTACTTCCGTTATTTTCTACCCGAGAAATATATTCACGCTTTTTGTCAATAAGTTCAGCAAGTTCAGACTGGGTCAAATGTTTTTTTTCACGGGCTTTTTTTAACAGTAATCCTATTTTAAACGATTCAAAATGTCTTTCAAGTTCATCCCGTCTTACAGTTCCTTTTTTTCCGTAAACATTATCTTTATCTCTTGCCAGCTTTTAGTTTCCATTCCCGCATTTTTTGATGATAATATTCTCGCAAATGTACCTGTATTCAGGAAATCATCAAGGATTGATTCTTGCGAAGATCATTCCCGCTATAACAGCTTGCAGAAAACCATACACAAACCAGCTTACTACCATAGAAACGGTAATATCCAGAGCGCTAAAAGTGATCCACATAACCGGCAGTAAAGCAATAATAGCATATACGAAGCCAAATTCAATTCCGCGGACAATAAACGTTCCGTGAAACAGGCGTTTAAACCTGTCCCAGAACCAGGCAAGCGCCAGGCTTATAATGAAAGCGTGCAGGTAAAACAGCACATCCCTGCTACCATCCGAATTGAACAGCGGATTATTGTAAGCCACAAAAAATTCCGGGAAAAATTTAATGGCCAGGTACAGTATTCCATAACTGATCACAAACAATATGATACCGGCAGCAAAGCCAGTAGTAAGTATTTTCTTCATTTTTAGTTGTACTTTCTTTGTCATAAACATGTATTTATAATTTTTACAAGTTCATTTTTATTAGTGTCATATCCGGCAGGATAAAGTGTCTTATTTTAAGTGTATTGACCTAACATTCGTACTCAAAGGTCGGTATATAGCCTGCTGCCCAAAATGATCCGTGTCATACTCAAAGATGACTGTAAACATCCGGAGAAAATCTGATAACGATCACATTTCATGCTGACGTGTCTCACTATAAAAAATAGCATTGCGTAATAGCTTTGTAGAAATCATTATCAGGTATGAAAGCAGTTGCGTACAGCATCACTAATTTTGAAAAGGAATTGCTGGCGAAAGCCAACCAGAAGAAGCATGACATTACACTGATAGCCAACGCATTAGGGAATGAAACAATTACTTATGCAGATGGTAAAGATGCCGTTATTGTTTTTAATGATAGTGATATTTCGGACGAGGTTATTAAAAAGCTGGCACAACTGGGGGTAAAATGCCTGATCACGTGCTCGGCAAACGCAAATAATAATAACCACAACATCTTAAAACAACAAAATATTGCTTTTACTCATATACCGGTTTCAAACAACGGAATACTTGCAGACCGGGAATATTTACAAGCTATTGCTTTCCGGATCATAGAAAACCTGGACAACTGGCAAGGTGTTGCAAGGCATGTCGTCGCACCCAGGTAATTACTCTTGTTATCAGTACAATGGATATTCAACATCTTATTAATAAATACCACGTTGCGGCGCCACGCTATACCAGCTATCCTACCGTACCCTATTGGAATACTAATTCTTTCAGCACCGAAAACTGGCTACAATCGGTACAGGCATCTTTCAGCCAAAGCAATCTCCGCGATGGCATCAGCCTGTATATCCACTTACCGTTTTGCGAGAACCTGTGCACCTATTGCGGATGCAATACCCGGATAACAAAAAATCACCGGGTGGAAGAACCTTACATACAAGCTGTTCTCAAAGAATGGAATATGTATTGTACCGTACTGGATGACGTACCCCGGATCAAGGAGATACACCTGGGCGGCGGAACGCCCACATTCTTCAGCCCGCAAAACCTGCAATTACTGATTGAAGGCATACTAAACCGGGCAACCGTGCATCCGGATGCTGAGTTCAGCTTTGAGGCACATCCGGCCAATACTACCCTAACGCACCTGGAAACACTATACCAGCTGGGTTTCAGAAGACTGAGCCTGGGTATACAGGATTTTGATCCTAAAGTGCAATTCATCATTAACCGCATGCAAAGCTATGAGCAGGTAAAACGGGTTACAGAGCATGCCCGTACCACGGGATATTCTTCTGTAAATTACGATTTGATCTACGGTTTGCCATTGCAAACGCTTAACGGAATGGAAGACACCTTAGAAAAGGTATCCGGCTTAATGCCAGATCGAATTGCCTTTTACAGTTATGCTCATGTGCCCTGGATAAAACCGGGACAACGCCGCTTTACTGAACAGGATCTGCCCTCGCCCGCGGTAAAAAGGCAGCTCTATGAGCTGGGGCGCAGTGTATTTACCACATCCGGATATGAGGAAATAGGCATGGATCATTTTGCTTTACTTAGCGACAGCTTGTACCAGGCTGCGCAGGCCGGCACACTGCACCGTAATTTTATGGGCTACACGCACCAGTACACACAATTAATGCTGGCATTGGGCGTATCGTCTATAAGCGATACCTCGTTTGCCTTTGCCCAGAATGTAAAGCAGGTTGAAGAATATATAGACCTTATTGATAAAAATATCTTCCCGGTTTTTAAAGGTCACCTGCTTTCTGCCGAAGACCGGATGATCCGCGGTCATGTTCTTAATATCATGTGTAAAGGACAAACATCCTGGACGGATATTGACATTACCGCTTGTCCCGCATTGCTGCAAGGGTTAGAGCGTATGCATGCCCTGGAAGAAGATGGATTAGTTGTACTTGACCGGCAACAGTGCACATTATGGGTTACCGATACCGGAAAACGCTTTCTGCGGAATATTTGTATGGCCCTTGATGCCCGGCTGTGGGAAAAACAACCCGGGACACAGATTTTTAGCTATACAGGATAAGAATAGCTATGAGATATTAGATGTGCGAGAGACGAGCTTTAGGACAAGTTTGCGTTTGTGCTGTAATTATATAAAAACACAAAACGGCCGTTAATTTAACAGCCGTTTTGCGTTAAGACTTCAGAGTTGACGGTTTATCACCATTGAGCCCTATAAAAATCTTTATAATTTGATCTCTTCTTCCTTAGCGTTCAAAAAATGAAATTCAGTAAGGTAGAATGAAGATATCCCTTTCACTTTGATCCATTTGCCATACTTAAAAAACCAATGCCACTGACGTGAAAACAATCCTTTCTTAATATAGGCTTCAATGTATGGATGTACATTCAGGGTGATGTGCTTTTCGTTCTGCTCGCACAGAATATAATTGATATTATTTTCAATATCGTCCATCAGCACAATGCTGGCTTTGATCTGACCTGTTCCTCCACAAGCCGGACAGGCTTCGGTAGTCACAATGTTCATTTCCGGCCGTACCCGCTGCCGCGTAATTTGTACCAGCCCAAACTTACTTGGAGGCAAAATGGTATGCTTGGCCCTGTCAAGCTGCATTTGCCCTTTCAGGTAGTCAAATAATTCCTTACGGTTTTGCGGCTTATGCATATCAATAAAATCAATCACCACAATGCCGCCCATATCGCGTAAGCGTAACTGGCGGGCAATTTCGCGGGCCGCTTCTTTGTTTACCTGTAAGGCATTTTCTTCCTGGTTTTCGGGATTGGCTGTGCGGTTTCCGCTATTTACATCAATTACGTGCAGCGCTTCCGTATGCTCTATTACCAGGTAAGCGCCTCCGGCCAGGTTCACCGTTTTACCGAACGAAGCTTTGATCTGCTTCTCTACGCCGTAGTGCTCAAAGATGGGCTCCTTCCCTTTGTACTGTTTAATGATGCTTTCATGCTCGGGCGATATCTCATGGATATATGATTTAATCTCGGCATAAATAGCGGGATCATTCACGTAAATATTACTGAAATCGGGATTTAAAATATCGCGTAAAATGGTCGACGTACGTCCCATTTCGCCCAGTATCTTTTTAGAAGGCTCAGTTACTGCCAACTTGCGGCTAAAGGTTTCCCATTTGGCTATCAGGTCAAGCAGGTCTTTTTGTAACTCGGCAACGCCCATACCTTCCGAAACTGTACGGATAATAACGCCAAAATTCTTTGGTTTTATACTTTCTACGATCTT
Organism: Pedobacter sp. BS3; assembly: GCF_008274585.1. Taxonomy (GTDB): domain Bacteria; phylum Bacteroidota; class Bacteroidia; order Sphingobacteriales; family Sphingobacteriaceae; genus Hufsiella_A. The sequence continues at coordinate 718,249 of NZ_VTRT01000001.1, read as the reverse complement.
TTTCAGGCGGGTGCGCTCGGTATTGCTCCGTATCTTTTTAGATATGGAGATAGCTTCTGAAAATGGCACTAATACTACAAAGCGTCCTGCAATAGAAAGATCAGAGCTTAAGCGGGGGCCTTTGGTAGAAATAGGCTCCTTAGCTATCTGAACAGGCAGGAGCATGTTCCGGCTCAGCACTTCAGATATTTTGCCGGCCTTATTAATATCTTCTTCCAGCTTAAAATTATTCAGCAGTTTATCTTTATAACTGCCGTTTTTTACTATCCTGGTTAGCTTTATCAGCGACTGCACCTGGGGACCCAGGTCAAGATAATGCAAAAAAGCATCTTTCTCATATCCTACATCAACAAAAGCAGCATTTAACCCGGGCATAATCTTTTTGATTTTACCGAGGTAAATATCACCAACAGCATAATTGTTGTTAATGTGCTCTGTGTTAAGTTCTACGAGTTGCTTGTCTTGCAGTAAAGCTATAGTAACCCCATTAGGGGTTGAATCGATGATTAATTCCTTTACCAACAGCTACTCAATTTAAGGCACAGAAACGTGCCGATTAACACTAAATTAAGTCAAAAGTGAAAAGTCAAAAATAAAAGCAGTTAATGTGTTGAAACTCAACAATATTAAAACAAATTAATACGACAGTTTATAATTGACCTGACACTAAGTGAAGTACAACACAATAACCTCCAGGCGCCTTATCATTATGGCGGGAGGTTATTGGTAACAAGTATAGGCATAAGCCTTGTGCTTTAGCCTATACTACATACACTGTTGCTTATTTTTTCTTGTGGCGATTCTTTCTTAAACGTTTTTTACGTTTGTGAGTAGCCATTTTATGTCTTTTTCTTTTCTTTCCGCTTGGCATAGCTTTTAAATTTTAAATGTTTTTAATTACTTATTTTAATTCTTTTACTTTCTTGTCAATAAATTGAGACAAGCCGGGATCTGCTGCCAGTCCCTTACTTTGTTCATAGGCGTCAATAGCCTCTTTTTTCATACCCAGATTCTCGTAGCTTGAAGCCAGGTAAAACCAGGATTCGGGGCTGGGCTGATGTTTAATAACTGTTTTAAAGCGGTTAACAGCTTTGTCAAATTGTCCTGAACGCATAGAGAATAACCCCAGATTCATGTTCGCCTTAACATTTTCGGGATCTTCTTTTACAACTTCAAGCAAAAGTTGTATTCCCTGCATCGGGTTAGCCGTGCCGCTTACATAAGCCGACCCGAGTCCGGTACGGGCATCAAGGCTTTTATCATTAAATGATAACGCCTTTTGGTACGCGTTAATTGCTTTTTGTACCAGTTCTGGCTGGGCCACTGTATCCTGCGTATCCTGGTAAGCTTCGGTAAATGTATCGCCAGCCTTAAGCCAGTTAGCATAATTACTTTCTTTTTCGGCTACAGCCGCATAATAAAAAGCTGCCGGAGCTGGCTGGTTTACGTCTTCCCATTGCCGGGCCAGCTGCTTTTCAATACCGGTTTTTTCAGCATCGGAAGCTGATTGTAACCGGTTCTCGAGTGCTGTAATTTGTTGTGCCAGATTAGCGTTAAGACCTTGCTTAGCTGTTTCTGAAACGTTTGCTATGGTTAACGTAGATGCTGTAGCAGCGCCCGTTTGCGCCTGATCACGCGTAGCCTGCTGATCTTTAGGCTTTACCAAACCTTTAATATCTAAAGATAACAGTAATGCCATTAGTACCACTACCGAGGCTATTACTGTTATTTGTTTGGTATTTAACATGATTGAAATTTAACCGGAATAGGAGAGATTAAGCCAGTGCTTTTTGTTTGTTGCCGGTTTTAACCTTTTCAACAAATACTTTTGCCGGTTTAAAGCTGGGTACAAAATGCTCAGGGATGATAATTGCCGTGTTCTTGGAAATATTACGTGCTGTTTTTTTGGCTCTTTTTTTAACAACAAAACTTCCAAAACCTCTTACATATACGTTTTCGCCATTGATCATCGATGTTTTAACTACCTTGAAAAATGCTTCTACAGCCTCCTGTACATCAACCTTCTCAATGCCTGTTTTGCTTGAGATCTCTGTAATAATTTCCGCCTTAGTCATGTCTGTTTGTTAATTATGTTATGTAAATAAATCCGTGATTTGGGGATGCAAAAGTATCGCTTTAAATTGAATTGGTAAAATAAAAATCAGGTTTTTTTACATCAACTCGCTATAAAACAATAAGTAAGGTATTTTTGCAGGCTTATTGCCCTTAAAAAATTGATTTTCACGATGGATTTTGCCCACGAAATTATTAGCTGGTATCTGGTACATAAACGTGATCTGCCCTGGCGGGATACAACCGACGCCTATATTATCTGGCTGTCTGAGATCATTTTACAGCAAACTCGTGTAGAGCAGGGCATGCCGTATTTCTATAAGTTTCGTGAGGCGTATCCTACCGTTGCCGATTTTGCCAATGCCGCTGAAGATGATATCTTAAAACTATGGCAGGGGCTGGGCTATTATTCCCGCGGACGCAATATGCACAAGGCTGCACGCCAGGTGATGGAACAGTTCGATGGCGAATTTCCACGTTCGTACCGGCAACTGGTCACGTTAAAGGGTATTGGAGAATATACAGCGGCAGCTATAGCCTCTTTTGCAGGTAACGAAGCGCAAGCCGTAGTTGATGGCAATGTATTCCGGCTGCTTTCGCGATATTTTGGCATTACAGAACCCATTAATTCTACTAAAGGGAAAAAATTGTTTACCGAACTGGCTAATAAGCTGATTGATAAAGAACGACCGGGATTGTACAACCAGGCCGCTATGGAATTCGGATCTTTACAATGCCGGCCCAAAAATCCGTTATGCGAAACCTGCCCCTTGCGGCTCACCTGTTATGCTTTTACTCATAAGCAGACAGAGCAGCTGCCTGTAAAACTAAAGACGCAAAAAATAAGGACGCGGTATTTTAACTATATCGTAGCTGTAAAGAATGACGAAATAGTAATCCATAGGCGTGGCCCTAACGATATCTGGCAGAATCTGCATGAATTTCCGTTGTTTGAAACAGAAACGGAGCTTACTGTACACGACCTTGTCAATCTTCCCGAATTTAAAGCCGCCTTTGGCGAGGTAAGCATTGAGAAGATCAGTCCACCGGTTAAGCATATATTGAGCCATCAGAAACTGATAACCCGTTTTATTGAACTCGGCACATTTAGTGAGGGTTTCCTGCAATCAAACCGCTGGAAGTACGTTAGTTTTAAGCAATTAGAAGAACTAGCACAACCTAAATTAATTTTTGGTTTCTTGAAAAACTTTTCTAAATTGAGTTCAAATTAACCAAATTATTTATGTCAGGGATTAACAAAGTAATATTAGTGGGGCATTTGGGCAAAGACCCCGAAGTGAGACACCTGGAAGGCGGGGTTACTGTAGCCAGTTTTCCTTTAGCAACATCAGAAACATTTAATAAAGACGGACGTAAAATTGAACAAACCGAATGGCATAATATTGTTATGTGGCGGGGTTTGGCAGATGTTGCTGCCAAGTATTTACAGAAAGGCAAACTGGTTTATATCGAGGGTAAGCTGAGAACCCGTTCGTTTGAAGATAAGGAAGGTCATAAAAAATATACTACCGAAATTGTTGCTGAAAACTTTACCATGCTGGGCCGCAAAAGCGACTTTGAAAACGGCAATGGAAATAATGGCAATACAGCGGCACGGCAGGAAGACCAGGCGCTACCTGATTTTAGCCAGGAAGCGGATGATTTACCATTTTAAGGATTAGGCTACCGATTATACTTTACTAACGAAGTGCATTTCAAATTGTCGTCGGCTGATGAGAACATCAGCGAGGGTAGTTTGTTGTGGGCGTTCCGGGCATGTGGTTCATTGTAGCTTAGCCGCTTCGGCGAGCTCAGTGTGACTATAAATGAATTGGCTCAGTTAGGAATCTAATGGAGTTGGCGGGATTATCTGTTCTGCCGGTATGAAAGCACCTGTTTCATCGGTTAAAAAACTCATGGGTTTATCCGGGTTTTTTATGATTTCAAACAGAAGGTAACCCCAGGGCTTCCAGAAGTTTTCGAGCACTTGTCCGTAAGTTTTAACATCCCAGGTATCAAAAATAGGCTTGGCGCTCATTCCCTGCAAGGGCATGGGTTCAATAAAAACAGCTTCGGATGTGGGTAGTACGGTAAACTCCGGTAAACGGTTTAACAGGTATGCCGAGTAAAAAAACCGGGCGCAAACTTCTTCAAACTGTATGGGATGAAGGGCTTGTTTACCAATGGTATCCAGTATGGTTTTGTGATAACGCTGGTTAACGCCCATATCCTGCAGGCAGCAAATAAGTCCGAAATCATTCATCCGTAGAGAGAAAATAAGCGTATTTACCTCGTCGCGGTAGCTGAATTGTTTCTCTACCGAGCTTATTGGGAATTTCTGAATGCTCCAGGGTTTAGGCTCGTCAAATACAACAGGCTGAATAAGCGCCTGGAGCATGAGGTGCAGGTTCCCGAGTTTGTGCACCAGTGACTGCGAAAAATTCATTGATTCACCGCTGAGCGCCTGCTGGCGTATGCCAACCCGTATTTCGTGATAGATGATACCATATACCATTTTGGCTATCCACAGAAATAGGCGTTCATCATCCAACTGTTCTACTGCGGTAAAGCCGGAGGTAAAGGCTTGTTGTATTTCGGCATCCAGCTTTTGTATAGCCGCCAGGGTGTCCGGCGAACAGGGAACGTGTATATCCTGGTAAGTAATGATACTTTCATCCAGTAGCTTGAAGGGCTTATCGGCAAGCTGAAATTCATCCAGGATCCATTGCGGAAAAACGGTTGCTTTTTCCAGCTTACCGGATTTGGCTCCGCTTAAAAAGCAGGTGGAATCGTTAAAGCTGAAATCGCGGAAAGGATTGTAAAGCCCGGGCATCATGTCTGCAAAGGTAAGGTTTTATCTATCAGCGGAACTTCATTTTTAAAAAAGCACCTTATGCTTCCGGCAAATAATGTAAATGTCAAAAACTGTTTATCAATAGCTTACATCTGCTGTTTAAATAGTTAACTTTGCAGCTATGATAGAATTACCGGTTATTCCTGCAAACCAGGCACAACGGCGTCCGGATTGGCTTCGGGTAAAGTTGCCTGTGGGTAAAGAGTACGCCCATGTACGCAGTCTGGTTGACGAGCATAAGCTGCATACCATTTGCGAGAGCGGAAACTGCCCGAATATGGGCGAATGCTGGGGAGCTGGTACCGCAACGTTTATGATTTTGGGAAATATCTGCACCCGGTCGTGCTCTTTTTGTGCTGTAGCAACCGGCAGGCCGCTGGCGGTAGATACAGATGAACCTGAACGTGTGGCAACTTCTATCCGCTTAATGAACGTTAAACATGCCGTTATTACTTCTGTTGACCGCGACGACCTGAAAGACGGAGGTTCCATTATCTGGGCCGAAACTATCAAAGCGGTTCGCCGGCAAAGCCCCGGAACTACCATGGAAACGCTCATTCCTGATTTTAAAGGTATCTGGGATAATTTGTATCGGGTATGCGAGGAGCGTCCTGAAGTGGTATCGCATAATATTGAAACAGTTAAGCGACTTACCCGCGAAGTACGCATACAGGCAAAATACGACCGCAGCCTGGAAGCGCTAAGGCGGATCTCTGAATTTGGCTTACGCACTAAATCAGGCATTATGCTTGGCCTTGGCGAAACCGAAGCCGACGTGCTGGAAACCATGCAGGACTTGGCCGATGCCGGAGTGCATATTCTTACCCTGGGGCAATATCTGCAACCTACAAAAAGCCATCACCCGGTTATTGACTGGATTCATCCCGACCAGTTTGCCTTTTACAAAGAAGCCGGTTTGAAGATGGGATTCAGGTATGTAGAAAGTGGCCCGCTGGTACGCTCTTCTTATCATGCGGAAAAGCATTTGTTTGATATGTAGCGTATTTAGAGACAGGAGACAAGATGTAAGAGACAAGACGGGGGTGTAAAGGCTAAAGGGCAATGATGTAGCTTTTGGGTTTCTATTTTATATCCTGTAAAAAATGCTATAAAATTTATTCGAGGAATCTTCTATTACGAAAACTATTGTCTTGATTTCTTTGAAACTTTAAAACCAGAAGTAAAGAGAAAATTCAACTGGACTTTACAGCTAATAGCGACAGTAACAATATTTCAATGAGCAAAGTACTGGAAAATAAAAAGTTAACTTCGTTTACCGCTCATCTGGATGAGCAATACGGAAAGAGAGGGACTGAGAGCAGAGTGCAATACGAGGAAGAATTTGAGGCTTTTAAACTTGGTGTTATAATTCAGGAGCTAAGAAAGGAGCAAGGTTTAACGCAGGAACAGCTTGCTGAAAAATGTGGAACAACCAAGACCTATATTTCCCGAATTGAAAATAACGCAAGTGATATCCGGCTTTCAACCTTAATGAGGATTATCAGGCAAGGATTAGGTGGAAATTTAAAACTAAGTGTAACTCACTAAGGAATCGTGTCATAATAGGCTCCCATCCTCGAAAGATCTATAACCACATAGATACATAGAAATTGCATAGATGAAATTTTTATTAACGCACCATCCGGCCTTTCCAGTAATATTTGCCTGAATTTCCGGCTAAACCGATATAAATAAAATAAAAAATGTGAATTACGGTTAATAATGGCAGATATCCTAACAATGATAAGCGCCTCATAAAAGCCATCACCGGGATCAGGAACAGCAATTCTACCAAAAATTTGACTGCTAATGTTCCTGCAGCGATGCACCAGTAACCGGCATTGAAAAGTCCCAGTACCCCGTTTAACAAGATCAGCACATTGAACAGCCAGATCAGCACGCCCAGCACCACAACGCCCTTGTTTTTATAGCGTGTACTTTTTGATGCCCAGCGACGGCGCTGCCGGATAAACTCTTTCAGATTAGGCTTGGCATAGGTATAAACAATGGCATCGGCCGATTTACAGAAACCAACCCCATGCGGATATTTAGAGGCTACCTTATGTAAAAAAAGCTCGTCGTCGCCCGAAGCAAGGTCATCAATGCCCCTGAATCCGTTTAGCTCAAAAAATACATCGCGGCGATAAGCCAGGTTTGCGCCGTTGCAGGTTGAGGGCATTTTATTGCCAATGGTTGATGCACCCAGGCCTATCAGATAAGCAAATTCCAGCGTTTGCAGTTGCTCAAACAGATTTTGCTCCTTAAAGTAAGCCACCGGCGATGATATCAGCTTTGGCCGGTGTATTTGATAATAGCTAACAATGGTACTGAGCCATTTTTTGCTCATGCGGCAATCGGCATCGGTGGTGATCAGCAATTCGCCGGTAGAAATATGGATAGCCTCGGTAATAGCCTTTTTCTTATAGGAATTTAAGGGCTCGCTTTCATTTAATTTTAGTAAAGTAACCCCCTTACCGGCATACGATCGTATTATTTCTGCCGTATTATCGGTAGAGTGATCATCAACCACAATAATTTCTACTAACTCCCGCGGATAATCCTGGTTCAGGATATCTTCAATAGTATGTTGAATGCCTGCCGCCTCGTTACGTGCCGCAATAAGCACGCTCACACGGGTTAAAGGAATAAAAGTTACCGGCTTAAAATAAGAGATATTCAGCCAGCCCCGCAGAAATGATACTACAACAAGTACATAGCCTGCGGTTAATATTGCCGATAAGATGCTAATTACGGTTAGTGCCAAAAAAGTTAAGTTTTAAAACAAATACAGAGCCTAAAATTGCCGGAATGATCAGGTTTACCAGCCATATACAGGCCGCTGCGGCCATAATGGCGATATCCTGGTTGGTAATATAACTGAAAAAATAAGTTGCCGTCATGCTGCGTACCCCTACATCGAGCAAATCTAAGGAAGGTAAAGCAGACTGAATAAAAAACAGGATAAGGATCATCATCACCATCTCAAAAACAGGTAATGCCGGAACCAGCAGATGAATAACCAGGTAATATTGCGATGTAAAAACGGCAAAACGCAGCACACAATACGAAAATACCTTTAGCAGATCACGCCGCCGGTAACGGGAGAGAATGGCCAGGAACTTATCAAAACGTTTCAGGAAACCGACGCTTCCTATCAGACTTTTTAACCAACGGATATTAAAATAGAAGATCAGGAAAAACAGGCAGAATACAATGCCTACAAAGGCGATGATGTTAAACAGCCAGTCGTCAAGCGGCACAAACCGGTAAATAAACCAGATAATGGCCAGCGAGCCCAGAACGTTTGTGATAACCATTTGTCCCCAGGCGCCTACAGCCATAGCGATAACGCCAAAAATACGCTTCCGCGGAGACAGGAAAAATACGCGTCCGCCAAATTCGCCGATACGGTTTGGCGTAAATATAGCCCAGGTAAGTCCGCAGAAAACAGATTCTATAGCTTTCCATAAGCTGATAGGCTCAATGGTCTTTACCAGGAATTTCCATTTGAGCGCTTCAAGGAACCAGTTCAGCAACATTAACGCAAATACACTGATCAATACCAGCTGAACATTGATAACCGGCAGATTTTTAAGCAGATGGTTAAAATTACTGAGGTTCTGATTATGGGTGAGCCGCCGGTAAATAAACACAAAAGCCAGTACCAGGATGACTGCTTTTATACCAATGCTTATAAGTTTTTTGGCTTTGGGGCTCAAACCGTGTGTTTAAAGATGCAATGTTACTAAACCTGTTGTTAAGGGACAAGTTGTAAAACGTTAAAGCCATTAAAAGGTTTGTGCGAGTTATAAGTTGGACTTCCTGCCGCAGGTAGCCTGTTCTAACCGTCGTCTGATCCTTAACGGCGCCCGGGATAATGGCGCCGTTGCTTTCATCATAGGCAGGATCAATTGAACTCAGTTCCAATTAGTTCTATGTTGCTTCCGTTATAAAAGATCTTCCTTTATAAGGACACGTTTAATTTTATGTGTGGTAGTTGTGAATGGACGGCGTCTTCACCGTCCATGGCTTCCTGCGGGGCTGGTGTCCTCCACCAGCAGCAATAAAAACATTATTCCATGAAATTTAACCATGTCCTAAAATAAACCCAGTTGCTTTCCGCCTAAGGGTGTAAAGTGCTCAAAATGAAGCGGCGGCAGGCTGCGGCCTTTCAAAAACCGGTTTACCGATATTTTAAAAAGCTGGTGAATACTCTCTGCAACAGCTCCTTCGCCACGCATGCGTTTGCCAAAACGGCTGTCATTCAGCTTGCCTCCGTGGCAGGCGGCTATCATGTGCAGCACTTTATCTGCCCTGTCGGGATAGGCTTTATGTACCCAATCGCTAAAAATTTCGGCAATGGCGCCATTAAGCCTTACAATGGTGAAAATAGCGGCCGATATACCTTCATCGGCAGCAGCCTTAATGAGTGTTGGTATTTCATCGCTGTTCAGGCCCGGAACAATAGGCGCCATCATTAACCGTACCGGTATGTTTGCGGAAGCCAGCTTATTGATTACCATCAGCCTGCTGTATGCCGTAACCGTTCGGGGCTCCATTTTTTGCCGCAAGCTTTCATTGAGCGAGTTAATAGTTACCGTAACGTGTACTAAATTCAAGCTGGCAAGCTCCTGTAAAATATCCATATCGCGTACAACCAGGTTATTTTTACTGATGATGCTAACCGGATGCCGGTATTTTAAAAATACTTCCAGCAGCGAACGCGTTATTTTCAGCTTTCGCTCAATGGGTTGGTAGCAATCGGTATTTCCCGAAAGCATAATGGGCGCAGGCTTATATCCCGGCTTATTAAAAAAATTTTCGAGCAGGGCGGCAGCGTTACGCTTTACAATTATTTTCCGCTCAAAATCAAGCCCGGCGCTAAAGCCCCAGTACTCGTGCGAATTGCGGGCGTAGCAGTACAAACAGCCATGCTCGCATCCCTGGTAAGGATTAATGGAATGCATAAACGGCAAATCCGGGCTGTTGGATATGCTGACAATCTTTTTCGGATGTTCCTCTATGAGTTGTGTAGCGGTATTTTCGAGCAAAACCTCGTCTAACCCTTCAATATGTTCGGTAACATAGCGGTTTTTAATAAACCGGTTATGCGTATTTACCTGTGCTCCACGGCCCTTAAAATATTCCTGATTCTCTTCAAATGGCATACACAAAAATACTAAAATATTTAGTATTTTCAATGCGCTTTTCAGAAAAATATTTTATTGCCCGAAACGTTAAAAATGTTTAGCTGGTAAAATATTTGTCAGAAACTGGCTTGATTTTTGGAATATGCCACCAGGAGTATTATTTTTATGAATTAGCTGTTATGATTGCACAAATTACAGAAGGCGTAAAAGTATCGGTAGAGACGTTATATCAGCCGGAATATTCTAATCCGGAGAGTGAGCATTTTATGTTTGCCTATAAGATAAAAATTGAGAATCTAAGTGATTACACGGTGCAGCTTATGCGCAGGCACTGGTTTATTTTTGATTCAAACGGCAGCCGGCGTGAGGTGGATGGCGAAGGTGTGGTTGGCCAGCAACCGGTTATTGAACCCGGAGATAATCACGTGTATGTATCGGGCTGTAACCTCAAATCGGATATGGGCAACATGAAAGGAACTTACCAAATGAAACGCCTGGTTGATAATGAAACGTTTGAGGTTAACATTCCCGAATTTCACCTGATTGCACCTTACCGGCTGAACTAACAGAAATTCATAACACCAATTTTATACTTTTCAAACCTTATTAATGACTACCCGCATACTTCTGCTGCTGACGATTTTGCTGTTGGCATTTACAACAAAGGCACAATATGTTAGCTTAAACCCGCAGGAATTGCAACAGTTAAAATCGCTGATTAAGACTGATGTTCAGGTAAAAAAGCTGTATGCATCTATTCAGCATACGGCAGAGCAGGCATTATTCGAGACACCGAATCCCATCGATACCATACGTACCGAAGGTTTGTTAAAAGGACATCCCAAGAAGACGGCAACAGCCGCAGCATTAAAGGACATGCCCAAAATGTATGCACTGGCGCTCACCTATCGCGTAAGCAATGATAACAGGTATCTTGAAAAAGCGATTGATTATTTAAAGGCCTGGGCAGCTCATAATACACCTAATGGCGACCCGATTGACGACACCAATCTTGACGATGCCATTGAAGCCTATGATCTAATAAAAGAAAAGCTTAACGCTGATGATATTACCCTGATAAGCGGATGGCTGAAGAAAACCGCCGAAACCGAGATCACCAGCAAATACAATAGTCCCAAACGCTCAACATCGTATAATAACTGGCACTCACACCGGTTAAAAATCATTGGCGAAATAGCTTACGCAATAAATAACGAGCAATTACAGCAATACACCATAAACGAACTTAAAACGCAGCTGGAAAGAAATCTGAATCCCGATGGTTCAAGTATAGATTTTAAGCTTCGTGATGCCTTGCATTATCATGTATACGATTTAGAGCCGCTGCTTGAACTGGCCATTGTTTTGAAACGGGCAACAGGCGTAAACTACTATACCTGGCAATCACCAACCGGTTCTTCAATAGAAAAATCTGTCAATTGGCTTCTGCCTTACCTAAACGGACAAAAAACGCATCAGGAATATGTGAACACTACCGTGAAATTTGATATTGCACGGGCAAAAAACAACGAAGCCGGTCACGAGATAGGAGCGCTTTTTGAACCGCGTAAAGGTACAACCGTGCTTTTACTGGCCTCGTATTTTAACGATCATTTGCAGCAGGTTGCCAATAATTTATTACAAACAACTGCACATTATCCTAAATGGCAAACAGTTCTTAACGAAATCATGAATCGTTAGTGCTTCTCTTTCTTATTGACAGCTAAATAGTTATATCCATTATACAAATACTGGGCATAAGTTTTTTTCTGCCCTTGTAAATAAATATTTAAATCTAAAATCGAACTCTTATGAAGAAAGTAACTCGTTGAATACCATTGAGAAACATAAAAATCAATGAATAACCGAACGCAGTGAGCTCATGAATACCACTAAAAACATAAAAAAACAATGAATAACCGAGCAAAGCGAGCTCATGAATGCCATTGGAAAACCATAAAACCCTAATGAATAATCTCTGTTAAACCTGTTTTGAGCAGAATTATTAATAGAACTCAGGTTATTATAGATTATTTTTATTTTTGAAAAAAATTACAGCCATGTCAAATCATTCAGAAACTAAAGAAAACAACTCATTGTATTACATCCTTGCTGTTATATTTGGTATTTTAACCGCCTGGGTAATTACTCAATCTATTTTATTTTGTGTATTGGGTGCCATCCTCGGACTGCTTACAGCCGGATTTTACGCTAATGTTCTTGCCAAACATAACGACGATAACGGTTTATAAATAATACATACTTCCTATGAAAAAGCATGTTTTGATAATAGGTGCTATCCTGTTTTTGGTGTTATCTGCCAGGGCACAGGATTACAAATTTGCCCCTATGGATAAAAGTCCGGCAGATATTGTGTATTATCCCATTAATGCCCCTAAAAGCAAAAATCCGCACATCGACCCGCTAATACGGGTTATATATTCGCGTCCGCAAAAAAACGGGCGTGAGATCTTTGGTGTGCTCGAGCAGTTTGGCAAGGTATGGCGCACCGGGGCCAACGAATCTACCGAGATAAAATTTTATAAGCCTGTAGTGCTTGGTAATACCAGAATCAAGGCCGGAACCTACAGCCTGTTCACCATTCCCGAGAAGGAAAGCTGGACTATCATCATTAACAAAAATACCGACAGATGGGGCGCTTTTACGTATGATCAAGGTCAGGATATTGCCCGTTTAACGGTACCTGTTATTCATATAGCCAAGCCTATTGAGGTATTATCTATCACGTTCAGGGATAACGAAGGAAAAACCGTTATGGTGATCGGCTGGGATCAGACAGTTGTTGAAGTTCCCTTCACTGTTAAATAAACAAAGCGCCATGGTAAACCATGACGCTTCAACCTAAACCTTATCACAATCGACCAATATTTCATCGGTCATTAGTATAAACGCAGTTATTTGTGTGATGTTTTAATTTTTTTAAAACATCGTATATTCTACTCATTTACAGCATATTATTTTCTATTTTAGCACTAACCAGATATAACCGTTTATTATAAAACCTTATACCCGGAGTAATGAGATTAGTTATACAGCTTCTCATGTTATGCGTTCTTGACACATCAACGAGGCCACCTTTGTACTTTAAATTTCTTAATATGCCATAACAACCGATAATTGATGTATTTTTGATACGTTTAAATAAATCTTGCAGTTCGGTATTTTGAAAGATCAGATTGTTATTGTTACGGTTTGCGATGATCATTATGTGGTTTTGCTGGCTGCATTGATCCGGTCAATAGTAATAAACCACACCGGCAATGAACGTATCATACTTTATATTGTTGAAGATGGTCTGGCGCCTGATAACAAGCAAAAAATCCAGGGGCTGACAGATCCTGAAAAAACACAGATTAACTGGCTGAGCATGACCGATGCGCTGCCGCCGGGTATACAATTACCGTTAGACCATAGCTCGTATCCGCTTAACATTTACGCCCGGTTATTTATCCCATATTTTTTACCGGCCGGTTTAGAAAAGGCACTCTACCTGGATGTAGATATGCTTGTTTTGCACGATGTAAGTATCCTCTGGCAATTGGATATCAGCAATTTTTACCTGGCCGCTGTGCCCGATCCGCGTATAAAAACAGTGGATAACGCCTGGGGAGGCATTAAAAACTATCGTGATTTCGGCCTACAACCTCAAACACCTTATTTTAATACAGGTTTGTTGCTGATCAATCTCTCCAAATGGCGTGAAGATGATATAGCCAATCGGATAATAGCCCTTATTCAGGCTAATAAGGCATCAGCCAATTACCCCGACCAATATGGATTAAATGTGGTTTTGGCCAACCGCTGGTTAGCGCTTGACCCCTTGTGGAATTGTTTTGCATCAGAGGATATGGAAGACCCCTATATTATACATTTTATATCACGTAAGCCTATTTATAAAACATATAACAATAATCCCCGCTACTACCAGCTGTTTTATAGTTACCTTGAAAAAACACCCTGGCAAAACAGCAAGCCGCTGGGTGAAGGTAGACGTTATCTGAAAAAGATCACCAATATATTTCACAAGATACGGTCTTCGGTGTTTGGTAAAGCTAAATAACTGCTATCCGAGCATTTATTCCCCGATACGGGTATTTTATTCCACAACCCGGGGTCTTACGGGCCCCGAATACAGCTATAAAGCCAATATATCCATTTGGAACAGATATTGTTTTTGTTGAGCGTTAGATCAACTTTAAGCTGAAAATTTAAAAAATGAGAACCTGTTTACCTTTAACGCTTGCCCTGTCTGTATTAATCGGCTTATCATCCTGTAAAAAGGAAGTTGTAAATGGTGATACAAACGAAAATATAGGAAATTCTAAAATAGCTCCCGACGGTTTTAATTATGCAACCACTAAAACGGTAAGTATTAATATCCGGCTTTTAACTAATAATGACGAGCCTGTTTCCGGAGCCGTAGCCAGCATTTACTCGCCACAGCATCTTAATAACGGAGATGAATTATTAAAAGTTGCCAGCGATAAAGAAGGCTACCTGAAAGGAACTATAAATATTCCTGCTTATTTGGATGAGCTGATTGTCTCACCGAACTACGTAGGCTTAATCTCAAAGGCAAAAGTAAGCATTGTTAATAATGCCGTTAGCGGTGTTATTGGCGGAAAGACCGGCTATAGCGGTAACGTGGTTGCCTATGCTACGGCTAACAAAAAGCTGACCTCCTCAGGTTTTACAACCAAGGTAGACAGTTATGAGTACATGGGTACTTTTGACGGTTCCGGACGGCCCGATAGCTATCGTGAGCCTGTACAGGATGTGATCAGTGCATCATTACTACAGTATATTAATAATTCGCTGCCTGAGTTTCAGGATGTCAGGGTACATCATCCAACATATCTTTCGGAAGCCGCACCGGCAACCATAGATGTAACAAAAAAATCCGACATCTATATTACATTTGTTACCGAGGGCGCCGACTACCTGAATGCCATTGGTTATTATACCTACCCAACCGGCAATCCGCCTAAAAGTTTAGCGGCCATTTCCAAGATCTATTATATGTTCCCTAACGCTTCGTTGCCGGGTTCTGGTGGCTATCTGAACCAGGGCGATAAGATCAAGTTAGGTAACTTTCAGCCGGGAACGTCTATTGCATTTGTGTTATTCTCAAACGGTTGGACCGGTAGCGGTGTAAACCCGAATGTTACTCAATATCACTCTGATGCGGTATTTAATCCCGAAGTTTCACAAAACTTAAACCGGCACACTGTGGTATTAAAAGATACCAAGGATAACCTGGTGCTCATCGGCTTTGAAGATAATAACCGTGAAAGCCCAACCTGCGACCAGGATTTTAACGATATTGTTCTGTACGCAACCTCAAGTGTTCCCGATGCTATTTCGCAGGATGATCTTCCATCGCTTGAAAACGGTGTGGATACCGATGGCGATGGTGTATCTGATGGCAGCGATGAGTTCCCGAATGATCCTGCACGGGCATATACCTCTTATTTCCCATCTAAAAATAACTGGGGCACATTAGTTTATGAAGACCTTTGGCCTAAAACCGGCGACTATGATCTGAACGATATGGTGGTAGGTTACCGCTACAAATTTGTACGTAGTGCAAGCAATAACGTTGTTGACCTGGTAGGTGAATATAGCTTGCTGGCTTCGGGCGCAACATATAAAAATGGCTTCGGGGTTGAATTGCCTTTTTCATCAGGTGTTGTAAGCAGTGTTACCGGACAAAAGCTGATCAGCTCATACATCAGCCTGGCTGGCAATGGTGTAGAGGCCGGGCAATCCAATGCAGTGATCATACCTTTTGACAATCAAAGTGCATTGCTTAACGGAAACGGCTCGTCTCCATACATCAATACTGTAAACGGACAGCCTTATGTTCACAGCGATACCATCCAGGTAAAATTAACCTTTACCTCACCGCAACCTGCTTCTATCTTGGGTAGTGCTCCCTTTAATCCGTTCCTGATAAGTAACCTGAGGAGAGGGTACGAAGTGCACTTACCGGGATTTGCGCCTACTGCCAAAGCACAAACCAGCTTGTTTGGCACCGAACAGGATAACAGCAATCCTGGCAGCGGCAGGTATTATGTTACCGCAAATAACCGTCCGTGGGCTATCAGCTTTGTTGAACCGTTTCAATATCCTGCCGAAAGTAACAATATAGCAGATGCTTATTTGCATTTCCTGGATTGGGCGCAATCAGGCGGACAATTATTTACAGATTGGTACAAAGGAACCGGTGCCGGATACCGGAACAGTGGTTTGATCTATTCTAAATAATTTACCTGCGTCATTCCTTAAGTAGCGCAAATACTGTAAAAAGGAATGACGTAGTTTAACGTTCTCACATAATACAAAAGGGGCGTCGATTCTTTAACAGAACGACGCCCCTTTTACTTTGCGGGTGCTTATTTGTTTGATTACACCGTCATGATGTCTTTTTCTTTAGACTCGGCATGCTTATCAACCTTAACAATGTATGCATCGGTTAATTTCTGTACTTCTGCCTCGCCAACTTTAAGCTCATCATCTGATACACCTTCTGATTTCAGCTTTTTAATTTTCTCATTGGCGTCTTTACGGATGTTACGAACGGCTACACGCCCTCTCTCGGCTTCTTCTTTTACTTTTTTAACCAGGTCACGCCGGCGTTCTTCGGTTAACGGCGGAACATTTAACCGGATAACTGTACCATCATTTTGCGGATTAAGGCCGATATTGGCTTCCATAATAGCCTTTTCAATAGTTACCAGCAGGTTTTTTTCCCAAGGCTGAACTACCAGTGTGCGGGCATCGGGCGTGTTAATGGTACCTACCTGTGATAATGGAGTAGAAGTGCCGTAATAATCTACATAGATACCATCCAGCATAGACGGCATAGCTTTGCCGGCCCGTATCTTGGTTAGCTCACTTTCGCAGTGTTCAATGGCCTTTTCCATGCTGGCCCGTGCATCATCTAATTGTTTTTTTATTAGATCGTTCATAAGGAACAAATATGGTGTAAAAATTAAACTTACTATTTATTACAATAATAAATGCTCTTTAAAGCTATTTTACCAAAGTACCTATCGAGTCGCCATTGGTTATACGCATAAAGTTACCTGGTTTATTCATATCGAACACAATAATAGGTAATTTATTTTCCTGGCAAAGTGTAAACGCTGTCATGTCCATCACGTTCAAGCTTTTATCGTATACTTCCTGGAAAGAGATCTCGTCATATCGCGTTGCCGAAGGATCCTTTTCAGG
Source organism: Pedobacter sp. BS3 (assembly GCF_008274585.1). Lineage (GTDB taxonomy): Bacteria > Bacteroidota > Bacteroidia > Sphingobacteriales > Sphingobacteriaceae > Hufsiella_A. The sequence continues at coordinate 700,915 of NZ_VTRT01000001.1, read as the reverse complement.
GTCGGCCGTATAAATGCCATCTACACGGGTACCTTTTAAAACCACATCGGCCTGTATTTCTATAGCCCGTAATGAAGCACAGGTATCGGTTGTAAAATAAGGATTGCCTGTACCGGCTCCAAAAATTACAACCCTGTTTTTTTCAAGATGGCGTACAGCCCGGCGGCGGATGAACGGTTCGCAGATCTGTTCCATTTTTATGGCAGTCATTAACCGGGTTTTAACGCCGATCTTTTCCAACGCATCCTGCAGCGCCATGCTGTTTATCACCGTGGCAAGCATCCCCATATAATCGGCCTGTACACGATCCATTCCCGATTTCTCGGCGCTTAAACCCCGAAAAATATTACCTCCGCCAATTACAATACCTATCTGTATGCCTTTATCATGTACGGCTTTAATATCCTGTGCATATTGAGCAACACGCTCACTGTCTATGCCATATTGTTTATCGCCCATCAGGGACTCACCGCTAAGTTTTAAGAGGATGCGTTTGTAGTTCATTTAATAGAAAAAGTTTGGCAAAAATAGTAAAAACTTCCGATTGGGAAACGTTGATTGGGTTTTATAAAAAAATCCCTGTCCGGTAAAGAACAGGGATTTTTGGTTTTTTCTTAAACCGATGAAGTTTAATTAAGCGCCTAACTGTACGCGTTTAAATGCGGTAACAGTTAATCCTTTTGACACACTGTCAAGGAATTGAGCTATATTTTTCGAAGAATCTTTAACAAACTCCTGGTTTAACAGGGTTGATTCTTTGTAGAACTTATTCAGTTTGCCGGCAGCGATCTTTTCAACCATCTCTTCGGGTTTACCTTCTGCACGGATTTGCTCTTTGGCAATTTCAAGCTCACGCTCAATGGTTTTGGCATCTACGTCGCCTTTATCAATAGCTACGGGATTCATAGCTGCAATTTGCATGGCCACGTCTTTACCGGCTTCTTCAGCTCCGGCAGCATCAGCGCTTAAAGCAACCAATACACCTAAGCGGTAGTTACCGTGAATATAAGCAATTACTTTTTCGCCGCTTACTTTCTCGTATTTAGAAACGCCAATCTTCTCGCCGATCTTTCCGGTTTGGTCTAACAGCAGGTCAGATATCTTTGCTCCGTTTAAATCAAGCGTCAGCAATTCATCAATAGAAGCAGGTGTTTTTTCAACAGCAAGGTCGGCTACGCTGTTAGCAAAAGCAATAAAGTCAGCATTTTTAGCCACGAAATCCGTTTCGCAGTTTACTTCAACAATTACACCGGTTTTGCCATCGGCAGTAGTTTTGGCAATCACAACACCTTCGTTAGAATCACGATCCTGGCGGCTTGCAGCTACCTTAGCGCCTTTTTTGCGCAGGTAATCAATAGCAGCTTCAAAGTCGCCGTTAGCTTCGGTTAATGCTTTTTTACAATCCATCATACCTGCGCCGGTTTGCTGGCGCAGCTTATTTACGTCTGATGCAGAAATTTGTACTGTAGACATTGTTTTATTATTAGTCCCTCCCAACCTCCCCGCCGACTGGCGGGAAGGAGAAGGAAAAGTTTTCAAAAATTATGTTTATTTAAGTCCTCTCCTTTGGAGAGGATTTAGGTGAGGCCGGCTTTTTATTCTTCGCCTTTAGCTTCTGTTTCGGCTTCCGCTTTTACGGTTTCGCGTTTTGCAGGAGCAGCAGCTTCGGCAGCTTCGCCACTGTCAATTTTAGCTTTCGCAGCAGCAGCTTCTTTTTCAGCTTCGTCTTCTTTTTCGCGTTTACGCTCTTCCAAACCTTCCTGAATAGCCTGGATCATGATGCTGGTTATTAACGAAATGGATTTGGTAGCATCATCATTTGCCGGGATCGGGAAATCAATGTTTGAAGGATCAGAATTGGTATCAACCATTGCGAAAGTTGGAATATTCAGCTTTAACGCTTCGGTAACCGCAATGTGTTCCTTCTTAACGTCGATAATAAATAAAGCAGCAGGTAAGCGGTTCAGGTCAGAAATACCACCTAATAACGTTTCCAGCTTAACACGCTCACGTTGTATCATCAGTTTTTCCTTTTTTGATAATACATCGTAAGTGCCGTCTTTAGTCATCTTATCAATGTTTGACATCTTTTTGATAGACTTACGCACAGTAGCAAAGTTGGTTAACATACCACCCAGCCAACGCTCGGTTACATACGGCATGTTTACATTCTTAGCCTGCTCGGCCACAATGTCTTTAGCTTGCTTCTTAGTAGCAACAAATAACACTTTTCGGCCTGATTTTACTATTTGTTTTAAAGCAGCGGCAGCTTCTTCTACCTTGCTTAAAGTTTTATTTAAATCGATAATGTGGATGCCGTTGCGCTCCATGAAAATGTACTGCGCCATTTTCGGATCCCATTTGCGGGTAAGGTGACCAAAGTGTACACCTGCATCCAGTAAATCCTGATATGTTGTTCTAGCCATTGTTTGATCCTCCTTAAATTAACGTTTACTAAATTGAAATCTTTTACGGGCTTTTTTGCGGCCTGGTTTTTTACGCTCAACCATACGGTCGTCACGGGTAATAATACCTTTTGACCGTAACGCAGATTTCGTTTCCGGATCTAACTCAACAATAGCTTTGGCAATAGCTAAACGCACCGCCTCGGCCTGGCCTTTAACACCACCACCGGCAACATTTACGGTAACATCAAATTTTCCGGCAGAACCAGAAACTTCGGTAGATTGTGTTACAATATATTGCAGCGGCAACGTTGGAAAGTACTCTTTATAATCTTTACCGTTCACGGTAATGTTACCATTTCCCTCTTTTAAGTAAATGCGGGCAACGGCGGTTTTTCTTCTTCCTGAAGTGTTTGTTGTTGACATTTCTTTCTCCTTTAAAATTAAAGTTTAATTTCTTTTGGGCTTTGTGCCGCATGCGGATGCTCATTGCCTGCATAAACGTACAGGTTTTTGAAAAGCGCACGGCCCAGGCGGTTTTTAGGTAACATACCACGTACAGCCTTTTCAACTATACGCTCCGGATGTTTATCCAATAATTCTTTTGGAGAAATAAAACGCTGGCCTCCCGGATAACCTGTATAGCGAACATAAGTTTTGTCGCTCAGCTTATTACCGGTTAGTTTAACCTTGTCTGCATTAATAACAATAACGTTATCGCCGCAGTCTACGTTTGGGGTGTACGTAGGCTTGTGTTTTCCGCGAATAATCATAGCGATTTTCGAAGACAAGCGCCCCAAGATCTCTCCTTGTGCATCAACAACTACCCATTCTTTGTTGATGGTGTTTTTGTTGGCAGAGACAGTTTTGTAACTTAACGTATTCACTTGCTTGATATTAAATAATTAAACAATTTATATTACCCCTTTTTAAAGGGACTGCAAAGATAGGCTAATTTGTTTAATTGTCAAACAGTTAGTGCGCTTTTTTAAAGTAGCATAGTAATCGGCCCCGGCTAACTATTTTTTTGAAAAGCAATTGCAGCATGCTATCGGCCCCGGTAGTCCCGTCATACGCTATAGTTTGCATTCGTTCCTCATGCAAAGCTGCCGCTGCTGCCGGGTTTAGATAAGCCGGGCCAGTGCTGCAATTCCACCCCGGTCAGGAAGAATTAACTTATTTTAACATATCTCATTTAAATTTTAACTGTAATTTTGGTTATCCGTTTACTTTATTTGCCATTAAGAAATGAATAATTTATACAACAAGATCAAATTTCCTGCTGCTTTTTTTATGGGTTTGGTAATAACCTTTACAGCCTGCTCTAAAAAAAGCGATGATAACAGCAGTATTACTACGGCCGGAATAGCCGTATTGCATGCTGCGCCAGGATTACCAGCTATTGATTTCTATCTCCAGGGAAGCAAGATCAACAAATTAATTCCCATTAGCTATACCGATACCATAACTTACAGGTATGCTTATCCTGCCGATTACCCAGTGGTGATCAAAAAATACCTTTCGGCTATTACCTATATTACTGATACCATAACCCTGGCATCAGGCAAAAACTATACATTGTGCGTTACCGGAACTCCCGATGCCGTAAAACCGCTCATATTGGAAGATGACCTTACCGCCCCCGCTTCCGGAAAATCGAAAGTCCGTTTTGTAAATTTAAGCCCCGATGCGCCTGCACTCGATGTTAAATTTAACAACGAAACAAAGTATACCAACCAGGCTTATAAAAGCTCAACTGCGTTTAGCAGTATAGACACGGCAACGTATACCGTTTCATTATTGGCTACCGGCAGCTCTACCACGCTTAGCCAGCAAGCTCTTAAATTTGAGTCCGGAAAAATTTACACTGTGTATGCCAAAGGCTTGCAGTCAACCGCGGTAGATTCACTTAAGTTAAGCGTGGGTGTAATGGGAAATAAGTAGGGCTAAAGATTGCTCTCCCTGGGCAGGAAGCGAAGTTGCACAGGCAGGGCTAAAAAGCCCGGAAACCTGTCCTACGGACAAAGAACTTTCATGGAGAATTTATTTCATCCCGAAACTTCGGTATTATCCCTCAGGATGATGAGAGCTTTTTGGTCAGCCCCGGATAACGATAAAAACATTTTCATGACTACAACCTCCCGCCTCCTCTTTTAATTCTTCAACGCATTCAGCACACTTGGCGCTTTATCCCGGGCAGCCTGACTGAAAACGGTTTTATTATCTTCTTTGGCGTAAACCGATTTTAAGGTAGAAATTGCCGCCGCCCGCACATACGAACGTTCATCATGCAGGGCCATATCGCGGATGCGACCCAGAACCTGTTTCCGTTCCGGTTCGGTAAGCTTAGGCACAAAATCTACTGCCAACCGGCGAATGTACCAATGCTTATCCTGCAAAGCTTTTATCAGCGTGGCATGTGCCTGCGGTTCTGTTGCAGAGCGGCTCAGCGCCTGAACGGCCTCTATTCTATCCATAAATAAAGGAGCATGCGCATATTGATAGCTGTTTTGCTGGATGGTTTTATTCTCGGTTCTCTCTGCAAGCAGGTATTTTTCGGCATCCACATTAATTAATTGCGGTTCTGCGGATACGGGAAAGCTGAACGTTTCAGATTGTTTGGTCACGGTAATCGCTTTGCGTTCAGCTTTTCCATCAACGTAAATATCAATGGCCATTGGTAAACGGAACAGCGGCATTTTGGTCAGATCCTGCTCCTGTTTAATGGTTACTACAGCCTCATGCTTTGCATTATCATAGCTGGTTTGGATGTTCAGCTTTGGGTTTCCGGCAGCTAAAAACCACTGGTTGAAAAACCAATTCAAATCCTGACCGGTAACTTCTTCAAAAGCCATTCGCAGGTTATGGATTTCGGCAGTTTTATACGCGTAGCGGGTAAGATATAGCTTCAGGGATTTGAAAAAAGCATCATCGCCAACCGTTTTGCGAAGCATGTGTAATACACGTCCGCCTTTTTCGTACGATACGGCATCGAACATCTGCTCGCGGTCTGCATAATCAAAACGTATGGCATTAAGTGTTTTGTTTTCGGGCTTAGCCAGGTATTTCTGGGCATCTTTATAGTTAAGATAATCGGCATCTTCCACACCGTATTTATATTCCCGCCACAGGTATTCGCCATAATTGGCAAACGATTCATTAAGCGGTAAATTGGCCCACGATTCTGCCGTTACCAAATCGCCAAACCAGTGGTGAAAAAGCTCATGCGAAATAATGTCTTCGTAGTTTTCATCCAGGCATTCGCCCGGCGTCATGTTCATCCTGTCAAATAATACGGTGGCGCTGGTATTTTCCATAGCGCCGGCAACAAACTCACGTACCACGATCTGTGAATATTTATCCCACGGAAAATCCACACCGGTTTTTTTAGAGAAAAACTCGATCATTTCCGGTGTTTTCCCAAAGATCAGGCGGGCATTTTTGGCATATTGCGGCTCCATGTAATAATTCACTTCCTTGTTACGCCATTTATCCTTTACAATGGTAAAATCTCCCGCCGCCATCATGGTCAGATATGTGGAGTGCGGCTTATCCTGACGCCAGCTATCGGTACGTGTGCCATCACCATTATCGCTCGAAAAATCCAGCTCACCGTTAGAAAGTGTCACCATCTTTTCTGGAACGGTAATGCTGATCTCCTGGGTCATTTTCTCCTGCGGGCCGTTTATGGTGGGGAACCAGTTGGAATTACATTCCGTTTCGCCCTGTGTCCACACTTGCCGGGGATCTTTTATAAAGTAAACACCCCGGTCATCGTTCGAGTTAATATCCACACCTGCCTTTAATTTATTGGGCATGGCTACATAATCGATAAAAACAGTATACGTATCCGTGTTGGTGTACGTTTTATCCAATTGTATGGTTAACAATTTACCATCGTACAGATAGTTGAGCGGAGTTCTATCTTCCTTTTTCTCCAGCGATACTTCGTTGATCTTAAATCCATTGGCATTTAAGATCAGCTGATTTGAAGGATAAAAATACGGCCGGGCTTTGATGGTGGCTTTACCGATAACAAAAGCGCTGTCCCAGTTAAAGTTAATATCCAGTTTGGTATGTAAAATATCGGTGAGCTTAGTGTAGCTACCGCGATAAATGGTACTGCCGGGGGCATTGGCACTAACTTTTACGGCATCTAATGCTACTTTTTGAGTGGTACACGCTGTTATAAAAAATGCCGCCGAAAGGTAGAGGCAGCACTGCAATCTCGGTATTCTTATCATCATAATTATTTTTCGGCCAGTAAGCTATCTGTAAATCGTTCAAATTCTTTGGTGAAATTAGAGTAATAGGCGCCGGTTCCGGGGCCGCTGAAACCGGTATGAATTTTACGAACATCACCTTTTTTATCCACAATAACGGTAGTTGGAAACGCCGCAAAATTACGAAGCGCCGGCATACTTTTTAAAACTTCTTTATTGGTATAGCCGGTTGCCAGCAATTTATATTGAATATCAAACCTGTTCTTAAGTTCTGTCAGGTTTTTCTTTGCCTTTCCGAAATCTGGTGTTCGCTCATAAGCCAGACCGATAACTTCCACACCGCGATTTTTATAACGGCTGTAGAATGAAGAGAGGTAGGCGGTTTCGTCCATACAGTTAGGACACCATGATCCCATAAACTGGATAATTACTACTTTATTTTGATACCGGGCATCAGTCAACGATACTTTGTTGCCGTTTAGATCGGGAAATGCAAATGTTAGGGTGCGGTACCCGGGCTTTAGCGACGTTAATAAATAGGGATCGGGAAGCATAGCTTTGGCATCCCGTTTTGCCGACCATCCGGCTATGGAGGAGTAACCGGAGTAAAATTTTCCATCGGTAATTATGCTGTCAGACTTAATGGTCCCGGTAAATAAAAAAGCATGCGAACCGTCAAAGCAGGAGAGCGATAATTTGTCATCGGCAACCATTCCTTCCAGGTAGCGAAAATCGCCACTGGGCGTTAAAAACGTACCGGTAATATTCGTATCATGCTGCTTAAACTCACCGATGGCAACTGTTGTATCGGTTGAATCCTGATCGACAAAGGCAGCAGACCATTTACCAGTAATATTAAAACGGGGTTTTGCAGCAATTTTAAGAAAGCGCCAGTCTTTGTCGGGTTCGGCGTTGAACTCCATTTTCACGTCGCTATCAGCCAGATGCTTGATCCAGTATCCTGTAAGGTTTCCGTTCAGAACAGCACTTTTAATTTCCGAATCGAATATCGGTAACCGGATATTGACCGAATCAGAGCTGATATGAATGCTGTCGACCCGCAACCGTTCACCGGCATTGATAATATACATGATCCGCTTACCTGCCGTATCCCTCAGCTCAAAATTAAAAGGTATTTCTATGCCCGAATCCGTTTTCAAGGTAGCCCGCCAAACACCCGTGTGTACGCTTTTAGAAGAGTTTTTACAGGCTCCCAAAATAATTATCAGCATAATGACAGGTAAAAGTATTTTCTTCATCAGGATTTATTAATTATCAAATGTAAGGTGCAATTACTCATTAACAAAATTGTACAGCTATTAGTTTTTTGGTTGGTCTTATTAAGATTTTAGATTGTTAAATTGTTTTATTGTTGAATTGCTAAATTGTTCGTTGTTCGCCTTAAACCTTCTGCCTTCTACCTTTTTCCGCTTCCGGTCTTTTCTGCCTTTACCGACTTCCGGACCATCAGCCACGTAAAACGTATAACTTACCACGTAAAACCTAAACCTTAATCAGCTTTTTTTTATTTTTGCCGATATGAATATCCATTGTGGCGATACCCAAACCCAGGAAGAAGTTTACAGCCTTGAAGACCTGCTAACCAGTTTAAAAGTTAATCATCGCCTGATATTGTGGAATGATGATGTGAATACCTTTGACCATGTTATTTTTTGTATGATGAAATACCTGGATTACTCTGAAAAACAAGCCGAAAAAATTGCCTGGACTGTTCATAATGAAGGTAAATGCGCTATCCTGGAAGGCTCATTTACCGAGATGGAAGTTTACCGCAAAATACTTAAACAGGAAGGCCTTACCGTTACGGTTGACTGATCCGGTACAACAAATGTGTAACACTTTATAACAAATGTGCAATAATTTGTAATAAAACAGTTACCCCTTATTAAATTACTAATCAATACAGTTACTTTGCGGTAGCTTTTTGTGTATGAAATTATTTATTATGAGCCTTTTAGCAGGCTTTTTTTTTATTACCGGTAACGTACGCGGCCAGGGTAACGGAAAAATTACGGGCAAAGTAATTGACCATGCTACCGGTAAGGCTGTTGATTTTGCCAGTGTAGCCCTCATTAACAAGGCTACTTCAAAAACGGCAAAAACAACACAAACAGACCTGCAAGGCGGTTTCAAATTTGAAAATCTGCCGACGGGTAATTACCTGCTAAAAATTAGTTTTGTGGGCTACCAATCTTACACAAAAGATAACATCACCATAACTTCTTCGGCTGCATTATTAAACCTTGGCATTATAAAATTATCTACAGGTAAAGCCAACATGCTGAAAGAGGTAGTGGTTCAGGCACAGAAAAGCACCATACAATTGGGTATAGACCGTAAAGTATTTAACGTAGAACAGAGTTTGGTAAGCGAAGGTGGTTCAGCGAGCGATCTGCTGGCCAACGTGCCGTCTGTATCGGTTGACATGGACGGGAATGTTAACCTGCGTGGTTCATCAAATGTTAAAATACTGATTGACGGTAAACCTTCGGCCATGGGCGGAAACAATATTGCCGATGTGCTGCAATCATTACCGGCCAGCGCCATAGAAACCATCGAGCTTATCACCAATCCTTCATCTAAATACCAGGCCGACGGGCAATCGGGCATCATTAACATCGTTTTAAAGAAAAATAAAAAACTGGGCATTAACGGCTCAGTTTCGCTGGGTGCAGGCACGCAGGATAATTATAATGCCAATGCCAACCTGAGCTACCGCAACGGGAAATTTAACCTGTACGGCAACTACAGCTACCGCGATGGCAACCGTCCGGGAAGCGGTTATAACCGGAGCACGTATGTACAGCAGAATGGTTTTATAAACAATAGCTCAGAATCATCCCGCAAGGATAAAAACAATGGTCTTAAGCTGGGCGCTGACTATTACCTGGGTAAGCAAACCGTACTGGGCGCATCGGGTAATTTTAATTTCAGGGATTTTAAACGTGGCGAAAACCTGGATTATATTTACCAGAACATCGCTGAACCTTATAACACCAGCCAGCGCTTGACCCGAAGGAACGGCGGCGAAAACAGCTATGATCTGAGCCTGGATCTCAGCCGGAAATTTAAACACAAAGGCGAAGAGCTTACCGCTAATTTTTCTTACGGTAAGAGCGATGAAGACTACAACCAGCAGTTCAGCCAGCAATTCAACATGACGGATGGTTCTGTTAAGGATTCGCTGAACCGCAGCGCTAATAACGAGCGTGGCGAGAACTACAACATCCAGGTGGATTATGTGCTGCCTGTTAATGATAAAGTAAGATGGGAAACCGGTTACCGCAGCACCATTCGTAACGACTGGGAAGACCAGTTTTTTGAAAATTACCAATCCGGCAACTACATCACCGACCTGAACCAAACCAATAAGTTCAGCATGGAAGATATTGTGCATGCCGCTTATATCAACTATCAGAATAAATTTGGTAAGAATTTCGGAATGCAGGTAGGTATCCGGGCAGAACAAGCCTATCTGAATACCGTTTACAGGGGGACTGATACCGCTACGTTGCAGCCTTCTATCAGTAAATCAAACCTCGATTATTTCAGGATCTATCCCAGCATATTTTTTACACAGAAATTCAAGGGAGAACAGCAATTACAGCTAAGCTACACCAGGCGGGTAGACCGTCCGCATGGATGGGAAGTAAACCCATTCCTGGATATTTCAGACCCAAGCAATTACCGGCAGGGTAATCCCAACCTGAAACCCGAGGACATTCATTCATTTGAGTTAAGCTATTCCAAATTCTGGAAAACCGTTACACTTACATCAGCAGTATATTATCGTCGCGTAAACGATGTGGTGCAAAGTATACGCGATATTTATCCCGGCAGCAACGCTATCACCCTTACCCGGTTTTACAATCTTACCAGCAGCAATGCCGTGGGTTTTGAGGTTATTTCAAGGGCTGATGTATCAAAAGCCCTGAGCTTAACCGGTAACCTGAATATGTTTTATAACCAGTTAAACGGCAATGAGGCTTTTCACATCCGCAGCAGCGATGGCTACAACTGGATGGCTAACCTCACCGCTAACCTGAAACTGCCCCAAAACGTGTCTGCCCAGTTTAACCTGAGCTATATGGCTCCCCGGAATACCGCCCAGGGGCACATGCATGAGATCTTTAGCAGCGATGCCGGTTTGCGGTATGACTTCCTGAAACAGAAACGCGGAAGCTTATCGTTTAATGTACGTGATGTATTTAACACCCGCAGGTATGCCTGGTTCACTGAAACCGAGAGCTTGCTACAGGATTCAGAACGTCGCCGGCAAAAGCGCATGGCCGGCATTACGTTTAGTTACCGTTTTGGCAAGCAGGATAAGCAGGATTTACAGAAGCGGCGTAAAAATAATATGGATGACGATACAAGGCAACGAAGCGATGAGGAGTTTTAATACTATCCGCTGCCTCAAATAGTTATATAATTTATAAAACCAAAGAAAGCTGTTTTGACTATACGAATTTTACATCTTTTATTATGTTTTTTACCGGTATTGCTCTCGGCTACCCGAAGCCTTGCTGATAATGGCCTGCTTACGGGTAAGGTGATTGATAATAAAACCGGCGAAGTTGTAGATTTTGCTGCCGTTGCCCTGTTTAAACAGAGTGACGGCTCGGTGGTAAAAAGTTACCAGACCGAAAATGGCGGTAAGTTCCAGTTCAGTAACTTACCTTTTGATACGTATAAGATAAAAATATCATTTGTAGGATACACCAGCGCCATTATTGAAAACATTGTGCTGAGCAAACAGCATCCCACCAAAAACCTGGGAACGATAAAGCTCAAACCAGATGCCAACGTATTAAATGAGGTTGTTGTAACCGATACGAAGCCTGTAGTTCAGTTTGGCACGGATACCATTACGTACAACGTAAGCCAAAGTCTGATGGCCGAAGGCAGCACAGCGTCAGACGTAATGCGGAATGTACCGATGGTGGATGTGGATATTGACGGCAAGCCTACCATTGCCGGTAAACGGAACACCCGCATTTTTATGGATGGGAAACCGTCTGACTATACAGCGGCTACCCTTACCGATCTGTTAAATGTTCTGCCTGCCGACGCTATTGAGAAAATAGAAGTTATCACCAATCCTGACGTGCAGTATGCCGCCGATGGCGATGGCATTATTAACATCACCCTTAAAAAAGGATACAAGATCGGGCTGAATGGTTCGGTTGCGCTTACTGGCGGAACCCTGGGCACATACAATGGCAGCGCTTATATTGCCTATCGTACAGACAGCTTGTCTATTTCGTCCAGCTACGGTTATATTAACCGGCCAACAACGTCTGATGGCGTGGTAAATACTACCTATTATAAAAACGATGCAATATCGTCATACAGGAACCAGTATAGTACCAACGATAACGGCAATAAAGGTCATAATTTACGGGGCAATATGGACTGGGATATTACTCCAAATCAGAATGTGCGTGTAGCGGCTAATGTTAATTTCCGTAATACGGGCGGTGATTCTTACCTGGACGACCACTCCTTAGATATTAAGAGCGTAGAAACCAAGCTGATCCAGCAAAACAATTCAAATGTTAACGATGGCAGCAGTTACAACCTGGATGCTGATTATAGCTTAAAGCTGAAAAACAATAAAGGAACACTAAAAGCAGGCATGGTCGGATTTTACAACAATAACGACCGCGACCGTAATCTTGCCCGTGAGATACTCACTCATTCAAACGGATTGCTTGTTAAAACCCGGCAATACTATAACAATGTGGCTGCCAATACCGGCTTGGATCTAAACCTCAATTATTACCGTCCTGTCACCAAGCTGTCGTCGCTCTCTATGGGATTCCAGAGCTCATTCCATAAAAATGATAATGACCAGTTTGTAACCGGGTATAATTTTGATACCTTACAGGATACCGTTAACTCTAACCTGACCAACCGCTTTATTTACTACGAAAATATTTATGCGGTATACGCCAGCTACAGCCTTCGAACCAAGAAAAGGTGGTCGTTCCGTGCAGGTGGACGTACAGAGTTAACGGATGCAAGTTTTGAGCAGGATAAGCCTGCCACTGCCAGCATGAAGCCTTACATCAACTTTTTCCCCAACATATCGTTGGGCAAATCGTTCCGGAAACGGTACAATGTAGGCATAAGCTACAGCATGCGCATTGCACGTCCGCGTGATTATGCCTTAAACCCTTTGGTAGACAGCTCAAATACGGCCAACATTTTTTATGGTAATCCGGCGCTTAAACCCTCGTATACACACCAGGTTGAATTAAGCTTTGGCGCTTTCGGACAAAAATGGTCGTTCACACCGCGGTTATCGTATGCCAATTCAGGGCATATCATTGAACGTATCCGCATGGATACCGTTTCTACTTATGAGAATGTGGGCTCCAGCAATACCTACGCCCTGAATATGTTTGGCAATTACCGCCCCACCAAAAAGATTACATTTACAGGTAGCTTTGGCGTTAGCCGGACTACGTATGAGTCTACCTTTAATCTTTCAAAAAATACTGTTGGCTACAGTTACCGGGCCAGCGTGGGGCCATCAATTCAGTTTCCCAAGCGGATAGCGTTTGAAGGTAATGTGAACTATTACAACCGGGCTTCTGTTCAGGGGAGATCCAAAGGATCAGTATCAGCTTCCTTTGGCGCCCGTAAAGGTTTTCTGGATAATAAACTGTTTGTCAGGGTGATGTCGGTTGACCCCTTTGCACAGCGGCGTAATATACAATTTGTAGAAGGCATCAATTACACGCAGGAACGCAATTCAAAGCTTGCCACCCGTAATTATCAGCTTACCGTAAGCTACCGCTTTACCAAAGTTGGACGCAATACAGTGAATAAGCAGAAGAAAGATTCATCAAAAGCACCGGAAACGCCTATCAGCGAGTAGTATTTTGGGCATTGAGCATTAAGATGTGAGACATTAGATGTGAGATCTTAGATGGATGTTCTTTGTCTCTCTCTTTATTGCCTTATGTCTTCATACTTTCCCGGTTCTTGTACCTCTTCTTGCTTCCAAGCTTTCCCGCATCTGGCTTAAGTTTTAGAATTTTTTGTTGGCGTTTGCGGCGTTGCAAACGCCGGATATTGATGCACTCGTTTTGCAAACGGGCGCAGGCTGACGCTTTCAACTTCTTGTCTCTTGTATCCTTGCTCTTGTTCCTAAGATCTCCCGTACCTGGCCTAAGTTTAACCTGATACACCCGGGGTACATGCCAGAATCACGGTTTAAGCGGACGCAAGCGGTATAATGTGGGATTGCGAAGATATTTCTGGTAGCTTATTTTGATATAATTGATCAGCTCATAATCGGTAGCTTCCATAATAAAATAATACGAGGGCCGGTGCTGATGCATAAAATCCACCAATTGCTCTCCCTGTAAGCCGGTTGTTTTAGTCACCAGTAATGGGGTGAACCTGAAATCGATCATGGTTTCGCGGTAATCACGCTCTATGATCCCCTGCAGATAACGGGCATTTTTACCTTCTTTGCTCAATGCACTGTAAATAGCATCTATACTTAACCCGGCGCCGCCCAGCCCGTTTACACCGCCCGTGGTGAGCAGATCGCTGCTGTTACCTACACGGTAAATGCTCTTAAAATCGCGTTTGGTTTGTTCTAATTTGCTTTTTGGCGATAGCAGCTTCCCGTTAACCTGCACTTCCTGCAGCATAATATTGGTGCGTTTCAGAAAAAAGAAAACCGAATTTTGTGTTGAAACCGTAATGGTATCTGCCAGATAGCCCTGCAGGTTTGCTACCAGTTTATCGCCCTGAGCGGCCTGCATTACAAACTCACCTTTCAGGTTATTATACAGGCCCTGGTTTGTGCGCAAATTGGTAATGTGCACTTTGGTAATGCGTTGCTTGGTATCCTTATCGCATACAATGCCTAATATTTCCCGCTCCTGCGAAAAAGCCTTAAGCCCCCAACCTACCGTAAATACCAATAACAGAATAATCTTTTCCAAGCTTATAAAGCTACACGCTTTTGCGGTAAATGTTTAGGCTTTTTACATTATTTAACATTATTTGGAAACCAGCAAAAGCTGCCCGATCTTGATATCAGTACCCCCTATATTGTTCAGTATCCTAATGTCATCTACCGAGAGGCCAAAGCGTCTGCTGATGGAATAAAGCGTATCGCCTTGCTTTACCTCATAGATATTCATGGCAACAGGAGCTTTTACCGCTTCGGGCGCCTTTTCTTCCGGTGCTTTTTCTTCAATTTTAGCCAGTACCTTCTCTTCCCGTTCAGCCTTTTCTATCCTGCCCTCTTTACGGTCGTACTGGTCTAAATTATAGCGCTCAACCAAACTGATCAGCAGTTCCGGATAACGCGGATTAGTGGCATAGCCCGCCTGCTTCAATCCGTAAGCCCAACCCTTATAATCGTTCTTATCCAACTCAAACAAGGCGGCATACCGCTTACGCTGCAGAAACTCCGAATGATCCCTGAAAGATTCTTCGGCGCTGTTATACACCCTGAAACAGTCATCTTTCTGGTCATCATCCTGCAAAATGGTCTTACCCCGCCAGTCCGAATTACACTTTATACCAAAATGATTGTTTGCCAGGCGGGCCAGCGTACCGTTGCCGTTGCCGGATTCAAGCAGCCCCTGGGCCAGCGTAATACTGGCCGGAATACCATATTTATCCATTTCTGCTATTGCCACGGCCTTATACCGTTCAATATACTCCTGTGCAGAATACTTTTTCACCAGCACATTATCGGTGATAACCTGCTGCGGCCTTTGTGCCGGCTGGGGGCGTTTAGTCAACTGTATTTTTTTGCTGCACGAAGCCAGTAACATTACGCATGCTACCGGCAGAATAAATCTGATCATTTAAGATTTTTACAATTTTAATTTTTGCCCTACGCTAAGGTTGGTTGTACTTAATGCATTTTTATCACGGATATCTTTAACCGTGGTATCAAATTTTTTGGCAATGCCGTTCAAGGTATCGCCTGCTTTTACATTGTACGTTTTGGCAACCGGAACAGATTCTACCGGCCTGATGTAAGCGGTAGCATCGTCAGAACCCGGCCTGTTATCAAACCGGTATAGCTGGTATTTATTGATAATAGCCAGTACCTGGCTGGCCCAGGTTTGGCTGCGGGCATAACCTCCGCGTTGTATACCTTTAGCCCAGCTTTTATAATCATAGTCAGAATAGCGCTCAAACAAACGGCTAAATTGTATATGCCGCTTCAGCATGCTGATAAAATCATCGTACGAATCGTCGACAGAATCGTAGCTTTTATAGGAAGATCTGATCTGCCTGTTTTCATTGCGGCCTTTAATGCCGAAATGATTGTTAAGGTATTTGGCAATTTTGCTGGTTCCGCTGCCCGATTCATGCATGGCCACCCCCAGTATAATGCTGGCCGGAATACCATATTCATTCATTTTACGTATGGCGTCATCTTTGTATAGCTGGATATACCTTTCTGCCGCCGACTGGCCGAAGCTTGTTCCCGCTGCAAACAACAGGCAAGCTGTAATCAATCGTTTTAACATACCTAAAAAATTAAAAAGTTAAAATTAAAAAGTCAAAAATGTATAGTTTCCTAAAACATCAACGTAATAATCTAAAGTCTGTACTCTATTTATAATACCCGTTAAATTTTACGAATTATAAATAAACCATCGCGTACCGGAAGTATCAGCTTTTCCACACGCATATCCTGGGTTATTTTCTCATTAAACTCCCTGATGTTTTGTGTATCCTTGTCGCTGGCCGATATAATTTTGCCGCTCCAAAGCACATTATCTACAATGATCAGCCCCCCTTTTCGAACTTTATTAAACACCAGATCATAATAATTTGTGTTATTTTTTTTATCGGCATCAATAAATACCAG
This sequence comes from Pedobacter sp. BS3, assembly GCF_008274585.1. Lineage (GTDB taxonomy): Bacteria > Bacteroidota > Bacteroidia > Sphingobacteriales > Sphingobacteriaceae > Hufsiella_A. The sequence continues at coordinate 684,404 of NZ_VTRT01000001.1, read as the reverse complement.
ATCATAAGTTTCGGTTAGCTGCGGAATAATATCAATAGCATTACCAATCTGGTACCTTATTTTTTGCGCAAAGCCAGACCGGTTGAAATATCCGCGTACGCGGTCTTCAAGCTCCTCGTTAATATCAATCGTATCAATTATACCATCCCCGGGCAAGCTCTCGGCAAGGCACAGCGTGGCGTAACCGGTAAACGTGCCGATCTCAAGAATACGGCGGGGTTGGATCAACTTAGCAAGCATACTTAGCACCCGGCCCTGGAAATGGCCCGACAGCATACGTGCCATGGGGACTTTCAGGTGAGTTTCCCGGTTAATATGCCGAAGCAATTCGGGCTCTGGCTCGCAATGTTGTTCCAGGTACTCCTGGATAGCATCGTTTTGAAATTCCATTGCCGCAAAGATAGGAATTTTAATTTTTAACAATCAATAGTCTGATTATGAGAGCAGTATCTATCAATGCATATTTGTACAACGAGTGTATTCTGTTTTTTTGAAAAGCACGGCCTGTACCGCTTTTGAACAGATAGTCCCACTTTTCGCTCATACGCCTGCAACCCTGCCCTCATCCATCCCGGGCATTAGCCACAGGCCGGTATCCGCTGCAATTGGGTTTAATTAAGCCGGGACAATGCCAGGGTTAATTCTGATAACTTTTAGGAATTAGCCTTTTAAAGAGCTAAAAGCAAAGGCTTAAAGCAGAAAGCGATTTCAAAAGTAACAAAAAGGGTTACGAGCTGTGTGTTATGAGTTATGAGGGCCATAACATTACAGCTCGTAACCTGCCACAGATCAGCTAAAACAGCTTATATCCCAGGCTAAAGTGCCACAGATTGGTTTTCTGATCGTATTTATCGCTTTTGCTGATGTTGCTCAGGCCGGCTTCATAGCGTATATCCACAGAAAAGCTGCCTAAATCTACACCGGCGCCCAATTGTCCGCCCCAGGCCTGGTTTTTATAGTTCTTTATATCTGTTGCCTGATCGTATGCAGAGCTGAATTTTCTATCCTTATCCAGGTTAAATGAAATTACCGGGCCGGCCATAAACCGCAGGTTAGCTTTATCGAACCCGATCTTAGTGCCTACCAGAACCGGGATATCCAGTGTAGTAAAGTTTACTTTTGCATCGGCCTGCTGCTCGCCGCTGCCATTATCAAAAGCAGTAAACTTACCACCTTTGCTGCCCAGATAAGCTTCCGGCTGCACATAAATACCAGCGGCTCCCAAACGTGCCCACAAACCTACCTGGTATCCCAGACGGTTTTCTTCCTTGGCAAAATCTGTGCTCAGCTTAGAGCTGTTAATACCCGCTTTAATACCTAAATTAAACGATTGCGCATGTGCCGATAGGATAGTAACGGCCAGTATACATGCTGATAAAAGGATCTTTTTCATGTGTCATTCAAATTAAACAAGGTTAAATTTTCTCCAATAATACTTGATAAAACTCATTTCTGATAAATAGGTTTAATTTTTTATTTTTGTGCCAAATAACGTTATGGCAGAACTTAATATCAGCGACAGCGACTGGAATATTTTAAAAATCAAGCTCAGGCGCAAATACAATCATCTTTCTGACGAAGATTTAAGTTTTACACCCGGCCAGGAAGAATCGTTAATACAGCATTTAATGCAACGGCTAAAACGCAGCCGCGAATATGTGGTGTTCACACTGAAAAAAAGCCTGGCAAACCTGGATAACAACAGGCTATAGCGCCCGTGCATTAATTTTATCCCCATTATTCTTTCCCGCCAAAGCGAAAGATTTCGTACATTTAATCGCTTAATTTGTGAATCATGCCGGGAAAGATCTCTTTACTAAAAAAGCGTATCATTTTTAGCTGTGTTGTAGCTGCTGCGGCCTCGTTTGCTTTCAGCGACGACCTTTTTCAGCTGTCAAAAAACCTCGATATTTTTGCTTCTGTTTATAAAACACTGAACATCAATTATGTAGACGATATCAATTCTACCAAACTGATGCGAACCGGCATTGATGCCATGCTGGAAGATCTGGATCCGTACACTGAATATGTGCCCGAATCTGACATTGAGGATTACCGCATGAAATATGTAAGCACGCATTATGGCGGTATTGGTGCATCCATTCTGTCGCGTGATGGTAAAGTAATTATTTCTGAGCCTTACCAGGGATTCCCGGCACAAAAAGCCGATGTGCGTGCCGGTGACGAGTTGCTGCAAATCAATGGCGTTACCCTGAAAGATAAAACCAGCGAAGAGGTAAGCAACCTGCTCAAAGGCTCACGCGGAACACCGCTTAAATTGCTTATTAATCGCCCGGGAGAAACCACACCCATCACCAAAAACATTGTGCGTGAAGAAATTACCCAGCCTAATGTACCTTACTATGGCATGCTTGCCAATAACATTGGATATATCAAGCTGGATAAATTTCTTGAAAACTCGGCACAGGAAGTCAAAGACGCCTTAACGGAACTCAAAAAAAATAACCTGAATGGCCTGGTGCTCGATTTACGATACAATGGCGGCGGCATTTTGCAGGAAGCTGTTAAAATTATAAACCTGTTTGTGCCCAAAGACGTGCTGGTAGTAACTCAAAAAGGCCGTAATGCCGAAAAAAGTATCAGCTATAAAACATTTGCCGAACCGCTGGAACCCAACCTGCCGCTCACTGTTCTGGTTAACAATCGTTCAGCCTCGGCTTCAGAAATCCTGGCCGGCTCTTTACAAGATCTGGACCGGGCGGTAATTATCGGGCAACGCAGCTTCGGCAAAGGACTGGTACAACAAACTTTTAACCTGCCATACAATACGCTGGTTAAAGTTACCATTGCCAAATATTATACACCTTCCGGAAGATGTATACAGGCGCTGGATTACACGCACCGAAACCCTGATGGCGATGTGGAAAAGGTAGCCGACTCGCTGATTAGCGAATACAAAACCAGCGACGGGCGTTCCGTTTACGATGGCAGCGGCATTTATCCTGATATTTATGTAAAACCACGAATGCTTAGTCCGATAGCGCAAACGCTGATCACCCGCTACCTGATTTTTGACTACGCTACCTCGTTCCGTAATGCGCATACCGGCATTGCTCCGGCAAAAACGTTCCGATTATCTGATGCGGATTACGCCAATTTTGTAAACTATCTGTCGAATAAGGATTATAATTACAGCACACGTACAGAGAAGCTGTTAACCGATTTACAAACCGAAGCTACCAAAGAGCATAAGCTGGAAGATATTAAATCTGAGTTTGAAGCCCTGAAACACAAGGTATTTTACAGCAAAAAGAATGACCTGACACAATTCAAGCCTGAGATTAAACAATTGCTGGAAAATGAAATTGTTTCACGTTACTATTTCCAGAAAGGGCGTATGGAAAACAGCTTTGCCAACGATACCGAGCTAAAAACAGCTACTGATATACTGACCGATAAAACCCGGCTGGCTGCCATATTAAAAGGCGAAGGCGCTTATAAAACCATCGGCAAACCCGGCGAGGCTATAACGGCCAGTACGGGCGGTGGGGATTAGGAATAAAGTCCGTATAATGGTTGTCATAAAAATTACCCGGAAGAAAATACTGCCGTAAATTTCAATTCCTGCGTTTTGGACGTTTGTTAATTTTAGCTATCGTTTCGCCTGCAAGTGATACTTGCCTACTTCCTTCCCATTATCGGCCAGCATAGACAGGTTGAGCTGATGCCGGTCTGCCCGCAGCTTAATTAAAGTGCGCTTTCCTTCCTGCGGCCCACCACCAATAATGATCGGGAAATGATGCTGTGCAGGATCCGGCTCATAAACGCCCCAGCGGTGGGTATGACCACAAATCACCAGGTCAACTTTATGCTTGTTAAATAACGGGGCAAACAATTCGCGGCAGTGCATGGTTCCATGCCAGTCGCCGGAATGGTATGGCGGAATATGCATAAATACCACCCGGAACGGCGCTTTTCTATATTCACGGCTTTGCAGCTGTTTTTCAAGCCATGCAGCCTGCTGCCTGCGATAGTCGTCAAATGCACACATACCCGCGTAAACCGGCGTGTCATCCGGTTTATCTTCGCCGGTATCCAGCGTGATAAAATGTACCGGACCACGGGTAAATGAGAAATAGTTGGCCTGATCTATATTTTCAAAATAATCATTCAAGTGCCGGGCAAACTTACCACGGGTTTCGTGGTTTCCCCGGATGTACATAAACGGCTTTACCGATGCAAAAACATCGGTACAAGGCGTCAGCATGTGGTCGATGATTTGCTGTTCATCGCTCTGGTAATTGAACATATCGCCATTAAAGAACACAAAATCATACGGGTCATTGCCGTTCATGTTCATTAAAAACGGTATGGACGCCGGGCGGTCATGGATATCGTTCAGCACCAGTAACGATACCGAATCAGCATGTTCGGCAGGCGTGGTGAAGCTGTAAACCTTACTTTCTATAGTTTTTCCGTATATTATCTTATATGGGTCATACTTCACGAAATCCTTAGACAGCACTTTATAATGATACGTTGTGCCGGGTTTCAGGTTGCTAAGCTGTATGGTATGGATACGATTATTGGCCTCTACCAGGCCAAGCTCAATACGTTCCGCCTTTTGCCCCAGGTTTTCATCCAGGCCATATTCCACCCAACCGTAGCAAGGTTTATTGGTAATCCACTTGATGGTCATAGCATCAAAACACGGGTTTTGCAGGTAAGGCTGCGTTAAAAAAACGTGCTCATCTTCGGCCGGTTCGCCTGTGTTGCGTGATAAAGGGAACCGGCATACACTGAGCAATCCGGCTTTAGATACCAGTCCTAAAAATTTGCGCCGTTGTAATGAAGTTTCTTTCATGATTGTGGATGTATTGAGTTGATATTAACTGTACTTTTATTGAAATGCTCTCAATCGCAGGTTGCCCCGAGCATGCTTCTTTACTTTTAAATTAACCTCAGTTGAGGTATGAGTTGATTAATGGCGCCAGTACGCGGTAACCCGCCGTGTTGGGATGTACGCCATCGGCCGTAAACAGCTCAGGATTTGGCTTTCCGCCGTCAATAGCCAGCAACTTATGGGCAGGTATGTAATTAACGTTCAGTTTTCCGGCCAGTTGTCTGATGCGTTCATTGAGAGACATGATACGCTGTTCATAATTCTTACGTGGAAGTATACTAATCAGCATGAATTTCGCTTTCGGCTGATGTCGTTTTATAGCCTGTATCAAAAATTCAAGGCCTGTGATTATCTCCTCATCGGTACTTACCGGTAAATTGTTTGTGCCCATCAGCAAGGTGATATGCGAGGCTTTATATCCATCCAGCTCACCGTGGTAAACCCGCCACAATACGTTTTCAATGCGGTCCCAGCCAAAACCCAGGTTTCGTACATCTTTAGATTTAAAATATTCGTCCCAGGAATCAGCGCCGCGGCTAAGCGGGTCAACAGGCTCGCCGCCCCAGTAATGTGTAATGGAGTTACCGATAAAAACAACCTTCGGCGGACGTTCTTTATTCAACGCCAACACTTGCTGATGGCGTTTATCCCAGTCGTAATGCTTATCGCGATGTTGCGTTACAGGTATGGTGGTAGAGATTGTTCCGGCAGTATCAGCCCTGGCAATGGTTTTTAACGAAGTGATTTTGTTGCTGCACGACGCGAGAAACAAACAACCTGCCAGTGTAAGTGAAAAAGCTTTTCTCATTTCAGAATCGAAAATAATCATTCAAAAATAAGATTTTAGCGATATGTCAGGGTTTTTACAATAAATGGTAAGACTTAACCGTTTTCTGGGTTCAGGACAAGCGCATCTAAAAACAATGTGGCCTCATTGCGAACTGAAGCATTGGGATTGTGGACAGAGTGAAGCAATCTCATTGTTAATTGGCAGATTGCTTCGGCTCGCACAACCCCATACAGCCTCGCAATGACGAAAAAAACTAGATACGTTTGTTCTGAATTGGATTAGGTTGCATAATGCAAAATATGTAAGATTACAATAAGATAATCTATTATTTGTCGATTATCTTGCTATAATTTTACAATATCTTATGGTTAGTATCTAAACTGCTCAGTGGCAGAGTCACTGTTTCTCCGAAGTATTTCTAAACAGGCTCTTACATTATGGTAAGGGCATTTCCACAGGCCTAATTTATCTTCGTTTGGTAACGGTTTGTTTTGCGCATCTACCCCCCATAACCATTCACCATTCTTTCTATCCAGGATATGTGCTTTTATAAACGCCCATACTTGCTGAAAGGTATTGTAGTATGATTCATCTTTTGTATGCTGAAACGCGTTATAAAAACCAACCATTGCTTCGGCCTGTACCCACCAATGTTTTTCTTTTATTTGATGTCCGACGCTCAGATTTTTTTCATACATCAGCGAACCATCTGCCAAAAGTCCTTCTCTTGCTGCCGAGGCAAGTTTCATAACAGTTTCCATATTACCTTGCTCTCCCGATACTTCAGCAGCTTCCTGCAGTAGCCAGGATGCTTCAATATCGTGTCCGTAAGAAATAATATGTTCTTTATACCGCCATTTTTCGTCCATAAATAGGTTTAAATGAAAGGTTTCAGGATGGATAATATGCCCTTCAAAAACCTGCAACAGACCTTTTAGCTGGTTTTTCAATCTGTCGCTTTTCCAATAGCGGTATAAATTGGTGTACGCCTCCAGGATATGCAGATGCGTATTCATGGTTTTTTTCTCGTTGGCATCTTTATCGCTTAACCGTAAATCGGGTATTTCAGACCAGTCCCTTCCGAACGCCTCAAAATATCCACCGTTTTCTGTATCAAAGCAGTGAGCCTCTATTGTCTCAAATATCCTGATAGCCAGTTGGAGCGCTTCTTCGTTTTGAGAAACACTGTAATATTCGGATAATCCGTAAACGGCAAAAGATAAGGCATAGGTTTGCTTTTTAGTATCTAATGGATTCCCTGCATAGTCAACCGTCCAGTAAACACCGCCATAAACGGTATCGTAAAAATAATCGCGGATGTACGCATAAGCCCGCTCCGCTAAAAGCAAATGCTTTTGCGCCCCGGTATATTTAAAAGCAGCGGAAAAGGTCCATAAAATCCGGCTGTTCAGCACCGAACCTTTAACCGCATTTTGAATAAGTTCGTTCTGCTGATTTCTTCTTCCGTAAAAGCCTCCATGCGCTTTATCAACCGCATTATTTTCCCAATAATCCAGTATATTAAAAAGCTCCTGTTCTATTTCCTGGTAGATATTCACGTTAAAAAATCAAAATTCAAAAGTAAAAACCCCGGAGGGCTCATTGATTCCTTATAAAACAAACACACACACATCAATAATTCAAAAAATTGAGCGTAGCGAAATTGACTTGGCGATAGTACGACCATCCGGGATTAAAAAGTCAAAAAACTGGCAATCAACTTAACTTAACACTATACATGGCCTGAATTTTTCTCTATGAGCGCTAAAATAGCCTTTACGGAATTGCCGGAAGTGAACCCGTCTTCCGGCGTATGCATTACATAATCCAGCAGTTTTTCAATGGTAGTGGTTGCCACATGCATCCGGGTATCGGAGGACGCGTAATAAATATATACCTGGTCGCCGTCTTTTATCCAGCCATTGGCAAACACAACGTTAGAAACATCGCCAATACGTTCTTCTCCTTCGGGAGCAATGATATATCCCCCCGGTTTCCTGATTACCCTGGTTATATCATTCAAATCCGTGAGGAACATATAGAGTACATACCTCAATCCCGCCGCTGTATTTCTTACCCCGTGGGCTAAATGCAGCCAGCCTAAAGGCGTTTTGAGCGGCGAAGGGCCCTGCCCGTTTTTGGCTTCATAAACGGTATGGTATTGTTTCCGGTCAAGGATTATTTCTTCGTCAATTACCGCGTTTTCTATCGATGAGCAATATCCAATGGCAATTCCTCCGCCTTTCCCGGCTTCGATAAATGAGTCCTGCGGACGTGTATAGAAGGCATATTTTCCATTTACAAATTCCGGATGCAGCACTACGTTACGCTGCTGCGGGGAATTGGTCTTTAAATCGGGCAGCCGTTGCCATTTTTTCAGGTCTTTTGTTCTGGCAATACCGCACTGTGCAATGGCTGCGCTTTGGTTGCCTTCGGGGGCACCTTTGTCTCTTCTTTCTGTGCAAAATATTCCGTAAATCCAGCCATCTTCATGCGCAACTATCCGCATATCGTACACATTCACGTCCGGGTTTTCCGTCTCACCTAATACAACCGGTTCGTTCCAAAACCTGAATCCATCTATGCCGTTATCGCTTTCGGCAACGGCAAAAAAAGATTTCCTGTCTGCGCCTTCCACCCGGGCAACCAAACAGAATTTATTGTTAAGCTTTATCGCCCCGGCATTGAAAACCGCATTTATGCCTATCCGTTCCATAAAGTGCGGATTGGACTCCTCGTTAAAATCGAACCGCCAGTTTAGAGGGATATGCCCGGCGGTTAATACCGGATTTTCATACCTGAAAAAAATTCCATTCCCGGGCTCAATCTTATGGTTTTTCTTATTCAACAATTCTTCATGTTGATGTTGTATCAACTTTTTTCTTGACTCGAACTCAGTCATCTGCTCAGTGTTAATGGTTTTCTAATAGATTGTATGGGTTATTTTCGCCTTTCTGCCAGTTCATCGGCAATCTGCTGCATCTTCTCATCAGACAGGCTATAAAAAAGAATAAATAAGGTAGATATTATTGCTCCGCATGCCGGTACCAGACTCATCATCATTTTTAATCCTGTTTGCATGGCCTCTGCCTGGACCATATTCGCTTTGAAGCCAAACAGGGCTAATAACCAGCCGGTTAATGCTCCGCCGAGTGTCCAGCCCAGCTTTTGCGACATGGATGATGAGGAAAAAATAAGTCCCGTTGCTCTCCTGCCTGTTTTCCATTCAGAATAATCGGCAATATCGGCGTACATTGACCATAGTAAAGGGAATATGCTGCCGGCGCATATACTGATTAAAAACTGGAAAATAAAAATCAGGGTGATATCCGTTTCGTTGAAGAAGTAAAAGAAGCCGCTTAAAATCGTAGCAATAAGCATCGCCAAAGCGAATGTTTTTTTCTTGCCTATTTTATCTGATACGGGTTTGGCCATCACTACTCCTACAATATTTGCAGCCTGTCCTAAAACCAGGTAAAGGCTACTGTAATTTATAGCAATATTCAGTGCCGGAACGCTGAATGCTTCCTGGTTAACGATGTAATATTTGAAATAATAAATGGCCGAACCGTCTCTTAGCGAGTTGAATATCAGCGTGGCAATTCCCGCACCTAAAAGAATAAACCAGGGCTTGTTCTTTCCTAAATCCTGTAAATCTTCAGACAGGGCATTTTTCTGCTCTTTTACAGGTGCTATGCGTTCTTTTGTCCACGAAAAAGTCAGCAGAAAGAGCATACAGGCAATTACCGCGAAAACGGCAACTGTAAATTGCCAGCTTTTAGCGACCGGTACATTTAAAGAGTTGCCAAAAAAATCTACCAATGGTTCGGCAGTAGCCAAAACCAAAATGCTTCCGGCAAAGGCAAATACAAAACGATAGGTGGATAAGGTAGTACGCTCCTTAATATCAGCGGTCATTACGCCCATCAGCGAGGCATACGGAGCGTTAATGGCGGAATAAACCATCATCATTAAGGTATATGTAATGTACGCATAGATTACCTTTCCGTTGCTGCCAAGTTCAGGAGCAGCAAACGTTAACACGCCGATTAACCCGAAAGGAACAGCCACCCAAAGGATAAACGGCCGGAATTTTCCCCATTTTGTTTCTGTTCTGTCGGCAATAATTCCTATAACGGGGTCAAACGCGGTATCCCAGATTCTTGTTACCAGGAACATGGTGCCAACTACCGCGGCAGATAAACCGAAGATATCGGTGTAATAATAAAGCAGGTAAACGGAGAAGATTTTCCAGAACATGGACGACGCGAAATCGCCAAATCCGTATCCCACCTTTTCTTTTATACTTAATTTGGGACTTATCATACAATTATTGGTATAGCTTTAATTTGCCTGTTTCTTTCAGGAACAGCATTTTCCCTGACCGGTAAAACTGCCTGAAGTCTTCGGCAGATGCCTGACCCTGATACGGTGCATAATAATGCATTTTATTTTCTGAATTGAGTCCGTGGTTTCTCCAAACCAGCACGTAAGCTATCGGGAAATTTTTGATAGCCGGGAACAGGGTTTGTGTCCACCAGGTGTCATCGGGGAGTGCTTCGAAACCAGTTTCCGCTAAAGCGGCAGGCTTATTTTTCCGCTTAGATACGGCTGTTAAGACCATTAAATTATCCTTTAATTGCTCCTGGAACTGAAGCGAGGATTTTTTCAGCGCAGCTTTCGAAGCGTTAGCTGCAGCAAACTGGTACACATCAAAGCTCACAATATCCGCGTAATTGTTTCCGGGATAACGCTCTAAAAATTCGGCTTCATCCTTAAAGCTGTTGGTATTGAATACATAGATAAGATGATGAAGATTTTTCTTATTCATGAGATAATCTACCGTAAAACGCCACAGGGTAATGTATTCCTCTTTAGTGCAGTGGGTTTCCCCCCACCAAAACCAGGCTCCGTTCAACTCATGAAACGGGCGAAACAGCACCGGAATATAAACTCCCTGGTCTGTTTTAAGGCTTTCTAAAAAGCCTGCGACCCGGTCTAACCAGAGCAGGTATTTTTGATGCGCTTTGCCATTGGGCAATATGCTGGCAACGGCTTTTGTGGTGTCCCAGGCTTGCCCCAAACTCACGGGATTATCCAAATGCCAGCTTATAGTGTTAATGCCTCCCCGCCCGTAAACTTCCCTGATGTAGTTTCTGATACTATCAAATGGTACGTTATCCAGGTTTTCCTTTTTGTCGTGTTCTATACCGCCGATGTCCCAGCCGAAAACAGCAGGATAATCGTTCACAACATCTTTTACGTCACTTCTGCCGGGTTCATATTTCCAGTTTACGCCATAAGCCAAATCATCCTGATGCCCGAACATAATGCCTTTTTTAGTAACGGTATGAAGATTTTTGTACAGCGCTTTGGTTTCTTTCGAGGCTTTTTTATCTATGGGCTGTGCAATAACGTCAGCGGTGAACGATTGCATTGTCATATATAGTACCGTTAAAAAACAAAGCGTTCTGATGGTCATTCTCTTCTGGTTTATAATTATCCAATAATAGCTACAAAGGTTCGGTCTGATATAATACTTTTTTAACCTTTTAATTTGTTTTTTTGTCCTAATTGACCTGTTTAAAGATTATAAAATGGCGAATAGCCCTTCATAAACATATTTTATTTTTTGCTAAAATATCCTACAGGTATTATATTTATTTATCTTTTTAATTAGTTAAAGCTACTATTCACTTTATGAATAATCCGGCCATTACCAAAGAAATTACTCCCTTAACCCAAAATGATTGCTTCACGCTGTTTTCACGGGTAAAAAAGGAATTTAACTTCCCCCTGCATTATCATGAGGAGTTTGAGCTGAACCTAATTGTGAATGCCCAAGGCGCCAAAAGAATTGTAGGCGACCACATCGAGGTAATTGACGACATGGAACTGGTTTTAGTGGGCCCGAATCTTCCTCATGCCTGGTTTACACATGAGTGTAAAAGCGAGTGCATCACCGAAATCACCATACAGTGGCACAGGGACCTTATTGATGAAAAGCTGCTCAAAAGAAACCAGCTTCATTTTATGAAGAAGATGTTCGAAAGAAGCGCAAAAGGCATCACTTTTTCACGTGAAACCATAGAAAGCATTGCCCCGAGAATACTTTCGCTGGATAAGAAAAGTGGGTTTGATTCGGTTATTTCTTTGCTGCTTATTCTCCACGATTTATCAACCAGCAGAGGAATGTCTTCGCTTTCGGATGCGGGCTTTACTGAGGCCAACGTTTCATACAGCAGCCGCCGGATAGATAAGGCGTTTGATTATATGAATACCAATTACGACAAACCGATTGTTTTAAAGGATGTGGCGAAGCTGGTTAATATGACCGAGGTTTCTTTTTCCCGGTTTATCAAGAAACGGACGGGCGTAACCTTTATTGATAGTTTGAATGAAATACGCCTGGGACACGCCACCCGGATGTTAATTGAAACCACGCATACCATTGCCGAAATTTCCTACAACTGCGGATTTAACAACATCTCTAACTTTAACCGGATTTTTAAAAAGAAAAAAGGTTGCACGCCAACCGAGTTCAGGCAGGATTACAGCGGAACACGGATTTTTATATAAATCTGAGTTCGATTAATAATCCTGCTCAAAACAGGACTAACAAAGATTATTCATTAGGGTTTTATGGTTTTCCAATGGCATTCATGAGCTCGCTTTGCTCGGTTATTCATTGTTTTTTTATGTTTTTAGTGGTATTCATGAGCTCACTTCGTTCGGTTGCTTCGTCCTATCGTCCTCGCAAAGACGAAAATAGGAGCGTCATTGCGAACCGAAGCGTGGAAAATGTGTGCAGGGGTGAAGCAATCTGTTAATAATCAGTTAAATATTAATCGAACTCAGGTTATATAAGGGAAGGTAGCTCGAAAGTTCTTCGGGATCGTCGAAATGACGGTGCTATTTTACTTTTGAGCTACCTTCTTGTTCCCTGGTACTACCAACGCCCCGGTTTGTGTCTCCACGAGCCAGTATCAGAGAAGTTTCGTGAAGACACGAAACCTGGCCGAAGCCAGAGGCTTAAGTGTAAAACGGACGAAGCTGGAGCTTCGCCCGATCGCTAATCTTTATTCATCGAATTTACACTAATCCAATTCGCTTTTACATCAGCACAATATCATCAACGTACATGGTATGTGTTTTTCCTGAAAACTCTTTGATTTCTATGTAATTCAAAGTGGCCAGGTTGCCGAATTGAGATAGCGGGATTTCATAAGTAATCCATTTACCCGATTCGGTAATGGTTATATCCTTATAGCCTGTAGATGAACTGTTGTTCAGAAACACCCTTATTTTTTTGCCTACAGATTCAGCTTCTCCATACACAGAGAATTTTAAGGAGCTATAGCCGGTTAAGCTCATAGCCGTGTTCTTTTTAAGCCTGAAACCTCCCCATGCGGTAGTATAAAGTACTTTTATAGCTGATGTGCCTCTTAAAACCGGCGATGGGGCCTGTACTACCTGGTAACCTGCACTGTAGAGACTATAAATCCAATCAGAAGCCAGGGCATCTGTATATACAATATATTTAAACCCAAAAATGCCCGAAGATTGCACCTGACCGCTGGTAGTTTGTACGCTGATATAACCATACGAAACAGACGGCACCTTAATTTTAATTTCTGTAGGTGTAGACGATACTACCTCCGCATCGGCATCGCCGATTTTAACGTTTACAAGATTAATGAAATTCAATCCTGCTATGGTTACAATATCTCCGGGGTCGCCTACCGCGGGGGAAATATTATTAATAACCGGCGCAGGCTGCTTAATCTGAAACTGATACGTTACCGTTCCGTATTTGGTGTATACGGTGATGGGATTATTCAACACATCGGGCAATATATCCGGTATTTTAACGGTTATGGTGCTATCGTCCGCGTAAAATAAAGAATCTGCTGCCAGAACGCCATTGAAATCTATCTTACTGGTTGTTGACAGGCCCGAACCTTTTATAATAATCCAATCGCCAAAGTCGCAGAAGGTTAACGCGGTACCCCGGTCGGTTAAATTGGTAACGGACGAGACTTGCGGAGGTGCTGTATTTTCCTTTGACACTTCGTTTTTTTTGCAGGAAAACAGCATAGCTAAAGCAAATATGCTTATCACTACTGGTTTTAGATTTTTCATGTTCAATCTTTTTAAAATTACCAGAACTTATTATTTTCATGAATTGCTTTGTTAGAAAGCATTTCGCCAATTGGAATAGGGAAGAGCAGATGTTTTTCTGTTCTTACCTTCGAGATGTTATCCTGCCCGGTTCCTATTTTATTCATTACCTGTAAGTAAATTCCCCAACGCAATAAATCAAACCTCCTGATGCCTTCAAACACAAATTCACGAGCCCGTTCTGCCAGCACGAAACTTCTGAACTCTTCCTGGTTGAGGCCGGATACCGTACTGGCATGCGCACGACTCCTTATTTCATTTAAATAGGTATATGCATCGTCAGATGGGGTAGTGCTCAGCTCATTTTCCGCCTCGGCAGCTATCAGGTAAACTTCCGAATAGCGCAATAACGGGATATAGGCATCGCTGTTGGCTATGGTTTGGTCGGCTACATCTTCATACTTAATTACGTACGCCCGGTCGTCTGTTGTGCCGTTGTTGTTATAGGTAACGCCGCCAACAACTTTATAGGTGGCAGCTTCCCATGAGGGATAATAATACCGTGTTCCGGTAGTACTCTGATAGTTGTGCTTTACACCTTCCAATACCCTTAAATCAGTGGCTTCGTAATCTTTGTAATGATTGTTGGTAAACCAAACAGCGCCCCGGCCAAAGGTAGAATATGCCGAAAAATAAGCGTTAATGTTGTTGGTAAACAAATCGGTTCCGGCCAGGGATTGCAGCTCCCACATGTGCTCTTTTTTGTTCCTGTTTTCTTTACTCCATATTTCTTTCCACGAATTGGTAAAAAGCGAATATTCATTATCGTGCAACAGCTCTACGGCTTTATCCCTGGCAAGTTTAAAATACTCCCTGCTGTCTAAACCTTCAAGTCCGGCCACCACACTTTTGGTATAGGTGTAAATGTCGTTGTTTTGCCCGCCGCGTACGCTTATCTGGACGTTGGACAAAGATCCCGAAGCCATGGTAAGATAAACCTTGGCTAAAAACGCTTTGGCTACACCTCTTTTCACTCTTCCCGGTTCCCCGGATTTTGGATTTCCTTCCGGCAAAAGCAATTCTTCCGCTTTTTTAAAGTCGGAAATAATGAATTCATAAACCTCTTTCACCGGAGACTTGGGCACATCGGGGTTAGGGTCGGCGGAAAGCGATTTATCTCTTAACGGGATTTCACCATAAAGCTGAACCAGCTGAAAATAAGCCCATCCCCGCAGGCAATACGCTTCGCCGATAATCCTGTTTTTTATGTCGGGATCTATATTCTCCGTGATGTTGCTTACATTTTCTATCACCACGTTTGCCCGTGATATTAAGGAGTAAAATCCTACCCAGGGACCGTCTACGCCCCAATATCCCTGAAAGTTACCCGCACCTGAAGTGCCCAGGAACCAATCCGCACCAGATACATGGTCATCGTCCAGCATGGTCATATTCCATATCGGCTGCTTGTATAAATCCCATGAATACAGCACATTATAAACTCCGTTTATCGCAATTTTCGCATCACTTTCATTCTTGTAAAAATTATTCGGCGACAAAAAAGAATATGGTTTTTCTTCTAACGCTTTTTTACAAGAGGTGACCGTTGTTACCGCCAGCGTTGCAATAACAAATGTCTTTATCGTATTTTTAAATAATGTTCTCATAACAATTTGTTTTAAAAGCCGCAACGTATTGACAAATTATAAGTCCGTGAATTAGGATAACCGCCCAGGTCTACTCCAAACAGGGCCGGGTTGGTTCCGTAGCTGTTCATTTCGGGATCATATCCTGAGTAGTTGGTGAATGTATACAGGTTGCTTACACCAAAGGTTATTTTTGCTGATGAGATTCCTTTGATGAGATGCTTTGGCAACGTATATCCCAAGGCAAGATTTTTGATCCGTACAAAACTGCCGTCTTCAACAAATCTTCTGGAGAAATAAATTGTCCGCCAGAACTGCCTCATCGCTTTGGGCCAGGTTGCGTTCGAGTTATCCTGTCCGTCTTTCCAGGAACCGTCAAGCATGGCTTTAGGAACATTTTTCTGTGTACCGATATTAGCATTGAAACGGGTATTCATGTTAATGATATCATTCCCCTGAACACCATTAATGAAAACAGAAAGGTCGAAACTTTTATACCTGAAATTATTGGTGAAGCCAAACGTGTATTTGGGATTCACGTCGCCGATAAAGGTTCTGTCGCTTGTAGATAATGCTGTAGGGTCGCCGTCAAAATCTTTGTATTTAATTTCACCGATGGTTCTCCTGATAATTTCATCGCCCTGGTTGGTATATAACAGCGAGTTTCTCACTTCGGCCTCGTTATCGTAATAACCGTCTTCCACATAACCGTAAATAGCGCCTATCGGATGACCTATCGTTTGGATAAACGGTTGGTCACCGGTTGAAATATTAGTAGCGTATTGTTCGGTAGGCCCGCCTAAATCGAGTATCTTGTTGCGGTTAAACGCGATATTAAACGCCGATTTCCATTCAAAATTCCCACGGCTTAATACACGCCCGTCTATGGCGATTTCCAACCCTTTGTTCTCAATAGACCCTGAGTTGCGCAGTTGTCGCTCAAAACCTGTGGACGACGGCGTAGTAACATATTGCAGCAAGTCATCGGTTTGTTTTTTGTACAGATCAACGTGTAAGTTGACGCGGCTTTTCAGCACGCTTACATCCAAACCGAGGTTATATGACGTAGTGGTTTCCCATTTCAATTCGGAATTGGCCGGACCTGAATAAAAATCGTCTGCCAAACCGCTTTGCAGGTTTCCGTCAAACGGATAATTGTATACGGTAAGCTTTGAAAGCGATGAATAAGCGCCAATACCCTGGTTACCTGTTTGACCGTAACTTAACCGCAGTGCTAAATCGTCAATGGTTTTGGAATCGCTAAGGAATGGCTCTTTGTTGATTTTCCAGGCAAAGGCTGCCGAAGGGAAGCCGGCCCATTTGTTGTTATCGCCGAATTTGCTGGAACCGTCTGCCCGGTAAGAGAACGTAAACAGGTACCGGTCGTCAAAAGCGTAATTTAATCTTCCCAGGAAAGAGATCAGCGTAGAAGCTGATTTGGCGCCTTTGATGGGCATTACCTGTTCTGCCGATTCTAAATTTTCATTTTGCAATAAATCGTTAGGAAACGTTTTTCCTTCGGCACGTTTCCATTGCGAATGGGACGATTCATACGTAGAAGCTCCCACTACATTAAAGCTGTGCTTTCTAACTGTTTTATCGAACGTTAAAATGCTTTCTGAGACAATGCTTGAGTATTGATTATCTGATTTCAAACCCCAGCCTTTTGATGCGAAGCCTTCATAAACTGTTCTCGGATAATATTGATCCCTGTTGCCCGATCCATAATTGATGCCGACATTCTGCCTGAATTTCAAGGATTTTAAAATGGCTGCCTCTACATAATTGGAAGAAAATATGTTATATGAATTTACCCGGTTCAGCACATCGTTGGTATATATTACGGGGTTTGTTATAAAATAAGAGTCTCCCGAATCGCTGTATTGCTCTATTTCCGTTATGGTTGCCGGAAAGGAGGTAGCCGACCTGATTACGCCGGCGCTTGCCGCATCCGATTTATCGGTACCTGTTTTTACGCCATTGGTAATATTATTCGATACGGATGTGCTGGTTCCTACCTTAAATATTTTACCAAGATTTCTGTTCAGGTTTAAGCTCAACCCCAATCGCCGGTAATCTGAATTGTTAATAATTCCATCCTGGTTCAGGTAATTAAATGAAATGCGATGGTTTCCAGCATCGGTAGCGCCTGAGATATTGACGTTATATTGCTGAGTGACACCTCTCCTGAAAATCTGATCCTGCCAGTTGGTATGCACATTCTCGTAAAGTGAAAGGTCGGGATATCTTAAATTATAGCTGGTTCCATCGTATTTATTGGCGGTTTCATAAGAAAGATTCTGAAATTGCGCATACTCATAAGGCGTAAGCACTCTTATGGTTTTAGATACGTTTGCCGTTCCCACATTAACGGATAGCTCTACTTTATCTTTTCCGAGTTTTCCTTTTCTGGTAGTTATCAGTACCACGCCGTTAGCGCCCCTGGAACCATAAATAGCTGTCGCTGAAGCATCTTTCAGCACATCGATACTTTCTATATCGTTCGGGTCTAAAAACGACATCACATTGTTGGTTTGCTTTTCATCTTCACCAATAGATTGTGGTGTAGCATCGCTGTTGCTGGCATTAAAGGGCACTCCGTCAATAACGTACAGCGGCTCTGTGCCGCCCAGGAATGAATTGGCTCCCCTGATTTTAATGCTCAGTCCTGCTCCCGGAGCGCCGTCATTTTGCGTTACGTTTACCCCGGCCAGCTTGCCCTGCATAGCCGATAATATATTTCCCGGGTTTTCCCTGTTCAAATCCTGGTAACTCAGGCTTTGTACCGCACCGGTTAAATCGGCCTTTTTAACCGTTCCGTAGCCAATAACCACCACATCTTCCAGTTGTTGGTCTACCGGTTTAAGGGTTACGTTAATAATTTGCTGGTTTCCGACTATACGTTCCTGGGTTTGCATTCCCAAAAAAGTAAACACCAATACGGTCGTATTTTCAGACACCCTGACCGTATATTTTCCATCGGCATCCGTTAATGTGCCCGAAGCACTACCTTTAACAGAAACAGATGTTCCCGCCAGGGGAATCCCTTCTGAATCTGTTACTGTTCCTCTGACAACCTTGTTTGGTGAATTCTGTGCAAATACCTGAATTCCCCCGGTCAGCAATCCTGCCGATAGCAGGAAAATCTGTAGAATTTTTAACATAATCTATACCTGGTTAGTTGACCCAAAGATGGAAAGTATTCACGCTCATTTATAATATTTTTTTGACTAATACTTGTTAAATTATGACATTGATATACAGACATAATGTAGCAGAGGTTGCTATAATAGCTATTTTCGGAGATATAGAGATAATACTATTTTAACACAAATTTGGCATTAAATAAAGTGCAGACACTTAAAACAGCCTTGCTTTCATTAAAATCTGGCAAAACCTTTATATCAGCGGGTGTGCTAAAAAAATACCCGGAAGATAGTCCTTCCGGGTATTTTTTCACAGTAACTTCTCTGAATAAATCCTAACGCAACGGTTCGTGTCTTCACGAACCGGTATAAAGGGAAGCTTCGTGAAGACACGAAGCTTGGCCTGAGCCTCATTTGTTATTCAAATCTCCTCTGAATTAAATCAAAGAAGATTTGTTTATGCTGACAGCAATATTTTGATTCTTTTTGTGCGGAGATTACTGCGGCATAAACTTCACAGCATACTTTTTACCGGCTATAGCCGCCGTTGCAATATAAACGCCTGCAGATAAGTTTGCCGGAATGGTATACTGATTATTGCCCTTTTCCAGGCTAATATTCTGAGTCGCGATTTTTTTACCGTTTACATCGGTTACCTGTAGCTTGCCGCGACCAGCCTGAGGCGAGTAAACCGAAATTTCAATATGCTGCGTGTTACTCCGCCCTGTAGCCCTTATCTGCGGCTGACTAAATTCGATATTTACAGGGATAATTTTAGAAAGTTCTGATTTACCATTGAAATCTACCTGCCGCAACTGGTAATAAGATATACCGGGCAAAGGATTATTATCTGTAAAATTATAAGTATTCATTTCGGAGGTAGTACCGTTTCCCTGTACCATACCAATGGCTTGAAAAGCCTCTCCGTCAGAACGTAGCACTTCAAAATGCGAATTGTTGGTTTCTGATGCTGTTGACCACGATAAGCGTACCGCGTTTTGCTGCTTTTGCGCAGTGAACGAGGTGAGCTTTATGGGAAGTATATTTGCACCTGTACCACTTTCAATATCAGCAAGTGTAGAAGTTGAACTTAATGTAATTAATGTGGCACTCCTTGGAGCATCCCAATGGTTGGTTGTAAGATTATATACACCTCCCAGCATATAAAAATGATTGTCATCTGTAGTTGCCTTAGGGCCAATTAAGATTGTATTACTACCCATACCAAATTTGGGCTGACCCGGATCAGGGTCATAAAGATCATTTTTAGGAACCAGGTAGCCATTGCCACTGCTTGTAATATAGGCATTACCAATATTATCTCCATAAAATACTGCATCTAACGGCACAGTTGTTCCATCTATTAAAGTGCCTGAAAAAACAGCAATGCCGCAAGCTGAATTTTTAGCCTGTGGCAAAAAACCTGCGGTGGCATTTACACCCATGCCATCATCTCCTGTTTCATCTCCCGTGCTTTTTACACGTATCCATTTTGCTGAGCTGATACCGGTGCTCCCCGCTCCGTTAATTAGTTTTTTTGTATTGCCTACATAAAAATAATCACCTTTATTAACGGTACCGCTGGTTAAATTAAACTTATAGGTTAAACTTGCACCGGCTGCCCAGCCTAAGGCGCTTGGTGTTCCCCCGCTTATTTCCCCTGCAACAACAGCATACGGAGTAGCAGCAAAATCTATATCCTGGGTTGCCCTCAATTGAATATACTCATATCCACCTCCCGCTGGTGCATCAGTTCCGGGGGGCTCAACTAAAAAGCCGGTAATAATAATTTGTGCATCTAACCGGTACATCATGGTTACCAGTAATGATATAACTAATAGCTTTTTCATAATTTAATTTTAAGGTTTATATGAATTGATAATACAATAAATGCCCTGCTGCACCATAAAGTACAGTCCAGAAGCCCGAAAGCTCTTTACAAGCTTCCGGGGCTCTTTTCATAGGCCAATGCTAAAACTTAAGCTCTATCTCTGCAGTTAATGGCAAATGGTCAGAAGCGTATGTTTCATTTACTGTTCGGAGATTTAATACTTTGAATTTCTCCAGGGGTTTATACATGATATAATCAATTGTACGATCTGGTTTAGTAGCCGGAAAAGTTAACAGGCAATTATTGACACATGTTGGCGTAAGCGTTTGTTTTAATATCTCTATCGGTTGAGAACTGGGTTGGGCATTCCAATCACCGGCTATTATTAACGGGATAGAAAGCTGGTTTATAATTTTTACCAGCTCATTAGCCTGAAGAATACGGTTCGCGTCCTCTGCGGTATGATCTAAATGTGTTGCGGCAAAATGGAATTTACGGCCTTCTTTTTCTACGGTGATCATGGCTACAGAACGGGGTTCAAATCCAGATCCTGTTGTGGGAAGTACGTAACGGGTACTCTCCAGGATCGGGAACCGTGATAAAACAGCATCGCCATATTCGCCACCCTGGTAATCCATTGCTTTAGTAAAAAAGTAATACATGCCGGTAAGTTTCCCAAGTTCTTTTGCCTGGTCAACAGTTACACCAGAGCGCTGGGTTTTATTGTCCACTTCGCTTAACGCTACCAGGTCAGGTTTTTCAATATTAATTACACTTGCAATGGCCGACAAATCACGGTAATTAGCAGGTTTACTTGGCGGATTGCCGATATGTATGTTATACGACATTACTTTAACTATAAGCCCCTTATTTACCGGCGGTTTTACCGGATCTTTAGGTGCTTCTTTGGCTTTATTGCAAGCACATGTCAGCAATAATATAACTGTTAATTTTATGGTATTACCTAAAACACTTTTCATAACTGCACGCTATTTTTAAGAATTAGCTTTAAGGGGCTGACTAAAAAGCTCTCGTCATCCCGAGACGTAGTCGAGGGATCTCCACCAGAAGTACTTAGGCAGAAGATTTCTCCTCCTAAGGTCGTCGAAATGACGATGCTTTTTGACTTTTTGGTCAGCCCCAAATTCAATTTATTTAATAAAACATCTGTAATTGCACAATTACAGGTAAATGTGTACTAACTGATGAACCTGCCACTGTATAATCTAATACCCTGAAGCTGGCCGATGGCTTAAACATGATATAATCTGAATTGGTGGCCGGAGCACTTGCCGGGTAATTGGCCGGACACGTGGTACACGGAAAGCTAAACTGCGTTGCCATTTGTACATACGTATCGCCTGTTACAGGCTTATCATTGAAATTTCCAGCCAGGATTACCGGAATATCTGTATATGCACTCATAATATTCAATAAAGCAGGCGTTTGAGTACTTCTGTATGTTGCGTTAGCATTGAGATGGGTTCCGGCAAAAACCAGTTTATGCGTATCATTTACCTGTACGGTAATAATAGCAAGAGGACCTTTTTCTGCCGGAGTAGTAGGCAGTTGATAGGCTGCACTATCTACAATGGGAAATTTTGAATAAACCACACATCCATATTTACCTCCCTGATAATCCAGTCCGTTGGCAAAAGCATAATATGGCATCCCTATTAATTTGGATAAGATTGCCGGCTGATCGGTATTACCATTACGGGTAGTTCCTTTATCTATTTCACGTACCAGTAGTAAATCCGGATTAACGGTATTAATTGAAGCAGCCAAAGCATTCATGTCGTTATAGCCGCTACCTTTTCCATACGACATCACTTTCAGACTTATACCATCCCGCTGGGCTTCAACCAGAAAATAAGAGGTTCTTAGATTCTCGTTTACTGGTAAATTACCACTTACCTGTTCAATACTTACCGGCAGTAAATACTGCTTAAATGCTTCCAGGCTTCCGGCCGTTTTTATT
This sequence comes from Pedobacter sp. BS3, assembly GCF_008274585.1. GTDB lineage: Bacteria > Bacteroidota > Bacteroidia > Sphingobacteriales > Sphingobacteriaceae > Hufsiella_A. The sequence goes on along the minus strand of NZ_VTRT01000001.1, from coordinate 662,025 downwards.
TTGATTTTTAAGGGCGCCGTTTTTAGCTCTCCCTTTTTAATGGTGGCCGATGTAGTTTGCAGCTCATAACTTCCCTGGGGCATTACCGCATAATCAGTTCCGTTTTTGGTGTTAAAGTCCTGTACCAGACTGTTGTCTACCTTAAAACTAACTTCGATATCATTTCCAGGATAATCTGTTCCGCCATAGGCAGCACCGTAGATAATGGTTTGTAGGGTATCAGCCATTACAAATGTGCGCTTTGCCGGAGCATCTGTTGCCTGTGGCATATAAATTTTTACGTAATCGCCCGGATTAGCTATATCCGTATTGTATTTACAGGTGTACAAGAAAAGCCCTGCAAACATTATTAAAGCGATGTATAACAATGATTTTATCTTCATGACGTCATTTCATTTAACGTTTTACCATCCTGGGTTCTGAACCAGATTTTTGTTTTTATTAATCTCTGTTTGAGGTATTGGAAACAGGTAAAAGCTTTTGCGGAATACCCTGGTTTCAAAAACAACCCGTTTATAAAAATCCGGCAAATTGGCATTTACGTTCATACCGTAAAACGGCCCGGCATCGGTTTGCTCGGCAATTTTCCAACGGCGTGTATCAAAATAACGTAAATGCTCAAAGGCAAGCTCAATTTTGCGCTCGTGCCGAATAGCTTCCTGCATGGCTGCTTGCGAACCTGGTACCGGCAACGGATTTGTACCTGTCCCGTATTGTGGCACGCCAGCCCGCTCGCGGATAGCATTAAGGTATTTCAATATATCGGCATTGTTCGGATCGTATTCGTTCAGGGCTTCGATATAATTTAACAGCACTTCTGCATAACGGAACATCAGGTAAGGCCGGCTTGCATATACTCCTGTGCGGGGATTACTGGCCGGAGATACATTTTTACGAATAAAATAACTGGACCGTGGATAATCCCAGGAACCGGCTGGGCCAGACTCCCCGGAGTTAAATGTTTGAATGATTTTTACACCTTCGCTGGTATTGATCCATGGAGCATTATTGTAATTTACGCTAACATAGAAGCGGGGCTCACGATTGGCGTACATATTAGATGTATTGGCAACGCCCTGAACGGTAGAAAAGCCGGTTTCTTTATACCCTGAAGCAGCATTAATAATGGGCGATCCATCAGAATTATATCCTAAAACAGGTTGCAGCCCGTTAGCCATCTGGTATGAATCAACCATTTGCTGGGGAGGCCCGGTGCTGCAATATCCGCTTGCTAACCGGGGTGTCAATGCTCTTTCATAACCGGATAAATTATTCGCTATACGGGCAAAGATCCATTCTGAATTCCACGGATCCAGGAATACATCGCGATAGGATATAAAAGGGTCAAACTGCCCCTGTGCATTATTCTTTTTATATAAAGATAAAATACCCAGATCAATAACATCCTTGGCTGCCTTGGCTGCTCTTGCCCATTTTTGAGCATCATATTGCGTGTTAATTAATGCTTTTCCATCCGGATTTTTAAAACCGGCGTAATCTGTATTTCCGTTAAACAGAGGGCTGGCTGCATACAACAACACACGACTTTTAAGCGCCATACAAGCCAGTTTGGTAGCACGGCCCATCTCGGCATCGCCCTGTTCTGTAAAATGCGTTGGTAAATCCTGCGTTGCCTTATCAAGCTCGCTTACAATATAATTTACACATTCATCGTATGAATTACGCGGCAGGCTTAACTGGGGGTCGCCGGGCTGAAGATCGCCGGGAATAAGCTCATCTCCCAGAATGGTTATTGGTCCCCAGGTGCGCAGCAGGCAGAAATAAAGGTATGCCCTTACATACCGGGCTTCAGCCATTCTTCTGATAATCAGCGAGGGGCTGTATTCCGGGTTTCCACTTATGTTTTGAATAAAAGTAGTTGCAGACCGTATACCTTTATAGTAGTCGCTATAATAATTGTCAAAGTAACCGGATGCGGCATTCCAGTTACCAATATTCATCAGAAATGTCAGATACCCGGGCCGGTCGTAGGTAACATCACCTTCATCCGATAAGCCAATCCATGGCGTACTGTTGGTAATGTAGGTATCGTCTTTAATGTAACTGTATACATTAGCCAGGTATTGCTCTGATGGTGTGTATTGCTGAAATACCTGTTCAATAGTCAACCGATCGTCTGGAACCTGGTCCAGAAAATTTTTCTGGCAGGAAGTAGCCGTAAGCAATATGCAAATGAAAATACAAATGCTATATCTTAGTCTGTTCATATTCATTGTATTTATCAGATTAAAAATTCAAGTTAAAGCCAAGACTGTATGTTGCTATATTAGGATATCTGGCTCCGCCGGGATAAGCGGCATCACTGCCGTCACCCAGCTCCGGATCCCACATTTTAAACGGACTCAGTGTCCAGAGATTTACTCCTGAAAAGAAGACCTGTGCATTTTGCAGTTTGGCTTTGCTGATGAAACTCTTCGGTAACGTATATGTAAGTTGCAACGTTTTAAGGCGCAAATAACGACCGTTTTGTATCCACCAGGTGCTGCGGGTGTAATTATCATTAATAGTTCCTGCACCCAGTCGTGGATAAAACGCATTCGGATTAGGGTTATCAACTGTCCACCTGTCGGTAACATTTTTAAAGAGATTTCCCCGGCTTAATCCCTGCTGAAATGGAATTAAACCTTCGCCGTTTAACCAGATGTCCATATTACCAACTCCCTGGAAAAGCGTGGAAATAGAAAAAGCTTTATATCCTAAGGTAAAACCAAAACCATACACAATTTCCGGAACCTGTCCATATCCAATGGGTGCATTATCGTATGAGTTTATCACACCATCGCCGTTAAGGTCTTTGAATTTAATATCTCCAGGACGAACATCGCCGGATTGTTTGGGACTATTGGCAATTTCTTCATTGCTTTCAAAAAGCCCAAGGGCAATATATCCAAACCGCTGACCTACCTTACGACCTTTTGTTGCCAGCCAGGGATAAATCGGGTCAGGCTGATCATCTTCTACAACAGTGTTCCTGTTATAGGTAAGATTACCTAACAGCTGGAACTTGAAATTCTGGCCTAATTTACCCGAATAGGTCATTGAACCGTCTATACCTTTATTGTCTATAACACCTACATTTCCGTAAGGGTTATTACGCATACCAATGTATGCCGGCAGCGAAGCTCTGCGGAGGAAAATTCCTTCGCGGTGTTCTTTAAATAAATCTACCTGCAGGTTTAGCTGATTATGCAATGTCCATAGGTCTAAGCCCAGGTCAGTTTTTTTAGATGTTTCCCAGGTTACATCTACCGCATATTCACCAATATCATATCCGGTCATACCCACTGGTGACCGGCCAAAGGAATATACAGGAGCTGTTGCTGTACCCAATTTTTCTACGGTACCCAGGTAAGCAAATCGCCGGCCGCCAATATTGCTGTTACCTACTTTTCCATGCGAAAAACGAATTTTGGCCATTTGAACAACATCTCGTGCTCCTTTAAAGAAATCTTCATCAGAGAGCAACCAGCCCACTGCTACAGATGGGAAAAAGCCATATCTTTTTTGAGGAAGGAAGTTTTCTGAGCCATTGTAACCAAAGTTAAACTCGGCAAAATACCGGTTATTGTAGGCATAGGTAGCTCGGCCTGCCAGTCCCCTGAAACGGAACGGCAACGAGGTTTCTAAATCGTCGGCCTGGGTATTCACCTCATCGCTCTGGTTATATAAAAGCATCCCGCCTACATCGTGTTTACCAAAGCTGCGGGTATAATTTAAAGCAATCTCGTTGTAGAATGTCCTGGAACCTTCATTATTCCTAGCGTAAGTTAAATAATCTGAGCCTAAACGGGTTTGCTGGTATATCAGATTGCCGTCGGCATCTCTGCCGGTAGCCAGCCAGGTAGTAGGTGTTTTAGTCCGGCGCAGGCTTACATAATTGTATGCATCAAACGAAAACATGGCAGTGGCCGACAAACCTTTGGTTACAACATCAAGCCCTTGCGTTACTCTTAAATTAGAGAATAGCTGATTCCGCCATTGATTGGCATATCCGGTTTGTGTTAGCAACGCATACGGGTTTTGTACGCTTGAAGCCGTTCCATCAGCAGCACGCCCATCGGGATATTTTACCGGGTTAAGCACCGGTGTCATGAAAAAGGCTTTTTCAAAAATATCACTCGAATTGCTGCCGGGATAATTTACATTGGCCAGGTAGCCTTGTATGCCCAATTTTATAGTGGTACTGTTAGATGGCTTTAAGGTAAGATTTGTTGTCAGGTTATAACGCTTATACCTGACTTCAGAATCGTATTTTACCAATTCATCTGTTTTATACAAACCTTTTTCATCATAATAACTTGTTGCCACATAATAATTGGCCCGGTCTGAACCTCCGTTAATGTTCATATTGGCCTGACGCATACCGCCCCACTTATTAAACAGTTCATTGTACCAGTTTACATTGGGGTACAGGTATGGATCTGACTGTGTACGGGTTGCCTCAATTTCTTCTGCTGTGTACCGGGGAGCACTTCCGCGGTTAGTCAGCGCTTCGTTAGCCATTTGCATGTAGGTTACTCCATCGGCAAATTCGGGCAATTGGGTAAAAGAGGTAATTCCCTCGTTATACCGTATGTTGAATTTCGGCTTGCCGGGAGTTCCGCTTTTAGTAGTGATTAGAATTACACCGTTGGCACCTCTCACACCATATACGGCCGTAGCAGAGGCATCTTTTAAAATGGAAAAGCTCTCAATATCCTCGGGATCAACATCGGCAAATGGTCTGGGAACACCATCGACCAATACCAGGGGTTTACTTAAGCTGCTACTAAACGTTGATATACCTCTAATCCAGATATCGGCATTGTCGCCTCCTGGTTCGCCACTCCGTTGTACCGACACTACGCCAGCCAACCGTCCTCCTAATGAAGTGCTGAGATTGCGTATCGGAAGCTGTAAATCAGTAGGCTTAACAGTAGATTGTGCACCAACCAGGCTTATCTTTTTCTGCGTTCCGTAACCTACTACAACCACTTCTTCTAAACGTGAATCGGCAGCATGCAAAACCACATCCAACACCTCTCTTTTACCGACTGGTATTTCAAGTGATCTGAACCCTACGTAGTTAAACACCAGCACAGCACCATCGGGAACATCTAATACATATTTTCCGTTAATATCGGTGCTTGTGCCCAAACCTTGCTTATCTTTTACCCGCACGGTTACACCTACCAGTGTAGCGCCGGTAGTATCTTTTACAGTTCCGCGAATAGTTTTTCCAGGTTTCTGAACCTCTGCCGGAGCTTTTTTAAGTACAATAACGTTACCTACTTCTGAAAACGAAAGATGCTGTGGCTCCAGCAGCTGCTGAAGCGCATGTAACAGGCTGCCGTTACTTATCTTCATACTTACACGTGCAGCCTCGTTGATCAGGTTATCTGAATAGGCTACCTTAAAGCCTGTGCCTTCGGTCAGCTTTTCAAGGGCATCATCCAGCCTTATGTTTTTGAAATTTACGGTGATCTTCTGCTCGGCTAATCGTTGTGCATAGCTTGTGCTGGCCCATGCCATAGAGCACAAACAACAGGTAGTAATATAAACCAAAGTGCTGATTTTCATGACAGTTAGCGCATAGTTGGTCACTCTATTACACAATAGAGATTTTTTCATAACTTTAGGCATTAAAATGTTAATGGGTGAACATTAGTATGCCACATCCATGATTGTGGAAGGTCCTGGACAGCATACATTTTAACTCGACATTTTTGCCTCTGTCCGCTTCAACCAGGCAGAGGCTTTTTTATGTAATCCTTTTATGTCATATGCTATTTAATTTAGGTTATTAATTTATTACTGGCATCCTATACCGGTTAAGATATATTGTTCATTCTTCAACACACTTGTCCCGTTTATAATTTCTGCTAAAATCTGCATTACCTCGCCGGCCGGTTTATTACCCAGATCGACCGAAATAGTACAATTCAGTATACGTTTATCGGCTTTTATATGTATATCATAGCGGTGTTGTATATCAGATATCACTTTTCCCAACTTGACACTTTTATACACCAGCTTATCATTACGCCATATCACTTCGCTGCTGGCGGCAACATCGTCATAACGGGTAAGAATATGCTGTTCCTTATCAAAAACGGCTTGCTGGTTTGGTGTCAGATACATGGTTTTTGTACCGGTTTTTGTACCTACACCTACTTTCCCGGTCAAAACGGTTATACGGATATTTTTTTCATCCTGGTAAGCGCTGATATTAAAGCTCGTTCCTAAAACCTGTGTTTTAATATCTCCGGTGTGGATGATAAAGGGTTTATCGGTGTGCGCTACTTCAAAATATGCTTCACCCGAGAGGCTGACTTCACGCTGCTCACCATTAAATTTTTCGGGATATGATAACTTACTACCACTATTCAGCCATATTTTAGTTCCATCGGTCAACGTGAATAAGGTAATTTGCCCGGTGGCAGATTGCTTCTCCAGCATGGCAACAGGTGTTACCAAGTTGCTGATTGCTGACCACCGGCTATAAAACAACGTTGAAACGGTAAGAAATACGATAATGGCGGCGGCAGCAAACCAACGCATGCGTTTACGTTTATTGTATAACTGAATAGCGTGATGCACCTTATCGTACACTAAATCCTGCTCAAAGTTAGAAGATGAAGTATGCCATAAAGCGATTTTTTGCTGCATATCCTTAAAATAGGTTGTCAGCAAAGTCTCAATATATCCGGGTGTTTTATCAGGCCTGTTTTTCTGCATTATTATCTGTATGATGCAAACCAGCGGTGCAACCCCTAAAGTGTTTGAAAAAAATTTTAGGAGCTGATAGCAGAAGGCTTAAAGCGGAAAGCAATATTAGAAGCAAGGACATAGCGGTAGAAGGCTGGCAGGCGGAAGGTTTAGGGTGTAAGGCTCAATACGCAATACGCTACATTCTGAAGATTGTCCAGATAATAAGAATTGCCAGAAATTCGCCGGCCTGTTCGCGTAAACGACGCAAGGCAATGGTCATTTGATTTTCTACCGTTTTAACGGATATATTTAAGCGTTCTGCAATTTCTTTGTTTGACAGGTGCTCGCGGCGGCTTAGCTGAAAAATCTCACGGCATCTGTCGGGTAAACTATCAATACCCTGATTCAATACATCATTCAGCTCACGTATGTTTAACCGGTCATCTGCGGCATAATCGGCTATCAGTTTTTCAAGGGCAGATTCATCGAGCATTGCTCTTCCGGAGCGTATCAACATCAGCACCCTGTTCTTAACCGACATATACAAATAAGGCTTAAGCGATTGTATATTCAGGTCTTTCCGTTTGATCCATAAATCGGCAAAAAGCTCCTGGATCAAATCTTCGCATAAGGGCTTATTCCTGAACAGGTTGTATGCAGCCGCATAAAGTCCGGAAGCATACCGTTGATAAATCAGCTTAAAAGCATGCTCATCATCTTTTAAAAGCGATTCCAGTAGAGTTTCATCCGGCCATAATTCTTTGTCGTTCATAACATCCCTGACAATGCTAAGCTATGAAATTTAAGTTAATGGCAGGTAAGGAATAGATAAAATTATCATGTAGTGTAGCGCAAGGTTGCACATTAACGTTTTATATAGAATTTAAAAATGATCGCTTAACGATGCCGACCCTTTTTGCAGTTTCCGTTAGTAATAAATGTTTATTTTTACGACCGGTAAATAAAATAATAATGAAGGTAAGCGGTTTTACATTCATACGAAATGCTGTACAGAACGATTACGCAATTGTTGAAGCAATAACTTCTATTTTACCCATCTGTGATGAATTTATAGTAGCTGCAGGAAACAGCACTGATAACACCAACCAGCTTATTGCCAATATAAATTCGCCCAAAATTAAAATTATTAATACAACCTGGGATGAGCAATTGAGAGAGGGAGGAAAGGTATTTGCCGAAGAAACAAACAAAGCCTTTAACGCTATATCGCCGGATGCAGATTGGGCCTTTTATATACAAGGCGATGAATGTGTGCATGAAAAATATCTGCCCCTTATCAGGCAGGAAATGGAAACCTGTTTAACCGATAAGCGTATAGAGGGATTACTGTTTAAATACCTTCATTTTTACGGTTCGTACGATTATTTTGCCGACTCAAGAAACTGGTACAGAAGGGAAATACGCGTTGTGAGGAATGATAAACGGATACATTCATACCGGGATGCCCAAGGCTTTAGAATTGATGGAAGAAAACTAAATGTTAAGTTAATTGATGCCTACATATATCACTATGGCTGGGTAAAACCTCCGCATGGCCTTGTAAATAAGATCAGAAATTTTAATCAGTATTATGATAAGAATGCCATTTATGAGCCTCCTGTTGCAACAGCAACGTTTGACTATGGAAATGCAGGTATGATAAAACCGTTTACCGGTGGGCATCCCGGTGTGATGCTTGAGCGTATCCGAAGCACGAACTGGAAATTCACAACCGATATAGCTAAAATGAGCAGCTATTCATTACGTAAAAAAATTCTGAACAAAATATACCAATACACCGGCATCAGAATAGGTGAATATAAAAATTACCGGCTTCTTAAACTTAAATTAAATAATCCCGTATCATTTTACAATGATCAATACCCCTCCTAAGCATATACTTATAAGCCGAACAGATGCTATTGGTGATGTTGTTTTAACGCTGCCTATGTGCGGTTACATTAAAGAAAAGCTGCCGGATGTTGAAATATCATTTTTAGGAAGAAGCTATACAGAAGCTGTAATTAATGCCTGCTCTGCCATTGATCATTTTATTAATTACGATGAGCTGTTACGTGATTCATATACCCAGCGGATTTCGTTTTTAAGAAAAAGCCAGATCGATACATTTATACATGTATATCCTGACAAAAACCTTGGGCTTCTGGCAGCAATATCAGGTATTCCCAACCGTATTGGCACCAACAACCGCATATCACACTGGTTTTCCTGCAATAACTTTATCACATTGAGCAGGAAAAATTCAGATTTGCATGAGGCCCAGCTTAACCTCATGCTATTACAGGGAATAGGTATACATGAACTTCCCGGTATTCAGGAAATTCCGCAATACTACAACCTCACCAAAATCCCGGTGTTAGAAGACCGTTATCGCGAGCTTTTATCGCCTGATAAATTTAACCTTATTCTCCATCCCAAATCAAGGGGCAGCGCCAGGGAATGGCGCCTGGATAAGTATTCAGAGCTGATTAGCAACATTGATAAAAACCGCTTCCGTATATTTGTTAGCGGAACTTATAAGGAAAAACCGCTGCTTACGGCCTGGCTTAAACAACACAGTAATGACGTAACCGACATTGTGGGAGCCTTATCGCTAAACCAGTTTATCGCTTTTATAAAACATGCCGATGGCTTGCTTGCAGCTAGTACAGGCCCTTTGCATATTGCGGCAGCATTAGGCATATACAGCTTAGGCCTGTATAGCAATAGCAGGCCCATCCATGCGGGACGCTGGCATCCTATTGGAACAAAATCACAATGGGTTGAAGAGCATGAACATAAGCACAAAAGCCATTGGCTTCATATCGCTGCGGAAGAAATAGCCAGTATTGTAAATGAGTGGGAAAAATAAGCATTTAAGCATATCAGTTATTATTCCCAACTATAATGGAAGGCATTTGCTTGAGAATAATTTGCCTTATCTGGTTTCTGCACTTAACCGAAGCGGTTGTCTCTATGAAATTATCATCCCTGATGATGCATCTACAGACGATAGTGTACCGTTCCTGCAAAAAAATTATCCGGATATTATCTGTATACCCGGCACCCATAATGGCGGATTTTCAAAAAATATAAACCGTGGCATCGCCCGGGCGTCAATGAAACTGGTCATGCTGCTGAACAGTGATATTATTCCTGATGAAGATTATTTTGAGCATGTATTACCCTACTTTAATCACCAGGATACGTTTGGTGTAATGGGCACAATCATGCAGGCAAACAGCAACCATATTGCCGAAGCCTGTAAATTTCCGTCAGCGTCTGTTTTTAAGATCAATAGCTTTAAGGACGTTCCTTTCGATTCTGCGAACCGCGATATCTATACACTATATCTGAGTGGTGCAAACGCTTTGGTTGAACGTAAAAAGCTGATCGCCCTGGGAAGTTTTAACGAATTATTCTCACCCTTCTACCAGGAAGACCTGGATCTGTCCCTGCGGGCCTGGGAATGCGGCTGGAAATGCTATTACGAAGATCAGGCAGTTTGCCATCACCTGGTGTCTGCAACAATTAAGAAACACAGTACCAGGAAATACATTAAAATTATCAGCACACGCAATAAATTACAGCTGCATTATTTACACCTGGATGGCTTCAGGTTATATGCGTGGGCCGGTATTTTAGTTGCATCATTGACCATACGCTGGGCGTTAGGGCATTTTTTTTATTATAAGGCAACCGGGTTGTTTATCAAAAATTTTAAACAGATTAAGAAGTATAAACGGGATTTCAGGCAAACTGCCAAAGAGCAATTCCAATTTATACCGTTCACTGCTATAAAAAAATCCATTATGCAACAACTGCACAATAAACCTGTAAATAATGGTTAATATGGATAATTTTGTGCATATTCCGGTTGCATGAACACCATAGCCCAGCCAACAATATCTATAGCTTTATGTACCTATAATGGTTCGCAGTACCTCCGTGAGCAATTAAATTCAATTATTGAACAAACTTACAATCCTGTAGAATTGATATGCGTTGACGATTGTTCCGGCGACAGCACCAAAGAAATATTAGAAAGCTACAGCAACCAATATCCCTGGATAAAGATTTTTTACAATACCCAGAACCTGGGATATACTAAAAATTTTGAAAAAGCTATTTCCTTGTGCCAGGGCGATCTGATTGCCTTATGCGATCAGGATGATGTATGGGATAAAAATAAACTGCATCAAATGGTGCAATTTATTGGCGATCATTTGCTTATTTATCATGACTCTGAATTAATTGATGAGGCCGGCATCTCTATAGGGAAATCGGTATCTGACATTAAAAACTTTTACCGGGGGGCGGATATACGCCCCTTTCTGCTTGAGAATTGTGTCTCCGGCCATACCATACTCATGAAAAAGCAGCTTGCCAAAATGGCTATGCCTTTCCCGGAAGTCATTGCACATGACTGGTGGCTGGCCTTCCAGGCCTGTAATAATGGAACTATTGATTTTCTAACCAATAAACTGGTAAAATACAGGCAACATGCCCAAACCAGCACCAACATATTGAATACCCGTAAAACCAACATAGAGCAGGATAAACTTGTATTACAAGTGCAGCAGGTACAACAATTTGCATCGGCCGCTATTGGCCGGCACCAGGTATTCGTCCGGAAACTGGCGGCATTGCTGCAAAACAGGTTGACAGCAGGAGCTTCATTCTCATTGGGTATGTTTGTACTTATCCACATGAATGTTTTATTTTATTTCAAAAAGAAATCATGGATAAGCAAGTTAAACCATGCCCGCAAATACTTTATCAACCCGTAAACCTTGTCTATACCATTAAACGCTTATGGCATTAACCGATTCATACAACACTGATCAGCAACCGGTATTATCTATTATAACCGTAGTAAGAAATGCAGCTAAATTATTACCACAACTGATCAGCAATATCAGCACCTATAAAACCCCACAGATAGAGTTTATCATTATTGATGGCGCCAGTACTGATAACACGGTGGAAATTATAGCTCAAAATGCTTCGGTTATTGACCAGTGGGTAAGCGAACCCGACAAAGGCATTTATGACGCCATGAACAAATCGGTAAAAATTGCCCGTGGAAAATGGTTATATTTTATAGGCGCTGATGATTTTCTAAAGGAAGGGTTTGCACAAATGGTACCTTTTCTGAAGGATGAAAACACCATATATTACGGTGGGGTAATATTTAACGGTAAACCTTATTCAAAACCTTACAGCACCTACAAAATCACCAAAGAAAATGTATGCCATCAGGCTATATTTTATCCCCGCACAGTATTCAGCAAGTATTTATATGATTCAAGATATCCTGTTTTTGCCGATTATCACCTGAATGTCCGTTGCTGGACTGATACGGAGTTTAAAAAGGAATTTCACGATCTTATTGTGGCCCACTTCACAGAAGGAGGATATTCTCATACCACACCCGATCCCTTATATTACCAGGAGAAACACGAATGGTTTAAACAATGTCTGAACACTAAAGATTATCTCCGGTATTTAAATCGCATGCTTGGAACAGGCAAACTGGCAAAAGCACTATTATCCGGTTCCGGCCGGAAACAACATTTTTATCAACGTCATCTCACGGGTAAAATTGAAAAACAGCCCGGCAAAAAAACTATCCTCATTATCGAAGATAATCTTCCCGCTTACGATAAGTCATCCGGTGCACAGCGCCTGTTTGAGCTAATCAAACTATTCACCAGCCTCAACTTGCAGGTTATCTATCTTCCCGACGACGGCCAGCTTACAGAACCCTATTACACAGAATTGCAATCAATGGGCGTGATCAGCATCCTGCACCGGCCCAACCGCAAAGCCATGCTCCGTCAGCTTAAAAACAGCTTGTCAATTATCGATTACGCCTGGATCTCCCGCCCCTCGCTTAACAAAAAGTATCGCCCGGTTATCTGTAAGAATAAAAACATCAGGCTGATCTTTGATACGGTTGACCTGCATTACATCAGGATGTTACGACAAGCGGAGCAACAGCAGGATGAAAAATTGCGCAAAGGAGCATTAAAAACAAAATTGCAGGAGCTGGATATTGCCCGTAAATCTGATGCTACCATTACGGTTACTCATACCGAGAAAAATATCCTGGAAGAGCAAGGTATCCGCAATGTGTACGTTATTCCCAATATTCATACACCCAAAATTGTCCAGCCGGTATTGTCCTTCGGGGAACGCCAGGGTATTTTATTTATTGGTGGATATAAACATCAGCCAAATGTAGATGCCGCATTATGGCTGGTACAGGAAATTATGCCGTTGGTATGGCAGCATCAAAAAAATATCCCGTTATATTTGTTGGGCAGCTATCCTCCGCCGGAAGTGAACGCTCTTGCTTCAGAACAGGTCTTTGTACCCGGATATTTGCCCAACGTATCATCTTATTTCAAGGAAAGCCGGGTTTTTGTAGCACCATTACGCTATGGCGCCGGTATGAAAGGTAAAATCGGACAGGGCCTCGAATATGGACTGCCAACGGTTTCTACTACCATCGGTGCAGAAGGTATGAACCTCATACATGATCAAAATGTGCTTATTGCAGATGATGTGAAAGACTTTGCCGACGCCATTATCCGTTTGTATAATGACGAGCCGTTATGGAATACCATACATGCAGCAACTGGTGAGGCCATATCTGCTTATTCACCTGAAAAAGTAAAACAACAGCTTGAGCAGCTTTTTGAGGATTTAGCAAAATAAATGAAAATAGAAAACAGAAATTCATTCAGAATAAGCCGGTTTATTCTATTAAAACTCCCGTTTATTTTACGGTTTCTGGCATTTTTAAGACCAAAACATAAGCGTTTACTGCTCATCAAAACCGATGAAATTGGCGATTATATCTTATTCAGAAATTATATCGCCATACTTAAACAGTCGCAGAAATTTAAAGATTATGAAATTGATTTATTAGGCAATACGGTATGGCGTGATCTGGTAACGGTGTATGACCGGGAATATCTGTCGGCAGTATTTTTTATACAAGCCGATAAGATATATGATAAGCCTATGAAGTGCCTGGCTATAGGATGGCAGTTATTTAAACGGAATTATACCATAGTATTACAACCTACTTATTCCCGTACGTTAATGATTGATGGCATGGCCGCACTTACTGCCGCCAAAACCATTATAGGCTTTCAAAGCGATAATGAGCGCATATTGCCTAAATACAAACGGAAAACCGATAAGTTTTATAGCAGTAAATTACAATTACCCGCACATATACACTTTGAATTTGAACGCAGTAAATACTTTATAGAACGGGTAACCGGACAGCCTGCTGATATCGATAAACCCTGGTTACCCGTAAAGGCTCAACGCGGAAACTATATAGTTTTATTTCCTGGGGCGGGCTATGCTGGCCGGGAGTGGGGAACAACTAATTTTATTGCACTTGCAAAACGCATACTTCAACAAACCGGTTTGTCGCTGGTTATTGCCGGTGGTAAACAAGACATTCATCATGCTGAAAATATGCTCAGCGAATTGTCCTTAGAACGCGTAAGCAGCAAAGTAGCGCAAACCACATTACCTGAACTTATTGAGTTAATTGCCGGAGCAGCCTGTATAATTACAAACGACACCAGTGCAGTGCATATAGCCGCCGCCTGTAACACTCCGGTATTATGTATTCACGGTGTTGCCCATTATCAACGGTTTATCCCTTACCCCGAACACCTCGCCGCAAACATGAAATTTGTTTATACCCTGCTGCCTTGTTTTAATTGTAACTGGAATTGTATTTATCCACTTAAAGAAAACGAAACATATCCTTGTGTGGCAATAAATACCGTAGATCAAGTATGGCAAGCCTTTAACGAACTGATATACACCCAATCATAACACATGAATGTAAGTTTTATGTGTAACTACATCACATCGGAAATATCTTTATAATTTTGTGAATTATTTAATTTTTAATGAAGACCTATTTCCGCCTTCTTTCCTTTGCTAAACCTATCGAAAAATTTGCTATTCCTTATATCATCGCAACGTTACTTTCAGTAGTATTTAATACGCTTAACCTGGCGTTGTTAGCTCCTCTGCTCGATACCCTGTTTAATAATACTAAAAGTGTTTCCCTGCCAGCCACAGCTCCATCCGCATGGGATATTATGGGTATGTTTAAATATTATACCTCCTACTTTATTGATCATTATGGCGCCTGGGCAACATTACAATATGTTTGTGCGGTTATTGTTATTTCAGTATTACTGGCTAATGTTTTTACTTATCTCGCCCAGCGGATCATGGAGAACCTTAGAGCGCATACCCTGCTCAACTTACGTAAAGCCGTATTTAACAATATGGTCAACCTCCATCTTGGTTATTTCAATAATGAACGTAAGGGTAATATCATGTCAAAAGTAACCAACGATGTACAGGTAGTACAATTTTCGGTTACGGGTACGCTACAGGTGGTTTTTAAGGAGCCACTGCAAATTATTGCTTACCTGATTATGCTGCTGAATATATCGGTAAAGCTTACGCTGATCTCATTACTCGTAGTGCCTTTAGCCGGTTTGGTAGTAGCCCGTATTGTTAAAACACTTAAACAGCAGGCTATTAACCTGCAACAATCGTTCGGTATCATGATCAGCTACCTGGATGAAACCTTAACCGGCATGAAAATCGTTAAAGCGTTTAATGCTGCCGAGCGCATGAAACAGAAGTTTAATGAAGAGAACAGGCGTTACACCAATATTGTTAAGGCCATGGCCCGGCGGCAGCAACTGGCATCGCCAACCTCGCAGTTTTTAAGCATCCTGATGGTGGCCGGCATTGTGCTGTATGGCGGATACCTGATATTAAATAAGCAATCCGAGTTAACATCAGCCCAGTTCATCGTATATATTGGTATTTTCTCACAGCTTACACGTCCGGTAAAAGCCATTAGCGATTCCTTTAGTAATATTCATCAGGGTATAGCTGCCGGCGAACGGGTCTTAGAACTCATAGATACCAAACCTGCCGTTATTGATGGCATTAATGCTGTTGAGGTAAATGGCTTCAATAAAAGCATCGAGTTTAAAAATGTAAGTTTCGCTTATGGCGATAAACAGGTGCTCGACAGTATTTCGTTAATTATTCCCAAAGGCAAAACCATCGCATTGGTTGGCCCTTCGGGTGGAGGTAAATCTACATTGATGGATCTGATTCCTCGTTTTATTGAGCCTGACAATGGTGCTATACTTTTTGATGATATAGATACTCGCAACATAAAAGCAAACTCTTTACGTTCACAGATGGGTTTTGTTAACCAGGAATCCATCTTATTTAATGATAGTATTTTTAACAACATCGCCTTTGGCAAGCCCAACGCTACTCTTGAAGAAGTGGAGGCAGCCGCCCGCATTGCCAACGCACATGATTTCATCATGCAAACCGAGCATGGTTATCAAACCAATATCGGCGACAGGGGCGTAAAACTTTCGGGCGGACAAAAACAACGCATTAACATTGCAAGGGCCGTACTTACCAATCCGCCTATCATGCTGCTGGATGAAGCTACTTCAGCCCTGGATACCGAATCAGAGCGCCTGGTACAGGATGCTTTGAATAAATTGATGCAGAACCGCACGACGTTGGTCATCGCCCATCGTTTAAGCACTATTCAGAATGCCGACAAAATTATTGTTCTGGAAGCCGGACAGATTGTTGAGCAAGGCACACATTTAGAACTGATAGCACATAACGGTTTATATAAACGCCTGATCGATATGCAAACCTTTGAAGTGTAAACCATGCTGTATCAAACCCGTTCAGCAGTTTTATTTATTATTTACAAACGCCCTGATACATCGGCCAGGGTATTTGAAAAAATACGTGAGGCTAAACCGCCCAGGCTATATGTTGCTGCCGATGGCCCCAAACCCGACCGTGAAAATGAATCGCTGTTATGCAAAGCCACCAGGGAGCTCATACAGGTTGACTGGCCCTGCGAGGTTAAAATACTTTACAGAGATTCTAATATGGGGTGTAAGTATGGCGTATCATCGGCAGTTACCTGGTTTTTTGAGCATGAAAATGAAGGCATTATACTGGAAGACGATTGCCTGCCGGGCAATGATTTCTTCAGGTTCTGCGACCTGATGCTTGAACGTTACAGGCACGATACACGCATCAGGCACATAGCGGGCTGTAATTTACATTACGGAAAAAAATGGGGTAACGCAACCTATTACTTTTCAAATAATGTGCATGTTTGGGGATGGGCCGCGTGGAGAAGGGTTTGGCAACAATATGATGTGGAGCTGAATCAATATCATGAAAGCGAAGTTGAAGAGCAATTCAGCAAAATATTTAATGACCTTGTTCTCGTTGAAGGCTGGTGCGATATTTTTCACCGGTTAAAACAAGGAATGATAGATACCTGGGACTACCAGGTTGGCATCAGCAATTTTTTCAATAACGGCTTATGCATTATTCCCAATTACAATCTTGTATCGAATATTGGCTTTAGAGCCGATGGTACGCATACTTTTGCAAGCGATGATCCGAACGCTAACCTTCCTCTTGAACCTTTGCCCCATTCCATTGAACATCCCAGGTATATTTTACCCGAAAAACAAGCCGATGTGATTTTGCTTCATAGGGATTTTGGCGCCGGATCCAAAAAGAAAGGAAAACTAAAGTACAGGATAAAGCGACTGCTAAAACTAAGATAAAATTATAGTCATGGGACTAAGAACACTATTAGGCTTAAAGAAAAAGCCAGAGCCGGATTATTTGAATGAATCATATTCCCAGGAAGGGGAAGATGGTATCTTAGGCCGGTTTTTTGAAGGCCGGCAGAAAGGTTACTTTATTGATATCGGGGCGCATCATCCCAAACGGTTCTCCAACACCTATAAATTTTATAAAATGGGCTGGCGTGGTATAAATATAGATGCAATGCCAGGCAGCATGGAACTTTTTAAGCGGATAAGGCCCGAGGATATCAATCTCGAAATACCGGTTTCTGACCACACCGAGACCGTTACCTTCTATATATTTAATGAGCCGGCTTTAAACACATTTATCCCCGAAATAGCTCATGAACGGGATGGAGAAAAAGGCTATAGAATAGAAAAGACCATAGAAGTACAAACCCGCGGCCTGCAGGATATACTTAATGAATACCTGCCCGGGAACCAGTCTGTAGATTTTTTAACAATTGATGCCGAAGGTTATGATTTCCGCATATTACAATCTAATAATTGGGATAAAATTCGCCCAACCCTGGTGCTTGTAGAGAGTGAACTGGATTTTGAAGCGTTTTTTAAATCTGATCTGTATGCCTATATGCTAAAACAAAATTATGAGTTTTATGCCAAAACATGCAGAACGTACTTTTTAAAGAATATAGATTCTTAACGGGTAAGAACATATTTAAATTTCACGAAATGATGTTCTTATTGCTGCTGGTGGGGACACCAGCAGCGGCTGAGGCCGGGGCTGACCACATATATAAAATTAAACATGTTCTAAAGCTGTTGTTTCTTTTCAAAGATCAGATCAGCCTTAGCTTCTAACCGGACAGAAATTACTAACTGTTAGTGCTGGTTTATTTTATCTTTAATGTATTGCCAATCGCTTTGGAGCAGACCCTCTAATGGAGGATATTTTTTCAGCTCATAATTATGAACCATCCGGCGCATCTTTCTGATAAAAAAGGGAGCTCTTTTTTCTTTGAATGGATTCACAGCAAATTTTCTTTTTGAAAATAAATGCGTACTAACACCATCTGAATAAAAGTTATAGCCAAACTTCTTTGAAAGAAACTCTAACGAATTACGATTAAAGAAGGAGATATGCTGTCCCGTTTCAGGGGAAAGATACCACCAGTGGTTTATACCCTTAACCGTAGTTTCAGGCTGGAGTTCTGTTGAAAAAAGAACATTATCCGAATATGAAAACAGCCGGCTTATCTCATCTTTAGGGTTAACCATGTGTTCAAACACTTCAAATGCGGTTAGCACTTCAAACTTTGGACTTTGCTCTTTGATATCCGCCAGATCAAAATTTTCGGCAAAAAGATTCTGGCAATATATATCAGTATGATAAAAATTAAAGCCTTTATCACGCATTAATCTGGTAAATAACCCATACCCCCCGGCATAATCAAGAAACCTTCCATGAACATTAAAATTATCCATCAGTATTTTTACCGTTTTATCCCTGAGCAACTCATTTCGGTAAGGTAATCCAATATCAAGTTTAGTAATTGCTGATGAGTAGGCTTCTTGTAACCAGTATGGCTCCTCGGTTTGAATAAATCCTGTTTCGATACACTGGTAGTATTTCACCTCGTATTTATTCAATATTTTGGCTGCAAATAAAAGGACTGTTTCTCCTCCGGTTATTTTACTTTTCATTTATTTTAGTAGTATTCTTATCAAATTAATTGTAACAAAAATCGCTTCCTTATGGCTATCCAGCCTGTTTTGTCCGGATTAAAGCTGTTTAAACCTTCTTAAAGGTAAACAATTGTACATATAAAATATGAAGCTGTTTAAACTTGAAAAAAATAAACTGCAAAACTGGCTTAAGTTTCAGCCGGGCAATTGGGCCATCAGGCTAACTTAAGTCTTAAAATAAATGAAAAAGTTTTAGAGCTTTTGTTGTGCTTGCGGCGTTGCAAACGCCGGATAATGATGCACTCGTTTTGCAAACGAGCGCAAGCTGATTCAGGATACGGGACTCGACTTTTAACTTAACACCTCGATGCTTTTCAGCATTCTTAGCGTAGGTCAATTCCAGGCAAACCCCGTTACTTCTGGCTGGTCACCTGTATCAGGTAATCAAATAAATTGGTATCTGACGATACCTGTAATTTCTTCCTCAACCGGTAGCGGCTTACTTCAACAGCACGAATGGTAATGCTCATCAGCTGTGCTATTTCTTTAGATGATAAATTCATTTTCAGGTAGGCACACAGCTTAAGGTCATTAGGACTCAGGTTAGGGAATTTTTCTTTCAGTGTACTTAAAAAGTTGGAATGTACATGGTCAAAATGCACCGCAAATTGTTCCCAATCGGCATCTCTCCGTTCCGCGTCATTCAGTAAGCGTAACACTTTTTTCAAATCTTCCGAATGATGCTCTACGGCATCCAGCTTCACTAAAGGCAGCAATACTTCTTTTATTTTCAATAAAAGCTTATTCTTCTGCACCAGGTGCATGCTGGTAGTCGCCAGCTCCTTTTGCTTATAGCTGATCTCGGCTTCAAGCTTTTCGTTCTTTAACTTGACAATTTCTTTTTCATTGTGCTCAATTTCGAGCTGATGAACGTGTTTAAGATACGCCTGCGCTTTTTCATGCTTTTTCTTTTGCCGCCGTATCAGCAGGTAAACCAGACCGATCAATACTATAACGTAAAGCGCATAGATCCAGACCGTTTCATACCACGCAGGCTTAATGTAAAACGAATAGGAAATAACCGGCGATTCGTTCCTTAAATTATTGCGGGCTTTAACCTTAAAGGTGTAATTACCGTAAGGCAGATTGGTATAATCTTTCTCACTCTTAGCGCTCCATGCCGACCATTCCTTGTCAAATCCGCTAAGCTGGTAGCTAAACTCAATATTGTTTTGCTGCTCGTACAGGGTTGATGAATATTCAAAATGCAGCGAATTGAGATTTTTTGTTAATTCTACCTTTTGGTTTTTATCCTGTGCAGCCTCAATACGGTTGTTTTTCAAAAAATATCCGCCGTAAATCACACTATCCTGCTTACCCGTAGCCTTTACCAACGATAGCATAACATCAATAGGTTTCAGGTTTTGTATGTACTTTTTATAATTAATGTGAATGAGCCCTTTATTGGCGCCAATAAAAATATTCTCGGCATCGTACGGATAGATATTTTCAAATCCTGCAACCACCTGCGAGTTCAATTCCGGGAAATGAACAATAGTGTAGGCACTATCTTCCGAAGGATTATTAAAATCAACCAGGCCAACTTTTTTAAAGCTGATGAACCAGATATTACCATCTTTATCCTCTTTCAGGTAATGATAAACGTTCTTTTTTAAAATTGGTGTAAGAAATGCCGATGGAATGAACCGGTCTGATCTGGCATCGTATTCATAAATACCCTGTGTAGTTGCCGCAACAATTTTGCCCCTGATCTTGGCAATGCAATTACCTAACGCCGATGGCAAGCCATTTTTTTCGGTATATAATTTTATCTCGCTGATGCTTTTCAGATCCGGCGAAAGCCTTAACCTGTAAATGCCCCTGTACGGGTGCGAAGCCCAGATCACACCGTTATCAATGAGCAGAAACCGCAGCGATTCATTATTAAGCCCTGTAATATGTCCCCGGTTGATGAACTGGTTATTCTGAAATGTTATCAGTTGCAGCCCTCCGTACGTACCTGCTATAATATGCTGTGTGGGGTAAGAAGAAAGCGGGTTAAACAGCCACGTTCCCGGCGATGAATATAGCTGCTTAGCCTGACCGCCGTCTATCACATAAGCCCCGTCTTCGTGCCCAACAAGTACATGCCGGTTGATCTCCCGGAGGCTCCAAACCTGTCCCGCAGTATTGGCAAATTCATTAAAAGGATTTTTAGAATAGCTTAGATCTTTGTTATTAGCTTGCAGCGCAGTATAAAATACACCGTTAGACGTACCAATGTATAATACATTATTGTATATCAGCGTGGCATAGCTGCTGGTTTGCTTATCCTTATCGGGATAGATATACTTGATAGCATTGTTAAACGCGATGAAGTTAATACCATCGTCAAGACCAAGCCACAGATTCTTATTACGATCTATAAAAATGCTGCGCAGGTTATTTTTGTATAAGCCTTCAGCCGATGAAAACTGTTGTACAATGCGTCCTGCCTTATCGATAATATAACATCCTCCTGATGAGGTAGCCACAGCATACCAGTCGTTACTTACCTGTATGGCCTTGTATAAACGATACCTGCTAAAACTCGCATCGTACGGGCTGGTTTTTTTTGCAAAGAAGTTTTTACCCAACAAAAACAACCCGTTTTTTAGGGTAGTAACCAAAAGTGTATCGCCCTGGTAGGGTAGAATGGCAGTGATATAATCTTTAAGTTTCGAAGCGGTTACAACAGGCTGCCATGCACCATCCTGGAACGTCAGTAGTCCTTTGCCACTGTCCTGGGCATAAAGAACTCCATTCACCTGGCCCATAAACTCCCAGGTACGTTGCGGCTTGTAGACCTTAATTACGCCGTCTCTCAGGTAAAATATTTTATTGGTGGTTCTGAAGAATAGTTCATCCTTTAATGCCACAATATCCCACAGATCAGAGAACTGGCGCTCCGGTTCGGGAATAAGATTACGTATGGAATGAAACTTTAATACACCATTTTTATCCGGGAAAAAATAACCGATCTCATCCTGCGCCCCTACATAGATCTTACCATCGCGGCTTACTTTTAGCGAGCGCACAATTGTTTTATGAGGCAACGGGTACAGATTCCAGTGCCGGCCATCAAAAGTTAGCAGCCCTTCGTTATTTGCAAAATATAAAATGCCGTTTTTATCCTGATCAATATCCCAATTCTGCGTACCACCTCTATAATCCAGGCTTCCATAAGTATTTATTTGTGGAATCCCGATGGGATTTTGTGCCTGCAGACTTTTAACACAACAAATTATAATTAGTAAGTATAAATACCTCATTCAGATTTTATTGGTTAATTGATAAAGCAATTTAGTAATTATTCAAAATAAACACATCACTTAGAACATGTTTAAATTTCATAGATGTAGTAATTGTGGATGGACGGTGAAGACACCATCCAGGGCTTCAACCGCTGCTGGTGTCCCCACCAGCAGCAATAAAACCATTGTTTCATGAAATTTAAACATGCTCTTATTTGCACGTAAAAGCATGCTCCTTAAACAAGGGGCTGACCAAAAAGTCAGAAAGCTGCGTCATTTCGACGACCTTAGAAGGAGACCACGAAGCAGCTGCGAAGCAAAATCTTCTTCCTAAGCACTTCTGGCGGAGATCCCTCTCCCAATCCCGTATGTACGGGAGGGATCGGGATGACGGGAGCTTTTTAGTCAGCCCCAAATATTGCGATTTATATTCAGCAAACAACTTTGTTTTACTGTGTAGTAGTATTGTAGTACCTTAAAAGTGCATTTAAGCGCACATAATCCGCAATGTATGGGTAATATTGTAGTAGTAAATTACAACGCCTGTATAATTTGTATTTACCTTTGAAAATGCAATCCTGATGTATTTCGGGATACAACCTGATAACCAATTAATTAATATTAAACTTATATGGAAGGAAAAACTACATTCATTCATTGTTTTCAGTTGATGCCATTTGCATTAACAAATGCCTGCTACACACAGCAAGAAAAACCCGCATATTCTGATTTCACGCTTTAATTTCATTATAGATGAAAAAAATAACTTTATTAGTTTCAGGCTTGTTCCTGCTGCAGACCGCCATAGCCCAACAGCTACATATAGCAGGCTCAGTAACGGCATCTGATGATAAGCAGCCCTTATCGGGAGTAAGTGTTAAAGTGAAAGGTTCTGCCCAGGGTACTGTAACCGACATCAACGGTAAATACACCATCCCGGTTAAACAAGGCAGGACACTGGTATTTTCGTCGGTAGGCTTCAAGGAACAGGAAAAAACCATCCATACAGAGGGAATTATTAACATTGTTTTAGAGCCCGATATCCAGATGCTGGATCAGGTGATAGCTATTGGATACGGCACTATGAAAAAAAGCGACGTAACCGGTGCTGTAACCTCTATAAAGGCAGAGCAATTACAGCGAACACCCGCGGCAGGCCTGGATCAGGCGTTGCAGGGGAGGGCTGCCGGTGTAACTGTTAATGCAAATTCCGGACAACCGGGGGCTCCGGCAGTAGTTCGTATACGCGGAATAGGTACCGTAAATGATAGCTCGCCTATTTACGTAGTTGATGGTATCATTTTAAGCGATATTTCTTTTTTGAGCCCTAACGATATTGAATCAACAGAAATTTTAAAAGATGCATCGGCTACAGCTATCTATGGCTCACGCGGAGCCAATGGCGTTATCCTGGTTACAACCAAGAAAGGAAAAACCGGTAAAGCAACTATTTCTGTAGATGCCTATACCGGGATTCAGAACCGGTGGAATAAGCTGGAGCTGATGAAAAGCAAAGAGTTCGCCAAAACTATTATCGACTTAAACCGCGTACAATCTCAAATAGACTATTACAATCAATACGGGTTCAACCGTTGGCTAAATGCATATCGCTTAGGCAGTTCACCATATTACCCGCTTATAAAATCCTCATCAAACCCGGATGGGTTAAACTATGCAGGCATTGAAACCGACTGGCAGGATGAAGTATTTAACCCAAATGCACTCATCCAAAACTACTACCTTTCAGTTGATGGCGGTAACGACAAAAGCAGCTACTCCTTCAGCAGCAGTTATTTTAATCAGCAGGGAACTATTATCGGATCAAACTATAACCGGTTAACCATACGCTTTAATTCAGCGCACCAGGTTAAGAACTGGCTTAAAGTAGGGCAAAATCTATCGTTTGTTCCATCATACGGTCGCAACGCCATGAATAATAATGCCAGTCCCGGCGCCTCCATCTTATCGGCAGCTTTAGCTATGGCGCCCTGGGATCCCACACATTATCCCGCCGGCTCCAGAAACCTGAATGGAAAAGATTTAAGCGGACAAATCAGCGCCTCATCAAACTTCAAAAATGTTACCAATCCATTCTCTATGGTTGAGCATTCGCATCCGTCAGATAAAAATGAGCGGCTTATCGGCGATGCGTTTGTTGAGATCACCCCGATAAAAGGCCTGTTATTTCGCTCAGATGTTAGTCTCGACCTTTCCAACTCGCGAAACAGGCTATTCAAAGATGCTTATCAATATTCTGATTACGACCAGTCTACCAAGAATTTCCTGTCAAGCAGCATGACCAGAAATTCAACATTACGGTTTGAAAATACGCTAACCTATACCAGGGATATTGGTAAGCATAGCTTCTCTGTAATGGGTGGACAAACTACCGAAGAATACAATTATTACACTATCGGCGGTTCGGGAGCATCTATTCTCAATCCTGAAAGCACAAACTGGTACTTATCGCAAACTACCGAAGACAGAACCTATTCTTCTGATGGTGTGGCACGCACCCGGATGTTCTCTTTATTAGGAAGACTTCACTATTCCTATAACAATCGTTATCTGGCTACCTTTAACTTCAGGGCCGATGCGTCAAGCAAATTTCCTGAAAACCTTTGGGGATACTTTCCATCAACAGCCCTGGCATGGCGGATAAGCGATGAAAGCTGGATGAAGAACATACCGGTTATTGATTACCTGAAGCTGCGTGTTGGCTGGGGACAAATCGGTAATGAAAAAATCGGTTCGGATAATTTCACCCTTAAAATGTTTAATACCGGCCCTACTTTTGTAGATTATGTACTGGGCAGTGACCAGCAATTAGCCAATGGAGCTACGATATTAACCTATGTAAATAAAGGCGGCCGGTGGGAACGAACAGAGCAGCTGGATGCGGGAATAGATTTTGGCCTGTTTAAAAGTAAGTTTTCCGGAACCATTGATCTGTTCCAGCGGGATACCAAAGATATGTTGCTCTCCGTAAAGGCTCCCGCGTATGTAGGAAACCGTTATGATGCCATTGCAAACGTAGGTACGGTGCGCAATAAGGGTATTGAGCTTACCCTGACTTATCAGAACAAAGCAACCTTAGGCACAAAGCTGCTTAATTATGCCATAACCGGAAATGCATCGGTTATCAAGAATGAGCTTACCGCGTTAAACGGCGGACAAAAAATTTACGGCACATACACCCTAAGCGATCAGGGCTTACCTCTATTTTCCCTTTGGGGATATGAATACGAAGGCATTTACAAAACCGACCAGGAAGCATTAGCCTATTTGTACGGTTATGATGCCAGTTCAATATCCTATCATGCCGGCGATGCCAAATACAAAGACCTGAACGGCGATGGCAAAATAGACGATGCCGATAAAACCAAGATCGGAAATCCGTTTCCCTGGCTAACGTATGGCTTAAATCTGAGCGCCGACTGGAACCGGTTCGACGTACAGGTATTTTTCCAGGGCGTGTATGGAAATCAACTCTTTAACGCCGTGCGTATGCGTACCGAAGGAACCGGCCTGGAAGCAACCCTAAGCACCAGCATGCGAAATGCCTGGACACCAGACAATTCCGGAGGCGATATTCCAAATCCGTACAGTTCTGTAAATCAGTTTGCATCCACCCGGTTTGTAGAAAGCGGTGCTTACCTGCGGCTTAAAAATGTACAGATCGGGTATACGTTACCGGCTTCTATAAAAGGAATAAACCGGTGCCGGATTTACCTGGCCGCAAGCAACCTGCTAACCTTTACCAAATATACCGGTTATGACCCCGAAATAGGCAGCGGAGTAGATTTTGGCAACTACCCGCAGGCCAGAACTGTGATGTTGGGTGCAAATATTAACTTCTGAAAAATCAGTTATCATGAAAAATAACATATCCAAAAAAATATTCGTCGTTTTACTGTTCACAGGATCACTCACGCTGGTGTCCTGTAAAAAATGGCTTCTCTCACCTTCACCAGGCGTTACTAAGCTTGACGATTTCTTTTCATCCGGCGAAACCGCCATACAATCTGTAAATGCCGCTTATGCGCCTTTAGGCTGGGAATACAATACCACCTATTTCAGCGAATGGTTCATTGGCGATGTGGTTTCTGACGATGCCCTGAAAGGCGGCCAGGATGTTAGCGATATGGCGGCTGTGTACGACATGGAAAATTTTAAAACCCAGTCTAATAACGTCTTTCTGTTAGATTTTTACCGGGCGCAATACCAGGGCATAGCCCGGTGTAACCTCGCCTTACAGGAAATTCCAAAAGTATCGCCTGACGCAACGATGGATCAGCGGCTTAAAGATCGGTTAATTGGTGAAGCCAAATTTCTGCGGGCATATTATTATTTACGCTTAGTGCGGGTATTTGGCGGTGTGCCAAAAGTAGATTTTGTGATAGAAAGCTCCAATCAATGGAAACAACCTATAGCGCCAGTTTCCGAAATTTATGATTTCATTATCAGCGACTTAAAAGATGCGGCCGGTAAATTATGGCGCAAAAGCGAATACCCCGCAACAGATCTTGGGCGGGCAACGTCAGGTGCAGCCCAATCACTGCTGCTAAACGTATATCTCACCGTTCACAACTATACTGAAGCCGAAAAGTGGGGTCAGGAGATTGTGAAACAGGCCGAAGATCAGGGCGAATATCACCTGGTAACCAATTACAAAGACAACTTCACATTGAGTGGTGAGAACGGACCTGAATCCATTTTTGAGATACAATATATGGAAGACCCCACCAGTGATTATGGCGAAGGTTTCGGATTTACCAGAGGGACATTCAGTGTTATTTTAACCCGTTCACGCTCGTCAAAGCTTGGAGGCGGATGGGGTTTTAATAAGCCTACACAAAACTTATATAATGAATATGAAACCGGTGACCCAAGAAGAGACGTTACCATATTAAACCCTACATCTGATCAGATTGAAACGCCTGCACAGGAAATTTACTTAGGAGACCGGTATCTCAACAGGAAATATGCCATGATGGAAGATGGCCCCGGTAACACGCTATACTCATTAACACATCCCAGCCGCGGGCCCATTAACAATAAAGTGATACGTTATGCCGATGCCCTGCTGATGTATGCTGAGGCTTGTTGCGAAAACAATAACCTGACAAAGGCAAAATGGGCATTAGAGCAAGTGCGCAACCGGGCCCGTAATGGCAACACCGCCATATTGCCCGAGTTTCCCAACTATAGAGGCTACAGCGATAATCAGAACGACCTGCGCCAGGCTATACGCCATGAGCGCCGGGTTGAGCTGGCAATGGAAGGACATCGCTGGTTTGATATATGCCGCTGGGGCGTAGCCAAAGAAATTATGGATGCTTATAAAGCAACAGAAACACCTGAGGTACAGCAGCATATAGCAACCTTTATTAAGGGCAAAAGTGAATTATTCCCCATTCCTGAAGAAGAAATTAATCTCGGCGATTTAGGACAGTAAATAAATCAAATCAATTAAAAAATAAAAACTAATCAAAAAAGCAAAATCATGAAAAAGCAAACATTATTATTACTATTTGTAGGGATACTATTCGTAGGATTTACTACATCTTGTTCAAAAAAGAGCAACGAAGGTCCGAAGCAGGAAGACAACAACGGCGATGGCGACGGCGATGATAATGGTAACACTAACGTAACCGCCTATTTGCAGGGAAGCAATTATTACCTGTTATCAATGGACTCAGAAACCGAAGCAAAGATTAGTAGCAAAGTAGTTAAAGATTACCGACCGAACGACAGTAATCTATTTCTGTATGTATGGGAGAATACCTATTCAGCAGGCACCCCAAGTGGCCCGAACTCATTTGGTGCAGTGGCCCCATGGACCAGTTTGGTGGTAGCAGCGCCTGCTGGCTGGTCAGGGTTTGGTATTTCTCCGGATGTTGATGGTCATCCGGGAGGCGCACAATTAGATCTTAGCGGTGTGGGTAACGATTACGTATTACACTTGGCTATGAAAAGCAAAGATAACGCTACCCATGTGGTTGCCTTGTGGGATGCCAGCGGAACAGACTATAGAGTAGCTATAGGGCCAGCCGCATTTAACGATGCAGGTGCTGGTAGAATAACTCCTGCTTATACAGATTTTACCCGTGACGGCGAATGGCACCATATTGAAATCCCGATTTCTGAATTTACTAAACAGGGATTGATATACCGCCCGGGTAATCCTATTACAACTGGAAATGTGTTCTCTATGCTTAGCGGCGGGGTAGCAGGCAAAACCCTTGACATAGATGGAGTATTTATTTATAAGCCTAAAAAATAGGGTTATTATACCAGTTAATAGATAAGGTGTACAAAAGTATACCTTATCTATTCTAAAAATTATAAAGCGATGGATATATTAAAAGCCAGGTGTTTCTCAATTGCAGCCATTTCTTATTCCCTGCTATTCTTTGGGTGCGGCAAGTCAGAGAACTCAAAGCCCAAAGACACAGATAAGGAAAAAAAATATGAGCTGATTTGGTCTGACGAATTTGACGGCACCAAATTAGATACCGATAAATGGAATTATGAGACCGGTACCGGGTTTGGCAACCAGGAAAAACAGTATTGTACCGACAGGGAGAAGAACGTTAAAGTAGAGGATGGAAATCTTGTTATCACTGCTTATAAAGAAGATTACAATAACTGTTCATATACATCGGCAAGGATAAACTCCAAGAAAAAGGGCTTTTTGAAATACGGAAAGATAGAAGCCCGTATCAGCTTACCTTCCGGTAAAGGAACGTGGCCGGCTTTCTGGATGCTTCCCGAAGTGGGATATTGGCCAACGTATGGCGAGATTGATATTATGGAGCATGTCGGCTCAGATCCTACCATGATCTCACATGCGGTGCACACCGCACAAAAAAACGGCTCGAACGGACAGAACTGGCAGAATAAGCAATATCCCGGAGTAGTTGAGGGAGAGTTTCACACGTATGCTATAGAATGGTTAAATGATTATGATGATGGCGACGACTGCATCATCTTTTACATAGATGATAAAGAGAGTACCCGGTTATATCAACCCCATAATATTAACGACTTAGCGGTTTGGCCATTTACAGCCGATTTTTATGTGATACTTAATCTTTCAATAGGTGGCACCTGGGGAGGGCAAATCGATGATTCAATATTCAATAATCCCGCTAAGCCGGTACAAATGAAAGTGGACTACGTACGCCTGTATCAAAAGAAATAATAATGAAAAAGATAATTATAAAAAGCATATTAACGCTGTTATTCATTGCTCCTTTTTTAGCATGTAAAAACAGGGAGTCGGATATAAAGCAGCCGCCCGATAATGACACCGAAGCAGAAACAGGTTATAAATTGGTGTGGGAAGATCTCTTTGATGGTTCAACATTAAATAAAAGCAACTGGACTATAGAAGTAAATGGCGATGGCGGAGGCAATAGTGAGCTACAATACTATAAAGAAGATAATATTTCTGTTGGCAAAGAGCCCGAAACAGGTAGCAATTGTTTGATCATTACCGCGAAAAAGGAAAATTATATGGGCAAAAAAGCTACCTCAGGGCGAATAAATACCATAGGAAAATATTCCTTCAAGTATGGTAAGCTTGAGGCCCGTATTAAATTCCCTAAAACGGCAAACGGCTTGTGGCCCGCTTTCTGGATGTTAGGAGCAGATTTTCCACAGGTAGGTTGGCCCAAAAGCGGTGAAGTAGATATTGTAGAGATGGGCAATGATTATGGAATTAAGAACAACTTGCAGGATAAATATTTTAATGGAGCATGCCATTGGGGGCCAAACGCCAACAGTGTTGCAAGTAATGCAAAGCATATTACGGCAAGCTATGGATTACAAGATGGCTTTCATTTATACACACTTATATGGGATGAACAGGCCATTAAGATGTATTTAGATTTAGATAAAAACCCCGAAGCTCTTCCATATTATGAGATGAATATTACCAGTGTTGAAAATGATAAATCGCCCGGAAAGTATTTCAACAAGGAATTTTCTATTCTTTTTAATTTAGCTGTAGGGGGGAATTTCACCCAAATTTGGGATATTAACCAGATTACAGGCCTGGCCGGTGGCGAGGCGAACATGTATGTAGATTATGTAAAAGTTTATCAAAAAAACGCTCAATAGCGCTTCACATGCCAGATAATCGTTTTGCTTCGCCAATAGCCGTGTAGTAAAGGGGTGATAAAATAAAGAAAAAGCACCCATTCATCCTGTAATTTTTGCTCTGTAGAACAGATGCAAACATAGCTTACAACCAGAATTGCCCGGTTAGATGCGAATTTACAGGAGTACTTTTTACCTGCTGTAGTATAAATGTAGTATGGAAAATCTGACTTTTAAACAAATCTCAGGCTTATGTTGCAGTATTGTTGGGGTAAGAAAATCGTCACTATGATTTTTACAAATTACTATTGTACAATGATTTAACTATTATGCATAAGGTAGTAAATCCGCTAATCAATTAAATGTTAACTTAAAACCAAATGTTATGAAAATGAAAACTACAATCATTGCAATTATTTGCACCTTGTTGTACCTGCCTTTTAGCGTTAAGGCCGCAGAAGAACCTGCCTGTAGTGGGAATGGACAAGATGGTGATTACCACTATCAGGTAACGCAGGCTGATGGCAAAACATACATGACTTTCATTCCCGATAAACCGGGAGCGGGAAGCACTACCTTATTATTTTTCTATGGCACTGATCCCGCTGGCGCTACTGGAGCCAACACCCCTACTCCAAATGTGCCGTATGAACTCACTGGCTTGACTGATGGGCAGGTGATATATTTTTATTTTGTTTACAATAATCCCGACGGCCCGGGCAATAAAGACAATAGTGGTAACAGACACTCGTTTATAGTAGGGCAATGCTCTGGTGGTTCAGTCAATATTAAACCCACGGTATCTTTAACATCGCCTGCTGCTTCTGATTCTTTCACCTCACCAGCAACAATAAACATTTCCGCGAACGCCGCCGATGAAGACGGAACAGTTACTAAAGTAGAGTTTTATAATGGGTCTGCTAAAATTGGAGAATCTACCAGTACCGGTAATCCATATACTTTCCAATGGACCAATGTGCAGCCCGGCACGTATTCTATAACTGCTAAAGCAACAGATAACATGCTCGGCTCAACCACGTCAAGTCCTGTTGTAATTACAGTTAATGGAAGTTTTACAACACAATGGTGCGGACAGAGCGCAGGCAATGCCGTACCAACTACCGGCGATGAATTTGAATGGAGGGCAGAAACAGATGGCAGCGGAAATGTTACCGTTACACTTCATGGTATAGGTGCGGCAGCAGGTTGTGATTTTGCTATTGTAAACGGAAATCTAATGACTTACGATACGTCGTCAGGTTATCTTACTGCCACTTTGAATAATCAAACCTCAGGTACTGCTCTTGAACTAAAGTTTACGTACAGACGTGGTTCAGCAACGAACAACACTGGCGAAAATAATAACATTGGTAATCCAGTAACATATACGGTAGGAGATGTGTGTGCAGCTCCCCTGCCTGTAAGCTTAATTGATTTTATCTCAGCTACAGCAAACGGCATAGTAACGTTAAAGTGGTCTACCGCCTCTGAAAGCAATAACAGCTATTTCCTGTTAGAGCGCAGCACCGATGGTAAGGTGTTTAGCACACTGGATAAAATACCTTCAAAAGGAAGCAACAGCACAACCCGACAGGACTACCAGTTCATGGATAGAAATCCGGCTAACGGTACAAATTATTACCGGTTAACGCAGGTAGATAACGATGGAAAAGCTAAAGAGCTGGCTATAAGTACAGCAGACATTTCATTGAGCAATACGCCGCAAAAAATATATCCAAATCCGCTTAAAGGCAACTCATTTAGTATTACGCTCAATAAAAAATTAACCGGTCCGGTAACTATTAGCATCAGCGATCTGTCAGGTGAAGAAATTTACAAAAAAACTGTTCAGGCATTATCAGGTAAGGTACAGGTAGAACTATCAGCAAAACCGGCAACAGGAGTTTATGTAGTAAAAGCTGGCCACAATCAGCCATTTAAGCTATTAGTAGAGTAATTCCGTTGAACGGAGCCGAAATTTTTTCTGTAAAACAGGAACATATTTCGGCTCCGTTTTGATATGAATCAAAGAAGCATAAATCCGGAAGACTACAACTTCTCATCTCTCCACCATCATCCTATCACCATTTCTGCAAAAAACATTGATACTAACCGGAAGCACATTTCTGGCTTAAGTTTCAGCCAAACCATTGAGCAATTGGGGCCTACTTAAGCCTTAAAATAACGAAAAGTTTTAAAACTTTTGCTACGCTTACGGCGTTGCAAACGCCGGAGATTGATGCACTCGTTTTGCAAACGAGTGCAAGCGGGAATATTTATTAAGGTACAAGCAGAAAGACTAAAACTTATCTTATCTCCCTACCACAATTCCATCGCCATTTTTGTAAAAGACATTGATGCTAACCGGAAGCCGGCCATTGGCACCGATTTCACCCTTAATTACTTTGGCCGCGGCTTTCTGCGTTTCATCGCTGTTCTCATAGTTCATTAGCAGGGTTTTGCTTTGCTCAATACCCGGCAGACCTGCAACCGTGTATGGGTTGGCAAAAACACAGGTGATGGTATTCAGCCGGGCTAAATTGGCTATAAAAACTTTTAACGGACTGTTGTAATCTAATGTGCTGCCCGGACGTTTACGGTAATCGTGCACACCTACAATGATCTGATCGTATTTTTTCAGCTCGGCCAGCATTTTAGACATATCAGCAGACGACGCTATTTTAGATAAAATAAAATTGGTTGAATTGGTGAAAGTCCGGGCCAGCTCGCTTTGAAATGTAGTTAAATCGGTAACACCGAGGCTTACCAGGGCGGTACGCTTAGTGTAGTCGATATGTTTAAGCAGGCTGTCGCTGTTTAGTACGGTAACGGCAGCGTCGCTCAGTTGCTGTTTAAGATTTAGCGCCTCGGGTGTATTCAGCTCATTAACCAGGTTGGTTACCGGCAACGCCTTAAAGGTATCAAGCCCGGCCCAGAACTTGGCTACCAATATCTTTCGGGCGCTGGCATTTACCTGATCCCACGTGAGCCGGTTTTCGCGGATGGCTTTACGAACCAGCTTCATGGCACGCTCGCTGTTTTCAGATAATTCGATAACATCATTACCGGCTATA
Source organism: Pedobacter sp. BS3 (assembly GCF_008274585.1). Lineage (GTDB taxonomy): Bacteria > Bacteroidota > Bacteroidia > Sphingobacteriales > Sphingobacteriaceae > Hufsiella_A. The sequence continues at coordinate 628,476 of NZ_VTRT01000001.1, read as the reverse complement.
ACGGCACGTACATCGGCTTCGCCACCGGGAAAGAATTTAACCACGCCCTTCATTTCCATCGCATCGGAATATACAATGCCTTTAAAGCCAAGCTGCTCTTTTAAGATGCCGGTAACAATAGGCCGCGAAAGTGTCGACGGCAGGTTGGGTGTGTTATCAAGCGCCGAGATATTCATGTGAGCCACCATAACGCCGGACGCACCTTGTTTAACCAGTTCGCGGAAGGGATACATTTCAAGGGAATCCAAACGTTCGCGGTTGAACTTTAATTGAGGCAGGTCATAATGCGAATCCACATCCGTATCGCCGTGTCCGGGAAAGTGTTTCAGGCTAACCAGCAAACCGCCATCCTGCATACCTTTCATGTATGCGCCGCCTTTTGCCGTAACATTATATTTATTATCGCCAAAGGAGCGGTAACCGATCACGGGGTTCTTAGGATTATTGTTGATATCTATATCAGGAGCAAAATTAATGTTCACTCCCACCCGTTTAAACTGGCGGGCTACCTCAAGTCCCATGCGGTAAATCAATTGATTATCCTGTATGGCGCCCAGCGTCATCTGGTATGGAAACGAGATGGTGCTGTCAAGCCGCATACCCAAGCCCCATTCACCATCCTGGGCAATTAAAAGCGGCGTTCTGGATATCGACTGATATTTATTGATCAGCCCGGCCTGACGCACCGGGCCACCCTGGAAGAATACCAGTCCGCCGATGCGCTGTTTAACAATAACATTTGCGATAGAATCTTCATAAGCTTTGCCTTTATCGGTATGCGCCCGCACAAAAAACAGTTGGGCAATACGTCCACGGCGGTGAAGTTTATGAAAAACGGAATCAACCCAATCGTTTTGTTGTGTCAGCAAGTCGGTAAACGGTGTTTTTTGCTGTGCCTGGATAGCTGTAGAAATGCTCATGCCTAACAGCAGGAGCGCAATTTTAATTTTCTGCATAGTCAAACGCAAAGATACTTTTTTCGGCTGTAATCACAGTTAATACTAAATTTGATACTAAATTTGACAACTTTTAAAAAGTTGTCAAATTATACTATATGATAACGGGTAAGCACTTATGTGTATGGTTTCTGTTCCTGGCCGGTACGTGGGCCTGCTTGCAGGCTTTTGCACAAGCTGCTCCGTATCCGGTTCATATAGATGTGCCGGCTGTGCACGTTGCAGCCGATAACCTGGATCAGGTTTACCTGGTAACCGCAAAAGGTGAATTGTTAAAATATAGCCCTTCGGGTAAATTGCTATGGCGATACAGCAATAAAAGCTTTGGCGAAATTACTTCACTTGATGTTACCGACCCGATGCGGATCACCCTATTTTATAGCGGATTGCAGCAATTGGTGGTACTTAACAATACCCTGAGCGAAATTGCCCGCTATAATTTCAGGAAGGATATTAACAAACAGGTTACGCTTGCTGCTACGGCCAACAATAATGGTTACTGGATCTACGATCAGAATAACCGTGAGCTGCATAAGCTAACCAACGATTTTAACGATGACCAGCGCTCGGGAAATATTTACCAGCAAACCGGTATCAATATCTCACCGGATATCCTCCTTGCCAACGACCAGTATGTGTACCTGCACGATGCCCGGCAGGGTGTTCTGCTGTTCGACCGTTTTGGCGCTTATATCAAAACCGTTTTAACAGACAACCTGACGGATTTGCAGGTAAAATATGATTGGTTAATGTACCGGTACGGAAATGTGTGGAAGAGCATGAATACCCAGACTTATGAAAGCAGCAGCGAGAAATTACCTGTAAAGGATGTTAAGCAGGTTGCCGAAGGCAGTAAAATCCGGGTATTTCTAACGGATAGTACAGTGTATGTTTATCCGGCTGAAGATAAATCACGCTGATATATTGCTGGGATTGTTTGGTAGTTGTTTGCAGCCTATACGTGAGAAAAAATCCCACGCCAAGAGTGCCAAGTATAACACGCTAAAAATATCAAGCTTTCTTTGCGAACTCTGCGTAATCCCTTTGCGGGCTTTGCGTGAAAGTTACGTAAAAAGAAGCATTAAAAAGTTAGGCCAAAATACCGTATTTTTGCATCCTTTATTTATTGCACTGGCAGTTGTAAGCTAAACCCGATTGAAGTGTAAATGCCGCATGTAATGCGGTATTGCAACGGAAAGCGGGACTATGGCTGAACCGGGGTAGTGCACCTGCTTTTCAAAAAATACGATGTTAGATAAATTAGAAGCTATTAAAAACCGGTGGGAAGAGGTTGAACGCGAACTGAGCGATCCGGGCACGATGAGCGATATGAAGCGGTTTGCCCGGCTGAACAAGGAATATAAGGATCTTGGCAAAATTGTGGATGAGTACCGTGTTTACCGCAATGTGATCAGCAATATTGAGACCAATAAGCGCATGCTTTCTACCGAGAAGGATGAGGAACTGCGGGAAATGGCCAAGCTTGACCTGGATGAGCTGCAGCACAAAAAAGAGGCGATGGAAGAGCAGATCAGGCTGATGCTGATACCAAAAGATCCGCAGGACAGCAAAAACGCTATTGTTGAAATTCGCGGTGGAACCGGCGGTGATGAAGCGGCTTTGTTTGCCGGCGACCTGTACCGGATGTACACCCGTTACTTTGAAACCAAGGGCTGGAAAGTGGAGGTGATGGATGTTACGGAAGGCACGGCTGGCGGCTATAAAGAGGTGATTTTGAAGGTTTCGGGAGAGGATGTGTACGGCACGCTGAAATATGAATCTGGCGTGCACCGGGTACAGCGTGTTCCTGATACGGAAACGCAGGGACGGGTGCATACGTCGGCGGCATCGGTAGCGGTTTTGCCGGAAGCCGAGGAGGTGGATGTGGAACTGAATCCCGCGGATATTGAGATGCAGACATCGCGGTCGGGTGGTGCCGGTGGACAGAATGTGAACAAGGTGGAAACCAAAGTTCAGCTGACGCATAAGCCCACCGGAATTGTGGTAGTGTGCCAGGTGGAACGCTCGCAGCTGGCTAACCGGGAGCTGGCCATGGAGATGCTTCGCAATAAGCTCTATGACCTGGAACTGCAAAAACATAACGGCGATATTGCCGCTAAACGTAAAACGATGGTTTCAACGGGCGACCGTTCGGCAAAGATCAGAACATATAATTACCCGCAGGGGCGGGTCACTGAACACCGCATCGGCCTGACCTTATACAACCTGCCTGCTATTATGGATGGCGATATTCAGGAAATTATTGATGCCCTTCAGTTTGCCGAAAACGCAGAAAAAATGAAGGAAGGTGCTGTTATTTAGCTGATTACGGTTTAGAGAACAGCAGTTTTAAGATTTTTTATTTTTTCATTGAAAAACTAAAGAAAGACGCTATATTTGCAAACCCAAACGGGAAGGTCTGGTAGTTCAGCTGGTTACCCCGATCCCGAATAACTCGGGAGGGGATGCCTGTCACGCAAGAAGTATGAAATATAAAACATACATATTGCAGAGCGAACAGGATAGTTCTTTTTATATTGGATATACTGAAGATTTAGAAAAGCGATTGTTGTTTCATAATCAGGGCTTATCTAAATATACTTCAAAAAAGATTCCCTGGAAGGTTGCTTATTTCGAGGAGTTTGAAACGAGAAGTGAAGCTCAAAAGCGAGAGCTATTTCTCAAAAAACAAACAAAGAAATCGTTCTTTCTATAATAGATTGATACAAAACTGGTCCGGTAGTTCAGCTGGTTAGAATACATGCCTGTCACGCATGGGGTCGCGGGTTCGAGTCCCGTCCGGACCGCTTTTACCCCTGAAGGGGAAGCAAAAACCACTCAAGCAGAGTGGTTTTTTTGTTTTATACCTTTTAAAGGTTTTTCAGGAAAAATATTACAGATTTAAATTTAACGGCGTCAGTCTCTGCACACATAAGGTCTGAAGCCGCCTTTCCAGGTGGCTTATTTTTGTAGGTCAGTTTCTGTATGCAGGGCACAAACCCATTTCCCATTTTCCTTTACCCAGGTTGAAGTACAGGCACATTTACCAGATGACTTTTTTCCCTGTACATTGTATTCCAACTCAATAAGGTAAGCAATAACAGCGCTGTCCTCATTGATCTTCTGCATTTGCGTGTCAGAAATATTCAGGACATTCAACTGCCTGTCCTTTCCCGAATCAAACATCATTTTGAAAGTGGCTTCGTCCACACTTCTTACCCCATTTTTTCCGGCTACAATGCATGGGAAGTGGCTCAGGCTTTTTACCGTTTCAAAATCACCGTCCTGCATTCCCTTCCAATACTTCTTTTCCAGTTGAAGAATTTGATTTTCCATGACTCTTTTTTAATTAATGTTTTAAGATAAACAGATATATCAGCTACAAGCCAAAAGCGGGCCAGAAAAAATGTTTAGTGCTTCGCGAATCTAAAAGCCCACTTTCCAGGTGATTTATTTTTTTGAAACCAGCGAACGGAAATAGTCCGTTAATGTATGTATGGGATTCATCAGCCGCCCCGCTAAAAGAACTTTGCCGCTTTTCATCGTCCGATATTCAGGCCATGGAGTCACTAACCGTTTAAAAATAAAGATACTAAATAGCATTACCCTAAATAGTTTGATTTAAAACAAATAATATCTACTTTTATAGCTTATGGCTATATACCAAGTATAGCATAGCTGTTAATGGAAAAGGGACTCCCGCACAAAGAATTAGATCTGGAAGCATTGAACCGTGGGGACAGGCATGCCTACAGCCAGGTTTACCTGTGTTATTATAATGCCCTCTGCCTGTTCGCCTACAAGCTGGTCAGCAGCCAGCAGGATGCCGAAGACATCGTAGAGAACCTCTTTATGCGCCTGTGGCAAAAGCAGGAGCAATTTGAGAATGAGCAGCACCTCAAGTCTTTTCTGTACCGGGCCACTAAAAATGCAGCACTCAATTTCCTGAAAACATCCACCCACGCCAACGAGCGCAATACCGCGTTCTGCCAGGAGCAGGGCGAAGTGCAGGACAACTACCTGAGCGAACTGATACGCGTAGAAATAGCCCGCGAAATTTACGTGGCTATCAAGAACCTGCCGCCACAATGCAGCAAGATCATCAGCATGAGCTACCTGGAAAACATGAGCAACCAGGAAATTGCCGATAAGATGGGATTATCGGTGCAAACGGTTAAAAACCAGAAAATGCGGGGACTGTCCTTACTGAAACATAAACTGCCTCCTGACCAGTATCAGTTTGTATTGCTGTTGGCCTCTCTTTCCCTGTTCGACCTGTTGCGGCATTAACAAAATATTCTTCCGGCTTGGTATTTCTTTCCGACCCCGTGGTATTGGAGTAAAACACATTACTCCATAATAGGCAGCATTCTGATAAACGGGCGCTGTTTTTTTATGTAAACTTTTTTTCATCCCCTTTAGTACTTTTCGCTTTTGTTGTGGTATACACTATAAAAGGCATACTCCATGAGCGACAACATTGACCACGGACTGCGTATAGCGTACCTCATCGGACGTATGCGTAAAAATGAACTTACCAACGCCGAACGTGCGGAGCTGGACGCATGGGTAGCCCGGAGCGAAGATAACCGGCAACTGTATTGGGAGTTGATGCAGCAACACAATATCGACCAGCTTACCAACCAGCTAAAACAGTTCGACGAGCATGCCGCTGCACGACGGTTCCTGCGTAAAACCCGCAGGCCGCTTATTATCGCGGCATTGCGCTATGTATCGGGCGTTGTGGCTGTGCTGCTGATCGTATGCATGTACCTGTACCGTAATGAGCTGGCTAATATCATCAGCCCTGCCGAGATGCTGCAAACCGCCGCACTGAAAGGGCAGCATAAAATCCTGCACCTGGAAGATGGCTCAACAATATGGCTCAGCCCCGGCAGTACGCTGAAGTATCCTGAACGCTTTTACGGCGGCAAACGTGAAGTAGCATTAAGCGGCGAAGCCTTTTTCGAGGTAACCAGGGATGTCGCACATCCCTTTATTGTACATGCAGGCAGCATACGCACCTATGTGCTCGGCGCCGGCTTTAACATACAATCCTATCCTGAAATGACACAGGCCACCGTAACACTCCTTACGGGGAAAGTATTGGTAAACAGCGAACTGCAACAGGAAGCTGCAGTGGAGCTGACGCCCAAACAGCGGGCGGTATTTGACCGAAGCAGTGTTACTCTGCGCAAAGAGAATTACCCCAATGCCGCTGAACTGCTGGATCGCAGAAGCGGTATATATACTTATAACGGAACCCCTGTAACTGACATCATTACCGATATGCAGCGGGAATACAATATGCCCATCTACGTGGAAGGCCGTTTAGACAACTGCACGTTTTACGGTAAGAAAACGCCGGACGACGATGTAGTGACCTTCTTACGCAAGGTATGTATCAGCATTAATGCAACACTCAGAACAGATGGAAAAGCAGTGATCATAACCGGCAATGGCTGTCAGGCAGACAACCATAAAAAAATCCCCCTACCAGGCAGAGAAAACGATCAATGATTTTATGAACGGTACAGCACAATGATCCCGAAATCCTCATGCAGGCACTTATCTAATATTAAGTCAATTATAAATTGTCTGATTAGTACATTTTTGATATTCTGATTTTAAACGTGTTATCCGTTTTTAATTATTGATGTGCACTTATTGCTTTCTGAGGCTTCAATGAGCCCTGCGGGGTTTTGGCTTTTGGCTTTTGGCTTTTGACTTAACAATAGTATTTTATTTCTGAAACGGGCTGTTGCAAATCACTATTTTATTTTCAGGTTTTGCTTGTGCCATTCATTTTAACATTTCCCCCGCTTTAATTAATTAAAAGTTTCTTTAGTTTTGATACAATTTGAGCTTAATGAAGAAACTGCTGCTTCCGGGCATTTTATTAAGTGTGCTGTTTACATACGCACAACCTAAACCTGCATTACGCACATTTGCGCTGCCGCCCGGCGTTAAGGCGAAAAATTACCTTCCCGGCGTCATCATCGTTAAGTTTAAGCAAAGTCAGCAGGCAACAGGTAAAGATCAAACATCAGCAGAAGCGCAACCTGTTATAAAGCTGCAAAGTACTAATGTACTGGCTATTGAAAAAAAATTTGGTAAGCCGACTTCCTCATCCCTAAAGAGAGGTAATACTGTACTAAAAGAGGCTGACCCGGTTGGGTTAAGTCGCATTTACAGCATACACATTGCGGATAGCAGTAAACTGCAAACAGCCATTAATGAATTGTTACAAGATGCCCGGGTTGAATATGCCGAACCCAGCTACATTTATCACACCAGCTATACACCCAACGATACGTCGTATGGACTGCAAACCTGGTTGAGCCAGGTTTCTGCGCCACAGGCATGGGACATTACCCGCAATGCCTCGGGAATAATTATCGCCATTGTCGATTCGGGTTCTGAAACCACGCACCCCGACCTGGCTGCCAACATTTACATTAATACGGCCGATCCCGTTAATGGCATTGACGACGATGGCGACGGCTACATCGACAATTATTACGGATGGGACTTTGTAGGTGCATCCGGCAACAACTGGACTCCGGATAACGATCCGAACGTAAAAAGTGACAGCACTGACCATGGCGTACATGTCAGCGGCATTGCTTCGGCCGTTTCCGATAACCATACCGGTGTAGCCAGTATTGCCTTCAACGCCAAACTGATGATCGTTAAAACCGGTGCGGATAACGATGCCTCCTCTATCTATACCGGCTTTGAGGGTGTAAAATATGCAGCCGACCACGGTGCACAAATTATCAACTGCTCATGGGGTGGTTCCTTCAGCCAGTTTGGGCAGGATATTGTAAATTATGCCATAGATAAAGGCTGCCTGGTTATAGCAGCCGCCGGAAACAGTAATACTTCTGAGCCCGACTACCCGGCCGGCTATAGCGGCGTGCTGGCAGTTGCCAATGTTAACGGCAACGATAAAAAAAGCGGATCTTCAAATTATGGTGCTTACGTTTCTATAGCAGCGCCCGGAACAGGTATTACCAGCACCATATATAATGGTAAATATGGTGAGAAATCGGGTACATCTATGGCAACGCCGATGGTTTCAAGCGCTGCAGCCCTGGTAAAAAGCTACCGCCCGGAACTCACCATGCAGCAGGTTGGCGAACAGTTGCGCATCACATCCGATAATATCGATAATATAAATCCTGCTTATGTAGGCATGCTGGGTAAAGGCCGCTTAAATGTTTACCGGGCTTTAACCAAATCGCCGCCCTCCATACGCTACCAAAAACTTACGGTAACCGATGATGGTAGCGGTACGCTGCCTGCCGGCGATACCGTGCTGCTTTACCTGGATCTGAAGAATTTTTTAACCGCAGCAACTAATGTAACTGTTAAATTGAGCACAACAAACGGGTACGTCAGCATATTAAATGCCATACAAACCCTGCCGGCCATAGGCCTGCTGGAAACTAAATCCATCGGCCCCTTCAAAGTATATATCAAACCCAACACACCCGATAATTCCGAGATACCTTTCCGGTTGGATTACTCGGCAAACAACAATGCTTACCAGGATTTTGAGCTTTTTAACCTTTCTGTTGCGTTAGACTATATTAACATTACCGTTAACCAGGTATCAACCACCTTAACCAGTAACGGGCGTGTGGGATACGAGGCCAATGGGGCTAAGAACGGCCTGGGTTTTATTTATAAAGACCAGTCTGTTTTGTACGAAGCTTCGTTAATGATCGGCACTTCAGGAACCAGGATCTCAAATAATGTACGCTCTGTTTCTGATAACAGCAACGAGGATTTCGCCAAAAAGGTGAAAGCATCGCGGCTGGCTTCAAACACCGGCGATTTTGAAGGATATTCTGAATTTGACGATAGCGCAAGTCCAAACCCACTGAACGTTTATATCAGGCACCGGCAGTTAGCGTATGCAAACGACAAGTACACCATTGTAGAATACGAGGTTACAAACCAGAACAGCACCGACCTGGAAGGCGTTTACCTGGGCATGTTCACCGATTGGGATATTAACGGCGGCAGCGATAATATCACCAAATTTGACGCTCAAAATAACCTGGGATATATTTACAGCAGATCGGGCAGCATATACGCCGGTGTAAAATTGCTTACAAACGCATTGCCTAAGATCTATTATCCCCTGTCGTATCAATTAGAAAATGATTTTCTGGCCGGCGATAACTTTACCAGGGACGAGAAGTTCCAAACGTTATCAAACGGCATTTTTTCTACCGGCTTAGGCGAAAATATCTCTTCCGGGCTGGATGTGATGTTCGTTTCAGGCAACGGCCCTTTTACCATTCCTGCAGGCCAGTCCGTTCGTGTAGCCTTTGCCTTTATTGCCGGCGATAACCTGACCGATATTCAGAACACTGCTCAAACGGCCCAGCAACGCTATGCAACTATTGCTCCATTGGTTTCTATTGCAGAAACGCCGGAACTATTACAGAATTACCCCAATCCGGTTACCGGAAATACCATTTTTAAATTCACGCTTCCCTACAGAGGTTATACTTCGTTAAATTTATATAACAGTAACGGCGCCCTGGTTAAGCGCCTGGTCTCCGGCGTATTTGACAGGGATCTGTATACGTACCAGTTTAATTTTTCTGATCTGGCCGATGGTGTTTACTTTTACCGGCTCAGGTTTAACAACACACAAAAAACAAAGAAGCTTATTATTGCAAAATAACGCTCCCGCCTGTTTTTTTAAATCCGGCACAACATCATCCTCTTATTATTGTTAAAAAAGTGGAAGCATAAATTCCGGATGATGTGCCGCAAGCGCTTCATGCTTCTTTTACAGCCCTGGATTTTGAATCTAAATTGCTTGCTCAGCCTCGTTAAAACAAGCCCGGCAACGGGGTTCGTAGCTTTCTTTTTCGCCTAACAGGATTTTGGCGTCGCTGGTTATTGTGCGGTATGAGTAACCTGCCGGATTACCGCACCGGGCACAAATGGCATGTACTTTGGTTACGTCCTCGGCAATAGCCATCAGCGCAGGCATCGGCCCGAACGGACGACCGCTGTAATCCATGTCCAGTCCTGCAACAATAACACGGATGCCACGGTTAGCCAGTATACTGCATACTTCGGGCAAACCCTCGTCAAAAAACTGGGCTTCGTCTATACCCACAACCTGTGTGCTGCTGCCTAATAATAAAATTGACGAAGAATGGTCTACCGGGGTAGACGGAATGGTGGTTTTATTATGCGAAACCACGGCATCCTCATCATATCGCGTATCGGTTTTCGGCTTAAAGATCTCTACCTGCAACCTTGCGATCTGGGCACGCCTCAGCCGCCGGATCAGCTCTTCGGTTTTGCCCGAAAACATCGACCCGCATATCACCTCAATATTCCCCGACGGACAATTTCTACGGCTGAAATTATGTTCACTAAATAGCATGCTGTGGACTAATATCAGAATTAAATGCTATTTTTGATAACCAAATTACCAACATATAAGGCTTATCAGCGTTATGTTCTGAATATGATGAACCAGACAGATATTTTTAAGAAGATCGGCAGCATTTTAGATGAGATTACAGAGCAATACCATTACCTGGCTAAAAACCAGGAAAATTTAAACGAACTGGAACTGGAGCTTTTTTCGGCCAATGCCAGCTTCCTGGCAGATCATATCGAAATTTTGCGACGGTTGAATGCAGCCAAACCGCATACTAAGCCAACTCCCAACCATATACCTTCCGTTAACCCCGAGAGCACTCCTGTTGGGCCGGAGAAACAGCCGGAGGCAGCACAGCAGGAAGAACCTGAACAAGCAGCTCAACCCGAAGCACATGAAACCGGGCAGCCTGAAACCACAGAACCGGTAACTGGACAGGAAAATGCTACAGATAAGCAGGAGCCTGTGCGTTTTGTGCTGGAAGCCGACCCCATAGAAGACAAGCCGGAAGAAGCTGCTGCCGAAACCATTACGCCTGAGCCGGAAGAAACTGCCCCGGTTGCTGAGCCTGTTACCCAGGCCACTCAGCAAGAGCCGGAAGCGGAGTCAACCGTGGTGAATGAGGTTGTTATCCAGGAAAAAACGGTAAGCATTGATATTCCTCCGGCAGAAGAAACCGGGATTTCAACAATAACAGAACCGGCCAAAGCGCCTACCTTAAATGAGCTGATATCGGCGCAAAGAGAGGGCTCAACCCGGGCAGGTCAGTTTATCCAGCAACCGGTAACTGATCTGAAATCCATTATCAGCCTGAATGATAAGCTGATGTTTGTAAAAGACCTGTTTAACGGTTACAGCCTGGCTTACAGCGAAGCCATAGAGCTGGTAAACCGTTTTGATACCTTTGAAGCTGCCGATAACTTTCTGCAAACCAATTATGCTGCTAAAAACAATTGGGCAGAAAAACAGGCTACCGTTGATAAATTATACGAGCTGCTGAACCGGCGGTTTTCGCGGTAACGGCTCAAACAGTAACATCCCCTGTGTTTGTTTGAGGTTTTCATAGCGAGGATTTGAAACCTGGCCAGGTGACTAAAAATAATTGATAAATTAAGTGTTATAAGGGACTTGAAAAGAGCACCCTATAAATGAACTAATTATAGTTGTTGTTGTTATGTAACAATAATTGTTATTATATTATATCTTTCAATAGTTGTGTTATATTTGTAATGAGAACCTAGGGACTATCGTTATTGTAAGAGTTTTCAACGTTGCCTGACATTTAATCATATAGAATCATGAAAGTTTTGAAACAGATACAACAAGTAGTTGGAGATGTCATAGAGTCATATTTTTATTCTGACTTGGATGTTATGAGTTCTGAGGCGAAAAGAATTTTTTCTAATCCAGAAGATAAGAAAAAATACATTGATGCGGTTGAGAAACTAAAAAACACTCGTAGTAAGGAAGAGACAATTATCTTATCAAATAATAGAAAAATAACTTTGGTTTCCTAATAAGAAACGAAATGGGAGAACAGGTTACAATAAGTACTATTGTTTTTATTGTGATATTAATTGTTCCCGGAGTGTTTTTAAGAGATTCTATTTCCAAGGTCAATTTACCAAACAGTTTGGCGCAGGTTTATTTGCGGATAGGCTCATTACAAGTATATTCTGGGGAATATGCGTGCAAATCATAACATTTCTCACCTTTAGTAAATCTTTGAACTTTACGTATGATTCAGTAAAAAAGCCTATTACTAGTGCATATGCTGAGTTATCTCGTAACAATATACCTGACTTTACCACTGAAAATTTGTGGTATGCGCTGGCATATATCTTTGCCTCTATATTTATTGCATCAGCACTAGGCGCTTTTTTTCATAGAATAATAAGGCTCTTAAAAATTGATATAAAATTCCAAGTATTTAGATTTTCCAATTAAAGGAGATATTCTCTTTTCTGAAGACTTTAAAGGCCTTAAAAAGGGCAAAGTGCTATCTATATTGTCCTTTCTTCTTCTCTGGTATAACAAAAAGCCCGGCTTAATAACCGGCCTGTTGAACTTTCTATCTTTATAGCATAAAGAGTATAATCAAATACACAACAATTATTCACCTTTACTTAACCTTTATTATTGACTGCATGGTGCACATAGGATTATTGCTACCCTTCTTGCTGCTCATTAAAGCAAAAAAGTTACAATCGTTTTTTAATCAGACAATTGTGACTTTAAAAGTCGGGATGACAGGATTCGAACCTGCGACCTCTTCGTCCCGAACGAAGCACGCTACCGGACTGCGCTACATCCCGAATGGACATGCAATAATACCAAAAATTAAAAAAAGCCTCACTTAACGTGTGGCTTTGTAAGTCGGGATGGCAGGATTCGAACCTGCGACCTCCAGCACCCCATGCTGACGCGATACCGGGCTACGCTACATCCCGAAAAGATTCTGCAAATATACGGATTGCTCCATAATTTCCTATAGCAATGTCGAGCCAACCTGTTAAAAACGTTTTCAGTTGCAGCGTGAAGGTGAAAGGACAGTGAGTAGTTGCCATTACCGCTCAAGTTTCAGCCGGGAGAATGGAGCCGTAGGTTAGCTTATACCTTAAAAAAACAGCAGGAAAGTTTAGAACTTTCCACTATGATTACCGAATTACAAACACCGGGACATTTATACACTTGTTTTTATAAATGAGCGCAAGCACGTCCCTTACCTTCTCCGGCGGGGGATAGCATTTTACAACGGTATTGCTACAATAAAAACAATACAAGCAACAACTCAACGTACTGATATACCATTAACCAAAATGGGTTAAACGGCAGGTTGCAAACGTGAACGATTAAAATAAGGGAACTTCCGGTCTATTGCAGGCACTTCGCTATGATATCCGTAAGCTCGGTTATCTCAAATGGTTTTGCTAAATAGGCATCCACACCGGTTTCCCGGGCTATTTTTTCAATATCGCGGTTTGCAGATACAATTAATATCGGGATGTGCCGGGTGCGTTCGTGGCTTTTTAAATGCCGGCAGATATCACGGCCGTCTTTGCCAAGCATCCAGATATCTACCAGGTATAAATCGGGTAAAGGGCCATCAACCTGCATCAGCGATTCGCCTGTAACAGAGGTTTCTACCTCATACCCTTCTTCTTCAAGAATGATTGAAATGATGTCTAAAATTGCCGGGTCATCATCAGCGACAACAATTTTTTTGCCCATAGAATTGCCTTTTTTTATTGACCCCCATCATCATACCGCGAGAGCAATTCAAATTTACTATTATTTACAACTTCTCCAAGACTTGTTATACTACACCCATTCCGTGGCAGTTTTTATACTTCTTACCGCTTCCACAGGGACAAGGGTCATTACGCCCGATTTTATTTTCTACACGTATAGGCTGCGATTTTTGAATTTCGCGGGTATCTTCTACATATTCGCCACTGCCGGAAACCTGTGCCAGCTCGGGTTTTGAAACCCGTAACTTGCTTAGATCCTGCTTTGGCTGCGGACGTGCTTCGCGTACATCTTCTGACTGTTGTGTAGGTATGCCTCCCTTGAATAAGAAACCAACCACATCTTTATTTACGGTAGCAAGCATTTGTTTGAACAGCTCAAATGCTTCTATCTTATACACAATCAGCGGGTCTTTTTGCTCGTATACGGCGTTTTGCACAGATTGTTTCAGCTCATCCATCTCACGCAGGTGCTCTTTCCATGCCTCATCTATCAGCGCCAGTATCACGGTTTTTTCAAAAACCTTCACCACTTCGGCGCCATTGGTTTCCACGGCTTTACGCAGATTTACGGCAATTTGCAAGCCGCGAACACCATCGGTAAACGGAATAACAATGCTTTCGATGTGGTCTCCGCGGTCTCTCAACACGTCTTTTAATACCGGCAGCGTCTGGCTGGCAATGGCTTCTGATTTGCGCTGGTAAAATGCTTTTACCTCGGTAAATAGTTTCTCGGTCAATACTTCGGCTGATGAGCCTGCGAATTCATCGGCGCTGATTTCGGTATTCAGCGAGAATATGCGGATTACTTCCAGCTCAAAACCTTCGTAGTTCGCAAGGTCTTTGTATTCATTTACAATATCTTCGGCAACATCGTAAATGGTATTGTTCAGGTCTACATCCAGGCGTTCGCCAAACAGGGCATTGCGACGTTTTGCATAGATCACGGTACGTTGTGAGTTCATCACATCGTCGTATTCCAGCAGGCGCTTACGGATACCGAAGTTATTTTCTTCCACTTTACGCTGTGCCCGCTCTATAGATTTGGTGATCATGGAGTGCTGTATCACTTCGCCTTCCTCAATACCCATGCGCACCATGATGTTGGCTATCCGCTCCGAACCGAATAAACGCATCAGGTTATCTTCCAGCGATACGTAGAACTGGCTGGTTCCCGGGTCGCCCTGACGTCCTGAACGACCGCGTAGCTGGCGGTCAACACGCCGCGACTCGTGGCGCTCTGTACCGACAATGGCTAAACCGCCGGCTTCTTTTACACCGGGCCCCAGCTTAATATCGGTACCACGACCGGCCATGTTGGTGGCAATGGTTACGGTTCCTGCCAAACCGGCTTCGGCCACAATATCGGCTTCTTTCTGGTGCAGCTTGGCGTTCAGCACGTTATGTTTAATACCACGCAGCTTGAGCATACGGCTCAGCAATTCGGATATTTCTACCGAGGTTGTACCTACCAGCACCGGGCGTCCGGCTTGTGTAAGCCTCACAATCTCATCGGCTACGGCATTGTATTTTTCACGCATGGTGCGGTACACCATGTCTTCCATATCCTTACGCTGGATGGGCAGGTTGGTTGGTATTTCAACTACGTCCAGCTTATATATCTGCCATAGCTCACCGGCTTCGGTGGTTGCCGTACCGGTCATACCGGCCAGCTTGTGGTACATTCTGAAATAGTTCTGTAAGGTGATGGTTGCGTAGGTTTGCGTAGCATCTTCAACCTTTACATTTTCCTTGGCTTCTATGGCCTGGTGCAATCCATCAGAGTAACGGCGACCTTCCATAATACGGCCGGTCTGCTCGTCAACAATTTTTACTTTGCCTTCATCGATAATGTACTCAATATCCCGCTCAAAGAGGGTATATGCTTTCAGCAATTGGTTTACCGAGTGGATACGCTCTGACTTGATAGAGAAATCGCGTAACAATGCATCTTTTTTCTCTATTTTTTCCTCATTGGTGAGGTTTGATTTTTCAATTTCGGCTATCTCCGTTCCTACATCGGGCATTACAAAGAAATGCGGGTCTTCGCCCGATGCAGTGATAAGCTCGATACCTTTTTCGGTAAGCTCTACCTGGTTGTTCTTTTCGTCAATAACGAAGAAAAGCTCGGCATCTACCTTATGCATTTCCTTGTTTTGATCCTGCATGTAATAATGCTCGGTTTTGGTAAGGATCTGCTTCACACCGGGCTCGCTCAGGAACTTGATGAGCGCCTTGTTCTTAGGTAGTCCGCGGTAAGCCCGTAATAATGCCAAACCGCCTTCTTCAACGCCTGATTTATTATCGTTAATGGCTTTTTTGGCTTCGTTTAAAACGGTGTTGATGTATGTTTTCTGTGCATTTACCAGGCGTTCAATACGTGGTTTCAGCAGATGAAATTCGTGCTCATCGCCTTTAGGTATCGGGCCGGAAATAATTAACGGCGTACGGGCATCGTCAATCAATACGGAGTCTACCTCATCCACCATAGCAAAATGCAGCTTACGCTGTACCAGGCTTTCCGGCGATTGTGTCATATTGTCACGCAGGTAGTCGAAACCAAACTCGTTATTGGTACCAAAAGTAATATCGGCCAGGTAAGCCTGACGGCGCTTTTCTGAATTGGGCTCGTGCTTATCGATGCAATCTACCTTCAACCCATGAAACTCAAACAGCGGGCCGTTCCATTCAGAGTCACGGCGGGCCAGGTAATCGTTCACGGTTACAATGTGTACGCCCTCGCCCGAAAGTGCGTTCAGGTATGCGGGCAGCGTACCTACCAGCGTTTTACCTTCACCGGTTGCCATTTCGGCAATTTTACCCTGGTGCAGCACAATACCGCCAATCAGCTGAACATCGTAATGTATCATGTTCCAGGTAACTTCATTGCCGGCAGCCGTCCAGGTATTATGGTGAATGGCTTTATCGCCCTGGATAACCACATTCGGCTTGCGGGCAGCCAGTTCACGGTCAAAATCGGTGGCGGTAACTTCTATGGTTTTATTTTCTGTGAAACGGCGTGCCGTATCTTTCATTACGGCAAATGCTTCGGGCAGAATATCCATCAGCACATCTTCCAGCTGCTTATCGCGTTTCTTTTTTAAGGTGTCTATCTCATCATAGATAGCTGTTTTTGCTACAATATCCTGCGCTGCGCTTTCGGCCTGCGCTTTCAGGCTGGCTATCTCGTCATCAATATCGGCCAGAGCCGCCTTTATGCGTGATTTAAAATCTACGGTTTTCGCACGAAGCTCATCGTGTGACAAGCCTTCCAGTTTGGCATATTCTTCCTTTATTTTTTCAACAATAGGCTGAATCTGCTTTATATCGCGTTCTGATTTACTTCCAAATAATTTACCTAAAAAACCTAACATATCAATTGGTTAAAAATACTGTGTATGTTCTCAACAATTAAGCCAGCAGACCAATATACGTCATCTTGGCACATAAGTGGCAAAATTACGATTTTTATGCGTAAAATGTTTCAGAAGCTATTTAAAGTTATCAGAGCAAACACATTGGGATTTAAAACTATATACGTCCGACCACTGGCGGATAGATACATAGCCTGATAATATACGATCTTGATGCTTTGTGTTAAATTGATTTTTATGTTTTCTGTGTGGTTTACCTATACATTTTACCTGATCATCGATAAATTGTCCTGAACATTCGCAGAAAATGCGGTATTTTGATAGCATGTTAAACTCCCGGCGTCTTCACTTGTTTATGCACCTCATCGGATGGGTGTTGTTCCTGAGCCTGCCTTTTATTTTTTCGCACGGATATCAACATACCAACTGGCAGCAGCAATTGCCCAACTATCTGTTATTTAGTGCCATTTTTATTGCGATATATTATTTTAACACGCAGATTTTAATTCCACGATTTTTTTTCGGGAAACGTTATGTTGCATACGGATTATGCATTATGGCTTTGCTGTTGCTTATTGCCGTAATAAAGCCTTACGAGCGTTTTACCATGAATATCAGGCAGCATGACTGGAGCGAAATGAAGTCGCCGCAGATGCCCATGCATCATCCTGCAGACCGGGGAGCTTTCGGGCCTCCGCACCCGCGTGATTTTCCGTCCAATGGCCATCTGCCTGAAAAGATGATACGGTTCGATATCATCAGCATTTTTTTCTTTATCATGCTGATTGCATTGGGCCTGGCAACTCAAATAAACCGGCAATGGCAGTTCACCGAGCAGCGTGCTTCAAAAGCCGAAGCGGATAAGACCAAAGCGGAGCTGTCGTTTTTAAAGGCGCAGATTAACCCACATTTTCTGTTCAATACGCTGAATAATATTTATACGCTGTCGCTGATGCAGCATGCGGACACCCCGGCATCCATCTTAAAGCTGTCGCAAATTATGCGTTATATAACCGAAGACAGCTCTGATATTGTTCCGCTGGACAAAGAAATTGAATGCATCAGCAATTATATTGATTTACAACGTTTGCGCCTGGGTGAGAAAACGCTGGTAAATTTTAAGGCCGAGGGAAATACGCACGAAAAGAACATCGCTCCCCTTATCCTGATGACCTTTGTTGAAAACGCGTTTAAGTACGGCACAAGTAGCCATACCTTGTCTAATATTATTATCAATATATACAGTGGTGAGCAGGGGATTATTTTCTTCTGCCAGAACACCATCAATAAAAAAAGTCCGACAGAAAATCTCGGCATCGGTTTAACCAACACCAAGCGAAGGCTTGAGCACTTATATGCCGGCAAATACGATATAAACATTACCACCGATTTGGATTTATTCACAGTTAAATTAACTTTACGTGTATAAAATCCGGATATGCTTCGATGCGTTGCCATAGATGATGAACCTCTGGCATTATCATTAATTCAGAAATATGTTGCGCAGCTTACGCAGGTTAACCTGCTGTGCACATTTGAAGATGCTGTTACAGCCGCCGAATTTTTGCGCAATCATCCTGTTGACCTGTTATTGCTTGATATTAATATGCCCGACATCAGTGGCATTGACCTGGTTAAAACGTTAGAGCATAAGCCCATCATCATTTTTACTACGGCTTATAAACAATTCGCTTACGAGGGTTTTGAACTCGAAGCGCTTGATTACCTGCTGAAACCGTTTGATTTTGACCGGTTTAAAAAGGCTATTATCAAAGCTGAGGAATATTTTCACTACAAAACAAATGATAAAAAGCAGGCTGAGGAATGTTTGTTTGTACATTCTGAATACCGCCTGGTCAAGATTCCGTTAAGCAATATTGAATACATCGAAAGCCTTGAAGATTATATCAGGATACATTTAACCGATTCAAAGCCGGTGATGAGCCTGATACCTTTAAAAAAAGTGCTGGAAAAACTTCCTGCGGATACTTTTAAGCGGATACATCGCAGCTATATTGTACCTGTAAGCAAAATACGCTCTGTTGTAAACCGGAAAATACAACTAACAACCGCAGAGCTGCCCATCGGCGAAAGCTACAACCAGGCAGTGAAAGAATGGTTGCAGGGTAAGTAGCGCCAATCCTCCCGTTTTACCGATACATTTTACGCATTTACCGATAACCATACGACCGGCATATTGTAACATACTAATTTTAATATGTAACAATTAAACGACTCGTTATGGAACGCAAATCATTTATTAAATCGTTAGCTGTAGCCGCTATTTCGGCCCCGGCATTAACGGAAGCATGTAAAAAACATTCAGGAAGCGTTAACGACACCGAAACCAGTGCTACAGGAACCACTACCTCACCCGATGGCTCGTGCAGTACTACCAACAGCGAAACTGATGGCCCTTACCCGCTTTATACCAACCGCGGTTCCGCGTTAAACCGGACAGATATTACTGATGGTAAAACTGGTATTCCGCTAAATATTACGCTCACCATTAAAAATGTAAATACCAACTGTACCGCCTTATCAGGAGCACGGGTAGACATCTGGCATTGCGATAAAGACGGGTATTATTCAGGCTATTCAAATTCCGGATACCTGGGTACACAAAATAACAGTTCACTGATTTTTTGCCGCGGTTACCAGGAAACCGATAGTAACGGCCAGGTTAAATTTACCAGCATTTATCCCGGCTGGTACACCGGACGCATCACGCATATACACGCCCAAATTTATGTGAACAACAACCTGAAGCTCACTACCCAGATTGCTTTTCCGGAAGCTATAACCAAGGCAGTGTATGCAACTTCGCTGTACAGCGCTCACGGACAAAACACGTCGGTAACAAGTTTTTCTGCCGATAATGTATTTAGCGACGGCACTTCTAACGAAATGGCTACGGTAACCGTCAACAGCACAACCGGTGGTTACGATTTATCATTAACCATCTATGTTTCTGCATAGGATATGCGCTCGTGAAATGTACAGGGTCCCTGGCTGCTTCGCAGCCAGACCCTTCCGTTAACATTAATAATTGCAATCATGATTCATGCATTGGTACGATTAAGCTATAAACAGATTATCGATAATAATACTCCGGGCAACTTTGCACAACGTATTTTTCACGATAGTTATAACGAGTTCCTGCTCAAGGTGCAGGAATACAATCCGGATAATGGATTTGACACCTTCAAAGAAATTATCAGCGCCAATATCAAAGCTAATTCGCTGCATTATAAAACACAGTTCGCCATTCTACACCATATCGAATTATTAAGTCACCAGATACCGTATTTGCCGCATCTGGCAGGAATTGATTATCTCCCGTTTGATGACTGCCAGATGCATATCATTAATTCAAGTATAACCGATAAAACACTTCATAAAATATCACTCACGTATACTACGGGCGAGTTTTTACTGGTACAGCATTTTGGCGAATACCTGATTCTGGCCATACCGGAACAGCAAGGGGGCAACTCATGGTCTACCTTTACATTGAAAATGCAGGGGAACCTTTCGGTATGCAGTTATACCTATCCGGAGGCATGATACATATTACCGCTCTACGTCGAATCATCCTGCTGATACCTTGCTCATTGCTGTACCGGCAGACAATGGCGCAATCGCTTGGAGACCCAATCTTTACCGAGGATTTCGGCAACGGAACCGCCACATACGCCGGCGCTTTACCTGCCGGCACAACAAGCTACAGCTATGTGGCCCAGGCGTTTCCCAACGATGGCTCATACACCGTGATGAAAAGCACTGCGAGTTCCGGCAGCGTGTGGTGGTCTGCACAAGACCATACCGGCGATGTTAGCGGTACACACGGATACATGATGGTAGTTAATGCCAGCATTTCTGTAACCGATTACTTTTACAAAACAACCGTAAGCAACCTGTGCCCAAATACTTCGTACGAGTTTTCGGCCTGGGTGGTCAACCTGCTCCGCTCAAGCGATACCAGTCCGCCGAACATTACATTCACCATAGAAACCACGGGAGGAACCATCCTGAACAGCTATACCACAGGCAGTATCCCGCTTACCTCCGGCGGCCCGGTATGGAAAAAGTTTGGCTTTAATTTCTCAACACCCGCCAATGTTACCGACGTAGTTATCAGGATGCGTAACAACAGCGCCGGCGGTGCTCCCGCTAACGACCTGGCGCTGGACGATATTACCTTCAGACCTTACGGGCCTGTTATTGATGCCGGAATGAATACCAGCAATTCATCCACCCTAACTATATGCGCCGATGCTATACAACCGGTAAACCTTCACGCTTCGGTAAACTCAGGCGGCTACACTACGCCAGCTTATCAATGGCAGGTTAACGCTAACAACAGCGGCTGGACGGATATTGCCGGCGCAACCAGCACTTCGGTTACAGTAAACCCCAATACCGCAGGCACCTACCAATATCGCTTAGCAGTTGGCGAAGCTGCAAATTTCAGCAATACGCAATGCCGTATTGTTTCATCGGCATTAACGGTTACCATCAATGCCGTACCACAGGTTACCACTGCAAGCAACAGTCCGCTTTGTGTAGGCGAAACCTTAAACCTTACCTCCCAGGGTGGCGTAAGTTACCAGTGGAGCGGGCCAAACGGTTTTGCCTCTGCTCTGCAAAATCCAACTATTGCCAATATAACAGACGATAATGCGGGAACCTACACCGTTATGGTAACATCAGCAGCCGGTTGCAAAGCTACCGGGCAAACTACCGTTGCTATAGGAAGCCGGCCTTCGGCCTCGGTAAGTAATAATGTAAGCATTTGCTCCGGCAGCAGCACCGTATTATCGGCATCCGGAGGTGTAACGTATCAATGGTCTCCGGCCACCGGCTTATCTGATGCAAGCAGCCCCAACCCGGTGGCCAGCCCCGCCGCTACGACAACGTACACCGTGTCTATTTACGATGCCAGCAGCGCCTGTCCCGCCACAAAAAATGTTACGGTTACCGTATTAAAGCCACCTGTAGCTAATGCCGGGCCAGACAAAAGCACCGTGCAGGGTAACGGCATCATGCTGGCAGGAAGCGCATCCGGAGATAATATTACATATCAGTGGTCGCCAGCCGATTATCTGGATAACCCTGCCAAGCTAAACCCCGTAGCAACTCCGGCTCATGACATGACCTACACCTTAACCGTAACTTCGAATGACGGCTGCGGAATCAGCACAGACCAGGTGACTGTAAAAGTTTACGATAAGGTTATCATTCCGAATACGTTTTCGCCTAACGGCGATGGCATCAATGATGTGTGGAATATTACGGCGCTTGAATCCTATCCACAGGCTAGTGTACGTGTTTTTAACCGGTATGGCAATGACGTATTCCATTGTACCGGCTACCCTACTCCCTGGAACGGGCAAAGCCATAATCAGAATTTACCGGCCGGAATCTATTATTACCTCATCGATTTGAAAAATAATACGCCTCCTTTACGCGGATGGCTGCTGATTACGCGATGATGCCGGTTGGGTAAGCGTAAAAGCTGACCCGGATAAACTGCACGTATTCCTGCCGCTGCTGGTGTCTCCACCAGCCCCTCTGTATAACCTATCTTTTTCATTTTTAAACAGCTTCTAATGGTAAATTTTTGTTTACTTTGAACTATAAACCCATTAACCATGTATAAAGTATTATTAGAATCACATTCAGGCTTCAGGTATGTTGTCCTGATATTGCTTATAACCGCATTGCTGGTATCATATACCGGATGGTTCGGTGGCAGAAACTATACAGCCAATACCCGGCGGTTAAATCTATTCGCCATGGTTTCGGCACATATCCAGTTCCTCCTCGGCCTTATATTGTATTTTGTAAGTCCTTTAGTAAACTTTAATATGGGCGTATCCATGAAAGACGCTACCTTACGTTACTGGACGGTTGAGCATATCGTCATCATGCTTATTGCCATCGCGTTGATTACCATTGGCCATTCCAAATCAAAAAAGATAACGCCTACGGCAGCCAAGCACCGCACCATCGCCATATTTTACTCGCTTGCATTCATTATCATCATCGTAGGCATTATTATGAGCCAACGTCCGCTGATTGACTTTATGCAATAAAAACTGAATAAAAATTTGCAATTCAGATTTTGCTTCATACTTTTGTTGCCGATGAGCACAACAATCCATACAAAAAGCTGGTGGTGGCAAGGTAATCACACCTTCGCCGGGCAATTGTATGCTTATTAATAATCAGAGAGACTCAATAATTAAGATATATTAAAAGCCCGACGCTGTAAAAGAACGTCGGGCTTTTTGTTTAACACATAACATGATGTACACCTTACATACCACGTACAAAAAACTGCTGGCCGATACAACCACACCGGTAAGCATTTACCTGCGCTTACGCGATGTTTTTCCAAACAGCGTTTTACTTGAAAGCTCAGACTATCACAGTCGCGAAAACAGCATGAGCTATGTATGCTGCGACCCTATAGCCGGAATTATATTAACCGATGAACAGTTGACCAGCTATTTTCCCGATGGAACACAACGGCAGGTTGCGGCAAGCAATATTAATTTGCAGGAAGAAATAGCCCGCTTTCGCGATAGCTTTACCAGCAGCGGCGTGCCGGATTTAAAGCTGATATCAAACGGTTTGTTCGGCTACTTCACGTTCGAAACCATTGAACATTTTGAAGATATCCGCCTGGAGAAAAAAGGCAACGACAGCCGGAACATCCCGCTGATGCAATATCATGTTTACCGGTACGTCATCGCTATAGACCATTTCCGTAACGAACTGTATATTTTTGAGCATAGCCTGCAACCGGATGGAGCCCAGGGACTGGAGAAAATCCAGTATCTCATCCAGAACAAAGATTTTCCCGAATATCATTTTAACACCACCGGAAACGAGGAAACCAATTTCACCGATGAAGAGTTCCTGTCGTTAATTGACCGCATAAAACAGCATATTTATCGTGGCGACGTCTTCCAGATTGTGCCTTCACGGGCATTTTCACGAACCTTTGCCGGCGATGAATTTAACGTTTACCGGGCTTTGCGTTCCATTAACCCATCGCCGTACCTGTTCTATTTTGATTATGGCAACTTTAAGATTTTCGGTTCATCGCCCGAAGCCCAGCTTACCATCAAAGGTCGCGAAGCCGCCATCTACCCCATTGCAGGCACATTTAAACGCACCGGCAACGATATGCTCGATGCGCAATTAGCCGAGCAACTGGAAAAAGACCCGAAAGAGAGCGCCGAACACGTGATGCTGGTAGACCTTGCCCGCAACGATTTGAGTCGCCATTGTGCCGATGTAACGGTAAAAGCATTTAAAGAAGTACAGTATTATTCGCATGTTATCCACCTGGTATCAAAAGTAACCGGTCAGCTCAGGCAAAACGCCGACCCTTTTTATGTAGTTGGCGATACCTTTCCGGCCGGAACACTGAGCGGCGCACCCAAATACATGGCCTTAACCCTGATAAACCGTTATGAGAACCAGCAACGCGGATTTTACAGCGGCGCTATCGGTTATATGGGCTTTAACGGCGACTTTAACCATGCCATCATGATACGGTCGTTCATGAGCCGCAACAACGTATTGCACTACCAGGCCGGGTTCGGGCTGGTTGCCGACTCAGACCCGCAAAGTGAATTGAATGAAGTAAATAACAAAATCATGGCCCTGCGCAAAGCCATTGAAATGGCACAAGAGATTTAAGTTAGCTTATAGTTCATGGTTCATAGCTTATAGTCCGGAAGTCGGGAAAGTCCGCAAGTAAAAAAGTGTTACGAGTTAAAAGTTATGAGTTATGAGGCCCGTAACACGTAACCCATAACACGCAACAATAGAACAATTAAACAATTAAAGCAATTTACATTAGTAATGAGCACCGAAAATAACCATCCGCAAAACCAGGACAAGATTCTGGTTATCGATAATTACGATTCATTTACCTTTAACCTGGTGCATTTGCTGTACGAGTGTGGCCGCGAAGTAACCGTTTGGAGAAACGATAAATTTGAATTGCCCGACGTAGAACAGTTCGATAAGATTTTGCTTTCGCCGGGCCCCGGCATCCCATCCGAAGCCGGACACCTGCTGGATGTAATCCGCACCTATTCGGCCACAAAAAGCATTTTAGGTATTTGTTTAGGCATGCAGGCCATTGCCGAAGTTTTTGGCGGCAGCCTGTATAACCTCTCAAGTCCCGTGCACGGCAGGGCTACTACCATACATATTACAGATAACACAGAACCCCTATATACCGGTCTTCCCGAAACGTTCGAAGTAGGTCGTTACCACTCGTGGGCGGTAAACAAAAGCGATTTACCCGATGTATTAAAAATTACCGGCGAAGACGCCAATGGGGTGATGATGTCGCTAAAACACACCGGGCTCAATGTACGTGGTGTGCAATATCATCCCGAATCGGTTTTAACAGAGCATGGTAAAAAAATGATTAGCAACTGGTTAACCCTGAATTAAGCAGCTTATGTCGTACACGCAAACACATCCCGGTTTATTAAATCCCGGCGGGATTCTTTCAGAAATTGTCGTAAAAAAAATAGATGAAGTCGAAGCGGCAAAAGCAGCCCGTCCGGTAAACGTTTTGGAGCAATCGGAATTTTTTCACCGCAGTTGCTTCATTTTAAGCGACTTTATTAAAGACCCGCAACGTACCGGCATCATCGCAGAATTTAAACGGGCATCGCCTTCAAAAGGCATCATCAACAACCAGGCGGATGTCATTGAAGTAACCCGTGCTTACGCGGATGCCGCTGCCTCAGCGCTTTCTGTACTAACCGACAGCAGCTTTTTTGGTGGCAGCACTGCCGACCTGGTAACGGCACGCAACGCTAATCAGATTCCCATTCTACGGAAGGATTTCATGATTGATGAATACCAGGTTATTGAAGCCAAATCGCTTGGCACCGATATTATCCTGCTTATTGCAGCCATATTAACGCCACAACATCTGAAAACATTGGCAGCACAAGCCAAAAAGCTTGGACTCAATGTGCTGCTGGAGGTGCACAACCAGGAAGAGCTGCAACGCAGCTTATGCCACGACATTGATGCCGTAGGCGTAAACAATCGCAACCTGGTTGATTTTACTGTAAGCGTACAACATTCGTACGATTTGGTTAAGCATATTCCTAATCAATTCTTAAAAATCTCCGAAAGCGGCATTAGTAATCCGCAAACCATAAAAGAGCTCAAACAAGCCGGGTTTAACGGCTTCCTGATAGGCGAGAACTTCATGAAAACAGACAATCCCGGAAAAGCAATGGCTGAATTTGTTGGGGAGATGGGTGATGGTGTATAGGTCATGAGAAGATAGTTGATAGATTAATCCTTTTTGAAAACAATCTTTTATTTCATATCTTTAATCATTATGACTACAAAAACAAAAAGATTGTCCAGAAGCAAAACCAGTGATGGATTTGCTTATCTAACCAAAAGAATCCTGGTCAATAAAGCCAAAAGTGCAGGTAAAGTTGCAGCAAAAAATGCAATGGAACTTATGGGATATGTAGTTACGGTAAAAGATGGCTGGATTGTAAAGCAACACCAGGACGGAACAGTTGAACAAATAAAGAAACTGCAAGTGATTTAATCCCAGGGTGCCTGAACAACATACTCCACAACTTAGGCTGCGAATCTTTGCCGGGCCAAATGGCTCTGGAAAAAGTACTGTTATTAAAAAAATTCGCGAAACAGAGGTTAACAACAGTAACCTCAAGCTCGATATTGGCATCTATGTTAATGCAGATGATATAGCGAAAAGCATTGCATCAGGTTCTTTTACCTTTTCAGCTTATGAGGTGAGCTGTGAAAAAGCAACACTTTTAGATTTTGCGGATAAAAGCGGCCTACTATTTGGAAACTTTACCAGAGAGCAATTTGAACAATCTTTCGAGCTTAATAAAAATCATCTCAAATTACTAATTGACAGAAATATCGACCGGGTGGCACAAATAACCGCCAGATATTTAAGGAAAGCCCTTCTCGATGCAAGAAAGAGATTTTCTTTTGAAACAGTATTCTCTCATAAATCCAATCTGGATATTATGCAAGAGGCTGTAAAAGCAGGGTACAAAGTATATCTTTATTTTGTTGCTACCGAATCTCCGGAAATCAATAAGTACCGTGTGGAGTTACGTGTTAGAGAGGGTGGACATAATGTTCCTTCCGAACGTATTGAACAAAGATATTACCGGGCTTTGGAACTTCTTTACGATGCTGCTGAAATTGCTTATCAGGCATTTTTCTTTGATAACTCAATTGACAACGAACCTTTCAGACTGGTAGGACATTTCAAAAAATCGGGCGAAAATAAAATCTGGGATGATATTCCAAAAGAGGAAATTTCATACTGGTTTAAGAAATATTATCTGAACCGAATTAGTCTATAAGTAAGGAATATATACTTCTGTAAACCTCTTGGGAACAGATAAAAGGCTTGTCTTAAACTTTTGCTTAACTCGCGTACAAAAGTCCAGTGTTAGTAGCGTTAGCACCAACAAAAAAGGCGCCCGTTGCGGCGCCCTATCTTAAAAACCCTTAAAATATTCTCCCTTAAAAACGCTCAAAAGCGCTGAAGAAAAAGTTTCCTTCAATTTCGGCATTAGCATCCGAATCTGAGCCGTGAATAGCGTTGGCATCAATAGACTTGGCATATTTATTACGGATAGTTCCGGGTTCAGCCTTAGCCGGGTCAGTTGCGCCAATCAGTTTCCTGAAATCTTCAATAGCGTTATCCTTTTCCAGGATAGCTGCTACGATTGGTCCTGATGACATGAATGAAACCAAATCGCCATAAAAAGGACGTTCTTTATGAACAGCATAAAACTCACCGGCTTTCTCGGCAGAAAGGCGGGTGTATTTCAAGGCTACAATTTTAAATCCGCCCTTGGTAATATCGTCTAAAATAGCGCCAATGTATCCGTTAGCTACGGCATCAGGCTTAATCATTGTAAATGTTCTGTTGGTTGCCATGTTGAACTTTTTAAAAAATTGGCGCAAAGGTACGGTTTTTAAAAATATCGCCTAAGCGATACAAAAAATAAAAAAATCACGTTCTAAGTAATTTTATTCTGCAAACACGCTTGATGATAATTATTTAATGTTATTATTGTATGATGCAGGTTTTTAATAGCTTTGCATTCTTTTTATAAAACATGTTAGATACGGCTTCGCTGAAAGATTTATTGCTGCAACCCCAGGACGTTGTTATAACCACGCATCATAAGCCCGATGGCGATGCGATGGGTTCGTCATTGGGTATGTACAATTACCTGGTACAGAAAGGGCATAGGGTACGGGTAATTACCCCGACCGACTATCCCGATTTTCTGCACTGGTTGCCCGGTAATCCCGAAGTGACCATTTACACACAGAATCCCGATTTGTCCAAACAATTGATAGCCGATGCCAGCATTATTTTTTGCCTGGATTTTAATGCGCTTTCGCGGATAAACGATATGGACGAGCTGGTACGGCAATCGAACGCTGTTAAGGTAATGATAGACCATCACCTGGAACCGGAAGGTTTTGACGATTACCGGCATTGGTCTATTAACGCCAGCGCTACGGCCCAACTGGTTTATGATTTCATTACCGTGCTGATGGACGACCGCAATCTCATCAATAAGGATGTAGCCACTTGTCTCTACACCGGTATTATGACAGATACCGGCTCGTTCCGTTTTGCAACCACCACGGCCCAGGTGCATCATATTATTGCCGATTTGATTAATGCCGGAGCCGAAAACTGGCATATTCATCAGCTGGTTTACGATAATTTTACCGAAAACCGCCTGCGCTTCTTAGGTTATTGCCTGCTGAATAAGCTGGTGGTTCTGCCGGAATTCCGCACCGCTTTTATCAGTGTAAGCAAGCAGGAACTGGAACAATACCAGATCAAAACCGGCGACACTGAAGGTATTGTAAATTACGCCTTAACC
This sequence comes from Pedobacter sp. BS3, assembly GCF_008274585.1. GTDB lineage: Bacteria > Bacteroidota > Bacteroidia > Sphingobacteriales > Sphingobacteriaceae > Hufsiella_A. Next base: position 599,511 of record NZ_VTRT01000001.1, on the reverse strand, counting down.
ATTAATGGTATCCGTTTAGCCGCTTTCATTGTAGAGCGGTCTGACAAGGTAAAATTATCTTTACGTTCTACAGGCGATTTCCCGGCCAACGAAATTTGCAAGAAATACTTTAACGGCGGCGGTCACCGTAATGCGGCGGGTGGCACTTCCGAAGAATCGTTAGAACAAACCGTTAACCGTTTTAAATCTATATTACCCGACTATAAAAATCTTTTAATACAATAACACATAACTTAGAAATGAAACCATCATGAGCGCCTGTAGAAATTCACAAACCAGGATGAGTTAACATGCTCATGATAGCTTCATTGCCACTAAAAAAACAAAATTACTCAAATGAAAAAAAATTTAATTGTTTTAGGATTTGCTACCCTTGCACTTGCAAGCTGCCAGCAATTTAAAAAAGGTGAAGGCGATATGCTGTACAAGATCAACACCGATAAGGAAGGCCCAACTATTAAGGAAGGCGATTTTGTAGCATTCAAAGCCATAGAAAAAACAGAAGGCGACTCTGTATTATACAGCTCTTATGATTACGACCGCCCGTCATTATTGCTGGAAGAAAAATCTGTTTTTAAAGGCGATTTATATGCAGCGTTAAAGTTGCTGAGCGAAGGCGACAGCGCTACCTTCAAGATCAATATGGATTCGATGGAGAAAAAGATGGGTCGCCCAAAACCACAGAACGCCAAAGGAAAATACCTGGTTTACAACATTAAAATTGACAAAGTGCTTCCGAAAGGAAATATGAACGACAGCATTTTCCACAGCAAAATCGATGAATACTTAAAAGCAGAAGCCGAAACTGCCAAAAACCAGGAAGCCGGCAAATTAGATGCTTATGTTAAAAACAAAGATTTAAAACCCACAGTAACCGCATCGGGATTAAAATATGTGGTAACCAAGCAAGGTTCGGGCGAAAAAGCCGCAGCCGGCGATACTGTTGAGGTAAACTACACCGGTTCATTCCTGACCGGAAAAGTATTCGATACCAGCATAGAAGAAGTTGCCAAAAAATCAGGAAATTTCAACCAGATGCGTCCGTACAAACCTATCAAGATCCCGGTAGGTGCAGGCGGCTCAATTCCCGGATTTGACGAAGGCTTGATGCTGTTCCCCAAAGGAACTAAGGCAACTTTAATCCTGCCATCAAAGCTGGCTTACGGACAACAAGGCAACCAGGCTATTCCGCCGTACACTCCGCTGATATTTGATATCGAAATTGTAAATATTATTCATCCTACGGCACAAGCGCCGGTAGCTGCAGCACCAGCAGCGCCCGCTCCTGCTAAATAATTAAAAACTGCAAAGAAACATATCCGGAAAGTTTAACCTACACCAGGGCTTTCCGGATATTGTTCTTTAATCTCAGAATGAAAAAAGTATTCTCGTTAGCATTACTGGCACTGATAGGGTGCAGTTATGCCCAGGCACAAAGCAAAAAAGATAAGGCGAAAGCTAAAACAACCGAAGTAATTCCCGTGGCTATACCGGCAGCACCTGCACCGGCTATGAAAACTACGCCAAAAGGTTTGCAGTACACTATTTTTACCGATAATTCCGGGAAAAAGATAAAGCTGAACGATGTGATTACCTTCAACTTTATCCAGAAAACCGATAAAGATTCGGTATTGATGAACAGCTATGAGCATGGCTCGCCGGCAAAGATCCAGGTTCAGGAATCAAAAAACATCGCCGACCTGATGGAAGTATTCCCCCTGTTAGCCGAAAAAGACAGCGCCCTGATCAAGCTGCCAACCGATTCTATTTTTAAAGACCACGAAGACCAGCGTCCTCCCTTTTTACCCAAAGGAAGTTCGGTACTGTTTACCATAAAAGTTGAGCAGGTACAAACCTTGGAAGAAGCGCTGGCCGAACGCCAAAAGATCATGGATCAGATGAAAATGGACGAAAAAGCTTCGCTGGCCAAATACATTGCCGATAATAAGCTGGAGCTGCAAAGCACACCATCCGGCTTGTTATACCGCATTACAAAACCTTCAACCAAACCTAAGCCGGTAAAAGGCGATACCGTATATGTTAACTACACCGGTCGTACGGTTGATGGTAAAGTATTCGATTCAAGCGTTGAGTCGGTGGCCAAAACAGCGGGCTTGCAACAACCCGGCCGCACGTATGAGCCTATAAGCGTTGTGGTTGGCGAAGGCAATGTGATCCCCGGTTGGGATGAAGGCTTACTACTGTTCAACGAAGGTGCAAGCGGACAATTGCTCATTCAATCTGACCTGGCCTATGGCGAACGCGGAGCCGGAGAAGATATCAAACCATTCAGCTCGCTGATATTTGACATTGACCTGGTGAAAGTGAAAAAGCCGAAAACAGCGGCAACTACTGCGCCAGCAGCCAAAAAGCCGGTTACCACTGCAAAAAAACCGGCAACACCGGTTAAAAAAGCAGCAACACCTGCTAAACCGGCGGCAAAACCCGCAACAAAAAAATAAAAAGCGAAGCCTCCCGTTAAACAGGAGGCTTCTTTGTTTAACAATGATATTAACCGACAGTCATACCCACATTTACTATAAAACCGGCCATGAGCTGGATGAGCAGGTACAGCGTGCCCTGCAAAATAACGTAACGCGGTTGTTTCTGCCCAATGTAAATGTCCGCAGCATCCCTATGGTTTTTGGTCTGCAACAAAAATATCCTGACCATTGCTTTCCCATGCTCGGCCTGCATCCCTGCGATGTTAAGCTACAAGCGGATGAAGATACGTTATCCTACCGGGATGAGCTTGACCAGATTCACCGGGAAATCGGAAAACGTAAAATATACGCTATCGGCGAAATTGGGATTGACCTGTATTGGGATAAATCCACATTAGATATACAGGTTGAAGCGTTTGAGGTACAAATCAATTGGGCGAAAACATTAAACCTGCCCATTGTTATCCATTGCCGCGAGGCTTTTGATGAAGTTTACAGCATCCTGCTAAGGCAAAAAGACGATAAGCTGCGTGGAATACTCCATTGTTTTACCGGAACCACAGAACAAGCCCGTAAAATCATTGATCTGGGCTTTTATCTCGGTATCGGCGGAGTAGTAACCTATAAAAATTCAGGATTGGATAAGGTGGTTGCTGATATTCCGGCAGAGCACATCGTGCTGGAAACCGATGCACCGTACCTTACGCCGGTTCCCTATCGCGGAAAGCCTAACGAAAGCAGCTATTTAATCCATATCGCTCAAAAAGTGGCCGATATAAAGCAGGTGTCGATAGAAAAGCTGGCTGAGATTACCACCGAAAATTCAAAAAAGATTTTTTGTGTTTGATAACATTCCCGTTTTAGAAAATTAAATCCGAAATTCGGCACAGATAGCGATGACCAGAATACTCATTATTTATACAGGCGGCACAATAGGTATGGTTAATGACTCGGGATCTGGCGTACTGAAACCGCTTGATTTTGGCCAGATACTTGAAAATGTGCCCGAACTGAACCGGCTCAACTACCAGATTACGGTACATTCGTTTCATCCTATCATCGATTCGTCGAACATGACGCCTGAAATATGGGTAGACCTCGCCGAAAAAATCGAAGAACGGTACGATGAGTTTGACGGTTTTGTTATCCTGCATGGTTCTGATACCATGGCGTTCACCGCGTCGGCATTAAGCTTTATGCTCGAAGGTCTGAACAAACCGGTTGTATTTACCGGGTCGCAATTACCCATAGGCCAGATACGTACCGATGCCAAAGAAAACCTGATCACCGCACTTGAAATTGCCTCGGCAAAATTGCCCGATGGCAAGGCCCGTGTTCCGGAAGTATGTATCTATTTCGATTTTCAGCTATTCCGGGGAAACCGTTCATTTAAATACAATTCGGCTAAGTTCGAGGCATTTCGTTCACCCAATTACCCGGTACTGGCCGAAGCCGGTGTACACCTTCGCTTTAACGATGCCAGCATTCGCACCTGCGACGATTGCGTGTTCAAAGTACATAAGCGATTAAATAATGCCATTGCCGTACTGAAATTATACCCGGGCATCAGCAGGCAGGCGGTAGAAGCCATTGTTCATTCAGACACCCGTGCCATTATTATGGAAACCTTCGGCGCCGGTAACACCACCACAGACCAATGGTTTTTAGATTGTCTGCATATCGCCATAAAAAGCGGGAAGATCATTCTTGATATCTCGCAATGTAAGGTAGGGATGGTAGAGCTTGGCCGCTATGAGACCAGCCGTGAGCTCAAGAATATGGGTGTTGTAAACGGTTATGACATGACGTATGAAGCTGCCGTTACCAAGCTGATGTTCTTGCTGGGCCGTGGCTTTACCAACGACCGTATAGCGCAATTGCTTGAAACCAACCTTCGCGGTGAGCTATCTAACAACGTTAATAACACGCTGTACCTGAAACGGAATACGTTGTATTAAAGCTGGCTTATTCTTTTAACCGGTTTTCAATATCCATTCTTTGATGCAGCACCCTGACTATTTCTACTTCATCGTTTACACGATAAAAAATCAGGTGAGATCCTACCTTTGAGCAACGATAACCTTTTCTTACATGGCTATAGTCTTTTCCCGAATCAGGATTCGAGGCAATATATTCTATCACGTCAATGATCAGGTTATAATACCGGTCAGCTTGCTTAACCGACCAATTTTCAAATGTATATAACCAGATATTTTCAATATCTCCGGCAGCCTCCTTACTAATTTTATACGTCACCGACAGAATGTTTTGAATGAAGATTTTCCAGGAATTTATTCCTGCTAAAATCCTTTACAAAGCCAGATTTTTCACCTTTTTTCAGCTCCTTTATCAGCTCCTTTTTTGTATTTTCTTCTTGTTCAAAAACCCGCAAAGCAGCTCTCACAACTTCGCTGGCAGAAGAATAACGTCCCGACTTTACCAGCTCATTGATAAAGTTATCAAAATAATCGCCTAATAATATGGATGTATTTTTAGCCATGACCAAAAAATCTTACTCAAAGATACCAATTATTGGTATAGGTTCAAATCTTAACAAGGTATCAAATCTTAATTCAATATCTCCCGTATATCATCCGCCGTAAGCGATTTCACAAAACTTTCCTCGGTAGTTATCAGCGCCTCGGCGACCACTTTTTTACGGTTTTGCAAAGCCAGTATTTTTTCCTCTACACTGTCGCGGGTAATGAATTTATAGATAAATACATTTTTGGTTTGTCCGATACGGTGACTGCGGTCTATGGCCTGCTGCTCTACCGCCGGATTCCACCAGGGGTCGAGAATAAATACATAATCGGCATCGGTAAGGTTCAACCCAACACCACCAGCCTTAATGGAAATCAGGAAAAGCCGGATTTCATCATTCTCCTGGAACTCACGCACAATTTCACCACGATTCCGGGTTGCGCCATCCAGGTAAAGATACGGCACCTGCTCCCTGTCAAAATATTTACGGTAAATGGCCAGTTGTTTTACAAACTGTGAAAACACCAGCACCTTATGTCCCCGCGACAACACATTCTGAAGCGTATGAATCACGTTCTCAAACTTACCCGACTCACCGGTATACTCCTCATCGATCATCTCCGGGTGATTGGCAATCTGCCGCAGCTTGATCAATCCCTGCAACACCTTTACCTGCGATTGCTGGAACGTGCCCTCCTCTATGCTGCGTAACAGCTCATTACGGTATTCCGATTTCGTTTTTTCGTAGTACTGAGCCTGCTCTTCGCTCATCTGGCAGTAAAATAGCTGCTCGGTTTTGGGCGGAAGCTCCGAAGCAACCTGGCTTTTGGTTCGCCGTAATACAAACGGCTTGATGAGCGCCTGTAATTTGCGGGCCTTATCATCGTCCTTCTTTTTCTCTATCGGCGTCACAAAATCATTCTGGAAAAAATGCTGGTTACCCAACAGGCCCGGGTTGATAAACGACATCTGCGTCCACAAATCATTCACCGAATTTTCTACCGGCGTTCCGCTCAATATGAGCTTGTGTCGCGACTTAAGCTGCTTTACCGCATGGTACGCCTTTGACGATGAATTTTTGATGTTCTGGCTCTCATCCAGGATGACGTAATGAAAATACAGTTCCTTCAGCAAATCAATATCCACACGAGTAATGCCATAAGTAGTAAATACCACATCGTAGTCCATAAAGCGGCTTACCTCCTTATTCCGGAATGTACCGGTATGGGCCAGGATTTTCAGTTCGGGAGCAAACTTTTCCGCCTCACGCTGCCAGTTATAAATCAGCGACGTTGGCATAATAATCAGCGATGTAGAAGCCTCTCCCTCCTTTTCTTCCTTGATTTTTTGCAGCAAGGCCAGCGTTTGCACCGTTTTCCCCAAGCCCATATCATCGGCCAGACAACCGCCAAAATTGTATTTCCGCAAAAAGTGGAACCAGTTATAGCCCGCTTTCTGGTACGAGCGCAACGTTCCGTTAAACCGTTCAGGAGCGCTGATATCTTCAATCTCATCAAACCCGGCCAAACGCTGTAATTTACGGTCAATGGAAATCTGAGCCAGCTCACTTTCGGCAAAATCATTGACCAGGCCAATGTAATGCTTCTTTAAACGGAGCTGCTCCTTACCCTGCACAAAATGCAGCAGGTTGGTATATTGCGAAAACCACTTATCCGGGATAATGGCAATCTCGCCGGAAGGCAAAACAAACTCACGGATGCGGTTCAGGATATGATTTTTAAGCTCAATGAACGGAACCTCGTACTGCCCGAAACGCACAATGGCGTAAATATCAAACCAGTCGTTATTCTCACGAAACTCCAGGTTAATGCGACTGCTGCCGAACACAAAACGCTTGTTGCCATCCGGCTGCTCAAACGTAAAGCCAAGCGCTACCAGCGTATCATGATGCTCATTCAGCCAGTCCATAACACCCAGCGAATAAAACTCGTTATCTGCCGCCACTTCCAGGTTAGAGAACAAAGAGGCCGAAACCTTCAATCCCAGCTGAATCAAACTATCCAGCTTACCCTTTTCCCAGCTCAATGAGCGCTTAACGCGATGAAAGACATAGTCATCGCCACGATGTTCAGAACGCACCGAAACCCGTTTATCGCTCGAAGCGGCAAACACATAATCACCATACCTGAAATAAAGCTGCAGCTGCGAAGCTCCATTAGGAACATAAATCAGCTTCAGCACCGGCACAGCCTCATACTTTTCAGTCCGTATTTCAAAGCCCTCGGCATACACATGATATTTTTCAATCAGCGGCCCCACAAAGCGCTCAAAATAAGCCTTCTCAGAGCTTTTAGGAATGGAGATATAGCGCTTATTCAGAAACGGCTGAAACTTTTTCCCCTCCACATCCTGCTCAAAATAATACAGCGTATCATCAACCAGCAGCCAGGCCGGCTCATTATTGATAATCTGCGCATCCTTAAACATAAACTCCACACGCAGCCCCTGGTATTTTATGGTCGGAAAGTAGCGGGTTTCCTGCTCATTACGCCTGAAATGAAACAGCACCGTAGCCGGTTCGGCCGCAATGGTCAGCTTGCGCTCCACAGGCCAGCCCTCCTTGCTCATCAGGAACAATTCCTTATCCCGAAGCAGCTCCAAAGCCTCCTGAATACGTTTTTCTATCTTTGGCCTGATAACGTTAAACTGCTTATCGTCAAAAACCTTACTGAAATACTCAACCGGACGTATGGGCTTTTTGTAATAACGCTTAATAATGTTGCCCTGCTCGGTTTCTTCCAGCAGCTTAATCAGCCTCACATCCGTTTCGGTCAGTGTTTTGGCATATTCTTTAGCCGTATTAGAAAATAATCGCTGGTAGGTTAACGAAAATCCGCCGTCGGGATTCAACTGAACAACGTGGGGTTCTATCAGGTAGCCCAAAAAATCATGCTTGCACACCGAATACACTAATTTAAAAGGCTTGGAGCTATCTACACGCATTGTAAAAACAAAAATTACCCGACCGGTCGTAAAAAAATAACTTCAAACCTACTTAGAAAAAACAGGCTACACAAAAAATAGTGTATTTCGTAACGAAAAAGTGAACATTCAACACCAACGTCATTTCAACGAGGTACGAGGAGAAATCTGTAAACTCATTGGCAGAGGCCTCAATAGCACAGCTCGCATATTGGCGGCCTGTACTACTGCTGCGGAGATTTCTCACTACGCTCGAAATAACGACAGGGGCTTTTTAGCTTCTTATCTTAACGCCTGTGCGATCCCGTATGTACGGGAGGGATCAGGAGGATGACGGTGCTTTTTGACTTTTTGGTCAGCCCCGAGGGAGGCAATCCCCAAAAAGATTTATGAGTAAGCTTCGGTCAACTTGTTAAACAGCTATCTGCTCCGCGGCTTCTTCGGCAGAGATCTCGCCGTGAGAGGTTTCATAGATACATTCGCCGTTTTTGATCAGGAGCAACTGCGGCGATTCATGATGCACCTGGAATTGCTCGGCAACGGCATTTGAAATATCGCGATGATTAAGCACATCCAGAAAATACAGGGCGGTATCATCCGGTAAGGCATCCCAATCCAGCTCAAACTTCTTTTTTGCCATCAGGCTGATGGAGCAGCGGTTGCTGTGCTTGAAAATAATGCTGTAGCCGGCGGAATTTTTAATGTCCGCTAATTGCTGTGGGGAGGTGAGTTGTATCCAGGTCATGGTTTTACTAATTTATCGGGTTCTACGCTTAATAATACGCTGGCAACGGGATAGGAGATAGAACAGTTATTGTCTTCGCCGGTTTTTACGGTTGCCAAACGCAGGCCGCCGCCTAAATCTTTATAATGCTGGCTTTTAAAGAGCCTGAATCCTTTTTTTGACGGCGGTTGTACTTTCCACTGGCTAATTTTCCCGGTTTCGGGGTTAACATATAACCACAGATCGGTTACCGGGGCGTTTTTTTTGCTAAACCGGGCATGGATAACCTGGTAAAGCTTCCCGTCGAGCATTTCAGGATCCTGCAACGATGTAGGGGTATTTTCAAGCTCAAGGGGCGCTAACAGCCAAAAGGTATCGTGAACAAACGCCTTATAGGCAGCGTCCAGGTATTTTTTTGCGTCATCGCCGGTAACCCGATGCCGGTTAATGTATGCTGTGCCTTTTTGGGTATTGATGTTAAATAAAACCACCAGCTGTTTTTTATCGGGCAGCATGGTCTCGAAACGGTAGTCGCCGGTAGAACGGTCCCAAAGATGCTCATTGAGCTGGGTGTTATCGCCAAAATTGGCCTGGCAGGTAAAAGACAGGAAGCGTGAATCGTTCCAGTTCTTTTTACCGCCCGAGTATTCCCATATCTCGTCAATTATTTCTTCTTTTTTACTTTGCGAGAAACAATAACCCGTGCATAACGCATAGGCAAAAATCAGAGAAAGTATGACTCTCATTTTTTAAGTAAAGCAGGAGATAGGCTTTAGCTGCCTCTTCTGGATTTTGGATAGGAGTTATATGCCGGGCATAGCTTTGATGAGCACGACTGTAACATCATTGCCGATATTGCCACAAATAATAAACCAATTGCCAGTTTTTTCATAAGAGCACGAATTGCTGTACAAATGTAACTATTGCAAAGTCAAAAGTAAAAATTAAAAAGTTAAAAGTTGAACGTAGTGAAATCCCGTTATCCCGAATCGTTCTCTCGGGACAGGCGGTGCGGGAAAATCCCGACCATTCGGGGTCATAAAATCAAACTGCTAAACCCGGTGCCTGAGATTTCTTACCTTCATTATCTGCTTTTAACGCTAAACAGGTAACTTATTTACCTGAGCGAATGTTTTATATGGGCCATTTGTATGGCTGTAACTGCCGCTTCATCGCCTTTGTTACCGTGTTTTCCACCCGAACGGTCTTTTGCCTGATCTAAGTTATCTGTAGTTAAAACACCAAAAATAACGGGTTTGTTGTATTTAATATTTAATTGTGTGATACCATTGGCAACAGCATCGCAAATAAAAGTAAAATGTGGTGTTTCGCCTTGTATAACACAACCCAGGCAGATTACAGCGTCTAAATCTGTACGGGCATTCAGCAGCATATCGGCTCCTGAGGTTAGCTCAAAACTTCCGGGAACTTCAATAACGGTAATATCGGCTTCTGCCGCACCATTATCTGTTAACAGTTTGTATGCACCATTTAATAAAGCACCGGTAATACCGGCGTTCCATTGCGCTACTACAATGCCAAATTTATATCCCTTTGCAGAGGGGATGATAATGTTTGAAAAATCGGAAAGGTTTTTTAACTGAGTTGCCATATATAGTAAAAATGGTTACCGCGAGCTGTTGCCACGATAACCATTATATCTTTTGTTATGCGTTTCTATTTGCTTCGAGCTTCGTTACGGGCAATATATTCGTCAATGTTCATTGCCTCGCTGCTTTCTGGATATTTATTTTTTATTTTCTTGTATGCGTCCAGCGCAGCATCGTAATCTTTTTGCTGTTCATAAACCAGTCCCAGCTTTTTAAGGAACATCGGCGCAGTGAACGAATTATCGTTCTTGTCAGCAGCTTTTTTGTAATAGGTTATTGCCTTATCGTACTCTTTCAGCTCGCTGTACGCATCGCCTGTCATGCCCAAAACCAACGGATCAATTACCGGGCTACCGGTGCTGCTGTAATTTCCCAGCGCTTCAATAGCTTTCTGATATTCGCCTTTTTGCAGGTATAATCCGCCCAAATAGGCATTGGCAATATTGGCCGATTTAGTGCCTGAATATTCATCGGCAATTTTTTCAAAGCCCGGATATGAGCCATCGCCTTTTATGGCACGGTCTGAAAGTGAGTCAACAGCAGCATATTCTTCGGCCTTAAACATTTCGTTAGCCGCTTTTTCTGCACGCGGCGCCAGGTAAAACTTCTGGTAGCCGAAATAAAGTAAAATAAGCACAATAATAGCCCCGCCGATAAACGACAGGCTTTTTTGATTCTCCTGCACAAAGCTGCCTGTATCCTTTAATGAGTTATGCTGAGCAGCCTTATCTTTTTGATCTTTCGCCATTTGCGTAAAAAAATTAGGTCTGCAAAAATACATTTTTCAGGCGTAGTATCAACTCTATTGCTAAATTGTTTAATTGATTGTCATTCACCGTGCATTATTGCCTGCTTTTTACATCATTCCAGGCTAGCTCCGGGAGATTTAAAATGTGCTTACACGATAGCTATTTGCCCGGCGAAACCTTACATTTGCGCAACAGTGTTAAGTTATCTATAAAACTAACCTGTAAATTTGTTTTTGATATTATTGATTTAAGCCTGTTGCTGGTTTTGACCCCGAAGGGTCGGGGTTTCACTACATTCAACTTTTGACTTTTAACTTTTGACTTAACACCAGGTATGTGGCTGCAAAAATTATCATTGCTCAATTTTAAAAACTATGCCGAGGCCGAATTAAGCTTTTCGGAAACGGTTAATGCCTTTGCGGGTGATAATGGCGCCGGCAAAACCAATTTATTGGACGCCATACATTACCTGTGCCTGTGCAAAAGCTATTTCAACCCTATTGATGTGCAGCAGATTTTGCAGGGAGCCGATTTTTTTATGCTTCAGGGTGTTTTTGAGCGTGCCGCACAAACCGAGGTTATAGCCTGCTCATTAAAACGCTCGCAAAAAAAGCAGTTTAAGCGCAATAAGAAAGAGTACCAGCGCCTGGCTGATCATATCGGTTTGTTCCCGCTGGTGATGATCTCACCGTATGACATCAGCATTATTATTGAAGGCAGCGAAGAGCGCCGGAAATTTGTAGATAATTCCATCTCGCAAACCGATAATCATTACCTGGATGAACTGATCGCCTATAACAAGCACCTGCAAAACCGCAACAGCTTATTGCGGCAAATTGCCGATACCGGACGTTATGACCCGCAGCTACTGGAAATATTCAATGAGCGGCTGGTAGCATCCGGACAGCGTATTTTCGAAAAGCGCAAGATGTTTATGGAAGCGTTTATACCGGTTTTTAACAAGCATTATCACTACCTTACGGAAGATGCCGAACAGGTGGAGCTGGTATACGAGTCGCAGCTTTTGCACGATGATTTTGCCGGATTGCTGCAACGCAATACTGAACGCGACCGTATCCTGGAACGCACTACAACGGGTATTCATAAAGATGAGCTAAGCTTTACCATTCACGGCCTGCCCATGAAAAAATTTGGTTCGCAGGGACAGCAAAAATCTTTCCTGATAGCTTTAAAGCTGGCTCAGTATACGTATCTGCAACAGCAAAAAGGCTTTAAGCCCCTGCTCCTGCTGGACGATATTTTTGATAAACTGGATGAAAAGCGTACCCGCAAGCTGATGCAAATGGTATCGCACGATGATTTCGGCCAGATTTTTATTACCGATACCAACGCCGAAAGAATATTGCGTATTTTTGATGATATCAGCGTGCCTGTAAAACTGTTCAACGTAGATAAAGGTACCGTAACATCATGAACCGCAGCAACGATAAACCTTTAAAGGAAGTGTTTGAGCAACTGCTTAAAGTGTATAACATTAAACGCAAGTTTGATGAAACTTCGCTTGTTGCCGCTTGGCCCGAAATGATGGGCAAAGCCATTGCCAACCGCACCAAAACCCTCTACATCCGCGACCGCAAACTGTACGTACGGGTAGAATCGTCGGTAATAAAAAACGAGCTGATGATGATACGCCAGCAGATCATCGACCGCATGAACGAGCGGGCAGGCTCTGTGGTAATTGAGGAAATGGTGCTGTTGTGAAGAATATAACACCCGGATTTATGAATAACCGGCCGGAACCCGTTGTCAACTTTACCGGCAAAGCGCCCGGTAAAGTTGACAACGTTTTTGCAAAAAACTTACTTATGCTGAATAACTACCTGCTGCCGGGTTAAATTGCGGCCTTGTTTTATGTGCAGAATAAGGCTTAAGTTAACCCCTGCCCCAAAGCTGGAAACTTAAGCCGGAGAAGGTGTTTCAATTGCAGCTATAGCTTCTTTTGCCGGCTGTAATTTCTTACCCGCAAAGGCTTCCTATCGAAGGAAATATCTTCTTAATAATCTGAATTCATTATCATTTAGCGTTTTAATTAGTTTGAGAATGGCTCTATATAATACATACACTTTTATTAGTACTTTTGAGTATATTTTAACAACCATTTAAACTGAAATTATCATGGCATTATTATCTAACCTCGGAAAATATAAAAATACAGGTCTGCTGTTATTACGTATAGGCGTTGGCATCATGTTTATTCTGCACGGCTATCCTAAATTAGCCGGCGGGCCTGAAATGTGGAAAGCTGTTGGAGGCGCTATGAAGAATATTCATATCACATTTTACCCGGTGTTCTGGGGATTAATGGCTGCCTTAACCGAAACTTTTGGCGGTTTTTTGTTCCTTATCGGATTGGCATTCCGTCCCGCGTGCTTACTGCTGGCGTTTGTTATGCTGATGGCTGCTATGAATCATTTTGCTATGGGGCAGGGCTTCAACGAGGCATCGCATCCCATTGAAGCCGGTATTGTGTTTATTGGTATGGCCTTTATTGGGCCTGGAAAATACAGTGTCGATAAAAAATAACAATGTTCCGGTATGCTCTCATCGGACTGTTTTTTGCTCATACCTTCTGCCAGGCACAACAGCTAAACACGCTGGCTGCCGATCTTCCCGGGGCCATTGAGCTACAAGTCAACCGGCAATATACATTCAGCCGGTCGCCGGAGGGCTTTGGTAACGTTCAGGAGTTTCCGTTAGATCCACAACGCTCACACATTTATTTTAAAGAAGAACGTAACAGTGTTTGGTTTAAGGTGGTTATGCCTATGAACGGGATCTTTGAGTTTGAAATTACTCCGGAAAGTACAGACGACGATTACGACTGGATGCTGTTCACCTACAAGGATCCGCTGCAGCAGCAACTGCTTATACGCTCAAATAATGCCCGGAATGATAAAACGCTACGGTCAAAAACCGGTATTAAAGGCGGATATACGGCTATGTTTGTTACCCCGGGCCCGGGGAAAAGCTATTCCAGCCCTGTGATGGTAAAGCAAAACGACAGCTTAGCGTTGCTGGTAGATAACATCTATCCCCAGGGCAGAGGCTTTACCATATCGTTATCTTTAAAGCCGGATTATGCCATGACCGGCCAGGTCAAAGGCTTTGTAAAAGATAAGCTGCATCACAGGCCTCTAATTGCCAATGTGGCTTTAGAAGATGATTCTACCGGTGTTTTACTCAGTCAGACCGAGACAGACAGCCTGGGATTTTACAGCGTGAAGGCTCCGTTAAACCGGCCGGTTAATGTTACAGCCTCACACCAGGCATATTTGTTTGCTACAGAAGATATTATGTTAGACACGCTGCCTCAGAAACAGGTCGATTTTTTGCTTGATACCATTAAAGCTGGCAATAAGCTGATCTTATTTAATGTGCATTTTGCCCCTAACCGGGATGAAATTTTACCCAACTCGCAGGCTGATCTGGACCGGCTGGTTAAATTTTTGCAGCTTTATCCCGGTTTGAATGTACGCTTAGTGGGGCATACCAACAACAATGTATTTGCCGATATGCGCTACCTGCAAACACTCTCATTTAACCGGGCCATTGCCGTAAAGAAATATTTATTGAAGCAGGATATTCCCGAAAATCGTATCTCATGTGCCGGTATGGGCGGTAAAACTCCCCTGATACAAACTAAAGACACTGTATTAGGGATGAAGAATTTGCGGGTGGAAGTGGTGTTGGTGGGGAAATAAGGAATTAAAATAACAAATAAAGGAAGCTCAAAAGCTTCCTTTATTTGTTTATAATTAACAGCTAATTTTTACTAATTAATTATTATCCCACCACACCGGAATTTGAAGGGCTTGTAAAAACGCAGATGGTACCGAAGATGGAATATTCGCTTCATTATATGAACGCTCAGAAGAAGGATAAGGAAATCTTACCGGAATAGTTGGTATAACAGGTTCAATATCTAATTCTTCACCGGGATATACTTCATTATTTACCGTTAAAGCTGGATACCCTGTTCTTCTAAAATCATTATACGGTTCAAATTGCAAGAAGTTAGCGATATACTTTTGTGTCATTATCTGATTATAAGCAGTTGCTGATGATAGGCTTAATTGATTGCTAGCCTTATATGTATTTATTGTGAGAGCATCAGTTATACCGTACATAGCCATTGAGGCATCTATACCAGCATTATAAGCATTTATTACATTGGTATTAACCACTTTGCCTGCCTTCAAAAATTCTGCTTCAGCCCTTATAAAAGGCACCTCTGCGTAAACTAACATATATAAAGGCGCATCAGCAGCACTATAAAATGACCCTATAGAAGAGTAATTAACAAGAGATTTAGGTGGGGCATCATTAGTGACACCTACATAGTTACCTGCGTCAGCACCGGTAGCAACAGGATCTATTTGATATGGCAAACGCGGGTCATTCATTGATGACAATAAATTAATATAAAATATAGATGGTTTATCTGAGGTTGTCCATTTACCATCAATAGTATATTGATACCATGGGTTTTCTGCTCCCGCTTTGTCAAAATATTGAGTTTTAGGCATCTCTGTTTCTGTGATAGCACCTGCATCCAATGCTTGTAATGCTAAATTTGCTTGTGTACTGGCAGAATACCCAGGTGCATTAGAAAGTCTCAAATAAAAACGTGCCTTTAGAGTATATGCTAAATGTTGCCATTTAATCATATCCCCACCATATATCAGATCATCACTGCCAGGAATTTGCCCTGTTCCTTTTCCTGCATCTACTATAGCCGCATCAAGTAAACTTTGTATTTGTTTATAAATTTCTTCCTGCGAATCATATTTAGGATGTGCAATACCCTCATCAGCTTTAAATGCCTCAGAAAACGGCGCATCACCAAAACAATCTGTTATATAAGACATATTCCAAGCAATGATTATTTTGGCAATAGCACTATATGCCGGATTACCATTAGCTTCTGCTTTTTTTATAAGTACTGTGCTGGAGTTCATCACATCTGTATAAGAGGAGTACCGCCAAAAATTGTCTGTATCATCAGCTGTAATTCTATAATTGCCCTCATGAGGTCCTGCGGTAGCATATGCTAAATGCTTAGTTAATAAACTTGATGTACGTACCGGCCATCCACCAACTACCTCAAATGAAAAGGTACTTAATATAGCTGGAAGCATCAATTTTTCTGATACATTCTCAGGAGCATTGGGATCGTGATTAATATCCAGATACTTTTTACAACCCAATATTGATGGCAACAGAAAAAGTATCAAAAACACTGCTTTTATATTATTCATTTTCATGATTCTCTTGGTTAAAATTTAACATTAAGACCAAACGTCCAACCGCGGGTTCCTGGAGTTATAGCATGGTATAAACCCTGAGAATTTGTATCTCCCAGTAAACTACCTTCCGGATCTAAATAACTAAAATCAGATTTAATCCATAAATTTCTGCCTGTAACGGAAAAACTTACAGATTCAAATGGACTCTTTTGTATAAGAGATTTCGGTAAAGAATAACTAAGGGTGATTTCTCTCAATTTGACAAAACTTCCGTCTTCAACAAAGTTTTGGTCAACGTATGAATAAAAATTTTGAAAATAGCTTTGATCTTGGAGTACAGGGATTGTATTCGCTTTCCCGTCAGACTCACGTATACCATCCCATACCTTGGTTGTATTACGTTGTTCTGTAACTTTAGCAGTACCATAGTATGTTGAATAATACAAATCAAGGTTGAGAATATCTCCCCCTTGTTTTATATCAAATAACGTAGATAAGCTTAACCCTTTATACGTAAAAGTATTTCTAATGCCACCTGTCCAATCAGGAGTTACATTTCCAATAGGTCCGAGTTCATCAGATAGAATGGGATATCCATCATCATCTATTAACAATTTACCATCACTATTAGTCTTATATCCCTGTCCCCAAATTACACCATATCCATACTTTTTATCTACCCTGATTTGAGGAGTTGAGAAACCTCCTAAAAATATATTGTCTATGCCTTCAGCAAGAGACTTTAGCTTATAGTTATTTTTGGCATAGTTCAATAAAATATCCCAGGTGAAGTTCTTTGATTTCACCGGAGTAGCAGTCACTACTAATTCTACACCACGATTAGAAACCTCTCCTCCATTAATAACCTTATCAGAGTATCCGCCAGAACTTGCTACTTCCTGTAATAATATCTGATCTTTAGAAACTTTATCATAATAAGAGAACTCGATTCCTAAACGATTCCTAAAAAACCGCAAATCTGTACCAATTTCCGTTTCTGTTACTTTTTCTGGAGTCAAATCACTATTAGCTAAGACATTACTAAGCAGAAATCCATTTATCCCATTATAAGGAAATATGATTTCTCCCCTTGTCCCATCACTAGGGTTGGCCTGACTATAAGTTTGATAAACTAAGTAAGGATCAGCATCATTACCAGCTTGTGCATAAGATAAGCGAAGCTTACCATAAGAGAAATATTTATTGTTTGATAAACCTAAAAGATCCGAGAAAACAAATCCTACTGATGCTGAAGGGTAAAAGAAAGAATTATTTTTCTTAGGCAATGTAGAAGACCAATCGTTTCTAGCCGTTAAATTTAAAAATAAATATTCCTTATAATCCAATGAGCCAGCAGCATATAAACCTATCAATCTTCTACGTGAATCCAGTTGATAAGATTGCACTGTTTCAGCATTGGTAATATCATAATATCCGGGAACACTTAAATCTAAGCCCCGTATAGTACGACGTGCATACAACCTGTCATTAATATTATTACCTAATAATGCTGTAAAAGATAAATCATCATTAATCTTTTTATCGGCCGATAGGATTAAATCATTATTAATTTGTCGCTGTTTTATCGCCGCCTCGAACATTCGACCATTGGGAACAGATATTGTATTGATATTTATCCTTTCTGATTGTTGGTCAGTATAACTATCTAATCCGACTCTATTAGTTAGCTTTAACCATGGTAAAATCTGATAATTTAATTCATTGGAAATTATCATCCGATCAACCACGCTTGGCAGCGAATTGTTATTAACAATCCAAAAAGGATTATTAAAACCGGTTGTATAGTTGTTATTGGCTGTCCAAGCCAAATTGCCATACTTTTCATAAGCTTCTTTTATATCAAAAGATATAGGCGCAAAATTAAGCCCATAAGTAAACGATCGAGCCCCGTTCCCTTCTGAGAATCTATGATTTACAGAATTTATATAACTTACAGAAGTACTGGTCGTAAAGTTTTTGCTTAAATTAGAAGTAAAATTCGCCGTAAAAGAATTCTTCTTAAAGGTGTTGTTTGGAACTATACCATTCTGACTTAAGTTAGAATAACTTACAATGTAGCTTGACTTATCTCCACCCCCACTTAAAGAAATTGAATTATTATAGACAGTCCCCGTCCTATAAAATTCCTTCCTGGGATCAATGATTTTAGGCATCCCTATAGCATTAATCACATTTTGACTAACAGAATCCTTATGAGGTCCCCAGCTGGCAGAAGTTTGAGTTGCTCCAGTTTCGGCATATCCACCTAATTCAACTGGTAAGCCGCTTTTATATAAACCCAATGATCCCTGAAGATATGAAGTTTGATAACCATCTGTTATAGCATTATCAAATGAAGCATTAGAAGAGAATGAGACTTTAGGAAACCGCCTGTTTAAATCTTTTTCACCTTTCTTGGTAGTTATCAAAATAACACCAAATGCACCGCGTGACCCATATAATGCACTAGCCGAGGCTCCTTTTAATACACTAATACTTTCAATTATATTAGGATCGATATCTATAGCCCGATTACTGCCATAACCATTAAACAATGCACTTTCTGTATTTTCGCTTATCCCTCTGTTAGTGCTATTATCAACCGGGATACCATCTATTACAAATAAAGGTTCATTATTACCATTAATAGATGTATTACCTCGAATGGTGATACGGGAAGAAGATCCAGCCTGTCCACCTGAATTATTAATTTGTACACCAGCCACTTTACCAGCCAAAGCATTTACAATATTCGGTTCACGTGATGACACTATTTCATCACCATCAACATTTTGAACGGAATAACCTAAGCTTTTTTTCTCACGTTTTATCCCCAGCGCAGTCACAACAACCTCACCCAGTTGTTTGGTATCTAACGAAAGACTGGTACTGATTACATTGCTGGTGCCTACGGTTATTTCTTTACTGGCATAACCAATATACGTAAATACCAAAACAGCACTGCTTGGTGCTTTAATAGAGTACGTACCGTTGGGACCGGTTTGCGTACCTACTGTTGTTCCCTTGATTTTTATACTCACGCCGGGAAGCGGAGAACCGTCCTGGCTATCAGTAACCGTACCGGTGATGGTACGCTCCTGCGCAACTGCACATACAGATACAATAAGCAGGATGAATAAACTTGATAGAAGTTTTTTCATACTCTGGTGTTTAAAGTTAATGATTAATAATATGTAAAAGTGTGTAACTCAATTTTTATCTCAAAATTTTTTTTAACATTTTTTAACATTTATTTTTAAAGTTGTACTATTTTTACAGTTAGATTATTTTTTTAATAATAAAAGCATTGATTTATTGATATTTTAATATCTATTAAAGGAATTATAGCTGAATTTCGTTGAGCTTAGGTTCATAAAACAACTCATCAAAACAGGCACTTTTCAGGCTATAACAATTGTTGTTTTAATTCGTTTTACAACGTGTAAAATATTTTTCTTTTTTTCTACTTTTAGCCCCAGATTAGGTTACACGTATGGAATTTCTGTTTACTCCCGAGGCATGGATCTCGCTCATCACCCTGACCGTACTTGAAATAGTTCTGGGTATTGATAACATTATTTTTATCTCCATACTATCCGGTAAGCTGCCCCAAAGCCAGCAAAAAAAGGCCCGGCAGGTAGGGCTCGGTCTTGCTATGATCACACGGGTATTGTTGCTGCTCTCGTTAAGCTGGATCATGACGCTAACTTCGCCGCTTTTTAATATCGGCACCTGGTTCAATGTTCAGAACGAGTCGCTGCTTGAAAAAATGGCTATCTCAGGCCGCGATCTTATCTTATTGCTCGGAGGATTATTTCTTATTTATAAAAGCACCAGCGAAATTCACGAGAAGCTGGAAGGCGATGAGCACGAGAACGCTGCAAAGGCTCCCAAATCTTTCTGGGGAACCATTATCCAGATCCTGATATTAGATATTGTTTTTTCGCTCGACTCGGTGATCACTGCTGTAGGTATGGCACAGCATATTGAGATCATGATAGCCGCCGTAGTTATTGCTGTAATTATCATGATGATCTCTTCGGGCAGCATCAGCAATTTTGTGAACAGGCACCCTACCGTAAAGATGCTGGCATTATCATTTTTACTGCTCATCGGTGTGTCGTTGCTGGCCGAAGCCTTAGATCAGCACATCCCCAAAGGCTATATTTATTTTGCCATGGCATTTTCTGTCCTGGTAGAAATGCTTAATCTCAAAATGAAAGCCAATGCCTCAAAACCCGTACGGTTGCATAATATGGGCGAAGAAGCGGAAAGCCCGGAGAAAAAAAGCTGATAACGTTCGGGGGCCTGATCATTATTTTTAGAAAAGCCGTGGCAGCATTACTTCGGTAAAAGTAGTGCTGCCACACGCTTATACGGCCGGTATCCGCTCCTGTGTTTTAGGTTTAGTTAATGTGAGCTTTGGATGTTATTTATTGCGTATCAATGATTTATGTTTCAGTCGATAGAAATATTGATTAGGATGAACGTAAAAAGCTAATGCTGAAACACGTTCATCATGAGGGAGTATCCGTATTAGCGTCACGTTAATTTTGTGAAATTATACCTAATTTATTGCTAATTAAGCAGTTGCATTCAAAAAAAGTACAGACAGAGCTAAAAAGCCCGGAACCCCGTCACCCTGAACTTGATTCATCCCGAAACTTCGGGATTAAAGCGGCGCTTATGCTGCTATTTAGGAGATTCCGGATCCCCCGAGTACCCGGGGGGAAGGACGGTAGGGGCTTTTTAGCTTCTTATCTTGACGCGAATGCGAAACCTCGGGACGAGGATCCCGAGGCCTCGGGAAAGCAACCGAACGCAGTGAGCTCATGAATACCATTGAAAAAACATAAAGACTAATGATTATTAATCGAACTCACGTTAATTTGAGGCCCAAAACTCACGCTTAGTTAAACAAAGAGGGTGTCTAAAAAGTCAACAAAGCCAATTAATGAGCAGTCACGCTGACCCCGAAGTCTCGGGGAAGCGTCTGTAGCCACAATGAACCAATCCTTCGACAGGCTCAGGATGACCATCGCAGACTTTTAGACACCCTCTTTTGATTAATTAAAGCAATCCTAAATTTTTCAGCAGTGCACGCCAGCCTTCGCTTTCGGGAATACCGGGCTTGCGTTTACCAAAGTACTGGATAACGATGTTTCCTGCTTCATCAAAAGCCTCGATGCTGTGCACCAAACCTTCGGAAGTAGGTTTTTTAACCAGCCATGCCGAAGCCACACCGTCTAAACGCAGGTGCAGGTTAAAATCCGGGTCGAGTACATTAAACCAGGGACCTGTTTCAAGTAATTTTTGTACGGGGCCGGTGTGTATTTGTATGCAGCCCGGATTACCAACAAATACCATAATTTCCTGCTGCGTGCCGGCCGCGGTTTGCAGCGTTTTTTTCAGGACATCCACTTCAAGGGGCTTGGCATAATCATCCGGCGCAAGCCTCAATGCCTGTGTACGTGTGACGCCATATTTGCGCAGCATACCAAAAAAGTGATGCGTGTCCTGCAACGCTCTCCAGGCATCGCGAAACCCTTCAACATTGATTTCCTCGTCCGGAGTTTCATCAACAGCTTCCCTTGCCGGCGCAATCAGTAATTCCTGCAATTGCTCTTCGGCCCGGTATTTTGCCACCAGCAAGTGGTAAGCACTTTCGTCGCTTTCTTCTGTAAGATAAATTTTGTGCACCGCTTCGCCATGCTGGTCGAAAAACTGCAGGCTGCGACGGTTATTTTCATTAACCGCGAAACCAAACTGCCACTGATCCATAAACAGGCGCAAATCAATATCGGGAGTAACCACCAACCCGATATGTCCGTTAAACGACGCTTTTTTGTAAACGCCTTTCCGCTCATGAACGCAATAATCATTACGGGTAAGCGCCAGTACTTTTCCCAGTGTGTTCACTTCTTTCAGCAACTCCTGAAACTGACTGTTTAGCCGGATATTGTATTCGCCTACACCGGTATTCACCAGCCCGGCCTCGGTAACATGAAGCTGCTTAGCCGCTTCGCGGATGCGTAGTTTAGGTTGTTCGGCTTTTAATTTATCCCATTGTTCTTTTAAGCTTATGAGTTCTTTTTCCATTTTGTTAAAATTTAATTGTTATTGTAAACCGCCGGAATAACCAGCGGACATTTTGAGTGTTCTTCATCCATCAGGCGTACGTTTATGCCAAAGGCCTGGTGAATATTTTCGCAGGTAATTACTTCGGATGGTAATCCGTAAGCAATCATTTCGCCCTTTTTTAATATCAGTATTTTGTCGGCGAAGCGGGCCGCCAGGTTAATATCGTGTAAAACACAAACTACGCCATGCCCTTTATTGGCCAGCAGGCGGGCGGTGTTTAATATACGTTGCTGGTACAGCAGGTCTAATCCGTTTACGGGCTCGTCCAGGAACAGGTATGAGTCCGGAACATCGTAAATCTGTGCAATGACACGGGCCAGTTGCACGCGTTGCTGTTCTCCGCCCGACAGCGTGCCGTAATCTCTTTCGGCGAAAGCGGCGATACCCGTTTCGGCCATTACCGCATCCGCTATCTCATAATCTATGGGTCGCGGGCGAAGCTCGTAATGCGGATAGCGCCCCATCATGACCAGCTCGCGGACGGTAAACGATATGGATAAGGTGTTATGCTGACTGAGCACGGCCCTGATTGCTGCCAGCTGTGCGGAAGAGAGCTGGCTAAGCGGCGAGTCGTTAATCATGATACTGCCCGAATGTGGTCGCTGGTCGCCGCAAAGCAATTTAAGTAAGGTACTTTTCCCGGCGCCATTGGCACCGATAATGACCAGCATTTCGCCTTCGTGTATGCGGAAACCGACGTTTTTGAGCAGATTATTTTTGCCAACCCGGTAGCTTATGTTATCAACTATAATCATTTCAAAACAGTTTTTTTCGATGATAGGTAATGATGATGTAAATGAATACCGGCGCTCCCACCAATGCGGTGATGATGCCTATGGGTAATTCGGCCGGGGCAACAATGGTTCTGGCCAGCAAATCGGCCAGGGTAAGCACGGCCGCTCCCAGCAATGCGGATGCGGGAATAACCAGGCGATGGTCGGCGCTGAAAAGCATGCGGATAATGTGCGGAATGATAAGCCCGATAAAGCCGATTGTTCCCGAAACCGCTACAGAGGCTCCCACAGCCATTGTAGACAGGATAATTACAGCACTTTTAACCCGGTTAATGCGAATACCCATGTGCGAGGCCTGTGTTTCGCCGAGAGCGAACGCGTTCAGCGATTTTGCCATGAACGGCAAAACGATTAATGGAATACCCACGAAGGGCAATAACGTTAATACCGATTCCCAGCTGGCGCCACCCAGGCTACCCAGGTTCCAGAACGTGATGTTCCGCAGCTGCTCATCGGTTGCCAGGTAGGTCATTAAACCCACAAAGGCAAACGCAAGGGCATTAATGGCAATACCTGCAAGCAAGAGTGCCGTGATATTTGATTTTCCGCGATGTACCGAAATGCGGTAAACCAGGAACGTGGTTAAGCAGGCTCCTGTAAAAGCCGCTACGGATAAGGCATAATAACCAAATTGCGCCTGTAAATTGTGAAACAGGGATGCTCCAAGCACAATCATGAGAACGGCGAATAAGGATGCTCCGGATGATATCCCAATAAGGCCCGGTTCTGCCAGCGGATTGCGGAATAATCCCTGTAAGGATGCTCCGGAGATAGCCAGGCCAGCGCCGATAAGCACGCCCAATAATACCCGTGGAATACGTAAGGCCAATAATACTGCTTCCTGCTGCGGGTCGAAATGATTTGTGCTACTTACGCCAAACTGGTGCAACAGGATAGCCCAAAATTCATTGAAAGTGATGGATACAGCGCCCACACAGGCGGAAACAACAATAACTGCCAGCAGCAGCAAGGCTAACCCAATTAGTATTAAACCAAAATTTCTTTGCACTGTAGCCTATTTTATTTTTTGTGCCAACTCGTTAATGGCTAATCCCAACCGTGGGCCGAAGCTGGTTAGCAGCTCGCCATCCATGGTAATGAATTTTTGATTTTTTCCGGCGTTGGTTTGGGCTATACCTTTTACCTGTGATAAACCCTGAACTCCGCCAAGGCTTTGCATGCCGCTGTCGAACAATAAAATCACATCAGGATTTGCCAGAATCAGCGCTTCGGGTGTTAATGGCTTGTAATCTGTAAATCCTTTTACGGCATTTTCGCCGCCGGCCAGCTGTATGATTTTTTCTACCGGAGTGTTTGTTCCTGAAACCATCATGGTTCCTGTGCCACGGGCATAAATAAACAGCACTTTAGGCTTTGTGGCAGCCTTTTTGATTTTACCGGCTGCGGCAAGGTCGGCATCCAGCTTTTTAATGATAGTTTCAGCCTGCTGTTGCCGGCCAAATTTTGCTGCTACTTCGCGGATGAGCTTCCGTGTTCCGGCGGAAGAATACTCCTGGTTAAAGAGCTCCAGCTTAACGCCGGCGCTTTTCAGCTGTGCAACCAGCTCGGGTTTAACATCGGTAGTTAAACCGGTAACCACTTCGGGCTTTAGGGCCAGTATGCCTTCGGCAGAGATATTCCGGTTGTGGCCTACTTTGGGTTTTGATTTCAGGCTAACCGGGTAATTGCTGGTAATATCTGTTCCTACAATATTGTTTTCCAGACCAATATCAGCTAAAATTTCGCTGATGGTGCCGTTTACGGATACAATTCTTGCGGGAGTTTTACCAAATCCGGTTAAAGGAATAGCAAATAATATCGCCCGGATAACGTTTTTTTTAATGATCTTACTGAGTTGTTTCATTCTGGATATTTACTTAAAAAGTAGGTTCTGCCCGGTATGGGCAGAACCTGGAGTCACCATTAACCAACAATAGAGTACGTTTATTTATTTTAAGTTTGTTGTTCCGTCTGCCTGGTAAACAAAGCGGAAGGTGTAAACTTTTGATTTCGGACGTGTCGCTAAATCAGCGAAAGCGGACGTTGTTGTATCGGGATTTCCCAGGTAATAGCTTTGCATTTCAAGCTTCGCGTATTTACCGGTACTGGTTTTTACTACAATTATTTTTCCGGGAACCATCAGAATAGCATGCTGCGGCTCTGTGGTGTTGGTGTAGTTATACCAGCCGGTAATGGCTTTTTCTGTTGCCGAATCGCTTTTATAACCGCTTGTTGGCGCTACGGTTAAATCGGCAAATGTGCTGTTCACAACCTGTGCCTGGGTTGTGCCGGGGCCGGAAGTTCCGCTGTTAACATAAATGGTAGTACCCGAAAATTTTAAATCCCATTTATTGGTTTGTATATCATTTCCGGTTACCTGTGAATTGGTGCTCAGGCTGTAATATACATCGCCTGCAGAGCCGTCAAGGTCATTAACCTGGTTTACGGTAAGCGTGCTTTCTTCGGGCTGAGCGTCGTCTTTGTCTTTACTGCAGGCAGCCAGCAATGTTACGCTGCCGATAAGTACTAATGCAAGTGTTCTGAATTTGTTCATTGTTATTTTATGTTTAATTGTTTACGTTATTTTTTGAAAAGTGATAAGAAATGCCGGCGTAAAGCAGTCTTCCCGGCAGGTTGCTGATGGTAAGCGGAGCCTTATAATCGAACAGGTTCTCGGCGGTAAGCTGTGCGCATAACCGTTTTTTAAAGAGCAGTTTTGAAACCGATGCGTTAAATAACGTGTAACCTTTTACATACTCGTCATCGCGGTTTACAATTCCATTGCCATCGGCATCCGAAAAGCCGTAACGTCCCCGGTAAATGGCCCGCAGCGAAGCGGTCAAGCCGTATTTATTTTCCTGGTAGGTAAGGCGTACATTGGCCATGTATTTTGAGCGATTGAGCAGACCGCCATAATCGCTCATGGTAACCCGTACAGCCTCACGGGTTTGAGGGTCTGTACCAAATACCTGTTTCTGCCTGATCTTGTCAACTACGCTTTCATCATAAGCTTCCAGGTACTGAAAGCCTCCGGCGGCAGCCCAGTTTTTAAAGAAACGGTAATTTACTTCGGTTTCAATACCCCTGGTGTATACTTTGTAAATATTGGAATAAGAGTAAACCGATTGCCCGTTGGTTTTAATGGCGATAGGCTCTGAATCAATCAGGTCGCTGATATTGTTGCGAAACGCGTTGACGGTCCACATCAGGTTTTTGAACGGGCTGTAGCGGTAACCAAAATTGTAAGCGGTAGAGCTTTCGGCGTTCAGCTTATTCAACGATGCCGGGTCAACCAGAATGGTTTGTATCTGTCCGTCCTGCTGCAGCCGGGCAATGCCGGGTTTTACCTGCTCATACCCGAACACGGTATATCCCACAACGGCATTGGTGAAATCAAGATACAACTGCCTGAAATCCGGCGCTTTATATCCTTTTCCGGCCGAAGCCAGTATCACGAACTTATTTGAAAACAGGCTGTAGCTTGCTGCCAGCTTCGGACTGAACTGTGATTTATACACACTATGCGCATCGTACCGTCCACCAGCTATTACATTCAGTTTTTTTAGCGGATACCAGTCGGCTTGTGCATATAAATACCCCGAAGTAAATGATTCTTTCTGGTCATAACGGGTGGCTTCTACCTGCTCATATTGTCCGCCAACGCCGGATGTTAAACGCAGCGTACGGTTCAACTTATAATCGCCCTGTATTTCTGCCCGGTTAAAATCCTGGTTGAAGTACGATTCATCGTAAAGCGTGTGGTCATCGGTATAATTTAAGGCCGATTGTGTGCGATAGGTTGAACGGTAGAGGCGTAATGTTCCTGTTAATTTTTCAGAAAAGCGGTGAATTACCGATGGCGACAGGTTAAAATCTTTTTCAGAGCCATCGCCTGAAACCTGGCGGCTATCTACCAGATACCGGTCGGTTTGGTTGTTGTTGTAATTACGGATGGATAAGTTCAAATCGGTATTACGGCCTAATTTGTACGCCATTTTTCCGCTAAGTGTATAGCCATAAAACGGCGAAACGGTAGGGCTGCCCGATTGCGGTTGCAGGCTGTATCCGCTGCTGCTGTAGCGGTTAACAAAGCCGGATGCCGTAAGCTTTTCATTTCCGTAACCTGCACTAAGCGACAGGTCGGCGGTATTGTTTGTTCCATAACGGCTGGAAAAGCTGCCGGATACGCCGGGCTGCGGTGTAGCCGTTATGATATTGATGACCCCGGCCATTGCCTCGCTGCCGTATAGCGAAGAAACCGGACCTTTTACAATTTCTATTTTATCTACATTGTTGGTGGTAATTCGCGAAAGCTCCAGAATGCCGGTTGTGCGACCAATGAGCGGTAAGCCGTCAATCATTATCATGGTATAGTCGGGGCTGAAACCCTGCATTTGCACTCCCTGGCCGTGTGCGTCGGGCAATACAGCCAGCCCGGTTTGCTCGGCTAAAATTTCGTTCAGGCGCACCAGTCCACGGTTACGGATTTCCTGTCCGCTGATTTGACTTACGGGCAGTGGAACCTGCATGGGATTCTTTTCTGTCTGCGTAGCAGTAACTACCACCTCTTTAAGCTGGTTAATTTTCACGCTGTCTGTGCCAGCCGAAACACTGTCGGTATTTACCTGCGCATTTGCTAGCGAAGGGATCAGAAGAACCAGGCAAAAAATAAATTTTAGCATTTATTTAGACTAATTACAAATAATGATGCAAATTTGCAGCCTGTTTGTATGCCGGGGTTAACGACATACGGATTTAAAACAACGTTTAACGGATTTTCTATGCGTCTGACATTTGGCTCGATTGATAACCCGCTGCTTTTGGAACTGGAGTATCCTGCAGCATTTAGCTGTGAGGGATACCTGGAAGAGCGTAATACGGAAGGTATTAACGGTGAGATCGATGTGAATGAGATATGGTTTGATGGCGTTTGCCTGACCGGATGCCGGTTTAAGCCTGAACAAAAAAGCTGGTGGCTTGCACAGTGTACACAGGTGTGCTGGCTGATGCTTTTTGTATTGGAAGGTTCGCTGGCCTTATCGCCGGAAGGTAAGCCGGATATTATTTTAAAGAACGACCGTTATTATACTTTTTCAGACTGTCCGTTAGATCTGAAATTCTATATGAAGCAACCGGTACAGGTTTTTTGGGTTTGCTTAGCTAACAACTATTTAAAAAAGCTGCCGGACAAAGGCCAAATATTATTGGAGCTTGTAGCAGACAGCGGGCCGGTCACTTCGCGTTCGCGGGAGATTATCCATGCCATACTGAATGCCGGTCAGCAGGCATCTGCCAGGCGCATTTTCCTGGAGGCAAAGGTATTAGAGCTGCTATCGTTACAGTTGGGGCGACTGGAAGCAGAGCAGCGTGTTACCGATGCCGATGATGTTGAGAAATTATATCTTGCCAAAAGTATTATCGAACAAAATATACAATCGCCCTGCTCGCTGATAGAGCTGGCCCGAAAAAGCGGACTGAATGATTTTAAGCTGAAAAAAGGGTTTAAAAGTGTATTTGGCAATACGGTTTTCGGATATCTGTTTGAGCTGCGAATGGAAAAGGCTTATGCTCTGCTTCAACAGGGAAAAACCGTTGGCGAGGTTGCCGAAGCCGTGGGTTACAAAAACCAGCACCATTTTACCGCGGCTTTTAAGAAGAAGTTTAACATGCTGCCCAGTAAGGTTGGCAGGTGACGGGGCTGATGGTTAATTCAGAAACAAGAGCATAGAAGCAAGAAACAAGACAAGGAGAGGCTTAATAGGTTAGCAATACGTTCCGGGCATCTACCCGGAGTGTTACCGTTTTACCGAATATCAGGGCATGGTTATTATCAATATGTCCGGCAGGGAAATGAAAGGCTACCGGGAAATCAAATTCCTGTACATGTTCGGCAATAATTTCTTCGGCTGTTAAGCCAAACGGAACATCGTTATCTTTGCAGGCGGTAAATCCACCTACCACCAAGCCGGCCAGTTGTGATAGCTTGCCCGCCCGTTTTAAATGCCAGAGCATCCGGTCAATGGAATACAGGTATTCGCCTACATCTTCAATAAACAAAATTTTGCCGGTAAAATCCATTTCAGAAACAGAGCCATCTAATATCATCAGCAAGGTAAGATTGCCGCCGATGAGTTGTCCGGTTGCTTTACCAATTCTATTCAGCTTATTGCTCTTACAGGTATAATGAAGCTCTTCGCCAAACAAGGCTTTACGCAGGGTATGCAGCGAAACTTTAGTCGCATCCGGAACATTCAGCGGCATCTGTCCGTGGATGGTTTGTATAGAAAAATTGGCATGAATGTGACTATGCAGAACGGTAATATCGCTGAAACCGGCAATCCATTTAGGGCGTTTCTGAAAAGTTGAGAAATCCAGGCGGTCAATGATACGGATGGTGCCATAGCCGCCTCGTGCCGCAATAATCGCTTTAACGGAGGTATCATTCAGGAAACGCTGCAAATCACGGGTGCGCAGCTCGTCATCTCCGGCATATTGATGATACGAAGCGGTTACGGTTTCACCCAGCACTACTTCTAAATCCCATGATTGTAACAGGGCCACTGCCGCATCAATAGGCCCGGGCAATTTTTTTGCCGGGCAGGTGATGGCAATTTTATCGCCTTGTTTTAGATATGGAGGAGCGATCATCCTTTATCTGATTTTTTATCTTTAATTTCAATCTTCAATGAGGCAAATTGAATATCTTTGCAAGATAATAATTGCCATTTTATAATGGAGAGAAAAATAAGCAGAACGGTCAAAAAAGTAAATCTCAAAGATTATGATCAGTCTTTTGAGGACATGCAGTATTGGCTTTCTAAATCTCCACAAGAAAGGATTGCCGCTGTAACATTTCTTATACATCAAAACTTATCTCCGGGAGAGCGGATGGATAGGAGCCATATTGTCCGGTTAAAAATGAAAAAATGATATTATCTCCCGATTTCGAGGATTTTATAAAATTATTAAATAAATATGAAGTTGATTATCTGATAGTAGGCGGATATGCTATGGCATTTCATGGTAAGCCCAGATATACCGGAGACCTTGATATTTGGATAGATATTTCTGATGCTAATGCCGAAAAAATGTTATTGGTTATAAAAGACTTCGGATTTTCTTCTTTAGGGTTCCGGAAAGAAGATTTTTTAAAGGAGAATCTGATAAATCAAATTGGGTATCCGCCTTTGCGAATTGATATATTAACAAGTATTGATGGTATAAAATTTCCGGACGCCTATTCCAAAAAACTTACTATTGAATTGGAGGGTACTAAGGCACATTATATCGGTCTTGGCGATTTAATTACCAATAAGCAATCAAGTGCCAGGCTGATAGATATTAGCGACGTAAAAGATTTACAGAAGCAAAAAAAGAATAAAAATTGATATTAGGACGATAATTTATATACATTGAAACAGGAGCTTTATAAACGATATACCATCACTTCGGCTTTGCCTTATGCCAACGGCCCCCTGCATATCGGCCATCTGGCAGGCGCTTATATTCCGGCTGATATTTTTGTGCGTTACCTGCGTTTAAAAGGTAAAGATGTAGTGTATATATGCGGCTCGGATGAACATGGCGCCGCTATCACGATAAAAGCCAAAAAAGAGGGCACAACGCCGCAGCAGATCATTGATAAATATCATCAGCAGATAAAGAACAGCTTTGAGGAGTTTGGTATTGCCTTTGATTTTTATCATCGTACTTCGGCCGCTATTCATCACGAAACGTCTAAAGAGTTTTTCCTGAACCTGTATCATAAAGGTGAGTTTGTTGAGAAGTTCTCGGAGCAATATTATGATGCGGAGTTTGACCAGTTCCTGGCCGACCGCTACATTACCGGTACCTGTCCGCATTGTGGTAATGAAAATGCCTATGGCGACCAGTGCGAAAAATGCGGCACATCGTTAAATCCTACCGATTTAATTAACCCGAAATCCACATTGAGCGGAAAAACACCGGTACTGCGCCCTACCAAACACTGGTATCTTCCGTTAGATAAGTATCAGCCCTGGCTGGAAAAATGGTTGCTGGAAGGCAAAAAGGATAAGCTGAAGCCGAATGTGTACGGGCAGTGCAGCTCATGGCTGAAACAAGGCTTGCAGGCCCGTTCCATGACCCGCGATTTGGATTGGGGAGTAGATGTTCCGCTGGACGAGGCCAAGGGTAAAAAATTATACGTGTGGCTCGATGCGCCTATCGGCTATATCTCATCTACCAAGCAATGGGCGCTGGATAAGGGTAAGGATTGGGAAAAATACTGGAAGAAGCAACCCAACGAGGCCGATAATTCCTGCCTGATTCATTTTATCGGTAAAGACAACATTGTTTTCCATTGCATTACGTTCCCGTCGATTTTACATGCGCATGGCGACTATATCCTCCCCGAGAATATACCGGCTAACGAGTTTCTAAACCTGGAGGGCGAGAAGCTTTCCACATCGCGGAACCATGCTGTTTGGCTGCATGAGTATTTGCAGGATTTTCCGGGCAAGCAGGATGAGCTGCGCTATGTGCTGACTTCTATCCTTCCCGAAACTTCTGATAGTGAGTTTACCTGGAAAGATTACCAGGCTCGGGTAAACAATGAGCTGGTGGCCATTTTAGGGAATTTTGTAAACCGGGTAATGGTACTGATGCATAAGTATTTTGAGGGTAAAGTTTCGGGTACAAGTGCGCATATAACGGATGAACTGGTAAAGAGCGATATCGCTAAAGCTTATACCGAAGTTGAAGAAAGCATTGGTTCATACAAATTCAGGCAGGCGCTGGCGGCCGTAATGGATGTTGCCCGTTTAGGCAATCGTTACCTGACCGAGAAGGAACCCTGGAAATTGTATAAAACTGACCCGGAGCAAACCCGTGAAGTGCTGCAAAATTGCCTGCACATTATCGGACATCTTGGCGTGCTGATGCAGCCTTTTTTACCATTTTCTGCAAAGAAGATTTTCGCGATGCTCCATATCAACCGCGATAGCGTAGATTATAATACCCCGGTTTGGTTTGAAGATGGTCATAGCCTGGGACAAGCGGAACTATTATTTGAAAAAGTAGAAGACAGCGTCATCGAGGCTCAGCTTAACAAGCTGAAAGAGCGGGCAAATGCTGCGGCAGTAAGTCAATCGACAGCTCCGGCAAAGGCCAATATTAGTTATGAGCAGTTTACCAGCATGGACATCCGGGTGGGAACCATTTTGACTGCTGAGAAGGTAGCTAAAACTAAAAAGCTGCTCAAACTCACTATTGATACCGGGATAGACCAACGTACTGTGGTATCGGGTATAGCTGAATACTATGCTCCCGAAACCATCGTCGGGCAACAGGTAAGCATCCTGGTCAACCTGGAGCCACGGGAGATAAAAGGCATTTTATCGCAGGGGATGATTTTGATGGCAGAAAATTCGGAAGGAAAACTTACTTTTGTGCAGCCTGCCGAAAAATTTGAAGCAGGCAGCGTGGTGAGGTAATTTAATAATACCTGACCTGATTCCGGCCCTGTAGTTCAACGGATAGAATAGAAGTTTCCTAAACTTTAGATATGGGTTCGATTCCCGTCGGGGCTACTTAGCAAAGCTTCAACGATAGTTGAGGCTTTTTTATGTTCTACAAATGGAAAAATTCCTAATATTACATATACTTAATTGATTCAAACCTTCATAATTAAACTCCGTTTTTAGGACGTAGGGAAAGTAATAAAGTTTATTAACTTTAGGGGTATACTTAGAACGAAATAATAGACAGGGCATTGCGGAAAAGAGTTTCGTTATATCCGCTTTTAGCTATCCGTGAATTGGTTGCTAATGCGATCATACATCAGGATTTTGCCGTCAAAGGTAGTTCGCCAATGGTAGAGATTTTTAGCAATCGGATAGAAATTACCAAAGAGAAAGGTTTGGGATTGATGAACAAAACTATTCTATGGCTTCACGTATTATTTCTGAAACCATTCAGGCAGGTCTAATTAAAGATTATGATACAGAAAATAAATCGAAAAAATACGCAAAATATGTCCCTTTCTGGTTCTGAAATCTTATGTGATGGTTATGTGACTGAAGGCTGCCAAACTCACATAAGACACTGAATATCAATTTTTTTTATATAATTGTAATGTGACTAAACAACAAAAATGAGAAACAGCATCACCGAAAACGAAATAGAAGAAATCGCCTTGGATTATTTAAAAAGTTTAGGATATGAATACCTGAACGGACTAAATATATCTCCTGATGGCAACCACCCTGAAGGCCGTACAATGAAGTGGTGCTGACCACTCGTTTACATGATACTATTGACAAACTCAATCCTGCCCTTTCACAAGATACCAGGCGAAAAAAATATATAGAAGGCAACCAAAAACAAGCGACCTGATTTGATTTTGTTTATCAACGGTTTGCCATTAGTGGTTATAGAACTCAAAAATACAGTAGATGAAAATGCCACTATCAAATCAGCGTACAATCAACTGGAAACAATATAAATAAGCTATTCCCTTCGTTGTTTACTTACAATAATACAGTGAATTATTACATTTTTTGATTTTAATGCAACCGGCTGGTCCCCAACCCGCTATAAAAAACAACTGCCCGGCGTACCGGGCAGTAAGGTTAGTTTGAATAGTCCCATCGTGCAGCCATAGCTGCTAAATATTTTTTTGTTTTGCCGGTCTTCGGCTACACCGCTCTCCTTACACAGAGTAAGGCTTTGGTGTTCTGCAACTTTCCCTTTCCTAAAAGTTGCGTTTTGGTTTTGGTGGTGAAATTTTATTCAAGGTATAAGAGTTATTTGAATTTTGCAAATCCCTGACTTTAAATTGGCTTTACTTAATTTTAACACTGTTAATTCAAAAAGCACTTTTGTTATTTTTTTCATATTAAACATTCCTATATCCAAATAAAATTTTCAAAAAATAAATCTGTCTTTTATAAGTTTTACAAAAATTACATATTTTTCAAAAAAGAGCTTAATGGTAAATTTTAGCTAATTTTGCTTAGCTATGCCAGACATTATACAATTACTCCCAGACGCTGTTGCGAATCAGATTGCTGCAGGCGAGGTTATACAACGCCCCGCCTCGGCAGTGAAAGAGCTCATAGAGAATGCAATAGACGCCGGAGCCGATAAGATACAGCTTATCGTTAAAGATGCCGGGAAATCGTTAATCCAGGTAATTGATAACGGCTGCGGCATGAGCGTTACCGATGCCCGCATGTGCTTTGAGCGACACGCCACATCAAAAATCCGTAAAGCCGAAGACCTTTTTGCCATACGTACGATGGGTTTCAGGGGCGAAGCCATGGCATCTATAGCCGCCATAGCACAGGTGGAGCTTAAAACCCGCAGGCATGAGGATGAGCTGGGAAACTGTATATGCATTGAAGGTTCCGAAGTAATTAGCCAGGAAGCCGTTGCCGCACCTGCCGGAACCAGTATCAGCATCAAAAACCTGTTTTACAATACACCTGCCCGTAGGAATTTCTTAAAAGGGAACCCGGTAGAGATGCGTCATATTGTAGATGAATTTCAGCGGACAGCGTTGGCAAATCCCGGTATATTTTTTAGCCTGCATCACGATGGTAACGAATTGTATCACCTGCCTTCGGGGGGACTCAAACAACGCATTGTACACCTGTTTGGAAATAATTACAACCAAAGGCTTGTTCCCGTAGAAGAAGATACGACCATTATCCGGCTTAGCGGTTTTGTAGGCAAGCCCGAATTTGCCAAGAAAACCCGCGGCGAACAGTTCTTCTTTGTAAACAACCGCTTTATTAAGGACCCCTACCTTAACCATGCCGTAATAACAGCATACAGCGAAATTCTGCCCGATGACAGCTACCCGCTTTATGTATTGTTTATAGATATTGACCCCGCCAAAATCGACATCAACGTACATCCAACCAAAACCGAGATTAAGTACCAGGATGAAAAATCAATATACGCCATTATACGGTCGGCGGTAAAACGTTCGCTGGGGCGATACAACATTACACCAACGCTTGATTTTGACCAGGAAACCGGCTTCAATCACCTGATAAGCCAGAAACCGATGGAAGAAATTGTACAGCCCAAAGTAGCGTTTAACCCGGATTTTAACCCGTTTAAAACCGAGGAAACACGTTCTGGCCGGGAATCCCTTCCCAAAATGTACGAACGACCGGCGACTGCAAAGAATTGGGGATCGCTATACGATATTGTGCGTTCAGACACTAACGAACCCCAGCAGCAACAAATGGATTTGCCCGGCAACGAGGCTGTGCAGCAGGCCGATGTACAAAAGCCGGCCGAAAAACAGATTTTCCAGCTGCATAACCGCTTTTTAATTACGCAGATAAAATCGGGTTTTATGCTGATAGACCAGCAGGCTGCACATGAGCGCATCCTGTACGAGCGGTTTTCGCAGCAATTGCAAAGCCGCCAGGGAGCCAGTCAGCAAAGCTTGTTTCCGCAAACCGTGTCGTTAAACGCTGCCGATTTTGAGCTGTTAAAAGACCTCTTGCCCGATATACAGGCGCTCGGTTTCCAGATACGCGAATTTGGACGTAATACCGTTGTAGTAGAAGGTATTCCTGCCGATATCGGCTCAAATCTGAGCGAATCGGAAGTATTGGAGCACCTGATAGAAGGATTTAAAAATAATCACGCGATATTAAAGCTGGATAAACGCGATAACCTGGCCCGTACCTTAGCAAAAAACGCCGCCATTAAAGCCGGTACTCCGCTCGTTGCCGAAGAACGAACTTTGCTTATCGATGAGCTTTTCGCTTGTGCCATGCCCAATGTATCGCTACAGGGAAAACCTGTTATTTTAACGTTTACCATAGAAGAGCTTTTGCAAAAATTTGAAAAATAGAACCAGAGAAAATTAGTTACATGAACTCATTCAAAACGTCACCATTTGCCAATATTCCTACCGTAGTAAAAAACCTGATTATCATTAACATCATCTTTTTTATTGCTACCCTTGTTTTCAACAATCAGCCCCTGATACAGTGGTTTGGCGTTTTTTACCCTGATTCACCCTTTTTCCGTATCTGGCAGATAGTGACCTATATGTTTATGCATGGCAGCATCGGGCACATTTTTCTCAATATGTTTGCCCTGTTCATGTTTGGCTCTTCGCTGGAATATGTAATGGGCCCCAAACGTTTTCTCAATTTCTACCTGCTGACCGGATTTGGCGCACTGGCACTACAATTTCTGGTACAGGCAATAGAAGTTTACGGTATAGTTGGCAGCGTACATGTAGGCGGCCAGATATCCGGCAGCATCACACAAGCACAATTTGAAAAGCTCCAGGAAATCTACCGAAGCCCGATGGTTGGCGCTTCGGGAGCCATATTCGGCATACTTATTGCCTTTGGAATGCTGTTTCCGGAAACGGAGTTATTTTTAATATTTTTTCCGGTACCCATAAAAGCAAAGTATTTTATTCCGTTGTATATTCTACTGGAATTATATCTGGGTATCAAGCAGTATGCAGGAGATTCCGTTGCACATTTTGCGCATTTAGGAGGTGCATTGTTTGGATTTATATTGATCAAAGCATGGGGCTATAAACGTCACGACAGGTTTTTATGAGCAATACGGTTTTTAACGAAATAAAATACAAGGTCTTTCGCTCGGGCAGCAGGTTAAACTTATTCATCGGGATAAACGTCCTGTTTTTCCTGGTAATCAAGCTGATACAGGTTCTTGAGTTTATATTCCGGGCAGAGTGGGGATTAGCCAGCTGGATTGTTCTTCACGTTTCTATGCCGCCATACCTGCCTAACCTGCTGTATAAATTCTGGACGCCTTTTACCTATATGTTTGCTCATGCCGAATTTTTCCATATCCTGTGGAATATGCTCTGGCTGTTCTGGATGGGCCGCATTTTTGAAGATTTTTTAAACCGCCGGCAATTTACCTTCACATATCTTGCGGGAGGACTGGCCGGAGCGCTGCTGTTTATAGCAGCTTTTAACCTGTTACCCGCTTTTAGCGATAATATCACGCTGTCGCCGCCGCTTATCGGAGCATCGGCCAGTGTGATGGCCATTGTGGTAGCTACTGCCACGCTGCTGCCCGATTATACGATCATGTTGCTGCTTATTGGCCCGGTGCGTTTAAAATGGCTGGCTATTGTGTACATCGTTTTAGATATTATCGGTATACTGGATAATCCTGGCGGAAGTTTCGCCCATCTGGGTGGCGCAATATTGGGTTTCGTATTTATTAAACAGCTTCAAAAAGGTAATGATTGGAGTAAATTATTTGAGAAAAAACCCAGGCTCAGGGTTGTAAAAAATCATCCCGTTAAACGGGATACACCTAAAACCGATAAAGATATACCCGACCAGGAACTGATAGACAGGTTATTAGACAAGATATCCCAGTCGGGATACGATAGCCTGAGCAAAAAAGAAAAGGAGCAATTATTTAATGCCAGCAAGAAAAGCCAATCCTAAAAGAAAAGGCAAAAAAACAGGCTTTTTTACCAAAGCGGTTCTGGTCGTCAATATATTGATAGCCGGCATGCTGCTGCTTGCTTATATGGCCCCGGTAATTAACCCCAAAACATTCTGGCCGGTTTCTTTTTTCGGGCTTGCTTATCCTTTTTTATTATTTGCCAACGTATTTTTTGTACTCTACTGGCTTATCAGCAAACCAAAATTCGCATTGATATCGGCACTGTGTGTATTGGTTGGATGGTCGTACATTACCAAAACCATTGGCTTCAGAAGCCAGACAGGAAACAACGCTCCCAAATCATCCGAAAATATGATACGGGTGCTTACCTACAATGTGCATTATTTCCAGAAGTTTGACGCTAAACGCGATACCGCTACCAAGCAGCAAATGCTGGACCTGATTGCCAATGAAAAACCGGATATCCTCTGCATCCAGGAGTTTTTTACACGGCAGAAAGGCGTTTACAACTTTAAAAAGATATTGAAAGAAGCTACCGGCCTGCCTTA
The DNA here is from genome assembly GCF_008274585.1 of Pedobacter sp. BS3. Lineage (GTDB taxonomy): Bacteria > Bacteroidota > Bacteroidia > Sphingobacteriales > Sphingobacteriaceae > Hufsiella_A. The sequence continues at coordinate 561,392 of NZ_VTRT01000001.1, read as the reverse complement.
CCTGTACTTTGAATCGAGCAATGGTAATGATTTTGAGCAAACGGGCCTGGCTATCTTATCCCGGTATCCTATCATAAACCAGGGACATATCGCTTTCCCGAATACCGGCTCGGGCAACGAAGCTATTTTTGCCGACGTAAAGTATAAAAAGAAACTGGTACGCGTTTATTGTGTGCATCTGCAATCCATTAACTTTCAGCCGGAAGATTACCAGTATCTAAACGAGGTGAAGCAGATAAACACCAATGTAAAATCGTCAAAACGTATAGGCAGCCGGCTGAAGCAGGCGTTTATTAAACGAAGCGAGCAGGTGCACATTCTAAAGGAACACGCATCGGGATGGAACGCTCCCAAAATGGTTTGCGGTGATTTTAACGATACCCCTGTTTCGTATGCCGTAAATTATATGGAAGACGGCATGCAGAACGCTTTCCAGGAAAAAGGCAGCGGTTTTGGCATTACCTATAATGGCGATTTCCCTAACTTCCAGATTGACTATATCCTCGCATCGCCGCAGTTTTCAATCAGGAATTACCGGGTTATCGGTAAAAAGCTCTCTGACCACTATGCGGTAAGAAGCGACTTGGAATTGAAGTAGCTATTATAAATCTCCAGCATAACGCAGACAGCGTTCGAAACGCTGTCTGCGTTATGCAATACCTACGGGGTTTATTAAACATAGCAGCACTGTTTTAACAAAACTAAACCCGGCAGAAGCGGCAGCCCCGATTGCAATGAGGGCTACAGCGGATGACGGGACTATCAGAACCGATGCACCTCTGCAACTGCTTTTCAAAAAATAATATCCGGCCGGTAATTTCCCTTTTTTAGCTTCCGATTTTGCGCCGGAATTTTTCCGGATACGTTCCCGGCAACGTTTGCGTAAATTTTTACCCGCTTACACTCCCCATATTACATTTAAAGATTGTACAATTGTTATAAACTATCCCGATTAACCAACAATCGATTATTCGTTATGGAGAAAAATTTCTGCTTTAGAACATATCTGTTACAATGGTTTTTGCCGGCTGCGCTGTTAAGCTGCGGTCTGTTTTTGCCGGCCCGGGCCGAAGATAAACCGGCGTTACCCGTTATTGCCGAACCGGTATTTAAAAAAGATACCTTTAACATTGTAAGCTACGGCGCCAAAGGCGACGGCCTTTTTCTGAACAGCCAAAACATTAACCGGGCCATTGCCGATTGCAGCAGCAAAGGCGGCGGTGTTGTGCTTGTGCCGCAAGGCTTGTGGCTAACCGGCCCTATCGAGCTGAAAAGCAACGTTAACCTGCACGTTCAACGCGATGCTATTTTACTGTTTACCAAAGATTTTTCGCAGTATAAGCTGGTAGAAGGCAACTGGGAAGGACAGCCGGCGGTTAGGAATCAATCACCTATTTCGGGAGCTAACCTGGAAAACATTGCCATTACCGGCAGCGGTATTATTGACGGCGGCGGCGATGCCTGGCGTATGGTGAAAAAAGATAAGCTTACAGAATCGCAATGGAAAAGACTGGTGGCTTCGGGCGGTATGGTAAGCGAAGATAAAAAGACCTGGTATCCGTCAGAAAGTGCATTTAAAGGTTCGAAAACAAAAAATGCTGGTGTTATTGCGCCTGGGAAAACACTGGCCGATTATGCGGAAATCAAAGATTTTCTTCGGCCCAACCTGCTGGTGCTGACCAACTGTAAAAAAGTACTTCTGGAGGGCGTTACTTTTCAGAACTCGCCGGCCTGGTGCCTGCATCCGTTAATGTGCGAAGATTTAACGCTGCGTAACATTTACGCCAAAAATCCCTGGTACGCTCAAAACGGCGACGGCGTGGATGTGGAATCGTGCAAAAATGTGCTGATAGAAAACAGCACGTTTGATGTAGGCGATGATGGCATCTGCATCAAATCAGGTCGCGACGAGGCCGGACGCAAACGCGGCATGCCTACCGAGAATGTGATTGTACGCAACAACGTGGTTTATCACGCTCACGGCGGATTTGTTATCGGCAGTGAAATGTCTGGTGGGGCACGCAATATCCACGTGTATGATTGTTCATTTATCGGAACCGATATCGGTCTTCGCTTTAAAACAACCCGCGGTCGCGGTGGTGTAGTGGAAGATATTTATATTAACCGTATCAATATGAGTGAAATTGCCGGCGAAGCCATCCTGTTTGATATGTATTACGCCGCGGTAGACCCTGTTCCGCTGGCCGGCGAAAAACGCGAAGCCCCGAAAACAATTACTTATCCCGTTACCGAAGCCACGCCGCAGTTCCGCAATTTCTATATCCGCGATATTGCCTGTAACGGTGCATCAAAAGCCGTATTTGTACGCGGCCTGCCCGAAATGAACATTAAAAATATCGCTTTTGAGAACATGACCATCCAGGCTAAAAAAGGTATTGAATGTATTGAAGCCAACGGCATCAGTTTTAAAAACGTACATATCGCTTCAGGCGATGTCAACCCGGTGATAACACTTCAAAACAGCAGCAATATCACGTTCAGCCAGTTAACGTATCCTGAAAAAACCGCACTGCTGTTTACTGTTACGGGCGAAAAATCGGCAGGAATAAAAGTGAACAGTACCGATGTTTCAGGTGCGGCCAAAGTGTATAACATCGCCGAAGGTGCTAAAACTTCAGCCATAAAAATCAGCAAATAATGAATAAGACCGTTCAATATATAGGCTTACTGTTCGTGCTGATAGGCTCAGCATGCAGCCAGGGCAGCACACAAACACTCCCATTATCAGAGCAAATGGCAGCTACCGCGATGGAAACTTTGTGGAAAGATACTGCCGGGGTGGCTCCAAAACCTGAAAAATGGACGTACGACCAGGGTGTGGTCTTAGAAGGTATCGCCGCCTTATGGCGAAAAACCGGCGACGGACGTTATTTCAACTACATCCAGAAAAGCATGGATTATTTTGTAGATAACGACGGAAATATCGCTACTTACAAGCCCACGGCTTTTAACATTGACAATGTAAAGAACGGACGCACTTTGTTGCTGCTTTACAAGGTTACCGGCAAACAAAAATATCTCAAAGCCGCCAATCAGTTGTGGGAACAGCTGCAAAAGCAGCCCCGAACCAACGAAGGCGGTTTCTGGCATAAGAAAATTTATCCCTACCAGATGTGGCTGGACGGCCTGTACATGGGCGAACCTTTTTACACGGAATATGCTGCCCTGATGAATAAGCCCGATGCTTTTAACGACATTGCCAACCAGTTTATTTACATGGAAAAGCATGCCCGCGATGCAAAAACGGGTTTGTTATACCACGGCTGGGATGAATCAAAGGCGCAGCAGTGGGCCAATAAAACAACCGGAGCTTCGCCTAATTTCTGGGCACGGGCTATGGGCTGGTATATCATGGCGCTGGTAGATGTGCTGGATTATTTCCCGGCAAATCACCCGAAAAGGGCTGAATTATTAGCTATCCTGAACCGTACGGCGGCAGCCGCCTTAAAATACCAGGATGCCAAATCTGGCGTGTGGTATGATATTTTAGACAAACAAACGGCAAAAGGCAATTACCTGGAAGCTTCGGCATCCAGCATGTTTGTGTATGGTTTTGCCAAGGGCCTGCGAATGGGTTATTTGCCGCAAACGTATCTCGCGGCTGCAAAAAAAGGGTATGAGGGTCTGAAAAAGGAGTTCATTGTTTCTGCCGGGCAAAACCGGGTAAACCTGAACGGAACGGTGAGTGTGTCGGGTTTAGGCGGTAAACCTTACCGGGACGGCAGCTACGAATATTATATCAGCGAAAAGGTAATTACCAACGACCCTAAGGGCGTAGGTGCATTCCTGCTGGCCGCTAACGAAATGGAGCTGGCCGCCATCCCGAAAACCGGCAAGGGAAAAACCGTTTTGCTGGATAACTTTTTCAATAACGAATATACCAAAGGCCCTTCCGGCGAAAAAGTTCCGTTTCATTATATCTGGAATGAGGACGATAACAACGGGTTCTCATTATTTGGAAGCATTTTCCAAAACCGTGGCTTAAAGCTGGCTACGCTTCATGAAGCGCCCACCGCAACAAACCTGAAAGGAAGCGACATTTATATCATTGTTGACCCTGATACTGAAAAGGAAACCGAAAAGCCAAATTATATGACACCGGCATACGCTCAACAAATCAGTCAGTGGGTAAAGGCTGGCGGTGTATTGGTATTGTTCATGAATGATGCAGGCAACTGTGAGTTTAAAAACTTCAACCAGTTACCCGAACTGTTCGGTATCCATTTCAATGAAGATAGCCGCAATAAAGTAGAAGGTCGGAATTTTGAGCAGGGAGCCATTTCCATCCCGGCAGGTAATGCCATTTTCAAAACCGCTAAAAAAATATACATCAAAGAAATCTCGACCCTTAACATTAAACAGCCTGCAACTGCCCGTTTAACCGATGGTAGCGATGTAATTATAGCAACTGCAAAATATGGCAAAGGAACCGTTTTTGCCGTAGGCGACCCCTGGTTTTATAACGAGTATTTAGACGGACGCAAGCTGCCCGCACAATACCAGAATTTTGCTGCCGCAACAGACCTGGTTAACTGGCTTATCGGGCAAATACCAACAAAAAAGTAATGAATAATATGTGCAGTACATTTTTTAAACCCGTAGTCCTGTTAATCTGCCTGATGGCAGCCCAATTCAGCTATGCCCAAACCACAGACCCCATAGCCGAGAACATGCTGGTTTATCAGCGTAGCGTAGGTGGATGGCCTAAAGCGGTGAACAATATTAAAGTTGATTATAACAAGCCGCTTACCGCGGATGAAAAGCAAGCCATCAAAGCCGACTCACTACATGAAGATGCCACTTTCGACAACAAGGCCACCAGTCGTGAAATTAATTACCTGGTAACAGCTTATAAGAAAACCGGCAACAAAAATTACCTTGCTGCTGCCGAAAAAGGCATCAATTACATTTTAAATGCCCAGTATGATAATGGCGGCTGGCCGCAGTTCTATCCCGATAAACATTTATACCGTTCGGAAATAACCTATAACGATAATGCCATGATTAATGTGCTCAATATCCTACAGGATATTGTAGATAAAAAGCACGATTATGATGTGGTCAATCCGGCATTTGTCCCCAAAGCCAAAGCCGCGGTAGCCAAAGGCATTGACTGCATATTAAAAACGCAAATTGCTGTTAATGGAAAGTTAACCGCCTGGTGTGCCCAATACGATAAAGACTCCCTGAAACCGGCCAAAGCACGAGCTTTTGAATTACCTTCCATAGCCAGCGGCGAATCAGTTGGAATTGTGCAATTTTTAATGCGGCAAAAAAATCCGTCACCGGAAATAAAGAAATCTATAGAAAGCGCTATGGCCTGGTTTGAAAAATCCAAAATACCGGGATATAAATTTGAAATCATTAAAGATGCCAGTCAGCCAACAGGCAAAGACGGCATTGTAGTTGCCGACCCGAATTCCGTTACCTGGGCACGATTTTATGATATTGATACCAACAAGCCACAGTTTGTCGGTCGTGATAGCAAGCCTAAGGAAACACTCGCCGAAATAGAAAACGAGCGTCGGGCCGGATATGCCTGGTACGGCACCTGGCCACAAAAGCTATTCGATAAAGATTATCCGAAATGGCTGGCCACCAATGCGAAATAAATGAAACTATTGTTAAGTTAACTATAAACTGACCCGAAAATTCATCTTTATACTTCTGATTTCAAACGCATTACCGGTTTTTACTTTTGAATTTTTACTTTTTACTTGACCGTATGATTCTCTCTAAAGATAACCTGAAACACATTGATAACGCCGGTGTGAACGTACCGGATGAGGCGTTATTCCACCTGCCCGAAAAAGTACTTCAGTTCGGGACCGGCGTACTTCTACGCGGACTGCCCGCTTATTTCATAGACAAAGCCAATCGCCAGGGGATTTTTAACGGGCGCATTGCGGTGGTGAAATCTACCAATCACGGTTCTACAGACGATTTTGATAACCAGGATAATCTGTACACGCTGTGCATCCGGGGAATTGAGAACGGTCAGAAAATTGAGGAAGATATTATCTGCTCGGCCATCAGCAGGGTGATAACCGCCACCAAACAATGGGACGATATCCTGGCTATCGCCGCATCAAAGGATTTGGAAATTGTGATTTCCAATACCACCGAGGTTGGCATCCAATACGTGGAAGAAGATATTACACAAGGCGTACCCGATTCCTTCCCAGGTAAGCTCACCGCAGTATTATACCATCGCTTTAAAGCCTTTAACGGCGATAAAAATGCCGGGCTTATTATCGTTCCAACAGAATTGATTCCGGATAACGGTAAAAAATTACGTAACATTGTCGTCCGGCTTGCCCGGTTCAATAGACTGGAAGAAGATTTTATCAGTTGGCTGCAAGCCAGCAATACGTTTTGCGATTCGCTGGTAGACCGCATTGTTCCCGGTAAACCGGATAAAGAAACAGCCGGGGAGTTTTTTGCACAGGCCGGTTATACCGATAACCTGATTGCTGTGGCCGAAGTTTACCGTCTCTGGGCCATTGAAGGCGATGAGCATGTGAAAGAAAAACTGTCGTTTGCACAGGCCGACGCGGGTGTGATTATTGCTCCCGATATTGAAATTTACAGGGAATTGAAATTACGCTTATTGAACGGAACGCATACCCTGAGCTGCGGTTTAGCTTTCCTTGCAGGATTTGAGACCGTGAAAAATGCGATGGATAACGAGGATATGGAACAGTTTATTTCGCACCTGATGCTTGACGAGATAGCGCCGGCCATACCTTACGCCGTATCGCCCGAAGAAGCCCGGGACTTTTCCGTAAAAGTGCTCGACCGTTTCCGCAACCAGGAAATAAAACATGCCTGGCTGGCCATTACCGTGCAGTATTCCATGAAAATGCGCATGCGGGTAGTCCCGGTTTTGTTAAATCATTATAAGCTGAGCTCAGCAGTACCGGAACATATTGCGACCGGTTTTGCGGCATACCTGTTGTTCTTAAAACCAGTGCGCCACGAGCATGGTAAATATTATGGTTCTGTTAACGGCTTATCTTATCTCATAACTGATGATTACGCCGGTTATTTCTATGAACAATGGCAAAAACATCCGGATAACGAGCTGGTATCTGCCGTGCTTGCCAACAAACAGTTGTGGGGCGAAGACCTGACACAGCTATCGGGTTTTGAGCAGGCCGTAGCAGCCCGGCTCAGAAGCATCAGCAGGAATGGCGTTTTACCCGTTCTACAACATCTCAAAAACAGTATCGTTCAATCATGAGCAAAAAAACAGTAAAAGTTCACCCGGCAGATAATGTGATTGTGGCCCTTACCGACTTGCAGGCCGGGGAAACCGTAACCCATAACGATGAAGAATTTGTGCTGGCAGATGCCGTGCGGGCCAAGCATAAATTTGCACAGCACGACCTGGAGCCGGGCAGCGATATCATTATGTACGGTGTGCTGGTTGGCAAAGCGCAGCATTTTATCCCGAAAGGCGGTGTATTAACCACGGCCAATGTAAAACATGCCGCCAGCGGATTTACAACCGGTCAGCGTCATACCGACTGGCATAAACCCGATGTATCTGCCTGGCAGAACCGTACCTTTAACGGTTATCACCGCAGCGATGGCAGCGTAGGTACAGCCAATTACTGGCTGGTTATCCCGATGGTATTTTGCGAAAACCGCAACCTCGAAGTATTGCAGGAAGCGCTGGTTGAACCTTTAGGTTACGGCCGGAATAAGGTCTATTCTGCACAAGCCCGCGAACTGATTAACCTGTACCGTTCAGGCAGGCAGGTAGAAGAAATACTTAATGCCGATTTACAGCAGGATAAGGATAACCGTTCGCCGCAGGAACGTCTGTTCCCCAACGTAGACGGTATAAAATTCCTGAATCATACCGGCGGTTGCGGCGGCACACGGCAGGATTCGCAAACCTTATGCGGATTGCTGGCCGGGTACATTACGCATCCCAACGTAGCTGGAGCTACCGTATTAAGTTTAGGCTGTCAGAATGCGCAAGTACCCATTTTACTGGAAGAAATACAAAAGCGGTCGCCGAGCTTTGACAAGCCCCTGTATATCCTGGAACAGCAAAAAGTTGGCACCGAAGCCGATATGCTTTCGCAGGCCATTAAGCAAACATTCGCGGGACTGATACAAGCTAATCAGAATGTGCGCAAACCGGCTCCGTTAAGTAAAATCTGTATCGGCCTGGAATGTGGCGGGTCTGATGGCTTTTCAGGCATTTCCGCCAACCCGGCCATTGGCTATACCTCGGATATGTTGGTGGCCCTGGGCGGTTCGGTAATATTGGCCGAATTTCCCGAACTTTGCGGCGTGGAGCAAAACCTGAGCGACCGTTGCATTAACCTGAACGATGCCGAACGTTTTTCCGGGTTAATGAAAACATACAGCCAGCGTGCCGAAGCGGCCGGGTCGGGATTCGATATGAATCCGTCGCCGGGAAATATTAAAGATGGTTTGATAACCGATGCTATTAAATCGGCCGGAGCCGCAAAAAAAGCGGGAACATCGCCGGTGGTAGAAGTGCTCGATTATCCTGAAAAGGTAACCAAGCCCGGTCTTAACCTGCTGTGTACGCCGGGCAACGATGTGGAATCAACCACTGCCGAAGTAGGTTCGGGTGCAACCATTGTGCTGTTCACTACCGGACTGGGAACACCAACCGGAAACCCGGTAACGCCGGTTGTAAAAATAGCCAGCAACACAGCGCTGTTTAACCGGATGAGAGACATCATCGACATCAATACCGGAACTATTATCGAGGGACAGGAAACCATTGAGCAGGCCGGCGAACGGATACTGGATTACGTAGTAAAAGTAGCCAGCGGCGAAATTGAAGTTGCTGCCGTACGGCACGGGCAGGACGACTTTATCCCGTGGAAACGGGGAGTAAGCCTGTAGAAAGGTAGAGGGTAAAGAGGCGGAAGGTTGAAGGCAATGGAGAGAAGCAAGAACATAGAGACAACACAATAAATTAAGTTACGAGTTGTGTGTTATCAGTTACGAGTCCTATCCCGGGGTCAAAACAGGTAACACACAACTCGTAACCCGCAACAATAGATAACTGACTAATGAAAACTTTTTTAGACGAGGATTTTTTACTGCAAACCAAAACGGCACAGCGGCTTTACCATGATTTTGCTAAAGCGATGCCGATTATAGATTACCACAATCACCTAATACCGGAACAGATTGCAAACGATATCAATTTCGAAAACATTACCCAGGCCTGGCTATATGGCGACCACTACAAATGGCGGGCGATGCGTGCCAATGGGGTGAACGAGAAATACATCACCGGCAACGCGTCGGATTTTGAAAAATTTGAGAAATGGGCCGAAACTGTTCCCTACACCATGCGTAATCCGCTGTACCACTGGACACACCTGGAACTTCAGCGGTATTTTAATGTCAACGAGTTGCTTTCCGGAAAAACCGCCCACAGCGTTTATGATAACTGTTCGGCGAAGCTGCAAACTTCCGAATATTCAGTACGTGGATTGTTACGCAAAATGAATATTCAGGTGCTTTGTACCACCGATGACCCGGTAGATAACCTGGAATACCATCAGCAGATAGCAGGCAGCGGTTTTGAAATCAAGGCTTTACCCGCTTTTCGTCCTGATAAAGCGATGAATTCGGACGATATATCGGCTTTGAACACATACATCAATAAGCTGGAGGAAGTAAGCAATACATCCATCAGCAGCTTACAACAATACCTCGATGCCCTTAAAAAACGTCACGATTACTTTGCACAAAATGGCTGCTCGGTGTCCGACCATGGCTTGGAGCAAATCTATGCCGAAGATTATACCGAAGAAGAAATAGTAGCAATTTTTGGCAAAATCAGGGCAAATCAGGCTATCTCGCACCAGGAAAACCTGAAATTCAAATCAGCAATGCTGGTGTATTTTGCCATTTGGGACCACGAGAAAGGCTGGGTACAACAATATCATTTAGGCGCTTTGCGGAACAACAATACCCGCATGTTAAGCCAGCTTGGACCTGATACCGGCTGGGATTCTATCGGCGATTTCAGCCAGGCACGCATGCTGTCGAAGTTTTTAAACCGGCTGGACACCAATAACCAGCTGGCTAAAACCATTATCTACAACCTCAATCCTGCCGATAATGAACTGATTGCAACCATGATTGGTAACTTTAACGACGGTTCTGTTGCCGGTAAAGTTCAGTTTGGTTCGGCATGGTGGTTTTTAGACCAGAAAGATGGCATGATTAAACAGCTTAACACCCTTTCAAATATGGGCTTGATAAGTCGTATGGTCGGTATGCTAACCGATTCGAGGAGCTTCCTGTCGTTCCCGCGGCATGAATATTTCAGGCGTATCGTGTGTAACCTGTTCGGCGAAGACGTTGAAAATGGCGAATTGCCCGGCGATTTGGAATGGATTGGAAAGATTATTCAGGATATTTGCTATTTTAACGCCAAAAATTATTTTGGCTGGTGAAAACCAAAGTTCTCTGTTTCGGCGAATTATTATTGAGGGTTTCTCCCGCTCCTGCTGACGATGCCGGAGGGAAAAACCCTTTCCTGTTGTATATCGGTGGTGCGGAAGCCAATGCCGCAACTGCACTGGCCGAATGGAACATTCCGGTAAAATATTGTACCGCGTTGCCCGATAATTTCATGTCGCGGCACGTTATTGATTACCTGGAATATAAAGGCATTTATACCTCCTCCGTATTGCTGTCCGGTAACCGCATCGGCGTTTATTACCTGGAACGCGGCGCCGACCTGAAAGGCAGCGTCATTTACGACCGTGAACATTCTTCGTTCTCCGAATTAAAACGCGGCATGATCAACTGGGATAAAATATTCCGCGATGTTTCCTGGTTCCATTTTACAGCCATAAGTCCGGCGCTAAATGAGCAGGTAGCCGATGTTTGCCTCGAGGCTCTGGAATTCGCGTCCAAGCGAAATATCACCATCTCGGTTGACCTGAACTATCGTTCACGCCTGTGGAAATACGGCAAACAGCCCGTAGAAATTATGCCGAAACTGGTTGAGCATTGCGATGTAGTAATGGGCAACATCTGGTCGGCAAACAGCTTGTTAGGTACAGCCATTGATGAAGATATTCATAGCAAAGGCACCAAACAGGCTTACCTGGACCATGCTAAGGCAACCTCGCTTGAACTGATGAAACGGTTTCCCAAGTGTAAAGCCGTTGCCAATACTTTCCGGTTTGACAGTCCCGGTAAAGACTTACTGTATTACACCACCTTATATACCAACGGACAGCAATTTAACTCCCCCGAATTTACCACTACCGGCGTTGTTGACCGTTCGGGCAGCGGCGATTGTTTCATGGCCGGTCTGATATACGGTTTCTATAACCAACATCAGCCGCAGGACATCTTAGATTATGCTACTGCCGCCGCCTTCGGAAAGCTGCAGGAGCAAGGCGATGCTACCGGTCAGGATGTACTGACGGTATCGAAGCTGAAAAAAGGCAAGGAATAATACTAACGTTGACAACTTTTAAGGTGCTTTGCCGGTTTTATAAAACGGCCAGGCAAACCCTATCTCTTTTTTGTAAGTTTTTTCACAAATTATTAACGAACGCACCCTTTCCACAACATGGGTTTTGATTTTTAAACAGCAGGATTAAGATTTGAAGCGGAACGGTTCCTGCTGCTATCAGGTTTTCCTCCCGCTGTCCATTCATACGCCTGCAAACCCGCCCCGATACCTCGTGGGCATTCCCCACAAGGCCGGTATCCATTCCCATCGGGGCTATCAATACTTGCACTGCCATATACCGCTTTTAACTCATTGAAATCTCTCTCCAAAAGTTCATTATACCAAATTAATAATTGTGTTTTCGATGGCTTTCAAAAAGAAAACAAACTTGGCTTGGTCGACCTGAACTATCGCCCTGCCTAATTTTAATATTTAATATTGATATAATTTTATACTAACTATATATCAGAAGCTTCCAATTCTACTACATCTGGTTTCCTGTCCTGAGGCTTTATATCTGACAGCGACCTCAATATTTCTTCAATATTTCGGTACTGTAACTGCTTTTCCATAAATTATAACGCCTGAACTGCACCAGCAGCTTATCTTGCAATGCAGCCCGGTTTCGTTTTTCTTTCGGACTCCAGACTACCTCACTGAAAGCGCTTAAACGCGGAAAGATCATATACTCCACTTTAGATGGATTAGCCATGTACTCTGTCCACACGTTGGCCTGCGCTCCCCAGATATAACGGCCTTCTTCGGCGCTGAGTTGCGCCGGAACAGGCTCATAAGCATATACCGAATCCAACGGCAAGTATTTGGCGGTAGTAACCGTCAGCGAATCTTCGTGCAGGGATTGCGGGTGATCAAAATAGCAATATTTACTGGGCGACATGATTACCTGATGATGCTGTTTAGCCGCGGCAATACCACCTTTTATTCCCTGCCAGCTCATTACCGTTGCGTTAGGCGCCAAACCGCCCTGCAAAATCTCATCCCAACCGATAATTTTTTTACCATGCGCATTAACAAACTTCTCAACCCGGTTTACAAAATAACTTTGCAGGCCTTCTTCATCCTTTAAATGATGCTTTCGGATAAAATCCTGCGTAGCCTTTGATTGCTGCCACCACTTTTTAGCACATTCGTCGCCGCCAATGTGAACATATTCTGACGGGAATAGATCCATCACTTCAGAAAGTACATCTTCCAGGAAACGGAATGTTTTTTCGGACGGAACCAGCACATTGTTAAACTTATTGAATATGCCCCAGGTTGTCGCCACTTCCTTCGGCTCATCAGGCGTTGTACTCAGCTCAGGAAATGTTGCCAGCACAGCCATACAATGTCCCGGCATATCAATTTCGGGAATAATGGTGATATAGCGTTTAGCTGCATATTGTATCACCTCCCTGATCTCGTTCTGGGTATAATATCCGCCATAGCGTATGCCATCATTTCCCTTGCCGGGATACTGGCCAATAAGCGTTCCTTTACGCCAGGCCCCAATCTGTGTTAATTGCGGGTATTTCTTTATCTCGATACGCCAACCCGAATCATCGGTTAAGTGCCAGTGGAAATAATTCATTTTATGGAGGGCGATATAATCGATATATTTCTTGATAAAGCTTACCGGAAACATGTGCCGGCTGACATCCAGGTGCAATCCGCGGTAAGCAAACCGCGGGTAATCCCTGATATGCGCCGCGGGTATCGTAAGTGCAGCGGCGCTATCGGTTGGCAGCAACTGTATCAGTGTTTGCATGCCGTAGAAAATACCGGCATCATCATTCCCCGTTATGTGGATCGTATGCTCATCCGAATCAAACGTATATCCACCCTTAACTGTATCGGCCGTATCTTTTTTAAAAACAATAGTGTTTCTTAGATCTGCACTGTTGCGGGTTATATCAATTTTCAGATGATAATATTCTTCGAGATACTGTAAAAAGAAAGCTGCCGAATTGACGGCTTCATTCCCGGCTAAAACCAGCTTGGTTTGAGCATTGATAATAAAATCGTTCTGACCGGCTTTCAAATTAGCTTCTACCGGTTCAGGAATAATGGAAATTTTCTGTGCAAAAAGACTGGTACTGCAAAGCAGGAAAAAGAGAAAGGTGATTTTTCGCATCTGTTGGTCAAGTAAAAACTCAAAAGTAAAAATTATCTTCGATGAGCTGGGCAGGAACCGGTTCAGAAACCAAAGCACCGGTTTTCTTTATATCTGAAGACAGGAATGTTGCAGAGCCTCCAATAGCTTTTGCTCCGTTATCTCACTTACAACTTTAATTACATTCGGCTGTTATTCCCTCATATCTCTGCTAACCGAAAATAGTGCTATGCCCGAAGGACCCTCTATTGTAATATTAAAAGAAGCTGTTCAGCCCTTTAAAGGCGAAAAAGTAATATACGCTGGTGGAAACACACAAAAACTGGATCCGGCCCGTATTGAAAACCAAACCGTTACTGATTTTAAAAGCTGGGGAAAGCATTTTCTGATCTGTTTCCCTGATTTTACCGTACGCATCCATTTTATGCTTTTTGGCTCATACCGCATCAACGAGCACAAGGAGACACCTGCCCGGCTAAGCCTGCAATTTCAACATGGCGAATTAAATTTTTACGCCTGTTCCGTACAGCTTATTGAGCGTCCGCTGGATGAAGTTTACGATTGGTCTGCTGATGTGATGAATGAACAGTGGGATGCGCAAAAAGCTTTGCAAAAGCTCCGGAAGAAACCGGATATGCTGGTATGCGATGCCCTGTTAAACCAGGATATTTTTGCCGGGGTTGGCAACATCATCAAAAATGAAGTATTGTTTCGTATCCGGGTACATCCCGAAAGTAAAACAGGCAAATTACCCGAAGAAAAACTACAGGAACTTGTAACCGAAGCCGTGACGTACAGTTTTGAATTTCTGTACTGGAAAAAGGAGTTTACCCTTCGTAAACACTGGCTGGCACACACTAAAACCATTTGTCCGCGGGATCATGTTCCCTTTCATAAAGCGTACTTAGGCAGAACACATCGGCGCAGCTTTTTTTGTACCATTTGCCAGCAGTTATATATTTAATGCAGTTTTACACAATGAGGTTTGTTTTAATAATAACAGAACCCTATCTTTGCATCGCTAAAATTGACAATCATAATGGCGGGGTAGCTCAGATGGTTAGAGCGTAGGATTCATATCCGCCAAAGGGCGGACGGCAGTTCGAATCCGCTGTATGTTTAACGAGGAATAATAATCCTTGATAATTTGAAATATTACCTGGCGGGGTAGCTCAGATGGTTAGAGCGTAGGATTCATATCCGCCAAAGGGCGGACGGCAGTTCGAATCCGCTGTATGTTTAACGAGGAATAATAATCCTTGATAATTTGAAATATTACCTGGCGGGGTAGCTCAGATGGTTAGAGCGTAGGATTCATATCCGCCAAAGGGCGGACGGCAGTTCGAATCCGCTGTATGTTTAACGAGGAATAATAATCCTTGATAATTTGAAATATTACCTGGCGGGGTAGCTCAGATGGTTAGAGCGTAGGATTCATAACCCTAAGGTCGGCAGTTCGATCCTGCTCCCCGCTACTTAATAGAAAGTCCAACTTTTGTTGGGCTTTTTTATTTTTTGAGTATGTTTACCGTTTATGTTTTACATTCTAAACAGTTCAATAAAATATACATCGGTTATACCTCAGATTTAAACAATCGACTGCTTTCACACAACCAGTTGGCAACTAAGGGATATACCGTAAAGTTTAGACCCTGGGAAATTATCTATACTGAAATATTTGCGACTAAAACCGAAGCCATAAAGAGAGAAAAGCAGCTGAAATCGGCTACAGGACGAGACTTTATAAGAAGGCAATTGCTAATGCAATAGATGCATCACCATTAACGGTAGCCCAGATGGTTAGAGCGCAGGATTCATATCCGCCAAAGGGCGGACGGCAGTTCGATCCTGCTCCCCGCTACTTAATAGAAGAAGCCGTCTCATAAGTCAATTATGAGGCGGTTTTTTATTTTTGAGTATGTTTAACAGATTATCTGTATGTGAAATAGCCTCAAGCAAAGCTCTTCTCCGTTGGTGTATGTTATGACTTTTATTATTTAAATCTGTGTAATAACGATATATCTTTCTACTACCCGATGGTGTCCTATACTAAAAATAGGCCTCAACTGTTCCTCAAACGGACAATCACCAAACGCATATTCAATACTGTAATGCAGCAACATATCACAATGCAGGTAACAGTAGGAACTGGGTGTCATGAAGTAGTGTACATCGAACAGGTCTGTAGTATCATAGCGGCAATCCCTGTCCTCAACAACACGTTCAGCTTCGGGTAAGGTACGGTATAGCGCTTTGGCCTTATCTGTTAGCTGCCGGTAGAGCAATTCCACACAGCCGTTGTGTACTTTGATGTGTTTAACCGCACGTTCTGCTCTCAGCCATAACTTTCTCCGCTTAAATGGGTTGGATGGCTGACGAATGCGTAATGAATACTGTACGAATGCTATTTCTTTCATGGTAATTACTTTTAGTGAATAAATGCTGTATAACTATTTACTTTTCATCGACATCCGGAGAGGGGTTGATATCGGCCATTCCTGCTCCCGGACAGCACATACAACGTTTTTACAGGTGGATAAGCAGCTTAGTTACTGTAGTTCACGTTAAAGTTTTATTTACTAATAGAATGGGTTGGGCAGTACTACTATATATTATAAGCAGCTTTTTTATGAATTTGAGGAGGGGGTGTTTTAAGGGCGGTGTAGCATAGGTTGTATGGCTTGCATACGGATATCTTGCAAAGATTTTATAAATTTGAATGTAATTATACGTTAATGGACAGGTTCAGGCGCTATATAGCAGATATTGAGAAACTTTGTAAGCAATACAAGGTTAAAAGCCTGTATGCTTTTGGCTCTGTGCTTACCAACAACTACAACAATCAAAGCGATATAGACCTGATTGTTGACTTCTCGAATGTTGCGGTAGAAGATTATGCGGATAACTACTTTGATTTCAAGTTCTCATTAGAAGATATGTTTCAACGCCCTGTTGACCTGCTGGAAGAGAAAGCCATTAAAAACCCTTACTTCAAACAAGCTGTAAACCAGCAAAAGCAACTTGTGTATGGACAATGAGGTTAAAGCCTGGCTTTATGATATCCTGAATGCCATTGTGGAGATAGAAAGCTTCTTTGCAGACTGCCCTAAACAGATTGCCCACTATCAGAACGATTTACGTACCAAGCGGGCTGTTGAGCGCAACATTGAAATTATTGGTGAGGCAATAAACAGGATATTGAAACATACAACTCCTGTGGAGGTCAGCAATTCTCGTAAGATAGTGGATGCCAGAAACCGCATCATTCACGGCTATGATTCCTTATCTGATGATGTGGTATGGAGTATTATTATAAGGTATATCCCTGTGTTGAAAGCAGAGATAGAAGCTTTGTTGGAAGAGTAAGAGTAGCTTAACTATTTTCAATAAGTCTTTATACCTAATAGAAAACAACGATACAGGAAAAAGCTGTTCTTAACAGTTGGAAACCAAAATTATCTGTATTCTATTAGGTATTATCTTCATACTACAATCATTTCCATCTGAACTTTAATCCATATCCGTTGTAAGTAATACCAGCTATGTAAGTCAGTTATAGATTTAATACACCCCTCTAAGTAATCTACTATTCCCCTATGAAACCGGTCAAAAATGCGTATCTTTATATAAAATCAGTCAGGTAGTAACGTTTCAGTATACCATCATTATTCCAGATTTCTTTTCCTAATAAGATATACCACAACATCGTTAATGACCATGTGCAGGAGAACCTATATTTTAAAACCCAGTTTTGGCAATTTAGCTGAACAAGGGTTACAGTACAAAGACATCTTAGTTTATGTCGCAATCAGATCATTCTACAACACCCAGGATAAATATTGCTATCCAAGTCAGAACGCTATCATTGAAGTTACCATTGTCAGCAGCTTTCATAGCCTGGATTTAGATTCTTCTGCTTTCTCCTTCGCGGTGATAAAGTTCCAAAGGCTGATAGCCTAACTTTAATGCAATAAAGTTCATCAACATACGCCCAACCCTTCCATTGCAAAAACTATAGTTTTGACGTGAAACATTGCAAAAAGCCTTGTTTTGTCAGGTTAATGCTGTAAAATGATATGTTATGAACAATGGCAATACCTTATTATCTATTAGGTACTAATAGCTGCAAGAAATAGTCAAACCCACTGGCAAACTGCACGCTGAAGTCTTATCCGCTACCTTACCTTTTTATGTGCTAAGAAGTTATTGATCGATTAAGTCTGCCATCAATGAGCCTTCTGTTATGACATATTGAAAGGATTTAGTTTGATGATCATACCTATGGGTTTTCAGCATAGAATCTAGGTAATCATAGATATCATTTGCTTTCTTACGCTTTTCGGCCAGGGACTGCCCATTGATGTTAAGCTCTCTGGACTCGCGGTATAAGTACCTTTTACTATCAACATAATAGTAGAAGTAGACAAACCATTTATCAGTTAGTCTCTTTCCGACAATGTTAGGTGTCTTGCATGTAGGATTCAATGCATAATCTGAAATTGCTTTCATCTTAGTAGGTTTAAGAGGCTCAGCAGCATAATATAAGTAGTGATTGATGCTCAGAAAAAAAGTGAATCAAAAAGTGAATCGCTTGATCAAAATATTTGTTTAAAGCCCATCTGAGAGGGTAGAAAGTTATAGCTTTGACTGTAGACCGTTTCAACTTTTGGTCTAAATAGTTGGCCTATAAACAAAAAAAGAGACGTTGATGGGCAACGTCTCAAACTAACCAATTATAAACCTAAATTAAACGAAAGGTGCTGTAGGGGAAGGAGTCGAACCTTCAAGGAGTGGTTAGTTCATTGCTGAATTTCCCAGATTCTCCGCCACCGAGACAAGGAGGTGTGTCTGCCAGTTCCACCACCCTACAAAGATCGAAGCAGTTGCTTTAGCGATTACCGTTTCAGCGTTTGCTTGATACAAATGTACGGCAAAAATCTAATTCGTTGCAAATATTTTAATGAAATATTTTAATTTTTATTAATTTTTTATTTACTTAGCCTTTCGATTAGAAGCATTTAAAAAATACATGGAAAAACGGCTGCAAAATTTAGGAATTGACAATCTGGACTTGCAGATTCTTTCATTCCTTTTAGAGGATGCTACCATTGCCTATACTGAAATTGCCAAACGCTTGATCGTTTCGGGCGGTACCATACACGTGAGGATGAAGAAAATGCAGGATATGGGCATTATCAAAGGCTCAAACCTGATTATCGATGCACAAAAGATCGGTTACGATGTATGCGCCTTTTTGGGTATATTCCTGGAGAAGGGTTCTATATATAAAGACGCGGTAGAGCAGCTTAAAAAGGTGAACGAAATTGTAGAGCTGCATTATTGTACCGGTGCTTACAGTATGTTTGCTAAAATCATCTGCCGCGATACTAATCACCTGCGCCACGTGCTGAATGATTCGATACAGGCCGTAGAGGGCATACAACGTACCGAAACGTTTATCTCGCTGGAGGAAAGCATCAAACGCCAGATATGCCTGGATAACCTGGATGTTTAAATAAAAGATTTTTTTACAGCAAAGCCCGGTTTGAATAAACCGGGCTTTGTTATTATAAATAGGATATGTTGAATACCTGTTATTTCAAATACAATACGCTTTTTACCGCAGCTATTACGCGTTCGGAATTAGGCAACGCTTCTTTGATCAGGGTTGGTGCATAAGGTAACGGCGTATCGGCCGATACCACACGGATAACAGGTGCATCCAGGTAGTCAAAGGCATCTTTTTGTACTTTGAAAGAAATTTCGGTAGCAATAGAGCCTAACGGCCAGGCTTCTTCTACAATAACCAGCCGGTTGGTTTTCTTAACCGAATTGATAATGGTATCGTAATCAATAGGTCTTACAGTACGCAGGTCAATAACCTCGGCATTGATACCCTCTTTGGTAAGCTCTTCTACCGCCGGATTAACCACCCGGGTCAGCATTTTACCAAACGTAACAAGGGTCACATCACTGCCTTCCTTAACGATGTTGGCTTTACCCAGCTCCAGGTAATATTCTTCTTCGGGTACAGGTCCCTTATCGCCATACATCAGCTCTGATTCCATGAAAATTACCGGATCAGGGTCGAGGATAGATTGCTTTAACAATCCTTTAGCATCGTATGGCGTAGCGGGAACTACAACCTTCAGACCGGGTGTGTTGGCATACCAATTTTCAAAATTCTGAGAGTGCTGCGCTCCTAACTGTCCGGCGTTCCCGGTTGGGCCGCGAAATACAATAGGAACAGAAAACTGCCCGCCGCTCATAGAGCGTATTTTAGCAGCGCCGTTAATGATCTGGTCTATGGCTACCAACGAGAAATTAAACGTCATGAACTCAACAATGGGTTTTAAACCGTTCATGGCAGCCCCGGTTGCAATGCCGGCAAATCCCAGCTCAGCAATAGGCGTATCAATAACCCTTTTGGCTCCAAATTCATCCAGCATACCCTGGCTTACTTTGTAAGCGCCATTGTATTCGGCTACTTCTTCGCCCATTAAAAATATCGCTTCGTCTTTGCGCATTTCTTCGCTCAACGCTTCGCGAAGGGCTTCTCTGAACTGAATTTCTCTCATTATATGTTATATCAAATTTCGGAACGCAAATATAAGGCAGTAAACTTGTAAATCCAACCGCATGAAATTCTGTATGAGTTTTTATGACACACACATTGTTAAAGCTATATCTTCGCTGATAGTGTATGAAACAAAAAAGCGACCGGTTAATCCGGTCGCTTTATATACTTTAAAACAATTGTGTTTATGCGGGAACTACTTCGTGTGCCAAAGCCTCGTCAATTAAAATACGGCCGCAGTGCTCGCAAACAATAATTTTTTTGTGCTGCTTAATATCCATCTGGCGCTGTGGAGGGATCTGGTTAAAGCAACCGGAGCAGGAGTCACGCTGAATGGTTACTACCGCCAGGCCGTTTTTAGCATTTTTACGCAGGCGCTTATAGGCGGTAAGCAAGCGATCTTCAATATGCTCCTCGGCTTTTTCAGCTTTCTCTACCAGGTCTTCTTCCTCTTTCTGCGTTTCGGCAGTAATGGTTTCAAGCTCAGTTTTTTTCAGATCCAGATCTTTTTTACGCTCTTCGAGGTTGGCCAGGGCCTTTTCGTAAACTTCCGTCTTATTGGTGATCTCAAAGCTATGTTCCTTGATTTTTTTCTCAGATACCTGGATATCCAGACCCTGGATCTCTATCTCTTTGGTGATGGCATCATACTCGCGGTTGTTCTTTACTTCGTTAAGCTGCGCTTCGTACCGCTTAATAGCAGCCTGCGCATCCCTGATGGTATTTTTACGCGTTACAATGGCATCTTCCAGGTCATCCAGTTCATTTTTGATTTTCTGAATACGGGTTTCAAGGCCGGCAACATCATCCTCCAGGTCTGCAACTTCCATAGGCAGCTCGCCACGTACCCGGCGTATCTTATCTATTTGAGTATGGATTGTTTGTAGCTCGTATAATGCTTTTAATTTCTGCTCTACAGTTTGTTCCATTAATATAAGTATTGTATGGGGTTTGTATTTTCTTCTGTTAAATGGAGTGCAAAGTTAGGAAATTTTTTTTGAATAATTTCCAATAACAATTGTTGCGTAAACTGCTCACTTTCAAAATGTCCCACATCGGCTATTACAATTTTTCCATCAGCATCAAAAAACTCGTGGTATTTATAATCGGCCGTGATGAATACATCGGCACCTGCCGCAATGGCCTGTGGCAATAAAAAACTGCCGGACCCACCGCAAACGGCTACTTTTTTCACTTTTTTATTTCGCAAGGCCGTATGCCGGATCACGCTTCCGCGAAGTTTTTGTTTTATCATACGCAGAAAATCTATTTCATCGGTCTCTGCATCCAGCCAACCCACCATACCGGCGCCAACCTGCTGCCAGGTATTAGCCAGGGAATAAATATCATAAGCCACTTCTTCGTAAGGATGCGCTTCTAACAGCGCCAGCACGATCGGGCGCTCTTTCTCTGCCAGGAAAATCGTTTCTATACGAATCTCGGGTTCATGATGCTGTTCACCGATATTTCCTGTAAAAGGCCGGGTATTACCACCAGCTTTAAAGGTGCCGAAGCCATCGGCATTAAAGCTACATTCCGAGTAATTACCAATATTACCGGCTCCCGCGGCAAACAGGGCATTGCGCACCTTGTCGGCATGGCTTAACGGACAAAAAGTAACCAGTTTTTTTAGCAAGTTGCCTTTCGGCGATAATATGGAATAGTTTTTTATTCCCAAAACTTCGCAGATACGGGCATTAACACCGGTATGTACGTGATCAAGATTGGTGTGAATGGCATAAATGGCCACATCATGCTTAATGGCCTTCATCACCACTCGCTCTACATACGTTTTGCCCGTAAACTTCTTTAATCCCTTAAACACAATGGGATGATGTGAGATCACCAGATTACAGCCTTTGCGGATGGCTTCGTCTATTACGGCCTCCGTACAATCTAAAGAAATAAGAGCGCTGCCAACTTCCGCATCCGGACGTCCTACAATTAAACCGGAATTATCGTAATCTTCCTGGTAGGCCAGGGGCGCCTGGGTTTCAAGAAAGCGGGTTATATCCGAGAGTACCATGTGTGAAGTTAAGAGTAAAAGGTTAAAAGTAAAAAGTTAAGCTGTCTGTCATCAATACGGTTTAAACCACCTGTTGGTCGCTGAGATTGTTTTCAAGCACTTTGCGATACCAGTTAATTTTCATCCAGTACCGGATAAAGAAAATAAGCCCGGTGAACGACAGGAGGAACAGCAACGTCATGGGCATAGGCATATAAATCAGTATAGACATCATAGCGTATACCATTCCGGGCCAGAAGCCGGGGTTTTCGTCCACGTCATAATCCCGCGAAAGCAATTCCAGCTTTAAGGATTTTGCCATACCATTTACCACGAAAAAGTTCAGAACGATGTTTACAACCGGCACCAACAGCAGCCATATCAGGTTGCCGTTCAAACTGCGGTTAACCGGATCTACCTGTGCCAGTGCTTTTCTAAGGTCTATACAAAAAAACAGGTAAATAAGCGTGTTAATAATAAACGCGATAATAAGAACTGTTATTTCTGAGGGCATACCGGGTTACTTTAGCCCAAAGGTACGGAGACTGCCGTCCAAGTCAAAAATTAAAAGCTCCAAAAGTGCAGGCAAAGCGCTAAGCCTTTTTGATTTTTAATTCTGTTTTGATTAGCATTACAATCGCTTTTGCTTATTCATCAGCAGCAAGGCCACCATTAAATCAAACAGTATTCCAACCACTCCGCCGGCGCCCATACGCCAGATATAGTCGGTTTTTAAATCGGGAGCTACATAATTGAAATACATCACTAAAAAAAAGGCAGTTATCACCGCTCCCACTACCAGGATTTTAAACCCCTCGAATAACCCTTCAAAAAACTCCATTGTCCCGTCGTTTTCATTATCTCTGAAATTCTGCACGCCAAAATACAAACCGGCAAGAGGAATTAATAACGAAGCGTATTCCATCCAGTGAATTTCGCCATATTCCCTGCTGTAGTTGAAAACTCCGGCAAAGTGCATAATAAGCAACCATATTCCGCTGGCTACCCCAATTACCAATCCGTATAAAATTGCGTTTCTCATACTTTATTTTTTTAATATTTATTTAACATCCGGGATATTAAATTGTTCCTGTTATACGAATAATTTATTCAAAGGGTTTCCATCTTACGCAAGTTGTATTTACTGACGTTCAATCTACTATGTGTTTAATTTATTGAAAATTAACTACCTTTGATGTTGGACGCATAGTGAAAATACCTATACGAACTCATTATGAAATACTCCAGGGAAGACATTATTAAACGGCTTAAACAATTAAAGCCATCACTACAAAAACGCTATCCCATTAGTGAGTTGGCATTATTCGGTTCCGTAAGCCGTAACGAACACACAGAAGCGAGTGATATTGATATTCTGGTTAGCTTTAATGGAACAATAGGCATGGGTTTCTTTAAATTGGCTAATGAACTGGAAGATGAATTTCAAACTAAAGTAGATGTCATATCCCGAAAAGGTATCAAACCGCATTATCTGCCCTATGTTGAAAGCTGTTTAATTCATATATGAGCCAACGTAACATACGGCTTTGGCTAATTGATATCCGGGATTCGATTGACAATATATTATTGTTTACCGAAGGACTGGATTTTATGAAGTTTGATACGGGCATAGTAGTTAAACATGCTGTACTCCATAACTTTACGATAAGCAGTATCCAAGTTACCGGATTCTCTTAAAGAAGATTATCCTGAAATACCCTGGCGTGAAATAAAAGGTTTTCGGAATTATATTGTACACGAATACTTTGGATTAGATGCCGATATTATTTGGCAAATTATTCAAACGGATTTATCAATGCTTAAAAGCAAAATAGATCATATCATTGTGTCCCAAAACGACTTCGATTTGTAAGAACCTACCCATTTAATCCGCTGTAAGTGTGGGTACCCATTTACAAAAGCAACGGCACAACCATTCGAAATACATCCGGGCTTTGGAGTTTTAACTTTTCACTTTTTAATTAACCGTATATTTGCACCGAAAATTTGATTGTGAACGCCAGGGATATTTTAAACACGTATAAAGAGGATGAGCGGGTTACCTTACTTGCCAAAGCGCTGAACAGCCGCAACAGCCGGGTACATCTTAAAGGACTTATTGGTTCCAGCGATGCTATAGTTGCCCTGGCCTTGTATTTTTTACAGCACCAGCATCTTGTTTTTGTATTGCCCGACAGGGAGGAAGCGGCTTATTTTCAAAGCGACCTGGAAAACCTGCTGGATAAGGAAGTGCTGTTATTTCCGTCTTCGTATCGCAAGCCCTTTGACTTTACTCAAACCGACAGCAACCATGTGCTGCAACGTGCCGAGGTACTGAACGAGCTTAACCATACGGCAGAATTCGGCAGGCTGATTGTAACTTATCCCGAAGCCCTGGCCGAAAAGGTGATAAACCGGGATGAGCTGGAAAAAAACACGCTTGAAATTACCACCAACCATAAGCTGGACATTGATTTTATCAACGAGTTCCTGATTGAATACGATTTTGAGCGGGTGGATTTTGTGTACGAGCCAGGCCAGTTTTCCATCCGGGGCGGCATTGTAGATATCTTTTCTTTCTCGCATAACCTGCCATACCGTATCGAGTTTTTTGGTGATGTTATCGAGAGCATCCGCACGTTCGATATTGAGGACCAGCTTTCGGTGGAAACCGTAAAGAGCGTTACCATTGTTCCTAATGTACAATCCAAGCTGGTTACCACGCAGAACATTTCGTTCCTGGAATATATTGAAGCTAACTCGGTAATCTGGTTGAAAGACGTTCAGTTTACGCTGGATATTATTAAAGAAGGATACAAAAAGGCCGGCCAGTTGTGGAAAGCCCTTTCGGCTAGCGATAAGCAGCAGAACCCGGAATGGATAGATCCGAAATTCAGCTTCAGCGACGAAAAGCTGATAGCCGACCAACTGCATGATTTCGCCCTGGTAGAATTTGGAAAACAGTTTTTCTATACGCCCACGGCAACCGTAACCTTTGATATCAAGCCGCAGCCATCTTTTAACAAAGATTTCAACCTGCTTATCCACAACATCAGGCAAAACGAGGATCAGAAAATTGCCAACTTCATTTTTACCGATTCGCCTAAACAGATAGAACGGCTGTACAGCATTTTTGAGGATATTGACCGCACCGTAAAATTTACACCGGTTAATGTATCGCTACGCGAAGGTTTTGTTGATCACGAGCTGAAAATTGCCGCTTACACCGACCACCAGATATTTGACCGCTATTACAAATATAAGCTCAAAAAGGGATACGCCCGTTCACAAGCCATCACACTAAAGGAATTACGTGAGCTTAAGCCGGGCGATTTTATTACTCATATCGACCACGGTATTGGTAAATATGCCGGTCTTGAAAAAGTAGAAGTAAACGGCAAGATCCAGGAAATGATACGCCTGGTATATGCCGATAATGATTTGCTGTATGTAAACATCAATTCGCTGAACCGAATATCCAAATATTCAGGTAAGGAAGGCGCTGTGCCACGAATGAACAAGCTGGGTACCGACACCTGGGAAAAGCTGAAAAAAACTACTAAAAAAAAAGTTAAGGATATTGCCCGCGATCTGATCAAGCTCTACGCTCTGCGCAAAGCACAAAACGGCAACGCGTTCAGCCCGGATACGTACCTGCAAAATGAGCTGGAGGCTTCGTTCATTTACGAAGATACGCCCGACCAGGTGAAATCTACCGCCGACGTAAAGCGGGATATGGAATCGCCACACCCCATGGACCGGCTGATTTGCGGCGATGTGGGCTTTGGCAAAACGGAAGTAGCTGTACGTGCCGCATTTAAGGCCGTAACCGATAGCAAGCAGGTTGCCGTGCTGGTTCCAACCACCATCCTGGCCCTGCAGCATTATAAAACCTTTACTTCGCGTTTGGCGGATTTTCCATGTACTATTGATTACATCAATCGCTTTAAATCTACCAAACAGATCAAAGAAACACTCGAAAAGCTACGTGAAGGAAAAGTGGATATCATCATCGGCACACATCGCCTGGTGAGTAAGGATGTAAAGTTTAAGGATCTTGGCTTATTGATCATTGACGAGGAGCAGAAATTTGGCGTGGGCGTAAAAGAAAAGCTTAAGCAACTGCGTGCCAATGTAGATACGCTGACACTTACCGCGACGCCTATCCCCCGAACGCTGCATTTCTCGTTAATGGGCGCCCGCGATCTTTCCATTATTTCTACTCCACCACCCAACCGGCAGCCGGTAGTAACCGAGTTGCATGTGTTTAATGAGAAGCTGATCAAGGATGCCATTGAGTTTGAATTGGATCGCGGCGGCCAGGTATTTTTTATCCATAACCGGGTGCAGGATCTTCCCCAACTGGCCGGGTTGATCCATAAGCTGGTGCCCAAAGCCCGTATCGGTTTGGCTCACGGGCAATTGGAAGGCGATGCCCTGGAAGATGTAATGCTCCAGTTTATCAACGGCGATAAAGATGTGCTGGTAGCCACCACCATTATTGAGGCCGGCCTTGATATTCCCAATGCCAATACCATTATCATTAATCATGCACATATATTCGGGCTGAGCGACCTGCACCAGATGCGTGGCCGCGTAGGACGCTCCAATAAAAAAGCGTTTTGTTATTTACTAAGTCCGCCGTTGTCCACACTTACGCCCGAATCACGCAAACGTCTCAGCGCCATCGAAGAATTTTCTGACCTGGGAAGCGGGTTTAATGTGGCCATGCGTGATTTAGACATCCGCGGAAGCGGTAACCTGCTTGGCGCCGAGCAAAGCGGCTTTATTGCCGAAATTGGCTTTGAAATGTACCATAAAATACTGGATGAGGCGATACAGGAGCTTAAAGACGATGAGTTTAAAGGCTTGTTCGCTGATGAAAAACCGCGACCTGCCGTTAGCTTTACCCAGATTGATACCGACCTGGAGGCACTCATCCCCGACAGCTACGTAACCAATATCACCGAGCGCTATAACCTGTACACCGAACTCTCTAAACTGGAAAATGAAACCGAGCTGGAGCTATTTGCCAAACAGCTTACCGACCGATTTGGCCCGATGCCACAGCCGGTTAAAGAATTGCTGAACACCATGCGCCTGCAGTGGCTGGGTAAAGAGATCGGCTTTGAGAAGATCTCATTTAAGAAGCATTTGCTGAAGGGATATTTTGTTTCCAACCAGCAATCGCCCTATTTTGAAAGTCCGCAGTTTGACCGTGTTTTACAATTCGTGCAGCAAAACCCGCACCGCTGCAATCTGAAGGAAGTAAAAAACACACTCCGTATAGCGTTTGAGCATGTTCAGAACGTAGAAGAAGCCCTCATTATCCTGAAATCACTAACTTTACATAGCGTAAGTTCTTAACTGAATTAACGTTTTGTGCATATTTGAATATGCAAATTAACAGGGAATTAATCGCACAGATCCAGTCGCGGCTCGGGCAAAATAAAGTTATCCTGATATTTGTATAATTAAAAATTCAGACAGCTTTGCAAAGCTGTCTGAATCTAAGAGTGCATTTATTAGCTATAAAACCCTTAGCAGGCTTCATTAACCATTACTGAAACTTTTTCGCGTTTATCTTGCGCTCGTTTTCTGTCAGGTAAATTTTCCGGAGGCGCATGCTTACCGGCGTTACTTCGATGTATTCGTCGGACTGAATGTATTCCATAGCTTCTTCCAGCGAAAACTTAATGGCCGGAGCAATACGTACGTTATCATCACTTCCCGAAGCCCGCATGTTGGTCAGCTGCTTGCCTTTAACTATGTTAACCACTAAATCGTTGTCACGGATATGTTCGCCCACGATCTGGCCTTCGTACACATCCACACCCGGATCTACAAAGAAACGTCCGCGATCCTGGAGCTTATCAATAGAATATGCCGTTGTCTGTCCCTTTTCCATCGATACCAAAACACCGTTCAGACGACCCGGAATGGTGCCCTTCCAGGGCTCGTATGCTTTAAAGCGATGCGCCATAATCGCCTCACCGGCTGTTGCCGTTAGCACGTTATTACGCAGACCAATGATTCCCCGCGACGGGATTTCAAACTCAAGATGCTGTAAATCGCCTTTAGGTTCCATTACCAGCAGCTCACCTTTGCGTTGCGTAACCAGCTCAATTACTTTACCCGAAACATCTCCCGGAACATCAACTATCAGCGTTTCAACAGGCTCACATTTTACGCCGTCGATCTCCTTAATGATTACCTGTGGCTGCCCAACCTGTATCTCGTAGCCTTCGCGACGCATCGTTTCAATTAACACCGATAAGTGCAGAATACCTCGTCCGTACACCAGGAAAGCATCCGGCGATTCGGTTTCAACAACCTTTAAAGCCAGGTTCTTTTCCATCTCTTTATACAAGCGCTCTTTAATACGCTGCGAGGTTACAAACTTGCCTTCTTTACCAAAAAACGGCGAGTTGTTGATGGTGAACAGCATGTTCATGGTCGGTTCGTCGATCTTAATTACCGGTAATTGCTCCGGTGCGTCAAAATCGGCAATAGTATCGCCAATTTCAAAACCTTCAATGCCCACTACGGCACATATATCGCCCGATTTTACCTCGGCAACTTTTACTTTACCTAATCCTTCGAAGGTATACAGTTCTTTTACCCGAGATTTCAGGATCTTACCATCACGCTTGATCAGCGATACCGGCTGGTTTTCTTTTATGCTGCCGCGATGTACCCGGCCAATGGCGATACGTCCCACGAATGAAGAATAATCCAGGGATGTGATCTGCATTTGCAATGTTCCCTCATTAATAGGTGCTGCGGGTATTTTTTCTAAGATAGTATCCAACAAGGGAAGAATATCCTGCGTAGGCTGTTTGTAATCATAGCTCATCCAGCCTTGTTTGGATGATCCGTATATTACCGGGAAATCCAGCTGCTCTTCGGTAGCTTCCAGGTTGAAGAACAGCTCAAATATCTGCTCGTAAACTTCTTCGGGACGGCAATTTTCTTTGTCGACTTTATTAACTACTACAATTGGCTTTAATCCCAGTGAGAGCGCTTTTTGCGTTACAAAACGGGTTTGCGGCATAGCGCCTTCAAAAGCATCGCATAACAGTAAAACGCCATCGGCCATTTTCAATACCCGTTCTACCTCGCCACCAAAATCGGCGTGCCCGGGTGTATCAATAATGTTGATCTTTACATCTTTATATTTTACCGATACGTTTTTAGAAACGATGGTAATGCCCCGCTCACGCTCTAAATCGTTGTTGTCAAGAATCAGCTCGCCTTTTTGCTCGTTCTCGCGAAACAGAGAGCAGGTATGTAATATTTTATCAACCAGTGTAGTTTTACCGTGGTCAACGTGTGCTATAATGGCAATATTCCGGATTTTCTGCATGCAAATGCCTTTTTAAAATTTTGCGCAAAGGTACGCTTATTTTACCAGACTTTTATGCCGGGCACCACTTTTCATTTTACCGGAACTAACGGAACGGCCTGCCTGTTAATTATTTTAAACAAACCTGACATTGCTTTTGCTGTAATACGTTATTTTTGTATATGACTTTTCAGGGAATTCTTGTAGCTCTGGTATTTCTGCTTGCGGCCGCTTACATCGGCAGGTCTGTTTACCGCAATTTGCATTCAAAAAAAGGCTGTAGCAGCGGCTGCGGTAAATGTGGCGTTGATTTTTCAGAGATCAAACCCGGCGATACCGTGAAGCAAAAATAGTATTGGTTGAAGTTTAGCCAGGCCCGCAGCGTACCGGCCCCGCTACCCGGGGCAATCTATAATTATTAACCCTTCTCAATCTCCATTGTCCACTCTCAACTCTCCTCTGTCCATTGTCCATTCTCAATTGTCCACTATCCCCTGTCAAAGGCTCACTTTTTACTCTCTATCAGGCAAACCGCATAGGCAACTACACCTTCCTGTCTGCCAATAAATCCCATACTTTCGTTCGTGGTGGCTTTAATGGATATATCGTCTGTATCAATACCTATCGCGTTGGCAATATTTTTTTTCATCTGTTCAACATGAGGGTTTACCTTAGGAGCTTCCAGGCAGATCATCGCGTCAATATTACCTACCGCCCAGCCCTTTTCGCGAAGCAGCTTCACACACTCCTTGAGTAAAACAAGACTGCTTACTCCCTTCCACCGATCATCCGTATTTGAAAAATGATACCCGATATCCCGCAGGTTGGCGGCACCCAACAAGGCATCGCAGATAGCGTGTACCAATACATCCGCATCCGAATGTCCATACGCTCCGCTATGATGCTCCAGCCGGACGCCTCCCATGATAAAAGGATGGTTGGCTTTAAGCTGGTGAACATCGAAACCAAACCCTACGCGGATCTTCATTTCTTGTCAAAGTTAAATGATAAGGTAAACCGCAGCGTATTAGCCAACGGACTTTTATCCTGGCTGGCCACCAGATAAGCAAAATCCAGCATGAAGATGTTGTATTTCAAACCGGCTCCGAGCGAAAGATATTGCCGGTCGCCTTTATTAGGATTTTCGTAGAAGTAACCGGCACGTAACGCGAATTGCTTATTATACCAATACTCTGCACCGAATGAATAGCTGATCTCCTGCATTTCTTCTTTAAAGCCTCCCTGGGCATCGCCAAATGAGCTGAAAATAGCTGAAGGAACCGACATATCCGATTGATCAACCAGGGTGCCATCGCTATTATATTGAGGCGATGGAACTAATAGCTTATTTAAATCCAATGCAAAAGTCAGCTCGCTGAAATCATCCAGAAAAAAGGTGTTAGCTGCGCCGATCTTCAGATTGGTAGGCAGGAAAATCTTGGTTCCGCCATCCGTATAACTGATTTTATTGCCGATGTTCGAAATGTTTACTCCCAGAGCAAAGCGGGCATCCTTACCCATCATCTGGGTCTCTTTTTTATAGTATCCCGAAACATCAGCAGCCAGCGCCGTTCCCGGATGAGTATCCTGCCCGGAGCTAAACTGCCCGTTTACCAGGTTAGAATAGATGAACCGTAAGCCTGTTCCCAGCGAAAAGCTGTCGCCAAATTTGCGGGCATACGTTCCGCCTACAGAAAATTCATTAGGGCTATACGTTTGCAAAGAGTTACCCTGATCATCAGTGTACTGTATCTGCCCCAGCGAGAAGTAGCGTATTGATCCGCCAATAACATTGCGGTCGTCAATGCGATGATAAGCCGATACGTATGCTAAATCGATATCCGGAACAAGCTTTTGCAGCCAGGGTGTATACGAAACCGAAATTCCGGTAGCATTTTCAACAAATGCCAGCTTTGAAGGATTCCAATGCACAGCATTTGCATCCGGCGAAAGCGCTACACCAACATCGCCCATCGCTCCCGAACGGGCGTCAGGGGCAATGAGCAGAAACGGAACGCCTGTTTGAATAATACCCGACCCGACCCGGCCATCGGTTGTTGTTTCTCCCCCGCCATTAACCTGGGCGTATACTATTTGGCATCCCGCTAAGAATGGCACAATAAAAAGCGCTAATTTTTTATGGTTCATAATCTAAATTTTCTGGCAAGAAACACTCTTCCAAGTATCTCAAAACTGTTTCCCGCCGAAAGTTACATTAAACTGTATAAAAACGAAAATATTAAAAAAACAGGTATGTAATAAAATATCCATAACGAAAGAATGATTAAAACCGTATAACAGCAGATATTTTTACTTTTCTATAGTTTTTATGAAAATTAGTATCTTAGCGAGATTTATTACGTATTGTTATACAATGAAGAGAGTAGCTGCTTTGTACGTATCATGCCTGGTTATCCTGAGCATTGTTGGTTCGTCGTGTTCAAGCAAGAAAAAAGGAAGCTCAGCTTCCTCAAAGACCGGCTGGAAATATAATGACAAATATAATGGCGGGTTTCAGGTGGCTCCAAAGGTTAAGCCCGGCCCCGGCCCCGGCCTGGTAGCCATTGAGGGCGGTTCCTTTGTGATGGGCGGAAGCCTTGCACAGGATCTTGCCTATGAATATGATGCATCCAGAAGAAGGGTGACCGTTCCGTCGTTCTACATGGACGAAACTGAAGTGGCCAATGTTGACTGGCTGGAATATTTGTACTGGATACGGCGTAATTTTCCCGATGACAGGGAATATTATTACAATGCATTGCCCGATACACTGGTTTGGCGCAGGCCGTTATCATACAACGATCCTTATGTAACCAATTACCTCAGGCACCCGGCTTTTCAGGATTACCCGGTAGTTGGTGTAACCTGGGAACAGGCAAACGCTTATTGCGAATGGCGCACAGACCGTGTGAACGAGCAGATTTTGCGTGAACGTGGAGCCCTATTGGATTATAAAAGCCTGGCAACAGGCAAAGGAAAATCAAACGGTGCGGCTGCTGCCCCGGCACAAAATGGCGGCACAGGAAACGCCAACAGTGCTGTCTCGGCACAAAATGACAGTATCAAACCGTTCAACACCGATATTTATTTAAATGGTCAGTATCGTGGTGAAGGTATCGATGGTAAAAAAATGCCTAAAGATTTAAATCCGGCAGCAACGGCAACTAAAGGCAAAGCGCCAACCCGTCCCGTACGTTTTGAAGATGGTGTTTTAAAACAACCATACCGTTTACCTTCTGAGGCAGAGTGGGAATATGCCGCTTTAGGACTGATCGGCAATACAGAATACGAAAACATATCTGATTACAAGATCTACCCCTGGAATGGATTAGGTGTACGTTCATCTAAAAAGAAAACCCAGGGATTAATTATGGCCAACTTTAAACGCGGAGCCGGTGATAACATGGGCGTTGGCGGTTATTTGAATGATAAAGCCGACATTACAGCCCCGGTAAAGAGCTATATGCCTAACGATTTCGGACTGTATAACATGGCCGGCAATGTAAACGAATGGGTGGCTGACACTTATCGTAAGCTAAGCTTTGAAGATTTTGAAGATTTCAGCCCGTTCCGCGGAAACGTTTATGTAAACAAGCGTTTAGCTGATAAAGACAAGGGCATTTATGCCAAAGATAAATACGGTCGCCCGATAAAAGACCCTGCAAAATCAGGCAGAAAACAGAAGTGGGAAGAATTGGCTGATACCGCGGCAACAGCAAATGCAGCAAATGCCGGCACTGCTCCTGGTTCAGCCATTGCTGGTAAACCGTATAATCCCGACTTCAGAGGTGAATTAGATACCGTAAACCAGGCTTTATATGGTACAACAACTCTGGTTAACGACCGTTCAAAAGTATATAAGGGCGGTTCATGGAATGACCGGGCTTACTGGCTTAACCCTGCTACCCGCCGTTTTATGCAGCAGGATGAAAGCAGTGCCGAAGTTGGTTTCAGATGTGCCATGAGCATGGTGGGTGCAGCAGAAATTTCCTCTAAGGGAAAACCTCACTTTACGCAGCCACCATCAAAAGCACCTAAAAAGATTCGATAAATTAGTTTCAGCACTGTTGTGCTCAAATTGACTATTCAAAAAGAGGGTGTCTAAAAAGCCCTTATCTTGACGCGAATGCGAAGTTTCGGGATGAATCGAGTTCAGGGTGACGAAGAAGTAGGCTTTTTAGACACCCTCTTTTTTGTAAACCGGAGCCTTATAGAGTTGAGCTCATTCTGGCTTTTTAGATAACTTCCTTATTTACCTGATAAAGCTACAGGCTTTAAAGTTACAGAACGAAGCCGGAGCTTCGCTCAATCGGGCGATTTCACCATATTTATTGGAATTCTTAAAGTTTTTAGGTGTAATTACCGGGTTATCCACGTGTAAAGGAATGGGCGTGCGCCGGATTTTTCTTCGATTTAGTAGGAGCAACTTATTCACAAATAGCCACCGATGGATGGATGCCGCAAATTGCGTTCATGCTTCTTCCATTTTTACTCTGGGCAGGCTCATACAGCTATTACCGCCGGCGCTTATCAACCGAATCATAAATCCAACAGTCCATAATCTTTAGCTCGACGGGATTTATAATCTGGTTAATCAGCCAAGTCGCACAGTTATCGATACTTAAACTTAAGCAAGTATGATATTGGCCTGCGATACAATCGCAATACTCGTACATCCGCATTACAAACGCTGACGATCTCATTAAAGGATCAGATACTTTATTATCGTATCAGTTCGCTTGTCCTGTATCTTCTCACATCAACATCGGTAACATAAAAATATCCCTGTGCATTGCCAGAAATATTTCCATTGATCTTGGCCGGTACGCCCGAAAAAATACCTTTCCATTCTGTTTCCTGGAAAAGGGCATACAAATAACGGGCATAACGCTC
Source organism: Pedobacter sp. BS3 (assembly GCF_008274585.1). GTDB lineage: Bacteria > Bacteroidota > Bacteroidia > Sphingobacteriales > Sphingobacteriaceae > Hufsiella_A. The sequence goes on along the minus strand of NZ_VTRT01000001.1, from coordinate 526,956 downwards.
CGTCATGGAGAATTTATAAATCGTGATAAATTCGTCGGCTTTCAATTCAAACTTCCTGCTTTGGTTGGTAAGCGGGTAAAGAGAGTTTGGCGATCCCAAAGAATGCGTATATGAGTAGTAGTTCGCCTCGTCAAACTTTGCAGGATTCCAGGCAGGAATGCCCCTGTAGGCTATAAGCCATTTTGATGAATACAGGTATCCGAAAGTGTGTTTCGGAATGATCCCCGACACATTACCTGAAGCCATTTTAATAGCCGACAGGGGAAGATAGTCGTCATTGATATTGATCACCTGGCGTAGAGTATCGGTTGCCAGGTATTCCCGGTTGTTGTAACGTATTGTTAAGGTATATACCTTATTATAATTGGTATTATTATTAACTACTGCTGAATACACTCCCCGAGTTGCAGTTTCGTGAAAAGCGATATTATTCTTCCCGTCATTTACCTTTACATCAGCATTGCTCACTGGTTTTGGTAAAGAATCAGGGTGAAGCGCCGGTTTAGTCAGCCGGATATATTGTGTCCGTTGGTACGTATTAATCCCTCCCTCTACGGCCAGGTCATAAATAGTTTCGGACTTCATAAAAGGAAGCTCAGGATTATCTTTCCCGCAATTTACCAATAGCATGGATACTAACAGCAGCACAATGTTCCTGGTAGTGTTCATCATATTCTGAAGTTATAGGAGATCCAGGGTAAAATACCCGAAGCATATTCTATCTGCGGGATATCTGCTGTGCTGTTCATCTGCCGGAGACGATAAAACAGCGGGTTTTTACGATTGAACACATTATATACGCCAACCGAAACAACGCTGCTGAATGTTTTTTTCGATTTGTCAGGAGAACCGGTAAAATATCGTGCCGACAGATCAAGCCTGTAAAAATCAGGATATCGCGATGTATTTCTTCCTTCGAAAATGGGAACCTGCACATTATCGTGCCAATAATATCCTACAGGCAGCGTTAAGGGTCTTCCGGTAGCATAGGTGTAAAAAGAGCCGAGCGCAATCCTATCGGTAGCTTTATATTCTACCTGGAGCTTTACCTCATGTGGAATATCGAAATTAGCTGCAAAACGCTTTCCCTCGTTAATTTGCATTATCTTACGGAACGCCCTTGAATAAACATAGGAAAGATCGCCTGTAAAGCGTCCAAGATTCTTTTTAAAATTAAACTCCATGCCATAAGCGTCGGACACGCCTTTCAGCAAAGCCTGCCTTACCGAAGGATTCTGAATAATCTGTACGTGCTCACCCAGTTCCTGCTGGTTGTACATTCTTTTGTAATAGAAATCTACAGAACCGCTATACCCTTCTGCCGGCCGGTATTCAAAGCCGGCAGACCAGTGATCTGACCGCTGAGGCTTTAATAACGAGGATGAAGGCAGCCAGGTTTCGAGCGATGAAAAAGCAAGTTCCGTACTCTGTATCAGCTGTATAAATTGCCTGTTGTGATTATAGGTAAGATGTGCCCGTCCCTGTGGAAATAGCCAGGCAACGTTTATGCGGGGCTCTAACCCGACATACTGACTGATATCCTTGGCATTTAGTTTATTACCCTGTCCGTCAAAAACATCATCCAGGTCTTCTGTTGTCCTGAAAAGTGTTGCCCTTATCCCATAATTCAGTTCCAGCACATTTCTTATGGTTAATTGCTGGCTGATATAAGCCGCATAGTCAAATGATTGGTCTCTTGAAATATTAAATTCGCCGGGAAAGGCATTGGTTGCTTCGCCGGGAATAAAACGGTGCCAGGTTCCGGCGAGGCCAAATTTGATGTTGTTGAACCTACTTTGATAATAGGAGAAATCGCCTTTCAGCCCGATGTCTTTAACTCCAGTTTTCCACTGATATTTTTCTGAAAGCGTATCGGCATTTACATCCAGTAAATTAATGTAATTACTATAAATGGCAGAAACATTCAAAAAAAGGCGTGAGCTGAAAATATGGTTCCAGCGTAGGGTAGAGGCCAAATTTCCCCATTTATTGGAGTACGAATTTTTGGAATTTAAATAATCATCGCCAAAATAGAAGGAATACAGTATGCGATTACGATTATTTACCTGGTAATTGGTCTTAAAGTTAAAATCGTAGTAAGTAGACTGATGATTGGCAAGCCGGAACCTGTAATCAAACAGGTCGAGCAGGCTTCTGCGGAAGCTAACCAAAAATGAACCCTTTTCTTTTACAGTTGGCCCTTCTACTGCAAGGCGGGCGGATAGGAGGCTCACCCCTCCCTTTACATGAAATTCCTTATTATTTCCTTCGGCCATCCGGTTATCTATTACAGACGACAGCCGTCCGCCAAAAGCCGCGGGCATATAGTCGCGGTAAACCTGCACGTTCTTCATCGCATCAGGGTTAAATATAGATACCAGCCCGAATAAATGAGAAGGGTTATAGATCATTGCTTCGTCCAGCATGATCAGGTTCTGATCCATGTTGCCTCCGCGGATAAATAAGCCTGAGCTTCCCTCGGTCATAGCCTTAATACCGTGCTGCATCTGCAACGCTTTGATCACATCTTCCTCGCCTGCATAGTAGGGCAGCTCTTTAATATTATCGGGCAGAAGATTGGTTTCATAATTCGGCCCCAACGGATGCAGGAGGGATTTTGTATCAATGGCAATCTCTTTCAGGTCATTGGTTTTTTGCGTTAACCCGATCTCAAGCGTCTGTGCTTTATCCAGGTGAACCGTTCTGGTTTCTGTCTGGTATCCAATGTGCGAAATATGAATCACATAATCGCCTTCGGGTAATGTAAGTGAGTAAAATCCATATTGGTTGGTTATCACCCCGGTGTTGAGCTGCGGGACAAAAATATTTGCTCCTATCAGCTCTTCGCCCGAGCTTTTATCTCTTAAATGCCCATCAATGGTAACGGCGTTGATCTTTTTCTTGATGACAACCTGGTTACCATAAATCTCATAACCCAGACCGGTGCCAAAAAGTACATTTTTCAGGATGTCTTCCAGGGGAACGGCCACGAAGACCTGGTTAACAGGCTTCAATCCCATAAAGATAGCGGGATCAAAAGCAAAAGGGACTTTAGTCCTTGACTGTAACCTGAGCATGACCCTGCTTAAAGAATCGTTCTGAAAGCGAATAGTAAGGGGCTGCGACAGGACAGGAGGTTCCTGGGCATGTACGGGACGGAACTGCTGGATAATTAACAGGAAAGAAAACAGTAAGAGTATCCTGAACATGCCTTTCAATGCTGCCGGAGCGTTTATCAAAAAGCGATATTATTGTTTATTATTCAATAACGCAATACCTCCGGGCGCATTTGTTCCCTCATTTATTCCATTAGTATATAACGCCCGCTAACTTTTTTAAAATTGCAGCCTAAAGATGCCGAGACAATAACCAGGGCGCTGTCGATGGTTTGATAATGTAAATGTGCCGTGAGCCTTCTGTTCTTTAAGGCATCGCCTTTCAGCGTGAGTTTTGCATGATAGGTATTTTCGAGCTGCTTTACAACGTAAGGTAATGGCGAATTGACAAATACCAGCTTCTTATCCAGCCACGATTTATAGTTAATATTTACGTTGGGAGTATCAGAGAGCTTGTTTTCAGCCGCTATAAAAGTACCCTGCATTCCCGGTTCCAGTATAAGCTGGCGCTTATCTAAAGCGTGTTTTAACGCCACTTTTCCGGTTTGCACAATCAGGTTTACGTCGTTACTGTTACGGCTCACGTTAAAACTGGTTCCCAGATCTATTGCCGTTACTTTCCCCAGATTAATGGTAAAAGGCCGATCCGGATCATGCCTCACATTAAAAAATGCTTCACCATACATAAGGTTCAAATCTCTTGCTCTTTTATAGCTGGTACCGTTATATTGTATAGATGTATTCTGGTTAAGCGCCGCCACAGAGCCATCCGGTAATACTATTTCCTTATGCTCATTACTTGCTGTTGAAATGGTGATATTGCCGTTGCCTTGATTATAAAAATAATATCCCAAAACTAAGAGTAATGATGCAGCAATACCGACCCACCATTTTGTCGTACCGGCCAGCTTTGTCACTTTGCTCTCATGCACCAGCAGCAGCCTTTTTTCAAAAGAGGCCCATGCCGTGTCAGCATTTGCCTTTTGACGTATTGCCAGTATATCCATCTCCTTATAGATGCGATCATATTCCTGCCAGGTTTCTTCATTCCGGGGACTGGCGTCACGCCAATGTTTTAACTCCAGCTTCTCATCAGGACTGAGGTTGCCTTCCAGGTCATCAATGATGCGGGTTATAAGCTCTTCCTCATTATGATTTAACTCTCCCATTATTTCCTATTTTAAAACAGCTATTGCTGCTGAAATTATGATTATTAAAAGCGCCGTTCCAACAGCCAAAACCTGGCGAAGTCTGGCAAATCCATACGTTAAATGATTTTTTACTGTTTTGATTGAAATGTTTAGGCTGTCGGCTATCTCCTGCTGTTTCATTTTTTCAAAGCGGCTCATCATCATTACTTTTTTGCATTGTGGCGGTAAAAGCTCCAGGGCTTTCTCTAACCGTAACAGCAGGTTCTCCTGTTCTTCATATCTGCTGTCTGTTAACTCTTCTGTTTCAGAATTATCCAGACCGTACTTCTCTTGCTTTTTAGTACTGCCCTTTTCCTTCTTTATGTAATTTAAGGAGGTATTGATGACAGAACGTATGAGATAATTTTTCATGGATGATTCGATCTGTATGTGATCAGCCTTGTGCCAGATGGAAATGAACACATCATTTACCATTTCTTCAGCTATTTCATGCTGTCCCACGTAACGGTATGATAACGTATAAAGTCCTGTATAATATGTTTTATAAAGCGTTTCAAATACCTTTCTATCTCTCAGCCTGATAGCTTCTATAATATCCCTGTCTTTTTCAGGTTGATTATGTTTGTCAGTCATGCTCTGATAAGATAAAACAACCTTTTTTATTTTTGCTTGAGGGTAATGATACCCCTGATTTCGGGTGATCGTGATTCAGAGTCGATGGTAATAAACCAGGCTCCTTTTAACAAGTCTCTTTCCTGCAAAGCCGATAGAACCGTGCTCCCTTTTACCGGCGATTTGTATTTTCCTCCATCGTTTTCCGGAACTTTCCAGAGTAAGGTTCCGGCCGATCCTCTTGCCCCTCGTTTAAACAAAATAGCCCGGGGGGTTACTCCCTCGAAACTCAGGGTGTAAGTAAAAACCATTGTACTTTCATCATAGGCGCCCTTTAGCATACCCTTTGCCTCCGAATCATTATTAGCTTCCTTATTATCTATCCTTGCCGTAACGGAATATGACCTCACTGGCGCTTTTAACCTGGCATCGCGGGTAGATAATTCTTCCTTTAAACAAGACGTCATTATTATGGCAACCAACAAAATAACCAGATATAAGCCTCTTGCGTTCTTCAATTTCTTTACTTTTTCTGCGAAATGAATGTTTATCTGCTTTATATCATATTTTAATTTAATAATATGACAACAAAAGCGAATAAAGTCCTATATACAAAGCTACTCTTATTTGGTTAAAACGCATTTAATAGTTCTATAACCCGCTCAATCTGGCTTTCCGTATGGCAAAATGAAACAGGAAGGCTCAGAGTAGTGCGGTGTATTTCCTCCGATATCGGGAAATGCCCCTTCAGATGATCTTTCAGGGCCTTCTGGTGATGAGGCGGCACAGGATAATGAATTTCGGTTATAACGCCGTTCTTTGAAAGATATTCCCTTATTTCCTGCCTGCGGGGATGCCTGATAGCGTAAATATGGTAAACATCGAAATAATCGGAGTGCACAACCGGTTTGATGTAATCATCTTTCAGGTGCTCCTGGTAAAGCGCTGCCAGCTTCCTTTTATGATGGTTTATGAGGTCAAGCTTTTTGAGCTTTATGGAAAGAAAACCTGCCTGAATTTCATCTAATCTTGAATTGATGCCGATATATTCATTGATATATTTTTCCGTTGAACCGTAATTGCGAAGCGCCCGAACCATTGCCATCAGCGAAGAATTATTGCCGGTAAGAGCGCCCCCGTCACCTAACGCCCCGAGATTCTTTGTCGGGTAAAAGCTGAAAGCCCCAAAGTCGCCAAATGTTCCTGTTTTCTTTCCCTTAAACATAGCCCCATGCGATTGAGCGCAATCTTCAACAACCTTTAGGTCATACCTGTCGGCAATTGTTAGTATTGCCTCCATATTGCAGGCTTTGCCATACAGGTGTACCACCAGGATGGCTTTTGTTTTGAGAGTAATACATTCCTCAATTTTTGCCGGATCGATATTGTAAGTGTGGATATCAGGTTCTGCCAGCACAGGAACTAATCCGCTATGATAGATAGCCAATATAGAGGCGATGTATGTATTCGAAGGTACAATAACTTCGCTTCCAGTGGGAAAGTTGAAAACCTTCAATGCAAGTATTAAGGCATCCAGGCCTGATGCCACCCCGGCACAATGATTTATCCCGCAGTACGCGGCAAATTCTTCCTCAAATGATTTTACCTGGTTGCCGAGTATGAACCACCCGGTGTCGAGCGATTTTGCAAAGCATTGCTTATACTCATCGAAAAAAGGAGCATTAAGCAAATGCAAATTCTCGTATTCTATCGGGATAGGGGTCATAAATGTAATCTTCCGGATCGAAAAATTCCGACGCCAGCACCATTAAAATTGCGTTTTCACTGAAGCTGTGCATCAGATGCCAGTCGGCAGGCTCAATGAGCAGGCACTTCTCCGGCGAATCAAGGATAAATTCTTCTTTATGCGTACCATCGTTATTGCCGATCACACACTGACCCTGGATGCAAATGGCAGCCTGTACCGTTTTGTGATGCCTGTGGCCTCCGCGTATCGAATCATCCACTCCGTAGATGTAAAAAATCCGTTTCACATCAAAAGGGATAATCTTTTCAATGACTGTTAAATTCCCCCGCTTATCAGTGAAGGTTTTCAGGTTAATCAGTTTAGCCATACTCTGTAGAAATAACTAAGGTGATAGTGATTTTTATAATGTCCTTTGAAAAAGACCAGGAAGGTCTTCCTGACAGACTTCCATAGCCAGCTTATTTCTGTCTCAACTTTTACAGGCTTCCAGCCCGAAACCTTGATAATTTCCCGCTCTGTAGCTGAAAGCGTCCTGATATATGGCTCATAGATTGAGCGGATAATATCCTTGCTGAAATGATACCAGCTGGCTATCTGGTAAATATTATTAATGCTCCGTCTAAAATCCTGGAAATGGTAAAATACCAGGTCGAATTCTTTATTGGTTGATAATTCTTTGCCGACCATTCGCCCGTTCTTTTTCTCAAAATGATATTGCTGAACATTCCACGGAGCTACCCCGCCGCCAAGATGTTTAAGCTCATGCACGCAATCAAATATTTCCATCCAGTTGTCCAGGTATTTCTGGTCGCCAAACTTGTTATCTTCAAATCGGGCATGACACCATTCCATGCAGGCATTTTTCCACCAGTTTAAAACATGCATCCCCTCCGGGTTATTTTTAAAGGTCATGAACTGCACACAATACTTGCCACACTTTTTAGTCTGGTCGTATTCAGGGGTATATCGATGCTCGGATATCATCACAGACTTCGGCCCCATTTCATCAACCAAAACCTTAGGATCACTGAAAAACAACAGATCTGCATCGATATAGGTACAGTGATCTAACGAGAATTTATTTATGCAGTAAAGTATGGTAGATGGTGTACATGTCCAGCAATACTCCTGTGACGTCCGTTTTTTCTTTACTTCGAGCAGTTCCTGATCTTCAAATTCGGCCAGGGATATTACGGTCGCTTTAGCAAGATTGAGATTGGATAATATATCATAGCATTTGCTGTCGAAGGCAAAAATATAGAGATGGTAATCATGACAGTATTTCTCCAACGACCTGTACATTGTCAGACCTCTTGAGAGGTAATTGGAATCGAAAAGTGTACAAAAGTTAAGCATAGTGTTTATTGATCAGATAAAAGCCCTTACTGTAACCTACAGAACGACCATCTATACGCATGACCGATTCGCCCGGCACATAGGAGGAAAACTCGCCGCCAATCACGTATTTTCGATGAAAGTGGCTCAGAAACCGTTTTTCATTAAAAAACCAGGAAGGGTAACTGGCCTCATAAATTTCGGGAGGTATATGCTGAATGGTGAGCCTGTCGGCAGGTTCATTAACAAATGCGGTGCGGTCAAAAAGAAGGTACTTAAACCCAAATGATACAAGCTTCTGTAAAAATTCATGCGGATCTTTCAGGTATTGAACTGAACTTGAAAGGAGGACAAAATCAATTTCAATTTCCGACAAACATTCCTCAACTGATGAAAAAAAACGCAGCACTGCGTCTTGAAAATATTCTTTTCCGCAGGTTACGTAATGGGCCTGCTCTACTACGTTCCAGCTTGCACAAACGTTAGGCCCTAAAAATTCCTTTACCTGGTAGTAGGTGCTGCCCAATGAGCCGCCGAAATCCAGTATATGCAGTGGTCTGTTCTCCTTCAGGGCGCTGTGAAGCAGGAATGTAATAAGCGGAAAAGGATACTGTTTCTTATCAAAAAGAACAGAATCCCGTTCATATACCGCATTCCCGGACTTGACCTGTAATAATGCGTAGCGGGTTTTTTCAAGGATGATAGCTGCGTCATAGCCGGAAGTTTCCCTGTACGCCTGTTCCCAGGAAGGGTAATGACCGAACCACCCGTACTTTTTCCCGGTATCGACCTTATTTTTCTTTCTGAAAAGAGAACGTATCACCCTTATTGTTTTCTAAACTTTTCTGAAAGACAACAAAGGCTTGCGATAGTCCTATACGTTCCGGAATATTTTTAAGAAATAATTTGTGGAAAGGCTTAGGGACATTCCAGTTAGTCACAGCCGGTGGCTTAAAAGAATAAGAACGAAGCCAGGGTTTCGTCCTGTCAAAATAGAGTTAAGTATTAGCCTGCGATACAATCGCGATACTCGTACATCCGCGTTGCAAACGCGGACGATCTCTACTTATCCCGTTAAAGCTATTTTACTTCTTTACCAGCTTGATCTCAAACAGTTTACTCCATTTCTTGCCGGTAACAAACAGGCGTTGTTTAGCGGCATCCCAGGCAATGCCGTTCAGCACATCGGTATTGGGAAAGTGATCGGCCGCGGGCAGTAATCCCGTAAGGTTAATTTCGGCTTCCACCTCGCCGGTTTGCGGGTTAATAATGACAATTTTATCAGTTTGGTACACGTTGGCGTAGATCTTCCCGTCAATATATTCCAGTTCATTGAGCTGGGTTACCTCGCCCTTGTTGTCAAATACCTCGATATTCCCAATTTCTTTACAGGAGTCCTTATCCAGGATATAAATGCGGTTACTGCCGTCAGATTTATAGATCTGTTTGCCGTCGAAACACAGTCCCCAGCCTTCGCGACTGGATTGGTACGGAAATTCGCTTAGTTTTTCTAAGGTGTTTTTATTGTAGAAGATCCCATATCCATTTTGCCAGGTAAGCTGTACAATGCGGTTGCCTACCACGGTAATACCTTCGGCAAAAATAGTTTCGGGCATATCAATTTTCTTCAGCACCTTACCGGTTTCGGGTTGTACTTTACGAAGACTTGAGATCCCGATACCGTCATCGGGCACACCGCCGGCGCTTTCGTAAAAAATACCGTCGTGGTATTCCAGTCCCTGTGTATAGCTGCTGGTATCGTGCGGAAAGGTGTTAACAACCTGGTAAGTATATTGCTCCGGCGTTTTTGACGATACTACCACGATGTTGGTAGCAGCTTCTTCAACCTTATCTTTTTTATAAATTTTAGCAGATATCAGGTGATTGCCCAGTGCGATACCTTTGGTGCTAAGTGTCAGGCTGGCGGTATCGGTGCGATGGGCAACCACGGCAGAATCGATGTAATACACGATAGAATCTACTTCCTGCTCGGGCGTAAACTGTAGATCTGCTGTTACGTTGTCGCCGGCCTTAACGCTGGCGCCGGCTTCGGGCGAGATAAACACTACAGACACAGCCGACCGGTTCTGCTTACAGGCGCTTATAAATAACAGGCATAGTACTACGCCACTGATTAAAAAACGGACTGCGGATTTAGATATCGGGCCAAAATGCATCTTCAATATGTTTAATAACGGGAATATTCTCTTTAAATACAATCGCGATGATGTCAAAGCGGATTTCGTTGTTAAAATCCATCAAATGTATATATTCTTCGGCAGCAAATTGCAATAAACGTTGTTTTGCCGGGTGTACAAAATCTTCGGGCTCGCCAAAGTTGGTTTGACTACGGGTTTTAACTTCAACAAATACAATTTTATTATCCTTAAAGGCGATAAGGTCTACTTCGGCTTTGCCGGTGACCCAGTTTTCCTCTAAAATTTCGTAACCTTGCGCTTCCATGAACTGTTTTGCCAACAGCTCGCCTTGTTTGCCGGTGATGAGGTGCTTTGCCAAATTTATTTCACAATAACCGAACCGAGAAATGAGGATATGCCCCGTTCTACTTCTTTAATACGCATGTAGCGCTGCATCAGTATGGCCTGGTTATCCGCGTCCGCCTCGTGTTGCAACTCTTTACGTAGATCTTTTAAAATACGCTCTACCTTACGTTTTTTAAGGTGAAAAATACCGCCCAATACCGTAGCACGCATATTTTCTGATTCTTCCTTTACGTAAATCTTTCGTTTTTCATACCAGTTAGGACTTAGCGAATAAGGCGAAGTAAGCATCGAAACGGCCAATCCGGAAATCTCCGGATCAGTATCCTGGATAAAATCCTGTTCGGTAGGCAGCTCGCCTTTTTCGAACGAAGCGTTATAACGGTCTATAATTTTTTTACAAACCGGATCGGCAAAGGTTACATCCGTAAGGTTTGATATGATGTATGGTGCTATGTAAGTATCCGTAATCTCATCCCAATGTACCAGCAAATGCCCGTAGTTTAACAGCAGGCGTATAATTTCACGCTCCTGATATTCGTCGGTATCAGCCAGTTGTTCCGGTTCAGGTATTGGTGCGTTTACATCAGGTTCAGGCAGCGGCTGCGGTGTTTGTTGCTGGTTTTCTTTGCGCTGTTTGCTGATGCGCATTTTGTTCAGCTCCGAAATCAGCACCCGCTCATCAATCTGCATCAGGCTGCTGCATTCGCGGAGAAATACCGAAGCCTTGATGCTATCGGGTATTTTAGCGATGCTTTCCACCACATCGCGGATAATTTCGGCCTTTTTTATAGGGTCGTTACCGGCATCCTTTAACAGGATGGTGGTTTTATAAAGAATAAAATCTTTCTGATTATTCTCGATGTAGGTTTTAAATGCCGCACTGCCCAATTGCTGTACGTACGAGTCGGGGTCGTGCCCATCCGGGAAGTTGACCACCTTGACGTTCAACCCTTCTTCCAGTATCATATCCAGCCCGCGTAACGAGGCTTTGATACCGGCGGCATCGCCATCGTATAAAATGGTTACGTTTTTGGTAAAGCGGCTTATCAGCCGGATTTGTTCGGTGGTAAGCGATGTTCCGGATGAAGCTACCACGTTCTCAACCCCGGCTTGGTGTACAGACAGCACGTCGGCATAACCTTCTACCAGGTAGCAGTTATCGGCATCGCGGACAGCTTTTTTGGCCTGGAACATGCCGTATAAAACGTTCGATTTATGATAGATGTCGCTCTCGGGCGAGTTAACATATTTCGGGACATTTTTGTCGGTTTTTAGGGTACGGCCGCCGAAACCGATGAGCCTTCCGGTAAGGTTATGGATGGGGAACATTACCCTCCCGCGAAAGCGGTCGTATAGCCGGCCTTTATCATTTTTCAGGGTAAGCCCGGTTTCCTGCAGGTAATCTGCATTAAAACCTTCGGCTAAGGCTTTTTGAGTCATGGCGTCCCACTCATCCGGCGAATAGCCCAACTGGAATTTTTTTACCACATCATCGCGAAAGCCGCGTTCCCTGAAATAGCTCAGGCCGATGCTTTTACCTTCCCCGGTTTCCCACAGGGTTTGCTGGAAAAAATTGCCGGCCCAGGCGGAGATAACAAACAGGCTTTCACGCCGGGTATCAGCTTGTAGCTGCTCCGGCGTTTGCTGAACTTCCTCAATTTCAATATGATACTTGTTGGCCAGGTATTTAAGCGCTTCGGGATACGTGTACTTTTCGTGCTCCATTACAAAGCGCACGGAATCGCCCCCGGCACCACAGCCAAAGCATTTATAAATGCCCTTATTTACCGATACGTGGAATGAGGGCGTTTTCTCGTTGTGAAACGGGCAATTGCCGATCAGGCTGGTGCCCCGCTTTTTAAGGTGCACAAAATCGCCGACAACCTCGTCAATACGGGCAGCTTCTAATATCTTGTCAACGGTTTCTTTAGCAATCATCGTGGGTAATGTATCTCAAAAATACTTGAAGTTATTCAGACTTTGTTAAGTTTTTATCAAGGCACCCTTGTGTATTATTACAGGCTTTTTTAATTTTCAATTTATTTTAACCACAACCAGATTTGACGGGCCGCTTTCGTTTTTAAGACGGTCTAATGCAGTAACGGCGTAAGTATAACGCACATTTTTACGTACGCCATCATCGGTATACGATGTTTGTTTGCCGTCGAACGATATGGTTAGAATGTTTCGCGAATTTTCGATGTTTACTTCTTCGCCCTCATTAAAACGGTAAATCACATAACCGTAGGCTGTTTCGCCATCGCGGGAACGCAAAGGTGTTTTCCAGTTCAGCAAAACCTTATTATTGGCTATGGTTTTTGCCGTAAGCTCCATCGGTTCCAGGGGCGGCGTATTGTCTAACCAAAGCATAGGAGGTTGCAATGCTTTATAGCGGTACAGGTCATATTGCAGCGAATCGCGGATACCGGCCAGGTTACTGGTTAACGATTTCGAGCTGAAAAATACGCTGCCCTGTACCCGGGGATTATTTCGCAGGTAACGGATTTGTCGCGGTATCTGGCTCTTATCACGCCAGCCTTCGCGGTTTTCGGTTACCCGGTACACGCCCTGGCCAATGTACAGGTGCTTGTTATAGGTGTTATTGCTCCACCAGTCCACCAGCTTTTCATAAGGTGCAGCAGCGTAGCCAAATGGAAAATAGATCTGCGGGTTGATGTAATCTATCCAGCCTTCTTTGATCCATTTACGGGCATCGGCATATAAGGCGCTGTAGGCTTCCAGGCCATTGGTTTCAGAACCTTCGGGGTCGCGTTTGCTGTTACGCCAAATCCCGAAAGGGCTTATACCAAATTTAAGGTAATGTTTCGCGGCATGTATACTGTCCGAAAGCTGGTGAATGAGCGTATCTACGTTATGCCGGCGCCAGTCGTCGATGTCGTCAAAATCAGCCCCGTATAAGCGGTAAGTATCGGTATCGGGTAAAAGCTGCCTGCTTTCGGGATATGGATAGAAGTAATCGTCAAAATGCACGCCGTCTATATCGTAATTGCGCACTACATTCATAATGATGCGCACAATGTAGCTTCGTACTTCGGGAATACCGGGATTGAACAGCTTTTTGCCGCCATAGCTGAAAAACCAGCCGGGGTGGGTTTTAGTGATGTGATCTTCGCGGGTATTTTGCGGGTTCATATCCATGGTGGCACGGTACGGATTGAACCAGGCATGCAGCTCCATGCCACGTTTGTGGGCTTCGGTTAGGGCAAATTCAAGCGGATCATAGAAAGGATCAGGAGCGCCGCCCTGCTTTCCGGAGAGGTAGCGGCTCCAGGGTTCTTCGCTTTTGCTGTAAAAAGCATCGGCCGCAGGCCGTACCTGGAACATGATCGCATTAATACCGGTACGCTGGTGCGTATCCAGTATGCGTATCAACTCTTCTTTTTGAGCTTCTGTAGTAAGGCCGGGTTTTGAAGGCCAGTCAATATTGGCCACGGTAGCTATCCAAACTCCCCTGAATTCATGTTTGGGAGGCTCTGATGGTTGGGGTTGCGATAATATATGATTTGAAAAGCATGTAAGTAATCCTGTTAACAGAAAAAGTAATCTCATGAAAATGTTCCCTTTGTAAAGAAAAATGTCAAAGATAGTAATCGCCGGTATGAATACGGCCTTAAATTGTCTTTAATAAAGAAACGTAAATAAATTCAAACTATTTTGAACAAAACCGGTTTATACTTGTTATGGTCGATGTTTTGGGCAATATTATATATTTGCCGGCTGATAATAAATTTCAATCGGTAAAGTTATTAAGCTAATGGGTAAACAAAATTTATACATTTGCGCCTTAAATAAAACGCTCAAACCGGTATGGTTGCACCCGTACAGTAATTAACGCCAAAATCTAAATCAACATAATACTAAACAAACTAAACTGACATGGAAACTAACAATTCGGAAAACACACCTAAAAAAGATTCTAATAAGATATACTTTCTGATCATTGTTATCCTGGCTCTTTTAGTTACCAACGGGTACCTGTTCTTTAAAGATAAAAAAGCGAACGACCGTATTGTAACGCTGAGCGACGAGAAATCCAAAATGGAGACCGAGATTGACAAAATTGAGGCCGAGCTGGATAAAGCCAACACCACTAATGTGCAGCTTTCTGAAGACATGAAAAAGCAGCAGGAAGAAGCCCGCGAGAAAATAGCCCAGTTAAGAGAAGCCCTTAAAAAGAATCAGCTTACACAAGGGCAATTGGCCAGGGCGCAGGAAGATGTAAAGCAATTGCGCTATTTTGTAACCAAATACACGGCTGATATTGAGGAACTGCAACGCCAGAACGCTTCGTTACGCAATGAACGCGATCATTTACAAACCAAAGTTGACAGCGTTACAGATCGTGCTACAGAGCTTACCAAGCAAAACGAATCGCTTAACTCTAAAGTAAAGGCTGCAGCGGCATTAAAAATCGGCACAATTTCTATTACCCCGCTCAAAGTGAAAAGCAGCGGTAAGGAAACGGATGTTACCCGTGCAAGCACCGCTAAAAAGCTGCGTATTACCTTTAATATTGCCGACAACCCGATAGCTGATAAAGGTATGCACGATATTTTTATCCGTATTGTAGACCCAAGCGGTAACCTGATCATTCCGTCAAACAGCGGAATGTTTAATGTAGATGGCGAAGATCTACAATATACCTATAAAACGGCGATTGAGTTTACCAACGAGGGTAATGTGTATAATATTGACTGGACTAATCCTAATGCTTTTCAAAAAGGCACCTACACCGTTTTAATGTATGCTGATGGCTATACTATGGGCAAAGGCAGCATAGCATTGCGGTAACAGTATAGAGGTATTAGTGGATATTCATAGCTCCGTCGACCAGCGGGGGATCGAATGCCTATATTAGGCAGTTCTTCTTATTTAGATTACCCGACAAACTGCCAGGCCGGTATAACCGATATGACCTTGCCGTTTTTATTAAAGGTCTCGGTTTGGTTAAAAGTGATGATTTTTCCCTCGTCCATATTAAAAAAATCCATAGCGGCTAACAGGCCGCTGGTTTCTCTTTCTAAGTTTTCAGTAGTAAGCTCATAGCATACCTGCAATAGTTGGGCTGCTTTTCCTTTTCTTACCACTACAAAATCACATTCTTTTTTTTCCTGAAAGTAATATACTTCTTTCTCTGTTTTACGTAAATGCAGGTAAACCAGGTTTTCCAGTCTTCTGCCTTTTTCATCACTAAACACTATGGAAGTTTGCGAAAAAAGCCCCAGATCAATAGCATAAATCTTTTTGGGATTGCGTATCTGGTTTTTTATAGCATAGCTAAATTTGGATAAGAACTGTATCACGTAGCTGTTTTCCAAATAGCTGAAAAATTCTAGTATGGTAGTGGTCGATCTAATACCGAACATATCCTTAAGCTTGTTACCAGAAACAGGTTTACCAATGTTGGAGATGAGATATACGGCTAATTTTTTAAGCATAGTAACATCTCTTACCCCATATCTTATAGCTATATCCCTGTTTAATATATCATCAAGCAGTTGGTTGAGCATACCGTCCTCGTCGCTTTTCAAATATTCCGGAAAGCCGCCCTTTTGCATGTATTCAGTTAATGAGGCACTATTGTCTGGCAGGTTTTTAAAATCCAAAAATTCATGGTACGAAAAAGGGAACAGCTCTGTTGATAAATGTCTTCCCGTAAGTTTTGAACCCAGTTCCCTGCTTAATAGTGTAGCATTTGAGCCTGTTATCACTATTTTATATTCCTCATCGAGCAATTGCCGCACAAATAGCTCCCAATGGGTTAGTATTTGTATCTCGTCAAAAAATAAGGTTCTTTTTTCTCTTTTCTTTATTTCTGATAACAGGCGAATAAAGTCATCCGTTTCAAATCCGGCAAGCCGTATATCCTCAAAGCTTAGAAATAAAACATCGTGATAGTTCTTTTGCATTAATTGATATAAGAGTGTGCTTTTTCCGCATCTTCTTACTCCTGTTATTATAAGCACAAAATTGTCAACCGGGGTTAGATCGCTTAATTTCTCCCTAATCAGACCCGTTTTTTTGTTTAAAAACGATTGGTTTTGCGAATCTAAAACTTCTGACAACTGGCTTTCTAACAGCATATTGATTGATCTTAACTATTGTAAATATAGCATTTTCCATTAAAAATGGAAAATATCTTTCAAAAAAAATGAAAGATATTTTCCATTTTTTTTGAAAGATATTAAGATGTTGTTCAGGTTCACATCTCCCGAACCAACGAAATTTGAAAACATTCTTAAAGCATAAAAAAAGCGGACTGAAAAACTCAGTCCGCTTTTTTTATGCTTTAATATTTTTTACTTTGTAGCTTTATCTGCTGCCGGTTTTTCTCCTTTGCAGCATTTAGCTTCAGATTTGCAGCACTTGGCGCCCTTTTTACAGCATTCTTTTTTAGCGCCCTCAGTTGCGGGTTTGGTTTGTGCTGTAGCCAGGCTTACCGATGCAGCCAGCGCCATAACAAAAAATAACTTTTTCATAATGAGTTTAATTTATAGTTTTTAAGATTTTAAATCTGCCAGAACGGTAATTCCGCCTTTCACAACATCACCTATTTTAACGTTGATCTGCGTTCCTAAAGGTAAAAAAATATCCACTCTCGAACCAAATTTAATAAACCCGAACTGTTCGCCCTGTTTAACATGATCGCCTTCTTTGATGTACCAAACAATGCGCCGGGCCAATGCTCCCGCTATTTGCCTGAATAAAACGGGTACACCCGATGCCGTTTCTACAACAGCGGTAGTACGCTCATTCTCGGTTGATGATTTTGGATGCCATGCTACCAGGTATTTGCCGGGATGATATTTGAAAAACTTAACAACACCTGTTACCGGATTACGATTTACGTGCACATTAATTGGCGACATAAATACGGAGATCTGGATGCGCTTATCTTTAAAATATTCCTGCTCTTCGGTTTCCTCAATAACAACCACCTTACCATCGGCTGGGCAGATAACATGCTGCTCGTTAATAGCTGTAATGCGTGCAGGACTTCTGAAGAACTGAAGGATGATCAGGAAAAAAGCGGCAGAAATGATGTATAAGATCCAGCGCAAAACCGCATGGTCCGGCCAGTAGTAATGTGCGGCAGCATTGAGTATAAATATGATCAGTACACACAGTGCCAGCGAGGTATATCCTTCTTTATGAATGGTCATAATAACTTTAATCGGATCAAGGACGGCAAAATTACGCTTTTTATCCCGGATAGTTATTTTTCTTTTACTACTACCCGGTAAATATCCCGGAGATTGCGGCCTAATCCGTTATAATCAAGTCCATATCCCACTACAAATTGGTTAAGTATTTCAAACCCGATATATTCCAGCTCATCAAACTTATATTTCAACGTTTGAGGTTTGAACAACAGGCTGCAAACTTTTACCGATGCAGGCTCCTGGGCTTTGATCAGGTTTAGCAGGTAATGCAATGATGCGCCTGTCTCCACAATATCTTCTACAATGATAACATCGCGATCTTTCAGGCTCATTTGCAAACCCAGCAGTTGGTTGATGTTACCGGTGCTGCTGGCACCTTCGTATGATGATATCCTGACGAAAGTCACTTCCGATGCCAGCTCAATTTCTTTCAGCAAATCGGCCATGAACATAAAGCCGCCGTTCAGCACACCCAGAAAAACCGGAACGCGACCCTCGTAATCTACATTAAGCTGTATGCCGATCAGGCGGATCCGCTTAAGGATCTGGTCGTATTCCAGCATCAGTTCAAACTCTTTGTCGTCAATCTGGATATTCATGTAATAATATATTGTGCCGTTAAAGTCAGGTAAACAGGGATGGTTTTATGCAAAGCTCGCAAAATGATACAAAACAAAAATGATAATAAAATTGCCAATAAAAGCCTGTAACCCTGTTATTATTTTTCAAAAGCCATTTATAAATTTAGATAAGCTGCTCAGCGTAGCGGATACTTATTGCTTCGGTTCGCCAGCGTTATTCTTCCTCGCTAATTAATTTCTGATCGAGTTGTTTGCTGGCCTTGGCACCCAGCCTACGCAGGGTTTCTACCCGCCCGATGATGTTTCCGCTGCCGGTATTCAGCTTGTTCATCGCCTCTGAATATGATTTCTGCGAACGTTCAATGCTGTCGCCGATTTTTTTCAGGTCTTCGGTAAACAGTACAAATTTATCGTACAAAGCGCCGGCTTTGGTAGCAATTTCTATGGCGTTGCGGGTTTGCTGCTCCTGTTTCCAGATAGAAGCAATGGTACGCAATGTTGCCAGCAATGTAGATGGCGTAACAATAACAATGCGCCTGTTCCAGGCATAGTCGAACAGCTCAATATCGTTTTGTATGGCTATGGCAAACGACGATTCTATCGGGATAAACAACAGCACAAAATCAGGAGAATTGATCTGGTACAGATCCTGGTAATTTTTAGCGCTCAACCCGCCAATATGGTTACGTATAGACGACAGGTGATTTTTCAGATGACCTGAACGCTCTTCCTCGGTTTCGCAGTTTACCATGCGCTCATAAGCCAGCAGCGAAACCTTCGAGTCGATAATCACATGCTTATTATCCGGCAAGGTGATAACCACGTCGGGTTGTAAGCGGTTGCCCAATTCATCCGTATAGCTGGACTGCTTGGTGTAGCTTTCTCCTTCAATTAAGCCTGAGGCTTCCAGGATTTTATCCAGCACAATTTCGCCCCAGTTACCCTGTTTCTTGCTATCGGCTTTCAGGGCCTTGGTCAGGTTATTAGCTTCTTCGCTGATCTGCTTATTCAATTCCATCAGCTTGGAAATTTCGCCTTTCAGCACGTTGCGTTCGTCAGATTCGGCCTTATACACCTTTTCTACCTTCTCTTCAAAGGCTTTGATATTCTCTTTTAAAGGATTAAGCAAAATATCCAGGTTACTGCGATTTACCTCGGTAAACTTCTGCGATTTTTCGTCCAGTATTTTATTAGCGATATTTTCAAATTCGGTTTTAAACCGCAGCTGCAACTCATCAATATATTGCTTTTGTTCGGCCAGCTTTTCACGTTGCGCTTTAAAGGCTTCTTCGGCCTGCGACATGCGCTTCTTCTCATTGGTAAGCTGTTCGATCAAGCTGTTTTTTTCGTCTTCCAGCCGATTGATGCGCTCCGTTAATTTGCCTTCGCTTTCCAGCTTTTCTTCTTTTAAAAGCTGGGTAACAGATAGTTTTTCGGCTTCACCGCTTTTTATCTGCTGCTCGGCGGCCGCCAGCCTGATCTTTAGCTGCTCGTTTTCGGCCTTAAGCTGGTTAAACTCATCTGTACTAATACCCGAAGCATGTTGAGGCTTCTTGATGAAAAGCAAAATCACTACAATAAGTATTACAACGCTGATACCGATAAGTACAAATTCCATTACTAAAAATTTTATCAAACGAAAATAAGAAATATCCGCTTTAAGCGCTATTATTTTGGCAGATTAAAATCGCAAGTGCCTGAAAATATGTCATAAAACTTGGAAAGGAATGCTATTTGATAGATCAAAGAAAATAGAAATTAAGATTATGGGATTGTTCTTATTTATAATCATTGCCATTGCCAGTTTTGCAGTGCAATGGCGCTTTAAAAGTAAGTTTAAAGAATACTCGGAAACCCCGTTGCTTTCAGGCTTAAGCGGTAAAGATGTAGCTGCTAAAATGCTGCATGATAACGGCATTTATGATGTTCAGATCGTTTCTGTAGAAGGCCAGCTTGGCGACCATTATAACCCTGAAAACAAAACGGTTAACTTAAGCCCCGAGGTTTATCAGGGGCGCAGTATTGCGGCCGCCGCTGTGGCAGCACACGAATGCGGGCACGCCGTGCAACACGCAAAAGCATATAGCTGGTTGCGTTTCCGGTCGGCCATGGTTCCGGTAGTATCTGTTGCGGCTAACCTGTTACAATGGGTATTTATGCTGGGGCTCATTATGGCTTTTTCAAGCCTGGGTTATACCATGCTGCTCATTGCTTTTGGCGCCATGATCGTGGTAACATTATTCAGCGTGGTAACGCTGCCTGTTGAATTCGACGCCAGTAACCGGGCTTTAGCCTGGCTCAGAACAAACCAGGGGATTATGCAAACCTCCGACGAGAACGTAAAAGCTAAAGATGCCTTATGGTGGGCTGCCATGACATACGTGGTTGCAGCCCTGGGTTCTATCGCCCAGCTGCTTTATTTAGCCATGATGCTGTTTGGCGGGCGCAGGGACTAATAATAGTTCACTTACGAAGTTTATAATTGATCATAATGCGGGCAGCCTTGCAGCTGCCCGCATTATTTGTAATTTCTGCTTTGCCGTGAAGTCAGATCTTTACCTTAATGACCAGCTTTTTGATCATTCCTTCGCCGATCATGGGTGCATGTACATCCTCAGGAAAGAAAATGGCAAACTGACCACCGGTTAGCTGGAAATACATATCGGGAGCATCGTTATAAAACAATACATCCTTTTCGGCATTGTATTCGCCTTTGGGCGATGAGCAGGCGCTGCGTGGCTTCCAGCCAATGGTTTCGTTACCACGAATGCAAAACTGGATATCAATATTGTTATTGTGGCACTCAAATTTAGCACCCGATTCTTCGGCGGTAACGCCATTTTTATCAGAAACAATGGCTTTCAGGCCTTCGGCAATTTCGTACCGGCCAACTTCCAGCTCTTCCAGGTTTTGCGACCGGATATAATCAAATGCCTGTTTAAAAAGCGGATGAACGCTGTTATATCTCCCGGCAGCAGTTAATGAATCAATTATCATGTTGTTTTAAGTTAAAAGTAAAAAATCCGCCACAGCGAAAACCGGGCGGATTATCAATTAGTACAAATAAATAAAAATTAGAATTAACGTTGTACACGTCCGGAACCGTCGCCGCCAACCAGGCCTTTTACATCCGATAAGGTGGCATGGTTCAGGTCGCCGGGAATAGTATGTTTCAATGCCGAAGCAGCCACACCAAACTCGGCGGCGTCGCTCATTTTCATACCGGTTACCAAGCCATAAATAAAGCCACTGGCAAATGAATCACCGCTGCCTACACGGTCAACAATACGTACTTCGTACTGGCGGGTATGATAAAACTCGTTACCATCATAAACCAAAGCCGACCATCCATTATCAGATGCGCTGTGGCTTTCACGCAGCGTTGAAGCAATGTATTTAAATCCAAACTTATCTTTCATTTGCTTAAATACCGATTTGTACCCGTCAAGGTTCAGCTCACCTTTGGTGATATCGGTACCTTCGCTTTTAAAGCCTAATGTTGTTTCGGCATCTTCTTCGTTACCAATACAAACATCCACATACTGGCAAAGACGGGTCATCACTTCGCGGGCTTTTTCTTTGCTCCACAATTTTTTACGGTAGTTCAGGTCTATGCTGGTGGTTATGCCTTTAGCTTTAGCTGCTTTCAAAGCTGCTTCGGTAAGAGCGGCGGCTTTATCGCTTAAAGCGGGAGTAATACCGGTAGTGTGGAACCAGTCTGCCCCTTCCAGTATCTTATCAAAATCGAATTCAGAAACGTCAACATCGGCAATAGAAGCGTCTGCACGGTCATAAATAACCTGCGATGCCCGCATAGAAGCGCCGGTTTCCAGAAAATAAATGCCCAGGCGCTTACCACCTCTGGCAACAAACCGGGTATCAACACCGTAACGGCGCAAATGGTTAATAGCAGCCTGGCCTAAGGCATTATCAGGCACTTTAGATACAAATGTACCATTAAGGCCATAGTTACAGATTGCAGCGGCAACATTGGCTTCGCCACCACCGTAAGTAACATCAAAGCTATCGGCCTGCACAAATCTTTCAAAACCCGGAGTTGATAACCGCATCATTATTTCTCCAAGTGTTACAACTTTTTTAGACATGATTTTTTGTTCTGTAATTAATTGAATAGAGGTTTATTGCTCGTTTAATTATTTTGAATAGCTGCACCAAAATTACTTCATAAAGTGACATTTAACGAATTATTTACTAAAAATCTCCGGGAACGATTGCGTAGATTGAAACACTAATTACTTGGCTAAGTAGCTTTAAATTTTCTACTTTAGCAGCAAACTAATTTATACCAAATTACCAAACTACTAACATGGACAAAAAAGCAGAGCTTTTAAAGCTGATACCAGAGCAGGGAATACTGCCATTGTATTTTAATAAAGATACCCAAGTAAGCGTCGAGCTGCTTAAAGTGTTGTATAATGCAGGTATTAAAACCATAGAATATACTAACCGTGGCGCCGCCGCACTGGCCAATTTCAAAGAAATGCGTCGCGTTTGCGATGCCGAGCTTAAAGGTATGTACCTGGGTGTGGGAACTATTAAAGATGCAGAATCTGCCCAGGCATTTATCGACGCCGGCGCCGATTATATCATCAGCCCGGGCCTGGTTGAAGATGCTGCCGAAGTAGCCGACAAACATAATTTGTTATGGATTCCCGGATGTATGACCCCTACCGAAGTAATACGTGCCGAAAAGTTAGGCGCAAAGCTGGTGAAGCTATTCCCCGGGAATATCCTTGGCCCGGCGTTTCTATCGGCTATTAAAGAAATTTTCCCTAACCTGCTGTTTATGCCGACTGGTGGTGTAGATGTTGATGAAAATAACCTGAAAGGATGGTTCAAGGCTGGTGTTTGTGCCGTAGGTATGGGCAGCAAACTGGTGAGTAAAGACATCATGGAAAATAAAAAGTATGATGAGCTTGCCGCACTGACCAAACAAGCCATAGCTCTTGTAAATTCTTGCAGATAAACCATAAAAACCTTTATTAAATGATTCAGGAAAAGATAGGAAAATACCGGTGGACGATTTGTGCCCTGCTATTTTTCGCCACAACCATCAACTACCTGGACCGGCAGGTGCTAAGCTTATTGCAGCCTTTGCTATCCAAGGAGTTTGGCTGGTCAAATACAGATTATGCCAATATTGCCGCCGTATTCCAGTTTGTTTATGCTATTTCAATGCTGTTTGCCGGCCGGTTAATCGACCGTTTAGGAACTAAATGGGGATATGCTTTAGCATTGATCATCTGGTCGCTGGGTGCTATCATGCATAAATATGCAGAAAATGTAGGCGAATTGTTCCTGCCGGTTGCAGCCTTATTTGGGGCCACTGCCATATCGGTTTCTGTATTAGGCTTTGTTATTTCAAGAGCCGTGCTTGGTTTTGGCGAATCCGGGAACTTTCCTGCTGCAATTAAAGCCACTGCCGAATATTTTCCTAAGAAAGAACGGTCTTTTGCTACCGGGATCTTCAATTCCGGTTCAAACGTTGGAGCAATTTTAGCGCCAATTTCTGTTCCGTGGATAGCCGCTAACTGGGGTTGGGGCGCCGCTTTCGAAATTATAGGAGCCTGCGGATTTTTATGGCTGATATTCTGGTTCTGGCTTTACGAAACACCGGATAAACAGAAACGCCTGGGCGCTGCCGAAAAAGCATACATTCACAGTGATGTGGAAGCGGTACTTGAACCAGACTCTACCGTTGAGGCAGAAAAAGTTTCGTGGTTCAAGCTATTGAAATACCGGCAAACCTGGTCGTTTTTCTTTGGTAAGTTCTTAACAGACGGCGTTTGGTGGTTCTTTTTATTCTGGCTGCCGGCTTACCTGAATGCGCAATATGGACTAACCGGCATGGCCATTACCATACCGTTAGCTGTTTTGTACAGCATGACCATGTTTGGCAGTATTGGCGGAGGCTGGTTCCCGGTGTATTTCATCAAAAAAGGATACAATCCATACGATGGCCGGATGCGGGCTATGCTGATCATCGCACTTTTCCCGCTCATTGTACTTGCAGCACAGCCTTTAGGTCATTTGAGTGTTTGGTTCCCGGTAGTATTGATCGGCATCGGGGCATCAGCACATCAGGCTTGGTCTGCCAATATATTTACCACGGTATCCGATATGTTCCCTAAAAAAGCCGTTGCCTCTGTGACCGGTATCGGCGGTATGGCAGGTGGTATCGGCGGTGTGCTGATCACCAAACTTGGCGGATTTTTATTCGACCATTACAAAGCCCTGGGTCATATAGAAACCGGTTACAGCATTATGTTCGGTATCTGTGCCATTGCCTATGTGGTGGCCTGGAGCGTCATGAAGCTGCTGGTTCCACGCATGAAAGTTATTAAGCTATAACCTTATAATATCAAAATAAATATCAGATGAGTATCAAAGATCAGTTAGAATCAATCTTTGTTGAAGAGAGCCAGATACCGAAAGAGTATCTGCTGGAGGAGATAGACCAGCGGGAATACCTGTGCAACGGAGAAATGAAGCCGTGGAATGGTAATGTAAACGAAGTATTTTCCCCTGTTTGTATAAAAACTGCCGATGGATTAAAGCGGAAGCGTATTGGAAGCTTCCCGGTTTGTACCGAAAAAGAATCAATGGAAGCGCTGGATGCCGCCGTTGCTGCTTATGATAACGGCCGCGGACAATGGCCTACCATGAGTGTTCAGGATCGTATAGCTTGTGTTGAGCAGTTTACCCATAAAATGATTGAGAAGAAAGACATCGTGGTGAAGCTGATCATGTGGGAGATTGGTAAATCATACGCTGATTCTGTGAAAGAGTTTGACCGTACCGTAGAATATATTTACGCTACTATTGATGCCTTAAAAGACATTGACCGTAAATCGTCACGCTTTGAAATTGAGCAGGGCATTGTTGCCCAGGTTCGCCGTTCGCCTTTGGGTGTGGTGCTGTGTATGGGGCCGTTCAACTATCCGCTGAACGAAACCTTTACCACGCTTATCCCGGCGCTGATCATGGGAAATACCTTGCTGTTTAAACCACCCAAGCATGGTACTTTATTGCACTACCCCATGCTGGAAGCCTTCCGTTCAAGCTTCCCGAAAGGCGTTGTTAATACCATTTACGGACGTGGAAATAATATCGTTCCGGCCCTGATGCAGTCGGGTAAGATCAACGTATTGACCCTTATCGGCTCAAGCAAGGTTGCCGATGAACTGAAAAAGCTGCATCCTAAAGTAAACCGTCTGCGTGCTATTTTGGGCCTTGATGCCAAAAACGCTGCTATCATTACCAAAGATGCCGATCTGGATCTGGCTGTTCAGGAAACGGTTCTGGGTTCCTTATCGTTCAACGGACAACGCTGTACGGCCATTAAAATTGTTTTTGTACATCGCAGCATAGCGCATGAGTTTTTACGCCGTTTAACCGAAGCCGTTGAAAAGCTGAAATTCGGTATGCCATGGGAAAAAGGCGTTTCGTTAACACCGCTTCCTGAATTGGGCAAGCCGGCCTATTTAAAAGAATGTATTGAAAATGCCGAAGCCAACGGAGCCAAGGTAATTAATAAGGGCGGCGGCGCAACGGTTGAATCGTTTGTATATCCGGCCATTGTGTACCCGGTTAATGCTAAAATGAAGCTTTACCGCGAAGAGCAGTTTGGCCCGGTAATTCCGGTTGTACCGTTTGATGACCTGGAAGAGCCTATTGAATACCTGATCGAATCAACCCACGGTCAGCAGGTGAGCGTGTTCAGCAACAATGCTTCAGTAATTGCATCGCTTATCGATCCGTTAGTGAACCAGGTAAGCCGCGTAAATATCAACTGCCAGTGTCAGCGTGGGCCGGACGTGTTTCCGTTCACCGGACGTAAGGACAGCGCCGAAGGTACTTTGTCTGTAGTAGACGCCCTGCGTTCGTTCTCTATCCGCTCACTGGTTGCAGCCAAGCTGAACGATAATAATAAACGCCTGCTTAATGAAATTGTTAATGATGACACTTCTAATTTCCTGAGCACGAAGTATATTTTTTAAGCTAACCTCCGGTTAGTACAACGTTATTCTGAAAATGCCGGGAGATCTGAACTTCCGGCAAACTTTTAGCCCGCAGTTTAAACCGCGGGCTAAAAGTTTATGGGCTATCCGGGCAGCGGCATAAATACGTCATGTTGGGGTGCCCGCGGAAAAACAATACCGCTTTCAAGCAGCATATTAATCCATCTTCAATATAATGACCCTGTTAATCAGCATCTCTCTCGTCTTCGGTATGGATAATGTCGTAATATAAGGTTTGTTTTATGTGTTATAGCAATATTAATATTTAATATAACGTGAGTTTTGGGTTCTAAATTAACGTGAGTTCGATTAATAATCCTGCTCAAAACAGGTTTAACAGAGATTATTCATTAGGGGTTTTATGGTTTTCCAATGGCATTCATGAGCTCACTGCGTTCACTTGCTACTTTTTTGCCAATAACTATCTAATAATCAACAAATTGATAGCAAAACTCTAAAATTAACTTGACGCCTATGCGAGATTTCGGGAAAAGGCTGGAATTGTGCGTTAGAATGAAGCAATATGCTCATAATCAAATAAATAACTCGAACTCGGGTTAAATTAGTAAAATAACGCAGACAGCGTTTTAAATGCTGTCTGCGCTATGTATCAACATTATAAATTAATGCGCAATCACCACGGGATATGACACCGGTTTTCTACCCGGTTCTATAACCTGTAACTGGTAAATCCCGGTTGGAAGATCAGTTGTTGTCAGTGTTTGCCGGGCGGCGACTTTCGCCGGTATGGTCTGTACAACAACGCCTTGTAAATTGACCAGGTTTAGCCTTGTGCCATTAGCCGGTACGTTATCCAGGCTAATATTAACAAATTGATCTGCCGGGTTTGGAAATACAACGGCTCCGGCAGTTAATATCTTAGCTGCAGCAACCGGCGAATAATCGAAGCTGCCATCGTTATCGGTAATTTTTAAACGGTAATAATTCCATCCCGCGAGGGGATTGGTATGCTGTGCCGAATATTGCCTTGAACCGGAAGCCATTACCGTAACTATTGTTTTAAATGAACCATCGGCAATCTGCCCTTGCACATCGTATTGCTTCACATTAATTTCGCTGGCGGTATTCCAGCGAAGCTGAACCTGATTACCCTGGGCAATTGCCTGAAAACCGGTTAGTTTTACAGGTAATGTTGACGATGAATTATAGCTGTAGGTGAACGCCACAGCATTGGGGCCAACATTTTCATCGTTTAATGCGCCTGTAGTAATGGTTGTGCCCGGTTTATATTCGGTGGCGCCGATATCTTTCAGGCCGGTCCGGGATTGGGCTTCATTATCCAGCGTAACAAAATTGAAATCGCCGGTGGCAGCGTCAATCGCCGGACTGTTTTCGCTTAGCCGAAATATGCGTGCCGCAGTTGTTAAAGCGCAATCACTGCCGCTGCATGCCGGGTGTATTAGTTTGGGGTCGGTATTTATTACCTGTGATGATGTGGCAGAAATGCCGATAGACGCTGTCCCGGTAGGATACATGATGTTATTGGAGAAGCTTACTCCGGCCAGTGCCGATGTGCTGTACGATTTAATTATCGGGTTGGCATTGGCCACTACAATGTTATTGGCTATCTGGCAGTTAATGGGATACTTTGAATATTTACCCCCGTTGTCAAAACCAATTTCAACATTAGATTTGTTGTTGACCAACGTATTAAATGCGAAAACCAGGTCTTCGGGCAGGTAATGGTCTGATAAGCTGGTTGAGCTGTTGGTAACATCGCCGTTTGTGATGGTGCAGGCGGCATCCCACCTGTCGCCGGTAAGGCCTTCAAAATAATTGTTAATTACCTTATGCCCGCGACCGTACACACGTACACCGCCACAGCCTATAGTACTGCTTGAGCCACTGTCTTCATCGGTGAAAATGGCGGTTTTGCCTTCGCCAAAAAAGTAATTTCCTTCAACAACACTTCGTTCGCCCTGCCGTAAACATACCGTTCCGAGACACCGCTGAAAGGTATTGTAACGTACCATATTGTCGCATGATTTTACGGAAACAATTTCCGGGTCTCCATCGCAATCCTGGAAAAGATTATACTCTACTACTGTAAAACCGCTGCTTTTTGATAAGGCACTTACACCAATGCGAATGCTCTCTTTTTCGTTAGCTACCCTCGGCCCGTTATTCTTGAACAGGTTATAGCGAATAGTGTCATACTGGCTTTGCTGGTTAATGTTTCCATCCAGTACAATGTATTTTCCGGGCTGGGTTTTTCCGTCAAACACATTGTGGTCAATCAGGTTATGACCTGATTTAAGCGGTTCAGTACTACCGAACGTATCGCCAATGTATACCCAGTTGCATGAGCTATTTTCCTTAATGGCGAAATTGTTGCCGGTGATACGTGTATAGCTGCTGTTCTGAAGCTTGATGCCTGTACCGATATTCTCACTCTGAAACGAAAATCCCTGAAGGGTTACATATTGTATACTTTCAAGAACAAAAGCGGTGCTGCCGTTAAATATGGCTTGTCCCTGGTGCTGGGCCCGTATGATAATGGGGCGTTTCTGGCATCCTGAACGGGTGATTTTAACGCTGCTCAGGTT
This sequence comes from Pedobacter sp. BS3, assembly GCF_008274585.1. Classification (GTDB taxonomy): domain Bacteria; phylum Bacteroidota; class Bacteroidia; order Sphingobacteriales; family Sphingobacteriaceae; genus Hufsiella_A. Next base: position 498,156 of record NZ_VTRT01000001.1, on the reverse strand, counting down.
ATACGTTCCGTCAGCAACTTCTATAATGTCGCCGGGATTCATGGCGTTCAGCGCATTTTTAACTCGGTAACCGAAGTTACCGTCCGGGTAACCGATGGTGTTGTATTTTCGACAATTTGCGCACCAATGGTCATATCGGAAGTTACCGTGAACGTTTTGCTGATTTCAGTTCCCGAGAGGTTTCCCGTCCAGCCATTGAACTGGTAACAGGGTTCATACGTAATGGTAGCGGTTACCTTAGTTTCTTTGTAGTAGGTATTATCTGCCGATGTTGGCGATAGCGTGATTTGCGCATTCTCCGGCGGATTTATGGTGATAGTATATTTTGGTGGCGGATTGCTGCTGTCAATACCGGTATTAGCGCCAATGGTCATATTGCCGGTTACGGTGAAATTTTTGCTGAGTTCCGTTCCGGATAAGCTGCCTGTCCAGCCAAGGTTGGTGTAACCGGATGGTAATGTTAGTGTCGCGGTAACTTCATCGCCAAGGTTGTATGTGGATTTAGCGGGCGATAAGCTGATAGTTCCATAATCGGGTTGGGTAACGGTTATGGTACGGGCGGTAGATGAAGCTCCGAAAGATACGTCGGCTATGGGATTTGTTCCTACGTAAATATCGTCTATGTACGCTTCTGAGGTCGCTGTTTGCGAATCGCTGCTATGGTTAAACCGCAACGAGTGAAATTCCTTAACTCCGGCTTCCCGGCTTCCGCTGGTGGTAGGAGCATAGGTTTCCCTGAAGGCGAAGTCAGTTCCGGCAACTACGCCATCAAATGCAACGTTATATTTCTCTGTAGAGAAATCGGCTTTAACAGAAATGCGTATCCATTGGTTGGCTGTCCATGTACCGGCATTGCTACCCGAAGAGCCGTTATACACTTTGATTTTATTATCAGTGGTAAACTCAATCATGAAGATTCGTTTGGTGCTTCCTCCGAAAAGGTCGTCGCCGTTTATAGTTAACCCCTTTGTGGTGAATGCTACCGGTTTTATCCACAAATCCGCATAAACTTCGTTCCGCAAGCCGGTAACCGTGCCGCTGTAAGCGGTGTATTTTGCTAACAAAGCCGTATTGCCCGCACTAAACTTAACGGATTGTGTTCCGGTTTTAGCTGCGGCATTAGAAACGGCGACATCTCCGCTGGTAACGCTCCAGCCGTTTTGTCCATTTATATTTCCTGGATTATAGCCATCTGAGCTTTCAAATGATGTTTGAATAGCGGTTTGCGAATAGGTAAACGATAAACTGCTTAACAGCAAAGTGCATAGTAGTAAAAGGGAACTTCTCATTTAGAATTATAATTGATTTGGTTTACCAATAATTGGTTTACCAATATTCGGAATAAGATTTCACTTTTGCAAATTCTCTTGACAGGAGATGCAGATGATATTACCAATCGGGCGAAGCTGAAGCTTCGTTCGGATTACCCAAGCCAAGCTTCGTGTCTTTACGAAGCTTCATTTATGCTGGCTCGTGAAGACACGAGCCAGGGCGTTAGTAGAATTATAAATCCGGGGTAATTGCCGACGAGATCATAAATCCCGTCGAGCTAAAGTAAGCCCAAGCCAAGCTCCGTGTCTTCACGAAGCTTCATTTATGAAGACACGAGCCAGGGCGTTAGTGCCATAGTTGAGCCTTGTTAAAGCGATACAATCGCTGTTTTCAGGCATCCGCGTTTGCAAACGCGGACGAGCTTGTACTCTGATTCTTGCAATAATAGCAGCACTGGCTGCAGTTAACTAAACCCGGTTGCAGCGGATACCGGCCTGTGGCTAAGGCCCCCACGAGGTTTCGGGGCAGGTTGCAGGCGTATGAGCGGAAAACGGGATTGCCGCTTCGGAAACGATACCGTCTCTGCTTTTCAAATCAAAAATACAGATGCATGCCTGTAATTTATTCAATTTAAAATCAGGGCTTTGCACATCAAATTTATTTTACCTATATTTGCACCAATCTGAGAGGAGGGGACGCGTTTGTCCCCTCTTTTTTTTACACTAATATTCTGCAATGGATATCGAAAAACGTGTTTCGGAACTTGTTGAGGAAAAAATTGCCGACAGGAGTGACCTGTTTCTGGTGGATGTTAAAATGCATCCGCCGGGTAAGCTGATCATCCTGGTTGACGGCGATAACGGCGTTGCGATTGAGGATTGTGCAGCGATAAGCCGCCATGTGGGGTTTCACCTGGAGGAAGAAAATGCCATTGATCACGCTTACAACCTCGAAGTTTCGTCGCCGGGAATTGATACGCCGCTAAAGCTTGAGCGCCAGTACCGGAAGAATATCGGCCGGAACGTACGTATAAAGCTGGCCGACGGCAGCAAAAGGGAAGGTAAGCTGCTGGCAATTGATGATGATGGTGTGCGCATAGCAGAAACGGTTAAATTGAAAGGGAAAAAAGCGGAGACGACGGAAGTCAGCATCCCGCTAAAAGATATATCGGAAACAAAGGTTTTAATTTCATTTAAGTAAAATGAGCAACATTAATTTAATTGAGTCATTTCAGGAGTTTAAGGACTTCAAAAACATTGACCGGCCAACGGTGATCAGCGTACTTGAAGAGGTGTTTAGAAGCATGATCAGGAAGAAATACGGCACCGACGAAAATTGCGACGTTATTGTGAACCCGGACAACGGTGACCTTGAGATCTGGCGTACGCGTACCGTAATGGAAGATGGTTTTTCGGAAGATGACGACCTGGAAATTGAGCTGGCAGAGGCTAAAAAGATAGATCCGGACCTGGAAGTGGGCGACGATTACATCGAGCAGATCACGCTGGAGAGCTTTGGTCGCCGGGCAATACTGGCGGCACGCCAAACGCTGGTTTCAAAGATCCTGGAGCTGGAGAAAGACGAGATCTTCCGCAAGTACAAAGACCGCGTGGGCGAGATTGTTACGGGCGAGGTTTACCAGGTTTGGAAAAAAGAAACACTGGTGCTTGACGATGAAGGCAACGAGCTTATCCTGCCTAAAACGGAGCAGATTCCCGCCGATTATTTCAAAAAAGGCGATTCTGTACGGGCGGTTATCCTGAAAGTGGATATGCTGAACAGCAACCCAAAAATCATTATATCGCGTACAGCGCCCGAGTTTTTACAGCGCCTGTTTGAGCTGGAAGTTCCCGAAATATTTGATGGTTTGATCACCATTAAGAAAATTGTGCGTGAACCGGGCGAGCGTGCAAAGGTGGCCGTTGAATCGTACGATGACCGCATTGACCCGGTAGGCGCCTGCGTGGGTATGAAAGGTTCTCGGATACACGGTATTGTTCGTGAATTGAAAAACGAGAACATCGACGTGATCAACTTCACCAACAATCTTTCGCTGTATATTCAACGTGCATTAAGTCCGGCAAAGATCAGCAGCATTAAACTGGATGATGTTGAAAAACGTGCTGCCGTTTATCTTAAACCCGACCAGGTTTCGCTGGCTATTGGCCGAGGCGGGCACAACATTAAGCTTGCCGGTAAATTAACCGGGTATGAGATCGATGTGTACCGCGAAGCGGATGAAGATGAGGAGGATGTGGATATCGAAGAATTTGCAGATGAAATTGACGGCTGGATCATCGATGAGTTTAAACGCATCGGTTTAGATACCGCCAAATCTATTCTCAATTTATCTACAGATGAGCTGGTAAGACGTACCGATCTGGAAGAAAGTACCGTAAAAGAGGTACTTGACGTTTTACGTGCCGAATTTGAATAGTTTAAATGCCGGTAACCGTAATATCAAAAATAGATAACGGGAACATATCATTTAAACCATATAAAAAACGTATTTTTGTTTAAAATTTAAGCGAGAACTAATAGTATTAAATGTCAGAAGGAAAAAGTATTAATCTGTTAAGAGCTGCCAAAGAGTTGAACATCGGCTTGTCAACCGCGGCTGAGTTTTTGGGTAAAAAAGGTTATAAAATTGATGCCAAACCCAACACAAAACTCAGCGAGGACATGTATGATGTGCTCTTAAAGGAGTTCCAGGGTGATAAAATAGTGAAGGAAGAAGCCAAGCAGATCAGCATTGGCAAGATCCGTCGCGAAGAACCTGCACCCACAGCTCCCGAGCGCCATGATATTCCTGCCCGTACCACAGATTTTGAGCACGAAGAAATTCTGATCAAGAACGCCGGTACCTTTGCAGCGCCGCCTGCCGAGAAACCCAGGTCAGCTCCTGAACCGGTTAAACAACCTTCTGATAATACATCTGACAATAACGAGGATAACAGTCTTCGGGGCGTAAAGGTTATCGGTAAAATAGACCTGAATAACCTGAACCCTAAATCCAAACAGGAGAAAAAGCCGGAACCAGCACCTGCTCCGGAGCCGAAGCCCGAAGCCAAACCTGTAGCCGAAGAACAACCTGTAAAGGCTGAACCCCCTGTAACACCGGAAAAACCTCCGGTAAAAGAAGAAAAACAGGAAGCTCCGCAGCAACAGGCAGAAGCAGCCGAGGAAAACGAAGTAATACGTGCCAAAGCACAACGTTTAAGCGGCCCGAATGTGGTTGGAAAGATCAACTTGCCAACGCAGCCACAGCGCCGTAAAGATCAGCCTGTAGCCTCATCATCAAACGTTGCCGGAAGCGATCATAAGCGCAAGCGTAAACGTAAAGATGCACCCGGACAAACCAATGCACCGGGCGAGCAACAGGGCAACAGACCGCAGCATGGCACTCATCCCGGCGGAGGAAGACCTGGCTTTGGCAACAGGCCTCACGGCGGTAAGCCGGATTTCAGAAACCGCGGACACCACCGCGATGTGCCGAAGGAAGAGCCTTCTGAAAAAGAGATACAAGACCAGATCAAAGCTACACTGGCACGCCTGAGCGGCGCCGGTAAGTCAGGTAAGTTTGCACAGCGGGCCAAGCTACGCCGCCAGAAACGCGACGATGTTGCGCTTTCTGCCGAAGAAGCTGCAATGGAACGTGAGCTGCAATCAAAAGTGCTGCGTGTTACCGAATTTGTAACGGCTAATGAGCTGGCTAACATGATCGACGTTCCGGTTACGCAAATTATAGGTACCTGCATGAGCCTGGGGATGTTTGTTTCCATCAACCAGCGTTTAGATGCAGAAGCCTTAACCATTGTTGCCGACGAGTTTGGATACGAAGTAGAATTTGTTAAGCCCGAAGACGAGGAAAACAGCATACTGGAAGAAGAAGACAGGCCGGCAGATCTGCAGCCAAGGGCTCCGGTAGTAACCATTATGGGTCACGTAGACCACGGTAAAACTTCGTTGCTGGACTACATCCGTAAGGCAAATGTGGTAGCGGGCGAAGCCGGCGGTATCACACAGCACATTGGTGCTTACCAGGTAACCACTTCATCAGGTAAAAAAGTAACCTTTTTAGATACACCGGGGCACGAAGCGTTTACCGCCATGCGTGCCCGTGGCGCCAAAGCCGCTGATATTGCCATTATCGTAATTGCTGCCGACGATGCCGTGATGCCTCAAACCAAAGAGGCTATCAACCACGCACAGGCAGCCGGTGTTCCGCTGGTATTTGCCTTTACTAAAATTGATAAGCCCGGCGCTAATGCCGATAAGATCCGTGAACAACTTTCGACCATGAATATCCTGGTTGAAGACTGGGGCGGAAAATACCAGTCGCAGGAAATATCTGCCAAAAGCGGCCTGAATGTAGATGTTTTATTGGATAAAGTATTGCTGGAAGCCGAATTATTAGAGCTTACCGCTAACCCGAACAAACGGGCGGTAGGTACGGTAATTGAAGCTGCGCTGGATAAAGGACGTGGTATTGTAACCACCGTTTTAGTTCAGGCCGGAACATTACGTGTTGGCGACCCGATACTGGCAGGAAGCTACAGCGGTCGTGTAAAAGCCTTGTTTAACGAACGCGGTCAGAAAGTAGACCAGGCTGGCCCGTCAGTACCTGTACAGGTGCTGGGTATGCAGGGCGCTCCAACAGCAGGCGATAAATTCAACGTGCTTGAAAGCGAATCGGAAGCACGCGACATCGCCAACAAACGTTTACAGCTGATGCGTGAGCAAGGTTTGCGTACACAAAAGCACATTACGCTGGATGAGATCGGTCGCCGTTTGGCCATAGGAAACTTTAAAGAGCTGAACATCATTGTAAAAGGTGACGTGGACGGTTCTATTGAAGCCTTATCCGATTCTTTGCTGAAATTATCTACCGAAGAAATCCAGGTGAATATTATCAGCAAGGGCGTAGGCCAGATATCAGAATCAGACGTATTGCTGGCCTCCGCGTCCGATGCTATTATCGTAGGGTTCCAGGTACGTCCGTCATCCGGCGCCCGTAAGCTGGCCGAGCAGGAACAAATTGATATCCGCTTATACTCTATCATTTACGATGCCATTAACGAGATCAGGGCCGCTATGGAAGGCATGCTGGCACCTGAGTTTGAAGAGAAAATTGTGGCTAACGTAGAAATACGCGAAACATTCAAAATTACCAAAGTAGGAACTGTTGCCGGTTGTATGGTACTTGACGGTAAAATTAACCGGAACAGTAAGATACGCATTGTACGCGATGGTGTGGTTGTTTATACCGGTGAGCTGGCTTCGTTAAAACGTTATAAAGATGACGTTAAGGAAGTATCTGCCGGCTACGAATGCGGCTTGAATATCCAGAACTTCAACGATATTAAAGTAGGCGACATTGTAGAAGCTTACGAACAGGTTGAAGTGAAACGGAAGCTGTAAGAAACAAAGACTTTCAGATATTTTGAAGAGAGTGTCTGAAAAGTCTACCCTACCCCTTGGTCTGTCCCCCGACAGACCAACATTATTCGTTCCGGCCTCTTGGGGGACAGGAAGGTAATAACAAACCCGCTACAAAGTAAAATCTGTTTCATAGCGGCGCTGCCCAAAAGTATGTAGTGCCACATTATAACAATTTCTCAAAACTTCCAGATTTCTCCCTGCGGTCGAAATGACGGCGTAAATTACTCAGCCAAACGGTTCCGGTCGTACTGGCAGCACTCGTCTAAAGCATGGTAGGCTGCATCGCTTGCTTTAACCTTTTCAGTATCATAACCTGCGGCGGCTATCTTTTGCTGAATCTCCATCGGGCTGGTTTTTTCAGGATTATAGCTCACTTTCATCAGCTTGGTTTTGGGATCCCATTTAGCGGTAATAACCGACGCTTTTACGGCATTTTCAATTTTCTTTTTGCATAAGTTGCATTCGCCGTTCACTTTAATAACCTCGGTTTTGGTTTGTGCCGCTGCAGACAACGATGCAGCGACAAATATTATCAGTGCAATAGCTTTTAATGTTCTCATTATCAATATTAAATTAATTATTTACTCGTTTTTTTATTGCTGCTGGTGGGGGACACCAGCAGCGGCAGAGGCCGGAGACGGTGTCTTCACCGTCCATTTACAATTATCATATCCATGAAATTTAAACGTTACTCATTTTAAACCGTAGCTGGCATGTTGCTTTTTCATGCCGGTAACTGCTTCATACAAAAGCAAATCTGTATATTCTTTTTCTATGGTAACTTATATAATTAACGTTAAAAGTTATATTTATATGTCATTGCTGATTTTTTTCGGGATGATATCAATACTTAATTATGAATTTAGTACCTGGATAATCTTTATTTTTCCGGATAATTAAAAAAACATACCTTAGAATTAGTTGTTTATAAAAATTACAATGATGCATTTAATTGCCGCTCACTTAGATGATATTAATAGTAGACGATAAGCCGGAAAATGTTTTCTCGCTTAAACAACTTTTAGAGTTAAATAATTTTGCAGTAGATACGGCTCTTTCTGGCGAAGAGGCGTTAAAAAAGATATTGAAAAATACCTATGCGCTGGTAATTCTGGACGTACAAATGCCTGATATGGATGGCTTTGAAGTTGCAGAAGCCATATCCGGGTATAGCAAGGCAAAAGATACGCCCATTATTTTTCTTTCGGCTGTTAACACAGAAAAACGCTTCATAGCCAAAGGCTATGCTTCGGGCGCTATTGACTATATCACCAAACCTGTTGATGTAGACATTTTACTGATGAAGGTAAAAACGTTTAAGCGTTTACATGCACAAACACAGGAACTAAGCCGTATACAAAAAGCATTGCTCGAAGAGATCGAGTACCGCAAGGAAGCCGAAAAAAAGAAAGACGAATTTATCAGCATTGCCAGTCACGAGCTGAAAACACCGCTTACCAGCATTAAAGCTTACCTGCAGCTATCCGAGCGCTCTATTGATAAAAATCCCGAGGCTACAAAAAGCTATCTCCATAAAACGAACCTGCAGCTTGAAAAGCTTAATAATTTAATTGCCGATCTGCTTGATATTTCGAAAATAGAAAGCGGTAAGCTGAAGTTCAATAAGCGGGAATTTGCTTTTCAGCCGTTGTTGAACAGTGCTGTTGATATCATCGCCCAGACGCATCCGGAGGCCAAAATAATTATTAACGGAACAGCCGATGTAGAAATTTATGGCGACGATGTGCGCATTGAACAGGTACTTATCAACTTTCTGACCAATGCGCTCAAATATTCGCCGGAGCGTAAAGATGTACTGGTTGAAACACAGGTAGATAACGATATGCTTACCGTTCGGGTTACCGATTATGGTGTGGGCATTCCTAAAGATAAGCAGGCCAGTATTTTTGAAAAATTTTACCGCGTAGAAGCAACCTCATACCGGTTTCAGGGCCTGGGTATCGGCTTATACATCTGTGCAGAGATATTGCAACGGCATAATGCCACATACGGCGTTGAAAGCGAGCCCGGCGTTGGCTCAACCTTCTATTTTTCAATTCCCATTATAAAAAAGTAGTAATTTTACCGGCAGTGGTATTAAATAATCATCGCTAAAATTTACCGGATGAAAAGTTCATTTACACGCAATTTACAAATAGGTTTCAGTATTTCATTGCTTCTGCTTATCATAAGCTCGGTAGCATCTTTTGTCAGCATTCAGAATCTGCTGAGAAGCGCAGAGATGGTTAATCACACCAATCAGGTTCTCGATGAGCTGGCAAATGTTCTGTCGGTAATGAAAGATGCTGAGACCGGGCAGCGGGGATATCTGCTTACCGGCGAAGAACAGTTTCTTACGCCATATACAGGCGCCTATGAGCGTTCCTTAGTTATTGTAAATAACGTTAAAACCCTTACTGTCGATAATCCCGTACAGCAACAAAATTGCGATGCGTTACAAAAAGCCATTATCAACCGGTTAAATATTCTGCAAAATCTTATCGACCTACGCAAAGCAGGTAAAGCCATTAGCACAGCACAGCTGCAACAAGGCAGAAGCTATATGGATGAAACGCGGAATATCATACAGCGCATGCAGCATATAGAGCATGAGCTGCTTGCAAGGCGCACCGAACGCATGAACCGTTTTGCAGGTTATACGCCCGTTGTAATTGTTATCGCAGCTATTCTCGCCCTGATTATCACCATTATGTTTTACCTGCGTATAAACAGAGATTTCAAAGAACGGGAGCAGCTTCAAAAACAACTGCAGAAAAAAGATCGCGAAATTGCCGAAAGAATTGATGTGATTCAGAAGATCGCCGGACAGATATCATCGGGGGATTATACTATCCGTATCAACGATGAGGAAAAGGACGGCCTCGGCAGCCTGGCGCTTTCATTAAACCAGATGGCCAATTCGCTGCAACATTCTTTTGACCTGTTAAGTGCAAAAGAGTGGATGCAAACTGGCGTGGCCGGATTAAATGATAAGATAATCGGCGAAAAAGATATTAAAACGCTGGCAAACGCCGTTCTGGAATTTGTTGCCATTTATACGGAGAGCCAGACCGGTGCATTGTTCCTGCTTGATAATGAGCAGCTGCACCTGCAAAGCGGTTACGCATTTAACGCCAGGGAAGAGATCATAAAACCTGGCGAAGGACTTGTCGGGCAAGCCGCAGCTTCGGGTAAGCCTATCCTGGTAAAAGATATTAAACCGGATGACATTGCCATTTCGTTTGCCACGGCAAAGATCAAACCCAGAAATATTATTGCTATACCCATCTATCATGAACAGCAGATAAAAGGAGTATTAGAGCTGGCTTCTGTTAATCCGTACACCGAAAAGCATATTGAGTTTTTAACAACCATATCGTATAATATCGGTATAGCCATATACACGGCTCAAAACCGTAAGCGTTTACAGGAGCTGCTTGAAGAAACACAATCGCAGGCAGAAGAATTACAATCACAGCACAGCGAGCTTGAGAACCTCAATACCGAGCTTGAAGCGCAGGCCCAAAAGCTACAAGCCTCTGAAGAAGAGCTGAAAGTACAGCAGGAAGAACTTTTGCAGGCCAACCAGGAGCTGGAAGAACGCAGCAGGCTACTGGAAGAAAAGAACCAGGTAATTGTAGAGCGCAACCTCGATATACAGAAAAAAGCCGAAGAGCTTGAGATCAGCACACGGTACAAATCAGAGTTCCTGGCCAACATGAGCCACGAGCTGCGTACACCATTAAATTCTATTTTGCTGCTATCGCGATTACTGTCTGAAAATGCCGATAAAAACCTTAGCCCTGACCAGGTAGAATCGGCAGAAGTTATTCAAAGCTCAGGTAAAGGCTTATTAAGCCTTATTGACGAAATTCTGGATCTGTCTAAGATCGAGGCCGGAAAAATGGAGCTTGAATACGCTGTTACCGATATCGATGATATTATCAGCGATATGCGGATGCTGTTTATGCCTATAGCCCGCGAAAAAAATCTCGACTTCAAAATAGTTACCTCGCCTGCGGTGCCCACCGCTATAGAAACCGATAAAATGCGGTTAGAACAAATACTGAAAAACCTGTTGTCCAACGCCCTCAAATTCACATCCCGCGGCGCTGTAACATTGGCGGTTGAACCATCAGCAACAGCCGGTTTTATCAGCTTTAGCGTAACCGATACGGGCATAGGCATACCCAAAGAAAAGCAAGATCATATTTTCGAAGCCTTTCAGCAGGCCGACGGCTCTACACGGCGAAAATTTGGCGGCACAGGTCTTGGCCTTTCCATAAGCCGCGAACTGGCTAAGCTATTAGGCGGCTCCATCAACCTTAACAGCGACCCCGGAGTTGGAAGCAAGTTTACAGTTATTGTACCGGTAAAGCCGGCCGAGCAGACCCCGTTACCTGAAGCCGAAAAACAAGATGCTGAACCGGAACCAATTGTACAACCAGAGCAGGAAGAGCCACACCATAACATTGTTCCGGTTATACCGGATGAAATACCCGACGACCGTAACAGTATCGATCAAAATGAGAAAGTGATACTGATTGTTGAAGACGATACCAACTTTGCCAAAGCGCTGCTCAACTTTACCCACAAGCGCAGCTACAAAGGCATTGTAGCCGTACGTGGCGATCATGCCATAGATATGGCCATAAAATACAAGCCCATTGCTATTTTGCTGGACATTCAGCTTCCGGTTAAAGACGGCTGGCAGGTAATGGAAGAGCTGAAATCAAATCCGGAAACCAAACATATTCCGGTGCACATCATGTCGTCGCTTGAAGTAAAACGCGAAAGCCTGTTAAAGGGAGCGGTAGACTTTATCAACAAACCGGTGGCCCTGGAGCAAATGCAGCAGATATTCCAGACACTGGAAACAGCGCTCAATAAAAATCCCCGTAAGGTACTCATTGTAGAAGAAAACCCTAAGCACGCCCAGGCCCTCGCCTATTTTCTGGAAACCTTTGGCGTAAGCGCCGAGATCAAAAACAGCGTTTCGGCAGGTGTATCGGCATTGCGTGATAAAAAGGTGAATTGTGTGATATTGGATATGGGTATTCCCGATAAAAATGCCTATGAGGCATTGGAAACCGTGAAAAACAACCCGGGCCTTGAAAATCTGCCTATTATCATCTTTACCGGCAAAAACCTCTCTAAATCAGAAGAAAACCGCATCAAGCAATATGCCGACTCTATTGTAGTAAAAACTGCACACTCGTATCAGCGTATTTTAGACGAGGTGGGTCTGTTTTTGCACCTGATAGAAGAAAATAAGAAAGATAAACCAACAGGTAACCTGTTAGGTACGCTGGATGAAGTGCTTAAAAACAAGACCGTATTAATAGCCGACGATGATATCCGCAATATTTTCTCGCTTACAAAAGCCCTTGAAAAACATAAAATGCGGGTAGTTTCTGCTACCGACGGGATGGAGGCGCTCAAGCAGCTGCAAGAAAATCCGGATGTGGATGTGGTGCTGATGGATATGATGATGCCGGAAATGGATGGTTACGAAACTACGGCCCGCATACGTACCGATTCCCGCTATAAAAATCTACCCATATTGGCTGTAACTGCAAAAGCCATGATCGGCGACCGTGAAAAATGTATCAGTGCCGGTGCATCCGATTATATTTCCAAGCCTGTTGATATCGATCAGCTGATCTCGTTGCTAAGGGTTTGGCTTTACGATAAAACCTCCTGATGCTCTGCTTATGAAAAAGAAAATATTGATTATTGACGATGACAATCGTAATATTTTTGCGTTAAGGCTCACCCTGCGCTCCAAAGGTTACGAATGTTTGTCGGCCCAAAGCGCCCAGGCCGGAATAGATATTCTTGCCCAGGATAAAAATATTGGCATTATTTTGATGGATATGATGATGCCGGATATGGATGGATACCAGGCCATGGCAGTGCTGCATAAAAACCCTGAAACCACCCATATTCCCGTTATTGCCGTAACGGCACAGGCCATGGTTGGCGACCGCGAAAAATGCCTTCGTGCCGGCGCAACCGATTATATTGCTAAACCTATAGATGTTGATGTTTTATTGGAGATATTAAAGCGATATTTATAAAATACTGAACTGTGGATGTGGGTATAATACGTGATGATGAGATAGACCTTCTGTTAAATGATATAGTGGAAACTTACGGCTATGACTTTATTGAATATTCCCGGGCCTCGCTAAAACGGCGTATAAACCGGCTGTTCACCATTGATAAATTTCCAAGCTTTGCCGAATTACGCTACAGAATAAAAACAGATAAGGAGTACCTGAAACGTTTTGTAGAAGAAATCACGGTTAACGTTACAGAAATGTTCCGCGATCCACACTTTTACCAGGAGCTGCGGAATAAAATATTACCGGCCTTAGGCACATACCCGTTTATACGTATCTGGCACGCGGGCTGCTCTACGGGCGAAGAAGTGTATTCTATGGCCATCCTGTTAAAGGAGGCCAACCTGTTGCACAAATCGTTGCTGTATGCTACAGATATCAATCCGCGGGTGCTTGAGTTTGCACGTAAGGCGCTTTTTCCACTAAGCCAGATGAAACAATATTCGGAGAATTATATCCGCTCTGGCGGAAAAAATGACTTTTCATCTTATTACTCAGCCAATTACAGCCTGGCAAAATTTAACGATGAGCTAAAAGCCAAAATCATATTTTCTACCCATAACCTGGTTTCAGACCGCTCATTCAATGAGTTTCAGCTTATTGTATGCCGCAATGTGCTTATCTACTTTGACAGGGAACTTCAAGCCAAAGTATTCCGCTTGTTCGATGACAGCCTGGAGCATTTGGGCTACCTGGCTTTAGGGGCCAAAGAAACCCTGCGTTTTTCGTCTATTGCGCCAAAGTATAAACAGCTGGGTCGTGAAAAGATCTGGAGGAAAATAGGATGACAGCAGTAGCGGCAACACAGGTTATTGTTATTGGCGGTTCTGCCGGTAGCCTGGATGTGATCCTTAAAGTACTGCCCGATATTCGCCTGAATAAGCATACAGCCATCATCATTGTTTTACACCGCAAAAGCAGCGACGATTCGCCATTGGTGGAATTACTGTCGTATAAAACAACACTGCCGGTAAAAGAAGCCGAAGAAAAAGATCTGATCTGCGGTCAGTGTATCTATGTCGCACCCTCAGATTATCATCTTTTGATTGAACGTGACCATACGTTTTCTGTTGATTTCTCAGAAAAGGTAAACTACAGCCGACCCAGTATCGATATCACATTTCAGGCAGCAGCCGAAATTTACGGCGAGAATACCATTGCCATCCTGTTATCAGGGGCTAATTCAGACGGAACATCGGGTTTGCAGGAAGTGCAGCGTTACCAGGGTAAAACGGTTATCCAGGATCCCCGCACAGCCGAGGTATCTTACATGCCGCAATATGCGCTCAATAATCTTACACCTGATGAAATTCTGGCAGACGATCAGATAGCGGATTACATTAACCGGCAGCAACAGGCCTAAATACGGGGCTGACTAAACGTACATCACCAGATCTTCACCCGCTGATTCTCATCACGGTACAATTTATCACCCGGCTTTATATTAAAGGCCTTGTAAAATTCGGGCATGTTAGATAACGGCCCGTTTACACGGTACATTTCCGGCGAATGCGGGTCAACGTTAATGAGCATTCGAACACGTTCATCGCTGCGTTTAACACGCCATACCTGCGCAAACGACAGGAAGAACCGTTGGTCTGGTGTTAAACCGTCTATCTTTTCATTGCCCTGGCCCTGTTTGGTATTTTTAAACGCCTGGTAGGCAATGGCAAGTCCGCCGATATCGGCAATATTTTCGCCTAAGGTAAGCTTACCATTAACATGCAGGTTATTTAATACCGTATAGTTATTATACTGATCAACCACTGCCTGGGCTTTCTTTTTGAACTTCCCGGCGTCCTCTTTCGTCCACCAGTCTTTCAGGTTACCGTCTTTATCATATTGCCGTCCCTGGTCGTCAAAACCATGTGTCATTTCATGACCGATAACAGCGCCTATAGCACCGTAGTTAATGGCATCATCGGCATTAAAGTCAAAGAACGGGAACCGCAGGATGCCTGCCGGGAAAACAATCTCGTTATAAGGCGGATTGTAATAAGCGTTCACCGTAGGCGGCGTCATCAGCCATTCAGTCCGGTCAACCGGTTTGCCCAGCTTATTGATCATTTCTTTATAATCATGACGTGCTACCGATTTCAGGTTCTCATAGAATTTACCCGGTTCAATGGTCACATCATCATACGTTTTCCACTTATCGGGATAACCGATCTTCTTGGTGAAGGCATCCAGCTTTTCGATAGCCCGCTTTTTGGTTTCGGCGCTCATCCAGTCCACATTTTGTATGCGGGTGCGGTAAACCGATTGCAGGTTATTGACCAGCTTAAGCATTCGTTCTTTTGCTTCGGGCGGGAAATAGCGTTCCACATAGAGCTGTCCTAACAATTCGCCCAGGTTATCGTCAACCGTTTCTACCATCTGCTTCCAACGTTCTTTGGGTTGTTTCTGCCCATTAAGTTTCCTGCCGTAAAAATCAAAGCGGGCATCCCTGAATGGTTTGCTTAAGGCGCCTGCAGCCCTGTTCAGGGCATCGAAGGTCAGTTTATTTTTCCACAGTTCTACGGGTTGGGTTTTCAGCAGCTTATCCAGTGCTTTGTAATAATTGGGTTGTCCTACCAGGATGGTGTCGGTATGCGCTCCCAACCGGTTGAGAATATCGGCAATATCCAGATCCGGTATTTGCTGCTGAAGCTGTGCTACAGAAAACTTATGGTAGTTTTTAACCGGGTCACGAAGCTCGACCGGTGTGGAATGAGATTGGGCGATCCCGGTTTCGAGCTTCAGGATACCGGCAGCATTTTTACCGGCATCAGCCTGACTAACACCGGTTAATGTAAACAACTTAGCAATATAGCTAACGTAGGCTTTGCGGATGGCAACCGTAGCAGAATCGTTGTTAAAATAATAATCCCGGTTAGGAAGACCTAAGCCTGCCTGCAAAAAGTTAATGGCATTTTTGGTGCTTATTTTATCATCGGGGCCAACATCTATGCGAAGTAAAAAACCGTTACCGTCTTTAAATCCATCGGCCGAAAGGTGGATAACATCCTGGTAAGTTTTTACCGAGCTGATGGCTGATAGCAAGGGTTTTACCGGGTCAAAGCCTCGTTTATCAATAGTTGCGGTATCCATGCCGCTGGCATACAGATCGGCAACTTTTTGCTCTTTGCTGTTTTTGGTCTGGCTTTTAGACGAAACTTCATCCAGAATGGTTTTCATATCTTCCTGGTTCTCATCATTCAGGATATAAAAAGATCCCCAGCTGCTTTGTGAGGGTGGTATTGTTGTTTTTTTAATCCAGGCGCCATTGGCGTATTTAAAAAAGTTTTCGCCGGGACTTACGGTGGTGTCCATGCCGGATTTATCGAAAAAAACGACACGTTTAGTAGTATCTGGCGCTGTTTTATTTTTGCAGGCTCCGGTCAGCACAACAGGCAAGGCCAGCAACAAATAATTTATCTTCATAGAATTTTTTATATAAATTAAAGGTAATAAATAAACAGTTGTTATAACATGTATTTAAGCGGAAGTGTTCTCTTGCTATAGAATTTTTACACTAAAACCTGCGGTTGAGTTTGCCGTGCTGGCGTATGCTGATGTAAAGCCTGAAAAATTCCAGTATAACAACCAGCCGGAACAGCCAGCCAAACAATTGCGGATTACTGCTTAGCGAGGCAAGCATGGTGATAAAGCCAAACGAAAATACCCATACCAATAACCTTACCGGGAACTGGATATAATAAATGATCAAGCCGGATCTTTTCTGCTGAAACAGCAGAAATGCTGTGAAGAAAAGCGATAGATAGATGAGCGGCAAAAGTATCACTTTAATTAGTGATGGTGTTTGCAGTACCAGGGTGTTGCTATGTATAATAATATTAAAAACCTGTTGACTAAGCAGGGCAATGCTGAGAACATCAAGCAAGGCAAAAAAACGAAGAATATTAAAGCGCATGGATCAATGGCAGTTTTGTTCAATAAGCTTATCGGCTTTATCGCTGCCTAAGTTATGAATAAAGGTTAAATCTTTACAGGCGCTTTCCTTATCGCCCTGTTTCAGCTTGGTTTGAGCCTGCTTTAGTTTTTGTGCTATAAATTCGTCATCGTAACCCAGTTCGGCTTTCAGTTGATTAATGGTTTGCTCTTCTTCAGGTTTGTAATTGCCTTTTTCTTTATTCTGGTAAAAGTTAACAATGGCATCGTTTAAGTTCTGCTCAGAACGGTAGGCGTTTATAGATTGGTTGATCTCTTCGCGTGAACGGCTCTCGCAATTATAATTTTGCAATGTAAAGTTTATGGGCAGTATTACAGCGGTGGTGGTATCGTAACCAGCTGGCACTATCCATTTGCCCGAAGTAAGCTTGGTTACCCGCAAGGCTTCATCGTCAAGATCAATGCCGAAGCCTTTCTGCACTTTTGATGCAAAAATATTCCCTTTATGATCCAGCTTAAAGCTTACGGTAATTGTTCCCTGGATGCAGTTTCGTTTTGAAAAATCGGGATATACAATAGATTGGCGTATAAATTCCTTTAATGCGGCCTCGCCATTTTTAAATACTGGCTTAGGTTCCGGATTGATCCAGAGCAGTGTTGTTAGGCCTATCCATATCCAGTATAAAAACAGCATAACTTACTAACGTAAAACTGTTTATATTATTCTAACGGAATCAATCATCCGTATCGGGCTGCCGGGGCTCTTTGCTGATCTTGTCGAAGAGTTTATCCATTCGCTCCACGTATTCATTGGTGTCGTCAACAAAAAACTCCAGCTGCGGTATTATCCTTACCTGATCTTTTATACGGCTGCCCAGCTTATAACGAATTTCGCCGGCATGAGCTTTAATGGTTTGCAAAGCCAGTGTGGTGTTTGCCGAATTAAAAAAGCTTAAAAATATACGGGCAATAGCTAAATCGGGTGTAACACGTACCCTGGTAATGGTAACCAGAGTGTTTGGTAAATAGTTCATTCCCTCCCGTTGGAATATCTCTGCCAGGTCTTTCTGTATAACACCTGCGAATTTCTGCTGACGTTTGCTTTCCATAATATATTTCTGTTTCTGCTGTGAGCATGAAGCTGTAAGAGCTCTCACAACAGGATCAATAGTTGCTGCATTTTATAAACGGCTTAAATTTACTATAATAAATTTATTGCGGCTTAATAGCATGCATGTTTTCACATTATATTAACAACATACCATAAGCGGTTCCTTATTTTTGGGTGCCTCCTGACAGACCAACAATATTTCCAGCCTGCCGGGTGACAGGCCGTGGGAAATAAACAAACTGTTACTACCAAATAAGTAAGGAGCCATATCTGATACGGCTCCTTACTTTAAAACAGTTAAAACAGCGTTTTAAAAAGAATACGTTGTAGAGGCGGTAAGTATGGTGCCTGTACCGGTATTCTCTTTTACTAAATTACCATCAACATAGATCTGTATTTTAAGCGTTGATGAGGCGGTGGCTCCTGAGCCACTGCACCCAAAACCGATTACCTGTACAGATTCTGGTATGGTAAGTTCGGCGCTGGTCCAGGTTGTGGTATTTACGTCTGTCTGGGTTGTTTGATCGCCTTGTGCATTGGTAAATATGGCCGTTGAGATCTGACCGCCGCCCGATATTTCGGCTTTGTAAACAATCTTGTGTGTTCCATTTGGAGAATCCTTGTCTTTTTTACACGAAGAAACTGAAACGATCAATGCTACAGCTAAAGATAAGGCCATCCAACGAGTTACTTTTTTCATAAGAGTTCGATTTTAGATTTAAACATTTATTTACAAGGCAGGAAACAAACCCTACGCCAGTATCCTTATACCGGATATAACTAATTAGCTGTCAATAAGAAAGCGAAGCACTAACGATTCATGATTTCGCTAAGAACTGTTTGCCATTTAGAACATGTTTAAATTTCATATATGTGGCCATTGTGAATGGACGGTGAAGACACCGTCTATGGCCTCAGCCGCTGCTGATGTCCTCACCAGCCCCAATAAAAACATGATTTCATGAGATTTAGAACGCCCTTTGCGTGAATTGGCCCGATGTTCTTCGCCATGATGAGACAGGCATTGATCATCCGTCAAAAATTCTGTGAAACAAATAGCGCTAAGCAGTATCTAAATCAAGATTTCAATAAACGGCTATCGTTGGTGTAAGCTGATTTATCAGAAAAAAGTCATTTAAGAGGTTATTTTTCAGATTTATTTTAGTTAATCAATCGATTGATTAATTTTGCGCCCGCTATGACAGAAAAGAATGATAAAAAAAAGGATTCCATTTTGGATGCGGCCGAAACGCTGTTTGCCAAATGGGGTTACGAAGGCTCATCTACGCGGTCAATAGCTGCGGAAGCCGGTGTTAATATGGCAATGCTTAACTATTATTTCGGTTCTAAAGACGGCCTCTATAAAGCGGTTCTTGAGCGACGTTTATCGGGCTTCAGGCAAACGCTTGCTTCTATTGCCAGTAAAAAAATGTCTTCGTGGGAAAAACTCAAGTTAGCCGTAGATACCTACGCAGACCGGGTTTTAAGCAATAATTGCTTTCATAAAATTATCAGCAGGCAGCTATCGTTAGAACAACGTTCGGATATGGCTGAGTTCATCGCCGAGAATGTTTACAAAAACATTAGCCAGATCAAGCTCATTATTAATGAGGGTATTAACAACGGCAGCTTCAATAAAGATGTGGATGTAGAAATGCTGGTAGCAACCATATTCGGCATTAAATATTACCTGGTAAACTCATCGCCTATTGCATCTCAATTATTTAATATGAACCTGCAGGATCCGGAAATAATGGCAAAGGAAATTAATCCCCGCGTAAAAACTTACATACACAATCTCCTAAACGTTTATTTGATAAAACATGATACAGAAAATTAAACAGTACATAAACCGCAAGCTATCTGCCGAAGCCGTTTATATCATACAAAAATACGGCATCATGCTGGTATTCCTTGCCTTATATGTTCCCGCAAGTGCACAGCAAAAACGGGATTTAAGCATAAACGAGGCTATCAAACTGGGCATTGAAAACAGCAAGACCTTGAAGCTATCCAAATTAAGGGTAGAAGAAGCCGTTAGTCGTTACAACCAGACCAAAGATAATGCGTTGCCTACCGGTAAAGTGAGCTACATGTACAACCATGCCGAAATTCCCACCAATACACTTAAATTCGGTAATGAAGATATCCATCTTCCGGCCCGTGCCGATGCCTACTTAGGCACGTTTACTTTAGAAGAGCTGATTTTTGCGGGCAACAAGCTCAAATATGCTAAAGAGTCGACAGACCTGCTGACCAAAGTAGCTGCCCTGGACGTAGAAAAGAATCAGGATGAATTGGTTTATGCCATCATAAACGCTTATTACAACCTGTACAAAATTCAGCAAAGTAAAAAAGTTGTTGACCAGAATATACAAGCTGTAGATAAACAGTTAAAACAGGCACAACGCTTTTTCAGCCAGGGATTGGTAACTAAAAACGATGTATTGCGGTTCCAGTTACAACGCAGCAATGTTGAGCTAACCGGTATTGACCTGGAAGCTAATCGTAAGATTGTTAATTACAACCTCAATATTTTGCTGGGTTTACCGGAAGATACCGAGGTTAATGTCAGCTCATTCACCTATCAGCAGCCATCAGATCTGTCATTAAACGGGTTTATTGATGCTGCACTGGCAAACCGCACCGAAATAAAAGGCTCTGATTTACAATCGCAGTTGGCAGAAAAAAATATAAAAAGTATCAAGGCCGATCTGATGCCAACCTTAGGCGTAGGTATCAGCGCTTATTATGTAAATGCAAGCGGAAAGTTTATTCCCCCGGCAAATACATTTGTCACCCCGATCACAGGTGTGGCATCCCTGTCATGGAACTTTGACCGCTTATGGCTGAATAAAAACAAAATTGCCGAAGCCAAGATCCAAAAAACCGAAGCTGATCTGAGTAAAGGCCTGGCTACAGATAACATTAAAACAGATGTTAACAAAAGCTACCGCGATTATCAGACCTCGCTTGATAAAATAAAGGTGCTTGAAACTGCCATTGAACAAGCCCGCGAAAACGATAAAATACTGGAATCAAAATACAACAATAACATTGCATCGGTTACAGACCGTATCGATGCCGAAACACAGTTATATCAAACACTTATTAACCTTGAAATAGCCAAAGCCGATGCCGGTTTAGCATATTACTCATTACTTAAATCAACTGGAACAATATCAAAAATTAACTTTTAACAATGGAAAGCAACACTAAAAAACCGAATAAAGTAATTCCTATTATATTAGGTATCGTATTACTTGTTGGCGCTATTTTCGGCGTACGTGAATACATTTATTTTAGCAAGCACGAAGATACCGACGATGCACAGGTAGACGGCGATATCAGCCCTGTTGTAGCCCGTGTAGGCGGTTACGTAGACTCCATTTACTTTGAAGAAAACACCCATGTAAATGCCGGCCAGGTTCTGGTAAAACTGGATGATAAGGATTATACCGTAAAATTAGAACAAGCACTTGCCGCACAACGCGGGGCACACGCCTCAATAGGTGTTACCCAGGCACAGATTTCGGCTACGGCTGCCAACACCGCTACCGCGAAGGCAAACATTGAAGCTGCCCGTGTACAACTCTGGAAAGCTACTCAGGATTACAACCGTTACGCCAACCTGGTAAAAGACGGTTCGGTAACCCAGCAGCAATTTGAGCAGGCAAAAGCCGCTAAAGACGCTGCCCAGGCAAACTACCAGGCCGCACAGGATCAGTATAAAGCTACCGTAGAACAAGTAGGAACAAGCCGGTCGCAGCTGGCCGTAACTACTACCGGTGTCGATCAGCGCCAGGCCGAAGTAGATCTGGCCAAACTGCAACTTTCATATACAACTATTAAAGCGCCAACATCAGGCATTGTATCCAAGAAAAATGTGCAGGTTGGTCAGTTGGTTCAGGCCGGGCAAACGCTGTTCTCTATTGTAAACGATAGCAGCCTGTACATTACCGCCAACTTTAAAGAAACCCAGCTGGAAGACCTTAAAAGCGGACAAAAAGTTGATATTAAAGTAGATGCCTTCCCCAGTGAGAAGGTAGAAGGCGAAGTGTACAATTTTTCGCCTGCAACAGGCGCTAAATTTTCTTTGCTGCCTCCGGATAACGCAACCGGAAACTATGTTAAGGTAGTGCAACGTGTGCCGGTGAAGATCAAAATACATGCCGGCAAAGAGCTGATGCAGAAATTACGTCCCGGAATGAGCGTAAAAGTATCAGTATTGACTAAAGAGTAATTATATCATGGCCGAAAAAGGTTTAAAGAAATGGGTGATAACCATTACAGTAATAACAGCATCGCTGTTAGAGCTTATTGATACCACCATTGTTAACGTATCACTGCCGCAAATTCAAGGGAACCTGGGCGCTACCCTTGAGGATATTGCCTGGATAACCACTGGTTACGCCGTAGCCAACGTAATTATATTGCCCATGTCGGGCTGGCTGGGCAGCAGGTTTGGACGTAAGAACTACTTTCTTACATCCATTATTGTATTTACCATTGCCTCTTTTTTGTGCGGTAATGCCACCAGCCTGGAAGAACTGATATTGTTCCGTATCCTCCAGGGACTTGCCGGTGGTGGTTTAATATCCACAGCACAGGCTATTTTATTAGAAACCTGGCCTGCAGAAGAAGTAGGAACCGCCACCGCCCTGTTTGGTTTGGGAGCCGTAGTAGGACCAACCGTAGGGCCAACTATTGGCGGTTACATTACCGACCACTTTTCATGGCCCTGGATATTTTATGTGAACATCCCGGTAGGTGCTATTGCCGCCTATTTTACCTACATGTTTGTAAAAGAAACGCCAAAATCAACCAAAGGGTCTATTGACTGGTGGGGGATTTTGTTGCTGGCCATCGCAGTAGGCAGCTTGCAAACCGTGCTTGAAAAAGGTGAATCTGAAGACTGGTTTGCTACGCCGTACATTACAGTATTGACCATAAGCGCTGTTTTGGGTGTTATTTTATTTATCTGGCGTGAGCTCAGTACAGATCATCCCATAGTGAACTTTAAAATTATGCGACACCGTAGCTTTAGTGTGGGGATGTTTACCTCGTTCGTGCTGGGCTTCGGGTTGTATGGATCTGTTTTCGTTTTCCCGATATTCTGCCAGAACCTGTTGGGATTCTCGGCACAGCAAACCGGCGAGATCCTGTTCCCGGGCGGTTTGGTCACCATTATGATGATGCCGTTTATTGGTAAGATGCTTCAGCGGGGAATACCGGCGCAGTTTATGGCAACGGCCGGAATGATCCTGTTCTTTGTATTCTCGCACATGCTCAGTAAGTCCACCCTATCTTCCGGTACCAGCGATTTCTTCTGGCCACTGGTGATCCGGGGTATCGGTATGGCCCTGCTTTTTGTGCCGCTTACTACGCTTGCCATCCAGGATTTACGTGGCGCAGAAATTGGCCAGGGAACAGGTTTGAATAACATGATGCGCCAGCTGGGCGGTTCATTCGGTATTGCCGCACTTACTACGCTGATACACATCAGGCAGGGATTTCACCGCAGCACCTTATTAGAGCACATTAACCCTTACAACCCGGCTTTTACCGAGCGTTTTAACATGATGGTTAAGAGTTTTATGGCTAAAGGTCACTCATTGCTGGATGCGCAGCAAATAGCAACAAAAGCAATGGAGGGCACTGTAATTAAACAAACACTTTTGCTTACTTATACCGATGCATATTGGGTAGCCGGAGCAATTATGTTATGCTCTATTCCGCTGTTATACCTGCAAAAGTTTAAGAAGAATGTTAGTATGCCTGTAGATGCACACTAATAGCCAGCAGCACTAAAAAAGAATAACCGTTGTAGCTCCATACAACGGTTATTCAAAAATTAACAATTAAAAACCTGTAACCCTGAACCAACTAAACACTTGTTTTTAAATGTTTTATAAAAGATTTTTATGTTGTTCCAAGGCGGTCAACCTTATGGTTAAAGATAAGTATTAAAAAAATAATTTGCAACGTTTTCATTACTTTTTTAGTTGTTGTACGCCAATAGACCTTTAGTGAGATCATTCGAAATTTTAACAGAGTGAATAAAATATTAGCATGTTTCTAAGAAATAATGCTATTATTGATAAACAATTGGAGCATGCTTATCCATCTATGAAAGCATTTTACTGTTTTGTATTTATTATAAGCTGTGTTTACACGCGGGCCCAGGAGCGATTGCGAACCACACACTACGTATTTAACAGTTATTTATTAAATCCGGCGGTTTCAGGCATTGACAATTATATTGATATAAAAATGGGCTATCGCGATCAATGGAAAGGCATTGAGGGAGCTCCGGTTACGCAATATGTGTCCATTCACGCCCCGGTAGGAAATGATTTTGTCAGATCGTCTATAAATTCTTTTCCCGGCGAGGGAGACAATCCCATGAGCCGGTCGTATGTAAATAATTATTCTTGGGCAGAGCCGCACCACGGCGTGGGCTTTTATATTTTAAATGATAAGGCCGGGCAAATCAATCAAACAACCATTAATGCCACTTACGCTTACCACATTGGTTTAAGCAATGATGTAAACCTGGCATTTGGGATTTCCGGCGGCGTATCGTCTATAAGTGTGGATGTGGAGCATGTAAAAGTGGATGATACATCAGATCCTTTATTATCTGCCGATTATAATAACAGGATCAGGCCCGATATCGGTGCAGGCCTTTGGTTGTACAGCGCACAGTATTTTTTAGGAATTTCGGCAAAGCAGCTATTAGGTAGCAGGGCTGTTACTGATAACGGACAGCAAAGTATATTGCCCTATCAAAAACCGGTATTTTATGGTACAACCGGATATAAGTTTTTCCTGGCGGATGAAATAGCCCTTATCCCTTCGGTGCTGCTTACTTATTGGCTTAATGCTCCGCTGGCTATTGATGCTAATTTTAAGTTTGCCTTTCGGGATAAGGTATGGGTAGGCGGCAGTTTCAGAAATAACGATTCATATTCGGTACTGGCCGGTTTAAATATCGGGTATTTTCTTAATCTTAGCTATTCGTACGATATTACAACCTCGGCGCTTAGAAATATTAGCGAGGTACACATGAGCTGGTACTGGGTATCATGTTAAATAACCGTTACCGCATAACCTGTTCCCGGTTTTGAGATCAGCTAACGTAAAAGATTAATGCTTCCGCCTAAGGGTTTGCAACCCGCACGTAAATCTATTATTCCGGCCGGTAATTCCTTTCCCCTGAAGTGCCCATCAAACGGGTGATTATAAGGCCCAACAGATTCATATACCAGCTATCAAGGAAGCTTCGTGAAGACACGAAACCCCGCCGGAGCGATAATTATGGCTTCGTTATAGACGCTCAGGGAAATATAAAGGCACATTATGTTTTTCCGCAAACAGAACCGGCTTCCGAGAAGGCTTCGGCTCCGCAACTATTAAGTGTATTAAATGATGGCTCGGTTTTATGGGCAACGTATGAGTACACTAAAAAAGGAAATAAATACCCGAAGTATATGCCCATAACGAACGGTAAGGCAGGCTCCATAGTATATCCCGGCAACAAGCAGTATGTAATTAATGATAAGTTTCCGGTTTATTTGTCATCCGATAAAACAACGCTGTTTTATTTAGGTAATACTACAGATGACAAGCAGCTTTGGCTGCATAAGGTAAGCCTTTAATAGGAGGGTTTTCGCTGAAGCTGCGGAACTTCCTCTTTTTTATTTCAGCATAAAAGCATCATGTGAATCTGGGTTTTTACGTTGGCGGTCAATCGAACAAGAAGAGGCCAACAACGAAAAATGCTTCTTATCAGGTAACAAATCGATATAAGTTCTGATATATAGTTGTAACTCAAAATAGAAGCACATGAAAACAAGATTTATACTCTGCATTATATTGATCCCGGCCCATAGCAGCTTTGCCCAGGAAAGCAAATTATGGCTATCCCTTGGAGCCGGATCATCCAAAACATCTGAGGCTGCAAAAACCCATTTAATGGGTAATGGCTATAATTTACAAGCCGACGCATTTGTATCTTTATATAGAAAAGGATGGGATGGCAGTGTAAAAGGTAGCGGTTTTACACTCGGTGTAAATATTTCCGGCAATTATACCGGTATCAGAAATCTCCCGCCAGATAATGCCGGTGCAGCAAGCCGGTATCAGGTATACGGAGGAAATGTTGAAGTTACTTCCCAATCAGGTGGAACAATGTCAGGAAGCTTTTCCGGTCTGATTGGTATTCAGGCAAGAATTGCTTTGGGAAAGCTTAACTTTTCACCTTCCATAAACTCCGGGTATCTGCAGGTAAAGCAAAAAGGATATGTGCAAAATGGCAGCGTAACCATGAACGGCCAAACGCAGCAAAGAGACCTGGTAAAAACACAGCCGCAAAATACCAATGGATTTGTAGTTAAGCCGCAGGTAAAAATTGGGTATGACTTTGCCCCAAACTTTTCCTTTTTTTTGAGCCCATCCATAGACATAGGGCCTGAAACAAAGCATACAACGTATTTCCTGGTTCCGGAGGGCGGCTTTAATGATAAAAACACGTACGAACCCCGTCAGCTTGCCCGGGGAACCTGGGAAAGCAGTACCAGCACCGAAAGGTATCGTATCATGAAGCTTAATTTCGGAATAACAATGGCCATTGGGAAAAAACGCCCGGCAAAACCTGCAGGTGCTGCATCGGCTTCTTATGCCGCACCGGGAAAATTAATAAAGCCACAGGGAGTTGACAATACAAATTCGCCTGATTCCACTAATGCGGCAAGCCGCATTTCCATGAATGTTACTACACCAAAGCGAACACAGGGAAAGACTTTTGGAGAGAAAGTCGCTCAGGGAATAGCGGCAAACGAGGGTGACAACCCGTTGTACAAAGGAAATGGGACAAAAGGCGACAACCCACTGTATGACCCTGCCAAACGGGCCATGCCCGGAAGCCCTATCGGCGGTATTGTAGTAAAAGGCGGTAAAAATCCCGGGGGAAATAACATTATGGTTATATCTGACAGCAAAGGAGAGATACTATTGAATAATCTGGAAGCCGGAAACTATCTTTTCCAGCTCAGCATACCGGAGCAGCCTGTAGAAAAAAGCATTAATGAAAAAGGAGTTAAAAGGCAGGATGCCGTAGATGGAGAAAAAAGAACGTACACCGGTGGGCGCAAAAATGAGCCGCAGGGAAAGAGTATTAACGAAAAAGGGGTTAAACGGAGCCAGGATGCTTCAATGGCCAGACCGGGGCAGCCTATTGGCGGTATTGTAGTGAAAGGCGGTAAAAATCCCGGAGGAAACTTTACAAACCTAACCGTGAACAAAAATGGACAGATAGGTTTTGAAGTGTTAGAAGCAGGAGATTATAAACTTATATTGAAAGCTCCGGATGCTGGTAAACCGGCAGTAAAAAGTACGAAAAAGTCGAACGGAAAAGGTGAGAAGGCTAGTACTGGATTAAAGGATACCTTAAAATCGCAGGTTTAGTAAAGCCGGTCGGTATATAAATAACTGTAACAAAAAAGCATCCGAAGTTCCTGTAAATTAAACTTCGGATGCTTTTATACTTGTTAATTTAAAAAATGATCTTTCCGGTAGCTGTGATCAGTGAGGCGATGCGTACAGTATCAAAAATACGTTCTTCGGTAGTACCCAGCTTGATCAGCGAATCTTCGTGTGCATTGACACACATTTCGCAGCCGTTCACTGCCGAAACGGCCAGGCTCATCAGCTCAAAAAATTCTTTACCGGTTACCGGCTTCACCATGATCTGCATGCGGATGCGTGCCGGTATCTGGCTATATTTTTCTTTTTGTGTAAAATGCCTGAAACGGTAAAAAATATTGTTGGATGATAACAGTGATGCGCAGGCTGTGGCTTCGGCAATTTCTTCGGCGGTAGCCTCATTTTGCTGCGCCATTTGCGTAAAATATGCAATGAGTGGCTTGTTGTGGTTATTCACCGAAACGCTTATCGCGATAAGCGCAATCTCTTTGGCCGATAAATGCTCTGAAGTTAATATGCTGTTAAAGTTTACTTTCAGATCACGCAGGTAACGCGATTCTCCGGCTTCGAGCAGTTCCAGGCTTGATGTACGGTAGCTATCATTTAAGCCAAAGCCTGTCAGCAGCTCATTAATTACTTCTGTAGTTTCGCTCATAATATGGTCCTTTTAAAGCAAATCCCCGCCAGGGCGAGGATTTGACATCAGTGATTTATTCTATTTAATTAAACGCTCAGTGTTGCCTGACCTTTTTCCCAGTTACAAGGGCATAATTCGTCAGTTTGTAAGCCGTCTAACACACGTAAAACCTCTTTTACATTACGGCCAACATTTAAGTCGTTAACACATACCCAGCGTACAATTCCCTGAGGATCAATGATGAATGTTGCACGGTAAGCAATCTTTTCAGTTGGTTCTAAGATCCCCAGATCTTCAGCCAGTGACTTTGAAGTATCGGCCAGCATCGGGAATTTTAATTCACGAAGATCATCGTGGTTGTTGCGCCATGCCAGGTGAACAAATTCAGAGTCGGTAGAAGCTCCGATTACACGGGCATCACGGTCGCGAAATTCGCCATAAGCTTTATTGAACTCAGCAATTTCGGTAGGGCAAACAAATGTAAAGTCTTTCGGCCACCAAAAGAATACGGTCCATACGTTATCGTCATTTACCAGGTAATCTGAGGTGATGGTCTCAAACTCTTTTCCTTTTTCGAGGCTTACAACGGCAGTCTTAGAAAATGCCGGAAATTTTTCTCCTATAGTTATCATAATCGTCTTTATTTTTTTCTGATGTAAAGGTACGGCTATTCTTAGTTTTTAGCTAACCAATAACAGAAAATCCCTATTCTTTTTATTGATAGGTATATAGATTAAAACTATAGAATCATTAAATTTATTTAATTGATCAATATTCCTTTGTGGTTTACAGCCCGGCTAAAGGGTTTCAGATAAGTATCGGCCAATACGGCAAATTCGCGGCGTGTGATATTCTTTTTGAGATCGAACTTGCCGGTAAATGCAAATGAATCTTTCCAGCCTTGTTCAACTTCGCGGTTTAGCTCTTCGCCCCGGCTGGCCGAGTATTTGATCAGGCTTAACACATCGGCCAGGGTGAGCTGCTGTTCGTCTTTTTTATCCAGGAACCAGATCTGGCTGCGTGAATAATAGGCTTTCATGGTGGGCTTAATATCGGCAATGGTTACAGGGCTGTCGGGCGAAAAAAGCAGCTTGTTATTTTGGTACTGTAAAGGAATTAATCCCGTAAGGCCGATATGCTGTATGGCTATATAGTTGGTGTCCGACGGTAAAATATCGGCATAAGGAACCAGCATGGATCTGTAGTTCAGCAACTCGCCCTGTATCAGGCGAACATCCAGCTCTTTGGTTGTTTTTTTAAAGAAAGCGCAAAATGCTGCCGAAGCGCCGGCTGCCTGCCCGGCAAACATAGCATCGGGTGTTGAAACGTTCACGTTTCCTGTGGTTAACAGGTTGCTGGCATTTGTAATTATCAGCGCTCCCAGCGGTACAACATACGGTTGGTTACTGGCAGCTCCAATGGCTACGCTGGTTCTGTAAAGCTCATTACTGAAAGGCGGAACAACCGTTTGTGTGCGGATAAGCGTACTATCAACATTAGCTCCGGCTGATTTGATAATGCGATGATCGGCGGTAGCATCTACCACAACATCGGTTTTAATATAAGTTCCGCTGGCCAGCCTGATCATCCAGCCTTTACCGTTCTTTTTAACCGATGCAATGCTGGTATTCAATTTTACCGTAAGATTTTTGACGGTATCGGTGATGCTTTTTATTACGCGGGCAACGGCTGCTTCATCCAGGTGAGTAAGCAGGCTGTCTTTGGTTACTGCTTTGGCCTGTTTGATAAACTCGGGATAAAGTCCTGCCGGATATATATTCTCGGCTTTGGAGATACCGGTTCCTAACTTACCGGTAGATTCTACCAGTATGGTTTTGGCACCTGATCTGGCCGACTGTATAGCCGCTGCTACGCCGCTGGCGTTGCCATTAATAACCAGTACGCCGGTTTTTATAGTTTCGGCCTGTAAACGGGTAAGCTGCAGGCAACCCAGTAGGGTTACGATAATTAAACGCTTCATATATACGTGAATATATTAAAAATCCAGTTATCTGTGCAAGCTCACCATAAACAACCTTATTCCCTGATCAGGGTTAAGGCTTTAGCAATCCGGTCTAATGTTTTGTTTTTACCCAACAGCGCTGCAATATCAAAAACCTGCGGCCCGAACTTTCCGCCAACCAGC
The DNA here is from genome assembly GCF_008274585.1 of Pedobacter sp. BS3. GTDB lineage: Bacteria > Bacteroidota > Bacteroidia > Sphingobacteriales > Sphingobacteriaceae > Hufsiella_A. The sequence goes on along the minus strand of NZ_VTRT01000001.1, from coordinate 468,046 downwards.
ATAATGCGGAAAGGCAGCATCACCTCTCCGGTTTTCAGGTTATCTTCGGCGGCAAGCTCTTTGAATACGGTTTCCAGTCCGGCAGCATCCCAGCTTTGCAACGCTTCAAAGCAAGTTGCCAGCTTATTAAAGTATGCTGTTTTTTGTTCGCTCCACCTGGGCTTAACGGCATCCAGGTCATATTGTTGTGGTGCAACAAAAAAGAAAGACGCCTGTTGCCAGAAATCGTTGATGAATGTAAGCCTGTCGTGCACTAAGCGGAGCACCTGCTCTATGTAAGCATCGTTTGTGTGTGTAACATTATGTTGGGCCAAAACGTTTTTTACCGCGGGTAATAATTCATCAACCGGCAGGCGTTTTATCCACTCGGCATTGAACCATTTGGCCTTCTCGAAATCAAACTTGGCGCCTGCCTTGCTTACGCGATCCAGCGAAAATTTTTCAATGAGCTCTTCCAGGGTGAAAATCTCCTGGTCGGTGCCATCGTTCCAGCCCAGCATGGCCAGCATATTCACAAATGCCTGCGGCAAAAAACCCAGTTCGCGGAAACCTTTGGTGAGCTCCCCGGTTCGCGGATCGAGCCAGTTCATGGCATAAACCGGGAATCCGAGGCGGTCGCCGTCACGTTTGCTGAGCTTGCCGTGGCCGTCGGGTTTTAATATCAGCGGTAAATGCGCCCATTGCGGCATGGCATCTTTCCAGCCCAGGTATTCCCACAATAACAGGTGTACCGGTGCAGATGGCAGCCACTCTTCGCCACGAAAGGCGTGTGTTATCTTCATCAGGTAATCGTCAACCACTACGGCAAGATGGTAAGTGGGCATGCCATCGGCCTTGAGCAGTACTTTGTCATCAACCTGCGAGGTTTCGAAAGTTATTTCGCCACGTATGGCATCAGTAAAAGAAACAACCTGGTCTTCGGGCATTTTGATACGCACCACATAAGGTGTATCGCCCTCCAATAAGCGGCTAACCTCATCTGCGGAAAGCGTTAATGAATTTCTTAACTGTGTGCGGCTGCTATGATCATAACGGAAATTAGCAACACTGTTACGCATTTGTTCCAGTTCGGCAGGTGTATCAAATGCGTAGTACGCATGGCCGTTATCTATTAATTGTTTGGCATATTGTGCATACAGGTGCTTGCGTTCGCTCTGGCGGTATGGGCCATATTCGCCCCCTGATTGCGGCCTTTCATCGGGAATAAGTCCGCACCAGCTTAAACAATCCAGGATATATTGTTCGGCCCCTTCTACATAGCGGGTTTGGTCGGTATCTTCAATACGTAAAATAAAATCGCCCTGGTGATGACGGGCAAAAAGGTAATTAAATAGCACGGTGCGTACACCGCCTAAGTGCAATCCGCCGGTTGGACTGGGCGCAAAACGAACACGCACTCTCTTCTGATCTGACATGATAAAATCTGCTGATTATGGCTTGCAAAGATAAAGGTTGTAAGGTATAAGTTGTAGGTTTTATGTTGTACGTTATAAGTTTTACGTTATAAGTGGAAGATAGGCTAATGGTTCATCATTCATGGAAGATAGTATTTTTAGAAACAAGAATATAGATGCAAGAGACACGACAAGGAGCAGAAACAACTGCGGGTGTCTAAAAAGCCCGGTTCTTCGTCACTCTGCCTTTTGCAGATTGACACATAAGTGTAAATAATCTATTTAATGTTTAAACATCTATTTTTCTGATTTACCTTTGCATTTGTTTAATACTAAAAAAAGAAAATTATGAAAAGATTAAGGGTACTGATAGGTTTTGTAGCCATTGCCGGCTTAGCTGCATTCACGAATAAATCGGCCGACGAAAAATTCACGGTTGACACGGATAAATCATCTGTAAGCTGGATCGGCCGAAAGGTTACCGGGCAGCATCATGGCACTATTAAACTGGCTTCAGGAAGCTTGACCGCATCGGGCAATAACCTGAAAACCGGCAATTTTACATTGGATATGAACTCTATAACCAATGCCGACCTGGAAGGTGAGTATGCTCAAAAATTGCTGGGACATCTTAAATCGGATGATTTTTTCAGTGTGGCAAAAAACCCGGTTTCAACCTTTGTAATTACCAAAGTTACTCCGGCCGGTGCAAATCAGGTAAACATTACTGGAAACTTAACCATTAAAGGCATTACTAACCCGATCAGCTTTTTGGCAACTGTAAAACGGCAGGGCAATGTAATTACGGCAACTGCACCAACCATAAAAGTAGACCGTACCAAATACGACATACGCTACGGTTCAAAAAGCTTTTTTGCAAGCATTGGCGATAAAGCTATTGACGACGAATTTGAGCTGGCTGTAAACCTGCTGGCAAAGAAATAAGGTTTAGATCAGCGTGATCTGTGCCGGTTTTCTACCGTGCAGGTCCAGGAAGAGGATGTCCTTCTCAAAAAGTGGTCATTTTGAAACAGGTACGTTGATTGGTGAAGCAGTATGACCGCATTTTTGACTTTCGGACAGCCTCTTTTCTTTTTATTTATAAATTATTTATAAAAGGGGATTATCCAAAGCCTTCCTCATTGAGCACAGCCTGAAGGATCACATCGTTCCTTTGAATCGCCGCAGGAGCCATGCGGCGATTCAAAGTTTAACGGCTTATCATAAAGTCAGCTCAATAGCCGGATCCCAGAAAATGGTTTCAAAATTTTGTACCCGGTCGTTTACTACAGCAATGCCTTCATTAGCTAACAACTGCTCCATCAGGGTTGGCGTGCTGAAAAAGCGCTTGCCGGTTAAAATACCTTTGCTGTTAACTACCCGGTGCGCCGGAACCGGCGGAATTTTCCCCGGGCAACCGTTCATGGCGTAACCTACCATACGCGAACCTTTTGTGCCTAAATATCTGGCAATAGCGCCATACGAAGTTACTCGCCCTGCCGGAACAAGGCGTACAACCTCATAAACCTGCTCAAAGAAGCTCATTTCTTCCATCAGTGAAAGCTAAATTTCAGATAATTAATGTTTTTATTGCTGTTCAGGTATTTTTTCTCGTAATAGGTTTTAATCGCCAGCACATCGTCCACCAGGTCAGATTGGTATAGATCTTCTGTTTTAAGATGCAAATTTAAGCCAAGTTCTTCAATTTTTCCCGCAGTATAGGCATGTAAGCCATCGTTATCCGTTTTAAGATGCAAAGTTCCGGCGTGCTCTAAAATAGCTTTGTACTTATCCAAAAATCCCGGATAGGTAAGCCGCTTTTTCTCCCGGCTGATTTGCGGCTGGGGGTCAGGAAATGTAATCCATATTTCCGATACTTCACCTTCGGCAAAATAATCCAGTATATTTTCTATCTGGATGCGCAGAAAGGCAACATTAGGTATATTTTCCTCTAACGCGGTTTTAGCTCCCCGCCATATCCGGTTCCCCTTGTAGTCAATTCCAATGAAATTCTTTTCCGGAAAAAGCCTTGCCAGGTTTACGGTATATTCGCCTTTACCGCAAGCCAGCTCAAGCACTACGGGGTGATTATTTTTAAAATGTTCTGAAGCCCATCTGCCCTTCATTACCTTACCTTCATCCAACTGCAAAACGTTTGAAAATGTGTTGATCTCGGCAAACCGGCGTAACTTATCTTTACCCATCTGTGAATGTTAAAGGCACAAAAATATCTATCTTTACCTCCCAATTAAAATAACGTGGAAAAAAGCGCCAAAATTTACATTGCCGGGCACCGTGGAATGGTGGGTTCTGCCATTTTCAGAAAGCTTGAAAAAGAGGGATATTCCAATATCATTACCCGTACATCCAAAGAGCTTGATTTAAGAAATCAGCAGGCTGTAGCCGAGTTTTTTGCTGCCGAAAAACCCGATTATGTATTTCTGGCCGCAGCCAAAGTAGGCGGCATTGTAGCTAACAACACGTACAGGGCCGAGTTTTTATACGATAATTTGTGCATTCAGAATAATATTATCCACAACGCTTACCTTAACGGCGTTAAAAAGCTGATGTTTTTGGGGTCAAGCTGCATTTATCCGAAACTGGCGCCACAACCACTAAAAGAGGATTACCTGCTTACCGGACCGTTAGAACATACTAATGAGCCTTACGCCATTGCAAAAATCGCGGGTATTAAGCTTTGTGATGCTTACCGCGACCAATACGGTTGTAATTTCATATCGGTAATGCCAACTAACCTGTATGGCTATAACGATAATTATCACCCGCAAAATTCGCACGTTTTACCGGCATTAATCCGCAAATTTCACGAGGCCAAGGTTAACAAGCAACCTACGGTAACCATTTGGGGAAGCGGGTCGCCACGGCGTGAGTTTTTGTTTGCTGACGACCTGGCCGAAGCCTGCTATTTTTTAATGCAGCATTACAATGAACCGGGTTTGGTAAACATCGGCACCGGCGAAGATATTACCATTAAAGACCTCGCTTTGCTGATTAAGGATATTACTGGCTTTGAAGGTGAATTAACCTTCGATATCTCGAAACCCGATGGCACGCCGCGTAAGCTGATGGACGTTTCTAAGCTGCACAGCTACGGCTGGAAACACACGATAGAACTGCCTGAAGGTATTAAGCTGGCATATAACGATTTCCTGGAAAAGTATGCAGGGTAATACACGTGTCTACTTACTACGATTAGGCACAAGTATCTAAAAAGTCTGCTATGGTCATCCTGGGCCTGTCGAAGGATTAGTTCATTGTGGCTACAACGCTTCCCCCGAGAATTCGGGGGAAGCGTGACTGTAAATTGGTTGGCTTTATTGACTTTTTAAAAACCCTTTTTTTATTCTTCCAGGTAACCAAACTTACCCATATTCACATCGTTAAAAGCCTGCACAATTTCCTCGCGGGTATTCATCACAAAAGGCCCGTGAGCGGCAATTGGCTCGTTAATTGGTTCACCGCTTAAAACCAACACCACAGCATTTTCCAAAGCTTCAATGGTAAATGTTTCACCATCGTTTTTAAATACTACAAAATTATCTGCCGGAGCTTTTTCTTCGCCGTTTACACGGATGCTTCCTTCTATAACCAGCAATGCGGTATTGTAGCCGGCAGGAAATGTAAACGGTACAACGGCTCCCTTATTTAACTTGGCGTTTTGCAAATGAACAGGCGTAAACGTGCTGGCCGTTCCTTTAGCATCCTCGTACTGTCCGGCTATTACTTCAATAACGCCATTGTTACCCGGCAGGGTATATTTATTGATACTTGCATTAGTGATTTCCTGATATTGGGGTTTTGACATTTTATCTTTGGCTGGCAGGTTTACCCAAAGCTGCACCATCTGGAAATCGCCGCCCTGTTTGCTGTATTCTTTTTCATGATATTCTTTATGTAATACGCCCGAGGCTGCTGTCATCCATTGTACATCGCCTTCGGCAATAACGCCGCTGTTACCTGCACTATCATGATGCGCTACTTTACCATGATAAGCAATGGTTACGGTTTCAAATCCGCGGTGAGGATGCACGCTTACGCCCCTGGGTTTATCGGTTGGCGGAAAGTAGAATTTAGAATTATAATCCAGCATGATGAACGGGCTCATGCGTTGCATATTCAACCGGTAGCCGGGAATAAAATTATGTACCCTGAATCCATCGCCAACCATGTGCGGAGCCGGAGGTGTTAAAATCAGTTCAATATTTCTTGTTTTCATTGTCATACGTTTTAATCTATACAAAGATACTTTGCCTTATCTACGGCTACATTGATATATGTTAAGAAATTTCTGCAAACTTACGGCGTTATAAACGCCGGATAATGATGCACTCGTTATTGTAAACGAGCGCAATCCTGACTCATGCGTTGCATATTCAACCCGTAACCTGGAATAAAATTATGTACCCTGAATCCATCGCCAACCATGTGCGGAGCCGGAGGTGTTAAAATCAGTTCAATATTTCTTGTTTTCATTGTCATACGTTTTTAATCTATACAAAAATACGCTGCCTTGACTGCGAAAACATTGATGTATGTTAAGAAATGATGTTTGGTATTGAGTAATGAGTATTGCGTATTGAGATGACATTATTGCTCTCTGTCTTGTCTCTTGATTCTATATTCTTGTTTCCCTCCTCAGTAAGGCTTAAAATTTTTATGTGCAAGCTCTTTGCGCACACGGCTTAATGATTCCGGTGTTATCCCGAGGTATGAAGCAATCATCCATTGTGGTATGCGTAAGGTTAGTTCGGTATATAGTTTAATAAAATCCAGGTATCGCTGTTCTGCCGTAGCGCCAAGCAACAGGCTTACCCGGCTCTGTAAATGACGGATATGATTATGTAAAGCCCTGTTATCATACCGTTGAAAACTCTGGCTGCTACAGGCTGCCGCATCAATAAACTCATTAGTGACCAGGATAAATTCTGTATCTTCTATGGCATCAATAAACAGCTCTGAAGGCTCATTAAAATAATTGCTGCTTCGGTCTGTTATCATCCAGTTTTCGGGAGCAAATTGTATAATATGCTCTTTTCCGGCAGTATCTATGGTATATGAACGTAATAATCCGCTTGAAACAAAGAATGAATGATGGCAAACTTCGCCTTGTCTCAGCAGGATAGTTCCTTTAGCAATTTTTCTGGTTTTAAGTTTACCCGATATGGCTGTAAATTGCTCATCGGTAAGGCCGGCTTTTACCCGCAGATAATCTTTGAATTTTTCTAACATCAGCAATAATTGTACATTAACGAATATAATTGTTTATTCTCTTGCAGGGTAATTAAAACTCATCTTTGTAGCAACATGGATATTATCGACAAAACGGTAGTTTTTGTAAAACAGGAGCTTCAACATGCGGAATCCGGACATGATTGGTGGCATATTCAACGGGTATGGAACAATGCCAGGCATATTGCTTTTTATGAAAAGGTTGATCTACTGGTTGTAGAGCTTGCTGCGCTGTTGCACGATATTGCCGACGGTAAATTTCATGATGGCAACGAAGATATTGGTCCGCAAAAGGCAGGAGAATTTCTGCAAAGTATGGATGTTGATAGCACCATTATCCAGCATGTACAACAGATTATACGTAATATGTCGTTCAAAGCCAGCTTAGGAACGGTTACCTTTCATTCTAAAGAGCTTGAGGTGGTTCAGGATGCCGACCGGCTGGATGCTATGGGCGCTATTGGCATTGCTCGGGCTTTTACCTATGGCGGATATAAAAACAGGGAACTTTATAATCCCGGCATTAAGCCTGATTTGAAAATGAGTAAAGAAGCCTATAAAAGCAGCACGGCGCCGACCATTAATCATTTTTATGAGAAATTATTATTGCTTAAAGACCGCATGAATACCGCAACGGCCAAACTGCTGGCCGAAGAACGTCATCGTTTTATGGAATGTTACCTGGAACAGTTTTATGCCGAGTGGAAAGGTGAAAAGTAAAGTACTAATATCAACTTATTAAAATGGAAACAATAACACTGGAGGACTTTAAAATTAAACTTGGTAAACACCTGAGGCAGTTAAGAAAAGAAGCTAAACTGACCCAAAAGGAATTAGCCTTAAAAATAGGTTATAAAGACAAACAGGTTATAAGTAATTATGAAGTTAATGGAGCAAATCCCACAGCTTACACACTCACGCAACTGGCGGAAGCATTAGGTGCAACTACAGACGACATACTGGATTTTAGCCGGTTAGATTAAATAACGCTCAATTCACAATAACGTACCCTGAGTAAAAGTTAACCGGTTGTTCAGTATCGTATCCATTCAATTGTTCAAACCGTATAATGATTTGCTGATTGCTAAGCTTAAGTGTATCCTGCATCTGGTTTAACGGTACACTAACCTGATTATTCTTACTGTTTTTAATAAGCTGCTTATCAGCAAATAATTTTTTCAATTTTTGAGATGGCTCATAAACTAACTTTGCATCGTTAATACTCACTACCAGATTATAGGATTTTTTGCTGGTATCAACCGCCAGCGAAACGCCTTTACCCTTAAAGCGGGATTCTGTTTTTCCGCCGTTTTCGGCATATATATTCGAATTGAACGTCATCATCAGGCCGGGCTGATTTAACGTTATTTTTCCGGTATTATCGTTACTGAAATATACTAATTCACCTACTGACTTTTCTTCTTTTAGCAGGGTAGGTTCAAGTAATGCCAGCACGCTATCCCGGCTATCATTCTTAGCGTCATAAGTGGTATACGTATATCCCCATTTTGTTTTTTCCTTATTAACTTTTGCATTAAAATGTCTCTCAATGCTATCAATATCAACCTTTACCAGGGGCTGAAGTGACTTTAATCCATGATGGGCGTTGAGGTAATAAGCAATATTCTTAATTTCTTTCCTCCGGTTTTTCGCCTTTTTATTTTCTACAAATCTGGTTAACCTGTTTAATTGCGATTGTTTGGAAACATAAAAGGCGCCTTGCGGCCCGAAGGCCGATAAAACAGATACTATACAAAGCGATATAGGTATGATTTTGATATTCTGCCGGGAAGAAACCAGGAAATAAACGGTAATAATTCCCAGCCAGACGGCAAGCGCCAATAGAAAATAACGTTCTTCGGTAATGCCGTAGTTTTTAACACGTACGCCCACCGCCAGGAATAATAAGATGAGCAGCGGTACAAGCAAAAAGTAAAAGCTCCGGCTATATGTTTTTATCCACTTATTTTCTTCGCGGTTACGTATAGGATAAACCAGCAATAACGATAATATACCAAACACCGCGTAACCTAATATCAGGTTAGATACTAAACCTGCCGGTAACTTCCATTCCAATAAAATTTTAGTTTCATAAGCCAGTAAAATAAGTACGTACACACTGGCTAAAGGAACAAGCACATATTGCGTAAATATTTTCAGGCTTTTCGGATAGGATGTATCCTGTTGCAGGGCGGTAATATCACGGGGCACTCCGGCAAGAAAGAAAGTAGTTTGAAAAATACCGACTATCCAGCACCACAGTATACTGAAAGTATCGCTCCGGAAATCAAAGCCAAATAGAAAATTCATAGAACCAATGGCTGCCGAAAGACCGGCGAACAATACAGTACTATATAATACTCCGGCAAGAAACCGCAGAAAAATGGTTTTATTAAATTGCCAGAAACCAGTAATGGTATCTTTTTTTAAATAACCTGAAAAGGATACCAGTAAATGTGCCGATAGACAAAGGAGTATAAATTGCAGGTAATCCGTTTCCCGTTTTTGCGGATTCAGAATTAATATAAATCCTAAAGCAGCAAAAGCGACCGTAAACTTTAACAGGTTTTTTTGCCGTATGGAATAACCCTTGCTCTCTGCGTATAATCCTGCTGCAAATGTAAGCGCCAGCCCCAAATTGGCCGTCATAATTATCCGAATGCACCAATTGGCAGCAGATATATAATTATCCAACTCTACAAGTGCTGTTGCTGCTATAGTACCCGCTAAAGCGAAAAAAAGCTCGAAAGGAAAACGGCTTATAACCTGTCTTGCCGATTTTGCAAGCTCATGGACAGATGGAAATTTCATACCCTAAATTTCTTTTAAATTTAATGAAATATACCTCATTTCCAATGCATTATATATTAGTACCGTCTTGCCTGATTACCAGCGTCAAAATCAAACATTTCTTTCAATTCAATCTCCAGCGCTTTTGCAATTGCATGTATGTGGCTGATACTTGTATTTATTTCTCCTCTTTCAATTCTCCCTATCTGTTTTAATTCAAAACCTGTTCTTGCAGCTAATTCTTCCTGCGTAACATTTCTCCCTTTCCGCAGTGCGATAATACGCTTGCCTAACTGTTTAATAAAAATATCGTCTCTGTAATATTTCATAAACAAAAGTGGAACAATAATATCCTCATTTCCAATACAAGGGTATTATTGTCATTATTGACTTTAATAAGCCGGGGGTTAAATTAATCTTTAATGTTTGTGCTAATTGGACTGGCTTCTTCGGGCATGAAGTCTTTTGGGCTGCAATTAAACTCTATGGCAATTTTATTTAATTGGTCATAAGTATACATACTTGCCGATTTTGTACTCTCAATTTGCCCAATGTAACCATCTGTAACATCGAGAATCATGGCAATATAGGTTTGAGATTTTTTATATTTTTTTCTCATTTCCCTTACCCTGTCAACAATTGCTAATTCAAATGCCGATTTCTTTGCCATGTACAGTTGCAAGTAGGAAAATTTTTTACTTTTATATTCTTAGTCATAACTAAGAATTATACCTTTGTACAACCGCCCTAAAGAGTATAATGATGGATAGCGAAACCAAAAGACAAACAGCTATTAACACCTTAAAAGATTTCTTTCTTCGCTTTAGCCCGGAAAAAAGTAAAGCAATATTGTGGGAATGTGTAACTATTATGGCGAGTGATAGTTTTGCAAAACAGCCGGAAAGCAAACGATACGAACTGTTAACATTCTATGTATATCTGCTCGAATTGCTTGAGGCCGCTCATGAAATTCAGGCTAAAAAAAAGATGTGATGCTACTGCAGTAAAAATTATTCCTCAGTTCAATTTTCAAGACCTCTGCAACCGGATGCCAATGTTCAATTATCACCTTCGTTTAAAAAACCCATATAAGCTGATGCTGGTATATATTGCGCACCCATACGCTCTAAATGCCCGGTGTAAACCTGGCAGTCTATTAAAGTGTAGTGCCTGTTTTTGCAAAGCCATACCAACGCTGCTTTTGAAGCATTGCTTTGTTTACTGAACATGCTTTCGCCGCAAAATACGGTGTTGATCTCAACGCCGTATAAACCGCCGACCAAATCTGTGTTTTGCCATACCTCAACGGAGTGAGCATAACCTTTTTCATGTAAAGTTATGTAGGCCTGCTGCATGTCGGCAGTTATCCAGGTTCCGTCTTGTCCCTGCCTGGATACAGCGGCACATTGCCTGATCACATCGGCAAAAGCCTGGTTAAATGTTATCCGGAAAATATTAGATCGCATTACTTTCTTCATGCTTTTACTGACCTTTACCTTATCTGGAAACAGCACAAAACGCTGGTGCGGAGCGTACCAGAGTATAGGTGTATTGTCAGCATACCACGGAAAAATGCCCTTGCGATAGGCAGAAAGTAGCCGTTCGGTCGATAAATCGCCGCCTACGGCCAGCAGACCATCATCTTCGGCCAGAGCCGGATCGGGAAGATCACTGTCTTTATCGAGCAGGAAGATCATGTTTAACGAATATAGTCTTTAGCCATTAAAAAATTAAGGGGGCCAACTTTTTAAGTGCAGCCCCCTTATCACTATGGGATATATTCAATTATCAGTTATCTATCTGGAAATTATAGGCAACCTTAGAGCCATCCGGCGCTATGCCGTTAACACGCATCATATCACCCCGCATATCAGATATAGCAGCGTCTATATCGTCAACTTTATTAACGGGTTTACCATTGATGGAAGTAATGATAGTTCCACGTGGAATTTCAATCTGGTCAAAAAATCCGCCGGGACGTACTTCCGAAACAACCACACCTGCATTAATATGGTACCGTTGTTTTTGAGCTGAGCTTAACGGAGCAAAGCTTGCACCGAGCTTGTTGTATACTTCTTCTGAGCTGCGGCCCGAGGTTCCGGCTAATTGCGATTCACTTTCGCTTTTCAATGTAATATTTACCGTACGCTCTTTACCATCGTGCAGATAAGTAATGTTAATTTTATCACCGGGACGCAAACGTGCTACACGTTCCTGGAGATCAGACGAAGCATAGATCTTGTTACCATCTACTTTGGTAATGATATCACCTTTTTTCAGTCCGGCAGCTTCGGCACCGCTACCCGGTACTATCTGGTTGACATATAAACCGTTGATTTCGGTTACACCCAATTGTTTAGCCCGGTCGGCATCCAGCTCGCTGAAGCTAACACCGATATAACCACGTTTTACAGTACCATATTTCATGAAATCATCCAGCACTTTTTTGGCCAGGTTAATGGGGATGGCAAAGCCATAACCTTCGTAATTACCGCTTTGCGAAGCAATAGCCGCATTAATACCGATCAGCTCGCCATTGGTATTGACCAAAGCGCCACCACTGTTACCACGGTTTATAGCGGCATCGGTTTGAATAAACGATTCAATAGCGGTATTGACCTGCGGGCCGCTTCGGCGTTGGTACGGATTTGATTCAGACTGGCCTAAAATACCGATCTGGCGACCTTTGGCACTGATGATACCGGCGGTTACCGTAGTATTTAAGGTAAACGGATAACCAACTGCCAATACCCATTCGCCTACACGAACATTGTCTGAGTTACCGAATTTTACAACCGGCAGCTTAGTAGCCGAAACCTTTATTAAGGCAAGGTCGGTATTCGGGTCGCGGCCGATAACCTTAGCTTTAAATGTACGCTTATCGGTAAGAACTACGCTGATATCCGTAGCATCTTCCACAACGTGGTTGTTAGTTACAATATAACCATCGTCAGAAATAATTACCCCCGAACCAGAAGCCATAACAGGTGTTGCCTGACGGCGGCGGCCACCGAAAAAGTCGTTAAACATGTCATCAAACGGGTCGCCCGCACCGTTGCCCTGCTGTCCTTTGTATGTTGTTTTAATGTGCACCACAGCCGGCGTTACGGCCGCGGCCGCCTGGGTAAAATCCAGCTGCCCCGTTGACGATGTAATGCTCTGGGGATTGTTGGTAAAATAAACCTTTTGTTTTTCTTCTAAACTGGCAGTGTCGGCGTATTTATTCTCCACAAGCTTATACGCCCCCACAGCAACTGCACCGCCAACAAATGCGGTTAAAAGAGTTATTGCTATCTTTTTCATATTAATAAATTATTTTTTTTAATGTGCGAAGCCCGGAAACTTCGATTTGAGAGGAATAACCATCTTCATCTCCGTTTTCCTGCTAACCCGCATTGATTTACTATCAATTTAAGCCCTTGTCCGGATTACGTATTCAAATTTAATACCACTTCAGGCCTTTCTGCAACTTTGAACCCGGTATTTTATGTTAAAAATTGTTAAACCATTATACTTTAAAGCAACAACCAGCTTTTATTAATCCATTATGACAGGCAATTCAATACTTATTGTCAAATTTGCAGGTAAATATCCCCATACGAATGAAATTAGATTTTTACAAATACCAGGGTGCAGGCAACGATTTTGTTTTAGTTGATAACAGAAACGCACACTACGATATCTTTAGCCCCGATACTGTTGCCCGTATCTGTAACCGGCATTTTGGTGTCGGAGCGGATGGTTTAATGCTGTTGCAAGCTAAGGCCGGCTATGATTTCGAAATGATCTATTATAATGCCGATGGTCGCCCGGGCAGCATGTGCGGTAATGGCGGGCGTTGTATTGTAGCCTTCGCACACGATTTGAAGCTGATTCCTAACGAAACGAACTTTTTGGCAGTTGACGGGCCGCATTATGCCAAAATTTCAGAAGATGGCGAGCGTATCAGTCTGAAAATGATAGAAGTAGCGCAGGTAAATCGCGACGGCGAAGCGTATGTGCTCAATACCGGTTCGCCGCATTATGTACTGTTAACCAAAGATCTTCAGCAAAAAGATGTTTATCACGATGGATATGCCATCCGCAATAACAAAACGTATAAGCAAGAAGGCATCAACGTAAATTTTGTAGAAGATTTTGGCGATCACTACTTCGTACGCACCTTTGAACGCGGCGTAGAAGATGAAACATACGCCTGTGGAACCGGCGTTACAGCCGTTGCTATGGCTATGGCCATAGAAAAAGGATTGACGGGCAATATCAGTACACCTATACGGGTGTTAGGCGGCAACCTTAATATCCGTTTTCACTTTGACGGGCAGCGTTTTTCAGACGTATTTCTGGAAGGACCGGCTAAGTTTGTGTTTAGGGGTGAAGTAGAGCTGTAATAAATAACAAAGCTGGCTTTCCTTTAGATTTAAACCGGTTAACATCTCTCAAAAAATTATACTTTTGCACTTCAGCAGAAAAAAGGATTATGTTAAGAACACATACTTGCGGCGAGTTAAACCGGAATGACATTGGTAAAGAAGTTACTTTAACAGGTTGGGTACAAAAATCGCGTGACCTTGGCGGCATGACATTTATTGATGTCCGCGACCGTTACGGCATTACCCAGCTTACCTTCAATACCGACGATGACGAAAGCCTCCGCAGTAAAGCACGTGAATTAGGCCGTGAATTTGTCATTCAGGTTACCGGAAAGGTCATTGAGCGTTCCAACAAAAATCCTAAGCTGCCTACCGGCGAAATTGAGATCAAGGTTTCAGCGTTACAGGTGCTGAATGCGGCCAAGCTCCCTCCCTTTTTAATAGAAGATGAAACCGATGGCGGCGACGACCTGCGCATGAAATACCGTTATCTTGACCTGCGCCGTAACCCGGTGCGGAACAACCTGGTGCTTCGCCATAAAATGGCGCAGGAAGTACGTAAATATCTTGACGGACAGAATTTCCTGGAAGTAGAAACCCCGGTTCTGATTAAATCTACACCCGAAGGCGCCCGCGACTTTGTAGTGCCCAGCCGCATGAACCCCGGCGAATTTTATGCCTTGCCGCAATCGCCGCAAACGTTCAAACAACTGCTGATGGTGTCCGGCTTTGACCGCTATTTCCAGATAGTAAAATGCTTCCGCGATGAAGACCTGCGTGCCGACCGTCAGCCGGAATTTACACAGATAGACTGCGAAATGGCATTTATTGAGCAGGAAGATATCCTGAACCTGTTTGAGGGATTAATTAAGCACCTGTTCAAAGCCGTTAAAAATATCGATTTAGGCGAAGTTCCACGCATGAGCTATGCCGATGCCATGCGGCTGTATGGTTCAGACAAACCCGATATCCGTTTCGGAATGCAGTTTGTAGAGCTGAAAAACGCTTCGCTATCTAATGATAAAGCGCCAGCAACCTGGAAAGGCTCCGGCGAACTTTCGTTCCCGGTGTTTGAAAATGCTGATGTAGTTGTGGGTATTAACGCCAAAGGATGCGCACATTATACCCGTAAACAGTTAGACGAGCTGACCGATTTTGTAAAGCGGCCGCAGATTGGCGCCACTGGGTTAATCTATATGCGTCACAACGAAGACGGCTCGCTGAAATCATCGGTAGACAAATTCTTTACCCCGGATGATCTGCAAAAATGGAGCGAGGCATTCCAATCCGCTCCCGGCGATCTGATCCTGGTAATGGCTGGCACCGGTGATAAGGTGCGTAAACAACTGAATGAGCTGCGCCTGGAAATGGGTAACCGCTTAGGCTTACGAGATAAAGATACCTTCGCACCGCTTTGGGTTGTTGATTTTCCGCTGCTGGAATGGGATGAAGAAACCGGCCGCTATCACGCCATGCACCATCCGTTTACATCGCCCAAGCCGGAAGATATCGCCCTGCTGGATACTAATCCCGGCAACGTACGGGCCAACGCGTACGACATGGTGCTGAACGGCACCGAAATTGGCGGAGGCTCTATCCGGATACACAATCGCGAACTGCAATCGCTCATGTTTAAACATCTTGGCTTTACTCCCGAAGAAGCCCAAAATCAGTTCGGGTTTTTACTGGATGCCTTTGAATACGGCGCTCCACCGCACGGAGGTATTGCCTTCGGCTTCGACCGCCTGTGTTCGCTGTTTGCCGGTTTAGACAGCATTCGCGATGTGATCGCTTTCCCGAAAAACAATTCAGGCCGTGATGTGATGATCGATTCGCCATCAACCATCTCTAACGAACAACTGGATGAGCTGAAGATAAAAACGGCTTTGTAAAATAGCATTTAGCATTTTTACGATGAGATAATTGAAGGTATCTCAAAAACCAACTATGGTCATTCTGAGCTTGTCGAAGGATTGATTTTTATCATGGCTACAGACGCTCCCTCCGAGACTTCGGGGTCAGCGTGACTGTAAGTTTGAAACGCCTTCTTTAACTTTTATCGTCAGTCGTTATATTTATTCTTTCGGCCACTGCTAATGATACAGTAGCTAAATTGCTTACTATGGTTTCAACCCGCGAAAATACCAAAGCCTACCTGGCGCTTGCAGTGGTCTGCATCGTATGGGGAACAACTTATTTCGCCATGTGGATTGGGGTAACCACTTTTCCTCCGCTGCTGTTCTCGGGAATCCGTCACTCCACGGCAGGCGTACTGCTTATTGTCTACTTGTATATAAGTGGAAAGCTCAGCACTCTTACCAAAATAAACCTGGTACGGCAGGCTGTTCCCGGCGTACTCATGATTGCATTGGGTAATGGTGTAATGGGATGGAGCGAGCGTTATATTCCAAGCGGGTTAGCGGCGCTTATTACCTCCGTAATGCCGGTTTATGTAACGCTCATCAATTTCGCGGCCAACAAAAACAGAACCTTACCGAATAAGCACGTATTGCTGGGATTGCTTTTAGGATGTATTGGCATTGTACTTATATTTCGTGATAACCTGAAAGATTTGAATAACCAGGATTATTTTACAGGAATTGTGGTCGCTTTTCTGGCTTGCCTGGCCTGGGCGTTTGGTAACATATATACCAAATTTAAACCTACCACTACCCCCGCATTGGTCAACGCAGCTATTCAGTTGTGCTCCGGAGGTTTTTTCCTGGTCATTATGGGCTTGCTTTTTGATGATCTTAACGAGATACATCACGTAAGCGCAAGCAGCTGGTATGCGCTTATCTATTTAATTATAATCGGTTCGTTATTTACCTATACTTGTTTTTTATATGCGCTTGAGCGACTACCGGTAACACTGGTTTCCATTTATGCCTATATCAACCCCTTTATTGCATTATTGCTCGGAGCCCTGTTTTTGAACGAGCGTATGACCTGGGTTACCTGGCTGGCATTAATAGTTACGTTAAGCGGTGTTTACTGGATAAATAAGGGATATAAAAAGCACTGAATCACAGCCTTATTCACCCTCAAAATTTATTGTTTATATTTGTGTAAATATTATAGCTATGGCTACCTTAACTGTTCAAATTGCCGACAAGGACAAAGACTTACTATTGCAAATTTTAAAAAGATTCAATGCAAAAGTATTGGGTAATGATACACCAGATATCAATGCTGAGTTAGCTGAAGCCTTAAAAGAAGTTAAATTAATACGGCAGGGAAAACGAAAGGGTTTAACCTTGAAAGATATGAAATGAAAAACAGCATATCTTACACTACCATATTTTATAAACGATTAAAAATATATAAGAGAAAACACCGCTCCTTAGTTGCCGATTTAGAAGCCTTAGAAAAAGAACTCCTTGAAAATCCTACCTTGGGAATTAGTCTCGGAAATAATTTATATAAAATTAGATTAGCTGTTGAAAGCAAGGGAAAAGGAAAAAGTGGAGGATACCGTATTATCACCTACCTTATAGATGAGCATAAAACAGGTACAATAGTTAATATGCTTATTCTTTATGATAAGTCTGAAGAAAGTAGCATTGACAAAGAGAACTTACTGCGATTGGTAAGAATATTATTCTCATAAATTACTTTTTGCCTTTATCCCGCTAAAATTTAAAGTTTATTAGCTTTTTATTGCAAATCGCACTAAAATCCAGTTTTGTTTTTGGCTTTTTGCAATAACCGCTCATTCTTCTTTGTGAAACCTTTCAATTTTCTAACACTTTCATAAAAAGCTTGAATTTTTCAATGAAACAATAGACGTTTTTTCAATAAAAAGTGAAATTATTCCATATTTCTATCAAAAAAATCCATAAATAAAATATTTATCGTTAAAAATTTGACAATTGAAAGCATTTTTTGCTATTAAAAATTGATAAATACATTTTTCAGGTATATTTTTTATCAAAATTTCATAAAAATTATGATTTAAATCATAAAATAATTGATTTATTATGATAATTTTATGTTATTTGAATTGTTAATACAATAAAAATGGCGATTATATATTTATTTGTTGTATTTATTATAAAATCTATAAAAAAATAATATTTTATATCTGATTATTTAATATAAAATATTAAAACCATTAAAAATTAAATTATAACTGGCAAAATTTTAGAAGAAATGACAGAAGAAAGCAAAACATCCGTAGTTGTTATAGGAAATGGAATGGTTAGTCACAAATTTTGCGAAAAATTAATAGCAAAATCATCTTCTTTTGATATTGTAGTTTTTGGCGAGGAAAAAAGACGAGCCTATGACCGCGTTCATCTGAGTGAGTATTTTAATGGAAAGAACGCTGATGATTTATCACTCTGTTCCGCAAACTGGTATGCCGATAATAACATTACGCTGCACCTTAACGATCCGGTTACAGAAATAGATCGCATCTATAAAACCGTACAATCCAGCAAGGGACTTATTGTAGATTACGATTACCTGGTGCTGGCTACCGGCTCCTCGCCGTTTGTGCCCGATATTCCCGGAATAAACAAAGAAGGCGTTTTCGTCTATCGCACCATCGACGATCTGGATTTGATAGCCGCTTATGCTACAAAAGCACAATCGGGTGCGGTAATGGGCGGAGGTTTACTCGGCCTTGAAGCAGCTAAAGCCCTCATAGATTTAGGCATCACCGAAACCCATGTCATAGAATATGCACCACGCTTAATGCCCCGCCAGATAGACAGCGCCGGAAGCAACATTCTGCAATCCAAGCTAAAAGAGCTCGGCTTAACAACACATCTCAACAAAAGCACAACAGCCATAGCAGGCGATGAACGCATCGAAGCATTAACATTCAACGACGACACTCAATTGCCCGTAGATATGCTGGTTATTTCGGCAGGCATCCGCCCGCGTGACGAGCTGGCCAGACAAGCAGGACTTGAGGTTGGCCCCCGTGGCGGCATCGTGGTCAATGATACCATGCAGACCAGCGATCCATCGGTTTTTGCCATTGGCGAGTGTGCGCTGCACAACAACATGATCTATGGCCTGATTGCACCCGGATACGAAATGGCAGAAATTGTTGCTGCTAACCTGTGTGGCCAGGCAAAGGCTTTCGCCGGATTTGACATGAGCACCAAGCTGAAACTGATTGGTGTAGACGTAGCCAGCTATGGCGACGCGTTTATAACTGAACCCGAATGCCGGACCATTAGCTTTGAAGATACGCACAAAGGGACTTACAAACGTATCAACATCAGTAATGATGGCAAATACCTGCTTGGAGGTATTTTAGTTGGCGATGCCTCGGCCTATAACATGCTGCTGCAAACCGTTAATAATAAAATAGTGCTGCCGCCTGATCCCGAAGAGTTGGTAATAGGCGCCCGTAACAGATCGGCACAGGCAGAAGGTTCCGGCGTTGCCGCCCTGCCCGACGATGCGTTGATCTGTAGCTGCGAAAGTGTGAATAAAGGAACCATTTGCAGCGCTGTAACAGAGCATCATTGTGAGTCTGTGGATGCCATAAAGAAATGCACGAAAGCCGGTACAGGCTGCGGAGGCTGTATGCCAATGATCAAGGATTTGATGGTGCACACCATGAAGCAAAACGGGAAATATATCCGTAACGTAGTGTGCGAGCATTTTAATTTCAGCCGGCAGGAACTGTACGATCTTATTAAGATACACCATATCCGCTCATACGATGAGGCGCTCGACCACCTGGGCAAAGGCGACGGCTGTGAAGTATGCAAACCGTTGGTATCATCGCTGCTGGCCAGCTTGTGGAACGACATGATCCTGAAAAAGGGCAACGACACCGCCCAGGACAGCAATGACCGTTTTCTGGCTAACATCCAGAAAGGTGGCACGTATTCTGTTGTTCCGCGGATACCGGGCGGCGAGATTACCCCGCAAAAACTCATGGTGATTGGCCGCGTAGCCGAGAAATACAACCTGTACACTAAGATAACCGGCGGCCAGCGCATTGATATGTTTGGCGCTCACTTGAGTGATTTACCGCTGATTTGGGAAGAGCTAATTGCTGCCGGATTTGAAAGCGGACACGCGTATGGAAAGGCCTTGCGTACGGTTAAGAGCTGTGTAGGCAGCACCTGGTGCCGGTTTGGTTTGCACGATAGCGTGAGCTTTGCCATACAAATAGAAGAACGCTATCGCGGATTGCGGGCGCCGCACAAAATTAAATCCGCCGTAAGCGGCTGCATCCGTGAATGTGCCGAGGCCCAAAGCAAGGATTTCGGCATCATAGCCACAGAAAAAGGCTGGAACCTGTACGTATGCGGCAATGGCGGCAGCAAGCCACAGCATGCCTTATTACTTGCCGCTGATATCGACAGCGAAACCTGCATCCGGTACATCGACCGTTTCCTGATGTTCTACATCCGCACCGCCGACCCGCTTACACGTACCGCAACCTGGCTCAATAAAATGGATGGCGGTATGGATTACCTGCGTAACGTGGTAATAAACGATAGCCTGGGTATGGCCGGGCAATGGGAAGAAGAAATGCAGGAACTGGTAAATGCGTATCAATGTGAATGGAAGGTAGCGGTAGAAACTCCCGAAATCCGGAAACGCTTTACCCATTTTGTAAACGCACCGGGCGAAAAAGATCCGAGTGTAGCATTTAATGAAATGCGTAACCAGAAAGTAGCTGCCGACTGGAAATAGCTTAACAGAATAATCAACCCTTAAATAACACAGATATGGAAACAACACACTGGATTGCCGCCTGCCACGTAAACGATGTGGTTGAAAACGGCGGCGTTTGCGTAAAGCATGGCGACCAGCAAATCGCCTTGTTCTATTTCACCCGTCGTAACGAGTGGTATGCTACACAAAACGAATGTCCGCACCGTAAACAGATGGCGTTAAGCCGTGGTATGATTGGCTCCGTGGCCGGAGAGCCGAAGATTGCCTGTCCGTTTCATAAAAAAACATTTTCGCTGGCTACCGGCCAGTGCCTTAGCGGCGATGAATGCGCCATACAAACCTATCCCGTAAAGGTAGAGGATAATTTAGTATACATCGGCTTAACTACCGGCCAGATAAACGGTCAGTCGCAGCCTGTGCTGGCAACCGGCGCTTAATATTCACATTGTAAACACTTATTAAACAATATCATTATGGATTATGTATCACCAAAAGAAGTAGCCAGCGCCATGATGGGCGCAGCTCTTAACAAGGCTTCTTTATCTGTAAAAGATTTATTAATTCGGGGCAGTATGTCGGGGGCACTGCTGGCTATTTCCGTAACGCTGGCGTTTCTGGCTGTAGCACAAACCAACATCAGCATGGCGGGAGCCGTTGTATTCCCTGTTGGCTTCGTCATTATCGTTATTTTAGGCCTGGAGCTGGTAACCGGAAGCTTTTCGCTGGTTCCGCTGGCCTTCCTGGAGAAGAAAATTTCTGCCGGAACCATGCTGAAAAACCTGTTCTGGGTATTTACCGGGAACCTGATCGGAAGTTTGTTATTTGCTTTCCTGTACTGGGCGGCTGCCTCAGAATTTGGCTCGTCCGGAACATTGGGAGCTATTGAAAAAACCATTGTAGCCGTAGCCGAAAAAAAGACCATCGCCTATGCCAGTCATGGAGGGGCGGGCCTGCTTACAGCTTTTGTTAAAGCTATTCTGTGTAACTGGATGGTCTGTATGGGCGTAGTAATGGCCATGACATCCAAATCTACCCTGGGCAAAATATTGGCTGCCGGTATCCCGATTTTCATTTTCTTCGCATTAGGCTATGAGCACGCCGTGGTCAATATGTTTGTCATTCCTGCCGGGATGATGTTTGGCGCCCACGTTACCATAGCCGACTGGTGGCTGGATAATCAGCTGATTGTAACACTGGGCAACATCATTGGCGGCCTGTTATTTACCGGGATGGCTATTTATTACACCTATGGAAAAAGTGAAGATGTAACTGCCTCTGCCGCACAATGATTTTTCTGATAACAATTAAATAAAAACAAACCTTATGACACGTAAACACTATGCTGCCCTGTACGGCGGCCTTGTACTCTGCATGCTTAATTTTTCGGCAAAAGCGCAAACACCAGATGCCGGCAGAGTAAAACCTGTATTATTTGATGGCGTTCTGGTAGCCGGTTACGCTGACGATGGCGCCTTTGTAAATTGTACAGGCCCGGGCGTGAAATTCAATAAAAAACCTTTTAGTCTGTTGGTGGGCTTACTTCCCTCGTTAAAGATTAAAGAGGATAAGGTAACCGCAGGAACAAAGAACGCTACGATAACCCCAACGCTGGGCTTCGGGCTTACGGCTGTGTACAAACACCTGGCCATACAATTGCCTTTTTATTACTTGAGCAAAACCGCGGCAAAAGACGGCAAGTGGATTGCCGGCGCCGGAATTGGCTATAAGTTTTAATAAAGTTTGATGAAGGAGACCCGCTGTTCTGGTTCAGGCAGCGGGATTTTTATTTGTTACCCTGCCGATTCATTATCCAGTGTCAGGTTAACAAGTTTGCCGTTATCTGTAATACGTATTCTTTTTCCGGCTATCGCAATAAGCTTATCGAACGTAAATTCATTTAATGTTCTGAAAACAGTTTCGTAGGCAGCTCCCGTAAAAGCAGCCAGATCCTGCCGGCTTAGCTCAATATCAATAAAGCCAGCGGTATCCATCCCGAAAAGCTCTCTTAAATGAAGCAAGGCCAGCGCCAGACGGCCCTTTACGGACATAAGGGCCAGGTTACGCATCCGTTTTTCAGATTCCTGTAGTTCATCAGCGTAAAACAGCATCAGGTTAAGCATCAGCTCAGGATTCACCTTGAGGCTCGCCATGAAAAAATCAATATCCACAAAGCAAACTGAGCTGTTTTCAAGGGCCGTTGCTGATATCGGATAAACCATGTTACGGGTACTAATGCCCCGGTGACCCACAATAGCTCCGTTATGAGCAAAACGAACGATCAGCTCCCGGTCGCCCCATTTTTTATGAACTTTTACCTTACCGCTGTACACAAAATATACACCGGTTACAGGGTCGCCTTCGGTAATGAACTGCTCGCCCTTCTTTACCAGGAAATTCTTTTTGTGCGCATCAATTGCGAACTTCCACTCCTTAGCGGCCAGCCTGCACATAAAGCAACTTTGAAGATTGCAACCGGTTTTATCTGTTTTCATGAGCGCTATTCATACTGAACGTATCTATTCATTTGCCGGATTGCAAGTTAAACATTGATGCCGAAATACGGTATAGTATCCAGGAGTAAATTAAAAGCTGAAAACCAATAGCGAATAATACTATTAAACCACACATTGCTCTTTGTAAAAAACAATTTATAACCATATTTGCTCTTTACAAAGAACAAAATGGAAACTCTTGCAGCAAAATTCTATAAAAAGCGGGACCGTGTGCCAGTTGATTTTAAACGATATTTACATCAGAAAATAGACTGGAACGACAGGCTGATCGGTATTAAAGGCGCAAGAGGAGCAGGTAAAACAACGTTGTTGCTTCAATATATCGCTTTACAGCTCCCGCAGGATCATCAAACCTTATATGCCAGCTTAGACGATCTGTATTTTACAGAGAACAGGCTGGCTGATCTGGCCGATGCATTTGTTAAGCAGGGTGGCCGCTTTCTGTTGCTGGACGAAGTTCACCGCTACAGCAACTGGTCGCAGGAACTAAAGAATATTTATGATGACCATCCTGATCTGCATGTTGTATTTACCGGCTCGTCAATTATACACCTGGATAAGGCTAAAGGCGACCTGAGCAGAAGAGCTGTAATGTATGAATTGTTTGGCCTCTCCTT
Organism: Pedobacter sp. BS3; assembly: GCF_008274585.1. GTDB lineage: Bacteria > Bacteroidota > Bacteroidia > Sphingobacteriales > Sphingobacteriaceae > Hufsiella_A. Next base: position 444,461 of record NZ_VTRT01000001.1, on the reverse strand, counting down.
CCGGGAATACCTTGAACTGGTTACAAAAAGATCTCTTGATGCTATTACTCTTGAACATTTACTTGAAGATCACGTCAACCATGCCCGTAATATTGTTAAGATATTGCGCCCGTTTGAGCATTTTAAAAATTATCTCCAATACGGCTATTATCCCTATTTTATAGAAAACAACGCTACTTATCCGTTAAAACTGGCCGAAACCATTTCGCTGGCCTTATCAGCAGATCTTCCGGCTTCGCATGACATCAGCTATGCCAGCATCGAAAAGATCCGCCTGTTATTACATATCATCGCCGAATCTGTTCCGTTCAAGCCAAATATATCTAAGCTAAGCGAACGTACGGGAGTTACACGTAACTCGCTGGTAAATTACCTGCATTACCTGGAAGACCTCCGGGTTATTCGTGGCTTGCATAACGCTGTTAAAGACATCGGCTTACTGCAAAAGCCTGAAAAAATATACCTGCATCATCCCAATTTATACATCGCCCTGGCAGATACAAACAGCAATATTGGAAATATGCGTGAAAGCTTTTTTATTAACCAGGTTGCTGTGGTAAAGCCGGTAAGCTATATACAGGACAGTGATTTCAGGATAGCTGATACTGTATTCGAAATAGGTGGTAAAGATAAATCTTCAAAACAAATCAGGCACCTGGATAAAGCATACGTCGTAGCCGATGATATAGAGATCGGCTATCAGCAAAAAATTCCGTTATGGCTGTTTGGATTTTTGTATTAAGCTTATGAAAGATCTGTTATGAGCAGTTATGCATCCGGCATTACGGAACTGTCTGAACCGATAATGTGCTGGCATTGCTTTTCAAATAATAATCAGGCAAAACTTATAACTTACCACCTAAAACTTACAACTTATAACTTATCTGTAACCTGCTTCACGCTCCCGTTTGCGTTCCTGCCGCCGTTGTTCCCGGCGTTCACGCCGAAGCTCAGCCGGGGTTTTCACAGTATCTGCCGGTTGCTGCTGCACGGGATGATGTTGTTTAGCCGGTGGCATGCTTAGCGTATCGGTTTTTTCCTTCTTTTTACCGAAGATACGATCCAGGAATGAGCGGGTGTCGGCATCATCATCCACATCTTTCATCAATGTATCAATAGATATGGTATCGGGGGCAATCTGCTGACGCAGGCTTTCTTTGAGTCGTACAGAATAAAAGCCGTAGGCATTGGTATCGGGAGCAGTCAGCCCCTTTCGGGCCATTAATCCGCCGATAAGCTTAAAATATCCGCGTAGACTGCCGCGTAAGCTGCCGTCGGGTTCAAAAAAGTACAGGCCCTTTTTAGGCCGTGGGACAATGCTGGCCAGGAAAATACTTTCGCCTAAGGTGAGGTCGGCGGGAAGTTTACCAAAATAATACCGTGATGCTTCGCCAATGCCATACACATTTCGTCCCCACTCTATCAGGTTGAGATAGGTCTCAAACATGCGTGATTTGCCGGAGATGTGATTATTCTCTATGAGCCATACCAGCAAAATTTCCTCTATTTTCCGGGCCAGCGTTTTTTGCCGGTTCAGGTACACGTTTTTCACCAGCTGCATGGAAATAGTGCTGGCGCCACGCTTAAATGCTTTTTCCTTAAAATCGGTGGCAATAGACTTGCGGATGGATTCTTCTACAAAACCGCGATGCGAATAAAAGGAGGGATCTTCGGCCGTTAAAACCGCATTTTTAAGATTGGCCGATATATTGTCTAAAGGGGTAAAGTTGGGGTTTGGCGGGCCGACAATGATATCACGCATGGGTTTGCCGTATTCGTATGGCGTATAGACAAAGGTGTTATTTATTTTATCCAGCGGCGTTGTGCCCCAGCTAACAATCTTGAAATTCTTTTTGTTAAGCCTCGAATCAAACTGCACGGCATCGGGGTTGGAAGTGTCCAGCCGGAAATTCAGATCGTATTGAAGTGTGCCTGTTACTTTTATGCCGTTCAGCGATTCGAACAGACCTTCGGGAAAGGAATTGAACAGTTCCTGGGCATCCAGCTCGTCGGTATGCAGTTTTACTTCGTAAATTTTGTTGGGGCGAAGCGTGTATTTTATAAACGGTTTCGCGGTAATATTTTTCAGGTGGATGACGGAGGAGCTGTCGACCGAAACATAATTTTCGCCGATCATCAGGTCGGCATCAACAGAGCCGGAAGGTACTACAATATCGTGCGCAGCAATTTTGGGCTGGTTGATCAGCAGGTTCCTGATGGCGTAGGTTCCCTTTAAACGCAAACCATCGCCATTATGAATTACTTTACGCAGCTGTGCGTGGATGGTATCAAAATTCAGCACCAGATCGTACTTACGTTTCAGCAAAGGCAGCTCTACTTTCTTACCTTCGGCAAACAGGCTGATGTCAAATTGCTTATCGCCGGGCTCCACTTCGCCCTGGGCATGCCATACCGATTCGTTATTGTTTACCTGGATGGTAGATCTCAGTTCACCGTTTTTGATGGTTGCCGTGCTGACAAAAAAACGCAGGCTGTCTTTATTGCCCACGTAACTCAGATCAAAATTGCGGATATCCATGTTATCCGGTATCTTGTTAAGCAATTTATTGAGCAGGTTGTTAGCCAGCTCTGCCAGGTTCAGCTTCGTTCGGGCAGTGGTATCCTGGTTTTTCTTCCTGAAAAGGAAATCATAGTTACGCAGGCTGTCGCGTTTTATCAGCGAGATCCGCCCGTCGGACAGTTCAAGTTCGCCAAACTTTACATTACCAAATAACAGCGGGAACAGCTTAACGCCCACACGCAGCTTACTGATGTGTGCCAGGCTGTCGCGATTTTCGGGCACAACCGTAATATTATCAAACACAACGGTTTGCAATCCGTCAAAACGGGCTTTATCTACAGAAAGATTGAGGTGATATTCAGTCTTAGCCTTGCGGATGGCTTTTTGCAGGGTAGCTTGTAAAATGGATTCACGTTTATTATACGCTATCATTATACCCGTAATGAGTATAACCAATAAAACAGCAATAGTAATAATACCGGCTCTGACATATTTTCCGGGAACGTGCATAACGGACAGGAACTTTCTTTTCATTAAACTGTTACGGCTTAAAAACGTTTTAAAGCACTAATTATTTCCAGAATGTAAATATCTGCAAAAAGGCCATGTAAACAAGCGCTTAACGGTACAGGTTTTGTAATTTTGCAGCATACACGCATCATGATTACAAAAGAGCAAGTTTTAAACGCATTAAGCCACGTTGAAGAGCCAGATCTGAAAAAAGACCTGGTTACCCTGAACATGGTTGAGGATATTGTTATCCAGGATAATCACATCAGTTTTTCGGTTATATTAACTACTCCCGCCTGTCCGCTGAAAGGCCTGATAGAAAACGCCTGCCGTAATGCTATTAAACATTTTGTAAGTGCCGATGCAGAAGTAACTATTAAAATGACATCGCGGGTGGCGGCACAAAAAAATCCGTACCTCGATAACATCAAAAATATTATTGTTGTGGCTTCGGGCAAAGGCGGTGTGGGTAAATCTACGGTATCGGCCAACCTGGCATTGGGCCTTGCACAGAGTGGCGCAAAGGTTGGATTGATTGACGCTGATATTTACGGTCCTTCTATTCCGATTATGTTCAATGTTGAAGGGCAGCGGCCTCATGCCATACAAACGCCTGATGGCAAAACCCGCATTTTACCGATAGAGCAATACGGCATCAAGCTGCTGTCTATCGGCTTTTTCACCAATCCCGACCAGCCTGTTCCGTGGCGTGGGCCGATGGTATCTAATGCGGTGAAACAACTGTTCAATGATGCCGACTGGGGCGATCTGGATTACCTGGTGGTAGACCTTCCACCGGGAACAGGTGATATACACATTACATTGGCCCAGGGTTTCCCGGTTGCCGGGGCCGTTATTGTTACCACGCCGCAAAATGTGGCTTTGGCCGATGCCCGTAAAGGGATCGGCATGTTCATGATGAATGGTATTAATGTACCGCTGCTGGGTGTGGTAGAGAACATGTCGTATTTTACACCGGCAGAGCTGCCGCAAAATAAATATTATATTTTTGGTGAAAATGGCGGCAAGCGCCTGGCAGAGCAGTTCCAGGTACCTTTTTTAGGCGAGATACCGCTGGTAAAAGGTATCAGCGATTCGGGTGATTCGGGCAAACCGGTTATCCTGGAAACAGGTAACCCGGCGGCAGCGGCCTTTAAGGAAATAGCGCAAAAAGTAGCACAGCAGGTTTCAATTGCTAATGCCAAAAGTAATTTGCCGGCTGATAATTAATTTTTTTGTACCTTTATACTAATAAAATTTGTGTTCATGGATTTGTTGCAAAAAGTAGAAGCGGCATTAGATAGTATCCGTCCTTACCTGGAAGCAGATGGCGGTAATGTATTGGTAGAAGAGATAACGCCTGACCATGTGGTAAAGCTACGTCTTTTAGGCGCCTGCGGTTCATGCCCAATGAGCATTATGACCATGAAAGCCGGCATTGAACAGGCCATTAAAAAGGCTGTACCCGAAGTTGAAAGCGTTGAAGCCATCAATTTAACCGATATGGACGATCCGAATGCAGTAATGCCAGAGCAGTTTAACTAAACAGCATAAAAAATATTTTTATGAAACGGCGGTGGATAAGTATGCATCGCCGTTTTTATTTAACGTTTTTTAACGATACAATTGCATGATTTTTGATAGCTTTACCAGGATATGAAAAAACTATTGGCCATACTGATCATCATCACAGCACTGTTTAACATAGCAAGGGCGCAGGAAAAGCCTCTTGTACAGTTCTCGGGTGTGGTGTACAATGCCGATAGCAATTCTGTGGTTCCGTATGTAACCATCATTAATAAAACATCCCGAAGCGCCGTATTTTCAACTAATTACCAGGGATATTTTTCATTTGTTGCACATGAGCAGGACACGCTGGTCTTCAGCTCGGTTGGTTACCGTAAAGAGGCTATTGTTATACCCCAGGGCGTTTCAAATAACCGTTATACCGTACTGGTTAAAATGAAACCCGAAGCCATAAACCTGCCTGTAGTTCGGGTGTACCCCTGGGCCAGTATCGATGAGTTTACCCGCGAATTTATGACCATGAAATTTGCGGATGACGACCTGGAAATTGCCAAGAAAAATCTGGGTAAAGATAAGCTGCTGGCTTCTGCTAAAGTGCTTCCGCGGGATGCCGCAGAATTGGGTACTATCAATTTCCAGAATAACCACGTTGCTTTAACCAATAAAAATATTAATATGCGTGGAGCCAATCCATTGTTCAACCCATTTGCATGGAGCGCTTTGATTCAGCAAATTATGCAGGGCGATAAAAGTCGTAACAACGATAATGATTAGATTGGTTTAGAGCAATTTTATTATTTTCAAGTTCACTCAAGGCTTGATTTTAACAATCTTACCGTCTTTGAGTATCACCAACTCTGATTTTTTCTGCTTTTTAAACTCAATCAGCTTTTCATATACTTTTTCAAGACCAAGAAGAATTTTATCATATAGTTCTTTTTGTTTTTCGGCTTTAGTCATCGCAAATTCTTCAATTTATTAAAACTAATTTCGTTAATAATTTCGATATTCTCTATAATGTTCTTTTTTGCAATCAGTTGGTATTTTCCTTCTGAATTATCAAAAATCAACACTCCATCAACAATGGGCAGGTAAATATCGAATAAATTTCTAATACCTTTATGTATCTTCTTTCAATCACGTTGGGGGCGATGTTGTGGACGCCCTCGGCTACCCGGGTTTTTACCCTTTCTTTTGCCAGCTCAATACTTTGCAGCCAGAAGAAGAGAAGGGTTACGGTATATCCGTTGCGTTTGGCTTCCTTGATTTTGCCGCTATAGCTTTTGGTAGCTAAGGTAGTTTCAAAGGCAAAGCTTTCGTTATTGGCCAGCAGTTCGTGAATACGGTTTAACATTATCCTACCTGCTTCAAAGGCTACTTTTTCAGGCTGGAAGGGCGATAAGCCTTTGGCTATTTCATCAGCATTGACAAATTCTTTACATAAAATAATTTCGGGCAGTATGGTAAACGAGGCAGTAGTTTTGCCTGCGCCGTTGCAACCTGCAATAATGTAAAGGTTTTTATCTGCCATGTAACAAATATAAGCTGTTTTAATATCAGCCTGTAGCCAAGGATACATTATTCTACTTCCGTAGATTGTGCCCCATGGTAGAATTATTTTTATTTCTTCCCGTTTTCTACCTGCTTCACTTCTTCGCGGCGGTCTTTGGTAAAATCAAAATGCTCAAAATCGCTGGTTTGCGGAATATCTACCGTAAAGCTGTCCAGAACATCTACTTCGATGGTAACTGCGCCGGTTTGTAAATCGACGATATGCCCTCCGGATTGCTTATCCGCTGATAAAAAATGAAAATGATAGCCGCTGATATTCGGGCCTTCCATATAGTCTGGTATACGATAACCCACCAGCTCGCCACGAACATCATGAAATGAAAAGAAGTGCTGGAGATTTAACATGGCAGCCAGGGGTTTATACGGTTTTTGCATAACAGGCGGAAAAGCCCGCGTTTTAATTTGCCCGAACGTTCCTTTGATATGAATGGCGTAAATACCATTCTGATTAGGCAGCACGCTGTCCAGGTAAGCGCAGAGCTTATCTTTGCTTAAGGGCAAGGTAGCTTTAAATACCTTATCGGCATGGAAAAAGTTAACTACCGCAAAAGGTGTAAACCCGGTATCGGGTATTTCAAACGTTTTGCCGCTGCTTTGTGTCTGATAGATGTGTCCGTTTAACAGCAGCAGCTCACCATCCAGCTTATCGGGTGCACCCAGCCCAAAATCGCCATGTAATTTCAATTTGCTGTATGGATAGTAGGCATCGTACAACCCACCGATAAAAGCGCCGGCATGTCCGGCTGTATATAACGTATTATTTTCTTTAGATTCTGCATGCTGGGCATTAGCGTTAAAATGGTACAGGCAAAGCAAGATCAGCACATACTGCTTCATGATTGAAGGTTTTGGGATAAAGATAATGGAAATGAGGGAGTAGTTTATTTAAAAATGGAAGAGCAATGCAAACCTTTTTCCACTTTTATTACCTATTGTCGTCCGGCTGATTGATATTTGGAAAATATGAACGCCGGCAATACTTCATCGCTTTCGGAAAACTATACCTATGCTATCCCCAATAGAACCATTACCGGTTTGAATGAAGTATTTATCCAGATACACAGCGCAGATAGCTTTAGCCCGCATGAGAACGGTTTTTTAAATCTTCATCCTGAAAGCATTGAAATAAACTCCGCCTTGTTTATCAGCGAAAAGCAAAACAACGTTTCGACCTTGGTAATCCAGGAAAATAACAGCCTGCTGCTCTCTTGTTCCTGTTGTTCGGTAAGCGATAAACTTTGTCCGCATCAATCGCAGGCCTTGTATAATATTTTGACGCGTGCAGAATTACGCATCTTTTTTGATGAGATATTGAGAGCCCATACGTTAAGGAAGTTTGCGGAACCGTACGGTTTGCAGCACGAAAAAAATATCGAACAGTACTTTCTGTTAGCGTATCACAACGGTTCCGTATCTGTTAAACCGGCTTCGGCCAGTCTGGTACCGCTTACTGCCGATACCTTAAAGTTCCGGGAAAACCTGCTTCTTGACAGTTATTTGCCCAAAACGGTTTCTAATCCCGATAAGGAAACCCTGGTAATATTTAAACAGCACAGGTATTACAGGCATTTGCAAATTGAGCTGTACGAAGCGGCTTTAACACAAAACGGCAAGCCTAAGAATCCGCTGAAATTTATCAACGCGTCGGAAAAGGTCTGGCATTCTGAAAACCCCACAGAATCGAAATTTTATTTCGGCATTGGCCAGTTTCAGCATAAAATTACCGCTGAGCGGTCTGCGCCGGAGTTAGACGCGTTAAAAGCCGTCTGCAAAAACCCAATGCAGCTCAGATTTTACCAGCATATATCCGGGTCATCAGAAAATATTGTCGCGGGAGCTTTAAGCCCGATCCAACTGGGCGCTATTATTCACAGCCTGGAATTGTCTGTTGACCTGAAAGAGCCGTTTTATGAGGTAAGCGCTGCTATTTACCTGAACCAGCACAGGCATCCGCTGGACGACGTAACCATTAAATTCCAGTACTTTTTAGAGATAGATAATGCTTTTCACCTTGCCGGAAATTTGAAGCTGCTCAGCACCGTCGAGTTCTTTAAGGCGCACAGCAATACGCTGCTCATCCATCAGTCAAAATACCCGGAATTCAGGGAAAACATATTGGTTAAGCTGGAAGAATATGCCGAAATCAATTACGCTTATCTGCCGCCTGCCACCCCGGAACAACTGGCGGAAAATAATCTTAACCAGCCACCGGAACGTTTTATTTATCTGAAAGATGCTGACCCTTACGTGGAGCTTCACCCGGTAATGAAGTACGGAAACCATGAAATATCCATACTCAGCAAAAGGCAGGTTTATCCCAAAGGCATTAAAACGGGTTTTATTATCCAGCGGGATAAAGCGGCTGAATTTGATTTTATCAGGCAAATTACTCACCAGCATCCTTATTTTGAAGAGCAGATGGAAGACGTGCTTCCGTTTTTCTACCTGCATAAAAAGCATTTTTTAAACGAGGACTGGTTTCTCCGGGTGTTTGAAAAGTGGCAAAGCCAGGCTATCCGTATTCTTGGATTCAATACGTTAAAGGGAAATAAGCTCAATCCGAACCCGGTGAAGATAACCATCCGCTTATTGAGCGGAACGGATTGGTTCAACGCCGATATTGATGTACGTTACGGGAAGAAAAAAGCCGGGCTGGTCGCCATCAGCAGGGCGATACGTAATAAAAGCAAATATATCCCGCTGGATGATGGCACTTTGGGGATATTGCCGCAGGAATGGCTGGAAAAGTTTACCGCTTATTTCAGTTCTGGAGATATTGAGGATGATACGCTGAAAATCGCGAAAAGCAATTTCAGTGTCATTACAGCACTGTTTGACGATGAACAGATTGACCGGCAGGTCAAAGCCGAGCTCGCCCTTTTCAACAAAAAGCTGCTTCATTTCGAAGCTATTGAAGATACGCCTGTACCACCGGATTTAAAAGCTGAATTGCGAGATTATCAGAAGCAGGGACTCAACTGGCTGAATTTTCTGGATGATTTTAATTTAGGCGGCTGCCTGGCCGATGATATGGGTTTGGGTAAATCTGTTCAAATCCTTGCCTTTATTTTATCGCAACGCGGTAAGCGGGCGGATAATACAAACCTGCTGGTTGTGCCTACTTCGCTTATTTTTAACTGGCAGGCGGAAGTGAGAAAGTTTGCGCCGTCGTTAAAGCTGCATACGTTGTATGGAACCGGCCGTTCTTTGGATACGAAGCAGTTCGGTCAATATGAACTGATACTGACTTCGTACGGAACATTGCTCTCCGACATTCGTTTTTTGAAGAATTACACGTTCAATTATGTCTTTCTCGATGAATCGCAGAATATTAAAAATCCCGATTCGCAACGGTATAAGGCCGCCTGTTTATTAAAATCGAGAAATAAGATAGCCATTACGGGAACCCCGGTAGAGAATAACACCTTCGACCTGTATGCGCAGCTTTCGTTTGCCTGTCCCGGACTTTTGGGCAGCAAACAATACTTTAAGGATATCTATTCTAACCCGATTGATACCTTCAGCGACAGCAAACGGGCGCTGGAATTGCAGCAAAAAATACAGCCGTTTATCCTGCGAAGAACCAAGGCTGAGGTATTAAAAGAGCTTCCGGAAAAAACCGAGATGGTTATTCATTGTGCGATGGATGCCGCACAACGCGGCATTTACGATGCTTTTGAAAAAGAATTCCGGGAATTTATTTGCAGCAAAACGGAAGAAGAGATTCCTAAAAGCTCCATGCATGTTTTAAAAGGGCTGACACGGTTAAGGCAGATTTGCAATTCGCCTCTGCTGCTTCATGATGATGAAATAAACGAAAAGGCATCCGGTAAAATAGCTACGCTTCTTGAGCAGATCAGAACAAAATCGCCGCAGCATAAAATCCTGGTATTTTCACAATTTGTTTCTATGCTTGAACTGATAAAGAAAGCGTTGACGGAAGAGGAAATCCCATTCTGTTACCTTACCGGAAGCACAAAAAACAGGAGCGAAGTGGTAAAGGAATTTCAGGACGATGTTACTAAGCGTGTTTTCCTGATAAGCCTGAAAGCTGGTGGAACGGGTTTGAATTTAACCCAGGCTGATTATGTGTACCTGGTTGACCCGTGGTGGAATCCGGCAGTAGAAAACCAGGCCATAGACCGCATTTACCGCATCGGGCAGAAAAAGAATATTGTTGCGGTGCGCCTGATTTGTCCTGATACCGTTGAAGAGAAAATCCTGAATATGCAGGAAAGTAAAAAAGACCTGTTCAATAACCTGATTCTATCTGATGCTGGTATGGCAAAATCTTTTACAAAAAGTGAGCTGCTTGGGCTGTTAAATAAGGAATAAATAGAATATTCCGAAAAGTCAGATTGAGCGAAGCTCCGGCTTCGTTCAGCTACTTATAAGCCTCTGGCTAAAATAAAATACTCAAACCTACTTTCCTTTACGGCAGGTTTCAAAACTTTTCCACTATTCAAGGCTTAAGTTGTCCAGTGTTCTTACCCGCACTAAAGGCATACGCTTAATCCTGTAATAACGCACTTCTTCCGCCATCTAATAAATAGGTAGTGCCACTGGCAAATGAAGCATATTCGCTGGCTAAGAAAACGCACCAGGCGCCCACCTCTTCCGTTGTTCCGATTTTTTTAACCGGGTGTAAGGCGATGGTTCGCTGGCGTTCTCCGGCAGCATCGGCAAATGAATTAAACCAGGTTTGATTTCCCGGCGTATCAATAAATCCCGGCGCCAGGCCAACCGTCCGGATTTCAGGCCCCCATTCAATTGCAAGGCTTCGTACAAGTCCCGTTAAGGCCGTTTTTGTTACATTATAAGGAAAACAGCCGGGAATAGTAGCAAAGGCGTGGTTAGAGGTCATGATAATGATAACGCCCTGCTGCTTTTGAAGGTAAGGTTTGCAGAGCTTTGCAAGCCGCCAATGGGCAGCCAGGTTCAAATCATGATTTTTCATCCATTCTTCTTCTGTACAATCTGCTGCGCCCTCAAAAAAATTTATACCCGCGTTAGAAACCAGTATATCTATTTTCCCAAAGCGGGATATGGTTTCATCTACCAGTTGCTGCAATTGCTCTGCCTTGGTTACATTGGTTTGTACATACAGGGCTTTAGCTCTACATTCCTCTACAGATTCGGTAAAGCGTTTTGCAACGTCACTATCACGACTGTGGCGTCCGCACCCGGCAATGTCTGCACCTGCACGGGCAAACATTTTTGCTATACCCGCACCTATACCCGAAGTAACTCCGGTAATAAGTACCGTTTTGTTTTTCAGATTAATTTCTAACGCCATAGTTCCCGTTCTTCATAAAAGTATTTCATCTCCCTGTAATAATAAGCAGGGTTACACGTAAAAACCTGTCCTGGGCTTCAATATGCCGGGGTGTTTCTTCATTTCTTCTTCTACTAAATCAACTCCTAAACCCGGCCGGTCTGATAATTGCAGGTGACCGTTTTTAATCATATCTTTTATAGGATGCGTAATAACCGTATCCCGCCAGGCTACATCGGTGAACATGAATTCCTGCCTGAAAAAATTGGGCACAGAGGCACATACATGGGCGCTGGATAACGTGGAAAGTGGCCCATTGGGATTATGGGGAGCCAATAAAACGTTGTAAGCCTCCATCATGGTGGCCATGCGTTTCATTTCAGAAGGGCCACCGCAGCGGGTAATATCGGGCATCATCACATCACAAACGTTTTTTTCTAATACCGGGCGAATACCGTAACGGGTATAATGCCTTTCGCCAACGCAGATAGATACATTGGAAGGAATACGGTCTCTCATGGCCCGCAACGTATCGGCGCTTTCGGGACCGGCAGGTTCCTCATACCAGGTGATGTTAAGCTCGGCCAGGCGCTGTGCCATTTTTACCGCTACCTGGTAGTTTAGCATGGCATGGGTTTCAATCATGATATCGAATTCAGGGCCAACCGCATCACGCACGGCTTTGCTTACATTAAATGCCAAATCCTGCTGTTTTGCCGTTAGCGTAAGATTAGACGACAAATCTTCGCCATACAGGTAGTTGGCATGCGCAAAGGGGTCGAACTTCAGGCCGGTAAATCCGGCATCCTTTACTTTTTTCGCCTGTTCGGCATAATCGCTTTCGTTATGTCCGCCACCGGTGAACCAGTAATTCGCGTACAGCAAAATCTCCTTGCGGAAAGCGCCGCCCAATAGCTCATAACAAGGCACCTGCATTATTTTTGCTTTCAGGTCGAGCAGGGCCATGTCAATACCGCTGATAGCACACATGCTGGCGCCAAAAGGGCCTATCCAGTTCAGGTCGCGATATAATTTTGTCCAGATAAAATCCGTCCGCATCGGGTCGAGGCCGATAATCCGTTCGCCAACATGCTTGGCAGCATGGTAAACAATGGGGCTTCCGGGCCAGTTGGTAGCTTCGCCCACACCGGTATGCCCGGTATCGGTATAGATTTTCAATAAGGTCCAGTTGTATTTTACACCTTCAACTAACCAGACTTTGACATCGGTAATTTTCATAGTTTAATTGACAGTTCAGTTGACAGTTGACAGTTGATAATTGATAATTGATAATTGACAGTTGACAGTTGACAGTTGACAGTTATTATTAGCTTACACATCAAAAACGACTCAATGGGCTTAGCCTGATATCGTCAGGATATATAAATAAGATGACACTTTAAATTCAAATCAGGTTTCATGAGCTTATTTTATACGGAATGTTACCTGGCCGCTTACCGTTTTGCGGGCTATATTGATTTTTCCATCGCTGGCCGGTGGCCGGTAAAAGGGTTCAGAACCATTATTGTTGTAATCGGCTACCAGCAATTGCATACGCTCATCCTGCAACCAGGCCCTGACCGCCTGCGTACCGTCCGAAATAATTTCAATCCCGTTACCCGATTTATCTGTTAACGATGCCCGGTAAATATACCGTTTAGTTGACCGGAAATCGTTTGAACCTAAATCATTGGCATCATCCCGCCAATCGCCGGCAGGCATTTCCCGTGGCTTCTCAACAGAACGCAGGTGAACCGCATTCAGGTAAGCCTCACCTTCATTTCTCCCGATATTATTATCCGGATACATGCTGAAATCTCCTTTTCGTTTCCAGCTTAATCTATCAAAATTTACGGGCAACTGCATCATCATTCCATACTGCCGGGGCAGCGAATCAACTCCTTTATACTGCACCTGGTAACCAGCCGTTACCGTACCGTTATTCAAAAAATGATACGATTGTTTCCCCTCCGCGTTGGTATAAGTTACGTTCATAGAAATTTTAATGCCATCAGCCTGCTTTTGCACCGAGAGGCTGTCTGTAAACCTGACAGATAGCGGGTAATTTTTGAAAGGATAAATATCATTCTGGTACGTCTGGTTAGCGACTCCCGGTTTGCCGCCGTCGTCTTTGTTCAGGGGTACAATGCCAAAAACCGGCCCTTGCCTCACTATTTCCTTACTTTCTTTTTTTACGGATAGAATCATACCGGTTGTTTTACTAATCAGGTAGGTAATTTTCCCCTGCTGAACAGTGATTGATGCATCATTCTCCGCATAGGAAACGTTAACCTTATCATAGTTTTCATTTACCGGGCTTTCTTTGAGTATGATTTTCTCCTCATTGGCAATGAAGCCCCGTGGGTCAGTGAATGATATCAGCACTTCTTTTGAGGTGCCATTAACGGGAATATTCACAACGCCCTGCCCGTGAGGAGGAATATCAGCATGGATTGTCTGAGATTTACCATCTACCGTACACGAAATTTTAAGCTCTTTCAGGTTGGTAAAATCGTAGCGGTTTTCAACAGATAGTTTCAGGTTATTTTTTTCAACAACCGGGTGACTGATATTGGTAATCACTACCGGCGAGTAGGCTTTTTTCATCCCGAAATATTCCGGTTTCAGCCTGCGCCAACCGTCAATTACACCCCAGGGGCCGTACCCAATAATACGCCCGTCTGGCAGGTGGAAGGTATCATCAATTCCACTCCAAATAGCGCCGCCCAAACAGGATTTATATTTATACATGGCGGTATACATTTGCGCCAGTGGTGCGCCATACCCGTCGCGAATGCCCGGGTCTGTTACCAGCTCTCTCCTGTTGTAACATGAAACGTGCGCATACTCTCCAAACAATACGGGCCGCTTAATGGTATCTAAAAATGCCTCGAATCTGAGGTTCGGATAATGATATACCGCGATATCGGCCTGGCTTCCGTAGTGGTTACCCTTACCCCAGGCCTGGTCATGAAATGACGTTGGACGCGACGGGTCAAGCTGCTTTACAATTTCATTTACTTTGCTCCACAATGGGCTCCACCTCGATTCATTGCCTAATGACCAGATTATAATGGAGGGATGATTTCGCTGCGCTATCATTTTCTCAACATTCGCGGCAACCATGAACGGTAAAAACCGGGTATCGCTATAATCCCATTTCCTCCAGACAGGCGCAGCACCATGACCAACCCAGCACAATGCAGCCTCAGATTCTACAAATAACCCCAGCTCATCTGCCGCTTCTAAAAACTCCGTTGAGGGTGGATAATGTGAAGTGCGGATATAATTGCAATTTCCTGCCCGGAACAATTCGGCATCTTTTCTGCACAAGTCAGGCGTAATGCTTCGTCCGGTTAACGGGTAGATATCGTGCCGGTTCACCCCACGCAGCTTTACAGGCATCCCGTTCACCAGCAACTGGCCATTTTTTATGTCTATTTGCCTGAACCCGACCCGTTGCGTGTTACGCTGTAGTAGCTTGCCATTTTCATACAACTCGGTTGTTAAGGTATACAGATACGGGTGCTCGGCATCCCATTTCTTTGGGGAATTTACTTTTAACGTAACCGATTTTGAAGATGTCGCATTCGCGTTAACGGAAATATCAGAGGCGGATTCTGTTACTATTTTTCCTTCTTTATCAGACAGGCGGAATTTCAAGGTCGCATTCCCGGAGCGATTTGCCTCGTTAGCTGCTGAATACTGAATGTTCAGGCTGGCATTTTTAAACCGGCTGTCGAATGTAGTAGTTACAGCCATATCCGCAATGTTGATACCGGGCAGGGCGAACAAAGTCACTTTCCGGAGAATACCGCCAACCGTATGCGCCGCATATTGCGAAACGCAGGCCAGCCTGTCGCTGATTGTTAAAGCCTGTACCTCAACCTGCAGTATATTATCACTGCTTTTTAACGCACTGGTTATATCTACCTCAAATGGAACAAAACCGCCTTCGTGCGACGCTACCTGTTTGCCGTTAACCTTTACTACGGCATGCGAACTGACACCATCAAAGCGAATTTTAATTCTTTTTCCATTCCATTCTGCAGGGATATTCAATGGCCGGCTATATAGCGCCGTTTCACCCTCATGTACCGTAAAGCCCTGCATTTCCCATTCGCCGGGCACTTCTATAGCCGCGGTTTTATTACCGGCGCCCACCGTAAATTGCCATTTGCCATTAAGGGTTAACTGAGCGTTTTTAGTACCAGCAACCTCCTGCGGTAAGGGCGAAAGCCGGGGAATATTGGCTTTAAATGCCTCTGCATTGACTATGCTGTTCCGGGCATCAGCATATAAGGATAAGCTTATGGACAGGATAAAAAAACTAATCTTAAGAAATCTCATGGACGTAAATTTTTAGAGCTTCGTTTTTAATTGGAACAGTACAAATTGTTTAATTATAATTTGATTTACCTTTCGTTATTCCCTTCTTTAATACAGAAAGGGCCTAAAGTCTTATAGCGTTTACGGCGTTACAAACGCCGGATAATTATGCACTCGTTACAAGCGAGCGCAAGCAGAAAGCCCACCCCCAACCCTCCCAAAGGGAGGGAGCTTAGTTTCTGCTCTCTGTCTTGTTTTTTTACTTCTATATTCTTACTTCTCTCTTAGCTCCCGGATTATAAGCTCCTTTCTCCTCTTATCTGAAAGCTACATAATGCCGTACTTTTTAAAGGCTTCTGCTGCACTCATCCCTTCCTGTATTTTTTTGTGCACCATTTTTTCGCCCCTGGCTTTCTCAATCGCCAAACGGAAAACCTCGGTCACCGCATGCTGCGGCACCACGCATACACCGTCAATATCGCCCATAACAATATCCCCGGGGTGGATCAACACGCCGTTCATCTGTATAGGCGTACGAAAACCAATAACTTTTCCACGGGGGGCCTGATCCTGGGCATAGCTTCCATACGAAAATGAAGGAAAATTTAAAGCCAGTATTCCCCTGGTATCTCTTAAATAACCGTCTACCACGGCGCCTGCGGCACCTAATGTTTGAGCCCGGGCGGCCATTAATTCGCCCCACAGGGCATAAGTTGGCGAAGCTCCGGCACAAACATATACTTCATTTTGCTTCAAATCGTCTAACGCTTCCAGCATGAGGCCAAACGGCTTGTTTAAAACAGCGTTATGACTACTCTCATTACTTGTAACATCAGCTTCCAGCACCGTCATAGCCCGGCCAACTACAAACATGTCGTTTCGTAAGGGCCTTATTTCAGGGGATAAGAATTGATGCATAAGGCCTATTTTATCCATGATATCGCCTACAACTGCCGTATAAAGCTCATTCCTGGCAATAGTGAACAATTCATCATCATCTTTCCACTTTTCTTCCTTTATATGGAATACTTCAGCAATGTTTTCAGGAATCTTCATTATGTTGGTTAATATGTTAATGCCTGCTAAAAAACAGAAATCTGATTTTAATAGCTTTCATTCAAAGGTATCTGGCTTAGCATGAATATCCTTCAATTATATTATCAATATATTAATGTTATTTTAGCGGATATTTTCAAATTATCATTTTTTACAGTTAATATTGGATTAATATCATATCCAGCAATAGTTATACCGGCAAATCAGAATAGGCATGAGACCCCAGTTAATTGATACACCCTCATCCGGAAAAAATACGATACAGATAAAAAAAGTTGATACATTTTTTTTAGAAAGTCCATTCCATTTTCACCACCTCTGTGAGCTGGTTTGGATCGAAGAAAGTTATGGAAAACGGATTGTGGGTGATAATATTGCTAATTTTGAGGCGGGTGACCTGGTATTGATGGGCCCTTACCTGCCGCATATCTGGCAAAACGACCCGGTTTTTTCGCTTAAGAAAAAGAGCTTCAGGGCTAAAGCGACCGTCGTTTATTTTCCCCAGGATTTTTATGTAAATCTCTCTGATGAAGTTTCCGTTATTCAACCCATACAGGAACTAATAAAGAAGGCTGCACGGGGCTTAAAATTTTATGGCGCTGCTTACAAAAGCGTTACCAGGCTGCTTTCTGAACTATCCAGGATGGAGGGCTTTGAGAAAATACTGACTTTTTTGCGGGTTATTAACCTGTTAACACATTCCAGGGAATACGAATACCTGGCAACGGTATCGTACAAAAATTTACAGGATGAGCGGGATGCAAAGCGTATTAATGTGATCTACCAGTTTCTGATGCAGAATTTCCATCGAAACATCACCCTGGAAGAGATTTCGGCGGTAGGCAACATGTCTCCCACGGCCTTTTGCCGTTTTTTTAAAAGCCATACCCAAAAATCGTTTATCCAGTTTTTAAACGAGCTCAGAATAGGGCACGCCTGCAAGCTCTTACAAAATAAGGACTATTCTATTGCCGATGCCTGCTACGAAAGCGGCTATAATAACCTGGCTAATTTTAATAAATTCTTTAAGCTGATCACGCATAAAAATCCTTCGGAATACCGGAAGCAGATTAATGTGTAGAGGGCATGAAAATGCAGCTAACCAATTCAGAAAATAACCTTAATGCTTTTTTACAAATCGAGTGTAAGCTTTAAATGGCCTCCTAATCCTTCCCGTATAATTCGCATCAGTGTTGAGAGCCTGATGTCACTTGCATTATTCTCTATCCGGGAAATATAATTTTTAGTTGTTCCAACTTTTAAAGCTAATTCTTCCTGCGTAAGATTCTTTTGTTTTCGTGCTTCCTGAATTAAAATGCCGATTTTAAACGCCTCAAACTCTTCCTCATACTTTTCACGGGAAGCAGTGCCTGCTTTCCCATATTTTTTATCTAAGTGCTCGTCCCAGGAAACCAGATTATTTATGTTTGGCTTGTTCTTCATAATATCTTTGTTTTAAACGTTCCGCTTTTTCAATCTCTTGTTTCGGAGTTTTATCGGTCTTTTTTTGAAACCCACTCAACAGGATTATTAAATTCCCTTTGTCAAAGAAACAAAATATGCGAAATATATTGCTACCGACCTTTATCCGTATCTCATAAAGTCCATTTGCTCCTGCCAGATGTTTGAAAAACTTCTCAGGAATAATTTTAAGTGTCCTTACAAGTCCAATTACCCAATCAATCTTATCCTGAACTTCTTTCTTTTGAGAATTATAGAAATCCCAAAACTCGGTTCCATACACATAAGTATCTCGTAGGAATTTTTCTGACACATGTCAAAGTTACCGGTTTGGATAACAAAAGGCAAATTTTAGTTATCTGGCTGCCAGAATAGTAATTGAATGATTTCCCCATTTTACCAAAACCTGATATAAAGCGCCGTTAAAATGCTCAGAATAATGGCTATTAAAACCCAGGTGGATGACGAAAGACGAAACATATTACCATCTACCTCGATCTTAGCGCCTTCTTTTGGGCCACCAGGAAATAACAGGCTGATAGCAATCATCAATACAACGGTAAATACGAAAACCCAACCCATGCTTACCATGAACGGGATGATACAGGTTCCATTAGCATCGGGATAAGCGGTATACCACAGGGTTTCTGTTCCCAGCCAGTTAACTATAAACCGGTCAAAAATTACCGATAAAACAAGCGAACCGATGATACCGGTAAAGGCTGCGGCCGAAGTAGTTCTTTTCCAGAAAAAGCCCAATAGAAAAACTGCCAGAATACCCGGCGAAACAAAACCTGTGTACTTTTGAATAAACTCAAAGCCTCCCCTGCTGCCAATTCCTATGGCATCATTCCAGTTTACGGCAATAGCTATTACAATTGCGAGTATAATGGTAAGGCGACCTATCCAGATTAACTTTTTTTCATCCGAATTTTTATTCAAATACTTTTTATAAATATCCAGGGTAAAAATGGTGGATATACTGTTTGCCTTGCCCGCAAGCGAGGCTACTATAGCGGCAGTAAGCGCTGCAAGACTTAATCCTTTAAGACCAACGGGCAAAAAATTCAGGATAGCCGCATAGGCATTATCTTCCCTGAACTCGCCCCCGGTAAGCATTTGCTGCTGTAATTCGCCATGCTGGTATAAAACATAAGCGGCAATGCCGGGCAGCACTACAATCAGGGGCATTAACAATTTTAAAAATGCCGAAAAGAGGATACCGTTCCGGGCTGTTTTTAAATCTGCGCCTAAAGCCCGTTGTGTGATGTACTGGTTACAGCCCCAGTAATTGAGGTTGGCAACCCACATCCCGGCAGCCATCATGGCCAGTCCCGGCAGACTTATGTACCGGTTAATTTCTTCGGGAGACGAGGTTGCGGAGGGTTTATCAAAAATCATTTTAAAGTGTTCCGGCGCCTGTTTTAACAACTGATTGAACCCGGCAAAAACGTTGCTGCCCATGCCAAACTTTTCAGATACCAGGGTAAGGGCAAGATACGTAGTGGCAAGTCCGCCAAGAATCAGGAAAAACACCTGGATAACATCGGTATAACCAATTACTTTCATACCGCCAATAGTAATTATGAACGCCGCCGCTGCAAGGCAAATCATCACGATATGAAAATAGCCGTCGCCAACCAGGTTACTCAACGCTATGGTTCCCAAAAACAGGATAGATGTAAGGTTGACAAACACATACAGAAAGAGCCAGAAAACCGCCATAATCAGGCCCACTGGTTCATTATACCGTTTCTGGAGAAACTGGGGCATGGTATAAATCTCATTTTTCAGAAAAATGGGAATAAAAAATACGGCTACCAGGATCAATCCTACAGCTCCCGACCATTCATAAACTGAAATGGCCAGACCAAGGCGAAATCCGTTGCCGGACATCCCGACAAACTGCTCGGCAGAAATGTTAGAGGCTATGATGGATGCCCCGATAGCCCACCACGTGAGCGATCCTTCTGCCAGGAAAAAATCGGTTGAGCTGGCCTGCCTGCTTTTCTTTTTGTTGTAGATGTAATAGCCGTAACAGGCAACTAACAGGAAATAGCCGATAAATACAATATGATCCGGCGGTTGGAGATTGCGAAACATAATATGGTGGTGGTATTGAGCGACTAATTTATTGGGTACCCTGGGTTAAAAATAATCGGGATAATCTGAAATAACTACATCCACACCCATTTGCCTGAGCCGTTCAATCTCACTTTTGTCATCCACGGTCCAGGTAATAACCTGGATATTATTTTTATGGCAATAATCAATCATTTCCCTGGTTACCTGTTTATAGTACGGACTATAGCCCGTGGGTTTAAATGACAACTTTTGCAGGTTGGCTTTAAAATCATCCCTGCCAATAAAAACAAGGTATGCTGTTTTTGTACCGGGATATTTTTTGTGCAGGTATTCCAGGGCCTCGACATCAAACGATTGGATAATCACACGGTCGGTTATGTTTTTTTCTGCGATGATCTTCATGGCGGCATCAACCAGGTGTTGCTTGTAGAGCTCAGGCAGCTTTCCGGAAGGAACTTTTATTTCAACCGAATAGGAGGGTTTTTCAAGCCCTCCTTTTTGAGCATATCTTTCAACAGAGTCTACCAGTTCGGCAAAAAGCGGAATATAAGCTTTTACATTCTTCTTTCGTGGAAACTCAGGATTGGGCCGGGTACCAATGTCAAAACTTCTCAGTTCAGGATAAGTGTACTCAATTATCCTTTTTTTGTTTGCCTGCTCTTTGGTTACGTAGCTTCCATCAGGATTGGTGGCGTAAACCGGCGAAATTACGCCATCATGATAAACAAAAACCTGGTTATCCCTGCTCAGGTAAAGATCCATTTCCAATGCCGTATCAAAATCCAGGGCATTTTCCATGGCGATAACGGTATTTTCGGGCATTAAGCCCCGCCCGCCCCGGTGCGAAAATTTGAATTGCTGGGCGCTACTCACCAGATGCAGGCATACAACCATACCGGTAATAAACAATCTTTTCATAGTTCTATCTTTAACTCTATTTAAAAACAACCTCCATCCGTTCAACCAGCATCCCGTTTTTAAGTCTTTCGGTCAACGGCAAATTCAGCACTCCCTGCTTTAAATCATATTTTACAGCAACGGTGGCAGGGTTATTAAAGGTATGGGTAATAACGGTCGCAGTTTTCTCTTTACCGTTATGATGGATGGTTAACGTTCCATCGGCGAACGGCACCACATTTAATTTTGTTGTTTTGGCGATCTCCTGCTCATCGGCCGAAGCAATAACTACTTTTGCCGTGCTTTTTACCTGGTCCTGGCAGGCGGCCGGAATAGGGTCGCCGGTCATGATATGTTGTGTGCGCAGCGCCATTAAAACCGGCACATCATGCTCAAACCTTATCCAGGATGAGGCCCGCCCGCCATTGGCGCCTATCTGCGTGGTTTGCAGCGGCTTAACATCAAACACATTACTGGTGCGCCGCAATGCGGCCCGGCCATTAAATTTTGCCATAAGCTCATCTGACGCTTTGGAATCGGTATTATCTCCCCTGAAACTTCCCAGCGAGCCCAATGCGCCTGAAACAATGGTATCAAACCATATATCGTCCATGTGTATCCAGCTATACCCTCCAGAGCCATAGCTTGGTATGCCAAGCGTCCCCATCAGGCTGCTAAAGTATAGCCTCCGGTTAGCCTCAACCGCATACTCTTCCTCATTCATAAACAGATCGTCGGTGCTGTGAATATCAAATTCATCTAAGAAAAACGGCGATAATGCGTAATACATCACCACCACATTGGGATTTTCCCGGCGTAACGCATCAACGGTTACTTCAATAAATTTTTTCAGCATTTTTTCGCCGGCCCAATCTTTATTTTCAGGAATGCTCATAGACATTGGCGGCAGCTCATATCCAAAATCGTATTTCACGATATCGGGATGATAATCGTGCATAAACTGTTTGATCTGCTTACGGAAAGCTTCCTGGACAATGGGTTGGGATAAATCCATGAAATAAAACGATTTTTTGCCTTCCTGCTTGGTTATGGGCTTGCCATCGGGATCGTGCAGCATGTTTTTAAGCGTTAAACCCATATCGGCAGGATCATAACATCTGAAAAGCGCTCCCCATAAGCCCACTTTATTGCCATCGGCACGCACCCGGTCCAGGAATTGTGTAAAATGCGGAAATCTCTTTTTATCGTGCTGCAAGGGGCCATACTCTGCCTGCCACTTGGCATCAACCACAAATACCGATGCCTTCATTCGCGATCTCTTAAGGTCGTCGTAGATATTATTCAGGCTTTCCTCGTCAAAGGAATCCATTGTTTTTTTAATGGCGACCTGTGCTCCCCAGGTATTAAATTCGGGCAGGGCAATAACGGCATTCTTTTCCGGCGAATTTTGTTTTACCCTGATTATTCCGCCATCTTTCAAACCTGCGTAATAGTTGCCAATAGCGTCACGGTAATCATCGCCTATTGCCCAATAGAAAGTTGCGCCCAGCTTATGCGGCCCGGCACCACGTGCCTGTCCCCACAAGTCACTCCGGATATCAATTACCGGCGACGCGTACCCCAACCGTGCCTCAAGTCTCAGGTCGCCAGCAGGCAGATCGGCGAGCCCCAGGCAAAAGGCATCGCTCATATATTTATATACGCCGGCTTTTTTATGCGTATGGTCTGATGATGCGCTCATACCGCAAAAAAGTGCACGGGGAGCGCCCATTGCTGCAACATCCGGGTATTATCGCCGGTTACCCCACGTCCCAGCCAGCTATCCAGGTTTATTCTTGACCACATGGGCTGAACCGGCCCCACCGATGCCGAACAGCTTAGGCCCGGCTCAACCAGCCAGGAAAAGTACAGGCCCGGATTTGCCTGATTATTTGCGGTCCTGGAAAAATAATATAAGCTGACAACGTCTTCGCCCGCCTGCCCGCGATATTCAACCGGCTCCTGCCATACGCCACGGTCATCAAAGCGCCATACCATATTGATTGCCGATTTACCATTAACATCCTTATAGCTGATGTATACACCGTTATCCTTAACTTCAACATTAGCTACAGTGCCTGCCGAGCAATACGGGGTTGTACCCCGTCCCTTGTTTACCACTACCGCAGGCTGCAATGTACCTGTTGCCATGCGCCTGCCCACGCTGTCATAAAAACTGAACTGATCGTTAGACGATTGCCAGTCCCAGGTGTACTTTAAGGCTTTAACATGCACTTTGCCTTTGTCGCTGGTTATTTGCACAGCGTTAGTCTGCGAATTGCCGGATTGTGCATGCAGTGTTGAGGTGAATCCAATTAACGCAACTAATGTGAACAGTGACAGGCCTGACCTGTAATGCCTGTTTTTTTTCTTATTCATTTAAGTGATCTTGTTTTAGTGGTGTCCGAATCAGAACAGGTATCGTTTAATTATAATTACCCAGCTTATTCAAAGGTATCTGGTTGCCAGAGTATATCTTACAATTATTTTGCCTTATAATGATATTATTTTACCAAAAGGATTGCAATGGAGGCGCTATTATTGTTAATATTACATTATACTTTGCAAGAAAATTATCGCCTGTGATTTTAATGCAAAAACAAGCACCATGTGTGGTTAACACCAAAGAGATCCGCTATATGTGGTCTTAAAAAAGCATCAGCCGGGAAGCTGACCCTAAATGAACGGTTGCCCGTTACCCGGCCTGCCGGGGGAGGGGACAGGCCGGGAACCAGGATCAGGTTCGATATGGGTTTTCAGACACCCTCATCACTATGATTTTTTCTTTTCCCTCAGTTGCTTTAAGCTGTCGCTCCAGGTTTTCAGTTCCTGTAACATTACCTGTGCCGATTTGCTTATCAGCTCGTTAGGGTTAAATGTGTCCTGATCGTCCAGAAAATTAGAGAACATGGGTATGGTTACAGATTCAAGCACCGGAACCATATTTAACGTAGTCACCACCTGCTTTAACATCTGGACAGAGCGCAATCCGCCGGAAACGCCACCGTAGCTCACAAAACTAACCGGCTTGTATTTCCACTCATGGTATAAATAGTCTAAGGCATTTTTAATGGGTGCCGGAAAGCTAAAATTATATTCTGCCAGCACAATAATAAAGGCATCGGCCTCATTGATCTTTGCGCTCCACCGTTTGGTATGCTCGTGCTGATATTGCTGAAGCCGGGGATGATTGGGCTCATCCATCAGTGGAAGATTGATTGCTCCCAGATCAAGAAGCTCTGCCTGGTAACCGGGATCGCTTACCGCTAAATCTGTGATCCACTTTGCTATTGCAATGCCCTTCCGTCCGGGCCGGGTAGTTGAGGTGATGATTTTAAGATTGATCATAATGTTAAGTAAAGTTATATTCAATGAGCTTGCTCAAGGCCCGGTTCAAAAGTAAAAAGTAAAAACAGGGTAACATGTTTAAAAATAATTCCCAAATCGGTTTTCTTGAGCGATTTAAGGCAAGGTCACAAAAATTGATTTCCGCTCCACGGCTTGCAGACATGCTTCTCTCCAGCTTTACATACCGGTATACAAAATGTTGTCGGTTACAGAGCCCATACGGCAATTATGTGACATTAGGTCTGATCAGGTTAATTATTGCGGCCCGGATTTGCCCGCAGCCGGTTGTTTGGGAGCTGATTTGGCAGCCGGTTTTACCGGTTTCTTCTGCTTTGCCAGCGACGGGATGATTTCTTCTTTTGATTTTGGTCGTTCTTTGGGTTTCCAGATAAATCCTTCGAGAATGTCTTTATCCTTGGGGAGCTTCTCAATAGGATAAAATACCAGGTCGGGTTTGCGGATGAAAAGAATATCCTGTAATTGCTTCTCGGCAAAGTTTATACGCATCCGACTGCTTATAGAACGGTTCATGCCCGTGTATCCCGTACTATCGCGAACGTAGTAAATGCTTTCGGCATTGCCGTCAACAAACATGCTTTCTAACTGGTTATTTTTGAAAAAGCCGGTAAGCACCTTGCCTTTTACCTGGTTAAACTTGGTGGAATCGGTTTCTACATTGACAATAAAACCGTTATGCTGTAGCAGCATATTATCGAGCTTTTGGTTTTTTATCTGCATGTAAATGGTATCGGCAGACATTTGCGAACCTTGCGCCCAGACAATGGGATTGATATATGTACGGATGGTAGAATCCTGGTAGCTGTAAAAGGCAGAATCGGCTTTTGCCTGCAAATCAGATTTGAAAACCTTTACGTGATGATAAGCCAGCACAATCCGCATTTTAGTGGTATCCTGCGAAAAACGGATAGAATCTTTACGGATGCTGTCTAAACGGGCCTCGGCACGTAGTTCGGCGGCTGTTTTGGGACGGGGCTTTTGCTCTATTACAATGGAATCGGGTAATGAGGTAAGCAATGGCGGCGCAGCCACACTGTCGGTTTTTGCCAAAGCATTTTCCAACTCTTCTTTCTTACGGTCACGGCGGCGCTTTCGTTTTTCCTTTTTGGGCTTTTCTACCGGTTTCTCCTGTTTCACTTCCGGGGGTTTGGGGATATTGGTTGCGGCAGGGGCAGGAGTTGCTGCCGTAGAATCGGCTTCATTACCTGCATCTTCTTCCTCCAATTCGGCATTGCTTTTAAAAATAGAACGTTTGGCCGGTTTAAAATGCCGCCGCTCTATCAATTTTGAAAAGAGCGTATCGGCTGTCATGTAAATGGAATCAACGCTGGCCGAATCTTTGGTTTCCATGATGACATACGGATAGCGGGTCATCAGTATGCTTGAATCTGCCCGCAGGTAGGTGCCCAGCTGTCCGAACATGGCAATCTTCTGTGAGCCAGTATCTACAAATACCACATTGCGGGTTGCCCGGCCAAAACCCTTGATGTCATCGTAAAAAATGGTATCGCCTTTCAGGAATTTTGTGCCCTGCGTATATAAATTGTTTTTAACGCCGTTGGCCTGCCGTGTAATGGTGTTGTAATTTCCGTTTTCGGTGTACAAGGTATCCTGCTTACCATAAATATGGGTAGGGCCGTAAAAATAAGCTGTCTTGGTATCCGAATTATAACGCATGGTATCGGCCTTGGTAATGGCGTCTTTATTGGTAATTACTACATTATAACGGAAGTAGGCATCGCGGGTATTGGAAAAATAATAGCCATTCTTACTGGTAAGCACGTCGTCGCCGTTAACAATTTTACCGCCGTTTACATACGTGCCAATACGGGTGTTCATATTATAGTTAAGCCAATCGGTAGTTAAGGTCGCACCCTGCTTATCTACCATGCGTACATTATTGGTGAGTACGGCAACCCGCGTATTTCCGTCATAATCCAGTAAATCAGAATAGATTACCGTGCCGTCGGGTTGAGTAATAACAATATGGCCAAAAGCATTAAACCGTTTTTCGGCAGCGTAATAGTCTGCGCTGTCAGAGGCAAGTGTAGTTCCTTCGTGTAAAAAAACCGGGCTTATAATACGTTGATAAGATTTTTGAGCTGTTTTTATACCTCTCAGTTCTTTTGAGCTAAGTATTTGTATCTGCTTGACATTTTGCGAAAAAGCGCTGAGCAGGCAGGTATTTAGTACTATCAGGAAAAATAATTTTTTCACCTTGCAAAAGTAGTTTTTTGGCTAAGGATATTAAATTAAATAATTTTGGGCAGATGTTACCGCTGCAAGCCTTTAAACAATTTATAAACCAGCACCATTTATTTCTTGATAATGACAGGATTTTGCTGGCTGTAAGCGGAGGTAAAGATTCTGTGTTGATGGCATATCTCTTTAACGCAGCGAGTTATAAGTTTGGTATTGCACACTGTAATTTCAAACTGCGGGGTAAAGATGCAGATGATGATGAAAAGTTTGTTGCCGCTTTGGCGGATACCTTCGACGTTCCGTTTTACAGTACCGCCTTTAATACCGAAACGTACGCCAAAATCAACCGTATTTCTATACAAATGGCTGCCCGTGAGTTGCGTTACAATTGGCTGGAAAGTGTCCGTAAAGAAAATGGGTATAGTTACCTGGCGCTGGCTCATCACCAGAATGATGTGATTGAAACCGTACTGCTAAATCTTACCCGTGGAACAGGCATCGCGGGTTTGCATGGTATTTTCCCGAAGCGGGATATAAAAATCCGGCCTTTGTTATTTATTGGCCGTGATGAAATTGATGCGATTATTGAGTCGGAAAAAATAAGCTACCGCGAAGATAGCTCGAATGCATCGGTTAAGTATGCACGTAACAAAATCCGGCACCTGGTTGTCCCGGTATTAAAGCAACTTAATCCACAATTGGAGCAAACATTCGAAGAGAATGTCCGCAGGCTAACAGATGCCGAAGCATTTATATCGGCTGAGATAGAAAAACTTCGCAGCCAATTATTCATTGAAACCGGTGAAGATAGTTTTCGCATCGCGATAAGCGAACTAAACGTATTAAAACCACTGCATTTTACACTGTTTGAATTATTTAAACCGTTTGGATTTAGCGAAGCGGTAATCAATGATTTAATCCGCAGCTTACCGGGACAAGCGGGTAAAATATTTGAATCGCCAACACATTTTATCCTGCTTGACAGGGGAAAGTTGCTGCTACAAAAAAGAGCAGAAGCGCTACCGGAAAGTGTAAACATCATTGAAAATGATACGCATGTGCACTGGCATAATCTGCAAATTACAATGGATGCCAAAGATGCGGAAGAGGTTACGATAATTCCTTCGCCTGACAGATTGTATGTGGATGCCGGGTTATTACAATATCCGTTAACGGTACGCTCATGGCTACAAGGCGATAGGCTGCGTCCTTTCGGGATGAAAAGCGGAATGAAAAAGTTAAGTGATGTGTTTACCGGCGCCAAAATCCCGTTGACGGAAAAATTATTATACCCCGTACTGGTAAATGGCAATAGCGATATTATCGGTATTCCGGGCCTCAAAGCTGACGACAGGTATAAAGTTATGCCGCACACTAAAAAAGTTACTATCTTCGAAGTGCAGAAACAGACATCAGCATGGTAACAGAATTTATAGAAAAACAGTACCTCGGACGGGATTATCCGCGTATCAGCATCCGGCTGGTCATGGTGCTATTTTGCTTTGGCGCTTATTTTATCAGCGAACAGCGGGATAAGAATGCCAATTTATTTCTGGTTGTGGGCTGCGGTATCCTGATTGTATCGGTTATCATGATGTTTTTACTGCATTTTAAAACTACCGTGAAAAACAACAGCGTTACGCTGGATGGCTTGTGGACGACTAAACGGGTGAAAATTGACCTGAACAGCATTGTGAAAATTGAGCGGAAGCCTTACAGCTCATATTTTATCAATAACCCGGTTTATAACCTGCATCAGAAAGGGAAGATACGGTTTTATGCCGGTGGTAAGGAAGCTATCTGGTTAACTGACCGTGACGGGTTGATTTATATCCTGGGTACTGAGCATCCCGGCGAACTGGAGCAGGCTATCCGGAGAGAAAAGGAAACGGCAGGATAAGTCCTCGCCTTTGAGGATTGAGTACCGGCAACCTTTTGTTACCTTTGCCCATTCATGAAATTACCGGCATTAAAAGGTTTCGACCCGCAGGCATTTGAAAAATACCTGAAAAATACTGGCTGGCTGATGTTTGGTAAAATACTCAGCATGCTGGTAGGCTTCGTAGTAGCCCGCTACCTGGGGCCGGTTTTATTTGGCGATTTAAACTTTGCCGATGCCATGACGGCTATCATCGCTGCCGTTGGAACCCTGGGGCTGGACAGCTTTATTATTCGCGAAATTATCAATGAGCCGGAAAAACGGGATGAGATTCTGGGAACTTCATTCTGGATGCGGGTTGGTGTAAACCTGCTGCTTGTTCCTGTTTCGGTGCTTATTTATGTGATATATCACCATTATTCGACAACTCCGGGAAGACCTCTGACCATCATTGTGGCCTTGCTTGCCTTTGCTTCATTTTTCAAATCGTTTAATGTAATTGATTCCTATTTTCAATCGCAGGTACAATCTAAGTATGTGGTACACGTACAAAATGTGTGCGTGGTGCTTTCTGCTATGGTAAAAGTCGTGTTGGTTATCTTCAACATGCCTTTGGTCTATTTTGCCTTAGCGCTGGTATTTGACGGATTCATTTTGGCTGCCGGCTTATGCATTGTTTATCAGCATCGGGGTTTACAGCTAACTACTTGGACGTTTAACCGCGAAAGGGCCCGGTCGCTTATCAGGCAATCGTTTCCGCTCATACTGTCTGCCGTAATGGTTTCCATTTACATGAAGATAGACCAGGTTATGCTTAAAACCGCCGGAAGTCGCGAAGTCGGGATTTACAGTGCCGCGGCAAAAATCAGCGAATCCTGGTATTTTATCCCGGTAGCTATTGTTACTTCTGTTTTCCCTGCAATTATCAATGCCCGCAAAACTGATTTAAACCGTTATAACAAGCGCTTGCAAAACCTGTACGACCTATTGGTAGGTATCAGCCTACCAACAGCTATCATTATCAGCCTATTTGCCAACGACATTATTCACCTGCTATACGGAAACAGGTACGAAGGTGCCGGCTTGATGTTATCCATACACATTTGGTCGGGTATATTTGTGTTCTTAGGCAGCGCCAGTACGCAATATTTACTGGTAGAGGGATATACTACCATAGCATTTGTTCGCACAACTGTCGGGGCAGCTATTAATGTATTACTTAATTTGTGGCTCATACCATTATACGGAGGAGTTGGCGCATCAGCGGCAACGCTTGTTGCTTATGCCGTGGCAACCTTTTTTATCTTAACGCTATCTTCTACGCGTAAGCAGGGCTTGCTTATGCTTGAATCTTTATTTTTAATTTCGATTTTTAGAAAGCTATATCATAAACAATAAAAGTGAAAAAATATTATCCCGTTTCAAGCCTGCTGAATATACGTAAACTCCGGGCTTTGCTATCTTTTGGTATAAAAGGTTATTTGGCGGAAATTGGCTGGTTTAACGCCTTTACTACAAAAAGCCCCGTGGATAGTAATAACAGACCTATTCCCTGGGTAACTTACTCATTTATCGATTTTATAGAGCCTCGCTTGACGAAAGATATGCGGGTTTTTGAATTTGGTTCCGGAAATTCAACCTTTTTTTATGCAAGCCGCGTAGCTGGCGTAGTTTCGGTAGAGCATGATAAAAATTGGCACGATAAAATTACAAGCAGTTCGCCCGAAAATGCCAGAATGATTTTTTGCAATCTTGAAAAAGATGGCGACTATGCGAAAATGCCGCTTAACCTGGATGAAAAGTTTGATATCATTATTGTTGATGGCCGTGACCGGGTGAATTGTTGTAAACATGCTGTGGAGGCGTTAACCGATAGTGGTGTAATTATTCTGGATGATTCTGAGCGGGAATATTATTCAGAAGCCATTGCCTATTTGCAACAGAATGGATTTAAGCATATTTCATTCAGCGGTATTTCACCTGGCTTTTTTTATCGCAAAGCTACTTCTGTTTTTTATCGTGAGCATAATTGTCTGAACATTTAGGCGATATGTATGTATATGAATATTAACGCTGTGTTTACCTGAGCCTTCATACCATGCAAAACCTCGCTCCCATTGCTTTATTCGTCTACAATCGTCCCGACCATACCCGCCGGACATTGAATTACCTGAAACAAAACCGGCTTGCGGATGAATCGCGGTTATTTATTTTTTCAGATGGGCCTAAAACTGTAAATGATGAAGAGAAAGTAGGAGAAGTACGCCAGCTTATTGCTCAAGCTGAAGGATTCCGTTCGGTAGAAATTATAGAAGCTAAAGAAAACAAGGGGCTGGCTAATGCTATTATCAACGGTGTTAGCCGTTTGGTCAATCAATATGGTAAAGTTATTGTTTTTGAAGACGATTTGATATCATCGCCCTATACCCTGCAATATTTTAATGACGCATTGACCCGGTATCAGCATGAAGAAAAAGTGATGCATATTGGTGCTTACATGTACCCGCTAAAAGAAGCAAAAGAGCTGCCTGAGACTTTTTTTTACCGGGCTGCTACCAGTTGGGGATGGGCAACCTGGCAACGTGCATGGAATCACTTCGAACCGGATATTGATAAGCTGATGGCACGGTTTAACCGGGAAAAAATAAGACAGTTTTCCATTGAAGGCAAAATGAACTTCTGGAAACAGATGCAGGAATTTAAAAAAGGGAAAAATAATTCGTGGGCCATACGCTGGTATGCTTCTATATTTTTGCGGGGAGGATTAACGCTAAATCCGGCGCAATCACTAACGCATAACATCGGGCATGATGGCAGCGGAATACATTCTAATATAGAAAATATGTATGATGTAAATGTTAGCCGGAAACCGGTGAATATATTTCCTGAAACAGTATGTGAAGATCCTAAGGCTTACTTAATCATTAAAAATTTCCTGGCCAAACGTAAAGGTACATTCGGTCAACGGTTGGTACGTTATCTGAAACGGAAACTTAGTATTTAGCTTCCAGCACAATATAAGGTGATAACAGCCTGGATTCAAATCCTAACAGTTTGGCAGGGATTTTACCGGCAAACCAAAGTGATTTTATAAATAAGCGGGTAAGCGCAGATTTCTTTTCCTTATTCTCAAGCCAGATGCTGTAACCGCCATAGTACCTGACGTTAACATGATGCAGGCCAAGCTCTGCAGCCGTACGCTTCAGCAAATTGATATCCATACAATCAATATTATGTTTGGCATAATTTTCAGGGTCAAAAGTTTTTTGCACCCAGCCATTCACACCCCTAAAATTAGGCAGCGTTATAAAGAGCGTACCGCCCGGTTTTAAAAAAGAAAGATGTCTGGAAATGATGTCTTTAGTATCGGTAAAATGCTCAATTAAACCACAGGAGAGCACCAGATCGTATTGTGAATGGGATTTATATGTAAATAGATCTGCTTCTATTACCTGAATGTCTTCACGATGCAATCCATTTTGTTCCAAAAGTTTATTCAGAATACCATGATGAACAAAATAATCTAATAAAGAAGCATTTACCTGCAGGTATTTTTTAAGAAAGATCGCATAGTAACCAGGAAAACCGCCCAGTTCAATTGCCGTTTGAATAGCATTATGTTTAACAATAGAAGTAAGCTGTTCATGGAACGGATAATTGAAGGGAACTTTATAAACAAGGTCTGTTTTCGACTCCCAATATTTAGTCCAGAATTGGCGGTCTGTTAATAGATTTGACATGTAACACAAAGAAAATAAAAAGAAATCAAACAAGGCTTGTATTTTTGAGAACGGTGAAAA
The DNA here is from genome assembly GCF_008274585.1 of Pedobacter sp. BS3. Taxonomy (GTDB): domain Bacteria; phylum Bacteroidota; class Bacteroidia; order Sphingobacteriales; family Sphingobacteriaceae; genus Hufsiella_A. The sequence goes on along the minus strand of NZ_VTRT01000001.1, from coordinate 411,981 downwards.
TAATACATATTAATACATACGATGGGAACGGCGGTGCCGGAAAAGCGTGTTTGCGATTAAATAAGGCACTTAAGCAGCAAGGCATTCAATCTGAGGTTTGGGTAAGCTATAAGTTTGGGAGCGATCCGGAGATCCATACATTTGCTGATACCCGCCCGAAAAAATATATTGCCGCACTTCGCATTTTATCAGAGCGGTTCGTATCATCCAGGTTAAGTAAGCCGTTAAAGATCCCATTTTCACCAGCGCTTTGGGGTATTGACCTATCAAAACATCCGTTGCTCAAACAAGCTGACATTATTCATATCCACTGGATAAATCATGGCTTTTTACGTCCGCGTGATATTGAAAAATTGCAGGAATTAAATAAGCCCATTGTTTGGACATTACATGATAGCAATACGTTTACCGGCGGCTGTCATGTACGCTACACCTGCAATCATTATGAAAAAGTATGCGGATCTTGTCCAATTCTAAAACAATCAGGGCCCAATGATCTTTCGCATGCGATCTGGCTAAAAAAAGAAAAAGCATACCGAAAGCTTCAGCTTACCATTATTGCCCCCAGCAACTGGATGAAGCAATCTGTAAAGAATAGCAGCTTATTAGGCCAACGCGATGTTTTTGTAATTCCCAACACGCTCGATACAGCTATTTTTAAGCCAACAGAAAAATCTAAGGCTAAAGAAGCACTGAATATCAGTCCGGATACTTTTGTAATTCTGAGTGGATTTATGCCCTCACGGAATGATTTACATAAAGGAACCCCGTATTTGCTACAGGCGCTGGAACTTTTTGCTGCCAACCCGGCAGTGAATCACCATGCGGTTGAATTAGTTGTTTTCGGAAACCGGGATGAAAAGAATGTGCCCGATTTTCCCGTAAAAACACGCTTTCTGGGAACCATTGCCCGCGAAGACCAACTGGCGTTATGCTATAGCGCTGCCGATGCATTTGTTACACCTTCGCTTGAAGACAATCTTCCTAATACCGTTATGGAAAGTTTGGCCTGTGCCACACCCGTAGTGGCATTTACCACCGGAGGTATCCCTGATATGGTTGAGCATTTATATAATGGTTATTTAGCTGCTTATCGCGATGCATCAGATTTAAGTGAAGGACTTTATTGGCTATATACCCATCCCGACAGGATGATCATTGCCGAAAATGCCCGTAACAGTGTATTGAAGAAATTCTCTGAACAGGTGATCGCCGGCAGGCACCAGGAACTTTACCAGGAGCTTATTTCAAATAGAATTAACGTTAATCCCACTCTTTCAGTCATCACCGTAGTTTATAACAATGTTACCGACATTGAGCGAACCGTGCTTTCGGTTATTAATCAAACCTATCCGCATATCCAATACATTGTTATTGATGGAGGCTCTACCGATGGTACAGTTGATATTATAAAAAAATACGACAGTCGTCTGGCCAAATGGGTATCGCAAAAAGATAATGGCATTTATGATGCCATGAATAAAGGTTTGGCCCTGGCAACCGGCGATTATGTGATTTTTATGAATTCGGGAGACGAATTTTATGCACCTGACACCGTAGAAAAAGTATTTGCATCGGCCGATAATGCCGACATCTATTACGGTGAGACCGAGATGCTGGACAGTAACCGGAACAGCTTGGGCCGGCGGCGGCATCAGGCGCCGGAGCAATTTACGTATAAGAGCTTTCGCTATGGCATGAGCGTGAGCCATCAGGCTATTTATATCAAACGGTCATTAACTGAGCCTTACGATGAAAATTACCGCTTAAGCGCCGATATCGACTGGATACTCAAAGCTGTAAAAAAAGCATCGCTTATTGTGAATACCCGCATGTATGTAGCCAAATACCTGGTTGGCGGCATGTCCAAGAAGAAGCACCGGCAAAGCCTTATGGAACGCTTTAATATCTTCTCAAAACATTACGGGTTTATTCCCAACCTGCTTAATCATGGTATTATTGCCATCAAGCTGGCAGGATATTACCTGCGGCACGGTCGCACGAATGACTGAAGATACCGGGATTCACAGATCTTCCGGCAGCTCGATAAAGTAAGCTGCCGGCACCTGACCGAAAGAGCTCTGTTCCCGGGTAATGACATCGTGCTTTTTCCAAAATGCCCCAAAAATCGCTTCTCCCACCTATCTCACCTGAGTTTTTAACCACTTTTGGTCGCACAGGCCTGTCTTATTAAATTTTAACACCCAATAAGCCAGCCAAATAACAAAATGTTAAAAACTCTTTGTTACCATTGCTATAATAATTTTTAACTTTCAACCATTATCAACTATAGAATCAAAGCGCTGAGTTAAAAACATGATCCCGTTCCTGAGAAACCTTATCATAGTTTCTTCATTAATTACCACACTATTTTCCTGTAGTTCTAATCCTTCAAAAGATAAACCGGTAGCCCGAACCATTGACGATGACAAAGCCGACAGCCTGCTGCTGGTGTATCATCCCGAAAATGCCGATAAACGCATAGATGCCTTTATGAAAGAGCTGCATCGTACCCGTGGTTTTAACGGAAATGTGCTGGTAGCCAAAAAAGGTAAGATTTTATACGAAAATGCTATCGGATGGGCAGATTACCTGCATCGCGACAGCCTGAAAATCAGCTCGCAGTTTGAGCTGGCATCCATATCCAAGACCATGACGGGCACCGCCATCCTGATGCTGATGGAGCAGGGCAAGCTAAAGCTGGATCAAAATGTAAAAGAATTTTTCCCCGATTTTCCATACGATGGTATCACCATTAAGCTATTGCTAACCCACCGTTCGGGGATGATGAACTACGTGTACTTTGTGGATAATATCTGGAAAAAGGAGCATCGCGATGAGCGTAAAGGCATTACCAATATGGATGTAATGAATCTCATTGCCGAATATAAGCCTGCACCTTATACCAAGCCAGACCGGGTTTTTCATTACAATAACTCTAATTTCATGGTACTGGCGGCGATTATCGAAAAAGTTACAGGAAAATCGTATGCAGAATTCATGAAAGAGAATATTTTTGAGCCCGCCGGGATGAAACATACCGCTGTGTACTCTAAAGCCGTATATGATAAGATACCGGTAGACGTAGTGGGGCATGATCGCGGGCAATGGCGCTACTCGGTTGTTCAGAATTTTTTAGATGGACCGGTAGGCGATAAGGGGATATATAGCACCGTGGGCGATTTGTATTTGTTTGACCATGCTTTACGTACGCACCGGCTGTTAAAGCAACAAACGCTTGATTCGGCCTACACGGGTCATAATCCAATGGTACGGGGGCATTTTAACTACGGTTACGGCTGGCGTATTTTTGAAGCCCCGGGGCAGAAAGTAGTTTACCATACCGGCTGGTGGCATGGTTTCAGGCATATTTATTTACGAGATTTAAAAAACGATATAACAATTGTGCTTTTAACAAATCTTACCAACGGCAGTTTGTTAAAACTTGATGAGTTGTTCCGGATAACCGGTATGCCGATAGTACGTAAAAGCGCTTATACCGGTAATGGTGATGCTACAGACGATTAACAATTAAGAAAGAAAAACATATAAGTTGTTTTTGATGTTTTAACTATTTGTCCGTATGCTCTTTAAATCATTTAAGGTAAAATATAAAATTTATTAAAAAAACTAATTTTTTGATTAAAAGCTTGGCTTTGCAGATTATATTTGTTTAAAACTATTATACCATCAGTACAGCACCCCTCGAAATGAGTAGAGTTTTTATTATAGATGACGATCCGATACATCAGCGTATAGCTCAGATCATGATAGATAAATATCAGTTATTTGACAGCTATGCCAGTTATACTGATGCAAGCCAGGCACTGGAGTTTTTAGAAAAAAATGCCCATTTAGCGCACAACTTACCCGATGTAATCTTATTGGATCTGAACATGCCCGTAATTGATGGCTGGGCCTTTTTAGATCAATATGAAATGATAGCCGAAAAAATGAAAAAGGCTGTTAAAATTTATATTGTTACTTCTTCGGTAGATGAAAAAGACAAGTTACGTTCTCAAAAATATACTTATGTAAGCGGGTTTATTTCAAAACCCCTATCGCCGGATATTATACGCAGCACCCTGTAAACTTTTGCAGAAATAAGATGTTATTCTTTTGCTGGGGCCTGATGTGAAATTTTTTACTTATTGATGTGCTTTTATCTTTTATTGAGACGTCAATAAGCCTTTCGGACTTTTAACTTTTTACTTAATAGTCATGTTTGATAAACTGTTTGAAGCACAACAAAAAGCAGAAGAAATAAAAAAACGTCTGGATACGATCTCGGTATCAGGCGAAGCCGAAGGTGGCAGGATCAGGGTTTCGGCCACAGCCAATAAACACATTGAATCGATAAGTATCGATACCGAACTGATCCGGGTCGAAAACAAAGAAGAGCTCGAAGAGTTAATTGCCGTAGCTGTTAACAAAGCATTAGAACAAGCCGAAAAGATCAGTCAGGCCGAAATGCAGGCTGCTACCCGCGATATGCTTGGTGGATTTGGAAATATGTTTGGACAATAAAAACGTACAGCAATGAAATTTACATTTTATGGTCACGCCGCATTTCAGCTGGAAGCCGGCGGCAAAACACTGTTGTTTGATCCCTTTATTACACCCAACCCGCTGGCGAAGCACATTGATGTGAATGCCCTGAAACCCGATTACATTCTGCTATCGCACGGGCATGGCGACCACGTAGCCGATGTGGTGCAAATACAAAAGAACAGCAATGCTACCGTTATCGGTATAGCCGATATACAGGGCTGGCTTAACCGTAACGGGATAGAAAAATTTCATGCCATGAATATTGGCGGCGGCTATAACTTTGATTTCGGACGTGTTAAGATGGTAGTTGCCATTCACTCAAGCGGGTTACCCGATGGCTCGTATGGAGGCAACCCGGCAGGCTATGTTATTTATGCCGCGGGCAAAAAGATCTATTTTGCCGGCGATACAGCATTAACATACGATATGAAGCTGCTGGCCAATGAAAACCTGGACTGGGCCATTTTACCTATCGGCGATAATTTTACTATGGGCCCCGATGATGCTATAAAGGCAGCCGGGTTTATAAACTGCAAAAATATTATCGGTGTGCATTATGATACATTTCCACCGATAAAACTTGATAAACAGGCGGTTTTACAGAAATTTACTGATGCCGGTTTAAGGCTTGAATTACCCGAAATTGGTGGCAGCCTTGAGTTGTAGCCTGATCGTGCTAAGTGCTGTTCCCCGCTTGTTGAGCTATTAATCTTATTGACTGGTTTATTATTACTTAGCTCCTGTCTAAGTTCTTCTATAGAAAATGAAGCTGTATTTTCCAGATTTAGGATAGCTTTCTGAACTTTTAAATAGAACTCAGAGAGCTTAGTATTGAGTAGCATATAATTGGGATGAGTATTTATAATACTACCACTTGCATAATCCCAATACTTTCCTTCTATTCTAACTCCTGAACTAATAGTTGTTGTTTTTCTGTTATAAATAATTCTAACAGAAATAGGATAGATATCATCTTGTTTGAACTTTCTGTCATATAGAATTAGCTTTAAATAGACCATAAGTTTTGAATTATGGCCACTTGCGGCACAAACTATGCACAAACATTTCAGTAAATCAAAGGATATTTATAGCGGGCTGGTCAGAGGCTTCCCAAAACAAAAAAGCCCTCAGAGATTAATCTGAAGGCTTTTTGTAGTGGGAGCAACAGGATTCGAACCTGTGACCCTCTGCTTGTAAGGGGTAGCTTTTAATATCTCTATTATAACTGTTAAGCCCAATTTAAGGGTAACTCAAAATGCTGGCACATACTATGCACATACAAATAACCGGTTTTAATAATAGTTAATTATTGTAATAAATATATCAGCTAATATTTCAGCCTTATTTTACTCATTGGGTGAGTCAGTCAGTATATCACGTCATTTATTGAAATTTAAAAATTAGTTTACCAACAAAATGAATTTAATCATTGCATTAATTAATTTCATTTTCGTACCTTAGCTATCAACCTAAATCACAATGTATAAATTGCTCTTACCCACTTTATTATTAGTAACCACTGCGTTATCATTATATAGCCAGACTATCCCTACATCAGAGGCGTATAAGCATAAAGGGGAAACAGTTACTGTATGTGATAGTGTATATGGGACTAAGTATTTTGATAAATCGGGTATCACCTTATTAAACTTGGGCGCTCGTTATCCGGACAGTCCCTTAACAGTTATGATACCTAAGGAGGCAAGGGAGCTATTCAGTTCTGCTCCTGAAACTACTTACTTCCGTAAACGTATCTGTGTAACTGGTGAAGTGATTGAATATAAAGGTAAGCCTGAGATTGTGGTTAAAGAGGTGAAGCAGATTTTGGTTAAATGATGAGTTTTAAATCAATATATCATCCACCAAAGGGTTCGTATATCTACCTAGTTTTGACATGATTGCCGAACTTTTGGTTCGGGTATAAACTAACTAGCTAGGCTCAATATATATATAGCCCATAATCATTAACACAAAAACAAAATGAAGGTATTTATTAGTTGGTCAGGTGACCGAAGCAAAAGAGTAGCTGAATTACTAGACGGCTGGATTCAATGTGTTTTGCAAGCAGTTAATCCTTGGATGTCTTCAAAAGACATTGACCGAGGTGCATTATGGTTCACTGAAATAACCGACCAATTAGCAAATACCAGTATTGGTATAGTTTGTTTAACCAAAGAAAATAAAAATAAACCTTGGATTTTATTTGAATCGGGAGCTCTAGCAAAAGGGCTTACTTCAAACAGAGTTTGTACTTTTTTAATTGACTTGGCACCCACAGATTTAGAGAATCCATTAGCACAATTCAATCATACCTTTCCGACTAGAGATAGTGTTTGGGAGTTAGTAAGAACTATTAATTTGTCCTTAAAAGAAAATGCTTTAAAAGAATCGATATTATCTAAAGTGTTTGACACTTATTGGTCTCAATTTGAAATAGATTTTCAGGAAATAATTGTTTCCACACCTGAAACGGAAGTTGTAACAAAGAGAAAGGACAACGATATTATGTTAGATGTTTTATCAACAGTTCGGATTCTTGACAAACGACTACGTAACATAGAATCCAATAATGAGAGGCAAATCATATTTTCAGAAAATGAAATTATAAGAAGAGAACCTGAAAGACTTAATTTAGGAGAACTAAAAATGCAAATTCAAAACTATCTAGAACAAGAATTACCAGAAGAATTAATTTTGAGTATTCTTTCAGAAAAAGGCACATATCCTAGAAGTATAATTCGGCGAGAAATGGAAAGAGGAAAATCACTTATTGAAAGTAGAAAAGACAAATAACTGTGTGCCTAACAAGGTATTGCCACAAGCGAGGATGACGGAACGATAATGAACATTTTTGCTAGTATTTCTATCAAGCGGCAGTGCTACCCCCCACCTGACGGCAATACCCGAAACGTTGGCTGCTATTTTAGTGACACATTACATCTCAAATGATTAGACCTTCAGACAAGTTCGAACTTCACTATTACTTTACTGACAATTCTCACTCTATGAATGCTACAGTGAGAAATGAATGTGAAAGAGAACTTCTATTAATCATAAAAGAACTAATTGTTTCATTAAATGTTGAAATTGAAATTGACAGTGAAGCTTTTTTAGAAGGCGGACTTAAAAATTGCTGGAAGGCATTAGGGAAAAACAGTGCACAAATCACATTAATTCTTGCATTATTTACAGTCATAATTTCAAGAATTCCAGTCGAAAACAAGGAACTCGTTAAACTTCAAATTGAAAACTTAAAGCTTGATAATGAAATTAAGCAGAACGAGTTAAAGAAGATTAAGCAAGAAGTAAAAACCGATGAAGATGTGACTGACGAAATTGTTGAAAAAGTCATTGAGAAACTTGACAATGACTACAAAATCATATGGCACAAATCAAATTTTTACAAAAAACTTAGTTTCTATCCAAAGGTTAACAAAATCTCAACACAACTTTTAGGCAATAACAACAAGCCGACAAATCCAGAACGCACCGTTTTTAGAAATCAATTTCCTTTATTAATTGTCCATTCAGACAAATTTTCGCCATTAATTGATGATGAAGCAGTAATTGTTATTGTTTCACCAGTTTTGACAAAAGGAGGCTTTCAATGGAAGGGTATTTACAAGGGACAAGTTTTAAGCTTTGAAATGAAAGACAAAGACTTTAAAAATTCAGTTCTAAACAAACAAGTAGAGTTTGTAAATGGAATTGCAATAAAATGTGTTTTGCATCAAAATAGAAAAATTGATGAAATCGGAGTTATACAAACTATAAGTTCACAAGTTTTGACAGTATTAGAAATTGTAGAAAGTAACAACATTATTGAAACAGACCAAGGGAAAAAATACCGAAGAGATAAGAACGAAAACGACAAACAGATGAAGCTATTCCAATAAAAACGACAGCCAACACTGGTTTTCTATCAGGTGGGCTGACGTGCAAACTTAGACCGTGTACTCCGACTATACTACACCGAGTTCAGGAATTCTCAGAGCTGCCACACAATAAAATTAATTGTAATAGCCACTACTTGATCTGACAGTCAGGGGTTCTAAAAAACTGTCAGTTGCTAATACCTTTATTGCATTAGGTTTCATAAGTGTTAATTAGTCTCTACAACCAGCTTGCGTATACATATTAAGCTCTGATAATTGCAATTAGGACAAGGTATCCCAGTATTTACACCAAATTCAGCCTCAACCAATTTAAACAGGCTTTGCTTCTTTCTAAATCGATACCATTTATTCTTATATTCTTTAGTACCGCAGAAGGGGCAACAATTATTAGGTGTTGAAACTAATTTATGACAATTTAAGCAAGTGCCCAATCTGTGAGTTGGGTTTCCTGGCTGCAAACCAAAAGCATTGTTACCTGTTTTGAGCACTACTTCATATTTGCATTCACGACAAACATATTTAAATATAGCACTTACATGCGAAGATATTTTGAGCATATAACAGGGATAAGCAAGAGTAAAAGCAATGTATGCCTAATTGACCGGAATAATCTCATATATTCAGAATAACTGCCGCTGGATTTGAGTATTCAGTATAATCCAGACTGCTAAGAAAGATTAAACCAGCAGTACCTTTTGCATATAAAATTATACTTATTTATAGCCATAAGCTACACCAGAAAGCATTGACCGGGCCCACTGACCACTTGTAATTTCTCCATTCTTTACTACTAAATCTTTTGCATAAATGATATGTGCACCCAATTTAGCAGCTTCTTTTTTTAGTCTCTCTTCTGCTTTCATATAAACTTTTTTAGCATTTGAGGCTGCTCCCCAGCCACCTAAGGCTTTACCATATACTTCACCCTTTCGCTTTAACCCTTTTACATCGTCAGCAACATTTGTTATAATAACCTTTTGCCAATCTTCTTCCCCATTCACAACTATTTTTTCAGTTATCTGTTGGCTTCTTCCACTAGCAAAATTTATCTTTTCTACCTGGGTTTTATTTATTGATGAAACTATATCCTCATCGGGATATCTATATTTGATACTATTGTCCAGCACCTCTATAACTTTACAGTTAATAGTATCTCCTACATGAGTAATAATCTTATCTTGAGCAAAGAGTGATCTACTCATAAATATAGTCAATGTGATAAATACGATTTTTTTCATTTTCATTAATTTTTATTGTTTAGTATTGGTTTTATGCCTTGATTTTAAATGAAGCAATGCTATTATCCAGAATAGATTTCCATAAGGATGCATCTTTTTCCCAATATTCCAGATTGACTAGATAAAGGCTATTCCCTCTGACTAATAAAAGTCTTTTGACACAGGTAACGGATGGACTCATAGCTGATTTTCTTTTATATACACACTGTAAGGCATTTTGTCCATTGATTTTAACCTGTTCAACACCTTTCCAATATGTAATAGAGGCATTTACATAAGCAGAAATAGCATCTTGTATTTCCTTTTTCAACCGTGTATTCAGGCTGTTTAATTCAGATTTTGTATAGATACCATTTGATTTTAGCTTGTATAAATAGATACTTGGGGCCTCATCATTCTTTTTTATAATAATCCTCGCATAGGTATCATAGCCATTTCCAGAATTAATTCCTTTTTGCTGAAATACATATCTATTACTTGTGGATACCCCATTGGCTACTAAGTAGTCATTAACCTCAGCTTTGTAACTACCGCCTTGGATTTCCATCTTATCTGAAACAGTGATAAAGCCAATGTTAGGAAGTAGATATTTTGTTGATTGGGCACTAGTTATTTGCCCATAGATAGTAAAAACTGTAATTAATAATAAGTTCTTCATCTTGTGCTGAATTAAGTAAATGAGTTATTGTAACATTACCTAGGGTAGAATACCCAATTCCCGGAATAGTCCTTTTTGTAAGTGCCAATAAGGTTACCATATTTATCTTTCTTTAAGATATTACCCGCAAAGTCTTTTGAATAGATATATAGGATATTGCCATATTTATCCTTCTCAACAGTATTTCCCAGGAAATCATTTGATTGTATGCTTTCTGTATTTCCATACTGGTCTTTCTTTACGGTATTTCCTAAATAATCTGTTGATTCGGTATTAATTATATTTCCATATTTATCTTTCCAAACAAACTTGCCGGAATAATCTGTAGAACCAATAGCTATAATATTTCCATATTGGTCTTTTGCCACCGTGTTTCCAGCGTAATCTTTTGAATAAGTTACCTGGCTGTAGCAGAGAGCTGTTATTAAGCTTAATGCTATTGTCATTAAAAATTGTTTCATTGTATATGCATTATAGAGATTTAACGTTCAGAATTACTTTAAAAAAGATGGGAAATAATGAATATCTAGCACATAGCCTCCATAGCGATCTATATCACATGAGATATTCAGAAAAGGCTTGAATGTTTTACTTTGATTAAGGGATGAATAAAAGAAATAACCCCTACCTACCAGTTTCTTTTGACCATTTTGGGATATGCTACTTTTTACCTTATAACATAACTTGTTAAAGTAAGATAATATCTGTTGTATTTGAGCCTCACATTTTCCGATTTCAGACGCTGGATAATGACTCAAAATTATTAATTGATCAAAAGCTCCACTTGGTTTGAAAATAATCGTTATTTCATTTTTCTTACCTAAGAAATTTAACAGAGGATGCTCCTCAAATTTGAACGTTACATCATCTTGATCACCAAATTTAATCTCATCATAGTCATAAAAATTATCGCTTCTATCATAGTTTCTTTTTATATCAAACTTTTCAGGGCTAAGATTAAAATCAAAGAAAATCTCACTTATTTTTTTCTTAATCTCTATTATTTGGGCATTTAGAGAATTTAATCCTATTAATAGAGAAATTATAGTTGAAAAAATATACTTTGGCATATCTAATACTTTTTAAACACAATGTTTAACCATTCGTCATTCTTTTCTATGTAAGCAATTATTCTTTTAGAGCTATTCACATATTTATTATCAATTTCTAGACTAGGTTCATAATTGCACGCCTTTAGATATCTTACAAAAAATGACATTATCGATTCATAGTTATTATATTCAATTTTTTCTGACATAACCTCCATAACGCATCTCTTATAGGCATTTAAATGATAGTGTTCTGCCTTTTTAAAATCACTTGAGAATGTTACAATAGACGTATCTGCAATTGTGACTTCTGGGTATAAATCTGCGTAGGCTGGTCTTTTAATAAAGTTTAACAAATCCTCCTTTGATTTATTTAGTCCTGCTTGAGAATAGGCATTTAAGCTCGCAACTATGATAATGAGCAAGAGATTTACTTCTAGAATATATTTTTTCATAACAACTTTTATTTAAAAGAGAGGGTAGATATGGCTAATATTTGTCACTATCCCCCTCCATCATCTAATGATTTTTCAAGGCATTTGAATTATTTATACTCATATCTATATGAAATCGATAGATTCAACTGGTTGTTAGTATACAACACCGAAGTGCTTGTTATTGGGTAACCTTGTTCATTATATCCATATTCATATTGATATTTGTAATAATATCCATCGCCGTTTTCTTCTTCTTCCAATATATTGCCAAATGGACTTGACGTTAATTCTGTTGGAGGTGAATACATAGTCACCATAAACCACTCTGGAAATGGACTTAATATACTCTTCTTACCATCATAGGATTTAAATGTGATTGTATCTCTGGATACTCCAGATAAAGGAAATTCTGTCGCTTTGTGTATATTGATTAATTTCCCATTATTATCATAGTTATATGTTGATATTTCAGTCTGATTTAATTCATTACTATAAGTTTCATAACTCTTTGCTACTATAGTAGTTAACCTGTTATTAGCATAACTTAAATCATTAATCATATAGTATTGTGCATATTGATCGGCATCACTGAACCCTAAAAAATTATACACAAAATGAGTAGGGTGATTATTATTAAATTTAAACTGGTTAATAGTTGCATAATGCCTGCCAGTACCTAAAGAATAGGCATCTATTGATTGAATCACATCGTTATTGTAATTAAAAACATATCGGTTTCCCTCAATACCTTCATCATAATGATGCTCTATCATTTCTTTAAGCTGGTTGTTCTCAGAATAATTAAATTCTGTTTTGATTAGCTCTTTTCCGGTGGATTCGACCTCAATAATCTTAGATAATAATGAAGACTGTGACGTTGGTGAGTCGTCCCTCTTTTTGCTCTTTGAACAGGACAATAGTGTTGTTACTGCGCATAATACCAATACATATTTTTTCATAAAAAATTAATTTATACCGGGCAGTTCCGAACACGGTGGGTTAATAAATGAGAAAGCGTAGGGAACTCATCTTATCTGCACTCAGAGGTTCCTAGGAGAGACCTATTGCAACAGATAGACAAGCACCTACGCTTTTACGTAGGCGTTGTCGTACCTGTTCTTGTTGCAATGTTTCTGAAATTTTCCTAGGATTCCTGAGATGCAAGAACTGATAGCTAACGCTTATATTTTTATAAATAAATTGTTTACAATCTACTTTTCTGGTTGTTTACCTCCGCTTTAATGGTAAGGCTAATTTATAAAATATGTCTTAACTTCTCACTTGGTATTTTCATTTTAGCTATCTGGTTTAACTAAGTGATAATGATAAGTTGCATTTGGTGTTCTTTTCAGGGGTTTTTATTATAGAGGAAACCGTCTCATAAGAATACTTTTAAAGAAAATCCAGCATAACCTCTTTAGCTGTGTTAACTATATTAGCTATATTAATAGTAATGTCCTGCCGATAGTATTATTTAAAATAATCAATAATTGCAGCGAGATTGAATATCTTGCTAAATCAGCTATTACATAATATCTGGTAACCGGAATAGGCTTCATATCTGCCGTTTATTTTATAATAAATATGGTTATGTTCCCCGGCTTTAACTTGCTCTACTATATAGATTATTGTTCTTCCGGTAGGGGATTTTTTACATACCCTGAATGGACAATATAAGCGTTCCAGCTTATTCTTTTGGGTAACTATTAATATGCTTTTATAGTTCAGGTATTGATAGAATTGGGGCGCATCCATCATTACTTTCTGCCATGTAGAAACCAATTGTATTCTTTGTTACTTACAGCCTGGTATAACTTATTGGTGAAGTCGAAGGCATTTGCTCCTCTATCCAGAAAGGTATCGATATAGCTGGATTTATTTACTCCTGTAAGCAGGTTATATAACCGCCACAGGTCTATACTTCCATCTTCATATTGACGAAATGCTTCATCTTTATAGTAATCTCTGGTTAAGATACCTAATTGGGTGTCTCCAAATTGGAATACCGGCAGCTTCTTTTTAAATTCATTGGGTAGATAATGGTACATTCTGCACCGGCCTACTAACTGGGCAAATTCATATTCTGACAGGTAGTAATTGCTTAACTGGCGCATGTTATCTATATGTTGTTTTGCATTATAACTGACCAGCAGGTGTATGATACCATCCATTAACTGGTGGCTGGTTTTTACTTTTAAATCGGCTATAAATCCGTCTGACCAGATGCATAGATTGGTACATACTTTATTCTGGAATCCTATAAATAGCTTGAAGTGTTCATCTGAACCTTTTTTACCGGACAGGTTATCCTGGTGATGGGATTTTACGCCTCCTATTGTTAGTGACAGCTTGTTGCCTGATATATCATCGCTTATGCTTGGTATTTCTACAATAAAGGCCATACGTTCATAATACACGGTCTTTTCTGATTCCAGTAACTGACTGGCTGGTTTTTCTTTTGCTTCGGGTATTCTTCCTTTTATGGGATGGCTGATGCGTATTGCGGGGGATAATATGGTTTCATGCTGGAACAGGTGTTGTACCACATCTATTGTTGTTTCTATGAAGTCTGCATGGCTAATAACCGGTTCATTATCTTTTACAAAAACGGGGATGATATGTTTTTGTCTGATTTCCTGTAAGGTAATGGGGCTGGTATTGGCTTGTATAAAGGCTTTTTCTGATGATACATTCATGGCTGTATCAGGTACGGTTAATGGTAATGCTTCCATTGGGATTGAATTTGGTGTTTAATGATTGGGTTAACTGATTGATGGTGGTTAAGGCCGTTTTCTTTTTTGAGAATTCTTCGGCAAGTGATTGCTGGTATTGGGGATTGTCATTAAATATCTTCCTGAGTTCTTCTATAGTTGTTGCCTGATTAATGGCTTGTTTAATGGTATCTATGGTATTGTCTGGAAGGATAGGTTCGGGGCTATCTTCTCTTCTAAAGGAGGAGATACACCAGTTGAGGATATGTTCCCCGGTTTCACTGGATATTTTTGATGCTGGTTTATCCATAAATAAGCCTGTCCTGTCTTTGGATGCTGTTGCATAATGTTTGATATCTATATCCAGTACAATGGTGAATTCATAATCTAACCCATCTCGTTGTATGGCTCTTAAGCCTACTTTCTCTGGTATGTATTTGCCATCTTTCTGGTTTAATACATAATCTTGCTTTACCCGCATGGTGGCTATGATATGGGTGTTACTTTGCAGGATGGCATTTACTAATGCGTTCTGTCGTGGTGTAATTTTTGCCCAATTGGTAAAGCTGTTCCCGGCCATATTTGCATGTTGGTCTAAAAGGTATTCCCATGCATGGCTTAAACTATCGATGATGATAACTGCCATATCGGATTGTACACATAGGGTTATGGCCTGGATGTACTTTTCTGGTGTGAAGGGTTCTTGTATGGGTAATACATTATAGTTACCTAAATCGGCATATAAATCTGCGCTGTTATTTTCGGTATCTATAATGACAATCTTTGTCCAGTCTGCACATAGTCCATAGGCTATTAATAGTGAGCTATAGGTTTTACCGGAGCCTGCTGCTCCTTGTACTGCCATTTTAATTTTGGCATACTTTCTTTCTGCTTTTCTAATCTGCATATTCTTGTTATAAATGGTGATGAAATAAAAAAGGGACTACTGTTGTAATCCCTTATCATGAATAAAGTGTGGGTATTATAGACTAAGCAAATACTGCTTCTTCTACTGTCTGGGTTTCTTCTGGAGCATATTGATACCTGTAATCCAGTGTTTTGACTTCACCTGTCTCCGGAATGGTGTATTCATAGGGTTCTGTACTTACTTTAGTAATATTTCCGGGCAATTGCTTTCCTATTAACGCCTGACATGTTGCTTCATTAAATGTTGTTGACATCAGGGTTTTTCTGACAGTGGCATAGGGTTGTCCTGTAGTTTGGGAATAGACTATTTCAATATCTCCCTGTAATTGCAACAGGAAGAACTCTTGCTGCTCTCCCTGTCTTTTTTCATAACCTGTAATTGTTACCATAATAATGTGTTTTTTGAAAAATTTGATTTATAACTCCTGGAGTTTACCGGGTATCCGGCAATTCCAAAATCAGGTAGGGGAGTTGTTTATGGGGAGGGTTGCGAGAATAATTGCGCTGAAAAAATTGGAAAAAAATTTAAAATAACAAAGGCCGGTATTTCTACCGACCTCTGATGTTGCAGTGTTGCTATTTGTTGCGGTTAAATTGCAACGCAACAATTTATGACAGTTGCTTTAACCTCCTTCCTACATTTGAACGGTCTATTCCAATCTGACGACTTATTTCAGCATTAGATATTCCTTGTTTATGCATTTCAAGTATTCTCTTATTTATTTCTTCTGAATCCTCTTTTGAAGGGGCATATAATACATGGGAACGCTCATCCACATTATCTTCAAGATGCTCAAACCATAACGTTTCAGGGTTCAGGGTTATTAATTTAGCGCCATCCTGCTCTTCGCATTCACGGGATTTTATTCTTTTCAATATTCTAAGGTTACGACCTTTATTGCTTCTTCTCAAAAAGAAATCAGCATCTACCAAATCTGTTAACGCTCCTGCTCCTGATTGCATATCGCTATTGGTTAATTGATTATGCGTTCCTTTTTTAGTATGATGGACAATGAGGAAGGCTGCTCCAACTTCATCTTTTAATTTATTAATCATTGAAATAGCAGAAGTCATTTCTTTATTCTTCTCATTATCCGCACCGGAAAAAGCTGTTCTAAGATTATCAATAATGATTAAAACAGGGCTATAGGCTTCACATTCCTTTTTTATATCATCTATAATCGCTTTAAGCCCCTCTCTTGAAGTAAGTGCGAGGGCATTAAAAGTGGTGGATTTGCTTTCTATATTTTTTGTCAATGTAGCCATTCTCCTAGCTAATACAGATTCTCCTAACTCAAGATTGACATATAATACGTTTCCATGAAGTTCTATCGGTTCCCCAAGAAACTCTGTATCCCCATTTGCAACTACTAATGCTAACTGCATAGCTAAAAGTGATTTACCAACTCCACGTTCTGATGGGAACAGGACTGTGTTTTTTTCCAGAATATAATTCCCAAAAATCTTTTTTAAAGGTTTTAGGTTCTTGCCCTCATCAGCCAGTTCTCTAAAGGTTTTTAAGCTTCCCCTCAATACCTTTCCATTGACTGTTGCATTTGGTTGTTGCGCAACTTCCGCAACAGCTTCTTCTATTATATCTGTTTCTTCTATGTGCCTAAATTTACCAAACTCTTCTCTGTGGTGTTCATATGCACTGTCTACTGATTTAGTAAATTCATTTATTAAATCCTCACTTTTTCCGTATTCCATTATTATTTTCTCTCTCACTTTATCTTGCTTTAATCCTATTCTATTACAACAGCAGGCCAGATAATAAATAAAATTATTCCTGCTCCCTTCTTCAAATTGTTCTCTCTTTTTTGTCCATGACAATGCCATTGCATAGCCACTATTGAAATCTACATTTAAGTTATCCACTTCTAATTCTCCTTTCTGCTCTTCTATCGGCCTAACTTTAAATACTTCAGGGTTATCACTGATATAGGTATGCTCATCATAAGAAACAATACATAATCTGGATACATCTTTCCCTGATTGGTCTACATCAAATTTTACCAGTTCCTGGTAATAATCAACCACCTGGTAAAACACCATGCTATGGTTCTCTGCATCATTATTGGATGTTAATATCAAAACCTTAATTCCGTTTCCTTTTGGGCTTTTAAAAGCACTTAAGGTATATGGTGATGCTGTAATTTTATAAAATATCTCCTGATACCTTTCTAAAGGGATATTATCAAAATCCAATACAACTAATGGGTTATAATTAACCAGATTTTTAATTGTCCGGCCACCGTTAAATACTCCACTTGGGGTAAAGGCGGGTAACCCATTTGTTTTTAACTTGTTTTTTATGGCTTTATCATTTGCCATTCTTATTTCATTAATTTTTGCGGCATATCTACCGTTCTTAATTGCCTCAAGCAATGTTTCTAATTTAGCTTGACGAGGCCCGTTACTTATACAGTTCCTGAACATGGAGACTGTAATATTTACTATGGGGTTTTGAATTTTTACCAAATTCTATTTCCTCCTGCCGGTTACTTTTGTGCACTATTGCACGCACGTACCAAACCGGCTTTTTTGATACGATAATGCAAAAGTGCCTAAAAAAATAAGGTCAGTCAGTCAAAAAATGGTCAGCTGACTTTTTGTGAAGGAATTAAGAATTTGATTCTTCGGTTTCTTCAACCTCTGTATCATCTAATTCATTATAAGTATCGGGGAGTTCAATAGGTTTTTTCTTAGCACGCTTCTCATCTTGCTTGTTGGTGTCAAAATAAGTGTTTATTGTTTCTTTAGAAATGGAACGATCGTCTTTATCTATGAAATTATTTATGACTAACTCTTTAAAAGCTGGTATATCTCTTTCGAATACAGGTTTTCCTAAAGTATTTTTACTATCAGAATAATCCAAAAGGAATGTTGTAAAAAGGTTAATTGAACGTAATAATTTGATTTTGGTAGAGATAGGCTTCATTGGAGAACTTTCTCCTGTTTTATTATACTTTTCTTTAATATATACTATAAATTTTGAAAATTCCGCCTTGAGTTCCGGCAATTCACCACATTGTAAAACAAGAAAATTCATTTCTGTGATTATACCTCTTATCAAATTTTTGAATTTCTGTGGTTCATAATTGAGGTGAAATATTATCAACAAACTGGTTATACTATTTAGATGGCATTTAACTATTCTGCTAACATAGGAAGAGAAAGTTTCAGTTATTGAAATAAAATCATAACCATTTTTAACAATTTCCAGATTCCAACAACAACTTTCGCTATTCCAAATACAGCTTACAACTTCACCATCATAGAGCCCATTTGGATTATCTAAGATATTAGCATACTCATATTTTAAGTCACTTACTTCATCCCCATCATTGAGGCTAGTTAAGATTCTGTTAATTCTAATCAGAGAATCTGAAATTTTCATTAATCAATATTTGTTAATTACAAAACTTTTCTCAATATCTCGGTTGTACTATAAAGTACAAATCACCCTTCGGCTTATCGAACTTATCTTTTAATTCTCTTCTAGGATGAACAAAATTCCTGTTTATACAGCCGTTTATTCATATTCAATCAGATTCTTTAGGGTAGCCGTATCTCATTAAGGAATTGAGTCGCTATTCATATAAAAACCTACCGTGTTTTAAGTTTAGCCAGCAGAAACTCATACTACTGACTAAACCTAAAGGTAGGTTAAAGTATTGTAATGAACAATATTACAATTTAACTCTTTGTAAATAGGGAACATTAATCAAATATTAATATCCCCTATTCAAATCTAAATAATTATACTATTGTATTCACCACCCGCTCATTCACTTCATCAATAACCTCTTGGTCAAAGGTATCCAAGTAGATATTAGTTATCCGGTTACCATGCTCATGTCCCATCGCTTCAGCTATTAACTCAATGGAATATCCTAAACGTTTTGCAGAGGTGGCCCAACTATGACGGGTAACATACGTTGTTAAGTCTTCCTCCAGTTTATGACTTTCTGCTAACTTCCTCAGCCATTTATTAGTAGTTTTAATCCATTGGGATATAATCTTCTTAGCTTCCATAGAATCTTCTACTACAGATGGTGGAAGTATCGGTAACAGATATTTGGTATTCCTGCCCTCATACAATTTCAATATCTGGATAGCTACAGTAGTTAACTTGATATCATAAGTTTTATGGGTCTTTCTGCGGTTGTAGATTAGCCTGCCCCTTACTATGCTTTTAGGGATTAAGTAAGCCATATCCGTGAAGGACATACCTATTAGTGAGAAGCTCAATATAAAGTAGTTCCTTGCATGCCATTGCCTGGAATCAGGTTTAAGCTCTAACTTGTATAGCTTCTTGATACAATCTACAGGTACAGCACGTTTAGCAGTCCTTTCCAATTTGACTTTAACATCATGAAAAGGATAATAGGAACGGTCTATCAGCTTAGCTTTAATAGCTTTATTATATATAGCCCGGATAGTCCTGAAGTAGTTGTGTACGCTATTGGGTTTAACGCCATCCTGTAATAAAGTATTTTTAAAGCCTTCTAACAAGTTATAATCTATATCTCTGAACTTGAGTTTCTGGTTATCTGCATAGGCAATTAAACGGTTACTGGCTGTACGATAGATAATAGCATTACCAGATTTGTTAATAGCAATCAGGTCTTGTATAAGCTTTTGAGAAAACTCATTAAAAGTTGTTGAGCTAGTAATTTTATTGGTTGGCTTATTATTACTTAGTTCTTGTCTAAGTTCTTCTATAGAAAATGATCCTATGTTTTCCAGACTTAAAACAGCTTTCTGAACTTTTAAATAGAACTCAGAGAGTTTAGTATTGAGTAGCATATAATTGGGATGGGTATTTATAATCTGGCCACTTGCATAGTCCCAATACTTTCTTTCTATCCTAACTCCTGTAGTTAGGGTTGTTACCTTTCTGTTGTAAACAATTCTTACAACAATAGAATATATATCATTTTGTTTGAATTTTCTTTCATCTAGAATTAGCTTTAAATAGACCATAGGTTTTAAATTATGGCTACTTGCGGCACAAACTATGCACAAACATTTCAGTAAATCAAAGGATATTTATAGCTAGCTGGTCAGAGGCTTCCCAACAAAAAAGCCCTCAGAGATCAATCTGAAGGCTTTTTGTAGTGGGAGCAACAGGATTCGAACCTGTGACCCTCTGCTTGTAAGGCAGATGCTCTGAACCAGCTGAGCTATGCTCCCTTCCCGTTTGGGACTGCAAATATAGAATCTTGTTTTTGAGTGTGCAAAATAAATTTAAAAATTATTTCAGCATCCGGACATCGGTAATAAAAATAAAATATCACAACAAATTGAAACAATTGTTACCCGTAAGTTGTTGCATTCGAAAATAATAAGTTCTTTAGGGGAAAATTCGCCTTCGGCAATTTACGGTAAACAATTAAATGCTCGGGCGCAATGATGCATAACCTTGAATTATTAAATTATTATTTCCGAATAACGCTGTGACATAACTCATTCAGACAATGGCTAACCGTATACTTATATTAGACGACGATACCGACATTCTGGCGATATGCACTTATATACTCGAAGAGCAAGGCTGGGAAGTTTTTACCTCTACTAACTGTAATAACATTGTAGAGCGTGTGCGCCAGATTGCGCCCCAGGCAATTTTAATGGACAACTGGATACCCGATACCGGCGGTATTGTAGCCACACAGTCGCTCAAAAACGAGGCCGACCTCAAACATATCCCCATCATTTACTTTTCGGCCAATAACGACATTCATACCCTGGCCAGGCAGGCCGGCGCCGATACCTTCTTATCCAAGCCCTTTAACATTACCGATTTAGAAGAAGTCATCAGCACCGTTGTTTCCGGGGCAAAATCAGCTTAGCAACTCCTCCAGGATGCGGTGCGATTTAATTTCGCCCAGATCATCAATGTGCAGGCGGTAATAATCCAGCAGCCGGCTAAGCAGGAAGCGCTTCTCTGCCAAAGGAATATGTACCCTTTCCAGGGTTTCGGCCGAGCATTGCAGCAGCTGGTTCAGGTATTCCGTGTGCGGCCGCTGTAATATCCAGCTATGATTGGGCAGTATTGCCGTATAAATGCCATTTTTAAGATCAAAGAACGGGGCCGAAGCCGCCAGTCCGGTGTCCGGGTAAAAGCCCAGGTATCGCGTTAGCCGGATCAAAAAATACAGGTGAAAATTCCCCAGCCCGGCAGTCATCGTATCCAGCAGCTCAACCGAGCGGAATAAATATTCAAACAAAGGCTCGTCCGGCGCAGGATGCTTCACCGCCTTATACAGCACCTCGTTCAAAAACAACGCGATAGCGCTTTTCACAATATGGTACGGAATATGTTGCAGCACGGGCGCATTCTTCAGCTCCGCTATCCGCTGCAAATTACCATGAGGCTTATGGTAAACCACCATATCCAGCAAATGAAGCGCCTGCAGCATGTTACCGCTAATCTTAGCCTTAGGCTTCTTCACCCCATTGATCAGGTAAGCCTGCATGCCGAACTTTTCCGTATAAATATGCGCAATCACGCTGCTTTCAGCGTAAGGAATGGTTTTAAAAACAATACCGCGGGTTTTGTGCAACATGAGCCGTAAATCAGGCGCAATTTAGGCAATTAACAGGCAACTTAGGATTGTTGTTCTGCCGATTCTCCGGCAGGCTCCTGCTCCTCAGCCCGTTCCTCCAGGATGGCCCGGCGCTCAAAACGACGCAGGATACGGTAAAACACATACAACAGGCCCACGCCAACCAGCAAAACCCCGATGATCATGGCCCAGCCATACAAACCCAGCTCGTTATTACGGATATAAACACCAACGTAATACAGCAAAATCCCCGAAATAATCAGCAGGATACCCCGTTTAGTATACTTGTTTATCATGATAATTGCTACTGTAAAAGTACAACCTTTTAGCGTCAGATTAATAACAAACCAGCTTAAATTAATCCCGAATACTCACACCTTCTACCTTTAACCTTCAGCCAACCTTATACTATAAACTAATCCCCGGCTACAATGTTTTCTTAGCAGAAAAGCAATACCCTATCGCTTCGGTTCCGGTAGCCCTGCTTTCCGTTCATACGGCACACTCGCCCGCTTATCCCCTCTCGCACAGCATTAGCCACAAGGGCCGGTATCCACTGCAATCAGGTTTAGCTTGGTTAAGGCAGTGCTACTCTGAGACTTTGACAACTTTTAGAAAGTTGTCAAAGTTAACGGGGCTGACCAAAAAGTTCTCATGTTTACAAGATTATCGCGGACAGATTATTATGCCAATGGACATAACATATTATAAAAAAGCGGCTGCATGAACAATACATGCAGCCGCTTTTTATTCATTGGAGTTTAATATCCTACCAATAGATAGTATATAACGCAGTAAGTAAAGCCACAATAATTAACGAGCCAATGGCAAAGCCGGGCGTTGTTTTAAACATTTTGGCGTCAACCTCAAGTGCATGATCGCGGGCCCCTTTGCTGTTTTCTATCATACTGATAATATACATACCAATTACGCAGATAATGAAAACAAAGCCCATCCGGTCAATAAATGGTATTTCATACACACCTGCGGCATTAGGTATAGAAAATCCGGAAGATGCCAGGAATGAAAGGTCTGTCCACATCGGCAGGAACTTCAGGATAACAGATAGTAAAAATCCGCCAATGGTAGCAAAAAGTGCCGCGTTAGAGGTTGTTCTCTTCCAGAAGAAGCCTAAAATAAACATGGCGAAAATACCAGGGGATACGAAGCCGGTATATTCCTGGATGTACTGGAATCCGCCTTTTTTATCAATGCCTAAATGCGGGGCTATAATTACACCTATGATCATGGCAATAATTACCGTAGCTTTACCTACCACCACGAGATTTTTTTCATTGGAGCCCGGATTAATTACCTTCTTATAAATGTCCAGTGTAAAGATGGTAGCAATACTATTTGCCTTACCCGCTAACGAAGCTACTACGGCAGCTGTTAATGCAGCAAACGATAATCCTTTTAAGCCCGCAGGCAGAAGGTTCAATAACACGGGGTAAGCACGGTCGGGGTTTACTTCGCCGCCCTGAAGCATTTCTGTCTGGAAAGCCCCGTCCTTATATAGCACATAAGCTGCAATACCAGGTAACACAACAATGATCGGCATCAGCAGCTTCAAAAAGGCAGCAAATAATATCCCGCCACGGGCAGTTTTTAAATCGGCCCCTAATGCACGCTGGGTAATGTACTGGTTACAACCCCAGTAGTTCAGGTTCACTATCCACATACCGCCAATCAGCACAGAAAGTCCCGGTAAATCGATGTAATTCGGGTTCTCGGGTTTAAAGATCATGTGGAAATGCTCGGACGCCTTTTGGGTCATTAGCCCGTATCCTTTCAGGATGCCAGTAGTGCCATAATGATCCGAAACCAGGCTCAGGGCAAGATAAGTAGTAGCTAATCCGCCCAGTATCAAAAAGAAAACCTGTATTACGTCGGTATAACCAATTACTTTCATCCCGCCAAGGGTAATAATAATAGCGAAAATAGCTATGGCATACATACACAGCCCCAGATCAAAGCCTGATATGCTGCTTACGGCCAATGCGCCCAGGTACAGGATGGAAGTAAGATTTACTACCACGTAGAGCAACAACCAGAATACCGCCATGATCATGGCCACCGTACCATTGTACCGGTGATTAAGGAACTGCGGCATGGTAAATATCTTGTTTTTAAGATATACCGGGATAAAAAACACGGCTACGATGATCAACGTAGCAGCTGCCATCCACTCATAAGTGGCTATAGCCAGACCCATTTTAAAGCCTGAGCCGCTCATACCGATAAACTGCTCGGCAGAGATGTTAGATGCAATGAGCGATGCCCCGATAGCCCACCAGGTCAGCGAACCTTCGGCCAGAAAGTAATCTTTTGAGTCGCTGTGAGCAGATTTCTTTTTCCGGTAAATCCACAGACCATACGATGCAACAATGACAAAGTAGATCAGAAAAACGATATAATCCTTTAATCCAAGCGTTTGTGTATTCATTTTACAGATTTAGGTTACGTACTATTGGCTTTTAACGGGGCTAAAAGTAATTAATTATCCGAATTAAATAAACCGGTTGATAATATTTTCTAATAATTCCTGTTTACCGCTTCGCACAGCAGGTTCTCCGTGAGCCATGGCGTAGGTCCGCAGGTCTTCCAAAGTTGATCTGCCTTCTTCAAACGCTTTACCTTCGGCGGTATCAAATGAGGCATAGCGTTCTTGACGGATCTTGGTATAATCTGAACGCTGCAAAATGGCATCAGCTGCGATCAGTGCTCGGGCAAAAGTATCCATACCACCAATATGAGCATAAAACAGATCTTCGGCATCGGTGGAGTTACGCCGTATTTTGGCATCGAAATTTACGCCTCCGCCTTGCAGACCGCCTGCCTGTAAAATAATAAGCATGGCCTCGGTAACTTCGTTAATGTCGTTGGGGAACTGGTCGGTGTCCCAGCCGTTCTGGTAATCGCCGCGGTTGGCATCAATAGACCCAAGCAGGCCTGCATCGGCAGCTACCTGCAGCTCATGCTGAAAAGTGTGCCCGGCCAGCGTAGCATGATTTACTTCCAGGTTGAGCTTGAAATCATTCAACAGGTCATATTTTCTTAAAAATCCAATAACAGTAGCGGCATCATAATCATACTGATGTTTAGTAGGCTCGCAGGGTTTAGGCTCAATAAAAAATGTTCCTTTGAAGCCCTGTTTACGGGCATAATTTTTAGCGGTATGCAGAAACTGTGCTAAATGCTCCTGCTCACGCTTCATGTTGGTGTTCAGCAGGCTCATATATCCCTCACGACCTCCCCAGAATACATAGTTCTCTCCGCCAAGCGCTATAGTAGCGTCTAAAGCGGCCTTTACCTGCGCTGCGGCGTGACTTAGTACATGGAAATCCGGATTGGTTGCAGCCCCGTTCATGTACCGCCGGTTTGAAAATAGATTAGCCGTTCCCCAAAGCAACTTTACACCGCTTGCAGCCTGTTTCTGTTTGGCATATTCTACCAGTGCCTGCAATCTGCATTCATTTTCGGTAATATCGTTACCATAATCTACCAGGTCTACATCGTGGAAACAATAGTAAGGCATACCCATTTTGGTGATGAATTCAAAGGCGGCATCCATTTTATCTTTCGCTCGCTCAACTGGGTCTGATTTAGCATCCCACGGGAAAATATGGGTAGGCTCACCGAACGGGTCGGCACCACTGCCGCAGAATGAGTGCCAATAAGCACAGGCAAACCTGAAATGTTCTTCCATGGTTTTCCCGGCAACTACCTGTTTGGCATTATACCATCTGAATGCTAATGGATTATCGCTGTCCCGGCCTTCGTATGTTATCTGGTCAATGCCCTTAAAAAATTCTTTCTCTCCTGTTACTACTGACATGATTTTTATGTTATAATGATGATTAATTTAGTTTTCTAATGTTTTTAAAAGGATGCTTTTCCAGTGCTGGTAAACAGATGGATATGTGCTGTCTTTGTTGGGCTCAATGGATTGCATCAGCTGCTGATCTTTAAAAGCGTCTTCGGGTGTGCTAAAGATACCCGCACCGATGCCTGCTCCCAGGGCGGCGCCTACGCTGCCGTCATTCTCATACAGTTCAAGCGGCACTCCGGTTACATCCACAAAAATGCGGGCAAACAGATCGCTAAGGAACATATTGGCCCGGCCGGCACGGATCAGGGAAGGCAACATGCCGTTTTCACGCATAATGTCCAGCCCATACCTGAAAGCAAAGGCAATGCCTTCCTGCGTTGCCCTGAAAATGTGCGCTTGTGTATGAATATTCAGGTCGATGCCGGCCAGTACTGCCCCGGTAAAGCGATTGTTAAGCATCCGTTCTGCACCGTTGCCAAAAGGAAGCACACGTAATCCGGCGCTTCCTTCGGGCGCTTGTTGCGCCAGCGTATTCATCTCATGATAGGACAAAGCAGGGTTGAATACGTTTTTTGCCCAGCGATTCATGCTGCCTGTGCCGTTAATACACAGCAGTACGCCAGTATAAGGTTTATCACCGGTGTAATTAACATGGGCAAAGGTATTCACCCTTGATTGCGGATCGTAGGTTAGCTGGTCGCTCACGCCATAAATTACTCCCGAAGTTCCTGCTGTGGCAGCTACTTCGCCGGGCTTGAGCACGTTGAGCGAAAGTGCATTGTTAGGCTGGTCGCCGGCTTTATAGGATACGGGAATACCCGCTGTTAATCCCAATGCATCAGCCACGGCATGTTTCAGATGGCCATGCTCTGAAAATAAAGGTCTTATCTCAGGAATTAAATCCGGGTTTAACCCGTAGTAATTCATCACATCCGCCGAAAGGCTGCTGGTTTTAAAATCCCAGAAAATCCCTTCCGACAATGCCGGTATGCTGGTAGTGATCTCACCCGTCAGCTTCATGGCAATAAAATCGCCCGGCAGCATTATTTTATCAATCTGTTCAAATATTTCCGGCTCGTTAGCTTTGACCCAGGCCAGCTTTGATGCGGTAAAATTGCCCGGCGAGTTCAGTAAATGTTCCAGGCTTTTGGTCTGGCCAATGGCGTTAAATGCTTCGTTGCCAATAGCTACCGCCCGGCTGTCGCACCAGATAATGCTATCACGCAATGCTTTGCCATTTTTATCAATTACTACCAGCCCGTGCATCTGGTAAGCAATGCCGATGGCCTTAATATCCTTAGGATTGGATTTTCGGGATGCATTAACTTTCATGATGGCCTGTTGTGCACTGTGCCACCAATCTTCGGGCGATTGCTCGGCCCAACCGGTTTTTACTGATTTTATTTCTGCTTCCTGTTCGGGATAGCTGGCTGAGATGATACAGCGCTGTGTTGCTGCTTCTACTACAGCAACTTTCACCGAAGATGTTCCAATATCAATACCTAATAAATACATGCCTGACAGAAGTCAAAATTAAAAAGTCAAAACTGGATAGTGCCTTATTAAAAATCCAAAAGTTAAGAAACAATTGCATAAGGTTATATCTCGCTTATAATTGGTATAACGCATATCTTACCACTGTATTTTGCAATAATCAATGCAAACGTTTGCATAAAAGTAGAAGTAAATTTGTTAATGTCAAATTTTTATTAAAAAATTGTATAAATATTTTATCTGCAAATCATTGAGCAAGAAAACAACCATCCAGGATATTGCACAGGCATTAAATACAACGGTTTCTACGGTTTCGAGGGCATTAAGCGGGCATCCCGGTATCAGCGATGCCATGAAAAAGAACGTACGACGCGTTGCTAAAGAGCTGAATTACAGTCAGAATAAAATTGCATCATCGTTGCGTTCGGGACGTACCCATATTATAGGTGTTATTGTTCCTGATGCACAATTAAGCTTTTTTGCATCGGTTATTCATGGCATTGAAAAAGTGATGAATAAAAACGGATACACAGTACTGCTGTATCAATCAGGCGAATCGTACGCCCATGAGGTGAAAGGGGTAAAAACATTGCTGCAGTCGCGGGTGGATGGCATTATCGCCTCCGCATCGTTTGAAACAGAAGATTATACACATTTCCAGGATGCCATTGACCAGGGTACACCACTGGTATTTTTTGACCGTGTAACAGATAAGGTAAATGTACCATCGGTATTTATAGACGACCATAAAGGTGGTTTTATGGCTACCGAGCACCTGATACAACAGGGATATAAACGTATAGCTTATATTGCCGCCCGGCAGAATGTAGGGATATTTAAAAAGCGCCTGAACGGTCATTATGAAGCATTGAGGCAATATGGTTTGCCCGTAAGCGAGGAACTGGTTGTTTTTGGTGATGTATCTATTGAATCGGGCAGACGGTGCATAAAGCAATTGCTTGCATTACCTAAGCCTCCTGACGCCATTGTTGCCGTAGAAGATTTTACTGCCCTGGGCGCTATCCAGGAACTTAAGGCCCGTAATATTAACATACCGGAAGAGGTTGGTGTTATTGGCTTTGCCAATGAGGCCTTCAGCGCCTACATCACGCCATCGCTTTCTACCATCGACCAGCAAACTATAGCTATGGGTGAGGAAGCTGCAAAAATTTTGCTGGAGTGGCGGCAAAAAACTTCGGGCACAAAGGCCATGAAAAAAGTTATTCTCGACCCCGTACTGATTGCCAGGCAATCTTCCATGCGTAATGTAAGCTAACCTGAAAAGCTGGTCGGAGTTAATTCATTTAGCAGAACTTTTTTCTGTGCAATTTCAAACAGTTAGTCAGGCTTCCAGAGTGAAATACTTCGGAAGCCTGACTAACTGTATTAACCAACTACCTGCGTTGTTACTGCTTTCCGCATATCGCGGGCAGCCTCAACCATAGCAGCCAGGGCTTGTTGGGTTTCATTCCATCCACGGGTTTTCAAGCCGCAGTCCGGGTTTACCCAAAGCTGCTCTGCCGGAATAACAGCCGATGCCTTTTCGAGCAAAACAACCATCTCCTCTTTTGATGGCACACGCGGCGAGTGGATATCGTACACTCCCGGGCCAATCTCATTGGGATATTTAAAATCCGCGAAAGTATCCAGCAATTCCATTTGCGAGCGTGAGCATTCTATGGTGATCACGTCGGCATCCATAGCCGCTATGTGCTCCATAATATCGTTAAACTCAGAATAGCACATGTGTGTATGGATCTGCGTATCATCCTGCACACCGCTTGCCGAAATGCGGAAGGCTTTTACTGCCCAGTTCAGGTATGCTTCACGATCGGCCTGGCGCAACGGCAAACCTTCGCGAATGGCTGGTTCATCGATCTGGATGATCCGGATACCGGCTTTCTCCAGGTCACAAACTTCATCACGAATAGCCA
Source organism: Pedobacter sp. BS3 (assembly GCF_008274585.1). Taxonomy (GTDB): domain Bacteria; phylum Bacteroidota; class Bacteroidia; order Sphingobacteriales; family Sphingobacteriaceae; genus Hufsiella_A. Next base: position 382,679 of record NZ_VTRT01000001.1, on the reverse strand, counting down.
GGGCAATTTGGTTACAGGTTTCAGAACGAGGCTGATCATTGCGCACAAAAGACCATTGCAAAATAGTAACCGGGCCGGTGAGCATGCCTTTTACCCATTTTGATGTTAAAGATTGAGCGTATCTGGCCCACGCTACGGTCATGGCATCGGTACGCGAAACATCGCCATAAATAACCGGCGGTTTTACACAACGACTGCCATAGCTTTGTACCCAACCGTTTTGGGTAAAGGTGAAACCATCGAGTTGTTCGCCGAAGTATTCCACCATATCGTTGCGTTCAAATTCGCCGTGAACTAAAACATCCAGGCCAATTTCTTCCTGCCAGCGGATAGCTTGTTGCGTTTCCTGCTCAATAAAATGATTGTATTCCGGCAAGGTTATTTCGCCTTTTTTAAGCTGGGCACGCCGGCGGCGTACTTCGGGAGTTTGCGGAAACGAACCGATGGTAGTTGTTGGAAATAAAGGTAAGCCCAGCGCTTTATGCTGTAGTTGCCGGCGTACAGCAAACGGACTTTCGCGTTCCGCATCGCTATCGGTAAGCGTAGCTAAACGCTGCTTTACTTCCTGGTTGTGTATCAGCTTTGATGTTTTACGGCTTTGAACCGCCTGCCGGTTGGCTTCCAGTTCCCTGAGGCAGGAAGCCGCAGGTTCATCACCTGACAATTGCTTAAGCAGGAACACTTCGTGCAGCTTCTGTTTGGCAAACGCCATCCATTGCTTGATTTCTGGCTTTAAAATCGTTTCGTTGGTTTCCAGCTCCAAATCGCAGGGCGAGTGAAGCAACGAGCACGACGGCGCTATCCAGATACGTTCGCTGCCAATGCTGCCGGTGGCTTTTTTAATCAGCGTAAGCGATTGGTCAAAATCATTTTTCCAGATGTTCCGTCCATCAACAATTCCCAGCGACAAACTCATCTTTTCCGGTAACGCATCCAGAACCGCATCCAGTTGCTGCGGAGAACGAACCAAATCAATATGCAGCACATTAACCGGTAATGAGGCGGCCAGTGAGGTATTATCGCGTAAGCCCTCAAAATAAGTAGCCAGGATAATTTTTAACCGGGGAAATTGCTGCCGCAGCTTTTTATATACCGAAGCGTAAGCGGCTTTCTCTTTTTCAGAAAGATCCAGCGCCAGGAAAGGCTCATCCAACTGAACCCACTCTACGTGCAAGGCTTCCAGCCGTTTCAAAACCTCTGTATACACCGGCAGCAGGTTATCAAGCAGCTCAAGCCGGTGAAATCCAGCTTCCTTTTCCTTGCCCAGCAGTAAATAAGTAAGCGGCCCGATAATTACCGGTTTGGTAGTAATGCCCAGTTGCCGGGCTTCATAATATTCATCAATAATTTTGGTGGAGAACAGCTTGAACTGCTGGTTTTTACGAAATTCGGGCACAATGTAATGGTAGTTCGTGTCGAACCATTTGGTCATTTCCATGGCTGTAATGTCCAATCCGTCTTTCTGGCAACCACGGGCCATGGCAAAATACAGGTCAAGCTCGGTATTGTCCTTGTTCAGTATAACCGGGTGATAGCGTTCGGGAATGGCACCAACCGTTAGCGACATATCCAGAACCTGGTCGTAAAACGAAAAATCATTGGAAGGAATACCATCAATACCGGCATTTTTTTGCAGCAGCCAGTTTTCGCGGCGGATGTTCTTACCCACCTGCAATACATTTTTGTAACCTGTTTTCCCCGACCAGTACTCTTCGCTGATCTTTTTGAGCTCTCTCCGGCTACCAATCCGCGGATAGCCTAAATTGTGTGTTTGCATTACTTTTAACTTGTTTAAATGATTAACTGTTAAAAGTTCTTTCCAAACTTCGCAATAAATCCGTGGACGAAAATGTGTGATGAAACGCGTATGCGCAACGAACCAATAGCTCATACAAAGCTGCGGCGCATACATCAAAACATAACCTTTGCTTCAATCCACGAAAGCATTGTCAATTGCGGTAAAGGCAGGTCTCCTGACTTGTAACATTTTTACCATCCTTCCCATCCGCCGGCGGGCAAACAGTGGACATGATCGGTAAAAACCTGTTGGTTACTTACAGTTGCGGGACAGTTCGCGATTTACACACGATTCCCTTTTAATTTGCAGCTAAGCAAAACCATTACCGGTTGATGAAGAAATAGAGTAAAGAACTTATCGGCACAAAGGTATGAAATTAAACTATACACTGTTTTTGAAAAGCAAATTCGGTGGTGCTTTTTATGTGGTAGTCTCGCTATCCAACCGGTGTGTGCGCAAAAGATGGTAAAAAACTGCTGCAATGATCAACCCAATGATGCCCTGGCAGAGAATAGTGTTGGGTGCACCTATCTGCTGCGATACCGCCCCCACAAGAAGACTACCCAGTGGCAGCATGCCATACATCGCCATAATCATGATACTGATAGCCCTTCCCCGCATACGCGGCGCACTTTCAGACTGTACAATAATATTGCTGATGGTATTTTGCGCCACGGTGCCAAACCCGGCCAACAGGGCAAAGAACATGGCCAGGGGGAAGTTACTGGTATAAGAAAAAGCAATAAGCCCGGTGCCAAGGATAACGGTACTAATGAGCAGCAGCATTTTAAGACTGGCGCCTTTTTTTAACGATGCCAGTAAAACAGTTCCACCAACAGCGCCCAAACCGATAAAGCTGGTAATGTATCCAAAGGTTGCGGCGTTACCCTTAAAAATTTCTTTGGCATATACCGGCAACAGGGTGTTATAAGGCAGTACCAGCAAGCTTACCACGCCGAGTATCAGGATAATTAACCCGATAGCCGGCGTCTTCCTGAGATAAATGAATCCCTCGATAAGCTCCAATACAATTTTCTTCTTCGTGGCAGATGGCTTATAGACCGGTAGTTTCATGAACGTTAACGAGAGCATTACTCCGCCAAAGCTTGCTGCATTTAATAAAAAGCAGATTCCGGCGCCGAATTGCTCAAGGATAATACCGGATAACGCCGGACCAAGCAAACTTGCCAGGCTTGCCATGGCCGAATTCAGCGAAAGCGCATTGGGGAGATCCGCATCATCATACAAAACTTCATGGATCATGGATTGCCGGGCCGGTACGTCGAAGGCATTGATCATACCCAATATAACACTCAACGTAAGTATTTCCCAAACCACATAGTGCCCCGTAATAATGAGTACGGCAAGAAGGCTTGCCTGTACCATCGACGCGATCTGCGTTATCCTGATAATTTTATAACGGTCATACCTGTCGGCAGCGATACCGCCGAATATGGAAAGCAAAAACGACGGAAACTGTTCTGCAAATATGGTAAGGCCCAGCATAAAAGCAGAATGTGTCATGGTGTAGATCATCCAAACAACAGCCGTCCGCTGCATCCATGTACCAAACTGCGAAACCGACCGTCCAACAAAATATAGTGTATAATTTGTACTTCTAAATGCCCTGAATGTATTTACGTTACTCAAGCTCCTCATCTCGTTATTCCTCAATATCACCATCTGACATTATTTGTGAAAATGTCAGACGTTATGCAAAATTTTTTATTCAGCCAGCCATTTCATGGCCATTGCCGTTAAGGTATCAACCGCCGGCTTTAAGTTGCTGAAATTGTTTTCGTGCCGCATTTCACGCCGTATGCCACGGATGCCACTTAAAAGAATAAAAATCAGCATATCCTGCTCCTTTGGCCTCAACGGGCGGATCTGACTATTTTTTACACCGGTTGTCAGCACCTTTTTGAGCAGTTCAGCTTCGGCTTTCATCAATCGCCGGTGCACGCCGCTCATAGTTTTAGCATGCCTGGATATTTCATCGGCATCCATTCCGGCTTCCATCGCGGTAAAAACCGGCCTCCTGTCTTCGGATGTTTTGATCTTAGCGAGGCAAAAAGCTCGTATTTTATTTTCTACCGTATCGGCTTGATCTACAGTCCGGGTAATTTCATCAAGCACCTCACGAATGAGCGCATCCATAACCGCCTCGAATATTTCGTCGCGGTTTTTATAATAATAATAGAGTGTGCTCCGGCTTTTGCCGATAACTTTTGACACATCGTCCATAGTTACCTTTTTCAGCCCGTGCCTGAGGTATAGCTGCAAAGCGGCTTGCAGGATTTGTTCCGGAAGAATATCCTCTTGTATGGAAGGCTCGGGAGACATGCTCGGCATTATTCTGCTGCAAATATACAGCACATTGACAAAAAATCAAAATTTGTCAGTGTGTTTTTTACTCTTAAACGAGTGGAAATGACCTTACCGCAAACAGTGTTTAAAACGCTGTCTGCGGTGCGAAACATCAGAAGCTATTTCTGGATAAACTTGCTATCTTAGATTATACCAATTAAAATGACATGAAGTATATCCGGTTACTTGCTTTCATGATGATTACCTGCCTGAACGTAACGGCACAGGATAAGATTGTAGAATCATCCGGTAAATACCAAAACGATGCGGAAAGCAACAATCTTAAAGGCAAGGTGCAATCCGTTACTTATTATGACTATGGTGTAAACAACACAACCGGAGCCTTGTACACTAATTGGACAAGCAAATTAGTGTACAACTACAATCAAGCAGGCAATATAGCGGAATGGTATATATACAAAACCACAGGCCAACTGGATTATCATTCTGTTAACTGCTATAACAGCAAAGGGCGAATAGTACAAAGCGCCGCTGAAAACGGAAAAGCCAGGAATATTTCCAGTTACAAATATAATCATAACAATAAGCGGAACCTTGTAGAAACGCTGTATCGCGAAGGCCGCATTTCGCATCGTATTATTTATAATAAGTTGGGTAAAAGAGATACTACGTATAGTTATACCCGTGGTGAAAAATTAAACTTTAAAACGGTTTATCGCTATGATAAAAAAGGGAATTGCATTAAAGAAACCCGGTATAAATCCAACGGGAACTTAGAGCTAACACATAACTATGTTTATGATGCTCAGAATAATAAAATAGCGGATCACAGCTACGATTCTACCGGGACTAAAACAGGTAAAATAACTTATATCTATGATAAAAAGCGCAATCTTACATTTGAACTGGATTCTAATATAAGGATTATTGGCGGGCTTCCACGTAAAAAAGAAGGAAAAGACACCTATTCCAGAACGTTTAAATACGAGATGTTCGACGAGCAAGGTAACTGGCTGATGAAAAGTTACATGATGGATGATAAGCCTATACATGTGACTAAACGGAAGATCACGTATTATTAGAAAAAGTAACCTTATACTGCATACAGCGTTTAAAGGCGACATTCTACAATTGAAGAACGGGCAAATCGTAGTAACAAACAGTAGTAATTGGTAAAGAAAATACCGTGTCGAGAAACTATCCCTGCTAATTAATCAAGTAGACTATGTACTAAAAGAAGCGAAAAAGCCTTTTTTCTTTTATCTTTTATCTTTTATCTTTTATCCTTCAGATTTATTACTTTTAACTTTAAATAACTAACCGTTAAACCCATGAAAAAAACAAACACCATTTACTGGATTTACACCGGGCTGTTTGCAGCCTTTATGCTATTTTCCTCCATTCCGGATATTATGCTTGCAAAAGAGGCAAAAGTGTTTATGCAGCACCTGGGCTATCCCGACTATTTCACCATATTTATTGGAATTCTTAAAGTTTTAGGTGTAATTGCTATACTAATACCGGGTTATCCCCGTATAAAGGAATGGGCGTACGCCGGATTTTTCTTCGATTTAGTAGGAGCAACTTATTCACAAATAGCCACCGATGGCTGGATGCCGCAAATTGCGTTCATGCTTCTTCCATTTTTACTTTGGGCAGGCTCATACAGCTATTACCGCCGGCGCCTGGCAACCGAATCATAAATCCAGCAGTCCTAACCCCGCATTTTTCGATGAAAATAGCCACCTATAACGTTAATGGAGTTAACGGAAGATTGCCGGTGCTGCTTCGCTGGCTTAACGAAACAACGCCCGATATTGTCTGCTTACAGGAACTGAAAGCGCCACAGGAAAAGTTTCCGGAACAGGCTATACGTGATGCCGGATATTATCCTTTATGGCATGGGCAAAAAAGCTGGAATGGCGTTGCCATATTGAGCCGTAATGCCGACATCTACGAGATCAGGCGGGTACTTCCCGGCGACCCGGAAGACAGTCATAGCCGTTATATCGAGGCAAGGATCAATGACCTTGTGATCGGATGCCTTTACCTGCCCAACGGTAATCCGGCGCCAGGACCGAAATTCGATTATAAGCTTCGTTGGTTTGAACGCTTAGCCATTCACGCCAATGAGCTCATTAAATCCGGGCAACCGGTGATATTAACGGGCGACTACAATGTAATGCCCACCGAGCTGGATGTTTATAAACCCGAGCGTTGGGTAGACGATGCCTTATTCCGTCCGGAGACACGGGCAGCCTTCAAAAAGCTGGTGGATCAGGGATGGACAGACGCTATACGGAAACTGTACCCGGAAGAGAAAATTTATACGTTCTGGGATTATTTCAGGAATGCTTATGGCCGTGATGCCGGTTTACGCATTGATCATTTTTTGCTCAGTCCGCAACTGCAAAACCGGCTTAAAGCTGCCGGTGTTGACCGCCATGTACGCGGCTGGGAAAAAACCAGCGATCATGCACCGGTATGGATCGAGCTGGCGGATTAGAAATTAAATTACCGGGATTTCTTAATCCTGATTATTTTATCGGATTAACACATACCAACCCGCTAATCCGTTCAAAATCTTTTTTTGACGAAACTCAATTGAAGTATCGTACGATGAGCTGGCACGGCAGCTAAGCCTGAGCAAAAACACGGTGGAACGCTACTTGGACCTATTAGAAAAAGTACAAATTGTTTTTCGCCTGGGCGGATACAGCTCAAATCTGCGCAAAGAAGTTACCAAATCATCCAAATGGTACTTCTTCTTTGATAATGGGATCCGTAACGCCATGATTGGCGATTTCCGGCTGCAGGCACTGTCAGAATATGGGCAGACCAGCAGGAAATTGACCTGATAGAGATCAGCGGTTCTCAAATGGCGGTATACGATTTTAAATGAGGCAATAAACCTAAGAAGGTGCCGGCATTTTTTGCCAGGAACTACCCCCACAAGCGTCTTTTTCAGTGATCAACCCTGGTAATTACCTGGAATTTGTTTGCTAAAAAATCAGCCAGCGTTATCCCAACATTTCATCTGCAAATTCCAGCAACAATTGATTAAAGGTAGCTGGTTGGTCTAAATTTACCAGATGCCCTGCATCGTTTATAAAATGGATTTTATCTCTCCACTGGTTTACCGGCATTTTACCTAAATAATCTGCATTGATAATCTGTTCATCTTTCCCGAAAACCCATGCCGCCGTGCGGCCACTGTTCACCAGGTTTTGTATTTCATCTGTCCATTCACCGCTGGCAATGGATTGGCCTATTACCGCACGAAAGCGTGAATCCGTATTTCTGTAATCACTTATTAGTTTCGCTTGTATATTTTCCTTGTGATGAAAAGTTAATCCTTTGATATAATTCTTCAACGTTTCATCCGGGGGATCTTCTGCAAACAGTGCATCTCCGTATTGAAAAGGCAATAATATATCTGCCGGAGTAAGGTTATTGCCAATAACGGAGGCTCCTGCCATGAAAAATCCCTTGCAGCCAGGAAGCAGATGCGCAATTTCTCCGGCGAGGTTAGTAGCCAGCGATACGGCGCAAATAATGTAACGCTCTGTTTGCAATTGCTCAATAACCTGCAATATCACGTGGGCCAGACCTGAAAGAGAATAATCCTTTTCAGGATGAAGACTCCGGGAAGAGCTGCCATGCCCGGGCAGATCAAAACGCATCAAGGTATAATCCCCGAAACGTTCATCGGCCCACTGCTCTTCCCATACAGCCATAGAACCAGAGCTGTTGTGCAAAAAAATGATGGATTTATCCGTATGCTCAAGTTTCTGATATTCTATTTTCAGGTTATTCACCGTTATATAATTTTTCATAAGTGATAATTATCGGCAGCGAAATTCAGCGCTTTAATTCCTGTTACTTCCAGATTTTATACTGATTGATCAGCCCATTAGTAGAGCTATCGTGCGTATCAACCGGACCGTCTTCCTGTAATTCGGGTAAGATTTTACCGGCAAGCTGTTTGCCCAGCTCAACGCCCCACTGGTCAAAGCTGAAAATATTCCAGATAATTCCCTGTGTAAATATCTTGTGCTCGTACATCGCGATAAGCGAGCCTAAGGTATACGGCGTAATTTTCCTGACCAGGATAGAATTGGTTGGCCGGTTACCTTCAAACACCTTGAACGGCGTTAAAAATCTGATCTCCTTTTCGGATTTACCGGCAGCAGCGAGTTCCAGCACTACTTCTTCGGCGGTTTTACCGTTCATCAACGCTTCTGTCTGGGCAAAAAAGTTAGATAACAGCATTACGTGGTGCTGCCCTAATGGATTATGCGATTGTGCCGGAGCGATAAAATCTGCCGGAATAAGCTTGGTTCCCTGGTGAATCAGCTGGTAAAAAGCATGCTGTCCGTTAGTGCCCGGCTCACCCCAGATAATGGGCCCGGTTTGGTAATCAACCACATGCCCGCTACGGTCGATGTATTTACCGTTGCTTTCCATATCGCCCTGCTGAAAATAGGCCGCAAAACGGTGCATATACTGGTCGTAAGGTAAAATAGCCTGACTTTCGGCACCAAAGAAATTGTTATACCAGATTCCCAGCAAGGCCAGTATAACCGGGATGTTTTCCTCAAAATTGCTGCTGCGGAAATGGTTGTCCATAGCATGCGCCCCGGCCAGCAGCTCGCTGAAGTTTTCAAAACCGATGCTCAAGGCGATGGATAAACCGATGGCGCTCCATAAGGAATAACGGCCGCCCACCCAATCCCAGAACTCGAACATATTTTTGGTATCAATACCGAATGCCGATACGGCTTTCTCGTTGGTAGACAGCGCCACGAAATGTTTGGCGATATCGGCTTCGGCCGCACCATGTCCCAGGAACCAGTTGCGGGCCGTATGCGCATTAGCCATCGTTTCCTGCGTGGTAAAGGTTTTCGACGCGATTAAGAATAGTGTAGTCTCCGGGTCTACATTTTTCAACGTTTCGGCAATGTGCGTACCATCCACGTTAGACACAAAGTGCATATTCAACCGGTTTTTGTAAGCTTTTAAGGCCTCGGTAACCATAACCGGCCCTAAATCCGACCCGCCGATACCAATATTCACCACATCGGTAATGGCTTTGCCGGTATAGCCTTTCCAGTCCCCGGATATTACCGCTGCTGAAAATATCTCCATTTGTTTCAGCACCCGGTTTACATCGGGCATTACATCTTTACCATCCACATAAACCGGTGTATTGCTGCGGTTTCGTAAAGCGACATGCAGTACCGGTCTGCCCTCGGTTTCATTGATTTTCTCACCGCTGAACATCGCTTCAATAGCGTCCTGTAAGCCACATTCGCGGGCAAGCTGAATAAGCAACGCGATGGTTTTATCGTTAACCCGGTTTTTAGAGTAGTCAACCAGGATATCTTCAAAAGCGAGAGAGAATTTCTCAAAACGGCCGGCATCGCCTGCAAATAAATCACGCAGATGGACGCCTGCTATCTCGTAAAAGTGGTCGTTTAAATACGTAAAGGCTTGTGTTTGGGTAAAGTTTATTTTGGGTAACATGCGTTATGAATTATTGAACTGCTACAAAACAACAAAAAAAGAAAGACGATGTTAGAATGTTAGAGAAATTAATCGTTAAAAACTTGCACCCCTGGTGTAAGATCAAGCAATTGACCTATGGAAGATTTACCTTGTGCCTCATTTGCACTATAGGGGAAAATTTGAAGTGCGCCCTATCTGATTTGAGAAATGGTAATACTTTTTGTATCTTGTAGTGGTGAAAGAGAAGCTCAATTTTTTGGATTTTGAAATTGACAAGCTAACCGCTCAATTGAAAACGTTACCACAGGTGATAGCTTTCAAACGGATGTTTCGCATTTATTGAAATCAGACATTAAACAAGTAACTAAGAAAAACGGCTGGCTTTTTAACTGGAAAAGAGAATTAGATGCACCTGACAGGGAAGTTTATAAATTAACAATTCAGGGCAACCCCAATGTTATTCAAGGATTGGTTAGTTTGAGTATTGATGTAGATCATATTTACATGCACCTGATCGAAAGCGCTCCGTTTAATAAGGGGAAGACAAAAATTTATGTTGGTGTTCCGGGAAATTTAATTGCTTACGCTTGCCGTCTTTCGTTTCAAAAAGGCTTCGATGGTTTCATCTCCTTCCATTCAAAAACAAAATTGATTGACCATTACATGAAATCATTAGGTGCCCATCACTTTGGCGGGAACTTAATGATTATTGATACACTACCGGCAAAGGCATTAATTGAAAAGTATTTTAAAACATAAATTATGGGACTTATCAGAGAACCTTTAGATGTTGATTTTTATGTTGATCCCAAGCCTTTAACACAGGAAGAACGGGAAAAAATCAGCCAGTATATCCGTGATTATAAAGCTAAAATGACGATACATAAAAACCGTATCACTTCTTCACCCCAAAAGAAGACAGTAATTTCACGATAAAATCCTGATTAATATATTAGGGAAATTAATCGTCAAAAAGCTCCCGAAAATGTTATTTGAAGGCTTTTTTTATCTTTGCCGTTATGACGAAAGAACACATCCAGGATTTAAGGGACAGAGCAGCGTCCCTGAGGAGGCATCTTTGACATTGATGTCAAATTAGAGGAGCTTGAAAAAGAGCAGGAAATTACCCTGAGCGCCCATTTCTGGGATAACCCTAAGGAAGCTGAAAAAGTACTGCACTCTATAAAAACCAAAAAAGTATGGACCGACGCTTTCGCCGATATGAACGCCGCAGTAGACGACGCGATTGTGATGTTCGACTTTTTCCAGAGCGGCGATGCTACGGCAGATGAACTGAAAGAACTGTACGATAAGGCTATTGCTAAGGTAGAGGAGCTGGAATTTAAGAACATGCTGAGCTCTGAAGAAGACCAACTAAATGCCGTTGTACAGATTACGGCCGGCGCCGGAGGTACCGAAAGCTGCGACTGGGCCTATATGCTGATGCGGATGTACCTGATGTGGGGCGAAAAGAACGGGTACAAGGTTACCGAGCAGGATTCGCAGGAAGGTGATGTTGCCGGTATTAAGTCGGTTACGCTGCAGTTCGAGGGCAATTTCGCCTATGGTTACCTGAAAGGCGAGAACGGCGTTCACCGGCTGGTGCGCATTTCGCCGTTTGATGCCAATGCCAAACGGCATACTTCGTTTGCATCGGTATACGTTTACCCGCTTATTGACGATACCATTGAAATTGAGGTTAACCCGGCCGATATTGAATTTGAAACTTTCCGCTCGGGCGGCGCCGGCGGACAGAACGTAAATAAGGTTGAAACCGCGGTTCGATTGTACCACAAACCTTCGGGCATTATCATCAAAAACCAGGAATCTCGTTCGCAGCTTCAGAATAAGGAAAACGCCATCCGCTTGTTAAAATCACAGCTATATGAGATAGAATTGCGTAAACGCATGGAAACCACGGCGGCCATAGAAGGTTCTAAAAAGAAAATTGAATGGGGCTCGCAGATACGCAACTATGTGCTTCATCCGTATAAGCTGGTCAAGGATCTGCGTACCAACTACGAAACTTCAAACGCACAGGCGGTGCTGGATGGTGACCTGAATGAGTTCCTGAAAGCGTATTTGATGGAGTTCTGATGAAGGGCCATAGTTTCTGACACATTACACGATATCATGACAAAGCTTGATCCGATAATAGCTGTAAGGGATGTAGAAGCCAGTTCCAGGTGGTACCAATCGGTATTTAATTGCAGAAGCATGCATGGCGGGAAAACGTTTGATATCCTGGTAGCTGAAAATGATGAAGTTTTACTGTGTCTTCATAAATGGGGAGAGCACGGGCACCCCACTATGGCGGATCCGGGCATTACACCCGGCAACGGATTGATTCTTTATTTCAGAACGGAGCACATGAACGTTATCCGGCAAAATGTGGAAAAAGCAGGTTATGCTGTAGAAGAAGAAATTCACCTGAATCCGAATTCAACGAAACTGGAATTTGCGCTTCGTGATCCGGACGGCTATTATCTGATAATCACTGAATTTCACGTATACGAAGGGTAAGCAAAACCGTTGTCAACTTTACCGGGCGCTTGCCGGTAAAGTTGACAACGTTATCCGGGATATCACTCGAACAACTCGCCCCTGGCTTAAGTTTCAGCTTGGATTAGAGCAAGAGCTAACTTAAACTCTTCTTAAGCAATACCCGTTAAGCACTATCTTTTAATAACATTTGTAGCATTACGCATAACAGCCTCGTTTTAAGCAAAATAAGTTTTGCTTTATTAATACATTTTTATTAAACTTGTTTTACTAACCTATTTAAACCATGAAAACCTGTCAACCCATTTACGGCGACGTGCCGCCGTGATAGTTGCCTAAGTGTACATAGCTGTTATTTTAGTTATTCTTAAATTAAAACACAGAAATTATGAAAACATTAAAAACACCTTTATTACTTTTAGCCCTTTGCACCATGCTGTTAACAACCATGACCTGCAAAAAAGACCCTACCAAAAATGCAGTTTTGCCCCCGGCTACCCAGGCGGGCAAAAACACCGCTGGCTTTATACTTAATAACGAAGTTTGGGTGCCTTATGCCAAATGTGGTTATGCTTGGTCAACTAACGCTTGTGGAAAAATATCTGGTGAATATCACCTTACAGGCCCCGCTGAGTCTGACTTTAGTTTTGTCTTTACAAGGAAAAGAGAAAGAGCAGGCAAATCTTCATATTTAGCTCTCTATGGAACTAAAATCACTTCAACCGGCGAAAAAATAGACTCTATAAATGTGAGTTTTAGAGGAGAAAATTCGAGTGGTAATACAGATTATTATATTGGGCCGTTAATGGGTAGTAAGTTTATCATTACCAGGTTAGATACGGTTAACAAGATTATATCCGGTGAATTTGAGCTGATATTGAGAGAAAGCAATAGCAGTAAGCAAATCACTTTAAAAAATGGCCGCTTCGATTTACAAATGGATGTTTGTTTATGTGATTAAAAATAAATTTTTATTGATATGAAAACATTTAAAACACCTTTATTGCTCTTAGCCCTTTGCACCATGCTGTTAACAACCATGACCTGCAAAAAAGACCCTACCAAAAACGCGGTTTTGCCCCCGGCTACCCAGGCGGGCAAAAACACCGCTGGCTTTATACTTAACAACGAAGTTTGGGTGCCTTATTACAAATGTGGTGGGAGTATGGCAGGCAGTGGCAGTGGTAACGCTTGTGGAAAAATATCTGCTGAATATCACCTTACGGGCCCCGATAAGTCTGTGTTTGATTGCCAGTTTAGAAGAAAAAGAGAAAAAGCGGGCAAATCTTCATCATTAACTCTCTATAATCGAATAGGAGCTAAAATCACTTCATTAGGAAATAAAATAGATTCTATCGGAGTGGAATTTTCAGATGAAAATGATGATAATTATACCAGGTTGCAACCAGGCAGCAAATTTATCATTACCAGGTTAGATACGGTTAACAAGATTATATCCGGCGAGTTTGAGTTTATACTGAATGAATATAACGGTGGCAGCGGTAAACAAATCACTTTAAAAAATGGCCGCTTCGATTTACAAATGAACGTTTGTTTATGTGATTCAAAATAAACCTTAGTAATATGAAAAAACTATTTACCTCTATTTTGTTACTTATTTCTATAACTGCGGCTTTTGCCCTTTCCTGGCTTAAGTTTCAGCTTAGACCGGACGCAAGGGCTAACTTAAGCCTCTTCTTAAGCAATACCTGTTAAGCAATATCTTTTAATGGTATTTTTTGTAGCGTTAGACATAACGCACACGTTTTAAGTAAAAATAAAGTTGTTTCATTAATGGATTTTTTCTAAACTTGTTTTACTAACCTATTTAAACCATGAAGCCTCATTCACCAGCTTGTGGCGATTGGCCAGAATCCCGCTTCTTTAGTATGGTTTCAATTAGCTCAAAAATTAACTTAAAGTTCACGCTACATACATAAAAATCAGCCACTTATGCGTAACGTTTTCAAATAAAAATTCGTATAATCATTAAATAACCCAAATGGGTTGACATCCAATTATTTAGCCATTCTTAAACTAAATTAAAACACAGAAATTATGAAAACATTAAAAAGCACATTTTTCATCCTTTTGGGCTGTTGTTTCCTGCTCTTTACCAATATGAAGTGCAAAAAAGACAAAAACAGCCTGAACACCTTACCACCTATTACTACCGAAGGCAAAGATACCTTTGGCTGCATGTTTGGTAACGAACTTTGGTTGCGTGCATATACCCTTACTATTGGCTATCCCGATTTGGACGCACATTTTACGGAAGAAGGTGGCTTATACATTGTTTGCAGTAGATACCGCGATGGTATACCATATGAGGATGATATGAGAATCAGGTTTACCAATAGCCCCATGCAGGAGGGCACGTACATATTAAATGCTTCAAATACCAGTATTGATATATGGGTGTACCAAAAAGATGGTACCGGTAAGGAATACAAATTTGATAATGCCGGAACCCTGAAGCTTACCCGTTTTGATGTGGTCAACAAGATAGTTTCCGGTGAATTTTTTTCCGCGTAAAAGCGGAAAAAACCGGGGAAATTGTAGAGGTTACCCAGGGCCGTTTTGACATTGGAGAGCTCAAATTATACTAACTAAATATTAACTAATCTTTTATGTTATGAAATTAACGTTTACCATTTTATTTGTTTTTGCTAAACTGTAATGAGTTATTTAAGGTTACATATTGTAAAAAATAATTTTGTTAATATTACTGTTTTTTATAAACTTGTTTTAGCTATATTATGCATTCTATTAGCTGTACTAATTAATATCTGACACTATGAAGACTTTATTGTTGTGCCGTAGTTGCCCTAAGGGCAAATCTCTAATTTTGCTGCTTGCAAGCATAATCCTGTTCTTCTTCGCATGTAAAAAAGTTAAACAGGATAACGAGTTTCCTGACTTGCCTGCTTATTCAGAAACAGGCAGTAATTCGGGCGGGGTGTTTATAAATGATAATGTATGGTTATGTTGGCGACCTACATTTATTCCTGAAATACCTGCATTAGAAATTCACAGTTATCCCCAGGGCGATTCGCTCATATTGGTTCTAAATGGAGGATATAAAAAGATTCCCCCATATTCCTTAGAAGAAGGGCTTGGGCCTAATGCGATATTCTTTGTGATAAAAAACATACATATTACAAATGATGCCGATTTACTGAAATTAAATAAGAAAGTTATTTTATTAGACAGCACAAATAATTATGCAGGGCTTTCTTACGGAGGAGAGAAAAGAGGTCGGGGAAAGGGAACATTATATATGGGGGAGGTAAAAGTCAATACTCATGGAAATTATGGTACCAAAGAAAATCCAATCCATCCCTACACTGTACCGGGAAGGTTCGCTTTTGAAATTAACGGGGCAAAAACATACGTGTTAAAAGAAGGACGTTTTGACGGGAAACAAGTAAATGGGATTAATTTTAAAATTGTCGAATAATTACATTAAATAACAGCGTATGAATAAACATATACACAACCTGACGAGGCATTTTCTTGGGTTCTTATTATTTTATAGTGTCTTAATTATTCAGGCTAAAGCACAAACGCTGCGGGTAAGCACCTCTACGCAGGACAGCATTACCCGTGTTGATTCCCTGTGGTTCACCCCGCAGGAATACGTAGACTATGTTTTCGGTAACCTGGATATGCAGGATGTAACCACCCATTTTTTACTGGAAAGGTCGTTAAGCGCTTTTGACCCGGAGGCGTACGACGGGAAAAACAGCAACGATTCCACTATTCGTACTACTGCCCAGGGCATGCAGGTGTACAGCGCCTTTTATTATTCGGCTTTAGATACATCGGCCTCTTATGCGCCGGCGCATCCCTCGCAGGTAAGCGAATGGGCCGGTGATTTTAACCGGCAGGGCTATGTGCCCATATTGCTGCTTAACCACGCTTACCACAGCATTAAGCAGGATGCGCTGATGCAGGGCCTGTTTACCACCAATATAGATAGTACAACGTTGTATGATAACCCTACCCGCACCAGTTCACCGTACCGGCAAAACCGGCTTTTCGTCGCGGTACCTTATATCCTGAACAAAGCGTATGCCCGCTTATGCGCCAGCTTGAATTTCAGGCCAGACATGGCGGTAGAATAATCGTTAGCATTAAGCTTGCGGGCGGTTTGATGCGCCAATATATACCAGTGATATTCTGTACCTACCGGGACGCCCGAGCCTTCCGGGGCGCCGTGTCCCTTACGGCGTTTGGTTACCGCGTATGATATCTCCCACAGATCAGGAGTGATTTTGGTTTCTTTCCAGTCGCCCTGGTCATACTCCCAATGGTGGCTTCGGCCGATCTGCATGCCGGTATATTGTTTACCTTCAAAATTCTTAAATTTATTATAGGTGGTTGAGCGGTCTTTCTTCACTTCTTTTTTCTGCTCTGCGGCCGGTTTTACCGGTTCCGGTTTTTTTGCTGATCTTTTGGCCGGGGCTGTTTTTGTTTCCATGGCATGTTATTTTAGGTACTGATGTATTTAAATTAACTATGCCTTTTAAATTATGTTTACAATAAGTCAAATTACATTATTTTATTAATCAATCGATTGAATAATTTTTACTTTAGCATCCATATATTGATAAAAACCGAACATGAAAACATATCTGGTACCGACAGATTTCTCACGAACTGCTAAAAACGCTTCATTGTATGCGGCCGAGCTTAGTGCAGCCGAACATGCCGACCGCATTATCCTGTTAAATTCATACTATATTTCTGTTTACGAGAGTATTCTCCCTTCACCTGATCTGACCATACCGACCGAACAAATTGTATCTGATGAGATTGCCAGCCGGTTAAGGCAGCTTGAAAAGTTAAAGGAAGAATTGCAACTGGTAAACCCGGATATCGAAGTTGAAACTCATTTGAGCCGTTTGCCGGTTTTAAGAGCTATACACGAACAAATTTCAACAACAGACATTGAAGTAGTAATCATCGGCAGCAATGGTAAAAATGATGATGCCGGCGATATTGGCCGTAACGCTATTGCTGTTTCAAAAACCAGTCCGGTACCGGTTTTAGTAGTGCCGCCACGCAATAAATGGCAGAACATTAAACGTGTGGTGCTGGCCTGCGATTTTAAAAAGGTAAAGGATATTATTCCGCTTAACAACCTGAAACGTTTACTGATTGAACGCGATATTGAATTATGGGTGCTCAACATCGGGCGGCATCATGCCGAAGAGGAAGACGCATTAAAACAGATGCTCAGTGAGTTTAACCCGAAGTACTATTATACAGAGCATACCGATGTTATAACCGGTATAACCAGCTTTGTCAGTAAACATAAAGCCGATCTGTTGATTGCCTTGCCGCGTAAATACAGCTTTTTTGAAGGATTGGTGCATACAAGCATCAGCCAGGGACTTGCAGCCAGTTCTTCGGTACCGGTTTTACTTTTAAAAGATGAGCATAATTAACAAGAGCATGTCTGAAAAGCTTTGTCACAAAGGTCGGCATAATGACAGTGCTTTCCAGACATACTCTTTAAAATCTATGAAGCATCCCGCAGCCTTTTAATGGTATCATGCGAATTTTTCAGCGTTTCTTTTTGCTCGCTGATAATGCCACGAAGCTCATCTGACAGATCCTCGTCATCCAATGCCATTTTATAAGCCCGTTGGGCGGCATCTTCGCCAAATTCGCAATTGCTGAGCACCGTTTTGCGGTCATGTCCGGTAAAAGTTGCCTTAACATCCATCCATGCCCGGTAAATTTTACCCGAAGTAGTAGTGTCTGTATCGGCATCTTTGCCCAAAGCCTGAACCTCTGTGGCTAAAGCCATTTTGTTCCTCCGGCTTTCATCGATCATTTTTATGAAAAGCGTTTTGAGGTCGCTATCTTCCGGCCTCAGCTCTTCGATCGCCTTTTCATAACCAACAATCCGATCGTTGTTAATCTGGATCAGATCATTCAAAATTTCTGCATTTACATTTACTGTTTCCATAGCTGTAGTGTTTTATAATAAAAGCCTGCAAGAATCAAAATGTTTGTAAAAACCGAAATTTTACTGATACCCGGCTATGAGCTATTCCATAACATTAAGGGCATATCATTCCAAAATTTTATCCGTATTTTTGCCTGATTAAACATGAGCATACTATCCACCGAGCAATTAGGACATTCTTTTAATGATAACTGGCTTTTCCAAAACATTACATTCGGGATTAGCCGTGGGCAACGTATTGCCCTGGTAGGTGCAAATGGTGCCGGAAAATCAACCTTATTACGCATTATTTCCGGCTTATTAAAGCCGGAGGAAGGCAAGGTTGTTACAGAACGCGACCTGCGTATAGGCTTTTTAGACCAGGATCCGCAATTCGCACAATTTGACCGTATTGCCGACTTTATTTATAGCCAGGATAATGAGCAGCAACAGCTCATTCGCCAGTATGAAGAAGCCATTTCGGCTAAAGAACCGGATGAACAGCTTATTTACCGTTTAACAGACCAGCTTACGCAGGTAAACGCCTGGGAATACGAATACCAGATCAAAACGATATTGGAGCGCCTGGCCGTTTATAATCCCGAACAAAAGATCAGTACCCTTTCGGGAGGACAACGAAAACGTCTTGCGCTAGCCAAGCTGCTGATCGAAGACCCGGATATTTTCATCCTGGATGAGCCAACCAATCACCTGGATATTGAGATGATAGAATGGCTCGAAAGCTTTATTACTACCGGCAATAAAACGGTTTTATTGGTTACACATGATCGCTATTTTCTTGACCAGGTATGTAATGTAATTATCGAGCTGGCCAATGGTAAGCTGTTTACTTACAAGGGTAATTATGCTTATTATCTTGAAAAGAAAGCCGAACGCGAAACCGAAGAAGTAGCTCAGTTTCAGAAAAACAGCAACCTGCTTAAAAAGGAGCTGGAATGGATGCGGCGCCAGCCTCAGGCCCGTGGCACTAAATCAAAAGCCCGTATCGATGCTTTTTATGAGCTGGAAGCGAAAACCAAATTAAGCAGGAACAGCACGGTTGATCTGAGTGTTACCGTATCCCGTCAGGGAAATAAGATACTCGAGATTTCACACGTCAGTAAATCATTCGGGAACAAAAAGATCATTACCGATTTTTCATATACTGTAAAAAAAGGCGACCGTATTGGCATTGCAGGTAAAAACGGTTCCGGAAAATCAACACTACTTAACCTGATCACCGGTAAAATTAAGCCGGATGAAGGAACGGTAAGCATAGGCGAAACTACGGTATTTGGCTACTATAGCCAGGCCGGGTTAGAATTTAACGAGCAGGAACGTGTTTTAGATGTAGTTAAAAACATTGCCGAATTTATCCCGATGGCTGATGGTAAAACGCTTACCGCATCACAGCTGTTAACTCGGTTTTTATTCCCGCCTAAAAAACAGCATGCTGTAGTAAGCAAGCTAAGCGGCGGAGAAAAAAAGCGGCTTCACCTGATGAAGGTGCTGATGAAAAATCCAAATTTCCTGATCTTGGACGAGCCTACCAATGATTTGGATATCGATACATTAAATGTATTGGAAGATTTCCTGGAAAATTATACCGGCGTCCTGTTCCTCGTATCACACGACAGGTATTTGATGGATAAGCTGACAGACCAGCTATTTATTGTAGAATCTGGCCATATTAACGTATTTAACGGTAATTACAGCGAGTATAAATTCAAGCAAAAAACTAAGGAACCTGTAAAGGAAGTCCGGACTTCATTATCCAAACAGACTTCGGAGAAAAAAGTTAAACTAAGTTATAAGCAGGAAAAAGAATTAGAAAATCTGGAGCAGGAAATAGAGCAGCTTGAAAAGAAAGTTAAAGATTTAACAGAGCAGCTAAACCGCAGTACAAATCATGTAGAGCTTACTGAGATTGGGAAACAAATAGAAGATTACAAAAACCTGTTAGACGAAAAGTCTATGCAATGGTTAGAATTATCAGAGTCTGTATAGCACTTTTCTGTGTTCCACGTGGAACACAGAAAGATATTATAAAATAAGTTCCACGTGGAACGCATAGAAAATGTTTAAAAAATACGATATCATAGTTGTTGGAGCTGGTCATGCCGGATGTGAAGCTGCTGCTGCGGCTGCCAATTTAGGCTCAAAGGTGCTTCTGATTACCATGAATATGGGTACGATAGCACAAATGAGCTGTAACCCTGCCATGGGAGGTGTGGCTAAAGGGCAAATTGTACGTGAAATTGACGCGATGGGTGGATATTCCGGTATTGTAACTGACAAAAGCAGTATCCAGTTCAGGATGCTGAACCGTTCAAAAGGGCCTGCTATGTGGAGCCCACGAGCACAAAGCGACCGCATGCGTTTTGCCGAAGAATGGCGATTAATGCTTGAAAATACACCTAACGTAGATTTCTGGCAGGATATGGTAAGCGGTTTACTCGTAAAAAACAATACAGTTGCTGGTGTAATCACTTCGTTAGGAATTGAAATTGAGGCGAAAGCAGTTGTATTAACTAACGGAACTTTTCTAAACGGTTTGATACATATCGGCGAAAAACGCTTTGGTGGCGGACGCACGGCTGAGAAAGCAGCAACAGGCATTACTGAACAACTAACCTTGTTAGGCTTTGAAGCCGGAAGAATGAAAACCGGCACTCCTCCCCGTATTGACGGCCGAAGCCTGGATTATTCTAAAATGGAAGAGCAATGGGGCGATGAGGAACGGGGCCGATTCTCCTACACCGAAGTAAAGGGAATAGAAGAACAACGCTGTTGCTGGATAACCTATACCAATAGTGCCGTACACGAAATGCTGAAAGAAGGCTTTGAAAAATCGCCCATGTTTACCGGGCGAATTAAAGGTCTTGGCCCCCGTTACTGTCCATCTATAGAAGACAAGATCAATCGTTTTGCAGAACGTGAACGGCACCAGATATTTGTAGAGCCTGAAGGTTTAAATACCATCGAAATCTATGTAAACGGATTCTCCACCTCGCTACCGGAAGATGTTCAATACAAAGCACTAAAATTAATCCCCGGATTTGAAAACGCCAAAATGTTCAGGCCGGGATATGCCATCGAATATGACTATTTTCCACCTACCCAATTATCATTAACCTTAGAGACCAAGCTGATCAGCAACCTGTTCTTTGCCGGACAAATAAACGGAACTACCGGGTATGAAGAAGCTGCCAGCCAGGGATTCATTGCAGGCATTAATGCGCATCAAAAAGTCAATGATCTGCATGAGCTGATCATGAAACGATCAGAATCCTATATTGGCGTACTGATCGATGACCTGGTTACAAAGGGTACCGAAGAGCCTTACCGTATGTTTACGTCACGGGCCGAACACCGTTTATTGCTCAGGCAGGATAATGCCGATATCCGCCTGTCCCCTATCGGGCATAAACTGGGATTGATCAGTGACGAGCGTTTGGAAAAAGTAAAGCAAAAAATAACCGATTCAGATGTTATCGTCAATTTTACCAAATCAAAAAGTATTGAAGCAGGCGAAGTTAATGGTTTGCTTGAATTGTTGGGAACGTCTCCCCTTACCCAGAATGTAAAACTGTTTCAGCTGCTAAGCCGGCCACAAGTGAACATTACAGATCTACGTAAGGTCAATCAGGCATTTGATAAATTACTTTCTGCTTATAACAAGGAAACTATTGAAGAGGCTGAAATAAAAATCAAATATGAAAGTTATTTTGAAAAGGAACAGGAAATAGTTTCTAAAATGAAACGTATGGAAGACCAGGAAATAAATCCTGATTTTAATTATCATACGTTGGTATCCTTATCAAAAGAAGCCAGGGAAAAGCTAATGAAGATAAAACCACGAACCTTAGGTCAGGCGTCCCGGATTTCGGGAGTTTCGCCATCTGATATCAGCGTATTGATGGTACATTTAAGCAGATGATCATATAATATATTGATAATCAATTAATTATAATAATTTAAAAGCGACTTCATTATATTAGCTATATTAAATTATCTCAGGCAAAGGCAGAGCTCAGTTCATCAAAAATAGAAAACGCTTTATAACGCATCTAAATGGCCAATTTTCGAAAACACTATTCAAAGTTAATTTTTTTAATTTTAGTTGCGGCCATTTTATTACCCTATGGATGTGCCAGCATACAACAACCCACCGGCGGACCTAAGGACAGTATTCCTCCCAAAGTGTTGAAAGAAACTCCGGCGAATCTTACCCGGAACTTCAATGCAAAACAGATCAACATTCAATTTGACGAATACGTTAAGCTGAAAGACGAGTTCAAGGAAATCAGCATGTCACCCGCCCCGGATAAAATGCCTTTGTTTAAAATCGTTAAAAAAACACTGGAAATAAAACTCCAGGATACGCTTGAAAAAAATACCACTTACACCATCAACTTCGGTAAGGGATTGGTTGATTACAATGAAGGAAATATCCTGAAAAACTACAGCTATGTTTTTTCTACGGGCAACATGCTCGACTCGCTGACCATATCCGGCAAGGTAATTAATACCATTACCAAAAAGCCCATTCTTGATGCTACCGTATTTATTCTTCCGATCAGCCGTGATACGATATTCGGAAAAAAACGGGCCAGCATTTTTACCAGTACCGATTCATCGGGAAACTTCTCACTTAAAAATCTGAAAGAAGATACCTATCGTATTTATGCGCTCAAAGAAACTGAAGGCGGCGACCGTATTTATAATTCTGTAAAAGAAGAAATAGGTTTCTTAAAAGATTCCATTGTGCTGAAAAGCGATGTTAAAGATCTGCTGCTGGAAACCTTTAATGAAGAGCCTGAGAATTTCAGGATAATGGATAAAAAGATAACTAACGATGGCCATATCCTTCTGGCTTTTAACAAGGGGATTGAAAAACCGTCTGTAAAAATAGTTGACCCGGCAGACCTGGATAGCAGGAAGGCGGTAGAATTTAACCGGAAAGCTGATTCTGTATCGCTCTGGCTGCCCGAAATTAAATTTGATTCCATTGCTATTGCCGTTAACGATAGTTCAAAAGCCTTAGATACGGCCCTGATACGCAGGGGAAAAAAAGATACCTATAAAAACGAGGTAACCATTTCAGACAACCTGGCATCCGGAAAAATAAAATCCAAGTCGGATCTGTTGTTAACTTTTTCGGCTCCCATCGCCGGTTTTGACGTGAATAAAATGACGCTGGCCGAAGATTCCATCCCGGTAGGTGGTTTTAAGCTGGTTAGAGATACTGCCTCTGTGCGACGATATAAGCTTACCTTCCCCTGGCGGCTGAAAAGGAACTATAACATTACTATAGCCGATAATGCTATTACGGGTATTGATGGCGGAAAAAATAAAGCCTACAATAAAGCATTTACTGCGTATGTGGATGACAATATCGGTAACCTGATACTGAATTTTACTGTTCCTGATACGGCTAAAAGCTATGTGATCTTACTGCTTAACTCAACCGGCGATATTGTACGGTCTGATGCCATAAACAGCAACCGTGCCATACATTATACCAATATACAGGCTGCAAAATATAACCTGCGTATTGTGTACGATGACAATAAAAATAAGAAATGGGATACCGGTAACGTGAAAAAAAGAATATACCCTGAAGGAATATGGAATTATGATAAGGAATTTAATATCCGGCCTAACTGGGATCTGGAAGAAAAGATCACAATTCCTCCTCTTCAGAATCCATAAACCAACCGGAATATAGGATATAGTTATTAGGCAAACGGTCTAACAATTCCCGTTGTTCCGGGGTAACAGGCTTTATTTTTTTAGCCGGCGAACCGGCGTAAATATGGCCGCTTTCGCAAATGGTATTTTCAAGAACCACCGAGCCCGCAGCTATGATACAATACGGTTCTATAACAGCATGATCCATTACAACAGCACGCATACCAATTAATACATTATCGCGAACAGTGCATCCGTGCACAACGGCCAAATGCCCGATAGATACATTGTTACCAATTTCTGTTGCAGCTCTCAGGTAGGTACAATGTATAATAGCGCCATCCTGCACATTGGTATTATTTCCAATCCTGATATGATTGACATCTCCGCGAATAACCGCGTTAAACCATACCGAGCAATGATCACCCAGTATCACATCGCCAACAACCGTAGCATTTTCGGCTATAAAATTATCTTTCCCGAACCGGGGATATTTATTCTTTACAGATAGTATTAAAGGCATGGGTGATCAAGTCAAAATTAAAAAGTAAAAAATCAAAAAAGCCATCCGAATCACGAACTAAAAAATGGTATCTACCGGGTTTTCCTGGTGTTGCGGATAATCGGTTGTATAATGCAACCCCCTGCTCTCTTTACGCATCATCGCAGCCTTTATCATCAAATATGCCGTTTGTATCACATTACGCAATTCACAAAGCTTCACCGAAACTTTGGTTTGTTTATAAAAACTCTCCGTTTCCTCATGCAATAAACCCAAACGACGCATAGCACGGTCAAGACGAAAATCAGAACGGACAATTCCTACATAATCGCTCATTATCTTTTGCGTTTCACGGAGATTATGCGTTACTAAAATATCCTCGTTTGATAAAGATGTATTGGTATCGTCCCATTCCGGAATATCGCCAGGAATAGCATAGCTGGTAAAATTATTCGAGGCATCTTCATAAATACGATGTGCAAAAACAGTAGCTTCTAACAATGAATTTGAAGCCAATCGGTTAGCGCCATGTAACCCGGTAGAAGAGCATTCTCCGCAGGCATACAAACGCTTAATGGAAGACCTGCCATATTCATCAACCATAATGCCGCCGCACATATAATGAGCTGCCGGAGTTACCGGGATCATATCCTTGGTCATATCAATACCAATGCTCAGGCATTTGGCGTATATATTAGGAAAATGTGCTAAAATATCTTCTTTTGAACGATGACGGATATCGAGATAAACAAAATCATCACCCGATTTCTTCATTTCAGAGTCAATAGCACGTGCAGTAATATCACGTGGAGCTAATGATTTCCGGGGATCATAATTCTGCATAAATTCTTCACCCTGACGTGTTTTCAATACACCGCCAAATCCACGGACAGCTTCGGAAACCAAAAAGGACGGATACTCTCCCGGATTATACAATGCTGTAGGATGAAACTGGATAAATTCCATATTCCGCACTTTACCTTTTGCACGGTAAACCATCGCTACGCCATCGCCGGTTGCAATAACCGGGTTTGTAGTATTTGAATAAACATGCCCTGCTCCGCCGGTTGCCATCAGCGTTACCTTAGCTAATATCTTTTCAACATGATGCGTACGGTTATTAAACGCATAAATACCATAGCATGTAATATCTGTTGAACTTTTATCTACAAACACGCCCTGGTGATGCTGCGTAATCAGCTCTACAGCAAAGTAGTGTGTAAGTATCTCTATATTAGGCTCTTCTTTTACCTTTTCAAGCAGTGCACGTTCAATTTCAAAGCCAGTGATATCTTTATAATGCAGCACACGATGCTCAGAATGTCCACCCTCTTTGGCCAGGTCAAACATGCCCTGGTTGGTTTTATCGAAATGAGTACCGTAGTCAATGATCTCCTGAATACGCTCCGGACCTTCCGTCACTACAATTTCAACAACGTGTTTATCACATAATCCATCACCCGCAATCAATGTATCTTCCATGTGTTTGTCGAAAGAATCCTCTTTATCCACAACCACAGCAACACCGCCCTGGGCATACTTCGTGTTAGATTCATCGGCATTTGCCTTTGTAACTATCAGAACCTTACCATGTTTTGCAGCCTTAAGGGCAAAACTCAATCCAGCAATGCCAGAACCTACAACTAAGAAATCAACATGCTTCATTGAAAACTTCTGCAATTAATAATTATAACATACAAAGATGTTAATAAAGCTGCTTAAAGATGTTAATTTTGTGCGAAACAGGTGTTCATTTTTTTTAATAAAAAAATTACCATCCAAGCAGATCGGCTAAAACAGGAACTTATACAGATTTTATAACGACCGAAAAGGACAAATATTAACGTTTTAAACAGCACTAAAACTTAACAGGAAAAAATCCTTTAAAAAAGATATGAAATAAATAATAGCTGTAAATCAAGGAGATACAGTTACTAATCTGTTAAAAAATTGTTAGTAAATTATGGGAAACAAATAAAGCAACTAAATGTATCTCGATTTATTCACCAAACTAACACACTAATAAACCATAAGAAGATATTTATATAAAATAATTAGTATTTATTGTATTGTGAAAAAATGGATGTTTTAGAAGAAATTAATGTAAAAGGATATATTGATGAGCCTATTGATCCGGACATTGATCTGTTTGATGAAATTGACCGGTTAAAAAAGGAAAAAAATGCCATTATTTTGGCTCATTATTACCAGGATCCTGATATTCAGGATATTGCGGATTATATTGGCGATAGCTTAGGTTTATCGCAACAGGCAGCAAAAACAGATGCTGATATTATTGTATTCGCTGGTGTACATTTTATGGCCGAAACGGCTAAAATATTATCGCCCGATAAAAAAGTGTTATTACCGGATGTAAAAGCCGGTTGCTCGTTATCAGACAGCTGTCCGCCGCATTTATTTGCCAAGTTCAAGGAACGCTATCCTGATCATCTGGTAATCACTTATGTTAACTGTACGGCAGAACTAAAGGCTTTAAGCGATATTGTATGCACATCGAGCAATGCTGTACAAATTGTAGAAAGTCTGCCTAAAGACCAGAAAATCATTTTCGGGCCCGATAAAAACCTGGGCGCTTATGTAGCTAAGAAAACCGGCAGGGATCTGGTTTTATGGAACGGGGCCTGTATGGTGCATGAGATATTCTCGCAGCAGCGCATTATAAAGCTTAAGGAGCGTCATCCCGAAGCTAAGTTTATAGCGCATCCGGAATGCGAAGAAAGCATCCTGAAAATGGCCGATTACATTGGCTCTACAACGGGTTTGTTAAAATATACTATCAATAATCCTGCAAAGGAATTTATTGTAGCTACTGAAAGCGGGATCATTCACCAGATGGAAAAATCGAATCCCGATAAGGTATTTATTCCGGCACCGCCAACTAATACCTGTGCCTGCAACGATTGTCCGCACATGAAACGCAATACCTTAGAAAAATTGTATTTGTGCATTAAGAATGAGCTTCCGGAAGTTACGTTGCCGGCAGATACTATAGCCCGTGCCCGTAAGCCTATAGAACGTATGCTGGAGATTTCGGCAAAATTGGGATTATAGTAGAAACGCGATTAATCGCGTTTCTACCCATGTCATAATATTTTACGTACCTTTGTAAAAAATATCCAACGTTTTCCACAACAAAAGAAGATACGGAAAGAAGGGCCGGAATATTGTCTGTAATGTTTAAAATCTATTATTTTATCTATCAATAACTTACAGAAATATCTGTACAGTGTTGAAAACTATTCGCTGCAATTCCGCTTATTTCCGGGTATTTTGATTTTATTGTATTGATAAAGCAATACAATTTATTAGTTCTTAATTAGTAATGTATGGAAGAGAACTTTGATTTTGAGTATTCAGAAGACCCTAAATTTTCAGTAGAGCGTTACGAGGAGATGATCCGTAACCACGATCAGTACTTTTTTGACGCTCAGGCATTTGAAAATATCATTGATTATTATATAGAAAAAAACGATCCGGTTAAAGCGCTCCAGGTAGTAGATTATGCTGTTAATCAGCATCCGTTTGCAGTTGTATTTTTAGTTAGGCAGGCTCAGTTATTTATGGCAACCGGCCAGTTGGATAATGCTTTTAAAGTATTAGATAAGGCCGAAATTTTAGAGCCGTCGGAAGCTGATATTTATGTCATCCGCGGTAATATTTATGAAAGTATAGAACGGCACCAGGAAGCTTTGGATAATTATGAAAAGGCTTTGGCACTGGCCGAATCAACTGATGAAATTTTACTGCATATCGCTTATGTTTATCAAAGTCTTGGCGATTATGAAGCCGCGGTAGAATACCTGAAAAAATGCCTGGAGCAGAATATGGAAAACCAGGATGCATTATACGAGCTTGCTTTTTGCTACGATGTGCTCGATAAACAGGAAGAAAGCATCCAGTTTTATCAGCAGTATATTGATAATGAGCCCTATTCGTATGCGGCCTGGTACAATTTAGGCAATGCCTATAATAAGCTTGGTTTGTACGAAAAAGCTATTGATGCCTATGATTATGCTATCCTGATAAAGGATAACTTTGCATCCGCTTACTTTAATAAAGGAAATTCGCTGGTGCACCTGGATAAATACAGCGAAGCTATTGAAGTTTATAAGCAAACTTTTGAGTATGAGCAACCTAATGCGGATACCTATTGTGCTATTGGCGAGTGTTACGAAAAGCTGGAGCAAATGGAAGAAGCCCGCTCATACTATAAAAAAGCGGTTAAATTAGATCCGAAACTGGCCGATGGTTGGTTTGGTATTGGTGTTACGCTGGATTACGAAGACCGTAATTTTGAAGCATTACATTTTTACCGTAAAGCATTGGAGCTTGAAAACGATAATCCCGATTACTGGTTTGCCATTGCCGATGCGCAATATAAGCTTAAACAATTAGGCGAGTCGGAAAAAGCGTATGAAAAGGTAGTAGAGTTAAATCCGTTGGATGTTGAGGCCTGGCTGGATTATTCGTCGGTTTTATACGAGCAGAGTAAGCTTGTTAATGCTATAGAAACCATAGCCGAAGCCATAAAAAATAATCCCGATGCGGCCGAGCTGTATTACCGCATGGTGGCTTACCTGTTTGCCGACGGACAGTATAACGAAGCATTGAATTACCTGGAGCTGGCTTTGAGCTCAGACCCTGAAAAATATCATATTCTTTTTGAATATCTTCCTCAATTACAGGAGAATAAGGTAATAATCGATATCATTAACCGTTATACCCGTTAGTGCGTTGCACGTAAAAATATCATATCCCAACACTGGTAAATATCCATTGTATGGGATTTTTTTTTAAGATTTGCAGCAATATGAATTATTCACTCAATAATATTCCGGAGCGTACACAAAAGCCCAGGGAAAAAGGCATCACTATGGTGATGGACAAAGGCCTGAGCTTACGTGAAGTGGAAAATTTTCTTGAAGTAGCAGGTCCGCACACAGATATTGTAAAATTAGGCTGGTCAACATCGTTTGTAACGCCAAATCTTAAAGAGAAATTAAGGATATACCGCGATGCCGGAATGCCAACGTATTTTGGTGGTACATTATTTGAAGCCTTTGCCATACGTAACCAGTTTGATGATTATCGCCGGGTGCTGGATGAATACCAGATGGAATATGCCGAAATATCAGATGGTTCTATTGATATTCCGCACCAGGAAAAATGTGAATACATTCGTAAGCTGAGCGGGCAGGTTACCGTAATATCCGAAGTAGGCTCAAAAGACGCTGAAAAAATATTTGCACCCTACAAGTGGATAGCCTTAATGAAAGCCGAAATAGAAGCAGGCTCATGGAAAATTATCGCCGAAGCCCGTGAAGGAGGAAATGTGGGTATTTACCGCGATTCGGGCGAAGTGAGGCAAGGCTTGGTAGACGAAATTTTAACCCAGGTTCCCGAGGGTACCATCATCTGGGAAGCACCGCAAAAAAACCAGCAGGTATGGTTTATCAAGCTTATTGGAGCTAATGTAAACCTGGGCAATATAGCTCCTACCGAGGTTATCCCGCTCGAAACTATTCGCCTGGGATTACGTGGTGATACCTTTGACTTTTTTTTAAACCACAAGTAGTTTGCTATGAAGAGGTATGGATTAATCGGTTACCCGATAAAACATTCTTTTTCTAAAGGATATTTTACCCGGAAGTTTGAAGAGCAGGGCTTAACGGATCATGTTTATGAGCTTTTTGAATTAGCTAACATCAGCGATCTGCCTGATTTGCTTAAAGCGCATCCTGATCTGTGCGGTTTGAATGTTACCATTCCGCATAAAATTGGCGTGATGTATTACCTGGATAAAATAGATCCCGCTGCAAAAGAGATAGATGCTGTAAACTGTATTAAAATAAAGAAAAATAAGCCGGTAGAATCGTTTTTTTCAGGCGAAATAACCTCCTCAAAAGTAAAGCTTGAAGGATATAATACCGATGCTTACGGCTTTGAAGCATCGCTTAAACCCTTGTTAAAAAAACAGCACGACAAAGCGTTGGTACTTGGTAACGGAGGTTCGTCAAGAGCAGTAATTTATGTGCTTAAAAAACTGAATATTGATTTTACAGTTGTAGGTCGCCGGGTAATAAAAAACCAGATCAACTTTAACGAGCTGAATAAAGATATTATCCGCAAAAACAAGCTGATAATTAATACTACACCCCTGGGCATGTCGCCGAAAACAGAGGCCTGTCCGGATATTCCGTATGAGTTTTTAACACCGGAGCATCTATTGTACGATTTAATTTATACGCCTGAACAGACCGAATTTTTGAAACGCGGAGCTGCCAAAGGAGCTGCCACAAAAAACGGACTGGAAATGCTGCATTTACAGGCTGAAAAATCGTGGGAGATATGGAATGAATAAGGCAATAGTTTTAGCTGTAGTTCTGTTAATTTTTTCCGGCTGCGGCAATTCGAACTATTCGCCCAAACCACGGGGATATTTTCGTATTTATTTCCCCAAAAAAGCCTACCGGCAATATACCGGAAACTGTCCCTATTCTTTTGATTATCCCGTATATGCACAGGTTGTACCTGATAAAGCCCGCGATGCAAAGCCCTGCTGGAACGATGTATATTTTCCGCAGTTTAATGCCCGTGTTCATTTAAGCTATCAGCAGATAGCATCAAAAGCGATGTTTAATGAGCTGGTGGAAGATGCCCGAACGTTTGCCTTTAAACATACCATAAAAGCAACATCCATTGATGAAGGGCGTATAGCCTATCCCGAAAGGAAAATGTATGGTATTTATTATACCATAGACGGTAACGCGGCGTCGTCGGTGCAATTTTTTTTAACAGACAGTACCCGGAATTACCTTCGCGGAGCATTGTATTTTAACGAAGAACCACGACTGGATTCTATTCAGCCCGTACTGGATTTTATTAAGCAGGATATCAATGTGATGATAAAAACGTTGCGTTGGAAGTAAAGGACTCTATTGGTTACTAAAACAAATCAGAATGAGTGCCTAATTTTACTAATTCAATAAGATTAATGGTTTCTTTTGATCGCTTTTTAAGAAGCTTTAAATCTTTTAAAAATTTATTGGAGGTAATAATTGTATACACAGATTTTTACATAATAAATCTAAAGATAAATTGTTTTTAACTGTTCTGCTACTGTTAGGTTATGTGAATGATACTATTTGTCAAGTTGAACATCACCTTAGTCTTAACCGGCTAAGTATTATTTTGTTATACCCGGTCTTTTCTGACTTTCCCGACTTCCGGACTATAAAACTACGAACCACCCAGCCATCAACCGTCTGCCTTTTACCTTCCACCTTTTTTGATTTTTTGACTTAACATTAGTTTCTTTGTACAGATGATCAAAAGGCTGCTTGTTGTATTTCTTATTATTCCTGCTGCACTATATGCCCAGAGCGATACCAGCAATATCACCCAGCTTCGGGAACTCAGGTTACCTCCGCCAAAAAATCCTATGCGGGTACGAGTGCCTGTTATTGCTATCCAACCGGTTGACATCGCCATTAACGATTTAAACCTGAAGGTAAACTACTGGAAAACAAGCACCAGCCTGGGAATAAACCTTAACCAGGCCACTTTTAGCAATAACTGGAGCGGCGGCGGGGTGAACTCCATTGCGCTTGGATCATTGCTTAATTTTAAAGCAGAATATGTTAAAGGCGATAAAAGCTATACCTCCGAAGTTATATTGCAATACGGTAAGCTGAAAAACAAAGACCAGCTGGAACGTAAAACAAACGACCGCATGTTCTTTGATAACAAAGTGGCCTTAAAAATGTCTAAAAGCTGGTATTTTTTCGGTTCGCTGAGCTTTGAATCACAGTTTGATAACGGGTATTCGTACGCAAAAGACGCTGCCGGTAACGAAACCCGGACCATCATATCCAAATTTATGGCGCCGGCTTATCTTACCGAATCGTTAGGTTTTGAATATAAGCCCGCCAAATATTTCGGTTTACGTATAGGTACCGGAACCGCCCGCCAAACGTTTGTATTAGATACCAATCTCTATAAAACCAACGCCAAAAATTTCGGCGTCGAGCCCGGAAAAACCTTTAAAAATGAACTGGCATTCCAGTTAGTGGCTAACATTGACAAGGATATTTTTGAAAATATTAACCTGAAAAGCCGTTATATGATGTTTGCCAGCTATGACGCTTT
The DNA here is from genome assembly GCF_008274585.1 of Pedobacter sp. BS3. GTDB lineage: Bacteria > Bacteroidota > Bacteroidia > Sphingobacteriales > Sphingobacteriaceae > Hufsiella_A. The sequence continues at coordinate 350,219 of NZ_VTRT01000001.1, read as the reverse complement.
AGGAAAAATAGACCATCGTTTAGATATCACACTAACAGCAAAAGTTAACCGTTTTGTTAACGTTACCCTAAACGGCATTGCTATATATGATGACGATGCCAGCACCAAAATACAGGCCAGCCAAAGTTTAGCATTAGGGCTGGTATATAAATTCCCCCGGTAAACCGCTTTAAGCCCCAACCGTAGCATAGCGGTATCAGGTTTTTACTTTTTTTGAAAAGCAATGCCGGTATCACTTCGGTGCCGGTAGTCCCGCTTTATGTTCATACTGCACTCCAACCCGCTTAACTACCACACGGCATTAGCCACCAGGCCGGTATCCACTTCAATCGGGTTTAGTTTGGTCGGGGCAGTGCTTATTTGATTTAATTTTGACAACTTTTTAAAAGTTGTCAAAATTGCTGTCAAAATTGCTGTGCAATGCAGGCAGCATTTCAAACGTTGTCTGCGTTTTTTATAAGCTATTGATGATCTTTAAATAAAAAGAGCCGCCTGTTTCAGGCAGCTCCTTATTATTAATCATTAACTTTTCAGGGACAGAGTATAAAGAACGATTTGGATTTTCCCCGAGAGCTTGTGCAAGTATAATTATAAATTATTAGTTAAATATTAAGAAATCCTGATTTTTATCCACAAAGTCTATAGATTTATTAACATCTGATTTACATAAGTTTATCCGGACAAACCATGATGTATCATAAAATTTCTCCGGATAAAAATAGCCTAATTAAACCTGAACGGCAGGTAGATACCAAATGTAATGTTCCGTCCCGGATTATAAACCCCCAGTGTAGGATCGCTCTGATCCAAACGACCCGGTTTTAACCGGCTCAATGCATCGTAATATTTTTTATCAAGCAGGTTATTTCCCGATACAGATAATCTGACGGGTTGCTTACCCAGCTTAAATGTAGTGCCAATACCGGCATTAAGCAAGGTATATCCGCTGGTTGGCGTTTCAAACACATCATCAACACGGGTTTGCTTAAAGGCCGAATTAATGCCTACAAAAATATAGCTGTCGCTGAGGTTTTTCAGCTTCGGTTCAAAACGCAGCTCATTTCGCAAATTCCCGGCCGGAATAAATGGCAGCGGTTTATCAAACGACGTATTCTGTGCGTGTGTGTAACCAAAGGTATTTTCGAAATGGATAAACGGAACCGGGTGTATGATAAAGCTTGCCTCAGTACCGTATAAATTGGCATTTGCCTGACCGTAACGATAGACAGGGTAATTGTCTGTATTACCGTCTTCATCGGTAACATCCCTGAACTCACCGTTATGAGATGCATAAATGTAGTTATGAACATAATTATTATATACGCTCAGGCTGGCGCTTATTATTTTACCTTCGTAATCCAACTCAGCATCAACCTGGTAGCTCCGTTCAGGTTTAAGGTTCGGGTCGCCAATTTCATAGCGGAAGGTACCTTCGTGCACACCATTAGAGCCCAATTCAGCAGGGTTGGGCGATCTGAAAGCAGAACCCGCGTTAGCTTTAAAATTCCATTCATCGGTAAACTGGTGTGTGAAACCCAAAGCGCCGCTTATGTTAGAGAACGTGTTTTTAAACGGAGCAAACACCTCGTCGCCATCGGCAAAAAGCTGGTGCCCTTCGTTTGATCTGAAATCGTACCGTAACCCGGCATTAAAGGTACTGGCTGTCCAGGTTTTTTTCGCATAAGCAAAAACTCCTACGCCATACGTATCATAGTTGGGCACTAAAACTTCTTCGCCTTTATTTACACTGTGGGCGGCATCGCCACTCAGGCCGAATACCGGTTGCCAGCCATTGCTTTGGGGCAGGTAATATTTCAGGTCGGCGCTGTAGGTATTCATGTCAAAGAACAGCGATGGATCAGGACCGTCTTCCAGCTCACGGCGCTGGTTTTTCTGGTAGCCCAGATCAACTTTCAGGTTTCCGCTGCCAATAATGAAATTGTTATTTAAGGCCACTTTATAATGCCTGATATCCTGCCGTGGATATTCCAGGTTACGGCTTTTAAATTCAGAAGAAGTGAACAGATCACCATCTTCATTAACAAAATCGCCATTGGCATTAAATTCCGGCTCATAAAAGCCAATATTGTTTTTAAAGCTCGAAAAATTAAGATGCGAATAACCCCAGCGTTTGTTCAGCCCGATCATACCACTCAGGTCGGTTTCATTGTAGCCGGAATTGGGGAAATACCCGGTTGGAGTTTTAAACGAATATGCGTTTTTATACGAACCGCGGGCACGCCACACAAACCCGTTCTCGTTACCGGTCAGCATCAGCGAATTAGCTGTTAAACCGTTATTGGTAGAATAATTGGAAATAAACTCCCCTTTCACCTGGCCTTCCGGCGCTGTTAATGGCTCAAGTAAATTAATTACGCCACCCAGTGCATCAGAACCATACATCAGCGAAGCTGCGCCACGCAGCACCTCGACACGCTCGGCTTTAAACTGGTCTATTTCAATGCCATGTTCATCGCCCCATTGCTGACCCTGTTGTTTTACACCGTCATCAAGCGTAATAACACGGTTATAGCTTAATCCCCTGATAACCGGTTTTGAGATGGCAAGTCCGGTACTGATCTGCGACACGCCAGGTACTTTAGCCAAGGCATCGATCAGGTTGGTTGACGGTTGCAAAAGCTGGCTGCGGCCAAGCGTAGTAGCAGAAATGCTGCTCTTTTTATTGCTTCCGCTTACAAGCGTACCTGTAATGACCACTTCTTTGGTTTCTATTGCAGTAGGTTGCAGGGCAAATGTAAGGTCGGAAATAGCAGACAGATCAATAACCTGTGTATAGTTTTTATAGCCGATATAGCTTACCTCAACCAGGTAACGGCCTTTTGCCGGAAGGTTGGCCAGGTGGAACTCGCCATCGGCATTAGTTGTTGCAGAACGTTTCAGATCCGGCAACGCAATGGTAGCGCCAGGCAGTGCCTGTTGGGTAACAGCATCTGTAACTTTACCTTTTACAGTTATGAGCTTCCCTTGTGCAGGTATAATAAAGATCAGCATAGATAATACTAAGCTGTATATTTTTAATTTCGTCATGATATATAGCGAAAAGTATCCCCGTATTTACATTCACGGGAAAATTGATTAAATGATAAAATGATTGAAACCGTAGTGTTTTACGCTACGGCAGAGAAGATTACTATGAACCGGAAGGAGGCCCGCGTAGTGCAGTAAAGAGTAGTTCTGCTATGTATTTTGTAGCATGATTTTCGAGGAAAAAAGATACTACAGGCAGCGATTCGAACTTTTTGGCAGTTTGCTGCTTATCAAACGTTTTATCGTAATGGATACCGCAAACCCAGCAAAAAGGTGTTTTTTCTGAAACGTGAACTTTATGATGGCATGTACCCGTTAAGCGCTCTTCCTGGCAACGGGTGTCTTTAAACGAGTGGTTATGAAAAAGATCGAGCGGAAGTATGGTTACCGAGAAACTCAGCAACAGCACCACACTGGTTAATAGCTTATACGATCTTTTTAATTTACGCATAAAGTTTAGCAAAGGTATATAAAAATAAAATACGTTATATTGTTTGTTGTAACAATATCATAACGGCTGTTAAAGGTCTGTTTTTTGACATCGCGATAGCTTTGCAATCTGTATCTTTGTAAGGATGAGTCCTTCTGAAGTAAACGCCAAATGGGCGCAGTTGCAACAAAAAATAGCACAGGATTTTGATACCGATAAGCCGGATATCAAAGTAATGCTGTTTTTAATTGGCGTGCAGGAATTAGGGAAAGGGCCGGCAAAATTCAGTAAACGTCAGAAAGAAGAACTGATGCATATTGCTACCTGCCGGCTGTTCAGCGAGATGGGATTTTATCGCCTTAGCGGTATCGACCAGGACGGCTGGCCGCATTGGGAACGGGTAAAACCCATACCGAACTACACCTTGCTTGAGCAGGAAATGATTATTAAATCGCTTATTATAACCTATTTCGAAACTATTTTTTGATAGCCGCTGATGAAAAAGCTGACTACCCTTTTGCTGCTTGTTGCAACGCTTACAACCTACGCTAAAAAGCCACTGTACCAATATGTGCGTATCAGCACCAGCAAGGGCGAATGTATTGTAAGGCTGTACAACCAAACGCCATTGCATCGCGATAACTTTGTAAAACTGGCTAATGCCGGATATTTTAACGGTACCTTGTTTCACCGCGTAATAAACGGCTTTATGGTACAGGGGGGCGATCCTACTTCTAAAAATGCCCAACCCGGGCAATTGATTGGCGAAGGCGGGCCGGGGTATACCATTAAAGCCGAATTCAGCGACAGCTTATTCCACAAAAAAGGCGCCCTGGCAGCTGCACGGGATAATAACCCTGAGAAAGCCTCAAACGGGAGCCAGTTTTACCTGGTACAGGGCCGCACTTATACAGACGAAGAGCTAAACCGGCTGGAACAAATCCGGTTAAACGGACGCAAAATCCCGGCATGGCAGCGTGAAATTTACAAAACCGTTGGCGGTACACCTTTTCTCGACCAGAATTACACTGTTTTTGGCGAGATTGTTAAAGGCCTACCCATGGTCGACTCGATTGCGCAGGTTGCTACCGATAGTAATAACCGCCCGCTTGAAGATGTAAAAATGCAGGTATCGGTACTGAAAAAACGCGAAGTACGCCAGCTTGAAAAAGAGCTGATGCAGGGCACCTTCAAGAAGAAACTGTTTATGAATATTAAATTATTTTAAGAGGGAAAAGATGATAAATGGCTGTCAGCGTAAGTGTTTGTACAAGCCGGAGGCTCAAATTTACTAAACGAAACCGGAGCTTCGCTCAATCGGGTTGGTTCAAAAATGGCAGATGGATATGTGCGGGAGCTTTTGACTTTTTAACCGAGCTTTAGCGAGCTCATCGAAGATAATTTTAACTTAACATCAGATGAAACTAATTACATACAATGTTAACGGTATACGGTCGGCATTAAGCAAAAACTTTTTAGGCTGGCTACAGGCTACCGATGCCGACGTAGTTTGTCTTCAGGAGATAAAGGCTTCGCCAGACCAGCTGATGGATCTGCTGCTGATCGAGCAAATGGGCTATGAGCATTACTGGTACCCGGCAGAGAAAAAAGGCTATAGCGGAACGGCTATCCTCACCAAGCATTCACCCAAACACGTAGAATATGGCTGCGGAATTAGCGATTACGATCGTGAAGGTCGCGTTTTACGTGCCGATTTTGATAAGTTCTCTATCATGAGCACCTATTTCCCTTCGGGATCAAGCGGTGAAGAAAGGCAGAATTTTAAATTCAGGTACCTGGATGATTTTCAGCAATACATTGATAAATTAAAAACAGACTTCCCGCATTTAATTATTTCCGGCGATTATAACATCTGTCACCGGCCAATAGACATTCATAATCCAAAGGCCAATGCCAATTCATCCGGGTTTTTACCTGCCGAACGTGAATGGATGGAAAACTTTATTAATAGTGGTTTTACCGATACGTTCAGGCACTTTAACCAGGATCCGCATCATTATACCTGGTGGAGCTTCAGGGCAAATGCCCGCAATAAAAACCTGGGCTGGCGTATTGATTATCACCTGGCCTCAGAACCGCTGAAACAAAACCTGAAACGTGCGGCCATTTTACCGGAGGCACGCCATTCTGATCATTGTCCGGTTTTGCTGGAGCTGGCTTTTAGTTAGACATTAGATGTGAGATATTAGACGTAAGATGAGTCTTTCTAAACACCCTTAATGTAGAACATTTGTAAGGAGCAACAATCAGGGCAATTCAGCAATGGAACAATTCTGACATAGGCGTGGGACTTTTGATTTTTAACTTAATCATGGTTACGCCTGCCTGTATGCGCTCATTATTTGCCGGGCCTCCTGTTCTTTATCATCGGCTACAACCAGCTTCACTGTATCGGCACCCCCAGAAGCTACCCGCCAGGGTGCAATAGTTCCGCTCGATTCATCCAATACGTAAGCATCAATGCCGGCATTGTTTAACAAGCCTTGTATGATTTCGGCTTCCCATACGCTGCCAATAAATATTTCTTTAGGGGTTATTTTGTGGTTATCCATCTTATTTACCAGTTTTACATATAATAATATGAAACAAGCCTGGCTTGTTTTAATAAGTTATAGTATAATGCCTGAACGAAAATCATCATTGCTGGGCCGGTTTAATAAACTCGACTCGCATCACCGGCTTTACCTGTCTGTTATAGTTGCAGTTATCTGTTACTTCTTAACGGGGCAAATGCAACAACCGGAGCGTTTAATGATTTCCTGGCTGAGCTATTGCGCAGGCAGTCTGCTGCTGGCCTGGATCATTATTCTTTCATCGCATCCTAAACAGTCAAAAAGTGAGTTTAAACTCCAGGATTCTAGTCAGACGACCGTATTTTTGCTGGTTATTGCTGCATCCGTTATCAGCCTAACGGCGGTTATCATATTGTTAAAATTCACTAAAAGTCTTTCGGAGAAAGAGCTGGGCAAATATATCTTGCTATGCATTTCCTGTGTGATCTGCTCATGGCTGCTGGTGCATACGGTATTTACCCTGCGTTATGCGCACTTGTTTTACGGCGATAATTCTACAAATAAAAAGGAAATTGCCGGCGGACTCGACTTTCCCGGTGGCGGTGAGCCGGATTACCTGGATTTCGTTTATTTTTCATTTACCATCGGCATGACGTTCCAGGTATCTGACGTGGAGATCTCATCCCGGAGAATTCGCCGCCTGGCCTGGATACACGGCATGATCTCGTTTGCCTTTAACGCGGCTATTGTAGCGCTAAGCATCAACATCATTTCGGGACTTATAGGGCGGTAATGGAGCGAAGCAAGGGCATAAAGGCAAGAAACAAGAAAAGAGGCCAGGCAGAAGGTGTAAGGAGCGGATGGCTTATAGTCCCGAAGCTGGATCGGAAGTAGAAATATGTTATAAATTACGGGCTGTGAGTCATGAGAACTCGTAAATAACACGCAAGAATAATAACTTAGCAATCCATCACAATACCCAATGCCAGATTGAAACTAAAACGCCTCGGCAATTGAAACGTAAAAGCCTGTCTGACGTTTCTCTCCCGGGCGTTTTTCGCCGATGCCGTAATCAAAGCGTACGCTTAAATCGCGGTCGATATCAAAGAAATACCGTAAACCGGCGCCATAGGAAGGCTTAAGCCGGCCAATATCAAATTTGCGGATGCCGTATATATTTCCAGCACCGGCAAATCCAACAATACCCAGGCGACTAAAAAAACGATAGCGAAGTTCGGCCTGGGCAGCCATCAGGTTTTTATCGCGGTAACGCCCGGTATAGTAACCCCTCATCATTTGGTCGTTACCTAATTGCGGCATGAGATAAAATGGAGCGTTGCTTCCCTGCAACGCCTGGTAATTTACATTAATACCAAGCACCAGCTTAGGCTTTAATTGTGCAAATGTCCTGAAATCGAGCTTAATAAAGCTTCCTGTAAAGTTATCACCGCCAAAAAAACCGGGGGCATAACTATAGTTTAATTTAACATACGTTCCTTTGGTGGTATACGTGTTAGTGTTACGGGTGTCTATGATTTGCGATAGGCCCCAGTACCAAACGTTACCGCCATCACGACCGGTAAAGGAAGGGTTGGGAACGTCATAAATGCCTCCTGCAACTTTATCTGTGTATTGATAGTGCTGATAATCGGTGCTTATACCTGTGTAATAATGCGATGTGATTTTTTTCTCTACCTCACCATACAGCCGGATCAATTGCTGTACCAGTACATCTTTATCGGTCGCATGTGTGGCATCTCCGACACCATAGAAATTGAACGGAAAATTTTTGTACCTGATCTCGCTCAGGTAGTGGTATTTATTCTGCGGCGACCATACATCGGCCTGGAATTTCAAATTGGTTTGTTTCTTGGTGGTAAATGTAACCACACCCGAAACCGATGAGCTGCGTGTCAGGGTATCATCTTTTGCGGTATAAAACGCATACATGCCAACCAGGCCGAATTCAAAACCGGTTTCCTGGGCATACGCTAAACCGGGCAGCACAATAAACCGGCCATTGCGGGTTGTATCTTTTTCGTTGGAAAGATATTTATCGATTAATTTTCGCTGGGCCAGTGATTGACTAACGATAAAACAGGCTAAAAGCGGTAAAACTATCCGAACGGCTATTTTCATCAAGCCACGAATATAGGAATAAGTAGCAAGACCGCCAGGTTTTCTCTTTGCGAGCTTAGCGTAAAAACCTTAGCGTCCTCTGCGTGAAAGGAGATCACGCCAAGAGCGCCGGGTTTTTTCTTTACGGTCTCTGCATGAAAAGGATTTACCGCCCCATTTCTATCTTCAGGAATTTGCCTGTATGGCTTTCATTAACTTTGATTAATGCTTCGGGAGTACCTTCAAAAAGTATTTGTCCGCCGCCAGCACCGCCTTCCGGGCCGAGGTCAATGACCCAATCGGCAACTTTTACAACATCCAGGTTATGCTCAATAACCAGCACCGTATTGCCATGTTCTACCAGCCGATTCAACACGCCTAACAGCACATGGATATCTTCAAAATGCAGCCCGGTTGTGGGTTCATCCAGAATATAAAATGTTTTGCCGGTATCTTTTTTAGAGAGCTCGGTAGCCAGCTTTACGCGTTGCGCCTCACCGCCGGACAGTGTGGTAGAGGCCTGCCCCAGCTTGATATATCCCAATCCTACGTCGTATAGCGTTTTTACCTTCCGGTAGATGGCAGGAATGGGTTCAAAAAAGGTAACCGCTTCTTCAATGCTCATGTCCAGCACATCGCTGATGGATTTTCCGCGGTAGCGCACTTCCAGTGTTTCGCGGTTATAGCGTTTGCCGCCGCATTCTTCGCAGGGAACCTGTACATCGGGCAGGAAGTTCATTTCAATTACTTTCATACCGGCGCCCTGGCAGGTTTCACAGCGTCCGCCTTTTACGTTGAATGAAAAACGGCCGGGCTTATATCCCCGTATTTTGGCTTCGGGCAGTTGTACGAACAGGTTCCGGATGTCTGAAAATACGCCGGTATAAGTGGAAGGGTTTGAGCGTGGCGTTCTGCCGATAGGCGTCTGGTCTATCTCAATAACCTTGTCAATATGCTCCAGTCCCTCAATTTTCCCGTAAGGCAAAGGTGTTTTTTTCGCCCGGAAAAAATGGTGATTTAAAATGGGATATAGGGTTTCTGTAATCAGGCTTGATTTTCCGCTTCCGGATACACCGGTTACACAAATAAAAGTACCCAAGGGGAAAGTAGCTGTTACTTTCTTCAGGTTATTGCCGGTAGCATTTTTAAGCACCAGCTTTTTACCGTTTCCTTTTCGTCGCTCTGCCGGAATGGCAATAGCTTTTTCGCCACTCAGGTAAGCTGTTGTAAGGGTATGAGCTTGTTTAACTTGTTCCGGCGAGCCCTCGGCTACTACCTTACCGCCATGTACACCAGCAGCCGGCCCCATATCAATTACATGGTCGGCTTCCAGTATCATGTCTTTATCGTGCTCAACAACCAGTACGGAGTTACCGATATCACGCAGGTTCTTCAAAGCGGCAATGAGACGGGCATTATCACGCTGGTGCAGGCCGATGCTTGGCTCATCCAGTATATACAGCACATTGACCAGCTGCGAACCTATTTGTGTTGCCAGCCGGATGCGTTGCGCTTCGCCTCCCGAAAGGGTTTTGGCTGTGCGGTCAAGCGTGAGGTAGTTTAAGCCTACATCCAGCAGGAAGCCGATACGGGCCCGTATCTCTTTTAAAATTTCTTTGGCGATAACATTTTGCCGCTCATTGAGTCGTGATTCAATATCCTGGAACCAGGCGGAAAGTTGCGCAATATCCATGCAGGCCAGCTCAAAGATATTTTTATCGGCTACTTTAATGTGCAGGGACTCTTTCTTGAGGCGTGCCCCATGGCATTCCGGACAGGTTTTTACGGCACGAAAACTTTCCAGGTCGCCCGAAGATTCATCACCACGACGCTCCGTCTGTTCTTCCAATATCTTAATAATCCCGTCGAACGTAATCTGGTAATTCTGTACGTTCCATTTGTTATACTCTACCGGAACCGTAAGCAATTCGTGCGAGCCGTTAAGGATAATATGGATAATTTCTTTCGGTAATTTCTCTAATGGCGTTGACAGCGAAAAGTCATATTTCCTGGAAAGGGCTTTCAGCACCTGGAATATCCATGTTTCACGGTATTCGCCTAAAGGTGCTAAACCGCCTTGCATGATACTTAGCTTCGGGTTGGGGATAACCGAAGCCTCGTCGATTTCAAAAATATAGCCCAGGCCATCGCAGCGTTCGCAGGCGCCGTACGGCGAGTTGAACGAAAAGGTATTGGGTTGCGGTTCGTCGTACGAAATACCGGATTCGGCATCCATCAGGTATTTGCTGAAAAAGTATTCGTTGTTATCCTTGTCGGTAATTTTAATAATACCTTTTGCAATTTTTAATGCCGACTGTACGGAAGTATGGATGCGTTTTTTATCTTTTTCGTGCACGATAAGCCGGTCGACCACGATCTCAATATCGTGAACTTTATACCGGTCAAGCTGCATTTTAGGACGTAAATCCTCAATCTGTCCATCAACCCGCACTTTCACAAATCCCTGTTTGCGTATCTGCTCAAAAAGCTCACGGTAATGCCCCTTACGTCCCTTTACTACGGGCGCCAGTATATTGATGGGTTTATCGTGAAACTGCTCTAAAATGGTGTTGAATATCTGGTCTTCAGACATGCGTTCCATCTTTTTGCCGGTTATGTAAGAATATGCCTCACCCACACGGGCGAAGAGCAGGCGCATAAAATCGTAAATCTCGGTAATAGTACCTACGGTAGACCGCGGGTTTTTGGATGTGGTTTTCTGCTCAATGGCAATAACCGGGCTTAATCCCGATATTTTATCCACGTCGGGACGCTCCATGCCGCCCAGGAACTGGCGTGAGTAAGCGCTGAACGTTTCCATATACCGCCGCTGCCCTTCGGCATAAATGGTATCAAATGCCAGCGACGATTTGCCGCTGCCGCTTAAGCCGGTTACTACAACCAGTTTATTACGCGGAAAAGAAACATCGATATTTTTAAGATTATGTACCCTGGCTCCGTAAACTTCAACCTCACTTTGCTCGCCAAGGTCGGCAACAGTATTGTTCATAGTAAATTACCCGCTCGAAAACTAAGTGGTAAAGATGCGAATTTATTTAGCATAAAACGCAATTTAAGCGTCAAGAAGTTTTGCGTGGCTGATAATATATGGACAGTTGACAGTTGACAGTTGACAGTTGACAGTTGACAGTGGATAATGGAGAGTTGACAAGGGATAATGTCTGTATGGTTCATAGTTCATGGCTGATAGTCGGGAAGGCAGAAGGATGTTGTGGTTACGAATTGTGAGTTACGAGGCCCGAAACACATAACCCATAACATACTCGTTTAAATCAAAATCCGTTTTGCCCTAAATTCCTGCTTCTGTTTTACTTTCGGCTAAGGTGCTTTGCCTTACATTTTTCTTGCCTCTAAATTCTCGTGTTCTTCTATCAGCAGATCAACAATATGGTTAAGCAGGGCATCTTTTTCACTTACGGTCTGATCGCCCAGCGCCTGAAGTTTTTTAAGGTTAACATCGTAGGCAGCATCAAGCCGCTCGTTGATGCTGCCGAGGCTTGCCGGGTCAATACGGATATACTGGTTAGGTTTATGCAGCGATGTAAATATCTGTTTCAGGAAAAAGTCACTGGTTTCGGCCACACCGCTCATCATGATATCGATCAGCGCCGGCACAATGGCAATGGCCTTGCTTCGTTTAAAATATTCATAATCGTATGAGCGCTTGGAAGCTCCGGTTCCCAGCGAAACAATGAACAGATCCTGGATACGGGCATCGGCATTGGTTTTGGTAACCTCGATCAAAGCGCTTAAAGCCGGATTGGTGGCAAATACGCCGCCGTCAAGCAGCGGATAGCGGATATTGGCCAGCGAGTAAATTTCGGCCACACTGAAATAAGTTGGCGCAGCACAGGTAGCCCGGCATACGTCCTTGATGTAAAAATCGCGGATATCGCCGCGTTTAATAGCGGCCTGCTGCCTGAAAAAATGCGTTTTGCGCAACTCAATATTATATGCGCTTATAATGCAGGGCTTGATGAGCTGGCTCAGCCTGATCTTATCAAAATATGATTCCAGCACATTTTCAAATACCGTGCTGTCGTAACGTTCGCTCACCCAGCCTATGCCCGAAAGCACTTTTTTCAGGAAGCTCATTTTAAAAATATCGCTCCCCTGGCTCAGGTACAGGTTAACAGCTTCACGGGCCGAATATTTTGGCCGGCCTGGGTTTGCATCGTCGGGACACAGCAGCAGGCAGGTTAATATGCCGCCGGTGCTGGTTCCGGCAAAAAAATCAAAATAATCCATAATGGCAGCATTGGGATTACCCGTTTTAGCCTTGAGCTTATCTTCAAGCGCAATCAAAACCATGCCCGGGATAATGCCCCGCACACCGCCGCCGTCTATTGACAATATTTTTTTCATTCCTATAAATTAACCCTTAAAGGCTAATTCTTATGGGCAAGATAAGGCAGATTTTTAATAAGTTCAAAATAAGGAATTGTTAAATGCTGTTTTATGACCAAAGAAGGATGTGCCATTTTTCTATGAATGATAAGCGACGCTATTAAGAATAGATTTAATCTGTATATGAGTTGACATGCAGGAGAATGCTCTGAGATTTACAGTTTTCTATTTTCGTAATTTATTGCACGAAGTTCACTTTATCGCTATTTTTGTATGGTATAGTAATTTGGCTAACTGGCATTAGGTAATAACCATAAAGAAATATGCAAAGGCATATTGCAAAAGCAGGTAGCAGCCTAATCGATAAGCACACCGTTTTTAGTCATTAATACAATGCTACCAAAAAGCAACTCAAAGAGTTTTAAATGAAAATGTAACCTTATGAAAGCACAAGATATATTCATTGCACATCCCCAAACGGTTGAACAGGTAAATGCCTTAAAGGCTTTTATGCAAGCTCTTAAAATTAAGTTTGAAGTGTCTAAAGAAGAAAGCTACAATCCAGATTTTGTACAGAAAGTTCTGGAAAGCCGGCAGCAAGCTAAAGAGGGTAAGGTAACAAGAGTAAAAAAAGAAAACCTAAAAGAATTTTTGGGTTTGTAATATGGAATATCATTTAGATTTTACCAATAAAGCTAAAGAAGATATTGCCGCCCATAAAAAAAACCGGCAATAAAGCTGTTCTCAATAAACTGTTAAATCTTTTAAAAGAACTGTCAGAACACCCGTTTACTGGAACAGGAAAACCTGAACCTTTGAAGCATAGCCTGTCGGGAATGTGGTCCCGAAGAATTAATAAGGAGCATAGATTGGTCTATGAGGTGAAAGAAAGTGTCGTCTTTATCCTTTCCGTTAAAGGCCATTACGAATAAGAGAGCGTATAAATTGCTATATTCGTTGTTGACTTTTTAACCTGAATTCGATTATTATTTAGCTGATTACTAGCAGATTGCTTCACTCTAATGCCCACTTCCAACGCTTTGGTTCGCAATGACGCACTTTTTTTCGTCATTGCGAGGAGGTATCCCGTACGTACGGGAAAGCAATCTTTGTTAAATCTATTTTGAGCAGGATTATTAATCGACCCCAGGTTTTTAGATACATCTTCGAGATTTAACCTTTTAGATTCTCTATCGGTATGCCTGTTAAAAAAGTGCTTTTAGGTTGTTTCTGGCTCATCTTTGCTGTCAAAGCATTGGCCCAGGATACCTTGCGGATTAACAGTTCCGGCAGATTCTGGCCCTTGCACCGCATGTTGCTGCTGACTGACGATTCCGGCAGCTTAACTATTCAGGATGTTGCAGTTAGGCCACAGAAATTTAAGCCCATAAACCAGGATGTGCCTGTTTTTGCTGATAAAGAAACCTTTGCCTGGCTTAAATTTGAATTAAGCAATCCCTTTGTCCGGCAGCTGTATCTGGAAATCAAAAATCCAACCATTGATAGTGTAATGGTGTACGGTGTTAAGGCCGGCAAGGTGTTGTTCAGTCGCTATGGCGGAGACAAAGTGCCGTTTGCGCACCGGGAAGTAAAAGCTCCCGGACTGATCTTTAAGCTCCCGGTCTCACCTGAAAATTACACCGCGTATATACGTTTGCATATCAAGCTTCCCCGTCAATTCCCGGTAACAGTGATCTCTGCCGAAGGTTATATGGAGCACGAAAGCCGGAATTTTTTAATTAACGGGCTCTTTTTCGGAGTAGTTGCCGCTATTGTTATTTACAACCTGTTTCTCTGGTTTATCCTGCGGGATCGTTCGTATCTCTATTATGTGCTTTACCTGGTGTTTTCCGGCATAACGCTGATGCACTTTGACGGGCTGGCTTATGCCTATCTGTGGCCAGATCATATGTCTGTTAATGATCATCCGGCTATTATATCATCATTGCCTATTCTGTTTGCCATTGTATTTGTAACGGCGTTTCTTAACATGCGGCAGCAGGATAAAAAGCTTTTCCGCTTATTGCAAATCCTTTTTGCAGCATTGATAGGTGGTTGTTTGGTAAGCCTTACGGGATACAAATACGCGGCATTGAGTATCAGCCAGGGCATTGTTTTTATCACCTGCATTTACTTTTTATACCTTGGTATCCGCTTGCTCAGGCAGGGCTTCAAGCCAGCCCGTTTTTTCCTGGCGGCCTGGTCGATGCTGATTATTTCAGTATTGGTATTTCTGGCAAAAGATATGGCCTGGATCCCGTACAACAGCTTTACGGCACATTCGCTTAAATTTGGCATAACCGGCGAAGCTCTCCTGATGGCTTTTGCTTTGGCCGATAAGATCCGGTATTATAAATGGCTAAGCAAACAGGCCGAAGCCGAAAAAGAAACCCTGGCCCGTCAGCTGGAATATGCCCGGTTAGAGCTGGAGATGTTCACCCGCCAGCTGATAGAAAAAAATGAATTGGTAGAACAGGTCAGGGCCGAAACCGAGAAGTGGAAAGGTGTAGCTGAATCGGCTCAGACAGAACAGCAAAAAGCTTATTATCTCAACAAGCTGATGGAAGCGGTAATTCTTACTGAAAAGGACTGGCTCGAATTCCGGAAATTATTTAACAACGCTTATCCCGGTTACCTTGAAAACCTGCGCCATCAATTTCCGCAACTCACCGACTACGACCTGCGCCTGCTTTCGCTGCTTAAGCTGGGCATGACCAACCAGGAAATGGCTGCTATGCTCGGTGTAACTTCCGAAGCCGTTCGCAAAGCCCGGCAGCGCCTGCGTAAAAAAGTGAATCTTTAGCCTCCGCCAACTGGCGGAAAAAGGGAACTGGTCTGTGCACCATGTCTTGTTTCTTGCCTGGCCCACCCCAACCCTCCCAACCGCGTGCCGCCTTAGCTTTAGCGGTGGCGTAAGGGAGGGAGTAAGCTTCCGGTCTTTTCTGATTTTCCTGACTTTCCTACTATACGCTATAAATCATGAACTATTAGCTACCTAAAACGTACTACGTAAAACGTATAACTTTTTTACCTTCCTCCCGCCTTCTACCTTTAACCCTTCCATCATTTGTCCCATATTTGTCCCGCCTGTTTTTTAGTAAAAAAAGCATTTCTAACCGATTTTAGTCCCGGAATTTTTGCTGTGTAAAACAATGAAAAAACGTTACTTGAATACTTTGCGCCTGTTTGCAGGCTGTTTTATCCTGGCCCTTGTTTTGGTTAATGCCCGTCAGGTCGTTGCAGACCCGTTATCAACATCGCGTTCCCATTTAATGACAGGAAATACCAGTCCGGTTAAACCGGTAGCCGGTTTAGGACAGGCCATTACGCTGGAAAGTAATCATAATGAAGGAATACTCATTGGCAATAAACCTGCCCTGAACCTTGGGATAGGTAGTTTTACTATAGAGGCCTGGATAAAAAGAGGCTCCGGCTCCGGTCACTTCACTATTTTTGCCAAGCAGCAATATGGCGGAGCATATCCCGGTTACTATTTCCGGTTTGACGACAATCGTCTTGGTTTTGCGGCGGGCGTTGGTATTAGCGGAACTACGGACATTGCAGATAACCAGTGGCACCACGTAGCCGGGGTGTTTGACGCGGTTGGAAAGCAGGTAGCTATTTATATCGATGGTCATGTTGATAACAGTATGACATTCACCTCGGCCGTATCTGTCAGCAGTCTGGGCGAAGCAAGTATAGGCTATAAGCCCGTCTGGGGAGAGTTTTTTAACGGTTCAATTGACGAAGTACGGGTATGGAACACTGCCCGCACGCAGGCCGAACTCCGGGAATATATGCATACACCCTTAAGCGGAACAGAATCCGGCCTGGCAGGCTACTGGAATTTTGAAGAAGGCAGCGGTTCTGTTATACACGACCGGAGCGCAAGCCATAATGATGGGACGCTAGCTGGTAGTGGCGATGAATGGGGAAATAGTAACACGGCTTATACCGCCAATCTGGATGAAGATGCCAGCATTCCGATTCGCCTGGGTGGAAGCGATCTGGATAATCAGGCATCAGCTACAGCCGTCATTACCACTCTGTCGGCCCATGGTAAACTTTACCAGACTGACGACGGCACGACTAAAAGCGACGAAATAACCAGTACAGGAACGCTTTTAACAGACATTGGGGGTAATCCACGTCGCGTGATCTACCAGCCCGATGCCGGCTATAGTGGCAGCGACAATTTCGTATACCAGGTAAATAACGGCACCTATACTTCGGACAATACCCAAACTGTAAACCTTACCATAAATCCGCTTAACGAAGGCCCACTACCCGTAAGCCTGTTAAACTTTACTGCCAAAGCTGATGGTAATTTTGCCAGATTGCAATGGAAAACTTCATCAGGAAGCAATAACAAAGGTTTTGAGATTTATCGTAGAGGTGGAGGGTTAAAAGGCGGAGGGAAGGAAGGTTTTGTAAAAATTGGGGAGGTAAGCAGTCAAACACCTTACGCCTTAAACCCTACACCTTATACCTTTTACGACAAAAATCCCCTAAATGGCACCAACTATTACAAACTGGTACAAATAGATAACGATGGAAAAACAACGGAATTAGGCGTTAGAACAGTAACGTATAACGTACAACGTATAACTTTCAACCTTTATCCCAACCCCACAGCCAGCAACGTTACCGTAACCTTTGCAGCAGGTAAATTTACCCAACTGCAAGTAGCCGACCTTAACGGCAGGATATTGCAGCATATCGGGCTGAATGAAAAAGAAGGCAGTAAGATCCTTTCATTAGGCGCTTATCCGGCAGGAACATATATTGTCAGTCTGATGGGAAAAAGTGATAGTGAAAGCAGGCAAGTGATCAGGAAATAAGGATTTATTGCCACGAAGGCACTAAAATGTCATTAAGTTAAGAGCTAAAAAGCCCCTGCCGTCCCGTCCCGAGTACTCGGGGGATCCGGAATCTCCTAAATAGCAGCATAAGCGCCGCTTTACTCCCGAAGTCTCGGGATGAATCAAGTTCAGGGTGACGGGGTTCCGGGCTTTTTAGCTCTGTCTGTGCTTTTTTAACAATTGATTGATTTACAGCTAATTATTAACATTTCATAAAATTAACCTGACGCCTATGCGAAACCTCGGGACGAGGATTCCGAGGCCTCGGGAAAGCAACAGGACGCAGTGAGCTCATGAATACCATAAAAACCAATCGAACTCAGGTCTATACTTAAATCCGCCGCTTCAGCGTTAAGATCACGTACGCTTTTTGCTTGTCTTCGTGCCGTATGAAATCGATCATGAAGCTACGGCCTTCCTTTGAAGCAAACAGGTCGTCGATTTCCTGCATGCTCATCGTTTTTACGGCTTTGAAATTGATCGCTAAAATTTCATCGCCGCTCTCCAAACCGGCCTCAGCAGCGGCCGACCCCGGCTCTACCCTCGAGATTACTATGTGATCATACTTATCGCCCAGCGCCAGCAGTTCCATACCTGTCATATCGTGCTCAAACGGTGTTTTAAAGGTACTGAACGGTTTCAGGTAAATATATCCACGGGCATAATCAAAAACCAGGTTAAAGCGTTTCAGAATACCGTATCCAATATTCCCGTTACGGCTAATGGAATTAATTTTTGCCGTAACATCATTATAATCCGGGAACGATGATATGACCTGATTCAACTCATATTTACCGATCCTGATACGAGCAATGCGGCCCAGGTAACCGTTTATCGGCCCGGCCAGTCCCACGCCGAGGTTAGCTGCAATTTTGGTTTCCGGTGGTTCTATCGGCACACCCGAAATAGTTTCCAGTGATAATGGATGTCCGGCGCCGGTATCTACAATTAAATGTGCCGGTATTGTTTTTTGATCATCCAGCGTGACCGAAGCCTGAATATAAGGTTTATGTTCTTCAATGCTCAGGGGTATCCTGACACCTTTTTTAGGGATGAACATGCTTTCCGGTCTGTAAAGAGTTAATACATTGGTGGCATAATTAATACGTACGGTAAAGCTATTGAATAATTCAAAACCGATTAAGCCATGAACAGGCATCCCGGTGTATGACGACAGGTTAAATGTATCTTCTTTAAAAATGGCCGCCGATACATTTCCCAAAATTGCATTACCGATGTTAATGTCGATAGAAGGTGCTATGTAAGCCGAAATATCATGGCCTTCGCCGAAACCATTAATAATAATCTGACGGATATTTTTAACGTGCAAAGAGTCTTTTAAGGTTGGGTCGGTAATGATGAACAGGCCCACACCGCTGTCAACTATAAAGTTGAACGGCCCTTTATCATTCAGCATCAGCGGAATAACGATAAGGTTTTTAACAACCTTAAATGGTATGGACAAGCGCTTGCGGTGCAATAAATGGAGCGACTGTGCCTTTAGCGAAAACGGAAACACCAGCACTAACAGCAATAGCGCTGTACATCCCCTTTTAAGCTTAGCTCTCCATACACCCGACATGTTTTAAAATATAAACATGAAGTTAGGCAATAGGACAATGCTATTCAAATCTATTGGGCAGACAACTAAGGTTTTAAATTGCTCGGCAGACAATCAAATTGTTTTTTAAAGGCAACGGTAAAGTGCTGCGGGTTTTTGTATCCGCTCAGGTAAGCTATTTCGGCGATGGATTTTTCGCCCTGCATAATCAGTTCCCGGGCTTTTTGCATGCGTACCTCGGTAATGTATCCAAATACTGTTTTGCCAAATAGCTGCCGGAAGCCTTTTTTTAGCTTAAAATTGTTTATTCCGCCTATTTCCGATAACTGGGCCAGGGAATACGGCTTATAAGGATTATCGGCAATGAGCTCTTTGAGATAATGAAATTTCTCTACATCGCTTTTCTGCAAAGCGCTTTTAGCCTGTTCGCCATAAGTGTCCGATTGCTCTATTTGCATCAGCAGCAATTCAACAACCTTGCTTTCGATGTAAACCTTACGGAACAACCCGGTATAGGTGCATTGCCTGATCTGCGATATCACCAGGAACATTTCGGGAGTTATCGGCATACAACTGTTAGCAGCAAACACCGGCTGATTTTTCTCAATGCCTGCACCAAAATGTTTCAGAATATCCAGGTTATTGTTAAACAACCGTTTCAGAAAACTGACAGCTAATATGATCTCCAGCGTATTACGATCCTGGAAACGCGGATAAGTCAGTTGGCCCTTAACCTCCGGAAAGAAAAATAGCTGATGCCGGCCGGCGTCAATGGTCAGATCAAAGCTGCCGTGCTTAGAACGGACAAAATCAGAGTGACCGTGCATTTCAAATTGCATTTTCAGGAACGGGAAATCGTGCTCGGTTTCCAGTATAAAATCGCGGGTTTGACTTTGCCTGCGCTGCGAAATATAAATCCCATCAAGCAATATATGCTGCACATTACTTTTTATACCGTTATAATCCCATGCCTCCGTTCGCTCTATCAGTCCATGAGGCATATCCCTGGCTTCCGGGTAATCGTATATCCGCACTAATTCCCTGATATCGTTGCTCCGTAATATACTTCTCATTATCCTTTTTGCGTCATTAATAATCCCTTTTGCGTTACCTCAAATGCAGCAGCCGGCTTTAAATTTGCCGCAATTTAAAATAAGTCTAAATAAATATATAATAAAATGATAAAAAAGATACACAGATCAGGAAAACTTGCTTGCTTACAGCTTATTACGATGCTGCTATTAAGCAACAGTTCGTTTGCACAACGGGCTAAAGGAATTATAACCGGTACAGTTGTTACAGCAGATAACCAACCCCTGGCATTTGCTACCGTAATGCTTAAAGATACCCGTTACGGCACCATGGCCAAAGAAGATGGCCGGTTTAAATTTGATGCGCCCGCCGGTAATTACACGTTGATCATAACTTATGCGGGTTATATCACCACGCAGCAAAGCATTACGGTTACATCCGGGCAGGAAAATAACGTTAGGCAGATCACGGTAAAATCGGCAGCTAACCAGCTACGCGAAGTGGTAGTGGCCGACATCCAGAAAAATAAATTTGCCAAGAAACCTACAACCACACCGGCAAAAATTCCGCTGGCCGATTTAGAAAATCCGCAGGTGTACAGCATGGTAACCAAAGAAATCATGCAGGAACAATTGGCCGTAGATTTTAATACGGCAGTTGCCAGTGTGCCCGGTGTTGTGGCCTCGAACGGTGTTAACGATAGCGGCAACGATTTTACGCTTCGCGGTTTCAGAAGCAATGCCACATTCAGGAACGGGTTGGTGGTAGACCCGCGTACACAAACCGAAATTGTAAATATTGAACGGGTTGAGGTGCTTAAAGGGCCGTCAGCAACCTTGTATGGCGGTGTAATGGCTACTTATGGCGGTGTGATAAACACGATTACCAAACGTCCGTTTGAGAGTTTTCGCGGCGAAGTTTCGTATACCACAGGTAGCTGGGGCTTGAATCGCTTTACAGCGGATATTAATACCCCGCTCAACAAAGACAGAACCGCATTGATACGCATCAACACTGCTGCCCATACAGCCAATTCATTCCAGGATGCAGGTTTTGTACGCAGCCTGGCATTTGCGGCCAGCATGTCGTTCAAAACCAGCGAGCGCACTACCGTACGCTTTGATGCCGATGTGTATGCGCCCTATAAAAACCTGAATGCTTACGTGAGAAGCTCGGATAAGCTAACCGTAACATCCATGAAAGACCTGAACCTGATCCATAACCGATCATTCTCCAGCAATGATATCGGGACTAAACGGTCGTCGGTATACGCTATGGCAGAAATAGAGCACAAAATTTCAGATCAGTGGATTTCAAAAACTTCTTACCAGCATGGTGAGTCGGGCGAAAACCAATCCGTATTCCTGGTATTATCTTACGTAGACGATACTCATATCTCACGCGGCATACGGCCATTTGACGTGTACCAGCTTACTACCGATAACCTGCAGCAAAATTTCATTGGCGATTTCAAGATCGGTAATGTACGCAACAGGTTAGTTGCCGGACTGGATTATTACGGCCACGTAACCAACTACCAGTACGGAACTTTCCAGACAGGAACTAACCCGGTAACCGGAAACCCGGTTTATAGTGTATTTGCTCCGTACGATAACGTAGTGCTTGACGACAAAACACCCTGGAACCCCATCTCACGGAACCAGGTGGATAAGCTGACCAGGGCATTCACTACCGGCATCCGGAACACGTATTTTACTTTAAGCGCTTACGCCTCTGATGCGGTAAACATTACCGATTACCTGGTTGCTGTTGCCAGCTTACGTGTAGACCGCTATGAAAACAAAAAGACACTCACCAACGGCGTAGCCGGAACAGATAATTATACACAGGTACAATATTCGCCTAAATTCGGTTTGGTATTCCAGCCGATAAAGAATAAAGTATCGCTGTTTGGAAACTATTCTAACGGGTTTATCAACGTAGCGCCATCGGTAAATGCAGCTACAGGAACCATTTCGGTATGGGATCCGCAACAGGCCTATCAAACAGAGGGTGGTATTAAGCTGGAACTGTTTGACGGCAAGCTGAACAGTACATTGAGCTATTACGATATCAAAGTAAAGGATATGGTGCGTAGCCTCCCCGATGGTACATCTGTACAGGATGGAACTCAAAAAAGCAAGGGTTTTGAAGCCGAGCTGATCGCTAATCCCGTTACCGGGCTTAATCTTGTGCTGGGCTACGGGTACAACGATAACAAATATACCCAATACAATGCCGCTTACCAGGATAAACGGATGCCATGGACGCCTGAAAATGTATTTAATGCCTGGGCCAGCTACAAGTTCCTGGAAGGTAAGGTTAAAGGTATTGGTGTTGGAGCTGGTGTAAACTACGCCGGTAAAACATACATGGAGATCTCGAATAAGTTCGGCGTTCCGGCCTATACTATTTTTGGAGCAACAGCTTTTTACGATCAGCCTAAATACCGTATCGGGATAAAAGTAAATAACTTCACTAACGAGCAATACTGGAATTTTTACGGGCAACCTCAAAATCCCCGCGAAGTGCTCGGCTCTATATCGTACAAATTCTAACACATGAAAAACAGCTGCATCAGATTAGCTGCCTCCGGGTAGCTAATCTTTTGTATTTAAATGAGATAGGATGAAAAGTGCAAAGTCAGCAAACCAGGTTCCGCCAAAGAAAGGAACCAAATCAACATTCGGGAAAATTGTAGCCTGGATACACCTGTGGCCCAGTCTCATCTCGGCGATCATACTTATTGTAGTTTGCCTTACGGGAACCATTGTAGTGTATTGTGATGAAATTATTGACGCGGCCAATAAGGATGCGCTGTATGTGCCCGAGGTAAAAAAAGAACGCCTGCCTATGACCGAAATTCTGGCACGGTTTAAAGAAGCTTATCCCAAACGCCGCAATCCCGGTTACATGATCGTGTATAAAGATCCCGCCCGCTCCCTTAAATTCAATTCCTTTGATAAAGAAAAAGGATTACGGTTTGTTTACATGGATCCGTACACCGGGAAGATATTGAAAGACGATGGCACCATTTACTTTTTTTACATAACTGCGCATATTCATGCATCTTTATTATGGCATGGAACCGGCGAATGGATCATTGATATTGCCTCTGTTATTTTCCTGATAGAGTTAATAACCGGCCTTATATTGTGGTGGCCGGCCAAATGGACCAAAACCACCCGTGAGCAAAGCTTTAAAATAAAGTGGAATGCACGGTTTAAACGCCTGAATTATGATTTGCATAATGTACTCGGATTTTATGCATTATCCATTTGCCTGGTGCTAACCGTTACCGGCTTGATCATTGCGTTTAAGCCGCTGGCTAAATTAACCGTTGGCACTTTTGGCGGCGCTACTTCGCATGCCTGGGAGAAAGAGCTGCCGGCCTTCAAAGGGGACAAGCAACCTGCCGAATTAAATGATATTATCCAGGCGTACTTTAAAAAACTGCCCTGGGCAGAAGCGGCCCAAGTAGCCACCTTTAAAATGGATTCGTCCGGATATTACAGCATGGCTTTTGCCAAACGCGTTGGCCTGAAGAGCCGCGATGGAAACTACCCGGCATTTTTCGATAAATACACCGGCAATGAAATCAATCTGCCACATAAAGCGGTACTTCACGAAAACATAGAAAACACTTACTGGGCGCTTCACATGGGAACCTGGATGGGATGGCTGGGAAAACTGGTAACCTTTACCGGCGGATTGATTGCAACCAGCTTACCGATAACCGGGTTTTGCATCTGGTGGGGACGACGAAAGAAGAAGAAAAAACCCGCAGTGCACAAACAAGCCAGGCAATTGGTCGGCAAAATGACTTAAATAGTTATTGGCTCACATGAATACGTTTAAATTTTAATATGGCAGAGGGGCTTTTCGGAAGGCCTCTGTAAAGGATCTTATTCATAAAATTTGAACATGCTCTAAGCACCTGTTAAAAACTTATCGTATTCATCTCCTGGCAAAGGATGAGCAGCTCTCGTCCCAGGGGAGAGGAACGCCACATTGTGTTTTATTTTGTCACTTTCGTTTTTATTATTTTACTTTGTTATGTTATGTTTTGAATTTAGAAATAACTTGAAAGAAACATAGCTTTTCCGGTAACCAGTTGTAACCATATTTATAAACTTAAATTCAAATTAATGAAAAATGCAGCTATTATTCTGGCTTTAATATTCGCCTGTTTAGGGCTGAATGCCCAGACTAAACCCAATATCGTGTTGATCCTGGCTGATGATATGGGATTCTCAGACATTGGATGTTATGGCGGCGAGATCCATACACCGAATATTGATAAGCTGGCAGAGAACGGAGTGAGATTAAAACAGTTTTATAATACCGGTCGCTGTTGTCCAACAAGGGCCTCCTTACTAACGGGCCAGTATCCACATAATACAGGTATGGGTTACATGACCGGCTACGATCAACACGAATATGGCTATCGCGGAGATCTGAATAAAAACTGCCTGACCATTGCAGAGGTGCTTAAACCGGCAGGATACACTACTTATGCGAGCGGAAAATGGCATGTATGTGCTAACATCCGCCCCAAAGGCGATAAAAGCAACTGGCCTTTGCAACGCGGCTTTGACGGATATTTTGGTATTTTACAAGGCTCAGCCAGTTATTTTACGCCCAAAACCCTGACTACCGGAAATAAGCTGATCACCGCCAAACCAGGGTTTTATTTAACAGATGCCATAGCCGATTCGGCCGCAGCTTTTATTAACAAACAGGCGTCTGCTAAAAAACCGTTCTTTTTATATGTAGCCTACACTGCACCGCACTGGCCTTTACATGCTAAAGAAAAAGACATTCAGAAGTATATGAAACTGTATGAGCAGGGATGGGACAAATTGCGTGAAGAGCGTTATAAGCGCCAGCTGCAATTAGGGATCATTGACAAAAATGTGCTGCTAAGTCCTAAAGATACCGTGCCGGCGTGGAAAGATATACCACAGCAGGAAAAAAAGATGTGGGTAAAACGTATGGCTATATACGCGGCCCAGGTTGATTGCATGGACCAGGGAGTTGGACGCATTACAGAAGCATTGAGAAAAAACGGCTTATCAGAAAATACCATAGTAGTATTTATGGCAGATAATGGCGCTTGTGCAGAATATCTTAGCCGTTCTAAACCAACGCTTGAAACCATTGGTACAGATGAAAGTTATGAAAGCTACCGGGGCTATTGGGCAAATTTGAGTAATACGCCGTTCAGGCTATACAAAACCCGTGTCCATGAAGGCGGTATACATACACCCTTTATTGTGAGCTGGCCGGGGCACACAGCTCCAAAAGGAACCCTGTTAAATAACCAGCCTGCTCATGTTATTGATATTATGCCTACGTTCATGGCTATTGCAGGAGCATCGTACCCTAAAACATACCAGGATAATGACATAAACCCGTTGAACGGCGAAAACATAGCGCCGGTATTTTTAGGTAAAGCTTTGCCTGACCGTACATTATATTGGGAGCACGAGGGGAATAAAGCTATACGGGACGGTAGCTGGAAGCTGGTTTCCAAAAGCTCAGATAAGATACCTTATGCAGGAGCATGGGAGCTGTATAATCTGAACACAGATAAAACCGAGGTACAGAATCTGGCTTCAAAATATCCTCAAAAAGTAAAAGAGCTTGAAGATAAATGGAACAAGTGGGCAGAAGCAAACCATGTATTGCCCATTAATGGTACAGATATGAAGCAGCGTGGTAAAATGTTCCCACGCGAACATTGATCCGGGAAAACAACTTGTTTTTATGTTATAACAGGGTGTTTCCCTTGCTAAAGGCAACTATAAGGAAACACCCTATTCAGTTTGTTTTAATGATGCCGGCCGTGGCTGTGATGGCTGCTATGCCCGTGACTGTTTCCACCACGGTATGCACTATAGCTTTTATAGCTGCGTGATGGCTGCGAATAATAGTAGTTAGTGTGGTAAACGGTAGCCTGATGCGGCTGATACCGGCTGCGGTAATAGTCATGTCGCAAATAGGGTTTAGGGCCATATACAGCTACGTGCCTTACCGAATATACATTGCAGCTACGGTAAGCACCGGGCAGGTAAGCCGCAGAGATCCACCGGCCGTTGCTATGGTAATAATATCGCCGGGCAGGTACATAATAATAAGCGCCTATATCCGGCATATAATAATAGGAAACCTGGGCAACCGGCGGAGCCACATAAACGGGCGGAGCTCCCAGGTTAATGTTAACATTTACGCCAACTTGCGCATCGGCTTTTTTAAACAAAGCTGCCGATGTCACTACTGCTATCAAAAGAACCAACTTTTTCATAACACATCTATTTAAATCCTAATCTGTAAGCTCAACACAAGCTTAATTTGTATAATACAAAATACGTTCCACCGGGCTTTTTAGTGTGTGCTTAACAGGAGGATAACAACCTAAAAATAGGTTAATTGATTATTAATCAATTATTTATACATATTGTAACTTTTTAGGTATATTAAGTTTACGGCAGGTAATTAGCTATTTAGTATCCTTTTTTAACTGCGGATTTTGCGGGGGTAATACATCCACGTCAACCTTACGTTCAATCTGTTCAATATGAATAGCATAATCGGCGGGCTCAATTCTGCTGCCCGACTGCTCGGCATAAACCTGGGTAAATTCCGCACCAAAATATAAAATAGCCGAGGTATAATAGATCCAGAGCAGGATAATAATGATGGAGCCGGCAGCGCCGTACACTGAAGTAGTACCTGATGATTCGATATACAGGCCTATGCCGTAACGCCCGATCATGAACAGAATAGCGGTAAAGAAAGCTCCTGTACGTACATCCTTCCATGAAATTTTAACATCGGGCAAAAACTTAAAGATAATGCCGAATAAAAAGGAAATGACCAGGAAGGTAACCAGTATGTTCAGTCCGTTAACAACCAGTATGGTGATATCGGGGAAGTAGTATTGTAATTTGGTTTGCAGCGCTACAATAATGCCATTAATAATTAGCGATACCATGAGCAGAAATCCCAAACTGATGATCAGCGAAAACGATAAAAACCGGTTTTTAAGCATCTTTACCCAACCTCTTTTTGGCTTGGCTTTTACCCGCCAAATAATGTTGATAGAATCCTGTATTTCGAGGAAAATACCGGTAGCGCCAACCACCAGGGTTACAATGCCGGCAATGAGTGCAATATTGGTTTTGCCGGATAGTTGCAGGTTTTTGATGATATCCTGTATCTGTGCAGCGGCCGTATCGCCAACAAAGGCCTTTAGCTGTGAAAACACCTGCCCTTCGATGGCATCTTTTCCATAAAAAAAGCTGGTTAGCGATATGATCAGGATAAGCATAGGCGCTAACGAAAACACGGTATAGTAGGCCAGCGAAGCGCTTAGCTTTAATCCTCTGTCGTTAGTAAACCCGTTAAAGCTGGCTAATAGTAAAGCCCAGATCTTTTTCAGGAAGCGTTTAATTTTGATGTTCATATTGTTAAGTCAAAATTAAAAAGTCAAAACAGGTAACCGGTTTAAAATCATTAATATAAAAATATATTAACAAGACCGGTTATAATTGACCTTACATGGTGATATCAAGTGCCTTAACAAATTTACATACACATCGTTTTAAAACGTTAATATTAGCGGTTTGAAACAATGAGCAGATCCAGGTCTTTCGGCGGAAGATTGAACCGTGCTGCAAGGTCTTTATTGGTGAGATGTCCCTGGAAAAGATAAATGGCATTGCGTACGCCCGGTTTTTCCCAGATAACATTCATAATGCCGCCCATATCGCCAATATCAAGCAAGATGGGTGTGAAAATATTGGTTAACGCGTATGTGGCTGTACGCGATACCCGCGATGCAATATTAGGCACGCAATAGTGGATAACATCGTATTTTCTGAAAACCGGGTGCGTATGGTTGGTAACCCGCGAAGTTTCAAAGCACCCGCCCTGGTCTATACTAACGTCGATCAATACCGAATTGGGTTTCATGCGGCTAACGGTTTCTTCGGTAATGATGCACGGACTGCGACCATTGGTTGCACGTATGGCGCCAATGGCAACATCGCAGGTGGTAATGGCTTTTTCCAACACAATGGGCTGTATCACCGATGTAAAGATCCGGGTTCCGATATTGGTTTGTAATCGCCGGAGGCGATAGATCGAGCTGTCAAACACCTTTACTTCTGCGCCAAGCGATATAGCGGTACGGGCAGCAAATTCGCCTACCGTACCGGCTCCTAATATGACAATTTCTGTTGGCGGAACGCCGGTAATGCCGCCCAGCATAAGCCCTTTGCCTTCAAAAACATTGCTCAGGTATTCTGCGGCGATCAGGATGGAGGTAGCGCCCACAATTTCACTCATAGCCCGCACAACGCTCAGTATGCCACCCTCGTCAAGCAGGTACTCAAAGGCCAGCGCCGTGATCTTCTTTTTCATCATCGCCTCCAGGTTTTCGGGTTTTAATGATGACATCTGAAGCGTTGAAAACAGCACCTGACCGGTTTTCATCATATTGATCTCGGCCATGGTTGGAGGGCCGATCTTTATGATGATGTCTGCTGCGAAGATCTCCTTTTTATCATAAATGATTCGTGCTCCCTGCTCGCTATAATCTTTATCACTAAAGTTTGCGCCCATACCAGCCCCCGATTCAATATATACCTGGTGTCCGTTGTTTACCAGGGCCGCTACGGATAATGGGGTAAGCGCAATACGATTTTCCTGGAATGAAGTTTCTTTGGGAATGCCTATAAACAGAGAGTTCTTCTTTACCTTGGTTTCAAGCATTGCTTCCTGCGGCTGCAATTGCATAAGCGCTTGTTTGGCAATGGCTGATAGTTCACTTATCATGTTCTCCGGTTAGTAAAAACGAGTGTTTGAAGATACGAAATTGTTTCAGCAATTGCATCGGCTGATAAATTTGCTTTTTTACTTTTTAATTTTGACTTTTAACTTCAATAATCCGTGTATCGCCGCTAAGGCCGATGGTTATGTTTAACGTATTTTGCGGCAAGAGGTTGGATATTTTTTCAGGCCACTCTATAAAACAGTAATTACCTGAATACAGGTAATCTTCATAACCCAGATCCAGCGCTTCTGATTCTGCTTTTAACCGGTAAAAATCAAAATGATAAACGGGGCCCTGCGGCGAGGCGTATTCGTTAACAATAGAAAATGTAGGGCTTGAAACGGTATCGGTTATACCTAATTGCCTGCAAATAGCTTTGATGAGTGTGGTTTTACCGGCGCCCATATCGCCATAAAACAGCCATACTTTATGCTTGCCTGCTACATCAAGCAATTGCTGTGCGGCCTTTTCAAGCTCATTGATAGCTATAAGTTGTATTTTCACCTGTTTATTTTGAACCACAAAATTAAGTGATTGTAAGGCTGGGCACAAAGACACAACGTGATTATTTTATCTTTTGCCACAAAGGTTACTCATCTTTTTTCTCGATGCCGCTCGAATTCTACATAGTACATAGATTGCTTCGTCATTCTTCCTCGCAATAACGAAGCAATCTTAATTTTATCATTTGGGTGTATAGGTTACATAAGGTACGATCATTTCTTCCAGCGAGATCCCGCCATGCTGAAATGTTTCATTGAAGTAATTAACAAACTGGTTGTAATTGTTCGGGTAAACAAAATAGGTATCTTCTTTAGCGAAGATAAATCCCGAACTTACGTGCAGGCGTGGCAGCAGCGCATCGTGCGGATTTTTGATGTGAAATACGTCTTTAGCAATAAAGTTCAGATTTTTACCTTGTTTGTAGCGGAGGTTGGTATTGGTATTACGATCGCCGATAACCTTGCTGGCATGCTTAACGCGTATGGTTCCGTGATCGGTAGTAATAATTACTTTTACATTTTTCTGCGAAAGCTTTTTCAGGGCATCCAGTAATGGCGAATGTTCAAACCATGACAGCGTGAGTGAACGGTAAGCCGCCTCATCGTTAGCCAGTTCGCGTATCATAGCCATATCGGTGCGGGCATGCGACAGCATATCCACAAAATTATAAACAATAACATTCAGATCATTCCCTAACAGGTTATTGATATTCTCGTTGACTTCCTTACCCTGTTCGTATGTTAACACTTTGGTGTATGAATATTTGCAATCCCTGCGCAGGCTTCGCTGTATCTGATCGCCCATAAACTGCTCTTCGTACAGGTTTTTTCCGCCCTCGTCCTCATCATTCTGCCACATAGACGGAAAACGCTTTTCCATATCCAGCGGCATCAGGCCGGAGAAAATGGCATTGCGGGCATACTGCGTGGCGGTAGGCAAAATGCTGTAATAACAATCCTCTTCTTCCAGGCGGAAATAATCGGTAATAATAGAATTGATCATTTTCCATTGGTCGTACCGCAGATTGTCTATCAGGATAAAAAAAGTGGGTTTATTATTCTCTAATGCCGGGAACAGCTTCTTTTTAAATAATTGATTGGAAGTAACGGGGCCCGAATCGGGATTTTTAAGCCAGTTGAGATAATTTTTTTCTACAAACTTGCAGAACTGCATATTGGCTTCGGCCTTTTGAAGGGTAAGCACTTCATGCATGCCTTCGTCTTCCAGTTTTTCGAGTGAAAGTTCCCAGTAAACCAGTTTTTTATAAACGTCTACCCACTCGTTAAAATCCAGGTTATCGTTTAGTATCATACCCAGGTTCCTGAAATCCTGCTGATAGGCCATTGTAGTTTTTTCGCTTACCAGGCGCTTGTTTTGCGTCAATTTTTTTATGGTAAGCAAAATTTGTTTCGGGTTTACCGGTTTGATCAGGTAATCGTCTATTTTAGAACCAATGGCATCTTCCATCAGGTATTCTTCTTCGTTTTTGGTGATCAAAACAATAGGAATATCCGGGTTGCTGTTCTTGATCTCCGTCAGGGTTTCCAGCCCGGTTAAGCCCGGCATATTTTCATCCAGAAACACCAGGTCAAAATAGTTGCTTTTAAATAATTCAAGAGCATCGTTACCATTGGTTGCTGTTGTTATATCGTAGCCTTTTTCATTTAAAAAAAGAATATGAGGCTTTAACAAGTCAATCTCATCATCGGCCCATAGTATTTTAGAATTCTGCATATTGCGTTAAATATTTGAATTGTTGTTATGCTGTAACAAAGAAATAAGTTTTTTGTCTCATTAAAATTAACAATTTTTGCATCCGGGAATCCATTACTTTGAACAAGAAAAAAATCATTAACGATCCGGTATACGGGTTTATCAATGTTCCGTCAGAGCTGGTATTTGATTTAATACAGCATCCTTATTTTCAGCGGCTTCGCTATATCAAACAGCTGGGCATGACCCATCTGGTTTATCCCGGTGCGCTTCATACCCGTTTTCATCATGCCCTTGGCGCTATGCATTTGATGTGCCTGGCTATAGAAACGTTACGCAGCAAAGGTCACAATATAACACCCGAAGAGGAAAACGCAGCTATTATAGCCATATTATTACATGATATCGGCCATGGGCCGTTCTCGCATGCGCTGGAACACACTATTGTAGGTGGTGTATCGCACGAGCATATTTCAGCCCTGCTGATGCAAAATCTCAATAACGAGTTTGGAGGCAGGTTAAGTATGGCAATAGATGTGTTTAATAATCGTTATGAAAAGAAGTTCCTGCATCAGTTGGTTTCGGGGCAGTTGGATTTGGATCGCATGGATTATTTAAACAGGGATAGCTTTTTTACCGGGGTTGCCGAGGGTGTTATCAGCTTTGACCGCATCATAAAAATGCTGGATGTGGTTGATGATCAGCTTGTTGTTGAAGAAAAAGGCATTTACTCTATAGAAAAATTCCTGATTGCCCGCCGCTTGATGTACTGGCAGGTTTACCTGCATAAAACCGTGATTGCCGGAGAATGGCTGCTGGTTAAGATCTTAGAGCGTGCTAAAAACCTGGCTATTGCCGGCACAAAGCTATTTGCCACACCAAACCTGGCGCATTTTTTATATAATACTGTTAATTGTACCAATTTTAACGATGATCCCGAGCACTTGCAGCGGTTTTCGAAGCTTGATGATCACGATATTTATACCTCTGTAAAAGTTTGGGTTAATGAGCCTGATTTCATTTTATCAACGTTATGCAAAAATTTAACAGAACGTAATTTATATCATGTAGAAATCAGTAATTTAAGTCCCGATAAGGCAGAAGTAGAAAAATTAGCGGCTTACGCCATAGCAAAATACGGTATTTCTGAAAAAGAGGCTTCGTATTTTGTGTTTACCGATACCATTAAAAATAATGCTTACCGTGTTGACGATGGAAACATCAATATTTTAATGAAAGATGGCAGCATACAGGATATTACCACGGCTTCTGATAACTCTAACCTGGAAACCCTGGTAAAAACGGTTCAAAAGTATATTTTATGTTATGATAAAAGCCTCAAACCGAATGATTAGGATAATTAATTTGTTAACAACCTGTTAAACATTTGTTCATTAAGTAATAACCTATAAATTTGCCGCATGCAATTTACTGCTCATCAAATTGGAATTTTATTGCACGGAACGGTTGAAGGAAATCCGGATGTGACAGTAAATCAGCTGGCTAAAATTGAAGAAGCCACACAAGGTTCATTATCCTTTCTGGCTAACCCTAAATACGAGCCTTACGTTTATAACACCCAGGCTTCTATTGTTATTGTAAACCAGGATTTTGTACCAGCACAACCTATTGCCGCAACATTAATACGCGTAGCCGATCCATACAGCAGCTTTTCGGTACTGCTTGAAAAATACAATACCATTAAGCTGGATAAAAAGGGGATAGAAGAGCCTTCGTTCATCCACCCCACGGCAAAAATCGGCGACAATGTTTATATCGGCGCCTTTGCTTATATCGGCGCCGGTGTTGTTGTTGGCAATAACAGCAAAATATATCCGCATTGCTATTTAGGCGATAATGTGAAGTTCGGTAAAGACGGCACCGCGTTTGCCGGCGTAAAGATCTACTCGGATTGCGAGATCCGCGACCGCGTAATTATCCATGCCGGTTGTGTTATTGGCAGCGATGGTTTCGGCTTTGCCCCGCAGGCCGACGGAAGCTATACTAAAATCAGCCAGATCGGTAACGTAATTATAGAAGATGATGTAGAAATTGGCTCAAATACCTGTATCGATAGGGCAACTATCGGGTCTACCATTATCCGCAAAGGCGTAAAAATGGATAACCTGATACAAATTGCGCATAATGTAGAGATCGGCTCCAATACGGTTATCGCATCGCAAACCGGCGTTTCGGGCAGCACTAAGGTTGGCGAAAACGCAGTTATTGGCGGTCAGGTAGGCATTGTTGGTCACATTACTATCAGCAAAGGCTCGCAAATACAGGCACAATCGGGTGTAAACCGTTCGCTTGAAGAAGAAGGGAAAAAATGGGCAGGCTCTCCTGCCACAAGCTATAATAACCACATGCGTGCACAGGTTGTATTGCAGCGCCTGCCGGAGCTTGAGCGCAAAATTGAAGAACTGGAATCCTTAATAAGGCAATTGAATGAGAAGTGAACCGCTGTTGCGTTCAAAACATAATAACCTGAAACCATAAGTATCACTGATTACTGCTGTGAAAATCTAATATATGGAAATAAAACAACGAACCATTAAATCAGAAGTTTCTGTATCGGGTGTGGGTTTACATACCGGTAAGGCCGTAACTATGACCTTTAAACCGGCACCCGAAAACCACGGGTATAAGTTCAAAAGGGTAGATATTGAAGGCCAGCCCGTTATAGATGCCGATGTGGATAATGTTACCGATACATCGCGGGGAACCACCATCTCGCAAAACGGCGCCAGCGTAAGTACCATAGAACATGTGCTTGCGGCGTTGGTGGGCTTAGAAGTAGACAATGTGCTGATAGAGGTAAACGGCCCCGAAACACCAATTATGGATGGCAGTGCCCTGCAGTTTATCAACGCACTTGAAGAAGTGGGTTACAAAGAACAGGAGGCCAACCGCGAATACTACAGCATTCCGTATAATATTCATTATTCCGAGCCCGACCGTAAGGTAGAAATGGTAGCCATGCCGCTTGACGATGATTACCGTTTTACCTGCATGATAGACTACAATTCGCCGATACTGGGTAGCCAGCATGCCGCCATATCATCACTGTCGGAATTTAAAAAAGAGATCGGCTCAAGCCGTACGTTCTGTTTCCTGCATGAGCTTGAAATGCTGCTGAAACATAACCTGATTAAGGGCGGCGACTTAAACAACGCTATTGTGGTGGTTGATAAAGAAGTAAGCAAAGATGAACTGAAACATCTGGCCACTTTATTTCACCGCGAAGATATCGACGTAGCCCGCGAAGGCATTCTGAATAATATTGAGCTGCGCCATCAGAATGAGCCTGCCCGGCACAAGCTGCTGGATATGATCGGCGACCTGGCCCTGGTTGGCGTTCCCTTACGGGGACATATCATGGCTGCCCGTCCCGGACATGCCGCCAATGTAGCCTTTGCCAAACGTATCAAGGCTCAGATTAAAAAAGAGCGCAGCAAGAAATACGTAAAAATATACGATCCGAACGCTAAACCGGTGTACGATACCGTGCAGATCATGAACATTCTGCCACACCGCTCGCCATTTTTGCTGGTGGATAAGATCCTGGAGCTTACCAAAAGTCACGTAGTGGGATTGAAGAATGTTACCATGGACGAAAATTTCTTTGTGGGACATTTCCCGGATGCACCTGTATTTCCGGGTGTGCTGCAAATTGAATCTATGGCACAAACCGGTGGGATACTGGTATTAAATACCGTTCCCGATCCTGAAAACTACCTTACTTTATTCCTTAAGATAGAAAATGCCCGGTTTAAAGATAAGGTGCTTCCCGGCGATACGCTTATTTTCCGCTGCGACCTGATGGCGCCCATACGCCGTGGTATTGCCCAGATGAAAGGCATAGGCATGGTAGGCGAACGTGTGGTGGTAGAAGCAGAGTTAATGGCACAAATTGTAAAAGTAAAGGGTAACGACGCATGATTCAACCGTTAGCATATATACATCCGCAGGCAAAAATTGCCGATAATGTGGTTATTGAACCTTTCGTGACCATCCACAAGGATGTGGTTATTGGCGAGGGAACCTGGATTGGCCCTAACGTTACCATTATGGATGGGGCCCGCATCGGTAAAAACTGCCGTATTTTTCCAGGGGCTGTAATCTCCGGTATTCCGCAGGATCTAAAATTTGCAGGCGAAGAAACTACCGTTGAAATTGGCGATAATACCACCATCCGCGAATGCGTGACCATTAATCGCGGAACCAAAGACCGGTGGAAAACCGTAGTGGGTAAGAACTGCCTGATACAGGCATACTGCCATATTGCCCACGATTGCGAAGTTGGCGATAATTGCATTTTTTCAAACAGCACCACGCTGGCAGGGCATATCACCATTGGCGATTACGTGGTACTGGCAGGTCTGGTTGCCATCCACCAGTTTGTTAAAATAGGCTCGCATGCTTTTGTAACCGGTGGTTCGCTGGTGCGTAAAGATGTTCCGCCGTATGTTAAGGCCGCCCGCGAGCCGCTATCATACGTTGGTATCAACTCTGTTGGCTTACGCCGGAGAGGATTTTCGTCTGAGCAGATCAACGAAATACAGGATATTTACCGCACGCTCTTTGTAAAAAACCATAACATTGCTACGGCATTGGATATTATTGAGGCCGAGAAACAACCTACTGAAATACGTGATGAAATATTGGATTTTATCCGTAACTCTAACCGCGGTATCATGAAAGGTTTTTCTAACGGATGATGCATGCAAATTACGCTGAATGATATAGGCAGAAGGTTTAACCGCGACTGGATATTCCGCAACATCAACTATACATTCATCTCAGGCTCATCGTACGCTATCCTGGGTCCCAACGGATCAGGGAAATCTACCTTACTTCAAATTATCGCAGGCAGCCTGTCAGCATCAGCCGGAACAATAAACTATCATGATACTGACAGGGAAATTGAAGGTAGCCATATCTTTAATTACCTGTCTGTTGCTGCTCCTTACCTGGAACTGATCGAAGAATTTACCCTGGCCGAGCAAATTGATTTTCATTTCCGGTTCAAAAAATTTTATCCGGGTGTTACCGTGGCAACGCTGATAGCTTTACTGGGTCTGGAAAAAGCAAAGCATAAATACATCAAGCACTTTTCGTCGGGTATGAAGCAACGGGTTAGACTGGCCCTGGCTTTTTGTTCGGATACGCCGCTTTTACTGCTTGATGAGCCTACTTCAAACCTCGATTCCCAGGGCGAGGCCTGGTATCTTCAGCTTATACAGCATTACACCGCTAACCGGCTGGTTATTATCGGTTCAAACCAGCAAAATGAATATGCCTTTTGTGATCACAGGTTGCAGATAGGGGATTATAAGTAGTGTTAAGTCAAACGTAAAAATTCAAAAGATGAACGTAGTGAGATCCCGGCTTTCGGGGGTTGAATCCCGTATCCCGAATCCTTCTTCTCGGAACAGGCAGTACGGGAAAATCGCGATTACCTGCCCTGAGTAATTCGGGGTTTGGGATAATAATTTGTAAAACATTTATAATAAACGGCATAAAAACACATTTATGCAGTTTATAATTAACTTGACAATAGCTGTTTTTTAAGTATGAGTAGGCACGCTCTTGTCTTACAGGTCAAGTATTCCGAATGTATGATGATGTGGTGTAGCCAGGTTAATGAACTGAAACTTTGGATTAGTTTTGTCTTTGATTGCGTTGTAAACTTTCAGGCTTTCTGCGTCTGACGACAGGTAAAATTCTACCGTTTTTTCATAATCTGCCTGGGCGAAAAGTTTTGTATCGTTCGGTATAATTTTTCGGTCGTTTACTTGCAGATTTTTATTTGCTCTTTCCTGAAAAGCAATCTTTGCAAATTCGCCTGTTCGTTGTGCGTGATTCAGGTTGAAAGGATTTGTAAATTTTTCAACGGTAATTCGTGAATGTCGCCACCGATACAGTATTCGGCTATGCTGATTGTTGAAATTAACATATCAATTTCTTCAAAAAGTAACGAAAATAACCGTCCGCATTTCTGAATAATGGGTCGCTTTCGTTTAGAAAGCGGAGAAAAAAACTTGTATCAAGCAGTACCGCTCTTTTATACTTCATAACCTCCTCTAATTTCTTTTAGCCAATTATCGGGGTTAATTGATCCAAGCCAATTTTTCTTTGCTTTTTCCCGAAGTGATCTTAAATATTGTTCATCATATTTTGGCTGGTAATCAACCAATTCAATAAATTTTAGTGTTGAAGTATCTATTTCGCCTGTTTCAGAGTGTTGTTTCCCTGTGGCACGAATACCAAAGGTTTTATAAAGCATGTTTTCGTTATACTGCTCCAGAAAACTAATCGGGGTTTGTATTCTTACTGTTCCAAGTTCTTCGGTTGAAATGTGAATATTAGCCTTATCCTTACCACCTGCATTTGTAACCTTTCCGTAAAAGTAAAATTTGGCGTCTGCCCAAATTGCCTCAGTTCTGTAAAAGTGGGTAGTTCTGTCAATCTTTACTTCGTTTGTTTGGTCAAGCGATGTTTTTATATTGAAAGTATAATTCTTTTTAGCGGCAATATCCTGAATGTTCTCAAATGCTTTTGCTGTTCCAATGTCAAGAAAATCAATGTTCTGTACCTGGTTAATCTGTCCAATAACAGCATTAAAGCCAATGATATACTGAATTGATGTTTTGAAAATATGCTTAACAGAGCCCTCTTCGATCCTGTAACTAATTGTAGGCCTGTCTTTTTTTTCGCCCGAATAAAGCAAATCTTCGGCGTTTTCAAGCATAGTAATCAGTTCCCGAATGTCATAATTATCGGGTGACAGATCAAGATTTCCTTTTGATCCTGTAATTCTGATCTCTATAAAGCCGATTTTTTCCACAAGACAAAAATAGTGAAGATCAGCTTCTTATTTTAATACGGCTTTAAGCCGGAATACTTTTTATGGATGCAAAATTACTTGAGCCGTCTGAAAATAAATATATTTCACCGATAGGATTTGTCCACCAGTCTGAACTGCAGTTTATTCCCGAGTGGAGATGATCGGGTGAAAATTGATATGATTACTTTTTTAGGTATGAGCGGGCAATGCTCGCATCAGCGAAAAGGGAACGAAAGATTTGATTATTTATATTTCTAAGCCAATTGCCTTATGTCCCAAAATAGGACACGTTTTTAAAACATGGGTAAAAAAAGACAGAAATAGGACACGTTTTTAAAACGTGGGTAAAAATGGGACACGTTTATGCTTTGCCTTTTTTGAGTAAATCATAAAGTGGTACATGCAGAAAAATAGTTTCTTTTCCCTTTATTTCAGCCTTAAGTATGCCCAACTCTTCCAGGTTTTTCAGATAAGTGGATGCTGTTTTCCTATTCAGATTCAGTGCATTTACCAAAAACTCGATCTTACAGTACGGATGAATAAATAGCTGCTCAATTAAATCTTTAGAGTAAATTCTCGGATAATGCTTTTGCACCATTTGCTGTGTTTGGGAAAACAAGGTATTAATTTGATTGATTTGCTTAATGGTTTCAATAGCCGTATGCTCAATACCTTTCAGAATGTATAGGATCCAGTCCTCCCAATTATTTTTTGTTCTAACCTCTTGCAATAAACGGTAATAATCGCCTTTGTTTTGAATAATAAACGAACTTAAATACAAAACAGGTTCATTCAATAGACCTTTTAGAATTAAGTAAAGTACATTTATAATTCTTCCGGTTCTGCCATTTCCATCATAGAACGGATGAATGCTTTCGAACTGATAATGTTGAATAGCCAGCTTTATCAGCGGAGAGACATTATCAGAGTCGTCATTCAGATACTCTTCTAAATTTTTCATTAACTCACTGATGGTCTCAAAATTATCAGGAGGCGTATAAATAACTTCATTCGTCAAATTATTGATCAAAGCTGTTCCCGGCAGTTTTCTAAATCCGGCATTATTTTCTTCTAATTCTTTTTGAATAGCAACGATCCCATTTACATTTAAAAAGCCTTTCTCTTTGATAAGATCTGTTCCCATCAATAAGGCTTCTCTATATCGTAACACTTCTTTGGTTGCAACATCTGGTTTTGCGGATTTTGCGTATAGCGCCTGATATAATTTATCCTGAGTTGTAACAATATTTTCTATTCCGGAACTCGCCTGAGCTTCTTTTAATACAACTGCATTGACAAGAATATGCGGATTAGGTAACGTTCTTGCCAATCCTTTTAACTCTGCCAAAGCAACGGCAGATCTGCTTTCCTGTTTGAGAATGGCAATTGTTTCTATCAAAGATTGCTTAGGTGGAAGTTTCTGCAGGTTATTATTGGGTTTGTTCGATTTTAAAACCATAATGAAAATTTAAATTACGTATTCACTAACCCCATTCGGCAGCTTATCACACCCAGTGCCAAATGTTAGAGCTGATAAATACTTTATCCCAATAATAAAAATCTTCCTCAATTTCATCTTCTAAATTGATTGGAAAACCAGTAAACCCTCCTCTTGGGTATAGGTTGCTGGCTGAACAAAGATATAAAAGCTGATGATAAGAACTAACGCTCGACAAGTGTTTCGCCCGACTGTCGCCTAAACAGTTTATTTCTTAAACCCTTAACCCTTATCTTTTTAAGAGATTTGCACTATTGCAGGTTATTCAAAAGGACAAATCCAAATAAGCAGAAACTAAAAAGCCGCTCTTTTCAGAACGGCTTCCTGTATAAACGACCAATATTGTCTCTATTGAGCGCTTTGTTTAGCTTCCTGCTTTAACTGCTCGCTGGCTACGATTACAATTTCCACACGGCGGTTTTGTGCACGGCCAGCCTCGGTAGTGTTATCAGCAATAGGTTCAGATTCACCTTTACCAATGGTTGTTAACCGCGAGGCTGATACGCCTTGCGCCACAGTGTAATCACGTACAGCAGCAGCACGACGTTCTGACAAAGCCTGGTTATAGGCATCAGAGCCCGTATCATCGGTATGACCAATTATGGTAATGTTGGTTTCAGGATTGTTTTGCATAGACTTTGCCAGGTTAGCAATATTGGTTTTTGCATTGGCTTTCAGATCTGATTTATCTACATCAAACAAAATACCCGAATCAAATTTAACAATCAGGCCTTCGCCGGTATTGATCACCTCTGCACCGGGGACGGTTTGCTTGATCTCTGCGGCCTGCCTGTCCATCTTGCGCCCGATAAACGCTCCGGCTGTACCGCCAATAGCACCACCAATAATGGCCCCCACTGCAGTATTACCGGCTTTTTTACCAATGATGGCTCCAATAGTACCGCCCGCTCCAGCGCCAATAGCAGCGCCTTTCTGGGTTTTGGTCATTGAATCGCATCCGCTTAAAACAAAAGATGCAGCGGCTATTGCCACCGCTACTGTAGCTATTCTTACATTCATGATTTTTAATTTTAATTAATCGCTGATTATTATTTTCAAATAAAATGCCAAAAATAAAATCCTTGCTGGTTAATGTCTAATAATATACTGATAATTAATTTCTGATAAAACAGTGGCTGTTTTTTAGTACAGGCTTACAGATTTGGTGTACGTCCACCGTCAACGGGAATATTGATGCCGCTGATGTAGCCTGCTGCCGGCGATGCCAGAAAAGCTACCGCTGCTGCTACGTCTTCGGCCGTTCCAATCCGGCCCAACGGAATCTGGGCAACCATCTCTTTTTCAACATCCCCGATCCGTTTCCCTTCCTTTTCTGCCCGGCTTGCTATCAGTGATTTAAGCCGGGCTGTCATAGATGTGCTGGGCAGCACGTTATTTACTGTTATCCCGTAAGGACCCAGCTCGAACGAAAGTGTTTTAGCCCAGTTTGCAACCGCGGCACGTATGGTATTGGATACGCCCAGACCTTGCAGCGGTGCTTTAACCGAGGTGGAAATAACGTTGATAATGCGCCCCCAGTTGTTGCGTTTCATGCCCGGAACCACGTGCTGTACCAATACCTGGTTGCAGATCAGGTGACTTGAAAATGCCTGCTGATATTCTGTTATATCGGCATCAATGGCTAAGCCACCCTTGGGGCCACCGGTATTATTGACTAAAATATCAACCGTATGTGTTTGTGTGTAATGACTGATTACCGTTTTTACCTGTTCATAATCACTAAAGTCTGCTATCAGGTAATGATGTAACGCAGCCCCCGAAACCGGTAATTGTTCCAACACTTCCTTTAGCTTTTCTTCGTTACGTGCCAGTAAAGTAACGCTGGCTCCCATTGAGGCAAGCTCTTTGGCCGATGCCAGACCAATGCCCTGTGTGCTGCCACAAACCAATGCTCTTTTTTCGCTAAGATTTATATCCATGCTGTGTTAAGTGAAAAGTCAAAAGTAAAAAGCCCAACTGATATTCAGCGTATTGCTTTTTGAAATCAATACAGCAACTTATCGTAAGGATAGCGTTGCGTGTGAATAGCCTTTATTTTGTCGTAAAGTAATGTTCTGAATTCTTCGATGTTGTTTTTCTGAAGCGCCGAAATAAATATTGCCGGGCTGTTATGTTTGGCCATCCAGCTTTTTTTAAAATCGGCTAATGTTAACGGTTCCGATGCTTCGTGCTCATTTTCTGCAGGAGGGTTATAGGCATCAATTTTATTAAATACCGTGATAGTGGGTTTATCGACCGCTCCCAGGTCTTTCAATGTTTCGTTTACAGTGTTTATCTGGTCTTCAAAACCGGGATGCGATATATCCACCACATGAACCAGTATATCTGCTTCGCGAACCTCATCAAGTGTAGATTTAAAGCATTCTACCAGGTGATGCGGCAGCTTTCGGATAAAACCTACGGTATCTGACAGCAGGAAAGGCAGGTTTTCAATAACTACCTTACGCACAGTGGTATCCAGCGTGGCGAACAACTTGTTTTCTGCAAATACCTCAGATTTTGACAGCATGTTCATAATGGTTGATTTGCCCACATTGGTATAGCCTACCAATGCCACACGCACCAGCTGACCGCGATTTTTGCGCTGCGTTTCATTCTGGCGATCAATACTTTTTAGCTTGTCTTTCAGCAGGGCTATTTTATTGAGAATTAACCTTCGGTCGGTTTCAATTTGTGACTCTCCCGGGCCACGCATACCAATACCACCTTTTTGCCGTTCAAGGTGAGTCCATAATCGCGTTAAACGCGGAAGCAGATATTGCAATTGTGCAAGCTCAACCTGTGTTTTAGCCTGTGCGGTTTGTGCCCGTCTGGCAAAAATATCCAATATCAGGTTGCTGCGATCCAGTATTTTTACCTGTAATTCGTTTTCAATATTGCGCAACTGCGATGGCGACAGCTCATCATCGAATACCACAATATCAATCTCTTCGGATTTAACAAAAGCATTTATTTCTTCCAGCTTACCAGTGCCTACAAATGTTGCCCTGTCGGGACGCTGCATTTTCTGGGTAAACGTTCCGATAACTTCGCCCCCGGCTGTATCTACTAAAAATTCGAGCTCTTCCAGGTATTCACGCTCCTGCTGCTCGGTTTCTGCCGGAGTAATAATGCCTACCAGAACGGCTTTTTCTGGCTTTATAGCGGTATCAAAAAATTTCTGTCTGGGCATGTATGTTCAACAATCCGCAAAGATAAGAGTTTAATCGGGGATCTCATTTCACGCTAAGAACACCAAGTTCTCTCTTTGCGAACTTAGCGTAAAAACTCTGCGGCCTATGCGTGAAAAAAAGCCACGCTAAGAACTCTCTTGTAAAGTAACCTTTTAGATACATTCCTTAACCGTTAAACTTAATTACCTTTGTACACTCTAACGTTGACAAATTATTTAACCTTACGGTATGTTTAAATTTCTTCCTGTTATTACCATTGTTACTTTATTATTGTGCGAATTCAGGGCTGTTGCTCAAACATACGAGGTTAAAGGCAGTGTTGTAGACTCTACGGGCGTGCCACTGGCAGGAGTAAACATCAAAATTACGTCTCCGTCTGATACCCTTATTACTGCCAGTAATGCATACGGAGGATTTCAGTTTGCACAGGTAAAATCACCCCAATTCAACTTAACAGCAGCACTTATCGGTTTTAAAACCTATAGCCAGGCTTATACGGTCAGTAATAATAACGGCAAAACGTTCAAGCTGGATCCCATTAAATTAAGCATACAGTTTAATCAGTTAAGTGAGGTTACGGTTATCGGTATTAACCCCATTGTTGTAAAGGAAGATACTATACAATACAATGCCAGCGCTTACCCGGTTCAGGAAGGCGCTCCGGTAGAAGATGTATTGAAAAAGCTACCCGGAGTTACCGTAGATAAGGATGGAAATGTTACGGCCCAGGGAAAACAAATATCGCGGGTGCGGGTAAACGGTAAAGATTTTTTTGGCGGCGATGTGCAAACGGCTACGCAAAACCTTCCGGCTGATATTATTGAAAACCTGCAAATTATTGACGATTACGGCGACGAGGCAAACCGTACCGGCGTTAAAACCGAAGAGCCTGAAAAAATATTGAACATTACCATCCAGCCTAACAAACGCAAGGGATATTTTGGACGCGGAACCGTTGGCGGTGGTAGTAACGACCGTTATGTCGGGCGTATTATGGGCAACTCATTTAAAGAAGACCGGCAATTGTCGGTTCTTGGATCCATCAATAATACCAATTCCAACGTATTTAATTTTAACGGTGGCGGTCGTGGTGGCGGAGCCCGAGGAGCAAACTACGGAAGCGATGAACGCAGCAAAAACAGCGACGGCTTAACCCGC
Organism: Pedobacter sp. BS3; assembly: GCF_008274585.1. GTDB lineage: Bacteria > Bacteroidota > Bacteroidia > Sphingobacteriales > Sphingobacteriaceae > Hufsiella_A. Next base: position 306,510 of record NZ_VTRT01000001.1, on the reverse strand, counting down.
ACACAATCTATCGGGTTAAACTACCGCGACCAGTGGGGTAAAAAGCTGAGCGTATATGGCAGCTACAGCCTTTCAGGAGCAAATAATAGCGTTACGGGTCGCTCTTTTACCACCGATTTTAATCCAAATAATATCAGCACAACCAGCCGCAATTCAGACAGTCGTACTACCAAAAATAATCAGCGGCTCACCTGGAATATGGAATACACGCCAGATACGGCTAACTTCGTAAAAATAACACCTTACTTTTCGTACGCATCATCTGATGGCGGAACCCATGGCATTTCAGAGATACAGAAACAAAACTATTATACTTTATCCAATACCAGCAATAATACACATTCATCAACACCGAGCGCCGGTACCGACTTTTTATTTAACCACCGTTTCAGTAAGCCGGGCCGCAACATCAGCTTAAGCGGAAGTATTGATTATTCGGGCCGGAACAGAAGCTCGAATCCTGATAACAGTTATCTGAATATCGACTCCACCGGAGCCATTCCCGTTAGCGATACTACGTATCGATACCAGCATATCGGTACCGATAACTCCAACATCAGATTCAGCGCTAAAATATCATACTTAGAACCCATTGGTAAGCAAACCCGTCTTGAAATAGGCTACAAATGGACTAATTCAAGCTCAAAAAGCTTACGCGATGTAAACGATATTGACCGCATTACCGGCAATGAAAACTGGAATACCGACCAAAGCAATAATTATCATTACCAGTTCACCACGCACAATTTTACACTCAACTATATCTTTGATAACAAGAAAACCTACAACTATACCATTGGCGTAGTAGCGCAGCCAACACGCCTTTACGGAGAAGATATTGGCCGTAATTTTTCTACGGTTTCTACTAATTTTCATTTCAGGCCCAGAGCCCGGTTCGTTTACAAGTTTTCGCGAAGCAATTATTTTACAGCAACGTATGGCAGTTCCAGCAACGAGCCCAGTTTCTCGCAACTGCAACCTATTGTAGACAGCTCTAACGTGAAAAATATCATTATCGGTAATCCTAACCTGAAGGCCGAATTTACCAACAGGCTAAGCCTGCAATATAACCGGTTCGATATTGCCTCGGGCAATTCATTTTTCAGTAACCTGAGCTTTAATCAAATCAATAACCGTATTGTTAACGATCGTATCAATAACCAAAATGGTACAGGCGACACTACAACGTACCGTAACACGAATGGATTTTATAGCCTGAACGGTAATGTAGCTTATACCAAGCCTTTTTCTGAACGGAAATATACGGTAACCGTTAGCGCATCAGGAAGCTATGATAACAACATATCATTTACCGACCATCTGAAAAATCACGGGCAAAACTGGAATATCCGGCCGGGAGCACGTTTCAGGCTCGACCTTGAGAATATTATCGATGCCGATTTCAGCGTTTCGTATAATATCAATAACACTATTACCAAATATTCTGCCCCTGGTATTCAAAAAACAAGCACCCGGACATTAAATATGGGTATTGATGGTAAAAACTATTTCTTTGATGATGCATGGACGCTGGGATATAGTTTCTCTAAGGAACTAAATTATGGATACCTGTATACCAATAATGCTAATCCAACACTATTAAGCGGTTTTATTGAATACCGTTTCTTAAAAAAGCACATGGCTTCGCTACGTTTACAGGCGTTTGACCTGCTCAACGAGAATACAGGCATATCCCGTACTGTAAACGGTACACGGGTTATTGACAGCCAGAACAACCGTTTAGGACGTTATTTCCTGTTAACATTTAACCTCAGGTTGCAGAAATTCGCAGGCCGCAGCGGTTTCCAGCGTCGCAACGAATCTGGCAATAAAGAGCGTACACGCGATATTGATTCTCCGGGAAGTGGAAGCGGCAGAAGTAATGGCGGTAGCCGCGGATTCGGCGGCGGCAGACGTGGAGGATTTTAGAAATAGTAGCAGATCGTCCACGTTTGCAACGTGGACGATGGAGAACAGCAATTACATCGCTTTAAACAGGTTTAGTCACATACATATTTTACCACAAAAGATATGTTTATCTCTGAGATTACTTAGCTTCGTAGATAAATACAAGAGCTGCCTTTCAGAATTAAAAAAACATATCATGGAATATGCTAATCTCATCCTGGAAATTAAAAACCGGGTATTATACATCACCATAAACCGCGAGCATAAGCTCAATGCGTTAAATAAAGCTACACTGGCAGAGCTGCATACGGCATTTACCAATGCTTATCACGATAACCGGGTCAGTGCTATAATCTTAACCGGCGCCGGACAAAAATCGTTTGTGGCTGGTGCTGATATCAGCGAACTTGTAACCCTCGATGCTGAACAGGCAACAGACCTGTCCCGCGAAGGCCATACCAAAGTATTTGATGTTATTGAACAATCGCCCAAACCCGTTATTGCCGCTATTAACGGCTTTGCGCTGGGCGGCGGGTTAGAGCTGGCCTTGGCCTGCCATATCCGTATCGCATCGCAAACCGCTAAGTTAGGTTTCCCCGAAGTGAGCTTAGGCATTATTCCCGGTTACGGCGGTACGCAACGTTTAACCCAATTAGTAGGTAAAGGCAGATCTTTCGAGATGATACTTTCTGCTGGGATGATATCCGCACAGGAAGCGCTTACAATAGGCTTGGTCAATTATGTAGTATCGCCCGAACAACTGATTGCAACCTGCGAAGAGCTATTGTCAAAAATTATGCTGCAGGCTCCTCTTGCAGTTGCGGCAGCTATACGGGCCATTAATGCCTCAGGTAGCGAGACCGGGTTCCAGACAGAAATTGCCGAATTTGGCAATTGTTTTGATACTGACGATGTGAAAGAAGGCATACACGCATTCCTTGAGAAAAGACCCGCGAAGTTCTCCGGAAAATAAATCTTCTGCTTTTTGTGGAATTTTTTTCCCAAAATAAATTTTTCATCCTACATTAGTGGAATAGACCGCTTCTTTAAGGAATGAAAAAAATTTTAATTGTCGACGACGAAATCAATATCGGTTTACTGCTGTCCCGCTTTTTAAGTAAACATAACTTCCAGGTTAATACGGCGACAAGCGGTTCATCGGCAATGGAAATTTTATCCAAAGAAGATTATAACCTGGTGCTGTGCGATTTCAGGCTTCAGGATACCGACGGCCGTGAATTGCTCAAAAAAATTAAAGTCAGGCATCCGCAAACGGGCGTAATTATTATAACCGGCTATTCAGATATTAAGCTCGCCGTTGAGCTGATCAAGCTTGGCGCCTACGATTATATCACCAAACCGCTTTATCCGGACGAGATATTAAACACCATTAATAAAGCGCTGGAGACCCAAAAGGCATTTTCAAAAGATTATTCGGCAGATAATAGCTCGCCTGTTATAAAAAAAGGCGGTCAGATCATGCCCGAAGAATTCATCATCGGGCAAAGCGCAACGTCTATGGAGCTTATGCGGCACATTAAGCTGATAGCCCCAACCAACTACAGCGTTATTTTAACCGGCGAAAGCGGTACAGGTAAAGAGTCTATCGCCAAAGCCATTCACCTGAACAGCGGTCGTAAAGACAAACCCTTTATTGCTATGGATTGCGGCTCGTTAACCAAAGAGCTTGCCGGCAGCGAATTTTTTGGTCATGAGAAAGGCGCTTTTACCGGTGCGCTGTTTGCCAAGCCCGGTCATTTTGAAATGGCTAACGGAGGTACTTTATTTTTGGATGAGATCGGCAATCTGTCGTACGAAACGCAGGCAGCGCTGTTGAGAACCGTGCAGGAGCGCAAGGTAAAGCGTATTGGCGGTCTCAAAGAAATTGAGCTGGATGTGCGCATCATTGTTGCCACTAATGAAAACCTGCACGTGGCTATACAAAATAACCGGTTCAGGGAAGACCTTTATCACCGGTTTAACGAATTCAGCATCCACTTACCGCCATTGCGTAATCGCGGAAATGATATTTTAATATTTGCCGACGCATTTTTAAAAAGCACCAATGCCGAGCTTAGTAAAAACGTAGCCGGTTTTTCGGAGGACGTGCAAAAATGTTTTCTAAGCTATAACTGGCCCGGTAATGTCCGGGAGCTTAAAAACGTGATCAGGCGGGCCGTTTTGCTAACCGAAGGCAACATTGTTCAAATCAAATCATTACCGCTTGAAATTGCCAACTATTCAAACACATTTGCTGCCGAAAAGGCTTATGCGCTTAAACCGCTTTCAGAAGAAAACTCGCACAACCTGAAAGATGCCACCATACAGGCAGAATATGCCACCATTATCCAGGTGCTGCGTGAGGTTAACTTCAATAAAACAAAAGCTGCTCAATTACTAAACATTGATAGAAAAACATTGTACAATAAAATGAAGTCTATCAACCTGAGTAAAAAATAATCTGTGCCGGAATAAATGCCAGACCATAAATTGACGCAAATAAATTTATTTGTATGTTGCTAATAAGGCCATTGCTGGTTTTGACTTTTAATCCCGAACCTCGAATTACCCGGGACAAATGCCGGGATTTGCTTCGTTCAACTATTTAGTTTTAACTTACCCGGGCATGTCGGTATTTAATTATAAACAACGCAACAACATTGTACTGGCCATATTAATTATCCTGGCGGCATTTATTATCTATTCGCTGCGGATAATTGCCGGGACATTGCTTACCACGGTGGTTATGTACACCATTTTACGGCCATTGTACCTTCACCTGACCCGGCAATGGCACTGGCGCCGTATCGGGGCAGCCGCTTCGCTTATAGCCGGCTCGTTTGTTATCATCGTGCTACCCATACTCACCTTAACCTTAATGGTGATCAATAAGATCAACGATTTTCAACGCGATTCATTTAAAATACGTATTATCCTGAGTCGCATAGACGATTTTATGGGCTCCAAGCTCAAGCAGCCCGATCTGTTCAATAACCTGACAGCCCGGTTCAAAAATTTTATCGGCGATCTGTTCCCTTCCATACTTGGCGGCGCTTTTGATATTGCATTAGGCGTTACCGTGATGTATTTCCTGCTGTATTTTATGTTTATCCGCCATGAAGAATTTGAGAACTCGCTGCTCAAATATTCTCCTTTCCAGGAGCAAAACTCACGCAGATTTGCCGAGGAATTAAAAAATACCACCTATTCTAATGTACTGGGCCAGGGATTTATTGCCTTTGTACAGGGCGCACTGCTTAGTATCGGCTTTTTTATTTTCGGTATACCCGATGCTATTTTCTGGGGCGTAATAGCCACATTCCTCTCATTTTTACCCATTATCGGTGCACCGGTAATATTTATACCTGCAGCTGTTATTACCATTGTACAGGGCGATACTTTTAACGGTGTAGGATTGCTGTTGTGGGGACTTATACTCATTACCAACATTGATAATGTGATCCGCTTTATTATTGCCAGAAAAGTAGCCGACACGCATCCTATCATTACCGTTATTGGCGTAATTATCGGTATACCGGCTTTTGGTATTATCGGACTGGTATTCGGGCCTTTGCTGCTGTCGTATTTCATACTAACCGTACGCATTTATGAAACCAGCCGTATGGCTACAGAACGCCTGGAAAAAATGAAGCATCCCGACGAAAAGAATTATTTATAAAAACACTTTTAGTCCATTTTACGTTTTTGAACTGAAATAGCATATTGATAAACATAAATCTTATAACCATGAACGATAACGCAAAAGTTGCAGTAGCATTATTAGCCGGATTAGCCGCAGGAGCCGCTTTAGGCATTTTATTCGCTCCCGAAAAAGGAACTGAAACCCGCGATAAATTAAACGATGCCTTAAAAAATCTTGGCGATTCTATAAAAGACAGCGCTGCCGAAGAAATTGATAAGCTTAGCGCCCTGAAAGATAAGGTGATAGAAAATATCAAATCAAAAATAAACAACAATCACCCTCAGGAAGAATTTACAGGCGCAACAGACCAGGTTTAATCTGCGTATCCTAAGCTTATACCCTATGGCAGAAAATCAGGAAAATAACAACCAGGATATTATTACCCTGTTAAAAGAATACGTCTCTGATAAAGTAGAGCTGGTACGTTTAACCATTATTGAACGTATCATACTTATTGTAGCAAACCTCATTACAGACGGGCTGGTAGTTCTCCTGCTTGTTGTGACCTTATTTTTCGGGTCCATGGCATTAGGCTTTTATTTTTCAGAACTTTTAAACTCGTATGCAGGTGGTTTTGGATTAATTGCCCTGTTATATCTCATTATAGCCATTATCGTTATACTGATTAAGGATAATCACATCGAAAAGCACCTGCATAATTTCACTGTTAAACGTTTTTTCCGTCATAGAAAAGAAGATGGCAAACTCCATTAAAACCTTTGCAGATTTACAGGAGAGAATCCAGGTGCTCCGGTTAAAAACCGAGGTAGAGGAACGTGTCATTGCCGAAAAATTCCACAGTCCGGCAGCCACGTTTTCTACCATACTTTCCTTATTTAAAGGCAAAGGCAACCAGTCTTTTTTACAGGAAATCATTCACGAAGATTTTGTTACTGCCATTTCACGCTTTGTGCTTCCAACATTATTAAACAGTGTATTTTTCAGGAAATCAAACTTTATAATAAAAGCTTTGGTTACGCTTTTTTCGCAAAAGGCCGCTAAAAACATCGATTCAAATGTACTTACCGATGTGGTTTCAAAAGTTAAATCCTTTTTCCAGAAACTGAATTTCAAGAAAAAAGATCGCTCTCAACCTGTTAAAGATTACGGTATACCGCCCTATAGTGAAACTTATTAAGCACGTATTGTTGCAGAAGCAAGAGACAAGACAAAAATCGGAAACCACCCTCTTCATTACGCAGCACTCAATACCTGATTAAGGAACATTAATTTTGTGACAAAAACGGATCAACTGGTTGTTTTGTACGATGGCGGCTGCAGCATGTGCGTAGGTGTAACCGGCTGGCTTAGTCGTATAGTATATAAAGACCAGTTTTTGCTGGTGCCTTATCAGGATAGTGATTTTTTAAGTCGGCATCCTGAAATTGACCCGGCACAATGCGAAAAGGAAATTCATGTAATTGATCTGCAAGGCAATATCTCCCGCGGTGCGGATGCCATGCTCAACATTTGGAAGGCCAGCGGACACTGGAGCCGTTTTCTGGTTCCTGTTTTGCAACTGCCTCCCTTTATATGGCTGGGTCGATTAGTGTATAAGTTCATTGCCCGTTACAGACGGAATATCGTTTTTCCATCTTAACATCCCTTTAATTACCAGAATAAGGTAACAAACAATACACCCACTGCAGTAGCCGAAAACTCACCATAAGATACCCTGAGATGCTTTAAGGCATGAGTGATCTGGTTTTCAACCGTACGTTTTGAAATATTCAATTGCTGTGCAATCTCCTCATTAGAGAGATTTTTGATCCGGCTTAACCAGAAAATTTCGCGGCATCGCTTTGGCAGACCGTTGAGGCTTTGAGTAAGCTGAATTTCAAAATCATGATAATCTAACCGCTCTTCCGCCTCACTAACCTGGCACGGACAGGCTTCTTCAGTATATTGCTCAATATATTCTATGGGAGATAGCTTTAATGCTTTCAGGTATTTAAATACATGATAGCGGGCCGTGATATAAATATAATTATTGAAATTTTCTATGTTAAGATGCTTCCGCCGTCGCCACAATACAACAAAAACATCATGCAAAATCTCTTCGGCAGCGGTTTCATCTTTAAGATAATAGAGGAAGGTTTTGTATAGTTTTTTCCAGTGCCGGTTGTATAAAACGGCAAAAGCCCGGTGATCATCGTTTACAACGGCAAGCCAAATGTCTTTATCCGATAAGAAACTACTGGCCATATCTGATTTTAAAAGTAATTATTTAGCTACAGATGGTCAACTATTAAATAGTTTTTTGTCCCATTAAAAAATATTTTCCAATGTATGTGTGTAAGCCGGGTTAATTATCCTCTTTAAAAGTAGAACTGATTTAACCTGTTATGACCCCTGAAGAATATATAGCCTTATACGAAAAATACACTGCCGGAACATGTAGCCCCGAAGAAGAGAGGTTATTGCTGGATTATCAGGACAAATTCCGGATGCAGGAAGATGCCGGGAATAAGCTAAATCCGGATGAACGGATCATTCGCAACCGTGTTTATTCACAGATTACGGATACCATTCGTCAGCGTGAAAACACTAAAATAATATCCTTACCCTTAAGATGGGCTGCCGCAATTGCAGCTATGGCATTTCTGGGCATCGCGGTTTATTTCTATAGTCGTCATGATATTATTAGCAATAATGCTAAACAGCATTACACCAACGATATAAAGCCCGGTGGCAATAAAGCTATATTGACGCTTGAGAATGGAGAAAAAATAGTATTGACCGACAGTAACAGTGGACAAATTGCCAGACAAGCCGGTATCAGGATTATTAAAGCAACCAATGGCCAGCTCATTTATGAAGTAGATAAAAATGCCGGTTCTGTAGCAGCCAACGCTTTTAATACTATTGAAACACCACGTGGAGGACAGTATCAGATCAATTTACCCGATGGAACCAAAGTGTGGCTTAATGCGGCTTCATCCTTGCGTTACCCCGTGGCATTTACCGGTAATGAGCGTGTAGTACAGCTAACCGGTGAAGCTTATTTTGAAGTAGCCCACAATAAAGCCAGTCCTTTTAAAGTAGTATCTGCAGGCCAAACGGTAGAAGTTTTAGGTACACATTTTAATATTAACGCTTACGCGGATGAAGATGCTACGAAAACTACCCTGCTTACAGGAAGCATACGGATACATAATAGCAGCAACATCTCAAAAATACTGAAACCCGGAGAGCAGGCAACGCTGCAAAACGATGATATTACTGTAGAACAAACCGATACCGATCAGGCAATAGCCTGGCACAACGGCGATTTTACCTTTGAAGGCACACCATTACGAACCATTATGCGCCAGTTAAGCCGCTGGTACGATGTGGAGGTAGATTACCAGGGCACAATTGCCGATGTAAAATTTGGCGGTTCAATATCCCGTAATAAAAATATAAGTGAGGTATTAAAAGTTCTTGAAATGACCCAGGGCGTTCATTTCAAGATTATGCCAGGGCACACTAATGAAGAAAGGAGGATTCTGGTTATGCCATAAGTATACATTGCGTATAAAAAGATATCGGGAGCGTTCCAGCGCCCCCGACAAGTCTTTTGGGTCTTCATGATTATAATAACTATTGCTTCGAACCAATAATTAACCTATAAAACCCTAACAAATGTACAATTTTTATGCTAAAAATGCTAGCGGCAAGGCCTGCTATGTACAAGATCCACCATCTGAAAAAACATGGCTTAATATTACAAACAACCCCTTTTTAAAAAGATGGCTTATGCGGATTAATATAACCTTTATTATTCTTCTAACCATTGCCTTACAGGTTTCTCTGGCCGCCAATGCACAGTATGTTTCTCTTGTTAAAAAACAAAGTACTTTAACTGCCATCTTCAAAGAAATTAAACGGCAAACGGGATACGATTTTGTGTATAAATACGAGATGCTTAAAAACAGTAAGCCCATTGATATTAATGTACAAAATATCCCTCTTAAAGATGCATTAGACCAATGTTTCAAAAACCAGCCCTTTACTTATTCTATTGAGAATAAAACCGTGGTAATTGTTCCACTTAAAGAGCAATCAGCGGCTCCAGTACTTTTAATAGACATTAAAGGCGTTATTACCGATGAAAAAGGCGAGCCGCTGCCCGGTGCTACCATCCGTGTGAAAGAAAGCGGTCAAGCTGTAGTATCCGGTATAAACGGCGAGTTTAGCCTGAAAAATTTACAGGCAAATGCCACTTTATCAATTACATATACCGGTTTTATATCGCAGGAAGTTGCGCTTAACGGACGTACCCAGGTTACCATTGTATTAAAAGAAGATCTCAACCAACTGAATGAAGTAGTGGTTGTAGGTTACGGCACACAAAAGAAAGCCCATTTAACCGGTGCAGTTTCTTCGGTAGATGTAAACAAAGTATTGGGCAGCCGTCCTATACCCGATGTAGGACGGGGATTACAGGGAACTGTTCCCGGCCTGTCAATTGTTGTGCCCAGCGGCGAAGTAGGCTCCGACCCGGTTATGAAAATACGTGGTCAGGTTGGTTCCGTTTTAGGATCATCCAACCCCTTGATTTTGGTTGACAATGTGGAAATACCCAGTATTGAATTGATCAATCCCGATGATGTAGAATCCATTTCGGTTTTAAAAGACGCTGCCTCCAGTTCCATTTACGGATCAAAGGCCGCATTTGGTGTGATATTAATAACAACCAAAAAAGGCGCCCAAACAGAATCCAACAAAGTGACCTATTCAAATAACCTGTCGTGGCAGGCTCCTTTTAAGGATATTGACATTGCCGGTATAGACGGTTTAGAATACACCTTAGAAGCCCATGAGAATATGAAATCGAGCGGCCCCGCCGGCGGTTTCTGGCGTGTTAGCAGGGAAAGTTTCGAAAAGATAAAAGAATGGCAGGCCAAATATGGCAGCACAGTAAAACCGAGCGATCCGGTAGTGTATAACCGGGATTGGTATTTTGACGGTACAGATAAATACGGACTTCGGATATACGATCCGGTAAGTATGATGATCAAAGACAACGCCTTTTCGCAAAAACATAACATTGGGTTAAATGGCAGAAAAGGCGATACCTATTACAACTTTAGCGCTGGATATTTGGGGCAGGAAGGTATGATGAAACCCGCCAAACATGACGATTTCAGAAGATTTACCTCTAACCTCAACGTTTCTACCAAAGTCAACGATTTTTTAACGCTTCGCGGAGGCGCTATGTATGCTGATGCCACCAAACGTTATCCCAATTCAGCAACCGGTTTTGGAGCAGACCCCTGGTTATACCTCTACCGCTGGAGCCGCCTGTTCCCAATTGGGGCGCAAGAGCATGGCGTTGACGTAAGAGACCCTTATTTCGATACCAAAAATGCCAATGATGCAATTAACCAGAAAAGGTACATGAATCTGAACCTTGGTTCAACTATAAACTTTACCAAAAACTGGGATTTAAAAGCTGATTATTCTTATTCTACAGAAACAAATTCATTTACCTCTTCTATGCCAACCTTCACCGGTGCCTGGCATTGGTATACCCCGGTTGCCTGGAAAGATGATTCAGGTAACCAGATTTACGTAGATGAAGAAGGTAATATAACAGATACGGGTGGTGTGCCGGCTTACAGGTTCCCCGTAGAAGAATATATTACAAAAGATAAAAGCTATTTTCATCAGGATACCTATCTGTCAGCAAGACACACCTTTAATGCCTATTCAACCTATAATCTGAAATTGCAAAATAAGCACGATCTCAAGTTTATGCTGGGTACCAATATCGTAGGATATAAATGGAACAGTCATTCATCAGAAAGATCAGAGCTTATTAACAGGGATAATCCGCAGTTTGAATATACTGTTGGCATACCTGATGTTACCGGAGATGCTAACTGGGATTCGCAGGTGGGTTTCTTTGGAAGGGCCAATTATGCGTTCATGGATAAATACCTTTTCGAAGCGAATCTACGCTACGATGGTACTTCTAAATTCCCAAGTTACTTGCAATGGCGTTGGTATCCGTCTTTCTCTGCCGGCTGGGTTTTATCTAACGAAAGCTTCATGAAATCGCTTAACCCGGTGTTAAGCTTTGCCAAGCTGCGAGGCTCGTGGGGAAGTATTGGCGACCAATCGGTACCCAATTCCCTTTACCTGCCAACAATGGCAATAAATCAAAACTCATGGCTTTCCAGTTCCGGAGTACAGTATTTTCAAATAGGCACACCAGGTGCAGTGTCGCAGGATATAAGCTGGCAGGATATCCAGCACCTCAATATCGGGACAGATCTCCGTTTCTTTAACGACCGCCTGGGTATAACAGCCGAGTGGTTTCAGCGGGATACCAAAAATATGATCATCCCCGGAGATGCTTTACCGGCTACTTTTGGTACAAGCGCTCCTAACGGAAATTTCGGAAACTTACGAACCCGTGGATGGGAATTGGCTGTTGATTTCAGCCATCAATTTGGTAAAAACCTCAGGCTTTCCATCAATGCGAATATCGCCGATGCAACAACCATGATTACCAAAGGAGCCGACTGGAATACGCCCTGGGAGAACAGAAATATCAATAACACATTTACTACAGGGAAACGATACGGCGATATCTATGGTTATGTAACCGACCGGTTATTCCAGAAAGAGGATTTTGTGTACGGTTCGGACGGCAAGATCAAACAAACAACCATTATATACGATGGAGCAGCCAAAGTAACCAACATGTTGGCAGGCAACAACCCGGTTTACCAAACCTATTTTGAGGATGGTAACCAGGTGCTTTTGATCAGTCCTGGCGACGTAAAGTTCGTTGATGTTAATGGCGACGGCTACATTACGCCGGGTAAAAGCACCTTTGGCGATCCGGGAGATCAGGTGGTTATCGGCAATTCAACACCAAGGTATCAGTATGGGTTCCGTTTAGGAGCCGATTACAAGGCTTTTGACCTTTCTGTTTTCTTTCAGGGTGTAGGAAAAAGAAGTATCTGGGGAGACGGGCAACTGGCCATACCGGGATACTATGCAAAAGAAGGTGCTATGCCAGAGGCCATTGCCAGCGATTTCTGGAAAGAAGATCGTACCGATGCATTCTATCCACGGGCATGGAACCTGAACGGCTCTAACTCCGGTTATGTAATGCGTCCTCAAACACGCTATATGCTTAATATGGCTTACCTGAAAATAAAGAATATCACCTTCGGGTATAGCCTTCCCCGTAATTTATTGAGAAAGGCCGGTTTATCCAGCGCCCGAATTTATGTATCCCTGGAAAACATGTTCACCTTCGATCATTTGAGAGGTTTGCCTATCGATCCCGAAACCATTAGCGGCTATTCTATATTACGAACCGATGGTAATTATAACTTAGGTCGTACAGGAACATCAAACCCTCCGTTCAAGTCAGCTTCCGCTGGAGTTCAAATAGGTTTATAACATAAAAGAGATAAGACAATGAAACTCAGATATGCATTCATAATCAGCTTTTTAGCCCTCGCTTTTGCCGGCTGTAAAAAGTATTTAGATCGCCCGCCGTTAACTGCCTTAACTGATGAAACGGCCTGGACCAGTGAAGATAATGTGCGTATGTATGCCAATAAATATTATACTGATTTTTTTATTGGTTATGGTACGTTAACCAACTACGATTCAACGCCTTTAATGGGATACCGGTTTAGCGATGACATTGTTAACCTCGGTAACCAGGAGAACTTTACCCGGTCTGTTCCCAATAGCGCTATATGGAGTATGACCTCCCTGCGATCCATGAACATTATGCTTGACCGTATAGAAACCCGGATGAAAGGCGTACTATCCGATGAAGCATATGCACATTGGATGGGTATCGGTCGTTTTTTCAGAGGCTTTCGGTACTCCCAGTTAGTGTTTGCCTATGGCGACGTACCTTATTACGATCATGTAGTAAGCGACGTAGACTTTGACGATCTGTACAAACCCAGAACACCACGTAATGAAGTAATGGATGCCGTATATAACGATTTTAAATATGCGTTAGAAAATGTCCGCCTGGATGATGGTGAGCAAAATGTAAATCGCTATGTAGTTGCCGGGTTTGTTTCCAGGATTGCGCTTTACGAGGGAACCTGGCAGAAATATTATTATAAAAATAATGATCAAGCCAAAAAGTTCCTGGAACTGGCTATGGAAGCAGGTGATATGGTGATGAGCAGTGGCAAATATAATATTGTAACAGAATACCGTGCCTTATTTACTTCTAAAGATCTTAAAGGAAATAAAGATTGTATCTTATACCGGCACTACGACGCTGCGGTAGGCGTTACCCATTCTATTGCAACAAACTCAAATTTAGCAGAGTCGCTGATATTTGGCCCGTCTACAGATCTGATCAAATCCTATATCTGCACCGATGGAAAAGCCTGGCAAAACTCCGGCGTAGGCAATGCCAATAACTTCGAAATAACCAATCTCATTAAAACACGTGATCCCCGTTTTGAAGCCTCGTTTTACAGAAAGCCGCAAGCCCGGAATAAAGGCTCCTTACTGTATATTATCAAATTTTTACCAAGAGAGATTGAAAAAATTGTTGAAGACCAGGGAGCTCCCCCAACCGAATATATCAGTACCAATAATCAAACCGATTGCCCGGTATTACGGTATGCAGAAGTGCTTTTAAACTGGGTTGAAGCAAAAGCTGAACTGGCTTCGCTTGGTGGCGCTGCTGTAAGCCAGGATGACCTGGATCATACTATTAATAAGATCAGGGACAGGCCCATAGCGGCAGAAGCCACGGCCCGTGGCGTTGTAAAAACCGCTCATTTAACCTTAGCGGCTTTGCCCAATGATCCTAACCGTGATCCGGGAGTTTCGCAATTGTTATGGGAGATCAGGAGAGAACGCAGAATGGAATTCGCTTTTGAATATTCCCGTATCGGCGACCTGGAACGCTGGCACAAGCTGGATTATATGGATACCGATGCTAATCCGGATCTATTGTCAGGATCCTGGGTTAATTTCCCCGCAGAACTGCCTGCATTGATTACTACAGATTTGTCTGTTGTTTCTTTAGATGGTCAGATTACAGCATACAACGGGGCCAATGCATCTGCCATGCAAGGTTTCTACAGAAGCAGAAGTAACAACGGACGACTGCCATTTCTGAACCAGGTGAATGTAAATCCATATCTCTCTCCGGTTGGAAAGGTTCAGATAGACGATTATGCCGCTAAAGGTTATCAATTGAAGCAAACCGAGGGCTGGCCACAGAATTAATAAACATGAAACCGAAATGATCAAATCAGTATTTGTCACCGATTTAGTCATCAGGTTTCCATCTGATCATAAAAATTTAAAAATAAACAGATGAAAAAGATATGTAATACTTCAACAACAGGGCTCCTGATCGCTTTTTTAGGATTACTGATGTTCTCTTCCTGCAAGGATGATTTCCCGGAAGCAATGGATACTTCTTCAAAAGAAACGGTTTTAAAATCCATTAAAATAATGAACGCCGGAGAAGACGGCAATACCGTTTTGCAAGGAACAGTCGATGAAGACAAAAAAGAAGTTTCGTTTCCACGTTTAGATACGCTAACGGACTTTTCAAAGCTACGGTTTGAAGCAACACTTTCTGATGGCGCTAAATTAGAGCAAGAAACATATAATATTAGTTTTGAAGAAGGTCAATCTGAAAAAACCATTGAGATCAAAGTAGTTAATACGCCCCGCTTCCGCGAGTATTTCGTAAAGCTTCGCTTGCGGGTACCTGTTTTCGGGGCTGATTTTGGCAAAGCAACAGTTTATGATTATTCTACAAATGAGCAAGGTAATCCTGCTTACGAAGCATTCACCGGCCAATTAACCCGGGGTACAGGATTTGATGGCGAGCATGTGCTTATAATAAGCCGGGGAGCAACAGGTGCGCATTTGTTGAAAGTAAGTGATTTGAAAAATAATATCATTACAAGAATTCCGATCAATACAACGGGGGTTACCGGCGGAACCTATACGATGAATATGGGAGCACAGATAAATGGCCATACTTATATAGCGAGCCTTTCAGGAGCTGCTGCATCTCCATTGAAAATTTATCACTGGACAGACCCTGCCGCTGCACCCGAAGTAATTGCCAATATCAATATAGGAACCATTGCCGGAGCAGGCCCCCGTCACGGTGATAATGTTTCTTTCAATTTAGATGATGAAGGAAACGGATATGTTTATTTTATAAGTACCGATAAACCAATTCTTCGATTAAAAATCACCAATTACAATCAGGTTTCTGACCCGTATGTCATCAACAGCGCAACGGCTTACGGGCAATGGTCTTCTTATTTACAGGTAGGGAATGCCGATTCTTATTTGCTAACTGGCAATACAACGCCGATATCTGTTGTTAACTCCTCGGGCTCCATATCGTACACCATGAATGCAACTTCTATACCTAAGAATGCTTCGGATGCCAGGGTTGTTACCTTCAATGGCGAACGTTATTTGTTGGTAATTACCGTAGCGAGATCTGCGGGTGAATCAACGGTGATCCAGCTTTATGACATTACCCGTGGAAGCAATATTGTGGATGCCCTGACCATTTTTGAACAGGGGGATAAGAAGCCTTTATACAGTTATCCACTATCCAGTAATACCAATACCGCTCCCGCTTCTCAAACCGGGTGGGCTGTGGTGAAAGACGAAGATGGAAAAGATAAGTCGTTATTAATATTCGGAGCCGCTACAGATGCCGGATTTGCTATTATTGAAGTTCCGAAGAAAGTTTTAGAAGATTAAATCTACCCACGAAAATTAACCAAAAATGGATTGAGGCTGTAATAAAGCCGGTCTCATCCATTTCTTTCTCAACAAAAACAACATGAAAAGATTCCCGAGATCAGTCTTAAGCGCAATTCTAATAATCTTGTTAGTAAACGGTTGTAAAAAAGATTCGCCTGCCCCGGAAAATCCTGAGCCAAATCCCCCAACCACAGGAAACGAGCTGGTTTATCCCAAAAAAGAAATGCGGGCCGTTTGGCTTACAACAGCCTGGGGACTGGATTGGCCCCAGGAAGACTATAATGTTGCATCACAAAAACAGCAATATATCCAGTATCTTGATAAGTTTAAACAGCTTAACATTAACGCGATATTTTTCCAGGTAAAGCCTATGGGAGATGCCTTTTACAATTCACCTTACGAGCCCTGGAGCGTTGCCATTACCGGCGTAAGAGGCAAGGATCCGGGATATAATGTTTTGAAATTTTTGATTGATGAGGCTCATGCACGGGATATCGAGTTTCATGCCTGGATGAATCCTTATCGTATTGCTACACGGGCAAGTACTGGCACTGCCTATCCGCCGCTTCATTCATCCGTTAAACCCGAATGGGTAGTTAGCCACGAAAAAATTCAGATTTATAACCCGGCGGTACCCGAGGTAAGGCAGCGCCTTGCGGACATCGTTAAAGACATTATTACTAAATACGATGTCGATGGCATACTATTCGACGATTATTTTTATCCCGACCCTTCAACTGCCGGGCAGATGGTTTCAGACCAAACAGATTTCCAGCAATATGGTTCAGGCTATAGTTCTATTCAGGATTTCAGAAGAGCAAACGTTAACAAAACCATTGAAGCGGTACACGATGCTATTCTGGCTACAAAGCCGGCCGTAGTATTCTCTATTTCACCAACGCCCAATCAAAATTATAATTATAACACGTTATATGCCGATGTAACCAAGTGG
Organism: Pedobacter sp. BS3; assembly: GCF_008274585.1. Taxonomy (GTDB): domain Bacteria; phylum Bacteroidota; class Bacteroidia; order Sphingobacteriales; family Sphingobacteriaceae; genus Hufsiella_A. The sequence continues at coordinate 289,210 of NZ_VTRT01000001.1, read as the reverse complement.
TGCCAGGAAGGGTGGCTTGATATGGTTATGCCGCAGTTATACCAGGAAATCGGCAATCAGTCTAACGATTTTCAATCCAATCTTAGCTGGTGGTCGCAATATAATTACAAAGCAGCCCTGATGATAGCGTATGGTTATTACAAGTTTGGCGACCCGGCCGCGTCTTCCGCATTCCAGTCTACCGCGGAATTGGAAAAGCAGTTCAACCTGACCAGGAAAAACAAAAAAGTAGTAGGGAACGCGTTATATAGCGCAAAATATATTATGCTGAATAACATCGGCATCACCGACAAGCTTGCTACTATATTCAATACGCCATCTGTTATACCATTTCTGGGCCGGGCAATAGCCCCTGCACCTGCTGAGGCCAGCAATGTAAGGATAGAAAACGGCTTGCTGAAATGGTCTACATCCGGAAACGTACGATCGGTTGTGTATTATTTTTCTGACTTGAAGAAAGAAGGCCAGGTATATGCATTAACGAAAGAAAATAGTATTTCGGTCAACACTCCGGGGTATTATAGTGTATCAACTCTAAACGTTGATAACCAGGAAAGTAAGCCTTCCGGTGCAATAGAGAAGAAATAACATCATCCCTGCATCTACCTATGTTGGCCACAAAGTCGCAAAGATAAGATTGTAATTTATCAACGCAGGCAGCGTTCAAAACGCTGCCTGCGTTTGGCTGTATCAAAGATAAACCGTTGTGTCTTTTAGTGGCATAATATCATCAGCTTACCAGCAGCTTGTAACCCCGGCCGTGAACATTTACAATTTCTACTTTATCGTCTTCTTTAAGGTACTTTCGCAGTTTGCTTAGAAATACATCCATGCTACGACCGTTGAAATAGTTATCGTCGTGCCAGATGCTTAACAGGGCTTCTTCGCGGGTAAGCACTTCGTTTTTCTTGAGGCAAAGCAGGCGCAATAGCTCCGCTTCCTTGGTTGACATTTTTTGCTGCCATCCATGCCGGCTGATAAGCTGCGAAGTATAATCGAATTCATAATCGCCGATCTGGAAATGAGTGGCAAGCTGCTCTTCAGACGAGTTTTTTCCCTGATTGGCTACACGTTTTAACAAGGCGTTAATACGCAGTAACAACTCTTCTATACGGAAAGGTTTGGTGATATAATCATCGCCGCCAAGTGTAAATGCCTGGGTTTTGTCTTCCATCATGCCTTTTGCCGTGGCAAAAATAATGGGTATATCGGCGTTTATTTTGCGTATGTCTTTGGCCAGGGCGAAACCATCCTTTTTAGGCATCATCACATCCAGAATGCAGAGGTCAAACGGTTCAGCGGTAAACGCTTTCAGGCCCTCTTCGCCATCTTTACATAATACCACATGATATTTGCCCTTGAGCTGCAGGTAATCCTGTAAAAGCATGCCTAGGTTAGGGTCGTCTTCAACTAATAAAATTTTCTTCATGCGTTTAAAAAGCTTATTTCAAATTCAGAGCCTTTATCTTTTTCACTTTTAACCCGGATGTCCCCGTTAAGGCGTTTAACAATATTGTTTACATAACTTAAACCAAGCCCGAAACCTTTAACATCGTGCAGGTTCCCGGTAGGTATGCGATAAAATTGCTCAAAAATTTTAGACAACTGGTCTTTGCTCATGCCAATGCCTTTATCGGCAATTTTTATCATCAGCTTATCTCCCGAATTAAAGGTACTGATGGTTATTTTCGGGTCGGCTTTGCTGTATTTATTCGCATTATCAATCAAGTTAAAAATAACGTTGCTTAAATGCAACTCATCGCCCATAACAACCGGATTTTTGGCATCGAGATGCAGGTTTACTTCGGTATTGCGTTTTTGCAATTGCAGCGACATGCTGTCTATAACCGTCGTGATCAGATCGTTAATATCAACCGGTTTGTTTTCAAGCTTTAAATCGTCGCGGTCAATACGGGCAATATTCAATACCCGTTCAATGTGGTTGCCTAAGCGGATGTTTTCGTCGTAAATAATTCCCGCAAGGCGGTTAACCCGGTCTTTATCTATGTTTACATCCGGGTCTTTGAGCGCTTCGCTGGCTATCATGATAGTTGCCACCGGTGTTTTAAACTCATGCGTCATGTTGTTAATAAAATCCGTTTTCATTTCGGATACTTTTTTCTGACGCAGAATGCTTGAAATAGTATAGGCAAAACAGCCCAACAGTACCAGCAACAAACTTCCCGACGAGAGCAGCACCGCTTTCATGTTTTGCAGCAGCAGGCTGGTACGGCTGGGAAAATTAACGGTTATCATACCGCTTTCTCTTACCATATCTTTAGGGAACAGCGCCGTACTGTAGCTGTCGGCGTTAAAATTAACGCTTTTATCGGCTATGCGCATAAACAGCACTGAATCGGGGTTTGCCATGGTAATTTTGTAGTTATAAGGCAGCATAATACCCCGGTTGTACAGCTCTGTTCTTAAAACGGTATCGATAAATGTAAAGCTGATACGCTTTGCCAAAGGCATGTGGGCCAGCTCATATTCGTTAGCGATGTCTTCAAAAACAGCCGTTTTCTGCTTCATGGTTTTCACCGAATCCAGGTACTTGGTTACCTTTTTAACCTGCCGCTCCTGCTCGGCTTTGATGTTAGCCGAAAGTTTGGGATTTACACGGGGCAAACCAACAACCGTCAAACCCAGCTCGGGGTCTTCAACCAGGTAATGAACACTATCATTGGTCGATTTCTTCAGTCGTTTTTGGTCAGCTTTTTCAACGTACAACTCCCGTACCTCATTTTGATATACCCGGCCATACGCATCAATGGTTTGCTGCTGCCTTACAGCCAGGTGCACTTTGTTAATATCTTCGGGATTACGAAAATAGGTTTCGTAAAAATCATCATCTATCTGTACGGCCCGCGGATATTTAAGACGCAGCAAGCTGTCACGCATCATAAAATCGCGGTCTAATTTCTGCTTCCTGATTTTTAGCTGCTCGGCAAAATTGGGCACATGCTGATGCTGATGCGCCTGAGGCACGGGCGAAGTATTTTCTTCCTTGATAACCTGCTGTTTTTTTTCTACCTGCTTCCTGAAAAAAAGCATCGCATCGCGACGCTCAATCTTTTTACTCACCGCGTTTAACGCTTCGCTTACAGCCTGGTCAAAAAGCTGCGATTTGAGGTGATACGATTCGCTTATGAAATAGTATTGCATAGCCATCACACCCAGCAAGGCAAAACTCATCAATCCGATAATCAGGCTGATACTCTTCTTTTTCATCTATTAACAAAAATACGCAACCCCTTTAAGGCACGGGCAGCTTTAACACTTTTTAACACTCCCTTAACAAAATTTAGAAATCGTACAATATACTTTTGGTTCGTCATTGCAATCAGCAGGTTATGAATTTTTTCAGCTTAGGCCGGTCTTATTTTTCAATAGCATTATCCGTTGGGATAACCGGCGTTTGCACACAAAGTTTTGCTGAACCAACTTCCCGTCAGGACACGTTAAATCACCGTAAACCTCAAAACACCATCAGGTTGTTGCTGCTTCCGGATAGTATTATTTCGCCCCGGCAAACAGATACACTAGTAAGCATTTGGCGGGGTCATGAAGGCCGGCCGCATCCGTTCCCGTTACACCGGCCGCAAAGCATCTTTCCCGAACGAAAGAACACACAATTCTTCCATTACGAAACTATTGATAAGGACGGCGTGCCCACTGATATCAATATTGCGTTAAGCGATGCAGACCGCAGCGCCGTAAAAAAGCTAACCGAAGGCGGCGACCCGGCCAATGTGCTTGAAATAGAAAATTTAGTGTTATTTCCTGATTTTAAAAGTAATAAGCTCAGCCTGCATTTTATATTAAGCCGACGCGGAAATACATCGGTTAAAATTTTAAACAGCGCTTTTCACGAGCTTTTCTCTACGCGGTCAACCTTTAGCGGGAACTACTTTAAACAGGTTACTATACCCAAAAACGGATTGTATTATCTGGTTATAAACCAGGGAGAACGCTGGTTTATAAAGCAATTTATTAAAGAATAGCTGTTTTAGTTTTGAGAGAGCAGAAGCCCCCGCGTTCGTAAAGAAACGGGGGTTTTCTGTTTATCAGAACGGCAAATCGTCGTCATCCTGCGAAGTAGCAGCAGCATTGACGTCAATGGCCTGTGCAAATTCAGGTTGAGGGGCAGCGGCAGGAGCAGCCTGCTCAGCGCCTAATACGTTTACACGCCATGCAACCAGCGTATTAAAATAGGATGTTTTACCGTTACGGTCTGTCCACGGGCGACCGCGTAGGTTAAAAAACACTTCTACCTGGTCACCTACTTTAACCGCATCGAACAAAGCTACTTTATCCTGTAAAGCCTCGAACTTGATATATTCGGGGTATTGCGGATTTTCTGCGTATTCAATAATTAATTCACGTTTTTTAAATGTTTCGGTTACATTTTGTACAGGCGATACTTCGTGCACTTTTCCTTTAATATCCATGATATAAATGTTTTGTAAACAAAACTGCCAAATTTTATTGATTAACTTCGCACAATCTTATGCAAGTTTTCCACACCAACCGCAAAATTATCATCACCTGTAACAAAAGGCTGTCGCCGTACCTGCAACAGGAAGTTACCGAACTCGGATTCGACATTAAACGGGCATTCAGTACCGGCGTTGAGCTGGAAGGTACCGTAACGGACTGTATTCCGCTAAACCTTAATTTGCGATGCGCCAGCCAGGTTCTGTATTCGCTGAAAAGCTTTACCGCCGAAAATCCCGCCAGACTGTATAAAGAACTGACGGAAATTGCCTGGGAAGAGCTGATAGATTTTTCCGGCTATTTCTCGGTAACCAGCAATGTGGATAACGAGCATATTACCACGCCTCTTTTCGCCAACGTTAAGGTTAAAGATGCCATTGTTGACCGTATTAAGGAGAAAAAAGGTATCCGGCCCAACTCCGGCCCCGAACAAAATAAAACGGTTGTTCACCTGTACTGGAAGGATGAGTATGCCGAGATATTTTTAGATACTTCGGGCGAAACACTGGCCAAACACAGTTACCGCAAAATTCCGGGCAAAGCGCCTATGCTGGAGGCTCTGGCCGCTTCAACCATCATGGCTACACGCTGGGACAGGAAAAGTGCGTTTGTAAATCCCATGTGCGGTTCGGGCACACTGGCCATCGAAGCCGCCCTGCTGGCAACCCATAAAAGTCCCGGCTTTTTCAGGATGAATTATGCTTTTATGCACATTTTGGGTTACGATGAAACCGTATTTTTTACCGAGCGCCGTAAGCTGAAAGACCAGGCAACAAAAACCCTGGATTTTAAAATTATCGCCAGCGATATTTCTGCCGATGCGGTTGACGTAGCCCGCCGAAATGCTAAAACTGCCGGTGTTGACCACTTAATTGATTTCCAGGTATGCGATTTTGCCGAAACTGAAGTTCCCACAGGTAATGGTGTTGTATTTTTCAATCCTGAATATGGCGAACGTTTGGGAACGCATACCAAGCTGGAAGCTACGTATAAACGCATGGGCGATTTTATGAAACAGCATTGCAAAGGCTATAGCGGCTATATCTTTACCGGCAACCCCGACCTGGCTAAAAAAATCGGACTCAGGGCCTCTCGTCGCATTGAGTTTTATAACGGCAAGCTGGATTGCCGGTTGCTGGAATATGAGCTGTATGAGGGGTCGAGGAGATAATTAAAACGGACAAAAGCCCGGCTGGCTTCTTCTTTGAGGGTTACCACCGGAATTTTGACTATTTAAAATTTAAATCAGTCAATAATCTTTCAAAAGTTATACAATATGTATAACTTTTCTTATTTTTGTTACTATAGTATTGCTCCGGTGAAAGTAAGAATCATCAGACTTATTGACAATAAGCAAATAGATGCAACGATATCTCCGCAACCGGAGAAGGTTTTGCCATCTATTACTGATTGGTGGCGATTTAATTTCAAAAGACACTCAAAATTAAAAGGAGCTCAAACCTATGCGTTAGTATGTAATGAAACCCCGGATGTAATAGAAGGCTGTCTTATTTTTTCAATTAAAAGATACCATAGAACCTTATATGGCTTACATTGAAATAGCGCCTCACAATAAAGGAGAAAAAAGACGCTATGATAGCGTAGCGGGTTGTTTAATTGCTTATGCGTGCCGGCTTAGTTTTATACATGGCACGAATGATTATAAAGGATGGCTGGCTTTCGATGTTATGGAAGAAGATAAAAAGGATGAAATAAAACTCATGGCTTTGTATTGTCAGAAATATGGGGCTTTGAAATGGGGTGAAACAACCATGGTAATAGCACCCGAAACCGGTGAAAAATTAATAAATGAATATTTAAGTTAACGGGATATGAAAAGTAAAGAAATTCAGGTAACCGATATTTGGAATGAGGGAAAAAGAAAATCTTTAAGCGATTTCATTCTTTCTCATTCACAAAAGCAGACCAGGGAACAGAAAATCAGAAATGAATTACTGGCAATCAAATACCAGATAGAAGATTATATAACGTCAGAAAATACAGCGGTTAAATTAGAAATTTTAGATTTCGTAAAATTATATCTCAAAACATTTAACATAACGCAACGGAAATTAGCAGACCTGTTTGAAATGCAAAACAGCAATTTACACAAGTATTTAACAGGTGAAAGAAAGCTAAATTCTGCATTAGTATTAAAATTGAGCTCATTCTCTCATATAGGTCCGGAATACTGGCTAAGAATTGAGGTAAAAAACGAGCTCATTGAAATAAATAAAGAGAAAGCGAAAAATAAAGATTACCGTAAATACGATTACAGGAATTTATTGGTAGCTGCTGAATGAATTGCCGGCTGCTGGAATATGAGCTGTATGAAGGGTTGAGGAGATAATTAAAACAAACAAAAGTCCGGCTGATTTCTCCTTTGACGGACTTAACAATAAACAAATTTAGTGTAACTATATTCTTATTATACCCTTCCGGGTATAATTTTTACATTCAGTCTATTTTTATACCCGAAAAGGTATAATTTGAATGAATACGCTAAGTCAGTTTATTAAAAACAGGCGAAAATTGCTGGGGCTAACCAAGGAAGATTTGTCTTTTAAAGCAGGAGTTGGCCTACGGTTTATCCGGGATTTGGAGCAGGGTAAACAAACCCTGCAAATGGATAAAGTAAATCAGGTATTAGCTTTATTCGGTCATGAACTGGGCCCGTTGCCCGCCGAAAGAACGAATCCTGAAAAACATTAAACAGATAATCCATTAAAATGAAACGAGCTAACGTTTACATGTACGATAAATTAGCCGGTGTGCTCACAGAAATAGGGAGATAAGATTTTTTCATGAAATCACGTTGTAATGTGGATTTCTATTCTCTTGTTTAAACTGTTTTCATACAAAACTACAAAATCATACTACAATATGATTCTTCATATTTTTTATAAAATTTTTTTCTATTTTTATAAAAAAATCACATTATAATGTTAGCTGAAGAGCTTGGCAGAATCATTAAGACCCGGCGAAAAGAATTACGTATAACGCAACCACACTTAGCAGAGTTGGCACAAATAAGCACCAATACGCTCTATAAGCTGGAACGGGGACAAAGCAATCCGTCATTAGAGGTGCTGAGCAGGCTGGCAAACGTATTGGGTATGGAATTAACCCTTAAAGTAAAAAATCAGGTCTTATAACCGGGATAATTGAATAAAATGCGGGCGGCAGAAATTTACAGGAACGGAATATTGGCCGGAATACTGAGGGAAGAAAACCACCAGCAATTTGTATTCAGGTACAACGATGGTTATTTTAACGATGTAAACAAACCCGCAATCAGCTTAACATTGCCAAAAACACAAAAAGAATACCGTAGTAAATTTTTGTTCCCATGCTTTTATAACATATTAAGCGAAGGCGTAAACCGGAAACTTCAAAGTACACAATTGCGGATTGACGAAAATGATGATTTCGGGCTGTTAATGGCAACGGCGCAGTACGACACTATAGGGGCAATTACCGTAAAACCGATAGTTGCAATATGAATTTAAACGAACTAAAATATTGTCCGGGCACTTTAGCCGAGGGGTTTCATACGTACAGTCCGGGTTGCCTGCGTAAATTATTTAATGGCAGAAAGGTAAGTCATATTTTACCTTATGAGCAACCGCAGAAAAACGAGGCGGTAGCTGAACTTTTTATGGAAAACCGGAAGCACATTTCCATATCAGGCGTACAGGAAAAGCTGAGCCTCATTCTTGAAAAAAACCAGCTCCGGCTTACCAAAGAAAAAGAGCAGGGAACCTATATCCTAAAGCCCATACCCCGGGATTTAAAAAAAGTCGACCAGGTTCCGGCCAACGAGCATCTTACCATGCAAATAGCAAAACAGGTATATGGAATAAATACTGCCGAAAATGCTATGATATTTTTTAAAGATGGTTCTCCCGCATATATTACCCGGCGATTTGATGTAAAGAATGACGGTAGCAAATGGGGAAAAGAGGATTTTGCAACATTAGCAGGCAAAACAAAGCATAATGCCGGGCCTGATTTCAAATACAGGTATAGCTACGAAGAGATTGGGTTATTGATTCAGCAGTATGTTCCTGCATGGCGAATAGAAATTGAAAAATATTTCCGGCTGGTTGTTTTCAATTATTTATTGTCAAATGGTGATGCGCATTTGAAAAATTTCTCATTACTGGAATCCTCCCAGGGCGATTACCTGCTCAGCCCTGCTTATGACCTGATTAATACACGGATACACGTCGATGATACAGACTTCGCCCTCAATCAGGGATTGTTTACGGATAATTTCAAAAGCATACACTATAAAAAGAACGGACATCCCTCTAAAGCTGATTTTATAGAATTTGCTAACAGAATTGGTATAACAGAAAGCCGGATAGAAAAATTGCTGATTCCCTTTCTAAAAAAGCAGCCCCTGATAGAAACTTTGGTAAACCGTTCTTTCTTAAATGAACCCAGTAAAAAAAGATATCTGCTGATGTACAATACCAGAAGAAATTTTCTGAATACGTAATATATCAGGCTATTAAAAGCCGTATTACCAATCCCTACAGCTGAAATACAATTGGCAAGGTAACCAGCGTACGTACAGGCTTTCCGGCAATTGTTCCCGGTTTCCATTCAGACACCTCCTTTTGTACTACACGTAAAGCTTCCTCATCGCAGCCGCTGCCTATTCCCTTTACAACCTTCAAATCACTCAGGCTTCCGTTCTTTTCTACAATGAACGATAGCATTACCTGACCCTGTACATTGAGGCTTTTCGCCCTGTCCGGGTAATGCAGCTTTCGCCGTATAATGCGCTGCATTTTTTTAGCACCACCCTTAAATTCAGGAGGAGATTCCACTGCGCTTAGGTTATACACCTTTTGGTCGGCAGATTCTGTTGTTTGCGGCTTTTGCTCAACCTGCACATTAGTTGCCGATGGTTGTGCTACCGGCGTATCAATAATTGAATCGAGTGTGATATATAAAGGCGATATCCGGATATTTCGTTCTTCAACAGGCAGGTACGAAACAATTTTTCCATTTTCATCAATGGTCATCTCCATTTTAAAATCACCTTCTTCCTGTTGCTTACGCGATGGCCGGTAATAACTTTCGTGCAGCCAGTAAGTAGCAATCAATTGCTGTCCGCGGCGTTCAAAATCAAGCGACGATACAATCCAGTTGCTTTTCAGGCTTTCCATATCCGCTTTGCGCCGCCAGTAAATATCGCGAAGACGCCTGTGCGTAAGGTTATGATAGTTGTAAAACGTTTCCGTTATCGGTGCAAAATAGCTGGGCGGGTCAAAATAGCCGCGGCGCATATCCACATAAAACGCCTCGATGAATTTTATCAGCGATTTCCGCACATCCTCGTCGCTCATTTCCTCGGTTTTATCCAGCGATTTTGAGCCGTTATCAACTACCTTAACGGGATGTGTTTCGGGTTTGAATAATTTCCAGGGGTCATCAACAAACAAGGTGAGGTAGCCCATAGAAACAATAATTACAGCCAGCGCAATACCCATGTACAGCAAAGATTTGTCTTTCTTTACCGGCTGATTTTCATCCGATTGTTGCCTGATGGTGTCGTTTTCTTCCATTCATTAACAGGTTAAGCCCTGGTAATACGATTAAGCATTAAGGTAAACAAAAAAATATAAATACAGGTAAACTGCCGGAGCTGCCAGAAACAATCCGTCAAAACGGTCGAGCAAGCCACCGTGTCCGGGAAGTATGGAGCCCGAATCCTTTTTATCCATACTGCGTTTCAGCATAGATTCTGTTAAATCGCCATAAGTGCCCAAAACAACGATGATAACGGAACATGCCGCCCAGTGCAAGGCCGGCAGTTCGGTATAAAAAAGGCTCAGTATAAACGCTACCAGCAAACTGGTAAACATGCCGCCAAAAAACCCTTCCCACGATTTTTTAGGCGAATGACGCTCGAACAGACGGTTTTTCCCCAATTTTATTCCGAATAAATACGCTCCCGTATCGCTTGCCCACAACAATAACAAAAACGATAACGGTGCGTGAAAACTATAGCTTCCCGTAAGAAAACCTAACGCATAAAAAAAGCAAAATGGTATAACGCTAAAAAATAATCCCGTTAAGGTATAGCTGATGTTGTGAAACGGCATACTGTTTTTCCGGTACAGCTCTGTAATATAAATGAGCAATAACGGCAATACTGCCAATAATAAATAGCTGAACGGTAAACCGGCGATAAAATGCAGAATAACCGTTAAAAACAGCACGAAACCGGTTAAAAGGCCGGTTATCAATTGTGGTTTTACCTCGTTTGTTTTTACCAGGTTGTAAAATTCGGCCAGGCAAAACAGGCTGAGCAACATAAAAAATATGCTAAAGGTGTATTGCCCGGTTAGCACCGATGCCAGCATAACCACTACAAAGAAAAAACCTGTTATCGCCCTTGTCTTCATTACAGCTCGTTTTTAATAATAATTTCGATGGCATCGTTAAAGCTGCCTTCATGAATGTACACTTCAACCTGCCCGAACCGGTACGGAAATCCCCGTTTATCCATCATTACCGCCTCAATTTCGTGCTCAATTAATACCTGCCGCACCAGTTCCGCCTTATAAAAATCGGCCGTAGTATATATTTTAAGCCAGTTGCTCTCCATCGGTATCGGGTTGACTATAGGTATTTTTCGTTATGCGGTAAATGACCAGCAGTAACATTGCCGATACTACGATACTGCCCAAACAGGCGTACCAGGTTACCGGGTCCGTTTCATTAATCAGGTCATCAAGCGGTTTGCCCTGCAACTGGTAATAGTATGCCAGAATTACACTCATGGCATTATTTGTAAAATGCACCGCTATCGAAACCCAGATGTTTTTTGTCCAGAAAAACAGGTAACCCAGCAAAGCACCCAGCAGCATACGGGGCAGAAAACCGAAAAACTGCACGTGTATAGCGCTGAAAACAATGGCAGTAACCCAAATCGCCATATACGGATTCCTGAACCAGCGGATAAAAAGTTGCTGCAAACATCCTCTGAACAACAATTCTTCGCCAATGGCAGGTAGCGCCGCAATCATCAGCATATTAATGATGAGAACCGCGGGCGTTTTACCTTCCAGGAATTGTTTGGTTATCAGTGCCGCCTGGTCTTCCTGTAAGCGCATCCAGCGCTCAAGCCCGTTAAGCCAATGCGGTAAATGCATGCCGGCATTCAGGTTGATGGTGAACTGCAAAAACGGCCCGATACAAAAAATCAGTAAAAGCGATATTAACAATACCGGAAACGAAACGCTGCGGTTAATTTTTAGCCAGGTTAAGGGTTTCGAACTTTCTATGCGGGCAAATACCAGCGCCGGTACAATAAATATACCAACGGTTGAGAATACCTGTAGGGTTTTAAGCAGCCTTATATCTGTAATGCCATATATTATTTGTGTCATTATCTCCGTAGGAGGGATTTTAAACACCAGCATGGCGAATATCAGCGCAACCAATGTAAAGAGTATTCCACCGGCTACGGCCAGTAAAACCAGGTAAACCAGTGATTCTAAAGGATGGCGTTCTGATGACCGCTGCTTATACATTTGACAGTTAATTATTTGTAAATTTGCACGCTTAAAATTTTGTGCGTTCAAGATAGCTAATGTCGGTTAAGATTGGAAATATAGATTTGGGGAAATTCCCGCTGCTGCTGGCCCCTATGGAAGATGTGAGCGACCCTCCTTTCCGTTACGTGTGCAAGCAGAACGGTGCTGATTTGATGTACACGGAATTTATCTCGTCGGAAGGATTGATACGCGACGCGGCTAAAAGTGTGCAGAAGCTGGATATTTTTGAATATGAGCGGCCCATCGGCATCCAGATTTTCGGCAGCAATATTGAAAGTATGCGTGAGGCTACGCAGATTGCCACACAGGTAAATCCGGATTTAATTGATATTAACTACGGATGTCCGGTAAAAAATGTAGCCTGTCGTGGGGCAGGGGCAAGCCTTTTACAGGATATTGATAAAATGGTTGCCATGACTCGTGCGGTTGTGGAAGCCACCCATCTGCCGGTCACGGTTAAAACCCGACTGGGATGGGACGATAACACCAAAAATGTGTACGAGGTAGCCGAACGCTTACAGGACGTAGGTATTAAGGCATTGACCATTCACGGACGTACACGGGCGCAAATGTACAAAGGCCAGGCCGACTGGACATTAATACGTGAAATCAAGCGCAATCCCCGCATTGAAATCCCAATTTTTGGTAATGGCGATGTGGATAGCGTGGAGAAAGCGGCCAACTGGCGCCTGGAATATGAAGTAGACGGCATTATGATTGGTCGTGCGGCCATTGGTTATCCCTGGATATTCCGGGAAATCAAACATTTTTTCCAAACCGGCGAAATACTGGCCGGCCCAACCATCGCCGAACGTGTAGCGGTTTGCAGAACACACCTGGATAAATCCATGGAATGGAAAGGCCCCAAAACCGGCATATTCGAAATGCGGCGCCACTATGCCAATTATTTTAAAGGTTTACCCGATTTTAAGGAATACCGCATGAAACTGGTTTCATCAGATAATATTGATCAGATACACAGCCTGCTGAACGAAATCAGCGAGGTTTACGAAAGTGTGGAAGCGTAATTTAGTAAATAACGTTGTCAACTTTACCGGCAAAGCGCCCGGTAAAGTTGACAACGGGTTCCTATAAAAAATCCTACTCGTGATAAATAACCACCTGCTGCCGGGTTAGATTACGGCCTTGTTTTATGTGCAGGTAATAAGTGCCATTGGGTATATCGGCTACAGGCAATACAAGATTTTCACTTTCTTTTATGGTTTTACTTGTTTTTAGTATCCTTCCCTTATCATCCAGTAGTTTTACGCTAAATTCAGGCATCATAAGCTTTTGGCTTGTTGCCGCTTTCGCTGTAGCCGGGTAGCCAATGGTTAACTCGGTATTTGCCGGGTTGGGGTAAATTGCTAAGCGTTCATAGCTGTCGCAATTGGCATATTCGAACCATGCTTCATACCATTCAGCAACATCATTCTCTTCGTTACAAGGACCTCCGCTTACCCATACATCTAAGCCATAGTACCCTACGGGCATAGATTCAGGTAAACTATAGGTACCTGTTTTAGACGTAATGGTATGCGAGGGGAGCATATAGCTACCATAGGCGTCATACAAGGTGGCATGGAGGGTTAAGGAATAAGAAGGCGTCTCATTTAGTGTATAGGTATATGTATTGGCGTAATCATCGTAATCCTCGTCGTGGTTACAGAGAATGTCAGTACCGCCGCCCAGACCATTTGAGCTGACTTCAACGTAATTAACCCAATAAGGCAGACCCACATGGATTGGATCGCTGGTTACTTCTACATTGCCGCAAGCGGTATGCACAGTTGCCTTTAACCGGATGATGCCGTAATCATCTCTGGGGTAACGGTGGTTTGTGTGGAATTGGGGGAGTTGATGGTTACTGCCCAGTTATCGCCTTCTGCCGTCCAGGTTACGGTAGCGCCGGTGGGTAAATTAGAGATGGAATATGTAGCTTCATCGCAGATGTAGGATGGGCCGGAGATAGTCGAATGAGCACATTCACATAAACAATTAGCATTTGCCACGCTGTTTCTAATGACATTACCTGGTTGAGAACCGAACCCAAGATTGAAATTTATACCTACACTTTGTAAATGGCAGTAACTCATAATAGTCCCTCCACCAGATGGAATACCAGGAATAGAACACCCGCCCTCTGTTCCTCCTGCGCAACCATCAATTGCTGTGTTATTACCATTCCATACACAAGCATGAGTATGGCGAGACCCAAATAGATGACCAAATTCATGGGTAATTACTTGTACAGTCCAACTATATGTAGGAACTGATGCATAATTGTCATATAGCATAGCTACAGATAACCTATCCGAAACATTTGAATTACATAACCCATCGAATCCGGCTGCAAGTCCTCCCCCAACGCCAGATCTAAATGTGAGTAATTGGCCTAAAGCCCCATTAAATGTAGTTCTATATGTTTGGAACTGTTGCAAAAGTGTACTTAAATCGTTGGACGTATATGGGTCTGTCGTAGTCCAAACATATAACTCAGAAAGAGAGATTTCAATATTTTCGTTCTGGTATAATGTTGCTACCTGATTGAATACAGCAGAGATAAAACTTTCGACAGAGGCTATGCTCCCTCTTGTTTGAAAAATATCATATTCGGTCTCAAGATACAAGCGAACACAAACATCACCTGAAAGAGTAGCAAGTTTAGATGATTGGAACAGCACTTCAGGATTATATTTTATGAGATTGTTATCTCGTGTTCCACATTTGAAACTCATTTTATCTTTTAAGTTCTTGTCGTTATAAACAATATGTTTACCAAGTCTTTTGTCTAAAGACAAATTAAAGTTACCCTTTTCAGTAACGATCAATCCTATTACTTCATCCTCTAAAAAACTAATGGCAACCAAGCTATTAGGATTGCCTTTTACAACTCCACGATAATGTTTTATTTGTTTGTTTGCAGGGAATCTTTGTCCATTATTTGTCACAACCTCATAGTTATAGAAAGAAGCAGGGACTTTGAGTAATTCTATTTGAATTGAATCTTCCTTAAAGGGAATTGATAAGATAATTGCTTCGTTTAGACTGGCAAATGTTTCTTTTTTATAATCCATAAAACTTACGTCTTTTGGGTTTATAAAAAGATTCAGTGCCTGTTTTTCTGTTACAACCTGTTTAAATACAGAATTAATTTTGGTGAAATTTACCTTAGCTTGCTGTATTTTTTCATACAATAAATTTTGTTGGCTGAATGATTCTATTGTAGAACAAACAAGAATCACACAAAGACAGTGATGAAGTATTTTTTTTATCATTACCATTTCAATTTAAAGAATCATTACTCTGAATTCTAATAAAATACGCTGTCAATTTAGATTCATATATCGCTAAAGGGTCAATTGGATTTATTTCGACTGTCATTTTATCTGAAAACATAGCTACAGCATATAGGTTATTGCCAATTTTCAGTAAATCATTCTGTCCGCCTCCGTGTAAAGTAGCTTCATACATATATTCTCCGGCAGCAAAACCTATGTTATCTTCAATATCGCTACTTATTATCAGCCGTCCGTCCGAATGGAATTGGTATACAATATTATTGCAAGAATAGTCTTTAGTCTGACGTTGTCGGGAGTTACTGGAGTAATGCTCTCCCTTGACCAGCTTCCATTTTCCACCGATATCAGTTTCTGAGCCAGCCACCGCGTCTACAGGACATTGAAGGATACCATTTGATGCGTCTTTCTTTTGGCAACCGCCAATCAAGGGCAAGAGAAAGATTAGCCCAATCCAAATTATATGTGCATATTCAAAATGCGTGAGATCTTTCATATCTTTTAAGTTTTATTTGGAATAAAAAAATTTAGGGTAGTAAATAACACAAATAAAATATTTCGAAATCATATAATAATAAGATAATCACGGCGGCAAATCGCCACAAACTGGTGGATGAGGCTTCATGGTTTAAATAGGTTAGTAAAACAAGTTTAGAAAAAATCCATTAATGAAACAACTTTATTTTACTTAAAACGTGTGCGTTATGTCTAACGCTACAAAAAATATCATTAAAAGATAGTGCTTAACGGGTATTGATTAAGAAGCGGCTTAAGTTAACCCTTGCGTCCGGCCTAAGCTGAAACTTAAGCCAGAGGGGTTATTAGGCTATCGGCTTTAATTACTGAATTTGTATTTATAACAATCGTTCGGCTATCTTGCCATTTAATTTCGAAATTTTCATTTTTACTTTTTTGAGCAATTGCATTAGAAAGTTGTGCCGCCTCACTATTTTTATATCTGATCGCTACTTTAGAATCTAATTTTTTTATATAAACTTTCTCATTATAGGCATAATAATATACTTTATGGTTAATAGGGAGAATAAAACTACATATTACAGTAATTAAACTTCCAATCAGCAGAGTTAAAATAATAGAAAATAAAGGTTTCTTCATATTGCTATTTGTTAATTTTCAGAGCCATATATTTCTTTGTTAATTATTATTTGTTTGTTGTTAATTTTGGAAATGCCGGAGATATCTGTATTTGCTGTGCAAAGAGGGAGTTTCTTTTCATTATCTTTTGCATATCTATAAGTAATAACTAAGGGATAATTCTTACTATATGTTGAAGCAAATAGATATGCGTCCTTAAATTCAGGTTCCTCTTTCTGGATTAACTGTGCTGTTTCAACAGGCAAATTATAAGTAAGTACTGTATCTTTAGATTTAATAAGTTCAATTACATATCCTTTGAGGTTGTAAGAATTATATTTAGTGCAGGGATCTATGCCGATTACATATATCTCTTCTGTAAAAGAAGCTTTCTGTTTATCACAACCGAAAAGTGTTAAAATACAGGCACTCAAAATATATTTTATAGCATTATTTTTTTTCATGGTGATTAAAGTTAATTTTGAAATTTAGCTGAAATGCAGCTATGGTAATGCATGCAGGTTTAATTAGAATCAGTAAAGATTTAATCATTAATCGTATATTTTATTTAAGGCGGCAAATCGCCACAAACTGGTGGATGAGGCTTCATGGTTTAAATAGGTTAGTAAAACAAGTTTAGAAAAAATCCATTAATGAAACAACTTTATTTTACTTAAAACGTGTGCGTTATGTCTAACGCTACAAAAAAATATCATTAAAAGATAGTGCTTAACGGGTATTGCTTAAGAAGCGGCTTAAGTTAACCCTTGCGCCCGGCCAAGCTGAAACTTAAGCCAGAGGGGGGTAAAAGTTTTTTCATGATTTTGTGATTATTTTAATATTGTTTAATTAGTTTTTTACTTTGGTGAAGTAATAATAAACAGCATCAACAGCATAATCATGCAGCACTAATGTATCATTAATAAATCTATCTACAATATGAATATAAGGATAGCCCCGCTTATCATAAAAATTCATAGTGAAAGTGGATAATCCGTTAGTGTATATTTCCGCTTCATTTCTCCAGATTATTGTAGTATCGGCGTAAATAACATCATTATATGTAACTCTTACTGTATTTTGTGTTGAGAAATCGTAATAAGAATTATTATAATATTGAACCATCTTTGCATTAATTCCCCCTTTTCCATATTGCAGTTTCCACTTTCCATGAATAGCAGCCTGGATAACAGAAAGAGGTTTGTCATATAAGGTCATATTAAGCGGGGAATGCTCCTTCTTTTTACATCCCGTAAAGCAAATGATGTTAATAAGGGTTATAGCGAATAGAATAAAAAATACATTTTTCATCGTGATATAAATATTATTTAAGTACTCATTATTGGTTTTATTATCAATAATGAAGTAGCACTGATATTAAGTCGGCAAATATGTTTTTTAAGAAGGCTTATAACGGAAGGTGGTTTCGCTTGAAATAACACCGACTATACTGTAATTGATGCCTATGTGAAAATTAGATTTAATTTATCACGGTGGCAAATCGCCACAAACTGGTGGATGAGGTTTCATGGTTTAAATAGGTTAGTAAAACAAGTTTAATAAAAATCTATTAATAAAGCAAAACTTATTTTGCTTAAAACGAGGCTGTTATGCGTAATGCTACAAATGTTATTAAAAGATAGTGCTTAACAGGTATTGCTTAAGAAGAAGGCTTAAAGTTAGCCCCTGGCCCAGCCCAAGCTGAAACTTAAGCCAGAGGGGGGCCTGTGCATATATAACCAATGGAAAAATAGCAACAATAATAAGTAATAATTTTTTCATTGTTTTTCGATTTTAGTTAAAATAATATGATTGTAAGTGTAATCTGCAGGATGAAATGGCTCCTTACATAGTTTCATCGCCTGGCCCGAGAATTTTATTTTAATACCCGGATATTCAGGTATATTTCCAAGACTATTTAAGAAAGCATCATTGCATACAAAAAAAGTATGTACACAATCAATACAATCAGTATCGTTAAACCATATCCCATAATTGAATTGGGGTACATTAGGGTTATCTTGGATGTTGTTTTTATATATGTATCCTGTTCTATTATCACTATCCTGTATGGTAAATACTACGGGATTATTGCAGCCTTCACATTGTGCCTCGTTTTTCTTCTTACAGCCTTCCATTAAAAATGCTAATGCCATAATACAGAAAATAGCTGTAAATACTTTTTGGGTTGTTTTCATAATTGTAAGATTTGTTATAGTAAGATTAATTGCAGAACATTTTCGATTCGCTAAGCCGGCAGATACATTTTTTAGAGAAGTATTTAAGAAAGTGATTTAGCTGGAAATAGAAATAATAACACCGACTATACTGTAATTGATGCCTATGTGAAAATTAGATTTAATTTATCACGGCGGCAAATCGCCACAAACTGGTGGATGAGGCTTCATGGTTTAAATAGGTTAGTAAAACAAGTTTAGAAAAAATCCATTAATGAAACAACTTTATTTTACTTAAAACGTGTGCGTTATGTCTAACGCTACAAAAAATATTATTAAAAGATAGTGCTTAACGGGTATTGCTTAAGAAGAAGGCTTAAAGTTAGCCCCTGGCCCAGCCCAGTGCTGAGACTTAAGCCAAACGCAGGAATGGATGCGAGACCGGATAAAAAAGTCAATTGCTTTTAGCGGACAGGGTGAAAAATACAGGAACAAATTTTTGCAGGCCGCCTTTTCGGAATGTGATAAATTAATAAGCGAAATAGAACAATGAGAGTAGTATTATCCCATCCTAATCCAAGCCATTTATTTCATACCCCTTTGTAACTTTTTCCGTTAATTGATATCTAACACACAACAACCGAAAAAACTAAGATGATGATAACTACCACAACGCCCACCATTGAGGGAAAAAAGATTACCAAATATTTAGGTATAGTTACCGGCGAAACCATTATCGGCGCCAATTTATTCCGGGATTTTTTTGCAGGTATCCGCGATATTGTCGGCGGACGGTCTTCGTCGTATGAAGAAGTATTGCGACAGGCAAAGGATACCGCTTTACGCGAAATGCAGCAGTATGCCATGTCGCTTGGGGCTAATGCTATTGTTGGCGTCGACCTGGATTACGAAACTGTAGGCAACGGCGGCAGCATGCTTATGGTAACAGCATCCGGCACAGCGGTGTTTTACGAAGATTAAGTATCGTTTAGAAAGCGTCACAAATTATTATCTGCGATAAAATCGCAGTGCTCATGCATCCGCGTTACAAACGCGGACGATAACAGAATTTCAGGCAGCGATAACTACGGGTAAATACGGATAGGGAATAAGGGTTTATTGGTATTTCCAATGATTGACCGGGCACCTAACTTTATCCATTGTTTAATCAAATTATCGTTGCTATGAAACGCATACCATTACTTACCCTGGCACTGGCTGTATTGCTGGCAGCAGGCATTGGCGCCTGCAAAAAGAATAAAAAGGATGACGACAGCTCTTCCTGTGGAACAGTCTGTAATAAGCCGCTTGACAACGGGCAAACAGCTGGAACAACCCCTTCGGGCATTGTAGGAAAATACAAGCTTACGTACCACAAAGTTAATAATGGCGGCCCTTTTGCCGATGGCGAGCAGGTCAACTTTGAGCTTACCAGCGATAATAAATTAAAAGTAAGCACCGCATCAGACTGTGTTACCATCGAAAATCCGCGTGCAACAAGCCCGGTAGAGGTTTCTTTTCCTGACAATTGTAAATTTAACGTGAGCTTCGCGGCATCGGCATCTACCCAGGGCGGATTAAACGAAGTCAATGTTGGCTCTTTAACCGGCCAGTTCTACGGGCAGTTTAGAAAATAATTCTTGCACGGACGAGAATAGTCTGCAACACGCAAACAGCGTTCAAAACGTTGTCTGCGTTTGTTTCTAAGCATCCTTCATAATGTCCAGGATCTCTTCTACGTATCGCCGCTCGTTGGCTAAACGGGGCACTTTGTTTTGTCCGCCGAGCTTACCACGATTTTTCATCCATTGGTAAAATGTGCCATCGGGAGCCACGTGCACCAAAGGCCGCCGAAGCGCCATATCCTTAAACCGCTTGGCATCGTAGTCTGAATTGATCTCACGTAAGGTTTGGTCAAGCGTATCGATGAATACATCCAGGTTATCGGGTGGGCGCTCAAACTCAATGATCCATTCATGACTACCGGCTTCGTTACCCTTAAAGTAAACCGGACAAGCGGTATAGTCGCGGATACTGGCCCCGGTTTTCCGGCAGGCTTCCGTCAGTCCCTTTTCGGCATTGTCAATGATCAGCTCCTCACCAAAGGCATTGATAAAGTGCTTGGTTCGCCCGGTTATCTGTATCCGGTAAGGCGATAGCGAAGTAAATTTGATGGTGTCGCCAATCATATACCGCCATAAACCGCCGTTGGTGGATATCACCAGCGCATAATTTTTGCCGAGCTCCACATCCTCTAAACCTATGGTCGGTGGATTTTCCCGGTCTAAGTGCTCCATAGGGATAAATTCGTAGAAAATGCCGTAATCCAGCATCAGCAGCATTTCTTCGGAATTTGGCAGATCCTGTATGCCAAAAAATCCTTCAGACGCATTGTACGTTTCCAGGTAATACATTTGGTCTGACGGGATGAGCTTTTTGAACTGCTCACGATACGGTGTAAAGCTCACGGCACCATGAAAATAAAGCTCCAGGTTAGGCCATACTTCCAGCAAATTGCTTTTCCCGGTCAATTCCAGGATGCGCTTTGCCAGCACAATGTTCCACGTGGGAACTCCGGATATGTTGGTTACATTTTCAGTAATGGTCGCATGAGCTACCTTTTCAACCTTTTCCTCGAAATTATCCATCAGCGTGATGGAAATATCCGGTGTACGGTAAAATTCAGCCCAGAACGGCAGGTTTCGGATAAGCACCGCCGAAAGATCGCCGTAATAAATTTCTTCGTTCAGCTGGTTTACCTGGTGGCTGCCGCCGAGAACCAGTCCTTTGCCGGTAAATATTTTGGCATTGGGGCGGTTGTTGCAGTAAATGGAAAGCAGATCTTTCCCGCCTTTATAGTGACATTCTTCCAGCGACTCATCCGTTACCGGGATAAATTTGCTTCTGTCGTTAGTAGTGCCCGACGATTTTGCAAACCAGCGGATCTCCGAGGGCCAGAGAATATTCTGCTCGCCTTTGAGCATACGCTCAATGTAAGGCTTCAACGTATCGTATGTTTGCACCGGAACACGTTCCCTGAATTCTTTTTGGGTGAAGATAGATTCGTAGCGATATTTTTTGCCCCACTCGGTATGCTGGGCGGTAGAGATCAGCTGCTGGAACCATTCTTCCTGTACATCGTGCGGATATTTTATGAAAAGCTCGATCTGATGAATCCGCTTTTTCATTATCCAGTTGAATATGGAGTTTACAAGTGTCATTGTTTTCCTGTAAACTGTTACAATTTTTTACGACGAAGCTCAAAATGCTGACCCAGGTAAAACTTACGGGCCATTTCATTTCCGGCTATTTCCTGCGGTGTGCCGGTAAGCATGATCTTACCTTCGGTTAGCAGGTAGGCACGGTCGGTGATAGACAGGGTTTCCTGCACGTTATGGTCGGTAATCAGTATACCGATATTGCGTAATTTAAGCTTGGCAACGATAGATTGTATTTCTTCAACGGCAATGGGGTCTACGCCGGCAAAAGGCTCATCCAGTAAAATGAAATTCGGGTTGGCGGCCAGGGCACGGGCAATCTCGGTACGTCGCCGCTCACCGCCCGAAAGCAGGTCGCCACGGTTTTTACGTACTTTGTTCAGGCTGAACTCATTGATCAGCTCTTCCAGCTTTTCGCGTTGCTCGGCCTTGTTATGTACGTTCATTTCAAGCACGGCCATGATGTTATCTTCTACAGAAAGCTTCCGGAACACAGACGCTTCCTGTGCCAGGTAGCCAATACCTTTTTGCGCCCGGCGATACATCGGGTCGCCGGTTATATCTTCATCCTCCAGGTAAACGTGGCCTTCGTTTGGCTTTATCAAACCTACGATCATGTAAAACGAAGTGGTTTTGCCGGCTCCGTTCGGGCCAAGCAATCCTACAATTTCGCCCTGCGACACATGGAAGGATACATTGTTTACAACGGTTCGCTGCTTATATTTTTTTACAAGATTTTCTGCTTTGAGTATCATGCTTTATTGTTTCTCCGGAAACCGGGCGTTAAATTAAAAGTAAAAATCCGGATTTTATTGTGGCGGGTTATCTTTTTACGTTTAACATCGGGCAGCTTGGGACAGGTCGCGAACAATTACCTATTTGAATTTCACCTTAGCCATAAGTTCTGATATCCTTGATATTTAGCTGAACAGATTTCTTCTCTTTCCAGATACGTTCTTCGATGGTGTAGCAAATATCAAACGGAATACCTTTACGGATTTCGGCAAAATGATGTCCTAACCCGAAACCGATACACTCAAACACCGGCGAATTATCCTGGTAAACCATCATTTTGAGGTGATTGTTGCCCACAATAGATGCCGAGCCGTTGACATAAACCTTTTTGCTTAAAAATACCGGGGCCATATTTCCCGGGCCAAAGGGGGCAAACTGGTTCAATATCCTGAAAAATTTGGGTGTAATATTTTCCAGCTCCATGCAGGCGTCAATGGTAATTTCCTGCACCAGCATATCATCGGTAATGGTTTGCGATACTACTTCCTCAAAACGTTGCCTGAAAGCGGGAACGTTCTCTTCTTTCATGGTTAGGCCGGCCGCATATTTATGTCCGCCAAACTGTTCGAGTAGATCGCTGCATGAGCTTAACGCTTCGTACAGGTCAAAACCTACTACAGAACGTGCCGAACCGGCCACATGGTCGTTAGATTGTGTTAGCACGATGGTTGGCCGGTAGTATTTTTCGGTTAGCCGCGATGCTACGATACCAATAACGCCTTTGTGCCAGTTCTGGTTATAAACCACCGTAGTTTTGCGGGTTGACGTATGGATGTCGGCATCGAGCATTTCGAGCGCCTGCTCGGTAATGGTAATATCGTGTTCCTTACGCTCGGTATTTTTCAGATTGATGAGCACGCCCTTATCCCGGGCTACATGGTGATTATCGGCTATGAGCAGGTTTACCGCATGCTTGGCATCGTCTATACGTCCGGCCGCGTTGATACGCGGGCCAATGGTAAACACAATATCCGAAATGGTATAGGCCGACTTTCGTCCGGCCACATCCATTAGCGCCGAAAGCCCGGTACACGGATTTTCATTCAGCTTTTTGATACCATACCAGGCCAGCACCCGGTTTTCGCCGGTAATGGGGACAATATCCGAAGCAATGCTTACGGCAACCAGATCCAGGTAACATTCCAGCTCATCTGCCGGCAGGTTATTTTTCTGGCTATAGGCCTGCACTAATTTGTAACCTATGCCACATCCCGACAGCTCTTTGTACGGGTAAGCGCAATCCTTACGTTTAGGGTCTAACACGGCACAGGCCTGCGGCAGCTCAGCCCCGGGCAAATGGTGATCGCAAATAATAAAGTCGATGTTTTTCTGGTTGGCATAAGCGATCTTATCAATGGATTTTATACCACAATCGAGCGCAATGATCAGGCTGTAACCGTGGCTGGCAGCATAATCTATACCTGCTGTTGATATACCATAGCCCTCTTTATAGCGGTCGGGAATATAAAAATTAATATTGCGTATATACTTCCTGAAAAAGCTGTAAACCAGCGCCACGGAGGTAGTTCCGTCAACATCGTAATCGCCGTAGATCAGTACACGTTCCTCCCGGGCAATCGCCTTTTCAATGCGTTGTATGGCGATATCCATATCCTTCATGAGAAAAGGATCATGCAAATGGTTTAGCTCCGGTCTGAAAAAACTACGGGCAGCGTCAAAATCTGTTACCTGGCGCTTTACCAGCAGACTTGCCAGTATTTCGTCTACCTGTAACGATTCTTTCAACCTTTTAACGGATTCACTATCGGTAATATGCTGCTGCACCCACCTTTTTTGCATACTTTTGCTCGGTTTATTGGGTAAATATACATTAAAAACATGGCCGGTTGTTAGCGCCTTTACCATTTTTATTCAGAATAGCATAAGGCTCAATCATATAGAACTTACATCCGGTTAACCGAAATTGAATGACAATGAATGCATTTGCGTTATACGAAGGCTCTTACTCTGTTGACGGTTCCAAAAAATTCCTGCCATTTAACCCCGAAACGGACGACCCTAAAAGTCGCCCCGGTTCCTTATTTATTTATGTGCAGCCTTTCCTGGTTAAAACCAACAAGCATTTAATGGTGTTAGATACCGGCTTAGGTCAGCGGGCGGCTAACGGGCAATTATTGATCCATGAAAATATACGCCGGGCTGGTTACCAACCCGAAGATGTGAACCTGGTGCTGATGTCGCATTTGCATTACGACCATTCGGGAGGCATGACAGACGGCACACAACTGGCTTTCCCCAATGCCGAATACGTTATTCAGCGTGGCGAATGGGAGAACGCATACAGCAAACCCTCTGCCAGCTACCGGACTGAAATATTCGATATTGTGCAACGCAGCGGCAACATCCATTTTGTTGAAGGCAGCGGCCAGTTGACGGATGATATCAGCTATGAGCTTACCGGCGGTCATTGTGAATTTCACCAGGTATTTACCATTAAAAATGCGGGTAAAACGATATTTTTTGGAGGCGATATTCTGCCTGAACCCGAACAGCTTTTGCGTCGTTTTATAGCCAAATATGATTTTGACGGTCGCAAAGCGATGCAGCTTCGCGAAGAATACGGTCATAAAGCTGCACTGGAACATTGGCTATGCCTGTTCTATCATGCCAAAAGCACGGCGATGGGCTATGTAGAAGAAAATGAGGGCCGGTTTAAGATTGTGACAGTGTAGAATCCGCGATCGAATCTGATAGTCCCGGAAGACAGGGCTGCAAACGCTCACCCGTGTGAACTTTCGGGTTTGTGGGCTATGGAAATTTCTTATAAATATCTTTCCTGTGCGCAATGATAAGAAGCGATACCGTTTGAGTATCCAGTAGTTCCAGGCCTATAATCAGCGAGCTTTATGCGGTAATAGGTTTATAACCGCTTATTTTCTTAACGTTTTTTATCTGGCGTATACTTTTGGGCATTTTTCAACCTCCCCTAAAATAGCCTCAATTTTATCGGCTATTTTGCCATAATCAATTTTATCAAGGCTTTTGTAGAAAGATCGCTCAATCTTGAGTATCATTTTGCCGATCGTAGTTTTTTCAGCAGCTCCTGTTTAGTAACAAATTTTCCCGTTTTAGCTTTGGTCATCATATCACCAAAAATCATGTCCTCAATATCCTCAATGTTAACTGCTTTTACCGTATCGCCCAGTTGTTTGGTCATTGCAGCCAATACTTTTAAGTTCGAGGGGTTTTTGCTTTCTATGATTAGCGCTGCCATGTATGTTGTTTTTGGTGTAACAATAGCGCTATTCCTATTTATCGCTAAAAGCGTAGCTATGGGCTATAGAGCCAATTCCTGTCGCTTTTCAATATTCCTTAATGTTGTCAGTAATTCGGAGTTCGGGGATAAAAATCTGTAAAACACTTACAATAAACGGTGTAAAAAAATATGTATGTGCCAATTTATAATTTTCAGCTTATGTTCAAGTGCCTGAGTTGGAGAGTTAAGCCTCAGCGATTGAACGATGCACTTTCTAATTGTTAATATATTACATTAATATTGCAAATTTCTCAACAATTACTATGCGGCTGCCTCATATTTTAAATTAAATTCGCCGTTTTAATTGTTTAATTGCTAAAATAGTAATTAAACATCCTCCTATAACCGTATTAAAACTATGTCTGAAAATAATGATTCGTTAAACATTATCAGAGCAAGAAATGCCTCTGAGCCTGAGTTTTTACAAGCAGTAACCGAGGTTGCTGAGTCTGTACTGCCCTACATTGAAAAACATCCCGTTTATAAAAAGAATAAGATATTTGAACGAATAGCCGAGCCGGAAAGAGTAATTATATTTAGAGTACCCTGGCTTGACGACAAAGGAGAGATCCACGTAAACAGAGGCTATCGCATACAAATGAACAGCGCTATTGGCCCCTACAAAGGTGGTTTGCGTTTTCATCCATCGGTTAATTTAAGTGTTTTAAAATTTTTAGCGTTTGAGCAGGTATTTAAAAACAGCTTAACCGGGCTTCCGATGGGTGGCGGTAAAGGCGGTTCGGACTTTGACCCCAAAGGAAAATCAGATAACGAAGTAATGCGCTTTTGCCAGAGCTTTATGACGGAGCTATCGCGGCATATTGGCGCTAACCTGGATGTTCCCGCCGGGGATATCGGTGTTGGAAAACGCGAAATAGGTTACTTATTCGGCCAGTATAAACGGCTGCAAAATGAATTTACAGGCGTTTTAACCGGAAAAAGTATAGAATGGGGCGGCAGCCAGATCCGGCCTGAGGCCACCGGCTACGGCTTGGTTTATTTTGTTGAAGAAATTTTCAAAACCCAGGGCAAAGACCTTTTGGGAAAGGTTGTGGTTATTTCAGGTTCGGGAAATGTGGCTCAGTTTGCTGCCGAGAAATGTATCCAGGAAGGAGCCAGGGTAGTAACCATGTCAGATTCTTCAGGGTTTATCTATGATCCTGAAGGCATTGACTTGACTAAGCTGGCTTATATTAAAAACCTGAAAGATAATTTAAGGGGCAGAATAAAGGAATACATCACGCAGTATCCTTCGGCGCAATATTTTGAAGGCGAAAAACCCTGGCGAATCAAATGTGATATCGCGTTGCCTAATGCCACGCAAAATGAGCTGGATGGCGAAGATGCCAGGACATTGATTGCTAACGGGTGTTTCTGCGTTGCCGAAGGTGCAAATATGCCCTGCACACCCGAAGCTGTACAGGAATTTACCAAAGCAAAAATATCTTATGCGCCCGGTAAAGCGGCTAATGCCGGCGGAGTAGCGGTTTCTGGTTTAGAAATGGCGCAAAATTCGCTGCGTTATAACTGGGACAGGGAAAAAGTGGATTCAAAGCTGAAAAGAATTATGCACGATATTCATTCCATCTGTGTAAAGTACGGTACAGAAGAAGACGGGCATGTGAACTACGAAAAGGGTGCAAATATCGGGGGCTTTGTAAAGGTTGCTGATGCGATGATTGCCCAGGGGGTTGTTTAATTCAGAACAGGATTAAATTTCATCCCTAATATTTATACAGAAGCAGATTGCTTTCCCGTACGTACGGGATTCCTCCTCGTTCCAAAGGAATCCCATTGGGACAAGGACGAAAATAGGGACGTTACTGCGATCACGGGTATTCGCATTAGCGGTCAATATAAGAGCTAAAAAGCCCCGACCGTCATTCCGGGCTTGATTCAAATAGTTGTGTTTTTAACATACTCATAGACTAACAGAATGAGCATTAAAACAATTTTTTGTCAGTTGTCAGGATAGCCCGTATTGTTTCAATACATCTTCGGGTACACCGGTCCACCGGTTGGGTTTATTTCCGGCATAGCCGATATCTTCCAGGCCCATTTTGCTGGTAAAGAAGCCCGATGCGGTGAGGTCACGCATACGGTTAAAGAATGCTACTCCCTGTTTCATTTCGGGTTTGGCTTCATCGGGGTAAGCGATTTCTTCAACAATTTCCACTTGCTGGGCCGGGGTACATTGCACAAACGATGTGCCGAACCTGTTCATGCATTGTAATTCCAGCCAGCGTATGCCGCCACGCATAGGGATTTTGTGGTCGGGTATATCTTTTACAATAAATTCAATAAAAGCCGGTACACCGGCGTCAGATGCGCTGCCAGAGCGCTCATCTTTAGGGATGATCATATCGGCTAACACGGTAATAACTGCCATCTCTTCGGGTGTAAAAAATATCTCCTCATGTAGCTTCTTATTGCGTTCAATTTCAAAGGGCTGTAAGCCTTCCGTTGGCTCCTGAACCAGCTCTTTTTCATTGCTGGTCTTTTTTGAAGGTTTGCAGTTTTCCAGCAACAGCCCGGCCGAAACAGCGCCAACACCAATTGCTTTAAGAGAATCGCGTCTGTTCATTTCTTTATCAGATATTTAGTTTTTTTCGTTGTTGAAGAATGTATTCGGAAGTTCGCATGGATAAGGCCAGAATAGTCCAGGTGGCATTTTTATCGCCCTGCTGAACAAACGGAGCGGCATCTACTACAAACAGATTCTTACAATCGTGCGCCTGGCACCATTTATTCAGCGCCGAGGTTTTAGGATCATCACCCATGCGTACTGTACCTACTTCATGAATGATCTTTCCGGGAGCTTCCAGCCCGTAATTGGTTTCAGGACCTTGTACGGTAGAAGTAATAATAGCTCCCATGTGATGCATAACGGACTGAAATGTTTCCTGCATGTGCCGGGCCTGCTTTATTTCGGCATCTGTCCATTTATAGTGAAACTTGAGCACCGGAATTCCGTATTTATCCACTACGTTATTGTCTATTTCACAATAGTTATCCTTGCGGGCAATGGCAGTACCCCGACCGGCCATATATACATTGGTACCAAAAAAGCGGCGATAATCATCTTTAAGGGAAACCCCGAACCCGCCGGCCTTTTTTTTCTCACCGTTCTTTCCGGGAACCAAACCGTTCTTTTTGTGGATGCCATCGGCAAAACCATACGATGGCATGTGCATACCGCCGCCGTATTCAATATGATAACCCCGTGGAAAGTCAAGCTTTTTATTATCGAGCCACCAGGGCGAATAGATATGCACGCTGCCTACGCCATCTTCATTATATCTTTTGCGGTCAAGCAGTTGCGGCAGAAAACCACTCAGGCTGGCCCCGGTAGAGTCATGCAGGTATCTTCCAACTACACCACTGCTGTTTGCAAGTCCGCCGGGATGTTGTTTTGATGCCGAGTTGAGTAATAGCCGGGCCGTTTCGCAGGCGCTGGCACCCAAAATCACGGTTTTGCCTTTTACCTGATATTCCTGCATATCATCTTTGCTGACGTAGGATACACCGGTGGCCAAACCTTCTTCGTTGGTAAGCACCTGGCGGACCATGGCATTGGTAATAACTTTCAGGTTTCCTGTTTTTATTGCGGGTATTACCAGGCAGGATGAAGATGAAAAATCTCCGTAAACCTTGCAGGCCCGTCCGCACTGACCACAAAAAAAGCAGGCTCCACGGTTACTGTTTCCGGGTAAGGCTTCGGTAAGTACCGAACCCCGGCCGGGGATAACGGTTACTCCGGCTTTTTGCGCCCCGTTTTTAATCATCAGCTCGTGCAAACGGGGTTTGGGTGGTGGTAAAAATATCCCGTCAGGCTCATTTTCCAGGTTTTCAACGGTTCCGTAAATACCGATCATGCGGTCTACTTTATCGTAGTATGGTTTTATTTCATCATAAGTGATCGGCCAGTCGTCTGTAAGACCATCTATATGATGACTTTTAAAATCGTTAGGCCCCATCCGCAGCGAGATACGTCCCCAATGATTGGTACGTCCGCCAAGCATCCGTGAGCGAAACCACTGGAAGTCGGTACTATCTTTTGTGGTATAAGGCTCGCCATCCAGCTGCCAGCCGCCGAAGGCGGCATCAAAATCACCAAACGGACGGGTGGTTGAAGCTCCCCGGCGTGGTGATTCGTACGGAAATTTTAACTGCATGGAATCTTTAGCCGGATCCCAGAATGGACCCGCTTCCAGCATCAGTACATTAAGCCCGGCATGGGCGAGAACGTAACCCGCCATTCCGCCACCGGCACCCGAACCAACAATAACAGCATCGTACACAGAAGCTGATTTTTTGATTTGCATCTTTAATTAAATAAGGTTAATAATGCTCGTATAGGTTTATTTTGAGATTATTTTGGATGCTTCAGGCCGTTACCTGGTTTTTATCAGGATTCATCTGACTGCTAAAATCATCTTCAACAACCTCTTAATCTAAGCTAAAATTGCTGGTTAATATACGAAAATTGTTGATGCGTGGTTATAAAAAAATATCCATCATGCTGGCTACGGGCGCAAGCGCCGCTTGTGTCTATATTCTTATATCTTTCAGGTACGAGAGACCCTCCCTCGCTTAAGTTTAAGTTTTGGCCACTGTAATGGTTAGCTTAAACGTGCTCCAGGCTTAAGTTAGCCCACAACTCAGTCTTTCCCCTAAACTTAACTCAGTTAGGAGTACGAGCGCCACGATCGCACTAGCGATTGTTAGCTCCTTTGTATTACCAAGCCCGTAGAGCTGCTATTGCTTAGCCCTACGGACAGTTTGTAATTTTAAGATTAATATGGAGATTCATCAGCTCCGATATCTACCCTTGAATTGACCACCCTGGTACTGTGGTCTACATCAAATTCACCAGGCTGAGCAACAAAAGAAGGTAAACCTGAATTTATACAAGCAGATGAACTGGCTAAATGAAGATCAGGAGTTGGTAAGCTACCCGAGACAAATCCAGGGCTTCCATAGGTTGAGTTAGCGTCAAGCCCTGTTCCTGAGATAAATGAAGCAAAAGTTAAATAGGTTGGTCCTCCGTTTCCTCCCCAATCAAATATAATATTTGATGGCGTTCCCGACGTAGAGTAGTAGTTATTATAATCGAAAGTCAGATTTGTTGAGGCATATCCTGCTAATGCAATCACAACAATATTTGATCGCGAATGTACTATATTGTTTATAAATGAAACATTGTCCATATTTTGAAGGTGTATTTCGCCGCCCCAGCCGCCTGCTGAATAATTATTAAACAAGGTATTATTACTTACCATTGAGTTAATTACGCTACTGTTGGGTTGGTTCGCCCCGAATAATATCCCGGCTTCAATGTTGTTATAAATAAAGTTGCTGCGAACATTTATACCTTCTGCCGTATTGTTATCATTTTCACATCCTACATTGATACCCGCATAATTGGCATAGCAAGTGTTGCCTTCTATATTAATCCATTTGCCGCCATCAACGTAAATTCCTCCGGAAGTAGCTATTGGTGAAACGCAATTATAAACGATATTTCCCCTGCAATTTCCATTGCGGGCATAATTAACATTAGATGGAGCCCCGGTCCATGAGTAATGACCGGACATATCAATACCGATATTACTGATATCATGTACAGTATTGTTTTCCAGTAAAAAATTCACCACATTCCCGGTTAATGTTAATCCTTCGCTATACCCGGTGTTACAATCATAAATTTCATTGTATCCGATGTAAATTTCCGAATAGGATGTAGCTGTTTGGCCAACAACAATAAGTGGGCTGGCATTATCATTAGATGTAGGGGTCGCACTAGGATTTGATGTCCAATTAATATTGGAAATTTCGCACTGTGTAAAATGGACATCAGTGCCCGACCCTGTCATTGCGATTCCGGAAGCGTAATTTCTAATATTGTTGGTTATATGGATATCATCAATACGGATATAACTTTTGCTTTCAATACTAATCATGGCATTTTGCGTACTGTTGGTTGCATTAATACCATCCAGAATTACTGTTCCTCCGTTGTAACTTGTCAGAGTAATTGGTTCTGAGTTAGATGCACCTGAATTGGGCCACCACAGTCTTTCATGATAAGTGCCTCCCGCTACGTATATGGTAGCGCCAACACCATCTGTTGTTTTCCACAGTGCAGCCTGAATAGTCTTAAGCGCCGTAGCTGGCGAGAGCCCGTCATTCGCATCATTTCCTGAAGTATCATCTACATAGTAGTTGGTAATTGAAGATACTTTCGCGGGTTTGCTTTTTGACCCTGCCCTAAGTTCCGCCTCAATGGAATTGTTTTTAGAACAAGAACTAAAGGCGAAAGCAATCATTCCTAATAAAATTAAATTTTTCATGTTTAATTGGTTTAAAAAGGGTTAATTATTTTTTTATCAACTCAAATACAGGCAGCCTGTCTAATGAGACATTCTCCTCTATTATTTTAGGTCCCCTGATAATCTTTCCCGCATCACTTTTCCAAACGCCTTTGGGCAAGTGTATTTTCCTTGTATTTTCTTTGGTTACAACGGGCGCTACCATATACCGCTTACCCAACATGAACTGGTCTTGTATTTCTGCCATTCCCTGATTGGGGAATTCATACTCCATTGTTCTGACAATAGGCTCTCCGCTTATAGCGGATGATTTTGCCTGTTCCATAATATATGGGACATATTTTTTTCTTACGGCCACCATCTTTTTTACAGCGGCCAGATTTGCCTCGTTTAATACACGCCATGGAGCAACGGAGAATTGCATCATTGGCATTAAAGCCGAACACGCGGCAGAACGTACTACAAGTTTTTCATCCAGGTTCTTTCTTCCGATAAAAGACCCATACTCGCCTCCTCCAATCATATCCGGACAGGTAAACTGATAGCCTAATAAACCGGCGGTGGTGATATGGGGAATTAGTTTTTGAAGGTCCTCCCAGCTATGCTTTTTATCGCGTAAGCGTTGTACCAGGGGTTCTCCTCCCATTTTCCACATGGCCCGGTATTCGTTTAACGGATAGTATTTACCAAATCTTCCCCAAAGAAGACTATGTTCATTAGGAGTGGCGGGTTTAAAAGAAATGGCATTTTTAGGGTAAAAATCCGCATCACCTGCATCAAATTTGAATCCATCCAGATGATATGTTTTTACCATGTATTCCAGCCTGTTATGAAACCACTTTTCTGCATCAGGATTGGTAAAATCCATTACGGCACTGTAGCCGTTCCACCAGTTGATTATAGCAATCTTGTCTGCTTCTGACCAGGCCTTTTTACTTGCCCCGTCATATAAAAGGTATTTTTTAGCCTGTAATTCCCTGAAAACCTCTGTATCAGGAGAAATAAACGGGCTAATCCACAGCATCACTTTAAAGCCCATCCGGTGCAAGGTATCTACCATACCTGCAGCGTCATTAAACCTGTCTGCCCTGAAATCAAATCGTCCGTAGTAATCCGCCCAGTTATCATCAATCATAATTACCCCCGGAGGAAAACCGTTAGCTATAATTGCTTTGGCATAAGCGATGATATCTTTTTGGTTCTGATTATAAACCAACTCTATCCAGGTATTATATTGCGGACTGGTGAACAGCAATGTATCCGGAAGTTTCCCCTTAGACGGAAAGAACCTTTTACTGGCGTTTAGATAAGCTTCACGAAGATTTTTTCCTGAAGAATCTACCACAACGGGTTCTCCGCTGTTTGATATAATTAATTGATTATTTCTGATAGTAAAACGGAAAGGCTCTTCGCTCCAGATAAATTTCCCTTTGGTTGAAACAAGCAGGGGTGCAGCTTGATTGGTGCCGGTATTTCCGTAAAGGTCGAAATTGTAACCGTTCTTAAAAGGCATTAAATGGGCCTCATTAACTGCTCCTCCGAACCATTTTTCTTCCTTGCTTAATTGGATTATTCTTTCTTGTGCGACTAAATCTGGCACGATGCTCAAAAAGAATAAAACCAACAAATTCAATTTTATAAATACTTCCCTCATCATGCCTTTACTTCACCTGAATTTTATAATTCAATTTATTATAGCCTGTAGTTTCTTCCCAAACATTATTATTGGCTAAGCGGATGCTGTATTCCGGCCTTGCAGCTATACTTTCATAAGCATCTGGCAGGTTCAATAATAGTTCGTATTCGCCCTTTTCCAGATTTGCAGGAATGGTTACAGCAGACTCCAGTTTAACGGTTCCGGTGTACCATTTTCTTATATCGGTATCAATGGCTAATGTTGTTACTTCCTGTGTTCCTGCTTTACGCAACAGCAATTGCACCGGACGGGCATTATAGGGTGACGCGTATCCCTTATTGATTAGGTTTATTGTAAATGCGAAATTATTGCCTGCTGTTACCGCATCAGGAAATATGGCATTTTGCAGCACAAACCTGTATCCGAGATTTTTCTTGATATTGTCCATACATCCTGTTGTTTGCCAAACATTGTTTACCTCATTATTATATTGCGCATTGATGTAGCTGTAGTGCATTTCGGCAAATGCCGCCTGTGCCCTTCCGGCAGGTTCGCAGTTAATATCCGGCAAAAACGGTGCGCAGGTTTCTCCGCCTACAACCACGTATTTACTGTCTTTGCGCTGGTATTCTTTTAGAGCATCCACTATGGAAGAGCTTGCACTTCTGCCGCTTGAACTATTGCCATAGTCTTCGTAGGTTCCGGTATCATTAGGCCCCGACAAGAAACAGTCGTTATGAAAACCTATTCTAGATTTTTCATTTTCTATGAAGGCTTCGGCCTCTGTTAATGGAGCAACCGTTACAGGGGCGTTAACACCATACACATAACGTTGCTTCTGCTGCGGGTATCTTACCTGTACCATTCTGCTTGCAGGAACAGCATTTAACAACGCCGCAAGTATTTCTGCCCTGTCTGTCCAGTTAGTATCGGTCAATTTGCCTTGTCCGCCGTTAGCGGATGGGTCGCCAAAGAAATCGGTATAATACTGTTCTCCCCAGATGCCTATAAAGCCAAACTGAACACAGGCTATCACGTCCGCGTTATCCCGTAAAACAGGTTTTAAATCTGCTATATGCTGTAGTACCTTTTCTTTTGATGTATCGCCATAAGGCGGGCAAATGCTTCCGTCAGAGCAATTACCCCCGGTTGAACTTATGGTATAAACAAACCGTGGTATGAGCTTTACTCCCGCGGTTCTGGCCGCGGCCATGTCCTCGTTAATTTTATCTAAAGTACTTTGTGGTATAGCTGTATTTTTTACATCATCCAGTACATAATATCTGAATACCAACGTACTGTAAACGCGATAGTTAGCATTAACGATGCTTTGCAATTGGCGATATCCTGCTAAAGTATGAGCGTTTAAAACTGTAAAATTGCTGGTATATGTTTCTGTATACCGGTAAAATCCACGCTCGGGGTTCGGAAAATCTTCTGTACTTTCTGTATAAGTAACCGTAGGTTGCGGGCCGGGGTCGGGCGCTGGAGAGGTTCCGCCTTTCTTCTTACAACTCAGCAACGCTAAAACCAACATTAATGCATAGCGGGACAAATTTCTAAATGGTTTCATGAGGAATGAATTAAATAATTAGAGTTTAAAAAATATTTTCTTTTGGTAAAGCCAGTAACACAGGTACCACTGGGTAAAGAGCGCAACCATAGCAGATATTACAGACATTATTTGATTGGAAAGACCGGTTATGCTTAATAATCCTTTAACAAACACCGCTACAAAACCATTGAACCATTGCATACCCACCGTATTGGAAAACAGGTAAATAAAAATGGCGTTCATACCAACTACCGTAAATATCCAGGCATATTTCGATTGTTTTTTCACATCATTTATCCAGAATAAAAAGGCCATAATTAACAATACCCATCCTCCGGAAACCAAAACAAATGAGCTGGTGCTTATGCGTTTGATAATTGGGGTAATGCCACTCAGGTCTAACGCGTATCCGGCTATTAAAGCAATGATTCCGGCTGCAATCAGATAATTCACTTTTTGCCGGTTATTTAATGAGGAGATTAATAATTTACCTGCTACAACACCCCATATCGTATGTGCTGCCGTGGGGATGAAATTAATGGTTACCCACCCATCGGTATTTATTTTCCCCATTAAAACGGTGTCCATAAAAGCGCCGAAGTTGTGATGCTCTGTAAAAGGCTGGTCGAAACCGGGTACTTGTACAAAACGGTACAGCAACTCGGTTAATAATAACAGGAGTAAGGAAAAAACTATTTGCCAGGTTTTTGATTTGCGTATAATCAGGTAGGCAATGATGGTGGTTACAGAAAGCTGGGTAAGCACATTCCATAATTCCCAGACTAACCTGCCCGCATACACACAATGTAACGCGGTTCCAAGCGAAAACAGCCTGAAACTGCGCACAAGTATGTGGTTAAAGTTATTTTTCCAGCTAATGCCCCTTGTAGACTTTCCGTGCCACGAAATATAGAGTGCAGTTCCGGCCATCAGCATAAATGCGGGTTGTACTAAATCCCAGAAACGCAACCCATGCCATGGATGATGGAAAAATTGCTTAACGATATTGCCAGAAAGTGATTTATCAGAAGTAATATTATCCAATGCTTCGTAAAGCATACAACTCTCTGCGGCAAGCAGAATCATGATAAGCCCACGCATAACATCCAGCGAGAGTAAACGCTGTTTCACAAGCTCCATATTTCGTGGCTCGTTTTTCATGGTTATTCAGCTATTACTATTTTATGGCTGAACAAACCTTCGGTAGTATTTAAAGTGGCTACATATATCCCTGATTTTGCAGACAATGGTAACCTGATTACCTGATTACCCGGAACTAACCGTACAGTGCTGTTTGTTAGTATTTTTCCATTTATATCAGACAGTAAAAACCTGGAAGCCGAATTTCCATTTGTGTAAACATTGAGTTCCAAAATATCCTGCCCTGGTACTTTATGTACATTAAATTGTGTTTTTTGAAATTTGGATTTTACTTCTACTACACCCAGAGAGGTTACTGCTCCATTTAAATCAACCTGCTTTAATTCATAATAAACGCTTCCGCTTGAAAGGCTGTAATCTGTATAGCTGTAAAATAGCCGGGAATTTGAATTTCCTGCTCCGTTTATGGTGGCTATTTTATTAAATGAAACTCCATCTGCAGATTTGTATAACTCGAACCGGGAGTTATTGTGCTCTGAATAAGTTGACCAGTTTAATTTAACTGCATTTTTTGTTGATGCACCGGTAAAGGAGGCCAAAGAAACTGGTAAAGTAGTATTTCCTGTGGTATTAATTTTCAGGTATTTGGCTACGGAAGCATCGGGGTCTATTGCGGGAAGCGTTCCGGTATTTTCAGGGTCATTGTCTAAAATAGCTACATTGATAAAAGCTCCTAAAGTGCCCAGGTATGATTTGGTAATGGAAAACTCTATGAAATTTTTCCCTCCCACTTCTACAACTGCCGACCTTGTATGTACGGCTGGATTAGTCCCAAGATTTTCTATCGAGGTAAAACCGCCCCAATCATCTGCCGGATTTCCCGAATGCTGAAATAAATCGCCCCACCATGGCGCATTTCCATTTAGCATATAATCGGCTCCGGCCCCGGCGCCATACTGCCATGAATTATCGTAGCCTGTTGCCGGGTTGTTATCTGTATCCAGATACATCCGCAAGGTGTTAAAGGTCATTGCTGTAGTACCTTCTACTAAAAAATACAGATGTGTTTCGGTACCATACGTTTTCAATGCCAGCAGACTTCCTCCTGTACCTTCTGCATTGGTATGAGCATACGGAATAGCGTCCCAGTCAGAAAAATTTCCGTCAATAACAATATCTGCCTTGGCAGTAATGTTAACAAGCCATAAAAGGCTAAAAATTAATGTAAGTTTCCTTTTCATGATTATTTATTTTTAACTGATTAAGTTGAAAAACCCAGATGGTTAAGCTCAATTCTTTAAATAGGATAGGGCGTAACTTTCTCTGTTTCTTTTGTTTACCTGAAAGAATTTAAGATAAGCTCTGCTGATAGTATAGCTGGCTTTATGTATGCCAGCTATACTATCAGCAGGGTGGAATTCAAACTATAAGACTATATTTATAATGCCGATGTTCTATAATGGATATATGGCATATTTTCCATCGGGAAGCCCGGTTGCAGGTATAGATCCCCTTTCTGTATAACTGCTTGAATTTTCAATGATACAAAAGTTAAGAGAACCATTTAGCGTGCCTAAAAACGACCTATCGATAGAGAATTCTATTAATTTTTTACCCTCTACGGTTTTAGGTGGCGAATAAAGGATAGTTTCGTCAAAAGATGCTATATCACTAGAGAAACCATTCCATCCGTCAGCAGGGTTACCGGAATGTTTAGCTAAACCGCCCCAGTTTCCAGTAAAACTGCCTTCTAACTTATAATCAGTTCCAGATGCAACGGGATAAAGCCAGTCAATTTTATATCCGGTATCGGGATTTTTATCTGTATCCATGTGGACAACTATAACATCCAATACCATTTGGTCTGTACCTTCTAACAGAAAATTTAAATATTTACCGTTAGCAAATGTTTTTACCGCTCGTAAAGTCCCTCCCTGGTTATCCTCATTTACATAAGTATACTCTACATGTTCCCAATCGGTAAAGTCACCGTCAATTTTGATATTAGGCCCCAGAATATTTACCGTGTCTTTGAATGTGGAGACAATATCCCCTTTTTTCGCGGTTAGGGACACCAGATATTTCCCCTTAGTTTTGTATACATATTGTGGTGACTTTTTGGTAGAGGTTGCTCCGCTATTATCGCCAAAATCCCATTCATATGTGGTAGCATCGGTAGAAAAATTAGTAAAGTTTGTTACATAACCATCTGTTACATAACTAAATACCGCTTTTGTACCT
Source organism: Pedobacter sp. BS3 (assembly GCF_008274585.1). Classification (GTDB taxonomy): domain Bacteria; phylum Bacteroidota; class Bacteroidia; order Sphingobacteriales; family Sphingobacteriaceae; genus Hufsiella_A. The sequence goes on along the minus strand of NZ_VTRT01000001.1, from coordinate 250,413 downwards.
TCGTTGTCTTTTTCCTTTTTACAGGATACTGTCAATATCATGATTATGGCAATCCATGTTAAATTAATTATCTCTCTTTTCATATCTCTTTACATTTAAAATGTACGTTAATTATAAAAGGGATTCTGGATAAATTTTCCTTTACCCTCTGATATCTTCCCCCTTGAGAATGGGAATACTTCTTTATACTTAGCGGTATAAGATGAGTGCCTTACCTCTAAGCAGCGGGAAACAAATTTATCATGCCTGATCAAATCTGCCCTGTACTGCCCGTTTTCGCACCAGAACTCATGGCTTCTTTCTGTGAGAAGCATATCGTTAAATGCGTTAAGGCTTGAATAATCTGCCAGTTTCACATCGCCAATCCCTGCCCGGTGCCTTACCTGGTTAATAAGGTCAATAGACTCCTGCGAAGGTGTTCCTGAACCATTGGCCAGCGCTTCCGCTTTAGAAAGCAATACATCCGCGTAACGATACATGATAATATCCACTGTAGAATAGCTTGTGGTACGGGCGGCGTCTTCATTTATTTTTAAGGGCAGTGGGCCATAGTTAAGGTATGAACCCGGATTAGCTCTGTTATAAGTTACACCGTTAACGTCTGTAAATTGAGTAATGAGCATTGTTTTTCTTTTATCAAGAGATTCAAACGTATCGTAAAACCACCAGCTGCTCTGTATGGTTCCCCAACCTCCTTTAGGCGCATAAACTCCCGGCAATACCATTAACTGCCATTGATTTTGGCTGGTTCCCTCATAATCACATGGAATAGCCCAAATCACCTCGGGGCTTTTTTTCGCTCCGTCTAAACCCCACATGCCTACGTAATCATCATCCAGGTGATAATAGTTATAACCAATGATGTCATTTGCAAGCTGTACTACTTTATCCCATCTTTTTTCGTGAAGGTTTAACCTGATCAACAGCATTTTTGCCAGGGCTTTATTAAACCGGCCATAATCTGCTTCTGCCGGGTACGGAAGATCTTCTGCTGCAGCCAGCAAATCCGCTTCAATAAAGTTCACCATATCGTCATAAGGCATTCTGGCAAGAGGTTGTTCTTGTAAGGGGTTTTTTAAAACTTCAAGGGGAGCTATAACTATAGGGCCGTAAAGGTCGAACAAGGTATAGGCCAATAAGCCCCGGGCACAACGTATTTCTGCAATCGCTTTTTTCTTTAACTCTTCGCTTACGCTGGATTCCTGAATCAGATCTATGGTCAAAGTCATCCGGCTAATTTTATTGTAAAAGCTATCATAAAAGTAAGTGATACCGGCTACATCAGGAGTATAACTATGTTGTGTAGCCTCCAGCTTTTCATCGTACCATCCGGTTAATATCTCGGTAGTACAATCACTTATCATCATTACGCCTCTTTCTGAGGTTGAGAATATTCCATCAAACCAGGATCCTCTTAATGGATAGTAAGCGGCGTTCACCATTGATTCTATGTCGGCGGCGGTTTTCGGGAAAATTGCCGGATTTATTTCGCCATAATCAACAGAAACCAAGTCTTTGGTACAACCTGCTAACAAAAACATGAGTGCTATGGTAAAAAATGTAATCTTTTTCATGTTTATATCTTTATATATTCATTTAAAATGTAATATTCAGCCCTGCGGTAAACGTTCTTACATTGGGGTAAGCCGCGGTATAAGAGTCTGTTTCGGGATCTACCCCTGTGTATGGCGAAATCACAAAAAGATTATATGCCGAAACGTTTATACGGGCAGAAGAGAAGGTGCCTTTAAGCCATCTGGTAGGTAAATCGTACCCTAAAGACACGTTTTGCAACCTGATAAACCAGGCATCCTGCATCAAAAAGTCTCCTAATCCGTCTGGAGAGGAATCTGCAAAAGAGCTGGGTACTGTAGTAGATGGATTTGTTGGTGTCCACCTGTTTTTTACACTGGTGAGTGCATTGTAACCTTGATCCGCAATGCCGTATGCGCTATATCCGTAGATTTGGAAATTAGGATCAATCATTTTTCTTCCTAATAATCCGTTAAAATCGAAATTCAGGCTGAATTTTTTATACTTGATGATATTGGTTAAACCTACCATATAACCCGGGTCTGAAGTGCCCAAAAGCACATTGTCTGCTTCATCTATAATTCCGTCAGGCTGTCCGGTTCTTTGGAACCTTCCATTTTCATCTACTACCGGAATACCCGCTCCGTCTCTTTTAAAGCCGTTGATATCCCGGATTTTTACTTGTCCCGGTTTCAGGTTTGGTTGTGCTGCCGGTATTGGCTCGCCAATTTGTAGTATTCCGTCTGATAATCTTGTATAAATAGGCCTGATAGGGTCTTTGGCATTCTCGTATACAGAAGGTTTCCAGTCTGGCGCTCTCTCCAGCCAGTTGTCTCTGTAAAGTGAGAAATTTGCGGTTGTCCTCCATTGAAAATCTTTTCGCTGAATATTCCGTGTGCTCACACTCACTTCTATACCTCTGCTTCTTGTTTTCCCAACGTTTGCAATAACTTGGTTTACTTCATTATAAGAGTTTAAAAATTTGGTGTCTAACAAATCAGAAATCACATTATTATATAGCTCTACAGAGCCTTCTACTTTCCCGTTAAAAAGCGAGTAGTCTATACCCAGGTTGGCGCCCGTAGTGGTTTCCCATTTTAAATCCGGGTTTTCTAACCGGGATAAGGATACCGCTATCATCCTGGCATCATCCTTTGATAACCATCCGGGATAAGCGCTGTATGCGGGGAATGCGTTGCTAACTACACTGCCAAACTTATCAAGTGCTGCTGAGCTAATTGTCGCGTTACCGGTTTGCCCGTAACTGAAGCGGACCTTAAGCTGGGAAACCGTATTCTTTATGTTCTGAAGAAAAGGTTCTTCCGCTACGTTCCATGCTATTGCGGCAGATGGAAAGGTTGCCCATTTATGATTTCTGGCGAAAATACTGGATCCGTCTGTACGGATGGTGAAAGTGAAAAGGTATTTGCTTTTATAATTATAATTTAAACGGCTGAAATAAGAGGCAATCATGTTCTCTGAACGGTAGGAACTTGAGGGCAACTGCAGACTACCGGCATTTAAGTTGTTCCATAAAAAAGCGTCTGTAATAAAGCCGGACGCGGCGCTGCTTCCGGAGTTTTCAATAAATTTTTGTCGCGAAGCACCTCCTAACAATTCAAATTTATGCCCATCTCCAAATGTTTTGGTATAATTAGCGGTTGCTTCTAACAGGTAATCATCCTTATCCAGGTTGCTAATAGAGGCTCTTCCCCCCTCTAATGCGCCATGTATGGTTGTTCGTGGCAGATAGGTAGAACGTTTGGTATAACCTCTATCCATTCCGGCTTTAAGCCTGATGGTTAAATCATTAATAGGTTTTATATCTACAAAGGTATTTAGTAGCATCCGTTCAATACGGCCTTTATCAGAAACAGTCAGTAACGATGCCGGATTAGGTTGCAAAGGCAGTTCGGGGTTGATAGGGTAATTCCCGTCTTCATCGATGGCTGGAATATGAGGTCCCATCTGGATGGCCGCCCTCAAAATCCCAGAGTTTTCCCAGTTGTTACCGCCCAATTGGGTATTATCATTATCTATCCTGCTACTGGTGAGGTTTAGCCCTACTTTGATATATTTAGTTATTTCCTGATCGATATTCGCTCTCATGGAATATCTATTGAATTTGGAATTTTTTACAACCCCATCCTGACCAAAGTAATTTCCTGATAATAAATATCTGGTTGTTTTACTGCCTCCCGAAAGTGATATATTATGTTGCTGTGATTTGCCGTTTCTCATTACCAGATTAAACCAATCGGTACCTCTGCCTACATTGTTGATGGCATTTTGTGTATATAGTTGTTGGTATGAGCGGCCATCTTTTGGGTTGGCTTCTGCTTCAGCAAGTGTTTTGCTTCCGTAAGGAGTAACCTCGTTATCCCACATCCATTTTTCGAACCTGGCATCGTTCCGAACCTGCATCCATTCATTCAATGGCAGCACTTCAAATGAATTATCCCATTTTTGAAAAGAGAAATTGTTTGAATAATCTACCTTCGTTTTTCCTTCTTTACCTCTTTTGGTGGTAATTAAAATAACACCGTTAGCGGCCCTGGAACCGTATATAGAGGTAGCGCTCGCGTCCTTTAAAACCTCTATTGATTCAATATCATTAGGGTTAAAAGAATTCAACATGCTTTGTGTACCGCCATCATAACGGTTGCCTGTACCTGGCTGCTGTAAATCCGAAATCGGGAAACCGTCTACTACAAATAGCGGTTCATTACTGGCATTTACTGAACCGGCTCCGCGTACTAATATATCCAGACCACCGCCAGGCTGCGCACTGTTTTGGCGAATGGTTAAGCCCGCCACCTTTCCTTTCAGCATATTGCCAACTTCGGGTCCTTGAGAAACAACTAAATCGGCGGCTTTTACAGATGAAACCGCCCCGGTCAAATCTCTTTTCTTTTGAGTACCATATCCAATTACTACCAGCTCTTCGAGTGTCTGGCTGCTTACTTCTAACGTAATTGCGAAGTCACGCTGGCCCTTTACCGGGATTTCCCGGGTAACAAAGCCCGTATAAGAAACAATAAGTATGGCATCTGATTTTACCGATTTAAGCGTGAAATTCCCATTTACATCGGTTACTGTACCGATGGTAGTTCCTTTAATTTTTACCGTTGCCCCGGGCAAAGTCTCGCCATTGGCATCGGTAATTTTTCCTTTAATATCGTTGGTTTGGATCAGCATGGTCATCCCCTTAACCGATGCGGGCTTGATGAGGATGGTTTTGTCTAATATCTCCCAGGTAAAAGGCTGGGATGAGAACGTTTTAAGCAATGCTTCTTCTACCGAAACATTTTTAACTTCTACAGTTACAGGCGAAGCCCGCTGTAAATATTCTGAATCGTAAAAGAAGGCATATCCACTTTGCTGACGTATTTGCTTAATTACTTTTTCGAGCGAAGCGTTTTTTACTGATAAACTTATCTGTTGAGAATAAACTGCAGCCCGCAGGTTCAAACAAGTGAGCAGGGTTAATATAGCAGCCAGTTTCATGATCAATAAAATTTTTGATAATGCTTTAGGACAATAAATGCCCGCAGTATATGTTACGCATACACTTTTGTCATGAATAGTATAATTCATACATTTGTATAAGTTAGGGTTATAAATCAATTAATTGCTTAGCCGTTGTTAATTGCATAAACCTTATAGCTAAGGTGTTCCACCACCTTTTTTAAAGGCCTCTTTCGCAAGAAGAGGCTTTTAAGTTTTTGGGCTTATACAATAAGATTGTATCTCATTGCAGCATAGATATCCTCCTTTCTTCTATTTTAAATTTCAATCCGCTTGTTTTTTCCATCATTTGTAGTACCTGTGATAATTTTACATTTCGCGAAAGAATACCGTTAAACCGTTTTCGCGGCATATTATCCGCATCGATCTCAACATCATACCAACGTGAGAGCTGACGCATGATGAGCGCTAACTCCGTATTATTGAAATAAAACAATTCATTTTTCCAGGCTACAGCTTCATCCATGTCAATACCTGTTGCCAAATGGATATCACCTGATTCAGTAAGCTGCGATTGCTCGCCTGGTTTAAGCATTTGTACAGCACCGGTTTTAATGGATGAAACCTTTACGGATCCCTCCAATAGGGTAGTTTTGGTGATTTTTTCATCGGCATAGGCGTTCACATTAAAGTGAGTACCCAGCACTTCTATTTCCTGCGTTGCGGTTTTAACAATAAACGGCACCTTCCTTCCTTCCGCCTTACCGCCTTCCACCTTTTTAGCTACTTCAAAATAAGCCTCGCCATTAAGCTCAACAACCCGGCTTTTTCCGGTAAACAGGGCAGGAAATCTTAAAGAGCTGGCGGCATTAAGCCATACTTTTGTTCCATCCCGAAGCGTAAGCTGGTATTGCCCGCCGCGGGGAATGGTAATTGTATTAAACAAATTCTTATTCGCCGGAACCGGCCTGCCCCGGGTTGCTGTATACACAATTTGCCCGTTATTCAGCTTGCTTATCTGTACGTTTCCCTGCTTGGCCAATATACCTGTACCTGATTCGTCCAGATTAAGCTGTGAACCGTCTTCCAGCGTAAGCACAGCTCTGTTTCGTCCCGGATTTACATCGTGCTCAAAACGTTTACTTTCATTGTGGGCCAGCATGCCGGAGTTATTACCGGTTTTGAGATAAACTAATACTGAAATAAAGATCAACGCAACAGCCGCGGCTATTTTCAGATAAGGGAATGGTCTTTTATATTCTGTATAACCGGGTAGATTTGCAGTAATACGGGCATGCAATTCGGTTTCAAGCTGATACTGTTCGCCTAATTTTTCACTATCCCAGCCTGCATCTTCCTGAAGCTGGTTATAGTAATGGTTATATAAGGCAACTTCTTCTGCGGTTGCCGTTCCGTTACTGATCTTTTCTGCTAATTGTTGAAATTCGTTCTTTTCCATTCAGGGCTTTCTGTATGTATGGCACTTATAAAGTGCCTAACCCCTAAACGGTTTAAAAAAAATTTATATAGTTGATGTTAGAGCATATTTAAATTTTGTGTATGTGGTCATTGTGAATGGATGGTGGAGACACCGTCCATGGCCTCAGCCGGGGCTGACCAAAAAGCTCCCGTCATCCCGATCCCGAAGTTTCGCATAGGCGTCAAGATAAGAGCTAAAAAGCCCTTGCCGTCCGCCCCGAGTACTCGGGGGATCCGGAATCTCCTAAATAGCAGCATAAGCGCCGCTTTACTCCCGAAGTCTCGGGATGAATCAAGTTCAGGGTGACGGGGTTCCGGGCTTTTTAGCTCTGTCTGTGCTGACACTTCACCTGCTACTTTTTTCAAATAACTATCTAATAATCAATAAATTGATAACAAAACCCTGAAATTATCTTGATGCCTATACGTACGGGAGGGATCGAAATGACGCTACTTTTTGGCTTTTTGGTCAGCAGCAATAAAAACATTGATTTCATGAAATTTAAACGTGTTCTAAAGTAGTGGCATATTTTATCCTGAGTGATTACATAACACGTCGGGTTGATTTTATGCAACAAAAATGCTCATCAATAGATTAATAATCATTGACGGCAATGCGAATGGCCGGGATCTTGCAACGCCCGGCTTTTAGGCTTAACACTATTAAGTTACCTCTTAAGGCTACTACGATATCTTTTTCGATGGTGTAAGGATATGCCCCATCTTATCGCGTTTGGTTTGCAGGTACAGTTCGTTATGCTTGTTAGACGCTATCTGCAAAGGCACATTATCAACTACCTCCAGACCGTAACCAATTAAGCCGGCACGTTTGGTTGGATTGTTCGACATCAGGCGCATTTTGGTAACACCCAGGCTGCGTAATATCTGGGCGCCTACACCGTAATCGCGTTCGTCGGCTTTAAAGCCAAGCTCTAAATTAGCGTCTACAGTATCCAGGCCGTTCTCCTGCAAATTATAGGCATGCAGCTTATTGATAAGCCCAATGCCTCGGCCTTCCTGGTTCATGTAAACAATAACACCTTTGCCTTCTTTTTCTATCAGCTCCATGGCTTTGTGTAACTGGGCGCCGCAATCGCAACGGCATGAACCGAAAATATCGCCTGTAACGCATGAGCTGTGCACACGGGCCAGCACGGGCTCATCAGGCTGCCAGCTACCTTTTATCAGTGCCAGGTGATGAGCGCCTGTATCGATCTGCGTATAAGCTACCATTTCAAAATCGCCCCATTCGGTAGGTAGTTTTACAGATACTTCTTTTTTAATCAGCGACTCTGTCTGAAGCCGGTACGAGATCAGATCGCGGATAGAAATAATTTTGAGATCAAATTTCTTGGCAATTTCCATCAGCTCAGGCAAGCGGGCCATTTCGCCGTCCTCTTTCATGATCTCTACCAGCACACCGGCAGGTTCCATACCAGACAGCGCAGCCAGGTCAACCACAGCTTCGGTATGCCCGGCACGACGGATTACACCGCCCTCTTTAGCCCGCAACGGAAAAATATGCCCGGGACGACCTAAATCTTCGGGTTTGGTGGCAGGGTCAATAAGCGCCTGTATGGTTTTTGCACGGTCTGAGGCCGATATACCTGTGGTACAACCGTTACCGATCAGATCAACAGAAATGGTAAAATTTGTTTCGTGCAGGGCGGTATTATTACCCACCATGAGGTCTAACTTAAGCTCGTCGCAACGTCCGGCAGTTAAAGGTGCACAAATTAATCCCCGCCCGTGCAGGGCCATAAAATTGATAATTTCGGGGGTAACGTTTCGTGCTGCGGTTACAAAATCTCCCTCGTTCTCGCGGTCCTCATCATCAACAACTATAATAATTTTGCCGGCTTTGATATCGTCAATAGCCTCTTGTATGGTATTTAGCTTTACTTGCATAAGTACCGCAAAATTACAGAGCCTGAATGGTTTTACTATAATTTAAACGTAAATAAACTATGCCTTGGTTTTCTTTCGGGAAAACAGTTTCTGGAAGAACCGTTTGTACACATCGATATCAAACAACGCCGAATCTACCGTGGCTTTATAGGTAAGGAACATACCCAGCGGGGCCAGGACAATAATGGCGATCCACATGCCCCAGATAGGCGAAATATCACCTTGCTTGGCCGATTTTTCGCCAATGGTAGAAATAATGTGATAGATCAGGAAAAAGATAATAGACATTACAACCGGCAGTCCCAGGCCACCCTTACGGATGATGGCTCCCAGCGGTGCTCCTACCGAAAACAGGATCAGGCACGATACAGAAAGCGTAAATTTACGCTGATATTCAATAATGTATCTCCTGATGCTTTGACTGTAAGTAGTATAGGTCTCAACCTTTAACGATAGTGTATTTTTAATGCTGTTCAATTCGCTCTGGGCATTTGTCAATGCCGAAACGCGTTCATCCTTAGGGATAATATCCAGAACGGTATTAGCATAGTTTTTTATGGTTCTTACCGGGTGCTTTGCAGTATCTCTGAACAGGAAATACCGGTAGTTGTACTTAATGTTATTAAATATGGTATTTACGTTGCTGTCTATTTCACGCTGGGTAGAATCGCGATAGTATCTTAACTGCCTGATATTCAACATGGCGTAATTCGACTTGAACAGGTTTTCATCGGTACGCTTCATCTTAAAATCCGAAAGGTCGAATTTTTGCTCGGTCTCTTTAAAACGGTAACGTTTAAATTCCTTCCTGGGATCATAAACGCCTCTTCCGCTTGAATTTTCCTCATATCGTACGCCATCATACAATTTCAGTATCAGGTACTGATCATCTGCAGAGCGGTACATTTTACCGGTTTTAGCCATCAGGGTATTGACATTGCCGGTATTGGGATTATTCTCGTAAATTAAAACGCCATGTAAGGTCTGTCCGTCTTTATCTTTTTTATTTACCTTGATAGAATAACCGCGAATGCTGTTGTTAAAAATGCCTTCTTCTATTAAGAATGCGGCTTTCTGGTTACGCACATCATACAACAGCGAGCCCATTTTGAGGTTGGCCACCGGCAACATGTAATCTGAAAATAAAAAAGCGCCGATGCTCATCAGCCCTACGGTTATGATCAATGGCATCATGGCCCGCTGTAAAGATACACCGGATGATTTTATAGCCACCAGCTCATAGTTTTCGCCCAGGGTGCCAAAGGTCATGATCGATGATAAAAGCATGGCCAGCGGCAATGCCATAGCCACGTTGGTGGCCGATGCATACCACATTAGCTGCAAGATCACGTACCACTCAAAGCCTTTGCCGATCAGGTCATCGATGTATTTAAACAAAAATAGCATCAACAACACGAACATAACGATGAAAAACGTGACTATAAATGGCCTGATGAAGGCCTTTAAGACCAGCAGATAAATCTTTTTCACGTTACAAAGTTAGGATTTTACCTGTATCTCAGGCGCCTAAAACACTTACCAGGTATTGCATCTGGTTATCCCAGATCAGCTTGCGTTCTTCTATATTTTCGGGGGTAGCAAAATCGGTTATTGCCAAAGCAACGTCGTTGGTCAGCTCATCCTGGATAATTTCCATTTCGAAATAGCACTGCGGTTCGTCATCCAGCCATTTGAATTTTACCAGCTTGTTCTCTTTCATTGATAACAGCTTGGCTTTATGCTCCTCGTTATCCCAGGTAAAGGTGTAGATCTGGTCTTTATACTCCACATCATCTGCAAACCACTGCGCTAATCCGTTAGGTTCATTTAAAAAGCTGAACAAAATTTTCGGTGACGATTTTACCTCGTATTCTAATGTAAATTTCTTTTTTTCTGCCATTATAAACAGGTGTAAACGTTGTATGTCTTTAACATTCGTTTCTAAAGAAAAGTATTTTAAACTACAATTGCAAACCATTTTTAGCAGGCGGCAAACTTTAGGCTTTCTCTTTGCAGATATCCGGCAATTTTTAAAATTGCCAGAATATGGATCAATAGCACTGCCCTGGCCAATTTAAACCGGATGGAGCGGATACCGGCCTCGTGTGGAATGCTTGCAGGCGTATGAGCGGACAGCCGGGCTACCGGAACCGATAATTACCGGACCTTGCTTTTCTAAAAAAATCAACTATTAATATTAAAATCCTGCTGCGAGTGTCGTCCTTTAATTATCTTGCACCTTTTACTTCAATCTTAGGCCTTACCTTCTTAGAACGTTTCTAAATAAATTAAAATGCTTGCCATAGCCATAAAGCGTTTCTAAATTAAGATATTTTTGCGGCGTAAACTAAATACATAATCTAAAATGAGTAATTCCGGAAAGGCTTTTTCCTCGTCGATAGGGAAAAAATTAGTAATGGGCATAACCGGCCTGTTCTTAATTTTATACTTAATTATTCACTGCTTTTTAAATTCATTGATTTTTGTTAACGATGGCGGTTTAACCTTTAATGAAGGTGCTCACTTCATGGCAACCAACTGGTTGATCAGGGCTATGGAGGTAGTGTTATTTTTAGGATTTATTGTGCATATCGTGCAATCGGCACGCTTAACCATAGAGAACCGGGCGGCACGTCCCGTTAAATATGCGTACAACGACGGTAACGCTAACAGTAAGTGGTACTCGCGGTCAATGGGCTTATTGGGTACAATACTGCTGATTTTCCTGATAGTACATTTATCAAACTTTTGGGTGGTATCGCGTTTTACCGGTATCCCAACTACCGATGCCAACGGTCACGATGACTTATATGCCGTGATGAAGCTCACCTTCCAGAACGTCTGGATTGTGATTTTATACGTGCTGGCAATGGTTTCTCTGGCCTATCACCTGCTGCACGGCTTTCCTTCGGCATTTCAAACCATGGGCTGGAACCATAAAAAATACACGCCCATTATAAAAAAGGTAGGATTTTGGTATTCCATTATCATCCCGTTAATTTTTGCGCTGATGCCAATTGCAGTTTATGCAGGCTTAATTTAATAATCAGGTAGTACGAATAGCTTAACAATCATGTCAGAAATAAATTCACATATACCAGAGGGAGAATTAGCACAGAAATGGACAAAGTACCGTTCTTCTGTTCCATTGGTTAATCCCGCAAATAAACGAAGCCTTGAAATTATCGTGATCGGTTCAGGATTGGCCGGCGCTTCGGCAGCCGCGTCTTTAGCCGAAATGGGCTATAAGGTTAAATGTTTCTGTTTCCAGGATTCACCCCGCCGTGCACACTCCATTGCCGCACAGGGCGGTATCAATGCCGCAAAAAATTACCAGAACGATGGCGACAGTGTTTACCGTTTGTTTTACGATACCATTAAAGGCGGCGACTACCGCTCACGCGAAGCCAATGTGTACCGCCTGGCCGAAGTTAGCGCCAACATTATAGACCAGTGCGTGGCGCAGGGCGTTCCGTTAGCCCGCGAATATGGCGGATTACTGGATAACCGCTCGTTCGGAGGGGTTCAGGTTCAGCGTACGTTTTACGCCGCCGGGCAAACCGGTCAGCAATTGCTGCTGGGGGCTTACAGCGCACTCGAACGCCAGATAGGTATGGGTAAGGTAGAAATGTACGCCCGCCACGAAATGCTGGATGTGGTGGTGATAGACGGCAAAGCCCGCGGTATTATTGCCCGTAACCTGATAACCGGCGAGCTGGAAAGATATTTCGGCCATGCCGTTTTACTCTGTTCCGGTGGTTATGGAAACGTGTTTTACCTGTCTACCAATGCCATGGGAAGCAACGTTACCGCCGCCTGGAAAGCGCACAAAAAAGGCGCATTCTTCGGTAACCCCTGCTATACGCAGATACACCCAACCTGTATTCCCGTTTCCGGCGACCATCAGTCAAAGCTTACGCTGATGTCCGAATCGTTGCGTAACGACGGTCGTATCTGGGTTCCGAAACAAAAAAATGACCCTCGTAAGCCAACAGACATACCCGAAGAAGAACGCGATTATTACCTGGAGCGCCGTTACCCGGCTTTCGGTAACCTGGTTCCCCGCGATGTGGCATCGCGTGCCGCGAAAGAGCGTTGCGATGCCGGCTACGGCGTGGGAGCTTCCAAATTAGCCGTTTATCTTGATTTTACAGCCAATACCGAACGTTACGGACGTATAGAAGCCACCAAACAAGGAAATCATAATCCCGATAAGGAAACCTGCATGCGCCTGGGTCGCGAGGTAATTAAGGAAAAGTACGGTAACCTGTTTGATATGTATAAACAAATTACCGGCGAAGACCCTTACGAAACACCCATGCGGATTTACCCTGCCGTGCACTATACCATGGGCGGTCTTTGGGTTGATTATAACCTGATGACCACTGTACCGGGATTGTATGCGCTGGGCGAAGCCAATTTCTCAGACCACGGCGCTAACCGCCTGGGCGCATCCGCACTGATGCAGGGCCTTGCTGACGGTTATTTTGTAATACCGTACACCATTGGCGCTTACCTGTCGAAGGAAATTTCAACCAAGCCCATCCCAACCAGTCACCCGGCGTTTGAGGAAGCGGAAAATAATGTAAGAAATACCATTAAAAAGCTTTTTGAGATTAAGGGAACCAAATCGGTTGACCATTTCCACAAGGCCCTCGGTAAAATTATGTGGGATAAATGTGGTATGGCCCGTAATGCGCAAGGGTTGCAGGAAGCCATACAGGAGATCAGGGCATTGCGTGAAGAATTCTGGAAAGATGTACGTGTAACCGGCGATGCCAATGAATTTAACCCGGAGCTTGAAAAAGCAGGCCGCGTAGCCGATTTCCTTGAATTGGGCGAATTGATGTGCATCGACGCTTTGCATCGCAATGAAAGCTGCGGCGGCCATTTCAGGGAAGAATATCAGACCGAAGAAGGCGAAGCGCTACGCGATGATGAGCATTTCTCATACGTAGCCGCCTGGGAATATCAGCCGGGCACAAGCTTCACGCTTCATAAAGAAGACCTGAATTTTGAAAACATCAAAGTAGCACAAAGAAGTTATAAATAGACGTTAGATGTGAGACATTAGATGTGAGATAGTGAATCTCATGTCTCAAATCTCAAATCTCAAATCTGAGAACCATGAGTACAGGAAATATGAACTTAACGCTGAAAGTTTGGCGTCAAAAAAACAGCAAAGACCAGGGCCGTTTGGTAGATTATAAGGTAAGTGATATTTCGCCCGATATGTCTTTTTTAGAGATGTTTGACGTATTGAACGAGCAGCTTATCAGCAAAGGAGAAGAGCCAATTGTGTTTGACCACGATTGCCGCGAAGGAATTTGCGGTATGTGTTCCATGTTTATCAACGGACGTCCGCACGGACCAAAACAAGGCATTACAACCTGCCAGCTGCACATGCGTTCGTTTAAGGATGGCGATACCATTGTGGTAGAACCATGGCGTGCACAGGCTTTTCCGGTTATCAAAGACCTTTCTGTTGACCGTTCCTCATTCGACCGTATCATTGCTGCTGGCGGATTTATCTCGGTAAATACCGGAAGTGCACAAGATGCCAACAATATTCCTATTCCGAAACAAGATGCCGATGCCGCTTTTGAGGCAGCAGCCTGTATCGGCTGCGGCGCCTGTGTGGCAACCTGCAAAAACGCGTCAGCCATGCTGTTCGTATCGGCTAAAATATCGCAGTTGGCGCACCTTCCGCAAGGGCAGCCGGAGCGTTACCGCCGGGTACAAAGTATGGTGGCACAAATGGATGCCGAAGGCTTTGGAAATTGTACCAATACCGGTGCCTGCGAAGCCGAATGTCCGAAAGGTATCTCGCTGGAAAACATTGCGTTAATGAATCGCGATTATTATTCTGCCAAATTTCTTAAAGAAGAAGAAATACATTAACTTTGCAGCACGAGGCAAGGAGGAGATTAACACAAAAGCCCTGGCGTTTACGCTCTGGGCTTTTGTGTTTTATATAAGTTAATTTAATGCGCTTTTTTCACCATGAGCATTAACGAAGAAATAAATCCCTGGAAAATAGTATCTGATAAAGAGGTTTATGATAATCCCTGGATTAACCTGATGGAATACCAGGTAATTAACCCGAGCGGCGGAAAGGGCATTTACGGAAAAGTGCATTTTAAAAATTATGCCATCGGTATTGTTCCGCTTGATGATGAGCTGAACACCTGGCTGGTAGGTCAGTTCCGTTTTCCCTTAAATCAGTATAGCTGGGAAATACCCGAAGGCGGCGGACCGTTAAATACCGAACCTTTGCAATCGGCGCAACGTGAATTGCTGGAAGAAACCGGTCTTGTAGCACAGCAATGGCAGCTCATTCAGACCATGCATCTTTCCAACTCGGTAAGCGATGAGCTTTCGTTGTTATATGTTGCCCGCGAACTTACCCAGCACGAGGCCGAGCCTGAGGAAACCGAACAGTTACAGGTAAAAAAACTCCCGTTCGAAGAGGTGTACCAGATGGTGCAATCCGGCCAGATTACCGACTCCATGAGCGTAGCCGCCATACTTCGTGTTAAACTGATGCTCCTTGAAGGTAAATTATAAATCCGTATAATTGTTTTTATGCATAAAGCTCTTGGATATATTTTTACTCCAATCCACTATATCGTTTTCGGCTTAGCGCTGGTTGTTTTTCATCCCATACAATGGATATGTTTAAAGCTGGGCGGATATCGTGCCCATAAATGGTCGGTAGACTGGCTGAACTTCTTTTTGGTGGCTACTTATTATCTTCTGGGCAGTAGCATCCGGTTTATAAACCGCTACCAGTTACCCGTTGGGCGACCAATCATATTTATTGCAAACCATCAGAGCATGTATGATATTCCGCCGCTTATCTGGTTCCTGCGGAAGTACAATGCGAAATTTATATCAAAAATTGAGCTTACGCGGGGAATCCCCAGTATATCTTTTAACCTGAAACATGGCGGTGGAGCCAATATTGACCGTAAAGACAGCAAGCAAGCCATTTCCGAAATTATAAAGCTGGCCAAACGGATGAAAGAAAACAAGTGGTCAGCGGTGATTTTCCCGGAAGGGACACGCTCACGAGATGGCGAGATAAAACCTTTCGCCGTAGGCGGTGTTGCTACGTTGTTAAAAAAAGTTCCTGAAGCATTGGTTGTGCCGATTGCTATTAAAAATTCATGGCGATTGGTGCAGTATGGCTTTTATCCGCTAAGCTTCGGCGAAAAAATGACGTGGCAGGTTTTGCAACCCATTGAACCAGACAACCGTCCTGCCGAAGAAGTTATCATGCAGGCCGAACAGGCTGTAAGAGAAGAATTAAAGAACAACTAATTTCAGGAAACCTGAACTATCATATAAAGTTATGTTTGAGAATAGTGAACGTACCGATATCAGCAACCTCGGTGAATTTGGTCTGATTGAGCACCTTACCAAAAACATTGTATTACAGGATAAAACCACTGTTAAAGGCGTGGGCGATGATGCCGCTGTGCTGAATTTTTCCGGCAAGAAAACGCTTGTTTCCACCGACCTTTTGCTGGAAGGGGTTCATTTTGATTTATCATATACTCCCTTAAAGCATTTGGGATATAAAGCCGTTCAGGTAAATCTGAGCGATATTTACGCTATGAACGGTCTGGCCAGCCAGGTGACCGTATCGATTGGTATTTCAAGTAAGTTCCCGCTGGAAGCAGTTGAAGAATTGTATGCCGGAATATTACTGGCCTGCAAAAATTATAAAATCGACCTGATTGGCGGCGATACTTCAGCATCTAAACAGGGCCTTGTAATTAGTGTAACCAGTATTGGCTATGCCGATGAAAAGGATATTTGTTATCGCAGCGGTGCACAGGAAGGCGATTTGATTGCGGTAAGCGGTGATTTGGGCGGAGCTTATATGGGTTTGCAATTGCTGGAACGTGAAAAACGGGTTTTCCTGGAAAATCCACAAATACAACCTGACCTGGAAGGGAAAGATTATATTGTTGAGCGGCAGCTAAAACCCGAAGCCCGTAAAGACATTGTGCAGCTTTTACGCGATTTAAAAGTTAAGCCTACTGCTATGATTGATGTATCCGACGGGCTGGCTTCCGAAATTCTGCATATCTGTAAGCAATCGGACAAAGGTTGTAATCTCTATGAAGAAAAAATACCGATAGACCCGATGACGTATGAAACGGCCCGGCAGTTTAATCTTGACCCGACTGTTTGCGCCTTGAGCGGCGGTGAGGACTACGAATTACTATTCACCATTAGCCAGAAGGATTACGATAAGATTAAGCATTCTGCCGATATTTCAATTATCGGTCACATTACCGAAAAGGCTGCCGGATGCAACCTGGTCTCCAAATCGGGCAACGTGCATGAAATTAAAGCACAGGGTTGGAACGCGTTTAAAAAATAAAAAGTCAAAAACCACTTATGCTGGTCGGGATATGTAACCCTGACCTTACTGGTGCCGGATTTAAAATCCGGTACTATACCACCGGGATTACAAATCCCGGTGAGCAGAGACTCTATATACCAAAAGCGTTATTTTCCCTGTCAATAACGCTTTGTAATGTACTAAACAACAACCATTTAAGCTCTTAGACAATATTGGAAAAGATACAAAGTTGCGTATATTTGGGAGTTAGCAGTAATGGTATGAACGACATAGACGACATAGTATTTAACGAACAATGGGATAGAGTTCTTGAAGAAATTTCAAAGGACAAAAAACTTATTGGACGACTTGAACCATATGACCTTGCTTGGAAGCGTTTTCAATATCAACTGGCTGACAATGGAAAAGAAGAACTAATTGCTCCTTTCGGTGACTTCAAAGACTTGTTGAAAATTATTGACAAATGTAAAGATGAAGGTATTCTTGGACTGACAATACCACAAGCGACAGCTTTTCAACAGCTTGACCAAATCAAAAAACTCCTTAAACAAGGACACAACATTGACGAACAAGACTTTGGAGAAAGAACGGGATTGCTTGTTGCAGCGACACTCAATGACGAACAACTTGTTCAATTTTTCATAGACAATGGAGCTTTTGTGTCATTTTTCGACCAAGACAATTTTGAAGCCATAGACTTAGCAACTTCAAATGAGATAATTGAATTATTGGCGAGGCACGGTGGTAAAACAAAGGCACAAAGACGACAAGATTATGATGAGTATTGTGATGCAAGAGAAAAGCTAAACATACTTAGAGAAATTAACCTTTCCTTTATGAAAGCAGCAGAGAAAGGCGACTTAATTCAAATGGAAGATGCTTTGAAAAAAAGTTCAATGGACTTTATGACTTTGAATTTTGCTTATCCTATTAATGGTTGGACTGCTTTACATTATGCTGCAAAAAACAACGACAAAAAGACTTTTGATTTTTTAGTGAGTAAAGGTATAGACACGACAAAGAAAAATATTGACGGTCTGACCGCAAAAGAATTGGCAAAATCATTAGGACACAATGAAATTTGAAACAACGACAGACAGAACCACTACTGCTAACACGGGTTTTGCGTCAGGCGGGCTGACGTGCAAACTTGGAGTTTTGTGCTTCTATGAAACTTTAGTAATAAATTGAAACTTTGTGCTCCGAAACCCGCCCGAACGCAAAGCCCCAAAACGTTACCGCTAATTGTAAACGACGACCTGTGAAAATAGAAATCTCTGCCTTGGTCTGTCCCCTGACAGACCAATATATTTAGGTGTTCCGGCCCGTCAGGGGACAGGCCGGGGATACAGATGTCGGATTTTAAATCCGATACTATTACCACCGGGATTACAAATCCCAGTGAGCAGGATATAAGGTTATGAACTATACCTCGCAACTCATTAATGAAAAAACAAATTTTAGCTATTTGCGGCAGCACCCGGCAACGTTCAACCAATCATAACCTGATACAGGCAATTACGGAGTTTACGAAGCAGGATTTTGAAATCAGGTTTTTTGAAGAATTGGCTGCGCTTCCGCATTTTAACCCCGATGAGGACAATGCTGATGTTACGCCATCGGTAACCGGTTTCAGGCAACAGCTTCAGCAGGCAGATGGCATATTGATTTGTACACCGGAATATGCCCACGGCGTACCGGGAGCGTTGAAAAACGCCATAGACTGGACCGTTTCTTCGTGCGAATTTTCCGGAAAGCCTACCATTTTAATTACTGCCTCTACCGATGGGAAATACGCACATCAGGCCTTACTGGAAACTCTAAGGGTCATTGAAGCCGGAAATATTGACGAATTAAACCTGCTGATACCTTTCGCACAGACAAAAATCAACCGTGCTGGTAAAATTGTTGATGATACAACCTTACGGGAAATTCAACAACTGATGCAGCGATTGAAGGAATTATTATAGCTACTTATTTCCCATCACATCACGTTGGTCAGGATTTGTAATTTTGACCCGGGCTGCCTAGGATAAAGCACCAAGTGTGCTGAATGCGTTGAAGAATTAAAAGAAGAAGCAGGATTCTGCAACTTTTGTATAAGCTTGTAATAGAAAGCAAATATTAACCGGCATGGTAGTATCAGAAATACAATTATACGAAATGCTCAAAACAAAAATAGGTGAACGTGAGGCAGAAGCTTTTATTGAGATTCTCGAAAAAAAGGTAGACAGAAAATTCGAAGAATTAAAGACCGTTTTAGCAACAAAGGATGACATTACAAAATCAAAATTGGATATGGTAAAGTGGATGGTGGGCTTTTGGGTTGCACAAATGGCAGCGATTATAGGTTTGTATTTCAGCCATTAACATTTTTCCATTCGGCGCTAATGCCGGATTTTAAATCCGGCACTTATTACCACCGGGATTATCATACAGTGATTCCCATGTCCAAAGGACTCCCGTGGAGGAACAAATCCCGGTGAACAGAAGTAACCCACTATTATTAACCGAATCCCCAGGATAAAGCATCGAGCGTACTGAATGCATTGAAGGATTAAAAGAAGAGGCTGGAAAATCACTCAACAAAATTATTTTCGTAAATTTGATTAAGAAAATTGGAAGATATGGATGCCTGGACTTTAGACAAGAAAATTGAATTAATTCAATGGCTTTCAGCACTGGAAGACAAAAATATTATTGAAAAGTTGATAAAGTTTCGGGAGGCTGAAAACAAAGACTGGTGGATCGCTATCTCCGACCCGGAAAAGCTATCCATTGAAAAAGGAATTGAAGATGCTGATAACAATAAATTATCTTCCCATGCTGTAGCTCGTAAGCTTTATGAAAAGTGGTTATAAAATACTATGGACAGATCACGCTTTAAATGAACTAAAAACTACAATCGAATATCTTGAAAACTATTTTCCAATCTTGAAATTTAACACGATGTACTATCGGATTAAAGATCAGGAAGTACAGATACTCTCATTCTTCTCAAATCGACAACATCCTAAAAGACGAAAGATATAAGAGATTTTCTTAGTTTATAGGTATGCTCTCTTGCTTCTCACAATACCAGCGTCATGATCGAATGGGGAAGGCTGGTTGTTGCTGCGGCTTTACCATTGATCCATAAATGATAGGGTTGTGCCTGGTCTGTAAGATTCAGCACCATAACAGCTATGCTGCCGTCGGTATTAACAAACGCGGTTGTTTTTAGCTGGTCGCGACTGGAGGAAGCGCTGATACGCTTAGCACCAGGACGTATAAATTTTGAAAAATGGCCGATATAGTAATAAGAGCTGGTGTAAATCAGCTCTCCTGATTTTGTGTCGGCATGTACCGGTGCGAAACAGAAATTCCCAACATGATTAGGGCCGCCCTTTTCGTCCAGCAGGATATTCCAGTCTGTCCAGCCCACTGTTCCGCTATTGAAATCGTTGATCATTGATAAGCCGTATTTTTCGCCTAACGCCCAACTGTGCAGTTTAGCGGCATCAAATGTTTCGGCACACCCTTCTGTGAATATCAGGTTTTTATTCGGAAAAGCTTCCGCAACGCGTTTCAGGTTCTCAAACTGCATGCCTCCGCCCGTCCAGGTTTCATACCAGTGATAACCAATACCCCAGACATAGCGTGCTGCTGCCGGATCATTCAGGATAACGCTGGATCGCTGAAAAATCTGATCGCGGTTATGATCCCAGGCAATAAGTTTTTTAGCCGACATACCGTGCTTCTGCAATGTGGGGCCTAAGTAGTTCTTAATGAAATCGCGTTCTTCTTCTGCCGTATAAATGCACGACTCCCAGGTTTGAGTAGCCATCGGCTCATTTTGTACCGACAGGCCCCAAATGGGAATACCGGCTTTTGCATAAGCCTCGATAAACTTGGGATAATAGTTGGCCCAGGCCTGGTAATATTCCGGCTTGAGCTTACCTCCATGCAACATATCGTTATTGGTTTTCATCCAGGCCGGCGGGCTCCACGGACTGACAAATAAAGTTAATTTACCACCGGCCGTTGCTATTGCCCGCTTAATGAAGGGTACACGGTATTGCATATCATGCGTAATACTGAAAGTCTTTAGGGTGCTGTCGTGGTCGGCAACGTAGGTGTAACTACCGCTCGAAAAATCGCAGCTGTTAATGTTAGTCCGGGCCAGCGTATAGCCAATTCCCTTTTGAGGGTTATAATATGCCTGTAAAAGTTCCTGTTGTTTATCCTTAGATAATCTGGCAAATGTTTCCGCCGAAGCATCGGTTATAGCGCCGCCAATGCCGATTACAGACTGAAACGTTTTATTGGGATCGATAAAAATACAGGCTTCTGTTTCTAAGGGTTGCTTAAAATCGGTAAAATGTAATGTACCAGTTAATGATAAGCGATAACTTGTACCTGCCGCTGTAGTGTATACTTTCACGCTTTTGCCAACAATAGAAGTCATTTTATCTGGTAAGGGCCGAGCCAACTGTCCCGTTTTTTCGCTGAGTGCTATTTTTTGCTGTCCACGTGTGAACTGAACACAACACGTAAGCAGTATCATCGCGATACATTCAAAGTTTTTCGTCATGATATGGGTTTGAGTTTATTGCGGTTAATAAAGCTCAAATGTAGTCAGGCATCTACTCTGGAAGCGATTAACAGGCTACTACAATACCCATACACAAAAGCCTGAATCTGGCTTTTGATACAATTGAGTGTATCACTTAACTACTACAAAGGGCACCAGCAAAGATTTTATCGTAGAGTAGATTAAAAATAGGCCATAAGATAGGTGCTTTTGACTTTTTAAAAAGCGAGGTTCGTATTGCTTCGCTTCCTATAGTCCTGCTTTACGTTTATACTGCGCACCCCGCCCGCTTGTTCCTTTCGCTCGGCCTTAGCCACAGGCCGGTATACACTTCAATCAGGTTTAAATAAGCCAGGGCAATCCTTCGTCGCTTAGAATATTGGTTGTTTGGTTTGTTAGTTCTTTAGTTTGTTGGAGTTTTATTGTTCTGTAAGTTATAATCTGGATAACAATTTAGCAATATAACAATTCAACAATCATAATATTCGTAAATCTAAAATCGTAAATTGTAAATCACCGTCTGCCTTAAACCCTATAGCTTAAACCTTACTTTTGGGCTTTCTCAAAACCGGCAGGTTCAAAATCGGCCTTATCAAAACCAATCTTAATTTGTTCACCACTAATAAACCTGTCGTAAAAATTCCGCATTTTATTGGCGTAGGGGTAATTATCAAAAACATAACCTTTACCGAACATTCTGGGATCGTTCTGGGCTTTCAATTCCTGCTCCATTTGTGCCTTCAGTTTGTTTTTAATGCTGGTATATGCGGAATCGTAAGCCAGGTTCTTTACAGACCAGGGGTCTTTATCTACCTGGTATAATTCTTCTGCCGGTCTTTTGCCGAATGATAACATCCAGAGATTATGATATTGTCCGGCCCGGTTGGCATCTAAAAGAGCCGTTTTAGTTGGACTGCTATCGGTATCCATATAACCGGTTTCAGGATTTCCGCATGGCCACCGGTCAGGCTCATAATTGCAGGCATAGATAAAGTTACCTTTCAGAATTGCCCTGACGGGATAACCCTGATCGTGCGGGCGACCAATATCTTCTCTTTCACGGCCTAATAATACATGATCGCGTTGGGCCTCAATCTTTTCCCCTGATTTAGAGGTAAGAATGGTTAGCAGCGATTTCCCGGTAATGGGCTGCATGCCGGTATCAGCAGGTTTTACCCGGGCAATGTCTAAAAAGGTAGGAGCGAAGTCGATGAAGCTCACAAAGTCGGTTATTTTCCTGCCGGGATTTGAAATTTGCCTTTTCCACATAATGGCAAGCGGCAGGTGGTTGTCATATTCGTAGAGATGCCCCTTGGTTCTTGGAAAGGGCATGCCGTTATCCGATGTTACTACAACAATAGTGTTGTCGAGCTGGCCGGATTTCTCAAGAATGGTCAGTATTTTTTGTAATTGCTTGTCAAAATATTCCACTTCATAGCCATAGTCCAGCATATCATTTCGTACCTGCTCATTATCTATCCATATCGGAGGTACGGCGTCAATATCTGATAATTTCTTTTGTCCTTTAGCTACACCAGAGCCATACTCGTATTTGCGATGCGGTTCGTGTGAGCCATACCAAAAACAGAAGGGTTTATCTTTAGGCCGGTTGTTCATAAAAGTTTCGAAATTACCGGCATAATCTACCGCCGAAATGGCTGACGTTGGCGTTGTTATTTTGAGGGTATTATATGGCTGCCCGGTAAGTAAGCGTGGTTTGCCGTCTACCTTGCCCGGATTTCCGGGGCCCCAGCCCTTTCCGGTGAATCCAACAGTGTACCCATTTTTTCCAAGAGCTTCCATAAACGTGGTAAACTTTGCAGGAAAAAATGAGTTATGGTTTCCCGCGTCTTCTAACTGCCAGGAATTTCTGCCGGTTAAAATAGCGGCCCGTGATGGTGAACATTTCGCATTTGGAGTGTAGGCACGCGTAAACAGCAGCCCATTTTTTGCAACCCGGTCAAAACCCGGAGTTTGGATCCATTTGCATAAGCCGTAAGCGCTCATGTGCTGAAAAGAAGCATCGTCGGCAATACAAAATAGTATGTTTGGTCGTTTATCAGCTTGTTGAGCGTATATCTTAATGCTCAGCAATAAGAATAATACATTCCAGCAGAGGACTTTCATGGTTAAAATGATTAGCTTATCGAAGTTAATATGATGGTGTCTTTCAGGCAAAAATTTAAACAATTTTGTTAGCAACAGCCTGATTTTTTACAGTCTGATAGCTTAAGAAAGATAAAAACTATTTGCTGCCTTTTAGATTACGGATAACCGTTTCCAGTATAGCCCGTGTATTAGGCGACCACCATTGTTTCAGTATGGGTTCAAGTATTTCATCGGGGTCGGCTGAAAACTGGTCTGTTAATTCTTTCCGCATATTCAGTTTGGTTTGTTGCCAGGCGGCCCAGCTAAACTCCAGGTATTTTTTCAATTGCCGTGTTGCGGCCTGCAGAACTGCTCCGGGCTTTACCACTTCATCTACCAAATGGCATTGTAATGCTTCCTGAACGGTAAGCAGTTTTCCCGATAATAAATTACGGTGAGCCGCAGCTTTTCCTATCCAGTAGGCATACAAGCTGAAAATATTTTCGGGTACAATGATACCTATCGGAATCTCGTTTAAGCCTATGATAAAATCGCCTTCGGCCATAACACGGTAATCGGCGCAGAGCGCTATAATACAGCCACCTGCCGGGCTGTGACCGTTAATGGCGGCAACCATCGGCTTTTTAAATGATACCAGTGTTGCGGTCAGTTTCAGGAAACTAACCCAGAAATCCCTGATCTCGGTTTCATTATAATCGTAAAGTTCAATGAGATCGATACCGGCCGAAAAAAAGCGTTCCTGCCCGGTAATAATTAAGCCTGCCGATTGTTTATCCTGCTCAATGATCTGCACCATTTTTTGCAGCTCATGTACCATTTCCGCATTGATGGCATTAGATTTCGGCCTGTTCAGGGTAATGATGGCTATCTTATCCTGTATGCTGGTTTGTATAGTATTCATAGAACAGTATTAAAAAATAAACCTCACAGGTCTTCAAGACCTGTGAGGTTTGTAAGATAAGAAAATATAAGGATTACTTAACGTTATACCTGAACACTTTACGTGCCAGCTTTCCGTTAAGTCCGACACCTTCTACAACGGCTTTATACGTGCCAAGTCCATCCGAATTGTAAAACTCAACAGAGGCTTTGCCAAGTGAATCGGTTACAATTTTAGGATTCCAGTAAATGGTTGTCCGCAAATCGGCCATTTTATTGTTCACGTTGTTACCTTCGTACTTAGGCATGTAAAACTCACGCGAAACGCTATAACCTTTTGGATAATAGGTAACCACACCTGGTGTATAGGTGTTACGTGTTACCACACCATCGCCACGTTTAGTGTTGATAATGAGCACGCCGCCTCCACCCCGCATACCGTATATGGCCGTATTCCCAATGCTTTTCAGCACTTCGATGGTTTCAATATCGTTTACATTGATCTCACTGAGCATATCGGGCTCAAAGTACATACCATCTACAATGATCTGCATAGGTGTGTGCATGCTACGCATTAAATAGGCCATACCGTTTTGGATGATTAATCCTGCAACCCGCCCCTGTAAACATTGCGTAAGGTCAATACAATTTTCAAGCTGATCCGCTTTAATAACGGCATCGGCAAAGCCGGCCCCGTTTAAATTGCTTGAGTTCTGAACCTCCGGCTTTTTCTCGGTAATTTTTACTTCAGATAGTACAATGTTCCTATCCAGCATACCGTAACGGCGCAGCTCAGTAAACTGTTTCTGACTGTTTTTTAAATAGGTTAACATGCTGCTGTTCACATTAACCTCAACATCGGGTGCATTTTTGTTGCGTGATACCAGCGCCGGGGGAACCTGATCAAGCGTAATATCTACAAACTTTTTATCTTTTGCCGTGCGGGCCTGAACTACAAATTTGGTATCATCACCAAATACTAAGTTATCAAAAACAAAGTGGCCCTGGCTGTCGGTAATGGTATCCAGAATGGTAACCCTGCCTTTGGTAGCCAGCAGAAGAACTTTGCCGCCTGCAATAGGTTTTTTACCCATGGTCACGGTACCGCTTATAGTTATGCCCTGTTCGGGTTTGAAGGTGGTTACCGGATAATTATTTGCCAGGATATTTGTCCATACAAAGCGGCTCCAACCCTGAGTCAGCATCAGGTTATCCAGTTCGCGTTCTTTTTCGGGGGTTACATCGGTAAAGTAATAGTTTGGTTTTTCAATGTAACCTTTCAGGTCTGAGCTTAGCAGGATGTTGGAGAGGATGGTCGTTTCCTCGATGTCATTGTAAGGAACTTTAGATTCGTCCGTCACGGCCATTGAGAATGCACCCGAAACCGGTTTGCCCGAAGCGTCTTTAACATCGAGGTTCAGCTTTACTTTGTCGCGTTTACCATACGAAGTTTTAGACGGAGTTATTTTAACGTTCAATTGGTCGTTATGGCGTATAAATACCAAACGTTGCGCCACCGGCTGGTTAGCCGAAGCAAACAGGGTAAGCTGTAAAATGCCTGTAGGGAATTTGGATTTTGGTATACGGGCTGATAATACCGAACCCTGCAACCGGGTTTTAGCCGCATAATTAACAACAGCGTTGGTTTGTCCAACCACAAAAAGATCACCATTCTGAAGTAAACCCGGCGATGCCGCTATACGCAGAAACAAGGTATCGGCATTGCTGTTATTTACCGATAATACATATCCTTCTTTCTGAACAGCTGGCAATGGTACCTTTTTATCAGATCCATCCGGCAATTTAATTACGGCGGTATAGGTTTTGCCTTCTTCGGGAACAATTACAAAATTGCCCATCCCGGCATGTGCCGATTTGAAATCGGTTATTTTTTCGTTGTTATTATCGGCAACGTAGCCGCTTATATCAACACCTAAGCCGGCATCAGAAATGGCTTTAAACGCAACCCGGCTGGGTATGCCATTCACCATTTGCCCGCTTTCGGGGAAAAACTGCACATCAACATCTTTAGAGGTTTGTTTTACCGGTAATATTTTGGTTACGGTTTGCTGATCGTTAACTTTTATGGTGGTATTGATAGTTCCGGATTTCAGCACAAAGGGCTGGCTGTTAACAAAGGATATGATCACATGGCCGTTAATATCTGTTTTTGCTTTCCCTCTTTCAATGTTACGGGCATCCAACTGTACGCTGTAGGTTACGTCTTTCAGCATCAGCGGGTTGCCATCCATATCTTTATATAGGATATCGGCATCTACTTTTTCCTTCTCGCCTTCTTTTGAGAACGTATATTTTACATCCGTTACAACGGTATTGGACAGCGAGTTACCTATCTGAATGGTTTTATCGAAAAAATATTCATCGCCAAAGTTGCGCATCCAGTTGGTATAGGCTCTTACGCGATAATTCCCTTCACGCAGGGTATCCGGCAACGAAAAATCTCCCCAGCTAAGCCCGGCTATTACGGGCAGCCGCAGACTTTGCTTTACAGAATCCTTATCGTTGATCAGGTCTACGTAAATAATTTTACTGAAATTGGATAGCTGGTTGTTTTCGGCATTGAGCACGTAGGCTTTAAACCATATATTATCGCCGATGGTGTAATACGGTTTGTCAAACTGGAGATGAATTTTTTCCTGGACATCATCGTTTCTGAAACGTTCCAGCTTGGTTACTACTTCTTTTATCGGATCATCCTCAAAAGCAATAAAACCAAAAGAAAGTACAGCAAGTAACCCTACTGCTGCTAAAAGTTGTTTTTTCATCTGTTAAAAACTATGTTCTTTTTAATAATTGATGAAGCCATGATGCGTTTCAGCTTAGCTGTTGCACACGTTATAAATTCATCGGTTTATATGTTCATTTTTTCCAGGTTACCCTACGTTATTGCAAATAAAACCCCCAATTACACATTGAGGGTTAGTTATGGATTGAAATAAAAGCCATTGGTTTAAAATTTATTTTTCCACATCATGCTTTCTACCGGACGTGTGGTTTTGTTGTTATATTTTGCGTTGCCTTTAGTATTGTAAAGCGTTTCAATATCGCCCTCAACGGCAAAATATATTAACTGACCAATAGGCATGCCGGCATAAATGCGCACAGGCTGTGCAACAGAGATCTCTAACGTCCAGGTGTTGCAAAAACCAACGTCTCCTTTGCCGGCTGTGGCATGGATGTCAATACCTAAGCGACCTGTACTTGATTTGCCTTCCAGAAAAGGGACATGCTGGTGTGTTTCGGTATATTCTTTGGTAACACCCAGATAAAGCGTATTAGGTTGCAGCACAAAGCCATCTTTAGGAATTTCAAAATGCTCAATCTCATTGTGTTGCTTGGCATCCAGCTCACGGCTTTTATAGGTGGCCAGGTATTTACCCAAATGCACGTCGTAAGAATTTGTGCCCAGACATTCCCTGCGAAACGGTTCTATAATTATATTTCCCTTATCAATTTCTTCAAGTATCCGCTTATCCGAAAGTATCATTTTTGGTGTTTCGATTTAATTTGTTGAACGATTAACATTCTGATGTTAAAAGTATAATTTATTTAAGATAATTTTACATCTGTTTAAATTTTACTCATGGGTTTGGTTTATCAAAAGCAGTTGGACGAAGATACTGCGTTTGCAGTGTGGAAAATAGAAGAATCTGCCGGACAATTATACCGGGAACTACAACTTAAAGCCCATGAAAAAGCTTATTTAAACGGATTAAATAATGGCAAACGCAACCTGCACTGGTTGAGTACACGGGTATTGCTGCGCAAAATGCTGAATACCAGCGAATATATTGATTGCCAGGTTGATGAGCATGGCAAGCCGTTCCTGGCAAATCTTCCGTACCAGATCTCGCTCAGTCACTCGTATGATTATGCTGCCGTAATGATCAGCAGGAACAACAGACCGGTGGGTATTGATATTGAGCTTGTAAAAACCAAGATACAACGTATCGAAAAAAAGTTTATGAGTGCAGCCGAGCTGGAATTTATTGATCCGGAGCATGCTATAGAGCACTTATACATTTGCTGGTGCGCCAAAGAAGCTATCTACAAATTGTACGGCAAGCGTACGGTATCGTTTCTGAATCACATCCATTTAGAACCTTTTGCATACGCTGTGGAAGGAAGCTTTAATGCCTCGCTGCAATTTAATGATGTTTATAAAACATTCACGGTGCATTTCGAAAAGTTCCACGATTATATGATCGGCTACGTGGCCGATGGTAAAGATATTGCTGGTATATCCCTGCCTTTCGGCGGATATGAAACCGTGATAAAACATACGGATGAAAAATAAGAAAGTGTATTTTCAGGATTGGGGCCTGGTGGATTATCAGGAAGCGTGGAACAGACAGGAAAAGCTATTTTCCGAAGTAGTGGCTCAGAAAATGGCAAACCGGAGTGCCGGTACAGATACACCTACGTCAAATTATCTGGTATTTGTTGAGCATCCACATGTTTATACCCTGGGTAAAAGCGGTATTCCCGAACATTTATTGCTTGATGAGCAGGGATTAGCGGAAAAAGAGGCTACATATTATAAAATAAATCGCGGTGGCGATATCACCTATCACGGGCCGGGGCAAATTGTGGGCTATCCGATACTTGACCTGGATAATTTCTTTACGGATATACATTTGTATCTCCGTACGCTGGAAGAAGCCATTATCCATACCTTGGCAGATTATGGTATTGCTGCGGGCCGTTATCCGGGATATACCGGCGTATGGCTGGATGCTGATAATCACAAAGCCCGTAAAATTTGTGCTATGGGCGTACGATGCAGCAGGTGGGTGACCATGCATGGTTTCGCATTTAATGTAAATGCCAATTTAGCTTACTTTAAAAATATTGTCCCTTGCGGGATAGATGATAAAGATGTAACCTCTATGGAGCGTGAGCTTGGCTTTAAATTGGATGTTGAAGAGGTAAAGCAGAAGCTCCGGGCACATATTGCTGCCTTGTTCGGCATGGAGCTTTACCAATAGCGGACAATAGAAATTCATATTATTTTTCTGAAAAAATTGGGTAAAGGTTTTTGTTGCTATAAAAAATAAAATAGTACTTTTAAAAAACTTAACCAAAAATATATCTGATATGGACTATAATTACAGCACTTACGGCGCAAGTATGGGAGCCTTCGGAATTATTTACCTGGCAATTATTGTATTAATGATCGCCTCTTTGTGGAAGATATTTGTTAAAGCCGGCAAGCCCGGGTGGGCGGCCATTATTCCCATTTACAACCTTGTTGTATTATGCGAAATTGTAGGTAAACCCCTGTGGTGGATCGTTTTAATGCTGATTCCATGCGTAAACATTGTTATTGGAATATGGCTTACTAACCTGTTGGTGGCAAGTGTACAAAACCACCGTCCACAAGAAACGAATTGAACAAAAAAATTGACAAATGAAGACATTTAGTTTTTTAGCAATTTTAATTGCAAGTTTTTTTATGAGTAGCTGCGTAACTCTTAAACCGCCCATAACAACTAAAAACGAGAAAACCGACAGCTATAAATACATTTACATTTCTCCAACAAACAGTTTGACATCAGGTTCGGGAGCTACATATGCAGGGCAGTATTATTCATCAAATAAGACTGTAAATCCGAGTGATGTAATTGCAGGAATACTGTCGAAAGAGAAATTTATTAGATTACCCGAACTAAAACCCGAGTTTGCCGATGAAACTCTAATAGTAAATTACGGAGAAAGTGGAAAAAGAAATGTCGGTCTTGGTGGTTACACGATTGAAGTAACGATAAACTTTATTTCAGCAAAAACATATAAAGAAGTTTGTTCTTGCACCGCAGAAGGCATTGGCTCAACAGAAGCAGATGACATTAGAAAAGCAATAACTCGTTGTTTAAGTAGCTTATTTTCCAAAGAATAATTGACTTATGTACAACGTAACCCTAATTTCAACAAAACACGCAGACAGTGGACTATGTAATTCAGTAGAATTGCATAAAATCATTGAAAAAATATGCCCAGAAGTAATCTTTTTAGAGGCAGATGATAAAACATATTCAAAATATGACCAATTAAGATTTTCTCAATATGGAGTGTATAGTGAAAAATTAGAAATAAGTGCAATTCAAAGGTATAGTGAGAATCATAATTTTGAATATATTCCTGTGGAGAACCATAATAATATTCCCGACTCATTTATAAAATCTGATTTACGAACAGTGTTTGAAACAGTCGAAAACCTTAATGATATAAATGGTCATAATTATCGAGTTTTAAGCGATAAAAACTGCGAATATGTTAGAATGTATGGATTTCAATATTGTAATAATAGTAAAGCAATGGGCATAACAAGTGAGATTGCAGATGCGGTACAAAAAGGGCTACAAACTATTAACAACGAAAAATTAAGCAAGATTTATAAAAATTGGTTAGATATTAACGAATATAGAGAAGATGCGATGCTTCTCAATATTTACAATTACAGTAAACAAAAGAAATATAATCAAGCAGTATTTTTGCTTGGTTACGCTCATAGGAAATCAATAATAGAAAAAATTAAAAAATACGAGCCAACAGAAAATTTTAAACTAAATTGGACTTTTTACAACGACAAATAACACGACAGATTAACACACCAGCCACCAACATAGTATTGGCAATAGGCGGGCTGAACGGCTTCGTATCAACGGAAGTACTAAATTCAACTTTCGTTCTTCGTATCAACAGTAGTGCTAAAAATCCCGCCCATCGCCAATACGCGGCCCGTTAAGCAAAAGTTTTGGTAAAACCGAAGGCTTTACCGTGGGATTACTCCTGCTACCGTTTATATTTTACCCGGTGCTGGGGTTTGGCAGCGCAGGTTATTTAGGGCCTTCGGCAAAGGAAGCCGGTGGACTTAACGCAGAAGACGCTTTTAAGTCATACCAATCTCCAAATGCCAATGGAGATCAATCTGATCCAACCGTTTAAGGTTAGATGTTAGTTAATCCTGGAACAGATACGTTTAATGGTATGTTCTAATGCTAAGCTGGCCGGGTTTAACTTTTGACTTTTAACTTTTGACTTGACATGTATGGTTGCTTATTTATTTTGCAGTCTGTTGCTTATCACTAACAGGCTGCAAAATTATTTATTGCCCTGCCCATTTAAGAAGTTAACCGGGATAGATTGCCCTGGTTGCGGATTTCAGCGCTCAGTGGTAGCATTGTTTCGCGGAGATCTTACCGAAAGCTGGCAGCTGTATCCTCCCACTATACCCTTACTGGTTTTATTTACCGTGTCTTTTATTGGATCCAGGTATGACTTCGCTTTTAAAAATATTGCTATTAAATCCCTGATCTATGTAGCCGGAGGCTTTGTGATGATAGCTTATCTCAATAAAATGCTACGGTAATTTGCCGGTTATTCATCCTCTCCCGCGGTCAGGTAAGTATAATCTTTAATAACCGTTTGTAAAAACTCCAGCTCATTCATTTCACGGGGAATGGAAATCCCCAATACATCTTTAACCTTCATGGCTGTATTGTAAACCAGTATGTTGTTCCTTGTCTTTACAAAATTGTTCAGCACTTCGTTAATCAGCTCAATATCATGGTCAGAAAGTAAGTCTGCTTGCCTGAAAACTGGTTCGTAATTGGCTTCAAGCCCTGTAAAAGCCAGCTGTTCCAATTGAGTGCGTAACGTAGTTTTTATCAGTGTAGTGCCGGCTACCATGTCGCCTATACGTTGCTTCTTTGCAGACACAGCAACGGCTATCAGTCCGCCTAATTGTGCCGAAAGGGTAAAATCAACCATGCGGAAAAGCCAGCGTAACAGATATTGCCCCAGGGTAGGTTGCGCTCCATCCAGACTGATAACTTTTATTTTCAGCAGACGTTTCCCAATGCTCTGCCCGTTCATAAATAATTCACATATCAGGTCGTAAAAAACAAACAGAACCAGGTAAATAACAATGAGCGCTACCCAGATATATTCCTTGCCGCCTGTAAGCAGGGTAGGCGATGATAACGCAATGACAAAGGCTGCAATAAGGTAAACAGCAACAAAAAGCCCGAAGTCAATAAGCCTTGCGGCTATGCGCTCGCCGAGGCCGGCAATTTCGTAATCAATATCAATATTCTGGGCAGTTTGAATACGTACGGTTTCCATCTATTCCAAATATAATTGCTAAAACTTATTTTTTTAAGCTGATGATTAAAATATTGTAATTATTTTAACCAAAAAATTGGTTAGGGGTTACCATGAGAGAAGCATTATTTGTAAAGCAAAATGCCGAGAAATGGAAACGGTATGAACAGTTTAATGGAGCTGACCCGGACGAGCTGGCCGGTTGTTTTATTGACCTGACCAACGATCTGGCTTTTGCCAAAACATTTTACCCCAAATCTAAAACCACCCGGTACCTTAACGGTATAGCATCACGGTTTCATCAATCCATCTATAAAAATAAAAAAGAACGATCTAACCGCTTTCTCCTGTTCTGGAAACAGGAATTGCCGCTTTTGTTTTTTCAATACCGCAATCAGCTGTTGTATGCTTTTATCTTTTTCATCGTATCAGTAGGTATAGGTATTATTTCCGCCCGTTACGACGATCGCTTTGTGCGCCTTATACTGGGTAACGAGTACGTTAATATGACCAATGAAAATATTGCCAAAGGCGATCCATTTGGTGTGTACAAGCAGGAAGGCGAGGCGTTCATGTTTATAGCTATTGCTGCCAATAACATTTGGGTTGCTTTGTACACGTTTGTAAGCGGTATATTTCTCTCGGTAGGAGCCATTGTATCGCTGATGCGTAATGGCATTATGCTTGGCTCATTTGAATATTATTTTTTCAGCAGAGGGCTGGGTATGCAATCCATATTGGTTATCTGGATACACGGAACGCTGGAAATTTCGGCCATTATTATTGCAGGAGCGGCCGGGCTGATCCTGGGTAACGGCTTATTGTTCCCTAAAACGTATAAGCGTATGGAATCTTTCAAACGCGGTGCAAAAGACGGCATGAAAATAGCCTTAGGCATAATTCCAATTATTATTACAGCAGCATTTTTTGAAGGTTTTGTAACCCGGCATACCGAAATGCCGGCCTGGCTTAGCATAAGCATTTTGGCATCATCGCTGATATTTATGATCTGGTATGTGATAATATACCCGGCAAAACTAAACGGCAACTTAACCAACACCATATCATGGAAGAAGAAAAAATAGAACTCAGGCAAATACGTGATTTTGGCGCAATCATTAACGATACGTTTGTCTTTGCCAAACAGAATCTGAAGCCCTTATTAAAGGTCTTTTTCATACTGTGCGGCGTCTTTATTCTGGGAAGCGTTCTGGCTACAGCTATCCAGCAAAACAAAGTAGTTCACCTGGTTAATGAAACCGGAAGTGGACAGTATCCCGGCAGAAATACACGCATTAGCAGTTATATGGGATGGGAATACGCAATGGTAATATTTTTTGCTTTACTGAATTATACAGCAATTACCGGAACCGTGCTTTCGTACATCAGCTTATATCTTGAAAAAGGTAAGCAGGCGCCTTCGGTAGAGGAGGTATGGAGTTATTTCAGGTACTTTTTTATGCGGATACTGGGCAGCGTAACTCTTCTGGGCATTGCATTAGTAATTGCCATAATGCTGTGCCTTGTTCCCGGGATATACTTATTCCCCATCATATCACTTGTTTACCCGGTAATGGTACTGGAAAATGGTACGCTGCGTTATTCCTTTGACCGGAGCTATAGCCTCATAAAAAATAACTGGTGGGTAACTTTCGGCACCCTGCTTATCATCTGGTTGATCGCTTATGCCTGCATGTCGCTGGTTTCGCTGCCCGCCATCTTAATGCAAACCGTCAGTATGTTCAGCCAAACTAAACCAGAATTGACCTTAACATTTACGTTCATTTCGGCAGTGATCAATGGTATCTGCCATATCTTTATGGTCATACCCGTTATTGGCGTCAGCCTGTGTTATTTCAGCCTGGCCGAGCAGAAGGATGGAACAGGCTTAATGGAGCGTATTAGTACCTTAGGTAATAGCGGTACAAAGCCCGATACCTTGTCTGAAGAATATTAATACCATGAGGCTGATTGTTTATACGGTTTTATGGATATGTGTAGCTACCGGTTTTAATGCTTACGCTCAGAAACCGCAGAAATTTATTGTGGATAGCACTAACGTTACTGTAAGGCATTTTAACCGGGCATCGCTAACAGAATACAGGCTGCAAAAAGAATTTCGCTACGATGCTCAAGCTGTTGATGCCGGTTTAAGCTGGTGGGAAAGATTCTGGCTAAGGATCTGGCAAATGATAAACAGCATAAGCATTGGTCAGGGAACAGGCTCTGCGCTTAAATATATTCTGCTGATTATTGGTGTTTCGGCCATTGTATTTCTGGCAATAAAATTTTTTGGGCTCGATCTGAAATTGTTTATCGGAAAACCGGAAGATATACCCGTTCCGTACGAAGAATCGCTTGAAAATATTCATGAGATCAGCTTTGCAGATGAGATTGAAAAAGCCGTTCAATTGCATAATTACCGCTTAGCCGTCCGGTTACTTTATTTGCATGCCCTTAAAAAATTACATGATTCCGGCGTTATCCGCTGGCAGTCCGACAAAACCAATTCGGCCTATGTTAATGAAATTAAAAATCCTGCAAAACGGGAACAATTCAGCCTGCTTACCCGCCGGTTTGAATATATCTGGTACGGCGATTTCCCGGTCGACCAGGCTACATTTGGCCAGATACACAGCGCATTTCAGCAATTTAATCAGTCAAGAGCTTGAAAAGTTTAAGAGTCTATATCGCAATCTGCTCGCTTTTGCTGATAGTGTACCTGGTAGCGCAATATTATAAGCCCGAGCCAACCAACTGGACGCCTACCTTTGTCAGAACAGATAAAATTCCTTATGGAACATTTATCCTGTACCAGCAGCTTAAAGATATCTTTCCGCAGAGCGATATTATCTCAACCCGTTTGCCTGTTTATAACATGCTAAAGGAGCAGCAATTCCGGTCGGCCAACTACCTGATCATCGCTCCGAGGATAAATATGGATCAATACGATTTCGGCCAGCTAACGGCTTTTGCAAAAGCCGGAAACCAGGTATTGCTGGCCTGCTTTTATCCGGGCAGCGCCCTGACAGATTCCTTACGTATTCGTATAAACAGCGAGTCCAGCTCATCCGGTAAAGAAATAACATTAAATTTTACAAATCCATCGTTAAAAACAGTTACCGGCTATCCGGTAGAAGATGATCTGGGTCGCCAGTATTTCAGCAAGTTTGATACAACAAAGGCAATAGTGCTGGGCGTTAACCAGAACGGGCACAGTAATCTTATTAAATATGAGTATGGCCGGGGTACTATTTATCTCTCTGCCTGCCCGTTGCTGTTCACCAACTATAGCTTACTAAGGCCGCAGGAAGCTGCGTATGTTGAAAGAGTGTTATCCTGCTTAAATCCGGCCAATACATTGATATGGGATGAATATGCAACTCTTGGAAATGAAGATGAACAGGCGCCTTTACGGGTATTTTTCAAATATGCGGAACTGCGATGGGCATATTACCTGACCATATTCAGTTTGCTGGCCTATGTTATTTACCAGATGAAGCGCCGGCAGCGTATCATTTCGGTAGCAGATCCCATGACCAATACATCGGTAGAATTTGTCAACGTGGTAGGACAGGTATACTATCAGCAACGTAATAACCGGAACATCGCCGAAAAGAAAATAGTGTACCTGCTCGATCATATCCGCTCAGCTTACCATATTAAAACCAACGATATAAACCGGCAATTTGCAGAGCAGCTAATGAACAAAGCCGCCATTGATAAAGAGCTGACAGACCAGCTGATGATGTATATCAGCATGGTAAAATCAAATACGCGGATATCAGATCGCGAATTAATAGAGCTAAACACCTGCATTGAAAATTTTTATAAGCATTCACGATAAACGTTATGGAACAGGAAAATTTTGAGCACCGCACCGATCTCAGCCAGCTAAATAACGCTGTAACGGAGATTAAAAATATGCTGGCAAAGGTAATTGTAGGTCAGCAGGATATGATCAACCTGCTGCTGGCCGGTATTCTTGCCGACGGGCATATTCTGATTGAAGGTGTGCCCGGAGTTGCTAAAACGCTTACTGCCAAGCTGATCGCCCGGTGCATCAACGCCCGGTTTTCGCGGATACAATTCACCCCCGATCTGATGCCCTCTGATGTGCTGGGAACGTCCGTTTTTAATCCCCGGCAGTCGGATTTTGAGTTCAAGCCCGGGCCCGTATTCGGTAATATCATCCTGGTTGATGAAATTAACCGGGCGCCTGCCAAAACACAATCTGCCTTGTTTGAAGTAATGGAAGAACGCCAGGTTACTATTGATGGGAACACGTATCGTATGGAAGAACCCTTTATGGTACTGGCCACGCAAAACCCAATAGACCAGGAAGGCACTTACCGGCTTCCTGAAGCGCAGCTTGACCGTTTTCTTTTCAAGATAGAAGTAAAATACCCCACATTGGAAGAAGAAACCGCCATACTGGTGCAGCATCATCAGCAGAATACTGCCGGGCAATTGCAGGAAATTGAGCCTGTGCTTACTGCTGCACAGATACTGGAATATCGCAGCCAGGTACGCGGACTTTATATTGAGCCTGTTATACTGGAGTTTATTGCAAAGATAATTCACGAAACCAGGAACAATAAATCATTATACCTGGGTGGCTCACCACGGGCTTCGCTGGCTGTTGCAAACGGGGCAAAAGCACTTGCCGCTATCAAAGGGCGTGATTTTGTTACGCCAGATGATATTATAGAAGTGATGCCTGCTGTATTGCGGCACCGTATTATGCTCACTCCGGATAAAGAAATGGAAGGGCTGACTCCTGATGATGTTATTACGCAGGTAATTCATAAGGTTGAAGTTCCCAGGTAAGATGAATGTTGAGTCTCATAATCCGATACATTGAAGACACTGTTTGATAAGTTTTATCGTAATCTATTCCTCGGAAAAAGGTTGTTTTTCGGATTGGGATGTTCAGTGGTTCTTTTCCTTCTGGCCTTCTTTTTTCCATGGCTCAGCGATATTCCGTACCTGTTCCTGATATGTCTCATTGTACTGTTGGCTATTGATCTGGGTTTATTGTACCGTTCCGGAGATAACATTTTCGCCCAGCGAAGCGCCCCGGAAAGACTTAGTAACGGCGATGAGAACGAATTGGGGATATACATTGAGAACAGCTATCCTTTTGCGGTAGATATTGGGATCATTGATGAAATTCCCTTTCAGTTTCAAAAGCGTGACCTCTGGTTTGAAACACATCTTAAAGCGGGGCAGCATAAGATCATCAGCTATTTTTTACGTCCCACCAAGCGGGGTGAATATCATTTTGGTATTATACGGGTGTATGTTCAATCGCCGCTTGCGTTAATCAGGAGGCGGTACAATCTGGGACAGGCAGAAATGCTGCCGGTATATCCGTCTTTTTTGCAAATGCGTAAGTACGAGCTTATGGCCATATCCAACCGGCTTAGCGAGTTTGGCATAAAAAGGATTCGCCGGCTGGGCAATAGTCTTGAATTTGAGCAGATCAAAAATTATGTTTCGGGTGATGATTATCGCACGGTAAACTGGAAAGCCACCGCCCGGCATGGCAATTTAATGGTTAATTCATTTACAGATGAAAGATCGCAACAGGTTTACTGCGTAATTGATAAATCCAGGGCGATGAAGATGCCCTTTGAAGGGTTAAGCCTGCTCGATTATGCTATTAACGCCAGCCTGGTATTATCAAATATCGCCTTGCTTAAAGACGATAAAGCCGGGCTAATTACCGTATCGGAAACTTTAGGGGCCGTTATCCAGGCCGACCGTAAAGCGGTACAGTTGAATAGGATACTGGAAGTATTGTACCGCGAAAAAACACGTTATCTTGAAATAAATATGGAAGCACTGTACAGTGTTGTGCGTTCTACATTAAAGCAGCGCAGCCTGGTGGTGCTCTTTACCAATTATGAAAGTATGCCCGCTATGCACCGGCAGCTTCCATACCTGAAAAAAATAGCACGTTTTCATTTATTGCTGGTCGTGTTTTTCGAGAATACCGAACTCCGGCAGCTTGCCGATGAACCAGCAACAGATGTTGAGGGTATTTATATTAAAACTGTTGCCGAAAAATTTATCTATGAGAAGAGGCTGATTGCTAAAGAGCTTAACCGGTATGGTATCCAAACCATTCTAACGAATCCCCAGAACCTTACCGTAAACGTTATAAACAGTTACCTGGAGATCAAAGCCAGGCAACGCATTTAGTTAATAATTGAGATCAGTAATTGTGGAGCTTCCAATACCATCCACTCGAAGATCCGTGTGCGTTTTTGAATGAACTTTTTCATAATACCTGTAACAGGATAAAAATAATGCCAGAGCCACAGAATACGCTTTATATTGGCGTGAAACAACTTGTAGGGATAAAGAGTTGTCCTGTTTTGCACACAGGTTGAGGGAGAAGGTAACAGATTGTCCCTACAAACTAACAGTTACAGCCAGGCATCTCTTGCCGCCACACTTTAAAATGTATTTTTTACCAGTTGAAGGATTTTGGTCAATGCTTCGGGAGTGACTTCGCTAAGTTTACCAACGATTTGTTTATCCCAAATACGAATGGTCATGATTTTATTGCAACGTACTTCACTTTCACGAAGCAGCGGCTGTGTGAGATCTTTATCATTCAATAAGTAAGAGAATGCAGACTGACGGATTTTGGTGGTGATTGGGACATACCAACAAATCACTGTCCAATTTATTACTGGTGTAATTAGATACCACCAAGGCAGGTCTGAGCTTGGATTTAGCAGGTTTATCAGTTAATGGATAATGTACTGCAATTATATCTCCTTGTCGGTACATTGCAGATGTTTTTTGATAAACTCATTCCAGTGATCATTTTCGGGGAGAATCCCAAAGATTACGAAATGTATCGATAGATATATTGGTCATTATATCTGTTGATAACTCGTTGGTATCCATATCATCCATCTCGGTTTCATTTATGATTATATCACGCACCTCTTTCTTTATCTTTGGTTTCATTGCCTTGAAGAGCGTCCAAAATGCTAATGCTTCATCCGAATGCTTAATTGTCCGTGTTGCCATAAAATCATCTTTTGTGAGATGCTATTACAAAAATACAAAATATACCGGAAGGTGTATAGTTCAATTAAAGCTCTCTATTCCCCTGGTTGGTCTCTTTTACGAGCCAACACTTAATTATAATCTTCGTTATAAACGAGCGCCATCAAAACTATAACAGACTTCCGGAGTTTAATTTGCAAGCGACAAGAAAACTTCGGAAGTCTGATTTAAATACAAAACCCCTTCGTAATTGATTACGAAGGGGTTTTGTTTAGGCCTTTTGGCTTGAATTACATCATGCCGCCCATGCCGCCGCCCATTGAAGGCATACCAGCGCCATGACCGCCTTTATCTTCTTCTGGCTCATCTGCCAACACACACTCGGTGGTTAACAGCATAGATGCAATAGAAGCAGCGTTTTCTAAAGCAACACGGCTAACTTTAGTCGGGTCAATAACACCGGCGCCAATCAGGTTCTCATAAGAATCTGTGCGGGCATTATAACCGTAATCAGCTTGGCCTTCTTTAACTTTCTGAACCACGATAGAACCTTCGATACCGGCATTTTCGCAGATTTGACGTAACGGCTCTTCAATGGCACGTTTAACAATCTGGATACCGGTAGTTTCGTCTTCGTTAGCGCCTTTTAATCCGTTTAATGATTCAATAGCACGGATAAATGCGACACCACCACCGGCAACAATACCTTCTTCTACCGCTGCACGGGTAGCATGTAAGGCATCATCCACGCGGTCTTTTTTCTCTTTCATCTCAACCTCAGAAGCTGCACCTACGTACAGTACAGCAACACCACCGGCTAATTTAGCCAGACGTTCCTGTAGTTTTTCTTTATCGTAGTCTGAAGTGGTAGTTTCAATCTGAGCTTTGATCTGATTAACACGTCCTTTGATATCATCGGCGTTGCCGGAACCATTGATAATGGTAGTGTTGTCTTTGTCAACTACTACTTTTTCTGCCTGACCTAAGTAAGAAAGGTCAGCATTTTCTAATTTAAAGCCTCTTTCTTCAGAGATAACGGTACCACCGGTTAAGATGGCGATATCTTCCAGCATAGCTTTACGACGGTCGCCAAAGCCCGGAGCTTTAACAGCAGCAACTTTCAGCGAGCCACGTATTTTGTTTACCACTAATGTAGCTAAAGCTTCTCCATCAAGGTCTTCGGCGATAATTAATAATGGTTTGCCGGTTTGTACTTGTTTTTCAAGGATAGGAAGCAATTCCTTCATGTTGCTGATCTTTTTATCGTAGATCAGGATATAAGGATTCTCTAACTCTGCTTCCATTTTATCGGTGTTGGTAACGAAGTAAGGTGAAAGATATCCGCGGTCAAACTGCATACCTTCAACAGTTTTAACTTCGGTTTCGGTACCTTTTGCTTCTTCAACGGTAATTACGCCGTCTTTGCCAACTTTGCTCATCGCTTCGGCAATCAGGCCACCGATAACTTCATCATTATTGGCAGAGATAGCACCAACCTGTTTGATCTTGTTGTTGTCTTCGCCAACGGTTTGCGATTGTTTTTTCAGGTTTTCAACCACGGCAGCAACAGCTTTATCAATACCGCGTTTCAAATCCATTGGATTTGCACCGGCAGCAACGTTTTTAATACCGGCAGTAACAATAGCCTGAGCTAAAACGGTAGCGGTAGTTGTTCCGTCACCGGCAATGTCGGCAGTTTTAGAAGCAACTTCTTTCACCATCTGAGCACCCATGTTTTCTACAGGGTCTTTCAGCTCAATTTCTTTTGCCACGGTTACACCATCTTTGGTAATTGCCGGCGAACCGAATTTTTTATCAATAATTACATTACGGCCTTTTGGACCAAGGGTTACTTTAACCGCATTGGCTAAAATATCCACGCCTCTTTTCAGGGCGTCGCGAGCTTCAACGTTGTATTTAACTTGTTTTGCCATTTTTTTTGAGATTTTAGATGTGAGATTTTAGATGTGAGGCTTGTACGCTCAGCAGCTAAATCCTGGTTTTACTAAAAGTTTTTATTACTTGTATTAACGGATATTTGTTCTTGATATGGATATGCTCATATCTCATACCTAAATCTAATATCTCTTACAGAATTGCATAAATATCAGACTCACGCATAATTAAATATTCCTTGCCTTCATAGGTGATCTCAGTGCCGGAATATTTACCATACAATACCTGATCGCCAACTTTAACAGTTAAGGGCTCATCTTTCTTGCCATCGCCAACAGCAACAACAGTTCCTCTTTGTGGTTTTTCTTTAGCAGTGTCAGGAATGTAAAGACCTGAAGCAGTTTTCTCTTCCGCAGGAGCAGCTTCAACTACCACTCTGTCTGCAATAGGTTTAATATTCAATGCCATAGTGTAATGATTTTATTTTTAGTTTGCCTTGTTGGCATCAGTAATTGTGCCAAATGCCATATAAAGGTTACAAGCCTGTAAATGCTTGTCAAAATTTCATTTTTTGGTTCAGCC
This sequence comes from Pedobacter sp. BS3, assembly GCF_008274585.1. Lineage (GTDB taxonomy): Bacteria > Bacteroidota > Bacteroidia > Sphingobacteriales > Sphingobacteriaceae > Hufsiella_A. The sequence continues at coordinate 208,456 of NZ_VTRT01000001.1, read as the reverse complement.
GGATGTTATAGTTTTTAGGTTCCGGTGTCAAGCTGTCAGTTATTGATGACAAATTTTTTGATGTCTGACGGCTGAAAATATAAATGGCATACAGTAATGCCTGTATGCCATTTTATATCGAACCTTCTTTAAAGATTATTTTTTGCTGGTATCTGTTGTTGCGCCCGGAAGTGTTTGCGGCAATATGGGTGCAGCAGCGGGCTTGTTAATCTGCTTCTGTATTTCATCGTTTGCGTTATTGGCACCCGAATGCTTAGGTATGGTAATATTAATCAATAAAGCCAGCACCATCAGCGAAATACTAAGTACCCAGGTTCCTTTTTCAAGAAAATCTCCGGTACGTTGTACGCCCATAATATTATTAGAACCGGCAAAACCGGATGAAAGACCACCGCCTTTTGGATTCTGGATTAACACAATCAGGCCCAGCAATACGCAAACAAGAATGGCCAGAATTACTAACAGGATATACATATCTTTTGAAATTAATGTTGTTTCTTTTCTAATTCAGAAATCTGGTCGGCAAAGTAAGCGCTTTTTTCCGGAAATTTCAAACTTAATTTTTTGTAAATGTCTATGGCTTTGTGATAAAGCATTTGGTCGATGTAGATTTTTGCCAGTGTTTCTGATACCAGGTCATTATGGTCTTCGGCACTTTTACGAGCCTTGTTCTCGTTGTCAATCTTCTCGGGTCGCGGCGGACGTATCTGCGGTTCTTCTTTAATAAACCGCTCAATAATATCATCTTCTTTATGCTTTACCGGCGTAATGGTATAATCCATATTCTCTACCGGCGTATGCTGATGGAAGATATTTTCTATGATCTGCTGGTTCAGCTCCGGGTTTTCAATCCGCTTAATGGGCTGTGAGGTATCCAATGTAAACGAGGCATAAGGCTGATACGTGTCGGCGTGCTCATGCCGGGTTTTGTGCAGCCACCATAAAAAGCTGTAGGGTAGTGCATCATCATGATATTTTGATACTTCGGTATGGTCTTCGGTTGTTTCAATGGCTTGCAGAGTCCCGGCTTCTTCATGCTGCAGGGGGTCGACAGACGAGCGGTCGAAAACGAAATAATCTGCTGCCGCCAGGTTATCAATTACGAGCGGAGCTTCATCTGCTGTAACGTTGACCGATGTAGATTCAAAGACATCGGGTTTTTCTGTCTCGGTCAGGAGGTTTTCCTCGTCGGGGATAATCGTCTCTACGTGATGATGAACAGCTTTTTCCGGTTCGGGTTCGCGAATTTCTTCTTCTGCTATTTCAGTTTGTGCCTGTTCTTCCTGTTCCGGATGAAAATAACCGGCAGCCGCGGTGTTTTCAGGTATTTCTGTACTGGCAGAAACAGGTTCCTCTATTGCAGGTTCGTTGATTTCAGGCTGACCATTAACATCATCTTCTGCTTCAGACGATTGCTCCGGTTGCTCTTCTTCCTGATGTTGCTGCTCTTCCTGTTCCGAATGTCCGATAAGATAATCGGCAACGATATCATCTTTGTGGATTTCTGTATCGGCAAAAATTGCGGCCTCTTCAATCTCCGATATTTCGTCAAAAACAGGCTCTTCCTCAACTACGACGAAGTTGTGCGGTTCCGGTTCTATGCTGCTTCCGGTTGTAATGGTAGCAGCATCAACGGCAGTTTCTTCTGGTTCAGTAATCGCGATGGGTTCTTCCGGTTCCAGCTTAAACTGTTCGGGATTAGTTATAAAATCATGCAGCAATTCGCGTTGCGGCGCATAGGCAGCCGCCTGCGGTAAATAATCTTCAAACTCAGGCGTGTTTACTTTTGCAGCAGCATATAAAAACTTAACGGGCTGACAGTACGGATATTTCTCCAGTAGTGCTTCTAACGTTTCTGTATGGGCATTACTGCCCTGTACAGGGTTTTGAAGGTATTCTGTCAGGATTTGGTTAAATATCTCGCTGTTGTTTTGTTCCACACTGCTTGGTTTGGGGCTTGAAACTACAAAATTGCTTACCAATTGGCAAAAGCCCGGTTAAAAATATCTTCAGTCAGCATCTGGTTAATATCCCTGATAAGACCATTCTGCTGTGATTCTATCGAGCCGTTACTTAACGAAAAATCTTTAAAACGGCTAAACGACTGCTCAAAACTCAGCTCAGGTTTTACCGTATTGGTAAACTTAACGCTTACGGTTATGGTGAGCCTGTTCTGTGCGGCAATTGAATTACCGGTTATGGCGGTAGGTTTTATGCTGTAATCCGTTATGCGACCCTCGAAATTAGCATCGGCATCGGTACGCACCATGCTCAGGCTGGTTTGATTGCGTACGCGTTCTTTTAATGCCTCGGTAAAATCCTGACTTAACGACGGTACAACCAGGGGCGCATTATTTTCAAAGAATTGTACCGATACGGTTTTCATTTCGGGCGGAATGGATGCTCCCGTAAATGAATAAATGCCACACGACTGAGTTAACAACAGCAACGGTAATAGGAAAAATCCGTATGTCTTTTTTATTGCGATGTTCATCAGTTCAGGTCTAACTCTTTGATTTTACGGTATAGCGTACGTTCGGAAATACCCAATTCCTGGGCTGCCAGCTTGCGTTTACCGCGATGCTTTTTCAATGCTTTTTTTATCAGGTCTGACTCTTTTTCAATCAGCGATAGCGATTCCTCTTCCACTTCCTCAGCATCGTGTGTAATGCCATAATCGGTTTTATCCGGGTTATGGGCTGGCTGGCGGATAGTTAACGTTGGTTGGGGTGTGGTATTATCTCCGTTAACAGGTAATTCCAAATCCCGGTAAAGCTGGGTAATGAGATGCGGATTCTCAATGTTGGCTGCATTGCCTCCGTTTTTAATAATTTCGGCCACCAGCTTTTTCAGCTCGACCATGTCGCGTTTCATATCGAACAGCACCTTATAAAGAATATCGCGTTCAGATAAATCCTCGCTGCCCTGCGGGTTGATGCGCATGGGCAGGTTGCTTCCCGGTGTTTCGGGCGGAAGATAGGTAGCCAGCGTTTGGGCGTTAACGGTACGTTCCCGCTCAAGAACGGCTATTTGCTCGGCTATATTTTTCAGCTGCCGCACGTTGCCGGGCCAGCTGTAATTTGTGAGCAGCTGCTGTGCGTCTTCAGTTAACTGAACGGAAGGGCTACGGTATTTGTCGGTAAAATCGGCTATGAATTTGCGGAATATCAGGTAGATATCTTCTTTACGGTCACGCAATGCCGGTATTTTTAAAGGAACGGTATTTAAACGGTAATACAAATCCTCGCGAAATTTGCCATTTTTTACGGCATCAAACACATCCACATTAGTGGCTGCAATTACCCGTACATTGGTTTTTTGCACTTTTGATGAACCTACACGCAGGTATTCGCCGGTTTCAAGCACACGCAGCAGTCGGGCTTGTGTTCCCAGCGGAAGCTCGGCTACCTCATCTAAAAATATAGTTCCGCCATCTACTACTTCAAAGTAACCTTTACGGGCTTCGTGCGCACCGGTAAATGAGCCTTTTTCGTGCCCGAACAGTTCAGAATCAATAGTACCTTCGGGGATAGCGCCGCAGTTTACCGCGATAAAAGGCCCATGCTTGCGGGCGCTCAATGAATGTATAATGTGCGAAAATACTTCCTTACCGCTACCGCTTTCGCCGGTAATCAGTACAGAAATATCAGTAGGGGCAACCTGACGTGCTATATCAATGGCACGGTTAAGCAACGGCGAGTTGCCAATTATTCCGAAACGATTTTTTATATCCTGAATGTCCATAATAACGTTAGAATCAAGAGCTAAGAATCAAGAAACAAGATTTTGTTCAGCCTCTGCAACAGATTTTCTGAAAGCAAATAACATTTTCTGTATCTCAACAACTAACTCTAAGCATTGATGTAAGTTTTCTTGTATGCCATACTTTCTGCGTGAGCAGATAAGCAATTGTGTCTCTAATTCGTACGATGACGAAAGTGAATAGAAAGATATTCTGCAAATTGCAGTTTACTGCGTTACCCGAGCCTTCGGCAATGTTTGATGGAATGGAGCAAGCTGCTCTGGTTATCTGGTCTATAAGATTATAGCGCTCATTTTTAGGTAAGCCATCACAAAAGGCATAGGCTAAGTCTACCAAATCCATTGATTTTTGCCAGATTTTCAGGTTCTTAAAATTATGCTCCATGTCTTGCTTCTTGGCTCTCGTTTCTTGCCTCTTGTTCCTACTCAACAATTTTCCCAATCAACGTAGCTGTAGTACAACGTTCTGCCAGAACGGTTACGTATTGGCCGGGTTTGTACCGTTCATCAACCGGGAAAACCACCATCGCATTCTGGTCGTTGCGGCCGCAATAATCCTGGTCTGATTTTTTCGAAAACCCTTCAATCAGCACTATATGCTGCTTGCCGACCTGTTGCTGTAAACGCAGGTGCGAGTGTTCCTGTTGTTTTTTCACAATTTCGGATAGTCGACGTTTCTTCACCTCCTCGGGAATATCATCCGCGTAACGCTTGGCCGCCAGTGTCCCCGGACGTTCTGAATACGAGAACATATACGCATAATCATATTTCACGTAATCCATCATGCTCAGCGTTTCCCGGTGCTCTTCTTCGGTTTCGGTACAGAAACCGGTAATCACGTCGGTAGAAATACCGCATGTTGGGATAATCCGCCGGATAGCATCAATACGGTTTATATACCATTCGCGGTCGTAGGTGCGGTTCATTAATTCCAGCACACGGCTGTTGCCCGATTGTACAGGCAAATGAATGTACTTGCAGATATTATCATGGCGGACCATGGTGTGCAGCACTTCATCGGTAATATCCTTAGGATGCGAGGTTGAAAAACGCACACGTAAATCGGGAGCTACTGATGCTACCATTTCTAATAATTGAGCGAAGTTTACAGCCTCACCCGGCCCCGCCAACTGGCGGGAGAGGGAGATTGCCCCTGCTGAATCCTCTCCTGAGGGGAGAACATTATTTGTTTGCGGGTTCCATTTGTACGAATCTACATTTTGACCCAATAGCGTTACTTCACGATAACCCTGGTTATACAATTGCCGGGCTTCTTCGATAATAGATTGCGGGTCCCGGCTGCGTTCACGGCCCCGTGTAAACGGAACTACGCAAAATGAGCACATATTATCGCAACCCCGCATAATAGATATAAAGGCTGTAATTCCATTAGAATTTAACCTTACGGGATTAATATCGGCGTAAGTTTCTTCGCGTGAAAGCAACACATTAACTGCCCGGCTGCCATCGTCAACCTGTTCAATGAGGTTAGGCAAATCGCGGTAAGCATCAGGGCCAACCACCACATCAACCAGCTTTTCTTCTTCCAGGAATTTAGCTTTCAGACGTTCGGCCATGCAGCCTAGCACACCTACAATCATTCCCGGATTTTTCACCTTGGCTGCACCAAACTCCTTTAGCCGGTTACGTACGCGTTGTTCCGCATTTTCGCGGATAGAGCAGGTATTGATAAATACCACATCAGCTTCCTTGTAATCCCGGGTAGTTTCAAATCCGGTATCCTGCATGATGGACGCTACAATCTCACTGTCCGAAAAATTCATCTGGCAGCCGTAGCTTTCTATATACAGTTTGCGGTTATTGCTGTTTGCCGGTTTGGTTTCAAGCATTAACGCTTCACCCTGGCGTTCTTCATCCGTCTCGCCCTTTACACGCAGTTCTGTGAAGCTTAATTCGTTTGTTGCTGTATTAGCCATAATTTTATGTTGGGGTACAAAAATACTATTTTTTAAACAAAATGACAGATTGGCAGATTTATTGTATCGGGCACAAGTAATACGGTTGCTTAAGTTTGAGCGGTAGTTTGTTATATTTGCTTAATTAACATGGCATAAAATGGAAACTTTAATTTTACATCCTAAAAACAAAGAGCAATTAGCAGCCATTAAAGCTTTCGTTAAGGCGTTGAAAATTGATTTTACTACAGAAAAAGATACTTACAACGAAGATTTTGTAAAGGAAATTCTGCAAGCCAGGGAAGATATAAAAAATGGCAAGGGGGTAAAGGTAAACGTTGACGAACTGTGGAAGTAATTTTTGCTCCCAAGGCAATAAATGACATAGCTGTATGGCGAAAATCCGGCAATAAAGCTATACTAAACAGAATTACAATGCTGATAAAAGCTATTCAGGAAAATCCATTTGAAGGTATTGGAAAACCTGAACCACTGAAACACAAACTTTCCGGGTTATGGTCGAGAAGAATAAACCATGAGCACAGAATTATATATGAGGTTTACAACGATAACCAAATTGCAATATTGGAAATATTTTCCCTAAGAGGCCATTACAAAGATTAACGATATCGAAATCATCTACGTTTCAACCATAGCAAAATTAGTTGTTTGATAGGTTTACAGGTTTAATCAGGGAGCTTTTTGGTCAGCCCTGGCTCCCTCCCACCGCCGATGTCACCAGCAGCTCTGTATAACCTAACTTTTTCATTTTTAACAGCTTCTTACATAAACAATACACCCGATATTATTGTACCTTAGGATAACGAGTTTACTATGAATTTAAAATTTACAAATAAACTTAAGGCTCTCCCTGTAATCTGGAAATGGCTGATTGGCATTTTACTGGTGCTGATACTGGCATTGTGTACCGTTGCTTTTTACCTCAGCCAGCATTGGAAACCGGTTATCACCGAAAAAATCAAACAGGCCGTAACCAATTCAACCGATAGCCTGTACAGCATTAGCTTTAGCGATATCAGCCTGAACCTGATAACCGGTAATGTAAGTTTTAAAAATGTGGTGTTTAAGGCTGATACCAATGTCTATAAACGTTTACAGGCAAAGGGAGACGCTCCGCAAAACCTGTTTAAAATTAAGCTGGACGCTCTATATCTCAAACGTATTCATCCCGGTAAGATTTATTTCCGAAAAGAGCTGGACATGAATTCCATCGTCATCAGCCGGCCGGTAATCCGGATGTTTTACCATCCTGTAAAGAGCCGCCCTGATACTACAGACAACCGCACGGCTTACCAGCGATTATCTAAAATTCTGAAAAAAGTAAAGATACAGAACATTGTATTTCAGGATGTTGATTTTAAATACATCGATAAAAGTTACGCTAAAGCCAGGGTAACGGGCTTTGACAGCATGTCTATTAAAATTACCGATTTGCTCATTGACTCGCTGGCACATCGTGATAAAAGCCGTTTCTATTATACCAAAGATATTTTTGTGCAGCTTAAAAATCAAAAATTTGTTACCCGAGACGGTTTATATACGCTCAGGCTGGATGAAGTGTCCTCATCAACAAAGGATAAGTACCTGCGCCTGAAAAATTTCCGGGTTATCCCGAATTATCCTGACCTGCAGTTTAGCAGAAAATATCAGTTTCAGCACGACCGGTATGATATAGCCTTTGATGAGATTATGCTGAACAACGTTGATTTTGTGCAGCTCAATACGCAACGGCGGCTCATTGCATCGGGATTAATACTGAATGGCGCCAGGGTAAATGTGTTTATGAACCGTGAGCTGCCACGGCCCGAATTTAATAAGGGACGTAATTACCCGCACCTGGCTTTACGCCGGATGCCTATAAACACACGGATCGACACTGTTTTTCTGAATGATATCCAGGTAAATTATACCGAGTTTAACCCGAAAACGGAGCGCCGCGGAACGGTATCATTTGGCAATTTGCACGGTAAAATTCTGCACGTTACCAACGATTCCGCTTCACTGGCTGCTAACCATTGGGCTAAAGCCGACCTTTCGGCCCTGCTCATGAACCGCGGAGCACTGCATGTTAACATCAACTTCAATCTAACCGACAAAAATGCCGCATTTAATTATAATGGCACGTTAGGACAAATGGATATGCGGGCGCTTAATCCGCTGGCACGGGCGCTGGCTATGGTCGAGATTTCGTCCGGTAAAATAGGTAAAACCGAATTTGCCGTAGATGCTGATTATAATGGCTCAAAAGGTACATTGAAGCTATATTATAACGACCTGAAAATCGGTATCCTGAAAAAGCAGGAAAACAATACGCTGAAAAAGAGCGGTGTAATTTCATTGCTGGCTAATGTTCTGGTAATCAAAAACAATAATCCGGAGCCGGGTGAGCCGCTTCGGGTGGGCAAAATAAGCTTTGTGCGACCTTATTGGGCTTCGTTTTTTAACCTGATGTGGAAAAGCGTTTTTGTGGGCCTGAAAGAAAGCGTCGGTCTGGACGAAGCTAAGGAAGCTTCGATGCAGGAGCGGGCTAAAAAGGCGAAGAACGATAAAGTGGAACGCGAAGAACGACGTACGGAGCGGAAAAAGCATCGTGAAGAGCGGCGAAAAGAGCGTGAACAAAAGAAACAGGAACAAGAAAAAAACGACGATGATTAAACGGAAATTTCATTCCAATATCTGGAAATGGGTGCTGGGCATTATCCTCCTGATAGTTCTGGTTATTGGCGGTGTAAGCTGGTACATCAGCCGGTCGTGGAAACCTTTGCTTGATTCGCAGCTCAGGTCTTTGGTCGTGCTATCGTCAGACAGCCTCTACCACATTGAGTACAGTGATTTGCAGCTGAACCTGCTTACCGGCAATGCTACCGTTACCGATTTTAAGCTGATACCGGATACCGCAGTGTACCAGCGACTTTTACAGGAGAAAAAGGCCCCGGATAATTTGTACAATCTGTCGGTGGATAAAATTGCCATCCGGAATTTTCATCCGCGGCAGCTATACACCCAAAAAAAGCTGGATGTTAACAATATCCTGGTTGATAATCCTACGCTGGTTATTACGAACCGGCGGCAACCGTATAACGATACCATTCCGGCCCAAAAGCCTAAATCATTATACCAAAGCATATCGAAGATATTTAAGGAAGTACGCATAAACAGCATCAACCTGAACGACATTGATTTTACGTTTATCAATAAAAGTAACCGTCCGGTTAAAACCACGGCTATACGCAATCTTACCATTAATATTGACGATGTGCTGGTTGATTCGCTTTCTGAAAATGATAAGAACCGGTTCTATACCACCAAACGTGTTGACGTGCTGATGAAAGATTACCAGATAGCTACGCCCGACAGCCTGTATTACATCAAGTTTAATAATATCCGGTTTTCAACAGAAGGGCGTAAACTCAGTTTAGATAAATTCAGCCTGGTATCGCGTTACAACACCAAAGATTTTTATAAGAAAGTAGGTTACAACAAAGATAAATTCAATATTGCCTTTAACGGGATTTCTATTCGTGGCATTGACCTGCGCAAGTTTACCCGCGACCAGAAATTTTATGCCAACAGCCTGAACATTGCCAATGCACTGGTAGAAGTGTACAGCAATAATAGTTATCCCAAACGCCGTACGGTAAAAAAGGGAAAATTTCCGCACCAGCTGTTACAGCGTCTGGCGTTAGACCTGAAAGTTGATACGCTCAACCTGCACAAAACCAAAATCAGCTATGCGGAATACGAGCCGGCATCGGGGGCAACCGGTATCATTACCTTTAATGATACCCGTGGTAAATTTTATAATGTTACCAACGATTCGGCGGCATTGGCTAAAAACCATTTCATGAAAGCCAACATTACTTCGCATGTGCTCAATTCAGGTACGCTGGATGTTCATTTTAACTTTAACCTGACGGATAAGCTGGGTGCATTCACGTATTCGGGTACGCTTGCCGCGATGGATGGACGGGCGCTCAATAAAATCACCGTTCCACTGGGGATGCTGAAAGTTAATACGGCCGATATTAAGCGCCTGGAGTTTGATGCCCGTGCCAATGAGATAGCAGCATCGGGAAAAATGAAATTTTACTACAATAACCTGAATGTAAATGTGCTGCAACGTGATAAGGAAACAGGAAATCTGAAGAAGCAGGGCTTTGTATCGGCTATAGCCAATGTAGTGATAATCAATAAGGATAATCCCAGCGAGAAAGGCGTGTTTACGCCGGGCACCATTTATTACAAACGCGACCCAACGGCATCTTTTTTCAGCTTGTTATGGAAAAGCCTTTTCAGCGGGATAAAAGAAAGTGTTGGCGTAAGCGCCGACCGTGAAAAGCGCCTTAGAAATACCGTTGCCGATGTAGGTAATTTTGTGGGCAAGGTAAAACAGAAGTACCAGGATTTTAAAGAGAAACGCCAGGAAAAACGCGAAGAGCGGAAACAAAAGCGTGAGCAGCGGCGACAGGAAAAGGCTGCCGAAAAAGCGGCTAAGGATTCGTTGTAGGGTTGAACGCAGGTTATTTATATATCCTAAAAAATTTAGTTAGTTAATAAACTTTATTTATTAAATTTCGCCCAAATAAACTATGAATAAACTACTTTGATATTGATAAACTTTACTCATTTACACTGGCTTACGCGAGTATTTATTGGTTTAGTACTAATTGTTTGCGTTAACAATAGGTTAAATGCTGCCGAGCCGAAAGATATCCGGCTGCAATTAAAATGGCATCACCAATTCCAGTTTGCCGGTTATTATGCGGCCCAGATAAAAGGCTTTTACAAAAAAGAAGGTCTTGATGTCAAAATTATTGAAGGTAACGCTCATCGCAACCCGTTAACCGAAGTATTAAAAGGCAATGCCGATTTTGGTGTTACCGGGGCCGATATCCTGGATGCCCGCGTACAGAACAAGCCTGTTGTGGTAACCTCGGTCATATTTCAGCATACGCCTTATGTTATCATTTCGCTTGAGCAGAGCAAGATATCAACCCTTTCTGACCTGGTAGATAAAAAAGTGATGGCCGCAGAGGGACAGGGCGAACTGCTGATCAGGGCGCTGATGATGCGTGAAGGCATACCTGTTGATCGCATAAAATTTGTGCAGCATACCTGGAATAATAACGATCTGATATCCGGAAAGGTTAACGCAATGTCCGGATATATATCTTACGAACCCTTTCTTATAAAAAAAGAGGGCTATAAAATAAGGCTCATTAAGCCAACAGATTACGGACTGGATTTTTATGGCGACCTGATATTTACTACCCGCCGGCAAATTGCCAGCGACCCGCGAACCGTTCAGGCATTTAACCGGGCAAGTGTTGAAGGGTGGAAATATGCCCTGGAACATGAAGATGAACTGATCGATTATATTCTGACATTACCGGGAATTGAAAAAAGAGGAATATCCCGCGAAAGCCTGAAATATGAAGCTGCGGAGATACGTAAGCTGATCATGCCGTCTCTGGTAGAGATCGGGCATATTAACCCTGACCGGTGGCAACAAATGCTGAACGTTTATCAGCAATTAAAAATTGCACCTAAAGGCTTCACGCTCGACGGCTTTCTGTTCAACCCCAATTCGCTCAAAGAAGAAGCGTCAGATATCATGATCGGTTTTATCGTTATCATCCTGATACTGGCTTTGGGCTCGTTAGTCTGGAACAGGCAGCTAAAACAGCAGGTTGATCTCAAAGCTCTTGAATTAAGGCGTGAGATTGAACAGCGATCCCAGACAGAAGAGAGGCTTAAGTTTACATTAGCTGCTGCAAACCTGGGCTTATGGCAATGGGATCTGCAAACGTCAGAAATACTGTTCAATGAACAGTGGGCTACCATGCTGGATTATGACAAAGACCAGGTGCCGCATTCAATTCCCGAATGGCGGGCTATTGTTCATCCTGATGATATCGAGCGCACCAGTCAATCGGCAGAAGCATTATTAAACAGTAATTATTCATCCGATGAGATTACTTATCGTGTTAAAGATGGAAAAGGGAACTGGCGCTGGATCATGTCATTACGTAAAGTTAATCGCGATGAAAACAATAAGCCTGTTCGCATTACGGGCATCCATTTCGATATCGACCAGTTAAAAAAGACAGAAGTTGAGCTTAAAGAGCTCACCAAAGAGCTGATGAAAAAGAACAGTGAGCTTGAAAAGTTTGCATATATCATTTCGCATAACCTGCGTGCCCCGGTAGTTAACCTGAAAAGCCTGACCGACCTGTATGCCGAAGGCGACCTGCCCGAAGAAATGATGCAGGAGCTTTTTTCAAAAATAAAAGAATGTGTACAAATACTTGGCGATACGTTGAACGATCTGGTAGAAATTGTATCAAGTAAGCTTGGCGAAGAGGTTAAAAAAGAAAAGCTGAACCTTGAAACAGAGCTGACCGAAGTAATGCGAAGTATAGAAAGCCAGATACAGAATGCTAATGCGCTGATAGAATATGATTTTTCGGAGGCGACATACATTAACTTCCCCAAAAGATACCTGCAGAGCATTTTACTAAACCTGCTTACCAATGCTATAAAATACCGGTCGCCAGACCGCAGGCTGCACATCCGGGTCAAGGCATTTCCGCATAAGGGATTTATCATTGTTAAATTCTCTGACAATGGCATGGGTATGGATAAAAACAAGATCAAAGACAAGATATTCGGCTTGTACCAGCGTTTCCATCCCGGCACAGAGGGTCGCGGATTGGGGCTATACATTGTTAAATCTCAGCTTGAATCTTTTGACGGGCGTATTAGCGTAGAAAGTGTGCCCAACGAAGGAACTACGTTTAAGCTTTATTTTCATGACGCCCCTTCCAACGAAGTAAATTATATCAATACAGATTCAAAGCTCATTATTTAAATAGCGTATTGATTGCTTAATGGTTGGGTTCGTTGCTCACCATAGTAACTCCGGAATTTTGGGGCTATTCCATAGCAGGTTTTGCGGGCGGGTTCTAAAAACTGCAACTAACCAACTAATAAACTAAATTTACCGGCTTTACGTTCTGTTTTGTAATTTGTAGGCCCATGAATCCTTACGCACAAAAGCGCCGCTGGAAATTTTTACTGCTTGCCTTTGCCGTTGTTATAGCGGGAACATCGCTGTGGTACACCAACTACCTGGTAAAGAACATTGCCGTGGCCGAGCGTACGCGTGCCGAAGTATGGGCATTAAGCAATAAAAATATTATTGCCATGCCCGATATTAATGATGAGTTTATCACCTTTATCTATGCTATACGCGATAGCCTTTCTGTACCGGCGCTGGTAACTAACTCTAATGGCGATATTATTTACTGGAAGGGTTTAGATTCTACAAAAACCAATATCAAGGTTGAAGCTGATGATTCTTTGAATGCCAGGCAGCAGTATGATCCCGAGTACTTTCAGCGGCAGTTGAACGAGATGAAGCGCCAGCATGTACCCATCATTATCCAGGTAAATAATAACGAGAAATGGTTTGTGTACTATAAAGATTCGCTGTTGCTTACACAGCTACGCGTATTCCCGTATATCCAGCTAACGGTTATCGCTATCTTCCTGCTCATTGCTTATGTAGCGTTCAGCTCATCGAGGCGTTCAGAGCAGAACCAGGTCTGGGTAGGTTTGGCTAAGGAAACGGCGCACCAGTTGGGCACGCCTATTTCGTCGCTTATGGCCTGGATCGAGCTGCTGAAATCTAAATTCCAGGCCGATAATGATCCATTGATCCTGGAAATGGAAACCGATGTAAAACGCCTGGAAATGGTTGCCGACCGTTTTTCAAAGATCGGCTCACGGCCCGTTTTGCAAAGCCATAATGTATACGATGTTATACAGGAATATATAAATTATTTCAGGCTTCGGGCCAGCGATAAAATAGACTTTTCGGTTACCGGCGATGAGCACATTGAAGCCCTGATGAATGTTCCCTTATTTGACTGGGTGCTTGAAAATCTACTTAAGAACGCGGTTAATGCCATAGAGAACAACGGAAAAATAACAATTAAAATTACCGAAAACCTGGCCAAAGAGCAGGTATTTATTGATGTATGTGATAACGGTAAAGGTATTCCGCGGTTAAAGTTTGAAACCGTATTTCAGCCGGGCTATACCACGCGTAAACGCGGTTGGGGATTAGGCCTCTCGCTGGCCAAGCGTATCATAGAAAATTACCATAACGGACAGATCTTTGTGAAAGATTCTGATCCGGGTAAGGAAACCATATTCAGAATTATCTTAAAAAGCAGCTTAAAGTATGAACCGACCACAGCCTGATGAATTTGCACCCTATTATCAAACCTATATTGATACCGTTAGCGATGATGTATTGGCAGAATTGAAACTTCAAAGCACTGCCGTTCCGAACTTTTTAAGGCTGATTGATAAAGGAAAAGCCAACTATGCTTACGCCCCGGGCAAATGGACATTAAAAGAGCTGATCGGTCATGTTATTGATACCGAGCGGATAATGGCTTACCGCTTGTTGCATATTGCACGTAAAGACCAGATACCTTTACCTGGATTTGATGAAAATTATTATGCTGCAAACAGCTCGTATGCCAGCCGGGATTTAGATAACCTGATTGATGAATTTGAACAGTTACGCCTGGCGAATTTATTCCTTTATCAATCGCTTACCGGCGATGAACTGGAAAGAAGCGGTTTGGCTAACGGGCATAATGTGAGTGTAAGAGCCTTGCTATTCATCATAGCCGGGCATGTAAATCATCACAAGCGCATAGTAACAGAGCGATATATGTAGTCTCTGGCTCTGATTTGTTTACTTTCCTGGCAATGCCTTTATAGGCCGTGTAATTTGTTCGAAAAATCTGTCAGTATGAAGAATTTTAAAACGGCCATTTGTTATTTCCAAACAGCATAATGTATCGCAAAAGGAAAAACTTTAGTAAATGCAATCCTTATTTCTCTGTGCCTGATCTGATGATAATTACCAGTTCCTGAATGCCTCATGAAATAAACCTAACAATTGCACAATTACAAAAGCTCTGCTGCAAAAGTTAACAATCAGAAACATAAACAAAACGGCGTTACATTATATTTGTAAACAATATGAAAAAGTCTGTCACGTTTATCACTGTAATTTTCAGCACCTCCCTGAAGTTAGTATTCCTCTTATTATTTATATGCTGTATTGTTAGTCCGGCATGCAGCCAAAGCCATCAGCAGAATCAAAGCTGGCTGGCTAAAGAGCGGATCGCCGAACGGAATGTTGTCGTATTAAATAACAGTTCCGGTTTTATCCCGGTAACATCCCTTACGGGACTTCATATTGCCAGCGTAGATTTCGGCAATAGCTACAGTACTGTTTTTGACAGCCTGCTCAACAAATACCAAAAAGTAACCTCTATTAATGGTAACGCATACATTTCGGCAGGCTCTATAAACGGGCTGATAGACGATTTGAATTTATATAATACGCTTTTCATATCTCTTACCGATGCTTCGATAAACAATAAAGATATTATCCGTTTCATTTTGGAAGTTGAGAAGAACCGGAAAGCAGTCATTATCTTTTCGGGGCAGGCCAATGCGTTGACAAAGCTTGATGCTATCCAGTCACCACTCATCTGGAATCCGCAAAATACACCGGAAAGCGCCGCGGTAACGGCACAGGTAATTTTTGGTGGCATTGCTGCCAGTGGCCGGTTAGCCGAAACGTACAGTCCACGGTACACCAAAGGCTCAGGCTTTGATACTCAAAAGATCCGGTTGAAATATACCGTACCCGAAGAGCTTGGGATAAACATTGCCGACCTGAATAAAATTGATAATATTGCCCGCGAAGCCATACAGCAGCATGCTACGCCCGGCGCTGTGGTTATGGTAGTAAAAGATGGCAGCGTAATTTTTAACAGGGCGTATGGCTATCAGACCTATTCGCCGGTGCGGCCGGTAAAAATAACCGATCTGTATGACCTTGCTTCGGTAACCAAAGTATCGGCAACTACGCCGGTTGTGATGCAGCTTACAGACAGTGGTAAATTATCGCTGGACAGCACACTGAAAAAGTATATCGCCCTTACCCGGAACACGGATAAGCAGGATATTACCGTTCGTGAGGTAATGCTGCACCAGGCCGGGTTTACGCCTTATATTCCGTTCTACCAGTACCTCACAGCCTCCGATCACAGCACCGATTCATCGGCAGCTTATCCTACCAAAGTTTCTGAGCATTATTTCTTGCGAAAAAACTATTTTCACGATGTGATGTGGCCGCAGATGCTGCACTCTAAAGTAACTACCCGCGGCAAATATGTTTACAGCGATTTGAGCATGTATTTTATGCAGCAGGTGGTAGAAGGCATTACGCATACTCCGCTGGATCAATATGCACTTAAGCAATTTTATAAGCCATTAGGTATGCAAACCGCCGGTTTTAAACCTTTGCTTCGTTTTAATAAGGATGATATTGCGCCCACAGAAAACGATACTTATTTCCGTAACAGCCTGCTCCAGGGTTATGTGCATGATCAGGGTGCGGCTATGGCCGGAGGTGTAGCCGGTCACGCCGGACTTTTTGCCAGCGCCAATGATCTGGCTATCCTGTTCCAGATGTACCTGAACCGGGGCAGCTACGGCGGACATCAGTATTTTAAGCCTGAAACGGTGGATCTATTTACTTCGCGGCAGTCTGCCGTGAGCCGGCGGGGCCTGGGCTTTGACCGCTGGGATCCGGATGCATCCAAACATTATCCTTCGGAGCTGGCATCGCCAAAAACCTTTGGCCATACCGGCTTTACCGGAACCTGCGTATGGGCCGACCCGCAATATAACCTGGTGTATATTTTTCTTTCTAACCGTGTGCATGATCAAACGGCTAACAAGCTGTCCAGCATGAATATCCGTTCGCGAATACAGGATGTGATTTATCAGGCTATACAGAAAGCAGGAAAGTAATTCAGGAGCGTGGAATTTTCACGCGAAGCCGCAAAGGTTTTACGCGAAGCTCGCAGAGAAAAAACCTGGTGTTCTTGGCGTGGGATTGGGATATAACGGAGGTTTAACGCAAAGTTTAAAGCTTAAAACAACTGCCGAATGAGTGTTTCAACAGAAACACCTTCGGCTTCGGCCTTGTAATTACGTACAATGCGATGTCTTAAAATAGCTTCGGCTACCGCCTGTACATCTTCTTTATCAGGAGAATATTTGCCGTGAATGGCTGCATGGCAT
Organism: Pedobacter sp. BS3; assembly: GCF_008274585.1. Lineage (GTDB taxonomy): Bacteria > Bacteroidota > Bacteroidia > Sphingobacteriales > Sphingobacteriaceae > Hufsiella_A. The sequence continues at coordinate 191,573 of NZ_VTRT01000001.1, read as the reverse complement.
TTAGCGCCAAGCACCAGGTATTGCGATGCCCGCGGTCCTGCCCCCCAGCTTAAAAATTTATTAACCTCGGCCGTTGCAAGCGATGTGCCCGGACGGGTTTTTGCCGCCATAGAAACGGCGTATTCCAGCACGTTATCCGTTACCGGGATATCGCGTATCAGCTTCTGAAAATAGCTGATCTGTGCACCATCTAATACGTGGCTTAACGAAGCGGTTACATTGGAGGTTGTATTTTTTACCACCTGCACTTCCTCGGCAAAAGACGGATAGCTTAACGATACGTTAAACATAAAGCGGTCTAACTGGGCTTCGGGAAGCGGGTAAGTTCCTTCCTGTTCAATAGGATTTTGTGTGGCCAGCACAAAAAACGGCTGAGGCAATGGATGCGTTTTTCCACCAACGGTTACCATTTTTTCCTGCATAGCCTCCAGCAGGGCAGCCTGCGTTTTGGGTGGTGTGCGGTTTATCTCATCCGCCAGGATAATGTTTGAAAATACCGGCCCCGGAATAAACTTAAAAGCACGGTCTTCGCCCAGAATTTCACTGCCGATAATGTCGCTGGGCATCAGGTCGGGAGTAAACTGTACCCGGTTATAGCTTAAATCCAATACCTGCGATACGGTCTGCACCAGCAGTGTTTTGGCCAGCCCCGGTACACCAACCAGCAAACAATGTCCGTTGCTGAAAATGGCGATCAGCACTGATTTTACAACTTCATTCTGCCCGATAATTACCTGCCCGATCTGCTGCGTGATCCGGTTATAGGATTCCGCTAAGGCATCTATGGCTTCTTTTTCTGAGGCAAATTTATTCATCAGCGCAGACCGGTTAGTTGTTCTCGGGAGTTGTCCAGATCTTCAGGCTTTGGCAGGAATTGTATTCCGGATCAATTTTGATGTAAGTGGTCTTACGTCGTTTTTCAAACCATTCGCTCACCGTACGGTTAATTTTGTCTTCGTAAGCTACATCCTTGATCTTCGCAAAATCCTGGTCAAGATTAGCCTTATGCGGCCCGGTTTTAGATTTCAGGTATAAAAAATGATAACCTTGTTTTCCATCCCGGCTGGTAAATAATTCGGGTTTAGAATAAGTGCCCACCTTCATGGTATCAATGATCAGGAATATGGATGGGTCAAGCTTATCGGTAGGAATATAGGTTGTACGTGTTTGCACGTTTTCGGCATTGAGCAGCATACCACCGTTATATTTGGTTTCGTTATCATCCGAATATAAGGATGCCGCGGTAGAAAAGGGCAGCTTGCCCGAAACCACATCATTGCGGATACTATCGGCATGAGCTTTTGCACGCTCAAGACTGGCTGGCGTAGGGTTGATCCTGATCAGGATGTGGCGGGCATGCACCTGCTCGCCGCGACGGTCTAACACCTGCAAAAAGTGGAAACCAAACTCGGTTTCAAACACCGGAGAGATCTCGCCGGGCTTTAGCTTGAATGCCATTGCTGTAAATTCTTTGGCCATTGCGGTACGGTCAAAAAAGCCCAGATCACCACCATCAGGCGCAGAACCCGGGTCTTGCGAATATAAGCGGGCAAGTGTGGCAAAATCTTCACCACTTTTAATACGCAAACGGAGCGCCTCGGCTTTATTGTAAAACACTTCCTTTTCGGCTTTAGTCAGCTTAGGATATATCTTTATTTCGCCTACCTCAACCTCGGTATTGTAATAGGGTAAGCTATCTTTGGGAATTGACTCGAAATACCGTTTTACTTCAAGCGGGGTAACAGAAACTTTCTCGGTTATTTTGCCCTGCATTTTATTGGCAATGAGCTGCTCTTTTACATCCGGCCTGATCTCATCTTTGTATTGCAATACCGAGCGGTTAAGAAACTGTTCCAGCTTGTCCTGGCCACCGGCACGTTGTATAAAGATCCGCATCCGGCGGTCAACTTCATCATCAACCTGCTCATCGGTTACCGTAACAGAGTCTATAATAGCTTGCTGAGAAAGCAATTTCTGGGTAAGCAGTTGCTGTATAAAATAGCATTTTACCTGGTCGTCGGGCTTATTTCCCTGTGCCAGGTATTGGGCATACTGGTTCTCTACATCCGACTGAAGAATAACAGCTCCGCCAACAACAGCGGCAATTTTATCTAATGTTTTACTTTGCTGCGCAAATAATAATGAAGGTGCTGTTATTGATAGTATAACTAATATCCCTAAGATTTTTCTCATTGTTGATCGTCAATAAAATACTGCGTTTTCATAAAAACGCTATCCCCGGGTATTCCCGGGGTGCGCAAAATTACCAGATAAATTCGTTATTCCCTGAAATTTAGCGTCTTTTTTAAACGGTCACTAAAATAAACTTTTATATAAGAACGCTTTGCTGTTTTAACTAATTTTAACACATAAGGCTTATTTTTGCGCATGGCTTTGCTCATAACAACAAACCGGCTGGCATTAGGTCTGCTTCTAACGGATGATATCTACAAAGTTGATGACCCCGCATTGGCGGATGTTAAACACGATGAATTACCGGCAGGCCAGGTAGTTATTGAACAGGCACCTGCTTACATTTATTTGGGTAAAAATAAGCTAAACACCTTGTTAGTAATAGATAATGCAGCTAATGAGTACCTGGACGATGCCTGTATGGATGCCCTGGTTAAAACCCTGGGAGCCAAACGGCAAAGCATAGACGATGTTGCTTTACTAAACCTTTCACGCAACGAAGCTGCGCAATACGAGCCGATGAAAACTCATTTTGCATTTAAGAACCTGGTATTGTTTGGTATTAAACCTTCGCGGATTGGCTTACCGGATATCCCGGTAAATAAAATAACCGCTCAAGGCGATGTACGTATATTGGTAACACATACGTTAAACGAGATGCTGGATAACAAGGAAATGAAAAAGAACTTCTGGCAGGAGATGAAATTATTATAGCAGATTTTTGACTTTTAACTTTTTAATTTTGATCCCGAATAGTCGGGATTTCGCTTCGCTCAACTTTTGAATTTTAATAAGGATGTTTCCCAAAACGCTGATTTTTGCTACCAATAACAAACATAAAGTCCAGGAAGTTCAGGCGATGCTTGGTGATACATTCATCCTGAAAACACTGGATGAAATGGGCTTTAAGGATGACATTGAGGAAACCGGAGGGACTTTTGAAGAGAATGCTTCCATCAAAAGCCGGCATATTTACAAATACTTTAAAATTGATTGCTTTGCCGATGATTCCGGACTGGAAGTAGACGCCCTGAACGGCGAGCCCGGCGTTTATTCGGCCCGGTATTCGGGAACAAGAGATGACGAAACAAACCTGCAGCTGGTGTTAAGCAAGCTCGGAGATTCCGACAACCGGCAGGCCAATTTCCGTTCGGTCATTTCATTGATTGTAAACGGTGAGGAACATCTGTTTGAAGGTGTGGTGAACGGCACTATCCGGCATGAAAAAGCAGGAGCGGCCGGCTTCGGCTACGACCCGATATTTCAGCCTGACGGTTACGCTATTACCTTTGCCGAGATGAGTCCGGAGCAGAAAAACACCCTCAGCCATCGCGGTAAAGCGATAGAAAAAATGGTGAAGTTTTTGAAGGGCGAGAGGTTGTAAGTTTTACGTGGTACGTTTTACGTAGAAGGCTATGATAGAAGCAAGAACATAGACGCAAGAGACAAGACAAAGAGCAAAAACTAAGCTCCCTCCCTTGCGCCACCGCTAAAGCTAAGGCGGCACGCGGTTGGGAGGGTTGGGGTGGGCCAAACAAGAATAAAGAAACAAGACAAATCGCACTGTCCGGTTCCCTTCTCCAAAGGAGAAGGGTTAGGAATGAGGCTTTATAACCTGCAGCAATTTAACAATAGAACAATTCAGCAATCTAAATCGCATTGCCCATCTTATCTGCATTCAGCAGCAGCAGTAGATATTACCGGGCTGATATACGGAATATTAAGTTCCATGCCCCGTAAAATAAACCAGGAACCCATCAGCAACAGCAGGTAAGGAACGCTTTTATTCAGCCTGACGCGTATTGCCGGAGTTACAAAACCGGCGGAAATCATGGCAATAAACATCAGCGGAAGCGTGCCTACGCCAAACCAGGCCATATATCCCACAGACTGGCTGATTGTGGCGGCACTTAACGCTCCGGCCAGGGCGATATACACAAACCCGCAGGGCAAAAAACCGTTCAGCAAACCAATGAAAAAGTGCCCGGCCCGGTGTTTAACTGCATACGATAGCAAACGGTTGAACGGGCGAAGCAGCTTTAAGGAAAACGATGCCTTAATCCAGCTAAAGCTGAACAGTTGCGATAAGGCAGCCGCAACGATCAATACACCGCTTGCGATGCTTAAACCCGATTGCATACCCAACAGCCACAACCTGCTTCCGGCTAACCCGACCAATAAGCCCAGCACCGAATAACCGGCAATACGTCCGCCATTATAAAGCAGCTTATCCCAGATCAGCCAGAAACCTTTTTTAAACGAAGGAATAGCTAAAGCCAGTGGACCGCACATGCCAATGCAGTGTAAGCTTCCGAACAGGCCGGTAAAAAAAGCGAGTGCATAAAGGCTCATGGTATTTTCATTGTACGTTCAACCAGGTAAGGGATATTGTTTACCGTAAACTCCAGGCGGAACAGCCACATTCCCTTTTTTAGTTTCTTGCGTGGAATAATGATACAGCCGTCTTCATCGGTATATCCCTCAAAGACCCTGTCAAATCTGGCATTAGCCAGGTAACGGCAATTCAGCTTATACTGAACAGGAAACCTGAATGATATGGTCAGGCCGTATTTATCGGCAAAAAAATCGGGAACTATCGAATCGCGGACAGCATTACTTTTCCGGATATAATCCTGATCATATTTGAGTCCGTGCTCATAATAATTTTGTTCTACCAGGCCGTCGCTGCCTGAGCTCCATATCATTTTTGCCCCCATAGCAACAATAAATGCCATGAAAACGCCCATCCCGATAATTATTTTAGTTCCCCAGCTCATAGCTTTAAAGATTTGGAGGTGCAATAAAAACAGTTTCAATACGGTCGACCACCTTGTTGCCCGAAACCACATTTAACCTTACGGTTGATTTATAGGTAGCGATATTTGCCTGTGGCTGAATAATAAAGAAAGTAAGCTTGATGCTTCCGCCCTGCGGTACCGAATCTATTTTGCGGATGTACGCAATTTTAGCCGATGGTTCTTCCGGCGTAATATCAAAACGAATAGTATGATTGGTTTTGTTGATAAGCTCGGCATTGTACAGGTTGCTTACCGTTTTATCATCACGCAGCTGGTAAAGCGTTCCGCCGGCCCTGAGCACGGTGGCTTCAATATCGGTACGCCGGATCAGCATAAAAGCCAGTACACTGATCAATACCAATAATACAGCGCTGTAGCCGTAGATACGTTTGCCCAGCTTAAACGGTTTGCCGGTTTCAATCTCTTCTTCCGATTTAAAGCCAATTAAACGGCGTGGACGCTGCAATTTGTCCATCACCATATCGCAGGCATCAATGCAAAGCGTGCAGTTGATGCACTCCAGCTGTGTTCCGTTGCGGATATCTATACCGGTAGGGCAAACCTGCACGCATAAACCGCAATCCACACAGTCGCCATATACGTTTTCCTGGTTCTTTCTGAATTTTCCCCTCGGCTCGCCACGACCGTAATCGTACCCGACGATCATGCTTTTTTTATCGAGCAAAACACCCTGCAAACGGCCATAAGGACAAATAACTGTACAAACTATTTCGCGAACATAAGCGAACACACCATAAAACACCAGGGTGAAGATCAGTATGGCGATAAATCCCGCCAGGTGCTGGCTTACCGGCTCACGGATAATGGTCAGCAAGGCATCAGAGCCGATAATATAGGCCAGAAAAATGTTGGCGATCAGGAACGATATCAGTAGAAATATAGTATGCTTGGCTCCTTTTTTCAGGATCTTTTCGACAGTTAACGGCGACTGATCGAGCTTTTTCTGCCGAACGGCGTCGCCCTCGATCCATCGTTCTATTTTACGGAATACCATTTCCATGAAAATGGTTTGCGGACATGCCCAGCCGCACCAGACCCGTCCGAAGACGGCTGTGAACAGCACAATGAACACGATAAAGATGAGCATGGCCAGCACAAAGAGGTAAAAATCCTGCGGCTGAAACACCAGTCCGGCAAATACAAATTTGGCATTCAACACATCCAGCAAAAGCAATTGCTCGCCGTTTACTTTAATAAAAGGCCCGGCAAAAAGCAGGAATAATAACGACCAGCTTAATGCATCCCGGTAACGGTAAAGCTTACCTTTAACCAGCTTAGGATAAATCCATTCCCGACCTTTTGATTCTTGCATGTATGTTGAGTATTGCGTAATGAGTATTGTGACAAGAGATTGCTAAATTGTTATTCGTTCTGGACTACGTTCTCACTTGTAAAATCGCTGCAATTACGGCGTTACAAACGCCGGATATTTATGCACTCGTTTTACAAACGAGCGCAAGCAGATTTCTTGCCTGGCCTCACCCCCAACCCCTCTCCGAAAGAGAGGGGAGTAAGACTGTGTTCTATGTCTTGTTGCTTGCTTCTATGTTCTTGCTGCTTCCGGACTTCTCTGACTTCCGGACTATAAACTACGTACCGCGTAAAACCTACAACCTTCCTACCCTTCCTTATCGCCCTGGGGCGCTTTCGGGTTTGGCGGATTTGTGCCTTTAAGTGATTTAATGTAGTTGGCCACATCAGAGATCTGTTTAGCGGTCAGTGTTTTTTCCCAGGATATCATACCCTTTTCGGGGATGCCGTATTTAATGGTTTTAAAGATGTTATTGATCTTTCCGCCATGCAGCCAGTATTCATCGGTTAGGTTAGGGCCCACAATTCCCTGGCCTTTATCGCCGTGGCAGGCCACACAATTCTGTTTGAAAATGGCCTCGCCTGCTGATATAACCGCAGCATCGGTATTTTCTTTTACCGTATTTTCATCTACATTATCTGCCGACTGTGTCAGGTGCGCCGCTTTGTCTTTTTCGGCCTTCTGCATTTCGGCCACGTATTCTTCGTCCTGCAATTTGCCCCAACCCAGTATGTGATAGTTAAACAGGTAAGCCACGCCAAAGAAAATAGTAGCATAGAACAGCCACATAAACCAGCGTGGCGTAGGGTTATCCAGCTCGGTAATGCCGTCGAACTCGTGTTCCATGAGGAGCTCCTTTTCCTCCGACAGTGGCCGTAAACCCAGTATCTTACTCATAATACCCGGCTTGTTTTTTTTCTTTTTGGCCCATGCAGACCATTCTACCATTTCTTCGGAAACCGGAGCCGGGAGTGGTGTAGGATTGAGTAATTCTTTGGAAAGTATCTTGATGGCCCGCAGCAGCACCAGGATAGCTATCAGCAAGATCAGGATAGCCAGAATAAAGGCTACAAACGTAATTTGTGAATAAGGAATATTCGAAGAAGCGTCCGGTGTAGCTGGTGCTGCGGCGTCCTGTGCAAAGGCTGATACTGTGCTGACAGCCGGTAGCAGTATAGCAAAAAATCTTAACGGTTTCATATCAGTCGTTTTTTTCGTCGGTTAACGGAAGCCTGCTCATGTACGCAATATGGTTTTTATTGCTCCTGATGAGCATGATACCCACAATAATGAAGAATACCAGGAATATCCACAGGGACGTAATGAGATACCACTCACCTCCCGAAACTTTATCAATAAATTGTTTAAACATGGTTGAACGATTAATTTTTACCGTTTTTAATTATTATTTGCTGTTTTACTGGCCTTGATATCGGTTCCCAGGCGTTGCAGGTAAGCAATGATGGCTACAATCTCCCTGTCGCTTTTAACCTTGATATTATCGTGCGCAAGGCTTTGGGCAATTTTTTCCGCCTGCTGGCTGAGCTCCTGGTTAGCCGTTTTTTCATAACCGGCATTGTAAGGAACACCCAGCTTACGCATGGCGTTAATTTTGCTTGCCGTGGTAGATGTATCCAGCTTCTGCTCGATCAGCCAGGGATAGGGAGGCATGATACTTCCCGGCGACATGGTTGTCGGATCCATCAGGTGATTGAAATGCCAGGCATCAGAATATTTGCCTCCAACACGTTGCAGGTCGGGCCCGGTACGTTTTGAGCCCCATAAAAACGGGTGGTCGTACACAAACTCGCCGGCCTTGCTGTATTCACCGTAGCGCTCGGTTTCTGAGCGGAACGGACGCACCGTTTGCGAGTGGCAGTTCACGCAGCCTTCGCGGATATATAAATCTCGTCCCTGTAATTCCAGTGGCGTATAGGGTTTTACACTGGCAATGGTAGCTACGTTAGATGATATCATGAACGTAGGCATCATTTCAACCATTCCACCAATCAGGATAACAATCAGCGAAACGATCATAAATTGCATAGGCCGGCGTTCCAATACACGGTGTGTTGTTTTTTCTGATGCGTTGGGTACAAACACCGGCGCTAAAGCCATCGCCTCGGCAGGTTCGTTAGCCAGCAGCTGGCCTGCCTGCATGGTTTTAACCAGGTTATAGGTCATCACGATAACCCCAACCAGGTACATGCTGCCGCCAATGGCCCTGAACACGTGCATCGGGATAATTTGTAGCGTAGTGGCCAGGAATGCCGGGTATTTCAATATGCCTTCGGGAGTAAACTCTTTCAGCATCAGTCCTTGTGTAAAGCCCGACCAGTACATCGGCACTACATAAAATAAAATTCCCAATGTACCTATCCAGAAATGGAAAGACGCCAGCTTTTTGGAGAACAGCTCGGTTTGATAAATGCGGGGAATGAGCCAATAAAGAATGGCAAACGTCAGGAAGCCGTTCCAGCCCAGGGCGCCCACGTGCACGTGAGCTACGATCCAGTCGGTAAAGTGTGCAATGGCGTTTACCTGTTTTAACGACAGCATCGGCCCTTCGAAAGTGGCCATACCATAAGCGGTAAGACCCACTACCATGAATTTCAGTATGGGATTATCACGCACTTTATCCCATGCTCCGCGTAAGGTAAGCAAACCGTTGATCATACCGCCCCAACTCGGTGCAATAAGCATGATGGAAAATACCACACCCAGCGATTGCGCCCATCCGGGCAGCGAGGTATATAACAAGTGGTGCGGCCCGGCCCAGATATAAATAAATATCAGCGACCAGAAGTGCAGGATGCTCAATTTATAGGAGTAAACCGGCCGGTTAGCCATTTTAGGCAGGAAATAGTACATCATGCCTAAATATGGCGTGGTGAGAAAAAACGCCACGGCGTTATGTCCGTACCACCACTGCACCAGGGCGTCCTGAACGCCGGCATACAGGTAATAGCTTTTGAAAAAGGATATGGGCAGCTCGAACGAGTTAACAATATGCAGCACCGCTACCGTAACAAAAGTGGCAATGTAAAACCAGATGGCTACATACATGTGCCTTTCGCGACGCTTAATAATGGTACCGAACATGTTGATGCCAAAAATCACCCAGATCAGCGTAATGGCGATATCAATAGGCCATTCCAGCTCGGCATATTCGTGCGATGTAGTTAAGCCCAACGGCAGGGTAATAGCCGCCGCTACAATGATAAGCTGCCACCCCCAGAAATGGATCTTACTGAGCACATCGCTAAACATCCGGGTTTTAAGCAGGCGTTGCAACGAATAATAAACGCCCATAAAGATGGCATTACCCACAAAGGCAAAAATTACCGCATTGGTGTGCAGCGGCCTGATACGTCCAAACGTGGAATACTGCGAGCCCATGTTCATGGCCGGTTTAAATAATTGCATGGCAACCAACAGGCCCACGGTCATGCCAACTATGCCCCATACAATGGTAGCGATGGCAAAATTGCGTACAATCTTGTTGTCGTAGTTAAATTTTTCAAGCTGCATAAAGAAAGATTGAATTGAAATTTTATGGGTGTAAAATTACCGGTAGCCAGTGGGCAGAGACATGATGCCGATTGGTCAAAATATATGATCTTCGTCACGTTTTTGAAGATGCCATGTATTTCTATTTATTTAAATGGTTAAAACCATTATGAAACGCTGTTTTTTTATAGCCCACGGTTTAAACCGTGGGCTATGAGAATGGCTATGAGCAGAAACCGTTTTAACGGTTTAATAATTATGCCTCATCCTCTTCATCTTCCGGGCTGTCATCATCAAACAACATGCGTATGGCGGGCGTATGCATATCGTCATGCTGCCCGTTTTTAAGCGACCAGAAAAAGGCGCCCAGGAAAATGAGCGCCATCACAATGCTACATCCGATAAGAAAATAGATTATGGTCATTGTAAACGGTTTTTGCGGGCATGAAAGCGGGTTGCCAGCGTAGTAAACGTGATGATAGTTACTGTACTGAGCGGCATAAGCACCGCTGCCGTAAGAGGCGAGAGCACCCCCTGGACGGCAAAATAAATCCCAATTAAGTTATACGAACCGGCAATAACAAAGCTCATTTTTATGGTTTTTACCGCATCTTTTGCCAGGGCAATAAACTGCGGAAGCTTATGCAGGGCCGCCCCGTCCAGAATGGCGTCGCAGGCCGGGCTGAAATTGTTGATATCATCCGTTACGGCAACGCCCATATCGCTTTGCTTCAGGGCGCCGGCATCATTCAGACCATCGCCAAGCATCATTACCTTATGCTTTGTTGCCTGAAGCCCCCGGATATATTCCAGCTTATCCTGCGGACTTTGCATAAAGCTGAGCGGCGTACTTGCCGGAAACAGCCTGGCCAGCAAAGGACGGTCGCTATTATTATCGCCGGATATTACATGAAAGGAGACTTTACGGGCTAAGGCCGGTATCACATCTTTTAAGCCCGTGCGCAATTGCTGTTTCAGCTTAAAAAAGCCCAGGTATTCGTTATCAATTTTAACATGCACTACAGATGAGGCCATGGTATCGGATGGAACGGGACAAACAAACGATGCGCTTCCGATCAACACCTCGTGTCCGTTAACTATTCCCGAAATCCCCTTACCGGGAGTTTCAAGATAATCTGTTATTTCTCCTTTGGCAGAATTGCCCAGCCAGCGGATGATCTCGCGGCTAAGCGGATGTATGGAATTTCGCATTAACGATGCGATAAGCGCCTGGTTATAGCCGGATAAATGACCGCTGAAAGAAAGATCGGCCGATCCCGGCGAGGTAATGGTTCCGGTTTTATCAAATACTAGGGTATTGATGCGGGCCAGCTGCTCTGCCATGTCGGTATTTTTCAGGTAAAACCTATGACGGTCAAATACACCAAGCACAGCCGAAAGTGTAAACGGCGTGCTTAACGCCAGCACACAGGGACAGGCCACAATAAGCACAGCAGTAAAAGCGGCCCACGCTTTGCCCGTGTCGTCCATTTTTATCCAGTAAAGCGCTGCACAAACTGCCAGTGCCAGCACCACCGCACTGAAATACCGGGCAATGCTATCGTTAAAATTGCGTATCTTATTTTCCGGCGTTTTAAAGGCCTCGTTATTCCACAGCCGGGTAAGGTAACTTTGCGAAACCGGCTTAACCACTTCCATCTCCACAGCTTCGCCCATTTGGCGGCCTCCGGCATAAATAATTTCTCCCAATACTTTTTGTACCGGCATCGATTCGCCGGTTACAAAGCTGAAATCCAGGAAGCCGTCGCCTTTCATCAGGATACTGTCGGCAGGCACAATCTCATTATTCCGGATAAGTATCCGGTCGCCTACGGCAAGCTCACTAACTGCTACAGGCTTTTCCTCATTATCCCGGATAACGGTAACAGCCACCGGGAAATAAGATCGGTAATCACGCTCAAACGACAGGTGCTGATACGTCCGTTGCTTTACCCACCGGCCCATCAGCAGCAGAAACACCAATCCGCTCAGGGTATCGGTAAAGCCCGGCCCGGTTTGCGTAATAATTTCAAAAGCGGTGCGCAGAAATAATATGGCAATGATCAACGCCAGCGGAACATCCAGGTTAATGAGCCGGTTCTTAAGCCCCGCCCAGGCAGAAACAAAAAAATCGCGACCGCAATAAAAAGTAACCGGTATGGCAAAAGCCAGGTTAAGCCAGCTGAACAGCTGTTTAAATTGCTGCTCAACTGCCGAAAGTCCCAGGTATTCAGGAAAGCTGAACAACATCACGTTGCCCATGCAAAAGCCGGCCACCGCAATTTTCATGATCAGCTGCCGGTTTACAGATCCCTTTTTCTCTTTCACCACATCCTGCAGGCTGATAAGCGGCTCATATCCAACTGAAACCAGCAGTTCGGCCAGTTGCCGTAACGATAACCCTTCGTGACGGAACGTAACCGATAATTCCTTTTTCAGAAAATCTATCCGCGAGTGCACAACCGAGGCGTTCAGCTTATGCAGGTGCTCCAGCAGCCAGATGCAGGAGCTGCAATGTATTGCCGGGATGTAAAACGTAACCACAGTTATCTCCTTATCTGCATAATCAACCAGCTGCGATGCCACGCGGGGTTCATCCAGGTATTCAAAGTGCGTATTACCCGGTTTCAGGGTCTGCCCCGGATTACTGTTATAGCAGTAATAATTGCCCAGGTTATTTTCGGCTAATATCTGGTACACGCCCTGGCAGCCTGCACAGCAAAATGTTTTATTATCTAACGTGTAATGATCATCTGCACATTCGTTGCCACAATGGTAGCACAATGTGCCGTTTGAGGTTGCTACGGCCATACGGAATTTTAACAACCAAAGGTGACCACTAACCGTAGCCGGGCAAATGACAGCAGTTATCCGCTTTTGTGATCTCTGTCACAAATAATATTCCGAAAAGTAAATAATTAGTAGTTTAGTTAATTTTTGAAAAGCACGGCCGGTATCATTTTTGAACAGGTAGCCCCACTTTTCGCTCATACGCCTGCGAAGCATTACGCACAGGCCGGTATCCGCTGCAATTGGGTTTAGTTAACTACAGCCGGTGCTGCTATTATTGCAAGAGATCAGGGCGCAAGCTCATCCGCGTTTGCAACGCGGATGCCTGAAAACAGCGATTGTATTCGCTTTGACAAAACTTTAGATAAGGCACAAGCTAAGCCAGTGCACAGGCAACCACTTAAGCTTGCGCCAGCGAGGGATAACAAGAATGAAAGATGCGTCCTGTTGGTAGAGCTATCAATCTATACGCTAAGCACAACTATTACCTTATTACACCGCAGACAGCGTTTCAAACGCTGTCTGCGGTAAGGTCGTGGGGCATTACGCACAAGGCCGGTATCCGCTCCCATCCTGTTTAGATTGGCCGGGATAGTGCTGTAAACTCAGTGCTAACTTGTCTTTGACAACTTTTTAAAAGTTGTCAAAACTGTTAATATCAGGCACAAGCTAAGCCAGTGCACAGGCAACCACTTAAGCTTGCGCCAGCGAGGGGATACGTTTCGTAGTACCTTCTATATATTAGTACGTTGCCCGGCCGCCACTCAGATCAAATACAAATCCGGTATTAAAAGAGGCTTCCGGCGAAGTGATCCAGCTTGCTAATGAAGCAAATTCTTCCAGCGTTCCGCAGCGTTGCATGGGTATTTTATCCGTCATATATTTTACCTGTGGCTCGGGCATAGCATCTACCAATGCCGTGCGGATAACACCGGGCGCAATGCTGTTGATCGTAATATTGGTTTGGGCAAATTCCTTTCCTAACGATTTAACCAGGCCAATAACCCCCGATTTACTGGCTGAATAGCATACCATTCCTGAATTTCCTTCTTTGCCGGCAATAGATGCTACCAGGAGTATCCGCCCATAATTCTTTTTTTTCATCCGGATAATGGCATATTTGGCCATCAGAAAGCTGCCCCGGAGGTTTACCTGGTAAACCTTATCAAAATCGGCAACATCCACCTCTGTAATTTTAACATTAGAAGGGCCAACAATTCCGGCACAATTAACCATAACATCCAGGGTAGCATGCCTGTTGTCAAAATGATCAAAAGCTTCTTCAACGGCTTTCTGATCTGAAATATCCACCGGTATGTACGATACGCTGTTCAAACCTTTCTCCCGGAGTTCTGCGACCGTTTGCTTCAGTGCCGCCTCATTGCGGTCAAATAACACAACCTCCGCTCCTTCCAAAAGATAACGGGCTGCTAAACTTTTCCCCAGGCCTTCTGCACCTCCGGTAACAATAATGATCTGTTCCTGATAACGTTTCTGATACATATTCTGATAATTAATTTATATTTTTCACCTCGTGCCGGATACCCTGCAAAGAGATCAGCCATTTTTCGGGACTGTTTTCTGTTACAAATTCTTCATCTACACGTATTCCAAGGCCGGTTCCATCTGGCACAACCGCTTGTCCCGATGTTACCTGAAGCGGCTTATACAGCACTCTATTAGCCACTTCAAACATATCCAGCTGATGTTCCTGCATCACAGGCTGGGCAAGCACCGAAGCAACATGCCAGGTGGCCGCTATTCCGATAGCGGTGCACACGCCGATATGCGGAGCCGCTTGCAGGTTATTTTCCTGCAGCAGTTGTATGATACGCTGTCCGCCGGTAATGCCGCAGCGAGCAATATCCGGCTGGGCAATTTGCATGGCTTTCTGTGCTATCCAGGGTTCAAACTCCCGCACTGTCCGCAGCGGTTCGCCAATAGCCAGCGGGGTCTTGATCGCTTTTGCCAGGGCGGCATGTCCGGCAATATCTTCCGGGTCGATCGGCGACTCAAACCAGGCGGCATTCAAATCATCCAGGCCCAGACCGATCTGGTACGCCGTTTGATAATCATGGCGGCAAATGGCGTCAAAGGCAAGCTGAGCGTCCGGCCCGATCGCCGAACGTATGGCAGCACATTCTTCAATGGTCTTTTCTGCGGTATCCCCGATAAAGATTTTTACACCCTTAAAACCTTCAGCAATTTTTTCTTTTGCCAGTTGCCGGCGTTCTGCCAATGATGACCTTCTTAATCCCGAAACATAGAGTGAAAGCCGGGGAGAGCTGACTTTTCCCAATAGTTGATTCAGGGGTTGCCCGGCAGCCTGCGCTTTGATATCCCAAAGGGCAATATCAATACCGGTAATTGCATCAATGGTATACGATGCGGTATGGCCCCGTACATGGCTAAGATGATATAAACGGTCATAAATAAGTTCCGGTGCTTCCGGATCAAGGCCGATAATTGCCGGGCCGAATAATTTTGCAATTAAAGTGGCCGGTACCTCGGGAACCAGCGGCGCCTGGGCTTCTCCCCAGCCGGTCAGGCCGGTATCGGTTGTGATTTTCACCAGGCAGGATTCTGTTAAGCGGCTGTAAGCGTGCTTCCACTGCGGCTCAAAATAATAATCGGTGCCGGGAAGGCGGTTCGGTGCATCCGTATGCCCGCCTAAACGATAATGATGATCGTATTTAAAGGCAAAAACCGCTATGTTTTGGATTTTCATTTTTTATTCATGTTAAATTTCACCGCATCATACCTTTTTAAGCAAAACGTACGTAGAAAAACAATACCAGTGCAGTAACAATAGCCCACCAGATGGCAGGGTTGCGAAACCCGCGGTGCTGCTCCCGCAGTCCGGGTGGGAGCGACAAACTGTCCCGTGTCCATATCAGGCCCTGCAACTCACTTTCAGGCTTCGGTTTAGTATATAAGCTCACTACATAGCAAGTCAGCATACAAGCCCAGAACACAATGCCTGTCCGGTTGTAAAAAGGCATTTGCGGAAAGAAAAATTCGATAATAAAGGATAAGGGAATGGTGAGAATTCCGGCGGCCAGGGCCCCGGTATGGGTGGTGCGTTTCCAGAGTATCCCCATCAGAAACATGGTAGCTATGCCGGGAGTAAAAAGCCCGTAAGCGCTTAGCAGGTACAAAAACACGGGCTTATTTGAATGCGTTACCAGCAGGCTGGTGCATATAATTCCGAGCGTTACAATAATTACTCCTGCCAGTCTTCCGAAACGTACCGACTGAATTTCAGTTGCATTTTTGTTGATATAAGGCAAATAAACATCCATGGTCATGATGGTTGTACAGGAATTGATAGCGCCCGAGAGGTGCGACATGATAGCAGCGATCAGGCCGGCCATCACCAGACCTACCAGACCTGAGGGAAGCAGATTCTCTACCAGCGTGGGAAAGATCAGGTCGGCTTTGGGTAGGCCGGGAAACAACTGCGGAGCAACAAGCGCCGGGCCGATGATCATAAACGGGATCATAAACTTGAGGTAATCGCCGAATATCACTCCCATCCGGGCATGCCACTCATTTTTGGCGGCCAGGGTTCGCTGTACAATAAACTGGTTGGTAGCACAGTAGAACACACTGATGCAGATAGCACCGCCCAGGTACATGGTCCAGGGAAAATCCGGATCGCCGGCCGGAAGCAGCATATCCCAGTTTTTAGAGGTTTCTAACACAGCAGAAACACCGCCTGCCGCTTCGATAGTAAAGTATGATAGGGCCAGCATGCCCATTATCAGCACGATTAGCTGCATCATTTCTGTCCAGATCACGGCACGGAGCCCGCCCGCAATGGTATATAACGCGGTTGCGGCAGCCAGCGCCAGGATACTCCACCACATCGGGATACCTAACAGCGAGTGTACCGAAAGCGCCCCCAGGTACAGTACTGCTCCTATTTCCACAAAAATGTAAGTAAATACTACTAAAACAGAATAAACCGCCCGGGCGCTTCCGCCAAAACGCCGCTGCAGAAATTCGGGCATGGTATAAAAGCCATTGCGTATGTAGAACGGCAGAAATAACCAGAGCAGGGCATTATATCCCAAAAGGATAGCTCCCCATTCAGTAATGATAGCCACAAATCCCCGGCTGTAAGCCACACCCATTGTGCCTACCAGTTGGTGGCTGCTCAGGTTGGCTGCAATAATGCTTCCGCCGATCATCCACCAGGGCAATTTATCTCCGGCCAGGAAATAATCCCGTTTGGTCTTTAATCCTTTACGGGATGCATATATCCCTAAAGCTAAAACACCTAAAATATAAAGCCCGAATACGGCAGAATCAAGCAGGGAAAGTCCGGGATGCATTTCTGGTTTTATTAAAGGTTTTGCTCAATTGGTTTTACGCTGTTTTTAGAGGTTCTCAGAATTCTATTCCGGCATGTTCCGCCACTTGTAATAGCTGGTTAATGCTCCATTCATCAAAAAAAGCAGGTTTTGGATCGCGTGTTTTTGCCGATCTGATGACGCCTCTTCTTACCAGGATCTCTTTCCATAAACAGCGATTGGCTACATCTTTTTCGTAAGCGGCCAGCCTGGAGAAAGGTGTAAAAAAATCGATGGCTTCTTTCAGTTTTCCCGCTTCCAGCAGTTTCCAGGTTCGGCTGAACTTATCCGGCATATAGCAGGCCGGCATCGTTCCGCAGCAGCCTGCCTGGTATTCTTCCGGTAAAAATATGCCACTGTTGCCTCCAAACACTCCATGCAGGGAAGCATGCGGATGTGCCAGCAATTTTCTGGCTTTATGGATGATATTGCCGAATTCCAGTTTAACGTACCTCAGGTTTTGAAGCTTTGCAGAAAGCTCTGCAATGAAATCTACCGGAAGGGAAATATCGCTTAACTGGTGATCCTGTAAAATAATGGGAATATGTACTGCCTCATCAATCGTTTTGAAATAAGATTCGATCTCTCCCAAACCTGAGCGCCAGCGCCCGAAGAAAGGCGGCATGCACATTACGGCAGCAGCGCCTTCTGCTTCTGCAAAGCGGGCCATTGCTGCGGCACAGGAAGAAGAAGGATGGTTAACGGTGACCACTACCGGGATTCGCCCGCCGACCGTTTTAATAACAAACGAAAGCAGCTCTTTTTTTTCATCATCGGCCATTAAGTGGCCTTCTGAAGCATTGGCCAGCGTAACCAGTCCGTGCTGCCCGTTCTCAATACAAAAATTGATCAGATGTTCCTGGCTTTCGTAATCAATACGTTCATCGTCGTAAAAACATGTTCCCAAAATGGGATAAATTCCTCTAAGTGATGTTATTGAATTCATATTGTTGACTTTTCTACAGATTACAGGATCAAATAAATGAATGATGAGAGTGATGAAATGATCAGGAATAAGGTGACCATTGTTTTAAATACGCCATGCGATAATAACCGGAAGGACAACATTCCCAACACGTAACCGGCAACAGACGGGATGATAACTTTGGGTAAGGTATTCCAGGTTTCTGCCGGCAAGCTACCTTGTATGCTCATTGCTATTACCCCGAAAACCATGATCAGGAATAAATAAGAAAGCATGGTATTGCGGGTTGGTTCTTTATCTGTAAAAGCTGCATTGAGATGTAAAGCAACCAGCGGGCCATTGATGCCGGTAGACGGGGTAAGCACGCCACTGAAAAATCCGCTGATCCATGTCATGTAATTATGAGCAAATAGCCGCTTGTTTTTGGTCAGCGATACAAGCGAGGCCATCAGAATAACCAGCAGCGTTATTTTTTTGAGTATCAAGGCATTGATCAGATCCAGCATAGCGGTACCGATAAGTAAGCCTATCAGCGAACTGACCATCAGTTTCCATAAAGTGCTTTTATGAATAGATCTTAGGTTTTTACCCGAAAGCATAGCGATCAGGGATGTTAGCACCGACATGCAGAGGTTGAGAAAAACAAGCATGGTAAAGTCTATCCGGTTCACCAGCATCAGCGTGGTGGCAACGGCAAACCCGAAACCCAGCAGCCCCTGTATCCATCCGGCTATGGTAAATCCTACCAGAATTACGATAAATTCAGTCATCTACGGGGTCATTTTTGAGGTTAAGGATAGACCGCCGTCAACAAGCAGCGTGCTTCCGGTCATGTTCATATCTTCAAAATCACTGAGCCGCAGCACGTGCTTTGCAACTTCTTCAACCGTGACAAGGCCATGTACCGGCACCGCATTTAAATGTGTTTTTAACAGTTCAGGATCTTTCTGCTGATTTTTCTTCGACAGGCCCGCCGGCTACAATGCCGGGAGCAACTTCATTGACCAGGATATTATGCGCTGCCAGCTCAAGCGCCAGTGTTTTACAAAGCATCCGCACGGCGGCTTTGGAAATGCAATAATAAGAAGAGATACGGGCGGTTGGCCTTTCGGCGGCCCAGCTACCCATAAAAATAATTCTTCCGGGAAGGTTATGGGCTTTCAGCTTTTTTGCCGCCTGCACAGCCAGGTTGTAGCTTCCCCAGAAATTTACTTCCAGTTGCCGGCGGGCCTGTCCGGTAGTCATAGCGTCATCGGTCAGTGATCCGCTGACTACAATTCCGGCATTGGGCACAATAACCTGAGGAAGGCCCCATTTTTGAGCTACGGCTTCAAGCCAGCCGGCTGTTTCCTGTTCGGAAGTAACATCTGCTTTATAGTAAAACAGCTCTTTACAGCCTTTAGAACGCATTTCTTCCAGCAGCTGACCGGCCTCCGGCTCCTCAGGCATGTCTCCTACGGCAACACGAAATCCCTCCCGGCCAAACGCTATGGCTATTGCCCGGCCGATATCGCCGAGCCCGCCGCTAATCAGTACCGTTTTCTGACTATTGTTCATGTTATTTTAATTTTCCTGCTATTTTAATGTCTCCGGGCGGATCTTTAGATCCATCATCACTATTGATCTTTAAGGCATTTTTAACGGTGAACTATCAGCACAAACAAGCCCGAACAATATTACAATAATAAGAATTTGTGATTTATTATAAATAATAATTAAACATTTGATAAATAAATATAATAAACAAATATTTCTGTATTATATTTAGAGCCTTATACAGGCAGATCGGCAAAAAAATATTTTTGGTAGTGTGATGGGAAAATACAACAGTTGCTATGATGCTACATAAGGTTTAATGGAACCTTTGGATTTGGCCTCACCTGATTTGGCGGGTGACTGAAATGACAATTATCTTTGCAAAAAACAGCAGCAGAGCGTATGCCCATGGCAAAAGAACATAGTAAGCTATTATTAAAAACCACCAACCGGCTGTTAGATATCCTGCAGGAACTACCGGAGGTGCCTTGCGGGCTACCATCTGTGACAACACTCATCAAACAATTAAATGTTAGCCGTACCACAGTTCAGAAACTGATTGAAATTTTATGCAAAAAAGGCATTGCCCGGCAGGATGGAACCAACAAGGTGCTGTTGCGCAAGCCTTTGCCTTCTGATTATTTCTCAATGGAGGAAATTGATAATTCAAAATCTGATATTGCCGAAAAACAAATTCTTAAAAAATTATCATCGTATGAATTGAAACCGGGCGATCGTTTTTCGGAGCTTGAATTGGCAAAGAAAATAGGCAGCAACACCGTTATTACCCGGGAAGCGTTATTAAAAATTGCCCAGAGCGGTATCATTAAAAAGCATCCGCACCAGAAATGGGAAGTTGTGGAGCTTTCTCCTTCCCTGATCGATGAGATAGCGGCTATCCGTAAACTTTATGAGGGATACGCGATACAAACAATGCAGTTTGCAGCAAAAGATGACCCGGTATGGAACGCATTCATTCAGCTGGAGAAGCGGCATCGGACATTATTAAAGCAGTCTCGTATTAAACTGGCAGAAATGCGTGATATTGAACGTGCTTTCCATACCACTATTATCAAGGCCAGCCGCAACCGCTTCCTGGAAGAATCGTACGACTCTGTTTTTACGTTAATTTTCTTTCACCTCTGGCAGATAGAATACGATAAAGTTAAAATAAAAAGGGTCCTGAATCAGCATTTAGCCATTTTGGAAGCATTGTTAGCCAAACAATTCAACACTGCCCTGAAGGCAATGGAAGACCACCTGGATCATGCCAAAATAAGTATGAAGCATGTAAACAGCTTATTAGAGAAAAAGGCGGGCTGAACAAAGGGTTTGCTTACCGGCAGATCATGCTGGTGCCTCTGCCAGCAGCGGCTGGAGCCATGAATCGCTTTTAGATAGGGCACAAGCTAAGCCAGCGCACAGGCAACCACTTAAGCTTGCGCCAGCGAGGGTTTTTAGTCAACTCCTCCATAGATATAGATACAGACTTCTTCTTTATAGTATTATTAGTAGTATCTTTTTTCTTTGCTTGCTTCATCAATATAAAAATACATGGCTTCACGGGTAGTTATGGATATGAGGCACAGGATGCCAAACAATTTGCAGATTGGGGATTTGATTTTTTAAAGTATGACTGGTGCTCTTACGCTAAACTGGAAAATGCTGCTCAAATGCTGCAGAAACCTTATAGGTTAATGGGCTCTTTGCTTAAAGCTCAAAAAAGAGATATTGTTTTCAACTTATGCCAATATGGAAGAGGGGAAGTATGGAAATGGGGAGCCGAAGTGGATCTGTGGCGGCAAAAAGATCTGGGTTCTTTTAAACGTGGATATGAGGCAGAAGTTCCGTCTCGTGGTGTCCTTTTATTGAGAATCAGGCAGGTTAAGTCCTGAAAAAAAGTTACCTTTCAGAAAAAGACTTAAAATGGAAGTATTATATAAAACGTGTTGCCTGATGATGATGCTGGTCAATCTTGTTTTCATTCAAACAGTAAAGGGGCAGCACGCTGCCCCGCCCGATTTTAAAAACTGTAAAAAATGCATCGTTCTTTCCGAGCAATCTGTTGACAGGGCAGCCATACTGGATCTTACGCAAAAAAAGATCGTATGGGAATGGAGAGCTAAACTCTCAGGAATAAAGCCCGAACATTTTACGTGGTTTAAACACATCTCGGATGCAAAGGCTGTTTACAATGGCGAATATATTCTTACCACTGCATCGGGCGGCGGCGTAGCATTGGTCAGAATATCTGATAAAAAGCTCATGTTTTATGCCTATGCCGGCGGTAATACCCATTCAGCAGAATTATTGCCCGACGGTAATATTGTTACCGCTTCCAGTAACGGCAATTATATTACAGTATTTAGAACGGATACACTTAATTTTCCGGATCATGTCTATCATAAAAACATACCGGTTGCTTTTGCCCACAACGTGGTTTGGGATAAAAAAAATAAAGTACTATGGACAGCCTCAAATAATAAACTCAAAATCTATACATATAATTTTAACTGTGAAATGCCCGATCTGCTTCTGACAGATTCTATCGGTTTACCGGGAGCACAAGCTCATGATCTTTTTCCTGTTTATGGTAAAAATGCGCTTTGGATATCTAATACTACGTCTGTTTTTAAATATCATATAAACACGAAAAAGCTTGAGAAGATATCTGTTCCTTATAAGGATGTAAAAAGCATTAGCTCGGGGCCAGGAGGCTATCCTACCCTATTAATTGCGCCTGAAAATACTTATAAAGCATGGTGGACAGATGATATTCATTCTCTTAACGAACCGGTAATATTTAAGCAGGAAGGTTTAAAAATGTATAAGGCCCGGTGGTTTATAGAAAACAGCTTCAGCTATCAGCCGGGAAGCACAATCAGGGTTTGTAATGATAATTTATAAGAAATAATAAAATGAAAAAGAGTGTGATCTTTCTATTCCTGGTTATAGTATCGTACTCATCCGTGTGCCGACGCTGAAGCTCTGGCGCAAGCGTCCGAAGCCCGCTACAGAAAGTTATAACCAAAGGTGGAAGTTGTCACATAAAAAAGCCCGCCTTCGTTAAAACTTCGGCGGGCGAAGGCGGAGAGACAGGGATTCGAACCCTGGGTACGGTTACCCGCACAACGGTTTTCGAGACCGCCCCGTTCAACCACTCCGGCATCTCTCCTTAAAATCGAACGTGAGCAAAAATAAGGTTCTTTTTGAAAATTTCAGGGGTTGAAATACCCGGAACAAGAAAAGCGCACCAAATAGTGCGCTTTTCAATTGCTTGGCGGAGAGAGAGGGATTCGAACCCTCGATACACTTTTGGCGTATACACACTTTCCAGGCGTGCTCCTTCAACCACTCGGACACCTCTCCTATTAATGAAGCGCAAAAGTAGGATTATTTTCTTAATTGTAACGGGGGATAGCCTGTTAAAGTTACTTTATTGCTAAAAGTCCCACCCATCAAGAATACGTAGCTTGTTGTGTAATATTTTAGAGATAATACGCTTCAAAAAACTTGGTATTTCACTAACTTTACTATCTATTTTCAAACAAATGAACTTAAATTAATCAATATGATAAAAAAACAAGCCAGGCAGATCTATCTATGCAATTTACTATTACTTTCTCTTATTATTCTGCTAAGCAGTTTTCAAAGAGCCGGTACCGTCAGGAGTACAAAAGATACTAAAACTCAGGCCCCCGATAAACCCAATATTTTACTCATAGTATGGGATGGTGTCCAGGCACAAAGACTAGGTAGTTTCGGTGCTGACTATATGCATACGCCAACTATAGATAAACTATCGCAAACCGGATTTACGTTTCAACATTGCTTCGTCCATCAGGCAGTTTGTAACCCTTCGCGACTTACTTTGCTTACCGGCCTCAGGCCAGATGCAATTAAAGTTTATGATAACCAAACCCCCTTGCATAAAAATAGTCCTGACGTAACAACCCTAACGCAGGTGTTTCACAATAATGGATATACAACCGTAAAGATAGGAGGAGTAGTATCAGGCGGTAAGGAAGACAACATGATCTGGGATAAGACAATCAAGGCTAAAGGTAGTTGGGTTGGAAAAGGATATCTCTCTCCTGAGTCCAAAAAAATAATAGCAGAATATCAACAAGAGCATCCTAAAGCGAAAACGGCAAAAGGACCTGCCTGGGATATGGCCGATGTATCTGACACTTCTTACGCAGACGGGAAAAGTACTGTCGCTGCTATTAGTGAGTTAAAGCAACTGAAGAAGGGAGGAAAGCCATTTTTTATGGCCGTTGGTTTGAGTTCCACTCATCTTCCCTTTAGAGCTCCTAAAAAGTATTGGGATATGTACCCTCCGGAAAGTATCCGGTTACCGGATAATTTTTATAATCCGAAAAACATGTTAGAATATTCCATGAATAAAACAAGTGAAATAGACGGATATGCCAACATGCCTAAATATCAGGAAATGGTATCCGATTCTTTAGCCAGGATAATATTGAGAGGGTATCAGGCATCTATTTCATACGCCGATGCACTTACCGGAATGATTTTAAATGAGCTTAAAAAACAGGGATTAGACAAAAACACCATAGTTGTTTTCTGGAGCGATCATGCCGCAAAAGTAGGAGAGCATCATGGATGGGCTAAGCATACCAACTTTGAAATAGATACCAATATTCCACTTGTAGTTCGTGTACCATGGATAGAAAGTGCTATCGACAAAAAGAGTGATAAGTTAATTGAAACCGTAGATATATTTCCAAGCTTAACACAACTATGTAAGCTCGACGGCCCTGCCAATCTTCAGGGAAATAGTTTTGTTCCCTTACTATTGGATAACAATATTCCATGGAAGGAAGCGGCATTAAGTCAATATCCAAGAGAGGGAGGTAAAATCATGGGACATAGTATGCGTACAGAAGATTACCGGTATACAGAATGGATACGTGTAGCTAATGGAGCAATTGTGGGAAGAGAGCTATATGACCACAAAGTTGATCCGGGAGAAAATGTCAATGTAGCAGGCGACAAGAACTATAAGAGTACAGTCGAAGAACTATCCGTATTATTAAATAAAAGATGGGAGGCAAGCGTGACTCCCGGTGGATTTAACAGTTCTTCAGCTTGGGGGCCTCTAACGGAAAAGTCTAAGAAATAATTTGAGATCAGTTATGCAATTATTTCCTCACAGATATAAGGGCCTGCTTAAAAATAGAAAACGTGAAGTTATACGGAGGAGCTGCTGGTGTCACCAGCAGCGGCAGGAAGCCATGGACGGTGTCTTCACCGTCCATTAATTAAACCTGTGAAATCTTTATCTGAAATTTAAACAGGCTCTAAACATACTCTTAGTGCTTTTATTTGAGCAAGCCCGGCAAAAATGGAAAAATCCCACTCTTGCCGGGCTTCTCTTTTGCTGGCGGAGAGAGGGATTCGAACCCTCGATACACTTTTGGCGTATACACATTTTCTCCTCCGGAGTCTCGTGGACCAGGCATGCTCCTTCCCCTCCAAAGGAGTCCCTTGGGTAAAGGGGGCCTTCGGACAACCACTCAAACACCTCTCCGTTAAGGGACAGCAAAATTTTAGTACATGACAAAAAATAATAAACCACACCATTTTGTCCTGAGAGGAACGATTCGGGATAGAAACATAGGTTTTTAGCGATTTAAAAGGAGACATAGTTCTACTGAAGCTTTGCTTCAGCGGCTTATGTGTGACTAAAAAGTTTTTTGGAAACGATTGTAGGTCTATGTACCTATGTGGTTAAAAATGTCATGTAGTAAATATTAAAACTTCACTATTTGCGATTGTTATTCTGCATAAACTAACTTTAAAATTACGGGTTATATAAAAAAACAATTGTTATGGCAAGTTTTAAAGAGCTGATACATTCAGACAAACCCGTTTTAGTCGACTTTTTTGCAACCTGGTGCGGGCCTTGTAAAGTCATGTCGCCTATATTAGAAGATGTTAAAAAGAAAATCGGCGATAAGGCAACCATCATTAAAGTAGACATTGATAAAAACCCGCAGGCGGCATCGGCTCTGAATATCCAGGGTGTGCCAACATTTATCCTGTTTAGAAACGGCGAATCAAAATGGCGGCAGTCAGGCGTTGTGCAGGCACATGAGCTTGAGGCAGTGATTAACAATTACATTTAAAGCAAATTCAGCTTTTTAAGTATGTTTGCATCCGGAAAAGGTACTTTGATTAACGTGCCCGCCTAACAACGGATTGAATGCTGAAATTAGACGAGATTAAAAAGCCGATAGCTACCGAGCTGGATGTTTTTGAAGATAAGTTCAAGGCAGCCATGCGGAGCACTGTTCCTTTGCTGGATCGGGTAACCCATTACATTGTTAAAAGCAAGGGAAAGCAGATACGTCCGATGTTCGTATTCTTTTCTGCCAGCCTGTGCGGAGGCATAACCGAAGCAACCTATCGTGGGGCAGCCCTGGTTGAGCTGCTGCACACGGCCACCCTGGTACACGACGATGTGGTGGATAATGCCTATGAGCGCCGGGGGATGTTTTCAATCAATGCCCTGTGGAAAAACAAAATAGCCGTTCTGG
The DNA here is from genome assembly GCF_008274585.1 of Pedobacter sp. BS3. Classification (GTDB taxonomy): domain Bacteria; phylum Bacteroidota; class Bacteroidia; order Sphingobacteriales; family Sphingobacteriaceae; genus Hufsiella_A. Next base: position 165,570 of record NZ_VTRT01000001.1, on the reverse strand, counting down.
TAGGCGATTACTTGTTGGCCAAGGGACTGCTGCTATCCGTAAATAACGAAGATTTCGCCTTGCTGAAAATTGTAAGCGAAGCCGTTAAGCAAATGAGCGAAGGCGAGCTGTTGCAAATAGAAAAAGCCCGTCGTTTAGATATCGACGAAAAAATCTACTACGAAGTTATCCGCCAGAAAACCGCTTCCCTCATTGCCTCCTGCTGTGCCTGTGGAGCAGCATCTGCCGGAGCCGACGCCGGAACCGTTGAAAAAATGCGCCTGTTCGGCGAAAAAATCGGCATTGCCTTCCAGATTAAAGACGACCTGTTCGATTTTGGTACCGACGATGTAGGCAAGCCGCTGGGCATCGACATCAAGGAAAAGAAAATAACACTTCCGCTGATATACGCCCTCAACAAATCGTCGCGGACAGAAAAGCGCAGGATGATAAACCTGGTAAAAAATCATAACGAAGAACCAGACAAAGTTGCCGAAGTCATCCATTTTGTGCGCAACAGCGGGGGGCTGGCCTACGCAGAAATGCAAATGCACCGGTACCAGGGAGAAGCCTTTGACATTCTGAACACATTTCCCGAGCACGAATCACGGTTAGGATTAGAGCAATTAGTTCGCTTTACTACCGAGCGAAAAAAATAAGCATGTCTAACGAGATACTATTCTTCAGCGCCTTCATTTTATTCATCATCCTGATGCTGGCTATAGATCTGGGCCTTTTTAACAAAAAAGACCATGTAGTAAGCATCAAGGAGGCCGCCATTATGAGCGGTATCTGGATATCGCTGGCCATAGGCTTTTATTTTTTGCTTATCACCGAAGGGCATGAACTGCATGGCATAACCAATTACGATCAGCTGGCCGCAATTACCAAAAAACATTTGCACAATATCCAGCTCATACCCGGTAACTTTTACGAAAGCCTGCAACTCTATAAGCAAAACCTTGGCCTTGAATTTTTAACCGGTTACCTGGTAGAATATGCCCTGTCTGTAGACAATATATTTGTTATTGTGCTTATTTTCAATGCATTCCAGGTTAACGAAAAATATTACCACCGCGTATTGTTCTGGGGCATTATCGGCGCCCTCATTATGCGTTTCATATTTATATTTTTAGGCGCCGTATTAATCACCCGTTTTAACTGGATACTGTATCTTTTCGGAGCTTTCCTGGTTTACACCGGCATTATGCTGTTTATCAACCGTAACGAAGAAGAAAAAATCGACACCAGAAATCACCCCGTTATCCGGTTTGCATCAAAATATTTCAGGGTTTACCCCGAATTTGCCGGTAAAAAATTCTTCATCCGTAACCAGGGAAAAGCGTTTATTACACCCTTATTCCTGGTGTTGCTCATTGTTGAATTTACCGATCTGATATTCGCTGTAGATTCTATTCCCGCCATATTTTCAATAACCAAAGACCCCTATATTGTATTCTTCTCCAATATTTTTGCTATTCTGGGCCTGCGTTCCATGTTCTTTTTGCTGGTAAATATTATCCACAAATTCCATTACCTCAAAATCGGGTTATCCATTTTGTTGTCCTTTATCGGCTTTAAAATGCTGGCGCATCATTGGTTACAGCAATGGGGATTTACCACGCTGCATTCGCTGGTAATTATCCTCTTTATCCTCACAGCAAGTGTTGTAGTCTCGTTGCTGTTCCCTAAAAAGCAGGTAAAGTAAATCCTGTCAGCGTGCAAATGCCTGTTTTTTGAAAAGCACGTGCAACGTTCTTTGACGAAGGTGGTTCCCGTCCATACGTTGTAGCCCTATATTCATGCTTTTCTAAAAATAATAACTTTGAATTCTGGCTTCTGACCGCTACATTTATGTGAAGTATACCTAAATCCTCTTGTATGAGCCAGAACCTGGTACAGCAATCTAAGCGGCTGTTGTCGCTGGATGTGTTTCGCGGCATTACCGTGGCCGCCATGATATTGGTGAACAACCCGGGCGACTGGGGGCATATTTATCCGCCACTGGAGCATTCCGGGTGGAACGGCTGCACGCCCACCGATCTGATCTTCCCGTTCTTTTTGTTTATTGTGGGCGTTTCTATCAGCTTTGCGCTGGGCAGTAAAAAGGAAAATCATGAGGCGCATGGTCAGATCATTTTAAGGGCATTGAAACGTGCACTGATCCTTTTTGGGTTAGGACTTTTCCTGTCGTTATTTCCTAAAATATTTACTAATCCGGCAGAAGCGTTTGCATCTGTACGTATTCCCGGTGTACTGCAACGTATTGCCGTTGTGTTTTTTATCTGTGCCGTTATTTTTGTTAAAACAACCCGCAAAACGCAGCTTTACCTGTTCTGGATATTGCTGATAGTGTATTGGGCGCTGGTGATGTTTGTTCCGGCACCGGGTGTCGGTTACCCGAACATGGGAAAAGAGACCAGCCTGGGTGCCTGGATAGACCGTACTTTATTGGGCGAAGCGCATTTATGGAAAGTTTCTAAAACCTGGGATCCGGAAGGTATATTAAGCACCATCCCTGCTGTAGCTACCGGCTTGTTCGGTGTGCTGGTGGGCACGTTCCTGCGAAAGAAAAATGTGTATGCAAGTACCAAAGTAGCCTGGCTGTTTACCGTTGGCACAACAGCAGGAATTCTGGGCTTGATCTGGGATCTGGAATTTCCCATTAATAAATCGCTATGGACCAGCTCATTTGTTTTATACACCGGCGGACTGGCGACTACGGCCTTAGCGCTATTTTATTGGATTATTGATGTGCAGGGTTATAACCGCTGGACAAAACCTTTTGTGGTATATGGCGTGAATGCTATTACGGTATTTTTCCTTTCGGGATTGATTCCGCGTATCCTGAATATGATACGTATAAAAACGCCGGCAGGCGAGGAGCTTGGCGGCAAGGAATGGCTGTATCAAACATTTTATGTGCCGTATTTTTCTCCGGTGAACGCATCGCTGGCCGGAGCCATTACATTTGTACTGATCTGGCTGGGTATTTTATGGTGGATGTATAACCGGAAGATCATTATTAAAGTGTAGGTTTGATTGTTAATCGGATGGCTTTGGGGTGATGTGATGGATAACACTGTAACTATATAGATGCAGAGCCATCCTGATATAGGTAACTTGCATCCTTTAGACGAAAAAAAGCTATGTTCCTACGCGGTTTCAGGAAAGTGATAGCATGCAGGCAGAGGGGGCAGCTAACTACTGTTTTTATAATATGCAGAAATTAAGGCTATAGCGGCAGCAGCTAAGAGTATACCGCCCATAATGAAGTAAGATTTCCGATGCGCAAAGTTCAGTGTCCAGCCTAAGCCGCTACGCTTCTTCACCCAAATGGCCGGGTCATTGGGGTTTATATAGATAAAATACCCTTTCCAGAAGTTAGGGTTTTGTCTGTTAAACTCATTCATTACGTTAAAGATACAGCTACGCCTGCTACTTTCATAATGTTAATTTAATGAAGGCATATCCTTTACTTACCGTTTTATTTAATATACTAAGTATCGAAGAGATTACTTCAACTGCCGAAGCTAACCGGAAGTAAAAATATAACCCTTATTCCACGGGTTAAAATACTGCAATATTACCGCTGCTACGTGGATTAAATGCCTGAATATTGTAACTTTGCGCTCTAAAATTTAACAATTATGGCTTACAGAATTGAACACGATACCATGGGCGAAGTACAGGTTCCTGCCGATAAATATTGGGGAGCCCAGACACAACGCTCACGTAATAACTTTAAAATAGGTCCCGAGGCGTCAATGCCTAAGGAAATTATTAATGCCTTTGCTTATCTTAAAAAAGCGGCGGCCTATACCAATACCGACTGTGGCGTTCTGCCTGCCGAAAAACGCGATCTGATTGCCAAGGTGTGCGATGAAATACTGGAAGGAAAGTTGAATGACGAGTTTCCGCTGGTGATCTGGCAAACCGGTTCAGGTACACAATCGAACATGAACGTAAATGAAGTAATTGCCAACCGTGCCCATGTACTGCAGGGCAATAAGCTGGGCGAGGGCAAAACCTTCATTCACCCGAACGATGATGTGAACAAATCGCAATCATCTAACGATACCTTTCCTACGGCCATGCACATTGCCGCTTATAAAATGGTAGTAGAGGTAACTATTCCCGGCGTTGAAAAGCTTCGCGATACGCTGAAAGCAAAATCCGAAGCCTTTAAAAACGTGGTAAAAATTGGTCGTACGCACTTAATGGATGCTACGCCGCTTACCCTGGGCCAGGAATTTTCAGGATATGTTTCGCAACTGGATCATGGTTTAAAAGCGTTAAGAAATACGCTCGACCACCTTTCTGAACTGGCTTTAGGTGGAACCGCCGTGGGAACCGGCATTAACACACCTAAAGGTTACGATGTAAAAGTTGCCGAATACATTGCCAAATTTACCGGACTGCCTTTGCGTACCGCCGAAAACAAATTCGAAGCCTTGGCTGCACATGATGCTATTGTTGAAAGCCACGGAGCTTTAAAGCAAATAGCCGTATCGCTGATGAAAATAGCTAACGATATCCGTCTGCTGGCTTCAGGGCCACGTTCAGGTATCGGCGAAATTCATATTCCTGATAACGAGCCCGGATCATCCATTATGCCTGGTAAAGTTAATCCTACTCAAAACGAAGCTGTAACCATGGTTGCCGCACAGGTAATGGGTAACGATGTCGCTATTTCTGTAGGAGGCTCTAACGGACATTACGAGCTGAACGTGTTCAAACCGGTTATGGCCGCTAACTTCTTACAATCAGCCCGCCTTATTGGCGATGCCTGCGTATCGTTCACAGAAAACTGCGCCAAAGGCATTGAGCCTAATTACGAAGGCATTAAGAAGCATCTTGAAAATTCATTGATGCTGGTAACCGCGTTAAACCCGCACATTGGTTACGAAAATGCTGCTAAAATTGCTAAAAAGGCGTTGAAAGAAAATACTTCGCTACGCGAAGCCGCTATTGCACTCGGCTTACTAACCAGCGAACAGTTTGACGAGTGGGTTCGTCCGGAAGATATGATCGGTAGTTTGAAATAACGCTGATTCAAAAGGTGCAGTAATGCATGAGAAGCTTATTGCACCTTCTCTTATTTGTCGAAATCGCTTCTCAGATCGGTTTTTCCACGTTTCGAATATTTTGATCGTTTCGTTTATTTCGTTAAATTTACACCTGATCTTTTATTAATATCCTATAAAATGAACACGCTGGAAAAAATAAGAAAACCTTCAAAAGTTGAGCAAAAGGTTGCAATAGAGTCTTATAATACATTGGCGTCGGTAATCAAGCAAATTAATTCAGATAAAACAGAGATCGGGATTGAGGGAACTAAAGATAAAATTGTGATCCCTGTCAGGGCATTAAAATTTTTAAGCGATATTCTCAGGGCAATGAGCCAGGGAAAACCCATTTCGCTCGTTCCGGTTGCTACAGAAGTAACAACCCAAAAAGCTGCCGAAATTTTAGGTTGTTCCCGTCCACATTTGGTAAAACTATTAGAGGATGGTAAAATTGAATTTACTAAAGTAGGGAAACATCGAAGGATTAAATTCGAAGATATTTTAAAATATAAAAAGCAGCTGAAGGAAGAGCAAAAGAGACATATTATTGACATAATGAATTTTGATGAAGAAATAGGTCTCTATGATTCATAGTGTAAGATTTAAAGCTGTATTAGATACAAATGTCATTTATCCGGTAATTATACGGGATCTGTTATTTTGGTTTGCTCACTATGATCTGTACACTCCAAAATGGAGCAAGCAAATTTTTATTGAATGGGAAAGAGTGATGGAGGAGAAAGGTGTATCAAAAGAGGAAATTCAAAAAAGGGTTCAGATAGCTAACAAAGCTTTTCCTGATGCTTTAGTTAATAATTATGATGGGCTTTTAAAAAACCTGGAATTGCCCGACCCTGATGATTGTCATATATTGGCTGCCGCAATCAAAATCAATGCAAATGTAATTGTAACAAATAATCTAAAAGATTTTCCGGAAGAATATTTAGATTCATTTGGTTTGAAGGTTAAATCAGCAGATGACTTTTTAACTGATATTATAGATTTGAATCACGAACAGGCGGTGACAGCGTTTAAAGAAATGGTTTTACACAAAAAGAACCCTGAGCTTGATGAATATCAGGTTTTGGATATGCTTAGAAAAAGCGGTTTGAATGATACTGCAAATTACTTGCATACTTTACTATAAATAGCGTTTAATTACATCTGTGATACATGGTTTGGACAGACTTAATTATTTTTCCCTCTTCTGACCTGTTGGGGATAACCCGAAAAGTGAATATTACTTGCCTGTCCCGAGGAGGAACGATTCGAGATACGGGACTCATCTTTTAACCTTTAAACTTCAACATTTACAATGTATCGGCGATTAAGCTTCTTACTTATTCTGTTATCCGGATTACTGGCTTCGGCCTGCTCACTAAATCCGAATATACAGGACAAAGGAGCTGAATTTCTGCAAGGCGTGTGGAACGAAGACAGCGTAGTGTACCAGGATAAGCTGCTGCAATATACCCAACATCAGTTTACATTTACCTGCGATTCTGTGTATGCCCGGTTAAGTACCACAGCCAAAGTAAATACGGTTATCGACAGCTGTTATCAGAACGGGCATTGGACAGAATATGCCAAAGGAAATTACCTGTTCAGAAACGATACCCTGTTTATCAGCGCCACATTCACCAAACCCGATTACAAACAGAAAATTTCAGGATGCCATCGTATCGGTTTATACCTTAAAACATTGATAGTAAAACGGCGCACAGCAGATACATTATATCTGCAAAGTCCCGATCAGCATTTACCAATAACATTGGTGCTAAAACAAAAAATAATTTGTAATCCTAAACCCATAGATTAGCAGAAGTGAGCAGTATCAACTATTAATCTGTGCATTGGTGCCAAATCAATTATAAATCGACGTGTAAGTTTATGTCATTGATTGTAAGATCATTACAGTTTTGCCCCGAACCCCGGATTACTCTGAAGACGCTTCGTTCAACTTTTTGCTTTTTACTTTTTACTTTTGACTTAACACAAGTATGATGAAAAAAACATTCACAAAAATTTGTATCCTGGCTGGTATATTAGTTTACCTTCCGGGATTTTCCATGGCCTGGGGATTGCTGGGACATCGCATTGTTGCCGAAATTGCCAACAGTTACCTGAACGCTAAAGCCCGTGTTGAAATTCAGAAAATATTAGGTAACGAGTCTATGGCTATGGCCAGCAACTGGCCCGATTTTATCAAGTCAGACCCATCATACAACTATCTCAGCAAATGGCATTATATTGATTTTGACCAGAGTCTGTCTTACCAACAGATGCAGGATTTTTTGCAGCAGGATACAGCCACCGATGCATACACCAAACTCAATTTCCTGGTAAAAGAATTGAAAAATAAAAGTCTTCCGGCAGATAAGAAGCTGATGTACCTGAAACTGGTTATCCACATTGTGGGCGATCTGCATCAGCCCCTACATACGGGGCGAACAGAAGATAAAGGTGGAAACACGATCAAAGTATCCTGGTTTGGGCAACAAACCAATCTGCATGCTGTTTGGGACGAAAAATTGATCGAGTACCAGCAGCTCAGCTATACCGAATATACCAAAGCAATTAACTATACTACACCGGCGCAGCGTACTGAATGGCAGCAGCAACCCATTAGCAAATGGATCTATGATTCTAATCAATTAGCGCAAAAAATATATGCTGGTATTAAGCCGGAAGCCCGTTTAAGCTACCGGTATAACTTTGATTACGTGGCCGACCTTAACCAGCAATTGCTTAAAGGCGGAGTTCGGCTTGCCGGTTTACTGAATACTATTTTTGGTTCATAGCTACTGATATCATGAAGATCTTAATGGTTTGTTTAGGCAACATCTGCCGGTCGCCGCTGGCACATGGTATTATGGAGCACGAAGCCCGTAAAGCAGGTTTAGACTGGGAAGTCGATTCGGCAGGTACCAGCCACTGGCACGTCGGCGAAGCACCCGACAGGCGCTCTACTGCCATAGCAAAACAATACGGACTGGATATTTCCGGGCAATGCTGCCGGCAGATCAGCGTAAGTGATTTTGACGAGTATGATCGCATTTACGTGATGGATAAAAGCAATTATACCGATGTATTAAGCCTGGCCCGGAATCAGCACGACCGGGAGAAGGTGTATCTGCTCTTAGGCGATAAAGCCGTGCCCGATCCTTACTACGACAACAGCCTGTTTGAACCTGTTTTCCGGATGATCGAAGCCGGATGTAAAAAAATCATTGAAGAAGAGCTGCAAAAATCCGCTCGACGGGATTGATTTGTAATTCCGTCGCTGATAATGCCAGATTTGTAATTTGTATTCCTTATACAAAAATCATCCGGGCTGTTACCCGGATTATAAATCCGGGGTTAAATCTATCGGGATTGCAAATCCCGATAAGCATGAAGATATAGATTCAGGTTAAACTAACTCTTGCGATTTCGCGTAAGCTCTTTAACCTGCTTTATCAGCCGGATTTTCAGTAAGATCAGCATGGCCAGCAGAAATACAATGCCAGCCATAACCGGGTACTCCTGGTGTTTAAATGCCCATACCAGGCACACAATAAGCACAAAAATGCCTATGTTATAAATAATATTTAACAGAAACTTTAAACCCATTAGTGCTTGAACATTCAGGCTACCGGGATAGGCCTTTTGATTTGTCGCAAAATATAAGCTGGCCTGTCGTTTGGCCTTTTTGACTTTTGATTTTTTAATTTTGACTTACGTTAGTAAACCTGCATTTCAGGGTCAAAAGCCGCTTTCCAGGCCAGGATACCACCTTTTAAATTGTACAGGTTTTCGTAGCCCAGCTGTTGCTCCAGCTGGTTAATGGCCGAAGCGCTGCGTGCACCGCTGCGGCATTGAATAATCACCGGTTTATCGGTAGCAATCTTATCCGATTCGATCAATATACCGGCTAACGGAATATTCTCACCGCCAAGGTTAGACATTTCATATTCAAAAGGCTCACGCACATCGATCAGCTGAAAGTCTTCCTGGTTATCTATTTTCTCTTTGAGTTCTTCAACAGTAATCTCTTTCATAAAAAAATATTTTTCCAAAGGTATTAATATCGCTTATAAAAGCGAAACAACAGCCTGATAATGTGTAATTGTGCAAAAAAATTTACCGGGCTGTAACAACAAATCAAACCGGACGTTTATTAATAGATTACGGCTTTGCCGATATTTGTTTCCCGATGAAAAAAATTACTGATTTCTTTTGGTTCTGCTCCGGAGCTCATATTGATACCTTAAGAAAATATCCTACCGACCATAATAAATATGTAGGCATTGGTGCCACCATATTTTTTACCGCATTGTTTGCATCGCTTTCCGGCGGATATGCCATGTACTTTGTGTTTGCCGGCAACCCGGCGGCCGTAGTATTCGCCTTCTTTTTTGGTATCATCTGGGGATTGGCCATTTTCAATATGGACCGCTATATCGTGTCAAGCATCAGCAAAACCGGAACCAGTAACCAACAGATTGGCCTGGCGCTGCCACGGGTATTACTGGCTATTATGATCGGAATTGTAATTTCCAGGCCGTTGGAATTAAAGATATTCGATAAAGAAATCCGCGAAAAGCTCAAAGTAAGCTACCTCAACGGACAGCACTCGCGTATTGATACGCTGAACAAAACATTTGAGCAGAAATATTCCATCGAATTAAGCAAAATTGCCGAGCTGAAAGCCGAGCAGGATTCGCTGGTGCAGGATATCAATCACTCACGTTATGTATTAAACCAGGAGGTTTTTGGCGATAAAACCAATCAGACGTCGGGTATAACCGGTTATGGAACCTATGCCAAACAGAAAGAGGCTGTACTTAACCAGAAGGAAGACAGGCTGAAAGCCGTACGTGCGGAAATAGACCGGCTTGAAAAATTTATTGATAATCGTAAGGATTTTGATGGTCTGTCGTCGCAGCGGATGTTTAGCGGAAAACAATTAGACAGCCTGGTGAACGTTGCCGGTTTTGCCGACCGTAACTGGGCGCTGGGGCAGCTCAAATTCCGTGAAGACGGCTCCCGCGATCTGGATACGTACCTGGCCATATCGTTTATCGGCATGCTGTTCATCCTGTTTGAGTGTTTGCCGGTATTTGTCAAGCTGATGAGCCCGAAGGGAGCTTACGACGTAGCGCTGCAAAATGTGGAAGAAGCGGCTATACACAGCTCATTTAAAGAACGGGATGCGGATGTGGCTGTAGCCGATGGGGTGCAGGACACGCATATAGAAACCGAGATTGCCCGCAAAAAGCAGCAGATCAAAGCCCGGCTAAGCGTAGCAGGTGAGCCGGATTGATTGATTTACTTTCCTGGCATCTTTCTTTTCAAACAAAATGGTAATTTCACTTGCTGAATAGCAAGTAGGACTCAAATTACTATGAAAAGAACGTTTATTATTGTTACACTGCTTGCCTTATTGGGTTCATGCGCCGTACAAAAGCCGTCCGGACAGGTAAGTAATAAGGATGTAGAGCGTATTATCCGTACGCTTTCTGCCGATAACATGCAGGGACGTGGCATATCTACTCCGGGAATAGAAAAAGCGGCTGCCTTTATTGCAGACGAGTTCAAAAAAATTGGCTTACAATCGCTTAACGGTACAAAAGATTTCAGGCAGGCGTTTACCATCACACAAATTAAGCCGGCTACAACCGAAGTGATCATAGACGGCAATCAGGTAGACGACCAAAACGTACTGATAATAACCGACCGGACGGGCATCAATTGGAATACAGATCCAGGTGTAGAGATACAGCATATTGAAGCCGGTCAAAGCTTTTTTAACCGCTACCGCGAGATCATCCGTTCAGAGAAACAAGTGCTGGTATTTGTTGATGAGCAGTTTGCCAGCGGCTTTAACCACATCCGCGAAAGCGTCATGAACGGGCATCTTACCAACGAGGTAAAAAAAGGTGCCGCTGTTTTTTTATTGGGCGTACATCAGGCTAAATCATTTCGTGTAAATTTCACTAATAAAACCGAACGAATAGCTTTGGCGAATATAGCCGGAATGCTGCCGGGTAAATCCAGGGAAAAAGAACTGGTTATTTTTTCGGCGCATTATGACCATCTGGGTATTATTGAACCCGTACAGGGCGACTCTATTGCCAACGGTGCCGACGATGATGCTTCGGGAGTTACGGCGGTCATTTCTTTAGCTAAATATTATAAAAAGCTGAACAACAACGAGCGTACGCTGATCTTTGTGGCCTTTACGGCCGAAGAGCTGGGCGGCATCGGGTCTGAATATTTCTCGTCGCAGCTTAACCCGGACGATGTAATAGCTATGTTCAATATTGAGATGATCGGTAAGGAATCGAAATTTGGAAAGAACTCAGCGTTTATAACCGGCTACGATAAATCTGATTTCGGACAGATCCTGCAAAAGAACCTGGCCGGTACCGATTTTAAATTCTACCCTGATCCATACCCCGAACAAAACCTGTTTTACCGCAGCGACAATGCCACACTGGCGGCCTTAGGTGTTCCGGCACACACCATCTCAACCGACCAGATCGATAAAGACAAACTTTACCATACGGTTGACGATGAGCTTGAAACGCTGGATATAAAAAACATCACCGCTACTATCGAAGCCATAGGTTTGAGCGCCCGCAGCATTGTAGCCGGAACAGATACGCCCCGGCGAATTCCCAAATTGAAGTGAATGATAGCCTCATCCTCTTGCTTTTACTTTCCCGAAACACTTTCGGGCGGACCTAAATAGCTTGGTTTTAGATCGCCCAGGTTGATCACTATTTTCTGAAGCACTACGCCGGGGTCTACCATCCAGTAGCGCAATACATGCCGCCCTGGTTTCAGCCGGTTATGTACCGATTTAAGTATTTTAATATTATCGGCTACCGATTGCTTCCAGGCTTCCTCCGAATTATCGGCGTGAATATTGATGACCCGGGGCTTTTCATCATCAATGGAAATGGCATAATGTAAGCCGCCCGAAGCAGTAAAATCAATAGATGGCGAAATGTAAGCCTGAACTTCGGTTGCAGATGTGCTATCGGGCACAAAAAACCGGTACTCCAGGCAAGGGCTTCCGGTTTGCGGCAATTGTTTTGAGGCTGTTACGGGAAAAGGCGTTATTCCTGCACAGGTACGGCCATAACCGGGCAAAATTTTCCAGAATATACCCTTAGCAGTAATTGCTTTTGTAAAATGTGCCGCTTCTATGGATACATATCCGTTAGCAGCCAAAAATTCATTCTTAGCCAGTGTTACCGGCCGGTTATCGGCCACGGCATAAACAATAACCTGCTTATTTTCAGGGCCTGTTATAGTAATGGGTACAGTAAATTTGCCTGCCGGCATTTTTTCCCAATTTACGCTGATACTTATTTGTTGCGTTTTATCAACCTTTCCGGATGCGGGACTAACCAGCAGCCAGCTTTTTCCGGCGGTTACAGAAAAATTAAACGGTATGCTGCCTTTATTAAACAAGGTAATACGGCGGGATGATGTATCATACCGGTTTAACATGGGTAATACCGGTTTATGCTGACTTTGCGGCCAGGTATCTTCAGAGCCTTCCAGGCTGATGCCCATATCTGCTACGGCAGGAACGGTAATTTCTGTTACCTGAGGCATGGTATTATATGGCGGTTGCTGCCAGTAAGTGTACCCGATATGCGTTTGATCCATCATGTGATTCCATTTTCCCGAGGCAAGCGCTGTATTATAGTAACGTGTTATCAGCGAATCCTTATTGTATAATTGCCTGGCTTTTGCGGCAAGATCATTGGTTTCTGCACGTCCCTGTTTAGCATAAAGCCTGTTCTTTGCAACCGTTACATACAATTCATTCAGATTGGCACATGCTTCAACAGGATGCAATACCAGTTGGTAAAAAGCATCGCGATAAGCGGCCGGAAGCTGCCTGTAAATGGTTAATGCTTTTTGCTCTAAAGCTTTGTAATCATTAACCACGGTTTCGGCTTCACGGTAGTTTATCAGGCTATACGTATCCGGCGAAAGCAGCTCAGGTTTCCGGCGCCCGTTATATTTGGTATATGCCGAAACTATGGCGGCAATTTCGTTAGTATAGCTATTGCCAAATTCCCGGCGGGCCCACAAGCGGGTGTAGTCTTCTAAACGTTCGGCCGGCCATTTCTCCGGCGACCAGGCATAGTCCAGGAAAAACTCGGTCGGGAACTCCATAGGTTTTATATCGCCCACGTTAACCAGCCAGATGGTAGTAGCCTTATAGCGGTAAGCCAGGTGCATTTGCTCCCACACTTTAGTGATGGGGTTGGTATTAAGCCATTTATAGTTCCGCGGATCACCTACATAATCAAAATGATAATAAATACCATAGCCCCCCGCCCGGGGTCTATCGCCGGATTTGGGCAATTTCCGGATATTGCCCCAGTTATCATCGCACAATAACAAGGTTACATCGTCGGGCACACGCATACCTTTATCATAATAATCCTGAACCTCTTTATACAGCGCCCAAAGCTGAGGTATTGCCGATGGCTCTTTGCCGGTTTCTTCTTTCAGTATTTGCCGCTGGTCTTTTACAATTCTTTCCAGCAGGGCTGTGGCCGTTCCTTCGGTCATGGGTTCATCGCCATCGCCACGCATACCAATGGTAACAATGTTCTCGTAACCGTTCATCCGCCTGATGCCTTGTCTCCAGAACTCCTGTAAGTTTTTTTCATTTTCTGCATAATTCCATTTACCCGAACCATAACGACGCCACTCATCATGCGCCCTTACCATAGGCTCATGATGCGATGTTCCCATCACGATACCATATTCGTCGGCAACTTTGGGGTTAAGCGGGTCGTCGTCGTTAAAGGCGCTGCCCCACATGGCCGGCCAAAGGTAATTGCCCTTTAACCGTAAAATAAGCTCGAAAACTTTAGCGTAAAATTTATGATTGAAACCGCCAAATTTCTCTTTTGCCCATCCCGAAAGTGCCGGGGCTTCATCGTTAATAAATATTCCACGGTACTTTACCGCAGGCTCTCCCAGCGTATGCTTTCCGGGCAATACGTACAAGGCGCTGTGTTTTTTTACCGGAACATCGGCCCACCAGTACCAGGGCGAAACACCGATCCGGGCAGACAGGTCATACAATCCATAGATGGTTCCCCGTTTATCGCTTCCGGCAATTACAAGCGCTTTTTCTACGCCCGGCATCGGATGGATGACAGTTTGAATAATAAACGTTTCCCATTTGCCCGAAAGTCCGCTTGCATCCAGCTTTTTTTGCAGCACCAGCTTGTCAATAAGCGGACTTTTGCCTAATGTGCCAATGAGTACTGCCTGTTTTACAGTGGGAATATGGAGCGTATCTAATAAGGGTTTGCTTCCGGTAACCTGATAAATATCATTTTGCAAATCGCGGGCGGCACGTACCACACCATAAAAATCGGCGGTACTGACAAATAATGGGGTTGCCTTTCCGGCAGCCACAAGCGCAAACCGGCCTTTGCCATCCTGGTAAGTAATGTAAGAGCTATCATCAATAGCCCATGATCTGGTGCTTATCAGGATTAAACCTGCAAGCAGCATATTTTTTAGTTGTTTGCCTGTTATCATCATGATCTAAAATGTTATAACATCCTGGTATGCTTGTTTCCTACGCAGGTTCTGGTCAAATAACAGCGGATAATTTTTTCTTCCCGGTACCGGATAGTTATCCAGCCAGGTATGACGGTCGGATATATTCCAGAATGTAACGCCGGTTATTATGTTTTTATATTTTCTGAACATATCAAAGATCATTTTATATTGTTCCCGTTGCCTTTCCTCCAGTTCGGGGGTGAAGGAATCCTGTTCGCCGGGCCTGCGTGAGCGCATATTCTTCTCCCAGGGATAAACCGATACATCCAGTTCCGTTATCTGAACTTTTAGTCCTAACGAGGCGTATTTTTCAATAGCTGTTTGCAGCTCGCCGGCCGATGGTTCGAAAATAGACCAATGCGCCTGCAAACCAACGCCTGTTATAGGTACACCCTGATCAACCAACTGCTTAAGTAGCCGGTAAACACGTTCACGCTTCTCAGGACGCTCAGTATTATAATCGTTATAAAATAACAGGGCCTGCGGATCGGCCTCATGGGCATATTCAAAAGCTTTGGCAATAAACTCATCGCCGCATATTTTGTACCACGCCGAATTACGCAGAAATTTTGTGCTGTCGTCATCTATGGCTTCATTCACCACATCCCAGGCATAAATTTTTCCTTTATACCGTTTCACTACCGTATAAATATGATCTTTTAATCGCTGCAAAAGCACCTCCTTGCTTACGGTATCGCCTTGCGAATCGGTGAAAAGCCAGGCAGGGGTTTGCTCATGCCAGCACAAATTATGTCCGCGTACCTTTAACCCGTGCCTTTGTGCAAAGTTTACTATTGAATCGGCATCTTTCCAGTAATAACGGTTTTCTTCGGGATGAATCGGGCCCATTTTCATGGCATTCTCGGGAGTTATACTGTTAAACTCACGGATTATCAACGATGCTTCATTGCCGTTTAAATTTCCCGGAGCAACAGCTACTCCTACCGGCAAGTAGTTTTTATAATAATCTTTCAGCCCTGCCTTTTGAGCAAAGGTTGTCAGGGGTAAAAATATAAGCAGTAAAATACTCCTGAAACGCCTTATTTGTTCTAACGTTTGCATACTATTTGCATATTTACTTACGGAATTTAATAATCCGTTTGTAACCTGTTTCAGGTATGATATTAACACGTTTAATGACACTGGATGCATTTTTTAGTGAATATAATAGTTTGGTTAGTTATTCAGAATTCCTTATCTGCAAAGGATTACCAAAGCCAAGATAGGGATAATTAAAACAATAAATGCAATCGATTGCATTTATTGTTTTATTACCTGATATTTGAGTAATTAACCAAATGAAGGATACCTGAGAAAGCGCAATAGTTTGTTACGATGATAAGGTTCCGGCAAGTTCTTATGCGAAGCATTGAGAACAACGTAACCTGAATTAACAGATGTGTTCTTTACAAGTATCTTCATTAAACAGTGAACCTTTTAATTAAACCTGCTTACCCATGATGATTACCATGTATCAAAAAGTAATTACCAGCCTGCTTTTGTTGTGCACTTTATTTGTGGCCAAAGCGCAGCCTCCGGCTGTGTACCGGGATGCCTCAAAACCTATTGACGTTCGTGTACATGATCTGATAAGCCGTTTAACACTTGAAGAGAAGATACACCAGATGATGAACGCCAGTCCGGCCATTCCCCGGCTAAATATTCCGGCTTACGACTGGTGGAACGAGGCTCTGCACGGCGTTGGCCGCTCGGGTGTAGCTACCATATTTCCGCAAGCCATTGGCCTGAGCGCTACCTTTGATGACGGATTAATTAAAAAGGTATCTTCTGCTATCTCCGACGAAGCCCGTGCTATGTATAATGCCGCTCAAAAAGAAGGTTATCATAATCGCTATGGCGGCCTCACGTTCTGGACACCCAATATCAATATTTTTCGCGATCCACGTTGGGGAAGAGGACAGGAAACTTACGGTGAAGACCCGCTGCTTACTTCGCGGATGGGCGTAGCTTTTGTAAAGGGCCTGCAGGGCGAAGACCCCGATCATTTAAAAGTTGCTGCATGCGCCAAGCACTATGCCGTGCACAGCGGGCCCGAAAAGCTCCGGCATACGTTTAACGCCGAGGCTTCGGCGAAGGATCTTCGTGAAACCTATCTTCCGGCGTTCCATGCCCTGGTAAATGCCGGCGTTGAAGCTGTAATGTGTGCTTATAACCGTACCAACGGCGAGGCCTGCTGCGGTAATACATTCCTGCTACAGGATGTTTTGCGTGACGAATGGGGTTTTAAAGGTCATGTAGTTACCGATTGTGGTGCTATTGCCGATTTTTACGAAGGCCATCACGTAGTGCCCGGCAAACCGGAAGCGGTAGCTTTGGCTGTAAAACGTGGTGTTGACCTTAACTGCGGCGATGAGTTTGCCGCCTTATCAGAGGCTGTTCAGAAAAAACTTATCACCGAAAAAGAAATAGACAGCGCCCTGGCTAACCTGCTGCGCACCCGCTTTAAGCTCGGCATGTTTGATACAGAAGCTACCGGCCCGTATGCCAACATCCCGGTAACGGTAATTAACAGCGCAGAGCACAGGGCACTGGCAAAAGAAGCAGCCTTAAAATCTATTGTACTATTAAAAAATAATGGTGTATTGCCGTTAAAGCGTAATTTACCTAAATATTATGTTACGGGGCCAAATGCAGCTACTATTGATGCGCTTATTGGCAATTATTATGGTATTAATCCGCAAATGTCTACCATTCTGGAAGGCCTGGCATCGGGCATAGAACCCGGCAGCCAGATGCAATATAAGCCGGGTATTTTGCTGGACAGGCCCAATGTAAATCCTATTGACTGGACAACCGGCGATGCCAAACAGTGCGACGTAACTTTTGTGGTTATGGGCATTACCGGACTGTTGGAAGGAGAGGAAGGTGAGTCTATCGCTTCGTCTCATGCCGGGGATCGCCTGGATTATAACCTGCCACAAAACCAGATCGATTTTCTGAAAAAGCTTCGCGAAGGCAATAAAAATAAAATAGTGGCCATTATAACCGGTGGTAGTCCAATGAACCTGGCCGAAGTGCATGAGCTTGCCGATGCTGTACTCTTAGCCTGGTATCCTGGCGAAGAAGGCGGAAATGCCATTGCTGACATCATTTTCGGTAAAAGATCGCCGTCGGGACGGCTGCCCGTAACTTTTCCGAGATCATTGGATCAGCTCCCGCCATACGAGGATTATTCTATGAAGGGTCGCACGTACCGGTACATGACCGCCGAACCGCTTTACCCGTTTGGATACGGTCTTAGCTATACCACATTCAATTATGCAGCTATAAAATTATCAGCTCAGAAAGTGAAGCGCAATACACCGGTTAATATACAGTTCACGCTAAGCAATACCGGTAAAATGGATGGCGACGAGGTGGTACAGTTATATATTACAGCTCCCGACGGTGGTGTGAAGTCGCCTGTATTTGCGCTTAAAGATTTTAAACGTGTTAGCCTGAAGGCCGGCGAAAGCACAACGGTAGCTTTCACTATTACGCCCGATATGATGAAGACGATCAATGACCGCGGCGAAAGTGTACTGCAAAAAGGCACCTATACGGTTAGCCTGGCCGGTGCCGCTCCGCTAAACAGGAGTACGGCACTTGGGGCTGCCAGAGGAAAGCCGGTAAGTTTTACAGTGAACTGATATCAGGGTATGGACAATCGCAGAAAAGCGCTTATATCTGCATATTTTACATTAGGCGGGACTGTCATGACCATAAAATTCATCTCAGCCTTAAACTTAAGCCAGTGAAGGTGGCTGTTGCACAACTGGACTTTTATAATGAAAAGGTAAGCCGCAGCAGTGCAATCTCAATGAAAAGTGGATAATTGAGCAGTCTAACTTTAAATATTCAAATAAGTAATCTTAACCTTGCGCCAGGCTGTGTAGAAGGCTTAACTTAACAGCATTCGTATCTTCACGAAGCTCAGCCCGGGGGTGATATAGCGGCACACTAACGTTTTTTCAACGACGATTCCCGTATAATAAGCTCAGACCGCAGGACAATTTTACCGGTTTGCTGAAGATCAGACTGGTTATCAAGATAACTGGTGAGCAGCCGGGCGGTTATCTCACCCATTTCATAGCCCTTATAATTGATGGTGGTTAAATGCGGTTCAACCACTGCAGCCATAGCGTCATTATTAAAGCCCGCTACTGCTATATCCTGCGGTATTTGTATCCCGCTTTTTTTTAGCTGTAGCATAAGCCCCACTGCACAGGCATCGTTTGCTACAAATATACCATCAGGTGGTTCCGGCAATTGCATGAAGGTATCGGCAGCGACATGGCCTTCTGATAAGCTGAGGTTATTAATCACCAGGTACTTTTCATGAAACGGGATATTATAATCGGCCAGAGCCTGCAAAAAGCCATTGTACCGTTCGGCATATACATTACGCAATAAATTGCCGGTAACATGAGCCAGCTTTTTACAACCCTGTTCAATAAGATGAACTGTAAGTTCATAGCCGGCCTTATAGTTATCTATGGTAATGTTAGGGCAAAGTTTGTGCTCAATCACCCGGTCAAAGAAAATAACCGGTATGCCTTTATTCAGAAAGGGAATAAAATGGTCAATAGAAGAAGTATCGTACGCCAGCGATACCAGGAGGCCGTCTACGCGATTGGTAAACATGGTTTTGGTGCCGGATATCTCTTTGCTCATGGTTTCCAGCGACTGGCTGATGAGCAGGTTATAAGCTGTTTGATTAACTACGCTTTCAATACCGGCAATTACATCGGCCATAAAGCTGCTGTTTAACCGGGGCACAATAACCCCGATAGTATTGCTGCGACGCATACGCAGGTTGCTGGCAGAAGCATTAAACCGGTAACCCATCTGCTCGGCCGTTTTCAATATCTTTTTCTTGGTTTCTTTACTGATGGCAGGATGATCTTTCAGTCCCCGGCTTACGGTGGTGGCAGAAATACGGAGTGCATGAGCAATATCATAAATCGTAATATCTCTATCCTTTTTCATACAATCGATTGCATTTTTTAATATGGGTTAAAACAAATTTAACTGAACATAAATAAAAAAATAATAAAAAATTTTATGCAATCGATTGCATTTATGAAAATAACTCTTTACTTTTATCCTAACCAATTAATTAACATACCCCCGGGGTTCTAAAAAAGTAATTCCAGGGAGACACATTTTAAACCTTAATTAATCAGCTATGATGCACCTTCATTACGTATGCATGTTGTTAAGAGCCAGGCTTCGGTACAGCATAAGCATTAAAAAAACAGGATTTTATAAGATCTGTCCGGCAGGATATACCCGGTAAAGGACTGTTTATTTTCCAAATTAATAACCAACCAGTATTATGAGAGAAAAAAATACCAAACCAAAAGCAGCCGTATCGGTGAAGAACAAGATATGGCGTAATGTATTATCATTTTTGATAATAGCACTTATCCAGGGATCATTTATCCAGGAACTTTATGCACAGCGAAAAATGGTTAAAGGGCGTGTTACCGACGAAACCGGTGAACCTTTAATTGGAGCGTCGGTATTGGTTAAGACCACAAAAGTCGGTGTTTCAACCGATACAGATGGAAACTATATCATTAGCGCACCCTCTTCTGCCATACTTGTATTTTCTTACCTCGGCTATGTGAGTAAGGAAGTTGCAGTAGGCGACCAAAATGTGATTGATGTACGTCTTGCTGCTGCAAAAAATTCGCTGGAGGAAGTAGTGGTAGTGGGTTACGGAACCCAGCGGCGTAAAGATGTTACCGGCTCCATCGTGTCGGTAAAGGGAGAAACGTTAAAAGAAGTCCCTACAGCTAACCTTCAACAAGCCCTGCAAGGGCGGGCTGCCGGCTTAGAAGTACAAACTATTGGTACCCGTCCCGGTGCGGGCGCTCAGATCAGGATACGCGGAGAACGCTCTATCAATGGATCCAATGATCCTTTAATTGTTTTGGATGGTGTGCCCTACTCCGGTACAATGAATGATATTAATCCGGACATCATAGAATCGGTAGATGTGCTGAAAGATGGTTCGGCTACTGCTATTTATGGATCGAGAGGTTCTAATGGCGTGATCTTAATTACGTCTAAACGCGGAAGTGCAGGCGAAACAAGGGTTTCATTAAGCACTTACTATGGCATAAGCACTCCCGAAGGCAAATACCCGGTATTCAACGCCACCCAATACCGTGCTTTAAGAGACCTCTCCACTTTTGTTGGAGGATATCAGCCCGAAGAGCTTGAAGGAATAGCCATTGGAAGAAATACAGACTGGCAGGAGCTGATGTATAAAGATGGTTATATGACGGATAACAATCTGACTATTTCCGGTGGTAGTGCACAAGGCAGGTTTTCTGTTGGAGGCGGTTACTTTAAACAAACTGCCGTGTTGCCGGGGCAGGATTTTGGCCGTTATTCATTACGTGCTGCAGGAGATTTTAATATCGGTAAACGAATAAAAGTGAGCCTTACCAGCCTGAACAATGCAAGTGTTACCCATGGGTCGCAGTTTGGCATCAACACGTTCCCGATTTTGTCGCTCAGCCCGCTGATGCCGGCTTATAATGCCGATGGCACTATTAACAAAAAACCCGCCGGTAATATCGACGAAAAGAACAGTGCCTATAACCCCTTGCTGCTGTATCAAGATAAAAATAGCTGGGTAGACCAGGTTCGCCGGTATCGTACATTTAACAACATAACCGGCCAGTATGAAATTATTGATGGTCTGAAATATATCTTCACAGCCGGCCTTGATTTTAGCCAGGAAGAGGGCGACCAGTTCCGCGGAACCGACAGCTATTTCAGACCGGGCTCATACAATACTGCCAGTGTAAATAACAGCGTTGCCTATAACTACTTAATACAAAACATGGTTACGTACGACAAGACCTTTGCGAAAAAGCATCGTCTGTCGTTAACCGGCTTATATAGTTTAGAACAAAATCATGCACATAATACATCGGTGCAGAAAGATTCTATCACTGCCGATTTTAACCAGTTTTATAACCTGGGATTATCTGCCGTTACTCCTGTTGCTGTGCTCAACGGCTCAGAACAGTCGTCGGCGCTGATCTCTTATATGCTGCGGGCCAATTATGTGTATGATGACAGGTATATGATCACTGTTACCGGCAGACGCGATGGCTCATCCCGCCTGGGCGAGGGCAACAAATGGCACCAGTACCCTGCCGTAGCAGCAGGCTGGAGCATTCATAATGAATCGTTCATGAAAAATATACGGGCCATATCAGCATTGAAATTAAGAGTGGGGTATGCTGAAACTTCCAACCAGGCCGTAGCCGTTTATTCTACACTTGGAGGTGTAAGCTCAGGCCCACGCTATAATTTCGGCGAAGACCAGGAAGTTGGTTACTACATTAACAGGATAGTTGATCCTAACCTGGACTGGGAATATACCCGTACCATTAATTTAGGGCTCGATTTCGGGATATTGAACAACCGTGTAACCGGAACTATAGACTGGTACAAAGCCAGAACCAATAAACTATTGTACGGTATAACCCTGCCTCCAACATCAGGTATTGAATCACAGTTCTTAACCAATGTGGGTAAAATGGCTAATCATGGTCTGGAGGTGTCCTTATCAAGTGTTAACATAAAAAATAGCAGAGGTTTTAACTGGAATACCGATCTGAATTTCTTCTTTAACCGGAATAAGCTGCTTAAGATCAATGGCAATATAGACCGGTTACTGAACAACCAGCTGTTTGTTGGATACCCGTTAACTGTGATCTATGATTACAAGAAACTCGGAATATGGCAGCTGGATGAAGCTGCCGAAGCTGCTGCTTATGGCGCTGTGCCCGGGCAGATCAAGCTGGAAGATAACAACGGAATAGATCCGTCTACAGGACTGGAAACCCATCAGCCTGACGGCAAGATTGACCAATACGATAAAAAGGTTATTGGCAGCGGAGAAGCAAAGATCCAGGGAGGTATAACTAACCGTTTCAGCTATAAAGGATTTGATCTGTCGTTTGTGGCTTATGCCCGCTTTGGAGGAACGCTGATCAGCCAGATACATCAGCCTTTGGCAGGTTATCTCACGGTATTAGACGGTCGCCGGAATGCGTTGGCCGTTAATTACTGGACACCTACCAACCCTACTAATGATTTCCCGATGCCCCAGGCTCAATTCAGTCCTCAAACAGATGCGTGGACCACATTAGGCTATTATGATGCCAGTTTTATAAAGATCAGAAGTATCAATTTCGGGTACAACCTTAGCAATACCTTAGCCAAAAAAATACACGCACAGTCCTTACGATTTTATGTAACAGCCCAGAATCCGTTTATTTTATATTCACCTTATGTAAAAGCAGGCGGGCTTGATCCGGAACCAACCGGAACCGGTAACCAGGGTGTATCCAATCCGGGTAATATTGCTTCCCGTGCTTTAACCATCGGAACATCGTACCCACCTACCCGTTCATTCATGTTTGGTATCAACGCCACGTTTTAATTACCGGACTTAACTAAGGAATACGTTAATTTTTATACAAAAAGCTTACAATGATGAAAAGAAAATATAAAATACCAGTTCTGTTAAGCATGGCCCTGTTGCTTGGCACAGGCTGCGAAAAACGATTAGAGGAGCATCCATATACCAGCTTTACCACAGATTATTTTAAATCTGCTGAAGGTATACGAAGCGCCATTGTTTCTGTGTATTCAGGCTTACGTTATGACTTTGGCCCTGTAGGAGCCCTCGGTCTGGCCAATATGGGTACCGATGAATGGACTTACGGCGACCAGGTAGCTACCGGACAGGAGCCGCAATTTTTAGAATTAGGAACCTACAAAATTGCTGCAACCAACGGAGCCATTTTGACCCCCTGGAATCGCAATTATTCCAATATTAACCTGTGTAACGCTATTTTACAATTTACACCCGATATAAGCAACTTAAACGAATCTGAGAAAAACGCTATTATAGCCGAGGCCCGCTTTTTAAGGGCACAGAATTATTTGCTGTTGGTAGAGCAGTTTGGCGCTGTCCCGGTAGATCTGGGCTCAGGTGATCTTGTTTTTACAAACCAGCCTTATACCGGCTTTAACCGGCTGCCGGTAGATGCGATCCTGGTGAAAGACTTCCAGGCCATGATAGACGATCTGACCTTTGCCAGTCAGAATCTTCCTGTAACAAGGCCGTCTAACGCCTTCCGTGTTTCGCAGGCAGCAGCGCTGCATCTGTTATCAAAAGTATACCTTTTCCGGGCTTATTCCTCGGCAAAACAAGCTGATGATTTTAAAAATGCCTACAATACGGCCATGGAGTTGATCAACAATAAAGGGAAGTACGGCGTAGAATTATTAGCCGATTACGGCATGATCCATAAGCAAGGTAACGATTATAACCGCGAGATCCTGTTTTCCATTGAGCGCCTTCCGCTAAATAATGCGAGTAACGAGGTGGCCGATCCATCGAATACATTTGATGGTAAGGTTAACATTGCAGCAAACATGTTCCAGCCCAATTATCAGGGCGCCGCGGTGGTATCAGGCGTATCGCTTATTGACGACAGGCCTCTGCAATATGGCCGTCCGTTAAGGCGTTTTGCGCCAACCGCCTACATCTGGCAGCAGGCCTTTGCCGATAAGATAAACGATAGCCGGTATGATAATACCTTCCGTACCCTGTGGCGGGTAGCAACCCTGAGAACAGGTGCAGATCTGGAAGCCTTTAAAACCAAGCTGGCAGGCGTAGGATTTGCCATTGGCGATACCGCCATTTACCTTGCACCATCCGATGCACGGGCATCCGCATTAAAATCGGCCGGTAAAAAATATAAAGTATTGGGGCCAAGCGAGTATTATAGCAATCAAAACACCGCAAATAACCTGTACCCGGCATTGAAAAAATACGACGATACCGTACGGGCAAACTACCAGGATGTATCGGGACGTCCGTTTGTAGTAAGCAAATTCTCTGAAGCATATCTGCTGGCAGCAGAAGCCGCTTTACAGGATGGACACCCGGCAGATGCCGTGCCTTTGATCAATACGCTCAGGGAACGTGCCGCTTTCCGGCCCGGATTATCAGATACTGAGCTTGCAGCCAGAAAAACGGCAATGCGCATCAGTGTCGGCGATATTAACCTGAACTTTATTTTAGATGAGCGCACACGGGAACTATGCGGCGAAAGCGTCAGGTGGCCCGATCTGGCTATGCGGAAAGTACTGGTACAACGGGTAAAGCAATATAACCCCGATGGTGCACCCAATATTCAGGATTACCATTTATTAAGACCCATACCAGACTCACAAATAAAAAGCGTAACTGATCCGGACAGGGCGAAATATCAAAATCCGCATTACTAAAATATATCGTTAACTCTTAAAGTATAAAGACATGACAATCAAAATAAAACAAATTATTCCGGTAATACTATTAGGGGTAATTTGGGGAGTGCATTCCTGCAAGCCCGATAAGGACATATACAACGGGGCTAACAGCACCGGTAATTTTACCGATACCGTAGGGCCGCTTAAAACCTACGCCGGTTTCCCGATAGGAATAGGCATAGATAACCAGCCGTTTTTAAACGATGCCACCTACAGGAACATTGTAAGTCGCGAAGCCAGTGTAGTAACCTTTGGTTACCTGATGAAACACGGAGCTATTGTGAAAGACGATGGTACGCTTGATTTTACCGCGGCCGATCAGCTCTACAATGCAGCCACACAGGCCGGATTAGAGGTTTATGGCCATACCCTGGTATGGCATCAGAATCAGAATGCCACTTATTTGAATACGTTAACATCAGGAAGCAATGATAATGCCGTTAACGTATTGGCTAACGGTGATTTTGAAGCCGGCAGCGGCAATACATTCACCAACTGGAGCGTTTATAACACCAATGGCGCAACGTTTACTGCCGGTTCAGGTTCCAGCGAAGTTCACGGTGGTAACCGCTCGTTAAAAATTACAAATCCCAATGACAATGCAGGAGGCCAGTGGAAAGTACAGATCGCCAGCGACCTGTTTAATACCGTGCAGGATCATAATTATAAGGTAACCTTCTGGATCAAAGCGGCAACGGCCGGTGGCTCTGCCCGCTTATCAACAGGCCCTACAGCACAATACCAGGGCGACCATACCATTGGCACAGCGTGGACACAGATCACCTGGACGTTTACCGCCAAAGAAGCCCAGACCCGCATATTGTTTGACATGGGTTTAAAGGCTAATACTTATTTTATCGATGATGTGAAAATTATCGACGTAGATGCTCCGCCGCCAGTTACCTCACTGCTGCTTAACGGCAATTTTGAAGCCGGAAGCGGAAATACATTCACCAACTGGAGCGTTTATAACACCAATGGCGCTACATTTACTGCCGGTTCAGGTTCCAGTGAAGTTCACGGTGGTAACCGCTCGTTAAAAATCACAAATCCTAATGATAATGCAGGCGGGCAGTGGAAAGTGCAGATTGCCAGCGATTTATTTACTACAACTCCCAATAAGGATTATAAGGTAACCTTCTGGATCAAAGCGGCAACGGCCGGCGGCTCTGCCCGCTTATCAACAGGCCCAACGGCACAATACCAGGGCGACCAGACCATTGGCACAGCGTGGACACAGATCACCTGGACGTTTACTGCCAAAGACGCACAAACCCGGATATTATTTGACATGGGTTTAAAGGCCAACACCTATTTTATTGACGATGTAGTTGTAGTTGATGCCAGCTCTTCCGGCTCGGGAGGCGGTAACCAGAATGAGATTGCCAAAGTTGATGATGCCATGAAAACATTTATAACCGGTATGTTAACACATTATAAAGGCAAAGTAAAAGCCTGGGATGTGGTAAATGAACCCATGGCTGACGGAAACAGCGGACTGCGGGTTAAAGACAACTCTTCAATTCCCCAGGGTGCTAAAGACTTTTTCTTCTGGTCTGATTACCTGGGCCGCGATTACGCATTAAAAGCATTTCAATATGCCAAAGCTGCCGATCCGGATGCCTTATTGTTTATTAATGATTACGGTCTCGAGTCAAACCAGGCCAAGCTTGATTCATTAATTAAATACGTAACCTATCTTAAAGGTAAAGGAGCTAAAATTGATGGTATTGGCACACAAATGCACATAAGCTGGAATACATCACGTGCCGGTATTGATGCTGCATTTCAAAAGCTGGCGGCTACAGGCTTAAAGATCAAGATATCAGAGCTTGATGTCAAGGTTAACCCTGATCCTGTAAAGCCCAATTTTGCGCCATCGCCAACTAACTGGGCATACCAGGCCGCCATGTACAATTATGTAGTAAAATCATATATTAAGTACATACCTGCTGCTCAGCGCTACGGAATTACAATATGGGGAGTTTCTGATAAAGATAGCTGGCTGGCAACAAATGGCCGGTTCGAGTTCCCGTTACTGTTTGATAAAGATTATAACAAAAAACCGGCTTACTCCGGTGTATTACAGGCTTTAAAAGGACAATAAGTTTCACTTCGGGCTATTCAAAGTGTGCCAGATAAATGTCGGCCATACTTTGGATAGCCTTTTATAGTTTAACTTATTGGCCCGATTAGTTGAGGGCGTCTAAAAAGTTTAGCTTTAGCTCGACGGATTTATAATCCCGTCGGTTATAAATACGGATTTATAATCCGGTACAGTCTTAAATATATTTTGCAGCTTAACTATTTTTAAACATGTTCTTAAGCCGAGCTTGTAATCCTGTCAAAATGAACATAAGGAACTTCCTTACGCTGTCTGTAAGTATACTGTTATTTCAAACCGCTTTGGGCGATATCCGGCTTCCCCGGTTGATCAGCAATGGCATGGTATTGCAGCGGGATATCAGGGTACAACTGTGGGGATGGGCCGCGGCCGGAGAAAAAGTATCGGTTACATTTCAGCATAAAACATACTCAACCGTTGCCAGAGCAGATAGTACCTGGAAGCTCAATCTTCAGCCGTTAAAGGCCGGCGGACCATATACTATGTTGATCAGCGGTAATAACACCATCCGGTTAGCCAATATACTGGTGGGAGATGTCTGGGTATGTGGCGGGCAATCGAACATGGAATTGCCAATGGAACGGGTAAAAGAAAAATATGCCGGCGTAATTGCGCATGCACAAAACAGCTTTATCCGGCAATTTAATGTGCCCGAAAGTTATGATTTTAATTTACCGCATACAGACGTCCGCTCAGGACGCTGGGAAGAAGCAAATCCGGAAACCATTATGAATTTTACCGCCGTAGGCTACTTTTTTGCCAGAGCACTTTATGAGAAACACCATGTTCCTATAGGCCTGATAAAGGCATGTATTGGCGGTACACCTGCAGAAGCCTGGCTAAGTAAAGATGCGCTCAAAGCGTTTCCCGCACAGCTAAGGCAGGCAGAAAAGTTTAGCAACCGGGCGTTTGTCGATAGCTTGCAAAATGCCGACCAACATGCGGTAAAAGCCTGGTACAGCCAGGTCAATGACCAGGATAGAGGCTTGCATGAAGAAACACCCTGGTATGATCCGGCTTATCCCGCTACCAACTGGCGCAATATACAGGTACCGGGCTATTGGTTTGACCAGGGCATAAAAGCGCTGAATGGTGCATTCTGGTATCGCAAAGAGTTCGATATCCCGGCCTGGCTATCCGGCAAACCTGCCAGGCTGCTGCTGGGAAGAATTATCGATGCCGATTTTACCTATCTTAACGGTACTAAGATTGGAGAGATAAGCTATCAATACCCGCCCCGCAGATATGAGATCCCCGCAGGGATACTTAAAACGGGTAAAAATGTGCTGGTGGTAAGAGTGATCAGCAATGCAGGTAAAGGTGGGTTTGTCCCTGATAAGCCTTACCGGATCACCAGTGGCAACGACACCATGGATCTGAAAGGTATATGGCTATTCAATACAGGAACTGTTAGTGGCCCGACACCCGCCACAACAACCATAAAATATCAGCCGGGTGGACTATACAACGGGATGATCGCCCCGCTTTTAAATTACCGGATCAAAGGCGTGATATGGTACCAGGGTGAGTCGAACACGGCACAGCCAAAAGAATATTACCGGTTATTTCCGGCCGTTATTGCCAACTGGCGGCAGAAATGGCAGCAGGGAGATTTCCCGTTCTTATACGTTCAGTTAGCCAATTTCATGGAAGTTAAAAACCAGCCCGGCGAAAGCAACTGGGCCATGGTACGCGATGCACAGTTGAAAACATTATCCGTCCCCTGCACCGGAATGGCGGTTACCATTGATATTGGTGAGTGGAATGACGTGCATCCGCTTAATAAGGCCGACGTGGGAAAGCGGCTTGCACTGGCAGCAGAGAAAATAGCCTATGGAGCTGATAACCTTGTTTTTTCCGGCCCTCTTTATAAAGCCATGAGGGTTGAGGGAAATAAGGTCATTCTCTCCTTTTCAAATACAGGCAGCGGGCTTATGGCAAAGGGAAATGCATCCCTGAACTACTTTGCCATTGCCGGAGCCGATAAAAAATTTGTATGGGCAAAGGCCGAGATACATAATAACCAGGTAGTTGTATGGAGCGATCTGGTTGCCAAACCCGTGGCTGTGCGTTATGCCTGGGCTGATAATCCCGAAGGAGCTAATTTATACAATCGTGAAGGATTACCGGCATCGCCTTTTAAAACTGATTAATATCTTTTAAGTATGATCATAACACGTTTTTTTTCCTGTAAAGTCTGGCAGCTGCTAATTGCCTGTATCGGGTTAACCGGTGTGTGCTATGCCCAGCCGCTTTCTAAGGCAGCAAGAGACAGCCTGAAAAAATTAACAGAAGAAGATTACCGGCAAATGCTTCATACGCTGCATATCAGTTCGCTTCGTCCCGGTCCCTCCGGAAATCCACAGGCTTCCAATGCCGCCAATACCAACGAAGCCAAAGCAACGCCATACCGTGACCTGCCTGATGCCTTGGTACTCGACAACGGTAAGCAGGTAACGACGCCTGCTATATGGTGGAAAAAACGCCGGCCCCAGATAAAAGAATATTTTGACCGGGAAATTTATGGCCGGGTACCTGCATATATGCCGCCGGTAAACTGGCAGGTTATAGCTGTAACAGACACGGTACAAGAGGGCATACCGGTTATCACAAAAAAGCTCATCGGACATGTAGACAACTCAGCTTACCCGGCTATTAATGTTGATATTCAGCTTACGCTAACCACACCGGCAAATGCCAAAACACCGGTTCCTGTAATGATGGAATTCGGGTTTATAATGCCGCCGGGCTTTTCTTTTCCTTCAAGTAATACCCAGCCAACCTGGCAACAGCAGGTATTAGCCGAAGGTTGGGGATATGCCATTATTGTTCCTACCAGTATTCAGGCCGATAATGGTGCCGGGCTTACCCAGGGCATTATCGGGTTGGTAAATAAAGGACAGCGCCGTAAACCTGACGATTGGGGGGCTTTACGTGCCTGGGCCTGGGGAGCAAGCCGGGCGCTGGATTATTTTGAAACGGATACCGCTGTAGATGCTAAGCGTGTGGGGATTGAAGGCGTTTCCCGCTACGGAAAGGCAGCTATTGTTACCATGGCTTATGACCAGCGATTTGCCATTGCCTTTATAGGTTCATCCGGTCAGGGAGGAACAAAACTTTATCGCCGTGTATTCGGCGAACAGGTAGAAAATGTGGCATCCTCATCCGAATACCATTGGATGGCCGGAAATTATATAAAGTATGCAGGCCCCTTAACACCGCAGGATTTCCCGGTAGACGCTCATGAACTGATTGCGCTATGCGCACCGAGGCCGGTATTTATTAGCGCCGGTTCGCCGCAGATAGAAGGCAACTGGGTAGATGCTAAAGGAATGTTTCTGGGTGGCGCCTACGCCGGCAAAGTGTATGAGCTTTTAGGGAAAAAGGGCTTGGGTACCATGGAGTTTCCACTAATTGAAACCTCGTTAACCGGCGGAGAAATTGCATTCAGGCAACATAGCGGCGGTCATACTACCGGGCCTAACTGGCCTTATTTTATTCGGTTTGCGGAAAGGTATTTTGCCGATTAGCAGAAGCCTTTTTGATGGTTCCTTCGATATGACTAAAATACTGTTGCAAGCTGATGGATAAAATAAGGCACAACATCCGGGTGTAAAATAACCGTAATGACAACACCGGTAATAGCACCAAGAAAGTGGGCATCGTGATTAATGTAGCTGGAATGCCTGGACGCATAAGCGCTGTAAACCAGGTATAATATTCCGAATAAAACGGCAGGGATAGGTATCGGCAGCGGGAAGATCATCATGCTGGTTAAAGGCTGATACAGGATGAAACTGAATACCACCGCAGACACAGCGCCCGACGCACCTAAACTATGATAATAATAATTGTCTTTATGCTTCAGGATGGTTGTTACATCGCTTAATGCGAGACTGGCCACATACAAAACGCCAAACTGCCAATGGCCGATAAACGTTTCCAGGCTGAATGCAAAGAAATAATACGAAAGCATGTTCATAAACAAATGCCCCCAATCGGCATGGATCAGCCCACTGGTAATGAGCGTATACAAATGCTTACCCCGGTTCACGCTGTACGGATGCAGCATAAATTTACCATGTACATTATGATTGTAAAATGCATACAGGCTGGTTATAATAGTAAACAGGAAAATAATACTGGCTACGGGGGCTTCGTTAAATAATTGCTGCATAAGCTGCAAATATATAGCAGATGCACAGACAATAAACAGTAAGTAAGCAAATTAATACAAGCCTTCGGGGCCGAAGCAATATTTAATGCCGATGGTGAGGTTATGGAACATATCCGGAGCAGAGTTTTTAAACCCTAATGATTTTGGATCATTATATCCGTCTAATCCTTCGCCAAGGGTCACGTTAAATTGATAATTGATATTGAAAATAAAACGGGTATACCCCCACTGATCCGGGAAATCAAAATTAAAACCGATATTGGCCGGGATCAGGAGATCTTTTGATTTATTTAAGCCAGGAAATGGATAGTTGCTCCCATCAGGCTTAATACGAACAATCTCTTTCATTTTATTCATTACCACCCCGACTCCGGATCCCAGGTAAAATCCCCGAACATAGTATAGAAAATCGCTGGACTGAATGTCAACAACCTGCCCTAATTGTATTTTTCCGCCCAGTATGATCGCTTTATACCCATTCTTAAAATAACGAAGATGAGGATTACCAGGAGCAGGTATTGAGTCGCCGGCTGATATAGTGCCCGTCTGAAATTCAATGCCGGCAGATGCAAACGGTGTAAAGTTATAATCAAGTGTTGCCGATATGGTTGGTTTGTACTTTGGCTTATACTCAACATCGCCGAAATACCGGTTCATACCGCCGCCTATTCCAAAAGCTATACGATAATAGTTATATTGTGCCGAGGCTGCAATCGAGAGGCAACTTAGAAGCAATAAAAGAGCGGTTCTTTTCAAGGTAATATTATCTTAAGTAATTAACCGTTTGCCGATGTAAAATAACTGTTTTTTTTACCAAACAAAAAATATCAGCCCGAATTTTTATATTTCGCTAAAATGCTGATAATAATTCTTTTTTCAAATGATAAATTTTAACGACTATCCGTATTCTGTTGTACCCCGTTTTTTAAAATATGTCGCTATTGATACTCAGTCTGACCCATATTCCCAAACCTGCCCGTCTACAGAAAAGCAAAAGAACCTGGCCCGGCTGCTGGCAAATGAGCTGATTGAGCTCGGTGTACAGGATGCTCATGTTGATGAACATGGTTATGTTTATGCTACCATACTGGCAACCAGTACAAAAAATAATATCCCGGTAATATGTTTCTGCTCGCACATGGATACTTCGCCCGATTGCAGCGGCGAGGGTGTCAAACCCCTTATCCATAAGAATTACCAGGGTGAGGATATGATCTTACCGGATGATACCTCGCAGGTTATCCGCCTGGCAGATCATCCGGATTTAAAAGAACAATTTGGGAACGACATTATTACAGCCAGCGGTACAACGTTGCTGGGCGCCGATAATAAAGCAGGTATTGCCGAAATTATGGATGCCGTAGCTTTCCTGCTCAGCCATCCAGAAGTGGAGCATGGCGTACTGAAAATTCTATTTACACCTGATGAAGAAATTGGCCGCGGCGTGGATAACGTTGATCTGCAAAAGCTGGGAGCCGATTTTGCCTATACCATTGATGGCGAAACCCTTGGCTCGATAGAAAATGAAACCTTTTCGGCCGATGGCGCTAAGCTGATGATCACGGGAGTAAGCGCTCATCCCGGATTTGCCAAAGGCAAGATGGAAAGTGCCATTAAGATCGCTTCGGAAATTGTAGCTGCCCTGCCCTCAAATTTATCGCCCGAAAGCACTTCGGGTAAAGAAGGATTTATTCACCCGGTGGCCATCAGCGGAACAGTTGAACAGGCTGCCATTGAATTTATTATCCGTGATTTTACCGATGAAAAGCTCCGCGAATACGAGCAAACGCTCGATGCTATTACCGCATCCGTTATAAAAGCTTATCCTCATTCAAGCTACCGGCTTGAGGTCAAAGAGCAGTATCGCAATATGAAAAAGGTGCTTGACCAATATCCCCAAATAACAGCAAATGCCATCAAAGCGGTAGAACGCAGCGGGCTAAAGCCCAAATTGCAAAGCATTCGGGGAGGTACAGATGGCTCCCGTTTATCATTTATGGGACTTCCGTGCCCCAATATTTTTGCCGGTGAGCATGCCTTTCACAGCAAGCACGAATGGGTGTCGGTACAGGATATGCAAAAAGCGGTACAAACCATTGTGAACCTGGCTGCAATATGGGCTGAGTGAGATGTAACCGACTTATCGACTTTCTAAATTTAATCGTATAGGAATAGTATATTTTATAGGCGATGGTATGCCACGTCGTTTAGCCGGAATCCAAGCGGGAGATTCCTGCATTATGCGTATAGCTTCGCGGTCTATAGCAGCACCCAGTGATCGCAAAACTTTAACGTTGGTAATACTTCCGTCTTTTTCAACTGTAAAACTAACCACTTCCATACCGGATACACCATCTTTTTTAGCACTGGGCGGATATACAAAGTTTTCTGATATATATTTATAAAACTTTTTTATACCACCATCAAATTGAGGTAGTTGCACTATATCTGCATAACTGATTTTTTTGCCTTTTGATGTAGTAGTAACTCCTTTTACAAACTTACCGTTAGTATATTCCTCTTTGTATGACAATCCGCTTTTTAGACTTTTCCCAGTCCAGGTACCAGTCTTAACGCCATTTAAGAAAGCGCCTTCTTCAACAAAAGTCGAGTCTGTATTCCATCTGCTTAAGCTACCGTTTCCATCTTTTACTAAAGCATTTCCTTGAGTATCGTAATATTCAATAAGTATATAGGCTGGCTCGGCGGGTTCATTAATATTTATACCGCCTGAATAATTCATGCGTGCCTCTAACTTTCCATCGGTATAATAAGTAGTTGCTAATCCCACCGGCCGACCCTTAACATAATTTTTTACACTCTTTTTTTGTCCGTTCTTATAATAAGATATGATCTCACCTTCGTAAACCAATCTCGGGTCAAAAGATGATACGCTACCCGTTGTTTTAAGAGTGTTGTTCGGATAATAATATTCCCGCAAAGTGAAGTTTTTAGCGTTTTCTTCACTCTCAACTATACGTGTATAGTCCGAGCTGTCTCTATTATTCACCTCTCGGCCATCATTGGTGAAATACCAAACTTTTTGCTTTTTTTGTGCGTATGTAAGCGTAATGCCGCTTAACAGGCAGATAAGAAGTAATACTTTTTTCATTGATCAGAATTTAGGTTATGTGATGGCGAAAGTATAAAAAATTCCGTCACGGTTCTAATCTTACAAAACTTATATCATCTCTTACAAATCTTATATAAAAAATCTTTTATTGATATTATTTTGCGTTGCTTAAGTGGATATTATATCACCATGTTCAACTATTTTAAAGGCAGTTTGATCGTACTTCTGGCAATTGCAAGCTCTTTTTGCAGTGCCCAGCAATTCAGCGATCCCACGGCGCCGGTTGGCGATAAACGTGTAACCATGCCCGCCTCCGTTCGCCCTGTTTTAAACCAATGGCTCCGCGATACGTATATCACACTTGGGCCGGATGGCTTGTATTACATGACGGGCACTGTTTCAAAGCCTCCCGGCAAAAAAGGAATTTACCTGTGGAGCTCACCCGATCTCAAAACCTGGAAAGAACTGGGATGTATCTGGTCTATGGACAAAGATGCTACCTGGCAGAAAAACTGGCGTCCTGTTCGGACAAAAAACCCGGAAACCCAGTTAGAAGCTTCGGCTTATAAAGGCATCTGGGCGCCTGAGATCCATTATATCAAAAGCAAAGAGCAATGGCTTATTGTAGCTTGTATCAGTCACGGCGACACTTTTATTCTTAAAAGTACCAGCGGGAAGCCGGAAGGACCATACGCTAACATTGAGGGAAATGAGGACGGCCCCATTTTTGATCATATAGATGGTAGCCTGTTTGAGGACGATAATGGCGATGTGTATTTACTCGGCCACAACCATTTTATCGGTAAGATGAAGGACGATCTGAGCGGTCTTGCCGGGCCGATGAAACGGTTGAAAGAGACTCCTTTTAATCCTGAACCGTATATTGAAGGCATTTATATGACCAAACATAAGGGCAAATACTTGCTGATGCAGACCTACTGGTCGGTTAAAAAGCCTGACGGAACGTACACCTATATCCGCCCGGATGCAAACAGGAATGACAACATCATCAGCTACGATGTTTTGGTTGCCGAAGCCGACAATATATACGGCCCTTATGGTCCAAGATACGCGGCAATCCTGGAAGGCGGGCATAATAATACGTTTACCGGTAAAGATGGCGGACTATGGTCTACCACGTTCTTTAATCCGCGGGGACAGCGGGGTAAGGAATATCCTGTTACCTGTCGTCCTGCTGTTGTAGCGCTGAAGTTTGATGAAAATGGCAAGCTAATACCTGATGTTGAGCGGACGGATAAATTTTATAATAGTAAATAGAGGTACCTTTAACTGTTTGTTAGCCCGGTTTTAGATAGTTAAACTGCATCAATTCTGTATCACATGTACCAGTTGCATGTTTCAAAAAGCCAACAATAGTGTCATATTATTGGCCTATTTGTACGCGTTATTGTCCTAAACTTTTATTTGTTAGCCATTAGCCTTAATTTGGTCGCACCAAACAATCAAAAATAAAATGAGCATACAATCTCTT
This sequence comes from Pedobacter sp. BS3, assembly GCF_008274585.1. Taxonomy (GTDB): domain Bacteria; phylum Bacteroidota; class Bacteroidia; order Sphingobacteriales; family Sphingobacteriaceae; genus Hufsiella_A. The sequence continues at coordinate 129,705 of NZ_VTRT01000001.1, read as the reverse complement.
TTTGACCTTTCGGGGAAAGTAGCCCTGGTAACAGGATGCAACCGGGGCATAGGGCAGGCTATGGCTGTAGCATTGGCCGAAGCCGGAGCAGATATTATCGGTGTATCATCATCCATTGCCACATCGGGCAGCGATACCGAAAAGCAGGTAACTGCTTTGGGCCGATCATTTAAAGCTTACCAGGCCGATCTGAACAGCCGCGATTCCGTGAAAAGCTTCTTGCAGAAAGTGCTGGCAGAAAATCCGAGGATAGACATACTGGTAAATAATGCAGGCACTATTTTACGTGCTCCTGCTGCCGAACATCCGGACGAATACTGGGATAAGGTAATTAACATTAACCTGAACAGCCAGTTTATCATCACCCGCGAGATCGGTAAACGGATGCTGGAGCAAGGCTCAGGCAAAATTATCTTTACTGCTTCGCTGCTTACTTTCCAGGGCGGGATTAATGTACCCGGATATGCAGCCAGCAAGGGCGCTGTAGGCAGTCTGGTAAAAGCATTTTCAAACGAGTGGGCATCAAAAGGCATTAATGTAAATGCCGTTGCGCCCGGTTATATCGCTACCGATAATACCGAAGCCCTACGAAATGATCCTGTACGCAGCAAATCTATCCTGGATCGTATTCCGGCAAACCGCTGGGGTGAGCCCGAAGATTTTAAGGGAGTGACGGTGTTCCTGGCATCCAAAGCATCCGATTATGTAAACGGAACCATTGTAACCGTTGACGGCGGCTGGATGGGACGATAGGATGAGTTGAAGACTAATAATAAGTTGAGATAAAATTGCGCTTAGGCGGATGTTTATCTCGTTAAAACATTAAAATCTGATAACATGAATATGAATCAACGCTATGCACAAAGTCCTAAAGAGGTTGCGGGACTTGGCACTGCCGAATTACGGGAAAATTTCCTGATCGAAGACCTGATGCAACCGGATAAATTCAGCTTTACGTACTCGCATTACGACCGGGCCATTGTTGGCAGTGTAATGCCGGTTAACCAAGCGCTTGAATTACCGGTTTATGATAACCTGCGTGCAGATTATTTCCTGGAGCGTCGTGAACTGGGTATCATTAACATTGGCGGCGATGGCGAAGTAAACATAGACGGCACGGTTTACCAGGTTAATCGCCTGGATGCTGTTTACGTGGGTAAAGGATCTAAAAGTGTGGTATTTAAAAGTGTATCGGCACAAAATCCGGCCAAGTTTTACCTGTATTCCGTTCCGGCGCATAAAGAATATCCGCATCAGCTGATTAAAAAGGAAGCGGCATTACCAACCACTGTAGGTAGTAAAGACACCGCTAATGAGCGTACCATTTACAAGTACATCCACCTGGAAGGCGCTAAAAGCTGTCAGCTGGTAATGGGTCTTACCATTTTAAGCACTGGCAGTGTGTGGAATACCATGCCATCGCATGTGCATGACCGCCGGATGGAAGCTTATTTCTATTTTGATGTTCCCCAAGACCAGGTGGTTTTCCATTTTATGGGTCAGCCGCAGGAAACCCGCCATTTAGTGGTGCAAAATGATCAGGCAATTCTATCACCGCCGTGGTCTATCCACTCGGGCGGAGGTACCTCAAACTATGGTTTTATCTGGGCTATGGCCGGCGAAAACCTGGTATATTCTGATATGGACGCTGTTGCCATTAAAGATTTGCGCTAAGCGGATAATACAACAAGCAAATAAGAGGCTGTCTAAAAAGTCAAAAGACATTGCCTGGCTGGCCGGGAGCTTTTTAGAGCATGTTTAAATTTATGAAATCATGTTTTTATTGCTGCTGGTGTCCCCCACCAGCAGCAACTGAGACCATGGACGGTGTCTTCACCGTCCATTTAATTTTCTGATCGGGCGAAGCTCCAGCTTCGTTCGCGTACACTCAAGCCTCCGGCTTGCTGATTAATTTTAAGAGATGTCAAAACAAAGAATAAATACGGAGGCTTTACCTGGAGCGTTTCAAACGGTCAGCTCCTCAATTTACCACATATATGAAATTTAAACATGTTCTTAGACAGCCTTTTTGATATAAACTGAAATTAGCTGCATGTAAAAAAATAAAATAGTTGCTCGCTATGAGATACTATTGAAAAAATAAGAGTTGATAAAGCTGAAGCTTTAGAAGAACAGGATCTGCCCTACCTTTCCGGGCGCATATCGCTTTTTACATCTACAACCAGGCGCTTATCACGATTGGCAACTTCCCATCCGGTATAAAATACCAGTTGAGCACGTTTTACCAGCAGGTCAAAATGTATCTTGCTGATCTCATCGCCCGGCTTGTGGTAATCTTCGTGAACGCCGTTAAAATAAAAGATTATCGGGATGTTATGCTTGGCAAAATTATAGTGGTCTGAGCGATAGTAGATCTGCTCCGGATCGTTCGGATCGTTATATTTATAATCAATGGTTAGCCTGGTATAGGTTGCATTGGCCTTTTCGCTGATCTGGTGAAGCTCGGTGCTTAATTTGTCAGAACCTATCAGGTAGCAATAATCCGGGTTTTTGTAATGCGCCGGGTCAACACGACCGATCATATCGATATTTAGATCGGTTACAATACGCTCTAACGGAATAATGGGATTGAAATCCGTATAATACTCCGAGCCAAGCAATCCTTTTTCTTCGCCCACGTTACTTAAAAACAAGATGCTGCGGCGAGGCCCGTGTCCTTCCTTTTTGGCCTGTGTAAACGCCCGTGCAATTTCTATAATGGCTGTTGTTCCCGAGCCATCGTCATCAGCCCCGTTATTTACCTTATCCGGCCCGTCAGGGTTTAGCCCGATGTGATCATAATGGGCCGAAAATACTACCACTTCATTTTTCAGGTCGCTGCCCTCCAGGTAACCCAAAACGTCTGCGGCATGCACATCCTTCAATTTTTGTTCAAAGGCAAAAGAAATCCCGGTTTTAATTACCTGGGTTTTCGGCGACAGGGTATTATCGATGGCCGTTTTCAGATCATTATAGGTTTTACCTGATGAAGCCAGAATGCGGTCGGCCAGATCTGTAGTAATATTGATCACCGGGACATTATTGTCTATATCAGATTTCTTTCCTTTTATGGCCAGTTTAGGCGATGTAAAATAGTTGGCGTCTTCGGCGAGATACTGATTTACAACGGGGCTTGCCGCTAAGATGAGCGCAGGTTTCTTGCTTTGCAGAAATTTAATCCGTTTATAGCGAATATATGTCCAGTCAGATAAATCCTTAGTTTTTGTTACAGCCGAAATACCATTCTGAACCGGTTCGCCGGAATTAATGACCAGCACCACTTTACCGGCAATATTGGTGTTTTTTAGGTCATCGTAATTATCGGATGTAATGCCATAGCCTACAAATACTACCTGATTGGCCGAAACAGATGCCGACACCGGGGTTCCGGTGATGTAAAAATCCTTACCAAATGTGAACGGCTTTTTATTTACCAGTGATGTTTTAATGCGAAATGAGCTTTCGGTAAGTGGCACATCTTCAAAATACGAACCATTTACCGGGCCTTTAAGCCCCATTGCCTTAAATTGCTCTGCAATGTATTTTGCTGCTTTTGCCGCTCCCGGTTTGCCGGTCTCACGCCCTTCGAACGCATCTGATGATAACACGCTTAGATGCTTCCGGGCATCAGCTGCATCAATATAAGCTGCGTATTTTTGGGCGACAGCATCCTGTGCATAGCTGCTTATAAACAGGCAAATCCCCGCAAGGGATAACAGACCGCATTTCACAAACCGTACCATAGCGTTGTAGGTTAAAAGTTGTAAGTTATAGGTATGAAGATAGCCGATAGGTTCATGGTCATAGTTCGGAAAACCGTCTCATGTCTCGCATCTCATATCTCACATCTAATTCATCAGCATACAATTTTATTCACACGATTGGCATGACGGCCGCCTTCAAATTCGGTATCTAAAAAGGTGTGCGTAATGGCTTTAGCATCTTCTACTGAAATAAAACGTGCCGGTATGCACAGAATATTAGCATTATTATGCCCGCGGGCCAGTTGGGCAAGCTCTTTTGTCCAGCAAATAGCCGCACGAATGCCCTGATGTTTGTTAGCGGTTATAGCAACGCCATTGGCGCTTCCGCAGATTAATATCCCAAAGGTAAACTCGCCGTTTTCTACTGCACTGGCTACCGGGTGGGCAAAATCAGGGTAATCCACAGACTCTGAACTGTAGGTGCCAAAATCTTTTACGGTAACCGGGTAACCGGCCAGGAAATCCATTAACGCTTTTTTATACTCGAATCCCGCATGGTCGCCGCCTATGGCTATTGATATATTTTCCATTATTGTGTGATTTTAGTTTTTCCTATAAATTTATCCCTTACCCATAATTTCCCTCTGCCGTTTTTTATCCACCCGGGCCGAGATCAGGATACTGATCTCATATAAAATAAATAGTGGGAAGCTTACGGTCATCATGGTCAGAATGTCGGGCGTGGGTGTTACCACGGCCGCAATGATTAGTATAATTACAATAGCGTACCGCCTGGATGAGCGCATAAAAGCCGGAGTCATGATACCGATCTTTGACAGGATATAAATGATTATCGGCAATTCAAAAACTACACCTGTACCCAGCGTAAGCGTAGCCACCGACGACAAATACGAATCGATGGTGATCTGGTTTTGTATAACCTGGCTTACCTTGTAATTAGCCAAAAAGTTAATGGATAATGGCGATATGATGTAATACCCGAACAATACGCCCAGCATAAAGAGCAGGCTGGCGTAAAATACAAAACCACTGGCCGATTTTGCTTCAAGTTCTGTAAGGCCGGGTTTAATGAAGCGCCATAATTCATATAACAGGTAGGGGATGCCCAATACCAGACCGATGATCAGCGAGGAGTTCATTTGCAGGGTAAACTGCCCGGCCATATCGGTATTGATAATATTGAAGGGAATTTCTTTGATGCAAAAATCGGGTCCCAGATTAAATTTATCGCCAATAATGCACATCATCCGGTAAGTCCAGAATGATGGACTTTTGGGCCCCATAATAATGGTATCGAAAATAAAATCGTAATATACAAAGGCCAGTACGGTAAATACCACGATGGCCACACTCGCCCGTATCAGGTGCCAGCGGAGTACTTCCAAATGGTCGAAAAAAGACATTTCTGCCTCTATATTCTTCCCTTTTTGCTTAATGGTCTCTATCAGGTTTTGTGTTCTCTCGCTCATTGTTAAAAGCAAAAATACCATTCTGTTTAATTATAGAATGGTATTATCAGTTATTTTACATGGACATTATGGCTACTCGCTGTACTCAAATGTTTCCATAAATTTCGTGGTGAAATTACCGGCCCTGAAGTTAGGGTCTTTCATCAGCTTTAAATGAAAAGGTATGGTGGTCTTTATGCCTTCTATCACAAATTCGCTTAGCGCCCGCTCCATGGTAGAAATGGCTTCATCGCGGGTTTGAGCTACGCAGATGAGCTTAGCGATCATGGAATCGTAATTGGGCGGGATCTGGTAACCGGAATAAACGTGTGTATCTACACGTACGCCATGACCTCCCGGCGAGTGGAAATTGGTGATGCGCCCGGGTGAAGGCCGGAACCCGTTAAATGGATCTTCGGCATTGATGCGGCATTCAATGGCATGCATTTCGGGAGTATAGTTTTTGCCGGAAATAGGAATGCCCGATGCTACTTTGATCTGCTCTTTGATCAGATCGAAGTTGATCACTTCTTCGGTTACGGGATGCTCAACCTGGATACGGGTGTTCATTTCCATGAAGTAAAAGTTGCGATGCTTGTCTACCAGGAACTCAATGGTTCCGGCGCCTTCGTAATTTACCGCCTGTGCGCCTTTAATAGCAGCTTCGCCCATGCGCTTGCGCAGGTCTTCTGTCATAAATGGCGAAGGTGATTCTTCCACCAGCTTCTGGTGACGGCGCTGTATGGAGCAATCGCGTTCCGAGAGATGACAAACTGTGCCGTACTGGTCTCCGATAACTTGTATCTCGATGTGGCGTGGATCTTCTACAAATTTTTCAAGGTAAATGCCTTCATTGCCAAAGGCGGCTCCGGCTTCCTGGCGGGCAGAATCCCAGGCCGGTTCAAAATCTTCATCTTTCCAGACAATGCGCATCCCGCGACCGCCGCCACCGGCAGTAGCTTTCAGAATAACGGGATAACCGATCTCGTTGGCAATTTTTATTCCCTCATTAACATCGTTAAGCAGGCCGTCAGATCCTGGAATGGTAGGCACGCCGGCCTGTTTCATGGTTTCTTTGGCCGATGCCTTATCGCCCATGCCATTGATCTGCTCTGGTGTAGCCCCGATAAATTTGATGCCGTAATCGCGGCATATTGCAGAGAATTTGGCATTTTCTGACAGGAAACCATAGCCGGGATGAATAGCATCGGCATTGGTTAACTCGGCAGCAGAAATAATATTGGGAATGTTGAGGTAAGAATCTTTGCTTGGCGGCGGGCCGATACAAACAGCTTCATCAGCAAAACGTACGTGCAGGCTGTCGCGGTCGGCAGTAGAGTACACGGCAACGGTTTTTATGCCCATCTCTTTGCAGGTACGGATAATGCGTAACGCTATTTCTCCCCGGTTGGCAATTAATATCTTTTTAAACATGGTGTTAAGTCAAAAGTAAAAATTAAAAAATCAAAAGCCCTGCAAGGGTTCATTGATGCCTTAAAAAACTAAAAATGCCTCAGTAACCTGTACACAGCAGCCTATATTTTTGAACATTTGCATTAGACATTATTTCGCTGGTATGATGATAATTTTGCGAATGTGAAATATGCGCCTGCATTGAGTCACGGACATATTTGCGATTAATAGTTTATATAGGTTCTACCAGGAATAAAGGCTGATCGTACTCTACGGGGCTGGCATTATCGGTCAGGATCTTTACAACACGGCCCGAAACTTCGGCTTCTATCTCGTTAAACAGTTTCATGGCCTCTACGATGCAGATCACCTGTCCGGCTTTAATTTCATCGCCTACGTTAACAAAAGCCGGTTTATCCGGACTTGATGAACGGTAAAATGTACCGATCATCGGCGATTTAATGGTGATATAGTTTGCTGCTGCGGCATCTGTGGTGGCTGGTGCGGCAGATACCTGCGGCGCTTCGGCTTGTGGTACAGCGGCCGTTGCCTGTTGTGCTATTTGCGGTTGTGCAGCTACGGGTGCAGGCACCGATGCGGTAACATAGGTAGGCGTCTGGTTGGTTTTTATGGTGATTTTAAAGTTTTCCTGCTCAATAGAAACTTCATTTACTCCGGATTTGGAGACAAACTTTATCAGTTCCTGAATTTGCTTAATATCCATTTTGTTGGGTTTTGGTTATCTTGACAAAAATCAAAAAATAAATTTAAAAATAGGAAATAATATCCCCCTAACACAAATGTGGGGTTAATGTTATAATGTATATGCCCATTTAAGGTAAACAGCGCCCCAGGTAAAGCCTCCGCCAAAAGCGGCGAGAATAATGTTATCGCCTTTTTTAAGCCGGTTTTCCCATTCCCACAAGCAAAGTGGAATAGTGCCTGCCGTGGTATTGCCAAAATGGTCAATGTTGATCATTACCTTATCTGAGCTTACGCCCATACGGTTTGCTGTGGCATCAATAATGCGCTTATTGGCCTGATGGGGCACCAGCCAGGCTACGTCATCGGCGGTCAGGTTATTGCGTTCCATAATTTCGGCAGCGGCATCGGCCATATTGGTTACGGCAAACTTGAACACTGTTTTGCCTTCCTGGTAAGTAAAGTGCTCTTTGGCATCTACGGTTTCGTGCGACGCTGGCCTTAATGAGCCTCCGGCCCTGATGTTAAGCAGGTCGCGGCCAGAGCCATCGCTGTATAGCACAGAATCCAGAACGCCTTCATTTTCGGTAGTGGGCTCCAGTAATACGGCGCCGCAGCCATCGCCGAAAATAATGCAGGTGGTACGGTCTTCGTAATTGATAATGGACGACATTTTATCGCCACCTACAACCAATACTTTTTTATGCTTGCCCGATTCAATGAACTGGGCGCCGGTTGTGAGGCCGAAGATGAAGCCCGAGCAGGCTGCACTAAGGTCAAATCCCCAGGCGTTTTTAGCACCAATTTTATCGGCAAGAATGTTAGCTGTTGCCGGAAAGGGCATATCGGGCGTTACCGTGCAGAAAATGATCAGCTCAATTTCTTCGGCACTGATACCGCGTTTTTTTAGTAGCTCATTAACGGCCGGAACCGCCATGTCTGACGTGGCTAATCCCTCGCCTTTTAAAATACGGCGTTCTTTGATACCGGTACGGGTGGTGATCCACTCGTCGTTGGTATCAACCATGGTTTCAAGCTCATGGTTAGTTAAAATATAGTCCGGGGTGTATCCCCCAACCGCGGTAATAGCGGCATGAATTTTCTGCATTGCCAAATTTTTATTTAAACACTGCCCTGATCTTGTCAATTAATTGTGCTTCGATCATGTTTTTCGAGAGGAGAATCATGTTCTTGATCGCTTCGGGGCTTGAGATCCCATGCCCGATGATAACCGGGGCATTAACACCCAAAAACGGGCTTCCGCCGTATTGCTCATAATTAAAACGATCAAAAAATTCGTCTTTTAAACCTTTTTTGAGCGTTAATATGTAAAACGTTTCGGCCAGTTTCAAAATAACGTTGCCGGTAAAGCCGTCGCATACAATAACATCGGCTTTATCGTTAAACAGATCCCTGCCTTCAATGTTCCCGATAAAATTAAAGAGGCTGGTTTCTTTCATCAGCGGATAGGTTGCCTGTGTGGCCATATTGCCTTTTTCTTCTTCCTCGCCAATGTTCATTAAACCCACTTTGGGGTTTTCAATGTTCAGTATATTTTCGGCAAACAGGCTGCCCAGCATGCCAAACTGCAATAAGGTATCGGGTTTACAATCGGCATTGGCGCCTACATCAAGCATAACGCCATAGCCGCCTTTTAACTTGGGCACTACGGTTGCTATTGCCGGCCTGAGAATGCCGGGAATGTTTTTGATGCTGAACATGGCGCCAACCATCATGGCCCCGGTATTGCCGGCCGAAGCAAAGGAATCTATCTTTGCTTCTTTAAGCAGCTGAAAACCGAGCCCAAGACTTGAATCGGGCTTTTGTAGAATTGCCTTGGTGGGGTGTTCGCCCATACCAATGGTCTCGGTGGTATGAATAAACTCAAAAAGATCGGGGTTAAAGTCCTGTTCGGCGAAAAAGGGCAGCGCTTGATCTTTATCACCTATCAGCACAATTTTTTCTTGGTCTGATAGCGCTTTGTAGGCTGAAATGGCTCCCAAAACGGTTGCTTTGGGAGCGTAATCTCCGCCCATAATGTCTAAGCCAATTTTCATTTACAGAAATTACCTTACGCGATCGAGGTATTTTCAATAACTAATTTGCCGTTGTAGTACAGGTTTCCGTCTACATTGTATGCACGGTGCGGTAAGTGCACAGCTCCTGTAACTTTACAGGTGGTTAATGTAGGGGCTTCAGCTTTATAATGCGTTCTTCTCTTATCCCTTCTTGATTTAGATAACTTACGTTTTGGATGTGCCATCGCTTCCTTTTTTAATTATTTTTTATCTTTTTTAGAGCTTCCCAACGTGGGTCGCCAGTGTTAATTGCTTCTTTTTCTGACAGCGCTTTAAGCTTTTCTACCATTTCCATATCGCACCAGGGTGTTTTACCTTCATTTTCGCACCGGCTGATGTATGGTGTGGCCAGGTTTATAAACTCATAGATCAGCCCCGAAACATCAATCTCGTGCTCATTTCTATTCAGCACCATGATCTCTTCGGTCTCATCTATATCCTCTTCTCCAAACTTCACAATCTGCCGCTCGGTAATGTTTACCGGGGTCGGAAAATCGGCCAGGCAAACATCACAGCTCAGGTAAATCTCGCCGGCAATGCTGAAATCTAAGATCAGCATGGTTGCCTGCTTATCCAGGTCGAGGTTCACCTTTAACCTGCCCTTTTTTACCAGCGAGTATTCAAACTCGTTGAAAAAAAGCTCATCAACATCAAAATCAAACTGATGCTTGCCGGTTTTCAATCCGGTAAACGGAATGTGATATTGTTTTAACGATTTCAAAGCACGACAATTGAGCCTGCAAAGTTAGGTAAAATTTAAATTGTGGAAAAATGTTTTTTTGATATGCCTGCCAGCTAAGCAAAGCAATACCGGGGCTAAGATACAAATCTGCCGGCAATTGCTTTGTTATATGATCTGTTAAACTGCCTGAAAACTTTTACGCAGTGGTTTACATGGTACTATCTGTCCGGACGGTATCGGCACCTCTGCTCCTGGTAGTGTCCATTCGTGTGGGATCGGGCGGGGTAGTGGTAGATGAATCCACCATGGTAGAGTCGCTGCTTCCCGAAGTTTCCCTGGATGAACCGCATCCCGCGGCTGCAATGCCCATTATGAACAGGGCTAATCCTAATTTTAACATGTTGTTTTTCATGGTTTTGTAAATTGATGTTCTGGTTTAACAGCTAATAAAAAACGATTGTTTGAGCAGGGGTATTTATATTTATAATAGAGGGTGATGAATTTACATTATCCGGGCATAAAATTTGTTTTTTGAAAAGCACCTGCGGTAGTGCATCGGCTCCGATAGTCCCGTCATTCGCTATAGCCCTCATTGCAATCGGGCTGCCGCTGCTGCCGGGTTTATTTTGGTTAAAACAATGCTGCTATGTTCCTGAACCTCGTGAGGTTTTTTATAGTCCTTTTAATTCCGGACTGGCGGGGGGCAGGTAAGAGCTGAAAATTGGGAGAAAATTAAAAAGGTCAGAATGAGTTCCCGTTCTGATAAGAGTAATAAGCCTAATAACTTCGTTTTGTTCCCATATCAGCAGCCAATCAGACTCAATATGACACTCCCGCAAGCCCTTATATTCGCCTTTTAGAGTATGGAGTTATTTGGCAGGAAGCTTACCATCTTTTCTAAGAAGCTTTAAAACAACCTCAAGTTTGCTTTCATCCAACCCTCTTTTTAAGGCAAGCTTAAAGTCTTTTTTGAAGCTATTTTTTACATCAATGTCGTACATTTAGCTTCTTAGCTTTTTCATTAAATCAGCATGGCTTTTGGTTTTTATAATACCAATTCCCGCACGTGCCTCCTCGATAGCTTTTTCCGTTTCAGCATTGTACCGGTTTTTTTTATGGATTTTAACATAACTAAATGTACTAAGCAATTCGATTAGCGCTTTAGCTCCCTTGCCTTTCTCGTTTATTGTTACTGTTACCATATTTCACGTTTTCTTCTTACAAAAATAAGAAAATTGCAAATAGCGATAAGGAAAGAGGTTTCAAATATCCGGCCTATCAAGGAGACAGTCCAAGTCAGAAAATATTTTTACTTTTATCCGCTTTACGCTTCGGCATGCAGAGCCACCCGGTTACCCTCTGTATCGGTAAATACACAAATGTAACCTGCCTTTATCAAAGTTTTAGATGTAATAACTTTTCCACCTGCAGGTTCAATTCTATCAATTACAGTCTGGATATTTGGGCTGGCATTTAAATAAATTAATGTACCGTTTTGTGAAGGTTTAACCCGGTTATTCTTAGTCAGGCACCCGGTTACTCTGCCAGAAGTGGCCTGGATGACCGCGGGGTCTGAAGGGAAAAAAGTGAGTTCTTCATCCGTCTCTTCTACAAATATGGTGTGCATTTTAATATCAAGGATGGTCTCGTAAAAAGTCCGGGCCCGGTCTGAATCCAGCACAGCAATTTCAAACCAATTGATAACATTTGTTTGGGCGTCTATTTTTCTTAACTTTTGCATTTTTCAACATTTTTATTGCTGCAAAGTTGCCGCTAACAGACGATTTTTCACTGTGACATATATCACAAAACAGAAGGATGAACTCTTTTTCGACGTATTCGGCTTAAGGTTTCGCGGGCAACACCCAGAAAGGATGATAGCTGTGTTAATGAAACTCGTTGCAGCATTGCAGGATAATGCTTCTCCAAATATTCATATCGTTCCTGTGCAGTGTATAAATTCAATAAACTGGCAAACTCATCCTGTCTGGCAGCGAATACCCGGATACAACATCTGCCCAAAGCCTCAATTTGCGGTGCTGCTTTGGTAGCTTCCATTAGTTTCTTTTTGTCGAAAGCAATAATTATTAACGGTTCAACTGCCCTGATAAAATATAAGGATTTTTCCCCGCTACCAAAACTCCGGATATTGGTAGCAATATCATTTTCAAAGTAAAACGCGGTATTCTTCTCCACTCCGTCTTTTTCATAATAGCTTCTGCAACAGCCATTTTCAATAAAAAACAACGCGTTACATACTTCACCCGCTCTCAATAAGTATTCACCCTTTCTAAACTCCAGCCTGCTTAAAACCGGTAATAAGATATTCCAGCTTTCTTCCGAAAATTCAGTTAACGATGTGATGTACTTACGTAACTTTTCCATTAATAAACAGGATATGGCAACTAATTAACGTTTAATAAACAAGAAATCATCCGCATAGTTGAATTATGGTTAAATATAATAACATTTGCTTCTACCAACCATTAGCACAATTTTTTCGGATGAAGTTCTATATTTGCTAAAGCTTATTTATCCAACATGAATAAATAATCGTTTTATTCGCCTGCTGCAATTACGCGTATGCTTAAAAAGTTTCTATTCTTGCTTTTGTTGTGTCCGGCCGGATTGCTGGCTAATGCTCAGCAACGGTCGACAGAAATTGCCGAAAGGCTTGTTACTGTTATGCAGCTTGATAAAATCATAGAAAATATCAGAACAACTATGATTCCGGTCTTAAGTAAAAGTATCCCCGAAGATAAGCAGGAAGGATTCAAACAGGCGGCAACCGAGTTTTTTGAAATTGCCATGAACTGGAAAGCAGTGAAGCCCGAGTTTATTAAAGTGTACCAGGAAACTTTTACCGATGATGAACTGGCGCAACTGGCTACATTTTATGAATCACCTATAGGGAAGAAAATGCTCGAAAAATCTCCTGAGCTAATGAAAAAAGGAATGGAAATTGGCCATCAGTTAGTTCTCAGGCATCAGGATGAACTACAAACCTTAATGCAAAAATATCTTAAAAACGAAGAATAATCCACAATGAGTACATACCTCAAATACAGCGCCGGTATTGTTCTGGCCCTGCTCATTTCCTGCAACGCTTTCTCACAAACAGCAAAAAGTAAAAAGCAGCCTTCCGCCGGACAGGTTTTACCTGTAGACCCCAACCTGCGGATTGGCAAGCTGGCCAATGGTTTCACGTATTATATACGCCGCAATACTGAACCGCAAAAACGGGCGCAGCTGTACCTGGTTAATAAAGTGGGTTCTGTTTTAGAAACCGACGAACAGCTTGGCCTGGCGCATTTCATGGAGCACATGAGCTTTAACGGAACCAAACATTTTCCTAAAAATGAGTTGGTGAACTACTTGCAGAAAAACGGCGTTCGGTTCGGCGCCGACCTGAACGCATATACCGGGTTTGATGAAACCGTTTACCAGTTGCCTATACCAACTGACGACCCGGAAGTGTTCAAAAATGCTATGCAAATTATGCGTGACTGGGCCCAGGATGCTACCTTAGATACTACCGAAATTAACAAAGAGCGGGGCGTGGTTCTGGAAGAAAAACGCCTGGGAAAAGGTGCACAGGAACGGATGCAGAATAAATATTTACCTGTGCTGCTTAACAATTCGCGATACTCAAAGCGCCTGCCCATTGGCACGGAAGAAGTGCTCAAATCATTTAACCGGGCAACGTTATACAATTTTTATAAAACCTGGTACCGCCCCAATTTACAGGCATTGATTGTTGTTGGCGATATTGACGTAAACCAGGTAGAGCAACAGATAAAAGCCAAATTCTCGGACCTGAAAAATCCGGCAAAACCGGCAGTGCGCACCAAATATACTATCCCGCTATTAAATAAAAACCAGTTTATAGCGGTTACCGATAACGAATGGCCGGTTACTGTAGCGCAGATATTGATCAAGCATCCCGAAGAAGTAGTTAAAACAACCACCAACCTGCGCAATAATATTATTCAGGGTTTATACAACCGTATGTTTGCAGAGCGTTTCAGCGAGCTGAGCAAACAGGCTAATCCGCCGTTTGTACAGGGCGGCAGCAGCATCAGCGGCTTCCTGGCAGGACTGGATGTTGCCAGTGCTTATGTGGTGGCCCGTCCCGGCGAGTTGGAGCGTGGTTTTAAAGCCGTTTTAACCGAAGTAGAACGGGTTAAAAAATTCGGGTTTACCCAAACCGAATTAGACCGGGCAAAACAATCCTACCTGACAGCTATGGAAACCAGCTATAACGAGCGGGATAAAACCAACTCCGAAAATTATGTGCAGGAATACGTCCAGCTGTTTTTAAAGGGCGAAGCCAGTCCGGGCATTGCCTATGAATATAATTTTGCCAAATCAACTATCGGAGGCATCAAACTGGCTGAAGTTAACCAACTAGCTTCATCGTATATTACCGATACCAACCGCGACATATTGATTATGGCACCGGAAAAGGATAAGGCTTCCCTTCCGGATGAAACTAAGGTGAACCAGTGGATAAACGATATAAAAACAAGCAATATCACCCCTTACGTGGATGATGTTAATAAAGACCCGCTGCTGGCCCAAAAGCCGGTAGCAGGTAAAATCGTCAGCGAGAAAACCGATGCCACATTAGGTACTACAGAGCTGGTTCTGAGCAACGGCGTTAAAGTTTACCTGAAACCTACCGATTTTAAAAATGATGAAATCCAGTTCAACGCATTCAGCCCCGGGGGAACATCCCGCTACAGCGATGCCGATTACCAGTCTGCAGCCAATTCGGCAAATATTATCGGCCGTAGCGGAGTAGGCAATTACACACCGGTACAGCTAACCAAATACCTGTCGGATAAACAAGCCTTTGTATCGCCATACATTTCGGAGCGTACTCAGGGATTGAATGGTTTTGCTACCCCAAAAGATCTGGAAACGGCTTTGCAGCTTACCTACCTGTATTTTACCTCGCCGCGTAAAGACAGCTCGATATTTAACAGTTCCATTGCCAAAGCAAAAGCCAGTCTGGCCAACCGCAGCGACGACCCTTCGAGTGTATTTGCCGATACTATTGCCGCTGTGTTAAGCAATTATAATGAACGCAACACCGGCCCAAGTATCGAAAAAATCAACCAGATCGACTTAAACAAAGCCTACAACATTTATCGCGAAAGCTTTGCCAACGCCAAAAACTTCACGTTTACCTTTGTAGGCAATTTTGATAAGGAGAAGCTCAAACCGCTTATTGAACAATATATCGGTTCGTTGCCTTCCGGCGATAAAAATACCGAAGCCCGCGACCTGGGCATACACATTCCCGAAGGAAAAATAGCTAAAAGCGTTTATAAAGGCCGCGAAGAGAAAGCAAGCGTACGCCTGGTATTTAGCGGAGATTATACCTATAGCCCCGAAAATAACAATGAGATCGATGCTTTAGGCGAAGTGTTGCAGATCAAGCTGATTGAGCGCTTACGCGAAGAAGAAAGTGGTGTATATAGTCCCGGAGTGCGCACTAATTACGTAAAATATCCTAAAAACCGCTATTCGTACACCATTGTATTTAGTTGTGCGCCGGCAAACGTAGAAAAACTGATTAGCGCTGCATTGGATGAAATTAATAAGATAAAAGCCAACGGCCCGCAGGAAACAGACCTGCAAAAGTTTGTTGCAGAAGAACGCCGGTCGACAGAAACGCAGCTGAAACAAAACAGCTTCTGGCTTTCGTACCTGAGCGGGCAATACCAGAATCATGAAGACCCTGCCGAGATCTTATCATACCTGGATTCGCTCAAAAAGCTGAATGTTCAGGGCTTGAAGGAAGCGGCAAACAAATACCTTAGCGGCAATAATTACATCCGCTTTGTACTGCTGCCCGAGAAGAAGTAAGACTAAAAGGCTTATAGTTCATAGCTTGTAGTCCGGAAGTCGGGAAAGTCCAAAAGTAGAGAAAGTCTGAAAACAGGGACGTGTTATGAGTTGCCGGGCTCATAGCATCAGTCTAACAGGTAATATAACAATCTGTCCCTGGAAGCTCCAACAACCGGCGCCCGCTGATGTTATCGGGATGATTACATCTCAGAATAAACGTAATTTAACGTGATTTCGGGTTAAGGCGCAGGCTCGTCCCGATTTGCAATCGGGATGCCATAAAACGGCGTTTGCAACGCCGATAATCGCTGCCTTTGATTGTCTTAAGCAACATTGCGGCGTTACAAACGCCGGAGATTTATGCACTCGTTTTACAAACGAGCGCAAACAGGCTGTGCGTTTCCTATCCCGAACTCACGTTATTTAAAATCTTTCGTCATTGCGAGGCTTCGGGGCAATGACATTACATTTTTTTAGATGCGTTTGTCCTGAATAGCTCCTAATTCCCGGATGCGCTTACAACATGCCGGTAATAATGCTGCGGCGAACAGTTAAATTTCTTTTTAAAACATTTGCTGAAATATTGTACATCCTGGTAGCCTACTTCAAAGGCTGCCTCTGCTACCTTAAGCTGTTTTTCAATAAGCAGCGCAGCGGCTTTGTTTAAACGGTAATCGCGTATAAAATCAGAAGGCGAAAGACCGGTTATAGCTTTCAGTTTCCTGAATAAATGTTCCCTGCTCATTCCTATTTTATCGCCAATAAATTCTACGCTTAAATTGGGTTGGCTGATATTTTTATCAATAATATGAGTAATCTTTTCAAGCAGTTGCTGGTCATGCCTGTTTACCGATATGCCGGTTAAAGCGGCGGGATTGCCTTGCCGCAGCTTTTCCTGCAAGCGTTTACGGTTTTGCAGCAGGTTATGTATGCGTATCTTTAATTCCCTGGTAAGGAAAGGCTTGGCCAGGTAGTCATCAGCGCCTGTTTCAAGCCCATTGATGCGGCTGTAATCATCTGTTTTTGCCGTTAGCATAATTACGGGAATATGGCTGGTCAGAACATCGTTTTTCAGCTTGCTGCAAAGTTCCAATCCGTCCATTTCGGGCATAAGCACATCTGTTATTACAATATCCGGGATAACTTTCTGTACTTTTTCCCAGGCTTTAGCGCCGTTTGTTGCGGTAATTACTTTAAAACCGGCGGCATTTAGCTCTTTATAGAGGTAATTATTTATTTCCACATTATCTTCGGCAATAAGAATGATTTCTTTACCCCCGGCCGGATTACCGGCAGGTAAAGCCGGTTCGTTGTGAACCTCCTGTTCGTACCCGGAAAGGAGCGTTTTTAGAAAATTTTCTGGCGTAGCTGTTGAAGAAATATTTTTTTCAAAAGACAGGTTAATTTTAAAAGTACTGCCCTTGCCGGGAGTACTGTTTGCTTCAATAGTTCCACCCATCAATTCAATTAAAGAACGTGTTAATGAAAGTCCTACTCCCGCACCGGCATCTTCCTTATTCACTTTATAGAACCGTTCAAATATTCGTTCGCGTTCTTCGGGCGAAAATCCTTTCCCGGTATCGGTAACGTCAAAACAAAATCCTGTTTTTTTATCCGCGATCGTGGTAGTGATATAGCTTAAAGAGATTATGCCACCGGAAGGCGTGAATTTAAAAGCGTTGGACAACAGGTTATAAAATATTTTCTCCAGCTTATCCACATCAGCCATAAAATAACCGGTTTCATCGCCGGGTATAAAGTTGAGTGTGATATGCTGTTTGTCTGCGAGCGATTTAAAATTATGTACAATGTTCTGCAATAAAGTAGAAATGGAAACACTGCTTAAATTAAGAGCAAGCCGACCGGCATCTAACCGGTTTATATCCAGTATCTGGTCTATCAGCAGCAGCAAACGTTTACTGTTCTGGTAAATCAACCCGAGCTTTTCCCTGGTTTCGGGCGGATTGTTTTCATCATTCACCAGGTCTTCAACCGGGTTGGTAATTAACGTGAGCGGTGTTCTGAACTCGTGCGAAACGTCTGTAAAATATTTCAGCTTAATATCGTGCACTTCTTTCCACCGGTTCTTCTCCAGTTGTTCTATCCGGAGGTTATGTGCCAGCTTATTTTTCCTGATTTCGCTGTGGCGGATGGCAAAGATGATAGCAATAGCTGCTATGATATATAAACCGATGGCCCACCAGCTAAGCCATGGAGCAGGAAGAATGCGGATATCAACAGCCTTTTTGGCGGTATACCAGTTCACACCGTCTGACGATGCCCTGACCTGGAATGTGTACCGGCCGGCCGGCAGATTGCTGAATGTAATATTGCGCCTGTCTTTTAACGGATACCAGGTATCATCAAGCCCCAGTAGCCGGTACGCATACTGCTCGTTTTCCGGCCGAAGGTAGTTTAATGAAGCATATTCGATGGTAAATACCGGCTGCCGATGGGTTAGTTCGACATGAAGCTCATTTGTATCGTTGCTCCCTAAAGCCGAAATACTTTTGGTATGTTGTCCGAGCAGGTTCAGCCGGGTTATAATAACTGGAGCGGGTTGCTCATTCTCTGTTATTTGCAACGGATTGAACGAAACAAAACCATTATTCCCTCCCACAAAGAAGTCGCCGTTAGATGCCTGGTAAATCAGGCCTTCGTTTAATTCCAGCAGCGGAAATCCTGAGGAAGCGCTATAATTTTTAAATTTTTTACTGCGGATGATATAACGGGACAATCCTGTTAAAGTAGATATCCATAAATCATCGTTGCCATCCTGTATAATCCCGTAAGTAATATTATTTAAAAGTCCATGTACCGCATGTATATGGCTGACAGCATTTGTTGCAGGATTAAAGCGGATTATTCCATCGCCATTGGTGGCCAGCCAGAGATTGCCGTCTTTATCACAGAAAACACTGTTTATATTGACTGATATTTTTTCAACCTGCTTGTAGGTTTTTATAACGCCTGTTGCTAAATCATAGCTTAGCAAACCCTTACCTCTTGTGGCTATCCAAAGCCTGTTTTTATCCAGCAATAGATGCCTTACCGGTGTTGCAGCCAGCAGGGTATGCAAAGCTTTATCATTTAAAAAAGCCTGGTAACGCATTTCCCGCGGATTAAAGACCTGGATTCCGCCCAGGTCATCAGTAGCCAGCCATAAATTGCCCTGCTTATCTTCGGTTATGGCATTAATAATAACGTTGCTTAGCGGATTTTTTCCGGCGATGCGCACAGGCGTAAGCTGCCCGGTTTGGGGATTTACCTGCTGCAATCCTTCTTTAAACACACCTGCCCAAACAGCACCCTGATGCGATGTATACAATGATTTAATCGTCAGGTTATTTTGTGGTCCCATCCCGGCAGGAATAACTTTTCCGGAATACGGATTAAACAAATTAATGCCGCCCCGTTCTGTACCGATGATTAATCTTCCGGGAGCGGCCTCTGTAAATGCCCCGATAACATTAAAACTTAACGACTTATTATCGCCTGAAACATGATAATAATGATTGAACTGCTGGTTTTGACGGTCATAAATGTTTACACCGCCAAAATAAGTACCAATCCATACACTGCCATTGCGGTCTGTAAATAATGCACGTATTGAACCGTGGGAAAGTCCTTCCGGTTTTTTATCCTGATAAGTGATGCGGTCAATTTGTCCTCCAGGCCATATTACATTAAGACCGTCAAATGTACCTACCCATACATTACCAGTCTTATCAATAGTTAGCGCCCGTACGTTATCGTTGGTAATTTGAAATGCTTCTGAGGGAGCAGACTGACTGAAATGGTTAACTGAGCCGTCTGCATTGAAACGATATAAACCATTGCCCTTTGTACCCACCCAGATAGCATGCCGGTTATCTTCAATAACATCATTAACCCGTGCCGGACTCTGGCCGGATTTCTCAAATTCGCTATAGGCAATATGCCTGATTTTTTTTGATTTCAGGTTAACAATGTATACGCCGTTAACATTCGTACCAATAAACAGGCTGCCCCGTTGTATATGGAGAGATGATATATATTGGCTGTTTATTTCACGAAAGGCCTCAAACCGTTTTGCTGCCGGTGTAAATGTAGAAGAGGAAGGTTCGAAAGTAAACAATCCGCCGGCGCAACCTATCCAGATAAAGCCGGCCTTATCTATTTCCAGGTCTAAAACTTCGGGTTTTTCCGCACCGCGTATACTATAATTGGTAAATATTTCCCGTTTGCGGTCAAAAACACTAAGACCTTTATTGGTGGCAACCCATACATTATGGTTGCCGTCTTCTTGTATTTTATTGATAATATTTCCTGCTAATGATGTTTTATCACCAATTTTATTCAGGAACGTTGTCATGGAATGGCCATCATACCTGTTTAACCCGTTACGTGTTCCAAGCCATATAAATCCATAATGGTCCTGGTAAATGCTTAACACCGTACTTTGAGACAAACCTTCCTTTATCCCTACCATTTTGAACGAATATTCCCGGGCTTGTTGTTCAACAGGCTGGGCCACACCATGCAGCACAAAAAATAACAGGAGAGTTGTGAATAAGAATATTTTGCTTGACAACGTTGCAGATTTGACGATTAAAAGTACACATTAATTTTCTGTTCTGATGCTTAGTACGCAACAAAAATGAAATCACAGCCTGTCTGACTTTGGAGCTACCGTGTACCCACATCTTTAACAATATTTACAGCCCTCGCCTGCACTCTGCCTTGTCCTCTCACTACCTTTGTTAATCATTGTCCCCCGCTGGAGCTATCGTGTGTATACCTCCTATCACTCTTAGCTATGAAGCCGTTGTTATGTATGCGGTATGCCTACCAAGCAAATCGTCAGGTTACTTTGATGAAAGTAAGAGATTTTCCGAAGTACGCCGTCAATCCCCAAGAGCCGGACAAATCAAAAAAACAGTTGCAGCGTAGTATCTTTAGCGCAGCCAAGCCTTAAACGTAGTGGTTTTGTGAACAAGGTTGCATAAAGCGTTCGTTCTGTACTGACGAACAAAACGAAGCGCCGCTGTTTTTTGATGAGCGCAGGCTATGTGGATAAAGGCTCCTAGTGGGATTGACAAGCATTTTTGCCTACTTTTGATGCCTCAAAAGTAGGATGCCCCGCGGCATAGAGCGAAATAATATTTGTGTACACACGATAGCTCCAAAGGGGGATACCGTTCTACAACGGTATTTGCAATAAAACAAAAACAGTACAAGTAATAACTGGAGGTACTGGAATAATTGTGGATATACAGTTGCCCTCTTCAGGGGAGCAGGGGGGAGAAAAAGGCTTCTCCCCCCTGCCCCCCAAAGGGGGGACAGCGTCCTACAAAGGCAATGCAAGAATAAAATATAGTAGAGTCAAGTTAACTGGGAACTAAATTGGATTTTACTTTTTACTTTAACATAACAGTAGTATATTTGAGTGCTTTACAATTCTGAACAGACCTTTTATTCCGACCTCAATATTCTTTGAGGTGTGTTTTTCTGTTATTTATTTACTATTTAAACACTAACTGGTTAATGGAAAGGTCTTGTAAAAATTTTCTGGCGATTGCCCTTTTTTTGTTCTTGCAGTGTAACGTTATTTCAGCATTATCACAATCCCGAAAAGTGGAAACATTAAATGCCGGATGGCAGTTTCACAGGGGCGATATTAAGAATTACTTCCTGCGTTCTCCCGCAACTGATAATACTCAGTGGCAAACAATTAACATTCCGCACACCTGGAATGCCACCGATATTTTACCGCAGCATAAGCGTACTCCTTACCGGGATATTGGTTTCTACAAAAAAACCATCAGGAATTTTGTTAAACAAAATGACCAACGGTATTACTTGTATTTCGAGGGAGCTAACCAGGAAACCGACCTTTATATCAACAATCAAAAAGCAGGTAATCATAAAGGAGGCTATACTGCTTTCTGCTTTGATATTACCTCTTATCTAAAAACCGGCGATAATGTTATTACTATCAGGGTAAACAGCCTTTTTAATGCAGATATACCACCCTTATCGGCCGATTTTACTTTTTTTGGCGGCATATACCGCGATGTGTATATGATTACCACGGCCGGTTTGCATTTTACCCTCAGCGATTATGCTTCGAGCGGTGTGTACATAGAAACGCCTGCAGTTAATAATACTAATGGCACTGTAAAAGTGAAAAGCACCATTGTTAATCAAACGCCTGTTAGCCAGAAATTTGTGCTGCAAACCATTATTACCGACCAGGAAAATAAAGAGATTTCCAGGCTTAATAAAGAACTGGTTATAGCAGCAGGCCAGCAATTAACAGCAGAGCAATTAAGTAATAACATAACAGGAATTAGATTGTGGTCGCCGGATAAACCTTACCTGTACCGTGCAGAAACACAGTTGTTACTGAATAACCAGGTAATTGATGAGGTAACAAATCCTATTGGTTTCAGGTGGTTTAAATTCGGCCCCGACAGCGGCTTTCAGCTTAACGGAAAACCGTTGAAACTGATGGGAGCAAACAGGCATCAGGATTATCCCGGTATGGGTAATGCCCTGCCCGATGAAATCCATTACTCGGACATGAAACTTCTAAAGGATATGGGAGCCAATTTTGTACGTCTTGCCCATTATCCGCAGGACCCCGCTGTGCTGCATGCTGCCGATGAGCTTGGCTTACTGGTTTGGGAGGAAATTCCGCTGGTTAACGAAATAACCATTAGCAAAGCCTATAATGATAATGCCAGGAATATGCTTCACGAAATGATACGCCAGCATTACAATCATCCATCGGTTATTTTATGGGGATATATGAATGAGATTTACTGGAAACACCGCTTTATAGACAGCAGCCTGGTGAATTTACATACGCAAAAAACCATTGAGCTTGCAAAGCAGCTTGAAGCCATTGCCCGTTCAGAAGATAAAAACCGCTATACGGCAATGGCCATGCATAACTATCCGCTTTATGAAAAAAGTGGCTTGAGCGATATTCCCATGATTGCCGGCTGGAACCTGTATCATGGCTGGTATTACGATAATTTTGAAGATTTTGGCAAATTTATGGATGCCCAGCATAAGCTGCATCCCAAACGCATACACCTTATCAGCGAATACGGCGCAGGCAGCGACCCCAGGGTACACACCGATAAGCCCGTCCGGTTTGATTTCAGCATAGAAGGGCAGAAACGGTTTCTTGAAAGCTTTATTAAACAAATCCAGGAGCGACCGTATATTGCCGGGGCAACGGTATGGAATTTAATTGACTTTAGCTCGGAGATGCGTGTTGATGCCACGCCACGCATCAACAATAAGGGACTTACTACAGTGAATCGCACACCCAAAGATGCCTATTACCTCTACCAGGCGGCCCTATCCAAAAAGCCGGTATTGAAAATCGCGGAAACCGATTATCAACAGCGATGCATCCAGTTAAAATCCGGGCAGCAGGAAGCCATACAAACTATTGATATTTATACCAATTTAGCCAAAGCCGAGCTTTTCTTAAATAACCAGTCATTGGGTAGTAAAGCAACTGCCGACCATAAAATAAGCTGGGATGTGCTGTTTAAGCAGTCTGGTGAATATATGCTGAAAATAGTCGCTCAGGGCGATACCGCTACTTATGAAGACCGTTTACCTATTACTGTAAACCTGGTTCCCTCAGATTTAAAAACTATAAAAAATATGGATTTAGCCATTAATGCCGGTTCTCATTATTCCTTCCGGGATGACCATTCCGGCACAATATGGCTGCCCGACCAACCTTATCAGCCGGGAAGCTGGGGATATATCAATCCGGATAAAAAACCCAAAATCGAAAAAATAGCCTCGCTGGAAGATATAAATAATACCGATTTAGACCCTTTGTATCAAAGTATGCGTACCGGTATGAAGCAGTATAAATTTGATGTGGCCGATGGCTGGTATGAAGTAGAACTATTATGTGTCGAGCCGCTGCCTAAAATGCGTCGCTTTGCCGATAGCCCGGAGCCTCCTCCTCATCCCGGCGGACTGCGAATTATGTCGGTTATGATAAATAACATGCCGTTTCTGCACGATGTAGATTTGATTAAAGATTATGGGTACAACAATCCGCTTAGGGAAAAAATAATGGTAAAAGCCAGCAATGGAAACGGAATTACACTTGATTTTACGCCCAACGCTATTGTGAGTGGAATACGGGTAAGGGCTGTTGAATAAGCTCTGGAGGTTGTCTCAAAAGCCAGTAAAGCCATCTATTGCAGTCACGCTTCCCCCGAAGACTCGGGGGAAGCGTCTGTAGCATGATGAACCAATCCTTCGACAGGCTCAGGATGACCATAGGAGACTTTTGAGACGACCTCTATAAAGCCTAATAAATCTCGTAACGATACAAGGCGTAGCTAAACGTTTGAGGCAGAGTAAATTTAATCTGTGAAGATTTGGTTAAATGTGTTTTAAATGCCTTGCCTTGTCCAAAAACAGGCGTTAGCTTTACCCTGCTTCCGGCAGGCAGGTGGACGTTTATCAACGCCTCCGAAGATTCTGAATTTTCCCTGAATAGCAGGAAATAGCCTTTGTTTTTATCAATGGATTGAAAGCCCGTCCATGAAGTGCCATCAGGCTCATCGCCAACAGGCATTATCAACCCGTTATGCAATTCGTGCTGAACGCTGCGATATTTTTTTAGTACTTCGGCGTATTGAAATGCTTCTTTGGGCAGAGCGCTAACTTCCATCCATGCCAGCGGCTGGGCAATAAATGTAGTCGCCATCTGGTATTCCCAGTTTATTTTTCCGGGCGCTAAGGGGTCGTTTAAAGGATATTTGTTTATGTTGCGCCAGGAGTTGAGCCACTCTGCCTGTAATTTTTCAACAGGCATGTATCTTGATAAATCCCAAAGGTTTCTTAAGGTTTGATAGGGATAATAATTAGCCCAATCGGTATAACGGTTCTCAAGAAAGATATTGCCATACTGGTTAAAGAAGAAAAAACCGCCTCGTCTGCCTGCTGTAACATCTAAATTAAAGGTAATTTTTCCATCCGAGGCATCGGTAATATATTGCAGAAACTTGCCCAGGTTGGTCTCGCTCTCTTTATCGGCAAGGTCTACACCATCAATTTTGAATACCCGGATATTGTATTTATGATAATAATTCAGCAGAATGTTGGCGCTGGTCTGCCAATCGCTGTAATGGTTGCCGCTACCGGGATTAAACCACAGTGCCAGTTCTACTCCCAGGCTCCTGGCTTTTTCAACTATGGGGTTTAAGCCATTTGGAAAACGCGTTTTGCTGGGCTGCCAGTCTTCGGCAGTCCAGTTGTTCCAGCGTTTGCCATGCTTTTCTGCCGAATTTCGCGACAATCCTTCCTGCCAGCCGTCATCGAGCTGCACGTATGTAATTCCTAATCGCGATGCAGCTTCCAGCTCCTGCATGATAAACGTTTCATTCATTTTTGCATCCTTGCTGCGGTCGCCCCAGGTATTACTCATTATCATTTCATCGCGGTCGGCATGTAATGCACGTGCTGTTTTTTGCCATGAACGTAAGGCCAGTAATATCCCGGTTTCGTCTGCATTGCCAAAACCCATGGTATAGGCATACGTTTTAACCCACTTGCCGGGCTTAATATCTGCCGGCAAAATACCCGAACCGGCAATCAATATTTTGTTACAGTCTGCTACAAAATCATAACCAGGATAAGCCTGCTGACTGTCATTCAACGGAGCCGATTTTACTATAAAGATGCCCCGGTTCGCCAGCTTGTTCTGAAGCAGCATAACGTTTCCGCTATAAGCCGACGGGCTGATGTATGGAATAAATGATGTTTCGTTTACCAGGTTATTATGGTGGTCTGTGGCATCCGTAAATGCAATAACTTTCGCTTTCCAGTGCAGCCTATCGAGCGGAATTGCTCCAAAATACGGAGCCGGTTGCTTGTCGTTAAATAACAGGCTGGTTTCAATTATAGTTGTGGAATTTCCTGATTTTACAGGCGATAACCAATGGTCGGCCTTCCCGTTAAAAAGATAATAGGTGGCAATAGCCGGAATACCGGGATAGATTTCCCAAACCTTTTTTATGTCCATGTTAGCAGTATGGAACAGCAGGCTTATTTCAAGAAAGTCTTTTTCGCCCTTAAAATGCCTGTTTACGGCGGTTTGAAGTAAAGGCGGTTGTTTAATTATAGTATCGGTACTAACGTTTAAATCGTTAACCGGATGAGTGAAATTAACTTTTTCACTGTCGGTAAGCTGGTAGCCGGTAAATGCAACATTCCCATTTGCCAAGCTGTAATATAATGTAATGACATCATTTTTAATAACCAGTGTGTCCTGGCGGATGAGTGCCGAGCAAAGGCTGGTGATAGAAGTTTTCCTTCCGGAAGAATCCGGCAGGCTTTGATGGCATATTTTAACAGAACCGGGAGACAGCCTGTTTGTGACTGTCTCCCGGTTTGGAGTTTTAATGCTTTTGGTGTTGGCTGATATGCTCAGCGAAATGCCTGATAAGGCACACCATAACAGGAGTTTCATAGGCTCTTGTTATCAGTTGGCCGTTCTGATGGTTCCATCAGGATTGCGTACCCAACCTACGGTCCAGTCTTTATCCGGGCTTTCTATTGCACCTACAAATGCGGCTTCCTTAAAGAAAGAGTTTAATATTGCCGGGTTAAAAGCGCTTGCTTTTGTAGCTGTTGGGGTATAATCGCCCACAGCTATACCATCAATCTCTTCGTAAGAACGTACACCTGTGCTGCTAAAAGTGATATTGTTAAAAAACGGATTACTACCCACGCCGCCGGAATATGTGCCTGCAAAGGGATTTGTTCCGCCTGTGCGGTCATCCCTGAAAGGGTCTTTTGGTACTTTAAATACATAGGAATAAGCAAAAACAGTGGGCCCGTTTAAATCGGTTATAACCACATCATCATTCAGGCGTACGCCTCTTCGCGGATAAAATGCAACAATGGCATTATAAATTTTCGCTGCGCTTGCTGCACGCAGTCTCATGCCGGAGGTATTGTTTACTGTTTCGCCCGGGCCAATAATACTCAGGTTGGCAATAACCGGCGAGGCGGTTTCGCGTACCGTAAATTCATCGAGCTCGGCGGTATAAATCGTAGTAAGCGCTATGGCAAACTGGATTTTTCCGGCATAGGCATCACCAAGACGGTATCCGGCTCCCTGACAATCGGTAGTTATCAGGTGCGACATGTTTACATCGCCATTGGTAACCATTATGGCCTCTTCGAGCGATTTATATACCTGTACATAATCCACCTGTGTGCCGTTACCTACATCCTGCAGCCGGAATGCCCGGGAGCCTCCGTATTCAAGCCGGAGATGATTTACGCTGCCGCTGTTGCTGCCATTTCCATCTCCTTTTATATTAAACACACCCCAGTCGCCAGCTGCTGCACCTGTACCCAGCAGCGTCTTATCGCTGGTAATAACTACAGGCTCGGTTGCAGTTCCATTGATATTTACCTGTGAGCCGGCATCAAATGTCAGGTTGATTTTGTTTGTGGCTGCGGAATTCAGGTAAATTTCGGTTCCGGTTCCTGCCGAAAACTTTGTTGTTTCAGAAAATTCTATGGACGACGAAATGTAATATTTGCGTTTTGGCGCCAGGGTGATGGCTCCGCTGGTTAATATCCCATCTTCGGGAATGGTTACATTGTATAATGTTTCAGACCCTATGGTGATGGTAGGATACACTTCTACATTCGCTGTAAAGCTAACTGTGGATGATTTTTTCTGATTGGCGCCATTGGTCAGCACAAACTCATACGTTATGCTGTCGCCTTCCGCGGCGGTTTCGCTCACCATATCTTCATTAAAGGTATAGCTAACGGCGTTTTCATCTAAACGGATGCTGCGGTACGGCCCGCTATTCTTATTAATTAATAAACGGGTATCCGGGCCCGGAGCATCAAACTTAACAGTAACCACAATGGCATCGCCAGGCTTTAATGATACGGTACTGTCGCCCTCGATGGTAATTGCCGGCATTGCCGGGTAATTATCCTTATCTTTTTTGCACGAGGTTAAACCGGTTATCCAGATAAGCAGCAAGGCTGCCGGTACAAAAAACTGTGATATTTTATAATGAGTTTTCATGTTGCTCTTTATTAATGGTTATTGACGTAATGTTCCATCAAGATTCTTAAACCAGGTTCCGCCTCTTGTCCAGTCATTGGTATCATTTTCTACGGCGCCAATGTATTTTGCTGAGCTAAAGAAGCTTCCCCAGGTCGAAGGGTCAAACGTAGATGTGGCAGAACCTACATAATTGGTGGTGCTGATACCTGATACCGGTGTATCGGTTGCGTTGTAGCTTCCTTTGTTAAAGAAGATATCTTCGGCATCGCCTTCATAATTTACGCTGTTATTGTAGGCACGGGTATTGCCGAGTATCATGGTCGTACCTAATTCTGCTGTGCTCAGGTCTTCTACCCGCACGCCATCATTCGCAAACTGGGTAACAATTAAATTTTGTACGTTGCCAAATGCGCCGGTACGTATGCGTATGCCACGACGTGTGCCCATATCGACTCCGGAAGCATAGCCATTTCCAATGAGGGTTATATTGGCAATATTAAACTGTGTTCTGGGAGTATTGGTGTAGAATGTATCGTCATTTCTAAACTCAATGGAGCGGGCCTGGTTCCAGAAATTTACCGGTGTTAACGTTGCCGGCCGGTTTGTTTGAAAAATCCAGAACTGGCCATTGCCCTGCCATCCGTTTTCGGCCCATATTCCGTAACCGCCATGTGCTATGCCGGCAATGTTCTTCATATTGAATACACCTCCTTTAACCCGGAAGGCAATATTCTCGTTCTGATATATTTCTACATAGTTCACCTTGGTTCTGGAGCCTACGCCATAAAAGTTCAGTGCGTTACTGCTATTTTTACCGGCATATTCTATGCGCACAAACTGGAGTACGCCCGAATCGTCATTGGTTATTGTTCCCCCGTAGTTAAATCCGTTTTCCTGTACAACAGAGCCTTTGTTGGTGGGCGCCTTGCCATAAAGGAAAATGCCGCCCCAATCTGTGCTGGCCGGGGTTTGACCTTTCAGCAGCTTATCGGATGTGAATACAATAGGTGCTGTGCGGCTGCCTTCGGCTTTTATTTTACATCCCTGGGCAATGACCAATCTGGATATATCGTTTAAATCATCGCTGGTTTTGAAATAGATGGTGCTGCCGGCGGCAATGGTCAGGGTTCCGCCTTCGTTAATGGAAAGGATGCTGTCTACCACATAGACATCCGTTGCCTGGATGGTAAAGCTGCCGTTGATTTTTCCCTTGATGTATTTAACGGCTGTTGAACCAATGGTTCCATCGGTAATGGTGTACGTGGGATTTACGTTTACCACAAACTGGTAATCGGCAGTGCGGCCGTCTTTGTCTTTAAGCTCAAACCTGAATGTATAGTTGGTGCCTGGAACGGCATCTGCAGGAATGGTATAATTGAAATCATAAGCAGAAGTTATCTCGTTCTTTACGAAATCGATATGCGCATAGCTGGTGTTGTTTTGGGTAACGTCTAACTGGCTGAGTCCCGAAGCGGCCTGTAAGGTAAAGGAAACGGAAACGCTTCGGCCGGGCTCCTGTGTTATTACGGGCTGGGCCGGACTGGTTATGAGAATCTGCGGTTCGGGGAAGGTAAATGCTTTTTCTTTCTCACAGGCGGAAAAAGCCAGCATCCCAACCGAAAATAAAATATAGTGTATTAATTTCATGGTATATCTTGTATTAATTGTTCAACTGTATTAAAAACTGTAACCAATACCTGTACGGCAGTTATAACCGAAATAGGCTATGCGGGATATGCGGTCTTTTTCTCCCTGGTAGCGTATGCTGGGTGAATTGGTAAGATTTACAAATTCTGCAAATATCCGCCAGTGTTTTTTGTAGATATAAGAAGCATTCATATCCAGTTGTAAACGGTCGTCCTGCACAATGTCATCCTGTGCCTGGCTGGCCAGCGAATTAACAAATGAACCATTATAGTTTACAGATGCTTTTATGCTAAACGCCTTATAATCATAACTGAGGGCTGCATTAAGCGTGTGCTTTGCCTGCCCCGGTAATGAAATATTGGTTCTGTCTTGTGTAAAGGCATCTGAATAGGCGTAGGTATAATTTAAGTTAACGCCGAACCATTTAAGAAAACCGGGCAGAAAACTGAGGTTGCGATACAGGTTAACTTCAAGTCCGGCAACAATGGCATTTTCGCCGTTTTGAGCCTGGCTGAAAGCGAAGCCTTTGGTGTTTGGATAGCCGGGATAATCTTCGGATAGAGATGGTGTAATGCGTTGAAACTGGAACTGGTCAATATTCTTATAGAAACCGCCTACCGAGATAATGCCCACGTTGTTGAAGTAATGTTCATACATCAAATCCAGGTTAAGCGCTTTTGCGGGTTTCAGGTCCGGATTACCGATGCTTAGCGTCAGAGCATCGGCATCATAATTAATATAAGGTACAATATCTACAAAGTTTGGCCGGGCATAATTAAGCAATGCCGAAAAACGTAAGTTGGAAAGCTTTGAAAGGCTGTATTTTAAATGAATATTGGGCAACACATAGGTGTAATCTGTACCTCCTTTAATGGGATTTCCCTGTACGTCTGTACCTTTGCGCACCACATCAAACGCCCTGTAGTTCACATCATTGTATTCTACACGTACACCGCCTAAAAACATAAGTTTGTTGAACTGGATACGTGTCATGGCGTAACCTGCATAAATATCCTCGGAAGTGTAATAGGTATCATTTAATGACAACCGTTTAGAATCCCAGGCGTCGTCGGCTTCTGTAAGCAGAAAACGGTTATCGTCCATATAGGTCAAAAATTTATCCCGGTCTATACGCGGGCCATAATTGTAATGCCGGTATAGAAAATTGGCAGGCTGTTCGGTTTTAATAATCCGTGTAAACGCTTCGGCATTGTTCAACACATGGTTGGGGTCGTAGAAACGCAATACCCTGTTATCCCTGAATTTATCATTGTTCTGACTGCGCAGCTTTCCGCCGAATTTAAAATAGGCCTGGTATTTGCCTGCGAAGTTGAAATACCGGGTTATATCTGTTTTCCAAACAAAATTGTTGGCTTTAGTGGTCTCGGCATCTTCTTCATATCTTCTGAAATCGTTTAACAAGAGTGGATTGTTAACATCCTGGGATGCATCGGCGGCGGTAAACACCGGGTACATGGCATAAGGGCCCAGTTCTGTATCGGATTTAAGATTAATACCATCAAAAGCAAAATCACCACGAGTGGACGTAAAATCACGTTTGGATTTGGTGTAATAAGCGCCCCAGTCCAGTTGCCAGCGGTTTAGCGTGTGGAATCCCTGAAGGTTAAAGCTGTGATTCTGTTTGGTTTCATCCCACAGGTTTACGTCCCTGCGTATGCGGGCCGCGTTAATGGTACTTTGCGATGTCCATACTGAGCCGCTTCGGTCAAAGTCATACCGGAGCCGGTTCTGGTCATCAGAATCATCGCGGTTATTGTACATATAGTTAAATATAAGCTGCGATTTTTCATTGAATTTATAATCCAGCGTACCGGTTATGCCCATCCGTTTCCGGATGTTATCGGTTTTCCGGAAAGCATACATGGAAGGCATAATCTTCGTATCGCCGGAAGTGCCAATAGGGCTGGCAAAACCCTGCCAGGTAGCATCGATGCGGTCTTCGGCATTATTGTTACTGAAATAGCTGCCGCTAACCATTACCCCTAATCTTCCGGAAGAAACCTTATCGGTAGCAAAAAACCGTTTATCTGCACGTATTTTGCCAATGCCGTTCAGCTGGCCGGATATATCGCTGTACCCCAGCCCGCTTTCTGCCCTGAAGTTTAAGCGGGTATTTTTCGCAGTAGGAGTTTTCAGGTTTACCACCCCGCCAATGGCGTCGCCATCCATATCGGGTGTAGCTGCCTTGGTAATTTCAATAGATGCAAGCTGGTCTGCCGGTATCAGGTCAAGAGCTTCGTTACGAGTTCCGCTTTGCTGAACGCTGGGCAATTGTTCGCCATTAATCTCAACGGTAGTAAAGTTGGGCGGCGTTCCACGTAATGCAACCGTAGAGCCTTCACCTTTGTCCCGCTGAATGTTAATTCCCGGAACCCGTTGCAAGGCTTCGGCAACATTCAAATCCGGAAAACGGCCAATTAAATCGGCAGAAATTACGTTTTTAATATTGTCGGCAGAACGCTGCTGGTTTAGCGCCCTTTGCTGCCCTTCCAGGGTTCCGCCAACAGTTACTTCTTTTAAAAGCTTAACCGAAGCTTTTATTGCAAAATTTACCACAGCGGTTCCATTGCTTTGTACGTCGGCTTCCAGCGTTTTGGGCTCGAAACCCATATAAGCAACCCGTATTTTAACATGCCCTGCCGGAACGTTCCTTAAAATATAAGTACCGTTTAAATCTGTAGCAGCGCCGCTTTGTAATCCTTCAACAGTTACAGAAGCGCCCGGCAGCGATTCGCCGGTTTGCGAATCTGTTACCTTTCCGGTAATTACGCCTACACCTGTTTGAGCAGATACAAAACCACACATAAAGATGAATGCGAACAGAAAACAATAAGTTGTTTGTTTAATCATATTGGTTTTTAGTAATTGGTTAATACTTGTTTAAATTATCATGAAGAGAGGTATGAAACCTCTCTGTCATTGATAATGCTTTAATTCTGAACAGACTTCATTATTCCGAAGTTTTTCAGTTTCAAAGTTGAGGCTAATAAGGCTCTGTTTACAAGTAAAATGGTTGCAGAAGATAGGTATTCACGTTACATTTTCACTCAAAAAACGGAAATTTAAATTCTTTTAGTATGAATTTGTACGCACGAAATGGATACCATAATTACCGGATTATTAATATTCTCCCAACAAGCGGCGCTCGCTGTTGTTATCAGGATGTTTATATTTAATGAGCGTGTATTGTGTTGAGATTTATTTAAAAGATGAACTTAAAACTTAAAGATAAAATGCAATATTTGATTTTTTAACGTTAATACCATACAAACAGTTATGAAGAAATTTAACTTTTCGATAATTACCGCCTTTTTAATTCTTTTTTGCGGATGCGATACACTGAATCAGACTGCGCAAGTGTTAGCTCAACAAGGTCTTGGAAATCCCAGTACAGCAGAAATTGCCAGTGGCTTAAAGCAAGCGCTTGAAATAGGCACATCAGCCGGTGCAGACCGCCTGTCGGCAAAAGACGGCTTTTTTGGTAACCTGGCTGTTAAAATATTCTTTCCGCCCGAAGCGCAGAAAGTTGAAAAGACCTTACGCTCTGTAGGCTTAGGCCAGCTTTGTGATAATGTAATTCTAAGCCTTAACCGTGCTGCCGAAGATGCGGCTACCGAAGCAAAACCAATATTCCTGTCGGCCATAAAGCAAATGACCATTGCCGATGCCAGCAATATCCTGTTAAGCGGTCAGCAGGATGCGGCAACGCAATATTTTAAACGGGTAACCAGCGACCAGCTTCGGGCTAAATTTAATCCCATTATTGCCAACAGCCTGAGTAAGGTAGATGCAACCAAGTACTGGAATACCGCCATGACCAGCTACAACAAACTCCCGCTGGTCACCAAAATCAACCCCGACCTGGATGATTATGTGACGCAAAAAGCTATTGACGGCCTGTTTGTTCAGGTTGCGCAGGAAGAACTGAATATCCGCACCAACTTTGCGTCACGTACAACCTCGCTGCTTCAAAAAGTGTTCGGCTATGCTGATAAAAATAAACAATAAAGCCCGGTTTATACAGACTGCGGCATTAGCGGTGCTGGCTGTTTTGTCGGCTTGTTCGGGTAATCCGTATGCACCCACTAACCGGATTTACAAACGGCAGGCGAAGCAGCTGGCCCAATCCTTACGGCAAATTCCACCGGTTAACGCCGGACAGGATTCGCTCAACATTTCGTCTACCTGGGCCGGCACAACAAATTTTAATCTGCGGAAGCCCAATTTTGTGGTAATACATTACACCGCTCAAAACAGTGTAGAACAAACCTTACGCACATTTACGCTTACGCGGACACAGGTGAGCGCTCATTATGTGGTAAGCAGAGATGGTACTATTTATCACATGCTGAACGATTATATGCGGGCATGGCATGCCGGAACGGGTAAATGGGGTAAAGATGCCGACATCAATTCGTCCTCTATTGGTATTGAGTTAGATAATAATGGCAGCGAGCCGTTTGCGGAAGCCCAGATAACAAGTTTGCTCAAATTGTTGGGTAACCTGAAACAGAATTATAACATTCCTGCGCAAAACTTCATTGGTCATGGCGATATGGCGCCGACCCGCAAACCTGACCCGGGCGTTTACTTCCCATGGAAAACCCTGGCCGAAAAAGGCTTTGGACTGTGGTACGATGATACCATGGATTTACCACCTGCAGGTTTTGACCCTGCCATAGCGCTACGGCTTATCGGGTATGACACCAGCAACCTTAACGCGGCTATTGTTGCCTTTAAACGGCATTTTATACAAACCGATATCAGCCCGGTACTTAGCCCTTCGGATATGGCGATACTGTATAATTTGTCAATGAAGTATTAGGGGTAGCTGGACTAAAGTAGAGTTTATTAAGCGGTAAAAGCGTCACTTTTACAATAAGGGATTCTCTTGTTGCAAAAAATACCTATTTTATTGCAACAAAAAAATCGTTATTGCAAATTTTACACTCATATTTGCAATAACAAAATTTTAGTTGCAAGATTATGAAGAGCTTCAACTCAGGGCAATATATAAACCAAGGATATTATAAAAGCTTTCAGCCTACGTTCATTAACCGGGAGTGGTTATTGGATGATATGGAATTGTTGAACTTATTATCCCAGGCAGATAGACAGTTGGGCCGATTGGATATGTATAGCGAACATATCCCTGATATTGATTTATACATTAGTATGCACGTACTTAAAGAAGCTACACAAAGTAGCCGGATAGAGGGCACACAGACTAATATGGAGGAAGCCCTTTTAGATAAAGAAGATATCAGCCAGGAAAGGAGGAATGATTGGGAAGAGGTTCAGAACTATATAACGGCGATGCATCGTGCAATCAAGATGTTAAAGGAAATTCCGTTTTCAAGCCGCTTGATTAAGGAAACACATAAGGTTTTATTACAAGGCGTTCGCGGAGAGTATAAACTGCCGGGAGAATTCAGGACAAGCCAGAATTGGATTGGTGGCGCTTCAATAAATGATGCCGTATTTGTTCCCCCTGTTCATAGTAGCATCGGTGAATTAATGAGTGATTTGGAGAAATTCACACATAATACTGAATTTCTTCTGCCGGATTTGATTAAAATAGGAATCATACATTATCAGTTTGAAACCATTCACCCATTTTTAGACGGGAATGGCCGTGTCGGAAGATTGCTTATTACCTTGTATTTAGTTGACAAGGAGATATTGAAAAAACCTATACTTTATTTATCCGATTTCTTTGAGCGCAATAAATCATTGTATTATGATAATCTGATGCGTGTCCGGACGCACCATGATTTAAAACAGTGGCTGAAGTTTTTTATGGTTGGTGTCATCGAGACAGCTAAAAAAGGGGTTAAAACATTTGATGAAATATTAAAGCTTAAAACTCAATCCGAAATTGAAGTCCAGAATTTAGGGCCAAAGGCCAGCAATGCGCAAAAAATATTAAATTACTTATTAAAACGACCTATCATCAATGTGCTTACTGTAGTAGACATTACGGGTGTTTCACAGCGTACGGCCTATAATATTATCAATGATTTAGAGGCTTTGGGCATATTGGAAGAACTCACCGGTGGGAAAAGAGGTAAGATGTATGCCTTTAAAAAATATTTGAATTTATTTAGCTAATGGATATAGAAGATAAAAAGCTATAGATAAAGTCCCTAATATAAAACAGGCACAAAGATGAGCAATCATGGAAAGCGAAATTTTAATCTATCGAAATAGCGAAGGAAACATTACCATAGATGTCCGTTTGGAAGAAGAAACCGTTTGGCTTACTCAAGACCAAATGGCACAGCTTTTTGGAAAAGGCAGAAGCACCATAACAGAGCACATTGGAAATGTGTACAGCGAAGGCGAACTAGAGCAAAATCGAACTAGTCGGAAATTCCGACTGGTTCGATTAGAAGGCAACAGAACAATAGAGCGAGAGGTAGAACATTACAATCTTGACGTGATTATTTCGGTAGGCTATCGTGTAAAATCGGTTCAGGGTACACAGTTTCGTATATGGGCCACGCAACGTCTCAAAGAATACATCATAAAAGGTTTTGCCCTGAACGATGAGCGTTTTAAAACCGGCAATTCTATGAACTATTTCACGGAATTGCAGGAGCGTATTCGTGAAATCCGTTTAAGCGAACGTTTTTTCTATCAGAAAATAAAAGACATTTACACTACAAGTATTGATTATGACCCCAGAGATGAAAAAACAATAGCATTTTTTAAAACCGTACAAAATAAATTGCTTTGGGCTATCAGCAGCCAAACCGCGGCAGAATTGGTATATCGTCGTGTTGATGCCCGTTTACCTTTGCTTGGCATGCAATCGTTCGACAAAAAGAATGCATCGGCAATCAAAAAGTCGGACGTAAACATTGCTAAAAATTATTTGAATGAAGACGAAATGCGATTGCTGGGATTATTGGTAGAACAATATCTTGCCTTTGCCGAAACAATGGCGCAACAGCAAACGCCAATGTATATGAAAGACTGGATACAGCGTTTAGACGCTATTTTGCAGCTAAACGGCCGTGAGTTGCTGACACATGCCGGTAAAATAAGCCATGAAATGGCAACAAAAAAATCAGAAGAAGAGCTGGAAAAATACCGTTTGGCCCAAAAGGCACTTGAAAAAGAACAAAGTTTAAATGAGTTGGAACAGGATATAAAACGGTTGAAGAAAAATAATTAAAACAAACTTATGGACGAGCTTCTGCTCATCCATAAATTCGTTACGCCTTCTTCGTCTCCTTTGCCCAGGTATCTTTAAGCGTTACCGTGCGGTTAAACACCAGTTTTCCGGGTTGGGAATCTTTATCCAGCGTAAAATATCCTTTGCGGATAAACTGGTAACCACGGTTAGCCGCATGCTCCAGGTCGGGTTCAATGTATGCCGCCGGTAAAACATTAAGACTTTGCGGATTAATATATTCCTTAAAATCACGTTCTTCACTGCCGGGGTCTTCTACCGAAAACAAGCGGTCATACAGGCGGATTTCAGCCGTTTTTGCATGCGGAACACTTACCCAGTGAATAGTTCCCTTTACATGAATGCCGCTGGTATCCTGTCCGCTTTTTGATTCGGGAATATAGGTAGCCCTGATTTCGGTAACCATATCGTGCTCATCCTTCACAAAATCCTCGCACTTAATAATATAAGCATGCTTTAAGCGCACCATCAGGCCGGGGCCCAGGCGGAAGAATTTCTTTGGCGGATGCTCCATAAAGTCCTCACGTTCAATCC
Organism: Pedobacter sp. BS3; assembly: GCF_008274585.1. GTDB lineage: Bacteria > Bacteroidota > Bacteroidia > Sphingobacteriales > Sphingobacteriaceae > Hufsiella_A. The sequence continues at coordinate 92,331 of NZ_VTRT01000001.1, read as the reverse complement.
ACAGCTCCCTGCTGAACGGAATCTCACGATAACCGTCGCCATCTTCGGCTTCAGGGTTATTTTCACCATGTAATACCTCGGTTTTATCTTCGGGATAATTGGTAATTACCAGCTTAACCGGGTCAAGCACAGCCATGCGGCGCCATGCAGTTTTATTCAAATCCTCGCGAATGCAAAACTCCAGCAGGCTTACATCAATCACATTTTCGCGTTTAGCGATGCCGATGCGGTCGCAGAAATCGCGTATCGACGCAGGTGTATAGCCCCGGCGACGTAAGGCGCTGATGGTAGGCATTCGCGGGTCATCCCAGCCGCTTACAAAACCCTCGTTAACCAGTTGCAACAGCTTACGCTTGCTGGTTACGGTATAGTTCAGGTTCAGGCGGGCAAATTCATATTGTTTTGACGGGAAAATTTCCAGCTTCTCGATAAACCAGTCGTACAGCGGGCGATGCGGTATAAACTCCAGCGTACAAATAGAATGCGTAATGTGCTCAATAGCGTCCGATTGACCATGCGCAAAATCATACATCGGGTAAATGCACCATTTATCGCCGGTACGGTGATGATGCGCATGTTTAATGCGGTACATAATCGGGTCACGCATGTGCATATTAGGCGATGCCAGGTCTATTTTAGCCCGCAGTACTTTCTCACCATCAGCATAGTTGCCCGCTTTCATTTCGGCAAATAAACGCAGGTTTTCCTCTACCGACCTGCTGCGGTAAACCGACGGCTGACCGGGTTCTGTGGGTGTGCCTTTCAACCGGGCAATCTCTTCGGCAGAGCTATCATCCACATACGCCAGCCCCTTTTCAATCAGCTTAACGGCAAAGTCATATAACGTATCAAAATAATCAGAAGCATAAAACTCATTAGCCCACTCAAATCCCAGCCATTTAATATCTTCCTTAATGCTTTCAACATATTCAGTATCTTCCGTTACCGGGTTGGTATCGTCAAAACGAAGATTGGTTTTTCCATTATAGCGCTGGGCAATACCGAAATTAAGGCATATCGATTTAGCGTGCCCAATGTGCAGGTAACCATTAGGTTCGGGCGGAAAGCGGGTCAGCACAGCCCCGCCATTTTTATTAGCACGGATATCCTCTTCCAGTATTTCCTCCAGGAAGTTTAAGCTCTTTTCCTCGTTAGCTATCATAAATTATAAAACAGGACTGCAAAAGTAGTAAAAATAAGCTTCTGATGTGTGCAATACACCTGCCTAACCATGTTTGAAAAGCAAAACCCGTAGCGGTTAGGTTATGGTAGTCCTGTGTTACGCTCATACGCCTGCGACCTGCCCCGATACCTCGCGGGCGCCTTGGCCACCAGGCCGGTATCCGCTTCACCCAGGTTTAGCAGATCAGGGCCGGTGCAACATGGGTTACTAAAAATTTCTTTTTTTATCCTAAATTGTTAAACTTGTGTTAAAGTTTTGAACTTTCATTGACAGAATACAAACACATTTCAGATCATGAGCTGCTGGTAAAGCTCGGCAATGACGATAAAAGAGCTTTTGACGAAATTTATCGGCGTTACTGGAATGGTATGTTTAGCTCAGCCTATAACATGCTCAGGGATAGAGAAGCCTGTATGGATATTTTGCAGGAGATCTTTATCTGGTTGTGGGAGCACCGGTACGGCGTAACAGTAGATTCTCTCCAATCATACTTATTAAGCGCCGTTAAATTTAAGGTAGCTAACTACATACGCAACGGAAAAGTAAGAGCTTCATTTTTTGACAGGTTAAAAGAAGCAGAAGCGCCCGGCGAATTAGCTACAGACAACGTTGAAGTAAAAGAGCTATCAGCTATAATAGCGCATTATGCCAATCAATTGCCCGATAAATGCCGGGAGATTTTTCTGCTAAGCAGGCATGAATACCTCACAAACAAGGAAATTGCCTCACGCTTGGGAATCTCTGTAAAGACCGTAGAAAATCAAATGACCATTGCAATAAGAAAGCTTAAAACATCTATCGCAAAAATCTCATCCTTTTTATTTTTCCTGTAAAAATTCTTTTTAGACTGATCTCATGATATTCGCTTGCAAACCTATCGCCGGCTTTTGAAATTGAAGTTGTGCAAACTCTCTGAAAAATTTAGTTTTATGGGCCCGATAGCGCTAAGCCCCAGCTTAGTGCTGTTACTTAAAAGCCTCCGGGTTTTTCTATCTGCTGCTCTATGCTCCGATACATGAAAAAAGTGATAAACCCTGAGAGAGTACGTATAGAACAATACAACCAGGAGCTTGAAGATGCTGAAAAAGAAATTGAAGCGGGTAATTTTTACACAGTAGATGAAGTAAAAGGCAATATCCGGGCAATTTTAACAGAGATAGGGTAAAGAGCCGGATTTGTGCGTTGGAATGTCCTCCGAAGGAGTCCTATGGACAAAGGTTACCGGAACCTAAGCCTTCGGAACCCTGCTTTTCTAAGCCTGTTTCAAACGTCAGCAGAGCGCAATAATACGCGGAGATAGCTTTTAAAATACATTTAAATTTGCTAAATTCGTTAGTTAATGCGTTGCCTGGAATTATCAGACACGCTTAATTTAACAGATTTTAATAAAGTGTACATAAAATAGCTTGTCAACTGTGATTTTTTATAGTTTTCCACAGGTCAACAATTTAAAAACCAGCCCTTTGTTCGTTTTTTTATCCTGTAGTTAACCATACACTATGTTAATGTGGAAAACTCTGGGTTGAGTTGCGTATAACAGAAGAATAAATTTGGTAAAAAACGACTCCACTTTCCTTCGGAGAGTTAAAATATTGAGAAACAATTAATAATAAAGAATATGGGTAAGACATCTGCAACAAAAAACGGGAAAGCGGCCGGCAAAGGCTTGAAATTTCAGCGCTACTTCACAAAAGATAATGTGAATGTTTACGATCTTTTCACGTATGAAAAGCGCTCGTCGGTAATCAGAAATCCTTCCGGCGATGCGGTATTTGAAATGAACGACGTAGAGGTGCCTGCTGCGTGGAGTCAGGTTGCTACCGATATTCTTGCACAGAAATATTTCCGTAAAGCAGGTGTGCCACAACCCGACGGCACCACCGGTTCTGAAAAAAGTATTAAACAGGTGGCTCACCGTATGGCCGATTGCTGGAGACAATGGGGCGAGCGCTATGGCTATTTTGCCAGCAAGCAGGATGCCGATATTTTTTACGATGAGCTGGTTTATACCATTATAGGACAATTGGCTGCGCCAAACTCGCCGCAATGGTTCAATACAGGATTACATTCTGCCTACGGTATTACCGGGAAACCACAAGGCCATTATTACGTTGATCCCGAAACCGAAAAATTAACCAGATCAACATCCGCTTATGAGCGTCCTCAGCCACATGCCTGCTTTATTTTATCGGTTACCGATGACCTGGTAAATGATGGCGGTATTATGGACTTGTGGGTACGTGAGGCCCGTATATTCAAATATGGTTCAGGCGTGGGAACCAACTTCTCATCCATTCGTGGCGAGAATGAGCGTCTTTCCGGCGGGGGTTACTCTTCAGGGCTGATGTCGTTCCTGAAAATTGGCGACCGTGCCGCAGGAGCTATTAAATCTGGCGGAACAACACGCCGTGCCGCTAAAATGGTGTGCCTGGATTTAGATCACCCTGAAATTGAAAGCTTTGTAAACTGGAAAGTTGAAGAAGAGAAAAAAGTTGCCGCATTAATTGCTGCCGGTTATTCATCAGATTACGAGGGCGAAGCTTACCGTACCGTTTCCGGGCAGAACTCCAATAACTCAGTTCGTATTCCCAATGCGTTTTTCAGAGCGCTTGAGCAGGGAAAACCATGGGATTTAATTGGTCGTACCAACGGTAAGGTTGTCAAATCCATTTCGTCCGAAAAGCTCTGGCAGGATATTGCTTTTGCAGCCTGGGCTTGCGCCGATCCGGGTGTACAATACGACACTACCATTAACGAGTGGCATACCTGTCCCGAAGGTGGCCGTATTAACGCGTCTAACCCATGTTCAGAGTACATGTTCCTGGATAATACGGCTTGTAACCTGGCATCTGTTAATCTGGCGCATTTCTTTGACCCGAAAACGCTGGCATTTGATGTAAAAGGCTTTGAGCATGCCTGCCGCGTATGGACTGTAGTGCTTGAAATATCGGTACTGATGGCACAGTTCCCGTCTAAAGAAGTAGCGCAATTATCGTATGACTACCGCACATTAGGTTTAGGCTACGCTAATTTAGGCTCTATGCTGATGGTTGCCGGTATACCGTACGATAGCGACAAAGCCCGTGCTATTGGCGGTGCAATTACCGCTATCATGACCGGAACGGCTTACGCTACATCGGCCGAAATGGCCAAAGAGCTGGGCGCTTTCCGCGAATACGAGAAAAACAAGAAACACATGCTTCGCGTAATGCGCAATCATCGTTACGCCGCATATAACGCTACCGATAATTACGAAAATCTGGAGATCGCTCCTCCGGGAATCGACCCTAAATATTGCCCCGATTACCTGCTTTCTGCCGCATGCAACGCATGGGATAAAGCGCTTGAGCTTGGTGAAAAATACGGTTACCGCAATGCGCAAACTACCGTAATTGCACCAACCGGAACCATTGGTTTGGTAATGGATTGCGATACAACCGGTATTGAGCCTGATTTTGCTTTGGTGAAATTCAAAAAACTTTCTGGCGGTGGTTACTTTAAGATCATCAACCAGGGCGTTCCAACTGCGTTACGCAACCTGGGTTACCAGGAACACGAAATTGAGGCGATTGTAAATTACGCCAAAGGCTCTGCTACGTTAAAAGGCGCTCCGCACATCAATTTTGACAGCCTGTCGGCCAAAGGCTTTACGCAAAACGAGCTTGAAAAAATTGACAAGTCATTGCTGGCTGCTTTTGAAATAGGCTTTGTGTTTAACCAATGGACATTGGGCGAAGAGTGCCTGAAACGTTTAGGATTTAAACCGGAGCAATACAATGCCACTGATTTTAACCTGCTGCGTTCGTTAGGGTTTAGCCGTCAGCAAATTGCTGAAGCCAATGAATATATCTGCGGAACAATGACCATAGAAGGTGCGCCATATCTTAAAGAGGAGCATTACCCGGTATTTGACTGCGCTAACAAATGCGGATCAAAAGGTCAGCGGTATATCCATGCGCACGGACATATCAAAATGATGGCTGCCGCTCAGCCGTTCCTGTCGGGCGCTATCTCAAAAACCATTAACCTGCCTAACGAGGCAACGGTTGAGGAAATAAAAGATTGCTACGAGCTTTCGTGGAAGCTGGCGTTGAAAGCCAATGCGCTTTATCGCGATGGATGCAAACTTTCTCAGCCGCTTTCAACCAAGGCTGATACCAAAGACGATAAGCTGGACAGCGTTGAGGAAGTGTTGGGTGAAGCCGCCAATGTAAAATTGAGCGATCTTACTCCCGACCAGGTGTTGGAAGCCGCCCGTGCCATCCTTGAAAAATCTACCGACACTACGTTTAAACGCCAGCTTTCTTCGGTTGTAGAGCGTAAGAACTTACCGGCTAAACGTGGTGGATTTACGCAAAAGGCTTCGGTTGGCGGACAAACCATCTTCGTTCGTACCGGGGAGTATGAAGACGGAACTTTAGGTGAGATCTTTGTGGATATGCACAAGGAAGGTGCAACATTCCGTTCGCTGATGAACTGTTTTGCTATTGCCGTTTCGGTTGGTTTACAGTACGGCGTACCGCTGGAAGAATTTGTAGATAAATTTACCTTTACCCGCTTTGAGCCGTCGGGAATGGTTTCAGGCCATGATAATATCAAGAGCGCAACCTCCATCATCGACTATATGTTCCGCATGCTGGGTTATGAATATCTGAACCGTACCGATCTGGTTCATGTAATTACCGAGCAAAAAGCGGTTTTAGGAAATCCGCAAATGGCCGATGAGGATGTAAACCCGGATACTACCAACGTGGCTGTTCCGCAACAGGAATCAGTTAAAGTTTCTAACAAACAGCTGAAACCTGTTCTGGATATCTCAGGCGGCGGACAAAGTGATGCTCCCGCATGTACCAATTGCGGTCACATTACCGTACGTTCAGGCACTTGTTATAAATGCTTAAACTGCGGTACGCAAGGTGGATGCAGTTAAAAATCCTCCTACGCTGACTTGTCAGTGTAAAAGGTAATAGAAGGCTGCCAGTTGGTTAATCCGACTGGCAGCTTTTTCTTTAGTAATACTGTCCATTATAAAACATTTTACCGGTCAATCGCATTTATATCAGTAAACAAATTGTCTCTACCGATATGAATACCCGATTATTACTTTTACCCATTGCATTATTTTTAGCATATATTATTGCCTGTAATACATCAACTAATCCTAAAAAAGTTTCAGATAGTACCGATGTGCCGCATGCAGCAACACAGAACTCTGAGGAAGCCACCAGTGGCGAAGCGCTGTTTATGCAGTCAGATTGTAAAAGCTGTCACGACCGGCAGAATAACATCATAGGCCCGTCGTTAGCGCAAATTGCCGCCAGATACACGTTTAATGATGCCAATATTTCGCATTTGGCAAAGCGGGTTATTGATGGCGTGAAAATGAACGAAGGCGTTTGGGGCAAACAAGAGATGACACCACATCCGGATTTGAACCAGCAGGATGCCGAATTAATGGTGAAATATATATTATCTTTACCTCCGGATGTGCACGGCACAACCAACGAAACGCAACCTTATAAAAAAACAAAATAAGATCAAGCTATGCGCTGGTTAGGTAAAGGCAGCAGCAATGTTGAAGATCGCCGCGGTGGCGGTGGTCTGGCTATTGGCGGCGGTTTAGGTGTTATACTGGTTATCCTGGGATTATTTTTTGGAAAAGATTTTACCTCGCTTGTGAGTCAGCTGCCTGTTGGCGATGCTACACAAACCGAAGCGAAAACAGGTACGCCAAGCGATGAGGAAGGCAAGTTTGTATCGGGTGTGCTGGAATCTACCGAGATGGTTTGGGAAAAGGAATTCAGTAACATGGGCCGTGAATACGAGAAACCCAGGCTGGTATTATTCACCAATATGGTACAGTCTGCCTGCGGAAACGCCAGCTCTGCCGTTGGCCCGTTTTATTGTCCCGGTGATCATAAAGTGTATATCGACTTATCATTTTATAACGAATTGAAGGAGCGTTTCGGCGCTGCCGGCGATTTTGCACAGGCTTATGTTATTGCGCATGAGGTAGGCCATCATGTGCAGAACTTACTGGGAATTTCAGAGAAATTAGACCGGGTAAGAGGTCGTGTTAGTGAAAAGGAATATAACCGCCTTTCGGTAAAGCTGGAGCTGCAGGCTGATTTTCTGGCAGGTGTATGGGCCAATAAGGCCAGGAACCTGAAAGAGTTTGAACTGGAACCAGGCGATATTGAAGAGGCCCTGAATGCAGCCAGCGCTGTTGGCGATGATAAGCTTCAGCAGCAGGCCGGAGGTGAGGTTGTTCCCGATGCATTTACCCACGGTACATCGGCCCAACGGATGTACTGGTTTAAAAAAGGGTACGAAACCGGCGATATTAACCAGGGCGATACCTTCTCATCGTCTGAGCTGTGACAGCTCTTAAGCTGCCCGGCTTATCAAAATCCGTGAGTTAAGCAATCGAAGCGCTATTCGTTTCAATAGAACGGTCTACTTTTTTTACCAAACCCTGCAATATATTTCCGGGACCAACTTCGGTGAATGAAGTAGCGCCGTCATGCAGCATTTTTTCTATCGTTTGTGTCCAGCGCACAGCGCCGGTAAGTTGTTCAATCAGGTTATGCCGGATGCTTTTCGGGTCTTTGTACGGTTTGGCATCAATGTTCTGGTATATGGAGCAAATGGGCTCGTTAATTGTTGTGGCGTCAATCGCCTTTTCCAATTCCATACGGGCCGATTCCATTAGCGGAGAGTGAAAAGCTCCGCCCACATTTAATTTCAGGGCACGCTTAGCGCCACGTTCGGTAAGCATTGCACAGGCTTTATCCACACCGGCAATAGTGCCTGAAATAACCAGCTGGCCGGGACAGTTATAATTAGCCGGAACAACCACATCGCTAATCATCTGGCAAACATCCTCAACCGTATAATCATCCAGGCCTAAAATAGCAGCCATAGTTGATGGCTGGATTTCGCAGGCTTTTTGCATGGCGTTGGCCCGGATGGAAACCAGGCGTAATCCATCCTCAAACGATAGCGCACCCGCAGCAACCAGGGCAGAAAATTCGCCTAACGAATGCCCGGCAACCATATCGGGTTTAAAACTATGTCCTAATACCTTAGCTAATATTACCGAATGTAAAAATATGGCCGGTTGGGTTACTTTGGTTTGTTTAAGCTCTTCCTCGGTTCCGGTAAACATGATATCGGTAATGCGGAAGCCTAAAATGTCATTCGCCTTTTCAAACAAATCTTTAGCTTCGGCAGAGTTGTCGTAAAGGTCTTTACCCATACCGGTAAACTGAGCACCCTGTCCGGGGAAAATATATGCTTTCATGTTTTATATTAAGTCAAAAGTTAAAATTATCTTCGATGAGCTCGCTAAAGCTCGGTTAAAAAGTCAAAAGGCCATGCGCACAAGCCACCTTAATAGTTTACAAATTTAAAATCCCGTAAGGCTCATTAATGCCTTATAAAGCAATAAAAATATATCGATAATTCAAAACACTGTAAAGTTCGGTAGGATGAATCATATTAATCAAGGCTTGCCGTGATTAATCGTAAAAACTCGGCCCTGGTCTTTTCGTTCACAAATTCCCCGGTAAACGCCGATGTGGTAGTCACTGAATTTTGCTTCTGGGCGCCACGCATAGCCATGCATAAATGCTTACATTCAATTACTACGGCAACACCAGCTGGTTTGAGGGTATTTTGAATACAGTCGCGTATTTCGTTGGTTAAGCGCTCCTGAACCTGCAAGCGCCGGGCGTAGGCATCTACCACACGTGGAATTTTGCTCAGGCCAACAATATGCCCATTAGGAATATACGCTACATGCGCCTTGCCAAAAAACGGAAGCATGTGATGCTCGCACATGGAATATACTTCGATATCCTTAACCACAACCATCTGGCTGTAGTCTTCCTTAAACATGGCGCTTTTTAAAATCTCATCCGGCTTAATATCATAGCCATGCGTTAAAAACTGGAGCGCTTTTGCCACCCGTTCAGGAGTTTTTAATAAACCTTCGCGACTTGGGTCTTCGCCAATATCGGCCAGAATACTGGTATAATGATTGGCAATATCTTTTATTTTGGCATCATTATACCGGTCTATCTTAACATAGCCGTCCATTTCATTCTCTTCGGCCATGTGGTTAATTACAGGTTCATTCATTATTGTCGTTTTAGCCAGCAAAAGTCAAAAACGTATTTTTAACTTTTACCCTTGAATAGTGTTATTTCAGTAGAATAAGATATGGGCCTTTTGACTTTTAACTTTTTAATTTTGACTTTCTTAACTTACTCTCCATAATACTCAACATAATTATTTTCGGTTTCCCGAAGCAGGATTTTGTGTAATGCGGCGCCGTGTTGCTCAATATGCGGCTTCAACTGCTTAAAAATTTCTATAGCCAGCACTTCCGTCGAGGCCATCTTACCTTTCATGAAATCCACATCAAGATTTACATTGCGATGGTCAAGCTTATTGGTAACCTGTGTGCAAATAATGTTTTTTAGTGCCTTAAGGTCAATTACAAAGCCCGTTTCCGGGTTAACTTCGCCTTTAACCGTTACAAAAAGCTCATAATTATGCCCGTGCCAGTTTGGGTTTGAGCATTTACCGAAAGTCTCCAGGTTTTGTTCATCGCTCCAATCCTCACGAAACAGCTTGTGAGCTGCATTAAACCGTTCTCTGCGTGTTATATAAATCATCTGAATTTAAAATGTGGTGCAAATATACGGATAATGCTGAAAGCAACGGGTTAAAACCCGAAAGGTTGCCGTATCTTTGCGGCATGGATATTCTGCTTGTTGCTGCAACCGAAGCCGAAATAAGTCCGTTGTTAGATACCGGGTTTATTGTTGGTGATAATTACCGCAACCGGCATCGTATCACTATCCTGATTACAGGCGTGGGTATGGTAGCCACCGCTTACGCGATGGGTAAACAACTTGCTACAGCAACCTATCAATTGGCCATTAATCCTGGCATAGCCGGCAGCTTCAATCGCTCTTTGGCTTTAGGCGATATCGTGCAGGTAGAACAGGACGTGTTTGCCGAATTGGGAGCCGAAGATGGTGAGCAGTTTATCCCGATAGATGCACTTGGTTTTGGCACAGCAGTACAATATCCCATTAAGGGCAGCCCGGAAACCGGTTTGCCTTTAGCTAAGGCCATTACTGTAAACAAAGTTCACGGGCATATACCAACCATCAAAAAAACCATGCAGCAATATAATCCCGACATAGAAAGTATGGAAGGCGCCGCGTTTTTCTATGCCTGTGCCCAAAACAATGTGCCTTGTGTCCAGGTTCGTGCCATTTCTAATGTTGTAGAGCAGCGTGACCGCGATAACTGGAACATCCCGTTAGCCATTAAAAAGCTGAATGAATTTGTAAGTACCTATCTTGACCAATTAACCGGTAACCCATGAAATTAAGTCTTGGTTTTTCACCCTGTCCTAACGATACCTTCATATTCGATGCACTGATTCATCATAAAATTGATACCGAAGGCCTGGAATTTGAGGTGTTCTTTGACGATGTGGAAACACTTAACCAAAAAGCCTTTCGTGGCGAGCTGGACATTACCAAGCTGAGCTTTCATGCCTTTGCCTACGCTGTAGATAAGTATGTTTTACTGGACTCCGGTAGCGCTTTGGGTTTTGGCGTGGGACCATTACTGATTTGTAAAAAGGAGGATGTCAGACGTAAGATATTAGATGTTAGGCATGATGCTTTAGACGGTATATCCGAAGTCTCAAATCTCAAATCTCAAATCTCAAATCTCCGAGTTGGTATTCCCGGTAAATATACCACGGCCAACTTTTTGATGGGGATAGCCTTTCCCGGACTTCAGAATAAAATCGAAATGCTTTTTTCGGACATCGAGCAATCGCTTCTGGATGAACGTATTGATGTGGGACTGATTATCCATGAAAACCGGTTCACTTACCAGGATAAAGGCCTGAAAAAGATTATCGACCTGGGCGATTATTGGGAAAAAGAGACCGGTTGTGCCATTCCGCTTGGCGGAATTGTGATTAACCGTAATTTGCCTGAAGATGTAAAGCTTAAAGTAAACCGGGTATTGCGGCGCAGTGTTGATTTTGCCTTTGAAAATCCAAAATCGGGATTGGAGTTTATCAGGCAGCACGCACAGGAAATGGACGAGGCCGTAATGTATAAACACATTGAGCTTTACGTTAACCAGTATTCGGTAAATCTTGGTGCAGAGGGGCGCAAGGCAATTACCCGGCTTTTTGATATCGCCTTACAGAAAAAGTTCATCCCCGAAATAAAAAAAGACCTATTTTTGACCTCCTTATAATTTTTAAGCAAATGATTGTTATTACAGGTGCAGCCGGCTTTATTGGCAGTTGTCTGGTACAGAAACTAAACGACGAAGGTTATTATGACCTGGTACTGGCTGATGATTTTTCCAGTGAAGAACAAAATAAAAATTTTGCCGGAAAGCGGTTCTCGCAACAGGTAAATCGTGATGAACTGCCGCAATGGATACGCGAAAATCAGCTTCACATCCAGTTTATATTTCACTTAGGGGCACGTACCGATACCACCGAGTTTGATTATGCAATTTTAAACAGGCTCAACCTGGAATATTCTAAAACTATCTGGAATCTTTGCGTGGAATTTGGCCTGCCACTGGTGTACGCGTCTTCGGCGGCAACGTATGGTTTGGGTGAGCTTGGATATGAAGACAGGGAGGATATTATTCCTCAGCTCAAGCCGTTAAATCCCTACGGTGAATCAAAAAATGATTTCGATATCTGGGCTTTGCAACAGGAGCGAAAGCCCTATTTCTGGGCCGGTATTAAATTCTTTAATGTGTATGGCCCCAATGAATATCACAAGGGACGTATGGCTTCGGTTATATTTCATACCTATAACCAGATCATGAAAAATGGCGAAATGAAGCTTTTCCAATCGCACCGGGCAGACGTTAAGGACGGCGAGCAAAAACGCGATTTTGTATATGTGAAAGATGTGGTAGAAGTGCTGTATTTCTTCATGCACCACCGTAAAGACTCAGGGATTTACAACCTGGGGTCAGGCAAAGCACGCACCTTTTTAGACCTGGCCATCAATACATTTAAAGCGCTTGGCAAAGAGCCTGAAATTACTTTTGTGCCTACGCCGGAAGATATACGTGATAAATACCAGTATTTTACCGAAGCTACGATGGATAAGCTGGCTTCCATTGGTTATCATAAACCATTTCACAGTCTGGAAGAGGGTATTGATGATTACGTAAAAAATTACCTGGCGCCGCAGAGGTATTATTAAATTTATAGTAGATCATGCTTGAAAAGAGTAATGAAGATAATCTCAAAATGCTTGCAACCAAAGAGGATATCGCCAAAGTTGAAGTAAAAATAGCCGAATCTAAAACCGATATTATTCGCTGGGTGTTTGGCTTTTTTGTAGCATTAATGTTGGCCATTATAGGGCTGTATATAAAGCATTAATAACCTAAGTTTTAGTATTCTTTTGTTTACATAATCTCTTTTGCTATTTAGGAACCAGCGCTTGTCAATGCTTTATTATTATCTGTTTTTTAACCGTTTTCTCCTTTTCTTTAATGTGCAAATAATAAATTCCGTCAGAGATATCGTGGGTGTTAAAAGTTATTGGGTTGCTATTTTTAGCTGAACGCAATATATTGCCCTTATTGTCGATTAAAAGCACTTCAAACTGTTTGGTTGCTTTTGCCTTTTCAGTTACTGCTGTTTTTTCTGCTCCCTGTTCTCCGACATATTGGATAGTTAGCTCTTTATTGGCAGGGTTAGGGAAATAGCTATATGACCTCCACTCTGCCCCGCTGTTATCAACTTCAATAAGTAGCGGGTCGCTCCAAATGCTTTCCATACAGTCTGTTATTATTTCCACCTGCACGATATAATATCCGGGGAAATTAAAAACAACATCGGCAGCGTTAACTAAGGGCGGACCGTTCCAAACAGAAGCGGATAAACCGTCAGTAGTGCGGTTAACATGCCACTTGTATTCATATACCGCTCCCGCATAATCAGGAGCGTAATAACCATACGAATCTCCGAAAACGTTGGGGTGTAGCTCCCCCACAGGCGTATAGGGGAAAGACGGAGTTCCAACCTGGATGTTTTTTGTCAGTAAAGTAATACCACAATCGTTAGTAACAGTTAAAGTAATGACTTCAGTACTACTGTTAGCAATGGTAACAGTAGAACCCGTGTTGGGGCCTGAAAATATTGTATTTCCTGTTGCCGACCAGGTTACGTTTAATCCCGTGGGTAGGTTGTCTATGCTATATGTAGCTGTTTCGCAAAAAGCGGATGGGCCGGAGATAGAGATAGACGGGGTTCTGACATAATATATTAAACTTGATGAATTATATGGTGTATAATCTTTATCATGTTCCATTAAAGGCCATGGACCCCATTTAGAGCGGAATATACCTGTGGTTGAAGTGGTAACGGCAGAATGGTCGTCTGAATCGTATGAAACCTTTGCAGGAAAAGTAGGATTACAAACCTCCATGTAGCTGCCATCTGTCCAGTAAATATCCTCGGCTGTTGAGCTGGACGCACCGATCCAAACAGCGTTTCCGCCCTCGGTCATGTGCCATGCATAAGCATGGCAATTATACGTATGACTGGCATCAGCTATCTTTGTTGCTAACGGATAAGTAGTAGCGACATAGTTGTTGTATGCTGCAATTTCTGTACTGGTATACTCAGGGTCAAGATAGGTATCACTTACGACAGAACCCTTAGGGGTGTATATGTATGTTAACGTTTGCCCTTGTAATGTGTTACTATGGCTAATTGCAAAACCTACAATAGCGGCTATTACAAGTATTATTCTTTTTGCCATATAATTTTTACTTTAGAATAAGTTGAATAAAATATTTCGTCTACTTTTCCTCCTGGCAAATTGCCAAGTTTGTTGCCGGAACAGTCGTATAATATGTCATTACACACCCCTATAGAGGATGCATTATTCCCCAAGCAGAATATATTTCCTTTATCGGAAGAGAACATAGTTAAAGTAGCCCCCTTGTAAAGCTGACATTCTGTTTTCCCGTCTTTAATATCCTGAACCCATTGCATCGTATCTATTGTTTTTTCATCACAAAAAGTAGCTATGGTAAAAGGTAGTGTGGTTTGTTCATTGGTTTCTTTAACCGGTTTAGTTTTTTTGCATGAAAACATCATGGTACAGGAGACCAGTATTATAAGCAGTATTTTTTTCATTTTTAATTCTTTAATTGTGTTATAAATGCCTGTATATTGGAGATGAGTTCTTTATTGGGTACATAGTTATTCATAAAGGTTACTATGCTTTCGTTACGGATACAAAATTCTTTCCATTCAGCATTACCTGACAGGTCTAAAATTCGCGATGCTAAAAACAAACTGCTTATTATCCCATTGGTTCCAAAAGTATGTACGTTTTTCTCTTTTAAAATAATGACGTCCTTAAGGTAATCCATTAATTCAGTTCTTTTATCCTTACTTAAACTACGTAGCGCTGTGCTGTCACTCATCATAAATTCAACCGCAGTGAGCGTAAGTGTCAGGTTACCCTGCTCAATCTCATTTTTCAAGAGATTGATGGAATTAATATCGACACTCTTATAATAATTCAGCAGGGCCATACCGTTGTCCTTTCTTTTCATGAATTCTGAAAGAACATTTGATTGGAGAACCACTTTTTTGAAGCCATAATATGGGTTATTATAAGCTGTATAGTCGAATAGCAGAGGATATGACAAACAACTTTGAAGCAAATCTGCTGATTGAACATTTAGATATTCCATAGGCAACTTTGTTGCTTTTAGCATTTCAGAATGGCTTTTTAATTTTTTCCAGTTTTCTGTGCCGGACTGAATAGGGTAAGTATATACCTGTGCTTTTACAAAAAGCATAAAAGCAGGGCAGCATAAAATAGAAAATAAAATTTTCTTCATATTAATTGAGTTTATAAGATTATACGTTAGTTAAAATAGTCTGCTTATTTCGTTCTATCTAAAAAGCATTAAAATACTTGTTATTATAGATACAGGCATTTTGTTCGCCTGGGTTAGTTGAGGCTAAGGTGCTGTAATTTTCAGTTAATAAATTATTTAGAATTGGCATAATCATATTGATTATCAGCCTCAGTTTTGCTATTTTGGATTTATAATTAGGAGTGTTCGAAACTTTAAAAATCACCAAAGCCAAGCTTCGTGTCTTCACGAAGCTTCCTTATAGCGGTTCGTGAAGACACAAACCGGGGCGTTATACTCTCGTAAAATAAATGCAAAATCTCACGCCGGTATGCCACGTATGTTTCTATGAGTTCAAAAACTCATCATCATCTTACTAATCCGGAGTGACGCTCCCGCTGAACACTCCGGACTAGTTAAGCTAAACCCGCTGCTGCCAAAGCCAAGCTTCGTGTCTTCACGAAGCTTCCTTATAGCGGTTCGTGAAGACACAAACCGGGGCGTTATACTCTCGTAAAATAAATGCAAAATCTCACGCCGATATGCCACGTATATTTCTATGAGTTCAAAAACTCATCATCATCTTACTAATCCGGAGTGACGCTCCCGCTAAACACTCCGGACTAGTTAAGCTAAACCCGCTGCTGCCAAAGCCAAGCTTCGTGTCTTCACGAAGCTTCCTTATAGCGGTTCGTGAAGACACAAACCGGGGCGTTATACTCTCGTAAAATAAATACAAAATCTCACGCCGATATGCCACGTATATTTCTATGAGTTCAAAAACTCATCATCATCTTACTAATCCGGAGTGACGCTCCCGCTGAACACTCCGGACAGTTAAGCTAAACCCGCTGCTGGTTTGAGATTATCCCTCCGCAAGCAAATACCGCTTAAATCCGGCAAAATCAGCGCCTGATTGATGTACCTGTTTCGGCTTGCCTTCCAGGGATTGTACCTGCTCCGGTATTTCAATCTCAGCAGCTATATCAGCAGGGAAAATATCCGGGAATTTGCAGGGATGCGCTGTTGACAGGAAAACCGCTGTGGCCGTACTTTCAGGATGTTTTTTGAAATAGGCTTGTGTTGCCAGCCAGGCAATAGCCGTATGCGGACAGGCGATATAATGAAACTGTCCATGCAGGATTTTTATAGCTTGCAAGGTTTCCTCATCGGTAAAACGATAACCCTCTAATATCTCTAAAACCTTTTCCCGTTTGTTATCAAACATATCCATAATACGCACCCAGTTACTCGGAGCACCCACGTCCATGGCGTTGGCATAGGTTTGTACGGATGGTTTAGGTTGGTACTTTCCGCTTTCGAGGAAACGCGGAACGGTATCGTTAATATTGGTTGCGGCAATAAATTGCTTTACCGGCAGACCCATTTTGTATGCCAGGAAACCGGCCCCGATATTGCCGAAGTTACCGCTCGGGACAGAGAATACCACATCTTTTTTTCCTTGTCGCTGCAATTGAGCGTACGCGTTAAAATAATAGAATGTTTGCGGTATCAGCCGGGATATATTGATGGAGTTAGCCGAAGTTAAGCGGAATTTTTCGTTCAGTTCAGCATCGGTAAAGGCTTGCTTAACCAGTGCCTGGCAATCGTCGAAAGTACCGTCGACTTCTATGGCACGGATGTTTTGTCCGTTAGTGGTCAGCTGTAATTCCTGTATGGGACTTACCTTGCCTTTAGGATATAGAATGGTTACGCGGGTTCCCGGGACGCCTAAAAAGCCGAGTGCTACAGCTCCGCCGGTATCGCCCGAAGTGGCGACCAGCACATCCAGCTGTTTTTCACCGGGTTTCAGGAAATAGCTCATTACCCGGCTCATAAAGCGTGCTCCGAAATCCTTGAAAGCCAGCGATGGCCCGTGGAATAATTCCAGTACGGCAGTTCGTTCATTAAGCGATACCACCGGCGCCGGGAAATTGGTAGCATCTTCAACAATGGCCTTCAAATCACCAGCAGGTATACTGTCCTGCAAAAGTGCAGATGCTACCTTAAAAGCAATTTCCTGTAATGAATATTGTCCGATATTATCGATAAAATCCTGTTCCAGTTGCGGTATTTCTACCGGCATGTACAGGCCTTTATCCTGCGGCATGCTGTTAAAAACGGCTTCCTTAAAAGAAACGCGGGTATTTTTATTATTGGTGCTGTATAATTCCATAATTTAAGGTTTAAGGTTTAAGGTTTAAGGTCTAAGGTTCAGGCCAGTGCCTTCAATCCTATACCTTGCAACCATATACCTTTAGTCTAATATTCTTGGGCCTCCTTCGTTTACTTTAGAAATAAACGCTTTGCTTCCGATTTTTAACCCGGAAAGATGTTGTTGTATTTGTTGAGTGATGTTATGGGCTGTGTTCTCATCTTTCGCGAAAGCAAAAACCGACGGGCCGGAGCCCGAAATACCAAAGCTGATACCGCCATTGCTGAGGGCAATTTCCCGCAGCTTATAAAAATCGGGAATGAGAATAGAGCGGGTTGGCTCAACCAGCACATCGGTCATGCTGCGGCCAATCAGGTCGAAATCTTTCATGAAAAGTCCGCTCACCAGGCCGGCAATATTTCCCCACTGGGTAACGGCATCTTTCAATAAAACCTTGCTTCGTATCATTTGCCGGGCATCTTTGGTAGGAACATCCACTTCGGGATAAACGATAGCGGCATACATATTGTCGGGATGCGGCAAACGGATGATATCCAGCGGCTCATAACTGCGTATCAGTACAAAACCACCCATCAGGGCCGGGGCTACATTATCAGCATGACCATATCCGCAGGCCAATTCTTCGCCTTTCATAGCGAAAGGGAGCAGCTCGTTGGCAGAAAGCTGGTTATTCATTAACGAATTAATGGCAAACAAACCGGCAACCGTACTGGCAGAGCTGGAGCCCAGTCCGCTGCCGATAGGCATTTTTTTGTGCAGCTCAATGCTGACACCGATATCCGGACGGTTAATATGATGCAAATAATGTTGTACGCTGGCACTTACGGTATTTTTTGATGCATCCAGCGGCAAACGACCGTTATCGCCGGTAATTTTGGTAATAACTACACCGGGCTTGTCTGTTAGCTGCATGATGACTTCGTCGCCGGGCTCATTCACGGCAAAGCCCAGCACATCAAAACCGCATACCACGTTGGCTACAGTAGCCGGTGCAAAAACCTTTATAGAATTTTTCATTTGTTGTTCATCTTTCGTTGTTTGTTGTTCGCCTTACGCCTTCTACCTTCCACCTCTCTTGCTTCTATGTTGCTGCCAATAAAAATACTTCCCCGCTTGCGGGTAACAGATTATCGGTTCTGTTTGTAAAATAGTATTGCTCCATATCTTTTGTTGATATGGTTTTGGCGTCTTTAAAGCCTGCTTCACGGGCCATGGCCAATATTTCATCCGGTGCAAAAAAGCTCACAAACGGGGTCCCTGCCGCACGGGCACCTTTTTCTGCTATTTCCTGCATAGGCTGGTCTTCCTCATCAAGCAGCTCTATGGGCAGGTAAAAGGTCATAGCCAGTGTAGAGCCAGGGGCAAGCATTGCAATCTGCCTTAGCGTAGAACTAATTGCTTCTTTTGTGAGATACAGTGTAACTCCTGTACAGGCAACAACAGCGGGCTTACTGATGTCAAATCCTGCTTTTAATAATTCTTCCCACCAGGACGAAGTCTCAAAATTAACGGAAACAAAATGCAACCCTTCCGGGATACCGAAACCGAGTTCAGTTAACCGTTGCTGTTTCCAGATTTGCGTATCCGGCTGGTCGATTTCATAGATATGAAGCTTAGACGCGATATCCGGCCGGCGTTGTGCAAAGGTGTCCAATCCCGCACCAAGAATAACATACTGACTGATTCCCTGTTGGCTTTGCTCAATAATTAAGTCCTCAATAAAACGGGCTCGGGCTATGATAGAAGCTCGCAGGCGTTTGGTAAATTTCATATCGGGACGTTCCTGCCAGCCATCAGGCGGAGCTATCAATTGTAACCCAACCTCATCTTCAAGGATATGTGGTTCAGCATCAACCTGCCTATGCAACGCCCGCCATAAAGCCGTTCTCACTGCTGTATTGTCTGGTTCTGCTATCTTTTTGTTTTGTTCCATAAGCCTCTTAATCCGGTATTGAGTAGTGGGTATTGAGTATTGCGATTTTAGATTGCTGAATTGTTCTATTGCTAAATTGCTGCAGGTTATGAGTCTCCTGTCGCGAGGCTAAAACCTAAAACTTAAACCCTACAACCTTCTTCCTTTCCGCCTTTAACCTTTCTTGTTTCTATCTTCTTGTTTCTATTTTGCTTCCGGACTTTCGGTCTTCCCAACTTCCGGACTATAAGCTATTCTTGTTTCTTGTCTCTATATTCTTGTTTCTATTTAATGCGCTCCCACGTTAATCAAATCGGCAAATACGCCAGCCGCGGTAACTTCTGCTCCGGCACCGGGGCCTTTCACTACCATTGGCCGGTCTTTATACCGGTCGGTGGTGAACGAAATAATATTGTCGCTGCCCGAAAGCATGTAGAACGGATGATTTTCATCCACCATTTGCAGACTGATAGAAGCCTGGCCGTCTTCCAGTTTGCCAATGTAGCGCAGCACTTTTCCGGCGCTTTCCGCCTGCTGTTTCAGGTTCTCGAAATAACCGGCATTAGCCTCAAGCTCCTTGTAAAAATCTTCTACGGTGGCGGCTTTCAGGCAGGCTTCAGGAAGTATGTTGTCTATTTTCACATCTTCCGCTTCGAGCGGATAACCGGCATCCCGGGCCAGGATAAGCATTTTACGCATAAAATCCTTTCCGTTCAAATCGTCACGCGGGTCAGGCTCGGTGTAACCTTTATCCTGAGCCTCTTTAACAACCTCGTGAAAGGCGACATCGCCCTTATAATTATTAAAGATGAACGAAATAGTTCCCGAAAGGATAGCCTCGATGCGTGAAACCTTATCGCCGCTCATCATCAAATCCTTTAAGGTGCGGATAATGGGCAGTCCGGCGCCAACATTTGTTTCATAATAAAAATCAACGCCGTGTTTGTGAGCGGTATCCCGGAAGGTTTTATACTGCTGGTACGATGCCGAATTGCCGATTTTGTTGCAGGTAACAATGGATATGTTCGACCGTAGTACCTCTTCGTAAAAATCTATGGGGTTGGGACTGGCAGTATTGTCAATAAATACGCAGTTGGGCAGGTTCATGGCTTTCATGCGTGCAATAAACTCGGCCAGGTTTGCCTGTTCGCCCGATTCTTCCAGTTGCTCACGCCAGCGTTCCAGCGATAGCCCGTTGGCATCGAAAACCATTTTACGGCGATTGCTGATGCCCGCGATTTTTACCACAATGCCATTGTGTTGTTGCAGGAAATCGCTATGCTCGGCCAACTGGCGAAACAAGGTGCTGCCGATATTCCCGGTTCCCACGCAGAATACGTTCAGTGTTTTTTTCAGGTCGGTGAAATAGGCATCGTGAACGGCGTTCAGCGCTTTGGCCATATCCTGCCTGGATATAATCACCGAAATATTATACTCTGACGAGCCTTGCGCTATAGCCCGCACATTGATACCGTTACGGCCCAGGGCATGGAACAGCTTTCCGGCTATACCGGGAGTTTGCTTCATGTTTTCGCCTACAATAGCCAGCACCGATAAATCGCTTTCTACGGCAGGATATTCCAGCTTTTTAGCTTGTAGCTCCAGCTCAAATTCCTGCGCTATCAGGGCCTGGGCTTTAGCCGCATCCGCCGGATTGATGGCAAACGTAATGCTGTGCTCTGACGAAGACTGTGTAATGAGGATAACGTTAATCTGCTCACGGGCAAACAAGGAAAATAAGCGTCCGCTGAAACCCGATTTGCCGACCATACCGCTTCCGGTCAGGTTAATTACGCTGATATCGTTGATGGATGAAATGCCTTTTATGGCCAGGTTTGAGCCGGCACAATCATGGCGGATAACGGTTCCCGGAAACGAAGTATCGAACGTGTTTTTAATAACAATCGGTATTTTTTTCAGGAATGCCGGAATCATGGTGGGCGGGTAAATCACCTTAGCCCCGAAAAACGACAGCTCCATCGCCTCAGTGTACGACAATTCCGGCAACGGGAACGCTTTCTTCACCAGCCGTGGGTCGGCAGTCATCATACCGTTTACATCGGTCCATATCTGAATCTCTTCCGCATGCAATGCAGCGCCGAAAATAGCCGCGGTATAATCACTTCCCCCACGACCTAAAGTAGTCATCCGGCCCTCATCATCACTGGCAATGAAGCCGGTCACAAAAATCACTTTGCCCGGATGCTCGGCCACAAAACCCTGAATTAATAGATTGCTCAACTCCGTATTTACACGGGCGTTACCGTAGCTGTTATCTGTTTTAATCACCTGCGAGGCATCCAGAAAAACAACCTCCGGCAAATGCTGTTCAGCAATTTTGCTCACCATAAAGGCAGAGCAACGCTCGCCATAGCTCAGTATCAGGTCTTTGGTGCGTGGGGTAAGCTCGCGTAAGCTGTAAACGCCTTGTAACAAATCCTCCAGCTCGTTAAAAAATAACTTCAGGCGGGTAAATACCGGGTTTTGTTTCTGCACTTCAAGCAGGGCCTTCACGGTGTCAAAATGCCGTTTTTCCAGCTCCTTTAGCTGTTCGGCATAACTTCCGCCAGCGGCAGCCTTATCGGCCATAGCCTGCAGCAGGTTGGTAACACCACCCATTGCTGAAAGCACCACAACAGGCTTGTCGCTGCCCAAACTTTCGTGTTTAACAATATCAAGCAGGGTAAGTATGCTGTTTACCGAACCAACCGAAGTGCCACCAAATTTTAAAACTTTCATCAGCGTAAATAAAAAAGCCTTCCCCTTGCAGGAGGAAGGCCTATGTAACTATCTTATATTATTCCATTACAAACCTTCCTCCGAAAAAATTCCGGTGGTTGTGGTGGTTGTTATGGTAATAATTGAAGTATTAAACATCGTTAAATTTTCGTCTCTCAAAAGACGGCGTAAAATAAGCAGTAAAATCTCAAATAAGCAAATATTTTTTACAGAAAAGCAAGGGCAGTAATATATTGGTCAATGCGGCCCTGCTTTCCGCTCATACGCCTGCTGCCTGCCCCGATACCTCGTGGGGCCTAACCGCACAAGGCCGGTGTCCGCTTCAATCAGGTTTAGGTAGCAAGGACAATGCAACAATATATAAACGTCACAGATTTTTAAACGTCGTAGCTCCTCAGCTTGCCGCCGAAAAACATAGAAAGGAATCAATAAAGCAACCCGAACAGCCATAATGGTATTTTATTATTTATGCCTGCTTCGAGGTCGTCTGAAACAACAAATCCATTCCCGATATGCTCGATTTGCTTAGTTGTTTTGTTTTTTCCACCTGTTTCAAAAGTATAGGTGTTATCTATTAAAAAGTCCCCCTTAAGCGGTAAGCTGATTTGATGTTTGGTATTGCTAAGCTGGTTCATGAAAAACGCTTCCCGCAGAGAGCCCCTGTTGGCCCTGTCGGGTGCCAGGGTGAACAGGAGATTCGTATTTTCTAAGAAGATTTTATCAGGTTTTTGCAACGTGCTGATACTTTTTCCTGCTGCTGTAAGTGAGTTGATAAGCCGGGCGCTATCCAGGTAGTGCATATATTCCACAATAGTATTTCTGTGAATGCCGGTTTTTTCGCTGAGTTTGGTAATATTGGGCTTAAACGGGACATTTGTGGCAAGAATGTACAGCAGCTGGTAAATTTTCCGGGCGTGATGCGGATTAAATCCCGCTATAAATTGTAGATCATCTTCAATAATTAGCCGTACTACTTTTTCAAGCCGTAAACTATACGTGTTTTTATTTTCCCTGAAAAAAGGATAATAGCTTGGAGACCTAAAAGTGCATGTATCTGTTTTGCTGTAAAAAAGCAGCAAAATTTTTAAAAATTGCTGCAAAATTATAGCAATTTTTTAATGATATCGTTTGTCTTCCTTTACTTGTTCCAGGTAATTTTTCCGGAACTCAAGTTATTCATACGCTAAAAATAGCAATTTTTTGGCAATCTCTTTGACAGGATCCTGTTAGCTACAGAGAGCTTTGATGTACCCGTGCTTTTCGCTTGCCTTCGCCGGATATTTATGCACTGCTTTGCAAACGAGGGATAACGCAGACAGCGTTCCGAACGCTGTCTGCGTTGAAATAGCAGCGGGAGAGGCCTTCTCAATATGCCCTCAATACCGGTCAAAATCCATCCGTTGAATGCGCATGGCATTCAGTACGGCTAAAAGCGCTACGCCAACATCCGCGAAAACGGCTTCCCACAGGTTAGCCAGTCCGCCGGCGCCTAAAATCATAACAATGGCCTTTACACCAAAGGCCAGCGTGATATTTTGCCATACAATACGCCGTGTTGCTTTTCCTATACGAATTGCCCGTATAATCCGCGAAGGCTGGTCATTTTGAATGACCATATCGGCGGTTTCAATGGCGGCATCGCTGCCTAAGCCGCCCATCGCTATACCCACATCGCTTAAGGCCAGTACCGGGGCATCGTTAATTCCATCGCCGGCAAAGGCTACAATAGCAGTCGGGTTTTGCTTTACTTCTTCTACCTTTTGCAGCTTGTGCTGTGGCAGCAGATCGCCGTACGCTTTGTCAACTCCAAGCTTTTTAGCAATGGTATCCGTTACGGATTGTTTATCGCCAGACAGCATCATGGTTTTTATACCCAGCGCATGCAGCTGTTTAATGGTTGCCTCGCTGTCGGCTTTCAACTCATCGGCAAAAGTCAGGTACCCGGCTAATTTTCCGTCAATTGCAACCGCAATCAGGGTATCGGCTTCTGCAGTAATATTCGCGTTAAGCGCTATATCAAACTGCTGCATGAGCTTTAAATTGCCGGCAAGAACGGTTTTGCCCTCTACCTGCGCTTTCAGGCCATGCCCGGCAATTTCTTCCAGGTGGTCGGCCTGTAAATGCGGTGTGTTTCGTCCTGCATAATCGGCTACAGCCAATGCTACCGGATGCGTTGAGCCAGCTTCAACAGCTAAAAGCAGGGGCAGCCATTCGCGTTCGGGTAAGCTTACATCTACGGTTTTATTTACCTTGAACACACCTTTGGTCAGTGTGCCGGTTTTATCAAAGATCAGGGTATTAACACGGGTGAGGATATCCATGTAATTGGAGCCTTTAAACAGGATGCCGTTTTGCGATGCGGCCCCAATTCCACCGAAATAGCCCAACGGAACTGATATCACAAGGGCGCAGGGACATGAAACCACCAGGAAAACTAATGACCGGTATAACCAGTTGTTAAAATGGTATGAAGCCTCGAAAAAGTAAGGTAATACCAGAATACACAAGGCCAGAAATACCACAATCGGCGTATAAATGCGTGCAATGGTGCGGATGTAGTTTTCTGTTTTGGCTTTACGCGATGTTGCCCGCTGCACCATATCCAGTATGCGTGATAATGAGCTGTCTTCATACAATCTGGTTACCCTGATCTGGATGAGCTTATCCTGCACAATCATACCTGCCAGCACAGGCTGACCGGCATCAATGGTTCTGGGCAGGCTTTCGCCGGTAAGCGCTGCGGTATTAAATGCCGCAGAGGAATTGAGCAGCTCGCCATCCAAAGGTACTTTCTCACCGGGTTTAACCTGCAAAATTTCGCCGGTTTGTATGTCCTGTGGTTTAACAGTAAGTGTCTCATTATTCCGTATGACCGTAGCTTTGTCGGGACGGATGTCCAGCAGTGATTTGATATTCTTTTTAGCCCGGTTAACGGCTGCATCCTGGAAAAGCTCACCAATGGTATAGAATACCATCACGGCGACTCCTTCGGGATATTCCCCGATATAAAAAGCACCGATTCCCGCCAGCGACATCAGCGTAAACTCGGTAAAAATATCGCCTGCAAAAGCCAGCTTTATGCCATGTACAGCCACCGGCCATCCTACCGGCAGGTAGGCAATAGCATAATAGATAAAACGAACCCAGCTGGTAAACCCGTCGATTTTAATAACATGCTCAGCCAGCAGGCCCAATACAAGCATGGTGAGGCTTAACGCGGCAGGCAGATAGGTCTTCCACCTCGCAGATGCATGATCCTGTTCGTGTTCATGGTGCTGCGCTGTATCTTCTGTATGGTTATGCGATGCGCAATTACAAGCCATTTTAAAGTTAAAAGTTTAAAGTCAAAAGTTAAAAAGGCCAGACACACAGGCCAGTCTACATTTTGAAAGTCAAAATCTTAATTTATGACAAAGGTAGGGCTTAGGAGAGTGCAATGGAATTGCATTTATTGCAAATGCCTTTTACTGTCAGGCTGATTTCCTGTGCCTGAAAACGGGCGGGTAAGGACGGCTCGGCTATACGCGATTTGGGGAGGCAAATGGTTTCTTTACACCGGTTGCAATAAAAGTGGATGTGGGTATCATGATGACCGCTTTCGCCGCAGGAATTTCCGCATAAGGCATATTTGGTCTTTACACCTTCGGCAATGCTGTGCACCAAACCTTTTTCTTCGAAAGTTTTTAATGTACGGTAGAGGGTAATACGGTCTAACGTGCCGATATTCTCTTCAGCGTCGGTAAGGCTAACCGCCACCTCCTGTTTGGTGAGGTAATCCAGAACAATAAGCCGCACAGCGGTTGGATGAATGCTTTTGGCAGCTAACGTTTCTTCAAGTTCCTTTCTCACGGTAAGTCAAAATTCAAAAGTTAAAATTCAAAAAGCCCAAGCGTAAGCCAGGCATCATTCCGCTTTCTCTGCGCTTATTCCGTTTGCTGTAAAATCAAATCTGTTTTAAGCACCCGCGTTTCAAATTCGGTTACAGGACGCTTGCTTTCTATCATTTCAATGAGCAGTTGGGTAGCAACCTGTCCCATCTCAAAAGCCGGTTGCCGTACCGAGGTCAGCGAAGGCGAAAACAGGTTAACCAGGTTTGAATTGGTAAATCCGGCTACGGTAATACCTTTTACCAGCCTGCTGTTGACTTTTTTAAGCGCCAGCAGACAGCCCGTAGTCAGCTTATCGCTTGCAATGAACATTCCATCGGGCTTTAGTGGCAGCAGTTGCTGAATGGCTTCCTCAATTTCATCGGTTAACATACCGCCATGGTCGCAATACTTTACCAGCTCCGGTCTGTACGGAATATGATATTTTTCCAAAGCCGCTTTATAGCCGTTCAACCGCTCTGTAGTGATAGACAATTTCTCAGCATTGGTAATGTGGGCAATGTTTTTGTTGCCTTCTTTTATCAGGTGCTCGGTAGCATCAAAAGCGCCCTGGAAATTATCGGCAATTACCTTGTGTGTTTGTATATCCTGTGGTACGCGGTCGAAAAAAACCATAGGCAGGCCTTTTTCATACAATTCTTTCAGGTATGAAACATCGTGGGTTTCTGCCGAAAGGGTGATCAGCAAACCATCAACAGAACGCGATGCCAGATGCTGTACGTTAATAACTTCCTGCTGGTATGATTCGTGGCTTTGCGATATGATGACATGGTAACCTTTATCGTACGCAATAGACTCTATTCCGTTAATTACCTGCGAGAAAAAGTTATTGGCTATCTCGCAAATAATAACACCAATGGAATAGCTCCGGCGTTCTTTTAAGCTCAGCGCTATGGGATTAGGCTGATAATTGATCTTTTCGGCATATTCCAATACCGTTTTCCGGGTTTCTTCACTGATCTCATACCCGCCGCGTAATGCCCTGGATACGGTGGAGGTCGATAATCCCAGGGCCTTGGCGATGTCTTTTATAGTAATTGGCTCGAATCTCATATTTTATTTGATAAGCACAAAGTACGAAAAAATTGTGAATTAGTTTTTATAAGGCTGAGAGAAGATACAAGACGGAAAGTTTATGGTGAGAAACAAGAATAGCTTATAGTCCGAAAGTCGGGGAGTCCGAAAGTCGGGAAGCGGGGAGAAACAAGCTGACAGCAAAAATATTGTTGCATGCTGCTACAGAGTGTGGCATGTTTCCACAATAAGTTAGTTTGGAGATATAGTGAAAAATTACCATAAATGATTTATTATCAGTATGTTGCCTGATGCGCCTTAATTTTTGGCATCATCCTTTCATATACCTGGACAAGTTTGAGTATTAACATTTTAAACAATAAACATTATGAAAAAGGTATTTTTTTCGGCAGCATTAGTAACTGCATTAGGAATTGGCGCATTAAGTGCAAAAGTAAATCATACAGCAATTAAAAACACAACTACGTACCAGGACACTACTAAGAAAGATACAACCAAAGCTCCAGATAGTACACAAAAAGCTCCAAGCGATACAACAGCTAAAAAATAATCATCGCTAAACTGTATCTTTAGAACGCCATTATCAATACGGCTCCCGCCGGTTGAAATGGCGTTCGATTTTTATACTGTTCTTTTGATCTTGATCCCGAACCCCGAATTACCCGGGGATAAGTGCCGGGAGTTTCCTGTACTGCCTGGATTCAACTTTTAACTTTTTCCCTATACCTCAAGTGCTTTTGCTAAGTTTGCAGCATGAAGAGCAAATTGGTTATCTACAATACATTAACCAGGACAAAAGAAAATTTTACGCCCATTAATCCTCCTTTTGTAGGATTGTACGTTTGTGGCCCGACCGTTTACAGCGACGTGCATCTGGGTAACTGCCGCACTTTTGTTTCGTTCGATTTAATTTATCGTTATTTACTGCACTTAGGATATAAAGTAAGGTATGTAAGAAACATTACCGATGCCGGCCACCTGGAAGGCGACCAGGACGAGGGTGATGATAAATTTTCAAAAAAAGCACGCCTGGAGCAAGTAGAGCCAATGGAAATTGTGCAACGCTATACGCTGGGGTTTCATCACATTATGCAACTGTTCAATGTGCTGCCACCAAGCATTGAGCCTACCGCAACCGGGCATATTGCCGAGCAGATAGAGATGGTAAAAACCATCATGAACAACGGCTATGCGTACGAAGTAAACGGAACGGTTTACTTTGATGTTGAAAAGTACAGCAAAAGTCACAACTACACTGTATTGACCAATCGTCAGTTGGAAGATCTTTTAGCCAACACCCGCGATCTGGGCGGACAGGATGAAAAGCACGGCCGGTTGGATTTTGCCTTATGGATAAAAGCCAAGCCGGAGCATATCATGCGCTGGCCGTCGCCCTGGGGATGGGGCTTTCCGGGCTGGCATATTGAATGTTCGGCCATGAGCAGCAAATACCTGGGCGATACGTTCGACATTCACGGAGGCGGTATGGACCTGGCGGCAACGCATCATACCAATGAGATCGCTCAATCGCAGGCATGCCATCATGTGCAGCCGGCAAGATATTGGGTACATACCAATATGCTTACGGTAAACGGTGCACGTATGTCTAAATCGGCAGGTAACGGATTTCTGCCACAGGAGCTGTTTACCGGTAATCATCCTTTGTTAGAACGCGGCTATTCGCCCATGACAGTACGTTTTTTTATGCTTCAGGCGCATTACCGCAGTACGCTTGATTTTTCTAACGAGGCGCTCGATGCTTCGGATAAAGGATACAAACGGCTGATGAACGCCATTGCCCTGCTTGATAAGCTAACGCCTGCTGCAACATCCGATTTTGATATCACCAATATCCGCGAACGCTGCTACCAGGCCATGAACGACGATTTTAACAGTCCGGTACTTATTGCCGAGCTGTTTGAAGCTGTGCGCATTATCAACACCGTTTACGATGGTAAAGGTTCATTAGACCAGCAAAACCTGGATATGCTGAAAACCCTGATCCGGGATTTTGTATTCGATGTGTTGGGCCTTACAGAGGAAGTGGCTCAAACTGATGATTTTGGCAAACTGATGGATTTCATTATCCGTTTACGGCTGGATGCAAAAAACAACAAAGATTATGCAACATCTGATAAGATACGGCTTCAGCTGCAGGAATTAGGCATCCAGCTAAAAGACAGCAAGGAAGGCACTACCTGGAGCAAAGTATAATTAATCGGATAAAATAACGTTTATTAAAAATTCCGAATCCTGAAACCGTTCGGAATTTTCTATTTTCACCTTTGAAACATCGCTAACATATTCAAATGAAGAAAAGCATCTGCGCTGCCATATTCCTGTTATTACACATTGCCGGCCAGCCACTCAGGGCCCAGGTTAAAACCGATAAGGTGGGTCAGCTGGTAGCGGCAGAAAATTATTTTATGGTGCTTGCCAAAGAAAAAGGATTTGACAAAGCCTTTTTTAAGCTGGCACTGGAGGATGCGGTTGTTTTCAGGCCAAACCCTGTAAACGGAATAACCTATTATAAAAATAACCCTGAGAAGGGAATACTGAGCTGGGAGCCTGCCTTTGCCAAAATATCCAAAAGTGACGACTGGGGATTTACTTCGGGGCCATATACCTACCGGGATACCACGCAACACGATGCCGTATACTACGGCGAATACCTTTCTGTATGGAAAAAAAACGACAAAGGGGTATGGAAGCTGGCGCTGGATGCCGGTATATCGCATAAGAAACCGGTGAAAGACCCACAGCTTACTTTTTTAAACCCGACCGGCGAAAAATTTATGCACCAGCGCAGCGAAGCACGGCTGCAGCAACGTGAAGATATTGTTTTCAGCAGCGATAAGCTGTATGCTACTATCCTGAAAGCTGATAACAGCATTGCTTACAATGAGTTTTTAACCGACGAAGTCCACCTGCTTTTCCCGGGTTACGAACCCATTATCGGTAAAAAAGCAGTCAAAGCGTTCTGGGCAAAACAAGGCGTTAAGCTCACTTCCGAGCCTGTTAAAGCCGACCGGGCGTATAGCGGCGAGCTGGCGTTTACCTACGGAAACGCCATAACTACTAAAAACGGCATTAACACCTCGTATAATTATATTCGTGTTTGGGAATTACAGCCCGGTTATAAATGGTACACCGTGCTTGAAATGTATATTCCTGTAAAATAAAGTTGAGGCAAACAAACGTTAATCTTTACCGTTTTAATTAAAAAACCTTAACACGATGACTCCAAAACATTCTTACGAAACACTTTCTGAAGCCGCAGACGATTTAAAAAACCGCGGTTACACTTACAATTTTCATTTTGAAGATACCTGCCTGGTGTGCGGCGCTCTCGGACAGCAATTCAACCCCGAAGATCTAAAGATCACCCATGTATACCGCTTTGAAGGTATGTCTGACCCGGAAGATAATTCGGTGCTTTACGCCATAGAAAGCAAACAAGGTCACAAAGGTCTTTTAATAGATGCTTACGGCGCTTATTCTGATGAGCATAAGACCGCGTTCCTGAGCAATATCGCGGTGGAGGAAGACTAAAAAAGCTTATAGTTCATGGTTCATAGCTTATAGTGTACGCGAACGAAGCTGGAGCTTCGCCCGATCAGGATTGGTGGCTCTTATGCAAAACTTGGCTTTAGCTAGGGCTTGTGCGGTTTTGCAAATGTGCCACCAAACGGGGCGATTCCTATAAAGTTAGTCCTCGATTAAAGTCTGCAATGTTTACGGCTGGAATTGTAGCTAAAATTGCGGTCACGTTTTGATTGTGTCCAAGCTGAACTGCGTGATTTGTCGCAAGGTATTCAATATACTCATTACAGTTAATTCTGTGCACGATATTATTCACCCCTGCTGAAAAGGCGTTACTGAAATAGGCTGGAAAACTTGCGATATTTTTATAACAATGAATTCTACCTTCACTTCCCCAAGCACCTTGATTTTCATTGTGTTCCCAATGAATTGAGGTTGTCCCATCATTTTTTGAAAGAAATCCAAGTGCTTCAAAAAAATCATTGTCTGATGCAAATTGAATTTGCTGTTTTGTTCCAAAAGTGTGTTGTGCCATATTTTATGTTTTTATAAGTCGTTATAAATTGTTGCTAATTCCGTTTTAATTTGTCTGAAAGTTAAATCAGTTTTTAAATCTTGTTCAAGTCCTGTGTTTATGCAATAAACGAAAGATTCCTTTCTGTAATAGAGTTCGTTTTTTTTCAATGATTTTTCAATGCTGTCTGATTTTGCAAGTAAGCAAACAAGTTGATAATCGCGATTTATCGCATCTGTCTTGTTGTTCGGGTGTGCTTTTGTGTAATGTTGCGTTGCTGTTAGTTTAATTAAGTTTTCCAAGTAATGAGCAAGTTGTGGAAATTTGCTCTTCGGGAAAATGTGATGAACTTGTGTTGCATCTCCATTTGCCCATTGGTCTTTGACTTCGCTTTCAGAATACATTTTCTTTATTTGGTTCATTGCTTTTTGAACCAAATAAGCATTAAACGCAGTATCAGGTAATACGTTTTGTTCGCTTTCTGCATTTGCTTCTTGTCGTGAAATGGTTTTGTCTTTTGATAAATCACGCCAATTTTTTCGATTATACATTAAGTCTGTATAGTAAAATTCATTCTCTGACATTCGCCCTTTGATTGAACCCGGCAAATTGTTTTCGCAAGCGTAGATGTTTAGTAATTTTGGATAAATACGTTTTACTTCAACTTCTCCGTTAATTGCAGTATTTCCGATAATGAATTTAATAAAACGCTTTTGCAAATCTTCAAAATCTGTCTGTGTTAAATTACCCTTTTCATATTTGTTTTTGTAAACTTCAAAAAATTTGAGCAAACCACTATCTGATAAAACTTTTACAAAGTATTGGTAAAGAAAATTGTAAGCGTTTCGGTCTTTCAACGATATGTATTCTAACACAGATAAATTGGCAATTTTATAATAGTTTTTAGTTCCACGCTTATCAATGTCCAATACTCCCGCATATGCCAAAAGTCTTAAAGGTTGCTGAATAAACTTGTCGTATTCGCTTCGTGTTGTTGGATTGGTAGCAGAAGGTTTATTGAATATTGCTTTTACGTTTTTGATGAAATATTGAGAATCCCAAATGTCTTGCACGATGAACTCTTTTTGGGGTTCGTTTTCTCTTAAATTCAAAACACAGTCAGCAATTATACAAACAACATCTGGTGTGCATTTCTGGTCCATAAATCTTGCATCATTGGTAAGTCTGATGTCATAGTTTTTGCTTTTAAGCAACTTTTCAATTTCTGTCATTTATTCAATATTTTTTAAGAGTCCGAAGAAAAAAACGGAATTATTATCAATGTTAAGTGAACGTGTGCCATAATTACGTGCAACACGATAGAACTTCTCAAATTCTTTCGTTCCGTAATATTCTAAATCTTTTTCTGTCGGAAGTCGGCTTCCGTTTTTCAAAGTTAATAAAGCAACTGAGCCGTCAGTAATTGTATTCTTCGGTAAAAAACTCGCTCTTGGATAATATGTGAGGTTTGGAATCATAACAACATCTTCACGATTGAGAAATTTGGCGACAGCCAAATTTTCTGTATCGTCAATATAACAGTCGTAGTTTTCTAATTCCTTAACTTCGTTATTACCAATATTGCGAGATTTCAACACCCTGTATTTCCCATTGTCTTTTGTGATTTGCTTGGTAATTTGTCTGTCTCTAAAACTCTGAAAAATATCAAATTTTAGTTTTTCTGAAATTTGGTCAAATTCTTCATTTCTGTATATCAGCCAATACGGAAACTTGTCAGACATTAAATAATCTTTTTGCTTTTCTTCTAATGTTTCCGTGATGTAACTTTCAATTAAAATATTTTCACTTTGTTTTTTTGATGAAGTATCAAGTAAAAAACTAATTGTTTCAATCTTAACGCCCTTAAACCCCTTTTCGCCATAATCGCAAATTTTCAAAAGGTTTTGTTCTTTCAAAATTTCTCTTGTAATATTAAATTCGGGCGAATTGATTAGGCTTTTAGGAACAATTAGGGAAACGAAATTTCCTAATGTAATTGCTTTTTCAATAAAGAACGAGAACAGGTTATTTGTTTCATTGTTTTTTGCATTGAATCTGTAAAGCGACAACAATTCTTGGTTGTTCGTTAGCTTTTTATAAGGCGGATTTCCTACGACAATATCATACTTTACATTGAAACTGTGAGTAAGGAAGTCTGCATTGATGAAATTGAATTTAAATTTTTTAGGTAGCTTCAATTTGGCTAAAATATTTTTCAGCACAACAAAAGAATTGTTGTCAATATCTACAAGGTCAAAAATTACTTCGTCTTTGTCTTCGTATTTCTCAACCAACAGCGGAATGAAATTGCCAATACCAACCGAAGGTTCTAAAATTCTGATTTTCTTTTTTCCTTTAAGTTCGGGCAAATCCTTTACAACGGAAAACGCAATATCTTTCCGTGTGAAAAATGCTGAATTTTCTTGACGGCTTGAATTTGCATATTCCGCTATTTGATAAATGTTTTCAAGACCTAACTTGGAAAAATCAGAATTGATGAACGAAAGCAAATTTTGTGTTTCGTTCAATTTTTCTTTTTTAATTACGTTGTTGATTTCGGTTGTTGAAAGAAATTTTTGACTTAAAACATCACTTATTCTTTTTGCAATGTTGCTAAAAACGCCTGTCGGAACTGCTTCGCCAATGCAATGTCTAATGTTTAATTCTTCTTTCTTCAAAAATACTTTCTTTTCAAGTAAACTCATTTTATTCAACTTGTCTGTTGATTGATTTGTCCATTGAAAAGTTGAAGGAATACTCATCATCAGCATTAGCTCTCTAATGCTGAAAACTCTATTTTCTGCTGGGTGAACAGTATTTTGGCTTGACAAAATATCGTTTCTCGTATGAACACACGGGCCTTCTTTGTCCCAATACCAACGTGCATATTTGTCGCCATTTTTACTTTCGTTGATTACAATTTTTCCGTCTTTAATTTGGTGTGGTATTCTGTCTTTTTCGGTATTCTGAAACGCAGATTGTCCTTCTTTTAAATTCTCAATCCAACGCAACATTTTTGCATCGTATTCACGAAACGAGTGAAAAATATCGGTTTCCGATATTTTTCCCATTTCGTTTATTTCTTCTAAACCTGCAAAAAGTTTTCGTAGCGTTTTTGGTTTTTGTTTTTCGGGAAAAATGTCAAACGGACTAATGTTCTGAATGTCTTTGCGAACGCCTATTACAAGAGTCCTTGTTCTGCTTGAATGCGAACCGTAATCTTTGAAGTTTATAATTTTGAAAAGTATGTTGTAATGTCCACCTAAATTTATTCTTATTGCTTCTTCAATCGTTTTTTCTATTCCGTCAATGTCCGTGCAAGTTGTATTCAAAAACGCCCTTACGTTTTCAAAAATGAAAATTTTTGGATTGACTTCTTTTGTAATTTTGATTGATTCTACAACTAAAGAATTTCTTGTCAATTCTTGATTTTTTTTGTGGTTTGCTACAGACATTCCTTGACAGGGTGGCGTAGCCACAATTACATCAGGTTCTGAAATTTTATATTCTGTTTGCCATTTTTTGATTTCAGCAAACAATTTATTTTTGGTTTCTTTTGTAGAAATATCTCCATCTATATAGCCTGTGTCGTATTTACACTTGTTGTTGAACGCTTGAATCTTCAAGCGCTTTGTAAGTATTTCATTTGTAGCAATGCATTCAAAACCGTTTTGTTTGAAGCCGTAACAACCAACTCCCGCACTGCTGAATAAACTTATATATGTCAATGGTTTGTTCATAGTTTAGAATTTTATTTCGGCTTGTTTTACATTTATACTTTTTAGATAGTTTACTTTTTCTTCTGCAACAATCAATGTTTCGGGTGAACAGTTGTATTGATACATTTTCTTAGCGAATTGGTCGCCAAAATATTCTGTTTTCAGTTCGTCAATGTTAAGGTTAAAAGCTATCGCTAATTTGTCTAAACGCTTCTCGTCAAATTCACGTTTACCGTTCTCAATTTTGCTCAAATTCGCTGAGTCAAGGTCAAGTTGTGACGCAAGTTGTGTTAATGTTAAACCTTTGTCTGTCCGTAACTGTCTGATATATTCGCCAAAAGTTGCTTTCATTTGCTTGTAAAAATTAACTTGTCAACAGATGACAAATTTAGCTAAGTTTTTTAGTCTGGCAAATTATTCTCACATTTTTTGTTAGAAATAGTCGGGGTGGTGGGTTGGCTTTGGTGCGGTTGGGCAAAATAAAATGTGCTGCAATTTGTGTCGGCTTGAGTGTTAGGTTGCAGCTCTTTTTATTTTGCGAAGCGTTGGCGCATTTTGCCTATCGGTTTACAGTTGGGTTTCTGTTGGTTGTGTCGTCTTTTAGCATGACCGGTAACTGCGAGCTTTGCGTAAAAATCTTTGTGTCCTCTGCGTGAAAAAATTCCACGCCAAGGGCAGACAACAAGAGAATATCGGTCAACAACAAACGAACAATTGCACAGTACTTTAGCTTGCACCCAGCTTCTGCGTGGTAGCTGTAGGCGGCGGCGATTTCTTTAATTTTTTCTCGCCTAAGATCCAGCTTGTTTTACGCGATGGCTGCAGCTTGGTATGATTGGCTTCCGCATCATTGGTGATGTGGTCTATCGCTTCTTCAGCCAGGTTGATAAATAATATTCTATTCAGAATGGCCACATATAAAAATTTAACATGCTCTTAGTGTAAAGTCAAAATAGTTTATCTTTAAGGGGTCAAACGAATTACTCATGTCCTTTAACGAAAACCCGAGCGTTAAAATTCCGGCGATATTGCATTTAATACGATCAGGGTATCAGTATATCCTTTTAGGCCAGCAGAATTGTAGAGTAGCTACCAATATTTTCGAGAAGATTTTTGTGGAATTTGAAAAAGCTTAAAACGGAATAGCTATGCACCCAAAAGACATTCTGTTATTCAATACCACTGACCAAAAAGTGAATGTCTCTGTTTATTTCCAAAACGGCACATTTTGGCTGACACAAAAAGCGATGGCCGAATTATTCGGTGTAAATGTGCCTGCTGTAAGCAAACACCTGAAAAATATTTTTGAGACTAAGGAACTCGATCAGACTTCAGCTATTTCCATTTTGGAAACAACTGCTGCTGATGGAAAAAATTATGCTACCAAATTCTACCGTTTGGAAGCCATCCTTGCGGTTGGTTATCGTGTAAACTCTGCACAGGCAACAGATTTCAGAAAATGGGCTACGCAAACGCTTAATGAATTTATTATCAAAGGTTTTGTTATAGATGATGAACGATTAAAACAAGGGAAACATTTCGGGCAGGATTATTTTGATGAATTGCTTGAGCGCATACGGGAGATACGAGCCAGCGAGCGTAGATTTTATCAGAAAATTACCGACTTGTATGCGCTCAGTACTGATTATGATAAAGACAGCGTACAAACCCGTGATTTCTTTGCAATGGTACAGAACAAACTGCATTGGGCAATTACCGGAAGAACAGCAGCCGAAATTATCTATACCGAAGCAGATGCTACTAAACTGTATATGGGACTGAAAACCTGGAAGGATGCTCCTGATGGTAAAATTCAGAAAAGCGATGTGTCTGTAGCTAAAAACTATTTATCTCATCAGCATATAGCAGAACTGAACCGCATTGTTTCCGCCTATCTGGATCTGGCAGAAAACAATGCACAGCGGGGCATAGCCTTCAATATGCAGCAATGGGCAAAGTTTCTGGATGGCTTCCTGGAACTTTCCAGCTATCCGATTTTAAGAGATAAAGGAAAAATAACCATGCTGGAAGCCAAATTAAAGGCAGAAAGTGAGTTTGAGAAATTCCGGGTAATCCAGGATCAAACTTATGAAAGCGATTTTGATAAATTGGTAAAGAAAACGAGGAATAAATAAAAAAGCGAGATATAAGTATGGGATTTGAATTTACAAGGCCTTTATAAATGAAAGAAAACCCCAGAGATCAGACAATATTGAAGTTAGGAAAATGATAGTTTACTAAATATCCCAAGGTGAGGTCTGCAAAAGCAGCCTTTATCTTTAGCTTGCACCCAACTCCTGCGTGGTAGCTGTGGGCGGCGGCGATTTCTTTAATTTTTTCTCGCCTAAGATCCAGCTTGTTTTACGCGATGGCTGCAGCTTGGTATGATTGGCTTCCGCATAAGTGGTAATGTGGTCTATCGCTTCTTCAATAGAGTCTGTAAACAGTATCAGGTGCATATCCTCTTCGCTGATGGTTTTTTCCCTGGCCATAGTCGCGATATGCTCCTCAATGGTTTTGTGGAATTCCCTGCCCATAACCACGATCGGGAAACGGTCAATTTTACCTGTTTGTATCAGGGTTACTGTTTCAAAAAATTCATCTAACGTGCCAAAACCTCCGGGGAAGATGACAAAAGCAAAAGAATATTTCCGTAAGAGCTCTTTCCGCACAAAGAAATAGCCCAGGGTAACATATTTATCCAGGTACGGGTTATGTTTTTGTTCATGGGGCAGTACGATATTGCAACCAATAGAAAGCCCGTCGGCATCCTTGGCACCCCGGTTCGCGGCCTCCATAATTCCCGGTCCGCCACCGGTCATGATAGCGAAATCCAGTTGGGCCAGTTCTTTGGAAAGCTCCCTTGCCATCATATAATACGGATGATCTTCCTTGAAACGGGCAGAGCCGAAAACGGTGATACAGGGACCGATAAAGTGCAGCGTACGAAAGCCTGTTATAAACTGCATCATTACACCGCCTACGTATTTTAATTCTTTCCATCTGGCTCGAGGGCCCTCTAAAAACTTTTGTTCTTCCTTAAAAAAGATATTACTCATGAGCTTGTTTATGATTAGCTGCGTATCAGAAAATCGGGCTTAAAATAAATGCTTTTAATGATATAATTACCGGATGTGTAGATAAAATTACAACCAGCGGAAACAATATCCTGCGTTAAAACAGCGCAATGGATCCATGCCTTCAATTGCAAACCGGTAATCTAACATCGTAAATCACGATACGATTCCCTATTTTTGCGCTTCAAAAACTTTTAGATCATGAGTAACAGAGGGCCAATATCCCAATTTATTGAAAAAAACTACCTGCATTTTAATGCTGCCGCACTGGTAGATGCAGCCAAAGCTTATGAGGCACACCTGGATGAAAACGGTAAAATGATGATCACCCTGGCCGGAGCTATGAGTACTGCCGAATTGGGCATATCGCTGGCAGAAATGATCCGGCAGGATAAAGTTTCTATCATTTCATGCACCGGTGCTAACCTTGAAGAAGATATTATGAACCTGGTGGCTCACTCGCACTATAAACGTGTTCCGCATTACCGCGATCTGAGTCCGCAGGATGAATGGGATCTGTTAGAGAACCATTACAACCGGGTAACCGATACTTGTATACCCGAAGAAGAAGCCTTCAGGCGTTTGCAAAAACATATATATAAGGTATGGAAGGATGCCGATAGCAATAACGAACGTTATTTTCCGCATGAGTTCATGTATAAGATCCTGCTAAGCGGCGAGCTGGAGCAATATTATGAGATTGATCGCAAAAATTCGTGGATGCTGGCTGCGGCCGAGAAAAATCTGCCCATTGTAGTACCTGGCTGGGAAGATTCTACTATGGGCAATATCTTCGCGTCGTACGTAATAAAAGGCGAAATAAAAGCTACCACCATGAAAAGCGGGGTAGAATATATGGCCTGGCTTGCCGACTGGTATGTTAAGAACAGTGAGGGCAAAGGAATCGGGTTTTTCCAGATAGGCGGTGGCATCGCGGGCGATTTCCCGATTTGCGTTGTGCCGATGCTGTACCAGGATATGGAAATGGAAAACATTCCGTTCTGGAGCTATTTTTGCCAGATATCAGACTCAACAACTTCGTACGGGTCTTATTCGGGAGCCGTTCCCAATGAAAAAATAACCTGGGGTAAGCTGGATATCAACACGCCAAAGTTTATTGTAGAATCTGATGCTACCATTGTTGCGCCTCTTATTTTTGCCTGGATACTGAAACAATAATAAAATTGTTTTAGTAATACAAACCGCTGTAAAAGGCGTTTAGACATTTAATGGGCGAAAAGTGGCTTCAGTTTATTATGAAGCCACTTTTTTATTTAGTTTAGAACGATTATAAATTATTAATTACGGTCATTAAAATGTCAGGCATAGCCGAATTAATTATACTTTTGTCAACCGAAATGCAAAGCAGATGTAAATCAGCCCGCTTTTCGTAAAAATTTCAATTAAAAATAGAATAAAGCATTCAATATGAGTCAACTCTCATTGTTTTTTAGAAGTGTTGTAAAATCTTTACTCTTATTTCTATTATTAAATTTTGTTGCAGTTTCGGTAACGAATGCGCAAAGCGCAACCGAAGGGGCAGCATTATTTAAGCAAAAATGTACGTCGTGCCACGCCCTGAACCAGAAAGTGGTTGGCCCGGCATTGAAGGGTGTTAATGATCGTCACCCCGAAGCATTTCTGTTGAAATGGATTAAGAACTCACAGGCATTGATCGCATCGGGCGATCCGGCTGCTAAGAAATTGTTTGAAGAAAACAATAAGGTAGCCATGACACCATTCCCTGAGCTTACTGATGATAACATCAAGAGCATTCTTGCTTATATTAAGGAAGAAGGCGATAAGCCTGCCGCTCCTGCAGGAGGCGCCGCTGCCGCCAACGGCGAAGCTGGTGCTGCCGCACAGGAAGGTGTAAGCGATGTGATGCTGGGAGGCTTGGTGCTGGTTATCATCATTGCCCTGTTTGTGGTAGTGGTGCTTGGCCGGGTATCTAAAAACCTGGATCGCCTGCTGCTTAAGAAACAAGGTATAGAAGTTGAGGAAGAAGTAGCGGAAGAGAATGCATCCGTTAAGTTCAAACGCCTGCTTAAGAATAAGAAGTTTGTATTCTTTGTAATTATCCTGGTGGTGATATTCTTAGGTTCGGCAGGCTGGATGGGCATGTGGAACACCGGTGTTCATACAGGTTATCAGCCGGTACAGCCTATTAAATTCTCGCACCAGCTGCATGCCGGTATCAATAAAATAGACTGTCAGTACTGTCATACCGGTGCATATAGCTCAAAGAATGCATCTATACCATCGCTGAACGTATGTATGAACTGCCACGATTATGTAACAGCATCAGACAAATACAACGGTCAGATCTCGCCGGAGATACAAAAAATATACACCGCATTAGATTATAACCCTGATACACGTCAATACGGCACCAATCAAAAACCTATTGAATGGGTGCGTATCCACAACCTTCCCGACTTTGCATATTTCAACCACTCTCAGCACGTAAAAGTTGCCGGAATACGTTGTCAGAAATGTCACGGTCCTATCCAGACCATGGAAGAAGTGTACCAGTATTCACCTTTAACCATGAAATGGTGTATCAATTGTCATAAAGCAACCGAAGTTAACCACAAAGGCAATGCTTATTATGACAAGCTGATCGCTGCTCATGATAAGATCAAGAAAGGTGAGAAAATTACGGCCGCTGTGCTGGGTGGAACAGAGTGTGGTAAGTGCCATTATTAATAGTTAAAAGAACGTACAATTACAGTTATATAAGGCTTAAATGGAAAGCAATAAAAAATACTGGAAAGGTTTAGAAGAGTTACATCAGACACCTGAATTTGTTGAATCCAATAAGAATGAATTTGCGGAAGAATTACCAATAGAAAAGGTGTTGAGCGAAGGAGGATTAAACACAGTTACTCCCCGCCGTGATTTTCTGAAAGCACTGGGTTTCGGACTTGGAGCCGTATCACTGGCAGCATGCCAGCGTACACCCGTGCATAAATCCATTCCGTATCTGGTAAAACCCGAAGAAGTTATTCCGGGCATACCTAATTATTACGTATCAAGTTATAAAGGTCAGAGTATCCTGGTAAAAACCCGCGAAGGCCGTCCGATCAAAATTGAAGGTAACCCGTCAGGATTATTAGGAAACGGTGGTACAGATGCGCAGGCTCAGGCCTCTGTGTTAGACCTGTACGATGTTTCTAAACTTCAGGATCCGCAATTAAACGGCTCAAAAGCTACCTGGGACAAAGTAGACAGCTTTGTGAAAGGCGAATTGAGCAAAGTACAGGCAGGTGGTAAAAAGATCCGTATCATATCATCAACCGTAAACAGCCCGTCAACCAAAGCGGTTATTGCCGATTTTACAGCGCAATACCCCAATACAAAACACATTAATATAGATGCGGTATCGTATACCGGTATTATCAAAGCTAACGAGAATAGCTTCGGTAAAGCCGTTTTACCCCGTTACCGTTTTGATAAGGCCGATGTCATTGTAAGCTTCGGTGCCGATTTCCTGGGAACCTGGATCACCCCTGAAGAATACACCAAACAATACGTTAGCAACCGGAATGCAAAATCGCTGGCTAACAAAAAAATGTCGCGGCATATCCAGTTCGAAACCGGTATGAGCCTTACAGGTACAAATGCCGATTCACGTGTCCCTGTAAAACCTTCAGAGCAGGGATTGGCGCTTATCGCCTTGTATAATGCCGTAACAGGCACTGTTTTGCCGGGTACACAACCTTTGGCAAATACCGTAGCCGATAAGGTAGTTAAGCTGGCTGCTAAAGAGCTGGTTAACGCAAAAGGCCGTGCACTGGTAGTTTCAGGTTCAAATGATGTTTCTATCCAGATACTGGTAAACGCTATCAATGCCGCGTTAGGCAGCTACGGCGCTACTATCGATTTAGACAATCCATCTTATCAATATGCAGGTAACGATGCCGAGTTTGCCGAATTCATCAACGAGATGAGCCGTGGCGAAGTTGGCGCTGTATTTTTCCTGGATACCAATCCCGCTTACGATTATTTTGATAGCAAGGCATTTACCGAAGCGCTTAAAAAAGTAGACTTACGCGTGTCATTCGCTGACCGTGAAGATGAAACCGCTTCGTTATGTAACGTAATCGCTATCAATCACAATTACCTGGAATCATGGGGTGATGAAAATGCCTTCGAAGGATATTACACCGTTGTGCAGCCTGCCATTAATCCGGTTTATAATTCCCGCCAGGCAGAAGAAAGCCTGCTTACCTGGGCCGATGCCCCGGTGAAAGATTACTACCAGTATGTACGCAACAACTGGGAGCGTACCGTATTGGCACAAACCGGTCAGACCTGGAGAGGCCTGTTGCAAAAAGGCTTTATTTACACTGGCGAAAAACCTGCCGGAGCATATTCATTTAATTTGTCGCTTGCAGCGGTTGTAAGTACTATTGTTAGTCAAAGTAAAGAGCTTGCCAAAGATATAGAGCTTCATGTTTATGAAGGTTCTGCTATCCGCGATGGCCGCTATGCAAATAATGCATATTTACAGGAGCTGCCTGATCCGGTATCAAAAGTTACCTGGGATAACTATGCTGCCATTGCCCCGAAATATGCCGAGAAACTTGGACTTTCGCAGTTTGACCTGATAGAAATCAAAGATTCAAAAGGATATTCGGTTGTATTACCCGTATTAATCCAGCCCGGACAGGCGCAGGGAACAGTTTCTATAGCTTTAGGTTATGGTCGTACCAAAGCCGGTAAGGCCGGAAACGGCGTAGGACAAAATGCTTATCCGTTCACAAGCCTGGTAAATGGTACCAAACGCTATACCTCTACGGTTACCTTCAACAAAACCGGCGATACCCATGAGCTGGCGCAAACGCAGACACACCATTCTATAGAAGGACGTAACGTTATCCGCGAAACCACCTTTAAAGAATACCTGAAAAACCCTGCCGCAGGTTCAGGGAAACGCACCGATACCAAAGAATTCGATCTGTGGTACGATTACGAAAAGCCCGGCCAGAACTGGGTAATGGCTATCGATCTGAATGCCTGTACCGGTTGCGGAGCCTGTATTGTAGCTTGTAACGTAGAAAATAATATTCCTGTTGTAGGACGCGATGAAGTACGTCGCCGCCGTGAGATGCACTGGATACGCATTGACCGTTACTACAGCTTTGAGGAAGACGGAAAATCGGTTACCGAAGAAGGCGAGATCGCCCGTATGGAAAACCTGGACAATGTAAAGGTTGTACACCAGCCTATGCTTTGCCAGCATTGCGACCACGCACCATGCGAAACCGTATGCCCGGTACTGGCAACCGTACACTCATCAGACG
Organism: Pedobacter sp. BS3; assembly: GCF_008274585.1. Classification (GTDB taxonomy): domain Bacteria; phylum Bacteroidota; class Bacteroidia; order Sphingobacteriales; family Sphingobacteriaceae; genus Hufsiella_A. Next base: position 49,278 of record NZ_VTRT01000001.1, on the reverse strand, counting down.
GGTTGAACTACATGGCGTATAACCGTTGCGTAGGAACACGTTACTGTGCAAACAACTGTCCGTACAAAGTACGTCGCTTTAACTGGTTTAACTACTGGAACGATTCACGCTTTGATAACTACCTGAATAACGAGTTTACCCAGCTGCTGCTTAATCCTGATGTTACGCCGCGTTCGCGAGGTGTAATGGAAAAATGCTCGATGTGTATCCAGCGAATACAAGCCGGTAAGCTTCAGGCGAAGATGGATAAACGTGTGTTGAAAGACGGCGATATTAAGATGGCCTGTCAGCAGGCATGTACTGCAGGCGCTATTATTTTCGGCGATCTGAATGATCCTGAATCTGAAGTAGCAAAAGCCCTGAAGAGCGAGCGCACCTATTATGTACTGGAAGAAATTGGTACACAGCCGGGCATTGGCTACCAGGTAAAAGTTAGAAATACAGTAGAGGCTTAATATTAAACATAGAATAGAATATGTCATCACATAAGGAATCAATATTAAGAGAGCCATTAATTACCGGCGAGAATATTACTTATGCGCAAATCACGCGGGAGGTTCTTATTCCCGTTGAGAACAAACCTAATAAAGCATGGTGGATAGGCTTTGGTATTGCTGCCACTTTTGCCCTGGTATGGGTTTGTGCAGTCAGCTATACGTTCTGGACAGGTATTGGGGCCTGGGGCTTGAATAAAACTGTTGGCTGGGCCTGGGATATTACCGGTTTCGTATGGTGGGTAGGTATTGGTCACGCTGGTACGCTGATATCGGCCATCTTGTTACTTTTCCGCCAGAACTGGCGAAACTCTATCAACCGTTCTGCCGAGGCCATGACCATCTTTGCCGTAATTTGTGCCGCCACCTACGTGGTATCGCACATGGGGCGTCCCTGGCTGGCATACTGGCCGTTGCCGCTTCCTAACCAGTTCGGTTCATTGTGGGTTAACTTTAACTCGCCGCTGGTTTGGGACGTATTTGCTATCTCTACGTATTTCTCCGTATCGTTAGTATTCTGGTACACCGGTCTTTTGCCTGATATTGCCTCTATCCGCGACCGTGCTACCGGTCTTCGCCGCCGTATCTATTCCATATTTTCTTTCGGATGGAACGGTTCGGTAAAAACCTGGCAACGTTTTGAAGCAGTGTGTTTAATCCTGGCCGGTGTAGCTACACCGTTGGTATTATCAGTGCACACTATCGTATCTATGGACTTTGCAACTTCGCTGGAACCGGGATGGCATACTACCATTTTCCCGCCATATTTCGTTGCGGGTGCTATCTTCTCGGGCTTTGCTATGGTGCAAACGCTTATGCTCATTGTACGTAAGGTAATGGGCTTTGAGAACTATATCACCATGTTTCATATCGAATCGATGAACAAAATTATCCTGGTAACAGGTTCAATTGTAGGTATAGCTTATCTTACCGAGTTCTTTATTGCCTATTACTCTGGCAGTGAATATGAGCAATATACTTTCCTGAACCGCTTTACCGGTCCGTACTGGTGGGCAGGCTGTATGATGTACGGCTGTAACGTACTGATGACGCAGCTGATGTGGTTTAAAAAGATACGGACAAACATCCGTATTTCATGGGTGCTGTCTATCGTGGTAAATATCGGGATGTGGTTTGAGCGTTTCGTAATTATCGTTATCTCATTGCATCGTGATTACCTGCCATCAAGCTGGGCCATGTTTTACCCGTCTATTGTGGATGTGTGCGTGTTTGTAGGTTCTATCGGTTTGTTTTTCACCTTGTTCCTGTTATTCCTTCGAGTATTACCGTCTATCGCTATGGCAGAAGTTAAGCTGCTGCTGAAGAGCTCAAGCGACCAGTCTAAACAAAAGCTGATCCGCGAAGGCAAGGTAGAAAAAGAATATGCTGAGTTTTACCAGGAGTCGTTAAAGAAATTTGACAGCGTTTCAGAAGTAGAAACCGTTTAGCGTAAATTAAAAATGAGCAATACAAAATATATTTTAGGTCATTTTGAAGATCCCGATGATATGATGCACGGGATAGAGCAGCTGCAAAAGAACAACATCAGCATTTATGATGTGTTTACGCCGATGCCGATACATGGTATTGAAGAAAAATTGGGTGTTAAGCGCTCAAGGCTTCCGATTGTTGCGTTTCTTTTCGGTATAACCGGTACATGTTTCGCATTTGGTCTGATGTACTACTGTTTGGTTTACGACTGGCCCATGAATATCGGCGGTAAACCGGCTTTTGCTATGCCCGATTTTATTCCGATCATGTTTGAGCTTACGGTGCTTTTTGCATCATACGGAATGTGTTTTACATTCTTTTTCAGAAACCATTTGTTCCCGGGACGTGCACCTCGTGTAATGGACCTCAGGGCAACAGACGATCGTTTCATTATCGCTATTAATGCGAAGCATAATCCGTACCCTGAAAAAATCGATAATTTATTAAAAGAAGCAGGTGCTGTAGAAATTAAGCACAATGAAAGAAAATATGTTAGTTATGAATAAGCTCAGAATAATAAGCGCTGCTTTTTTCGCTGTAGCAGCTATTGCTATCGTGTCTTCTTGTTCTGATAAGCGTAGTACAGGTTTGGAATATGCCCGTAACATGTACGACCCGATTGGTTATAATCCGGACCAGCCTAATAAGAATTTTAAAAATGGTATGACCGCTCAGCTACCTCCGCCGCACACTGTGCCTGTAGGTTTTGATGAGCCGGCAGAAGACTATCCGAATACACTGGAAGGTTATGAAGCAGCAGGCAAGAACCTGAAAAATCCGTTGCCGGCAGACAGCGCCAACCTGTATGATGGTAAGATGTTGTTTTTGAAGATGTGCTCACACTGTCACGGCTTAACCGGACAAGGTGATGGCTCTATCGTACAACGCGGCAAATTTCCGGCTCCGCCATCGTATTCAAAAGGTAATTCATCTCGCGGCGGCGCTATGAAAGACCTTACCGATGGAAAGATATTCCATACCATAACTTACGGTGTAAACCTGATGGGGCCTCACCGTTATCAGCTTACACCGTCAGAACGCTGGAAAATTGTTCTGTACGTACATGAATTACAAAAATTACAGTAAACCGCTATAAAACAGATGGGAACTCATAATCATACTCATAATTTCACTGAACGCTTTGACTTTTCAGGAAAGCCCAAAACCTGGAGTTTAATAGCCATCGTTATTGGTGTACTTGCAATTGCCTATGGTTTTTTAACACACCATACCGAGCGCACATTTGCTAACCTGTTATTGATGGGGTATTATTTTGCCTGCGTATGTGCTGCCGGGGCATTCTTCCTGGCCATACAATATGTTGCCCAGGCCGGTTGGGCCACCGGTTTATTGCGTATTCCGCAGGCAATGGCCCGGGTACTGCCGGTAGCTTCAATCATATTAATTATTATCTGTGCATCAGGTTTAGCTACGCATGAACTATATCACCACTGGCATGCCGACGGCATAACAGATCCAAACAGCCCGAACTATGATGCTATCATAGCCGGTAAGTCAGGTTACCTGAACGTGCCCTTCTTTATGATACGCCTGGTTGGCTTCCTGGCTTTATATAGCTTCTTTGCAGTAACGCTGGCTAAGCTTTCTGTTAATGAAGACCTGGAAGGCGGTTTAAGTTCGTATAAGAAATCATTCAAATACTCGGTATTCTTCCTGGTGATATTTGGATTTACAACACCGCTGTGGGCATTTGATACCATCATGTCGCTGGAAGCGCACTGGTTCTCTACCATGTTTGGCTGGTACAACTTTGCAGCGATGTGGGTTAGCGGTTTATGCGTGATCACGATAATTGCCATTTTGCTGAAAAGAAGCGGATACATGTCGTGGATCAATGAAAACCACCTGCATGATCTGGGTAAGTTTATATTTGCGTTCTCTATTTTCTGGACTTACGTTTGGTTTGCCCAGTTCTTACTGATCTACTATGCGAACATGCCCGAGGAAACCGTTTATTTTTACAAAAGATGGGAACCTGAGTATAAACCCTGGTTTTGGTTAAACCTCATTATTAACTTTGTATCGCCGGTGCTGATATTAATGACCCGTGATGCAAAACGCCGTGAGACCACGTTACTTTTTGTAGCCATATTATTACTTTGTGGTCACTGGCTGGATTATTACATTATGATCATGCCCGGCACAGTAGGTGCAGAACGGACATTCGGCATTGTAGAAATTGGAACAGCCTTAGGTTTTGCCGGATTATTCAGCCTGTTAACACTTAATGCATTAAGTAAACATTCACTGATTCCGGTTAAGCATCCGTTCCTTGAAGAGAGTTTGCACCATCATATATAAGCTTATACACGTATTGACGATAAAAAAATGGGTTTGAGAAATTTATTTAAGATAAAGCCAATTTTAGCATTGCTGGTTGTTTGTATGCTGGCAGTTAAGGCGCCGGTGTATGCACAGGCCACCGATTCAACTTCTGTTTCGAATACTGCTGCAACAGACAGTGCTGTTAGTAATAATTCGTCGGCTTCATTAGCTGCGCAACAGCCTGCCATATCTACCGATGTAGATACCATGATGTTATCGTGGACAGGTGGTGGTGTAGACGCTCCAAAACCTGAGGTAGATCATTCCGAAACATACAAAACTGCCGCTTACTACACCTTGTTGTTCATTTTGTTCTGTGTTTTCCTGGCCATTATTGGTAAGGCCATGAAGGTTTATGAGCAAACCAACGAAGTGCAGGGCAAGAAGAAAAAATACAATGCCAATATTATTCAGAGTGTGCTGATGGGTATTGCCCTGGTAGCAGGATTATACGGTGCTTACTGGTCGTTAAAAGTGCAGGGAGCAATGAGTGTGCATGAATCTGCTTCGGTGCACGGTATACGCCTTGACCAGATGTTTACCATAACATCGATAATTACATTGATCGTATTTTTCATTACCCAGTTCCTGTTATTTGGCTTTGCTATTAAATACCGTGGCCGGGAAAAACGTAAAGCATATTATTACCCGCATAATAACGCGATAGAGCGTTTATGGACCATTGTTCCGGCGGTAGTGCTGGCAATCCTGGTACTTTACGGGTTTATAACCTGGCGCAGCATTACCAATGTGCCCGAAGCTGAGCAGAAAAAAGCCATCAGCATGGAAGTAACCGGCGAGCAGTTTAAATGGAATATCCGTTATGCAGGAGCCGATAACCAGTTAGGTGTTAAAAATTACAAGCTGATCACCCCTACCAACTCATTAGGTATCAATTTCAAAGATCAGCATAGCTGGGACGATAAACTGGGCGGCGAAATTGTACTGCCGGTTAACAAGCCTGTACGTGTTACTGTAAATTCAAAAGATATTATACACAGTTTTTATATCCCGGCGTTTAAAGTACAGATCAATGCTGTTCCGGGTATGCCTACCTACTTCCAGTTTACGCCACGCTTTACTACAGCAGAAATGCGGGTAAAGATGAAAAACCCGACGTATGACTATATCCTGCTTTGTGCTAAAATATGTGGTGCCGGTCACTACAACATGCAGGCTAAAGTTACCGTTGTATCAGAAAAAGAATATGAGGAATGGTTGGCTAAGCAACCGCTGTTTTATAACGACGATGTAAAGAAAGAGCTTCAGATGGCATCGAAAGAAGCAGCAAGTGAAGAGAATAATAAAATTGCGTTAAAATAATTTTTAATAGACAGAGATCATGGCAAGCACAGCAATGTATACTACAATAGAGCATCACGACGACCATTTTGGTGCTCATGGCCATCACAAAGAAACTTTCCTGACCAAATATATTTTCAGCCAGGACCATAAAATGATTGCCAAGCAATTCCTGATCACAGGGATTATTATGGCAGTGATCGGGATGTTTTTATCTATCCTTTTCCGTATACAGCTGGGCTGGCCGGATAAGACATTTCCGTTGCTGGAAACCTTTTTAGGTAAATGGGCTGAAGGCGGGCGTATAAAACCCGATTTTTACCTGGCGCTGGTTACCATACACGGTACCATCATGGTATTCTTTGTATTGACCACAGGGTTGAGCGGTACATTCAGTAACCTGCTTATTCCATTACAGATCGGTGCCCGCGATATGGCTTCGCCTTTCCTGAACATGCTGTCATACTGGTTATTCTTTATTTCCAGCGTGATCATGCTTTCATCTTTCTTTGTACAAAGCGGGCCGGCAAGTGCAGGCTGGACAATATATCCGCCGCTATCGGCACTGCCAAAAGCTATCTCGGGGTCGGGTACAGGTATGACCCTCTGGCTCATCAGTATGGTATTGTTCATCGCTTCATCCCTTATGGGATCGCTGAATTATATCAGTACGGTGCTGAACATGCGTACAAAAGGAATGGACTTATGGAAAATGCCGCTTACTGTATGGGCGTTCTTCATCACTGCCATTGTAGGTGTGTTATCATTCCCGGTTTTAGTAGCCGGCGTGGTGCTGCTGATCTTTGACCGCAGCTTCGGTACCAGCTTCTATCTTTCGGATATTGTTCTTTCGGGACAGATCTTACCAAACCAGGGAGGTAGCCCTATCCTGTTTGAGCACTTATTCTGGTTCCTGGGTCACCCTGAGGTATACATCATTATTATGCCGGCTTTCGGTATCACATCAGAAGTAATATCCACCAATTCGCGTAAGCCGATATTCGGCTACCATGCCATGGTGTATTCGTTGATTGGTATCGCGGTATTATCGTTCATCGTTTGGGGACACCACATGTTCGTTACCGGGATGAATCCGTTCCTGGGCGGCGTATTTATGATCACTACCCTGATCATTGCGGTACCTTCGGCAGTAAAAACTTTTAATTACCTGGCTACCTTATGGCGGGGTAATATCCGGTTTTCTCCAGCCATGCTGTTCGGTATCGGGCTGGTTTCATTCTTCATTTCAGGTGGATTAACCGGTATTTTCTTAGGAAATGCCGCATTGGATATTCCGTTACATGATACCTATTTCGTAGTTGCCCACTTCCACCTGGTAATGGGTTCAGCGGCAATTTTTGGTATGCTGTGCGGTGTTTACCACTGGTTCCCTAAAATGTTTGGCCGTATGATGGATGAGAAATTGGGTTATCTGCACTTCTGGATAACATTTATCGGCGCTTACCTGGTGTTCTTCCCCATGCACTTTATGGGCTTGGACGGTGTGCCACGCCGGTACTATGCCTTTACCGAATTTGAGTTTATGAAAGAGTGGTTAACTGTTAATAAGCTGATCTCGTGGGCTGCCATTATTGCAGGTTTAGGACAGATAGCCTTCCTGTACAATTTCTTCCATTCTATTTTCTATGGAAAGAAAGCATCACAAAATCCATGGCAGTCGAATACTTTGGAATGGACAACTCCGGTAGAGCGTCTTCATGGCAACTGGCCCGGCGAAATACCAACCGTATATCGTTGGCCTTATGATTACAGCAAGCCCGGACATCCGGAAGATTTTATACCTCAAACTGTTCCTTTCTCTCAAACTATGAGCTCGAACCTGCCGCATGATTTTGAAGGCAATACCGAAGCAGAGCGTATACAGGAAGAGTGGAACAAGCAGCATGAAACCCAACGGGTTGACTAATTAGCTAACAAAATAAGTTGGGGTATCTGTTGTAAGAACTACTTACAGATACCCCATTTTTTTAATATACTCATGATATATCCACCAGGCGAAAAGCGGTTTTTAATAGTTAATCGTATAGCTATTATGGCTCTTTTTGCGGTGATACTGGCGGGAGGAGTAGTGCGAAGCTCAGGTTCTGGAATGGGTTGTCCCGATTGGCCGAAATGTTTTAACCAGTATGTTCCGCCAACATCAGCCAGTCAGTTACCCGAAGGATATAAAGAGCATTATGTAAGTAAACGGGTGGCGAAGAATGAACGGTTTGCCAACATGCTGGATGCCTTAGGCTATACTAAGCTTGCAGATCGCATACGGCATGATGAATCTATTTTACAACCGGAGGATTTTAACGCCGTAAAAACCTGGACAGAATATGTGAACCGTGTGATAGGTGTTTTGAGCGGTCTGGCTTTGTTGGGCTGTGCGCTGTTTTCAGTAACCTATCTTAAATCGCGTAAGCGTATATTCTTTTTAAGTGTTGTTAACCTGGTGGCGGTTGGTTTCCAGGGATGGCTGGGTTCTATTGTAGTATCAACCAACCTGCTGGCCTGGATTGTAACGGTACACATGCTGTTGGCTTTAGTGATACTGGCTATCAGCATTTATACGTATTACCAGGCCCGCATATTACGAAACAGGATGCTGCTGTCTATCAAAAACGTGAAATGGGCAAAAGGACTGGCTATCATAGCCTTGTTGTTAACCATTGTGCAGATCACTATCGGTACCGAAGTGAGGGAAGGAGTAGATGCGATAGCATCCGCTATGGGTTATGTTAACCGGGGCGAATGGCTAAGCCAGGTTGGCAGCGTATTTAATACCCATCGTGATATGGCCTTGCTGGTACTGGTAATTAATGGTGCGTTATTTTTTATTATACGCAGCAATTATTCCCCTTCCGGGGAACGGTTCAGGTATGTAACCTATACGGCTGCTCTGATCGTATTGCAGGTGATCAGCGGTATCATACTATCGTATTGGGCGTTACCCGCTGTAGCTCAGACAGTGCACCTGGTGCTGGCCACGCTATTGTTTGGCGCACAGTTTTATTTAATATTAATATTAAGCCGTAAACGGCTTTATAGCAGGAAATTAGCGTAATATAAGTGAACGGCTTTTTATCGGATTTTAAGAAATTAATTAAGTTACGGCTAACCTTCTTAGTGGTGTTTTCTGCATCGGTTTCATTTTTGATAGGAAGCAAAGAGCAGGGAAATATAAATTGGGTAAACTGGGTTATTTTAACCATTGGCGGTTTCCTGGTAACGGGAGCGGCAAACGGGTTTAACGAAATTATAGAGAAAGATTTGGATAAGCTGATGGCACGTACAAGCAACCGGCCGATCCCGGCCGGAAGGATGACCACAGGACAGGCATTGGTATTGAGCTTATTTATGGGTCTTACAGGAACATTAGTGCTGGTAAAGCTTAATTTCCTTACCGGTATACTCTCCGTTTTCTCTATATTTTTGTACGCATTTTTTTATACGCCAATGAAACGCAAGTCTCCTGTTGCCGTGTTTATTGGTGCGTTTCCGGGAGCATTGCCCCCGTTGATCGGTTATTTTGCAGCATTTGATAATCCGCGGATATCCTGGATACCCATTGTGTTATTCCTGATACAGTTTGTATGGCAGTTCCCGCATTTCTGGGGCATAGCCTGGGTGCTGGACGATGATTATAAAAAAGCAGGATTCCGTTTATTGCCTACCACCAAACGCGATCGCGTAAGCGCAATATTTACGCTGGTATCAACCATTATACTGGTTCCGGTAAGCTTACTGCCCACAATTATGGGATTTGGTGGTTATATCATTGGCGGCGTATCGCTGGTACTCGGTTTGATATTCTGCTGGTTTGCCTGGCAGCTGGTATGGAAACTGGATATTGCCTCGGCACGCAAGGTGATGTTCGGGTCGTTTTTTTATTTGCCCGTGGTGCAACTGGTATTATTATTTGATTTTATTGTAAAATGAGTTTAAACCGCACGGATATGATTTTACATTATTTTTTTGAGATTGAAGCGGATACTGGTTTTGAATGTTCTTGCCCCGGCCTGTCCCCTGACAGGATGGAGAAATTGGTCTGTCAGGGGACAGACCAAGGATATAGCGTGAATACCGGTTTCGCTGTGCTCAACTTTTAACTTTGTACTTTTGACTTTTAACTTAATTATGGCACAAATACCCACAGAACAGGACAGGCAGAATCTGAAGGCGAAGAAGTTTCTGGTTTGGTTATTTATTGTTTCGTCATTCATATTATTTGCCGGCTTCACCAGTGGATTTATTGTGTACACTGCCGGAAGCCCTAACCGCGGTATAAAAACCATATTACCGCATACCTTTATTTACAGTACGGCCATTATCATATTAAGCAGTGTGACCATGCACCTGGCATACCTGTCGGGTAAGCGCCTGCAGTTTGGCAAACAGAAGCTGTTTTTGGTGCTGACCATATTGCTGGGCATTGCCTTTTTTTATGCACAGCTAACAGCCTGGGGGACGCTGATCAAACAGGGCGTTTATTTTATAAATTATAACGCTTCGCAATCATTCATTTACGTGTTTACCGGTATGCACTTGCTGCACATTTTTGCCGGTCTGATCATGGTACTTACGGCCCTTATCGGTAAAATCAGGAATATATCACAAGTGCGCAATATGTTCAGGCTGGAAACAACCTCTATCTTTTGGCATTTTATAGATATACTATGGATTTATATATATGTTTTCTTACTTTTGAACCAATAATTTTTTATAAATGAGTACTACTGCTGTATCACAATTAGACGAGGTTAAAACCGGACCCTGGAATGGTGGTAAATCGCCATTCTCTATTGAGTATGGTAAAATCATGATGTGGTTTTTCCTTGTGTCAGACGCATTTACATTTTCGGCATTTTTGATTTATTACGGAGCACAGCGCTTCAGCAAAATCACATGGCCTGATCCAGACCTGGTGTTCCAGTCGGTTCCCGGGCTTGCAGATGCCGGCTATCCTCTGGTTTTTGTGGGTATTATGACCTTTATCCTGATCATGAGCTCTGTTACTATGGTACTGGCCGTAGAAGCAGGACACAGAAATGCTAAAAAAGAAGTTATTGGCTGGATGATAGCTACCGTAATAGGTGGTTTAATGTTCCTGGGCTGCCAGGCTGCCGAATGGACACACTTGCATCACGAAGGCTTTTGGTGGGGCAGCATTCCGCCGGTAGAAGAATTGAAACATTTCTTTACAGAGCCTGTATCAGAAGTTTCTGCGCAGCAATTTGCCAACCTGTTCTTTACCATTACCGGCTTCCACGGGTTCCACGTATTTACAGGAGTTCTTATCAATATCATTATCCTGTTCATGACCATAAGCGGAACGTTTGCCCGTCGCGGCAGCTATTTAATGGTTGAAAAAGTAGGGCTGTACTGGCACTTTGTAGACCTGGTTTGGGTATTTGTATTTACCTTCTTTTATTTAGTTTAACAGTTAAAGCATCAATTTTATGACTGATCAAAATATACATGCAGCAGAAGAACATGCCCATGAAGAGCATGAAGGCATGACCAGGAGAAAAATCTGGCAGGTATTTGGTATCCTGCTGGCAATAACCATTGTAGAATTTATCATCGCGTTATGGGTGCTGCCGGGAAAACATTTGTCGCACGGTGTAGGAAACTGCATATATATCGTGTTAACACTTTTAAAAGCATTTTACATTGTTGCTTATTTTATGCACCTGAAGTTTGAACGGGTTGCATTTAAAACCACCATTGTGGCCGTGCTGGTGCTGGTTATATATTTTATTATCCTGTTACTTACAGAAGGTACCTACTTGCATGTGCACATGAACTAATGAAAATACCGATAAAAAAAGTACTGATCCTGGTAGCTATTTTAGCCCTACCGGGATTTTTATATTATTTACTAAAAGAAAAAGGGAAAAACCGTTACAAGCCTTTGGCTATCTATGGCCCCAAACAGGTAGCCAAAACATTTCATACCTGGCACGGTAAGCAGATCCCCGATACGATCTATCATACTATCAGCGATTTTAAGCTGCTTAACCAGGATAGCATAGCAGTTTCCTTTCCGGCAGATACCAATAAAATTTACGTAGTCAATTTCTTTTTTACCCGGTGCCCCAGCTTTTGCCGTAACATGAACAACGAAATGCAGCGGGTTGCAGAGCGGTATAAAAAGAACGATTTTTTGCGGTTTTTATCCATAACGGTAGACCCGGATTACGATACCCCTTCGGTATTAAAGAAGTATGCTGCACAGTTTGGGGCATCATCCGGCAAATGGGATTTCCTGACCGGCAACCAGCAGCAGATCTTCGGGCTGGCACATGACGGATTTCTGGTTGATGCGTTAACACATACCCTTTCTGCATCGCCGAACTATATCCACAGCCCGATGCTGATCCTGGTAGATCCGCATAAGCGGATACGCGGCTATTACGACTCGAATTCCAAAGAACAGGTAGATCAGTTAATTGACGAAATAAAGGTATTAATCGTAGAAGAGCTACGGCAGATAAGAGCTGCCGAAATGTAAATTATGAGCGATAAAGTGATTTTCAGGCTGGTAGCCGCAGTTTCCGTTTTTGTATTCCTGGTGGTGGTTATCCTGAACCGGAAGATTATTCCGGCTCCCCAAACCCTGCCATCATTTACTTATTTTCTGCCTAAACTAAATGCCATTATCAACGGAACATGCACCGTTCTGCTGCTGATATCCCTGTATTTCATCAGGCGAAAGAACGTAACCATGCACATGCGTATTAACATCCTGACATTTATTTTATCATCGTTGTTCCTGGTGTCGTATATCCTGTTTCATTACCTGGCCCCCGAAACCCGTTTCGGCGATCTGGATCACGATGGTACCTTATCGTTGTATGAAAAAGAAGCCGCCGGCAGCTTACGGTACATTTATTATATCATTTTAGTTACGCATATCATTTTGGCAGCAGCCGTGTTACCTTTGATTTTATTGAGCTTTTACCGGGGATTGCAGGCCCGACATCCGGATGGAGGGCTGCAGGTAAACCGTCACCGTAAGCTGGTACGCTGGAGTTTCCCGATATGGCTGTACGTAACGGTAACCGGGGTAATAGTTTATGTAATGATATCCCCTTATTATACGTTTTAAGGGATATTATTCGTTAACTTTGTATCCTGCAACAATTGTTGTGCAGGTATCAAAAAGCTCCAAATAAAGAAGAAAGCAATGAAGACAGTAAAAAGGTTAGTTGTTATTGCAGTTGCATTCATAAGTTTCTTAGTTCTCCCTGCACATCGGGCACAAAGCCAGTGCGCTATGTGTACCTTAAATGCGGAAAATTCTGTGCAGAACGGCAATACAGATGGTAAAGGCCTGAATGATGGGATTTTGTTTTTACTGGCTGCGCCTTATGTCGCGGTAGCTGTGGTAGGATTTGTCTGGTATAAAAAATATCGCCGTAAGAACATTAATGTAGATATTAAAGATCAGAAGATACACCTGAATTAGCGCTATATGGCTACATCCAAACTCTATGCTATTACACATGCCAGATGTCCGAGATGCAGGCGTGGCCGTATGTTTCAGGGGCCTGCCTATAGCTTCAGAGCGCAGCATGTCAATGAGCTTTGCTCGCATTGCGGACTGCGTTTTGAGATAGAGCCGGGCTATTTTTATGCGGCCATGTATGTAAGCTATGCCATGAGCACTGCCGAAATGGTGGCCTTAGGTGTGCTTACTTACCTGGTAACCGGTAGCATAGAGTATGAACAGATAGGGCTTTATATTGGTGTAGTGCTTGGCGGTATGTTGTTGCTGGCTCCCTTTAATTTCAGGTATTCGCGGGTGATTTTATTGCACCTGCTAACGCCAAAAGTAAAATATAACGCAGCATTTGATACAGAATGATAGCTAAAACTACTTTTTCATTTCTAAAAGATATAGCGGCCAACAACAACCGCGACTGGTTTTTGGCCAATAAAAGCCGGTACGAAACAGAGAAAGAAAACATACTGAATTTTGTAACCAATCAGATCAGATTACTGTCGGCTGTAGATCCCCTGATACCTGCGGATTTAAGCGCCAGGAATTGTGTCATGCGCATTTATCGCGACATTCGTTTCAGCAAAATTAAAACACCGTATAAAACTAATTTTGGAGTCGGCATATCCCCTAACGGGAAAAATTTTAACGGGCCGGGTTATTACCTGCATATTGAGCCGGGCAAATCTTTTTTGGCTGCCGGCGACTGGCAGCCGGAGGCGGATCGTCTAAAAGCTTACCGGCAGGAGATCGATTATAACGCGGCAGATTTTCATCATATTCTGAACGAGCCTGCATTTAAGAAGTTTTTCAACGACTTGTCTTACGAAGATACGCTCAAAACATCGCCGAAAGGCTACGAAGCCTCTCATCCTGATATAAAATACCTGCGTTTAAAGAGCTATATTATAACCTGCGATCTGAAAGACGATGACTTTTTACGGGCTAATGCCGACCAATTGCTGGCAGATCGTTACCGGGCGGCATATCCGTTAATGGAATTTTTACGAAACGCAACAGCTTAGCATCAGTTAAATGATGAACTGATGTGTAAATTTATTTTTGTTGTTCCTGCTTATAGCATGTTAACTGTTTTTACTTTTGAATTTTGACTTAATGGCCATGAATAAATTATTCCTTATCATTTTCGCTTGTTTTTTAGCTGCCTCGCTAAATTCCTGCGTAGTATTGTCAACCAAAAAGTTTAACGCCCTGGTAGCGCAGCGGGATTCACTTTCGGCAGGCTGGGATCAGGCAAACGTGAAGATAGGAAGCCTGGAAGAAGAGGTACAACGTCTGAAAGCCGATACCTCACGTATGAACAGCCGTATCGCTGAGCTGGAAAGTAAAGTGTCTGGTCTGGATAAAAACTATGCGTTGCTACGAGCAAACAGCTCATCAGAAATTAACAAGCTGTCTGAAGACCTGAAGAAACGTGAAGCACGGTTGAAGGAAGTAGAAGAAGCCCTGCGTAAACGCGATGCCGCTACCAATGCATTGAAAGAAAAACTGCAGCAGGCATTGCTTGGCTTTAAACAAAGCGGCTTATCGGTAGATATTCGTGATGGAAAAGTGTATGTATCGTTAACCGATAAGCTACTGTTTAGCAGTGGCAGCATTATTATTGATGAGAAAGGTAAGCAGGCTTTAGCTGAACTGGCCAAAGTGCTGAAAACCCAACCTGATATTAATATTTCGGTTGAGGGTCATACTGATAATCAAAAGGTGGTTAACCTGGGACAAATTAAGGATAACTGGGATTTGAGCGTGCTGCGGGCTACATCGGTTGTGCGGTATTTAACCGAAGTGCAAAAAATTGAGAATAACCGCATCACTGCAACAGGTAAGGGTCAGTATCAGCCTATTGATGCAGCCAATACTCCCGAAGCACGGAGCCATAACCGGCGTATAGAAATTGTGCTTTCGCCGAAGCTCGACGAATTGTATAATCTGATAAAATAGGAGCTGAAAGGCAGGGAGCTAAAGGTCTAAGGCCAAAAGCAAAACGACATTGAAGAACAAAGATTAGCCCGGGCATAGAACCTCACAGATTTTAAAAACCCTGTGAGGTTTTTTAAATCAACCCTCAATCTTATCCTTAATACATTTACCCTGCGGTTTGCATAGGTAATCTGATAAAGTAGGAACCGAAAGGCAGCAGGGAGAATTGCGATTTTAGGTTAAAATGGACGACAACAAATATTTGTTTGAGCCCTTTTATATAAATTAGTATATTTAAACTATTTATTAATAAAAGAATAGTTTATGAGTATGGTATCTATAACACATTTATATGCTTTATGGGTAAAGAAACAGCAGAAAATCTTACAGCATATATAGAAGAAAAAATAGAAAAAGATATTCAGCAACAAACAAGGCATCTGGCTACCAAAGAAGATTTGGAAAGAGGATTTAAGGAACAAGGCAGATGGCAGCTTAGTATTTTTATAACGCTTACAATAATGATACTAGGCTTATACGCCACTATTTTATTAAGAAGCTAATTGTCTAAAGTCACTCATAAGTTGGCTTCCTCTTCTTTGTAGAGAGCCGAGGTGAGACTCCATGTTTGCGTTTATAGACTTACAAAGTTTAATATCAAGCTGAAAAGTAAACTTTGTAAGCCTCAATACTCAGGTAGCCTTTTAATAGCATAACTCAACCCTCAATCTTATCCTCAGCCTCAATACATCCTGATTGCCCGTTTCAGAGCCATAGCATAGCCATAGTGCAAACCCTCGTGTGTGTTTACAAATAAAATAGCCTCATCTATGTTATGCAGGGTAATGCCATAGCTGGTGGTATATTCGGTGTACGTTTTAAACAGTCCGGCCTGGTAATCGGCTATAGTTTGATTGGCTAAAGATATCGCCAGCGAGCGGATCAGGTCAACCTCTTCCTGCGATACCGGGCCTTCCGGCTTGGTTCCTTTGCCGTATTTAGCCATAAATTCATTACTAACATGCGGCGTGAGTCCCGAAAGTTTATAACAAAGCGATTGCTGTGATGAGACAATATGCCCCAGATTCCAGATAATGTTATTATTAAAGTTTGCCGGAATTTTATTCAGATCATCAAGCGAAAGATTTTCTGTTAATGCCAGGAAATTGTTACGGGTGGTTTTCAGTATGTCAAAAGAATGATTCATTATATTGTAGTAATAGTGTTTTATCAAACAGCGCTTAAAAATTAAAAGGGACTTTGTAAGTCTTTAAAGAAAGGCAATACCTGGTCTTTTTCAGATAGTATGGCTTCGCCGGGGTCAATTCCCCAGTCCAGGTTCAGATCCGGATCATTCCAGCGCACACCAATTTCAGATGCCTTGTTATATAGGTTAGTAACCTTGTAAGAAAAAATGGTTTGGTCTTCGAGGGTTACAAAACCATGCAAAAAACCAGGTGGAACCCATAACATCCTGAAGTTTTCGCCCGATAACTCAACCGAATAATGCCGGCCATAAGTAGGTGAGCTTTTCCGGATATCTACGGCGATGTCCAGCACTTTTCCCTGTATTACCCTAACCAGTTTGCCTTGCGCAAATGGATCAGCCTGCGCATGTAATCCGCGTAAAGTGCCCCGTTGTGAGAACGATTGATTATCCTGGACAAATTCTGCATGAATACCGGCTTCGGCAAATACCTTATTGTTGTAGCTTTCGTAAAAATAACCGCGTTCATCTCTCCAGATCTTAGGTTCAATCAGGAGCAGGTCGTGTATAGACGTTTCTATAAAATTCATTGGTGGTCTATAAATTCCATAAGTGTATTAAACAAGGCAACACCCTGGCCAAAATTCTGATAATGTTGTGCCAGGTGCTCCTGCTCAAATGTTAACGAATAATGATTGATGGCATTTTGGGAATCTGCAATGTATTGCAGGCAATAGGTAACGCCCTCGTTTGGCGAGTTAAGTACTTTTAACAGTCGTTGAGAAACAAAGGCGCCGGCAGACATTACTTCAGGAATATGTTCATTTTTTATCCACGCAAGCCAGGCATCTTCTATTGCTTCATTTACAATAACTGTAACATTATATAATAGCATGTGCGAAGATACGAGCTTACAATCTAATTGAATATTATTTAGCGAACAAAACAACATTGAACGGAGTATAATTGATAAGATATTTAATCTACAGAAATTATAGATTATTGTGATTTATACTATATTTGCCTCCATGAAGAATAACAGGCAAGCAGTGAATACGATTGAGGCCCTACACAATAGGATGCACTACAAATATCCATTTCCGTACAAAAAGCCTTTGGGTATGTACGGAACAAGTATCTGAATGCCGGATAACCTGCCCGGAGATGTTCCTCCAAAGTGCTTCCCGGATCAGTATGATAAAATACAGGTGTATATGGATTTGTGTCTCCAACCCTATTATTTAGGATATAATTTATAGCATGAAGTATGCTATTGTATGTTACATAAACTTCTTATAATCAAATAATTGTAATTATAATGTATAAAATTTTTGTTTTTATGATTTCCAAATTCAGGTAAAAAGTGGTACAATTTTGACCTGGCCAGGCCTGTATCTTTATTCTAACAAATTAACCAAACTCATATATCATATAATTAAAGCAAATTAAACGATGAGCAAATATTTACCCAGGATTGGCGGTCCGGTGTGTGTAAAGTTTATTTCTCTGTTAGTGGTATTTACCTTAACGTTTACTGTTGCCTTTGCGCAAACACGAACGATATCCGGTAGAATTACAGATGCTAAATCGGGAGAGATCTTACCGGGCGTGAGTATAAGGCAGAAAGGGCAGCCAAATGGTACCACTTCTGATGCCAGCGGTCACTACAGTTTAAGGCTTAAAGACGAAAAAGGCCCGGTTCTGGTATTTACCAGCATAGGCTTTGTTACACAGGAAATACCGTTAGAAGCACAGCAGACAAGCTTAAACGTAAAGCTTGTTGCAGATTCAAAAGCGCTGGATGAGGTAGTAGTTGTGGGCTATGGCAGCCAGAAAAAAGAGAGTGTAGTAGCTGCAATTGTGCAGACCAGTGGCGATAACATTTTGCGGCAAAACGTGCCCGAGGTGGCCAATGCGCTTTCCGGTTTGCTGCCGGGCCTGGCAACCATACAGTCAACCAGCCTGCCCGGAGGCTCAGGCCCTAATGACCAGGCTACACAAATATTTATTCGCGGACAATCAACCTGGAATGGGGCATCGCCGCTCATTTTGGTAGATGGCGTTGAGCGTAGTATAGATAATGTAGACGCGTTCGAGATCGATAAGATTTCTATTTTGAAAGATGCTTCTGCCACTGCGGTATTCGGGGTTAAAGGAGCTAATGGCGTTATCCTGATCACCACCAAACGGGGCAGGCAGGGTACGGCAACATTAAACGTAGATGCCGAAACCATGATCAATACCTTATCGCGGCAGCCAACGGTAATGAATTCGTACGATGGTAATGTTCAGAAAAACATAGCTATAGTGAATGAAATGGCCGTAAATCCCAGCTCATGGCAGCAGTACAAACCGCAGCAGATACTGAACTATTACAAAACACAGGAATATCCCGATCTATATCCCGATGTGAACTGGCTGGATGAATATACCCGTAATTACTCTACCTCGCAGCGGGCCAACATTAATGTAAACGGCGGTACCAAGTTTGCCAAATATTTCGGCTCGCTATCGTACCTGCGCCAGGGCGACCTGATAGCCACTAAGGATTACGGGCAGGGTTATACGCCATCCTTTACGTATGATCGGTTTAATTTCAGAAGTAACGTGGATTTTAATATCACCTCATCCACCAGGTTAAGCGTTAACCTGTCGGGATTATACGGTATACAAAAAAGTCCCAACGGTAATAATAGTGACTATGCTACTTTCTGGAAATCGCTCTACGGGCATCCGCCGGATGTTTATCCCGTACGGTACTCTGATGGCACATGGGGGCAGAACCCGTCAGACGATAAGTTTTACAACGGTATAACCGCCGTAAACTTTAACGGGGTAAAGAGTGATAACCGTACCCAGATCAACACAGACCTGGTGCTGGATCAGAAGCTGGATTTTATCACGAAGGGTTTCTCTGTTGGTGGCCGGCTTTCAATGGATAGCTATTATACTACACGTCATGTTATTGCTGACGATGGCGTGGTAATGAAATATATTCCGCCAAGCGTGCTGGGTTTACCGGAAGATCAGTGGGATCAGTATGCCATTTATACCTATCCAACCTCTATACCGAATGGCTACAATTATACCGACCTCCCCAATCAGTATACCGATGAATATTCTATTTTACCAGGCGGAAGTAATAGCAAGGTTTTTCGTCGGACTACCGATTACCAGGTCAATTTTAATTATGCCCGCACATTCGGTAAGCACGATGTCTCTGGTTTGGCCCTGTTCAAGCGTTCGGAATCGGCCTGGGATGCGGACTTCCTGAACTATCGTGAAGATTGGGTAGGACGTATTACTTATGGCTATGATTCAAAATACCTGGTCGAAATTAACGCGGCGTACAACGGTTCTGAGAAGTTTGACCGGAAATATCGCTTCGGCTTTTTCCCATCTATGGCATTTGGCTGGGTAATATCCAATGAGAAATTCTTTAAAAAAGCCTTACCGTTTGTAGATCAGATGAAGTTCAGGTACTCTAACGGTTGGGTAGGTAATGATCAGGATATAAAGCGCTGGCAATACGTAGGCAGTTGGAACCCCTTGACCCGGAAATGGACCTTCGGTTCGCCATTCGAAGTGTCAACCGGTTTACCCATTACCCTGGAAGGCGATATACCTAATCCGAATATTCACTGGGAGACCGCACACAAGCAGAATGTGGGTGTTGATGCCGCTTTCTTTAAAGATAAGCTAAACCTGACTTTTGATTATTACTGGGCAAGAAATACCGATGTATTTGTATCGGCCGATATGCGTACCAGCAACGATATATTTGGGGCGGCACTGCCATCGGCAAACCTGGGCGAAGTTAAGAACCAGGGTTGGGAGCTTGACCTGGCCTATAGACATCAGTTTGCCAATAAAATAGGCTTTGATGTACGTTATACCCAAAGCTTTAATAAGAATAAGATATTAGCCGCTGACGATGCGCCATTGCGCCCCGATTACCAGAAACGGGCGGGTTATTCCATCGGGCAGATCCGTACCCAGCTCAGCCAGGGCATTATGCAGTCGTGGGACGAGATCTATACCGGTGTGATGGCGTTGGATAATACCCAGCGGTTGCCCGGCGATTTCCGGATAATTGATTTCAATGCCGATGGTTATATTGATAACAAAGATGCTGCGCCCTATGCTTATAATGGTGTTCCGCAGTACACGCACAGCCTGAACCTGGGTTTCAATTACAAAGGCTTTAATGCCGGCATATTATTCTACGGGGCCTGGAATGTAAGCTTTGTAACCAACCACATCGAATTTAATGAAGGGTACACCGTAATTAATGATTTCATTGCAGATGCCTCCTGGAATCCGGCTGCCGGCAGAACAACGTCGGCCACTTACCCTGGCTTACGCTTGTATACCACTTCGCCTAAAGGGGAATTTAACGTGGAAGACGCCTCATACACCCGTATTAAAAGCGCCGAGCTGGGCTATAGCTTTAACAAAAGTGTATTGAAAAAGCTGAACCTGTCGCGGCTGCAGGTATTTCTGCGGGGATATAACCTGGCGTTATGGAGCAAGATGCGTGAAGACCGCGAATCGCAGAACGGCGGCCTGGCAAACCGTACCTTATCTTATCCATTAACCCGGAGCTATACATTGGGCTTAGCGGTAGGTTTTTAAACAAGATAATATCATGAAAATGAAAAAAATACTGACTTATGTTGTGGTTACTTCGGTTTTAGTAGCTGCAAGCTCATGCCAGAAGTACCTGGATCAGACGCCTGATGCCAAAGTATCAGATCAGGATGTATTCAGTAACTACAATGCTTTTCAGGGATTTGTAGACCAATGCTACTCGTATGTTACCGATTATTGCCAGACGGATTTTACCACATCCATGAACCTGGCCGATCATTTTGCATCCGTACAAAACTACTCTACAGAGAAAAAAGCTGAGCTGGGCGATTATACCGGCATAACCGGCGAAACAGATGGCGGCGGTATCCATAACAACTTTTCTACCTCCACCACTAAAGACCTTAATGGTGATAATGCGGGTATCTGGGCCAGCGGCTGGAAAGGTATTCGTGCCGCCAACCTGGCTTTAGATAAGCTGCCGTTACTGGCTAATGCCACCGATGAACAGAAGCGCCTGATAGAAGGACAGGCTTATTTTTTCAGGGCGTTTTTCCATTTTGAAATTGCCCGTTGTTTCGGGGGCCTGCCTTATGTAGACCATTACCTGCTGCCGGATGAGAATATCAATATTCCCCGCCTTAACTACCGGCAAACTACCGATAAGATAGTTGCCGATTTTGACAAGGCGGCCGAGTTATTACCAGCCGATTGGGATAAAACAGATGTTGGTAAACTGATTGTAGGGGCCACTGCCGGCCGGGCTACCCGGGGTGCAGCGCTGGCGTTTAAAGCCCGTGCCTTGCTCTATGCCGGCAGTCCCACAATGGTGCATGAATCCGGAGGTGCTTATACGTACGACCTTGATCTGATGAAACGTGCGGCCGAAGCAGCTGCCGAGGTGATCAAGCTGGCAGATAACGGCGTGTACGCATTGGTTCCCTTCGCCAATTACCAGGATAATTTCGCTAAAATAAATGGCCAATATCCGTGGACATCAGAAACTATTTTTGAACGGACAGGTAATGGATCGGGAGCTGGCAGGTATAAGAATTTCTTAGGGCGGAATATGGGACTTGGCCGTTTGGGCGGCAACTCTATAACCGAAGCGCCTACACAGAACCTGGTAGATATGTTTGAAATGACCAACGGTTTACCGTATGATGATCCGGCTCAGACCCTTTACAACCCTTTGCGCCCCTGGGATAACCGTGATCCCCGGTTCCGGGCAGGTATTTATGTAGACCGTGATTATGTAACCGTTAAAAATGCCGAGGCGAATAAGCTGCAAAGTTATAGTGATGACGGAACCACAACGCACAAAGCCGGGCGGGACTCACCCGAAGGAAACCCTGGTGAAATGCGTACACCGTATGTTTCTCATAAATACCAGCCGATCACGGTAAATAATGTGGACCAGGAGTGGGATAAGTTTGTGTTTGTTACCCCGCACATGCGCTTGGCCGAAGTGTACATGATCTATGCCGAGGCAGTGAATGAGTTTGCCGGCCCTGCCGGAACAGCAGGAGGCTTAAGCCTTACCGCAGTAGACGCTGTGAATAAAGTGCGTAACCGGGCCAATATGCCTAATGTAAACACCAGGTTTACAGGCGATAAGGATACATTCCGTAAACGGATATGGAACGAGCTTTCTGTTGAGTTTTTTGCCGAAGGCCATCGCTGGTTCGACATTCGTCGCTGGCATGTAGCCCACTTAGATGAATACAAAAAGATCTACAGTGTAACATTCGATAAGAACTGGACATACTTCAACAGGGTACAGATCGGTACGCGGGTATTTGAAGACAAGCATTACTGGCTGCCTTTCTTCAAATATCAGGTTCAGATATACCCCGGTTTCCCCCAAAATCCCGGCTGGTAATTGATGATGATTAGCATACATAAAGTAGAATTTTAGCATGAAACGATACCTACTAACCATTATAACCGTTACGTGTATAAGCTGCAGCTTTGATCCCTGCCTATATGCACAGAATAAGAAGAATACCATAACGGTTACCGGCCCAGACGGTAAGGTCATTAAAGACGCCACTATCTGGTATAACGAAGGCTCCCGGTATATAAAGACCGATGATGCGGGTAAATTTAGCATTGATCCCGAAAGGGCAGGCGAAAAGCTGCGCATAGAGGCGGCAGGCTACAATGCCCGGCTGGTGGCTATAGACAGTATATCAACAATTGCCAATGCTGTTGTTGTGTTGAGCAAACCCTTGTTTGATGAAGGCGATCAAAGCCTGGTCAATATACCTTTCGGTCAGCTGGAAAAGCGCCGTATTGTGGGGGCTGTAAGTGCCCTCAAACCCGATGAGCTGTTGAGTTATGACCTGAACCAGAATGTATTGGGCGCTATTAACGGACGTGTGCCCGGGGTATATAACAGCCGCGACATTCGCGGAAGCGTGGGGATTAACGGTAATTTAGGCAATGCTATTGTGGTGGTAGACGGTATTCCACGTTCGGCTCCCGATAACTCCGACCGGCTGAACATGGCCGATGACCTGAACCTGCTTGAGATACAGGAAATTACCGTGTTGCGGGATGCTACCGCTAAAATACTGTATGGCGCAAAAGCCGACCAGGGTGTGATCTTAATTACCACCAAACGCGGCACACCTTATAAAAGAAAAATGAAGGTATATGCCGAAGCGGGAATGAACGATCCGGTGAGCTATCCGAACTACCTGCCGGCAGCAGATTATATGACCCTGTATAATGAGGCCCTGGCTAATGATGGCCTGGCCCCTAAATACGCCGCTGCTGATATTCAGAATACCAGGAACAAGACAAACCCTATACGCTACCCTGACGAATCGTTCTATAATTCTACCTTTCTGAGGAATACCTCCCAGTTCTTCAATGTTATAACCGAAGCATCCGGTGGTAACGATAAAGCACAATACTTTGCCACACTCGGTTTAAACCGCAATGGTACGTTATATAAGCCGCAGGATGGTAAGAACAGCGGGTCAGACCGGATAAATTTCCGTGGAAACATCGATTATAAGCTAAATAGCTGGCTGTCATCCAGCCTTGACGCGGTGGCTGTATATAATACTAACCGCTATCCAAACGGCTTTTATGGCGACAGCTATAGCGGCGATTTCTTCCAGTTCGCTTCAACGCAATTACCCAATGCTTTCCCTACGCTGATACCTGTTAGCGAGGTTCATAACGATGCCATAACCAATTCTGCCACGCTGATCAATGGTCAGTACCTGTTGGGCGGAACCAACCAGTACCAGAATAATCTATTAGGTAATTTAACCAAAGGCGGTCTGCAGACCACGTTGCAAAAATCCATCCAGTTCAACACAGGATTGAAATTTGACTTCAACCGGTTTGTAAAAGGGCTTACAGCCAATGCCAACTTTACGTATGATTTCCTGAATGCGTTTACACTGCGGCAAAATAACACCTATGCCATATATGAACCGTCGTATGTTACAGGTTCTTCCGGGCAGGACAGCCTGGTTGTTACACAATACGGTGCAGACTTTAAAGATAATAACCAGACCGTTAGCGGCAATTACTTTCAGCGGAGGCTTGGTTTGTATGGAACTGTCAATTATAAAAACACATTTAATACGGTACACCGGCTTGATGTTACAGCATTGGCTTACATGACGTCATACAGTATAGGTGCTACGGCAGCATCGTCGTATGCCAATAATAAAGATCAGCATTTTGGCTTGCGGGCCAACTACATGTATAATAATAAATATGTGGCCGAATTTAGCGGAGCGTATGTCGGTTCGTCATATCTTCCTTATAAAAACCGTTATGCCTTTTCCCCTTCGCTTGGTGCAGCCTGGATAGTATCTGAAGAAGCCTTCCTGCGATCAAACCGTTGGGTAAATTATTTGAAAGTAAAGGCAAGCTATGGTATACTCCATACAGACGATTGGTTTACTACCTACCGGCTGTATAATACCACGTATGGTATTGGGGCCGATTTTGTATATAATAACGGCAACGCTAATCGCAACAGCACCGTTCAATACAGTGTGACCGGCAACCCTGACCTGGATTTTGTGAAGAATAAGGAATTTAACGTGGGCTTTGAATCATCGTTATTTTCAAATCAAATCTGGCTGGAAGCCAACTACTTTAATATCCATACCGAAGGCGAGCCGGTAATAAGAAGCTCTGCATATACTTCTTACTTAGGCGGCTTTATACCAACCGAGAATTATGATGCGGATAAGATTTCCGGGGTAGAGGCCACCCTGAATTACAAGGGCAAAACCGGTAAATTCAACTATAACCTGGGTATAAACATGGTATATGCCGTACCGCGTTCGGTAAAAAAGAGCGAAGTACAATATGCCTATGATTACCAGTACCGCCAGGGCAGGGTGAGTGATGTACGGTATGGCCTGGTTGCCGAAGGCCTGTTTAAAGATGCTGCTGATATTGCCGGCCATGCTGTACAATCGTACGGAACTGTTCAGCCGGGCGATATTAAGTATAAGGACGTTAATGGTGATGGTATTATTAATGATGATGACCAGGTGCAGATCGGTAACTCGCATCCCCGTTTCCAGTACGGGCTTAATATTAACCTGCAATATGCCGGCTTTGAGTTCTTTGCATTAGGAACGGCACAGACCGGCAGCAGCGTTTATTATAACAATGCCTACTACTGGGTTTACGGCGACCGGAAATATTCTGAAGTAGTACTGAACAGGTGGACACCGGCTACTGCCGAAACGGCTACTTACCCCCGCTTAACCACTACCAGCGGCTCTAATAACTTCAGAAACTCAACGTTCTGGTTATACACCGATAACTACTTTACGCTGAACAGGGCCCAGCTTAGCTATAACCTGCCTGCCAGGTATTTCTGGAAAGGCGTAAAAGTGTACCTGAGAGGTAATAACCTGTTCACTATTTCAAAAACCCGTGAGCAAAGAGAATTGAACGTAGCTTCATCGCCCCAGGTGCGTAGCTATATGTTTGGTATAGTAGGTTCATTTTAATAGTAATCAGAAGATGAAAAATATCTCAAAATATATAGTAATTGCTTTGGCAGGGATATCCTTTACCGCCTGTAAAGATTATCTTGAGCCTAAGCCCGATAATAACCTGACACAGGAGGAATTATTAAAAATTCCGGCTTACACCGAAGGCCTGCTCTTAAACGCGTATAAAGACATGCCGGCTAACGTTACCTTTAACGAGGATGTGATCAGTGACGATGCGGTTAGCAATGACCCCAGCTCGACCTATCGCCAGATGGCGACCGGCAGCTGGAATGCCGGCAATAATCCTATCTCCAAATGGAACCAGGCCTATAAAGAGATCTATTACATCAACTCGTTCATGGAGGTGTACAAAAAAGTAGTTTGGGACGATAAAAATCCCGAGGTTAATAAATACCATCTCAAACGCCTTACCGGCGAAGCGTATGGCTTGCGGGCATGGTGGCAATTTCAGCTGTTAAAATATTACGCAGGCGAAGCAACAGATGGTCAGTTATTGGGTTTCCCGATAGTGTTAAAACCCCTGTCTACCGAAGATAATTTCAACCTGCCCCGTAATACGTTCGAAGAGTGTGTGAACCGGATCGTGACCGATTGTGATTCGGCCATAGCCAATTTGCCCAATACGTTTGCCGATGTTTCGGGTAATACAAATTATAACCTGGCTATGGGCGCCCGCTGGACCAACCGTATGCCCGGTTATGCCGCCCGTGCCCTGAAAGCTACCGTGTTGCTGTATGCCGCAAGTCCGGCGTATAACCCTACGGGAGATATGAATAAGTGGGCGAATGCAGCCAAAGCCGCCGGCGAATTGCTCAAGCTTAATGGGGGGCTTCCGGCTACAATGCCGGCAGCAGGACTTAACTGGTACACCAGTACTACAGGTGTAAACGCCGAAATAATCTGGTCGCGGGCTATTGTATCAAATCATAACCTGGAAACCGATAATTTCCCACCCTCGCAATTGGGCAACGGACGCACCAACCCTACACAGGAGTTGGTCAATGCTTTCCCGATGAAAAATGGTTACCCGATCACCAATACGCTGAGCTTATACAACCAGGCTAACCCTTATGCAAACCGTGATCCAAGGTTAGCAACCTATATTTTGTATAATGGTAACACATTGGGTGCAAAGGGGGCTATCAGCACTTATATCGGCGCTCCGAAAGACGGCATTAACGTGCAAACCAACTCAACACGTACCGGCTATTACCTTAAAAAATTCGTGCTGGATAACGTGAGCCTGGGTAGCACAATAACTAACCAGAACCATTTTAACACTTATTTCAGGTTTACCGAGGTTTACCTGGCCTATGCCGAGGCCGCTAATGAGGCCTATGGCCCCGATGCCGATCCTAACGGTTTTGGTTTTACCGCCCGGGCTGTTATTGCAGGTATCCGCAAACGGGCAGGCATTACACAGCCTGACGCATATCTGGCCACCATAACCAGCAAAGCTACCTTTCGTGATCTGATACGTAACGAGCGCAGGCTTGAGCTGTGCTTTGAAGGGCAACGTTTCTTTGATGTACGGCGCTGGAAAGACCTGACCGATTTCAAGGCGCCTGTAAGCGGTGCATTTATCACCAAAACAGGTTCAGCCTATACGTATGATTACCAGCAGGTTGAAGAGCGTAAGTATGAGGATTATATGATCTATAGCCCGCTACCTAAAAATGAACTATTAAAATCCGATCAGTTAAAGCAAAATAAAAACTGGCAGTAACATGAAGAAGTTAAATTATATCCTGGTACTTTTTGCATTGCTTGCATCGTGCAGGAACAAAGACGTTTCTTATCCTGATTATACCTATAATGCGGTGTATTTCCCTTTGCAATACCCGTTCCGGACACTGATCTTAGGCGATAGCCCGAGTGATAACTCGCTGGATAAAAAGCTGCAATTCCATATCGGCGTAAGTATTGGCGGTATGTATGAAAACAAAAAATCGTGGGATGTAAATTATGTCCTTGATAAATCACTGGTTCCGTCAACACTTGTTGACGCCGCGGGTGTTCCTATTAAGGTTTTGCCCGATAACTATTATACACTTTCACCGCTAAACAAGGTAACCATTCCGGCGGGTTCGTTTAACGGGCTGATACTGGTGCAGTTAACCGATGCTTTCCTGGATGACCCCATAGCGGTAACCGGAAACTATGTTATTCCTTTACGGATAACAGGTTCAACGGCTGATTCGGTATTAACAGGTGTGCCTCTGGTGACTAACCCTGATAAATTACGGTCAGCAGACTGGGATGCCAATGCCCAGCCGCGTGATTTTGTGCTGTTCGGTATCAAATACATTAACCCGTACCACGGAACGTACCTTCACCGGGGTAAGGATGTAACCTTAGATGCAGGCGGAAATCCGGCATCAACAGCCACATATCATGCACAATATGTAGAGCAGGATCAGCTCTGGACACTGAAAACTACCGGTCGTACTACCCTGATAACCAGTGGTATAGGCTCACAGCTGCAATCGACCAAGGCGACCGCCAAAATGACGCTTAACGTAGCCAGCGATGGAAAGATTACAGTTACAACCGGCACAGGTTCAACCATTACCGCAACCGGTACCGGTAGCTATGTTAAAAATGCCGAGGTGTGGGGAGGCCAAAAGCATCATGCCATGTACCTGGATTATACCTATAAAGAAGGTGCGGTAAACCATCACGTAACCGATACGCTGGTATTCAGGGATAACGGGGTGGTATTTGAACAGATAGTGCCGAAGGTAGAATAGGCAAATAAACTTCCGGTAACTCTTTCTTAAAGAGTTAAGACTCTATCCAGACCAGGAAGAATTTCACAGTAAGCTTTACGTAACCGTAAGGCAGATCATTCTATTGCTTTTTTATGAGTACACGTCGTGATTTTATCAGGCAATCGTTATTGCTTTCAGGTAGTATAGGTTTGGCAGAAATTATGCCGGCCTCCATAGCTCGTGCCCTGGCTATTGATCCGCAGCCGGGAAGCTCCTATTTAGACGCTGAGCATGTGGTAATATTAATGCAGGAAAACCGGTCATTTGACCATTGTTTCGGTACTTTGCAAGGCGTACGCGGATTTAATGATCCGCGGGCTGTGACGTTGCCTGATAATAAACCGGTGTGGTTACAAACGAATGCTGCAGGCAAGGTTTACACACCATTCCGTTTAAATATCAAAGATACCAAGGCTACCTGGATGGGCGCTTTGCCCCATGCCCGTGCCAGCCAGGTTGACGCCAATAACCTTGGCCGGTTTGATCAATGGCTTAATGCTAAAAGATCAAAAAATAAAAAGTACGAGGATATGCCTTTAACCATGGGCTACTATACCCGTGAAGACCTGCCTTTTAATTATGCGCTGGCCGATGCGTTCACCGTTTGCGACCAGAATTTTTGCTCGGCGATGACCAGCACGTATCCTAACAGGCTTTATCTGTGGACGGGAACTATTCGTGAGCAGCAAAATGGCAGCTCAAAGGCACATATTCGTAACGAAGATCTCAGCTTTTCCAAATCAACCTGGCGTACCTTCCCTGAGCTGCTTGAGGAAAATAACATACCGTGGAAAGTATATCAGAATGATGTGAGCTGCGGTGGCGGTTACCAGGGCGAGGAAAGAACCTGGTTATCGAATTTTGGATGTAATCCGCTCGAATATTTTTCGCAGTATCATGTTAAATTTTCGGCCCGCTACATAGGAAATCTTCAGCTGCAGGCAGAGCGTTTACCCGGTGAAATTAAAGAGCTGCAGGAAAAAGCCCAAACATTGGCCACAGGTGGTGATGCCTTTAAAAAAGTCCAAACAGCTATTCAAAAAAAGCAAACGGTATTGGAGAATGTAAGAAAAGGATTGGCCAGGTGGCGAAAAGATAATTATGAAAAGTTATCAGAAAAAGAAAAGAGCCTGTACAACCGGGCTTTCACCAGGAACGATAGTGATCCTTTTTACCAGCAGCTAACCACCCTGCAATATACCGATGAAGGCAAACAACGGGAGGTTACTGTGCCTAAGGGCGATATTCTTTATCAGTTCAGAAAAGATGTGGATACCGGCAACCTGCCAACAGTATCCTGGCTGGTAGCGCCGCAAGGTTTTTCAGATCATCCCAGCGCTCCCTGGTATGGGGCATGGTATGTTTCAGAAGTGCTCGATATTCTCACTAAAAATCCGGAAGTATGGAAGAAAACCATTTTTATACTTACGTATGATGAAAATGACGGGTACTTTGATCATGTGCCGCCTTTTCTGCCGCCCGACCCACTGAAGTCAAATACAGGTAAATGTTCGCCCGGAACAGATACAGCTGTTGAGCATATCCGGCTACAGCAGGAGTTAGAACAAGGTTTGCCTGATAAGCAGGCCCGCGAAGCACCTATCGGACTTGGTTTCCGGGTTCCGCTTATTGTGGCCTCGCCCTGGAGCCGGGGAGGACAGGTATGCTCGCAGGTTTTTGATCATACCTCGGTGTTGCAGTTCCTGGAAGGCTTTCTGAGCCAGAAGTACGGCAAAAAAATAGAAGAAAATAATATCAGCCTCTGGCGCCGCACAATATGCGGCGACCTGACTTCGGTATTCAGGCCCTTTATCAAAGAGCAAACCAGGCTTCCGTACCTTTCAAGGGATGGATATATTGAAAAGATACATAAAGCGCAGTTTAAGAAAGAGCCGGATAGTTATAAAGCGTTATCGACGTTAGAAGTTGAGCGGGCCAAAAAAGCCGGTTACCAACTGTTAGCTGTACAGGAAAAGGGTATCAGGCCGGCGTGTGCCTTGCCATACCAATTGTATGCTGATTGCCGGTTAAGCAAAGACAAAAAGTATGTTGAGCTGAATATGGAAGCAGGTAACCAGGTCTTTGGCAGGAAGGCGGCGGGAGCGCCTTTTACGGTATATATCCCGGATATTTCTGCTAAAAAAGCTGCCGATGAGCTTGCTAACTGGCACTATGCCGTTAAGGCAGGCGATTCATTAACAGATTCCTGGGAGCTGGATCTATTTCC
Source organism: Pedobacter sp. BS3 (assembly GCF_008274585.1). Lineage (GTDB taxonomy): Bacteria > Bacteroidota > Bacteroidia > Sphingobacteriales > Sphingobacteriaceae > Hufsiella_A. The sequence goes on along the minus strand of NZ_VTRT01000001.1, from coordinate 18,393 downwards.
GCAAAAGCATTACCATTTAAAAGTGTACGGCCCCAACGGCTTCTTCCGCGAATTTTCCGGCGATGCCAATGAACCGCCTGTTGAGATAAGGTGTGCATACGAATTTGATGCATCCGCCAGGAAACTTACGGGTAATGTAATGATTGCGCTTGTTAACCCGGATCCTTCGGCTGAATATGCGATCACAGTTATTGACCATATACGGAAGAATAATATATCTACGGCAAAGCTTCCGGCAAACGGTCGCAAAAACGTGGTGCTGGATTTAAGCTCGTCTTTTTGCTGGTATGACTTTACGGTTAAAATAGACGGGTTTAAGCAATTTGAAAATCGTTATGCCGGGAAAGTAGAAACTGGCGAACCAGGATATACTGATCCTGTTATGGGAAATTATATATAAGTATCTTATTATTAGCAACTTATAATATTTATTGCTGAAATTTTGATTTTTGGGAATTTATTACTGGATAAGAATTTGGTATATCTTATTGTGCTTTGATAGGTAATTTTATGATTAATAGGGAGATTGACAAAGCGTATTGCTCTCAATTGATACCGGTTATATCCTGCTTATCGCTTTAATGTTAGTAACGTATAATGAATAGTAAAACTAAAATAATAGGGCTTGTATCAGCTGCGGTTATATTTTTAGTCTTTGGCTGTAAGAAAACAAAGAACTTACCCGCTGTACCCTTGCCGGAAGACCCGGTAATTGAGGGAACAGAAGAATATCCCGGTGTACCGTTATCGGATATTTATTCCGTAACGGTTATCAGTGGAAATAAGCGTACAACACAGGTCGTATTCAAAAGCAGCTGTCCCGAGTACCAGCCAGGATATATGAACATGATCGATACAGACCAGTATCCGTTAGGCATCTTCAAAGGACGCAGCATCAGCTGGACCAACTTCTCCTTCAGCGGCAGCGTAACGGTAGAAGTTAAGGTGCTCAACAAAGCCAAAGTACCGTTAAGCAGTACCGTAAAAATACTACCCTCACGTTATGGCATAACACCTACTATCAGCGGCGATGTCATCAGCTTTACGCTGACCCAACCCGGTCAATGCTCGGTCGAAATAGGCTCAACCGGCTACCAGAACGGGCTAATGATATTCGCTAATCCCGCAGAAACCAACATCCCTACCCCCGGCAGCCAGTACAAAGAACTCGTAAATACCACAGCTGCCGGTGTTAATGCCGTACCCTCCACCTACAGCGGGCTATACTTCAAAAGCGGCGTGCACAACATCGGCGTATATCAGGTACCCGCCAACATCAAAAACATTTACCTGGAAGCCGGTGCCTGGGTATATGGCAGCATCATTATGGATGGGCGCCCGGACGTACACATCTATGGCAGAGGCGTACTGTCGTCAGCTAAGCTGAACTATAGAGAAAGCCATTGCATTGAAGCCAAAAACCAGAGCAACAACATCAAATTAGAAGGCATCGTAATAGCCGACCCCAAATACTTCTCCGTACGTTTAATCGGTACCAACAATACGGTAAGCTGGGTAAAAGTCATTGGCAGTTGGACATACAATTGCGATGGCATAGCCGCTTATGCCGGTTCAACCGTATCCAACTGCTTCATCTGGGCCAACGACGATAACATCAAAGTATACCGCAACAATATCACGTTCAAAGACATTGTATGCTGGCAGCTCAACAACGGCGGCCTAATCCAGCTGAGCTGGGGGAATGGCAATGCCAGCAACGTTACCATACAACGAGTAGATATCCTGCACGCCGAGTGGAACAACCAGGAAGTAAATCGTGGGGTACTGAGCTGCGTAGGCGATAAGTTTGCCGAAGGCGGGATGTACGGTTTACAGCAAAACTTTTTGATAGAAGACCTGGTAACAGAGACACCGGTACCATTAATTTTCCGTGTATCGCCCAATGCGGCCAGCCCGAATGAGATACACGGGATGACGTTTAAGAACTGGAAGATAGACATGGATATGAGTAAAGGGTTTAGCAGCTATCTGCAATGCAGCGACCCATCGAAACCCTTCGACGGGTTGGTGTTTGACAATGTGATATTGAACGGCACTAAACTTACGGCAAACAACTGGCTCACACTCGGTAAATTCCAAATCAGCAATGTTACCACGCCGACATTTAAATAACGAGGCAAATGAATCAATATATAAAACGAACGGTCTTTTTATTTGCTTTTTGCATATTAGTATTCTTTTCCGCGAAGGCGCAGGTGCTTATACATGAGTCCTTTAATTATCCGGAAAGTACTGTTAATACACTGCAGCAGCAAAGCAATGGCTCGTGGGTTCGTGTAGTAAATCCCGACGAGAGCGCTACTCCGGTAACGTATTATGTTGATTCGAATGACGGTAATGATGCTAATAACGGAACATCAGAAACGGGTGCGTTCAAAACATTAGCCAAAATACAGGATGTCCGTTTGCATCCCGGCGATATTGTTCGTTTTAAAAGAGGATCAGCATATACGGGGCCATTATACATTACAGATTCCGGCAAACCGGGTGCTTACATTACCTTAACTGATTATGGTAATGCCGGCGATCCTGCTCCGAGCTTCACCAACCCGGTATTCGCGGAAGGTAATTTTGGCAATTGTGTGCGTGTAAAAGGCAGCTATGTTAAGGTGGAGAACTTGTATTGCCACAATACATCGGCCTATGTAGCGGGTAGTTATTCATCCGGAGGAGGTTTTCTTACCGTTTGGGAAATGGGTGCTATTTATATTGATAAAAGCGCTGAGAACTGCATTGTAAGCAATAACGAGATATATGATTGTGTGGTTGGCGTGAAAAGTTACGGTAAAAACACGCTGATTGAGCATAATTATATTCACGATTGCAGTCGTGTGCTGGCCCAATGGAATTGGGGCCCTATCGGGATATGGTTTGGCGGCGACTACCAGGAAGCACGGTATAATAAAATATTTAATTACCGGGCCGAAGATCCCAGGATAAACTGGGGTGGCGATGCCGGAGGCGCTGATGGCGGCGCTTTTGAAATTGACGACGCCCGTTACGATAAAGCCAATATTTCCATTCATCATAATTATACCCGCGACTGCCAGGGCTTCCTGGAAGTTACCTGGACAGATGTGCTTCAGCACCCGGCTTATGTAAATTTCCAGATCCACCATAACCTTAGTGATGATTACCAGCAATTTATTGCCTTATGGGCCGGAGCCGGATGTAAAATCGATAACAATACCATTATCCGGCGGAAGAAAAACTCGAACGACTGGGGCGTGTTTAACATCACGCAAAACCAGTCACGTAATAAGATCAGGAATAATATCATTGTCACCGAGCAGGACATTCCCATTTTTAATGTCGGCTTAGACAGTGATCATACGCCGCAGAATATCATACAAAATAACCTTTATTATGCGGCTTCCGGCACGTTGGTTATCGGTAAAGAAGGGCCTGGCGATACGCCGGTTTACGGTAATCCCCTGTTTGTGAACTACAATGGTACTCAGGCAGAAGATTATGCTATAACTACCGGTAGCCCGGCAATTGACCAGGGGCAAAACTTAGGATTTACATCAGATTTTATAAATACCGCCATACCGAACGGCAGCGCCCCGGATATCGGCGCATTTGAATTTATACACTAATGTTAAGTAAAAATTCAAAATTAAAAAAGGTAAAACTTTTAAAATCAATAACATAATCGTATTTGCACGATGGTTTTATAATCAATTAACCTGACACTAACAGCAATTGAATAACAGATGATAACAGTAGCCTCCATTTTAAGAAGATCAGTACTTGCCGTTGCCGGTGTGGCAATTTTTACACTGGCAACAGCATGGGTTGTCAGCAAAGAAAAGCCAAAGAAAAAGCAGCTGCCTAATATCGTTATCATCATGGCCGATGACCTGGGCTATGGCGATTTTAGTTGCCAGGGAGCAACCAAAGTATCAACTCCGGCTATTGACGCCCTTGCTGAAAGCGGCATGCGGTTTACCGATGCTCATACGGCCTCATCGTTATGCTCACCATCACGTTACAGCATTCTTACCGGACGTTATTCGTGGCGTACACGGCTGCGTACCGGCGTGCTCACCTGGTTTGCCCAGCCTTTAATTGAGCAGGGGCGCACTACCATAGCATCGATGCTTAAACGGAATGGTTATCGTACCGCCTGTATCGGTAAATGGCACCTGGGTTTTGAATGGGCATTGAAACCTAATGCCCCTGCCGACCCGGTGAAGGATGTATTTGATTCCTGGGAACGTACTACACAGGATTATATCGACTTTTCAAAACCGGTAAAGCAGGGCCCTGTAGAACGTGGCTTTGATTACTACTATGGTATTTCGGCTTCCAATAACATGATTCCGTTTGTGTACATTGAGAATGATCATGTGGTAGAACCGCCAACGGTACAGAAAGAGTACGTATATGATACCGATCAGCCCTGCCTGCGGGCGCCCAACTGGAACCTGGAAACCATCGACCAGGAGCTTACCAAAAAGGCGGTAAGTGTTATTGATGATCACTTTAAGCAATATCGCGATAAGCCCCTCTTTTTGTATTTCCCCACCAGCGCTATCCACAGGCCGGCGCTACCAACCTTTACCAAGGGTAAGAGCCGTGCCGGCTTACGGGGTGATAAGATCGAGGAGTTTGACTGGGTAGTTGACCAGATAGTAAAAACGCTGAAAAAGAACAATGCGTTTGACAATACCCTGCTCATTGTGACATCAGATAATGGCGGTGTTCCCGGCGATGCTTTTGATGCTATACAGAAATACCATAAAGATTTAGGAGATAAGTATTACCTGGACTATTTCAGCGATTATAAGCCGGAGTACATAAAACCCGGTAAAAACGGTAAAGACACAGGCGGTTGGCTCACGTACGGGCACAAGGCTTCGGGCGAATTTCGCGGCTTTAAAGCCGATGCCTGGGAAGGCGGGCACCGTGTACCGCTTATTATGCACTGGCCGGGAGAGATCAAGGCTGGTGCGGTGAACAATAATACCGTTTGCAATACCGATCTGCTGGCCACCTTTGCCGAGCTGGTTGGCGATAAGCTGGCGCCCAATGAGGGCGAAGACAGCTACAGCTACCTGGGCAATATCCTGGGTACTTCCAGTAAGCAGGTACGTAGATCCATGACCATTGTTTCGGGTGGCGGGGGCGCTTACGTGGTGAATCACGGCGACTGGACATATATCGAATCTGGTAAGGCTGCCTGGGGTCAGACATTTTATAAGGGCGGTCCTTTCCCTAAGGATTTTCAGCTATACAACATCAAAACCGATCCCGGCGAAAAGCATAACCTGTACAATAAAATGCCTGATAAGGTGGCCGAGTTTAAGGCCATTATTGAGCGGGTAGAGCACAAGGGAAAAACCGAAGATAAGGAGGGCTAAACAACACAACTAAATCATACCCATTACTTAACTAAAAATTAACGTTATGAAAAAGTTTAATGTATTATGGGCTTTGCTGCCGGGGGTGGCATTGCTCTTTTTCTCCGGGGTGGTGCAGGCACAACCAGACGGGCTCACTAAGAATGTAGGTACCAATCCTTATTATGACCCCTTTGATTATACAGCCGGCAAATTGCAAGATGCTCTGGATGCAGCCTCATTGGTTTGGGTGCGTGAAAGTACATCTACCGTTTCAAAAACCAAGGTCAGGGAAACAACAGGAGACGATATCATGGTGACCAGCGGTAGCCTGAGCTACCCTGGTCTGAGCTCTGCAGGCAACAAAATAGTGTTTACCGGAACTTCGGCCAGCTATTATATGAGATTTAACGGTCTGACAACCTCCACCCCTCATTTGTATGTTTCTTTTATTCTTAAGGTAACCACATTGCCTGATGAATCCGAAGCCGGTAATCATTTTTTTAGCCTGGGTAACAATACGAATAATTGCGGCATGATCTATATCAGGAGAAGCCCGGTGGATGCGGCTAAATTTAATCTTGGGATCCGAAAAAGTAATGTAGATCCTGCTTCTTCGCCTGTATGGTCTAATCAGGATCTGGATATCAATACCTCCTATTACCTGGTTTTGGGAGCAGACCAGGGCTCTGGTATCTCGCCTGCTCCCCGGGGTGACGTGATGAGCTTATACATAAACTCTACTACACCTGCAGTTACTGCTTCAGATGGTGGCGACTTTGCTAATTTTAATGGAATAGCCTGGGCGTTATTTCATAGAGAAAAGGGTAACACTACCAATTTTGCTATAGAGGTTGATGAATTCCGCCTTGGCCTGAACTGGTCTCAGGTAGTAACAGCAACCTTACCCGTTACCCTGGGTAAATTTGACGCTGTAGCCGAAAATAACCGGAGCAAAATCAGCTGGACCACCTTCTCGGAAATTAACAATGACCATTTCGAGGTACAACGCTCAACCGATGGCAAAAACTTTGAAACGCTGCAACGGGTAGCAGGCAAAGGCACAACCGGCAATCCATCTGATTATGTAGTTTACGATGGTAACCCCCGGAACGGCATTAACTATTACCGTTTGCTGCAATTTGATAAAAACGGCGATAAAACCGAGCTCGGCGTAAAGGCTGTATCTTTTAGCCTGGCCAATGCCACGGCATTAAGCGCTTACGCGTCTGAATCTTTAGTTAAAGTATTCCTGAAAAGTGACCGGGACGAAAAGCTGAGCTTCACCTTTAGCTCGGTGAACGGAAAGGTACTGTCGCGGGAGCAGGCCGAGGCCAAATCCGGGCAAACCGTTTATTCACTGGATCTTAAATCGACGCCAGCTACGGGTATATACGTGTTACATGTAAGAGGTAATGAAGGATTAAATAGATCGGTAAAAGTTTTTGTGCCGTAGCTGCACTCGTTGAGATTTGAGATCCTGATGGCTATAGCTCCGGATTTCAAATCCGGTATTAATAAGGTCGGGATTTCAAATCCCGACCAGCTTGTGTACCATTGATCTCCCGCGTATCGCCCAATGCGGCCAGTCCGAACGAGACACGGAATGATCTTTAAGAACTGGAAGGTAGACATGAACATGAGCAAAGGGTTCAGCAATTACCTGCTATGCAGTGATCCGTCAAAGCCATTCGATGGGTTGGTGTTTGATAATGTGATATTCAACGGAACCAGGCTCACGGTGGATAACTGGCTCACGCTGGGGAATTTTCAGATCAGCAATGTCAGTCCACCGGAATTTAAATAGCCATGCAGATCGTATTAACCAATAAACTAACGTTATGAAACGGATTTATATAACACTGATAGGTATACTTTTGCTGCCCTTTGTGGGAAGTGCACAGTTGCTGTTAAATGAATCGTTTGATTATGCAGCCAGCTCGTCCAATGACCTGAATGAGCAAAGCGGTGGTTTATGGACGGTCTTTGAATCCTCAACAGGGAGCCCTGCACTGGTAACAGAGGGTAGTCTGACCTATCCGGGATACTATACATCTGCCGGCAATAAAATACAATTTGATGGCGCAGGTAAAGGCTATTACAGATCAATACCTGGACAAACCACGGGCACATTATATGGGTCATGCATCATTAATGTAACATCGTTACCTACTTCAACGGCCGGAGACCACTTTATTTTTTTGGGTAATTCGTCTGCAACCATGTCGGCCGTGTACATCAGGGCTGCTGCAACTCCCGGAAAGTTCAATATCGGGTTAGGTAAGCGGAAAGGATCGGCTGTGAGCTGGATGAGTGATAATTTATCATTGAACACAGCTTATTACATTGTTTTTGCTTATACCGATGTAGCGGGTGTGACAAATGATATTTCCCGTTTGTGGTTAAACCCGGCCAGCTTTGACACTGAACCAGCGGCGGATATTACTATTACCGCCGGGGCAGATGTGAGTGTATTTTCTAACCTGAACAGGCTTGGGCTTAACCATAGCGATGCCAATAAGAATGCCGGCTTGAAAATGGATATTGATGAGATCCATGTTTCAACGGGATGGGAACAAATAAGTCCTCTGCCCGATGGTTCGGATAATTCGGTTTTTGTTACTTCAGGAAACCTTTCTTATCCCGGATTGCCTGCCTCAACCGGGAATAAGATCAGGTTCGGGGCAGAAGAAGGTGCTTATTACCACACCTTTGCCGGGCAAAGTTCCGGAACGGTTTATGGCTCATTTATCCTGAATGTAACATCGTTACCTACGTTTGCGCAAAGCGATTACATTACCTGCCTGGGAAGCGAAACGCAGCTAACCGCAGCGGTTTACCTGCGGGCAAGCGCAACAGCCGGCAAGTTTAACATCGGGCTGGCAAAACAACCCGGCTTGCCGGTAACCTGGCTTTCCAATGATTTGGACATCAACACACCGCATTACCTGGTTTTTTCATGTACAGCCGTAAGCGGCGATGCAAATGATAAGGTGAAGCTATGGCTCAATCCAGCCGACCTGGCGACTGAGCCAGGCCCCGCTGCCGAGATCAGCGAGGGCGATGATATAGCAGATTTTTCGGCAATGAACAGGATAGTTATTTACAATGGCATTACTGCCAGGGCGGGTATGGGTGTAGAAATGGATGAGCTGAGGGTTTCTGCTTCGTGGGCAGATCTTACAGCATTGCCCGTTACACTGGCCGAATTTACAGCCAAAGCGGTGAATAACGGCGCCCGCATTAGCTGGATTACCTATTCAGAAATTAATAACGATCATTTCGAAATAGAACATTCGGCAGACGGTGAAACCTTCCGTTTGTTGACACAGGTTCAGGGTAAAGGAATTTCTGCTAACCAAAACGAATACGTGATTTATGATGATCATCCTTATAATGGAGTGAATTACTACCGGCTGGTGCAGGTAGATAAGGACGGAACAAGAACAGATCTGGGCGTAAAGGCGGTGTCTTTTACTTTGAAAGACGCTCAAGAGGCAAGCATATATCCTAACCCGGCAAGCACAGCAATTAATGTGCTGCTTAAAAATTACCCGGCAGGGAATGTTCAGGCGGTGCTAAGCACCATGGCCGGGCAGGTGATGCACCGGGAAACCATCCGGGTTAATGCCGGACAGAAAACCTATCCTTTACACCTGGTAAATATGCCGTCGCCAGGCATGTATGTACTGAACATAAGCGGCGGCAATCAGAATGAAACCATCAAAATAATTATAAACTAAATAAACTTGTTATGAAGAAAAATAATTTACTTTATGTGATGCTCCTGTTTCTGCTTCCCATGATAGGGAGCGCACAGACATTTCAGGATCATTTTGATTATACACCAAGTGAAACAAGTGGTCTGGAAATACAAAGTAGCGGTAAATGGGTTGGAACTAATTCAGGGATATTCGTTACCGAAGGATCACTTCCTTATTCCGGTCTGACCGGCCCGGGCAATAAAATTACCTTAATGGGTAGTGCGGATGGAGCTTATTCAGCTTTTGACCCAGCTACTACACCTTATCCTGATAATGTGTATTACTCATTCGTATTCCGTGTTTTAACTGTGCCTGGTTCTACTGAAGGTGACTATTTTATCAGGCTGAATAATGGTGCTTCTGCTACCAATATCATTGTTCCGATATATATTAGGGCTAGTCCCACTGACAATACAAAATTTAACATAGGGTACGGAAAAAGGGGGCTTAATCAGTGGTTAAGCTATGATCTGAATCCAAATACGACCTACCATGTCGTGGTGTCATATTCCACTTCAGATACAGATCCTAATACTGCAGATCCTTCAAGTCCTTCCCACTCTGTAAAACTATGGTTAAACCCTCCTTTGGCTAGTTTTTATAGTAATTATGAGCCCCCATATACCTTGCGTACCTCAGGTGCTGCCACTGGTAATGTCACTAATACAGGGGCAATTAAACGTGTTATCATTGGCCATGGTAATACTAATAATCAAAATATGAAATTAGAAATTGATGAAATGCGGGTGGGAACAACCTGGTCTGGGATGGCCTCATTGTCTCTTACAGAAGTTGCTGTAGGAACTTACTATATTGATTCTAATGATGGTAATGATAATAACGATGGATTATCAATAGCAACTGCATGGAAATCACTGGCCCGGGTGAATTCATCTGTTTTTAAACCAGGTTCTAAACTATTGTTTAAAGGCGGTGGAATATGGAATGGCCAGTTAGCTCCCTTAGGTTCGGGTGAGTCAGGAAATCCTATAATTATAGATAAATATGGTGATAGTGCCAAACCCCTTTTCGATGGCAATGGAATAATTGCGAATGGTGTAGTTAAGCTCTTTAATCAGTCTTTTTGGGAGATTAATAATCTGGAAATTGTTAATGATGGATCTTCTGATGCTGAAAGAAGGGGGGTAGAGATAAATGCGTCAAATTTCGGTCTGGTACAGCATATACATTTAAAAAATCTGGAAGTTCACAATATAAGAGGGACTATTGGCGGTGCATTATCAGATAAAAGATCAGCAGGAATTTACTTTACGGTGAGTAACGATGATGCAGTAGCTACAAGATATGATGATATCCTGGTAGAAGGATGCCTGATTTATAACTGCCAGAATCAGGGTATTGTAACCAACAATGAAGTTTCTTCCTCCAATTATCCGGGCAGTGCCAACTGGAACAATCGGAGAATTACTAACCTGGTGATACGTAATAACGTGATCCATCATATTTCTAAAAATGCCATGATCATCCGTCTGGCAGACGGTGGCCTGGTAGAGCATAACCTGTGTTATGAAACCGCAACCGGAACGACAGGCAATACCATTTTTTCAAGGAGCTCACGCAATACCGTTTTTCAGTATAACGAAGGTTACCTGAACCGTGCCCTTGAAAATGGTGACTTTGACGGTAGTCTGTACGATCCGGATCTCAATAGTCCGGGAACCATCTGGCAGTACAGCTACAGCCACGATAATAGCGACGGTCTGATCGTATTTTGTACAGATCCACGTGACGATAATGTTATAGCACGATACAACGTGAGCCAGAATGATAAAGGAGACCTGGTAAAGATCAATTTCGAGTTTACCAGCGCCCAGATCTATAATAATACCTTTTATATCGGTGCAGGCTTAAAGCCGGCCATCATCAAGGAAGTTGAGAATGTTGCGCATACCTATACCTACCAGAATAACATTGTATATAATGCCGATGCCAATGCAGTTGGAAACCCGAGGTATATTATGTTTGATGATGGCAAACAGAATAGGACCATCACCAATAATATTTTTTACCGTACCAATCTACCGTCGCAGATCAATGCCGGGTCGAACAGCACATCAGATCCTTTGTTTGTAGAGCCGGGAACGGCTACAACCGGCCTGAGTACGGTTGGCGGATATAAGCTGAAGCCCGGCTCGCCAGCCTTGACAACCGGCATCGTGATAGCCAATAACGGCGGGCTGGATTATTTCGGCAACCCGGTTTCTGCCTCGGAGGCGCCAAACCTGGGCTTTTATAACGGGCCCGGCACAAACTCGGCTTTGCCGGTTGAGCTAACGGCATTTACAGGCCGTAAGCAGTTTAACGGTTCTTACCTTACCTGGCAAACTGCATCAGAACAAAATAATGCCCGTTTCATCATCGAGCGGTCAACCGATGGTAATTCGTTTCATGAATTAGGGGATGTAAAAGGGGCGGGAAATGCTGCCCGGCCCCTTGCTTACTCATTCTTAGATAACAACCCGTACCCGGGGCTGAATTATTACCGGCTGAAACAGCAGGATTTTGACGGTACATCAGTAGATTTTAAAACAATAGTTGCGCTTGATTTTACCATGGCAAGATCGGGTAGTACCGTGCAGGTGTATCCCAACCCGGCAAAAGATCAGGTGCATGTGCTGCTTAAAGATCAGGGCAGGCAGCAGTTGCAGGCAACTGTGTACACCATGCAGGGTAAGCAGGTTCATCGTTCTCTGATCAATGCTGCGGATAAAGATGCAGCCCTGAATGTTTCTACGCTTTACAGTGGAATATACATACTTGAGGTGCGTGATGCGTTGACGCTTGAGCTGCTTGGCAGCGACAGGTTTGTAAAACGATAAGTTAACTATACTATACATCTGATTCTGCCACAGCCTTTTTGCTTGAAAAAAGGGCTGTGGTAGCTATTATCTTATCCGTACCGATTTAATAAATAATAAAAACTTTAACTTAAATATAAGCACAATGAATAAAACCATTATGATCAGGAGAGGCCGATGCGCCCGCTCCCAACTATTGGGCCTTGTTTTCCTGGTACTGCTCAGCACCTATACCGGGGCAAAGGCTGCAATGCGCTCTCTGGAAGATATCCGGGTAACGGGTATCGTCAAATCGTCAGACGGTGAGCCGTTGGCGGGTGTCAGTATCAAAATTAAAGGAACCAACAAAGGTGTTAATACCAATGCGGAAGGCCGGTACACCATTAACGCTCCATCAGATGGTGTTTTAGTGTTTACTTATCTTGGCTTTGAGCGAAAAGAAGTCCGTATAGCCGGCAAACCGCAATTGGATGTAGTATTGACATCTACCGCAACAACGCTTGATGAGGTGGTTGTTGTAGGTTACGGAACCATGCAGAAAAGCGATATTACCGGGGCGATCACATCGGCAAAGCTGGGCGATGTGGATGAAATAAAAGCGGTATCGGTACCTGAAGCGCTGCAGGGTAAAGTAGCCGGGGTAAATATCATTACCAATACCGGCGAGCCGGGTGGGGCCATGACGTTTAATATACGTGGTATGACCTCCGTTACCGGCAGCAATCAACCGCTCATTGTTATTGACGGCCAGCCTATAGAATCTTCTTTCAGCGCCACGTATGCCGGCGACTCAAATTCTGACGATGGCTCTGATATTCCGCCATCCGATCCGCTGGCCGCTTTGAATCCTAACGATATTGCGTCTATAGAGATCCTGAAAGACGCCTCCTCAACAGCCATTTATGGTTCCCGGGGCTCTAACGGGGTAGTGCTTATTACAACCAAATCCGGTAAAGGTAATGCCAAAGATAATATAGCGTTCTCAAGCCGTTTTGATGTAAGCCAGCTGCCCAAGAAGATACCACTGCTTAATAACTACGAGTACATGCTGTTTAAAAATGAAGCAATGGTCAACGATGGGCTGGCGCCTACCTATAAGCAGGCCCAGCTTGATACGGCATCCAGAATGCCCAATACCGACTGGCAGGATCTGATATACCGTAATGCGCTTTCGCAGGATTACCAGATATCGTTTTCTGGCCGTGAAAACAAAAAATACAATTACCTGCTTAGCGGCAATTATTCAGATCAGCAAAGTATCATTATTAACGCCGGGTACAGAAAAGGCGGCGTCCGGCTAAATTATGAGCGGAATGTAAGTCCTAAGCTTACGCTCGGGTTACGCACAGCTCTGTCATTGACCGATCGTAAATTTGGCTTACAGTCCAGCTGGACAGGTCTGGCAGGTTCATCAGTAGTATTAGGCGCCTTATGGTATAACCCTTTACGCGAACCGACAAGTGCCGATAACAGCGGTGATGAGGATGAGGAAACCTTTACCAATAATCCCTTAACCTTGTTGTATAAGGTGACTGACCGTACCGCTATGCGTACGCTTATCTCCAACTTCTCGCTCGATTACAAATTCAATCCCTCGTTATCGTATCAGCTACGTGCCGGGATAAACGATATATACTCACGCCGTAATGTGTATTACCCCACCGGTACAAACATTGGCGATAATGCACCTGGAGGCTCTGCCATGCAGGCCGAGAATGACAATTCAAACTACCTGATCGATAACCTGCTTACGTTTAAAAAGGTATATAACCGTAAACATTCCATCAATGCTGTTGGCGGTTTTTCATGGCAGCAATGGTTTAGGACTTCGGGTAGCGTAACCAACCTTAATTTCCCGTCAAATACCCTGACTTATTTTAATATGAAAGGGGCGGGCTATCCGGGCAGGTACTCTAACACCGATAAGGCAAGAGCTTTAGAATCAGTGCTTGGCCGGATAAATTATACCTACAACAGGCGGTATTCTATTATGGCAACCGGCCGTTATGATGGTTCATCCCGTCTTGCACCCGGGCACAAGTGGCAGTTCTACCCTTCGCTGGGCTTTGCCTGGAACGCAACTAACGAAGACTTTTTTAAAGAACAAGTTAAATTCATGTCATCGCTCAAGCTGCGTGCCAGTGTAGGTGTTGCCGGTAATGATAACATCTCCATTGGCGGTTCACAAGCATCTTACGGATTGAATTTTTACCCGATGGGGGTAACCACCACCAGTACCGGCTACGTGGTAGAGAATTTTGTAAACCCTAATCTAAGATGGGAAAAGACCACACAGTATAACCTGGGTGGCGATTTCGGGTTTTTGAAAGATAAGCTTAGCCTTACCGTTGATGCCTACAGCAAAGTAACTACAGACCTGTTGATCAATTTGCCACTGCCCGGATCGGCGGGAATGTCAACTTACTATACCAATATGGGTAAGGTAACCAATAAGGGTATTGATGTTGAAGCATCGTACTCGCTGCTCAGAAAGAGAAACAAGTCGCTGGATATCAGCGCAAATTTCTCGCTGGTTAACAGCAAGGTAAATAATATGGGCGATGCCGGCATTGCTTACGGGCGCAAGTTTTTTGCCAATGGCAGCTATGTGCTAAACCTGCCGGTTACCGCGGCGGTTCCGGGGCATAGCATATCCTCTTTCTGGGGATTTAAAACCAATGGTATTTACCAGAACCAGGCCGAGATCGATCATGACCCTGCCCTGGCCAATGATCCGGTTAAGGGAACTATACGCCCGGGTATGATCAGGTATGTAGATGTAAATGGCGACGGGCAGATATCTGATGATGATAAAACAGTTATTGGAAAGGCTACGCCCGATTTTACCTACGGGTTTACTACCAATTTTACCTGGAAGAAGTTTTCGGCCAGCATGACCTGTTTTGGCAGCTATGGCGCCCAGTTGTTAAATATGAACCGCTGGATGATCGGTGCGAACACGGCCAATGTAGGCGGAAATTCATTACGTGATGCTTACCTGGGGCGCTGGAAAGGCGAAGGTACCAGCAATCTATACCCGGCCCTTACTGCAGATGCAGTACGTTTACAAGGGCGTTTCCCCGACTGGATGGTGGAGGATGCATCGTTCTTCAGAATACAGAATATCACCCTGGGATATACTCTTAATACTTCTAAGGTTTTGAACATCAGTAAAATAAAGGTATTTGTAACCGGTACCAACCTGCTTACGCTTACCAAATACACCGGTTATGATCCCAATGTAAATTCATTCGGGCAAAGCTCGCTCAATAACGGTATTGATATAGCTACCCTGCCACAGGCCCGTTCGTTATCTGCCGGAGTGAAAGTGATATTTTAACTGATTTAAACTTAATGAAAATGAAAACTCTGAAATGTTTCTATATTGTATTAACCACGGTGGCATTGCTGACTGTCCAGTCGTGTAGCCTTGACGAGCATATTAAAGATCAGCCGACCCCGGCAACCATCACCACCCAGAACGATGTAACCGCGATTATTAATGGCACGTATGCCCGCCTGAATGATTCAAACATGTTTAAATATTTAGGACACCTGATGCTTGTGCTTTGTGCAGATGATTTTTATTCGGAAGCAGGTTACGATTTCGGCCCTTATGGCCAGCGTACCTTTACCAACCAGCATACCGCCCCCATGTGGGATAACCTGTATGCATCTATTGCAAATGCCAATAACCTGATCAATGTGCTGGATAACATGCAGCTTAACGCTGACTTTAAGAAAAGAGCCTATGGCGATGCTTATTTTATCCGGGCCTTTTGCTATTATTACCTGGTACGCTTATATGGCGGAGTTCCGTTACGGCTTGAACCCACTTCCATAAATAGTAATTTTTACCTGCCCAGGGCATCTGTAGATGAAACCTACGCCCAGATATTTAAGGATTTTAAAGCAGCCTCAGAACGTCTTCCCCTACAAAGTTCCATTACCATATCAGAGCTGGGGCGTGCTTCTAAGGGTGCAGCACAAGCATTATTGGCACAGGCATACCTCACCTATGGCGACCAGCTTACATTACATGGCCAGGATGGAACCGCACAGTTTCAGAGCTCGGTTACCTATGCCGATTCGGTACTTACCAGCGGGCAATATTCTTTAATAAATGATTATGCCGATCTGTTTGAAGTGGCAAAAGAACTGCAGGCCTATAAAGAAGTGATCTTCGGTATCCGTTTTCAGACCGATGGTACCACCCGCGGAATGTCAGCTGCCGGTTCTGAGTATGCGTTACGGTTTAATGGTGTAGATACCTATTTTGTATCGGCCAACGGCGATGAGCAGAACGGCGATGCTACCTACCGGGTAATGCCCTGGTTTGCCGATTATTACCGTACCGGCGATTATGCATCTTCTGCCGGCGATGTACTGGATTACCGCAACGAAGCCGCTTTCTGGCAAAGTGCAACCGGGCGGCAGAACCGTACGTATTATATCTATCCAACCCCGGTTCCGTCGGGTGCTTCTAATTATACTATCCCGTACCCACTGTGCCGGAAATATATTGATCCTACCGGCAAGGATAGCCGTAATCACGGTAACGATTTCTTTATTATCCGCCTGGCAGAGCTGTACCTGATCAAGGCCGAAGCCTTAAATGAGCTATACGGCCCTAACGCCGACGCCCTGGCAGCCTTTAACAAAGTCAGAGAGCGGGCCCGCAACGCCAATGGTGTTGCAAGGGCTATTCCTGCCAATTTAACAACCGTTACGGCGGGAGATAAGGATAAGTTCAGGATGAAGATCTTTGATGAACGTGGCCTGGAGCTGGTAGGCGAAGGTCAGCGCTGGTTTGACCTGGTGCGGATGCGTAGCCCCCGCAGCTATGATGAAACCATGTACGCGTACCAGTTTTTGTACCGGTTTCAAAATAAGATTACCGGCGCCGGGTATCCTACATACACCGCAATGGATCCCCTTACCCTTACATTTAATAATACCACTAAATTATACAGCGCTTATAATACGGTTTACAAGCCTACGCTTAATGTAACCGTGCCCCGGTTCCTGTTGTTCCCTGTTCCGGCCACAGAGCGGCTTCAGAATAAAAACTTCGGTCCACAGAACCCGGGATGGGGAAACTGAGTGGAGGGTTGACAGTGGACAATGGATAATGGACAATTGAGAGTGGACAGTTGACAATGTACAATTGACAATGTACAATTGACAATGAATAATGAAAAAATAACACGTATAACGTAAAAGTTTAAACTAAACAACCATGAAAAGATATATAATACTTTTGGGGATACTGTTTACCTGGCATATCGGTAGATCCCAGAAAATTTATTTTACCCAGGATTTTAGTTCCTCAACAAATGTTAGCGACTATTTTCCTACCTCGGCCACTAAGCAAAACAATTTTAACAGTATAGCGGTTAGCGGAAACGCGACGATGGGCATTGTAGATGGTAAGCTGCGGTTTACAAAAACCAATGCCGACGGCACTAACCGTTCAGGCTTTGTAAAAAATACACAGTTTAGCGGGCTACCTGCTACGGGAGCTTCTTTCCTGAAGGTATCTGTAGAGGTCACCATATCCGGCAATAATGCCAATGTGCCTACTGGTTTTATGTTTACCTTAGGCGAAGTGACCGGGGCGCCCGGTGGGCCGAGCCTGGCTGTTACCCACTCTAACTTTTACCTGAACCCTACCAAAAATGCCGGCGAATTTAAAGTAGCTACTCCTACGCAAACCGCTGATGGCACTTTCTCTGGTACCCAAACCATTGTGTGGTATGTGAATAACAGCGGATCCCCGGCAGGTTATATTGACCCTACAGGAAATATATCTACCGTAGGAGATGACGCTTCTGACATTTGGCTGGTAAATGAGAACGGTATGGCGGTACTGGCTATAAACGAAGATCCGGCTTATACCCCAAGTATCAAATTATCAAGCTATAAATTCTCTAATAACCCAAATTTTACGGCCACTATTGATATTGATAATATCGTATTAAATGAAGAGCCGGTTATTGCTGTTCCTAAAATTGCCAGTGTTGGCACAGTGCCCTCTATTCAGGTACCCGAAAAAACCATCCAGGAACTGCTGCCTTTAGCTAAAGAGGTAGCTGTAACCTATGAGGATGGTACAACCGGTGTGGCGGGTATAACCTGGTCGCCGAAAACTGTTTACAATCCGTTTAAAATGGGCACTTATACCATGGTTGGAAAACTGATCCCGGCAAACGGAACAGTAAACCCGCTTGGATTAACTGTTTCCAGCGATGTAACCGTACTGGAAGGTTTTAGGCTGGTGAACACCTTTACACCCAACGGCGATGGCAGGAACGATACCTGGATCATCCCCGATTTAAAATGCTATAAAAGCGCTACCGTAGAAGTTTACGCCCGTGACGGCAAACGGCTGTTCTATTCCACCGACCCCAATGTAGGCTGGGATGGCCGGAATCAGAGCGGTCA